>NZ_JBQYMB010000001.1:0-4800000 GCF_052682275.1 Paraburkholderia sp. D1E
TGGCCGCGTGCTGCCCGATGCGGTCGGCATACTTCGACCGCAATATTCCTCGACCACCGGCGGGGGCCGTGCGTCGAAGGCCGCATCTTAAGAGCAAAGTGACGACTTTATTTCGCGTCTAGCAAACCCATGCTGAGTATTGCTCGCCACGCTATAGGGGCGATCCGTAGTGCCGAGTTGGCGACCTTATAGGCGCAACGTTGACATCTTTAATGTGTTCTACGACGGTCAGGGAAGTTTCGTCGGCTGAAATCGCTGCTTCTCGCGTGTGGATCGAGAACTGGAAGCGGATGCTCCCGTGCCTCGTCGCCACGCGTGCCCTCGTACCCCAAACGCTCACTAGCGCGATTGAGCGATACACGGCAGTTCGAGCTGCTGACCTGGCATCAACTCTTGGCAAGCTTGCCGCGACCGATGCCGAGCTGCGGGAGACCCACGTCGACGATCATGTTCTCGCCGTGGTCCGCTATGAACTTCCGACGAATAGGCTCTGGCACGCGGCAATAGCTGGAGTCAACTGATCTTCAAGGACTTGGTCAAGTTCGACTGACCCCCAGCAATCCTTCCAGGCCGATCCGACTCAGCGCATGGCCTTTTTGACATCTTTCTTTTTGACGTCGTTGCCGGGCCGGTTTGTCAGGATGGCGCTCGTAATAAGGTGAACAAGATGATCTGCCCGTGGCGCGAATGAGGGCAGATCAACAAGCCAGCCGAGCGCTGCCATCAGGCCGAACATGTCGTCCCCATTCATATCGGCACGTGCTGTCCCCGTGGCTTGGGCACGCAGCAACAGCCGTGCGCTCGCTGAGTGCACGGCTGCGCATGAAGCGTAAAGCGCGGAGTCCGGGTTGGTATGAGCTGCCGCCATCAGGGCGACAACGCCCCTATAGCTTTGGGCAAATGCGATCCATTCGCGAAACCAGGACACGAGCGCTTCGTCAGGTGAGTCCGACGTTTCGAGTTCGCCTGCCTTCCGCGTCAGTTCGTCCAGATTCGTACACAACAACGCGTCGAACAAGGCTTCTCGCGTCGGGAAATGACGCAGCAGTGTCGCCAACCCGACGCCAGCCCGGCGGGCGATATCTCGCATCGACGCGTCGACACCGTGCTCGGCGACAACGTCGTGCGCGACTGCAAGTAGATGGCTGTAATTTTTTTGGGCGTCGGCTCGCATGGGGTCCCTTGACAAACGGATCGCTGATCCGTATATTTGGATCACTGATCCGGATGTCACGAATCAGGATCTGGATCGGTGGTCCAAATGATACAGCGCCTTTGTACCCATGGGAACAGCGGCGCTGCTGACACCTCAAACGAAAGGCGAAAGATCATGAAGAAATTGGAAGGCAAGGTTGCAGTCGTCACGGGCGGAAGCAGCGGGATTGGCTTGGCCACAGCCAGGCGCTTCGTGGAAGAAGGTGCGCACGTCGTGATCACCGGGCGGCGAGAGAAAGAGCTGCAGGAGGCCGCCGCCACCATCGAGAGAAACGTTACGACGGTCGTGGGCGACGTGTCGAGCCTGGAAGATCTGGACCGGCTGTATGCCGTGGTGAAAGAGAAGCATGGTCACATTGACGTTCTCTTCGCGAACGCGGGCGCAGGGACAATCGCGCCGCTCGCGGTAGCTACCGAGGGCCATTTCGACCAGACCTTCGACGTGAACGTGAAGGGAATGTTCTTTACGGTGCAGAAGGCCCTTCCCCTCTTCAGAGACGGCGGTTCGATCATCCTGAACTCTTCGGTCTCAAACGTGCTCGGGCTTCCGGGATTTACTGCTTACGCCGCGAGTAAGGCGGCTGTACGCAACTTCGCGCGCGGCTGGACTATGGAATTGAAAGACCGCAAGATCCGCGTGAATGCCATGAGTCCCGGAGCGATCGACACCCCGGCCTTGGCGACGACGACAGGCCTTACCGCTGAACAGGCCGAGCAGGCAGTCGCACAGTTCACCGCGCAGATCCCGATGGGCCGCAGAGGCATGCCCGAGGAAATCGCGGCGGCAGTCACGTTCCTCGCTTCCGATGAAAGTTCCTACATCACGGGTGTGGATCTCGCCGTTGATGGAGGCATGGCGCAGGTCTGACCCCGGCGCGCTCCCGTGGCTGGCCCACAAGCCGCGCCAGTCGTGGGACCACGTTTCTGCAATATCGGCCGGGCGCTTGTTGAGGCGTTTGATCGACGTGACCGACGACAGGCCGATAGGGGCGACGGATATTGACGGCGAGCCTGATTGAGACACTTCGCGCGCGACCCGATCCGAGAGAAATGGAGAAAATCCGATGAGTACCGATAAGAACGTCCAGACCGTGAAGGACTTCTTCGCCGCGATCGGCCGCGGCGACAGAAAGGGTCTGCTGGCGCTGGCCGCCGAAGACATCGAGTGGATCATTCCGGGCGAGGACTGGCCATTGGCCGGAACGCGCCGCGGACACGCGGGGCTGGCGGATTTGCTTGAGACCGCATCCAAGTCGATAGAAACGTCCACGGAACCCCGGGAGTTCATCGCGCAAGGAGACAGGGTCGTGGTCGTCGGCTTCGCCAGGGGGACGATCAAAGCCACGAACAAGACGTTCGAGGACAACTGGATCTTCGCCATCACGGTCCGTGACGGCAAACTGACGAGCATCCGGGAGTACATCGACACGCAAGCACTGGCGCGGGCCTCGCAGACGGACACGTCCGGGCCGGCGTAGCGCTGGCCATCTGCGGCCATCGGGTCGGGATAGACGGTGGATCAGCCGTGGATCGTCCCCTCGCATGCCGCGCGCTCGTCGAATACCCAACCGTAAAGGAAATCTCTATGTACGACCAACCCAAGCTATCCGAGTTGATCCGGTTTGCACGAGTCTGTGCGGACTCCACCGTCATCGACGTTTACCCAGGCGACGGCGACTGGACCCGTCTCTTCTCCGACATCGTGGGACCCAAAGGACGGGTCTACAGCTTCGTACCGGCCGAAGTCGCCCACTTCAAGAACGATCCGGTCGGCCGCATGCGAACGCTTGCAACGGAGCCGGGCCGAGAGAACGTGGAAGCCGTCTCGGCGGATTTCATCGCGATGCCGAAGGTCACGCAACCAGCGGATGTCCTCTGGCTGCATCTGTTCTATCACGATCTCCACACACCGCTGATGCAGGCCAGGGGCGCGACGGCGGCCCACTTCAATCGAGTGGTCTACGAGCAGCTCAAGCCCGGCGGGTACTACGTCATCGTGGACCACGCCGCCGCCGTCGGGCAGGGCACGAGCGACGCCCAGTCGCTGCATCGGATCGAGCCTGAGTCCGTTCGCGAGGAGGTGGAGGCCGCCGGCTTCGTACTGGACGCGGAAAGCACCATGCTCGCGAATAAGGACGATCCGCATTCGATCAAGGTGTTCGATCCTGCGATCAAGGGCGAGACCGATCGCTTCGCCTATCGGTTCGTGAAGCCCTGACAGATCCCGGCACCAACTTCATGTCGACCTCCCCAATGGGTGCAAACTTGGGCGCTGACCTATGGCGCTGAACTGGAACGCGCTCAAGCCGAATTTGGCCGCGCACGGGACTGAATGTCCGATCTCAAGGATATTGCGAAGAGTCTGACATCGCCCGATCCGCCAGAAGCTGTACGGCACGCTCTTCAAACGGAGAAAGCTCGCTGCCGCGCATGCGCGAGAGGACAAACACAAGAGGGCGGAGGTGCCATGCTCGGCGACGAAGCTCGACCAAACTACCAACAGCCAGGTCTTCAGCGACCAAGTTCGCAGGCATGTGGCCCCAGCTGAGCCCCGAAATCAGAAGGTCACGTTTCGCGCCGAGGTCGTTGACGAGCCACTGGCGCTCTCCTGCTACGCCCATCTGGATCTTCTCTGCACCCGGCTGGTTGTCTGTCACCACCAACTGCACATGCTGACCAAATTGTTCGAGGGAGATTGGCCGCTCGATATTCGCTAACGGATGGGTCGGCGCACACACGGTGACCATCTCTACTTCGCAAAGCCAGTGCCTTTCGATCGCACCTTTCTTGATCTCGGGCACGTCTGAAACGGTGACCGCTAGCGAGCAGCTGCCTGCCAGTACCAGCGCCTCACCACCCTGCATGGTGGTCATGCGCAGGCTAATGGCGGCCGTTGGCGATTCGCGTTCGAGCGCACGCAGGCAGTCGATCAGGCGCCCCCTTGGGAAATACGTATCGACGGCGATTGAGAGGCTCGGCACGCCTTCCGCCGACATCGACTTCGCCCGGTTCTTCATCTCTTCCATACGTGCAATCACGGCTTGCGCGTCAGGAAGAAGGCCCCGTCCTGCAGCGGTGAGCTCGGCCTTCCGGGCATCTCGCTGAAAGAGTTCCAGGCCTAGCGCGGTTTCCAAGGCGGAGATCGCGTGGCTAACGGCGGATTGGGCTCGCCGAAGCCGGCGGGCCGCGCCCGTGAAGCTCATCTCCTCACACACCGCGACGAAGGTGTGAAGTTGGTTGATTGAGACGGTGTCGAGCACGTCATCTACTCCTTAGATGGATAGAAGCGATATTTTGTCAGTTTTCAAGATGATTCACTTTCCCTATCTTGCATATCACGCAAGCCCACTTGGGCAACGCTTCAAAGCTGATAGGAAACAGATCGAAATGCCGACACTTCTCGCGATACAGGTAAGCCCTCGCCACGAATACTCGACCTCCCGCAAGCTCTCGGCGGTGTTCGTCGAGAAATGGCTGGCCGCACACCCCGGCGGCAAAGCCATTGAACGCGATCTGATGAAGACCAATCTGCCGTTTGTCGATCTGCCATGGATTGGCGGCGCGTTTATGCCCCCGGAGCAACATTCGCCGGAGAGCGCTGCCGCCATCAAGATTTCCAACGATTTGGTCGCCGAGTTGCAGGCAGCTGATCGCATCATCATCGCCACACCGATGTACAACTTCACCATCCCGGCGGTGCTGAAGGCCTACATCGACCATATCGTCCGGGTCGGCGTCACGGTTGTCGACAATGTCGGGCAGCTAACCGGCAAGAAGGCCACCGTCATTCTTGCGAGCGGGGGTGATTTCAGTCCTGGCTCTCCGATCGAAGGCTACGATCACGCCAGCAGCTACCTCCGTCAGGTGCTGGGGTTCATCGGAATTACAGATCTGGACATCGTACTCGCCGGATCGGCGCGCGCTGGAATGTCAGGCGAGACGGCGGTGGAGGCGTTCGGCGAAGTGATTGCATCGGCCGCGGCTGCTCGAGTCGTCGGTTGATCTCGGAGAAACGGTCATGAAAGTTGGGTTTATCGGCGCCGGTCGCATGGCTACGACCATGGGTCGTCATTTTCTCGGTGCGGGCCATGAGGTCGTCCTGTCCAGTTCGCGGGGGCCGGAGGCGTTAGCGGGGCTCGTCGCCGATCTGGGTCCGGCCGCCAGCGCAGGATCCAGGCAGGACGCTGCGGAATGCGATGTGGTGATCCTCGCCACGAATTGGGCGGATGCGCCGGAGGCGCTCAAGGGTATCGACTGGAGCGGCCGCATCTTCGTCGACGGGACGAACGCCCACATGGGCGAGGAACCGGACATCAGCGCTGTCGGCGTAGCGAGATCGGTTGCCGCGCTGGAGGGCCGCACGTCGAGCGAGACAGTCGCCGCAATGGCGCCCGGGGCCAGGCTGGTGAAGTCGATCAGCAATATGCCGATGGCCTGGATACAGGATTTCTCGCCACAGAAGCCGAAGACCGTACTGTTCGTGTCGGGCGACGATCGCGATGCCAAGGCGCTCGTGGTCGAACTTATTAATTCGACGGGCCTGGTCGCGCTCGACCTCGGTTCTCTCGCGGACGGCGGTGCGATGCAACAGCTCGGCGGCCCTCTTTCGGCTGTGGAATTGCACTTCGTCCGCCGGATCGTCCGCGAATAAGACCTGAGCTGCGGGCATCGTGCGCCTGCCGATCGGTCGCCGTCTTTGAGGGATACAGGATGAGCACTCCCAAACCGACGTTCGTTCGAGAAGTAGCCCGCATCGACAACCCCGAGTTCGTGCCCGGGCAAGCTGCCGGACACAGCGCTCGGCGTTTGATCG
This sequence comes from Paraburkholderia sp. D1E, assembly GCF_052682275.1. Classification (NCBI taxonomy): domain Bacteria; kingdom Pseudomonadati; phylum Pseudomonadota; class Betaproteobacteria; order Burkholderiales; family Burkholderiaceae; genus Paraburkholderia; species Paraburkholderia sp. D1E. The sequence continues at coordinate 6,029 of NZ_JBQYMB010000001.1, forward strand.
ACGCACCGGACGCCGCGTTCGCGGATCCTTTCGTTCTGATGGCCGAGGATTGGACGTCCCAAGGGGCGTTCGCTTCTCACCCGCATCGCGGGATCGAGACGGTCACATACGTCATCGAGGGGTCGATCGAGCACCGCGACAACGCCGGATACGAAGGGGTGATCCGTGCCGGCGGTGTCCAATGGATGACCGCAGGCCGAGGCATTCAGCATGAGGAAAACCCTCCGGCCGGCACAAGAGCCCATACCCTGCAGCTCTGGGTGAACTTGCCTGCCGCGGAGAAGATGGCTGTTCCACGGTATCAGGATCTGGTGGCTTCCGTCCTGCCAGTCTGGAGTGAGGACGGCGTTGAAGTCAGGATCTTTTCCGGCGCCTACGCCGATAGGGTCTCGACCACGCTCAACCACCATCCTGTAACGATGCTCGAGGTGCAGGTCGAAAACGGTGGCGCGTTTCGGCACTCGTTTCCAGCGACCGACAATGCCTTTGTCTACGTCCTCGAAGGTGCGGTCGAGATCGGGCCCGCCGACGACCTTTTGGAGGCCAGCCAGCTTGGCTGGTTGACGCGATCGAAGGAGCCGGGATCGTCGGAACTTACCATAACGGCGCGTGGCAATGCCGGCCGCTTTCTTCTTTTCGCCGCCCAGCCTCTGCGTGAGCCGATCGCGTTTGGAGGTCCCTTTGTTATGAACACGCAGGCGGAAATCCAGCAAGCGTTCGCTGACTTTCGAGCCGGCCGATTCTGAACCAGGGCAAGAGGGACTGTTCAAAAGTCGACGCAGTCACTACGGGTCCGGGTTCAGGAAACCTTGATTGACTTCCTCTTGCGTGACGCAATTGCCCTCGGGCTGCTTCTCAATCGAGTCGCCCTAAAACTTGCAGCGCGTTGGCCGCGGCACCACAGCGGTGACGGTGACGCCAGTACCCGCGATACGCTGCAAGCGGCCGTCCTTAGGCTGATATCGCGACGACCACGACTGGCGTTCGAATGTCAGCAGCCAACCAAGAAAACGACGTTTAAGCGTCCGACTCAAAGACTTGACCAACGGCCGCAATTGGCCGCGTGCTGCCCGATGCGGTCGGCATACGTCGGCCGCAATATTCCTTGGCCACCGTCGGCGGGCGTGCGTCGAAGGCCTCATATCAAGAGCGAAGTGACGACTTTATTTCGCCTCCGGCAAACCCATACTGAGTATGGCTCACCACGCTATCGGGGCGCACGAAGTCCCGAGTTGACGACTTTATAGTCGCAACGTTGACATCTTTAATGTGTTCTACGGCAGCCGCGCACAGCGCGACATAAAGCGACTGGAACTCAAGACAGAGCGCGATAAGACCCGCGACCTTCGCCAGGAGACCGCGAGCCTCCGCTCCGATGTGAGTCGACTCGCGTCGATCAATGAGGTTTTGCTGGCTGAGAACGCCGTGCTGCGAGCTAGGTTAGGCGACCCTCAGGTGGTGCCGATACATGAACAAAGCTGAAGGGTTCAGCATTTTCCGATTGATGTCGGACGTTCTCTGCCGCGTTGCAAAAGATGGGCACGCTAAGCTGGATCGTTCGGCAGGCACATTTCGACCCATTCCGGACGCTGCACCAGGTGCCATTTCAAGGGCAGATTTCAAGGTGCAGCGGTCACTCATGCATTTCGTTGGCCAATATGTGATCGGCAGGCGCAACCTTTGGCGATCAGCCAGGCGCGGACTTCGCCCTGCCCGACCTGCCGAGTGTCGTGGAGGGAAGTTCGCCAAATTGGCACAAGTAATCTTGCGCGAATCTGGCAAAATGAAAGAATCCCCAGTGCATAGCGATGGCCGTCACCGTGGCGTTTGTACCGCGCGCCGCTTTCAGGGCGCGCCGCGCGCAATTGAGCCGGCGCATCCTCAAGTAGGCAAGCGGCGCGACACCATGAATCTGCAAGAAGGAGCGCTGAAGCGAGGCACGGCTGACTCCCAGCCCCTGACACAAAGTCATTACCGTCAACGGCTCGTCGGGGCTGCTTTCAAGCAATGCTTGCGCGGCTTGGGTGATTCGATACGCACTACCCGACGGCATCTGAGAGGACCTTGCGGTCGAGTTGGAAAGGATGCGGAGCGTTCGCTCTACCACGACCTTTTCCAGGTATTCGTGATTCAATGCCTCAAGCTGGCTTGAATCAGGCGAATGTCGAAGCGACATCAAGGTCTCGAGCATGTCGTTCAGATCACTGGAATCAATGCTATCGAACATCAGCGCTTGGCCCCCGTCTCCCGCCAAGTCGTAACCCAAGGTGTCTGCTGCTTGTAAAAAGCGATCCTGGAGGATCCGAAAATAGGCTATCTCGCTTGGCGGCAAAAGCACTTCGTACTCGTTGTTCGCCGGTAGGTAGGCGACAGTCCCTTGCGAAATCGCATCGAGGTCGCAGCGTGCCTGACCTGAGACCGAACGGACGAAGCACACCGAGCAATAATCGGGCGGGAAATGTAGCCGCTTCAGCACGGTGCGATTCTGTCGTTCAGCCGCCACGAGTGTGTCTTGAAAACCCAGTTGCTGAAACCGGCCGGCAAACGCGCCTCCATCAACCTGGTCGTACTCGGTTGGCATCCATCGACGCTGAACGCCTGCGGCGTCCTCTACATCGGTCGTCGCAAGGTCCAGCCATGAGAACCCGCCTTCGATATCCGCCGCGTGCTCGTCCGACGCGCCTTGGGCAGCCACATTCACTGATCGGTCTGGCAGATCCATGCGTAAATTTCCATGCGTGACTAATTTCGGATAGCCGAGGGGCAAACAATCAAGTAATTTTCTCTTGCGTCACGAATTATAAGAAAAAGACAAAGTATTCAAAAGGAGCATCACAGGCTCAAAAAAGTCCGAGGAAAAACAATTGGAGCTGGTACCTTCTCTGCCGCGCTGGTCGCGGCATTCTTTCGTGGCGACGCAAACGAGCGAGATGACTCGTGTCGACATCGCGTTGTTCAATAGCTTTACGCTGCCAAAGATTGCAGCGCTTATCGAGATCTTCCGGAAGGCAAACGCGCTCATCGTATCGCAACGATCGGGTCGCGCACACTATGACGTTTCGCTGCTTTCGGCTGGGGGTGGCCGCATCGCAAGCTCGTCGTCGGTGTTTGTCTGGACGGAGAGCGTCGAGTCGCACCGAGGTACGAATGACAGGCACCTGCTGTTCATTGCAGGTGGCGCGGGCGTGCAGCAGGCGTGCCCCGACGAACGCCTTGGCAATTGGCTGCGCCGTAGGCATCCCTTCAGCGAGATTGTTCATCCCATCGCAGAAGGACGACTGCTTCTGGATGCGGCGAGGCTTCCCAGCCGCTATTACGCGCATCTATATGGCAGCAACGAAGCGCACGACCTTTATCCGGCAACGCCGCTTGGCGAAGCGCCTACTGCCGTATGCACGGCACTACGCATCGTCGAAGAGGATATTGGGCCCGAGCTGGCGCGGCAAGTCGCAGAAACGATTGCGCCGCAACGCGAGACGACCTTCAACTCATCCATGACGCGCGGCGTGGCGCCTCGCGTGAGCGAGAAGATTATGGCGTCGGCGCGCTGGCTGGAGGCAAACGTCGATCGTCCCATCTCTATCGACGACGCCGCGCAGGTCGCAGCGATGAGCGAGCGCAACTTCCTGCGGCGCTTCAAGAGCGAAATCGGCATGACACCCTCCAACTATCTGCTTCGCGCGCGCCTGAACATAAGCTGTCGGATGCTCGTCGAATCACGTTTGCCGGTCGACAAAATCGCCCGCCGCTGCGGGATCGGCAGCGGCGGTCAGTTGTCCAGGCTGTTCAGAAAATATCTGGCGACGACACCCACCGACTACCGGATGCGCGAGGAGGCGCCTCCGAGCAGCATCCTGATGCGTGCGCAGCGCGGCTCGACAAAGAAGTCTGAGACGGAAGCCGAGCGGTAGTCACCGCGATTCCTGTCGACTCAGTCGCTGGCCATTGGAACAGCAGCGATGGCCGAGGACTCGCCGGATCAGCTTGTAGTGAATGTCTCCTATCCCGGCATGGCCGACGTTCGAATGTCCGACCGACGGCGCTGACTAACGTCTGTTGCTGGCCGATGCTGTTGAAAAAGTCGCTATTCGTCTCTGTCGCGAGGTTTTCGGGGGTCTTCTTACCCTTGACGACTGTTCGCGAACGGTTTGCAGGCCGATCTGAGAGGTCGGTTTTCTTGCGAGCGAACTGAAAAAGCCACGCGGCGACTTTTTCAACAGTATCGGCCAGTCCCAGCCTTTCGAAATGGCGATAGTCCCGGGACTGATGGTTCGTTTTTCGCCGGAGTGATTTCGGGCGCGATCATGAGTAAATTGCGATTGCAGACGGAACCGTGTGCCGGCGAAAGCGATTTATAAAAAAACAGAAAGAGAGGGCCTGAATGTTGAAGAAAAATATTACCGGCGCCGCGAAGGCGCAAGGCCGGGTGAGTTACATGCTGGAGCTGGCAAGGGGTAGTTCGCATATCGCCAGCACGCGGACGCCGCAGACGTTGAACCGTGCCATCACAGAAGTCCTGGACGGCTTTTGTCAGGTGCACGGCCTGCACGCACTGGACGTCTTCCTTGAACTTCTCGCCCTGGATGTCGGGCAACGCGGCAACCGAGATGCCGCACTGGCGGTAAGTTCGTTCGCGTCGGGAGTTGACGGGCGAAAAGAAGCCGGTCCCGTGCGGGACCGGCCGGGAAAAGCCCGGACCGTTCCGAGGGGGAAGATTCCGGCCGGCACCTGAGCGCGCGGTCCAGGTGCGTCGGCGCGCGCTCGCGGCCGGCGTCCATACCCGGATCGGCAACCAAACGTTCCGCGCGACCAAGATCACCGCGTACCTGAAAAACGGCGGGACCTGGAGAACGCCGCCGTGATGGCGAACCATGCATCGACGCGCACCACGCAGCGGTATGACCGGCGGCATGACGACATCAGCCCGGACGAGGTGGAGCGGATCCACATCTAATGTCTAACAGGCCGGTGAAATACCTCATGTAGCGGTCATCCGGGACGCAGGCGTAAACGTTGAACTGATGTCATCAATGAGAGCGAGATGGAACGGATGCGTGGGCCAGATGGTTTTACCGAGTCAATGTTCACCGTGTTGAAGCTGGATGATTTCGTGCCGAAGGACCATCCGTTGCGTCCGATTCGCAGTTGGCTCAATGACGCGCTCAAGCGCATGGACGACGTTTTCGCGCGGATGTACGAAGCTGACGCGAAAGGTGGCCGGCCGAGCATCGCGCCGGAGAAGCTGGTGCGCTCTTTTGCTGCAGGTGCTGTACTCAGTTCGTAGCGAGCGCATGCTGGTGGAACAGATTTCCTACAACATGTTGTTCCGCTGGTTCGTCGGCCTGCCGATGGACGGGACCGTGTGGGACCACTCGACGTTCAGCAAGAACCGCGACCGGTTGCTCGAACACGATGTGCTGGTGTTGCTCTTCAACGAGACAGTCGAGACCGCGCGCGAGCGCGGATATCTTTCTGGAGAGCACTTTAGCGTTGACGGCACGTTGATTCAGGCATGGGCCGGGCACAAGAGCTTTGTGCCCAAGGCAAGTCCGGACAAAGACGACACGCCTCCTGACGAACCGCCCGCGCCGAATGACAACTGGCACGGACAGAAGCGCAGTAACGAGACGCACCAATCCACGACGGACGAGCAGGCGCGCCTGTTTCGCAAGAGCAAAGGAACCGGAGCGATGCTCTGTTATATGGGCCACGTGCTGACCGACAACCGGCATGGCCTGGTGGTCAACGCACAGGTGACGCTGGCGACGGGCACCGCCGAGCGCGACGCGGCCGGGCGGATGCTTGCCGATGCCGCAAGTGTTGCGCCGCTCGGCATCACAGTCGGCGCGGACAAGAACTACGACACCGCCGGCTTCGTCGGCAGTTGTCGCGCGAATCGTGTCACGCCGCATGTGGCACAAAACGATGGGCGTCCAGGCGGTTCAGCAATTGACGAGCGAACTACGCGTTGGCCGGGTTACGCGGTCAGCCAGCAAAAACGTAAGCGCATTGAGCAGGTGTTCGGATGGGGCAAGACAGTCGGACGAATTCGACAAGCGATGTATCGAGGACTTGAACGCGTAGACCAGCTCTTCGTGTTGACGCAGGTCGGCTACAACCTGACGCGTATGCGCACACTTGCCGGTTGAGGAGCAGGAAGCAATGGATAACACCGATATGGCGAACCCGCGAGCAACGTCGAATGCCCGCAAACGTGTTCCGCGTTTCAAAAATGCGAACCGAGCATCCGTCGTAATGCACCTGAGCGCATCAACGACGGATATTTCAACGGCCTGCTAAAGACGAAAAATCTGGAAAGGAAAATTCAGGTTTGGCAGGCGCCTGCGAGACGCGCGGTTCGAATGCCGCTGATCGACCCTCAACCGCCGTTCGATGCCGCGCCTCGTCTACGGCAGCTTCCAGGGTACAACGGTCGCTAACGCCTTCTGGTTGCTCGGCAGGACATCGGCCATTGCAGACATTCAGATATCGGCGTTGGTGAGACGGCTATCATGCGCATTCTGGACGTTCATGCCTCCCTGCGGCGAACGTCCAGCCCCCACTTCTGCTGATACGTCCTCTCTATTCGCCTGGAGCATCGCGCGCGACTGCGGTGTCGCGCAGGCATACGCCACAATTTCTATCAACATATCCTCACGAGCAAGGCCGGCCACGACGAACGATGCGCGGTTTGGAAACGGCGCCGAGAAATGCTCTCGATACGCTGCATTGACGGCCGGCAACCACGCCCGATCCGTCACATAGATGAGAACCTGCGCAACGTCACGATATGACGCCCCGGCCGCGGCAAGCGTCTGCATCAAATTTTCGAAGACCTGCTGTGCCTGCTTCTCGATACCCCCCGCAACGACAACACCATCGGCGCCCACCGGTATCTGCGCCGTATAGAGCGTGCCGTTGCTGAGGACCGCCCATTCAAAAAGCTGCGTGGCGCTTTCCGGCAGACCGGTCCTGATTACGCCGACGTTGCCGGCACGCTCCGCATGCACCTTAGAATCCGTCATCCGCGCCTCCAGCACCGTGTTCTCGCGACGCCTGCGTGGCTGGGACAAGCACCTTGTCCTTCCACGCAATCAACCGGTCGAGATCCGAAGTATGGACCTCGATGCCGCGCCACAAGGCGTCGCGATAACGCGCCTCCAGTTCCGCCTGATCGATCGCTCCGGCGAGCGGCACGTCCCTGGCAGGTGATGCCTTCGATGCCGCCTCGTCCGCCATGCAGCAGACTGTGAGTTCCGGCGCCGTGGTCGTTGCCTCGGCGCTGAAACCCAGGTAGTCTGGATATTCGTCGTGTCCGGAAGCGGTGGCGAAATGCCGGCCTGCAGCGTCTGCCCACGAAAGATCGAACCGGCGACCGCGCGCACACATGACCTTCAGGCCATATAGGGCCAAACGCGGCGACAACGCATTGGATACGCGCACGGTGCCCACGCCAGCCCGCGTTGCCCGCGCCCACGCCAGCTCAAATGCGAGCAGGCAGCCAGCGAACCCGGCACAGGATGTTGCTCGCTGTGCGCCTGTGTCCCGCGCGCCCGCAAGCGCCGGCTCGATGCAGTATGTCTCCTGCCGCGCGGCGCCCAGCAGCGCGCCGATTGCATCCATGCCGTCGAAGGCCATCGCCTGCAGCCATACCGCAGCTTCCGCAGCGTCCTCATAGTCGCCTTGCGCCCAGCCGCTGCCTTCCAGCGCGCTACGGCACAATGAGCTCAATTCGTTAATTGCCATTTTCACGTTAAAGCCCCCCTATCTCGTGGCCGCCCGGCACACACGGAAACGCCCAATCGTCGACCATCTCCGGCGACAGATCATCGAGCGTCGGGGCTCCCTGAAAGAGCGTGACCCGAACCCAAAGATTCGACTTCGGATCGAACTTGCTCGCACCGAACATGGACAGCTTGGCTCGCATCAGATCGATCGGCAGCATGTCTCGCGCAAGCAGGTTGTGACGGATTTCGCCGTAAGCGTGCGATGCGAGCGTCTGAATTCGCCGCACGATGGCGCGATGCTCAGGCGCCTCACCGACGAACTCCGCGACAGTACGCAAGCCGTCCGCTTCCGCTTTCAGTTTCGTGTGCAGGCGCAGCACCTGGCGCGCAATATCCAGTGGCACCTCCCGCTCAGCCCCCCTTTCCTCGACACGCACGCCAAGCCTGGGCTCTTCCTTTTCCGCTGACCTGTACCAGAAGAAATGATCGTCGTCACGTTGCACTTCGGGTTGTTCAAATACCCATCGGTAGTCCTGTTCAACAATCTTGAGCAATTCACCAACGGACATGTCTGGATTGAGTGTTAGCACGTCATCCACCGGCGCCGCACATTCAATCGAATCCACCAGGGCCGGATAAAGCTCGAGCAACACAGTAACGAAGACTTCCTGCGTCGCACAGGAAAGCGCCTGGGCCGTCCACGCAAACAACTCGCTCCAGCGGAACGTGTCTTTTCGCTCGTAACGTCTCTGCAGTTCACGCTCCAGCCGTGGCAGTTCTGCAAGAATTAGTGTATTGCGGGCCGCTTCCTGCGGATGATCGGTGTGAACCTGCGAAACGTGGCGTGCCGCACGCGCGATCAATCCCATACAGCGTCCGAACGCAGCGGGTTCGACTGATTCAACGCCGAGCACGCGAGCAAGCGCGGTCTCGCGTGCTCGTATCCACTGATCGACCTGAATCGGATGACGCACGAGAAACGGCGCCATGCCAAGCCCGGTTGCATTGCCCACCCCGAGATAGCGTCGGAAGCTGTGCGCCAGCTTGACCGCTGCGCGCGGATTGCGCCGCGCCGCAACGTGCTCGACAAGCCGCACGCTGAAGTCACGCAGCACGAAAACGGCGCACATCTGCGCGGAGAACCCGCGATTGAATGCCTGACTGTCGACGAGCCGCGGATAGTCCGCAATGCCGAATTTTCCGTTGCCGTACACCGCGGTCGTTCGGATCAGATAGCCGACCCTTTCGAACATGGCGGGATCGGGTTGCCTGCCCGCGGCAAGGCATTCCGCCACGTAGCTAAAGTTGCGCACGCTCTTGTTCGCGCGGCACAGGACGAGGTCGTTTGCACGCAGACGTCCCGCTTCCTGCAACGGTACATTCCCGCGCAGATACTCGATGTCGGCGGCGCTGGGGACGCCGCAGATCAGCGCTGACGTAACGTCCCACTTCTGGGCGATGACCCGGTCGGTCCGCTCGGCGTCGTCGAGATGCTGCGAGAAAATCACCTGACTGTAGCGCTCGCCATAGGCTTCGATGGTATAGATGCAGACCCCGTAGCCGTTGTCATCGAGATCCATGTGCGTGACGCGGACCCGCCAGTTGTCGTGCGCCATCCGTCGCACGAGCGAACGCACGAAGCTCAGACGGGTACCGTGCATCGCGCCGAGACGCTCGGTACGGTTCGTGATGTCGGGACTGCGTAGCGGTGCGCTGGGATGCACCGCGGTGTCTACAGGTTCGCCGAATCCCGCAAGGTGCTCGCGTTGTTCTTCCATGATCGCGTCGTGCGCCATCATTTCACTCCTTGCTCTGCGGCCATCGTGCGGGCGATGCGAACCGCGTCCCACAGCGAAGGCAGAATGATGATCGACACAGGCACGGCCGTAATCACAATGAACGACTGCAACGCACTCACGCCGCCCGCGCCCATCGTAATCAACACCGCGCCCACCAGCCCCATGCCGACCGCCCAGAAAATCTTCAACCAGTTTGCAGGCTCGCCGCGATCGCCGGTCACCGCCATCGCGATGGTGTAAGCCATCGAACCGCCGTTCGTCACCACCGAGAAGAAGCTGAGAAACAGGAACAACGCGGAAATCAGATTACGCAACGGCATCGCCTGCGCAACGCCTAACAGCAGCGCCTCGGGTTGCGTGCCATGGCCGATCACCACACCGGGTGACTTCAGTTCGAGACCGATTCCGGTGCCGCCGACCAGCGTGAACCACAGCATCGTGATCAGCGGCGCCGCGACCGACAGCAGCACCACCACTTCGCGGATCGTGCGGCCGCGCGACACTTTCGCGACGTAGATCGCCATGATCGGCGCGTAGCCAATGAACCAGCCCCAGTAGAAGAGCGTCCATGAATTGAGCCACTTGCCATCGCCGCGATACATGGCGGTCTGCGCGAAATCGACAATGTGCGTGGCGAACGCCTTGAAAAAGACCGTGGTCAGAAACTCGGTCGGTCCGAACACGTAAAGGAATGCGGCGAGTCCGAGCATCAGCCACACGTGTATCTTGCAGACAAAACGCAGTCCTTCGAGGCCAGCGATGCAAGCCGCCGTGAAGATCGCAGTGACCGCAAGAATGACGAGTGCCTGCGTGGCGATTGTGTCGGGTACGTTCCAGACGGAATGGAGCACGTAGGCAATCTGCAGACCGAGGAAGCCGATCGGTCCAATTGTCCCCGCGGCAACTGCAATGATCGACGTTGCATCGGCTATCGCTGCAATCGGTCCTTTGAGAGCCCGTGCGCCGAACAACGGATACAGCAACGTACGTGGCGCAAGCGGCAAGCCCTTGTCATAGTGCAAATGCATCAACACGATACTCAGCAGACTGCCCAGCACGGCCCACGCGAGAAAGCCCCAGTGCAGGAAGGATTGCGCAAGCGCCCCGACACCGCCCGCATAGGTCTTGCCTGCCACCCCGTAAAAGGGCGGCGGGTTGACGAAATGCATCAATGGCTCGGCGGCTGCCCAGAATGCACCGCCGCCGGCCAGCAACGCGCACATGATGATCACCACCCAGTTGAACGTCGAATTGGACGGTTTTTGCGCGATACCACCGAGTTTCACGCGCCCGAGCTTCGAAAACGCGATGCCGAGACTGACTGCGAAGGTGGCGAGCATCAGCACTTGCCAGTAAAGCCCGAACCCCCTTGTGGCCCAGGTGAAAGCCGTGTCCACCGCCGTGGTTAGCCAGGGCAGATTGACCAGCGCTGCGATCAGGAACAGCAGGAAGAAGCCGCCGCTGATCCAGAAAATGGGCCAGTCGATGCTTCCTTTGCGATGGGCCACTGCACGACCTTTGGCTGCAATGCTCGCCGTAGTTGGAATTTCCATGTCTCCTCCAGGAGGATAAATCGTTATGGCGCCAGTACGTTGTTGTATGAAGGCGGCGCAGTTTGAATTGTTGGGACGAGGCAGCGGCGCGGCTAGGACACAGCCGCTGCGCAGCGTTGCGCTTCACCTGTCTCGGGCGTGCTCGCGTATCGGCTGTTTTCCGCGTCACGTAGAATCCGCATCCAGTTGCCGCCCATGATCTTCGCGATATCGGCTTCGGCAAAACCTGCGTGCTCCAGCGCAGCCGTCAGGTTTGGAAAGTCCGCGCTCGATCGGAACCAACTGACCGGTTCGGGCCATGCGGCATTGCTCGCGCTGCCTTCGCCAAAATCCGTCTCCTTGCTCCAGCGGCCATTGCGCATCCATTCGAGGACGCTATAGGGCTGCCCCTGACACAGATCGCTACCGATCCCGACGTGGTCGATACCAATCAGATCGACGGTCCGCGCCACCATGTCGGTGAATTCGCCGGGCGTGCAACGGCTGCCGTTCTTCAGATGAAAGGGATAAAGGCTGAATCCGGCCAACCCGCCGCGCGACGCGAGAGCACGTAATACGTGGTCCGATTTGTTGCGTTTAGCTTCGTGGAAAAAGCTCGGATTCGCGTGACTGATCACGATCGGCTGCGCGGAAATCTCGATCGCCTCCAACGTGGAGCGCTCGGCACTGTGCGACATATCGACGATCATGCCGACGCGGTTCATTTCCTCGATCACCACGCGGCCAAATCGGGTGACACCGCTGTCGGACGACTCATAACAGCCTGTCGCAAGCAGGCTCTGGTTGTTGTACGTCAGTTGCATGGTGCGCACGCCGAGATCGCGGAACACCTCGACGAGACCGATATCGTCCTCGATCGGCGAACAGTTTTGCAATCCGTAGAGAATTGCGATCTTGCCGGCGCGCTTTGCGCGTGCAACGTCGTCCATCGTGCGTGCCGGCATCACGAGATCGCTATGACGCTCATACAGTGCGTTCCACTCGGCGATACGCGACAGCGTTTCGCGTGCATTCTCCCAGTAGACGATCGTTGCATTGACCGCGGCCACGCCGCCGGCACGCATCTCTTCAAAAATCTGCCGGTTCCAGTTCGAGTACTGCGTGCCGTCGATGACAAGCAAAGCGTTATGGAGGCTCATGGCGTTTCCCAGTCCGTTCAGGCGCGCGTGTAAGAAGTCTTCAGCGTTGTATAGAACTCAGCTGCATTAGGACCCTGCTCGCGCGGGCCGTAGCTCGAAGACTTGCGACCGCCGAATGGCACGTGATAGTCGGTTCCCGCAGTCGGCAGATTCACCATCACACAGCCCACCTGCGCGTGGCGGCGAAAATGCGTGGCGTGCTTGAGCGATTGCGTGACGATGCCCGCCGTCAGACCGAAGGGCGTATCGTTCGAAACAGCCAGCGCCTCGTCGTAGTCGCGCACGGGGATCACGCAGGCAATCGGGCCGAACACTTCGTCGCGATTGAGTTGCATGTCGTTGCGGCCATCGTCGAACAAGGCCGGCGACATGCAATACGCGCGTTCGGGCTGCGCGAGATGTTCACCTCCATGCACGAGCCGCGCGCCTTCGCGCTTGCCGATTTCGATGTATCGAAGATTCTGTTCGAGTTGGCGCGCATCAACCACCGGCCCCATCTGCACGCCGTCGTCGAGTGCGCGCCCCACCTTCACGCTGCGCAGTTTGGCGGTGAGGCGTTCGACGAACGGCCGGTGCACGGCGTGTGTCACCACCAGCCGCGACGAGGCTGTGCATTTTTGCCCCGTGCCCGAATAGGCGCCCTGAAACGCGCATTCGACGGCGAGGTCGAGGTCCGCATCGTCGAGCACCACGAGCGCGTTCTTGCTGCCCATCTCCATCTGCAGCTTGATGAGATTCGGCGCGGCGACGCCCGCGATGCGCCGGCCGGTATCCACCGAACCGGTAAAGGAAATGCCGTTGACCGACTGCGACGCAGCAAGCTCGTTGCCAACCGACGCGCCCGCGCCCATCAGCAGGTTGAAGGTGCCGGCAGGCAACGCCCGGCGGCTGATAATTTCCGTGAGCGCCCAGGCACTGGCGGGCGTCAGATTGGCTGGCTTGAACAACACCGCATTGCCGAACGCGAGCGCGGGGGCAATTTTCCAGCTCGCGGTTGCCATGGGAAAATTCCAGGGCGTGATCACGCCGACGACACCAAGCGCCTCGCGCTGGATATCGATCTCGATGCCGGCGCGAACCGAATCGGCCTTGCCGCCTAACTGACGGAGCACCTCGGCGGCGAAGTAATGGAAGAACTGCCCTGACCGGTAGACTTCGCCGACGCCTTCCGCGAGCGTCTTGCCCTCTTCGCGCGCCAGCAGCCGCCCCAGTTCCTGACTGCGCGCGATCAGCTCGTCGCCGATGGCCCGCAGCACGTCGTGCCGCTTTTCGAGCCCGGTCGCGGCCCAGACGGGTTGCGCCGCCGCTGCGGCCGCGATGGCTGCATGCACTTGTGCGCTGGTTGCCTGCGTGTAGCAGCCGATCAGGTCGTTCGTGTCGGACGGACTGCGGTTCTCGACAACCGTTTCGCCGGCCACCCAATGGCCGTCGATCCAGTTCAAAAAGGTCTGAGGATTCATCATCGATCTCTATGCGTTTGACATGAGACCGATTCTAGAAACAGCTGTAAAATAATCAAAACCAATTGTTTTGATAAATTTATTTGAAAAACTTATTTAAGCCATGGACCGGTTCCCGGATGTAAAGATCGCGCAGTTGCGGCACTTCGTTTCCGTCATCGAGCATGGCGGCTTCAAGGCTGCAGCGAAGGCCGTGTTCCGCAGCCAGCCGGCGCTGTCGCTATCCATCAAGGAACTGGAAACCGCGCTCGGTGCACCGCTCTTTGAAAAGGGCAGCCATGCGACGCCGACGCCGTTCGGCTCCATGCTCTATGGCGAAGCGAGGAAACTCGTCGAGCACTACGAACGCACGATCGCCGCAGCCATCGACGTCGCGCGAGTGCGTGGCGGCAGCGTGCGGGTCGCCGCCGTGCCATCGGTCGCTCACGAAATGCTGCCGCGCGCGATCAGCCGGTTCACCGCACGTTATCCGGGCATCCAGCTTCACGTCGAAGACGGCACGGCCGCTTACATCCACGACCGCGTGCGCTCCGGCGCGATCGATTTCGGCATCGCCAGTGCCCCCGAGTCCGAAGCGGCGTTGAGCTTTACGCCGCTGATCGCAGACGTGATGTGCGTGGTCGTGAATTCCGGACACGCGCTTTTCAGGCAACGCCGGGTCGAATGGAGCGATCTGTCGGGGTATCGGCTGATCGGCAATGGCACAATGCGCGCTTTGCCTTCCGCAGTGCGCGAAGCAGCGGCCCAACAGGACGAAATCTTCATTGCCAATACAACCACGCTGCTGGCCGCAGTGGAAAGCGGCGTCGGGCTCACCGTCCTGCCTTACCTTGCGAAACAACGTTATCGCGACACGCTGCGCTTCATCCCGCTCGACGCGCCGCGCATCGAACGCACCGTGGGATTTGTCGAACTTGCGGGAAGATCGCTCAGTCCGGCAGCGGATGCACTGCGAGCGAGTTTCGTCGACGATATCAACACTTCCCGGTTTCCGGAACTCGTGCGACGGTTACTTCCCAATTGAGTCCCTGTTGCGCGCGGGACCAAGCGATCGCTCTGTCGATGACCTGCCGAGTGACTCGAAAGAGTAAATGACTACACCTTAAGGCTGTCGATTAGGTGGCGCCCGGCCCGCGGTCCGTTCGGAGGTGAACTTCGCCTACGCTTGCGGCGGGAGCTTATATTCGCGCTGCCCCTGTGCGAACGTCGGGAAAGGAACATGTAGCGGCCTCTCCGGCGACGATGCCTGGACGTCGGCAATGGCCGATCAAGCAACGCTCAATATCGCGAAGTCAATGGCCGCTTCCTGGGTGGAACGGCCGTCTGAATGTCCGAGCGAAGGTGCGTGCGAATGACGCTTCATGGCCGATCACTGCCTCATGCAAACGGCATACACAATGTGAACCGCGCGAGTTTGTGATCGGCCGCACGCGACCCGCAGCGGCCGCACGCCTTCCATATCCGGGTGTCCAAATTAGCCTCGTAAGCGGCCGTTGATGTTGATCACTTGTTCTTAATAGCCGGATTGGTGACGCCCGTCAGCGGCCCCAGTGCCCACGCCAGGGATCGTCGTTGCCGCTCTGCCATATAGCGAAAAAACATACCCCCAAGAAAATGTGATTTGCCCAGTCAATATTGGGCAGAGAACCTGTGCACGTGAATTCTGCACGTCGCGACACAGGCAACCGTACAACAGCGTCTGCTGACCATCGTGTGGATCACACCGAGCCACCCGTCCATATACGATCCGGATCCATGAAAAATCCGCTTTTGACGTCACTAGCGGTGCTTTACTGCTGCCTGCCGGTTAGCTCGCAAGCACAGGATCTAAGCATCCCGTTCGATGAGAATGCAACCAAAAGCCAGTACCAGGCTGTATTGGCACCTATCGCAATCGGGGTAGGGCCGTCCGCTTTCGGCGTCACTTCAGGACAGAGTTTCGTCACGCTCTATGGCAGCGTCGATCTGGCCATCAACTACATAAATGCGGGCGGCAAATCGATTGTCCGCGAGCAGAGTGGCAACGTGTGGACGTCGAAGTTCGGTTTCTATGGCCAGGAAGATCTAGGCAGCCAATGGACCACATTTTTCCGGCTCGAATCAGGCTTTTACGCGAACAACGGCGCGGTGCAGGACTCCAGTTCGTTCTTCAATCGCGGCTCTTTTGTCGGCATCACCAATCCCGAATACGGTCAGCTTTCGCTGGGTCGTCAATACACGTCTCTGGGTACGGCCGTGCTCGGTGCCGACACGTTCTATGTGAACGCGCACGACGCAGTTTTCGCGTATCTCGCTGGCGCGTCCGATCTCGGCACTGGTGCAACGACCGACGGCTACGCGCGCCTGAACAATACGATCCGCTATGTGACGCCCCGAATCGGGGGCCTTCAGGCGGACGTCAGCTATTCGTTCAAATCGGATCAGTCGATCGGACCCGCTGTCCATGCGCGCTCCGCGGCGGTTAGTTACGCGGGCTTCGGATCATCGGTATATCTCGCGTACGGCCAGACATGGTGCGATCCGGCCGTGGCGGGAAGCTGCACGGGAACATCGAGCGTCGCCGCGGCGACTCGCACCGATAACTATATCGCCAGCGTGGTGCACGATTTCGGCCCGCTCGTCGGTCAGGCCGCGTATCTGCGGACCGTGCCCAAATTCGCGGGTGACGGGATCGCGAATCTCTACATTGTCGGCGCGCAGAAGATGTGGCACGGCAATCTGCTGCGCGCGTCGTTCGGCTTTCGCGACACGGCCATCGAACAGGACTACGCGTACGGCACGACGCTCGGCATCGATCACTTCCTGTCCAAGCGCACCGCCGTCTATGCGCGGTTCGGTCTCGTGAAAAACGGGCCGAAATCCGATCTCACCTACAACTACGACTCCACCTCCAGTTCGACGCTGGTCGGCAACGGTCATACGGTCACGAGCGTGACGCTCGGCATGTACACGAACTTCTAACCGGTACTCATCCGACGACATACAGGTCGGGAGTACCGCCAATTACGCGGCCATTTTGCAGCCGCAATACATGAAGGAGCACACCAGATGCAGCAGGAAATCCAACAGGTCTACGCGGATCGTTTCATCGATACGCAAGCGCAGCACTACATCCAGCTATCGGACAGGATCTGGGAATATGCCGAACTCGGCTATACGGAGTTCAATTCATCAGCTGCGCATATTGAGTACCTGGAACGGGCGGGATTTACGGTCAGGCGCGGCGTCGCCGGCATTCCCACTGCTTTTGTCGCCGAAGCGGGTCACGGTGGGCCGGTGATCGGCATTCTGGGCGAGTTCGACGCGCTGTCGGGTCTGAGCCAGGAAAGTCAGATACTCGAATGCCGCACGTCGAGCGAAATCATCAACGGGAATGGTCACGGTTGCGGTCACCATCTGCTGGGAACCAGCGCGCATTTCGCGGCCGTGGCGGTGAAGGACTATCTCGAACGTGAAGGGCTGCCCGGCACCGTGCGCTTCTACGGCTGTCCCGCCGAAGAAGGCGGCTACGGCAAGACCTTCATGGTTCGCGACGGCCTGTTCGACGACGTGGACGCCGCGCTGACGTGGCACCCCGGCGTGATGAACGCGATCATGAACATCAACGCGCTGGCCGTAAAGCAGGTCTACTTCAGGTTTACCGGCATCTCCGCACACGCTGGCGGATCGCCGCATCTCGGCCGCAGCGCGCTGGACGCGCTGGAGTTGATGAACGTCGGCGTCAATTTCCTGCGCGAGCACATGCTGCCCGACGCCCGCATCCACTACGCGATCACCAACGCCGGCGGCTCCGCGCCGAACGTCGTGCAGGCCAACGCCGAAGTGCTTTACATGATCCGTGCGCCGCAAAACCGCCAGGTGAATGAACTTTACGAGCGCGTCGACGCAATTGCGAAAGGCGCGGCGATGATGACCGGATGTAGCGTGGAAGCACGATTCGACTCGGCATGCTCGAACATTCTGTTGAACACGCCGCTCAACGAGTTGATGCACAAGAACCTGGAACGGCTCGGCACACCCGCCTACGACGACACCGACCTGTCGTTCGCTGACGCGATGCAGAAGACCACGCGCCGCGAGGAAATCGAAATGGCGGGCCGCATGCTGACCGAAGCATGGCGCAACCCGAAGCCGTTGTTCGATACGATCGACCGCTTCGATCCCGCCGCCGCGATGACGATCCATGGCTCGACCGATGTCGGCGACGTGAGTTGGGTGACACCGACCGCGCAGTGTATGACCTCATGTTTCGCATTCGGAACGTCGCCGCATTCGTGGCAGTGGGTGTCACAAGGCAAGAGTTCGATCGCGCACAAGGGTATGGTGCTGGCCGCGAAGACTATCGCGTCGACGGCCATCGATCTGTTTCGCGACCATTCATTGATCGAGGCCGCTCAGAAGGAATTCGAACGGCGTCGTCGCGGCGAACCATACGTCAGCCCGATTCCTGAAGGCGAGAAGCCTCCTATCGCGGGCCGGGGCACGGTGGCCGGATAATTCCGCGAATTGAGTCGCGACGGACGAAAGAATCGCCTCAATGCGAATTTTGTCCAGATATGCTGTTTTGGTATAGCTGGATAAAAAACGCCGCTACCTCATGGTTGAGATGGCGGCATCTCGCATTTTTCGCAGACGAAATGAAACTGAAGCACCTTCAGGCCTTACAGGCAGTAGCGGAGTCCGGCAGTATCCAGGAGGCCTCGCGCCGGCTATGTCTGACGCAGCCGGCGGTGAGCCGGACCATCCGTGAACTGGAAAACGAACTCGGCATCCCACTGCTGATCCGCACCGCACGCGGCGCGACGCTCACCGATTACGCTATCCATATCGTCAAGCGGGCCCGCGCGATAGACCGCGAAGTAAGCCGCATCTACGAAGATGTCGACGCGACACGCGGCATCCTCAACGGACGTCTTTCGATCGGACTGACGGCGCCGACCGCCACTGCCGCGCTGGTGGAAACCATCGCCGAATTTGCAAGCGCGCGACCCAACGTTCAGTTAAAGATCATCGAACTACGCACGCAGCAGATCGAAGAAGGCTTGCGCGACGGCTCAATCGACATCGGCGTGCTGACGCACTTCAGCGATAACGACTCGTTCCCCTACGGCAACGAAATGCTGTACCAGGCGGGGATGATGCTGTCGATCAGCGATCGCTATACCGGGCCGGTCAAGCTGACAATTGCCGAACTTCAAAAGCTGCCATGGCTGACTTTCGACCTAATACTCGACAGCAATAGTTTCGTCACCGTGCTCTTCGAATCGCAAGGTCTGCCCATGCCCGAGCGAATTATCCGCAGCCCGTCCGCCATGCTCTATCTGGGACTCGCGCGCCGGCTCGGCGCAATTGCGATCTGGAACGAGTCCGCCGTCCCGTTTCTCCAGAAATTTTTTGACGATGGCACAATGCGCCGAATCGAGGTAGAGGAAGCGATGCCGCGTATGAGCGTGCGGCTCGCTTATGCGGATCGCGATCTCATGACCGCAGCGGCGCGCGATTTCGCGCTGTGGTTGCGCAACCGGATCGCATCGGACCGTCTGAGTTTCGACCCACGGGACAGCATTTTCGGCTCATGACGCACGAGCTATAACAGAACCGCATAGCCCCAAGAAAACAGACTTTGTCATGCGGTTTCTGACCAGAGAGTATCGGGCATACCGATCTACTTCCTGGAGCGCCTAACGTGCACACGAGCCTGTCCGAATCGACTGTCACTTCGGCTGCGGCGAGTCCCGCCGCCAGCCGCGTCCCCTCGCCAGCCACGCTGATTTTCGCCACCGCGCTCGGCAACGGTCTTGAAGTTTTCGACTTCACCGTATTCAGTTTCTTTGCCAGCTATATCGGCAGCGCTTTTTTCCCGGCTAAGGATCCGCTCGGGTCGCTGCTGTTTGCGGTCGGCACGTTCGCGGCGGGCTTCTTCGCGCGGCCGCTTGGCGCAATGCTGATCGGGAGTTTCGCGGACCGTGTCGGCCGTCGCGCCGCAATGACGATGAGCATCTGGCTGATGGCGGCGGGCACTGCGGCGATCGGCCTGTGCCCCTCGTACGCGACACTCGGCGTGGCGGCTCCACTCATCGTGCTTTGCGGACGATTGATGCAGGGCTTCGCAGCGGGCGGCGAAATTGGCGCAGCGACGACCTATCTGATGGAATCGGGCGCGCAGAAACAACGTGGCTTCATGGTCAGCTGGCAGGGCGTGAGCCAGGGTGCGGCGGCCATTCTCGGCGCGCTATGCGGTCTGTTGTTGAGCCGTTTGATGGACGCGCAAACACTGTCGTCGTGGGGGTGGCGTCTGCCGTTCCTGATTGGCCTGCTGATTGCACCGGTGGGCTATTACATCCGCCGCCATCTTCCGGAACGCCACGACGGCGGCGCTGCGCAGACACACGCCAGCCCTATCCGGATGCTCGTCACGCAACATCCGAAGCAACTGGCAACAGCCGTCCTGATGATCCTGAGCCAGACCGTGACGATGTACGTGGTCGTCTACTTCATGCCGAGTTATTTGAGCCGCGTGATGCATTATCCGGCCTCCACAGGCTTCACCGCGGCGATCGCCTCTTCGCTGACGATCGCCATCGCTTCGTTCGCCGGCGGCCGGATTGCAGACCGCATCACGCGTCGCAAACCGCTTGTCGTCGCCACGACCACGCTCGGTCTGGTGTTTTGCCTGCCGGCGTTCTGGATGCTCGTGCATGTACCGAACGTGTACGCCGTCGCGGCCGTCTGCGCGACGATAACGGCGCTCATGGGACTCGGTGGCGTAGCGAGCACGGTGTTGATCATGGAAATGTTCCCGGCATCGGTGCGGGCGAGCGGCTTCTCGATCGCCTATGCGATCGGCGTCACGCTATTCGGCGGTACGGCACAGTTCGTCACGACATCGCTGATCGTCAAGACTGGCAGTCCGTTGGCGGCTGGCTACTACGTGTTTGCGTGTCTCGTCATCACGTGGGTCACGCTGCTGCGACTGCGTGAACGTACCGCGTGATATGCCGCGTTCAATCACAGTTGTCCGGGCAACGACATGACTGCATCTCTTAGCGTTTTCGATATTTTCAAAATCGGCCTAGGGCCCTCGAGTTCGCATACGGTCGGCCCCATGCGTGCCGCGCTCCGCTTTGCCGACGAACTGGCGACGAAAGACATACTGACACGGGTTGCGGCAGTGCGTGTCGATTTGCATGGCTCGCTCGGCGCGACCGGCCGTGGTCACGCGACCGATGACGGTGTGTTGCTGGGCCTGCTCGGCGAAGCGCCCGATACGGTCGAACCCGACCACGCGCGGTTGCTGCTCGACACGGTCAACCGCGAACATATGTTGCACTTGCTCGGACGACACCGCGTGCGGTTCGACCCGGCTCGTGACATACGGTTTCTATCGCGCCGTCTTGCGTTTCACGCCAATGGCTTGACGCTCAGCGTATGCGACGTTCAAAACACGTTGCTGCATACCGCGACGTTCTATTCGACAGGGGGCGGCTTTATCGTCAGAGAAGGTGAGGTGCTCGTCGATTCGTACGCGGACATGACGCCCCATCCCTTCGATTCCGGCGACACGTTGCTCGCGCGATGCCGCGAAAGCGGTTTATCGATCGCCAGGCTCGCATTTGAAAACGAGTGCACCCGCATCGACGCGATAACAGTACGTACCAACCTCATACGCATCTGGGACGCCATGCAGCAGTGCGTGCAACGCGGCTGCACGGCGCCGACGAGTCCGGATGGCATCATGCTGCCGCAATCTGGCATTGCACGGCGCGCACCGGCTTTATATCGCGCCCTCGCTTCACGCGATGCCACCGCCGACGCGATGTTCGACCGGATGGACTGGTTGAACCTGTTCGCAATGGCGGTCAACGAAGAAAACGCGTCGGGTGGCCGCGTCGTCACTGCGCCGACGAATGGCGCGAGTGGCATCGTGCCTGCGGTGCTGCACTATTACACGCGTTTTATCGAAGGTGCGAACGATGATGGCATAGGCGACTTTCTGCTTACAGCGGGTGCCATCGGCATGCTGTACAAGCTGAATGCGTCGATATCCGGGGCCGAAGTAGGTTGTCAGGGAGAAGTCGGCGTGGCGTCGTCAATGGCGGCTGGTGCGCTGGCGGCCGTGTTGGGCGGCTCGCCCGAGCAGGTCGAGCATGCTGCCGAAATCGGCATGGAACACAACCTCGGACTGACTTGTGATCCTGTAGGCGGCCTGGTGCAGATTCCGTGCATTGAGCGCAACGCAATCGGTGCAGTCAAAGCGGTAAACGCGGCGCGTATGGCACTCAATGGCGACGGCCGTCATCACGTATCGCTCGATTCGGTCATCCGGACAATGGCGCAAACCGGCGCGGATATGAAGTCGAAGTACAAGGAGACGGCCCGCGGCGGACTCGCTGTCAATGTCGTGCTGTGTTAAACGCCAGCGTCAAAAACCGGGGTTGACTGCGGATGTCCGCATCTATGCCGTCATCTGACAATCGATGCAGATACGCGGTCGGCTGTTCCTGGCCCAGACTGTGTCAAAACGCATTTTGGCGCGTTAAAATTTACCATCCGATAGCAAGGGTTGAGCAACATGAAACGGTTCGTTCAAGGCGACAATCGTACACAAAGCTCTCTGCTCCCTGAAGCGCTCGATGACTACGTGACGGACACAAATCCCGTGCGCGTAGTTGATGTCTTTGTCGATGAGCTTGATCTTCATAAGTTTGGGTTTGAAGGAGTCCAACCAGCGTTGACTGGTCGGCCGTCGTATCACCCCGAGGTGATGCTCAAGATCTATATCTACGGTTACCTGAACCGTATTCAGTCGAGCCGCCGCCTTGAACGCGAGGCCCAGCGCAACGTCGAACTGATGTGGCTCACGGGCCGCCTGGCACCGGACTTCAAGACCATTGCGCGGTTCCGTAAAGACAACGGCAAAGCGATCCGTAGCGTCTGCCGTCAGTTCGTCGTGCTGTGCCAGCGTCTGGACCTCTTCGCCGAAGCGATTGTTGCGATTGACGGCAGCAAGTTCAAGGCGGTGAACCACCGCGACCGTAACTTCACGAGCGCGAAGCTTGAACGACGCATGCGCGACATCGAGTCAAGTATCGCTCGCTATCTCGAGGCAATGGACACAGCGGATCGTCAGGAGCCGGCAATCGCGAAGGTCAGGACGGAGCGACTGCAAGACAAGATTGCGGCCTTGAAGGAGCAGATGCGAAGCCTCAAAGAGATCGAGGTGCGACTGAACGCGACACCTGACAAACAGGTTTCGCTTACCGACCCGGACGCGCGTTCGATGAAGACGCGTGGGACCGGCGTTGTCGGCTACAACGTCCAGACGGCAGTGGATACGAAACACCATTTGATCGTCGCGCACGAGGTGACTAACAACGGCATTGACCGTGATCAACTGACGTCGATGGCGAAGCTTGCCCGAACGGAAATGGGTGTAGGCAAACTCACTGCGATCGCGGATCGAGGCTACTACAAGAGCGAAGAGATACTTGCATGCCATGAAGCTGGCATCACCGTATTCGTGGCAAAGACGGTGACATCAACCGCCACGGCGCATGGCCGTTTCAGCAGGGATGATTTTATTTACAACCCGGAAACGAACGAATATCGGTGTCCGGCCGGTGAGCGGCTCATCTGGCGATGCTGGACAGTAGAGCGTGCTCTGAAGCTGGGCAAGTATTGGAGTTCGAATTGCCAGCAGTGCTCGTTAAAAGAGAAATGCACGCCGGGCACTGAGCGGCGTATGACCCGCTGGGAGCACGAGACCCTTGTTGAAGAAATGCAGGCGCGACTTGATCATGCTCCTGAGATAATGCGGACCCGGCGGCAGACAGTCGAGCATCCCTTCGGCACGATCAAAGCATGGATGGGGGCCACTCATTTCCTCACGCGGACCATCGAACGAGTGAGCACTGAAATGAGCTTGCACGTGCTGGCGTACAACATGAAGCGAGTGATCCGGTTACTCGGTTCGGAAACGCTTATAACGGCAATGCGGGCGTGATGCCCGCATGGGGTTGTTGAACCTTTGCAACTGTTCGCCGGGTTTCGTTCGGCTTGTCGCAATCGAAAAGCTGCAACGTCCGATGAGGCCGGTTTCGTTATTTCTTGTGGCCGCCCGTTTTGACACAGTCTGGGCCGAACTCAGCCTGATGCGATTGGCTCGGTTCGACCCACTACCGCCGCCCGTCGTAAATGATCGACGGGCCAGAGTTCGCGCTAAAGCAGACGACTAGTTGGGTGGACAATTGTGGTCAGCGCCAGAAAGAATTGATCAGCCCCGGCGCCTTGTAAGCAGGTCCGCCACGCCGGCACGGGCGGCGATTTCCCAGATATATCCGCGAGAATAACTAACGCCTACCCGTTGATGAAGCACGGTGCGCAAACGCGCGTTCGTCCAGTGATCAGCTTCTATGCCGTGTGCTCGAGGCGACTGCCTGAGCGCCGCGGCAATCCATACCAGCGTTTCATCATTGATCGGGGAACGCCCCTCCTCTGTGCGCCGCTTCGGCGATCGCATCCGGTGGTCCATTCCAAGCTTCCCGACGACGGTTCTCACGTGCCCACTGGAATGATAAATGCCGAACTTTTCCTTGATCAGCTTTTGAATATCCCCATTTCGCCAGAGTTCGGTTTCATGGCCGTGGGCCATGGGACTGCCTTCCAATGCCGCCCTTAGCCACTCGAGGGCTTCGGGGCCAAGCGTAGCACTGCGCCCGGATGACTTGATCTGTTCAACAGCCTCAACCCCATCAGCAACTACCATTGATCTGTATTTTGTAATGGTGCGCACGCTGATGTTGAGCGCTTTCGAGACGCGCTCGACACTGTCCCCATCCAGCAACATTTTCGCAGCAATTTTTCGACGCGCGGCATAGACGTCGCTTTGCGATTTCTGCGCGGTAGTAGCCGACGCCTTTTCTGAAGTTGAATAGGTGAGTCGGTATGCGAGGCCGTAACCCCGAACAAGGTAGCCAACATGCGAGGCTGAAAACTGGACTCCGAAACGCCGAAAGATCAATTCGCGCAGTTGGCTTATCGTCCACGTCGGCCCTGGATAGCCGTGAAGGCCAGGTGAGTGCTTGATGGCGCTAACGAGCCAGCTTTCCGAAGCATCGTCCAGTCGGGGAGTACTCCCCTGGATGGGAAAGCGAGCAAGGGCGGTAGCTCCCCCCCTTTCTATCAGGTCCTTGTATTTGCTCACGGTCGGAAGACTGAGTCGAGCCTTCCTGGACACTTCGCTAATACCCTCGCCATTCAACAGAAGCCTGGCGGCAAGAGCCCTGCGTTGCGCGAGCGGAATATCGTCTATCTGTTTGCCCATCGTCCCGAGGGAAAATCAATTGGTTGCTATGTCGCACTGCGCGATCGGTATTTATACACGATTCAAGACAAATTTCGGGCCGAGGCGGCTCGAAAAGCCTCACGACCAGATATGTAATCGTAAGCTTCGGGAAAGGACGACATCGGGCCAACTGCGCGGCAAAACCGCCTCATCATCGGACTTTTTGAATGGATATTAGCCGGAAGATTTCAGTCGCTTGATGTCTTTAGCCGGGTGCCCGTTCGTGGCCGAACTCAGCCTGATGCGATTGGCTCGGTTCGACCCGGAACTGACCTTCGCTGATCGGGAAGTCGCGTCCGGTTAGTATGCAGCACCGGCCGCTCAGAGTGCGGTGCATGCCAACCGGAGCCTCTCCGGAATAACCCGCGTATAGCGTGCTGAGGCAAATAGTCCGTCGAGGTTTGGCAAACCCACGCTCGGTGAATCTTTCAGGGCGAGACCACGCGCATTTTGAGCAGAATGTTTCCCGCGAGACTACTTGCGAATAGGACCATCAACTCGCCGTCATTCGTGCCGCGCGCCAAGCCGATCTTTGCACACTGGTTAGCCCGATTGGAAGCAAAGACTTGTTGGAGCGTGACAATCGATCCCGAAGGGTTGATGAGGCCAATCGAATTGACCGAATTGGAATCACATCCGGCGACAAAAAAGCCACCACTCGAAGCGGGTTCAACGGCGGAGAGCCTATTCGACAAGGCGGGGAGCTTGACCTCGTCAGTCTTTAGGGCGTTCAAGCTATCGTCGAACTCGGTCACGCGAACACCCGATGATCTTATTACACTCGTTGCGAGCGTAAGGACGTTAATAACTGTTAAATGACCCGTGTCCCCCGAGCTCACTCCAGGTCTCATGTGCTCGACCAGTGACAGACCGTTTCGAGTTGGAAACAGAAATGCCTCATCCGCCGCTTGCGTTCTGAATGTATGCAATATTTGTCCGGCGGAGTTAGTCTGAACTACCAAAGTGCCTGCGGGCGCTTCGCTGTAATGACTCGGTAGGACCAGATGTCCCGAAATGATGTTCGTACCTTGGACTTCCCTTACTGTGGTCGCGACCGTGATGGTGCCGGAATCGGCGACCTGGAGCCCACGGCACGCAGGATTTTCCACATCGAGCGCTCGGGTCAAAACCGTATCGCCTCCTGCGGATAGCGCTTGCTGCCAAAGCACTGCTCCCTCTTTGTCCAGCTTCGCCAGCCAGGGCACATCAATCGGCATCGTGCGACCCGAGTCGTCAGCGACCGGGTAATACAAGGTCGCATGGCCCAACACAACTAAGCCGTCGCTCGTTTCGCGCACGCAATAGAGTCGATGCGACGTACCCTCGAGCACATTGCGCTGCCAGAGCCTTTTCCCTGCCTTGTCAAAGCGTGCAACGAAGTCATAGCCCGTACGTGAAACGTATCCGTAGCCGACTGCCCAATAGCCGCCGTCTGACGCGTTCACAAGAGCGTTCGTGCCGTAGGCTGGCCAGCCTGGTTGTTCCTGCGCATTTGACCATTTGACCTGAAGCCCGTTGGTAAGGTGAGCGATCAACGCACGCGATTTTCCTTGTCTGCCTGCGAGAAGCAGGCCTCCTTCAGGAGACGAACTGGCATCGAATATCTCAGGATTGTCGGGGAACTGCGATAACAGAGGAAGCTTCGTCGATTCTGTAACTTGCAAACTTCCTGCATGCGCCGTGCTCACGAACCATGTCAAACAGCACGTGACAAGCGCGGCACGCAGCATCCCGCATGCTGCGGATCTAGGATAGGACTTACTCTCGGGCTTCATTTATTTTTTTATCACCGTTGATGAAGGATGCCATCGTCGCACTAAAACGATCCACCACAGCGGATCATTTGCCCGATAAATCAGCAATAGATGATACCTCCCTCGCGAACCTTGTCGGGCAGGATTGAGGTTACTGGCATGGGATGCACCCAAAGCGCCCTTTGGGCGGAGACTCCGCTTATTGAGTTGGACGTCTGTTAAGCATGGAAAGACAGTCGTTCGGTTTCGATGTTTGAAGGACCGAGAATGGCCGAACTGAGCCAATCGCATCAGGCAGAGATCGGCCGAGGCTGTGTCAAAACTCAAAAACACCAGGTTTTATGGGGTCGCTTGACCCCTCGGGAAGGGTCACGAAGCCCGTATAGAGCGTTCTGACAAGCCAACTTTCTAGCTAAGTCGTAGTGCTACGCGTTTTGACACAGTCTCGGCCAACAGCGGTCAGTCGGTAGTGACAGACAGATGGTTGACACTCAGGACAATGACGATCCCTGCGGCTTCACCGACCAGCAGTCTTGCCGGTCACTCTGCCAGGTCATAAATCCAGCACAAGCGATGGCGTCTTTGACCCAGAGCAGCACACCAGCATCTGATCGTTCCGGGCGTGCTCGTCCGGGCTCAGAACCGAGTCTCGATGATCTGGCCGGCCTTCGATGACCCTTACCTTGCACGAGCCGCATACGCCTTCCTTGCAGGAATACGGCACGGTGACGTCGGCAGCCAGCAACGTTTCCAGGATCGTGCTGCCGCGACGCACTTCAAGCTCTCGCTGAGAGCGATGCAACGTGATCCTGAAGCCGCCATCGACGGCTGCTGCGCCCTTGGCCCCGAAATACTCTGCGTGTACCTGAGACCTCGGTAGCGTTGCCGTCGCCTCCTCGAATGCCTCGATCATCGACTGGGGACCGCAGCAGTAAAGGTGCGACGCACCGGGCGCACCCGACACGATTGCTTTGACATCGAGTCGCGCGCCTTTCGACTCCGCACTGAAGTGGAAATGGACGCGCCCTGGATTCGCGTCTTCGAGGTGTTGCAGTTCTTCCAGAAACGCCGTCGTCACGCGATTTCTTGCCGCGTAGAACAGTTCCCAGCGCCTGCCAATGCTATCGAGTCTCGCAATCATGGCTTTTAGGGGCGTGATGCCGATACCACCGGCGATCAGGACCGTGTGCCCGGCAGTCTCGTCGAGCTGGAAGTTATTGCGCGGCGGGCTGACGGTCAGCCGATCGCTGACGCGTAACTGCTCATGCACGTGCCTCGAACCACCACGGCTGCCGGGGTCCTTGTTGACCGACACAACGTAGCGATTTCGTTCTTGCGGATCGTTACTGAGCGAGTAGCTTCGCGTCAGCCCGGGGGCCAGCATCAGGTCAATGTGCGCACCGGCTGTGAAAGAAGGAAGGGCACTGTTGTCTAAGGCACGGAACTCCAACGAATGAATGCCTTCCGCTTCCCGGCGGATTGCCGCAATCCGCACTTCGAGCTCCGGGACACGATAAATGAGCGGTTCGTGAGGCAGCGGCGGTAGCTCGATTTCTATCGGGTCGCCTGGCCGCAGTTCTCCTCCTTGCAGGACGATGCTCATCACGCCAGCCTTACGCACCAGCCCCGTCGGCTTTGACTCCACGACGTGCTGAAGCAGCCCGGGCTGAAAATTCTCAATCTGAACGCAGGGATTGCGCAGACCGGTTAGCTCGATAATTGCGTCCGTGCCGAATCGAAGACGGGTACCCGCCGGCAGGTTGAGCAGGTCAATATTCCTTGTTGCGATGTTCTCGCCCAGGTCGCCGGGGCGCACCGTATGCCCCTTCTCCAGCACCTGATCGAACAGCTCAGCCTGGATCAGGTGGACCTGTCGCAGGTTCGGACGCTGGCCAAACCGCTTAACGTGATAGACGTGCTGATCGGTAGCTCCAGCGTGCGAGTCGCCCTCCACGCCGAAGTTTTCTATCAGCCGGATTGTCGCCTTGGGCGCTTTGCTGAAAGCGTGATCGTTGCTGCTTTGTACCGAGACAACGACGGGAAGGTTAGATGCGTTCACTTTGAAATTCTCTCAATGGTAAAGGCGTGCGGGTGATCGCAAGCGTCGTCGCTGCTGGCCAAGGATCATTCGCCTGGTCACGAAGTCATCCGATGCCAAAAAGCTTCCTGCCCCTATCCTTTCCTCCCGGCGCGACGTTCGCCTCGTATGCGTCTGCCATGTCATCACGTTGTCGGGGACTGCGAGTAACGCAACTCGACGTGAACGAATTTTACAATATCGTTATAAAATAGTACGTTACAATCTATATTATCCAAAATTAGTGTCTTGGTATACTGATGGGGAGTTGTTGTGTGTAGCTGATGGCCCTGTTCGATAAGCCGGTGATTGGTGTCAAATCACAAGACGTGGGCCGTTGCGACTCCGTCGGATCAAAGGCGCAAGCCGCGAATGGGGAGCACCAGATGGAACAGAAGGTCAGAAAGATCGAGCGATTGCCGGCAGCCCGGACACGTTCGGAGAGCCTCAGGCTCCGCCTGGAGGGGGATATTCTGGAGCGTCGTCTGGTACCCGGAACGAAGCTTGACGAGGCGGAACTGGCTGAACAGTTCGGCATGTCCCGAACACCAGTCAGGGAAGCGCTCAAGTCGTTGCTGGCCAGCGGACTGGTGGAGAACCACCCTCATCAGGGCACCTTCGTGGCGTCCCTGTCAGAACGGGCCTTCGCGGAGATGATTGAAACCATGTGTTTTATGGAGGCGGCCTGCGCGCAATTGGCCGCTCGTCGCAGTAACGCCGAAGATTTTGAACGCATTCGTGCCGCGCGCGATGAATGCGAGAAAGCTGCTCTAGCCGAAAAGCCAAAGGCGTTTTACGACGCCAATGCACGGTTTCACGAGGCTATCTACGAGGCATCGCACAACAATTTCCTCGCGGAGCAGACTCGTTCAATCCGCCAGCGTCTGTCCCCTTACGGCCGTCAGATCACCTTTCACGCTGGCTCAATGCAACGTTCCGTAAAAGAGCATCGGGCACTGGTCGACGCAATCTTGCAGATGAATGAAAAGTTGGCTTGTGACACGATGACCAGACATCTCGAATCCCTCAAGGATTCGATTTCCACGATGATCAGCGGGCTTGGCGATTAGAGCAGCAAGGAAGGGACCGACAAGCTCTCTCAAGGGTCGTACGACTGACCGCTTTCTGGAGCGGCGAAAGTCCTTTCGGGTCGCGTGCCGCCGACCAACGACAGGCAGTGACCGGCCAGGAGCCGCCCTTCGACTGCCGCGTCTGGATTGTCGACAATGTCGCTGGATCAATGAACAAAAAGGTCGGATCGATGGTGGTGCGATCAGACCTTCGCCGCCGTCACGGTCACTTCTACCAGCCAGCCTGGTTCGACAAGCCCCACTACCTGTGCACGAGTCCGGGTGGGCAGGTGGGGTTGCGCTGGCGAGCCGAAATAGTCGGCATAGACGCTCGAAAAACTGCCGTAGTCTGGCGCACCGTTTTTCGCTGGCTCTGCAACGAAAAGAGCTTGCACGGCAATCACATCGCCTAACGCATACCCTTTACCTTCGAGGATTCGCTGAATCTGATCCAACACGCTTTTCGTTTGCGTTTGTAAATCGCCGAAATAGCTTACCGTGTGCGGTTCGGCGTCGAGATTCGACGGCAGTGCGCCTACCCCACTCAACGTGATGGTTTTCGCGCTCGCGGGGACCTCAATTGCTTCCGAGAATTCTCGTGCCCACGATGCTTCGAGGTGCGCGGGGGTACGGTGCCGCACAATGGCGTCGCTCATTAGGTGCTCCAAAGGTAAGACCGACTGACATGACACCGTCAGGTGAGTTGACCGTCCGTCACGTGCACCAACCACGTGCGACGAGCCCGCTCATTGATCAATCGGGATATCGAGGTGTGTCAACGCATAATGGTACTTAGGTGTCGATGATCGGAAAAATGAATTAATTCGATAAAATCATTCGATGCTGTCGATCGATATCGTTACGCTGATCAATGATCCAGCGGGAGACATATGGAACTGCGCCACCTTCGATATTTCCTGGCTATCGTCGAGCTCAACAACCTTTCACGCGCAGCCGAAAAGATGTGCGTTGCGCAATCCACGCTGTCGCACGCCCTTCGCCAACTCGAAGAGGAACTGGGCATCGCGTTGTTTGACAGAGTAGGGCGAACCATTCGCCTCACACAGGCAGGCCGGGTTTTTCACGACTATGCGGCGCGCACGTGCAATGAAACGATGCGAGCCAAGCGTGCCATGCAGGAACTCAACGAGCTGGATGCAGGTACCTTTACCTTGGGCGCTATCCCGATATTTCCGCTTTCATTTCTGCCTCGAGCTGTCACGTCCTTCAATCAGCGGTACCCGAAGGTGCGGATCGTGGTCCAGGATCTTCTCGCGGCAGAACTTGAGGAAAGCCTGGCACTGGGAACACTCGATCTCGGTATCGCATTCCATCCGGCTTCACGGGACGACGTCGAATCCGAGTATCTTTTCTCGGAGCGGCTCGTCCTGGCCGTCGGCCGGGGCCATCCGTTCGCACAAAAGCACCGGGTTCAATGGAAAACGCTTGATTCGGTTCCCCTTGCGCTGCTCTCGCCAAAATTCTCGACGCGCATCCTGATTGAAGATGCGTTCAGGGCTGCCGGCGTGCAATCGCGGGTAGTCGTAGAAATGGATACCACGGAGTCGCTTCTGGCAGTCGCCGTGGAAGGGCAGCTTGCAACCATCGTTCCTGAACGTGCCGGGGTGGGCTTCGAATGCATCAACCTGATACCCATAACGCATCCGGAATTGTCCCGAAAACTCGGTTTGCTATGGCCGAAGGGAACCGGTCGGACTCGCGTCGCGACAACTTTCGCAGACGTGCTTAAGGATGTGTGCGCGAATGTGCGACATGAGCAGAAAACGTGATCTGTGGCTGCCTCAATCCTGCCCACTGGAATTCTCACACGATGGGCAGGCAGCCATCACAGCTGCACCAATACCCGAAACAACCTTGGAGCGCCTTCCACGCGCGTGTTGAATGACCGTTGCCGGGAAAGCCGAGTGACCGGTTCGGTTCGCTATGCAAAGGTTTACATGTAAGCGCCTCGCCTGGACCGTTCGGTTTTTCCTGGACAACGCGATGTGAAGCGGGACATGCTATCTCCTTTGGGTATTTTGCGTTACCCGGTAACGAGTTCAGACATATCGTTACCGGGTAACAACGACGAGGGGAAACCGATGGCGCAAACAACAGCGGAGCGGCAGGCCGCCTTCCGGGCAAGGCGGGCGACAGCTGGAAACGATGGCAACGGGGAGCGGCGGCTTGATATGTGGGTGACCACTGAAGCCGATCTCGCGCTCGCACGGCTGGCACGCCGTTACTCGGTAACGAAACGTGAGATGCTGGAGCGGCTGGCAGTGCGGGCGGACGCGGCGATCGTGCGCAGGCTCGATCCGGACTCCGCAGAATGGGATACCTACTTCCAGGTGCCACGGTAGCCCTTCAGCGTTACCGGGTAACGGACCGGTGTCCCAGGTGCAGTCGGCTACCGGCTCAGCGCGTGTGAGCCGCTCCGGGCGATCGGGGCGTGCTGTCCACCGCTGTTGTTCAACCGGTCGGAACCGCAGGTTGGGGTGGATTTTGCAGGTCTGCGGCAACGCGCCAGGGCAGCAATTCGTCGACGCGGTTGATTGGATGATCGGCAATACAGGTCAGCACGTGGCACAGGTAAGCGCGCGGGTCGATGCCATTGAGTTTGCACGACGCGATCAACGAGTACATCGCCGCCGCCCGCTCGCCGCCGCTGTCGGAGCCGGCAAAGAGGAAGTTCTTTCGACCCAGGGCCACACAACGCAGCGCATTTTCGGCGATGTTGTTGTCTATCTCCACCGTGCCGTCGTCGCAATACAGCGTCAACGCATCCCACTGGTTGAGCGAGTAGTTGATCGCTTTGGCTGTGTCCGACTTGGCCGACAACGTCTTGAGCTTTGCCCTGAGCCACATGCCATAGTTTTCGAGCAAGGGTCTGGCCTGCGCCTGCCGCACACGCAGTCGCTCCGCTGGCAGCTTACCGCGGATGCCGGCCTCGATACCATAGAGCTCGCCAATGCATCTGAGCGCCTCGGTGGTCGTCTCTGATGGCGTGCGTACGTGAATGTCGTAGAGTTTGCGTCGCGCGTGCGCATGACACGCCGCTTCGCGAATCGAGCCATCCTTGAACAGCTCGTCGAAGCCGGCGTAAGCGTCCGCTTGCAGGATGCCGCTGAAGTCGGCCAGATGGCGCTGGGGATGCTCCCCGCGCCGGTTGGGCGAGTAGGCAAACCATGCCGCGGGGGATTCCTTCGAGCCAGCCCGACTATCATCGCGCACATAGACCCACAGCCGTCCGGTTCGGGTCTTTTTGTTGCCTGGCGCGAGCACGGGAATCGGCGTGTCATCCGCATGCAGCTTCGTGCCGGCCATCACATAGCGGCGCAACGCCTCCACCAGCGGATCGACCAGGGACTCGCACATGCCGACCCATCGGCCCATGCTCGCCGGGTCCAGCGTGACCTTGTCGCGTGCCGCAATCACCGACTGCCGGTACAGCGGCTGGTGATCCGCGTATTTGGCCACGAGAATGTCGGCAAGCAGGCTCGGGTGTGCGATACCGCGCTCGATCGGCAGGCTCGGCGCAGGCGGCTGCACGATGCGGCGGCAGCACGCGCAGACCTTCTTGCGCCGGATGGTACGGATGACCGTGAACGCTGCCGCGATGCGGCCAAGCTGTTCGGAGACGTCCTCGCCCAGCGGTTGCATCTGGCCGCCGCACTCGGGGCAAACCGGATCCGGCTCCAGCACATGCTCCTCGCGCGGCAGGTGTTCCGGCAGCGCCTCGCGCGAAGCACGGTTCGCGCTCGCCTTGCTGCTGCCGGCCTGCGCTTCGCGCGTCTCGGCCACGCCCCGGCTGCCGGTCAGGTCCTCCAGTCGGGTCTCAAGTTCCGCAATTTCCCGGTCCAGTTTCTCGGACTTGCGGCCGAACTGCATGCGCTTGAGTTTGTCGATTTGCGCCTTGAGCCGTTCGATTTCCAGATCCCGCTCGGCCAGGGACGCCCGCGCCTCGAGCAGCAAGGCCTTGAGTGCATCGATGTCATCAGGAAGGTCGCTGGCATCAGACATGCCACGCAGTTTACGCAGGTGCCGCGCGGTTTACAACATCGACAGTGGCTCAGCGGTGCGGCGTGGCTGCCGCCAGTCGATGCCTTCGAGCAGCATCGACAGCTGGGCGTGGGTCAGATGGATCTTGCCGCTATCGGCCTGCGGCCAAACGAAGCGGCCACGCTCGAGCCGCTTGTAACATAGCTCGGAATGCAGGCCTTGTTGCTACCTCGGCGCAGCTTGTCCGCATAACTCATCCCTTCCATCCCTTCAGTGGCCGGCAGCTCGTCTGCGTTGGCGAGCGCTATAACCGCTCCGGCAAGCGTCTCTTGCTGCGCATCGACGACAAGAGCTTCTGCTCTGTTCCCCCGAAGTGGACCGATATGAGCGAGCCTGATCCTGAGGTCACCATGGGGCAAGAACGTGCGCTGTTCACGGTAGCGGACTTGATGGAACTTGCTTGCCTCGTGACACGCCTCTCCTCGCAAAGGCGAGCTGATAGCGCCAATTAGCTGTAAGCCTAATTTTGCCGCTTATGTAATGTAATTATGCCGCACGTTCTTTCATTAACGCAGCCATAGTCGCAATACTATTCCGTAAAATTACGACTAAAGTCCATCTTTATTGACCTTGACAAGGCTTGCATTGCGGCATATTTTAATTACATATACTCTTTGAGTCATCTGGAGTTGAATGTGCCCACAACCATCGAACGCAAGCGCTCGAAGATCGACGTTCTCACAGAGGACGGCGCGTTGAATCCGATGCCGGAGAACGTCCTGGACCCCAAGTTTCAGGAAGGGAGTTTTTTTGACCCGCACGATGCCGTGCAGGTGAAGTACGAGATGTTGCGCCGCGTCTCCGTCGAGAAGGCATCGGTGACGTCGGTTTCCGACGAATACGGCGTCTCACGACCGACCTTTTATCAGGCCCGGATGGACTTCGAGGAAGGCGGGATCGCTGGACTGATGCCGAGGAAGCGGGGGCCGCATGGTCCACACAAGATCCAGGGTGATGTGTTGGCGTTTCTCAAGACACGGCTTGCCCCTGGAGAGCCGATTCGGGCACGCGAACTGGCAAGGCTGGTTCGCAAGGAATTTGGTCTCGATGTGCATCCAAGAACGATCGAACGTGCCTTCGGTGTAAAAAAAACGGCGGAATAACCAGAGCCGACGCCAGACCACCGACGCTTTCGCCCGCCGTCGTCGCGCAGTACGAGGTGATGCGTTCGGCCATGCTGGGGGAGGTTTTGCCTGCAGACGCCCGGCGTGGGCTCAACGTCTTTCTAAATCGAGGCATGTGGGCATGGGCATGCATGTCGGTCACTACCGGCACGCGCCCGGAACCGATTCCGACCCAATCCGCACCACATGCACGATCCTTCGAGCGCAACACCGTGGTTTACGCACTCGCAGGCATGGCCATGACATTCAATAAGTGGGGAACACTATGAACGCATCGCATAAAGTTCAACCTCATCACCTCGAGCGGGGTGCGTACCTTTACATTCGGCAGTCGTCGATGCGACAGGTCGTCGAGAACGTCGAGAGGAGCACGAAACGGCAGTACGCCCTGCGTGGTCGTGCGACCGCGCTTGGTTGGCGCGATGACCAGATCATCACGATCGATAGCGATCAAGGTGAATCTGGAGCGTCGGCGTCCTGGCGGGAGGGGTTTCAACGGCTGGTTACTGATGTCGGCATGGGCCGGGCCGGCATCGTCATGGGCCTGGAGGTGTCACGCCTGGCGAGAAACAATGCCGACTGGCATCGCCTGCTGGAGATCTGCGCCCTCGCTGATACGCTGATTCTGGACGAAGACGGAGTATACGATCCGGCCAGCTTCAATGATCGGCTCCTGCTCGGGCTCAAGGGAACAATGAGCGAGGCCGAACTCCATGTTATCAAGGCCCGATTGCGTGGCGGAATCCTGAACAAGGCGCGCCGTGGCGAGTTTCGCTGTCGACTTCCGACAGGCTTCGTGTACGACGAACTCGGCAACGTGGTGCTTGACCCAGACTCGCAGGTCAGGGAGACAATCGCGTACTTCTTCGAGACGTTTTCACGGGTAGGCTCTGCCTGTCAGACAGTCAAGGTCTTCAAGAATGAGGGGCTTCTGTTTCCATCCCGCATGCGCAACGAGAAGCTGATAACCTTCCAGCCCCTCACCGCGTCGACCGCGCTCCGGACACTGAACAACCCGCGTTACGCAGGCACTTACTTCTATGGCCGGCGGTATTACCGGCGGACTGCTGATGGTAAGAGTCTGACTCGGAAGCGCGAACGTGACGACTGGCTAGCCTGCATCCCGGATGCCCATCCCGGGTACATCACACGGGAACAGTTTCAGCAGAATCTCGAGATTCTCAAGACCAATGGTCAAGGGTACGAGGTTGCGCGAGCGTCGCCGCCCAGGGAAGGCGCAGCCCTGCTACAGGGGCGCGCGGTTTGCGGGCTTTGCGGCCGGCACTTCCGGCTCCGGTACGCAACACGACGCGGACGACAGGAAGCGTGGTATATCTGCGATCGCGCACAAGGCACTCGTGGCGAACCCTGCTGCCAGTCGATTGCCGGAGCGCCTATAGATGAAGCGGTTGGTGCACTGGTCGCCGCCATGATGACTCCGGCCGCCGTTGAATTGGCGCTGGAGATTCGCAGAGAGATCGAAGCCCGCCACGACGAAGCAGACCGGTTGCGCCTTCGGGCCGTCGAACGCGCGCAGTACGAGGCTGATCTTGCACAGCGACGATTCATGCTGGTTGCCCCAGATAATCGTCTGGTCGCCGACACGCTCGAGCATGAATGGAACGACAAGTTACGCACGTTGGCCAACGCCAGGGAGGAAAGGGAGCGTAGCCAGCAGGAGGAACGTCTCGTGGTCGACGATGCAATCCGCGACCGACTCATCGCCATGACGACCGACTTCAAAACGCTCTGGCGTGACCAATCACTACCGAACCGTGAACGCAAGCGGCTACTCGCTTACATTATCGAGGATGTCACGCTGGTCAAACTGCCAGAAGAGGGAACAACCAGGA
Organism: Paraburkholderia sp. D1E; assembly: GCF_052682275.1. Classification (NCBI taxonomy): domain Bacteria; kingdom Pseudomonadati; phylum Pseudomonadota; class Betaproteobacteria; order Burkholderiales; family Burkholderiaceae; genus Paraburkholderia; species Paraburkholderia sp. D1E. The sequence goes on from NZ_JBQYMB010000001.1 coordinate 42,991, forward strand.
TTCACGTCCGCTTCAAGGCTGGCAGGACTGAAACCCTGACGGCGCAGAATCCCCAAACCTCTGCACAACAGGTTAAGACCCGGCCAGAGGTCCTGGAACTCATCGACACGCTTCTCGACAGCCACATATGCTCCGAGATTGCTGACATCCTCAACAATCAGGGTATCCGCCCTGGTGGTTGTGTCCGGCCAGGTAAGGCCGACATCCGATTTACCGCGCTGCGCGTCGCATATCAGGCTCAGCGAAACGGGCTCCGCTCCCGTCGCGACAGACTGCGGGATCGTGGCATGTTGACGAGACTTGAGGCCGCCGCGCGGCTTGGAATCCATGAAGCCACGCTCGTCAGATGGGTGGAACACGGCATCGTCACCAAACACGCCTATAACGATTATGCGCATCTCTACGAAGTCCCCGATTCGAACCCACCGGTGAAGCATAGTAGTCGATGGGACCGGCTCGCTGACCGCGTAGCTGCGGTGCAGGCGACGAAAGAATCAAAACCCTCTCATCCAACCAAAGGAGTTGTAGTATGAAGCCAGATAGTTTGCAAGCAGCCATAGCCCGTCGCTGGTAGCCCAAAGAATTTTTACCAGGTCGCCGCGACGGCCGCGGAAGATGAACACGTGACCGCCCAGCGGATTCTCCTCAAGCGCCGTCTGTACCTTGGCGGCCAGGCCCTGGAAGCCGCAGCGCATGTCGGTCACCCCTGCTGCGATCCAGATACGTGTGCCCGCCGGCAGGCCGATCATCGCGACAGCTCACGGATCAACAGACGTAGCGTGGCGGGCGAGACCTCGCCGCGGATCCGCAGACACGCATTGCTGAACACCACCTCGCACACGCTCTCAACCACGGTGTTCACGCCCCCCGCGTCGCGCACCGTCACCGGGGTCGATTCGGCGGTGTCGGCGACAATGCTCACCGGCAACAGCGGCGCACTCTCCCGGGCAGGATCGGATATCGTGGGGTTGGGAAGCGACGGGATGCCGTAGGCACCTTGCAGATACTGCCGTCGCCATTTGAACAGCAAATTCGCATTAACCTCGTTGGCACGCGCAATCAACGCTACCGAGGCACCTGGCTCAAGTGACTGCTCTACCAGGCGCCGTTTGAACTCCGTAGGGAAATTCGGTCGCTTATATGCGCCACCGGCTGCGCGCGCCTTCAATGTATTGTCCACTTTGGTGTCCGCAATAATTTGGTGGACACCAAATTACCCAAACCCTCAATCCGCTGTCCATAACGGCCCAGACGAGCCGCTTACGTTTACATAGCGAACCACAACGGTCCTGCGCCACCCTCCAGAGCGGACGGTCATGCGCTGCGGGCCAGCATCCACCCGAGCTTTCCGCTCGCCAAAGCTGTTCCGAAGAGCACGATCGCGCATCCAGCGATCATCACCGATGTGATCGCCTCCCCCAGGAAAGCCGCGCCCCAGATCATTCCAAAGATAGGGATAAGAAAAGTGACAGACGCAGCGTATGCGGCACCGACACGCTCAACCAGCCTGAAAAACAACACGTACGCAAAGCCCGTACACACCACGCCGAGTGCTGCGACGCATGCCCAGGTCGACGGCGCGACGGCGTGCCTTGGCCAAAAGAACAGCGCGAGCGGGATCAGCAAGATTGAAGCAAACAGTTGACTGCCAAAAGCGACAACGAACGGATTCACGCCCGCCAGATGACGTTTGGAATAGTTCACCGCAAATCCGTAGAACAGAGTCGCGAGCAGTGCAGCACCAATCGCCAGCGGGAGAGCGCCGGCACCGCCGATGAGGGTGCCCCACGCCAGAATCACGACGCCCGCAAGCCCAAGCATCAACCCGATGGCCTGCCCGCGTCGCATCGATCCTCGGAAACCAGCGACCGCGATTAGTGCAGCCCAGAGTGGGGTCGTCGCGTTCAAGATCGAATCAACGCCCGCGTTCACGTAGAGAGTCGAAAATGCGAGCAGACAAAACGGTACGGCAGAGTTGGTCACGCCCACGACGAACAACGGCCACGCTTTGGATCTAAACTGGCTACGTGCTGTTGCTGATCGAAGCACTGGCGCCAGAACGATTGCCGCAATTGTGACGCGTAGCGCGATTAGAGGGATCGGTCCGAGCTCCGGTGCCGCCACACGCATAAAAAGAAACGATGCACCCCAGATAGCAGCAAGCGCGAGCAGTTCGATTACGTTCATTGAATATGTCGATCCAGTGGTTGAATAGTAATAGGCGCTTGCATCCGTCACTTCTGCAAGGCTGCGAGTGGCGGGTACACGAATGAGTCGCGCGACAATGCTTCGTCGATCGAGATCGGCGCCGTTAATAATCGCCTCGCCCGGGGCATCCGGGACAGCGTCGCTCTACGGGCCGTGAACTCGGCAGACCGGGATTATTCGCGTTGCGCTTCGTGGCGACGCCAAACGTGCAACGTTGCATAGGCTCGCCACGGCTGCCATCGTTGGGCGTGTTGATTAAGTGCTGGTGCGCTCGAATAGCCTAGCTGCTTCTTCAGTACGGCATCGCCATCGGGGAATGCATTGGGCCATGCCAGCGAGCGCATAGCGATGTACTGGACCGTCCATTCGCCGATTCCCCGGATACTCCTTAGCGAGGCGAGCGTCTCTTCTAGCGGTGCCAACGGTTCCAAAACAATCCGACCCGCGGATACTTCCTTCGCGACGGCAATGATTGCTTCTGCCCGGATGCGTGTGATGCCTGCCTCCTGAAGTGCGGTGACCGGGATGTCGGCGAACACCGTTGCCGAAGGAAACGTCGTCGTCAAGTCGAAGGGGCCTGCGAGCTTCGTCCCAAAACGGCCAGCCATACGCGATAAGATCGTTCGTGCGCTTGGAACGGAGATTTGCTGTCCGACAATAGCGCGCACCGCAATCTCGAAACCATCGAAGGTGCCGGGAACCCGCATACCCGGTAACTCAGCGGCCAGCTCGCCTAGATGCATGTCGATCAGGTCCGGGCGGGCGGAAAGGTCGAACATTCGTCGAACTCGGCCGAGAACCGGTGCGATGACCGGCGTCAGGGATATAGAAACCTTAACGTTGATCGCGTACCGTTGTGGTGCGTGCGTTACGCTGATCCAGCCCGCTAGGTTCTGGCTACCCCGCTTTAGCTCGATGACTCTGGCATAGGAGTTGTCGCCAATTTGCTCAACGCCGTCGATTTGCCGATGCGCGAGAAATGCAAGCACGCCTGACCAGGAAAAAGGCGGCCTGTATCCAAGCGAAAAGGTGATCGTTTCCTGCGGATGAGAGTCGATCTCCTTCCGGAACCGAACTGGATTCAAACCATACTGTTTCAAAAACAGGTCGTTGAACCTCCGGACGCTGCCGAACCCTGCTGTCAATGCCACTGTGGTGACGGGCAAACGCGTGTCAGTCAAGAGGCGCTTTGCTAGCAGCAACCTCTGCGTCTGAGCGAATTCGATCATCGATACGCCGTATTCGGCATCGAAAATCCGGCGGAGGTGCCGGTCGGTAACGCCAATGCGCGCCGCTAGCTCTGCGAGACTTGCGGTGTTTAGAAAACCCTCTTCTATGAGTGTCGCGGCCGCTTGCGCCAGTCGGGCCGACGCATCAAGTAGTCCATTTCCGGGTGCCAACTCCGGACGGCAGCGCAGACAGGGGCGAAACCCAGCTTTCTCAGCCGCTGCCATGTTAGGGAAAAATTTACAGTTCTGCCGCTTTGGGGTCCGGACGGGACAAACCGGTCGACAGTAAATACCCGTCGAAGTGACGCCGACGAAGAACCAGCCATCGAAGCGGCGATCTCGCGAAAGCAATGTCTGATAGCAGGTGTCAGGGTCGAGGTTCATGCTCAAACTTTAGCGGAAACCAGCGCGTGACTCTGGCCAGATTCGGACATGAGTATTCGATCGCCTGTGAGACGGGGCACGGCGTGATGAAGCATCACCGTTTCTTGCCGAGTGGAACGCCGGAGGTCATGACCAATTGTTGACGATCTTGCTCGTACGGGTGAACGGCCGAAAGTGGCCGCACTGAGCCCGACGATAATCACTTGCAACCCGCTAAGTGTCTCGCAATCTCTTGAGTTGCTAGGATATTCGGCGCGGTTTGCAATGGCAGATCGCGCGGGCACCACGGGTAAGGGAGCATCGCGGCCCATGCAAGGATCGAGTTACCCGATTCGCACGGCAGTGTTTTCATCTCTTCGATCGTGATTTTGAGATTCGAGATCAGACCGGATTCATCGCGACAATGCCATTCGTACTCGCCGAAACCCACGCGCGCCGCACCGGACAGTTTCTCCGTCATGCATACGAGCCAGTCGCAACGAAACGTAGTCTCGCTGCCTGGCGGCGTTCCGATGCAAAATGTATAAATGTTCTCGTAGCGTTGCGCGAATTGACTTACCAACGCGTTGGATATTCCGCTAAGCCCTTTCACCGTAGTCGGAAATGATATCTCTGCCGTTCTGACATCCATCACGAGTTTGGCGTCGGCAGCGAATGCATGGGACATCAGATGCGGACGGTTCCCATCCTTAGCAAGAATGTAAGTTTCGATCGATTGGCGTAGCCGCGTCATTTCGCGTTTCCTGAAGCTAGCGTTAATGTCGCGCGAGTCTACGCGATGCTTTCGCACGGCGAGTGATAACCCTCCACTGCCAAGGGAAAGGTAAATATTCGCCGGATCGAGCAAATCGGAGGCGGCTTTTCTTCCCGACGCTGACGGCGTATCCGTTGCGAATCAACGCCGATTGTCGACGTTCTAGACCATACGATCGAGTGTCTTTTGTTGGCCGCACTGAGTCGGATGACGACTAGCTTAGATCGCCCCACGCGATCCACTCGAAGCGCTCGATGACGGTCATTCAGGAAGTAGGTGCATGCGTCGAGATTAGTTGTCTGAATCGAGTGGACAGACGGCTGGGCGGTTGACTCGTGCGGCGCACTGGCCGTCGGCGCGGGCCTACGGTGACAGACACCGCCTGTTATCGAACGGCGAGATGCGCGCAACACGTTACGCGCCCTTAGGCGGAAAGACCGCGTTCTTTTGATGGCTTTCCGGAAATAACCATCCCGAAGGCTACTGGTACGACGAGGCGGCCTTCCACAGCAGTGCCCCGAGGCACAGGGCAACCACCACCCAGTATTGCGCCAGCACGGGCAGCGGGACGACGAGCACGGTGAATGCCACGCCAAATACCAGCAGGATGCCGTGCCCCGCCAGATGGAACGACAACGGACTGGCGAAGCCGGCCGCCGCGGCCTTGATCTTGCGGCGTACGGAGCCGTCGACGAACATCGCCAGACAGAACACGGCTGTGCCGAGTAACCAGAGCTTCATGACGATTACCCGATACAGCACCCGGTATACCAGCAGCCAGAAGTTCCGGACCCACGTGCGCGCAAAATCTGACACACCGCCGTCGCTTAACGTGTCGTCGCGCGTGGCGTCCATCGTCGTGCGCAGAAATCCCGGTTCGACAAAAAGCCTTTTGAACAGCAGGTTGGTATGCGACACCGCCTCGTCCGCGCGCGCCTCGCCCACCGTAGCGACCACTGATTTCGATTCCGCGTCAGGAATCTCGAAAAGCGTGCGCTCGGGAATCACCGGCATGATGAAGACAGAAATGATGGGCACGATAAAAAACCACCATTTGATGTGCGAGACGAAGCGGCTATTTGCCATAGAAGTACACCGCCAGCTGAACGAGCAGGTACACCGGGAAAATGACCAGCCCTGCCAGCCCCAGATAGAAGTGAACCGGCTTGCGGGTGATGAAGATACCTAGCGCATAGGCCAGTGCCCCCCTGCCCCTCGCAAATTCTGCGGGCGCCGCCGCGGACATCTCGTCCTGCGACTGTGCGGTCGTCAGCGCACGCCGCGCAACACCGTCATCAACCCGCGACAGCTTCGCAATCAGCCAGACTGTGAGCGACATCGTAATCCTCAAAATAAAGTCGGAAGCTCTCGCCTGTCAGTGCGCGCGCGGCCAGTTGGAACGCGGCCGAGCGCTGCGTGATGATTTCCGGACAGCGCTCGTCGACCATACCCGTCTCCCAGTCGCCGTGACGGGCCTCAAACGACGGGATCGGCTCGAACATGGGCGACCAGACGAAGTACTTCTCGCCCTGGCGCGCCACGTACCGCCGCGCGTACAGCAGATGGGCCCGCTCGAACAGCCCCTGCATGAAGGCGACATGAGGGGTTCCAGACTTGCGGGTGCGTTTGAACGCCGCCAGCGCAGACTGGAGCATTTCGACGATGAGCGGATCTGTCTCCCCCTGGAACCGCTCACCGATAAAGTCAGCTAGGCGCGCGCACGCGAGTTCAAGCTCCGGTGCCAGCGTGAAAACCGGCACGAGGCGTGACGAAAGCTTGTGGTCGCGGATAATTTGTTTGAATACGGCAGACATGCGTAGGTTTTCAGCCTTGAAGGATTGGAATACGGCCCTGATACACCGCCGCGCCGGAGATCCGCATGAAGTACTGCAGGTTCGGCAGGCCGTGAATCAGACGGGTTGGAATCAAAGGGACCTTCTCCAGTTGCAGGGACCGCGACACGGACCCGTTAAATTCGCCGACGTGCGCTTCGCTCCCCGTGCTCGTGCTGCCGGTCACAACGAGATTGCGGATGGCGGTTTCACCGACCTTGTCAGAGAACCACTGCGCTGTGTCGCTGTCTTCCAAGCGTAAGATGATCTGATTGTTCAGATTGCCCAAAACCTGCAGCATTTTTGCGGCATTTCCCAGCCGTGCCTCAAGATCAGCGCGTGCCTGGAACGCGACGAATGCTTTGAATCCTGCGCCGCGGCCCTTGTTCAGGATCTGGATGACCTGCTCGTTGATCGCTTCAGCGATCTCATCGATGATGAGCACGACATCAGGCGGCACATCGTAGAAGTTGTAGATCGAGCCGCACACCGCGGCGACGTCGGCGAGAATCATCGAAGCGATCGCCTTCTGCACGATGTTGTTCGACAGGGAATCGAGGCCCATGTACAGCACGGCCTTCTGCTTGATGATCTTGTCGATGTCCCATATTTCGCGCTCGTCCTCGAAGTCGTCCGCTTTTGGCGAAAGCATCAGACCTGTCTCGCCGGTAGCCAGCATCTGGAGCAACGGAAGCACAGACGCGATGATGCGCATGTAGTGCTCCTTGTCGTGCGTATGCGTGGCCACCAGGCCGTCGATGGTTTCGTGCCCTTTGTCGAACGCGGTGAAGCGGGCGTTGTAGAGTGCGACCATCCCGTCTACGATCGTCGCGCCCGGCTTGTTTCCGATGTTCGCCGCGTTGGCCGTGACAAGTGTTTCCCAATCCGGCAGGCCGTTTTCCCGGAAAAACCGCTTCAGGCTCTTTTCCAGCAGGGTCGTCACACCTGCCTGCGCGTATTTCAGGATCGAGCGCAGGGTTGGCTTGTCGCCGATGAAGAGTTCGCCCTTGACCGCGCGGTCGATGAAAAGGAACGCGAAGTCGCGGAACGGGCCTTCTTCCATCAGCTGCGAGATGCGGCTCGGAATTTCAGAGGGCTGTGACCAGTTTTCGATCGGATTCAGCCGGATCGACTCTGATGGTTTCGCCTGGTTGAAGTACAGAAACTTCCGGCCCGATCGTTCACACTCCCGCCTCACGCGTTCACGCCAATCCTTGTCGTTCTTCGGATCGATGCAGATCAGGACGTCTCCAAGGTGAACCACCTGCGTGGATATCACCTCGTAGGTCCGGGTTTTTCCTGAACCTGTCGTGCCACCCACCAGCGTGTGGCCGCCCATCGCCTTGTAGTGGAACGGCACAAGCCCCTTCTTCGGCTCCATGCCGTGAATCCAGGACGAGCCTTGCGGCATGCGATCACGGATACTGTCGGCCGGCGCGAAGAGCGACTCGATGGCCTCCTCAATCTTGCGGCCCGTCCGCGACTTTGACAGCCAGCGCGGCAGCCCAGGAATGTCCGTCGTCGGCATACGCAGGATGTCGTGCGCGATCTGGCAGTGCTTCTGGGTCCACTCGTAACCGATGCCCAGGTACATCGAGTTGGCTTCCTTGCGCATGCGCTGCTGGATCTTCAGCAGCTTCGGCACGTCGAGCGTGGTCAGCCATTTCGTCGAAATCGCCATCCGGAACTTGAGCGCCGTCCAGATCTGGGTCGACCGGAACACCAGCACAAGGAGAGCAAACAGGGCAAATGCCCAGCCGTACGGCATGCCTGAAAGCGGCAGGACGAGTAAAGCGAGAAGCCAGAATGTTGCAGCGCGAAATTCGTAGATCGGGCGGAAATGGTTGATGTAATTCACGTTCCACTCCGCGCGAGGATCAGTTCACCCGCGCGCGGTGCAAGCGTGATCTCGCCATTTGCATTCGTCAGGAGAAGGCTGCGTTTGCGAAGGTGTTCGACAAGCGTGTCGCTCGTCACGCCGTAGTTACCAATCAGGCGTTTGGTCACGACGAGGCCTTTTTCGGACCATGCAACCTTCGCCTTGCCGCCCGCGACATCCTCGCGCAGCGCGCGAAACAGTTCGCGGATGATGTTGGGCGCACCACTGAGCACCTCATCGAACACCTGTGGCTCGGCCGACGCGGCCTGGCGCTGCTGGCTCGCAGCCGAAGGAACGTCCGCCGGATTTACCGCGGTCTGCACCCGGGCGTCGTCTACCGGGAACGGAAGGCCCATCTGGTCTGCGGCCTTTGCGCGGGCGCGACCCTCCGCCGGAGCTGCAACAGGCGCAACGCCTTGTGCCGTGTCCTGCTCGATGTCGAGGACGTCCATCAGGGACTTCGGTGGGCGAGCAGTTGGGCTTGCAGCCATAGCCGTCTGCGTCGCCGCTGACGGGACCACCGGAGCCTCGGTGGATGGGTCTGCCGCAGAGCCGCCAGACCCCGCAGCAGGTGCCACCGGTGCGCTGGGCGCAGGCGGCTGGGCCGGCGCGCCGGCAGGCGTGACTATTGGCTGAAGGACAGCCGCCACGTCGACTGCCGACGGCACGGTGAATTGCACGGGCTCGAACACCGCACGCTGCGCCTTCCGGTCGAAGTCCGCGGCAGTAACAATCGCCTGTCTCACGACCTTATGCGTCAGGGATTCCGAGTCGAGTGGTCGCATGCTCGGGTTGATCGCCCCGAAGAGTTCCGACAGGACTTCGGCATCAAGCCCACCGAGCAGATCCGGACCAATCAGCATCTGTGCGAGCATCCCGGTGCGCATTCGCTCAACCGGCAGCGCCGTATCGCGGAGTCCAACCCGGTAGGGAGCCTCCCCAAGCCATGCGGCGGCCGCGCCGTGCGCTGACGGGTTCCACTCGGCCATGTCGCGCTCCCGGGTCACGATGAAGTGCCGGTGCGGTTCATCGAGGCCCGAACAGATCGCGGCGAGAAACACCGCGTAGTTGTACTGCAGCTCGATCCGGCGGCGCTTCTCCGACGTCAGATTAGTGCCGAACTTCTGCCCACCGGCAAGGCGCATCGCGTAGAACGCGGTTTCCACGGTAAAGCGGAAGGCGCCACCAGGCTCACGATAGAACTCGGCGTTCAGCGGCAGCGAAGAAAACCAGTCACCGCAGCGCAACAGTACCGCCATCCACTTCCTGTCGAATTCGGCGCGCTTTGCCTCGTTCGCACACTGCTCGATCAGATCCACCCGCCGTCGATGCTGCTCGACCAGAGCGGACGCCGCGAGCGGTTTGTGCAATGCCGCCGCGGTCATACAACACCGCCGGTTGCCTTACTCGCAAGCTTGCCGAGGATCGAACCGGATGCGTTGGCACCGCCGCCGAAGATACCGGCCATCTTTGGAATCTCGAAGGACAGCAGGAGGACAAAGAACGCGAGGTCGAGGACATAAGTCGAACCTTCCGCCGTCGACAGCCCGATCTGCTGCGCCTGCGCCAGCGCCGTCGTTATCGAGCCAGTGACGAGGCGCACCAGGATCGCAGCGATGACCACATACATTCCGGCGCTGATCATGTAGTCGAGCCACGCCTTGAAGTACCCGCGTGTGAACGATGAGAAGCCGAGCGCGAAAGCGACCTGCCCGAGCACGATGCCAACGGCCGCCTGCAGCTGCCCGATGTGTACATAGAAGATGAACACAACGGAGGTCACCATCAGGACCACCCACGCGAGCAGAAGCGGAACCATGCCGATCGCCAGCTTCACGTAGTTGTACCAGTGCTCGGCTTCGAACGCAGCGATGACCGCGTCAAAGATCTGCCCGGACGCCGACGAAAAGATGCCCTGCCCGCTCTGCATGTTTCCTGTGATCTTCTGCGAGAGCGCGAGGAACCAGTTATAGAAGCCGGGGGCGGCCTTGACGTATCCCACGTAGATCGCCGCGAATATGCCCAGAATCGCAAGTTCCTCGAAGAAGGCGATCCACGCGCCAACGGGATCCTTCGTGCCCGCGAAGCGGATCGCGGCCAGAACGATGGTGATGACGGCGAGACCGCCGGCGAACTTGTCCGCGTCGTCCTTGATCAGTTGACTTGCGGTGACAGCGGCGGGGATAACCGAGTCGAAAAGTGTGCTGAGCTTATCGATGGCCTTTGAGGCACCCGCGCCAATCTCGCCTGGCGTTACAGTGGAGCCCGGCGCGGTGGTCGAGTTCGAGGGACCGCCGACCGTCGAGCCATCGGGCATGACAACCGTTCCGTCCGCCAGAGCAACGGGTATCTCCTGCGCAAAAGTCGCGGCGGGCCACATTGCCCCGAGCGCGACAACAGTCATCAGCGTCGTCGCAATACATGCCATCCGGCGAAGAAAATTCATGGCGCGATCCATCATTTCAGACTGTCGAAGGCCGCCCGTTCGGCCGCCTGCTGGGCTGTGAAGCTCTGCATCGCCGCCGTTTTCGTCTTCGCATCCTCGTTGGCAACCGATGCTTTCTGCGCGTCCTGCTGCTGTTTTGATGCCGTCAACTGCAGCAGATCGGCGTTCTGGCTGGTGACGATATCGAGATAGTGCGTGGTGAGCTCGGCCGTTGCCTGTGCGGTCGGCGTAAGCGCCATCTGCGACTGCAACTGCGAACGCCGCTGGGCCAGTTGCTGCGTGTGCTGCATGACGTCACTGCCCATTTGAAACAGACCCTTGGATTGCGAATCGTTCTGCTGGTAGAGCGTCGCCATGTCAGCGAACCACTGCGTGTTCGACTTGCCCGAGCGCGAAACGAGCGTCTGCACATGGCTGAGCCATTCGTTCCCCTTCTGGAGATCGCCGTAGAGGTCGGTCGCGTTGTTGATCAAGCCCTTGTACTTGTCGATGTCACCGGTGATCTGGTCGTACTGTGCCTTCATCGCAGTAGGGTCCAGGTTGACCGCCTGCAGCAACTGGTTGGCCATCATCTGGTACTGATAGACGATGTTCGTGTCCTGGTAAATCTCACCTTTCACGGCCTTGGCGGCTGTGATCACGTTCTGGGCGAAGTTTGTCGGGTCGAAGACGACCCATTGAGCAAACGCCCCCTGCACCATGCCGAACATCAGCCCCACCACCGCCGCGAGTCGAATGAATATTTTCTTCATCGTTGTTCACCTTCACAAGGGATTTGCCGTTAGACGCGCACGCGCGTTGTCTTCGTTATGGTTTGCCGGCGATGGACCATCCGCTGGTCTTGCGGCGACCGGGTCAGTTGGGGTGCTGCCAGCCGCAGCCCGCAGGGCCAGGTTCAATTCGGCCGCTACCATGCGCGCTTCACGCACGCTGTTGGCCACGCTGGTTGGGCCGATGGCTGGATCGGCGAACGACGTGCCGGAAAACCCAGACAGCAAGGTTGCAGCAGCTATGACTGCAAGCAGATTGATATTCATCGTGGGCTCCGGTGTCAGTCGACGGCCATCATTTCCTGCATATACGCCTCGCGCCAATGCGGCACACCTGAGGTGAAATGCTTGTCGAGCACGGCCTGCGCGCGGCCGTCGGAACGCAGCGCGGCGAGCGTCTCCCTGGGGAAGCTCGCCTGGAGCATCCGCGTCTGGTTGGGTGTGACCCACAGGTAATCGCGGTTAGGCACCGCATCGGTAATCATCTGGATCTGGTCCAGCGTCAGGCCGAACTTCTCCTGGTAGAGGTGCAGGTTGCTCTTCGCATCGCGGTTCGGCAGGTAGATGATGTTAGGGATGTTCTCCTTGAGCACTTCGAAGTCCGCGATCCGCGCAACCTGCGCAAGGGACTGTGTCGCCATCATCAAGGTCGCGTTAAGCTTCCGGATGGTCACCGCCCACACCTCGAGCCGCTCGTAGAAACGCTGGTTCTTGAAGAAGAACCCCGCCTCCTCCACCTCGATCACGGTGTAGCGCTTGCCGTCGAGCCACTGGGAAATCCGGTAGAACGCGTAGTCCATGAACAGCGCCGCCGCTTCCTGATAGTTCAGGAACAGGTCGCCCATCTCGATCGAAATGTCGTCGGACAGCGTGAACGCATCGTCGACGTGATCGAAGAAGCGCCCATTCTTTTCCCCGCGCGTCCAGACCGCGAGGCGCTCGCGCAGTTCGTCGGGCAGGAGCGTGTTGAGAAATGACAGCGTCCAGAGTTCCGGGCCGTAGCCCTTTCCCAGCGTCTCCACCGCCTCGAAAATCATGCGCTCCTGAGGCTTGGTGCAGCGGAAATCGTCGTCCTCGATTGCCATCTGAACCCACTCGGCAACATACGGAAAATGCTTTTCGTCATGCAGCAGTGACAGCGGGTTGACCGACGTAGCCGCTTCGAAGCGGCCGGTTGCGTCGATGAATCTGCCGCCTGCGAGGACAGTCGGAATGCGGGTCGAACGGTCCTTGTCGAAGCGCACCCGGCGCGCCTTGTGGCGGCCCGTCTGCGACATGAGGAAGTTCAGCATGATGGTCTTGCCGGCGCCGATCGGACCGAGAATCAGCAGGTGCGACGCGCCACCGGGCTGATGCAGGTTGACCCGCTGCAAGGTCTTGTGACGTGTCGGCAGCAACGTGAGCGGCCCCGTCTTTTCGCCTGACTGTTCGGTCAGCCAGTCGTTGACCGTATGACCCTCTGCCACGCTGCGCAGCGGCGCAATATCGGAGACGGCCGGCGTCTCAACAAACTGGAGGCGCCGCTGCTGATCCCAACGGCCGGGCAACGTCGATGCCCAGCAGGCGAACAGGTTCTCGCGCTCGACGATGACGCCGAACCCGGCATTGCCGATGCGACCGACGACCTCGCGCGTCGCGTCATCGCATTCCTCGATCGTATCGCCATAGACGATCACGGAGATATTCGCGAATCCGTACTGCTGTCCGTCTGCGACCAGTTTGGCCAGCGCTTTTTCCGCTTCATCGGCTAGCCGTTCGCGGCCCTCGTCGTTTTTCTGCTCTTCCTTCGTGAAGTACTGCTTCACCATCGACCACGGATTGAACGCCGCGACCTTGTAGAACTTGCGAATCTTGTTGATGTAAGCCGACGCCTTGGTGGTATCGAGAAAGCGGAACATGATGCAGACGTCCAGTTCCGCATCGACTTCCGCCAGTACGTCGAGCGCCGCCTCCTGGAACCCCATCCATTCCTTCACACCGATAATCTTCGCGTAGCGCTTGCCGTATGCAGACTCGAACATCAGGTGTTCGGCGCCGATCGTCGCAACCGTCTCGGTGAGATGCGTGTCGAGCATCGTCACCGGGTATCGCACCCGCCGCGGCGGCACGGAAGGGTTGGCGGTCTGATGCAGGAACGCGAGGGCGTTCTGGAGCTGGAGGCGCTTCATCTTCAGTCGTGTTACCCCGCCCTTGAAGGCATCGAGCACCGACTCGAAACGTTTAATTTCGGAGGTCAGCCGGTCAATGTCGAACGCAAACGCGCTGCGTGCGAGGACCGAGTCCCTGATCGTCTCAAAAATCGCGACGGGGACGGACTTGCCACCTACCGTCATGTGGTACGCGACCTTCTCGAACACCTTGTTGATACCGGTTTCTGGCGTATACGCGAGCGAGACCGAGTGCGCGTTGCGGAAATACTTGCCGCTCGCAACATGCTTGCGGTTGATTGCGTCGACCCGGTCGTCGATTGAGGCCGCGAAGGTACCTTCGATTTCTCCCTTGATGCGCCGGTGTGACAGGCGCCACCACACCGTGACGCGATGGTCGAAGTTCTTGCACGCGTGATCGAGGTTGTCGCGCGCCGCCGAGATATCGGACGTGTTCGGGCTATCGGCGTCGATTCCCTCGAACGTGTACACGCTCAACAGCGACCCATCCTTGTCCAGAATCAGTTCCGGCGTGACCATCGTCGCCCACGGCGCGATCTCCTGGATCGCGCGTTTCGTGAATTTCTTCTTCAGCATGGAAGATCCTGATCAAACCCGTATGGCCGCTTGAAACGCGCCGCGAACTTCGTGGTAGGCACCGGCTCGTACACGTCCGGATAGCGGTTGTAGACCAGCATCACAAGCCGCCACCACGGATCCTTTGACGACTTCCAGCGCAGCAACCAGTGCAATCCAACACCAACGACCAGAAATGCAGGCGTGGTGCTGCTGTAGCAAAGCAGAATCGTGAGCGTGCCGCTCGCGATCGCGAGCCCACGGTCAGCACCGCCGATCTGACGCGGCAGCGACAGCGAGCGGCTGACCTTGGTCCGTTTACGCACAGGTGTAGTTGATCTTCAAATGGTTCTTGACGATTGGAATCGCGCACGATGCGATACCCAGGCCAACCAGGACCAGCGAGATGAACTTGCCGATCGAGCTTTCCGAGTTAGCAATCGCGACGGCGCCGATAATGATCAGCACGATGCCGATGGCATACAGCCACGGCCCGCTGACGTACGACGAGATCAGACAGATCACGTCCGTGGCGGAGCCGAGATCCGACATATCGACGGCCGAAGCCATCGGTGCGAAACAGACAAGCGCGGCAGCGACTATCGTGCTGCGCAGTTCCCTGCGGCTGAACAGACGTACACCCAGCCGGCGGAGCGCGGCTCCTGCCAGATCAAATTGGGCGAAAAGGTGCTTCTTCATTGCTACTCCAGTCAGTTAGAAAACACGATTGAGGACGTAGTCCCCGTCCTTGAAACCCTTGATCTCGACGATCTCGGAAACGTGGCGCAACTCGCCGGTGCGGCGCATATGGATCACGTAGTCAAAGCAGTCGGCAATCGACTTGCGCATGTCCGCAAGCTCCCATCGACTGCCAGGCGGGATGCCAAGCATGGCCAGGCTTTCCAGGCGGCTCAGCCCGATGCGTGCATTGTTCGCGTGGATCGATCCAAGGCCACCGTCGTGCCCGGTGCTCAGCGCCTGGATAAAATGAAATGCCTCGCCACCACGGACTTCGCCGACGATGATCCGGTCCGGCCGGAACCGCAGGCATAGCGCAACCAGTACCTCGGTCGTGACACCCTTGTCCGGGTTAGATAGAAACCGCACGAGATTCGGTGCGCGCAGCTTCAACTCCATCGTGTCTTCGATAGTGATGACGCGCTGGTCGTCGGGAACCTGCGCGGCGAGCGCGTTCAGAAAGGTGGTTTTGCCGGTCGATGTGCCGCCCGCGACGAGAATGTTCTTGCGCTGCAGGATCAGCTCGCACACCGCGGCCATCAGGGCGTCGTCTTCAATGCCGGGGATGAACAGATTCTGGTCATCGCGGTCCTGAAACGCATTGATGCGTGAAAATGCGCCCATCGCGACGTAGTCATCGAGCGAAAGGAGCTTGTCGCTGTGTTTGCGGATGGACAGCGCGTGACCATCGATTGCGGTCGGGCGCATCACTGCGGCGATACGCAAACCCTTGTGACCGGCGTTGATGATCCCCTGCGACGTACCTGCGCGTGCCGACTTCTCAACGGACGACGCGAGCGACAGGACCGCTCCGTTGAGCGTTGCCTGATTCAGTCTCAGGTCGAGCCGGTGCATCTGGCCACGCTGCTCAATCCACACACTGTCGAAATTGTTGATCATGATTTCGGCAACGTCGGACGCTTCGAAGTACTCGCGCAGAGGCCGCAGCGATTCGAAGAACATCTGCACCGCACTCTCTTCGAGAGGACGGAGCTTGAGCAGGGAAGTTTCGAGGGACTCAGACATGCAGCTATTGTTAAAGCTGCGCATGCCAACGGCAGGCCGAAAGAGTCGCGAAATTTGAGCGCTTTCGAAGCGCGGCGCTGTCCCGTGCTGCGCGATCATCTGGCATGCGCCCGGGCGCACTCACGAGCCTGTTCTTGCTGCCGCGTTGCCGTGAGGTTGACTGGTCCGATGCCGGAGTGCGTTCAACGCGTTACGCGCCCTTAGGCGCTAAGCTCCCGAAAATCGGATATCTTTCCGGTTTAGACAAGCTGTTTTCCGTGTAATGACCGCTCGCCTTTCGAACTGGAGATTCACACCTTGCGCGTAGGACGCCCCGTCAAAGCCCTCCCCCAACCCGACTGCGACTATTGCGGGGAACGCGCGCTACTGGCCCGCGCGGATGACGAGGCTTATCCGTACCGCGAGGACCACGGCCCGTTGTGGATCTGTACGGCGTGCCAGGCGTGGATCGGTATCCCCTCGCGCAGCACCCGCAACGTGCCGTTGGGGCGGCTTGCCGACGCGCCTTTGCGCGACGCTAAAAGCCGCCTGCACGATATGCTCGAACCGCTGGTTGCAGGCAAGGTCCGCCGCGATCGGGTCAACCCGTTCGAAGCCCGCGCGAAAGCCATCCGCTGGGCCGCCGGCGAACTCGGCTTCGACCCGCTGCCCGCATCGATTCACAACCTGTCGCTCGAACAGTGCGAGCAGGCGATCCGGTACGTCGAAGCATTCATCGCGCATCGCCGCGCTGCATCACCCGACGATCGCGCTTAAGTGACATGTCCCGACAGCCGATATCCTCTTTGCAAAGATCACCAACGAACGCTGATGCCCAAAACACTTCCCTTCTCGCGCAACACCAACGCAGCCCGTGCACGTCGGGCCAAAACGATGCTGTTGCCGATGCCGCGCGCCACCGCCGACGAGCTCGCGCTGAGGGTGCACCTCGCGCTCGCAACGATGCGGGACTGCACCGCCGGTGTGTGCGACGCCCAGACCCTCACGCAGACGATGATCCTCACCGGTTTTATCGCCGAGGCGGGCTACGGCACGGCCACGTACGAGCAACTGGTCGTCGCGGAGGCCGCCATTTCCGCTGCGTTCGACCGCGGCCGCGACACGGGTGAATGGCGGCTGGATGAGGGTGCCGCAAGTCTGTTCGCCGCCATCGTCACAACCTACGACGAGCAGTTGCGCCGCGCCCCGCTTTGGGCGATCGCCGAAGCGAGCGAACGGCTCGACTGCTTTCAGGCGGGCGAAGCGTACCAACGAACGGACCGAAAACTGGCCTGAGCGTGTCGCGCTGCTGCGACAGAAGCGCGCAATGGCATTGCGCGAACCAGATTAGGGTTTATACTGAATCCGTCTCCTCCATGTCTCCTCCGATATGGATTCAGCCCGCCCTTGAGGCGGGCTTTTTTCTGCCTGTCGCTATAATCCGGCGAACGAAAAACGGGTGATTCGGGATGAAGGGAAAAATCGCTGACGGCGAAGCCCGCGATCGACTGATCATCTGGATCCGCCGACGCATGCAGGAATTCGGCATCTCATTCGACGCATTGGAAGCGTCCCTGCTGGAAGATGCCGCACATCCGCCGATATACCGCGACGCGCGCGGTAACGACTGGAATGGCATTGGTCCGATGCCCGACTGGCTGGCTGCTGCCAAACACGCCGGCGTTGACCCTGACTTCTTCCGCATCGAGGAGAAGGCGAAGGAAGAGGCTCGGCGCACACGGAACGTGGTCTATAGACAGGCGGACCTCTTCGAATAACCGCACGCCCATAAAAAAAGCCCGGCTGTACAAGCCGGGCGGGGTCTAGGGAAATGGGCAATAACGACACGCCCACTCAACAGATCACTTCCATCATCTCGCCGAACGGAGCCTGTTTCGCGCGCCGCAGCGGTGTGGTTGATGCCCACAAGACAGGAAACCCGGGCGCCTCATCCGGGAACCGCCCGTCCATATCCGTCAGATAGACGAGAAACGCCGGATTGATCGCCTCGTCCTCAACGCGCGTGAACGGATCGACGAACGCCGTGCCGCCGCCACCTCGCACTGGCAGAAGATCGATCGGGTCGCCCCGCTCAAAAATCTGCACCTGCGTGACGCGCACATCGCAATCCATCACGATGAGCCGCCGCGGCCGCAGGCTGTCGTTCACGGCGAGAATCTCCGCGTCAAACTGGGCCTGCGTTTCGTCGAAAACCGAGCCGCTGGAATCGCGCACAAACACCGCGTCACCCACCGCCGGTTCATGAAGCGCCGGCAGATACAGACCCAGATGCAGATAGCGCCGGTTAGGCATCGCGAAGCTGTAATCAGTCGGCGACGCCTGCTGCGCAAACCGGTGCAGGATCGAGCGCCAGTCGACAATCGGTTCAACTGCCTGCCCGACCATCGCCTGCAGCCCACCGGGCAGGCCACCGCGCATCTGGGCTGCTTTCGCAGCCTGAAGCACGGCAACCTTCCATTCGGCTTCCCTCACCGGCTTGTCGTCACCCCGATACTGACGCACCTCGCAGCATGAAGGCGCGGGTTTGGGGCTCGGGGTTGCGTTCGGAGTGTTCGCGCCGTTCGCGGATTGCGGCTGGATATTGCCCCCGGATTGTCCACCTGACTTGTCGCCCGGCTTCCCGTCCGTTTTGCCGCCGTCCTTCTTCCCCGTCTCCCTCTTCCGCGCCGCCTGCGCGATGATCGAGTAAATCTCTTCGGCCGCCATTCCGGAGAATCGCGGGTCGATCCGTCTACCGGCTGGCAGAACGAAGCCGGACGATACAAGAACCGAATCGACCGCATGGCCACACGCGTCGTTCCAAAGGTCCGGGTTACGGTCGCCCATGCGCCAGCAGTGACCGTTGGCCACGTGGAGCACACCGCGGGCAAGAACGCCTCGAGCTTCAAGATCGTTCACACCCGCCAGGTACGTCGGGTTGTAACCCACTCGCACGGAGTCCGTCCAGAACGTCTCGCAGGACGGATCCTCCACGACGGTCAGACGAAGCGCCAGCGCACCAAAGAACGGCTGATCCAGAACAAGGGCGGTGCGCTGCTTTAAGATTCGCGGATCCATGCGTACCTCAGGCAACGAGCCGCAGAAGCGGCGTCTGATCTTCCAGCGCCGGCGCCTGATCCTGCATCGGCTCCGGCACGCCGCCCATAAACGCCGCCATCAGCCCTTCGATTTCCTGGGCTTTGGCAGCGACCTGCGAGCGCAGCACGCGCGACTCTTTCAGATCGGCGCCGGTATGAACGGCAAGGTGCCTGTTCGCCTGATCGAGAATATGCGTGAGCTGCGGATCGTTGCTGAAATTCAGCTTCGGCAGCAGCTCGCACAGTTCGCGCACCTGGTTGGTCACATCCAGCCGGACGTTGCCTTCCGCGTACAGCCGGTCAGCCAGCTTCGACGTTGCCTCGTACAGACGGCCGACCAGATCGTCGTTGGCCGTCGAAATGCTGGCCAGAACGTGCTGATCGATCTCGCCCTGCAGCGACGAGAGTACGTCACCCGGCAAATCAATCCCGAACTGGCTTGCGTCCGGAAACGGCAGCACAGCCATCTTGATGCCGAACTTGCCGGACATCTGCGCGAGGCTCGGATAGTCCGCTTCGTTGAACAGTCCGTTCAGCTCAACGCGCGCTTTTTCCTTCAGGTCGAGGTAGTCCGTCAGGAAGACCGAAACGGCCAGGTCGAACTCATCCTTCAGCTTGCGCATGTGGTCGGCGAAGTCCATGTAGATCATCGTCGGCAGGAGGCGTACGCCCAACTGATCGTAGTCCAGCGAATGATCGTAGTAGTAAGCGCGGATGCGGTTCCCGATCGAAACCGCTTCCTTGTAGCTCGGCGCATGCTCTGGCATGAGCCGCTTGTTGAAGCGCCCGATGCCTTTGGCCTGATGCGACTTCTCGACCTCCTCGGTGACCTTCCCGTCGAAACAACGGGCGTGCCACGCAGAGATTGTGACCGACGACAGCATGACCTTCGATTTGATATCGGTGATGTTCATGGATAACTCCAGAAAGGTAAGGGTATGGATGACGCAGAAAGAAAAAAACCACGACGTGCGGATGCAGGTCGTGGCCACATACAGCAAAAAAACAGAAGGGTCAGGTACCCTGGATGATCTTTCCGATCTCACCACCCTGAGCGCGGACGAATGCGTCGGTGTTTGCGAGCGTCGGAGTACGACGAAGCGCATCGCGCACGAGCAGAGCCCCGAACTCACGGCTCCCTCCGCTGATGATTCGATCCGTGTACGTCAGCACCCGATCGAAGTTACCTTCGTTGGAATACGCCGCGAGAGCCGCGGTCACCGCATAGAGCGCCGAGGTGTTTTCCGGGATCTGGGCTGTATCGGGATTGAGCAGGATTGAATCCGGCGAAGGAAGTTGCCGGTAGATTCCGAGAAAACTCATCAACTCGGTTGCGGCCTCTACGCCGACCGTCCCTGAGTACGAGAGCAATTCCAGTCCCTTTGGCACAACCGGCATCGTTTTTGCGAGAAAGCCCCAGGTTCGGGGACTCGGCGAATTCTCGATGTCGCGGCTTCGTTTCTGGACGAAAAGAAGATCCGGCCGGAAACGTAGGAAGGCTATGAGTTCCGCCGGTACGTTGTTCAATATCGCCCACGCGGTCCAGTCGTTGACCGTTGGCTGCAACTCAACGACCGTCGCAAACCGGGAGATAACGGGGTCGAGGATTCCCGACACGCCCGCGTTGTCTGACCGTCGGTTGGTGGCGGCGACGAAGGTCACATGCGGGGGGAGTTCGTGGCTCCCTACGCGCCGGGCAAGCAGCAGTTGCATCTTGGCCGCCTGAACGGCTGGCGACGCCTGCCCGAGGTCGTCCAGAAACCAGACAAGCGGCCTGGTGCTGTTAACCGCACGCTCAAGATCGCCGAACGGGAGGTGCGCTGCTGTCTTGCCATCTGCAGACGGAAACGGTAGGCCCTTTGAACCGGTCGGATCTTCGACAACCGGATGGCTGATGAGCAGGTCGTGGCCCTTCGCATATGCGGCCCGATCGACGATGTCGCTTTTGCCGATGCCGGCAGGGCCGGTGATGAGTACCGGCAGCCGCGCCGGAATGTAGGCCGTCAGCAGTTCGATCAGTTGAGCCGGATTAACAGTGGGTCGCGTGGCGACCGGGGATGCAGGTGCGTTCATGGGTTTGCCTGAAAAAGAAAACCCCACACGAACGACGTCCCGCAGGGACGTGGTCCCTGTGGGAAAGGTGGAATGCCGTGATACGGCGGATCGATGCGTCTGGGACGCGGGTGATACGTGAAGTCTAGGCCCGTACCGTTGTGCCACTCTGCAGAAAGGTCTGATTTTCGACCCAGCTTTGGATAGGCGAGCAAACCTGCGACCCGAAAAAAAACCGACGCGTAAGCGCCGGCCTGTTCAAACGCTTATTGGAACAGCGACAGGGAACACTCAGCATCGAGCCGTTTCTCGATCTGCGTCCTCAACTCCAGGACACGGGTACGATACTGTCCCGCTCTCTCGTCGGCGGCCCCGTTGTGCTTCTCGACGATATAAATGAAATAGCCAGCTCTCGCTGGACCACGCCAACCTGTCCATTCCGCGATGATCTCCTGTCGAACGGTCTGCTCACACGCGAAGTACGCGGCCCGCGCCTCGCGCCAGTGTTTCGCTTCGAGGTCACGCATACGCTGCTCGCCAGCGAGTGCTATGCGCTCCCGACGCTCCTTTTCAACTTCCACGTCGTTCAACGGCTCCGGGACAAACTGATGGGCGAACAGCGGATACTCGCGGTCAATCTTCGCCTGTGCCCGTTTGTGCCGTCCGAGATAGGCGGCTTCCTTTCTCGCGGTCCACGTCAAGGGTTCGAAACGTACCCTACGATCAAAACGCATATCGGTCTCCAATACAAAGACGGCGCCCGTAGAGCGCGCCGGAATCGGGAATGAAAAAGCCCTTCGAGCGCAAATGCGCAGGAAGGGCCAGGAACAGGAAACTACGTTCGAACAGGGAAGGGGTATCGCGGCCTATGGTCTTAGCAGCCGAACTGAATACGCTCCTGCAATCTTGCGTTCCATCTCAGCGACCAGCGTCGCGACGATGTGCTCGATTTCGGCTTGAGGCATGCCGACAGGAAAGATCGCGTAGCTGGCAGCTAGTACATTTTCGCCTGCATTGGTGAAGTCGCCGTTGGTGAGCCACCAGCGATTGCCCTCCTGATTGAAACTCAACCAGATGCTGGCCCGCTTCGGCGCAACAATGGTCTCGAATGTCTTAAAGAAAACATCACTGATTCTGTCTTTTTGCCAGCCGAACTGCGCAAGACAATCAACGATCCCGTCTTTCATGATTCACTCCCGTATCGATAGCCGAAGGGATCAGGCTGCAAGCTGCACGTCCAGCACCGCCCTCGCGTACGCGAGCGTTCCATCTTTCGCCTTCAGCTTGCGCGCAAGGCCGCGGGCCGGGTTGACCAGCAGGTAGATCCTGCTCGCGCCCTTCCGCTCGCTCCTGATTTCGGAGAAGCCGTCCGAGATCGCCTGGTCGACGAACTCGGCGCCGTTGAGCACAGAACCGTCTTCCACGCGAAATTTCACCGTCTGCGCCTGCTCGCGCGCTTCCTTCGCTTCGCGCTCGCGATTCTTCTGCGCTTTCTTGGCCGCGGCCTGCCGTTCCCAGTTCGCCTGCTCTGCTTCATCAAGACCGCAAAGTGCAAACACTGCGCGGCGTCGATCCGAGGGCTTGAGGCCGCGGATCTTTACTCCGAGAATTTCGCGCACGGCCTGCTTGCTGAGCCTGTTCCAGTCGTCCGCGGTATCGAGCACCGACAGCAGGTACTCGACGTCGCGCTCAGCCAGCCCTGTGGCGAACCGATTCGGCCATTCGTAAGTCGACCGGCCGTGATCGAGGAGTGCCATCTGGCGCTGCAGCTGATACAGCCGCTTGCTGATAAGACCTTTGGCGAGTTCGCCTTCGGCTCGCTTCAGATCCTCGGCCCGCCGGTTATCCGCGACCAGTTCGCGCAGACGCATTGCCAGCTCCGACGTAGGGATGCCAACATCAAGCGGCGACATGAAACGGTCCGGCAATGGCAGTGATTGAAGCAAACCAACCTCATAGAGCCGGTTGTCGATGACGAGCGGATCGACGTCGGCCGGCAGTGCCTCCATGGCTGCGATGTAGGCAGGCGCGGTTTCGCTGGAAAGTGTGATCTTCGCGTGCCGCAGGACTTGAGCCAGCCCGGCCCACCTGCGCGGAGGTACAGCACCGCGCAGTTCAGGTAGATCGAGCAGCGGCCGTGCCCAATCGAGGCCATATTTGAACGTTTCTTCCATCGCGCGGTAGTCGGCGACGACCGATTCTGGAACCGGTCGATTGGCCACAAGTGCGTAAGCGACATGCACCTCGTGCCGGCCGTTCATCTGACCGCTAACGGGTTCAATTGGGCCGTTGAACCCGAACCCCAGACGCCCCATCGCAGCCCTGTCGACGCAGTTCGAAAACTGGAAGTATTCGCCGCGAGACTTTGCGGCTGCCTTCTCGGCCTCGATCTGGCTGGACGAGAACAGTAATCGCACGTCCTTACCCAGTTCAAAAAGCGCCTGGAAGCTCTCCCAGTGGTGCGGACGCACCTGCCAGGGTGCCGCTATATCGCCACCCTGGGCAAACCAGGCAGTAGCAACCTCGTCGACGAGGGCCGCCGCGAAATCCGATGCCGCCTGCGTATGACGGATTGTCAGCGCGCCGTTGAAACGGGTCACCGTCATCGGCACGCCTTCGCGGGAAAGCTGGACGTCGTCCGTGGCCACCGTCTGCAGCGTCGGCTCACTCTGGAACAACTGGAACACTTCAATCAACGTCTGAAGTGTGAACTGGGAAATCGGTGTGGTCAGGGTGTACATACTTGCCTCGTGCGTAAAAAAATGGAGAGGCAATCACCCCGTGGGGCGATTGCCCCATATGGGAAAAGATGAAACTGGTGGTGCTCAGTCGATATCGAGCAGCCGTGCAACGACCGCCGCAACCGTCCAGGCCTGTGAGCGGGACAACGCTTTGATGCGCATCAGCGGGACGCTCTGCCAACGGCCGCTCCCTGCGCTGTCTTCAACGAAACGGACGAAGTCTGCCTGGATGATCCAGCCTTCGGACGTCCCGCGCTCGACCGAAAGGCTCAGTCGACGGCGTCGGGCGAAGGTATCGGGCCATTCAGTCGCGGACCGCAGCCCGTACTGTTCTTCGTTGGGATCATCGACGGTGTTAGCCACCGAGACCCATTCCGGTTCAATCTCCGTGCGGGCAAGAGCCTGTTCGACCTGACGGACGACATCGATGACCGATTTTCCGACCGGATCGAATGGCGCCGCGGCAAGCTCGACGGGTAAATCCATCAATTGGGACATGGTTGGGTTCCAGAATAAAAAAAGGCCACACCCGAAGGTGTGGCCTTTGATTGATGGCGGGCTGCTAGATGCAGCCCAAAGTCAGTTTTTGGTCTAGCGGGAAACACGAGAATGACGACGCTCGCGATCCGCCTTTCGGCCCTGATTGGTCATGTATGAGCCATAAGCACATACCGCCAGGCCAATAGCCAGTGCAAAAAATGCGAAACCCATGTTCACTCTCCGTTCATGGAATCCATGCCTGCTTGGAACAGTATCACAAACAGCACCAGCAGTATCGCGATGCTTAAAGCAGCGGACACCGTCCAGACCTGCAGCGAGTGCCAGTAGCCGACCGCGCCTGCTATCGACGCGGCAGACAGCGTGTGCGCAAAACGCCCGAACTGCTGGCGTTGGTCTTTATTCCACGAATGTCCGACCTTGAACAGACGAGGTCGGGCATGAGGCTCGTCAGGCACAACGCTTTCGCGCGACACCGAAAACGTACCGTCCACCCGGGCGTCGAGGCGTAGCGATACGCCGTCAATCTCCGCCGTGACTGCCGGCGGCGCTTCAGACGTCGCGAACTCGCGCAGGATCGATGCGAGTCGCTCGGATGGCACAACGTTGTCCAACTGCTGGATGAAGGTTGCCCGGTCGACGATGCTGATGCCAGACGGGTATTCGATGCGGATGTCAACGATTTGCATCGTTCCTCCTATCGCCGTTCTGCGTCCAGACCCGCGGCGAGCCGCAGGCCTCCCAGCAACGCGTCGTACCCGTCGCGGGACGACAGTTGCTCGAGCGGTACCGCATTGTCGCCACCGCCCGACAGATCGGAGCGGCCACGACGCGTGCGGAACGACATCGCTACCGATTGCCAGTAGGGCGAATCGGCGACTTCCAGCATCACGGCGGAAGTACGGAGGGTTACACGACAGCCGCGACCGCGACGTGCCGACTCGGCGACGATCTCGTGTTCGCCGGAGCGAAGACGAAGATCGCGGGCCACGCGGCGCAGCATGCGCGTTGCCTGGTCTGTAATGGCGGCGTCGGTCGACGCGCCCGCACTGCGGCGATCGGCATAGAACACCTTGGGGATTTTCAGCATGAATGACTCGCGAAAAGAAAAAAGCGAGGCTCCCTTTCGGAAGACCTCGCTATGCAGGAGTTGTCCGGCGGATGCCGGTGTGGGGAATTGCGTTAATGCGTGACGCGCAGTCCCGAGTTAGTGGAAACGAGAAGGACGTGGTCTCCCGGCGCGAACTTCTGATCGTCCGGTTGAGCAACCACCAGCATGCGGCCAGCGTTAGTGCGTACGACGATCTCCAGACCCGCGTGATGCGACAGGACTGCCGAGATTTTTTGCGTGATGAAGCCGGATGCGGCTCCAGTGATGGCACCAGCGATATATCGCCCGTTGCCGTTGCCGATAGTGCGGGTACCGAGGAAAGCACCGACGCCTGCGCTCAGGAGAGAAGTCAGCCCGGAGTTATCCGAACTGGCCTCGATCGTGATGTTGCGCACGCGAACGATGGTGCCTTCTTCGAGGGTGCCCGCATGCTGAACGTCGTAGCGCTGGTAAGTGTCCGGCGAACCGAAGTCGGTACCGGCGCATGCCGTCAGGAGGGACAGAAGAACAATGCTGATGATCAGTTTGAACATGATTGCCTCTAGAAAAGAAGGGCAACCGGCCCGTCAGGGGGTTGCCCTGACGGCGAATAAAAAGAGCGGGCGATACGTTGCCCGCAAAGGTGCCGAGGGTTCGGCTGAGAGAACGTGCACCCCGGCGGCGCCGGGGTGGTGGGGTCGATGCGCTGAAGCGCGGGGAAACAGGACCAGTCTACGAGGACGGCGCCGTCGCAGCGGACAGAAACGTCAGGAAATCACCATCGCTTTCGCGACACCGCGGCCAGCGCGCCTGCCTTGCGAGTCGACCGGAACCGGCAGCGCTAGAATTGCGGGATCTGAATACAACCGCCAGCACGACCGACCACCACAATGAAAATGACAAACGACGAGATGCTCGCCATCCAGCGCGGCCAAGCCATGTTCGTGGCGGACGTGGGCCGGGTCGTGGCAACGATCGCCGAGCGGCACCGGGCAACCGGCGCGCCGCTCACCTGGCAACTGGTTCGGGAAATACGGGAGGAGGCCCTGGCGGATATCGGGCTCGCGGGGCGTTGGCCGGCCCAGGTGCTTGACGAGCTCTGTTCGATCGATCTCGCGCCGCCGCTTGATGGACCGCTACGACAGCAGGACCTCGCCACACTCGGAGAACTCGGGCGCCCGATCGCCAACGTCTTCAGGGACACTATTCCGGCGTTAGGAACACCAGCACCGGCTGATCGGCAGGCAATGTGAACTCGAGGAGACGCCCAGCCCGGACATCGAGAAGCAACTGTTCGAGCGCGTTAGCTCGCGCCTGTGTGTCCGGCAGCAGGCCGTTGCCCGCCACGGCTCGTTCCTGCAGAATCCGGCGCTCCTCGATAATCCTGACGACGGCGCTGCGTCGCGGCACAAACATCCGATCCATCTGGGTCCGCCCCACTTGATCGGGGCTAAATGTGGGTGGGTAATCCATAGTGGACCCGCAGCCACGGCAGAAATTCCGCACCGGAATGGAAAAAGCGCCGCCCGTTTGACGGGGCGGCGCTGGTTCAAGGCATGAACTGTTGCAACGGCGACAGCCTGGTCAGAAAATCGTAATGCATCCTTGGGCATCGTCGTCCCACTCGATTCTCAGCTTCGCCGGTGCCGGCTCAATGTATGAAATGCTCTTGCACCCCTGACACTCGGCCGCAATCCGCGCCTCCCTGTCGGCAGTAAAGAGCTTGAATCCGTCCGCGCCGCAACCGCCGCAGCGCATCTGTTTTGCATCCACCATCACGATCACTAACCTCCGAACAGTAAAAACGTGGCTCCCGACTAAGGGACGAGCAGCCCAAAAAAAAGCCGCTCCTCTTGGGAGCGGCATCGTTCAGCTTGTTGCCTTCGCCTTGCGGCGCTTCGCGGCCTTAGGGTCCGGCGCGGGCGCCTCGTAACCGAAGCGTGCCCACGCGGCTGGGTCGATCGGAATCGGATTCGTCCGCCCCGTTGCAAGGTTGACGAACACGCCCGAAAAAGCCAGTGATCCGGTGCGAAAAAGCGTCCAGAGCAAATTGAACGCCTGCACCGAAATCGCCTGGTTGATGACCAACGACTGCTTGCGCAGCGCGTCCGCCATACTGCATGAGGGTGTGTCGTCTCCCTTGTCATTCTTCGCGTTCAGCAGTTCCGGAAACAGGTCGCCCACGTGGGGCAACCGGTCGTGCCGTGCCTTGCCAAATTCGCCAAGAATGACCTGCCCGCGGTCCGTCTCGTTCCCGCAGTCAAGGTAATACGAACAACGCCCGCGCTTTGCCGCCTGAACAATCGCGTGCCGCGCGCGACGGGAATCGACACATCCAACGACCAGATCAGCATCGAACCTGACGCTCGAATCCACCCGTCGTGGCTCCGCGTTCCAGCGGGTCCCCATCAGGTTATTCAGGCGATTGACCATCAGAAGCGCCTTGTGCTGGCCAACGTCGTTCGGATAGAAGCCCTGCCGTCCGACATTCGTTTCGCTCACGGTGTCATCGTCAAACACGGTGCATTCGATACCACCCGGGTGCCCCAGTTCAACCATCGCATGGTGCAGACGCGCGAGACTCGGAAGAAATGCGCTTCCGGTTCCGCCTGCCCCGACAACAACGACCTTCCAGGCCCGCTGGATCATCTCCTGCGGAATGGTGTGCGTGATCGGCTGACTCATCGCGTCACCTGTGCCGAAAGCGCATTTGCCCATGGCTCAGGGATCGTGCCGATTTTCTCGAAGATCCCCTTGGCACATAGCCGCAATGCCGTCGACGGTTCCTGATGGCAATGCCCGAGCACAAGCGCGAACTTCACGTCGTGCCGGTCATCCTGATTGTCGGTACGCGAAAAGAAGGCTTCCCCCCTTCCGTGCGAATGACAATCCACCACGACACAATCACCGTCCGCGAGCGGCGGCCGCTCATAGACGAGGTAGCCGGGGCCGTGTGAGAGCGACGGCAGCGCGACAAGTCGAAACTCCAGCGTCAACGCGTTCCACACGATCCATGCACCCGCCTCGTTGGGAAGTGCTCTGCGAGCTATCTGCAGAAATTCCGCGACGAGAGCCGGTGGTACCGAACCGCAAAGCAGCTGCGTCTTCTGTTCGACGGCACCATACGGGATCGCGGTATCCACTTCGTAGCGCGCAATGCGCCTGATGATGTGAATCCACGCGCGCATGACTTCCAGATACACGCCGTCGGCAGCGACAAGCAACCGCTCCCCGGGCCCCGTCATGGCGACCAGTGGTTCACGCGCCGGCACCATGACCGACGGGAACGAACGTTGAAGAACCAGATCGACCGGGTTCACTGCGCCCTCCCGATCTTGCCGCCGATCAGGTCAGCCAGGGTCGGTTTGACCGGAACAAGAAGTTCCAGCGGGAATCCGGCGTCGAACTTGCCATCGAGCATGTCACGCCAGAACGCAAAGAAGCCCGTTTCGTAGTCGACACGCTTACCTCCCACGTTCGGATGCGTGAACGCCGAATTGAAGAAGCCCGACTCCCAGCCATCTATGGACGCCACGTCAATACGGCGTGGCACTTGAGCCGAACCAATGCAGATCTGGCCCATATCCCACGTGTTGAAGTACGGCGGTTCAAACAGCACCGAATCGAGCGATGGGCGCCCCGCGTCTTTCAACGCGAAGACACTGAAGCCCTTCGCCGCTGCCTGAAAGACGAGACCCGGGTGCGGCACAACGGCGCTACGCTTGCCCAGTTCCTTGCAATCGAAAAAGACACGGCGGGACGCAGGCGTACACCACCACGTCAGCGCGTCCGGAGAGATGGCAAGCACGGTAGGCGGGAGAAAATCAGCCTTGGGTGCCGCATTTTTGTCGAGATTGCGCAACGTCCCGAGCAACGCGTTACGGTCCATCGGACGACCCGCGCCGATCAACGGGCGGGAAGTCTTCGGGTCATGGGATACAGGATGGATGGTCGCAAACTGATCGCCATTCTGCCCCGAGTAAAAAAGAATGGCTGACGACAGCTGAACTTCGCTGCCGGTGTTGCCTTTAGCAATACCAGTCATGGGATGTTCCTCTAAACGGTGATGAGCGCCAGAAGGCGATCAAGATGGGTAAGGATCTGGAACGCGAGCGCCCAGTCGGCGTACTGGCGACGTATAGCGCCGCGGGTCAAGGCAAAGGGACTGAAACCCGAGTAGTACGTGTACTCGCCGCTCTGCGATTCCTGCTCGAAGTGATCGTCGAGGAGCTCGGCGATACGTTCGCTATTGGTTAGCGCGATACTGCAGGCCGCATAGGCAGGACTTCCGTCGTGAGCACCCTGAAACAGATCCCTCTTTCCGGCGTGCCTAAGCAACCGGGTAAGCGTGATCAGTTCAGTACACACTCGGCGAGCCATTCCGCGGCAACGGATACGCAGTTTGAGAAGCTCGCACTCGCTCAGCAGCGGGTTTTTCCGCCGCCTCCCGGCGACGGCAGCGGGCTTGCGCAGCTCATCCGGATAAAACTCCGGTTTCACTGCTGATGGCAGGTATCGGTCAGCATCTTCGCCTTCGAGACCCCGATAGTCCGCAATGAATTCCCGTACCTCATCGTCGGACGCGTTTTCGTCGCCTTCCCAATGCCAGCAGGAGAACTCGTTGAGAAACCAGCCGGGCGTCCGCACAAGCAACGTCTTCCAGGAGGCCTGGTCGATGAGCCAGAGCACACTCGGCAACAACAGTGGGTGAATCGCGCCAAGCTCATCTCCCTTTGCCCCGATAACATAGAGGTGCTCATCGGGCAGCTTCAGGGCCAGATGCAGCGGCGATGTCGGGGTGAAATCATTTCTCTCGTACTGATGCTCGATTGCATCCTGAACAGCGTTCGAGTCCATTAATTCGGCCCCGAAACAGAGACGCTGCGTGGTAGGGAGCTCGCGCTGCACCCAGGCATAGAAAGCCTGCTGGAACGCATCGCCCGCGTCGACCGGATCATTGACGTCAGCCGCACGCAACGGCCCGTGCTCGAACTGGGCAATGACGAGGTCAACGAAAGGCGCTTCCTCGCGGTGGCGGACCCTGGCCAACGGCGGGATGCCGTCATGAAGGTCCGGAAGAGTCAGAAAATCAGTGGCAGGTCGACGTCCGGCAGCGGCAACGCGTGACGATTGCCACGTCGCGCCGATGCACCCAGCGACGCCTCGATCAACCGATGAAGAATCGAGCAGCATGATTTGACATCCTCGTCATATAAAAAAACCGCCCTTTCGGGCGGTTCCTCGGAGTTGAAGCCCGAGTCCGGATCGGACAGAGCTTTGAGCAGGGTGGATTTACGCATTGGTGCCTTTGGCCCCAGCTGCACGCACGAATTTGTATCGAGCGACCTCGCCCGCCATTTCAGGACCGTCGACCGCTGCGGTCGTCAGTTCGGGATATTGAGCGGTGTACAGATCGCGAACCTGATCTGGCGAAAATGACGGCCCGGGATCCAGAAGAGTCATACCGTTGTAGGCAAACTCCCGAACCAGCGCGGCAATGCTGATAGTCATAAATTACCTCACAGAAGAAGTTGGGAAAGGTCGGTACCCGCCGGCTTGTCAGTCGCCTGCGGCATCGATACTTCGCCACCCGGTTCTGACGCTCCGGCCGAATCAGCCTCCTCGTCATCGTCATTGCCCGAAGACGGCGCCGGCAATGCAGGTGCCGTCTTCTTCGACAGCGCCTTCTGGGCCTTCCCCGCCTGGGACTTCTCAGCCTGCTGCAGGATCGCCGTTGTCGCCGCGACCTGCTCATCGAGCGATTTATGCGCGCTCGAATACGACTGAACCGCGGCAAGGAAACCCTCGTCGAGCTCGGCCCCCGTCGCCGTCAGAATCAAGGGCTGGCGCAGAACAGCCTCTTTCGAGTCGCCCTGGGGCGTCAGAAACACAACCATCCTGTCGCCGTCCATCGATAGCGACAGCACCAGCTTGCCGGTCGTGCGAACCAGCGCTTCAATTGCCTGAAACATGGAAACTCCAGAAATAAGAAACGCCGCGCAATGGCGGCGTTGAATGGGAGAGCGCTTCGGCATGACCCGAGCGCACGTCAGAACTTGAGCACCTTCGGCACCTTGCCTGCATAGTCGAAACCATCGACTGCGAGCAGGGCCTCGATAACCTCCGGCTTCGATTTCGCGAAAACCTTTTTGACACTGTCACCAAGCGCGGCACGAATGCCTAACTCGTCGGCCAGCACCATCATTTCGGACTTGGTAATCAACTCCAGAAACTCCTTGTCGAGTTTCCAGTGTTTTTTAAGGTCAAGCTTGTGGGTTTTGCAGAGTTGCGTAAGGTAAGTGACATCGAGCCCGTCGATCGCGGAGAAGAGCATTCCGATCATCAGGTTCGACTGAGCATCGGCGCTTGCCGCCTGCACCGCTTCGACAGCCTTGGGCAGGTTGGCGATAGGTGAGTCCGTGCCGGTGATCCGCTCGAACAATTTGCGATAGACAGCATCGTCGATCTGTCGGGCATGACCGCTGAGCACGACGGCGATCAGGTACTGGCGCGCCAGATCATGATCCATGCCGATGTCGGCACGCAGGGCCTTGCGCCACAGCTTCACACGATAGGACTTGACCCTCTCGGATTCGGCCACAACAGTCGCAGTCGGATTACTCGCGGCCACCGTAGTGGCGGATGCGGCACCCGCCCCTTTCGTCCCCGGTTTGCCCTTGTCGGCAGCAGTCTTCTGCGGCGCCGTTGCAGTTTTCTCAGCCTGAATACGGGCGCCGACCTTCTTCATGTTGCAGACCGTATCGAAGCACTGCCCTCGATAGACCTTTCCCATGGCGTCAGGCAAACCGCTAACCGCAGCACCGTAGTTCGAGCAGGCGTGGCAGGCTTTCGCCTGTTCCAGCCCAACGCCTTTCGGCCCGTCTACAGCAAGTTGAACGCGGGTGTTGTTATCACCTGCCCGGACGATTCGCACCACCTGAAACTCTTCGCGCAACGGTACCGCGATCGTTTCAAGCTGCTTTTCCGTCTTCTCGTTGAAGCAGGCTCGGTTGGTACAGTTGCCTGTCCCGATCGCTTCGCCAAACATCTGGGCCTGAGTCGACGAATTGTGCGGGCAACCCGCGCAGTCCGCCTTGTCAAAAATCGCTGAAGCCAGTGCGCACGACGCCGATTCGACCAGCTTGCGCACATCTGCGGCCGACCGCTTCTCAGCGACGACAACAGGCAGGACCCTGTCCTGATTCTCCTTCGAGAGCGCGGCCAACAGTTCAGCGTGAGCGATGCTGATCTGTCGCTGGCTGAGTGCGTCGAGCACTGCTGTGGAACAGTTCAGCAGCGCGAGGCGGCCATCCAGTGTAGAGCGCGACCACCCAAGAATCTTGGCCGTCACGTCGCGATCGCCACCGTGCAATCCAAGCAACTCAGCGGCATCGACAGCTTCTTCAGCGGGAGACAGGTCGTCGCGCTGAATGTTTTCAGTGAGCGCAATACGGCGCGCCTCGACATCATCGACCACCCTTACAGTGATGGGCATCGCATAGTCCCCCCCGTGGGCATCTAACGCTCCGCGGTAACGGCGACCACCAGCGATCACCTCGAAATCGTAGTCTTCTTCAACTACGGGACGAACGATGATCGGCGTATCTACGCCGTGCGCCCGGATCGACTCGGTGATTTCCGCCATCTTCTTCGGATCGAAGTACGTCCGGGGATTGCGACCGAGCCTGATGCGCTTGAGGGGAGCAGTGAGTTGTTGTTGCATTGCAGGTTCTCCAGAGAGGGAACCTGCCCCCGATCGGGAGTGGTTCCCGATGGGTTTAACAAACGGTTGCCGGGCGAGCCGGCGGATCGATGCGTCAATGACGCTGAAGGTAGAGCAACGATACAGTCAGGTGTCTCAGCGGACGCGGCGGAAAGACGCAAAAAACATGGCGTCTTAGAGACTTGCCGCAGGCGAAAAAAAGCCAGATCTCGCGATCGGGCCGTAGCACACGTTACTTCATGGTGGATCGCTCCACAGAAAAATACTAACTTGCGAAAACAACTACGTCAAAACAGGGTCATCTGCTCGATACGATCAAAAATCGTGTTCTCTGCTTTCACAGCAGTCGCCTGCCCGGTCAGCTCTTCGAACAGGGCTGCTATAGATGTTTGTGCGTCGAACTGCATCTCCGCACGATCAGCATCGACCGCGACGGCGACGTCGCCTTCCTCCTGTTCAGCTGCGTGATGCTGTCCATCAGCGGTTGAAGCGACCTCCGGAACGGCCAACCCCGGCGCGTGTCCGTCTGGAGCCGTCGTTCCCGGTTCGTTGCAACTGCCCGGCGGCTCCGCGTACCCGGCGATGATGCTCTTAGCCTCCGCTTCGCGCCGTCGTCTGAGTTTGCGACCCCAACCAAGCATAACGTGCGCTGGCGTGTACCAGACACCCCACACCTCGAGTGAGAGGCCGTTACCGTGCACAACGATGGCCGGGATACCCAACAGCGACAACTGGACATACGCCATGTGAACACAGCGTTGATCGATATCAACGCAGGTAGCGTGCAGGGTCTCGGGGTAATTCAACCCGACCTGATGCATTGCCTGAGCCGTCGCGACCACCATTCCGGCCGACCCACACGCCGGTTCCTGGAGGGTGACGAATCCTTTCTCCCGAACGGAAGCGGCGTCGCCGACGGTCATCATCGCGATGAGCAACGAGACGCTATAGGGCGTGAAGAACTGCCCTGCGCGATCGTTCCCCAGCTCCAGCGCCATAAAGATCTCGCCGAGCACGTCGCCCAGGCCGTCGCCCGGAATCCCGGGACATCCCGGATCGCCAATCGCATCCACGCGCGTGCGATAGCACATCTGCAACGCCGCAAACATCGCGGCAAACCGCTGGACCTCCTCAGCCTTGTACTTGCCGACGATGTCCAGGTAACGCTTCTCCCGCGCATCGAACTGCGGGTGATCGAAGCGATTGCTGAGCGCTAGCGCGCACATCTCGACGAAGTCCGAAAACACCGTGTACGGGTCATGCGAATGCGAAAACTCTCGCATCGATTTGATGAGTTCGGTCTTGTAGGGGTCGCCGCCCATTGCAGCGCGCTCGACTCGCTGGCGCCGGCTCATTGCTGCTCTCCAGCCGGACCGCGAATTCCGCCCAGCTGCGTTGCCAACACCAGCCACAGGCGATCAAAATCCGGCGCTTTGCCCAGCAGTAGCGAACGTTCGATATCGAAGCCTGCCTGTTCGAAGACCGACTTACGGTCAACGACAGGCCGTGCAGCTCCGATGGCGAACTGCTGCCGTGCCTTGGTAATAATGCGATCGGCGAGGACTGAATACGTGCGCTGCAATTCCTCCACGATCTCGCCGGTACCGGGAACCCTGACGGCCGGATCACTCATATCCGCGAAGAGGCGCTTCTCCGTCGCAGCGATTGCGCTGTAGTGACGCCATGCCGCAGTCTGTGCGTCGATGAAAGTTTCGATGAGATGGTTGTACATGCCTGACTCCTGAAACGGACGAGGCATGCCCTTTGGGGACATGCCCCAGAGGGATAGGAAAACGTTGGATTGAGCGTGCCTACACAACGTAGTGCTTGCGCACCCGCCGGCGGCGCTCAGCAAACGGCCGACCGCCAGTCACCGAAAGCGGTGCATGAAACACCAGGTGACGTAGCGCGGCTGTTCGGTAAAGAGGGCTGTACTGGTCCCTTGATCGGACGATCTGCAGAAGCACCGCCTGAGGCAGGCCGTTCGTGTGGCAGATCATCTTCACAAGGCGAAGGATTCGCAGTGACTTCACAAGTGCTTCCGTTGCTGTAAGACGGAAACACATCCGCAACGGGCGTGAGTCCCGTCGGGGTTAAGAATAGGCTCGCTCTGCGCGGGCCAGGTCGATGCGTCAGCGACGCAGTGGATCGAGTCATCGTAGCCGGTTGCTTACCGCAAGGAGGTCCGAATGCGCCGACAAACCACCCAGCTTTTGCCACGCCCAGGTTATCCACAGAGTGGATGGGATAAGCCTGTGGACAGTCCGTCGAATCACAGTCCCGACGTGCCCTTCGTCGGCGGTGCCTGCAAATTGCGCAGCATGCCCGTGCGTGCAACTCGTTACGCGCCCTTAGCCGGAATGGTGCGGGAAACCATACAGCTTTCGACCTAAGCGCGACAACGAGCCCGGGTGGTTGCCCTGGCATCGTCACGAAAGCTCCCGAAATCGCCACCGCTTTCGCCCGTCCATTGGCTCCACATCCGGCAAGAATCAATGCACGCGCACGCACGTGCGTTCCCCTTCCCAGGAATGCCATGACCGAACCGATCGAGCAGTGGGACCCTGATTCGCTGAAGCTTCGCCGGGTCTATTACCAGACGGATGTCGCCAGCTTCGGCGAGGGCGTGGTGACCGACCATGATCTCGAGACCGGCATCGTCACTGTGATGGACGACGGGGACCAATCGTTCTGGCGCGGCCAGGAAGATCTGGTCGAAGTCATCGTTTAACGCCATGGAAGACACATGCACAAACTGATCGCGAAATTACTCCACCGCTCTCCCCCTTCCCACGTCGAGCGACTGGCAGGCCGGGATTGCCGCCGGCTGATCAAACGAATCGACGAAACCCGCGAACTCGTTGAACTGTTGCAGGCGCAGGCGCCCGATCTGTTACGCACGCACCCATGGGTTCTGCTGTGGCTCGAAGACAACGATTCGCTCCTCGTCGAGCTCGCCGAAGCCATCGGCGAACCGTCGCTTACCACTGACTCGCGCCACCGCTCCGGTATCTGGCTCCGACCATGGCCATTGCAGCCGCTACCGGCGCGCACAACAAACCCTGACCACATCGAATCGCAAACCATAGGCGCAAAGTGACCAATCTCCGAATCCGCAATCAGTTCTGGGGCTCCGCCGCCCTCGTTTCAGCCCTCTTCGCGACGTTCTTCGCGGTCATGATTGCGGTGACCGGCGGTAGCTCGCCAATTCAGGCCGCAGCTCTTGCCGCACTTACAGCTTTCGCGGTCGAGTACGCCCGTAAGCAAAAGCTGGCCAGACTCCGATCGGAGCTTGCGCAATCCGCCCGATCGACCGACTGCCTTGTCCTGATCAACGGAGTCGTCGCTGGTTCTATTCCCGAGCCGGATTACATCGAGCTGCGCATCCAGTCGATGCTCGATCCCCGGAACTATGTCGGCCAGTTCATTGAGGTCGCTCGTTTCCTCATCAAATGTCTCGTGGTAACTGGGATCGCAATGCCGGTGCTGCTGTTCTGGTGGTTTATTGTCGCCACGGCTCTTGCACCGGAGAACGTTCTTCACAACCTGATGCCGTTCTACAGGATCATGGCCGCCGCGCCCTCGATTGCTTCGACGACGCTGATGCTCGGCCAACTGGCCAGAACGGTTCTCACGATGACGGCGACATTCAGCATGCTCGTGAGCGGAGCGACGGGCTTCTTCTCGAGCCGTTTTCCCATCACAAACGTCTTCCAGCGGGCGGTAGACGAGCGACTGCGCCGCATCACGGGCACTGTGGCCAGGGGTGACGTCGGTGTGTCGCGCTCCGTTGACACCTCGGCCGGTAACAGCGGCCGCACCGCGCGCGCGGCCTGAGAACGACGCTCTCATGCCTTTGTTTGAATACTGGCCCCTGGCGCTCGCAGCCGTCCTCGTTGGCGAGGTTGTTCAACGGCTGTGCATTTCTTTCAACGTTCCATCGTGGATAGGGTACGGCGCGCTCGGTGGCGCGCTCGCGCTTGCAGCCCTCGTCGCCTGGTGGTCTCGGGTCGACGAACGACGCAAGGCCCGGGAATACGAAGAGGAACGGATCGCCATCGAAGCTGAGCGCGAGCGGCTGCAAGCCCACTACCCTCATTGCCACGCCACGCGTCTGACAAGCGGCGAGTGGTTTCTTACCGACAGAGCGACCGGTCGCGAATATCAGCCCGAGCGTCCATTAGCGGTGAACTGATCGAACGGAGTCGTCATGCCCAACGTGTCTTTCGACAACGCGGAACACCCGCTGAGCGACGTGCAGGAGAACCCGGCGCGCTATGTGTCACGGCTCGAACGCGCCAAGGTGACGCCCGGGTATGCCATCTGCCTGTGCGCCACGCGTGCGGAGCCGCTTCGCCTCGTGATCCGGCGCTACGGAAAGTTCTGCCACCTCGCGGGATGGCCTGAGGATGGCCACCGCCACTTCTCCGGCAGCGCAGGCCAGCCGGCATGCTTGTTCTACAAGGACCTTGAGACACAATCATCCGCCGCAGGAGGCGATACAAGCGCTGCTATCGTCGTCACGCCGATGGGGATCAACGCGAAACTCGATATCGCGCTGGCACAACGGGAGGTCTCGACCGGCACGCAGCGCACCACCGTCGCTGGCCAGCCGACCACGTCGCGCCGCGCGGCGACGTTGCTCGCCTTCCTCCAGACGTTGTGGATGGCGTCGGGCCTGAACCGGTGGAACGGTCTCGCGACAAGTCGCCATTGGGCCGCCTGCAACGCGATGCTGCTCACCGAACTCGGCGACGCCGTAGTTAACGGGGAATCCGCGCAGAAAGCGCTGTACGTCATGCGTCGGTACGAAGAGGCCGACCGTGCAGCGATCAACGCCGAGTTCGATGCATTTCTCGACGGCATCACCATTGAGGGCAAAACGAATCGTCGCGGGCTGATCGTCGGCGAGATCAACGAGCTCGCGCGCACGCAGTATGGTTACGCGCTCAGCCTTCGCCAAAGTGCCCGGAAATACTATGGAAGCACTGATCTGATCACTCATGCAGAGAAGACCTTCCCCCACGCGTGGCGCGCTCTCGGCGATCGCAGCGCGCGGGTCGTCGCGATTCTCCTCGTTGAACGCACCTCGAAGGGGCACCTCCGGTTGGTCGATCTCGCCGCGATGCTTTGCTCGAACGCATTCATTCCGTGCGATTCGATCCACGAGGTCGCGCTCGCAAACAGACTGGTAGCAGAACATCGCGCCTTCGAAAAACCGATGCGCACGGCGAAGGGCGACGACATGCTGCCGGACTTCGAACTCACCGACACGCCGCAACGTTATCACGTCGAGGTGTGTGGCATGAATGGCATGCCCGCCTACGAAGCGCGCAAGGAAGCGAAGCGCGAGTTGCGGCACCAGCGCGGCATACCCGCGCTCGAGTGGGATGTCGACCGAACCCCCGTTTCGCGGGTAGTGCTTCCGCCGGCCAGATAGGCGGATTCGCCGTTGATCCTGCAGCTTGACTTCTCTCGCTCACAGGCAATCTGGATTTACGCCGGCTTTCGTCGGCTTCACCGGAGATCCACGTGCAAGGCAAATCCTTCTTCATGAACCGCTTTATCTCACGCTCGAGTGAGTGGCAATGCCGCTATGCCGCTCTGGGCTCAGCATGGCAGAACGCCCAGACGCTGTCCGGCGGCCGCCAGGTCGTCGCTGCGACGGCCGACGCGAGCGGGATTCGCTGCGTTTTCTTTAGCAGCCTGGGATCGGTACTCGACTTCAGCGCGAGCTGGGCTGAACTCGAGAGCGCGAAGACATGGTGGTATTTCACGATTCGCTGGAATTTCTGGCTCATGAGCGACGAAGGCAGCCTCGGTGCCTTGCGCGCTGCGGGCTACGATCCCACCGACAGGAAGATCGCCAGCCCCAGCACGTCGGTCAACCGCCGTTGTGAAAAAAGCTTCGAGGCGTTCCTCGACCATTCAGAAGCGCTCTTCCGCCAGGATGTGGGCTCGTTGCTGTCACACACCGCCCTGTCCGATCAGACATAGCACGCGGATGCGATGTCACGGGTCGAAATTCCAGCATCGCACTGACGGCGAGTGCTTCCGGCCGGGCAACGGCGACGTTTTAATGAGCGATGTGGGCAAATCCCTGGCCGACCGGTCAGTCCCACTTCACCAAGGATAAAAGGGGACCTATTGGGTCGGACCTAACAGACGGGTATATCTGGATTAATCACTGATATTAAGGTTTGGAATGCGCGTTGTTCCCGCTTTTGGAAAAAACCTACAGAGGCAATAATGCAGCCAACTTTCTCAACATTTATCCTTCCCGCATGTACGAGCAACTTTATCCCTGTGACCATTGCGGCGGTCGCCCCACCGTTGGCCGTTCGCAGCGGGCCGCAGCGCAACTCGGCGACGACGGGTTCGACTATGGCGGCTTCGGTCGGGACATGGGGCCGCCGGAAATCGGCGATACCATGCCCCGACCGCCGGGTGCCCCCCAGATCGAAAAAATTGTCAACATCCACTGCGACGACTGCGGCATGGCGACGCCGTGGCATCCGGTCGGCGACGACATGGACCGCGCACTGGATCATGTCGGCCTGATCTGGAACAGGCGATTGAACCGCCCCCCCACCCAGACGGCTGACATCCAGAATCTCATTGAGAAAGAACTCGGCGCAGCAGACATACAGTTTGTACTCGACCTTCTGGCGCGAACAGAAGACGAGTGGGCAACTCGAGGGCCGATTTTTGCGATGCTTGCGCGGCGGCTGGTTGACGCGACTGTTGTTGCGGCCGATTGCTGGCCCATTGAGCCGATCCTCAAGGACGCCGCGCGCTACCGAAAACTCGCTCACCACGCGCAGTCCGTGAACATCGACGGCGAACGCTATATCCAGTTTCCGAAAGTCTACAACCCGAACCGAGATCCGTACGTGATGTACGAAGTGGAGGCCGCTGCCGCGGTAGACGGGTTACCAGATCGAAAGCGCTGGTGAATCCCACCAGCGCGCAAACTAGCGACCCGGCCTGCAGCCGGTCCGAATCACATCTACCTTCCGTACCGTGCGTGCGGGATGCGATGGCCGTATTGGTGGTCCCTGTGCTGCAGCAAGACCTTTATGCCTTTTCACCGAATCTTCACCATGTCCGCCGTCAAGACGCACTTTCAGGATCTGCCAGTCGGCATGGACCCAGTCCAGCGGCTCGAAATCGCGCACCAGCATTTCGACGTTTGCGCGCGGCTCGTCCAGCAGCAGCTCCTCGCGTGGTGCGATCGCATGATCGGCGTGGTCGACGCGGGTCAGCGTGCCTGATGGAATGGCCCTGACGCTCGCCCGCTCGCTGCTGGCGTTCCGCGAGGCGTACCCGTTTGTCGATCTTGAACTGGTAGGAGAGAACCGGATGGCGGATGTGGCCGCACGTGAGGCTGACATCGCCGTTCGTCTCACACGCTCCACGTCGAATGTGCTCGTGGAAAAGCATCTGGCCAGTTTTCGGTTCGCCTTGTTCGCGTCCGCCGATTATGTCCGGCGCCACCTGCCCACACGGCGGCTTGGTAAGGGCGAGGCCGCAGCGCATCCGTTTGTCGGACTCGACGAACGCTGGAAGGGTCTGCCGCATGAGCAATGGACGCGTTCGCTTGGGGCGACGCGATTCGCCTTCCGTTCAAGCTCGATGGACGCAATCGTAGAGGCGGTTCGCCAAGGGATCGGCCTTGCCGCATTCCTCG
The DNA here is from genome assembly GCF_052682275.1 of Paraburkholderia sp. D1E. Lineage (NCBI taxonomy): Bacteria > Pseudomonadati > Pseudomonadota > Betaproteobacteria > Burkholderiales > Burkholderiaceae > Paraburkholderia > Paraburkholderia sp. D1E. The sequence continues at coordinate 83,851 of NZ_JBQYMB010000001.1, forward strand.
AGAACGATCCGCGCAACATCGACCTGATTCGCGTCGAAACCGATGTCGCGGGACCCATTCAACCGTTCTACCTTGTCTATCACCGTGACCTGCGCAAGCAATCGCACGTCCGCGCGGCGGTGACAGCAATCGAATCCTACGTGCGGGGCCATCGCTAACCCTCGGGTTAGGCTTCTCATTGCGTGAATAGTCCGATTGCTCAAACGAACGTCCGGGCACTCTGGATAAATCGAATGCATGGCGTCGGCTTGCGTACTCGGTTGAGCGACGAGGTCCGCGTGGAAAGCAGTCGTTCCGATATCCGACATTTTTCACTTGTGAACGTCTCAAATTGGCCGAACTCGGCCCGACGCCAATCGGCTCAGTTCGACCCCAAACGGACCTTCGCCCATCTATAACGAAGGTCCGTTGCTGGCTTGTAGTTGCCGGGTTTCCACGGGCAGGCCCATGGAACCGCCGCATCGCGTCCTAACCAGTGATGTAGCGAGGAATCGGCATTTTCAATCCATCGTCGATCCCACCCATATACTCGGTTTCCGCGTCGCCCACGGCAGATTTCGTTCAAGTTGACCGGCAACACGAAAGAGTAAATCCTCCCGACCTGCCGATGCGACGAACTGCATGCCGATGGGCAAACCGCTTGCTCCGTCGTTGAAGAGCGGTACCGACATTGCAGGTAATCCGGCTGCGTTGAAGACTGGCGTGAACGGTGAATTGCCAAATACGCGACTAGTCCATTCGTGCCCGTTCATTGTCTCGGCACCCAGCGCGTACGTGCCGATGTCCGGCCCGACATTGGGCAACGTCGGTGTCAGCAACAGATCGTAGCGGGAGAAGAACGATGACACGCAGCGGGTTACTGCGTTTCGCAAATCAAGCGCACGGATGATTTCGATGCCACTGATTTCAAGCCCCGTTCGATACACTGCGAGCGTTTGCGGCTCAAGCGTCGTCGCGTCGATCTTGCGCCCCATCGCCGCAGCCATATCTTCTATCCATGCAGTGATGTTGGCAGCCCACAGGACCGAGCTTGCATGGACAAACGCATCCCAACTGACGCCCAAAGGCATCCCTGCTTCTTCGACTTCGTGATCGAGCGATGCGCAGAGCCGCGATGCTGCCGCCAGACAGTCAAGAATCGCGGGGCTCGTACGCTGCCCACCCCATGCCTGTGACACCATGCCGATCCGCAAGCTTCCCGGCGCCGTACTGACCTGCGCGAGATAGCTCGCTGACGGTGGCGCGATCATGAACGCCTCTCCGCTGGTCGCTCCATGCACGGCGTCGAGCAATGCCGCGCTGTCACGCACCGAGCGACTGACGCCGAGCTGTGCTGCAAGTCCGTTGATTGTCTCGTCGAGCGAAGGCCCGTTCGAGACGCGGCCACGGGTCGGCTTGAGGCCGAATACGCCACAAGTGGCCGATGGAATGCGAATCGAGCCGGCCGCGTCGGTTGCGTGAGCAAGCGGTACGATGCCGGCGGCGACTGCCGCCGCAGCACCGCCGCTGGAGCCACCTGCGCCATGCGCCGTATCCCATGGGTTGCGCGTTGGGCCGCACAGCACGGATTCCGTCGTGCCGCTCCACGCGAACTCGGGGGTAGTCGTTCGTCCCAACGTAACAAGCCCAGCGCTGCGGAAGCGCTGCATCAGGATCGAATCAGCGGCGGCCGTGAACCCTTCAGACAGACGGCTGCCGAATTCGAGCTTCCTGCCGGCCATCGTCACGCCGACATCCTTGATCAGGAACGGCACGCCTGCGAGTGGCGATCTACTTCCCAATTCGGGTGCAAGGTCCGCCGGCTCCGGCTGCCAGGTTTCGATCACTGCGTTGATGTGTGGGTCAGCCGCTTCACATGCACGAAGGGCAGTTTGCGAAAGCTCTTGCGAACTTACTTCTCCGCGGGAGACGAGCTCGCCAAGGCCGACGGCGTCGTAGCTCACATACTCGGACAGCTTCATGATGATTTTCTCCAATGACGGATGATGGCGACACGACCCGGCACGACCACGGAGCCATCATGGTATGATACCGGTCGGTATCTACGAGGTCCGTATGTTGATACCAATCGGTATCATTGTCAATGCGATATGAAAAATTTTCAGATTGTCGAAAAGGATGTGGAGCGCCCGTTGCCGCCGCGCGAGCGTGTTCTAGCCGCTGCGGCCGAGCTGTTTTACGCCGAAGGGATTCGTGCAACCGGCGTCGAAGCAATTGCCGCGCGTGCCAACACCACAAAAATGGCGCTGTATCGCCATTTCCAGTCCAAGGATGCCTTAGTGGTCGAATGGCTGCGAAAGGTAGCGGCCCATTATTGGGCTGCATTTGACGCTATTGAGTCGGCTCACGCGGGCGATTCTCGAGCACAGATTCTCGGCTGGGCGACCTTCATAGCCGACGAAGTCGCCGCGTGGTCGCATCGCGGTTGTCCATTTATCAACTCGATCGCGGAACTGCCGGATCGCAATCATCCGGCTCGCCAATTGATCGAGGAACACAAGGCGCGTCAGTTGAAACGTCTTGCGAGGCTGTGTAAATCAGCGGGTCTCGCGTCGCCCGACGATACCGCGAGCGAAATCATGTTCGTGCTGGAAGGGGTGCAGGTCGCCGCCCAGAACATGTCGGTGAGCAATATCGGCGTATGCCTGCCGCGCATCGTAGAGGCGATCGTCGCGCGGCAGTCGGCATTGCCACGCGACGCCAAACGAAGGACGCCGAAAAGGAAGTAAAAGGCGAGACCTGCCGAGCGGCGAAATCCCTCGGCATAGGTGATTGCATCTGCGAGTTTGTTCGCCGTGACGCGCTTGCTCGTTGCCTGTTCCAATATCTGTCACAGGCGACGGCGTGGGATAGATGCCGGGGATACGTCACGATGTGTTTCGCGTCACATCGATGGTGCCAGATAGCGGCCGTTGGGCGCATTGTGTCGAACGACCGAAAGTGGCCGGTCACCGGCTGTCATCGATCGGCTGCACGCAACCCATTACTGCCGCCTCTCGTAAAAAATCGACGGGCCGGAGTTCGCGCTGAAGCAGACAGCTAGCGGGGTGGGCGATCGTGGTCAGCCAGGATGAATTGATCAACCCCGCCGCGTTGTAAGGAGGTCTGCCACCCCGGCGCGGAAGGCAATTTCCCAGATATATCTACGAGAATATTCAACACCTACCCGCTGATGAAGCACTGTGCGCAAACGCGCGTTCGTCCAGTGATCAGCGTCTATGCCGTGCACTCGCGGCGAGTCCTTAACAGTTTCCGCAAGCCATGCCAGCGTTTCATTATTGATCGTCAGGCGCTTCTTCTCCGTGCGCTGCTTCGGTGGTCGCATCCTGCGCTCCAATCCGAGCTTCCCGACGAGGGTTCTCACATGTCCGCTGGAGTGGTAAATGCCGAACTTGTCGTTGATCAGTTTTTGAACATCCCCGTTTCGCCAGAGCTCGGTTTCATAGCCGTGGCCCATGGGGCTGCCTTCCAATTCCCCCCGTAACCACTCAAGGGCTTCGGGGCCAAGCGTGGCTTTGCGCCCGGATGACTTAATCTGTTCAACAGCCTTAACGCCATCAACAACCACCATTGATTTGTATTTTGTAATGGTGCGCGCGCTGATGTTGAGCGCTTTCGAGACGCGCTCGACACTGTCCCCATCGAGTAGCATCTTTGCAGCAATCCTTCGGCGCATAGCATAGACGTCGCTCCGCGATTTCTGAGCGGTAGCAGGCGACGCCTTTTCTAAAGTTGAATAGGTGAGTCGGTATGCGAGGCCGTAACCCCGAACAAGGTAGCCAACATGTGAGGCTGAAAACTGGACTCCGAAACGCCGAAAGATCAGTTCGCGCAGTTGGCTTATAGTCCAGGTCGGCCCCGGATAGCCGTGAAGCCCAGGAGAGTGCTTGATCGCGCTAACGAGCCAGCTTTGCGAAGCATCATCCAGTCGCGAGGGTCCCCCGTGGATGCGAAGGCGAACAAGGGCGTCAGCGCCGTCCCTTTCAACCAGGCCCTTGTACTTGCTCACAGTCGGAAGACTCAGCCGAGCCTTCCTGGACACTTCGCTAGTACCCTCACCATTCAACAAAAGCCTGGCGGCAAGAGCCCTACGTTGTGCCAGAGGAATATCGTCTATCTGTTTGCCCATCGTCCTGAACGATGTAGATACCGCGAACCGCATCGGAAAGGTTGACACCCGAAACGGGCATGATCAACCCGTAATGCGCGACCAGCGACTACGCCGCACGCATCCAGTCCTGCTGACTGGGGCAATCTACGCTGCTTCGCGTCTTTTGCGAATAGCACGCGCTTATCTGCACGATAACTCATCCGGACGTCCGGTCTGCAACCGAACGCCTCTCCAGGTTACCGGCCGGATCCGCTAATTGGAAGCAGGCGACGGTGCGGAAGCAGCACTCGCTGCAGCGGGCTTGTGCTTATGACGGCTACCACTCTGTTTTCCATGCGGATGTTCATTCCGGAACAGCACATCCGCAGTTTTTTTCTGGTCGTCCGACAGCGTGGCGTACAAAGCACTGAATGCGGTAGACAATTTCTGCATATTCTCGGCATGCATCTGGGTGAGCGCCGCATATGATTTCATCGAGTCATCCGCATTCATCGATGGCAGTTGTTTTGCTCGAGCATGAAAAGCCTGATCGGCGCTTTTTGCGTTGTCGCGCATGGTCTGCGAATAGGCATCCCATTGCTGCGACTGCTGGTCCGTGATCTTCAATTCAGCATGCAATTCGTCGATCCGCTGCTCCACGAGGTCCTGATGCTTTTGCGCGTGAGTGACAGCCCGCGCGTCTGGCGACTTTGCGACCGCGCTGCTCGCAGGCGTCTGCGCCCATGCCGAAGCGCTCGCGAAGACAAACGTCAATAATGCAGGCACAAATACTTTACGAACGGAGTTTTTCATGTGGGGATGCTCGGTCTGAATAATCGGCTGGCGATGGCCGCCAGCACGCACATCGTACGACGGCTAACGAACCGCCGGATTGGATCTGATTACTGGGCAATCAATAACCAGGAGGGTAGTTGTTCGGATAGTAAGCGACCCCTGGTGGCGGTGGCGGTGGCGGTGAGGAATACACCACTGCTGGCGGCGGTTGCAAAGCACTTGTAATCGCTGCGCCCGCGAACGCGCCCAACAACGCTCCGACGATCAGGCCACCACCACTACCGCCACCACCACCGTGGTAACCACCGCGATAGCCACCGCCATGGGACGGCGGTCGTCCGCGGCCACCGCCTCCACGCGAGTAGTGTTGCGCCTGTGCCGGGAGTGCGGACATCGCCATCAGAATGGCCATGACAGCCACTGCAGCCCGTCGACGTGACGGGGTTTGAGACATCTGAATCATGAATCGTGCCTCCTTCCATTCAGTTTTCACATGCGTAGGACCAGCATTTAACCTGCCAACGTCCAAACTAGTGTAACCCTTTGCACGTCCATCAGTTCCGCACATCCTGTCTGGGCGGTGTGATCGGTCACAAGCTGCCGAGCGGCTGGTCCTGAAGACAATGCCACGACCATACTGGATGCTGGATGCTGGATGCTGGATCGGCGGAGTCTCGAACGGCGCGAGTGCGAGTGCCACGAAATTATTTGGAGGATACGACAGGCTACGGCCCGACCTGAAGGAATGTAACAACCCTATCCTAGGAGACTTACGATAACTGAGACCGCCATTGATCCCCCAGCGCCGCGAGTACTCTGAAAAGATTCATTTCCCTTGTGAATGGCCCATACCTAACCTGCGGGACATGCGGCGCGAGTCGTTTGCACGAGCGTCCGATTTTTATCCGAATACGGCCGTTCGAACCCACGTCGGCGACTGTCTCTTTTTGGCCCAGAGCGTGTCAAAACACTTAGCCACTGGGAATTGACGAAACCTGCCTCGGCGCGGATCGCCGCATGTCAATGGCGGCAAGCCGAACGTCAAATCACAACCACACACATCACGAAGGCTCGACAAGCCCATACGGGCGTCACGCCCGCATCGCCTTCATAACCGCTTCGGAACCGAGTAGCCTGATCACTCGCTTGATGTTGTACGCCAGCACGTGCAAGCTCATCTCCGTGCTCACCCGCTCTATTGTCCGCGTCAGGAAATGAGTGGCGCCCATCCATGCCTTGATCGTGCCGAACGGGTGCTCGACAGTCTGTCGCCGGATGCGCATCATCTCAGGCGCATGATCAAGTCGTGTCTGCATCTCATCAAGAACAGCTTCGTGTTCCCAGCGTGTCACGCGACATTGAGGACCTGGCGTGCAGTTCCCTTTTAGCGGGCATTGCTGGCAATTCGAACTCCAATACTTACTGAGTTTCAGGCCGCGCTCAACGGTCGAGAATCGCCAGATGAGCCGTTCGCCTGCCGGACAGCGATATTCGTTCGTCTGTGGGTCGTAAATGAAATCGTCCTTGCTGAAGCGGCCATGAGCCGTTGCGCTTGATGTCACCGTCTTTGGAACGAACACGCTTATTCCAGCTTCATGGCATGCGAGTATCTCTTCGCTCTTGTAGTAGCCGCGATCTGCAACTGCGGTGAGCTTGTCGACACCCATCTCTGTACGAGCAAGCTTCGCCATCGACGTCAACTGATCACGATCAATGCCGTCATTGGTAACGACGTGCGCGACGATCAGATGGTGCTTCGCGTCAACCGCCGTCTGGACGTTGTAGCCGACGACTCCCGTTCCTCGTGTCTTCATCGAACGGGCATCCGGATCCGTGCGATACCTGTCCGTCGGGTGCCGCGTTGAGTTGGACCTCGATCTCCTTGAGGCTTCGCATCTGTTCTTTCAAGGCCGCAATCTTGTCCTGCAGTCGCTCTGTCCTGACCTTCGCGATTGCTGGCTCATGCCGATCCGCTGTGTCCATCGCCGCGAGATAGCGAGCGATACTTGACTCGATGTCGCGCATGCGTCGTTCGAGCTTGGCGCCGGTGAAGTTGCGGTCGCAATGGTTCACCGCCTTGAACTTGCTGCCGTCGATTGCGACCAATGCATCGGAGAACAGGTCGAGACGCTGACAGAGCATGACAAACTGACGGCATACACTGCGAATGGCCTTGCCGTTGTCTTTACGAAACCGCGCGATGGTCTTGAAGTCAGGCGCCAGGCGACCCGTGAGCCACATGAGTTCGACGTTGCGCTGGGCCTCGCGTTCAAGGCGACGGCTGGATTGAATACGGTTCAGGTAACCGTAGTAGATCTTGAGCATCACGGATGGATGATACGAGGGTCGTCCCGTTGCTGCGGAAGCGGTTCCGTCAAAGCCGAGATCACGAAGATCAAGCTCATCGACAAAGACGTCGACTACACGCACCGGATTGTCGTCGGACACATAGTCCTCGAGATCCTCAGGCAGCAGGACAGCCTGCTTACGGTCTTCGCCTTCGACGAATCGCTTCATCTGTCCACCCGGCCTGAATACGTTACTTCAGTTTAGGCGATTGACGTACGTTTTCACACAAGCTGAGCCGAACACTGCCCGATGATGACCGACCCAGTTCGACCCGGAGCGGTCAGTCGGCATTTTCACGTGACTGTCGGCTTCAGTCTCAGTTTCGGACACTCCGAAGTGTGTGGATATCGTTGAGCCCTCCCTGTTGCAGATTGAACTCGACTTCGGCCCAGATAAAACACTGGAGCCGCAATCACGCTGCCGTCGACCACCACTCTCAGTGCCGATGGCGCCATAACGGCAGCAGTGACAATTAGTAGGTGCCGCCTTGATCGCTCGCAGTGTCGCGGCGGCAAGGTACAGCCATTTAGATCAGTTCAAATAGGACGTCTTGCGCCCCCTCCCACAGCACCTTGACCCCGAGCGCCCGAAGATTCTCGACGCCTTTAACAATGGTCAGAAAGTGATTACCTGCAAGCTGGCCCATCTTGCTACTGAAGGAACACGAACCGTAAGCCAGAATAATTTCGGTTTCGCTGTATCCACCAGGATAGAACAGAACATCTCCCACGGACGGGTGGCTTGTGTGGTTTTCGAAACCGACCGGCTTGCCGCCATTTTCGAGCTTGAAATCTCCGAGTGGCACCCAGCATCCTTCGCCGCTCCAGCGAACATGAATGAGTTTCTGCCGATACGGCAGGAGGCTAAGGAACGCGTTGACGGTTTCGGGCGCGTCTGGGTGAGTTTCCGCTTCGAACGCTTGGCCTGCCGCTGTGATGCGTAGTCGGGTCATGAAAAGAATTGCTCCAGTTTGATAATGAAGTGCGATGCTGAAATTGCACCGCACCGTGGGTCGCTAAGCGGCGTTGTGGGATTTGCGTTGTGTCCACCCGGTGAGCCTTCGCTCAACCAGCGCGGAGATCGCGTAGAGCACCACGCCAAGCACAGCAAGAATGAACAGTCCGGCAAAAACCAGTGGCACATTGAAGTTGCCACTCGCGATCATCATGACGTTGCCGATGCCTTTGTTGGACGCCACGGTCTCGGACAGCACCGCGCCAACGAAGGCCAGCGTAATTGCGATCTTCAAAGAGGCGAAAAGATAAGGCAGCGAACGCGGCAGACCGACGTTCCAGAGCACGTCCGTCTTGCTCGCGCCCAACACCTTGAATACATCTTCGAGTTCCGGCTCGGTGGTCGCGAGACCCGTTGCGACGTTGACGACCACCGGAAAGACGCTGATCACCATGGCGGTCAGAATCGCCGGGACGGTTCCTGAACCGAACCAAAGCACGAAAATCGGTACGACCGCAACTTTCGGAATGCTCGAAAAGCCGACCAGCAGCGGATAGGCAGCGTCGTAGGCCACGCGTGACGAGCCGATGATCACGCCAATCAGCACGCCCGAAATCACACCGAGCGCGAACCCTGCGAGCGTCGTCATCAACGTTTGGACGACATGTGGCCAAAGCAACGGCATCTTGGTTACCGTCACGACGATGATCTGGCTCGGGCGCGGCAGCACGAGGTCCGAGACGTGAAACACAAGGCACGCCAGTTCCCATATCAGGAAGAAGCCGACCAGCGCACTGGCCGACAGCAGGTTGCGACGAAGCCGCTCGGATCTGATTTTCATGCCTGCTCCGGTTCTTCAATGGCGGGGGCTGCGGCGACTGCCGATAACCCTGCTACTTCGCGCGGCGTGTCCGCAGCTGAGCGCGCTTCGGCAATGCGCATACGTAGCTGTTGAACCAGCGTGGCAAACTCGGGCGCATAGCTCGCTTCGAGCGTGCGCGGCCGGTCGAACGTCACGCGGCGTTCTTCGAGGATGCGGCCGGGGCGCGAACTCATCACACAGATACGGTTGGCCAGATACGCCGACTCGCGCAGGTCGTGCGTGACGAGCAGCACGGTCGGACGGCGCTTTATCCAGAGCGTCTGCATGATGTCCCACAGCTCCTCGCGCGTGAACTGGTCGAGTGCACCGAAGGGCTCGTCGAGTAGCAGCAGCTCCGGCTCGTGGATCAGCGCGCGGCAGAGCGACGCGCGTTGCAGCATGCCGCCAGAAAGTTGCCAGGGCCGCTTATGCCCGAAGTCCTTCAGGCCAACCTGGGCAAGCAGTGCTTCGGCGCGCTCCGCGAATTCGCCTTTTTTCTTGCGCCGATACTCCGAGCGAAATGGCTCGACGATTTTCAGCGGGACCATCACGTTTTCGCGGATGGTCAGCCAGGGCAGCATCGTCGGATTCTGGAAGGCAAGGCCTATACGCGTAGGTGTGACACCTGCCGCGCCCATCTCACGTCCGCCGACAATGACTGCGCCCGAGGTCGGCTGGATGAGCCCGGCAACAAGCTTCAGAATGGTCGACTTGCCACAACCGCTGGGTCCGACGAGCGCGACGAAGTCGCCTTTTTCGATCTCGAGGCGCGTGCGGTCGAGTGCGATCGTGCCGCCTTCGCCGCCATACCGCACGCTGACATCCGATAGATCAATCAGGGATGAGTTCACGATGATTCCTTTCCGGAACCGCCGCTCGCAGAACGCGAGCGAACGGAATTACAGGCCATATCGCTGTCCGCTTCACAGCCCATTCACGAAGACGCTTTCGGTATCGACCGGTTCGGCTGTCGGCCGCACGCCTTCCGGCGTTTTGAGGATCGCGCTCATGTAGTGCTCGGTGTTGCGCGGCGTGGCCTTGGGCATCGCCTGCACGTTCTTCACCGAACGACCCCAGCCCGCTGCATCCTTGACCAGCTTCCCGTCGCGCATGACAAAGCGCCCACGCACGAGCGTATGGAGCGGATATCCGCGCACGGCTCTCCCATTCCAGGGCGAAATCTTGCTGATGCTCTGCAGCTGATTCTGCGAAAGTATTCCCGCACGGTTCATGTCGACGATCGCGATATCCGCATGCGCACCCGGTGCGATCACGCCCTTCGGACCGTAGATGCCCCAGGCTTTCGCAGGATTGACCGAACTCCAGCGCACATAGTCCATCAGCGTTGCACGCTCACGATTGACTTCGGTGAGCATCAGCGCCATCTGCGTTTCGACGCCCGGGAATCCGCAATCGCATTCCCAGATATTTTCGCGCGTCTTCTCTTCCGGCGAATGCGGAGCGTGGTCGGTCGCGATCATGTCGATGGTGCCGTCAAGCAAGGCATTCCACAGCGGATCGTTGTTGCGCGCTTCCCGGATCGGCGGATTCAGACGGAGGATCCCGCCGAGCTTCTTCATATGATCGGTGTTGAGCAACACGTATTGCGGGCACGTTTCCGCCGTGACATCGACGCCGCGAAGCTTGAAATCGCGCAGCACAAACAGGGAATCCGCTGAACTGTGATGCGCAATGTGCACGCGCGCGCCGGTCCACTCGGCGAGCGTGAGCACGCGCGTGATCGCTTCGATCTCTGCCACTGCCGGACGCGCGGCCAGATGTGCCATCGCGTCGATACGGCCGGCGTCCTGCATGCGGTTCTGCCGACGGAACAGAATCGACGAATTTTCGGCGTGGACAACCGTGCGGATGCCGAGCGGCGCGAGCTTCTCGAAGCCTTCGAGCAACGCACCGTCGGTCGGTGCCGGCAGATTGCCGAAGGTATTGCCGACAAACGCCTTGAAGCTCGTCACACCGCCGTCGAGCAGTTCTTCGAGGCGCTCGACGGTGTCATCGCCGAGCAGGCCATGAATGCCGAAATCCACATACGATGCTTCCGCTGCACGCTGTTTGATGCGCAGCGCCTCCAGCGTGCCGGTTGCCGGGTTCGTGTTGGGCATCTCGAACACGGTCGTGACGCCACCACACGCTGCGGCCGCCGAACCGGTGCGCCACGTTTCCTTGTGCGGATAGCCGGGGTCGCGAAAGTGCACGTGGCTGTCGATGGCGCCGGGCAGCAGATACAGGCCGTCTGCACGTATCTCCTCACGGGCCGACGGCATGAGATCGTCGTGACCGACTGCCACGATCTTTTCGCCGTCGATGGCGACAGCTGCTTCGATAATCTGCTCGGGCGAGACGACTTTCGCGCCGCGAATAACAAGATCAATCTGACTCATTTTTCTTCTCCTTAAAGCATGGCCCAACCGCCGTCCACCGGCAGGTCGGTACCTGTGATTTGTCGTGATACGTCACTTGCGAAGAACAGACACGCGTTAGCGACGTCCTCATCGGTCGAAACGCGTTTGAGCGCGTAGTCGGCGGCGTGACGCTCCATTGCTTCCTCGACGCTAATGCCGAGCGAGCGGGCCATGTCTGCACACACCTTCTCGCGAAACCTCGGGCCGTCGACCATGCCAGGCGCCACGCAGTTGACGTTGATGTTGTACGGTCCGGCTTCGAGCGCGAAACTCTTCGTGATGCCGCGCAAGCCCCACTTGGAGGCTGAATAGGCCATCCGGCCCGAGCGTCCGCGCATGCCGAACGTGCCACCTACGTTGACCACCTTCCCGTAGCGCTGCTCGATCATCGCGGGCATCAGCGCGCGCATTGCGTTGAAAGCGCCCGTCATGTTCACGCGAACGATGTCGTCGAATTCCGCCTCGGTGGTTTCCCAGCCTTTCTTGCCAATCGGGCCCGAACCGCCCGCGACATTCACGAGCACATCGATGCGGCCGAACGCAGCAAGCGCCCTCAATGCGAGCGCATCGGTGTCGGCGCTGACGCTGAGATCACACTGGACGACGATCGCCTCGACGCCGAGTTGCCGGGCTTCGTCAGCGACCGGTTCGATGGCAGCGACGTCGCGACCGGTCAGAACCAGCTTCGCGCCTTCAGCGGCGAACGCCAGCGTGACTGCGCGTCCCATGCCTTTTGCAGGTCCGGTGATGACCACGACCTTGTCTTTCAGATTCAGATTCATATGCGTTTCTCGCAGATGGGTGAAGGCCTACATGGCCGACGGACGGTCCGGGCGGGGCGGAAGAAAGTGGTTATCAAACACATCTGCAGGTGCGGGCGTACGCGGCAGACTCGCGGCGTCAACGATGATCGAGATGTCGCGCTTCAGGCGGTTTTGGTCGACATCGCCGAGGCCGATCTTCGCGATCTCCGGCGCGCTCATGTCGTTGTGCATGGTCGCGAGCAGCTTGGCCTTCTCGACATCGCGGTTAAGCAGCGGCTCGCGCTTCATCACCGCGTCAACACCTGCGTCTGGATCGGCGATGACGTCGCGAATGCCGTGGTTGAGCGCGATGAGAAAACCGCGCACGGCCTCTGGATTGGCCTTGATGAAGTCGCGCGAAAAGAACACGGCATTCGAGTAAAGGTTCATCCCATAGTCGCCGTAGCGGATGAAGCGCAGATCGTGCGCGGCATCGACGCCCATCGCGCGGGTGCTGAACGTGATAGTCGTCATGTAGCCGAAGATCGCGTCGACCTGCCCGCGCATCAGCATCTGCTCACGCAGATTAGGCGCCATGTTGGTGATATGGACCTTCGACGCATCGACGCCGGCGAGCTTCGCGAATGCAGGGAACAGTTTCAGCGCACCATCATTGGCCGGTGCCCCGACGTTCTTGCCTTCGAGATCCTTCGGCGTGTGGATCGGGCTGCCGCTTTTGACGACCACGGCGAATGGCGGTGTGTTGTACAGCACGTCGACAGCGACGGGTGCGGCCGCCGGTTCTTTCGCCGCCAGTTCAACCAGCGCATTGAGGTCGCCGAATCCGGCCTGATAGGCGCCGGAAGCGACCTTCGGAATCGACGCGTCCGAGCCTTCGCCCTGGTCGAACGTTACGTCGAGTCCTTCAGCCTTGAAATAGCCGCGATCCTGCGCGAGGAAAAACCACGCCTGCGGTCCTTCGTATTTCCAGTTAAGCACCATTTTGATCGGGGTCGCGGCCGACGCGATGCCCGACATGGCCAGAAGCGGAGCGCCGAGTGCAACGGCGCTGGCCACAGTGAGAGTCGCACTCGCGCGACGGAAAAGACTAAACGGCATTAGAAACAGCTCCTAACGTTTGATCAAAAGTGAGTCGATCAGGTTGTCCGCCCGTGCGACAAAGCCGTGCAGTTGCTGAACGATGAAATGAATTGCACGCGTCACATAGGCCGGAGACGACGTATTGCAGGCGTCTTCGAGAAGGATGCAGTCGTACCCGATAAAGGCGGCGTCCTGCAGGGTCGAAAACACGCAGCGGTCCGTGTTAATGCCGACGAACAGCAGCGTTGTGATGCCGCGATTGCGCAGGATGGAATCAAGTTCGTTGTCCCAGAAGCCGCTGAGACGGTGCTTTTCAACCGCGATGTCGGTGGGTTCGACGTTGAGTTCGTCGATCACCTGAGCGCCCCACGCTCCGCGCACGAGAGCGGGCCCACGATCAAGCGGCGAGGCTTCGCCGTAGCCGACGCCATCGCGTGAGCGCTTGCCCTTGAAGTGAATCGTGGCGCTCAGATTGGCGAGATCGGCACGGATGCCCCAGTTGAGCCAAACCACGCTACCGCCTGCTTTTCGCCACGCCGGCAAGAGCTTGCTGATTACAGGAATCGGTTTGCGCGCAGCCTTGACGCTAATGCCCTTCTGGGCGAACCAGCCCTCGGGGTGGCAGAAATCGTTCTGCATGTCTATCACGACGACAGCGCTGCGCGCCACATCGATTTCGAGTGACTGCGGCGTCGCATCGATGAGCACGGGCCGTGGTTTCTGAATACGGCGTACCAGACTCACGCGACCGTCAGTGACAGTCCAGGCGTTGTCGCGGGAGGGGCCCGGCGTGAACGGCGCGTTTGCGTCGAGGGCCTGTGGCAAAGGGATGTGTGGTTTCTTTTTCATGCCCAATGCAATGCAGCAGGCGTGCCATACTCCGTTCATGAAAGGAGCCGATTTAGCAAACTTGCGTTGCCGTATCAGCAACAGTCACCGATCAACGAATATGGGCCGGACTTTAGCCGTAACCGGCTCCTCGCGTGACAAAGCGTGACGCGACCAGTTGCTGGCCCCGTGTGTTTCAATACGGCGCGAGCCGATGGCTGGCCGACACCTGGAGGGCCACGCGAATCCAGTTGATTAAGGTTTCGGATTGGTGCGCAATGCCCGAATACATGCGCGATTGCCCGCGAGCAGTGCAGGTCATTCGGCCAATCAAGCCGTCTTGTCGATCACTGATGTGCGCGTTTCGTTACGCGCGAATGACTTCAATAGCAGGAACAGGGACCCATGAACCATCTGCGCTTTCTGAACTACGTTGATGAAGTTGCCCGGACCGGTTCCGTGAGGCAGGCTTCCGAACGGCTTCACGTGGCGCCGTCGGCGGTACTGCGACGGATACAGGATATCGAGGACGAGTTGGGAACGCCGGTATTCGAGCGCTTGCCGCGCGGCATGCGCCTGACTGCCGCAGGCGAGTTATTCATCCAGTACGTGCGCACGCGTGCGGCCGAACTGGACCGCGTGCGCTCGGAGATTGAAGACTTGCAGGGACTGCGGCGCGGGTCGGTGCGGCTCGTCGCGAGTCAGGCGCTGGCTTCGGCGTTTCTGCCCAAAATGGTGGCGTCGTTTCGCGTGCGTCACTCGCTGGTCGGTTTCCAGATTCGCGTTGCGGATCATGTGCAGGCGCTCAGCGCGCTGCGTATGTTCGACACAGACCTCGCACTTGTCTTCAATCTTTCGGATGAGCCCGATATCGAACGCATCGCGGAGTTCGAGCAACGGCTCTGTGTGATGATGCATCGCACGCATCCTTTGGCGAAGGACGAAGGTCCCCTTCGCTTGCGCGATTGCGCGGACTATCCGCTTGTGATGCCGAACCCGGAGATCGGTGGAAGACAGTTGCTCGACCGCTTCCTTTCAAGACGGTCGCTGCGGTTTCATCCAGTAGTGGAATGCAATAGCTTCGAGTTCCTGCGTGGCTATTTGCAGTATGAACAGGCGTTGAGCTTTCAGATTCATATCGGCGCTGTGAACGACGGCGGCCCATTCGTCTCGCGCGATATTGAGGATCGCGGATTCCCGAAGGGCACGTTGGCATTGGCCGCCTTGCGCGGCCGGCAGCTACCGGTCATCGCTTATTCGTTCATCGAGCACCTGAAGCGTGGACTCGAAGAAGACGCGATCGATAAAAGCGCTTGAGCGCGGACCGGCTGTTTTCCGATCCGCGCGTTGAACTGGGCTAGGCTCGCGTGGAAGTCCGCCGATGCATCTCGGCGATATGTTCTCCAGCGTTGCAGGCGGGGAACTGGCGGTCTTGTGCATCGTGCTGGCACGACGCGATGCAGTCGATCAGCGAATCGTAGGCCGGGTCATAGAAGAATGCGATCGAATAACGGTCTTTATGCTGAGCGCTGTTCTTGACCCGATGCAGCGTCGAACGATATCGCCCGTTAGTCCAACGTGCCATGAGATCGCCAATATTGACGATAAACGCATCGTCAACGGGCGGCGCATGGATCCAGTCGCCAGCGACGTTCTGTACTTCGAGACCGCCCACACTGTCCTGCGAGAGGATTGTGATGCCACCCCAGTCGGTGTGAGCGCCCGCGCCGATCTGGTTCAATTCGGCGTGACGCGGGTTCGGCGGATACTTCAGTAGCCGCACAGTCGCCATCGGATTTCGATAAAACGGCTTGAAATACGACTCCGCCTGTTCGAGCGAAAGCGCGATGGCGCGAAGAATGCGATCGCCTGTCGCGATCATCGCGTCGTAGTACGGCAGCATTGCCTCGCCGAGGCCCGGCGATTCCGCTGGCCACTGGCTCGCCCCATAGGTGGGCAGATCGCGCGCGCTATAGGGGTTTCCGGCTTCGGGATCGCGTCCGAAGCGAAAGCTTTCCTTCAGGTCAGGCGGAGACCCGTTATCCAGTGTCTGCGCCGACTGCGGTTCATAACCGCGCTTCGCTGGCGAACGATGTTGCGCGACACGCAGTTTGGCCTCGAGGTCGAGATCGAAAAAAGTGCGGCTGAGTGCATACTGCCGCTCGATGATGTCGTTCGCGACGCCGTGCTGTCGCACATAGAAAAATCCTGTATCGAGGCACGCGCGACGGACTTGCTCCGCGAGCGCATTCCGGTCGCACGGGTCGTCCGAATCCAGCAGCGCGAGATCGACGATGGGCAACGTACTGACAGCTTTGGGCGGTGTGTAGGGAATCATATGGGGCACCTGCGTGAATGGTTCAGGGCGTGACCTTGTAGATCCGCTCGTTCTGCGGCGGCAGAAAGCTACTGTCAAAGACAGCTTGCGGCGTCGGTGCGTGGGGCAACGCCAGTGCATCGGCGACGATACGGATATCGCCGGCAAGTCGTGTGTCGTCCACGTTACCGATGCCGTCGTGCGCAATCTCGGGGCTGCTCATGTCGTTGTGCAGCGTGAAGAGCAGCTTCTGCGTTTCCACGTCACGATTCAGAAGCGGCTCGCGCTTCATCAGGGCTGTAATACCTGCGTCCGGATCGGCGATCACGTCGCGAATCGCGTGGTTTAGCGCCCGCACAAAGCCGCGCACGGCGTCCGGATGGTTCGCTACGAACGTCCGGGAAAAGAAGACCGTATTTGAATAAAGATTCATGCCGTACTTGTCGTACCGGATAAAGCGGATTTTTTTGGCGGGATCGACACCCATCGATTTATCAGCGAAAACGAAGGTCGTCACATAAGTCGACGCCGCATCGAGCTGGCCGCGATCAAGCAGCTGTGCCGAGAGTGCGGGCGCAATGTTCGTGATCTTGACCTTCGACGTATCGACGTGATTGATGCGGGCAAAAGCTGGAAACAGCTTGAGCGTGGCATCGTTGACGCCGCCGCCGATGGTTCTGCCTTCCAGATCCCTGGGGGTATGAATCGGGCTGTCGACGGGTACTGCGAACGCGAACGGCGTCACGTTATAGAGCAGAAACACGGCAATGGGCGCGTCCGAAGGTTTCTGCCCTGCCAGATCGATCAACGCGTTGATGTCACCGAAGCCGGCATCGTAGGCACCGCTCGCGACCTTCGGGATAGACCCTGCGGAACCATCGCCCTGATCGAACGACACATCGAGACCTTCCGCCTTGAAATAACCTCGATCCTGAGCAAGAAAGAACCACGCCTGTGGTCCTTCGTATTTCCAGTTCAGCACGAACCGGATAGACGTTTGGGCATGCGCGCTCGCCATGTGCAAGGCGAACAGCGAGAGTGTAAATAGGAAGAGCGTCCGGAACCAGGCGCCTGGTGTGCGGGATCGCGGCTTGTTGATTGTCGTCAGGCGGACTGCATGCATGGTGGTGTTCCCTTGAGTGAAGGCGCCACAGCTTTGTAAGTAGTGGGCCCGCGTTGGTCGGAGGTAGCGTGCGTTGTTGACCGGGGAACGGTAAAACAAATAAAAAATGGGAAAGGCCACTTTTTCGGCATCGAGACGTTGCCGAAAAGGCAACCATCCAGCTCCGAGTCCAGACCGAGCCATCGTGCGAAGTAAATCGCCACAGCGCAGAATCGCGTGTTTCGAAACGAATGCGGCACGCATCAGCGAAATCGAGCTCGAGTAGCTAACCGCGAGATGCCCTCCCGATGGTCGGTATCACGTCCCCCGTCGCCATAACGGCAACGAGCAGATGCCGAAAAAGTGCCTTGTAGCCAATTTTTTCTGCCTTAGTGTCACACCTGCCCGGCGTCATCGCCGGTACAAGTCATCTCTGACCGATGTTTCGCTGACGCTGCGATCCCGTACGGGGGGAATTCATACGCAGACGGAAACAGAGAGTTCGACCCACTCGCATCCACTACGACCATGACGCTATTGCACCTCTCAAATAAATCAACACTACTTATCATTTATGCAGCCTTTGCAGCCACCGCTTTTACTCCTAGAATTTCCTTTGGACAGAACTCCGACAACACCGCAGCCACGGCAGACGTGACGGCTAGCGATGCAAAAGCAGAAAAGAAGGCGGCACAAAAAGCGAAAGATGCTGCGGCGGCCTCTGCGGTAGAGAACAAGGCGGGAAAGAACGGAGATTTGCGCGGCAACACGGTCAACCCCTCACAATCCGACGCGGCAGCCGAAACCAGCCCCGTTCCCGCACCCGCGGATGCAGGCAAGGAAGCCACCAACCTTGCAGAAATGATTACCAAGGGTCAGTTTTTTGGGAATGTGCGCACTTTTTACTACGCTTCGCACAATGCATTTTTTTCAAAGGGTGCGAATCAGAATACGTTGAGTTATGGCGGTGAACTGGGCTATGTCACAGCACCGTTCTACGGGTTTACGGTTGGCGTAAGCGGTTATTTGCAACGGGGCATCGGTCACTCCGACAACCCGAACTACGTTGACAGCTATCTGGGTCCAAACATCACGACGTTGGGCGAGGCATACGTCAAGTGGGAAAAAGACCAATTCCAGATTACAGCCGGCAACCAGGCGCTCAATGTCCCGTTTGCATCGAGTTATGACTGGCGAATTGCGCCACAGCTTTATCAGGGCGCGGACGCAAAATACGGCGACGACGACAACTTCATCACCGCTTTCAAGATGTTCCGCTTCAAGTCGTACACGAGCAATTCGTTCACAAAGACCACGAATTACGACGAAAGCTTCGATCCGTACTCAGGTATCGGCGAGCCAGAAACGAACGGTTTCTGGGGCGTCGGCGCGGCGCACAAGTTCAATCTGGATCCCGTGACGGTGAACGCGCAAGGTTGGTATCAGACGTATCAGGATTATGCCGACCTCGCCTACGTCGAGGGCCGCGTCAGCCGGTCAAATGGCTCCTGGAAGCCATTTGCCGCCGCGCAGTATCTCCATGAAACCGGAGACGGTCGCGAACTGCTCGGCCATGTGGACAGTCAGGTGTACGGCCTGCAACTCGGCGCCAAGCACAACTCGATGACAGTGAGCCTCGGGTATAACTTCATCGCGCCTCATCGCAACTCGTACCTTAACGGTGCGTTGGTCACGCCATACGCACACGATGTGTCGGGCGGCCCGCTCTTTGCACAGCCGTTCCTGACAAGCACGCAGGATCTTGGGTCCGGCAACGCTTACGCTATCGATATCAACGGTGCGCCAATGGGCAACTGGTTCATCGGTGCGAGATATTCGTTCATGGATCTGAAGTCCGATGCTGACGGGCCGAGCCTTAACGGGTCTGAATATCTTGCATACGCGATTTACAATTTTGCGGGCAAGCTCAAGGGTCTCAGCGTGGCGGACTTCTTTGCCGTGCAGACCTCACCGGCCAAGGGAAATACTTTCGTGCAAAACCGCTTCCAGCTTCAGTACGCATGGGGTCCCCAAATTCCCTGAAGAGTCACT
Organism: Paraburkholderia sp. D1E; assembly: GCF_052682275.1. Classification (NCBI taxonomy): domain Bacteria; kingdom Pseudomonadati; phylum Pseudomonadota; class Betaproteobacteria; order Burkholderiales; family Burkholderiaceae; genus Paraburkholderia; species Paraburkholderia sp. D1E. Next base: position 103,464 of record NZ_JBQYMB010000001.1, read on the forward strand.
TGATCTGACACCGCCTCCTGCAGAGCGCGTGCCCGCAACCTGCCGGGCCGCGATCTGACTGAGAAAACGAAACTCATCGTCAGCAATTCCTTGAGCAGCGCCACCCGGGTTGTATGGACGCCATCAACCCGTTCTGTGTTCTATCGGGATGCACGGAGGTCTGCATTACGCTCTGCAGCGGACATTCGGTCGGGAGACGCGAGCGTCCGAAAGTGGCCGCACGCTGCCTGTAGCGGCCGACGATAGGCGTCCCCGCTTCTGCCGATTGTGCGAGATCCACGACTGGCCGTTTTTCTGCGCGATGGACAGTGCTGCAAATCGGCTGCTTTGCGCTGCATCAAAGCGGCTTGAACGCGAGCATCTGCCAAGCCCAACGCGGGCATACGGTGACAGCCCCAGTTTCAGGCGACCGGTTTGCGCCACACGCTGGCTAGCCACGGCTGCCGCTCACGCGGCAAGCCGGTGGGCCGGTAATAGTGCTCAATTTCGACGAATCCTGCGCCCGCCATATATCGGCGCCATGCTTCGAGATCATGGAAGACGCCGTAGCGGCCATGGCTCCAGCCTTCCTGATTCGTGCCGCGCGGGTTGGAGCTGAACAGCACGCCGCCGAGCTTCAGTGTAGCGTGCAATTGCCGCAACACGCGCGGCAACGCCTGACTCGGGACATGGAACAGCGCGGCGTTGGCGAAAATACCGTCAAAGTGCGCAGCCGGCAAATCGAGATGCAGGAAATCCTGCTGCCAGACGTCGCAGCCAGTCGCGTCACGCGCCATTGCAACGAAGCGCTCGGCGCCATCGAGGCCGACCGCGCAATGGCCCAGTGTAGTGAAGGCCTTGAGATCCCGCCCCGGCCCGCAGCCGAAATCCAGGATCGTAAGAGGGGGCTCGACTTCGATATGGTGCAGCAGCGCCGCGATGTTCTGCGTGACGTCGTGGTCATACGTGCCGTCGCGGAAATCTTCCGCGTGCGCGTCGTAGTGCTGCAACGTGACGGCACTGATTTTATCGAGGTCGCGGGGGGCGAGTTCCATGCAGGAAGTATATCTCGGGGCTTTTCCCGCACGACTACGTCGTACCTCCGGTGTCATCGGCCGTGGTCGGTTGCGTGCCGAACAGGATGAACAACGCAATTCCGTGTGCGCAACTGATTCCTCTTGAGTTTCCGAGGAACGCGCACGGTATCAGGCGAACGGCTGGAGACGGGCCGTACCTTGCCCATCGTCGTGCGATCGACCCGTGCGTGCCACGAGCGGCAGCACGCGACCCTGACGAGACGTTCAGGCTTCCCCGAAGCGGACACCCAATCGGCAAAGGTCGGGCCATCTCTCTACTTTCAAGCTGCCTTCAGGACGGCGATTTCAGCCAACGCAGACTCGAGCGCGCGCTGCCGTTGCTCAGGGCCTTGGTTGACCCCTTCGGCACGGACAAACGTAATGTCGGTGACTCCGATGAAACCGAAAAAGCTCGTCAGGAAAGTCTCCTGGTGATCCATGAAGGCCATCGGCGACGGCGCGGAGTAGAACCCGCCACGCGAGGACGCAACGACCACCCTCTTACTGCCGGCTAGGCCTTCCACGCCCGTCGCGGTGTAGCTGAAGGTCTTGCCCGGCGCGGCCAAGCAGTCGATCCAGGCCTTCAGTTGGCTCGGAATGCCGAAGTTGTACATCGGGGCGCCAATGACAACGATATCGGCGGCAAGGAACTCGTCGAGGGCCGCGTTAGTTTCCGCAACCTCATCCTGCGCCGAAGCATCGACCGGCGCACCACCCCGCATGGCGGCAGCTACCACCTCCCCAATCTTGCCGTCCAGCGCGCCAGCTTCGTATAGTGCTTTCAGTTTGGCGAACCGGGTGGCCGGTGACTGATGTGGCACAGGGTCGGCCGCCAGATCACGATAGCTGACCCCGAGACCCGGCAAGGTCTCCTTGAAGCGGGTCACGATATTGGCCGACAGTTGGCGACTAACAGACTCGGCGCCTGAGATACTCGAATCAATGTGCAAGAGTTTCAAATTTCTTCTCCGGGATCTGAGGATCGGGCAGCACAGGGGTCGCCCATGCCATCTCGTCCCCACAGTAAGGAACAATTTGTTCGTTACGCTATGATAGAGGCTGAAAAAGTTCGCACAAGGAGGCACTTCTTTGTCTGATACGAACATTCCTGTTCGCGCCACCCAGACCTCGGATTCCCACGAGGGGTGTCGGGCAGTAGCTCCCTACGCTCGCCCGCATCGGCGACAAATGGACGGTGATGGTCGTCGGCACACTGTCGAACGGACCGATGCGATACAACCAGATTGCGCGCGTGATCGAAGGCATTTCACAGCGCATGCTCACGCTTACCCTGAAAGGTCTGGAGCAAGATGGCCTGGTCAGCCGGACGATGTATCCGACCATTCCACCGCGTGTGGACTATGAACTGACGGACCTCGGAAGGTCGCTGATCGTGCCACTACGGTCACTCCACAGCTGGGCCGTGGAGCACCGGCCCGCGATGCGGGCCGCACGCGAGGCGTTTGCAAAGCGGGAGCAACAAAGTGGGTTGCGACAGGCGCGCTTCACCGATCCGAAGTAGCGTTTAACGGGGAGGTCGCGACTGAAATGAGCGTTAGCACCAAGCGTTTCTAACGCATTCATAAGCGGACGCGGATCGCAGATTACCAACTCGTGAACGACCGGCTGATTGCCGATGGTCAACGATCTAAACATCGGTATCGAACGTCCGTAGTTGGCCCAGATGGAATGGACACCGCCCTCCCTTCGGGGAGGTAGGCATGATTGAGGGCCTCCAGAACCGAACGGCATCAATGTGCCAAAGTGGAGTTGCGACACAACCACTTGAGGAACGGAGGCCCTAAATGAATGCTACGACATATGGACTGGATATTGCAAAGCGGGTGTTCCAGATGTACTGGGTCGACGCACAGACCGGTGAGATAGCCAATCGCCGGTTCGGACGCGACGATTTAATTGCGTTTCTAGCCCAACGTCCTGCTGGTCGAGTGGCCCTCGAAGCTTGCGGAAGTGCTCACTGGTGGGCGTGTAAAATTCAGGCACTCGGACATGAGGTAGTCTTGTTGCATGCGCAATTTATCCGGCCATTTGTCCAAACGAACAAGACCGACGCAGCGGATGCTCGGGCCATTTGGACTGCTGTACAGCAACCCGGGATGCGCACGGTTGCTGCAAAGACAGAAGATCAGCAAACCATGTTGAGCCTGCACCGCATGCGCTCGTTGCTCGTCAAGTTTCGCACGATGCAAGTGAATCAGCTACGTGGCTTGCTCTACGAATTCGGTGCGACGTTTCGTGCCGGACGGTTGGCAGGGCTCACTGAGATCCGCGAGCGCATGGCAGAGTTAGAGGACACGCTACCAAGACCGATCGTCCTCAATCTGCAAGACCAACTACGACGCATCAACGCGTTTGAGGACGATATCAGTCAACTCGAGAAGCGCATCGGCGCCTGGCAGAAACAGGAAGCGGCGTGTCGCGCAATCTCCGAAGTGCCGGGCATCGGCAGACTCACCGCCACCGCGTTGGTCGCAACAATTGGAGATGCCAGGACGTTCAAGTCGGGACGTGAGTTCGCTGCGTTTCTCGGGCTTGTTCCTCGGCAACATGGTACGGGCGGCAAGGTTCGATTGGGCTCGATCTCAAAGCGAGGCGACCCATACCTGCGCACGCTGCTGATCCACGGGGCGCGCTCCGTCCTGTGTCACGCCAAGGTACCAACTGCCTGGCAGAAAGGAATTCAGGAGCGGCGACCTGGCAACGTAGTAGCCGTGGCTCTTGCAAACAAGATGGCGCGAATTGCTTGGGCCATACTTGCCCACGAGAGTAGTTACGAAACGAATCACGTCAGTATGAGACCTGCGTAGCAGTATGAGACTTTGAAACGTTGAGGAACTGGTAGGTTGCTAGGGTTGATTCCATGTGATGGCAAAACAGGTCGGACCGCAAGAACGCAAACCTGAACACAGTCTTGTGCTCGAAGCACGTGGCCCAGATGAGGACGTTCTTGGCGAATTCCATCAGGGCTCGCGGCTTCGGCTTGCACAAAGCCGGATATAAGACCGCAGCCGATACCTCGTTACAGCATCACATCAAGATCAACTTGGCAAACCGGGCGGTGTCCATATAAGACTGTGTCAAAACGGGCGGCCACAAGAAATAACGAAACCGGCCTCATCGGACGTTGCAGCTTTTCGATTGCGACAAGCCGAACGAAACCCGGCGAACAGTTGCAAAGGTTCAACAACCCCATGCGGGCATCACGCCCGCATTGCCGTTATAAGCGTTTCCGAACCGAGTAACCGGATCACTCGCTTCATGTTGTACGCCAGCACGTGCAAGCTCATTTCAGTGCTCACTCGTTCGATGGTCCGCGTGAGGAAATGAGTGGCCCCCATCCATGCTTTGATCGTGCCGAAGGGATGCTCGACTGTCTGCCGCCGGGTCCGCATTATCTCAGGAGCATGATCAAGTCGCGCCTGCATTTCTTCAACAAGGGTCTCGTGCTCCCAGCGGGTCATACGCCGCTCAGTGCCCGGCGTGCATTTCTCTTTTAACGAGCACTGCTGGCAATTCGAACTCCAATACTTGCCCAGCTTCAGAGCACGCTCTACTGTCCAGCATCGCCAGATGAGCCGCTCACCGGCCGGACACCGATATTCGTTCGTTTCCGGGTTGTAAATAAAATCATCCCTGCTGAAACGGCCATGCGCCGTGGCGGTTGATGTCACCGTCTTTGCCACGAATACGGTGATGCCAGCTTCATGGCATGCAAGTATCTCTTCGCTCTTGTAGTAGCCTCGATCCGCGATCGCAGTGAGTTTGCCTACACCCATTTCCGTTCGGGCAAGCTTCGCCATCGACGTCAGTTGATCACGGTCAATGCCGTTGTTAGTCACCTCGTGCGCGACGATCAAATGGTGTTTCGTATCCACTGCCGTCTGGACGTTGTAGCCGACAACGCCGGTCCCACGCGTCTTCATCGAACGCGCGTCCGGGTCGGTAAGCGAAACCTGTTTGTCAGGTGTCGCGTTCAGTCGCACCTCGATCTCTTTGAGGCTTCGCATCTGCTCCTTCAAGGCCGCAATCTTGTCTTGCAGTCGCTCCGTCCTGACCTTCGCGATTGCCGGCTCCTGACGATCCGCTGTGTCCATTGCCTCGAGATAGCGAGCGATACTTGACTCGATGTCGCGCATGCGTCGTTCAAGCTTCGCGCTCGTGAAGTTACGGTCGCGGTGGTTCACCGCCTTGAACTTGCTGCCGTCAATCGCAACAATCGCTTCGGCGAAGAGGTCCAGACGCTGGCACAGCACGACGAACTGACGGCAGACGCTACGGATCGCTTTGCCGTTGTCTTTACGGAACCGCGCAATGGTCTTGAAGTCCGGTGCCAGGCGGCCCGTGAGCCACATCAGTTCGACGTTGCGCTGGGCCTCGCGTTCAAGGCGGCGGCTCGACTGAATACGGTTCAGGTAACCGTAGATATAGATCTTGAGCATCACCTCGGGGTGATACGACGGCCGACCAGTCAACGCTGGTTGGACTCCTTCAAACCCAAACTTATGAAGATCAAGCTCATCGACAAAGACATCAACTACGCGCACGGGATTTGTGTCCGTCACGTAGTCATCGAGCGCTTCAGGGAGCAGAGAGCTTTGTGTACGATTGTCGCCTTGAACGAACCGTTTCATGTTGCTCAACCCTTGCTATCGGATGGTAAATTTTAACGCGCCAAAATGCGTTTTGACACAGTCTGGGCCGAACCGCGACGAAGGTCGACCGGCCCGGTTCGACCCGAAGCAGCCGGTGGCAGCGCCAAGTCGATTGGCCGCTAAGGATACCAAACCAAGCGAACTGATGCCGGCCGAAAATAGTGGAAGCCAACGCGCCGTAAAATGCAGCCATGCCCCCCGGTAGCCGACGTCAGTACAACCGCGGGCATTCCGACCGGGCGATTCTTGAAACGTCGATGCACTCTATAGTAATGGTCGGGTATCGCTGTTTCTTTCCTTTGCCGAGCGATTCGAACAAGTGCAACGTTCGTCCATCTTGTACGTGGTCTCGAATCGCTTTGTTCCCCCGTACGAATTCCATATTGCAGTGACTGCTTCACTCCGTCAGGCTCTTTCCTATTCTCGGGTGAGGGTCAGGTGTTCCACCAGATCAAGTTGAACGACCAATGGCCGAAATGCGTGATCCGCTCGAGCTCTGCGAGCGCGACGATGCGCGCTCTCAGGAGCACGTCTCGCGCCGCGCGCTATTTCGCCCGCCGCTCGGCTTGGGAGAAGGCGGAATGCGCGGGTTCGGACATCCCCAACGTAATGGCTGCGCGCCGCGGAGCCGGCTCGCTTGAATCGGGCGTCATGGGAGACTGTCCCCCGGATTTGTTTTCCCTTAGCGAGATTGAATCGCGAGAACCAACTCGATGACCTGATGATCTTCCGCACTCAACGAGTCAGGATGAAACTGCAGCAGCTCCTGCAAGGTGTTCAACAACCGCGTCCTCGCGAGCGGGGCAGCCCTCAAGATCGGCCATGCGTGCATGAGAAAGGAAGGCGGTATGACGCTTCGGCGTTCGCACCAATTGTCGAAGAGACGGACGCACAGTCAATCTCTTCAAGCGCATTCGATTCTGAAAGGGCTCGTGTCATTTTTTAACGGTCTCTTAGTGCCGGTTTCATTCGCCATGAAGGGAATCCCCTTGTCCGCGCCCCTGGCGCCCACGAACATCAGCCCGCCAGAGCCGCGCCGCACGAGCCGTTCGCCGAAGTGGCGAGCAATATCGAGGTGCGCCACCGTGTTTATCCGTTATCAGGCCTCCGCCCGTGCGTTCGCAGGAGCGGATTTGTTGGCAAGCCCTTTACCAAGCAAGTCCGCCTCCATCTTCCGCGCAAGAGAAGCGGGCACGAGGGCGTTCAAAATGCGGTTCAGCCGGCCTGGAACGATTCTGGAGCGGTTTTTGGACAGACCGCTGAGGCCCTCAGACACGCACTGCTCGACGCTCATCGGTTTCATCGGCATGGTCTTCGGATCGAGGCCGAACTTTTCGAGCACCGCTGTGTTCGTAAACCCGGCTGCCAGTACAGTGACGTAGACACCTAGAGGTTTGAACTCATAGTGAAGCGCTTCGCCAAGGCTGTGTACATACGCCTTCGCGGCTCCGTCATTCGCCATACAGGGAACGCCGTTTTCCGCACCCATTGCCCCCGCGAGGATGATTCCGCCCCGGCGTCGCTCGGTGAGTTTCGCGCCGAAATGGTGGGCGATGTCCAGATGCGCCATCGTACTGAGCCGCAAAGTCGCCTGAAGCAACTGCCGATCAAGCTTCAAGAACTCGCCGGGATTTCCGGTGCCGGCATTGGAGACGACAAGGCCGATGTCGAGATCGGCAGTGGCGGGGGCGAGTTGCCGGATGAAATCCTCCCGAGAGACATCAAGCACAACAACTCGATGCTCCACACCGTAACGCTTGCTAAGTTCAGCGCCTGCTTCCTTAAGCAAGTCCTCCCGCCGCGCAACGAGGACGACATTGATTCCTGAAGCGGCGATTTGCCGTGCGAACTCCTTGCCTATTCCGGACGAGGCGCCCGTGACGAGTGCCCAGGGGCCAAATCTGTGTTTATCGAGTGCGACTGTCATCTTTTCGCTCCGCTCTGCCTGCTTAGGGCTTGTTGCGTTTGTTGTGTCATAAATTATTCGGCAGCCAATGGTCGTGGGTCATACGTCAGCCAACTGACTTAGTGCTAAATTGAAAACAGGTCGATTCTTTTTGTCAACCCGGATTCTTGTGGTGTTGCCGGGTGGTCTTCGAATAAACGCTGGGTAAGCTCAATCAACTTTGTAAACACGGCCGGTCTGCGCCCCCAAGATAGCGCGTTTGTAGGCTTGTCCAACTTTCCATCCTTCGACTGGAATTATGCCGGGAAAGAACGGACCCAAACGAGCTTCGGATACTTCGAATTAATTCTGCGTTCTGAGCATGCGATCGACCGATCGGCTCATTTGTTTCAAAATAAATCCCGGCGCCACGCGATTCATCATTTTGAGCTGATTCGCCTGACCCGGACGAATTTCAAATCGATTGGTTTGCATTCCTTTGACGGCGACTTTAACCATGTCTTCCACCTTCATGATAGAAGCGCCTTTCAGGTCTTCAACATTAAAGTCATCCAGGAGTTCGGTTTGTGTCGCAGGCGGTGCCAGGTCAAATACCTTCACTTTGGTGTTTCTCAGTTGCACACGAAGAGACTCGGTGAACGAATGCAGACCGGCCTTGGTGGCGCAATAAACCGGTGAAATGGGTAATGGAACAAATGCCAATCCTGATGAAACGTTCATGATTGCCGCCTCTGATTTTGTTTTCAAATGCGGCAAGAATTGTTTCACCATGCGAATCGGCCCGCTCAAATTGACTTCAATCTCCCGAGTTATGTCTTCGAGGCTTCCAGCTTTGTCGTGAATATTTATCTCACGCATGATGCCGGCGTTGTTGATCAAAATGTTGAGCTCAGGAAATTGTTTCGTGACCTGTTCGTAAAGAGTAGCGATCGCTTCCGGATCGGAAACGTCGCTTCGAAAGGTGTGAATTTTTGGAAAGGCCGCTTTCGCACGGTCCATCTTAGCTTGATCGCGGCCCGTGATAAGAATCGTGTTACCAAGCGCCGCGAGTTGTTTGGTGAGTTCGTAACCGATGCCGCTGGCACCGCCGGTGATCAGAATCGTATTGCTCGTGAGTTTCATAATTAAATACCTCCCAAGTTATGTGATCATTTACAAATCGCACTCCACGTCGACGAGACGGCTCAGAACGTTGATGGGCGGTCTTCGAATAAACGCTGGGTAAGCTCATTCAACTTTGTAAACGCGGCCGGTTTGCGCCCCCAAGATAGCGCGTTTGTAGGCCTGTGCAACTTTCCATCCTTCGACCGGAATCATGCCGGTGAAGAACTGGGCAAATTGGGATTCGGATTCTTTTAGCATCGTGGGACTCACCACATTGATACGCAGTCCCTTAGGAAGCTCAATTGCGGCAGCCCGAACAAAAGCTTCCAACGCGCCCGAGACGGTTGAAGCCGCGACGCCGGCGATGATCGGATCGTCATTGAGAATGCCCGAAACCAAAGTGAAGGATCCTTTTTCTTTGATGAACGGGATCGCCTCCTGAACCAGATTGATCTGACCCATGAGTTTGCTTCCCAACGAGAACTGCCACTTTTCAGCGGTGAGTTCCGAAAGCGGAGCAAATGCGACTTGGCCTGATGCAATGGCCACGGCATCAAACGAGCCGACGGCTTGATAAAGCTCCCTGACACTTTCGCGGTTCTCGATCTCGACTTGAACATCGCCAGATTTGTGCCCGACCTTGACTATCTCATGGCCAGCACCCGCCAATGCCTTTTGAACGAGTTCGCCGATCTTTCCGTTTGCGCCAATCAAAATAATTTTCATAAAAACTCCGTTCTGCCCGCTTAGAGCCTGTTGCGTCATAAATTATTCAGCAGCCAATGACTGCGTGTATTGAAGTCAGTCAACTGACTAAATAGTAGGCCATAATCGATGGATTCTTACCTCATCACTCCGATTTTATGTCAGCGTCCTAACTCACTGCGATGGGCATTTTGCTCGGCCCGCTTCAGGCTTCGCCGTGTGGGCCTGCGGGTTCAGCCCGCCTGGTGTCTCACAAGCTTTGTATCCAATTCTTGAGGCGCTTGGTCTCCGTCGCCACAAGACCGGAGTCATGAAAGGTATGAGCCAGGATCGAAACGCCTTGCATGGCGGAAAGCAGGTGCACCGCAAGGCCGCTGGAGTCTTTCCCCTTCCCAAGTTCCCGAAACTGGCTCTCGATCCAAGCCAGGTGTTGAGCGAAGATCTCGGTCGATCTGGTGGCGATCGAGCCGCCCGCCTTGTGGAGCTCGGAGCAAAACGTCCCGACCGCGCAGCCGTGCTGTGCCAAGGAATCCCTGTTCTCGAAGACGCCTTGGACGCAGGCGCAAAGCCGATCTTTGGGCGATCCGGCTTCGCTCCATCGCTGCCGCTGCGCGGACAGCTGCGCTAGCCTCAACTCGACGATCGCCTCGCCAATCTCGTCCTTGGTCTTGAAGTAATAATAGACGTTGCCCAGAGGAACCTCAGCTTCGCGCGCGATGTCGGCAAGCGAGGTGGCGCCGAATCCGTTCTGGTACGCCAGGTCCACTGCCGCACTAACCAGCCGCGATCGCTTATCGATATGTGTCCTAGTCATGTTTGTGCTTTAAGTCAGTTATCCAACTTAGTATGAGAGAGGATAGGCAAACCTGTCAAGCCCCCGGCTTGCTTCCTGCCAGCCTCGGTGTCGCTGCTGAAGTCGCTTCTAAGTGGCTCGTCCTTTGTTCACTCGTCGGCCGATGTTCCATAAGCGTCAGGGGCGTGGTTCAAAACCCGTGTTTTTTTGCGTTACACAGACGAGCTGACTCGTCCTGCGTTTTCAGGCGTCGTAGCCGCACATTCTTTAATTTTCCCGTCAACGGCGGCTTGCGAGGTAGATCGGTCACATGAGTGACCACTTGCTCACGCGGCCGAATGACAGCTACTGGCCGAACCGCGACGAAGGTCGACCGGCCCGGTTCGACCCTGAGCCGTCGTTGGGATCAGCACTGACGGAAGGGCCGCTTTCGACGCGTTAGCTGCCGTCCTATGTTTGGGGGTGAGTCTAACGCTCGGACTGTGCCGCGTGGTTACGACTTGCCCCGTCTCGCCAGTTGAATTAAGCTTTGCGACATGAACCAATTTGTCATCAACTCGATTATTAGCGCCGCGAGAGTCTCGGCGGGATAGCTATTGAGTTGACAATATGCAATCAACCCCGCCCAGAAGGCGGGTTTTTGCTTTCTGGGCTCCTAGATGGAGCGCCTGGAAATGACAAGTGAAGGTCGAGTAGTCGACGCAGCTGGCCATCGTGAGACGGCTGTTTTGCATTTGGTTTGCGGAAAAATCGCATCGGGAAAATCCACGTTGATGGCTCGCTTGGGGGATGCCCCTCGGGCGGTCGTAGTTAGCGAAGACAAATGGATGGCATGTCTTTATCCGAACGAGATTCATACGCTGACCGATTATGCAAGCCGCGCAGCACGCATGAGAATGGTCCTCACTGAGCACATCCAGGGGCTCCTCGTGGCGGGTATATCCGTGGTGCTGGACTTTCCGTTCAATACGGCCAGCGCACGTGCTTGGGGCCACTCATTATTCGAAGCCATTGGTTGCGAGCATCGGCTTCACTATCTGGATGTGAGCGACGAGATATGCAAATCTCGTCTAATAGCGAGGAACGTTTCGGGCGAGCATCCTTTCCAGACATCGGAAGAGCAGTACGACCAAATCACCCGCTACTTCGTTCCGCCCGAACTCAGCGAAGGCTTCAACATCATCGTCTACGACGAGACAGGGAAGGTCCGTTCCCGGACAGAATCATGACATTCTAATGTCGGGTTGGAGGCGAAACGCGATGCCCGCTTGTGGCCGGGTACTGCCTCATGCGATTGGCATACCTGCGTCAGCCTTGCACGGCTACGGTCGGCAGCACGCGACCCGCAAGGGACGGTGGAAGTGCTCCGTAACAGTCATTCGCAAACAATGCGACAGAAAGCTGGCTACCGATCTCGAAGGACGATAGTTTCCCACCCGTCGTAATGCCCGCCGAGAGCCTTCACCTCGCGGTTGATGGTTATGGTGTGGTGAGTTATATCAGCAAGCTCCATCGTGCCTTCATGGGCGAAGTGGACCACAAGTCTCGTTCCGTCTTCTGTCGAAACCATCGAGACGTTGCTGTAAAGGTTTGCTCTGGCCCAATCCGAAAATCGCTGTGCAACCCGTCGGCTTGCGAAACTTGCCCAGTGAGATACGTGCCGCGTTCTCGCGGGATTGTCTCCTTGTTTCTGAAGAGCGTCGAGCACGCGCATGTCGCTGATAACTTGCCAATCATCTTCTGTTGGGTACAGAAACTTCCAATAGCCCGCTTTTTCAGGATCCGTCTGAAGGGTAACTTCGGGTTGATACGTCGTCTTGGTTTCTACCGATGCGGCTATCTCTTTTGCCGACTCGTCTTTGAACGCACCATAGAAAAAGAAATCGCGGTGACCGTTCGCAGTAACTCGACCGACTTCAACTCCTCCCAAGGCAACGACAGCGTTCGTTATCAGGTCCTCAGCGTCATTTATTTCGGGAAACTCCTCGCTGGAAGGAAAACCTTCGGCAGTCGGATGCTCGAACTTAATCCGGAAACGATATAGCGTCGCTCTGGGGTCTTGGTTCGCGATGTTCGCGTAACTCTTATTGAAGCTGATGGACGCTCTATTCCTTCCAATCTGGGTGGGAAAGAATTCCCAACGATCCGAAGCAGGCCTGTCGCCGCCGTGGGTTCTATTTTTGGTTCCCAAGCGTCGCTCTCCAGCCGAATCATTTCCACCTTGGGATGCACGCTTTCCCACAAAATCCTCTAAACAGGAAGAATCGCACGACGCGATCAGAAACCAGGAACTGGGAGTTTGATTTTGATCGTCGACATGTGCCATTTGAGCTGAACCGGGATCACTCTCAATGGAGTGAGAGGCGGCACGAGCCCAAACTGAAGGGCAAAGACCAATCGCGCATGCGATGAGTTTCGCCACGTTGCTCTTGCGTTGAAAGACTTTCATTTTTAGTCGAGCACTTAAACGATAACCCCGAATGTCAGGTCTCAAGCGGGGAGACGAGTCGCAGGAGACCGCACCTAGATTACGATTGTCGACGATTTAGATACCGGCGTCGACCGGCCGCTTGTGGCCGAACTGAGCCCGACGACGACCGGTTGAATCCAAGACCCATCTCGGTCATTCGAAACGTAGTAGTGTCATCGGATCCTATCCAGGAACACCAGCACCCCTGCCCACGTTTTCTCGGTCGCGGCAACGGTGTAGTCTGGTAAGGTTGCGTCGGTATAAAAGTGTCCGGCATTCGGATACGTGAATATGTCTGCGCTCGCGCCGGCCGTTCTTGCCATCGGCGCCCAACTGACGAGCGCCTCCTCGCTGGCGAACGGGTCCGGATCGGCGATGTGGACGACAATTGGCAAACCCTTGCGCATTCTCGCTGGGATATTTGCCAGGCCGTGCAGCAGGACGACACCTCGACACTTTGGCCTCTCAGGCCAGATTTCACCCACGACGCCCGCTCCCATGGAATGGCCCGCAAGCACGGTGGTCGCTGGTAGGGGATCAAGAGCCGCTCGCGCCCTCGCGCAGATCGTCTCCCAACCGACGAACTGCTTGATCTCGAAGCCTTCGTCAAAGGAGTCTGTTGTCATTCCGCCATAGAGATCGGGAGTGAATACAGTATGACCAGCGATTCGCATTCTGCTGGATGCCTCCGTTTCGACTTTCCTGAGGCCAAGGACCGAGTGAAATAGTATGACCGTCGCCATGATGTTCGCACCGGCATGGGTTGTGAGTCGGCGAGAAGGCGGCACAAGGTAAGCCTGTTGCCGGAGCTTGATTTGTTGCTCAGCCCTCGTCGGGCACTTGCGCATCCCTGAAGATGTTTCGTCGCGAAGTTTTTGCTACCCGTGACGCTCAACAGCATAGGACGTGTAGGGCGATCGGATCAACAGGCGTCTGCTAGCCGTGAAACTGGGGGCGCGAGGCGCGACTACTCTTGCGCTCCATGCGATAGAAGTGCTCCTTCGCTTCGCACTTACGCTTATTCGCGGCTGCTCGTCGCCTGAGGTGTTATTGGCCCACAGCCGGCGACACTACGCTTGGGGTCGCCGGCGTGTTGTTGCTCTCGGGAGCGCTGGTGCCAGACGTCGAGCTGCTGTTCGTGCTATTCGGCAGGCCTGAGTTCGGCGCCTTGGCGGCCATGCCGCTGTCCGAGTTGGTGGCGCCTGGCATGCCGTAGCCGCCCGTTGCACCGTTCACCTGATTCGCCGGGCTAGCCGTGCTGCCTGACGAACCGGTGCCGCTTGTGCCTCCGGTCGCCTGTGCATAAACGCCGCCCGATAGTGTGAGTGCGGCGAGGGCTGCGATTAATGCGCTGGTTGCCTTGCTCATGACCTGTCCCTCCTTGGTCGGACTGAAATATAGACGTAGACGATCTCCGCCTGCTCGACCTTGGATCGATTCCAGTGCGCTTGTAGGCAAGACTGGTCAGCCGAAAGGATTGATCGTCGGCCTGTCGAGCCTGAGGGATGGCCTTCTCGACGATCCCGGAGATCGCCTGAAGTCGTTTCTGCATATCGGTAATGCTTCCCGGAGGATGCCAGTAATTCATTTCGACGCTGTGCCCGTTGGGCTCTCGTCAAGGAAAGAGCCCGCCGTTCTCGGCAATAACGCCATCAACCGGCCACATGCGTGCCATCTGATCACACCATCCAGCGGGCGCTGCGGTAACGGGTATCACCCGAATGCCGTTAGCCTGCAATCGCTCAAGGGCCAAGTATGTGCTTGCGGCCAAGCGACCCTTATAGGTCAATGTCTCGTCCATGTCGGTAAGGACGAATTGGACGGTGGAAAACTGATGGAACGGCGCTAACGACAATGGCTGCATGATTTATTTTCATTTTAATGAGAGGTGCTAGCACGGAGGCGGCCGCGGCAATTGCAAGAGTCGCTGCCAGCAAGCTTGTCATAAGGGACGGCGTTCCGATTTGCAACTTTAGTCAATCCGAATATCGGGTCTCTCATTCGCAAATCGAATTACCCGCTCAATACATCGCATTCCTTACCGATCGCGGCGAATTCCATCGCAAATTCTCGTCTTCGGACAGACCATACGACTACCCATCATGATGCGATTTGACTCGCACCGAATTATTACGCAATATTTCTAAACGTAACCGAAGATTACAGGACATTCCGGTGGGCGCCTAGTGCCGACCGGAATATCGTAAGGGGGATTTGAAAACCGGACGCATCGTGGAGACGGGGTTGTCCGACAAGCGACGCTTCACCAATAAGATTTGAATGGCCAGTTCGCGACCTGAGCCGGCCCCTGAATGTCTGAGCGGCGGCGCAGGCGAATGACGCTTCATGGCCGGTCCCTACCCGTCATTGACCAGCGGCTGGCAGGTCACCAAGGCTTGGACAAACTAGTTAGTGACTCATGGCGTTTCCATTAGACCGCGATGGAGTCTGCCGCTCGCCGTGGTGCATACCAGCCGCTCGCCGTCTCTAATCCCAAGAAAGCGTAAACTCTACGACGCACTTTCCGCGAGTGGACGCATCCGACAGCCCAAAGAAAAAAAGCCGGCGCGAGGCCGGCTTGAAGGGTTCCAGTGTTTTCCGAGGGCCACCTGGAACCTGAGAGATTCATTCTCGCAGGACGGCTGCGACCGGTTCAGGAATAATGCGGTCGATATTCACATCCATTCGCCCAGGCCCGGTCGTTACACCGCGTATGACCGCTGCCTCATCGCCCGGCACTCAATATGCGATACAGAGCCTGCCGCGAAATTCCGAGCGTCGCTGCCGCCTGACTCTTGTTGCCGGCCACCGCATCGAGCGTCGCACACGCCTGCTCACGCGTCGGTGTGACTTTCTTCAGCCTGTCCTGACGCGCGAACGTCGAGAGGTACGCGTTCGCTTTTGTTCGCCGGCTGTGCCCGGCGTCCTCAACAACACGTCGCAGTGCCTCAAGATGCAACGCCGGATTCGGCCGCTCGTCGAGCGCCTTCACCGGTGCCGGCACGCCGGTCGTTGTCTCATAAAGCGTTTGCAGATACTCATGACGTAGCCCGTGGCTGGTAATTCCGAGGCCCGCTTTCGTCACTCCGTGTTTTTCCAGAACGTGGTAGTACCAGTCGCGCCATTGCCTAAGCGTTCGATCCGCAGGCACCGTCGAGCCGGTCAGATCGTTACTCAGTCGGGCCGCCTCCTCAAGCACTGCGATTTTCGCCTCGATCGGAACCTCGCGCGGCCGCCCACCCTTCGTCCCGCGCGTCACGCCAAGCGTACGTGAGTCCCGAACCGCCTCAGCGGGTCTGAGCATGAAGCTCTCCTCGACGCGCAGGCCGAACGCCGCCTGCATTTTCAGTTGCACCGCCACGTGCGGGCACGTCCTGCCGATCTCCGTGATTTTTGCCTGCGCGTCCACGCGATGTGCAATCCACGACTTGTCTTCGGTCGCCACATACGAGCGGACGAGATCATGCTCCTTCCGGTCAACGTAGTCTCCCAGCGTCCCGACGAGATCCCGCTTGTTCATCCAGCTCGCCAGCGCCCGCAGGTACGTCAGCTTGTTCTCGATCGTCCCGCCGCGCTGCCCGAGCGCAACCCAGTGCCTCACAAGAAACTCAACATGCTTCTGTTTCAGCGACCACGGCGTCTGCAAAGCGAAGCCGTGCTGTCGCAACTCGACAAACGATTTGCAGATTGCGGTCGTGCGCCTCTCCTGCGTTTTGACGGAGAGGGACTTCGCGCTAATCCGCGTTCTGCTGTGTACCTCGTTGACGTGATTGTCAAAGAGCCGCAGCAGCGCGTCCGTGAACTCCGGCGGCAGGCCATAGCTCTTCACGACCGCCCGAACATTGAGAACCGCTGCCATACAATCATCCCCGCTTGCGCGGTCTGCCCGCGCCTATGTTTCGCCTGCTCACCGCGGCCTCACAACACGCCCCTACCTGACGTGCCCGGCGCGTCACCGGGAGTGGTACTGCGTGAACTGACCTGTTGTACTTGCTGGCCGCTACCACACGGCCTTGCCGGTTACCCCCGGCGTCGGTCCCGCCTTCCTCGCCTTTAGCGATTCCATCCGTTCAGCCCGACGCAGGGAAGAACTGCGTTCCGACTGTCCATCTGCTGCTGTGCGGGCCGGTCTGCGCTGCGCGCAATCCCGCTCTACACGTATTGGGTCCGTGGGCAATTCCCCGCTCACGTTGCACCGGTACTGCAGCTTCCGGCCGCCCTGCCAGCCCCAACTCGCAGCGCGATCTCGCGCTGCGGTCTGGACGCCCCTCGTCGCTCTGCGCGGTGAGACGTCTGGGCTTATTGCCGGGTGAATCCTGTTTGCGCACTTCTGGTAACGGCTGCGCCTACCGTGTGTCTTCCGTACGGGGTTCGCGATCGACCGGTCTTTCCCGGTGTCGCAGGATTTCCCCCGCCCCAAAGCACACTCATCTCCGCCGCGGTGTATCGGGCTTCCTGAGTGCACCCAGCGTCGTGTGCTGAAAGGGCGCGTGCGAACGCAATGCGCGACGTGCGGGACTGTCCGGTGTCCGGGTCCACATGTCCTCATTGCGTCTCATCGCGGCAAACCGCCGCCAATCGTATGGATATCGCCGTGTCCAGTGGTCCTCAGTGTGGATCAGCGTGGACTTGATTTGATTCAGAAAAAGGCCGCGTCATTGTGCGGCCTGGACAGAAGAGGATTTGCGCAGGGCGTAAAACCCCTTTCTTGCTGTTACTGCGGATCGATGCGTCATGGACGCGGTAGGTAATTAGCAGGATAAGGCCGCGACGAGCGGTCCGAAGGCTAAAAGCTGACCTGATCACGCGCGCTTAGCCGACTTGACTTCGGCAGGTGCTCGATAGACTGGACTCACGCTCAAAGTCCCACATGAACTGCGACTTTGATGATTCGCACTGCCGAACTCGTACATGAAGTGCGAGTTTGGCGGATCGGCCGGTTGAAAGTCCTACATGAAGTGCGACTTCGCCGGTCCCAACTTCACTACCCGGAGTCTGAATTGAAAACCCCCGTCTTCGCCATCGACGTTGGATACGGCAACACCAAGTACGCATACCGCGCGGCCGGTGGAACTGTCGCAACCGGCATGTTTCCCTCGCTCGCGCCGCTCGCCGCGAGCCGCACTATTTCAAATTACGGGGAAAGCGTTCTTGCCGCCCGCAAGGTCGCAACGATCCGCATCGACGACATCGAGTACGAGGTCGGCCCCGATGTCGCCTTGACAGCCGCCTATGGCAATACCGGCCGCACGCTCGCCGACGACTTTGTCCTGTCCGATAACTACTCCGCCCTTCTGGCCGGCGCCTTCCATTTCTCGGGTGTGACGCACATCGAGCGGCTGGTGCTCGGGCTGCCGGTGCACAACATGCAGAAATACTCCGCTGAACTGAAGGAGCGATTCGCCGGTGATCTAGACTTTGGCCAGGCCCGTGTACACGTCGAGAAAACCATCGTCGTTCCGCAACCGCTGGGCTCGCTCGTCCTCGCTTCCAGCAACCGGCAGAACGAATTCGGCCGCGACAGCGCCCACCTGGTCATCGACGTCGGCTACTTCACGACTGACTGGGTCTACGCGAACGGGTTTACGATGGACGACAAGCGCAGCGGGGGCCTGCCAGGCGGCGCATCCCAGATCTATCAGCGCATTGCAGGGCTGATCTCGAAGGATCAGGGCGAACCCGTCGATGATATTGAGCGCATCGACAAGGCCTTGCGCGAGCGTACGCCGTTCTTCTTCTACGGTTCGGACATCGTGCTCGATCCGTATGTCGAACAGTCGCAACCTCTGATCAATGCTGTCGTCAAGGAAATGCAGAACACGGTTGGACGGCTTCCTAACGTGCGCTCGATCATCCTTTCAGGCGGAGGCGCCGCGCTGTATGCATCGGCCATCCGGAAAGCATTCCCGCGCGTGCTGATCGAGATCATCGACACACCATGCCTCGCGAACGCTCGCGGATTTCTCGCGGTCGGCGAAGCAGGACTCGCGCGCGATCGCAAGTAACGGCGGCGGTATGGACGACAACATCACGATGACCATTGTCATCAATCCACTCGTCTCGCCTTTGCTGCACGAGGCGCTGTCCGGCTATCGTAGTGCCCGCCAGCGCGCCATTCGTCTGCGCGCACTTGCGGAGTCGGCGCTGCGCGAACCGACACAACGAGCCCGGAATGACGGAAACACAGAAAGACCGCAATCACCGTCCTTCGAACAAACGCGTCCAGCAGCCGCGGCTCCGGAGGAAGCCGGCGTCCAGATCCTCCGCGTGCATGACTCGGCGACTGACGGGGACGGTTTCGCCTCGGCGTCCCTCGGCGAGGAACTCGCCGGCTTCTTCTAGAAGCGCGCTCGACTTGACTTCGCCATGATTCGGGCATCCTTGAATCAAGGCACAGGGAACGACGAATGGCGTCAACCCCGGTGCGTCAACCGGAGAATGATCATGGACACACTTCAACTGTTTCACGCAGGCATGCTCAGCGAGGCACGCACGTGGGTCGGCTTCGTCCTGCTCGCCGCTGTAGCCGCGGCCGGCTGGTATGTCGGTGGCGCATTGTTTGATTATTTTGAGAAACCAACGACGGGTGAATAATGGACCGCCTCCTTACCTGCTACCGCGCATTCGATCGACTGCCGTTTCTGGCGAAGCGGGCTATCTACACCGTCCTGCTTGTTCTGCTCGCACTCTACGGCACCCACGTGGGCAGAACCGACCCCCACAACGGCGGCAATATCATCTTCATTGCCTGGGTCGGTATCCTGTGGTCGACAGGCTTGTGGATTCCGTTGTGGATTCTTTTGCGACTGGTAATCTTCTTCAAAGTCCGTCCTTGACTGCGACGAGAGGCAAAAAAAAAGCGGCTCCCAGATTTCTCCGGGAGCCGCTTTCGTCTATGGTTAGTGCTGCCCTGCGGCCGCAACGATTGCAAGACGACGGGTACAGAAATCCCATGCCTCGTCGAACGATTGATCCCGGCACGCGTACAGCGTATTGCCCCGTGCCCGACGATCAATGACGTCATATGCTTCCGCGTCGGACTTCAACGCCGGCTGATTACCGCTCGCTGCGCCAGTCGTGCTGACGATCGCAAAATTACCTACCAGCACCCGGAACGACTCATTTCCTACCTCACAGAAAAAAGCCCGATGCGATATTCCCGGTGGGGAGATATCCCCACCGGGCAAAATAAAAGAAATTCCTGCCAACGGCTAACGCCGGCCCGCCGAATCAGGCAGCAACTGATTGCCTCAACGCGCTGACTGGTCTACAGGCAACATCCTGCAAATCACCGCCCGCGACAAACCGGTCGAGCCATTCATCGCAGAAGTCCGTGCCGCGCAACTTCGGACGATGGATAAAGACCGCGCACCCTTCTTTCTTCAGACGGGTAGCCAACTCAACCCCAGACGCCACACCCGGCGACTTGCGTGTCTTCGGATCGATGTGGTCAAAGTCGACGAAGATATGAACGACCCGGATACCTAGCCCCTCCGGGACAACGAACTGGCCGAGCAGGACGCGATTGAGACAACTCCAGACCGGGACGCCGAACTCCATGAACGCGGCGTAGGCCGTTTCCAGTCCCTCCGCGACACCGATCTCGCCGTTGGCCGGTTCCATCAGGCGCACCGCTCCGCCCTTCAGCGCATTAAGCGTCATGTCGTTCAGCTTGTTGTCGAGAATCTCGCCGTCCCCCGTCACGATCGTCGCCTTCGCAGGTGTCGATCGTTCGAGAAAGGTCCGGTGCAACGTCCCAAGCCGGCCATCGGGCAACTCGAACCGGGCGAGGATGCCGGGCCACGTACCAATCACTTTCTTCTCATGCCGGTAATCGAGCATGCCGAGTCGCAATGCTTTCGACGGAGGCGCCGAGAGGCCGGGCACACGCGCCTGCAGGTAGCGGCGTGAAAGGTCACCCTCACTCTGAACGTGAGCGCGACCCCACATCGACGTCAGTCTTTGCTCGACGAACGCTGGATCAGCCTTGCGTTTCGCCACCGGCGCGACAACAGAAAGCTTCCGCGCTGCCACCCTGGCTTCGCTGAGCGTTCCTCCTTCGAGCTCGGTCATCAGTTCAGGAAACGACATGCCCGTAACACGACAGATCAATTTGAACCCGTCTCCTGCCATCGGGTTACCGTTATCGCACTGCCGGCACACCCAGTCGCCGCGACCGCGCTTGTTGTCATAGGTGAAGCGGTCGGTACCGCCACACATGGGACACGGCGCAGCCTGTCCGGACAGCGAGCTCTCGGGCACTCCATAACGCTGGAGCAGCGAGAGCCACTGTGCGGGCGTGAGCTTCAGGTCCTTCACATTCATGGGTCACTCTCCTATATGGAAGTGGGTTGTGGTCGATGCCTGAGTCAGGCGCGAAAACGCGTGCTCAAAAAAGCTGTCCGCGCGCATGGGCGGGCAGTTTTTTTCAGCAGGCAGTTGCTCTGGCAGGAATGCGCGGGAAGCGCGAAAGAATTCGCTGCACGACACACCGGAAGGCGTGTCGTGACAACGAAAGGTGAGTAACTACGGGAGAGGAATTGCGCTTTGGTGAGCCTTTACGGGATCAGATGATCGACCACGCAGCACCCGTGTGAAAACCAAAAAAGGGTATGTCGTCCATCTCATCGAAGCCACCACCACGCGGTGCACCGCCGCCGGCATAGTTGCCTTGCGATGCTCGCGCAGGTTGACTTGCAGTGCGAGCGGGAGTGCGGCGAGTTTCGGAGGGCTGTGCCTGCGAACGGCTGTCGCCCTGCTGCTCAAATCCGCCGTCGTCATCAGACTGCTCGCGTTGACCACTTCCGCCGCGGCCGCCAAGCATCTGCATCTGCTCGGCAACGATCTCGGTCGAGTAGCGATCGGTACCGTCCTGCGCCTGCCACTTGCGCGTGCGGATGCGACCTTCGATGTACACCGACGAGCCCTTCTTCAGATATTCCGAAACGATCTCCGCAAGCCGACCGAAGAACGACACGCGATGCCATTCGGTTGCCTCTTTCATTTCGCCCGACGCCTTGTCCTTGTATCGGTCGGTTGTTGCCAGGCGAATGTTGGCCACAGCGTCGCCGCTGGGCAAATAACGCACTTCTGGATCCGCGCCGAGATTTCCGACGAGGATGACCTTGTTCACAGATGCCATTCAATGCTCCTTCATTTCGTAATGGACCAGAGCCACTTGTCCCAAAGGACAGGTACTCCATTCTTCAGCTTTGGCTCGCCGTCTTTCTCGAACGCCTGAACCTTGATCTTGCGCAGGCGGCGCACTGAAACTACGTCGCCCACTTGACAGCCAGACTCGGATATCGCGTCTTTCAGGCCTTCGCCCTGCAGGACGCGCTCACCGGAAAACGTCTGCAACCGGATCGCAAAGGAGGTGTAGAAGCGGGGACCGCCTGGCTTGCGACGCGGAAACTTCTCCTCGCCCCAGGCTGTAACTGTTCCGGAGACAGCGGCCAAGTCCGGCGCACTGTTGCTGGAAGCAGCGTGACGACGTGGTAGTGCAGCCCCGTCCTCGTCGTTGTCGTCCATCCCAATGAGCACCGGTTCCTGCGCTGCGTTCGAAAGAAGCTGGTGGTCAGTGCGTGCCCCGGCAGTCGGTGGCGCGCAGGGGACACCTGCTGCCTCGGCCGGGCCACGAATCGCGACGGCGATCGCCTGCTTGAGATTGCACCGGTGCATAGCGGCCTGGGACCAGTGTGGTTCGAGCTCGGGCAATACCTTCATGCCGAACTGGGTCTGCTTCATCGCTTCGTCGAACGCCGGCACGAACTGCATGACGCAGTCGCCTTCATCGATAAAGAGATTCGGGACGCCGCCAATGGTGATGTGGGTTTCGTTGAGTTGGCCCTGCCCGATCACCCGCAGACCGGCTTCATCGCTTGACTTCCCGGGTTCAGGTGCAGTTGGAACCGGAGAAGGTTCGCGCATGGTTTGCGGGGTTGCATGCCGCGCGGTACTCGCCTTGCCCGGGAAAATGTCCGCGAGGACGCGGGTAAAAAAACTGGCCGTAATCGTCATGTCGTCTCCTACAACAACGTGCCGAGGCACAACAGTTTCAGTTCACCAAGATCTCGCGCAAGCAGCGGCGTGCTCATGATCACGTCCTGCATCGTCTCCGGGTCTACCCCGTTGACCTTGCACACGTAGTCATAAGGCAGCGCGCCATCCCAGTACCCCATGATCCAGCCAAGGGTTGCGCGATAGTCGTCGGTGTCGACCTTCCGGTTGCGAAGACGCTCGGAGAGCAACGACGCACAGTCCATCAGCGACTCCGGCATCCGGTCGCCGCGGCGGCTGTCGCTCGCGAGGGAAATCAGCGCGTCGACCATCTGGTCGCGTACAGCCTCGCTCCAGAGATGTGGGTCGGGAAGTGGATCCGGCTTAGGGGGGGTGGTAACGACCGGCGAGGAGTCGCCAAACATGTCGAGCTGCCAGGCAGCCACATGAGTGTTCATGAGATTGCTCCGGTGAGTCCGGCAATCTCAATGCCCGTGACCGGGAATGGGATTCCCGGAAAGGGTTGAGGCGTCATCGCCGCGGTACGTCCACGGCGATGACGGGTTAGGCGGGACTCTAGTTGCGGGTTCCTGTCCTGAACGGAATGACGACAGCCGATTTGGCGTATTGCCGTTTCGGTGCCGGCTGCGCAGCGGCCGGCGCAACAGCGGGGTTAGCCGGTGTCACGGTCGCAACTGCAGGCGCTGCGGGAACAACGGGCGTTGCGGCTTCCGCGCGCTTCGCTTCCGCAGCTTCAAGCGCCTTTGTCTTTTGCTGGATGGTCTTGCGAAGCCAGTGACCAGCAAGGAACGCAACGAAAATGAACACGACGAGTGACAACGTCGCGAGATAAACCACCAGGCACAGGGCCAGCAGTTTCCACGGCGTCTTTGTCGCGTCCTTCAATAGCAGTTTCAGCATTTCTCTCTCCAGAAAAATTAATCGCACAGGGAATGTCCAGACAACGTCTGGAAGGTTTCGATGCTCAAACGAGCAGGGAAAACACCAGCGCGAAGCGCTTTCGTGCGGACCCATGGCAGGTGCTCACGAAAAGGCTCAACGAGGCGAACAGGGGGATGAGACAGGGGCCGGTGCCCCATCAGGGGACGGCATTGCGCGATGGCACGAGTCGATGCGTCAGCAGACGCGGGGATACGTCAAGGCTACCGCCGGCGGATCACGACGGCCACCCAAATGCTCACGAAACTCGTGCAGCTTTGACAAACACGCGACAGAGCCATGTCACGAAAGATTCCTTAACCCGAAAGCTATATCGTTTTCCGCATCATTTCGCCTAGAGGGTGTTAGGAACTTGTGGCCAGACCTGGTACCCTGGCGGAATGACAGTACGCAAGCCATACCCGACGGATGTATCGGACGAAGAATGGAGCTTTGCTGCTCCGTATCTGACCTTGATGAATGAAGACGCACCGCAACGCCGGTACGAACTGCGCGAGATGTTCAACGCGCTGCGCTGGATGGCGCGCGCGGGTGCATCGTGGCGCATGCTGCCGACAAATTTCCCGCCGTGGGAGATGGTCTACCAGCAAACGCAACGCTGGTTGAATGCGGGCTGCTTCGAAGCAATGGTCAGCGATTTGCGTTCGGTCATTCGGGTCGCGCAGGCGCGTCAAGGCCAGCCGAGTGCCGTGATTCTGGACGGGCGCACGTTGCAGTCCACCTGCGAGAGCGGACCGCGTGCGGGTTACGACGGCCATAAACGCAAACGAGGCAGCAAAGTCCACATGGCTGTCGACACATTGGGCCTTCTGCTCGCGGTACATATCACGCCGGCCAACGAGCAGGAGCGGGCGCAGGTGGCCGAGCTTGCGCGCCAGGTTCAGCAGGCAACCGGCCAGACGGTGAAACTTGCATTCGCTGACCAGGGCTATACCGGTGAAACGGCTCGACAGGCGGCGCATGACGAAGGCATCGAACTGCAGATCATCAAACTGCCCGAAGCGAAGAAGGGTTTCGTGCTGCTGCCGCGTCGCTGGGTGGTCGAGCGCAGCTTCGGTTGGCTCAACCGGTTCCGGAGGCTGGCGCGCGACTATGAGCGCCTGCCTGAAACCCTGGCAGGCCTACACTTCGTTGTCTTTGCCATGCTCATGCTCGTACATGTCGCACCGATTATTCAAAGTTCCTAACACGCTCTAAGGGCGCACAACACGTTGGACGCATCGCGCTGACTTGACTTTGGAACCGCCCTGGCACACTGGACTGAACATCACAGATGTGGAGTCCACCATGTACGGAATTGCTTTCCTTTTTGCGATCGGGTTCGCCATCTATCGCATCGGCCGCCGACGTCAGGCACCGCTGTCTACGGCCCTACCCCGTCCTGCCACGCGCGCCGAGCTTGCCGGCAATGCTGGCGAAGCGGCTGTCGATGCCGAGCTCAGGCGGGTGCTCGCCTGGTTGTGCGGCGAGAACTTCTACCTGCATCGCGGCCCCGTCCTGTTGCACCACGCCCCCGGCGCGAGCTACCCGACGGCTGAAATCGATCACCTCGCCATTACGCCTTTCGGGCTGTTCGTCTTCGAAACGAAGAACTGGACCGGACACATCGAGCCGGGTCCCGATGAGACTTCCCTGGTGCGCGTCGCGGCCAACGGTGAGCGGGAGTTGCGCAAGTCGCCTCTGAAACAGAACCACTCGAAGATGGTGTTTCTGCGAAGCGTCATGCCGGGCATGTGGCCGATCCGCAGTTTTGGCATCTTCGCTTCTGTCAATTGCACGCTGTCGCCAGCACTTTCGCCGTCGCTCATGCGCATTGCGGATCTCGCTCACCAGTTGCGTTTATGCAAGACGCGTTACGAGTGCCGTGACCAGCGGGAAGTGAACGTCAAGGCAGCCTGGCAGGCAGTGCTGTCCGTAGCCGAGGTGGACCGGGATTCCATCGAAAGACATCGTTTGCGAGTTCGAACTGACCCAGTTATTCGTATGATTATTCCTTAAAGTTACCGATTCAGATGCCGATGCCACGGCATCCTTTTCAGCATAAATTTCTGCATTAGGTGCGAAAGCTATACGTTTTTACGCGTCTTTCACGCCTTTGAGAGGAAAATCCGGGCGTATTCTTACGATCAAAGGCGGGACAAAGCTCCGCGGTTGATGTTACTAAATGTGTATTTAGAAACCATTCGTAACGCGCGCGACCCGGCCAACGGGAAGTGGTTGCGCCTTTCATTGACCAAATCTGGATCCTAACCATGAGCAATAAAAAAGACCTCACCGCGAAGAGCAACACGCCGTCGGACGACGGCTTTGACCCGACCCGTCTCGAAGGCGCATCAGGCTCGCTTCCCGCCACCGAACCACCGACGCACGTCACACCGACCTTCGGCCACTTCATTCCGACCGAGAGCGAGATGAGCGCAGCGGCCCGCGCGCTGTTTACGGGGGAACTGCCCGACGCGGCTATGCGGACAATCATCCAGGAAAGCGAAGAGGTTGCGCACTCGACCCGCAAGATCCTCCAGGAACATATGCGAATCGGCGCGTGCTACGTCCACATCATGACGACGGTCAGCAACTCGCTGATCAGTAGCCAGGGCGACAGGAAGTCCGTTCGCGACAAGGCCGCTCACCTCGCCTATTCCTACATCCAGCAGGTTCACGGACATGCGAAGTCCTCCGTGAGCACCTACACGCGCATCTACGACAAATTCGCTAGCAACAGCGCCGCTGTACAGGCGCTGACGCGCGCGGACATGGCGCTGCTGATCCGGCACGACACACCGGACGAACTGGTCGATCTCGTCATTGACGCGAGGACTGGCAACCCGGAAATATCGCCAAAACAGATGAAGGAGTTCGTCGAATCCTACAGAAAAGCTCAGCTGGAAGTCGCCGCTGCGACGAACCGCATTGATGTAATGAACACGGAACTGGCTAACGCGGGACAGCAGCTCGATCAGGAACAGTCGGAAAACCGGCGACTGCGTGAAGAGGGTGAGCAACTGAAGAAATCCATCGAACGGGATCGGCGGTCGGCCGATGGAATGAAGAACGAACTGGCCAGTCACGGCGAATCCGTAAGTGCTCTTCAGCGCGAACTCTCCGATCGGGAACGCGAACTCAAGACGCTTCACCAACAGCTGGCGGACGCGCAATCGAAAACGCGCACCGAGCAAGTGGAAGTGCCGAAGATACCCGGGAGCTTCGCGACGATGGAGGATGCGATCGAGGATCAAATCCGCCGAAAACGTGAAGCAACGACCGCCCTGGACACAGCAATGGCAGAACTCGCGGCCCTCGAAAGCACGCTGGCCGAGAAGAACACCGAGATTGAGGCCAGCCTGCGCGCGGAGAAAAAAGTCAACGAACTGATCGACAGTTTTGGGACGTTCACGAAGGAGTTCCATACAGCACAGCTGCTCGTCACTGCCGAGGGACATCCTTTACGCTACCTGCCCCTCTTCCAGGGCCTCGCCGATCTCGTCGGCAAGTTCCACACGGAGCTTGTCGCTGCCGCACGGGCTGCCTGAGCGCGCGACCCGGGTTGGCCGCGATTGAGAGACACAGAGAACACACGCTAAAATGAACACAAAAGAAAAATATTTGGCCGTCGAGCGGTTGCATGTGCCTGACTGGCAAACCGATCAGATCCAGAGTGCCAACTTCGACTTCGTCGAATACATGCGCTGGCTGCTGATGAGTGATGGCCGCTTCAACGAGATCTTCAAGGTCGAGCGCAAGGAAATCGAACACTTGCGCCTGAACCAGTCATCGCTACGCAGCTTGCTAAACACTCCATTCCTGATGGTGGCCCCGACGCTAACCACCGTCGAAGACTGGCGTTGCTTTGTGGAGAATACCGCGACGACCGTGGCCGTGGACCGGCTCCGCGACGCGTTGCCGCCGGTCCAGGGTATCGAACTGTTCGCAATCCGCAATCAGAACCAGCGCTTCATGACGCTCGCCAGCAACCTGATCCACACCAGCGTGCTGGCCGCGCCGCTTCTTGGAATCACGCCCGACGTCGCCGATTATCTCGGGTCGCTCCGCGGTAGTCAGATCCGTCTTGCGCTGGGCAGGATCGCAGGTCTACCGCTGTTCCGCTGGCGCTTCACCAGCACCACCTTCTGGTACGAGTTCACTGCGGACAACCTGACCGACGAGGCGGTCGCGCATCAGATCATGCTGACGTCGCCACCCGACCTCGCGAAACCGAAAAAGGTGCCCGGATTTGCAGAGTTGCGTCTCGACCGCTGGCAGAAGGAGACATTCGCCTCGGCGATGATGGCCCACGGTCTGCGCGCGTCGACGGCGTCGGATGTCTTTACGCTGAACCAAAGCAAGATGCGCGCACGCTTCTTCGAGATTCACGGGAGAAGCTCGACATGCGGCAACCAGACCCGCTCGCTTACGTGGTTCGTCGAGAGCGCGGCGCAGCGCCTGCACACCACGATCTATATCTGGCTGTATCGCAAGGCAATCGCGCGCGGCGCGAATGCGCCCGAGGCACTGATCGCAACGCATGATATCTACGCGCGCCTGTTCAGCAGCACTCCCCTGATTTCCGCAGACCGGGCATATAACCTCACAAGCTCGATCGCAGCCGATACGCGCCTGACGACAGCCCCGTGCCGGTCATGCTCGACGCCATACATCGTTTCGAACAGCGACGTGCGCGTGGAGATGCACCACAGTTTCACATGCCCCGCGTGTGCGCAGGACCTCGGCCCGCGTCGCAAGCGCGTGCGAAAAAGCAGGGAGGCCGCCCAATGAATACTGTCACCTCGCAATCGGAACGTGACCTGCCGGCCGGCCTCGTGATATTCACCTCCGATGGCCGCGCACAGTTTGGCTGGCAGAATCCCGAAACAAGCCAGTTCTTCGCGGAAGCGGACGGGTCATGCATTGTCAATGCAGTCGGCGCCGTTGCGTGGGCGAGCGACCGCATGCATTGAGGGCGCACCGATGGAAGATTTCGCTTATGTGGTTCGCGAAAGCAACGCGGCCTGGCTCGATGGGCGAGGCGACGGCCGGTTCGAGAGATATGAGAGCTTCTATCAGGGTATGCGCGCCAAACGGGAGAACGAATTCGACCTGGAGAAGGCCAACGAGCAGTATTCGGGAACAGCCGGTAAGTCACCGTCCCGACTCTTTTCAATGGCGAACTCGCCCCTATTCGGTCAGCTCGCAATTTCCTTGCTCTCCGTGTTCATCGCGTCCCGGGCGGTGCCAGTATTCGCGCAGAAAGTGCCATACGTAACAGGCGGACTACTCGTTGCGGCATTCGTGGCATTACGGGTTTTTCACCGACGCCGGCGAAAGCGCAATTAGCCGGAGAGCCATTCAACGAGAGATGCAATCGAAGCCCGTCATGCGATGGGCTTTTTATTTGATTACGAGTCGCCCTCAAGAATTACGATTTGTTTCCGATATATCTAAGATGCCGACGCGCTGGAACTGGGCATTTATGCGAAATCGAGCCGAGGAACGGCGCAGCAGCGCAGCGACTTGACTTTGGCGTTGCGTCGATAACATGGAATCAAGGTCATGCACAGGGCACGGCCACTAATAAGAATACGAGGAAAAAGATGAAGAACCAAAAGATCGCCCTTACCGCTGCGTCGCTCGCTGCGGCTATGATGCTTGTTGCATGTGGCGGTGGTGGCGGCGGCAGTAGTGGTGGCAGCGCGGGTCAGCCCGTAGCACCAAGCATCCCGGCTTCGCAAGGCAATCTGCAAACGACCGTTCCGAATGCGACCTACACGGGCGCTTCGACGCAAGCGTCGCTATTCGCCACGCTTAATACTTACCGTAGCAGCATGGGTGTTGGTCAACTCGCGCAGGACACAATCCTGGACACGGCGGCGCAGGCGCATGCCTTGTACCTCAACACAAATTTTGCCAACGGTAGCATCTCGGTCGTCACGCACAATGAAGTGTCGGGTAACACCAACTACTACGAGGCTACCCCGTTGAGCCGTGCCCGCAAGGCCGGAGCGCCCTCGACAGAATGGATCAGCGAGAACGCCGCTGTGGGCCTCGCGCAAACATCGTCCGCAGCTTTTGCCTCCGATTGTCTCGGCCAGTATCTCAACACGGTCTATCACCTGCAGGGTGTGACCGAAGTGCTGGAAACCATTGGAGTCGGCTTCGCGCAGGACACTGCTCAAGGCACGTATTCGTGCGTGCTGGATTTCGGGCAGAAGACCGGCGTGAGCGGCACCCCGTCGGATAATGGATATCTTACGAGCGCGGGTCAACAGATGGCGACGACTGCGATCGCCCACGTGCCTCTAGCCAACGAAACGGGCGTCGCGCGTGCCATGGTCGCAGAACTTCCCAACCCGGCTCCGGACGTCGCGTCGCCCGGTCGTCCGATCATGGTTCGCGTAACGGCCGCCGACGCGGGTGATGTACTTACGGTTAGCAGCTTCACGCTGACGTCGGCGGGCGGGATCGTGGTACCGGCTCGGATCATCGTACCGTCAGCCGCGCTCACGGGCTCGTCGGGTGCTACCGCAGACTCGAACAATGCGATGGCCGCTGGCGTCGCGTTCCTGCTGCCGCTGGCACCTCTGGCGGCGAACACCACTTACTCGGTGTCCTTCAGCGGTGCGCGCAAGGGTACACCGACCAGCACAGCGTGGTCGTTCACCACGGGCAGTTAATTCAAGCTGTCTTCCCCAGGGTTTTGTGGGACAAGTAACGAAGAAAGCCGCTCACCTGAGCGGCTTTCTTTATTCAGCTATCAGCGAACGACGAGGCAGCTGCGCGAGCCATCTTCCGATGGGAACAGGCTTAGTTTGCCCCGCCGCCGTTGGTGCTATCGTGCATATATCTCACGGCGATGACGTTGGTAGTACCGGGAGTGATCCAACAAAATGCATTGTCACCACCGATCTGATTTACCCATAGATCGTTGGAACCGGACGCTGGCGGCGTACCCGACGTACGAACAATATCAAGGTTATAAGCGCCACCGTTGACCATGGCCATGAGCGGAGCGACGGCAATGTTGTATTGGTTCAAGCCTTGACCAGTTTTCGGGCCGGACATGGACAGGTTCGTGAACGGACCACCCAAGGCGCCCATTGAATTCATTGCAGCGAGACATGCACCCTGCTGCTGAGGGATGCCGACCGCTGGAGGCGGAACAGCGCACCCGAGTCCGACCCAGCTCGATCCATTCCACGTTGGCGCCGCGGTTTGTGTGTAGCCCGTTGGGCAAGTCGGCGGTGGCGGGACCGGAAGAGCGCAGCGCCAGTAGCCATTCAGGTACGTCCACAGATAGCCCGGGATACAACTGGCGACCCCCGGTTGCGATGCCATGCACTGAACGCACCCCTGCGCTTCAGCGCGTACGCATGCAAAAAACATAAACACCAACGCCAGCAGAATCCTCATTCAATACTCCGAACGCTAGTTGTTGTAGTAACACTCACCCTTGACCAGCACCTGAAGCCCAAGGTTATTGCCAGATTCCAGTGCTCCGCCCGGCCCGATCAGAGTGATCAGGGGAACCCAGTAATAACCAAGATCCGCGTAGTAGTACCGCACTGACGTATATGGGGAATTTGGATTCCCAACGTCCATACCAACGGTCTGAGGCACCAGTTCGATCACCGGCGTCCCGTTCGGGCAACTGGGTTTGACAACGCCAGTGTTGTTGTCCCCCGCCATCATCGTGAAAAGCACCTGTGCATTTCCCATGAACTCCGTAATCGGGCGAAGAGATGTTCCGTTGCAGAGATACTGCATGCCGTTGACATCCCACGCGCCCTGCCCGCGAGTAGAACAGCCCGCACCTGTATAAGCGCCTTGACTGCCTAGCCCCACCGGCCACCATCGGCCTCCGAGGCATTCGAGCAGTCCACCCCAGGTTGATGAGTTCGTACGGACTGACCGGTCTGCCGTACACGCGGTATTTGGCATCGCGGTGCCTTGTAGCTGTGCATCGCCTGCGACGGTGAGATTCGTCGTCGCAGAGGTACCGCTTACGGTGGCGTTGGAGGCGGCCAACGTTGTAGCGGCGATGGTTCCTGTTGCGTCGATATTTCCGACGTTATGGAGGTCGACACCGTTCACATTCTGGCTGCCTGTCCAGGTCAGGCTACCGTCACGCCGGATATACACCGAGTTGCCGTCCGAATCGAGCGCGTTGGTCGCCACGACCGCGGCCGCTGGATTGCCGGGCAGCGGATTCGGTGTGTTCCACGCGCCGTTCAATCCGTAGACCGTCGATGTGTTCTGGAATGTCGAATATCCGAACGAATTGCCGCCGGCCTGCGCGATCTGGGAGGCACCGACGACGTCCGATTTCCCGCCTTTCAACAACGGCTGCGACGGATAGAACAGATAGGCCACATGGCAGTTGCCTGCAGCCGCCGTGCAGGTCGCGGGAACCATGGTCGTGGTGATCGTGTACGTGCCGCCCCAGAATGGGCCGTTCCGATGCGGCTGCTTCAGGTTGCCGTTCGTGAAAAGCTGATCGATCGTGGGCGGCGTCAGCGTGGCCGAGCCGGATATCGTGAACTGCGCCAACAGTGCCGCGTAGTTGTCCGTGACCCAGTGCGACAACGCTTCGTTGATGATCGCCTGGTTCTGCCCTTCGATCGTCATCAATGCCGCGCGCTTGTGCGCGACGTCTTCGCGTATGCCTTGAGCCAGCAACAACGCCGAAGCCGCCAGCACGATCACCATCTCGATGATGCTGCCCATTTCCGCGTTTCCTTAGCTGCGCGTCGTGTACATAGCGATACTCGCCGTAGCACCGGCGGACGTGCATGCTGTCGCACCCGTGCTACTGCTGAACGCCGTCGAAGGCCCCGAGATCGTCGTGCCGTTGACCGTCACCATGGTGTACGCGTTAGCGATCGCGGAGACGCTCAGGGCGCAGACCGTCGCCGGCACCGGATATGTGACGACCATCGCATCGTTGGTGTTCGTGACAGTCCCGGTCGCTGCAGTGACGGCTCCGCCGAACATACCGGTGACGCCGGTGCCGCTGGTCGCCACCCGCGAGCCGGCCGAGTCGAACGCATGGTTCTGCGAAAGTGTTTTCAGCGTCTCAGCGGAAAAATCCGTGTCGTTGGCGGTCGCATCGAGTACGCCGGTATGGAACAGTTGAGCCTCGCTCTTGAACTGCGACGCGTGGACACGATCCATCACGAACTTGCCGCCTGCATATGCAAGCAGTGCAAGCAACGCAGCAGCAGCCATCACGGCAGCACCTTCGATCATCGAAAGTTCGCCCGATTGCCTGCGACGACGGCCCAGCCGGAGCAGCGAAACTTTCTTGACGCCGTTGTTTTGAATTTGCATGACTACCTCAGTGAGCGTTAAAAGTGGTTGAAGACGAACCGGCCGATGTATCAAGACTCGCTGCACCGGTCATCACATACGAGCCGACCCCGAGCGTCAAAAACACAATGGCAGCAATCGCCATCAGGACGTAATGGGTGATCTTCGCGTTGCGCCGGACATTGGCCACGACGCGGGAAAGGGACGTGCGGCCGAGTTCCTTGATGGACTGAACGAACTGGTCACGACCCGCCGCATCGGTGATGATGTCGACAATCGACTCGGAGAAAATGCCGGTGTCGAGCGCGCGCATGGGTTCATCGGGCGTTGCCGTCAGTCGGCGGCTCATGCGGTTCAGGTGCCAGCGCAACCACGGATCGGACGTACTGGTGAGCCGATCGAGCGCCGCGCGAAGCGTCAATCCCGAATCGAAGAGACCGGCCATCGACACGATCAGCAACGCCGCGCGCAGATCCCGCCGGTTGCGCCACATGAGCGGCGTACCGTCGATGCGATTACGCATATCGCCCGTCCAGCGGCGCAGCGTGGAAAAGTAGGTGAAGACGAGGCCAACGACGACGGAGCCCGTCAACCACCAGTACTGGTAGCAGAAGGTATCGATCGCATAGAGCACCTGGCCACCCGCTGGCCATTGGTCGAGTGGCCTGACGTCCAGGACCTGCGGATAGATTGCACCGCCGAACAGGATGGCGAAGCCGTACAGGTAAATCAGGATAAAGGCCGGGTACGCCATCTCCGTCGAGGTGGTCCCGGACAGGATCCGTTTCGCGTTTGCCGCCATCTCGGCGAGTTCCAGCCCCCGCACTGCCGCGTCCTCACGCGTCGCCGAACCCGCCAGCTCCAGCAGCGCGTACTCATCTGAAGGTACAAACGGCTTGATTGCCTGTGCGAAATCGTCACCGGCCTGCATGCGGCGCGCGATACTCTGGAATACCGGCCAGACCAGCGTCTTGCGTTCCCGGTTGCGCCGTTCGTGAGTACTGAGCCGCTCGAGCAACGTCTCGCGGTTGCGCAGGCCCTTGGCCGTGATGTCTAACCGTGTTTCCTGATAGAAGCTCTCTCTCTGCTTGCGAAAGCGCCAGCTCGCGACGCGCATCCGTTCATCCGGCGGAAGCAGCATGAAAAGAGAATGGGTGAATTTCCGGGTCACGATGGCATCCTCCCTTCGCGATCAGGCGTTACGCGATACTCCGCGAATGGCCGCATCGTCAGATCGAGGAACCGCGGATCGATAATCCCTGTCGACGCCTTGTACAGCGCGTGTTCGTAAATTGTCTTGCCCGTCATATCTGCGTCGCCGAATCCGCAGCTGCGCTCGCGGCGCCACACCTGTTC
This sequence comes from Paraburkholderia sp. D1E, assembly GCF_052682275.1. NCBI lineage: Bacteria > Pseudomonadati > Pseudomonadota > Betaproteobacteria > Burkholderiales > Burkholderiaceae > Paraburkholderia > Paraburkholderia sp. D1E. The sequence continues at coordinate 137,785 of NZ_JBQYMB010000001.1, forward strand.
GGCCCCTCTCCAGTCACGCACCCCTACCCGTTCAAGAAACTCGGGAGTCGGGCGATATAACTCCATTGCCAGCGTCTGGCCTTTCGTCCCGCCCGCCATCTTGCCGCTGCGCGTGAAAAGCCCCTCGAGCCGGCAGTGATCGCAGCCGTCGTCGCTGCGGCACGCCATCTGCGACGTATCGAGTCCGAACTTCGAGCGCAGGAATTCAAGCTGCGGCGCGGGCATGACCTCGCGCGCGGGAACTTTGCAGCGAGGACACAGCAGCGGGATCAACTTCTGGTTGCCCGCAGCGTTCACAAATTTCTCCGACGACACCTCATCCATGGGCAACTGAAGCCGTCCTCCGGCCAGACGCATGAATACGCCGATCAGGCTGTCAGCGTGCAGCGTTGTCCGCACTGGATGCCCCGTCAGCGCAAGCTCGGCGACAAGTGCTGCCATGACGCGGTCGCGAACTTCATTAACTGTCAGATCGTCCGGATCCATTCGCATCAGAGTCCGGATCACTTCCGCGCTTTTGCGGGCAGCATCTTCGTCAGATTCGTCAGTCCGACGCGAGATAGATATTTCCGACAGCCAGGGGTTGGGGAACTCGGCCGGCTCGCTCACCGCAAACTGCTTTCGCAGATCACGCGAAGCCATGTTGTAAGACATCGCTCGCAGGAGCGTCGATTTCGCAGATCCCGTCTCGCCGCTGAGGATTGTTACGCCACCGCTTACGCTTCCCAGCGAATCAATGATTGCGAGTTGGCTACCCTCGAGCCCCATCGCGGTCGGCTGCAGTACCCGAACGTTCCGGAAGTTGCCGTCGAGGACGCGCAATGCGACGTCGAAGCCGCCAACAGCCGGCGCGCTCTGCCAGCGGAGGTTCAGCAGGTCCAGACGCGAGACGATGGGTATCATTGCGGACTGCGGGGTACTTGGCTGGAAGGTTTCGCCCGAGTTCGTATTGCGCTGGACAAGATCCTGATAGGCCGCAGACAGGGCGCGCCTGACCAGCGACTTGGGCATTCGGCGATAGGTGTAGAGGTCCCCATCGACACGAAATCGAACCTCCACATCGTCATGGAAATCACGGAATTCCCAGTGGATGTCACTCGCGTTGAACTCGTGCGCGGCCTCGATCACGTCACGAAACATGCCGATCGCGCGCGATGCTTCAGGCACCACGCTGCCGGTCTCGCGAGCCTTTGCTGTTGCGTAGATCGCGGCGATCACGTCGACCGTGGCAACCATTTCTTCACGGATCGCGATATGCGCCCGTTCGAGATCCTTGATGTACGTCGCGTACAACGCGCCTTCGTGGAATTCGCGCGTGGTCACAACTATCGCGACGCCAGCCTGCATGTCGACGGCCACGAAATCGCGCCGCGCCGATGCGGTGATGTGCAACGTTGAGTCCGGGCCAGGCTCGCACAGAATCCGCTTGAACGGGCCAAGACCTTCGACCGAGATCAGTTGCGGCAATCCCACTGGCGTGTACAGCACGTCAGACTCGATCAGCGCGGCATTATCGTCGCGGGCGGTGGGTTGCTCCGTGCGCAGCGGCGGCGGCGCCGGTGGCTCATCGTCCACTGCTGGAGCAACGACAGGAGGCCCATCGTTTGCGTGCGCCTCCGGCACCTTCACGGCTAACGGCCCCGCACCTGTGCTGACGGCTTCCACACTCACCCTGGGTTCCGCGGTTGGCCAGAACTCGCCACCGTGAGCGGGCGAATCCGGGATGACGGGCGACGATCCGCGGTCCTCGACCGGCTCGTTCGCCTCAACATCGGTCACATCACCTTTGCGCAGACGCATACCGAGCGTCATCGGCTGCGGATTGCTTGCCTCGTTTCCTGTTTCGAAGCGCGGTTCCGATACCGGCAGGATTGTCGACGCACCGGATTCCGTGAACCCCGCACGCCAGCCCTTGAAACGACCGAACAGACCCCGCGATACCGGTTCGTCGGATTCCACGTTAGAAAACATGCTCATGGTCTTATTTCCCCGGAGGTACGTAGATCGACGCGGCCATCGGGCCGGCCGGAGGCAGTGGGCCGCCAAGGTCGTTGATCATCTGAAGCGCCGGCGTCGTGGCTGAGCCTGGCGCTGCACCACCGCGGATGGGTTCGGTCCAGACTCGCTTGCCTTCGGCCACCGTGACGAGAAACCCGTCCACTTTCTTTGCGGTCCAGCCGTTCATGAGTTTCGTGCCCAGATGCGCGGGGTACACACCACCACCCATCTCGTAAAGCACGTAGCCGCCCGACGCATCGCTGTACGCCCCGACGAAGGTCACGGGTTCGACGCGCGATCGGGCCGCTTTCGCCTGGCTCGCCGCAACGACGGGTTGTTTTGGGCTGCCCGAAGTTTCCGGCGTTGACGGAAGCGGCGCGGTCAGACTCGGGGTGTTGGCTGGCTGTCCACCGGCACCGTCCGCGTTGCCCTTGAGCTGGCGCACCACCTTGTCGCGCGAGAGCTGGTCGATATCGTCCAGCGTAAGGTGCGGCGCTTCCGCACGCACCGCGACTGAGGTAATGGCAATGCCGATCGCCGTAAGAACGATGGCGACGCGCGCGCAAATGCGGCTAGTCGAGAACATAGTATTTGCCCTTCGCTGTGAAATGGATGCCGGCCGGATCCTTGATCCGGTACTCGACTTTCAGGCTGTCGATCGCCATGTTTGCGGGCAGCCGCGCGAGCAGGACCGATTGCCACTTGAAGCCTTCAATCGTCCAGTCGCCCTGGCGCAGCAGATGTGCTGGACGGGGGCCCGCGCCCGACTGATCCTGCAGGACCGGCTTCGACGGCTGCAACGTCACGACGTAGCCCTGACTGTCGAGCTCGAAGGGTTGTAGCGACAACTTTTGCGAAGGTGTTTGCAGAAGATCGATCAACGCCTGCTCGGACGGCCAGGCCTTCTGCTCAGCAACGGCTAGCGCTGCCACTTTTGGGACAACCACACCGCGTGTTCTCAGATGCTTCCCATCGGGGTCGAAGGTCAGAGGACGCATCGACGGCAGTGCGTCGCGCTCAAATCCGGCGAACGTTCCGCCTTCGCGGTCGTAGGTGTCAGCGCAGTTGCCTGTGATCCCGCAATCTGCGTGTTCGAACCGGAAACCGGACAAATTGGTTTCGCGCGGACCGATCAAGGCAAGCAGGGCTGGCGCGAGCAGGTTCGCGCGAGGTTGTGCGACTGCGAAGGTCCGGCGAACGGCGTCCGCGTATTTTTCGGCGTAGGTGGGCTCGTGAGGCGGTGGCGGCGGTGGCGGCTGCATCGCGTCGAAGACCTTGCTGCCAACCACGAAAAGCGTGATCCCGATGACCATCAGCGGTATGGCCGTCGGGATCGAGATTGGCAACTTCGTGATGCGACCGGCCTTGCGATCCTCGAGCAGTGCGGCGGGCGTGAGGCTCTCGTCGACGTCGCCAATGGATTGGCCGGTACCGAGCGTGACGAGTGCAATGTTCAGACGCTGGCACTCGCTGAGGATCGCCTCACGCCGGTCCCGCGCCGCTTCCGGTTTCAACACCTCGTCGCTGCGAACGACCCCACGAACAACGAAGACGAGGTGCACGCGCTCGCCGTCCTGCAGCAAGACAAGCGCTGCCTGTCGCGACTTCACGCGCGCGTGCAGCGCGATACGGGCCGCACCGGAGTACAGCTTTACGCCACGGATCTCGCTTGATTCAGGTGCCGCGAACCCGGCGATCATCTCCTGCCCGACCTTGAACTCGACGTAATGCGACGCGCCAAAGTCTTCAGCGTAACGGCGGCGTTCGCCCTTCGCGCCCTTCACCGGATAGGCGCGCCAGTCCAGCCCGAACACCAGTCGGGCTTTCCTGTCTGTCGGCAGCGGACCAGTAATGTGCATGCCCGCGCTCACATCGACGGGACGACTGTCGCCGTCAGCATGATCACCTGGAAGGTGCGCGACTTGTTCCAGCTACCGGTGATACCGGCGATGCCTCCGTTCGTCGTGCTGTCGGCCTGATCAGTCATCGCACCGTAAAGCACGACTGTCTGTCCGTCAGCGAGTGCCACTGTCTGGTCGTCCTTGCTGCCAGTCGTGTGCGCCAGCTGGATCTGCTGCTGCGTTTGCCCCGAGCCGACGCTCGCGCTCGTGAACGGGCCGTTGAGTTTCGAGCTATCGCTCCAGTACGCGAGAATGATCTGGTTGTGGTCGTTCACGGAGGGCAGGACGTTCACGAAATCGCCTGTCGTGACCGTGCCCGGCGTCAGACCGGGGACGCCACCGGACGAACCGGTCAGGCTGCCCGCGGAAGCCTGGGTCGAGCGGAGATAGTCATCGCTCTGGAATGACGCGACGGACACCGGCAGGCCGTTCAACGTGAGCTTGGTCAGCGTGTTGTCCTGCACCGTCCTGCCGTAGCTGTTCAGCGCGTTGATAACGGCATTGGTGCCGGAGAGCGGCGCGTTGGGACGCAAGACTGACAGGCCGACCGAACCACCGCCAGACGATAGGGAAGTCGGCGACGTGAAGCTGATCGCGTACTTGGCGAGACCACCCTGGATGCTGTTAAAGACGACGTCAGCGTTCAGGCCTGCCTGAGTTCCGCGGTTGAGCGCGATCTGCAGGGTTCGCACACGGATCGCGACCTGGCGGGTCGAGATCGCGTTCTCCTTCGTTAGTAACCGGCCCATCCGGTCCGCAGCTTCCTTGGTGTCATACACCATCACGAGGCGGCTCTGCGGATTGACCGTGATGTTCCCCATCGGCGACTTCAGCTTGTTGAGTTCATCGCTGATCAGCGCCATCTGGTCGAACTCGCCATCGCGGCCGGTCGACGTCACGGCCGAGAATGACCCTGTGTTGCCGCCCGAACTGCCGCCGGTGCCATTGGACTGGTTGCCCGTGGACGTATCCATGCCCTTCGACATGGTGGACCTGATCGAGACCTTGCCGGGGATCGCTGCGATCTGGAACATGCGCGTCACGAAACGTGACACGTTGATCGTAGAGCCGTCGAACGACCAGTCAAGGCCGAGGTCCTCGCTCATGTTGCGCATGTAGTTACCGACGTCGCCGGTGAACGGTTGCGTATACACGGGTTCTTCATACGTCTTGCCGGTCGAAACGTTGGTGACCGAACCTTTGCCATCACCAGACGATCCACGCGGCACCAGCGAGTCGCGCGGAATGAAGACGTCAGGGCTCAGGTGGACCGGATAGCCGGTGGCGCTCGACACAAGCGTGGCGATGTTCCTGATCTTGAGGTTCGCCGGGAGCGTGACATTCTTCTCGCGGAACACGGCCGGCAGAGTCGCCTCGTATGCGACCGGCACGAGACGGTCACCGAGGAACGCGCTCGGCACGTCCTCAACGAGCGGCATCGATTCGGCGCCATTGCCCATCGCCTCAACCACTGCCCGGTGTGCCGCGTCGTATGAGCGGTTCACATCGTCCTGTGTGACAGCGCAGCCCGCCAACGCGAGTGCGGACACGGTCGCCGTGAGAACTTTCAGATGTGTGTAACGGATCATGTTCAGTCCTGGCAATTCGCCGCGCGCGCGATGACGCGGATGACGTTGTTGGTGTGGCGGCAGATTCGCGTCGGCGTGCGCATGTGGTTCGTCGCCTTCATGACCTGCGTGAGCACAGACGTGAAATCCCCGCTGAACTTCGCGTTGAATTCAAGCGGCAGGTCGTCGTCGATCTTCCAGGCGAGTTGCCAGCCCTGGGTCTGCAGCCACCGGTCGAGCGCGTTACGCAGGTTCACGTCCTGAGGCGTGACGCTCAATGTCAGGTCGCCCGCAGATGCCGAAGGCATTCCGGGTAACACGACCGGCGCAACCGCGAGCGACACCCCAGCCCTACCCGGCGGGGATTCACTTGCTAGCTCACCAATCAGTGGCGCGACGACCGGCGCGCCCTGCGGCGTAGGCGACGACGACAGAAGTTGCCAACCTTCACCAGCAGATGTCATCGGCTTCGGTTCGTGCGCGCTCGATGCACCGAATGAGCAGGTACCGAATCCGGAAATCGCGAGTGCGGCCAGTATCTGCATGACAATCCGCGAGCGGCGTTGGGTTTGAACGGTCAGGTTCGTGTACATGGTTTAGTTGCCTTGACGCTGCAGACGTCGGTAGATGGCGTTCGCGTAGATCATCTGTTTCTGCGTCGACACAGCGTTGTAGGCACCGACTGCTTTCCAGGTCGCGCCGAACTGCCTGACGTTTGATGCAAGAATCCAGGTCCCGACGTATGCGTTCACACACGCGTTGAAGAGGTGATCGCGGCGGATTCCGTAGCGCGCCAGTTTCGGGAGCCATGAACTGTTGATCTGCATAAGGCCAATGTCTTCGGTACCATTGCTGTTGATATGCACAGCATCAGGGCGCATTCCTGACTCATGCTGGGCGATTGCCCTGACAAGCCGGGCACTGATGTGGCGATATGCAGCCGCGTCGTCAATGCAGTCAGCCCGGCATGCCCCGACGCAAAACCCGATCGGCAACGCGACGACAAACTGAAGCGCCCATCCTTTCATGGCTTCGCACACCCCATTTCACCCGGCGCCGTTGTCGTCGTGAGCGAAACCGCGTTGGGGACCGCCGGCCGCTCGACGTACTTCACGTCGTGCCGGCGCGTCACGTTCACCGTGTTCCCGTCGGCCGTGACGATGAACTGCGCGGCAGTGCCCTTGAACCGGTAGAAACGCCCCTTCTGCTCACCCGTTCCCAGGTGACGCACGTCCGCTACCGTGACCTGGACGACAGAGTCAGCAAACTTGAAGTACGTCTCCCCATCCTTGTCGAACACCGCCTCAAGACGCGCCGGGCTCGCTGCGTCGAAGTCGTAGACGGTGGCTGCCGTGCGCTCCACCTCGACACTCGAAGCGCCGTTCGACACAACGAAGTGCGGTGCCCGTTCGATCGTCATGACGCTGGCCGCGTCGTCCCAGTTCGGGCGAAGCAATCGACCGTCCACGCTCCTGAACGTAAGCTCCTTCGACGGTTTCGCTGCAAAGCGGATCTGCGTGTGCGTGTCGTCGCCATCCCGGATCGCCTGAGCGCCAAAATTCTGCGCGAGGAGCGATGACTGAGCCGCAGTTGCCGCGACAGTCGCGACAGCCATCGTCGCCGCGCCCTGCTCACCTGCTGCGTAATTAAGAGCAGCAGACTTTGGCGCCTCGCGGTGCAGGCGGACATGACGCGCACCAAAATCGACATCGGCGTACAGTCCCGATTGCGCCATCAGCTGGTCCAGGGCCTGCAGCCAGTTTTCGCACTGGCGAGTCGCAAAGCCCGCCTGGTTGTTGAGGTCCACATCCTTCTGCGCAGACCCGGTCCACCCTTGCGGCACGAGCGCCTTGACGAGATTGGCGACCGGCATCGTCGCCTTGAGGTCGCGTACCGGTTCGAGACCGCCGTGCGGACCGATCAGAATGAGCCGGTTGGTAAATCCATCGAAAGTAGCTGGCTGATCATCGCGCAGCGAAGCGAGCGCACCCGAGCCCCCGATGAAGTGGTTTGCACGGGTCCAGCGCGCAACTGCACTGCGACCCGCAACCTTGTAGCTGATCGTCTCCGGGGTGCCATCGACCACAACATAAGGCCCTTCACTATGGCCTCCGTCCGCGGTGATAACCTGCCCTGCCCGAGGCTGGATATAGGTCTTGCTGCCGTCGTTAAAGATCAGCGCAGGCCGTTCCGTAATACCACCCATGATCTCGTAGTCGAAATCGAACGGATCGGTGTTGGCGGCACGCACGGGCTGCCCGGTCAGAAGGCAGATGCATGCGATGGCGAGAGGAGAGACGATGCGCATCAAAGGCCCGCTTCGATCTGGTTGAGGTGACGCACGAAGCGCAAGAGGTATCGCTGACCCGGCGTCGGGTTCGCGCTGTGGTAGTAAGCGATCGCCTTCGCGACCGAATGGGTCTTGCGATAGTTCTCGTTGAGAATGTCCTCGGCGACGCGGATATTGGTCGCCGGTGCCAGCGCGTCCCATGGCGACGCAAAGCGCTGCCTGTGATAGCCCCAGTTCACCTGCATGATGCCGACATCGAAGTCGCTACGACCGGCATTGATCAGACTCTGGATTGCCTGATACGCGTCCTCGCGCGTGCGGAAAAACAGGCCGCGACCCGCGACGTTCAGGGTCCAGGGCCACGCACGCCCGTTCAGGCCCGACTCGTTCAGTGCGATTCCTGCAAGTACTTTCGCGTCGACACTCGTGCGCATCAAATCGAACGGCGTTCGCGCGCTGGCGCACGCCCAGCCGCCTCTGCCTTCGGTCATCGCCGCCTGCGCTTCGTCGTCCAGTCGGGCGGGCTGTAGCCAGCCCTTTTCAACGAGGAGGCGTTCGAGCGCAACTGTGCGCGAATCGATCGACACGGTCATGCCCGTCTGCGGATTGCTCGTCACCACCTGCCCAACCAGTGGGGTCGCCCACGACGTGAACGCATCGAGGCCGCAGTAGAAAACCGGCTTGCCGTCGAGTGACGCGAGCTCGCGTGCGCCGTCGCCGGCGAGCACGTAGTTCACCGGGCTGATTACCGCAGCGATGGTGGCAGCCTGTGTCGAACTGGCCGTAACCGCAGCGACGACCATTGCGAGACTGGCGAGCTGGTGCTTAATCACGGTACGGCTCCAGATGGATCTCGCGATTCACCTTGATCATGAAACGCTTGCCCCAATCAGTTGTGATCGTCGGTGGAATGTTCCGGTAGCGATTCATGATCGACTGCGTGGTCGTTGCGGCCACCTGCCCTGCCGTACTTCCGACCTGGGTTACGCCGAGCGGACCCGTCGTCGTTGACGAATCGCCGCCGTCGAACTTCCGGATGAGAATGGCTGTCAGGAACGACGTACCGTAGATCTTGAGGAAGTGGTTATTGACGTCGCCGGAGAATCCCGCCCACCCGTTCGTATCGGCGCCCTGTGCGCCGTAGAGCGGAACCTGTTTGCCATTCGGCAGACGCAGTTCGGTAGCCGCGACGAGAATGCTTTCCTGCCCGGGTTGGATATCGCTCGCATAAGGCGCTGTAATAGTCGAACCCTTGGGGATCATCAGGCAGTCGCCGCGAATGCTGTCGTACACATCCTCGTCGACGACGAGCGCTGCGGTACCGGGACGATCCGAATTCAGCGCCTCGATCGTCAGCACCGGAATGTGATGCGGAGGCGAAAGCGTGCACCCGCGCGCCTGGCCAACGAAGCCTGCGCTGAGAAATCCCTCCCCCGATGCCGATTGCGCTTTTGCATCGTTGAGGAACTGGTTATCCCGGCTCTGCGACAACGGCTGTGCCGCCGGCGCGCCGAGTTTGCCCGCGAGCGCCGCAGCCTGCGCATTGGCTGCGCCCATCGCCGCCTGTTGCGCCGCCGCCTGCTGCAAAGCCATCTGTTGAGGTGTCATCAGCCCCGTTTGGGCGAGCACAGACGACTGCCCCTGATCCTTGAGTTTTACGCCGGGCCGGAAGATCGGCGCCGCGTAGATCGCGTCCTCCTTCGCGTCCGCCGATAGCTTCGACGCCTTCTGATCGTTCACGAAGCCGTCCATGGTCAGGGATGGCTTCGACGGATCGCTCGCAGGTGGTGCGGACGCCGCACGTGCCTGGGCTGCTGCCCGGCGTGCAGCAGCCTGCTGGTCCGCAATGATCTTGTCGACGTCTTCGGTGTTGTGACTTCTATCGACGACTTCGGCCGCCTTGGACGCCTTGAGCAGGCGCGCTTCTTCGGTAGCATCATTGCTTGCCTTGACCTGGTAATAGAAGCCGATCGCACCGATCGCGACGGCGGCGATAGCGCCAACGCCGAGCAGTGCATTACGCGGCGATTTACCTTTGACGATCGCGGCCTGATCTAACGTCGGCTGTCCGTTCTGGTTTGCCATGGCTGCGCTCAGAAACCGAAGATGCCGCGGCGACCGCGAGTCACCTTCACTTCGTCGTTGCCGGCACGCAAGACGATCTCGCTGGCCATCTGCTGGACAACCAGGTACGGCCCCCGACGGATGAAGTTCGGACTCACGTTATCGCCGTGATCCTTCACGACCGGCACGGCGAAAGGCGAGTCCGGCGGCAGACGCAGCCACACGAAACGGCCATCGTCGAAGACGGTCTCCGGCTTGAAAGGGGCCGATCCGGTTACGGTGTAGTCGAAATTGAGTTTGTCCGGCGACACGCCAATCGGGCCCGAGTCGGTCGTGGACCGCCCTGCCCCGTCGTCGCCGGCGAGCGAACCTGATCCACCGTCACGCTCCTGGCGCGCACGCACTTTCGCCATCAACGACTGCGGATAACGGAATCGGACCGTCTGATAGAAGAGTCCACCGAGCGGCGACGAAACGAGAGTCATGTCGTACTCGCGCTGGTTCGTGGTGAGGTGCATCGTGTTCACGAGGCCCGGTTTCGTCGGCTTGACGAAGACATGGTTGGCGCCGTCCGTGTCCACGACCCACTGGATCGAATCGCCAAGCGCCGGGTCCGCGACAAGCGACTCGCCTGGCGCAAGCTCGATCGTCGTCGTCTTCAGCGGCGCAGTCATCACCTTGAAGATCTGGTCGCGGCTGTATGGGAACACGGCCATGCGCGCGTCCCCCGGCATCGTCAGCGGATCGGTTCCGCTGTTGTACGGATTGACCGGGCTCATCGGATCGCCGAGCAGATTCGCGATTTCCTGCGACGCGGCCGAGGGCAGCGCGCCGGGTTTCGCCGCGAACGTCGGCAGGCAGGTCAGCACGCATGCGATCGTGCCGACCAGCGAAGTCAGTCGATGGTGTGGGCGCGTCATGACGTTTTCTGCAGATTGGTGAACGGATAGAAGATGCCGTACGGGTTGGCCGTCAAGGCGTCCTCGGCGGCAGGCGGCACGATCTGGTAGCGCCAGGTCAGCGCGTACTTCTGGACGACCGGCTTCGAGGTCGGGCTGTCGGTCGTACTCGTGGTGAATTCAACGATCGCCGTTGAGTCTTCGAGCAAAGACACATTCGTGACCTTTACTTCACGCACCAGCTTCGGGTTGGTGGTGATCGCCTGGAACGGCGCATCCTCTTTCAGCCAGGCACCGAACTGATTGCGTGCGTTGCCCACCATCTGCGCCTTGACCGCATTGATATTGCGGGCCATGCGGGAGTTCTCGAGGCTGTCGGTCAATACCGGCTCGATCGTGAACCAGCGCTCGACCGAATCTTTCATTGACATTCGCAGGGCCTGGTCTTCCGGCTTATACGCAGCGAGCTGCGTCAGGACCGGGTGACCGGCAACGTCAGACGAGACGCCGTAGGCCTTTACTACCGACGGAGGCGGCTGCCGGGTCCAGACCGCACCACCGGCAATGAACGCGAGCACGAAGCACAGCATCTTCCAGTGGTTCGCTTCAACGCGCAGCCGGGTGCCGCGATCAAAAATGATCTTCTCCGGGTCCTCTTGCGAGTAGACACCGGGTGCTGTTGAAAGCGCGATCTGTTTTTTGCTTCGGAAGAAACGCATTACGGACAATCCAATTGGGCCTACTCAATTGGAACAGCGCCTCAAGCAAGGACTTCATGCAAAAGAGATGCGATTTTCGAGCGCTTTCTCGAGATGTCTTAAGTTGGATTCCCTCTCGGACGGTGGGCGTAATCAGTTGGACGCCCTTAGCCGAAATGACCCACAAAATTACCCAGCTTTTCGGCTAATGTGCCGTTCGGCTATTTGATAAAACGTATCGTCGCCGGCCTAACGGCTTGCACACTTTGCACAGCACCGTCCGACGCCGAAGGCGCCGATTTTTCGTAACTATTCAGCGGCCGGCAGGGGCGAAACGACCAAACCGGCAAAGCTCAAGGCCAGCGCATCGATCAGCGAGCGGTTCTGCTTACGCAAAGTGGCGAGATAGGAGCGGATTGTGCAGAACGCCTCCATGCCGCAGACAGAGCGGAAACACCCTGATATTTTCTGCTTGAGTTTGGGCATGCGGATATCGCGCTCGGCCAGATTGTTGTCGAACGGCACACGGTGATCTGCAATAAAACGCCATACCTGGCGCGTCTGTGTGTGCAGGCGGCGCAGCAGATTGTAGGCAAAGCTCTGCCTGATCTTGCCGCGCCGCTCCTTGCGCCTGGACTCGCGCGCCTGCTGGGGATTAAGCCTGTCTCCCAGAGCAATCAGCGCCCGACTTCGCCTGGCGTAATAGCGCTGGCGCGATCGACTCAGTGCCGTGTTGCCGCAGGCCAGACTGAGCTCACTCTCGCGTTTGGCCTGACACAGCAGATCAATCATCTGCTGGGCCCACGCCTGCCCGGTGGACTCCAGCACAAACACCAACTCGCGCAGATGGTGGGCATTGCATAGCGCATGGTCGCAGTCATAGTAGGCATACGGTCGCCAGCCGTCATGTACCGCGATGCCCGTGAAGCCAGGCAGAATGCCGAAACTGTCGAGTGCCTCGCGACCGCGCTTGTGGTGCGCACCGTACCAGCTCAGCGTGCGCGTTGACGCGGTATGCAGCCAGTGGGGCGTACGTCCCACGCGCATGCTGCTCTCATCGAAATGCACGACCGGCTGCTTATGCAGTGCCTGGCTGATCTGTTCAACTGCGGGCGCCAGCAGATGTGCTGCCTGATCAATGCTGTGCTGCACGGTGCCGGTACTCACACGCAGACCGAACAGATCCGTCAGCGCCTGAGCGGTGCGTCCCACTGGCAGTTGCTGGTACTGCGTCAGATAGACTGCCGCGGCGCGCACCTGGGCACCGTACTGCACCGCCTGGCTTACGCCTTCGGGAAACACGCCCGAATGACGTTTGCCGCAGCGACACTGTGCGATCTGCACGCGATGTTCGGTCACCTCAAAACGCGTGGGCGGCAAATCGATCACCTGACGTCCTTCAGTCACCACGGTGATCCGTGTGGAATCAAGCCGTGCCCCGCATGCATCGCACACCCGCGCCACCGGGTGAATCTCAATGTGATCGGGTTGCGCCACGCGTTTTAGCGTCTTGCCTTTATGACCGGGCTGCGCTCCCGGGCGTGCACCGCTTACGCCGCGCAACGACTTCGGTTTGCGCTTCGGGCCGTCGCTTGATGGTGGCTTGCTGGAGTTATGACTGTCCTTCTCAAGCTTCGCCTCAAGCTCGTTCAGACGCCTCACAAGATCGACGATCAGTGCGTCCTTCTGTTCAGGCGTCAGATCCTTGATGTCGGGCATCTTCGTCATGTCCTTCACTATGCATGGCCTGGTTCCAGTTTACAACCGCTGAATAGTTACGATTTTTCAATGAAGATTCAATAGGTTCGCGTGGAATCGGTTTGGACACAAATCGTCGAGTGCGTGCAACCGATTACACGCTGCATTTCCCTTTCTGCAGCAATACGCGGGCCACGCACATGGTTCGCGCTTATACAGCAACAAACAGGGAAAGTCGTTGCGCCTGCATCCAGACACCTGCGTTGCGCAGTCGGATAACTAGAGCGGGCTGCTTGACTTGACGTCCGCGCAGGGTAGGTTCGTCGAGAACATCCGGCCCAAAGCCTTCGAAAGTGAAACTGAACAATAAACTCAAATAACGAAGTCGAGCGCCACACATCGATGATCAAGCATGCGAGGTTGCGAGAAAACTCCGCATCCGCTGTCACGCTCGGGCAATTCTACGAACATCTCTTGCAGAACAAGTTGTGGCAGTCACAGACTTCGCTCGCCGTTGACCTGGGAATTTCCGCGGCTCAGGTGTCTAGAGCCTGTGCAGCCGCAAGGCTACCGGTCGAGGTCATTCAGACTCTGGAAATTGGGGGTGGCAGCGGGATCACTGTTCGCAAAGCCCGGGCAATTGCACTACTTATCGAGGCCCTCGGGACTACGGTGGTACAGCAGAACGCTCGATTGCTGCGTCAAAGCCCGCAGCTGGCTTTGGACGCTTTTGTATCGGCTATCATCAACGCACGCAAAGACAGTGGAACGCCGCCAGTGCGATTAGTAGACGACGAGCGGGCTATGCATATTCGCATCGAATCACCGGAGATTCGGCGGATGTTCCCGCACATCGCTCAGCTTGAAAGATTGCACAGCACCGCCGTCCGGGCTGTGCTGGCGACGGGGTAGTTTCACAGTCTCGCTCAAGGCAACCCTTCACTTCGGGGGAAAGGAACGCGCGGAGGATACAGGCTCCCTTGAGAGCCTTAGTGCGGCGTCCGCTGCATGTTCGATGTACATGCATATCACCACAACGGGCTCTTCGCTCTAGATCTTGATGTCGGATGCTACGGTAGTTTATTTTGCGATTCACGCGACTCTTTGCGCTCTTTGGGTTGTGTTCGCCTCCTGCATCGGCATGCTCGCCGCAACTACCGGCACAACACGCCTGCTGGTGAACTACATCTCCCCATGGTTTTCGCCCGGTCAGGCGCGTGCTCGGGCCGCCTTGGGTCTGTTGCGCAGGTACACGAAATGGTAGAAGGCAAAGGAAAGATCCGCGTGGGTTAGCACCTCTGCTTCGCCAATGGAGGCTATGTTGAACTTGAGACGCTTGATAGCCAGCTTGCCAGAAGGAGACGCAATGTAGGCGCGCATGAAATCTTTCCTCGCCCGTGCATCGGCTTGGTCGAACGATTCGCGACCGGCACGGACCTCGTCGGCCAATCGCCGCTTGGCTTCTTCCTCACGAGCCACGCTGTTCGCTTCAACGGCAATTCTGGTATTGACTCTGGCAGCCACCTCTACCTTCTCTTCGGTGGCTTTCTGGGCCAGTACCGTTTTCATCCGGCGCTCAGCCTCTGAAAGCTTGTAGCCCTCAGTGATGGCCTTCATCAAATAGCCGGCAGGACTCTTTGTCACCTTCGCGTCATCAATTTTCGCGCGGGTGTATTCGATTGCATCAACGATGCGTTCGTCGGACCAGATGGCGCGGTTCTGCGAGATAACATTGAACTGCTTTTCGGTAAAACCAAATTCGGTTTTCAATGTAGTGTAGGTTTCCTTCAACCCAATCAAGCTCGCACGGACAGTGTCGGCCCCTTCCTTCCTGGAAAGCCTGAAGCGTATCCGGTCAATCTTCTTGGACTTGGGGCTTTCGGTGCGCGTCTCATAACTTAGCTCGATGTCAGAGACCTCGTTGATTTGCTTTACAGCAGGCTCGAGGCTGTCTCGCTTGAAATACTTAAAAACTGTCGCGCTGGAGCCCGCTTTGCCTGGCCAGTTGCGGATCAAATCAATTTCAAACCAATCCGTAATGCCCTCCGTCACGTACGCAATGACATGGTCATAGATTGCACGTGCATAAGTGAGGGTGAAGGCCGACGTGATCCGAAGGCTCAACCAGTGAGACTTTTCCGGATCTTTGATGTGACGGATAAGCGGTTGTGGGACTTCAAATGTTATGCGTCCTTTGTCGATACCGACAATGCCGAGCAATTGCACGGAAACCCATTTCTCGTTTTCGGGTGAAGTGCTACCCTGCGGTGCAGCCGACACTTGGATTAGGGCTTTCTGTGCTTCGGATACGACGGCTCTAAGGTGCTTGTAGTTGTAGCTGTCGTAACGCATAAGCCATCTGAAGTAGCTCAGCTCGACGTCGTAGTATTTCGGTGTCGTTGACTCCTGCGCTACGATGAAGTGCGCCGCATCGAGCAGGCGACGCGCTGTGACTCCGACATCCGTGACATCGACGAAAACGTTGTTCCGCTGATAACCGATTTCCTTGGTGGACTTATGGATCGGCGTATCGGTCGCTAACATCTCCTCAAACAGTTCGAGTGACATCTGGCGCGATGTAGCGCGCGTCGATACGTCGGTTGACATCATGGCCCTCTTTTCTTGGTCGTTAGCCGCGGAAAACTCTAACACGCATAGGTGAGATGTCAAAACAAAAAGGCTCACCATCAAAATGGCTGTTTCAACAATAAGGCTCACCCACCTTCGTAGCCAAGCAGATCAACAATAAGACTCACCATGGTGTCGTCTGAATGCTACGTCGCTTCTATTGTCGGCCGTTGGTTTTGTGTTCTTAAAGTCTTAGAAACAACAAACACACCTACATACAGGGATGATCAAATTCCTGCGAAAACAAAGACTTAACCCTGCTAAGGTGAGTGATTTTGTTTCAGAGGTGAGCCGTTTTGTGGCGCAAAGTGAATGAAATTCCTCTATGAGAGTGAAGTGTTTACAAGTGCAGAGTGAGAGTTCCTGTTGCCGCCAATACGATGGTGAGAGGAATTGTTGAAGCCTTAAGTGATGTCGACAGAGCCTTATGTGGCGAGGTTTTCCGCAGTCAACGTGCGACGGAGGTGAGATTTTTTGTTGGGGACAGTGAGGACATTTGTATTGCCTAGCTCCACCCTCGGACAAATCAGAAGAACGGGGTTCTGGCCTCGGTCGTTAGAGCCTATCTAGGCGGCCGCCGACTTTTGGCTCCGCGATTTTGAGCACGCTCGTGACAGGTTGCGGAGTCGCTGGTCCCTAATTGGATGGTGAGAAGTTTCGTTGGATAATTATGTTATGGATGCCGCTCGCTCATGGTGAGCTGAATTGTGGAGCGGATTGGCAAGGCGTGTAATGGTGAGGAATATTGTGAGGCGCCTTGCTATGCGCAGTGACTCTGAAGTATTGCAAGACGGCGTGCCCTACATATGCGTCGAATCGGCGCAACTGCTCTCTTGCCGTTCCGTATTTAACAAAACTTCTCACCCACCTTGCGGACCGGATCTCAACTGATTCAACAATTTTCCTCACCATGACGTTTCAAAGCACGGTCATAGGATATGAACTGTCGACGCAAATTCTTTGCACATTATGAAATTCACAGATGTTTTTTGTTCCAAGGCAGCCACTTAACTCGGTTTTCTGAGGGCCGACGTTAAGTTAGTGGCACTGTTTTGTATTTTTCTAGTATTCTACACTTCGTCTCGATTCCGGACTAAACCTTAAAAACCATGTCTAAAGCAGAATTCCCGGCAATTACGCGAAGAGTGACCTTGAGTGAACTTGCGGGTTTTGCGGAGACGCTTAACACGCTCACAGAGGACCTGCGTAACAGTATTCTGACGCCGAAACCGCGAAAATCGGCTCCGTCATTCACAACGGCGGAGGTCGCCGAGCTTTGCGGGCTGGACCGCACGAAGATTCATTACCAGGCTACAAGGGAAGGCAGCACGTTGCCACCGGGTGAAGCATCGGGCACTGGTCGTAGCCGCCATTTCACGCTTGCCGAGACGCGGACTTACGTGCAGCAGCTGTCCGAAATATATCAGTCGCCGTTGGTCACTGGGTCGCGCGATGCGGACGGGAAGGTCATCCTCGTCGCCAACTTCAAAGGCGGTTCGACCAAAACGACGACGTCGATGTGTCTTGCGCAAGGATTGTCGCTCCGAGGTCGGAGGGTGCTTGCCATCGATCTGGATCCGCAAGCATCATTGTCCGAGCTATGCGGGCTGTATGCAGAGAAGGAGGTTGATGAGGATTCAACTGTTTTGCCGTTCATTTATGACCAGACCATTGAAGGTGGACTGGCATCGTTCATCAAGCAGACATACTGGGACGGCTTGGACGTCATCGCAGCACACCCCTCCTTGTTCAGTGCGGAGTTCTACATTCCGTCGATGCTAAAGACCAAGCCCAGCTTTCAATTCTGGGCAATCCTGCGGGAAGGTCTCGCGCCGCTTCGCAGCCAGTACGACTACATCGTCCTCGATACGGCGCCTTCTTTGTCCTACCTGACGCTCAATGCGCTAATGGCTGCGGATTCGATGGTCATGCCGCTGGTTCCGGAGAGCCTGGACTTCATCAGTTCGGTGTCATTCTGGGGGCTGTTCTCTGACATCGCGCGTAACTTCATGGAGAAGGAGGCCAGCAAGGCCTACGACTTCATCTCTGTCATCCTTTCAAAGGTCGATAACAGCCCGACTTCGTCTGCATCTGTGGTTCGTCCATGGACTCAACGGGCATACGGCGATTGGCTATCGACAACCGAAATTCCGGCGAGTTCGGCGATGAGTAGCGGCGCGCTTGCGTTGTCGACCGTGTTTGACCTGAGCAAGAAGGACGCGAGTTCGAAAACTGTCGAGCGGGTTCGTCAACCACTCAGGGAGTACTGCAAATGGATTGATGACATGTACGTCGAACAGTGGAGACTCGGCAAATGAATATCCGTGCTCGAATGGCCGAGCAGACCGCCAATCTGCGCGCTGCTTCAGATATCCCAAAGGACGAGGTCGCAGCCTCTAGGCCAACAAGCGATAAACCCAAGACGGGACCCGGAATGGCTGCCGCCTTGGCTGCGGCAAATATCAAGATTCAGGAGTTGGAGACGCGTGGTGCGCAATCTGTGCTGCCCGTGTCAGAGATAGTGCCGAACCCATGGCAGCCTCGGAAGGTTTTCAACGAGGCGAAGTTATCTGAACTTGCGGAGTCGATTCGGGAGGTCGGGTTGCTACAACCAATCGTCGTTCGCCGGACAGAGTTTGCCAATCAGATCGTTGCGGGCGAGCGACGTTGGCGCGCGCACAAACTAGCTGGACTTGAGGAAATCAAAGTTCTCGTTGTTGATTGCACAGACCAGGATATGGCCGTGCTGGCGTTGGTGGAGAACATCGGTCGAGACGACTTGGCCGACTATGAGATTTCCATTTCCATTCGTCGTACAGAAAAAGAATTTCCGAATCGCACGCGCTTGGCAGAAGCCGTCGGCATGAGCCGGCGAGGGCTGTACAGATACCTCGCATTCGACAGCCTGCCTGAGTTCATCACGAATGAGCTTGATATCAATCCGACGCTCATTGGCGGCAATGCCGCCGATGCGATAGCGAATGTCATCAAGAAGCATGGTGAGAATGCTATAGGCGCTGCCCGCGAACTTTGGCCGGATGTTGTATCGGGAAACCTTGACCAGGGTAAGTACGCGCCGGCGATTGCCGCGTTGCTGGGACGTCGTGCATCTAGTACAACGGCTCGGGAGCGTTCGATTGAGAAGTTCTTCGCTGGGAATACTCACGCAGGCAGCATTACCAAGGACGTGAACAACTTCACCGTAAAAATCAAAACGGGTGTCCTGTCGGAGGCACAGGAGACCCGGATACGTCAGGTCATCAGCGAGTTGTTTAATGGCGGTCCCTCTTGAGAGAAGTCATCGCCAATGGATTTGGAGCCCGCTTTGATGCGGGTTTTTTTTCGACAGCCGGATTCAGTGTCCAATACAGCTAACCGTGCACGCGATTCGGATGCGTGTTCAACGCGTGGCTTTCGGGCGACTGGCTACAAATCTGCGCGGGCCGGCGGTACATGGCGGCGAACGAGAGTGTGCTACTAGGCACACTTTTCGGATGAGCCCTGCTTGCGAGGTGGTCTGAGTCGGCTGACCAGCGGCGGATCCACCGGGCCCGCACGAACTTAATCACTCTGCTCCAGTCTTTCCCCGGTGACCGATGGATGAGAGAGTGTGCTACTAGGCACACTCTCGGTGGAGGCACACTTGCGAGGCGACCCAGATCGGCTACCTAGTCGTAAAGCGGCCTCGCCGTATTCTGAACGCGACAAGCCCAATGTTCGGCCGTGTCGTCATTCACAGCTAATACTGCGGGATCAGGAGCGCTCCAGTTCACGCGTCATGTGTCGCGTTTCCCCCTGAACATAGATCGAAAGTTGCCTGAACTTGTGCAAGTAGCCATGCGTGTTGAACTCGCGTCATTCGGAACTCCCTCGGCGGCCGCTTGCGGACCAAACACGTGCCAGAAAGAGTGTGGGAAAACTAGGCAACGCGACATCCGATCGGCTTCACGGAGATCGTCCATGCAAGCGAGCATCCGTTTGTCACACAATCACCCAGAGACGCACTCCGCGCAGTGGATACTTGTTTCAGCCCTCGACGACATACATTCGGTCCGCCTTGTGCGTACAGGCCACGAAAAATATGCACGAACGGGGGCCGCCGGCGCTTGGATTTTCAGCACTGTAGCAGGCGCGTCTGGCCGATTGTCTACTTCAAGATCGGGCCAGTACGCGTGCCGAACGGTGAAGTCTTAAATCTCCGGCGTATCGCGCCTGCGGCATCTTCTCGCGGCCCACCTGAGTTACCCGTAAGCAGCGAGGGCTACCGCCCATTGCTACGCCGCTGACGTACATTCGAGATCCAAGAGGGTTCGGAATCACTTCACCGCGCGCTAGGGAATGTTCGGTCGATTGTCATCGGGTCATCGAACTCGACAACTCTTGGATCCGTCCCCGCCTTCCATGAATTGTCGGCGAGGTAACGGCTGTCTACGAGTCACGCGAGCGTGCCGCGTTTGAATCACATAACGTCTGATTTGAGCGTCAGGGTACCCATTGCAAAAAATCGCCAGCGCGTTAAGGTGCACTCAGCCCGTGACGCAACGAAAGACCGGGTGGCGCAGACTGAGTTGGCCCGTGTACGACACTCACAGCCGTGGACGCGCGAAGACCTTGTCAACTTTCCCCGGGACATTCCAGCGGGGAGAAGGAAACTCCTAGGATTCTTTGTGTAGGCACGCGACAACTTTGATTGTCCGCGATATTTATTGAGACACGCGCATACAGCTTCAAGATCGCGCCTCGTCTTTATAAACGAGAACGCAATGCAACCGTGCACGGCAGCGATCCTAGAAGGCGCGCTGCAGACTGGCATGTGTTCATGCGCGAGCGTGCCTTGCGCATCGCCATCCGGCACAACCTTGGACGCGAACAGCGGGTTAGCGAGATCGACGTCATCCACCATCTGAACCCCGATGAGCCCCTCGCACTACCAAAGGAACGCACACTTGCGTCGGACTTGTCTAGCCCAAATACGCGGCACAAAGCTACCAGGTACCTCCGAGCCAGTTGTAAAAGGCGATCAATTTGCCGAACTTCGAAGTCCCCTGTGTCTTCAGCTGTACGTGTATCTGAGGCCGAAGCTACATGCCGAGGGGTAATCCCCTCAAGCGCGGCGACCGCCAAGGCCATAGCTTGGTCGACCGTCTCAGGGTGATCACTGCGGCCGTAGATCTTCGCGAAGCCTTCAGGGGATCGGCAAGAACGGACCTGCCATGTTCGATCGCCTGTTAGGATGATGCGACCGATCGGCTTAAATCAACCTATCCTGGCGTCGGGTTGTTGCCTCATCTTCCGGGAAGTTCAAGTTGAGCAATAGCCAGCACGGCACCAACGCGTGCGAAACCGTGTGAAGGCCGCCTTTCCAGTCGTACGAGGCCTGAGTTAAAGACTTCTCCCAAGCTGCTGGCACCAGCCGACACATGGAGGAGACCTACAGCCCACCATTGCGTGGTCGCAGCAATTTTCTATCCATATGCCGGACCGTCACATTGGTGACGGTTGGAGCTTTGTCTGTCGGACTATGCGATCGACTCGGTAGCAATCAATGCACCTCGCTCGCGAAGATAGCCTAGTACTCTGTTGTAAATCACTAAGGCTTTGAAGGCGATCGATGTCAGCCGAGCGCTGTTCGCTCTCGGATTTCCGAAGGTTAATGGTCCTGTTAGTCGAGTGTCCGCCGGGGGGCTCTCGTGAGGAGCGAGCGTCATAAAAACCCAACCGTTGGCCATCCGCATGATTCTCAGATTGGCACTTGAAATTCTCTTTGGTCCGAAGACTACAGTAGCAGCCACGCGTTCCGATCCACGAGTGGTCTACACGGAGACTTCTCTGTTACCGGTTATCCCGTTTGTGCCGCAGGAGTCTGCATGTCGCAGAATGAAAATAATTATTGATATGACCCTATTTATTTAAGATCACAGGCCAAAGCTGAGACAAGGTCACGTTGAGGTATTCACGTCGCGCTTGGGAGAAATGAAAGCATTACCTCTCGATCTTCGGACGGAGACGTCTGAAACCACTTGGAAAGATAGCTATCAGCCGAGTCGAGTTGGCGTGAAACATCGGCCATCGGGTTGGAAAACTAGGGAAAGTCAATGCTGACAGGGAGCGACAGGCACTTGGTGACCCTATTTCCCTGAATGTTTCACGATAAAGCGCACTCCCGACATCTAGCTGGGCAAAAATCCGTCGAGTTGAGAAGGAGGTATGCCGAATCAGGTGAAATGTAACAAATGATACGTATTTCGTGGTAACCCTACAGTTGTCCAGAAAGAGAGTTCTTTGATCGTCAGTCGCAGACCGATTTGTGTCTTGGGAGCACTCTCTAGGCTGGTGTGCTGCGCCGGGCACTATCACGTTGGAGTGTTGAAGGTGCAATGACTTAAGGCAGAGGTGCTTGCTCAGAAAGCAGACAGATTTGACTGAGGCCAGTGAGAGGACGACACACTACGAAGCGTGCGGTGAGGAGTATTCGACAAAGGGACGCACGGTGCGAGTGCCGCTTGAGCGCGAAGTGCTGTCGGATCGGGCCGGAGTCCGACAGGAAAACCGGGGTGCGTTCGGGATAACGGCAACCACGCATTTGACGTTCGCGTTCTCGCCGACTGCTGGCTGTTTTCGGCGCGGTTGCTGACATGGGCGCAGGCCTTGACGCGCACGTGTCTGAAGTTGGCCCACGCCGGGATCTCGGCTGTCGCGGCCGGATAGTTGCGCAGGCGGTCAGTAACAATGTTGCGTGGCCTCTCGGGGTAGGCGGCCAGTACGTGTGTGAAGAAGTGTTTCGCTGTGGCGTTGTCGCACCGCTTCTGTTGTAGGGTGTCAAACTCGAGGCCGTGTTGGTCGAACGCCTGCCACAGCATGTAAGGCACGGCGCGCAACGTTGCAAACACCTCTTCAAGATGCGATGTGCTGCCCGGCTTGCGGTAAGCTGCCTTGACGCAACGCGCGAAGCTCATACCGAATTTGTCGCACCGACGGTGGATCGTCCCGTGACTTACGATCATCCACGCTCTAACAGTGACTCCTTAATATCAACAAGGCTTAGCTGAAACCAAAAATACCAGCGTACGGCGTGGCTGATCACCGCAGCCTGGGACCGGTGGCCCTGGTAAAGAGAGTTGAAAGTTCGTCTTCTTCATCGCGCAATCTTACGCGACCTTGTCCACGTGACAGAGCCGAAATCGCGTGCGTGGCGGAGCGGGTTACGTTTTGCGTAGGTATTGTTTCGAACGCTATTTCGGGAAAACCGACCGGCTTGGGAATCTGGCTGTTTGACGCCTGAACAAGAGATGACTACTCTGGCCCGCATGTAGTCGCGGTCGGTCGAGCAGATGGTGTTGCTAAGGCACCCGTGGTACCCCGTAATGCCGCTTCTTTACTGAAAAACGCAACTAACGGTCTTTTAAAAATCATCTATCCCACAAATGTCAAACCCGAGTAGGCTCCGTCCGCTCGCGATACGCGATGCTTCGTGCTGGCGGCCAAACAGCCATAAAATCGCATGAACAACACGACGCCACTGCGGCTCGCTCCGAAACTCGTCGGTGCTACGCGACGGCGCTAGTAGCGGCCAAGTGCGACTTCGAAAAACAGCGGGCCATGGTGGGATGACTTTCGGTTGAGACGGTGGTCAACTGCTCCAGTCTGACCATTTGGAAGTTCACCAGAAAACTGAAATCCTTTCACCCGGACCGATCATCGCCGTTTCGAAATCCTTGCCGCGTGCTTCTGCAAGGTAGTCGTTCGAGTCGATGCGCTGGGATTCCTGCGCAATCACCACCTCGATCGGCGCGTCATGGTCGGCGAAATTGGCTTAGAGCGTGATCTTCGACACACCGGCCTGTTCGGCGATCTCGTCGACGGTCACGCCACCAGGTCCGAATTACAGGAACAAGTCACGCGCGGCACTGAGCAGCGCCACGCGGTTGTCGGGATCTTTCGGGCGGCAACGCGATACGGTTTGCATGGTTGGCGCGCGCTTCATCGGTTGATTCGCCGTACGGTTTTGCGGCCGCGCGGCATGCAAAAATTTTTTGCGCGGCATATCTCAGTGTCGTTATGTGCAACGCACCTGGTTGCATGACCGGTGTTGCCGCAGATGTACTTAACGACAACCGCAGAACAAGGGGCTACGGCATTTCACATTGGATTCGCTCAAAATATAAGTAATTTAATGATTAGAATTACTAATTTAACAAAGCATATTTCGTAGATTTTTATCTATTAAACATTATGGCGGTAATGTCCACTAGTGGACGGTGAAGTAATAAATACGATGGTAAAAATGACGATGACTATGGCAGAATCGGTAGCATCAAAGGACACACAAAGCGGGCAGGCGGATGGACGGGCAGATCAGAGCGATGCGTGACGAGGCGAGGACCGCGGCGACGGAAGGGCGGGGTGCCTATGGCTGACACGTTCGAACTGGTGGCGCTGGGACTGCCGGCCGACCTCGCGCCGGATTCACTGCCGGATCCCGTCAAACGCCTCGTGGCCGACTGCTGGCCCGGCATGAGCCGTGCGCAGCTGGCGCGCGTGCCCGCCGGCATGCGCTTCATCCCTCGCTGCGCGCCCTGGTGGACAGCCGGGGCACCAGGGCGCTGGGTGA
Organism: Paraburkholderia sp. D1E; assembly: GCF_052682275.1. Classification (NCBI taxonomy): domain Bacteria; kingdom Pseudomonadati; phylum Pseudomonadota; class Betaproteobacteria; order Burkholderiales; family Burkholderiaceae; genus Paraburkholderia; species Paraburkholderia sp. D1E. The sequence goes on from NZ_JBQYMB010000001.1 coordinate 162,140, forward strand.
AACCGGTCACTTCAGTCTGACCGTGACGGTCGATGGTGTGGTGGTGCGACTCGTGGCCCATCTGCGCCGGATCACGAAACGCCGGAGCCTGGCGCGTCCGGTGAAGGCATCAAAGCCGCCCGCGCGCGATCCGCGGCAGGGCACGCTTTTCTGACGGACCCCGAGGAGCTGAACAATGGGCCGACCCCGGATTGAGTGGAATGATGCACAACTGCTCGCCATCATGAATGGCATTGCGGCGATCGACCGGGATTTCCCGCGCGACAACGCGCGCTTTCTGGATGGGCTGATCGCGGAAGTCCGAGCCATTACCGGCCGCGTGTTTGGTGCGACCACCTACAGCCGCTTGCTGCGCGATGTCGCGCCGCAGGTCGGCGTCCAGCGCCATCCGAGTGCGCCGACGGTCCAGCAGGCGATCCTGCGCGCGCAGGCGCTCGCCCCGATCTCGCAGCCGGGCAGTGCGGACAACCGCCCGCTCGATCTCGATCTGATGCGACAGGCGCTCGCCCCGGTGGTGCGCGAGGCGCTTGCGCCGTGGTACGCGTCACAGCGCGAGCGGGCCGTCGACAACAGGACGGTCACTATGCACGATGACGGAGGGGTGGGCGAGACTCGCCAGCAGGCCCTGCTGCAGGCGGCGCTGGAAGATGCCCATGCGCGGATCCGGCGGCATGAGCAGGAGACCGCGCAACTACACCGCGAGCTCGGCGAAGCGCATGCCGCGCGGGATCTGGCCGGTGAACATGTGAACCGGCTGCTCGGTGATCTGTACGCATCGATCGAACGCGCCGGCATCGGCGCCACGACCCTTGCGCAGACGGCCACGCAGCTGGCCGGCACCGAGCGGTTTCTCAAGATGCAGAACGATGCGGTGCGGCTGCAGGCGAGCGGTGAGGCGGACGCGTTGCGCGCGCAGAATGTCCAGCTGCGCGAGCGCATCGACCATCTGCTGCTCGAAGTCGATCAGTACCGGCGCACCCTGTCGACCCGACCGCCCGGGAGTCGCTGAGCGTGTGGCACGCCGGCACCGTGCGCCGCCCATCGGTCCGGTACAGGTTCCTGCCGGCAGCCCGCCGTTCGCGTCATGGCCGGTCCGCGATGACTCCGGTTATCAGATGTGTGCTTTTTCTGCATCGCGCTTTCCGGTCGACGCCCGATAACGGGCACGAGATTCGCGATTGATCTGCCGTGCCCGGGCGCTTCCGACGGACCCTGACGGCGCGTGGCGAAGTCAATGCACCTTAACTTGATCCGGTTGCGGCAGAACTGGACCGCCCGCTAGTCGTGATTGCGTGAAGGCAGGCCGATCGGGTAGGGTGGCGACATCACAACCACAACGAGGAATCAACCATGAACAAGCAGGGACTGGTGGATGCGGTTGCGGCGGCAACCGATGAAAGCAAGGCCGCGACTGGCGAGATGATCGACGCAGTGATCGCAGCGATCACCGGCGCGGTGACGAAGGGCCATACCGTCCAGCTGATCGGCTTCGGCTCGTTTTCCACGGGTGCGCGCGCCGCACGGGTCGGCCGCAATCCGGCGACCGGCGCCGAAATGCAGATTCCCGCGGCGAGGACCGTCAAGTTCACGGCCGGCAAGGCGTTCAAGGATGCCGTCAACGCGTCATGACGAAGGTGGCGATCGCGCCCGGCGACTATGCCGGGCTGCACAAGGAAGTGGTCAGTGTCGTCGAATCGGCGCGACGCACGGCGGCACGCAACGTCAATGCCGTGATGACCGCTGCCTACTGGGAGATCGGGCGGCGGATCGTCGCCAGTGAGCAGGGCGGGCAGGCACGCGCCGGTTACGGACAGGCGCTGATCGCCCGGCTCGCGGAGGACCTGACGCGCCGTTTCGGACGCGGATTCGGCCGGGCGAATCTGGCCAGCATGCGCGCCTTTTATGTCGCGTGGCCGGCGGCGGAGATTTTCCAGACAGTGTCTGGAAAATCGGCAGCGCCCGAAAATGTCCAGACACTGTCTGGAAAATCGCTGCCGGCGAAAGACGTTGTCGACACCACGGCAACAGCGCCCGATTACATGGCGCTTGCCACCCGTTTTACGTTGCCGTGGTCCGCCTATGTGCGCCTGCTTTCTGTGAAGACACCGGCCGCGCGCGCTTTCTATGAAACAGAGGCGTTGCGCGAAGGCTGGTCGGTGCGTCAGCTCGACCGCCAGATCGGTAGCCAGCTTTACGAGCGGCTGGCGCTGTCGCGCAACAAGGCGGCGCTGCTCAGGAAAGCCGCTGATGCCCAGCCGGGTGATGTCCTCACGCCGGAGGAGGCGATTCGCGACCCGTTCGTCCTTGAGTTTCTCGACATCAAGGACGAGTACTCGGAGTCGGATATTGAGGAGGCGCTGATCCAGCATCTGGCGGATTTCCTGCTGGAGCTCGGCGACGACTTCGCTTTCGTCGGCCGGCAGCGCCGCCTGAGAATCGACGACACGTGGTTCAGGGTCGATCTGGTGTTTTTCCATCGACGTCTGAGATGCCTGGTCATCATCGATCTCAAGGTCGGTCGCTTCAGCTATGCGGACGCCGGGCAGATGCATCTCTATCTGAACTACGCGCGCGAGCACTGGATGAAGCCTGGGGAGAATCCACCGGTCGGTCTGATCCTTTGCGCTGAAAAAGGTGCGGCGGAAGCACACTACGCGCTGGACAACCTGCCGAACAAGATTCTCGCGGCGGAATACCAGACGGTGTTGCCCGATGAGGCGATGATCGTGCAGGCGCTGGAGCGTACGACAGCGGAACTGGAGCGGCGTACCGGAGCTGCGTAAGATCTGGACCCGACGGCCGACAGATTCCGGTCATCTGACGGTGAGGCCGCGAGTCGGTATCGCGAACGCTAGCTTTCGCTACAGATAGTCTGCGCGTGGCACACGCGAATCGACACACGAGCTCCACTCTTGCTACGCACGCAAAAGCTACTCACCGAGACCGTAAATCCTGTTTCGAGTGTCAATGTCTCGCTTGTAACCGCAATGACGCAAGGGAGACCATTTGAGATAAGCGCACCAACACTGCGCCGCCCATCAAAAACGAACAGGGAGCCGATGTCTTTCGCGGTTAGTCCCCAAACGGGTTGCGGGTGTCTTTCACTTCGGTGTTGAGGTTGTATTCCGAACGCACGGCTTTGAGCACGCCCTCGATGTCGCGCTCGAAGCCGACCGCGTTGCCGAAGTGAGTCATGTTCCAGTTGCAGCCTGTCTTGTCAGCCTCTTGCAACTGCGGCCGCGGCACACGAATCTTCACGCCATCCTCGACGATTTCCTGCAGTCGATGGATTCTCCGGTTGACCTCCTGCTGAAGCTGCGAGGTATTGAGCGTCTTGCGTATCATCCAAGTCTCCTTCCAGTTGCTCAAGCCAGTCTAGCGCAAGTGATGCGACCCGCAACCCGTCGATACCACTCTGGAGAATCGGAGATGTCGCAACCCAGTGTGCCAACTGCCCCATCGCGAGCCGCTGGTTCTTCCGTCGGCCAACTCAAGGCCCGGGTCGCGCTGCTCGCACTTTTCGTCGGCTTGATGTGGGCGACGTTCTTTCTATCGGTTTCGTGCCTTTCCTGCATCTGAACCGTCACGGCGTGTCCCGCGCACGCTGGGCGGCCTACAGGGCATCCTGTTTGCGCCGTGGCTGCACGCCGGGCTGTGGCACATCAGCGCCAACACAGGCGGACTGCTGGTGCTTGGCTGGCTCACGATGTGGCCGCGCATTGCGAATTTCTGGGAGGCGACTGCCGGCGCCATGCTCGGCGCCGGATTGTGTGCACATCGGTGCGAGCGGCGTGGTGTTCGGCTATGCCGGTTATCTCGTTGCACGCGGCTTCTACGCGCGCGGCCTTTTCTCAATACTCGTCGCACTCGTCGTGGCCAGCAGTTATGGACTGAGCCTACTGTTCGGGCTAGTGTATTGACTGGAGTGACGCATCACCGAAAATCACAATAATGCGTCGCCGCGCTTCATGCTTTTCAATGTGGTCCGCTCAGGGCTTGTCCTTGTCGCGAACATTACTTGGCGATTCTTCGGTGTTTCCACCGTTCCTCTTGCGGCGTTGGAACAGAGCGCCGAAACCAACGGCGACAAGCAATGCCGCCATCAGGACGGCGCTCACGCCGGTCGTACTACGAGATTCACTTGCGCTAGAAGGAGCAGACGCGACCGTAGGCGAAGAGGCTTGTGCCTCCACGGGTTTCGGAAGCGCCACGCCGGCGGCACTTCCTTGGCGCACCAGAGATGCTTCCGATGTCGGCAACGCCTGGGATGTGGGAAGGACGATTGCTTCCGATGCAGGTCCGACAGGAGCCATAGCAGTAGCCGAGGATATAACCGGAGAAACTGCAGCGCGGGAGCTGGTTTCGGCCGACCTGGTCATCGCCTTCCACTGCGCGAATACGGTGTCAATGCAGTGGACGTCACCGCAGGTGTTGCGCGATTGGCGCCACTGAGCGAGTTGTTCAGGTGAGAGCTTTCCACTGCTCAGCAGAACCTGCTGCTGCGCGAAGACACCCATCCTGCGCCTTTATTGGGATGCCGACGCATGGCCCATGTCCATAAGAGGCGCCACATATGAGCATCTATCGACGTAAAGCAAGACTTGGAAACCACATGGCGGTGGTACATGGCCCAACCTCGAATCACAGGGTTGAGTTGTAAAATAAGATTCGTCTGTGTGGCGCTTCTGTTCTGCTTCACGATTTCCCTAGAGCGTGTTAGGAACTTTGAATAATCGGTGCGACATGTACGAGCATGAGCATGGCAAAGACAACGAAGTGTAGGCCTGCCAGGGTTTCAGGCAGGCGCTCATAGTCGCGCGCCAGCCTCCGGAACCGGTTGAGCCAACCGAAGCTGCGCTCGACCACCCAGCGACGCGGCAGCAGCACGAAACCCTTCTTCGCTTCGGGCAGTTTGATGATCTGCAGTTCGATGCCTTCGTCATGCGCCGCCTGTCGAGCCGTTTCACCGGTATAGCCCTGGTCAGCGAATGCAAGTTTCACCGTCTGGCCGGTTGCCTGCTGAACCTGGCGCGCAAGCTCGGCCACCTGCGCCCGCTCCTGCTCGTTGGCCGGCGTGATATGTACCGCGAGCAGAAGGCCCAATGTGTCGACAGCCATGTGGACTTTGCTGCCTCGTTTGCGTTTATGGCCGTCGTAACCCGCACGCGGTCCGCTCTCGCAGGTGGACTGCAACGTGCGCCCGTCCAGAATCACGGCACTCGGCTGGCCTTGACGCGCCTGCGCGACCCGAATGACCGAACGCAAATCGCTGACCATTGCTTCGAAGCAGCCCGCATTCAACCAGCGTTGCGTTTGCTGGTAGACCATCTCCCACGGCGGGAAATTTGTCGGCAGCATGCGCCACGATGCACCCGCGCGCGCCATCCAGCGCAGCGCGTTGAACATCTCGCGCAGTTCGTACCGGCGTTGCGGTGCGTCTTCATTCATCAAGGTCAGATACGGAGCAGCAAAGCTCCATTCTTCGTCCGATACATCCGTCGGGTATGGCTTGCGTACTGTCATTCCGCCAGGGTACCAGGTCTGGCCACAAGTTCCTAACACCCTCTAACCTTTTCCAACAAGGCTTTCACGTTCTTGTTGGCCGGTTTGATGAGCAGCTTACCGCCGTACTTACGTACATTCTGCCCAAGGAAATCGAACCCATCGGCGATGTGAGTGACCCTGGTTTTCTCTTCCGAGAGATCCAGACCCCGAACGATCAGGAACTGCTTGATCGCAGGGAGTACGTTTTGTTCCAGAATCTCTTTCGATACTCCGGTTACGACGAAGTCGTCGGCATAGCGATTGACGTTGACTTTGACTTTTCGGCGCGCGCGTGGCGTCGGCCCTACGCTGGCATCTACTGCCGCTTCAAGTCCGTCCAACGACATGTTTGCGATGACAGGCGAGATGATGCCCCCTTGCGGAGTTTCCGCCTCGGTCGCGAACAGGGTTCCCTTATCGATAAATCCAGCCTTAAGCCATCGCCGCAAGATCGCCTTATCCATTGGTATATGTTTGAGGATCCATTCGTGGCTAAAATTATCGAAACAACCCCGGATGTCTCCCTCTAAAACCCACTCTGGTGACTTGCGCTTCGCCAGCGTGGTTCTTAACCAAACGCGACTTCATCTACGTTGCAAGGAACGATGAAGAACAGATACTTCCTGGTAGAGGGAAATCGTACTTGGGCATTTATGGCGCGGACTAATGACCGCGGAGTAATTCGGTTGTTCCGAGCCACGATGATTTCAATTGTTCGCCACGTGAAGATACGTGGGCAGGCAAATCCCTTTGATCCTGCGTGGTCGTCTTACTTTGCTCGTCGCGAAGCCGCGATCGATGATTGATTGCTCGGTCCTACTATCGGGGCTGAGGAATGGCTTGAGCCGGATGCGGGGTGACTCGCACGTCCGGTTCTTAGGGGGCGGTGGCGCAGCAATGCGCTGCTGCTACCCGACATCGGCGTGGACGCGGAATCTGGCCTGGTTCAAACGGTCATCGGCACAGCTGCCAACGCTCAGGACATCAATACAGCCGAAGCGTTGCTACACGGTGAAGAAGCGGATGTGTATGCTGATGCCGGCTATCAGGGTATTCAGAAGCGATGTGCGGGCGGTTCAGTGCGCTGGCACGTCGCAATGGGACCAAGCAAGCGCAGAAAACTGGACCTGAGTGATCGTCTGGACGCGATATTCGACCAGATCGAACGCCTGAAAGCCGGTGTCCGTGCCAAGGTGGAGCATCCATTCCGGATCATCAAGCGCCAGTTTGGTTATACGAAGACCCGATACCGGGGCCTGATGAAGAACACGGCGCAGATCACGACGCTGTTCGCGCTGGGTAACCTGTGGATGGTTCGTAAGGCACTGCGCAAAGCGTGAAACACGCGGGCGCAGACGCCATGAATCCCGGCAAACGCGCGTCGCCACGGTTCGAATAAAACGGTGATCGAGGTCCCAGCATCTTCGCGCCACTACAAAGCGGGCAGCAAACCGCGCGACGTGCAGGAAACGGGTTGTGCAGATGGTATGGACGCCTCCCCCCGGAAACGGGCCGTCGTGGAGATGGCGAAGCGAGTGCGGAAAGTAGAACTCGCGGTCGCCCGAATGTGCGAAAGTGAGGATGCTCGTCAACCGTTCTTCAAGGAGAATCTGAAATGAAACTCACGATCATCGGGATGGACATCGCCAAGCAAGTATTTCAACTTCACGCGCTCGATCCGCAGAGCGGCCAAGTTGAACGATTCAAACTCAAGCGCGCGCAAGTGCTCGAGTTCTTTGCGAAACGTGCACCCTCGATTGTCGTGATGGAAGCCTGCGGAAGTGCCCACGACTGGGCGAGACGATTGCAAGCCCTTGGGCATGAAGCGAAGCTCATATCTGCACGCTCTGTACGACCCTTTGTACTGCGGAACAAAACTGATGCGGCCGACGCGCGGGCAATCTGCACCGCTGCTCAACAGCCAGAGGCACGATTCGTAGCGGTCAAAAGCGAAGCTCAGCAAACAGTTCTGGCGATACATCGTTTGCGAGCTCAACTGATGAAGTTTCGCATCATGCAAACGAACGCATTGCGTGGCTTGCTGTACGAATTCGGAGAAGTGTTGCCCGAAAGCTATCGGGCCTTCAGCAAAGCATTCCCCGCCGCGCTTGCACGCGCCGCTGAACGTTTGCCCGCCATGCTAATCGACAGCCTGAGGGAACAATGGGCTCGCGCTCAGGACACCGATCGAGAAATGGCCGTTCTGGAGCGGCGCCTTGGCAGCCTGTTTCGCCACAACCCGGACTGTCAGAAGGTTGCCGATATCCCTGGTGTTGGGCTTTTGACTGCAACAGCGACCGTCGCAGCTATAGGCGACGTACGCACGTTCAAATCCGGCCGCGAGTTCGCCGCATGGCTGGGGCTCGTGCCGCGACAATCCGGCACCGGCGGACGGGTCCGGCAGATGGGTCTGAGCAAGCGCGGCGACACTTATTTACGCACGCTATTGATGCACGGTGCCCGCTCGGTGATCATCCAAGGCAAACGATCGGCTTGGGTTGATGGTTTGCTCAAGCGTAGGCCATTTAACGTAGCGGTTGCCGCTGTCGCCAACAAGTTAGCAAGAACCATCTGGGCGGTGCTGGCGCGACCGGAGAAATATCAAGCATCGCCGCCCGCTACCGCCTAGCTTCGGTTTATCGATTTACAACATTCACAACTTCCCCAAGGAGCGCAAGCACGTGCTGCATGATGGCTAACAGGTTGGACCGGGGCGAGGAAAACCCGATAGGGAAGATGAACCATTGTGTTCGATATGCAGATGAGGACCTCGCCAGCGAATTCCATTAGGGCCTGCAGGCAAATAACGACCTGCGCAAACGGGCCGGACATAAGCGTGCTGCCTAAACCTGCCAGTCAACATCGCAAAACTGTTTGCAATCCGGGAGGCGTCCACATAAGACCTTCCTTAGCGGAATTTATGAACTTCAACAGCACCTCGGCTGCACGGCCCAGGCTGCCGCTCGCGACGATGGTTGCGAACGCGTGCAATTGCTGAAGATTGAAAGTCATGCGCAAAAGTAATGCCTTTTCTCAAAAAAGGCAATTTTCAATCAACCGCGAGCTTCCGATAATGAGCCATCAGGAAACAGCGCTGATCGACCGCAACTATTTTGCGTGGAACCAGAGTAAGCGCTAAAGCGCCAACTCTGGTCGACAGCTTTGCATGGGACCAGAGTAAGCGCTAAAGCGCCAACTCTGGTCGACAGGAGACAGGTATGACCAGCAACACGCCCCATTCAGACGCATTGGGACTCTCTCAACACGCACCATTTACTGTGCGCCACGCCGTGATCGATTTCATGCGGCGCGTCGGTATGACTTCGGTGTTCGCCAATCCGGGGTCGACGGAATTGCCGCTGTTCCGCGATTTCCCGCAAGATTTCCGTTACGTGCTGGGCTTGCAGGAAGCAACCGTGGTCGGCATGGCCGACGGTTATGCGCAGGCTACCCGCAACGCTGCGTTCGTCAATCTGCACTCGGCGGCGGGGGTGGGCAATGCGATGGGCAATATCTTCACCGCGTTCCGCAATCGCACACCGATCGTGATCACCGCCGGCCAGCAGGCTCGTGCGATTCTGCCGTTCGACCCGTTCCTCGGGTCGACGCAAGCCACCGAATTGCCGAAACCGTATGTCAAATGGAGCATCGAACCGGCGCGCGCCGAAGACGTGCCGCTGGCGATCGCGCGCGCCTATCACGTGGCGATGCAGGAGCCGCGCGGGCCGGTGCTGGTGTCGATTCCCGTCGACGATTGGGACCGCGCAGCCGAGCCTGTGCCGGCGCGTGTGGTCAGTACAGAGATGCGGCCGGAGCCGTTCGTGCTGACGCAGATCGGCGCGGCGCTCGATGCCTGCGAACGGCCAGTTTTCGTGGTGGGTGGCGCGGTCGACCGGGCCGGCGGCTGGGACGAAGTCGTGAGTCTCGCCGAACGCCATAACGCCCGCGTATTCGTCGCTCCGATGACAGGCCGCTGTGCGTTCCCCGAAGACCATCGCCTGTTCGCGGGTTTCTTGCCTGCCATGCGCGAGAAGATCGTCGAGCTGCTCGGCGGCCATGATCTGATCTTCGTGATCGGCGCGCCGGCTTTCACGTATCACGTGGAAGGTCACGGCCCGCACCTCCCTGCCGGTGCAACGCTATGCCAGTTGATCGACGATCCGGCTATTGCGGCGTGGGTGCCGACCGGTACCGCGGTGGTCGGCAATATTCGCCTCGGCATCGCTGACCTGCTGACCCGGACTGCACCAAAGACTCGCCCGTTGCCCGCGCCACGCGCCGAGCGTCCACGCGCGGAACCGTCACCCTTGATGTCGGTGGAGTTCGCGTTGCAGACCCTCGCAGAAGTGCGCGATGCGGACGATATCGTGGTCGAGGAGGCACCGAGCTCGCGGCCTGCGATGCAAAACTATCTGCCGTTCACGCGCAGTGGCACGTTCTACACGATGGACAGCGGCGGCCTGGGCTTCGGCATGCCGGCTGCTGTCGGCGTGGCGTTAGCGAAGCCCGGCACGCGCGTGATCGGCCTGATCGGCGACGGTTCCAGCATGTATTCGATCCAGGCCATCTACAGCGCTGTGCAGATGAAATTGCCGATCACATTCGTGATCCTGAACAATTCCCGCTATGCCGCGTTGCAGGACTTTGCCCCGGAATTCGGTTTTGGTCCTGGCGATCCTGTGCAAGGCACCGATCTGCCGGGACTAGACTTCGTGGCACTTGCTGCGGGCATGGGATGCCAAGGCTCGCGTGTGACCGACGCCGAACGCCTGCGCGACGTGCTGCGTGACGCGTTGGCGTCATCTGGACCGACGCTGGTTGAAGTCGTCGTGGCTTGAGCTCAGGCGAGCGTCGTGCCCGCATTCATAAAACTTTCCGCAGGAGACAAGACGATGCAGAGTATTTCGATGCTAATCAACGGCGCAGCAGTGCAGGCGAGCAACGGCGCCACCTTCGAGCGGCGCAATCCGCTCGACGGCGAAGTCGCGACGCGTGCTCCCGCGGCGACGGTTGCCGACGCGGTAGCCGCCGCCGATGCCGCCGCAGCGGCGTTTCCGGCATGGTCCGCGCTGGGGCCGAGCGAGCGCCGTGCACTGCTGATGAAGGCGGCGCATGCGTTGGAAGCGCGCAGCGCTGCGTTCGCCGCGATGATGGCAGCGGAGACCGGCGCGTCTGCGATGTGGGCGGGGTTCAACGTGCATCTCGCCGCCGGCGGATTGATCGAAGCGGCGGCGCTTACTACGCAGATCGGCGGCGAGCTGATTCCATCCGACGTGCCCGGCAGTCTCGCGATGGGCGTGCGTCAACCGGCCGGCGTCGTGCTTGGCATCGCGCCGTGGAATGCGCCGGTGATCCTCGCGGTGCGTGCCATTGCATTGCCGCTCGCGTGCGGCAATACGGTCGTGCTGAAGGGCTCGGAGATTTGTCCCGGCACGCATGGCCTGATTATCGAAGTCTTGCAGGAAGCAGGCTTGCCGAAGGGCGTGGTGAACTTCGTCACCAATGCCCCGGCCGATGCAGGCGCGGTGGTCGAGGCACTGATTGCGCATCCGAAAGTCCGGCGTGTCAATTTCACCGGCTCCACGCATGTGGGCAAGATCATCGCGGCCACGTGTGCGCGCTATCTGAAGCCTTCAGTACTGGAGCTCGGCGGAAAGGCGCCGTTGATTGTGCTCGATGATGCGGATATCGATGCAGCCGTCAATGCGGCTGCATTCGGCGCGTTCGCCAACTCGGGGCAGATCTGCATGTCGACGGAGCGGATCATCGTCGATGAACGGATCGCTGACCCGTTCGTTGCAAAGCTTGCGCAGAAAGCGCGCGGCTTGCCGCTCGGCGACCCACGCAAAGGGCCGGTGGTGTTGGGATCGGTCGTCGATATGAGCACGGTGGAACGCTGTAATGCGCTGATCGACGATGCGCTGGCCAAAGGCGCCACGCTCGTCTGCGGCGGTAAGGCGGACAGCACCCTGATGCCCGCCACGTTGCTTGACCACGTCACGCCCGCCATGCGCATCTATGCCGATGAATCGTTCGGGCCAGTAAAGGGCATCGTGCGGGTGAACGGCGAAGACGAAGCCGTTGCCTGTGCGAACGACAACGAATATGGGCTTTCGTCTGCGGTGTTCAGCCGTGATGTGGCGCGCGCGATGAATGTCGCAAGGCGCATCGAGTCGGGTATCTGCCATGTCAACGGGCCGACCGTTCACGACGAAGCGCAAATGCCGTTTGGAGGCGTGAAGGGCAGCGGTTTTGGACGCTTCGGCGGGCAGGCGGGAATCGCCGAGTTTACGGATTTGCGCTGGATTACCGTGCAGACCACGCCACGTCATTACCCGTTCTGAAGGGCAGGGCGCAGGCTACCGCTTTGGAGGCAGCGGCGATCCGTCAACGTTAGCCGCGAATCCTTGTATCGAAATCTCATGCATTCAAGTCATGAGTTTTGCGCGAAGCGGCAATGTCCAAGCCGCTTGCGTACTTACGCACTGACGATGCAACGTGACCACGAGAATATGAAGTGTGGCAGATCACGCTCCTGTGGTGCGTCACGGAAGCTGAAGTGTTCTCCGGCGACAGATGAATGCTCAAAGCCATGGATTGATACTTCGGCCCGCTCCCGGAGTACCCGGACAATGTCGGCGATTGTGTCTTCATGGCGTCATCGGCTGCAATAGCCTCGAGAAAAACGATGACACCGCCAGATCGGAGAGGATGGGACCCGCGGCATTCGGCAACGTCGTAATCACCTTGATCGACCGTTCATGGAAGGCGCGCGCGGCGACGCGCGCGCCTTCCACGTCGCCGATCCGGATCGCATCGACGATCCGCTGACGCTCCTTTGACAAGCGCGCGGCCGTCTTGCGCCACGCTTCAAACTGTTTGCCCTGGATCTCCCTCGCAAGTCCGATCTGAACGCTCGCGAGGAACTGGCAAAGTGCAATGAGTAGTGGATTGCCGGACGCCCGTGCCAGTGCGCTGAGAAACTGTGTCAGCCCGGCGGCGATATCTTCGGGCGTGACCGCATGATCGATGGCTGCGAGCGCCTGCTGCATCGCGTCGATTTCCTGCGTTGTTGCCCGCGCCGCGGCGAGTTCGGACGCGTAGGTATTTAGCGCGCCGTGCACGCCGAGCACCTGCACCATTCCGACCTTCTCGAGCTGGATCGTCGAGAACAGCGAGTTCGCGATTAGTTCTTCGGCTCGTGCGGTCACATAGACGCCTTTGCCACGCTTGATCTCCACGAGCCCCGCGCTGGCGAGTCCGCGTATCGCCTCCCGCACAGTCGTGACGCTTACGTTGTACGTTTCGAGCAACTGTCTTTCGGTCGGCAGCTTGTCGCCGAAGGCGAACTGTCTGCCGAGGATCCGCTGGCGGAGATCGTCGAAAACCTGCTGCGTGACGTTGCCGCGCTCCGTGCGTCGCGGTGATGAATGGAGTGGGGTGGACGGCATACTGTTCGATGTGTGGATTGTAGATGGGTATGGTTATGAGGTCTTGCGTGCTTGCGATTTGCGCTGCGGGGACGGACGCTTGAACAGTTCGACGATCAGATCGCGCAGCCATATGTTGCCCGGGTCAGTCGAATAGCGTCTGAACCAGTACAGGTTGATTTTCATCTCGTGGCGCGGTCCCGGAAGGACGATCTCCTGATACGGATCGCTTCCTGTACATTGCTCGAAGAACTCTCCGACCCGGCGCGGCAGGACTGCGGCGAGCCCGGTTTCCGCGAAGATCGCCGGCAGCACCATGAAGTGCGGCACCGACAGCCGAACGCGATCCTGCAGCCCGTGCTCGACGAGGATCTTCGTCGTTTCGGGATGTGACGTGATGGACACGAATTCAAGCTCATCGAGTGGGCGCGCTGTTGATGCGCCCGCTTTGTTCCGTGCTGGCGCAAGGATCGTGTATTCCTCGCCGAATAGCGCTTCTGATTGGAACAGCTCGTCGAGTACTGGCAGGTAGCCTATCGCAAAGTCGATTTGCCCGCTTTCGAGCGCCTGTGTCAATTCGAGTCCCGCAAGCTGACACGTCTCGACACGCACGCCCGGCGCACGCGCCTGCAGCTCGCGCACGAGCAGCGGTAGGAATACCACTTCACCGAAGTCGCTCATGTGGATCAGGAATGTGCGTCGGCCGCTCGCAGGATCGAAGCGCGAGCCCTCGTCGAGCATTGTCTGCAGGTTGCGTATTGCCTGCTGGATCGCCGGCGCGATCCGCATCGCCGCGATGGTTGGTTCTACGCCGCCGTGCAGACGGACGAACAGTGGATCGCCGAACAATGTACGCAAGCGCGTCAACCCGTGGCTGACCGAAGGCTGAGTGAGGTTGAGCCGCACAGCCGCACGGCTCACGCTGCGTTCGACGTAGATCGCGTCGAACACCTTCATGAGATTGAGGTCGACCGATAGGATATTCATGTGATCGATATTGGAAATGTACTGCCCTGCGTGGACGACAGTAATTCAGCTCCTCTAGACTAGCTGCTCTGGTCGCACGTGTATACGGAATACACGCTGAATGAGGGCTTTTCCAGTGAATGCTACCAGGAGAGCGTTAACAACAATACATATCCGGCTGGAATGAAACCAGTGAGCGGATATGAGTAGGAGGGACCCGGAACGGCCCATCACATAGATGGCGTTGCATGGTTCGGGCAACACGGGATTGCATGGGGTCACCAGTGCATTCCGCTTGCTCCGGCTGGTGAACGCTTCAAGCTGAAAGCTGGTTCAGTTTGCTATCGAGCTCATCGCAAGCTGCATTGGAGGCTGTGTCGTCAATGCCATATCTAGTTTGGAAATGCTCGGCGGAGGCAGGGAAAACGCGATCCAACCAAAGCCGGCGTGTCGTAGCAAAAGGACGACACCCTCAACTAGAGGGCTTCTGTCGACATGCCAGCACGGGTCGGCCTGGAGCGAGTAACTCCTGGACTGCTCCGGTTGCGACGGCGGCGGCGGTAGCATGTGCGCGCGGATCTGGCCCAGTTCGGCGATGAGGTTGTCAATATCGCCAACATCGAGCAAAGCCGCACTGTTTCCGATGACAAAGCGTATCGCAAACGCTCCGGACTCATGCAGTGGTTCGACAGACATACGTTGGTACATAGGAATACCTCCAGATACAGGAAGCTGGTTGCTGATGTGGAGTCCAGGCCGTTTAAGCCCGGTGAGGCCTCTGCTCCTTCCTGGCTTGCTCACCATGCGTGTATCGACCAGGAAGACATAGAGCTTTCGCGTATTTATCTTTGAGAGGCCAGCATAGTCGGGATCGCCAGAAAAGATGTTTCAGCGTGATTACTCATTATTAGAATTCCAGAAACTTTTCAGGAATTCATTAGCCGCTGATCGGAGAGTCAGGATGCCTGCGCGAGGCCGTCGGGGTCTTTGCTTGCGCTTGTCTCTCTGCACGTCCTGGCATTCGCGATAACCGCCGGCAGTCAGATAGCCGCTCAGTTGCGGCATCACGGTGACGGTCGCGGTGGGTGTCACCGTTCCTGGTTCGCTTAGGATCCCTGGCATCGAGCCGAGCGTGGCGTGCGCCACCGTCACGACCTGAGGCAGCATGCCATGCTTGCCTTTCTTTGCGCTAAGCAGATGCGTGAGCATGCGAGCGATCAGTGCCAGAAGAATTGCCGTGACTACGGATTTTCGGGGAAACATCGAACGCCGTGTAAATTATATGTATAGGTATGCAGATCTCAATAATAAAAATAAGAAAGCCGATTCAGACATTCTAGCAATCGCTGAATCAAGTTTTGTTACGAGTATGTTCCGAGCCATTACGAGTACGCATGGGCTGTCGGCGATGACGCGCAGCATCAGTCAATCCGGCTCCATTATTTGTCTCGTGATACGACCCGGATTACTAAATTTGGATCACGAAAGGAAGGGTAAGTCGCTTGTGGCACATTGCCAACGCTTCGCGAAAAACATTATGAGCTAATGACGACATCCGCCTGGTGCTGGTTAGCCAGCCGGATAGTAAGGGCAACATCTCGTGCGCACCTAAAGAGGATCCTGATGTTCTAGTCGATCCGATTGCAGCGTGCATTGCGTTATTCAACGCTTATTCCCGGAGAATACAAATGAAGAAGTCCCTTGTGACGCTGGCGCTGCTAGTTGCAGCTGTCAACGTCGCTTACGCTCAAAATAGCATTACCTTATACGGAGTAATCGATGAATCGATCCAGTACACACATAACGCGACACCGACAGGCAGCAGTCAGGTGGGCCTCTATTCCGGCAACCTGTCGGGCAGTCGTTGGGGGCTGAAGGGCACAGAGGATCTGGGTGATGGGCTGAAGGCCATTTTCCAGCTGGAGGACGGTTTCAATATTAACAACGGCAAGATGGGTAGCTACAACGGCACGACGTCGGAGTTCGGTCGCCAAGCCTACGTCGGCCTGCAAAGCGATCGCTACGGCACCTTTACGGCTGGCCGCCAGTACGATCCGCTCGTGGACCAGGTCCAGGGCATGACCGAAGATAACTACTTCGGCAGCACGTTCGCAACCGCAGGCGACGTAGACAACTATGACAACAGCTCGCGTACCAACAATGCGCTGAAGTATGTGTCGCCGGTGTTCGGCGGTCTGCAAGTCGAAGGTCTTTATGCACTGGGTGGTGTCGCAGGACAAACCGGTTCCGGGCAGACGTGGTCGTTGGCGGCAGCGTACAACAACGGTCCGCTCGCGCTGTCGGCTGGCTACTTCGTGGCAGACAATGCGAGCACCACCGCCGCAACACGGACAGGCTGGTCGTCGACATCGGACGGCACGTTCGACGGTCCAGTCAACTCCGGCTACGACACGGCTAAGTCGATCAACATTGCGCGCGTAGCGGCCCAGTATGTCGCGGGCCCATATACGTTCGGTTTGAGCTACAGCAACTCGCAATATAAGGCTGACGCCCAATCGGCTTTCCTGAATACGGAAAAATATAACTCCGGACAGGCCTTCCTGAATTATCAGGCGACGCCGGCGTTGCTGTTGGGGCTGGGCTACAGCTACACGAGAGCGAGCGGCAACACGAGCGCCACGTATAACCAGATTTCGCTGGGTGCAGACTACAACCTATCGAAGCGCACAGACGTCTACCTGGTCGGGGCATGGCAGCACGCCAGTGGCGATCAGCTGAACAGCGACGGCACCGTCAGCAGCGCAGAGGCTTCTATCGGCTCATACGGTGTAGCAGGGACCAGCGCGCAAGAGATAGTCAGTTTCGGCATCCGTCATAAGTTCTAAAGGGACGATCAGGTAATCTGCCCGAAGATCGCGAAGTTCCGGTCACCTACGTAAGGAAAGGTGACCGGCTTATCGTGTGGGTTCCCTGCGCGTCAGCGCTACGGCGCCGCTGGACGGGTCGATTCGGAGTGCATCAGGAATGCCCCGGACCGCAGTGGCAGGTTGGGCGTATTCAAATCCGTTCTACGCTTTCTGAGGAATGTGCGTCCCTTTGTCGTTCCGCCTTAGTCGCGACATTTCATCCCTCCTTTGTTCTGTAAACTGGACGACAGAAGTTGTGCAAGCACGGGGTCGGAGACTGTCGCATTATGGGCATTCGGCTGCGCTGTGATGATTTTCTGTGCGCGATCGTGATAGGCGCGCGCCGCTTTGCCCGCGGCTTCAGGATTCCTGTCCTTGATCGCCTTGAAGAGGCGCTGACGCTCGCGCGAGAGCGACCCTGTCGTTGCACGCCAACTTTCAACTGTGCCGCCGGACAGTTCGGTGGCAAGTCCAATCTGGATCGTCGTGAGGAACCGGCAGAGCGCTGCCAGCAGCGGATTGCCGGAGGCGTTGGCAATGGACTCGATGAAGTGCATGACGCCCGACGAAATGATTGCCACGTCACTTCCTTGCTGAATTTGCCGCAGGGCTTCCTGCATCGCGTCGATGTCGGCATCCGTCGCCTGTACCGCCGCGAGTTCTGCCGCGTAGGTGGTCAATGCGGACAATACGCCCAGCACTTGTGGCACGCCAATGCGTTCGATCTGGATCATCGAGCGCAGTGAAAGGGCGACCAGATGATCGGTTTCGGCTGTTACGTAAGCGCCGCTGCCATGCCGCACTTCGACGAGCCGTGCCGAGGTCAGGCCCCTGATTGCCTCCCGGATTGTCGCGCCGCTTACGCCGTAACTGTCGGCAAGTTGCTTTTCCGTCGGCAGCTTGGTGCCGCGCGGCAATTGTCCGCCAAGAACGCTTTCTCGCAGGTCTTCGAAGATCTGGTCGGCTGCATTGCCTCTCTTAAGCCGTTTCGACGGCTGCCATTCGGGCGCGGATCGTTCTTCCATGGAATTTCCTTTTATTACGGGAATCGCGGTACTATACGCATCAAGTCACATGGTGACTTGATGATGTGTGATTGGGTACCCATACATTGCAGAATGGTACTCCATCCATGCGCATGAACAAACAGCTGCCATGTCAACCGTACGGCAGGCGGAATCGGAGCGAAGGCGCGAGAATGAAAATCAAGCACTGCAGCGATATCAATTGGCACAAGGATCATCCCACCGGGGCGGTGGTCTTCCAGCACTGTCTGGAGGGTGACCCGCACTCGCGGGAAAATTTCATGCCGGTGCTCGGGCGTCAGGACGGCGATGGCGTTTGGTCAATCGTGCGATGTACGATCCAGAGGGACTTGACGTCGAACGTCTAATCGCATTGTGCGGGGACTGAAGACCGTCATGAACCCACTTCGCGTAAGACTGGGTGGGTCTGTTCTATCAATATGGCAAGGGAGGAGCGATGGGCTCGCTCATTCACCGGCAGTTGGCGCCGCGCGGCGTCTTGCGTGCTGCTGTCAATCTCGCCAATTCCCTGCTTGTGAGCGGTCTCGATGCAGACGGAAACCCCGTCGGCATCGCTCCGGATCTTGCTCATAGCATCGCAAGGGAATTGGATGTACCGCTCGCTTGCGTGTCGTTCACGTCGCCAGTCGAACTTGCAGACGCGGCGGATAGCGACGTTTGGGATATCTGCTTGATAGCCGTCGACCCGGCACGGGAACACAGGATCGCCTTTACGGCTCCGTACGCAGAAATTCAGGCGACTTATCTCGTGCATCCCAGTTCGACGCTGGATTCAATCCTGGAGGTTGATCGTCCTGGTGTGCGTGTTGCCGTTGCATCAGGCAGCGCTTACGATCTTTGGCTCACGCGGCATCTGACGCACGCGTCGCTGCTCAGGCTAAAAACCCACGATGAAGCGCTCGCGGCCGTGGCTAAGGAGCAAGCGGATGTACTCGCGGGACTTTGGCCAACTCTGCTCGGTAACGAGTCGACGTTGCCTGGCTCACGGCTCCTTGAGGGCTGCTTCACTGCGATTCAGCAGGCAGTGGGCACGCACCGGCGAAACGAAGCAGGTGCCCGTTTTCTGCGAGCGGCTGTCGAGAACGCGCGGGCGTCAGGATTCGTCAATGATGCGATCAGGCGTTACGGTGTGCGCGGTCTTCATGTTGCTGCCGCGCCAGCGCATTGAGACAAACTGGACTATGAAGGGCGGCACGCACCATACCGCCCTCTTGATGCGTGTGCCACTTCATCCGACGTCGGCCTGAAATCCGACACATTTGATACCGTAGACCGCGCAGAGCTCGTCCTGGTCCGGATGATCGCCGCTGATACCAACGGCGCCCAGCACGTCGCCCGCATCGTCTCGAATCAGGACCCCGCCTGGCACCGGCACGATGCGTCCACCGGAGATATCGGTCAGGGCAGAAAAGAAGGCTGGCGCGGTAGATGCCCGCTCCGCGAGCGAGCGGCCGCCGTGGCCCATGCCGAGCGTGCCCCAAGCCTTCGCCTGGGCAATCTGTGGGCGAAGAATACTGCTGCCGTCTTCGCGCTTGAAAGCGACCAGATGGCCACCGGCGTCAAGGACTGCCACGGTCAAGGGATGGCATCGTTGCTCGCGTGCTTTATCCAGGGCGGCGTCTACAATCGCGGACGCCTGAGTCAAAGATAGTTTTTGCATGGCTGGTTTCCAGGAAAGTCTTAAATGACGGATTCCAAGTCGAGCTTGGGGGGGATTGCATAGGGTTCTCCTTTCTATATCACCTGGCCCGGACTTCGGCTAGATCGGCCATGCCATCGCGCCGCGAGCCAAAGAGGGGCGAGCGGCGTGCAACGGAGGAAAGGCGAGCGCAGGTTTATCGTCTCGCGGCCGGCGCCGTTCGATGAGCCTTTTCAGAGCGGAACATGATGCCGGCATAGACCTTGAGCCACTTCAAATCACCTGTTATCGTGTAACCAGGTGACGTTGGGCGTATGCTAGACGCACCGGCGGTGCTGGTGCAAGCAAAATTAAAGGTACGTTCGTACCCGTTTGGCGGTTACCGGCACGTTACGCCGCTCAGTTTCCGAGCACTCGGATCGTCAATGCGTTCTTGACGAACGCCACGCCGGCAACGCCCCTGGCGACTTGGGCTGCACGGTCAATCTGCGATTGCTCCGGCACGATTCCTTGCAGCGTGACTGCGCCGTCCTTCACCCGCACAGTGATGCTGGCGCCGCTGAGATCCTTGTCCTTCGCGAGCGCAGCGCGAATCTTGCGGGACAGCGCGCGGTTGGCCACCCTTGCCGCCTTGGACTGCTGCCTGGTGGTCAAAGTCGCACCGCTCGTAGCCGTGGCGGGCGCAGATGCGTCCTGAGCGTACGCTTGAAGCGAGGCGGCGGCGATCAACATCGCGCCGGCGACCCGGCTAAGTTTTTTAATTGGTTTCATGCTGTTGCTCCTGATGTCAGAGTTATCTTGATTTTATAGCCCGCGACGGAACCATCTCCAGTACAGCATCACAAGCTTTCGCTTGTGTTCGTGACACACTCCCGCCCATTCTCCAGCTCCTGCTCACCATGCGCTTCTTTCCCCGAATGCCGTTTCGAACAGCGGCACGAGCTCGATCACCCAGCGGTGCACGCTAGAGTGGTCGATCTCGATACCTTGCTCGGCCGGCGCATCGCCGATCGCAGCTTCGTCCGGATCACCGGGGAACGTCGCGATACTGCGGCTTTGCCATCCGCAGGGCTAATGGCCTGCCGCGTTTATCGCGTGCTGCCGTCCACAGTCCGTTCCGAGAGGCCGCTGCCCTTCGTTCCGAGCGCCCACATCGAGCCGCCGGCCGCGAGCGACACACCCGCGGCGAACGCAAACAGGATAGGAGGACTCATGCTGACATTCACAAGCAGGCCGCCGAGCATCGGGCCCGCTATCGCGCCCAGACGGCCGATGCCCAACGCCCAGCCGACGCCTGTGCCGCGCAGTTGCGTGCTGTAGAGGGTAGCCGCGTAGGACACGGTGCACATTTGCGCGCCGATGCTCAGCATCCCTGCAACGAACGTAGCGACGCACAGCAGTACGGGCGACTGCTGGCCGAGGCCGATGAAGAAGATCGCAACCGCTCCCGTGGCGAAGCCCGCACGGATCACGCGCCATGGGCGGTATCGGTCGCCGAGCCGGCCGAGCGGAATCGAGCCGCACACCGCGCCGAAATTGAGCAACGACACGGCGATCACGCCAACACGGACGTTCGTGCCGCTGGCGCGAGCGATCAGCGGAATCCAGGAGATCAGGAAGTACGTCAGCAGCAGGCTCAGAAACAGCGTCGTCCACAGCAGCAGTGTGCCGGCGGCGCGGCCTTCAGTGAAGAGCCGGTGCACGGAAACGGCGCGCGAGGAAGGCGCCGTGTGCCTGGCGCTCGCGCTGCCCGATGCCGATGATCTGCGGCTCGCGAGATAGCTGGCCGATTCGGGCACGAGCGGCACGAACAGCGCACCCAGCACGACCGGCAACAGGCCGCCGGCGATGAACACACTCTTCCACCCCCACAGCCCGACCATCGCTTCGGACGACAGGCCGCCCAGCACCGCACCGAGCGGAAATCCACAGAACATCAGCGAAACCAGCGATTCGCGCCGCTCGGCTGGTGCGTGTTCGGACGCGAGCGTGATGGCGCAGGGCAGCGCGCCGCCGAGGCCGAGCCCAGTAACGAGCCGCATCGCGATCAGCGATGCGATCGAGCCGCTGAACGCCGTTCCCAGCGACCCCGCAGCGAAGATTGCGAGCGAGATCACGAGCACCGGCTTGCGTCCGACCCGGTCGCCCATCGGGCCCAACACGAGCGCGCCGATGAAGCTGGCCAGCAAACCGGCCGCGAAAACCGGCGCGAACAAGACCGGGCTGACTCGCCAGGTATCGACGATATGCGGCGCGACGAATGCGATCGACTGCGTGTCGAAGCCGTCGACCAGCGTGACGGCCGCGCACAGCAAGATGATGCGCAACTGCAGGCCGGAAAGTCGCGCGCGGGCGACTCCGACCGTACTCCGTTGGTCCAGGTACATGGTTTTCCCCGCTAGAACGCGATTTCGCGCCGGATGATGCGCTCCTCGATCAACCATCCGCCGTTTTCGGCGCGGCGTAGCTGGTCGAAGACGTCGTTGACCCGCACCTGCAGCGAGCCGTCCGATGCGCGGTGCTCGAACGTGATCTGCACCGCGGTCGACTGCGAGCGGTGCGCGTCGACGGCGTCGACGCGCAGGTTTGACCAGAGGTGGCGGGTCTTTCGGCCCGGCTCGGCATGGCGTCGCTCGCAGTCGCGCGCGATCGCATCGCGTCCGCTCAGAATGGCGCCGCCGACGTGCAGCACGCCAGCCGGCACGAACAGTTGGCCCATCGATTCGCCGTCTCCGCGATCCGCGCACCACGCGAAATCGCTCAGCAGGCGCTCGATGGTGCGGACGTCTTCGTTACTCATCACAAACAATCTCCTGGTTATCCAAAACAGTGATGACGCTTCGCGCGCGCGTCGCATCGCGGGAAGCGTCGCCGCTCAAAAACGCACCGTCAAACCAACCCGCGCGAGCGTCTGGTTGCCGTTCGACGAACTCGCGGTCGACCCGATGATCGTCGCGAGCGCCTGGCCGTCGCCGCCCGCCCATTGATGGGCCAGGGTCACGTACACCAAAGTCCTCTTGGACAGGTCGTGCGCATAGGTCAGATTGACCTGCTGTGCCTTGTTGTCGCTTAGCACCGCGTTGCCCTGGTTGTACTGGTATTCGAGCGTGACTTCGTCCACACCGGTGAGCGAGTAATAGCCGCCGATCTCGTACACGTTCACGCGTCCGCCGTTGTAGGTGTTCTCGGTGTTCGTGAACATCGCGTCGATGGCCGCGTTGTAAATGTTCACGCGACCTCCGATCCCCCAGTTGCGAATGCCGTTGTTGCCGTTGTTGATGCCGGGAAACCGCGTGTAGGTGTAGGCGGCGTCGAGCGTGACAAGCGCATTGGAGTAGCGCAGCCCGAAGCTCTGCGTGCTGTCCTGGCTGGTCGATCCCGCCTGTCCGCCTAGCCCGTACATCGCGCCGAACCCGAAACCGTGGAAGATTGGGCTCTCATAGGAGACCGAGTTGTTGGTGGTGATGCTGCCCGCTGTGCGGTCGAAGTCAAACGCGCCACCCGGCAGTCCGAGCTTCGAGAAAGGCCCTTGCTGTGTGTAGTACACGGGGTTGTACTTCAGCATGTAGCCCCAACGGTCGATCGTCATGTAGCGGAACATGTAATCGAACTGGTTGCCGAGCGTCAGCGTGCCGTACTTCTGGTCCTGAAGACCGACCCACGCTTCCTTGCCAAACAGCAGGCCGTTGACCATTGCGCCGGTGCCGTCGTTGAAGTTGTCGACCAGCTTGAAGATCGCTCGAAGTCCTCCTCCCAGGTCTTCGGTGCCGCGCAGGCCAACGATGGTTGGCACCATCGTGCCGCTCTGATAGAAAACGTTGCTCTTGCCGTTCTGGTTGGACACAAAGGTGATGCCGGAATCGAGGATGCCGAACAGCTGAACGCTGCTTTGCGCAAAGACTGTCGAACTGACGGAAAGGCCAACGACGAGAAGCAGCCAACGAAGTTTCATATAGGTCTCCTGATTTAGTTGATCGTTCTTTTTATTTCTTTCACTGCGTTACCAGATATTCGCTGGTGCGGGGCTTGCACGGTCCGGACCCGCCGGATTCGGAGCTGGGCGTCGTCAGTTCCAGATGGCCTTCAATCCCACGCTTTCGATCGCGAACACTGCGCAGCTTTCGTCGACGTCGGATGTGTCGCCGCTGATGCCGATCGCGCCCAGCAGATTGTCGTGGCTGTCGCGCACCAACAGGCCGCCGGGAACGGGCGCGATGCGGCCGCCGGAGATGTCCCCCAATGATGCGAAGAACGCGGGCGCCGCCGCGGCGCGCTCCGCAAGCTGGCGGCCGCCGTGGCCCATGCCGAGCACGCCCCAGGCTTTCGCGTAGGCGATCTGCGGGCGCAGGATGCCAGAGTTGTCTTCCCGCTTGAGCACGATCAGATGGCCGCCGGGATCGAGCACGGCGACGGTCAACGGATTGCAGTCGATCGCGCGTGCGTGGGCGAGCGCGGTATCGGCGATCTGTGAAGCGGTACTTAGTGACAGGCCTTGCATCGGTTTTCCTCAATTCCTCAAATGGCTTCGGGTGGCGCAGTTCACTGGTGCACGGCTGGTTCGTCCGGCATCGGCTCCTCGTCGTAGCGGTCGGATTCCTGTCCGGGCAATTCGACCGGCGGCAGGCCGACGAGAAAGAGCTGAGTCGCCCGCGTGGCCTCGATGGAGACGGTTTCGTCGGACTCCACCTGAAGCGTGCCGAGATAGCCCAGCGGTTGCCCCTGTACGGTGCCTTCGCCTTCAAGCACGGTCAGGATCCGGCGACCGCGCGGATCGGCGGAACGCCAGACGGTGCCAGGCTCGAGCCGGATCATCTCAATCCACACACCACGCTCGGAGAACGCGCCCAGGAACTTGTGCGTGCCCCCATTCGTGCCCGCCACCGGCAGCCAGTTGAACGACGCGGGATTGATGAAGATCGGGTGGCGGTAACGAGGGTGCGGGTAGCGCAGCCGGCTTCCCATCGCGCGCTCCCAGATTGCGCTGAGCGCCCAGTCCTTCCTGCCGTCGGGCCAGTGGTAGAACGGCCCCTTGAATTCGCCGATCGCGGTCAGCTCTGCGCGGGCCTTGCGGCGCCGTTCGATGTCGAGAAACCCATAGCCGGACGCGCCGCCGAACTGCAGCACCAGCTGCACGCGCTCGCCGGGCGGCGTGTTGCCGAGCGGATCGTTCTGCGGTCCATACGCGAGCCCTTCCGGGAAATAGCCGATCTCGTTCTCGCGCAGCACGCCGGTGCGGCCGTGATCCATCGCGCCGCGCAGAGGCAGGCGAATCTGGTCGAAATTGTGGCGATGCGTCGGCATTGAGAAGTCGCCATCCTGGCGGCCCAGGATGTACATGAAGTTGTCGAGCGAGCCGGCTTCGCCACCCAGCAGGTGCTTGAACAGAATCGTTCCGAGTGGATGGTCGCTGGCCCAGTCTGAATCGACGAAGGGGACGAATTTCATTCGTAGTGCTCCGGGTTGATGGTTCGTTATATCTGGCTCAGGTCGCGCGCGGGATGACGGCCGGACTGTCGGCGCCATGCGGGTCGCGCTGGTGTCCTTTCAGCACGAGGATGCCCATGGCCAGGATCGCGACACCGGCACCAAGCGAAGTCAGGCCGGTGAGCATGAAGAGTGACGGCGCGCCCATGCCCGAACCGAGCAGCATGCCGCCGAAGATCGGCCCGGCGATCGCGCCGACCCGTCCCGCCGCCATGCAGCAGCCGATCCCGGTTGCACGCGAGAAGGTGTCGTAGAAGGCTGCGCTGAGCGCAACCGTGCAGAGCTGCGCGCCGTAGCTGAAGAAGCCGGCCAGTACCGCGACGGCCGACACGGCAGGACCCGAGTGCAGCGCGTAACCGATCGATGCGATCACGAGCGCGCCGATCGAGAACGCGCAGCCGACCACGATCGCGGGCCGGCCGAGCGCGTCGGACACGCGCCCGAGTGTCGTGCTGCCGATGATGCCGCCGAGATTTAGCATTGCCACCGCGATCACCGCGTTTTCGATACTCAGACCGCTGCGCCGCGCCATCATCGGGATCCAGTTGATCAGCATGTACAGCATGCACATGCTGAGAAGGGTCGCGATCCACAGCAGCAGCGTGCCCCGCGCGCGCCCGTCGCTGAAGAGGCTGCGCACCGACACGCGGCCGCCCGCGGCGGCGCCGACTTCGCCGTTCCATGCGGCGGCGCAGCCCATACGCCTGAGGATCGGCAGCACTTTGTCGCGCTTGCCGCGTAAAGCCAGCAGACGCGCGGATTCGGGAATGAACGCGAAGGCCACCAACAGCGCGAACAGCGAGAACGCGCCGCCCGTAAAGAAGACGCTTTGCCAGCCGAACAGCGGAATCAGCCGGGCTGAGATGAAGCCGCCGACTACAGCACCCAGCGGAAAGCCGCAGAACATCATCGCGACGAGCGAGGCCCTTCTGCGGCCGGGCGAGTATTCGGATGCCAGCGCGATGAAGTTGGGCATCGCGCCGCCCAGTCCGAGGCCGGTGAACGCGAGCGCAGCGATCAAGCCCGGAATCGATGACGCAAATGGCGTGAGCAGCGAGCCGACGCTCACGAGCAGCACCGTGGCCACCAAGGCACCCTTGCGGCCCCGGCTGTCGCCGATACGGCCGAACAGTACCGCGCCCACCAGGCCGCCGAGCAGGCCAGCGCTAAAAACAAAGCCGAATACACGCGGTGTGATGTGCCATGCGACGGCGATCTCGGGCGCGATGAACGCGATCGACTGCATATCGAAGCCATCCATCATCGCGACGAGTCCGCACAACGCAATGACGAGGATCTGGAAGCGCCCGATGCGCTGCGAGTTGATGAGTGTTTCCAGATCGACCTGATTTGTCGTGTTCACGTCCCCTCCTGTGCATCGCAATACGGGCGGTGTGCTCGCTGCGAGCGGTTTTTATGACCGGGCTGTGCCGGCTAACTGATGAGCCGCTACCATATCCGCATGGCTTGCCATGCGATTTGCTTTGAAGCCCTTCTTGGGCAAAAACCGGGGCAACGCACGCAGTCTAAGGAAACGATAGTGCCGATGTCCATGCAGGGAGGTATATTTTTCATATAGACAGCATGAATATTTATTCTGCCAACCTGAACTTGCTGCAGGTATTCGACGCGATCTTCGTGGAGCGCAGCGTGAGCCGCGCCGCGGTCTGGCTGGGCGTTGTCAGCCGTCGGTTAGTAACGGCCTCACGCGGGTGCGCGTGCGAGGCGTACGTGTCGAAACCTGCCGGCGCGGCAGTGTCGAGTTGACCCAGGCACCCGAAAGCGGGCAGATGACTTCGCGACTGGCTATCTGCTGTTGCTCAACGAACTGTTACGAAACTGTCCGACGCTGGTGCGATAAGTTCGGTGCGTGCTTCGCACGCCGTGTGAAAGCAACGCGTCGCAAGCTTGGCATCATTTCACCGAGCTTAGCCAAAAGCCGTCTGGTGTTTGATCAACGTTCAGTATGCCGAACTACTGCGAGCCAACCGCGTGAATGTGACAACGCCGTCCCATGTTAATACTTAGGCGAATCCGATATCCTGCTACAGAAACGCTGCGACAAAGTGACCGCCAAACGGTTTTCATGCGCGTGCTTGCCGCGTGTCCCGAGGCACCGCGCAAGATCGTGCGATCATTATCGTGCTATCGGTCCGATAGGGCAGCACAATGCACTCAAGCGGCGTTTGCTACGCGCCTCGCACCATCGAAATCAGCTCACCGCACGCGTCGCGACCTGGCATCGTTTCAATGAAACCACCCAAAATCCGTCCGCTTCTTGACCAATCGCGTGTTCTGTCCGCCGATGCGTCGCGAACGCTTTAGCATGACAGCGCCCTGACCTGGCCGTTTCAGCACCTTCCTCTCGCGTATACCGCCGACGATTACGCCGCCCTGATGCCCTCGAACAGGCCCGCCCGGCTATGTTAGGTTCCTCGCTTCTCCCGACGCTCTCGGACTGGCGTCGTTAATCGACGGCTGACATTTCTTCTCCGTCAGATGACCGTTTGCCCATCGCCGTCTCTTCAGACAGACCTCGGAACGCCGCTCTGCTGATTGGATAACGCATCTTCTTGCTGCTCCGGCCTAAGGGAAAACACCACGCCCCTACTTCTTTCACAGTGCCTTCTATCAATATACACTCGATACCAAGTTACAAGGTGACTTGAAGACATAAGACTTGACAAGGGGAAGACATGAGTCACGGAAATACATTGCGCCGCTGGCTACTGAGTGCCGTCGGCCTCGCTTGCGGCGTCGCAACGATGCCCTCTCACGCTTATGAGCCTGGGTATCCTGGCTGGTCAATGCCGGCGGGCGCGACGTTGGGCATGACGGCCGCGCCGGCACCGTTGCCCGGTTTGTATAGCAGTGAGATGCTTTACGTACAGCAATCGAATACTACTGGTCCAGGCGCCACCAAGCAGTCGACGTCGATCGACGTTAATACTTTTGTAGCATCGCTTATGTGGTCTCCTGGCTGGACCGTTCTCGGCGGCAGGTACGAAGCGCTCATTGTGCAGCCCTTCACGATGAACGCTGCGGGTGCACCGCTTAACGTCTCCCACTCTGGCGTGCACAACACGGTGATCGCGCCAGTGCAACTGAGCTGGAACCTGGGGAATACTGGGGTCTATGTGAAGACCGGTGTGGCGGTGGTGATGCCTGACGGCACTATCGAGGGACCCGCAGGGCTCACCAGTATCGGCAACCCCTGGTGGATTATCCAACCTAACCTATCCGTTTCTTACTTGAGAAACGGTTGGAGCCTGACGGGAAATGTATCGACCGAGTTCAATACTGCGAACACCTATACCGGTTACCGGACGGGCGATATCCTGCATGCGGACCTGTCGGCCACGAAGGCGCTCGGAAAATGGAAAGTCGGGCCGGTTATGACATACGTTGGACAAATCAGCAATGACACATCGAGCGCTTATTACCACGACAATATCATAACCAATCGTTATAACCTGCTTGCATTGGGGGGGCTCGTCAGTTACGACTTCGGCCCGGTAAAGCTGAGTCTGTGGGCAACCAGGGACGTGCTGGGGACGGCGACCGGCGGGGGAACAGGAACCGACTCGGCCACGATCACCAAGGGCTACCATGTGTTCGGCAACGTGAATTTCAAGTTCTAGTTGGGCAGCGAAGCAATAGTGCCAGGGTATTCTCCCTGGCAAAAGGAGACACAAGATGCAAACAGGCATCAAGCGTGACCTCGAATCAATCATTGATGCAAGTCCTGTGAGTCGCTTCCAAGTCGCGATCATGATGTTGTGTGCGCTCGTGGCAATGCTCGACGGGTTCGATACGCAAACCATTGCCTTCGTGGCGCCGGCAATCATCAAGGACTGGCACGTAGCGCCTTCAGCGTTCGGTGCGGTGTTCGGCGCTGGCCTGCTGGGCGGTCTGCTGGGTGCCATTATCTTTGGCGTTGTAAGCGACCGGCTCGGCAGAAAGCCGGTTCTGCTGGGTACTGTTCTGCTTTTCTCGGTCGCTTCCCTGCTTACGCCGCTATGCAATTCGCTGCCATCGCTGACTGCCATTCGCTTTATCACGGGGCTCGGGCTCGGCGGCGCGCTTCCGTGCTTCGTGTCGCTGACCTCCGAATATGCGCCGCGGCGGTTGCGTTCCACACTCGTCACGACTATGTTCTGCGGCTTCCCGCTTGGCGCTGTTATCGGTGGATTGGTGTCGGCGCATTTGATTCCCGCCTTTGGCTGGCCGAGCGTCTTTGTCGTCGGTGGCGTGCTACCGCTGTTCACCATTCCGCTCCTGGCGGCATTCGCGCCCGAATCGGCCCACTTTCTCGAGTTGCGTCGGGACCATGCTGCGATTGCGCGCGTGTTGCGGCACATGCGTTCGGAATTCGATTGGAGCGGCCAGCTGCCCAATCTCGGGTATGGTACGGGCGTCCCTGTCGTTAATCTGTTCAGGGAAGGGCGCGCGCCTGGTACGATTCTGTTGTGGATCACGTTGTTTCTGAGTCTGTTGCTGACGTATTTCCTCGTTAACTGGGTACCCATTGTTGCGGAGCGCAACGGACTGGGTATTGCAAGCGCCGTCCGGGCTGCATCGATGCTCAATTTTGGCTCGATATTTGGCTGCATCGTGCTTGGGAGAATCGGCGACCGGTTCGGTATGGCCCGTGTAGTGGGATGCGCATTTGCGCTCGGCGCAGTCGCGATCGCATTGTTAGGCGTCGCGGGGGATTCCGCCTTATTGCTGGGGACGATTGCGTTTTTCGCCGGATTTTTCAGCCTTGGCGCCCAGGTCTGTACCGTTGCAATGTGTGCTGGTTTCTATGACACGTTTTTCCGCGCCACGGGTATTGGTTGGTCGATGGGCGTCGGCCGTCTGGGTGCGATCGTCGGTCCGGTTCTCGGCGGATTGTTGCTCGGTGCGGGTATGGCGCCTTCCACGATCTTTCTCGTCATCGGCTCGGCTTCGATTGGAGCCGCAATCACCTCATTTGCGATCGGACGCTTCGTATTGCGCGGCCGCCGGTTGCGATCCGAAGAAGCGCCTGTCCACACGTCAGGCGCCGCGCCGTCCCGTCACGCAGGTTGAGGCAGCGCTGCCATCTCGCGACGGAGGCAATGGCGTCGCGCGTGGGAGCCTGCCGGTCTTTCTTTCTTAAGTACACGACAGCTGCCATCATGAGCCGGATTCGATCAGCACAGTTCAACGGTCACGATCCGTACGTCGACTTGAAAGACGTACTTACCCGGGTGCCTGCCCACCGAGCCGACAATATCGCGCTGTTGTTCCGGCATCGCCGGTCCCCCGCAGCAGCGTGGTCGGCATAGTTCGTTGACCTGAGGCGCCCTTACTGGGTGCTTGCGAAGTACCGGCGATCCGCACAGTCGACGATTGCTGCGGGGAACCGATGACCGCGATACAGCGATTTTCTGTTCTTCATCGCCTCACCTTACGACACCCGCTCCTCAACCTGACAATGCTCTGCGGCTAGACCGTGCGTTGCAGCAGCGAGGACAGGAGTGCGGTAAGCGCCGGATCGGTCACGACAGCAGCACTGCCTTTCGGCTGCGCGGTGATGACCTTCAACGCGCGCTCGTGATAGGCGAGCGCCGCAGTCCTCGCCGCTTTCGGATCCCTGGCTTCGATCGCCTTTAAAACGCGCTGCCGTTCCTTACCCATCGCACTCGCCGTCGCCCGCCAGCTCTCCACGGTACCTCCCGACAACTCGACTCCTAGCCCTATCTGCACGCGCGTGAAGAATCGGCATAGCGCGGCAAGCAGCGGATTGCCGGAAGCGTGGCCGATCGCACCGAGAAACGTACTGACTGCCGCGGAAATGACCTGCGCATTCTCGCCGTCCTGAATCTCGTGCAGAGCCTTGTGCATGACCTCGAGATCGTCCTGCGTCGCGTGTATTGCCGCCAGTTCCGCCGCGTACGAAATCAGGCCTCCCAGCACGCCGAGAACCTGCGGCGCGCCGATGCGTTCGATCTGAATCATCGAAGAGAGGGAGAGGGCGATCAACTGATCCGGCTCGGCCGTCACATAGGAGCCACTGCCATGGCGAACCTCCACGAGTTGCGCGGTGACCTGCTCCCGCAAGGCTTCGCGAATGGTTGCTTCGCTCACGCCGTAGCCGTCCGCGAGCTGTTTTTCTGTCGGCAACCGGCTTTCGTGTGGGAGTTGTCCGCTCAGAATGCGCTCGCGCAGATCCCCGAGGATCTGTTCGGCGGCATTGCCGCGCTCAAGCCGTTTCGAAGGTTGCCACTAGGGAGTGGTTGCGTCAGACATGAGTTTTCCTTTTGAGTTGGTTGTATTATACTGAACTCTCGTTATCTAGTGACCAGGTGACAAATTGAGTGCGACGCCCTGACCACCCAGCGGCCGACGGCATTGTCGTGGCTTGGTGCAACGCCGGCGGACGCGTGGAATCCATCACAGGAGGATGCATGAAGATCAAACTTTTCAGCAAGGACGACTGGCACAAAGATCATCCCACCGGAACCGTCGTTTTCCAGTACTGCCTCGAGGGCGATCCGATGTCGCCCGAGAACTTCATGCTGGTACTCGGACGTCAGGATGGCGACTTCTACATGCCGCGCCACCGGCATAATTTCGAGCAGATCCGCTTGCCGCTCGTCGGGGACATGGTCATTGGCGAGGGCCTCAAGCTCAGGCAGGGGCACGTTGGATACTTTCCCGAAGGGTTGCCTTACGGTCCGCAGGACGACCCCCTTGGCAAGGCGCCGCCAGGGGAGCGTCTCCAGCTCGTCCTGCAGTTCGGCGGCTCCTCGGGGTGCGGCTTCATGAGCATGAGTCAAAGACTCGCCGCAAGGGACGATCTGGCGAAGGAAGGGGAATTTGTGGGTCCCAATTACCGCCATCCAGGCGGAAAGATCGAGTGGGGTCTCAATGTGATCTGGCGGCATGTCTTCGGCGAGCGCCTCAAATATCCCATGCCGCGCTATCCAAAGGTGGTCATCGCCGATCCCGCCCGCTTCAACTGGATTCCGACACCGGAGACGGTCGGTGTATCCAGCAAATTCCTCGGTGCCTTCTCGGAGCGGGCCGCATGGATTGAAATGGTAAAGCTCGCGCCGGGCTCCAGTTGGACGTCTACTCACGCCACTGCGGTACGCCTGCTGTTCGTGGTTAGCGGCGCCGGTGTCATCGGCGCCGAATCAATCGCCCCCTACAGTTCCGTGCAGGTCGAGGCAGGTGAGACGCTCAACCTGCACAGCAGTGACGAAGTCCAGATATTTCTCATGGGTTTGCCGCCGATCGTCATACCTGCCGATAGCGAAGCCGAATTCGAACTCGTCGATGGAGCAGCCCATGACAAGGTCTGACCTTTCGCCTATTGAGCGCCTGCTCAGCGATTTTTCGTTTTATGCGGATCGCGGAGACGGCGCGGCGCTGGCAGAACTGTTTGTTCCTGATGGCGTTTTATACGTGGGGGGGCAGAAACTGGAGGGGCGCGAGAAAATTGCCGATGATTGCAACCGACGCGCTCTGCAGTCGGATCGCAAAACCCGGCATATCTGGTCCAATCTTCGCGTTGAGCGCGCAGACCCAAACACCGCGAGCACGACAGCCGTTCAGCTTACCTTCGAACAACGCGATATCGATACACCGACGCAATTGCGCATCAGCGACCTGTTCGATGAACTGCAGAAGGGCGTCGATGGCGTCTGGCGCTTCGCGTGCCGCACGATCAACCGTGAAATGGCACTCAGCATCTAAGGTCTCGATGGGATGCGTTCAGGAAAATTAGCAACGCTAGTAAAGACTACTTCATGCGATTGCGTCCGATATAAATCATACACAGCAAGCCAGATCCCTTGGCTCAATGGAAACTGCCTGTTTATCTGTGGCCAGAGAAACTAGAAATTTTGGACTAAACCAAACAAAGGAAGTCGAAATGGGAAAACTCGCTTTAGCCGCGAAGGTCACTCACGTTCCGTCGTTGTATTTATCAGAACTTGACGGCCCGTACCACGGTTGTCGTCAGGCGGCCATTGACGGCCACCGTGAGATTGGCCGACGCTGCCGCGAACTTGGCGTGGATACCATCGTAGTGTTCGACGTGCACTGGCTTGTGACGAGTGAATATCACATCAATTGTGCGCCCCGGTTCGACGGCGTCTATACGAGTAACGAACTACCCCACTTCATCAAGAACATGCCATACGGTTGTCCTGGCAACGTAGCGCTCGGTCATCTTATTGCGCAGGTGGCAAATGAAATGGGTGTCAAAGCCAGGGCACATAGCGATACCACACTCGACCTCGAATATGGCACGTTGGTTCCCATGCGCTATATGAATGGGGACGAGCATTTCAAAGCCGTATCGATTTCCGGCTGGTGTATGTGGCACGATCTTGCGACCAGTGCGCGCTTTGGTCTCGCAGTGCGTAAAGCGATTGAGGAGCACTACGACGGCACGGTTGCGATTCTCGCAAGCGGCTCGCTCAGCCATCACTTTGCCGATAACGGTACAGCTGCACAGTTCATGGATAGAGTCTGGGATCCGTTTCTGGAACAAACGGACCGCACGGTAGTCGGGTTATGGGAGGCAGGTGACTGGAAAACATTCTGTGAGATGCTTCCGCTCTACAGCCAGAAGTGTTGGGGTGAGGGGGGTATGCATGACACCGCGATGCTATTGGGAGCCCTGGGCTGGGACAGCTACGAGAGCAGGGTCGAAGTTATTACGCCGTACTTCGGTAGCTCGGGAACCGGTCAGATCAATGCCATTTTCCCCGTTACGCCACTTTCTGTTTAACCGCAAATTCACACTGCGATAGCACCTCTTCTTCGGGTGTTGCGGCTATTTGAACAATTGCAACGTGGTGCGCGGGGCAATCGTTCAGACGACATAAAAAAAGATTCTGCAAACTTTCAACTTAAGAAAGCGGTGACGCCGAACGGATGCGAAGAGCACATGCTCCGTAGCTATGCAGAGCGCGGTATCATTTTTTTACGACGAGGCATCAATCAGTGGATCAGGACGCTCTTTCCCAGCTCACGCCACACGGCGTGCTGCGTGTAGGAATTAATCTCGGCAACTTTCTGCTGGTTTCCGGCAGGGATCCGTTCGGTTCGGTCGTGTCGCAATAAGCATGCGCTATGATGTTCGGGACAACCTGAAGGCCTGAGAGTTTGATGAAATTGCTGAATCCAACCGTCGCTCGCGTGCTCAAACGCCTGCACTATCCGCTTGACGTCATGTTGATGTGCGTGCGCTGGTAAGTGGCCTACGGGCTGAGCGTGCGAAATCTGGAAGAGATGATGGCCGAGCGTGGCATCCAGGTCGATCATTCGACCGTGCATCGTTGGACCATCAAACTGCTTCCGGTGTTGGAGAAGGTGTTCCGACGTCAAAAGCGCCCCGTTGGAAGGAGCTGGCATGTCGATGAGACCTCCATCAAGGTCAAGGGCCACTGGAAGTATTTGTATCGCGCCGTTGACAAGGCCGGTCACACGGTCTTCTGCTGCGCGCCCACCGAGACAAGGCTGCAGCGCAGTGCTACTTTGAAAAATCGATCGACCATAACGGCGAACCCGAGACGGTCACGATCGACAAGAGTGGGGCGAATCTGGCCGCGCTCGAGGCCCTCAACGCCGGGCGCGACACGCCGATCAAGATCCGCCAGAACAAGTATCTGAATAACATCGTGGAACAGGCCCACCGGGCTATCAAGCGACGTACCCGGCCGATGCTTGGGTTCAAGACCTTTCGATGTGCCCGTATTTTGCTGGGCGGTATCGAGCTCATGCACATGATTGCGAAAGGGCAGATGCAAAACAGCAGTAGCGGTCAGACTCCCGCCGAGCAGTTCTACTCGTTATAAAAATAAGCATCCCTTATTATTTCGATATTTCTATGCTCACCGTTCTTAATGCGACAGAACCGTGCCGCGCGTTGCAGCGCGAAGACCTGCTGACCGACGAGCGCTTTATCGGCAACACCGCCCGCACCGCGCATCGCCATGCGCTCGACAAGATTCTCGAAGAGGCGTTCGCGACTCACATGGCCGAACATTGGGTCGCGCATCTGAGCGCCGCCGACGTCCCGTGCGCGATGGTGCAGGATTACCACACGGCGCTGACGCAGGATCCCCAGATCCGCCACAACCGCACGGTGATCGAGATCGAGCATCCGCGTGTGGGCACCGTCAAGAACATCGCCAGCCCGGTGAATTTTTACGGCAGCCCGGCAACGTATCGCAGGCCTCCGCCGGTGCTCGGTGAACATACGTCCGAAGTGCTTACCGAGTTCGGTTTCAGCGACGAAGAGATCGCCGCACTCGAAAGCCGACGTGTGGCCGACGCGGGAGGCGGATCATGAAATCTTACGCGGCGGACTATGTGATCGTCGGCGCCGGCACGGCGGGTTGCGTGCTCGCGAACCGCTTGACTGAAAATCCGAACGTTAAGGTGATCCTGATCGAGGCGGGCGAGCGCGATCGGCATCCGTACATTCACGTTCCGGCCGGGTTCGTGCGGCTGCTCGACCATCCGGGCGTAACGTGGCGTTACCGCACGCAAGGCAGCGAGCATACCGGGGGGCGCGAGATACTGTTTCCGCGTGGCCGGGGTCTCGGCGGATCGAGGGCGATCAACGGGCTGCTGTATGTGCGGCCGTTTGCCGAGGATATCGACGGTTGGGAACGCGCGGGCGCGACCGGCTGGAACTTCGACAACTGCCTGCCGTACTACAGCCGCTCGGAGACGTGGACCGAAGGGCGCAGTCCGCAACGCGGCACTCAAGGTCCGATCCGCGTGAGCCGCGTGCAGAATCCGCCGGAAATCTGCGGCTCGGTCGTGCGCGCCGCGAAGCAGGCGGGCCTCGAATGCGTCGACGACCCCAACAGCACGACGTACGGCCCGTCGGTGTTCTATTACCAGCGGACCCGCACGGACGGCGCCGCTCGAGCGCCGCGCGCGGTTATCTGCGGCCCGTGATGGCACGTCAGAATCTGACTGTGCTGACCGGCCTTCAGGTGACGTCGCTCGCAGGCGGCGTGCAGGTGACGGGCGTCAGCGCCGTCACGGGTAGCGGCGAAAACGTCGAGATTCGCGCGGCGCGTGAGGTGATCCTGAGCGCGGGAGTGATCGGCACGCCGAAGCTGCTGGAACTGAACGGCATCGGCGATAGCGACGTGCTCGATAACGCCGGCATCCGCACGCGGGTCTCGCTGCCGGGTGTCGGTGCGAATCTTCAGGATCACTACGTGGTCAGGCTCGGCTTTCGCGTGCGCGGTTCGCAGACGGCGAACGAACGGTCGCACGGTCTCGCGCTCGCGCGCGAAATGATGCGCTACGTGGTGAG
Source organism: Paraburkholderia sp. D1E (assembly GCF_052682275.1). NCBI lineage: Bacteria > Pseudomonadati > Pseudomonadota > Betaproteobacteria > Burkholderiales > Burkholderiaceae > Paraburkholderia > Paraburkholderia sp. D1E. The sequence continues at coordinate 198,436 of NZ_JBQYMB010000001.1, forward strand.
CGGCAGCGGCGTGCTGACCTATAGCGCCGCGATCGTCGGTGGTTTTGGGCGGACGTCGCTCGCGAAGTGGCCGGACGTGCAGTATGTGATGGCGCCGGCCAGCTTCGCGGCGGGGCGCATCGGCGTGCTCGAGTCGGAGCCGGGCGTGTCGTGCGGAGTCTGGCAGATGCGGCCCGAGAGCCGCGGCCACGTGCATATCCGCAGCAGCGACGCGAGCGTCGCGCCGGTAATCGCTCCCGAGTATCTGAGTCATGAACTCGATCGTGCGACGGTCGTCGAGGGACTGAAATCCGGCCGGAAGATTTTTGCGCAGCCGGAGATCGCGCGCTACATCGTTGACGAAACCGTGCCCGGGCGCGCAGCTGCGAGCGACAAGCAACTGCTGCAGTACGCGCGCGACAACGGTTCGACGGTGTATCACGCAGTCGGCACTTGCCGGATGGGCGACGACGCGATGAGCGTGGTCGACGCGAATCTGCGCGTGCGCGGGATGACGGGCTTACGAATCGTGGACGCGTCGGTGATGCCATCGATTACGTCGACCAACACCAATGCGACCGTGTTGATGCTCGCGGAGCGCGCGGCGGAGATCATTCTGCATGGCGCGAAGCAGGCGCAGGCGGCAGTGGAAAAGTGAGGGAGCGAAGCAGGCCTGCGAATCCAGCGAAACGTAAGTCGGTCCCCCGCGCTTCGCGTGCCCCGGCGGGGAGATCTGGTGCGTTCAGCCATGCAGCCAGCGCAGCCGCTGGCCGCTGTGCCCTGGCTGGTTGGCAACGGACGGGCCGTGATGTTGCAACTGTATGTATTCCATAATCGTATAGATAAAGCGATATTCTTCATTATAAAGGCATGCCAATCGCCGCTAGTATGCAGAGTCCTGGCTGCTCCCCCGCGTGAACCCGACAGGCGCGCGGCGTCCATCCGCCGTCTCGCCGCGCTGGGTCGATGCGGAAGGGCCGAACAAACCATTCACTGATGCGCAGCGTCGTCGAAGGCGAAGCGAGCGTGTGAGGAGGAGACTCGATCGTGAAAATGACCTTTCGCTGGTATGGCGACACGGACCCCGTGCCGCTCGCTTATATCCGCCAGATCCCCGGCATGGTCGGGGTCGTCTCGGCGATCTATGACGTGCCTGTGGGCGAGGTGTGGCCGATCGACCGGATCCTGTCGCTGAAGGAGAAGATAGAGGCTCACGGCCTGACGCTGGAAGTGATCGAAAGCGTGCCGGTGCACGAGGACATCAAGCTCGGCAAACCGGCGCGCGACACGCTCATCGCCAACTACGGCCAGACGCTGCGTAACCTCGGCGCCTGCGGCGTGAAGGTGGTCTGCTACAACTTCATGCCGGTTTTCGACTGGACCCGCACCTCGCTGGAAATGCCTCTGCCCGATGGATCGACGACGCTCGCGTTCGACACGCAAGCGATCCGCGAGCTCGACGTCAGCCACGGTATCCAGCTGCCCGGCTGGGACGCGAGCTATCGGCCCGAGCAGTTGAGAGCCCTGCTGCGCGACTACGAAGCGCTTGACGAAGCCGGTCTCTGGGCCAATCTCGACTACTTCCTGCGCGCCATCATTCCGGTGGCCAAAGAAGCCGGCATCAAGATGGCGATCCACCCCGACGATCCGCCGCGGCCGATTTTCGGGCTGCCGCGCATCGTGAAGAATCGCGCGGACCTGCAGCGCGTGCTGGCTATCGTCGACGATCCCGCCAACGGCCTGACGCTGTGTTCGGGGTCGCTGGGCGCGGACCTGCAGAACGATATTCCGGCACTGGTGCGCGAGTTCGGCGCGCGTGGCCGGATTCATTTTGCACACCTGCGTAACGTGCAAACCAACGCGGCGGGCGATTTTCATGAGACCTCGCATCGCTCGGCCGACGGCTCGCTCGACATGGCGGAAATCGTCAAAGCCTACTTCGAAACAGGCTTTAAAGGCTATGCAAGGCCGGACCATGGGCGAATGATCTGGGGCGAAACGGGCCGCGCCGGCTATGGGCTGTTCGACCGCGCACTGGGTGCGGTCTACCTGAACGGCATCTGGGAAGGCCTTGCCAAACATCCGGCCTATCATGCGGCTGAGTAATGCCGCCCTGGCTTCGCTCGCGGCGCGCGCCGCTGGCGAAGTCGTCGTTCCTGCCTACGATCGCGCGAGCCTTGCACCAGGCATCGTCCATCTGGGCCTCGGGGCGTTTCATCGCGCGCACCAGGCCGTGTACACCGAGCACACGTTGCGCGCTGGCGATCACCGCTGGGGCATCGTCGGCGTGTCGTTGCGACGTGCGGACACGTCGGAGGCGCTCGCTCCGCAGGATCATCTGTATGCCGTGGATGTGCGCGACGGCATCGCGGATTCGTTCCAGGTGGTCGGTGCGCTTGTCACTTCGCTGGTCGCGCCGCAGTCGCCCGCCGCCGTGCTCGATGCGATGACCGATCCGCGCTGCCATATCGTCAGCTTGACGATCACCGAGAAAGGCTATTGCCGCAATCCGGCCAGTGGCGTATTGCAGTTCGATCATCCCGACATTGCCCATGATCTGCGCGAGGCCGCCGCGCCGCGTAGCGCGATCGGCTTCGTCGTACGCGCGCTGGCGCTGCGCCGCGCGGCCGGTGTGGGTCCGTTTACCGTGCTGTCGTGCGACAACCTGCCGTCCAACGGCGACACGATGCGCGCGTTGACGCTGGCGTTCGCGCGCAAAGCGGATCCTCTGCTGGCCGACTGGATCGAGCTAGAGGGCGCATTTCCCAACACGATGGTGGATCGGATCGTGCCGCTGACCACCGACGCCGATCGCATGCGCGTAGCGAAGCAGCTCGGTGCCGACGATGCGTGGCCGGTGATAACCGAGCCGTTTTCGCAATGGGTGATCGAGGACCGCTTCGCGGGACCGCGGCCGGCATGGGAGCGCGCAGGTGCGACGCTCGTGGGTGACGCGCGTCCCTATGAGCAGGCCAAATTGCGGATGTTGAACGGCGCGCATTCGGCGCTCGCGTACCTCGGGTCGCTGATCGGCTATGACACCGTCGATCAGGCGATCGGCGCGCCGGCCGTGCTGAACTTTGTCGAAAGCATGTTGCGCGACGAGGTGGAGCCGACGCTGTCGCGACCCGCTTTGGCCACCTATCGCGCTGAACTGTTCGCGCGTTTTCGCAACACCGCGCTCGATCACCGCTTGCAACAGATCGCGACCGACGGCTCGCAGAAACTGCCGCAGCGCTGGCTGGAAAGCGTGCGCGCCAACCTGACAAGTGGCAAGCCGACTGAACGTCTTGCCTTTGCGTTGGCCGGCTGGATCGCGTACCTCAGCGGTCAGGACGAGACAGGCCGCACCTACGCCATCGCGGATCCCCTCGCCGACACACTGACCGAGGCGGTCCGCTCGACCTTGCACGCGGGCGCCGTTGATGCGGTAGAAACACTGTTCGAAATCGAGTCGATTTTCGGATGCGATCTGCGTGCACAGCCGCGCTTCGTCGCGCAAGTCGCACGCCATCTGGCGGCGATTCGCGCACAAGGTGTCGTCAAAGCCATGAACGCTTGTACCGCTTGAGGCCATGCACGTAGCCGCAGCGACCGCCGCGTTCTGGCGAGTGGCCGCCCTAAATAACCGGAGGAAAACATGAGCGAGCTGCTCGTCAAACCGTCAAAGCATGCCGAAGACGGTCAGATCATCCATATCACTCCGGCGAGCGCCGGCTGGAAATACGTCGGCTTCGATGTTTTCGACCTGAAGGTTGGCGCCATGGTCACACAGGAGACGGGCGATCGCGAAGTCGTGGTCGTGCTCGTCAGGGGGCACGCAACAGTTGGTTGCGAAGGGCTCGCGAGCCGCGCGATCGGCGCACGGATGTCGCCGTTCGATGGCGCGCCGTGGTCCATGTACGTGCCGCCGTATACGCGCTACACGATCGTGGCCACGGACGACGTCGAACTCGGCATCTGCTCCGCGCCCGCGAAGGGCGGTCTGCCGCCGCGCTTCATTGCACCTGACGAGGTCAAGCAGGAAACCCGCGGCGCTGGCGCCAATCTGCGTCACGTGCGCCAGATCCTTCCGGAAACCGAGCCGGCGGAGAGCTTGCTGGTGGTGGAATCGGTAACGCCGGCGGGCAACTGGTCGAGCTATCCGCCGCATCGGCACGATACCGACAATGGCGAGCAGCAGACCTATCTCGAGGAAACCTATTACCACCGCGTCTCGCCGCCTCAGGGCTTCGCGATTCAGCGCGTCTATACCGACGACCGCAGTCTCGACGAAACGCTCGCGGCGTACGACAAGCATGTCGTGCTGGTGCCGCGCGGCTATCACCCGGTTGCCGCCGCGCACGGCTACGACCTCTACTATCTGAATGTGATGGCCGGTCCGCGCCGCGCCTGGCACGTACATAACGAGCCGGCTCATGAATGGTTACTACAACCCGGCGCAAGCGTCGCGGTGGACGGCGCACGCTGAGTCCCGTTGCGGTAAGTCAGTCGCTGTCGGCGTCGGGGCCCTGGGTGTCGAATCCGGCGGCCTCGTGCAGCGCTTGCAGCATCGCCCGCGCACCGGGCGAGAGCCTGTCGCCGCGCCGTGTGACGATGCCCGCCGGTCCAAGCTTCAGATCGAGTTCGAACGGTAGCGGTTCGAGCGCGCCGGCAATGCAATACGGCCGCACCGGCTCGCGCGCAAGCGGCGCGATCATATCGCTCATCTCCAGCAGACTCGTGATGACAGGCAGCGATGAGCTCTCGACCACATCCGTCGGCAACGCGAGCTGCCGTTCGAGAAAAAGTTGCGTGAACTGATTGCGCATCACGTTGCCTTTCGGCGGCAGGATCCACGTTTGCGGCGCCAGTTCGTTCCAGCTCAGCGTCGTGCGCTTGATGAGCGGGTGGCCAACGCGTGCGAACAGCGCGTGCTGTGCTTCTGCGAGCGGGGCGTAGTGCAGTTCCGCCAGATCGTCCGGATTGCGGATTCGCGCGACGATCATATCCAGCTTGCCTTCCTGCAGACGCTGCACCAGCACCTCGCTGAACTCCATCTCGATGTTGATGCGAATCTGCGGAAAGCGCTTCTTGAGCAGCGCCACGGCTTGCGGCACGAGGTTGGTGGCCGCCGTGACCTCGGTGCCGATCATCGCCTGCCCGGTCAGGCCGGCTTTGAGCGCGGACACTTCGTCGTACGCGTGCTGCAACTCTGCCAGCACGCTGCGTGCATGGCGGATCAGCACCTCGCCGTACCAGGTCGGCTCGACACCGCGGGGATGCCGTTCGAACAATTGCACACCCATAGTCTCTTCCAGTTCCCGCAGCAACTTGGTCGCTCCGGGCTGCGTCATGTGCGCGGCGTCCGCCGCGCGCAATACCGAGCGATGGGTGTCGAGCTGAACGATCAGGGCCAATTGGCGCGTCTTCAGACGCGTGGGGTCGAAGTGGCCCGTCGAGATGGCCCCCGCGCCGTTGTCAGGATGAATGGGCGAGGTCACGATGTCGTCTCCATGTATTCCGTATCGATATAGATTTTGAGTTATTTTTCATTATAAAAGCATATCGATCGATTCTACTATGCAGAAGACGTCCTGCATTCCAAGGCGGGGCGGATTCCCATCATGGGCATCGAGACCGGCTGCATCCGGCATCCGCGCATGCAGCCGCACAGGAGACGAAGAAGCAATGAACACCCGTACCGCAGACATTCCGCCGGAAGGCATCACTACCGACGAGTTCCTCGGCCGCGTCGCCAAGGTCCGCAGCGCACTCGATAAGGCGGGCCTGGTCGGCCTGCTCGCCTTCGGCGATTGCTGGCGTGGCGCGAACATCGGCTACTTTACCGACTTCCGTCCGCTCGACGGCGTATCGGACATAGCCAACGCGATCCTGCTGCTGCCGGTGGACGGCGACCCCGTGCTGTTCGTGTCGGATCAATGCTTCGACTACGCGACGAGTGTGACCGCCTTCGAGGTGCGCAGTCTGCGAGAAGTCACGCAACAGGTGCAGGCATTTTCGGTGCGGCACCGCAGCGGCACGGTCGGCCTTGCCGGCGCCGCCTATATCCCGGCGGACCTGTTGCAGCGCCTGAACGCCGGTCTCGGCGAACTGAACCTCGAACCGACGATGGTGCTGGCCGAAATCAAGGCGATCAAGAGCGACGCCGAAGTGGCGCTGATGCGCAAAGCCGCCGCCTTGACCGATTCGGCGATGGCCGCGATTCGCGACGCGCTCGCCGACCGCCGTCCCTACACCGAGCGTGAACTCGCTCTAATTGCTGACCGTGCAATGCTCGCGGGAGGAGCGGAGCGGACCGCGTTCGATTCGATGGTGCAATCCGGTCCGCGCTCGGCGTATAACCTGGCGCGCCCCACTGACCGCATCCTGCAACCGGGCGACCTGATCATGACCGACATCGGTGCGCGCTATCGTGGGTACGTAGCCGATGGCGGACGCGGTTTCACCTACGGTCCGGCGAATCCCGAGAAGATGGCGATCGTCGCGGCAGCGGCGCGCGCGGTCGAAGCGGGGCTTGCCGCCGCGCGTCCCGGCATGGCGGCCCTGGAACTGAACGCGGTGATCCAGCAGGCGCTGGTGAAATCGAACTACGAGCAATACTCGAGCGAAGCGCGCGGCCATGGCACCGGTCACGGCACCGGCATGGACCCGGAAGAAGAAGCGCCGTGGATCGGGCCGGGCAACAAGACCGTGCTGCAGGAAAACATGGTCTTTACCCTGAAGGCGACGATCACGGTGCCGAACGTCGGCGGTTTGCGCACGGAGCGTATCGTGCGGTTGACCTCGGGCGGCGTCGAAACGCTCGACCAGTTCCCGATGGAACTGCACTGGTGAGTGCAGCAAATTTATCGTAATGTGCCGGCGAATCCACGCCGCCGACACGCAGCAGTTCAAAACATAGATTCCCAGAGAAGGGAGGAGACATGAATACATCGCCCATTTCACCCGGCAACGCGCCGGTTATCAGCCGGTCGGCCGTCAACCGTGTGCTGGTCGCTTCGGTGGTCGGGACCGCCATCGAGTGGTACGACTTTTTTCTCTATGCCACCGCTTCGGCGCTGGTATTCGCCAAGCTGTTCTTCCCCTCGTTCGATCCGGTGGTCGGCACCATCGCGGCGTTCGGCAGCTTTGCGGTCGGCTATCTCGCACGGCCTTTCGGCGCCGTATTCTTCGGGCACTTTGGCGATCGCATCGGACGTAAGGCGACGCTCGTAGCGACGCTGACGATCATGGGCGTCGGCACCTTCGTGATCGGCCTGCTGCCGACTTACGCCTCGATCGGCGTCTGGGCGCCGATCCTGCTGGTGGCGATGCGCTTCCTGCAAGGGCTCGGCGTCGGCGGCGAATGGGGTGGCGCGGTGCTGATGGTGGTCGAAACGGCGCCGGCCAGGAAGCGCGGCTTCTTCGGCGCGTTCCCGCAATTGGGCGTGCCGCTCGGACTGATGCTCTCGACCGCGGTGTTCAAAGCCGTCTCGAGTATGCCGTCGGACGCGTTCTATTCATGGGGATGGCGCCTGCCGTTCCTGCTGAGCGTCGCGCTGATCGCGATCGGCCTGTTCATCCGCCTGCGCGTCATGGAGTCGCCGGTATTCGAACAGATCAAGGCGAGCAAGCAGGTCGTGAAGGCGCCGCTGATCGAATTGCTGCGCCGGCATCCGAAAGACCTCGTGCTGACGATCGGCACGCGTTTCGCGGTCGACATCACCTTCAACGTGATCAACGTGTTCGTGCTGGTATACGGAACGACGCGGCTCGGCTTGTCGCGTGGACTACTGCTGAACGCCATCATTGTGGGCTGCGCGTTTGCGCTGATCACGCTGCCGCTGTTCGGCAAACTGTCGGACGTGATCGGACGCCGGACCGTCTTCATGCTCGGCGCGGTGTTCGTGGCGATCTATGGATTCGCGTTCTTTCCGTTGCTTGAGACACGCAATCCGACCTTGATTTTCGTGGCGTACGTCTGCGGTATCGCGTTGAGCCAGGCGTCGGTGTACGGCGTGCAATCGACGTGGTTTGCCGAACTGTTCGGTACGCGGGTGCGCTATACGGGTGCGTCGCTGCCTTATCAGATCGCCGGCATCATCACGTCAGGACCGACGCCATTGATCGCCACCTATCTGTTCGCCACGTATGGCCAGACGCTGCCCATTTCGATCTATATCGCGGCGACAGGGTTGTTGAGCCTGGTGTGCGCGTTTTTCCTCGCCGAGACTTTCAAGCGGGATCTGTCCGCGGAGCCGGAAGATGAACCGGCCGCAGCGCTGGGCGCGCGTGCGTCCGCGCACTCGCCGCATCCTCTGCCGCGCTGAGCGCAAATCGATCCGGCTGCTATGCCGTGTATGACCTGGTCGTTTTCGGCGCCGTAGCGGCAGCCGGCGAGGCGACCGTCGAGTCGCTAACGCGGGTTGAATGGACGCCTCGTTGGCCCGCTTAATCGCGGATCGGATATAGGAGCGGCGGTTAGGGGCGGCGGCATGGCCTGTCCGATGGCGTGCGCAGTCTGCGCCTGCGGCGCAGGGCTGAAGAGAATGTCATGCGTGGTCGGTGAGCGTGGGAATCCGGTCATCATTTGACACTGCTTGAGTAATTCGCTATTGTCTGACAACCTGATGAAGCGAGATCCTGTTAATGCTTGAGCTTGAACGTCCCGATTCGCTTGTGCAGCGTGTGGTAAGCGCACTTCGCGCGGAAATTGATGCTGGTCATTTTCCTGCCGAATCGCGCCTGCCAACGGAGCAGCAACTGTCGGAACGGCTCAACGTGAGCCGCTCAGTCGTGCGCGAGGCAATCGCGCAGCTGAAGTCGGACGGCGTACTGGTTGCCCGGCGCGGCGCAGGGTCGTTCATTTCGCAGACGCCGTCGGGCACGGTTTTCCGGCTGCCGAGCGGCGGCAAGCAGAAGCTGGATCTTGCGCAACTGTTCGAAATGCGTCTGTGGATCGAAACCCAGGCGGCGATGACCGCGGCGCGCCGACGTACCCCGGAAGATCTGAAGCGTATGAGCGATGCGATCCGCGAGATGGAAAAGAAACGCCTTGATTTCGACGCGGCTTCCGCAGCCGATGTCGCGTTTCACCGGGCCATCGCCGCAGCCACCAAGAACGAGTATTTCGTCGCGTTCCACGACTTCCTGCGCGGCCAACTGGTGGCGGTGCGTCGCGCGCAGTGGGCCAACACGGCGAGCCACGCGGGCGACTACGCGCGCCACGAGCACGGCGAGCTGTACGAGGCTATCGAGCGCGGCGACCATCGGGGCGCCGCCGAGTCGGCTGAGCGGCATTTGCGTGCCGCAGCCAAACGCCAGAAAATCGAGTTACCCCCTAGCGATTGACGATAACGGGCTTGAGCGCGGACCTTCGCGGCCCCGCGCTCAAGCCCGCTAGGCGATCTCTTTTTTTGACTACTTAGTCTGACAACCTGATAAGCGGACGAGAAAGCATTTAGCAAGCTGAATCCGCACAGTAGAAGCGAAGAAGAAAAACATGATTTATGACTTTTGCATCATCGGTGGCGGCATCGTCGGTCTCGCGACTGCGATGGAGTTGCTGCAGCGAGAGCCCACGGCTTCGCTGCTGCTGCTCGAGAAGGACCACGCTCGCGAAGCATCAGACCGGGCACAACAGCGGTGTGATTCACGCTGGCATTTACTACCAGCCGGGCAGTCTGAAGGCGGAGTTGTGCAAGCGCGGCGCCGAGGCAACCAAACAGTTTTGCAGGGAGCATGCCATTCCGTTCGACGTGTGCGGCAAGCTGCTGGTCGCGTCCAATCCGCTCGAACTGTCGCGCATGGAAGCGCTGTACGCGCGCTCGCAACAGAACGGTTTGCGCGTCGAGCGGCTCGACGCCGCCGAGTTGCAGCGCCGCGAGCCGAATATTGTTGGTTTGGGCGGCCTGTTCCTCGATGCGACAGGGATCGTCGATTACCGTCAGGTATGCGAAGCGATGGCGCGCGTCATCAAGAAAGCAGGCGGCGAAATTCGCCTCGGCACGCAGGTCACGTCGATTGGCGAATTGGGCAATTACGTCACCGTCGGCGCCTCGGAGGAACAGCAATGGCAGGCGAAGAAGCTGGTGGTCTGCGGCGGCCTGCAATCGGACCGGCTAGCCAGGCTCGCGGGCGTGAAAATCGATCACCAGATCGTGCCGTTTCGCGGAGAGTACTACCGCTTGCCGGCCTCGAAGAACGACGTGGTGCGTCATTTGATCTATCCGATTCCCGACCCGAATCTGCCATTTCTCGGCGTGCATCTGACGCGGATGATCGACGGTAGCGTGACAGTCGGACCGAATGCGGTGCTCGGTTTCGGCCGCGAAAGCTATCCGAAGCTTTCCGTGAATCTGCGCGACGTCGCCGAATATGCCGCTTTCCCCGGTTTCTGGAAAACCATCTGGCGCAACCTGGGCTCCGGCATGGGCGAGATGAAGAACTCGCTGTTCAAGCGCGGTTATCTCGAGCAATGCCGCAAATACTGCCCGTCGCTGACGGTCGACGATCTGCTGCCATATGAAGCCGGCATTCGCGCGCAAGCCGTGATGCGCGACGGCACGCTGGTGCACGACTTCCTGTTCGCCGACACGCCGCGCATGGTGCACGTGTGCAACGCGCCTTCGCCGGCCGCGACCTCCGCGATGCCGATCGGCTCAATGATCGCCGACCGCATTCTGAAGGCCGCATAACTGACTGGCACACCCATCGGCACGCTCATTGAACAACACCGTTTCCGCCGACGAGGCCGGTCATCGCCTCGTTGGATTTTCTGTTGTGTCCGCCGTGCATCGGCAAAGCGCAACCCATCTCTGCATTGAAAAAAAATGACTGGAGACCTCGCAGTGCATAAGTCCCTCGCAACCTCATCGAAACCTCTCGCCGCACATGTGGCATTCGCATTCGCCGCGCTTGCCGCCGCGGCCGCGCCGGCATCCGTTCACGCGCAAAGCAGCGTGACGCTGTACGGCATTATTGACGAGGGTATCAACTACACGAGCAACGTACAAACGAGCCCGGGCCAGGGCCGCAGCCTGTACAGCCTCTCGAGCGGCATTCTGAGCGGCAGCCGTTGGGGCCTGCGCGGCAATGAGGATCTGGGCGGCGGCATGAAGGCGATCTTCGTGCTCGAAAGCGGTTTCGACGTGAACAGCGGCAAGATGGGCCAGGGTTCGCTGCTGTTCGGCCGCCAGGCGTATGTGGGGGTTTCGAGCCCGTACGGCACGGTCACGCTCGGCCGTCAGTACGATCCGGTGGTCGACTACATCCATCCGTTGATGCCGAGCGCGATGTTCTCGGGCAGCATCGGCGCGCATCCGGGCGACCTCGACAACCTCAACAACACCAATCGCGTGAACAACGCGGTCAAGTACCGCACGGCCAGCTATGGAGGCTTGACCGCGGAAGGCATGTATAGCTTCGGCGGCGTGCCGGGCAGCATGGCCGGCAACCAGATCTACTCGTTCGGCGCCGGTTACGCCCGCGGGCCGCTCACGGTCGGCGTCGGCTACCTGAATGCGCGCAATCCGAATGCTTCTTTCTTCGGCACGGCAGTCGGCGCGACGGCGGCCACCAACAACTTCGGCAGTTCGCCGGTGATCAACGGCTATGCCTCGGCGCAAAGCGAAGAGATTGTCAGCGCCGGCGCCACATACGTGATCGGCGCTGCGACCCTGGGCGGGATTTACTCAAACACGAAATTCAAGAATCTGAGCGGCGCGGTGTCGGCGCTCAATCCGGCTGGCGTGGGCGGCACCGCGAGCTTCAACAGCGCGGAAGTCAACTTCCAATATCAGCTGACGCGGGCGCTCTCGTTCGGCGCGGCCTACAACTACACCGACGGCGGCGGCGCGAATCACGCGAAGTACCAACAGGGCTCGCTGAGTGCCGACTACATCGTCTCCAGGCGCACCGATTTCTATCTGATTGGCGTTTTGCAACACGCGTCGGGCACCGATTCGACCGGGCATGCAGCGCGCGCCTCGCTCAACGGCCTGACGCCCGCGTCGGGTAACCAGCAGGCGACGGTGCGTTTCGCGATTCGCCACAAGTTCTGACGCCCGACCGGCCACCACTTCACCGAAACCAGGAGCAAATCTGTGACCTCAGCGACCGCAGTGACTATCCCGAGCCCGCTCACTGACGAGAACCGCGCCCGCTTGCGCAACGTCAGCACGGCGACCCTGACCACTGCGCTTTTCAAGCGCGGCCTTCACAACGTTTGCGTGCAAGGCGTGCTGCCGGTCAACCCGGCGGCCGCGCGCATGGTTGGCGAAGCCTATACGCTGCGCTACATTCCGGCCCGCGAGGATCTCGATCACATCGGCGTGTTCTCGGACCGCAGCCATCCGCAACGCCGCGGCGTCGAGGAGATTCCGCCTGGTCACGTGATGGTGGTCGATTCGCGCAAGGACGCGCGCGCGGCCTCGGCAGGCGGCATTCTGATCACGCGGATGATGATGCGCGGCGTGGCCGGCGTCGTCACCGACGGCGGCTTTCGCGATACGCCGGATCTGCAGAAGCTCGATTTTCCATGCTATCAGGCGCGGGCGTCGGCGCCGACCAACCTGATCCATCACCATGCGGTCGATCTGAACGTGCCGATCGCGTGCGGTGACGTGGCGGTGTATCCGGGCGACATCATCGTCGGCGATGCGGAAGCGGTTGTGGTGGTTCCGGCGCATCTGGCCAACGAGATCGCTGAAGAAGCCGCCGCGATGACGGTATTCGAAGACTGGGTCGACGCACAGGTGCGCGCTGGCCGCTCGACCTTCGGGCTGTACCCGCCGGACGAAGCGACGCGCGCCGACTTCGAAGCATGGAAAAAGAGCCCGTCTGCAAACGCGGCTGGCTTGTAAGCAGGGAAATGGGCATCTGTGCCGCGCAATGATGCAATCGCGCGAGCGCCGGTGACCGCTCTAACAAATCATTCCGTGTGGCGAGACCGTACGAAGCCACTCGTATCAGCATTTACGACGGACCGCGCAAAAGGCGGTCCGGCCTGGAGACGACAGTGACCGATCGAAGCAGCGAAGAACAACTTTTTACGCGCATAGCGTGGCGGCTCGTGCCGCTGCTGATTGCGATTTTCCTGGTCGCGTATATTGACCGCGCCAATATCGGCTTCGCCAAACTGCAGATGCTGAGCAGCCTGAAGATGAGCGAGGCGTCGTACGGCTTTGCGTCTTCGCTGTTCTTCATCGGCTATCTGGTGTGCGAGGTGCCGAGCAATCTGCTTATGCATCGCTTCGGCGCGCGCCGCTGGATCTCGCGGATCATGTTCACGTGGGGCGTCGCGACGCTGCTGCTCGCGTGGACGCCTTCAGCATTGGCCTTCCAGATCCTGCGCTTTCTGCTCGGCGCTGCGGAAGCCGGCCTTTATCCCGGGATCATCCTCTATCTCGGCATGTGGTTTCCTGAGCGGCAGCGCACCGGCATCATCGGCTTGCTGACGCTCGGCAGCAGCATGGGCAACATGCTCGGCTCGTTAATCGGCGGTTTCTCACTGGAACTGCATGGCGTAGCGGGCCTCGCCGGCTGGCAGTGGGTGTTTCTGACGACCGGCACGCCTGCCGTATTGCTGACCTTCGTCACGCTGTACTGCCTGCCCGATGGCCCGCGGTCCGCCAACTTTCTGACGGCTCGCGAGAAAGATGTCGTCGAAAACCGGCTGCGCGCGGATCCACCCGCGGCACGCCTCGCCGGCGGCGATGGCTGGTCATTGGCCGCGCTCGTTACGGTGGGGCTCTTTAGCCTCGGGTACGGCACCATCTCCATCGCGATCTACGGTATTGCCTACTGGCTGCCGACCCTGGTCAAAGGCTTCGGCGTGACGAGCAGTGTCAACGGCATGCTCAACATGATTCCGTGGTTCATCACATCGCTGATGCTGCTGTGGTTGCCGCGTCGTCTGAAAACGCCGCGCCGCGTGCTGATCGCCGCGTTCTGCGCAGCACTGCTCGGCATTCTGTGCTTCGTCGCCAGCGTCGGGCCGTTCAGCAATGCGGTGCGTTTCGCGGCGCTCTCGCTCGGCGCACCGTGTCTGTATCTGATGATCCCGTGTTTCTGGGCATTGCCGCCGCGCTTGCTGCCGGCCTCGTTCATGAAGGGTGTGGGCGGCGCCGCGGCGCTCGCGGTGATTGCGGCGGGCTCGAGCGTTGGCGGTTTCCTTGCACAAAACATCATGCCGTGGGTCGGCAAGGTAACGGGCAGCACGTCCGCGCCGATGCTCGTGCCCGCCGTTAGCCTGCTGTTGCTCGGCACCGGCGCAGTGGTGGTCTGGTTGCGGCTTGGTCTCGCCGGCCGTGGCGGACCGGAGGCCATGTCCACCGCGCAATGACGTTTAACGCCTAACTCAACGCAACACGCCGACCCATTTACTTCGATTCAATTCTTTCGTTTAGCAGGTTAGTCATGGCAGACACTATGCCCCGCGTCGGGGTCGCAATCGCACGGCAGCAAATCAAGGTCATCCTTGAAGCTTGGGGCATGTCGCCCGAGCAGGTCGCAGCTTCGGCCGACATCCTGATCGATTCCGATCTGAAGGGCATCGACTCGCATGGCATCTCGATGCTGATGTTCTACGACCAGTTGTATCGTGCCGGTCAGATCGACATGAAGGCGAGCCCGCGTATCGTGCGCGAGACCGCGACCACCGCGCTGATCGACGGCAATGCGGCGATGGGGCATCCAACGTCGCGCATGGCCATGGAACTGGCCATCGAGAAAGCGCTGGCGTGCGATATGGGCGCGGTCTCCGTGTTCAACTCGCAGCATTTCGGCGCGGCGGGCTACTACGCGGAAATGGCGGCTGAACGTGGACTGATCGCGATGGTGTCGTGCTCGACCCGGCTTGCAACGGTGGTGCCCACTTTCGGGGCCGAGCCGATGCTCGGCACCAATCCGTTTTCCTTTGCCACGCCGGCGGGCCGGCATCCGCCCGTGATTCTCGACATGTCGACCAGCGTGGTCGCGTCAAACAAGGTCAAGGTGTACGCGTTGCAGGGCAAGCCGTTGCCGCCGGGCTGGGCGCTCGACGCGAACGGCAACCCACTGACCGATTCGGCCGAAGCCTACCGGCTGCTGTTCGAGCGCCTCGGTGGCGGCCTCGCGCCGTTGGGAGGCGACGGCAAGACACTCGGCGGTCACAAGGGCTACGGCCTCGGTTTGTTCGCGCAGATTCTCGGCAGCACGCTGGGCGGCGGTTCGTTCTCGCCCGTGCGTAATCGCACGCAAAGGAGCGATGAGCCGGACAACATTGGCCATTTCTTCCTTGCGATGAATCCGGCGGCGTTCCGTCCTATCGAGGAATACCACTCTGATCTCGACGCGGTAATCACTGCGCTGCGCGAAAGCCAACCCGCCGACCCGTCTCAGCCGGTATTGATCCCAGGGGACCCTGAGCGTCTCACGCGCCTCGCGCGCAGCGTGGAGGGCATTCCGATGCCCGATTCGTTGCGCGAGAAGATCCGCGAAGTCGCAAAGGCCGCGGGCGCGCCTTTCTTGCTGACGGTTTGAGTTTGAGGCTGAGCCTCGCGACCCTGACCAGAGCGGCGCGCGCAGCGCAAAGACCTGCGAGCGCTGCTCACCACGCCAATTTCAACGAGCACAAAACCAAGTGACAGCAACCATTCTCGGCTACAACTACATCGGCGGCCAGCGCAGCGCGCGTGGCGATATCTCGCTGCACAGTCTCTCGGCATCGACCCGGGAAGCTTATCCGGTGGCTTTTTCCCAGGCGACCGACGCTGAAGTCGACGCAGCCGTGGAGGCCGCGGCGGCAGCATTCCCGCGCTATCGGGTGCTACCCTCAAGCGTTCGTGCGGATTTCCTCGACGCAATTGCAGCGGAGATCGACGCTTTCGGTGACGATTTCATCGCCGACGTGACGCGCGAAACCGCGTTGCCGAATGGGCGTATCGCTGGCGAACTGGCGCGGACCAGCAACCAGATGCGACTCTTCGCCAAGGTTTTGCGCCGGGGTGATTTCTACGGTGCGCGCATCGACCAGGCGTTGCCTGAGCGGCAACCATTGCCGCGTCCCGATCTGCGGCAATACCGGATCGGTGTCGGCCCGGTCGCGGTGTTCGGCGCCAGCAATTTTCCGTTGGCGTTCTCCGTTGCTGGCGGCGATACGGCGTCCGCACTGGCAGCCGGCTGCCCGGTCGTGGTCAAGGCGCACTCCGGCCATCTGGTGACGTCGGAGCGTATGGCGGATGCAATCGAGCGCGCGGTGCGACAGACCGGCATGCCGGCGGGGACCTTCAACATGATCTATGGCGAGCGCGTCGGCGCGCGCCTCGTGCAGGCACCTGGCATTCAGGCGGTTGGCTTTACCGGTTCGCTGCGAGGCGGCCGGGCGCTATGCGATCTTGCGGCGGCGCGTGAACAACCGATTCCGGTGTTCGCGGAGATGTCGAGCGTGAATCCGGTGTTCGTGCTGGACGGTGCCCTGCAGGAGCGCGGCGCGGCGCTTGCCAATGAACTGGCGGCCTCGGTCGCGACGGGTTGCGGCCAACTGTGCACAAGTCCCGGCCTCGTGCTCGGCTTGCGTTCGCCGCAATTCAGCGCATTTATCGACAACCTCGGCAAGGCGATCGAGCGGCAGGCGCCGCAGACCATGCTGAATCCGGGCATTTTCGCCAACTTCCGCGCGGGCCTCGAACGCGCGTCGAAACACGCAGGCATCACCTTGCACGCAGCCGCGCAAGGTGAAACTCAGCAAGCCGCCGCACAGCTGTTCGTCGCCGATGCCGCGTTGCTGTTCGATCCGAGCCGGCCGCTCGAAGAAGAAATCTTCGGACCGGCCACGATCGTGGTCGAACTCGACAGCGCGGAATACCTGCTGTGTTTCGCGTCGGCGATGCGGGGCCAGTTGACGGCCACGCTGCTCGCGTCGCCCGGCGATCTGCAGTCGCACCGCAGGCTGATCGAACGGCTCGAGGAAAAGGCCGGCCGTCTGTTAGTGAACGGTTATCCGACTGGCGTCGAGGTATCGGACGCGATCGTTCACGGCGGCCCGTGGCCCGCGACCTCGGATGCGCGCGGCACCTCGGTCGGCACGCTCGCGATCGACCGGTTCCTGCGGCCGGTGTGCTACCAGAACTATCCGGACGAGCTGCTGCCCGACGCGCTGAAGAATGCCAATCCGCTCAATCTTATGCGGCTCATCGATGGAGAGATGACCCAGCGTTCTCTTGATTGTGCGCCCGGTCGCTAAGGAAGTTCGCGTGATGTCAAACCTGTCGATACGCGCGCGTCTAGGCGCCGCGATACTTTTCCTGTGCGTGCTGCTGACGGCGATCGGCGCGCTCGGCGTAACGGGTATGGCGCGCAGCAACGACGCCAACCGCGAGACCTACACGAACCGGCTCGCCAGCACGCGGCTGATCGGCGACGCGGAACTCGCGATCAGCCGCGAGCGCACGACCGTCGACCGGATCGCTTTCGATCCGGCCGCCCCAACGGTCGAGAAAGACGTTGCCACTTACCGCATGCTCAAAGGGCAGGGGATGGATGCGTGGGCGAAGTATCTGGCCTTGCCTGCCACATCGGATGAAACCCGTCTTGCCGCCGCGGTCAGTGCCAGGCGTAGCCATGTGCAGAACCAACTCGATGCTTTTGCGGATTC
Organism: Paraburkholderia sp. D1E; assembly: GCF_052682275.1. NCBI lineage: Bacteria > Pseudomonadati > Pseudomonadota > Betaproteobacteria > Burkholderiales > Burkholderiaceae > Paraburkholderia > Paraburkholderia sp. D1E. The sequence goes on from NZ_JBQYMB010000001.1 coordinate 216,032, forward strand.
GGTCAAGGGCATGGACGATGCGGGAGTCAAAGTCGCGTTGAAGAAAATCGCGCTGGCCAATACGGACTATGTCACGGTGAGCGCAGATCTCAAGCAGTTTCAACGCGATCAGGCAAAGGCACAGTACGATGAGTCGGAAGCGAGTTTCCAGCGCTTTCGTGCAATAACTATCGCCTCCGTCATATTTGGGCTGCTCGCCGGTGTCGTCACCTTCGTGTCGCTGCGCCGCGCGATCGGCCGTCCGCTCGGTGAGGCGCTGGGACACTTCAACCGGATCGCGACGGGCGATCTGTCGCAGCGGATCGAAGCGCGTTCGCACGACGAAATGGGCATGCTGCTGCACGGTCTTTCGCAAATGCGCGACGGCCTCATAAGCACCGTCACAACGGTGCGTCACGCGAGCGATGCCATCGCCACGGCGGCCCAGCAGATAGCCTCAGGCAATCTCCATCTGTCCGCACGTACGGAACAGCAGACTGCGTCGTTACAGGAAACTGCCGCCAGTATGGAAGAGCTGACCGGCACGGTGAGGCATAACGCCGAGAATGCACGTCAGGCGCAGGCTCTCGCTGCCAATGCGACCAACATGGCCGATCACGGCAACTCCGTGGTGGGCGAGGTGGTGACGACGATGAAAGAAATCGATCAGAGCTCGGGCCGTATCCGCGACATCATCGCGATTATCGATGCCATCGCGTTTCAGACCAATATTCTGGCGCTCAATGCAGCGGTCGAAGCGGCGCGCGCCGGAGAACAGGGACGCGGTTTCGCGGTGGTGGCGGCCGAGGTGCGCATGCTGGCGCAGCGCTCGTCGGCTGCCGCGAAAGAGATCAAGGAACTGATCGAGACGTCGAGCGGAAAAGTACAGGCGGGCGGCACGCTGGTCACCGAGGCAGGCGGCCGCATGCAGGCGATCCTCACCGGCGTGCGGCGCGTGGCGGACATTATGGACGAGATATCAGCCGCTTCGTCAGAGCAAAGCACGGGTATTGAGCAGGTTACTCGCGCCGTCGCGGAAATGGACTCGGTCACGCAGCACAACGCTGGGTTGGTGGAAGAGGCTGCAGCAGCGGCCCAGTCGCTTGAGGAACAGGCGCGAATGTTGAAAGAGACGGTGGCGGTGTTCAGGATTTAGGCCCGGGCTGGACTCACTTTGGCTCTATTGCCGAAACGCAGCATGAATTCCGCAAAGGCCTCCGAGTCGAGCGGGCGGCTGACTAGATAACCCTGAATGGAATCGCAACCGGCGTCCTTCAGTTCTTCGGCCTGGCGTTGGCACTCGACGCCTTCCGCGATAGTTTTCATGCCCAGCGAACGGGCGAGACCGACAATGCCGCGAATGACCGCCGACGCCTTCTCTGAATCGATCAGCGCTCGAACAAACGACTTATCGATCTTCAGTGTGTCGATGGGCAGTCGGACAAGATAGCTGAGACTGGAGTATCCAGAGCCGAAGTCATCCAGCGATGTGAATATGCCGGCTTGCTTCAGCGCGGCAAGAACGGACGTTGCCTGTTCGATATCGCTCACTAGAGAGTCCTCCGTGACCTCGATGTCGAGCATTGCGGGAGAGACGTCGTATGCCCTCGCGATATGGAGAATCCTATCTGCAAGTCCCGCGCCGAGGAGCTGCCGAGCCGACAGATTGAGGCTGATCCGAGGTACGGACACCCCTAATCGTCGCCATGCACGGATATGCTGGCAAACTGCATTGAGCAGCCATTCGACGAGGACTCCTTCATATGGAGAATCAAGCAGCACATCCAGGAATGCGTACGGTGTCAGCAAGCCTCGTTCGGGATGATGCCAGCGAAGAAGCGCCTCGGCACCGATTGGGGAACCGTCCGCGAGTGCCACCTGAGGCTGGAAATGAAGCTCGAACTGGTTCGCGGCAAACGCCTCACGAAGATCCATGCGTAAAGCAAGGCGCTCACGCATGCCCCGGTCGAGTGCTCCATCGTACGCGCGCACCTGAAACCGGCCAGATGACTTCGCTGCGTACATGGCCGTGTCGGCATGGCTCAGCAACGCCTCGGCTGAGTCCGGTGCTTCTCTCAGTAGCGCGACGCCAATGCTAGCCGACAGGGAGATGGACCTTCCGCATGCTTCGAATGGGATTGCGAGTTCGCTGAGCACCGCATGTGCGAACGCTTCCGCCGTGCTTTCGGTCGTATCGCGTAACAACAGAACAAACTCGTCACCCCCTACGCGCGCGGCGAAAAAATCAGGTTCAAGAATTGCGAGTAGCCGTTTCGCGAAGCCGCGCAGCAGCTCATCGCCCACAGCATGGCCGAACGCGTCGTTGACTTCCTTAAAATGGTCTAGGTCAATAAACAGCACCGCGAGCGTTGCACCATGCGTAAAGCCGGGTGAAGCAGCTTCAGCGACCGCCTGTGATAGCGCTTCCATGCACTTGCGCCGATTGGCCAAACCAGTTAGATAGTCGTGACTCGCTTCAAATTCCAACTGCGCCGCGTGCTCGTGTTCGCGCGTGACATCGCGGAAGAGCACCGTAATGCCATCGTCGTGGGCAAATGATCGAGCTTCAAACCACGTGTCGAGCGGTGCGTAATAGTCAGTGTGCCGACCGGGGAGCCCAGTGGCCGCCGTTTGTTGATAGATGCGATAGTAGCCGGAGTCTACCAGGTCCGGGTAACACTGCCATATGTCGCGTCCGAGCAGGTTTTGCCGTTCCTGCTGCAAGTATCGCTCAGCTGTATGGTTGAGATAGGTGAAGCGCCACGATCTGTCTATCGACATGAATCCGTCGCTGAGGCTATCAAGCATGTCACCAAGGTGAGCCGGTGCAGGCTGTCGGGCGCCGGCATCTGTCGGGCGCGGAGGACGAGAGTCGGTCTGTCGTTCCATTTTGGGCTTTCGGTTCGCGTCGGCCCCAAAGGCATCGCTCGTGCGCGAACCGTGGGCTCATCGCATTCTAACCGCCTTTGCCACCGTTTCCATATGCTCCGGCACGCCCGCATTCAAGCAGATATGTTTCAGTTCGGTGAAGTCCGCCAGTGCATCGTACCCGTGCAGACGGCCGAGGCCACTCTGCCGATACCCGCCGGTTTCCGCTTCGGCGAATAACCGGTTGTGGTCGTTGATCCACACGGTGCCGTTGCGCAGTGCCCGGGCGATCCGATAGGCACGCGCGACGTCGTGAGTCCACACGCTCGCGGAGAGACCGAACACCGTATCGTTGGCCTTGCTGAGCGCCTCGGCCTCGTCCTCGAAGGTCTCCAGTGTGACGAACGGCCCGAAGATCTCCTCCTGACAGAAAAACGCTTTCGGATCGCCATGCTCGACCAGCGTTGGCGCCAGGAACGCGTTGCCGCGGCTCGCACCGCGTAGCAGCACACGGTCCGCGCTGTCGCACGCCCGCTCGATCGTCGCATTGACCGCATCGCGCGTGCGATGGTCGATCAGCGCGCCGATATCGGTCGCCGCGTCGCTTCCCGGACCGACCTTCAGCGCGGCGAGTGCGGCGGCCAATTGCTCGCGCATCTGCTGTGCTTTCGAGGCATGCACGAGCACGCGGCGCGCGGCCGTGCATTGCTGGCCGGAGATGATCGTCGCCGCGCGTGCGAGACGAGGCGCGATCGCGGCGACATCGGCATCATTGAACACCACGCAGCATGATTTGCCGCCCAGTTCGAGCGAAAGCTTTTTCATGCTGTCGGCGGCCGCGGCCATGATCCGCTTGCCGGTGGCCGTCGACCCCGTGAAGCTCACTACATCGACATCATGCGATTCGACGAGCCGCTCGCCAGCCGCATGCCCGGTCTCGTTCACCACATTGACCGCCCCCTTCGGCAGCGCGGTGCCGTCCAGGCAGCGCATCATCGCCGCGTTCAGCAGGCTCGTCTGCGCCGCTGGTTTGACGACGCTCGTGCAGCCGGCCGCCAGGGCCGGCGCGAGCGAGCGCACCAGCAGCACCGCGGGCGCGTTCCACGGCACGATGATCGCGGCGACGCCGGCAGCTTCGCGCAGCAGCGTGGAGATCGTGCCCGGTTCCGGCTCCAGCACGTGGCCGGGCAAATGGCGCGCAAGCCCGGCATAATAGCGGACCTCCGAGATCGCCGCGGCGATTTCGCCGCGCGCCTGCGCGATCGCTTTGCCGTTCTCGCGCGCCATCAGCGTCGCCAGTTCTTCCCGCTTTGCATCCAGCGCCGTGGCCCAGTCAAGCAGCACGTTCTGCCGCAGCCGCGCATCCTGTGCCCACGTGGTGCGATCGAACACAGCGCGCGCGGCGGCAATCGCCGCGTCCGCCTCTGCCGCGCCTCCGTCGACATACAGTCCGATCGACTCGCCGGTGGCCGGGTCGATCGCGGGCTGCGTCGGCGTGCCGGTCCAGGTGCCGGCGATCCAGTGTTGTGCGTTCATCAGATTTTCCTGGTCGGGGTAGGGGTGTCCTTCGTCGCATCCAACGGCGCGGCGTTCAGCACCTGGCGCAGTTCCTCGGCGATGATCGAGATCAGTGCGTCTGCGGCGGCGCTTAGCGGGCGGCGCGGATGCGTGATGCAGACGATGTGGCGCACGATGCGTGGCGCCAGAATCGGATACGCGCGCAGCGCGCCCGCTCGGACTGCGCGCTCGACCACGATACGCGGCAGGATGGTCGCGAAGCGCGTATTGCCGACCAGTTGCACGATGGTGCTGAGCACATCGATTTCAAAGCGCGGCGTCAGGAGCACATCCTCGTGCTGCGCGGCGGTATCAAGCACGCCGCGCAGGCCGTGCCGCTTGGTCGGCAGCACCAGTTCGAGTTCGGGCAGCTTGGCCAGCTCGATCGCGTGCGGCAGGTCTGGGCCGTGTGCCGCACTGGTGGCGAGCACCATTTCTTCGTCGAGGATCGCTTGCGCATCGAGCGAGAGCTTGCCGCGCGGTTTGTTGATGAGCGCCGCATCGAGCTGACCGCCGGCGACCCAGTCGATGAAGGTCGCGCTGTAGCCGTCGGAGACGGTGACTTCGACGTACGGATATTTCTCGTGATAGCGCGACAGTGAATCGGCCAGCACGCTCTCGCTGATCGATGCGATCAATCCGATCGACACACGCCCGGTGATGATCTCGTCGCGCTGGATCAGCTGCTGCCGCGCGTGCGCAAGATCGCGCATGATCGGCAGGAAGAGCCGGTACATGAGCCGCCCTGCGGCGGTCGGCGTCATCCCGTGCGAGCCGCGCTCGAACAATTGCTGATGCAGCTCTTCCTCGAGCTTCGCGATCTGCATGCTGAGCGCCGGTTGCACGATATTCAGACGCTTGGCCGCGCGGGTGACCGAGCCGTCTTCGAACAGCGCGATGAAATATTGAATCTGCTTCAGGTCCATGGGTGTGTTTGATCAGGCTTCCACATTTTCATTGTTTTTGATGTTGACGGTCGCCGTTATCAATTCCCGTGCGGTGGCAGTGCACTATTTCGTATGCACCAGCCTTGTCGATTGGTCAGCAAAGGCCCGTCACAGTAGGGGTAAAGGCGATCGTTGCTATTAATACTCAGGACGCTGCTTAGCGTCATCAGGGGTAACACTGATATCAAAGTAAATGATGCAGAAAATCAAAAAACACTATTAGAAGTTATACGCCATTCTCGCTACGCTCCATCCAAATCCACTGTGCGCTCGCTACACAAAACAACGGGCGGACATCGACACGACACATGGAGACCCAGATGAGCTCTCGCGGTACCGCTTTCCTCGAAACGACGGTTTCTCCGAGCGAAGGAGAGCGTCCCGCCCGCTCGCTGCGAAGCTGGCTTGAGCACCTGTCGGCGAGCGAGCGGCTGGCCACCATCGAAAACCCCGTCGCGCTCGAGCACGAACTCGCTGCGATCGCGAAAAAGCTCGACGGCTCGCGCGCCGCAGTGTTCGTGCAGCCTGGCGGCCATGCGATTCCGGTGGTCAGCGGTTTCATGTCGAGGCGCGCGTGGATCGCCGAAGCGATGGGCGTGAGTGAGGACCAGCTGCTGCATCGCTTTCGCGAAGCTGCCGAGCATCCGCTCGCGTGGCAGGAGGTCCCGGCGGATACCGCGCTGTGCCAGCAGGTCGTCCATACGCAAGGGATCGATCTACACAAGCTGCTGCCCATTCCGACACATAGCGAACACGACAGTGGCCCGTACATCACCGCCGGTCTCGTGATCGCGCGCAATCCGCGCACAGGCATCCAGAACGTATCGATCAACCGGATCCAGGTGCACGGACCGGACCGCATGGCGATCCTCCTGCTGCCGCGCCATCTGTACGCATTTCACCGAGCCGCGGAAGCCGCGGGAGAGCCGCTCGATGTCGCCGTGGTGATTGGCGTGGACCCGCTGACGATGCTCGCTTCGCAGGCGATCACACCGATCGATCGCGACGAGCTGGAGATCGCAGGCGCGTTGCACGGGGCGCCGCTGCCGGTCGTGAAGTGCGTGAGCAACGGCGTGAAGGTGCCGGCCTTCGCGGAGATCGTGATCGAAGGGCGCATCCTGCCGAACGTGCGCGAGCAGGAAGGCCCGTTCGGCGAGTTTCCAAAGTATTACAGCGCGCGAGAGGCGCGTGAGGTGATCGAGGTCACGGCGCTCACGCATCGCGTGAAGCCGATTTATCACACGATTGTGCCGGCTGAAATGGAACATCTTCTGCTCGGCGCAATTCCGCGTGAGGCGACGCTGCTCGCGCATCTACAACGCAGCCATCCGGATGTGAAGGACGTGCATCTTTCAGTGGGCGGCGTGTGCCGTTATCACCTGTGGATCCAGTTCGGGAAGAAGCGCGAAGGCGAAGCAAAAAACGTGATCCTGTGTGCGTTCGGCGCCCACTACGACATCAAACAGGTGGTGGTGGTGGATACCGATGTGGACGTGCACGACCCCGCTGAAATCGAATGGGCCATCGCCACGCGCTTCCAGGCCGATCGTGATCTGGTCGTGATCGAAGGCGCGCAGGGGTCGCCGCTCGATCCGTCGACCACCGTGGGCCAGCCGGATGACGCCCCGGCGCATCTGCAGGGGATCAGCGCGAAGATGGGGCTCGACGCCACGCGGCCGGTGGTTTATGCGGCGCATGTGTTCACGCGCGTGCGTATTCCGGGGCAGGACTCGGTGGATCTGGAAGCGCTCGTCGCCGGCGACAACGCTGCGTTCGATACCTATCTGGGTGACGTTCATGCCTGACACCAAGCCTGAGCGGATTGTCGTGGGCATTTCAGGCGCGAGCGGCGCATTGATCGGCGTGCGCCTGCTTGCCGCGCTGCGCCGCCTCGGCACGCATGAGACGCATCTGATCGTGTCGGCCTCCGGCGCGGTGACGGCGGCTCAGGAACTGGGCGTGGCGCGCGGCGATCTGGAGAGCCTCGCCGATGTGGTCTACAACGTGCGCGATATCGGTGCGGCAGTAGCGAGCGGTTCGTTCATCACCGCGGGCATGATTATCGCGCCGTGCTCGATGAAAACGCTCGCGGGCGTGGCCAATGGCTTCGCCGACAACCTGCTCACGCGGACCGCCGACGTGATGCTGAAAGAGCGACGTCGACTGGTTCTCGTTGCGCGCGAAACACCGCTCAATCTCGCGCACTTGCGCAACATGACGTTCGCCACCGAGATGGGCGCGATCGTGATGCCGCCGGTGCCCGCGTTCTACGCCCATCCGAAGACCATCGAGGACGTGGTCGATCACACGGTCGGCCGGATTCTGGATCTGTTCGGCATCGAGCACCGCGAGATCGCCCAGCGCTGGAGCGGACTTGCCGATGAGTTCGCGGGCCGCCGTGAGGGGGCCGACGAATGAACCAGCGCGACATGATCAATTCAGGCAATGCTGCGACTGTAGAGGTTGAACCAACCCACGACGAAGCCGTAAAGCGTCCACAGACCTATCTTGGCCGCCCGATGGAGCGTCTCGAAGACCCTGCGATCCTTACCGGTCGTGGCCGTTATGGCGACGATCTCGGCACCAGACCTGGCACCCTGCATGCGGCGATTCTGCGCTCACCGCATGCACATGCAGAACTCGTTGCGGTCAATACCGACGCCGCGTCAAAGCTGCCCGGCGTGCGCGCGATCCTGACGCGCGAGGACCTGCGTGCGTGGTCGCGGCCCTTCGTGGTGGGTGTGAAATCTCCGATGGAGCAGTGGGCGCTCGCGATGGACCGCGTGCGCTATGTCGGCGAACCTGTCGCGGTGGTGCTGGCGGAATCGCGGGCCATCGCCGAAGACGGGCTCGATCTTCTCAAGGTCGACTATTCCACGCTCGATCCGGTCACGACGATCGAACAGGCGGCGAGCGAGGAATCAACGGTTTTGCATGAAAAGGTCGGCACCAATGTGATCAGCGACCGCCGCTTCCGCTATGGCGATCCCGAAGCCGCGTTTGGGAAAGCGCCACATCGCGTGAAACTGGTCGCGCATTATCCGCGCAATACCTGTGCGCCGATCGAATGCGGCGTGGTGATCGCCGAATATCTGGCGGGCGACGAAGGCTACGACGTTACGTCAAATTTCATGGGCCCGTTCTCGCTGCACGCGGTCATGGCGATGGCGCTGAACGTGCCGGCCAATCGTCTGCGGCACAAGGCACCGCGCGATTCGGGCGGTAGCTTCGGCGTGAAGCAGGCGGTGTTTCCGTATGTCGTGCTGATGTGCCTCGCCTCCCGCAAGGCCGGCGCCCCGGTGAAGTGGGTCGAGGACCGGCTCGAACATCTGAGCGCGGCGACCTCCGCGACGGCACGCCTGTCGACGCTCGAGGCGGCTGTCGAAAGCGACGGCCGTATTACCGCGCTCTCATACGATCAGCTTGAAGATTGCGGGGGCTATCTGCGCGCGCCGGAACCGGCGACGTTCTACCGGATGCATGGCTGCCTGACGGGCGCGTATGCCATCGATAATCTGCTGGTGCGCAATCGCGTCGTGCTGACCAATAAGACGCCCACGGGCCTCGTGCGCGGCTTCGGCGGCCCGCAGGTTTACTTCGCGCTCGAACGGCTGATACAACGCATCGCGCTTGAGTTAAAGCTGGATGTGCTCGACGTGTATCGCCGCAATTTCGTCGCCGCCGATGCCTTCCCGTATCGCGCCGCAGCGGGCGCCTTGCTCGACTCGGGCAACTATCAGGAGGCGCTGCGCCGCGCGCTGGCCGAAGGCGGCTATGACGAACTGCGTGCGCGCCGCGAGGCGGCGGGCAAGGATGGGCGGCTGTACGGCATCGGCTTCGCGGCGATCGTCGAGCCGTCGGTGTCGAACATGGGCTATATCACGACGGTGATGCCCGCCGACGCGCGCAGGAAGGCCGGCCCGAAGAGCGGCGCGATCGCGAGCGCCACGGTCAGCGTCGATCTGCTAGGCGGCGTGGTGGTGACGATCGCGTCGACGCCCGCGGGCCAGGGGCATATGACGGTGTGCGCGCAGGTGGTCGCGGATGTACTCGGCGTCTCGCCTCAAGACATCGTCGTCAATATCGAGTTCGATACGCATAAGGACGCGTGGTCGGTGGCGGCGGGCAATTACTCGAGCCGCTTTGCCGGCGCGGTGGCAGGCACGGTGCATCTGGCGGCCATGCGCGTACGCGACAAGGTCGCGCGCATCATGTCGAAGCAGTTGGGTTGCGCACCGGAAGATGTCCGTTTCGAAGGCGGCCGCATTTATGCCAGGGGTGCAGAGGATCGCGCGCAGCCGTTCGGCCGCGTCGCCGCCAATGCGCCGCATTGGGCGCCCGCGCTCTTGCCCGAAGGCGAGGAGCCCGGCCTGCGTGAGACCGTGTTCTGGAATCCGCCGAACATGGCGGCGCCGGACGAGAACGATCGCATCAACACGTCGGCGGCTTACGGGTTTGCCTTCGACATGTGCGGAGTGGAAGTGGACCGCGCCACGGGCCGCGTGCGGATCGACCGATATGTCACCGCGCACGACGCCGGCACGCTGCTGAACCCCGCGCTCGCCGACGGCCAGATTCGCGGCGCGTTTGCGCAAGGTCTCGGCGCGGCGTTGATGGAGGAATTCCGCTACGGCGCGGATGGCAGCTTTCAGTCGGGCACGCTCGCCGATTATCTGATGCCGACCACCTGCGAAGTGCCCGATCCGGTGATCGTGCATCTGGAAACGCCGTCGCCATTCACGCCGTTGGGCGCGAAAGGACTCGGCGAGGGCAACAACATGAGTACCCCGCCGTGCATCGCGAATGCGGTGGCGGACGCGCTCGGCGTCGACGATATCCGTTTGCCGCTGACGCCTTCGAAGGTCATGGCGCTCATCGGTATCGACGACCCCGCGCCGTCGCGTCCCGAGTTGCGTGACACGCCATCGGCGAAACCGGCGATGCCCGGCGGCGGCAAGGCGCTGACAGCGCAAGGCAGCGTCGATTTGCCGGCGTCGCCGGAAGCCATTTTCGCCGTGCTGCTTGACCCGGACGCGCTCGCCAGAGTGATACCGGGTTGCCACGCCCTCGAAGCCGAAGGCGCGAACCGGTATCGCGCCGACGTAACGGTCGGCGTGGGCATGATCAAGGCACGCTTCGAAGCGAAGATCGGGCTGTCGGAAATCGACGCGCCACATCGGCTGCGTTTGGCAGGCGCAGGCATGTCGTCGCTCGGCAGCGCGCGCGGCAGCGGCATCGTCGAGTTGATACCAATAGAAAGCGGTACGCGTCTTTCCTACGACTACGAAGCCCAGGTGTCGGGCAAGGTCGCGGCCGTCGGCGGACGGATGCTCGAAGGGGCGGCCAAGGTCGTCTTGCGGCAACTGTTCGAATCGCTTGGACGCCAGGCCGCAGGCAAACCGGTGAAAACCGGAGGCGGGTGGCTATCGCAGTTGCTCGCACGTTTCAGGAGGCAGGCATGAAACCCGCGCCGTTCGATTATCTGCGCGCGATGACCACGCAGGACGCGCTCGACGCACTCGCGCAAAACGGCGAAGACGCCCGCGTGCTGGCCGGAGGGCAGTCACTGATGGCGGTGCTGAACATGCGGCTCGCGCAGCCGCGCATGCTGGTCGATATCTCGCGCACGGACGAACTGAACGCGGTGCGCACCGATAACGAAGCAGGTCGGCTAATTGTGGGCGCGGCTGCCACGCAGGGCAGCGTCGAATGGCGCGCGTCACTGCGCGATGAAGTGCCCCTGCTGGCGATGGCGTTCCCGCACATTTCGCACTTTCAGATTCGTAATCGCGGCACCGTGTGCGGCTCGATTGCACACGCCGATCCGAGCGCGGAATTGCCCCTTGTGCTGGCGGCGCTCGGTGGCGACGTGACGCTGCGCTCGAAAAAGAAGAAGCGTGTCTTGAAGGCCGAGGACTTTTTCCGGGGGATGTTGATGACCGCGCGCGAACCGGACGAATTGGTCGAAGCGGTGCGCTTCCCGCTGAAGAAGCCCGGCGAACGCTACGGTTTCACCGAATTCTCCGCGCGTCATGGCGATTTCGCGATGGTCGCGTGCGCGGCGGCGGTGACGAGCGACTCGATCCGCCTGGCGGTGGGCGGCGTCGCGGATCGGCCGGTGGTCGAGAAATGGCCGCGTTTGCACGGCGAAGACCTACGCAGTGCATTGAACGATTTGAGCTGGAAGCTGGGCGCGCAGGACGATGCGCATATCAGCGCGAGCTATCGCCGGCATCTGGTCCGGCAACTCGGATGGCGCGTGATCGAGGAGGCAAACTAAAGTGAGCAACACGTCTGAAGACAACATCATGCGGCAGGGTGACCGGCAGTGCATCACGCTGACGCTCAATGGCCGCGAACGCAGCGGCTATTGCGAGCCACGTGAACTGCTGTCGGATTTTATCCGTCACGAACTGGGCGCGACCGGCACGCATGTCGGTTGCGAACATGGTGTCTGTGGCGCGTGCACGGTGCACATCGACGGCGTGGCGGGACGTTCCTGTCTGATGCTGGCGGTGCAGGCGCAGGGGCGTCGCATCGATACGGTCGAGGGCCTCGCGCCCGATATGGTGCTTGGCGATCTGCAGCAGGCGTTTCAACGCCACCACGCGTTGCAGTGTGGCTTCTGTACGGCCGGCATTCTGATGTCGTGCGCGGACTATCTGAAGCGCGTGCCCGATCCCACGGAGGAACAGGTGCGCGAGATGCTCTCAGGGCATCTGTGCCGCTGTACGGGCTATACGCCGATTGTCGCGGCAGTGCTGGACGTAGCCGCCCGGCGACAGGCAGGCAAGCAGGCCGGCGGCACCGTGGAGGTCACGCATGCTTGATCTCGGCCGAACCTATCTGCAAAGTGTGGAGCGCAGCCCGAACGCGCTCGCGCTGGTCGACGGCGACCTGACGCTGACCTATGCGCAGTGGCATCGCATCATTGTGAACCTCGCCGAAGGCCTGCGCGAACTGGGTCTCGCGCATGGGGACCGGCTGCTAGTCGTATTGCAAAACCGCTGGGAAATGGCAACCTTGCACTGGGCCTGCCAGTTCGCCGGCATTGTGATCGTGCCGCTGAACTGGCGCGCCAAACCTGACGAACTCGATTACTGCGTGACCGATGCCGGTGTGAAGGCGATCGTCTATGAACCGGTCAGTGCCGAAGCGATCACGCGAAGCACGGCTGCGCAAAATCTGCCGCGCATCGGGCTCGACGACGCGCAAGGCCGCACCGCCGGATTCGCAGCACTCCTTGTCGAGCGCTCGCATGATGCCAGCATCCAGACCACTCGCGCGAATGCGGACGACTACTCGCTGATTCTTTACACGTCGGGCACCACGGGAAAGGCCAAAGGCGTGCCGCGCCGTCACTGTCATGAGCGGGCAGCCGCGCTCGCCCATGTCGCGCAGAACCTGTACCGGCATGGCGAGCGCACGCTCGGGGTGATGCCGCTCTATCACACCATGGGCGTGCGCTCGCTGCTCTCGATGGCGATGGTTGACGGCGTGTTCGTTTGCGCGCGCCGCTGGAACGCCCGCTTCGCGCTCGATTCCATCGCGCAGTATCAGATCAGCTGTCTTTATCTGGTGCCGACGCTTTATCACGATCTGCTGGCCGATCCCGCTTTCGACGCTATCGACACGACCTCGGTCAAAAAGCTCGGCTTTGCCGGCGCACCGATGAACGACGGTTTGCTCAAGCGGCTCTCGGCTGCTTTCAAACCCGAACTGTTCGTCAATCACTACGGCTCGTCGGAGGTCTACACCTTCAGCATCGACCAGGACGCAACGCAGAAACCGGGCAGCGCAGGGCGTGCTGGCATCAATACGCGCGTGCGTGTCGTGAAGCTCGATGCGCAAACGCCGGAGGATCTGGCGCAGGCTGGCGAAGAAGGCCAGATCATCGCCGACCTGCTCGGCGACGAAGCTTTCGAAGGCTACTGGAACCGCCCTGACGCCAACGCAAAGTCATTGCGCGACGGCTGGTATTTCACCGGCGACACCGGCTTCTTCGACGTCGAAGGCGACCTGCATGTGTCCGGGCGTGTCGACGACATGATCATTAGCGGTGGCGAGAATATTTCGCCGGTCGATATCGAATCGGTGCTGTCTCTGCATCCCGCCGTCGACGACGTGGCGGTGGCAGGCGTGAAAGACGAGCGGTGGGGCCAACGGGTTGTCGCCTTCGTCAAACGCCGCGAATACGTCGATGCCGAAACGCTCGATGCGTATTGCCGCACGTCCAATCTCGTCAACTTCAAGCGGCCGCGCGAATACGTCTTCGTCGACGACATTCCGAAATCGCCGGTTGGCAAGATTTTGCGCCGCAAGCTGTCCGCGGGCGAGTACGAACGCGACGAACGTGGTCAGCCTGATGACGGTAACGGCGGCAACCACAGCCGCGCCAGCGGCGCATTCATTGCCACACACACGGAAACTACCAAGGAGTAACCCCATGACCGACTTGACTCACCGCGGCCAGAGCCTGCTGCAAGAACTCGACGGCTTTTCGATCGAGATCGACGCCGAACGCGAGCGGGCCGACATTATTCTGCATCGGCCGCCGTTTAACGTGATTTCGATGCATGCACGCGACCAGTTGCGCGCGGCTTTCGAAGCACTCGACGAAGACGAGCGCGTGCGCGTGATCGTCGTGCGCGCCACGGGTGAACACTTCTCGAGCGGCGGCGACATCAAGGGCTTTCTCGAGGCGTCGCCGGAACACGTGTCCAAGCTCGCCTGGAATATCGCGGCGCCTGCGCGCTGCTCCAAGCCGGTGATCGCCGCCAATCGCGGTTTCTGCTTCGGCGTGGGTTTCGAACTATCGCTCGCGTGCGACTTCCGCATCGCCACCGACACCACCTTCTACGCGCTGCCGGAACAGAAGCTCGGCCAGATCCCGGGCTCGGGCGGCTCGGCGCGTTTGCAGCAGATGGTCGGCGTCGGTCGAACCAAGGACATCGTCATGCGCTCGCGCCGCATTCCGGGCAAGCAGGCCTACGACTGGGGCATCGCGGTGGAGTGCGTGGCCGATGCGCAACTCGAAGCCACGACCGATGCGTTGGTGGATGAACTGCGGGCCTTCTCGCCGCTCGCGCAACGCACCGCCAAGAAGCTGCTGAACGATAGCGAAGATGCGCCGCTCTCGATCGCGATCGAACTCGAAGGGCATTGCTATAGCCGTCTGCGCACGTCCGACGATTTCCGCGAGGGGGTTGAAGCGTTTCATGGCAAACGCAAGCCGGTGTTTCGCGGCAGTTGAATCGAACGCAGCACAACATAGCGGCAACACCCCGTAGCGAATAAAAAACCGCAGGAGACAAAGCATATGGAGCGTTTCGATTACGTGATTGTGGGCGGTGGATCTGCCGGATGCGTGCTTGCGCACCGGTTGTCGACAGTACCGTCGTTGCGCGTCGCGTTGATCGAGGCGGGCAAGGATACGCCGCCGGGCGCCGTGCCCGCAGCGATTCTCGATAGCTATCCTATGCCGGTTTTCTGCGGCGACACGTACATCTGGCCGGAGCTCAAAGCGAGCGCGACCCGAACGGCCGCGCCGCGTGTGTATGAGCAAGGGCGCGTGATGGGTGGCGGATCGAGTATCAACGTGCAATCGGCCAATCGCGGCCTGCCGCGCGACTATGACGACTGGGCCGCCAACGGCGCAGCTGGCTGGGCGTGGCAGGACGTGCTGCCGTATTTCCGCAAGCTCGAACGCGACGTGAATTTCCCGGAAGGCGAATTGCACGGCGACGATGGGCCGGTGCCTATTCGCCGTGTTCTTCAGGCCGACTGGCCGCCGTTCTGCCATGCGTTTGCCGACGGGATGCGTAAAAACGGCTTCGCCAGCTTGCAGGACCAGAACGGCGAATTCGGTGACGGCTACTTTCCCGGCGCGTTCTCGAATCTCGACGACAAACGCATCTCGACCGCCGTCGCCTATCTGGATGCGCAGACGCGCAGGCGCCGCAATCTGCACATTTACCCGGAACTGCGCGTCGAGCGCATTGTGATGGAGGGCATGGTCGCGCGCGGTGTGGTGGCCGTGGCACGTAACGGCGCCCACGTGCGCTTCGAGGCGAATGAAGTTGTGCTCTGTGCAGGCGCGTTGCAATCGCCGGCGCTGCTGATGCGAGCGGGTGTCGGCGCGAGGGATGATCTGAGCGCGCTCGGCATCGATTGCATGATCGATCTGCCGGGCGTGGGGCGTAATCTTCAGGATCATCCGTCGCTGACCTTCTGCCATTTTCTCGAGCGACGTTATCGCATGCCTTTGTCGCGGCGCCGCGCGAGTATGACAGCCGCGCGTTTCACCTCGGGCGTGGCAGGCTGCGATGCGTCCGATCTGTATCTGTCTAGTGCGACGCGTGCCGCATGGCATGCGCTCGGCAACCGGCTCGGGCTGTTCTTTCTCTGGTGCAATCGCCCGTATTCACGCGGCCGCGTGCGACTCGTTTCACCCGACGCCGCGGTGCCGCCGCACGTCGATCTGAATCTGCTCGACGATCCACGCGATGTCGCGCGCCTTGCTGTCGGCGTACGAATGCTGGCGAAAATCGTCGAGGCCTCGGGGCTCGGTCACGATCCACGCGACTTTTTCCACGCGGCGTTTTCACCACGGGTCAAGGCGCTTAGCCGCGTGGGAACCCGCAACGCCGCCCTGACCTCGATGCTCGGCGTGCTGCTCGACACACCTGCGCCGATCCGGCGGGCGTTGATCGAACGGTTTTTCACGCGAGGCCAGAAAATGTCCGCATTGCTTGCCGATGAGCACGCACTTGAGCCGTTCATTCGCGCCAATGTGTTCGGCGTATGGCACGCGAGCGGCACCTGCAAGATGGGCGATGTGAACGACGTCATGGCTGTGACGGACAACGCGGGACGCGTGCGTGGCGCGCAGGGCTTGCGGGTCGTCGATGCGTCACTGATGCCGCGGCTGCCTTCCGCGAATACGAATATCCCGACCATCATGATGGCCGAAAAGATCGCCGACGCGATGCTCGCGCGAAGGTATCCGGGCGCAGCGTCGAACACGACGTCGCCCACGGTGGTCGGTCGATAAAGTTTCTTAACATAACTAAGAGCACGCAATCCAGAACGTGCCTTAAAACGGGGGCGATCGAAAGACGGCCCGCTGAAAATCAAGGAGATGACGATGTCCGTAGCAGCGCAGAATGGCGCCGCCTTGCCCGCTGTAGACCAGCGGCAAGTGATGGGTGCGGTAGTGGCCTCGTGCCTCGGTTGGGCACTGGATTTGTTCGATCTGTTCGTCTTACTGTTCGTCGCACCGGTAGTTGGACGGCTGTTCTTTCCGTCCGAACACGCAATGCTCTCGCTCGCCGCGGTCTATGCATCGTTTGCCGTGACCCTGCTGATGCGCCCGCTCGGCTCGGCATGGTTCGGCTCCTACGCGGACCGGCACGGACGCAAGGGCGCGATGATCACTGCGGTAGTCGGCGTGGGTCTCTCGACGGCAGCCTTCGGCTTGCTGCCGACGGTCGCGCAAGTCGGCCTCGTCGCGCCGATCCTGTTCCTGATGCTGCGTTTGATACAAGGCGTATTCGTCGGCGGCGTGGTGGCGTCGACCCACACCATCGGCACCGAATCGGTCGCGCCGAAATATCGCGGCGCCGTGTCGGGGCTGATCGGCGGCGGCGGGGCGGGACTCGGCGCATTGCTCGCATCGCTCACCTATCTGGCGATGTCGGCGATCTTCCCGGGCGACCTGTTCGACGTGTGGGGCTGGCGCTGCATGTTCTTCACCGGGATTGTCAGCTCGATTCTCGGCTTGTTCGTCTTCAGTAGTCTGGAAGAGTCGCCGCTGTGGAAGAAGCTGGCCGCCGAGAAGGCCGCCAAGGCCGCAATGCAGAACACGGCCGCACCGGTCGAGGTCGTACGCTCGCCGATCCGCACGCTGTTTTCACGCGACTATCGCTCGATTCTGTTCGTCAATCTGCTGCTGACGATCGGCGGCGGTAGCGGCTATTACCTCACGTCCGGCTACCTGCCGACCTTCCTCAAGGTGGTGAGTCACGCACCGAACGGCGCCGCGGCCGCGATTCTGATGATCTCCAGCGTCGCGGTGGTCATCGCGTCCATCGCGGCGGGACATCTGAGCACCTTCATTGGACGCAAAAGCGCGTTCGTCTGGATCGGCCTGATTCGCCTGATCGCGCTCCCTGCGCTATTCCTGCTGCTGCCCACAGCGCAAAGCATCACGATGGTCGGCGTCTACGCGGTGATTCTGAGCGCGCTCGGCAGCGCCGGCTACGCGCCGATTCTGATCTTCCTGAACGAACGCTTTCCGACCGCGATTCGCGCCACTGGCACGGGGCTGTCATGGAACATCGGGTTCGCGATCGGCGGGATGATGCCGACCGCCGTCTCGCTGGTGGCAAAAGACGCCAGCCAGTTGCCGATGACGCTTGCGATTTTCGCTGGGGCGATCAGCGTAATTTTCCTGGTCGGGGCGTTCATCGTGCCGGAGACCCGCGGCAAGCTCGATAACGGCACAGCTTGCGAGACCGCCTAGTGCATTCCAGCGGGCGCAAAAGCGCGCCCGCATCGCTCAGATACAGGAGACATATATGAAATACGACGAGGACGTTCGCGCGCGCTCATACCAGTTTCGCGACGATTATGTTGCGGCCACGCCACCCTGGTATCGCGGTGAAATGCACCTTGGCTTCACGCTGCTTTTCACGGGTGGAGTGATCGCGTATTGTTTCACGCGGCTTCATGCTCCCACGCTTGCCGAATGGCTGGCGGTCATTCCGCTCTTTCTGTTCGGCAACTGGGCGGAGTGGGCCGCGCATCGCTACGTGCTGCATCGCCCGACGAAGTACTTCAGCATGATCTACAAGCGGCACTGCGCGGTCCATCATAGATTCTTCACGCACGTCACGCTCGAATACAAGGGCCAGCGGCACTGGCGCGCCTTGTTGTTTCCGCCGTTTGCGCCGGTCGCGTTTGTGCTGGCCGCAGTGCCGTTCGCACTCGTCATTGGTTATGTGTTTTCGCGCAACGCAGGATATATCGCGCTGCTCACGATGGCGGCGTACTACCTGATGTACGAGGGGCTGCACACACTGTCGCACGTCACCGACAGCCCGTTGCTCGACCGCGTTCCGTTCGTCAATACGGTGCGGCGCTTGCACGTCACGCACCACGATCCCGAACTGATGGCGACGCAAAACTTCAACCTGACGTTTCCCATCTGCGACACGCTGTTCGGCACGCGCAGGGATGCGACGCGCACCGCACGCGAGCCGCTGGCGCGTCGTCCATAAGGAGCTTCAGTGGCTTTTTCGAAATAAGGGACCCGACAACGCCCAAGTCGCCGGTCGATAGAGGACGGCGAGCGTCCGCATGTGATCGGCTGACAGGACGTTCGCAGGTGATGTGCCGATATCCTGGTTGTTCGCGCCGATTGGGGTACCAGAGGTGGGGAGCCAGGATGCGGCCCTGTCACCCAGCGGATCGGTTTTGTCGCAATATGGCGTTCTGTTAATCTGCCTGGATCGAAACGGTCGCGTGGGTGAGGAATGAAGGCGCTGGATCCGGGTGTGGCACGGGTGCTTAAACGGTTGCACTACCCGCTGGAAGTAATGCTGACCTGCGTGCGTTGGTACGTTGCCTATCCCCTTAGCTTGCGTCATCTCGAGGAAATGATGGCCGAGCGTGGGATTGCGGTTGATCATTCCACGGTGCACCGCTGGGTCACCAAGCTTCTGCCCGCGTTTGAGAAGGCCTTCCGCCGGTGCAAGCGAGCGGTCGGCAAGAGCTGGAGGATGGACGAAACCTATGGTACGCCCAGCCAACGTAGCCCGCCCGCATGGGGGCGAAGTTGCTTGAGCATGTTTGGAATGCAAGACCCGGTGGAGTTGATGTTGCGGTACCGGGGCATGCCCTTTCTCTGCTGCGAGAGGAAGTGAGCCGAAGCGGCGGTGACTTGCCGACACTGGCAAGGTGGCGAAGTCCGTGGGAAACGGAGCTTGAGGCGAAGCGGTTACGCCGAGATGAGCTTCCAGGCTGAGCATGGGACGGTTGAGGGACACGAACCTGTTTAAACGCATCTGAGGGTTGAATCGTCACCCCTGCCTACACCGCTTAACAGGCAGGACGCGGATCGGCGTGAGTCACATGTACGGACTGACGCCGCGAATGCTGGCCGGAGATGTAGGCCGGCCAGCAGGGCATCACGGAGAGCGCGCAGCTAGACCGTGATATCTGCGACGACTTGCGGCAAGCAAGGATAAAGACTGCGACAGGCAACCTCGCCCGTGCGATTGAGTCCAGCATGTGAACTGGGGAAGGCTTGCACAGATGTTAAGGGAGTGTGCCCCCGATGATGTGCAAGCTGGCGGAGCCTCCGTAGTAGTCCGAGACCGGGAAAGCCGGTCACATGGCGAAGGGGGGCAGTCCGGGTGGTTTGCCTGGCAGATTAACTGACCATAGTGAGGTGAAGACCTCTGATAATCAGTGAAATGCAAAGCAAACTGATGAGATGCCGCGTGGAGATCAACGGAAGCTCGCTGGCTCCTGCGGTAGATTGTCTTCGCTTCGAGCGACACCTGGATGGAGAGCCGGATGCGCTGAGAGGTGCACGTCCGGTTCGGGGAGGAGAGGCAGGGAAATAGTTCGACTACACCCTGTCTCTTACTCTACTGAAGGTCCGGGGTGAATGGAAGTACCTCTACCGGGCCCTAGACAAGGAGGACGACACGGTAGATTTTCTTTTGCGAGCCAGGCGGAACAAGGCTGCTGCCCAGCGGTATTTCGAAAAATCGATCCAGCAAAACGGCGTACCCATGTCGCCAGTTTGCTTTGCATTTCACTGATTATCAAAGGTCTTCACCTCACTATGGTCAGTTAATCAACCCAGCAAACCACTTCAACTGCCTCCCTTCGCCATGTGACCGGCTTTCCCGGCCTCGGACTACTACGGAGGCTCCGCCGGCCTGCATATCATCGGGGGCACACTCCCTTGTCATTTATGCAAGCCTTCCCCAGTTCACATGCTGGACTCAACGCATGGGCGAGGTTGCCTATCGCAGTCCTGCCGCCCCCCGTTTTGTTGCTCCCGCTTTGCAAATGCCTCGCGGGCGGCCAGCATCGCGGGCCGGTGCTCAACGGCCCAGCTTTGGAGTGACTGTAGCGGCACGATCAGAGACCTTCCGAGGTCCGTCAGTTCATATTCCACACGCGGTGGAATGGTCGGATACATCGTCCTGCTGACCAGTCCGTCCTGCTCCAGGCCTTTCAGGGTGAGCGTGAGCATGCGCTGCGAAATGCCCTCGATCTGGCGCGCGATCTGGTTGTAACGCATCGACCCGTTCGCCAACGATCCGACCACCATTACTGTCCATTTGTCACCGATGCGGGCGAGCGTATGGACTACTTCCCGACAACCCTCGTAGGAATCCGGCACCTCAGTGGCGCGAACAGGAATGTTCGTATCAGTCAAAAAAGTGCCTCCTTGTGCGACCTTCTCCAAGGTCTATCATAGCGTAACGAACAAAATTTTCCTTACTGCGAGGCTCGGAACGGCGCGGGCGATCCCTGTGCTACCGGATCCTCAGACCCCGGAGAAGAAATTTTGAAGCTCTTGCAAATTGATTCCAGTATCTCAGGCGCCCAGTCTGTAAGTCGCCGACTGTCAGCCAGTATCGTGACCCGCTTCAAGGACAGCTTGCCGGGTCTCGTGGTCAGCTACCGTGATCTGGCGGCCGAGCCAGTGCCGCATCAGTCGCCGGCCACCCGATTCGCAAAGCTGAAGTCACTATACGAGGCCGGCGCGCTGGTCGGCGAGGTTGGGGAGATGGTAGCTGCTGCTATGCAGAGCGGTGCCCAGGTCGACGCTTCGGCGCAGCGTGAAGTTGCGGCAACTAACGGAGCCCTAAATGAGTTTCTTGCTGCCGATATTGTTGTCATCGGCGCACCGATGTACAACTTCGGCATTCCGAGTCAACTAAAGGCCTGGATCGACTGCCTAGCTGCGCCAGGCAAGACGTTTAGCTACACCACGGCAGGTGTGGAAGGCCTCGCCGGTAGTAAGAAGGTGATCGTTGCATCGGCGCGTGGAGGGTTCTACGCCGCGTCGTCGCCGATGGCCTCCATGGATCATCAGGAGACATTTTTGACAAGCTTTTTCGGATTCATCGGCATCGCCAACATTACCTTTGTACGCGCCGAAGGGGTCAACACGGGTCCTGAACAGCGGCAGCGCGCAGTCGAATCCGCGTTGGCTGAAATCACCCTCCTGAAGGCTGCTTGAGAAGACAGGGAACCGACATCAGTGCGACACGTGTCGCCGTCAGCCGCGAGTCAAGCGGCAGGGAGTTGGCAGTAAAGCTCGTCCTGGTCTTGTCGTTCAAGGCGATTGGAACCGATCGCTGTGCTGCGACCTGCTCTTCGACCAGCAGTTGCCTATCCAGACATGCATAGCCGGTAACGCCGGGGTGTGAAGTTCTGGAGACAACGTGCCTCTCAATGACGGTCCACCCCGGCGACGGGGAAGGAATCGATACTGCGAGCCGTCGTGCGATATGAGATGCCAGGCAAGTTCCGCATGCGTAGCACAATTGAACTATTGATCAATGTTGCGAAAATACCTCCACTTGCAATATCCGTATGTAATGCCAAGTTGTATTGCTATATACAACAGCGGTGGGGCCTCATAAACTACGGGACCGTTTGCAACCATCTCCGCTTGCTATGCCAACCAACCCGCTTGACCAGACCTCTGACCATCGACCAGTCGTGGCGATCATCTCCGACCGCGTCGAGATCGACGGTCATCAGGCTCACACCGTTCTTCACGGATACATTCGCGCTGCGTCGGAGATTGCCGGAATACAACCGCTAGTTCTGCCTTGCGCGCGCGAGGCCTTGCACATGCCAACCTTGTTCGCATTGCTCGACGGATTGATTCTCACTGGCAGCCCCTCCAATGTGGCGGCCGAACACTACGGTGGAGCGCCACTGCCGGCGAACACCTGCCAGGATCGCGAGCGAGACGGTGTGGTACTCGGCCTGTTGACGCAGATCATTGATGCCGGCATTCCATTGCTCGGAATCTGTCGCGGGTTTCAGGAGTTGAATGTGCTCCATGGTGGCACGCTAGATCCGTGTGTACATGTTACTCCGGGGCGGCTCGATCATCGCGAGGGCGATCACAGTCGCCCTGTTGCGTCATGGTATGACGACAGTCACGGCCTGCACATTGTCGAGGGCACACGTCTGGCCGCCATCGCGGGCGACATGCAGGTGCGGGTCAACTCGCTGCACCATCAGGGTGTCGCGCGGCTCGGGAAAGGACTGCGCATCGAAGCCACTGCGCCCGACGGACTCATCGAGGCGTTTTCCGTGGAGCGCGCGCCGCAGTTCACATTAGGCGTTCAGTGGCATCCGGAAATGCGCATTGACGATAGCGCCTTCGCGCGGGCAATTTTTTCAGAATTCGGCAACGCTTGCCGAGAACATCTGGCCGCACGGGGCATGACACGGCCGCGCGGTGTGCGCTCATGATGGGAGAGGCGCCGCCGGGTGAAAGCGTGAGGTGCCGAACGCACTAGAGAGATGGTCCACGGGGGACCCCGACTTGGCCAAACCATCGGCCGAACTGTGAACTGTGGTGAAGGTGAAGGTGAAGGTGAAGGTGAAGGTGAAGGTGAAGGTGAAGGTGAAGGTGAAGGCCGGTGCTGCGCGCCCGGCAATCGCAAGGAAAGCTTCAGCGCGTAACACTGCTTGACCCAACCATCGCATTGACACGACCCTCGCCAATCGCCGAGACGCTGCAGGAGGCGATCCCTCGGCGCGCAGCCGTATCGGTCCCGTGTGCCAAATTTTGCGCTTGCTGATCTTCGGTCAATCGATGTCGCGGTCGAAGTGGCCGTGGCGTATTCGCACCGGAGCTTGCTGAAAAGGCATATCTCGGATTTCCTCCTCAAGCTACACGAAGCAATTGCATGTTGGCATGGGTAGCGGTTGGCGAAGGTCGAGGGCTCAAGTCAGACGCCCATAGCACCTTCCCGGCGAAAATCTACTGGCACCAGTATCCCGAAAGACCTGTGGCGTCTATACACCGAAATCTTTGCGGCGCTTTTACGCCGAATACGGTTTCGACTACTTAGCGACAAAAGTCGATATCATCCGACCGTGCGGATGGCTGCCTCCATTTACCCTTAAGAGATTCCCGGGAGGGATGCTCCCAACAAAAAAGTCGAATTGTCTCTGTTCGAACAAAAATATCGGGGACGCGGAGCCCGGCAACTCCGCAATGGTGTGCCAATTAGTCGGATCGTCCTACCTCTTATTTTTGAAGTTGATAAGACTACCCATCAATGCCAGTCCGAATGATGTGGGCCCCTTTCTCGCCAATCATGATTGATGCTGCGTTCGTGTTTGCGCTAGGAATTGTAGGCATGATCGACGCGTCGATCACCCGGAGTCCCTTCAAGTTCCGAACGCGAAGCGAGCTATCGACGACAGCCAGCGGGTCCGTCCCCATCTTGCAGGTACCGACTGGATGACTGAAGCGGTGACACTTCGATCGGAGGAAGTCGTCCCATTCGGCTTCTGACTGAACCGTATTTCCCGGGTGCAATTCCTGTCGCACAAACGGAGAGAATGCCCGGGTGGCGAGAAGGCGGCGAGCAAGCTTTGCGCCCTCGCGCAGTCGTGCAAGATCTTCCTGTGAGCCGAGCATGTGGTGGTTCAGGACGGGTAGGTCACCTGGATTTGCTGAGCGCAGAGACACTGATCCGCGTGCTGCAGGACGGCAGACATTGACGGCAATGATAACGGCTGGCATTGGAAAGAAAAGCGGACCATCCCCAACTGTGTTATAGCCGATTGGAGTGAAGGTCAATTGAACATCGGGGTCCGACGCGTGTTCGCTTGTTTTTGCAAAAGCGACCGCATGGCCGATCGGGGTTGCGCCGGGTCCTTTGCCTCGAAGCAGAAAGTTTAGTCCGTGCTTAACGATGCTCCAGGCATCAGTTTCGACGTTGTAAGTGCGTACGTTGACTTCCGCGCTGAGCAGTACACCAGGGTGTTCCTGAAGATTTAGCCCAACGCCGGGAAGGTCGCAGTTAACGGGCAAGCCGTGCTGGCGTAGCTGACCGGCATCTCCAATGCCGGAAAGCAGCAGAATCTTGGGTGAACCAATTGCTCCGGCAGACAGGATTACTTCTTCGCTGGCATAGGCGATTGTCACAACCCCACCACGCTCATATTCGACGCCGACAGCGCGGTTGTCTTTAATGACCACGCGGTGTGTCATCGCCCGCGTGAGGATCGTTAGGTTCGGCCGGTTTCGGACCGGCCAAAGATAAGCGCGCGATGCGCTGTGTCGCCAGCCGCGCTTTTGCGTGGCCTGCAAATTGCCAACGCCGAACTGCGTTGCACCGTTGATATCGGGATTGAATGGCAGACCGGTCTCTATCGCTGCTTCGATAAAAGGTTTGACCAGTTGGTGGGGAGTGCGCACGTCGGATACCGCAAGTGGTCCGTCGCCTCCGCGAAAGTCGTCGGCGCCACGGGAATTACGTTCCGCTTTCATAAAAAATGGCAACACGCCTTCGTAGCCCCATCCGGCATTACCGGCGGATTCCCAGCGATCGTAGTCCTCGCGGTTTCCGCGCAGGTAGATCATGCCGTTGATCGAACTACTGCCACCTAACACCCGCCCAGCGGGCCAGACTTCAGCGCGCCCGTTGCGACTCGGATCCGGCTCGACTTTGTACGACCACGTGAAATTGGGATTTGAAATGGCTCTTTCCTCACCCGCAGGCACCCAGAGAGATGGAGATGCATCCCACGGTCCTGCTTCGATCAGCAGCACGTTGACTGCAGGATCCTCGGAGAGGCGGCTGGCAACGACGCTTCCTGCCGAGCCTGCGCCAATCACGATGTAATTCCACTGATTGCTTTGTGACATCTATGTTCCTTTCATACAAGCGCCCACACCTTGTCGTTCAAGAAAGCGGCTTGCGTCTGCAAATTGATGACCGTGACCAGCAGTTGTCGATCACGGGGTGTTAACCCTCGTTCTTTTTATTTTTTGTTGACAGGGATGCAGGTTAGCATAAAATTTGATCAATGTTTCCAAAACGGAACAAAATGAAAACACGAAAACATGGGTCGCTGGTAGCGACGTATTGGCAGATAGCCGCGAACTGAAGTTAAGGAGAGCAGGTGGACATCAGCGCAGTAAAGTCTATTGAAGACGTCCGGGCATTGATTGCCGAACGCAATCCGCTGAACGTGACAGTTGGGCTGTGCGATATGCCCGGTCAGATCCGGGGAAAGTGCATTTCCCGGGACAAATTTTTGAAGGTGATTGAGAACGGCATCTGCTTTCCGGCTGCGATTCTGTCGCTCGATGTCGGTGATGCACCCCGACCGTTGCCGGAAGTGACGGACAGCCCGGATGCAAATTTTGGCGATCAAGTGTGCCGCCTTATTCCTGAGAGCGTCCGAGTCATACCGTGGGAGCCGGAGTCAAGGAATCTCTTTTTCCTCGTTGACTTTGAGGAGAAAGATGAGCCTGTATCGCCGCGCAACGTCTATCGGCGAATTGAGAAAAAAGCCGCGCAGATGGGATTTCTCCCGATCCACTCTTGCGAGTATGAGTTCACGCTCTTCAATGAGTCGTCTCACTCTGTGCGAGAGAAGGGTTTCAGGAAACTGGAACTTGCTACCCACGACAAGTCCTACAACCTGATGCTCAGACAAGGCGTGCAGTCAGAGTTTTACAATGAACTGCTTGATTGCCTGGCCACAATGGATATCCCCGTTGAAGCGGTTCATGAGGAAATGGGTGCCGGGTTCATGGAAGCTGCTCTAGCTCACGCGGTAGGTGTGCGCGCTGCTGATAATGCCGCGGTTTTCAAAACCTTCGCGAAGATCGTGGCGCAGCGTCGCGGGCAGATGATGACTTTCATGGCTCGCTGGTCTAATGACGCTGACGGTCAAAGCGGACATGTGCACGTCTCGCTCCGGCGGACTGACGGCAGCCCGGCGTTTCACGATCCGTCGCAACCCAATGCAATGAGTCAGGAAATGCGGTATTTCATTGGCGGCGTCCAGCGTCTGCTACCGGAATTCCTGCTTGTGCTTGGGCCGAACGTAAATTCATTTCGGCGTTTTCAGCCTTGGATCTTTTCGCCGATAGCGTCGACCTGGGGTTGGGAAAATCGAACCTGCGCATTACGCGCGATAGGTGGGTCGCCCTCCGCACAGCGCATCGAATGCCGTGTACCCGGGGCTGACACCAACCCCTATCTTGCGTTGGCTGGCATCCTGGGGATGGGGCTGTGGGGTATCGAGAACAAGATCGAGCCTGCCAGCGAGATGCTCGGGAACGTGTACGAACGAATGCACGAAGTTGCGCCTGAGCATCGGTTTCCAACGTCGTTCGGTGAGGCAATCCGGCGCTTTGAACGTTCTGAGGTGGCCCGGGAGATTTTCGGTTCCAGATTCGTCGACGCTTATGCAGCCAGCAAATTGGCCCAGGAAGAGGAATTCGCTGCTCTGGTTACCGACGTCGAAATTCGTCGCTTCTTTGAGTTTGCCTAGGAAACCAAAATGAATCAAACGTTGTTCAACATCGTTACGCCAGTCGACGGAAGCGCTTATGGCTTAGTGACGTACGAAACACCGTCGCAGGTTGAAGCTCGGTTGAGTAAGGCGGAACGGGCATTTGCAGGGTGGAGCAGAACGCCCTTGGCGGAGCGTCTCCGCATTACCTCTGCTTTTGTGGACGCCCTCGATCGATCGAGACAGCAATTCGCCGAGCAGGTTCTATGGCTGATTGGCCGCCCAGCTCATCAGGCTGACGAAATCGGGCGCGCAGTGAGCATGATGCGGGGTCTCATCGAAACGGCCCGGACAAAACTTGAAGACGCACCGCAGATATCGGACCAACAGGTACGCCGATTCGTGAGGCGCGCACCGAGAGGTGTTGTCCTTGCGATCTGTGCGTGGAATTATCCCGTTGCGATGGCGTGCGATATGGTCATTACATCGATGCTAGCGGGCAATGCGGTCATACTGAAACATGCACCACAGACTGCGCCCATCGCCGATCTGATGGAGCAGGCTTACCGGGCCTGCGGTGCGCCGCCGGGCGTTTTCCAAAGCGTGCAGATGGATCACCCAACGGCAGAGAAAATAATCGCGTCAGGTCGAATCCAGTTCGTGCAATTTATCGGTTCGGTCGGGGGCGGACAGGCAGTTCATCGGGCGGCAGCGCGGAGCTTGGTGCCTGTCGGACTTGAACTCGGCGGGAAGGACCCAGCCTATGTGCGGGCAGATGCTGATATCGAGAAAGCGGCGATCGAGCTCGTAAGTGGCAGCTTCGATAACGCGGGCCAGTCATGCTGTTCGGTCGAACGGCTATACGTTCATCAAGCGATATATGACCGTTTCGTGGAGAGCTTGGTCGAGGAGATGCGCGCGCTGACGTTTGGAGACCCGCGAGAAAAGCCGGACGTTGGACCTGTCGTGAGTCACGCCGCAGCATCCCGCATCCAGCAATATGTGGAAGGCGCCGTTTCTGCCGGCGCGACAAGTATCGGGCATTCTGCCTACAGGCTGGGCACGCCAGACACGGCCTACATCGCGCCGTCGGCTTTACTCGGCGTTACGCACAGCATGCCTATCATGATCGACGAGCTATTTGGTCCTGTGCTTCCAATCATGCGCGTCGAGGGGGATGAGATGGCAATCCGGCTGATGAATGACAGCCGGTACGGGCTGACTGCGTCTGTCTGGTCTGCCGATATCGATACTGCGCTTTCGATTGCCTCGGAAATTGATACTGGGACCTGCTACATCAATCGTTGCGATCATGCCGACGATAATCTTCCATGGGGAGGCACAAAGACGTCTGGCATTGGACGCTCGCACGGCCTCGCCACTTTTGACGAACTGACCTCTATGAAGAGCTTTCATGTCCGCACAATTTCCTGACGATGTGAGCACAATCTGGATTGATCCCTGGATTGCGGGAACGGTAATCAACGAGGAAGGTCGGGCGCCTATTTTTCTTGTTTGCGAGCACGCATCCAACCGCCTGCCGCCTGAGGCCGCAAACCTCGGTTGTCCTCCGGAAGTGTTTGGCCGACATATTGCAGTGGATTTGGGTGCGGAAGCCCTCACTCGGGCACTGGCCCGAAAACTGAACGCGACGGCCGTGCTCTGCAGTACTTCAAGGCTCTATATTGACTGCAATCGTACCCCCGACGATCCGGGATGGATTCCGTCGGAGTCCGATGGAACTGTGATTCCGGGGAATACGAACCTCGACGAAGCATCAAGGCAGTATCGCTCTAAACAGGTATACGAACCTTTTCACCGAATGGTCTCGGAAACCCTCGCGCGATGCGTCGAACGCGTAGGGCCGCCGTTGGTCATTCCGATTCATTCTTATACACCGGTCATGGGGGGCGTCTCCCGTCCATGGGAAATCGCCATCATGACCGACCAGGAAATTCCGGCACAGGCGATGATTCGGGGGCTTAGAGGTCTCGGAATTATTGTTGGCGATAACGAACCATACGACGGGCGTTTCCTGAAATGGCAATCGTTCATTCAACACGCGGACCCGTTGAACCTACCGCACTTTGCGATTGAAGTTCGCCAGGACCTGCTGGCAGACGAAGCCTCCGTGGAGCGGTGGGCGGCCACTATTGCAAGCGTTCTTGATGCGTTGGGGGCGGTTAAATAGGAAGCGTGGCCGCTATATGTGAAATGGACGGAGCGTCGCCGTCCAGATCACAATGAGGCGTTGGGGCGATGCTTGGTGATAAGTAAGGTAAAACAAAGAATTTATTTTGAAAAAAATTAGGAATACTTATCTAATAAGGAAGCGAAAATGAAGATTGATCCTGTTCGAGTTCTTGCTGCACAGATTTTCCTATTGACCACTGTGGGGGCGCATGCGCAGTCTTCGGTTACGCTGTATGGCAGCGTCGATGCGGGTCTGATCTACACGACCAACCAGCAGGTAACACATACCGACGGGACGACGTCTGGTAAAACCAACTACCAACTCGGAGGCGGGAATCTGATGCCATCGCGCTGGGGCATCATGGGAACAGAAGACCTTGGCGGCGGTACACAAGCGAAGTTTATGCTGGAGAACAACTTCTTTACCGGCACAGGACAATTTGCTCAGGCTGGAGCGCTTTTCAACCGGTCTGCATGGGTAGGGCTTAGTAACGAAACATTTGGTTCATTGACGCTGGGACGACAATACGATCCGTTTTCTGACTTCCTTGGACAGTACGCATCAAGCAATAGTTGGGCGACTCTGTACGGCTCGCACTTTGGCGACGTCGATAATTTGAACGAAGCCTTCAATTTCAATAACTCGATCAAGTATTTAAGCCCAACATGGGGCGGTTTTTCAGTTGGTGCTCAGTTCAGTCTCGGTGGGGTTGCTGGAAGTTTCTCCCAAAACAAGGGTTGGAGTGTCGGTACGAACTACAGTAACGGACCTTTGACACTCAGCCTTGGCTACCTGGAGCTGAATAACCCGCTGGAAGCGGCACTTGGAGGAGCCAATTACATCGGCGACTTCAGTTGCTCCAACCCGGATGCAGCTTACTGCAATCTGCAAGAAGCTGCGCGGGTTAGGGTTGCAGGGATTGGAGGATCCTATGCCTTTTCCAAGGTAACGGTGGCATTGAGTTTTACACACACGCTGCTCTCTAACAGTCAGTATTTTGCTAAAGCCGGAAACACCGATGGCGAGGATATTAGCTTCAATATTTTTGAGCTGAACACAACATACCAGCCCAGCCCGGATTTTCAGTTGGGATTCGCCTACATCTTCAATCAGGTAAAACCTTCAGGTATGGATTCAACCCGTGTTCAGCAGATCAACCTCGGTGCCAACTATAGTCTATCGAAGCGCACTGGACTCTACGTGATAACAATTGCACAGCAGTCGTCGGGCTTGGGAATTGGCATTGACCCCATAAATGGAGGGTTCAAGAATCTTGCACAGATACCGAATCTCACTAATTCGAATTCGAATAAACAGTTGGCCGTGATCGCCGGCATCAAGCAGTCGTTTTGATAAGTCAACCATCCCAGTCTGACCGCGCGATCTGAGCGCAGTATTTAGTGTTGCATCGCGTTCCTCACTGCTATCGGCAGGCCCTACCACTTGGAGCAAGTCTCATGAACGTCGCTGTAGAATCCAAGCCTTCGACCGAACTCCGAAAGGGCGCACTCGGTCTCGGCTTCATTATTTTCTTCGTGATTTCGGCTGCGGGTCCACTGCTAGCCATTGCAGGTGGCTTTCCGATTGGCATCATGCTTGGCAACGGTGCAGGCACACCCGCGTTGCTGGTCGCCACCGTCGTTATTCTGTTGATGTTCTCGGCAGGTTATACGGCGATGTCCCATCATATTACCAACGCTGGTGGTTTCTATGCGTTCACAGCACGTGGCCTTGGCGGTCATGCGGGGGGAGTCGCGGCACTGCTTGCGCTACTTGGATACAACACAATGCAGTTCGGTATGTATGGCATGTTCGGAGCCGTCGCATCAGGCTTTCTAAGCGTGCATCTCGGGATCAACGTTCCGTGGTGGGTCTGTTCTCTGGCAGCCATGGCCAGCATCGCCGTGCTCGGCTACAGACAGATCGATCTGTCGGCGAAGGTGTTGTCCATACTCGTACTCGGCGAGTATCTGGTGGTGTTGATCCTGGACATCGCTATTCTTAAAGCGGGCGGAGCGAGTGGGATCAATACCGTTTCGTTTACGCCGCATGCTCTTTTGAGCGGTACACCGGCAATTGGGTTTCTTTTCTGCTTTGCGAGTTTCGTTGGATTTGAAGCCACCACGATCTATAGCGAAGAGGCGAAAGACCCGAAGCGGACCGTGTCGCTTGCGACGTACATCTCGGTGCTGCTAATCGGCGCTTTCTATGTGTTATCGGTATGGTGCATGATCATCGGAGCTGGTAGCGATCAAATCGTGAAGACCTTATCGGCGTTGTCGGACCCGACAACTTTCATGTACGGCCTTTCGGATCGCTACGCGAACAGCACGCTCACCTCAGCGATGAGCGTGCTTTTCATCACTAGTGTTTATGCCGCATTGCTGGCCTTTCATAACTCTGCGGCCCGATATTTTTACGCTGCGGGACGCGAAGGTCTGTTGCCTGCGGTGCTTGGTCGTACTCATCCGGTGCATAGCAGCCCGCATATCGGTTCAGTCTTGCAGACTGCTCTTGCCGCCGTGGTGTTGGTGCTCTTCATCGTCGCACACGCGGATCCGGTTCTGACACTCTTTTCGTGGCTGACTAACGTCGCGACGCTTTGTATTATCGCGCTGATGGCGCTGTCGTCCGCGGCCGTCGTCGTTTTCTTCCGGCGCATGAAGTCGAGCGAAGAAGGCGTACTACGTGTGCTGGTGTTTCCGCTTCTTGCGTGCCTTGCGCTTTCGGTAGTGCTGGTGCTTGCGATCGTGAACTTCCCCTTGCTTACCGGTGTGGGTGCAACGCTTTCCTATGCGTTGACCGCTCTGCTCCCGGTGTTTGCTGTCGCCGGCGTGATTGCCGCAAAACGCCTCAAAGTACGCGACCCGCGCGCTTTCGAGCGACTTGGTAGTTCGAGGCTGTGAACTCAGTGCTGTTTTAGAAGATGCTCGCGCGTGCGACGAGGGCGCAAGGTTGGTAGGAGGGGCCGCCGGCGCGAACGTGTAAATCCGGCAGAGTGCATCTTGAGGTGCGACAAGCTCGCCGCGGTGCTTGAGTGCCACCGTAGTCAGATACATGCTTTGACCCAGTCGCCCAAATCGGATGCCGAGTATGCGTGGAAGCAAGCCCACGCCCAGTGATACGAAACAGGAAATGTTGATGATTGATTTGCGCAGCGATACCGTCACCCGTCCCAGCCAGGCTATGCTGACCGCCATGATGTCCGCTGAAGTAGGGGACGATGTCTGGGGTGATGATCCGACCGTTTTGCGGCTCCAGGCGGTCGTGGCCGAGCGGATGAACAAAGAAGCGGGGCTGTTCTTTCCGAGCGGCACGCAAAGCAATTTGGCCGCGTTGATGGCGCATTGCACGCGCGGCGACGAATACATCGTCGGCCAATTGGCCCACACCTACAAATATGAAGGTGGCGGCGCAGCTGTGTTGGGTAGTATTCAGCCACAGCCAATTGAGAATTCGGCTGACGGCTCGTTGCCGCTGGAGAGGATCCTGGATGCAATTAAACCCGCCGATGATCACTTCGCGCGCACGCGACTGCTAACGCTTGAGAACACGATTGGTGGAAAAGTGCTGTCGGGGGTTTACGTGAGCGCAGCGGTTCGGCTAGCGCGTGAACACGGGCTAGCGACTCATCTCGATGGGGCGCGTGTTTTCAACGCGGCGGTCGCGTCGCGTCAGCCGCTCGAGACGCTTTGCTCTCCGTTCGATTCGATATCGATCTGTTTTTCGAAAGGGCTCGGGGCACCAGTGGGGTCGATGCTGGTTGGCAACAACGCATTGCTGCAAAACGCGCGTCGTTGGCGCAAGGTCCTTGGTGGAGGCATGCGGCAATCTGGCGTCTTGGCGGCCGCATGCCTCTATGCACTCGATCAAAATGTTGAACGCCTCTCGGAGGATCACGAGAATGCTGAGCGTCTGGCTGCCGGGCTCGCACAGATCGAGCAGGTCAAAGTCGACTCGCAAGCCACGAACATGGTGTTCGCGCAGTTTCCCGCTCAACATTGTGCGCCGCTCGAAGAGTGGCTCAAGGGTCGTGGCATTCTGACCCAGATGTTATACGCGTCGCGCTTTGTTACGCACAGGGACGTCTCGAGTGCCGACATCGATACGGTCGTAGCAGCGATAAGAGGGTATTTCTCAACACATTGAGCTGCCGAAGTTTAACGAAGTGACTTTCAGGGCGTAGATGTTCTCGATGCCTGAAGTGCACGTAAGCCCCTTCGGCAGAATCGTAGGCTATCGGGAATTGAGGCAACTAACGGCGACGCTCGGGGGGCGTCATTGCGGAGAATGAAGACCTGGAAGAATCGATTGGCATGATCGCCGCAAACCTATGCAACTCACGAATCGGCATTCGAATACCAAGAGTCAGGAGTTTTTATGAACCCCAACCAATCATCGGCATTGCTGGACAGAGACGTCTGGCATGCTCGAATTTTCACGGGTAGCTGGCGGTCCGGCATTAGCGAGTCGGACGTCGTGGAACCCGCCACGGGTCGGTGCCTTGGCCGCATCGGCATGGCGGATGCGTTGCTGGTTGCCGAGTCGAGCGCAGCTGCGCACCAGGCTCAGTTGCAGTGGGCCAGCCTGCCATACGACGATCGTGCGGCCGTGCTGCGGACCGCGGCGCGCCTGGGAGAATCCCATTCCGACGAGATTGTTGACTGGGTCATACGCGAAAGTGGCTCGACCCGGGCGAAAGCATCGTTTGAAGCCTCATTGACTATCAAGGCTCTGCATGAGGCGGCTAGCTTGCCTTCGCGGTCGGCTGGGGAGGTGCTGCCGTCGGTGCCTGGGCGACTTTCATTGGCACGGCGCCGTCCGCTTGGCGTGGTCGGCGTTATCTCGCCATTCAACGTTCCACTTTACCTGGCGGTGCGTGCGGTGGCGCCAGCGCTTGCACTTGGCAACGCGGTCGTCCTGAAACCCGACCCGCGTACTGCGGTGTGTGGCGGCTTTGTCATCGCGCGGCTGTTCGAGCTGGCTGGGCTGCCGGCGGGCGTTCTGCATGTGCTGCCGGGCGACGGGGGGGCCGGTGCGGCATTGACCAGCGATCCGCATGTCTCGATGATCCAGTTCACCGGTTCGACGGCGGCGGGGAGAAAGGTCGGGGAAGCGGCTGGCCGGCATTTGAAGAAGGTTTCGCTGGAACTAGGCGGCAAGAACTCGCTGATCGTGCTCGACGACGCTGATATCGATCTTGCGGTTGCCAACACAGCATGGGGCGTTTATCTGCATCAAGGTCAGATCTGCATGGCGACTGGCCGCGTGCTGGTGCAGCGCCGCATCTACGATAGATTTGTCGATAAGCTGGTCGCAAAGGCCGCGACACTGAAGGTTGGAGACCCGGCCGCTGACGATGTGGCGCTCGGACCGCTGATCAATGCCGTGCAGCGCGATCATGTTGCGAAGGTGGTTGCCGACGCACAGCGGGCAGGGGCCAAGTTGGAAATCGGCGGGGGGTGTCGCGACCTGTTCTTCGAGCCGACTGTGCTTAGCGGCGTGACCCATGACAATCCGGCATTCAATGAGGAGATTTTCGGACCCGTTGCCGTGGTGGTGCCGTTCGACAGCGACGACGACGCAGTCAGGTTGGCTAACTGCACCGAATACGGACTGGCAATGGCGATCGTCACCGCCGACGTGGGTCGTGGTCTGCGCATCGGCGAACGTCTACGCACTGGCTTGCTGCATATCAACGACCAGACCGTCAACGATGAAGTCATCAACCCGTTCGGTGGCTTCGGCGCCTCTGGGAATGGTAGCAGCATCGGTGGGCCGGCCAACTGGGAGGAGTTCACGCAGTGGCAATGGCTTACTGTCAAGGCCGACGCGACGGTTTACCCATTCTGACGAGCGGGCAATGAACGCAACAGCCGGGTTGCCCGCAATCACCATCCGCGCGCACGACCACTTCCCGGCATAGTCCTCATTGGTGAGCTATGCACTCGGGCATGCGGCGTCCGGATTGGGAATGTACGTTCTCTCTACCGGACGAATCTATGTCGTTGGGTTGAACGATTCAAACGAGCAATAGGTAGCCAACACATTTGCGAAAGTCCTGCAGTAGTTCAAAGCCAAGTGCTTTCGATCGCAAGCAGTCCACGACGCTGTGCGCTGCCGACAAGTCGAGCGAGTATTTGTTTGGTGAAATCAGGCAGACAACGCGGGGTGTGTATGGAATTGTCCAATCCGAAATAGTTAAGAAATTGGATGTCAGATGACTAATGCGAACGAAATCAAGGAACCTGTCGTCAATCGGGTACGTCACGAACTCGTGTACCGCCTTGCACAAGTTGTTAGCGTCTCAGCAATAAGCCCATCATTGCTCCGCGTAACATTGCAAGGGGAAAGTCTTGCGGGATTCAAGTCGCTCTCGTTTGACGATCATGTGAAGGTGTTGTTTCCGGATAGCTATAACGAGGAGCCCGTTTTGCCCGTCGCGGACAGCCAAGGCTTTGCGTATCCTGAAGGGACGAGAAAACCCACTATGCGGGACTTCACTCCGTGTCGCCACGACCCTGTCAGGGGAGAGCTAGACCTGGAGTTTGCAATGCATGAAGCGGGGCCGGCAATCCGTTGGGCATTGCAGGCTCGCGTTGGTCAGTTCCTCGGCATCGGTGGGCCGCGTAGTTCGTTGATAATCCCAACGGATTTTGCGTGGAATTGTCTCGTAGGGGACGAATCTGCGCTGCCGGCCATCAGGCGCAGACTGGCAGAAATACCGTCGAATACGCAAGCTTTTGTTTATATCAACATTGCGTCCGCGCACGCAAAGATCGAGTTCGCGACTCAGGCGAACGTTCTCGTCAACTGGTATGTATCAACCGCGGCTGAGTCCGACGGAGGACTGCTTCGAGCGCTTCAGGAGTTTCGCCCTCCCGCCGATGACGGCTTTGCCTGGATCGCAGGTGAAGCGAGTCTCGCTCGCAAAGCTCGCGAATGTTTGGTTGGCCGGCTGGGGCTGCACAAAAACAGGGTTCGTGCAGCGAGCTACTGGCGGCAAGGGGACGTTGCGATTCACGAGAATATTGATGACTAAAGCGGTTAGCGTCGGATTTCATTGACCAGCAAAACTCGGTAGTTGCTTTATGGAGAAGGTTCCGTGACAGGCTGGCAAGCATGGAATGCTGCTCTCGTTCGGCTCTTGGTAAGCGTGTCGTCGGGACCGTCTTGACGCGATTGGTATTCGGCGATTGTTGGGTAGCCGATCAGCGACACGTGACGGCACCAGTTTTGTGACCCGGTTGATCGGCCGCTCGGCAATGCGAGCGAGGATGAAGTGCAGTAGGCGTCGGGATCGATTCCGTTAAGTTTGGCCGTTTATGCCGTGCATCGAGCTATGGCCGTGCGGTTCTCGCGGCAACCCGCTGCGTGCGTGCAGTTGCAGGCGATAGGCGTGCGGGGCTCAAGGTCCGTTCGGCATAGTCTTTGGCTTCGCCGCGACTCAAGGAAGGCGAGTAGGCGGTCGATCGGTCGGAAACGAGTTGATTCGCTCCGCTTGTAAGTTTTGAGCTTGGCCGCGGCCGCTTGCTTGAGCGGGAGATGGGCATGCAGATAGGTCCACGTCGATTCAATTAATTCAAGACCGAGCTACACCGCGATCACGGAAGAATCAACGCTGGCTTGTGGTGGCACCATTGCGGCGCTGTTCCTCAGCACGTGCGGAGACACCCACTTGGAGGCTAAGGATGGGCGTTTCTTGTGGGCAACACGTGCGTATCTTGCCAGGAGCGCCTAGACGTAATCGGCGCTAAGGCGGCCACTGTGCACGTTGGGAAACAATGCGTTTCGTCCGTGGCGCGCCGCTTCTTTGAGCCATGCCTTAAAGGGTTTTTTGTAGTGGTCCAGTTTCCTCGAACAGGTCGATGGGAAAGACGATCTTGCCTCGACGAGGAGGAAAGCTGAATGACGAGAAGGCGCCTGCAATTTGACGCCAGCATCAAGCTGAAAATAGTAAGGGGGTAACCATGCCAAACATTTGGAGCGTAACGGATGTCTTCGTGCCGGCGGGTCGTAGCCCCGAAACGGCGCCCGCAGTGGCGCCTTTCCCACGGTCCATCTTGATTCACTATAATAGGGGACCTTCCATTCGCAAAGTAGAGTATGTCGCTCGGAAAAACTATCCGCACCGCGCGTAAGCGAGCCGGCATGTCGCTGCGCGACCTTGAGAGCGCAACCGGCATATCGTTGTCAAAGCTTTCGAAGGTTGAAAACGAGAAGGCGACATTGCGGCACCCCGAGGTCATTTCTCTTTCTGAGGTCCTGAATATACCAGCCGCGTTTCTGTTGAATGCGGATGATCGACAGGACACACGTCCGCTTGGTCGGCGTGCGATCACCCCCGCTGGCACGGGACCAACTTTCTCGAAAGACGGTAAGCTTTTCGAAGTGCTTTGCGGCGATATGAGCGAAAAAGCCAATTTGTTCTGGCGTGTGCTCGTGACGGAAAAAGCCCCAGGGACTGCAAGTTCGTATCTTTCGCATCCGGGAGAGGAGTTTATTTTCGTGCTGAAGGGCCCTGTTGCCCTGCACACCAATCTCTACGAACCCTTGGTGTTGCAGACCGGAGACTGCATCTTGTTCGATGCGTCCACACTGCATGCCTATTTTGCGGTGCGGAAGGACGCGGTTATCCTTATGAGCAATTCGACGGAATCGCCGCATTAGAATTTGGAGATGGTGCTCGCTCCGTCTAGCTTGAGAAATCACGCGGGAATTGTGGCGGGTGCTTGCCGAGACCAAAATGTGCAGATTTCTCGGCGAACCCTATTTTCAAAGCAGCGGTTGACGATCCACCTGGGTAAGTTGTCTCAACTGGGCCAAACTTTCCCCTTTTTATAAGGTGACGCGACGCGGTTCGCTCAAACCTGATGGGTTGCTCGCTGTCGTCCCCATGGTTCCGCCGAATTCGACGAATTTCCTATCGAGCCGTGTACCTCCGTGCTCGGAGACGCACGTTGATACGGGCGGAGTCAGGTATTTTCAGGCATTCAGATGGCCGTCGCTGACTGGTCCGATTCGGTGATGATCCAGACCTTGCCGCCGTGCAGCGGTGGTGGCAGAACAGCACACTCAACTACATTGAGCACGAGTTCGTCTTGGTGGTGATCGTTTTCGGACAGGTCACATCAGTCATCGCATATGTGTCGGATTAACAGGTCGATAACTGGGATGTCTCTGGCCCGCAAGAGTGCAGTGCGTAAGATGTCATAAGGATCCTGCCGGGTCTAAAACGTGGTCTGGCGTGATGTGTTTGGTTGGTGTCTAGCTGGCTCCGTCGAGCACTGGCAGGAAGGGTGCCAACCAAAGAGCGCTGACGCTAGAAAAGCGCGCCGTGAACTGCACCCCAAAAGTTGAACACTCATTCAACGATTTGGGATGCAGTTCAATTTTCTACGTGGCAACAGTTCACCACTGTGAGGCGCTGGACGCTAACAATGGCACGCTTACCAAGCATGCGTTGTGTGACCGGCGTCCGTTAAGATATTCGCGGTATCCTTGACCGTTCGATCAAGCCACTGCTTTTAACAGCGATGCTCGATAAATCGAGAACTCCATCAACTAGAATTTGTGACGGATGCCAACCATCACAAGTTCTTGCGTGCTGGTTCCTCCTCCGACGTACGCGTCTGCGATGACAGCTTGAGCGGGACCGGTCCCGTTGCTGCCCGAGGCGTGCTCATAACTCGCAGACGCGTAAATATCTGTTCGCTTGCTCAGCGCATAGTCAGCGGCCAAGGTAATCTGGTGATACGTAGCCGCGGAGTCTCCATGGGATTTCAGCAAATCGTAGCCAATTTCAAGTTCCGTCGCAGGCGTCACCTGCCACATCGCGTATACCGAAGCGTTATTGTAACTCTCACTGGATTTAAACTTGGAACTGGCATCCGCAAGGTACTCGGAGTAGCTGTAGTAACCGCCAAAAGTGACCGTACCCAGGACATAGCTTGCG
Organism: Paraburkholderia sp. D1E; assembly: GCF_052682275.1. Lineage (NCBI taxonomy): Bacteria > Pseudomonadati > Pseudomonadota > Betaproteobacteria > Burkholderiales > Burkholderiaceae > Paraburkholderia > Paraburkholderia sp. D1E. Next base: position 255,066 of record NZ_JBQYMB010000001.1, read on the forward strand.
CCAGCACGAGCTATGTTAAAGCTTCTTGCCGTTGCGTACGCAGCATTAACGGGTGAAGAAAATATGCTATCAGCGGTGCTTACGCCACGCGAGGACGTAGTCGGGTTGCCATTGTCCACATGGAAATAACCTGCGGCCAAGGTCAACGGCCCTTGGTTATAGTTCGCCGCGACACTGTAGGTCGAGCCTGAACCGGTCGCTCCGGCAACTCCCCCGACCGAATACATCGCTTCTAGTTGGAGGCCAGACCATAACGGACTAGCCCACTTGACTGCGTTACTTACGTGAATGGATCCATCGGCCTCGTCGACGTCTCCTGGCGCCGTGAAATATTCCAGAAAATTGTTACCCTGTACTGATATGACCAGATCATCGAGCACGGTGGACTGCCGCCCTATCGTAACGGTGCCGAATGTAGCACTGGCGAGCCCAACATATGCCTTGCGACCAAACAGTAGACCCCCGGACATCGCACCGGTGTTGGCGTTAAAGCCATTTTGAAGGTTGAACACTGCCTTCAGACCACCGCCGAGGTCTTCCGTCCCTTTAACTCCCCACTGGCTGACCGACAGTTGTCCCGACTGCAGCTTGATCTGATTGTTCGCGCCACCTGTGTTGTGCGTGTACTGGATAGAATCTTCGATAATGCCATATAGCGTCACCGTGCTTTGGGCGAAAGCCATCGGAGAAACCGCTATTGCGGTGACTACCACTCCAGATTTAAGGAAGTTCCTCATGTTCTCCACTCCTGTCGTATGATGAAAATATATCGACCGTCACCCGCTTCAGCGGCGGGCTGTGGCCTGTCTGATAATTAAAAGAAACGTTTTAACTTCGTACTGCATAATTAAATTCTAACAACCTTAAAAAATACTAGGTTTCACAAAGGCAATATCCGGCCCTCTCGCGATAAGTCCGTTTTGATGGGGAAGCGATAAATGATAAGGAATACTTATATAATAATCGAAAAAATTTCATGCGATGGACGGATGGATTTCATTCCCAGTTTTCATCTGCCTCTTCCTGATCATATGCATTACTTCGACGCAGGACAGGATGATGCGAGTACAGAAAAATCATTAAAGCCCAACATCGGTCGGGTGATGCGTTTGATGGCCCGTTGGTCCTGCTCAACCACGTTGTTCAAATATTTGACCTGGCGCATCTTGATGGTTCTCGCGCGCTCGGCGTTCACCGAGTGCGGTGCAGCCACATTGGCTCCGCTTTCGGCGGTCGCCACCGTCTCAGGTACGCCGGTTTGTCGAGTGGTCTTTTCAAAATACGGCTGGGCAGCAGCCTTGCTCCGTCTGGCTCGCAAAAGAAAGTCGACCGTGTTGCCTTCCTTGCCGGCAGCCCGGTAGAGGTACCGCCATTTGCCCCGAACTTTCACATAGGTTTTCGTCCATCATCCAGCTCTTGCCGACCGTCCGTTTGCACCGGCCGATGGCCTTCTCAAGCACGATTAGACGCTTGATGGCCCGGCGGTGCACCGTGGAATGATCGACCGCAATCCCACGCTCGATCATCATTTCCTCCAGATGACGCAAGCTAAGCGGATAGGCAACTAACCAACGCACGCAGGTCAGCGTTGCTTTCAACGGATAGTGCAAACGTTTAAGCCAGCGTGCCACACCCGGATCCAGCATTTTCATTTGTCGCCCATACAACCTTTTCGATTCAGTCAGATTAACTGAACGCCTCATTCCGACAACACCACTAGTTGCTCTGTAGGCCGGAGAAGCGGTACTGCCCCGGCCAGGAGCGCTAGCGGGTAGCGACAACGCGTCTACGCCGTCGACCAGAGAGCCATTGCAGCGCTACGAGCGAAATGATGGAAACTGAGATGAGTAGCGTGGAAATTGCGGCGATCGTTGGGTCAAGCTGGTCCCGAATGTTCTCGAACATGAGGCGGGTCAGCGTTGCATTCTCTCCGCCTGACACGAACAAAGCCACCACGACTTCATCGAAAGACGTCATGAAAGCGAAGAAGGCTGCCGCGTAGAGCGATAACTTGATCTGTGGCAATGTCACGGAAATGAACGCCTTCAAACGCGATGCGCCGAGGCTGCGCGCTACGAGTTCCTGATTTGCGTCGTACGTCTCCAGCCCGCTGTTTACGGATATGAGCACAAACGGCAGAGCGAGCATCGAGTGTGCAATGATCAAGCCTAACAGGGTGTTGTTCAGGTCGACCCTGATATAAACAAAGAATGTTCCGATTGCGACGAGGATCAGCGGCACCATCATCGGAAGCATCAGCGTCGTGCGAAGCATGCGTGTCCATTTGCTTTCAATCGCTCGAAGCGAATATGCGGCGGCCGTTCCCAGAGTCAGTGAGACAGCTGTAGCACAAGTCGCGAGTTTGAGCGAAACTGCCGTCGCGCTAAGCCACTCGGAAGACTCAAAGTATGCTTCATACCACCGCACACCCCAGACGTGGGGCGGGAACTCCAGATAACTGGCGTTCGAAAAGGACATCGGAATCACAATTGCGCACGGCACAATCAGGAACAGCATCACCAGTGCACAAAACACATAGAGCCAAAGGCGTTGCGCATGCGTGATCTGCGTATCGGTAGCGTAGCCCAGCATGTCACCTCCCTCCGTAGATCTTTTCGAGGCCGAACAGCTTGCCCAGCGCGAACAGGACTATCATCGTCAGTATCACCAGAATCACGCCCAGTGCGCTCGCCGCACCGGGGTTCCCGTACACCGATATATCCGACTGGATCTGCATGGCGACTACGTTGACATGGCCACCACCGAGTAGTGCCGGTGTCACGTAAAACCCGAGGCACAATACGAAGACTAGGACAACACCTGCCGCCAGACCCGGCAGTGTCATCGGGAAATACGCTTGCCAGAACGCGCGGATCGGATCGGCACCACAGTTGGCCGCAGCGCGCATATACACGGGATCGATCGACTTCATGGCACCGTACAGCGGCAAGACCAGACAGGGCAACATCACATGGGTCATGCCGATTGCTGTGCCCGTGAAGTTGTTGACGAGTTGCAGTGGTTGGTCGATTAGGCCGCTGTTCAGCAGCCATGAGTTAATCAACCCACTGCGCTGCAGCAAGATCATCCATGCGTACGTTCGCACGAGCGTGGAGGTCCAGAATGGCAACACCACGAACACCATACAAAATGACGCCATACGGGTCGGCAGTTGGGACAGCATGTAAGACAGCGGATAACCGAACACCAAAACCAGCACAGTGACCAGCGCCGATATTTCGAAAGTCGATGTGAACGCGTTGCGATAAACAGGCGTGAGCAGGCGCGCGTAGTTGGCCGCCGACAGAGCGCCGCTCATGTCGAACAGCGACTGATAGAACAACCACGCGATGGGGGCAACGAGCACAACCAGCACCAGCACGAGCGCCGGCAACATCAGTAAGCCAAGCTGTGACTGCTCACGTGACCGGCTCCTTGCCAGCGCCGACACGTTCTCTGGATCATTGGTGTGGGCGCGGGTTTCGTGCATTTCAACTATAACGTGTCTCATCGTCAGTCTCGCACCACGATGCTGTCTTCGGCACGAACGCCGACCGTTATACGGTCGCCCGGTACCAGATGCCGCGCGGGAGCGGCACCACCTGTGCCGCAGCGAATCATGATTTCGTGATCTTGCGGCAGACTTACGTAGAGCAGATTGGAATTACCCTGATAAACTTGGTGCTTGACAACGCCCGGTAGACAATTGAGCGAATCGTCCGGGTGGTCCAGTAGAATCGCGCGGTCGGGACGCAGCGCGAGCCATGGCTTTCCGGTTCCATCCGGCAACGGGATCGAACTGTGAAAGCGCTGGCCAAAAGCCGTGAGTTCACCGCTCGCCTCGTCGAGAGGGACAAATGCGGTTTCCCCTATGAAATCGGCCACAAACTTGCTGGCGGGTCTTTCGTAGATTGCTGCGGGAGTATCGAACTGAGCCAGCCGCCCCTTGTTGATAATCGCAATTCGGTCGGACATCGTCAGCGCTTCAGTTTGATCGTGCGTGACGTAGATGGTTGTCATGTTCAGGCGCTCGTGCAGGCGGCGGATCTCGATTTGCATGTGCTCGCGCAGTTGTTTGTCGAGCGCTGAAAGCGGTTCGTCCATCAACATAATCGCAGGCTCGAACACGATTGCGCGCGCCAGCGCCACGCGTTGCCGCTGTCCGCCGGAAAGGTGCCCGATGTTGCGCTCTCCCAGCCCGTCCAGGCGAACGACCGACAGCGCATGTTGCACTTTCGCGTCGATCTCTTTGCGGGGAAGTTTGCGCAGTCGGAGCGGGTACGCAACATTCTGTGCAACATTCATGTGAGGAAACAGCGCGTAGTTCTGGAATACCATTCCGATATCGCGCTTGTGTGGCGGCTTAAGCAAAAACTCGGCCCCGTTCACGACAACGCTGCCAGAGGTCGCACGAACAAACCCAGCGAGAACCATCAACAGCGTAGTCTTTCCTGAACCCGACGGGCCAAGGAGCGTTACGAATTCGCCTGGCCTGATCTCGAGCGATATGTCCTGCAAAGCGGCAAAACCGTCGTATGTCTTGCAGACGTTCTTTATGGAGGTTTGCGTAGGCATGTTTCACCCATTCCGTGATTTTAAGGTCTTTCGCTCCGTGCCCAGCGCGATGCGATTCGCTGAGCACGACGCAGTCAGCAAAAAGCGCTATTGATTAATGAGGGCGCGCAAGCTCTCGTTGCCCTTCTGCAGGTTCTGATCGGTGCCCCAGTACTTACCGCTCTCCAGCACTTGCTGAAGCCGATTCTGCGGCGATGAACTTGTCTTCGCCAGCGTTTCTGCCGAAAATTTCCGCAGCTCGAACGCCTTTTCGTTCACCGGCGCATAGTAGTCGATCACATCCCCCAGGTTTGCCTGGATCTGTGGCGTCACGGCATTTGCGATCACTCGCCGGGCCTCGGACACATGCTTCGCGCCTTTTGGTATTGCAAGGCATATATAGCCGAGCAGGCCCTGCTTAACGGTGAAGTTCACTGGGGCCCCAGACTGCAAGACTGACGTGATCCGGCTACCCCAGATCGTTTCCATGTCGACCTCTCCGTCACGAATGATTTGCGCTGACTGGGCGCCCGTCGTCCACCAGACGCTCACATACGGCTTGATCTTTCGCAGCGACTCGATTGCCCGCTTCTGGTCCAGCGGATACAGACTTCCGGGCTTAACCCCATCGGCAAGTAAGGCCACTTCCATCGTATCTTGCGGCTGCAGAGCCAAGGCACGTTTGCCCGGGAATTTCTTCACGTCCCAGAAGTCTGCCCAGGTCTTGGGAGGGTTATCTTTGTACTTGTCCGTGCGATAGGCCAGCACGACCGAAAAGTAGCTAGCCGCAATCCAATCCGGCGCGTGTGCCTCGGGCGGAATCCCATCAGTGTTAATCAGCTTGTAGTCGAGTTTCTCAAAGAGCCCCTCCGAGTTGCCGGTCGCACACTCTTCAGCGCCTAGTTGAACGATGTCCCATGCTGGCCGTCCGGACGCCACCTGCACCCGCACCGATGCGAGCCCGTCTTCACTCTCGGTCCGGAGCCCGATGCCTTCCTTGTCGGCCGCTGGTTTGATTAACGCATTGACGATCTTCTTCTGAGCGTCACCACCGTAGCCGGCGAACGTCACCGTTTCTCCGGCTAAAGCCACGTTTGCTGCGCTAATACCGCACAGTGTGGCCGAAATCCCGATTAGCCAAACGCGCGCCGCAAAGCTTCTCTTGTTCATTACATCTCCTTGAGTCGGCAACAGCGGTTGCCTGATGCTTGAAACCTTAATTGTGAGCCGGTCAAGGCCGAGTCGACCATGCCGACATATTCCACCGGCATCGACGTAATGCCCAATAGTTCTTGGGCGTTTCGTCCGATGCGATGTCAAGTCGTTCGATCATCATGCGATCACTAGATCGAGCCGGAACTCTTTGTTTTTGAGAACTTCGAGCAACTGGCCGGGATGTGGCACTCGTTGACTTCCACCTGCGTATGGCACGACGCTTCGAATGAAGTCGAACAATTTTCCAGTGTAGGCTCCTAGGGGCGTTGATTGACGCATCTCGACAGCTTGCGCAGCGACGATCATTTCTATCGCGAGAAGAGATTCGGATAGTTGAGCCGCCTCAAGAGTGCGCCGTGCAGCGATACTCGAAAGGCTGACTCTGTCGAGAATGCCATTAGAGTGGCTTGAACTGGCAAGTTCAACTACTACCGGTGCAGCCAATAGCCGAACTTCGGAAGTGAGAGACTTGTGAAATTGCGCTAGGCCATTAAAGCCGGGTAAGCCGACGCTGTCTGCAGCAATGAGACCAACGGGCAGGCCAGACCAGAGAGAGTCAACCATTTTTGCAATGCGTTCTGTCGAGCTGGTTACCACAGGCGACAACGCAAGACGCAAAGTGTCGAGCGCCATCGACAACGAGAGCATATCGAAATTGGCTACGGATACAAGCGCATCATCTTCGACCGAGACGATCGGATTATTCTGGCTAGCATTGAGTTCGATATCAATCTGCTTCCGTGCGAAAGCAAAGCTATCTAATGCGTTTCCAAAGATGATAGGAAGAGACCTGAAGCAGAGGGGGTCTTGCAGATGACGGGGGCCATCTTTCTGGAGTAAATAGCTACCCACAAGCTGTGCATGAATACTCTCAGCGGCTATCCGAAGTCCCACGAACGGCCTTGATCGAATTGCTGCCGCCGAGACGATCGACGGATTAGCCGAGAACCCTTCCATACTAAGTGCTGATGTGATTACCCAGGAACTCAACAGGCGCTGGAGGTCGTCGCTTGCTAACGCTGCCGTACCGAGCGAAAGCGGGCTCGAATTGATTAGGGCAAGGCCTTCGCCGTAACTCAATTCTATATCTGCATAAAGTTCAGTAGCCAGGTCTGTGACGGGCGACATATCGCTTTCCCCCGTTGAGCCCCACACGTGGACATTGAAGTCTCGCCGTTCATTCAAAGCATCTACAAGCATAGTTGCAAGGAGAGGGCGCACACCCAGTCGCCCAGATGCCATGGAGTTGAGCAGGATTACCATCATTGCCCGTACCACCTCTCGAGGTGCGGTGGGGCCGTGGCCGAAGTTGTGAGTAAGCAGAAGTCCACGGTTGAACTCACCAATCCGTCTCTGATCCAAAGGCACGTTCAGTTTCGCACCCACGCTGGTAGTCACACCGTAAATCAGATCGCCGCGTCGCACTGCTCGGTCAACGACGTCGCGAGCGACGTTCATTTTCGCAATTGCGTCATCCGAAAGCGTCACTTTTGCATCGAAACGCGCTATGTCTACTACATGTCGCGCCGAAAGGCTCCCGCCATCAATAACGATTAATTTGTCCATGATCTACCTATTTGTTTCGATGAGATGGCTCACGCAAGTCACGCAGACTTTCAGCGCCCCTGGATCTGCAGTTGCATTTCTATGGAGCGACCACCCGGCGATAGCAACATATGCGATCGACACTGCGGCGGCCGCACACTCCATAAGTAACAAACCCTGCTGACAATCGGAAAGCAGGAAATTAACTTGGCCTGCCAGTCTTTCCGTAAGTCCGATACCGGGACCCATCAATACGAGCCCCCCGGGCCGACAGTAAAGCAGACGGCCAGCGCCAGGATCTCGGACGACCTAAGAGCCTGCTTGAGTTTCTCCTCTTCTGGCGCCGCCACTTCTTTTCCGTTCAGACCAGAAAATTCGTCGCGCGATGACTTAAAAGGTCATAAAACTAGTATATTGAGTCAATATCCGTAGGGAAGCTGGGGTAAACCCTGGAATGCTTGGGCTCCCCGCGAGAGTGGGGGCTACCCACATGATTACTTTTCGACCGATCTTGTCGGACAGGTGACCAAAGTAGGGAACGAGTGCCATTCGTACCAGTAGCGACACCGTGAGAACGATGAACGGCGCATTCAAGGAAGTCTTGAGGGACCGAACCGCGTAGGTTGGAAGGTAGGCGATCTGGGCATAGACCATGATGGTCGTCACCGCGCTCAGCGCGAAAGCCACAAACAGTTCCGCAGGGTAGCGACGAAATATCTCGGCAATCGACACCCTCTTGTGACGTGTCTCTTTCAGGAAAATTTCCGGTTCCTGCAGATTGTGGCGAATGTGGAAACCGATCGGCCGGATGATCAAGCCAAGCAGAAACGGAATTCGCCAGGCCCGTGACGATAGTGCCTCTACGGTAAGCACGCTCGTGAGCAGGGCACCCATGAGTGTCGCCAGAAACGCGCCGATCGACTGCGAGAACATTTGCCAGCTGCCGTAGAAACCTCGCTTTCCCGGCGGCGCGTATTCGATCCGTAGTGCGGTGGCGCTGCCGAACTCGCCGCAGATCGAAATGCCCTGCAGTATCCTGGAGCAGATAACAATGATCGGGGCAAGAATGCCGACCTGGCTATAGGTCGGCAAGAATGCCAGCATGGCGGTTGAAACAAGCATCGTAAGAATCAAAAAAGACAGCGCCCCTGTTCTCCCGGCACGGCCCGCGTACACTCCGATGGTAATCCCGGCATTAGGTCGGGCGACGAGGCCGACGCCGAAAGTAACCGTGGTCAGAAGCCTCGAGGTAACAGGATTGTCGGCAGGGAAAAACCGCTTGGCGATAATGACGGACAGATATCTGTAAACCAGAAAATCGTACCATTTCAGTGCATTGCCTACGATGAATGCCAGCACCGCTTTCCATGGAACCTGTTTCTCGATTGCCACAGTCTCCTCCGTATCTGGATCTTGATTCTGTCGTCCAGAATTTAAATTTGCGGACTGGAAGATTAATAACGAAAGCATTGGATCAAGCCCGCGGCTTGCTCCGGAATACCTGTCTTCCATTGAAGATCTGCGACGCAGATGGTGCGAAAAATAGATTGACTACACGTCTGCTGCCAATGAAATGGGATTTGTCCAACGATATTCGCAATAACCTCTTCAAGTCGACAAATGGTACGTTGTGCCTCGCCCGCAGCCAAGCACAACTCCGCGAAATTCCACCTGTCGGAAAGAGGGGAGGTGACTCCCGAGTGCGACTAGCGGATAGCTGCATGACCACCGGACGTCATTCACTAGTTTTCCAATTGCTCCGAAATTCGCCGCGACACCTCGAGTATCTGGCCCAGGTACCGGTCGACTACTTTCTCCGTTGTGAGTGCGGAAGAAAACCACGTGAGCCCGATAGACGCGACAACAAATTCCTTCGCCATCACCGGCACGGCGATGGTGCCGGATACTGGGCGCACGGTGGAATCGCGCAGCGCGTATCCGCGCTGGCGAGTTTGATCAAGCATCGCCTGGACCGCTTCGCGATCCTGCGCGAGCCGGTCTTCCGGATGATGACTTTGCCGCACTACTTCGAGAAGCATCTCCTGTTCTTCAGACGAGCAGAACGCGAGATAGGCACGTCCCAAAGCTCGCGAAACGAGGCTTAGACGCATGTTGATCGACGAATGCAGCAGTGAGAGCGGCGAATACGGAATCGTGCTGTAGCGTACGACGAGCGCGTCGACGTCGAGCATGCCGACGGCAATCGGCCACTTGATCTCTTCGGTGAGTTTGCGCACGAGCGGCGCGGCGATGTCGACCACGCGCGGCACGTGGTGATAGCCTGAGTTCAATGCATTGACGCCGTCGAGCAGGCGGTATTCGCCGGGTCGCGCGCCGCGTGCGGCTAGGCCCAGTTCTTCGAAGGTCCGAAGCAGGCGGATCAACGTGGGCTTGGGCAACGACGTCAACTGATGCAGGCTGTCGAGCGTCGAAACGGGCATCTGGTTCAGGGCACGCAGAAGGGTGATTGCCCGTTCCACTGCCCGGATCGAAGATTCGCGTTCCGCCATCGTATCGCCTTGCCTCGGTGGTCGGGCGCACGTCGATCGATCTGACGCTTGCCCTTCAACAAACTTTGATTATCGCAGCTATTGAACTGCCTGGACCGGCAGCGCCGACCTAAGCGGCCATATGCCGCGGTTCTGGTCCCCAATCAGGCCATCAACGTCAGCGCGCCCTTGCGAAGCAGCGACTGATCCGATCCGATTACGAACCACGTAGCGCCCATCTGCTCGAATTCGGCACACTCGTCGACCTCGCCGACGGCGACGCCTGGCGTCTTGCCGGCACGCCGTGCGATGTCGAGCACCTGCACGGTGGCCTGCATCACTTCGGGTGCGCGAGCGCTGGTGAGGCCAAACGACAAGGCCAGATCAGCGCGGCCGACGAAGAGGCCGGATACGCCGTCCACGTTCGCGATTTCATGCGCGGCGGCACAGCCCGCGCGGCTCTCGATCTGGCACATCACCACGGTGCCGTTGCCTGCGGCGACGGCCCTCTGCATGCCCATTGCACCGTAACCGGCAAAGCGGGGCGAACTGGAGAATCCGCGTTCACCGTCGATGAAGCGCGTGCGGGCGACCAGCGTGCGCGCTTCATCCGCGGAATCGACGTGCGGCACCAACAGTCCCGAGGCGCCGAGATCAAGCGCGGACTGGATCGTCGCGGCGTTCCTGTCGGGAATCCGCACGAACAACGGCAAATTCACGGCACGTGCGGCGAGCACCATGATGTCGAGCGTAGCGCGGTCGAATGGCGCATGTTCTGCGTCGATCACCGCGAAGTGGAGTCCCGCACCGCCGAGAATTTCGATGATTTGCGGCGCGCCGGTTTTGACGAAGGTGCCGATCTGGCGCGTGGAGGTGTCGTTCGTGGTTGTGGACATGGATGAGGGACGAAAGCAGATTGGAAGCGTCCTATCAGGACGCGGTCTGGTTGACCGATGCACCCACTCGCGTGGCCTTCAAGGCGAGTGCGGTGCAGCCGAGCAACAGCAGGCAGAGGGCCGGCAACAGCATGGCGTAGCCGGGACGGCCAAACGCCTTGTCGATCCACGGCATCGCGTTTTGCGCGAGAAAGCCGCCGAGGTTACCGATGCTGCTAATCGCGGCGAGGCTGGTGGCGGCGCGCCGTCCGCTGAAATACTTCGATGGCAGCGACCAGAAGCACGGCAGCAGCAGCGACGTGCAAGGCGTGCCCACCACGAGCGTGACATAGAGCGCCACTGGATCGCTCACCAGCAGGCTGACCACAAACGCCACGCAACCGACGATACCGATGGTCGCGGCGGCCATGTGCACATGGCTTTCGTTCTTGAGCGTGCGCGGCACGATCAGCAAAAGCGCGGCGGTCAGTGCCCACGGAATCATGGTCAGCAGACCGTTGAGCGAACTTGAGATGCCGAACCCCTTGATTACGGTCGGCAGCCAGTAGATGAGCCCGTAGAGCGAGGTGAGCAGACACGTGTAGCCGAGCGCAAACGCCTGCACCTTGCGATCGCACAGCACGCTCCAGACACTGCCTTCGTGATGAGCGGCCGGCGCTTCGTCGGCGATCATGCGCGCAAGGTGACTGCGCTCCTGTGGATCGAGAAACGGCGCCGTCTCCACACTGCGCGGCAGGTAGAACAGCACGATCGGCGCGAGCACGAGCGCAAGCAGGCCGGTGACGATAAACACCCATTGCCAACCCGCATGGTGCCAGACGCCGTCGAGCGAGAGGAGCAGGCCGCCGAAAGCCGAGCCGAGCATGTTGCCAAGCGCACTGCCGAGCGTCAGAAGCGCGATCGCGCGCACTTGGTAGCGGCGCGGAAACCACACGGTCAAGTAGTAGACGATGCCGGGATACAAGCCGGCTTCCGCCGCGCCGACCAGAAACCGCAGCGCCGCGAACGTCGAACCCGACGAGATGTACGCAATGAGCAAGGTCGCAATGCCCCAGCTCAGCACAATGCGGAAAATCCACTTCGGTGCGCCGAAGCGATGGACGCCGAGCGCGCTTGGAATCTCGAAGATCAGATAGCCGATGAAGAAGAGCGACGACGCCAGACCGTAAGCCGTTTCGGTCATACCAATGTGATGCACCATCTGCAGCTTGGCGAAGCTGACGTTCATCTTGTCGATGACCGACACCAGATAGGTGATTAGAATCAGCGGCATGATGCGCCACCACATACGCCGGATCAGGCGTTCATCGTGTGTCACGGCCTGGCTGACAGGCGTGGCAACTGAAATCTCCATCTCTCCTCCAACGTGGCGGACCGGTTGGCGGCGCGTGAGACGCGCGGCGCGGGCTTTTATATGGTTGCGAGCGACCTCTGAACGAGGTCGGACCCACGGTGAGCAATGCTATGTCTAGCCCACGCCGCGATCCAAGTGCAAATCGGGAAGATTCCGCGTGTCGGAATTCATGCCGATGCAGCCATTTTTTGGGGTAGGGTGGCATCCCGCGCTTTTCGTTCTGCGAAAAGTTTCGGAAACGCGCTTGGTACAGCGCGTATTGCATGGAACCATACGAGGCGTCGAACGTGATAGCCGCCAACCGAGTGCGGTCGAATGGAATCTCGGCGCTTACTATTCGCTTTCGAAGCGAACCGACCTCTATTTCGTCATGCTGCGCGAGACTTCAGGTGGCTTCGATTGAACGGGACACCGTGCCGTGGCCGCGTTGACCTCCGCGACGCCCTTGGCGACCGATGCGCAGTACGCCGTGCTTCTCGGCATCCGCCATCTTTTCTAGCCGCGACGCGTGGCATGGCCGGTCGATCGCCCTATCGCGATGCCGGAGGCTAACGCTGCGCGCCTTTTTAGTAACCCAACCCTCCTTGGAGGAGACATGCCTTCCCAGCAAGACCCCACGAATTCTCCTGCCGGTCAAGCCGTCAAACTGTTCGACTCTCACGCGCATCTCGTGGCGGACGACCAGACGCGCTACCCGCGCAATCCGATGAAGCGCTCGCCCAATGCACCGCCACGCCTGCCTGGCGTGATCGGCCTGCCGGGCGGCAAGCATGGCGCCAATCCGGTCAATGAAGTGCCGGATGTTGCGCGCATGCTGCAGTGGATGCAGGAGGAGCGCGTCGAGGGTGCGGTTGCAGTGCAAAAACGCATGACCTACCGTTTCGATAACAGTTACATCCTCGATTCGTCGGACGCGTATCCCGACACGTTTTCCGCCGTCGTCATTCTCGATGCGGAAGACGAAGGCACGCCGGCGCTGGTGCGCTCGTACATCGAGAAACACGGCCTTGCTGGCGTGCGCCTGTTCGGCGGACGCGAAGCCGACGGCACGATGCCGTGGCTGAATTCGCCGCGTGCGCTAGAGACGTGGGCCGTGGCGAACGAATGCGGCATCGTGATGGATCTGGAAGTGCTGGCGATCGGCGGCGGTGGCCCGTCGGTGCCGCCGATCATCGAATTGGCGCGGCGCTTCCCGAACTTGCGCGTCGTGCTCGATCACATGCTCGAACCTGAAGTCGAGGACGACAACTACGGTTTTGACGCGCGCTTCGAGCCGCTCGCCGCTGAGCCCAACATCTTCTTCAAGTTCACCTCGATCAACCTCGACATTTACCGCGAGACGGATACCCCAGCGCGCGATGTGCTGCGCAAGGCAGTCGATATGTTCGGCGCCGATCGCATCATGTGGGGTTCCGATATCGGCACCTCGTCGGGCACGTACAAGGATATGGTGCAGCGCATGCTCGACGCGACGACGTTGCTGACCGACGCGGAACGCCACGCCGTCCTCTACGAGACGGGCAAAAAGGTGTTCGTGAAGGGCGGTTCGCGCTGCTGAGCAATCCGAGTCGTACAAGGAGATAACGATGTTTCTAGACCCCGCGACCACGCCGGACTTCAAGCGCACGCTGTTCAATGCGATCGTCGCTCCCCGCCCGATCGGCTGGATCAGCACGATGAACAGCAAAGGGCAGGTCAATCTCGCGCCGTTTTCGCATTTCAATCTTGTCTCGACTGCGCCACCGGTGGTGATCTTTTCGTGCAACGCGCCGGCTGACCGGCACGAGAAGGACACCATTACGAATGTGCGCGAGACCGGCGAGTTCGTCACGAATCTCGTGACATGGGATTTGCGCAACCAGATGAATCTCAGTTCGATCGACGCGCCTTACGGTACCGACGAGTTCGAACTGGCCGGGCTCGAAAAGGCACCGAGCGTGATGGTGAAGCCGCCTCGCGTGGCGGCGTCGCCCGCCAGCATGGAGTGCCGGCTGCTGCGCATCGTCGACATCGAGCCGACGGGGCCCGGTGAGACGGCTAGCAATGTGGTGTTCGGGCGCGTCGTCGGCGTGCATCTGGACGATCGCTTCATCGACGCGGACGGGCGTTTCGATACGGCCCGAACCGAACCGCTGACCCGCCTCGACGGCAACCGCTACGCCACCGTCGGCCGCATGGACGTGCTGGGCCGCCCGAGCCCGCGGCGCGACTGATCCCCCAATGAAGAAGGAACCGAACATGACGACTACACCCGATACCCGCGTGCGGGAAACCGCCGTCTACGATCTTGCCCCAGGCGCCGTGACGCGCGGCCAGAACTTCTTCGTGCAATGGCTGCAAGGCGATGGCAAGACCTTCGAAGCACGCAGCGCGCACGAGATGCTGCTGCTCCTGCCCGACGAAACCGGCACCGAAGTGCGCACCGGACAATGCGCCGTGCAGTCCGTGCCGGGCCGCAGTGTCTGCGTGCTGCCCGCGGGCGAAGTCTCAGTGAAACCAGAAGGCGGGGGCCGCGCCGTGCTGATCGCGTCGTCACGCGCGGATCTCGCGCTTGGCGCTGCACTCAACGAACAGGACTATGCGTCGGCTGACCCGCGCATCGCCGGCAGCGATGCCGGTTATCGCCGCACACGCGCGAACGGCGAACTGCAGGTGATCAGCATCGACAACATCCAGCCGCCCGCCGACAAGCCGCGTCTGAAGATGCTGCAATCCGACACGCTCAGCATCAACTGGGTCGAGTATCAGGATGCGCGGGACCGCTCGCACCTCAGCCCGCATAGCCACACGAGTTTTGAGCAGGGGTCGCTCGCGATCGACGGACATTTCATTCATCACCTGCGCGTGCAATGGGGCGCCGATGCGAACCGGTGGCGCGACGATCAGCATCTCGAGGCCGGTCCGGCATCGATGATCTCGATTCCGGTTCATCTGATCCATACCACCGAAGGCGTCGGCACCGGCCGCCATCTTTTGATCGATGTGTTCTCGCCGCCGCGCACGGACTTCATCGACAAGGGATGGGTCGCCAACTCGGCTGACTACACACGCGGCTGAACGTCAGCGAGAACCGGTATGTCCGCCATCGAGGCCTGCCTGCACCGCACGCAAACGGGCGAGCGCAAACACCGTCTGCATGAGGGGCACGGCAACATCGAGCCGTGCCGCGCACTCCTGCGGGGC
The DNA here is from genome assembly GCF_052682275.1 of Paraburkholderia sp. D1E. Classification (NCBI taxonomy): domain Bacteria; kingdom Pseudomonadati; phylum Pseudomonadota; class Betaproteobacteria; order Burkholderiales; family Burkholderiaceae; genus Paraburkholderia; species Paraburkholderia sp. D1E. The sequence continues at coordinate 270,302 of NZ_JBQYMB010000001.1, forward strand.
GCCGAGAATCGCGTCGAGTTCGACGCGGCATCCCGGCCGAGCGCGAGGCATTCCGCTATCAGGTTTTCGAAAATGGCGCGCGTGTCGGGATCGTCGAAAAGACGGTCGGTACTCGCCTGCGTGATGAGGCTCAACGGATTCGCGCATACGTTGCCGAGCAGCTTGAGCCACAGGTCGCGTTGCACGTCGTCGCTGGCGATGGTCGGCAGGCCGGCCGCCGTCAGCAAGTGCGCACAGTCGCGCGCCCGCCCCACGCGTTTAAAGGGCGAACTTCATGTCCAGGCGGATAACATCGCCCCGATACACGCCGTCGGCGACAAAAACGATTGTTCCATTGACATCGGTTGCGATGCGATACGTGCGCGCAACCGGCGCGTTGAGCGGGAAGCTCCAGCATCCGCGCCAACTCCATATCGGCGGTGCCGATAGTAATCGTCTGCTGGATTTCCTTGAGCTCTAGATCGGGCATGTCCCGCAGTATGCGCATGGATGTGTATCGCTTAAACGCCGACTTCGGGATGCGGCGGCTCAGACGTTCATCAATATACGAATCGCCGAGATAGTAGGGCCGGCCTTCGCGCGAATGGCGCCGGAGCCAGTGCTGATACGACGGCGCAAGCTTGCCGCTGGTGCGCAGGATGTTGGTGGGCATCACACCCTTTTCAGTCTTCAGCAGTTCAATGCTGGCACCTTCCGCGGCGAGTAGCAGGCCGGACAGGTCGGTTGGCACCACGCACCAAAGCTGGCTTTGCGGTTTCTGGGTGACGAATGTGCCTTTGGCGCGAAAGCGCTCAATAAGCTTATCCTCTTCGAGGATACCAAGCGCCTGCCGGACCGTGGCGCGTGCGACCGCACATTCCTTAGCCAGTTCGTCGACGGTTGGTATCTGCGCGCCGACACTCCACTGGCCCGATTCGATGCGCCTCCTGAACAATGTCGCGAGCTGTATGTAGCGGGCAACCCCGCTCAGGCTGAAATTGATCGCTGGATCCTTCAGGGCCGCCTCTGTATTCATTGCATCTCCGGATGGTGTTATGTGGTGCTTCCGGCGCCGCTGCCTTGGGCAGCGGCACGTAGCGGGAGTCCTGATAGTTTAACCCAAAGAACCAGTTGTCTAGCTGACTGACCTTTATGAGTCATTTTGTGGATGTGAAGGCGGTTTCACCCCCATGTTTGGCAACTGCGTTCGACGGCTAAACTACAAACATGCAACGCGGAAGCGTCGACAGTGCCTCGCCAGGTTCATTCGGATGGGGGACGGGTTCGAGTGGTGGCGGCACATTGGCGGGCAATGAAATCTGATGGACGTTGAGCGTCATCGACACCAGGGTGTAGTAACCGATCACCGCTCCGAGTTCAACGATACCGACGTTGCCCCAGCGGCACATCACGCGTTGATAGACGTCCTCGCCGACGTTGCCCGTCTGTTGCAGTTGCCGCGTGAATTCGTAGATGTCGGCTTCTTCCGCGTCATCGAAGGCAGGCTGCGCGCCTGTCCTGATCGCGTCCAATACTGCCTGGTTCAGGCCGGCACGCAGCGCTGACTCGGCGTGAATATGCCATTCGAGTTGACTGTTCCAGCGTCGCGCTGTAACCACGATCGCAAGTTCGGTCAATCGCGCGGGCAAGGTCGTGCCGTAGCGGAGAATTTCGCCAAAACGCTGCCAGCGGTCGGCCAGTTCTGGGCGATGCAACGCGGCGCGCAAGGGACCGACGACGGTCCCGCGCGGTCCGTCGACGACGGCCCGATAAACGCGTTCCTGCTCGGCGGTCATCGAATCAGGAGAAAAAAAGGGGATTCGGGCCACGTTCAATCCTTGCAAGATGATGTCATTTGGGCGACAGCGCTCCGAGCGCCGGCCTCAGCGGCTCGCGATGCTGAGTTTACCCAGCACTTGATCCGTATGCTGCCCGAGCGTCGGCGGGGCGCGGTCAAAACTCAACGGCGCATTGCGCATTGCGCATTCGAATTGGACACACCACCTGAGGCACGGTGCCCGAGACCGGATGAGGAAGATAGCGCAGCATCTCGCGGTGTTTTACCTGCGCGTCTTCGAAGACCATCGGAATCGTGTTGATCGGCCCGCACGGCACTGTGGCGGCGTCGAGCTTGCTAATCCAAACTGCGAGGTCGTCTCCGAGCAACGCTTCGCGGATGATCGCGAGCAGCGGCGGAAGGTTACGCACGCGCTGTGCATTGTTCGCGAAACGCTCGTCATCGACCAGTTCAGGACGCGCGATGACTTCACAGAACTTGCGGAACTGGCCGTCGTTTCCGACCGCGAGCACCAGGTAGCCGTCGCGGCACCTGAACACGTCCTGCGGTTGGATGTTCGGATGCTTATTGCCGTTGCGAGCCGGGGTTTTACCCGAGATGAGGTAGTTCATCGCCTGATTGGCCAGAAACGCGACCTGAACGTCGAGCATCGCAACTTCAACGTACTCGCCTTCTCCGGTTTCATTGCGCCGCGCGAGAGCGGCGAGAATGCCGACCGTGGCGTACATGCCGGTCATGATGTCGACGATCGGCACACCGACCTTTTGTGGACCGCCGCCCGGTTCATCGTCGCGTCAGCCCGTCACGCTGATCAGGCCGCCCATCGCCTGAATCATGAAGTCATAGGCGGCGTTTTCCGACTTCGGGCCATCCTGACCGAAACCAGTGATCGAGCAATAGATCAGATCCGGCTTGACGGCCTTCAAGTCGTCATAGCCGAGACCATAGCGCTTTAGGACTCCGACCTTGAAGTTCTCGATCACGACGTCGCACTGAGCGGCGAGCGCACGCACGGTCGCCTGCCCTTCGGGCGACGCAAGGTCGATTGCGACCGAGCGCTTGCCGCGATTTACCGATAGAAAGTATCCCGACTCCATCGATGGCCCGTCACAGTTTTCATCAAGGAATGGCGGCCCCCAACTGCGGGTGTCATCACCTACTCCGGGGCGCTCTATCTTGATCACGTCTGCACCGAGGTCAGCAAGCATTTGCCCACTCCAGGGCCCTGCCATGATGCGACTAAGATCGAGAACGCGAATGTGAGACATGGGTCCAGTCATGTTGTATCCGCTTGTTTTCATTGGTAACGACTACCTTCGGCCGTGGTGTAATCCACCGCCCCTTCCGCAGGTGCTAATCAGGCGCAGTAATTTTCCGACCTGTTCGCTTGCTGCTAACTCAGGCAAAAAATCAAAATTTTCGCAGCCGAGTTTCCAGTATTGTGCCCGTTGTCAACAAAAAAACTTCGCCAAAACTCTATAGTACACGTTATTGACTTTTATGAGGAAGATCATCTACCATGACGGCGTGTAAGGGAACACGCTAACAAGTTGACAATGCCGTTTTCACCCATCTTACTTTTCGTGTGATTTAGATTAAATATTTAGAGAATTAACCTAACACAGTAGACATGTCGCGTCGACGTCAAGCGATTCGGCAGGTGTCGTGTGTTCGTCAACGTATCGGAAGGATATGCACATGAAGCTGCATTGGTCGCCGCGCTCGCCGTTTGTCCGCAAAGTGATGGTGTGCGCGTATGAGGCGGGCATTGTGGACAAGTTCGAATGCGTGCGTTCTCCTGTCGCAATGGACAAGCTCAACCTCAACCTCAACCTCAACCTGCTACCCGACAACCCGTTGAGCAAGTTGCCCACGCTCGTGCTCGACGACGGATACGTCCTGTTCGATTCGCCGGTGATCTGTGAATACTTCGATACGTTGCACGACGGCGCGCGCCTCTTTCCAACTGAGGGCCGCGTGCGCTTCGTCGCACTGCAACAGCACGCGTTCGCTGGCGGCTTGCTTGATGTGCTGTTGCTTTGGCGCCAGGAGCGCAACAAGCCTCAACCTCAACAGCGCCCGGAGTGGCTCGCTGCGTTCAAGGTCAAGTCGACGGCCTCGCTCGATGCGTTAGAGCAACTCGCGCCACACCTGCGGTTCGACGCGATCCAGATCGGCGACATCGCCATTGCCTGCGTGCTCTCATACTACGACTTCCGCCTGCCAGACCTGCAATGGCGCGAAGGGCATCCGGCGCTCGCCGCATGGCATGCACACTTCGTCGATCGCGACTCGATGCGCCGCACCGAACCTGGCGATGCAGAGTGATGTCATGAACGATCTCACGGATCCCCTCCGCTCTGTCGACGTCGTCGCCGCAAGAATGCCATGCCCGCCGCGCAATCCGCTTCCCGACGATGCCTGCGACGCGCACTCGCATGTGTTCGGCCCTTATCAAGACTTCCCGTTTACGGCAGCGTCCAACTATCCGCCGCCGCTCGCAACTTGCGGGACTTACCTCGCGATGCTGGACACGATCGGCGGAAGGCGTGGCGTGCTCGTTCAGCCGGCGCCGTACGGTATCGACAATGAGGCGCTGGTAGCCGCGCTCAAGGCTGGTGCCGGGAGGATTCGCGGCGTCGCAGTTCTTCCGCGGGACGTGACGGATAAGGAGTTGCAGCGCCTCGATAGCAATGGCGTATGCGCGTTGCGCTTCAACGAGATGCCGAGTCCGCAAACGGGCAAGCCGTTGGAGGGAAGCGTGGGGCTGGACGTGGCGCTGTCGCTCGCGAGCCGCATGAAGGCGCTCGATTGGCACGCTCAGGTTTGGGCGCGATGCAGCGATGTTCCCGCCATCACCGAGAAGCTTGAGCGTGCAGGATTGTCCGTGATGTTCGAACACATGACGTGCTTAGATCCTTCGCTCGGGACTGGTCATCGCGACTTTCAGAACGTACTGTCGCTGCTGCGCGAGGGACGCATCGGTGTAAAGCTGGCTCTGTGCCGTGTGTCGAAGCAGGCTCCCAGTTATGAGGACTTGCGACCGTTTCAAGATCTCATGATGGAGGCGAATCCTCAACAGCTGGTATGGAGCTCGGACTGGCCTTACGTCAGAATGGGCGATGCTGCGCCGGACGTGGGTGATTTGCTGGACACATTCCATGGATGGGTGGATGACGCATCGTTGCGGAAGGCCATTTTTGTCGAAAATCCCGCCTGCTTCGATCGGTTCGACGACTGATCAAGCTGTTCAACTAAGAAAGGAGGCCCATGTCACTGATACTCGAAAAGCGCGATGGGGTTGCGACCGTCACGCTCGGAGGGCCGCCGGTTAACGCGCTTACCCTCGCGCTTTACGGCGAAATTGCTGATTTGTTCGAAAACCTCGGCGAGGAACGCGACGTCCATTGCGCCATTTTCACCGGCGCTGGCAATCGTGCGTTCTGCGCGGGTCTGGACCTGAACGAATTCTTGAGCGCAGCGCCTGAGCAGGATCCAGAGCGCGCGGCAATCGTGCGCAGGACGTTCTCCGCAGTCTATCGTTGTCCGATCCCCGTCATCGCAGCGATCAATGGACCAGCTCTCGGCGCAGGTTCGGTGCTCGCCACCGTGTGTGACATCCGAATCAGCGCGAGCAACGCGCGTTTTGGGACGCCCGAAATCAATGTCGGCCGCTGCGGGGGCGCGGCGCACCATGGCCGGCTTATTCCACAGGGCGTGCTGCGCCGCATGTACTTTACGGGCGAACCGATCGACGCGCAGGAAGCGTTCAGTCTCGGACTGATCGATGAAGTCGTTGAATTTGAAGACCTGATGCCGACGGCACTTGGGCTTGCGGCGAAAATCGCCGGCAAAAGTCCGCTCGGATTGCGCTGTGCGAAGCAGGCTCTCAACGACATTGAATCAATGCCGCTTGAAGCCGTATACCGGCACGAGCAGAGATACAGCACGAAGCTGATGTACACCGAAGATGCCCGTGAAGCAACACGGGCGACGTTGGAGAAACGCACACCGGTTTTCAAAGGCCGATAAGGGAGCAGCGCGGAGATGAGTATGGACTTTGAGCAGAGTTATGATTATGTCGTCATTGGAGCCGGAAGCGCGGGATCTGTAGTCGCGAGCCGATTGTCGGAAAGCGGGAAGTACTCGGTGCTGCTTCTGGAAGCTGGGGGATGGGGCAAAAATCCTTGGATCCACATTCCAATCGGCTTCGCAAAAATGTTTTCCGATAAGTCGATAAATTGGGCGTACCAAACTGAGCCCGAGGCTGAGCTAAACGGACGATCGATTTATTGGCCGCGCGGAAAAGTTTTTGGTGGGTCAGGTGCAATCAATGGATTGATTTACATCCGAGGACAGCAAGATGACTACAACGGATGGAAGGAAGCTGGATGTGTAGGATGGGGCTGGTCGGATGTGCTGCCTTATTTCATGAAGTGCGAGAATCATTATCTCGGTCAGACAAGCGTGCATTCTGATCGTGGCCCTGTGTACGTTACTAAGCCTTCAAATCCGTCGGCGTTGTGCAAGGCTGTAGTTGCTGCTGGGCTTAACTATGGACTAAAGAAGAACGACGATTTTAACGGCGAACAGCAAGATGGCATTGGATTTTACGATCTAACGGTAAAAAACGGTCTTCGCTCTTATTCGGCAAAGGCCTACTTGCGTTCGAGGAAATCCCAGAAAAATCTGTGCATTAAAGTCAATGTACACGTCCAGCGTTTGCTTTTCGACGGATTGAAGGCCATCGGCATCGAATTCAAGACTAAACAGGGAGACATCGTTAGAATTGGCTCGAGAAGAGAAATAATTTTGTCCTGTGGGGCAGTGAACACCCCGCAATTGCTTCTGCTCTCGGGAGTCGGTCCGCGCGAAGAGCTAACCCGTCACAAGATTGAACCGATACTCTGCCGCGAGCAAGTTGGGAAGAATTTACAGGATCACCTTCAGACGAAAGTAATTCTTAAAACGGTCAATCCGATCACGCTCAACGATGACTTGCAAAGTTGGCAACGCAAATTTTTGATGGGAGCCCAATATGCGCTCTTTAGAAGAGGGCCATTGACGTACGCAGCTGGTCAAGTTGGTATGTTCCTACGCTCCAAACCCGAACTGGAACGAGTGGACACCCAGGTTCACATGTCGCCGTTTAGCGTAGGGAAATCAGGAGAGCCTCTGCATCGGTTCTCGGCTTTCACCATGATGTTGACTCAATCTTGGCCGACCAGTCGTGGAACAGTCGAATTGCGAAGTGGAGACCCAACAGCGTCTCCGATCATAAAGCCAAATTATCTAAGCACAGAAGAAGACCGGAAATTTTATGTCGACGCGATCCGGGTGATTCGAAAGGTAGCACAGACTGAACCTCTGAAAAGTCTCGTGTCGGCCGAATATTGGCCGGGAGAGGACGTCGTAACGGATGAGCAAATTTTAGCGTACGTTAGAACGCAGTCCTCAACGATATTTCATCCCTGTGGAACATGTCGAATGGGATCTGATGAGGGGGCCGTGGTGGACCCGACACTTCGGGTGCGTGGCTTGTCAGGGCTGCGCATCGCCGACGCTTCAATCATGCCCTCTATTCTGTCCGGAAACCTCAATGCTGCATGCCTGATGATTGGTGAAAAAGCCGCTGATCTAATTCTATCTGATAGCCTCTAATTGCCGGAGAAATCGAAGTGTACTCAGACGTAAAACTGTTCATTAGTGGGAAATGGCGCGATGGATTCAAGTCGACGTCACGAGAAGTGGTAAATCCGTCTACACAAGCGGTAATCGGGAAAGTGGCGTGCGCCGAAGCGAGCGATCTGGATGAGGCTATTCATTCGGCAGAAATTGGATTTGAGGCTTGGCGTAACACTTCCGCTTTTCACCGCTATGGCGTACTGAAAAAGGCTGCCGATCTGATTCGTGAGCGAGCGAAAAGCATCGCCGAGTTGCTGACGCTCGAGCAAGGAAAGCCGTTAGAGGAGTCGATGGTTGAAGTATTGGGCGCGGCTGATTTGATTGATTGGTATGCAGAAGAGTGCCGGAGAGCGTATGGACGTCTTATTCCTGCGCGCTCGGCAGGGATCATGCAATCCGTGAGGCTCGAGCCAGTAGGAATTGTAGCTGCGTTTACTCCATGGAATTTTCCAATAAACGTGGCGGTGAGAAAACTTGCTGGAGCATTGGCAGCGGGCTGCTCGATCATCCTCAAGGGACCTGAGGAAACACCGGCGTCGCCAGCGGCGTTAGTCAGAGCTTTCGCCGATGCGGGGGTTACAACGGGGGCCGTTACACTGATTTTTGGAGATCCAGGTGAAATTGCTCAACACCTAATTTCGCATCCTGCAATTGCCAAAATAAGTTTTACGGGCTCGACTGCGGTGGGGAAGAAGCTAGCGGCGCTAGCAGGGGCCCACATGAAGCGCACAACAATGGAACTAGGTGGGCATGCACCGGTGATCGTGATGGACGACGTTGATCCGTCCTCCACGGCGGAGATCCTGGTGGCGGCGAAATTCCGCAATGCTGGGCAAGTTTGTATTTCCCCTACGCGATTTCTTGTACACGAAAAAATAGCCGCTCAGTTTACCGAGGAGTTCCTGAAGCGCGCACGGAAGATCCGCGTCGGCGATGGATTTGATGCGTCCACCACGATGGGTCCACTCGCCAATCCGAGACGCACGCTGGCAATGGAGCGACTAGTTACCGATGCGAGCCTTCGTGGAGCTGAAGTGGCCCTTGGAGGCGGCAGGGTAACAATGGGCAGTAATTTCTTTGAGCCGACGGTGCTGCTTGGTCCGTCGATTGAGGCGGATGTAATGAACGAGGAACCATTCGGTCCGATCGTTCCTATTGTTACGTTTGATGACCTGGAAGAAGCTATATCCGAAGCGAACCGGCTTCCTGTAGGACTGGCAGCGTACGCGTTTGTTCGTTCCGGCGCAGCTGCGGAACGAATTGCAACCGAGGTGTACACGGGGATGTTAAGCATCAACCATTATGCGTTAGGTCTTCCAGAAACGCCCTTTGGAGGGCGAGGGGGGTCTGGACATGGGTTCGAAGGCGGAGCAGAAGCGCTCGAGGGATATTTTTCTTCGAAGTTCGTGACGCAGCGTTTCATTTAAGGGTGGGCAGTGCCAAGGGCGAAGGGCAACAGGGGGCTAATGTTTAGGGTTCGGTCCCAGTAAGGTGATCTGCAATGGTGGTCGGTCCCGAGACAAACGATGTAGCGAAGATCAAGACCCCGAACGCGACTGTGAGCAAGGCGCTTAAACGGGTACATTACCCGCTGGCCATATGCTGACACGCGTTCGTTGGTACGTCGCCTATCCGTTGAGTCTGCGTCATCTGGAAGAAATGACGTCCGAGCGGGCAGTGTTGGTCGATCATTCGATCGGTGCACCGATGGGCTATCAAGTTGCTGCCTGCACTTGGTAAGGCATTCGGACCGCGCAAGCAAAAGGTCAGTCGAAGTTGGCGAATGGATGAAACCTACAGTACGCCCAGCCAACGTAGCCCGCCCGCATGGGGGCGAAGTTGCTTGAGCATGTTTGGAATGCAAGACCCGGTGGAGTTGATGTTGCGGTACCGGGGCATGCCCTTTCTCTGCTGCGAGAGGAAGTGAGCCGAAGCGGCGGTGACTTGCCGACACTGGCAAGGTGGCGAAGTCCGTGGGAAACGGAGCTTGAGGCGAAGCGGTTACGCCGAGATGAGCTTCCAGGCTGAGCATGGGACGGTTGAGGGACACGAACCTGTTTAAACGCATCTGAGGGTTGAATCGTCACCCCTGCCTACACCGCTTAACAGGCAGGACGCGGATCGGCGTGAGTCACATGTACGGACTGACGCCGCGAATGCTGGCCGGAGATGTAGGCCGGCCAGCAGGGCATCACGGAGAGCGCGCAGCTAGACCGTGATATCTGCGACGACTTGCGGCAAGCAAGGATAAAGACTGCGACAGGCAACCTCGCCCGTGCGATTGAGTCCAGCATGTGAACTGGGGAAGGCTTGCACAGATGTTAAGGGAGTGTGCCCCCGATGATGTGCAAGCTGGCGGAGCCTCCGTAATAGTCCGAGACCGGGAAAGCCGGTCACATGGCGAAGGGAGGCAGTCCGGGTGGTTTGCTTGGCAGATTAACTGACCATAGTGAGGTGAAGACCTCTGATAATCAGTGAAATGCAAAGCAAACTGATGAGATGCCGCGTGGAGATCAACGGAGGCTCGCTGGCTCCTGCGGTAGATTGTCTTCGCTTCGAGCGACACCTGGATGGAGAGCCGGATGCGCTGAGAGGTGCACGTCCGGTTCGGGGAGGAGAGGCAGGGAAATAGTTCGACTACGCCCTGTCTCTTACTCTACCTATGCCCAGCCAACATAGCCCGCCCGCATGGCGGTGAAGATGCTTGTGCATGTTTGGAATGCAAGACCCGACGGAGTTGATGTTGCGGTATCGGGGCATGCACTACGCAGTGATCGGCGCAAATTCAGGAATTCGCGCTCGGGCGTCACGAAGGCTGACACGATCATCTATCGGGCAAACCAGCTCGACTGCGAGAGCTGTTCGATGAAGGATCGCTGCTGCCCGAGTACACCATTCCATAAGATCACACGCAGCGTCCATGAAGCTGCGTGTGACGAAACGAGGCGTACTGCGAGGACGCCCGAGTACCACCGATCTTGCCGTGAGCGAAAGAAGGCGCAAATACTATTTGCGCGTCTTAAATGCATCCTGAAGCTGGGCCGTCCTTGACTGCGGGGTCGAAGCGGTTCCCATGATAATTCCTGATGGCGGCGACTCCGCAAAACTGGCAAAGAACGGGCAAGCGGCTCATGTCGGGAAGCAAGCAGATGAACCAGTCAGTTGCGTCACGAAAAATGAGGATCGTTGCCTTGCCCAAGTTCACAGCCTCGCGGATCGTCACAACTCGATAACGCGGTGCCAACTCTAGCGCCCCGAACCAAAACAAGAACTTTTCAATTCAACCATCCTCGAAGCCACCACCGAACCAATGCGAAGTCGAACGGCAGTTCAGGGTTCGGCCGAGCATTGGAGATGCTCATAAGCTGTCACTCAACGTGACACCAGGCGCTACAGTAAAGAACGCAACGTAACCGACGTGTCCGCGAGACCCGCTGCATCCAGAACTTTCCGCGCGGCGATCAGGCGCTTGCACACGCCAACGTCTCGCCCTGCGTTCACCGCCGCAACGGCGGTTAGCCTGCCGGTTTCGTCGAGTTTCAACAAGCAGAACGATCCGCTAGACGGATCTCCGCGCGTGATCGACATGTGTGTGTCGTCGAACACGCCCAGCGTCTGCAGGTTGCAATCGTATTGATCAGACCACAACCACGGCGTTTCCGCGTAGCGCTCGAACGCACCGAGCATGTTTGCGGCAGCAACTGCAGGCTGGTTCTCTGCGACCTGCCATGATTCCACACGGATATGGCGTCCAAGTAGCGGGTTGAAATGCATCGTCACCTCGCCAGCTGCGAAGATGTTCGGATCGGCGGTGCGGCACTGTTCGTCGACGATGATGCCACCTTCGACTTCGAGCCCCGCCGCTTGCGCAAGCTCTACGTTGGGCGTAACGCCGATACCGATTACTATCGCATCTGCTTCAACCTCGCCGTAGTCGGTTTCGACAATGGCATACGCTGACGTGCCACGAGCACGAAGCGGCGTGGTTTGCAGATAGACATCGACGCCTCGCGCTCGGTGCATCGAAAGAATGAACTCCCCGATTTCGTGAGGCATCGAACGCTGGAGCAGGCGCGTGGCCGGTTCGATTAGCATGGTCTTGCAACCACGCGTTATCGCAGATGCCGCGATCTCGAGCCCGATGAAGCCACCACCCAGCACCACGACGCGCTTACCTGGCTCTAATGCTGCCCGCAGTGCACGGGCGTCGGCTACCGTACGAACATAATGGAGCTTCACGCCATCGTCGACACCTCCGGCGAAACGCCTCACCCGTGAACCTGTAGCAATCAACAAACGTTCGTAGGGGAGCGTCTGGCCGTCTTCGAGCCGAACCCTTTGCCTATCCCGATCGATTGAGTCTACAGATACGCCGAGGCGCAACTCGATGCGCTTTGCGTCATACCACGCACGGTCACGGACAAAGGCGCGCTGCTCCCCGGCTTCGCTAATCAAAGCGTCTTTGGACAGCACAGGACGGTCGTACGGCAACTCTGGCTCTGCGCCGATCATCACGATGTTTGCATGCGGATCGCGTTCGCGCAGTGTTTCCGCCGCGCGCCGCGCCGAGTGCCCGGCACCGACAATCATGAAGGGTTCACGCGACATGAATCTGGACCTTTCCGTCGACGATCCGGATCGGATAGGTACGTACCGCTTCAGTGACGGGCGCGCAGCGCGGCGCGCCGCTGCGGATATCGAATAGCCCCTGATGTAGCGGACATTCCACGCAGTCATCTTCCACGAAGCCCTCCGAGAGGCGAGCATGACCGTGCGTGCATAAATCGTGCAACGCGAACACCTCGTCGCCGAGGCGGAAGATCGCCACTGGTTTATCGCCAGCGATCACCGCGGTCGGCTCACCTTCCGTGAATTCTTCCAGCACGCCCAGCGCCTGCCAACCATTGACCAATTTCTCCATCACGGCCTCCTCAGATTGGCGTCGCCAGCAGCGTTTGCACGCGCGATGTGTCATATATCACGCGCTTGGACTTGTAGCGGAGTCCGTCCGCCGTCCGTACCACGAGGTCGAGATACTTGCCCGCCTGATACACGCTCGACTCACCGTCGGTGCGCGTCTGGATCACCACGTAGTTGCTCTCCGTCTCGATCACGCCGTCCTTCTCGCCGATCACGGACAGTCCGGAGGTCATGTGCCGATAGCTATGCGCCTCGTAAATGTTCGCGTTGCGCAGGGACACCACGCGATCACGCAGCATCTTCTGGTTGTTGCAATAGATGATGCCGATCGGCAACCCCATATCCGCATTTTCCTTCGGCACGATCTCGTACAGACAGTCTTCGGTGAAGAGCGTGGGCCACGCTTCAAGCCGATCATTGTCGAGATTGTTGATGTACTGGTTCTGCAGCATGTGCAGTTCGAACCACAGCTTTATCTGTTCCATGTCTGTCCTCTCTTCTCTTCAATAGTCCATCAGCTTCTGGTAGCCGACCCAGAACTTCCGGATCAGGCTCTCGGTGATGACCGTGTCCTGCTGCTCGGGATTCGCCCGCGACATCTCGATCACCGAGGTTGCATCTGCATCGCGCACAGTGCCGCGCTGCACCAGTTCGGTGGCCTCTGTGTCTTCCATCGAGATATAACCGGCCGGCCCGACAAGATTCGCCTGTTTGATGCGCAGTTCCCGAAGCTCCGGCGTGTCGTCGGAATAGCCGAAAAAATGGAAGATCAACTCGAAGCTGTTCGGACCTTTCGGCAGCAACTGGCGCGCGACCAGCGTATTGTGGATCTGCTGGATCACGAGTTGCGGAAAGATCGGCTGGATGTGGTTGGTCGTGTCCTCGTCGTACTCGGACACGAGGCCGAGAATCGAGTCGTCTTCGAGCGAAAAGCCCTCATCGAAGGAGCGGATGTTCTGCCGCTTATATGCAGCAGAGGTGTCCTCGCTCGTCTTCGTCACGGTGATGATGCTGTGCAGGCCATGCGTCGCATCAGGAATCGAACGCGCCTTCATACCGACCCGGAAAATATTGAAGGTTGTATGAAACAGATGCAGCATGCTCGCGTGATACGGATCCTTCACGTTTTCGAAATAGAGCTTCCAGTTCGATCTGGAAAACTGCCGTGTGCAACCGAGATAGTCGATCGGTTTGTGGAAAATGCGGTCGATCCACGGGCGCATCTCTGCACCAAGATAGTCGGTGAGCGGCGCAATTTCTTCACTGAACGACGCAAACACGAGACCCTTGTAGCTGTCCACGCGCAGCTTTCTAAGGCTGTGGTTCTTCGGATCGAAATCGGCGGGCATGCCAGTCATGCCTTTCTGGCCACGGCGGAACGGCACGCCGAGCAGATTTCCGCTGTTGTCGAAACTCCACTGGTGGTAGACGCAGGTATGCGAAGTCGCGTTGCCGCGTGATTTGCGGCACACGGATGCTCCGCGATGCGCACAGCGATTCACCCATGCGGATAGAGAGCCATCTTCGGCTCGCGTGACGACCACTGGGGTATCGCCGACAAACGTACTCTTGAAGTCGCCAGCATTGGATATTTCCGCGTCAAGTGCAATGAAGTTCCAGGTGGGCCCCCGAAAAATCCGCTCCTGTTCGCGATCGTAGACAGCTTGCGAACTGAATACCTTGTAAGGAATGCGTGAGCCGTCATCGCGCGGAAACTCGACGAAGTCAGAATCAGGCTTGTTCATAGGGCGAAGGGGTGAATCGACCGTTTTCATTGTAGGTTTCTCCGTAATTGATGAGCTCTCTTCACTGAACTCGCTTGTTCAACGATGCATGTAAGTATTTTTGGAGTGCCAAAATGATGGGTCTATCCGATTCTGGATGGATGGTGCCGCGCGTATCCGTTTCAAGTAGTTTTTTATAGTGATCGATGCCGCTTCCGAAACTGGTTCCCTTCCAGCAGGCTGTTATGCGTCAACCTGACTTTCATCCATTCGCCCTGCGTAACCATCGTTTGTTTGAGTCGACCGACGTGGATGAAACGCGCGAGCTGATCTCGCGCGTAATGCAGCCGCACTCGCTGGTTCCGTCAGGTAGCGGGCATGGGCGCTCGCACATGGACTTCGTGAAGATCGGCAGGTTGGGGATCGGCACAATTTCGTTCGGTGGCCCGATGCGGGTGGATGTGAAAGAGGTAAGCGGTTACTACCTGATGATGTTCTGTGTGTCTGGAGAAGCCGAGGTCAGCGCAGGCGGAAGAACCGTACGGGTAAATAGCGAGCAGGCGATTCTTCGCGCGCCCGGGGAACCGTTCAGTGCGATCCTTTCCTCGGATTGCGAACAACTTGTCATGCGAATCGATCCGGCAGCTTTTCGCAGCGAGGATCGCGCGCGCCATCGACGGGTTGACCCTTTCGTGTCCCTGTCCGGCGAATTGATGCGCGCGTGGAAGGAACAGTTGCAACTTGTCGCAGGTTCACCGGAGTTTCTGAACTGCGCCTGCGCGCACCCCAGTGTCGCCGCTCATGTCGAGGCTCTGCTCGTGAACCTGCTGACCGCTGCTCATTGCGCGAAGCCTATGCATAGTTCGGCCCGTGCGCCTGTGCCGCACATTGTTCGAGTGGCCGACGAATTTATGGCCCAGCACTTACCCATGCCCCTTATGTTGCAGGACATCGCTTCTGCGGCTGGGGTATCGATTAGAACGCTAGGTGACGCGTTCCAGAATTTTCGCAATGCCAGTCCGATGACTTGCCTGAGGCAACTACGGCTTGATCGCGCGCGAGCAGCGCTAGTAGCCTCATCCGGTGCGGTGAGTATCGCGACCATTGCGATGGATTGTGGATTTACCCACCTTGGACGTTTTGCCATCAGTTATAGGGAGCGGTTTGGGGAATCTCCATCAGACACGGTTCGCAGGCGCTAGCCGCTAATCTACGGAAGATATCTCCTCGAGTATCTTGCGCATTCGCTCTCCAATATCCGCCATCACAAGGTATCGTCGGGAGGCGAACTGCGTGTCATGCAGCGGCTGAGTGGAACGATTTCTTCGAGCGGTATCGCTTACGTAGCGTGTCTGAAGGCATTTCTCCCAACTGGGCTCGATAATCCATCGAGAGGTACCCGAGCTGCGTGGTCCCGGTGGCTTCATGGATCACATACCAGGTGCGGCGGATTGAGGGAACAGCAAATACATCATGGGTACTTTGCCGCCGTCGGCTCGACCTCATGATGAGCGTCAGCCGTTTAGGGCTCGCATTGCAAGCAGCGAGGAGGCGCTGTGGGTTGAGCTCGCCGACACGGTGCTGTCGGTCTCGCGAAGCACGGTATCAAGCTTTCGGGTTCATCCGAACGGAGGGCTGTGGCACGCGTGCTTTCTAAGCGAGTATCAACGTGATATCCCGCTCGGCTGGGTTGAGATTATTCCGGGCGCCTCCATCGAGCGACGGCGCTGATCTATTCTCGCCATGAGCGTCGGTTCGGTGACCGCTCGACAGGATCAGTTTTCGATGAAGTCAAGTAGATCAGCGTTGAACTGTTCCTGATGGGTGCTCATGAGGCCGTGCGGCGCACCCGGATAGACCTTTAGTATCGAGTGCTTAACGATCTTCGAGGCTTGTCCCGCCGATGCGTCGATCGGCACCATCTGATCGTCGTCGCCGTGAATAATCAGTGTCGGGACGTTGATCTTTTCTAGGTCACCGGTGTAGTCGACTTCCGAAAACTGTTTGATGCAGTCGAGTTGGCCTTTCAGGCCGCCCAGCATACCTTGCAACAAGAACGAGTCAAGCAGACCCTGCGAGGCTTTCGTGTCTGGCCGGTTCGCGCCATAAAACGGGCCGCTGAGATCCCGGAAGAACTGAGGACGGTCCGCGTTCACGCCGGCGCGGATGCCATCGAACACCTCGATCGGCAGGCCTTTAGGATTGGCCTCGGTTTTCAGCATCAGCGGCGGCACTGCGGCCACGAGCACTATTTTCGATACGCGCGATATGCCGTGTCGGCCGATGTAGCGAGCGACTTCACCGCCGCCGGTCGAGTGCCCGACTAGAACGATATCGTTGAGGTCCAGCTTCTCGATGAGGGTAGCGAGATCATCGGCGTACGTATCCATGTCGTTGCCGTTCCAAGGTTGTGCCGAACGACCGTGGCCGCGCCGGTCGTGCGCGATGGTGCGATAACCGCGACTGCTCAGGAAGACCATCTGAGCGTCCCAGGCGTCCGCGGTAAGCGGCCAGCCGTGCGAGAAAACAACGGGACGTCCGGTACCCCAGTCTTTGAAAAAGATCTGTGTGCTGTCACGTGTGGTAATCGTAGGCATTTGAAATTGGTCCTGCATGCGGTTGGGCATGTCGCCCGTTGGTGAATCTGTCGACTGCAGTTGCGGTGACAGCGGAAGAAACTGGTTGCGCGATCCACCGAGTCGGAAGGGTTTGATCCGTTCATCGCGGCCCAAGCGAGTCAACGCCGAACATGTCCGGAAAAACTATCAGATAGAACCCAGATAGGTCCAGATCAGTAAGATTGCTTGAAAAATATCTCCAGCAAAGCGTTGTACCACTCGTGTAAGGTTGCCTCTCGCTATCGTCGTCATCACAATTTCTTCACCTGAGTCTCATACGTTCCGTAACCCGGGAGATGCATTGCTAGGTTGCCGGCGGCGTGGCGGTCGGCCTGTCCGATGCTGTTACATGCCCCGTCATTATTGAAAATACGACGGCCAATTTCCGGCGAAAATGACATTTTGCGCAACGCTGTCCCTTTGGCGCAGGTTCGGATGAATATTCTCCTGAATCGGGCCGGACAGAGAACCATAGCGTGCAGCTGGTCACATTCGTCGGAGCAATGCTTCAACGCCACATGGCATGCCAACCTGTTGTCCGATCAAGGTCTCGGTTGTAGCGAAGGTTGGTCGTGGCTTGTATGGCGGACTCGGTGAGACGATGTCGTTCTTTGATTCACTCAGTTGCATGAACGGAGCAGCTCAGGAATTACCTCTAAAGGTAAGCAGAATGACAACGTGCACCATGAAGAATTGCTGCGTGGATGAAGGTGGCGCATTTCGTTGTCGAGCTATACTCTCTGCTGACAACAGGTAGTGCCCTCATCGCCGCGCGCGTGATAATCGCTGACCTCGGCACGTACAGTCTGCGCGTATCGCCTCGCACGGATCCGTTCATGAAGCAAGATCGTCGTGCGTCAACCGGGCACAAAAGGCACGTTCCACGCATGCCCATTTTTCTCGATATGGAGCGCCCGATGCTACCAATGCAGCCAAAATTTTCAGCTGATGTTGGGAAATATTCCGGCTCGGTGGCCGAGAGCGGTAGCCTTGTGTCAATCAGGGACCTGGATGAGGCGATAAACGTTGTCGGCAGCGTCTATTGTCCCCATACGGTTGAACCTGCCGGCCCAGCCAGAAGTCTGAACGTCGACCTCAAGGTCATAACCGCGGCCGATCAACCCGTTGTATATCTCCGCTATTCGAGCCCCGTGGCCATTGACGCCGGGCGTTTTCCCAATCTGCTTCTGATGATGTCTGCGTCGTCAGGTGCGGCGAGCGTTGATCAGAATGGCCGAATAGCTTCATGGCGTGCGGGGCAGACGATGCCATTGTCGCCGGGCCGGGAGACAGTATTGAAATTTGACGGTGCGTTCGCCCAGACCGCACTGCGAGTCGACATAGATCGACTGGAGCGCATGTGTGCGGCTTGGCTGGGGTATCCACTTGAACGACCTATAGCGTTCGATCTTCAACCGCTACCGCACTCTTTGGAAGTGGTCTGGCAAGACGCCGTGCGACTGGTTTGCACGCTCGCGTCATCAGGCATGACATTGCCGAAATGCGCAGTCGAATCACTTGACGAGTTTCTATTGTCGACGATCCTGCATGCACAACGGCACAGTTATTCTGGGGAACTTGCGCGTCCGGTTGCTGCTGGCACACCTCGAATTGTCGCGTCGGCGAAGCAGATGTTTTCCGACCGCGCTGAAGAGGGCACTACAGTGGCGAAGGTGGCCAGGGAACTTGGCGTCAGCGTACGGACTCTTCAGGCGGGGTTTCAGAAATCGGATCAGACAACGCCTTCGGCATTTTTGCGCAAGGTTCGCCTTGAAGCAGCACATCGTATGCTCACCGCCGCTACCGCCGCGACGTCAGTGACGGATGTCGCGTTGCACCTCGGATTTACGCATGCGGGTCGCTTCAGTGCAGACTACAGAGCTGCGTTCGGCGAAGCTCCGATCGCTACTATGCGCCGCTGTCGCCAACGCTAAACTGATCCCGGGTGTGCATTGGCTCACACCGGGATCACGCCTGTTGGATTGAGACTTCTGCCGAATATCAACCGACGCTATTTGGTCAGAAAACGGTGAACATGCCGACTCTTCCGATCACCTGGTTGCCCGTGCTAGCTGCCTGAGGGATGCCGTTGATCCAGGCATCCGTTGATGTCGCGTCGCCATTTGCGTGCTCATAGATGCCCTCCACGTAGATCAACGTGCGTTTGGACAGGTGGTATTGAACTGCACCCATCACCTGCTGTGCTCGGGTGTTCTGCAGAGCGCTATTCCCTTTCATGTAGGTATAGTCAAGACCGACGCTCCATGGGCCAGAAACCGTCCAGTTGATGCCCGGCTTGATCACGTTCACCGTGGCATTTGACGCCGTGTTCTTCGTGTTTGTATAAAGAAGCATTGCGAGCACTGGGCCGAAATGATAGTTCACCCCCGCGCCTATGTTCCGGATGGCGCCGTGCCCATTGTCCAGTTGCACGTACTTGGCACTCGTATAGGCGAATCCAATACCGAGGGGACCGCTAGCATAGCTCCCGCCAACGCTGACCGTGGAATTGGCGGAGAAGTCGCCGGGTGTTCCGCCAAATCCGTAAAGAGCTCCAAACGAGAATCCATACACCGTCGGGCTTTTGTACTTCACGGAGTTCATTGCCGGGTTGCTACCTGCCATCCGGTCGAAGTCAAACGCACCGGTCGGATTATTTGGGATGCCCAACCCAGTGAATGGACCGCCGCGGAAGTCATAGATTCCGCCCATTAAAAATGCGTTGTCGAAGAGTCCCGCCGTGAGGGTCTCGAACATGAAATCGTATTGATTGCCGAAGGTCAGTTGGCCGTATCTGTCGTTGGATAGCCCGATATACGCGTCGCGCCCGAACATTTGCCCAGGCCCCGGAATCGTAGTGCCATTGGCCAGGTCGAACTGGGATGTCAAGACGAATAACGCTTTATTACCTCCGCCCAGATCCTCGTCACCCTTAAAAGTTAGTTGGTTCGGGGCGAGTATGCCGCTGTCAAACCGCGTTGCGGACCCGCCATGCTGATTATTGATGAAAGTGACGCCCGCATCGATATTTCCCTGAAGGACGACACTGCTTTGGGCATTTGCTTCTTGCTGGATACCGGATATCAACGCGCAGCAAGCTATTGCAGTAATCCGTTTTTTCATGACTTTTCTTCTCCTAGCCGTTCATCTCCAATCCGCATTTACCAGGTGGACCGAAGCACGCTCGTGGAGGTTTGGATCCCAACGCTTGAGTAGCGACATCGAGTGCTCTACGGTTTTCCTGCGATAGCAGCCGTGATCCCGCTCGTGAACGCGTACTCGGCCGTCGGTCCGAGAGGGGGCATCTTCTTTCGCTGCTACCACTGCCCACTGGCTGAGGTCGTTTGTATCGTATCCGTCAGCACAACCCGTTAGGGCAGTTTTCGCGGCTAAATGTCGACGATCTTTCGCAATAGAGAGTACGAAACGCGCCAGTGGCCATCGGTGTCATTGACGGCGACCGATGCGGTCTTGGCATTCAGCCTCACGACGACTCCGACGCGCTCGCTTAGGTGCTTGTCAGTGAAGCTAACTGTGTCACCGATGAAGAACTCTTCACGCTGCGTTCTCGGCGGCGGTGTCGGTTCAACCTGAGGCTGAACAGTCGAAGTTTCCGGGATGATCGCCGCATAGAGCACGCCCCAACGGCGTCGAGTTGTGCTGTCCTGAACCACTGCCTGTGTCTGGCGGAGTTCGACTATGGTGCCTTGCGCCGGCGGTCCAAGCGGGTTATCGCCGATGTAGTTAACGGCCATCCCCAGGTGCAGGCGTTGACGTATTTCGAGAATACGTCGGGGATCATCGAGCATTTTGCCGATAGCAAGATAGAGGCGATAAAGCTCGGCACTAGGCGCCTGCCGAAGCGAGTCGAGAATGTCCATGGTGTAGAGGTGTTTTAACGGGCGAGCGGCAAGAGCTCGTGCACGCGATTGACGGGATACGACGGCAGTTTCTCAAGTGTTCGTTCGAGCCACGCATAGGGTTCGATACCGTTAAGGCGAGCGGTCCCAAGGAGTGAATACATTGTTGCCGCCGCACGCGCACCTCGTGGAGACCCCGCGAACAGCCAGTTCGACCTTCCGAGGGCAATCGGTCTGATTTGGCGCTCAAGCGCATTGTTGTCTGGCAACAGGACGCCGTTCTCTGTATATCGGACAAGCGCCTCCCAATGTCGCAACGCATAACCGAAGGCCTTGCCGAGCGGGGCTTGCGCGGGCAAACCGATGCTGTTTGCCTCTAGCCATTGACGAAACTGTGCCAACACCGGCAACGTCTGCGCTTGCCGTGCTGCAAGTTTGATGTCCGGGGTTTGGTCTTTGACACGTGATTCAATCGCATATAGCTTGGCGATCCACTGCAGTGCCTGCGCCGCGAGGCCGGGGTCTTTCTGAGCCTTGGCAATTTCGAAGAACCGTCGACGGCAATGAGCCCAGCATCCGACCTCAATAATGTCACCTCGCGCGTAAAGCGCGCCATGACCGCTGTACGCGTCGGCTTGCAGATAGCCTTTGTATTTATTCAGGTACAGCAGCGGATGCGCGCCCGCGCGTGACTCAGCGAACTCGAACACGACCGCTGGCGGGTGGTCGACCCAGACGCCGTTCTCGTTGCGCTGGCCCGCGCCCAGATAACCCCATAATCGTGCTGTGCGCGTTGATGGGTGCCCTCGCTCAAGCAGAGGTAGCGTCGTGTCATCCACGTGCATGCGCGGCGCCTTCAACTGGTGAGCGCGCAAACCAGGCAGCAGTACCGAGAGCAGCTCAGCAGATGCCAGCTTCCATTCGCACAACGTAGCGCGTGGCAAGTACACACCACGGCGCGCGTAGCGCATTTCCTGTCGATTCAACGGCAGATGATCGACATAGGTATTGACCAGGACATTGGCGAGCAGGCTCGCGCTCGCATTGCTCTTTGGCAGCGGCGACGGCTGAGCGCTTGCGGTCACGATGGTCGATTCGCCATCCTTCTTCGCCACGTATTTGAAGCGGATGTGCTCAATGACGGTGAGCCTGGACGGCTCGTAATGCAGCGTCTCGCTGCGCTCTTCGCCGATCCGTTCAAGCGTATCGAACGCCATCTTCTGTTCGTCGCTCAGATCGTATTCGATGCGTGTGCGCGGCAGGTCCTTCGGTAGCGCCGGACGCCCTTTACGGGTGTGACTCCCTACGGGAATGGCGTCGACCGCCGGCGGTGCCGGGATATCGGTTGCGGCGTCGAACAGCTCGGCTTGGCCCGCCAGGCGCTCGGAGCTCACGCCAAAGCGCGCACGGTTCAACTGCGCGATCTGATACTGAAGGATTTCCAACTGCTCCCACAACACCCGTGCGAGCCGGTTCTGTTCAAGCGCGAATGCTTGCAGCGCATCGGGCTCGACGGGAAGATCCGCGACAGTGACGGCGTTGGGTGGCATGTGCTCCATGATGCCTAACTCAAGCCACGTTTACAAGCTCGGGGCCGCGCTGGAGCACCTCATGCCACGCGCGTCACTGCCACGGTGCGGTGTGGCTCTCGCGCCGGGATCTCGATGCCTTCGAGCCATGCGTTGAGTTCCGCGAGCGTGAAGCCGCGCTGAGCGAGTAATGAGGGTGACGGGAAACGGCCTCTTTCGAGACGCTTATACCAAAGCGCGAAACCGGTCCGGTCCCAATAAAGAATCTTCACTTTGGAGCGGTCTCGCGCCACGAAAACGAACAGGTTGCCCGATGCAGGCTTCTGAGCAAGTAGCGGCTCGACGAGATAAGACAGCCCATCGATCGCCTTGCGCATGTCGACCGGGTCGCGACAAATGTAAGCGCGAACGTCCGAGGTAATCAGCACCGACCACCTCCGAGCTGCCCGAGCACATATCGCACGATGCGCTCGGCGTGAACGCCGCTCAGTTCGATACGAACGCCAGCGAGCGAGAGCGTCACCCCGTCACGCGACGGCGATACATCCGCCGCCGGCGTTGCAACAAGCGGCCTTGAGGAAGCCAGTTCACCATCCAGATTGGAACCGATGAATGCGGCATCCGCAGTAACCGCGAGTGGCTGTTTAATCTCTCTGACCGGGCTTGAGAGCTTCTTGCGCCACAGGCTGAAGGTGCTTACCGCCAGACCCTGTTCTCGGCAAAACCGCCGAGCGCCGACACCGCTCGCTTTCCAGGTGGTGACCATTTCGCCCCAGAACGCTTCCCCTTGCCGTGGGCGACGCGTACCCATCGCCGTTGCAGCCTTAATGTTCTCGTCTTCCATCGCATTGCCCTCGTTCTCACGAAAGCATCACCTTCACATTCGGGAAGTCGCGATTCAAGACGGGATCCGCTGACGCTTACGTATCAGTCGCTCAGTTGCAGTCCGGTTCATCCTGTCCCGCCAGCGCGTGGCGACAGGATGTGTTCGCACCAAGCAGATACAAATATTGCTTAGCGATGACCCTCAAGGGTCCATTCTCGCTGTAGCTTGTCGTCGCGCAGGTAGTCGCGCGGCCGAGTCTCCTCCAATGCAACAAAAAGCTCGCTCGATATCTCGCCCAGACTTTGCAATGCTTGATAGTCGCTGGACACTTTCCAAGCGTTAAACAGATCGGCCGAAGACCAATGTGTAATCAGCGAATAGAACATTTTGTCAGCCGCCGGTGAAATCTCTACTGGCCCAACAAATTGGCAGGGTCGTAGTTCGAATTCGCCAGTCAGTGTCTCAAATTGAACAGCCCCGGCCGCATCTAACCCACCCAGAGCCTGCTGTACGAATTTCATTTGCTCTTCATCGAGTGGGGTATCGACGGAGAGCCGGGTTTCGGACATCAGCCGATCGCCTAGCGTCTCGCCGGGCGTTGGAGTGCGCCACTTCCTGATATACACACCGGTCCACCACTTCGCGTATGCTGACTTGTGTGCAGCTTGGTGCTGGGGATGCATATACCAAGCATTCATCTGCTCTTCGCTGTCAAACCGCACTCCGAAGTACACCCAGGTCGAGTCGAGAATCGGTCCGCCGTACACGGCTCCGAAGCCGCCCTGTTTCATAGCGACCGTCACCATCTTGTCCTGAAAATCCAGAAAATCTGCCTCTTTCCCTGGGATTATTTTGAAGCCCGCTTCGAGTACGATTGGGATACCTGTCGAGTTTTTCGATTTCATAATATGTTCTCCAACGGAGTCGTCTACACGCTGTTATGCGCGAAAAATGCATTGCAAGGGCGGGGTTGAGCATCGAAAGCGAAAATGCATTGCACGCATATCGAGCTGCTCTATTGGCGATACTGCGGTCGCCGATTTCCTAAAGAAATGACGGTTTGCGCATCGCTATCCATTTCGCGAAACGACATGACCCAGGGGTTTCCCCTGTAGCCTTTGAGGCTGGGTCGGACGACTTTGCTGGAATGGTTGCCGATGACTCGTCCCGGAAAGATTTAATTGCCTGATTTATATCTTCAGGTTGAAGATTACCGCAGAGCGGGCGCGAGTCAATGCGGTTGACGGTGGAACAGTTCAGTCGTACTGGATTACAGTGCGCGAAACTCTTAAGAGTGTGCTGATCACCGACGCAGGGATGCCGACATGAGTATCTGACCACGGTACGGACGGCATTCATTGCTGAAATGGCCCGTCTCTCGGATCACCGGGGATGCTTCAGAACCCAACGGGCGATTTATCTCGGTGCACCGAAGCCAAGGCGGCCAGCCTCGCGGAGACTGGCCGCCTTGATGGAACAGATACACGCGGCGGTCAGTCAATCCGCGAGTTCAACTTTTGACGGGAAGCGTTTAAAAGGATGGAAAGTTTGCTGCCAACGACAGAAACAGCGCTGATCGCGGAGCAAGGGAAAACTGGAGGTGCGCGAACTCATTGAGTTCTTGGTTTAAGAACGCAGCGCGAACTGGGACAAAGCAGTGCGCACGCAGTCGGGTCCGACGCATCTGCTGCCCTTGCATTTGAGGCGATCCGCGATGCGGTTGATCGTAGAGTCAACAAACCTGTAGATACTCGTCGTCAAGCTCACTGCCAGTTTCGACAGACGATCAGCGAGTGGAGATTTGCTTGCAGGTAGCAGAGAAGATCCATTCGCTTGTCACGAGCCGCTCGAACTCGCCTCCTCAACGCAGTTGGGTCACATTGTTCTCGGAAAGAAAGTGTTGCTGCGCGCATTTAGCCGGTCGTCGCAACACCCTGAAATCCGGGAGTCGCAATGGGAACAACAAAACATGGCCGCTGTCGGCGTGGAGCGCGCCCGGCGGTGGGTTCGCTCGGGCGACCCGGCGTCGGTCTGAGGGAAGACCGGCAGCGATTCTGGAAGGCCACTTCTCGAGGCTTACCAAGCGAGAGGGCGGCTGCGGTAGCCGCCGTGTCACCAGCGGTCGGCGTGCGCTGGCTAAGGTGGTGGCATGCCTAATATCATTCTAACCGCGTTTTCTCTCCTTCTCCGAGCGGGAGGAGATTGCGCTTCCGCGTTCGCAGGGTCACGGCGTTTGTGAAATCGCCGGACGGGTCGGTCGGCACGCTTCGGCGATTTCACGGGGCCGAGCTGCAAAGCCGCTGTGACGCATACATCGCTATCGCGGAAGCGCCCGTGGCGGTTCTTTGAGAACGTGGAGTGTTCTGGTACGGCGTCCTCCAGACCTAACCGGCAAAACCAACGATATGCGAGGTGCAGATGCACCTCTTCGCATAGACGTCGCTCGGACCGGATGCCGAAGCAGTAGCCTACGCATCAACATGCGAATCATGAGTTTTGGATCTATCGATGGACGACCCATCGGGCTGTAGAACGGCGCGAGGTGCTGACGTAGATCTCGCAGGTCAAGGAAGTGATCGATACCTCTCAACAGGTGCGAATGCGGGACGTGGTTATCGAGGTTGAACGAGCAGAAGAGCTTGTCCTGTCCGCTATCCAGTCGACCCATCATGACGATTCACTCCCATCGTTTGATGTCTTCCAGGATGCTCAACATTCCGCATCTACGGCGACTTTTTCAACAGAATCGGCCAATTGCGGTCATTCGCGGTAGGCCCGATGCAGACGTACGAGCGGCTCTTTTACTCAAACAACGGTCATTTCCGCATAACTCGAAACCGTCGCTTCATCGGCAGTGGTCGAGAGGACGCCACAAACCATCCGCGTCTTATGTTTCGCAAAATTTTTGCATGTCGTTTAAACAACCGGATCAAAGATCGGCGGCATGAAGTTGGGCGATTCTTTGATATGGATTACAAACCTATCAAAAATCGGCATGTTTTGCTTTAGCCATATCAGGCTTGTTTCGATCGGTACATTCATATCTTCCACCAGATGATAGACCACGCCCGGTCGCGGAAAGCGCGCGAACACCTGCGGCACCCAGGCTATGCCCATCCCCGCGGCCACCAGACTGACGATGGTTTGCATTTCGATAGCCTCTTGTGCAATCCGAGGGGTGACGCCGCTCAAATGGTAATACGAGAGCAATGCGTCGAATAACGACGGCACCACTGTGCGCGGGAAAATGACGATCGGATCCGCTGCGATGTCGGCAAAGCGCAATACGGATTTGGTCGCCGCGATATGGTTCGCGGGTAGTGCAACGAGAAAAGGTTCGACCAGCACCTGCAGCGCCGAGAAGCCAACGGGTACCGCACCCAGCGCATGCAGGATGAAACCGGCATCCACTTCATCTGCTTCCAGTGAGGCCAACTGCACATCGAGCGTTGCCTCATGCAGCTCCAATGAGACATCTGGATTGAGTTGTCGAAAGTGGCTCATCCAGCCAGGTACTCGACCGTAAGCCACGGTAGAGACGAAGGCAAGCCGTAGCCGGCCGGTCTGCCCATTCGCGGCCGCTTTCACCAGCCCGGGCAATTCGTCAGACGCACGCAATAGGCGCCGCGCATATTCGAGCAAGGCTTCTCCAGCTGGCGTCAGCGCAACCTTTTTCTTCGTGCGATCAAACAGTGGTATCTCGAGCGAGTACTCCAGGCCGCGCATGGCCTGCGTCAGCGGCGGCTGCGTCATGTGGAGGCGCGCTGCGGCACGCCGGAAATGCAATTCCTCCGCGACCACAACGAACTGACGTAACTGGCGTAGATCGGTCATTTGATACGTTCCGTGAATCAAAAGATGCTATTAAATATATTAGACCCATCAATTTTGATTCTAAATACTTTCTTCACGGACGTCGATACGCCCCCCATGTAAGCGTCAGCGGATCCCGTCTTGAATCGCGACTTCCCGAATGTGAAGGTGATGCTTTCGTGAGAACGAGGGCAATGCGATGGAAGACGAGAACATTAAGGCTGCAACGGCGATGGGTACGCGTCGCCCACGGCAAGGGGAAGCGTTCTGGGGCGAAATGGTCACCACCTGGAAAGCGAGCGGTGTCGGCGCTCGGCGGTTTTGCCGAGAACAGGATCTGGCGGTAAGCACCTTCAGCCTGTGGCGCAAGAAGCTCTCAAGCCCGGTCAGAGAGATTAAACAGCCACTCGCGGTTACTGCGGATGCCGCATTCATCGGTTCCAATCTGGATGGTGAACTGGCTTCCTCAAGGCCGCTTGTTGCAACGCCGGCGGCGGATGTATCGCCGTCGCGTGACGGGGTGACGCTCTCGCTCGCTGGCGTTCGTATCGAACTGAGCGGCGTTCACGCCGAGCGCATCGTGCGATATGTGCTCGGGCAGCTCGGAGGTGGTCGGTGCTGATTACCTCGGACGTTCGCGCTTACATTTGTCGCGACCCGGTCGACATGCGCAAGGCGATCGATGGGCTGTCTTATCTCGTCGAGCCGCTACTTGCTCAGAAGCCTGCATCGGGCAACCTGTTCGTTTTCGTGGCGCGAGACCGCTCCAAAGTGAAGATTCTTTATTGGGACCGGACCGGTTTCGCGCTTTGGTATAAGCGTCTCGAAAGAGGCCGTTTCCCGTCACCCTCATTACTCGCTCAGCGCGGCTTCACGCTCGCGGAACTCAACGCATGGCTCGAAGGCATCGAGATCCCGGCGCGAGAGCCACACCGCACCGTGGCAGTGACGCGCGTGGCATGAGGTGCTCCAGCGCGGCCCCGAGCTTGTAAACGTGGCTTGAGTTAGGCATCATGGAGCACATGCCACCCAACGCCGTCACTGTCGCGGATCTTCCCGTCGAGCCCGATGCGCTGCAAGCATTCGCGCTTGAACAGAACCGGCTCGCACGGGTGTTGTGGGAGCAGTTGGAAATCCTTCAGTATCAGATCGCGCAGTTGAACCGTGCGCGCTTTGGCGTGAGCTCCGAGCGCCTGGCGGGCCAAGCCGAGCTGTTCGACGCCGCAACCGATATCCCGGCACCGCCGGCGGTCGACGCCATTCCCGTAGGGAGTCACACCCGTAAAGGGCGTCCGGCGCTACCGAAGGACCTGCCGCGCACACGCATCGAATACGATCTGAGCGACGAACAGAAGATGGCGTTCGATACGCTTGAACGGATCGGCGAAGAGCGCAGCGAGACGCTGCATTACGAGCCGTCCAGGCTCACCGTCATTGAGCACATCCGCTTCAAATACGTGGCGAAGAAGGATGGCGAATCGACCATCGTGACCGCAAGCGCTCAGCCGTCGCCGCTGCCAAAGAGCAATGCGAGCGCGAGCCTGCTCGCCAATGTCCTGGTCAATACCTATGTCGATCATCTGCCGTTGAATCGACAGGAAATGCGCTACGCGCGCCGTGGTGTGTACTTGCCACGCGCTACGTTGTGCGAATGGAAGCTGGCATCTGCTGAGCTGCTCTCGGTACTGCTGCCTGGTTTGCGCGCTCACCAGTTGAAGGCGCCGCGCATGCACGTGGATGACACGACGCTACCTCTGCTTGAGCGAGGGCACCCATCAACGCGCACAGCACGATTATGGGGTTATCTGGGCGCGGGCCAGCGCAACGAGAACGGCGTCTGGGTCGACCACCCGCCAGCGGTCGTGTTCGAGTTCGCTGAGTCACGCGCGGGCGCGCATCCGCTGCTGTACCTGAATAAATACAAAGGCTATCTGCAAGCCGACGCGTACAGCGGTCATGGCGCGCTTTACGCGCGAGGTGACATTATTGAGGTCGGATGCTGGGCTCATTGCCGTCGACGGTTCTTCGAAATTGCCAAGGCTCAGAAAGACCCCGGCCTCGCGGCGCAGGCACTGCAGTGGATCGCCAAGCTATATGCGATTGAATCACGTGTCAAAGACCAAACCCCGGACATCAAACTTGCAGCACGGCAAGCGCAGACGTTGCCGGTGTTGGCACAGTTTCGTCAATGGCTAGAGGCAAACAGCATCGGTTTGCCCGCGCAAGCCCCGCTCGGCAAGGCCTTCGGTTATGCGTTGCGACATTGGGAGGCGCTTGTCCGATATACAGAGAACGGCGTCCTGTTGCCAGACAACAATGCGCTTGAGCGCCAAATCAGACCGATTGCCCTCGGAAGGTCGAACTGGCTGTTCGCGGGGTCTCCACGAGGTGCGCGTGCGGCGGCAACAATGTATTCACTCCTTGGGACCGCTCGCCTTAACGGTATCGAACCCTATGCGTGGCTCGAACGAACACTTGAGAAACTGCCGTCGTATCCCGTCAATCGCGTGCACGAGCTCTTGCCGCTCGCCCGTTAAAACACCTCTACACCATGGACATTCTCGACTCGCTTCGGCAGGCGCCTAGTGCCGAGCTTTATCGCCTCTATCTTGCTATCGGCAAAATGCTCGATGATCCCCGACGTATTCTCGAAATACGTCAACGCCTGCACCTGGGGATGGCCGTTAACTACATCGGCGATAACCCGCTTGGACCGCCGGCGCAAGGCACCATAGTCGAACTCCGCCAGACACAGGCAGTGGTTCAGGACAGCACAACTCGACGCCGTTGGGGCGTGCTCTATGCGGCGATCATCCCGGAAACTTCGACTGTTCAGCCTCAGGTTGAACCGACACCGCCGCCGAGAACGCAGCGTGAAGAGTTCTTCATCGGTGACACAGTTAGCTTCACTGACAAGCACCTAAGCGAGCGCGTCGGAGTCGTCGTGAGGCTGAATGCCAAGACCGCATCGGTCGCCGTCAATGACACCGATGGCCACTGGCGCGTTTCGTACTCTCTATTGCGAAAGATCGTCGACATTTAGCCGCGAAAACTGCCCTAACGGGTTGTGCTGACGGATACCCCCCCATATTCATCCGCAACTGCCACGTCCATCGCCTATTCAGGAGCCTCACGATGATCATGCTTTTCAAGGCGACACTATCCTGTCGCCGCGCCCTGGCCGCCGCCATACTGCCTTTTGCTCTTTGGGCATTGTTCAGCTCAGCTCACGCGGCAACGCTTGAAGAGATCAAGAAACGCGGCTACATCATTGTGGCCACGGAAGACGACTACCGGCCATTTGAATTTGTGAAAGACGGGAAGCCGACGGGTTTCGACAACGAAATGGTCGATGCATTGAAAAAGTACACACCCTTCCAGATTCATCACGAGATTCTGCCTTTTACCGGCATTCTCGCGGGTGTCGCCACGGGCAAATATGACATCGCGATTACCGCTGCAGTGATGACCAAAGATCGTATGCAATCGCTGGATTTCGCCAGTCCGATTGCGGATGCCACCGACTACTACGTGAAGCGCAAAGCGGACAACTCGATACAGACTATCAAGGATCTGAGTGGCAAGACCGTAGGCGTGCAGGCCGGAAGCGCCCAACTGGCTCACTTGTCTCAGTTGCAAGCAGAGATCGAGAAACAAGGCGGAAAGATGGGCAAGATCATCCAGTACACCTCCTATCCGGAAGCGTATCAAGATCTGGCTATCGGCCGCACCGACTATGTCGTCAACACCATCATTAACCTGACCACCCTGGTGAACGAAAAACCAGCCGTCTTTGCGCTGGGGCAACCGGTCGCTGCACAATCCGTTGCTGCCTGGTCGGTCAAGAAAGGCAACGCCGATTTGCTTGCTTTTATGAATGAATTCATCGCCAGGCAAAAGGCCAATGGTACGGTCAGTGCGTTGCAGAAAAAATGGTTTGGTCGGTCGTTCGATCTGCCTGTGACCTTCACGCCGGCCTACTAAAGCGCAGATGACTTACCTCGATGTCCTTTCGATCTTCAGCGGCGCACTCACCACGCTGCTGTTGTCCGCAGCCGGGATCATGCTGGGTCTGCCTATCGGGCTCGGCATGGCATTGGTGCGGTGGTTGCGTGTACCTGTTGTTGCCTCGCTCGTGGCTACGCTGGTGAGCCTGTTGCGGGCCGCGCCCCTGATCACGCTACTGTTACTGCTGTTTTATGGCTTGCCTAATCTGGGCATTGAGGTAGGTCCGGTATTTGCAGGCGTGCTTGCTATTACTTTGAATACGTCGGCGTTCAACTGCGAGATCTGGCGTGCAGCGCTGGTCACGTTCCCCAAGGATCAACTGGAGGCTGCGCAGTCGGTCGGGATGAGTCGGGGGCTCTGGTTACGGCGCATCGTGTTCCCGCAAATCGTGCACACCAGTCTGCCGGCGCTCGTCAATGAAATGTCCCAGCTGATCAAAGTCACACCGGTACTCGCCGTGGTCGGCATTGTCGATATCACGCGAGCCGCTGTGCGGATCGGCGCGGACACCTACGATCCGCTACCTCCCTTACTTGTAGCCGCAGCGATCTACATACCCATGGTATTCGCTTTGGTGAGCATGCAGCGCTGGGTGGAACGCCGGCAGATACGTCTGGAGACGAATCCATGATGCATGATTTCGGCATCGTCTGGGCTCATGCAGATCTGTTGGCCTCGGGTCTTCTTAATACGATACTTTTATCGGTGATGGCGGCCATCGCCGCGCTGGTATTGGGCGGCTTGCTCTCCACCGTTCTGGTGCTGCGCGCGCGACGGTTGACGAGCTTCTTGCGGGCTGCAATCGACGTTGCCCGCTGCACGCCGTTTTTGCTGGTGGCCTACATCATTTATTACGGCCTGCCGTCCTTGGGCTTACGCATGGATAGCTGGAGCGCAGGGCTGGTCGCGCTGGTGGTGTACCACACCGCCTATATGGCTGAAATTCTTGCCAGCGCATGGCTGGCTTTGCCGCGCGATCCGATCGAAGCAGGCTACGCGTACGGCTACAACGGGCTACATTTGTTCCGGCGCATCGTACTGCCGCCGCTGGCCTTGAATGCATCACCGGTGTTGGGGAATCAGACCATCCAGATCGTCAAGGATAGTGCTTTTCTGACGATTATTTCCATTCCTGAGCTCACGCATGCAGCCAGTGCAATTCAGTCCCAGTACTTTGTTCCATTTGCCGCCTTCATTACCGCCATGTTGCTGTATTGGGCAATCTGCCTGATTGTTGAAGCGGGCGTGTCCTATATAGCGCAGATCGCGGAGGCCCGCAGATAATCATGAACACTCTTTCCATGAAAACAGAATACAACCGGCCGGTGCTGAGTATCGCCGGGCTTTCGAAGAGTTTTGGCGCGTTGCCGGTCCTCAAGAACGTTAGCCTGAGTGTTGCTGCCGGCGAAACGGTGTGCCTGCTGGGCCCTTCGGGTTCCGGGAAATCAACCTTGTTGCGCTGTATCAACTGGCTTGAGCGTCCCGAACACGGCCGCATCCTGCTTAACGGTGAACAGATCGGTATCACCAATGGCGGCGTGGTGATGAGCGACCGCGAGTTAGCAAAAATCCGCATAAGCATCGGCATGGTGTTTCAGCACTTTGCCCTCTGGCCTCACTTGACCGTGCTGCAGAACGTGATGGAGGCGCCCGTGCATGTGCAACGCCGCCCACAAGACGAAGTTCGCATGGAAGCTGAAGCATTCCTGCGCCGCGTTGGAATGTACGAGAAGCGGGACGTCTTTCCGGCACGCCTGTCTGGTGGACAAAAGCAGCGCGTTGGCATTGCGCGAGCATTGGCCATGAAACCCGAGTTATTGCTGTTCGATGAGCCGACCAGCGCGCTCGATCCTGAACTGGTGGCCGAAGTCCTGGCTGTCATGCGCGACCTCGCGAGCGATGGCATGACGATGGTTGTGGTCACGCATGAAATGGCTTTTGCCAGGGAAGCGGCCACGCGTATCGCATTCATGGATCAAGGAAGCATCGTCGAGAGTGCTTCCCCCGACGCCTTCTTCTCCATGCCTACGACAGAACGGGCACGTCAATTCTTGCAGCGCTATTCAAGCCACACCGGTGGTGCTTAACCCTGCGGTTACACGGTTGTTTTATCCCCATCGTTTTGCAATCTCCCTCGGAACTGGATCATGAAATCAAAAGAGACACAGAGATGAATATGAATACTTCACCCCTCACGGCGGAACGTGACGCACATCGCGCCCGTTATGAAGCCTTGCGCGCGGAAGGTCAAGGCGCCACCGCGAAAGCGCTGCCCGCGCTTACGGACCGAAATCTTTCTGTCACCAAGGACGATGTGCTGCACCGCGAGCGTATCCCCGGTGGCTGGTACTGGAGCACACGCGTCGCACGTGGCGAAGCTCTGCGCATCGTGAACGTGTCGGGGCAATCGGCGGTGTCGCTGATCGCCTGGTGCGAGGCCGATATGTCGGAGCGGCTAAACACGGCCGATACAATGAAGGTGCAATGGAGTACCGGACTACGTAACGGTCGTGTCATTTATACAGAAATGGGGCGTGTCGCTTTTTCCATCATCGAAGATACCGTGGGTGCGCATGATCCGCTGATGGGACCCACCACGCGCGAATCGATGATCAAAACCCTTGGCCCGCAGGGCGCTCGCAATTCGCGCGACAACTTCTTTGCGGCTGCCGCAAAGTATGGTCTGACCCGTCGCGATGTCCCGGCCTGCATCAACTTCTTCGCACCGGTTTCGATCGACGGTGATGGCCGTTTTGTCTGGCGTGCCGGGCAACGTACGGCTGGCGACTTCGTCGACCTGCGCGCCGAAATGGATTTGCTGGTGGTGTTGTCCAATGCCGGCCACCCACTCGACCCGGCGCTGTCCCTCACGCCAGAGCCGGTGGAGGTGATCCAGTTCGTTGCGCCGTTGCCCGCCGCCGATGACCCTTGTCGCCATGCGTGCCGGGAAGTCGAGCGTGCCTTTGAATTCACCGAGCGGCATGTGCGCCGCGGGAGCCAACCATGATCAATATGCCAGCCTTGGGCGACATCGTGCTCGAGCTCGTGATTCCTCCCCGTACGCCTTGGTCGCACGTGGTGCGACGCGGACAAACCCTGCGCCTTATCGATGTGGCAGGGCAACAGGCTGTCGACGCGCTGTTCTACGGCGCCGCGGACTCCGCGCAGCGCTACAGCGCCCAAGACACCGTACGTGAGCAAGGCACAGCCTATGTACAGCTGGGTACCCGGCTGATGTCCAATCAAGGCCAGGTGATGGCACGCATCGTGGCCGATAGTTCCGGGCGGCACGACACCCTGGCCGGCTGCTGCGCGTGTGAAAGTAATGCCGTTCGGTTTGGCGAAGCCACACGATATCAGCACGCATGCAGAGAGAACTTTGTGCTCGAGATCGGCCGATATGGCATGGGCAAGCGGGACATCGTGCCTAACGTCAATTTCTTCATGAACGTGCCAATCGATGAAGCGGGCGATTTCGCCGTGCTGGATGGCATTTCACCTCCCGGCAGCTATATCGATCTGGTCGCAGAAATGGACTTGCTGTGCGTGTTTTCCAATTGCCCTCAGATCAACAACCCGTGCAACGATTTCGACCCGACACCGGTGCGGGTGTTGATCTCGGACACGCATCTCGCCACGTCGTAAAACGCCCCGCAGCGCTGGACATATCGCCGGCCTGTGGGCGGAAGCGGGACGATTTTCAATCGCACTAATTTTCTTCGTTCGACTTAGCCAACTGATGGAACGAGATGCATCGTAATAAAAATATCATCAATCCAGCCGTGCGAAGGTCCATGGGTTTAGCGGTGTCGTATGTAACCTTTATCAGCGGCGAGGGTGCAGCATGAACTCTGTCGACCTGAACACCTTGGAGGCATGGCAGGCAGCGCGTTTGTTGGCAAGAAGGGAGCTTCTCGCGGCGGACCTGGCACGCGCCTGTCTCGATCGTATTGTTCAACGCGATGGCGAAATCCATGCGTTCGCGCACCTCGATCCGGACCATGCCATGGCGCAGGCCCATGCGCTGGATCGGGGTGCCATACGGGGGCCGTTGCACGGCCTGCCTTTAGGAGTCAAGGACCTGTTCGATACAGTGGATTTTCCCACCACTTATGGTTCGCCCATTTATGAGGGCCATCGCCCCGATAGCGATGCGGCGGCTGTCGCGCTATGCCGCGAGGCCGGTGCACTGGTGATCGGCAAAACCGTGACGACTGAATTTGCTTTTTTTCATCCGGGGCCGACCTGCAATCCGCGCGATGTGCGACACACGCCAGGAGGGTCGTCGAGCGGCTCGGCGGCGGCGGTGGCCGACCATATGCTACCGCTCGCTTTGGGCACACAGACCTCGGGTTCAGTGATCAGGCCGGCGGCCTATTGCGGGGTGGTGGGCTACAAGGCCAGCTCCGGCCGGGTGCCGCGTGCCGGGGTAAAAAGCATCTCCGAAGCGCTCGACACGCTCGGTGGTTTTGGCCGCAGCGTGCGCGATGTGGCTTTGCTGGGTGCAGTACTGACCGGAGATCGGCGTTTAGAAGAAGGCTTGGACGATCCCAAGGCGCCCCGCATCGGCATGTGCCGGACCGCAGAATGGCCGCATGCCGATGCGGACACGCAGCAGGCCTGGGCAGAGGCATCGGCGGTGCTAATACGCCACGCGCCAGCTACGCAGGATGTTGCGCTGCCGGAGGATATGCCCGATCTGGTCGCGTTGCAAAAAGAGATCATGGCGTTCCAGATGTATCGGGCCTTGAGCTACGAGCGATTGTGCAGTCTCGATCAGTTCAGCTTGCAACTGCAAGCGCAAATGGATGATGGAGCGAAGATTTCCAGCGCTTCACATGCACATCATTTGTGGCAGGCACGCACAGCCAGGCGCCGCATCAATCTGGTATTCGAGCAGTTCGATGTACTTGTCGCGCCCAGCGCGGCGGGCGAAGCACCTATCGGTACGGATGCTACAGGCGACCCAGTATTTTGCCGCGGCTGGACATTGCTCGGCTTGCCTTGCGTGCACCTTCCGTTCGCCAGGGGGCGCCACGGCTTGCCGATCGGCGTGCAGCTGATCGGCCGCTGGGGCGATGACCATCGCTTGCTCGCTTTTGCCCAATGGGTACACGACAGGCTTATGTCTAAAGGAAGATAACTACGTGATACACGTCCATCTGGAAAATTCCACGGCGAAGGCTGAACCTTTCTGGCTGACTACCGCGCTGGTCGATACTGCGTGCGCGAGCTACGGCAATTTGCCGGGCGAGGCGCGCTTCACGGTAGGTAATGATCCCGCAGCGATCCATGCTTGCTTGTCTACGGCAGACGTTCTGGTCACATCCGCCGGTGTGATCGCCGATCCGCGTTTTCCGCGCGACGATCTTGTGCGGATTGCGCCGAAGTTGCAGTTTATCCACCTGATCGATGCAGGAGTAGAGGATGTCATGCCACTGACCTGGCTGCCCGCTCATGTGCAATTGATCAACAACAGCGGCGTGCATGTAGAGAAGGCACGCGAATTTCTGCTGATGACACTGCTGGCTTTGAATTCGCGATTGCCGCAGATCATGAACAATCAGTGGCACGCGCGCTGGGATGCCATATTTACATCGGCGATCAAGGACAAATGCTTGCTGGTGGTTGGTCTAGGCGATTTGGGCAAAGCGGCGGTCGCGGCGGGACTGACATTGAACATGCGCATTTTGGGCGTGCGTCGGTCTGCGCTTGCCGTGCCTGGCGTGGAGCGTGTGTACGGGCCCGATCGACTCAAGGAAGCCATGGCGCTCGCGGATTTCGTCGTGATCTGTACGCCGCTGACCTCTCAAACCCGCAATATGATCAGTCGCTCGGTGTTAGAAGCCGCTAAACCAGGCGCAGCGCTGGTGAACATCGGCCGGGCGGAGGTTCTGGACCATGACGCACTGGTTGAGTGTCTTGAGAACGGTCTGCTCAGCGGGGCGTTGCTAGATGTACTGCCGCAGGAACCGTTGCCGGCGTCGTCTGCACTTTGGTCTTGCCCCAATCTGATGATAAATCCGCACGTGGGCGCAGATGATCCGACCACCTACATGCGCGAAACGATGCGTTTGCTGTTTGACAATCTACGCGCGCACGGGCGCGGAGAATCTTTGAAGAATGTTGTCGATCGGATAAGGGAGTATTAAGCCCAATATCTTGAGTTTACCCCGGACTATGGTCGAGCTACCCATGCTAGCGTCTCTCGCAAATAGCAACGTTGTTATCCTGGAGCATTCAAAATGGCGTTGTCAAGTTGTCGAGACCACAGCCTAAAGGCGGCAGAAAGAGCATCCGTCAGAAAGCGTAAGACGGATCTTGGGCAAACTCAGTGAATTCGCGCCAAGCGACGAACCGGGCAGCGAGCTGTTTGCGATAGAGTGAAGCGCGCAGCAGATGCCGTTTGAGCGCGAAATGTTGCCGAATCGGCCCGAAGCACGAGAGAAATTTCTGTGTGCGTTTCGGGTCGCGAAAGCCACGCATGCGACGCTCGCGTTCGCGTGTAGGTTGGTGGCTGTTCTCGGCCCGATTGTTGAGCCGGGCTGCCGCTTTGACGAACACGTGCTTCACGTTTGCAAGCTCCGGGATCTCGGCTTTGGCCGCCGGGTAGCTGCGCAACTGATCGGTGACGATTTTGCGTGGCACCGGGCTTGAGCGAAGCACGCGCTTGAAGAAGCGCTTGGCGGCGGTCTTGTCACGCCGCTTTTGCACCAGGATGTCGAGTTCGGCGCCGTGCTCGTCGACCGCACGCCACAACAGGTACGGTTCGCCTCGCAGCGTGATGAACATCTCGTCGAGGTGCCACGTGCTACCGGGCTTGCGCCGCGCAGCTTTCACCCGATGAGCAAAGCCCTTACCGAACTTATCGCACCAACACCGGATCGTCTCGTATGTCACGATCACCCCGCGCTCGAAGAGTAGTTCTTCGATGTCGCGCAAGCTCAACTCAAAGCGAAAATACCAGCGTACGGCGCAACTGATGACCGCGGCTGGAAAACGGTGACCGTGATAAAGCGATTTCGATTTCTTCATCCCGCCATCTTACGTGACAGGCCCAATAACCTGACAATGCCTGCAAAGGCGCTACTTCGGTTCATTGTTGCTTCCGAGTCCAAAGCAGTGAAACTACGTCATGGTGTGACACCGGCCCAGCACGCCTAACGTATGCATGTCGAAGGCGTTGTCAAGTTACCGGTTGCCGGCCAGCTGTTCGACACAAGGGTAGTTATCCTTATCAAATAACTGTGTTGATTGCGGCTGAGACAGTCCAACTATGCCATGTGGCGAGGCGTTCTACTAGTATGGCGCGATGACATGTGGTGTTCATCTGATGTCTTGGAAGCACGAAGTGCTGACGGATCGGGCCGAAGCATGAAAGAAACGCCTGCGTGCGACGCGCATCGCGAAAGCCACACATCTGGCGTTCGCGCCTACGGGTTGGCTGGTGGCTGTTCTCCGCGCGATTGTTTACGCGTGCGGTCGCTTTGACGAAAACGTGCTTTACCTGAGCGAGTTCAGGAATATCAGCCTTCGCCGCCGGATAACTGCGCAACTGGTCGGTAACGATTTTGCGCGGCACCGGGTTTGAACGCAGCACCCGCCGAAAGAAGCGCTCTGCCGCGGCCTTGTCGCGACGCTTTTGCACCAGCATATCGAGTTCGGCGCCGTGCTCGTCGACCGCCCGCCACAGCAGGTACGGCTCACCGCGCAGCGTCACGAACATCTCGTCTAAATGCCAGATGCTGCCTGGCTTGCGCCGCACCGCCCTGGCGCACTGAGCGAATCCAGCGCCGAACTTCTCGCACCAGCGACGGATCGTTTCGTATGTGACCACGACCCCACGCTCGAGCAACAACTCCTCGATGTCGCGCAGGCTCAGGCTGAACCGGAAGTACTAGCGAACGGCGCAGCTGATGACGATAGCAGGGAATCGGTGGCCGTAATAAAGCGATTTCGTCTTCTTCATCAGTTCATTCTATCGCCACATCTCCAGCAACCTGGCAGTGCTTACGCTGGACATCGCTGTCGGGTTCGAGCACTCCATGTCCGGCGATCACCGCACGCGGGTTCAGCGCTTCGATTTTATCGAGTGCATCCAGCCAGTCGCGGCGGCCTTGCCTGTTCGACTCCGCCAGGTAGAGATGAGCACCGTTATAAACGGCATCCCAGGAAATGACCAGATCAATGGACGGAACATGCAGGCACGTTGAATGATCAGTATCGGTGTGCCCGATACCGCCGCTGACCGTTCGGGATCGCGTGCTGCCGATTGAGGCTGCGTAAGCAGACGCAGAGCGCATGAGACCGCGCTCATCCTGGTCCACGCCGACTTGCATCGTTCAGGCCTCGGCGTCGGCGTGGCGTCAAAGTCTCTTAACCAGGCAGCTTCGCCGCTAACAGATCGATTTTTTCAATGCTCGGTGGGGTGCTGAGCAAAGCGGCGGCGTTTGCCATCAAAGCCGCCGCGATTGGGCCGGCCAAGTGGGCCTGACGGCCTTCCTCGTCGGCAAACGTGTCGAAGACGCCAAACGTCGACGGGCCGAATCGCAACGCGAACCAAGTAGTAGTGCCCAACTCGGCATTGGCGAGCGGCAACGCGCCAGCGAGGAAAGCGGCAACCGCGTCCTCTTGGCCGGGCTTGGCTTCGAGACGGACGAACAGGGCGAATTTGGACATTGGGGTTCCTCGCTTGTTAAACAGGGTGAATGAATATGCGAGTCGCCAGTCTCTGCGCCAAAGAGCAAATCAGCCAGTGGCAAGAAGGCCAACATTGATATCATTGCTGCCATGCGCCTCCACATTCTCGTTCTCGATGGTGTGTTCGACCTGGGCCTTGCGGCCCTTACCGACACACTCAGCACGGCCAACCAACTGGCAGGGTCCCTCGCGCAGGCGCCAGCGCCTGTCGAAGTGGCGTTAGTCGGAATGCGGCGGCGCGTGCATACCGCGCAGGGGCTGACGGTGCCGGTGGTATCCGTCCATCGTGTGGCGAAGCCCGACGTGGTGCTCGTACCCGCGCTCGGTGCCAAGATGCCAGCCACACTGGCGGCGCGCCTTGCTCATGCAGACGTGGCCGACGCGGCCCTCGCATTGCAGCAATGGTGGCGCTCCGGTGCGGTCGCTGGTGCCGCATGTACCGGCACCTTCTTGCTGGCTGAAAGCGCGTTACTGGACGGTCAGCGTGCAACGACGTCCTGGTGGCTAGCGCCGATGTTTCGGCAGCGCTATCCGAGCGTGATGCTCGACGAGTCCCGCATGCTTGTGAACTCGGGCAGGTTAATCACGGCCGGCGCAGCCTTGGCTCATCTCGACCTTGCGCTGAGCGTTGTCCGCAGCCGAAGTCCAGCGCTGGCAGCGCTAGCGGCGCGCTATCTGCTCATCGAGGCGCGCGGCTCGCAAGCCGAGTTTGTCATCGCGGATCACCTCACCCACGCCGACCCCGTGGTTGAGCGCTTTGAGGGCTGGGCCCGGCAGCAACTCGCACAAGGGTTCTCGCTTGCTGCGGCGGCGATCGCAGTGGGCGTCAGCAAGCGTACGCTGGCGCGGCGCCTGCATAGCGTGTTGGGTAAGACGCCGCTGTCGTACTTTCAAGATCTACGTGTCGAGCGGGCAGTGCAACTTTTGCGCACAGGCAGCGAGAGCATCGACCAGATCGCCGAACAGATCGGGTACTCCGACGGGGTGACTTTGCGCCTCTTGTTGCGACGCAAGCTGGGCCGCGGAGTAAGGGAGTTGCGAGCGCGAGCCTGATGATTGTGTCCGGCTCGCATCCGCTCCGTTGTGCGTCTCCGGGCACTGTCACGTTAAATTGTTCGCGGCGCGATTACGGAGAGGACACACGCTTGCTCAGAAAACGGACGGATCTGGGGTGGCCTCAGTGAAACGATGCCAGGCGGCAAAGCGTGCGGCGAGATGTTTGCGATAGAGTGAGGCGCGTAGCAGATGTCGCTTGAGCGCGAAGTGCTGCCTGATCGGACCGAAGCTCGATA
Source organism: Paraburkholderia sp. D1E (assembly GCF_052682275.1). Lineage (NCBI taxonomy): Bacteria > Pseudomonadati > Pseudomonadota > Betaproteobacteria > Burkholderiales > Burkholderiaceae > Paraburkholderia > Paraburkholderia sp. D1E. Next base: position 311,054 of record NZ_JBQYMB010000001.1, read on the forward strand.
AGAACGCCTGCGTGCGTTCAGGGTCGCGGAAGCCACGCATGCGTCGCTCGCGTTCGCGCGTCGGCTGATGGCTGTTTTCCGCCCGGTTATTGACCCGCGCGCTGGCTTTGACGAAAACGTGCTTGACGTGAGCCAGTTCGGGAATCTCGGCTTTCGCCGCCGGATAGCTGCGTAGCTGGTCGGTCACGATCTTGCGCGGCGCTTCAGTACACGAGGCAAGCACGCGCTTGAAAAACCGCTTCGCTGCAGCCTTGTCGCGGCGCTTCTGTAGCAAGATATCGAGTTCGGCACCGTGTTGATCGACGGCGCGCCACAACAGGTAGGCTCTCCGCGCAACGTCACAAATACTTCGTCAAGGTGCCAGTTGGTGCCGGGCCTGCGACGCGCCACTTTCACACGGTGTGCGAAGCCCGCACCAAACTTATCGCACCAGCGTCGGACCGTTTCGTAGCTGACGATAATCCCGCGCCCGAACGGCAGTTCTTCGATATCACGCAGGCTGAGCTGAAACCTGAAATACCAGCGTACGGCGCAACTGATGACCGCCGCCGGAAAGCGATGACCGTGGTAAAGCGATTTTTCGTTCTTCATCACCCGATCTTACTCGACCATCTCTGCAACGTGACCGTGCCCACACGGCATCCAGCTTGCTCACGGCGGTTTCGCAGGGCTAACTCGAAGCGGCATCCATGATCGTCTCATTTCGTGAATTGGAGCGGACCTTCGTAATGGCTCTCCGTGAGGATTAGACGGGTCGAACCGGGTCGGTCATCATCGAGCAGAGTTCGGCCACGAACGGGCACCCGGCTAAAGACATCAAGCGACTGAAATCTTCCGGCTAATATCCATTCAAAAAGTCCGATGATGAGGCGGTTTTGCCGCGCAGTTGGCCCGATGTCGTCCTTTCCCGAAGCTTACGATTACATATCTGGTCGTGAGGCTTTTCGAGCCGCCTCGGCCCGAAATTTGTCTTGAATCGTGTATAAATACCGATCGCGCAGTGCGACATAGCAACCAATTGATTTTCCCTCGGGACGATGGGCAAACAGATAGACGATATTCCGCTCGCGCAACGCAGGGCTCTTGCCGCCAGGCTTCTGTTGAATGGCGAGGGTATTAGCGAAGTGTCCAGGAAGGCTCGACTCAGTCTTCCGACCGTGAGCAAATACAAGGACCTGATAGAAAGGGGGGGAGCTACCGCCCTTGCTCGCTTTCCCATCCAGGGGAGTACTCCCCGACTGGACGATGCTTCGGAAAGCTGGCTCGTTAGCGCCATCAAGCACTCACCTGGCCTTCACGGCTATCCAGGGCCGACGTGGACGATAAGCCAACTGCGCGAATTGATCTTTCGGCGTTTCGGAGTCCAGTTTTCAGCCTCGCATGTTGGCTACCTTGTTCGGGGTTACGGCCTCGCATACCGACTCACCTATTCAACTTCAGAAAAGGCGTCGGCTACTACCGCGCAGAAATCGCAAAGCGACGTCTATGCCGCGCGTCGAAAAATTGCTGCGAAAATGTTGCTGGATGGGGACAGTGTCGAGCGCGTCTCGAAAGCGCTCAACATCAGCGTGCGCACCATTACAAAATACAGATCAATGGTAGTTGCTGATGGGGTTGAGGCTGTTGAACAGATCAAGTCATCCGGGCGCAGTGCTACGCTTGGCCCCGAAGCCCTCGAGTGGCTAAGGGCGGCATTGGAAGGCAGTCCCATGGCCCACGGCCATGAAACCGAACTCTGGCGAAATGGGGATATTCAAAAGCTGATCAAGGAAAAGTTCGGCATTTATCATTCCAGTGGGCACGTGAGAACCGTCGTCGGGAAGCTTGGAATGGACCACCGGATGCGATCGCCGAAGCGGCGCACAGAGGAGGGGCGTTCCCCGATCAATGATGAAACGCTGGTATGGATTGCCGCGGCGCTCAGGCAGTCGCCGCGAGCACACGGCATAGAAGCTGATCACTGGACGAGCGCGCGTTTGCGCACCTTGCTTCATCAGCGGGTAGGCGTTAGTTATTCTCGCGGATATATCTGGGAAATCGCCGCCCGTGCCGGCGTGGCGGATCTGCTTACAAGACGCCGGGGCTGATGAGATCAGTCGGGCTCGTTAGCGATGAATTTGAAGCTGTCGGCTGCCACGGCCACGACCGCGTCCCATTTTCCTCGTCGCTGCAGGTCTTCGATAAGCAGTTTTTGAAACAGGACGAGTTCTCGTTCCCCATACAGTTCACGAAACTCGACCAGCACTTCGGCGATTGCCCGCTCGCGCGTGTCTGGAGTAAGCGTGCTGCCGATGTGTGAGCAACCCCGTGCCAGTTCGAGCACATAAGCGGCGCGAGCATTCACTATGGCGGAGTTACCTGTTTTTACCTGAGCCATCGGTCGCTCCCGGTTTCATTTCCCCTTAGACATCTGATGACTCTAAGTTGACGTGCCGAGCGAGTCTTCCATTTTCATCCAATTTACGTCAAGGTGCTGAAGGAAAGCTTAAGAGGAAGGGGAGTGCGAGGCGTCGCAATGTGGTACACGTCGCCGGGGCGTACGCGGCGAGAAAAAAAGCCGGCGCGAAGCCGGCTTGAAAGGATCTGGCATCCGGGTGAGCTAGAACCTGAGAGAAGGTGCAACTCTGAGCTTGCAGCGGGTCGGATCTGTCTGTGGTCTGATATGACAAGCGACGCGCGTGCTAATCGAAATCGCGTCAGACAGGCTTAAGGAAAGCTTAAGGGCCAATTGCAAGTGTCGGGCGAAGTGAAGACGGAATCTCTGCATTCGCTTCATAAAAGCTGCTGTAGACTGAAATGGTGAGCGACCCCTTTTCAGCGATATCAGGATCTCGGCGTCTTAGGCCCGCGAACTTTCGACGGTGCCGGCGTGCCCGCATATCCATGCATACGCCAAATCCTGGGCAACCTGGATCGCCTCCTCCTCTGTGTCGAAATAGGAAAGATCACGCTCGATGTGCACTTCACTGTTGGCTTCATCGTCAGTCGAAACGCGGACCAAACGCGCATGTGCAAAGAATTTCCCAAGGGAGAAATCGGGAGTCGCGTCGATGATCCATCCACGGTACCCACATTGCATGATTACCTCCGATACCCAGGCTAATCGAGAGTCGAAAAGACAAAGCATTGGTTCATCCGGTCGCAATCGCTAAACCTCCTTCCGAGTCAAAGTTCGTGGGCTTTCGCGCCGTCGGCATGGGACAGACGTCCACTTCGGACTGCTGATACAGTTATAGAGCAAAGAAAGTAACCATTCAAACGGGCGGCGACTGATCGCGACGAAAATGATGCGCCGTCGTTCGACCGTGGACTCTGCGCGGAAGTCTGAACATGGAGTAGCGAGAACTGGATAGCTTTGTGATCGTGACAGCAAAGGCGGGCTCACTGATCGGCTCACGCCGAAACGTCGTGAGCTACAAAAATCGATCGGAAGTGGTCGCGGTTGCATCGCGCTCGGCGACGCTGCTGGTGAGGTCGGACTGTGAACTTCCGCGTCCCATGCATGCATACTTGCCCATTGCGACCTAACCCAACGCCGTAGACTGTTGACTCTGCGTCCATTCAGATCGATACCAAACGAGAAATGAACGATTCAGGCAATCTTGACCACGAAGGTCGCGCTGAACTGCTGTTGTTCAGTGACACCGTCGCCGGGGCGAAGGCGAGCGCCATCATCTATAGCTTGATGCTCACGTGCCGCGCGTGCAACGTTGAACCGTACACCTATCTGCTTCGCGTGCTAACCGAACTACCGCAGCGTGCAGCGGATGCGGATATCAGCGATCTGTTGCCGTTCAACGTTGCCGAGCCGCTCGACGTATTAGTTCCTGCATGATCTAGCCCTACGCGCTGGCTCATTGCGGTGTGCGTTAATTCGCGCTTACGATCAACTGCGCGTAGAGGACGGCAAGGAGACCAGTCACGATGGCGCCCAGCCAGAACACACCGTAGTGCAGCCAGTTCCGGATAGTTCAGGCGATGCCGGAGGTCCAGCAACGGCCGCCCAATATCGGTCTCGATCAGGTTGAAGATATTCACTGCGGGCGCGGTAAAGCGCTTGATCCGCATCGCCCGATCCACGAAGATCGTTGCGATGCCGCTCGAAACGATGAGATTCTGAAGGTCGTCGTTTGCCCTCGCTTCGTCTTCGACCTTCGTTTGCAACTCGGCATTCACGGTGACCAATTCCTCATTGACCGACTGAAGCTCTTTCTTACTGGTTTCGAATTCTTCCGTTGCCGAGCGCATTTCCTCGTTGATTGCCTGTAATTCCTCGGTCGATGCTTTCAGTTCCTGGGTCGACAGGTTTGATTGTTCGACGTTGGACTGCAGAAGTTCTTTCGTTCGGATCAACTCGGTTTCGAGATGGGAGACGACCCGATCCTGACTGGCAGGGCGCGCCGGATCAGCTGAGCCGCTCTCTTCTGCTCCGTCAAACTCGTCGAAGAAGATGGCGACGACGTCGCCACCTGCTGCGTCGTCGTGAAATGGGTGCACAGAGAGTCTGACATAGGAGGATGCGTCGCCTCGTGAGAACCGTATGCGTTTAACCTCGACGCTTTTGCCATGCTGTAGCGCACTGATAAAGTGCCGTTCTCAGTTCCAGACGCAGATGAAGATTCACAACGGTGAGCAGATTGTGCGATGGCTCACCACCGACGTAACGCAAAAAGCGTCCAGCGTGTTCAGACATATGCAGGATTTCAGCGTCGCGGTCGACGAGGATGCTCGGCGGCGAGAAGTGTTCGATCACGCGCTGATGCAACGGCGCGAACGAAAAACTCGCAGGTCTAGGTAAAGTCCGTCCGACGTCGACCTGGGATGCGAGCGATGTTTTTCCGTCCAACGTTAGTTGGGGTGTCACTCGCGTTCTGTGAGCGACGGCATTTGCACGGTAGATGCGGTTTTTCTTGTCTATGGGCGCGAACAGGTCCTGAGCTATCTCGGCCGACTCGGAGCTTCCCAAGGAAAAGGAATCCGCCAGGCCGCAAGGCGAAATGAAAAGTCTGCAGGACCTGCCGCTGAACATCGCGGTCAAGATAAATGAGCAGATTGCGGCACGTCACCAGGTCGAGCTGCGAGAAGGGCGGGTCACGCAAGATGTTGTGTGCGGCAAAGAGAACCTTTTCCCGGAGCGCCTTGCTGACAACGTAAAATCCCCGCGTGTGTGTGAAGAACTGCCGCAGCCGCGAGGGCGGCACATCGGTCAGGATGGACTCCAGATAGCGGCCGGAACGCGCCGTCTCGATGGCGCGTTCGTCAATGTCGGTGGCGAATACCTGAATGGCTGGCCCGTGGTTTCCTTCGGCCAACCGTTCGCACAACAGCATGGCAAGCGAATAGGCTTCTTCACCCGTCGAGCAGCCTGCAACCCATGCGCGAGCTTGTTCTTCGTCAGTTTTACCTTCCAGGATTCTGGGTACGACCTCTCGTTCCAGCGCTTCGAATGCTTCACGATCGCGGAAAAAATTGGTTACGCCAATCAGCATGTCTCGAAGCAATGCCCTGTTTTCGTCGGGGTGCCGTTCCAAGAAAAGGAGGTACGAGGGCAGATCGGGAAGCGCATTGACCTGCAGGCGCCGTTCGATGCGCCGCAACACTGTTGCGCGCTTGTAGTGACGGAAGTCATGCCCCGTATGGACCCGCAACGTCTTGAGGATTTCCTGCAATGCGCTTTCCGCCGTTTCTGCAGCGTTTGCACTTGAGGGGGCCGCAGCTATCGGAGACTCACCGTCAACCGCCGGTAGCTGTATCACCTGTGCGTTACTCCACAGTTCGATCAGCTTTTGCGGAAGATCGACGACGGGCAGCGCCATGTCGATGAGTCCCGTTGCAATTGCGTTTTGCGGCATCTCGCCATACTCGGCGTCGTCTGGGCTCTGGGCGAGTGCAATGCCACCGCATTCCTTGATCCGGCCAATCCCGGCCGTACCATCACTACCTGTCCCTGAGAGGATCACGCTGATGGCGCGAATGCCATGTGCATTGGCGAGACTGCGGAAAAACCGCTCGATCGCCACCGGCCTGCCGGGCGGGCGCTCCGCCGGCGTCACGCGAAGGTAGCCATCAAACATGGATAGATCATTGGACGGTGAGATCAGATAGATACTGTTCTTCTCGATGTGTGTCGGCTCACGAACCTGCATGACCGGCATTGAGGTTGCCCGCTGCAGCACCTGGTCGGCGCAGCTTTCGTACTTTGGGGAAAGATGCAGTACGACGACAAACGCCATACCACTGTCCGCGGGCATTTGCTCAAAGAGACGAAGAAGCGCCTGGATCCCGCCGGCAGATGCGCCAATGCCAACCACGGGAAACGTTGGGGATCTAGACGAAGCAGGCGTCGCGCCGGATTGTCCAGGGCCCGGATCGGAGGATGTTGGCGTGGTCATCAGTAGGGGCGATGGGGCTGTAGACTGCCCCGGTTGGTTTGCTGTGGGACGGTAGCATGAGTCATCCAGCGTACACCGGACGATGTAAACAGAAAAGCAGAAGTCGCGCCGGGTTGGCCGCCACGGTCGAGCAGGCAAGCGTTACCGGGTCGAATTCCAGGTTGTGTACTTTTGGGCGCGGTTTCCAACACGTAGCCATGCGCTGCTGGCGGCAAGGTTGCTTCCCAATGCGAGGACCACGCCCGGTAGTCAGAGGATTTCGTCCGGCATAGCCAGTTCCACTGCGCAGTCTCCTTGCAATACCGGCGAATTCTGGCGCCTGGCAAACTCCTGGCGCACCCATTCGGCCAGGCGCGCCTGAAACGCCTTGCGTTGCGCGGTATCGAGCGACGCATAACGATCGAATTGTTCGCGCTCCAGGGAAAGGGTGATAACACACCGCGCGTCGAGCGTCGTATCGCGATGAGATTCGACAACCCATGATAACTGCAAGAATAGGCGAGCGCCTTCGTCATAACTGCTGACCGCTGGTGCTTTGGGCGATTCGAAGATAGCGGCAAGCGCCAGTTCTATTTCTTCGAGACGTTGGTCCATGTTCGCTTCATTCATCCGTACCTCCGGCAGGCCATCGTGTTGAACAGGTCGTCACGGCGCCATCCCCGCACGTGGGCCCGTGCGCCGTCGATTAGTCACAAGTGATCACCGGGAGGCGGAGCAATGCGCATTCCTTACGAAAGAGCGACCGTTTTGCCAGAGCCGCAATCGGGCATGACCAATGCTCGCTATTCGGTAGAAATTCGGCACGCAACCTGATGTTGCACAACATACCTTTGGAGGTACCAGGTCATGAAGCAGGCGATGACGAATCAGTTCATTTATGTCTCGATCGCCGCGCTGGTCGCGGTGGCCTCCGGATGCAAGCGGACGGACAACGGGAACCCAGGTGCGATGGACTCGGCAAGCAGCGGTGTGTTGAGCAATTCCGCCGGCCCGAGCGGCACGGCGGGCACCAGCAATGCCGCGAAGCGGGCGGATAGCGCTGCAGGCAGCGCGGCCAGTTCGACGGACGCGCCGGTTCGCGAAGCGCCCGTTGTAAGCACACCGGCAAGTGCGGCAAGCCAGTAGGTGCCGGTCGATCTGCCAGAGGACATGCGCCGATCACGTCAGGTGATTGCCGCCAGTCACGCCATACACTTCGCCCGTCACGAAGCTCGACTCCTGCGACGCCAGCAGCACATAGACCGGCGCAAGTTCGGCAGGTTGTCCCGGTCGCTTCATCGGAACCTCGGAACCGAATCTCTCGACCTTTTCCTGTGGTTGACCACCGCTCGGTTGCAGCGGCGTCCATACCGGCCCGGGCGCAACGGCATTCACACGGACACCCTTGCCTACGACCTGTTTTGCCAGTGCATGGGTGAAGGCCGTGATGGCAGCCTTGGTCGACGCATAATCGAGCAACCCGGGACTGGGCTGATAGCTCTGGATCGACGTCGTGTTGATGATGGTCGCGCCTGGCGGCAGATGTGGCAACGCAGCCTTGCACAGCCAGAACATGGCGAAGACGTTGGTGCGGAAGGTCGCTTCGAACTGTTCCGTCGAAAGCTCGGCGATGTCATCGACGTAAGTCTGCTTGCCCGCGACGTTCACCAGGATATCGAGGCCGCCGAGTTGCCCGATCGACTGATCGACAAGCTGCGTGCAAAACGCTTCGTCGCCGATATCGCCGGGCAGCGCGATAGCTTTGCGGCCGGCGGCCTCGACCATCTGGATGACTTCACGGCCGTCCGCTTCTTCGCTCGGCAGGTAATTCAGCGCGATGTCGGCGCCTTCGCGCGCAAAGGCGATCGCAACCGCACGGCCGATCCCGCTGTCCGCGCCCGTAATCAGCGCGCGTCGGCCTGCCAGTCTGCCGAAACCCTTGTAGCTGTTCTCGCCGTGATCGGGCTGCGGGTTCATCTGTTTCGCGAGGCCCGGGGGCGACTGCGGCTGGCGTTCGAAAGGCGGCTGGGCGTATTGCTTCGTGGGGTCCTGCATGGTGAACTGGTTTTTGGTGTCGGACATGTGCGCACTCCTTTGCGTCGGTCGGTGGCCGCAGCGGGCATCGCGTGACGCCTTCTGCGTGGGTTCAAGGATTGAGCAACGGGCATTCCCGGGTTAAGGGCCTGTACACCCGCACGGCGATGTCTTGCAGTTCGCCGCACGCAGCCAGCTCGACGATGCGATCGACGGTTCGGCACGCTATCGCCTGAATGGTCGGTGAAGGATTGACGCTGCCGACGGTCGGAAAAACCGAGCCTCATCGCTGCACGTCCGTCGCCAAAGTGGCACGCCGCATGCTGCGATTGCTCCACGTGTAGCCGCTCCGCCGGGCGGCTGCTTCCTCAGGACTATTTTGATCGACAGGAGAACATCATGCCGCTTCAGAGAGGGAAGTCGAAGGACACCGTGTCGCACAATGTCAAGATCGAAACAAAACACGGTAAGCCACACAAACAGGCTGTAGCAATTGCGTTGAACCAGGCGCGCAAGTCGGGTGCAAAGATTCCGAAGAAGAGCGAGAAGTAGAACCGGTGGCGCGCAGTCCAGACTGCGGGCGAAGGGGTACATCGTGGTGACGAACAGCGAACCAATCGAAGAAACCGGCGGGTGTGCGTGCGGAGCGGTGCGGTTCCGCGTGAGCGCGCGACCTAGGCGAGTGTCGATATGCCATTGCATGACGTGCGGGCGAATACAGGGCAACGTATTCGGCGGTTACGCGATGTTCGACCGTGGTGCTGTAGCGTTCTCCGGGCCGACGCAGGCTTGGCAGAGTTCGCCCGAAGTGCGAAGGCATTTTTGCCCGGTATGCGGATCGGTGGCATTCATGGAATACCTCGATGGCGAGGAGTTGGATCTTCCGCTGGGCGCTTTCGACCGTGTTGAGCTGTATGAGCCGAGTTACGAACTGTGGTGTTGTCACAAGGAGCCGTGGCTGCCCGCGGGCGTGCGCACCGAATATGACAAAGGGAGAATCGCGTAAGCCGCAGGATGAATGCGGCCCGCTTGGCTCTGCGGTTGCAAAGTCTGCGTCCGCAGCGGAACGCGGCTTGCTCTTTTTGTAAAAGCAGCCGGCGTATCCGGCAAGGAGTGTCGACATGAGTGATACGAAGCAATCGAATTCCCAACCCGCCGACCCGAAGGAAACAGGCAAACAGCAAGGCCAACAGCAGCAGAACCAGCAAAAGGCACCGCAGCACCAGGGTGGACAGCGACAGCCGTAATGGCATGGCGCTCGTCGCTGAACGGGCGTCCGCTCCGCTGGCGGACGCCCGTTCAGTCATAGCTCGCTTATGGGGGACATGCTGAGAGCTTTCGGCTTGGCAAACTCGCGCAGGATACGTTGGAGCGTTAACCTGACTTGAGGTCGATTTCATTAACCTCTCGCGACTGAAATCGGCTCGCGCTCTGCATATCCGGCCTGCAAGGGTGGGTGGCTTAAAGTTCGCCTTGCGCAGCCAGTTCGACGATGCGATCGGCGGTTCGGTACGCTATCGCCTGAATGGTTAGCGAAGGATTCACGCCACCGACAGTCGGAAACACCGAGCCATCGCATATCCATAGATTGCGGATATCCCAGCTCCGGCAATCGGCGTTGACCACGCTGACTGACGGATCATCCCCCATACGTGCTGTACCGTTCAGGTGGCACGTGTCGTCGTTTTCGCGCCAGATCTCTTTACCGCCGGCAGCACCTAGCGCCTGCTCCATGAAATCCAGCGAATGCGCGATCAGCCGCTTGTCGTTGTCGCACAACGAATACGTCACACGCGCGACGGGCAGCCCGTACTGGTCCTTTTCGTCGGCGAGCGTCACGCGGTTGCGTTCCTGCGGCAGCGTTTCGCCGACGATCTTCAGCCCGGCCTGATGGTTGTACTTGTGCATTTCGCCGGCCAGCGCATCGCCCCACAAGCCACGGCCGTTCTGCACGCTTGCCCAGCCGGCGGGCAACGGCCCCTGGCTCATATAGCAGTAGCCGCCGAAAAAATCCTTGCCGGTATCCTTATAATTCCAGTGTTCTGTAATCGCCAGCGAGGGCGGCCCCTTGTACCAGCGGATTTCTTCATCAAACGTTCCGTAGACCGCCTGGTTCGTCTGTGCCATCAGATTCTTGCCGACGAGACCTGAACTGTTCGCAAGGCCGTCCGGAAAACGCCCGTTTGCAGACATTAGCAGAAGACGCGGCGTTTCGATTGCATAGCCGGCCACCACGACGTTCTTCGCGCGCTGGAATTGCCAACGGCCTTCGCGCAGGTATTCGACACCGGTTGCAAGCCCGGCGTCGTTCGTGACGATGCGGCCGACCATCGCCAGATCGCGGACTTCGGCGCCGGCGCTCAGCGCGCGGGGAATCCACGTGACCAGTGCACTCTGTTTGGCGTTGGTCGCACACCCTGAGGTGCAGAAGCCGCGATACACGCACGGATGCGCTTTGCCGCGCGGTGCCGACAACGTCGCCAAAGGGGTGGCCGCCCAGTCGATGCCAAGCGCCTCCGCGCCGCGCGCGAGCACGAGCGCCGCCGCATTCAGTTCATGCGCCCGATACGGATAGCGAGCCCGCTTCGGCCCCCAGGGATAATTGACCGGACCCGAGATTTTCAACGCGTCCTCGACCTGCGCGTAGTAGCGCCACATCTCCCGCCAATCGAGCGGCCAGTCCGCAGCATAGCCGAGCACACTGCGCGATCTGAACCATTCCGGACGGAAGCGTAGCGACACCATCGCGAAGTGCACCGTGCTGCCGCCGACGGCCTTGCCGCTGTTGTTATTGCCGAGCTTGAGGGGGTTCTCGCCGTCGCAGATGCGCTCGTCGGTCCAGTAGAGTTTCGCCTGATGACTTTCGTCAGAGGCGAATTCTTCGAGAGGACGCCACCATGCGCCGGCATCGAATGCGACGACCTTGAAGCCCTGCTCCGCCAGCCGGCAGGCGAGCGTTCCGCCGCCAGCACCTGTACCGACGATCGCGAAGTCGACTTCCTCGTCATTCGGATACTCGCGCATCGGCACCCAGCCGCCACGTTCGAACACATCGGGCGCGCGTCCATTCTTGCCGCGCGGATGGTGCTGGGCTTCATCGAGCACGCTGGTTCTCCTTGCGGGCTTCGTCTTCGTCGCCGGGTTTCGCTTCAGCGGCCTCCCATGGGTCGCGCCGGTCGTAATACATGCGCACGTAGCCACGGGGATTGGCCGGCCCGCCAAAGCCGATCTCGCTCCACGAGTGCGGGTGCGAGTAGTACATGCTGCAGATGTCATGCAGCAGGCGTTCGGCGAAGAAAAGTCTGGCGGGCATGCCGTGCCATGCGTCGCTCGTCAGTTCGCCGCGTTGCATCGATTCGAGCAGCGCCACCTGGCTGGGCTTTTCAAGGCTGCTGAACGGCAACTCGTGACGCGCGCGGCTCTCGGCATCGAGCGCGGCAAGGCCGGTGTGCCATGCCTGCTGAAGCGGCGGCAGGCGGGCGTCGCGGTAGCCGTCGCCGGTATTTTTCACGAGCTTTGCATCGAGCAACTGCGCAAGCGGAACCACTGGCAGCGCATCTGCCTGCGGCACGATGCACGCGCACAGCGCGCGTACCGTCAGCCATTCGATCGCATTGAAGAAGTGTGGCTCGGCTGGCGTGGCGAGCCGTTGCGCGATCACGCTGCGGGTCGCTTCGTCCCATGACGGCGTGCTGCGTTTGTCGAGTACATCGTAGCCGGGGTAGCGGGTGGATCTGGTCGTGCGGTTCGGGTCGCTCATGTTTCGCTCTCTCTCAGACGCAGGGCCGCGAGGCCGGCCAGCGCCAGCGCAGAAAAGCCCGGTGGCGCTGGCAGGGGCGGCCCGTTGAACAGGTTCTGGCTCCAGTTGCGCCAGCCGCCCTGGCGACGCGCAATCCCGCGTGCGTGGAATCCCGCGCCGACAAAGCCGAGCGCCGTGGTGGCGCGCAGCCAGAGCCGCGTGAGCCAGCGCTCGCGTGGCGCGGCGAGGGCGGCTTGGGCGAGCAGCGCGGCGGCGAGCGGTGGTACGAGGATCGGCGCGTACATCGCGCGATGCTGGAACGCGCCGCGAAAATGCAGCAGCGCGACTTCGCCGACCGTGCCGATCAACCCCGCGCTCACCAGCAGCCCAAGTGCACGACCGGCCGGCATGCCGAACAATTGCGGGTCGTGCGCGGGCTCGTCGCGCAACTGTTCGGCGACGGCGCCAAGCGCGCCAGAGAGCAGCAGCGCCATCGGTGCACCGACCGGTGCCGCATGAAAGAGGTTGTTCCAGCTCCAGCCGCCGGGCCGTTTCGTGACGTTGTACAGGTGGAAACCCGTCCCCGCGACGCCCGCGACGGCCGCGCCGAGATAGATCGCGTGGCGCAGTTGATGAGTCTGCTGCCGGTGATCCCGCCCGCCATGCAGACCGGCCAGCAGCGAGAGCGTGGCAGAGACGAGCGGCGTATACATCGCCGGGTTGTCGAACGAGCCGCGATAGTGCTCCATCGCGCTGTCGGTGAGTACGGAGAGCGCGAGCAGCGCGGAACTGTGATTAAAGCGCCGGGCTGCTGCGATGTGAGTCTGGACGCCGGATGTTTGAGGCGCAGGCAACAGAGTCAATCGCGCGGGCGCGGCAAGGTTGCTCGCACCCAAGGCGCGCTCTATCGCGCTCGTCGTTTCGAGGCCCGCGCTTTCGCGCTTCGCCCGCAGCGCGAGTGCGGCCACGGCTGTCACGCCCGCCACAGCGCAAACCAGCCCTGAAACTCGTTGAGAACTCATGTAAGCGGGTCCCTTTGTTATTTGAGCTGATACGGCGCGGCGTCGGGAAACTTGAATTCAAGGCCGCAACCCGGGCGGGTCAGATCGGGCGCGATGGCCCCGTCTATCGCCCGCGGCGCGCCGTCGAACAGCATCGACTCGATCCGTACGTGATCGTGAAACCATTCCTGATGACGCAGGCGCGGCACGGCGCACGCAACATGCAGATGCAAGGCGGGCGCGCAGTGAGCCGACAGCGGCACGTGAAAGGCATCGCAGAGATCGGCGGCCTGCATGAAGCCGGTGATGCCGCCACAGCGGCTCACGTCGGCCTGCAGGACATCGACCGATTGCGCCGCCAGCAGTTGCCGGAAGTCGTCGAGCGTGTAGCCGTATTCGCCGGCGGCGATCTCCATGCCAGCGGGCGCGCGCTCACGCACGAAGCGCAAGCCCGCAGCATCGTCCGACGAGACCGGTTCCTCGAACCATTCAACCCGCTGCTCCGTGAAGCGCTGCGCCCAATGCAGCGCGGGCTTCGGCGTGAATGCACCATTGGCGTCGACAAAAAGTCCCGCATCGCCAATCGCTGCGCGCGCCGTTTCCATTCGCACGGGATCTTTCTCCGGCTCGGTTCCGATCTTGATCTTTACCCAGCGGCACCCATCTCGCTCGACCCAGCCGGCTAGCTGCTCGCGCATCTGTTTGTCGCTATAAGTCGTAAAGCCGCCGCTACCGTAGAGCGGCACCGACTCGCGCGCCGCGCCGAGCAACTGCACGAGCGGCAAGCCGAGCAGCTTCGCTTTCAGATCCCACAGCGCGCAATCAACCGCTGAGATCGCCGTGGCCGCCAGACCCGAACGCCCGAGATTGCGCACCTGACGCTGCATGCGCTGCCAGACCTCGCGAATGTTCCATACGTTGCTGTGCAACACGAATTCACCGAGCGTGTCATGAATCAATGCGACGACGCTTTTATCGCTATACGTGTAGCCGATTCCCGTCGCCCCGGCCGCGTCCACTTCGACAACGACCAGCGTAGTTGCCTCCCACGCGAATGTACCGTCCGCTTCCGGCGCGTCGGTCGGAATGCGGTAAGCACTGGCGCGTAAGGCGGTGACTGGCGCTTGCGAAGCGCCGTTCGTTGCGGTGCGATGCTTCATGGCGCGCTTACTTGTCGTGATGACCGGGGAGTACTGCGCCGAGCACCTGTTTGGCCGTTTCGACGATCACATTGCCTTCGTTTGGATCGCCCTTCATCAAGATCGACGCAAACGCCTTGGCCTGCGCGAGCGTGATATGCGGCGGCAACGGTGCAATATTCGGATCGGCTTTCACTTCGATGACGACCGGCCGATCCGACGCCAGTGCTTCGTCCCACGCGGCACCCATCCGTTCCTCGTTGTCGACGTAAATACCCTTCAGGCCGATCAGCTCCGCGAACTTGTGATACGGCACGGACGGAATATCCTGCGACGCCTCGAACTTCGGATCGCCTTCCATGGCGCGCTGCTCCCACGTGACCTGGTTCAGATCGCTGTTATTAAGCACCATGCAGATCCAGCGCGGATCGGCCCAGTCTTCCCAGTACTTCGACACGGTGATCAGTTCGGCCATGTTATTCATCTGCATTGCGCCGTCGCCGACCAGCGCGATCACGGGACGCTCGGGGAACGCAAACTTGGCAGCGATCGCGTAGGGGACCGCCGCGCCCATCGACGCCAGGCCTCCCGATAGCGAACACATCATGCCTCGCCGGACCTTCAGATCGCGCGCATACCAGTTCGCGCAGGAGCCGGAGTCGCTCGTGACGATCGCATTAACCGGAATGCGTTTGGATAGTTCCCAGACGGTGCGCTGTGGATTGACCGCGTCCTTGCCCGCTTCGTGCGCGCGCTTGTCGAGCGTTTTCCACCAGTCTTCAGTCCAGCCTTCGATTTTCTTGCGCCATGCGCGATCTTTTTTTTCCTCAAGGAGCGGCAGCAGTGCGCGCAGCGTCTCGACGCTATCGCCAACGAGATTCACTTCCATTGGATAGCGCAGGCTCAGCATGTCGGCTTTCAGGTCGATCTGTACGCCGCGCGCCGCACCTTCTTTCGGCAGAAATTCCGAGTAAGGGAAGCCGGAGCCGATCATGAGCAGGGTGTCGCATTCCATCATGAGGTCATAGCTCGGCTTGGTGCCGAGCAGGCCAATGGCGCCGGTCACCCATGGCAGGTCGTCCGGCAGGACCGCCTTGCCGAGGAGTGCTTTTGCAACGCCTGCACCGAGTTTTTCAGCCACGGCGATGACTTCGTCGGTCGCGTGCAGCGCGCCGGCGCCGACGAGGATCGCCACCTTCTTGCCCGCGTTGAGCACGTCGGCAGCTTGCTGCAGATCGTCGGGATAGGGCACGAGGCGCGGGGCGCGATAGCCCACGCCCGAATGGAGCGTGCCGTGTTTGCGGCCGGGGGCTTCGTAAGGCAGGTCCTGCAGGTCGTTCGGCAGGATGATCGCCGTGACCTTGCGCTCGGAGAGCGCGGTGCGCACGGCACGATCGACAAGATGGCGCACCTGCGCGGGCACCGAAGCCTGTTCGACGAAGGCGCCGGCGACGTCCTTGAACATCGAAGCGAGATCGAGTTCCTGCTGGTAGTGACCGCCCAGCGCCGCCCGGGCCTGCTGGCCCGCGATGGCGAGCACGGGCATGTGGTCCATTCTCGCATCGTAGAGGCCTGTGATCAGGTGCGACGCGCCAGGGCCTGAGGTTGCGATGCAAACGCCGAGTTCGCCGGTGAATTTTGCATGCGCGGAGGCCATGAAGGCGGCCATTTCTTCATGGCGAACCTGGACGAATTCGATCGGCGAGGTGGGATTGCCGGATCTGGACTTCTTCGCTGCAGATTGCGCGCGGTTGAGGGCACCGAATACGCCATTGATACCGTCGCCGGGATAGCCGTAGATACGCCGCACGCCCCATGCATGCAGCCGCTCGATAATGAAGTCACCAACGGTTTGGGACATGGACAGCTCCAGGCAGAAGGAATGGGATTGCCTATGTCTTCGCAAGCATTGTTCCGCGTTCTTTCAGAAGAGTAATGTCGGGCGACTCACTCCGGAAGAAATGAAAGCCGACGTCAAGGTGCTGTCGAGGATCGTTTTTTGCTACTGCTTTTTCCACCTTGTCCCGCTTGCAGACAGAGGGCACGCCTGCACGGCCGTGATTCCAGGGAGCGTGAATAGTGACCGCAGGGATGACAATCAAAACACGATATCCACGCGCATGGCTCGGAGGCGTTTCCTTGCTGGCCACGCTTGCGCCGTCACTGGTTCGCGCTGATTCGGCCGCTCCGCTGAACTACTTCCTTCACGCGGCTGGCCCTGCGGCCAGTCCGACGATGCGGCTTGGCTGGGTGCTAGCTACTATTGCGGTCCTGGTGACCCTGATCATCGCGGGGTTGCTGGTGGGGGCGATCACCCGCAAGCGCCCGACGGTCGCGGCCGGGGCGTTGCACGCCGAGGCCGGTGGGATGCGCTGGATTTACATTGGCACAGGTATGTCGGCGGTCGCGTTGCTGGCCATGCTCGTGTACATCCTGATGACGCTGGAGTCGGTTGCGTCGCCAGCCACGCATCCCCAATTGACGATCACCGTCACCGCATATGACTGGTGGTGGAAAGTCGATTACGCCGACGATCCCAATCCGGCACGTAATTTCAGCACGGCGAACGAAATCCATATTCCGGTTGGCGAGCCGGTCAAAGTGGAACTGAAAAGCGCGGATGTCGTGCACGCGTTCTGGGTCCCGCAACTCGCGGGGAAGACGCAGACCATTCCCGGACAAATCAACGAACAGTGGATTCAGGCGGACCGTCCGGGGGTCTACCGCGGGCAATGCTCGCAGTTTTGCGGCGCGCAACACGCGCATATGGCTTTCGAAGTGGTCGCGCAAAACGCCGTGGATTTCAATGCGTGGCGCGACGCGCAAGGGCAGAGCGTGACACCTGCCGGCAAGAGCACTGCGGTGCTGGCCGGACAGCATCTGTTCACGGAGCGCTGCGCGGGTTGTCACACGATTCGCGGCACCGATGCCCAAGGCCTGCAAGCGCCCGACCTCACGCATCTCGGCTCGCGCCGCACGATCGCGGCGGGCACGCTCACCAATACACCGGATCACCTGCTCGACTGGATCGAGCATGCGCAGCAGATCAAACCCGAAGCGTTGATGCCCGATATTGCGTTGACCACCGGCGATGCCGCCGCATTGTCGGCCTATCTGGCGACGCTGCATTGAAACCCTGCTGACATCACGGAGCGCCTTTCAATGCCCGATCATCCCTCGACTGCCGCAACACGTGACGCATCGCAACGCACTTTGCGCGGCGTTGCTGCCGGCTTGCCACTGGTCCGCACGCCCCAGCATGGGCGGGTGGCGCCGGGCAGTGTGGACGAGAAGCGCCTGCATGAGATATGGGAAGCACCGCCGGGCTGGCGAGGCTGGTTGTCCACGGTCGACCATAAAACTATCGGCCTGCGTTACCTCGTCACCGCCTTCGTCTTTCTGCTGATGGGTGGTATCGAAGCGCTGATCATGCGTATCCAGCTTGCGCGCCCGAATGCGACGGTGCTTACGCCTGAGCAATATAACCAGCTTTTCACGATGCATGGCGTGACGATGATTTTTCTCTACGCGCTGCCGGTGCTGTCCGGTTTCTCCAATTACTTGTGGCCGCTCGTGCTCGGTTCGCGCGACATGGCGTTTCCGCGCCTGAATGCGCTGTCTTACTGGTTGTTTCTATTCGCGGGGATTTTCCTTTACGCGAGTTTTCCGGCAGGACAGGCGCCGGACGCCGGATGGTTCAACTACGCGCCCCTCTCCGGACTTGAATACAGCACCGGGCCGAATATCGATGTCTACGCGCTCGGCATGGTGCTGCTCGGCATCTCGACGACCGTCGGTTCGATGAATTTTGTGGTCACGCTATTGCGTATGCGTGCGCCGGGCATGTCGCTCGACCGTATGCCGGTGCTGGTGTGGGGCACCTTGACTGCGTCGGGCGGCAATTTGCTGGCGGTGCCCTCGGTAAGCCTCGCGTTTTTTCTGCTGTGGATGGACCGGCGCATCGGCACGCACTTTTTTGATGTGCTCAACGGCGGCCGACCGCTGCTCTGGCAACACCTGTTCTGGATCTTCGCGCATCCGTGGGTCTACGCGGTCGTATTGCCGGCCATGGGTATCGTATCGGATGCTTTGCCTGTCTTCTGTCGGCGTCCGCTGGTCGGTTATGGCCCGGTTGCGCTTTCCACGGTCGCGACGATGGTGATCGGTTTCGTGGTCTGGATTCACCACATGTTCGCGACCGGCATTCCGGCGCTGGCATTGTCTTTTTTTGGCGCGGCAAGCATGGTGATCGCGATTCCCAGCGCAGTCGCCACATTCGCCTGGATCGCGACCATCTGGACGGGGCGGCCGGTATTCCGCGTGCCATTCCTGTTCTTCGCGGGCTTTGTGCTGCTGTTCGTGGTGGGCGGCGTGTCGGGGGTGATGACGGCAGCCGTGCCGTTCGACTGGCAACTCACCGATACTTACTTCGTGGTCGCGCATCTGCACTATGTGCTGCTCGGCATCAACGTTTTTCCAGTGATCGGGGGCATCTACTTCTGGTTTCCGAAATTCACCGGCAGGATGATGAGCGAGCGCCTCGGCAAGATCGGCTTCTGGGTGCTGTTCATCGGCTTTAACGTGACCTTCTTTCCAATGCATATCGCCGGACTGCTGGGCATGCCGCGGCGCATCTACACCTATCCCGCCGATATGGGATGGAATACGGTCAATCTTGTCACGTCGCTCGGCTCGTTTCTGTTCGCGGCGGGCGTGCTGATCTTTCTGGTCGATCTGCTAGTGAGCCTGAAGCACGGCAAACCAGCGGGCGACAATCCGTGGGACGCGCCCACCCTCGAATGGTCGGTGAGTTCTCCGCCGCCACCGTACAACTTCGCGGTCGTGCCAACACTCGCGAGTCGCCATCCATTGTGGGAAGGCCGGATCGACGAACCCGGCGTCGCCGTCCATACGCGCTCGCAACTCGACGAAGGCTATCTGCTCGCACAGGGACGCGAAGCGCTCGGCACGACCGCGCTCGAAGCGCTTCCCGATGTGATCCTGAAGATGCCCGGTGATTCGTATGCGCCGTTTTGGCTTGCGGTGTTCGCGACACTCGTGTTCGCGGGGCTCGCGCTCAGTGCGTGGATTTTCGCGGGCGCGATGCTGGCGGGCTGCGCGGTATCGGTCATCGTCTGGTTGTGGCCTGAACGTGCGTTGATCCAGCGTGAGCCGACAGCGGTTCACGACGCGGGAGGCTGACATGAGCGACGCTGTCGATCTGAATCAGCCGTTGTCTGAACCCGCCGGGCCCGCGCGTCCGTTGCCTATGGGCAGCGCAGGCGAGCGCTCTGGGGGATGGTGGGGTTGCCTCACGCTGATCGCCACCGAAGGCGCGTTGTTCGGCTATCTGATCTTTTCGTATCTGTATCTGGCTTCGCAAAGCTCGCAGCATTGGCCGCCTGAAGGGCTTCCCAAACTCGGGCTCGGCATCGCGAATACGGGCATTCTGCTTTCGAGCAGCGGGTTCGTCTGGCTATGCGAGCGCTGCGTGCGTCGCAGGCGTCTGCGTTGGGGCGTGATGTCAATGGCGCTCGCAGTCGTGCTCGGTTGCGTATTCATCGGCATTCAACTGGTCGAGTGGCACGATCACCCGTATGGCCTGACCACGCATCTTTACGGATCGCTGTACTTCACGATCACCGGTTTCCATATGACGCACGTCGCGGTCGGGATTGTTGTCCTGCTGTTTCTGCTGCTATGGACCGCGCTCGGCTACTTCGACGAAACGCGCTGCGCCACGTTGACGATCGGTGGTCTGTACTGGCATTTCGTCGATGTGGTCTGGCTCTTCATTTTCAGCACCCTCTATCTGACGCCTTACCTCTTTCGGGGGGCGACATGAGCGAGCACACGACGCCGCGCCCGGGTGGCGGAACGAATGGAATGCGCGAGGCCGCGCATCTATCGATGCGGCGGGCGCTGGTCGGCCTGCTGGTGCCGCCACTCGCATGGCTTCTGCAAATGGTGATAGCGGAAACCCTGGCCGCGCAAAGTTGCTATCCGTTCAACCATCCGTTATCTGCACCGATCGTGCCGTGGATGCAGCCCGCGCTCTTCACGATCAGTGGAGTATGTCTGGTCGGGGGTGCATTCGGCAGCCTGATCGCGTGGCGCAATGTGCGGAAGATTGGACCGAAGCAGTGGGGCGCGTTGAGCGGCGCGCGGCGCACCCGGGCTGAGCTGGAGTGGTTTCTGAGCTGCGTGGCGGCAATGTGCAGCGCGGTATTCCTGTTCGCACTGATCGCGACCGATGTCGCCTTGGCAATCGTGTCGCCTTGCAGGTGGTGGTGACGATGCGTACCTTCGACGATAACCCGGTTCCTCGATGTGCCCCGCAGCGCTTGCGGTTACAGAAGCGCGCGGCGTTCGGCGTGGTGGTGGCGTCGGCGCTTGCGTCAGGTATCACGGGAAGCATCGCGGCGTCGCCGGCGGCCGCACCAACGGCGAATGCGGCGATTGTCGCTGCGAGCGGGGCAGTCAACGGCACCGCCGACGCCGCTCAAATCGCACGCGGAGCCTACCTGGCTCAAGCGGCCGATTGTGCCGGCTGCCACACGGCCGCGCCACGCGTGACGCAACCAGGAATCAGGCCAATCCTGTCCCCGCCATTCGCGGGCGGCCTTGGCATGGCGTCGCCGTTCGGCACGATCTATTCGTCGAACATCACGCCCGATCTGCACGTAGGCATTGGCAGCTATAGCTACGACGATTTCGCGCGTGCGTTGCGCGACGGGGTCGCGCCTGGCGGCAAGCGGCTGTATCCGGCGATGCCATACCCTTCGTTCGCAAAGATCACAGACGACGACATGCACGCGCTCTACGCCTACTTCATGCATGGCGTGCAACCTGTCGCCGTAGCCGCGCCTGAGACCCGATTGCCGTTCCCGTTCAGCCAGCGCTGGGCACTCATGTTCTGGGACTGGGCGTTCGCACCGGGCGGCCCGTTCAAGCCAGAGCCCGGGCGCGACGCGCAATGGAATCGTGGCGGCTATCTGGTGCAATCGCTCGGCCATTGCGGCGCCTGCCACACGCCGCGCGGTCCCGCCTATGAGGAGCGCGGCTACAGCGAATCCAGCAGGCTCTATCTGACGGGCGGTACCAATGACCACTGGTTTGCGCCGAACCTCACCGCCGATCCCGGGTCGGGTCTCGGCCGAATTCCTGCCGCCGATCTCGCCGCGTTCCTGAAACATGGCCACGGCGGCGGATTGATCACGTTCGGGAGCATGGCGCAGGTCGTGGAGGACAGCACGCAATACATGAGCGAGGCGGACCTCAATGCAATTGCCGCTTATCTGAAGAGCCTGCCACCACGTGCGCAGAGTGGACTTTTCAATGGCCGTTCACGTGCAGCGCAGCAAACCGCGCAAGCGCTGAAGACAGGCGACGTCGAGCGGCCGGGTGCGGGGATCTACGCGAGTTATTGCGCGCGATGCCATCACTTGGACGGCGGGGGCGTAGCGCAGAAGTACCCGCGGCTCGCGGGTAATCCGGCGGTGCTGTCGGCTTCGACGACGTCGCTCGTGCGTCTGCTTGTCGAAGGCGGTGGCAGCCCGCATACCGAAGAAGGACCCGAGCCGAGCAAGATGCCGGCCTTCGCCGACAAGCTCGACGACAACGAAGTGGCTCATGTGCTGACTTTTATTCGCAACACGTGGGGCAACGCGGCGGCTCCGGTGACGACGCACGATGTGTCGGGCGTGCGCAGCGCATTGCACAAGTAGCGCGGAGTCCGGGTTTCAACGATTCGTTTCAGTTCGCTTACCTGAGGGGAAGACACCATGAGGAAGCTTGCGGTAGTGACCGGTGCTGACCGCCCTGATGCTGCCGCGTCGTTACCAGACGATCCCGTTACGCCTCTCCTCGTTCATTTTCACCAATCGTTACCGTTGTCGCCGACGCGAACCTGAATTGCGGTACGTCGAGATTTTCCGGCGCGGGCTTGTTTTTAAAGACTCGGCCGGCAAGATCATACGTCGACCCGTGGCAGGGGCACAGGAAGTCGCCGGGCCAGCTATCCGGCAGGTTTACCTGCGGACCTGGCTCAAAGCGTGGCCGTGGTGTACAGCCGAGATGCGTGCAAACGCCTACGACGACAAGAAGGTTCTGATGATCGGCGCGGGAGCGATATTCGTTTTTGCAATAGTCCGGCAGCGGCATCGAGAAGGGACGCTCCGTCGATGGGTCTGCGACCATGGAATTTGCGATGTTGACCGCTTGGAGCATCGCTGGTGCGCGATTGACGAGAAAAACAGGCACGCCGCGCCACGCGACCGTGATCATGGCACCTGGTGGCAGCCGACTGATGTCGACCGCGACGGGCGCACCGGCAGCTCTGCTTTTCTCCGACGGCGCCATCGAGGCAACGAAAGGGACCAGGGTTGCCACGCCGGCGATGCCGCCTGCGATTGATGGGGTGATCAGCCATTGGCGACGGCTGTTATCTTCATGCGGCGATTGAACAGTTTCCATTTTCTCGCTCCCGAATCCGGATCCTGAGTTGATGACTGTTTGATGTGCATGGGTTCGCCCAGCCCTGTTCACCTGCGCAATCTGGGCGTCTCACCCGACGTTCGAGCTATGAGAATTCAATCCGCGGAATGTTTCCGGGACCAACTGCAAAGAGACGCACGTTGGTACTGACACGTATTGCGATTACAGGTCAGTATGTGCGAAATTGGATTCGAGATCCGGTCGGATGAATCAGGCTGTGAAACCGCCGCTGCGGTATCCAGGGAGAAGGGCTGCGGTGCCGAGATCCCAAATGCTGCATCCTTCGAGATGAGAGGGCCTATGTCCCAGCAACAAGCTGCCGAAATAGCTGCACGACTTGACCGGCTGCCGCCGTCACGCACCGTGTGGACCATGGTGATCCTGATTTCGCTTGGTGGAGTGTATCCGTCAGCACAACCCGTTAGGGCAGTTTTCGCGGCTAAATGTCGACGATCTTTCGCAATAGAGAGTACGAAACGCGCCAGTGGCCATCGGTGTCATTGACGGCGACCGATGCGGTCTTGGCATTCAGCCTCACGACGATTCCGACGCGCTCGCTTAGGTGCTTGTCGGTGAAGCCGACTGTGTCGCCGATGAAGAATTCTTCACGCTGCGTTCTCGGCGGTGGTGTCGGTTCGACGTGAGGCTGAGCACTGGAAGTTTCTGGGATGATCGCTGCATAGTGCACGCCCCAACGGCGTCGAGTCGCGCTATCCTGAACTGCAGCCTGTGTTTGACGAAGTTCGACTATGGTGCCTTGCGCCGGTGGTCCAAGCGGGTTGTCGCCGATGTAGTTGACGGCCATCCCCAGGTGCAGGCGTTGACGTATTTCGAGAATACGTCGGGGGTCATCAAGCATTTTGCCGATAGCAAGATAGAGGCGATAGAGTTCGGCACTAGGCGCCTGCCGAAGCGAATCCAGAATGTCCATGATGTAGAGGTGTTTTAACGGGCGAGCGGCAAGAGCTCGTGCACGCGATTGACGGGATACGACGGCAGTTTCTCAAGTGTTCGTTCGAGCCACGCATAGGGTTCGATACCGTTAAGGCGAGCGGTCCCAAGGAGTGAATACATTGTTGCCGCCGCACGCGCACCTCGTGGAGACCCCGCGAACAGCCAGTTCGACCTTCCGAGGGCAATCGGTCTGATTTGGCGCTCAAGCGCATTGTTGTCTGGCAACAGGACGCCGTTCTCTGTATATCGGACAAGCGCCTCCCAATGTCGCAACGCATAACCGAAGGCCTTGCCGAGCGGGGCTTGCGCGGGCAAACCGATGCTGTTTGCCTCTAGCCATTGACGAAACTGTGCCAACACCGGCAACGTCTGCGCTTGCCGTGCTGCAAGTTTGATGTCCGGGGTTTGGTCTTTGACACGTGATTCAATCGCATATAGCTTGGCGATCCACTGCAGTGCCTGCGCCGCGAGGCCGGGGTCTTTCTGAGCCTTGGCAATTTCGAAGAACCGTCGACGGCAATGAGCCCAGCATCCGACCTCAATAATGTCACCTCGCGCGTAAAGCGCGCCATGACCGCTGTACGCGTCGGCTTGCAGATAGCCTTTGTATTTATTCAGGTACAGCAGCGGATGCGCGCCCGCGCGTGACTCAGCGAACTCGAACACGACCGCTGGCGGGTGGTCGACCCAGACGCCGTTCTCGTTGCGCTGGCCCGCGCCCAGATAACCCCATAATCGTGCTGTGCGCGTTGATGGGTGCCCTCGCTCAAGCAGAGGTAGCGTCGTGTCATCCACGTGCATGCGCGGCGCCTTCAACTGGTGAGCGCGCAAACCAGGCAGCAGTACCGAGAGCAGCTCAGCAGATGCCAGCTTCCATTCGCACAACGTAGCGCGTGGCAAGTACACACCACGGCGCGCGTAGCGCATTTCCTGTCGATTCAACGGCAGATGATCGACATAGGTATTGACCAGGACATTGGCGAGCAGGCTCGCGCTCGCATTGCTCTTTGGCAGCGGCGACGGCTGAGCGCTTGCGGTCACGATGGTCGATTCGCCATCCTTCTTCGCCACGTATTTGAAGCGGATGTGCTCAATGACGGTGAGCCTGGACGGCTCGTAATGCAGCGTCTCGCTGCGCTCTTCGCCGATCCGTGCAAGCGTATCGAACGCCATCTTCTGTTCGTCGCTCAGATCGTATTCGATGCGTGTGCGCGGCAGGTCCTTCGGTAGCGCCGGACGCCCTTTACGGGTGTGACTCCCTACGGGAATGGCGTCGACCGCCGGCGGTGCCGGGATATCGGTTGCGGCGTCGAACAGCTCGGCTTGGCCCGCCAGGCGCTCGGAGCTCACGCCAAAGCGCGCACGGTTCAACTGCGCGATCTGATACTGAAGGATTTCCAACTGCTCCCACAACACCCGTGCGAGCCGGTTCTGTTCAAGCGCGAATGCTTGCAGCGCATCGGGCTCGACGGGAAGATCCGCGACAGTGACGGCGTTGGGTGGCATGTGCTCCATGATGCCTAACTCAAGCCACGTTTACAAGCTCGGGGCCGCGCTGGAGCACCTCATGCCACGCGCGTCACTGCCACGGTGCGGTGTGGCTCTCGCGCCGGGATCTCGATGCCTTCGAGCCATGCGTTGAGTTCCGCGAGCGTGAAGCCGCGCTGAGCGAGTAATGAGGGTGACGGGAAACGGCCTCTTTCGAGACGCTTATACCAAAGCGCGAAACCGGTCCGGTCCCAATAAAGAATCTTCACTTTGGAGCGGTCTCGCGCCACGAAAACGAACAGGTTGCCCGATGCAGGCTTCTGAGCAAGTAGCGGCTCGACGAGATAAGACAGCCCATCGATCGCCTTGCGCATGTCGACCGGGTCGCGACAAATGTAAGCGCGAACGTCCGAGGTAATCAGCACCGACCACCTCCGAGCTGCCCGAGCACATATCGCACGATGCGCTCGGCGTGAACGCCGCTCAGTTCGATACGAACGCCAGCGAGCGAGAGCGTCACCCCGTCACGCGACGGCGATACATCCGCCGCCGGCGTTGCAACAAGCGGCCTTGAGGAAGCCAGTTCACCATCCAGATTGGAACCGATGAATGCGGCATCCGCAGTAACCGCGAGTGGCTGTTTAATCTCTCTGACCGGGCTTGAGAGCTTCTTGCGCCACAGGCTGAAGGTGCTTACCGCCAGACCCTGTTCTCGGCAAAACCGCCGAGCGCCGACACCGCTCGCTTTCCAGGTGGTGACCATTTCGCCCCAGAACGCTTCCCCTTGCCGTGGGCGACGCGTACCCATCGCCGTTGCAGCCTTAATGTTCTCGTCTTCCATCGCATTGCCCTCGTTCTCACGAAAGCATCACCTTCACATTCGGGAAGTCGCGATTCAAGACGGGATCCGCTGACGCTTACGGTGGAGTCTTTGAGTTTTACGATCTCTTCTTCACCGGTTATGTCGCCCCGGGTATGACCCAGTCGGGGCTTTTCAAGCCGGAATCGCTGGGGTTTCTCGCGTCGCTTCAGCCTCTTGCCGTTTCCGGCTTCGGCACCTTTGTGTTCGCCACGTTCGCTGGTCTTTGGGTGGGTACGCTAGCATTTGGCTATGTCGCCGACAGATTTGGCCGACGGCTGATCTTTACGTGGTCGCTGATCTGGTACATGGTGTGCACGATCATCATGGCTTTCCAGTCCTCGGGTTTAGGCCTGGATATCTGGCGCTTCATTGCCGGCATTGGCATTGGCGTCGAACTGGTAACGATCGACACGTATATTTCCGAACTGATTTCAAGCGGTCAACGGGGCCGAGCCTACGCTATCAATCAGTTCATCACGTTCTCAGTTGTACCTGTGGTAGCGTTTCTTGCGTTTGCATTGAAAGGCACACAGCCACTTGGTCTCGACTACTGGCGAGTCGTGATATTGATCGGCTCAGTGGGAGCGATCGTCGTCTGGATCCTGAGACGCCATATTCCCGAGAGCCCGCGTTGGCTGGCCCGTCACGGAAAGATTGACGAAGCCGAGCGTATCGTGGCGGACATCGAGCGCCGCGTGGTGTCGGAGAAGGGCGTCGCGCTGCCCGCGCCACAGACTGTCGCACCGGAAAGTCAGCGGGACGGCACACTCGGAGAAATTTTTGCGCCGCAGTATCGCCGTCGCACGATTATCCTGTCGGTATTCAACATGGCCCAGGTGATCGGGTTCTACGGGTTTGCAGCCTGGGTGCCAACGCTTCTGATTCACCGCGGCATCCATGTCACGGCGAGCCTGGGTTACGCGTTCGTCATCGCCATTGCGAATCCTTTCGGCCCGTTGATCGGCACATTCTTCGCAGATCGGGCGGAGCGCAAGGTTCAGATCGTTGGCGGGCTGGTGACCATGGCAGTTGTGATCGCAATCTTTTCGCAAGTCTCGGCACCGTGGCTGCTGATCGCGCTTGGCGTTCTGTTCACGCTGTCTTCGAACATCATGTCGTACGCCTATCACGGCTATCAGGCGGAGCTCTATCCAACCCGCGTTCGCGCAAGGGCGATCGGATTCGTATATTCGTGGAGCCGGATTTCAGCCGCCTTCGCTGGCCTTGCAATCGGGATATTGTTGCATGGCTACGGTGTGGCCGGCGTGGCGGTATTTATCGGTATTTCAATGCTTGTCGCTATCTGCATGATCCTGCTCGGACCGCCAACAAGAGGTCTGGCGCTGGAAGCAATCAGTCACTGATTTGCCAGGCCTTGCCACTCAGATAGAGCCGGATTTCCTGCGCTGTCACGCGACGCAAGCGAGGACGGTTGGCGGCATTGATCGGCAGCGCGGCCACGCAACAAAGCTGGCCTCGCTCCCGACGAGGGTTTGCACCAGAAATATCGAGGCCGTCGAGGTCGATTCCCGGGGCTAGTCGTCGTCGGTCGCCCGGGAGCAGGGCAAAATATCGCAGGGACCGTACAGCACGCTGAGATCTGGATGTGCGCGTGCGCAGGCCCGTAGACCCCATCTAAACCGGGGGTCCATGTTGAAACGGGTGACTGGATGCTCGTTTGCAGTTGCGTTTGTGGGTCTGCCGGATCCGGTCGTCCATTACCGTTGATGTAACCAGACTCTGCAAAGCGCGATCATTTTTTCAACGTCGATCGGTTTTGAAATGTAGTCATCCGCCCCTGCCTCAAGACAGCGCTGACGGTCGTCGGCCATTGCTTTGACGGTCAGGGCAATCACGCGAACCCGCCCAAAGCGATCGCTGCGTCTGATTTCACGTGTGGCGCTCAACCCGTCCATTTCCGGCATCATCACATCCATCAGCACGAGGTCGATTTTGGGTTCGCGCTCCAGCGTCTGGAGCGCTTCAAGACCGTTGCGCACAATTTTCAGGGTGGCGCCAAGTGGCTCGATCACGTGCGAAAGCGCGAAGATGTTGCGAACATCATCTTCGGCCAGCAGGATGGTTCGGCCCTCAAATTCACGATCGCGTTGCCGCGCCGCGCGGAGCATTCTTTGCTGCTCGGGTGCGAGTGAGGATTTCACACCGTGCAGAAATAGTGTGACCTCAGCGAACAGACGCTCAGGTGATCTCGCGCCTTTGATGATGATCGACCTTGAAAAGCGCCGCAGCCTATGCTCTTCGTCGTCGGCACGCGTCCGGTATAGACGATGACCGGCACTGCTGCCCGGGACGCGTCGGCTGCCAGTTGCTCGAGCAGGTCGTAGCCAGTGCCGTCCGGCAGCGCAAGATCGGTCACGATGCAGTCAAAGCTGGTCGTTGCCAGTTGCCGGAGCGCACCCGCAAGCGTAGCGGTCAGGACAACCTCTGTTTTGCTTGTTTGAAACAACTCGCGAATGCTTCCCCTCGTCACAGCATCATCTTCAAGCACCAGCACGCGACGCATCGGCTGTTCAAGCCGATTTTCGAGGCGCCGGATCGCTGCCTCGAGCGTTTCACGCGCGGCAGGTTTCAACGTATAGCCGATCGCACCCAGATACATGGCCTTCTCCGCATGATCGGTCGCGGAGACAGTATGAATAGGCAGATGGCGAGTGAGAGGATCCTGCTTGAGCTATTCGAGTACTGTAAGTCCTGACCGGTCGGGCAGTCCGATATCCAGCAACACACCGGCGCGCTGGATCTCCCGGGCAAGCGCAAGTCCGCTCGCTGCGTCCGTTGCATGGACAAGATCGAAATTCAGGTCGTGCGCCGGGCTGCGGAGAATATCCGGTTGTGCCGCAGCCTGCGCACTGTAGTTCACAGGACGACGAGTCGGCACAAGGCAATCTGTGCTTAATCGTGAGCGCGTGGGTTGGTGATTTCCGGGCCGTATGACGCCTCGTGTTTGCCGTTGTTCAGGGGATGTTCTGCGCTGCAGCGGGCTCGCGTCCGGTTGCTTCAACCGCTTCCGGCGGGGGCTGCGTCGGTCGTCCATCGATTCCAGAACGAGCCACGTGTTGATCAAGGCGCATCCTTATTCTTCCCTCGCACCAGCGATTCCGGATGGCGCTCCAGATAGTCAGCGAGTGCGTTGAGCGATTCAAGCGTGCGAGTCAACTCCTGCAGGGCCTGATGTACATCAGATTGCAGAGGTGAGCCCCGCCGTAGCGTTGCTTCGGCTGAGACGAAGCTCCCTTTTGCGGCAACTAGCGTATCGCGGGCTTGCGGGACCACGTCCGTCCCTAGCCGCCGAAACAGATGATCGGTGTCCTTCAGTGAACCGTTGAGATTTGGGCCGATCTGGTCGAGCGGGGCCTTGTCGAGTTTTCTCACGATGTCCGCAACCTGCGTCTGCAATTGGTCCAGCGTGTTTGGGACAGTCGGCAATCCGATCGGATCACTGGAAAGATCCAGTTTCGCAGCAGGCGCTCTGGGGAAAACGTCGAGCGCAACATAGAGTTGGCCGGTCAGGAGGTTCCCCGTGCGGAGCTGCCCGCGCAACCCGCGTTTAACGAGTTGTGTGAGTAATTCCTGATCGATAGGATTGCCTGGTGTGGGTACATTCTCCCTGAAACGGCTGCCGAGGCGTCCTGGATACAGACTCATCATTACCGGCATCGAAAAGTTGCGGGTGCGCGGGTCGTAGTCAATGCCGATATGCGTCACTTCGCCGACCACGATTCCGCGGAAATCTACAGGCGCGCCGATCGATAGTCCGCGCACGGTCCGGCTGAAGTTCATGACGATATGTAGGGGGACACCGTCCGGGTTGCGTATGGCGCGAGCTTCGTCTGAAGCCAGGCGGAAGGTCATGGTTCCGCGCACCTGCCGTCCGGCGGATTCGCCCGGGGGCGCCTGGAACGAGATACCTCCCACGAGGATGGTTGCCAGCGACTGGGTGCTGAGTTTGAAACCGCCTGAATCCAGTTGAAAGTGCACGCCACTCGCGTGCCACCAGCGCGAGTTGATTCCGACATACTGGTCGAATGGCGCCGCAATGAACACGCCGATCGTTACGCCGGCGCCGTCCTTGTCCAGCGAAAAACTCACTACCCGTCCCACCTGCACACGTCGGTAAAAAACGGGGGAGCCGATGTCGAGCGACCCAAGTGAGCCACCATGAAGCGTATATCGATGTCCTTTCTCGGCGCCTACGATGACGGGTGGTGTTTCAAGCCCAACAAAACTTTGCTCGGTATCGGTCGAGCGTCCCGCATCCGCACCGATATATGCGCCAGACAGAAGCGTACCCAGCCCTGAAACGCCGCCTGCTCCGATCCGCGGTCGCACTACCCAGAATCGCGTATCTTTGACCGCGAAGTCTCGCGCATCTCTGGTCAGTTCAACCCTGACAAGCACATGCGACAAATCTTTCGAAAGTTTGACGGATTTGACTGATCCGATGTCGACGTCCTTGTACTTGAGCTTTGTCTTGCCCGGCTCGAGACCTTCGGCACCAACAAAGCTGATCGTAATGATCGGGCCTCGGTCTGTTACGGCCTTGATCACAAGCCCGATACCAAATAAAGCCGCAATCAAGGGAATTAACCAGATCAGGGAGGGCAACCATCCATCGCGGGCCTCAATGTCCGGACTTGGATGCGGCGGCCGGGTGGACGTGTTCGGTTCACTACGCGGCGTGTCGGAAGCGGGCATAGATCGGTAAGAGTTTTTCGAACGGTGTGTCGGTTGTCGATGGGGAGATCTGTCTGGCTCTGCCGCTCAGCAAAGGGAAGGTTCGCATGGCGATTCTATCGGTTGACAAGCCGTTGGGATAGTTCGGTCGGGTCTCGCATCGTCATCCGTCGGACTGGTTATATGAACAGCAGCGGCGCCGATGCGAAATCCGACACGCAAACGAGTTAGGCACAGGAACGGAAACTGCTGAGCTGTCGCTGGGCGACGGCTTTGTTCTAGCCCGCCGTTCATACGAACTTGCTCGGTCGCATTCACCTTCACGATGAAAGGGATCACGCTATGGCCAAATTTGTGGTGGTGACCGGAGCTGGTGCTGGCGTTGGACGGGCGACCGTCGAAGAGTTCGCCAGGCGCGGATATGACGTCGCGTTGTTGTCGCGTGATGAAGCGCGTATCTGCCGAGCCGTGGCGGAGCTGCAATCGGCATACGGCATACGCGCCCTCGCTATCCCCACGGACGTTGCCGATGCCGAAGCGGTCGAGAGAGCGGCCTTGCTTGCTGAGCGGGAACTCGGGCCGATCGAGGTCTGGGTCAACGTTGCGATGGCGACCGTGTTTGCCCCGGTTTCGAAACTCACCGCGCAGGAGTTCGAGCGAGGGACCAAGGTGACTTACCTCGGACAGGTACACGGGACGATGGCGGCGCTTTCGCGTATGCGAAAGCGCAACCAGGGAACGATCGTCAACGTTGGGTCGGCATTGGGATACCGCTCGGTTCCGCTTCAGTCGATCTATTGCGGTGCGAAATTCGCGGTACGAGGCTTCACGGATGCATTGCGTTCTGAAATCATTCATGACGGGTTGAACGTTCATCTGACGATGGTGGACTTGCCCGCAGTCAACACCCCACAATTTGACTGGGCATTGAACAAGATGGGGAAAAAAGCTCGGCCGGTCGCTCCGATTTATGAACCTGAGGTGGCCGCGCGAGCCATTTTCTTTGCCGCCACACATCGTCGCCGTCAGGTATGGGTAGGTTTTCCCACTGTCAAGGCTATTCTCGCGAATCGGATCGCACCGGGGTTGATTGACAGGTACCTCGCTAAGGCCGGGTACGAAGGTCAACTTACTGACGAACCGCTTGAGCCCGATTCACCCGGTAACCTGTTCGAACCTGTTCAGGGCGACTATGGCGCGCACGGGCGATTTGACAGTCGATCGAGGTCGGGTAGCTGGGAGATGTTTACGGACAGGCATCGTAATGCATTCTGGGCGTTGACCGGCATCGCCATGTTGAGTGCGGCTGGCTTGCTGCTCGGCAGGACGCACCGGAGATAGCGCTTACAGTGCGTGCCGGGGCGGCCGTCAACGGAATGCCACAGAGCAGCATCCAGCAACCATTTTTCGAGCGGCCGGCGCATGGCAAGGGACGGAGACGGTGAGCAAGCTGATTGAAGACTACGCGCTGCTGGGCGACGGAGAGACTGCGGCGCTGCTGGGCAAGGACGGCTCCGTCGACTGGCTATGCTGGCCGCGATTCGACGACGACGCGTGTTTTGCCGCGTTACTTGGAACTGGTGATCACGGCCATTGGTCTATTGCTCCCGTCGACAGCGTTAGCACGCAAAGTCGTCGCTATCAGGACGATACGCTCGTCATGGAAACCGATTTCCAGACTGCGGAGGGTGAGGCGAGGGTCATCGACTTCATGCCTGTGCGCAGGACGTTTTCGTCGCTGGTACGCATCGTCGTGGGGCTGCAAGGAACCGTGAGAATGCGCAGCGGCCTGCGCCTGCGTTTCGACTATGGGGCTCTGCCTCCATGGAGCGTGGCCGAGGGCGACGGCATGATCGCGAAGGTGGGTCCGAATCTGGTCGTGTTGCGCGCGCCGTTAAATCTGTCCGTGAGCGCCGAGTCAACCGAAACCGAATTCGACGTGTCAGCCGGACAGCGAATCGCTTTCGTCATGAGTTACGGGAGTTCGCATGATGGGCCGCCAGCGTCGATAGATGCGGAGGCGGCGCTCGTTTCAACTCAACATTTCTGGCGGGACTGGATTGGCCGGTTCGATAACGCCTCGACGGAATGGCCGCTTCCGGTGCGCCGTTCGCTGATAACACTGAAGGCGCTGATACATCGGCGAAGTGGTGGCCTCGTTGCCGCACCGACCACCTCGCTTCCCGAGGCCCCCGGCGGCGACATGAACTGGGACTATCGCTATTGCTGGCTACGCGATGCGAGTTTCACCCTTACTGCATTACTGAATGCCGGCTACCACGAAGAGGCCGAGGGTTGGCGAAACTGGTTACTTCGTGCAATCGCCGGATCGCCGGATAACATGCGGATCATGTATCGCGTTGACGGCGCGCGCCATCTGCCAGAGTGGACAGTAGACGCGCTGCCGGGATATCGCTTCGCAAAACCGGTGCGAATCGGCAACGCCGCTTCAACGCAGCACCAACTCGATGTGTACGGCGAGGTACTGGACTGTCTCGATCTGGCATTCCGCGGCGGGGTTCCGGCATCGGAGCAGGAATTCGTCATTGAACAAAAGCTCGTCGAACATCTCGAAACGGTCTGGCAAAACAGAGGGTCCGGGGTCTGGGAATCGCGATCCGAACCACGCCATTACACCTATTCAAAGGTCATGGTATGGGTGGCATTCGACCGCTTTGTGAATCGGCATGCGACGAGTGATCTGATCAGCCGCGATCTGTTGAACCGCATCACGGCGCTGCGCCAGACCGTGCACGATGAGATATGCCGTGAAGGCTGGAACGAGGGGCTTGGTACATTCACGCAACAGTATGGTGCGCAGACACTGGATGCCAGTCTTTTGCTCCTGCCGCTCGTCGGATTTCTTCCGGTCGACGATCCCCGGATGGCCTCGACGATTGCGACGATCGAGCGCGAGCTTTCCGAGGAAGGACTGATTCGTCGCAAGATGCCGGCTGCGGGTGGGCCAGACGAGGGGGTGTTCCTTGCATGCTCATGCTGGATGGCCGAATGCATGAAATTGCAGGGCCGGGATCAGGAAGCTCGGGAGCAGTTCGAACGCCTGCTTGCGGTCGCTAACGACCTGGGCTTGCTCGCTGAGGAGTACAACGTGCCCGGTCGTCACCTGGCTGGCAATTTCCCGCAGGCGTTGACTCACCTTGCCGTCGTCAACACCGCACTTGCCCTCAGTGGACCTACATTACGGCGCGGTGGTCAGGGATCAAGAGAATAAATCTGGCTCGAGCACCCGTTGGCACCTGCGTGCGCCTCTGATGACTGGCACCGTCATTTAATGTCCCTGCAGGCCAATGCCCAGAGGTTTGGATACTGATGCGACCAGTCACCAGAAATGACCATCTGGGCACGTTTGAGGGGGAGTTCACCTGCGCAGACACAATGCCGCAAAAAGACCGTGAGGCGGCGTTTCCGGCGTTCGCCACCGTCACCTTCCCATGGAAGTGCGTCGAGGTTCTGCTGTGCGTCGGGAGAACCACCCAGCAGCACGGGCATGCGGAAATCGAGCGCATAGTCGATGTTCAACGACGGATCAATGCCGCGCTGTGCAAGAAGTTCGTCTTTCATTCGGATCTGAGCGTCAACCGACGGCATCACTTGCGCGATGTGGCCTCGGTGGCAGATTGTCGACATGAGTGTCGCCTGGGAAACGCGCGCGTCGAGCCATACCGGCTGGCCGGCGTATGACGAGGTTGCGCACGGCAACTGCGCTAGAACAAGCAACGCTGCCGCTCTAGCCGCACGGATTATTTGTCGATGGTGATCTGTCAATCCAGGCGCCCTGAGTAGGTTCTCGTTCGCGAACTGCGGCGCGATCCGCAAAGGAAATGACGCATCCGAATTGCACAGTGTAGCTGTCGAGCCCCGCGTTCAAAAACACGCTCGCGGGCTGGCCTGCGTCTACACCGGGTATTTTCATTTGGCCATTGTTCCGGAAGCGGGACTGTCCCCCGTATTTTTTGCAACTACACTGCCCGACTGCGGCAATGCTTTAAGATCGACCCAGTCATACCGGACGCTGTCCTGAACCTGTTTCAGCGTTTGATTGGCTTCGTAATACTTGTCCATTGTCAGCAGTCCGGCCGCCTTGTCTACGTCCGCAACGGTCTGCTTGAGCGGCACAACCGCCATCGTATATGACACGTTGACATCGGCCAGTTTGAGTACCTGCATGGCTGCGCCCGGCTTGCCTTTCTTCAATTGTTCGTTTGCGGATGCGACAGCCTTGGCCTGAGATGGCTTGCCGGCGAACTCATCGGTTACGGTCACATCGGCACCAACCGGCAGCCAGGATACAGGCGTCGTACCTTTTGCGGAACTGGATTGATAGGTGATCGACGGTGGCGTCTTGAGATCTGACTCCGCTTTCATGAATGCGGTGTTGTCTGCCTGCGCGGCTTTCATCGATTGTTGTGCCTTCTTGACCAGCATTGTCGCCTGGTTCGGACGGCCGCTGAAAATGGCAACGCGGGCCTGCTGTATTTCGTCGAACGCCTGGCTGCCCTGAGACGATAGCTTTCCCATGTCTGTCATCGGAGTCGCGGCGGACTGCGCGGCGATCGCGCTTCCCATGCCGCAGACGCAGGATGTGACTGCAGCGGCAACGAGCGCCGTACCTTTTTTCATGCTTAGGCTATACATTTTGCATCTCCTTAAGGGGCGGCGGTGAAGCGCATTCCTGCAGGTGAGCTCGCGCCTTCAGGCGACCACCTGGCGGATCTTTATCGCCGTTGGATAGTCCGTCCGCAAGACGCGGCTGACGATAAAAAAGGTAGGCGGCGTCCCTTAAGCAGCACTTAAATCTCAAAAATGGGCTAGCACTGAATGCGTTGCGCGGCTGGGGCCCTTTGTGGATACAGAAACCGGAAAATCCGAAAACGTCAAGCGCGGCAGTCTATGCCGGGCTTTCAAAGGTCGGATTTGCAATGATCAGGTATGATGGTATATATCACGCAGTGACATATAATGGAACCTGGGTGTTCCTGCTACAGATAGCGGAATTCCAGAAGGAGGTGACGTCACATGTTGTCACGGCGTCAGCGACGCATATCTGTCAGAAATCGGAGGGAAGTCATGGCGATCAACAA
This sequence comes from Paraburkholderia sp. D1E, assembly GCF_052682275.1. Taxonomy (NCBI): domain Bacteria; kingdom Pseudomonadati; phylum Pseudomonadota; class Betaproteobacteria; order Burkholderiales; family Burkholderiaceae; genus Paraburkholderia; species Paraburkholderia sp. D1E. Next base: position 346,935 of record NZ_JBQYMB010000001.1, read on the forward strand.
CGATTTCGAAGTCGTCTATCTCGTGATCGCGTTCGCGTTTCTCGGCGTGATCCTGTTCGGCAGTCTTCTTGTCACGCTTCATCTCGATCGATGGCATCCGAAGCTGATCGGCACCTTCGTTGGAGCGTTGCTGGGCGTCGTACTGATCGAAGCAGTTCCGATGTTCACCTAACCGCTGGGACGGAAGGTGCAACACCCATGACCGTCAGACCTGCTCGTGAGGGAATCGACAGTGACGCCGTTCGACCGGATTCTTCTATGTTATGACGCGACGCCCGAAGGGCAGCGGGCATTACGTTGCGGCGCTGCACTGGCGAAGCAGCTGGATGCAGAGACGCACCTGCTGTCCGTTCTCGATCTGGCATGGTGGCCAGCGGGCTACGATGCTTTTTCTTCCATGAAATTCGACGTCGATGAGAACGCCGCACGGGAAATACTGCAGGACGGTATTGCCAGGCTGCAGTCATGGGGCGTGACCGCGACCGGACATTCTGCGGTGGGAGACGCCGCCGAACAGATTTCAAACCTTGCCAATTCCCTTAAAGCGGATCTGATCGTGATTGGCCATCGCCGCGGGGGATTTGTGACTCGCTGGCTGGCCGGCGGAAGTCATCTGGTGCTGCTGGACCGTGTATCGTGTGGCGTGCTGTTTGAAGTGGTCGACTAGCCACCGGGGCACTCTCTTCTGTCCGGTGCGCTGCCGGGGCAAAACGGGAGCTTCACCTGAAGAGCGGGTGGCAATCAGATCTCAGGCCAGACGAACAGGACATGCTGTCCGCGGACAGGGTCGAGTTCGTCATGCTTCACGGAATGCCATCGGTTGGGGTTCGAGTCGACGTGAAAAGCGCCAACATGCCACCGGGGCAGGACGAATGGTCCTTCCACCACGACTCCTAGCGCACCCAGTCCATAAGCGTCCACCAGTTTGGCTGCGATACCTGTCGAGTAACGGCGGCGTCCGGGCATGTTGTCGTCCGGAAGGGCGGCCCGTTTAATCCACTGGGTGGCCGGCATTGCGCGTGGCGCGGCTGAAGTGAGCCCGTTTTGAGAGGTGGCCTGTGACAGGCTCGTGCAGGCACAGAATAGCGCGAGTGCAGCAGGGACGACCGCTGCGTGAGGGAAGGAAACCCGAGACATATGTTTGGTGAGATCCGTGTTGAAGTCAGCGCCGAAGAGCAGAAGGCGGTCAGCATCAATGCTTTGCACGTCGCACTGGACGGCTTAAACCGTCAGGTTTCCTGGAACCCGTCTGGCGACGCGTGCGACCTTTAGAGGCCCCAGATAATGTCTGCATTCTGTCGGCTCGCTTCACGCATCATGTCGAGCAGCGGCCACGCCCGTTGTGCAAGGCCGCGATGATCTTCGCCTGTCATGTGGCCACGCGCGTCTGGCACGTGATAGAGCGATTCAAGTGCGACATCCGCCTGCGCTTCTTCAGAGATCGCGGTCTCCAGCCGGACAATTGCCCGGGATAGTTCATCGTGCTGAATAACCCCTATCGCCCCCAGATGCTTGCCAATAAGACCCAGCAGATACTGGGCGAGATTCTTGAGCATGATCACGTCGGGTGAGGCCGGTGAACGGAAGGTAACCAGCATGATGAAATCTCCTTGAAGACGCAGGTAGCATCGTGCAGGTAGCAGCCTGCCGAACTGTGGGCTCGCCATCACCACCAGGCGTGCTTGCGCGTGAGACCTCCTGCATGGCTGGAACCGCTTGGCCAGGTAGTGAGCGCCGCCCCATGGACGCTCTGCATGCTGCCAGTCGTGATGCCGGCCTCGATGACTTTGCCTGAGGTTCAGCCAGAGAAGGTCTCACGCCAAGTTTATGTCACATTGTGACTAATGCCAATAGCCTTTCGCTCGTGCTGACTGACGCGCCGAGGGGTTGAGCTCCGCTTCAGCAGGAGCGGGTGCTGATTGTCTGCGTCTTACCGGTTATCGCGGAAAATCGCTGTCCGGACGACCGGGGCCGATTCACTTCCAGCGACGCGGGTGTCGGCGGTGAGCGCTGCCAGAACAGCCGCCACGGTAATGATCTGACTTACCATGGACTACGTGGTGCCCACCGGCATCGCGCCATCCGGATGCGGCCACCCATTCTCTGGGGCCCGTCCATGACGCCGCTCTGGCGCAGCTGCCCGTCTGTTCAGTATCATTCACGGATGAGGCAATACAGCCAGCGAAAGGCGCCTATTCAGGTCACGACGTGACTCAGTTTCAATTCAAGCGACGACACGGGAGAATAAGATCATGGCTTCGAGAAAACGCCCCGGGCCTGACGAACTGACGAAGGAGGAACTGCAGGAGTTATCCGAGTTCCGCTATCAGTTGCGGCGGTTTTTGCATTTCTCGGAAGAAATAGTCCACGCAGAGGGCATAACGCCGCTGCAGTATATGTTGCTTCTCCATATTGGCGGCTTCGCGGGCCGGGATTGGGCGACCGTAGGGGAGCTGGCAGAGCGCCTGCAGGCGTCTCCGCATGGAACAGTGGCTCTCGTTTCCCGTTGTGAGGCGGCCGGCCTCGTGACGCGCAGGCCAAGCGCAGAAGACCGGCGGCAAGTAGAGGTGCACCTGTTAAAGGAGGGCAGGCAGTGTCTGGGAAGACTCGCGCTGCTGCACAAGACCGAAATCCAGTCCTTTGGATGGGCCTTCAAGTCTGACGCCGACACGCCTTGACGCCGCATTCGGGCGGCCATCATTTCTCTGGTAGCAACGAGTTTCCTGCCCTACGCTGTGTATAGATCATTTCTCGCTTCGACGGGGTCAACACATGAGCGATGGACCGGATCAGGCTGAAAGTACATCGACCATCAATCCACGTCACGTCAAGGTATCGGCGGCGCAGCCTCAACAGTCCGCTCAGCAGGACGACGATTCGGTCGCGCCAGTGGGTCTGCGCTGGCTGTGCGTGCCGGCTTTCATTGTGGGTATCGTAACCGGCCTGGGCGCCGTTGTATTTCGCGCGCTGATAGGGCTCGTCCACAATGCGTTCTTTCTCGGAAGATTCTCGTTTATGTACGACGCGAGTCATTTCACTCCGGCGTCACCTTGGGGCGTGTTCGTCATTCTCGTGCCGGTGGTGGGCGGGCTCGCTGTCACGTGGATTGTGAGCACATTTGCACCGGAAGCAAAAGGGCATGGCGTGCCGGAGGTAATGGACGCGATTTACTACAAGCGTGGCGTAATCAGACCCGTGGTTGCTGTCGTGAAGTCGATCGCATCGGCTCGGGCGCGGCCGTCGGGCGTGAAGGCCCGATCATCCAGATCGGCTCGGCGCTCGGCTCAACACTCGGGCAACTGGTCCGCATGACCGCAGGACAGCGCATCACCCTCGTGGCTGCGGGCGCGGGTGCAGGTATTGCCGCGACGTTCAATACGCCGATTGGTGGCGTGCTATTCGCCACCGAACTGATGATGCCGGAGATCAGCGTCAACACGTTTTTACCCGTTGCGCTGGCCACAGGCACGGCGACTTTTCTTGGCCGCCTGTTCTTTGGCGCGGCCCCTGCGTTTTTTGTGCCGGCACAACTGGGCGCGATCTCGAACGAACCAGGTGGCGTTCTAACGCTCGTGCTTTACGCGCTGCTGGGTGCAATCACCGGAGCGGCCGCCGCTCTGCTGATCCGCTCGCTGCATTGGGCGGAAGACGCGTTCGACCGGATACCCGGACGGTACCGGCGCCACGCCCTGGGGATGCTGATTGTCGGGCTGACGATGTACCTGCTTTGGCGTTACGCGGGACACTACTACGTTGAAGGTGTGGGATATGCGACCATTCAGGCAACCCTTTACGGCCAGCTTCAGGGCGGTGGTTTTCTCCTGTTACTCGCCTTATGCAAGACACTGGCGACATCTGTCAGTATTGGATCCGGTTCATCTGGCGGCGTGTTCTCGCCGTCGCTTTTCATTGGTGCTGCACTAGCAGGCCGGTGAAATACCTCGCGGAACGGTCATCCGGGACGCAGGTGTAAACGTTGAACTGATGTCATCAATGAGAGCGAGATGGAACGGATGCGTGGGCCAGATGGTTTTACCGAGTCAATGTTCACCGTGTTGAAGCTGGATGATTTCGTGCCGAAGGACCATCCGTTGCGTCCGATTCGCAGTTGGCTCAATGACGCGCTCAAGCGCATGGACGACGTTTTTGCGCGGATGTACGAAGCTGACGCGAAAGGTGGCCGGCCGAGCATCGCGCCGGAGAAGCTGGTGCGAGCTCTTTTGCTGCAGGTGCTGTACTCAGTTCGTAGCGAGCGCATGCTGGTGGAACAGATTTCCTACAACATGTTGTTCCGCTGGTTCGTCGGCCTGCCGATGGACGGGACCGTGTGGGACCACTCGACGTTCAGCAAGAACCGCGACCGGTTGCTCGAACACGATGTGCTGGTGTTGCTCTTCAACGAGACAGTCGAGACCGCGCGCGAGCGCGGATATCTTTCTGGAGAGCACTTTAGCGTCGACGGCACGTTGATTCAGGCATGGGCCGGGCATAAGAGCTTTGTGCCCAAGGCAAGTCCGGACAAAGACGACACGCCTCCTGACGAACCGCCCGCGCCGAATGACAACTGGCACGGACAGAAGCGCAGTAACGAGACGCACCAATCCACGACGGACGAGCAGGCGCGCCTGTTTCGCAAGAGCAAAGGAACCGGAGCGATGCTCTGTTACATGGGCCACGTGCTGACCGACAACCGGCATGGCCTGGTGGTCAACGCACAGGTGACGCTGGCGACGGGCACCGCCGAGCGCGACGCGGCCGGGCGGATGCTTGCTGATGCCGCAAGTGTTGCACCGGGCGCCATCACGGTCGGGGCGGACAAGAACTACGACACCGCCGGCTTCGTCGGCAGTTGTCGCGCGAATCGTGTCACGCCGCATGTGGCACAAAACGATGGGCGTCCAGGCGGTTCAGCAATTGACGAGCGAACTACGCGTTGGCCGGGTTACGCGGTCAGCCAGCAAAAACGTAAGCGCATTGAGCAGGTGTTCGGATGGGGCAAGACAGTCGGACGAATTCGACAAGCGATGTATCGAGGACTTGAACGCGTAGACCAGCTCTTCGTGTTGACGCAGGTCGGCTACAACCTGACGCGTATGCGCACACTTGCCGGTTGAGGAGCAGGAAGCAATGGATAACACCGATATGGCGAACCCGCGAGCAACGTCGAATGCCCGCAAACGTGTTCCGCGTTTCAAAAATGCGAACCCAGCATCCGTCGTAATGCACCTGAGCGCATCAACGACGGATATTTCAACGGCCTGCTAGGCGCCGCATTTGCGTCCTTCATTGCAATGGCTGTACCGGGCGCTCCCGTCAGCGTGGCGGCCTTCGCAATGGTGGGCATGGGCGCCATGGTGGGCGGTGGGACAGGGGCCGCAATGACGTCGGTCGCGATGATCTTCGAAATGACGCGGGACTACGACATCGTGCTGCCGATGATCATCGCGGTGGCGTTCAGCCTGGGTGCGCGCCGGCTACTTTGCCCTGAGAGTATCTATACGCTCAAGCTCGTACGGCGCGGGCATCCGATTCCCAATGCGTTGCGTGCCAACATGTTTCTGGTTCAGAACGCCGCCCAGGTCATGGAGACCGATGTACTGGTGCTTGATGGGCGAGTGCCTTTTCGTGACCTGATGGCCCACCTTGAAGGACCCGCATTCCGGCATATCGTCGTTACAAGGCAGCAGGAGATCTACGGCGTGTTGCGTATCAATACGGGGTTGCGGCGCGCGGTCAGTCAAAGCGGCTCGGATATCGAACTGGGGACGCTGGCGCAGCGCAATTTCATCGTGGTGCAGGAAAAGGACGTCGCTTTCGGCGTCATCTCCAGACTCTGGAAACAACACGCAGTCATGGCGGTGGTGCTGGGGCAGCGCGACGGGAGCGCGCCAGTTCGCGTGCTCGGTGTTATAGCGAAAGAGCACATTGCGGACGCTGTGGCCGGAAGCATCAGGATTTTCCCAGGGTAAGCCTGGAGCACGCGATGTTCGCGACCGCTTTGCTTTCGTTGACGCAGGCCGCCTTGTGCCTCTGTCGAAGGAGGAAGACCGATGAAACTCGTACACGAAGTAGAGGTGGTGTGCAAACCCGGACGGTCAGTTGAAACTCCCCCACTTATGGTCGCGCAAATTCCCCTACCCTGTGCAGCAGGACTAAGGGTTTTATTTAGCTGGTTTTCGATTTCCGCGCAAGCGTTTCAGCGGCTTCCTTGAGGCGGTAGCTGCGGCCGTCGAATTCAAGCAGGTGGCAGTGATGCATGAGCCGGTCGAGGATCGTGGTGCTCATCGTGTTGTCGCCCAGGTATGCGCCCCAATCCTGCACAACGCGGTTGGACGTGACGACAACGCTTCGATGCAGTTTGTAGCGTTGATGGATCAGCGTTTGCAGCAGTGCGCCAGCGGCGTCGGGGATCGTACGCGACAGGAACAGGTCATCCAGCACGAGCAGATCGCTCTCGAGGATAGCCCGCAGCCGGGCTTCGCGCTGGGCAGTCGGGCTCAGCGCGTAACGGTTAAAGAAGTCGTCGGTCTCAAGATACTGCACCTTGTGGCCTTGCAGGACGGCCTGGTAAGCGACGGCCTTCGCAACGTGCGATTTGCCGGTGCCGGGTTTACCGATGATCAGCGCGTTGTCGCCGGCGGCGATGAACTTCAGCGTGTGCAGTTGGAAGCAGGCCTGGCGAGGCACTTTGGGATTGAAGGCCCAGTCGAATTCGGCGAGCGTGAGTTTCTCTTCGAGGCCGGAGAGCTTGTAGCGGCGTTCGATGAGCCGGGACTGGCGGCGATCCAGTTCGTCCTGCAGGATCAGTGCGAAGGTTTCAAGGAACGGCTGCTGGGAGCCCTGGGCCTGCAACACGCGCGTTTCGAGTGTGTCGCGCACGCCAGACAGGCGGAGCTGTCCGAGAGCCCGTTCGATTTCCGGTAACGTCATGGTCATGCTTGTGTTTCTCCAGTTGGAGGTTGAGGTTCGGCGCCGTGCTGCGCACCGAGGGCAAAGAGTTCGCCGTACTCGGCGGCAGGACGGATCAGCGGGTGATCCTGCGTAAGAGGTAGCTCTAGCTGCGGTGCCTGATCGAGACGCTCGAGTGCCTGTTCGAACAGCCGTTCGACGATCGCGCGCACCTGTTTGTAGCGGTAGACGTGATGACGCAACGCGTGATCGCAGGCCTGCTCGACGAGCCGGGCGGGATACTTCTTCGCCAGACCAACGATGCCCCACATGGCGCGATGGCCGACGCGACCTTCGCTATCGAACATGTGCTGGCACAGCGCCTTTGTTTGTGGCCCGATGTCGCCGGTGCTCGCGAGCAGGAAGGCGCTCTGGCGGGACGGATTGAACGGGCGTTCGTCTTCGGGCAATTCAAGCGAACCGGCCTGCAGGGCGCGAGGATGGGTGCGCAACAACGCCTGCGTACGGCGATCGCGAATCTCGATGGTGGAATCGTATATGCGCACTGAAACGAGACTGCCGATCGGTGCAGGTCGTGCCGCATAGTTGCTGCGATCGATGTTGACGGTGGTATCGTCCCAGACGGTACGCACGACCTCCGTGAAGTAGCGAAAGCCGGTGGTCGGCAACGGCCGCAGATGCGGCCGCTCCTCCTGGAACATGGCCTCGACCTGTCGCCGGGTGCTGCCATGGATGCGTTTGGCCGCCCAGTTTGCCTCCCAGTGCATCAGGAATTCGTTCTGGGCTTCGAGCGACTCGAAACGGCGGCCGGCAAGCGCGGTGCCCTGCGTATGTTGAATCGCGTTCTCGACGGTCCCCTTTCGATTCGGGTCCCGCACACGTGCCGGATCGGCGACGACGCCGTAGTGCTCAAGCATCGCCTCGTAGAGCCGGTTGATCTCGGGTTCGTACAGGTCAGGCGTGATGACGCCCTCCCGGAGGTTGTCGAGCACAACGTAGCTGACCGCTCCCCCAAAGTAACGAAAGGCTTCTTCGTGAAGCTGGGCCCAGACCTGCTTGCTGGAGTTCCAGACCACGCGCCGGAAACTGCGCCGCGAGTACCGTAGGGTCATCACGACTAACCGCGGGCGTCGGTAGCGGCCGGTCTTCGGATCGCGGGTCAGTGCACCTTCGCCATAATCAACTTGAGCTTCTTCGCCGGGGGCGAACGCGAGACGGTCGAACTGCTCGGGATCAATGTGGCGCAAGGCGCGCACGAAACGCTTGACGCTCTCGTAGCTCGCGGTGAATGCGAACTGATCGACCAGATCCTGATAGATCGCCTGCGCGTTGCGCCTCAGGCGGACCTGCTGTTCGATCCATTCGCGATGCGGTTCGCTTGCGGAGCGGGCGAAATTGAACGTTGTGGTTTTGCTGGAACCGTCGGTAGCCGGTGGTCGCGGCGGTGGGGGAGTTTGCGTGACGGCCGTTTCAGCGCCGGTGGTCACCATGGGGGAGTTTGCCGAAGCGGACTTCTCCGACTCGAACATCGCCTGATAGCGACGAATCGTCTTGCGGTCGATGCCCGTGAGCCGCTGGATCTGGCGCTGGCTCTTGTTGCGATCGAGTAATGTGAATACGGTGCTTTGCAGGTGCGGCTTCAAGACGTTCACTCCCTGAACTCCTTCTTGTTCGAAGGAGACGAAGATAGACGTCCTGCAACACCTCTCCCGGCAGCTTTAGTGGCTCAGCCGACGGTCGTCAGGTGGGGGAGTTTGAAGTGACCATACCCGGAGGAATTTGACCGACCGCCGGGGCAAACGCCTCGGCAAGGCACTGCATCTCGACACGTTCCGCCGGGCGCTGGCGGCGCAGTCGGAGACCGGGACAAGGACGGAGTCCGAGTGGGTGATTATCTACCGGACAGCGCAGGGGGTCTGCTGCATGTATCACGGAGTCGCGGTGGAATTTGGAGAGATGCTCGACGTTCAGCTATGGTCGGAAGAAATGGAGGTGGAAACGTATTTCATCGGGCTATAACCGTCACCATGCGAGGCCATCGAAATTCATGGCGGTCACGACAGGGAGCGACAGCCGTTGGCCCCAGCTTCCGTCGCGCTTAAGCTGCATTTAATAAAGCATCACTAATCTCAGTCATCCGATCCCGGATCCCTGTACAGGGGCGGAGTCGTGATTCACGTCAGGGCAGCCCCGCACAGTGCGGGGTAACCTTTCTACGGTCCGGCAGGAATGCCGGGCTTTTTTTTGCCATGCGCCAGCAAAAAATATTTCGACATGGCGCGACGAGCATGGGCTTCCCAAATCATTCGCGCGCCACGGGCTACACAGGGTGGCATAAGTCATCAGTTCTGGAGCGCAGCGCGCTGCGCTGAAGATTGTCTGATCGGGCGAAGCGGTTCCTCCGGAGCGCTGGCGACGTGAAGCGTGTGGGTTGGGAACGCGAATTCGACGCCCGCATCGGAAAATTCCGTCATCAAGGCGAGGTTGATCTTCTGCTGGATATCCATGTAGAGATTAAATGCCGGATCGGTGACGTAATAGACGACTTCGAAGTCCAGCGAGCTTCCCCCAAACTGCTTGAAGTGAGCGCGATCAAAGCGTGTATCGCCCGCATCTTCTACCGCCTGCCTGACCTTGTCGGGTATCGCCCGCAGTTGATCCGGCGTCGCGTCATAGGTCACTCCAAACCCGAAGACGATGCGCCGCTCCGTCATGCGCTTGTAATTGTGGATCGTGTTCTTGAGTAACTCGGTATTGCTGCACACGATTTCCTCGCCGCTCAGGCTGCGGATGCGGGTGGTCTTGAGCCCGATATGCTCGATGCTTCCCGCGATCTCGCCAAACACGATAAAGTCGCCAATCTCAAATGGCTTATCCAGACCGATCGCAAGCGAGGCGAACAGGTCACTCAGGATGCTCTGGACTGCAAGTGCCACGGCCACGCCACCCACGCCAAGGCTGGCGACAAAGGCGGTGATATTGACGCCCATGTTGGCGAGCACAGCGAGCAGCAGGACAGACCATAACAGTCCCCTTAGCATCCAGGACAGCATCGTCGTGATGACGGGATTATGCGCGAAGGCACCCTGCGCCGTAAGCCGTCCGGCTGTCCAGACTGTCACGCCCCGGTTGATCCAGATCGCGACCTGGATCCCTAGCACCAGAAACCAGACGTGATTGACGCGCGTTTCCCACCGGTCGTTCAGCCCGAGAAATCCAGCACCGAAAAGCAACGCCGAGATCAGGATTGTCGCGCTCCGCGTGCTCTTGAGTACCTCCACGATCATGTCGTCGAGTTTCGTCGAGGTCCTTTCAGCCAACGATTCGATACGGCCCGTGACGAAACGCAGAAGCATTGACAGCAGGAAATAGCTGGCCACGACTGCAATCGCTGCGGACAGCCAGGCCGTTGCCGGTACACCCAGAAAGGCGTTCAGATCCAGCCACTTTTTCATTGGAAAACCCCTCTCATCATCGAAATGGATCGGCGTCGCAAATTGTTACAACTGCCTGTCTGGCGGATTACACCTCGAAAAGTTCCTTTGTTTTTTTGCACGCCGCATCCGTCGTCAGTTCTAAGCAGTCCGCGAGTTGTATTGCTGATCCGTTCGGGAGCGGGCCTCAGACTCATGACGAGACCGGCGTGAACGATGTATTGAATCAGGCAGAAGTCGTCGCGCGCAACGAGGGCGCTCGGGAGCCGCTCGACCGTCCCGCTCTGCAAAAGGGAGGTGGGCGATCATGAATTTACGGCACGGCAAGATTGCCTTTGCCGGCAGGAACATGGGTGACGGTAGGCCGACGGCCCGAAGTTCGCCATTTCCGGGCGACGTGATCCAGCGCACCGCCAGTCGGCGCAATCGTGCTTCAAGTGAAGCCCAGGTGCGGCACGCATCGCATGATTCTGCTCGGGCCGACGATTCTGGAACGCAACCGGAAAACAAAAATTCCGCCGGTCAATCAATTGCATCACATAGTGATATATAATGAAACATCTCTTGGGAGTCTGACGGCTCCCATGGCCGGCCTGCGACGAATTCTGGATCCGTCTGCTGCTGCGGTATGTCTCGCTCGGGCGATTTTCGCGACGATCGATTGCGGCAAAGTCTGCGGGGTTCGATCTGCTTCATCGACCGGGAAGGTCTGGCATCTCCTGCCGGCAGAAGGTGCTCGTACTGGTTGCCGGTTCAACAGGTTCGGGGTGGGGGCTACATGAAAGACTCAGCCGTCTACGCTGATTTTGAAATCATCAGTGAAACAACAAAGGAAGAATGCACCGCGGGGTGTGTCTGGGTCGATACGATGGCAAGGCATGCAGTGTCGGGTGAGACCGTGTATGCCTGCGTCGAACCGTTCACTATGTCAGGTCACTCGGGAGTCACGGAGCGCATCGCGCTAGACCGGGCACTAGAGCGTGCGCGCGCTTCGCTGCGTCGCCGGTTAAGCAAACGCTAGCTCATTGCTCGCGAGGCGATAGGGAATGTCCGAGGTCTCGTAAGACCCGAAGGGCACTGTGCTCATGCTACAAAGGATCGAAGCGCATCTAGCGTTTGAGGCAGTAACAAGGGTGGCACGTGCCGTGAGGGGGCGGGTATATGGAATTGTTGTCAGCTCTTCATCGGCTGCCTCGTTGTGCTAGCGGTGTGCTCGATGCGCTTCTGCTCAGGCGCGGGTGCCAGGCGAATGTAGAGTCCCGACAGGAGCAAACCTGGAATATCGATTACCCGACGGCCGGCGGATTTCATTGCATTTACGTGGGAGCGCCTGCTGCGTGGTGCGATGGTCCTTCCTGCACACGATGTCCCTGCGAATTGCCGCGCCACCCGTCTGAAAACGACGTGGCCGCCTACCTGTGCATTTTTCTCGATGAATTACGCAAGCTTCGATAACTCACAAACTGGATGATCGGATTTTCCCGATACCCCTGATGGGCGCAATCATTAGCTGCCAGGTCAACCTGGTCGACTGGACATGCGTGTGACGAAATTCGCTGCGGTTACGATCCTGATGCTTTTTACGTTCTTTATGCTTCTGGCAGCGGCGTCCCGCGCGATGGCCGCGGGCAACGAATGCGGCGAGCTTAAGGGCAATGGAGTGCGCGTAGAAGGAAGTATTCCAGGCAAAGTCCAGGAGGGCGCGTTCCGACTGGTCGACGGGGCACCGGTCGCGCTTTTCGATCATCACGGCCAGCGGGTCTTCGGCTCTCTCTCGATTGTTCCGTTCAGACAGGGTTATGAGGCGGTGTGGACACCCATATCGGGTACGCCCGGTTATCTTCTCGTACTGAACGGCACGGGGAGAGCTTCGCTCATGTCCCGACGGGAGGCGCACTGGACAATCCCGTATCCCCCGGGAACAGTCGTTGGGCCGTTGACGATCACCTGTTCAGGCTTCTCTGGCAAGCCAGCGCGTTGAAGAACCATTCGTGGCGGGGCGGGTGCGTTGAACGCGTTGCTGGACGCGCAGCGACCCAGGACAGATCCGGGCCAGGACCTGCAGCGCACAGTAACCCACACCAAGTCTATTCCTGGGAAGGCGACCACGGGGATATTCGTGGGCCGGGATCCGGGCGTCTGGAACGTCCATTGCGTGAGGGACACCTTTTCAGGTTGCTTTATGACGCACGAGACGCTGGATGTGATTGCGAAGCTGTACGTCGGGCTCTCGGTTGGGTCGGCAGCCTGGGTCCTCGTCGATATATTCCTTCGGGGACGGCGGCAGCACATGAAGATCATGGAGCTTGTCTGGCCACTGACCATGCTTTACTGGGGGCCGGTGGGTCTCATTTTCTACTACCGGTTCGGACGGGCCGGACCGGCGAGCAACCCGGGCCCCAGGGAGAAGCCCATGTGGCAGGCGACGTTTTCCGGCGCGTCGCATTGCGGTGCGGGCTGTGCCTTGGGCGATTTCGTGGGCGACTGGCTGGCGTTTGGCCTGTCGTTCACGCTGTTCGGCTCCGATCTGCTGGGGAAAATTCTGATCGGATTTGTGCTCGCGTATCTCTTCGGGATTGTTTTCCAGTATTTCTCGGTCGCACCGGTGCGTGGCCTGGGCCTGATGGAAGGCATCGTGACCGCGGCAAAAATCGACACGTTTTCGCTTGTCGCTTACGAAGTGGGGATGTTCGCGTGGATGACGTTTCGAGCCGCGCTCTATCCGTATCTGAAGCCAACCGACTGGGCGTACTGGTTGATGATGCAGGTTGCGATGGTGGTTGGCTTCCTGACAACGTATCCCGTCAACTGGTGGCTGATCCGCAAGGGCATCAAGGAAAAGATGTGAATTCGAATTTCGGAAGTCCAGGGCTCATGCGCCCAACGAACCTGCGATGTCTGATCTGGTCTGTGCTTGTCGTCAGATCCTCTCCGGCCTTTTTACTGGCAGTTTTCTTTTCACCTGGACGCCATGCGCCTGCGCTCATTTGTTGACAAGCGAACTCTTCAACGGGCGCACCGGTTATGGCTTCATTACGGTGTTTTCTGGCTCGGTGCGGTAGCGGTCGGACTTGTTGCGGTCGCCTACGCACGGCTCATTGACTTTGGCTACAGTGAATTTCTGCAGTACGCCACTCGATACCGGTGGCTGCCGCTACTCGTCACGCCTGCGGTCAGTGCGATCTGTGTCTGGTTGACGCTGCGCTTCTTCCCCGGCTCTGAAGGTAGCGGTATTCCGCAGGTCATCGCAATCTTGCACGACCGCAGTGGACTCGGCGAGCGTCTTCTCACGCCGGGAATCCTTGTCGGCAAGATCCTGGTCTCGTTTCTCGCCATGCTCGGCGGATTCACCATCGGACGCGAGGGACCGACAATTCATGTTGGCGCGGCGCTGATGTTCAATCTGCGTACGTTTTACCCAAAGCGGTTTCGTGCCATGCGAGGCGGTGCACTGGGGCGCAGACTGGCGTTAGCCGGGGCGGCGGCAGGCCTCTCAGCCGCATTTAACGCACCGCTGGCGGGCGTAGTCTTTGCCATTGAGGAGTTGACCCGCAGCTTCGAGCAGCGCACCAGCGGCGTGCTCATCACGGCGATCATCTTTGCCGGTATCGTTTCGCTAGGCATCCAGGGAAACTACACCTATTTCGGAACGATCGACATCGGAACGGGCTTTCCGGATCTGCTTGCTGTCGCAGTTGTTCTCATTGGCATCGTTGCCGGAAGCGCGGGCGGCATCTTCTGCTGGCTGCTTCTGAATACCCGGCGATGGATGCCGTCCATTGTCCTGGACTGCCGTACCCGTCGCCCGATCCTGTTCGGTGCCGGCTGTGGGCTCGTGATTGCTGCAATCGGCGTGTTCTCCGGTGGGCACACTTTTGGTAGCGGCTACGTCGAAGCGAGGGACATGCTTGATGGACGCGCGCATCTGACGATCATGTATCCGGTACTCAAGATGGCCTCGATGATCGGATCGTATCTGCCCGGTGCGCCGGGCGGGCTTTTTGCACCGTCTCTTGCCATCGGTGCGGGCATCGGCAATGCGCTCCACCTTGTTTTCTCCCAGATGCAACTGCCGATGCTGATTGCGCTAGGCATGGTGGGCTATCTCGCGGCCGTGACGCAAAGTCCAATCACGTCCTTTGTCATCGTGATCGAGATGATTGATGGGCACGCGCTCGTGATTTCATTGATGGCGACTGCGTTGATTGCAAGCCAGGTTTCCCGCCTGTTTGCGCCGCCGTTGTACGAGGCGTTATCGGAGCGCTATGGCAGCGGTGGCGCAAGGCAGGCCTGATTGCGTCAGCCGGTCGATTGCGGAAGTCTGGCCTGGATCGGCTTCCGGACGTCTTTGCCACTGGAGGGCAAGGCGACGGATATTCACACTTCCTCTCAAGTAAGGATCGCCTGACGGATGCCTCACGCCATCGAAGTTGCTGCTACTTGCATTTTCGCGCTTGCTTTAATCCATACCTTCGCCGGCAAGCAGATCCAGAGGCTGGCGACACCGTATCCTGCGCATGCGGGTCTGTTTCACTTCCTCGGCGAAGTGGAGGTGGTTTTCGGATTCTGGGCGCTTGCGCTCTGTGTCGTCATCTGGGTGGTCTCAGGTAAAGGCGCCGTCGTTGATTATCTGGAGGCGCGTGAGTTCACGGAACCCGCATTTGTTTTTGTCATTATGGTCATCGCCGCGAGCAGGCCGGTTCTTCAGGCGGTCACCCGACTGCTGCTGACCGTCGCGCGGTTTATGCCGCTGCGCTCCGAACTGGCGGTAATCTGGCTGTCGCTCAGCATCGTGCCCCTTCTGGGATCCTTTATCACTGAGCCCGCAGCCATGACGCTTGCGGCGCTGCTACTGCGTGACCGCCTTTTCCTGCTCCCTGTCAGGGAGTCATCCAAATACAGTGCGCTCGCGGTACTTTTCGTCAACGTATCGATCGGAGGTACGCTGACAGCTTATGCTGCGCCGCCCGTTCTGATGGTTGCCTCGGCCTGGGGCTGGAATACCGCCTTCATGGCGACGACTTTCGGATGGAAGGCGGCGATCGCCATCGTGGTCAATGCAACGGTGCTGCTAATCGCTATTGCGCGACAGGTTCCGTTGGTTGAGCGCGTGTCTGTCGAATCGATTGAGGAAGAGCCGGTCCCGATAGGCGTAACGCTGACGCATCTGTGCTTTCTCGTCTTCGTCGTTCTGAACGCCCATCATGCGATCATATTTGTAGCGGCCTTTCTGTTTTTTCTGGGATTCACGCAGGCATACGAACGGTATCAGTCAGCTCTGTTATTGCGCGAGAGTCTGCTGGTGGCGTTCTTCCTGAGCGGACTGGTCGTGTTGGGCGGGCTGCAGCAATGGTGGCTTCAGCCGATCGTTCGGTCCATGGACGCGCAGGTGCTCTACATTGGCGCAACCGGTCTGACTGCAATCATGGATAACGCGGCGATCACCTATCTCGGCTCACTGATTGAGGGTTTGTCGCATGAAGCAAAGTATCTGCTGGTCGCGGGTGCAGTGACCGGGGGAGGGCTGACGGTTATTGCCAATGCGCCGAATCCGGCTGGGCTCGCCATCGTTCGTCGGGGGTTCTCCGACGGATCGGTCGGCGCGCTCGGCTTGCTGGCAAGCGCCATTCTTCCGACCGCGACCGCGTGTGTAACGTTCGTATTGCTATAGATGGCCCTGTCCACGCCAATGAGGCCGCAGCAGCCGGACACGATCATTGACGTGGCCGGTGCTGGCACCAGGCGCGATCTGCCTATCCGTGGATCAGGGGTGCGAATTTCCGGGATTTATCAGAAACGAAATAACGTGCCGGTGCCAGACCCCGCACGAAGCGGTGACGGGTACCCACACGTATTTCTGCCGCAGCTTGGCGAACGCATGCACATGCACCATGGCGTCTACGGCGGTAGACTGGTCAGTGCCCCGCGCGCCCGTTAAGGGCAGTACCTTTGCGCGCAGAGCATTCCCTGCTGACACGACGAGCGAATCGTAGCGCGGCGCGGTTCGCACCCACTGGTCGAACGCTGCAATGCAATTGACAACCGATTCACGAACGTGGATGCGTCTGAAGAAGGCATAGTCAGTCAGTGGCGCGGGCGGCGTCTGTGCCTGAGCGCGGTGATAGCTCCAGCAGCACACAATGAGAAAAAAGAAAGCGGTGGTAACCTTCATTGTCGGGCCCGACCGGGGCAGTTGATCCGTTTGGCAACGCGTGTGAGTATACATGCTGCTTCCGTTTGATACTGCACGCGCGTCGCTGCGATCACTTACGATCGTAGTCAGCGTCAATCCGGGGCGCCTTTATTTGCGGGTGTAACGATGCAAAACACGCTTGTTTGCTGTAACACGAGACAGTGGTTAGTTGTCCTGATACTCGCATGCACCGGTCTCGCGGGCTCTGTCAGGTTGACGAGGATGTGGCGTAAGATTGAGCAATGAAGAAAGTAAAATCGCTGTATCACGGTCATCGTTTACCGGCTGCGGTCATCAGCCAGGCAGTTCGCTGGTATTCCCGCTTCCAGTTGAGTTTGCGCGACATTGAGGAACTCCTCTTCGAGCGCGGTGTGAGCGTGACATACGAGACGATCCGGTGCTGGTGCGAATGGAATGAACGGCCCCCGCCAATCGGTGAGGATATCCAGGAGGTGCCTCCCCACTCACAGGCCGACGGTATCGAAGTGCCACAGCAGGAGGATCATAAGGATCTTCCCAGGCAAACCGGAGTGGCGATCATGAAACGTACGATCGTGGGTGTGGATATCGCGAAGAACGTGATGCAGGTTCATTGGGTTGACCCGGACAGCGGCGAGATCGTAAATAAACCCGTTAAAAGAGCGGCATTTCTCGAGTACTTTGCCAATCGCCGTCCCTGTCTGGTCGGCATGGAGTCCTGTGGCGGCTCCCAACATTGGGCCCGGCGGTTGATTGAAATGGGTCATCAGGTGAAGCTGATGCCAGCGAGATTCGTCAAGGCGTTTGTCACCGGTAACAAGAACGATTCGGCCGACGCGCGGGCAATCTGGATGGCCACGCAGATGCCCAGCAAGGAAGTTGCCGTGAAGACCGAAGCGCAGCAGGCCATTCTGGCGCTGCACCGGATGCGGCAACAACTGGTGAAGTTTCGCACGATGCAGATCAACAGCCTGCGGGGCCTGTTGACCGAATACGGCGAGGTGATGGGAACAGGTCGTCCCGCGCTGGACAGGGCTATCGCAGGTGTGCTGGAGAGGCTTTCCGGACGCCTGCCGACAATACTCATCGATACACTTCGCGAACAGTGGAACGGACTGAATACACTGGACCAGCAGATTGCCCAGATCGAGCACCGTTTGCAGGTGTGGATGAAAGAAGACGAGGCAGCCAGGGCGATCGCAGCGATACCCGGCGTGGGCCTTCAACCGCAACAGCAGCGGTCGCGACGATGGGGCATGCGAAGTCGTTCAGGTCCGGCCGCGAGTTCTCTGCCTGGCTTGGTCTTGTACCTGGGCAAACCGGTTCTGGCGGCAAGATTGAGCTATTGGGAATCAGCAAACGCGGCGATACGTATTTGAGGACGCTGCTCATTCACGGCGCCCGTAGCGTGATATTTCACGCGAAAGAATCCGGCGCATGGATCGAGCAGTTGCAAAAGCGCCGACCGCTGAACGTGGTGGTCGTGGCGCTGGCCAACAAGATGGCCCGAACGATCTGGGCGATACTGGCACATCAAAAGCCGTATGAAAAAGGCTACGTGAGCGTGAGGCCGATCCAGACAGTTAGTGTTTTGCGTTAGACAGCTTCGTAACATGGAATGGAACGTCAAGGTTGCGTTGGCATTTGAGTGTGATGACGAAACAGGTCGGACCGGGACTCACCAAGCCTGAGAACTTGTCAGGGACTAATGATCTCGTGGTGTGAATGAGGCGTGAGTCAGCGGATTTCATAGGGGCCCGCAGTGAAGCAGACTGCAAAAAGGCCGAATGTAGAGCTGCAACCCATCCTGTCGATCAAAACACACGAAAGCCTGGCGCAAAGGGGGCCGTTCATGTAGACAAGTTTGGTCAAAGCTTTGCGCACCGGGTAAAAGCGGCGAGACGCCAGCCGGGTAGCACGTGGCACCTCGACGAAATGTTCGTCACGCTGCGTGGCGAACCGTATCTGCTGTGGCGTGCGGTCGACGAGCATGGTACCGAACTCGACATCCTGCTACAAAAGCGGCGCGACAAAGCCGCAGCCAAACGTTTCTTCAAGCATGTGCTGCGCTCCAGCCCTGTGCCGCGCAAGCTCGTCACCGATCAACTGCGCAGCTATCCTGCCGCAAAGGCCGAAATTCCGGAGTTGGTAGGCGTAAAGCACGTGATCGTAAAAGCGGCTGCCCGGCTGAACAACCGGGCGGAGAACAGCCACCAACCGACGCGCGAACGCGAGCGTCGCATGCGCGGCCTTCGCGACCCGAAACGCACACAAAAATTTCTCTCGTGCTTCGGGCCGATACGGCAACACTTTGCACTGAAGCGGCATGTGATAAGCGCCTCACTCTATCGCAAGCGACTCGCGACGCGGTTCGTTGCATGGCGCGAATTCGCCGAACTCGCCCAAAATCCGTCGACTGTCTTCGGACCAGTCGGCACATCTGCCGTAGTGCCGTCTCACTCTCGGTAAGTTGACAGTGCCGTTGAAACACAACCCAGCCGAGAAGCCAGCCGAGTGCAATACCACCAAGCGCTTCCTGGACAAAAAACCACGACACGCTGGCAGCGCTCGGTTCACTCCGGCCGGTTGCGATATCCAGGATGGTGAGAAAAATTACCGCGCCGACACCGTCGTTGAACAGGCTCTCTCCTGTAATGCGGGTTTCCTGATCCTTCGGCGCCCCCGCCTTCTTGATGATGCCTAGCACCGCAATGGGGTCAGTCGGCGAGATCAACGCACCGAACAGCAAAGCGTAAATAAAGCGAAGATCATAACCAAACGAATACGCCGCACACCAGAACAAGGCACCTATAACAAACGTCGAGATGATGGTGCCGAGCGTGGAAAGGATGGTGACGGTCCACTTGACCTTGTACAGATCGGCCAGGTCCACGTGTAACGCTCCTGCGAACAGCAAAAAAGCCAGAAAGCCGTGAAATACCAGGTCGCCGAAATCGATGCTTGGGACGAAACGGGCATACCTGTGAACTTCGACGATGCCGGTTTCCCCCAAGACGACCGGTATGAGGGAGGACACGAGCGCAATTGCCATCAGGCCGATTGTCGGCGGCAGATGGAGAAGGCGGTGATTCAGATAGCCGCCCAACGCTGTCAGGACGATCAGGATTGTCACAGTTTGAAACAAGGTCATAACGGATGGCGCCTGTTAGGGTTTTCGCTGCGGTCTTCCCGGTCGCGGTCGGCACCGACTTCATTCTACCGAGTGCTCGTGATCCCCTGCCATGCAACCGACACACGAGAATCCTGTTTGCCCGACGCGGTTCAAGACAGTAGATTAATTGCCGATAATGCATTGGGGGACGGGTAGAATCTCCAGCGCTGTGTGAGACGGAATCTTAAAAACTCGCCTGGAGTCTGATGATTAGCGCGCGACTTCCGGCCCCGGTCGGCATCGTGCAAATGCAGCCGGCTTTCCCGAAGGGTATTGGGGGTAGGGTGGGAGCAGTAAGGAAAAAGACCAGAGGACCCACGTTCTTCGCCGGTCGTCTGTGGCGTGGCCAGTTGGCGCCACAGACGATGATCGGCGCGGGCATTTTCGTCGCGCTCGTCATGGTCGCGTTGTGCGTGACAGTACTGTACGAGGGACGTCTCGACGCGATGGACCGCGCTCGTGAGACGTCGCGCAACCTGGCGCTGATCGCCGAGCGTGACATTGAGCGGAATTTCGAGCTCTACGCACTGTCCCTGCAGGCCGTCGTCGACGGCATGAATGATCCTGCCGTGCTGACCCTACCACCGCATCTGCGCCGTCAGGTGCTGTTCGATCGGGCCGCGACCGCAAAGTATCTCGGGTCGATGCTGGTGCTGGACGCATCGGGCAACATCGTTGTTGATTCCGTCGGCGACGTGCCACGCCACGGGAACTTCTCGGATCGCAGGTATTTCACCATCCAGCGGGACAATCCGAATGCGGGCCTCTACATCAGCGACCCGTTCAGGTCACGGTTACGGGGCGGCTCGCCCAGTGTTGCCCTGAGCCGGCGCCTTTCGCATCCGGACGGATCATTCGCTGGCATCGTACTGATCGCGATCAACCTCGAGTATTTCCGCCAGCTCTTCGCCGGCTTGTCACTCGGGCCGCACGGCGCAGTGTCCCTGATCGGCCGGGACGGCATCATGCTCATGCGTCAGCCATACGACCTGCGCACGATTGGCCGCGATATCAGCAAGGCCAGCACGTTCCGGCATTTCAGGGCGACACCGGAAGGCAGTTTTTCTGACACTGCCTCGATTGACGGGGTGCGCCGACTGTACTTCTTCAGGAATTTCCCCGATCTTCCGATGATCATCATGGTGGCCGAGGCCGAGCAGGATATATATGCGGCCTGGCGACGACGCGCGATGACGATCGGTTCACTGATGGTCGCGTTCAGTCTCTGTTTCGTCGCGTTGTCGTTCACGCTGGGCGCGCAGTTGCGGCGCCGGATGCGTGCCGAATCGGAACTGAGTCTGCTCGCGAGAACCGACGGCCTGACCGGCCTCAACAACCGCCGTACGCTGGGAGAGATTCTCGATCAGGAATGGCGCCGGTCCCGACGTACGCGCAGCATGTTTTCGCTACTATTCGTCGATATCGACCGGTTCAAGGCCTACAACGACACCTATGGACACCTGGCGGGCGACGATGCGCTCGCCGCAGTGGCACGCTGCATCGGGGATAACATCCGGCGGCCCACAGACAGTGCGGCTCGCTTCGGTGGGGAGGAGTTCGTCGTGGTGCTGCCGGACACTCCGCTCGCGGGCGCCGCGCAGATAGCCGAACAGATCCGCGAGGCTATCAGCGAACTGGCCATTGAACATGCAGGCAGCGAATACGGACGCGTGACCGCTAGCATCGGCATGGCCAGCTGGGCGCCGGAACAGGACGACGATGTAACCGCAGTGATCAAGGCTGCTGATGAAGCGCTATACAATGCCAAGGCCACCGGACGGAACAGGGTTTCGCCGTTCTCCCCTGCGTGAGCAGGCTTCGGCTGGCACCTGCGAGCACCCAATCCAATTATCGCTGTAGGGATCCCTCAAGATTGGGAGGTTCGCGCACAGCAACCGTCGCGGAATATACGGGGTTCGAATGTTGCTGATCGACCCGAGGTACGCACTGCTCGCCCGTTCGGCGAGAGTGTCGATATTTACCCAGAACCGCCTCCACCGAAGCCAGTCATTCTGACTGAACCACTGGGGCAAGCCTGCGGCATTCCCGAAGAGCTCGACCATCACAGTCCTCACATAGAAGTTGTCCTAGGGAGTTTGACGGAATTCGGCGCTATCCTGAAGGCGGTGGCATCAGATTGCGTATGAATGTGGGAGAGGTAGATGGAGCACGCGTATTTCCACATGTTGCATCTGCTCGCTGGGCATCCAATGTGGACGCTTACGGTGATCTTCCTGGCCGCGTTCCTCGAAGCCGTCGCCGTTATAGGTACCATCATCCCCGGTAGCACGGCGATTTTTGTGGCCGGCGCGCTTGTAGGAACCGGAACCCTGGATCTTGGATGGGTGCTTGCATGCACAATTACCGGCGCGGTAGCGGGTGATGGCGTCAGCTACTGGCTTGGTCACCGTTACAAGACCAGAATCTCCTCCTTGCCGCTTTTTCGGACTCACCCGCAGTTGCTCGACGCGGGGCACGTGTTTTTTGCCAGACATGGCGCCAAGAGTGTTGTGCTTGCAAGGTTCATCGGGCCGGTGCGCGCGATTGTCCCCGTGGTCGCGGGAATGGTGGGGATGACGCCGGCGCGTTTCTATGGGATGAACGTCCTTTCGGCGTTACTCTGGGCGCCCGCTTACATCCTGTTGGGCATCATGTTCGGTGCGTCGGTTCAACTGGCGAGTGCAGTATCCTTCCGTCTTGTTGTCACAATCACGCTCGCGGTCTCAATTGTGTGGCTGAGCTTTCGTGGTGCTCGCTTTCTTCTGGCGCATATCAACCGTTGGGGTAGTGCAATGCGCTACGGCCTTCTGAATTGGGCACGTGCTCACACGGCACTGTCAGGCCGCTTCGTCGTGCGAGCCTTGGACCCCGAGCGTCCGGTCGCCGGCTTTATGGTGGTGACATCAGTTGTGGTTCTTTCCTCCGCCTGGGTTTTCTTCGGCGTTCTCGACGAGGTCATTCACGGCAATCCGAAGGTGGGGATTGACGTGTCGGTCTATCACTTTCTCCAGTCAATGCGTACGTCCTGGGGCGATATCATTCTGTTGGGTCTCGCAACGCTGGGGAGCATTGCCACGCTGGGGGCGCTCGCTGTAACAGTGGCGCTCTGGATGATATGGGAGCGCCGTTGGCGCACTCTGGCCTACTGGCTTGGTGCCGTTGCTTTTTCGCAGCTATTGATATTTGCCATTCATCTGGCGATTCGCCGAACTCCGCCAGGCTCGCCGCAGTCCGACGTACATGTGTTTCCGAGTACTCATGTTGCTGCCGCAGTGATCATTTACGGTTTTCTCGCGTTTCTGCTGACGCGCCGGGTGAGTTCATTGGCAGGTGTTTTCGTTGCCACAGTAAGTGCCGTTGTTGTCCTCTTCATTGCGCTGGCGGGGCTTTACTTCGGCCAGTTCTGGTTTTCCGATGCAATCGGCGGCGCTGCGCTTGCGGTAGTATGGGTTTCTGTAGTAGCACTGACTGCCGTGTGGCGGCACCCCAGGGTGCCGCCATCGCGAAGACTCATGCCGGCCCTCATGCTTGGGGTTGTGTGTGTAAGCGTTGCGCTGCAGCTCGACTTTGCCCCGGCGATACCGAGGTCGGGCGGCACGCGGATCCAAACGCTCTTGCTGACGACAGAGTCACAATGGAAGGATTCGCTATCGAAGAAGTTGCCGTGCTATCGCGCAGACATGTCAGGGGACAGGAGAGAGCCAATGACCTTTCAGTGGTCCGCACGCGAAGGCGATATACGAAGCGGACTTCGAAGCAGAACCTGGATCGAAGGCATCGCGGTTTCTGCGCGCAGCCTGCTTTCAGTCGTCTCGCCGGAAGCAGCGGCGATTACGCTTCCGGTACTGCCGAAACTGAACGATGGGGTACCGTCGCCGCTAGTTTTCATTCGTCCAGGCAACGCGCGCGACGAACGTGATGTCCTGCGCTTCTGGCCGAGTGGCTACGCTTTGCGGGATGAGCGCGGCGCTGCGCCCGTACCCATCTGGGTGGGCTCTCTTGACCATGAGCGCCTGGATCGCCAGTCGTGGCCATTTAACATCCTCCGTGCCGAGAGTACGGCGGCGCCCAAGCTGGATGCTGGAGACGAGTGGCCGGAAAGCCGTGGGGTAGAGGTACTGGCGAGACTGGACTGTCGCGGAATTCCGGTGTTGCTCCTCATTTCACGAGCGAACTGAATGTGAGATGGGACGCAACGTTGGTAGGGATCCTTTGCTGGTGCGGCTTCAACAAGTTGAGTCCTCGTTCCCATTCCGGTTTGACGTAACGACATACGAGAGGGCCGGCTATATCGTCTGCTCACGATCTCCAGACGCGCCATCACGTGTCATGAATGCCGGGCTGGCCATTAGTTTGAAGCAACCCGTATCCCCTACGTTGATCTCAGGTTTACCCACATCTATGCAGGGACAGCGCTTGTAAACAGTTTGAGGCGGCGTTAACTTTTGAGGAACCGCCTCAGGAACTACACGTAATTGCCTTCGACCGACAATCAGGAAGACCAGGACGACTGCGCCGACATCGAATTCGGTGCGGCAAATCTGGGCGATGCCCGTCTGACGAGTCGACTCGTTGCGCTGGCACGCCGGCTTGCCAGCACACCAGACTGCTCGTTTCCGCGTTCAATGGACGCCGCTGAACTCAAGGCCGCCTATCGCTTCTTCGATAACGGGCAGGTCGATACCGATGGTGTGCTTGCACCCCACATAGACCAGACGCTCAGGCGCATGACCCAGGTACCCGTTGTGCTCGCCGTACAGGATACGACCGAATTCAACCTCACTCACCTGGGTGCCACCGAAGGGTTGGGCTACGGCACGGGCAACCAGTCGCGCGGCTTCATGTTGCACAGCCTGCTGGGCGTGACACCAGAGGGCCTGCCGTTGGGCGTACTGGGGATGAAGACGTGGGTGCGCCACGACGCAGATCTGGGCCGCAAGGACCTGCGCACAAAGCGCGACTTCCACGACAAGGAAAGCGTTAAATGGGTGGAAGGCCTGAACCATCTGGCAGCCCTGAAGGCACGATGTCCCGATCCACGATACGCGCATGGTCGGCGTAGGCGACCGGGAGAGTGACGTCTATGAAGTGTTCGTGGCCGAGCGGCCTGCTGGTGTGGACTGGCTCATTCGCGCGTCATGGGAGCGTCGCGCAGCACATCCCGAGCGCTATCTCTGGGATACGGTGACGGCGAGCGCACCCCTGGGCGAGATCGGGCTGGAGTTGCCGGGACACCGCAACATGGGCCGGCGCACAGCGCGTCTGACACTACGTTGCACGCAGGTCAGCCTGATTGCACCACCCAGGCCTTCGACCAAAGGCACTGGACGCGCCGCGCTCGGTCCAGTGGATGTATTTGCAATCCACGCACTTGAAACCGATCCGCCGGCGGGCGTTGGGCCTCTCGAATGGATGTTGCTCAGCTCGGTGCCCACACGGACGCTGGGCGACGCACTCGAACGACTCGAATGGTATGCGCGTCGCTGGACGATTGAGTCGTGGCATCGCGTGCTTAAAAGCGGGTGTCGCATTGAGGCTCGCCAGTTCGGTACCCTTGAACGGTTCGTACGCGCGACCGCGCTATTTGCGGTGATTAGCTGGCGCATCATGTACGCCACGTTGCTGGGTCGCGCCGACCCGGATCTATCGTGTGAAGTACTACTTCAGCCTGACGAATGGCGTGCGCTTTACTGCCGTGCGAACCGCACCTCAAAGCCACCAGTTGCAACGCCCTCGCTAGGCGAAGTCGTCCTGTGGATCGCCAAACTCGGCGGCTACCTGAACCGCAAGCATGATCACCCGCCCGGGCCTACCGTTATGTGGCGCGGATTTCTGGTGCTCCACGAAATCACCGAGATGTACCGCATCTTTAGTCAGGACGGGTGATGCTCATCACGAGATGTGGGTAATCCTGAGTACGTTGATAGGGGCGCAGGGCCGGCATCCAACAACCGCTGTCAGCGCGCGACCTGGCCGATCGTGCCGGGAACGCAGGTTGTTCATAGATGCTGTTGCCGTTGCCGATGCGCATGCGGTGCCAATCGGTTCTCGCTTGCCCTCCATGTCAGGCTAGTTGTCGCCTCACCCGAACCGATTGATGTAAAGATGGGGGGGCGGACAGCGAATGGAAGATGAAACGCTATTCAGCGGAAACCCGGGAGTGGGTAATCCAGCAGATGATGCCGCCGTTCAATCGTGCGGTCATCGAGCTGGCGGGGGCGACGGGCATCACCACGGTGACGCTGCGGACCTGGCGGCAGCATGCAAGAGATACAGGGAAATTCATGCCGGGCAATGGCAAAACGGGCGATCAGTGGTCAAGCGCCGGGAAGTTCAGGGCGGTGCTGGAGACGGCGTCGCTCAACGAGATCGAGACCTCACAATACTGCCGCAGTAAAGGCATTTATCCGGAGCAGATCCGGCAGTGGCGCGAGGCGTGCGAGCAGGCCAACGCGGTGCCTGAAACGAAGCCCACGGCGGCCCGGCGCAACGAGGCGAAGGCTGCGCAAAAGCGCATCCGTGAACTGGAGCGCCAGCTCAAACGCGCTGACGCGGCCCGCGCGGAGGCGGCGGCCTTGCTGAATCTGCGAAAAAAAGCCGAAGCGATCTGGGGCAAGGAAGAGGAAGACTGATCAGCCGCCCGGATCGCGATGAAGCCATGCAGCTGATCGATGAAGCCGTACAGCAGGGGGCACGCCGTGCGCGTGCATGCGAGCAGTTGGGACTCAGCGTGCGCAGTGTCCAGCGCTGGCGCCTGTCGCCGCAGGACGGGCGCGCTCAGGTGAAGCGTGCAGCGCCGCCCAACAGGCTGAGTGAGGCAGAACGTCAGGCCGTGCTTGATGCGGCCAACCGTCCGGGCTACGCGAGTCTGACGCCGCACCAGATCGTGCCGAAGCTGGCGGATGAAGGGATTTATCTGGCTTGCGAATCGACGTTCTACCGGATCCTGAAGGCGGCGGGACAGGGCCAGCGCCGGGGCCGCGCGCGAGCCCCGCAACGACGCACGCTTACGACGCATTGTGCCGATGGTCCGAACCAGGTGTGGTGCTGGGATATCACGTGGATGCCGGGCACGGTCAGGGGCCGGTACTTTTACTGGTACATGATGAAGGACATCTACAGCCGCAAACTGGTGATGAACGAGGTGTGGGAGCAGGAGTCGGCTGAGCACGCGAGCGAGTTGCTGAACAAGGGATGTTTGCGTGAAGGTATCGCCGGGCGTCCGCTGGTGCTGCACTCGGATAACGGCAGTGCAATGAAAGGCGCCACGATGCGCGCGGCCATGATCGATCTGGGCGTGCAGCCTTCGTTCAGCCGGCCGCGTGTGAGCAACGACAACGCCTTTGCCGAGTCACTGTTCCGTACGGCCAAGTACTGCCCGTTATGGCCTGAGCAGCCGTTCGACACGCTGGAGGCGGCCCGCGCATGGGTGCAGCGCTTCGTGCAGTGGTACAACGAAGAGCACTGTCACAGCGGCCTGAAGTATGTCAGTCCGGGGCAACGGCATCGCGGCGAAGCCAACGATCTGCTGGCCCGCCGGTGTGCGCTGTACGAAGACGCGCGCAGGCAGAACCCCGCACGCTGGTCAGGTGCCATCCGCAACTGGCACCTGGCAGACTCGGTCTATCTGAACCCGGAGCGAACTCACGCGTCGGCCAAAATGTATAAGCACGCAGCGTAACGGTTCATGCGACAACTACCTTGACACACACCGCTTGCAGAGAAACCTGCAAAATCGACGGCGTCGAGCCCTACCGGTATCTCGTCGCGCTCTTCAAGACGTTATCAGCCACCAACGCGATCGATAGCGATGCCGCCTCGCTACTTTGGAATACCAGAGAGAGACAATTTCAGGGGGCTGGTTGCACTGGTCTGACGCCCACGCTCTATCGTCAAACGGGAAAAATTACCGAACATTACAAAGCATATTATTTGCCATTTCCAGTTGCTGTCGCCCTCGGATAACATTGGGCACCAATCGACCCCGGCGCTCCACCGCTCGACTTGCTGTCGCTAACCTGTTAAACGCTCGATGGTCCTGGTTCAAGCGTCGAAAGTCTCAAGCACGTCAGTGTCACGGAAACTCTCGCGGGAAGAGCCACCTTCGCATCTGTCATATCGAAGCAAATCGATGAAGCATAGTTCCCAACGGATGGACATCCGCCAGAATATCAAGGCAATCCCAAGCCATGTCGGCCAACGCGAGAGGGCTGATCTGCTGCGTCAGGAGCCGGTCACTATCTGGTTCACGGGGCTGTCGGCGTCCGGGAAGTCGACGCTCGCGTACGCGCTGGAGCGTGACTTGGTGACGTGCGGTCATCCGTGTTACGTGCTAGACGGTGACAATGTGAGGCACCGCTTGAATCGCGATCTCGGCTTTTCTGAAGAAGACCGGACCGAAAACATTCGCCGAGTTGCCGAGGTCGCGGCACTCATGAATGACGCGGGCCTGATCGTCATTACCGCGCTGATCTCGCCCAAACGTGCCGATCGTGAAATGGCTCGTGAGATCATCGGCTGCGACCGCTTTCTGGAGGTCTACCTGTCGACACCGCTGCACGAATGCGAAGGCCGGGACCCGAAAGGCCTGTACGCGAAAGCGCGCGACGGACGGATTCAGGCGTTCACTGGTGTTTCGGCTCCTTACGAGCCACCGCACGCTTCAGGACTCGTGCTCGATACCGCGCAAACCGGATTTGACGCGTGTCTGACGCGTGTGAAATCCCTTGTACTGCCGAAAGCGAGACATCGGGAAACGTTTTTGCACGGTCAGTCGGCGGGTCTTTGCAACCCGTAACATCCTCGCTTTACTCCGCTGCTTGATCGTCGTCGTTAGCTACCGCCGAGCAATTTTCCGACCCTATCGTCCCCCCGACGTCGGCGCTCATGTGCGTAGAGGTGAGCCGCGCAGGTGCTTGCTCACCTGGAATTCTTGCCGATCGGACGTTTGCTCTATCGCACACCCGTTTAAGTCTTGCGCAGGTGGCGTATAACAGATTTGCAGCGCGACAATTATCTGCGTCAGTACTGACCACGGTTGGCCCGAGCAATCTTTCGGCGCACCGCCCTGTACCGGGGGCGTGTCATTCCAGCAGTTGTCCGAATAGTCCGGTGGTCTCGTGTACTGCGGCCGGCCTCAGAATTTCCCGCATGGCTTCATGCGTGGTTCGTTTGCAACGGGTCGATTGTGAGCGGAAATTCAGATTGGCAACTTGCCGAATGGGCGCGCGCTGATGTGGTTTGAACTCGGAGCAACCGGGTGTCTCCCGTAGCGCAGCTAGTTGGTTCTCTGACAATCTGAGCACCATCTGGTTGTCGAAGACACCGGCGACCCTCGTTGTGCAAATAGACAAGCCCGGGCATCAAAACATCGAGCGTTCCTTGAAGTCGTCAGATAGACTGGCGACTGCTCGTAAGGAGGCAAACAGGTCGCTGTGATCCTGATTTGGCTTCTGTAGGGCATAAGCCGAATCAATTCCAGTAGCGCGATTGCCTGTGTCGCCAGGCATTCACGTCACGCGCCTTCAATGAACAGCGAACTTCCAACGTTCCAGTTGATTGGTGTGTCGCATGCAAGGCAGCCGATGGACGCGTAATCAAAGCCACTGACGGCCGATACCATATTTGAGGCTTGCTGCGTCCGACTTTTCCTTCGCGCGTGCCGGCGACGGTCAGTGTCAAATTGGTCCCCTCTCGTGACGTATACACGCTCTACTGGATGGGGCACACAGGGCGCTTGAGTTGGACTCCGCATTGGGCGAAAATGTCAGTCTGGTCACGTTGCAACTTGCCAGTGACTTTCAGGTGGGATTCGCAGCGCGCGAACTAGACAGGCTTGCGAGGTGCTCAAATGGCGGAACTCACAGGAGCCCTAATGGGCGTAGCGGCGCTGGCAATCTCCGTTTTTCTGCTTGCTGGCTTCCATTGGCGTGAACATGTCCGCGAGCGGGCTTTCCGTCGGCTGGGCCGTAGCGAGCGGTGGGACGCGTTTCTTCACAGGCGATGAGGTTTGAGCCACGGATAGAACCTGGTTCGACGCCATTCTCCCAGTTCAGACACGCCCCCTTGGTACAGCATACGTGTTGTTATACGCGCTCTCGAAAAGACAGTTGCAGCTTTGCTAGTGCCGCGAGCAAGTCGACATTTGCGCACCTGGCGTCATCTCACTTCGCCACAGTCTGGTTAAAGGCCCCAGATAATGTCTGCATTCTGCCGACGGGCCTCGCGCATCATATCGAGCAGCGGCCATGCCCGCCGTGCAAGTCCACCGCGATCATCGTCCACGTCATAATTGCGACCATTCGGCACATGATAGAGCGATTCGAGCGCGATTTCCGCGTGAGCTTCTTCGGTAATCGCTGCTTCAAGACGAACGATTGCGTGAGGCAATTCGTCATGCTGAATTACGCCGCGTGCACCGAGGTGCTTGCCGATGAGGGTCAGCAGATATTCAGCGAGGTTCCTGAGCATGACAACGTCTGGCGCGGCGGGCGATTGGAAAGTGACCAGCATGATGTAACCTCCTGTATGTGGTCCGGAGCGCTTCGGTGTGCACGAAAGCCGCTTTTGCGCCAAACCGAAGTGTGCCCGCGAAAGCTGGACGGAAGGCCATCAAATGCACCCGGTCGCTGTAGACCGATCTGCGATCGTCCCGGAATTGCCATGCGCGACGGCCAGATGGCGCCGGTGACGTATTACTGAGGGCCTTCCGGATGGCCGGCTACTGTGTGTCGGAGGCGGAACGTGGTGTTTCCACGGGCGCACGCAGTCTTCTAGATTCATGGTGGCGTGCTGCTTCGGGTTGCCCCTGGTCCAAGTCCAGTCATAAGAAGGCCCATCTATATTTTATGTCACATAATGACAGATTCAAGATGAACCTTTTGTAGCCAATGGCGTACCTGATTCGGGCGAGCCGGGCTTGCTGTCAAGATGCGGTGGTACGTCACCATATATCCGTTGAAAATTGCGGTTTCTGACAAAAAAATGATCGACACTTCGAATGCGACATATCCGCCTTTGAATACGCTCAAGTGCGTCGCCGAGAATCTCTGGATCGTCGACGGTCCAATTATCCGGTTTGGCATGCCCTGGCCAAAGATGCCGTTTCCAACCAGAATGACTGTCGTACGGCTGGCAGGTTCGCGTCTCCTCATTCATTCGCCGACACGCCTGACACCCGAACTGAGGGCCGAGATCGAGAGCGTCGACGAGCCGCGATGGATTGTCGGACCAAACCGCCTCCATTATTGGTCAATACCGGAATGGCGAGCTGCATTCCCTGAGGCATTTGTTTATCTGGCGCCGGGCATCAAGGAACAGGCGAGCGATCACATCAGGTTCCATGGCTTGCCGTTGGTTGGTACCGGTAGTTACGAATGGGATACAGAACTGGCGACGCTTCCGATTGTCGGCAGCTATTTGACCGAAGTCGAGTTTTTTCACTACTCGAGTCGAACGCTGATTCTGACCGACCTGATTGAGAATTTCGAGCCACGGAGGCTCGACTCATTCGCCATGCGTATGTTGACACGGCTTGGGGGTGTTCAGGACCCGGACGGACAGATGCCGCGCGACATGCGGCTGACGTTCGTAAAGCAACGGAATGAACTCAGGGTTGCGATTGAGAAAATGATCCAGTGGAATCCCGAGCGGGTCATTCTTGCACATGGCCGCTGGTACGAGAAAGACGGCGTGAACGAGTTGCGGCGTGCATTCCGCTGGTTGCTGGACTAGTGTTTCGTTCCGATTTGCCAGGCCGGGAGCGGATGCCAGCAGCAACGTATCCGCGATACGTCTGCTTGTAGACGGACATGGGCCATCTATGGGGGACGGTTGCGCTTCCGCGACTCATCATAGTGAGCGCGGCCTGCGTCCGGAACGTCCCAATTCTCAACGCTTGCACCCGCCAGCGCGCGCACCCTTGCCTCGTCGCTACCAAATTCCCTTGCCGGGCCCATGAAGACAACCCGCCCGTCATCGAGCACGCACGCGGTATCGGCGATATCGACGGCCGCCCTCACGTTCTGCTCGACGAGAAGCACGGACATACCTTCGCCGCGCATTCCGGCGATGACTTCGAAGACCTCCCGGACAATCAGCGGTGCGAGCCCTTGAGATGGTTCGTCGAGCAACAGAAGTTTGGGGTTGAGCATCAGGGCTCGTGCGATCGCGAGCATTTCCTGCTCACCGCCGGAGAGTTGTCTGCCCCTGCTGGAACGACGCTCTTTCAAGCGGGGAAACAGCGCGTAGACCCGTTCGATTGTCCATGATCCAGGGCGATCGAGTGGCACAAGGAGGTTCTCTTCAACGGTCAACCCGGAAAAGATGCGTCGTCCTTCCGGTACATATCCGACACCCAGTTCGGCGATCCGATAGGGTGGCCATGCGGTCGTGGCGTGATCGAAGATGCGCACAGCACCTTCCCGAGCTCGCGTCAGTCCCATCAGACTGCGCAGGGTCGTCGTCTTGCCGGCGCCATTGCGGCCAAGGAGAGTGACAATCTCCCCCTCACGTACCTGCAGCGACACCGCATGCAGGATGTGGCTTTTTCCGTAGTAAGTCTGTAGTCCTTCGGCATCCAGAACGTTCATACCGCTTTCCCCAGGTAGGCCGTCTGAACGTCCTCATTCGCGGCAATCTCGACAGGCGTACCTTCCGCGAGCACCCGTCCTTCGACAAGTACCATGATGCGTTGGGCCAATTGGAAAATTACCCGCATGTCGTGCTCGATTAGCACCATCGTGAGCGCCTGATCTTTGTGCAGGTTGTGTATCAGTTGCGTGATGTCGTAGGTTTCCTGATCACCCATTCCCGCGGTTGGCTCGTCAAGCAACAGCAGTCGCGGTCTGAGTGCGAGCGACATGATGATCTCTGTGGAGCGCTGGTCGCCCAGGGATAGTTCCCCCACGAGACGGTTTGCCTTGGCGCCAAGTCCGCCCATCGTGATCAGTTCGTCAACCCGATCATGAATTTTCACTGCGGCAGCACGCGAGAGCCACGGACTCAACCGGTAGCCGGATTCAATTTCGACGGGGATGCGTACATTGTCGTGGACCGAGAGTTCCGGAAATACCTCGGTTATCTGGAACGTGCGTGCCATACCCAGTGCCACCCGCCGATGGGGAGGAAGGCTGGTGATGTCATTTCCGTCGAACAGGATACGCCCTGACGTAGGGTGAAAGAATCCACTGATCAGGTTGAAGAAAGTTGTTTTCCCGGCGCCATTGGGGCCGATGACTGCCCTCAGTTCACCTGTCTGGACCTTCATCGATACGTCATTGACGGCGCGCAGGTTGCCGAAGTGACGCGTGACGCCTTCCACCGACAATAAGCTCATGGGTTGGCCTTTCTCCGTATCATGCCGAGCACGCCGCGCGGAAAGAACAGGACAACCAGTACGAACAGCAGACCGATAAACGACATCCAGTTCTCTGTCCGGCTGGAAATGTAGTCCTGCACGACCACAAAAATCGCTGCGCCAACCAGCGGACCCCACAGCGAGCGCATGCCCCCGAGGACCGACATGATGACGAACTCGCCAGATTGGTCCCAGCGCAGGCCATGCGGATCCGAGAAGTTGTTCAGCAATGCGTAGAGCGTGCCTGCCAGACTGACAAAGAAGCAGGAGATGACGAAGGACAGCCAGATATGTTGCTCAATGGGCACACCGAGAAAGCGAGCGCGTCGCTCGTTCTCCCGAATGGCCAGCAACGTGCGTCCAAACGGAGAACGCAGCAGGCCCGCCATAACGGCTACCGAGATCGCGAAACACGCCAGAACGAAGTAATAGAATGCCGTCCCGTTACTGAGGATATCGACCGTCCCAAGCCCCAGATTGATCGGCATGCGATGCCATCCCGAGAGCCCGTCGTCGCCCCCTGTCACTGAGTTCCACCTGAACGCAATGAAATAGAACACCTGCCCGAACGCAATCGTCGCCATGGCGAAGTAAACGCCACGTAGCCTGACAATCAGCGCACCAATAATGGCTGCCGCAATGGTGCCAACGGCTACCCCAACCAGTATCCCGACCGGTGTGCTCGGGACGAGGTATCTGATCGTCATCCCCACACCGTATGCGCCGAGGCCGAAGTAGGCCGCGTGACCGAACGACAGCACGCCTGTAAAGCCGAGCAGGAAATTGAGCGACATGGCCGCTAGCGCCATGACAAGCAGGCGCGTGCCCAACGCGGTATAGCCTCCGATCCAGTTGATCCAGAATGGCATGGTGAGCAGCGCTACCCAGATGACGAGCGCGCGGCGCCATCCATATTGCGTTTCGCTCACTGTATCCTCCCTTCCTCGCCCAACAGCCCGCGCGGACGTACCAGCAGCACGATCCCCATCATGACGTAGATCACCGCTTCGGTCGCTGAAGGGAAAAAGACGGAGGTCACGCTCGATGCAACACCGATCAGGATGCCCCCGAGCAGTGTGCCTGGCAAGCTGCCGAGACCACCAACAATGATGGCCACAAAGCTTGGCATGATCAGCGAGTCGCCGATTGTCGGCTCCAGTCCAAGCATACCCGCGGCGAGAACGCCAGCGAGCCCTGCGAGGAAAATCCCGAGACCAAAGTTCAGGGTCCGGAGCATTCGCACATTGACGCCGAGCACCGACACAGTTTCCAGGTCTGCTGTGCCAGCCCGGATCCGCATGCCAAGCCGGGTCCGGTTGAGAACGAGGAAAAGGCCAGCGACCACTACTACCACCAGCACCACCATAAACAACCGATAGCCGGTCAGAAAGAAGAATGTGGCGCTAAGTGGTGAATTGAGAGACGCGGGTATCTGGTAAGGCAGCGTCTGCGGTCCCCAGATATAGCGCGTACCGTCCTGCAGTATGAAAGCGAGTCCGAATGTCAGGAGCAAGCCGTACAACGGGTCGCGACCGTAAAGTCGGCAGATCAGGAAACGTTCGATCACCACACCGAGCACAGCCGTCAGAAGAGGGGCGAGCAGCAGCGCGATCCAGAATCCTGTATAGGGCATCAGCGTATACGCGAGATACGCGCCGACTGCGAGGAACCCGCCGTGAGCGAAATTGATAACACCGCTCAGGTTGAGGATCAGGGAAAGCCCGAGCGCCATCAGTGCGTAGAATGCGCCGATGATGATCCCATTGAAAACATTAAATAGAATCAACTGTGTCATAGCACCGCCAGGAGCGTTTTCACTGAGTCCGCCCAGCTAGGTTGAGCGGACTGCCTATCGTTGTTCGGCGCGTCGTTTTCAGGCGCAATCGGCGCTTTTGGAGAGCGCCGGTATGCTTCAGCGCTCAGGGATGGGGCCCGTCCATCCAGCGCACGCTCCTGTACTCAAGACCATTTGATGTGGCAACCGGTCTCTTCCACCGGCAATGCCGCATCAACGCCCCTGACAACCTGGTCGACGTGGAAGAGATCATCCGGCTCGGGGCCCTGTGAGACAGCGTGTCCGACATAAAGATCAGGCATCAATTGGTGATCGCCCGCCCGATAGAAGGGGGTGTCCGGCATGAGCCCCACCTCAGGTGGCAACTTGAAGCCCTCGAGCGCCTTCGCCAGCTTGACCGCGTCGAGCGTTTTTTCCTGATTGGCGACGAGCGCAATCGTCCACATTGCGACATAGCCAAACCAGTGGCGGGCGGTCGGTACGCGGCCGGCTTTTTTTCGTATCCCCGCCACAAATTCTGCAACGTGCGGCACTTTGGGCTGATTCCAGTACCACTCGAATACCCATGTGCCGATCCGGGCGTCGGGCGGAAGACCTTCAAGTACTTCGAGTTCCTGCTGTGCACCGGCGATATGGAAATGTTTGTCGAGGCCGAACT
Organism: Paraburkholderia sp. D1E; assembly: GCF_052682275.1. Lineage (NCBI taxonomy): Bacteria > Pseudomonadati > Pseudomonadota > Betaproteobacteria > Burkholderiales > Burkholderiaceae > Paraburkholderia > Paraburkholderia sp. D1E. The sequence continues at coordinate 382,432 of NZ_JBQYMB010000001.1, forward strand.
GGACGGCCTGCTTGAGCGAGTTGACGGCATCTTCGCCCGCAGTTAGAAAGAGGATGACGTCAGGGTTCGCGGCCTGGGCTTTGATCAGATATGAAGAATAGTCTGTTGTCCCGAGCGGTGCCAACGCCGCTCCAACCTCGGCGCCGCCGAATTTCTTGAGACTAGCCTCGAATCCCTGCTGCAGCGTGTGACCGAATGCGTAGTCTGGGGTAATGAAAAACCACTTCTTGCCATACTTGTCGAACAGGACCTTGGAGACGGAATTGGTTTCCATTCGGGTCGTGTTGCAGACCCGGAAGACATTCCAGTGGCAGTCGGTGCCTGTCACGGCATCGGTGTGTCCGCCGGTGACGATGTGCAGCGTTTTCAGTTCATTCGACACTTGCCCGATCGCCAGCGCCATCGCGGAATTGACGTTGCCCAGCAGAAAGTTCACCTTGTCGCGCTCGATCAGCTTCCGGGCCTTCTGAACGGCGGTGCCGGTGTCGGCGCTTGTTGAGTCTTCAACCAGAAGTTGCACTGGACGCCCAAGGATGCCACCCTTGGCGTTGATCTGTTCCAATGCGTATTCACAGCCGACTTGCTCATTCTTGCCAAGCTCTGCATAGGTTCCAGTAAGCGGGTCGTTGAGCCCGAACTTGATGGGCTCATCGCCACGCGCCTTGATAATGAACGGAGCTGCGACTTGCATGATGCCAGCCGCGGCTGCCGCCTTGAGAACGATCCGGCGCTGCCGGTTTCCGTTAGCTAATCGCTCCATCATTTTGCGTCCCCTTTCTGTGGTCATACACCCCGGCATTTCTGGTTTCCCCCTTCTGTGAGAGGTTCGATCGCAGTTCTTTGCAGAATATGGACCGCCTGCGGGCGAATTTCTGCTTCGCAATTTATGGTTGATCGTACCTTAGTACAACGATATTGTTGGACGAGTATAGAAATGCCAATTCGCACGATCCTGGTTCGATGGTGCTTCAAATATAGGCGATGAGCCGGCTAAATAATTTGGCCTGAGGCCTCCTGCCGCTAGGGGTTTTCACGAGCGCGTGGCGCGGTTGGCGTCGGCCTTTATAGGACACCGGTTCTTTGCCCATTCAGCCCGGAAGTTGCGCAGCGTCGTGGTTCAGATTCGGGTTAACTCTGCTTCGATGCATTACCTGCTGGTCTCGACCGAACATGCAAAAAAGGCTGCTTGCTGCGTTCAGTCATGCGTCTCCATGTTCATCTTCCCCAACCAGTACTCTTGTAGAGGACGCAAACATGTAGCGCGGAACATCAAGGTTTTGCGGTGCCGGTTTGTCCTTGAACACGCGGCCAGCGAGATCGTACGTAGAACCGTGGCAGGGGCACAAAAAGCCACCTGGCCAGTTGTCGGGAAGGTTAGCTTGTGGACCTTCCTGAAAGCGAGGTCGAGGTGTGCAGCCGAGATGCGTACAGACGCCTACGACGACGAGAATGTTCTTATGATCCGTGCGGGACCGGTACTCATTCTTGCAGTAGTCCGGCAGCGGTATCGAAAAGGGATGCTTCGTGGTGGGATCAGCCACCATGGAGTTCGCGGTCACAACGTCTGCCAGCATTTTCTCCGTCCGGTTGACCACAAATATCGGAATGCCGCGCCACGCAATCGTCATCATATCGCCGGGTTGCAACTTGCTGATGTCTGCCGTAACAGGCGCAGCGGCCGCTTTAGCCCTTTCGGACGGAGCGAATGAATCAATAAACGGCACAAGGGTGGCAACGCCTGCAACCCCTCCTGCGATCGATGTTGCTAACAGCCACCTACGGCGGCCATCGTCCATGCGATCCTGCGCGATTTGCGCCATCTCGTACTCCATGCATTCGCGAGTCCATATACGTTTGAGTTCGAATCAGCGAAGTCGTTCTTGACCCTGACGGGAATGTCCATGAAGCCTGGTCGTGAGGCCGATCCACAGCTCTCGATAGCAATACGTCTGGGTGTGCTGTGTTCATGCACACCAACGGATCCGCACTGCGCTACGTACTGAAGACATGGAGTCCGGGTGCGAATTCGCGCGATGCCGGAGAGGGGCATAAAGCAGGGATGCCATTGCAGCCGGTTGTGCGTTTCTGTCCGACGCTATTTGCCGTTATCGCGCCGCGGCCATTCGAAGCTGTCGCCGTGTAAACGTGTTGGTCGCTCGTTACGGTACCTGTCAGCGTTCAGGAGCGCAGGGGAGAAGGACCATATGCGGGTCGGCGATGACGGCACGTAGGTAACATGCGCAAGCTGACCGCGTCGCATTGCCATGCCGTTAGCCAGGATGGTTGAGTTCGCATCCTGGGGGGGCATCATCGCAACATCGACACTGCCTTCCGGACAGGCGTACAAGGCACTGCTTGCAATCGATGTAGCAACTATTGTTAGCCAGACGATCAGACCGTATTTCATCCCGTTGTCCTGTACCGCTTCCATCCCATGCGGCTTCTATCACTGCGTGAACCGCGACTGTCCGGGGGCGGCATGCAAAGCCTCTTCCAGAACCCCTGTTCCGGACTGGTCAAGCGCAGTTGCAGGGAAGTTCCCGCGCACTGCGGCACAAGAAGTCTTTCACTTGAAAGTTTTTTGCGATTTACACTATCTGCATTTATATTAGGTCATGAGGTGACATACTTCCAATACTGAACGTGATCCCAGAGAAAGCAGGCTATGGGCACCAGAAATCGCTCCAGGAATGCCGGCTTGAGCAAGCAGGAACTGGAGGAGCTGTCCGAGTTCCGCTATCAGCTGCGGCGCTTCCTCCATTTTTCCGAGACGATCGTGCATGCGGAGGGAATCACGCCTCTGCAGTACATGTTGCTGCTGCATGTGAAGGGTTTCCCTAACCGTGACTGGGCGACCGTCGGAGAATTGGCCGAACGTCTGCAGGCGTCGCCGCACGGAACCGTTGCGCTCGTGTCCCGATGCGAGGCGGCCGGGTTCGTGACGCGAAAACCCAGTACACACGACCGCCGCCAGGTGGAAGTGCACCTGCTCGCCAAGGGCGAGCGTTGCCTCGCGAAGCTGGCGGTCTTGCACAAGTCGGAGATCCAGTCATTTGGTTGGGCGTTCCGGAATAGCGCGGACTCCGCATGAACATGCCTGCGCGACCAGCCGCGAGATGAGGCAACGAACGAAACTTCCGCGCCCGGCTGTATGGGTCTCCGCGCCCGCAGTCACAGCTGCGTGACACAATTGTCGCGCCGTCTACATCGGCCACATGAAAATCTCATGAGCGTGCGTCGCGTCGGTCACGCTCACTTCACGATGCCTGGTCTTTCCGTTGTAGGTGGCGGTCACACGTTTTGCCGCCCCTGCGGTAGCGACACCAGCATGAACGGGCCGTCTGACCTCGTGCTCAGCAGGTCCTTGCCGTGCGAATCGGAGATGTGCACCGGTCCGTCCGCCAGATAGTCATTTCCGGTATCCGTACTGCCGACAAACTCGAGTACGAGCGGGTACTTGTTCATCACGCTCTTGATCGCCGAAGACTGGTCGCTTCAGATGCCGCCGGACAGGTAGGTAAGGGCACCATCCTCGTGCACTGGCGGAAGACCCGAAGGCGCGGCCAGTACGAACTGGCTGCTAAAAACCGCCAGAACAGCCACGGATGTACGTAGCACTCTCGAGCATGGCTTCATCTCAGCCGCCATCGAATAGATCAAGATTGATAAGACGTTCGGTACGAACGTGCTTACCCCAGATCGAGCGGCACAAACATCTTCTGACGATCATGCAGAACCAGCAACGCAACTGTATTCCGGGCGCCGCTCATTCTCTGGCGGAACTGGGCTGGGTTCGATACCGGTGCATGGTTGACCTGCAGAGCGATATCGCCGGGGAGGATGCCGGCCAGAGCGGCCGGTCCCGCACTCTGTTCGACACGGACCCCGCCGGATACTTCGGCACGGTGTTTTTCATCGGATGTCAGACGGCGCACCATCAGTCCCAACTTGCCCGACATCGCGGCGTCAACGCTGGCCGAAGCTAGCGTGGTGCTGCGGCCGAGCACCACCACGGCGTCATGAGGGCCGTGATCGCGCCAGTATTGAATGTGCGCCGACGTGCCGGGATGCAGGTCCGCCACCGCGGCGGGCAGTTGGAACGAGTCGTTGATGTTGGTGCCGTTGAGTTGCAGGATGATGTCGCCACTTTGCAGGCCGGATCGCGCCGCAGGACCATTGCGGTCCATTGAACTGATGAGTGCCCCGACTGGTTTTCTAAGACGAAAAGACTGCGCCAGGGGCCAGGTGACGTCCTGAATGGTCACGCCAAGATGGCCGTGTTCGGCTCGCCCGTGAAGCTGCAATTGCTGCTCGATCCGCATCGCGGCATTGATCGGAATGGCAAAGGAAATGCCCTCGAACGCCCCCTCCGGCGGTGGCGCGACCAGCGTAATGCCGATGGCTTCGCCGTTCAGATTGAAGAGGGGAGTGCCTTCATCGCCGGTGGTGGCTGTCATATCCGTCTGGATCAGCGGAATATACGTCTCTTGCGGCAGAAGGCGCGCAGTGTTGCTGACGATGCCTGCGGTGACCGTATTTTCGAACCCGTATGGCGCGCCGATTGCGACGACCCATTGCCCGGACTTCATGTCGGACGGTTTGCCGATCTTTACTGTGGGCAGGCCGTTCGCATCGATTTTCAGCAGAGCGATACCGCCCGGCTGATCGATTCCGACAACCGACGCCTTGAATTCACGGCGGTCGGTCAGCCTGACCTTGATATCTTTTGCGTCGGCGACGAGACGGGCATCAGTCAGGATATAGCCGTTCGGCCTTACGATGAAACCCGAGCCGACATTGCTCTGCGTAGCGCCCGCGTCGGGGAGCGGATTGGGCGAAAATTGCCTGAGAAACTGCAGGAAGGGATCGTGTTCGCTCGCGCCCGGCGGCCACAGGGACTCGGCATTGGCGACCTGTTCCTTCGGGACCAAACTGATATTGACCACAGCGGGCCCGTTCTGCTGAACAAGCGCTGAGAATCTGCTGACGAAGCCGTGGACGGTGACCGCCTGTGCCCTTCCGGCGACCGGAGCGAGCGCCACGTCAGGCGCTGGCGACGGCCGGGACAATCCGGCTGTACAACCTGTCGACGTGACCATCATCACGCACGCTGTCACCAGTATGGGCATCCACTGTGCGACTGGCATGATATCTCCCGAAAGTGCGGAGCGTGCCGGTGCGACGCGTCAATGGTACGTCCGGGCGCCAGACCGGTACCTCACAATGCGACATATTCAACATAGGTTGCAAGACTTAAAGGAGTCTTAAATGCATGATTGGATGGACAAGCTGGCGTGACACCGTTTGGTCACACCTGGGCAGCGTGCATGTACACCTGAAATTTTTCACCGACAGAGGCAAGCATGCATGACCTCAGTCAAGGGCGATGCTCACGGTGCACTTCATCTACGCGTTGTCCCTAATCTGCTCGTGGGATTTTTTTGGTCTATGGCTCCGTCCAACCTGCCATGGAGGGATGCCTCCGCGTGCATTCGCAGAGGGTAAGGCGATACTGTCGAGGCAGCCCGGGGAACCAGAAGGGCGCTTCGGCGCAGGAACACATGGGAGTTCGTCATGAGCACAACCTCACTAACCCTGTCAGGGAAATTGCGTCGCGATGCGGGCGTCGTCGGTCTCCTGTTTGCCAGTACCACCAGCATGGTTGGGTCGGGTTGGCTATTCGGCTCGTATCATGCGGCGAAAATCGCCGGTCCTTTGAGCATTGGAAGCTGGGTGCTGGGCGCAATCATCATCATGCTGATTGCGCTTTGCTTTGCCGAACTGGCCGCGCTGTTTCCACGCAGTGGTGCGCTGGTGCACATGAGCCACGCAAGTCACGGCGAGGGCCTGGGACGCATCTGGTGCTGGCTGCTCTTTCTGGCCTATGTGCCGGTGCCGGCGGTCGAAACGGAAGCCATCGTCACCTACGCGAACAACTATCTGCCGTACTTCATCCGGCCCGGCAACGAAGGGCTGTTGACCACCACAGGCTTCATCACGTGCGCGGCACTGTTAGGCGTGACGGCGCTGATGAACCTGATGGTTGTCAGATGGCTGCTCAACGTCAATTCGGCTATCACATGGTGGAAAATCCTCGTGCCCGTGTTGACGATCATCGGGTTGATGACAGCCAGCACACACTGGGGCGTGTTGAGCGCGGCGCCCGGCAGCTACAAGGTTTCCGGCATGTTTACGGCGCTCCCCGCAGCGGGGATCGTGTTTAGCTATCTTGGCTTTCGCACGGCGATCGATCTTGGCGGCGAGACAGCCAATCCGCACCGGAATATTCCGCTCGCGGTGATTGGCTCGGTATTGCTGGCGGCGGCGCTCTACATCATGCTCCAGGTGGCCTTTATCTGGGCGCTCGCGCCGGCCGACCTCGCGCATGGTTGGGCCAATCTGAGCTTCAAGGGCGAGATGGGGCCGTTCGCCGGCCTCGCGGCAACGCTTGGGCTTGGCTGGATGGCGACATTGTTGTACATCGACGCATACCTGTCGCCGGGTGGTACCGGGCTGATGTACGTAACCGGTGGCTCGCGCGTCCTGTTTGCCGCAGGCGAAATGGACGCAGGACCGCGCGTGCTGACGAAGCTCAATCGCAACAAGGTTCCGTGGGTTGCGGTGCTCGTGATGTGGGTAGTCGGTGCGATCTTCCTGTTGCCATTTCCCGCATGGCAACAAATGGTCAGCTACATCACGTCGGTGACGGTGCTCACCTATGGGCTCGGCCCGATCGCCCTGCTTGTGCTGCGCCGCAACCTGCCTGAACTGAAGCGGCCGTTTCGTCTGGCCGGCGCATCGATTATTGCGCCGATTGCTTTCATATGCAGCAATCTCGTGATCTACTGGACCGGCTTCAGGACCAACTCGTTCCTTTTTTCGCTGGTCGCGATCGGTTTCGTAGCCTACGCTGTGTACTACCATCTCATTGCCCGCAAGCCGGCCCGTCAGTTCGGGTGGCGGCAGATTGCGTGGCTGCTGCCGTGGTTTGGCGGTATCTGGGTGCTCTCGTGGCTCGGTAATATTGGTGGCGGGCGTAACGTGATCGGCTTCGGCTGGGACATCCTTCTTGTGTCGGTCTGGAGCGTGGTCGTCATGCTGCTCGCGATGCGCTGCGCGCTGGAACCTGCAGAAACCGCCCTGATGATGCAGCGCATGGATGGTACAAGTTGAGGAAGCCAATATCCGAGGGGGTGGTGCACTCGGAGCGCATGTTGATCAACGTGCGATGCGTTTCCCAGGTGAAACCTTGAAGCTGGCTGAGCCGGAGAAAGTGATCGGAGAGTCGAAACTGTGAATGACAGTGGCCGACCAGTAGTCCCTCTGAGGACAGTACACAATGACGGGTGATTCCCACCGGCCAGATAAGGCAGCAGACGGAACGCACCACGTAAAGGTTGCTCCGCTTCAGCCTCGTGCGGTCGTCCACCTGGATGACGATTCCGTGGTCCCGATCGCAATGTACTGGCTGTCCTTTCTCGCGTTCGTCGTGGGAATCGTCACGGGATTAGGGGCCGTTGTCTTCCGGGGTTTGATCGGACTCGTACACAACACGTTCTTTCTCGGTCATTTTTCGTTTCTGTACGATGCCAGCCACTTCACGCCGGTGGCGCCGTGGGGCGTGTGGGTGATTCTCGTGCCAGTCGTCGGAGGTCTCGGGGTCACCTGGATCGTGAGCACCTTCGCTCCGGAAGCCAAGGGGCACGGCGTACCGGAGGTCATGGATGCGATCTATTACAAGCGCGGCGTGATCCGACCGGTAGTCGCGGTCGTGAAGTCGATTGCGTCGGCGCTGGCGATCGGTTCCGGTGCCGCAGTGGGGCGCGAGGGGCCGATCATCCAGATTGGCTCCGCCCTCGGCTCGACGCTCGGTCAGATCGTGCAGATGACTGCCGGACAACGCATCACGCTCGTGGCCGCTGGGGCGGGCGCAGGCATCGCGGCGACCTTCAACACGCCGATTGGTGGCGTGCTCTTCGCCACTGAACTGATGATGCCGGAGATTAGTGTCAACACGTTCCTGCCGGTAGCGATCGCCACCGGCACCGCGACTTTTATTGGCCGGCTCTTCTTTGGCGCAGCGCCCGCCTTCGTTGTCCCCGCGCAGTTGGGCGCGATTCCAAACCAGCCGGGCAGTGCGTTCACGCTGATTCTGTATGCGCTGCTCGGCGTCGTGGCGGGTGCCGCTGCCGCCCTGCTGATCCGTGCGTTGCATTGGTCCGAAGATGCGTTCGACCGTATACCGGGCCGCTACCAGCGCCACACGGTCGGGATGCTGATTGTCGGGTTGACCATGTTTCTGCTGTTTCGCTATGCAGGGCATTATTACGTCGAAGGCGTTGGTTACTCGACCATTCAGGCCACGCTCTATGGTCAGTTGCAGGGTGGGGCATTCCTGCTGATGCTGGCGTTGTGCAAGACTTTGGCAACGTCGGTCAGTCTGGGGTCGGGCTCGTCGGGCGGGGTATTCTCGCCGTCGCTCTTCATCGGTGCGACGCTTGGCGCGGCGTTTGCATCATTGGTTGCCGTGACGTTGCCTGGGGCTCCAGTCAGCGCGCCGGCGTTTGCGATGGTCGGCATGGGCGCGATGGTAGGCGGCGGCACCGGCGCCGCGATGACTGCAGTCGCGATGATCTTTGAGATGACGCGGGACTACGACATAGTGCTGCCGATGATCATCGCAGTGGCGTTCAGCCTCGGCGCACGCCGCTTGCTGTCGCCCGAAAGCATCTATACGCTCAAGCTCGTGCGGCGCGGTCATCAGATTCCCAATGCGCTTCACGCAAACATGTTTCTTGTGCAGAGCGCGGCTCAGGTGATGGAGACGGACGTTTTCGTGCTCGATGCGCAGGTACCTTTTCGCGACCTGCTTCCGCACTCGGAAGGCCCCGCTTTCCGGCACGTTGTGGTCACGAGGCGGCATGAGATCTACGGAGTACTGCGCATCAACACCGGTTTGCGTCGAGCGGTCAGCCAGAGCGACTCGGAGATTACGCTTGGGGCGCTTGCGCAGCGCAATTTTATTGTCGTGCAGGAGAACGATGTAGCGTTTGGTGTCATCACCCGGCTGCGGAAGCAGCGTGCAGTGATGGCGGTTGTCGTGGGACGACATGAGGGAGGAGGCCCGGCACGCGTGCTCGGCGTGATTGCGAAAGAGCACATTGCGGATGCCGTGGCGAGCAGCATCACGATATTTCCGGGGTAGGGCGCCGGGCGCAATCCTCGGTAGTGGAGCGTCAAGTGAGACTAGGACATGGGCTGGATGCTGCCTGCAAACGCATCGGCAAAGCGCTTCATCTCGATGCCCTGAAAGGCCCGTCGAGCAGAACAGAGGCGGACCCTGAATGGGCGATCGTTTACCGGACGGCGCAAGGGTTCTGCTGCGTCTATCGCGGGGAAGCTATTGATTTTAGCGAGATGCTCGACGTCCAGATCTGGGGCGAAGAGATGGACGTGCAGACTTATTTCATTGGCCTATGAAACAATCCTGTGCAGAGGTATGCAGGGGCGGCAGCATTCGCAGACCCCTTCCTGGGGTGCAGGTTCGGGAGACAAGGCTCTTGCTCTCCCGTTGACGCTATCAGCGATAAACCAGGTCCGCTCGCCGGTTCTGTGCCCATGATGCCTCGTCGTGGCCCAGAGCAACTGCTTTTTCTTTTCCGAAACTCACGGCTTCCAGTTGCGAGTCGGGTACGCCAAGAGTCTCCAGGTCATGGAGCACTGCTTGCGAGCGCCTTTCGCCGAGTGCCAGGTTGTATTCACTCGTCCCGCGTTCGTCCGTGTTGCCCTGAATCAGCACATGACGGTTGGGGTGGCTTCTGAGGTACTGCGCATGGGCTTCAAGGAGTGGTTGATAGTCGCTCTTGACCGTATAGCTGTCGAAATCGAAGTAGATGCTACGCTTCGCGAGCGGTCCGTTCGGGTTGTTGAGTTCATCAACGACCACTGGCGCGACATTGGTTGCCTGGGCTGTCGCGGCGTTGCCCTGGGCCTCGCCGCTCTGATTCAGCTTGGGCCCCGAATGACATCCGGCAAGCATTCCCACGAGCAGTGTAACAATACACAGTCCAGTTCTGGTCATGATGTGTCTCCTCTGATCGGAGGTGGAACCGCGCTTCCTTGGGAATGCTGCTAGGGAAGGTCTTATGTGGACGCCTCCCGGATTGCAAACAGTTTTGCGATGTTGACTGGCAGGTTTAGGCAGCACGCTTATGTCCGGCCCGTTTGCGCAGGTCGTTATTTGCCTGCAGGCCCTAATGGAATTCGCTGGCGAGGTCCTCATCTGCATATCGAACACAATGGTTCATCTTCCCTATCGGGTTTTCCTCGCCCCGGTCCAACCTGTTAGCCATCATGCAGCACGTGCTTGCGCTCCTTGGGGAAGTTGTGAATGTTGTAAATCGATAAACCGAAGCTAGGCGGTAGCGGGCGGCGATGCTTGATATTTCTCCGGTCGCGCCAGCACCGCCCAGATGGTTCTTGCTAACTTGTTGGCGACAGCGGCAACCGCTACGTTAAATGGCCTACGCTTGAGCAAACCATCAACCCAAGCCGATCGTTTGCCTTGGATGATCACCGAGCGGGCACCGTGCATCAATAGCGTGCGTAAATAAGTGTCGCCGCGCTTGCTCAGACCCATCTGCCGGACCCGTCCGCCGGTGCCGGATTGTCGCGGCACGAGCCCCAGCCATGCGGCGAACTCGCGGCCGGATTTGAACGTGCGTACGTCGCCTATAGCTGCGACGGTCGCTGTTGCAGTCAAAAGCCCAACACCAGGGATATCGGCAACCTTCTGACAGTCCGGGTTGTGGCGAAACAGGCTGCCAAGGCGCCGCTCCAGAACGGCCATTTCTCGATCGGTGTCCTGAGCGCGAGCCCATTGTTCCCTCAGGCTGTCGATTAGCATGGCGGGCAAACGTTCAGCGGCGCGTGCAAGCGCGGCGGGGAATGCTTTGCTGAAGGCCCGATAGCTTTCGGGCAACACTTCTCCGAATTCGTACAGCAAGCCACGCAATGCGTTCGTTTGCATGATGCGAAACTTCATCAGTTGAGCTCGCAAACGATGTATCGCCAGAACTGTTTGCTGAGCTTCGCTTTTGACCGCTACGAATCGTGCCTCTGGCTGTTGAGCAGCGGTGCAGATTGCCCGCGCGTCGGCCGCATCAGTTTTGTTCCGCAGTACAAAGGGTCGTACAGAGCGTGCAGATATGAGCTTCGCTTCATGCCCAAGGGCTTGCAATCGTCTCGCCCAGTCGTGGGCACTTCCGCAGGCTTCCATCACGACAATCGAGGGTGCACGTTTCGCAAAGAACTCGAGCACTTGCGCGCGCTTGAGTTTGAATCGTTCAACTTGGCCGCTCTGCGGATCGAGCGCGTGAAGTTGAAATACTTGCTTGGCGATGTCCATCCCGATGATCGTGAGTTTCATTTCAGATTCTCCTTGAAGAACGGTTGACGAGCATCCTCACTTTCGCACATTCGGGCGACCGCGAGTTCTACTTTCCGCACTCGCTTCGCCATCTCCACGACGGCCCGTTTCCGGGGGGAGGCGTCCATACCATCTGCAAAAGTCCTGGCGTTGACGTGTGTGTGGACTATCCTGGAAGAAGGATAGTTAATCAGGGAGAGTCTTGATGGCGCAACTGGGTCTTGGTCTGGATCTGTCAACGAAACGCACGCGTAAGCGGGAATTTCTCGAAGAGATGAGGTGCGTGGTGCCGTGGTCGAAGCTGATTGCGTTGATCGAGCCGCACTACCCGAAGGGTAAGACGGGACGCCCGCCCTTTCCGATTGCCACGATGCTGCAGATCCATTTCATGCAGCAGTGGTTCGGACTGTCGGACCCGGCGATGGAAGAGGCGCTCTATGACATGCCGCTGTACCGCGAGTTTGCGGGACTGGATGGCGGCATGACGCGGTTGCCGGACGAAAGTACGATTCTGCGGTTTCGCCACCTGCTCGAAGCACACGGTCTGGCTGTGCAGATGTTTGCGCTGGTCAATGAGATTCTGATCGACAGGGGATTGATGCTCAAGGCAGGATCAGTCGTTGACGCGACCCTGATTTCAGCACCCACTTCGACGAAGAATACGTCGGGTGAGCGAGACCCGGAAATGCACCAGACACAGAAAGGCCGTAGCTGGTACTTCGGGATGAAAGCGCATATCGGCGTGGACGCGCAGTCGGGCCTGGTTCACACGGTTGTCGGCACAGCGGCCAACATGGCCGACATCAATGAGGCTCAGTCGCTGTTGCATGGCGAAGAAACGGATGTGTACGCTGATGCCGGCTATCAGGGTATTCATAAGCGCTGCGATGAGGATTCAGCGCGCTGGCATGTTGCGATGAGGCCATCCAGACGAAAGCAGCTGGATCTGAATGACCGTCTGGACGCAATATTCGATCAGATTGAGCGTCTTAAAGCTGGAATCCGGGCCAAGGTTGAGCATCCATTCCGCGTGCTGAAGCAGCAGTTTGGCTATACAAAGACCCGATACCGGGGCCTGGCGAAAAACACGGCCCAGATCACAACACTGTTCGCGCTGGGCAACCTGTGGATGGCGTGTAAGCAATTGCTCAAAGCGTAAAACACGAAGGCGTAGATGCCATGTGCGTTGCAAATGCGAGTCGCCCTGGCCGATCAGAATCTGCGATCAAGATCCCTGCATGTTTGCAGTGTAAATGCGCCACGCGCTGCAAACAGCCGACGCACAGAAAACGGGTTGTGCAGATGGTATGGACGCCTCCCCCCGGAAACGGGCCGTCGTGGAGATGGCGAAGCGAGTGCGGAAAGTAGAACTCGCGGTCGCCCGAATGTGCGAAAGTGAGGATGCTCGTCAACCGTTCTTCAAGGAGAATCTGAAATGAAACTCACGATCATCGGGATGGACATCGCCAAGCAAGTATTTCAACTTCACGCGCTCGATCCGCAGAGCGGCCAAGTTGAACGATTCAAACTCAAGCGCGCGCAAGTGCTCGAGTTCTTTGCGAAACGTGCACCCTCGATTGTCGTGATGGAAGCCTGCGGAAGTGCCCACGACTGGGCGAGACGATTGCAAGCCCTTGGGCATGAAGCGAAGCTCATATCTGCACGCTCTGTACGACCCTTTGTACTGCGGAACAAAACTGATGCGGCCGACGCGCGGGCAATCTGCACCGCTGCTCAACAGCCAGAGGCACGATTCGTAGCGGTCAAAAGCGAAGCTCAGCAAACAGTTCTGGCGATACATCGTTTGCGAGCTCAACTGATGAAGTTTCGCATCATGCAAACGAACGCATTGCGTGGCTTGCTGTACGAATTCGGAGAAGTGTTGCCCGAAAGCTATCGGGCCTTCAGCAAAGCATTCCCCGCCGCGCTTGCACGCGCCGCTGAACGTTTGCCCGCCATGCTAATCGACAGCCTGAGGGAACAATGGGCTCGCGCTCAGGACACCGATCGAGAAATGGCCGTTCTGGAGCGGCGCCTTGGCAGCCTGTTTCGCCACAACCCGGACTGTCAGAAGGTTGCCGATATCCCTGGTGTTGGGCTTTTGACTGCAACAGCGACCGTCGCAGCTATAGGCGACGTACGCACGTTCAAATCCGGCCGCGAGTTCGCCGCATGGCTGGGGCTCGTGCCGCGACAATCCGGCACCGGCGGACGGGTCCGGCAGATGGGTCTGAGCAAGCGCGGCGACACTTATTTACGCACGCTATTGATGCACGGTGCCCGCTCGGTGATCATCCAAGGCAAACGATCGGCTTGGGTTGATGGTTTGCTCAAGCGTAGGCCATTTAACGTAGCGGTTGCCGCTGTCGCCAACAAGTTAGCAAGAACCATCTGGGCGGTGCTGGCGCGACCGGAGAAATATCAAGCATCGCCGCCCGCTACCGCCTAGCTTCGGTTTATCGATTTACAACATTCACAACTTCCCCAAGGAGCGCAAGCACGTGCTGCATGATGGCTAACAGGTTGGACCGGGGCGAGGAAAACCCGATAGGGAAGATGAACCATTGTGTTCGATATGCAGATGAGGACCTCGCCAGCGAATTCCATTAGGGCCTGCAGGCAAATAACGACCTGCGCAAACGGGCCGGACATAAGCGTGCTGCCTAAACCTGCCAGTCAACATCGCAAAACTGTTTGCAATCCGGGAGGCGTCCACATAAGACCTTCCCTAGCGATCCAAAGTGCGCGAGGCTTGACGTCACGAACGTCATTGTTCAATTGATATAGAAGGCGTCTCTTCAGATTTCAGATTTCAGGTTTCAGGTTTCAGGTTTCTTTTGGAAAACACCATGGAGAAAGTATTTGTTAATCAACGTGTTTCAACGGACAGATATTTTTCTTTACCAGTATCCAAAGATTCCTGACATTAGTATCTTAAGTTTGTGTTCGGGCGCTGCTTCGGGTTCATTGCGGCAGTTGCCGCAGCGATCGATTATGCCGTCCCTACGTGGCGACGCGTCAATTAACAGGCGCGCCTGCTGCAACTGGCCCAGTCAGCATCTCCTGATCGGACTTCAGGTTCGGCGAGGGGCCAGCCGTCGAGAGCAGGTTGGTCGGCGCTATCCCTCATCAGCTCGGCGTTGAGCGCACTGCGAATCCCGAAGTCCTCGGAGTCGGGAATGCTCAAAGCCGAATCGGATGCGCTCCAGAGCGCGCCTTTCGACGACTCGAGTTCAGGTGTTCTGGAGAGAGTTTCCTGTATCGGCACGTTTTGATCGACCATGTCCGTATTGGCGCTAATGCTCTGGAAAATTGCCGTCAAATCGACCACGATGACGGCAAGCGCGGCGACCAGAAGGCACACGCAGCACCATGACGCGATGCCGGAATGGGGGTGCCTTTCAAGTGAGGTGCTCGTTCTCATCATTACTCCGGGCCGCCAGATGCCCGTGACATTGACCGCCTGACAAACAGGCTCGGGTTGCCGGGCACAGCGTTCGACCTGCCTGATTTTTGCAGCCTTGTATTTCGACATGACTGTAGCCATGCGGGTTCGCCACCATCGAAAGATTTCTGGTGAATGTGCACCGCCCAATCCCGCCTAATGTGTCGATCGACAAAAGGGGCGCTCCGGGTAGGCCGCCGTCTGTCGCTACGATACCGGCTTGCCAAGATCGAAAGGAATCGGAAATATTCGTTTCGACGAGCATGAACTCGATCAAACACCGGGACGTACCTGCTTATTAAGTTTCGCTTAAGGACGGTTGCTTAGAGTGGTTCGAGGCTTCCGCATCGGGCTGGCGGACGCGAACGTCCGGGCGTCCCTTGTTTTGTGGATCGGGACGACCTTTCGGGATCCGGCGTCCTCAGCCGGATCCACTTTTTTTATTGCCGGGAGACTGGCGTGTCGACGATAGAAGCGACCCGCCTGTCTCACAGGCCGCGCCCGCAGCGACTATCACCGGGTGTCGACGCGAGGGGGCGGGACAAGTTGAAATTCATCTCCCTGGTTCGCCTGCGACCTTGCGCACATCCGAACCAACTTCACTGATTCCAGTCGGTGCTATGAAGGAGGACCGTGATGAAGACGATCATGATTGGGGTGTTCGTTGTGGGCCTGGGTCTGTCACAGATCGGGTTCGCACAACCAGCGCTGAAAGTGCAACCTGCAAAAATGAAATGTGAAGATTTTCTGTCGCTGGCCGACAATTACAAACCCGCGTTGCTGTACTGGACGGCCGGCGTTGACCGGATGAACGTGAAAACGAATGACATACTCGTGGTCGACGCAGCAGACCCGGTGGGTTTGGTCGTTGACGAATGCAGGAAAGACCCAGGAACATCTTTCATGGGTAAGGTCCAGCAACTGACCAGGTCGGGACGTCTCAATGTTCTGGAGCATGGCGATCACCGCTAGACTGTTCCTGAGCGTCACCGCCCGTTCGCGGCTTGCTCTGCGAAACCTGGGTTCCTGAACATCCTGGGTTGTGATGTACCAGGGGTCTTGCTCCCGTCGGTAGGTCGCGGACCGAGGTGGAACGCGTGTGCGCGTTAATAAGTGATAATCCGTGACGCCCAAGGTATCGTCGGAGGGAGGCTGAGGTCCACTCCGGGAACGACGGCTTCGTTCGCTGTGGCGCCACGTACTGTCCGGTACGTGTGCTGTTTGACACTGTCAGCGAGGGTAACGTCGCCTCTCAGCAGGTACAACAAATACCCGGGACGAGCAGAGGCTCAAGTCGCCTGCGGCGCAGCCACTGATGCAGGCAGTGAGGTTCAGTCCCGGTGATCCGCAGCCTGACTTTCGTTTTGAACGACCAGTTAAAGAACTTCAGCGCTTTCTTGCCTTGTTCCGGCACGTCCGGTGTTGTATGAAGCAACACGAAAGTTGCGCCGACTGATTACAAACCACTCGTGTTGAGCCCCTCGGGATGTGTGCCGTCTATGATCGATCTTCCTTCTGCGAAACCGGCTTGTTCCGCGGCTTCAGCAGTAAGCAGATCGGCGACGGGATGGACAAAACTTACCCTCTGCGACGACCCGTAGCGAATGTCGGCCCCTGGGCGGGCGACGTAGCCGGCATAACCGAACGGTATGTTCGCCGGGTGAGGCGAATACTCAGGAACGGCGAGGACACGGATCGTAAAGCCGTTGTACTCGTCGAATTGCTCTTTTCCCTCAGCCATATCGGTCTCCGTCGTCATGTGCATGGAACCGCTGCTGCGGGCAAGTTCAGTTCAAGATCCCGTCGCACCAGTGAATAGCCCATGTTTTCGCGCAAGAAATTGCATCAGCTTCGTCAACGAATCGATCAATGTCGCCCGACTCGTGCGTTTCGACCCGGTCTTCATCGCTCCCGGGCCTGCGGGTGATTCTGGCCCTCGCGATATAACCTCCGCCGTCAACGCTTCGCGCGCGGCAATCAATGTGAAACGCTTTGTAATCGAACTGCATAGTCGTTCCCCCAGTATCGTTTTGTCGGATTGGTCGCCGCACACGACGATTTGAAGTATCCCCATGTTTCTTCGACAGATAGCTGCAGGATTGTTTCCATAGCCGTGCGCATGGAAAATGATGAGCAAGGCTTCTTGATCGACATGCGGGTTGCCCCGATCGCTGCGGCCGACATCGTGGATGTTTCTGTCAGGTTCACAAGGCAGTTGCGCCGCCTGCGGGAGAGACCGGGTATCCTCATCATCGACATCGACCGTCATCGCACACTGGCATATTCAGAACAGTCAGGCTCCTCAGCTCGTGTCATCGCAGTGAGATAGACCCATTCCGGTGTCCGCGTGCTCATACGCGCGGCTTACAGGGGGCTCGCTCCAGTTGTTAGTCCGGGGCAGTCAAGTTTCGTATCCTGGCGATGATCTGCGATACATCGGATTTGGAGACAAATGCTCGCGCATAGTGCGTGCCTGGGGTGAGGGCGCGACAACCCGCCTGTCGTCATGACCGGAGCCTGCGTATATGCCGCGTCGTTCGCGAATGCCTGCATGCTAAGGCCTCGCTTCCGAGGTATCAGATCATCCATTTCGAGCTTATGGTACCGGCCCGCACCTTTGCCGCCAGCGCAGGTCAATCTGGCACCGGAAACGGATCGCCGCGAGAGACCATACGGAGATGGCGTTCAAACGCAGGAGCACCGTTCAAGAATACATCCGGATGCAAGCGTCCATGTGAGGTAGACAAATTGAGATATCTTCAGCATGAAGCTCGTTGCAATCTTCGATACTGCGCGTCCTTGATGCGCAGCGAAACGGTATGCCCGAGAAAAACTGTCCTGGTCGATAACGTCGCTGAACCTGATCGTCGTTTCCCCGGCCTCATTGGCGATAGCCACCCGAGAATATGCTGTCGTGACTTTAGCATCAGGCTTTTTTCACGTATGCGCTGCACCATCCCTTTGAATCGACCAGCTTGCCACCATAAATTGGACACGGCCCGGTCGTGGCGCCCGGCTTGCCCTGATAGAGCTGACAATTGGCACACGTCTGGCCGGCCACGTATTTGGGATATTTCGTCTTTTCCACTCTTGTTGCGTCTGTCTTGTAGCCTAGCGCCTGAGCGGTTGGGTCGGTCTCCGAGAGCGCCGTAGCGTCGGCACGCGACTCGCCGGGCTGCAGAGTTGTGGAGGCCAGAGCCGCGGCAGCTATCATGAAGCGGCGACGGGATATTTGCATGCGGATGCTCCTTTCGTGATCCCTGACCAGTTGCCATTTGACACGTCGGCCGGTGCTAAACCTGCACCGTGATGGTGTTGGTGTACTTGCTTTCCATTGTGGCCGTGGGATGTCGTAACCGACCGAATTTTTTCTGCAGAGGTTGAGGTGGTGACGGCGGTAAGGCGCTCCAGGTCACATATTCGGCATCCTGACACGGATAAACGGATTAAGGGGACGGCAACGGATTCGGGAGCCCTCGCGAAGACCGGCCATTGCGTATCGGAGGCGGCTGTGACCTTCCGATAGCCGCATGCAATCCTCGTGAATCATTTGCGTGTTTATGTTGGGACTGCCATGGTCCAGGTTCGATCGCGCGAGAAACCGTTTTTTCAGTTTATGTCATGTCATGACGAATTCAAGGCCACCGGCATGTGGGTGCTCGTAGTGGGTACAATTGGATATCTTGACCGCATTGCGATAAAAACCTGGAGCAGACCTTCTTGTGGTCTGGTTACTGCAGGACTAGTCCGGGTGAATTTGCAAGAGAGATTCGCGCGGGGGCACTCACCCTTCGGGATGCCGCGCTTCTCCGACACTCAAAACAGGTCATCGTGGCGGCCACGGCCATCGACGCAGGAGACGATGGCCGGTTGCCCGGGTCGTGCTGCGTCGCAGTGCGAAAGACGTATTGCATCAGTCTTCCGGGGTGAGTCCGAACGGCTTGCCGGTGCGACGGCGCAATACAGGTCGAAGCAGGGAACCATTATGCTGACACGTTGCAAGCGCCCGCTACGCCCGATGTTGTAATGCTCAGGGCCCTCGCCCAGTATCTGCTGGGTCTGGTAGGCAAGTGGCTCGATACGCGTGGCGTCATCCTCCATGACGAGTTGCCTTGTGCAATCAGCCGTCTCGAAGCGGCGATTTCGGACGATGAAAAAGCGGAGATCGGCCTCGAATCGCTGCAGTATCCCCGCGAACGCCGTCGGGAATCCAGCCGTGGCATTTCGCAGCGGGCCTGGCCGTTTCTTGACATGATGCGCGAAGCCAGCAAATATACTGCCAGACATCATCGGGGGGCTGTAGACACCGTGTTGCGGCGCGAATTGATCCCGGTTGTGTGCGGCACCGCCTACTGAAGGACACCGGAATGAAGCGATGGATTGCATGGTGTGTGTTCGCGGCGGCTCTCGCTTCGTGCGACATCTGCGTACCGGCGTGGGCAGGCGGGCATTCCGGTCTTCTATTACAAGGTGTTAGCTCGGCGTCGTGCGAAGACAGGAACGGCTGTGAGCCGGTCGGGACGTGGGGAGCTACGCCAGCCAACGCAACGGCCGCCCGTTATTTCGCTGAAATTCCGGTGACGGTTGTCGGCGCGTGCGGCCATACGACACTCAATATGCTATCGAGCGGACCATTCATACTGGTGCAGTGGCCGGACGGCTGTTGTTCGGAAAGCAGCCGATGGCATATGGGTGGCACGCGTCAAAGCCCTACCGGCGACGACCAGCATGTGATCTTTCTCTGGCCCGCACTGTAGACGATCCGTCAGCGCGACGAACAATCCGAGTGATGCATCGTCCGGCCGCCGACGCTTGTCGCATCGGAGGCTAAGGTCCCGGAAAGCAGAGGGGAGATCACCGGACCGATGTTGCCAGCAGCGTCAGGGTCCGTGACGCGTGCGATTCCACCAGTGCCTGCCGGCCGCGTGCCGGAGAAGCCGTTCGCGAATATTGCTCCGGGGATCCTGAGCGATGACGAAAAGAACCACCATCGCCAGCACCGCAGCCGAAACAGCAATCTGTATGAGAAGATCTATGATCATCATCGCCTCCGCCATGGATGTGCGTTCAATAGAGAGGTCTTGGGTGCCTGGCGCACAGATCACCGTTACTGCACCCAGTGACGACTGTCCCGGTGTCCCGTATGCAAACGCCGGTCTGGCTATGTGACACAGACACGCGCGAGCGTCGTGTCGATATAGCGCTTCGCCATCGCGGCGGCGATTCTCAAAGCGTCTCCGGAACGATGGAAAATCCGTCGCTTCGGGTCACACAGGAGTTTTCTGTGCGCCCCGGTGCTGTCGTGCCATTCGATGACGGCCACCGATTGATAGATCGCGCCTAGCTCCAAACCTTCGCCGGCCACAGGATCAAGCTGCGCGCACGCGCAGAGCTGGAAACCCCTGTAGTTCTCGTATGAATGTTCGTTCATCGCGCCCATCCCGATTCGAATTCACGCAAAGATCGTCAGGCGGCCACCTTGAACAGGACGCCGCAAGATACGCGGTCGAGCAACAATGCGTGGTTTTCTCCCGTCCACCATCGCGCGAACAATCCGTGCGGGTGATGTCCAATGACGATCAGGTCAACCTTCAATGAATCCGCCAGGCGGGAAATCTGGTCAATCGCGTTGCCGACCGAATAATGTCCCGTTGCAGTCACGCCCCATGCCCGCAACCACTCAATACCCTCGCACAGTGTCTCTCGCGCGGCCTCCTCATCGACCTGGAATCTCATCGACGACAGCACGTCGAACCCGCTTGACCAGTATGTGCAGTCGAAGATCGAGAGCAGATGGGTTTCAGCCTGCAACTGCTGCGCAAGGGCCGCACCGCAGCGCAGCGCGATCCGTCCTTCCGGCGTGGCGTCGTAGCAGAGAAGGATCCGGTTGAATGGAGCCATGATGGATTCCTTTGCCAACTTTCGCGGTCTCGTCCATTCGAGAGAGCGAACCGGTTCGCCGCGAAATTGTTCAGGTGAACATCGGCACGGCCTCGATCAGCACGAAGCCCAGTAACGCGCCTACCGTTGCACCGAGCAGCTTGGGGTGCCAGCGCTGCAACTGCAGCATGTTGAGCAGGTCGCCAACCAGGATAGCGCCGAGCAGCGCAAATGAAATCAGCAGGTAGCTGATTTCAAAGTCGTTATTGATGATCACTGGGCCCCCTTCATGTCACGTGAGACTGTGTCGCCATAACTCTGAATGAAGTTCATTGCCGACGCGCCGTGGTCGCTTTCGCGGATTCAGGTTTCTTTGCTCCAGTTGCATTCTCGATGCATGCCGGATTCTGACGCGGACCTTCAAGTCAATTATATGTCACATCATGACAGGAATGATCAACTGTAGACCGTAAAATTCACCGTGGCCCGTGTTCTGGAATCGGGACAAATGGGTGAGCTGAACCATCCCCATTTTCCCGGGGTAAACCTGCCGCTTTGGCGCCGAACCGCGCACACGTCGGTATTAACGCTGCAAGACCGTCGGGCGTAAGATCCCTGCGCATTGAATGATGTCGGTTTCATAGCGTTGCCTTTGCCAGAAGGCTGAAACGTTTTGCCATAACGGACAGTAGCATCGTCTACACGCCCGGACTCAGTCACGCCGATCCGATCCACGGGTTTGCCGTGCATCAGCTTGACGATTCACGGAATCCGTTCCGAACAGCGCGGAGAGGCCGATGGCGATCACGCCTGGAACGATCAGACCAAAAAAGAAGAGAACCCAGTGGAAGTTGACGCTCATCGTCGTTTCCTGATCAGGTAAATTGGGCACTCGTCCCGCCCTGGTAGGTGGCTCCTGTAGCCGGCAGCCTCGTGCGGGAAATATTCCCGCGTCCGCGCACCTGCCTGCGGGCCGGCAGCCAGAAAATTATTCCGCACTGCCCCTTGAATTCACTCTCTCAAATAGGGCTGTATGTCACATCGTGATATTCTGTGACTATCCTTCGACGAAACTGATCCCAATTGAGGGTCGTTCTGTGCTCTTGAAATAAAAACTTTCGTCCAACGCAGCTTTGTCCCTATCATTTCTGGCTTGCCATAGCGGCGAAGATATCCCGACGCGGAACTACGTCTTCCGGTCCCAGGTCCATTACTGCGCGCTAACACAACCCGATCACTGCCTTAACCTTGAATCGAGCCGCCCACGCGCGAACTGCGATGGATTCCTTATCACCTTTGTTTGACTGAAAATTGTCTCTATTGTTCGCCTTTGCCGGCGCGCCGCGTGCGATCGCCGGCTCCTGAGAGGCAGCCGTCTCGATCGCCACGGGACAGGGATTGATAATCGACGCGATAACATCCATGCGTCGCATCAGCTTGGCGCTGGTTACTGAATGGGGAGGGTAACTGAACTGTTTACCGCCTTGAACTTGTTGCCATCAATCGCTCGGAAGAAATCGGAGAGGCGATCCAACTGACAGACCGGACGCGAACTGCCCGGATCGCCCTGCCTTTCGTTGTTTTGCGGAGGAGGGCGATAGTCTCAAGGGCTGGCATCAACCGCACGGTCGACGACATCAACTCGACATCGCACTGTACCTCGTGCCCCGTGCTTCAGCCGTCGACTCGACTGAATGCGTTAGCGGTAAATACCCGACGGGGTGCCACAACGTACTCTTCGCGATCATCTTTCATGTGACAGGACTCGACTCGCCGTGAACGAAGTAACGTTCCGGATTGTCTGGTGTGACGCCCAGCAGATTCATGGTTTTCTCGGCGATGTCGGAAAATACCGGCCCAGCCACTGCGCCGCCGAAATGCGAACCGCGCCGTGGACAGTCGATCGAAACCGCAATCACAACGCGAGGTTGCGTTGCCGGCACAACTCCGACAAAAGACGCCCGATACTGGCTGCGATCATATCCATGAGCCGTCCATCGATATGCGGTACCGGTCTTGCCCGCGACGGTGTAGCCCGGTACTGTGGCCTGAGGCGCCGTTCCATCCTCGGAGACAACCGATTCAAGCATGGTCAGCACTTGAGCTGCAACGTGCGGCGAGTAAACGCGCCTGCCTGGAAGGGATCCATCGCGCCGCATGGCGATGGTAGCGGGCACAAACACTCCGTTATTGCCGAACACTGTGTACATCTGCGCAAGTTGCAACAGCGACGTGGACAGGCCGTAGCCGTAAGACATGGTGGCCTGTTCGACGCGTCGCCAGTGTTGATAAGGACGCAGCGTGCCCTCGGCCGCACCCGGCAGTCCCGCATGCGGTGGACGGCCGAGACCGACCGCACGGAAATTGCTCCACATGTCGCGTGGTTTCATCAGCAGTGCGATTTTGCTCGTACCCACGTTACTCGACTTTTGCACGACGCCGCTTACGGTCAGTGTGCCGAAGTTCTTGTCGTCGTGAATCGTTACGCCGTCGAGATGCAGTCGGCCGCCGTTGGTTGGGACAATGGTGTGCGGTGAAACGTCGTTGCGCTGAAGCGCCAGTGCGATCGTGATGGGCTTCATCACTGAACCCGGTTCGAATACATCGGTTGCCGCGCGATTGCGCATCGCGTCAGCGGATCTCCTTCCGTGGAGGTTTGGATCGAAGCTCGGCCAGTTAGCCATGGCGAGAATCTCGCCCGTATGAACGTCCAGCACAATTGCCGAGCCTGACCGGGCGTCGGATCGCAGGACGGCATCATGCAACGCACGAAACGTCGCGTACTGGATGGGCCGGTCGATAGAAAGCGCCACGTCCTTGCCGGCGATCGGCCGCAGCAAGGCCAACGTATCGATGACCTGACCGCGGGCATTGCGCAGCACGCGGCGGCTACCGTCGGTCCCCATCAGCCGCTGGTTGTCGATTTTCTCGATCCCTTCCAACCCTTTGCCGTCGACGCCCACGAAGCCTGTGACATGTGCAGCAATATTGCCCTCCGGGTAGTACCGGCGGTAATCCGGTTGTGCGTAGAGCCCCGGCACACCAAGTCCCAACGCGCGTTGCGCGATGCTAAACGGCACCTGGCGCTTGAGGTAAGCGAATGATCGGTGAGAAGCGGAGATCGCTTCGATCCGTCCTGCGTCGAGATCCAGAACACTCGCCAACGCTTTTGCCTTGATATCGGAAAGCGGCGCGGAATCCGCAGCATCCATCCATAACGCGCGGGTAGGCAGGCTGAGCGCCAGCGTTTTCCCGCTGCGATCGAGGATGCGCCCGCGAGATGCATGAATGACGAATTCACGAACCTGCCTCGCCTCACCCTGCTTCCGATAGAAATCGTCGTTGATACCTTGCACCCACACTGCTCGCGCCGCAAGCACGAGAAAGCCCAGAGTGAACGCTGCACCCATCGCGTGGGAGCGCCATCGCGGCATGGTGCGAGATGTGATTGAGCGGGAGGAGAACTGCAAGGGCTTTGAGCGCAGGCGCATTGGGCTATTTTCGGAGAAGCGGCTTGCATCAAGTTCGCAAGAACCAGTGCAGGCCGTAGCTACATGAGGTAGCCGATCATTGCTGGTGAAGGCAACTCTTTACGAAGGCGACATAGATTTGGTCTGCCGAGCGCGCTTCGAAAAACTCCACCGTTGTTTGCTGAATGCCGCGAGTGATCTTGACGCCAATCGGCACATCCCGAAACAAAGTTCTGCCCTGCAAACGCACCGTTGCTCCAATATGTGTGCGGTGCAGGTGACGCGTGCTTCGCTCCCACCTGCCCGCAATACATTCGACCACGGACGAAAGACTTTTCTCCGAGACGCCGGAATATTGCGGCGCTCCGGAGAACACCGGATCAGGTCGGGAACACGACGCGACAACGAGGCAAATACTCGCCAGGAGCAGGAGTCTGAGCCCGGTTGCTCGCAAGGCGTATCCGTCGTCATGATGCGCCGGTGAGCAGCCAGGTTGCTTGGACGCACAAACGCCTCCGCTGCGAAATAGGTGGCAAATGCGGGCTGATTGTTCGAGAAGCGCGTGTATACTCATGTGCCGTCATGCTGTTCTGAAGTTACCCGCATCCGCGGGCACCCATCCCCATGAAGCTTACCACCGTCATTTTCCTGCTTCTCACTTTCAGCTGGATCTGCCTGCGTGCAAATGCGCAGCCGCAAGTGGATATCCCGGAAGACTATGCCTATCTACGTCGCATGCATGTGCCCGATGTGGTTGTTAATTGCGTGGCCGCTTTCGACCGCTGGGTTCGAACTACACCACGATATGACCTATTTGTTATCTCGGAGCGCCGCGCTCTGACTGCAAAAGTACTATCCGGTAAGGCCATTACGAGCGATACGGCGGCACTGCCGATCGACACCGTCGTGAAGACGCCGGCCTTCGCCAAAGTACGCGGCAAGTATGTATGGGTTCCGGTCAAGGCGACGTGCAAAGTGTGGCACGGACACGTCGTGGGACTGACGGCCCAGCCAACCACCGTTCGATGATGAACGAGCCGTAACCAGCGCGGCTTGTGCGACCAGGGGAACGAGTCCGATCGTGAGCCAAGGTGCGTTTGGTTCCGGGGTCGATTTTGGACTCCTGCTAGCCGGCAAGCTTTGCGAGACGCGGCTTACCTTTGCGGTCAGATATCCCCGACCCGACGCACGACAAGCGGGCGTATGCGTGCACCATTGATGTCACCCGGGTCAGCACGCAGGCCCCTGTTGCCGCGGCATCCAGACATGTTCCATCCTTCACTCGGATTGCCCAGTGAATCGCCGCCGAACCATCCGGCGGCCAGTTGACCCGGCTGGCAGCGTATCCTTTCGCCTTCCACGGTATCCACGGACCGTCAAGAGCTCATCGACAGAAGTTATCCAGTACCGCACTCCACCGACGGCGCGACCTGACCTGAGTCCATCACGACGGTGGCCACGATTTGTTTCAACATCAAGATGCCGTTTCCAGGGACATAACGATCCCCGGAACGTCAGCGTCTCACCGGGTTCAAGAGCCTCCGTGCCAGTGGTGGCCTTTGCGCTCGGGGCCGATCCCGATCGCCGGTGCCGCATAATAGCCGGCGGCGAATATAGATGCGTCGTCGAGCGCCGGGTCTGACCCGTGCGGCAGGGCAGCGATGCAGCCTGCAAAGCCGATCATCCGTGCGAAAACACCCAGAAGTCTGATCATGATTCTCCCGCTTTCACGAGGCACATTTTGGAGATGACCGGCGGTTTGCTGGCCCGTATTCCGTTTTCAGGGGCGTGTCAGCCGGCTGTCGCGAAGCAGGTCGGCGTAACCACACCCGCGACGAGCTTACATTCAGTCGCGGACAGCCGAAAGGTGGAGAACCCGGATGCCCTCGCCGGGCGCCTTGGCGCGACCCCGCGCATGTGGCGATCGGGAGTGCGAAAACGAGGCACAAATCGTTTCCTGGTTGCGCATCCTGGCCGCGGGTTCGACAAGTCTTCAAGACGTTGGCCGGTGATTACGCCGCGATCCGCGGCCATTGGATCTGGCGGAAAACGACAGGCTTGTTTCGTCGACTTGCAGTGCGGTTGCATTCTCGACCCAAACATTGCGGCGGTATCCTAAGGCAACTTGGTCCTTCGTTGACCATAGTAAGCTTCCGGGCAGTTTCCATGCAGGATCACGTATGTACAGACAGGGTTCGGATGTTTCAGAGAAAATCCATGTGCCGTCTAGGGTTGCGGGGTAGAAGATCTCTTCTGGGTGGTCTCGCGTTGGGACTGTTTTCGGCATCACTTTACGCAGTACCACCGTCGCCGTTAGACCCCCGAGTGACCCAGTCGACCATTGCACGGACTATCTGCGACCGCGATTACCTCGCGAAGGTTATGCCGTCGGTCGATGAGCGGATAGTTCGCAAGAGTCAGCTTCTTGCACAGCGCACCATTACGCCTGAGTTGGCGCCCGACTATGCGCTTGACTTTCGCGTACCAGTACTGCTCGGCGGATCGCCGGACGCGACGGAGAATTTCGGGCTGATTCCGTGGGATGGTCCAGACGGGGAGCGAAGAAAGCGCCGCTTCTCTGTTTTCCTTAACCGCTGTGTATGCGCCGGCGAACTGCCACTGACGAGGGCCCAGGCTGCCTTGTCGGGAGACTGGGCAAACAGGTATTCGAATCTATGGGTGTTGAAATGCACGGGCGTGACCGACGCGAGGTGAGATACGACGTGTGATGCGGGGCCGCACGAACTTCCGGTCTTCATCCATCGGGTAGCAGGGGCCAACATCGCTCGGACCAGCTGCAGAATGGGGCTTAGCTTGCCGCCTTCTACGGCGCCGCAGCTTCACGATCTGTTTTTGGAAAACCCCGCTGACTACGACTGCGATGCCGCCTTAACTGGCTAAGGTACGTCCGGCACCGGTTATCAACGCGCCGCGAATTTGTCGCGGCAATGCCCGACGCTCAGGGTGTGCTGCGGTACCGTAACCAGTTCACTGTTTCGTCGTGCAAAGTGCAATCCGGGCGTCCGTCCGACGCCGAGCGTGGTTTAAAGGCCGACTGACCGACGAGGACGATCCTTGCTGCTGATGCCGTCTAGCGTTGCCAGCACAGATATTTCCGGGAGCGAACAATGAGCTACGGCACTTTCCCTGCCTGGTTGCATGACCTGTCAACTGCATGGATTTCGTTGGGCGCGATTTGTACCGTTGTAATCGCCGCTGACGAGGTAAGACACCCTCAAAAGATGTGGATAATGAACCTGGTCTGGCCCCTGACCGCTTTATTCAGAACCGTTTTCTGGCTAACTGGCTACTGCGCATGGGGGCGAAACGCGTCGACGAGCATGGCGAACAGTTCAGAGCCACCATTTGCAGCAATGGTGATGAACAGAACGAGCCATTGCGGCGTGGGCTGTACGCTGGGGGACATCATCACTGAATGGGCTGCATTCGCCTTCCCGGCTGGCGGTCCGGTTCGGATGGCACAGGCTTTTCGACGAAAAAACCTTCGCCGTCTGGATCCCGGATTTCATCGTCGCTTTCCTGCTCGGCATCGTCTTCAGTACTTCACGATCAAACCAATGCGCGGCCTGTCGGTCGGGCGGGGTGTGATCGCCGCCGTGAAAGCTGACTTCGCCTCGATAACAGGGTGGCAGATCGGCATGTATGGATGCATGGCTATCGTCCAGTTTCTGTGGCTCAGGCCGTTATACGGCGGCGTCGCGGGTGTCGCGAGCCCCAAGTTCTGGTTCGCAATGCAGTTTGCCATGCCCGCAGGATTCGCCACCAGGTATCCCGTCAAATGGTGGCTGATTCGCCTGGGTGTGAAGGAGAAGATGTAAATGGAAGCTCCGGCCCTGAGGGAGCATCCCTGTCCGCAGCCCAGATGGCCGCACAATAATTCTGTACAGGCGACGTTTGTTGCGAGCTCAAGCGGCCGCATTCACCAGTCTGGAACAGCGGCAGTTCGGGATCATTCCCGACGCTGGTGTTCCGCGACGGCAGGTTTCGGTGCGTCGCTCGGGGTGCGATAGCGCTCCGACAGCGCTTCGTACAAAGCAGGGGCAAACAGCTTCGACACCTGGCTTGCTATCAGCGCAGTCGCCATCAGCGAGATGACGAGCGCATGGCCGTTGATCATTTCGATGACAATCACGAACGCGGTAATGGGGCTCTGTGTCACGGCTGCCAGATAGCCGACCATGCCGAGGGCAATCAGCATCGGAAGCTGCATCTGGCCGAATATCAGGTGCAGCGCATTCCCAATTCCCGCACCGATGGCAAGCGACGGTGCAAACAGGCCGCCTGGCGCCCCCGGCAGATACGACCCAACCATCGACGCCATCTTGAGCAGCGGATAGGTGGCGCCGAGCTGCGCTCGTCCTTCCAGCATTGCACGTGCCTCAGCGTAGCCGCTACCGAATGTGTGTCCACCCGACGCAACGCCAATCACAGCGACGATCATGCCGCAGACAGCACCGAACGCGACCGGCTGGCGGGCGCGCCAGTTCGTGACAGAAGTCGGCAACCAGCGGCGGGTATTCAGTAGCAGCCAGCAAAACAGGCCGCCTGCGACACCCGACACCGCGCCGATCAGCAGGACCGCTACGGCGAGCAGATCTGGAAAATGGCCGCCTACGTCGATCGTTCCAAAGTAGGTATAGTTTCCCTGCAGTCCCAATGAAACGACACCGGCGAAAATAATGGCGGTGATCAGCACGCCACTCGTGCGCTGTTCGAAGCTGCGGGTCAACTCCTCGATGGCAAAAACGACACCAGCAAGCGGTGCATTGAAGGCCGCCGACAAGCCGGCAGCAGCCCCCGCGAGCGCGAGCCTGCGCTCGAGCTCGTACCGCGAATGGCCCGGAATCGCTGCGGATAAAAACGCCGCAGATTGAACATTAGGGCCGCGCCAACGTGAATGGTTGGGCCTTCGCGGCCGATCGTGAATCCACCCAGTATTGACAGAAATGACACGAGTATCTTGCCCACCAGAATCCTGATGCTGAGAAGCCGGGGAGCGAGAGTGCCGTCGTCATGGAGTGTCGCGATTACCTGCGGAATGCCGCTGCCTTCAGCCCCCGGAAAATAGCGTCGGGTTAGCCAGACGCCTGTCGCTCCGATGACGGGCGTAACCGGCAACGGAAGCCACCAGTAGCGTGTCGCATACAACAGGAAAGTGTTGTATCCGAAGTCGATCAACTGCGCGTAGAGGACGGCAAGGAGGCCAGTCACGATGGCGCCCAGCCAGAACACACCGTAGTGCAGCCATAGCCGCCGGCAACGTTGTATTGCACGTTTGTCGATAAGTTCTGGAATATACATGCCGCCACCGCTGGAAACGCATCAGTATAGTAGATATAGCACAACGTGCCATATCTGGGCGCGGGCCGCGTATGACAACGCGGCCGCCGCTGGTCTGCGCAAAAGCGACATTCATGGCTGTCCAGTCGTTTTGCCAAATGCCCAGCCAAAAGACTCGATCTCCGGTTTGTGCAGCGCTGCCAGTTTCAACAGGCGTCGGTCACCCTTTACCGTGAGATGGACCGGTACCTGGCGTCGGTCGGCTTCGCCAGGTTTGCGAATCACCAGACCAGCGGATTCGCAGCGCGACACCAGGGCGGCTGTGCCATTGGGCGCCGCCTGCAGCCGTTCAGCCAGTTCGCCCACGGTTGCCCAAGACCGGCCGGGGAAACCTCTGACCTACAGCATGAGTTGATACTGCAAAGGCGTAACCCCCGCAGCATGAGTGACTTCTTCTGAAAACCGCAGGAAGCGTCGCAGCCTGTAGCGGAACTCGGACATCGTCTCCAGATCTTCTTTACTCAGTGTTTCAGGCAAAGCACCTTGCGCGAACTCATGTGCTCTCCGGGCTATCAATCATGTTTGAGATATTGAGCGCGGCGCATCTGTCGCCGCACCAACAAAAAATGCGTTCAGCCAAGGCGTCGATACAGCCGAGATGAATCGATGCTCGTTTGGGATTTTAAAGTGAGTCAGGCAAAGATGTGAACAGGTCAGACAAGCAGGCTGATGGTTACGCTTCAGCTGACAAGTAATGCTGTTATGTGGCTGGCGAAAGTGGGCAGCGTGCTGCCGATCATCGTCAGAATTGTCGCGCTCTATGGAGTATGAACAAGGTACGCGCTGATGTTCTGCAGCGCATAAAGCAGAGGATTTTTGGGTTAGCGATCGCGGGCGATCTTGCACGGCCTTGTACAATGATCGAGGCCACGGTCGCTAACCAAAAAATCCTTGCTGAAATGCCGTGCGCTGCGCCGACTACAATGGATGCCAGCCTAAAGACGGAATGCGACCAGCCATGCATTTTTCCTCGATCCATCAAGCGCGGAAACGAACGGTCCGGCCAGTCTGGATCGCCGCGTGCATCGTACTCCTTCTGTTGCCACCGGCCCTCCTTGCCCAGGACGAAAAACCGGGCATTGCCTTTTCCATGACCGAGGCCGCCGCACCACTGCCCGCAGGCTGGAAGAACTTGCCGGTCGCGCACGGCAAGCCCATGACGCAATACACGCTCGTTGACGACGGCCACACCACCGTCCTGCAGGCGGACGCGAACCGGTCTGCCTCCGCGCTGATGCACGAGGGTAATATCGACCTTGTCCGCACGCCCGTCGTGGCATGGCGCTGGAAAGCAGAAAAACCGATCGCGGGCGCCGACAACCGCGTCGGATCGAAGGAAGACGCGCCTGCGCGACTGGTGTTCCTATTTGATGGCGACAAAAGCAAACTATCGTTTTTCGACCGGGCCAAGATGGACCTGGCAAAGCGCCTCGGTGGCGAAGAACTGCCCTATGCCACGCTGATGTATATCTGGTCGACCACCGCTGCGCCAGGCACCGTCATTGCCAATCCCCACACGAACCGCGTAAAGATGATCGTGGTCTCTGGTCTGTCCGGCGATGCGGGTCAGTGGCAAAGCCTGCGCCGCAATATCGTGCAAGACTACGAACGGGTCTTTCACGAACCGCCAGGACGAATCACCGGCTACGGGCTGCTGACCGATACCGACAACACCGGTACTTCAACACGCGCCTGGTACGGAGACGTCGAGTTCCTGACAGGGCCTTGATAACGCAAAGCCATTGAACTAACTGGGCCCATCGGTACGATGCGAGTGGCTGTCGTCGAGCACTTTCGCCGTGCGACTGTCAGTCGCGACCATTCTCCCTGGGGCAACGACAACTTTGTGACGGCACGGGTCAGCGGGTACAACCCGCCATGAACCGCCATTCGTTACATCGCCGCCTATGGCAGAAGCTTGGCTGATTGCTATCGATACGCTCAACCGCGCGAACTGGTGTGACGCCTGGTACGTCAGCCAGCGCAACCCGGTCCGATCGCAAACGCCATGATACCGATGGACTCGAGCGTCTGGCGTTGGTTAATGTGGGATCGCTTCTAGTCTTCGCCCTTGCGACACTCGGCCGGGCTCCTGTGTTCGTCAATCCAGTCGATTGCTCATTTGTACGGCATCCGCCTCGTTGCCGAAGTCTCCAAAATCGCCCGACTCATGTACTTCGTCCAGATCTGCCTCCGATAAATAATCCTGGGAGGGCTCTATGCTGGCACGCGCAAAGTTACTGGCCGAGCGAACGCTCTGGAGTTACATCAATGTGGCATGTCCGATATAAAGATTGCACGATTCGCCTCCGAGAGTCATGCCAACAGCACGTCAAAGGTGACGCCGGCCAAAGTAGTTGTCGCTGACACGACCGGCCGTGGTGCTTGACGCTGTCTAGTTCAGCATCGCGACGCTTCGGGGGCATCTCCGTTTGCTCAGGTTTAAAGGCTCCGGTGCCAACCATACGTGGCAGCGATCCGTTCGCTGGCGGACACAACCGGTCGCGAGCGCAACGGCCTTACTGCCCAAGGCGGAGCGAGTGGCCCGGCCCATCTCGGACGGAAGTTCAGGCGCGGTTCTTCGTGGGAGCAGGCTCAGCGGCGGGCTGCTGCTCCCAGTTCATCCGGTGGCGTCCTACCGTTTCACGATGACGTTTGTCCTCTTCCTCATGCAGGTAGAGGCTCGTGGTGTTCAGTGACACATGACCGAGATTGTCGCGCACCGTGCGCAGGTCGACACCCCCGTCGGCCTGGTGCGAGCCCGATGTATGTCGCAGCCAGTGCGCCGATGCACGGTCCAGCTCGTCGGCGCGATCGGTGAACTCAGGTCCGCGGGCGCGCAGCCACGCGGCGGCGTTGCCGAATACGCTTTTGATCGCGTCATGCATGGCTGAGCGCGACATGCAGCGGCTTTTTCCCCGGAACGGGATGACCAGCGGCGTCGCGTCGGCGCGGCCTGGCAGTGGCGGCAGACCATTCGCCTGGCGGTAGCGGGCCAGCTCGGCGACCAGTTCGGGCGAGGCGGGGACGATCCGTTCCTTCTCACCCTTGCCGATGATGTCAAGCCACCACTGCTCGCGTCCGTCGGCACCGAGCCGGCGCGAGAAGTCGCCCATCCTGCCGGCGGCAACCTCGGAGAGCCGCATACCCTGCAGGTAGAAGAGGGTGGTCAGCCAACGGCAGCGGGCGTGGTACGCCTGCTGGAGGGCGGTGTCCCGCGGCAACTCCCCGACGAAGGCCTTGACCTCATCCCACAACGCGATCGACAGGTAGCGCGTGACACGCGGCGACGCGCGTTTTGCGCGCTGGCGCAGCAGCGCCAGCGGGTTGCCGCGCAGGTAACCGGCATCCACCAGCCAGGTGAACATGCCATTCAGGATGGTGTGTGCCTGGCGCTGGCTGGCCGGTGAGAGCGGGCCGTTGAACGGCCGCCAGCGGGCGTCGCCGCGTGGGTACTTGCCACCACCCGCCGATACCCAGCGGTCTGCGGGCTGCGGGTCGACGAGGAACGGCCTGTAGCGCAGCAGATCCTCGTGCGTGAGCGAGGACAGCGGCTTGCCGGACTGCACGACGGCCCATAGCAGCAGCCGTTCGGCTTCCTTGCGGTAACTGTCGAAGGTCGTCTTCGTATCGGCGTAGTTGGCAAGCCACGCGCGCACCGCGTCCAGGTCATTGCGGGCCGCCAGCTGCGAATTGCGGGCGTCGCCGCGGTTGGTGCCGTCGCGACCATCGAGGCGTTCCGGAATGACGAGGGATTCGACCGTCTGGATGGACGCAATCTGGCTGTTTGACACGGTTCGGGCGATTTCCAAGGGTGCAACGCGGCGTTGGTCGGATCATTCGGCGCCTTACACGACATTATAGGCCTAATGTCGTGTAAGACGCCATACACGTTGTATATTTTGCGTTTTACGTTGTATTATCAATGCTACTTATTCAAATTCCCGATCCATGTCTGACGCTCAGCCTGCTATCCAACCTGACGAGGCCCGTCTCGCCGCCGAGATCGACCGGCTGAAGGGGGAATTCCCGCGGACGCGCGAGCTGTACCGCGAGGTCTGTGCGCTGCTGTTTTTCCGCTTCGGCCAGACGCCGACCGCCAACCGGCTGTACCAGCTGGTCCGGCGTGGCAGCATGGGCACGCCCGCTGCTGTGC
This sequence comes from Paraburkholderia sp. D1E, assembly GCF_052682275.1. Lineage (NCBI taxonomy): Bacteria > Pseudomonadati > Pseudomonadota > Betaproteobacteria > Burkholderiales > Burkholderiaceae > Paraburkholderia > Paraburkholderia sp. D1E. The sequence continues at coordinate 416,172 of NZ_JBQYMB010000001.1, forward strand.
TCGGCGAGTTCTGGACGGAGTTGCGCGAGAAAAGCCGGGTGCGCATCGAGCATCCCGACCTGCCCGCCGATCTTGGTGCTGCCGCGGGCGAGCTGGTGTCGACCCTCTGGGCCCGCGCCACCGCGTCAGCGGAGGCCGCGCTCGACGCGCTGCGCGACGAGGTCGAGGCGCAGCGCGTCGAGGCGCAGCAGGCGGTCGTCGCCGCGCGGGACGAGCTGGGACGCGTGGAGACCGCGCTCGAGCAGCGCACCGCGGCGCTGCTGGCCGCGCAGGTCGAGATACGGGATCTGGACCGGGCACAGGCCGAAGGCCACGCGCAGCGACAGGCGCTGGAGGCAGAACTCGCGCGGGTCCAGGCGGCGCTGGCCGCGCGCGAGCGCGAACTGGTGGCGGCAAGGGAAGGGTTTTCGCGCGATCTGGCGAAGCAGCGGGAAGCGGCCGAGCGCGCCGAGGAGCGGCTCAGGGCGTCCGAAAAGCGCGCCCTGCTGGAGATCGACCGCGAGCGCAATACCGCGACGAAACTGCAGAAGGAGCGGGACGAAGCTACGCATCGCGCGGACCGGAAGGACGCCGACCATCGCCGTGCATTGGAAACCATGCAGGCGCAGCTGGGCGACGCGCGTCATCAGGCTGGCGTACTTCAGGGGCGGCTGGATGCTGTTCAGGCGGAGAGCACACGGCTGCAGACAGAGATGATGACGCTGCGGGAAGCGGAAACGCATGCACGGGAAACCCGGGCGTCGTCCGAATCGGCTGGAGTCCGGAAGGCACCACGGCCGACCCGGTCGCCTCGTGCCGTGCCGACCGCCAAACCAGCAACGCGTCGCAAAAAAGCGGTATAACCGCAAAGGTACTTGCCACCAGGGAAATGGGCTGCATGGCTGATATCTACCGGCTCGCCGGACTGACGCTTCCACAGGGCGTCGCGCATGAGTCCCTGCCCGGACCCGTGACGCAGTTCATGGCGGATTGCTGGTACGGGATGAGCCGCACGCAGATGATTGCTCGCGCGAAACGGCGGGGGCTGCGCCTGTCGTTCCGCGCAACGGCGCCATGTCCGTCTGGCGAAACCGGCGTGTTCGAGTTGAGCTTCAACGATGGCGTAGTCGAATATCTGATGCTGGCGCGGCTACAGCGGGTCGGAGCCCGGAGCAGTAAACGGCGACAGGCCAGCCGGACTGACGTATCCCGACCCCCGCCACGCGATCCCCGGCAGACCCGGTTGTTCTGACGCGATCGTGCCGGTTGCCGCGCAGCGCGCGGCTCGCTATGCTCGCAGGCTTCAACGGATCAGGAGTCAGAAGTGCGGCGCGTGACGGTCAGGAAATCATCGGTGCATGGGCGAGGCGTGTTCGCGCTACGCGCGATTCCAGCCGGCCAGCGGATCTTCGAATATCGCGGTGAGGTGACCTCGTGGCGACGGGCCTCTGCCCGGCACCGGCGTTCCGGAATGCCCGGCCACACGTTCATTTTCGGACTGGCTGACGGTCGCGTGATCGACGGCAGCGTCGGGGGCAACAGCGCCCGCTGGCTAAACCACTCCTGCCAGCCGAACTGTGAGGCGATCGAGGATGAGCGGGGGCGGGTTTTCATCGAGACGCTCAGAGACGTGATGCCGGGCGACGAGCTTTCTATCGCGTATGGACTCACTATCGATGAAGCGATGACTCCCGAATTAGTCGCCGGCTATTCTTGCCGCGGTGGGACGAAGAGGTGTACCGGTTCGATGCTGGCTTCGGCGAACGGTTAACATGCGTCGACTCGTCGACCGCATCCGGGCGCCGGTCGCAATGCTGGTTCTACTACGTATGCAGCGGAAGGATTGGCAACGTGGCACTAAGGGCCCGCGTATGCGATTTCGGGCCGGTCGGCTGCCAACATGGATTTTCATCGACGGACCGGGTGCGGACAGCGCAAGACCATGGTAGCCATGTCCACCGTGAACTCATTAACGCTGAAACTACCTGCTGATAGTACCCATGACTGATATCGCATTAAGCGGCGCCGATTACAGTGGCATACACGGCGATATCGTTGCGCTTCTGGAACACGGTCGCCGTGCTGCGGCCCGAAGTGTCAACGCACTGATGACGGCGACCTACTGGGAGATTGGTCGTCGTATAGTCGAATTCAGTCAGGGCGGGGAGGGGCGTGCCGCCTACGGTCAGGCCCTTTTAGAGCGACTGTCGGTCGACCTGACAGCCCGCTTCGGGCGGGGGTTTGGCGTGGACAATCTGGAGCTGATGAGGATGTTCTACCAGACCTACCCGCCAGCCACGATTTCCGAATCACTGATTCGGAAATCTACGCCCACAGGCCATCCGGGAAATTCCGAACCGGCGATTCGGAATTTCGATCTCGACCAGCTCGCGACCACATTCCAGCTGTCCTGGACGCATTACATCCACCTCATGCGGCGAACCCGGTCAGTTGAAGAAAGAGCGTTTTACGAGGCTGAAGCGCTTCGTGGCGGCTGGAGCGTGCGACAACTGGATCGACAGATCAGCAGCCAGTTTCACACCCGTGCGATGCTGTCGAAGAACAGGCCGGCGATGCTACAGAAGGCGGGCAAGGCGCAACCGGGCGACCTTGTGACCGCAGAGGAGGCAATCAAGGATCCTTATGTCCTTGAGTTCCTGGATCTCAAGGACGAATATTCAGAAAGTCAACTGGAGGAGGCATTGGTCCATCGGCTCGAAGACTTTCTTCTTGAGCTGGGTGGCGATTTTACGTTCGTCGGCCGCCAGCGTCGCCTTCGGATTGGTGAAAGCTGGTTCCGGGTAGATCTTCTGTTCTTTCATCGGCGTCTGCGATGCCTCGTTATTGTCGATCTCAAGCTCACCGAGCTCAACCACGCCGATGTGGGTCAGATGCACATGTACTGTAATTACGCGCGCGAGCACTGGACGCTGCCAGGAGAGAACCCGCCCGTCGGGCTGATCCTGTGTGCGCGAACGAATGCCGCGGTGGCGCGTTATGCATTGGAAGGGTTGCCAAACAAGGTGCTGGCGGCTGAGTACCATATGGTCCTGCCGGATGAAAAACTTCTCGCCGACGAACTGGCCAGAACCCGACGTGCATGGGAGGCCCAACATCGGTCGGAAGAGGGCGCTGACGGTTCAGACGGCCAACTGTCGTGACAGGGCGCACCATCACGATTGCGTCACGCCCGGTTAATCATCAACAACCATTCAGAGACGGACTGCTTGTTACGATGGCAATCTGTGTGCGGAAATACATCTCCTTAGCGGTTCGGCGAACCGTACAGGATGAGAATCAGAGCATGACACGGAGCGTGTGGTCGCCGACGCGAGCGGTCGACGCGCAATCGTCGAGAGTCGATGAACACCGCAGAAAATTGAGAAGCACGGTCAAATGGATTAATCTCGTCAGCCTGACCAGCCAACTGTTCTGAATCCGACGGATGCAGCTCGACATTTTCAACGACAGCCGCGACGTGATGCTGCGCAATGACGTCCTGTCAGCGTTGCAGCAGTACGATGCCGCAGGCGCGCGGCGCGCGCTGCAGGCCCTTGCGAACGAGTATCCGGACGATGTCGCCCAGGTGTATTTCGGGTCAATCGTCAATGCTCTCGAGGGGCGATCGACGGTACCGTTTGCCCGTCACGAAGCCGCCCTGCAGGCTCGCCAGGCGCTATCTCAAGAAGTCCAGCCCGCAGTCGCGCATGTGTTCCCGAGGCAGAGCGGGGCGACCTGGCTCGCGCCGCTCTGGGCAGAACTGGCCGGGCGCGCTGCTGCGTTGCCTTTCCGTGCGGACCACGCGGATGCGCACGCGGCGCCGCTCTTCCTGCTTGCTGCGCGGTGGGCCGAGGCCTCTGATGCGATATTGCGCATCGCGTCCTGGCGACGAATTCCAGCGCCGCTTTGCTGGATGACGGAGGCACGTTACCGGCTCGATGGCCTGGAAGCGGCCTGGCCGTTGCTGGTGGAACTTGCGTGGCTTTCTCCATCCCGGTTTGACCAGCTTTTAAGCCGGCTTGGCGACGCGTGCGTCAATACGCTGCGGCGCACCTTCGATACGTCGTTCGACGGCGCCGGCGACATTGACGATCTGGCATGGTTTCCGGCATGGGTACTCACGGAAAAGGCCGGCCTCGCGCCGCTGTTCAAACAGGCAGAGCCTTCGCGACGGAATGCTTCCGAGCGGGCGGCGAAGGTGATGCTCGAGTTACTCAGTCTGGAGCGTCAGGGCCGGCATCACGAACTGCTGGAAACCCGGCGCGAACTGCAGGCGCTCAACACGGCGCTGTACGCCGCCTATATGAAGACGCGCTGAGCTGGCACCCCGGAGCATGACACGCACAACCTCTCACCAATGGGCTTTCGCCACGCGGTTCCGGCGTGGCGCCTTCGGCTGGAAATCCGCGTTGCCAATCCAGCGTCTGAAAGAAGCGCTGGCGGAGATCCGGCAGATCGCCCGTGCCGATCCTGTTCTCGCGGCGGACGGTGCGGTCGCTTTGCTCGAAAAGCTTTCGCCGGCGCTTGAACACGTAGACAGCTCTTCGGGGGCAATCGGTACCGCCGTGAATCGCACAATCGATGCCCTTGTGCCGGTCATCGCCGGGGTGGACGTGCCCGCTCCGGTCCGGATGCGCTGGCTGGAACGCCTGTTTGACGCGCTCCAGGATGACCCGATGCCGTATATCGAACAGCTGGGCGATCGCTGGGGTGACCTGTGTACGTCGCCCGACATCGCATCCTTATGGGCAGACAGGTTGTTGCCGATTACAGCGCGCGTGATGGGCGCTGAAGGACTGGGAGAGCATTTCGCGGGTACCACCGCCTGCCTGAGTGCGCTCAATGCCGCCGGGCGCCATGAGGAACTACTCGCTCTCGTGAATGGCGCGCGCCTGAATTGGTGGGGGTATCGCCAGTACGGGGTGGATGCGCTGATCGCATTAAATCGTTCGGCTGAAGCACTGTGTTACGCGGAAGCGTCGGGGGGGCTGAACGCGCCCACTGTCGCCATTGCCCGCAAATGCGAAGCGATCCTCCTGTCGTCGGGCATGATGGACGAGGCCTATCGGCGTTACGCGATCGAGGCCAATCAGGCCACCACGCATCTCGCAACATTCCGTGCCATCGCGAAAAAATATCCGGACAGGAGTTCCGACAGCATCCTCCACGATCTGGTCGCGAGCAGTCCGGGCGCCGAGGGGAAATGGTTCGCGGCCGCGAAGGACGCCGGCCTGCTCGATCTGGCGGCGTCGCTTGCGATGCGCGGCCCCACCGACCCGCGAACCCTGACGCGGGCCGCACGCGATTTCGCGCAGCGCAAGCCTGAATTCGCGGTGGCCTGTGGCACGGCAGCGCTGCACTGGATGGCCGCAGGCTTTGGGTACGAAATCACGGGGAGCGATGTGCTGGATGCCTACGGGGCGCTGGCGGATGCGGCCCTTGCTTCCGGCATGGAACGTGATCAGCTCAACAGGCGTCTGAGGGCGCAGTTTGCGGCTCTTCCGGGGCGCTCGTTCGTCGCCACGGTGCTGTCGCATCATCGGTCGACATGACGTTGCGATGCATCCAGGTCGCGGGACGGACGGTTCCCGAACGGCCCGCGGCCCGGCGTGTTGTCGTCAACGGGTCGCCCCGGGTCGTGTGGGACGGGTGCCCGTTATGCCGCCGATGACTGAACTGAAGCGCAACGCAGCGGTAGACGCCAGTTTTACGACAGGCAAGATTTACGACAGGCAAGAGCCAGTACAGGACTAGCATCATGAAAGAGTACAACCCCGAATGCGCACCCGAACCTGAATCGTGGCTCGAACTCGATGAGCAGGAGCGAATTGTTCTCGTCGAAACGTATCACCGCGTTGCCCGGAGCAAGCTTTCCAACGTCGCGGCACACGCCGCGCTACATGCGATCGTCGAAAACCAGATCGCCCTGAATCTTGAGCCAGTGGTCCGCGCGATGCATCGCCTCGGGAAAGAAGGGCTTACGCGACACGACGCAGTTCACGCGATCGGCTCAGTCGTCGCGGAGCATCTGTTTGATATTTTGAAGATGGATCAGAACGACGATGCTGCGACTTCGCAGGCGCGTTACTACGCGGCGGTGGAGCGGTCGACCGCCGCAAGCTGGCGCAGAGGTGAACACTGATGCCGATACATCGAAACTTCAGCCGTGGTTTGAAGCGAGGCAGCGTTTCAGATTGAGCCATGCTCATATCCAGATGGCGCGCGAACTGCGAGCGAATCCCCGAAAATTCAGGTCACTGGCTAACGGGCAGCAGGAACCGTGGAAGCGCCCCCTGTCGGAATTTATCGCGCATTGCTATCACAAGCGCTTTGGTCGTACTACGCCAGAACACGTGCAATCTCTTGAGGACCTCGTGAAGCGAGTGGAAGGGTAGCGCAGCGAGCGGCGGGCAAGAAAAATGAACAGAGCGGTTCCACCCACGGCGCCATAACGTAGCGATGACGGATCAAGCGAAAAGTTGCCGGAGCTCTGCGCACCCGGCGGTGAATTGGGTACCAATGGCACGGACGGACATGACGACCGTCCAGGTGGGCGACGTCACGATTTGCGCCAATGTTGCTTCTACTTTTACTTCCAAAACGCTGCTACTTTCGCTTCATCGCACGGAGCCGGCGTGCGCGCAACCGGATAGCCGCCATGCGGCCCGGACGCCGGACAGCACGCCGGGCGCCGACGCAGCAGGCGCGACCGGCAGCGGGCGGTTCCTCAGACGTACCCGACGGTGCGCGCGGGCGCGCCTGGAGCGACCGCATTGCGCAGCCGGTGCGTCGCCGGAGCGGCTACGCCCGCCTGGTCATCAAACTCATGCCGCTGACACGGGCGATCGGCAGCACCAGGATGCGACCGGTGCGCAGGCCCGGTTTAATGGCGGCGGCATGCACCGCGCACGGCTGGGATATGCGTACAGTGCCTGTGATCGCAGATCAGTCCGGCCGTCGGCCAATTGCGCAAAGGCGGCCGGATCGGGTAGGGTGGCAACATTCACAACGACAGAGAGGAAACGCAATGAACAAGCAGGAACTGGTGGATGCGGTCGCCGCAACGACGGGCGCGAGCAAGGCGGCAACCGGCGAGGCGATCGATGCACTCATTGGCGCAGTCACGGCCGCCGTCAAAAAAGGTGACGCCGTGCAGCTGATCGGCTTCGGGTCGTTTTCGACGGGCGCACGCGCCGCGCGGGCCGGCCGCAATCCGGCGACCGGCGCCGAGATCCAGATCCCAGCAGCGAAGACCGTCAAGTTCACGGCGGGCAAGGCGTTCAAGGATGCCGTGAACGGCGCCTGAGACCGGACGCAAGCCGTCGGCCGGCAGCCGCTGCAGGTACTGGCGGTAGCGGCGGCACAGAGTGATCGGGCAGGGCCTGGACCCCGGCCAGTCGGCCTGGTAGCATCAGTGCGAGATGCCGGAATGTCCTGCGGCCCCTGCGATTTGCTGCATGTCTATATAGATATCCGTATGGAAAAGAAACGACCGCGGACCCGGCGCGAAACCTCGTGCCCAACGATCGGTGCGTTACTGCGCTACCGGACGCGCACCGTGCGCGTCATTGCGGAAGCCCGCGGGCAACGCGCGATGATTGAATCGCTCGACACCACAGGCAGGACCTTCGTGAGTACGGTGAAGTGGGTCAGCCTGCGTGAGCTGGGTAGTCAGCTTTTCTGAAGCCGGATCTCTTCGCGGGCGATCGGTCATTCCGGGATACCTGCGGGTCAGATACCTCGACTCTCCAGCTTCGATATGCCCGCCGGTGCCCGAACGTGGCAAGCGCGTGCTCTTCCCATCACACTGGATGCGGAAATTTGCTGCTCGTATACTGGCGCTGACATCGACAAAGGAAAGAGTATGCGGCGCGTGATTGTCCGGCGGTCTGCAGTTCACGGCAAAGGCGTGTTCGCCATTCGTCCGCTCGCGGCGGGCGAGCGCGTGCTCCAGTACAAGGGTGAAATAACGTCGTGGCGCAAGGCGGTGCGGCGTCACCAGCGCGAAGGCATCGCAGGTCATACGTTTCTCTTCGGGCTGTCGGACGGGACCGTGATCGACGGGAGTCGCGGCGGCAATAGCGCGCGCTGGCTCAATCACGCCTGTGAGCCGAACTGCGAGACCATCGAGGATCAGGGACGGATTTTCATCCACACGCTGCGCCCGATCGGGTCGGGCGAAGAACTGTTCATTGAATATCTGCTCGCCACTGAGGATCCGCTGGATGAAGACGTCCGGGCGCAGTATGCGTGCCGGTGCGCTGCGGCGGACTGTCGTCACTCGATGCTGGCCGAGGCAGCGTGAACAGCGCGGCGGCCGAGCCAGTTGGCAGCATCACGATCCAGAAAATTGCCGGGAGTCCGAACCGGGAGAATGTTGGATTTGTCCGGCTCGGCGTGGATTTGGTTTGCCGGTTGCGCATTGAATTTTCCTGGTCAACCAGATTGCGCATCAGAGGCCAAGCTTTCGTTCGCTCATCCACTTCACGATCGCCGGATCGCGATGGGAGAAGAAGCTGCTCTTGCCTGTTTCCAGCGTTGCGACGTCCTGCATGTCTTCCCCGGACAACTCGAAGTCGAAGACGGCCAGGTTTTCCAGCATCCGTTCTTTCCGCACGGACTTCGCGAGGGCAACGACGCCGCGCTGAACCAGCCATCGCAACACGACTTGTCCCACGGTCTTGCCGTGGCGCTGCGCAATCGCCACCAGTTGCTCGTTCTCGAACAGATTGTTCCGTCCTTCGGCGAAAGGCGCCCAAGCCTCCGGCTGCACGCCAAGCTCGCGCATGAACTCCACGCTTTCGGTCTGCTGGTGAAAGGGATTGACCTCGATCTGATTGACGGCCGGTGCGATCTCGTTGAAAGCCGAGATATCCATGAGACGGTCCGGCTGGAAGTTGCTCAGTCCGATCGCACGCAGCTTGCCTGCGCGATGCGCCTCCTCCATGGCCCGCCACGCGCCGTGAACGTCGGAGAACGGCTGGTGGATCAGGAACAGGTCGAGGTAATCGAGGTCGAGTCGCTTCAGCGACTTGTCGATGGCCGCTCGAGCACGTTCATAGCCCGCGTCCTCAACCCACAACTTGCTGGTAACGGAAAGCTGGTTGCGGGGTACGCCGCAACGCTTGAGGCCACGCCCGGTCGCCTCCTCGTTCTTATAGGACGCGGCGGTGTCGATGAGGCGATAACCCGCCTGCACCGCGTCCACGACGCAGCGTTCGCATTCCGCCTCGTCGGCGATCTGGAAGACGCCGTAGCCGAGGATCGGCATCTTCATCCCGCTGTTAAGCGGTTACATGTTGCATGGCATGTCCTTGGTGTTGAACGTCGCTGGCAGTATCCAGGATGCGCTTCTTGCAGTAGATGACGAGGGCTATGGCCCGATGCCCGTTACTCTAGGCGTGGCGGTTTCAAGCGACTAGTGGATTGCACCTTGCACCAGTATCAAGCTCAGGTTGATACTGGATGGCGCCGTGCGGCGCTTCCATCCGCATTTCAGCAAAAGAATCGACCATGCCCATCAACGACTTCAAGGCCATCGCGACCTTCGCCAAGGCAGTGGAACTCGGCAGCATCCGACAGGCGCCCTGGCCCAGGGCGTCACGCCCCAGGCTGCCAGTCAGGCCATTGCACAGTTAGAACAGCATCTTGGTGTCCGCCTGTTGCATCGGACGACGCGCAGCCTCGCCCTGACCGAGGAAGGCCAACGGTTCCTGGAGAATACGCAACCCGCCCTGGCGGCGCTGGGCAGGGCTCTGGCCTTGGCGCGCGAGTCCAAGGATGAGATCGCGGGGCCGCTGCGCATCGTTGGGCCGAAATCGTCGTTCGCCGTCATCCTCATGCCGCTGCTCGATGAATTCTGCCGGGAGCACCCCGGTATCCAGCCGGACGTCCAGTTTGATGACGGTATCGGCAACTGGGTGCTGGACCGGGTCGATGTCGGCTTCCGGATCGGGGCGTCAGCCAGCGAGGGCGTGATCGGTCGGCAACTCTTCCCGATCCAGATGATTGCGTGCGCGGCGCCAAACTACCTGAAAGCGCACGGAACGGCTCTGGTGCAAATAGCGGAGCTTGTCGAGCAAGTTGGTTTTGATAGGATGCCTCACTGAGCCGAGAGGACCGCACTCCAAACCGCAGGCACAGTGATATCCTTGAGGCGCAGTTGGGTGAGGCTAAATTGTCCTTTTCGAATGCGATGCATCAATTCAACGCCCGCCAGCGTGATCGCGGCGTTCTTGAATTGCTTGAAACCAAGCATGACGTTCGTCCTTGACTTGATGTTGCGATGGTCTTGCTCGACCTGGTTGTTCAGGTACTTCGAGGACCGGACCTTGGTGTCTTCGGGAAGCACGCCGTCTTCCTTCATCTCACGAACCGCGCGATGCGAAGCCGCGGAGCCATCGAGCGTGATGGTTTTCGGCAGCTGGCCCTGATGCTTGATGGCCTTCTTGAAAAATGCTTTTGCTGCGGCCACGTCGCGTTTGGCGCGGAGCATGAAGTCTACTGTCTGGCCTGCCCGATCCACCGCTCGATAAAGGTAGACCCACTTGCCACGCAGTTTGATATACGTCTCATCGACACGCCAGGACTGGCCGGTGGGCGCGCCGAACCGGTTCCAGCGTTTGACGAATTCGGGCGAATAGCGCTTCACCCAACGCAAGATCGTGGTGTGCGCCAGCGACAGTCCTCGCTCGGCCATCATTTCCACCAGATCTCGCAGGCTGAGCTTGTAGCGCAGGTACCAGCGAACACACACGATGATCACCTCGCGATCAAAGTGGCGGCCCGCGAACAACTCCTCCAGACTCTTAAACTTACTCATCGTAGGCTCTCAAATTCGTTCAGCCCCAAACTGTAACCGTTTCGACCACGCTATTTGCACCAGAGCCCCTGGCACCGGGTTATTGCTTTCATTGGCGACATTTGCTGCGGGGTTCCTTGCTCGCCTGGTCGGCGCCGCCATCTTTGGGCATGTTGGGGATCGTCTGGGTCGCAAGATAACTTTACAGATCACCTTGACGTTGATGGGCATGGCTACGATCGGCATCGCGCTGTTACCAACCTATCGAGAAATCGGTGAGATGGCGCCGATCATTCTCGTCACATTCAGGGTAATCCAAGGTATTGCAGTCGGTGGTGAATGGGGCGGCGCTGTACTTCTGATCGGAGAGCACTCCACCCGCAATCGGCGGGGTTATTCATCGAGCTTTGCTCAGCTTGGTTCACCTGCGGGGACGCTACTCGCGAACGCAGTCGTCCTCGTCACAATCGCTTCGATGTCGACGGACGACTTTGTAGCGTGGGGCTGGCGGCTGCCATTCGCAGTCGGCGCGCTCCTGCTTGCGGTGGGGTGGTATATGTGAAGTGAAGTCGAGGAGACGCCCGTTTTCGAGGAGTTGAAACGTACGCACAAGGTTGCCAGATCCCCGGTCTATGAGGTCTTGAAGAATCACCGGACGCGCCTGCTCCTGTCGATCGGCACCACGTCAGTGATTTTCGGCGGCTACTACCTGTTTACGACTATTTGCCTGGCGTTCATTGCCGCGCAACGCCTCACGCCTTCTGCTGGTCTTTATGGGACGATCATCGGATCAGCCGTCGCGCTGCCGATCATATTGTGCGCGGGACGTCTTTCCGACAGGATTGGTCGCCGACCGCTGTACATGATCGCGTCCATCGGCATGGGGACATGGTCTATGATTGCTTTCGCGTTGATCAACACCGGTTCATTGTTTTGGACAATCGTTGCCATCAGTGTGGGGCTTGCACTTTGGGCAATTGCTTACGGGGTGCAGGGCGCTTTCCTTCCAGAACTTTTCCCGCCCGAAATACGATATACCGCTGCGTCGCTTGCGTACCAGGTGACGGGTGCTATTGGCGGACTGTTGCCGCTGGCAGCTGCTTATCTGATGAAATCGTCAGGCGGCCATTTGGCCGTCTCGTGCATGATTCTGGCGACGGCTTTGCTTACGCTTGTTTCAGCTTTCTTCTGTCCCGAAACATCGAGAATCGATGAGATTCAAGAGAGGTAAAAATGGAACAAATCGAACACCACACTGCGGACCTGTCATGCGCCCGATTGCATTACGTGACGGCGGGTGAAGGCGAGCCCCTGGTTCTGCTGCATGGATGGCCGCAGACATGGTACTGCTGACGACGGGTGATCCCTTTGCTTACGACGAGGTATCGTATGTCGCGCCCGACTTGACAGGGCTGGGTGACTCAGTCTCAAAGACAGATCGCTTCGACAAACGTTCTATCGCCGCTGACATTGTTGAACTGGCGCATGAGCACCTTGGACTCGGCAGATTCAACCTCGTCGGCCATGACTGGGGCGGTGGCGTTGCCTGGGCCGTTGCCGCGCACCATCCTGGGCATGCGAAAACGTTGATGCTGGTGGACATCGCGATTCCAGGAGATGGCAATCCGAACATCAGTCAGGGAGGTGCCAGGTGGCACCACGCCTTCCACAATACGATAGGCCTTCCCGAAGAGTTAATAACGGGTAGAGAAGAGATATATCTTGGCTGGTTCTACAAAAATTATTGCGCCATGGAAGACGCAATTAGCAGCGACGAAATTGAAAAATACATCTGTTCGTATCGCAGGCCCCCGGTTTTGCATGCCGGATTTGAGTACTATCGTGCAGTCGGGCAAGATGTTGAGGATAACTCGTCCCGCGCGTTGCAATATCGTCCAGACATTCCAGTTCTCGCGATTGGCGGCGGGAAGTCCTGGGGCCGGGGCTCGCAGGTCGGCGAGTCAGCCAGGAGGATGGCAGACAACGTGACAGAAGCAATCGTAGAAGACGCGGGACATTGGATACCCGAGGAGCAGCCGGAGGAACTTGCCAACCTGATTGACGGGTTCTACCGAACTACCTATGAAAAGAAGTCGCGAGCCCTGTGAGACTGACCCGTAGCCAGGCATTAGTTCAGGCGGACCCATGGGGTTAAATTTACAGGCTGGCCACTTGTCAATCCAGCGAGGTCAGTCGGAACGCTCCAGGCGCCTCCAATGTCGGCAGTCACCTGCAGCCTCGAAATTGCGGGCTCTGATGAGCGTTGATCTCGCGCCGGCCCGCTGAGTAAACGATCGGTTCCCGAGGCGGTGCCGAATTCCAGATCGATTCCTAATTCGTATATCTACACACATGCGCTCCTCATTTCCTTCCGTTGGTGCCGTACTCTTGCTGATTGACTTGCAACGAGCGATTGACCATCGGAGTTGGGGAGAACGAAACAATCCTCAAGCCGAGCGGCAAGTTGGCCGATTGCTTTTCCATTGGCGCAGCAGACGTTGGCCGGTGTGGCATATCAGGCACGACTCCGCAAACCCGGAGTCTCACTACCGGTCCGGCCAGCCAGGAAATGAATTCAAGCCGGAGGTCGCGCCCGTGGCCGACGAACTCGTTATCGCAAAGCAGACAAACAACGCGTTCATCGGAACCGACCTGGAAGATCGTCTTCGAACTGGCCGCCACGATACGTTGGTCGTAGCAGGCGTTATTACCAACAATTCAGTCGAGGCAACAGTTCGCATGGCGGGTAACCTCGGATTCCAGACCTATCTCGTGGCTGACGGCTGCTTCACTTTCGCTCGCACCGACTGCAACGGGATGCTTCGAAGCGCCGAAGACGTTCACGCGATGTCGTTGGCCAACCTCGACTCTGAATACTGCACCGTCATTACTGCGGATGTGTTGTTAGACACGTCCGGCTAAGGTGGACGTGCAATGACACTTCGACTTCCAGAAGGCGTCATTCGAAGATTGACCACTCTTAAGTGCGCTCCGGGTCGACATCAGCGATGTGTCAGGCAAAGATGGGCCAATTTCAACCGTTCGACATCAGTGCCCCTGATCGTTAACAATCGGCATGCCATCATGGTGAAGTTCATTTCAAGGAGAGCCGGCTCTGCGTTACTGAGGTATTGCTGCTTATACTATCAACGGTGGCAAAACAGGAATCTGTCGGTAAGCCCATGGTTGGAGTACCCGGAAATCATCCAGAAACTCTCGTACAAAAGATCGCGAATTGTAACCACAACGAATCCGTCGCCAGCGCGACCACATCTCGTGTTTCCGATGGGACGAGTGTCGGATCGTGGATCGCAAGAGCGGTGCCTGGAGCACGATATCCGCAGGAAGACCTTGCTGAGGAAAACGAAGATGACGTACGAAGATGCTGAAGTGCATGCGAAGGACTGGATCGAAGCATGGAACGCTCACGATCTGGAGCGGATTATGTCGCATTACTCACAGGATGTCGTGTTCGAGGCCGAAACAGTTAGAGCACGCTGGAAGCAACCGGACGGTAAGCTCCTCGGAATCGCGGAGCTGAGGAGGCACTTCGCCTTGGGTCTGACACTGGCGCCGCAGCTGAAATTTCAGCTTGAAAACGTGCTCCTCGCACCCTCAGGCTATGCAATCCTATACAGGAGGGAAAACGGGAATCGAGTGATCGACTGCGTCACCTTGAATGATGTCGGTCAGGCGGCGAAGGTGACTGCATACTACGGAGGCGCGCAGCGATAGGCGCGTACGCGATTTCACCGCAAGCGTGTCGGCCGACGGAAGCAGGATCGATTTCCGCATTGTCTTATGCGACTGGCTTCACGGACTGCGCAATTACACACGAGGCACTTGAAGTCCATTTCTAGCTGTCACCACGCGCCGATGCGAGTCGTTTTCTCAAAACATTCGACGACGGTCGAAATCGCATCGTTGCAGTCGTGGAGAGAAAAATGCGGGGCCGGCCGGGCCATCCGGTTCGGCTCTGTCAGCTTGACGGGGAGGCCGCGGTAGAATGAAGTGATGAAGAAAACGAAATCGCTTTATCATGGTCACCGCTTCCCTGCCGTCGTCATCAGCTGCGCGGTTCGCTGGTATTTCCGGTTCAGCCTGAGCCTTCGCGACATCGAGGAATTGTTGCTTGAGCGTGGTGTCGTGGTCACATACGAAACGATCCGTTGCTGGTGCGACAAGTTCGGCGCTCGATTCGCCCATTGTGCCAAAGCGGCGCAGCGCAAGCCGGGCAGCACATGGCATCTGGACGAAATGTTCGTGACGCTGCGCGGCGAGCCGTATCTGTTGTGGCGAGCGGTCGACGAGCATGGCGCCGAACTCGACGTGCTGCTGCAAAAGCGGCGCGACAAGGCCGCGGCAAAACGCTTCTTCCGGCGGGTGCTGCGTTCAAACCCGCTGCCGCGCAAGATCGTTACCGACCAGCTGCGCAGCTATCCCGCAGCAAAGGCTGACATTCCCGAGCTCGCTCATGTAAAGCACGTCTTCGTCAAAGCGGCTGCACGCGTGAACAACCGTGCCGAGAACAGCCACCAGCCGACCCGTAGGCGCGAACGCCAGATGTGCGGCTTTCGCGATGCGCGTCGCACGCAGGCATTCCTCTCATGCTTCGGCCAAATCCGGCAGCACTTCGCGTTGCCCAGACATCAAATGAACGCGGCATGTCATCGTGCCGTACTCAAAGAACGCTTCGCCACGTGGCATGGTTGGACTGTTACTGCCGCAGTCGATAAAGTTATATGATAAGGATACCTACGCTTTTGCTACGCAGGCAGTCTACGGCCGCCAAGTTGACAGAGCCTTGATTACTACACACAGCTGCGGCGGTATTCGCCGGTATTTCTGGACACCTTCGACTTTCGTGGCGCACCTGCCCGGCAGTCTCTCCTTGACGCAATTGCCGCGTTACGGGAAATGAATCGCACAGAGACTCGTAAAGTTCCGGCCGACGCGCCTACGGCTTTCATAACGCCAAGATGGAAGCGATTCGTCTTTAAGGACGACGGCGTCGATCGTAAGTTCTACGAGCTTGCCGTCATGAGCGATCCAAAAAATGCGCTGCGCTCGGGTGACATATCCGTTATCGGCAGCCGGCAGTTCAAAGACTTCGACGAATACTTGATTCCACGTGCCACGTTCGACAACCAACGCCGCGACGACCGGTTAGGCCTGGCGGTCGATAAGTCCGCCCGAGCATGGCTTGACGAGCGCCTCGCGCAGTTGCGTGACGCGCTCGACGAGACGGCCAGGCTTGCGAAAGCGGGCGAGCTTCCCGACGTCGAACTGGACGACAAGGGTCTCAAAGTCTCGCCGCTGGATGATGCAACGCCGACAGAAGCCAAGCGATTCACACAACGAATGTACGACCTGTTACCCCGGGTGAAAATCACTGACTTGCTGCTTGAGGTCGATCAGTGGACCGGTTTTACCCGACACTTTACGCATCTGAAAAGCGATTCGGAACCAGCCGACCGGACATTGCTACTGACGGCGATTCTCGCTGACGCATTCAACCTCGGGCTCGAGAAAATGGCCGATGCCTGTCCGGGCACGAGCGTGGCGAAGCTTTCGTGGTTGGTCGCCTGGCATATCCGTGATGAAAGTTATCAGAATGGGCTGGCGGAACTGATCAACTATCAACATCGGTTGCCGTTCGCCGCATACTGGGGCGCGCGCACGACGTCATCATCCGATGGTCAGCGCTTTCATGCTGGCAGCCATGGCAGCGCAGCTGGCTACAGGAACGCGAAGTACGGGAACGAACCGGGCGTGTTGTTCTATACGCATATCTCCGACCAGTACGCGCCGTTTTATACGAAAGTCATCAACTCGCCAGTGCGAGACGCCACGCATGTGCTCGACGGACTGCTTTACCATGAGTCGGACTTGTTGATCGAGGAGCACTACACCGACACGGCCGGTTTCACCGATCACATTTTCGGTCTATGCCCCTTCGTTGGATTCCAATTTGCACCGCGCGTCGCCGATCTCGCCGACAAGAATCTGTACGTGCCTGGAAAAGCGACGGACTGGCCGGCGCTTGCGGCGTTGATCGGCGGTTCGATCAACAGCAAGGTAGTCGAACGGGAGTTTGACGACGTGCTCCGTTTGGCCGCATCGATCCAACAGGGCACGGTGACTGCGTCGTTGATATTGCGCAAGCTCAGCGCGGATCCGCGACAGAATGGCCTCGCAGTTGGCTTGCGCGAGATTGGCCGTATTGAACGCACGCTCTTCACTCTGAAATGGCTCAGGGATCCTGTGCTGCGCCGCCGCGTTTCAGCAGGACTGAACAAGGGCGAAGCCAGAAACACACTGGCCCGAGCAGTCTTCTTTTACCGGCTTAGCGAGATTCGTGACCGTTCGTACGACAACCAGCGTTACAGGGCCAGCGGCCTGAATTTGGTGGTGGCAGCAATTACGCTGTGGAACACGGTCTATTTGGAACGGGCAATCGCTGCGTTACGACAGCGTGAAGATATCGACGAGAGTCTGCTTCCACATGTGGCTCCGCTCGGGTGGAACCACATCGACCTCACCGGCGACTACATTTGGCACGCGAATAAGCGGGTTGCCAAAGGACGCTTTCGGCCACTGCGGGCGGTCAAATCGAAATTGCCGCCGCCTTAGCGTACGTAAAAATCCGTTTCTTGAGGGCACCCCGTATACGCCAGCCGGTACTCGCGGCCGCCTCTGTAAGTCCAGACTTCTTCTGGTCCTTCGACGAGAAACCTCCTCATGCCGTGTGGGCGTTTTCACAGGATTTTCCCTGGCAGAATCGAGTTTGACATGCGCTCATAATGGTTCTACCATTGGTTCATTGGACGAAGGGATGTAAGTGTTGGAGCGGCGGTTCGCGATCGCCCCGACCAATGAATATGCGGAACTCGCTTTCGGGCGCAAAGGTAGAAACCCACTGTCGCTGCGTGATGCCTCGATAACCATTCCATGGACTTGGGAACGCATGGCGGAAGTGGGAACTCATTGCGACGGGGCGGAGATGTAGGAGAAGGATATGGAAGCGCCAAAGAGGTCCCTGCGCGTGTTGGTTGATAAATGGCTGGCAGCGCCAACGATAAGGCCCGTCGGGGTTACACGGTTCCAATGGCACTACTCTGAGCGCCTTCGTTGTGTGCGCGTCGAAGGCGTTAGCGCACACGGGGCTGTTGCGTTCTTTTTCTTTCGGCATGACAACGGTGATTGGAGCATTTTGCCCCCAGGCCAACGATTCCCGTCCTTGAGCATCCTCGATGTTCAGTAACAGGTTGTCACGCATCCGGAGTAGAGGGTCTCTCCCACAAGCTACGGGGATCGAGGTGCATGGGGTCCGCACGACGCCACTTCAATGTCCGCGTGAGTGGCATAGCCCGGCATACGTTTTGACCACCACGAACCTTACGTCAGGCTGGGTTCTCGACTAAACACAGAAATCGTAAGAATTAATTTGGAGACGACGATGCACCGTTACGACCATTATCAGCACCTCAAAATCGAAGTTGAAGGCAAGTTGGCGACGGTCACCTTGAATCGGCCGGAAGCGCGCAATGCGATCAACCAACGGTTTATTCACGAACTTCGATCGATCTGGATCGACCTCGCCGACGACCAAGACGTGAATGCCGTGTTGTTGACTGGTGCCGGGGACTACTTCAGCGTCGGCGGCGACGTAAAGGCGATGTCCGAGCGTCCCGGCGGCGATGTGCTCGAGGAGGGCGAAGTGCATGATCCGATGGTCATGCGTCGGATCGTAAATCGCATTCTGGAGCTGGATAAGCCGATTGTCTGCGCGATCAACGGCGACGCGGCGGGTCTGGCTTGCACCATCGCGCTTCTGTGCGATATCACCGTGGTATCGGAGATGGCCAGGATCGGTGATCCGCATGTCCGTGTGGGCCTTGTGGCCGGAGACGGCGGCGCGGCAATCTGGCCGCTTTTGGTCGGTGTGAACCGGGCCAAAGAATGTCTCATGCGCGGGACCATGATCCGCGGAGCAGAAGCCGAGCGCATTGGTCTCGTGAATTATTCCGTACCAAAGGCCGAAGTACTTGAAAAGGCACGTGCGATTGCGGTTGAACTAGCAACGGGTGCGACTTGGGCGATACGGTGGACCAAACTGTCGGTGAACAAGCTTCTCAAGGAGCGTGTCAATCTCATACTTGAGACGTCCATGGCCCTCGAGCAGGTGACATTCGAGACGGCAGACCATCGAGAGGCCACCGCGGCGTTTGCAGAGAAGCGAAAGCCGGTATTCATCGGGTCTTGAGGACATGGTGACGGCCCGGGGTCATTGAAATCCATGAAATTGGGTACTTCCCCGTTGTGGGGGCACGCGTCATAACCAGAACTTCCGAACCATGTCTGAAACCACGGGTGTGCATTCATCGTCATCGATTCACGGGCCGTTGGAAGGGCTGCGAATCATTGACTTTAGTATCGTAATGTCTGGGCCAATGTGCGCTCGAATGCTGGCTGACGCCGGCGCGGACGTTGTCAAAGTGGAGGCGCCGGGCGGCGACGTGATTCGCGAACGCCCGCCGTATCGGTCGGGGTATAGCACATACTTTGCCGCCCTCAATTGTGGCAAGCGCAGTATTGTGCTTGACCTTCAGACTGAAGATGGGAAACGAGTGGCCCGTGACCTGATCGAGCAGGCGGATGTAGTGATAGAGAATTTCCGGCCGGGCGTGATGCGTCGCTTTGGGTTGAATTTCGACTCGGTGGCAGCGTCGAATCCTAGATTGATCTATTGCTCCCTGTCCGGATTCGGCCAGACTGGCCCTCTTGCCGATGCGCCTGCCTATGCTCCGGTAATCCACGCCGCCTCAGGGCTTGAACGTGCGCAGATGTTGTATCAACAGAACGGCGATCGTCCCGCAAATAGCGGAATTTTTGTGGCTGACGTTCTCGGCGCAATTCATGCTGCGTACGCAATTCAACTCGCGCTTTATGACAGGGAGCGCACGGGGAATGGGCAGTATATCGACGTGGCAATGATGGATGCGATTCTGGGCGCGCTGGTGTACGAGACACAGGCGGCACAATTTCCTCCGGTCCGAGCACGCCAGGTCTACCAGCCTGTGAAGGCCAGTGACGGATACGTAATGATCGCGGCCGTCACGCTGAAAAATGTGCACACGCTGTTCGACATCATCGGGTTTCAGGAGGGAAAGGGCGATCCGAGATTCGCTACTGTACAGGCGAGAGAAGAGAACTGGTTGGAATTGCTCGCACTCACCGAGCGATGGACTGCGAAGCGGACGGCGGCGGAGTGCGAACGAATATTGATGACTGGCGGCGTGCCATGCTCACGCTACAAATCTGTCGAAGAGGCAATGAACGAAGAACAAACGCGCACACGTGGTCTGCTATCGCGGATCGGATCCGAGTCAGAGCCATTTATGGTGGCAAACGGCCCGTTCAAGTTCTCTCGGAGCAGGAACGAAGCAAGGCACTTGCTGCCTGAACTCGGCGAGCACACGGATCAGGTACTGAAGGAAATTCTTGGCTACCAATCATCCGACCTCGTAGCGTTGCGGAAGAGAGGCGTGTTTGGTGGTGGATGAAACTTATGGAGCGGCTAGTTGCGCCGGCGTGAGACGGAAAAGTTCACGCATGACTGGGCGGACCGAGCTTTTACTCCACTTCTGTACGATGGAATAGGAAATCCGGACGGTCATTTATGGACTGTCCAGCGACGACAGGCAAGAATGTAAGGGATTCGATAAGAGCTTGATCGGTGCATTTTGAGCCG
Organism: Paraburkholderia sp. D1E; assembly: GCF_052682275.1. Classification (NCBI taxonomy): domain Bacteria; kingdom Pseudomonadati; phylum Pseudomonadota; class Betaproteobacteria; order Burkholderiales; family Burkholderiaceae; genus Paraburkholderia; species Paraburkholderia sp. D1E. The sequence continues at coordinate 436,706 of NZ_JBQYMB010000001.1, forward strand.
ATGAGAACAAGCCTAGCTTGAATACAACAGGAGCGTGCAATGATCGAGAGACAGATCTATATAAAGACGGCGGCAGGTCAAATGAGGACGTTCGTGTGTCATCCGGAGCGTAACGGACCACACCGCGTCGTGATCTTCTTCATGGATGCGCCAGGCATTCGGGAAGAATTGCGTGATATGGCTCGCCGGCTGGCCACGTCTGGTTATTACGTCTTACTGCCGAATCTATATTACCGGTCAAACGTAGAGGAGCTTGAGCCGTTTATTGGCAAGACAGGTCCTGCGGCCGACGCATCGCGCGCAAAGATGGCCGAGTACATGAACAGCCTGACCATTCCGATGGTCATGGAGGATACCGCGACTCTGATCGACTTCGTGAACGCGGACCACGCTGCGTCTCCGGGACCAATCGGCTGTGTTGGCTACTGCATGAGTGGCCAGTTCTCGATCAACGCTGCAGTGCGATATCGGGACCGCGTGCGCGTGGCGGCATCTTTCTACGGCGTGAAGCTCGTCACTGACAGTGACGATAGCCCTCATCTAGCCATGCAAAGCACGAGATCCAGACTTTATTTTGGCTGTGCGGAGACCGATGATTGGGTGCCCCCAGAAATGCTGAACCGCTTAAAGTCCGATGCCGCAGTTGCAGGCACGAACACCGAGGTCGAAGTTTACTACGGCGTCGAGCACGGGTTCGCGTTCCCCCAGCGATCGGCCTACGACAAGCCTGCGGCCGAGCGACATTGGGAACGACTATTGGGACTGTTCGCCCAAGAGCTTAAGCCAGACTGATACCGCAGTTCAAATCCTTTCCCGCACACCGGAAGGGAAGCAGGCGTCGCTCGCGTCGTGGACATTGGCGGCACGGCGTTTGGGGGCGATGCCTTGCCGGACATACGTTGCGCATTGTCGAGTCAATACCAATCTATAGGGCCGGCTGATTTCCTTGGTAAATGGTTTGGAGTGTTGATGACATATAGAAAATGGATCATTACAAAACCGATGCTTGGCTCGGAGCTCAGCGTGGATTTGTTTGAGCAACGCGAGTTACCGATTCCTGAGTTAAAACCGGGTGAAGCCTTGGTTCGGGTAAAACTCCTGAATATTCATTCTGGAACTCGAATGCGCATCGCCCGTGGGATGACCACGATGGGCGAGACTGACTCCACCAACTATGCCTGCGCAGAGGTCGTTCAGTCACGCGACTCCGCTTTCCGTGAAGGCGACGTGATCGCCTGTCAGGCGGGCTGGCAGGACTACCAGATTATTCGCAGTAGCGATGGACCGGTGGGTGGGTACGCCGAAGCAAGTGAACTGGTCAAAGCATTGAACGGCACGAACTCGCCTTGGAACTATGTATTTCGGCCGGCTCTCGTGAAGATGTGGGCTCCTGAGGTTCTCATGGAGATGTTTGGTACCTCGGGCATGACTGCGTACTTCGGAATGCGAGAAGTCGGGCCGCTCATGCCTAAGGATGCGGTAGCAGTCGCAGGCACGAGCGGCTCCGTGGGGTCGATCGCCGCGCAGCTTGCGAAGATTGCCGGATGTTATGTCGTCGGGTTTGGCGGCGGTTCTGACAGATGTAGTTGGGTCTTGAATACCTTAGGTATCCACAGATGTCTCGACTACACGGTGAGTGACTTTGCGGCTGAGCTCAGGGCGGCGTTTCCGGGCGGCATCGATGTGTATTCGGACGGGGTAGGCGGATCTCTCACAGAAGTGGTGACCGGTCTGATGAATCCCAATGCACGGCTGTTTTCGTTTGGGACAGCTGCGGCATTTTATGCTGGAAAGCTAGCTTCCGTGACTGCGCAACGTCCTCCCATGCGCCAGGCATTTGGAATTTCCGAAAGCATCGAACGCCTATTGAAAACCCGAAACATCAAGTCTGTTGCGTGGATTGTCGATGCGTTTTATCACGAACGACTAAAGGCAGAGGACGACCTGTCCCGGCTACTGCGAAGCGGTGCGCTCAAGCCAACAACTAACGTTGTGGTCGGTTTCGACAATCTTCCCAAGGCGATCGTCGACCTGTATGCGACGGCTCGCGCCGGGAAGTTGCAAGTGCGATTCGATCATTCCTGATACGTAAAGCCGGTTCGATCGTGAGATTGAATCGCGATCAGGATTTTTTTGTGGGGACTCTCATGGCAACAAATATGAAGGCCTGGCGACTGGAGGGAATCGGCGGCAAGCTCAGTCTTTGCGACGTAGCCGTGCCCGAAGTACGGGCTGGCAGCGTGCTCGTACGAGTTGAAGCATCGTCGCTTATGTCTTACCTGAAGGCCTATGCTGAGGGAAAGTTGCCCAGCTATCACGCTCCCGAGATGCCGTTCACCCCGGGCGGCAACGGCATTGGTGTGGTCCATGCAGTGGGGCGCGATGTATGGCATCTGAAGGTAGGTCAGCGGGTGGCTTTGTCGTCTCACTTCGCCGCGACGGAAAACGTGCGGGATCCCGCGCAGATCCTGATTGGGGTGACGTCGTTCGGCCCTGAAAGTGAGGCCGTGCAAGCCGATTGGCCGGACGGGACACTCGCTGAATATGCGTTGATGCCCGTATCGGCGGTCACGCCCGTCGAAGGACTGAATGAATTTGAATCGGCTCAACTTGCCGTGTTGAGCCGCTGTGCCGTGCCGTTCGGTGGATTGTTGCGTGGTCGCCTCACGGCAGGCGAGACGGTTATCGTGAACGGGGCTACAGGCGCCTATGGAAGCGCTGCGGTGCTTGTCGCAATCGCCATGGGTGCCGCTAGGGTCGTAGCCGCAGGTCGCAATGCCGACGCACTTGAGGCGGTCGGGCGGGCGGCCGGTACCCGTGTGGTCACTGTGCGGCTCGAGGGTGATGTCCAGGCGGATGCCGAGTCGTTGAGAGCGGCAGCGGGCGGGGGCGCGCAATTGGCCTTCGACATGGTCGGGCAGGCGGGTGAACCGAGCTCGACACTCTCCGCACTCAGCGCTCTGCGACGGGGCGGCAGACTCGTTGTCATGGGAAGCATGACGGTCCCGCTGCCCGTTTCCTATATGCAACTCATGTTTCACAACCTGGAAATCATCGGGAACTTCATGTATCCAGCCGACGCCTATCGCCGATTGATCGAATTGGTACGGGGCGGTCTGCTGGATATCAACCCGATTGTTCCAAGGATTTTCCCCTTTTCGGCGTTGCCGGAGGCGATGGAGGCAGCTGCAAAGGCGGGAAACCTCGAATGTGTCGTGCTGCAGCCGTGAGTGGCGGAAGTTGGTGTTATCGCAAGCAGCGATAGGAGAGAGACATTGGAAATGTCAGTTAAAGGTCGCGTTGCGCTGGTGACCGGTGCAAGTCGCGGCATCGGACAGGCAACAGCCATTGCGCTGGCGGAGGCTGGCGCCGACGTTGCAGTGAACTACCGCGAGGATGCAGAGGGAGCCGAAGAGACAGTTGCGATGATCCGGCAGCGTGGTCGAAAGGCCAACGCGTACAAGGCTTCGGTCGGCAGTTATGAAGAGGACGCGCAGATGATCGCGGACGTCGTCCGCGATTTCGGGGGGCTCGGCATCCTGATCAACAACGCTGCCACGGGAACCGGAGGAAAGAAAGTCGCTGATTCAGACCCTGACGAGCTTGATCGGGTGCTGCGGGTAAATGCCGTCGGCCCGTATTGGCTTGCGCAACTGGCGATGCCTCATCTGCGTTCCGCGCGTCGCGGTGACATCGTTATGGTGTCCAGTGTTGCGACGCTGAAGCTATTGCCGAACACGGCCACTTATTCGATGAGTAAGGCCGCGGCAGAGGCTCTATGCGGCGTACTTGCGAAGGAAGAACGCGAATACGGCATTCGGTGCAACGTGGTTGGTCCGAGCCTTACCGATACAGTGATGGCAAGGGGGGCCGTACGTCGGCTGTTCGGTGTCGAGAACATTCACGATCTTGACGAAAAGCAACCGTTCGGCCACGTATGTAGTCCTCAGGAGGTGGCTGCGGCAATCGTCTACCTGGTCTCGGATGCGAATCCATACGCGAGCGGCCAGAAATTCTATATCGATGGTGGCGGTTGACGGATCGTGGACGAACGCCAGAGTCATTGAACCCGTTGACGTGAGGCGGAGAAAGGCGGGTGCGGTGGTTCCGAACCCGACAGATATTGTGAAAAGGAGGTTGAGATCGTGGCGCTTTCGATAGAAGACAAATTCGAGCTGCAGGACATTATGGGTCGTTACTGCCACCTGATGGACGATGGCGACGCCGCATGGGCAGACCTTTTTACCGAGGATGGGATTTTAGCCGGCGCTTTGCCTGATCCAGTGATCGGCCGGGATGCGTTGCGGAAGCTGCCAGGCCAGGTGATGGGCCGGAGCGACGGTTTTTACCGGCATCTGTTGGGAAGTGTTGTGATCGACGATGCAGGTGAAAACGCTGCGATGGTACGGGTGTACAACCTTGTGACCGACTGGCGGGAAGGCGGAAACCTGTTGCGGTTTTCGCGTGCCAGTATCGATGCGGTCAAAACGGCGGAGGGCTGGCGCCTGCAGCGCGTTCAGGCCTACTGAGCGGGACTGCCATCACGTCGATTGTCGGGCATGTTGAACAGAACGAAACGAAACCTCTAGTTTGGACATGGCGAAACGTGATCTAAAGCCTTGGCAGTATCGACGTTTCGCGTCCCATAGCATGTGGAGTTTCGTATACGGACGTGAGACTTCAAGAGCGGTCCTAGCAGTGCGCGCGGTAATAGTTTTAACGCGAAGAGGTCGGCGTGGCAGTCGTGAACGTATATCGGACACGAAGCGAAAACTGACTCCATCAACACTCGGGAGACTGGTAATGAAATTTGACATTGTAAAGCGCATGGAAGTCGTCGACCGCACGATCGATGAAACCACCAACCGACTCCACAAGGCGATTCTCGAGAACTATCGACGGCATGCCACCCTGGAAGTGACTGGCCTGTGGGAACAGATCCTGATTCCGGAAATGACCGTGGAGCATCCTTTATACAAGATCCACAATTTCGACAAGTTGATTGTCGCCGACGGCATGGATGCCGTAAGGAAAATCTATCGCCGAATGGCCGAAAACCAAAGCACGGTGATTTACCACACCGACGAATTCATCATGGTCTCTGACGATGGATTGATGACTCAATACGTCAGTCATCGCTTTTGGCCGGGAGACAAGCTTGCCGCTCTGGAGGGAAAGGATATCTACGGCAAGGATAGCCACTACATTGTCAGTCAGACGCTGATCAACTTCTTCACGTACAACGAAAATGGCATTCTCACCGGGGAGATCGTGTACCACGGCGCCGACCGATCTGTCCGACTTTGCGCACCAGAGGAACTAATCACGCTCGAAGAAGCCAGGGAGCGTTTGCTTCCCGGGCTTCGGCCGGTGGAATCATTCGCTCTTTGGGCGAATTGAATAACTGAGGTTTCCACCGGCTGTTGCGGGTGGTTTGTTAAAAAGGCGCCGATACAGTCAGGACGCGCTCTGTGCTCGCGCCGCGCAGGAGAGGAGCGCCTTGCTACGAAGCCGGCGGTGTGGGATGCCCGAATTTCGGGCGCGGCCGATGTGAAAGTGATTTCAGTCTAGACATGGGCAGAGAGTCCGTTCTCCTGCGTTCATGTACTGGCGCATTATCGGGGTTAGCGCAATTATGATTTTTGAGAAACTCTTGTCTCCCGTCACCCTCGGAGCGGTCGGTCTGCCTCATCGTGTCGTGATGGCACCGTTGACACGCAGTCGCGCTTCCCAGCCGGGCGATGTACCGAACGATCTGAACGCGGAGTATTACCGGCAGCGGTCCAGCGCGGCGCTGATTATCAGCGAGGCAACCTGCGTTTCCCGTCAGGGTAGAGGTTATTCGTTAGCACCAGGCATGTACAGCGATGAGCAGGAGGCCGGCTGGAGGAATATCGTTGAAACAGTGCATCGCGAGGGCGGTCGAATTGCGATGCAGCTTTGGCACGTCGGTCGAATATCTCATTGTAGCCTGCTGGATCGCGGAGAAGCACCCGTTGCGCCATCTGCGATTCGCGCCTCCACAACAAAAATATTCGTTGTGGACGCAGAAGGGCAGGGTGGCATGCAGTTGGCAGATGCGCCTCGGGCACTTGAGACAAGTGAAATTCCCGAAATCATTTCCCAGCACGTGCGCGCGGCCGAACGCTGCAAGCGCGCAGGCTTCGATATGGTCGAATTGCATGGAGCCAACGGCTACCTGCTGCATCAGTTCATGTCGACCAATACCAACACGCGAACCGATCGCTATGGTGGATCTCTGGCAAACCGAGCAAGATTTACGATCGAAGTTCTGGAGGCGGTTTGTAGCGTATTCGGTGCGAATCGCGTTGGCCTGCGTTTGTCTCCAAATTTCACCGGGCAAGATATGGCGGACACGGAATCTGAGAAAATGGCGCTATTCGTCGCACGGGAGTTATCGCGGCTGGGTGGGGCGTATCTGCACATTGCGGAGCCCGACTGGCTCAGCGGTGAACCGCTGTCCGACCAATTTCGTCACGCGTTACGTGAGGCATTCAACGGCAGCCTCGTGGTCTGTGGCAACTATACGGCGGAGGCAGCCGAGGCACGGATTGCTTCCGGACTCGCCGACGCGGCAGCATTTGGTCGCCCGTTCATAGCCAATCCTGACCTGGTGGAACGCTTCAGGCGCAACGCAACGCTGAGTCAGGCGGATCGCGCCACATACTACGGTGGTGACGGAAAAGGCTATACGGACTATCCGACACTTGCCGCGTAACGGTCGCCCGGTCGATGTCACCGTTTCGTGATGACGATACAGCGTCAATCGCTACTGGCGAGCATGTGCTATCAGGCGAATGGAAAAAGGGGTATTCGCACAGCACGTCGATGCGCTTGGGTTACACATGGCACGAGACAAGTAACCGGGTGCAGGTAGGCAGATCGCCACTCCATCTTGCGACGATATGGTCTAGAAAAATTAGTAATACGAAATTGTAGAAAACATTTTTCGACATGACGGCGATTGCCGCATGAGAAAAAGCATCTTTTATCATGCATAAAGAGGTACGACGCAATGGACTTTAATCTCCCTCCCGAAGCCGCTGAGATGCAGGCCGCGACTCGCGCGATGGTCGACGATATGCTCAAGCTGGAGGCACAATATCAAGAAACGGGGGTAGTACCCGCCGAGGTCGAAAATTCACTCCGCGAAATGGGCTTCTACGGGATGTCAATTCCGGAGGAGTACGGCGGGACACCGGTGGACCACATCACCAGCGTTGCCGTGCAGCTCGAACTTGCCCGGCTGCCACCGCAATTCTGGCCGTACGTTCGCTCGACCTTAGGGCCTGGGGTTCACATCATTGTCGACCACGGAAGTGATGCGATTAAACGCAAATGGCTTCCAGAGCTTGCAAGCGGCCGTTCGATCAACTGCATTGCCATTACTGAACCGCATGCGGGTTCTGATGCGGCACGCATGATCACAACAGCGGTTCGCGATGGCGACTACTATGTTCTCAATGGCCTGAAGACCTTCATATCGAATGCGAATCATGCGAATTCGATTACGGTTTTGGCGTCGACCGACCGGTCCGCCGGCAAGCGAGGGATATCGGCCTTTTTGCTTGACACCACTACGCCGGGTTTCAGTATAGTGCGGCGTATGAAAACGATGGGGTGGATGGACGATAGTCTGTGCGAGATCGCATTTACCGATTGCCGTATTCCGGCTGAAAACCTGTTGGGCGAAGAGGGTCGGGGACTATCATACGCGATGGCTGGCATGAACGAAGGCCGTCTCAACGTTGGGTGCCAGGCGCTTGGATCAGCACAGATTGCCCTTGACGTGACGATCGAACACGTCAAAACGCGCAAAACCTTCGGTACGCTTCTGGGGGAGCATCAGGTCATCCAACACGCCATCGCAGATATGGCGATGGACTTGCATGCGGCGAGGATGGTCTTGTTCGAAGCAGTCTGGCGCTCACAGCGTGGCGAGGACGCTCGAATGAAAGCTTCTATGGTGAAAGTATTCTGTACGGAAGCGGCTTGCCGGATCGCCGACAAGGCCCTGCAGATTCATGGCGGATCGGGGTACGTGTTCGGAACGATTGTCGAACGTGTCTATCGGGATCTTCGCGTGCTGCGCATCTACGAGGGTGCCTCGGAAATCCATCGCAACATGATTGCACGCCATCTGCTCGCGTGAGTCGAGCGATGCGCGTTCGTTGCATACTCGATCTTTCGTGCAGTCGTGAAAGAAACTCGCAAGAGGGCGGGCGTTCCGCGCCCTCTCATGGCGAGGATGCCGATGTCGAATGAGCTTCGCGTCAGTTACAGCAACGGGAGGCGGCCATGCTCGTTTGCCGTCCAACCTTATCTTTTTAAGCGAAGCCAAATTCCTGTTGCTTCGCGGAGGATTCCTCGGGCCATAGAGTTCCCAAATGAGCGGCCCGTGCCTCGCTCGTTGGAGGAGTGTCTGTAGGGCTAGATTGACTGGCCGTGCAAGTTGCGGCGTTGATAGGATTTATCAATGGTATGACCTATGATATAGTAGCCATTGAAATCTATGCGTTGCCGTGATTTGTCGCCCGTATCGCAGATGGTCCACAACTACAACCGGTGTGAGGCTGCTGGCTCCTCTTGGGCCTGCTGGTCGCGCAGAACGGCCCTCGCACTCTACATAGAGCGGGCAGCCGCTCTAGGATGAAGGACGATGCATACGGAGCGTTCGACATGCATCTGCTCACTATGAGTGGATTGCACATGACCCTTCGGTCTTGGTCATATGGCGAGCCATTAACCTACTTGGCGTCTGGACGTGCTATGGAACAAGAGAACGAATGGGCTGCGGCGGAGGAAGTCGCATTTGGCCGAATCTCAGTCAACAGAGCGCTTGACGAGATTGCGAACCAGATCCGTCAGGAGGTAATGGCTGGCCGCCTCAAACCTGGGCAAAAGCTGCCTGCAGAACGAGACCTCTGCGAAAGATTCGGGGTCAGCAGAAATACCTTGCGTGAAGCCCTGCGTGCGCTCGAGGTTACGGGGCTGATTGAACTAAAGAAGGGCGCAAAGGGGGGGGCTTTCATCAAAAGTGGCGACCGTGAGGTTGTGGTCAAAGCGCTATGCGACCTGTATTACCTCGGCTCCGTAACACCAGAGCAGTTGACCGAGGCGCGATTGATGTTGTCCGACTCAATCGTCAGAAGCGTCTGCAGGAAAGCGACGGAATCAGATATTCAAGCGCTGCGGGACAATGTGGCCCTAGCAGAAGCCGCTCACGAGGCGGGTGATTATGCGGGCCGCTCGCTCATCCACTTGCAATTTCATCTATTGTTGGCACAAATTTCCGGCAACCCAATAATCATGTTGACGATGGCGGCGATCCTGGAGGTTGTCACCCAGTACGTCAAGGTGATAGGTCCGGGTGACAATCGCTTCGTGATTCCATCCCGTCGACGCCTGATTAAACTCATCGAGGAACGTGACGAAGACGAAGCTGCCAAAGAGTTAGCTTCACACCTCAAGAGGATTCATCGCTTCTACCTGTCTAAGGTCAGTTCAAGCCGGTAAAAGTTCGTCCGCGAACTCGCCGACCGTAGCCCCGCCACGTGTCCGCGGCGGGAATGTTTGTATAAGCCCGGGTGCTCGTTGTCCATCAAACGATCCCTGCGGCCAGATTACACAGATCACTGATCTCACCGCAACGACATTGCGCTGTGCCCCCAGACGGTCCGCTCCCTACCTATTTTTCTCCGCATACTCGTCCTCAAATTCGGCTTCGGTTCTCAAGCAGCGCGTCACGGCGAGAGGCCATGACGCGATCGCTCTGGATGCTCGCTGCCACACCGCCCATCTTTGAGTGTTCAAACGGCCGGTCGACGGTCGGTCAGGACTGTCGCTGAGTTTTGCCGTATTTCCGACGGGAGTTCCGCCGTCGCTGTCGCGGAATCGTTATCCGCTCGCGGAGCGCAGTGAACGTACTACCATCGAGGAAGGTCTGCGAGCTCTGAGTCATGGTGGTTTGTCGGGAGCTAACGTCAAGAGTGGTGTATGGGCAGCTTGATAGCGTTCGACTTTAGGCGGCGAGTTTCTGCTGAACCGGTTGATCGCCTTGCACCGGTTCGCCGTCCCTGAAGGCAATGCCCTCCAGCAACAGCTTGATCTGTTCGGGGCCGTTGATACGGCGCCAGGTTTTTTCGGCTTCCTCGATCAGCTTGAATGCCAGACCGAGGAAGGTTGGTCGCGACACGCAGTTGCGGGTGCGAGTCGTCCGGTGGCTCACGGTCGCGAATGTCAGGCCTGGCCGGGATTCGTAAAAATTCCGCCACATCTCGGTCTAAGTGGCTAATTTAAATAAAAAATCGATGGTCGGATCGAGCGGTGGAACGGGGCGTTGAAGATCCAGCAGATAGTCCCCGAGCCGGTTAATGTGCTCCAGCCGGTACGGGGTGTCCCCAAGATTCGGGTCTTTTCGCACGCCAAGCGATGTCGCTTGCCGGCCCATGAACCGCCAAATGGACACGTTAGTCAGCTGACCGCTATGTGGCGTAGTACGGACAGTACGGTAGCGTTTGCTCCCATGGAGATCATCGCCCGATTCGCGCAGGACGAGCTATGTCGGCCACGCTGATTCACTGTAGCCGTGTCACCACGCGCTTGCTGATTTTTTATAGGCGTGATTGACCCGGACCGCTGTCAGGATATTCGCTGCGGCCTGCTCGCGGACCGCTCGCCTCACTCTCACGTTGCGACAGGCGCACAAGCGATCGAAGCGAGAAGCGGCGGCAACGCGTACTGGGCAAACCGCTTCACGATACGGAGATCGACGCCAATATAACGACCTTCTTCGTGAAGCATGTTCAACGTGCCTGCGGTGTCCGGTAGCGCTGTGACAGCAAACGCCTAGCCCGAAGAACTCAAGGTGCGCTTAGGGTCGCGTACCGTCTCTCGCAGAGCTTGGCGCACGCACTGCAATGCTCATCACTTGAGGCATTCCCCGGCCACTGGACCTAAACCGCTCGCGCTCCCGCATAGCCGTTCGAGCGTCGACTCCGCTCTGGCAGTGGAGCACCGCTCGACTGTCGTTGGTGCACAAGCCGTGCGCGGTCCTACATGGAAATGAGGAAAGCCTTTTGTTCTTGCCGTGCTTAAAAGCAGTGTTCCGACGCGGGGAAGAGATTCTCCTTCACTGCCTTGACATACGCGCGGATAGCTCCCTCGATGCTCGACTGACCATCCATGAAGTTGCGTACAAAGCGAGCGGTCTTGCCGGGAAAGACGCCCAACATGTCGTGCATCACAAGCACTTGCCCCGAACAGTCCGGACCAGCCCCGATACCGATTGTCGGGATATCCAGCAACTCCGTCACCTCCCTGCCGACGGAAGTCGGAATGGCCTCAAGAAGGAGAAGCGATGCGCCTGCTGCCTGCAGTGCAATGGCGTCGGCTTTCAATTGCTCCACGTCTTCCTTTTTTCTCTTGCACCTTAAACCCACCGAGTCGATGCACGGACTGCGGCGTGAGGCCAAGATGAGCGAAAACCGGTACGCCACGCTCAGTGAGAAATTTGACGGTATCGACCAGCCAGGCGCCCCCTTCAAGTTTGACCATCTGCGCACCCGCTTGCATCAATTTCACTGTCGAATGCAGATTGCGGAGTTGCATAGGTACCGAATGGCATGTCAGCGGCCACAAATGCAGATCGGTTTCCTCGAGTGACCGACGCTGTGTGATAGGCGATATCCGCCAGATTGACCGGCAATGTCGTGCTGTGGCCCTGCAGTACGTTGCCGAGTGAGTCGCCCACTAGCACCATATCAACGCCACATCGGTCCATCAACGATGCGAAGCTGGCGTCGTAACAGGTCAGCATTGCAATCTTCTCGCCTGCATTTTTCATGTTCAATAGCGAAGACACGGTGACCGCTTTGCGGCTTACGGCGCTCTCGCCTTCCTGGAGATATCCCGCCATATTTCCTACTCGTCGTTAAAAAGGGGGCACCGGTCGCTTGCTTTCCAAGCTTTCAACGGGGAGAAAGCACTCATTTCATGTTTTGACTGAGTTCAACTCGCAAATGCTTCCGGCGCACGCGCAGAGCGCCATGATAAAGGACCGGGTGCACTCGCCCGATATGGAGCAACACTTTGTACGCATCTGCGGGATTGGCCAAGCTCTCCGCGTTCCGCAGACGGGCCGGGTGCAACCGCACGCGAAGTCGTCATGCTGCGCCGGCCGCGCTCAACCTCGATCTACTTCTCTACCTTGCCGTGCATCACCATGATGGTTTGTTGCATCAACGCACATAGCGTTTCATTGCCTCCTTTGACGGCGAATACTTCTGCCTGAGTGACGATAAGCGTACGGCCGGGACGGACTACCCGGCCACGGGCAATCAGGCTGTTGGCGTCGGCCGCGGCAACCAGATTCAGCTTGTATTCGACGGTCAAGACTGAGGCGCTGGCCGGTACCAATGTCATAGCGGCATATCCGCCAGCAGAGTCGGCAATCATTCCCACGACGCCGCCATGTACGAAACCATGCTGCTGCTCGACACCATTCCAAACCGGTAGGTGAATTTCGGTGTGGCCATGTTCAACCACGGGCATAGTCGCCTGGATCAACGTCATCGCATTCTGGCGCATGGAGCTGGCGCGAATGCGTTCAGCGAATAGGGAGTCGGGTATATGTGCCATGAAGGGGATTGTATTGTCAGATTCCATATTATCGAGCGACGCAAGCAGCTCCAACTCCAATGACGCGACTGATGGATCTGCGAACGCATGTGGCGATCGCCTTCTGTTTGGCGTACCCGCGTCAGTCACTCTTCTTGCGCCAATCGCACGAGGATGTCGGCAAGCGCACGAATCTTCGGCTGGGCCGCACGTTGAGATGGATATACCAGGAAGTACGACGCACCGTTTCGCAATGCCTCGCGAAACGGTGTCGTCAGGGAGTCCGCTTCAAGCTTGTCTTGCGCCATGCGTGGGTCGCCGATTGCAACCCCATGACCTTCTGCTGCGGCAGTGAGCGTCAATTCAAGTGTGTCGAATACAAGCCCCTGTCGAGCATTGATGTACGTCGCCCCGACACTATCAAGCCAACCACGCCATTCCGCCTAACCAGGTCCAGGATGTAGCAACGTCACGTCCGCAAGATCAGCGACCGATCTGAGAGACGCAGCCAATGCGGGTGTGCACATTGGCGCGAGCGTCTCGGCAAACAGCGGTACCGCTTCTACGCCCACCCACTGTCCGGTGCCACGCACGACAATGGCGTCGACATCCGGCGCGGTGAAATCCGGCATGTCGTCAGCGGATGTCGAGATCCGCAGCTCAATGCCGCCCAGCGCAATTTTGATTTCTGCCAGCCGCGGGAGCAACCAGCGAATCGCAAACGTGGACGGTAACCGAACCGTGATCACCGACGCCGCGCCATGCTGAATTGCAGCATGTTGAACGAGTTGCGTCAGCACTTTGACTGCCACCGTAAGAAGCGTGTCTCCCTCTGCTGTCAATGCCAGCCCTGACGCGTGACGCACGAACAGTGCACATTGATAGTGCGCTTCCAGTTGCTGGATCTACCGACTGACCGCTCCCTGCGTGCGGCACAGATGCTCTGCGGCCTTACTCACGCTGCCGAGAGAGGCCGCAGCGACGAACGCCTGAATTCCGGCTAGCGACGGCAGCGGGCGGGTCAGATCTGCCAGCGGGTATGTTCCGGGCGCATACCCCGCTTGCGGATTTTTCGATTGTTCGGTCATCGGCGCGTCGCTATCGTGTTTCAACCAGGGGCGTGCTCGTTTGACCGGGCCGCATCTTTAACGAATTATCGGAGGTTACTGTGGTGTCATCGCCGGAATTACTCTATACGCGGCAAGTTCGCACCTACCTCGAAGAGTTGGAGCGCGGCGACGTCGCCGCGATCTGCGCCCTGTTTGCACCGGACGCACAGATTTTCTCGCCGTTTCTCGGTTGGATGCAAGCGGCACCGTTCTTTGCCAAAGTCAGCGAAGCATCGGGAGACAGCACGATCACGTCTATCGACATCTGTGTGAGCACAACGGGCGCTCGTCGTGCCACAGGTTACTTCATCTACGATTGGGTGCTCAAAGACGGTTCCACGGCCAGGTTCGAGTGCGTCGATGTGTTCGAGTTCGACGCCAACGGTCTGGTCGAGCGCATGATAATTGTGTACGACACTTATCCTATCCGCAGCACTGTCGGCGATAAGTACGCATAGTTTGCCGACTAGTCGTTTACTCGGTCATGTCTCTGGTCAAACCGCTGAATTGTGCGTTTTGCCGTGCATGCAACGCGGTATTCCGCATCTTTAGGCTGCACCTAATCCCCGCTTTCGAACAATCAAATTCCAACCTGTTTTTGGTGTCGGCAACCTGCGTCCTACCTCGTGAACGAACGCGAGGCGACACTCAGGAACGATAGCCGAGACCTGTTCGTTCCTGCATCGAAGCCTGCTCTTGGAGATGGTTATGAACGGCCGGAAAGGATTGGTTAAATTAGGTGCGGCACTCAGCATGGGCGGAATCGCTCTGGCCTGCTCGGCCACTGCGGACGCAAGCGTTGTGGTGGGAGTGGCGGGTCCGATGACGGGGGAGTACGCGTCGGGGGGCGACCAGTTTCGCAAAGGTGCGGAACAGGCGGTGAAAGACATCAATGCGGCAGGTGGTTTGCTCGGGCAGCAACTCGACCTGGTCGTCGGCGATGACGTTTGCGATCCCAAGCAGGCGGTTTCCGTCGCCAACAGTTTCGTCAACAAGAAGGTGGCGTTCGTCGACGGCCACTGGTGCTCCAGTTCCACGTTGCCCGCGTCAGATGTCTACAACGACGCGCAGATTCCGCAGGTGACTGTGTCGACCAACCCCAAAATTACGGAGCGCGGCATTAAGGGAATTTTCCGTATCACGGGCAGGGACGACCAGCAAGGACAGGTCGCGGCCGATTATATCGCCGCGAACTTCAAGGGCAAGAAAATCGCCGTCATTGACGACAAGACGGCTTATGGCGGCGGTCTGGCGGACGAGATTGCAAAAGATCTGGCGGCGAAGCAGACACCCGTGGCGCTGCGCCAGTCGATCACAGCCGGTGAGAAGGACTACTCTGGCTTGATCAGCAAGCTGAAGGCGAACGGCATTCAGATTCTTGCTTACGGCGGCTACTACCAGGAAGTCGCATTGATTCTGCGGCAGGCGGCGCAGGCAGGGCTCAACCTGACCGTCCTCGGCGGCGACACGCTGACCAACAATGAACTGGTGACTGCCGCAGGGCCGGAAATCAACAAGGTCCTGTTCACCTTCCCACCCGACCCGCGTAAGAGTGCGGCGGCTGCAAAGGTGGTGGCGGCGTTTCGCGCGCAAAAAATCGAGCCGGAAGGCTACATGCTGTACTCGTATGCCGCCATGCAGGTTTTTGCAGAGGCCGCGAAGAAAGCCAACTCTACGGACTACGCGGCGATCGTGAAGCAGCTTCACAACGGATCGTTCAGTACGGTAGTCGGCCAGGTGGACTTCGACGCGAAAGGCGATCTGAAGAGTCCAGGCTACGTGGTCTATCGCTGGAAAGGTAACAACTATGACTATGTAAAGTGACGCGTCCTGTCCAGTCTATGTAGCAAGGAAAGAGGCGGTGCGTCGCTCTATTGCGCCGCCTCTGCAGCAGATTCACCGGAGAGGACATGAGCCAGGCACTGCAACAACTGATTAATGGGCTGACGTTGGGCGCCGTCTACGGCCTGATCGCGATCGGCTACACGATGGTCTACGGCATTATAGGCATGATCAATTTCGCTCATGGCGATATTTACATGGTGAGCGCGTTCATCGCCGTGACCTGCTTTACGTTGCTTGCTGGCAGCGGAATCTCGTCTGTCGTGGCGAGCGTTGCTATTACGCTGATCGTATCTATCGCGCTGACAGCCGTATTCGGCTGGACAGTCGAGCGTGTCGGTTATCGGCCGCTACGCGGATCCAATCGACTTGCACCGTTAATTTCGTCGATCGGGATTTCGATTTTCCTGCAGAACATGGTTCAGCTTACTCAAGGCGCACGAGTCAAGTCCATCCAGCCGCTCGTGACCGGCGGGGTGAACCTTTTCTCAGGTGAGCAATTTCATGGGCCATACGTCTCGTATGTGCAAATCCTCATTGTTTCAGTGACGATCCTGTTGATGTGCGCCTTCACGTTGTTCATCAATAAAACACCTTTCGGCAGACAGCAGCGAGCCTGTGAACAGGATCAGCGGATGATGCAGTTCCTCGGCTACAACGTCGATCGGATCATCGCCCTGACGTTTATGATCGGCGCCGCACTCGCAGCCGTCGCAGGCGTCATGGTCACGCTTTACTACGGCGTGATCGACTTCTCGATTGGATTCGATGCCGGTATCAAGGCGTTTACCGCAGCCGTGCTCGGCGGAATTGGCTCGATTCCCGGGGCAATGCTGGGCGGTGTGATCATCGGTTTGATCGAAGCATTCTGGGCTGCCTACCTCTCGCCCGAATACAAGGATGTGGCCACATTCGTGATCCTGATTGTGGTCTTGATGTTTCGTCCATCCGGGCTTCTCGGCCGACCCGAAGTGGAGAAGGTGTGATGAGTTCGACAGTCATGCAAGAAACGAATCTACATTTTCGTGTCAAGGATGCACTTGGCGCGGCGCTGGTCGCCGGCCTCGTCGGCTTGCCTATGCTGGGTTTGACGACGCGAGATGGCAGCAATGGTCTCGAGGTTCAGACGCGATGGGCGCTGCTGGCGGCTTTCATCGCGATCGCATTTGCCGGGCGCCTCGTCATGCAGCTTTTGCTGCAGCGTTTTAGTCTTTTTTCAAATCGTCGGTCGCGCGCCAGACCCGCTCCTCAAGTTGCGGGTAATGGCTCGCTTGTCTGGGCCGGCGCCGGATGCGTGGCGTTCGCCGTGTTGTTGCCTGCGTTGTTCGCTGGAAACCGCTACGTCGTCGATACAGCGACGACCGTGCTGATTTACGTCATGCTTGGCTGGGGCCTGAATGTCGTCGTCGGTCTGGCGGGGCTTCTGGACCTCGGTTATGTTGCGTTCTATGCGGTGGGCGCGTACACATACGGCCTGTTATCGACGCATTTCGGCTTTGGTTTCTGGCAGTGTTTGCCGATCGCCGGTGGCGTCGCTGCGGCGTTCGGCATGTTGCTTGGCTACCCGACACTCCGGCTCAGAGGCGACTATCTAGCCATCGTCACGCTCGGATTCGGGGAAATCATTCGGTTGGTGCTCGTGAATTGGGGCGACCTCACAGGCGGGCCCAACGGCATCTCGTCCATTCCGAAGCCTACCTTCTTCGGGCTCCCCATGCAGGCATCGGGCGACGGTCCGACCTTCGCGACAGTGTTTGGCCTCGATTACTCGCCCGGCCAGCGCGTCGTCTTTCTGTACTACCTGATCCTCGCACTTGCGCTGCTGACGAACCTCCTCGTCTCGCGGCTCAGACGGCTGCCCGTTGGGCGCGCGTGGGAAGCAGTGCGCGAAGACGAGATCGCCTGCAAAGCAATGGGCATCAACGTAACGAATGTGAAACTGTCCGCCTTTGCGACGGGTGCCATGCTGGCCGGATTCGCCGGCGTGTTCTTCGCAGCGCGGCAGGGTTTCATTTCGCCAGAGAGCTTCACCTTTTCGGAGTCGGCCACGATTCTCGCGATCGTGGTGCTCGGCGGTATGGGAAGCCAGCTCGGCGTTGTCCTTGCGGCAGCCTTGCTGGTGATTTTGCCCGAGTTGGGGCGTGATTTCTCCGAGTACAGAATGTTGCTTTTCGGTGTTGCAATGGTCTTTATCATGGTCGTGCGGCCCGGCGGGCTGATCAGCCATCGCCGTGCGACTGTCAGCGCGCCTCGCGTGGAGGCAAAGCCATGAACGCCTCCACTTCGCTGCTCAGCGTTGAAAATCTGACGATGCAGTTTGGCGGCCTTCGCGCGATCGAAGACCTGTCGATGACGGCGCGCGCAGGAGAGGTGACGTCGGTGATCGGGCCGAACGGAGCCGGAAAGACGACGTTTTTTAACTGCCTGACGGGCTTTTACAAGCCGACCCAAGGCGCCATCACGTTGGGGCATCCCCGTCATGGGAAGCTCAGGCTGGATGCGATGAAGAATGTCGACGTGGCACGGATTGGCCAAGTCGTCAGAACGTTCCAGAACATACGGCTGTTCCCGCGTATGACCGTGCTCGAAAACCTGATGATTGCCCAGCACAATGTGTTGCAGGACGCGTCCAGGTTCTCGATTGCCGGCGCACTCAATGCGAGGTCGTTTCGACGCGCGAACGACAAGGCGATAGAAAACGCTTTGACGTGGCTCGAGCGATTAGGTGTTCGAGATATAGCCAATAAACCTGCCGGCGACATGCCTTATGGGGTGCAGCGTCGCGTCGAGATCGCGCGCGCGATGTGCGCGGACCCCATTCTCCTCTGCCTCGATGAGCCGGCCGCCGGCCTCAATCCGCGCGAATCGGGGGAACTCACCGCGCTATTGACCTCGCTCTCCCGGGAGCAGGGTATCGGCATATTGTTGATCGAGCACGATATGAGCGTCGTGATGAAGGTTTCTGATCATATTGTCGTGCTCAATCATGGGAAGAAAATTGCAGAAGGCTTGCCTGATGACATCAAGGTGAATCCTGAGGTGATCAGCGCATACCTCGGCGAGGACGATGAGACGTCGTCACTCGGTGAAGCAACGCAGGAGAAGTCAGCTCATGCTTAAGATTACCGAACTCATTGCCCACTATGGCAGCGTCCAGGCGCTACGCGGGGTGAGCCTGGGCGTGAAGACTGGCGAGATCGTCACCTTGATCGGCGCGAACGGCGCAGGCAAGTCGACGCTGATGAATACCATCTTCGGCTATCCCCGTGCCAGCGGCGGTGTGGTTGAATTCGACGGACAGAATATTTCGAATCTGCCATCGCATGCGATCGGCAAGCTCGATATTGCGGTTGTGCCTGAAGGGCGCCGCATCTTTCAGCGGATGACTGTGCTCGAGAATCTCCTGATGGGGGATACGTCGGGCAACCGCCGGACCGCGGATGATCTCGAGCGCATGTACGAGATGTTTCCGATCCTGAGAAGCAGAGCCTCGCAGCGTGCCGGCACACTGTCAGGAGGGGAGCAGCAGATGCTCGCGATAGGACGCGCATTGATGTCGCAGCCGAGATTGCTGCTACTCGACGAGCCGTCGCTCGGTCTCGCGCCGATCTTCATCAAGAAGATTTTTTCGGTCATCAAGGAGTTGAACGAGCAGCTCGGAATGACGATTCTGCTTGTCGAACAGAACGCGCATCACGCCTTGCGCGTGGCGCATCGAGGGTATGTTCTCCAGCATGGGCAGATTGCCCTCGAAGGGAGAGGGGTCGAACTGCTAGCCAACCCAGCCGTGCGGGCCGCGTATCTGGAGGGCGACACTTCTCAACTGGATGCGGCCTGAACGGTGATCCGGAGGGCGCGGGCCGCTTGCCCCTGCTTTTCGAGGTTCGGGGCAACGGGAATTGCGGCAATTCTCCGCAGAGCCACGGCGCCTGCACGTGAGTTGAGCACCATTGCGGAAAAGGGTTCCCCGGTTTTCGTAGGGTCGCCTATCCTCAAGAAATGTGCAGAATTCCGCGAAAATTAGCCGAGCCCACTCAAGACCGGAATGTCGCAAAGATCCAGAATGTTGTAAACCGAATCGATCGTCGCCACCGGATTGCGTTCCAGAATGAGGGCCGATCCATGAGCCTGCCTACTGGGACTACACGGGACGATGGCGGCATATACGGAACAAATTCAAGTGCAGGTCACCGGCCCGCACGCTCAAAGAACTGGTTTTTTGTGGAGTTTTCGCATGAAAGTGCTCATCGTTTTCGCTCACCCCGAACCTAAGTCGTTTAACGCTGCGCTGAAAGATACAGCTGTTTCGACCTTGAAAGAACAGGGTCACGAGGTTCAGGTAACAGACCTGTATCAACTGAAGTGGCGCCCCGAGCTTGGCGTCGAGGACTTCGTGGGTGAGCGTCTCAACCCCGACTTCCTCGATCTTTCGGCGGAACAGGAACATATGTTCGGGACGTCCACGAAACCAACGCCTGACGTCTACGCCGAACAACAGAAGGTGCTGTGGAGCGATCTCATCATCTTCCAGTATCCGATGTGGTGGTTCGGGATGCCCGCGATCCTGAAGGGCTGGGTGGATCGTGTGATGACCCGCGGATTCGCCTATGCGACCGGGCGGAAATACGAGACCGGTATGTTCAAGGGCCGCAAGGCGATGGTCTCGACCACGACGGGAACGGCCGCGAGCCTTTACGAGCCGGACGGCGTCGACGGTGATATCAATCACATTCTCTGGCCGATCCACAACGGGATCTTCAATTACCTTGGCTTCGAAGTGCTGCCGCCCCATGTGTCGTGGATGCCTGGCCGCGTGAGCGCCGATGAGCGGCAAGCATACCTCGACGCCTATGCAGCGCGGTTGAGCACGCTTGAGAGTACGGAGCCCCTGTTCTTTCATCCTTTTGCGGACTTTGGTCCTGACCAGCGTCTGAAGCCAGGTGTCGTGGCCCGTTCCGGCTTCCAGTGGAACCCGGCCGTCGGCCAGTCGCATGATGATGCGGCAGAAACGTACACGCCGAAGAGGATCGCCAAGGCGGGATGATCCGGTGTGACGTCGGGCCGCAGCTGCTGTCGAAAGCTTCTGTGGCCCAGCATCAAAACTGACCAGGAGTGAAACGCGCGATGGAAAAGCTACCCATGTTTCAGAAGCTGCACCACGTCTGCATCGTGGTTCGTGACATTGACAAGGCCGTGAAGTACTACGAGTCGATCGGAGTCGGTCCGTGGACAGATTTTCCACCGATGGATGCGCACGAACTGGACGGCTACGATCGTCCAGCCTTTCTGAAGATGCGTTATAAGTTCGCGAACATCGACAACGCCCAACTGCAGCTTTGCCAGCCAGGAGACGGAGACACGCCGCAACGACGTTTCCTGGAGTCGCGCGGCGAGGGTGTTTTTCATCTCGGCTTCTCTGTCGATAGCTGCGATAAAGCTGAGGAACAGGCTGCGAACGCCGGACTGGATGTTCTGGCACGCGGTCGTCTCGACGATCGAAGCGGCTTCACGTACTTCAAGACGGTCAACGAAGGTGCTGGAGTCACGTTGGAGGTTCGGGCACCGAGTACCAAGGCAACTCAAGGCATCAAGTCCTGATACACACTTGTTGCGTGATCCTTTCGTTATCCCCGTCGTCCTAACCCTGCCCGAACTCAGAACTGCCCCGCGGTACGCTCCGGGGCATCGTCATTTTTATCTCATGACGAACGGGTTTGCAGTCTTGACCCCAGTATTGATCCAGACGCTTTTCGTTTGCAGATACTCGCGGATCGCGTCGATACCGTTCTCGCGGCCAAGTCCCGAATCCTTGTAGCCGCCGAACGGTGACATGTAGCTCACCGCGCGATAGCTGTTCACCCAGACCATGCCGGCCTGCAGCTTTTCAGCGACACGAATGGACCGGCCGATATCTTTCGTCCAGACCCCTGAGCCCAGACCGAAGCGCACATCATTGGCCAGTGCAACGGCCTCGTCTTCGTCCTTGAACTTGATGATAGACAGGATAGGACCAAAGACTTCTTCCTGTGCGATCCGCATCCTGTTGTTGACGTCACCGAAAATGGTTGGCTCGACGAACCAGCCATTGCCGCATTCGGGGGCACTCCCGGGCTTTCCACCGAGCAGCAGCGTCGCCCCTTCCTGCTTTGCGGTTTCAATGTACGACAAAACCTTCTGGTATTGAGGACGCGTCGTTACCGGCCCGACCTGTGTATCCATACTCGACGGATCACCCATTTTCGCGGTGCGCGCCAGCGTCAGGAGTTTGTCGACGAAGGTGTCGTAGATGGTTTCTTGCAACAACAGCCGCGAGCCGGCAATACAGGTCTGTCCGGTCGCAGCGAAGATGCCGGAAACCGCGCCATTTACTGCGTCTTCCAGATCGGCATCCTCGAACACGATGTTGGGTGACTTGCCGCCGAGTTCGAGACTAACGTGTTTGAACTGACGTGCGGCTGCCTCATTGATTGCGCGCCCTGTGGAATCTGCGCCGGTGAACGTGATCTTCT
Source organism: Paraburkholderia sp. D1E (assembly GCF_052682275.1). Taxonomy (NCBI): domain Bacteria; kingdom Pseudomonadati; phylum Pseudomonadota; class Betaproteobacteria; order Burkholderiales; family Burkholderiaceae; genus Paraburkholderia; species Paraburkholderia sp. D1E. The sequence continues at coordinate 458,805 of NZ_JBQYMB010000001.1, forward strand.
TGACTAGGGGGTGTTCCACCAAAGGCGAGCCGACGTCCGCACCGAATCCGGTCACGACATTCACTACGCCTGGCGGAAAGCCGGCTTCGGTGAAGAGTTTCGCAAACTCGATCGTGGACGCCGAAGTGAACTCGGACGGTTTGATCACAACCGTGCAACCGGCGGCCAACGCGGGCGCAATCTTCCACGTGGCTAGCAAAAGCGGCGAGTTCCACGGCGTGATTGCGGCGACGACACCCAGCGGTTCGTTGCGGGTGAAGTTGAAATAGCCTTTCTTGTCGAGCGGAATGACGGCGCCCTGAATCTTGTCCGCCAGGCCGCCAAAATAGTAGTACCACTGGGGCAGATACTGGCACTGGCCAAGCATTTCCGCCATGAGCTTGCCGTTGTCCCGTACTTCGAGTTCGGCGAGCCGCTTGGCGTCTCGCGCGATCAGGTCGCCGACCCGATGAAGCAGCAGGCCTCGCTGGCTCGGGGACATCTGTGACCAGGGTCCTGTACTGAATGCGGTGTGCGCCGCTTGCACGGCTCGATCGACGTCGGTCCCGTTGCCCTTTGCGATCTGCGCCCAGGTTTCTCCAGTGAACGGATTTTCCGTATCGAACCATTCGCCCGAAGCTGATTGGCATGATTCGCCGTTGATATACATCTCAAACCGTTGCATGACTTTCGTCTCCTTTGTCGACCGGAGTTAGCGCTTTAGCGCTTACTCCGGTCGCATGTAAGATGCTGCTGTTAATCTTCAATCAGGCGCCAAGAGGCAGACGCCGCTGGGACTCTGCCAGGATTTCCTGCGCCTTCAAAATGACCGGCCGGTCTACCATGCGGCCGTCCACAGCGACGGCCGCGCCGTGGGACGCAGCTGCGCCTTCGACAACCCGGTGCGCCCATTCGACGTCTTTCTCGCTTGGGACGAACGCAGCGTTGACCGCAGCCACCTGCCTGGGATGAATACAAAGCTTGCCGCCGAAGCCGAGCCGCCTTGCACGGATCGTGTCGCGGGTGATCTGCTCGGGATCGTCGAGTGTGGTGCTAACCCCGTCCACCGGCGGCAGCAGGTTGCCGATGCGAGAGGCGAAGACGATCTGTGAGCGGAAGTACAGAAGCGGCTCATCGTCGCCGTCAATGCCGAGGTCGAGCTGGAAATCCACATTGCCGAATACGAGTCGGGTGGTCAGCCGGTGCTGGGCGATAGCGACTACATTCCGAAAACCTTGAGCCGTCTCGATCATCGGCAGGATGTCGGTCGGCTTGCCGGCGAACTCGCAGAGGAAGATATCGTCGATGCGTTCCGTCTTGGGCAGCATGACGGCGGCGACGGATGGCGCACGGCATACGGCGATGTCGTCGCGAAACCATTCGCTGTTCACATCATTTACCCGCACTGCCACCGGCGTACTGTTTGTCGAAAGCCACTCGGCGAGGGCCGCCCGCGCGATCTTCTTCTCGGCGGGAGGCACTGCATCTTCCAGATCGATAACGACCACATCGACACCCGACGCAGCCGCCTTGGCGAATCTGTCCGGTCGGTTGCCAGGAACGAAGAGATAGGAGCGGGGTGCAAGGTCAGCCATGTTGGGCCTCCAGTTTCGATTCGGGGAGCAGTTTTGGTACGACGGTTGCATCGCTAATCGTCCATACTGATGTGATTGAGCGCTTGAGTTCGTCTTCGGTGGCCGCATTGCCATACAAACCCAGCGTCATCGTTTTGTGCTCGAGTTCGGCGCGCGAGAGCGTGTTGCCCGGATCACCCTTGGGATCATCCACGCGGCCCTCGAAGGTACGGCCATCCTTCGTCTGAACAATGACCTTCCCGATCCAGCGTGACGGATAGGCCGTATCGACTTCAGGATCGAGCACCATCGAAACTTTTTTGCAGAAGTGCGCGATCCTGCGTTCCTTGTAATGGCCGTCGAACTCACGCACACCCGCGTGGCCGAATTCCGCTACCAGAGCGAGCACGGTGCCCATGGAGAACTTTGCCTGATGGACCGTCTGGGGATCGGTTACGGGTCCAAGGACATCAATCGCAGCCTGGTGGACATGGGTCACCACCGTCTCGATGTCATCCGGCACGAGCTTCTCGCGCTGAATAACCTGCAGCAGAGCATCGGCCGCCGGATGAGTGTGCCGGCAGGAAGCGTGATACTTGAAAGACGTTTCGATCAGCGCCCATCGCTTGCCAAGCGCTTCGGCGAGTTTGTCCGGATGCGTTTGCGTGGACATCCCGGCGCCCATGCCTTTCGCGCCCTCGAAGATGTCCTTCGCACCGGTGAAGCCGTCGGCCGCCAGGTAGGCAGCGAGAAGACCGTTCGCTGCAGCCTTGGCCGTGTGGAGTTGCTTGGAGTCCGCGGCGTCTTTCAAAAATTCCCAGAGTCCGGCTGCCTGGGTGCCGGCGGAGCCAAACGCATTCACCATCTGCTCGTCGCTCAATCGCAAGAGATTACCGACTGCTGCTGCAGCCGCGATCGTCCCGACCGTGCCTGTGGTATGAAAAATCTTGTAGTGCGACCGGCCGAGGAATTCACCGACACGGATGCCCACTTCATAGCCTGCGACAGATGCAGCGATGAACTCTTTGCCACTTCTGCCAAGCGCTTGCGCGGTGGCCCATGCCGCGGGGAAGACGACGGTTGCCGGGTGCAGGACGGAACTGTTGTGAAGGTCGTCCTGTTCAGCGAAGTGCGATGCGGCGGCGTTGATCATCGCCGCGAACAGCGGGCTGGTGGTTCGGCGGGAGATCAGTACTTCGCAGGGACCGGACTGCCGCCCGAAATTCAAAGCGAGTTTCTGAATCGTCTCGACGGGGCGCGCTCCCTTACCGGCCAATGCTGAGCCGAACCAGTCAAGGAAGAGGTCTTCCGTGCGGGCCACCACGTCCCTGGGGATCTGTTCAAACTTGAGACTGGCCGCAAACGAAGCAAGAATCTGGGTGTTGCTCATAACAGGCTTACCTTGACTGGGGAGTTAGATGACGGCCGCTTCACGAAGCTCGCGGATGGCATTGGTCGAAAAACCCAATTCATTCAAAAGGGCTTCGGTGTGCTGGCCTAACGCGGGCACGGGGTCCAGTCGAACATCGGATGCGGTACTGACGCCTGGCGGCAGCAAAGCGGGAATGGAGCCGGCAGGTGAGTCGATGTTCACCCAGCGATTGCGTTCCTTAAGCTGCGGATGCGACCACACGTCGGGCATATCATTCATTCGCGCGTTGGCGATCTGCGCGCTATCCAGCCGACTGATGACTTCTTCCGAAGTCAGTTTGCTGAATGCGGCGACAATGATTTCGCGCAGTTCCTCGCGTGCGGCTACCCGCTTCGAGTTGGAACTGAAACGAGGATCGATGGCGAGCTCGGGTTCCAGCAGAACCTGTGAGCAGAAGACACCCCATTCACGTTCGTTCTGCAATCCCAGCATGACTGTCTTTGCATCGCCGGCGGGGAAGGGGCCATAGGGGTAGATGGTCGCGTGAGCGGCGCCGGCACGAGGTGGCGGGGATGCGCCATCGAACGCGTAGTAGAGGGGGTACGTCATCCATTCCACCATGCTCTCGAGCATCGAGACATCGATTTCTCGTCCCAAGCCGGTCTTCGATCGTTGCAGAAGCGCGGAGAGGATGTTCGTGTAGGCGTACATCCCTGCAGCGATGTCAGCAATGGAGCAGCCGGCTTTTGCCGGTGAGTCCGGGCCGCCGGTAATCGAAAGGAACCCGGACTCACTCTGGATCAGCAGGTCGTAGGCTTTCTTGTCCCGATAGGGACCATCCGATCCGTAACCGGAGATGTTGCAGACAATCAGGCGGGGATACTTGTCACGCAACGCTTCATACGACAGTCCCAAGCGCGCCGCAGCGCCGGGTGCGAGGTTCTGCACCAGCACGTCGGTGTCCTCAAGCAGGCGCTCGAAAATACCCTGCGCCTGCGGGGCCTTGACGTCGAGCGTGAGGCTCTCCTTCGAGCGGTTGCACCATACAAAGTGCGAGGCCATGCCGTGCACGCGCTCATCGTAGGCGCGCGCGAAGTCCCCGACACCTGGGCGTTCGATCTTGATCACGCGTGCGCCAAGATCCGCAAGTTGACGGGTGCAAAACGGTGCTGCAATCGCGTGTTCGAGGGTGATGACCTTCACGCCGTCCAGCGGTTTCATGTCCGTCTCCTCAGAAAGAGCGCGGCAGTCCGAGCAGATGCTCGGCTACATACGAAAGAATAAGATTGGTCGAGATCGGTGCGACCTGATAAAGCCGTGTCTCGCGGAATTTGCGTTCGACGTCGTATTCGTTCGCAAAACCGAAGCCGCCGTGGAACTGCAGGCACGCATTCGCGGCCTCCCAGGAAGCGTCCGCGGCGAGCAGCTTTGCCATGTTGGCCTGCGCGCCGGCTGGCTGTTTGGCGTCGAAAAGCTCGCAGGCCTTATATCGCATCAAGCTCGCCGCTTCGACGTTGATGTGCGCGCGGGCGATCGGAAACTGCACGCCCTGGTTTTGTCCGATCGGGCGGCCGAAGACGACGCGTTCCTTGACGTACTTACAGACCTTGTCGAGGAACCAGTAGCCGTCGCCGATACATTCAGCGGCGATCAACGTCCGCTCGGCATTCAGGCCATCGAGGATGTATTTGAATCCTTTGCCTTCCTCACCGATCAGGTTTTCGACAGGGATCTCGAGGTTGTCGAAAAAAAGTTCGTTAGTCTCGTGATTCACCATGTTCGGGATGGGGCGAACGGTCATGCCTTTGCCGATTGCCTGATGCAGGTCGACCAGAAATATCGACATGCCTTCGGATTTCTTCGCAACCTGATCGATCGGAGTGGTCCGCGCGAGCAGAATCATGAGATCGGAATGCTGGATCCGGGAGATCCACACCTTCTGACCGTTGACGACGTATCTGTCGCCTTTGTGAACCGCGGTTGTCTTGAGCTTCGTGGTGTCGCTGCCGGTCGTCGGCTCGGTCACGCCCATCGACTGAAGCCGCAACTTTCCGCTGGCGATTTCCGGAAGGTACCGGGCCTTTTGCTCTGCCGAGCCGTGCCTAAGGAGTGTCCCCATGTTGTACATCTGCCCGTGACACGCGCCGGAATTGCCACCGCTGCGGTTGATCTCTTCCATGATCACCGAAGCTTCGGTCAGTCCGAGCCCCGAGCCGCCATATTCCTGCGGGATGAGGGCGGCCAGCCAACCGGCGTCGGTTAGGGCTTGCACAAAGGTCTCTGGATAGCCGCGCTCCTCGTCGACCTTGCGGAAATACTCGGCGGGAAAGTTGGAACACAAATCGCGAACCGCTTCGCGAATGTCCTGATAGGGGTCAACGTTAGCCAGCACTTGTCTCTACTCCTCAGAGTTTATTTTTGAAGAACATACGCGGGTGCCGTTAGCGTCGCCTCGGCATCGACGCATAACACGCCATCGGAATTGGCCGCCCAGAGCTTCACTTCGGTCGATCCGGGGGCACGGGCCGCGTAGAGATGAAACGGCGCCCGGTCAAACAGCGGGTTGACCGCTTTGAATGAGAAAGAAGCTATCGATTCACCGGGAACACTGCGCCGGACGAGGTCGATCAGCAACGTCGCAGTCAGTGGTCCGTGAACGACCAGCGCCGGATAGCCTTCCTGCTCCTGGGCGTAGGTGCGGTCATAGTGAATGCGGTGGCCGTTGAAGGTATCTGCGGAGTAGCGAAAGAGCAGGACCGGGTCGGGCACGATCTCCCGCTTCCAGGTGAACTCCGCCGGCGCGGCCGGGCCGGTTGCCGCGGTGTACGCTGCCGTGGCGGACTCGCGGTACACAACGTCCTGCTCCTCGGAAATCAGCGGACCTTCGAGGTCTTCCAGTTCGTGACGCAGACGTACAAACACGAGCTTTCCGGTGCGTCCTTCCTTGGCCGCGACGTCAAGAATCTGCGACGTCCTGGTGACTTCGCTGCCGACCACGAGTGGACGCTCGAACCGGACGCGACTGCCCGCCCACATGCGTCTGGGCAGTGGCACTGGCGGCAGGAATCCACCGCGTGTCGGATGTCCGTCCGCGCCGACCTGTGACTGCGAAACAATATGAGGAAAAAATGCCCAATGCCACAGAGGAGGCAATGGACAGCCGGTATGCGGGACGTCCTCATAGTCCAGCGTAGCGGCGAGTTGTTGCGCAAGGCGTGGCGAGACGAATTCGCGCTCAGCCTGTGTGCGGCCGATCCAGGTGCGAAGATAGTTGAGTTCAGCAGTCATGGGGTCGTCGGGTAGCGTCGTTCACCCTAGATTGACGTACCTGCCTGCTGACTACAATTTGTGTCTGGAGAAGAGGGCTTTAAACGCAGACTAACTGCCGATGTTCAGGCCGGCTGGGACTCGTGCCCGGTTTTGCACTTCTGCGTGAGGAGGTCGACCAGTTCTCGCGCGAAGGACGGCAGCAGGTCGAGATTGCGCACGCAGATCAGCAGATTGCGCGTCGCCCAGTCGTTCTCGATTTCAACGAGCCGGATGTTCATGGTTTTGACGTAGCGCACCGCTGACGAGCAGGGCAACACGCCGATCCCGACGTTAGCCTCGATCATTCGACACAGTGCTTCGAAGTTACCTACTTCGATTCGCACCTGAAGTTTCTTGTGCATGTCGCTTGCTACGCGGTTCAGAAAGGTATGAATCGCGCTAGCTTCGGGCATTCCGACGAAGTCAAACCCGCTTGCCTCTTCAAATGGAATGGACGTCTTTCCGGCGAGGGGGTGCGAATTCGAGACCGCCAATATGAGCCGGTCTGAGCGGTACGGCAGGACTTGCAGAGATTCGGGCCTGACATTGCCAGCGACTATCCCGACGTCCGCAGTGCCTTCACTGACCGCGCGCACCACGTCATGGCTTAACCGTTCGCGAAGCTCGACGTTCACGTCGGGGTGTTCGGCGAGAAAGTTACGCAGATCGTTAGGAAGAAATTCAGTGGTGGCAGTCGTGTTCGCAAAAATTCGCACATGACCTTTGACGCCGCGCGCGTACTCCTGCATGTCGCCGCGCAACTGCTCGAGCTGCGACAGGACGACCCGCGCGTGGTGTAGGAACGCCTGACCCGGTGGGGTGAGGGTCACCCCCTGGCTGGTCCGATACAGCAGTTTTGCTCCCATGCTTTCTTCGAGATTCTTGATCCGGGTGCTTGCTGCGGGTACCGACATATGAAACCGCTCGGCGCCACGCGTCAAGCTATCCGTCTCAGCAATACATGTGATGAGACGAAGATCAACCAGATCGAAATGCATGGCCATGATACGTCCTCCGAATGAAGAGATGCCCCGTTGATTCAGTGTAGCAAATAGCAGAAATCCGCAAATCTGTATTTTCGATGCTTTCTGCATTTTTTATTAAATCACTGTATATTAGGCCTATCGATGGATGTTGACGCTGGTACGATTTATATAACTATGCAGAATTCCGCATAAATCAAGGGAGGCAGATCAAGACCGGAAAATTTTCGCGCCGGACAATCGGTTCACGGTAGCGTGCCGCGCTCTTCAGGGCGGCAGAGCGTCCCAAACCATTCAATCTGGAGAAAGCGATGTTGATTGCGCCGTTCAAGAACGAGCCGTTCGATTTGTTCGACACCGAGGGTGCCAAAGCAGACATGCAGCAGGCGCTGAAAAAGGTGCGTGCCGAGTTTGGCCAGACCTATCCGCTGGTGATCAATGGCGAGCGCGTGCAGACCGAAGCGACACTCGTCTCGACGAATCCGTCGAATCCAGATGAGGTCGTCGGCTATACCGCCAAGGCGACGACGCGGCACGCGGACGCCGCACTGGAAGCAGCCTGGACGGCTTTTGATTCGTGGAAGCGCTGGAGCCAGGAAGATCGATCGCGCGTTATGTTGAAGGCCGCAGCAATCATGCGCAGGCGCAAGCGCGAGCTCGAGGCATGGCTGGTTTATGAAATCGGCAAGAACTATGTCGAAGCCAGCGCTGAAGTCGCGGAAATGATCGACTTCACCGAGTACTACGCACGTCAGGCGATCAAGCACGTCGGCGGCCTGGGTGCGCTGATTGACTATGCGGGTGAAGAAAACGAGAGCTTCTATATCCCGCTGGGCGTGGGTGTGACGATTTCGCCGTGGAATTTCCCGATGGCGCTGATGACCGGCATGACGGTCGGTGCGATCGTGGTGGGTAACACCGTCGTTTGCAAGCCTGCGGAAGATACGGTGGTGTCGCTGGCGAAGATCTTCGACATCTTCGCCGAAGCAGGACTGCCGCCCGGCGTGGTGAACTATCTGCCGGGTACCGGACGCGAGATCGGTTCGTATCTGGTCGCCCATCCGAAGACGCGCTTCATCAACTTTACGGGCTCGCTCGCAACCGGTGCCCAGATCAACGAGTCCGCCGCGAAGCTGGCCGAAGGCCAGAAATGGTTCAAGCGGGTTTTTCTTGAACTCGGTGGCAAGGACGCGATTCTTGTCGATGAGACGGCCAACCTCGATGACGCAGCGACTGCGGTGATCCAGGCAGCGTTCGGCTATTCCGGCCAGAAGTGTTCGGCCTGTTCGCGTCTGATCGTGGTGGACTCGGTCTACGACGCATTGCTCGAGAAGGTCGTTGCGAAGACGAAGGAACTGGTTGTCAGTGAATCCAAGGACAATCCGAGTTTTGGCCCGGTCTGCAATGAACTGCAGTACAAGAAGGTGCTGTCGTACATCGATATCGGTCACAGCGAGGGCAAGCTGTTGACCGGCGGCAAGGCCGTAGAAAATACCGCGGGCTATCTGATTGAGCCGACCATCTTTGGGGACGTGTCGCCTCGCGCACGCATTGCACAAGAGGAAGTGTTCGGACCGTTCGTCGCCGCAATCCGCGTCAAGGATTTCGAGGAAGGTCTGGCTGTGGTCAATGACACGGTCTACGGGCTGACCGGCGCGCTCTTCTCGAACGACCGCAGCCGCATCGAACGAGCCCGCCGCGATTTCCACGTCGGCAATCTGTACTTCAACCGCAAGTGTACGGGCGCGCTGGTCGGTGTTCAGCCTTTCGGCGGTTTCAACCTGACGGGTACCGATACCAAGACGGGCGGTCCCGACTACCTTCTGCAGTTCCTGCAAATGAAGGCAGTGGCTGAACGTCTGTAAGCATGCGTGTTCCGGGGCGCCACCGAGAGGCGACCCCGGTTCACGCACTGGGATCTCCCTATAAACGGAATGAACACAATGGGCTTCATTGCAGACCGCATTGGCCAGATCGCCCCTGCGCAAACGATGGCAATGGCAGCAAAAGCGGCAGAACTGCGTCGTGCCGGGAAGAACGTCATATCCCTGTCGCAAGGCGAACCAGACTTTCACACGCCCGAGAACATCCAGGCAGCAGCGATTCGTGCGATGCGCGAAGGCAAGACGCGCTACACGGAGGCCGCAGGTATTCGGGAGTTGCGCGAGGCGATCGTCGCGAAACTGAAGCGCGACAACGGCGTCGACTACCCAGTGGATGGCGTCAGCGTATCGGTTGGTGCGAAACAGGCGATTTTCGCGGCTTTCTTCGCGACCCTCAATCCGGGCGATGAAGTGATCGTGCCCGCGCCGTGCTGGGTCTCCTATCCGGAGATCGTCAAAATGGCGAGCGGCACACCTATCGTCGTGGCGTGCGATGAGGCGGCGGGCTTCAAACTGACGGCTGCTCAGCTGGAGGCGTCGATTACGCCGCGTACCAAGTGGCTGATGCTGAATTCGCCGTCGAATCCGACCGGCGCGGTTTACTCGGTTGAGGAACTCCGCACCATCGCGGAAGTACTGCGTCGACACCCCCATGTCTGGGTGCTGTCGGACGACATCTACGAAAAGCTCATCTATACCGGGAGCCCATTCGTCAATATCCTGAATGTGGCGCCAGAGTTGCAGGAGCGGACGCTCATCATCAACGGTGTGTCCAAGGTGTACTCGATGACAGGCTGGCGGATTGGCTACTCCGCCGGACCGGCTGCGCTCATCCGGGCCATGAATCTTGTGCAGGGGCAGATTGTCACCAGTGCGTCGTCGGTGTCGCAATACGCTGCGATTGAAGCACTCAATGGTGATCAGTCATTTGTAGAGAGATCGCGATCGGCTTTCGACGACCGCCGGAAGCTTGTGGTCAAAACGCTGAGCGACATACCGGGACTCCACAGTAACGAGCCCGAAGGCGCCTTTTATGCCTTCGTCGGCTGCCATGGCGTCATTGGAAGCCGTACGCCGGGTGGCAGGCTTCTGGAGAACGACCAGGACTTCGTCATGTATCTGTTGGAAGAAGCGAACGTGGCGGTGGTTTCAGGTTCCGGGTTTCTGCTCTCACCGTACTTCAGACTCTCTTACGCCGCGTCACTCGACGACTTGAACGAAGCGCTCAGCCGGATTCGCACCGCGTGTCAAAGCCTCGAAACCGTAGCGGTCTGATCGTCCGTTATCCACACACCGCTCGGCTCTCAGGAGCCCAACGAGCCTTCGAAGGTAAATCATGAGCGAAAGAATTGTCATCACGGGTGGTGGTGCAATGGGTTGTTCAATCGCGTATTTCCTGAGCCTCCAGAAGACGCCAGGCCGAGAAATCTGGGTGATCGAGAAAGATCCGACCTACAGAATCGCGTCATCATCGCTCTCGGCCAGTTCGATCCGGCAGCAGTTTTCAACGCCCATTTGCATTCAGCTATCGCAGTTCGGTTATGACTTCTTCTCCTCGTGCGAGCGGGAGAAAGCGCGGTACGGTGCCGGCGTCGATCTGGTGGATTGCGGCTATCTGTTTGTGGGCAATGCGCAGCAGGAGAGCGTACTACGTAGGCGGAGCTCACTCGCCAGATCGTTAGGGGTCGAGCTGCAGGAACATTCCGCTGAAGCCTTGCAGCAGCGTTACCCGTGGATGAACGTCAGCGATCTGACGTATGCCGTTGAAGGCCTTGCAGGCGAAGGCTGGTTCGATGGCTACAGCGTCATGCAGTGGTTCAGAAACCGTGCGCGCGAGGCGGGCGTTCATTTCGCCACGGGTGAAGCGGCGGGCTACCGTACACGCGGAAACCGGATTACCCATGTCGATCTGACGGATGGGCGGGAAATCTCCGGGGACACGTTCGTGAATGCAAGCGGAGCGTGGTGCGCGCCTCTTGCCAAAAGCGTCGGTGTCGATCTGCCGGTTCGGCCAAGACGGCGTTCGGCGTTCGTCGTGTCATGCCCGAAGTCGATCCCGGATATGCCGATCCTGATCGATACGTCTGGCGTGTACCTGCGCAGGGAGCAGAACCATTTCCTGTGCATCGTCTCGCCCTCGGCGGAGAGGGATCTGGATAATCTGCCGCTCGACGTGCAGTTTTGCGAATTTGACGAGATCATATGGCCGACGCTGGCAGAACGGATCCCCGCGTTTGAAGCGCTACGCGTGGAACACGCATGGGCTGGCTACTACGAATACAACATCCTCGACCAGAACGGCATCGTCGGTCAGTCGGGTCCGGACAATTCGTTCGTGGCGGCCGGGTTCAGCGGCCACGGCATGATGCACAGTCCGGGTGTCGGTCGTGCAATGGCTGAACTGCTGGCCTTCGGCGAGTTCAGAACGTTGGACCTCTCGCCGCTATCGCCGGCGCGGCTCACTTCGGGCCAACTAGTGATCGAGGAGGGTGTTTACTAGCGCCGGGCAGGCGGTTGATCAGTGAGGATGCAGGCCACGCCCTCGCGCATTTCGATACTGTCGGGGCGTGATGTGCGTGGCGGACTTGAATTGCCGCGTAAAAGCGCTGTGGTCCGCGTAGCCGCAGTCCGTCGCGATATCCGTAATGCTGTTGTCAGTCGTTTCGAGCAGCTTGCACGCGTGATCGATCCGCAATTTCATCAGCAGTTGCTTGGGCGTCAGATGGAACACTTCGCGGGTTAGACGTTCCAACGTGTCGACCGAGATGGAGGCGCGTTCCGCCGCCTCAGAGACCAGGATGTTCTGTCCGAGGTTCTGTTCCAGATAATCCAGATATTCCAGTAAGCGCCGGTAGCCGTGATGCCGTTCGTCGGGGCGAGGCAGATCGCGCGAGATGCCGATCAGTCCGATCGCTTGCCCGGCCTCGTTGAGAACTGGAAACTTGGAGCTTAGGCACCAGTATCGATGCCCCGATCCGGACGAGTAGAGGCGCAGACGATCGACAATCGGAGACTGGGTTTCGATAACGTTCAGATCTTGCGCGTTGGTGCTTGCACCGGTCACGGGAAATAGCTGGTCAGCCGTCTGGCCAATGACATCGTCGCGCGCCATCCCACTTCGGTTGATGAGCGTTTGATTGACGGAAAGATAGCGCGCCTGGGCATCCTTGATGTAGTACAGCACGTCCGGAAAACAATCGAAGACGCGCTCGAGCATCTCGGGTTGCCGGTCCAGCTGTCGAAAGACCTCCACCAACATATCGGAATAGGCCTTGGCGGGCATAAGGGGATCAGCGTGAAGTCACAGTGATCCCGATTGTACAGGGGGTGTAAGCCGGGGCGGGAGCGAGGAAAGCGGTGGGGCGGCAGCTAGCCGCTCCACCGCTTTCCTGCAGGAATCCGTGCCTTGGCGCTTATTGACTCGAGTGGGCCTTGGCACCAAGCAATGCTTCACGGAAGCGGCTTCGCAGGTACGGACCGTCACGTGGGGGGAGGGCGGTCGGTTCGGGATCGGTTCCTACCTTCACCGTGGCGAGTACGGGACCCGGTGCCTTCAGAATGACGTCGACATACTCTTCGAGCTCGCCTTCGGCATAGATTGTCGTCGCCTTTTCGAATCCAGCGGCGCGCGCGATTGCGGTGATGTCCACGCCACGTCCCGCATGGGCCAACTGCATACCCGTTTCCGCGTAGTGTTCGTTGTCGATAACGACGATGGAGAGATTGGCCGGCCGATCGACGCCTACGGTTGCCAGCGATCCCAGTCCCATCATCATTTCGCCGTCGCCAACGAACACAATCACGCGCTTCTCAGGTTGTGCAAGCGCAATGCCGAGCCCGAAGGAAACGGCTCCCCCCATCGCACCCCAAAGGTAGAAGTTCTGTGGCGTGTCGCCGGCGGCGGCCACATCGAAGGTCGGATTGCCAAGGCTGGTCACTGCCAGAACGTCCTGCTGCCGATCGCGGAGAATCCGCTTCACCGTCAGTCGACGGTTCAGGGGCGTCGTCTGCTGAGTCATGTTCGTACTCACTTGTTAAAGTTTTTGGTGCCGATAACGCGCTGTCCGATCAGGACAGCGACCATCCGGGAGGTGTTGTAGCCGAAATTCAGCGCCGCGCGCACGGTCTCGGGGACCTCGGCGGGATCATCCGCGCGGTAGACATAAACGCCGGCCGATTCGAGGGCTTCCTGGGTGGATTTGCCCATGGCGACTTGCCAGGGATTGAATTCGCCCCACTCTCCGCGCATCGTGACCAGCATCACGATGGGCATGCGGCATTCGTGTTGCAGAGAAAGCATGTTGATGCAGTTGCCCACGCCGCTCGATTGCAGCAGCAATACGCCACGCTGGCCGCCGACCCATGCGCCGCCCATCATGGCCACCCCTTCTTCTTCGGTGGTCAGCGAAACCGCATGGATTTCAGCGTCTGCTTCGCAGAGCTCGATAAGACGTTTGTGCCCCGCATCAGGCACGTATGCCACTTGCCGCAGGTCAGCGGCTTTGAAGTGCGCGAAGATTGTTTCCGGCCAGTTGACTGACATGATGACGAGTTTTGGTAGGTTGATGAAAACGGATAGCCGTCGCGATCAGCAGGGGCAATCGATTACCTTGCTTTGATGAGTGATAGCGTGCATCAGCAAAAGTCGTCGCTCAATTACTGATTGCGGAAGGCGCGATTAGGCTGGGGTTAACGGGGTTTGTCGGTGCGGATTCACGCGCGGATCGTTTCCCTTCTGGCTTGCGCGCGTATTCGAGCGTCTGGAATGCGGCGTTCCAGAATGCCGAATTCCAACCCTTGGTTTGAGTACGCACACTAGCGTTCAAACGACTGGAGAGGGAACCATGAAGATTGTTGTGCCGGTTAAGAGAGTGGTCGATTACAACGTGAAGGTCCGTGTGAAGTCCGACGGCAGTGGCGTTGATCTCACGAACGTGAAGATGTCGATGAATCCGTTCGACGAAATCGCGGTTGAAGAAGCCGTTCGTCTGCGCGAAGCGGGCGTGGCGACCGAAGTGATCGCCGTGTCGGCCGGTGTGACGCAAGCGCAGGAAACGCTGCGCACGGCGCTGGCCATTGGCGCGGACCGCGCGATCCTTATCGAGTCAGGCGAAGAACTGCAGCCGCTGGCGGTCGCCAAGCTGCTCAAGGCGCTGGTCGACAAGGAACAGCCGCAACTGGTTATCCTCGGCAAGCAGGCGATCGACGACGATTCGAACCAGACCGGCCAGATGCTGGCTGCACTGGCGAACCTGCCGCAAGCTACGTTTGCGTCGAAGGTTGTCGTCGCTGACGGCAAGGCTACGGTTTCGCGCGAAGTGGACGGCGGTGCTGAAACGCTGTCGCTGACGCTGCCCGCTGTGATCACGACCGATCTGCGCCTGAACGAGCCGCGCTACGTGACGCTGCCGAACATCATGAAGGCGAAGAAGAGGCCGCTGGAAATCATCAAGCCGGAAGACCTCGGCGTTGATGTGACGCCGCGCCTGAAGACGCTGAAAGTCGTTGAGCCGCCGAAGCGCTCCGCCGGTGTGAAGGTGCCGGATGTGAAGACGCTGGTCGAGAAGCTGAAGACCGAAGCCAAGGTGCTGTGAGGAGACGGACGAAATGACGAATCTGGTAATTGCTGAACACGATAACGCGTCGATCAAGGCCGCGACGCTGAATACGATTGCAGCCGCGCAGAAGATTGGTGGCGATATTCACGTGCTGGTGGCAGGTCACAACGCGCAGGCCGCAGCGGATGCCGCAGCGAAGATCGCAGGCGTGAGCAAGGTGTTGCTGGCTGATGCGCCGCAACTCGAGGCAGGCCTGGCAGAAAACGTTGAAGCGACGGTGATGAACATCGCGAAGGACTATTGGCACATCCTCACGCCGGCGACTGCTTACGGTAAAAACATCGCACCGCGTATCGCCGCGAAGCTGGACGTCGCACAGATCAGCGACATTACCGCAGTGGACAGCGCAGATACGTTCGAGCGTCCGATCTACGCAGGCAACGCAATCGCTACGGTGCAATCGGCTGACCCGATCAAGGTCATCACGGTCCGCTCGACCGGTTTCGACGCAGTGGCAGCAGAAGGCGGCAGTGCAACGGTCGAGAAGATCGAAGCCGCAGCCGACACCGGTCGTTCGCAATTGGTGAGCCGCGAAGTGACGAAGCTGGATCGTCCGGAACTGACCTCGGCGAAGATCATCGTCTCGGGTGGCCGGGGTCTCGGCAACGGCGAGAACTATACCAAGGTTCTCGAGCCGCTGGCTGACAAGCTGAACGCAGCGCTGGGCGCATCGCGAGCGGCAGTCGATGCAGGCTTCGTGCCGAACGACTATCAGGTCGGCCAGACCGGCAAGATCGTCGCGCCACAACTGTACGTGGCAGTCGGCATCTCAGGCGCGATCCAGCATCTGGCCGGGATGAAAGACTCGAAGGTGATCGTCGCGATCAACAAGGATCCGGAAGCGCCGATTTTCAGCGTCGCCGATTACGGTCTGGTGGGCGATCTGTTCACGGTCGTGCCGGAGTTCGAGGCGGCATTGTCCTGAGTGTAGTGCGAAGACAGGTCAACGTGTGAAGAGGGGACCGGTGAGCAATCTGAGTGAGATGGGACATGTCCGAGCGGAGGCAGCCTTGGCCGCTAACGCCGAGGATGCCTCCATTTGGCGGTGGTTTGCTCCGCTCCTTGAAGAGAGGAGAATTCGGTGGTGCTGCAGTGGCGACCGTTGGCTCGTGAGCGTCGATAACAGGCACGTTGCTACGGATACCAGCTTTGACAATGCTATCCGCATCGCAAGGGACGCCACGCAACGATCAAAACAAACACTATCGCAAAGGGCCGCGGCGGGGGCCACGCATTGCTCGATACAAAAAGAGGGCCTCTTCGGTTCCGGGAAGGGCTGAGGCGGTTCCCGACTTTCGACTGTGCGAAAACAAATCCAGCTGTTTACCGATCCAGAGGAAGGAAGCCGCGCAATGTTAAGTGTCCTCTGCTTGGCTGAGAGCGTCCGCTCACTGACTTCAGGCAGCCGTTCGACCTGATTTCATAAAGGGCTGCTCAGGACCCGCTCAGAGTCATTTGAGATACCCGCTCTGGACGCTTGGCGTACGAAAAAATCCGGATCCTGAGGGCGCACCCCATGACGCACGCACGAGATTGAAAATCCGACGTGCATCAAGATGCACCCCGATCGCTAACTCTTATTATCGATAGGGACTCATTTTTTAGCAAAACTGCCATATTGCGAAACGCGTCACACCCGACAGTCACGCCGCTGTCATCTTGCCGCCTATAATCTTCGCATGCCTGATTGTCCGACTTCACTACCCTTTCCCGATACCGCGTCCTTGTCCGCGCTACGCGCGTGGTATGCGGGCGTTGGCTCGCGCGAGGCGCTCGAGCGCTATTGCCCGCAGGCACTCGAAGGCGGCCAGTCGGCGCGCGGCGTGATCGGCCGGATTCGTCGGCAGCTCGCCAGTTTCGCCCGCAGCCGGCATCGCGCCGATCTGGCCCGGCTGTTTCAGTGCGCGGTGGGCGAACGGACCCGTTACCGCAAGGCCGCGACCCGGGCGCTGGACATCCTGCCGGCGCTTGCGGTCCCGCAACCGCAGTTGAGCGATCCGATCGGTGCCTGGCTGTCGCCTCGTGTTGTCCCCGTGCTGCATCAGTATGGCATCCGGACGCTGGCCGATTTGACGGTGCGCATCCCCCGACGCCGGCGCTGGTGGCGCACGATTGCCGGACTCGGTTTGCGCAGCGCACGTCATATTGAGGCCTTCTTTGCCTCCCACCCGGTACTTACCGAACGCGCCCGCGCGCTGATCGTGGTGGCGACGCCGGAACCCGTGGTGCCGTGGGAAAACATCCACGTGCCAAATGACGTCGACGGCTCGCGTGGCGCCTTCCGCGCACCGAAGCCGATGTGCGCGCTCGAGGCCGATAACGACTATCAGGCGATCAGCGCCTGGCTCGACCGGCACGAAGCCGCCGAAACTCAGCGTGCCTATCGCCGGGAAGCCGAGCGCCTGCTGCTCTGGGCGATTGCCGAGCGCGGCAAGGCGCTGTCTTCGCTGACCAGCGAGGATGCGACCGCTTATCGTGCTTTCCTGCGTCACCCCACACCCCGCGCCCGGTGGGTCGCGCCGGCGCGACCGCGATCGTCGTCCGAATGGCGGCCGTTCACGGGCGCGTTGTCGCCAGATTCCATCGCCTATGCGCTGTCGGTGCTCGGCGCGATGTTCCGCTGGCTGATCGAACAACGCTACGTGCTGACGAATCCGTTCGCGGGCCTCAAGGTACGCGGCGCGCAGCGCACTGGTCAACTGGACATATCGCGCGCCTTCACCGCCGGCGAATGGGAACTGATCCGGACGCTTGCCGACGCGCTGGAGTGGTCGCATGGCTGGACGGTGCCTGCCGCGCAGCGCCTGCGCTTCCTGCTCGACTTCGGTTACGCGACCGGCCTGCGCGCAGGCGAGCTGGTCGGCGTGGTGCTCGGCGGCATCATAAACGGCGCGCACGGCGAGCAGTGGCTTCACCTCACCGGTAAGGGTGCGAAGGCCGGCAAGGTGGTATTACCGCCGCTCGCGCGCTTTGCGTTGGACCAGTACCTGATGCAGCGCGGTCTGCCTGTGAGTCCCGCACGCTGGGCATTGGATACGCCGCTGCTCGGCCATCTCGATGAACCCGGCGGCATCACCACGCCGCGCCTGAGGGAGGTGCTGCGCCGGTTCTTCCGGACCGCTGCCGACGCCATCCAGACCGACCATCCCGCGCTCGCCGACAAGCTGCAGCGCGCGACGCCACACTGGTTGCGGCATACGCACGCGACACACGCACTGGCCAAAGGTGCAACGCTAACGACCGTACGCGACAACCTGCGTCACGCGTCGATCACGACCACCTCGATCTACCTGGACGACGACGAAGTCCAGCGTACCCGGCAGATTGAGCGGATTTTTACGCGACGATAGCCGCCGGCATGAACACTGTCCACGAGACCATCTATCCAGTGCTGCCTGCGGAACCCGGCGCGGCGGAGCTGAAAGCGGCGTTCACCCCAAGTGCCGCGGAAATCCGCTTCGTGCGCCGGCAATCCCGGCAGGAAGCCAGCGCGGTCCTGATCATGGTGCAGTTGAAGCTGCTGCAGCGTCTCGGTTACTTTCCGATGCTCGTGGATGTGGCGCCCGTCATTATCGATCACATCCGAAGTGCGATGCGGGCCCGCACGCTGTCCCGAGCGGCGATCGCGCGGTACGACGTGTCCGGCACCCGCATCCGTCACCAGAAGCTGCTGCGCCGCTGGCTCGACATCCGGGCGTTCGATGCGAGCGAGACAGCGTGGCTTACTGAACTCGCGTCGGCGGAAGTTCGGACAAAGATCGAACTACCCGATCTCATCAACGTGCTGATCGAGGAATTGGTCCGACGCCGGTATGAGCTGCCGCCACTGGCGACGCTGCAGCGCATCGCCACGCAGGCGCGCAACGATTTCAACGAAGCGATCTATGGGGCCATCGCCGGCGCACTCGATGCAACACTCATCGAACGGATCGACACGCTTCTCGTCGTCAAGGCCGGCAAGTCTGGTTGGGACGATCTGAAACAGGAGCCGAAGCGACCAGCCGCGCGGGCGATCGCCAGCTTCCTCAAACATATCAACGGGATCAGGAAACTGGCGGAAGGCTTGCCAGCGCCGCCCGCGATCCTGTCTGTCGGCAAGCGGGCCCAACTGGTCACCGAAGCGCGGGCGCTCGACGTCGCGGAACTGCGCTCACTCAAGACCGCGAAGTGTCATGCGCTTGCGGTACTGTTCATCCAGGCGCAGTTGCAGAAGGCGCTTGATGATATTGCCGAGATCTTCATCAAGGTGGTGCGCAAGCTGGAGTCCTACGCGAAGGTCCGGCTGCAAAAATATCAGCTCGAACACACCGACGTACTGGAGGGACTGGTCGGCCAGTTTCGGGACGTCCTGCAGATCCTTCAGGATGAAGAGGTATCGGAACGCGAACGGTTGCCGAAAATCCGCGAGACGCTCGGCGACCAGACCGAGGCGCTCGCGCAGTGTAACGAGCACATCGCCCATGCCGGACAGTTCGACCTGCCATTCATGCTCGTGCCGTACCGCAACCAGCGCGCGCTGCTGTTCCAGTGCCTGGACGGGCTGCCGCTGCGATCGAGTTCGCAGGACCGTGCGGTATTGGTCGCACTCGCGTGGCTACAAGGCTTTCGAAACGCGCACCGCGAATACCTGCTGCTGACGGAGAACGACCTCGCGAACCTGCCGCTAGACTGGCTTCCGGAAAAATGGGAGCGCGCGGTGTTCCCGCACGGCCGGGATAGCCGGATGCTGCACCGCCGGTTCTTCGAGCTGGGGGTCTTCAGCCAGATCATGCGGGAGCTAAATGCCGGCGATCTTTACGTCGAGGGTAGTGATCGCTTCGACGATTATCGGGTGCATCAGGTCTCTGATGAGGAATTCCGGCGTGAGCTGCCGCGCTACTGCGAGATCGTGGGCTTGCCCACGGACGGCAAGACCTTCGCGAAGGATCTGCGAGACAAGCTTAACGCGGCGCTCGACGAGACAGATGGGAATTTCCCGGCAAACGACAGCATCGAGTTTGTCGATCAGGAACTCGTCATTCACAAGCCGGGCAAGGAGCCCGAGCCGCCGAACCGCACGCTGATCGACCAGGCCATCACGGCGTCGATGCCGCAGATCAGCATCCTGGATCTACTCACCGAAACCGAGCAGTGGCTGGACCTGCATAAACTGTTTGGACCGCTGTCCGGGTTCGACGCGAAGATCGACGATCCGCGCAAGCGTTTCATCACGACGCTGTTCTGCTACGGCTGCAACCTGGGCCCCAGCCAAACGGCGCGCTCGGTGAAAGGGCTCAGCCGCAAACAGGTCGCCTGGCTGAACTTGAAACACATCACGGAGGAGCGGCTCGACAAGGCGAATGTGAAGGTGATCAACGCGTACAACCAGTTCGCGCTGCCGAAATACTGGGGCAGCGGCAAGCGCGCGTCGGCCGACGGCACCAAGTGGAGCCTGTACGAGCAGAACCTGCTGTCCGAGTATCACGTTCGCTATGGGGGATACGGCGGGATCGGCTACTATCACGTGTCCGACATGTACATCGCGCTGTTCAGTCACTTCATCCCGTGTGGCGTCCACGAAGCCGTCTACATTCTCGATGGGCTGATTCTGAACGGTGGCGACGTCAAGCCCGACACGATCCATGGCGATACGCAGGCACAAAGCGGTCCGGTCTTCGGTTTGTCGTACGTGGTGGGCATCAACCTGATGCCGCGCATACGCAACATCAAGGACCTCGTGCTGTACAAGGCGGACCGGCGTCGCAAGTACAAGCACATTGACAGCTTGTGCCGCCAGTCAATTGACTGGGCACTGATCGAACGGCACTATCTCGACATGATGCGCGTTGCGGTGTCGATCAAGGCAGGTAGGATGACGCCGTCGACGATCCTGCGCCGCCTCGGCTCGGAGAGCACGAAAAACAAGCTCTACTTCGCGTTCCGGGAGCTGGGGCGCGTGATCCGCACGCTGTTCCTGCTGAAATATCTGGATGACCCGGAGCTGCGTCGCACGATTCACGCTGCGACCAACAAGAGCGAGCAGTTCAACGACTTCGCGCAGTGGCTAATGTTCGGCGGCGAAGGCGTCATCGCCGAAAACGTCCGGCACGAGCAGCGCAAGGTAATCAAGTACAACCACCTCGTCGCGAACATGGTGATCCTGTACAACGTGCAGTGGATGTCGCGCAAGCTAAAGGAACTGCAGGAGAAGGGGCATCCGGTCGATGCCGAGGTGCTCAAGGTGCTGTCGCCGTACCGGCGGGAGCACATCAACCGGTTCGGGGACTATTTGCTGGATCTCCAGCGCCCCGTTCCACCGCTAGATTCGACCATCGATTTCGCATTTAAATCAGCAGCTTAGTCTGAGATGCGGCGGATTTTTAACGAATCCCGGTCAGGCCTCAATGTCGACTCAATCGCATTCGTCGTGCGCAAATGCTGCCAGTGCTCGGAGGGGAAGTCGTAGAACGCCAGCAGGCTCTCCCGGTCCTTCTTCAGCGTTTCGGTCGCCTTCGGATATTTCGCGGCGTAGACCGTCACGAAACGATCGAACGCGGCATACGCGTCGGCGCGCGTCGCGGCCATCCAGACCGCCTGCAGGTCGGCCTTCGCGCGCCCCTGTTGCGACTTCGGCAGCGCGTTGAGCACGTTGCCCATCTTGTGAAACCAGCAGCGCTGGCCGCGCGTTGCAGGAAACACTTCCTCCAGTGCGGCCCAGAAACCCATTGCGCCATCACCGACGGCCAGCAGCGGACCACCCTGCAAGCCTCGCGATTTCAGATCGAGCAGCGGCTCCTGCCAGGACGCCTTCGACTCGCGATACCCGTCGCCGATTACCACACGCTCCTTGCGTCCATCGGGTCTCACTCCGATGACCACGAGCAGGCACTGGCCGTCAGAGTTCTCGCGTCGCAGCCCGGTGTGAATGCCGTCAACCCACCAATACACGTAGCGCGACTTTGATAGGTCCTGCCGACTCCAGCTGGCGTGCTCGTCGGCCCATTGCGTTTTCAGCCGACTCACCACATTGGCCGACAAGCCTTTGGCGTCATCTCCCAGCAGCACGCTCAGCGCCTCGCTCATGTCGCCCGTCGAGATGCCCTTCAAATACAGCCACGGCAGCGCGGCACTCACGCGCGGCGACTTCCTCACGTACGGTGGCACAATCGATGAATTGAACTTCACACCTGATCCTGATCGATCGCGAACCTTCGGGACCTTCACCGCAATGGGGCCGGCCGCGGTCAGCACTTCGCGCTCCGGCAGATAGCCATTGCGCACCACAGCACGCTGTCCGTGCAGGGTCCTGACGTTCTCGAACCGCTCCAGCAGCGCCGGCAGCTCTGCTTCGATTACCTGCTGGATCACCTGCCGCGCTCCCTGCCGGACCAGTTCGTCCAGACCCAGAGCGGTTGCCGATAGACCTACGACTTCTTTTTCCGTAAACTTGCTCATGGTGGATGGTTTGTTGTTTGCTGGTTTCCGACTTCGACAATCAGATTCTGAGCGGAAGCCTCCACCGCGTTCAATCTCCCGCCTCAAATCCCCCATACATCAGATTCGAGCTTAGCTCTTTGTCGGTTTGTCGAGCGTGCTCGCGTAGCGGTAGCCCGGCATCGTGGCTCGGGGCGAGGATCCCGCTGGGGTCGCATTGTCAAGGTTCTGCAAGATAAAACGTGGGGTTTGTGCTGAGTTGCTGCGAGAAGCAAACGGGCATATATTTTCCCTACTGATTCTATTGGTTCTACCATTGATAGACGTGTTGGGGTGGAGCGATAACCCGTCGATCCTGAAGTGGTGACTCGGCCACATGTGGTGTCGCTAGCGCCATTGTCAGGTTCTCAGGACTCGTCTCTTGCTTTGCGACGATTCCGGCGCGTCTTGTCGCTACGACTTGATCGTGGCATCGGACTGCACGGGCGACGATGCGGAAGTCGGATTCTCAATGTAAATGGTTTTGACCAGTCTATTAAGTTAGAACAACGTATTAATTTATGGGCGGACCTGCCCGTACAGGTAAGAAGGATCAACACAACATGAAGAGAATTCATAGATCAGAGACGAGTCCTAGGAGGAGAGATGAAAACTGGAGTTGCCCGCGCTCTCGCTGCATCGGGTCTTCTTGCTGTCAGTGCACTATCGGACGCGCAGAGTAACGTGACCCTATACGGCGACGCTGATGCAGGTCTGTATTACCAGAGCAAGACGCCGAAAGACCAGGGGTCGACGTTTCAATTCATGGACAGCGGTATGTACAACTCCGATTTTGGTATTGAGGGTACTGAAGACCTTGGGGGCGGTATGCATGCGGGGTTCAAGCTGGAGAGCGGTTACCAGTCCTCGAATGGAGCGATCGGAAATTCCAATGGCGGCCTCTTCGGACGCAATGCCTACGTCGAGTTGGGAGGGAATTTTGGTACCGCCAGGGCAGGGGTGCAATATTCGCCCTTCTTTATGGCCGTGGTATATACGGACCCCCGCGGGTTCCCGGATCAAGCGAGCGGGCAGATACCGTATCTGAACAACTTTGGAATTGCCGGACTGTTTACCAGCGACGTAGTGACCTATACCACTCCCAGCCTCGCCGGTTTTGTTGGTTCTGTGATGTTCGGACCTGGTGGCGTTGCAGGCAACTTCAAGGCGGGGAAGCAGGAGTCGTTCTCTCTCAGGTACAAGGGTCGCGGCCTGGACGCGGAACTAGGTTATCTGGACATCAATGACGCGACTGGTGCGACAGCGCAACAGGGACGAATGGCCGGTGCGTCCTATACGTGGGCCGCACTTAAGGTTAGTGCAGCCATCGTTAACTACAGAATGCCCACTTCAACCGCGATTAGAAACGTGTATGTGTACAGCGGTGGTCTTTCGTACAATTTCACCCCTGCATTCATTGCAAATGCTGGTGTCTATTTCTCGCGCGATCAGGACAACAGCGCGAATAGGTCAACACTGGGTGGCTTGGGCGTCCTGTACCTCTTGTCGAAACGCACTAGTGTTTATGCCCAAATTGGAGTCGTCAACAATAAGGGAATCATGGGAACCGGTTTGAATTCGGAAGGAACCGGTACGTTATTTGGATTTCCCGCTGGCACAACGACAGGCGTCAACGTCGGGATAGATCACCGCTTCTAAATCGTCAAAAATGTTTGTGCGGATGGAGCGCTTCCGCGAGGAAATAAACACCGCGTTTAGGGGCAATATTTTGACTTCAATGGATAGTGTTTGAGTAAACATCATTGCTGATCTTCAGCACCCGATCGGAGTCAGCCGGCTGCGCGTGATGCGTTTGTCGAACGAATGGTGCCTCGGGTGCGTGCGGGTTAACAAAAAATCCAAGTCGGTACGGTATTAAATCTGTAGAAGGGGATGCGCACTCCTTCAACGGTGAACCGCATGCCATAGCGAATTCAATTGAGGAGGTATCTTCATGTCAAGTAACCAGACGAGTGCACCATACAGTGCGGGGAAAGCGTGGTTCGTCACCTGGACTTTGTGCTTTCTTTATGCGTTATCCTTCGTGGACCGACTCGTACCCTCTCTTCTTGTGCAACCCATTACTACGCACCTGCACATCAGCGATGGTCAGATGGGGGCCATGTTTGGCGCCGGATTTGGCGTGCTCTACGCCATTATTGCGATTCCAGTTGCACATTTAGTTGACAATCACAACCGGATTCGGATCCTGTCGATCGGCGTTCTGTTGTGGAGTATATGTACGATTGCTTCCGGGTTTGCGACCAGCTACTGGCATCTGGTGGCCTGCCGATCTGGCGTTGCAGTGGGCGAGGCCGTCTTGTCCCCTGCGGCGATTTCGCTGATAGGCGATATGTTTATTCGCCAGAAACGCACGCTCCCCACGGGCCTCTTTATGGCGACTGCCTCCGTGAGTAGCGGTACGTTTATAGTCGCTGGAGCCGCTTACCGGCTTTCGCAGAATCTTGCATCCGGCGGGGGTATGCAGCCATGGCAACTGACGTTCATGATTGTTGGCTTACCAGGCGTCATACTGGCTCTCCTGCTGTTAAGCGCGAGAGAGCCGGAGCGCATCCAGCAACACGACGATCAGAAGCAGTATGCAACTGTAGCCCAAGCCTTTGCTTATATCCGAAGCGAGAAGCGACTCTTTGGGTTTCTGTGCCTTGCTATGTGCGTGTTTACCGCACCCGCCTACGCGGTGCTCAGTTGGGCGCCAACGTTGCTGGTGCGCGGATATGGCATGTCGCCTGCAGAGGCTGGATATACGTATGGCACAACCGCACTGATTGGCGTTGTTGGGGCGATATTCTGGCCGTCGCTCGCCGGTTACTTCCTGCGTCGAAATCAGCCGTCGATGATCGCCGTCGCATTGGCCATCGGTATTCCCGTGGGACTTATCGGAATGGGATTGATAGGCGTAGCATCAACGGTTACCGGCGTATTGGTGGCGGTTGCCATCTTCACGTTGGGCGGGTCGAGCTGCTATGTTCTTTATGCGGTGATCATTCAAACCGTGGCGCCCTCTAATGTCCGCGCACGATTGATGGCGGCAATGATGGGGGCTGGCAATCTCGTCGGATTGGTGGTGGGTCCCTCGTTGGCGGCGTGGTTGGCAAATCATTATTTCTCGGGTCCGCGTGCCTACGGCGCCGCTTTTTCATTGATAGGGTTCACCGCAACGCCAGTTGTTCTGATTTTGCTGTTGATCGCGCGTGGGCGCTTCGCCAGCGCGTATAAGCTTGCTGCAGAAAGCGAAGCAAGGGCGCTATCCGTGCTGAACGCCCAACGTGCGTCAATGGGTACCCAAGGAGAAATGGCGTGCCAGGCGGATCCCGCCGATTGAAAATGCCGTGGCAAGCGAAGTTCTGCCTAGGTTTGGAGATAATTCCGTTTCATGTGAGCGGTTACCCGATGAGTGTTTTCTGGCCTTTATTCGACCGGCTTGATGGATCTCGCATAGTGCTTTTGTGTGTGCCGCGCCTCAGACGTTCAGCGCTGAATCACAACTCCGACAAGCCTGCGCCAGGTACCATGCGAGCCACTGTATGAGGGGATTGCTGCCATGACGCAACACTTCGATCTGACGGATATCCGCCTGTTCGTCAATATTGCAGATTGCTTGAGTTTAACCCGCGGTGCCGAGCGCGCTCATATGTCGGTTCCAGCGGCGAGCGTACGTATCAGGAACCTCGAGGAAACCGTCGGCACCAAGCTGCTAAAAAGGGGGCCGCGCGGGGTCACGTTAACGGCGCCGGGGCAAGCTTTCGTTCACCATGCCCGTTTGATCATGCATCAACTCGAAGGGCTCTGGGAGGATCTTCGTGACTATACAGAAGGCGTTAAAGGTCATCTTCGCCTGTCCGCCACTACCACGGCGATGGCTGAGTTTCTCCCGCCCGTGCTGCGTGGTTTTCTCTCGAATCATCCAGATGTGAGCGTTGAACTTCGCGAGCGATCGTCCGGCGACATTGTTCGCGCACTGACAGAATTGCGGATCGACATCGGGATCGTCGCGGGTCGCGTTAATACCGAGGGTC
This sequence comes from Paraburkholderia sp. D1E, assembly GCF_052682275.1. Taxonomy (NCBI): domain Bacteria; kingdom Pseudomonadati; phylum Pseudomonadota; class Betaproteobacteria; order Burkholderiales; family Burkholderiaceae; genus Paraburkholderia; species Paraburkholderia sp. D1E. The sequence continues at coordinate 485,015 of NZ_JBQYMB010000001.1, forward strand.
TGGCAGTCATGCCGTACCGGAGTGATCGATTGGTGCTTGTCACCCCAATCGACCACTCCTTAGCGGGTGGTGAAAATGCCCGCTTTATCGAGACATTGGATTTCGACCATGTTGGTTTGCATGAAGCGGCGGCGATTCACTCATTCGTACAGTCGCATGCGCAAGAACTCAACCGGTCGGTTCGCCTACGGATTCAGGTCGGCAATTTTGAAGCTGCCTGCCGCATGATTGAGGCGAATGTCGGAATTGGTATCCTGCCAGCCTCGGCAGCCAACCGCCATCAGAACAATATGAGCATCCGGGTTGTACCATTGAAAGACGAATGGGCAGTTCGGCACTTGAAGGTGTGCGCGCGGAGCTTTCATAACCTCCCGCCTTTTGCCGTCGATCTGATCGAACAGTTGCGGATGGATGCCGGGAACTGCGCCGCGACGCCCGAATTCGCGTGCCTTCTTTGAACAGAACGCACTGAGTTCGAGTGTAAATCGGCTGGCGAAACCGAAAAGACCAACGGCAAAGGACCGCAATTATTCAGGGACGGATGAGTGCCTTCGCAGCATTAGTTTCGTTCGCGATAAATTGGGAGAATGCATGTCGGGGATCCAGACTCAGGTCCGGTGCTAGTCCGTCTCCGAGTCGCAACAACTGACTCGCATACCAGCCCTGTAGGAATGCGCTCAAGGACTGACCATCCCGATTTTGAGCGTCGGCGTACTTGATAACGAAGGCGCGTTCATGGGCCGGCAATTCATCTATTTGGCCCAGCAATAGAGTTGCAGCGGATTCCGATGCCGTGATGAACGGCCGGCCAACGCCGACCATATCCAGCGCGTCGCTCCGAAGGGCGTTCTCCATAGCCAGACGGGAGCGAAACCCACCCGTGACCATCAGGGGTCCAGGAAAAGCCGGACGCAGGAGATCGGCCTGTTCAAGAAAATAGGCTTCGCGCCGCAGTGTGGATGCTTCCTTAGTCAATCCCAACATGCTTGTCTGCTCGTACGTGCCGCCTGACAATTCAAGCAAATCTACGCCGTCCGTATGTAGCCAGCTCACGACTTGCACGCATTCATCCGGAGTGAAGCCGCCTTGCTGAAAGTCGGATGAATTTAGCTTGACCGCGACCGGGAAATCCGTTCCGACTGCCCGGCGAACCGAACGGACAATGGACCGTAGCAGTCGCGCGCGATTTTCCAATGAACCTCCCCAGTCGTCATCGCGGCGGTTGGCCAGCGGATTCAGAAACTGTGAAAGTAGGTAGCCGTGCGCGGCATGCACCTGCACACCTGTGAATCCAGTTTCTCGGGCGATAGTGGCGACGTGTGCGAACCGATCGATGACGTCCGCGATGTCTGCCTCGGTCATAGCTCGAGGTTTCGCGAATCCGGGGCGGCTGAGTGCGACCGCGGAGGGGGCGGGCGCGACGGGGCTGAGGACTGACGGAGCTTGTCTGCCAGGATGGTTAATTTGCATCGTAAGCGTCAGCGGATCCCGTCTTGAATCGCGACTTCCCGAATGTGAAGGTGATGCTTTCGTGAGAACGAGGGCAATGCGATGGAAGACGAGAACATTAAGGCTGCAACGGCGATGGGTACGCGTCGCCCACGGCAAGGGGAAGCGTTCTGGGGCGAAATGGTCACCACCTGGAAAGCGAGCGGTGTCGGCGCTCGGCGGTTTTGCCGAGAACAGGGTCTGGCGGTAAGCACCTTCAGCCTGTGGCGCAAGAAGCTCTCAAGCCCGGTCAGAGAGATTAAACAGCCACTCGCGGTTACTGCGGATGCCGCATTCATCGGTTCCAATCTGGATGGTGAACTGGCTTCCTCAAGGCCGCTTGTTGCAACGCCGGCGGCGGATGTATCGCCGTCGCGTGACGGGGTGACGCTCTCGCTCGCTGGCGTTCGTATCGAACTGAGCGGCGTTCACGCCGAGCGCATCGTGCGATATGTGCTCGGGCAGCTCGGAGGTGGTCGGTGCTGATTACCTCGGACGTTCGCGCTTACATTTGTCGCGACCCGGTCGACATGCGCAAGGCGATCGATGGGCTGTCTTATCTCGTCGAGCCGCTACTTGCTCAGAAGCCTGCATCGGGCAACCTGTTCGTTTTCGTGGCGCGAGACCGCTCCAAAGTGAAGATTCTTTATTGGGACCGGACCGGTTTCGCGCTTTGGTATAAGCGTCTCGAAAGAGGCCGTTTCCCGTCACCCTCATTACTCGCTCAGCGCGGCTTCACGCTCGCGGAACTCAACGCATGGCTCGAAGGCATCGAGATCCCGGCGCGAGAGCCACACCGCACCGTGGCAGTGACGCGCGTGGCATGAGGTGCTCCAGCGCGGCCCCGAGCTTGTAAACGTGGCTTGAGTTAGGCATCATGGAGCACATGCCACCCAACGCCGTCACTGTCGCGGATCTTCCCGTCGAGCCCGATGCGCTGCAAGCATTCGCGCTTGAACAGAACCGGCTCGCACGGGTGTTGTGGGAGCAGTTGGAAATCCTTCAGTATCAGATCGCGCAGTTGAACCGTGCGCGCTTTGGCGTGAGCTCCGAGCGCCTGGCGGGCCAAGCCGAGCTGTTCGACGCCGCAACCGATATCCCGGCACCGCCGGCGGTCGACGCCATTCCCGTAGGGAGTCACACCCGTAAAGGGCGTCCGGCGCTACCGAAGGACCTGCCGCGCACACGCATCGAATACGATCTGAGCGACGAACAGAAGATGGCGTTCGATACGCTTGCACGGATCGGCGAAGAGCGCAGCGAGACGCTGCATTACGAGCCGTCCAGGCTCACCGTCATTGAGCACATCCGCTTCAAATACGTGGCGAAGAAGGATGGCGAATCGACCATCGTGACCGCAAGCGCTCAGCCGTCGCCGCTGCCAAAGAGCAATGCGAGCGCGAGCCTGCTCGCCAATGTCCTGGTCAATACCTATGTCGATCATCTGCCGTTGAATCGACAGGAAATGCGCTACGCGCGCCGTGGTGTGTACTTGCCACGCGCTACGTTGTGCGAATGGAAGCTGGCATCTGCTGAGCTGCTCTCGGTACTGCTGCCTGGTTTGCGCGCTCACCAGTTGAAGGCGCCGCGCATGCACGTGGATGACACGACGCTACCTCTGCTTGAGCGAGGGCACCCATCAACGCGCACAGCACGATTATGGGGTTATCTGGGCGCGGGCCAGCGCAACGAGAACGGCGTCTGGGTCGACCACCCGCCAGCGGTCGTGTTCGAGTTCGCTGAGTCACGCGCGGGCGCGCATCCGCTGCTGTACCTGAATAAATACAAAGGCTATCTGCAAGCCGACGCGTACAGCGGTCATGGCGCGCTTTACGCGCGAGGTGACATTATTGAGGTCGGATGCTGGGCTCATTGCCGTCGACGGTTCTTCGAAATTGCCAAGGCTCAGAAAGACCCCGGCCTCGCGGCGCAGGCACTGCAGTGGATCGCCAAGCTATATGCGATTGAATCACGTGTCAAAGACCAAACCCCGGACATCAAACTTGCAGCACGGCAAGCGCAGACGTTGCCGGTGTTGGCACAGTTTCGTCAATGGCTAGAGGCAAACAGCATCGGTTTGCCCGCGCAAGCCCCGCTCGGCAAGGCCTTCGGTTATGCGTTGCGACATTGGGAGGCGCTTGTCCGATATACAGAGAACGGCGTCCTGTTGCCAGACAACAATGCGCTTGAGCGCCAAATCAGACCGATTGCCCTCGGAAGGTCGAACTGGCTGTTCGCGGGGTCTCCACGAGGTGCGCGTGCGGCGGCAACAATGTATTCACTCCTTGGGACCGCTCGCCTTAACGGTATCGAACCCTATGCGTGGCTCGAACGAACACTTGAGAAACTGCCGTCGTATCCCGTCAATCGCGTGCACGAGCTCTTGCCGCTCGCCCGTTAAAACACCTCTACATCATGGACATTCTGGATTCGCTTCGGCAGGCGCCTAGTGCCGAACTCTATCGCCTCTATCTTGCTATCGGCAAAATGCTTGATGACCCCCGACGTATTCTCGAAATACGTCAACGCCTGCACCTGGGGATGGCCGTCAACTACATCGGCGACAACCCGCTTGGACCACCGGCGCAAGGCACCATAGTCGAACTTCGTCAAACACAGGCTGCAGTTCAGGATAGCGCGACTCGACGCCGTTGGGGCGTGCACTATGCAGCGATCATCCCAGAAACTTCCAGTGCTCAGCCTCACGTCGAACCGACACCACCGCCGAGAACGCAGCGTGAAGAATTCTTCATCGGCGACACAGTCGGCTTCACCGACAAGCACCTAAGCGAGCGCGTCGGAATCGTCGTGAGGCTGAATGCCAAGACCGCATCGGTCGCCGTCAATGACACCGATGGCCACTGGCGCGTTTCGTACTCTCTATTGCGAAAGATCGTCGACATTTAGCCGCGAAAACTGCCCTAACGGGTTGTGCTGACGGATACTTTGCATCCACAAGTGGTTGCCGCCGCACGTGCCGGCGATCGCGTAGGCGCGGAGCGCATCCAGTCCGTCGTTGCCGTCGATCGCGACGTTACCCGGCCTCTCAAGGTAACGTCGATCGACTTGCACATTGCCCGTGATCAACAGTGCGGCCCCGCTGAGGGACCAAGGCCTGTAAAGGCGGCAGTGCCGCTCGGTAGCTCGGTTGTACCCGTCGCTAAGCCCCTCTGTTAGAGCGGCTTTGGCCAGACGGTTTGACAATATTGCGCCGCAGGGAAGGCGAAGTGGTGTGCCGAGTCGATTCGCTGTTTGCATCCTGTCCTGCATATAAAATCCTTCGTTTGGTTAACGAATCTCGGCGGGGGAGCCCGCTCGGGCGGCGCTCGCCCCTGAGGGTGTAACTGGGCCCCGTACCATCCATGCGGACGCCGTGATTTTGTTGGGCTACTCGGCGCTGACGTTCAACGGCAATCGCATCTAATATCACTATCCCTACGTGACGGAGGTCGCGGGTTAAATGCTGAGTTTGTCCGGTCACTCGAGTTGGGCGGCTAGGTCTGGAACAACCGTAAAAAGATCACCGACGAGGCCGTAGTCAGCGACGCTGAAAATCGGCGCTTCCGGGTCCTTGTTGATCGCGACAATCACCTTCGAGTCCTTCATGCCGGCCAGATGCTGGATCGCACCCGAGATGCCGACGGCCACATACAGTTGCGGCGCGACGATCTTGCCGGTCTGACCGACCTGATAGTCGTTCGGCACGAAGCCCGCATCGACCGCTGCACGCGATGCGCCCAGCGCTGCGTTCAGCTTGTCGGCCAGCGGCTCGAGAACCTTCGTGTAGTTCTCGCCGTTGCCGAGACCGCGGCCACCCGAGACGATGATCTTCGCCGAGGTCAGTTCCGGACGGTCCAGCTTCGTGACTTCACGGCTGACGAACTGCGACAGACCGCTGCCGGCTGCGGCTTCGATCTTCTCGACCGTTGCGCTGCCGCCAACGGCCGCCACCGGGTCGAAACCGGTCGTGCGGACCGTGATGACCTTGATCGGATCCTGGGATTGAACCGTTGCAATCGCGTTGCCTGCGTAGATCGGACGCTCGAACGTGTCCGCGCTATCTACAGCCGTGATGTCGCTGATCTGCGCGACGTCCAGCTTCGCGGCGATACGCGGCGCGATGTTCTTGCCGTAAGCCGTCGCCGGCGTGAGGATGTGCGAATAGTCCTTCGCGATGTTCAGCACCGTCGCTTCGACGTTTTCGGCCAGCCCTGCTTCGAGTTGCGGCGCGTCGGCCAGCAACACCTTCGAAACACCTGCGATCTTCGCTGCGGCATCGGCCGCAGCTTGTGCGTTGTGACCTGCCACCAGCACGTGAATATCACCACCGATCTTCTGCGCCGCTGCGATCGTGTTCAGCGTCGCGGCCTTGATCGACGCGTTATCGTGTTCTGCAATTACCAGATTCGTCATTTCGTCCGTCTCCTGCGTTGTCCTTAGAGCACCTTGGCTTCGGTCTTCAGCTTCTCGACCAGCGTCTTCACATCCGGCACCTTCACACCGGCAGAGCGCTTCGGCGGCTCGACAACCTTCAGCGTCTTCAGACGCGGCGTAACGTCGACACCCAGGTCTTCCGGCTTGACGATTTCCAGCGGCTTCTTCTTCGCCTTCATGATGTTCGGCAGCGTCACGTAGCGCGGCTCGTTCAGACGCAGATCGGTCGTGATCACAGCCGGCAAGCTCAGCGACAGCGTTTCGGCACCACCGTCCACTTCACGCGACACCGTAGCCTTACCGTCGGCCACAACCACCTTCGAGGCGAACGTGGCTTGCGGCAGGTTCGCCAGCGCAGCCAGCATCTGGCCGGTCTGGTTCGAATCGTCGTCGATGGCCTGCTTGCCCAGAATGACCAGCCCAGGCTGTTCCTTGTCGACCAGCGCCTTGAGCAGCTTGGCAACGGCCAGCGGCTGCAGTTCTTCGTTCGACTCGATCAGGATCGCACGGTCCGCACCGATCGCGAGCGCTGTACGCAGCGTTTCCTGCGCTTGCGTCACGCCGGCCGACACGGCGATCACTTCTGTCGCCACGCCTGCTTCGCGCAGACGAACGGCTTCTTCAACCGCGATTTCGTCGAACGGATTCATCGACATCTTCACGTTCGCGATGTCGACGCCCGTGCCGTCCGACTTCACACTGACTTTTATATTTGAGTCGTTCACCCTCTTCACAGCCACCAAAAGCTTCACTCGTGTTCTCCTCACTATCATGGCGGCCCGCACGCATGCGCGGGTTCTTCAACTGTCGCAGAGTTCGGCACTTTGAGGAATCGCGAATTTCATAAGTCAAGGTTCTCGCCAGGTTAACCTTCAATGTCATCTTGGCCGCAGCTTTGGCTCGCCGGCCGACTGCACGCCACCACGCACCTGCGGAGAGTGCTACGCAAGCGCGGAAGCAGAGTTAAGGATTTGAAAAGTCTTACTTCATCAAATCCTAATTGAATGTCCCACCAGGGCGGCGCATCCTGAGATCGACTATACGAATTGCCACCGGAAGGTGTGACCAATCAACTGGAGACGCGCGATGAGAAATTATGATTTTTTGAACGAAAAGAAGCTGAAGATGCCCGAAAGTTTGCGAAGGGTTGATGAACTTCTTGCAACCGATGCTCTCTCACCGTTGCAACGGCAGATGCTCCTGAACTATCAACGTCATTCACGCGCGGAGAATAGTGGAAACTGGGAGCAAATTTTTGATCCGGGGATGATGGTTGACGACCCACTATATATTCTTCGCTTTAAGAATCAGAGAGTTGAAGTCAGGGGTACAGTGGCTTTGAAGGAATACTATAGAAAGATCGCCGAAAGCTCGCCGGTCATTTACCAGCACGACCAGGAGATTCATCTGTCTGCGACATCGTTCACCACCTTCTCCACATCCATCAACTTTGTAACGGGGCAGCAAATCCTCGCAATGGGCGAGAAGTGCGACGACCCTGAGGGCTTCTATGCTCGGGCGAAGACAGCACTCACGTTCTGGCCGTTTGATGAACGTGGGCAACTCAGGGGGGAGTTTGGTGGAGAACTAGGCGCAGCGACGAATATTCAGATTCCTGAGCGCCTGTTTATCACTCCGGCGGAAGCGCGCGAAACCCTGACGCCATTGATTCGGCCTCTGCCCGCTTTCGAACCCGGCGTCGAGGCGTGAGCCAAATCTGAACGAACAGGAGGCCGACGTAATGGACGACGCGCGCGCAATTCCGGTTCGCCCCCGCCACGTTCGGAGCAACGAACCGTCTTTCATCCGCTGGGTGGAAACCTTCACGGCCGCGACGTGCGTGCGCAGAGTCCTTTGGGAGTTAAGCGAAAGTGACAACTATTCAAGCGCCTATTCACTCGGGTTTCGGGGGAAGGACCACCGCCCAGGAAGCACTGGACGGGCAAGACCTTGGCGGGAAGACCGCGATCGTAACAGGAGGTTATTCCGGCATCGGCCTGGAGACGACGCGAGCTTTGGCCGATGCAGGAGCGACGGTCATTGTTCCTGCGCGTAGGCCGGATCACGCGCGGATTGTGCTTCGGGATGTTCCGCGAGTCGAGGTTGGCGAACTCGATCTGTCAGACGGCGGATCGATCGATGCTTTTGCTCGAGGTTTCATTGAAAGAGGCCGCAGCCTGAACATTCTCATCGATAGCGCAGGGGTTATGGCAACACCATTGCAACGCGATGCGCGTGGCTACGAATTGCAGTTCGCTACAAATCATTTAGGACATTTTCAGCTTGCCGCGCGCCTTTGGCCGTCCCTACGTTCCGGGGGAGAGGCACGGGTCGTATCGGTTTCCTCACGGGCGCATCGCAGGGGCGGCGTGAATTTCGAGGATCCAAATTTCAAACGCCGGGAGTATCGCAAGTGGGATGCATATGCTCAGGCCAAGTCTGCCAACGCACTCTTTGCGGTCGCTATGGATGCGCGCGGTGAGGCGTACGGCCTTCGCGCATTTTCTTTGCATCCTGGATTCATCGCCACGGATTTGAGCCGACACCTATCTGGCGACGAAATGCTTGCAATGGGATTTCGTGACATGCATGGCAACATACCGGCCGAGAAGGCTCATCTCTACAAGACCGTCGAACAAGGCGCCGCGACAAGCGTCTGGTGCGCTACGAGCAAACTGCTAGACGGCCTCGGTGGGGTCTACTGCGAGGATGTCGACGTCGCCGAGATCGTTCATCCGGATGCAAAACGGGAGTCTGGAGTGCGGCCTTGGGCAATTGATGCGGATCTTGCCGAACGGCTTTGGATCTTGAGCGAAGGGCTAACGGGGGTAGCATTTAACATTTAAAGTTGGCTTCGGCGTCGTAAGCGAACCAGATACAGGTTGTGCCCGCGAACTGCGTCGGCGCGGCTTCGTTACTACACGGCTTCGTTAATGGAGAGCCGAATCAGCTAGTTCATCGACTCTCCGTCGCATCCGCACGGACTCCCTCTCTCTTCAAATCCGTGGGCCGAGTATGCGTCCAGGATCAGGCATTCATGCCGCCATCCGCGGCCAGACGTTTCGCGATTTCCGCACCGATGCCGCGTGAACCACCGGTAACGATTGCCACTTTTTGAGCTAACTTAGACATGTATTTCCTGAAGTTTCCGTGAGCGATTCACCGCGTCACTAAGCCGGTTGATGATTCATTGCCTGTTATCCTTGTCCGAAGCATTATTAGAACGAAAACCTTTTCGGCTCTGCTCCATCACGCAGATGAACACCTTCGTGCGCTTCCTGGCGCCGATGGCAGTACTTGAGGGTTTCTGCAATCAGGCCAGCGAACTTTTTCATAGCGCCACTGTTGATCCAAGGGGGCAACGACTTTAAGGTCTGCTGGGCATGGGACAGCCCAGCTCAAGGCTGTGTCGTACTTGGCTGGCTTACCGATGTTGACGAGAACCGTCCCGACGATTTGGCGTCCGAGGCTGTTGCCTGTGCAGAAGCAACCCTCCGCTGCGCAGCTTCCAGGCTGGCTAAGTAGTCCAGTTGATTTACGCGGGGGTCGTAGCCAGCCTGCTCGAGTTGAACGAGTTCCCGCTTGACTTGAGCTCGCGTTAGAGGGGTTTGCGAGGTTTGCGCACAGGAAGGTTTCACAACGAGGAGCGCTGCGAGAAACGGGATTGAAGAAAAGTGGGTTCCTTTGATGATTATTCTCCGAATGAGTTGGGCTTGGAATTGGAAACCGGAAGGCAGAATCGCAATACAGCCGATTTGACCTATCCGCGTATTTTCGCTCCTGACAGTCATTCCGCGGGCATTAACGGATTGAACGGGTTACCTAATTTTGTGCGCGGTACTCGACACGCTTGCCAGACGGCGATCAGCGCGATGGCCGCCGCAAATGTCAAGCCGACATGAATCGCATCAACCAAAGCATGACGGGCGGTATTGAGCAGCAACTCACCCCTCTGTCCAGCGTCGGCGACTTGCGATAGTAATGCGCGTTGCGCGGAGCGATTCACCAGAATCTGCGGGTCACCCAGGCTATTCGTCCATCGACTGGCTCCGCACTTTCCTAAGGCTAGTCGCACGCGACCGCTGTAGGCGTGACGGACGATCGTACCGATCAATGCGGTACCGACCATGCCGCCTAACATGCGAAGCGACTGTAACAGGGCAGATGCAATTCCCAGATGTTCACGGCCAGCTGCCTGCTGCGCGAATACAGTCAAGTTGGGCATAACAAAGCCAAATCCCATGCCGCCGACCAGCATGAAAGCAAGCAGGACCTGGCGTGGCATGGCAGATGTGGTGAGCGCTGAGCCAGCGCAGGAGATTGCCAGCAACGCGAAACCGACAAAAAGCATGACGTTCGGATTGGTGACTCGCGTGACGACCCGCCCGTTCAGGATGCTGCCAATGGTGATAAACACCACCAGCGGCGTGACAAAGAGACCGGAATCTTTGGGCGACATACCGAAGCCTCCCTGAAACAGTAACGGCACATACAAGAGCAGGGAAAACATCGTAAAGCCCGCAAAAATCGCAAGCTTGAACAGGCCGAACAAGCTCGCGTTACGGAACATTTCAGTGGGAAGCATGGCATAAGCACAGTTCTTTTCCCATCTGAATAGAGCGACGCCGCCCGTCATGCCGACGATCAAGAAAATGAATGAGATGGAACTCAAACCAATTCTTGATACCAACTCGACAAACAATTGCACTGCACCAAGTGTGATTGCGATGAGGGCAGCGCCCGGCCAGTCGATCCGCATACCATCATCGCGATGCTTACGTTGTCGTACATACGGCAAAAAACGCCATACGAAAAACAGCGAGAGTAAGCCGATTGGTAAATTTACATAGAACACGGATCGCCAACCATAGTATTGCGTCAGCAACCCGCCAAGGGACGGCCCAATGGCGTTGGAAATGCCAAGCGCCGAACTGAGCATCACCTGCCAGCGAAGACGAAGGACCGATGAGGGAAACAAATCGGCAACGCACGCGAATACCGTGCCGAACAACATGCCACCACCAATGCCTTGCAACGATCTTGCCACCAGCAAAAACGGCATGCTGAACGCCAGGCCGCATAGCGCAGAGGCCACTGTAAATACCGTGATGGACGCGATCACAAAAGGCTTTCGACCGTAATGATCACCTAGCCTTCCAAAGATTGGTACCGTCACAACGGTGGCCAACAAGCAGGAAGTTGCAACCCAGGCGTACAGGTCGAAGCCCTTCAACTCTGAGACGATAGTCGGGAGAGCCGTACCGACCACTGTTTGATCAAGCGCGACTAGCACGATGACAAAGCAGATGCCCAACATTGCCGTCAACGATTCGCGAAAAGGAAGTAGTTGTCCTGATGAATGATGCTTGGCGGCGTGAAGAGCCATGGCTTGTTTGATCGTCGATAAAATTGCTAAAATGGAAAGCGGACCAGCGTCCACCTCGCGAGGAACCACGCTGGCCTGCCACGCGATCCTTCACGCTGCGACGAGTCAACTCGACGCGTCATGAGGTAGATTCAATGGTTACACCGATCATGAGGTGAGTCCATAACGCATCGAACACATTTATTATTAAATCGTTCAGGAATTCGTGCCGTCATCGCATCTTGAAGTTGGTCGGCCGAGAACTGGAGCGTCGGTTAAGCGCGTAGTAACGCCAAATGCAACTAGCCCCTTCGACTCTCCGTGCGGAAGTGGCCCGGGCTTTGCCCCGTCGAGCGCTTGAACGCAATGCTGAATGCCGTATCGGAAAGGTAGCCGACGTGAGAGGCAATCTGCATCAAGGACTCTTCGGAGTGCCTGAGTGCGGCGCGCGCGAGGGTCATGCGCCACTGATAAAGGTATTCGAGAGGAGCGCTTCCGACCAGGCTTTTAAAGCGCTCTGCGAACGCCGTTCGGGACATGCCTACGGCATTCGCGAGGCTCTGCAATGTCCATCGCTCTCCGGGTTGCGTATGCATCATCGAGAGCGCACTGCCGATCTTGGGGTCCGACAGAGCGCCCAGCCAGCCTTGGGGCTGCCGCCTCGACTCGACGTAGGCGCGCAGTACATTGACCAAAACGAGCGCAGCAAGACTACTGCTGGCAACCTCGGCACCTAGATGTGACCTGGTGGTTTCCCATCTCAACAAATCCAGAACCTGTGACAGTGGATGCGATTGCAGGTCCTTTGCGCGAAGATGGATTAGGGGAGGGAGATGTCGGAGCAGAATTTCAGCAACATCGTCCTCGAACGTGAATCGCCCCCCGGCCGTGCTCACTAGTGCTTGGCCACCAACTCCCTCATAACGGACGACGCCGTCGTTGCCGCGGACGGCATTGTAGCTAGTCGGTCCATCGAGCGGGGGTAGATCTGGATCGCTGGCGGTGTAGAACGGCTGGCCGTCGGTGAGCATGTAAAAATCGCCTTCCTCCAGGACCGCCGGGGCTTTGCCGCCCTCAATCCATACGTGCAGTTGTCCAGAAAGCACACACCCAAACTTGACATGCTGATAGGGGGGAAAGCGAAAGGCCCATTTGCCGCGTCCTTCGAACCTCGAAGATAGCGCGCTACTGACGCGAAGCGTTGAGAGCACGTCGGAGAGGGTGTCCATAAATGTACGATCTATAAACAAATATGATCATTTGATTATACGTCGTGAGCCTAGGCTGCGCGATCATAACAGCATCGTTGCGACAGTTCAGTGCCAACAGTTTGTTCAGATCCGCGAGGTGTTGTGGGACTGATTAAATCCCCGCCCAAAGAAATTTGGAGGGCGGCGCGGTGCTGTCGTCGAAGAAGGGGACTGCGAGCTTTCGCGGCCCCAACTTGAATCGGAGAGGAGCGATATTTATGAAAGCCTGGCAATTAGAGCGGTTAGGAGGGGCACTGAGTCTAAACGACATTCCCATTCCAGAGCCCCGTGCCGGTGGCGTGGTCGTTCGGATCGAAGCGTCCTCGCTGATGTCCTATTTGAAGGCCTATGTCGAGGGCAAGCTGCCCATCTACAATGCGCCCCAACGGACCTTCGTTCCAGGTGGAAACGGTGTTGGAGTTGTCCATTCTGTTGGTCGCGGTATCTGGCATCTGAAGCCCGGCCAGCGCGTTGTTCTCTCTTCACACTTTGTTGCCCAGGAGAACGTGCAGGACCCGGCGCAGATTCTGATCGGCGTCACCGCGAACGGCCCGATCGCGCAGCAGGTCCAAGCAGACTGGGGTGACGGAACTCTGGCCGAGTATGCGTTATTTCCGGCTAGCGCCGTCACTCCTGCCGCGGATCTGTCCCAGTTGGACGCCACGCAACTGGCAGTGTCCATGCGCCATATCGTGCCATACGGGGGGCTGTTGCGCGGAAGGCTCGCTGCCGGCGAAACGCTGATCGTCTCCGGCGCCACCGGCGCCTATGGCACGGCAGCGGTTATCGTAGCCCTGGCAATGGGCGCGGGACGCATCATCGCCGTTGGTCGAAACGAGGCGGCCCTCGAAGCAATCGCGGCGGTCGGGCACGGTCGTGTCGTACCCATCCAATCCACGGGTGACGTTGAGGCCGATGTGGCCAAGATTCGCGCAGCGGCCGACGGCGGCGCGCACATGGCCTTCGATATGGTTGGAAATGCACGCGACCCGAACATGACGCTCGCCGCGCTACGCAGCCTTGCACGAGGAGGCCGGCTGGTGTTGATGGGCACTATGACGGCGCCTTTGCCCATCCCTTACACCGAGGTGATGCTCAACGGCTGGGAGATTATTGGCCAGTTCATGTACCCGCGGGACGCCTACCGGCGCCTTCTCGATCTAATACGTAGCGGACAACTCGATATGAATGCGATTCGCCCGCGTACGTATCCCCTGTCCGCACTTCCAGAGGCAATGAACGCGGCGACACAAACTGGCAATTTCGAATGCATCGTTATGCGACACGAGGGATAACGTCCATGCGAATACTCAATCAGGCTTTTCGTCTCTATGTCGAACCTGATCGACTGGAGAGCACCATCGCCTTCTATGAGGCAATCCAAGGAAAGACTTGCGAACGGCGGATCTCCATCGCCGAGACAGGAATCGAAGTTGCTGTCATCGGAGGCTTTATCTTGCTGGCGGGAAGCGAGCAAGCGCTCAAGCCCATCCGCGACGCGCAAGCAGTGCTAATGGTGGACTCATTGGATGGGCTTGTACCTTGGCTACAGGTAAAGGGTGCCACCATCCTTCATGAACCGCGCGAAGCGATCGGTGGGCGCAATCTTCTGGTACGCCATCCGGACGGTCTTGTCGCCGAGTATTACGAAGCGGCGAAGGTCGCCCCGTAGCACATACGCGCTGTGTGCGGAACATCGATGAATGGAGCAGACCAAGCCAGCATACTTCGACAAATGCTGCTCCGTTATCGACGTTCGCGCTGCGTATCTCAGAGTAATCGTCCAACTATCCTTATAATGAACTGGATGCAATGTGGTAGATATTCCTCTTTCTGACGAGACTTGGCAGCGCGTCAGTTACTTACTGTGCTGGGATTCGAGGGAGCGGTTTGGCCGGCGCGCACGGGATCCGCGGGACGTATTGAATGCGATTCTTTGGGTCATCACCAGTAACGAGAAGTGGCACAGGTTACCGGCGCACTTTCCGCCTGCACGGACATGCTATATCAAATGGCTCCAATGGCAACGCGTCGGCCTCATGCGCAATATACTTGAAAAGTTAGAGATTGATGAAGTCTGAACGGCGGTAGTGGCATCTCAGGCAACCGACGTGTTGCGGAAGCTCCGGTGCAGCGTGTATGCGCGCGCACTTGGCACGTGCCGCCAATCGCAGGCTGGAACAATTCCTATTAGCTGGATGTTGTCGATCTTTCAATCCACTGGGATCAACGACCTTCGAACACGCAACGTCTGTAGCCAGCGCGGTATGGGTAGCGATCGTGAGTTGCTGGAAACGATACTGGATCAGAATGCGCTCACGCCGGAGCAATACGTATTGGATAGACTGCGTCGGCCCGGGCAGCTTCTGCAACGTTCTCTTCCGTAGCCAAATCCAGTACGGCTTCTGCGCTATGAGCCGATATATGCAGAACTCCCAGCCGTTCCCGGAGAAGTAGAGGGATTGACAGACGAGCGCTCCACTGTCATTCCTGGTTACTCAGTCTAGCCAACTATTTGCAGAAATCCCCCTTGATCGATGCAGTTTCGCCGTGAGAATTTTGCTGATCGCGGCATCGATTCTTTCCTTGTCCGCTCAGCTTGCCTGTCTGCATCAGCCGGAGCGATGGCGCAAGACAGCCAGACCGCCGCCGTGATCAAAAACATCGTTTTGGTATACGGATCGTGTATGGATGCCGAAGGCTGGAAGCCGGTCTATGACTGGCCGCGTAGCTTCAGGCGCCGGCGCGTTCGATTCTAATGTCTCGGGGCGTCTATCGGCATTCGTGCAATTCTCCGCTCGCATTTTCTGCTGGTGGCGACTTAAAGCTTTCTTACGTCAGCGCCCTCGGTGCATCTGCTCCGCGATGCTTATACTTTACAAGTGGTTTGTATTGATGTCTAATGGAGCAAAGGACGAGGCGCATGAGAGGCTTGGGGAACCGAAGTTTCCAGTTCGAAGCCTCCGGTGGAAGTGTTCTTGCTGTAGCCCGCCGAGCCTGTGTGGATAGCTCATATGGGTAGGTATATAGATTATTGGTGTGCATTTCGGATCGTAAGAAATGCCAATATGACCAAACCGGGCCGTAACTCCTGCTCGAGCAACCGACCCAGTTTCTGAACCGCGAAGAAGTGCGAATTGGCAGATAACAAATGAAGCGAGACAACTTGGTTATGTGGGGCGGTAACGTCAGGGCTTTGCCACTTCTCGAACGGTTTCGTGCCACGGTGCGGGCGGGTTTCGGGGGGCTAAGCGTGACTCCGCTCGAGTACTTGGGCTGGCTTGCAGCTGGGCTATCCACTGCAGACATTCTTTCAATGGCGAAGGATCACGACGTTCGGATCGTGTCCCTTGATCCTTTGGCCAGGTGGTTGCCCAGCTGGAAGCCGCATCGACTTGACCTGTCAATCGTTCCTCTCGCGTTCGTTTCTACTAGCGAGGATGACTTCTTCCGTATCGCCGATGCACTGCAGGTCGACTCCTGCACTGCAATTTCGGCGGCTCCGCCGGGGCAAGTGACGTTGGAGAAAATGATAGAACGTTTTGCGGCGTTGTGCGATCGTGCTGCGTCGCATGGAATGCGAGTTGATCTGGAGTTTATCCCACTCGATTTGGGTATTCCCGATCTAGCAACCGCGTGGTCTATCGTGAGCGCTGCGGATCGAGCAAACGGTGGCCTGACGTTCGATTTTTGGCACTATGTGAGGAGTGGTGCGGATCAGGCTCTGTTGGAAACGATTCCCGGCCAGAAGATTACTGCTGTTCAGATCTCCGACGGTCTTCGAGAAGTGCCCGCAAGTCGTTCGCGCTACCAGGATTGCTTTCTGGATCGATTGCCGCCAGGTGAAGGGGAGTTTCCTATCGAGAGCACATTGGCCACGCTACGCGAGATCGGAGCGCTTTCACGTGTTGGGCCAGAGATTTTTTCGTCCGGACTCGACGCTATGGACGCTGACATGATCGGTGACATCTGTGGTTCATCCCTGAGATCGGCACTCGACGGCGTGGGAGTGACAGTCTAGGCGCCGATCTGCTCGCTGCTGGCGCGACAGGTCAGACTGTTGGCGATGCATCTCTCCTCGACAGGCGCGAAGAGCTACCGGACCGCCTCGGAGCCACCATCTCTTATATACTGTCCTTTTCGGCAGCGAACCTTATGGTCGTTCACGTATGGCGGACTTGTACTTGGCGCACGATGCAAGATTAGTGAAGACTGCGGAAGGCGCCGGCCACGGCAAATTCGGTAGGTAGGCAGGCGCCCTCAAGATGGTGCGGGATGTCTCCTGCACATTGTTAATTCCACCGCATGTAGGTGCGGTTTAATCCACGACGGGTTATCCTGCCGATTGGGACGCTGCGCAACCGGCATAAGCGCCATGACTGCAGTTTTCATGTCCTTCGCGCGGAGGGCCGCCGTCGACGCCGTCCCCGTTCTTCGGCAACTTTCCTTCACGATTTCGAAACTTAAAGACTAGATGGAACGAAGCAAAAACTCGAAGAAAGCGACCTTGGGAACGCGTCGTCCGACGGAACTGAAGCGTGCAGAGCAACAGCGCGCGCAGGAGACCCGGTGCGCAATCCTGAATGCGGCTCTTTCCGAATTTGCAGATAAGGGCTTCGAGGCAGCGAGCGTTCGTAGCATCGCTGATCGGATTGGGCTTCAGCACCCGCTCATAACATATCACTTTCGAACGAAAGACGATCTTTGGCGGGCGGTGGCCGAGCATGTGTTCTTGAGGATTCGCGACGAGTGGGATGCGCGTCTTTCCGACAGCGATTCTCTGACGGCCGTGGAGCGACTGCGACTGGTGTACCAAACGCTTTTTCGCTTCACAGTCGAGTATCCGGAATTCCATCGGTTCATGCGTCAGGAAGCACGGACGCACAGTGCACGGCTGCAGTGGGTTGCTGATTCGGTGTTGAGTCCCTTAATCGAATGGTTGTTGCCTCAGATTCGTGCCGCGCAAGAGCAAGGGGTGTTGCCCAACGTCGAGCCAATTATCTTTCACTATTTGCTGATTAGCCTGACCTCAACGCTTTCGGGTTTCGGTCCTGAGATGCTTGCGACAAGCCATGTTTCGCCGTCGGATCCTGCTGTTGCGGATGCTTATTGGTGTACCGTAGATGAACTGGTATTCGGCAAGGCGTTAGCTGCGCAAAAGAAAGAACGTGCACCGCAGTCTTCTGGCAAAGCATCGAACGTGACGCCGCGATCGCGCGTGATAGCCGATTCGAAGGTCAAAGGCTGACGTGTTTCGGGACACGCTTGAGGCCGAGCCCGTCGGCTCGGGCCTCCGGGACTCTTAGTCAGGCGCTGCTCGCCGAGCGCGATGCGAATGCCGCAGTTCATTACTGGGATCGCGCTACGGTACGGGCAACTCCAGCGCGGTCGCTTACCATCACTGTCGCTGCCCACGCAATGTGCCTCCGCGCTCCCAGGACTTAGCTCCTACCCCGGATTCAGCAGGTCGACGGATCGGGCAGCTCCAGTCTCGAGCATCGGCTGCGATCAGCGTCGTGCGCCGCTGAATTGTCCGAGCACGAACTTCCCAACACGCTCGACGTGAGCGCCGGTTAGCTCAATACAAACGCCAACGGACCCCGGTGCATGAGCGGTCAATGTGCCGAATCCCAGCTTGGCGCATCGAACATCGTCTCCTAGTATATTTTACTAGTGGTAAGTATAAATACCAGCTGGCGCTGGAAGTGTCGATGGGTGACATTGTTGATCAACGAAGAGCACGCGCCCACGCCGATGTGTGTGGGATGGGTGTGCGTCCGATCAATCCAACGACAGAACCCCTCCGATGAAAAGCATACGCTTTGAACGTACCGACAATATTGGCAGCATCGTGCTTGCCAATCCTCCTTACAACAGGCTCGACGTGCGCTTCGCGAACTGCCTCGAGGAGGCCGTCCGTGAAGCGAGCGAAGGTGATATCCGGGTACTGGTGGTGCGTGCGGAAGGGCCAAACTTCAGCCTTGGCGGAGAGGTGCGGGAATGGCCAGGAAGGGACGCCAACTGGTTTCGTACCTTTGTCGCGAAAGTCAACAGTTCGTATCGGGCAATCGAAGCACTGCGCGTCCCGACGGTCGCGATAGTGCAGGGCGCTGCATTCGGGGGTGGTTTCGAGCTTGCCTTGAGTTGCGACTTCATTGTTACCGCCGATGACTCGATATTCCGCTGTGTCGAGGTCACGACCGCAATGCTGCCTCTTGCAGGTGCCCTGCAGCGCCTCGCTGAGCGCGTTGGACGCGGCCGCGCCTCGCGTTTTGTCATGCTAGGTGAGCCGATATCTGGCACGCAGGCGGCCAAGCTCGGAATTGCAACACACGTAGCGTCGATGGATTCTCTTTCCCGTGTTGCCGGAGAGTTGATTTCAAAGCTCGTGAATGGTCCGACAATGTCGTTCGCAACGACGCGTACGCTGCTCAAAGCATGGTCGAGCGGTGGGGCCGCGGGAGCTGACTCCAGCATGCTTGATATCTGCATCGATCTGTACGGCAGCGACGACGCAACTCGCGGATTTCTTAACACGGCAGCGGCGTTCGATATTGATGCAGTGCCGCCGGATATCTCATTTCACGGCAAGTAAGACAAGCAAGTCTACGTTGCCGTTGATTGGCTCGCGTGAAAGACGGCGATGCAGAGACGAGCGAATTTCGGGCAATCGTGCCGGCAGCGTCGGCGAGTCCCGTTGCCGCGCACTATAGATCATGCATCCACGGGCTCGTTTGGCCGCACGTGGCGGCTGGATGCACCCTCCACACCCACGGATATCGTGACGGTACAGCAGGATATCGACGGCGTAATCGAAGTTGTTCTTTCATCACCTCGGCAGAAGATCGTCACACGCTTGTCACGCTCATCTTGATGGCTCGGTACAAGTTCCTCGCCAGCAACGTAGGGTCAGGTGTCAGGTCTCAATTGAACGTGGACCGGCAACAGCGGAATGGCGATTTGGTCGTCGCGTATGACTCCGGGTTGTCGGCGATTCCGTAACGCTTTCATATTGTCGGGTCACGCCTGACGAGTTCAAAGACTTGGGAGAGAGTTTGATGAACCATATCGAAGATCTGGTGTTCTGGTCGGCCTGCGTCCGCTTAAAACCCTTTCGAGAGCACGTCGAGGCCGCCGCTGCCGGCGGCTTTACCAGCATGTCGATTGCCCCCGATACCTATCGAGATGCGCGCAAAGCCGGAATGAGTGGCTTAGAGATCCGCAATCTCGCTGAGGAGGCGGGCGTGCCAATCCGGCACTTCGACACGTTGAGCAGCTGGGCGCCGATTCGCGTGCCACCAAACGCCTCGCGCGAAATGCGGGAACGATTCGACGTCTCCATGGATGAAGCACTCGACATCTGTGCCGAGCTGGACATATCGACTATCCTCGCTGTGGCCGGATATCCGCCCGGCTCGATTCCACATGATGTGCTCGTCGAAGGCTTCGCCGATCTTTGCGATCGCGTCGCAGCGGCAGGTGTGTGGGTCGACCTTGAATTCATGCCTATCCTGGGACTCCCGACCCTCGAAGCCGCGTGGTCGATTGTCAGCGAGGCGGCACGTCCGAATTCGGGGGTGCTTGTCGATACGTGGCACTTCGTCAAGGGCGGCTCGTCACTGGAAACACTGAAGAAGATCGATTCTCGATATCTTCGCTCGATGCAACTTTCCGACGGCTTCATTGCGATGCGTGGGGAGGATCTTGTCGATGACATGCTGTCGTGGCGGGAATTTCCCGGTGAGGGGCAACTGAACGTTCTACAGACGCTAAACGCCGTAGAGGCAGCTGGTAGTTTGACGCGTATCGGATGCGAGGTGTTTTCGCACAGGGCCAATGCGATGACCGCGCGCAAGGCGGGTACGCGCAGCGGGACGACCACTCGCCGTATCTTGGTTGAGGCGGGGCTCGACGTCCACGGCCGGACGGACCGATGAGAAGCTGCAATAACCCGCTGACCAAAGAATTCGAGTTGGGTGCTGTGCCACCCGGACACAGCTGATCACGGCGATAAAGATGGATTGTGCTCTGCCATGGCGAGGCAACTATTGCAGAGGACGTCCGGGACTTATGTCGTGATCGAGCGGACGACTGCGTAACGTCCCGCAGCATCAGGATGCGACAGCTACCAGGGTAAGCGAGATGCACTTTCCAGCGCTCTTTTCGCGCCATATACTTTACACATGGTTAGTATTGTTGTTTAATGAAGCGAAGATGACGTGGGGTTGATCGGGAACAGGTTGATTCCTATGCGCTTAAGTGGAAGACCTTGATGGAGAGCGCACGCGCCGCATGTCACGAGAAGCCGGTCAATGTGCGCAGCGGTTGGGTTCAGGCTGCTGAAATTCATGTTTAACAATTTGCAGTGCGTATTAAATTGGAAGATTTAGATCCATGGTCAGAGCGATCGTCCCGGTAAGCGACGAACACACTATCTGTGTCGACGTACATTCGGATGCAGACATGGTTCACTGATCTGCGTAAGAAACACCTAGTCATTCATTTGTTGATGTGTGGGTTGAACGATACCAGGAGACAAGCATGAGCGGACATTCGTCTGCCGAACGCTCGGGAGCAGTGCCGAGCGCAATGGCCAACGCGCCGGAAGGTGCGAATCCCGCGCAAGGTCAGCACGAATATGGAGTGGGTAGTGATACTACATTACGTGCTCGCTGGCAGAGATTCGAAGAAAGAGGGCTGGTCATGACGTTGGCTGCAATGGTTTTGTGCATCGGGATTCCAAACCATGCTTTCTTTAACCTCGCATCAATCGTTAGCATCCTACGGCAGGCCTCACTTGTCACGATCATTTCATTTGGCATGGTCTTTATGATTTCAATGATCGAGTTGGATCTGTCGGTTGGCGGAATCTATGCGATGGCGACGACAATCAGCGCGATACTGATAAAGTCGTCGGGACTTGATCCATGGATGGCGGTACTCATCGCCCTTGGTGTATCAACACTACTCGGGGCCACAAATGGAATCATTGCGAACCTGATTCAGGTGCCGGTGATTATTGTTTCACTTGGTTCACTGCCGCTGTTTGTCGGCATCACCCTGACTATCTCGAATGCACAACCCATCATCGGAATGCCGGAAGGTCACACCTTTTTCCGGTTGTTCGGAAACGACTGGTTTGGACTTCCTGCTGCCTTCTGGACAATGGTCGCCGTTGGAATTGTCCTTCATGTCGTGTTTATTCATTCTCGCTTCGGAACAGCCGTGCGTGCTGTCGGCTCCAACACCCAGGCGGCGTTTTTCACTGGTATTCGGGTCTCGCGGGTCCGCGTAAGCGTCACCGCGCTGGTTGGTCTGCTTTCGGGTCTTTCTGGTGTACTGACCTTGGCATTCTTTAAGTCAACTGACCCGACTGTCGGGCACGGTTTGGAACTTCAGGTCATCGCTGCCGCGGTCATCGGGGGTACATCCCTGGCCGGTGGATCGGGAACGATGCTGGGCGCGGTTCTTGGTGTGTTGATCATTTCGACGATCAACAGTGGCATCGTGTTCTTTGGAATCGACTCAAATTATGCTGAGCTCATCACGGGACTTGTGATTCTGGTCGCCATCTCGCTGGATCGGGTACTCAAGCGGAAACGCGGCGCGGCAGCTCCGTAGCATTGAGATTGACATGCCGATTCCAATTCAGTGGTTTCGGTTGGATCGATGTTGCTTCATAAAACCAATACCAGGAGACGAGATTATGAGAATCAAAGTGTGGTGCCGATCGGTTTCGTCTATCTTTCGATCGTTGGCGATCGCTGCTTGCGCGACTGCATTGCTCGCAGTCGGAGGTCTGGCGCGCGCGGCCGAAGCCAAGAAATCCGTCACTATTTCGGTGGTGCTGGCATTTAACTCAATGGAGTGGTCGACGCAGGTGCGTGAAGGTGCAGAGGTCGCTGCCGCCCAGTTTGGCGGAAAGGTCCGTTTAAAGGTGGTTGGACCGGCGGAGTATGATCCGGCCAAACAAGTGCAGATGTTCCAAAGCGAGCTTCAGACCGGTAGCGACGGCATCGTGATCGTGGATGTATCGCAGGCCTATTTTGTTGAACCGGCCAAACAGGCCCAAGGTCAAGGCGTCGGGATTGCCTGGATGAGCGATCCACCGGCTGCAACCGTGAAGTCGGCGTTGTTCATCGGACAACATCAGTTCGTCATGGCCGAAAAAGCCGGCGAAGTTGTTGCGAAAGACATTCTTGCGCGATCAGGGAAACCGGCGTCGCAGATTTCGGGCGAGGTCATCACGGGAGCATGTGCACGTGGCATCGGAACGCTGGATGCCGATTTGGCGGGTTTTAAGCACGCCATTCACACCCAGTTACCCAATGTGGCGTTCCCGGCGACATTCGACAGCAAGATTGACCGTTCGCAAAACTACTCAGCGTGGTCACAAGCAGTCCAGGCGCATCCTGACGCGCTGGCCTATATGGACGCCTGTGAGTATGGTAACGAAAACATCGCCAAGATCATTAGTGACCAGAAGCGCGGCGTTCCGGTCATTTCGCTGAACGACGCTGTGGAAATTCTCGACGATATTAAAGGGCGCAAGATTCTGGCTGCGTTTCCGCAAAACAATTTCGTTAGTGGGTTCATGACTGTTTATCAGTTGGCCTCACATCTGTTGGCCGGTCAACCAATGCCAACGGGCTGGTTCGAGGCACCGGTCGAGCGGATCGACGCGTCTAACGTTGATGCTGTTATCGCAGCCCACAAGGACAAGGACAGTGAATACCGCTACTACAAGCCAGTGCTCGATCAGTTGATCAAGAATCCACCTCAGCTTCAGCCGCTCGAGAAATGGTATCACTAGGTCATAACCGACTATCCACTTGCAACCGGAGGAACGGATGACTGTCATCATGTCTTTGCAAGGAATCAGCAAGAGGTTCGGCGCGAACTGTGCGCTCAACCAGGTAGATTTCGACGTGGTTCGGGGGGAAGTCAAGGGCCTGGTCGGAGCAAATGGAGCTGGCAAGTCGACACTCCTCAAAATTCTGGCGGGCGCGATGCAAGCAGACGAAGGGGCGTTGCGTCTGGATGGTACTGAGGTTTCACTTTCGTCAGTGGCCGACGCGGGGAGGCAGGGAATCGCCATCGTGTCTCAGGAGTTGTCCCTCTTTCCCGCGTTGTCAGTGATGGAGAACCTATGGATGACCGGCAGTCGCGAGAAGCGCACAGAAAGAGCTCATCGAAGCTCACAGATGATGAGGTCACTAGGATTAGCGGCACCGTTGGCTACAAAGGTTGACAGCCTGTCGCTCGCCGACAGGCAACTGGTTGAGATTGCGAGAGCCTTGCTGCAGAGGCCGCGTGTGTTAATTCTCGATGAACCCACATCAGCACTTGGCAAAAACGAAGTAGACCGGCTGCATGGAGTAATTCGCAAACTGAGGGACGAAGGGGTCGGCATTGTCTATGTGTCTCACTTTCTCGAAGAGCTGCTTGATATCGCCGATAGCCTGGTAGTATTGCGCGATGGAAAGCGCGTACCAGCAACGTTCAATCCCTGCGTCGCGCGTTTGCCAGACGTTGTCGAGGCAATGCTCGGATCCGCGAAAGGGGTTCCCTGTAGCACAAACGTAGCATTGGATTCTGTCGGCACACCTCTGGGGTGCGAAGTCCGCAAGGAACGCCAGACAAATCGTTATCTGCCGCTCGAGCTAAGCAAGGTGCGCGGTCGAGGCAATCTGAATATCGACTCTCTTCGGGCCGATCCCGGTGAGATTGTGGGCGTGACAGGTCTGGCCGGGGCCGGAGTGGAGGAGTTGTTCGCCATCCTGTTCGGGCTTTCCAAGCCGGCGTCCGGGCATATTACCTATCCCTCCGGTCGAACCAACGTCACGTCGCCGTCGAATGCGGTGCACGCCGGAGTGGCGTTCATTCCGTCGGATCGGAAGCGCTTGGGTTTGATGCTTGGCCGCAGCATTTCGGACAATACAGTCAGTGTTCGATCACTTGTGCAAAGACGCGATGGTTTGCTCCTCTCTGCGCGCCGGCTGCGTGCGGCAGCAGAGCAGCGCTGCCGGTCAATCGGTGTCAAGGCAGACTCTGTCCAGCAACGGGTGGATGAGCTCTCAGGTGGCAATCAACAGAAGGTGGTTTTCGCGAAGTGGATAGAGACGGATCCTTCTCTGGTAATCCTTGATGACCCGACGCGTGGTGTCGACATTGGCGCCAAGATTGAAATGTACCGGATTGTTCAATCGCTGGCCAACGAGGGACGTGTGGTGCTGCTATATTCCAGCGATCCTGCAGAGATTCTGGAGCTGGCAGACAGGATTATCGTGTTCGCTCGCGGACGGGTCGTGACGACGCTACCTTCCGCGGGCCTGACCGAGAATCGTCTTGTTGAGGCGATGAACCAGAGCTATGTTTAAATGCGATCGATCGGAGGTCGTGTGACGACGACGGTTGGTCGTCACACGGTTCGCGCCGTCGTTTAGTCGGCATCCAGCTTTTTGGCATCCGCACCAAATGGCGTATAAGACGTTGAAGAATGTTATCCCTAAACGTCACGCATTGCCCCTCATGTGATCGAGGATCATCCAATCGACTCTCCCGATTTCAAGTGAAGCCCTGCACCACCATGTTCGATTCAATCATCGGTATCTTCCTGTCCAGATAGCTATCTCAAGTGACGGAGGGATAGGAACCCATTGTCAGACCTGGGGATTCACGCGGGAATACGGACCACGTCCCGTCATAGTGTCGAAAGAAGAGGATTGAAATCGGGCCTTCGCGTCGGATTACCTCAACGCGTACACACTTTCCCGGATCGAAGCGTGTGTGGATCAATCGCGTCACGTGGACCGGCGTGGTGTCGGCCGGTGAAAGCCATTTCTCGACCAACTGCCTCAGGGATTTGTGTTCAGAATTCATATCGATTTTCTCCTGCGTCGTACCTGTTCACTCAACAACTCGGGCGCTTGGGTACGCAATGAGTTTGGTCAAACCGAATACCGCCGTAGCGTATTTTTGACCGCAAAAATTTGAGAACCTGCCGGTCATCGTTTCCTGATCTGACCCACTAATTCTGGCTTTACTCCATCACGGCACCTTTGACTAGTCCGCGGCGCGTGTAATCGGTCGATGCCTTGCTCATCTGAATCTGCGGACCGCAAGTAGACGCTCATGTCCGTTGATCCGGCAACTGTGCAGTGATGGTCCGGCCAACTCGCGTGCAGGTCAGATCTGCCTGTCACTGCGCTGCGTTGTCGCGACAAACGTCCAGTCCGGATTGGGTTTGCCTGATGCGCGTTTACTCTTCTTGACTCCTCGGTTTATTAGATTTACCGTATGTAAAGTATAGTGCGGCAGGCAAGAAACTTCAAGGTGTCGCGACGCTGTTTCAACCTTGATCGCTGGATGGATCAAGGAGGGAGGGCGGGGGACTGTTGCTTCGTCACCCGCCTTTGCTTGTCAATTCGTCGGGGTGGAAGGCTATCCATCAGTGAAACGGAGAAATTTGTTCTGCTAGATGCGTGTCAGAAATCCCCATGACCAGAGATAGATAGGATGTCATTTATTTTGTAGACCTATTCGATTGGAGAGTCTTCGTAAGGTCGTTGATCGCGGATGCGCGCAAAAAAGTCTGGAATCGGAAAATCGAACAAACAATCCTCCGACCATGACCGTGCACAGGGTCGATTTCCAAACGGCAAGAATGACTTAATCGTCTGCCAAATTTACACACATAGTGGAGAGAAGATATGGCGCAAACGCAAACGCAAACGCAAACGCTGACGGGAAAGGTTGCGATCGTTACTGGCGCGGCCCAAGGGCTGGGCGAAGCGCAGGCCCGCTGGTTCGCCGAGCATGGTGCGATAGTTGTTGTAACGGACCAAAACGAGCCGGCAGGTCAAGCCGTTGCGAAATCCTTGGAAAGGACGCCTGGTGGTGCGGTGTTCGTTCACCATGATGTTGCGAGCGAAGATGATTGGAAGAATGTCGTCCAGTCAGCCGTCGAGCGGTTTGGGAAGGTCGACGTACTCGTTAACAATGCGGGAATCGTAGAGATCGCCCTGATCAGTGAGATGTCGCTTGATCGTTTCAGCCACGTTCTGGATGTCAACGTAAAGAGCGTATTTCTTGGATGTAAAACCGTTCTACCGGCGATGCGCATCGCGGGTGGCGGCTCGATCGTGAATATGTCGTCGATACAGGGAATGATCTCTAGCTTTGCAGGATTTGGCAGCTATTCCGCGTCAAAGGGTGCGGTTCGATTGCTCACAAAGGCGGCCGCAGTCGAATACGTTCAGTACAACATCCGGGTCAACTCCGTCCATCCTGGAGGTATCGCTACACCTCTGACGCAACCCTATCTGGACGATCCAGACAAGCGTTGGATGATAACTGGGCGGACACCGATGGGTCGCGCGGGACGGCCAGACGAAGTCGCGGCGGCGGTCGGATTTCTTGCCTCTGACGAGTCGTCTTATATGACCGGCTCTGAGCTCGTATTGGATGGCGGTTGGCTGGCCTGTTAAAGGGGTGGAAGGAAGGATTGAGTTGTGGTGATCGGTCGATTCGATTGAGACATTGGCCCTTTCCGGCTGGCGAAAAATTCTGAAAGGTTCGGGCTGGCGTCGACCATGAGTCTGCGCGGCGTTCGCCTGCCGCATGCGCCGTGACAGCGAGGCATGCTTGCCCACAATACAAGTCACGTTCCTACGTTGTGCCTAGATCGTCTGGACGTTCGTGTTGCACTCCTGTTCGAAGGTGATATGCATGTTCCGACGGTCAATCTCTTTGCACGAGGACCAGTATGAGGGTGAGGCCGTTGGTGATCTAGCAATGCTGCTCTCGCTATATGCGTCGGGCACACAATCTTGTCGCCGACTGGGGGTCTCGGCCGCACTACACGGTATTTTTCGCCACATTCCGTTCGTTTCTATATTGCACAGATGGTAAGTATAAATACCGGGTAGCAAATGAACCGTGGTTGCGCGAAAGTGGTCGTCAACGGAGTTATGGCGTGACGTAATTGGCGATGGCGATGATTCGCCGTTTTGGTTGCATCATCAATAAAGCTAATTTTTTCGACCATCTCGAAGTCACGACGGTACGAAATTCTGTCAATCGCTGCATCAGCTGACGAATAAAAGCAATGTACGTATTACCTTAAATTGGTTAGTAATACATATAATTGTAGAAATGTGAAAAAGGAGAAGGAGGATGAGACGAAGGGGCAATGGAAAGATTGGTTTGCACGGTTCAGTCGCTCTCGCGTTGTTCGTGGGATTGACGAGCTGCGTTTATGCGCAAGGAAATTTGACGCTGTATGGAATAATGGATGATTCATTATCCTATGTAAGCAAAACATTGAATTCATCGACGGGCCGAGACGCGGGGCATCAAATCGCGATGGTCGATGGTCAGATGTTTGGGTCACGATTTGGTATGACGGGTGTTGAGGATTTGGGGGGAGAGACCCATGTATCGTTCAAACTTGAGAGTGGCATTAACATCGCAAATGGTAGTATCGGCAACTCGAATGGGAACCTCTTTGGCCGGCAGGCGTGGCTACAGGTAGACGGCAACTTCGGCTCGGTCACAGCGGGCGTGCAATTCTCACCGTTCGTCTTGGCGCTAATCGAGTCGGATGCGCGAGGCGCGTCTAATTTTGGATCCCTGGCACCGATTTACGTTGGCAGTGTTCTCACGACCGGGTTGTTCAACTCCAACGCGATTACTTACGCGAGTCCGACTTTTGCCGGATTGCAAGGAAGTGTCATGCTCGCCCTCGGTGGAGAAGCGGGCAACTTCCGGGCCGCAAGGCAGTACTCGGGAAGCTTGACCTATGATCGGAACGGTGTCTTCGCTAACGCGGCTTTCTATAGCGGGAACGCGGGGGATGCGACTACCTCCGCTCCAGCATCCTCGACAGTAGCTTTCGCGGGACGCACCATTTCTGCCGGGTATAAATTCAGCAATTTGACATTGAGGGCGGTGTTCGTCGATTTTAAGATCGCGGGATCCTTCGATAGCCGCGTATATGGAGGGGGGGTAAGTTATGCTGCGACACCTGCGCTAACCGTTGACGCCGGCGCGTGGCTTACTCGGGACGGGAACAACTCGAACAACCATTCGATCCTGGCCGCTACCGGTGTGCGGTATTCGCTATCGAAGCGGACTATGCTGTATACGCAGTTCGGTTACGTAAGCAATAGCGGAAAGATGGATACTGGCTTTTCGTCCGATGGACCGTTGTATGAGGCGCCCGGAGGAACTTTCGGAGCGAACGTCGGGATAACCCACACGTTTTAACGGTGGATGGGCCGATGCCGACTGTGGGAGACGTACGATGGTGCGCCGCCCTGCTCGGGTAGCGCGGTAAGGGCCCACACGTCCACGTTGCTAGCGATTGCCAGGATCGATCGGATGTCCGTCTATAAACGCGTATAGCTCGACAAGTCTGCCGTCACGTGTGACCGCTATATCGACGCCCGTCACGGCCGTCCGATTATCTGCAGGGCCATACCCCCATGCGAGACGCCCGATTCCATGCATCGCCTCAGCCGGCCCGCGCTCGATAAAGTCGAAACCGGGAAATCGTGCCTGTAGCTCGGCAACCTTGCGATCGATGGCGGCAAATCCGACATGCCGACCGTCAGGATCGACGAAGACGCCGTCCGGCAGCCAGATGGTTTCCAGTTCCTTCATTCGTGCCGAAGAATCTCGCTCAGCGAAGATGGCGAGCAGGTTTCGAGTCAGAAGTTCATTCACCGAAAAACGCATCATAGATTCCTTGGGGTGGTCGAGGACCGGCTCGAACCGTAGTCCGCATGCACACACGCTCGTGTATGTTAAAAGTTGGTGTTACGCGTTAGCGTCGGGCAGCCATCGACACGGCGAAGCTGTCTTCCAGCATCAGGAAGCTTGCGATCTTCGCACCGGAGAACGTCAGGACGATTGCAAATGCGCTATCGATCAGTTTTCCAGTGGCGTTGACCCGTGATTGCACGTCGCCAAAAATGACGGCCCGATTGTCGTTCGCGAGAACATCCTTGATGTCGAAACTGACACTCTCGATCATGATTTGAGTGTCGCGAACGAAATCCGAAATTGCTTCGCGTCCCGTCTTGTGACCGATCCAGGGCAGCACACCTGAGTCGCCCGGAATATTCCAGTCGAGATCGGGTGCGCATAACGAAGCAATCTCATCTGGGCTGGCGCCCGAACGCAGTTTGTCAAGGAACTGTTGTGCGAGGCGAAGGTTTCCGTGAGAGTCCATGGTGTTTGTTCTCCCTTTGTCGCGCCCACTTTCGGGCGAGCGCGACGCCGAATGATCAGACTTGCGCGAGTCCGCCGTCAACGAACAGCTCGATACCCGTTACGAAACTGGCGTCGTCGGAGGCGAGGAAGGAAACTGCTTTTGCGATCTCGTCGGTGGTGCCAACCCTGCCAAGCGGAGTCGTCCCGGAAACTTCCTTGCAATACCCGTCGATTTGCTCATCGGTCATCTTGAGTTCGGTCTTGTAGGCAGGCGTGATGACGACCCCAGGGGCGACCACATTGACGCGGATATCACGGCCTTTGAGATCGGATGCCCAGGTGCGCGCGAACGACCGCAAGGCCGCCTTGGTAGCGGCATATACACCGAATGCGGGGATGCCTTGTATCGATGAGATCGATCCTGTGATCACGATCGCGCTCCCCGCAGGCATGAATGGCAGTGCGCTTTGCACTGTCAGCAATGTACCTTTCATATTGATGCCGACGTATTTGTCGAATTGCGCTTCGGTGATCTCGCCAAGCGGAGCGAATTCGCCGCCGCCAGCGTTGGCAAAGAGGATGTCGATTTTTTGGCGATCTGCTGTCACGGCCTTGACAATGCGTTCAAGATCGGACGCAGAAGAGATGTCGCCGCGGATCGCACGTGCGCCATGGCCGATTTCCGATACCGCCGCATCCAGCTCCGCCTGGCGTCGCCCGGTGATGAACACTGTGGCGCCTTCGAGCGCGAGGCGCTTGGCGGTGGCTAGGCCGATACCAGTGCTGCCACCGGTAACGAGCGCTACCTTGCCGGCGTGTTTCGTTGAATGGATGTTCGAGTAGAGAGAAGCAGACATCATTGGTCTCCTTTTGACCTTGATCAAGGACTCCAGCTTAGTAAAAACACATCGACAGATAAAGATGCTTTCTGTAGTTTCTTTGTGCACAGACGTGCATAATCGACGTGCAAACCGTCGTCCCGCGTATGCGACTCTTTCTTCAGAAGTTTGGCGCCTCGGTAGCGTCGGCCCACCACCCGCAGTATCTCGCTGCAAATAGTGGCTTGCTGACCAGGTCGGTGCCGCTATCCGTTGCGCCCATGGCTGCGCGAATGGGTAAGCGTCGCTGTCCCAGTGTCCTCGGCCCAGCGATCATTAGAGAGGTGAGTTAATGGATCACTTGCAGGCCATTCGCATTTTTGCTCGCGTCGTCGAAACAGGAGGTTTCGGACGGGCAGCGCTCTCGCTGCAGATGCCCAATGCTACCGTGAGCAAGTGGATCAAGTCGTTGGAGGCGCATCTTGGGGTGAAGTTGCTTGAGCGCAGTACGAGAAGCGTCAATGTGACGACGGATGGTGCCGCTTACTATGAACGCACCCGGCATCTGCTCATTGAACTCGACGACATAGAGGCGACGCTCGGCCGTGCTCAGGCTAGCCCGCGCGGCGCGCTGCGAGTCGATGCTGGTGGGTCGACCGCCAGCGGCATCCTCATTCCCGCGCTACCTGCGTTTCGTGAGCGGTATCCCGACATTCAGGTGCAACTGAGCGTCACTGACCGTACCGCGGATCTCATCGCAGAAAACATCGACTGCGCGATTCGAAGCACGCCGAATGATCCCAGCCTGGTGACCCATCGGATCGGCGCGCTCGCGTGGACAATCTGCGCGAGTCCAGATTATTTGGCGAAGCACGGCACGCCGAAGCATCCGAGCGAGATCGTTAATAAAAACATGCCTGTGGTTGGCTACTTCTCTGCAAGCACCGGTCTTACCCAGCAGCTTGCATTCTGTCGAGGCGACGAGAAAATTACGCTCGAAGGCGTGCGTAACGATGTGCTTGTCAGCGAAAGCAATGCCCATCTTGCTACGGCGCTAGCGGGTCTGGGCATCGTTCACACGCTGGACTTTATGGTGCGTCCGTACATCAAGCGAAGGAAATTGGTATCGATCCTCGCCGAGTGGCGGCCCGATCCACTTGAAGTGTACGTTGCGTATCCGCCTGGTCGGAGATACAGCGCGAAAGTGAGGGTGTTCGTTGATTGGGTGGCCACGCTGTTTGCGTCAATGTGAATAAAGTCGCGACGATTGCAAACTGGTTTGTCGGGAGGGTGGACGGAAGTCGTTTAATGCGCCGAATCGAATCGGCGCATCGAGTCCCGCCCGAGACGGGCTAGTAACTTCTTTACTTAAAATTTAAGAATGACGTTGCCGGCCTTACCCGGCGCCGAGACTGCATCGATCGCGGCGCCGAGATCGGTCAGATCGAACTCCCGATAACCGCCATGGATTTCCGGAACCGCTCGTGCGATCCTGATCGCCTCGGTCATGTCTTCGTTGCGCTCGTCAGGCGTTGTATCACTACGCCAGGTACCAATCGTGACGCTGCGCAGCGTCAGCGCCTTAGGCACGAAGAGGTTCAGGTCAGCCATCCGACCGGCAAGCGCGCCATAAGAGACGATCGTGCCACCCATATTCAGCAACGCTGCGATATCCCCTAACAAGGCACCGGCAAGGCCGTCAAATACGACTGGAACGTCGCCACCCGCTGCCTTACGGACAGCGTCCTGCCAGTCACTCGACGAGGTATCGACAATGTCCTCGCCCGGCAGTACCGTGCTCAGACGCCTTGCACTTTCTGGCGAGCGGACCAGCCGGATCGGCGCGAGGCCATTCTTCAGCGCAAGGACGGTGATGAGTTTGCCGACCGCGGACGCCGCGGCGGTTTGCACGATCCGGCGCGGCGTCACCGGCAGCGCACGTAAGGCCGTCCGTAGAACATGTCGCGCCGTGATGGTATTGATCAGTATTTGCGTCGCGACGCTATCGGGCAGGTCGTCGGGTACGGCGACAAGGCTGGCCGCGGGCACAACCGCCCGGCTTTGCCATGCCCCCGGTGCGAAGAAGGCGACTCGCGAACCGAGCGCAATCCCGGTGCCATCGAGCGCGCGAGGCGCCGCTTCCTCGACTACGCCTGCGGCCTCAAGGCCTGGCACGCGGCCAGCAGGGATCGCCGGCGTGGGTTGCGAATACCTGGCCTCCACCAGTTGCAGATCGCCGGGATGGATGATGCTACGGGCTACACGTACCCGCACCTCGCCCTCAGAGAGCGGAGGCACGGCAACATCTTCCTCAACCCGAAGTACCGCATGCGGGTCGCCGAAGCGGTACTGGACGATGCGCCGCGAAAGATCCGTCACGCTGTTCATTACGGAACCTCCTTCCGTTCTCCATTGATCGCTGGAAACGAACGCGGCGCCGGCCAGGGGACGAAGAAATCGTGGCCGGCGACCGGCGCACCGACGGCCTGTATGCGGCCGCCGTCTCGTAGCGAGCCGAGGTCAACCGGTGCAAAGCCGAAGCTCTCCAGGAGATCCGCCACGGTGTCCTTCGCATCCTGACTGTCGCCAGACAGAAAAGCCACGCGACGCAGCTGCCCGGAGGCTGGCGGCTTGGCGAAATTCGTCATGAACACTGTGTTCAGCGCCTTGACCACACGGGCACCTGAAGCCAGTGCAGCTACGCGTTCGCTGGAACTGTCACCCTGAAAATCAACAAGGCCGCCGGCAGGATTGCCGCCGTGGAAGGCGTTGGTCGGATCGATCAGAATCTGGTCACGCCACGCCGGGAGCGCGCGCAGGGCCTCCTCAACCTTCGGCCAGGGAACGGCAAGCAGGACAATCGGTTGATTCACCGCATCCCGAAGTGACCCGGCTGCAGCCAGCGGCCCAAACTCTGCAACCTGAGACGCGAGAGTTTCCGGTCCTCGAGCGTTACTGAAGATGATGCCGTGGCCCGCGTCAATCGCCGTGCGTGCAAACGAACGGGCAACCTGGCCCGCGCCAATGATGCCAATCTGCATGGTTTCTTCTCCCATCAGTTAACGTGAGCACCACGAACGCCTACGATAGTATCGGCGTGGCAAGTTAGTTGATAGTACATACATTTCACTCGAAGCTAGGAGTGCATTATCCAATATGCTTTACGTATGGTAAGTATAAATGCTAACTGGCTGTGCTGTCTCTGGTCAGCGAAACTGTGGTGTGACGACAGATCTGAAACGGTACACAGAGGCTGACACTTAAGGAGGCAATTATGTCTGACACCACACAGCGCGACGGGCGCTCGGCTAACACCGCGCGGGCTACCGGAGCGGGATCGGTAACCGGGGTTCCCGAACTTCCGGATGGCTTTTCCGAGACGTTCGAGAGCTGCTATATCGATGTCAACGGCCTGCGTCTGCATGCCGTTATCGGCGGCGAGGGACCACCCCTGCTGCTCGTGTGCGGTTGGCCCCAGACCTGGTACGCGTGGCGCTACGTTATGCCGCGCCTCGCAAAGCGGTTCACCGTTATTGCCGTCGAGCCACGTGGCGTTGGACTCTCCGAAAAGGCCGCGGTCGGCTACGATTCCGACACGCTTGCAAACGACCTGCTCGGGCTGATGACGGCACTCGGCCACGAGCGCTTCGTGCTAATGGGGTTCAACATCGGCAACTGGACTGGTTATGCGATGGCGGCTGCGAGGCCGGATCGAATTGAGCGTTGGGTAATCGTGGAAAGCATTTTCCCGGGTGTGACGCCGTCCCCGCCGGTGTTCGACGTTCGGCAACTAAGTGATTCCCTCTGGCACGTCGGTTTCAACCGCGCCTACGGCATCAACGAGCGTATGGTTCAGGGGCGCGAGGAAATCTACTTCGGTCACCAGTTTGCGAGCAAGGCGGGCTCACCAACCGCCATTCCGGACTATGCGGTCGAGGTCTACGTCAACGCTGTAAAGAGCAGCGAAGCCTTGCGCGCGAGCTTCGAGTATTACCGTGCCATCGACGTGAATATGGAGCGAAACAAGGAGCGTGTGAGGACGCGCCTCCCGATGCCGATTCTCGCTGTCGGAGCGTCGCGTGCGTTGGGTGAGTACGTCGAAGGCACGGCGAGACTCGTTGCCGACAATGTGGCCGGCCTCGTAATCGCCGACTGCGGCCATTTCATTCCCGAAGAAGCACCCGATGCGCTTCTCGAAGCAGTCGAGCCATTCCTGTCGCCTCTCGATCAGCGCTGACTCCTGCGTCCCCTTGCAGATGCGGGGCGACGTATACCTTAGATGAAGCGCCGTATCGCCAGTTTGTCGTGCGGCGCTTGTCTGGCCACTCGGGTTTCGGGAGCTATGCGAACACCGCGCCGTCGACTTCCAGTTCGGCGCCACTGATGTAGCCTGCGGCCTCCGACGAGAGGAAGGCAACCGCAGCCGCAATCTCGTCAGGGCGCGCCACTCGTCCAAACGGAATCATTGCCGCGATCGCCGACTGGTCCGCCTCAGGAAGCCCGCGAAACATGGGCGTATCTGTCGGGCCGGGCATAACCGCGTTCACTCGGATGTTCAGTGATGCAAGCTCGAGTGCCGCGTTTTTTGTCATACCCCGAACAGCCCACTTAGACGCGGCATAGGCGAACTGTCCGGGTACACCACGCGTCGCGAGACAGGAAGAAATATTCACGATCGCGCCTTGGCGGTTGCCCCTAAACGCGTCGATCACTGCTTTCATGCCCAGGAAGGTGCCCAGCTGGTTGACGCGAAAGAGTGCCTCCATCGACTCGACTGTTGTATCCATCATCGCTCCGTGCCGATGAATTCCCGCGGCGTTGACCAGAACGTCCACCTTTCCGAATCTGTTCAGTGTCCGCTCCACGACGTCGCTCCAGGCCTGTTCCTGTGAGACGTCATGCTTGAAAAAAATTGCCTGGTCGCCCGACGACGCCAGCGGCTCGCCTGATTGCGCGAGATCCGTAAGCACGACCGACGCACCTTCGGCCAAAAATTGTTGCGCAATGGCGGTACCAATACCGCCATTGGCTCCGGTCACGATGGCTACCTTTCCTTCGAGAGAGGCTGGCTTCGTGCGGTTCTTCTCAAGATTCGTTTGCATAGCTAGATGTCTCCTGTCTGATTGTTGAGAACGCCAATGGCTGTTGGTCGGCGCTGGATGCTGGGTGTCACATATTACG
The DNA here is from genome assembly GCF_052682275.1 of Paraburkholderia sp. D1E. NCBI lineage: Bacteria > Pseudomonadati > Pseudomonadota > Betaproteobacteria > Burkholderiales > Burkholderiaceae > Paraburkholderia > Paraburkholderia sp. D1E. The sequence goes on from NZ_JBQYMB010000001.1 coordinate 520,768, forward strand.
GAATCTTGCGCGTCAAGGCGTCTGTGAGGACGCCTCTATACTATACGATAGGAAAATATAAAAGAAAAAGCCTTCCGCTGGGAACTGTACGAATGGAAAATATAATTAAAAGCTACGGGTGACGATGTCGCGCACGATCGAGCGCATGTTGCGGCTCTTATTGCACTGCAACTCCGAAAGGAACTGAAGGAACGCAGTGGGTTGCATGAGGACGCGCCGCCCTTCGCGTAAGAGCTGACGTTCCCCTTCGGGCGAGGGTTTTCCTGATCTATCGTGGCTATCAAGTTTGTCGGTATTGTCTATACTGTACGAACGTAAAGCATATCACTGACGGACCTAACGGAGACATTCGATGAAACGGCTAACAGGAAAGGTCGCGCTAGTAACCGGCGGTGCTCGCGGGATTGGTGCTGGCGTCGCTCAACGCCTTGCGAGGGAGGGCGCGGACGTCACCGTCACATATCCGGGTGCGTTCGACGGGCCCGATACCGTGCTGCGTGCGATCACCGACGAGGGAGGCAAGGCGTGGGCAATCGAAGCTGACAGCGCAGTACCCGAAGCCGTAACTGCCGCAGTCGATCAGGTGGCGCGGGACAGGGGAGGCTTGGATATTCTGGTGAACAACGCCGGCATCATCGTCGTCTCACATATCGACGAGTTCTCGACGGAAGATTTCGAGCGCATGATGGCAATCAACGTCCGAGGTGTTTTCATGGCCTCGCGAGCTGCGGCACGGCATATGAAGGAAGGTGGCCGCATCATCACGATCGGAAGTTGCAACGGCGACAGAATGCCGTTCGAAGGTGGGAGCGTGTACGCGTTGACTAAGGCAGCCGTAGCCGGATTCACCCGCGGACTGGCGCGCGATCTGGGTGCGAGAGGAGTAACGGTCAATAACGTTCAACCTGGTCCGACGAATACAGATCTGAATCCGTCCGACGGTCCCTATGCGCCGACCTTCAAGCAGATGCTTGCACTACCCAGGTTTGCTCACGTGGACGAGATCGCGGGAATGGTTGCCTATCTGGCGAGTCCTGAGGCCGGATTTGTTACGGGCGCCAGTCTGACGATCGACGGAGGGTTTAACGCATAGGGTACGGGGCAGAGGAACGTCACCGTGGCGACCCGTCGTGGTGGCGAAAACATTTTGGTGAGTTATGTGACTCAAGGAGACGGAGATGAAAGACGGTTTCGCCGCTGTGGTCCACCTGAAAATCAAACCTGAGAAACTCGACAGGATCAAGGCTTTGCTTTCGGAAGTTGGGGACGCAATGAGCGCGGAGAAGGAGTTTGTTCACGCATGGGTGCATCATCCGAAGGACGATCCGACGTCGCTGGTTATCTATGAAGCCTGGTCTTGCGACATCGATTATTTCATGACGAACTTGTTTAGCAAGTCCTACCGGAAGACGTATGAAGCCGAGATTTCGAGCGCTCTACGGGAGGAACGGAACATCGAAGTCCTCAACTATGTGCAGAGTTATCCGGGGCGGCAGGAGAGCTAACAAGCAGGAGCGCCGGTTGTGCTTGCGAGTGCAACTGGCCGATACCCCGGAGGTGTTCGGCGTCGCTTGGGCGACCGTTGGGGTAGCCGGGCGGACGCGCAATGAGAGACGATGAGGTGTACCGAAAGGCGGGACTCGTGGTTCGCGGGTGTCTGATTCATACACTTCGCAACATGCCCCCGCGACAAACAAAGTCCGTTGCCCATGTGAAGACGACTAGCGATATAAACAGAGTAGGAGACGCGCCATGATCAAGCTGACTGTATTGTTACCGAGGAACACATCGATGACTCGGGACGAGTTCGTGAACTACCATCGAGAGGTACATGCGCCGCTGCTTCGGGGAGACGAGTTCACACGATCGCTGGTGAGGCGGTACGAACAGGCACACAATACCGGTGTGACGATCCCGGGCATTGATCTTCCAGACCATCATTTTGATGGAATCGCGGAACTGTGGTTCGACAATCTCGACAATCTCGTCAAGTACTATACCGACGACCATTACTTCAAAGTAATTCAGCCCGATGAAATGCGCTTTATCGATCATTCGCGGGCACTCGTGATGATCTCGACCTCCAATGTCGTTTTCTGATGCGCAGTACGATGAACCTCCGACGACGACCCAACCTGTCCGCATCGGATAAGTCGGTTCTTTCGTAGTCCCTTGACGCATCGAGCACGCAGCACATGCTCTTCGGTGCCCATCCCTGGCTGTCCACCGCTTTCTCGACGGTTTAGCAGCAACCACGTCGAGCACCGAGTGAAATGATTCATTCGGCGCGTGATTGCGCCACAACCGTGCACGCCTCGTCGATCTTTTATATCCTTTACGGGTGGTAAGTATAAATACCAGCTAGCGATATCGATCGTTTTCAGCGAAATTGTCGAGAAGGACACAAGGGATGCTTTTCGGTACGAGTGAATAACTATTGAATGCGGACATGGCGCTCAGCAGCGCCGCAATGTGCGAACCGATCTGGAGGAAAAATGATTGAAGAACGCAACCTCATCGTGAAGATGCGCGACGGGACCCGTCTTGCCGTTGACGTTTACCGGCCGGATAGCGCTGGCAAGTACCCAGTGCTGTACGCCTCAGCGCTACACAACAAGGACCTGCAGGGACCGGACATTGCTGATGTTCTGCCACCGCAGCCCGCGCATGCGCCGCTATGGTTCGGACCGCTCGAAGCGGGCGATACCCGCCGGTTCATCGCCAATGGCTACGTGCACGTGATTGCCCAGCCGCGTGGTTCGGGCAAGTCGGAAGGGCACTACGGCGAGGAGCAGAGCGACCACTACGACTTGATTGAATGGATAACTCAGCAGCCGTGGGCGGATGGTAGCGTGGGCATGGTCGGAATTTCCGGATTTGCCGGCGAACAGTGGCGGGCTGCGGCGCAGGGGCACCCGGCGCTTAAGGCAATCTTTCCTTACGACGCGTGCAGTGCTTATGGCGGCATGTTCGGATTTCGCGACTTCAACCCGGGTGGCGTGGTGCATACCTTTCCGTACCTGCTTGACGTGTTCAGCACCGTGCATGAGTCGCGCGGCGTGCCCGGCGCATTGCCGCCAGAGCAAGAGGAACTCTGGCAGTCGGCAATGGGCAATCCCGACTACAAGATGTACATCAACCTATACAACATCCTGACCCAGAAGGGGCAACGAACCCGGGTGATGTATCACATACTGACCAATCCGTGGGAGCCGGAAGGGACTGTGGAACGAGCCGAGGAAGTCTTCAAACAAATTAAGATTCCTTTCTACACCGGTTCAGGTGCCTACGCTTACACATACAAACTGCACTGGCTCGGCGCACAGCATTACTTTCAGAATGTCAACCAACCGCGCAAGCTCCTCTTCACTGGTCCCGCGCACCTTGAGCGACCGTTCCATCAGTACCATGACGAGATTCTGCGTTGGTACGACTATTGGCTTAAGGGTATTGATACCGGAATCATGGATGAGCCGCCGGTCCGCTACTGGGTGATGGGGGCTAACGAATGGCGAACGGGCACCGACTGGCCACTGCCGGAGACGCAATGGGTCAAGTATCACCTTGCAGGGTGGGAGCGGCTCACTACGGAGGCGCCAGGTGCCACCGAGCAAACTGGCAATGCAGTGCGCGAGCCCGATGTCTTTACCCAGATGCCACTCAAGAAGACAACTCGGGTTGAGCGCTTGCGCTATATGTCCGAACCGTTGTCGCAGGATGTGCTGGTCGCGGGTCCGATCTCGCTCACCCTTTACGCAGAGATCGATCAGAGTGACACGAACTGGATTGTAGTACTGAAGGACGTGGGTCCCGATGTGTCGGTTGTTACTGCGCGGGTTGGCGAACGTACCGTTCCGGACACGTTGCCTGAGCGTGAACTCACTCGAGGCTGGCTGAAGGCCTCGTATCGCGCAACCGACCCTGACCGTTCCAAACCCTGGGAGCCGTTTTACAAACTCACCGAAGGTTCGATCGAACCGGTTACGCCGGGCGACGTTGTCAAGTATGAAATTCAGGTGCTGGCGACGGCGAACCAGTTCAAGGCGGGGCACAGGATCTGTCTGGAAATTTGCAGTCTGGATGTGCCTACCGGTACCGGGGCGATGACGGATGTCGAATACATCCCATATCACGTATGTAGCAGCACGACGGTCACGCACAAGATTTACCGCGATGCGGATCGTCCGTCACATTTGCTGTTGCCGATCATTCCTTTGACGGCTCAACCGTCGTGACCCGATGCACGTCCCGTGCCGTGCGATTCGCATATGGAACCTGGGACGCACGGATTCGACAGACTGAGGATAACAGATGAAAAGCATCCGATTCGAACGTGAGGGCCGTATCGGCACGATCGTGCTGGCCAACCCTCCGTACAACAGGCTCGATGTGCGCTTCGCGCACTGGCTGGATGAGGCCGTCCACGAAGCCAGCGAAAGCGATATCCGCGTGCTGGTCGTGCGTGCTGAAGGGCCGAACTTCAGTCTCGGTGGAGAAGTCCGCGAATGGCCGGGCAAAGACGCGAACTGGTTTCGTACGTTTGTCGGAAAGATCAACAGCACTTATCGGTCAATCGAGGCGCTGCGAGTTCCGACGGTGGCGGTGGTGCAGGGCGCGGCGTTCGGGGGAGGCTTCGAGCTTGCCTTGAGTTGCGATTTCGTCGTCGCTGCCGCAGACACGGTGTTCCGCTGTGTCGAGGTTACCACCGCAATGCTTCCTCTCGCCGGCGCATTGCAGCGCCTGGCTGAGCGTATCGGTCGCAGCCGCGCCTCGCGTTTTGCAATGCTGGGCGAGCCAATTCCTGGCGTGCAAGCCGGCGAACTCGGGATCGCAACGCATGTTGCGGAGGCTGGTTCGCTTGAGCGGGTTGCCGACGAGCTGATTATGCAGTTGGCGAATGGCCCAACACTCTCGTACGCAACCACGCGCACGCTGCTAAAGGCCTGGTCGAGCGGGGGTGTTGCGGCAGCCGACGCAGTGATGCTGGACGTCTGCATCGGCCTGTACGACAGCGAGGACGCGACACGCGGCTTTCGTAACACCGCTGAGGCCTTTGAAGCGGACGAAGTGCCGACCGATCTGATTTTCTTCGGACGGTAACGCGCAAGTCAGATGGCTGTATGCAAGTCGCATTGGCCAACAGTCGTTAAACGGAGGTGGCAGCGGACATGGACGCATTTCGATATACGGCTTTGCCGGCGCGCGTTGTCTTCGGCTCTGGCACGCTGAAGGAGGTGCCCGGCGAGATGCGGACGCTGGGATGCCGTAGGGCGCTGATTCTGTCCGATACCTTCCATGAGAAAAGTGCGGCTGCCACCCTTCGCTCGCTCCTAGGTTCGGTGGCTGCCGGAATTTCTACCGATGCGGTCATGCATACACCGGTCGAGGTCACGTCGCAGGTGATGGAAACCGTCAAACAGCTTGGCATCGACTGTCTCGTCGCGCTCGGTGGTGGCTCGACAATCGGACTGTCGAAGGCGCTAGCGTTGCGTACTGACTTGCCGCAGATTGTCGTGCCAACGACCTATGCAGGCTCGGAGGCCACTCCGATTCTGGGCCAAACTGAGCACGGCAGGAAGACGACGCTCCGTTCAGCGGCCGTATTGCCCGAAGTAATTGTCTACGATGTAGACCTCACGATTGGCATGCCAGTAAAGCTTTCCGTCACTTCCGGAATAAACGCGGTTGCTCACGCCGTCGAGGCGCTCTATGCAGAAGACGCCAATCCGGTGACATCGCTATTGGCGGAGAAGGCGATCGCTTCCTTCGCTTTTGCATTGCCACGCATCTCGGAGAAGGCCGACGATCGCGAGGCGCGAGAACAGGCGTTGTTCGGCGCATGGGCGAGCGGGACCTGTCTTGGCGCAGTTGGGATGGCGCTTCACCACAAACTTTGCCACACGCTAGGTGGCAGCTTCGATCTGCCACACGCTGAGACACATACCGTTGTGTTGCCCCACGCGGCCGCATACAACGCTGCGGCCGCGCCCGCAGCGATGGAGCGCATTGCGAAAGCGCTTGGTGTGGACCATGCGCCCTCTGGGTTGTTTGACCTTGCTCATCGACTAGGCGGTCCGACGGCGCTCAAGGATATCGGGATGCAGGAGTGTGACATCGAAGCCGCGGTCGAGGCCGCGTTGGTTGCACCGTATTGGAACCCGGCACCGATTGAGCCCGGCAGACTGCGGGATTTGCTCAACAACGCATTCCATGGAACCAGACCATAGCGAATCCTTCGGTCGAGAGCGCGGGCGACTAGTGCCCATTTGAGCGCCCGTGCGCATATGCGAATCATTTAACGCGTATCAGCCACGACCGGCCATATTTCGACGATACGGAGACTATTGATGTCTACGACTGAAATGATCGATAAAACTGACGAGCACTCTTCGATACTCCCCGAGCTGACACTCGACGTGATTGACCGTATGGCCGGCACAAGCAGCCCGCGGGTGCGCGAGCTTATGACTGCACTCGTATCGCACCTCCACGCATTTGTTCGGGAATCTCGACTCACTCAAGACGAATGGCGCGGCGCAATCGATTTTCTCACGCGTGCTGGTCAGATGTGTTCCGATAGTCGGCAAGAGTTCATCCTGCTCTCGGATATCCTTGGCGTGTCCATGCTCGTTGATGCAATCAATCATGAAAGCGGCCCGGGGGTGACCGATTCGACTGTCCTGGGTCCATTTTATACGGGGCGCCAGAGGGAACTCTCGTTTGGCGACTCCATTTTGCTGCGTGAGGAGCCCGGCAGTCCGCTCAAGGTCGCAGGTCACGTTCGAAGTGCCACCGGCCAGTCGATCCCGGGCGCAGTCGTCGAAGTATGGCAGACCGCAGGAAACCAACTGTACGACGTTCAGGACGAGCAGCAACCGCCCGGGCATCTGCGTGCCACGTTTACCACGCGCACTGATGGCGCGTTCCAGTTTCAAACCGTTTTGCCGGTCAGCTATCCGATTCCCGATGATGGTCCGGCGGGACAGTTGCTTGCGCTCCTTGGGCGTCATCCGAATCGCCCCGCCCATATCCACTTCATTGTTTCGGCGCCTGGCCATCGAACGCTGGTTACGCATCTGTTCATGGCAGGCGACGAATTCCTGAGCAGCGATGCTGTCTTCGGTGTCAAGCCCAGTCTGATAGTGCAGCCTCTAAATCGCGCTGGAGAATTGGAAATTGAGTATGAGTTCGGCTTGTTGGAGCTTCGATAGGAAGCTGATGCCGTTGAGTGGGTAAGGGCAAATATGGTCAACCTCGCACTTTCGGCTGCGGGCCAACAGGTGGTCTCCATTTTCAATTTTTGATGGCGCGAAGCAAGAGGCGTCGCCGGGCCTGGCAAGTAGCCGGCCGGCGAATAATCAAGCGAATTTGAATCGGGCAATCCAAAGCCCGGTAGCGGGAGATGGCTCCATGAAAGCGGCACAAGACTTATCTGCGCTGATCACGCCGCGCGACGGCCTTTCGTACGTACGTGGCTCGACGGAGATTCCGCTTAGTGAAGCCACCATTGGGCAGTTTCTTCGGGATACGGCGCGCCGCGTTCCGGATCGTCCTGCGGTTGTGTTCCGTGAGCAAGGCATCCGTTGGACGTGGAAAGCGTTCGATGAAGAAGTAGATCGACTCGCCTGTGGATTCGTTTCGATTGGCATATCAAGAGGTGATCGCGTCGCGATCTGGTCTCCCAATCGGGTCGAATGGTTGCTGACCCAGTTTGCGACGGCGCGGATCGGGGCTGTGCTGGTCAACATAAATCCCGCCTATCGGCTGGCCGAGGTTGAGTACGCTCTAAACAAGGTTGAGTGCAAAGCGCTGGTGACTGCCGAGCGGTTTAAATCATCGAATTACCTGGCGATGCTTCTCGAAATTGCTCCAGAGCTTGCTGTGCAAGACGCTGGCCGTCTTGAACTCGCGCGCTTGCCAGAACTTCGCCGTATCATCAGCATGGGAGATCCAGATTTACTGGGCGTGCTGGCATTCGCCGACGTCATGGAAACCGGTCAGCTTGCGCTCGAATGCGAGGCGGTTCGCGACCTGGATGCAATAGGTGCACAGCTGTCAGCCTACGACCCAATCAACGTTCAGTTTACGAGCGGTACGACCGGTAGCCCAAAGGGTGCCACGCTGACCCACCGAAACATCGTTAACAACGCACGTTTCATCGCGATGGCGATGAACCTGTCCGACGCAGACGCACTCTGCATTCCGGTACCGCTCTATCACTGTTTCGGAATGGTGTTGGCTGTACTCGCGTGCGTATCCGTGGGAGCGAATATGGTTTTTCCGGGCGAGGCATTTGATCCCGGGGCAATGCTTGCAGCGGTCGCCGACGAGCGATGCACGGCGCTTCACGGGGTGCCGACGATGTTTATTGCCGCACTCGAACATCCGCAATTCGCATCGTTTGAACTGGGCTGTCTTCGCACTGGCATTATGGCGGGTTCTCCTTGTCCGATCGAGACGATGAAACAGGTCGTGGCAAGGATGCATCTTCAGGAGATCACGATCGCCTACGGGATGACTGAAACCAGCCCGATCTCGTTTCAGAGCGCGACCACCGATCCACTGGATAAACGCACGACAACGGTCGGACGGATTCAGCCTCATCTTGAAGTCAAGCTCGTGGACGAGTCCGGCAACATCGTGCCGATAGGTGCAACCGGCGAACTCTGTACGAAGGGCTACTCGGTTATGCAGGGCTATTGGGCGGATGATGAGCGGACACGAGAAAGCATCGTAGATGGCTGGATGCACACTGGCGATCTCGCAACGCTTGAGGCTGATGGATACTGCAATATCGTCGGCCGACTCAAGGACATGCTAATCCGTGGAGGCGAGAATATCTATCCTCGTGAGATCGAAGAGTACCTGTTCCGACATCCAAAGATTCAAAACGTGCAGGTGTTTGGCGTGCCCGACGAGAAGTCGGGAGAGGAGGTTTGCGCGTGGATCGTGCTTCGGCAAGGGGAGGGGGCCACCGAGGACGAGATACGAGACTTTTGCCGAGGTCAGATCGCTCATTACAAGGTGCCAAAGTACATTCAGTTCGTGAGCGAGCTACCGATGACGGTTACAGGGAAAGTGCAGAAATTCGTAATGCGCGAGCAGATGATTCGGCTTTTGAAGCTGACTGATCAGAAGACCGCGTGACGCCGATAATGGTCCAGGACGGAAGTCCTTCTCGAGAATATATTTCGCAATGCGAATTAAAGAATTGTTGGATTATTCCGAGCCTCCTGACTTCGTTTCAAGGTGGTCGAGCAAGACGCGCCTGGAGGTGGTTTTGACGTGGACGATAGGCAATCTGCGAGGAGACTAATGCAAATGATAGGAGAAACTCTATGCCTGAAATAACTACGGATGTGCTTGTTGTCGGAACCGGCCCGGCGGGCTCCGCCTGCGCAGCGCTACTCTCGAGCTATGGGGTCCAGAATGTGATCATCAATGGCTACCGGTGGTTGGCCAATACCCCTAGAGCGCATATTACCAATCAGCGTACGATGGAGGTGCTCCGGGATCTGGGCCCCGAGGTTGAACAGGAAGCCTATTTGCATGCTACGGATCACGATCTGATGGGTGGGACCGTGTTCTGCGAAAGTCTGACGGGGGAAGAAATCGGCCGGGTGCCCAGTTGGGGGACGCACCCGTTGTCAAAAGCGGCTCGCGAATTGTCCAGTCCCACCAGGATGAACGATCTGCCGCAGACCTTCATGGAGCCACTGTTGTTCAAGACCGCGTGTTCACGCGGCACCCAGGCGAGGATGAGCACCGAATACCTGAGTCACACACAGAGCGGGGAAGGCGTTGTTACCCAATGCCTGGACAGATTGACGGGTGAGGAACTCACGATCCGCTCGAGGTTTCTGGTCGGCGCGGACGGTGGGAATTCCAGGGTCGCGCAAAACGCCGGTCTGCCGTTCGAAGGACAGATGGGCATACGAGGATCGATGAATATCTGGTTTCGCGCCGACCTCTCCGAATATGTCGCGCACCGCCCCGCTGTTCTCTACCCTGTGATGCAGCCTGGCGCGGAGGTAGGAGGAATTGGCATGGGGCTGATACGAATGGTCCGGCCTTGGTACGAATGGCTGATCGTGTGGGGCTACGACATCAATGAACCCACTCCGGTTGTGGACCAGGCGAAAGCTACAAGCATCGCACGCCAGCTCGTAGGCGATCCGGATCTCGATATCGAGCTATTGGGCGTTAGCACGTGGACAGTCAACAACATGTATGCGACCCACATGCAAGCTGGCCGGGTATTCTGCATGGGCGACGCGACCCACAGACACCCTCCGTCCGGCGGCCTGGGGTCCAACACATCGATTCAGGATGCGTTCAATCTGGCCTGGAAGCTCGCTGCGGTTATCAAAGGTCAAGCCAGCGAGGCATTGCTGGATACCTATTCGATGGAACGGGCACCCATTGCCAAACAGGTGGTAAGCCGCGCCATCCAATCGATCAGCGAGTTCGCTCCGCTTTATCAGGCGCTGGGTATCGCCGAATCTACGGATCCGGAAACCTTGCAGTCGAATATGCATGCACGCGGTCAGGCTACAGCTGCGGCGGAAACGCAGCGCGAAGCGATCCGCGAGGCGCTGGCCCTCAAGCGGTATGAACTCGACGCCCACGGAGTCGAAATGAACCAGCGCTACCGCTCAAATGCGGTGGTGACCGACGGTCACCCTGAACCGGTTTTCGAGCGAGACGCGGAGCTTTATTACCAGCCCACCACATGGCCGGGCGCCCGGCTGCCCCATGCCTGGGTATACGACGCAAGGGGTAGGAAGCATTCGACGCTGGATCTCGCCGGTCATGGTCGCTTCACGGTTTTCACCGGCATCGGCGGCGAGGCGTGGTCGGATGCTGCCGCAACAGTTGGCGAGGAACTGGGTTGCAAAATCGACGTGCACGTAATCGGCCCCCGTCAGCGCTATGCCGATCATACCGGTGAGTGGGCTCGCGCACGGGAAGTCGGCGACGGTGGTTGCATCCTGACGCGCCCCGATCACCATGTTGGCTGGCGTAGCGTGTCGTTGCCGGGTAACCCTACAACGGAGCTTCGCCGTGTCATGCGCAGCGTTCTCTCGAAGTAGACACGGCAAATTGCTGTTGACGCAGGATTACGGTGCGGATCGTGATGGAGGCGGGGAAGAGTGGAGAGCACACCATCGGAGCGCCGGCGGCAGGTACGGTGTCGGAGGTGCCGTATGGGGTGGGCGATCAGTTGGCGGGGCGCAGTTACTGGCTGGAGGTAGAGAAATGAAAGAGCGACAGCGAGAGGGCCTCGACAATGGTCCACAGATGCCAGAGCAAGTTCAAGTCGTGGAAGTTGGTCCCAGGGACGGTCTGCAGGCGGAAAAGACACTCATTCCAACCGAGCTCAAAATCGAACTCATTAATCGCCTGACTGCGGCCGGCATACAGCGCATAGAAGCAGCTTCTTTTGTCTCGCCGAAGTGGGTTCCTCAGATGGCTGACGGGGCGGCTGTGATGGCTGGAATAAGTCGAGCGGAAGGAGTCAGTTATTCGGCACTCACGCCAAATATGCGAGGACTCGAAGCGGCGATCGAAAGCAAAGTCGACGAGGTCGTAATATTCGGTGCGGCAAGCGAAGCGTTTTCCGTGCGCAACATCAATTGTTCGATAGCTGAATCCATCGAACGTTTCATTCCCGTGGCACGCGCGGCGAAGCAGGCCGGGTTGCATCTGCGCGGCAGCATCTCATGTTCATTCGGATGTCCGTATCAAGGCGAAGTACCCGTGAACTCAGTCGTCGATATGGTCAAGCGTCTCCGCGACGTGGGGTGCGACGAAATTGACATCGCCGATACGATCGGTGTTGGCACAGCGCACCATGTACAGCGAGTCGTGCAGGCTGCGGCCAGGGAGTTTCCGTTGGCGTCTCTTGCAGGACATTTTCATGATACATACGGACAGGCGTTGGCGAATATCTTTGCGGCATTGCAGGTTGGGATGTCGATTTTCCATTCGTCCGTCGCGGGACTTGGTGGATGTCCCTACGCAAAGGGCGCCACCGGCAATGTAGCCACGGAAGACGTTGTGTACTTGCTGCACAGCCTTGGTGTAGAAACCGGAGTAGATCTGGAAGCGGTTGTTGCAGCCGGCGAGTTAGTTAGCCAACGTATGGGCAAGGAGTATGGAGCGCGCGCAGGCCGGGCTCTCATCGCACGCAAGGCGGTAGTCTGAGCGAGCGTTACAAAATGACAAACAACATCACACTGAGTCAACTTGACGACATTGCAATAGTCTCAATGGACAACGGTGGTCGAGCGAACACTATTGACTTGGCGTTGTGTGAGGGACTACTCGATGCCTTGGGCGACATCGAGCGCTCCACAATGTATCGGGCGATGATCCTGCGAGCGACAGGTGGCCTATTTTCGGCCGGAGGCGATCTCCCTCAGATCCTGGCGGCGTTGGATCAACATAATGGCTTTCTGGAATCGCTCATCAGCACATTTCATTTCGCGATTCTGGCACTACGTCGACTGCGAATACCGGTCATCGCGAGCGTACATGGCACCGCCGCAGGAGGGGGATTTTCGTTGGCGATGGCTAGCGACGTCATTGTTGCATCGAGCAAGGCACGATTTATTGTAGGATATCCGAAGCTCGGTACTTCAAGTGACGGAGGACTTTCCTTCCAGTTGGCACGTCGGTTAGGGGTGGCGCGTGCGCTGGATGTCTTTCTGCTCAAAGGTTCTCTGAGTGTAGAGGAAGCATGTTCTCTGGGACTTGTTCAACGCATTACCGCCCCGTCGTCACTTGAAGACACCGCTCTGGCGCTAGCGCGAAAGTTTGCGAGCTACCCGTTGGCTGCCGTTGCCGAAATTAAATCGCTTGTCGGAATGGGTGCGGATGACGAGTTGGAGAGACATCTCGAGCGTGAAAAGCAAGCGTTCCTACGGTGTGCCTCTACGGCCGAGTTTCGCGCGCGCGTTGCCCAATTCGTCGCCCAATCCCGAGCAAGTACAGCACCAGGGCCGGAATAATGTGCAACTTGTCGATTTGGTGACGTTCTCAAACTTCCGTCGCAGCGAGTTCGCGTGAAAGTGAAGCTCGTCCCTCGTCGTGAACCTATCAATTACAGCGATGATCCATGGGTCGCTGACCCTGGCGCTGCGGCGCAACGGCCGCAGCCAGACAAACCGATGTTCCGGCATTGCTATCACATGCTGAATATCTGCAGTGTGGCGGCTATGGCGATCTGCCGGCGGAGCAGTTCAAGACGCCGAATATGCCGTCGGGAACACGCGTGGCGCACCCGCACGAGACCGGTGAATGGCGACATGCGTCTGATGTCATCAGTGAGTTCGTAACGCTGGTCGCACTGTATGATGCCCAACTCGCAAGCGCGCGACAGCAGAAGGTCCTGGAAGCAGAGCGACAGCTAAGATGTTTTCTGGCGGGAAAGACTGACTCTCCGATTTCGCTGTCGCCGTAGTCGAGGCTCTAGTGAAACGAATTTCGTTCGTTTGCATAAATCCGTTCCCGCTGCGTCACAGTCAAGCGGGCGTCTCCGTCCAGCCAGGAACAGTTTTGCAAAACGACGTTGCGCGAAACTGTTACTTCGTCTGACGGTTATCTAGCGTGCAATGCGGAGATGTCGGCGACGGTCTCAGTGCAACGTGCTCGGAACAATTTTCCGCCACAACCGAGAACAGTTCTTTGCAAGCCGCCGATTTTCCAGCGAAATGTATACAAGACTCCTATTCATTTGACATAATTAAAGTGATCACTTCTCGTGAACCTTTTAGTTCAAATCGTGCGCTGTCGGTTGCAGCCCACTTGTCTAGTGTCGGTTTCAACCGCCCACACGCGAGAACAAAAACCCGCTTGGCAACTAAGGCTCAGGGCGATGAAGATCCAGGTAAATGCGTTATGGTGATAAGCGACCACGGGCAGCAGCCGCGCGCCAGATCGTTACGTCGTTGGTGATTGATGTGCTTGTGACTTCTGGTAAATTAATCGCTGCTCGGCGCAGTACAAATACAAAGACCGCGGATGATATCGTTGAGGTGTGTCATGGAAGTTCTTGATCGCGCGCCCGCCGTCTCGCCGGACGGACGCGCCGTGGTGTTCATGCTGTCGGTCCGCGGCCGAGACGTCGAAGCCGCGGTTGCACGTGACGCACTCGAAGAACACTTCTGGCTGCCACCTGACGCCGACGCGGCACGCGCACTCAAGACATTCGAAAGCGGTCGCAACCGCATCGTCGCGGTCGCACAAAGAAAGTTACTCGCGCGGCCCGACGAACAGCTGCGGCTGACCGTGAACGACTTCGTGACCCGGTAGCCGACCGTTGGCTGACGATGACTGTCGCGCCGCGATGCGTCTCTCATACACAAAAAGCACGACCGTTCAAATGTTGCTAATTCTTTTTATGTAAAATGTAGGAATCCGAGAGTTATCGGCAGACGAAATCAATAATGCAACGACCTCTTCGGCAAGTGCTCCACCTGAATCGCAATCTGCCAAGGCTTGCCGATACGTCGATTACGGGATCGGGGAATGGTCCGTTCCCGTCAGAAAAACCCTCAATTGCCGCTCCGCTTCGAATACTTCGTGAAGAGGAGCCCTTGCGAGCTGGGCGTCATACAGCGCCAGCAGCGCTTCAAAGTCGCTGATTACCTCGGACGCGAGCCGCCACTCTCCCGTCTCATGAGCGTGCGCCAGGGTGTTCTCAACGGCATATTCGGCGATCTTGAACTGCTCCACCAGTTGGTTGCCATAACCAGCACGCTGCAGATACCAGCTCAGGTACACCGCGCGCATAAGTTCATTGACCAGATGGCTGTTGCCATGTCCGTCGCGGCATGCGACCAGCGCAAGATGACAGGACAGCGACCGTTCACTGGCGGAGGCCCGATCCATCGGCAATAGAAGTGCTTTCGTCAGCGGCCTGCGGGCTCGGCCGGGGGACCTGTTTCGCCTGGAAGACATTTTTTTGACATTGCGACGCCGGGAAGCGATTGATTATAGCGAAGCCATATCAGAGATACGGCCGCGACGACAATCAAGGGCCGAGTTCGACCCGATTTCTGCCTGATCCCCGGCTACGGTTGATGTGCCCTCATCCAGTCGCCATTCGCCCCTCTGTCCCGGCCGCGGTCGAACGCGGCCGAAATGGCGGCTTCCGCGACGACTAGCAGGCCGGTGAAATACCTCATGTAGCGGTCATCCGGGACGCAGGTGTAAACGTTGAACTGATGTCATCAATGAGAGCGAGATGGAACGGATGCGTGGGCCAGATGGTTTTACCGAGTCAATGTTCACCGTGTTGAAGCTGGATGATTTCGTGCCGAAGGACCATCCGTTGCGTCCGATTCGCAGTTGGCTCAATGACGCGCTCAAGCGCATGGACGACGTTTTTGCGCGGATGTACGAAGCTGACGCGAAAGGTGGCCGGCCGAGCATCGCGCCGGAGAAGCTGGTGCGAGCTCTTTTGCTGCAGGTGCTGTACTCAGTTCGTAGCGAGCGCATGCTGGTGGAACAGATTTCCTACAACATGTTGTTCCGCTGGTTCGTCGGCCTGCCGATGGACGGGACCGTGTGGGACCACTCGACGTTCAGCAAGAACCGCGACCGGTTGCTCGAACACGATGTGCTGGTGTTGCTCTTCAACGAGACAGTCGAGACCGCGCGCGAGCGCGGATATCTTTCTGGAGAGCACTTTAGCGTTGACGGCACGTTGATTCAGGCATGGGCCGGGCATAAGAGCTTTGTGCCCAAGGCAAGTCCGGACAAAGACGACACGCCTCCTGACGAACCGCCCGCGCCGAATGACAACTGGCACGGACAGAAGCGCAGTAACGAGACGCACCAATCCACGACGGACGAGCAGGCGCGCCTGTTTCGCAAGAGCAAAGGAACCGGAGCGATGCTCTGTTATATGGGCCACGTGCTGACCGACAACCGGCATGGCCTGGTGGTCAACGCACAGGTGACGCTGGCGACGGGCACCGCCGAGCGCGACGCGGCCGGGCGGATGCTTGCTGATGCCGCAAGTGTTGCGCCACTCGGCATCACAGTCGGCGCGGACAAGAACTACGACACCGCCGGTTTCGTGGCCAGTTGTCGAGCGAACCGTGTGACGCCGCATGTGGCGCAAAACGATGGGCGTCCAGGAGGTTCAGCAATTGACGAGCGAACTACGCGTTGGCCGGGTTACGCAGTCAGCCAGCAAAAACGTAAGCGCATTGAGCAGGTGTTCGGATGGGGCAAGACGGTCGGACGAATTCGACAAGCGATGTATCGAGGACTTGAACGCGTAGACCAGCTCTTCGTGTTGACGCAGGTCGGCTACAACCTGACGCGTATGCGCACACTTTCCGGTTGAGGAGCAGGAAGCAATGGATAACACCGATATGGCGAACCCGCGAGCAACGTCGAATGCCCGCAAACGTGTTCCGCGTTTCAAAAATGCGAACCGAGCATCCGTCGTAATGCACCTGAGCGCATCAACGACGGATATTTCACCGGCCTGCTAGTATTCTGTCCCAGAAATAACTTGTCGTAAATTTCGATTGTTCTATGATCAAATCCGGGAGAACAGGAGGCGACCATGGGACGCAAGGGAATCGAGGTTGTGGTGTCGGAACTGGAACGAGAGCAATTGCTGTCAATGAGCCGCTCACGTTCGCTGCCTCATTCTCTGGTCCGTCGTGCAAAGATTGTTTTGATGGCGGCTGATGGCCATACGAGCCAGGAAATTGCGATGCAGTGCGAAGTGACGCCACCGGCGATCACACACTGGAAGAAGCGGTTTGTCGCGCACGGGCTTGCCGGCCTGCATGATGAAGCCCGCCCGGGCCGCCCGCGCACACATGACGATGAGGTGGTAGCGGAACTGCTCGCCAGGGTACTGCATGAGAAGCCGAACGGGGCGACGCACTGGAGCGTGCGTTCCGCTGCTGCGCAGACAGGGATTTCAAAGAGTTCGGTGGCCCGATATCTATCGCTGTTCGGTGTGCAGCCCCATCGTTCAAAGAGCTTCAAACTGTCTACCGATCCGTACTTCGTCGAGAAGGTGCGCGATATTGTCGGGCTGTACCTGAGCCCACCGATCAATGCCCTGGTGCTGTGCGTGGACGAGAAGAGCCAGTGCCAGGCGCTGGAGCGTACGCAGCCGATGTTGCCGATGGGGTTAGGCTATCTCGAAGGGGTGACGCATGATTACGTCCGGCATGGCACCACGACCCTGTTCGCTGCGCTCAACACTGCAACAGGGGAAGTCATTGCGCAATGCAAGCCGCGCCACCGGCATCAGGAATTTCTGGCGTTTCTCAGGCATATTGACCTGGCGGTGCCGGCCAATCTCGATGTGCATCTGATTGTCGATAACTATGCGACACACAAGCATCCGAAGGTCAAGGCATGGCTGGCCAGGCACACGCGCTACCACATGCATTTCACGCCGACCTACTCGAGCTGGCTCAATCAGGTTGAACGCTGGTTTGGCCTGATTACGCAGCAGGCGATCCGTCGAGGGTCGTTCAGGAACGTGCGCCAACTCATTGCCGACATCGAGCGTTACATCGAGCAATACAACGAGCACAAGCGGGCTTTCGTCTGGACCGCGACAGCCGATTCCATTCTCCGGAAAGTGGCTCGGGTATGCAAAGTTATTTCTGGGACAGAATACTAGTGTGCCGTTCTGTTGTTAACTAATCTATGTTCACGTAGCATGCTGGTATCAACGGAACGGGAGATACCTGCATGCCGATGGGACGGCCGAAGGCCGAACTGGTGTTGAGTGAAGATGAGCGCTCGCAACTGACTTCGATAGCGCGTTCGCGCTCGATTTCGGCGGCGCTGGTGACGCGTGCGCGCATCGTGCTGGCTGCTGCTGCCGGGGAGCCCAACAGCGCCATTGCCCAGCGTCTTCAGCTCACGCGTGCGACGGTGGGCAAGTGGCGTATCCGGTTCCTGGAGCATCGCATCAACGGGCGGTATGACGAAGTGCGCCCCGGCAAGCCGCGCACGATCGCCGCCGAAACGGCTATCTCGCCCACGAGTGTGCACCGTTACTTCAAGCTGCTGGGCCTGCAACCGCATCGCAGCGAAAGCTTCAAGCTCTCGACCGATCAATTCTTCATCGAGAAACTGCGCGACGTGGTCGGCCTGTACCTGAGCCCACCGGAGAACGCACTGGTACTGTGCGTGGACGAGAAGAGCCAATGCCAGGCGCTCGGACGCACGCAACCCATGCTGCCGATGGGCTTCGGCTACGTCGAAGGTGTTACCCACGACTACGTTCGTCACGGCACCACGACACTGTTCGCCGCCCTGAACGTACTCAATGGCGCAGTGCTCGCCACCTGCAAGCCGCGCCATCGGCATCAGGAGTTCCTGTCGTTTCTGCGCGAAATCGACAAAGCCGTACCGGCTGAACTCGACGTGCACTGCATCGTGGACAACTATGGCAGTCACAAGCATCCCAAGGTCAAGGCGTGGCTCGCAGCAAAGCCCCGCTGGCACATGCATTTCATCCCTACCTACAGTTCGTGGC
The DNA here is from genome assembly GCF_052682275.1 of Paraburkholderia sp. D1E. Lineage (NCBI taxonomy): Bacteria > Pseudomonadati > Pseudomonadota > Betaproteobacteria > Burkholderiales > Burkholderiaceae > Paraburkholderia > Paraburkholderia sp. D1E. The sequence continues at coordinate 539,300 of NZ_JBQYMB010000001.1, forward strand.
TCAATCAGGTCGAACGCTTCTTTGCGCTGATCACCGACAAGGCCATCCGCAGATGGCTCGTTTGGCTCGGTCAAACAACTGATCACGCGTATCGATCAGTTCGTTTCCCACTACAACGAAAACTGCAAACCATTCATGTGGACCGCTTCCGCTGATTCCATCCTCGAAAAGCTACACAGACTTTGTTCGCGAATCAGCGGAACGGGACACTAGCAGGATGCCCGCGGTCGCGCAGGCCCGACCCCAACCCCGACCTCAGAACGTGTGTTGAAGGCCCACGCGCACTGCAGTCTGCTCGGTTGAGTCCGAAACTGATCCGTAAGCCGCTTGTGCTTGAGCGCCAAAGGCGTGGTCACGGGCAAGCGTCGCAGCAATGTAGGTTGAAGTACGCTTGCTCAAAAGATAGTCAGCTACGATAGTCAATTGATTGGCGCTCGCCAACCCATTGTTTCGCGTTTGCAGCTGATAGCTAGCACCAAGCAAAATATCGGGCCTCAGATTATAAGTAGCGCCACCTTCGTAAGTTGTTGCGCTCGGCGTCGTATCCAATCCGATTTCGACATGGGTCACCAGTCCAAAAATATTGGCGTTGCCAATCTTGTACGAGGCGCCTCCCACGAACTCGCGCGTGTTGACATGCCTTGCCTCGGAATTGTTGTGAACAGCGATGTAACCAAGCGATGCGCTCAGGTCGCCAACGTTGTAGCTGATCACAGCGTTCGTGGTTGCGCCTGTGCCTAATGACCCCGCCACGTTGCCGAGTCCGTACATAGCGTTCAATTTAAATCCGCCGACGCTCGGTGAGGAGTAAGACACGGCATTGCCGACGTTCTCCCCCCAAACCCGGTCATCGAGCGAATATCCGCCGGCGGCGTCGGAGTGCAGACTCCATCCGAGAAGACCTGCCGGCGTCAAGGCACCGATGCTATAAAACGGAAATATCTGACCGATGAAGTCGTATTGCTGGCCGAGGTCAATTTCGCCGACGGGGCTGCGGACGCCAACATATGCCTGTCGGTTGAATTCGCTGCCAGTGACCGCCTGCGCTCCGTTCGAAGAAGAAAAACCGCTCTCCAGCTTGAATACCGTCTTCCAGTCGCCACCCAGATCCTCACTCCCGGTCAGGCCCCAGTGTTCGCCGATCGTGCTTCCGGAGATAAACTGCAGTTCGTGACTTGCCCCTGAACTGGTCCTCACATTGTTGGTATAGGTGATGCCATCGTCCAGCACACCGTAGAGCTGCAATGACGAATCTGCGAATGCCGTGGAGGTTACCAGGCACAGAGTCAAGCCACAAATCTTTTTCAAGAAATTCCCCAGTACTTTAAGGTCGATCCGCAAATCCATCAAGTCATATAGATTAGCTTACCTAAATGTCTATGCAGATATATTGTGAAGATGCACAGCGCGATATCAGGCCAGACTGGACCTCTGCTTCTCAAGGCGCTCCCGGATCGTCGCATGAGCACGGGCGTCGACCGGATACAACAGCATCACCATTGCTCCGAACACCAGAAGTAATGCAGGTAGATAGAGGCCAACCAGATTGACTGCTCGTGCACCTGCTTCGGTTAGAGTTTGCGATGGATCGAATCCCAGCTTCGACAGCAACGGCATCGCGATACCAACACTGGCAGCGATCGCAAGCTTGTAAATCAGGTTATAGATCGCCATGTACAGCCCTTCTTTCCTGCCACCGCCATTCAGTTCTCCGACATCTGCGGCGTCTGCCACGACCGCCGTCGGCAACACCCAGATAGGCGCGATGACGACGCCGAGCACAGCAAAAAACATGACTATGTCTGTCGTGTGATGCGGACGCGCTTGCGCGAGGACGCAAAATGCCACTGCGGTCATTACGGCGGATCCCGCAATCACTCTATGTTTTCCAAGACGGTTGGCAAGTTTGACGACAAGCGGCGTAACTGCGGTACAAATCAAGAATTGGAGGAAGACAACCTTCAGAAAATTCGATCCGGAAAAACCAAGTCGCTTTTCGAGAACGAAAAGTAGTCCTGCATTGTAAATATAGACGCCTAGCCAGATCGCCAGAAACGCGAAGAGGAGGTGCCCAAAAGTCTTATTATTACCAAGCGTCCTGACTGCCTTTGAGAGGGAAACCTTCTCATACGTCCCAGCCGGAAAATCCGGTGTGCGTCGGAGAGCCATAAATGTGGTTATTGGCAGCAGGATCAGCGTGAGCAGTGCAAAGACACCGAGAATTTCCCGGAGCGACGGCTCGTGGTTGTAAAAAACAATGGCGGGCACTCCTGTCGCAAGCAAAACGCCGATCATCGTCCCGCATTCCCGATACCCGACAACCCGATTTCTCTCGCGATAGTCACCGGAAAGCTCGGCCCCCCACGAAAGATAGGGAATCTGAACGACCGTCCATGTCAAGTAAAAGAAGAAGATGACGGCGAACAGATATTTCTGTGTTACCTGAGCCGGAGGTTGAAAAAGTAGGTACATCGCCATCAACAGTGGAACGATGCCGAACGCGATCCACGGTTTTCTACGCCCCCACTTTGATTGGGTCTGATCGGAAAGTGATCCGATTAAAGGATCGATAAATGCATCCCACAGTCTCGCGATGAAAAATATAAAGCCGATAGCAGGCATACTCAGCTTCATCTCCGTCGCATAAAATGGCGGAATGTAGATGATCGGCGGCATCAAAAGCATGGACAACGGAATAGCCGGTCCGGCATACCGAAGCAATGTTCCGAGGGAAAGTGCGCGCGTGTTGTTCATTAGTTACCCCGTGATTTCCAATGACATGAGTCTCGAATAGCTCTCTAGAGCTTCGAGACCCGTCTCGACACCAAAACCCGACGCCCGTGCTGGCTCCGACCCTAGCGAAAAGCCGACTCCACGTGCCGGTTCCAGGCTAGCTCGAATCTTGAGCTTGCCGACAACCAGTTCGTTGCTTACCTTCTGAATCGCTCTGAAATCTCGGGTCCAGACGCTTGCCGAGAGGCCGTACTCGGTACAATTGGCTATCTCAATTGCCTGCTCAATGCTGTCGAACGTAGTGATCGCTAGAACGGGGCCGAAAATTTCTGTTTGCGCGATGAAGTCACGCGGTTGAACCTGGTCGAAGACGACGGGATTCAGGTAGCTCCCGCTTCGTGACAAGACCTCCTGCGACGGCTCCAGCAGGCAACGATTTCCTTCACCCTTTGCCTGATTGATTTGGGCAATCATCCGGTCTCGTTGCGAACGGTTGACGATCGTCCCGAAAGACGAAGCGGGGTCGAAAGGGTTTGACGGAATTCGACGCGACGACGCAGCACACAACTCCTCGGTAAGGCGCGCAGCCAGATCCTTGTGTACGAGCACCCTGGAGCTGGCGACACAGAGCTGCCCCTGATTCGCATAGGTCTCTGCTGCAATCCGCTCTGCCAACGATGAAAGGTCATCGTCCATATCGGGCATGACGATCGACGCATTCTTCCCGCCGCATTCCATCAGGATCGGCTTGCCGTTAGATTCTGCTGCCGCTCTCATAATTTTTCGGCCGGTCTGATGCGATCCCGTGAAAGTGATCATGTCGCAGGCAGCGCTACGGGCAATCAGGTCGCCAATGTGCTCGCCGGTCCCTGTGACGACGTTGAGCACCCCATTGGGCAGCCCCGCTTCGCTTGCGAGCTTCGCAATGAGAAGCGTCGAAAGATACGCATGCTCCGAGGGCTTTAGGACGACTGAATTAGATGCGCAAAGAACCGGGGCGATCTTCAATGCAGCGTTACAAGTCGGATAATTCCACGGAGCGATGGCTCCGATCACACCACGCGGCGCGTACTTGTTATACGCCAGAACGGAGCTTTCGCTGACCATGCTTTTTGCGAACCACTTGTCGAGCGACTCGGCATAGTATCTGAAGAGATACGCGGACACGTGTGCATCAAACGTAGCGTCAGAGATGGTTTTGCCCATCTCGCCGGCGTCCAGCACGCCCAACAATTCGGCGTTCTCGTCGATCTTCGCTGCGAGCGCAAGCAGGATCTCCCGCTTTTCGTACGGAGGTACCCGTTGCCAGGCCTGCGTATCGCTAATCCGTCGGGCCGCTTGCAATGCGTTGGCGACATCAACTTTTCGGCTGAAGCGAGTAACGAAAAGCTCCTCGCCGGTACCCGGATGCACCTTCTTGAAGGTTGGGTCCACTTCACCAGGCACGTAGGCGCCATCAATAAACGAAGCACCTAGTTGTTCTTGTTGACGAACAATATCAAGTCCAGAATTTTTTTCTGTCATTATCTATTTGCAGCGTTAAGAATAAAATCTGAAGCACGTTCCGCGATCATGATCGTGGGAACATTTGTGTTTGCGCTCGGGATTACCGGCATAACAGATGCGTCGACAACGCGTACGTTACAAGTCCCGTGGACAATCAGTTCATTGCTGACTACGGCGTTCTCGTCCGCACCCATGCGGCAGGTCCCGCTCGGGTGGTACATCGGGAAAGCTGCTTCCTGAATGTAATTTCGCCATGCAGCTTCTGAATCGACACTCTTTCCGGGCAATCTCTCGTCAAGTGCATACTTCGAGAACGCGCGACTTTCGAAGATACCCCGTGCCAACCGGCCGCCATGCACGAGTAGATTCAAGTCCGCGGCATTGTCGACAAGCTTGTGATCGATAAACGGCTTCGCCTGCGGGTCTGCGGATCGCAAGAACACTCTTCCGCGCGTCTCAGGCCGGCAAACGTTAACTGCGATCATGACTGCCGGTTTGTGATACAACGTCACACCCTTGTCCGAGAAATCGTAGGCGATAGGCGAAAACGAGAGTTGTAATGTGGGTGCCGGCGCATCGGGTGAGTCACGGACAAATGCAACGCCATGTCCGATGGACGTCGTAGCTGGGCCCCGTCCGCGCAAGAGAAAATCGAGTCCATGGACAACCAATCTGTCGAGCCTCACTTCCTTATTCAAAGTACGTACGTTGACGTGCTCGAATAGCAAAATTCCTGGATGTTCCTGCAAATTCCTACCGACACCCGTCAAATCATGGAGAACGGGAATACCAACATTCCGGAGATGCTCGCCTGGACCAATGCCGGAAAGCATCAGGAGTTTTGGCGACGCAATTGCGCCCGCCGATAAAATGACCTCCTTGTTGCAGTGCGCTTTGTTTTGTCTGCCTGCCTTCAGAAAACTGACGCCGGTGGCCCTATCGCCTTCGAGATTGATCTTCGTGACGAAGGCGCGGGAAATGACCCTCAGGTTTTTCCGTTCGAGCGCGGGGCGAAGGTATGCCTGTGCAGTGCTATGTCGCCATCCCTTCTTTTGTGACGCCTCCGAACGGCCGATTCCTTCCTGCTTTTCCCCATTAGTATCATTGTTTGCGGGAATTCCGATTTCGACGCCGCCGCCAATAAAAGCCTCTGTGATTGGACTGTGAACGCGAGTTTGGGACGCGTGCAGTGGCCCATTACGACCCCGAAATGCATCTACTCCGGTTTCGCTGGTTTCCATGCGCTTGAAAAAAGGGAGTACCTCCTCGTACGACCATCCTTTGTTTCCCAGATTCGCCCAGTTGTCATAGTCATAACGGCTTCCTCGCACATACATCATGCCGTTGATCGAGGATCCGCCCCCGAGGACCTTGCCGGCAGGCCAGATGTCCTGCCGCCCGCCGCGCGTCGGATCCGGCAAAACGTCGTATTTCCAGTTATAGCGATCGCTTGCTATCGCCTTGACCTCGCCGGCAGGAATGCGAATAACTGGCGAAGAGTCTCCGGGTCCCGCCTCCAGCAGCAGTACCGACCACTGTCCGCTCTCGGATAGGCGGTTTGCGAGAACGCACCCAGCCGAACCGCCTCCAACCACTATGTAATCAAAGTTCACGATTTTTCCAAACAGAGATTTGGTACTGACAGCGATATTACGCGGAGAGCATGCAAGCTGACTTATGAGCAAAAATGACATTCTTATGGTCCACGGCAGTACCTCCTGCCGCAATTTTGAGCAGCCGGACGACTCGCGTACAATGGCCCGAATAGAGCGGACGTTGGGCTCAAACATTTGGGCAAGATAAACACGGGGGCGGCGACCTAACCATGCCAGCAATGACTAGTCGTGACAGCATGTCGGAATTGACCGCCCTCTCCGGCAACGATCCCTATTGGAATGGCATGCCGGGGGCCGCTCGCATTTCTAGATCGGGAGCCGGTATTGATTTCGAGGAATTTTTCGACGTCAGCGGCCGCTGTCTCGTTTCATTGCGCGACGGAATAAATTGCCATTCGGAGCATCATGTTTATCGGGGAGAGGATCTCGTCAAGTTCCATATTCGACTCAGAGGCACGTCGACCATCTCGCTCGACGACGCACCCGCGAGTGAAGTTGGCGGCCCCCTGTTTGGCGCGATGATTCAGCCGTCCGGGTGCGCAAAAGTCGAGATGTGGAATGCCTTGGAACATCAACGTTGGATCACTTTGGTTCTCGACAGGGAAGCGTTCGCAGATGTGTTTGCATCGGCTCTGGACGTCTTTCCCGTACCCCTTCGCAACCTGGCATCTAAGGGGGCGGCTGAGCCCTTTCAACTGAGGGGAGAATTGAGAGGCGATTTTTCGAGCGCCGCCGCTGCTATGCTTGAATCAAAGTTGTGCGGCTCGATGCGCCGGCTCTATTTCGAATCGAAGACGCTGGAGCTGCTCTTAAATATCGCAAATTATTTCAATGCTACGACAGGAAAGTCGGCAAAAAAACAAAATCTGACCTTGAGAGATCGCGAAAAAATCCGAGAGCTTCACGATCTATTGAAATCTGATTCATTACCAAACATCAGCATCGATTCCTTGTCAACAGAGCTAGCAATCAATCGCGATAAATTGATGAAGGGTTTTAAGCAAATGTACGGACAGACCATTACAGAGACGGCCTTGTACTTCAAAATGCATCGGTCGCGGTCGCTCTTAAATCAAGGACAATCAGTTACCCAAGTCGCACTGGAGACTGGATATGCTTACGTGAGCAATTTCTCGACGGCATACCGGAGATTTTTCGGCGTTTCCCCCAAAAAAGATTGTTAATGCCAAGCGGGCGCGCGAAATAACTCAAGGTGGGTTGCTCTCGTGCGCTTCCGACAGCCCAGGCGCCCGCGACTGCCGTCGCCAGAATGAGACCACTCCGGCGATCATTAACGCCGCAACCCTCACCACGATGGAGAACGGAACAGTCTTCAGTGTGGCATTTCCGTAGAGTTGCTCATTAAGACGACTGCCTCCTTGTGCACGGCAAAATAGGCGTGAGGCGTCGAGGCGTCAAAAAGCACACTGTCGCCGGTCTGCAGGATCAGAGGCTCATAAACCTGTGTGTAAAGGGCTACAGGACCCTTCAATACGAAGACGAATTCTTCGCCGGGGTGTGAAAGATACGAATTCACCGTCGCCGGTACTTTCTCCGTGATCAACACGCGCCAGAACAGGTTAGCCTTATCGCTCATGTCGCCGCAGAGAACCTCATACGTCTTCCCATCTTTCAGAAACTTCGGTCCGCCTCCAGCGACTGTTATGGCCCGACGGGCAACTGGGCGATTGTCTACCCGGCCTCCGGGGTTCAACAGGAACGCGGCCGGGATACAACTGGTTGCGAGTTTTCGGTCGGTGCCGAATTTGTCTGGGAGCCGCGCCAGGCGTGGATTTTTGATGAGCGGATCCGGATCGGTTAAAGTCCAGATTTATGGACGCGGCGAATGACCGGAAACCCCGGCTGGCAAGCAATTCCAACGAAATTGAGCCTTGAGCAGTTCGAGGAATTTGTCTTGCCACATCTGAGCCGTGGCCGACGAGGCCCACCGCCCACGCTGTCGTCGCACAAAATCTTCAACTACATCCTGCAACTGCTGTACATGGGCTGCCAATGGAAGATGCTGCCGATCGAAAGGAATACAGAAGGTCTCCCAGAAATCCACTACACACGTATCTACCGGGCGATGCGGCGCTGGCAGGCCAACGGCTTTATCGACAAGATATTTTCCAGCTCGGTGCGCAAGCTTCATCAGGACCAGCTGCTCGACCTCTCGGTCATTCACGGCGACGGCACGACCACGGCAGCGAAGAAGGGAGGCGACAATCTGGGGTACAGCGGGCATAAGCACCTGAAAGGCGACAAGGTCGTTGCCTTCTGCGATCGTCATTGCAACGTGATCGCGCCATCTGTTTCTGCCCCGGGCAACCGCAACGAATCGCCGCTGTTGCGTGACGCGCTGCCCAAGCTGAGCCAGATGGCCAGCGCCATTGACCTGGACCTACAGGGCGCAACCGTCAGTCTGGACGGCGTCTACGACTGCCGGGCCAACCGCAAGGCGATCTTCAACCGGGGCATGATTCCTAATATTCCCGAGAACTCGCGCGGACGCAAAAAGCCCAAGCGGGGCCGCAAGCAACGCTTCAATCCGGCCATCTTCGAGGAGCGCTTTCGGACCATCGAACATGTCTTTGCCTGGGAGGACAAATTCCGCCGCCTGCTGCTTCGCTTCGAGCACCTGAGTCAGGTCCACTACGCGCTCAAAACTCTTGCCTACACGATGATCAATCTGCGGCACTACTGCTGACCCTCAGCGTTGATGCGAGCAGCAAGGCGATGGTGCTTCACGCCAGGGAGTCGCATGCCAATTTAATACGTCATACTGATAAATAATAATCACACGTCACAAAACACGTAAATCCATTCACAACCAAAACCCTCCTCGACCGTCCTCGCATTTCATCGCACCACCCCCGGCTTGCGTTGCACGGAAACTAGCAACCAGTTGAATGCCATAAAATCAAGGACAACCCGATTCAACTGCAAACGCTTGCCCCTGATTTCACATATCCCAGCGTGCCGGCATATTGATCACGGAGCAACGATGCTCGCCGACTTGCCCTCCCACCGCAGCAGCTGAACGGAGGCAATTGCCTTTCCCTGCTGGTTCTCGCCGCCGACCAGAAGTACACCATTGTCGGCCATGAAGGACAGACCATAGGCTCTCGACTCCGGCAAATGTCCGGCCGCCTGCCACTTTCCGTCGACGAGCGCGTAGACATCGTCGTGCCAGGTTTTCTGCAAACCACGATGCGCGTAGTTCTGCCCCTGCCGATACTGGTTCCATGCACCCGGGAAATTGGCGCCGCCGGCCACAAGCAGAACACCGTTGCTATAGCCCGCGAACGCGCCCGCCAGCCCTTCCTGCTGCGACTGTCCCGTCGGCGCGACCAGATCCGGCCCGCTGTGCGATGCCACCCTATCGTCGTCGATCGTAAAGCGATTGACTTTGTAGGAACGCAATCCCGGCTTCAACTCCCCGTTTATCAGCGTGACTTCGTTACCGTTTACTGCTACTGCCGCACCCGCTGTGGGCGGGTACGCAACCTTGCCGAGGGTTCCCCATATGTTCTCGGCCGGCGTATAACTCAACACGTCGGTTGAAAACAGGTAGTCTTGCGGCCGCTTGCCAAGGTACGCGTTTGCAATCTCGCTCTTGCGTTTCTCGTCGCTGCCTGCCGCTTTCAGGTCCTGGAAATAGCCATCGAAGATCGCCTTGTTGACGCCACTGAAGAACAGCACACGCTGCCCGTCGATAGACACGGCCACCGCACCCAGCAAGCCGAGCGGGCTGTGCGTTTCGAGCTTCCGCCAGTTGTTGGCCACCGGGTCGAAGCAGTAAACATCCTGGAACATTACCGTGTCCGTGCTGTTGTCGGACCGCTTGATCTCCCCTGCGCCACCGAAGATATAGATCTTTCCGTCAACAGACGCGGCGACACTCTGATCGCGGGGTTCGGCTGGGAAATCCGCAAGACGTTGCCACTTCGACTCGGGCGCAGAAAGGTCGAGTGAGAACCAGTCTTTTCCAGCGGATCCGAGCCCCGCATAAATGACATGTCCGACCTTGACGCCCGCTCCGTTCTTGAGCGGAACAGGAAGTTCCGGATAGGCCGTTACCGCGTATGCAGTTGCGCTACTGAAAATAGCCATAATGATGCCAACCTTTAAAATCGGTATAAGAAGCTAACCATGTTGTCTCCATACTGAACTGCAGGTCGAAGACTACGGAATGGCCACCACCGAGATCTTCCTGACCTTTGAATCCCAGCAGACTCTCCTCTCCCTGTCCCTCACGAAACTGACCGTTGCCATCGATTTCCCTGCCGATACTGGCATCGGCACGGCCGTATATTGTCAGCGACGATTGAGCCATTAAGCGTGGATCTGTCGAGCCGAAACACACCGCGATTGATAACTTCAGAGCTTCCCGGGATTTCATGTATATGAATTTTTCGTTGCCTGCGTGAAAGAGATATCGCCAGCCCGTGAACTTCGCGCTTAACTTCGCATTACTTATTTAATTATTGGCTGCTTGCCACATGAATCAGTTGCCTCAGACCGACAATGCTTCGACGTTCCCCCCACTACGGCGCCAATGTAACGCCGGGCTACGGGTCATCGAAACGAGCACTTGCCCCGCACGCTCTGCAAGAACGCCTTCAGGCTCTCATGCACAAGTTCGCGCGGACACTTACTTTACAACCCGAAATACCAGATATCGGATATCAAATGTGGTGGGCGAAATCCTAACACATCAAGATTTGTGGGAGATCAGTATTTGCCCTGAAGGTGCATCGCCCGGTTGGCAATGGCCAACCCGTAGAGCTTTGTTTCAGGATGCGAATTGCGAAAAGAGATTTCGGTGGGCAATGTCGCCGCGAAGTAAAACGGAAGGAGGAAAACCGCCCGGACGCAGCGATGGGCAGCGTCCAGACGTCCTATAAGCGCGTGGGGTTACAAGGTGTGGCGTGAGGCCAGTTCGAGTGAAACATCATTAAGTCAGGACGCTTCCCTGATCATCGGTGACGCATCCATCCGGGAAAATATCGTGTTGAAGTGTCTTTCGTAAGCAATCATCAGTCCGTTCAGGTCCTTGGCCTCAATCATCTTCACGATATCAGCATGGTCACGCGCAGACGCCTCCAGCGCCTTGCGCGTTGGCGGTAGCTCGCTATGATTCATGCGATTGAACACACGCCAGAAAAGATCGGTCAGCGTGCCCAGAAACGCATTGCCAAGGCAACGGTACATCGTAGCGTGAAACTGCCGGTCCTCTTCTTCGAAAAGCTCTCCGACTTTCGCCTTCTTCACCATCCGGCTTGCCAACTCCCGGAGTTCCTGGACATCGGCCGGCGAAATTTGTCTTAGCACTGCTGGAACGGAGCCAAGTTCGATCGCGGCCCGAACGTGCAGCAGATCCCTGACGCTGCGACCGCTGGAGACGAACGCATAAGGGAGGTTCTCGATAATCGAATCGAAAGAGAATGCCTTCACGTAGATACCTTCCCCGTGACGCGACTCCACAATACCAAGCGACTCGAGGCTTTTCACGGCTTCGCGCAATGACGGCCGGCTAATACCCAGATCCTGGGCCAGCACACCCTCAGGTGGCAGCGCGTCGCCAAATCGCAACTGATGATCTTCGATGTATTTCTTGATTTCTATCTGGGCCTGCCGGTAGGCAGGAACACGAGCGGTCATTTTCATCTCCACCTTCCCATGAAGTTTGCCTTAGCGCGACAAGCTTTGCGACAAGGTCGCAACGAAGCGCTTGCAACGTCGACTTTTGGAATGCTAGGATAAGACATCAGATATCTGATTCTAACACAGTAAAAAATGGACTCCTTCGCTCGCTGACCCGACTGGGAAAGCACGGGTGATGCGGTCGCTCCCCAGCGAGCTTGACGGATTCGCCGTGCTGCGCCGGCTCCAGATGTGCTTCATATTTTCATCCGGCAGGCGCAACGTTATTGTACGTAGACCGAATTAAATAGAGATATTCACGTTTGGTACGGATTGATCCAGGCGAGCAACCCGTCCTTACACCCAAACGGGAGGAAATATGGCAAACCCGTCGATTGCGTATCGAGTGGCAAGGTGGTTTTTTGCCCCGCTTGCACTCATTGCTGTGACGTCACTGTTGAGTGCGTGCGGCGGCGACACTGGAACAGCCAGCGCGCCACCCGCTCAGAGTCCGCCCTCACCCAATTCGTAGTCGCTACGTTCCTCGATCACCGCGCAGTAGCCACGGCCTCCTCAATCCTGCGGCCGGCCGGATATCTCGTTGCACCAACTAACGGACGGGTTCTCACTGAAAACCTCGCACAACAGACTTGTAGCCAGTGCATGTCTCCTTGCGGCATGTACTTAATCTCACGCCGATATTCCAGTCGTCAGTCCCTATCCCTTCAGCCTTTGAAAGGTTCCTCGTGATGAAGCTTTTAAGCAGAATTCTTGCTGGGCGCTGGCTGTCCATCTTGATGCTGTCATTGCTGGCCGTCTCTCAGGCCAGCTACGCTGGCATCTCCGCATCCACCGTGTTCCCCGCGTCTGATTCCAGCTACGGCTGCTACCGCATCCCGGCCACGGTCACCCTGCCCAACGGGAACGTCCTCGCGTTCGCCGAAGGCCGCCCGTCCGGTTGTCCGGACTTCGGCAACATCCAGATCGTGATGCGCGTAAGCATGGATAGCGGCACGACCTGGGGACCGATGAGCGTGGTGGCGAGCAACGGAACGCTGGAGGCCGGCAACGCCTCGCCAGTAGTCGACACGCAGGACCCCAACTATCCCAATGGCCGCGTGTTCCTCTTCTACAACACCGGCAACAACACCGAAACCAATATCCGCAACGGCAACGGCTTGCGCGAGCTGTGGTACATCACATCGACTGATGGCGGCGTGACCTGGAGCAGCCCGACCAATATCACCTCTCAGACAGCCTCGATGGGTGCTTCGCCCTATAACAACCCCGCGGACTGGCGCGCTCTGGCCATGGGGCCGGGCCATGCTCTCCAGTTGCCCGATGGCCGCATCGTGGTGGCAGGCACCTACAGCTCAGGCCCGCCCCAGACCAACTATGCCGACTACAATTCATACGCCTTCTACACGACGGACCACGGAGCCACGTTCCAGATCGGCGGCAACACGGGCTATCCCGGGACCAATGAATCCCAGGTCGCGCAGCTGAGCACCGGTGCGGTCATGATGAACAGCCGCAATCAGAGCGGCCTGACCAAAAGCCGCCTCGTATCGACCAGCACCGACGAGGCAGTGACGTTCAGCTATGCCCAGCCCAATCCGACGCTGATCGACCCGATCTGTGAGGGCAGCATCCTCAACATCACCTGGAACGGCAAGCCCTATCTGATCTTTTCCAATCCCGCCAGCACGACCAGCCGCGACCACCTGACGATGCGCGGCAGCAAAGACGACGGCAACTCCTGGCCCTTCTCTCTGCTGATCACGGCTTATTCTTCGGCCTACAGCGACCTCACGCAGGTCGATGCCAACGACATCGGGATCATCTACGAGGACGGTTCCAACGGCATCCGCTTTATGAAGGTGCCCGTCTCTACCGTGATCACCTCGCCTTGAAGGCGCGACTCAGAGCTGCCCGAAGACGCGCAGAGCCCATTCAGGGTCCCGGGCGGAGCCCGGGACCTTCTCCTCCATTTCTACCCCACTGCCGAAGAGGCGTTTTGGAGATGCACTTGCCCCGGCCTCCTGTTAGCATCAGCATTTGCAGTCCACGCGGCCCTGGAGAGAGTCCTCACAGGTGCCTTTGATCTCGGCTCCAGTGGCAACCCGCAGAGGCTCAATCCGCTCACTACGAGTGCCGGCCTCACCTGGTGCAACAAATACCTCGGCACACTACAGCGCGGGCGCAGTCGTGCGAGCACGCCACCAGGATCGCACCACTGCGCGGCCGATCGAACTGTCCGGCGTGTCCCGGCTCATCCTCGCCTCGCGATGAAGCCACAAGCGGGCGCATCACCTCGCGCCCGCCCCTCACGCCGCGAGCGGCGACGTATCCATGCGCACAAAGATCGTATTGAAGTGCTTTCTATACGCCTTGGCGAGCCCCTCGAGGTTGCGAGCTTCGATCATGTTGACGATCTCCATGTGGTCACGTGCCGTTGCCTCGACTAGCCAGTGCTCTGGCTGTCCTGTCGAGGCATTGAGGCGGTGAAACACCTGCCAGAACAGATCGGTCAACGTGCTCAGGAACGGGTTATCAAGACACCGGTACATCGTTGCGTGAAATTCGCGATCCTCCTGCTCGTACAGCTCACGGGCCTGCGCTTTTTCGAGCATTCTTGCGGCCAGCTCGCGCAACGCGCGGGTGTCGTCCGCTGTGATGCGTTCGAGGATAGCTGGTACCGCGCCCAGTTCAATGGCCGCGCGAACTTCCAGCAGGTCTCGCAGACTATGGCCGTCCGCGATAAACGCATAGGGAAGGTTGTCGATGATCGAATCGAATGAAAACGCCTTCACGTAGATACCTTCGCCATGCCGTGATTCGACCACACCGAGCGATTCGAGACTCTTCATCGCCTCACGCAAAGACGGGCGACTCATCCCCAGTTCCTGCGCGAGCTGCCCCTCAGGGGGGAGCGCATCACCAAAGCGCAACCTATGCTGCTCGATGTACTTCTTGATCTCGACCTGGGCCTGCCGGTAGGCCGGTACACGTGCCGTCATTGTTGCTCTCCACTCAATCGGCTCAATCGCCTGTTCGGTCCATCCCCGTGCGCCGAGACGTGCCGCAACCGCGCGTCGTCTCCTGTCGTTTTCCCTGGGTCCCAAAATCGCAAAAAGCGCTTGCATGGCCGAATTTTGCGATGCTACGATTTGACCTCAGATATCAGATATCTGATTCTAGCACGGGTTTCGAGTGTGGCGTGACAGTGGTGTACCGTTTTGAGAAGATCAGACAAAAGATCTGCGCCTGATTTCGAACGAACACCAAACCATGGCTCAACCATCCAAACGTAGAAAGATTCAAAACTATTAGCCATGATTTGCTTAGGAGATCAGACGATGAAGAAGACGGGATGGATTTCGTGTGCCGCAGCCGCGCTCTGTGCGTTCTCGACAGCAGCCAGTGCGCAATCGAGCGTCACCTTATCCGGACGCATTGATACCGGCTTTGCATACTTTAATAATGTTCAGACCGCGCCGGGCAAGACCGCATCGCGGTTCGGCATGCAAAGCGGGGATTGGGGCACCGGCATGTTGAACTTCAGCGGCACCGAGGACCTCGGTGACGGGCTGAAGACCATCTTCTTCCTGTCCGACTCGCTGAAAGCGACCACCGGCACGGCCGGGGCCCAGGACCGGAAGGCGTGGGTAGGCCTGACCAAAGACAACTATGGCACACTCAAATTTGGCCGCGACCTGTTCATCAGCAATGGCGTCGCCGCGATCGACCCGTTCGTTCAGGAGCTGTTCGGATCTGCCTCTCTGGTACGTGGGCGTAACTGGCAGCAGACCAACAACAACGTTTCATACCTGAGTCCGTCGTATCATGGCTTCGATTTTGCCGCTCAGTATTCGTTCGGCGGACAGGCCGGCAGTTGGAACGCGACCAACTTCGGCCCGTTCGGCCGCTCCGACGGTGTTCAGCTGACATACCGCGCCGGTCTTTTCGACATCCGCGCCATCTATGACGAACTACGCGACGCCAACGGGCACTTCAGCAACGTCTTTACCGCTTCCCGCGAATTCATCGTGGGTGGGAACGTCAGGCTCGGGCCGTTCACCATTCAGGGTGCAGCGACGCGCATGATCGCGCCGGACACCACGCCGGGATTGGCCAGCACAGCCAACCACTACTGGCTCGGCACCAATTATCAGGTCTCGCCTTATCTTCTGTTGACGATCGGCGCGTATCACGTCGATGTCGGCAATGGCAACGGGGACGCGACGCACGATGCTCACGGCCACGCAACGATGTATGAGATCGGCTCGACCTACAACCTGTCGAAACGGACATTCCTGTATGCCACGGCCGCCTACGTGCGCAACAGCGGAAATTCGACTTTTTCGCTCGAACCGAACAATCCGGGCCTGAACAACAGCAATCTGGACAACCCGTTACCGGGTCATTCACAGACCGGCGCTTACTTCGGTATCAATCACTCGTTCTGATGTCCCGGGTGAGACGTGCGCCTTACATGAAGTCAGTGAAGCGACTCGGTAAGGTGATTTAGCCCCGCTCTGCCTTCTAGTTTCTCCATGCCGTACCCGCGGCTTCCGTGCCGGTTCAGTCCGATCGGCACGGATTTTTTTTGTCATTCGTTTGCACTCTTTCACCGCTGACTCAGGATCATGAAAAACCCACCTCACCTCGACGCCACTTCGTTTGTCCTGTTCGGGGGCACGGGTGATCTGGCGATGCGCAAGATTCTGCCTGCGCTCTACGACGCCGAAATGTGCGGCAGGCTGCCGTCGGGATTACGCATTCTGATTGTCGCCCGCAAGTTCGACGTCCGGCCGCAGTTGATCGACTGGCTCGACGACTGCGTTCGCAACCATGTTGCGCACGAGCGCTTCGAAGCGGCCGCATGGCAAAGGTTTGTGGAACGCGTCGAGTACGTCCGGCTCGATTTCTCGCAAGCGAAGGATTTTCCCGCATTGTGTGACGCGCTGGGCGAACAGAGCGGCCAGACCATTTTCTACCTGGCAACCGGGCCCGCTTTGTTCGTGCCAATCTGCCGGGCACTTGCCGCAGTCGGCTTGAACAGGAAAGCCCGCATCGTCCTCGAAAAGCCGCTCGGTTACGATTCGCGCTCGTCGCGGCAGATCAATAACCAGGTCGGCGAAATTTTTGCCGAGGACCAGATCTACCGGATCGATCACTACCTCGGCAAGGAGTCCGTGCAGAACCTGCTCGCGCTACGCTTTGGTAACACGCTGTTCGAGCCGCTATGGCGCCGTGAGTGGGTAGAAAACGTCCAGATTACGATCGCTGAAGAACTTGGCGTCGAGGGTCGTGGGCAGTTTTACGACGGCATCGGTGCACTGCGCGACATGGTCCAGAATCATTTACTGCAACTCCTGTCGATCATCGCCATGGAGCCGCCGCACTCGATGGATGCGGATGCCGTGCGGGACGAAAAGCTGCGGGTGCTGCGGGCTCTCAAGCCCGTGCCGGTCAACGACGTCGACAGTATCGCCGTACGCGGCCAGTACAACCGCGGCGTGATCCGCAGTTCGCCGGTACCAGCCTACGCTGAAGAGGCTGGCATTCCTCAGGGAAGCATGACGGAGACGTTCATTGCGTTGCAGGTCGAGGTGGAGAACTGGCGTTGGGCGGGCGTGCCGTTTTTCCTCAGAACCGGCAAACGGCTTGCCGACCGCGTCGCGGAAATCGTCATCACGTTCCGGGCGGTTCCCCATTCGGCGCTCGGGCCCGATTCGATTCGTCCAGGTTCCAATCGGCTCGTCATCCGGCTGCAACCCAATGAGGAAATCCGGCTTTACTGTCTGGCCAAACGTCCTGGCGACGGCATGACGCTACAACCCGTTCACCTGAACATCGATTTCGACCGGTTCTTCGCTCCCGATCGCATGGACGCATATCAACGTCTGCTGATTGATGTGATTCACGGCCGTCTAGTATTCTGTCCCAGAAATAACTTGTCGTAAATTTCGATTGTTCTATGATCAAATCCGGGAGAACAGGAGGCGACCATGGGACGCAAGGGAATCGAGGTTGTGGTGTCGGAACTGGAACGAGAGCAATTGCTGTCAATGAGCCGCTCACGTTCGCTGCCTCATTCTCTGGTCCGTCGTGCAAAGATTGTTTTGATGGCGGCTGATGGCCATACGAGCCAGGAAATTGCGATGCAGTGCGAAGTGACGCCACCGGCGATCACACACTGGAAGAAGCGGTTTGTCGCGCACGGGCTTGCCGGCCTGCATGATGAAGCCCGCCCGGGCCGCCCGCGCACACATGACGATGAGGTGGTAGCGGAACTGCTCGCCAGGGTACTGCATGAGAAGCCGAACGGGGCGACGCACTGGAGCGTGCGTTCCGCTGCTGCGCAGACAGGGATTTCAAAGAGTTCGGTGGCCCGATATCTATCGCTGTTCGGTGTGCAGCCCCATCGTTCAAAGAGCTTCAAACTGTCTACCGATCCGTACTTCGTCGAGAAGGTGCGCGATATTGTCGGGCTGTACCTGAGCCCACCGATCAATGCCCTGGTGCTGTGCGTGGACGAGAAGAGCCAGTGCCAGGCGCTGGAGCGTACGCAGCCGATGTTGCCGATGGGGTTAGGCTATCTCGAAGGGGTGACGCATGATTACGTCCGGCATGGCACCACGACCCTGTTCGCTGCGCTCAACACTGCAACAGGGGAAGTCATTGCGCAATGCAAGCCGCGCCACCGGCATCAGGAATTTCTGGCGTTTCTCAGGCATATTGACCTGGCGGTGCCGGCCAATCTCGATGTGCATCTGATTGTCGATAACTATGCGACACACAAGCATCCGAAGGTCAAGGCATGGCTGGCCAGGCACACGCGCTACCACATGCATTTCACGCCGACCTACTCGAGCTGGCTCAATCAGGTTGAACGCTGGTTTGGCCTGATTACGCAGCAGGCGATCCGTCGAGGGTCGTTCAGGAACGTGCGCCAACTCATTGCCGACATCGAGCGTTACATCGAGCAATACAACGAGCACAAGCGGGCTTTCGTCTGGACCGCGACAGCCGATTCCATTCTCCGGAAAGTGGCTCGGGTATGCAAAGTTATTTCTGGGACAGAATACTAGCGCTGTTCGTGCGTCGAGACGAACAGGAAGCCGCGTGGCGATGGGTCGAGCCGATTCTCAACGAATGGTCCATTCGGAACAAGCCGCCCAGGCCCTATGTGTCCGGCTCGTGGGGTCCCGCTGCATCGAGCGCAATGCTGGCTCGCGCGGGGACCTGCTGGTTCGAAGAAGAAAACTGACGCAGGAAGCGGGCGCGCACCGAGCGGTAGCGCCCGCCTGATGCCTGGATCAGCGTGGAATCGACACGCCGACCTTGTTGTCGACGGACTTGACGCCCGCTACGGCCTGCGCAATCGCGCCGGCTTTCTCAACCCCTGCGTAGTCATGCGGCGAGGCACAGCAGAAGCTGATCTGCGTACCCCGCCTCACAAGGTCAGTTGTAGGCCCGCGCCGTGATCTTGTTGCTGACCGCGGTTATACCTGGTACCTGTTGAACGGCGTCACCCGCCTTCTGTATCTGATCGACCGCAGGGACCGAACCGCTCAATGTCACTGCGCTTCCTGACACCCGCACCGAGATGCGCTCGTTGCTCAAGCCGGGCGTTTTCGCCAGCGCGCGCAATACGTCGCGGCGCAGCTTTTTGTTGGCCGCCTTGACCTCCTTCGCGTTCGACGAAGCCACAGCGCCCGATGCGGGCGCACTAGCAGTGCCCGGTTGGGCGCACACGTTCAACGCAACAGCCAGTGCAATCGAGCCACCAACCGTCTGTAAGACTGCTTTCATCCTCATTGTCTTCCCCTGTTTTTCCTGCGGATTGATTACTTGCACTGCGAACTGCGCCCGATATCGCGCACGCGTATCACTGCCTGCCGATACCGGGGTTCCAACCACGACAACGTTCATCTGATCGCCGTTGAACATTCGCGATCAGAAGTACGCCAACAGCATCTGCATTGTTCGCATGCCGCGCGGCCCAACTCATCGGCGCGGTTTGTCAAAACAATGGCTAGTGAGTTTCGGTGACCTTGTTCAGATGACGCGGCGTATCCGGATTGCGTCCACGCGCGGCAGCAAGCCCCGCGGCCATTACATAGAACGACAGGATCGCGGCGATCGGATCGAGGCTCTCGTGCGCCGTTGTCGCCAGCGGCAGCGTGGCCTCGGCGACCTCCGGCGGAGCGGCCAGCAACACGCGCGCACCACGCGTGCGCATGTCGCGTGCAAGCTGCAGCAGGCTCGCCTGCTCAGGCCCACGCGGTGCGAACACAAGCAGTGGATAGTCGCGGTCGATCAGCTCCATTGGGCCGTGTCTCACTTCAGCGCTGGAAAACGCCTCAGCCTGGATGCTCGAGGTCTCCTTGAGTTTCAACGCCGCTTCCTGCGCGATCGCGAGACCCGGGCCACGACCAATGACGATCATCCGCTCTGCCGCACGCAATTCCGGAATCGCCGCCGACCAGTCGAGTTCGCAGGCTGTCTGCAGGGCAGCGGGCAAACTTGCCAGCGCATCGATCAACGCGCTGTCGCGCTGCCAGAACGCAACCAGTTGCGCGGAGACCGCGAGCATCGCGACATAGCTCTTGGTGGCAGCCACACTCAGTTCGGGACCGGCGAGCAGCGGCAGGTTCCATTCACAGGCATCCGCCAACGGGGAGTCTGGCGCGTTCACGGCAGACACCGTCAAAGCCCCTGCCTTGCGCAACACCTCCATCGTGCCGACCAGATCCGGACTGCGGCCTGACTGCGAGAAGGCCACCGCAAGCTGCCCCTGAACCCGCAGCGGCGCGTGCTGCAACGTCGCGACCGACATTGGCAGCGACGCGACCGGCACGCCGAGCCGGCTCATCGCCAGCGACGCGAAATAGCTCGCCGCGTGATCGGAACTGCCACGCGCCACGGTCAGTGCGACGTTACCTGCGCGCGCCGCGAGCATGTCCGCCAGCGCCCTGACAAGCGATGTGTTCGCCAGTTGCGCGGCGACAACAGTCGGCGAAGCCAGCGCTTCATTGAGCATTTTCGACAATCAACTCTCCTTCGACATAAGTTGCAGTAAGCGCCAACGCGCGATCGAACACGACCAGATCGGCCCACGCACCGCGCTCGATGCGCCCGCGATCGGTCAGGCCGAGATAGTCGGCCGCGTGGCGGGATAAATGGTTGGATACCTCGGCGAGTGGTAATCCGATCGACACCAGGTTGCGTAACGCCTGGTCCATCGTCAGCGTGCTGCCTGCAAGCGTGCCATCCGCGAGACGTACACCGCCCAGGCACTTCGTCACGTACTGGCTGCCGAGCCGGTATTCGCCGTCGGGCATACCGGCCGCGGCCGTGCTGTCCGTGACGGCGTAGAGACCAGGAATGGCCCGCACAGCCGCGTGAATCGCGCCGGGATGCACATGCAGCAAATCGGGAATGATCTCCGCATAGTCGGCGTGCGCCAGCGCCGCCCCAACCATGCCCGGATCGCGATGATGCAGAGGCGACATTGCATTGAACAGATGCGTAAAACCGCCTGCACCATGCTTGAGAGCCTTCACGCCATCGTCATACGTGCCGATTGTGTGGCCGAGCTGCACCCGTACGCCGCGCGCCGCAAGCTGGCTGATGATCTCCATATGCCCTGCAACCTCCGGCGCGAGCGTCACGATGCGCACCGGCGCGAGTTCCAGGTAAGCGAGCACCTCATCGAGCACCGCGACGACGGCGGCATCCGGCTGGGCGCCGAGCCGGTTCGGATTGATGTAGGGGCCTTCGAGGTGAACGCCCAGCACGCGTGCGCCACCAGGGGCCCGGGTGTGGGCAATCGCCCCGAGTTCCCCGAGCACGCGAACCAGTTCGTCGTGAGGCGCCGTCATCGTCGTAGCCAGTAGACCGGTGGTGCCATGACGCGCGTGCAAACGCGTCATGGTGGCCACGGCCGCGGCGCCCTCCATCACGTCGGCGCCACCGCCGCCGTGTACGTGGAGGTCAAGGAAGCCTGGCAGAATGTACGGGTCATCGTTGCTCGACGGATCGGCGTGATTGCCCTCCAGCGCCACGATACGTCCATCGTGCATGTGCAGACGACCGTGAATCCAGCCATCGGTCGACAGAATGTTTCCGCTCAGCATGTCATATCTCATTCGTTACAGGCTGGTGGCACACTTCAGCCACCAGGTCGTAGGCGTCGCTTCGGCAATACATATGGGTCAGTTCGATCGCACGCCGCTCCGCCGTGTAGCCAATTCGTACGATCCGCATAAGCGCTGTGCCAGCTTCCAGTCCCATATGCCTGGCAACCAGGGGCGGCGCATTGACCGCACAGAACTGCTGCAGCGCGCGCACGACAGGCGTGCCGCGTTGCACGAGAAACGCGTACGGTGAGTCGCCGATGGCATTCGGATCGGGCATCACGGTGGCGGGAAACGTCGAACTTTCCAGCGCCATCACGATGCTGCCCGCAACCTGCAGCCGCTGTATATGGGCGACCTCGGCGCCAGGTGAAAGCCCCAACTGGATCATCTCGTCACCATCGGCTTCGCGAATCGCCCGGGACACCCAGCGCAGCTCACCGGTGGCGCCGTGCCGGTGCTTCATCGTCGCCAGCGTGAGCGGACTGGACAGTGGATCGTCGATGCGCGGCGCAATAAACGTCCTCGCACCCTGAGCCCGCCTGATCAACCCCTGCTCGACCAGCAGCGCCATCGCCTTGCGCGACGTGATCCGCGACACACCCAGTGCATCCGCCAGCATCCGCTCGGATGGCAACGCCTCACCGATCGACCACGTCCCGCCAAGAATCGCGGTTGCCAGCTTGCGGGCCATCTGGATGTACAGCGGCGTCACGCTGGCGGCGTCGGGCTTGATGCTCTGCCATGGGATGTCCATTGGAACTCCGGATAGGACGGTTTTTTGCCGTGCAGGGACGCTCACCACTTCTAGCGGCCCAACGCACGGCATAAGGCCGCCGTCGATGCCTGCCAGCAGTGTTTCGCCGCATCCGCTGCGTCGACCGCATCGAACCCATGGGGCGCGCCTGGATAAACATGCAGTTCGGTCGGCACGCCTGCGGCAATGAGGCGGTTCGCGTAGGCCAGATTTTCTTCAACGAACAGATCGAGGGTGCCGACCGCAATAAATGCAGCAGGCAGACCAGCAAGGCTTTCGGCCCGCGCGGGCGGCAAGTACATGGACATCCTGTTTATGCCGGGCTCGTAACCAAGCGCGGCAGACCATCCAAAGCGATTCGAAGCGCTGGACCAGACGAATTCGCCAGCGTACGGATGCGCATCGACGGTCGAGCCCGTCCGGTCGTCAAGCATGGGATAAGTAAGCAACTGGAACTGCACCGGGATCTCGTTACGGTCCCGGGCGAGCAACGCGAGCGCAGCCGCGAGGCCTCCGCCCGCACTCTCCCCGCCCACCGCGATCCTTGTACGGTCCACCCCGATCGAATCGGCGTTGCCATCGACCCACTTCAACGCCGCGTAGCAATCCTCCACTGCACCAGAGAACCGTGTTTCCGGCGCCAACCGATAGTCGACTGACACAACGACGCAGCCGACGTCCACAGCAAGGCGCCGGTTGCGCAGGTCCGCGGCTTCCGGTGTTCCCATGACCAGCCCGCCGCCATGCATATGAACCAGCACGGGTGGCAAACCCGCGTCGACAGCCGGTGTGTACACCAGCACGCGGACGTACGGCGCGCCGGTCGGTCCACGCACGAATCGCTCGGCGACCCGCACGGCATCCAGCTCGCGCGAAGCGGTCTGCGATCTCTGCGCCGCCAGTTGCACAGCCAGCACGCGCCGGCTATGCAACGTATCGTGCGTCAGCGGCAGCAACGTTGTGTCGGCCAGCAACTGATAGGCGGGGTCAAGAAGATGCCTGGAGGACATGGATTGACTGTGACCTTTCGAAGGGACGTGTGGCGATCAGGGCTATGCCGGCGTCAGTGGCGCGGCAACTGTCGCAGCCTCTTCCGTGCCATAGAGCAGGCACGCGACATCATGATGGCCCGGCATCTTCACGAGCGGTGGCACCGCGCCTGAACATTGCGGCATCGCACGCGGACAGCGCGTATGGAACACGCACCCCGACGGCGGGTTCAACGGACTCGGCACCTCGCCCTTGAGCAGATCTTCCGCGGCGAGTCTGCGTGCCGGATCGGGCACCGGCGAACTGCGTGTCAGCGCCTGCGTGTACGGATGCAAACCGCCATCCTGAATGCCCGCCCGGCTCGACAGTTCCATCACGCGTCCCAGATACAGCACCAGCACACGGTCGCACAGGCCCTGCACGATCGGCAGATCGTGCGACACGAACAGGATCGCGAGATCCAGCGATTTGCGCAGATCGAGCAGCAGATTGACGATCTGGGCCTTGACCGACACATCGAGCGCCGCGACGGCTTCGTCGGCGACCAGCACTTTCGGTTCGAGCGTCAACGCGCGGGCGATGACGACGCGCTGCTTCTGACCACCCGATAGTTCGTGCGGATAACGTTGCAACACCGAACCCGGCAGACCGACCACGTCCAGCAGCTTCGCAATGGTGGCACGCTGCTCGGTGCGCGAGCCGAGCTTGTGCAGCGTCAACGGTTCAAGCAGACTCTGCTCGATCGACATGCGGCCATTGAGGCTTGCATTCGGATCCTGAAAAACCATCTGCAGATCGCGGCGAACCTGGCGCAGATTCCTGCCGCGCAGTTCCGCGAGATTTTGCCCCCGGTAGCGCACCGAGCCGCTCGTGGGCGGCATCATGCCGAGCGCGATCCGGCCCAGCGTCGACTTGCCGCTGCCCGATTCGCCCACGATACCGATGATCTCACCGGGCCGCACATCGAACGACACATCGGTCAATGCATGCAGAATCTTCTGCGGCTGCAGGAACCCCTGTTCGACGGGAAACTCGCGGCAAACACGGTCGAACGAGAGAATGGGCGGTACGGCGCCCTTGTCATCTGCCTTCATGTCGTTCATCCCTTTTTCATCCCTTCATCATCCCTTTGCCAGAAATGACAGCGCACGCTATGGATAGCGTTAACGTGCGATTCCACCGGCACCTCGACACTGCAACGCGCTTCGGCCAGCGGGCAGCGATTGGCGAAACGGCATCCCCTCGGCGCGCCGACAATCGCTTCGATCTGCCCGGGAATGCCACGCAGGACGCCCCCTTCCGACGGGCGCGGAATCGAGTCCAGCAGTGCTCTGGTGTAGGGATGCTTCGGAGCGGCGAACAGTTCGGCCGTCGGCGCTGTCTCGACGATCTGGCCGCCGTACATCACCGCGACACGATCCGCAATCTGCGCGACCACGCCCATGTCATGCGTGATGAACACGACCGCCATTCCCTCCTCACGCTGCAGCTTGCGCAGCAGGTGCAGGATCTGCGCCTGGATCGTGACGTCGAGCGCCGTGGTGGGCTCATCCGCGAGCAGCACCGTGGGCTCACAGGCAAGCGCGATCGCAATCATCACACGCTGGCGCATGCCACCTGACAACTGATGCGGATACTGCCGCGCGCGCGAGGCCGGATCCGAAATGCCTACCTTGCCCAGCAATTCAATTGCGCGTGCCCGCGTATCGCCGCGCTTGCCCGCGCCATGAATCGTCAGCGCCTCCTCCACCTGCCGGCCGATGCGCTGGACCGGATTAAGCGACGTCATCGGCTCCTGGAAAACCATCGAGATCCTGTTGCCGCGCATCTGCAGCATCTGCTTCTCGCTGAGCGCAAGCAGATCGACCGCGGGCGCGTTGTCCGCATGCACCCACGCCTGACCCGAGAGCTGCGCGCGACTGTCGAGCAGACGCATCAGCGAGAGTGACGTGACCGATTTGCCACTCCCGGATTCGCCGACGAGCGCCAACGTCTCACCGCGCCGCACCTGCAAGGTGACGTCCGTCACGGCGTGAATCTGGCCGATGGGTGAAGCGAACCGCGCGGACAGTTGCTTCACGTCGAGAGCGATGGCGTCGTTGCTCATGTCAACCTGCCTGCAGCAGTCCGCTCTTTTCCACGATCGCACGCACCTTGGCAGCGTGCACATCGGACAGGACGGCGTTTGGACGATTCATGTGACGATGCGCGATGATGCCCATCATCTGCATCGCGGTCTTGAAGGCGCCGACACCCGATGCGTTGCGACTCACGTCCGGATATGCCTGAAACACGATCTCGAAGAGTTCGATCAGGCGTTGCTGCTCGGCACGCGCGGCAACCCAGTCACCCTTCCTGGCGGCTTCATACAGGCGCACATAACCCGCCGGGTCCACGTTCGCGAGTCCGGGCACCGCGCCGTGCGCGCCGCCGAGCATCGCATAGTCAACCGTGATTTCGGAACCGGTGAGCACGGCAAAGTCGGGATGACTGGCGAAGTCGCGCATCACCATGCGCATGTTGCCGTCGTCGCCGCTGCTGTCCTTGAGGGCGACGATGGCCTTGCGCTCGTACAACGCATGCAGCGTGTCGCGTTCCAGTTTGATGTTCACGCAAACTGGAATGTCATAGGCGATCAGCGGCAGATCGACCGCATCGCGGACATAGCAGAAATGATCAATGATTTCCGTCTGCGACGTGCGGGCGTAGAACGGCGCGGTCAGCACCAGACCGTCCACGCCAAGTTCATGGGCCTGCTTCGCGTGCTGGACGCAGCGGTCGGTAGTGGTATCGATCACGCCTGCGATCACCGGCACGCGGCCGGCGGCCTCGTCGACCGCGATCCGGATCACATCTGCGCGGCGCGCCGGATCGAGAAACACGACTTCACTGGACGACCCGAGGATGAACAGGCCATGCACGCCACCATCGATCAGATGGCGCACGACGCGACGCAGCGACGGTGCATCGATCTGCATATCTTCGGTAAGCGGCGTAACAACCGGAGGCACGATTCCGTGCAAGGAAAGCTGATTCATTTTGCGTTTAATTCCTGATTGACTTTGGATCAAAGGCGGCACGAAGTCCGTCGCCGAAAAAGTTGGCGGCAAGCGCCGTCACAACGATAAGAATCCCTGCGGGCAGCCACATCCACGGATAGGCTTGCATCATCGACGCGTCGGTCGTCAGGCTCAGCAGGCTGCCCCAGCTCGCGAAGGGCATCTGCACGCCAAGGCCGAGAAAGCTCAGACCCGCTTCCATCATGATGGCCGACACGAAGTTCAGACTCGCGAACGCGACGATGACGTCGGTCGTATTGGGCAGGCAGTGGCGCACGATGATGTACGCGTTGCCCGCGCCCATCAGGCGCGCCGCCGACACGAAATCAAGCTCGCGCACGGTCAGAATGCGTGCCCTCACGAGACGCACCGCGAGCGGTGAGGTGAGCACGCCGATGATCACGACGGTCTTGCCGGTTCCCGGTCCGAGTACGGACGCGAGCGTCAGCAACACGATGGTGGTCGGGAAGATCATGACGACGTCGACCAGACGCATGATCAGCGTGTCGATGCGGCCGCCGAAGTAGCCGGCGATTCCGCCGAACAGCAGGCCGATCACGACCGACAGCAGCGCGCTCAGCACCCCGACCGTGAGTGATACCTGGCCGGCCGAGAGCGTGCGCGCAAACATGTCACGCCCGGTTTCATCGGTGCCGAACCAGTGTGTGGCCGAGGGCGGCAGCGACACCGCGTTCAGATCGATCGTGTTCGGCCCGAAATGGCTCGCGATCGGCCCAAGGATGCACAGCAGCACCACGAGACCGAACACGCTCAGACCGAAGACCGCAAGCCTGTTTCGCATAAAGCGGCGCAGAACGGGCGACTTCATGCGACGCTCACCCGTTGAAGCGACGTGCGCAATGGCAATGTTCTGTTGCATTCAAAACTCTCCTTCAATGCTGCTCCAGGCGTGTTCATCCGTAGCCAGCGCGGCTTACACGGCGTGCCGCGGGCATCTTTCGCTTCGCTCCCGGCATTCATTGCACTAAGCCGCTCAACCAAGCGAAATGCGCGGGTCGATGAACGCATACACGACGTCCGTCAGAAGGTTGACGATCAGCACGGCGATCGCGATCCACAGCGTGATCCCCATGATCAACGGATAGTCGCGCGCCGCAATACCGTCCAGCAGCAACGTCCCCATGCCCGGCCACGAAAAGATCGTCTCGAGAAACACGGCGCCGCCGATGATGTTCGCGAAGTTCGCACCGATGACCGTCACAATCGGAATCAGTGCATTGCGAAACGCGTGCCGCGTCAGCACCTGCGAACGGCTCAATCCCTTCGCGCGGCCGGTGCGGATATAGTCCTGCGTCATCACTTCAAGCAGGCTGGCTCGCGTGTAACGCATCAGGGTCGCCACATACTGGATCGATAGCACCGAGGCCGGCAGGATCAGGTGCCACAGGATGTCCGCGACGCTTCCGTTGCCCGGTGTCGCATAGCCGCCCGTCGGGAACCAGCCAAGCGTCATCGACAGGAAGTAGAGCGCGAGAATGCCGAGCAGGAAGACCGGTCCGCTGACGCCGACGTAGGCGAGCAACGACAACGCGTGGTCGACGACGCTATCTTTCATATGCGCACTGACAAGACCCAGCAGAACGCCCAGCACAACGCCGATGCCGATCCCGGTTCCGGTGAGCAGCAACGTCGCCGGGACGCGTCGCTCGATCTCGCGAGCAACCGGCGAACCATCCTTGTAGCGGTACCCGAGATTGCCCTTCGTCACCTCTTTCACCCAGTAGTAGAACTGGACGTAAGGGGGGCGGTCGAGTCCCAGCTCGTGGCGCAGCGCCTGCTTCTGCACAGCCGAGATGTCGTGTCCGGGTGGTGCGAACGCGTCAACCGGGTCGCCCGGGGCCAGACGGACAAACACAAAGACAACGACGAGCACCGCGAGCAGGATCGGAATGTTGAGCAGGAACCGTTTGATCAGATAGTTAGTCATGTTTAACACTCACACGAGCGACGATTGGACAGATCGCGCAAAGGCGACCGTCCTTGCGTCATTTGATCGACCAGCGTTCGGCATGCTCCATATAGCGTCCGCCGCCAGGGGCCGACGTCCATACGAAGTCCTGCACCTGATTGGACACGCCGGCAAAGCGGTTGGCTTCCAGCATCGGGAGCCACGGCAGGTTGGCGTTGGTATAGCGACAAACGTTCTGGTAGATGGCGGGGCGCCTGGCGACGTCGGTTTCCGTACGCCCCTGGTCAAGCAGGGTATCCAGTTCCGGCATATTGACGTGCATCAGGTTGTAGCCGCGCGGCGGCGCATATTCCGACTTCAGCACGCTGCTCAGTACATCCGGATCCGGACCGTTGGTCGTGCCGGCAAACACCATCGCAAACTTGCCCGCCCGCACCAGTTCGCCATAGGTCGGCGCGTCGACGAAACGCGGCTGCACGTTGACGCCGACCGCGCCGAGCATGGCCTGGATCACCGCCATCGCGTTCTTCGATACCGGATCGGTGTAGTACGTCAGCAGTTCAATCGGTGCGCCCTTGATCTTGTCCCAGCCTGCCTGAGCCAGCAACTGCTTCGCGGCGTCCGGGCTATAGGCGTAAGGGTTGAGGTTCGTCGGCACATATTGCGGATCTGTCAGCACGCAGTTCGCGACCTTGGCCTGTCCGGCGTAGAGCGTTTTGATCAATCCCGCGCGGTCGATCGCCATCAGCAGGGCCTGGCGGATCCGGACATCCTTGAAGCGTGCGTCGCCGAAATTTAACCCGATGTAATTCATCACCCGCGACGGCCCGGCAATCGTCCGGAACTTGTCCGACTTCGTATTGCGCACCTGCGCAAGCGACATATAGCTGTACTGGATGTCGCCCGACTGAAGTGCGAGCACGGCAGCGCCATCGTCCTTGAAATAACGGTTAATGAGCGTGTCGATCTTCGGCCGGCCGCGGTAGAACGCCGGATTTGCATCGAGTTCGACATACTGATCCGGCACGTATTTGCCCCACTTGTAGGGTCCGGTGCCGACCGGTTGCGTCTTCCACCAGGCGGCCGTGCGCAGATCCTTGACGGGAATACTGGCGAGCGAATGCTCGGGAACGATCATCACGTTGGTCAGTGCGTCGAGCAAGGCGATGTTGGGCTTGCTGAGCGTCAGCACAACCGTATTGTCGTCCGGCGCGTCGACGCTCTGGATGTCCGACAGGCGCGCCCAGAACTGATTGGGCAGATCGGGGTTTTTCAGCAGATCCAGGGTGAACTTGACGTCTTTCGCGGTGAACTTCTGACCGTCGTGCCATTTCACGTCGTGGCGCAGGTGGAAGGTGATTTTCTTGCCGTCGGGTGCAATCGTCCAGTCGCTGGCCAGATCGCCACCGATCTTGTTCATCTCGACGTTATAGAGCACCAGCGTGCCAAAGTACTTGTTGAACCAACTGTAACCCGCCGTTGCTGTGAGCGGATTGAATTGTTGCGGCGCGCCAGCGGGGCCGGTATCGAACGCACCTGTGAACGTGCTTGCGCCCGCCTCGGCGGCACCCAGCATCGTACTTGCGGCAATCACGAATGCGGCGACAACCTGCGCGCTATTCTGAAACTTCATTTCTGTCTCCTTCGTTGTGTTCAGGCAGAAGGCTTGGTGTGCCTACGATACCGAACGGGTGCCGGTCTCTAGTGAATCGTTGGGTGATGCGCGGCGCTCCCCGCAGGGCGTTCCTTCGACGGATCATCACCAGCCGCCCACCGGGCTGCGCCGATCAATCCTGAATCCGCCCCAAGAACCGCCTTCGTCACAGGAATCTGCGTCAGGCCGGACTCCGCCTGCAACGCCGACCTGATACGCTCGACCATCCCTGGCGCAAGTCCGACGCTTCCCCCGATCACCGCGCATTCCACGTCCAGCAGCATCACACAGTTGGCAATCGCCTCGGCAACCGCGTGTGCCGCGTTGACCAGAATCCGCTCTGCCCTGCTATCGGATACCGCACGCGCAAACACCTCGCGACTGTCGATCGACTCACCGAATACGAACGACGCCTGACGCGCGATGGCTGTTCCGGACGCTATCGTTTCGAGGCAGCCTGTGCGTCCGCACCCGCAGGTCATCCGGCCATCGACAGGAAGCGTGCAGAGCGTAGCGTGTCCGATATGCCCCGCGAGCCCGGTGCTGCCGACTCGCAATTGATGATTGACGACGAGCCCCCCGCCCACGCCGGTCGACAGCGTCAGATACAGCAGGTTGCCAATCGGCGCATCGCAGGCAAGATACTCTGCCCACGCGGCGGCCTGCGCATCGTTAAGCATCACGATCGGACAGGCAAACCGCGCAGCCAGAAACGCGTGCAACGCGAAGCCATTCCAGAAACTAATGATGTTCTGGTTGACCGCGTGAGTGTGGCCGTTCCGGATGAAGCCGGTCGATGCCACAGCGATCCGCTCGGGCACCGGCATGTCCGCAATGAGTTCATCTATCGCGCGGCTGAAGCACTCGATATGCTGCGGCATCGCAACCTGCCGACGTGTCACCACCCGCCCCTCTTCGACCATCGCGGCCGCGAGCTTTGTCCCGCCGATGTCGAATGCCAGAATCACTGCAGTTCTCCCGCGGGGGCGCTCATCGCCTGCACGAACCATTCCGTGATGTGCTCGACGCGCGTAATGGCTGATCCCACCGTCACGGTAAACGCGCCCGCGTGCAGCGCGAGCGCGGCGTCGCGTGCCGTCTTCAGACGTCCTTCCGCCACCACGCAAAGTCCTTGCCGACTCCACGCCGACATCAACGCGTAATCCGGCTTGTCCGAAGCGGTCAAGGTTTCCTGCGTATAGCCGGACAATGTCGTCCCCACCATCTCAAACCCGAGGGACGCCGCACTCAAGCCATCAATCTCCGTCGCACAGTCCGCCATCGCGAAGCAACCCGCCTGATGGATCGCGCTCAGCAACGCAGCCACTGCGACAGGACGCGGCCGGTCCGTTGCATCGACGGCGATGATCTGCGCGCCGGCGTCGGCCAATGCGCGGACGTCCTTTTCGAACGGCGTGATGCGTACGGGCGTTTCTGCCAGATCCCGTTTAACGATGCCGATAATGGGGACATCCACGACTGCGGATACTGCGCGCACGTTTTCAACACCCTCGATACGAAGTCCGCTTGCGCCGCCTGCCACGGCAGCACGCGCCATCGCGACGATCATCTCAAGCCGATCCATTGGACCGTGTGTGACCGGTTGGCACGACACGATGAGCTTGCCTTTGAGTACTTCTATATTCATGTTCCGGCACTCCGGGGGTGGCTGTCAGACGGCGGCAAGTACCTTGCCGCCGTCTACTTCGTACACCATGTTGGATATCTGATATCTGATCTTAACACCACAGATTTCCGGGCGGCAACAGTTTTTTCGTGATGGAGCATGAAGATCGCCGCTACCTTGCCGGAAGCCGAAAACGCCCTACTGGGGGTTGTACTGATAATCGCGGTGAATCTCGAGAACGCCGGCGCTGCGCGCTACGATCTGCCGGTACGCGCGTGGATCGGCACTGGGATAATCGGCACGAAAATGCGCGCCCCGGCTTTCCGTGCGCCCCAGCATCGCGAGCAGCAGGACTTTCGCGACGACCAGCGCGTGGTACGCGTCGAAGCCGTGAACGAGCGGACTATAGGCGGTTTCCAACTCGTCGAGTCGTGCTAGCGCGTCGGACAACGACCCATGCTCCCTGAGGACATTTGCATTGATCCAGAGGAGTTGCCTGACTGTTTTGAGCACCTCTGTGGCCGTGCGCGTCGATTTGATGTCCGCGAATCTTGCACACCATGACTGGAAGTCATGCGCCATCTCGTCGAACGAGACGCTGCTCTCGTGCAAATCCCGATACTGCGCCGCCCTTTCGATCGCACGATCGGCGAACACCAGCGCACCGCCCACCGAGTTGCCGCCCAGGCGGTTCGCCCCTTCAATCGCCGAAGACACCTCTCCCACCGCGAACAAACCTGCCACGGCGGTTTCGCCGTGTTCGTCGATGCGAATGCCGCCATTACAACTGTGCGCAAAGGGCGCGACACATATCTCGTCCGCACACATGTCGATTCCCCTCTCGCGCTTCAGCCAGTCGAGGTAGATGGCATAGAACTCGGAACGGTCTTCGTACAGATTTGCGCCGAATGTCAGACGCACACCGTCGGAGCCGGCGCGAATCGCCTCCATCATCCGTATGTCGAAAATCTGCGATGCGTAGTCGCAACTGAACGGTGCATACGCGCTGCGTTCGACGAACAACGCCTCGCTCGCCGAGCGAGACAAGTCGGCGAACAGGTCGTTCCCCTCCCGGTCGACCATGCCGGTGCAGTACTTCAGGGTGTGCTCGCCGAATAGCACCTTGTTTTTAGGCGCGACCAGCCCGGGAATGAACTGGATATATTCCATGTTGACCAGCTGACAGCCGGCTTCGAGCGCCGCAGCATGGCCGCCGCCATAGAGATGGTTTGGATAGAGATTATGCTGATACAGACTCGCGAGGCCCCCTGTCGCGAGCACCATCGCCTTGCAGCGAATCAGCAGATACTCGCCGTCGCGCTCGATCACGGCCCCGACAATCCGCCCATGGTCGGTCAGGATCCTGATCAGGCTCGAGCGCTCAAACGGGACGATGTGTTTGCTACTTCCGATGATCGCGCGAGCATTGCGCGAGGCTTCTTGCCAATCGCTGATCATGAAGATGTCGCGCGGGTGCCGGGCAAAACATGCGGGCCGATTGTCGCCGCGCAACCATGGACGAAAACCGATCCTGTTAAGCAGGCCGATCTTGCGCGGAGAATCGGTCAGGTAGGCGTCAACGATCTTCGGATCGTTCATCTCTTTCGCAACCTGCCCTATGTCGTCTTTGAACAGTTCGTAGTCGCTCGCCCCCTTGGTCACCTGGATGCCGAGACTCGCCTTCCCGGGAAAATAGCTGGCGCCGCCGGCAATCTTCCCCTTGCAGGCGACGATGGTTTTCATTCCCCGTTCGGCCGCCTGAACAGCCGCCACCAGGCCGGCAATGCCGGCCCCGACGACCAGTACATCACATTCCGATCTTTCCAGAATCGTACCCATTGACATGCTGATTTAACGTTAGATATCTGATATCTTAACATCATCAGGCAGATCGCAACCTAGGGTTTCCCCCCCTGTCGCCAGGGTCCGTCGCGCCCGCAAGAAACCCCGGGCGGGTCCTTCGGAAACGCGGGTGGGGCGCGTTTCAGTCAAGCCCTTCAATTTCTTGATCAGCGCCGGGTTCGGAGCCTTCATCGGATCACCCATGAGCGATCGGATATCTCCGGAATTCTGCCGCCTCCCTGCTGCAGCCACGCGACCGTCGTGCTTGCCCCGATCGGGCCGTCCTGAACCGATCGAGGCGAGCGCGGTTTAGCACCGGCCATGTGGTACTCAGTCGGCGAGCGGCCCGCGCGATGTCTCCCGACTAGCGAGCATGGCTATCAAGGCAACGCCTGCCGCACCTACCATGTACCACGCCGGGGCTAGTTTGCTGCCGGTCGCATGGATCAACCAGGTCGCGACGAACGGTGCCGTACCGCCGAACAACGCGTTTGCTGCATTGAAACAGAACGCAAAGCCGCTGTAGCGCACGCGCGTCGGAAAGATCTCTGACAGAAAACACGGTAGCGTACCGTCGTTCATCGTCAGCAGCGCGCCGAACGCGATCTGAATCAGCACGATCGTCATGAAACTGGCGCCGACGAGTCCCTTGAACAAAGGCACCGTCAACAGGGCGAACAGCACCGAAGCACCGATCAGCATCGTCTTACGACCGACTCGGTCCGACAGCGCCCCCATGATGAAGATAAAACCGATATAGGCGGCAAGGGAAATCGTGGCCGCAATGAACGATGCCGTTTCACCCATACCCATCTCGGTCGAGAGGTAGGTGGGCATGTAGCTCAGCACTAGATAGAACGCCACCGCGTTCAGGCACGTGACCCCAAACGCGATCAGCATCTTGCCGCGATGGACTGTCAACAACTCCGTGACCGGCGCACGGGCGACGTGGTGGGAGATCTCAAGCGCCTTGAACTTGGGCGTATCTTCCAGGCGCACCCGGATGTAGCGCCCGATCAGTCCGAACGGCGCCGCGAGCAGGAACGGCAGGCGCCAGCCGAAAGACTGGATCTGCTCAGTGGTGAGCACAGCGTGCAGCACCGCGACGAAGATCGAACCAAACAGCAGACCCGCTGCCGTGCTGGCCGGCACGATGCTGGTATAGACGCCCCGCTTGCCCTCCGGCGCATATTCGGCCAGAAAAGCGGACGCCCCCGCATACTCACCGGAGGCCGAAAATCCCTGGATCAGGCGAACCAGCAGCAGAAGGATCGGTGCCATGACGCCAACCTGTGCATAGGTTGGCAGGAACGCGATCACGAAGGTCGAAGCCGACATTATCAGGATCGACAGCGAGAGCGCTGTCCGACGCCCGATCTTGTCACCGAAGTGCCCCCAGACGATCCCGCCGATCGGACGGACGATGAACGAGATCGCAAATACGGCGTAAGCGGCAAGGAGGCCCGTCGCTGCGTCGGTCTTGGGGAAAAAGACGACGGCAATGATGGTCGCGAGATAGCCATAGGACGCGTAGTCGAACCATTCGACAAAATTGCCGATGAAACTGGCCATCGCCGCACGCTTAAGCAGACGCCCGTCTGGCACTGGCGCGGCCTGACCATTGCCCGAAGCATACGGGGATGGCATGCCGACCTGTGCCATGACGCCAGCTGCCGCCTGCCGCCCTGAAACCGCTTTCCTGGTACTCATTTGCTGTCTCCAAACATGAATCATAAGATTGCTGCGTTTTCGGCTGCGGCTCTTGAGTCCGCTTCACCGGCGAGTTGCTACTGAAGTACGACGGTTCTGTTACCGTTGATAAAGATTCGGTTCTCGATAAAAAGCTTGACGGCGCGCGCAAGCGCGAGGCACTCCATATCACGTCCGGTCGCGAGTAGTCGGTCAGGGCCATACGCGTGAGTGACGCGTTCCACGACCTGTTCGATGATTGGCCCTTCGTCGAGATCATCGGTCACGAAATGCGCTGTCGCGCCGATCAGCTTCACCCCGCGCGCATGCGCCTGGTGATAAGGCTTCGCGCCCTTGAATCCGGGCAGGAACGAGTGATGAATGTTGATAGCGCGCCCGGCGAGGGATGCGCTCAGCCCGGCGGACAACACCTGCATGTAACGTGCGAGGACGACAAGTTCAGCACCGGTCTGCTCTACCACGGCCAGTACCTGCGCCTCCTGTTGCGGCTTCGTGTCGGCCGTCAGCGGTAGATGGTGGAACGGGATGCCGTTCGCAGCCGCGACAGGTTCGAGATCCGGATGATTCGAGGCTACCCCGACGATGTCCATCTTCAGTTCGTCCATGCGCCAGCGGAACAGCAGGTCGGCCAGGCAATGGTCGAGCTTCGACACCAGGATCAGTACCCTGGGTTTCGCTGACATGTCGTGGATCTTCCACGCCATGTCGAACCGGTTAGCAACATTCGCAATTTCTTCACGCATCGACGCAACGTCCAGCCGCTGCATCGATGCCGCATGAAAAATGCACCGCACGAAGAAACGGGCAGTGAATTCATCGTCGAATACATCGAACTCGTCGATATAGCATCCGCGCTCATCGAGAAATCGCACCAGCGCAGCGACCTGCCCGGGTGCGCTGGGACAGGTGACGGTCAGCGCGAACTGTGGCGCCCGATCCGTGCGCTTCGTAGTGGTTTCAGTCATGGCGACTCCGTATTTGGCATGTGTCAGGCGTGCGTGGCTTCGGCGACGTGTGCGGCAGCGAGGTGGGCACGCCGGCGCAGATAGTCGTGACGACTCCAGCGCAGCCGCACGCCCACCTGCGCCGCCGAACGCACCGCGTGCGGTTTGTAGAGCGTGAGCGTGGCGTCGTCGAGCATCACGAAGCGGTCGAACGCCAACGCCAGCAGATCGGCGGCGAGTTGCTCGACCAGGTCCGTGTGTGTCTGCACGTCGAGGTAAGCGCACACAATCCGGCAGAACGCGTCGTAATCGAGGCACTCAGCGATCTCCTCCGGTAGGGCCTGACTTCGACAATGGAGTACCGCATCAATTACCACCGGCTGCGCTACGCGTTCGTGATTGTGGATCCCGATTCGCGTCTGCGCCCGCAACTGGTCAATCACGACATCCCATTCGACCGTTGGTCCTGCTTCCGGATGTTTCATCGAACGATCTCCTATGTATGACGGGAAGCAGCCGGCGCGCGCTATGCAAGATACGGCTGCGCCGCATCGAGCAGCATCAGGCAGCAGTACTCGGCAAAGCTGCGCCGCACGATGACCTGGAACCGGTCATCCCCGTCACGGCACAGCGTGATGCCGGCCTTGAAGAAATGGGTGCTCGCGCATTGCCCGTCAACGAACACGCGTCGATGCAGATCGAGCGGGCTGCCGCTCGCCAGCACCTCTCGCACATGGGTACCCGAAATGTCGATTACGGTGTAACCGCTGCTGACGTCCACGACCGCGTAGTGTTGTCCGTCAAGCGCTTCACGCAAGGCGCGTTCGAGCTCAGCCGCCATATCCTGGGTAGACTGGATCAGCCACTCGTCCGGCCCCATCCACCACACCGCCCGTTCACCTGCAGTCACGCGATCACCGGATTGCTTCGGCAACGCCACGCCCAGCACACCTTGCACGGCCACATCAAACGCGGTACCGTTGCCGCGCACCGTGAGAAGCGTCACGAACGGTCGCTCGGTGAACCGAAAACGCTTAGATATGCCGCCCGATGCAGCGGCAATCCGCCCTTCGATGCCGACGAGCGGCGACTCCTGAACCAGATCATTCAACATGCTGACGTACCCCTTCCGGATCGTAAAAAACAGGACTGCACACCTCGGCCTCGACACAGCGCGTGGCGGACATCGACACAAAGACCCGTTGCCCCATCCTGTCGAGACCGCCTTTGACAACTGCCAGCGCAATCGACCGTTTCAGGATCGGGCTCATATAGCTCGACGTTACATGGCCGATCATCGGCGTGATGCCTTGTGTCGCAGGTGTCGTTACGATCTGTGCGCCTTCGGTCAGCGTGACGCGGGGGTCCACCGGCTTCAGCCCAACGAGCTGCTTGCGTCCCGCACCCTGTGTATCCGAGCGCGACAGCGAGCGCTTGCCGAGGCAGTCCTTCTTCGCGACCATGCCACCCATGCCGAGATCAAACGGCGTGACCGATCCGTCCGTGTCCTGGCCGACGATGATGTAGCCCTTCTCTGCACGCAGAACGTGCATGGTTTCGGTGCCATAAGGCGTGATATCGAACTCCCGTCCCGCGCTCATCAGCGCTTCCCACACACCACGCCCGAAGTTCGCGGGCACGTTGACTTCGTACGCCAGCTCGCCCGAGAAGCTGATTCGCATGACCCGTGCGGAGGCGCTGGCAACGGTGCCGTTGCGATACGTCATGAACGGGAATGCCGCGTTCGCGAAGTCGATGTCCTTACATACCTTCTGCAACACCTCGCGGCTGTTCGGCCCGACGACCGCGAAGGTCGCCCAGTGATCTGTCACGGAGCTCAGGTGGACGTTCAGATGCGGCCATTCCGTCTGCAGCCAGCGCTCCATCCAGTTCAGCACACGCGCGGCGCCACCCGTGGTCGTGGTCATCATGTAGTGCTGTTCGCCAAGGCGCACCGTCACACCATCATCGAAGACCATGCCGTTCTCGTCGAGCATCAGTCCATAGCGGCACTTTCCGACTTCCAGCTTGCTCCATGGATTCGTGTACAGCCAGTTGAGCAGCGTCGCTGCATCCGGGCCCTGAATGTCGATCTTGCCCAGCGTCGACGCATCCAGAATGCCGACGCTGTTGCGTACCGCGAGGCATTCGCGCGCTACCGTCGCGTGCAGGTTCTCGCCGTTTTTCGGGTAATACCACGGCCGCTTCCAGTTGCCGACGTCTTCGAATTGGGCACCATGCGCTTCGTGCCATGGATGGATACAGGTCTTGCGAACCGGATCCAGAAAGTCACCCAGTTCACGCCCCGCGATCGTGCCGAATGTCACCGGTGTGTAGTTGGGCCGGAACGTCGTCGTGCCCGTCTCGGGAATCGTCTTGCCCAGTGCCTGGGCGAGGATCGCCATCCCGTTGATGTTGCCAAGCTTGCCCTGATCAGTGCCGAAACCCATCGCCGTGTAGCGTTTGACGTGCTCGACGGAGTGATAGCCCTCGCGTGCAGCGAGCAGGATGTCAGAGGCCGACACGTCGTTCTGGAAATCAACGAACCGCTTGGGACCGCGCGATGCTTCATCGAGATTTGCAACCAGCCACAGCGGCAACAGTGGTTGTTCATTCGACGGCTTCACCTGCCATTGGTGCACGGCAGGATTCGCCAACCCCGCGGCCTGCGCCGCGGCCCGCCCCGTCGCGATACCGTCACCGAGCGCCTCGGGCAACTGGAACGCGCCACGCGCCGCGCCGACGCTGCATTCCTCCTGCACACCCGCGCCCGGAATGAAGCACGCCTTGTCGTCGTTCCAGAGTGCCTTGCCGCCCGACTGCGCAAAGAGGTGCAACACCGGATTCCAGCCACCCGACATGCCCACCAGGTCACAGCCGAGAGTCGCAATGCGTTGCCCCACGCGTCCCTGTGCATAGCGGGCAACGGTGACGTTGCGCACGCGCTCCTTGCCGTCTGCGTCGATCACAACGGCGTTGTTGACGATGGCGACCCCGCTGCGCGCTGCCTGTTGCGGCAGCGCACCCGCGCTAGCGCCGCGAGGATCGACAACCGTCACGTCTGCCCCGTGTATCTTGAGATCGAGCGCGGCGCGATACCCTTCGTCGTTGTTTGTGAAGATCACCGCACGCCGGCCTGGCAAAACGCTGTAACGGTTGAGGTACGTCGAGATCGCCGACGCCAGCATGATGCCTGGCAGGTCGTTGTTGCCGAATACCAGCGGCCGCTCATGCGCACCCGTTGCGAGAATCACCTTCTTCGTGCGGATCTTCCAGAGCCGTTCACGCGTGCCGCGACGCGTAGACACGGATAAATGATCGGTCAGGCGTTGCGTCACGGTGACGAGGTTGTGGTCCTGGTAGCCAAACGCCGTACTGCGATTCAGAATCGTCACTTCTGGCATTTTTGCCAGTTCAGTCTCGATCGCGCGTACCCAGTCGGCCGCCGGCTTGCCGTCAATCTTTTCTGTGCCGGACAGCAGACTTCCGCCCAGTTCGGGCTGGTCGTCAACCAGAATGACCCGCGCACCGCTCGCGCCTGCCGTTCGTGCCGCAGCCAGCCCCGCTGGACCCGCACCGACGATCAGCACGTCACAATGCGCAAAGCGCTTGTCGTAGCGGCCCGGATCGATCACCTCCGGCGACTTGCCCAGACCCGCGGCATGGCGAATGCGTTCCTCGTACTTCGGCCAGAAGCTGCGCGGCCACATGAAGGTCTTGTAATAGAAGCCCGCCGGCATGAACCGGGCGAACTTCTGGTTGATCGCCATGCGATCGTGCTCCAGACTCGGCTCCGCGTTCACACTTGTCGCGTCGAGCCCCTGGTAAAGCTCGACTTCCGTTGCACGCGCATTCGGAATCGTGTGGGCGCCGCGCTCCAGTTGCACCAGCGCATTCGGCTCCTCAACGCCCGCGGTTACGATGCCACGCGGACGGTGATACTTGAAACTACGTGCAACGAAATGTACGTCGTTGGCAAGCAGCGCAGACGCCAGCGTGTCGCCCTGGAAGCCCTGATAGGTCCGCCCGTTGAAAGTAAACGTCAGCGGAATAGCGCGATTGATGCGCCCGCCCGATGGCAAACGGTTCTGCTGTGTCATGCTGATTCTCCTTCTTTCGCACCGCCGATCTTGCTGACTGACTTGAATGCGTACGTCACGGTATCGCGCTCGGCATTGAACCAGCGGCGGCATCCCTGCGCATGGTTCCACTGTTCACGGTGCAGGCCACGCGTGTTCTTGCGCATGAACAGGTACTCGCCCCATTCCCTGTCGGTAAGCTTCTCGGTGTCGAGCGGACGCACGATCTCGGCTTCGCCGCCGTATGAGAATTCGGACTCGGCGCGCGGCCCGCACCAGGGGCATTGAATGAGCAACATGGATCTCTCCCTGGTTAGTGCGCGACCGCTGCCGCGCCGTGTTCGTCGATCAGATGGCCGGTGTAGAACCGGTCCAGCGAAAAAGGAGCGTTCAGCGGATGCGGCGCATCGTTGGCGATGGTGTGTGCGAACGCCCACCCGGAACCCGGCGTGGCCTTGAAGCCCCCCGTGCCCCAGCCGCAGTTGAAGTACAGCCCCTTCACGTCTGTCTTGCTGACGATCGGGCACGCATCCGGCGACACGTCGACGATGCCCCCCCACTGCCGGTTCATCCGCACGCGCGAGAACACCGGAAACATTTCGACGATGGCCTGCAGCGTGCCCTCGATGGTGTGGAAGCTGCCCCGCTGGCCGTATCCGGTGTACTGGTCCACACCGGCTCCGATCACCAGATCGCCCTTGTCAGACTGACTGATGTACGCGTGCACCGCGTTGGACATGATCACCGTATTGACGATCGGCTTGATCGGCTCCGAGACGAGCGCCTGCAGTGGATGGCTTTCAAGCGGCAGGCGGATCCCCGCCATCTCCGCGAGCACGCTGCTGTTACCTGCGGCGACCACCGCGACCTTCTTCGCCTTGATGAAGCCTTTGACGGTGTCGACGCCGACTACTGCGCCATTGGCGCGGCGAATGCCGGTCACGCCACAGTTCTGCAAAATGTCGACACCGTGCTGGTCCGCACCGCGCGCATAGCCCCAGGCGACCGCATCGTGCCGGGCCACACCGGCGCGGCGCTGGAACGAGGCACCCAGCACCGGATAGCGACTGTGCAGGTTGATCACCGGCACGACCTCCTTGATCTGCTCGGGTGTAAGGAATTCTGCATCGACACCGTTGAGCCGGTTTGCATTCACGCGGCGCTCGGTGTCGCGAACATCCTGCAGCGTGTGCGCAAGATTCATCACACCTCGCTGGCTGAACATCACGTTGTAGTTGATGTCCTGCGACAGGCCTTCCCACAGCTGCAGAGCCTTTTCGTAGAGCGCGGCCGACTCGTCCCACAGATAGTTCGACCGTACGATCGTTGTATTGCGCGCGGTATTGCCGCCGCCGATCCAGCCTTTGTCAAGGACCGCAATGTTACGCACGCCGAGTTCTTTCGCGAGGTAGTACGCCGTCGCGAGACCATGGCCGCCGCCGCCGACGATCACCACGTCATACTCCTTCTTCGGCTCGGGGCTCTTCCATGCGCGCTCCCAGTTCTCGTGATACGACAACCCGTTGCGCAGCAAACTGAATATCGAATACCGGTTCATCATCTGTCTCCTCAACACTCGATCACGTTGACCGCGAGGCCCCCGCGCGAAGTTTCCTTGTACTTGGTCTTCATATCCGCGCCTGTCTCACGCATCGTCTTGATGACCTTATCCAGCGACACGTAATGTTTGCCATTGCCGTGCAGTGCCATGCGGGCCGCGTTTACAGCCTTGACTGCGCCCATCGCGTTACGCTCGATACAGGGAATCTGAACGAGGCCGCCCACCGGATCGCAGGTCATGCCCAGGTTGTGTTCCATGCCAATTTCGGCGGCGTTCTCGACCTGTTCAGGCGACCCACCCATCACGGCTGCAAGCGCCGCGGCGGCCATAGAGCACGCCACGCCGACTTCGCCCTGACAACCGACTTCCGCGCCGGAGATCGACGCATTCTCCTTGTAGAGCAGCCCGATGGCAGCGGCCGTCAGCAGGAAGGTCACAACGCCGTCGTCGCTCGACCCTGGGACGAACTTCATGTAGTACTGCAATACCGCCGGGATGATTCCCGCGGCGCCGTTGGTCGGTGCGGTCACGATGCGCCCGCCCGCGGCATTCTCTTCGTTCACCGCCATCGCATACAGATTGATCCAGTCGATCATCGACAGAGGGTCGCGCAGACTTTCTTCCGACTGGCCTTTCAGCTGTTGAAATAGTTCGGCCGCTCGTCGCCTGACCTTCATGGGCCCCGGCAGGTGCCCTTCCATCGAGCAGCCGCGTGCGATCGCCGCCGACATCACGTCCCTGATCTTCAGCAATCCTTGCCGCACTGCTTCGGGCGTGCGCCAGGTGGCTTCGTTGGCAAGCATCAATCCCGCGATAGACAGGCCGCTTTCCCCGCACATGCGCAACAGGTCCACGCCCGTCCTGAACGGATAAGGAACCTGCGTGGCACCTTCCTGACCGTTGAGACGCACCCCTGCATCGTCAACAACAAAGCCGCCCCCAACTGAAAAATAGGCCTGTTCGTCGACTATCTTGCCGTTTGCGTCGAACGCGGTGAACCGCATCCCATTGGAGTGGAACGGCAGCACCTCACGGCGCAGGAACACCATCTGCGTCTTCTCGTCGAAGGCAATCTGATGGACTCCTGCGACCTCGATCGACTTCGTTGAGCGAATATGCGCCAGCCGGGATTCCACATAGTCGGGATCGATCGCATCGGGGAGATTCCCTTCAAGCCCAAGTAGCACAGCCTTGTCGGTACCGTGTCCCTTGCCGGTGGCGC
Organism: Paraburkholderia sp. D1E; assembly: GCF_052682275.1. NCBI lineage: Bacteria > Pseudomonadati > Pseudomonadota > Betaproteobacteria > Burkholderiales > Burkholderiaceae > Paraburkholderia > Paraburkholderia sp. D1E. The sequence goes on from NZ_JBQYMB010000001.1 coordinate 582,324, forward strand.
CGAGTGAGCCGTACAGGTCCGCCCGGATCGCGCTCGCCTCGCCCAGCCTTCCGGCGTCGCGAATGCGGGTAACGAACCGGCAAGCCGCGATCATCGGCCCGACGGTGTGAGAGCTCGAGGGCCCAATGCCGATCTTGAAGAGATCGAAGGTGCTGACGTTCATGGCTTTCTCGTTAAAGTCCAGCGTATACCGGCAGGCGCGCACACAACTTCGCCACCTGTTCGCGCACGCGCTCCTCGACCTGGGCATCGCCGAGGTTGTCCAGCACGTCGCAGATGAGCGCGGCGGTCAGCACGGCATCAGCCTCCCTGAATCCGCGTGTCGTGATGGCAGGTGTGCCGATGCGGATCCCGCTCGTCACGAACGGTGATTGCGGATCATTCGGCACCGCATTCTTGTTCACCGTAATATGCGCACGGCCCAAAGCCGCGTCCGCGTCCTTGCCAGTGATCCCCTTCGCGACCAGGTCGACAAGAAACAGGTGATCGTCCGTGCCGCCGGACACCACGTCGTAGCCGCGCTCAACGAATACCGAGACCATTGCGCGCGCATTTGCCAGCGTCTGTCTTTGATAGTCGACGAACTCCGCCCCAAGCGCTTCCTTGAACGCGACTGCCTTCGCCGCGATGACGTGCATCAGCGGGCCGCCCTGCGTACCTGGAAAGACCATCGAATTGAGCTTCTTTTCGATCTCGGCGTTGGCTTTGGCCAGAATCAGCCCACCACGTGGGCCACGTAACGTCTTGTGGGTGGTTGTCGTGACGATGTCGGCGAATACCAACGGGTTCGGATAGAGCCCTGCCGCAACGAGTCCGGCAACGTGCGCCATGTCGACGAACAGGTACGCACCGACGCGGTCCGCGATCTGCCGGAAGCGTGCAAAGTCCAGCACACGCGAGTAGGCCGAAAATCCTGCCACGATCATTTTGGGCTTGTGTTCGACGGCGAGGCGTTCGACTTCGTCGTAATCGATCAGACCGGTGTGCGTATCGACGCCATACTGAGCCGCGTTATATAGCTTGCCCGAAAACGACACCTTCGCACCGTGCGTGAGGTGGCCACCGTGCGCGAGGCTCATGCCGAGAATCGTGTCGCCAGGCGTCAGCAAAGCCAGGTAGACTGCGGCGTTGGCCTGCGAGCCACTATGCGGCTGGACGTTCGCATAGTCAGCGCCAAATAGCTGCTTCGCACGCGCAATCGCCAGTGACTCCACTACGTCGACATGTTCGCAGCCACCGTAGTAACGCTTGCCCGGATAGCCTTCGGCGTACTTGTTCGTGAGCACCGATCCTTGCGCTTCGAGCACCCGCGGGCTGGTGTAGTTTTCCGATGCGATCAGTTCGATGTGAGCTTCCTGACGCTGGCGCTCAAGGCGCATCGCGTCGGCCAGTTCCGGATCGAACCCGGCAATGGTTTGTTCCTTTGAAAACATTGAAACGTCTCCTGCAACATCCTGGGGTGCCTGCGGCCGTAGCCGCAGGGTGATTCGAATGAGACCGGGTCAGGCCTTGATGATGTTGTGCGCCGGGCCGTACTTGAATCCGGTGATGTTGGTGGCATCTCTCTCGCCCACCACCAGAATGTCGTGCTCGCGATAGCCGCCCGCGCCAGGCAAACCTTCGGGCAGCATGATCATCGGTTCCATCGAGATCACCATGTTCGGTTCGAGCACCGTGTCGATGTCTTCGCGCAGTTCGAGCCCCGCTTCGCGGCCGTAATAGTGCGACAGCACGCCGAACGAATGGCCGTAGCCGAACGTGCGGTACTGCAGCAGGTCGTACTCCGCGTAGATCCTGTTGAGCTCGTGCGCGATATCACTGCAGCGCGCGCCTGGTTTGATCAGTTTCAGCCCCGCTTCGTGGACTTCGACGTTGACCTTCCACAAACGAAGGTGCTCGTCGGAACAGTGATCGAAGAACATCGTGCGCTCGAGCGCCGTGTAGTAACCGGCGATCATCGAGAAGCAGTTCAGGCTCAGGATGTCGCCCTTCTGCACCTTGCGCGTGGTGACCGGATTGTGGGCGCCGTCGGTGTTGATGCCGGACTGAAACCACGTCCACGTATCCATCAGTTCGGAATCGGGGAAACGGCGGGCAATCTCGCGCACCATCGCCTGGGTCGAGGCCAGCGCCACCTCGTGCTCGGGTACGCCTTCGTGCACCGCTGCAGCGAGGGCCGCACCGCCCACATCACACACGTTCGCGCCATGCTTGATGACCTCGATTTCCTCGGCGGACTTGATCATGCGCATGCGCATCGTCTGCGCGCTGATATCGACGAATTCGACAGAGGGCAGCGCGGCTTTCAGCTTGGCCAGCACGTCGACGGGTACGTGGTCAAATTCAATGCCCACACGTCCCTTGTTCTCGATTTCCTGCTGCACTGCACGGAAAAAGTTGTCGCGCTGCCAGTCCGTGTAGACCACGTTGTAGTCACCGACCGTACGGCGCCACGGCTGTCCGCCATCGATGTTCGCCGAGATCGAGACCACCTTGTTCGCCGTCACGACAAGCCCGTACTTGCGACCGAACGAGCAGTACAGGAAGTCCGCGTAATAGTTGATGTTGTGATACGACGTAAACAGCACGGCATCGATATTCTCATTGGACATCAATGCGCGCAGCTTGCCTTGACGGTTCGCATACTCCGCATCCGAAAAGGTGTGCTTCACCTTCTCGCCGTTCTCGATCCTGATCAGGTTCTCCAGTTTCATGCGCTCGCTCCTTCGTGAAAAAGCTCCGTTGGTGTGAGCGAATGGTAGAAGTCTGGTGATTTCGAAAGTTTTCTAAAACGACACGACGGTCCTTAATTGCGACATCGAGGGTTTACCACCGTAAAGCCTCTTTGCTGGCGGATTGGCATCTCCAGCAGGCGAGCGCCTCCCCCACGCAGCAACCGTGTGTGGACTGGAGCAAGAAAAGGGTGGGGGAGATGCTGCCTTACAATGCGTTCTGATATCGCCGACGGTCTGCCATGGGCGAAATTTTGAATTGTGCTTTGTAACGCGTCGCGAAGTGCGTCATTGATGTGAAGCCTGTTCGTGAACAGACCTCTTCGAGCGGCTTGCCGGTTCGGTAAAGCAACTGGCGGGCACGTAGCAGGCGAATTTCAAGATACGCCTGAGCCGGCGTCTTACCTATCCGTTCGTGGAACCAGCGCTCAAGCTGCCGCTGTGAGACGCCCAGATACGAAGCTACCTCCGCCACAGAGAGCGCTTCCTCGACATTGCTCTCCATGATCTGCAAAGCCTCGTCGAGCTTAATATGTTCCGCGCCCATGTACTGGCGCAGCGATGTCCGCTGCTGTTGCTCATGACTGCGTCGTTCGGCAACAAGCAGTTCGAGCACGCGCGCGCCAAGCGAGCGGCTGCCCGGCGGCATGCCGAGCAGATGCACCATCAGGTCCAGCGGCGCGACGCCACCGCTACATGTGTAGCGATCCCGATCTACCTCGTAGAGTCGATTGGACACGATGAGCTTGGGGAACTGGCCCATCAGCACGTCCTGATCTTCCCAGTGGATCGTGCACCGGTAGCCGTTCAGCAGACCGGCACGGGCGAGAAAATAACTGCCGGTGTCGAGACCACCCAGAGCCGTACCGCCGCGCGCGTGCAGACGCAGCCAATCCAGCACTGCGCCGATCCCCTTGCGCGGAATCGGATTGGGGCCGACTACGAAGACGGCGTCAAACGAGCCGGGGTCCCGGATCGTTGTGTCGGGCAGTAAGCGGATCCCGTCGCTCGATTGAACACACTCGCCACCCGCGCTAACGAGTTGATAGTCGTAGACGCGGCGCCCGACAATCATGTTGGCGATCCGCAAGGGATCAACCGCGGCACCCAGTGCGATCAACGAGAAGTTGTCGAGCAGCAGAAATCCATATCTTCTGACGCCGAGGTCATGAAGTCCATTAGCGTGACGCTCTTCGAGCTTGAGAGGGTGAGTTGGCATAGACGGGTTCTGGTCAGCAACGACCCGGCTAGCCTGCGGGTTGTGTCGCAGTAAGACGGGAGGGGCGAGTAAATGCGATATCAGAAGGATACCTTATGAAAAGAGCGAGTAGAATTGCTGGGCAGCGGACAGCGGGATTTTACCCAAGCATTTCATCTGCCCTTTCTTGATCATGTGCATAGTCTCAATGCCAATGAGAATAACGCGCGCGCAGTCAAAGTCCTTGAACCCCAGCATCGGCCGAGTGATGCGTTTGATGGCCCGATGGTCCTGTTCGACCACGTTGTTCAAATACTTGACTTGACGAATCTTGATGGGCGTCTCGCGCTCGGCATTCACCGCATGAAGCGCGGCCAGATTGGAACCGCTCTTGTCGATGGTCACCGTCTCGGGCGAGCCGTTCTGACCGATTGCCTTTTCAAAAAACCGCCGGGCAGCAGCCTTGTCCCGCTTGGCTCTAAACAGAAAGTCGATGGTGTTGCCCGCCTTGTCCACGGCGCGATAAAGATATTTCCACGAGCCTTTGACCTTGATATAGCTTTCATCCATGCGCCAACTCTTGCCCACCGGGCGCTTGTGCTTGCGAAACGTCTTTTCGAACAACGGCACCAACTTGATGACCCAACGATGCACTGTTGAATGATCCACGCCAATGGCGCGCTCAGCCATCATCTCCTCAAGATTCCGAAGACTGAGCGAATAGGCCACATACCACCGCACGCACAACAACATCACGTCCAGCGGATAGTGAAGCCGCTTCAAAACCTTCGCGATGCCTGCAGCAAGGGCCGTTCGTGGTGTCGCGGTCTTCTTCATCGTGAGCCGAAGCAAAGTTTGTGCATCCCGAACTTTAACGCAGCATCGCTAGTGCGACAAAACCGCTTTCTTTGCGCGACCGCGACGATGCGGTTGCGACCGTTTTCAAACGTTTTGAGCGTGCGCGTCGCGTCGGCGCTACGCGGTAGCCAGAAATGCTCTTCGAGTGCGTCACGCGCAATTGCGCCTTCGACCTCGCGGCCGCGGATCGACAGCACGAAAACCACGGCGCGTCCGTTCGGCGAGACGGCGGGCGCGCGATCAAGAACTTCCATGACGTACCTCGACAATATCCTTCGCGGTCTTTGTATTTGTGCTGCGCCGCGCAGCAATAAATCTACCAGAAGTTGAAAGCAGCGCAATCGTCAATGCAGCAACGGTTCAGTTTCGCCGGGTATCCGTTATCGATAACCGCCAGGCGACGTACATGATCGTTATTTTTCAGACGGCCGTTGTGTTGTAGGCGGTTTTGTATGTTGAGGTGTACGCAAGTGATACAGACGGTTAGTTGCGTATTGAAAATCAACATTCTTCGTTATGGTGAGCTTTTTCGGGGGGACGCGTGTACCCTCATCTGGCGAGTGATCCCGGCACTACAGCGTGAAAACTCCCACCTGTAAGGCTGAATTTATCATTGAGAACGCAATAGTCGTTTCTGGAGAAGCGTTCGTAGATCGCGGCGCGTATCGGTGACGACGTGAATGTAAATCGTGTCGTCGCGCACCTCATAGATAACCCGATTCTGGCCGCTCAACGCTTCCCGGAAATTCAGACCACCGAAATCTGCAAGCTCAGCCGGGACATAACCGCTCTGTGGGAACTGCCTGATATTGCTAAACGTGACGGTCAAGTCCGCCGACGTCTGCTTCCACGTCTCGGCACCGAAGCTTTTGAGGATGTAGCGACGCAAATCTTTTGTATCCTCCTGCGCCTCGTCGAGAATCAGGAGCTTCAGCTTCGCCTGCCACATCAGCGGATTTTCTCCTTCCGATCAAGGTCGGCGAGCTCGGCAAGAAACTCACCAGCGTCCTTGAATTTTCCCTGCTCGATGTCCTTCTGGCCTAGGGCCAGGATCTTGAGCAACGCCAGCGTTTGCTGGGTGTCTTCGTAGCTCTGCACGTCCTGCACAACGAGCTTCGCCTCGCCATTCTGCGTAATGAGCAGCGGCTCGCCAGAAGCCGTTAAATCCTTGACGATCTGCGCTGCGTCGCTTTTCAGGTAGCTGATTGGCTTTACGTGGTCTGCCAGGCGCATGTCTGATCCTCCGTTTGTCGCGTCACTCAGACCGAATATAGACTGAATTCAGTTTTTTGCAAAGTCCTGAATCAGCCTTAACCGCTCGTGATCTGTCGTCGGAGGCTCGATTTACCCGCCCACAAAATATGCTGCAGTTCGCCGCCATTCATTGGCCGCCATGAATGCGCCGCCTATTCTGCATCGCCCGCCTCGCACGCCGCGGGCGAGGCAGCGCGCTGGTCGGGCCTCAGCCTGCGCTGCCACGAATATCGGCTGCGGCTTGTGCAGCACGTCTTTGCCTTCGGCCAGAGACAAGCCGATTTTCGACTGATCCAGCTTGCAATACTGGCGCTCAATCTCATTGATTTCAAAGGTCTCAGTTTCGTTCCAGTCTGTGGTGATCTCAACGCGAATCGTGATCTTCATTTCGATCTCCGGCTGACACGGCGCCCAAATTTTAGGCAGCGTGCGCCGAAACCCCAAGATTTTTAACGCTCCGCCACTCAAGCTGCTTTCTGATATTTAGCGAGCATCGACACCAGTTGCGCCGCCGCTTTGCGGCGACGGTGCCGACACATATCCCTCTGCGGTTGCCCTTTGATGCCATTCTCGTGCTTGTGCGGGGTCGCGCTCAATACCTAACCCGTCCTGGTATGCCTGCCCCATGTTGAACATCGCCTCGGCGTTACCATGTTCGGCGGACTTGCGAAACCAGGCGGTCGCCTGGCCGTAGTCCATCGCGACTCCTCGGCCGAACGCATAGCATTTCGCTACATAGAGCTCACCGCGCGCGTCGCCCAGCTTGGCCGCCTTCGCAAACCATTCAAACGCATCGACAGCGTCTTGCGCGACAGCGGACTTGTTCCAGTAGTAAACACCTAAGTCCAGCATAGCGGCTACGTTGTCTTGTTCGGCAGAACGTCGCAGCCACATAACGCCAGCGGCAGGATCACGCTCGACGCCACGGCCAGCCAGATACGCAATGCCAAGGTTGGTTTGTGCGTCAGCGTTGCCCTGCTCGGCGGACTTGTGCAGCCACGAAGCAGCCTGCAAGTCATCCTTTGCGACGCCACGACCGTCTTTATAGAACGCCGCAAGATAGACTTCGGCCTGAGCGTCGCCCTGCGCGGCCGCCTTGGCGAACCAGCGGAATGCTTCGGCGTCGTTTCGCATGACGCCTTGCCCACTCGCGTAACTTGAGCCGAGCCACACCATGCCATTGACATCGTCCTGATCAGCGGCCTTACGGAACCACTCTATCGCTGCGGTCAGGTCGGTCTCGATGCCAATACCCTTCGCGTAGCGGCTGCCCAACTGCCACTGCGAAAACGCATCGCCCTGGTTCGCCGCCGACTTCAGCCAGCCTGTAGCGAGCGTCTCGTCATGCGGTACACCCTGGCCACGGGCATACATGATCGCGAGATTTTTCTGAGCGCCAACGTTTCCGCTGAGCGCCGCCTCTGTGAACAGCTCAGTCGCTCGCCTGTCGTCATGAGCGACGCCCAGGCCTGTCATGTAGAGGTATCCGAGATTCACTTTCGCCTTCAGATCGCCACCTTGCGCCGACAACGCAAACCAGTGCGCCGCCACCTTCAAATCCGGCGGCACGCCGATGCCGCGTTGGAAACACACACCCACCTTGAACTGAGCCGGAGCATAGTCCTGCGCCGCGGCGGTCCGGTACCATTCGAGCGCCCGGTCGACGTCGCGAGGCAGACCGTACAACCCGTATTCATAAAACACCCCGACATTGTCCTGTGCAGGCGCATAGCCGCCCTCTGCGGACTTCGTCATCCATTGCACCGCCAGCGCGTCGTTCTGTGGCACGCCTAGTCCCTTCAGGTACGCGTAGCCGAGCCGATTCTGTGCAGCCGCGTAGCCCTGATCTGCGGCCTTCCGATACCACTGGACGGCGATGCCATCGTCGCGCACCACGCCCTGGCCGACGCTATACATCCGGCCCAGGATGTCCTCGGCTTCCGGCTGACCTTGTTCGGCCGACAGTCGAATGGCGCGCACGCGAGCGTCGCTGGCGTCAAGTTGACGAATATTTTTTGCCTCGCTTGCGTCGTCGCGAGCAAACTCTCCTATCTCGACAGATGGCGCCAGCGCGGGCGCCATTATCTGGGATGCGGCCAACGAGCTGCTGGCAAGCAGCGCAAGCCCAACAGCAATGAATCCGCTCATCCGTCGTGGGCACAGCATAAATAGGTTCATCGGGGATGCCTCGCGTCTATTTTTCTCGTAGTTCTGATGGCGCTTTTATCGAACAGCCAGATGCACAGGTCCACATTGGCGTGTTTTACTTTACTGCTGATTTTAACAACACTCACGATTCCTTGAGCGAGTGCCAGGATATTGAGGAGATACATGCGACAAAGCTTTGCGGACAGATAGTTTTGCTACCGGTGTTGATTGAGGTTCTGTCGCAAAAAGGCGATCCGCTACGATGTGGAGAACAACATGAATGGCTGATCGGTTGATAACGAAGTTGAATCCGGCGATGGCCCGAGTGCTCAAGCGCCTGCATTATCGCTCGACGTGATCCTGATGTGCGTACCGCTGGTACGTAGCCTATCCGCTGCGCCTGCATCACATCGAAGAGAGGGTCGCTGAGTGAGGCATTTGCGCTGATCATTCGACCGTGCATCGCTGGACGCTCAAGCTATTGCCGGTGCTGGAGAAGGCGTTGCGCCGCCACAAGAGCCAGAGCTGGCGAATGGACAAGACGTACTCGCGTCAAGGACGAATGGCGGTATCTTTACCGGGCCGTCGACAAGGACGGCAACAAGATTGACTTTCTGCTACGTGCCCATCCGGACAAGACTGCTCGGCGTTACTTTGAGAAATCGATCGCCCTTAATGGCGCACCCGAGACGGTGACCATCGACAAAAGCGGCGCCAATCCCGCCGCACCCGAAGTCATCAGTGATGATCGTGAATCGCCCATCCAGATCCGCCAGTCCAAATATCCAAACAATCTTGTCGAGCAGGACCATCGCGCGACCAAGCGACGCACGCGACCCATGCGTCCGTCCCTGATCAATTCTACAAACTGACAACATAAATAGTACTTCGCATGCCGAGCAACTTTCCTCCGCGAGCCGTACTGCGACAGAACCTGTTGAGTTGACGCGCAAGCTGGCAGCTTCTCGCTCGCTTTCGCCATTGGCACCACAACCGGCTGGAGCAACACCGTCGGCGTTTGGGTCACCAGAACGACTCGTTGGCTGACGACAAGCCCGCCGTGAGTACCCCCTCGCTTATAATCCCCTCATTGATAGTGATTTCACCGGCGGAGAGCCCCACTCTATGAGTCAGCCACATGGGCGATATGCGGGATCTCGAGACAAGGGCCCGCGCCAATCGCGCCAGCCATCGACTTCTCATCGACAGAACAAGCCATACGTCAAAACGCCACCTGTCCGGGATCCAGCGCAGACGGCGTCCATTTTCAAAACGCGTTCGTTTAAATGGCTGGTCGATGCGGTGGGCGCAGAGAATATTGCACTGGGACTCGATTCCAACCTGACGCGCGTGGCCGAATTAATAAACGGCGAGAGATTCACACCCGAGACGGCCTTCCACATTGAAACAACGCTTGGGCTACCCGACGGGTTTTTCGATCAACCTAACCCCGCCCTCACATCCGAGACCATCAGTCGTTTGAAGGCGCCGCTTGACTTTATTCGCGCTAACGCTGAACCGGAATCGGCGGACGGGCAGGCATCGGAACCTGCTCCTGCAATGCCAGCGAACCGCCGCCCTACCCCCACTGACCGTTTGCCCAGGGAACTAGAAATGTCAAAGAGAACCGATGGTGGCTCGCCACGGCCCGTCGCAAAGAGCAAGCCCACAGCGACAAGGACTGCCACGGTTACTTCGTCGAAACCGGCATCAGCGAAAACAAAAGCGTCCGTGAAGTCGGGGGGCCAGCAATCCTTGCCGTTGAACGACGTGGCCGCTCTGCAAAACATTCGTCGCGCCAACCTGCACGTACTCACCTCCCGTAAGGGATCGAAGGTGCAACTCAGCGCGGTAATGAGTATCAGCGCCTCCAACCTGGACAATCGTCTGTATGGGCAGAAGCGCATGGACGACGCCGAAGCCAGCCGTTTCACTGAACGCCTCGGGTTGCCAACTGCCTGGCTGGACATTCCGCGTTCAGTCACGGACATTCCTGAGTCGGTGTCGGCTCTGCTTGATCCACAGTCCGGTCGACCTGCATCTGATCAACAGGAGCTATCAGCTGCGATAAGGCCGGAAACGGCGGTGGCAAGAAAGTCCGCGGGTAGGAAGGCGAAAACCGCGAGCGGTCGACTCGCCAAACAATCCGCGACGGATCACACCAGCGATGCCGCCGTGACGAAGGCAGTCGCGACGCAACTCGATCCAGTACTCCCGCCTGCCTCCGATCTGGCGATCCGGCAAACTGTTGACAACGATGTCACACCGTCCGCCTCTCACCAGCAGACTGTGCCGGCCTCCGTCACAGAGATCATTGCGGAGCCGCGCCGTTCTGCTATCGTGACGAGCCTGGACGATCTGATAGGCATTGAACCAATAGCAGAAGCCCTGATCAAGACGCTCGCAGGGAAAGCACGGACTGGGCGGCTGGATGAGATGAAAGCGCTGGAACTGTTGCGACAGATCGTGTCGCTCTGACCTGAATCGACAGTACAGCAGAATTCCGAGGCGGCGGGGCTGCCCGCGGAACGGCGCACCCTTTCAGCAGACCCCACTTACCCCGGTCGTTGAGAAGAGAAGCCTGCCTCTTCTCATCGCAGCCTTGATAGCTTGTGCGGGCTGGAGCCGAGCTCTGGAAGCTGCAGGCAACTCGCGCGGGCATTGTCAGGTTGTTGGGTCGGTCACGTAAGATGGCGCGATGAAGAAATCGAAATCGCTTTATTACGGTCACCGTTTCCCGGCTAGTGTCATCAGCTGTGCTGTTCGATGGTATTTCCGCTTCCAGTTGAGCCTGCGCGACATCGAGGAACTGCTCTTCGAGCTCGGCGTGATTGTGACGTACGAGACAGTCCGATGCTGGTGCGACAAGTTTGGTAAGGGCTCTGCGCATCGATTGAAAGCGATGCGTCGCAAGCCCGGTAGTACGGGCACCTCGACGAGATGTTCGTCACACTGCTTGGCGAACCGTACCTGCAGTGGCGTGCGGTGGACGAGCATGGCGCCGACTCGACATCCTGCTTCAAAAGCGGCGCGACAAAGCCGCTGCCAAACGCTTCTTCAAGCGTGTGCTACGTTCGAGATTCGTTGCCCAGCAAGATCGTCACCGATCAGTTGCGCAGCTATCCGGCGGCAAAAGCCGAGATCCCCGAACTTGCGAACGTGAAGCACGTGTTCGTCAAAGCTGCGGCCCGACTGAACAACCGCGTAGAGAGCAGTCATCAACCGACGCGAGAACACGAGCGTCGCATACGAGGCTTTCGCGACCCAAAACGCACACAGAAATTTCTCTCGTGCTTTGGGCCGATCCGGCAACATTTTGCGCTCAAGCGGCATCTGCTGTGCGCGTCACTCTATCGCAAACAACTCGCGGCGCGATTCGTTGCGTGGTGCGACATCACCGAAGTCGCCCAAAATCCGTCCCACGTCTTCTGAGGACGCTCTTTCCCGCCGTCCTTTCTCCTCAGCCTCGACAAGTTAATGGGATGGACGCCCCCACCCGAGACGGCATTGATGTGCCAAAGTGGATGTGTCGAAGCAACCACGTGAACCGAGGGGAGCGCCCATCATGAAGATTACGACAATTGGCATCGATCTGGCTAAATCTGTATTCGCTGTGCACGGCGTGAATGAACATGGCAGAGCGGTGCTGAAAAAGGCGCTCAAGCGGGATCAGATGGCAGTGTTCTTCGCTAATCTGCCAGCCTGCCTGATTGGAATGGAGGCCTGCGCCGCCACGCTCCGCCCTTCGTTGTGGTTAAAGGCCTCTTCGGAATACTCCCATTCGGAGTGGGAGTATCCAGTCTTGTCACCGCACTCATAAATGGCCTGGCCTGTTGTGTCGTATTGAACCTCGGCGCCCATCTCCCGCTCCTCCCGGGCCACCGCCACAGTCCTGTTCATCCGGGCGGGAACGTTGCGGGAACGCTTACGTGCCACATTGACGCGACGCTCAGGTCTATCGAGTCTTTTCCAAAACCATGGGCAATCGGGGCGGGATACGGCCGTTCGAATAGCAAATGCAGGTTTTAGAATAGGGGAATCAGCGGATGCCGAGCGTCGCGATTGGAATATTGAAGGTCGACAAGCGCAATTTTGGCCCCGATGCGAAGGATCGGGCTAGTGAGTTCAGCTTGGCGGCACAGCAAAGCGATGCTTTGCTCAAGAAAGAAAACGCCGATATTCGTGTCCTCATCGCCCCCGAATATTACTGGTCCGGTTACTGTGTGATCGGAGAGAAAGTTAAACAACTTGGCCCCAAGCCGTTGGAGCGGGCTGATAAGCACAGCATCTACAAAAAGCTGGAGAAGATATCGAAAGAAGCCGGTTCACTGGTGATCGTTGCTGGCTCGATCTTCTACCAGAAACCTGGTGGGAAAAAGGTCACTGCCTACAATGTATGCCCCGTCCTGCAGAATGGAAAATTTCTCATCAAATCCTACAAGGAGATGGACGACGGCTCCGCCGGCAAGAACTCGCCCACGTTCATACATACCTCAAAGACGAGCGCACCATATTTCAAGGTTGTCGAAGTTGGGTTCGGCATAGAAGTCTGCGGCGACCATGCCGAAGAACGCCTCATCAATTGGAATGCGACCGCTGGGAAGACCATCGATATCCAAATCCTCATTTCGGATTCCATGCTCCCACTCCAGCATTCGGTCGCCGCCCGCCCCGGCGGCTATCTTGTGCAATGCGATATTGGCGGCACGGAGATGGGTGCCGCCGTCTATCCGGTTGGGCCTGTATACAACAAGACCACCCGCGTTGGCGGAACCGTCAATCTCCCTCAGGTCAATGGTGCCACTACGCACTGTTTCAACCTGACCATCTAAACAGCCTCAAAATGACGAGATTTCTGGAAACCTCCAATGGCTGGTTTATCAAGGTCGATGCGACCATTAATGGCTTGAAACACGCTGTTTTCTCTCCCCCGGCCTGCGTTGACTCGACAGGACACACTTGAAACCCACTTCGCCCAACCAGACCTATCGGCTCGCTACCGGTTACGCATTCGGCCTATCCGATATCGGGCTCGTACGTCGTAACAACGAAGACAATTTTCTGGTTGACGACGTACTCGGTCTTGTCATCGTGTGCGATGGCATGGGCGGTCACGATGCCGGTGAAGTCGCGAGCACCGAGGCGCTTGCGCTGTTCCATCAGTTCATCGCGGAACTCGATCCGCACGCGTTTCATACTGAACAGCGCGACGATCCCGATGCCACGTTGCCGGGTCGATATGCCGCGCAATCGGACGGCACCACGCCGCAAGGCACGCATCCGGCCGTCACCGTTGCGATGCGAGCAGTCGAGCACGTCAACGACCGTTTGTACGCCATGAATCGCGATGACATGCGTCCCGACGGCCGCGGCATGGGCACGACGATGACAGGCCTCTGGCGCCAGCCTCACTCGGCGACCATGGTCGTGTTCCATGTTGGCGACAGCCGCCTCTATCGCTGGCGCGATAGCCGGTTGCTCCAGATCACAAGCGATCAGACGTTCTATCAACGGGCGCTCGATACGGGTATCACTGTCAATCTGCCGGGGCGCAACGAGCTGCTGCAGGCGATCGGGCCGTCGCCAATTGTCGAGCCTGAGGTGCACCGGCTCACGCCGAGGCCGGGTGATCTTTATCTGTTGTGTTCGGACGGTCTGCACGGCATGCTGAACGACCAGCAGATCGCAGACGTGCTGCGCAACGCTACATCCGACGCGTTGGCAACGTGTAGCCGCCAACTTGTCGAGCTCGCCAAACAGCACGGCGGCAAAGACAACGTCACGGTGATACTGGTGTGGTTCGACTCATAACGCCGAATCCCGGTTGTCAGAAGGTGGTCGCTATGGCCTCGCAAAACCGGCGTTTTTAGCGCGCGGTGTCGCCGCAAAAATAAGTCTACTCAGACTCTTTCCACCCACCGCCGACGAGCGCGCAAAATTGCTGCTCGGCAGGCAGGCCGTTGCACGCAACCAGCACGGCTTCAGCTGCCGTGCTGCCTTCGCTCCACCAGAAACTGCGCCCAATCGCGCATTCGGACGCCCAACTCATCATCAGCTTGTGCGTGCCGTTCATGAGTTCATCGCGCGAAAAGGATGCCAGCGGAAGAAACAATGCTGCCTCGGCTTCACTCACCACAGGCAGGGTGGGCGCGATCAACTGCGCGAGTGTTGCATCGAACGCGTCGATCTGAAAGCGCTCGTCGAGCGTCGACCGTGCCAGCAGGTCCAGGCGGTCGTACCACCCACAGCTCGCGCCCATCCACTCGACGAGATCAACGCCCGCGCCACAACTCGCCGCTATAGTCAGCGGGAAATATCGCCCGACGCGATCGATACCTGGCATCATCACGCCCGCCCAGGTACGCTCGCCACACACCCCTCGCCCAAGCGCGAAGCGCCACACCGGGCTCGTCAGATACGCGCCGAGCCAGTCGGCACCTAGACGCTGCCGGCTCGCGTGCAACCCGCGCTGCAGCCAGTCGTCCCAAGGATCGAGAAAGGATGCGGGCAAACGTCTCGACAGAAAATCCCCATGCGTAATAGCCTTACCGAAAAAGCCCGGCGTATCGAACACCGCGCTCATAGCTTCGCGGGACAACTGAATTTGTTGAGCGCGTCGAGATTGAACGGATTCACCACGCTACTCGCACGCAACTCCAGCGTGACCTTGCGGCCGTCGAGGTCCAGCGTGAGATTATAGCGGTCGCGCTGCGCAGTCGGCTCCAGCACGCCCTTGTCGATCATCCTGAACCACGCCCACGGGCCATCGGTGGAATAACCGCTGCTGCCGGCCGCCCCCGGCGGCGCATAGTCGACCCGCACCGAACTCGACACTTTCCCGTTCGGCCATTGGAACGCAGTCGAACGCGTGGGACCGTGCCCATAGGTGAGCGTCTGTCCATCGATGTCGAGCGCGAACTGCGTCACGGCGGCGTCCATCGTGACGGGTTTCAATTCGAAGCGGGCCGATGCCATCTTGCCGCCGCCCGAAAAGAACGCGTCGCGGATCTGCCCGGCTCGCTGGAACTGTGTGAGCACATCCTCGGGAATACCAAGCGATACGTTGCCGAAGGGCCGCCAGCTCCAGCGGGTCTTCGACATATCGACGTAAGGCATCAGGTTGTGCTGGAAGAAGTCGTCGATCAGGCCGCCGGGCGCGAACACGCGGCCGAAGTCTTCCTGCGTCACCGCGTTGCTGGCGTTACGGACGAGCGGGTAGCGGCCATCAATCGCCCGGTGGCAAAACGACGCGACACTCGCCACCCACAGCGAACTCAGGCGCCCACGCTCGCTGCCGAGCGTCAGCGACGATCCCGCGTCCGCCACAGCCGTGAGCATCGCAGCAAGTGGCGCAGGCTTGCCTTCGGCGCCCTGCTTCAGCTTCATCAACGCATCCGAAGCGGGCGCAGGCGCGCCCTGGCGCTTCGCGGTATTGGCAGCATCGAGATAGACGAACACCTCGTTGAGCGAGGCAAGCTGCGAATCGAGCGGCGATGCGCCGCCTGCGCCCGCCGCCGCGAGTTGGTGCAACGAATCGAAATGCAGATCGACGGGATTCTGCAGCGCAACCGCGGGCGCGGGCGCCGCATCGTCGGACGAGGCGAGCGCGCTCTCCAGCTTCTTCTTGACGCTGTCAAGCTTGCCCTTGGCCGTATCGATCAAGGTGCTTTGTTTGACGTCGCCGAGCGTGGTTTCCTTCGTGGCCACGCTCAGCAACTTCTTCAGAGGCGAGGTGGGCTGTGCGAGCACGTTCACCACGCGCGCAGCCTGATCGAGGTCGTGAAGCGGGACGATACCGACATCGGACAGGAATGCGTCCCAGTGTCTGATGTAGTCGTCATAGTAGAGCTCGAGCACCTGCGCGTTCAGTTGCTCGATCGCCGCGGGGTCAGTGACCGCCTCGTCCTTGCCCAATATCCAGTTATCCTTGACGACGTCGGCCACCGCCAGATCGCGGCGTGCGAGGAATTGCCGGTAGCCGTCACGCGTATAGAGGCCAGGTACGCCGCGCGTCATCGGCTCGCCGCTCTTGCGCACGAATACGAGTGCCGCGTCGCGTCCCGCCGCGCTGGCCAGCGACACCTCCGGCAAACTCGTATGCTGCAGATTGCGAGCCAGCGACGCATAGACCCGCTGTTGCAGCGGAATCTTCGCCAGTGCCTGGCGGGCCGACGCGACCAGGTCCGCATCCAGCGTGACCGGGCCGTCGTCCTGCAGATGTTCGAGCAGCGCGGTCATATGCGCCGCCAAATCCTTGCGCTGATCGTCGGTAACATGCCCGGCGAGGTTGCGGTCCCAATCGTAATCCGTCCACGCGCCAACCGATTCGGCGTCGAAATGGCCCGGGTCGCCCAGCATCAGATAGACCCGCAGCGTCTCGTACAGATATTGCGGGTTGTTCGCTTCACCTCGCCGCAACTGCTCTTCCAGACGGCCGACCACTCTCGGCAACAGGGTCTGACGCAAAAGACGCTGATACAGGACCTGCGCAGCGGAGCCGAGTTTGTCGCCCTGATACAGACCCAGCGTCATCAGAAACGGTGCGCCGCCGTTGCGATTCGCGTAGCCGCCGGGAATGTCGCGCGCGGCGTCGAGCAGTGGCAACACACTCAGCACGCCCGCACCCGGCACGAGGTTGCGCGCCTGCGCGTCGATCGCGTCGACCTGTGACGCAACCTCGCGGACGTAGGCCTTGTTGCGCACGTAACTGGTCACGAGTCCCGCCGTCACCAGCACGATCAGAACCGCAGCCAGCACCCAGGCGCCGCGCTGCAGCCAAGCACGGCGGCGCTCGACACGCAGGTCCGCGCCGGCCAGGCCCGATTCCTGGAACAGCACGTCGCGCAGAAGCCGCGTAATGAAATAGCTGCGGCCGCTCGCCGTATTCGCCACCAGCACCTGGCGATCGATGCCAAAGTTCGCCGCCAGTGCGCCCATCACACGGTCGATCGGGCTGCCCTCCTGGGTACCGCTGGTGAAATACACACCGCGCAGCAGCGCGTTTTCCTCATAACGGCTCGACTGGAACACGTCGCCGAGGAAGCTGCCCAGCAGGTCGCGCAATGACGCGAGCTGCTGCGGAAAGCCATAAATCAGCGCGCGCCGCCGAACGTCCCGCTCCTGTTGCAGGCGGTCGAGCACACGCGCCTGCAGGCGCGCTTCCAACGCGTCGAATTCGGCCGGAAAGGCGGCAAGCAACTGGTCGACGTTCGCCGCGTCGGCGACTGGAAACGTCATGCCCCAGACACTCGTGCGCTCCTCGCGCCCGAGGTCGTCGAAGAACTCCACGAAGCCCGCCATCAGATCGCATTTCGTGACCAGCACGTAGATCGGAAAGCGGATGCCGAGGCGTTCATGCAATTCCTTGATCCGCTCGCGGATCGCCTGCGCCTGCGTCTTGCGATCAGCTTCGGATTGCCGCAACAGATCGGCGACCGAAACCGCGACGATCACGCCGTTGATCGGCCGGCGCCGACGGTATTTCTTCAGCAGTTGCAGGAAGCCCGTCCATGCCGCCTTATCGGCTTCGAAATCGCTGTCCTGCGTCGTGTAGCGGCCGGCTGTGTCGAGCAGCACGGCTTCGTCGGTGAACCACCAGTCGCAGTTGCGCGTGCCGCCGATCCCGCGAATCGCCTCCTTGCCGAGCTTATCGGCCAGCGGAAATTTCAGGCCCGAGTGGACCAGCGCCGTGGTCTTGCCCGTGCCCGGCGCGCCGACGAACATGTACCACGGTGTCTGATAGAGATACTGACCGCCAAAGCGCCGGCCACCGCGCGCCTGACGCAGAATGGCCAGCGCTTCCTGGAAGCGCTGGTTGAGTGCCGAGACTTCTGCGGCCGAGCGCGTGTCGCCCGCAGACGGTGCGGACGACGCCGATGCCGATGCTGGATCGGCGGCCGGTTGCGCCGCCACGCTCTGCATCAGCTTCAAACTGGCGATGCGCCCGATCAGCCATTTACCGACGAAGAACCCGGCCCACAGAATAAAAATAATCGCTATCAACGTGACACGGCTCGACACCGATTCCAGCGGCGCGTTGCCGTTGAACGCAAAGAGCGGCCCGTCGACCCAGACGATCAACGCGAGCGCGAGTGCGCCGAAGAACGCCAGCACCCCGGCACGGAAGAACCAGCTAAAGAGACGTTTCATGACAGGTGACCTGGCAAAAGACAAAACGGGAACACAGCGGTAACCGCGGTGGTCATGGCGTACCCGAGGTGAAGACGGTCACATCCACCCGCCGGTTGCGCGCGCGGTTCGCCGCGCTGTCGTTGGGCACGAGGGGCTCAGTGTCACCGCGCCCCTCGGCTGCGAAACGCCCGGGCATGCCGGTGCGTGCGGCCAACACCTGCCTGACGGCTTCGGCGCGGGCTTGCGACAAGTGCCAGTTCGACGGGAAACGCGCCGACACGATGCGCTGGTCGTCCGTGTGCCCGGCTACCACGACGCGGCCCTGCACAGTCTTGAGCGCGTCGCCGATCCGATCGAGCAGCGGATAGAAGCTGCTCGACACATCCGCGCTGCCGGAACCGAACATGCCGTCGCCATGCAGCGTGACCGTCGATTTTCCGAGCGTCTCGACCACACTGACCAGCCCCTGGCTGACCTCAGGCGCAAGAAAAGTAGCGAGGCGCGGCTTCACGGGCTCGAGCGCGACCGCGGCCTTAGGCGTGGCGGCTGGTTCGGCCACCGCCGTCTTCACGCCGTGCAGTGCGGCGAATACCGGATCGGACGCCCGATTCAGGCTGATCGAGAACGCCAGTTGCAGCGCCATCAGGATCACGCCTGTGAGCGCGGCGAGCACCCACATCGGCAGCATTCGCATCAGCGGATTACGCTTGTCGACGACGCCTTGCCAATGCGGCGACAGATCGCGTTCGAGTGGGCCGCGCCGCTCACGGATCATCGCCAGCAGCCGCTCGCGCAACACGTCGAGTTGCGCGCGGCCGCCTTCGATCAGGCGGTAGCGCCCTTCCATGCCGAGCGCGAGACACACGTACATCAGTTCGAGCACCTCGAGGTTGGTGCGCGGGTCCTGCGCGAGCCGCTGCAGGATCATGAAAAATTTCTCGCCGCCCGACGCCTCGTTGTGAAACAGAATCAGCAGGCTGCGCCCCGACCACGCACCGCCGCCCCCCCACGGCGTGCTCGACACGGTTTCGTCGAGAAAGGTACACAACGCGTAGCGCGCCGCCGACAACGTTTCGACGCTCAGGTTCGCCGCGCGGGCCTTGTTCTCGAACTGGCGCACGCCGTCGACGAGGCAGCCGCGCAAGTCTTCGAGATCGGAATGCGTCGACATACGGCGCAGCGGCACGATCAGATCGAGTAGCGGGTTGGCCGCGCGCAGCAGCGGATTGAGGCCACTCGTCGAGATGAGGCCGGACGTGGGCGTGTCGGCTTGCGTGGGTGACTGAACTGGCGACGGGGTGGGCGCCGGTATTTCACCTGACGCAGCGGATGCGCCAGGCGCTGCACCCTTGCCGCCCGGACGCGGTACCAGGAAAGTCGCGTCCTGATCCGCAGCGATGTCGTCTCGACTCATGATCGGCTATCTCCTGATGGCCCAGAACGCCAGTTGCAGACCTGGGAACTCGCCCGCCACGTGCATCGCGAAACCGGCCGACGTGGGCAACAGCTTCCACAGATCGTTGCTGCGGTCGAGTTCGAAGTACGTGAAGCCGGCGTGGAACGGCAACTGCCGCGGCGCAACCGGCAGCGCGCGCAATGCAATGCCGGGAAGCTGCAAATTGACGAGGTCGCGGATTTTTTCGACCGGCCCGATCTTGACCTGCTGCGCAAAGCTGTTGCGCACGGTTTCGGCGGGCATTTGCGCATTGACCGCGAGCACGAACATCGCGGACTTGTAGAGCTCGGTGTCCGGCACCACCGCGACATGCACGCCGAACTTGCGTGCCTCGAGTGGAATCGGCACGACGGCAGAGTCCATCACCATGCTCAACGACTGCCGCAGATCGGCGATCACCGGCATGAAGGTTTCGGCAAGCCCGTCATGCCGGTACACCGGGTATTGCGCGGTACGCTTGTTAGCCTGCGAGAAGGTGGCCAGCTCGCCGGCCAGCGCCACCGCGACGCGGAACAGATCTTCCGGGTGCAAACCGGTCATCGTCGCCAGGTGAGCGACCAGCGGCTCCGTGCGATTGACGAGTTGCAGCAGCAGAAAGTCCTGGATCTCGGCGACTCCGCCTGTGCCGGGCGCCGTCAGCCGGTTCGCGAGCGCTTCGCCGCGCTGGCGCAACAGTCCGGTGAATTCGTCTGCGAAAGCGGCGAGCCGCGGCGCCACCCGGTAGTCGAGACACGGTGGCGCGTAATCGGGATCGAGCACGATGCGGCTGTCCGCGCGCCGCTCGATCACACGTGCGACGCCCAGACACGCATGCGCGTTCGCCACTTCGGTTTCGAACGCGAGTCTCAGGCGCAGCTTGCCGATCTGCAGCAGCGCCGCGCCGGTACCGTCCGCGTTGTTGTCGTTCACTTCGTATTCGAGCGTGCCGTAGCGCGCGAAACTGTCGGTGGACGGCGCTGCCGTGGCCTCCGGAATGCCGGGTCGGCGCACCGGCAGCGCAAGCACGACGAGCGCGTTGCGCGCGTCGTCGGGAATGTCGATGCCCGGCGGCGGGGCGTCGGCGGCGGAGAGAGCGAATGGCGTGCCGTCAGGCAGCACGCCCGCGCATTCGAGAATGGCCAGCTTGCCGAGCGCGAGTTGGGCGTCGTCGAGCTTGAGCGTGGTAAAGCCCCAGCCATACGGCCGCAGCCCGGCCGCTCGCGATTCGACCAGCGCATGCAGGTAACGGTCGTGTTGCTGGAGATGCTGCGGCTGCAGAAACATCCCCTCGGACCAGATGACTTTGTTGTTCCAGGACATCGCGTGTGCTAACTCCGGTGATGCTTCGATTCATCAATTCGTCCGCTGGCCTGACGAGTTCGGGACTGTCACGGGCCGCCCGCCGACGGCCTATGTGTGCTGTGCAATCTACGAATGGGGCGCGCCGCCGTGACTCGCCGCTGCCGCGATCGCGACGCCCAGCGCTTCGAGCCGAACCTCGACCTGTTTGACATCGGCCGGCCACACGTCGACGACCGCGCGCCAGCTCGCCGAGTCGACGTCGCGATACGCGGCCAGCACAGCGACCTGCCGAACGTCTTTCGCGCGCTCCAACACCACGGTGCGGCTCGCGCCGGGCTCGATCTGAAGGTCTTCGCGCGCCAGCAGGTCGGCGCCGAGCAACGCACTGTCGTGATCGAATAGCGCGAAGAAATCGGCGTTACTGAACTTGCTCGCCGACTTCAACTGGTAAAGCCGCACCGCGAGAGGCGATGGCCGGCCGGTGACGTCCGGGTTGAGTTCAGTAGCGGCCTTCAGCGTGACGTCGATAAGCTGCGGTGCCGGCGCCGCGGGGGCCGGTGGAGGTGGCTTGGCTTTGCCGACCAAGGGCAGCTTGTCCAGCATGCCGCAGCCGGCCAGTAGCGAGCTTGCCGCGCCAAAGACGAGCAGGCGGCGCATGTGATCGGTGTGCCATGGCCGCGCAGACAGATTCTCGTGCGGTGCAACCGACACGCGTTGGAACAGACCCAATGGAGAAGGAGTTTTCATTTGGAACGTATGCGTCCGATCTGGTCTTCATAAGCGCTCGCGAAACGTTCGCCGAACAGGCGCTGAAAGTCGTCGTCGGCCTCGCGCACCATCTCGTCGTACATTTCCACCTGGCGATCCCACATGCGCGCCTTGCGGTTGCCGCCGAGCATCTTGTCCATCACGCTCGGCGCCGAGATGCGCTTCTCGATCGCCGCCGGATCGAAACGCTTGAGCACGTCGAGCAGCGCCGCGCGCATGCCGGCGACCATCGCGAGCTCGTGCGCCTTGATGTCGTCGAACGAGGCCCAGATCGCCTTGAGCGGCGGCAGGTAACCCGCACCGCGCCCCGACAGCATCTGCATCAGCGCGCTATCCACGTCAGGGAAAAACTTCAGCGGATTGTTGTCGCGCACGCCGATCACCGTCATGTCGATGCGAATCTCCTTTTTGGTCAGCGCGCGCGCCATCAGCACGTCGATGGTTCCGCCGAGCGATTCGCGCAGCATCTGACCGACCAGTTCGGCGAGTTCCACCGCTCTACGCGAGCCGAGCGGCAGATCAGGCACGCCGAGACCCTTGAGTAGCGCTTGCAGGATGGCGTCCTGGGTTGGGACGGGAGCGGATGCCGGAGTGTGTGCCCGCGCGGACGCTGGAGTTGGCACTGCCTGGCCCGTTGGCGTTGGCCGGACTCCCTGCGCCAACGCAGGTGACTGAGGCGGTACTTCCGCGAGCGTGACATCCGGCATCGACGTGACCGGCTCCGCTCGCGCAATCACGGGCGGTGTACCTGCCTGCTCATTCTGTGAGACCACCGATAGCGGATCCGTTCGGTCATCACGCGTAAACGGCAACGGTGCAGGCGGCACGGGCGTGCTCGACCCCTGCCCTGAGCGCCCGAGAATCGTGAACTCCGGCAGCAGCACCGGCTCGGACGCAACCACCGGCGCTTCGCTCGCTGTCTGCTCATGCAGCCGCTGTGGCAATGCTGCCACCGTGTCATGACCACCCCGGCCACCGTACCCCAGATCGGCAAACGGATCGTAGTCCGTAGGAATACCCATCGACGCGCCGGTGAACGGCAACGACTCCGGCGCCGCATGCGTCCCCATCGAACCGCTATAGCCCGGTGTCCGCGCGAGCGATGGACGTTCGAACAGCGCGTCTGCCAACGGCCCCGCGTGCGGGTTCAACGGCCCATCGAGTCCCAGCGGATCGTCCGCCGGCCCGCTGCCGATCTGCAACGCGTCGAGGCGCGGCGGCAACGCTAGCGGATCGGGCAATGGCACGCCCCCGCACGAACCGAGCAGATCGTCAAGGCCATCGCCGGCCGCCACTGGGGACGGCGCCGCCACGGCGGCCGGTGCTTCGGCCTGCACCACCACGCTCAACAGATACTCACCCACCGCGAGATCGTCGCCGTGCGTCAGACGAGCCTGCCGCGAGCCGCCCAGCGGCCGCCCGTTCAACACGCTGGGATTACTGCCGACGTCCTGAATCAAAAAACTGCCATCGCGGAACTCGATGCGCGCATGCGCGCGCGAGATCAGCTTGTCCGGGTCCGGCAGGACGAGGTCGTTATCGGTTGAACGGCCGATGGTGCCGCCATCCACCTCGAACTTCCTCTCGATCGCCTCGGGCGCCGCTGCATTGCGGTAGTGTTCGACGCGAAGTATCAGGACCATGATGGATTACCTCGTGCCATCGTCTGCCTCCGTGGGCGCATCGGGCGCTTGCGGCGCGGCCGCTTGCGCGGACCCTCCGCTGCTCGCGCCGCCGCCGTTGATATTGACCATTGCCGAGCCGTCGATGGCAACGGTGGGCGCGGAGATCGAGACGCCATTCGGCGTGAGCACGATCGTGCTGCCGCCGACTTTCAAGGTCAGCATCTGATCCGCCTCCAGCGTGATAGTCGCGGCCTTGAGATCGATGCGACCGCCCGCGCCCAGCGCGAAATTGCCACCGGATTTGTGCTGGGTGTCGCCCGTCACGTCGAACGAAAGCGTCCCGCCGATCTTGCCGTTGTGTGCGCCCTGCACCGTGTCGTGCCGGTCGCCCGTGACCTTGGCGTAGTGATTTCCCGCCACGGACAGATGGCGGTCCTTGCCCACCGATTCGAGCGAATCGTTCTTGACGGTGTTGTCCTGGTTACGGCCCGCGTAGAGAAACAGTTGCTCGCTGCCGCCTTTGTCGTCGAAGCGCAGTTCGCTGTAGGTGTCGCCACCTTTCAACGAATCGCTCCTCATCGCCGAGCGCGTGGCGTTGTCGGGCAGCGCGTAGGGCGGCATCATCCCGGCGTTGTAGACGGTGCCCGTGACGAGCGGCCGGTCGGGGTCGCCGTCGAGAAATTCGACCACCACCTCCTGCCCGACGCGTGGCAGGAACAGCGCGCCCCAGCGCTTACCGGCGAACGATTGGGCGACACGCACCCAGCACGAACTGTCACCATCGCTGACACCGGAGCGGTCCCAGTGAAATCGCACCTTGACGCGGCCGTACTGGTCGGTCCAGATTTCCTGATCGTTGTTGCCCGTCACGAACGCGGTCTGCGGGCCACGTATCGAAGGTCTGGGCGTCGTGAGCGGGGTGCGATAGGCATGTGTGCTGTCGAGCGCGTCGAACGTGCAGGAGAACACCAGGCCTTCCGCCGCACCGCCAGCCGGTTCGTAACCGCCGTATGAAATCGCGTAGCGGGCGCCCGTCACGAGATAGTGCGTGTTCTGATCGACTCGTGGATGGTCGTACAGATCGAACAGTCCACCGGGGCTGATGCCGCAAATGTTCGAGCGGCCACTGACGCGCTGGGCCTGCGCCTCGATCGCCTCCATACGCGTGCGGACCACGGTCTCCGCGGCCGCCCTGGTTGAGAAACCCCCAGGATAATCGAATCGCGCCGCGGTGGCATGCTCATAGTCCGACTGCAACGCGGCCTGCGCAAGCGGGATACTGGCCTCTCGATTGGTCGCCATCTCGAAGTTGAAATCCGCGGCGCTCTGCTCGTGCGTCTGCAGCGCACCCTGCAGCGCCCACTCGCCGATGCATTCGATGCCCCGCGTGCCGCCCACGCCACCGGCCACGTAACGAATCGATCCGGCGCCGTCGAGGGTGCTGTGCGCCGCGTACGAATCGGTGAGCACGAGCGTGTGGCTCGAGGCCTCCTGACGGAAGAAATAGTAAATCCCGGCCGACTCCATCAGGCGGCTCACGAAGTCAAAGTCAGTCTCACGGTACTGCACGCAATACGGCAGCGCTTCATACGTGCTGGAAAGCGACACATCGAAACTCGCCGGATACTCGTTGAAGACGTCCTTGATGATCTCGACGACCGTTTTGTTCTGGAACACCCGGCAGTTGTGCGCGCGCGTGAGGAACCACAACCAGTGATGCAGCGTTGCCTGATAGGTCGCGAAGCGGGCGCGCCAGCCGGTGTGCGCAAACTTCGTGACATAGCCATGAAAATACCGCGGGTTGCCGCCCGGCCGGTCGATACGCACACCCATCGGCTGCCCGAGAATGTCGTGCAGCGCGAGCGAAGCACTCTCGCTCAGCAGGTCGAGCCGGTATTCACCGAGCCGGCCGAGTTCGTCGCTGCCGTTCATGCCGGCAAACAGCAGCGCATCGTCGCCGAGCGGGCTCGACACGGCGCACGGGCGGTTCTTCTGAGTGGTCATGGAGGTGGTCGCTAAGGTCGCCACGCGTCAGCCTTTAGGGAATCATCGTTTTGACGGTACCCGGTGCGACGAAGCTGATCGCGCCGCCCCAGGTGCATAAGCAGGTCGATGTGTTGTCGAGTGCCGGAAATTTTCCGATCGTCACCGTCGGCGCGCCAGGCGTCCACGGCGACACCGTCGCGGGCACGCAGGGCATCGGCGTCAGCACGCCGAGCGCGGCCGCCGTCGCGGCGGCGACCGTCGGGTTCGAGACCGAGTTGCAGATGCCGAACGGCATGACGTTGACGAGCGGAATGTGATCCATGATGTTCGCAGCAGGCGGCCCTTCCGCGAACACCTTGTTGGTGGGCAACACGACAAGGCTCGACGGCACCGCGCCGAACGAGCACTTCAGGGTCGCGCCCATCGAGACCTGACTAGCCATGGCGGGGCCGCTCCTCAATCGAATGCATAACAGAACTCGCCGTTCAACACGGTGATGTGCGCGCGACGCACCGGCTTGCCGTCCATCAGCCGCGTGAGAAATTCACCGCTGATGGCAGGCAGCAGACTGTTGGTGAGAATCGCGTCGATCATCCGGCCGCCGCTTTCGAGCTCCGTGCAGCGGCTCGCGATCAGCTTGACCACTTCGTCGTCGTAGGTGAACGGCACCTTGTGGCTTTGTGCGACGCGCCGCGCGATGCGCCCGAGTTGCAGGCGGATGATCGCGCCGATCATCTCGTCATTCAGCGGGTAGTACGGGATCGTGACGAGGCGGCCCAGCAGCGCAGGCGGAAACACCTTCAGCAACGGTTCGCGCAGCGCTTTGGCGATGCCGTCGGCGTCGGGCATCAGGTCCGGGTCCTTGCACAGGCTTGTAATCAGATCGGTGCCGGCATTCGTCGTCAGCAGGATCAGCGTGTTCTTGAAGTCGATCACGCGGCCTTCGCCGTCTTCCATCCAGCCCTTGTCGAATACCTGGAAGAAGATTTCGTGCACATCCGGGTGGGCCTTTTCCACTTCGTCGAGCAGCACGATGCTGTACGGGCGGCGGCGAACCGCCTCGGTCAGCACCCCCCCTTCGCCGTAGCCCACGTAGCCGGGTGGCGCGCCCTTGAGCGAAGAGACGGTATGCGCTTCCTGGTACTCGCTCATGTTGATCGTGATGACGTTCTGCTCGCCGCCATACAACGCCTCTGCGAGTGCCAAAGCGGTCTCGGTCTTGCCCACGCCCGAGGTGCCGGCCAGCATGAACACGCCAATCGGTTTGCCCGGATTGTCGAGACCCGCGCGCGAAGTCTGGATGCGTTTAGCGATCATGTCGAGCGCGTGGCGCTGGCCGATGATCCGCTGCGACAGCGTATCGGCGAGTTTCAGCACATTCTCGATTTCGTTCTTCACCATCCGGCCGACCGGAATGCCCGTCCAGTCCTGCACGACCGAGGCGACCGCCTGGTGATCGACGGTCGGCAAAATCAGCGGCGTCTCGCCCTGGTGCGCAGCGAGTTGTGCCTGCAGATCTTTCAGCTGGGCGAACCATGATTCGGCGCTGCCCGCATCCGCCGCGCTTTCGACCTTGCCGGTCGCGTCACGCAACTTGCCACGCAGTTCGAGGATGCGGTCGACCAGCGCCTTTTCTGTCTGCCAGCGGGCGTCGAGTTCGGCGAGCCGCGCACGCTCGGTGACGAGCTTTTGGGTCGCGAGCGTTTCGCGCTCAAGCGTGTCGACGCCGACCGCCGTCTCGCGCCCGATGATCGCCAACTCCGTTTCGAGCGCGACAATGCGCTTTCTGGCATCGTCGATCGCGGCGGGCGTGGCATGCTGGCTGACCGCAACGCGTGCACAAGTCGTGTCGAGCAGACTCACGGCTTTGTCCGGCAGTTGTCGCGCCGGAATGTAGCGATGCGACAGCTTGACGGCGGCATCGAGTGCTTCGTCGAGAATCTGCACGCGGTGATGCGTTTCCAGCGACGAGGCGATGCCGCGCATCATCAACAAAGCCTTTTCCTCCGACGGCTCCGCCACCTGCACGACCTGGAAGCGGCGCGTGAGCGCCGGGTCTTTCTCGATGTGTTTTTTGTATTCGGCCCAGGTGGTCGCCGCGACGGTGCGCAGCGTGCCGCGCGCGAGGGCCGGCTTGAGCAAATTGGCGGCGTCGCCGGTGCCCGCGGCACCGCCCGCGCCCACCAGCGTATGCGCTTCGTCGATGAACAGGATCACCGGCTTCTCCGATGCCTGCACCTCTTCGATCACTTGCCGCAGACGGTTCTCGAACTCCCCTTTCATGCTCGCGCCAGCCTGCAACAGACCGACGTCGAGCGTGAGCAGGCGCACCTCGCGCAACTGCGGCGGCACGTCGCCCGCCACGATGCGCTGGGCGAATCCCTCAACCACTGCTGTCTTGCCGACGCCGGCCTCGCCGGTGAGAATCGGATTGTTCTGGCGCCGCCGCATCAGGATGTCGATCACCTGGCGAATTTCTTCGTCGCGTCCGACGATCGGGTCGAGCTTGCCGCTTCTCGCCTGTTCGGTCAGATCGAGCGTGAAGCGTTTCAATGCTTCGCCCTTGCCGAGTGCAGCCGGTGCGAGCGCACCGCTGGCTTCGCCGGGCCCTGCCGCGCCCATCTGGAAGTTGTCCGTGGGCGAAAGGTTCGATTCCGGCGAGGCGCCGGCGATTTCATCGAATGCGTCGACGAGCGCTTCGCTCTTGACCTTCTCAAACTGGCGCGAGATCGCATGCAAGGAGTGGCGCAAGCCCTGCGTCTTCAGCAGCCCGACCACGATGTAGCCGGTGCGCACCTGCGACTCGCCGAACATCAGCGTGCCGTACACCCACGCACGTTCAACGGCCTCCTCGACCTGCGACGACAGATCGGTGACCGAGGTCGAGCCGCGCGGCATACGATCAAGCGACGCCGTCAGGTCGCGCGCAAGCACGGCGGCGTCGATATCGAAATGGCGAATGATGCGATGCAGGTCGGAGTCCTGCAGTTGCAGGATCTGATGAATCCAGTGAGCAAGCTCCACGTACGGATTGCCACGCAGCTTACAGAACACCGTACTGCTTTCTATCGCCCGGTAAGCGAGCCCGTTCAACTTCCCGAACAGCGCGACGCGACTGATCTCAGCCATGAATGTCCTCTTGAGCGTGTGGATGCCCAGGTTTAACGAAATGTTCTTTCTCTGACACAGGAGGCTTGTCGCCTCAGAATCGCGAAGGAACCGGATAGAACAGCAACTGATCGGCATCGCGCGCCCGTTCCCGGCCGCCGACCCAGGTCGTAAGCCCAAGCCGCGCGGTGCGCCCGAGCTGCAACGGCGGCACGTGTTCTTTCCTGAGTACAAGCCGCACATCCCAGGCGAGCGCGTCGCCCGCGTATTGCCGGACCCAGTCGATCAGGCGCGCGAGGTTCGCGCCGCCTGGCAACAACGTGCAGAACTGCTCGAAGTCGAGCGGACCGATGCGCAAACGGAACTTGTGTTGAACGTTCCATACCGCGCTGCCCAGCACGGTGCTCAAGCCTAACCGTTCGGCGTTGACGCCGGTCTTCAATCGCGTGCGCTCATCGACAGGCAAGCGCATCCAATGACCGACGAAAGGCTCGACGCTCACGGCCACGCGGAAGAAATCCGCGAGTAGCGCAGCCAGGCCCTCGGCGTTTCGGCGCTGATCGGCAAGACGCCCTGCGTAGTGAAGCTTCGCGACGCCTGGCAACGTTGAGCGGTGCTGCAGCGAAGGCATGCCAAGCCCGACGAGCGAGGCGACATACGTCGAGAAACGGTCGGCTTCAGGGCGGTCGAGACTGACTGCAGGCTGCGCGTTCGCCCACGCGCAATAGAACAGCGACAGCATGCGGTGATGAAATACGTCGAGAAACCGCGCCAGCGTCGGGTCGGCCGAATTGCGCAAGCGGTCGCGGATGTACTCGGTCAGATGCAGCGGCAGCGGTCCGTTCGGCCCACTCAAGCCGAGAAAATTGACCTCCATGCGCGGCGGTTTTTCGCCGCGCCATTCGAGCTTCTCGATCATCGCCGGCTCGAATGCGAGCGTCACCGCCTGCGCAAGCCGCACCGGATCGTCGGCGGCGCGCTGCGACCGGCCCAAGCGCGGGTTGTCCGGGTACGCGGCCTCGATCAGCCGCAGGGCCGCATAGAAGTCGAAGCGCCGAGGCTCGTCGGTGAGCGGCGCGAGGCGCCCTACAGGATCTCGCATCGTCCGATCCTCGCCGGCCATTTCATGATGTCACCGCGCGTTGTCGAACGCACGACGGTCTCGGTGAAAGTATTGAGCGATGTGTACTTAGCGAAAAACTGTTCGAGCACGCTACCGAACAGAAAGATGCCGGCGCCTTCGAACGCGCTTTCGTCCATCGTCACGGTGACCTGCAAGCCTCGCCCGTAGGCGATATGCCCCGGCCCGGGAATGCGTCGCACAACGGGTTGCGACGACACCGAGCGCACGCCTTCGATCTGCCGGTGCCCCACCGTATCGGCGACGCCCACGTAAAGGCGCAGCAGATCGCGCAGCGCCGAAGCGCCCTCCTTCTCACCTTGATCGAGCAAGGAAAGGTAGTTCAGCGACAGATGGCTGACCACGCGCCAGGCAACTTCCCCTTCGGCATGCGAAGGCGCCGGCGCAGTCGGTCCGGCGACACAGCGCACGGCCTGAACGGGCGCGCTCGCCTCCAGTGTGAAGTCGGTCTTGCCAAGGCCTAGCGGCATTGAAAGCGGCAGATCGCGATTGGTGCACAACAACTCGGCGCCAAGCAGGCGCAAATCGCTGCGATAAGGCGCCTCCAGCGGGTCAACCAGCGAGACGAACATCTCACTGCCGACATAGCTAGAACGCGGCCCCTGGCGCCGCTGCCGCTCGGACAGCACGCGGCGCGCGCGGCGCACCTGGTAGTACGCGCCCGCCTCACGCTCGTTCATCAGATCGTTGGCCGCATAGAACGGCCGGAAGGCTTGCTGCTCGTCCTTGCCGCTGCCGTAGCCAGTGACAGACACCACCTGATGAATTTCGAAATCCATCGGCCGGGTACGGTCGGGAATCAGGTGAAACTCGGCATGCTGTTTCGTCAGGTGAATGCGATCCGATCGCTTCGGAAACAGGTTGATCGCCGGCGTGCAGAACAGGCTGAACGTTTCCGTTCCAACGCCGCCTTCCAGCGACGGCTGTAACCTGTCGAACAGGATTACCAGATCGAGTTCGTTGTCCGCGCATCGGCTGACCGCACGCGCGAGGCCGCTGAATTCGACGAACTGATAACGCTGCGGGAACGCGAAGTACTCGTGCAGCAGCCGGTAACCGTGAAACGAACGCGGTCCGTGCGGCAGCAGGGCTTCGTCCGCCGCGAAACCCACACGGCCAATCTGCACCCGGTCGATCACCTCGTGCCACGCAGCGTTGCCGTTGGCCTCGGCCTTGGCCGGGATCGCGATCAACGCCAGAGCATGACCGAATATCTGCTCGTACAACTGCGCGGGCAGCGCATCGCTGCCGCGCAGATGCAGCGTCAGGCGCTCGAGCGACAGTTCGTTGAATGCAAGGCCGGCGGTGGTGCGCAAGCGCAGTCTCAACGCGGCGCGCACTTTGCCTAGCCGCGAAAAATCCAGTCCGGCGAGCTCACCCGCGTGCGCAAAGTACTCCGCGTGGGCAATTTCAAGCGGCCAGAGCGTAGTCTCGTGCGCGGTGCGGTATTCGCACGGCGTCTGGTCGTTCTTACCCAGGATGCTTTTCAGCACGGTGTCGCGTGGCAACCTGAAGCCAGACGCAAGGCTGCCTTCCGCCAGATCCGGCGAGAACTGCACTACTGCCATCGAGGGCGCCGGCGCAAGGTAATGCGGATAAACCAGCTCCAGCAGATGTTCGGTGAAGCGTGGAAACTCCGCGTCGATTTTCATCTGCACGCGCGCGGCGAGAAAGCTGAAGCCTTCCAGGAGGCGCTCGACGTAAGGGTCCGCGCACGCGAAACTTTCCAGCCCGAGGCGTCCGGCGACCTTTGGAAATTCGCGGGCGAATTCGCCGCCGGTCTCGCGCAGATGCTGGAGTTCGCGCTCGTAGTAGCGCAAGAGGCGCGTGTCCATCAGGAAAACACCGCGTCGAAATCGGTGACGCGTATCTCGCCCATCTCCAGATCGAGCTCGGTCTTCAGAAACAGGCGCTCGGGCACGGGCTGCCCCCACAGTTCGCCTTCGAGTTCGAAGACGAGCTGATTATGCGAGCTCTGGTCGAACTCGATCGGCCGAACCTGGACCGTGTTGCGCAAGATGCGTGGTTCGAAGTCCCAGATCGCCTGGCGCATGCGTCGCGCGACGCCCTCGATGTCGATTCCCGACGCGGTCTGCCCGGAAAAATCGGGAATGCCATAGTTGATAACCGACTGCGCGGCGAGCGGAAATGCTTCGAGGTCCTGCAGAATACCGATGCCATTGGAATTGAAGAGCCACGCGAGATCGCGCAACACGGCCTGGCGCAGCGTACGCATCGACAGCACGCGGCGCTCGCGCGATTCCTGCGTGTTGTCTGGTTCGTCGTCGGTCAGCCGGTCGAGCAGCGACGGCTGGAGACGTTCTTTCGCGGTCAGTTCGGCCATGATCGTCTCACTGCAGCGGCGCTGCGGGCGCGGCGTCGATCTGAATTTCACGCACGTCCATCAGCGAGTGGTCGCCCGTGTCAGTCGCAAAAACGCGCTGCCCCACGCCGACAAACACGCCTTCGCGCGGCTCATGCCATTCGGTGCGGCGCGCGAGTTTCAACGCGTCATTCGCCACGGCGAGTGTGCCGTCGTAACGGGTCGGCACAAACGCAACGCTCTCGCCGCCGCTCGCGAAGGTCACCTGAGCCGGCATCCACACGGTGTCGCGCAAATCCGCTGGTGCGTCGAAAGCGATCCGGGTCAGCCGGTGAAACGGCACCCAGTAGTAGTGGCCATTGACGATCATCTCCACCAGCGGCCCAAGGCGCGCATCCGCATCGGCAATCCATTCGAACGGCTCGCCGTCGAGCGTGCCGCTGCTGGCGGGCGCCATGTCTAGCGCCTCTTCGCGCAGGCGTGCGGCCTCGGCGAAGGCGCCGTCGGTATCGCGCTTCAATGCTTCGAGCATCAGCGCGATCCACGCTTGCGGTTCGCCGAAGATGACGGGCGTGCGCCGCCCCGCGAACACTTCAGCGCGCAGCGCTTCGCAACGTAACGCCTCGCGGTAGCTTTGCACCATCGCCAGCGCGCCGGCATCCAACTCGCCGCACACGGCAAGCTGTGTATTCGCGCGCTCCCACTGGCCAAGCACGGCAAGCAGCTGAAACAGGAAGACGCGGCTTTTCGGATCGGCCGGGTTGGCGCGCACTTCCTGCGTCAACGCGGCGAGTGCGTCGTCGAGCCGGCCGCTTCGCAACAGATCCTGAGTCGTCATGGCGTGTCTCTGAAGCTCCCCAGCACGCGGCGCGAGCGCCGCGGCATGAGGAGCGGTGAAGGTCGTTGTTGTCGAACCGCTGAGCTCAATACGTCGCCTTGTTCGTGCTCAGATCCCACTTCTTCGGTGTGCCGGTCTTCACCGTGGCGCCGTCGAACTGGTCGTACTGGTATGAGATCTTCGCGAAGTTCAACGAGAACGATTCGGACGGCCGGTCACCGCCGCTCGACAACGAATAGGCACTCACGATCGCCTCCTCGAGTTCGATCTTCAGATACACCTGGTCGGTCTTGTCCGCGCCACCCGTCTGGATGAAGTGAATCTCGGCCTTACCTAGCGACTTGCCATAGGTCGCCTGGGCAAACAGGTCGGCCGACGCGATATCGGTCGGCTTCGAGAACGTCACCTCCGAGAAGGACGGATTGCTCGTATCGCGATCGGTCGCGCCGTCGCTGCTCGTGGAGATGGCGCGACCGACGCCCAGTTGCATGGAATTGACGGCGATCCAGTCGGTATGGCCTTCGACCTTGGAGGTGCCTTTGATCTGCGTTGCGAAGTTTAGGAGAATCATTTTTTTCCTCTTGATAAGTGAACAACAACCCGATGGACAACGGGCTGCCGGAGCTTGCTAAGCCGATTACTTCTTGGCCGACGGCAGCTTCGAGACGAGCCGCAGCGACACGGTCAGTCCTTCGAGCTGGTAGTGCGGGCGCAGGAAAAACTTCGCGCCGTAATAGCCCGGATTACCCTCCACTTCTTCCACCACGACTTCCGCACCGGCGAGCGGTTTGCGCGCCTTGTCGGCCTCGGTCGCAGTGGCCGGGTTGTTTTCCACGTACTGGCCGATCCAGTTGTTCAACCAGATCTCCATGTCGCGGCGTTCCTTGAACGAACCGATCTTGTCGCGCACGATGCATTTCAGGTAATGCGCGAAGCGGCAGGTCGCGAACAGGTACGGCAAGCGCGCCGCGAGATTGGCGTTGGCGGTCGCGTCGGCGTCTTCGTATTCGGTTGGGCGCTGCAACGACTGCGCGCCGATGAAGGCGGCGAAGTCCGTGTTCTTCTTGTGGATGAGCGGCATGAAGCCGTTCTTCGCCAGCTCCGCTTCGCGGCGGTCGCTAATCGCGATCTCGGTCGGACAGGTCATGTCGACGCCGCCGTCGTCCGACGGGAACGTGTGCACGGGCAAGCCTTCGAGTGCGCCGCCGGATTCGATG
This sequence comes from Paraburkholderia sp. D1E, assembly GCF_052682275.1. Lineage (NCBI taxonomy): Bacteria > Pseudomonadati > Pseudomonadota > Betaproteobacteria > Burkholderiales > Burkholderiaceae > Paraburkholderia > Paraburkholderia sp. D1E. Next base: position 616,388 of record NZ_JBQYMB010000001.1, read on the forward strand.
CCGCGAATCTGCGAGCACCAGCCATAGGTTTTGAACGAGCGGTTGATGTTGACCGCCATCGCATACGCGGCGTTCGACCATGTGTAGTTCTTCGGGTCGCCGCTCGTATCTTCTTCGAAGTCGAATTCCTCGACGGGATTCGTATTCGCCCCGTACGGCGCGCGCGACAGGAAGCGCGGCATCGTCAAACCGACGTAGCGCGCGTCCTCCGAATCACGGAACGAACGCCATGCTGCGTGCTCGGGCGTCTGGAAGATTTTTGTCAGATCGCGCGGATTGGCGAGTTCCTGCCACGAGTCCATCAGCATCACGGACGGATCGGCGGCGCTAATGAACGGCGCGTGCGCGGCGGCCGCGATCTTGGCCATGGAACTGAGCAGGTCGACATCAGGCGCGCTGTTGTCGAAGTAGTAATCGGCGACGAGTGCGCCGAACGGTTCACCGCCGAACTGACCGTATTCTTCTTCGTAGACCTTCTTGAACACCGGGCTTTGATCCCACGCGGTGCCTTTGTATTTCTTGAGCGTCTTGCCCAACTCGTTCTTCGACACGTTGAAGACGCGGATCTTCAGCATCTCGTCGGTCTCGGTGTTGTTCACCAGATAATGCAGGCCACGCCATGCGCTTTCGAGTGCCTGGAACTCCTCATTGTGCAGAATCTGATGAATCTGCTCGGAGAGCTTTTTGTCGATCTGGGCGATCAACGCGCCGACGGTGGCGAGCACATCGTTCGACACCAGGTGGGTGCCGGCAAGCGCCTGCACCGCGAGTGTCTTGACGGCCTCTTCGACGGCTTCTTTCGCTTTGTCGGTTTTCGGTTTGAATTCCTTTTGCAGCAGGCTCGCGAACTCGCTCACCTCAACGGTCTCGCCGCCTGGCGACGCTTGTGATTCGGTACTGGTCTCGGCCATGTGAAACTCCGTCGGTAGCGATTGGGGTTATTCCTGCGGCTTCGGGGACGAGGTGAGCGCCTGCATCAGCGCCGGCTGTTCGAGCAGTTGCGCGATCAACGTTTCCGCGCCGGTCTTGCCGTCCATGTAGGTCAGAAGATTGGCGAGCTGCGAACGCGCTTCGAGCAACTGGTTGAGCGAGCCGACCTTGCGGGCAATCGCCGCGGGCGAAAAGTCGTCCATGCTCTCGAAGGTCATATCGACCGAGAGATTGCCTTCGCCCGTGAGGGTGTTCGGCACCTGGATCGCCACGCGCGGCTTGGTTGCCTTCATCCGCTCGTCGAAGTTGTCGACGTCGATCTCGAGGAACTTGCGATCGGCGACCGGTGCGAGCGGGTCGGCCGACCTGCCGGACAGATCGGCGAGCACGCCCATCACGAACGGGATCTGCACTTTCTTCTGCGATCCATACACCTCAACGTCATACTCGATCTGGACGCGCGGCGCCCGGTTTCGAGCGATGAATTTCTGACTGCTTTCCTTGGCCACGATGACTCTCCGCTTACGAAGGGGTTGCTGGGATTACTCCGACTGAATGCCGCCCACCTGGCGGACGGATGCCATGCTTTCCGGCGCGAGGTCCGCGACGATTTCGAGGAAGCTCATCGTCACGAGGCGCCGCGCACGCAGCAGCATCAGGGGCACGGGACTCGACGGCTCGTGGCGTTCGTAATACGCGCAGAGTTTGTCGAGCAGGCGCGTGACGTCGTCGCGTCCGGTGATTTCGTCCTTGCGTGCTGAGGCGTTCGCGCCGGGTTGGGTGGCGTCGCCGCCCGCGCCGTCCGCGTCGGCTGCATGGGTTGCGTCGTCTGACTCAAGCGCATCGGCCGGTGCACGGCGTTGCAAACGCTGCGCTGCGAAGTCGCGGGCGCGTTTGAGCAGCCGGCTGAGTTCAGTGAGATCGATCGCGCGTGCGGCGCCCACCCGCGCGGTGAGTTGCGATTCGATGTGTTCGATACACGCGCAGGCTTCTTCGAGTAACGCCGCCGATTGCTGCAACACGCCGAGCTCGACGTTCAGGAAGATTCCTTCGATCAACGTCATCGTCGGCGCTTCCTCACCCTCGGGGGCCGCCATTTCGCCGTTAGCGATTTCGATGTCGCGCAGGCTGACGCGTCCCGCCACGCCGGCGTCGATGAGCGAGGCTGCCTTCAGCGTGCGCAAAACGGTGGTGGAGTCGATCAACGCGGTGAGCGCGTTGACGCGCATCGTCGGATCGTTGTCGTCGTCCGGATCGAGTTGCGGATGTACGTGATCCCAGTTCGCGTCGAGCAAACGATCCAGCACGACGAGACCTTGTGTGAACCCGGCGATGCCCTCGATTTCGAGCATCGCGCGGGTCAGATGGATGGCAATGCGCAGATCGCGCGTGCGGGTGAATAACGCAAGGCAAGCTTTGCGGACCGCTTTCCAGTCCGCCGGTTCACCCGCGATGACGGTCGCGCCGAACTGCGCCTCTTCCTTGCCCTTGGCGAGTTCTTCGAGCTCGAGAAACGCCGCGTCGTATTCCAGGTCGCTGCCGCACGGCGCGTCCACGGATAACTCGGTCAGGATTGCATCGGCATCGAACACGTTCACCCCTTTTTCTGATCGCGGAGTGAATTATTGAGATGATGCGTTTCCCAAACGTTTCCGTGGCCGATCACAGCCACGGACGCGAGGCTATAGCTGCTTCAGACGATCGATCTTCTGTTGCGTCGAGTTCTCAAGACTCTGCAGCACGGTCAAATCCGCCTGGACCCGTTCCAGTGCCTTTTTCTGAATCGCGCGCGCCTGCCTTTCCTGAGTCGCGATCCCCTGGCCGAAGCCTTCGATCGACTCAATGGCCTGGTGCGATATCTCCACCCGCTTCAACGCGTCGTCTCTTCTTTTCCCATAACTGTAGAGCTGATACCCGCTGATCGCATTCCCCAGGAAAGGAAAAAACGCGAGCGGCTTCATCAATAACTCCGTGCCCGTGGGAACTCTGGGGGTCGTCGACAGTGGGCTACTCAAGTAGACCGCATCAAGGTTCTGCTGCTCGATTTCCTTGACCTTGCGGGCAGCCTCGATATCCTCTCGATTCACACCCAGTTGCTGCTTGAGTTGATCCGCGGTCTCACTGAGCTCACGGTGTTGCTCAACGCTGTTTTCGTGCTTGCGCAGCAACTGCGTTCTGCCCGTCCTTGCGTTGTCGACGTAAGTTGTCAGTGTCCCGTATTCATCGGCATTGCCTCGCATCCACGTTGCGAATGGAACGCCGGTGGCACGGTGAAACATCCCCTTGCTGCTGTCACTTTCTCCGTATATATCAGCCATGCTCATTCTCCTTCGTTAGCGATGCATTGACGATTTTCAGGCGCTACTCGCAGTGGCGAAAAAGTGGCCACCCAACACTTACCGCTTGCTCACATCCGGCACATCCACACCCGCCGTGCGCGCGACGTTGTACCAGCGGATCGACTCCGCGTAGTCACGCGGCACGTCGCCCGAGCCGTTTCCGTAGATGTCGCCTAACTGCTTCGCCGCCTGACCGCTGCCGCCACGCGCCGCGCGTTTGTAGAGCCGTACGGCGTCGTTGAGCTTGCCTTCGCCTTGCAGCTTCGCCGCCTGCGCGAGCAGATCGGCGGACGATACTTTCGGCTCGGCGGCGGGTGTGGTATCGGCAGGTTTGGCGGCGAGCGTGGGCGCAGGCGCGGCGGGGGACGTTGCTTGCGCATTTGCCTGCGACGGCGTGGGTGCCACAGACGTCGGGGCGGCATGCGACGCCGTGGTGCTGCTGACTGGCGCCGCTGCTTGCGCCGACGTCGTATGCGGCGTCTGCTGCGCGACAATGGCTGTCGATGCCGCCGTTGGCGCGGCATTCGGCTTGGTGGTTTTACTCGCGCTCACCACCGCTTCCGAAGCGCGGTTCTTCGCAAGCGCCTCGCGCGCGCGGCGCTCCGCGTCGGCAGCGGATGCAGCGGATGCAGCCTTCAGGCGTACGGCTTCACGCTGTGCTGTGCTTGTGCTGCTTGCGCTGTTCGTGGCGTTTGTGGCGTTGGTCGCCACGGACGTATTCGTGGCACCTGGGGCACTCGGATTACCCTTCTCGTCGCCAACTGGTGTTGTCGCAACCCGTGCCTCCGCGCCGGACGCAGCACCTTGCGATGCGGACGCCTCCGCAGGCTTCCCCGCCACGAGCGATGACCTATTTGCATCGACCGGCGGCGTCACACTTGCCGCGGACCCGCCACCATTCACCGATACCGGCGTGCTTTGCCTGAGCATGAAGTATCCGCCGCCACCCACGGCCAGCAGCGCCACCGACGCCACCGCGATCAGCGCAGTCGTGCCGCCCTTCTTCGCGACCGGCGCTAGCCGCACCGATCCGTCGCCCGAGCCCGCCGGCATACCAGGCTGGCGTGGCCGGTCAAGCGCGAGCCGCGTGCCCCCTTCCGCTCCACCGTCACCAAGCGCACCGGAGCGTGACGCCGCCGAATCGTCGCCGTGCAGCTTCGCCAGCTTGCGGCGCGCGAGATCGGCATAGGTCCCGTCCGGAAACTTCGCGATATAAAGTTCGAATTCGTCCGGATCGCTGCTGTCCTTGATGGTCTTCCAGAACTCGATCTCGACCGCGCTCAAATCGTTCGCGACGCGCGTGCCGCGTGCCGCGCCCGTTTCGCCGGGCGGTCGCGCGCGCGCCGCGGCCACCGCGAGCATGGTCGCTTCGTCCTCGTCGATCGCCTGGCCGGCGAGTGCGCGTTGCAGGTCTTCCTTGAATGCCCTCGCGTACGGGTAACGTTCCTCGGGATTCTTCGCGAGCGCACGAAACACAATCGCGTCGAACACTGGATCGAGCGCCGGATTCTGCACCGAGGGCGGCACCGGATCGTCCTGGATGATCTGCCGTTGCACGGCCCAATGACCGTCTCCAACAAACGGCCGCTTCATCGTCAGCAACTGGTACAGCACGATGCCGACCGCGAAAATGTCGGAGCGTGTACCCACCGGATTGCCCATTGCCTGCTCGGGCGACATATAGCTAGGTGTCCCGACCATCGTGCCGGCCTGGGTGCCGTCGCTGCCGGTATCCGACAGCCGCGCAACGCCGAAGTCGGTCAACTTCACGCGCATCTGTGCGTCGAGCATCACGTTCGCCGGTTTCACGTCGCGATGCACAATGCCCTGCTCGTGCGCGTAGCCAAGCGCGTCGAGCAATTCACCGGTCATGCGCACCGCGTCCTTCACGGCGAATTTCGTGCCCTTGTCGAAGTACGCCTTGAGCTCCTCGCCGCGAATCAGCTCCATCACGATGTAGGCGACGTTGTTCTCTTCGCCGAAATCGAACACGCCGACAATATGCGGATGACTCAGCCGCGCGACGGCCTGCGCCTCCCGCTCGAAGCGCACCTGATATTCGGCCGCCATTTCCGGATCGGAAAGCTGGCTCTTGAGAATGGTCTTGATCGCGACCGGCCGGTTCAGTTTCGGGTCGACGCCTTCGTAGACGACACCCATCGCGCCGCGCCCAAGCACGCGCCTGATCTGATATCTGCCGAGTTGTTGTAGCTCTTCCATCGCTGCGGCCGCTCAAGGCGGCGTGCCTCCCATGAAAACATGCGGAAGATCGATCGACTCGCCGGACTCGCGCGCCCGGCGCTGCCAGTACACGGCACACGCATAATCACGCGCGACGTCGCCCTCGCCGCCGTACAGGTTGCCGAGACGTTTTTGCGCGGGACCATAGCCGGCTACGGCCGCGACGTCGTACCAGCCAAGCGCTTCCTCGAGCTGGCCGGCCGCGTCGTACAGTTGCGCGCAGTGATAGGCCGCGAGCCGGTCCAGTGCGGCGCTGGGTTGAGCGGCGCAGCGCGGATCGTCCATGCGCGCGAGCGGCACGCGGCGGGGTGCGTCCATCGCTTTTTTCTGTGTGTGCGTGGGCGGCGGTAGCGGGTAGCCGAGCGAGCATGCCACCTGGGGCTCGGCTCTTGCGGAACCCCAGGTGGCAACACTGGCCGCAACAGCCATGGCGGCGATCCACCATGCAACATTGGCGAATGTCGGCGAAATCCTCCGTGTCAGGAGCGACCTTATAAGCGACTGCGCGAGCACTCTCACAGGCGAGTTCACGGACACACCTCCGTTGCACGCAGGCGCACGCTCTCGTCGCGCGGTTCGGCGACGGCGTGATCGGCGAGCCGGCACGGCGCGGGCTGGCGCACCTCGAGGTCGCCCTCGTGCGGATAGGTCTGAACCTGCTCGAGATCGCCGGCGAATCCGTATTTCACCTTCAGCGTGAATTCGTCCTCCTGATGCATCTGGTTCACCATCGCCGACTGAATCCCCGCCTGCACCGAGGAAATTGCGCTGATCAGCACGTTGTTGCCGACGCACGGCCCCATGTTGACGCGCGCGCAGTTGACCTTCGTGCCGATCGCGAAGCGGGTCTGCTGGCCATCAGGCAGCGAAAAAAACGCGTCGTAACCAGACACAAGCGACAGCTTGCCGACGTTGTTCAGAGTGAACTCGCCCGGCAGCGCTGCGCCGACATTCTGGTTTTCCTTCGTCGTGAGCGTGATGCTGTTCGCGCCCACCGACGCCCCGCTCGCCGTGGTGACGAAACCGCCAGCGACGATCGTGAGCGCGTCGCCGATTAGCGTGGGGCCGAACGTCGTGGCGCCGCCGCTTGTCGTCGACAGGTTGCCGGCCGTGCCGGAGATCTTGAGCGCACCGCCCGCCGTTACGTTCATCGTGCCGGGCGTCGACAACGCCAAGGCGAGGTCCTGCGCGCTCGTCAGTGAGCCGCCAGCGGCGCGAGCCGTGACCAGTGCGCCGAACGTGTTGGCCAGATCTAGGAGCAGATTGCCGTTCGGCGTGCTGAGCGTGGTCGTGCCGCTCACCTGTAGCGCGCCGCTCTGCGTGATGTCGCCACCCGCGCTCACGTTCAGCGACGCCACATTGGATGCCCCGAAGTTCAGTGCGCCCGCGCTATTCACGCTGGTCGGTCCGCCGCTCAATTGCAGCAGGTTACCGAATTGATTGGCCTGGTTGAGCGTGATCGCGGCGGCGCCGGTCGTTGCGATCGAGGTCCTACCGGTAATCGTCGCGGCGGCCGATTGCGTGACGGCGCCATCCGACTGCAGTGTCAGGTTCGCGAGCGTCGTCGTGCCGAGCTGGATACCGCCGGTGTCCGCGCTGAGAGCAAGCGAACCGCCGCCGGTAAACGTCGCCGCGCCGGTGAAGTGATTGAAGGCGTTGCTCGCGTTGAGTGTCGAACCGGCACCGATGTTGAATGTGGCGCCGCGCACGTTGAACGCACCCGACAAGGTGTTGAGGCCACCACTCGCAACGAGCGTACTGCCACTGAGCAGGCTGAGGTTATTGCCGAGTGTGGCGCCGGAAAGCGCGAGCGTGGCGCCGCCGTTCACCGTCGCGAGACCGCTGCCGAGCGAACCGCCCGCGCCGACGGCCAGCGTGCCTTGTGTGATCGACGTGCCGCCGGTATAGCTATTCGCGCCATTCAGCGTGACGAGGCCGGCGCCCTGCTTGGTCAGCGATTGTCCCGTGCCGTCGTCGCGAACCGCGCCATTGACAGTGAGCGCTGCATTCGATGCCGCCGATACCGTGCTGCCGCCGCTCAGCGTGACGAGCCCGTTCGCGACACTGTTGCCGGTTGTCGTTTCCAGCGTGCCTCCCGCCAGCGTGACGGCGTTTGCAAGCGTGTTCTGCAGATCGAGCGTGGCGCCGCTGCCGACCGTGATCGCGCCCGTCTGTGCGCCCGCGGTGCCGCTGTTCTTCAGCGCAAGCGTGCCGGCTGTCACGGTGGTGCCGCCGGTGTAGGTCTGGGCTGTATCGAAGCTCAGCGTGCCGGTGTTCTGCTTGCTGAGCGCGCCGCCGCCACTGATCGCTCCGTTGAAGGTGCCGGCCGACGCCTGGTCGAAGACGAGACGTGTACCGCCGGCGAGCGCAATGTTGCCGTTCAGGCTGCCCGTATTGCCTTGCAGCGTGCCGCCCATCACGCTCGTGCCGCCGCTGAAGCTGCTGATGCCGTTCAGCGTCACAAGCCCCGTCCCACTGACGACCAACGCGCCCGCCGATGCACCGTTGCCGAGCGCGCCGTTGATCGTGAGTGCCGCGTTGCCGCCGGTCGCGAGGCCGTTGCTGCCATTGAGCGTCACCGCGCCGTTCACGATGCCGCTACCCGTGGTCGTCTCCAGCGTGCCGCCATTCAATGTCACCGCATTGGCAAGCGTGTTCTGCACATCCAGTGCCGCGCCGTTACCCACCGTGATCGCACCCTCCGGGGCGCCGGCTGTGCCGTTGCCCGTCAAAGCCAGGGCGCCGCCGGTCATGCTCGTGCCGCCGGTGTATGTCTGGTCTGTGCCGAACGTCAGCGTACCGGTGCTCTGTTTCGTGACCGCGCCCGCGCCACTGATCGTGCCGTTGAAAGTACCGGTCGATGCTTGGTCGAACACGAGCCCCGTTCCGCTAGCGAGTGCAATATTGCCTTGCAGACTGGCGCTATTGCCCTGCAATGCGCCGCCCGAAACCGTCGTGCCACCGCCATAGCTTTGCGTACCGTTGAATGTCAACGTGCCGCTGTTCTGTTTCGTGACTGCGCCGGCGCCGCTGATCGAGCCGTTGAAGATACCGTTCGATGCCTGATCGAACACCAGCGAAGTGGCGCTCGCAAGACCGATATTGCCTTGCAAACTGGTGGCGTTGCCCTGTAGCGCGCCGGCCGTCACCGTCGTGCCGTTGCTATAGGTGTTGAGGCCGTTCAGCACCACGGCGCCCGATCCGTTGACGATCAGTAATCCTTTCGATGTGCCGTCGCCGATGACCCCGTTCACGGTCAACCTCGCGCCACTCCCAGTCGCAAACGTGTTGCTGCCGTTCAGGGTGATCTGGCCATTCGCGATGCCGGTGCCGGTTGTCGTTTCCAGCGTGCCACCGCCATTCAGCGTCAATGCGTTAGCGAGCGTGTTCCGCAGATCCAGCGCGCCTCCGCTGCCCACCGTGATCGCGGCTGTCGAAGCGCCGGCGGTGCCGTTGCCGCTCAGGGCCAAGGTGCCACCGTTGATCGTCGTACCGCCGCTGAAGGTGTTGATGCCGGTCAGCGTCACCGTGCCCACACCGTTCACGGCGAGCGCGCCTGCCGGTACGCCGTCGACGATGACGCCATTGACGGTCAGCGTCGCGTTGTTGCCCGTCGAGAACGTGTTGCTGCCGTTCAGCGTCACCTGGCCGCTTACGATGCTGGCGCCGGTCGTCGTCTCCAGCGTCCCGCCGCCGTTCAGCGTCAATGCATTGGCAAGCGTGTTTTGCACATCCAGCGCAGCGCCACCGCCGACCGCGATCTCTGCACTGCCGGTCGTACCACTGCCTGTCAAGGCCAGCGTGCCACCCGTGACGTTTGTTCCACCGGCATAGTTTTGTGCTGTATTGAACGTGAGCGTGCCGGTGCTCTGCTTCGTCACTGAACCGGTGCCATTGATCGTGCCGCTGAACGTGCCATTCGATGCCTGATCGAAAATCAACGAAGCGTTGTTCCCGATGTTGCCCTGCAGACTCTGCGTATTGCCCTGCAGCGAGCCGGCGCTCACCAGTGTGCCGCCTGTGTACGTATTGACTCCGGTCAGTACCACTGTTCCCGGTCCGCTGACGGTGAGCGCATTCGGTGACCCACCACCGCTGATTACTCCGCTGACCGTGAGCGTCGCGCCTGAACCGGTCGCAAAAGTGCCACTGCTGTTCAACGCGACCGGTCCGCTCACCACACCGGTTCCGGTCGTTGTCTCCAGCGTCCCGCCGCTTAACGTCACCGCATTGGCAAGCGTGGTCTGCACATCCAGTGCTGCACCGCTGCCCACCGCGACCAAACCTGACTGAGCGCCGGCCGAGCCGTTGCCAGTCAGCGCCAGGGTGCCGCCCGTGACACTTGTGCCCCCGCCATAACTTTGTGCGGTGCCGAACGTCAGCGTGCCGGTGTTTTGTTTAGTCACCGCACCGGTCCCACCGATCGTGCCGCTGAACGTGCCGTTCGATGCCTGATCGAAAACCAGCGAAGCGTTGTTCGTAATGCCGCCCTGCAGGCTCTGCGTATTGCCCTGCAGCGTGCCAGCGCTCACCAGTGTGCCGCCTCTGTAGGTGTTGACTCCGGTCAGCACCACCGTTCCTGGTCCGCTGATAGTGAGCGCGTTAGGTGATCCGCCGCCACTCACGACCCCACTTACGGTGAGCGTCGCACCAGAACCGGTCGCGAAAGTGCCACTGCTGTTTAATGCAACAGGTCCATTCACCGTGCCGGATCCCGTCGTCGTCTCCAGCGTCCCGCTGCTTAACGTCACTGCATTGGCGAGCGTGTTCTGCACGTCCAGCGCGGCACCGCTGCTCACCGTAATCGCTGCAGTACCTGCTGTTCCGTTGCCGGTCAGCGCCAGGGTGCCGCCACTAATCGTCGTACCGCCGCTGAAGGTGTTGACGCCGGTCAGTGTCGCTATGCCTGTGCCGTTCACGGCAAGAGCGCCCGCTGACGCACCATCGACAATGACGCCATTGACGGTCAGCGTCGCGTTATTGCCGGTCGAAAATGCATTGCTGCCATTCAGCGTTATCTGACCGTTCGCGATGCCGTTGCCGGTTGTCGTTTCCAGCGTGCTGCCGCCGTTCAACGTCACTGCATTTGCCAGCGTGTTCTGAACGTCCAGCGCGGCACCGCTGCCTACCGTAATCGCGGAAGTGCCGGCTACCCCGTTTCCGGCCAGCGCCAACGTGCCGCCCGTAACGCTAGTGCCGCCGCCGTAACTCTGTTGCGTGTTGAATGTCAGCGTGCCAGTGTTCTGCTTTGCGACGGCGCCAGTCCCGCTGATCGTGCCGTTGAACGTGCCGTTCGAGGCCTGATCGAAGACCAGCGACGCGTTGTTCCCGATGTTGCCCTGCAGGCTCTGCGTATCGCCCTGAAGCGTGCCGGCGCTCACCTGTGTGCCGCCTGCGTACGTATTGACGCCGGTCAGCACCACCGTACCCGGGCCGCCGATGGTCAGCGCATTCGGTGATGCGCCGCCGCTGATGGTTCCGCTGACCGTGAGCGTCGCACCGGAGCCAGTCGCAAAAGTGCCGCTGCTGCTCAATGCGACCGGTCCACTTACCGTGCCGGTTCCGGTCGTTGTCTCCAGCACGCCGCCACTTAACGTCACGGCATTGGCAAGCGTGTTCTGCACATCCAGCGCCGCACCGCTGCCGACAGTTATCGTGCCCGACTGAGCTTCCCGCTGCTCCGCTTCCGGTTAGAGCTAGGGTGCCGCCCGTGACGTTCGTTCCGCCACCGTAACTTTGCACGGTGTCGAACGTCAGCGTGCCGGTGTTTTGTTTTGTCACCGAACCGGTGCCATTGATCGTGCCGCTGAACGTACCATTCGACGCCTGATCGAAGACCAGCGAAGCATTATTCGTGATGCCGCCCTGCAGGCTCTGCGTATTGCCCTGCAGCGTGCCAGCGTTCACCATTGTGCCGCCGGTGTAGGTATTGACTCCGGTCAGCACCACCGTTCCCGATCCGCTGATAGTGAGCGCATTCGGTGACCCACCACCGCTGATTGCTCCGCTGACCGTGAGCGTCGCGCCGGCGCCGGTCGCCAAAGTGCCGCTGCTGTTCAATGCGATCGGTCCGCTCACGACTCCGCTGCCGGCTGTGGCCTCTAAAGTTCCGCCGCTTAACGTCACCGCATTGGCAAGCGTGTTCTGCACATCCAGCGCCGCGCCGCTACCGACAGTGATCAAGCCCGACTGAGCGCCCGCCGTGCCGTTGCCGCTCAGCGCCAGAGTGCCACCCGTGACGTTTGTACCCCCGCCATAACTTTGTTGCGTAATGAACGTCAGCGTGCCGGTGTTTTGTTTCGTCACCGCGCCAGTTCCGCTGATCGTACCGCTGAACGTACCGTTCGCCGCCTGATCGAAAACCAGCGAAGCATTATTTGTGATGCCGCCCTGCAGGCTCTGCGTATTGCCCTGCAGCGTGCCAGCGCTCACCACTGTGCCGCTGGTGTATGTATTGACACCGGTCAGCGCCACTGTTCCCGTACCGTTCACGGTGAGCGCGCCGGCCGGCGTGCCGTCGACAATGGCACCGCTCACGGTCAACGTCGCATTGCCGCCGGTCGAGAACGTGTTGCTGCCGTTCAGCGTCACCTGGCCATTCACTATCCCGCTGCCAGTGCTCGTCTCCAGTGTCCCGCCATTCAGCGTGACCGCATTGGCAAGCGTGTTCTGCACATCCAATGCCGCGCCGCTGCCAACCGCGACCAACCCCGATTGAGCGCCGGCCGAACCGTTGCCAGTCAGCGCCAGGGTGCCACCCACCACGTTCGTCCCACCGTCATAACTCTGCGTTGTATTGAACGTCAGCGTGCCGGTGTTCTGCTTCGTCACCGAACCGGTGCCACTAATCGTGCCGCCAAACGTGCCGTTCGACGCCTGATCGAAAATCAGCCCCGTCGAGTTGTCCAGAACAATGCCGCCTTGCAGGCTGGTCGTATCGCCCTGAAGCACGCCGCCCGTCACCGACGTGCCACCGCCATAGCTCTGCGTGCCATTGAATATCAGCGTGCCGGAACTCTGCTTCGTGACTGCGCCAGTCCCACTGATCGTCCCGTTGAACGTACCGTTCGATGCCTGATCGAAAACCAGCGAAGCATTGTTCGTGATGCTGCCCTGCAGACTCTGCGCATTGCCTTGCAGCGTGCCTCCGCTCACCACAGTGCCGCCGGAGTACGTATCGACGCCGGTCAGCACGACCGTGCCCGTACCGCTCACAGTCAGCGCGCCTGCCGGCGCACCATCGACAACCGCATTACCGACAGTCAGCGTCGCATTGCTGCCGGTCGAAAACGTGTTGCTGCCGTTCAGCGTCACCTGACCGTTCACCGTGCCGCTACCGGTGCTCGTCTCAAGCGTCCCGCCATTCAACGTCACCGCGTTGGCAAGCGCGTTCTGCACATCCAGCGACGCACCGCTGCCCACCGTGATCGCCGAAGCGCCGGCGGTGCCACTGCCCGTCAATGTCAGCGTGCCACCCGTGACGTTCGTGCCGCCGCTATGCGCGTTCAACTGGCTCAACTCAAGCGTCCCGCCGGTCAAGGTCAAACCGCCGGAGCCCGAAATCGAACTGCCGCCTGCCTGGGTTATCGTCCCATTCGCATCGGTCAACCCAAGGGTGATCGCCCCCGTGCCCGAACTCAGGCCGCCGAGCGACATGCCGCCTGCGCCGGCGAGCATCGAAATGTTGCCGCCGTCCGTCGACAGCGAAAAGCCGTTCATCAGGATCGCGTTGCCGGCCTCGAGCGAAATCGATCCCTGCGAAGACGGCGCCGTCGTCGTATTCAGCGCCAGGTGCGACATGAAGATGATGGAATTTGTGGCCTGGAGCACCAGGTTGGTCGTCGACGAAAGCCCCACCAGCGTCGACGTCAACACATACGAATCATTCGCGCCCGCAGTGAACGTACCGGTTCCCGATGCCAGCGTCCCGCATGTGCCGGGGTCGGTTGCGACGATGCACAGGTTGTAAGGATCGAGCAGCAAGGTGCCACGCTGACCGTGCGGCGCGCTCAGGTCAACGGAGCCGTCCACGACGAGCGCCCCCTTGCTCGATACTTCCACGTTGCCGCCGTTGCCGCCATTCGCTCCGCCGCGCGAAACGATCGCCCCGGAAAATTGCGTGCGATCATTGGACCAGACGACAACCTGCCCGCCATTACCCTGATCGGTTGCGCTCGCATCCAGCACCGCGCCCTTCGCGATGGTGGTCGTCGATGCGTTCTGCAACGGCCCAGTGCCACGCTCGGCGCCGCCCACCAGGATCGTGCCGCCGCCGACCGCGCCCGACGTGTCGAGCTTCGCCGTACCGGCCAGCGCCAACTGGTTGCCGCTCACCGTAATATTGCCGCCGTGGCCGCTCGCCCCCGCGCCGCTCGCGTCGAGTGTGCCGCTGATCGACACGATGCCTTGCGCGCCGCCGTTCAGCTGAATGTCTTCGCCATTCGAGCTGATCGACCGCGCGCGAATCACGCCGCTGCTATTGATGACGGTATCGAGCGCACTGTCACGCGCCTGTGCACTCAGCAACACCGGACCACCGGAAAAAATGGTGCCGCTGTGGGTAATACTGGCCTTCAGCGCGCCGGCATCGACACTCACCGACAGCGGGCTCTCGGCATCCAGCGTCATGCTGACTCGATCTCCCGCAGCCAATGCCACGCCACCCGAGGCGCTCAGATTGCCGCTGTTGACGATCTGCGGCGCGATGAACACCACCGCGCCATCACGCGCATTCACCGAACCCTGATTGACGATACTGCCCGCCGAACCGCCGTTCTGAAACGCATAACGTCCAGCGAGGAAATCGCTATCGGAGATGCCGAGTGTCGACGCGACGAAACTGCCGGTGTTCACCGACGCCCCCGGCGCGAACAGCACGCCCGCCGGGTTGACCAGGAAGACCTTGCCGGTCGCCGTGATACTGCCGAAGATCGACGACGGCGAACCGCCCACCACCCGGTTGAGCGCGACCGAACTCGCATTCGGCTGAACGAAACTAACGCTGTTGCCGTGACCGATCGAAAAGCTCTGCCAGTTGATGATCGCGTTACTGCTCCCCTGATTGATCACCAGTTGCTGGCCATTGGGCTGCGTCACCGTGACGTTGCCCGACACCACCTTGGCGCCGCTCGGCAGCGTCTGCGAGAAAACGGCCGCGCTCGTCAGCAGTAGCGCGGACTCCAATACGAGCGTGCGCACGCCTCGCGCCCACGAAAAATCGCGCGTGCTGCAACGACACTCGTCAAAGGAACGATCGGGATAACTCACCGATCCGGTTTTCCGCAGCATCCCGTCTCCTCAGCGCACGGACCGCGAGGTCCGCATCAAAAGAACTGCACCCATTGCACCCAGACACGCGGCGTGTTGTCGTGCGTGTCGGAGGTTGGCTTCCTGCCGCCGTGCCACGCGATGCTGGTGCGGAACAGGTACTTGTTAGGCGCGCCGAAATTCATGCCGACGCCGTAGCTCAGCAAGCGCACGCTATTGGACTGGCTGGGATCGGGCGCCGGCGCGTCGCCCGGTTTGGCGTTGAACAGGATGTAGCCGAAATCGAAGAAACTCGTCAGCACAAAGCCGCCGGCGCCGATATGCAGTCCCGGCACCGTGTAGCGCAATTCGAGTGTGCTGGCGAAGCCGTCGTCGCCGATCGCTTCACCTTCCGGATAACCGCGTACGCGGTTCGCGCCACCCAGCGAGAACTTCTCCGCCGCGGTCAGATTCTTCGAAGCGGCTTGGCCCGACGCGGAGAAGAACAGCGCGAGATTCGGTGCGAGTTGCTGAAGACGCTGATAGTCGCCATAGAATTTCGTGAAGAAGCCGTTCGTGTGGTAGCCATTCACGCTGGCGTCATCGCTTTTCTCGGCGTCGCTGCCGAAGCCGAGCGTGCCGAACATCACACCAGCGGTGTAGACGTTGACGTAGCCCGTGCCGCGCGAATCGCCATTCACCTGAGCCTTCAGTCCGACGATGTCTTTCTCCTGCGCCGGCGCACCGCTCTGTTTGTCGTTGAGATCTTCATAGGTCAGCCCCACCTGAGCGAACAGATTTGAATCCTTGCTGCGCTGGATCGGTTGGAGTACGAACAGATTGACCACGTCGGCGGTGCCGTGCGCATTCAGGTCCGCGAACTCTTTGCCGAGCGAATAGTTGAGCCGGCCGTAGTCGACACCCACGCGCGTCCCCAGGTACCCCACCGGCACGAGGTAGCTCACGTCGCCGAAGTCGCTCAGGTTCTGATTGGTGATGAAACCCTGTACCGACAGCAGGTCGCCAATCCCGAGCGGGCTCACGAGACTGGCCTTCACCCCTAAGCGGTAGGCGCCCGCATAGCGATTGCCGTAGTTGTCCACATCGATTTCGCCGGTGATCCGCTTGGGCTTCTCAGCCAGCACCTCGACCTCGAGATCGGCGGTGCCGACCTGCGCGCCGCGATTGAGTGTCGAACGAATCACCGCCCCGGGCAGATCGCGAATCAGCAGCAGCGGTGTTTCGACGGACTTCTCCGTAATGATGTCGCCTTCCTTCAGGCGCGCGCGCAGCATGCCCAGCACCTGGTCTTCGGTCACGCGCGCTTCGGCCGGGTAAGGATGCTTGACCGTGATCTTGCCTAAGCGCCCTTCGAGAATGCCGATCGTCACGACACCGTCCGAAATGTTCTGCTTCGGCAAGAACGCGACGGCAAGGAAATAACCGCGCTGGCGATAGAACGCCTTCACCTTGTCGACGATCTCGTTCAGACCGTCCAGGTCCACCTCGTGAAACGCATACGGGGCGAGCAAGGCAGTCAGTTCTTCGCTTGAGATGACGGTGTTGCCGGTAAAGCGAAAACCTTGCGGCGTAAAGCGCAGATCCGGCGCTTCGACCTTCGGCGCTGGCGGCGTCTCAGGCGGCTTGACGACCACGTTCGGGTCGGCAGGTGGCACCTGCTGCTGCGGCTTGATCGCCTCGAGCAATTGCCCCGAAGTCGGCGGAGCCGGCGGAGTCTGCGGGAATGCGGGCCATGCGGCACACAGGCCTGCCGTCAGCCAGGCTTTGCGATGCAACACGTTCAAGCGTGTCGGCGTCCTGCACGGGAAAAATGGCATTGGATGAAAACCCGGACGGTCCTTTTATGTTTCTTTCGCGTGCGATGCGCCACGCCCCCTAACCTGCAATTCGCCGAACCCTGAACGACCTGCCTGCAAAGTTCAGCGAGTTGCCGCCATGATGGGAAGAGCGCGTTTCCGAAACGTTCCCGTCCTTGATAGAAGCGCTTCAGCGCCTAAGATGCATGCGCGGGTGAGCGCTGCAGCACGCACAGCGCGAGCTTCCTTGCGAAGCCCGCGTCGCAGCTATGCGTTCGATTTCGGCACGCCTTCGAGTGCGAGCCGCGCACCGGCAACGCGCTGATGCGCCCATTGCCGCCGCTCGCGTGAGAGCGATTGATAGGCCGCTTCACGCAGCATCGGATGGCGGAATGCATAGCAGCCCGCACCCGTTGCCACGATGAGCCGCGCTTGCAAGAGCGTGGTCAGCAGCGGCTCGATCTCGCCGACACTGCGCCCCGCCACCTCAGCGAGTAACGCAGCGGTGAAGTCCCTGCCGCTCGCGGCCGCGAGCTGTGCCAGTGGCTTGGCAGCGCCGACGGAATCGATGCGTCCCATCAGCAATTCGTGCAGGCACGGCGGCACGGCGTTGGTCGGGATGCGCTCGGCATCGGCCGCCGCACGCGCGAGCGCCACCAGGTAGAGCGGCACCCCGTCCGCACGCCTCGCGATTTGCGCCTCCGTATCGGGCTCGAGCGCGGCGCCCTGCGTGAGTGTCGCGATCAGCTCCATACTCGATTCGGGTGACAGCGGTTTGAGCTGGATGCGGGCGATCGCGGTCGTCGACAGCCATGGCGCAGCAAAGTCGTCGCGTCCCACCAGGATCGGCAAGCGCCGGTGCAGCGGCGTCTCGACAAGGCGCGCCACGAGTTGCAAGGTGCCAGGGTCGGACCATTGCAGATCGTCGAGACAGATAAGGCCGCCATCCGGCACGGCTTCTTCGAGCAGCGCGAGCAGGTGATTCACAATCGTATCGGACTGGTGCGACGCGCATTCGAGCCGTTTCGACCGATCGCTGAACGTATCGCTCAAGGATTCGAACGCCGCTTGAGCGCGCGCGGTGTTCGGCACTGCGGCGTCACGCAGCCAGCGTCGGAACGGATGAAAAAGTGTCGTCGCCAATTCGGGGCAGCAGCGCAATTCGATTGCCGGCACGCCCCGGCTCTTCACAAATTGCCTGACCAGCGACGATTTGCCCGTACCCGCGTCACCGGTCATCAGCAGCGCGCGCATCGATAGCTGAGCGCACTGGCGCAATGCGTGGTTCAGTTGCGTCAATTGCGCATCGCGTCCGATCAGCGTGTCGCGCTCCTGCGCCGGCAGCGCGGCGTCCAGCGGCATCGCCAACAGCGCTTCCACTCTTTCGCCAGTGGAGGCATCGCTGACGAACACCTGACGCACGGCGCGGAAATCGCATTCCGGCAACAGCTCGGCAGTCGCGTCGCTCATGAGGACTTCGCCGGCGCGCGCGCTGTTGGCGAGCAAGCCGACGATACGCGTCAGCCGGCAGCCGAGATCCGGTTGATTCTCATGGGCGGCGCTGAGCGTGAGCCCGGTGTGGATGCCGAAGACGATATCGACGCTGCCGCGCTCGGGCGTACCAACCGCCCCGTCCGCCTTGATCGAATCACGGCATTCGAGCGCGGTTGTCACGGCCCGGCGGACAGCGCCCTCCTGCGTGACCGGAAAGCCGAAGTACGCGAACATGCCGCCGCCTGGCGCGTGCACGATATAGCCACCCGCTGCCCGCAGGATCGCTTCGCAGCGTTTGCGCGGCGCCACGAGTGCGGCGGCCCAGCTATCCGGATCGTCGCAACGCGGCACGGTGAGCTGGCAATACGCGACTGTGATCTGGCGACGCTCCGCGGCCTCTGCAAACATCGGCGCAACCGAGCGCGTCGGCGTCGCGACGAGTGCGAGCGTGTCGCGGTGCGGCGGGACGTCGAGCGCGGCCCGGCAGTCTTCGAGTTCGGCTTGCGCCTCGGTTCGGCGGCCGGCGCGCATCAGCAAACCGATCAGCAGTTGCCACGCGGATTCGTCCCAAGGTTCTTCAGCCGTCAGGCGGCGAGCATGGGCGGCCGCGCGGGTGAACTCGCCCTGCTGCGCAAATCCTTCAGTCAGGAATCGCCGCAAGCGCGAGATCGCACAGCGGTAAGCGACGCGGCGCGCGTCCATCCAGCGTCCGAATTCACCCGCGTCGTTGATCTGGATATCGGCGAGGAATTCTCCCCGGTAGAGCGCCGCAGTTTCGGACAACGCTTCGAGCCGGTCCGGCGCTGCGTCCGCGGCGGCCTCCACGAGCCGGTCGTCGGGCGGCAACTCGCCAATCGCTGCGGACAACGCATGAACGTCGACCCACGGCAGCGCGTCCGGCCTCAGGCACAGCAGATCACGATGAATCTCGAAGCACTCTTCGCCAAGCGCCGCTTTCACGTCGAACAGAATGCGTTTGAGCTTGCGCCGCCCGCTCCCAGGTTCTTCGCCGGGCCAAAGCAATTCGGCCAGCCAGTCGCGCGAATGCGCAGCCCCCGGTTGCGACACGAGCCACGCGAGCAGTGCACGCGACTTGTGATACTTCAGTGGGAGTACGATGTCGCCACGCTCGATACGCATCGGTCCAAGTAACGCGATGCGATTTGCATGCGGCACAGCAAGTTCGTCACTGTCCGAGCGATAACGCTGCAGCAGCGGCAACACCGCCGCCTGTCCTGCCGAATTTGATTCGATCACGAGCATGTCGTGTCCGCCCCCGCCGTGCGACGCCTCTCAGGTGCATCGCCGGACTGGATGCCTGCTCCAGTTAATTGTGAATGAACTCGCCCTGAGTCAGTGACCCGGGTTAGTGGTCTTTACTGTTAAGTATTGGCAGAGGACCGGATCCAAACTGGGAAGGTCCATTTTTTATCCCCATGGTCCGTAAGATTTCTAACGTCTCTTGCTGCGGCGGGTTCCGCTGCCCGGTCGCGGCAAGGACTTTTAACAAATAATATTCATCGTACTAATACAAAGTCGGCACTTGATTTGTATGCTGTGTTGACCTATGACAGCTATCGCCGCGACCCGCTCGGCCACGGCCAGAAAGGCGGCAGTGGCCCTCGCGCGATAAATCCACCTCGTCCTGCCAACTCCACTTACCGGCTCATCTCGGCGCGCATCCCGCCGCTCAGCACCCCCAGATCGCGCGCCGCCTTTGCTGCTTCGCTGATATGACGGACCCGCAGTTTCTCGACGATCTCTGGATAGATCCTTCGGTATACCTGGTTTGCAGAAATCTTCAGTGCCTGTGCGATGAGTGCCGCCGCCATGCCGCGGCTCAACATCTGCAGGACTTCAATATCACGTGCGGAAAGCTTGTATTCGTCGGTCGCCGCACGCGCCCGCACCTCGGCGCGCCACTCCACCAATTCGGCCGCCAGCACCCGCAGCGTATGACGACGCCGCAGCAGCAGATCTTGGGCTCTCGCGTCGCTCATCCCCGCAACCAGCAGATACGCCACGAAAGACTCGCCCGCCGTGCGGGCCGGTGAAATCACGCCGGTGGCAAAACCTGCCTCAGCAAATGCGTCGAACGCCTGACGCTGGCCCGCACTGCGGATCTCGATCTGGTCGCTCGGGCACGGCGCGCTGTTCGAACGTGCGTACTCCAAAAACAGGTCGTTCATGTACCAGCGCCGCTGCACGAACTTTTGCAGCAAGGAGAAACAGCCTTCTGACATGAAATGACACCAACTGATGCCCTGTTCCCGATTGGAGAGTTGATACGACGCGAAGATGTACTTCGCCGGCGCCTGGCCGCGCTGGGCGAGCACGGTCGATATGAGCTGCGCGAGCCGGGGTTCGCTGCGCGTCGCGCGAATCGAATCGAGGTTGCTCGCCCCCATTTTCAAGGTCCCGCCAGTTGTTCCGGTGCGCTCGCGCAGCAACCGATCATGACGCTCGAAAGCACGCTGATAGGCGACCCTCAACACGTCGCGATGAGGATCGCTCGCGACTGCCTCCATCAAGTCATTGGCACCGCGAATCCGCGTCGAAATGGTGACGCACATGCCATCAGGTTGCACGAGTTGCCGTTCGATCAGTTGTCCATCGGGGCTCGCCATCAACGATAGCCGCAGCCGCTCTTTCCCCGCCCAGGCGGTCTCAACGAACTCCAGGTCCACGGTACAAGATCCCCTTTCTCCGCGCCAGAAGACGCGGGAAGTCCAGCATTGCCTCGAGATCATGTGCACGCAGCCATGGGGGAGATGCGAGGGGGAGCTTTTCTGCAAGCAGCACATAGACGCGCAATATGCTTATTGCCACCTTAGGTCACCCGTACGTTCATTTTTTTCATCGGTCGTCGAAAGATCCGGTTTGCCGTGACGTTAGTGCAAAGCGCGGCGATAGAACATACCTGGAAATCAGTATTCCCACGCTGCTGCTGAACCTCGTTCGACATCCAGTCCGCGAATCTTACGAAGATTGCAGGCGTCGCGCATCGGACTAAAGTCCCATGCCGACGATAAATATCTGTGGGAGACTCCCGGTGCGAACCGGTCGTGACTAACGCCAAAGGCACTAGAACAATGAATCCTCAAGCGGCGCCGATGGCCGTGACCCCTTCCCCTTATGCCGATCAGATCTTTGCGGCGCAGATGGCGGCGCTGCGGCGCAACTTTCCTGTCGCGCTCGCGGGCTCGTTGCTCACGGTCGGCCTGATCGTCGTTGTATTAGACGGTAATTTTCCGCTGCGCGAATTGCTGGGTTGGTTCGCCGCGAATGCGTTCGTCACGCTCACGCGTACGGTGCTGGTGGTGAAGTACGAACGTGCGAGCCGGCAAATGGCGTCACTGCGGCGCTGGGAGCGTTCGATACGATGGTGCACGACGCTCGCCGGCGCGCTCTGGGGTCTGCCTTATGCGTACTGGCTATTTCATGCGCCTTTCGAACACCAGATGTTCCTGATCATTGGTCTGCTCACGCTCGGCACCGGCGCGATTTACGCGTATTGCATTCACCTGCCGCTGCTCTATGCGTTCGAAGTGCCTTATTTCATACCGTCGTTCGTCGCGCTTGCGCTGCTGCCGGGCACGATCGCCCATGCGCTCGGGTTGGCGGGTGTGCTGTACCTGGGGGTCACTTTCGCCTTTGCGCATCGCATGTACCGTACGCAGCTCGACTCGCTGCGCATCCGCTTCGAGAACACCGATCTGTTGCAACGTCTGGCGATCGAGAAAGAAGCTGCTGAGCGCAGCAATCTGGCCAAGTCGCAATTTCTCGCCTCGGCGAGTCACGACCTGCGGCAGCCGGTTCATGCGCTGAGTCTATATGTCGGAGTCCTACGCGAGGAGAAGCTGAATGCAAAGAGCCGTCAACTGGTCGATCACATCGGCCGGGCGACCGCGGCGATGGGTAGTCTGTTCGACGGCTTGTTGAATATCTCGCGACTCGACGCGGGCGTCATCAAACCGCGACGCCGCCATTTCCCCATCGGCTCGCTGCTCGATCAGATTCAACGCGAGTACGCACCGCAGGCGGCGGCACATCGGCTCATCCTGCGTTTGCGTTGCCCCGGCGCGCCCGTCGTCCATTCCGATCCGGTGTTGCTCGACCGCATCCTGCGCAATCTGGTCGACAACGCGATCCGGCACACACGACAAGGCGGCGCGTTGATCGCGTGCCGTCACCGAGGTGCGAACTTGCATGTGGAAGTGTGGGATACCGGCGTCGGCATTGCGCCTGAAGAACATGAGAGCATCTTTCTCGAGTTCCGCCAGTTGAGCAACCCTGAACGGGACCGCAACAAGGGCTTGGGCCTCGGCCTTGCCATTGTGCGTCGCACCGCCGACCTGCTCGGCCATCCGCTCGAATTGCGCTCGCGGCCCGGACGCGGCAGCGTGTTCGCGATCACGTTGCCGATCGGAGAGACGACAGCCGCCGCGCCGCTGTCGTCGCCTGCCGATACCGATACCGATACCGATAAGCAACGGTCCCGGGGCCAACTGATCTTCATCGTCGAAGACGATGCGGACAATCGGCATGGCCTGCGACTGCTGCTGGAAACATGGGGCTATCGGGTGATGGTCGGCAGCAGCGGCGATGATATCTTGCAGGCGACAGTCGACGCTGCCGAGAAGCCGGCGCTGATCCTGTGCGACTTCCGGCTGCGCGATCATGAGACCGGCATCGAGGTCATTGACCGTCTGCATGAGGAGTACGCCGACGACACGATCCCAGCGCTGTTAATTAGCGGTGACACGGATCCATCCCGGCTGATCGAAGCGTCCGCTCGCGCGTGGCCACTGCTGCACAAACCGGTCGACTCGGTCTATCTCCGGAGCGTGATCACGCAACTGCTCGCGCCTGCTACGCTCGAACGGGACGGCAACACTGTCTAGCGGTCAGTTCAGTTCGGCTTGCCGAATAGCCCACCACGGCGCGCGATGAGTACCGCTTGCGTGCGATTGATTACACCGAGCCCGGCCAGGATCGCAGTCATGTGCGCTTTGACGGTTTTCTCGGTCGTGCCCAGGCGCGCTGAGATTTCGCTATTGCGCAGGCCGTCGCAAACGAGTCGCAACACTTCGATCTGACGAGACGTCAATGCGCTTAGCAAGGCTGCGTCGTTGGATTGAGCGAGGCGGCGCCCGTTCGGGTGCATGGCCGCATAGGTGTCCGGCACGATCTGTTTGCCTTCGACCACGCCGTGGAGTGCGTCCAGCAATGTCTTGCTCGAAGCAGATTTGTGAATGAAACCTTGGGCGCCGGCGGACAAAGCCGCGTGCACGTCATCGGGGTCTTCCGAAGCGGACAGCACGAGAATACGAATACCCGGGCGCGCTTGCCGAAGACGCCGCAGCAAGGTACGGCCACCCAGGTCCGGCAAGTAGTAGTCCATCATCACGACGCTGATATCGGCGTGCGCGTCGAGCGCGGCAACGGCTTCTCTGCCGTTGGAAACCGCGTGCACGATGAAATCAGGCGTAGCTTGCGTGAGTGCGAGGACGAGTCCTTCGCGAAACATTGCGTGATCGTCAATCAACAGGATTGCTCGCATCAGATCCTCGGTCTCCGTGGTTGGGTCAGACGGCGGTAACGCTGGAAGTCGGACAGGACAAAGACAGGGGGAAACAGAAAAACGAAAAAGACCTTATGGATATATGTCCCTAAGGCTTTGATTTCTTTGGGCGACGCGAGAGGATTTGACTCTCCCTATCCCCTACAAATCAACGACCCACCATCGAACGTGCGGCGCCGGATGCACGGAAGTGTAGCAGGAACACGGCCTATGTTTGAGCCTCCGTCCGTAAGGGCTGCGGTGCAAATAAAAGGTGCGAAGAATCGCGGCTCGTTGATGGGTTGGTTCAAGATGCAGAAAGAACGGCATTCCAGACAGCGGGCGCAGCGGTATCCTTGAGGAGCAATTTCGCGAGGTTGAACTGACCTTTGCGAATGCGATGCATCAGTTCGATGCCGGAGATCGTAACGGCGCCGCGCCTGAAATGTTTGAAGCCGAGCATCACGTTCGTTCTGGACTTGGTGTTTTGATGGTTCTGCTCGATCAGATTGTTCAGGTACTTCGAGGGTCGGACCTTCGTGTCCTCAGGCAGCGGGCCATCGGCCTTCATTTCACTCACCGGGTTCTGTTGCAATAAGGCGATCCGCTATGATGTGCGGAACAACGTGAACGGCTGAAAGCTTGATGACGACGTTGAATCCGGCGGTGGCCCGAGGGCGTTGTCAAGTTGGCGTCTGTAGGCAAAATGTGCTGCGCATGCGTAGTTATCCTGATCAGATTGCTGTCTCGATTGCGGCTGATAAAGTCCAGCCATGCCATGTGGCGAGGCGTTCTATTAGTATGGCGCGATGACATGCCGCGTTCATCTGATGTCTGGGCAACGCGAAGTGCTGCCGAATCGGGCCGAAGCATGAGAGAAACGCCTGCGTGCGACGGGCGTCGCGAAAACCGCACATCTGGCGTTCGCGCCTACGGGTTGGCTGGTGACTGTTCTCGGCGCGGTTGTTTACGCGTGCGGCCGCTTTGACGAAAACGTGCTTTACCTGAGCGAGCTCAGGAATACCAGCCTTCGCCGCCGGATAACTGCGCAGTTGGTCGGTAACGATTTTGCGCGGCACCGGGTTTGAACGCAGCACCCGCCGAAAGAAGCGCTTGGCTGCAGCCTTGTCGCGCCGCTTTTGCACCAGCACGTCGAGTTCGACACCGCGCTCGTCAACCGCTCGCCACAACAGATATGGCTCGCCGCGCAGCGTCACGAACATCTCGTCCAGATGCCATGTGCTGCCCGGCTTGCGCCGCGCCGCTTTGGCGCAATGTGCGAATCCAGCGCCGAATTTGTCGCACCAGCAACGGATCGTTTCGTACGTGACCACGACACCACGCTCGAGCAACAACTCTTCGATGTCGCGCAGGCTTAGGCTGAACCGGAAATACCAGCGAACGGCGCAGCTGATGACGATAGCTGGGAAACGGTGGCCGTAATAAAGCGATTTCGTCTTCTTCATCGGTTCATTCTACCGCCACATCTCCAGCAACCTGACAGTGCCGTTTGCAGGTGTGGATGAAAGAAGACGAGGCAGCCAGGGCGATCGCAGCGATACCCGGCGTGGGCCTTCTAACCGCAACAGCAGCGGTCGCGACGATGGGGCATGCGAAGTCGTTCAGGTCCGGCCGCGAGTTCTCTGCCTGGCTTGGTCTTGTACCTGGGCAAACCGGTTCTGGCGGCAAGATTGAGCTATTGGGAATCAGCAAACGCGGCGATACGTATTTGAGGACGCTGCTCATTCACGGCGCCCGTAGCGTGATATTTCACGCGAAAGAATCCGGCGCATGGATCGAGCAGTTGCAAAAGCGCCGACCGCTGAACGTGGTGGTCGTGGCGCTGGCCAACAAGATGGCCCGAACGATCTGGGCGATACTGGCACATCAAAAGCCGTATGAAAAAGGCTACGTGAGCGTGAGGCCGATCCAGACAGTTAGTGTTTTGCGTTAGACAGCTTCGTAACATGGAATGGAACGTCAAGGTTGCGTTGGCATTTGAGTGTGATGACGAAACAGGTCGGACCGGGACTCACCAAGCCTGAGAACTTGTCAGGGACTAATGATCTCGTGGTGTGAATGAGGCGTGAGTCAGCGGATTTCATAGGGGCCCGCAGTGAAGCAGACTGCAAAAAGGCCGAATGTAGAGCTGCAACCCATCCTGTCGATCAAAACACACGAAAGCCTAGCGCAAAGGGGGCCGTTCATGTAGACAAGTTTGGTAAGGGCTTTGCTCATCGGGTGAAAGCGGCGCGGCGCAAGCCCGGTAGTACGTGGCACCTCGACGAGATGTTCATCACGCTGCGAGGTGAACCGTACCTGTTGTGGCGTGCGGTCGACGAACACGGTACCGAACTCGACATCCTAGTGCAAAAGCGGCGCGACAAAGCCGCAGCCAAACGTTTCTTCAAACGGGTGCTGCGCTCGAGCCCCGTGCCGCGCAAGATCGTCACCGATCAACTGCGCAGTTATCCAGCGGCAAAGGCTGAAATCCCAGAGCTTGTGAACGTGAAGCATGTGTTCGTGAAAGCAGCCGCTCGGTTGAACAACCGGGCTGAGAACAGCCATCAACCGACGCGCGAGCGCGAGCGTCGCATGCGCGGCTTTCGCGACCCGAAACGCACACAAGAATTTCTCTCGTGCTTCGGGCCGATCCGACAACACTTCGCACTGAAGCGGCATGTGATAAGCGCCTCACTCTATCGCAAACAACTCACAGCCCCGTTCGTTGCATGGCGAGAATTCGCCGAACTCGCCCAAAATCCGTCGGCTGCTTTCTGACCAGTCGTTACGTCCGCCGTCGTACCGTCTGACCCTCGACAAGTTGACAATGCCGCTCAGAGGACTGGTTCGAAGCATTCCTTAAAAGCGATGCTGCAAAATAAGTTTAACCGCCACCTGATTCGCCGTCGTCGAAGGCGAGAGTGATGAGATATCGGCCACTGCCGCGTGCCCCGTCGAATCGACGCCGCTGGCGTGCTGCCATACGCCGACCAGATTCACATTTGTGCGCTTCGAAATGAAATAGTTTCCGCCTAGGTGCCATTGCTCATAGTGTGCTCGCTCTGCACTCGTGTAGTCAAAAGAAGTGCCGACATCAATCGTCGGAGTAATTTGATATCGGGCGTTGACTTCATACGCATTAAATGTTGCAGACCCGCCCCTAAATGGCGTTGTCGTGGTCGGCAGAACATTGACGAACCGGGTGTTGGTAAATACTGCGCCTACGGTAACGGGATCAACGCTGTACGACGCCGCGACTCCCAGTACGTGCAGATCCTGAGCGGACGCGTAGCCAGAATACACAGGGCTTGCCTCCGGCGACGTGTACCCAGTGGCGCCAGGGTCCACAGATGATCCATACCCGACCACTGAAGGATTGTTGACATTTAGAAACGACACGGCTGCCAACAAGGAGCCTAAGGAGTACTTGGCGCCAACGCTGTAAATTCGATTGTGCTCTGTGCTGCCCGGCTGGCCGCCCGGGGCGTATAAACCCTCAAGTCCAAACCCACCTATCAGAGGGCTCGTGTACTTGATGGCATTATCAATTCTGAAAGTCGCGTTCAGGTTATCGAAGTCTCCCGGATGTGTTCCAAACCAAGACCACATCGCCGCCGCGCTTTGCCTACCGATATAGTCGAAACCGGGATCATACTGGCGGCCCAACGTGCCGGTACCAAAGGGCGTCTGCAAGCCGACAAATGCTTGTCGGCCGAATTCCCGGCCTCCTTGGGAAAGCTTGCCGTTGGAAGGATCAAAACCATTCTCCAACGTAAAGACTGCCTTGGTGTTTCCACCGAGGTCTTCGACACCCCGGAAACCCCACCGACTACCGTTAGTTTGGCCCGTGTCCATCTGCCATGCGGAAGCGCCTTTCTGATTGTTGGTATAGAGAATCCCCTCCTCCACCCAGCCATATAACGTTATCGAGCTCTGCGCATGAGCACTTATAGACAACAGTGAAAATATCAGTAGTGAAAACTTCTTATCCATCTTCTCCTCCTTTTTATTTTATAATCCTACCCTTAGTCTCGATCGCACGCGACTTTGATTAAGCGAGTGACGCACGATATACCACCTTCAAGAACCTCTGTATGTCGGACCTCCTAAATCAAAAACAATGCGCGTTCCTGGTTCCCTCCGATTTACAGAAAAACGTCGATAACCTTTCTCAACCCGAATATCAGAAACAACTCCCTAGACCTTATCCAATGAAATACCTTTCGTTTCGGGCATCTGCCAGGAAACTAGGAATGTCGCGGCACAGATTGCGATCACGTAAGAAACAAAGAGGTAATGGACGCCTTTTCCTGAGAGATATGCAGCCAAAAACGGCGCAGTGCCGCCGAAAACAGCGACCGAAATGGAATTGATCGCACCTATGGCTGTTGCTCTGACGCCAGTAGGAACTTGCTCGGACATGAGGGCAGGATGAATTGCCGTTATCATGGCCCATATAACTAATGCGACTGACTGAGAAACGAACAAGGTCCATGGTTGATTGGACAACATCCGATCTAACGGAAAAGACAAAACAATAAACCCGGCCGAAAACGCCATGCAGACGGTTCGACGTCCCACTCGATCGGACAGGGCACCGCAAATTGGTAAGGCGACAAGACCTACTAGTTGTGCCCCAAGACTGGCTATGAACGCGTCCTTACTGGCCATTCCTTTGACCGCAACGGCATAGGATGATGCGAACGCAGACCAGGTGTAGTACGTCACGCTTGCGCCAGCGGTTAATGTGACCAGTCGCAGAACGGCAGCCCGTGACAGCCCGCGTCCCCCTTGCGTTGCCTTTGCCTTTTCGACCTTCGGTGAGTTAACGCTTTCTTCGAAGACCTTGCTCTCTGCCATACCTCGTCGCATGAAGCTTGCATAAACGCCAAGTAAGGAACCGCCCAGGAATGGGACCCTCCACCCCCATGCCAACATTTGGTCACTTGATAGCAGGTGTGTCAACGAGGCGCCTAAGCCCGTCGCAATCAAGGCTCCAACAGAGACCGCGCCAAAGACAACGCTCGACCATAACCCGCGCGACCGGGCCGGAGCAATCTCGCAAATGTACGGATAAGAGGTAGCCCCTTCCCCGCCGTGTGCCAAGCCTTGCGCTAATCTCGCAACAATTAGGATTACCGCGCTGTAGATTCCGAGATGGGAGTACGAAGGAATCAAGCCGACGACGGCGCTGCCGATGGCCATCATCACTGTTGTTACTACCATAACGTACCGGCGCCCCCGAGTATCCGCCAACCGGCCGAAAAGAACGCCTCCGATCGGACGCGCGACAAATCCGACTGCAAACACAGCCAGCGTGTTCAGAAGAGCGGTTTGATCCTTTGTAGAATCGAAAAGATTCTTTGCAAGATACCCAGAGAAGATCGCATAGGACGTCCAGTCGAACCACTCCATTGCGTTTCCGATGCTAATAACTAGGAGCGATTTCAGAGCAGATACGCGCCCCATTGATTCGGATCGATTCTGTCCGACGCTGGCTTCCTGCAACGATTGAGAATAGGCATTTTTCATTTCGCATCCCGACATGAGAGGTATCCACCTACACGCCGCCAGAGGTCTATCATCTGCGTGATCCCGTGGTTGCGGTCGGCACCATTGAAGAAGTACGAAACAGCTCTTCTCCGCACCCTAGATCATTTGCGCTCACCGGCGGAATTGATTGCAGATGACGGACGCTGGCGATGTGTCACCTCCGGGGTTCATGAGAGCATGAACCTGAAGGAATGCCATAAGTACCAGGATGAGCCGTACGTCTGCGATTTCACTAACAACGTGGTCGTTTCCGTTGACGCTGGCCAACGGAGTTCACGCGCATCCTAATGTGGCGCTTGATACCCACGCTCCGGTCGTCGCATAGATGTCCACGTCGGGGAAATGCAGCTATACGCGATTGCGCCGGGAGCAAAGCCAGCAGCCAGCCGAAATCGATTGGAACCGACGTCGGTCCTCAACGGGCCGAGATTGATTTTCATTAACGTCTCCAATATTTTTTTTTATTTTCAATATTTCGAATGACGCGTACCGGCTGCGCATCCTGTAGCGAACGGAAGCGTCCATGCAGACTTGGCGTTGGCGTCAAGTCTCATTTCACCCAAGCTTGAATGGATCTCGCGGTTCGCCTGTCATTTCGACATAGACCGACTTCGTTTCCGTGTACTCACGGATGCCGTCGAGGCCGTTCTCGCGCCCGATACCACTTTCCTTGTATCCTCCGAACGGTGCGGCGAAGCTAACGACACGGTAAGCGTTGATCCATACGGTTCCAGCCCTCAGCTGATGGGCGACACGATGACCGCGATGGATATTTTGTGTCCAAACCGCCGCCGCCAAGCCAAATCTCGTGTCATTTGCGAGAGCAATCGCCTCGGCTTCATTGCGAAATTTGATTACGGACAAAATCGGACCGAAGACTTCCTCTCTCGCGATTCGCATATCGTTTGTGACGTTAGTCAGAATCGTGGGCTCTATGAAAAGCCCCCCGTTCTCTGAGTCTGCTGCCCCCCCGCTCGCAACGACGGCCCCATCACGCGCCGCGACATCCAGATATTCCAAGACCTTGTTGAACTGCGGAACGTTTGCCATCGGCCCCATTTCGGTATCGGAAGATATAGGGTCGCCGAGCCGGATCTTTCTCGACAGCGCGACGATCTTCTCCAGTAATGCATCGTGTACGCTCTCTTCGACGAGTAGCCGCGAGCCGGCCATACACGTTTGGCCAGACGCACCAAAGATCCCTGCGATGGCGCCATTCGCAGCTACGTCCAGGTCTGCGTCTGCAAACACTACGTTCGGCGATTTTCCTCCGAGTTCGAGAGAGACGCGAGTGAGATTTTGAGCAGCCGACGCCGCAATGGCCTTGCCCGTTTCGGTTGCGCCAGTGAAGGCTACTTTGTCGATACCCGGATGCTTTACCAAGGCAGCGCCGATTCGGCCCTGGCCGGTGATCACGTTATAAACGCCATCGGGAAAGCCGGCCTCCTTGATACGCTTTCCAAGCTCGATCGTCGACACGGACGCGTGCTCTGACGGCTTTACGACAAACGTACAGCCGGCGGCCAATCCTGGGGCAAGCTTATACGTAAGCAGTAGGCCCGGGGAGTTCCACGGCGTAATCGCAGCGACAACGCCGAGTGGCTCGCGGCGAGTGTAAATGAAGAAATTCGGCCTATCGGAGGCAACGACATCACCCTGAAGCTTGTCCGCCATCCCCGCAAAGTAATAGAAATGCTCTGCGATATATTGCCACTGGCCGAAGGTCTCGCGATACAACTTGCCATTGTCGGTAGACTCTATACGCGCAAGTTCTTCCGCGTCACGTTTTATGATGTCGCCGAGACGTCGCAACAACGCCCCGCGCTGGGTGGCGGTCAATGAGTGCCAAGGCCCTTCGTCGAAGGCGGACCTAGCTGCAGCTACTGCTCGGTCTACGTCAGCCTCTTCAGCGTCCGCCACCATTGCCCAAGGCTCACCCGTAAAAGGGTTCATGCATTCCATCAGCCGGTCCGTCGGGACCTCTTTCCCGTCAATAAACAGGCCGTACTTTCGGATAGCCTCGGCATTTCGATTCACACTACTGGTCATCTGATGTCTCCGCTTCATCTCTTTTCGGTGGCCTTTGTCGACAGGACACTCGAAGTCCGTCGGACGGCACGCAACGCAACGCACCGTGGCAAAATTCACGACGCGTGGCGCGCGCCTTGAGCCGCAGTCGAACGCGGACATGGGGAAGTCTTGCGTCCTACACTGCAAAGCCACAACTTGGTGACAACTAACCGCGATTAGCAAGTGAAGCGCGATTAGTCCCGGGCCAGAACTGCCTTACTTCTGTTCACCATTATGGGTGAGCAACGTGCCGAGTTCGAAGGGACCGTGAGCCGGCTTGTAGGTCTTCTTGTCGATGAATTGCGTGATCCCCGTGTTGTAGGAATCCTCAGGATCATTCGCACGAATCGCAATGTTCTTCGCGAGCAGATAGTCGTACGCCTGATCGAATGTCATCGTGCGCACCTGCCGCATTGCTTGCTTTGTAGCCCGAAGGACTGCGGGGCTCTTTTTCATCAGTCGCTGACACAAACGATCGATATCGGCGTCCAGCTGGTCAGCCGGGACGGAGTAGTTGATAATGCCGATCCGAGTCGCTTCCGTGGCGTCGAATGCATCGCCGAGGCAGGCATGATACAGCGCATGACGATAGAGAACGGAGTCAGCCACAACCTTCGCGACTAGCGCGCCAGGGAGAATCCCCCAATTAACCTCAGCGAGAGAGAACTGGGCTGTATCGGCAGATATCGCAAAATCGGTCGCTAGAAGTTGCATGAAGGCGCCGCCAACGCAGTAGCCTTCGATCACCGCAATCGTTGGTTTGTCGTAGTTATAAAGTCGGTCCCAGCGCCAACGGTTAGCGGTCTGCGCCATCCGCTTTGCCTGAAGGGGGTTCTTGTCCATTCCGCGGAAGAACTCATGCAAATCTTGCCCAGCCGAGAAATTGCCACCGGCACCCCGGATGATCACGATTTTGGTGTCGGGATCTTCCTCCAGTTCGACCAGTGTGCGATCCATCGCATCATGCAGTTCCGGACTCATGGCGTTACGCTTTTCTGGTCTATTAAACCAAATAGTCGAGACGCCGTTGTATTTCTCGACACGAACTACTGGCGGTTTGCTCTTCGTCTCCATCTTAATTCTCCATCATTTCACGTGGTTGGTGCTAACAATATCTCCCAAGCAGCCCAAGCGTGCCAATGAAATCGGTTCATGGCCTCATGATTCTTCTCTACGGCGGGGCACCCCAGTCATGCTCTCGCCGTTCATGCAGATTCGAGGGTAGTTTGTCGGATGCCTTGTTTGCTTCGATGTCGATGCGGGGAGACGCCAACGCTGCCCTGCGGGAAGGTCATTCACTATCAGCTCGTCTGAAAGGGCAGACTTCAATGGGAATCATGGCTCTCTCTCTGCTTACGCACGAGCCGTTACAAACGGTCTCTCACTGTAATGCGGACTTGGTAACGGCGGGTCACCACTGAGGCCCGCAATAACGAGAGTCCAATGCCAGATTTTTTTCGCTGTCTTACCGTTAGAAAGCGAGATAGGGCGTGATGTCAGGCGCTGGACCGATCGGCGACTACGGATGCCTGATCGCCTGAGCACTGCGGCTCGTGAGGACTGTCCGTCGTTATTCCAACTTCTCAAGCCTCTGCCGCAACTGCGCCCGAACATTGTTATAGCGACGACACTTCGGCTCAGATCGGCCGGTATCGGTGCGCAGGTAATGTGCTTCGTGGTCGAATCTTCGTGCTGGAAGGCTTAGCAGGTGATCTCGTCATATCGTCGCCGAGACGCCAAGTTCGTGCGTGGAATAATACTTTTGAGCCGCTTAGTATCGGGGACCGCGATAGCCACGCTGGCGTACCGAAGCGCTGGGCTGTCCATAGCCTTGCTGTCAAGCATTGGTACGCTATGCCATGTTTAAGCTGCACCTAGAGCTGAATTGATGATCCGCGACGACGTTTGCACCTTGCATGCTTATAGTAGATGAAGGCTTCTTTGCCGCAAGCCAGTCGGGTACATCAGCTCTGATCCGGCCGTTGTTGAACCCGAAGCAGCAGTGCGCATAGAACCGCTTATTCACGATCGCCACCATTACATTAGGATACCGAAATGTATCCACGATCCGCAACGAGGACGTCCAAGGGGCTCGGCCTCATCCGTAGCTACCGCTGCCATCAGGATCAGTGAGGTGGTGGCCAGCCGCGAGCGAAGGCTGACGGCTTCCCCGGACGTGAAAGACTTTAATCAAAGCATCATACCGTGCTCGCTCGGTCACAACACGCTGATGCCAGTCTTGCTAATCTCCGCCGCTCATGCCCCACGTCAGGAACTCGCGTGTCGCATCCGACAGTTCCAAAGTGAAGATGCTCTCGACTGACGTGTAGTCCGTATAGCCTAGCCTGGCCAGAGGACGAATCTTGACAATATCAATCTTGCCATCAGCGTCAATGTATTCGTCCTTAATGTGGACACCAACGACGCGGCCAATAACAACATGATGAGTTGTCTTCCAGTCAAGCCCGGGGAGAATCACGGTGGTGTAATACTTGCACTCAATACTGATTGGAGATTCAGCAACCCTTGGCGGTTTAACCAGCCTTGAGGGTGCCGCAGTCAATCCGGCTGCTTCCATCTCGTCTACGCCAGAATCAGTGATTTGCGCACTTAGGCTTACCGCCTCGCGCAGATCAAATGTCGCCATGTTGTACACGAACTCACCGGTCTCCTCGACGTTGATGACGGTGTCTTTGCGTCCGCCGTCCGGGTGTTGGCCTCCGCCGGAGAACATCAGATATCCAGGCTCGTAACCAACGTTGTTGAACTGGCTAAATGGCGCCAAGTTGATTCGTCCGGAACGCGACTGTGTGGAGATCCACCCTATCGGTCGCGGAACCATGCAACTCTTGTATGGCGAATGTTTGAGTCCATGGTCCTTTTTGTCCGGTTCATAAAACATTCCGCTTCTCCTT
Source organism: Paraburkholderia sp. D1E (assembly GCF_052682275.1). NCBI lineage: Bacteria > Pseudomonadati > Pseudomonadota > Betaproteobacteria > Burkholderiales > Burkholderiaceae > Paraburkholderia > Paraburkholderia sp. D1E. The sequence goes on from NZ_JBQYMB010000001.1 coordinate 650,559, forward strand.
AAATAGATCTGTCTGAGCCCTTCGACCGGAATGGACGGAGGCCTTTATCGTTCTAGCGAGGCGTGGATCCGCCCAAGTCAACAGATTTTTCACCTGTACGAATCGCAATTCCTCGCGCGGGGAGGTCGTCAATTTCTGTTTGAAACGTCTTACGACGCCGAAGCATTCCGTGTAAACCCGCATATATCCGCTGCTTTCCCCAATCAAGAGGACGTGTAGCCAGCATCTACATGCTCCCTTACGCCCGAACGGCAATGCCGTGCTGATAGACAAGTAACCAAGACGCGCGCCGCATTAATCGACCGTTTGCCATGCAAGTTTCCACTTGCAAAGGACGACCCCCACGTCGAATATGGCCGCGGTTGGTCACACTGGCGAATGAAATTTTCTCATGGCTACATGTAGGCGCGCTGCACGCGGCAATGCGAAGCAATGTCATAATATGCAGTTCATATCGACACTGGTTTACGTCAGACACAAATATGCCGACAGGTCTGCCCTCGTTGAACCTCTTGCGTGCGTTTGAAGCCACGGCGCGACATCTCAGTTTTACACGCGCCGGGATCGAACTAAGTCTTACCCAGACGGCGATCAGTCATCGCATACGGGAACTCGAGGAGCTTTTGTCCGTGCAGCTGTTTGTCCGTCTGCAGAACGGCATTTCCTTGACTGCGGAAGGGCGTGGTTACCTGGAAGCAGTTCGGCCCGCTCTGTCGCAGATTGCTGCAGCGACCTACAGCGTTTCTTCAGCGCGCGACGACGTGTTAAACGTTGTTTGTCTGAGTGCGTTCGCCATCAGTCGCCTGCTCCCAGCATTGCCACGTTTTCAAGCGCTTTATCCGGATTTTCGCCTAAGAATTACGCCGTCCGCAGTGGCGGAACGTGCTACCTTAAAAGACTTCGATGTGGCGATTGCCTATGGGCTGGACGACTGGCCCGATCTCCACGCACAACGGATCAGTACGGAAGAAATATTTCCGGTCTGCGTACCGGCGCTGCTCGCGAAGGGCCCACCGCTACGTGGTCCGAGCGATATCACGCAATACCCAATCATCCGAACTGTTTCACCAATCATAACGGACGAATGGCCGGCATGGTTTCAATTTGCGGGAGTCAATTCGACTGATTTTTCCTCCGAGCTCTACTGTGAAGGCCTTTACTTCTCCATGTCGGCAACCTTGGCGGGCTTGGGAATTGGACTTGGACGAACGTCTCTTGTCTCTGACGAACTTCGAACGGGGCGTCTGGTCATGCCGTTTAACAGCCGAATGCCGTCTGATAGCGCCTACTTCGTCGTTAGCCGCACGGACCGGAGCGCTCTGCCGAAGGTGAAGGCATTTCGGGAGTGGCTGCTTGAAGATCTGATAGAGCCGACTCCCGGCACATCACGTTAAAAAACACCTCTGCCTTCGGGCTGATGCTAAGAAGCTGCGCGTTCCAACTCGACGCCGACTTCCCGCAGCACATCCAAAGTATGCTCGCCAAGTTTCGGCGGCGGGCGGTGCGGCTGATCTCCGCGGCTCCTATCCCTATAGACGGGTCGACGGATCGACGTCACCGCACCCATTTCAGGATGCTGGAGCACCATGAAACTGTCCAGGTGTTTGACCTGGGGATCATCGGCGACTTCCGTTACGTCATAAACTGGCGCCACCGGGACATCAAAACCGCTGAGCACGTCAAGCCAATGGTCCCTGCATTTGTTGGCAAAAATTTTCCCCGCGATGACTCGCAAAGCCTCGTAATTTTCGATACGGTCCATCCGTGTTTTGAACCGATCATCATCGAGCAGCGACGGACATTCAATCGCTTTGACGAAATTCAGCCAGAATTTTTCCTGAGACGACAGATGCACGGCGAAAAGCTTCTGGTCGCTCGACTGGAATACATAAGACTGTGAAGTATGCGCTCGTAGGTACGGGTCGGAGACGAGTTGCATTTGCGTGTAGTACGCGAACGGATCCGGAATGAATGCAAGCGTCGCATCAAGCATGTTGACCTCAATGCGACGCGCTACACCAGTGCGCTCCCGCTCCAGCAGCGCGGCAAGAATTCCTTGGCACGCATAATGGCTCGTCACGTTGTCGCCAATAGTCGGACCTGTGATGCGAGGATTCTGCGCGTCAACGAACAGGCTAGACATCCCGCTCATTGCCTGAGCAATCGCGTCGTACGCTGGTCTGGTCGCATATGGGCCATCAGGTCCGAAGCCGGTAATGCTGCAGCGGACGAGGCGTTTGTTGAGGCGAACCAAGTCGTCATCGCTGAAACCCAACCGGTCCAAAACCCCCGGTCGATAGTTTTCGAGGAGGACATCTGCGCTTCGCACCAAAGCAGCGAATGCCGATTTACCCTCTGCTGAACGTAAATCAAGCGCTACGCTTCGTTTATTCCGGTTGTATGCGCAGAAGTGCGGACTATAGCTACCGCCGCGAAAACTACGGAATGGATCTCCTCCGTCCGGGTTTTCCACCTTTATGACATCCGCGCCCCAATCGCCAAGCATCATACCCGCGAGCGGACCAGTAATCATGGTGCTCAGTTCTACAACTCGAATGCCTCGAAGCGTCTCCACAACTGTCATTTGAATTCTCCGGCCTCAGTGTCAACGAAACGACTATCGCCGCGAAATTGGACAATTACCAATGAAATTGGCTCATGAGCGTATGACATTTGACGGCATTGGCATTCTCAGCACGAGCGGGCTTTCCAGATCTCGCTCGGGGTAGAGACGCTCGCTTACTGCCTGTATGCAATCGATAATAACGGTTCAGAGGTTGGAGGAGCCATAGACCTGTCGCCCTGGGAGGCCACAGTGAAGACATAACCGCCTCATAGATAGCTCGGCGAGACAGTCCCCACGTCTCAATTCCGAGCTGTGCTATGGATGCCCCACTTCGAAAGAGCGCGGCGATACCCCATCACATTCGCTTGCCCCATCCTGTCAGAAAAAGTGATGTATCCCGATCCGAAATGCAGTCTGGTTGGGGCTGTCAGACGGCGCAAGCAACGGTATCGCGGCCTTGCCGACCCCATCCGCGTGCTGGCAGGTAACTTGAGCATAGACAACCGTCCGCCTCGACAGCGCATAAACATCGCCGATTCCTAATTCGGCGTAGCGGGTTCCCGCGAGCCACGAAAGATAGCCCCCCAGCGTCAACGAATTGGCCACGGTGATGTGATAGTCCGCACCGAGTTCCGCTGTGCGCACCCGTGTGGACTGTGTCTCTGTCGAGAGATTCACCTGGGTGAGCACGCCGTGCAGATCGAGCTTCGACGTAGCCTTGTAAAGCGCGGACAGACCGAAGATATCCTGTGTCTTCGCGACGAAGGTCTGACCGGCTGAGAGCGGCTGCCCAAGCAGCGAACTCAGGCCCAAGCCCGACACCAGCGGAATCGCATGATTGCGCCAACTGCTGTAGACAGCCGATACACGCAATGGCCCTTGCGAATAGACGATATCCGCGCTCACCACACGGCCGGGTTGTGTACTGGTATCGGCAAAACCATACAGCGCGCTCGCGGTGAATCCATATAACGTCGGTGTCGTGTACTTGACCGAATTGTTGACCGAATCACCAATGATTCCCAGATTGTCGAGATTCGCCGGATGAAACAGGTAGAACGTATATTGCACGCTTCCGTTCGAATTCACGCGCAGCGCATCCGCGGCAAGATCGAGTTGACGGCCCAACGTCAGCGCACCGAAGCGGTAACTCGAGAGTCCGACCCACGCAAAATGGCTGAACGCTTCGCCTGCTATCGTCCCTTGTCCCGTGTTTGATTTAAAGCCATTTTGCAGCGCGAATAATGCTTTGAGATCACCGCCCAAATCTTCGGCGCCGCGCAGTCCGAAGAAATCAGGAACGGCAACGGGACCGAGAGTCGCGGTACCGTGACTCAAATTATTGGTGTTGTACGTGATACCCTCGTCGATGCTGCCGTAGAGTGTGACGCTGCTTTGCGCATAAGCGCCAGATGCCAGCATACTCGACGCAATCATAGCCAGAGTCAGTTTTCTCATTGTTGACGGTCTCCTCACTTTTTGTTTTGCTTGTATCTCCACATACACACAGTCGCTGCAATCAGCGCGCAGGACACCGCGACGTGCCTGCCTGCGCGTCGATGCGGAGAGGGAGTGGATTGGCATGCAGCCGTGGTGCACGCCGATGCAGCATGAGCGAGCGTTACACGTCTTCTGGCAGAGGTTTGCCGTTGGTTTCCGGCAGGAAAGGTGTGAGCGACAGCCCGATGAGGTAGATAAAGCCCACCGTCACGGCCGCGTGACCGTAACCGCCGAAGCGCGCGATCAACGTACCCGCGACGAGCGGGCCCGACCACGCCAGCAAACGTGGCACATTGAAACAGAACGCAATTGCGGTGCCACGGATGCGCGTCGGGTACAGCTCAGGGAGCCATGTTGGCATCCACGTGTACTGACCGAGGCTGAAGATGCCAGTCACCGCCGACACCAGCAACAACAGTCCGATATCGTGTGTCCATAGGAACAGCACCGGCGTCATCACGAGGGCCATCGCGAAGAACGTGAAGGTCACGCGTTTGCGGCCGTACGCATCGGCGAGAAAACCGAGTCCGATATAACCAGCGATCGCGCCAACGTTGTATGCCATGCCCGCAAAGCTTGCCCAGCGCGCCGCCGACAGGCCCGCATGCGCGGCTACCGAGCCAATATACGGTGGCACCCACGTCGAGATACCCCACCATCCGAGCGTCGTCGTCAGTGACATGATTACGGCGATCAGCGTGCGACGGCGCAGCGCGGGCACGGAAAACAGATCGACCAACGTGAAGCGGCTCAGCACCTGCTCATGCTCGGACAATTCGCCGCCCTTGCGTTTGCGCGCGCGAATCTTGCGACGGTCGTCGTTGACGCGTTCCCACTGTTCCGATTCGGGAATACCCCTGCGCATCCACAACGTGACGAGTCCAGGCAGTACGCCAAGCAGATACATGTAGCGCCACGCCATTTCGCCGGACTGGCTCATGAACAGCCACACCAGCGACGCCACGAAAAAACCCATTCCGAGCCCGCATTGCATCAGCCCCGCGCCCTTGCCGCGATGGCGGTCGGGCCACAGCTCGGCCGTCATCGCCGTGCCGGTGGCCCATTCGGAGCCCATCGCAAGTCCGACGACAAAACGCAACACCGCGAACGATTCCCAGTTCCACGCGAACGCACTGAGGCCCGTGGTCAGTGAATACGCGAGGATCGCGACCATCATCATGCGTTTGCGACCGATATAGTCGGTCAGCACCCCGCCGACCAGGCCACCGACGCCCCAGCCGAGCAGCGTCAGTGCGATCACGAGACCGGCATAAAACGGAATCTGCGTGTACATCGCCGGGTCGAGCAGCTGACGCAGCGCGATACCAACGGTCAGGATGAGTGTGTAGGTTTCGTAGCCGTCGAACAGCCAGCCGAGATTGGAAGCGAACAGCGCGTTCCATTGCTGCCTGTTGAGCGAGCGATACCAGACCGGCAATGGTTCCGCATCCGACGGCGCCTGTGCGGTCAATGGCGTTAGATCGGACGTGCCGCGCCCGGGACTACCTGCGGGGTGTTGCATCGATTGTCTCCTTTGCTTCTTAGAATGCCGCGCGTGGCGCGCGGGTATTGCGTAACGCATCCCGATCTTATGGGCTGGCACATCCTCCTGGCGCGTGTGCCTTCGGCGGGCAATCAAGCGCTACTGTCGAGCAGCTTCACCAGTTCTGAGACGACGATGTCTGGCGTTTCCAGCGGCGTCAGATGACGTGCGTGAGGAATCACTGTCAGCGACGACCCCGCGATGCCGTCGTGCAGCGCACATGCCATCTCCGGCGGCGCCGCGTAATCCTGCTCGCCGACTAGCACGCTGCATCGCGCACGCACCTTCGACAATAATGGGCGGCCGTCAAACGCGCCGAGCATCCGGCAAGTCGACGCAAACGCGTGCTCGTCGTTGCGCAAAAACGTATCAATGCAGCGCTGCACGATCTCCGGATGCGCAGCGCGGAACGCGTCGCTAAACCAGCGCGTCGACTGGAATTCGACCATCGGTGTCAGCCCACCGGTTTCTGCTTTTGTCGCGCGCTCTTCCCAGTTTTCCAGGGCCGCTTCGCCATACCACGCGGTCGTGTCAAACAGTCCGACGCCGCGCGTGAGACGCGGCCACGTGCCGGCGAACTGCAACGCGACGCAGCCGCCCATCGACGCACCCGCGATTACCACGTCGTCGAAACGGAAAGCGGAGACCAGTTCGTGCACGTCCTGCGCAAACCGTTCGACGGTGTACAGCCCAGGCGGTTTGTCGGATGCGCCATGCCCGCGGCAATCGACGGTTAGCACGTGTGCGCGCGTCGCAAGTTGCGCGACGACCGGCTGCCAGAAATTGCGATCCATGCCGAGCGAGTGCAGCAATACGACCCGCGCGTTGCTATCGACATCGCCTTGAAGGCTGTACGCGATGCGGGTGCCGTCGCGTACGCGAATGTATCCTGAATCGACGCCACGCAAGGTATCCATTGAGGCTCTCTTAGTTACGGGTTGTTCAATTGAAGGTCGATCGGATGAACATCAAGCGATGGGCCGACTCAGGTGACTCAGGTGTGACCGATAACCGGATGCGGCTCGTAAGGCGCTTCGAGCGACGCTGCTTCTTCGTTCGTCAACGTTACGTCGAGCGCCGCCACCGCCTGATCGAGATGAAACAGCTTCGTCGCACCGACGACGGGCGCCGTCACGCCTTTGTGCAACAACCACGCATACGCGAGCGTCGCGTTGCTGATGCCCTTCTGCGCAGCCAACCCGCTGAGCACATCGACCACGCGTTTATCGCTATCACGGCAGTAGTACTTCTGCACGACGTCGTCGGTTTTCGCGCGGGTCGTCACATTGTTCTCGATGTTTCCCGACTCGCGCTTGCCCGCGAGAAAGCCACGCGCGAGCGGGCTCCATGGAGTCACTGCAATACCCTGATCGCGGCACAACGGGATCATTTCGCGCTCTTCTTCTCGATACGCGAGGTTGTAGTGGTTCTGCATGCTGATGAAGCGTGTCCAGTCATGCTCTCGCGCGATCTGCTGTGCTTTCGCGAACTGCCACGCTGCCATACTGCTCGCGCCAAGGTAGCGCACTTTCCCCGCCTTCACGACGTCGTGCAGTGCTTCCATCGTTTCTTCGAGCGGCGTGTCGTAGTCGAAGCGATGGATCTGGTACAGATCGATGTAGTCAGTGCCGAGCCGCGCTAGGCTGTCATCGACGGCCTGCAGGACGCGTTTGCGCGACAGGCCATCCGCGTTCGGACGCTTCGGCGGTTTGGCGCCGCCCACCGCGCCGCCTTTGAATGCCATCTCGACCGGATAGAACACCTTCGTCGCGATCACCGCTTCGTCGCGCCGGCAGAATTCGCGCACGAACTTGCCCGTCAACACTTCCGATTCGCCGGCCGAATACATGTCGGCGGTATCGAAGTAGTTGATGCCCAGTTCGACCGCGCGTTGAAAGAGCGACCGCGACGGCGCTTCGTCGAGTACCCATGGCCGCCATTCCGATGATCCGTACGACATCATCCCAAGTGCAATGCGTGATGCGGTCAAACCGCTATTGCCGATTTTTGTGAATTGCATGCTCACTCCTGCGTGGCGGATCGAATGGTCAAATCGGGTAAATAATCGAGTTGCGGATCCACTCGCTATCGAACACACAGGTACGCGCTTTGAACTTCAATCCATCGGGCGTGCGGCGGATCGTATCGATATAGCGGCCGACGTTGAACAGCTCGGAGAACGTATCGCGCTTAGTACGGATCACAATGTAGTTCGTCTCCGTGTGAATTTCTTCGTCGGTCGCCGCGACGATACGCGGTGTCGACACGACGTGTCGCTGGTAATACGGATCGTGATAGAGCGTCTCGCGCACGCCATACACACGGTCGAGCATCATGCCCTTGCCTTCGAGCCACATGATCGACAGCGGCAGCTTGGCATCGAAGTTTTCGCGCGACTGGATGCGGTAGTCGCATTGATCGATGAAGAAATCCGGCCAGCGCTCGAATTCGCCCGCATCGAGGCAGGCCGAATACTCGCTGTGCAGCGCGAGCACTTCCAGATAAACGTTTGTTGTATCAAGGGACTGCATCGCGTCAGATCTCCATCAGCTTGCGCCAGTATGCGTACATGCCGCGCAGCACGTTCTCGGTAATCGTGTGGGTCGATCCGCTCCAGTCGCGACCGCCCTGCTCGGCAATCGTCGAGCGTGCGCTGTCGCCCTGTTCATATGACTCCTGGCAGAACTCGAGCACTTCGCCGTCGTCGGCCGATACGTAGCCCGCAGGACCAAACATGTTGGCTTGCCGCATCCGGCGCGTTTCCATATCTGCGTCGTCGTCTTCGAAGCCGAAGTGCGTCCAGACGAAATCGAATGCACCCGTGCCGCGCGGAATAATCTGCCGCACCGACATGCTGTTCGACTGCTGTTGGACAATCAGATTGGGGAACAGCGTCAGCATCACGACAGTCGGACCGTTCCACCATTCCTCGCGCTTGATGTCGATGATGCGTTCATCGTGCAGATGCATATCTTCTTTAAAGCTGTGCAGCCCTGCGCTGACCTCGCCCTTGCCGGTCGCTTCACGCGTGGATTCCATCGCACCGTGACGTCCGTGCCTGTCCATCACGATGCGCGATTTCTGGTCTCCGCGGATCAGGCCGAACATCAGGAACCACGTATGTAACAAACCAACGTGATACGGATCCTTGATGTTCTCCTGCATCAGCTTCCAATTGCCTGGAATGCGCTGGCGAGCGTGGCCGTGAATCTTCAGCTTGCGGCCGTCGAACGTGCGGTCAAAGTACGGCAGGATTTCCGGGCCGAGATAGTCTTCGAGCGGTTCGACGTCGTGGTCAAACGACGCGAAGATCACGCCGTGACGCACCGCCACGTTCAGCTTGTTCAGGCTGTGATTCGCCGGATTGAAATCGGCGGGCATTCCACCGCGCACTTCACCATCTTTCTTCAGGCCACGACGGAACGGCACGCCGGTCAGGTTGCCTTTGAGGTCATAAGTCCATTGGTGATAAGGGCAAAGAAATTCCTTGCGGTTGCCGCTGCGCTCGCGGCAAAACGCGGCACCACGATGCGCGCAGATATTTTCGACCGCGTTCACCGAGCCATCATCGTTGCGCGCCAAAATCACCGAACGTTCACCGACCCATGTACGCTTGAAATCGCCCGGATTCGGCAGTTCGGCTTCAAGGCCGACGAAGTTCCAGTGCTTGCCATAGAAGATCAGTTCGAGTTCGCGCTGATATACCGTTTGATCGGTATAAACCCAAAACGGGATGCGGCTCGGCCCTTCGTCTTTCCATTTCGGGACGAACGAAATCGGAACAGGCTCAATGCTCATGCGTTGTCTCCAAAAATAGTACTTGCTGGACACATGATCAGCGAAAAGTCATGAAGGACCAATAAACGCCCACGAATGCACGATATAATCTGCAGCAATATCAGGACGAAATTGATGGAATTACGAGACCTCGACCTCAACTTGCTGCTGGTATTCGCCGAACTCGTCAGCGAACGAAGCGTCTCGAAGGCGGCGCAGAATCTCGGAATGTCACAGCCGGGCATGAGCAACGCTCTTAGCCGGCTGCGCACCCTGCTGGGCGATGACCTCCTGTTGCGCACGGGCCGCGGCATGCAGCCCACGCCTTACGCCGAACGACTTGCAGGCCCACTCAACGAAGCCTTGCGGCTGATCCACGGCGTCGTCAATCTGGAGATGGATTTTGATCCATCGACCAGCAATCGCAGTTTCACCATTGCAATGACGGATATCGGCGAGATCGACTTTCTGTCGAATCTGATGCATGCACTCGAGCGCATCGCGCCGGACGTCTCGCTTAGCACCGTGCGCAAAGGCGCGGACAATCTGAAAGACGAACTCGAAGCGGGCGCGGTCGATCTGGCTGTCGGGTGGCTACCTGATCTGAATGCGGGCATCTTCCAGCGGCGCCTGACTTCCAGCCAGTACGTGTGTACTTTCCGGAAGGGCCATGCGCTCGACAAAGGACACGTTACTCTCGAGGAATTCTGCGCAGCGGACCATCTTGTCGTCATCGCGGCGAATACCGGACACATGTTGGCGGAGCACGACCTGGAGAGGATGGGCATTCGCAGAAACGTAAGATTGCGCATCCCGCACTTCGCGGCTGTGGGTCATATCCTCAGTGAGACCGACCTGATCGCCACCCTGCCGGGACGGCTCGTCAACCGCAGCATCGTTCCGTTCGATCTGGCGTGGGCGCCGCTGCCCATCAAACTGGAACCGATTCCGCTCAACGTCTTCTGGTCGGCAAAATATCACCGCGATCCGGCCAACCAGTGGCTACGCAGCCTGCTGTTTGACACGTTCCGCGAAGCGGCACCCCGCCTTCCTTCCGCCATGACGGTCCCCACGCCTTGACATAGCGGCTTCGCCGCACATATTCAGCCGGGAAATATCGTTCATTGCTGGTATGGGGTTCCTGCGTGACTGCCATCACCTTAAGATCGGCACAAATCAGATCTTGAGGCGGAGACACTCATGCAGTTGCTTGTGCAACCCATCGGCCAGTCGATCGACTTCGGGGTCGGTGACAATCTTCTAGACACTCTGCGGCGGGCAGCCGTCCCGATCTCGTATAGCTGCTCTGCGGGCCGCTGCGGCACCTGCCGCTGCAAGATTATCGACGGATCGATCGAGGTGGGCGGCGATCGCGCCGACTGCTCGACGGATGCCGTGCTCGCCTGTCAGGCCACGCTGACGGAGAATTGCACAATCGAAATCCCCGAGCCGGATGAAATCGTCGTGCACCCAGCGCGCGTTCTGAAGGGCACGGTCGACTCTGTCGAGGCCCCTGCGCACGACGTGCGCATTGTGCGCTTTCGCACCAATCGGCCGCTGTCGTTTTCACCAGGCCAGTTCGCGACGGTGCAGTTCGGGCGGGGACTCGAACGCCCCTATTCGATGGCGTCCGTCGAAGGCGATGATCTGCTCGAATTTCATATCCGCATCGTGCCGGGTGGCGCGGTGAGCGGGCACGTCGCACGCACGCTCCGGCGGGGCGATACCGCGCGTATCAGCGGCCCGCTCGGTACCTCGTATCTGCGCCGCAAGCATGATGGTCCGATCATTTGCGTCGGCGGCGGCACGGGGCTTGCCCCGGTTCAATCCATCGTGCGGGCAACGCTAGAATCCGGCAATCGCAAGCCGGTTCATCTGTACTTTGGGGTGCGCTCGGAAGCGGATCTGTACGGCGCACCGACGCTCGCCGAACTGCATCAGCGATATCCGAATCTTCACGTACAGATCGTCGTCGCAAGCGGATCTGTGCATGCTGGACACCGTGCCGGACTCGTTCCCGATGCAATCGCCGCCGATTGGCCCGACAACCATGCATTGCAGCATTTTCGTGGATATGTCTGCGGTTCACCCCCGATGGTCGCGGCGGTAACGACTGCGCTTGTCGCCCAAGGACTGGACGCCGGCCGCATCTACGCCGACGCATTCTTTACGCAACCACAGGTCGTTTCACAGCCAGCGTGACATGACACCTCATACTTTTAATCAGGAGGCATCCCCCATGACAGAAGACTGGATTGATGTCGCGGCGCAAGCCGATCTGCCCGCCAACGATGTCATCGCCGTCACGGCCGGTGCACGCGAAATCGCGCTGTATTCGATTGATGGCGAGGTGTTCGCAACCGACAACATCTGCACGCACGGACATGCGCGCCTTTGCGATGGTTTTCTTGAAGGCAACGAAATCGAGTGCCCCTTGCATCAAGGACGTTTTGACGTCCGCACTGGCAAGGCAATGTGCGCGCCACTGACTGAAGATGTTCGCTCGTTTCCGGTCAAGGTCGTCGATGCGCGGGTATTCGTTCAGGTCGATTGAACGGCGACCGTCCCACCAACACAAGAATGCTGCATGGGAGACACGCTTGGAACTGAACCTCGAACACAAGGTCGCGATCGTCACAGGCGCCAACCGCGGCATAGGTGCCGGCGTTGCCCGCCAACTCGCCCAGGAAGGCATGAGACTGGTGCTCGTCGCGCGTGATGCCGCAAAGCTTGAAGAGACTGCCGACGACCTGCGTCGCCGTTACGGCGTTACCGTGCTGCCGCTCGCCTGCGACTTGCGCGAGGGCTCGTCGGCCTCAGCCGTGCTCCAGCAAACCATCGGGCGGTTCGAACAGCTCGATCTGCTCGTGAACAATGCGGGCGCGACCCGGCGCGGTGATTTCTTCGAGTTGACCGACGACGACTGGCAGGACGGTCTTGCGCTCAAGCTGCATGGTTACGTGCGCATGACGCGAGCGGCATGGCCACATCTCGCGAAAACCAACGGCACGACCGTCAACATCGTCGGAGTCGGCGCGTGGACCGGCATCGGCGAGTTCACGATTGGCGGCGCCGTCAATGCCGGGTTGATGAACTTCACGAAAGCAATGGCCGATCTCGGCAAACGCGATGGCGTCCGCGTCTGCGCAGTCAATCCCGGGCGAATCAAGACGGATCGCCTCGAACGCAACATTCAACGCATCGCGCAAGCCTCGGATATCGCGCCTGAGGAGGCCAGCGCCCGGCTGCTCAATGAATGCGGCATCAACCGTTTCGGCTCACCCGACGAGATTGGCCTGGCAGTCGCATTCATGGCATCGTCTGCCGCATCCTTTGCACAAGGTGCTATTTTAGACATCGATGGCGGCGAGACCCGCGCCATCTGACTTTCAACCCGACGCGCGCGCCAGGATGGCCGAATCCGCGCAAAGCCCCCAACCTCACATCGCCCAATATGTCCACCCCTTCGTCAGGAACCGAATCCCTGCCCGTGCTGCAACGTGCCTTTGCGCCGAAAGGGAAGCTACGTGCATCCATCAATCTCGGCAATCCAATCCTCGCGAAGCAGGATCCCCTCTCAGGTGAGCCCGTAGGCGTATCGGTCGACCTGGCGCGCGCGCTTGCCGAACGGCTCTCGCTCGAACTGGAACTGCTCGTATTCGACGCGGCCGGCCAATCCGTCGAGGCAGTCAGCGACGAACGGGCCGACGTCGGGTTCTTCGCCGTCGATCCCCTGCGTGCCGAAAAGATCGCATTCACCCCGCCCTATGTGCTGATCGAAGGGTTCTATCTTGTGCGCGCAGACTCGCCCGTGAGAAGCAATCGTGACGTCGATCAGGTGCACAACCGGGTCACCGTCGGAAAAGGCAGCGCATATGACCTTTTTCTCACGCGCGAGTTAAAGGCTGCGCAAATCGTACGTGCGCCTACCTCACCGGCTGTCGTGAAAATCTTCCTCGAACAGGGTCTGGAAGTTGCGGCGGGGGTCAAGCAACAACTCGAAGCCGACGCGAGCATAGCTACAGGACTGCGGCTGCTCAATGAGCGCTTCATGGTGATCCGACAGGCGATGGGTGTGGCGAGAAGTCGCGGCGATGCGACTGCTTCTGCCCTGCAGCGCTTTGTCGAAAACATGAAGGCATCTGGATTCGTTAGCTCATCGCTGACGCGGCACGGAATTGCCGGAGCTTCGGTTGCCCCGGTGCATTGTAAGAATACGAGGACGTAAGTAATCGTTCGGCTGGATGTAGCAAAGGGCCACGACAAAACAGAAAGTCGGCTTTCGACGTCCACTTGGATTGCCAGAGGCCGATGCCAACGTCAGCTACCACCCTTTTCGTCGCGGCTAGCATTGCAGCAGAAGGTGCTGCGACGCCCGGTCAAGCTTGGGCGGCAACGTTACCGCTCACTTCGACTTTCTTCGTCGAAGCGAGGCGGCATGTACAAGTAAGAAAATCATATGCCCGTGAGCAAATTTCATTGATACGGGTCTGCCTTCGCGGGGCACTGTCAACTTGCGGGACTTCGTCGATGTTGATGCATAAGGCACTGTGGCTCAGAAAGTATTCGACGGAGCTTGGGTGACATTGGTAAATTCGCGCCATGCGACGAACCGGGCCGCGAGGCGTTTGCGATAGAGAGAGGCGCGCAGCAGATGTCGTTTCAGTGCGAAGTGCTGCCGGATCGGACCGAAGCTCGACAGGAAGGCCTGCGTGCGCTTCGGGTCGCGAAAGCCTCGCATGCGTCGCTCGCGCTCCCGCGTGGGCTGATGGCTGTTCTCCGCACGGTTGTTGACACGGGCCGCAGCCTTGACGAACACATGCTTCACGCCGACCAGCTCCGGGATGTCGGCTTTCGCCGCCGGATAGCTACGCAATTGATCGGTGACGATCTTGCGTGGCACCGGGTTCGAGCGCAGCACCCGCTTGAAGAAACGTTTGGCGGCGGCCTTGTCGCGCCGCGTTTGCAGCAGGATGTCGAGTTCGACGCCATGCTCGTCGACTGCACGCCAAAGCAGGTAAGGCTCGCCACGCAGGGTGACGAACATCTCGTCGAGGTGCCACGTGCTACCCGGCTTGCGGCGCGCCGCTTTCACCCGATTGGCAAAGCCCGCGCCGAACTTCTCGCACCAGCGGCGAATCGTTTCGTAGCTGACCGTCACGCCGCGCTCGAACAGCAACTCTTCAATGTCGCGCAAGCTGAGCTGGAACCGAAAGTACCACCGCACCGCATGGCTGATGATCGTCGCCGGGAACCGGTGGCCGTGATAAAGCGATCTAGTTTTCGTCATCGCTTCATGTTACGCGAACACCCCGCCGACGTGACAGCGCCCTTCGCGGCGATAGTGACCGAAGCCGAAAAGGCATACAAAAAGCAGCTTGCCAGCATCCAAGCGCTTGAACCAGCTAGAGAGACGGTTCAACCCCCGAGGAAAAATAACAATTTTTATGACGATACACGGCGGTCGGCATGGTGGTTGGTGCTTCGATAGTCTTCGCCCTCTGATGGAAAAGCGCGGGCATGGACTGCTTGCGCCTGACCTGCCTAAAATGGGCGGGGCACGATGCCGCCGAGCGACGTGACGCTCGGGCATTGTCAACTTCAGGAAACGGGTCTGCCAAGATTCGGTTCTGTCGCATTAAGAACGGTGAGCAGAGAAATATCGAAATAATAAGGGATGCTTATTTTGATAACGAGTAGAACTGCTCAGCGGGAGTCTGACCGCTACTGCTGTTTTGCATCTGCCCTTTCGCAATCATGTGCATGAGCTCGATACCGCCCAGCAAAATACGGGCACATCGAAAGGTCTTGAACCCAAGCATCGGCCGGGTACGTCGCTTGATAGCCCGGTGGTCCTGTTCCACGATGTTATTCAGATACTTGTTCTGGCGGATCTTGATCGGCGTGTCGCGCCCGGCGTTGAGGGCCTCGAGCGCGGCCAGATTCGCCCCACTCTTGTCGATCGTGACCGTCTCGGGTTCGCCGTTATGGTCGATCGATTTTTCAAAGTAGCACTGCGCTGCAGCCAGCGTTGTCAAGTTGGCGTCTGTAGGCAAAATGTGCTGCGCATGCGTAGTTATCCTGATCAGATTGCTGTCTCGATTGCGGCTGATAAAGTCCAACCATGCCATGTGGCGAGGCGTTCTATTAGTATGGCGCGATGACATGCCGCGTTCATCTGATGTCTGGGCAACGCGAAGTGCTGCCGAATCGGGCCGAAGCATGAGAGAAACGCCTGCGTGCGACGGGCGTCGCGAAAACCGCACATCTGGCGTTCGCGCCTACGGGTTGGCTGGTGACTGTTCTCGGCGCAGTTATCCGGCCGCAAAGGCCGAAATTCCAGCTTTGGTGAATGTGAAGCATGTGTTCGTTAAAGCGGCCGCCCGCCTGAACAACCGCGCGGAGAACAGCCACCAACCGACACGCGAACGCGAGCGTCGCATGCGTGGCTTTCGCGACCCGAAACGCACGCAAGAATTCCTCTCACGCTTCGGACCGATCCGGCAAGATTTCGCACTGAAGCGGCACCTGCTACGCGCCTCACTTTATCGCAAACAACTCGCAGCCCGGTTCGTTGCATGGCGCGAATTCGCCGAACTCGCCCAAAATCCGTCGACTGTCTTCTGACCAATCGGCACATCTGCCGTAGTGCCGTCCCACTCTCGGCAAGTTGATAGTGCCAAGCGAAGCATTCGGCCTGACTCTTTGCGTTGTTGAAGATTCGATTAGTAACGTCGAAAGAAGGCCGGAATTGGCCCGCTATTGCCTAACGGCAGTCGGTGGTGTGCGACCCATTGCGGTCCTTCGATCTTCCTCGAAGCGGTCATCCTTCGAGCGTATTAACTAAGCCGCTGCTAGCCGCGAAACTGGGGCGCCGGTCGCAATTACGCTTGCGCCCCATGCTACTGAAGCGCTTGTTCGCTTTGCGCTTGCGTCTATTCGCGGCTAGTTGTCATCCTTACCAGCGCCTATTGGCCGGCGGCCGGTGACACTACGCTCGGGGTCGCGAGCGTGTTGTTACTCTTGGGAGCGCTGGTGCCAGACGTCGAACTGCTGTTCGTGCCATTCGGCAGACCCGAGTTCGGCGATCTGGTGGCCATGCCGCTGTCCGATTTGGTGGCGCCTGGCGTACCATAGCCGCCCGTTGCACCGTTCACCTGGTTCGTCTGGTTCGCCGGGCTAGCCGTGCTGCCGGCCGTGCCGCTGCCGTTTGAGCCTCCGGCCGTCTGTGCATAAGCGCCGCCCGACAACGTGAGTGCGGCGAGGGCCGCGATTAATGTGCTGGTTGCCTTGCTCATGATCTGTCCCTCCTGGGTTGGACTGGAATATAGACGCAGACGATCGCCGCCTGCTTGACCACAAGTCCAGCAATCACCGTGCCCCGTGTTTTTATCCGCACTGAAACGATGTGCGTCGCAGCGAGCATGGTGTGATCGATCGCCCCCCTACGTACACTGATCGCATCGCTCAATCTTGAAATCGAATCTTTGCCACTGTTCTACGGTCTCCACGCCGGTGCAGCGGATAGTGCAGTCTGCGTCGGCCGAATCGGTCATGAATCCATCTGATAAATCCACGACTCACGAAACGTCAACAAATCCGTTGGTCGATGAACGGGGCTCACTCCCTTCTGCAAACGCGAGTAGAACTGCTCGGCGGCAGGCTGGAGACCTGTTTCGTCACGCGGATCCTCCACTTTAGATCGCCTGAATTCACTCGACAGTCAACGCCCCCCCCGATTTCTTATCCGCTCCCAAATACCGTGAACATGGCTAGCAGAATCAAGGTGTCGTCGGCGTTGCGTGGGCACTTTAACGGGGTGTCGGGTCCACGGGTGAGCCCTATTCGAGCGGGCATTTTCTTTGCTGTCCGGTAGTTGGAGTTGGTGTTGGTCCGGAGGGCCGGCGGCGGAATCTCGCGGGTCTTGACTGGGAAGGAGGTTCTTCGATTAGGACCGGATGAAGATCCATTCAGATGTCCCGATGGCGCTGTCACGTCGGCGGGGTGTTCGCGTAACATGAAGCGATGACGAAAACTAGATCGCTTTATCACGGCCACCGGTTCCCGGCGACGATCATCAGCCATGCGGTGCGGTGGTACTTTCGGTTCCAGCTCAGCTTGCGCGACATTGAAGAGTTGCTGTTCGAGCGCGGCGTGACGGTCAGCTACGAAACGATTCGCCGCTGGTGCGAGAAGTTCGGCGCGGGCTTTGCCAATCGGGTGAAAGCGGCGCGCCGCAAGCCGGGTAGCACGTGGCACCTCGACGAGATGTTCGTCACCCTGCGTGGCGAGCCTTACCTGCTTTGGCGTGCAGTCGACGAGCATGGCGTCGAACTCGACATCCTGCTGCAAACGCGGCGCGACAAGGCCGCCGCCAAACGTTTCTTCAAGCGGGTGCTGCGCTCGAACCCGGTGCCACGCAAGATCGTCACCGATCAATTGCGTAGCTATCCGGCGGCGAAAGCCGACATCCCGGAGCTGGTCGGCGTGAAGCATGTGTTCGTCAAGGCTGCGGCCCGTGTCAACAACCGTGCGGAGAACAGCCATCAGCCCACGCGGGAGCGCGAGCGACGCATGCGAGGCTTTCGCGACCCGAAGCGCACGCAGGCCTTCCTGTCGAGCTTCGGTCCGATCCGGCAGCACTTCGCACTGAAACGACATCTGCTGCGCGCCTCTCTCTATCGCAAACGCCTCGCGGCCCGGTTCGTCGCATGGCGCGAATTTACCAATGTCACCCAAGCTCCGTCGAATACTTTCTGAGCCACAGTGCCTTATGCATCAACATCGACGAAGTCCCGCAAGTTGACAGTGCCCCCACCCCCTTCCCTTGTGGGCATGGTGCGGTGACAATATTGCTTCGTTGTACGCTTCACCAGGAGCAAAAGGTAGAAAGTTGCGGGCTGACTGATCTGTTTCATCGAGTCGAGATTGTCTCTGAGAAGGATGTGCGTACCTATGGGCGCCTACTGTCCCAGTTTGGCATCGATGCCCGACGATTTGCCATGGTTGGCAATTCGCTACGCTCAGATATTGCGCCTGTGGTATCGATGGGCGGTGGGGCGTACATGTTCCGTATCATGTGACCTGGTCTCACGAAGCAGACACCGATTTCACAGCGGACTCTTTGCACGTGGTGCAGGCAAGCAGTGCCGATGGCATCGCAAAGGCGGTGAGTGACCTCAATCTTCGCAGCTCGTCCTGAACAGGTCCAACCTATTGGGGGGCGGTCCAGCATAGCGTCTTCAGTTCAAGCCAGCGTCGAAGATTGAATCGCTACCGCGCCTGTCAAAGAGTGGACGGCAGTTGCCACCACTCCTCGAAGCCATCGCACTGCCTCAGAATGATGGGATCTCTCATGCCACAGTTGGTAATACTGTATCGGCGGAAAATCCATCGGTGTAGGCACCACCGCCAACGGCAGAATATTCGAATAGTACTCCGCAAAAATTCGCGTCGTTGTCAGTACCAGATCCGTTTGAAGGAGAACATACGGCGCAACGTTGAGGTGCGGCAACGTCACTGCAACGCTTCTTTTGAGCCGAAGACGTGAAAGCAGTACGTCGATCGTTCCGCGCCGACTGGTTGAATAAGCTATTGCCGCCACGTGATGCGCCTCAAGGTATTGCTTGACAGTCGGAAGATCACCACGCGCAAAAGGATGATCTCTCGAAACAAGACAAACCAACTGATCGGCAAGCAAATTTGTCCGATACAGGTGCGCTGGCGGGTCGGGCCAGTTGCCTATAACGAGGTCCAAACTACCTTCCTCAAGTGCAGCTTCGTAATCACACCAGGGCCCAAGCGCATGGAACTCAATATTGACCCGCGAAGCAACTCTACGAAAATTTTCAATGAGAGTTGGCATGAAGCGCGTGCTCAGATAGTCTGGAGAACCAATGCGATAGCATCGCTTCGAGCTAGCGGGGTCGAAAAATGGCTGGGGCGCCAGGATCTGCCCGATCCCTTCCAGAGCCTGCCTGACCGGCCCGAGCAACTGCGCGGCATAGGGAGTCGGGGCCATTCCGTTTTCGACCGTACGAGCAACACGTCGCCGCTGACGCCGCGCAACCGCTTCAATGCGGCACTAATCGCGGGCTGGGACTGGCCGAGCCTGGCGGCCGCACGAGTCACACTCTGCTCGGTCAGCACCGCATAGAGAACACGTAAGAGATTTATATCAATCGTTTCCCGCTTCTG
Organism: Paraburkholderia sp. D1E; assembly: GCF_052682275.1. NCBI lineage: Bacteria > Pseudomonadati > Pseudomonadota > Betaproteobacteria > Burkholderiales > Burkholderiaceae > Paraburkholderia > Paraburkholderia sp. D1E. The sequence continues at coordinate 670,142 of NZ_JBQYMB010000001.1, forward strand.
GCTCATGCATCCTTTCCATTTGTTTCGACAAAAACCCACCTGATGGATGACGACTTTTCTGCGGTTGCCTGCAAGAAAGATCAACGCATTCCTGCCAACTGCGCACTCCAGTCGGAATCCATCAATCATGTGCCCGGACAGTCGAACTCCTACCATCCGGTTCAGTGTATCCGTCCGCTGCCCGTCCGAGCCGACGTTGTATCGGAGAGATGACATGATCAATTTGAAGCAGTCTGCCTAAGGCCATCTTCGCTTCCAGAAATACTCGAGTCGACACCACGGCAATCTGCCGATCGTGCATGCAAAGCACCTCTTTCAGTGGCGGGCTTTCGCTTTCCTCCAACCTCCAAACACCCGTCTTTTCGGCACGCGCCACTGCGCGATCCAGGACTGCTTCAGCGTGTCGAAAGACCTCTGAAGTAACATCACCGTAGCCTGCCTCCCACAAACAAAACGCCTGATAAGTGATCCGCGTGAGCTCGTTCAGATGATGCCGGCTGCCCGTTTCCATTGTGCAGCCAATCAATGCCAGATGGTTGGCCAACGAAAGATCACGCACGCACGTTTCTGGCATGGGCAAGAGAAAATGCTTAGGCCATCGCGCCGAACGCCTGATTGACTGCTTAGGCTTGGCATTTCGTGAACGCGGCATGGTGAATCCCAGGATAGCGAGGTTTCATTTACTGATTCTCAAAGAGTCTACTGTCGATTGAAAACTTATCCCGCTACGAAGCGGGCAATATATGGTGAGTTTTGACATGTTCAGTTTTCCTCTTCCAGCCAGCACGTACCGTGTCTTGCAAGCAGCGCGCTCGCGGCAGCCGGCCCCCACATACCAGCCACATAGAGCCTGGTGAAGCTCCCGGGAGCGTTCCATTCGCGGAGGATCGGCGCAATCCAGTTCCAGGCAGCCTGTTGCTCGTCGCGTCGGACGAACAGTGCGAGCCGGCCGGCAATCACGTCGAGCAAGAGACGCTGATAAGCGTCCATTTTGCGTCGCTGAAATAATTGATCGAATGCCAGATTGAGGTGGACCTTCTGCAGCGTCATGTCCAGTCCCGGCTGCTTTGCAAGCACGCCAAGCCGGATCAATTCATCGGGCTGCAAACGTATCAGGAGTCGGTTCGACCCGGGACGCAAGGCAATCGAACCCACTGCGGAATGAGGGACGGCCCGAAAATTAATAACAATTTCAGCTACGCTGGCGGCAAGCCTTTTTCCTGTGCGCAGGAAAAACGGCACACCGGCCCAGCGCCAATTTTCGACATCTGTCTTCAGCGCGACAAACGTTTCTGTGGAACTGTCCTGCCTGATACCTGGCTCGTCGATGTAACCGTCTACCGTTTCGCCCCTGACGGCACCGGCGCGATATTGGCCGCGCACGACATTCTGTCGGATATCCTCGGCGCCCATCGGCTTCAGGGCGTGCAACACTCGTAACTTCTCATCGCGCACCGAGTCTGCATCGATCGACTGCGGTGGTTCCATCGCGACGATCGCCAGTAACTGAAGCGGATGATTCTGTACCATGTCACGCAAAGCACCCGTCTGGTCATAGAAGGTTTCACGCCCTCCGACACCTAACTCCTCCGCCACCGTAATGTGTACGCTCTCGATCCATTCGCGACGCCAAAGCGGTTCGAATAAGGAATTGCCAAATCGCAATGCAAAGAGGTTCTGCACTGCCTCCTTTCCGAGGTAGTGATCGATCCGGAGGATTTGATCTTCGTCAAATATTTTTCCGACGGCGTCGTTGATCGCATTGGACGATTCAAGGTCGTAGCCAAGTGGCTTTTCCAATACAAGTCTGGCCCCCTCCGTCAGTCCGGCCTCCGCCAATGCATGGCAGACCGGCACAAACAAAGCGGGACCGGTCGCCATATAAAAAATGCGCGTGCCGTGAGTAGCACTCAGCGCGTCACTCAGAGACGAGAACACCTCCGGTTTATCCAGGTCGCCAGACACATAGACAATGCGTTCGAGAAACTCTCGCCACACCTGCATGTCGATCGTCCCAGAGATGTGCGGCTTGACCTGATCATTGACCCATTCCAGGTAGCCGCTGGGGTCCAACGCAGTCTGCGCGACGGAGACGATCTTGCCATCAAGATCGAGCATGCCGTCGCGGTGTGCCGCATAGAGCGCAGGCAGAAGTTTGCGCCTGGCGAGGTCGCCCGTTCCTCCGAACAGGACAAAAGCAAATCCCGTCGAATCTTCAACACTAGTAAAGCGTTCAGTCATGACACTCAAAGAAGATTGTGTACAGCATAGGGCCACATCGCCGCAAAAACCCGGACGCGATAGCGCGCCCCGATTGCAACGCCCGAAAGTGCCCACGTGACCGGTCCCGTTCAGATCGATTCTGACGAACCAACGAGCGCGTTGACCGTACCGTGTGCCGCCAGCCACGCACTGCGCCGCTCGAACAGACCGGGCGCGAGTCCGTTGACACGATCAATCAACGAGCGCAGATCACCACTCTGCAGCTTCCCGTTCTCCACAAGAACGCGACCGGCGACCATCGTAAGATCGACGTCTCCCCCTTGCACCGCATGTACGAGATTGTGGTGAAAATTCATCAGAGAGCCCGTTACCAGCGGCGTCATTCGTGGCGTATCGGTTCGCACCGCAATCAGGTCCGCCGACTTTCCCACTTCCAGCGAGCCCGTTTCACCGCCCAGTCCCAAGGCTTGCGCCCCCGTCGCGGTCGCCATCCGGCAAACGGACCAGCTATCCAGCGCAGCCGCATTGAGGCTCGACAACTTGGCCAGCAACGATGCGACCTTCATCTCCTCGAATACGTCCAGATTGTTGTTCTCCTTTTCCCCGTCCGAGCCGAGACCCACTGCCACGCCTGCCACGAGGAGCTTTTCGACGGGAGCTGCGCCGCTGGCAAGCTTCATATTGCTGACCGGGTTATGAGCGACACCGACACCCCGATCCGCCAGAATGGCGATTTCCCTGTCGTCCAGCCAGACACCATGCGCAAGTAGTACACGCGGCGCATCCAGCAATCCAAACTTCTCCAGCGCTTCGACTGGTCGCAAGCCGTAGCGGCGATGGGTCTCCTCCACGTCGAAGCGACTTTCGTTACTGTGCGTATGCAAACCAACGCCATACTCGCGCGTGATCGCCGTAGCGCGCTGCCATGCTGCAGGCACAGCGTAGAACATATGCTCCAGACCTACCCATGTCTGAATCCGGCCGCCCGCTTCACCATGCCACCGCCGGATCAGCGCCTCGTTTGTATCTAGGGTCTCGAAATAGTTGTGGTCCGGATGTTCGGCCACGTACGGCACCAGGACCGCCCGGATTCCCAGCTCTGCGGCGGCGCGAGCACTGCCATCCATATAGCGCCACATGTCGACGATCGTGGTCGTACCCGAAAGAAGCGCCTCCGCATAACAGAGCCAGGATGCCGCTTCAGCCTCTTCTGGCCTCAGAACGCGGTGCATCGGATCGATAAATTGTTGCAGCCAGTCCCACACGGGCAGCCCTTCAGCCGTCCCACGCAGCAAGCCGGAGTGACAATGCGCGTTGATCAAGCCTGGCATCAGCAGACGATCGCGTAGCCATCTGACCGACGCGTCCGGATAGTCTCGTTGGAGCGTCTCGCCGCTACCTACCGCAGCGATTCTGCCAGCGGAATCGATCACGACAGCGCCATCGGCGATGACAGCGTTATCGGCTGTCATTGGAACAACGTAATCAGCACGTATTAAGGTATGTCTCACTTGTTGATACTCCGTACGAGTTACTTACTATGTGCGAACGAGGCGTAAGCTATGGAAACCGGGCTTCCGGCACGTTGCAAACTGGAAACCCGTGCGATTTATGCATGCCATGTCCAGAAATCGGACCTACTATGCGGGGGTGTATGGACAAACCGCAGCATCGCAAACGATCCGGCTTGCGTAAAATCAGGATGTATCTAACTTCCAGATAGACCGCACATGCACTTCTCCTTTGACCAGCTTGAGGCGTTTGTCACGACAGCTCGGGCGCAATCGTTTTCTGCCGCTGCTCGTCGTCTGGGCAAGGTCCAGTCCGCTGTGAGCACGGCAGTGAGCAACCTGGAGATTGACCTCGGAGTGACGCTATTCGACCGGTCCGGCAGATATCCGGCATTGACGGCCGAAGGCAAGAGTCTCCTGTGCGAGGCCGAGTCAATTTTGTCGCATTGCGTATCCATGCAGGAGCGTGCGAACAGCCTCAACTCAGACGTGGAACCTCGCCTCGTGGGTGCAATCGATGACGCCATTCCCTACGCTGCGATTGCGAGCGCACTTCAGGGTTTCGATAGCGCGTTTCCCGACATCGGACTGGAAATCCGGCACCCCGTTCAGGACGACGTTCTGCGTGCTGTGCAACACGGCGACGTGATGCTCGGGCTGACGTTCGCGCAGGCACACTACCCGGACGAGATCGCGTTTCGGCGCCTCGGAAACATCAAACTTACCCACGCGGTGCACCACAAACATCCCCTGGCTCGCGCGGACCGGATCAGCTTTTCCCGACTGGGCGACTATCGGCAGATCGTCGTCATGCATAGCCTGAACCTTCCGACCGGTGAATACCTCAAAGCTCCACGTTGCTGGTTTGTCGAGAGCTACCTGATGCTGCTGGAAGCCGCCAAGGATGGCTTGGGGTGGATCACCCTCCCTAAGAGATTAATTGCGGATGAGCTCGCATCAGGCGAGCTCATCGAACTCAAACTGGACGCGTACCCGCATACCGAATGGACAGTCGGCACCGACCTGATCTGGAACACTGCAGCCAGATCCGGCCGTGCCGCGACGTGGCTACGAAATCAGCTCAGTAGCAAGGAAATCGACGTATAGCGAACAAGCTCGATGCCACGGGACAAGAAAGAGCACCGATTCTTGTCGAAGACGCACGTTTGGCACGCCTGCCATCCAGCAAACGTCGGTCAATCGGTGTGTATGTTTCCAGCACCTGCGACCTCCCAACGAAACGGGATCGACGCCTGCGCGCCTGCTCGGCTTACCGTGACGGCAGCCGCCGCGACTGCAAAGCCGATCACGTCGTCAAGCGTCCTCCGTTCGACCAGCCCTGCTGCGAGTGCGCCGACGAAAGTGTCGCCCGCGGCCGTAGTGTCCACGACGTTTGCCTTCACCGCAGGAACGTGGAACTCACGGTCGGAGGTACTCACTACCACCCCTGCCGATCCAAGCGTGACCAACACGACATTGCCGCCAGCGTTCCGCAAATGTCTTGCCGCCGCGAATGCCGAAGGCGTGTCTACAACCTCAATCCCGGCAATGGAGGCCGCCTCTGACTCATTGACGATCAGATAGTCCACCATCTCCAGCATGGCTCCGGGTAGCACATCGCTAGAGGCCGGCGCCGCATTAAGAACCGTCACCAGACCGTGCTTTCTTGCTTGCTGCAAACCAGCGAGGACTGCCTCTCGCGGAACTTCCAGTTGACACACCAATAGCGACGCCAATTCGACGAGTTCATCCGCAGCAAGTACGCTTTCGGCGGTTACCGCGGCATTGGCGCCGGCCGAAAGCATGATGCGATTGTCACCGTCTGGACTGATCGCAACTACCGCGACCCCGGAAGAGGTATCGGAAACGCGAGCAACGCTGTTTGTCTGGATGCCTTCCTGTTCCAACGCATCCAGAAGCGTCTGCCCCGCAGCATCCTGCCCGACCGCACCGACCATCGCGACGGTTGTACCAAGCCGCGCGCAAGCCACGGCCTGATTTGCACCTTTCCCTCCGCAATGGATTGCCCCTTCATCGCTCGCCAGCGTCTCTCCCGCCTCCGGCATGCGTCGAACATGCAGTACCAGATCGAGGTTCAAGCTTCCCAGAACGATTACCTGCGGGCTCGGAGGCGAATGCACATCGGATTCGAAATTGATCAAAACTGATACCCCACTTCAAGATAATAGCCCCAGCCAGTCGATCGATTCTGAAACTCTCCCTCACCGAAATTCAGCGCAACACCATTCCATTGACCACCATTATGGAAATATCGAGCAACTCCAATGAGCCTCAGATGACCACGTGAATACACCAGGCCGTTGGTCGCAACGAACGCCGTGTCAGTGCGTGAGTTGTCTCCCGTTTCCTCCCGCAGCTTCGATCCGAAATCGTAGTCAAAGAACCCGGCATAGCTCACGTCACCGCCCAGAAAATGTCCTAACGGATAAAAATAGTTCATCGCAAGCCTGTACCCGTCCCACGAGTCTTCATTCGCCGCGCCGTAGTTTTCCCACTGACGCCGCACATAAAGGTTTGCAGAAAGGGCAAGCGGCGTATGGGTGTCGATGTCCGTGCCCACTCCAAAATACAGCGTATTCTGACGCTGAGACTGGTTCTGACCCATGTCGTAGATCCAGTCGGTTGCCAGATATATGTGGCTGAAAGGGCCAAACTGCAGATTCCGTCCCGCGAGCGTATCCAGTGCTACCCGGGGTTCCTGTTCGCTAAATACCGGCGAGCCCTTATCCCAGATCCCCGAACTGTGCTGGCTACCAACATCGAGTACTTTTGGCGCGTCGACGTACCCATATAGATCAAACGGCCCTTTTCTACCGTAGTACTCGTACTCGAGATAGACGTCCCCCGTTCGATAGGGTCCAAAACGGGTCAGACTACTGTTGATGAGGCTTATCGTCTGATGAAGCCATGGTTTCTCGTCTGCGGTCGTCTTGAGCAACGCCGACTCGCCTACGCCAACCGACGGGCCCGCCGATTGACTCATCAATGTTGCTGCCTGATCGCTCGAGGCCATACCGTCGGTTTGCGCAACATTCGCCGCGTTGCTATCGGCCGCGTCCGCTGCGTGCGCGTTCGTTGCACCGAGAAAGAAAATACCTGCCCATAACGCCCCGGTTGCCGGGAATACGGCGGCGCGCGCCACCCTCGCCCAATATCCGCTGTGGGAGCGTGTCCCAGAATTCGTGAAACTCATCCCGTTCATTGATATCTCTCCGCACCAGTTTCTTTAAATTAGTAGTTCTAATTACATAATATTTATTAATGGCATTTGTACAATCAGTATTTCGCCTCTCAACACGAATGAGTCAGACAACGCCTGCGATGTCTGATGTCCGTGTGTTCATCTACGCAGAATCAGGTCAAAGTCAGCATCCCACCGCCGGTAGCGCTGATGACCTGGCGGTGGCCCGTCAGTCCCCTAGACAGTAATGCCCTGCATCAGCGTATTCCGATAAAGGTCAAGGAGCCGAATGGAATCGACTCCAACACATACTTGAACCGATGGACGTTCACCCCATGCGCCAGCTTTCGAACGGATCGTATGCCCTTTCGCAAAGCCGTCCTCAATCACGCGCACAGGGCCGGCCACCACGTCGAACAAGGACGGGTCAAGCAGATAGGCGACTGCCGACGAGTCATGCACATAGATACCGTCTTCTACGCCACTGCTTCGGTGAAACGCCTCGTAACCTCGGGAAACGTCCCAAATCATTTCTCCATCTTTCCCCGCCGATCGAGCAATATCTGCAAGATACTCGCGCGTCATGATCGTCTGCTGCGTGACGTCCAGACCCACTAGCGTGACCGGCCAGACGGCGCCGAATACTTCGTCGGCTGCGAGGGGATCACCAATTATGTTGGCCTCGGCCAAGGGGGTCACGTTACCGGTGTGGCCATGACATCCGAACGCCCCTCCCATCACCACAACCTCTTTTACCAGTCCTGCAATTTCCGGAGCCTCGCGAAGTGCGAGTGCAAGGTTCGTCATTCGACCAACGGCGACTATCGAGATTTCGTGTGGCCGTGCCTTTACAGTTTCGATAATGAATCTGTGCGCCGGCATGGATGAAGCCCGCCGACCAAGCACATCCGGAATCGCAATGTCACCGAGTGCGTTCTCGCCATGAATAAACGTCGGTGGCGGTGTCGCGACACCTTTCAGCGGATGACGAGCGCCCTCATACACTTCGGCATCAACGCCCAGCCATTCCGCGAGAAAAAGTGCATTGCGCGTTGTGGTGTCGATATCACCGTTGCCGTGGGATGTGGTAATTCCAATGAGGCGCACCAGAGGTGACCGTGCAAGGAAAAGCAGGGCCATCGCGTCGTCAACGCCTGGGTCTGTGTCAAAAATCACGTTCTTTCTTATCATTCATATCTCCGGGTTCAACATCTCACTACTACTTCAGTGTCGCCGTGCGTCGTTGACGCTGCCGCGCATAAAAAGCAAGTGCTATCACAGGCACCAGATAAGGAACTGCCTGTATCAACTCGCTTGGCGCGCCGTAGCTTTGAACTGTTACAGCTACTGCCTCGGCCCCACCTAGCACCAGGGCGGCGACGCCGGTTCCGTACGCAGTTCCCCCACCCATCACTTCTGCTGCGATCGCAATGAAGCCACGACCACCGGACATGTTTGCGCCAAACCAGCTGACATAGCCCATCGACAGATACGCGCCCGCCATGCCAGCGAAAATGCCCGACAGTACTAGAGCGGCAAGGCGTATTCTCGCGACCCGTACACCTGCGATAGCGGTCGAACTCGGATCCTGTCCCGCCGCTCTCAGACGCAGTCCGAACGTTGTGTTGCCTAGCATCAGCGAGACGGCAGGGACAGACACGAACGCGACATAAGTCATGATGTTCCGCCCCGACAGGATTGGACCGATCAGCGGGATATCGCTGACGAACGGAATCGCGATGTTCGGAAGTACTTTGCTATGTAGCGAGGACGACATGCCTTTATCCCCAGTAAGCCAATAAAGGCACATGACCGTACCGGCGGACGCCGCGAGATTCAGCGCAACACCCGAAAGAATCAGGTCCGCCCTTAGTATCTCCACGGCACCATTCAGCAGGGCTCCCAGCATCGCACCCACGACAATCGCACCCAGCAGGCCAAGAGCTGCCGATCCGGTATAGGCGCTGACCACCACGCCGGCAAGCGCGCTGGACAGCATCGTTCCCTCCAGTCCGAGATTGATCACGCCCGCGCGCTCGGAAAGAAGCGCACCGATGCCGGCAAGGAGAATGGGTGTCGCCACCCGCAGCATCGCGTTCACGACACCGATAAGATCGGGAATATGACTTTCGAAACTCATGGCTCAAACCTCCGTGTTGAGTTTCCGTGCGCCGCGGAGTGCACGCACGAGCATCCGCTTGACGCGAGGGCTCCTTGCTGTAATAGATACGGTCGAAAAAAGGATGACCAGTGCCTTGATGACACCCACTACCTCGGCTGGAACGGCGAAATTCTGCGCAAGCAGGTCACCGCCAACCTCAAGGTAAGCAAGAAAGATTGCCGCGACCGGCACAAAGACCGGATTGTTGTTCGCGAGGATTGCTACGACTAGACCATTCCAGCCAAGTCCCGGCAGATCCGTCCATGAAAATCGCGAGTACATGCCCTCGATTTCGATGGCGCCCCCGGCCGCTGCAATGAAGCCCCCGATGCAAGGTGCGATAAGCCCCACCATTACCGTGCGCACGCCGACATGGCGCGCGAAAAGAGGACTACTGCCGACGAGCCGAACTTCGTAGCCCCACCGTGTGTTGTAGAGATAAACCGCACTGAGCGCACAACAAAGAAGACCGATCACAAAACCAAGATGTACGCGTGTGCCTTCGAGTATCCGGGGCAGCTTGCCGTCGACCGGTATCCTGAACGAAAGCATCGCACCGGCGTTGGGATCACGCAGATGATAGTTGACGACGTACAGACCAATGAAGAGCGCGGCATAGTTCAGCATCAGGGAGCAAACCAGCTCCGATGCACCTACACTGGCCTTGAGCCATGCGGGAACGACGCAGACACTGGCCCCTACCACGCCCCCCACGGCGATCGCCACGATCGGCAGGAACGGTGCAGACATCGGGACCTTCAGGAGAACCCAGGTAGCCGCAACCCCGCCGAGAAAGAAGGCGCCTTCTGCCCCGAGGTTAGAGGCGCCTGCTTTAAACATCATGACGACGGCCAGACCGGTGAACAGTAACGGCGTCATCGCTTCCAACACATTGCCGAAATGACGCATGTCGTTAATCGGCCCAAACACGAAGGTGACAAACGCTGCGCGTGGGTCACCGAGGGAAGCAACGACGGGTAATAGCACCACGACGATGACGGCCAGAATGAGGCATAGTCGTGCACCCCGTCTGAGAATGTCTTTATGCATGGGATGCCTCCACACCAAGCATGGCGCGGCCAATATCCTCAGTTGTGAGGTTAGCGCTGTTATTGAACTGTGCAACAATCCGACCATCGTGCATGACGAGAACCCGGTCACTGAGCGTCAGCAACTCATCGAGATCTGAAGTAAGGAGAAGTACGGCCGTCTTCGATTTGGCCAGATCGAGAATGCGGCTGTGTATGGTGCTTGCGGCGAGCACATCGATCCCTCGTGTCGGCTCCTCGACGATCAAAAAACGCGGCTTGACACTGAATTCGCGTGCAGCAATCAGCTTTTGCGCGTTCCCACCCGACAACGATCCGAGCGATTGATCAGGCGACGTGCAACGAACGTCGTAACCATCGATCATTTCTCGCGCGAGCACCTCACATGCTTTTTTCTTCAGGTAGGGTCCGCAGCTCAGCCGGGACGATCTTCGAGCCAGGGCGATAGCATTTTCTGTGAGGCTCAGAGCAGGCGCGCCGCCAGCCTTGTATCGATCGGCGGGTAAATGCGAAATGCCGAGCGCGCGCAATGTCGATTTCGGCAGACCATGAATCTGGCTACCGCCGAGCAGTACCTCGCCAGTGTCAGGCACAGCATCGCCGGTCAGTACCTCGACTAGCCCCTCCTGTCCCGCTCCGTCAACGCCGGCGACGCCGACTATTTCGCCTTCCGCGACATTGAAGGAGACGTCGATTACCCTTGAAGACGAGCGTCGCGCGGCTCTGGACACCGCAATGACTTCTAGCGCCGTGTTCCCTTTCACCCGGTGGCTCTGCCGGGAAACTTGAGGTACTGCCTGTCCCATTGCGAGACGGGTAACCTCGGCGTCCGCGAGCGAGCATAGCGGCGCGCTTCCACTTACTTTGCCCGCACGCAAGACGGTAATGTGATTCGCAATCGCTCGCACTTCCTTCAGCTTGTGTGAAATGAAGAGGATCGTGACGCCGGAGGCTTTCAGCTGTCGCAAATGATCAAAGAGTTCGCTCGTTTCGACCGGTGTTAAAACTGCCGTAGGCTCATCGAGAATCAGCAAACGAACGTCGCGCGCCAGAGCCTTCAAGATTTCTGCCTTTTGCTTCATTGCGACTGATAGCGAGGCCACTGTGGCGCGCGGATCAATTTGCAGCCGATATTTGACGGAGAGTGCTTCAGCGAATGCGTTGGCCGCGCGACGGTTGAAGACAAACCCGCCAACAGTTGGCTCGAAGCCTAATGCAATATTCTCTGCAACGGTCAGCGAGGGAACCAGCGAGAAATGCTGGTGAACCATTCCGATTCCCGCCAGAGCGGCGTCTCGCGTTGATCGCAGTGACACATCTGTGCCGCCAATCCGGAGCATTCCTGCGGACGGTTGCTCAAGACCGAAGAGAATTTTCATGAGCGTCGACTTGCCCGCCCCATTCTCTCCGCAAATCGCGTGAATTTCACCGGCGCGAATCGTGAACGACACACCTGCCAGCGCTCGCGTGCCGTTCGGATAGACTTTCTGGACGGCCAGAAACTGGACTAGAGGTTCGGTCGACATATGCTTTACGCCCGCACCGATGCGCGCAGGGTATTCAAGGCCTGCGTGCTCATTCCAAATGCGGAAGGCACCTTCAGCTTCCCCGAAACAATCTCGGACTTGACCTGCGCGAGGCGTTGTTGCAAAGCAGGCGATGCAACCGTCCTGAACGCAGGACCTTCCACCAGGCCGACCGCATTTTCCGCCAGTCCGACTGCCTCGACCGCTCCGGTATGAAGCGACTTCGACCGGAACTGGTCAAACGCGCGGACGGTCGTCACATCGACCCGCTTGAGAACTGAAGTGATGATGCGGGCGGCGATGGCTGGATCCGTAGCGCTAAAGATCGCTTCCTGGTCGGAGTTGACGCCGATTGCATAGCCGCCAGCATCCTTGGCGGCAGCCAGTTGCCCGAAGCCTGTCTGACCTGCGCAGTTAAAGCCAATCGACACCCCCGACCGATACTGCGCGAGCGCCAGTTCCTTTCCCTTCGCTGCATCGTTGAAAGTTCCGGCATACGAAATCGCGAGCCTGATGTTACTGTCGACAGCCTGAGCCCCAGCGATGTACCCGACCAGATGGTCGTTTATCACCGGTATGTCCATCCCCCCAAGAAAGCCAAGGGAATGCTTGCCCGGTCCTGCGAGCGAGCCATCCTTCAGCAGGCTTGCGGCCAGAAATCCGGCAAGATAGGAAGCTTCATTCTGTTTGTAGACGATGGAGGCAACATTGCGGTTAGCGCCTTTTTCATAAGGCACTACCCCGTCGAACAGGACATAGGTCTGCTTGGGGTTGTCGGCGGCGACGTCAGCGATGACATCGCCCATTTCGTAGGTGCAGGCGATGATCAGATCCCAACCTTGCCCAGAAAGGTCTCCGACGGTGGGTTCCCATCGTGTGCGGTCCACCCCCATCTCGATCACCTTCGTTTCAACACTACCTGCGTTTTTAGCCTGAATCTGTCGGATGCCGGCTGCACCCAGGTCAAAAAATGACTTGTCGCCGAGGTTGCCATTGATGGCAAGTGCTATGCGCTGCCGAGCGGCGGCATGGGCAAGCGGCATACCCACGGACAGAGCGGCAGCGCCAAATAACTGGATTACGTGCCGACGGCGTTCATTCATGATTTCACCTTTAGTTAAACGTATAACTTTCGCGGAAAAAATAAAAGCACGTTACGTGCCAATCGGCCCCCGCGTTGCGGAGCAATGAAGCTGGACTCACTGTTGCACCAAGACTGGGACACCCACATGCTGTGCGCCAGACTCTTGTGCGTTGCGCCCATGAACCGTGTGAATTTGCAATTATGCTAGCCGAGTCGATACATCACCACTACTCGGGAAATCCCTTCTTCGTACTACGGCCACCATTTTGTTGCCTTCCCCGAGATCATCGATTTCGGCCTTAACTCGCCCCACGGCTCGCCGCTCACTGAAGCGCAGCTGCACGTTTTGTTCAGACGAAACAGGCAGCACGTCCGCTGCAACCAACGGTAAGATGGCTCCGCCCGGCTACGGCCAGGGTCCTCAGGCAATCGTAGCCTCGACTAGGCATCAAAAACATGAAGACATCGAGAACCGTCACGCTCAACGACGTTGCCGCTGAAGCAAAGACGTCAAACGCAACCGTTTCGAATTACGTCAATAAGACCAAGACCGTCAGTCCGGTCACCGCGAGGCGCATCCAGTCCGCGATCGACAAGCTGGGGTACCAGAAGGACTCCATGGCGGCCTGGTTTAAGACAGCACGCGCGGAACTCGTCATTATTGCCGTTGCCGACGCGGACACAACGTTCTTTTCGGATGTCGCGGATGCCATTGAGGACGAGTGTGAAGCCAAAGGGTGGAGCGCGCTGCGCGTGAAGATACGGACGCTGGAAAAGATGCTCAAGGGAAGTGATATGTCGGCGATCCTCAAACGCGCCGCGGGTGTGATCGTTTTGGGTCACCAGGGCGAATGGATTAGCGACCTTGATGCACTCTCCGCAGGTTTGCCACTGATCGCCTTGAACTGGGACGTACTGTCAGGATTTGGTAGCCAGGGACTTGAGGATCATTTAGCTGAAGGCAGTTTCCGGGCGATGGAAATCCTGTACCAGCATGGACATCGCGAGATTGGGCTAGTGACAGGTCCGCTTGATCTGCCGCGCGGTCAGGAACTCATGGCTGGAGTCAAACGTTTTGCACAGGCACATGAGGTCAATCTCCGTCGGCACTGGATACTGGAAACTTCATACGCCTTTCACGACGCCCGGGATAAGGTTCTGGCGATGTTCAACACAGGCGATATTCCGTCCGCGTTTTTGACCTTTGGCCCACAGTTCGCATTCGGGGTATTCCAGGCAGCCTGGCAGCGCGGACTTCGTGTGCCCACGGACCTCTCGATCATTAGCTACATTGATACCAAGCAGGCAGAGTTCAGCAGCCCGCCACTTACCACGGTCTCGCCGTCACTCACACAACTAGCAGGACACGTCGTGGCGCGGCTCGATGATTTTCTTGCCGGCAAAGCGAAAAGCCGCTCGACGATTCTCGAAATCATCGAACATCAGCGCGGCAGCGTGGGTCGAATTTCCAGGTAGGCGCGAGGGTGAAACAGCATCACCTCGATGCCGATTGATTCTGCCGGCGACTTGGCAACCTCGGTCCCTCAAGACCCACCTCGTCCAACGTGTCGCGGTCCCCTCGAAAGTAAGGTCCCTTCCACAAAATCAGTCAATGCGCGCAAGCGACACAAGGTCAATTGTTGTGCGATCGGCGGCACGCCTTGAGTGCGCGTGGGTATGAACACTGGACATTTCCTCCGGCAGCATGGATGGACCGCACTATGCATCACAAAGTGGGTGCGATTCAGCGGAAACGGAGAATCGCCGATCCTATTGCCCACCTGGCCAGCCTCACGAGCGAGGCCGCAGTGATTTCCTCGGATGTCATTCCGTACGGGCGGAAGGGAATTATCCACGCGCCGTAAAGACAGATGGTACGGACTTCGGACGTAAGCGTGTCGCCAATACCGTGTAGCAATAGACGTTGCGTTTGGCTACTTTGGTGCCGTAGAGCGAAGTAAAGTCGTCACCAAAAACGAAGCAAAGTCGTCAACACCGATTTCTGCGTATCTCGCACGACAGTTTCGGGACGAAGATTAATGGAATGCTCCTGAGCTATGAAGCGTGCGCCCCCGCCCCGAGGCTGCGAGGGCATTGTCACGTTGCTGAGGCAGTCGCGTAAGATCACGTGATGAAGAATGCAAAATCGCTTTATCACGGTCATCGCTTTCCGGTCGCTGTTATCAGCTGCGCCGTACGCTGGTACTTTCGCTTTCAGCTCAGCCTTCGTGACATCGAAGAGTTACTCTTCGAGCGCGGGGTGATCGTCAGCTATGAAACGATCCGGCGCTGGTGTGAATGGAATGAACGGCCCCCGCCAATCGGTGAGGATATCCAGGAGGTGCCTCCCCACTCACAGGCCGACGGTATCGAAGTGCCAATGCAGGAGGATCATAAGGATCTTCCCAGGCAAACCGGAGTGGCGATCATGAAACGTACGATCGTGGGTGTGGATATCGCGAAGAACGTGATGCAGGTTCATTGGGTTGACCCGGACAGCGGCGAGATCGTAAATAAACCCGTTAAAAGAGCGGCATTTCTCGAGTACTTTGCCAATCGCCGTCCCTGTCTGGTCGGCATGGAGTCCTGTGGCGGCTCCCAACATTGGGCCCGGCGGTTGATTGAAATGGGTCATCAGGTGAAGCTGATGCCAGCGAGATTCGTCAAGGCGTTTGTCACCGGTAACAAGAACGATTCGGCCGACGCGCGGGCAATCTGGATGGCCACGCAGATGCCCAGCAAGGAAGTTGCCGTGAAGACCGAAGCGCAGCAGGCCATTCTGGCGCTGCACCGGATGCGGCAACAACTGGTGAAGTTTCGCACGATGCAGATCAACAGCCTGCGGGGCCTGTTGACCGAATACGGCGAGGTGATGGGAACAGGTCGTCCCGCGCTGGACAGGGCTATCGCAGGTGTGCTGGAGAGGCTTTCCGGACGCCTGCCGACAATACTCATCGATACACTTCGCGAACAGTGGAACGGACTGAATACACTGGACCAGCAGATTGCCCAGATCGAGCACCGTTTGCAGGTGTGGATGAAAGAAGACGAGGCAGCCAGGGCGATCGCAGCGATACCCGGCGTGGGCCTTCAACCGCAACAGCAGCGGTCGCGACGATGGGGCATGCGAAGTCGTTCAGGTCCGGCCGCGAGTTCTCTGCCTGGCTTGGTCTTGTACCTGGGCAAACCGGTTCTGGCGGCAAGATTGAGCTATTGGGAATCAGCAAACGCGGCGATACGTATTTGAGGACGCTGCTCATTCACGGCGCCCGTAGCGTGATATTTCACGCGAAAGAATCCGGCGCATGGATCGAGCAGTTGCAAAAGCGCCGACCGCTGAACGTGGTGGTCGTGGCGCTGGCCAACAAGATGGCCCGAACGATCTGGGCGATACTGGCACATCAAAAGCCGTATGAAAAAGGCTACGTGAGCGTGAGGCCGATCCAGACAGTTAGTGTTTTGCGTTAGACAGCTTCGTAACATGGAATGGAACGTCAAGGTTGCGTTGGCATTTGAGTGTGATGACGAAACAGGTCGGACCGGGACTCACCAAGCCTGAGAACTTGTCAGAGACTAATGATCTCGTGGTGTGAATGAGGCGTGAGTCAGCGGATTTCATAGGGGCCCGCAGTGAAGCAGACTGCAAAAAGGCCGAATGTAGAGCTGCAACCCATCCTGTCGATCAAAACACACGAAAGCCTGGCGCAAAGGGGGCCGTTCATGTAGACACGTTTGGTCAAAGCTTTGCGTATCGCGTCAAAGCTGCGCGTCGCAAGCCGGGCACCACCTGGCATCTGGACGAAGTGTTCGTGACGCTGTGCGGCGAGCCTTATCTGCTGTGGCGAGCAGTCGATCAGCACGGCACCGAGCTCGATATCCTGCTGCAGAAGCGTCGCGACAAGGCTGCAGCCAAGCGATTTTTCAAGCGCGTGCTGGCCTCGTGTCCGGAAGTGCCGCGCAAGATCGTGACCGACCAGCTCCGTAGCTATCCAGCCGCAAAGGCGGAGATCCCCGAGCTCGCCCACGTCAAGCATGTCTTCGTGAAAGCCAGTGCGCGGCTAAACAACCGCGCCGAAAACAGTCATCAGCCAACGCGTGAACGCGAGCGCCGCATGCGTGGCTTTCGCGATGCTAAACGCACGCAAGCTTTCCTATCGAGCTTCGGCCCGATTCGGCAGCACTTCGCGCTCAAGCGACACCTACTGCGCGCCTCCCTCTATCGCAAACAGCTCGCCGTACGTTTTGACGCCTGGCGTCGATTCACTGAACTCACCCAAAATCCGTCTACGTTCTGAGCAAAGGCCGTACTCCCTACGCTGTCGCGCCGTCGAAAACTAACGTGACAAAGCCGGTCTAGATGTTCCATCACCGCCATCCCTGTGCATCTACACAGTACTGTTAATATATACAGCAATTGCTGCGGATTTCAAGGTAATGGCGTGAGGTCAAAGAGGTTTGACGGCAAATTCGAGGGCTCGCCAACGAAGAATCGGCAAAACGCCTATAATGTACAGGCATATTGCCGAAGGAGGCTCCATGACAATTGTTTCGTTCAAACCGACTGGCGCAGCCGATCCGCGACGGGCGGAGTTCAACGTGCTGGAGCAACTGCTCGACGCCCGGATTCAGTCCGGCGCAGATCTCGCGGTGATAGCGAACGCCCGTGTGGACGTTACCGTGATTGACCGGCTGTCAGAGCGCGGCCTAAAGGTGGACGAGCTCTCCTTCATCATCCCGCGACGAACGCTGACGCATCGGCGCCAGCATCACGAACGACTATCAATCGATGAGTCCGACAAGGCGATCCGGCTCGCGAAGATTCTCGCTCAGGCCACGTCGACCTTCGGTGACCCGGATAAAGCAATGGCGTGGCTCAGGAACGATCGGGCACGCTTTGGCGGAAAGTCCGCACTCGATATGGCCAGCACGGAGCACGGGGCGCGTCTCGTAGAGGAAGCCCTTGTCCAGATCGACGAAGGTTACTTCGCCTGATGATCCTTTGGAGAATTAGCAACTACGCGGATCTGAGAGGTATAGGTGGGCTCCGCGCTCCGGGGCGGTGGCATTTCGCGGGACAGCCCATCGTCTACCTAGCCGAACACCCTGCGCTGGCCCTCCTCGAGATTCTTGTCCACATGGAGATCGCCAGCGTCAGCCAGTTGCCGGACGGCTATCAATTGTTGCGCCTCGAGTTGGACGATGACGTTCCAGTCGCTGAAATCGCGGCCGCCGATGTCCCGGACGACTGGCGGCAAAATCCTGACTGGTCACGCGGTGCGGGCACGGAGTGGCTGCAGACAGAAACGAGCGCGGTGTTGAAGGTACCGAGCGCGGTCGTTCCTTTCGCCCACAACTTCCTGTTCAACCCAGCCCATCCCGCCGCTGACACCGTGCGGATTGTTGACGCACTCCATGTAAGGCATGACGACCGGATCCTTAAGCTGCTGACTCGAGGCTAAATATCCGTTCTGTCGACTTGGCCCGCAACCAATATCGGGAGTACCCTGAATGGCAACCGGCGTCGACTAAATAAAAGTTGCCGACAGGCCCTTCTTATTCTCGTTCGTTCTACTGCCGGTGTCCGGGTGCATTCTTCCGTATCGACAGCGTGACAAGAGCAAACAACCGGAAGTAAAGATAGTCGACGTGGTCTGCGTCGATGACGGGCGTCTGGCTGATCTCAAAGTGCCGAATCAGTTGGGTGTTGCCCACCTTCTTCAATGTGTTTGCTTCGTCGTCAAGTAATTGCTTAAAAGCAGGTTCCCCGGCAGGGACGTCAAGGATCTCCGTAATCGACTTCTTTGTGTCTTTCTCGTCGTCGAGACGGCTCGCGCCATGCCGATTGGTGACACCATAAAACGTGGCAGTGAACTGGTGCTGGTGCCATACTTGCGTGCCGTGAACAAGGGCCGAAAGCCTTTTTCAGGCAAGTAGTGACTGGTCCCGCGGTCCGTGCAGTGGGTACGGCCAGAAAAAAATGCAAGAGCAAGTCGATAGAGTGAACAACCGCGGTTCCGGCGCTGACGCATTGGTGTTTGGCGATGCTCCCACGGTATATGATCGCTGGCGACGTTGCCTTTCCGTAGCAGACATAGGTCTACGTGCCCGCCTGTCTACCTCCCGTTGAGCCTCCTAGCGCCGACACATACCTACTCAGCCCTGTGTTACGACACGATTTGTGCATTTTGAAATTTTGATATCGACTGTTCGCCGCGAGTTACCCTACCCCGCGTCACCGAGCATTGTGCCCGTGCATCGGGGCGCACCACATCGGCAAGCGTAGGCTGCACGCATCTCCTTAGACACGGTGCCTTCTGTGGCGAGTCCGTATGCGATGAACAGTTCCGCGCCGGCTCCGATGTCAGTGATCGCTTCAATGTATACCCTTCCGTCAGTCTCAACCGCCTCGCAGTTCGCCTCGCATGCGTGATTCAACCAGCGCGCACTATTTCCACCCAGAGAACCGTCGATCACGCGCCCGTCGGATAAGCCGAACAGGAAAGTGTGTCCCTCCTCGCCATACTGGCGATGACGACTCACCGCGCGCTTCCAGCTCATAACCGTGCCGGTGTACTCAAACAAGCGTTCGCCGGCACACAGCGGGCGTAAAGCGAACACGCCGCGACCGTGTACTCGCGAGCGGCGAACCGAAACTCTTCTCATCGTTGGATTGAGACTTTGATGGTAGACCGGCCCGAGCCGGAGGGGAATGGTGAAGCTGGTGTCAGCGATATCGTACGCCACACCCCCCGCGGTTTCAAAAAGACGCGGAAGAAGTGATGCTCTGCGCTTGACTTGGCGAACGGCCAGGTAGAATTGGACCTTCACCCTGAAAGGAGTCTGGAACGATGGCGCGATACAAGGAACTGCTGGAGCAGAAAAAAGAGTTGGAAAAGCGGATCGAGGAGGCTCGACAGGCGGAGGCAGTGGCCGCCCTTGAGGACGTGCGCAAGATCGTCACCGTTTTCGGTTTCTCGCCAGAAGATATCTTTGGCAAGCGACGCAAGGGTGCGGGCCAGGCGACGGCTGCGAAGTACCGGAATCCGGAAACGGGCGACACCTGGAGCGGTCGTGGACGACCACCGCAATGGATGAAGGGAAACGATCCCGAACGCTTCCGCATTGCAGAATGACAACTGCTGTGGACCTTATGCTCGCGTGCGCTGCACGAAGCGGCGAACGCGCACGGACGGAATGTCTGCAAGCGAAGGCGTACCCGGACGGCGTTGGGAACACCCCTTCTCACTATAGACGGGTTGGCGAATCGGAGATTCGCCTGCTGGAGTGGTGACGTCAATTCAGTATATAAGGTGCGCCAAATATGGATATCCCGACTTCGTGGACGACTGAGCCGCATGCGGCGTATCTGGACTGGCAGGCAACCGAAGCGGCGGGGGCGGACCGTCGCCGCTTTTCCCAACGATCGATCATCCAGCACAAGGCGATGTTTGACCGCTTCTTGAGGCATCTTTCACAACGGCCAACGACTTTGGCCGCGTTCGGAGCGGAGCATCTCGAGTCCTTCTTCGCCGACGTCGACAATCGCTGTGCCCCGGGTACCACCACGCGCCTTCGCTACCTCAAACTCATCGATCGGCTCTGCCGGCACCTGGTCGCCGTTGGCGTCCGACAAAGCAACCCGGCGGCGGCGTTTGCCGTGATCGCAGCATGGCCGGATGACGAACCAGTACCCCTGTTTCTTGATCCTGCCGCGGATATCGCCCTGCAGGCGCACGTCCAGCCGGACGCCGGCGACGACGCCCGCGCCACCCGCAACCGGGCCGTTGTTGCGCTTTTCCTTGGCGCAGGTATAACTGCTGCAGAGTTGCGAGCTACGCGCGGAGGTGAATTCCTTCTCGACACCGTGCGGCCGCACCTTTGCGTGCCCAAACACGGCCCGCGCCTCGAGCGCATTGTCGCGCTGCCCGCTTTCTGTACACCCGCGCTGGCCGCCTGGAACCAGCATCGCCCAGCATCTGCGGAAGCGTTACTCTTTCCGGCGCCGCGGACCGCCGACAAGCCGACCAATGACGTTCTGCTCGGTGCAATAGTCCGCGGGGCACTCGACGCGATCGGCTTCGCAGCGCCAGACATGAGTCCACGCGTGTTGCGCAATACCTTCGCGCGGCGGCACCTGCTTGCTGGACGGACCAACGAAGAAGTGAGCCGGTTCCTTGGACTCGCCAGCCAGCGCACTGCCGTTCGCTTGCGTGCGACCCTGCCCGTCGGCGTGTAGGCGACTCCGTGCGCGTCATTGGGCGGCTTGACTTTGATTAGCACTCCGTAGGCTGGTATTGCCAGTTCATTTGAATCGGTGCAACCATCCATCGGAGCCTCTCATGAGTTACCAGGGAAGTTTTCACGACATCGTCTATCCGGACGAAACCGGATCACCGTGTGTCCTGCGATACCGGATCGCTTTCACCAATACGCCCCATCTGCTGGCGGTGGTCCATCTGCAGCAAACCGAGCCGTCGTTCGCAAGTCCCGTTTCATCACTCACCGTCCGTGATCACATCCTCAACCGCATTGTCGACGAAGGTCTTGCAGGCGTCCCCATTGGCGCGATTCGCGTCGCGGTCGAAGATAGTACGGGCGTGTTCGGGTTCGACCTTGAGTTCGATCTGCACGACTACATCCAGCGGGAGCGACCATACGACTCCTCGCCTGTGATAGCGGGCGGCGGCCGCTTCAGGGAAGAAATCTCGATCAGCTCGGATCGAATCGTCGGTGGTAGTGTGCGAATCCACACGGCACACGCGTCGCCCGAGCCACTATCAGCTGAAGTCGCGGCAGCGCTCGCCTAATCAGGAATGGTAGGGCGCGGCCACGCGCAGGAAGAGTATCGACGGCGCGCCTGGAGAGCGCGCCGTTTTTCTGCGGCTTTCTCCGGGATGAACGCTGGCGTATCGACGGACACTAGTCGACAGCGCGGCTTGACTGTTCGCGCTCTTCGATACGCTTGAACCATCCCGACGATCATGCAAACAAGGTCCAGACATGCTTAACCCAACGAACGAGCAGATTGCCGCGATCGACGCCACAGCCAGCGGCGCACCCGTGAAGTTGAAGGCCTACGCCGGGGCCACAAAGACATCGACCCTTACAATGATCGCCGAACGCCTCGCGGATCGCCGGGGAAAATACCTTGCGTTCAACAAGGACATCGTTGCCGACGCCAGGCGGAAGTTTCCTGCTAACGTCTCGACCCAGACGTGGCACTCGCTCGCCTACTCGGCGACTCATCGGGCGATCACGGCCCGGCTGAATCTGGCCAAGGAGCCACCCCATCATCTGGCCAGCCGCTACGGCCTGTCGGCGATCAAAGTTCCGACGGTGATCGGTAAATCGGTCGAGTTGTCGCCGTTTCAGCTTGGGCGTATGGTGGCCGACGGCAGCGCGAGGTTTTGCCGTTCCGCGCAAGCCGCACCTGAGGCCTGGCACATTCCGGTCGACGAGAAGATCGAGCAGGCCGCAGCGGAGGAGCTGCGCTCCATGCTACTGCCCTATGTAGTTCGGCATTGGGATGAAAGTGCCGATCCAAGAGGACGTACGTGTTGAGTAAAAACAAAGTTGTATAGTGGCAAAAATAAAGTTGTATAGCGCCACGAGCCGCGTCATTTCATGCCGTACCACGCGCCGCGCCCACTTCCGTACGACTCCAGGTGTCCTCTTTCGACCAGATCACGGAAGTGTTGCTTCAAGGTGTTGCGACTGCTACCGGTGAGCCTCATAGCCTCGGCCATTGTGATTCGTCCATGCTCGCGGGCGAACTCAACGATTTGTAAAGACAACTCGGGCAGAGACGCCAGCACGATTCTTTCGCGTTCGACTTTCTTCTCAAGTCGTCGCACCTGTTCGGCAAGCGAGCGAAGGAAGAACATCAGCCACGGCTGCCAGTTCGGCTCATCGCTGCGAATTGTCCCCTGTGTCTGGCGCAAGGCCAGATAGTAGCCTTCCTTGTTCGCCTCGATCACGCTTTCCAGCGAGCTATACGGCACATAGGCGTATCCGGCCTGAAGCAGCAGCAAGGTCGTCAGCACGCGACTAAGCCGCCCATTCCCATCCTGGAATGGATGGATTTCTAAAAACACGACCACAAAAATAGCAACGATCAGCAACGGGTGCAGCTGCGCTTTTTCGCGCTCATCGCTAACCCACGACACGAGTTCGCTCATCAGGCGGGGCGTATTAAAGGGCGTAGCCGTTTCAAAAACGACGCCGATCTGCCTGCCGTTTTCGTCGAAAGCAGCAACGCTGTTGGAACTCGTCTTGTAGTTGCCCCGGTGCCATTCGTCCTTCTGGCTGTGCTGGAGAAGGACTTGATGAAGTTGCTTGATGTGATTCTCGTTGAACGGAATTTCGTGCCATGAACTGAACATCAAGTCCATGAGCTCGGCATATCCCGCCACTTCCTGTTCGTCTCTCGTTTCGAACTTCTGGATGGCCAAGTTCGACAGCAATCGTTCGACTTCGCGGTCAGATAGCTTGCTACCTTCGATGCGGGTTGATGAGCCGATGCTCTCGATGGTCGCTACCCGTCGCAGGGACGACAACCGGTCTGGCGCAAGCGTGCCCAAGGCACGCCAAGCGCCTTTGAATTCGTCGATCCGGGCAACCAGGCCCAAGACCTCCGGCGTGATTTGAAGGGTTTCGGTTCTGAACATGAACCAATGATACACCCATTTACGCCCATTTATGGCAGGGCAAAACGGGCGTAAATGGGTGTGAGAATGGTGCTTAGCATCGTTCAGCTACCGGCGGCTCCGCGGGCGTCAAACCGGTCGGCTCGCGCTTCGTGCTCCGCAACTTCGAACCGCCGCCACGCAAATCGCACTCCGTTTTTCGACGGTTTTCCCTTAAAAATCAACGCAACCACTTTACAACTCACTCCCACGGCGTCCGCCGCTCGACGGAAAAGCGCTTATGAATCAGCGGTAGCGCTATACAACTTTATTTTGTCTCATCACCCCGGCTCTGCGATCTTGTTTTCGTGCGTCATGTTATCTTTTCCGTCCTGTTAGCTTGCTGCGGCCATCGTGCGCCAGATGATCCCGCCTTCTTCGCGGCCCGCGAGGTAAGCATGCGCAGTCCCAACCTTGAACGGGATCGCCGGGAGTGCGCTGCCCGCCATACGGGCGACCAGAACATCGCGCGCACCCTGCTTGTACTCAGCGCTGCGCGGGTCGCGGCCCTCGAAGAACGCTTTTTCCATCAAATCGTCTACGGTCTGCATTTGCTTTTCCCCCTGTTAAACCGCAGCCGGCCGGTTGATGAAATTTTCTGCGTTGGCAACTTTATTTCGAAGCATCGAACGCCAAAGCATTTGCTTACGCGCCTCCGGAATCTCTACCCACGGTTGCAGCACTATTCCCGCTTTTTCATAGTCTCCATGGGCTCGCATCGCAGCGTAGTTTTCAGCAATCGTCACAATGTGCACCGACTCGTATTCGATAAGCGTTCGAACAAACTCGCCCGGATCGCTGCGCTGCTCTTGGCGGTGCCGGTTGACCAGTTCCGTTAGCGTTGTCTGGATGCGGCGGTAATGCTCCAGTCGCAACCCTGTTCCGTCTCCAGATACCGCCGAAACGGAGACTTGCCCCGTAAAATGTCTGACGCGACGCTTGACGCTTTCAGCCATGACATGTGTGTACCACGCTCGCGCTCTACTAGCCGTGACGTTCGGTCGGCCTGCGAGCCACATGACTTCTTCGTAGATCGAGACCAGCGCCGCCCGAAGGTCATCCGGCAGTTTTTCATTCAATGCTGTCACCTGCGCTGAGTCCTTTTCCTAGTCGTTGTTACGTGACAAACTACCGGCAAACCGGTGCTTGCATCGCACGAGCGTTCACCTGCGCCGAGACAAGGGTTCGATACACATCGATCGCTTGGGCTGCATTCTTGTACGACTCGTCGGCGAGATTGTATAAGTCGATCTCGCGCGCACATCCCATCCCCAGCACCGCTCCTGATTGGCACTTCTGCACCACCGCCAACGCATCCGAGCGCTCCTGACCCGCGTTCGTTAAATTGCGGCCCAGCGCTGATGGGTCGAAATTCTGCGTCATCACAGCAATACGGGCGTCCGATTCAGCACGCTGCTGTGCACCGACACAGCCGCCAGTAACTTGTGCTTGGGCGTGCGAAAGGGCAAGAAACATCACACATCCAAGCCATCGCGAGCTGAGTTTCATCAGGTTCCCCCTCTGGCAGAGTGCCGCGTTTTTCCTAGGCGATGAGTACTTCAGCTGGAATCTTCAACTCGCGATTCAGACGGCGAATCATGGCAAGGCTTAGCCCGCGTTTCCGATTGAGCACTTCGTACACTCTGTTCAGGTTGCCAAGATACGGCTGCATGTCGCTGGCAGACAGTCCGGCCTGCTCCATGCGGAACTTGATGGCCTCAATGGGATCGGGAAGATCGAGCGGAAAGTGCTCAGCTTCATAACGCTCCACCAGGGTGGCCAACACCTCCAATCGGTCTCCTTCCGGAGTGCCGGCAGCCGGGTCGGCGTCGACCAGGCCAGATACTGTCTGCAAGGCTTCTTTGTAATCGTGTTCGTTGTGAATTGGACGGATTTCCATCTTGGTCACTCCAGTTCTACGGTTTCAGCATCAATCCTGTCGTACTCACCATGCGTTCCGACGAACTTGATGTAGACGACCCCGATGCGATACGCGACCGCAACAATCAGCCTGTAGTCGTTTCCCTTGATGTTGAGTACCACCCGGTTCCGCCCGACAAAGCTCGCAGTCGAATATCTGGCCTTAATGTCCTGCGGCGTCATCCACACAGCCTTCATGGCTTCTTCATGCCAAGCCAGCAGCGACTGTCGAGCGATCGGATGCCTTTCGCAGAACGCGAGGAGGACTTTTTTCGCAATGATTCGCATCGGTACATATTAGTCCCATTTTGGGACTAATACAAGTGTCGGTCCTAAATCACGGTCAGGTCACTTCGGCTCACCCAAAATGCCTTTTGGGTCGTGCGAGGCCGCCACTCACGCGCAACGTTAATATCGGCACCGTCTGTTGATTCCTTGAGCGCGTAACACATGCCATTTCGACATCTGTTCCGAGAAGGGTTTGCGAAGGAATGACCAAAAATCACTTCGCGCTCCACATGAACCTCGCGTTTCCATCGGAAAACACTGTCCCTTGCACTCATACAACGCCTGCCGCCCAAAAAAATAGCCCACACGTTCCGAAGAACGCGTGGGCTGGGTCGAGACTGTTGATCAGGGAAAGAAAGCCGACTGTTATCGGCCGGATCGCGTCAGGTTGACGCGTTAGGTGAAGCCGCCCGCCGAACGATCTGGATGTGCTTCATCCATTCGTCGGCCGAGGGGAGTGCGCTGATCAGCTCAACCGCGCCCATCTCTGGCGTGTCGATCTCGACGTATGTCTCGTTACTGATCGCGGCCTGCAGATAGAAGAGGACCGCAAGAGCTGCAACACCGTGCTGATCGGCAATCGCGCTGACCGACTCAACGCCTGCGAGCAACTCACTCGTGAAACGCGTTGCGAGGACCGATTGTTGCATCTTCACGATCGCCTCGATGGCCATATCCGACTGATGCCCCGGATTGTCGGCGGGAACAGCTGCAGGGTCTATTGCGCCCGCGGAAGCCAGGCAATTCAATACATCGTCGGTGAAGTCCGTACACGAATAGGTCATGTTTTGCTCCGGTATGTTGCGAAGCGGACAAACGTCCCTTGCGGGGCGTTGCCCGCAGAGGGATTCAAAGGGAATGTCAGGCTTACGGCGCCTGATAAGGCTCACCGAGCCTGGAGACCTGTGTCCAGTTCTCGAGATACCGGGCCGCAAGTTCCGTGTCGCCACGGATCACCAGCGCATTTTCCGAGTTGTATCGCGCGGCCATCGACGTGTAGTTGTAGCTACCCGACTCGACCGTTGCGTCATCAGAAATCAGGTACTTACTATGCTGGATTGCGAACGCTTTAACGACCTGCACCGGCACGCCCGCGTACACGAGTGCACCCAGTGCGGCCCGCGCACGGCCGGTACGGTCTTCATCGATGTTGTTCCGATAGTCGACCGTCACGGCCACGTCTACGCCGCGGCGTTTCGCCAGTATCAGCGCACGAACAACGAGCTCCGCGGTGATTGAGTACGCCATCACGCGGATCGACCGCTTTGCGCCGTTGATGGTGCCGAGGACCAGACGTTCGGCACCGCCGTCAGGCGAGAAGGCCACTTGCACATCCGGCGCAGCGAATGCTGGCTGCACCAGAAGAAGACACCCTGCCGACACGAGCGCCGCGCCGACCGCTGCGATGATGATCTGTTTTCTCATGATCCGATTCCTTAATCGTATACGTCGAAAGCCCCGCCTTTTTCGAGGACGGGGCAAGTAACATGGAGGAGATCGCGCCCAGAAGCTCAGGAGCACGTTTGGGGCTGACTCAACGGGAAGACCAGCACGCGGCCGTCCTTGCAGAGAATGAAATCACCAGGCTCGCCCTTCGGCGGGTGAACAACGATCGTCGGATGCACGTTCGTTTGATGAACCTGAGGTTGAAGGCTGCAGGCGCACAGCGACGTGCCGCCTGCAGCGATGAGCAGCATCAGGAGATTGGACATAATGGGAAAGGAGTGAGCGCACCCCGGAGGGCGTGCGGAAAGAGATCACGCTCAGGCAGCGCGTTTATGCACGTCGCCGGCAGGTACCGCGCGCTTCGTGATCCACCTGCCGTCTTCCAGAACGTCATGCATGAGCGTGCCGTTCAGTTCGTACGTGTGGGTCATTCCGACGCGCGGTTCCGCCGGGCGCACGGACACCGTTACAGCCGACGTCCGGGCGTTGCAGTTAAATTTCGATTTCATGGCGTTCCTCGTAAAAAAAGACCGAGGAGCGCCCCTGTGGGGAACGTTCCCCACAGGGTTAAAAAGTACATCTGACGCTCAGGCTGCGAGCGCTTCGACGTCGATAACAGCGTCAGCTTCCGAAATCAGTTCGGGTGTTTGCGAGATGAAGAACTCCCGCTCGTACCCGCCCTGCTTCAGCACTTCGCGTTTCATACGCATGAACTGCACCTTGCGCTTCGGATCGAGCGGACCATCTGACTCGTCACTGAACAGCGTCTGATACGGCTGCCCGGCGTTGCGTGCGGAATACAGTGCAATGCCACGCGTCAGACACTCGTTGATCCAGACCTTCTGGCCACCCGACATCACCGATACCGCCTTGGTGTTGTCGTTGTCAGCGTCATGCACAAGGATTTCAAACCCCTCGCGCAGTTCGCCACTGGTGAGCGCACGCTGGGTCTGGACCTCGACCGTAAAGCGCATGCCATAGCACGCCAGCAGGAGGTCATTGACCGTTTGCGTGAGTGCCGGACCTGCGTCGTCGATCGTCAGGGCAATAACCCCGTCGTTGCCGAGGCCTTTCGCGGTCAGCTTCCAGCGTGCAATCTCGTCGGATATCCGGTCGGCGCGCGACTGCGTTGCGTCGAAACCGGACAACTCCTTCGCCATCGCATCGCGTTCAGCTTCACGCGTTGCCTGCGCGCGAATCAGTGCTTCGATCCGCGCGTCGATGGCCACAATCGCTTCGCGGTTCGCCGCCAGCTGACGGTCAAGATCCGCGATCGCACCCGTCACATCAACGGCCGCGAGGCGCGCAGTTTCCGAATCAACCTCAAGCAGCAAGGCATTCAAACGGGTCGTTTCCGCCTCCCGGCGTACCAGACCCTCCTGATACCCCGTTTCGAGAGCCGTCAGTTCCTGCCGGGCGGCGTCGAGGCCAGTGACAGCCGCATCGAGCAACGGCTTACGCGCCGCCAGATCCGTCGCCTTCTGAAAGTCCAGGCGCGCCGCAGCAAGCGAGGCGTTGACAGTACGCAACTCAGACTGCCTTGCCGCGAGTTGCGCGACCTGAGGCGTCAACAGCTCCGATTGCTCCCGTTGCTGCCGGAAGCTTTCACGAAGCTTTGCCAGCGAGATGACCTGCCCGGCCGCTTGCGATGAGGCGTTTCGCGCCTGTGCAAGCAGCGGACAGGTAGCGTGCATCTCGTGTCCAGCGCAAGGGACCTCGCGGATCACCGCCGCCTGCAACTGCAGCGTCTTGAGCAAAGCCGCCTGCGATGTACCCTGCGACTGGAGCCCGTTAAGACCTGTCGTCAGGGAGGCCAGCGATAAGCGCTTCGTTTCAAGCTCAGCGATCGCCGCCTGGAGTGGTTCGACGCGCGATTCCTCACGGCCGATCCGCAACTGGGCATCATCGCGCGCGGTAGCCGCGCCGAGGATCACGTCGCGCTGCCGCAGCGTCGCCTCATGTCCGGCGATGGTCTGCTGGATAGTGGTCCGCCGTTGATTCGCGCCTCCCGTTGCCGCGCTCTGCTCATTGGCCACTGTCTTCAACGAGCCGGATAGCTCGTTGCGTCGGGCAGCCAGTTCGCGCAAGCGCCTCTCGACAGCCGCGTTCTCTCCCTGTTTCGCAACAAGGGAAGCACGCTGCGCATTGAGGTTCGCCGCGCTCGAGTGCAACATTTCCCGCTCCTGCCGGGCCGTCGCAAGCGTCTGTCCATCGACCACGATGGCGCGTTCGGTTTCTGCTATCCGCGTGCGCTTGCCAGACAGTGCAACGAGCTCCTGTTGCACCGCCGACAACGTCCGACCGAGCACCTTCGCCACCTCGCCAGCTTTCGCCGACAGTGCGCGCAGATGATCGATCTTCAGCAACTCGGCGAGCAGCCCCTTGATCTCGCTCGCGCCGTATGACGCAAGCGGACGCCGGTTCTGCGCGGAGAACACGCTGGTAAAGAATGACTCCAGCGAGCCGCAGATCGCTTCAACGCAGCGGTCGTAGGTGTCGCCCTTGCCATCAGAAACAGTGCCGTCAGGCAGCGTGAATGGAGTCCACGTGCCGTCCGACGCGAGCCAGGCCAGGTAGTACTCGGCCTTGCCGACCTTCCCTGGCTTGCGGAATGCGAACGACGAGCGGTAACGGATACCGTCGTGCTCCCATTCGAACTCTTTCATGGCCTGGGTACCGGAAATGTTGTCCCAGTACGAGAACGCATCGACGGACAGCTTCGTCGCGCGCGAGGGCATGATCCGGTACGGATGAAGGTTGTCCATAATCGTGGACTTGCCTGCACCGTTCTCGCCTGTCAACGCGATGAGACCAGTCGGCAGCGATTCGAGATCGAGCGTCAGGCTGTCGCGTTTCATCCCGTCACGAACACCGTAGAACCCTTCGAGTGTCAGTTTCAGAGGCCGCATGACGGTTCCTCCGGAACGGGCGAATCGAAGAGGTAATCTGAAGGTAGCCAGGGCACGTCGTCATCGTTGTAGAACGAAGCCGACACGACCGGGTCCGGACATGTCGCGACAGGGGTGACTGCAGCAGGCGCCGGCTTCACGAGTGTTCCGTCGATGGCCTTCTGGACGTCATCGCAAACCTTCGCAAACTGCTCCGATGCATGCCTGAGAACGCTGTCCCAGTTGTCGCAGCCGGTCAGCACCTTGAGTTCCCGGCCGCTCCACTGGTTGGCATACCCCGAGTTGAACGACCACAGGAGGTTTTGCATCTCGACGTCCGGGACGACGACGAGTTCGGGCTGGGCGGAATCGGTTGAATCCGTCAGCACAAGACAGCTATCGCGTTGAGCGAGCACGGCGCCACGGTCGACGCCAAAGGGTTGATGGAAAATGCCTGCAGTGAATCTCGCGTGAGTCACGAGATCCTGCTGCAGCAAACGGGCAGTCGCGATTCCGTTGTAATGCCGGACCCAGTTGGAGCCAGCGGGATACAGTCCAAACATAGTCACACTCCACAGAAAAACGGCGGAGTGCGCCCGGTAGGGATCGCTCCCCGCCAGGGTCTAAAAGAAAATGGATGCAGCGAACTGCGATCGATGCGTCGTTGACGCGGGTGAAACCTCGTTTCGATAGCCGGTGAGGGCTATCGGAACACGGCTGTGTCCGCGTGGGAGCGCCGTACTGGCCACTCCCACGAACAGGCGGCGTTAAGCCGCGAACAGATCATCGGTGAGCCACGACAGCGTCGTCGGTTCAGATGACTGGCTCGCCACCGGCATAACGGTTGCCGGCGCCTCGTCGGGTTCATCCGGCTCTGCCGACACCTGCATACCGCCAACGAGACTGAGCGACGGCACGATCGGTGCAGCATCGACGCCAGCGAGTACCCGGGCCGCGATCGCTTCCGCGTCCCCGGTCTCAAGCAGTTGAAGACATTCCAGGAGCGGCGCGGGCTCAATATTCGAGAGCTCGCACCAGCGCGCGACCTTCGCTTCAACGGTCGTTTCGAGGCTGATCCCCTGGGCACGGCTGCGAACCACAGGTAACACGCGGCCTTCGACCTTCAGGCCTGCAGCCCCCGCAAACATCGCGGCGATCGCATCACGATCGACCAGCTGCCGATGCTCCTCGTCGATCTGCCAGCGAACCCGGACGAACTTGTCGCCCGCGCTATCTGCGATCTCCTGGAGCTTCTTCATGTCGGGAGGACCATCGAACTCGACACTGATCATCTGCCGCGAGGGCGTCGGGATCAGCAACGAGTCCGCTTCCTCCGGATACACGCCCCACAGGAGGTATCCTTTGTCGCCCTCCTCGCCGTAGTGAAAGCGCCCGATCGATCCGGGGTAGGCAATCCGCCGGCCCGCGCGCGTCCAGAATTGCTCCTTGTGGATATGCCCGAGCATGAACGCGCTGCATTGCGCATCGAACAGCGCACTGAGCGAGAACTCATGGTCGAAGCCCGCCATCGTTACGCCGTGTTCGGTCGTGCAACCGTTCACGGTGCCGTGCGAGACGCCAATCGTCGCGATTCCCGCCTCTCGAAGCTCTGCGTTCACCCGGCCCGCCGCCGCCAGATATGCGGCGAGCACTTCACCCAGTTCCGTGCCCGCAGCGAGCGCGCCAACGCTCACTGCAAGTTGGCCCTTGTTGACCGTAGGAAGGCAGGTGAATACGGCTTCCGGCTTCACGCGGATGATCTCGCGCAGCGTCTCGGGGGAGAAAACCGGTCCCTCGGATGCCCAGAACTTTCCATCGATCAGTGCGACCTGCGACACCCTGTCTGCAATGTGCACATGGTGCGCGCCCCCCATCAGCGCGAAGTTATCGAGCGTGCCGGGAGGTTCGTGCGAGAACGTGCCTTGCAGCATCAGGACGGGCATCGCAACTGCCAACCGGTGAACCTGGGTGGCCAGCGCATTTAGCGATGGGGCATGTGCATCGAGCCGGTGATCGGTTGAGTCGCCAGAGATCACCGCGGCTTCAGCCTTGCGCGCAATCGCGTCGCCAACGGCGAAAGCGAAGCAACGGTCGGCCTCATCAATGTTATCCGGTGAGTAATGCAGGTCAGAGAAGTGTGCGACTTTCAATTTCGCCTCCGTCAATGCAAAAAGGCCGCCCGTGGGCAGCCTCAATGCGTAGGCGTCAGAAAACGACGCGGTTAAACAATGGAATGAAAGAACGTCAGGTCAGCGGAAACTGCACCACTCAGAGCGGATCAATCGTTGCGTTCTGGATCTCCGTTCCGGCAGGCGGAGCGCAGGGGTCAAGGAGTGTCGCGAGACATGCCCGAACGTCGATAGATCCGTCGTCGGTCAGCAGCGGCAATGTTTCCACTGCGCTCAGGAGCGTTCCTGGGTCAGTGGCATGATGTACTGCCGACGCGTAGAGCGCTTTCTGATCAAGCACGCCTATGTCGAGCGATACGCGATAACAGGTTGTATCGGGCATGAATAAGTCCGTCGTTCAAGTAGATGGCCGCCGAAGCGGACGGTTTCGATGCGCGGGATGCGCTGTCGAAAGCACTTGAGCAAGCCTGCTTGCTGAAATGTTCTCGTCGATGTAGGGAAACCAGCCCCGAAGGGCTGGCAAAAGGTGAAGAAAGGCCAGGATCAGATCAGCAACGACTGCTGTCTGGCTTCCGCGATTTCCTGAGCGAGCAGCGCAGGAGCGGAAAGCGCCTGTTCCAGCCGCGCGTTCATCGCGTCAACATCCTGCACGCGCTCAACCCAGCCACGCCCGAACCGGGCATGGGCAAACACCTTGAAATCGTGTTTGCGGTCTTCCGCGCCCAGACCCAGCCGCTTGAGCAGATCCGACATCCGGTCCCGCTTCTCCTCGATCGACTCGGTATCGGCGTTGCCGTCGGGCGGTTCGCCGGCCCGATCCATCACATGAGCGAGCAACGAACCGGACTCCGGTGACCTGGCGGCAGGTTCTCCGTCAGCGTTACCCGAATGACCAGCGAACGAGGCCTGCGATTCAACGTGAGGTGACTCGGACACGCCCTGGACCTGGACATCGGATTCCAGGTTGCCAGTATCGATGCTGCCGTCGACACGCAGCGGTAGAACGTTGCCGCCGGCTTCGACAAGCGCGACCGCGCGGTTTGCTGCTTCCAGCGCTGGCTCGGCATCATCGGCGCCGTCCAGCAGGGACCCGATGTCGATTTCCGCGTCCAGCACCGTGAGCATCTGTTTCGCCCGCAGCGCTTCGCCGTTGTCGCCGATCCGCGTGATATCGAACTCCCGTTTCGATATCCAGAAGCGTGTGCCGGTCAGCCGTCCGCGCGCAAGTACCACGGTCTGCATGGCCGAGTAGGCTTTCTGCAGGACGTAGATACTGTTTGTCGGCAGCTCGATCAGTCCGAGTCCCTTGATATCGGGGATCGCGAAGATAAAGCTCGCCGAGAGGTTGCACTGGCGCGACTGATACTGGGGGCAGCGTTCGGGATCGCAAATGCCGTCGGGAATCGCTTCATCCTGACGAAAGATGATGTCCCGGCCACCAAACGTACGCGTGGCCCGTTGCGCCCGGGGATCACGTTCCACCTTCGCGTAGGTCTTGCAGTAGCGCTGGCCGTCGTTTCCATACTCGGAAAAGAACTTGCGGCCAGTGGTACCCCACGCGGTCATCTGGTTTGGCAGGTTGCCCATCCAGTCGTTGAACGCGAACAGCACCGGGAAGCGGTACAGCTTCACCCCCTGCCCGCGATCCTCACCGTACAGGCGAAGAATTTCGCTCGCCACATCGGGGTTCGTGAAGTCCGAGCGCCGACACGTGAAGTATGGAGAGTTTCGGGGGATCAGCGCGTTTTTGAGACGGAACCGCGACTCGAGGACCTCATCGATCGCCTCGAATGAATCGCCGGCAGCGACCATCTCGTCGTACATCGCAACCGCGTTGGGATTCGCGCTGGCGATCGCCTGTTTGAGCACCTTGATGCCAGGCCGGATCTTCCCGATTGTGGGCGGTCGCAGCGCTCTTTCTTCAACGATGCTCCGGGGAGGAGCGCCGGTCAAACGGAGAACAGCGTTCATGAGGGTTTTCTCGCAAGAAAGAATATTGCCGACGTGCGCAACGCCCTGGCTGAATGCTCCAGGTCGGTTGCAGCCGCTTCTCCGCGGACTTCGGCAATGTGGGAAAGAAACACGCGGCGCTCGGGGTCGCTATACGTTGCGATCCGGGCTACCTCGCACCGCTGTCGCCAGACTGGCGAGGCGGTATCAGCAGAAGCGCGCTCCTCGTCGATCGTGTTACTGATCGTTTCGGCAATGCGCGCGTTGAGACGGTCAGGAAGCAGCAAGACACCTCCGGTGGTCAGGGGACGAAAAAAAAGCGCGCTCCCCGGTAAGAGGAACGCGCTTCCGATTCAGTGGCAAATGACCCAGACACCACATCCCTTCTGGGGATGTGGTGTCCAGGGAGCCGGGAGGCTCGCAGTAGAGGACGTTAGGTCGTCCTCGCGCGGCATGGTCACGCCGCACAAACAGCCCATTTTCGGAAAATACATTCCGCCGCAGGATCACGGATCAGCCTACTTCAATCGTTCTACCCGAATGGGCTCTGGAGAGAGAACACCCGAATGTTCGGGCTCGAACGATGTCGCGGCGCAAATGAATGCGACCGGCAACGAGTTTCATGGCTGAAAGATGGGGAGCACGGGCGAAGTACTCATCAGAAGAGTTTCCACACCAGTTGCGAACTGGTCGGAGCATGCCCAAAGGCACGGCTTGGTACAGAAGATGGACTCCGGGTTAGGGAGTCAAGGTCGATGCGTCAGTGACGCCAGGAATGAAGCCAGTATGGCCCGAAATCGGGTCTGCGAACCACGGAAAGACAACGAAATCAGCGTAGCTTTTGCTTGGGCTGGTCAGACTTCAGTCAATCACAATGGCCGGTGAGAGAGACCACACCTGAATACAATGGCCGCCGTTCTAGATACCTCGTCCTACCCGGAAGCACCGCCGTCCAGTCTGGACGGCACGTTATTGCCCGCTGCCGGGACCAGCACTGCGCTGGGGTCAGCACTCGTGCCCCTGCAGGCGGTCCCGCCCCCGGTGGTAGAGGCATCATCCGGCACGGGCCTGAGACCCATTGCGCGTCTGACGAGCGACTCCCGGATCGGCAAGATCATTCCCGAGTCGAATGCGCGCACCGTTCTGCGTTATAGCTCACAGTTCGCTCGCGACTTTATCCGTTCCGACTACAACTTCTGCGCGTCGAAGATGGCGGTTGCCCGCAAAGGCAAGGTTCGTGCCCTCGACACGGCATTGCGCGAAACGTCGGAATGGCTGTCGAAAGCAATTGCCTGGGTGGAGAAGCACAACGCACGCGAGTTGCGCATGGAATACGAGGAAATCGAACTCGTGATCACCCGCCCGCTTGCGGGTAGCCTCGTCCGGTGCCTCACACAATACGACCGCCTGTGGGTTCGCTCGCTAGAAGCGCAACTTGCACGCAAGTTTGCCACTGACGACGCTCGCGAGATCGCGCTCGCCAACGCAGAGAAGCGTATCCGGCACATCGCTCACGTGTGCATCCCGGACAACGACCACTACGCCGCCGACGGCTCGCGCCTCGGCAGCTAACGCTTCACTACGACATTGCAATCCCCTTTCCGGCCAGCTTGACTTTGTCGTCGGCTGGCTACGCTCGACCTATCGAACCACAACGAGGACGACATGGATCTGAAGGAAATCCAGGCGCTGCATGCACAGTATGCGTCGCCCACACTCACCATAGACCTGGCAGGCCAGATGGCAGGCATGCCCGCGCTGCCTGCACCTGATGCCGGCGGCAAGCCTCGTGGCATCCAGTTCGGCGCGGTCGTCAGGTACCGGCGCCACGCCGTGATTGCGCTGGCCGTTGCTGCGCTCGCCGCCGGCGGAGGCATGAGCGCCGCGCGCATCTGGCAGGTGCTTCACAGTCAGGCCACACCGCAGGTTGCGGCCTCGCACCCGAAGGCCGCCGCCGTCGCGTCCCAGCCGCAGGTCGCAGCGCTGGCCGACAGTGAAGGAAACATGCCGCTCAACGTCGCGCCGCCTCGTCCGCTCAGCTCATCGGATTTTGACAGCGCCAGGGCATCGCGCTCAAACGGGCTCGCCAGCGTCGATCCGCGAACCCTTTCGAAGTCCATGGATCTCGCCCCGTCCATCGATGTTTCACGGCCCGCGACCGCCCGCCCGATCGGCGATGATGCAACCGCAGCAGCATCCCCGATCCACGCGCCGAGCCGCCGTGTCGACGCGCCCACCCAGGCAGCCGCCGCGCCGCAGTCCGTCACTTCTCCAGTTACAGAGCCAGCAACACCTCCCCGGACGCAGCCCGCGCCGGCGAGAGCAACTGCAAACGCCACTATCGCGCCAGCAGTCGTGTCCCCCGAAAAACCTGTTGCTGTCGCCGCGCC
Organism: Paraburkholderia sp. D1E; assembly: GCF_052682275.1. Classification (NCBI taxonomy): domain Bacteria; kingdom Pseudomonadati; phylum Pseudomonadota; class Betaproteobacteria; order Burkholderiales; family Burkholderiaceae; genus Paraburkholderia; species Paraburkholderia sp. D1E. Next base: position 706,594 of record NZ_JBQYMB010000001.1, read on the forward strand.
GGCAGCGCCAGCAGTTGCGGCCGCACCCTCTGACAAACCGTCTGTTCGCACCCTTCGCCCGCTGCACCATGTGACGACCCATCGCAAACCGGTGGACGAGAGCTCGAGCGATCCGGTTGCACCGTCAGCCGCGGCCACCAAAGCGCCGATCGGGCCGGCCAGATCCAGCGACGTTCAACTTTTTTGAGGGTGCTTCCATGAAAACTCAACAGATCAATGTAACCCTGCTGGCACCTGGCTCTACGATCCACGGCGACGTAATACTCGACCATGGTCTGAGTGCCTTCGGCATTATCAGCGGCAATCTGGTGACCAATGCCGGGCTGCTTCACATCGCGCCGGGCGGCATGGTTAAAGGTCAGGTCGAAGGCGAGCACGTCCGCATCGACGGGACTGTCGAGGGCGACGTCCATGCGCGCGGTTCGCTGGAAATCAACGGTCGGGTGAAAGGGAACATCTTTTACTGCGGCACCATCAGACTTGGCCCGCGCGCCGCGCTGGATGGCCAGATTTCGCGAGTGGCGAGAGAGCTCACGATCGAGAATACGGCCAGCAACGTTCAGCATCTGTCGCGCTCCGGCACGGGCGCGTAATACGGGAATTTGCTGTCGTTGCGGTGAGCTGGCGAGGGTATCTCCACCGGGTCCCGGAAAGCACCGGTCAGATACCCTGCGACGCCGAATAGAACAGCGCCTCGTACCCTTCGATCTTCAAAAGTTTCTTTTCGCGATCGACGTGCATCCCGCGTGACTCGAACCAGACAACCAGCCAGATTCCGCATCGCTCAAGCGCATAGCTGGCTGCATCCGTGGCCGCCCGATTTGTGTGATGTCGCGCGAGCGCAATCTGCGCGGGTGAGTTCGCGAGAAAGAACACCGGGTACTCCGCTCGCGCGCGCTGCCAGCACCGAACAAACTCAGATCCCATTTCCGCTGCTGATAGTCGCGGAATCACATCGCACTCGAAGTCATCGACATTCATTGGCCGCTCCATCAACGTGGGCGCGAGATCGCCACGCTCCCGGATCGCCTCGAACGCTCCGGCATTGGCGACCGCCCACGCATGCACAGTGGGTCCATCCGCCCACAGTCGGTTCCTGATCGCCGCCTCAAGAATCTCCGCGCACCTGACACTGGCGACAAGCGCGAGGCCAGCAACCGCCAGCGGGGCCCAGCCGTCCCGTCCAACGGCATAGCAAAATGGACCTTCGCCGTCGTCGTACGAAAAACACAGGTCGTCGCAAACGGCTTTGCGAAAATCAAACGATGCGGCCGAAAGACGGTGTGCTGGCAATGGCGTTTCTTCCGCAGCCGGCGCGTCGCTAACCAGACGCGAGGAGGTGGGTGGTACGTAACCCAGCAGACGCAGCAGGTGATCTAGCAAGGAAAGCTCCAGGGGACGCGACTCACGCTACTTCGGATTCGAGTACGAAGCGTGAGACGGGATTCTTCTTGATGGTGGCAATCGTCAGGCCTTCGCGGGCACGTGTCATGGCGACATAGAACAGCCGCCGCTCTTCGGACTCGGGACTCTTGTCGTCCGGCACCACGTTCTCTTCCGCGCGGGTGATCCATACGTGATCCCACTCGAGGCCCTTCGAGCTATGCATCGTGGTGAGCACCAATGCGCCTTCGACCGGTTTGTTGTTGTCGCGCCTGAGGAATTCGATACGCTCGCTGAAGGTTCCGTTCAGACGCGAAACCACGTCGTACGTCGCCTGGATCGACCGGATCTCCGGATCGGTCTTCGCGTAGGTCAGCATCCATTCCTGCACACCTTCGAGCGCAAGCGAATAGAACTTCCGCTCGCGCAGCGACCGCCATTCGGATAGGCGCTTCATGAAGGCTCGATAGGCCGTGGCCGTGTCTTCGGGCAGACCAAGGGTGACCAGATCCTTCTTCTGACGCTGGACCAGTGCCGGTCCCATGTCCCGATGGAGGGCCGCAAGGTGAGCCGAACTCATGCCGCTATGTCCCAACACCGCGTCAAGGCCGTTGACCTTCGTCCCCTGCACGATCTCCAGCAGGTTGCACATCAACGCACCCTGCGGCCTGTTGATGATGGACTGGCCCGAGGCACGGAAATACGGCACGCCGTGCGACCGGCAAACCGCCTCGATCGGGTCGAGAATCCGGTTTGTCCTGGCAAGGATCGCGCACGACTGGCCTGCAGCGAGCCTTGGCTGAAGCGCTTCGAGCGCCGCGACCGCATCGATGTACTCGTCGTCGAATCGCTGTGTGTCGATGGTGCCGCCGGCGCCGCGTTCCGCGCGCAGCAGTTTCGGAATCCGATCCTCGTTGTGCCGTATCAGGCGGTCGGCCGCCTCCAGAATCTCACTGCGGCAGCGATAGTTGCTACCAAGCACGACGCGCTGGGCGTCGAAGGCGCTGGCAAACGACTCCATCCCGCGGAATCCGAGCGCCGCCCGAAACCCATAAATGCTCTGGTCGTCGTCGCCGACAACCGTGACCCGCGCGCCGGCATTCGCATGCAGCTCCACCCAACGGTACTGCAACGGATCGGTATCCTGGAACTCATCGACGAGCAGATCGGTGAACGCGTATGGCTCGATTGCACCCTTCTCCATCCCCACGACCGCCAGCCGCAACATGTCCTGAAAGTCGATCTTTCCGTTGCGGGCAAGTGCTTCCTGATACGCCTCGTATAGCTGGGCTTCGGTCGTGCCCTGCTCGACACGGCCGAAATTTGTCTTGATACGCTCAATCACGGGCACGGCCTCTTCAACCTTCCAGTTCAGCCCCATTTCTGCGAGTACGCGCGCGAGGAGCCCCGTGCGGTCACCGTCGGACGCGATGTCGCGCCGGGCACCGCCGCGCTGTCCAAGCTGCCGGAAGGCCAACGAGTGGAACGTACCCGCGATCAGCCGCGGCTTTGCAGATGGAGATGCGACCCGCAGTATCCGATCCCGCAATTTCACCGCCGCATCCTTGCTGAAGGTCACAGCGCCGACGGTCGTCGCCGGATCGACGAGTAGCAGTGCCGCCTTGGCCGCGATCGTCTTGGTCTTGCCAGCGCCCGGACATGCGATCGCTACGCAGTGGCGGCGCATCTGCGCCACCTCGCGTTGCTGCGGATTCAGATCGTCGAGCATGGCAGAACCGGTCAGCGGCCGCGAACCGTCGTCATCAACCGCAGATGGGTCATGTAGCCGCGCACGCCCACCGGATGGAACTTGCGCAGGAAGCGCGAGGTCTCCTCGTCGACGTCGGACTGATCGCGGATGCCGTTCCAGACGAGAAAGTCGAAATGGTCCATGACGCGGTCGAACTTCATGATGATGGATAGCAGGCGCATCGATAACCGCGAGTACGCTTCGACCTCGATTTCCAGAGACGGCTTGGTAACGCTCGGCTCGAACACGATGTCGCCACGGGCGCGCATTTCCGATTCACTCCGCTCGCGAAAGCCGCCAGCGACTTCGAGCTGTTCGATCACGTACGATTCCAGTTCGCTGATCTGTTTCTCGAAAAAATCGCTCACCGCGCCGAGATCTTGCGCTGTAAACGTCGACCGCCCGAAGCGCTGGATGTTGATGCTCATCCGATTAAGGTACGGCCACCACTGTTCAAACAGTGGCTTCATGCGCGTGTGATTCAGACGAACCGCCGCCGGCACCACAGCGGCACCGGACAGCTGCCTGTCGAGCAGTTCGCGGCCAATCTCGCGACGACGGCGCACGATCGCAGCGCGCTCAGCGGGCGGGAGATCCCGAAACAGCTTGCGTGTGCGTTCGACCTGTTCGCGTTTCTCCTGAGCTTCGCTCGCGGAGATCATCCCTTCCTTCTGCAGGATGGCGGCGTCGCCTTCCATACGGGCGAGTTCCTGTTCGAGGTCCCCGTCGTCGGCGCCGTCCGTGACCAGTGGGCCCTGCGCGACCGTCGCCGTGGCTGATACTGTGTCGGCGGACAGGACGCTCGTCGTGATAGCGGCCGCGCCCGCGTCGCCGTCTACGATTTTCGTCTCTTCGTTGATGGTGCTCATGTCGATATCCCTGTTGGAGTGTGCACGCGCACCCGCGCGGCATGAGCCTATTGTTGCGAGGAACGGCTCAGGCATCACACCAAAACATGGGCGATTTAAAGTGCCTTTTGACGGCCTGCGTATTTCAGTGGCCGCAGTCAATCGTTTCGGCGACGTGTCCGTAGAGACCGGTGATCGCAAATCCTAAAACCAGACGCACGGCTGGAGACCGTTGCCGACCCGAAGCTGCCATCGGCTTGGCCGGACCGAGCGCCCGGAAGCGGACGCTCATCCGGCCTAGCAGCGGATGGCTTCCAACCGATTCATCGTGAAGCCCCGTCTGGTGACGCGTGCGGCCTGTACCCCGTTCAGAATTGCGACCAACCGCCATCGACCGGTAGTTCGGCGCCGGTCGTGAAGGTCGCATCGAACGCGAGGAGGAGGACTGCCTTGGCGATTTCCTCCGACGTCCCCCAGCGCTTCATCGGGACCATACCGAGCATCTTCTCTCTAATCTGGACGGCCTCGTCTTTACCGGGAAACGCTTTGTCGATGATCGGCGTGTCGATGGGACCGGGCGTCACCGCGTTGACTCGAATCTCGCGAGGAAGCAATTCAGCGGCGAGTGTCCACGCGAATGATCGCAGCGCGGCCTTGGCGGCTCCGTATGCGGCGTTGCCGACCATTCTCTTGACGTTGGCGATCGAGGTCGTGAGGGCGATAGAGCGTCCCCGGTTTATTAGCGGCGCGAGCTTCTGCTCCACGAAAAGCGGTCCCTTGGTGTATTTCCTCCTTCAGTCGTCCCACCTCCCGTTCCTGGCGTTCGATGCGATCGAGCGTATAGTCTGCAGCTGGTGTAATCCAGAGATTGCAGGAAGGCGCCGACGGCCGCGACGGCGCGGCGAAACTTCCCTTGCTCTGGGACCGAATGGTTCGCTGTGTGTGTCATCAGAGGCTCCTCGGAAGATGAGGTTCGGCGTCGTGCTGAGTCCTTCCGGCTAGACAGCCGTCAGGCCGCCGTCGACTGGCAGGTCGATGCCGGCGACGTAGCTGCTCTGATCCGAGGCGAGGAACAGAGCTGCGGAGGCGATCTCCTCGGGGCGCGCCAAGCGTGCCAGAGGCGTCATCGCAGTGATTTGGTTTCTCGCTTCGGCCGCGCCCTCTTTGGATGGGAACTGGTCGTCGAACATTGGCGTGTCGACCGCGCCAGGGCTCAACACGTTGGTCCTGATCTTTCGTTCCTTGAGTTCGCTAGTCCACGTCCGAGCAAATGACCGGAGCGCTGCCTTGGTGGCGCTGTAGGTGCTGCGGCCCGGAAGCCCTTTGTTCTTCCCAGCGGACGCCACGAGGATGATGGAAGCACCATCGTTCAAGTAAGGCAACGCCCTTTGAACGGTGAAATAAGTGCCGCGGGCGTTGGTGTTGAAGGTCTTGTCGAAATGCTCAGGCGTGGCTGCGGCGGTCATCGTCTTTTCGACGAAAGCCGCGCCAGCAAAAATCACATCGATCTTGCCTTTTTTCGCGACGGTCTCGTAAAGACGGTCGAGGTCATCGAGCTTGGCGATGTCGGTCTTTACACCGGTGACATTCGAGCCGATCTCCGCGATTGCCTTGTCGAGTTCGGCCTGCCGGCGGCCGGCGATAAAAACGTAGGCGCCCTCTTCAACGAACCTTTTTGCGGTCGCGAGGCCGATGCCGCTGCTACCCCCCGTCACGAGGGCGATCTTGTTATTCAATAAAGACACTATGGTCCTCCCTGTCTAGTGAAACGTGCGGCCTGCACCGCGTTCAGATTTGCGTCCAGCCGCCATCGACCGGAAGCTCGGCGCCGGTCGTGAAGGTCGCATCGAACGCGAGGAAGAGGACTGCCTTGGCGATTTCCTCCGACGTCCCGAAGCGCTTCATGGGAATAATGCCGACGGTGTGCCCCTTGACCTGTGTACGCATCTCTTCTGTAGGAAACACCTTTTCGAGGATGCCCGTGTCGATGGGGCCGGGGGACACCGCGTTTACTCGAATCTCTTGAGGAAGCAGCTCGGTGGCGAGCACCCGGGCGAATGACCGCAGCGCAGCCTTGGCGGCTCCGTATGTGGCTTGGCCCGGTAGTCCCTTGACGTTGGCGACGGAGGTCGTGAGGACAACGGAGCCCCCCCGATTGATCAGCGGCGCGAGCTTCTGGACCGCGAAAAAGGGGCCCTTGGTGTTCAGGTTGAACATCTCGTCGTAGACGGCTTCGGTCACGCTCCCGAGAGGCGTTGGAATGCTGAACCCGGCGTTGACGAAAAGCAGGTCGATGGTGTCGAACTCGGTCTTCACCTGAGCGGCGAGGGCGTCGATGTCGGTCAATGACCGCGCGTCGCTCGAAACCACGATAGCGCCGTCCTCAAGCTCTTGCTGCGCCGACTCCAGGCCGGCCTGCGAGCGGCCGGTCACCAGAACGCGCGCTCCCCCGTCGAGGAGCATCTTCGCCGTCGCGAGCCCCATGCCGCTTGTGCCGCCGATAATCACCACCTTCTTATCTTGGTACCGGTTCATATGTATTCTCCTTGAGAGGTTAGGGCTGCTTTGCTAATATTTAACTATTTAGTAAGACTATTTATTTACAAATACCGTAAGACCCGTGGACGATCATGTAACTCCGAAATCGCCTGCTGATTCTGATCACCGCAACTATTTCGCCGCGACCGCCGCTCCTTCAGGACACCGCCCGCAAGGATTCCGTGTATGACCAGTTGACGCCGGAGACATTGGCGACGGCCTGCCACGCGGCTTCCTGATTAGCGCCATCGAGGAGGTGTGGGTGGCGCTGCGCCTCAATTGGGCCTGAGAACTTCCCTTGAGCCGAGGCGAAGAATTGCCCTGAGACGTCGGTTCCGAACTCCGAGGCCTGGAGGTACCGACGGGCTGCCGTCTCCGGCGTCTGATTCATGCCGGGAATGAGGTTCGCGATTGGGACAAACAGATACTTCACGGCCAGGCTAGCTTGTCGCGAAACCTTGGTGGCGGTCGCCGCACCGGGCGAGACAGCGTACACGGCCATGCCGGAGGGTAGCCGGCGAGCCAGCGCCGCAGCCCACCAAGCAACGATGAGCTTCGCGTCGGCATACGCATTGTTGGGCACGTACTTCACGTTCGGCCCGTTGCGCAGCAGGGCTTCCATAGCAGCGGTCAGGTCGCCCCCGTGGTATTTGGCAACGAGTGCGTCCACGTCGGTGTACTTGAACATGGGTACGCCCCCTCGGGCAGGCTCCGCGCTGGCGATAACAATCCGCGCGTTGGGGCTCAGCAGGTTGGCGCGGAGCAACCCGACAGTCAGTTGATGATGGCCGATCAGCGGGGCCTGAGACGCCTCGACGCCCGCCGCAGTGAGCACGCGCTTCTTACCTGGGACCATCCCGGCATTGAGCAGTAGGAAATCGATAGGCCGACCTCGCTTGACGAGTTCGGCGAGGGAGGACTGAACGCTGGACGGCGTGTCCAACTCCAGCTCCAGCGGCGTTAGGACGTGTCTTTTGGTTTCCGCCGCGAGTTGAGCGGCCGCTTCCTTGGCCCGAGCCAGGCTGCGTCCGGTGATGATGATCTCGCGCCAGCCCTCTCCGGCAAGAGTGCGAGCTGCGGCATAGCCGAGCCCGGAGGTGGCGCCGGTGACGAGCGCGATCGAATGTTCCATAGGCGTCTCCGCGTGGTGAAGGGTGAAGGCCGAGTCGTGAGGCCCCGCAGGGCCAGAAACGGCTTGTTAATTTAGAACTATTCGGTTATATATTGGTGCCGTAAAAGTTGTCAAGGAGTTTTGAACCAAATGATTCAAAATACCGGTAGGTCGCCGGGTCGACCGCGCAGCTTCGACGAGACGGGGGCGCTGGAAAAGGCAATTCAGGTGTTCTGGTCGAAAGGCTACGATGGAGTGACGATTGACGATCTCGTCGCCGGGATGGGTGTGGGACGGCCGAGCCTGTATGCCGTCTTTGGGGACAAGCGGGCGATATTCCTGCGCGTCCTTAGGGGGTACGCAGAACGGAAGGGCGCATCAGCCGCGAAGGCACTCCTCTCGCCACAGAGTCTTCGCGACTCGATCACGGGCTTTCTGAGGTACGCCGTCGAAAGCGCGACCGAGAAAGGGTCTGCCCGGGGCTGCCTTCTGGTGTGCGTCGCGCCGCTTGTGGACGACCCTGAGGTTCTGCAGTTCCTGCAAAACGCGGCCTCCGGTGGCACCGCGCTGATAGAAGGTCGTTTCCGGGACGCAATCAGCGCGGGAGAAATCCCGTCCGACTTTCCCGTAGCCGCGCGGGCAACCCAAGTCACGGATTTAGCGCGTGGGCTGACCATGCGTGCACAGTTAGGCACGCCGCGCAAGACGCTCCTCAAAGATGCTGAGGAAGCGGCCGACTTAGTGCTCCAACCGCGTCTTGGAAACGCGGGGCCAGAAAGTTGATGCCGGCGTTAAGGGGCGTTGCGGGGCAGTAGGCTTTGGTAGTTGCCGCTTCGCGCGCCCCTCAACCCCGATCAATCGTTTCCCGTTGGGATAGGAGCGATCACCTCGATTTGGAAGTCGAAACCTGTAAGCCAGTTGGCCCCAAGCGCGGTCCCTCTCGGGTGGCGATTCGCGGCAGCATGAGTTGACCATGCTCTCTCGAAATCGTCGCGCGCAATCTCGGCAACTGGAAACCCCGCGGCATCGCACGGCTTGTCTGTGACAAGTCCGAATCACATCAAGATGCTGTTGGTCGTGCTGCAGAACGACTGCCGCGTCGTACACCTCCATCTGCCGCACTACGGTCTTCTTCGGCTCGACCTCGAAGTACCAGCCGGAAGCTCCCTACTAGGCAAATTCGTCACCTCGATCTTCGTCCCAACGTCCGTTGTAGTGGCGCATGCTCGTGTCCGATGAGACTTCTGGGGTTCAGTGCAGGCTACTCCGAAGCGGCCCTTCACAACAGGCCGTTGTTGGCCGGACTCTGCCTGATGCGATTGACTCAGTTCGACCCGTTTCGGACGATTAGCTTTTCTGGAAGCGGCCATTGAAGAACGCAACCTGAGTGAGCTGCAACGCCGTCGCCGATGCAGTTCGCGTTTTTTGTATACCATCGAAGGCGAGCGAGTTTGGGCGAGGAGTTCTCAGTGATTTCGAGTTTGAATATCCTGATACCGGTTGAATACGACATCTACCCCCGTGTCGTCGACTTTTATCGCACTGCACTTAATTTCACTGCTCCTTCGAGCGGGACATCTGCCAAAGGGAATCCGTGGCATTGCTTTCAGGCGTCAGGCGTCACCTTGACCATTCACACGGGTCAAGAAGGCAAGTTTCCTTACCCCGAGTTTCGACCAACCGGACACGGCATAGCACTTGCAATTGAAATACAAGGTGTTGTCGAGGAAGTCAAAAGACTCAACTCGATAGGAATACCGATACTAAATGAGTGGGACTATGGCGATGGGACGATAGCCATATCTATCGCAGATCCGGCGGGGAATATTTTAGAAATTTGGGGTCGCCCATGAAGAAACAGTACCTGACAAAACAGCTATTCGTTGAAGTTGTGCGTTAGATGATTGTCGACAATCCGAGCATCGCTGTTGAATGACGATAACTGGGCGATTGTCGTCGGATGAACTGAGCGCGAGCCGGGGGATTGCTAAAAGTCGGCTACAGCACCATACAAAGCGTGCGGATGCTCCGTGACGGCAGCCCAATAGCGGTCTCCATAGGACCAATGCCACCACTCGAACGGGTAGTTGACGAATCCAACGGAACCCAAAGCCTCAAAAAGTATCCGGCGATGTTTGGATGCTTCGGGTGAGAGTTGATCAAAATGAGAAAGGCACGCGCCATTCGACGTCTTTTCATCCTGGTCGTATGCGCATCCCAAGTCCAACTCATATCCTCGCAGATCACAAAGTGTAAGATCGACCGCACCACCGGTCGGATGTCCTGCAACGGAAGGTGGTGCAACAAACCGCGCAGCTAGCGCAACAGCGTCGCCTTCTGGCAGTTCGGGGTTAGCCTCCAGAATGCTTCGCAGATAGTCACTGAACCACAATGCCTGCAGGTTCTGCGGGCGAAGTGATTCCTTAACAAGGAAAGCATAGTTATCGGGGATTTGAAGGACGGCTTCGACTAGTTTGTAACCAACCGTCTCGCGTATATAAAAGCAAAGCTCATAGCCGAGGGCCTCTGCATTCTCCTTTGAGCTATCGACAATAATTCGTGCGTTCAAACCGTCGATCGAGATCAAACGCTCTCCGTTCTCGACTAATGGAATTCGGCGAATCTTGGGATCGGCTAGAGTCAACATGAAGATTTTTCTCAGAAACGTCAGTGTGGGCGTCGGCTATATTACTCGCGCCGAGGGCTTCTACATAGTCGGCCCTGAAGAATCTTCAAAGCCTCGCGGCGTAAGGCTTTGAGCCGGAAATGCGGTTGTGGGAATTGCAGGAACCTGGCATATTAAGGCGTGAATCCTGCATTTTTCGACGAGGTGCAGATGGGTCCGAAGACGCCTGTGACGGATGGAGATTTCTTCCGGCAACCGCTGCGCGAACAGATCAACCTGAAGCATCCGTTGGTCGGGTTGGCCGACCTGATCAACTGGGAACGACTGGGTGCATCGATGAGCGAGAGTTTCGTGTCACGCAAGGGTCGACCAGCGAGCTCGCCGCGCCTGATTGCGGGGCTGCTGTATTTGCAGCATGCGTTCGATCTGTCCGACGAAGAGGTCGTCTGGCAATGGGTGGAGAACCCATACTGGCAGGTCTTCACCGGTGAAACGTATCTGCAGACCGAGCCTCCGATCGACCCGTCGAGCCTGACGCGCTGGAGGAAGCGCCTGGGCGAAGCCGGCGTTGAAGAGTTGCTGGCCGAGACGATCGAAGCGGCAAAGCTTGCCGGCGTGATCAAGGCCTCGAGCGTGAAGCGCGTGATTGTAGACACAACGGTCATGGAGAAGGCGATTGCTCATCCAACCGATTCGCGATTGCTCGAACGGTGTCGCGAACATCTGGTGAAGGCAGCCGCGCGGCATGGTCTGAAGTTGAGGCAGAACTACAACCGCGAAGCGCCGCGCCTGGGGCTGCAGATTGGCCGCTATGCTCACGCGAAGCAGTACAGGCGCATGAGGAAGGCATTGCGCACGCTGCGCTCGCGCGTTGGGCGGGTGATGCGCGATGTGGAGCGACAGGTCGCCCAGGTAGCAGACTCAGGCCGCAAGGACTTGCAGGAGCTGATTGACCGCACGAAGCGGATCCTGTCGCAGAAGCCGAAGGACAAAAACAAGCTCTACGCGCTGCACGCACCGGAAGTTGAGTGTCTGGCGAAGGGCAAAGCCCGCATACCCTACGAATTCGGGGTGAAGGTGTCGATCACGACGACCCACAAGGAAGGTCTGGTCGTTGGCATGCGCTCGATGCCTGGCAATCCGTACGACGGTCACACGCTGGCTGAAGCACTGGAGCAGGCGGCAATCCTGAGTGACACGGCACCCGAGGTGGCGATCGTGGATCGCGGCTACAAGGGCGTCACCATCGACGGCGTGAAGATCTACCACCCGGGGTTGCGCCGGGGTATCACACGCGGGCTACGCGCGATGATCAGACGGCGAAGTGCAATCGAGCCAGCCATCGGTCACATGAAGACAGACGGAAAACTTGATCGCAACTGGCTCAAAGGCGCGCTCGGCGATGCAATGCACGCGGTGCTGTGCGGCGCCGGCCACAACATCCGGATGATCCTGAGGAAGCTGCGGCTTTTTTGCGTCTTCGTTCTCGTCGCTTTGCTCAACCGCTGCATTGCCGCTGACGTGACGGCGTGACGCCGGCGCAACGAGAAACGAATTGTTCAGGGTCGACTACATAAACAGGTGCGCAAGATTTCGCTGAATCGTTCAATGTCTGGTACGTACCGTTTGCGCCAAGCAACGCATGCGAAGGAACGCCACTTTGTCGACGATCTTGGGGGCGATGTCGAACGTCTCAAAGAGGAACGGCCGGTCGAGACCGCTTCATAGATCGTTGACAACATGCCAGAACACGTAGGGGTCGGAGAAACGAGATAATATCTGACACGAAGCAAAATCAATCGAATGCGCTATGAATAGAAAATGAATTAAACGTGCTTGCCAAGAGAAGATTACCTAGAAAAATAGACGCATGGGACCATTACCAGGCGCAGAAGGGGAACAGCGATGGGAACAATTCCTGTAGAGAAATGCATAGTCGGCGCGTGGCGAGATACGGTACGCGTGATCGATCAAATGCCGATCCTATTTCTCATTATGTTCGGCGTATCGCTGGGGATTGTGCGGATCGAGAAGGTCATACATCTCTATGCTGCCCTGCGCGCAATGGGGAGACTGCCGCATAGTGGTTTTTACGCTTTGCCGTATTTGCGGGTGCTTGCGAATCATGCTAGCAACATCGGCGAGCCAATTTTGGCCATACCGATCATTCGTTACGTGATTGACGGTGAGAGATTCAAGCTATCGTCGATCAGCCTTCACGCCTATGGTCGATACTTTGTGATCTCGATCATATTTGCGACCGTATTCACTTTAGCGATTGCGATCGTCCAAATTTCACAAGCAGCATTGCAGGCTACGGGAGTGCAAAGTGCGAACATCACCCCAGAAACCCAGACCCTAACAATTCTTCTCCTTATAGGAGCTGGCTATGTGCTTGCTCGCAGCGCATTGCTATTTCCGCATGTCGCGGTGGGTGGAAGGATGCAATGGCGGGCCGCATGGACCGATACACGTGGTCAAGCTCTTAAGGTGGCATGCATTTACGGGATTGGATCGGCGCTTCCCAGCTATCTGGTCGCTCGCTTCGTCCTGCCGTTCCTCCATCAAAGCTTCAATTCGGCTGGCGTGGACTTATTCTCGGAAGCGCTGATTAGGCTAATGGCGTGGACACTTGGAGCGGCAACATTGGCATGGATCTATCGCAAATTCGCGCGAGACATCCGGCTTGCTGCATCTACAACGCATAACCAAATGCTGGCTTAGATACTATTTCGAACGTCTGCTTTTGTCTGACTCGATAGGCCCTTGTGGGTCGAACCGAGCCGATCAGCGTAGGGCCCGGTTCAGCCACGAGCGGACCTTCGACAATCACGTCAAGATCGTCGACAATTCGCATGCTCGACGTGAGCGCGAAGTTTGAGCGCTCGTTAGCCGCGGGGGCAGACGTCGACGCTGCAACCTTCCTGGCGTTTATGAAAGCTACCCGTCTGGCCTTCGCTTCGACTTTATTCTGCATGGTAGGAGTTGGTACGGCAGCCGAGCCTTCACCCTCGATCACACTCGAGGGAACCTTGGAGATCGGAGAGTTTTATGGGCCGCCCAACTACGGCGAGAAGCCAGGTGGCGACCGCATCGAATCTTCGCTGTATCTGCAGTTGCCCGCTACGCCTACCACACAGCTTCCTGATTCTGCGGCATTGGCCACGTTTGGCCCCGATGCACAGAGGACGTATTTCGTTCAAGTCGTTGTTCACGATTCAGAACGGGCTGCGGCCGAAAAAGCGATTGGTCACAGGGTGCAAATCGTAGGCGATCCGCTTGAACCTACGACAGGTCACCACCGATTACCCTTGCTGATAGATGTGAAATCGCTCAAGCCAATTGACGCGTGGAATTGGTAGCGCTTTCGATCGAGGATCGCGAGTGCCCTCCCCCCTCGAAGCAGTGCATGTAATTCGAATGAGGCATCACCCGGCCAAAATGCGGCGTTCACGCATGCAAGTAGAATCGTCAACAATCGACTGAACACGCCCGATGGCCCTTCCAATTTCGCGAGGTATACCGATGAAGGTAGCAATTGCTTATATTGAGGAGCCGCCGTTCGGCTGGACGGACGCGGGAGGTATGGCTACTGGCGCCGACATTGATCTTGCCGACGCGGTTCTTCGTGCGATCGGTGTCACCCAGATCGAGCATAACCGAACGACGTTCAGTGAACTGCTGTCCGGAGTCGAAGCCGGCCGGTGGGATATGAACGTTCCGCTCTTCGTTACGCCTGAACGCGCTAACCTGGTTGCGTTCAGCGTGCCCGTGTGGGCGATAGGAGACGGGTTTCTGGTTCGCGCTGGAAACCCGAGAGCGCTCGGCAGTTATGCGTCATTGGCCGAACAACACGATGCGCGCCTCGGCGTCATTGCCGGGCAGGTACAGCATGACTCAGCAAAAACGTCAGGCATAGGTGAGCACCAGATTTCCATCTTCGCGAACCAGGCCGAAGCTATCGAAGCGGTTCGTTCGGGGGAGATCGATGCGTATGCAAGCACCGCCTTGGGAAATCGCATATTGGCGGATCGAATCGGCGGTTCGGTGCTAGTATTCTGTCCCAGAAATAACTTGTCGTAAATTTCGATTGTTCTATGATCAAATCCGGGAGAACAGGAGGCGACCATGGGACGCAAGGGAATCGAGGTTGTGGTGTCGGAACTGGAACGAGAGCAATTGCTGTCAATGAGCCGCTCACGTTCGCTGCCTCATTCTCTGGTCCGTCGTGCAAAGATTGTTTTGATGGCGGCTGATGGCCATACGAGCCAGGAAATTGCGATGCAGTGCGAAGTGACGCCACCGGCGATCACACACTGGAAGAAGCGGTTTGTCGCGCACGGGCTTGCCGGCCTGCATGATGAAGCCCGCCCGGGCCGCCCGCGCACACATGACGATGAGGTGGTAGCGGAACTGCTCGCCAGGGTACTGCATGAGAAGCCGAACGGGGCGACGCACTGGAGCGTGCGTTCCGCTGCTGCGCAGACAGGGATTTCAAAGAGTTCGGTGGCCCGATATCTATCGCTGTTCGGTGTGCAGCCCCATCGTTCAAAGAGCTTCAAACTGTCTACCGATCCGTACTTCGTCGAGAAGGTGCGCGATATTGTCGGGCTGTACCTGAGCCCACCGATCAATGCCCTGGTGCTGTGCGTGGACGAGAAGAGCCAGTGCCAGGCGCTGGAGCGTACGCAGCCGATGTTGCCGATGGGGTTAGGCTATCTCGAAGGGGTGACGCATGATTACGTCCGGCATGGCACCACGACCCTGTTCGCTGCGCTCAACACTGCAACAGGGGAAGTCATTGCGCAATGCAAGCCGCGCCACCGGCATCAGGAATTTCTGGCGTTTCTCAGGCATATTGACCTGGCGGTGCCGGCCAATCTCGATGTGCATCTGATTGTCGATAACTATGCGACACACAAGCATCCGAAGGTCAAGGCATGGCTGGCCAGGCACACGCGCTACCACATGCATTTCACGCCGACCTACTCGAGCTGGCTCAATCAGGTTGAACGCTGGTTTGGCCTGATTACGCAGCAGGCGATCCGTCGAGGGTCGTTCAGGAACGTGCGCCAACTCATTGCCGACATCGAGCGTTACATCGAGCAATACAACGAGCACAAGCGGGCTTTCGTCTGGACCGCGACAGCCGATTCCATTCTCCGGAAAGTGGCTCGGTTATGCAAAGTTATTTCTGGGACAGAATACTAGAAGCCGTTGAGCACCAACTGGGAACGAATGGCAAGCAACAAAAACTCCCATTCGGAGCATTCTCCTTTAACAGAAGAAACAGCGATCTGCGCAATGCAGTCAGCGCGCAACTTCGTTTGTATCTCGGCTCACCAAATCATCGTGCTCGCATGGCACGATTTGGCCTGACGCATAACGAGATCAATCCCGCACTCGACCAGTAAGCAGGGGATGACCTTCGCCCACTTTGCGTCATTGGGGTCAACGACCAAGATCGTCGACGATTACCATCGAGTTCCTTCAATCCGCCTGTTCCTGACGGAATAGATGCGAACAATGGGGGAGACGCATGCCGACGAACGACACAGTTGCACTCATCGTAGATCCCGATTTCGGCTCTCGTATTCAAGAAGTGGCGGCGAGAATGCGACACACATGGGTCGTTGCTACTCCTGTGAATGTTGCCGCTGCCGGGCAAATCTGGAAAGCATCTCCGAACTGGCCTGGCCTCAACATGGAGGGTGGCGTTACCACGTTCATTCAATATGGGGCGGATCGAGAAAACTGGTGCGAGGTGATTCTCGATTCCGTAGATGATCACCACAACTGTCACTCACACGATCCGAGCTATCCGCACCTTGCGGCCGATGCGCCCTTGTACCCGCGTCGTCGCCGCGACCGGTCGGATGAATCCATACTGGGTTCCTTTACGCGCGGTAACCTGATTCCTGTATCAAGCTCGTCAAGTACGGGCGAGCGCTGCTTCACTGCTTCGCCTCCATTGGCTGGCCAAGCACGAATTGGCCGCCCTGGAAGCGTTGTGCGGGATCGTCGCGCGAGTCGCTCGGTGCGGTCGCAGGGAAACGTTCCGCGAACTTCGCAGCGCTGTCGCGCGGGTTGAAGCCGAGGAAGCTGGCTTTCGTGTTGTCCCACCACTTGACCGGATTGTTCGATGCGCCGTACACGACCACGTGCCCGACGCAGTGCGTGAACAGCGAGCAGCGCACCAGTTCAATAAAGTCGCGATAGCTCAGATACGTGACGAGCATGCGCGGGTTCTTCGGCTCTTCGAACGAAGAGCCGATTCGCAGGCACACCGTTTCGATGCCGAAACGATCGTAGTAATAGCGCGAGAGCGCCTCGCCGAAGCACTTGGTCACGCCGTAGAGACTGTCCGGGCGCTGCGGTGCATCGGCGTCGAGCATTTCTGTGACCGGATGGAAACCGATCGCATGATTGGAGCTCGCGAACACGACGCGCTTCACGCCGTGCTTGCGCGCTGCCTCATATACGTTGTATGTGCCGGCAATGTTCGCTCCGAGCAGATCCTCGAACGGGGCGTCGACGGAGATACCGCCGAGATGCACGATCGCATCGACGCCCTCGACAAGTTGCATCACCGCCGGCCGGTCCGCCAGATCGACGACGCTCGTTTCCTCGTGCGGCGCAGGTTCGCCGAGCTTCGCGATGTCGCTCACGCGCACGACATCGGCCCAATTGGCGAGCGCGCCGCGCAGCTGGCGGCCCAGGTTGCCGGCGGCGCCGGTAAGAAGCAGGCGCCGGAACGGCTTGAACGACGGTACGACTGTTGGGTTCATAAAAAACTCCTGAAAAATGACTGATGGAAAACGTTTTCTAAACGAGAACAACGGAGGAGATTCAGCATCAATTGCCCGATACACGGCTATCAGACGGCGATTACGCCAAATGGCATTCGCCCGCCTGACCGCGCTTTCTGCGACAATCGGTAAACAAAAGAGAAAACGTTACCTTTTGCATGAAAAAACTTTCCCCAACTATTCGCGACGTCGCTGCAGCTGCCGGCGTGTCGGTCGCCACGGTGTCGAAGTACATGAACGGTGCGCAGCGCTTCTCCGCACCGGTCGAGGCGCGCCTGAAGGCTGCGATCGAGGAACTCGGCTACCGCTCGAATCCGCTGGCGCGATCAATGATCACCGGCCGCTCCCGCACCATTGGGCTGACCATTCTTGACATCAGCAATCCGCACTTCACGAACGTCGTGAAAGGCGCCAACCGCGTCGCGCTGCGGCACGACTACACGCTGCTGCTCGTCGACACCGACGAAAACCAGACGCGTGAGCGCACGCTGATCGAAGCGCTCGCGCAGCGGGTCGACGGCCTGATCGTCAGTTCGCGGATGCCCGACAATGACGCGCAGTGGTTGCTCGATCTCGGCAAGCCAGTCGTGCTGTTGAGACGTAGCGACGCGCTGCAGATCCCGAGCGTCGGCATCGACAACCGGCTCGCAACCTACATGCTCGCGCGGCATCTGCTCAACCTCGGGCATCGTCACATCGCCTACCTCGGTTTTGGGAAGGCACGCATCAACGACGAGCGCATTCGCGGCGCGCGCGAATGTCTGGAGGAGGCGGGCCTCACGCTCGACGTGTACGACGCTCACGCGCCGACGGCGCAGGCAGGCGAGGACGCGTGCTCGCGCGTGATGCTCGGTCCGCGCAGGCCGCAGGCGGTGATCTGCTACAACGACCTGATCGCGCTCGGCTTCATGAAAGAGGCGGCGTCGCTCGGCATCAAGGTGCCGCAGGATCTCTCGGTGACTGGCGTCGACAACGTCCCGTACGGCGAGTACGCAGCGCCCGCGCTCACGACCGTCGATATTCAGAGCGAGAAGATGGGCGAGCTCGCGATGCAAAAACTCATCGACGCGCTCGCGGGCCATGCGGAGGCTGGGCATTCGACGTTCGAGCCGAGGCTCATCGTCCGTGAGTCGACAGCGGCCCGCGGCTGACGCGCCTCGCGCTTTCACGCGTCAAGCTTCGCGGGCGTCATGCGCGGCGTCAGCATCTGCATGACGGCAAGCGCGACGAGATAGGCGAGCGCGCCGATCGCGAACAGTACCCAGTAGTGGCCCGTGCGTTGCAGGACCTGTCCGATCACTTCCGAGAACAGCACCGCGCCGATCGAACCCGCCATCCCGCCGATCCCCACAACCGCGCCCAGCGCGCGCTTCGGAAAGAGATCAGACGCCGTGGTGAAAAGATTCGCGGACCAGCCTTGATGTGCGGCTGCGGCCAGTCCGACGATCGCGACGGCGCCCCAAAGATTATCGACCTGTGAGACGAACGCGATCGGCAGCACGCAGCACGCGCAGATCAGCATCGCCGTCTTGCGCGCGGCGTTCACGCTCCATCCGGAACGCAAGAGCGCCGAAGAGAGCCAGCCGCCGCCGATACTGCCGACGGTCGTCATCGCATAGATGCAGACGAGCGGCAGGCCGATGTGCTGCATGTCCATGCCGCGCGACTCGTTAAGCCACTTCGGTAGCCAGAACAGATAGAACCACCACACCGGGTCAGTCAGGAACTTGCCGATCAGGAACGCCCACGTCTCGCGCTTTCTGATCAACGCGCCCCAGCCCGGCGCGCGAGCGTTCACGTTGACGGCATCGAGCGCCTCGACTTCGTCCTGTCCGTCCTCCACCGAACTCGTGTCTGCGGACCGGTAGAGCACGAGCCATACGGCCAGCCAGACGAGGCCCACCGCCCCGATGATCACGAACGCCGCGCGCCAGCCGAACGCCAGCGCAAGCGGCGGGATGATTGCGGGCGCGAACACTGCACCGATATTCGCGCCAGAGTTGAAGATGCCGGTCGCAAGCGCACGCTCGCGCGGCGGGAACCATTCTGCCGTCGTCTTGATGGCGGCCGGGAAGTTACCGCCCTCGCCGATGCCGAGCAGCGCACGCACCATGGCAAAGCCGGCCACCGAGCCGACCGCCGCATGCAACACCGCAGCCGCGCTCCAGATCAGCATTGCAAGCGCGTATGAAATGCGCGTGCCCAGCCAGTCGACGATCCGGCCGAAGCACAGAAGGCCGACCGCGTAGAACGCCGAGAAGGCGATCACGATGCGGCCGTACTGCACCTGGGTCCAACCAATGTCGTGCTGCAGCACCGGCGCGAGCAGACCGAGAATCTGGCGGTCCATGTAGTTGATTACGGTGGCGAAGAAAAGCAGCGCGCAGACCGTCCAGCGGTAACCGCTGGCAGCGGTGCGTGCGCGTCTGATGACGGCGGTTTGCATGTGAGTCTCCGTTGCGCGGCGGCGCTCGTCGCGTCGCGCTATATGTCATTGAAGGCGGGGAGCACCGAGGTCGCTACGCGCGCCGAAGCAGGTGTGCCACATCACGAGCACGTCAATTTAGGAAAACGTTTTTCTAGAATAGAAGTATTGTTACTCTCTGTCTAGTCCTTAGTTTACCTAGTCTTGCGCACTGTGATTCAGTGATGGGACCATTTAGCCCCGAAGTCGAGTTAATCGTTTTCGTTCTCATGCGCAGCGGCCTCGGCAGATCGGGACGGCGCGGAGATCAGGCGGACTGGCGGGGCACGGTTGGGTCGTGTCGGCGCGAACAGATTGAAACGACGGCGAGCGGATTTTTCTTAGGGTTTTTACTGGCTTCCGTCGAGCCAATGCCTGACGAACAGCCGGACACGCTTGTGAAGTTGCTAGTTTCAGCATCGATCCACTTACAATCAGGAGACAAAAAATGCATTCGTCAAGAAAATCATCCGTTATTTTTGCGGCCAGTACACTGACGTTCCTTCTCGTCAGTGCTTGCGGAGGCGGCCTGGATGATGGTCCGAAAAATCCAGTTTCTTCTGCGTCCACCGTGTCTCTTCACGGAATAGTTTATGGAGCGACGGATACGAGCGTCCCGTCAGGAGCAGGCGTATCCATAACCATGATGGGGCAGATGAGAGCGCTCTTCGATCTCATCAAGAAAGCGCCTGATTTCACACAAGTGGTGATGGATCTGGGCGACGGCAGCCCGGTCCATGTGCTCGATACCAATACGGGCGATAAATTTCTGCCTGGCAAACTGGCGCTCGGCCTGTCGTACATATTGATCGATATGAAAGCGAAAGGGGATCCGAAATACGCGGATTACCTCGCGACGTATCAGAAAATAACGACCGCCATGATGGCGCAGACGAGCAGCGCCAACTACACGTACGCAAATACATCCTGGGGCGAGTACTACTACCTCGTTGCGCTCAATAATTTCAAGGCGCACGGCATGCTCAACGAAGTCTTCAGTGACGCAATGCTAGCTACGCTGCAAAATCGCCTGACCTTCTGCGACATGTTCGGCGCGGATGCGAGCGGCACGAAGAACACGTGCCCCGCCACAGGTGTGCCGGTCAACGTTGCATCGCTCAATACGGCGCAGAATTACTATGCCGTCTCTTACGGTATCGCAGGGCTGAGACAGAAACTCGGATGGAGCAATCCGGTTTTCTTTTCCGCCACCGACCCGGCTGTGGCATCGATGGGCGCGCGCGACGCGCTGCTGTACACGCTCACGAATCACATTAGAAAGGACTCGTCCGGCGGCTTTTCCGACGAGGCCTCGAACACCCATACAACCTATTATGATCAGGCACGCTTCGATCGGTACAGCACGCTGCTAATTGGCGAAGTCGTTGAGCGAACGTTCGAAATGGGCAATGAGGCCAATCTCACGCCCGAATTGAAATCCTATCTGCGCAAGTCAGTCGATCTCATTCTTCCGCAGCTCAACGCAGACGGCCAGGGTTTCAACTACGGCAGGTCCATCGGGCCGTACGGGGACTCAGCCTTTATGGAAATCCTGACTGCTGCTGCAAATGCTGGCGTACTGTCCGCTCAGGAAATGGAGGTGGCCTATTCGTTCATCTACAAGGCGGCCTATCGTTTCGACACGTTCTGGTACGACCCGACCTTGCCGACTCCGTCCGTGAACATGTGGGTCAAGGGCCGCGGCACCGACGCGTATCGCGGCAAGCCCCGCGTGATGGGCGAGAACTTCAGCCTGCTGCACCAGTACATGTATGTGAACGCGTGGTGGGACAAGCTCGGTTTCAACGGCAAAGCGCCGATGTCCGATTCCGACCTGCAAGCGTGGCTGAATACAAAGCCGCATTACACGCTCACCTGGTACAACTTGCCCACCGATACCGCGCATCCGTATAGCGCCGCGCTCATCACCGTGCGCGACGGCAAGCGGGTCATCAATCTGAATCTGAGCCAGGCACCCGACTACAATTCGTACACGCCCTATTACCCGACGCCGTTCTCCGACAACCTGATTTATGGCACAACGGATCTGGGCTATGCGTTGCTGATTCCGCAAGTTTCCTATAACGGGAAAACCTACATTCCGGTCACGTATTATAAGAACCTGAATGTTCAGGAAAACAACGGCCAGGTGGTCGTCTCTTTCGACACGACCAAGTTCCGGCAGGCCGTTAAGAATGCAACCTATGCCACGGATATCGACCTGCAGGTCCACACGGTTCTAACGTTTGGTCAAGGCACACTGACGCGAACCGATACGCTGAGTTCTGGGACGTTGACCGGCGCCATCGCGGTCGAGACGGACTTCACGTCCTTTGCGGATTTCCAGAACACCATGAATAGCGATGGTTTCTCGGTTAAGTACGCCAATAGTAATGCGACCAGCTATGGCACGACGGGTTTTGACGGTTGCGTCCTGTCTAACTTCGAAATGGCGGCCGGGGTAACCAATCCGTTGTCGACCACTCCGATCGGGCAGTTGCATTCGAACTTTGCCTGTACGACACGCCCCTTCGCGCTCAACGCGGGAAGTAATCGTACGTTCAGCTGGACACTGAAGTACGCCGGGTCGAATTGATCCTATGAAGTGCGCCGGCCTTTTAAGGGCCGGCGTTGCCTCGCAAAGCTCGAAGAAGGACTGTTCGTTACTCAAAAGCGGTCAGCGGTCCGAACGGTTCGATCGGCTGGTGCGGGGCGACAAGAGGCGGTCATGCCTGCCCGGGACAACGGCCCCTCACGTCAAACCGCTAGAATCTGACATCAGCGCCCTTCAAGTGCGCACGCCTCCCCCTCAATCCCGACCTTCACGCCATGGCCCGCATTCAGCTGCAGTTTCCCGAAGACCAGTTTTACTACTCGACGCATCTCACGGTGCGCGTCACCGACATCAACGGCGCGAACCACCTCGCGAACGATTCGATGATCTCGATGATTTCCGAGGCCCGCGCACGCTTCCTGTTCGACGCCGGCATCGAGGACATGAAGGACGTGCACACGAGCATCATCGTGACCGATCTCGCCACGACCTATCGCGCTGAAGCCTACGCGCGCGACCAACTGTGCTTCGAAGTCGGCATCATGGATTTCAACAAGTATGGCGGCGACATCATCTTCCGCATCACGCGGCCGGTAGATGGCGCGCTTATCGCGATGGCGAAGTCGGGTTTCGTGTTCTTCAACTACGAGATGAAAAAGGTCGTGCCGATGCCGCAGGCGTTCCGCGGCAAGTTTCCGAACGTGAACACTGTCGACTGACGTTTCCGGTTCGCTCCGGTGTGGCTGGAGGGTCGATCATAGATAAGGTTGCGCAAGAGAATAAAATCAGGACCTGGTCGAGTTCAGCCTTTGATCAGTTTCGCCGTGATACCGCCAATCAGGGTATTGAAAGCAAACACATTGCCTCTCAAAACCACATGAAAACGTTCATATCGGCCGTTCTGTTGTGCCTATCTACGACAATCGCGCACGCCGCGGGAGTAAAGTTCGTTCAGATTCCGCCTGATGCCAACGGCCCGGCGTTAAGAGCGATAGTGTGGACGCCGTGCGCAGCGCCTGCCCAAGAGGTACCGATCGGGCCATATGTTCTGAAGGGGCGGCGCGACTGTCCGACCGTTGGCGAAAAGCTTCCCCTGGTTGTCATTTCACATGGCCATGGCGGATCGTTCCTTGGCCACCATGACCTTGCCGAGACGCTTGCCGACGCGGGCTTTGTCGTCGCAGCAATCAATCATCCAGGCGATACATTCTCTGATTCGAGTCGCGCGGGCGAGATGTCCGAGTTCGTCGAGCGGCCGACCGACATAAAACGTCTTATCGATTACATGTTGAGCGCTGCGCCCGACGCAGCCAGAATCGATCCGGAACGGATAGGGTTTTTTGGCTTTTCGCGTGGCGGCTACACGGGCCTGGTGTTGGCCGGCGGCAACCCGGATTTCCTGCACGCCGATGTTTCATGCACGGACCCGAAAGCTCCGATTTGCGAACAGATCCGACGTCGAGAGGTATCCACCGATCCCTTGACTCATGACGCGCGGATCAAAGCCTTTGTCCTGGCGGACCCGCTCAATGTATTCCCAACCTCGGAGAGCCTGAAGAATGTGAAAGCGCCCATTCAGCTTTGGGCGTCTCAGTTCGGCGGCGATGGCGTGCTGCCCCGCAATGCTCCCGCACTCGCCAACGCCCTTCCTCACCGACCTGAATACCATCTTGTTTCCAACGCAGCGCATTTTGCCTTTCTTGCGCCATGCTCCGCGACAATGAAGAACGATGCGCCCGGGCTCTGCGTAGATGCGAACGGCTTCGATCGCACAGCCTTTCACAAGCAGCTTGACGAAATGGCGCTTACGTTTTTTCAAGCGAATGTTCGGTAGATCCCAGCGTGGCCCGCGCTGACCGCGCGTGTCGGATAAGTCCACTCGGCGCACTGCTTCAGGCTCAGCGCTGCCTGCTTCGCTGGTTTGACGTTTGCGCCGCCGACCCGCTCGCATGCCGCAGGCGTAACGGCAGGATTCGTTGATACGCGTCCGATCCGTACCAGGCGCGCGGCGGCGAGATCAGATTGCTATGCCGGCCGTTTCCGGGAATGGAGATCGCAAGACAATCGCGTCATCACGTTCAGGGCCAGTGGTAACCATTGACACCGGAATGCCGACTTCCTGCTGAATCGCTTCAATCAGCGCCACAGCCTGGCGGGGCAACTCGCCATAAGACCGGATGCCCCGGGTCGAACCGTCCCAGCCATCAAAGCGCTTGAGAACCGGCTGCAGCCGCTGCTGCTCGGCGTGGGTGGCCGGCATGTAGTCGATGCGCTTCCCATCAAGCTCGTAGCCTACACATACGTAGATCGAATCGAAGCCGTCGAGTACATCCAGCTTGGTCAGCGCTAGCAGGTTGATGCCGGCGACCTTGGTGCTCTGCCGCAATTGCACAGTGTCCAGCCAACCGCAGCGACGCGGGCGGCCGGTATTGACGCCATACTCGCCGCCGCGCTGCCGGAGCACGTCACCGAGTGTTCCGTCCACTTCGGACGTGAACGGGCCTTCGCCAACACGCGTTGCATAGACCTTGCTGACGCCAAGTACCTGCCCAAGGTGCGAGGGGGCGATGCCGGTGCCACTGGCCGCGCCAGCGGCGACGGTGCTCGACGACGTCACATAGGGATAGCTACCCCAGTCCACGTCAAGCATCACGGCTTGCGAGCCTTCGAATACCGTGCGCTTGCCCGATGAATGGGCGTGGTCGAGCTGTTCCCAGACGCGTCCCATGAACGGCAGGATTCTTGGCGCCATGGCAAGCAGGTCGTTCAACATCCCGTCTCGCTGGAAAGCTTCCAGACCGAGGCCGCGGAACCACGCGTTATGGTACTCAAGCAGTACATCGAGCTTTTGAGCGAGCAGTTCCGGTTCAGCAAGGTCGCAGACGCGCAAGCCTCGGCGCCCAACCTTGTCTTCGTATGCCGGACCGATACCGCGTAGCGTGGTGCCGATCGGCTTGGCGCGCAAGCGTTCCTGAGCGGCGTCGAGCGCGCGATGAACCGGAAGGACAAGCGTGGCCGTCTCAGCGATCTGCAGCACCTCCGGCGTTACGCGGATGCCCAGCGCGGCCATGCGGTCAATTTCCGCCAGCAGCGCCTCAGGGTCAAGGGCGACACCGTTCCCGATCAAACCAAGCTTGCCGCGCACGATCCCGCTGGGAAGCAGCGCCAGTTTGTAGGTCTGACCATTCACCACCAGCGTGTGGCCGGCGTTGTGGCCGCCGTTGTAGCGGGCAACAATGTCCGCTTTCTCCGCAAGCCAATCCACGATCCGGCCTTTTCCCTCATCGCCCCACTGCGCGCCAACCACAACAACATTCGACATACGTTAGTCTTCCTGGTGACTTTATCGAACAGATCGAGAACCAGATCTGCTGCCAACCGGCTCAATATAATGGCCGACGGCAGGCACGAAAATCGATATAAACTCATCATAATTGTCAGGAAAACTCACATAGAGATTCGCCGCATGCCACGTCGTCTGCCACCGTTGAACGCACTGCGCGTGTTTGAAGCCGCCGCCAGGGTCGAGAGCTTTTCAGCTGCAGCCGACGAGCTTTGTGTCACGCACGGCGCCGTGAGCCGGCAAGTGGGACAACTGGAAGCCTGGCTTGGACACGATCTGTTTGAACGCCGCGGCCGAAGGGTCGTACTGACCGCGCCGGGGCGCGCTTACTTGTCGGAGATATCGGCGGCGCTCGACCGCATCGCGCTGGCCACCAATGAACAACTCCGGGTCACGCGACAGCAGATCATCCGGGTCAATGCGCCGACTACTTTCGCGTTGCGATGGCTACTGCCGCAGCTTTCCAACTTCCAACTGACCAATCCCGCGGTGGAAGTCCGGCTGACTACTTCGGATGAACCGATCGAAAAGCTCCGCGACGAATGCGACGTGGCGATTCGCGGCAGTGAGCAGAAACCGGCAGGGTACGTAGTCAACGAATTTCTGTCGGAAGTCCGGCTGCCGGTGTGCTCGCCCAAGGTGTTGGAATCTCATCCGATACACCATGTCTCGGACCTGGCGCATCACACCCTGCTGCACACGGCGACCTATCCCGGCCTTTGGGCCGAATGGCTGGCGGCGTGCGGCAACCCTCGGCTGGCCGCACGCAATTCCCAGCAACTGGACCACTTTTATTTGACCCTGCAGGCCGCCATTGATGGCCTGGGTATTGCGATGGGCCCGACCGCGCTTGTAGCGCTCGATGTCAAGGAGGGTCGGCTCGTGTTTCCGTTCGACGGGCCGGCTCTGCCGGCATGGCGCTACTGCAGCTACGTCCACAATGCACGCCTTGGGGATCCCGCCATCAATATCTTTCTGACGTGGTTACGCGAGCTGGGGCAGCGTTTCTCACGCAATGCATAGTGGGAACTAGTATTCTGTCCCAGAAATAACTTGTCGTAAATTTCGATTGTTCTATGATCAAATCCGGGAGAACAGGAGGCGACCATGGGACGCAAGGGAATCGAGGTTGTGGTGTCGGAACTGGAACGAGAGCAATTGCTGTCAATGAGCCGCTCACGTTCGCTGCCTCATTCTCTGGTCCGTCGTGCAAAGATTGTTTTGATGGCGGCTGATGGCCATACGAGCCAGGAAATTGCGATGCAGTGCGAAGTGACGCCACCGGCGATCACACACTGGAAGAAGCGGTTTGTCGCGCACGGGCTTGCCGGCCTGCATGATGAAGCCCGCCCGGGCCGCCCGCGCACACATGACGATGAGGTGGTAGCGGAACTGCTCGCCAGGGTACTGCATGAGAAGCCGAACGGGGCGACGCACTGGAGCGTGCGTTCCGCTGCTGCGCAGACAGGGATTTCAAAGAGTTCGGTGGCCCGATATCTATCGCTGTTCGGT
The DNA here is from genome assembly GCF_052682275.1 of Paraburkholderia sp. D1E. Lineage (NCBI taxonomy): Bacteria > Pseudomonadati > Pseudomonadota > Betaproteobacteria > Burkholderiales > Burkholderiaceae > Paraburkholderia > Paraburkholderia sp. D1E. The sequence continues at coordinate 733,532 of NZ_JBQYMB010000001.1, forward strand.
GTGCAGCCCCATCGTTCAAAGAGCTTCAAACTGTCTACCGATCCGTACTTCGTCGAGAAGGTGCGCGATATTGTCGGGCTGTACCTGAGCCCACCGATCAATGCCCTGGTGCTGTGCGTGGACGAGAAGAGCCAGTGCCAGGCGCTGGAGCGTACGCAGCCGATGTTGCCGATGGGGTTAGGCTATCTCGAAGGGGTGACGCATGATTACGTCCGGCATGGCACCACGACCCTGTTCGCTGCGCTCAACACTGCAACAGGGGAAGTCATTGCGCAATGCAAGCCGCGCCACCGGCATCAGGAATTTCTGGCGTTTCTCAGGCATATTGACCTGGCGGTGCCGGCCAATCTCGATGTGCATCTGATTGTCGATAACTATGCGACACACAAGCATCCGAAGGTCAAGGCATGGCTGGCCAGGCACACGCGCTACCACATGCATTTCACGCCGACCTACTCGAGCTGGCTCAATCAGGTTGAACGCTGGTTTGGCCTGATTACGCAGCAGGCGATCCGTCGAGGGTCGTTCAGGAACGTGCGCCAACTCATTGCCGACATCGAGCGTTACATCGAGCAATACAACGAGCACAAGCGGGCTTTCGTCTGGACCGCGACAGCCGATTCCATTCTCCGGAAAGTGGCTCGGTTATGCAAAGTTATTTCTGGGACAGAATACTAGTCTATGGACGACCTCGTAGAAATCGCTTCCGACCAAATCCCGTTTTTCTTGACCGAACTAGCGCGGAGATCTCGCGCTATGACGCGTTAATCGACAGCTATCAAGTGGCGGCCCTCCTGCCGCCACTCACCAGGGAACAACTCTTCCCAGGTAGTCCAGATAATGCAGCCCGGAGCGCCCTTCATAAGCCTCTATCGTGCTCAGCAAGTTCGGGATGCTTTCCTCGATACTCAGACGCGCGTCAGGACCGCCCATGTCCGTCTTGACCCATCCAGGCGCCATCAACAGCAAGGTTTTCGGATCGTCCTGGTGACGCGCCGCAAAGCTGCGCATAAACATGTTGAGAGCCGCCTTACTGCCCCGGTAGACCTCGTAATTGCCGTTAGTGTTGTTGGTGAGACTACCCTGCCCGGACGACATGACACCGATCGTTCCGGTCGGCCGCACAAGGTCCTGGAACGCCTCGATGATCCTCATCGGACTCAGCGCGTTCGTCACCATGACGCGCACAAATTCATCGGTCGAGACATCGGCGATCGTTTCACGATCGTCGTTTTTTACGCCGGCATTCACGAAAAGCACATCCACTCGTCGATCTTCAAGACGATCGTGTAACGCAGCGACCTGGTCGGGAATCGTGATATCGACTGCTTCAACCTCCAGCGCACCCTGGGTGCTTTCCGAGAGTTGGCGCAGCTTTTCTGTTGAGCCCTCCCTCCCAGTGGCAATCACTCGCCAGCCACGCTTGAGGTATTCCTCGACCATGGCGAATCCGAGCCCGCGGGATGCACCGATGAGGAGGACGGTTTTCTGCGAAGAGTTGTCGTTCATTGATAGCTCCCTGTAGTGAGACCCGAGTGAAACCGATAGAACGTGGATTTGAAGTACCACGCGGCCGGTCACGAGTCGATACATGGAATATATCGATGACCGAGACATGGCGGAAGACGCAGCAGTTGCACTTATAACCTGCACCAAACGCCATGTCTCGACGGATGATGCTACGATCAGGCATGCCCGAACCCGATCTGAATTTACTCATTGCGCTCGACGTATTGCTTGCCGATGGCAGCGTAGCCGGTGCTGCGCGTCGCCTGGGGCTGAGTGCCTCCGCAATGAGCCGAACCCTCACCCGGCTTCGCGAGGCGACCGGTGACCCGCTACTGGTTCGGGCCGGGCGTCGCATGGTATTGACACCCCATGCGGAGGCGCTGCGTCAACGCACGCCCAATGCGGTTCATGAAGCACGTGCCGTCCTTCGTCCCTCAACGACGGAACCGGATTTTTCAACGCTGCAGCGGACCTTTACCATTCGCGCCAACGACGGTTTTGTGGAAGCCTTCGGCGCTTCACTGATCGCTGCGGCGACCGCGGCCGCGCCACTCGTGCGTTTGCGTTTTGCGCCCAAGCTCGAGAAGACGGCGACGTATCTGCGCGAGGGCTCCGCTGATCTTGAGATCGGTGTATTGGGCGAAATGGGTCCGGAAGTCCGCGTGCAGGCACTATTCCGGGATCGCTTTCTTGGTGTGGTCAGACAGGGCCACCCGCTCGCCATGGAGCGCGAGGTGACGCCCGAACGGTACATCGCGTTCGGCCATGTCGTCGCCTCACGACGCGGTCGCACAAGCGGACCGGTTGATGAGGCGCTGGCCGCTTTAGGACTGGAGCGAACGATTGTCGCCGTCGTTCCAGGTTTTCCCGCCGCACTCGCGGTGGCGCGAGCCTCCGACTTGATCGCGCTTGTGCCGGCATCGCTTCTGGGCAAGCAGCCTGAACAGCAAGCATTGCCCGCGTCCGCCACTACGTACTACGCCTTCGAGCTTCCCGTGACGACCGGGGAAATCACGGTGTCGCAGATGTGGCATCCTCGTTTAGAAGTCGATCCTGTGCATCGTTGGCTCCGGCAACTGACGCTAGCTGTATGTCGGGAAAGGCTGTGAAGGCCCAATGTAGTTTGAAGGAAAGGACCTTCCGGTAAGAGCCGGCCTTAAACCCGCTCAACCTCCGTCAACCCGATCCCACGGCGGTACACCACCGAACGCATCGACCAGGAAATCGATCATGGTGCGTATCTTCGCACTCAGGTGCCGACGACTCGGGTACAACGCGAGTACGTCGATGTCAGGCAGGCGATACTCAGGCAATACCTGAACGAGCTTGCCGGCGCGTAGGTCGCTGCCGACCAGAAAGGTGGGCTGCCAGATCACGCCTTGCCCCGCGAGCGCCGCGGCGCGTGCCGTATCACCATTGTTGGTATGCATGTGGCAGTTGACCTTCACGCTATGAGCCGTGTTCTCACTGTCCATCAGTTGCCATTCGTCGCCCGTGGCGGCGTACGAGTATCCGATGCAGCGGTGCTCAAACAAATCCGCCGGCGCCGCCGGGTATCCGCAACGCGCCAGATAGGCCGGCGACGCGCACAGAATGTTTCTCGATGTCGCCAGCTTGCGGGCCGCGTGACTAGTCGAACCGGCGCTTGAAATGCGAATGGCGAGGTCATAGCCTTCCTCGACGATATCGACGACGCGATCAATCAGTGCAACGTCGAGTTCTACCCCGGGGTACTTCCGCATGAACTCGTGCCACAACGGCGCCAGATGCAGAATGCCGAAGCTAACGGGCGCATTGATGCGCAGCCGTCCGCGCGGCTCGACCGATGCAGATGAAACAAGCCCCTCGGTCTCGGCGACGTCGTCGAGGATCGACTTGCAGCGCGCGTAAAGAGTCTCGCCGCCCTCGGTGAGCGACAGCTTGCGTGAGGTGCGATTCAGCAGGCGCGTGCCGAGATGCGCTTCCAGCTCATTCACGTAGCGGGTCACATTGGCGGGCGACGTCTCGAGCGCGTCCGCCGCACGCGTGAAGCTGCCGCGGCTCACCACGGTCACGAAGACTTCATAAGCGCGCAACCGGTCCATGTGCATCCCCAATCATTCATAAATACTGAATGATATCCCCATGTTTTGTGCCTTCCTGCATTTATCTCTGAAGCCTATATTGCTTCACAAGGACCCGGGCATTGGGCACTGGTCAACAAACTGCAGCAGGAGATTGAACATGGAACGCTTGACAGGAAAAGTCGCCATTGTGACCGGCGCCAGTGCGGGAATTGGCCGTGCCACCGCAAAACTGTTCGCCGCGGAAGGCGCAAAAGTCGTGATCGCGGCGCGCCGTGAAGCTGAACTTGAAACACTCGCTGCCGAGATCGTCAGCGCAGGCGGCGAGGTAGCGTTTCTGGCCGGCGACGTGCAGTCAGAGGACTATGCGAAAGCGCTGGTCGCGCTCGCCGTCAGCCGCTTCGGCCGTCTTGACATCGCCTATAACAATGCCGGCACCCTGGGCGAAATGGGCCCGACCACGGGCATATCCGAGGCCGGCTGGTCGGCCGCATTGGCAACCAATCTGACGAGTGCCTTTTTGGGTGCGAAGCACCAGATCCCCGAGATGGTGAAGCAAGGTGGTGGATCGATCATCTTCACATCGACGTTCGTCGGCTACTCGTTCGCTTTTCCCGGCACTGCGGCATACGCAGCGAGCAAGGCTGGATTGATTGGTTTGACGCAGGCGCTTGCGGCCGAGTACGGACCGCAAGGTGTGCGCGTCAACGCCATTCTGCCCGGCGCCGTGGACACACCTATGTACCGCGACATGAACGACACCGCCGAGTCACAGGCCTTCGTGACCGGCCTGCATGCGCTCAAGCGGGTCGCACGGCCGGAAGAACTCGCCCGTTCGGTGCTTTATCTGGCGTCCGACGACTCGTCCTTCGTGACCGGCACCGCTTCGCTAGTCGATGGCGGTGCATCGATTACGCGTACGTAAACGCCTGCTTGCCGGGAATATCAAGGAATCCAAACCAATCAAGGGCACTCACTGGACTCTCCTTGGCTACGAAGTCGAGCGCGATCTGGTCGCACCACGCGCAGGCCTGCACATCCATACCTTTGGTGCACGCGGCGATGTCATTGACGAAGGAGATCATTCCCGTGACGCCTACGCGCTAAAATCCGGCGATTGGGTACTCGCGCGCCCCGACGGCTATGTCGGGGCGATCGTCGCGACTGAGCAGATAAAATCACTGGAGAATTACGTCCCCATGGTGGGCCAAGGTTAGAAAATGTCAGACATGCTGACCTCCTATTTCTGGAGCGGCGACGCTATCCGCAGTCGGCGCGTGAGCGACATCGTGCTATCTGGCACGGTAGACGTGCCTGTGCCCCCCGCACGTCTGCTTGCAGATTGGGAAAGGGAAATAGCGTCGCACATGGTCCTGGAGCCCGGCGACGTCGAACCCATGCCTTTGCCGCGAGCGCGGGCGCGCTGGCCGGACTACACGCGCTGCGTGCAGGCAATGTCCGATTGGACTGGCGCGCTTGGACTTCCCGCGGTGCTTGCCGCCAGCGACGTCGCCCTCATGGCCTGCCGCGGCGCGAGGTACCACCATGACGGTGCGCAATATGGCGGTGCGGCCTTTTGCAATCTCTTCATGAGCGAGGATAAGGGGCTGGACTTGCATTTTCCCTCTTTGGGTCGGCGCATTCCGTTGACTCGGGGAACGGCGGTGATATTCGACACAGGCCAGCCTCATGGCGTCATTCAGCGTGGCAGCAGCGGTTTTAATGCGGCCGACTTCGCGCCGGACCGGGATTGCCTCCAGATATTTCTGACCTGGGAGCTTCCCATCGAAGATGCCCATGTTGCGCATGCACTTAAGGTTGCCTTCGACATCGCCCCTTCAACCTCGTTGCAACCGGATACAGAGCAAGTCCGCCTGAACGGCGACCCGGTCATTGTGTGTCCGGATTCTGGTCGTTGGTGCCGGGTTGATTAATCGATCGTCCGGGTCACACTGCAGCGTTGCCGGAGAGATGACAGGCTCATGTTCAGCGTGCAATAGGCGCATACAACTAGCGCCCTTGCACGAGGGCCACTGACTGGCGCCACCCACCGCCTGTATGATTGCGGGTTTGCGCCCAGCGAAAGTCCGCGCGGGCGGTTCACGCAGATCGCGCCCGCCCGCTGCCGCTACACGGCGCCACCGTATCCATTCACGACGACCCAAAGGAAGACCGCCATGACGGCCACAACGCAATTCGATCAGGTTTCCGTTATCACACGCGCCAACGTCTACTTCGACGGCAAGTGTGTCTCGCACACTGTGCTCTTCGGCGACGGCTCGCGCAAAACGCTGGGCGTGATCTTGCCCGGCGCGCTCAACTTCGGCACCGACGCGCCGGAACTCATGGAAGTACAGGCCGGCCAATGCCGCATCCGCCTCAAAGGCAGTGACGAGTGGAAGACGTATGGCGCGGGCGAGTCGTTTTCAGTGCCCGGCAAGAGTCGCTTCGATATCGACGTAATCGAAACGCTCGACTACATCTGCAGCTATCTGTAAAGACGGCCGGGCACATAGTGCCCGGCAATCCACGCGACTTCGCGCGCGCGGCAGGACAGGCGTGTAAGCTTGCCTTTGCCTTTGTCGCCAGGGACTTCACGTCAATGCCCTCTTCCATCCGCAACTCGCTCGTCTGGATCTTCGATGCATTCGAGCGCGATTCAACTTTTATCAGCAAACGGATGTTCGGCTGCGATGCCGCCTATATCGACGGCCTGTTGTGTCTGGTTGCCGCCGATCGCGACAAGCCGTGGAATGGTTTACTGGTGTGCACATCGCAGGAGCGCCACGCCGCACTCATTGATGAAATGCCCGCCTTGCGCCCGCATCCGGTGCTTGGAAAATGGCTTTATGTCCCGCAAGACGATCCGGCATTCGAAACCGTCGTGGAAAGGATGACGGCACTCGTTCTCGCACGCGACTCGCGCGTGGGTGTCGAGCCGAAGCCGCGCAAACGTGGCGGCAAATCCACCTTGCCAAAGACATAGCGTATCGCGCTGCCGGCCGCCTTCTTGCGTTGTCAGATTTCCACGCGCGCGCCCAGCTCGATCACCCGATTGGCGGGCAGCTTGAGATACGCCGCAACGTTACCGACGTTGTGCAGCATGACCGAGAACAAACGCTCGCGCCACATCGCCATGCCGCTATCACGTGTGGGCACCAAGGTCGCGCGGCTGAGGAAATAGGACGTCTCCGCTGGTTCGAAGGTCAGGCCACGCGCCTCGCAAATTTTAAGCGCGCACGGCAGATCGACTACGTCCATGAAACCATATGTGATCGTGATCTGGTAGCAGCCCGAATCGAGCGGGCGCACGCTCACGCGCTGATTCGCGGGAACCCACGGTATCTCCTCATTGTTCACCGTCACGAAAACGACGCGTTTGTGTAGCACGTGGTTATGCATCAGGTTGTTGATCAACGAATGCGGCACGCCATCCGCATCGGGCGACAGAAAGATTGCCGTACCGCCGACCCTCGTCGGCGAACGGGCCAGCAGCGTCGTCAGAAAGGACTTGAGCGGCATCGTCCCGGCCCTCACGCGTGCTTCGGCCCGCATCATCTCCCAGCCTCGTCCCCAGGTCGCCATGATCGTGTAGATGATCAGCCCGACCAGAAGCGGGAACCAGCCGCCCTGCATAAGCTTCAGCAAGTTCGCGGAGAAGAACGCCGCGTCGATAATGAAGAAGAATACGGTCGCAGAGACGCAGAGGAACCAGTTGTAATGCCACGCGTAACGAATGACAAAGAACGTCAGGACCGTCGTGATCAGCATCGTGCCGGTGACGGCGATACCGTACGCGGAGCCGAGCGCCGTAGAGGAACCGAAGCCGATCACAGCGGCCACGACGGCAGCCAGTAACGTCCAGTTGATTCCTGGTACGTAGATTTGCCCCATTTCCCTTTCCGACGTGTAGACGACATTCATGCGCGGCAGGAAGCCAAGTTGCATCGCCTGCTTGGTCATCGAATACGTACCCGAAATGACGGCCTGGGACGCGATCACGGTCGCGACCGTCGACAGCGCGATCATCGGAAACAGCGCCCATTGCGGGAATAGCTTGTAGAACGGATTTTGTAGCGCCCCCGGATCGGCAAGCAGCAAAGCGCCCTGCCCCAGATAGTTCAAGGCAAGCGCGGGAAACACCAGGCCGAACCATGTCAGCCGGATCGGCCTCGCGCCGAAATGTCCCATGTCGGCATAGAGCGCTTCCGCGCCCGTCAACGACAAAACGACAGCGCCCAGCGCAACGAACGCCAGCACGCGGTGATGGAGGCAAAATGCCAGCCCTGTGAGTGGATTGAGCGCAACCAGAATCGCGGGCGCCCGCATTACGTTGATGACGCCCACCACGGCAAGTACGATGAACCAGAGCACCATCACCGGTCCGAACACGATGCCGATACCGGACGTGCCGCGCTTCTGCATCAGGAACAGAGTGACCAGTGCAATCAGCGTCACAGGAATCACACAGGTTTTGAGAAACGGTGCCGCGACCTCCAGACCTTCGACCGCGCTCAGCACCGAGATCGCCGGCGTAATCACACTGTCGCCGTAGAAGAGCGCCGCCCCCATGATGCCGACAGCCAGCAACGTACGGCGCAATCGCGGCCGCGCAGCGACCGACGACGCGGCCAGCGCCAGCAACGCCATGATGCCGCCCTCGCCATGATTATTCGCGCGGAGAATCAACGTGACGTACTTGAGCGAGACGACGACAATCAGCGACCAGACGATCAGCGACACGATGCCGACCACGTTCAGCGCATTGAGCGACAGGCCATTGCCCGAATCGAACACGGTCTGCAGCGTATATAGGGGGCTGGTGCCGATGTCGCCATACACGACACCCAGAGCAGCAAGCGCGAGTGCAGGCATCGCCGGCCGGTTATGCCCACGCCCGCCGGAATGCCCCGCATGGGGCACGGCGGATACTGACTGGCTCATGTCTCGCTCCAGTTTCGCGCTCTCGCAGTGCAACACACCGGATAGGCGGTTGCGTGCGGAACGGATTAATGCTTTTATCGGGCCTCGTTTATATCGACGAGTCGCCTGTGCCCCTGTACAACGGCCGGCATCGCCGAAGCAGCGCCCTGTGATGAACCTGCATCTCATTGCCCAGCATGCTTAACGCGACGCCAAATTATTCTGATTGTTCTGATGTTCTGCGCACCCTGCCTTTTGCGGACGTGAATTGCGTCCTCATCTGAAAGACGGGGTGCCACTTATTCAAAATACACCATTGGCCGGTGCGTATAGAAGGAATTGAGCATCAGGTCCGACAGCATGCGACGCGCGATTTTTATTACACCAACCTTTCGTCGCGGTAAGTTCGCACCTGAAAGATCGCTCTCCAGGACGGAAAGCGATCGATTCCGCTCCGGTTGCTTAATGCCCGGACAGCAGAACGTTTGCAATGACACCCGTCGCGATCGCTGCGAGCACATAATCCCCGTTCACGCCCACCCACTGATACCCGCGCGGCGGTGCTTGCAGGCCGTGATCGTGCCAGTTGTCGACAACGTAGTTACGATCGCGGTACTCCGTCGGCAGCCGCTCACCCTTGTGCCAATCGTTGTGGGGAACGGGACCGCCCGGCCCACCCAGAGACGCATCGCGCGGCCCAGGTCCGCGACCGTGTCCATGCTGATCGCCGTGTCCCGGATTGGGTCTGCCGTGCGAAGGCTGGCCGTTGCCGTGATTGTCGTGATTGTCGTCGTGTTGCTGCGCAAACGCGGCGACCGGCGCGCCGAGTAACGACATGATCAACAGCGGTGCGACGAATGTCGATTTCATGACTTTGCCTCCCAAAGAATGGCTCGATAACTGTGTGGTATTCGAAGGTGTATCTGCTGCGAAGCGCCTGCTGCGTGTTGATTGCCTGGCTATGCGACGTGCCTCGCTCATCAACATCCGCAACGTCAGCGCTGGCAAATAATGTCACAAGAACGGCTGTTCGCCAAAACCGCCGTGATTGCTTCACTGACTCAAGTCACGTGACACGGTTTTCCATGATCTTCAGTCGCGGATGTGTGGCCTATCGGTACGCGAGGTGTTCAGTGCGCAAAGCTGATCGGCATGCCGCCGTGCGGATGCGGCACCGTGCCCATCGTGATGCCGTAGATCGCACTCAGCGTGTCGGCGCGCATCATCTCGGCAGCAGCGCCGCTCGCCAGCAGGCGGCCACCTTTCAGCGCGATCATATCGTCACAGAAACGGCCTGCCATATTGACGTCATGCAGCACGACCACAACACCGAGGCCCCGCTCTTCACTGAGTTTGCGCACAAGGCCGAGCACCTCAACCTGATGCGCAATGTCGAGCGCTGAGATCGGTTCATCGAGCAGAAGCCATTCGCTATCCTGGGCAACGAGCATCGCCAGCCATACACGCTGGCGCTCACCGCCGGAGAGGCTGTCGACCGCGCGGTCGGCAAACCCAGTCACCTCGGTCAGCTCCATCGCCTCGCGCACCTTGTCCGAGTCTTGCGCCGAAAAACGACCCAGCGCGCCGTGCCACGGATAACGGCCCAGCGCGACCAGTTCTCGCACCGTCATGCCGTCTGCTGCCGGTAGCTGCTGCGGCAGGTAGGCAATTTTGCGCGCGAGTTCGCGGCCATCCCAATCGGCCAGCCGCTGGCCCGCGAGGTGTATCGTGCCGCCCGTCGGCCGCTGCTGACGCGCAAGCAGCTTGATCAACGTGGACTTGCCCGACCCGTTGTGGCCAATCAGTCCGCACACGCGATGCTTCGGCAAGCTGAGGGAAAGCGGTTGCAACAACGTGCGATTGCCGAGCGCGAACGAGACGTTCTGCAGCGAGAACATAGCGCCCGCGTCAGCTTCGTGCGCGTGATCAGCGGGGGAGATTTTGACATTCATGGGACATCGACATGAAATAGGGAAAAGGGGTGATGCTTCATTGGCCGGACTCCAGCCTCAAACCTGGTTTGCCGGTGCGGACGCGGCCATGCCGCTGTCCTGCACCCGGCCGCCACCCGCTTCCACGAGCTGTCCGTAATCGAGCTTGATGTAACGGTCGGCAAGATGAAAGTAGCGATCGTCATGGGTAATCACCAGAACGGTCTTGCCCTTCGCCTTCAGCTCGGGCAGCAACTGCCGGTAGAACACGTCCTTGAACAGCGGGTCCTGGTCGGCGGCCCACTCGTCAAACACATAGAACGGCCTGTCCTCGAGATACGCCACCAGCAGCGCGAGACGTTTGCGCTGTCCTTGCGAGAGATCGAGTGTCGAGAATGCCGCGTCCTTGATGCTCACCTTGTGGTCGAGCTGCAGGTGTTTCAGGTACGCACGCGCCTTGCCGTCGAGATCGTCGCCGCGCAGGCCCACCAGACTGTCGAACAGGAAGAAGTCGTTGAAGACCACGGAGAAATGCTGCCGATAGACGTCCCACTCCCCTTCGCCGACAGTCTTGCCGTTCAGCAGGATACGACCGCTTTCCGGCGTGTAGAGGCCGACCAGCATCTTGGCAAGCGTCGTCTTGCCGCTACCGTTCCCACCGATGAGGTAAACGATTTCACCCGGCCTGAACGACAGATCGACCGGCCCAAGCGTGAACATGCTGTTCTCTTTTTCGCGGAAATAACGATGCGTCACGCCCTCGAGCACAATGCGCTCGAACGAAGTCGCGGCCGCTGCCGGATGCGCGCGCTCTAACGGCAAGTCGGCGTTGATCTGTTCGATGCGTTCGAGCGCGACGCGCGCCGAACTGACATTCGGAATCGCGGAAAGCAGCGCCTCGATCGGCATGATCATGTACAGGAACACCATCGCGTAACCAGACGCCACATGCAGGTCCACCGGATACAGCCGCGCGACTACGAACAGGGTGATGCCGATGAACGCCAGCAGAATGAAACTCCCCCAGCTCGCCGCGGCTGCATACAGCACGTAGCCGCGGGTGCGCTGCACGCGCACCGCTTCAACGTTGGTGGCCAGCGTATCGTCGATAAAAGTCCGCCGGCGTTCGCGATGCAGCTTCAATTCCTTCGCACCGTCGAATAGCGCGCGGAAGTGTTTGACGAGATCGTCTTCACGACGCCGCGAGGCACGCAGGTGAAAGAGCGCGCGGCCGTTCGCGAACCGGAAGCCGAGCGAACCGATACAAATGGTAAGCAATGCGAATAGCAGAATCTTCCACGACAGATAGCCGAGATACGCGAGGCATCCGGTGATCACCGCGCCTTGCATCGCCAGCGCCGGCATGCTGACGAAGAACACCACGATCTGATCCAGATCGCCCGTGAGCACGGAAATGGAACGGGCCGCGCCTTGCTGCTCCAGATGCCGATAGGACGCGTCACCGATACGGTGGATCGTACGCATGCGCAACGAGGCCTTGGCGCGCTGGCCGAGGTACATGAAAAGCGTTTGTGAGAGCGTGCGCGTGAGCAGCACCACGATGCCGAGCACCAGGAACTGCAGCCCGAGCTCGCCGAGTCGCGTGGGCGATGCACCGAGCGCCTGGTTGATAAGCGCGACGAGCCCGGCATTGCCGAAACCGCTGATCAGACTCGTCACCAGCGCGATAAACAGAATCCCGCGCGAGTGACGGGCGAGTTGCAAAAGCAAAGACATGGAACTCCTGAAAGTAGTGCATCAAGAAGCAGAGTGATTGCGCGTGCCGCGCCTGAGCATCGCGACAATCAGATACGCGCCGCCCAGCAAGGTCGCCATCATGCCTGCCGGCATTTCCTGCGGAAACAGGATCCAGCGCCCGAGCCAGTCGGACGCGACCATGAGCGCCGCGCCGAATGCGGCCGATACAAACAGCAGCGGCATGGCGCGCCGCACGCCGAGCAAACGCGTCATATGCGGCGCCATCAGGCCGACGAACGAGAGCGGTCCGATCACGAGGGTAGCGGCTGCGGTCAGCAACGCGCTCATCAACAGCAACGCAAAGCGAGCGGTGCCGACGTCGACGCCGAGGCCGCGCGACACCGCGCCGCCGAGCGGCAAGATGTCCAGCCAGCGCCGGCAGAACGGCACCGCGACCAGCGCCGCGAGCGCAACCGTGGCGACGATGCCGGCGGCCGTCGCGCTGACGTTATAGGTGGACCCGGCAAGCAGGTTATAGAGCACGATGACGCGAGGGTCGTCGCTCGCCATGGCAATAGTCGATACCGACTGAAACACCGCGCTGATCGTCACGCCGGCCAGCACCAGCGCGTCGGGCGCGTACGCGGACGAACGCGCGAACAGGATCAACGCGCCCAGCGTCGCCATCGACCCGCTCGCGCACCACACCAGGTAAGTGGGCAGTCCCGGTTGCGCGGTGAGAAAGAGCGTGCCGATCAAACCGAACGCGCCACCGGCGGTAATGCCGAGCAGGTCGGGACTCGCCATCGGATTGCCGGTCATGCGCTGGATGATGCCGCCCGCGAGCGCGAGCAGAACGCCGATCCCTGCCGCGGCGACAACGTGCGGCAGACGCAGAAACAGCAATCCGCCGATTTCGCCGGTGTTGCCGAGGTGCCAGCCGCTCAAGTCCCGTCCCACGCTGAGCGATAGGCCGGACACCAGCAGCAGAAGCAACGCGCTGCCGCCGAGCGCCGCGCGCGTCGCACGGGGCGAGAGCGTGCCCGACTGCAGCATCGGTGCGGGCGTAAGGTCCGGGCGCCCCTTCACACTCCGCAGCAGCACCAGCAGCAGGGGTGCCCCCAGCAGAGTAGTCACGGCGCCGGTCGGCACCGTCATGCCGTACCGAACGGAAATCTGCTGCGTAAGCTGATCTGCCAGCCACAGCAACGCAGCGCCAAACAAAGGCGCCCATAGCATCCGGTCGCGCAGGCGGCGCGCACCGGCCAGCCGCGCAAGCGCCGGCGCGGCGAGCCCGATGAAACCGACTACGCCGACCGCGCTCACGACGAACGCCGTCACGAGCAGCGTCAGGAAGAGCGCCGCGCCGCGCGTCGCGCGTAGCGATACGCCGAGACTGCCGGCAACGGCGTCGCCCGCTTCGAACACGGTCATCGGACGCAGACATAACAGCAACAAGCCTGCGCATGGCACAAGCCGCACGAGCAGTGCCAGCGCGATGTCCCAGTTCTGCTGTGAGAACGAACCGCCGCCCCAGATCATGAGTCCGCTCAACAGGTCGTAGTGCGAGATGGCCAGCGCGAGACTCAATGCGCCACAACACAGGTTGACGATCATCCCGCCTAATATCAGCGCGAGCGGCGAAATCCCCCGCCGCGCCGCGAGCAGAAAAACGATCGCCAGTGCGGCGGCGCCACCCACGAGCGCCACGCCGTCCCGCCCCGAACTCAGCAGGCCCGGCGCATAGACGCCCGCGAGCGCAAGTGCGAGATAGGCGCCCGGAAAAATACCGAGGGTCATCGGCTCGGCGAGCGGATTGCGCAGCACCTGCTGAGCCGCCACGCCGGTGATGCCGAGTGCGGCGCCGCATAGCCAGGTGACGGCGATGCGCGGCAAGTCGCTGTAATGCATCAGCATTTGCCGCACGTCCGCTGGCTCAGGGGCGATCAACGCCTGCCACCACAGCGTAAGCGGCAAGCGGGCATCCAGCCGATGCAGCGTCAGCAGCACGGCTAGCGCCATCAGGAGACAAACCGGCCGCCACGGCGTGCGCCGCAGCGGCGTGACAGGTGCCGTCGCGACGCGCATCACGTTCGGTCCTCCTGCGCGCCGTCGCGTGCATCGGCCCGTGGCGGCATGCCGGCAAGACTGCGGTGCGGCGTCGCCTGTTCGAGCGCATCGACCAGCATACGCACGAAATAGATCGCCGATACCACGCTGCCCTCGGCCGGCACGCCCGGCATACCGATCAGACGGCCACTCCTCACGAGCGGCAACGCGGCCCACAATGGACTGGTGTTCATCATATTCACTACGGATAGAGGCAAGGGCTTTTGATAAAGCAAGGTCGCGCCGGACGCAGGCGCCAGCGCTTCGAACGCGATCGTTGCGTAGGCCCCCGAATTGGTTGCACCCTGCCATGCGTTCTGGAGGCCGAGAATCGCAAGCATTTCACCGAACATACTGTGCAAGCCATACACACGCAGATGCGTTTCGTCGAGAAAGCGCACCACGTAAAGCGGCGTACCGCGTACACCAGGCAAAGCGGCCAGCCTCGCACGCGCCTCGTCGAGCATGCGTGCGGCGCGTGCAAGCAACGCGTCCGCGCGCGGTGCGCAGTCGAGCATCCGGGCGAGTTGCAGCGTTTCGGCACACGCGGCGGTGTAGGGCGTCGGGCTCGACCGATAGCGGCCGAACGTGACAGTCGGCGCGATCCGTCCGAGCGATGCAAGCAGCGTCGCATGAGCCGGCGCGACAACGATGAGATCCGGTTTCAACGACAACAGCAATTCCATGTTCGGCTGGAACATCAGCCCGAGGTCGACCACGGCGCGCGGCAGGTCGCTCGCCGGAAAGTTGCGCCGAAAGCCGGCGATATTGGCCGCGCCGACCGGCACCACGCCGATCGACAGCAGCATCTCCGTCAACGCCCAGTCGAGCACGACGATGCGTTTCGGCGGCGACGTCGCAAGACTGCCGCCGGCTCCGGCGACAGCCACCGTCGACACCGCCCCCAGCAACGCGGCAAGCCAGGCGCGCCGGTTCATCGTTTGAGCCCCGCAAGGGCTGAATGCATGATGACGATCACCACTGATACTTCAACCCTGCGAGCACGAGCCGCCCTTCGCCCCAGTTGCACGAGCCGTTATTGCAGGACGCCACGTAATGGCGATCGAGCAGGTTGCTCGCGTTGAGTGACGCGGTCCATCCGTGCAGGTAAGCGAACGAGCGGCCGAGGTCGTAACGCACCGCGAGATCGATCAGCGTTGCCGACGAAGTCAGCAGCGTGTTCGCCGTATCGCCATACGAACCGCCGATGAAGCGCACGCCGCCGCCGAGCTGCAATCCGGCGAACGGCCCCGCCCCGAGCGTGTAGTCCGCCCACAGCGACGCGGTGTTACGTGGAATGCCGATCGGCACCTTGTTGAGATTGGCCGAGTTGCTCTTCGTGTTGAGCAGATTGGTGTACGTGTAGCTCGCGATCAATTGCAGGTTGTTGGTCAGGCTCGCGTGCCCTTCCACTTCGAAGCCCTGCGAGCGCACTTCGCCGGTCTGGATCTGGAAACCGGTGTGAACCGGATCGGTAGTCGGCACGTTTTGCTGCGTCAGGTGAAACGCCGACACCGTGACGAAGCTGTTGTAGCCGGACGGCTGGAATTTCACGCCGACTTCGTACTGCTCGCCGGTGGTCGGATCGAACGACTTGCCGGTGAAATCAGAGCCAACCTGCGGCTGGAACGATTTCGAATAGCTCGCATACGGCGCAATGCCGTTATCGAAGCGATACACGCCACCCGCCCGCCACGTAAACGCGCGATTGAACTGGCTCGTCGTCGCACCGGTCTTGAACGAAGTCACGTCTTCGTTGGTCCAGTCTTCACGCACGCCGAGCAGGAACGACCAGCGGCCAATGTCGAACTGATCCTGCGCATACGTGCCGAGTTGCTTGATCGACTGCGCGTTAGACGTCGCGAACATGAACGTCGGATAAGGAATCGCGACACCGTATTGCGGATTCGTAATGCTGAGCGACGGCGTGCTGTCGTCTGCGGAACCGAAGAAATAGTGGTTGAACTGGGTGTTCTGGTAATCGAGCCCCACCGTGACCTGATGCGCGACGGGGCCTGTGCCGAAGCGGGCCGTTGCCTGGTTGTCCACGGTATTCGAATTCACCATGCCGCGGTTCAGGTACGCTTCGCGCGCCAGCGCCGTCCCGTTGTTCACGTAGCCAAGATCGTCGGCCACGTACTGCACCGTCTGGCTGTTGTGCAGGAAACGATAGCTCTGTTTGAACGACCAGATGTCGTTCAAACGATGGTCCAGTTGATACCCGATCGACTCCTGGGTTTTGCGGAAGCTGTCGAAGGTCGGCTCGCCGGGATAGAAACTGCGCGGCAGTTGGGCCACACCGGTCTGGATCGTGCCGACCACCGGCACGAAGTTGTAGATGCCCGCCTCGGGATCGGCCTGGTAGTTGGCGAATACCGTCAGCGTCGTGTCTTTGGTCGGACGCCACGTGATGGTTGGCGCAATGGCGAAACGCTGCTGGTTCACGTAGTCGGTTTGCGTGCCGGTATTGAAGCCGTCGGCTGTCAACCGGTAAAGCACCTTGCCGTCCTGATCGATCGGACCGCTGAAGTCGAAGAAACCTTGCAGACGCCCATAGCTGCCGGTCTGAATGCCGATCTCATGAAGCGGCTCGGCGGTCGGCATCTTGCTCACAAGATTCACCATCCCGCCGGGCGATCCCTGGCCGTAGAGCACGGACGCCGGCCCATGCACCAGCTCGATCCGCTCGAACATATACGGGTCGAAGCTGGTGACGTTATAGCCAAAGCCGCCTGCCGGCCCCGGCGTGCGCAAACCGTTCCAGAATTCGTCGACGAGGAAACCGCGCGCGTACAGATACTCCAGCGAATCCGTGTTCGTGCCGCGTTGCTCCGGGCTGATCCCCGACGTATAACGCAACGCCTGCGCCACGCTTTGCACGTTCTGGATGTCCATCTGGTCACGCGTCACCACGGAGACCGATTGCGGCGTCTTGATGAGCGGCGTGTCTGTCTTGGTCCCCGCTGTGCTCTGATGCGCCACATAGCCGATCACCGGAGCCGTGCCGGTTTCGCTGGCTCGCGTATCGGTCACGCTGACGGCGGGCAATTGCGTCGTCCCCGGCGCGGCAGCGGACGCAGACGCGGCACGCGGCTCAGACGCGCCCGTTGCCCCCGTGGTATCGGCCGCACCGGCCGGCAGCGACTGCGCATGGCCGGCCTGAGCGAACAACAGGCCGGCCGCGATCGGCATCAACCGCAAGCGTGTGAAGCGCTTCGCCTGCTCGCGACGAGCCAATCCCGTTTGGCGCGTGGGTTCCGTTCCCCGATTCATATCTTGTTGTTCCAGGTCAATTAAAGAAAGCTTCCCGAAGCCGAATAACGCTATTAAGAATCATTACTATTCTCATTGCCAGCTTGTTCTCGTGAAGTGCAAAATAAGATAGCTGACGAGGTAGCGCGAGGTATCGCCAACAAACTTCGTGAAACAGACAAATTTTGACGGTCAATGAGGGCGGAGAAGGTGGAACAAACGTGGCGCTTATCCCCTGGTTCCCAGTACCAGCGGCAATCGCGCGCGATCATAGCAAGTTGCTATGATTATCGAGACGGCGATAGACAAGCATGGCATTCGCATGAGCAGGCGCAATTTGTGTACACCGTGCGCGGCGTGCTGCGGGTGGTGACGCCAACCGGCATGTGGACACTCGGCCCTCACCGCGGCTTGTGGATTGCGCCGCGCATCGGACATGAATTGTGGGCAACCGGCGACGTCTCGATGCACAGCGTCTACTTCGAACCGGAGGCCTCGCCATGGCCGTCGGCCGGCTGCAAGGTGCTGGCGATTTCGCCGCTGCTGCGCGAACTCGTGGCCGCCATGATCGAAGACAAAAAGGTCGACCCCGAACGCCGCGCGGCATTGATCACGCCGCTTCTACTGAAGGAAATGCTGGATGCGCCGGAGGCGACGGAAGGCGGCCTGCCCTTGCCGCAGGATCGCCGGTTGCGGCAGATTTGCGAATCGCTGCTGAGCGAGCCCGCGAATGGCGATTCGCTAGGCACATGGGGCGACCGTGCCGGTGCAAGCGAGCGCACGCTCGCGAGACTCTTCCGTGATGAAACCGGGTTGACCTTCGGTCAATGGCGGCAACAGCTGCGGCTCGTCGAGGCGGTCTCCTTGCTCGCACAAGGCACAGCCGTCGCGACCATTGCCAACCAACTCGGCTATACCAACTCGAGTGCGTTCATCACCATGTTCAAGCGAACGATGGGTGAAACACCACAACGCTATCTGAGATGAGCAGGCGGTACGGCAGGCGACTTTTGAATTCTGACTGAAACACGCGTGCAGCGATGAAGAATGCCAGCCATAAAGTGCGGCGGACCTGCAAATGTCACTTGCACGCAAAGTGCTGCCGCTCTGGAGCCACGCCACAGGCCACTCGAAAATGCGTGACTCACCCAGCCCGCAACAACCCGAACACATCAACGCATCAACCCGCGTGGCCGTCACTGCCCTTTTCGCTGTCGAGATGCGCCATCTGCGCCGCCGCGTAACGTTCGCCTGCGGCCGCCCCGTTCGGTACTGCCTGCGCGATCGCAGCCAGATCCTCCGCCGTGAGCGTCACGTCAAGCGCACCGAGCGCTTCGGCAAGACGATCGCGCCGGCGTGCGCCAACGAGCGGCACGATATCGCTGCCTTGAGCGGCAACCCACGCAATCGCGATCTGCGCCACGGAGACGCCCTTTGCATCGGCCACCTTGCGAAGCGCATCCACAAGCGCGAGATTGTGATCGACATTGTCCCCCTGAAAGCGCGGACTCATGGCGCGAAAATCCCCTTTTCCCGCCGACTCCTTGCTCCAGTGACCGCTGATCAAGCCACGGGATAACACGCCGTATGCCGTCACGCCAATCCCGAGCTCGCGGCACACCGGCAGTATCTCGTCTTCTATGCCGCGCGAAATCAGCGAGTACTCGATCTGCAGATCGCTCACCGGGTGCACCGCCGCCGCACGGCGAATGGTCGTTGCGCCCACTTCGGACAAGCCGACGTACCGCACATAGCCGGCTTTGATCATGTCGGCAATCGCCCCGACCGTGTCCTCGACAGGCACGGTGGAATCGAGCCGCGCAGGACGGTAGATGTCGATATGATCGACGCCCAGCCGCTGCAGCGAGTAGGCGAGAAAGTTTTTGACCGCCGCGGGCCGCGCATCGTTAAGCGACCACCCCCCTGCGGGGTCGCGCATCGCCCCGAATTTCACGCTGATGATCGCGGCGTCGCGACGTGACGGCGGCGCGCTTCTCAACGCCTCGCCGATCAGGATTTCGTTGTGGCCGGAGCCGTAGAAATCGCCGGTATCGAGTAAGGTGATGCTGGCTTCGAGCGCGGCGTGAATCGTCGCGATGCTTTCAGCGCGGTCGGATGGACCATACATCCCGGACATACCCATGCATCCAAGACCGATGGCGGAGCTTTGCGGACCCGTCTTACCCAGTTGAAGATGTTTCATCATGTTCCTTGGTGGTTACGCCGCAAGACAGGCGCTTGACCTGAAGTATCAGCCGAATTTCAGCGTGCGATAATCCCCCTCAATCTGGATGACCCGTGCGGAAAAGCGAACAATGCAGGAGCCTGACCTTTCCGATCTGAAGGCATTCGTCGCCGTTACGCGGGCACGCGGATTCCGCCATGCGGCGCTAACGGGCGGCGTGTCGGCCTCATCGCTTAGCGAAGCAGTTCGACGGCTCGAACAGCAGCTCGGCGTCAGGCTGCTCAACCGCACGACGCGCAGCGTCACGCCAACGGAGGCTGGGCAGCGTCTTTTCGAGCGGCTGGCGCCGGCATTCGGGGAAATCGCCATCGCACTGGGTGCGGTGAACCTCTTTCGCGAAAGTCCCACCGGAACGCTGAGGTTGAACGTTCCGTCGATCGCGGCACGAGAAATCCTGCCCGCGCTCCTCTCCCGCTTCCTGGCCGCTCACCCGGGCATTACGGTGGACGTCGGGACCAACGACACGTTTATCGATATCCTCGCGGCGGGCTTCGATGCCGGCATCCGCTACGACGAACGGCTCGAGCGCGACATGATCGCCGTACCGATCGGCCCGCGCGTTCAACGTTTCGTCGCGGCGGCCTCGCCGTCCTACCTCGCGGCTCGCGGGATACCGCAGCATCCAGGCGAACTGCTGAACCACGCGTGTATCGGACACCGCTTCGACAGCGGGGTGCTTGCGACATGGCAATTCGAGCGGGGGGACGACATCGTACGGATCGAGCCAAACGGGCCGATGATCGCATCCCTGATCGAACTGCAAAGAAGGGCGGCCATCGACGGACTGGGGATCGTCTATTCGTTTGACGAGTTTCTGCGGCCGGCCATAGAGCGAGGCGAGCTCGTACCGGTGCTCGATGAGTGGTGCCAATCCTTCTCTGGACCGTTTTTGTACTACCCGAGCCGCACGCATATGCCGGCGCCGCTCCGGGCGTTCGTTGACTTTATTCTTGCCGCTGACGAATCGAGCACTCATCCGCACGACCGAACGCCAACGTGAACCGATGCGGGTTACGGCACGGCGTACTCATCAAGTTCTGACAACAACCTCGATACGCAACGCTTCCCCGCTGGCCACGATTGCGAGCAAATGGTCCACGTTCGGATGGGCTCCCGGGCGGTTGCGCGCGTCGGCCGTATGCTCCGCGAACACCGCGAGGCCGTGTTCGGCCGCTTTGGCGTCCAGCGTGCCGAACGCCTGCTGCAGATAGTGGTACACCGCCAGCGAACCCTGCTTGCCCGGCTTGTTCTCGATGCTTGCCACCACGGCGCCCTTGTTGTCGACCAGATCGATACGTTCGATACCGTCAATGGCAGGCAGTTGGGCGAGGTTGTCCTTAAACACGTTGCTCGGTTGAATCACTGAAAACACTCCTTCAATTCGAAAAATAGCGGCGAGCCGTATCTTATCCGATAGGGTGTTGTGCATCGCACCGGACGATGACACCTCGCGCAGTCTGTTGCGGACGGTTCGGTTTTTTCGAACCTTCGCTCCCGGATTAGCAGATTTATCCGATTCACAACCTGCTGCAGACTCAGGCTCATTACCACTGCGGACATTGTCCGCGACAGGAGCCCGAACATGCGAACCTATCCGCGCAACAGTCCTCCAGCCGCCGCGCGTATCGTCGCGCTGGCCCTTACTTCCGACGGGCACGTCAGCAGCGCGGAAGAGCGTGCGCTTGAAAGCCTCGATATCGCCGGTGAACTCGGCCTCGCACCCGCGCAATTCGCGCAGATCGTGCAGGCGCTGTGCGAGGATCAGTCGCTCGCGAACACGCCGTTCACGCCGCCAGTCGGCCAGGTGGACGCGGCCCTGCTCGTCACGTTGATCGACGAGATCGACGACCCCGCGCTGCGCCGCAAGGTGATTCGGCTGTGCATCGCTGTCACGATTGCGGACAACTATCTGGCGGATGGCGAAATCGCCCTGCTCGCTGCGGTGTTCAACGCGTGGGGACCCAAGCCAAACCAGACCGCAAGCCGGCACATCACGCTGCCGGGCACACTGCACGCTCACCCACGTACGGCCGCAACCACCTGAGAAGCGAGCGCATGATGTTGCCCGCGCCGCGAGCGGATCGCGTGGATCTCTTCCACCACGCCTTCCGCCCGGCCGAGCCAGCGCAGCCCGCGCAACAGCGCCACGTCTTCCGCGCCCAGTTCCGCGAGCGGAAACACGCCGAGCCCACGCGCGGCGAACACCGCCATCAGCGCGCTGTCTTCGAATTCCCCGACGATCCGCGGCCGGATACCTTCGGCTTCGAACCAGCGATCGAGCCGCGCGCGCAACGCGCTGTGCCCGGTGGGCAGCAGGACGGGCAGATCGGCGAGGCACTGCGGAAAACCGGCACGGGCGGCCTTGCGGATGATCTCCGCGGGTCCATACCAGTCGACCGGCGAACCGACGAGCCGCTGGCTCACGACGCGCAGGTCCGCGTTGTGCGGCGCAGGCTGGCACGCCAGAACGAGATCGAGCCGGTGCAGCGCGAGTTCGGACAACAACTGCGCATGTTCACCCTCATGACATAGCAGCCTGAGCGATGGTGTATCGAGCACCGGCGCGAGCAGCGCATGTGCGGCGAGCTTGGAAATGCCGTCGGAAAGACCCACCGCGAGCCGCGCAACCCGTTCGCCATCGGCCTCGCGCATCTCATCGAGCAGCGCCTCGCCGATCTGAAAAATCTGCTCCGCGCGATTGAATGCCGTCTCACCGGCTTCGGTCATGGTGACGCCGCGCCCTGCCGGTTTCAGCAATTGACGCCCGATCGATTTCTCCAGCTCGCGCACCTGTGCGCTGATGGTCTGAACGGCCATGTCGAGACGCTCGGCCGCGCGCGCGAAACCGCCCTCCTTCACGACGATCCAGAAATAGTAGAGATGGCGGTAGTTGAGCATGTTGTGGACACTTCGAAAAAAACGATATGTCGTTCAGATTATCACTGATTTATCCGAACCATGAAGACGGCGATGATAACGGCATACCGACGTTACCCGTCACCCTTTGCTTACGGACCCCATGGACTCCCTACTCATCCTCGCTGCCGACCCCGCCGTATGGGCTGCGCTTCTCACGCTGGTCGTGATGGAAATCGTGCTCGGCATCGACAACCTGATCTTCATCTCGATCCTCAGCAACAAGCTGCCGGAAGCGCAACGCGCGCGCACCCAGCGCCTCGGCATCATGCTCGCGCTCGTGTTGCGGCTCGGCCTGCTTGGCACCGTCGCGTGGATTGCGCAACTGACCGCGCCTGCCGTGACGCTCCTCGGCCACGCGTTTTCGTGGCGCGACCTGATCCTGCTCGGCGGCGGCCTGTTCCTCGTCTGGAAGGCGACCAGTGAAATTCGCCACCACGTCGTCCATGCGGATGAGGCACGCGACAAGGCGGGCACAACCGTGCAGTTGACCACCATGGCTGCGATTGGACAAATCCTGGTGCTCGATATCGTGTTTTCGGTCGACAGCATCATCACCGCGGTCGGGATGACCGAACACATGCCGATCATGTTCATTGCCGTGATCGCCGCGGTCACGGTGATGCTGTTCGCCGCCGGTCCGCTGTCGCGCTTCATCGAGCGTAATCCGACCATCGTCATGCTTGCGCTCGGCTTCCTGCTCGTCATCGGCATGACGCTAATCGCAGAGGGTTTTGGTTCGCACATCCCGAAGGCCTACATCTACGCGGCCATGGCGTTCTCTGCGTTTGTCGAAGCACTGAACATGCTCGCGCGCCGGGCGAAATCGAAGCGCACAGTTGCCGCGAGTCAATGAGCGCTCAGGTGACGGCCGCGCACGAAAAGAGCGGTTCGACGTGCTTGAACGAAGTAGCGCTGGATAGTTTTTTCGTCTGGATCGGGCGGCTCACCACATTGAGCGTTCGATATCTTTTTACCCATGAGGAGCAACGAAATGAAATGCCCCGTTTGCAAGACCACTGACTTGCTGATGACCGAGCGCCGCTCGATCGAAATCGACTACTGCCCGGTCTGCCGGGGCATATGGCTCGATCGCGGCGAACTCGACAAGCTGATCGCGCAGGACGCCGCGAGCGACGACACGTCGGTGAACGCCGCACGCCCAATCCGCGACGGCCACCACGCGGATCGGGATCGGGATCGGGGTCACGACCGTGCGTACGACAACAACCGCACGTATGACAACCGCACCTACGACAATCACCGAACGGACTATCGAGGGCAGAAAAAGAAACGCTCGCTTTTCGACATGTTCGATTTCGACTGAGCGTGTCCGCGAGCAGAAGAACCAGGCAGTTGTTATCAAATCAAGGGCGCGCTATTGTCAGCCGCGCCCTTTTACTTTCCCCTCTGACATGGCCTCATGCCATCGTCGAACCCTTCATATAAATAACAACGTGTCGCGTGTCATCGACAGAGCGAACTGGCGCGTTAAGCCGTTAACGCGTTAACCGTAGCCTACGCACGCTGAATCCCCTTGCGCCCACCTCCGTGATGTTCCCCCCAATTTTTTCGCGCCCGTCTATCGTTCAGATGCCAATTTCCATCGTTTCGATTAAAAAAACCGGCGCTCTTGTCGCGCTAACTTACTGCACGCTAACCATGGCGATGCCGGCGCGGGCCGCCGACAACGTGATCGTGCTCGACTCAGGCGAAGCCCAGCTGACGCTGATCGATCCCGCTACGCGTAAGGTCATTGGTACGGAGCCGACCGGTAAGGAACCGCATCATCTGATGATTACGCCCGACGGCCACTCGCTCATCGTCGCGGATTCGATCTCGAACGACCTGATGTTTCTCGATCCGCACACCGGAAAGGTGCAGCGCAAGGTCGAAGATATTGAAGACCCCTATCAGCTCGGTTTCTCGCCCGATCACAAATGGTTCGTCACCGCTGGCCTGCGGCTGGATCGCGTCGACGTGTACCACTACGACGGCCAGAACATGACGCTCGCCAAACGTGTCCCGCTCTCGAAGACACCGAGCCACATGACGTTCTCGTCCGATAGCAAGACCGTGTTCGTCACGCTGCAAGACACGGGCGAACTTGCAGCGATCGATCTGGCAACACAGACGGTGCTCTGGAAGCTACATGTCGGCAATACGCCCGCCGGCCTCTGGATGACGCCCGGCGACCGCTATCTGTTGATCGGCATGACGGGTGAAGACGACGTCGCCGTGGTCGACTGGCACAAACAGCAAGTCGTGAAACGAATCCAGACGGGGCGCGGCGCGCACAATTTCCGCAATCTCGACGACGGGCAGCACGTGGCGCTAACGAACCGCGTGGAAAGCACGATCAGCATTCTCGATTACAACACGCTGACGAAAACCGCCGACATCACCGGACTCATGCCCGGCCCTGACGACATGGAACTGTCCGCCGATCGCCGCTACCTGTGGGTCACTTTCCGTTTTTCGCGGCATGTCGGCATCATTGATCTGACAACGCATAAACTTATCGACGCGATCGCGGTCGGACGTTCACCGCACGGCTTGTATTTTGCCAACCGCGCTCCCGTGTATGCGCCCAATCCAGACTGAACAGGCTTTCGTTTCGATGACAGAACCCGTAATTTCAAGAGGCTTTCGATGATCCACGAAATCATCGCGCAACTCGACAATGGCATCTCGACGCTGCAGACGCTCCTGTACGTCGACGTGGTGCAGCCGTTTTTCTATCGCTTCGGTCTGATGGGATACGACGAGGACACCTACGACGCACTCTATTGGGTGATCGTCGGCGTGCTGGAAATACTGGTCACGTATATCGCCTTGCGACCGCTGGAAGCACTGCGGCCTATCGAAGCGTGGTCCGATCGAAAAGCGCTGCGCGCCGACGTGATCTACACGTGGATCGCCAAGCTCGGCATTATCAATATCGCGTTCTTCTTCATGCTGCAGCCGCTGTTCGATCACTGGCAAAGTCTGATGGCGATCTACAACGTGCCGAACATCGACATCGACGGGTTGTGGCCGGGCGTTACCGATCAGCCGGTTGTGTCGTTCCTCATCTATCTGATCGTGCTCGATTTCTTCGGGTACTGGTATCACCGCTGGCAGCACCGCTTCGGCGTGTGGTGGGAACTGCACGCCGTGCACCACAGCCAGCAGCAGATGTCGTTGTGGGCCGACGACCGCAATCACTTTCTCGACGACATCATTCAGGCCGCGTTTTTTGCCGCGATTTCGCTGTTCATCGGCGTGCAGCCGACGCAGTTCGTCGTGCTGGTCGCAGTCGGTAACTTCATGCAAAGCGTGCAGCACGTGAACGCGCGCTTGCCGTATGGATGGCTGCTAGAACGCGTGATCGTAAGCCCGATTTTTCACCGGCGTCATCACGCAGTCGGCTATGGCCATGAAGGCACGCGCTACGGCTGTAACTTCGGCGTGCTGTTTCCATGGTGGGACATGATGTTCAGGACCGTGTCGTGGGACCGTACCGTCGAGCCGACCGGCATTCGTGACCAGTTGCCCGTACCGCACGGCGCAGCGCGCTCTTATGGCAACGGTTTGATCGCACAGCAATGGCGTGCATTCGGCCGCATCGCCATGCGTCTGCGGGGGCAACGCAATTACGGCGGCGTGACCGACTGATTGTCAGTGTCATGGAGCGGGCGCGGCTCTCACCGTGACCCGCTCGTCAGATCGCGATCGCGACTGAAGACCGGCTGCCACCGCGAAAGCCATCCAGCGAAAACGAGCGGTTAGCGACAACCGTGGACCTCAGCCCAACCCCACTGCTCGCGCGATCAGGAGCACCCCTGCGCCGACGATGCCGCCCCCAATGACGCGCGCCACGCGCTCACCCTGCGGTGCAAGACGTTCGACGGTAATAGCTGCCGCCACGACAGCCATCGCCCGCCAATCCATGACTCCGACAACGAGAAGGACCATCGTCAGACCGGCACAGCAGTAGCTGCAGTGGAGGCCGAGGCGCAGGCCGTGCCGCCATGCCGTGGCGGCGTCCGCGGGCACCGCGGCCAACGTCAGGCAGCGCCCCGGTGTTTCGCGGCAGCAGGCAAGGTGACGCGCCTTCCACGCAGTGAACTGCAGCGCTCCGGAGATCAGCACAATCACGCCGATCGCGAGCGGAACGGCACGCGCTAGCGCCGGCAGTTCCATCTCGAGCGCCGCCAGCGCAGCGCCCAGCGGAAATACAGCCACGCCGAATGCCGTCCACACGAAGAAATACCCGGCTCCCACCCACACCGTCAGCCAGCCCAGGCGCTTCTCGCTGGTCCCGCTGACTGCCTCGCGGTAGCGCAACAGCATGGGCATCAGAGATGGCAGCATCATCGCGACCATCATCGCCACCCACATGCCGAGGAAGGACGCCGCGACGCCTGGCCATGCCTGCCCGCACATTCGCATCCACGCCGTCGACATCGTCCAGCCGCCGGCCATCGGCATCTCGCCCATCGCCGACATGGACGCGGCGCCAATGATCGTCACCGCCGCGCTGACGGCGAAGAGCAGCACCGAGACGCCGAAGAAAACCCGTTGCGAAACTCGCGCTTCGATCGGGCGCCCCGACATCTGCCGTCCTCCGGTTGCGCTCACGTGTCCCATGGCCTGGTTCAGCGCTTCTCGTACTCGTCGTGCCGCTTCCACCAGACGCCCGTCTCGTTGCGTCCCTTGGGCGCACGGTCGAGCCACTGGTACATGCCCCAGATGCCGTCCACGCCGCGCGCATAGGTGGAATACGTGTGATAGACGACGCCGTCTTCGAGTACGAACGAACTTAAGCCCGGCCGGTCACGCGTGTACGTCGCCGCGTCGGTTCCGCATGTGGCCGCGAACTGGGCGACGGGCTCCGGGACCTGTGTCGTCTCGTCCATCGCGTGGCCGCCGCGCTCGTAGTTGTACTCGATGCTTCCTTCACGCTGTTGCGCCTCGCTGAACGCGATGTTGAAGTCGAAGTTGAAGTCGCTTCCGTACGAGGACGCCCAGGGAAACGTCCACCCCATCCGGCGCTGATAGGTCTTCAGTTTCTCGAGCGGCGCGCGCGACACGGCGGACAGCGTAACGTCGTGATTCGCCAGATGAACGACGAGGCCGTCGAAACCATCCGCAATCGCCGAGCACGACGGGCACCCCGCCTTGTAGTCGGGCCCGAACATGAAGTGGTACACGAGGAGCTGCGAGCGTCCCCTGAACAGGTCGGCCAGCGAGGCGCTTCCCGCATCGGTTTCGAACCGGTACGTCTTGTCGATTCGCACCCAGGGCAGTGCCTGCCGCTGCCGCACCAGCTCGTCGCTCTGCCGCGTCAGCGCCTTCTCCGCCTTAAGCAGATCGAGCCGCGCCGCCAGCCACGCGTCACGTGTTCCGGTCGTATGTGTCGTGGTCATGCTTCCCTCCTTGGGAGTCCTTCGTCGTTCGTGCAGTTAGGTCGATACGACGAACTGGTTTGTGGTCGTGCTAGATTAGTCACGGGCACCGAACGGTGGGAGTGACAAGTGTGGCGGGATTCGAATCGACCATGGACTCGCTGGTAACGGCCGCGGCGCGGGCACTCTCGGCAGGGGACCCGCTCGGCGCGCTGAACCGGGTCGCCTTGCGCGACGACGCGCCTGCGCTCGCTCTGCGAGGCATCGCAATGGCACAGCTCGGCGATCTCGTTCGAGCGAAGGCGCTTGTGCGAAGCGCAGCGCGCGCCTTCGGCTCCAAAGCGCCTGTGGCCCGCGCAAGGTGCGTGGTCGCCGAAGCCGAAATCGCGCTCGCCTCGCGCGATCTGGGCTGGCCCGCGAAGGCGCTCGACGCCGCGCGGGCGACGCTGGAAGCCCACGGCGACCGCCTGAACGCCGCGCATGCGCGGTATCTCGAAGTCCGGCGCCTGCTGTTGATCGGACGCCTCGACGAGGCCGAACGCCTGCTCGCCAAACTCGACCCCACGCCATTCCCTCCCGCATCGAGAGCCGCCCACGAACTGGCCGTCGCGGGAATCGCAATGCGCCGCCTCGACACGAAGACGGCGCGCGCGGCGCTCGCGCGGGCCGAGCGCGCTGCGCGCCACGCAGGCATTCCGTCGCTGACGGCGGAGGTCGAAAGCGCACACCTTCTCCTGAACACGCCCGCGGCGCGTCTGATTACGCATGGCGAGGAGCGGCCCCTCCTGCTCGAGGACGTTGAAGCGTTACTGGCGTCGAAGGCGCTCGTCGTCGACGCGTGCCGTTATGTCGTACGTGAAACAAACATAGTGGTCCCGCTCGCGAGGCGGCCGGTGCTGTTCGCGCTCGCACGCGCACTGGCCGAGGCATGGCCCGAAGACGTCTCGAGAGACACACTCATCGCCCGGGCATTCCGGACGAAGCACACCGATGAATCGCATCGCGCGCGGCTGCGAGTCGAAATCGGACGGCTTCGCGCGTTGCTTGGAACGCTGGCCGGCGTGAGCGCGACGAAGCGCGGCTTTGCGCTAATGCCGCACGGCGCGCGCGAGGTTGTCGTACTCGCGCGGCCCGTCGAAGAACCGCACGCGATGGTGCTCGCCTTCCTCGCCGACGGCGAGTCGTGGTCAAGCTCGGCGCTCGCGATTGCACTGGATGCCAGCCAGCGCACCATGCAGCGGGCACTCGACTCACTGGCGGCGGCCGGCAAGGTGCAGTCGTTCGGTCGCGGGCGGGCGCGACGCTGGATGACGCCACCTATGCCCGGATTCACGACGACTTTGTTACTCCCCGCTCCTCTCCCGAGTGATTAGGATGGAAACATGAACCGATCAGCCGCCAAAATCGTACGTGAATATGGACCCTTTCCGGGTGTCGACAGTGTGCATGGCGTCACGTATGACGGCCAGCACGTCTGGATTGCTACCGGAGACAAGCTGAACGCCTTCGATCCGGCGAGTGGAGAAACGCGGCGCTCGATCGATATCACCGCGCAGGCCGGAACGGCCTTCGACGGCCAGCACCTGTTCCAGATCGCCGGCGACCGCATCCAGAAGATCGATCCGGATACGGGCCACGTGCTCGCCACGATCCCGTCACCTGGCGGCGGCGGTAATTCGGGGCTCACGTGGGCCGAAGGATCGCTCTGGGTGGGACGGTATCGAGACCGGAAGATCCACCAGGTCGATCCCCAAACCGGGGCGATTCTTCGCACCATCGAGTCCAACCGCTTCGTCACCGGGGTCACCTGGAACGAAGGCGAGCTCTGGCACGGCACCTGGGAAGATGACGAGAGCGAATTGAGGCGAATCGATCCCCGTACGGGAGAGGTCCTGGAGAGCCTCGAGATGCCGACCGGCACATACGTGTCGGGGCTCGAATCCGATGGTCACGATCAGTTCTTCTGCGGCGGCGGAACCAGCGGGAAGGTGAGAGCCGTGCGCCGCCCAAGACCGGACGCCGACATTCCCACCGAGGCCGAATCTACGAGCGAGTAGTCGAACCCGAGTGGTCCCGCTGGGGACTGCCGGCGGCGTTTCGCGCGGATTGGGGCAGATGGCCTCCTTCGTCCATGCGCAGCAAGCGGCCCGCGTTGGCGATCACAATGAAGGTGCCCAGGTTGTGCAACAGCGCGACCCAAACGGCGCTGAGCACACCGGTTGCGGCCAGCGCGATCACAGCGACAGTCCACGCCAAACCGATCGCGGCATTGATCGCCGCGGTATGCAGGCAGCGCCGCCCGAGGCGGATACACGTCGGGATGCGACGTAAGTCGTCGCCGAGCAGCACGACATCCGCCGACGCCACCGCGATGTCGATGCCCCGTTCGCCCATCGCAATGCTGGTGGGGCCGGCCTTGATGGCGAGCACATCGTTCAGGCCGTCACCCACGACGAGAGGATGATAGCCAGCCGCCATTTCCCGCACGACGTAATCGAGTTTGTCGTGCGGCAGCGCCTGCGCGACGACGATGGCAATGCCGGTGTCCGCTGCCAGTTTGCGCGCCACCGGCTCGCGGTCGCCGGTCAGCAGCGTCTGGCGCGTCAACCCGAGCTCCCGCAACTCCGCTAACGCATCTTTCGCTTCCGTACGCAATGCATCGGCAAATCCGAACCACGCGAGCAAGCGGCCGTTCAATGCAAGACCGACGCACGGTCCTTCGATCTCGCGGCGCGGTTGCGGTAACGCCGGCACGTAGTCCGTAAGCAAGCCGTAGCGGCCCAGCACCGCGACACCTTCCGGCGTCTCCGCCAGAACGCCCAACCCGCGTAGTTCGCGAGCGTGTTCGAACGGCGTCCGTTCGAAGCCGACCGGTCCGGCTTCAGTCGCATAACGCAGCAGTGCGCGGCTCACCGGATGCGCACTGCTGCCACCAAGCCGCGC
The DNA here is from genome assembly GCF_052682275.1 of Paraburkholderia sp. D1E. Classification (NCBI taxonomy): domain Bacteria; kingdom Pseudomonadati; phylum Pseudomonadota; class Betaproteobacteria; order Burkholderiales; family Burkholderiaceae; genus Paraburkholderia; species Paraburkholderia sp. D1E. The sequence goes on from NZ_JBQYMB010000001.1 coordinate 764,511, forward strand.
CGCGAGTTCGAGAACCTGCGCCGCGTCGGCGCCGGGTTCCAGCATCACGTCTTCGACACGCAATTCGCCGTAGGTCAAGGTGCCGGTCTTGTCGATCACCAGCGAATCGATCTGCGCAAACTTGTCGAGAAACGCGGCGCTTCTGAACAGGATGCCGTGGCGCGCGCCGACGGCAATGCCGGCAATGGCTGTCGATGGCGCGGCGAGCACCAGCGCGCACGGACACGCCGCGACAATCACGGCCAGCATCGCCGATGCATTCGCCGAGACGAACCACACAATCGCCGCAATCAGCAGGACGAGGCACAAATAACCGCCCATGTAGCGCTCAAGCATCTGCGTAATCGGCGGCTTGGCCTGCTCGGCGCGTTGCATCAACTCGATGATCTTGCCGAGCGTCGACTGCTTGCCCGCGTGAGTGACTTCGATACGCAGCGGACCGTCGAGATTCATCGCGCCGCCGAATACGGTCGTGCCAGGCTCGACATCGAGCGGCACCGACTCGCCGGTAATCGGACCGTTGTCGACACTGGACGCGCCATGCTGAACGACACCGTCGGCAGGAATCCGCGCACCGGCTACGACTTCGATGTGGTCGCCCGCCCGTACCGCGTGATACGGCACGTCTTCGATCGAGCCGTCCGTCTTCACACGCCGCACCTTGCCCGAGGTCAGCCTGCCGAGCGCCCGGATCGCCTCCTGCGATCCGAGCACGCTGCGCTCTTCGAGTGCATGTCCGAATGTCATGACGATCGGCAACAAGGCCGCCGTCGCCATGTCGCCCACCGCCCACGCCGCCAGCATGGCGAGTGCGATCAGCCGGTCAGTCACACCGTGCAGACTGGGAGACTTCAGGCTGTGCCATGCGCCGGCGAACACCGGTCCGGCAACGACGAGCGAAGCGAGCCCGGCAAGCACCTGCGCGAGCGCTTCATCTGCCGGAGCGAAGGAGTGCCATGCCGTCGACAGAATCAGCAAACCGCCGGCCAGCAACGCAAGCGCGACTTGCTGCGTGACACCCCGTTGCTCGGAGGCCGACAACACAATCGCACGCCCCTGCTCGATGCGGTTCGCTTCGTCCGCGTGCGAGGTGTGATCGCCCGTGTGCACTGCGTGCTCGCCCGTCGTGCTCATCGCGCGTTCCCCGGCAGGATCAGATTCGATGTGTCGTGCGGTTCGACCGTTGTCACGCTGGCCGCTTTCGCGAGGATCGACCGGACGCGCTCCCGATACACGCGCGCCAGAAGCCCGGGATCGCTGTTGGTACGCAGCGGCACTTCCAGTTGCTGAATGGTCATCGTTTTAGCCTGCGCGGTGGCGACGCGCTCAACGGCGTTCGCTTGTGCGTTCTGCACGATCCGGTCGGCATCCTGTTGCGCGTCCTGGCGGGTCTTTTCAGCGGACGTGCGCGCCTCGGCCATGCTGCGCTCGGCCACCTGCAACGAGGTCAGCACCGAATTGAACGCACTCACGGCCGGCGCCGGAAATGCCACCTCGACGTCGACACGCGCGACTTCCACGCCGAGTCCCGCGTGTTGCGCATCGAGCTGGCGCAGGTGGCGTTGGATTTCCTGCGCGAGATCGCCGCGCAAACGCTCACGCTTCACGGCGACCTGCTGATCCGCCGACATCAACTCGGGACGTGCAACGAGAATCGCATCCAGATCGCGCTGGGCAACGACATCGACCGCCGATGCGGACACGATCCGCTCCAGCGCTGCGGCAAGCTGATCTTGTTGCAGGACATAGGCATAGGGATCCACCACCCGGTAGTACAGCGTGGCGCGTAACTGCAACACGCCTTTGTCGCCCGTGAGCACATAGCCGGAGCCGGCCAGCGCATCGGGCAACCGCGCAGCCGGCGGCGCGATGCCGGGGCCGGCCACATCATCCGGCGCGGGCGGTGGGCCGGGTGGCATATCCTGCGGCCCGATCACAGTCCCGGCGGCGGCTTGTTCCTGAGCCGGCAGGGGGGCTTCCGGCACATTCATATCCGCCGAGCGCGCGCGCGGATCGCGTTCGAGCGACTGGATACGTTGCGCCAGGACCCGTGCACTGCCTGGCACCAGCAACGTCGATTCGAAGGGACGCGGCCACGCAATCAGCAGGCCCGCATCCTGGGTGCGCACGAACGAGCCAAACCGCAACACGACCGCCCGGCTATCAGGCGGAATGCGCCGTATGTTCGACCCGGCCCATGCGCAAGCGGCGAGCACGACCAGGGCGGCGACAAACCAGAACGAAAGTCGCACTGCCTGGGCGCCCGGGCCGAGCGGCGGCAAGCCGGCGTCAGACCTCATCGCGCGGACCTGACTTTTTTCGATGCGGACGCCGAACCTGGTCCGGACTGCGTCACAGGGTCCGCCCTCAATTCGGTGGGGCCCTGCACCAGGGCCTGGAACGGCGCGGCATCGGTGCGCAGAATCAGATTCGTATTGGCGCTGACCACCGCGTCGAGTGTGTCGAGCGAGCGCAGCATCGTGTAGAGCCGCGGATTGCCCGCATAGGTGTTGCCATAGATCGCGGCAGCGTCCTTGCGGGACTGCGCCTCGATCTCCGCCGCTTTCACATTCGCATCGGCAACGGCAAGCCGCGCATCGCGGTCCGCATCCGAGCGAATCTGCGCCGCCTCGCGATTGCCGTCGGCGGTACGCTGCGCGGCCACCGTCTCGCGCTCGGCGCTCATCCGGCTGACGGTGGCCGCGAGCGTCACGGCCGGCAGCGTCAGGCGCTCCAGTCCCACCTGAACGACATGCACGCCGTAAGCCGAGTACAGTTGCGCGTCGATCTGAGCGCGCAACGCGTCTTCAAAAGCGGCGATGCGGACCTGGGACGGATTCGTGTTGACCAGCGACGCAAGGTCGAAACCCGCCGACGTGGTTTGCAGCGACGAGCCGAGCAACGAGCGGATTTGCTGCGCGGCTTCGTCGGGCTGGTTGCCCACCGCCCGAACGAAACGGCGCACGTCGTTCGGGTCCGCGGCAACGCGCCACGCAACATACGCCTGCACGATGATGCGCAAGCCGTCACGCGTGCCCACGTCCTGCAAACCGCTCGACGTCGTATGCAAACGCAGGTCGACCGGCACCACCGCTTCGATCGGCGCCGGCAGATGCCACGCGAGGCCGGGCTCGAGCAGCACGCGCGCGGGTTGACCGAAGCGCGTGATCACCGAGGCTTCGCCTGCCCGCACGGAGATGAAACTCGCCACCGCGATCGCCACGACCACACAGAGCAACGCAAGCAGAACCCGGATATAGAACGGACCGCCGCCCGCGGCCTTTGCATCGCCGCCATCGTGATGATGGCCGTGCCCATGACCGTGGCCGTCTGCATGCGAATGGAACAAACTCATATCGTCACCTTAAAAACAGCTTCGCCGACAGTTGGCGTGCGTATCTACGCGATGCGCGTACGACGCAACCAGGACGTCAATTGCCGTGAGGAATCCCGGCGAAATCGCCCGCGGTGAACGAGCGCAGGTCGATGGTTGCCCGGCGGTCGGCGGTCAGCCGGTCGTCGATCACCGTGATGCGCGCGTTCTGCAATCCTTGCTGCAACTTGCTCAGGTAGTACTCGAAAGGGAAAGCCGGTCCGCCGAGCCGGTATGCGATCGTGTCGGCTTCGAAATTGATTTGCTGCACGCGCGCCGCCGCCATCGTGTCCGCGGCCCGGGCGCTCGCCTGGGCGACGCCCGCCAGTGCCTGTTGCTGCGCATTGCCGAGCACGCCGGCTGCAAAACCGTGCGCCTGGGCGACACTCGCCTGCGCGCGAATCTGCGCGGCCTGCACGTCGTGATAGGCTGCGGCCGCGCCCGTCGGCGGATGCACGCTCTCAATCACCACCGCCACGACTTCGATGCCACTGGAGAGCTGGTCGAGTTGCTGCTGAACAGCACGGCGCACGCTCTCGGCCATGGCGGTTTGGCTCGTTTCGAGCAAAGCCTCCAGCGTATGCGAGGCAAGGTAATGCACCACCTCGCGATTGGCGATCGAGCGGACGGTGCTCTCCGGGTCGACCGACCGGTACAGTGCCGCCCGCGCCGCCGTATCGCTTAAGCCCACGCGGTAATCGAGCCGCACGTCAGCATTCACGATCTGAAAACTCTGCTGCTCGCCGGTTGCGCCCGCGATCACCTGGCTCGTATCCCAGGGATGCTGGACGTCCCAGAGACGATTCAGCTGTTCGGGCGTCGGGCCGTCGGCGGACGTGGATGGCGCGGCGACGCTGCTGTCGTCGGCGCCGCCCGACACGATGATCTGATGCACGGCGCCGTTGTCTACGACACGAGCCTTGCCGAACGGCCAGGGCATACCGAAGTGAAGGCCCGGCGGCCAAACCGCTACCGGCGCACCGAACCTTTCGTACACCGCACGCTGCGACGGGCCTAACACGACAACGGACGTCAGCAACCACGCGCACGCCACCATCGCCACGACGGTGACAGGCAACAGCCGCACAAAACTGCGCAACACCCAGTTCTGGCGCAGATCGATACCGTAGCGGTCATGCAACTCGGCGCCGATCGACGATAACGGCGAGCGGCGATAACCCAGCATTCCGGCGATGATGCTCGACGGAACCTGAGCCGCGTTTGCAGCGGTGTGCGGTGTGAAGAACCACAGAAGCATGGCGCGGATCATCATTTCGACGGCAATCGCGGCCGTGAACACCGCCGCGACCTGCACCACCCGATCAAGCGCCGTATGCAGATAGACAAGCCACGCTGCCGACAGCGCCGCAGCGAGCGCGCACACCACCAGAACGCGCAGCATCCCGGCGAGCGACGCCGATAGCGAGGCATGGGATTGCTCCGCATCCTGTGCATAGAAGCGTTCGGCGACGAGCGTGAGAAAAGCAAGCGTGAGCGCCGCCGCGCCGCTCACGATCACTAGCGACGACGAGACCATCGCGTGAACTAACGCGGCGGGTGAAAGGGGCTGCAATGCCGTCGCGGCGATCGCCACGGAAAAGCAGCCGCAAATGGCCACGCCCCACGGTTGCCAGTGGAAAGCCCGGACTGCGAGGCTCAGTGACGGCGCCTCGGCATCGTGCCGGACAAGTTGCCTGACGAAGCTTACGCCCCGCTTCCAGCCTGATTCCTCTGCCGGATCAGGTGGCGTGCGTGTCATTGCCGCCTGCCATATCGTCACAACGAACACGTTCAGGCATGTGCTCGCCAGCACCGCGCTCCAGCGCAGATCGACGGGTAGCGTTTTCAAAAGGCTCAGGGCGCCGAGCAGGCCTGCAAGTCCCACGGCGACCCATCCAGTCAGCGAAGTTTCGCTACGCCCGGACGGTCGCTCGTACCAATCGTTGCCTTCGCCGGCAGGCCGATCCGACATCAGTATTCCTTGCGAACACGTTACAAACCGGGTGACGGGGTGACGGACAGCGTCCCGAGGACAACCGCGATGATCCGCGAGCCGCAATTTAGCGCGCCAGGATAGGAAACTCAAGGTTATCCCGCACGGTCGCGCCGGACGTTTGAAACCGTCGTCACGATCGCGCCGCCAGAACAGGAAATCAAAATCCGCAAAAAATCAGAATCCGGCGACGGATTGCGGCTGCTTGCTCCGTTAAAGAAGCTGGAGCACAACGTTCGCGAGTCACGAGCAGCCTGACGGCACTGAAAGCCGGCGCGGCAAACCCGGTAACCGTGATGCGGCAGCCAACGTTACTGCAACCCTGTTTGCCGACCCATGCGTTCGATTTCCCTACTATGACAACTCAAATACTGGTCGTTGACGACGACGTCGAACTACTTGGCTCGCTGGCCGATTTTCTCGGACGAGAGGGTATGGCGGTATCCGTCCTGCATGAGATGCGATCGCTCGGCGAACAGATCAAGCGGGAGCCGCCCGATCTGATTGTCCTCGACCAGATCATGCACGGCGTGAATGGCCTCACAGCGCTGAGCACACTACGCGCCGCGGGCAACACGGTCCCCGTGATTCTCGCCTCGGGGCCCGACGACATGGACCGGATCGTAGGACTCGAAATGGGCGCCGACGACTGCATCGGCAAACCATTCAATCCTCGCGAACTCCTCGCGCGCATGCGGGCCGTATTGCGGCGGCGAACCCTCTCGGCGTCGGCCGCCGCGCGGGTCGAACCTGAAGTTGTCGGAATTGGCCCGTTCACGCTGGACCTTCAGCTGCGAACGCTCAACATGGAGAACAAACGGGTCACGCTATCGGGGGGAGAATTCGCGCTACTTAAGATCTTCGTCAACAACCCGATGCGGACACTTACCCGGGAACGCCTGCTCGAGTTACTGCACGGCCCGGAAGACGATCATACCGACCGCGGGGTCGACGTCCAGGTGTGGCGGTTGCGCAGGCTACTCGAGGCAAACCCCTCCTCTCCGCGATTCATCCAGACCGTCCGCAGTCATGGTTACGTATTCGTGCCTGACGGCGCGCATCCTTGAGCGGATGTGGACAAGGCGTTCAAGGCGCTGCATTATCCATGCTGGCTGTTAGACAGTTAGACACCACCAGCGGCGCGGCAAGGCCCGCGCTTCACGTGACGAACTTCGCGGCGCCGTCTGCCAATTTTGACAACGCTGCCGTCTCGGCGCTTTCCGCGCGTCGATTAAGCGCGTGGCATAGACCTGGCAAGCAGCGCCGAACAAGAGAGGCGAACAATGCCCAGGCACAACCCAGCGCTTCATCGCAACGAAAAACCCGCCATGACACCGGGTCGCCGGCGGCTTCTCATTGCCGGCGCGATACTGCTGATGGCCGTGCTCGGTTGGGGAATAGCGGTCATACTCGAACCCGCCTTCCGGCATACGATCGTCATTACAACCGGAGCAGACAACGGAATCTATCGCGGCTTTGCAGATCGCTATGCGCCCATCCTGAAGCGTGACGGCATCAAACTCGATATCCGCAGTTCGTCGGGTTCGAGCGAAAACTATCAGCGGTTGACGGATCCGAACAGCGACTACGAAGTGGGCTTTATCCAGTCCGGCACCACCAACCCCAAAGAAACCGACCACCTGAAGACGATCGCCGCCGTCTCCTATGAACCGATCTGGGTGTTCTACCGGGGCGAGTCCACCATCAACCGGCTGGCGCAACTACGCGGCAAGAGGGTTTCAATCGGTGTTCCTGGCAGCGGCCTCTTGAACGTCTCCCAAGTATTGCTCGGGTACAGCGGCATCACGCGGGACAATACGGCGTTGCTGCAAATGGACGCAACCCAGTCCTACAAGGCGCTTGAAAACGGGCAACTGGATGCCGCTTTCTTTATCGGCAGGCCCGATGCACCCATGCAGACAACGCTGCTGAACAGCGATCTCAAACTGATGAGTTTTGCGCAGGCCGATGCACTGGTGCAGAAATTCCCGTCGCTCTCCAAGGTTATTTTCCCGCGTGCCGCGACCAGCATTGCCAACGATCTGCCGCAAACCGACGTCACGCTACTCGCCGCCACCGCTTTGCTCGTCGCCAAAGACACGCTGCATCCCGCGCTGGTCTACCTGCTGTTGGACGCGGCCAAAACCGTTCATGGCGGCGAAGATTACTTCACGCCGCTTGGCGTGTTTCCGAATCTGAACACTGAGGAATTTCCTCTTTCCGAAGAGAGCGAGCGTTACTTCAAAACGGGGCGCCCCTTCCTGCAGCGCTACCTGCCATTCTGGCTGGCCAGCTTTATCGAAAGACGTCTATTGATCCTGCTCCCCTTCATGGCTTTACTGCTGGGGCTGCTACAGGCACTGCCGCGCATGGCGGCGGCGCGGATAAAAAAACGCCTGGTGGTCTGGTATCGCGAGATCAAAGCACTCGAAGACGAGATATGGAAAAACAGCCATCCCACCCCGGACCAGATTGCGCAATGGCGGGATGAGATCGAGCACATCGACGCGCATGCCAATCAGATCCGGATGCCGCAGCGTTATTTCCAGGACGTCTACGCGCTCAAACAGGCGATAGGCGTAGTCCGGGACCGAATTTCCCGCGCAGCAAGGAAGCAATAGCGGCGCAGTGAGGGTGTGCCTTCAGGTCGGGCGCAGCGGTCCCGACACAGCGAAGCGAAGCCAGGCACCGCGCTGACTGCGAACTGAGCGCGGCGCCCTCATGCCCCGGCCTGCATCAGCCCACCGGCGCGGCGGCATCGTCGACGATCGGTTGGCGGGCCATGAACCAGTAGAACAGCGCCGCGCATCCGGCAATGATGCCGCCGGAGATGAACGCGAGCGCATAGGAGCCGGTGCGGTCGACGATAAAGCCCGCGACGACGGGCGAGAACGCCCCACCAAAGTAGCCGCCGAAATTCTGGATCGCACTCACTGACGCAATCATCGACGACGGCGCGATATCCGCCGCGAGCGCCCATGCCGATCCGACTACGGCCGCAATGAAGGCGAGGCCGACGGTAAACAGCACGAGCGTCACGCTGAGCGCATGAGTGAACGGCAACGCGATCGCGCACACAGCCGCGCCTGCCGAGCACCACGCGATCAATAGCCGCTTCGCATCGATCGCCGACGCGAGATGACGATCCACGATCTTCTTCGCCAGATAGCCGACCGCGATTTCACCCAGCGCGCCGCCAGCCCAGGGAATGCCCGCGACCACGCCAAGTTGCGCGAACGAAATGTGAAAACGGTCGAGCAGGTAGAGCGGCAAGAACACCAGGAATATGTTCCAGAGCCAGATCGTGCAAAAGTAGCCGAGGATCATGCCCCACACGCTGCGGCGGCCGAACAGCGAACGCCATTTGAGTGAGGAGGTCGCGAGCGACCGTTCGTGACCGCCGCCGCCCGCTTCGATGTAGGCGAGCTCGTCCTTCGACAGACGTTTGCTGTCGACCGGATTGCGATACAGCAACAGGAACAGGAGGGCGAACGCGATCCCAACTGCGCCAGTCACATGAAATAGCGAGCGCCAGCCGAACGCAACCATTAACGCAACCAGCATGGCGGGCGCGAGTGCCGGTCCCCACTTGGACGACGAATCCCACACGCCCGTCGCGAACCCGCGCTCCTTGGCCGGAAACCACGCCGCGGTAATTTTCGCCGAGGTCGGCCAGCACGGTGCCTCGCCCACCGCGAGCAACGCACGCATCACGAGCAAGCCGGAGATCGAACCCACTACGCCGGTCAGCCAGGTCGCAACGCTCCACCAGATCATGCCGAGCGCATACGCACGCTTCGCACCGAAACGGTCGATCAACCAGCCCGCAGGTAATTGCATCACCGCATAGGTCCACGCGAACACGCTCCCCAGCAGACCAATCTGCGTGCGTGTCAGACCAAGCTCGTGAATCATGCCGGGCGCGGCGATCGAAAGACTTGCGCGGTCCATGTAATTGATGATCCCGCCGATCATCAGCCAGATCAGAACGTGCCAGCGATAATTGAAGCGAGCGGGCTGCGCCGCGGCTGCCGATACGGGAATGATGTCTTTGTCCAAATCGTGTCTCCGTCCAGATGGCCTTAGGTGGCCACTCATCATCGTCGGTGGCGTCTTGTAGCAATGCGCCACGCAATGCTCGCTTGCACGCACCGAGCGACAAGTGTACGGACGGGCATGCACCGACTCCAATGAGGAAACCGGATGGGCCGATAGCGTTTACGTTATCGGCGCAAGCCTGTAGAGACGAAAACCGGGCGCGGCGTCACCCGGGTTAATCAGCTTACCCAGGCTATGAAGGGCGCAGCATGAGCTTCTGCACTCGCCAGTTCAGAAGCTCGGCGACATACAGCACATTCTCAGACGGACAGGCCATTTGATGAATCCAGCCGAACTGCTTCAGTTGCTTGCCGGATTGCCCCAGCACGCCAAGCAGTTTCCCTTCGAGCGTCAGTTTGTAGATGCGTCCCGGAAACGCATCGGAACTGTAAAGCACCTGATTCGGGCCCGGAGAAATGCAGATCGCCCAGGGTGAGCCTGGTGCAAAAGTGCCGGCGGCTATCGTGGCTTCGTCCGGCACGTTGCCGATCGCGGGTTGAGCGCCAGGGGGTACCGGTACGTCGATAGTGAACTGCCGCTGGAAATTGCCTTCGCCGTCGAAAACCTGAATGCGGCGGTTGCTGCGATCGGCGACGTAGACGAGACCTTTGGCATCGACGGCGATGCTGTGCGGCGTATGGAACTGACCCGGACCGGTGCCACGGTCGCCCCACGATTTGAGCCAGTTGCCGTCCTTGTCGACTTTCGCCACACGGGAGTTGATGTATCCGTCGCTGATATAGGTGTTGTCCGCACTGTCCCACGCGACATCCGTAACCTGCCTGAAGCGACCCGGCTCCGATGGCAAAGGCGGATTCGGATGCTTAAGTGGACCGGTTTCCTCGTCTGCCGCCTCCTGCTTGCGGCCAAAAACCATGGCTACGCGTCCCTCAGGGGTGAACTTGATCACCATGTCGGAACCCTTGTCGGTCACCCAGATATTGTCGTGCCGGTCGACCTTGACCGTGTGTGCGAACGACCAGGCGTACAGGTTGTGGCCGATCTCGCGGACGAACCGACCGTCCGGCGCGAACTCGAGAAGCTGGGCCGCAGCCGCGCCGTAGGCCGGCCCGATCGAGTTGCCGCGCGAGAGCACAAAAATATGGCCCTTCGAGTTGAAACTCACGCCGGAGCACTCGCCGAGATAGACGTCGTTTGGGAGACGCAGCAGATTGGGAACCGACTCGTAAGCGATGCTCGGGACAGACTCTGCGTAGGCGAGACCGGGGAAGAGGGCAAGCGCCGCAGCGCTTTCGGCCGCCAGGGTGAGAAAGCGGCGCCGGCTTAGAACAGCGCTCGGGGAATCGCTACAGCATAGACAGGAGTACGACTGCTGGTCGTTCATTGGCTTGCCTCCCTTTCGCTCGCTGTGCGGGACAGCGACGTTGTCGGTTTTCGCGCCGATGTACACGGCATGTCCGAATAACAGGCGCAGTAGGTCTTACACGCGGAGGATACACCGAGTGGGTGTGGCCGATCGGCTTCGGGCTAACCGACAGGTCTGGACGCGGGACGGAACCGGCTATTGCGCTCATTCGCCACGCGTTGCGTTCCGCCTCAGTGCAGCATCCCGGGCGGGTGGCAGGCCAAAGAAGCGGGTGTATTCACGGCTAAATTGCGTGGCGCTCTCGTAGCCGACACCGAAGGCAACGGACGTCGCATTTTTTCCTCCCGCAATCAGCAGCGCCCGCGCATGCAGCAAGCGAATCCGCTTCTGATACTGCAGCGGACTCAACGCGGTCACTGCCTTGAAATGGCGGTGAAAGACCGACACGCTCATGGCGGCCATGTCCGCCAGCGACTCGACCCTGAGCGGTTCGGCAAAGTTGTGCCGAATCCAATGAATGGCGAGACTCACGCGCGCCAGCGCCGTATCGGGTGTCGCAATGTCGCGCAACATCCAGCCATGCGGGCCTTGCAGAACACGGTAGAGAATTTCCCGCTCGTAGGCGGGGGCCAGCGCCGCAATGTCGGCGGGCCGCTCCATCAGACGCAGCATGCGAACCCACGCATCCAGCAACTCGGGCGTAACCGAGGCCACTGAAAAACCGCTGTCATACGTCGAACCGCCAGAGGGTGCCGGTATATCGGCCAGAAGCATCGCGACAATCGCCGGATCGAGCGTCAGCGCGACGGCCAGATAAGGCTCCCCCGTATCGGCCGGATGGACTGTGCCCACAGCCGGCAGGTCGATCGACATGACGAAATAAGTGGCCGGGTCGTAGTCGAGCGTGCGCTCGCCGACTGTGATCGACTTCCTGCCTTGAAGGATCAGGTTGACCATCGGCTCATAGACAGCCGCGAGCGCCGCCGCGGGAACCGCGCCCTGCACCATCGCCACGCGCGGGATGCCGGTCTCCGTTCGCCAGTTTTGGGCATGCGCCGCGAGCCGGCGCATTTCTTTCAGCTGTTCTTTCATGGGTGCTATTCGACAGGAGCGCCCAAGGCTTGGCAAGCGAAAAGCAGAAATAGGCAAGGTTCCAGCAGGATCGGACGAGCCCGTGATCGTCTTCACGAATTAATCTACGTGAACCTCATCACGTCACGGAGAAACACATTGAAGATCGCTCTCATCACCGGCGGGAGCCGCGGCATCGGTGCCAGCGCCGCCATCCAGTGCGCGCAGCACGGCATGGGTATCATTCTGACCTACAGGAGCGCGCCGGCGTTGGCCCAGGAAGTCGTCACGCACATCGAGGCAAGCGGCGGTCAAGCCGTGGCGCTCAAGCTCGATGTCGCTGAGGTTGGCGGCTTCGACGCATTCCGCGAGGACGTGCAACGTGTACTCCTAGCAGGCTGGGGCCGCACGAACTTCGACGGCCTCGTGAACAACGCCGGCTTTGGCCTCTTCAGCCCGATCGAGACGGTGACTGAAGCGCAATTCGACGATCTGCTCAACGTGCATCTCAAAGGGCCCTTCTTCCTGACCCAGGCACTGTTGCCCTTGATGGCGAACGGCGCCCACATCGTCAACGTGACGAGCGCAACGACCCGCGTGGCGACCACCGGCGTTGCGCCCTATGCAGCCTTCAAAGGTGGGCTCGAGGTGCTGACCCGCTACATGGCGAAGGAATTCGGAGCGCGGCAGATCCGGGCCAATGCTGTCTCGCCCGGCGCGATTCGAACCGAACTCGGCGGCGGCCTCAACGATGAATTCGAAGCCATGCTCGCATCGCAGACAGCGCTCGGCCGTATCGGCGAGCCCGACGACGTTGGCCGCGTCATTGCCGGGCTTCTGTCCGACGACAATGGCTGGATCAACGCACAGTCGATCGAAGTCGGCGGCGGCTACATCATCTGATCGAATTCTTTTTTATGCAGGCGGTTCCAGTCCGGCCAATATCAAGTGGGACACCCAGTATGTCCAGCAAGGAATGAACATTGGCACACAGCCGGCGTACGCGGCTGTGCGTGGTTTGCGCGATGACACGCTAGTACGCGTACTATCCTGACTATCCGGTTCACCGGCCGTACTCAACGGCCGAAACCGCCACGCGCCGCGCGTCACTCGAGGTGATATCCATGCTCAGGAATGTTTCGCAAGCAAGCTTCGCAACCATCGCCGTATCAATGCTAGCCGCGTGTGCAATGCCACCCACGAGTTCGTCGAGTGCATCCATCGACCCACCCCAAGCCGAGCGCGTAATGACACTCGCGGCGTCCGGCGTGCAGAACTATTCGTGTGAATTCGATGCGCAGCATCGTCTGGCATGGGTGTTCAAGAGTCCGCAAGCAACACTTTACGACGCGAGCGGCCACGCTGCGGTCCGGCACGGCGCAGGGCCGTCCTGGGAAGCGGAAGACGGCAGCCGGATCGTGGGCCGCGTGCTTGCCCAGCAGCCCAGCGAAACCCGGGCGAGCATACCGCAGCTGTTGCTCGAAACGCATAGCGCGTCCGGTAGCGGTACGCTTTCAGCGGTGCGATATGTGCAACGCGTGCATACCGTCGGCGGCTTAGCGCCAACGGCACCGTGTTCGACGGAACATGAAGCCGGCAGTTCGCCCTATCTCGCGGACTACGTGTTCTACCGGTAGCAAGCAGCCCACGCTTCGCGTCGTGCGCTTACTTCACGTTGGGCTGGTTCGGTGGCGGCAGTGCCGGATCGAGTTTCGCCGACTCTTTGACTAGCTGGTCCGTCATGGCAGCCGCAACCGGATTCAAGCCCTGACGGTACACGTCGTTACGGCTGCTCTGGACCGGCGGGGGCGGCAATGCCGGGTCGAGTCCGGCGGACTCTTTGACCAGCTCATCCGTCATCGCGGAGGCGGCCGGATTCAAGCCATGACGATGCAGACTGTCGCCCCTGCTTTCGGCTCGCAGGGCTGGGTCGGTCTTCGATTCAGCGTAACCATGAGCGGCGACCGGTTCGCGTGGCCGCGTGACCGGCCGTGGCAGTTGTTCGACGCCTTTAACTGGCGAGTCGGATGCCGTCACCACAGCCCCGCTCGTCGACTGCCCGGAGCCGGTCGCCGCGTTGCCGGAGAGCGGCGCTGCGCCAACCACACTTCCCGCGCTCACATGGGTGTCACCCAATTGTGGGGAAGCCGAGGCCAATTCCACTGAGCCGTTTGTCGTGACGTCAGTGTCGGCTGCCGACCGATGGCTTTTTTGTAACAGTAAAAAAGCGCCGAATACCAACTCGACAAAAAGCACTCCGACTATCAATGATGTGCGTACATTCCTCATATTAACCAACGATTCGTTCAATCGAAATGATTGGATTAATGACAGCCGTTCGCCCTGAAAACACGTCAAACGGCAGGTTCGCAGTCTGAGCCTGCGATAGGTTGATGTGGGGATGACTGCGTAGTCCGCACACATTGATCGTCCAGCGGCAATGGTCCGGGGATTCACTCCGCCGAACGGCACTGGGCATCCTTCGTATGCTAATGCGAAAAAACAATCCGTGCTGAACGGCCGCGAAATACGGGCGGGAAGGTCCGAACGCCGCGGGCTTTCTCTGCGCCCGCAGCCACGCGGGATTACAGTGCGATGTGATGGAACATTCGCCTCGGGAGAGGCAATTTTCTCGTCCGGAGTTGTCAGCTTTTTGTCGGCAACGAGCTAGTTCCCTTTGCGATCGAGGCGGACGCGATTCATCCGATGATCCACGCGCGGTGAGGCGCAGCTACAACGCGATCCTCGCGGGTCACGCCTTCAGATAGCGTCTTCGCCCTTTCCCGAAACAAGCCGAGCGGCCAGAAAGTCAATCAACGCGCGAATGCGCCGCGGAGTCGTGCGCCCCGCCGTCCACACCAGATGCACAGGTACGGGTTCAGGCTCGAACGAATCCAGCACCGTCACCACTTGCCCAGCATCGAGCAGTGTCTGCACCTGAAAGATCGGCGCCCGGCCGATGCCCGCTCCGGCCGCGGCCGCCGCGTTGCACGCCAGCGCGTTTGTAGACCGGAACCGCCCCGTGATCTCAACTGCGCCCCCTGCCCGATTGAATGTCCACGTCTCGTGCTGGGCGTGCTGACGCAGGATGCAGTCGTGTGCGGCAAGTTCGGACGGATGGGCCGGATAGCCGCGCGCGGCGAAATAGTCCGGTGTGCCGAACACCACCCGCCGCAACGTACCCACCTGTTTCGCGCGTAAGTTCGAATCCGGCAGACGTCCAAGGCGGACCGCGAGATCGATGTCGGCTTTCGCAAGGTCGAGATGCTGCTCGGCAAGCACCAGTTCGGCCCTGACATACTCGTGAATCGCCAAAAACTTCGCAAGAATCGGCGAGACAAATTCAGCGCCGAATGCCGTTGGCGCACCAACGCGAATACTGCCGCGCAATTGCGTGACCTGGTCGACGAGTTCGTCACGTGCTGCGTTGATTTCTCCCAGTGCGGGTCGAATTCGCGCGGCGAATTTCAGGCATGCCGCAGTGGGTTGCACACGGCGTGTCGTCCGGTGAAACAAGGTCACGTTCAACTCACGCTCGAGCGCTGCAATGGCGCGGCTCACCGACTGTAACGTCCGGCCCAGCGATCGCGCTGCCGCTGTCAGACTTCCTTCGTCAAGAATCGCTAACAGCACTTCGTATTCGTCTTTGTTCATGCCAGTGATTCTCTCGTTTTCTGGAAGAATGTCTGACGGCTCGTGCAGCTATGCGGGAGCGAATCGTCGCCGTACATTCTAGCCATGTTGATATCCAACAGGCTCCCATAGGAGGCGACACATGACACAACGAAACGAGAATGGCATGCCCATGAAATACAGCGACCGGTTCAATCTCGACGATGCACGCCAGGTCGCGCACGCGGCCGAAGAAGAGGCCATACGTCACGGCTGGCCTATGGTCATATCCGTTGTGGATAGCGGCGGGCATCTGGTGCTTCAGCAGCGGCTCGATGGCGCGCAACTCGGCAGTAACGACGTCGCGAGACAGAAGGCCGAAACAGCCGTGCGATTCCGGCGTCCCACGCGCATTTTCGAAGATGCAATCGCGCAAGGCGGCCTCCACCTGCGCCTGCTCGGCATGAATAATCTCGTACCGCTGGATGGGGGCATTCCGCTGATTCGCAACGGCGCCGTGGTCGGCGCGATAGGTGTGTCGGGAATGCGTTCCGACCAGGACGCGCAGGTCGCCCAGGCCGGCGCGGATGCGCTGCCGCTGGCCGAGCCGGCTACCGGATTTAAGGCTTGCCTTTAAGGGTAAATGGCGCCAACAGCGACTGCACGTCGACCTGTTGCCCCTGGAGCAGCAGCAGCCTCGCGTGAAGCACCGTGTTCTCGAGAACAAGCTTGGCGGTGCTCAGCAGATACAGCGCATGAATGTCGGAGATCGACATGTTGCCTGCTTCGACCAGGTGGTGACGCTCAACGAGTGAACTCATGACAAGGCGCCTGAGTTCCTGCTCTCCAAAGGGAAGGTCTGCGTAGTCGATCGGGTCGTCGGCTTCGACTTCCCGCAGCAGTTCCACCAGCGTTTCCGTGCTCACGTCCATGTGCAGGCTCCACGTTGTCGTTTAAGACCGGTATAGCCAAACAGAGTCACCAGCACTAACAGCGTACCGCGTCTGTTCGCGGGAGTCCAGCCTGGGCGTGGAGCCCCGAAGCCCGGACGCTGCCGGGCTTCGGATTACGACTGCTGAAATAGCGTTGAGCTTAGCCGCGCCGTTTCTTCTTCAACTCAATCGTTTCGAACAACTCATAGTTCTGCGTCGGGGTCTGGTCCGCTCCCGGCGCATGATAGTAGTTCATCGTAACCGTGGTCTCGCCACCTGGATGCCCCGGATCATGATCGAACACCGCGATACCGTAGCCCGTCCCGGTGTCCCGTTGCGCTGACCAGACCGCATCTTCAACAGCATCCGCGCTTGCACGCACGAAAGTACCCGCAGCCGTCCCGGCAACCGGACGGTTAGGCCGCGTGAAAATGCGCGCCTGCGGCAAGCCGGTACCGATATCCACGCCATACACGTCGAGCGGCGCGCTCGTCCCGCCACCGCCGAGAATCAGGTGAATGGTGCCGTGACTCGTATCGAACGTGGACGCACCCGACGACACCGCCGACATCACCGGCCGCGGCTGCAACGTATCGACCACCCGTCCTGTGGCGATATCGGTGCCCTTGTTGTGATTACAGCCGCGCACGGGATAGCTGCGTTCGTAGTCGTGGTCGTGCCCGCACAGCACCAGGTCGACACCGTAGCGGTCGAACAGCGGCAGCCAGGCTTCGCGAATGCCCTTGTCGGAACCGTTGCCGGTTTTCGATGAACTCAGCGCGTCCTGATGCATCTGCACGATGATCCAGTCGACTTCGTCGTCTTCCGCCGCCCGGCGCAAGATCCGCTCGAGCCAGCGGGTCTGTTCGCCCTCGCTATAGCCGCGCACATAGAGCGATGTGCCCGGCTGAATCGGCGGATTGCCGGTGCTCGCCACCGGCACGAGAGAACTCGGGCCGGCAACGAACGCGGCCGCATCCTGATAGACCACGTCGTCTGCATCGAGCGAAATGAAGAGCACCGAACTCACGCGGAAGCTGTACCAGCGTCCCTGAAAGCGTGTGTGATTCTCGGGCAACGTATAGCGAGAAAGATACGACGCGAGGCCTTGTTCGCCGTTGTGAAATTCGAGTTCGTGATTGCCCGGGCAAGGCATCCACGGCCGGTTCGACGCCGAGGTCTGGCAGTTGTTGCCGAAATCGCGCCACACGTCCGGCTGATGCGTCGGGTTCAGATTGGCGTAGCAGAGATCGCCGTTGAGCAGGTGGAACAGCGGCTGAAACCGCTCGACGGCCTGAACCGCGAAGCGGCTCTGCGGCGACGACAGAACCCAGCCGGTATTGGGTGTCGCGAGATCGCCGTAGCTGGTCCAGCGAAATGGCGCGCGGCCACGGGGCGCTGTGCGGAAGCTCGCGGTAAAGGGTTGAGCCGCGTTGCTGTCGTTGTCGGCGCTCACGTCGTACTCGTAGCTCGTGTCGGCCTTCAGGCCACGCAGACGCGCGTGGTAGGTGAACACGACCTCGCCGTTGATGCCATCGGTATACGTGTTTTGAACGCCGTGCACCGTCTCTTTCGTCGCGCCCGCACCGCCGAAGCGCACCTTCGGATTGACAGCCGGCGCCGGCGACGCCCATGAAACGGTGACCTCGCTCGTCGGATCGTTGCCCCAGGTCAGGTGGACCTGCTCCGGCGTGCCGTCGGGCGCACTATTCGCGGCCCGCGCCGCCGACGCGAGCGTGCCAGCGGCTGTTGCCAGGCTCGATGCGCCGGCAAACTTCAAGAACCCACGGCGCGAGACGATGCTGGCGCCCTGATCGGCCGGTAGATCTTTAGCGATTTTCTTGTTCGACATGTCTGGTGTTTTTTGTATGGGGGTGGAAGGTCGCCAATACGGATGGCAGGCTCACAGTGCGACGTGGGCCGCGATTGCCGTGCCGGACCAGGGCGCGGCAGAAGTGATGGGGCATCCTAGTCGGGAAGCTATGACAGCCAGATGAAATCGCCGGAGGTGGGAGGATGGCGGCCGAAATCGAGGCATCGCAAGTGGCCTGCCGATCACGCCGAAATCCCATGTTCGGCAGCCCCATTCATTAAGGGGCTGCATCCCCCACCCCTTCGCCGTGTAAACTGCTGACTTTTTTGACTCTGGTGGTATGGTGCAAGCCCCACAGCGCACAGCTTTCAGTGGCCCGGCGCTCATTCGTTTACTTGCTCGCCTGACGGACGTCGACGTTCCCGAATCCAGTCAATCGCTCTCGGACCGGCTAAGCCAATGGCTCGGCTGGACCGATGCGATCGCGTTGTCCTCGGCGCTGAACAACAATCCGCCTGCGGCCGCCGCCGGCGCGCGAGCCTTCGGCGACGCTGAAGAGAGCGAGTGCGCCCGCGCGCGCGCGTCCCTGGCGAGTGCCATCGTCGGCGATAGCGTGTTTGCTGCCGCGAGGCGTCGCGGATCTGCGGCGCCGGCACTCCCCCAGGGAGCGCCCGTGGATGCGCCGGTCGACTACGCGGTTTTTCGTCAGCGCTATCTCTCCATGCAGCAGTCGATGGAGACGGGCGTGGGCAACCTGCGCGGCCGCCTGCGGGCCATGCTGGCCACCAGAACACCGGCCATGGCCCGGCTCGCGGTGGTGGATGCCGTGATGGAGCGAGCGCTCAGCGAGCGCGAGCGAAGCCTGCTGGCTGCTGTGCCCGGGCTGCTTGCGGGGCACTTCGAGCGTTTGCGCCAGGCGGAGCAACAGACATTGGCCGATGCCGAAGCCCCGGAGGACGCCGCAATGGCTGCACCCGCCACGCCCGGCGCCTGGCTGGACGCGTTCCGCAAGGATATGCAGAGCGTGTTGCTGGCCGAACTGGATGTTCGTTTACAACCGGTCGAAGGGTTGCTCGCGGCCCTTCGCACCCGCTAACTGGGACACTATGTCCAGATATCTCAATCTTGTTGTTTTCCTGGTAGGTCTGGCCGCGGTGTGCTGGATCGGTGCCGGCTACGTCGGCTCGAATCCGCTGGCCTTCGCGGTCACGATGCTGATTGGCGCCTGCTACGTAGCAGGCGCACTTGAACTGCAACGCTACCGCCAGGCCACGTCCACGCTGACGCGGGCGGTCGCGGGCCTGTCCGCGCCGCCGCCCAGCCTGGGCGCCTGGCTTGACCCGCTGCATCCCAGCCTGCGCCACGCGGTGCGCCTGCGCGTGGAGGGCGAGCGTGTGGCCTTACCCGGGCCGGCGCTAACGCCCTATCTGGTCGGCTTGCTCGTGTTGCTGGGCATGCTCGGCACGCTCCTCGGCATGGTGGCGACCCTGCGAGGCACGGGCATGGCGCTGGAAAGCGCAACGGACCTGCAGGCTATCCGCGATTCGCTCGCCGCGCCGGTCAAGGGGCTGGGCTTCGCGTTCGGCACGTCGATTGCCGGCGTGGCCACCTCCGCGATGCTGGGCTTGCTGTCGGCGTTGAGCCGGCGCGAGCGGATCGATGCCGCGCAGATGCTCGACGTGAAGATCGCGACGACCTTGCGCATCTACTCGCAGACCCATCAGCGCGAGGAAAGCTTCAAGCTCCTGCAGCGGCAGGCCGAGGTCATGCCCACCCTGGTCGATCGTCTGCAGA
Organism: Paraburkholderia sp. D1E; assembly: GCF_052682275.1. Classification (NCBI taxonomy): domain Bacteria; kingdom Pseudomonadati; phylum Pseudomonadota; class Betaproteobacteria; order Burkholderiales; family Burkholderiaceae; genus Paraburkholderia; species Paraburkholderia sp. D1E. Next base: position 784,524 of record NZ_JBQYMB010000001.1, read on the forward strand.
CGATGATGACCGCCATCGAGCAGCAGAGTCTCGCCTTGAACGAGCGGCAGATCGCCAGCCAGGACGCCTTCCACGGCAAGGCCGAGGCCGCCTACACGCGCCTTGCGGCCTCCGTGGAGCAGTCGTTGAAGGAGAGCGTCGCCGAAAGCACGCGCGCCGCCAGCGCGGCGCTGCAGCCGGTCATGGAAGCCACGATGGCGGGTCTCGCACGCGAGACGGCCTCGCTGCACAACACCGTCACCCACGCCGTGCAACAACAGCTGGATGGGCTCTCGAGCGGATTCGAGGCGACCACCACCACCGTCGCGGACATCTGGAACAAAGCACTGGAGGGGCAGCAGCGGTCGAGCGATGCGCTCATCCAGCATCTGGGCACGTCGCTGGATCGATTCACCGAGACCTTCGAGCAACGCTCGGCCGGTCTGCTGGATGGCGTGTCGGCGCGCCTCGACGCAACGGCTGGCTGCGTGTCGGCAGCATGGAACGAAGCGCTGTCACGGCAAGAACAGGTCGGCGAGAAGCTGGCGGGTCACAATCAGCAAGCCTTGGCTGCGGCCGCGGCGACCTTCGAGCAACACTCGGCATCGCTGCTACGCACGGTGGGCCAGTCGCATACGGACTTGCAGACGGATTTGGCCTCGCGAGACGAGCGACGCCTGGCGACCTGGACCGAGACGCTCGGTTCGATGGCCGCTACGTTGAGCAAGGAGTGGGAGCAGGCCGGCGCGCACAGTGCGAGCCGGCAGCAGGAGATCTGCGACGTGCTGGCACAAACGGCACGCGACATCTCCGCTCAGACACAGGCGCACGCGAGCAGCACGATCGCCGAAATCGACCGGCTCGTACAAGCGGCAGCGGAAGCCCCCAAGGCCGCAGCGGACTTGCAGGCAGAACTCGCCGCGCGGGACCAGCAGCGGCTGGCGGCCTGGACCGAGACGCTGGGTTCGATGGCCACGACGTTGAGCCGGGAGTGGGAGCAGGCGGGCACGCGCACCGCGAGCCGGCAGCAGGAGATCTGCGAGACGCTGGCGCAAACCGCGCGCGACATCTCAGCCCAGACACAGGCGCACGCGAGCAGCACGATCGCCGAAATCGCCCAACTCGTACAAGCCGCGTCGGAAGCCCCCAAGGCCGCGGCGGAAGTCGTCGCCGAATTGCGTCAGAAGCTCTCCGACAGCATGGTCCGCGACACCGCGATGCTGGAGGAGCGCAGCCGCCTCCTGGCGACGCTGGAAACCCTGCTCGATGCCGTGAACCATGCCTCCACCGAGCAGCGCTCCGCCGTCGACGCGCTGGTCGCCACGTCGGCGGATCTGCTGGATCGTGTCGGCACGCGTTTCACCGATAAGGTCGAGCTCGAGACCGGGAAGCTGGGCGCCGTGGCCGCACAGGTCACCGGCAGCGCCGTCGAAGTGGCGAGCCTGGGCGAAGCATTCGGCGCGGCCGTCCAGTTGTTCGGCGAATCGAACACCACGCTGGTCGCGCATCTGCAGCGTATCGAAGCCGCGCTGGACAAATCCCTCGCGCGCAGTGACGAGCAGTTGGCGTATTACGTGGCCCAGGCAAGAGAAGTGATCGACCTGAGCATGATGTCGCAGAAGCAGATCGTTGAAGACCTGCAACAGCTCGCGGGCAAGCGGGCGGCCGCAGGAGCTGAAGCGGCATGAGCGAGGACATCGACGGCGGCGTGGAAACGGCAGCGCCGATATGGCCCGTCTTCGGCGACCTGATGTCGGTGCTGCTGGGCGCCTTCGTGCTGATCCTGGTGGGCGTCATCGGCGTGCAACTGGAACTCTCGACCAGGCTGGAGCACGAGGTCAAGCAACGTCAGCTGGAAACGCAGCGCCGCAAGACCCTGGAGCAGGCGCTGGCAGGACCGCTCGCAGCGGGTCGGGTGACGCTGGTCAACGGGCGCATCGGCATCAACGGCAACGTGTTGTTCGCGCTGAACTCCGATCAATTGCAGCCCGAAGGCCGGGATGTTTTGAAGAGTCTCGCGGGGCCGCTGTCCGCTTACCTCAGGGCCAACGACCAGATCCTGATGGTGAGCGGCTTTACCGATGACCGGCAGGTGCGGGAGGCCAACCGTCGCTTTGCCGACAACTGGGAGCTATCGGCCCAGCGCGCGCTGACGGTGACCCGTGCATTGATCGATGAAGGCGTTCCCTCCTCGTCCGTATTTGCGGCCGCGTTCGGTTCCCAGCAGCCCGTCAGTTCGAATGCCGACGACCAGGGCCGGGCCAGAAACCGGCGCGTGGAAATAGCACCGGTTCCGAGACCTTCGACCGCAACGGTGAAGTCCGGTGAGTAGTGTGACTAGCGTGGGTAGTGCGAGTCATGGCGCCAGCGGTGTGGCAAGCGACGCCTGGGCAACGCTCGACGCGTGGCGCGAACGCGGCGCCGATCGCCTGGATCCCATCCGCTTTCATTTCATCGAGGCGCTGGCTCGGCGGGCAGCCGGCCACAGCGGCGAGACGCGGCGCATCCTGGATAACAGGCTGTCCAAGCTGATCGAGGCTTATGCCGGCGATCTCGAACATGCTGCGTCTGAGGCTGCCGATGCTCGCAAGGGCATCGACATCACTGGCAACGGCAACGGCAACGGCAACGGCAACGGCAACGGCAACGCAGCATCATCCGGCGAGGCCGTTCGCGGAGCGCTGGCCGAACTGATCGACTACATCGCCCACGCGCCGGCAGACGGAAACGACTCCGCAGCAGGTAACGTCGCGCCCCGGCGCCCTTCTTATCCAGAACTGGAGGCGCTCGACTACTTCAGGGAGACCTGGTCCAAGGTCCGCTCCGAGAAACAGTTGCGGCAGTCGTTGAAGAAAGCGCCGGGTAACGCCGGTCCGCTTAACTCGAGCAGCCTCGTGCATCGGTCGCTCTCGCTGATGCGCGAACTGTCGCCTGGGTATCTCCAGCAGTTCCTGTCGTACGTCGACGCCTTGTCGTGGATGGAGCAGATGAATGGCGGCGGCGCCTCGCCGGCTAAAGACGCGCCTCGCACCACAAGCGTGAGAAAAAGTGCCCGGAGCAAACCGCGCTAACGCCCTGGGGACGGATCAGCCGAAGCTTAAGCCATCACAGTCGGACCAGAAACAATCCTCCGGTCTGCGCCGTTTTCACACCCGATATCGCGATCTAGACACAGACCTCTATCTGGGACAATCAGATTGTACTAGCTGGTTAAAATCTGAAAATGTTCGAATCCCTGCTGTCCGACGAAGATTGGCAACGCATTGCCCACCTGTTCCACCATGACGCCACGCCGCGAGTCGGCCGACCACGGCGAGATCCGCGCGAGATCGTGAACGCCATACTGTGGATCGTTCGCAATGACGAAAAGTGGCAGCGCCTCCCCGCAAGCTTTCCACCGTCGCAAACCTGTTACATCAAATGGCTGGAATGGCGACGCGCCGGGATGATGTCGAAGGTCTTCGCCGAACTTGGCATGAGCGAGCAGTTAGAACATTGATCGTTCGGGGCGCGATGACTGCAGGATAAAACGCACCGCTTTGTTTGTCGGCCGCAGGCAAGCTGGCAATCGATTGACGATGCCGGCGGTATCTAAGCAGCCGTACGCCCATGTCTGATCCTGCGGTTTAGCGGCTCGGAATAAAGCCGTGCAATGCCGGCACTTAATGCCGCCGACAGCACCAAAAACCCAGCCAATAGCAGCAGTTTTGTATCACCGTCCACAATGCGCGGCGGCCACATTGTCCGCATCGCGCCAAGCACGATGAGATGGAACAGGTAAAGCTCATAGCTAATCCGCCCAAACCACTCGAAGCCCAGCAGAACCCGGACGCCTCCAACGCCAGGCGCGGCCGGTCGACAGTACGCGCCCAGCAGTAACACGGCAGTGCCCAATGCCATTCCCGTCACACCGAGGACGTTGGTTTCTGCAATGGGCCCAACCAGGTACAGGAACGTCATGGCAGCCACCGCAATACATTGCAGGAGCGTGGCCGCGCGACCGCGCAGCGCCATCCGTTTCGCGAGCACGGCCGTGCAGCAACCAATAGCAATGCCGTCGAACGAAGCAAAATAAGCATAGAGAAAACCGCCTTCGTCACCCTGATGGACAAAGCGGTAAAACGGGCCAATGACGATGATCGCAGCCCAGAAAACAAGCAGGCGCGACTCCCGCTTCAGGATGAGGCAGAGAATTGGGAAGAACAGATAAAACACCTCCTCCACCGACAAAGACCACAACACACCCAAAGGGTAGTTGACCCACCCGTGCAAGCCGACGAGCACATTCATCCAGAAGGTCAACGACGCCAGATTGACGAGCCAGAAAGAGACCGGTGTGCCGCCCGGCGCATGATTCTGAAAGATGGCGACACCCGCCAGCGCGAGCAGATTGACCGTGCCGAGCAACAGCAGCAGACACGGAATGATCCGCGCGACACGCAATCGATAAAATGCCCGCGCGTTGATGCCGCTGAGACCAGACCAACGGCGTTGTGCGTTCGACGTAATCAGATAGCCCGAGATCACGAAGAACATCGTCACCCCATAATTACCATTTCGAGCGACAGCGCGCACCGCTTCCCATCCGAATGCTTTCGCCAGCCATGTATCGTTCAGACGGTACGCGATGTTGAAGTGATGAAACAGGACAAGAAGAATCGAGACGCCGCGGATCACATCGATCCGTGAGTTACGCTGGCCAACCGTCATCATGTCCGATCCGAAGTCCACTTCACGAATGCCGCACCGACCTCGCGCAAGACGGCCTCCCTGGCGGGCATGCCGAGCGCCGGCGCATCGTAATAGGCGGCGATGAGAAGCGGCGCGCGTTGCGGTGGGCGCACGATCGCATAGTCGTTGGTTTCTTCTTCTACGCTTGTTCCGGGTCTGTCACCCGCTATCCAGTCCGGCGGTAACGCCGCGCGGAGCCGGTTCAAACCCGGCTTGCAGGCAATCATCCAGTTTTCAAGTTGCGCGCGCGATTGGGGACTCAGAACGTTCCCCAGCAGAATTCTGCTCGCCGACTTCGTGATCGATCGAGGTGTGGTGGTGTCGAGCACCCCGCTATATTTGTTCGACTCGGGTTCGTACCGATCGGAGCGGGTAACGGTGTCGCCGAGAGCGCGAACGAATTGCGTCAGCCCAGCGGGACCGCCGGCGCTTTTCATCAACAACACAGCCGCCGTGTTGTCGCTCACTTCGACGACGGCCTGGCACAACGCGCCGACCGACATCGCGCCTTCCGCGACGTGTGCCTTCGTCACAGGCGACGTGAAGATGAGGTCTTTCCCGGTGTAGGGCACAAGGCGGACAAGATCCTCCTTGCCGGCATCCACGCGGGAGAGCACCAGCGCGGCGAGCAAGCCCTTAAAGGTGCTGCACATCAGAAAGCGCTCGTCAGCGCGATGCGCCAGGGTTCGGCCTGAACCGGTATCGATAGCGAACACGCCAAGGCGTCCACCATTGCGGCGTTCGATATCGGCTAACGGAGAGGCATTTGCGGCCGGCGTGGCTGTGGCGCCAAGGCCGAGGAGTATGGGCAACCCGAGCGTCAAGCTCCGGCGTGTTGCAGAGATGCTCAAAGAATCGTCCTCACATTCAATTCGCTCACGAGCACCACGCGATGGATGGCAAAGGTCAGGAATATCGCGCTGCTATCTGACATCCGGCCGACTGGTTTCCATGCTTGCGTTGCGGCGGGCGCCGGTCCCGGTTCAACATAAAAAACGGGCCAGCCCTGTGTAGGGCTGGCCCGCTCACTGCGCAAAAATCACGTCTGAGGATTCGCGTCGTCTGTGGTTTGAGCATTGTCGGCGTCGTCCTGCTTCTCGCCGTCTTTCTTCTGGACCAACGACTCCAATGCGCCGGCGCCTTCAAAGCCTGCAACCGCTGCAATGCCCTTTGTTAGCAAGCCTGCATCCGGATCGACTTTTTCTGCTGCCTCAACGGCTGCTACTGCCCCTGCGATCTTGCCTACTTCGTCCAAGAGTCCCATTTCGCCCTCCGCGAGAAAAAGTGAAATGCCATCCTCTCACGAACTCGACGCCTTGTCGTCAAATGTAAAATTGACTTACCAGTTTGCCGCCAGCCCGAAATGACATTGAAAGAAATCGTTCATACGCGTGCTTAAATCACCTTCGTCACTGGTGCGGTTGCAGCCGGATCGGTCATGCTGGCGTGGCCCGTTTATAACCGTTCGGGGTACGTGGCCCAGTTGAAGGGCTGCAGCTTCCTGGTGTCGAATCGCCGTTTGTGACACGCGAGTGTCGTGCTGGAAAGCAGGTGCACTGCTTTTGACCGCTAGCGCCTGGGTGGCTGCGGGTTATTCGCAGGATTCGTATCGAACCGTGCGACGCGCTCAATGCCGTCGTCACTCACGAGCGCCCGCAACTCGGCTTGCAACACGTCGGTGATTTCCCTGCCGTATATCTCGTCGCCATTCACGTAGACAGTGAACGACTGCAAGTACTTCGCCTTTTTCTCCGGGTTCTCAATCGTCTGCCGGGTCCATTGATAAAGCGGATAGTTTTCCGGACCCTGCTTTTCTGCTTCACTCACATAGTCGGCGAAAGCGTCAAATTGACACTTCAAGGTCGCGTTGTGCCTGCTCAAAACATCACGAAGCGAGGCATGCGAGGCGCTCGCCGGTTCTGCACGCAGATCGCTTGCAAGGTCAGGCGAGACGGAGATTCTTAGCTGGAATTGCCATGTGGTGAGTTCCATGTCTACCTCGGTATCGAATCACGAGCGCGCGCTCGCGGACGTGAGAGAAGGTAGCACGACCGCGATCCATCGGCGCTTCGAACCAAAGCGCAGATTCTGAGCCTCGTCACCCGCGTCAGCCAGAAACGCATCCACCTCAAGCTGCTTTCTGGCAAGCAGTCCATCAGCACGCTGCTCTCAATCCAGCAGCAGGAAATCCCTTTCCTGTCTGTCGATCAGTAACAGGGGCCGCTCGCCCCGATGGCATAGCTCGTGCTTTGTAGTCCATCGGGTCAAGAGCCTGGCCGCTCTGGCTTACTCCACCTATCGACTCAAGAGCAGGCGCATGACATCACAAAACCAGCGTGAAAAATTGCCACTTTCATACGGCACCGACTATGAACAGTTGGCCGCCAGATTCAGGCCGATCTTCGACAGGATCGCGGCAGGCGCGCTCGAACGCGAGCGCAATCGAGCGCTTCCCTACGAGCAGATTGTCTGGTTGAAGGAGGCCGGATTCGGCGCCGTCAGGGTCCCGCGCGAATACGGCGGCGCGGGTGCGTCACTCCCGCAACTCGTGCGACTTCTGATCGAACTGGCCGAGGCCGATTCGAGTTTGCCGCAAGCATTGCGCGGCCATTTCGCCTTCGTCGAAGACAGGATCAATGCGACACCCGGCGCTGCGCGCGAAAAATGGCTGCAACGCTTCGTGGCGGGTGAAATCGTCGGCAATGCCTGGACCGAAGTCGGTGCGGTCAAGATTGGAGACGTAATCACGCGTGTATCGCGTAGCGACAACCAGTGGGTCGTCAACGGAACGAAGTACTACAGCACGGGTAGCATCTTTGCCGACTGGATCGACGTCTACGCGCAGCGCGACGACAACGGCGCCGACGTCATCGCGGCGGTGAGCACGCATCAGGCTGGCGTCAAACAAAGCGACGACTGGGACGGTTTCGGCCAACGTACCACCGGAAGCGGGACGTCTGTTTTCGACAACGCCGTGGTCGAGGAAGAGAACATTATCGATTTCTCCACGCGCTTCAAATACCAGACGGCGTTCTATCAACTTGTGCTAATCGCAGTAATCGCGGGAACGGGGCGCGCCGCATTGCGTGACATTTCGCATGAAGTGCGCAAACGTACCCGGGTTTACAGCCACGGTAACGCACCACGCGTCAGTGAGGACGCTCAGGTGCAGCAGGTGGTGGGACAAATAGCGGCACGCGTGTACGCGGCAGAGGCCGCCGCCGTGCGAGCCGCGGAGCCGTCACAACGCGCGTACGAAGCGCGCTTCGGCGCGGACCGCGATGCTGAACACGCTGCGAACGTGGCGGCCGAAATTGAATCGGCAAAGGCGCAGGTCGCCGTGGCCGGTTTGATTCTGCAGGCCACCACCGACCTGTTCAATGCACTCGGCGCTTCGGGCATTAGCGAAAACAAACTATTGGATCGTCACTGGAGAAACGCGCGCACCGCTGCGTCACACAATCCGCTGATCTACAAGGAGCGGATCGTGGGCGATTGGGAGATCAATGGCACTCAACCACCGTTTGTCTGGCAGATCGGCAACAGCAGATCTGCCGGGTAATCCGCTTACGTCGCAGCGTGCTGCATCGAGCGTGGGCCGATTTCGCAAGCAGCCCATGCTCGCGCCTCACCGCATGCGGATGGATAGTGCACATCCGGCGTGGCCGGATCGTGTCTACTTTTGCGCGGAAATCTGCTTGGCCCGAATCAGCCGTGCGCGCAACACATTGCGGCTAATGCCGAGCAGCCTCGCAGCCTGAATCTGATTCCGGTAGCAAAAGTCGAATGCGACGCGCATCACCGTGTCTTCGATCTGTTCAAACAGATTGCCTTCCGCATTATCGAAAAGATGACGCAGCGCCGCCTCCAACCCTTCCAGCGGTGTAGACGCAACAGGTTCACTGGCCACTCGCCGCGCGGCATGGATTCCGAACGACGACATCTGCAGATCGCCTTCGCCCAGCGAATCGCTGCGGCACACCAGCAACGCATAGTGGATAACGTTTTCGAGTTCGCGAATATTGCCGGGCCAACTATGTTCCAGCAACTTTCGCTCCGCGCGCGGCTCAATGCCAACGGGGCCGTAGCCCAGCCGGTTCCGGTACTCGTCAATGAAGTAGCGGGCCAGCGGCAAGATATCGCCAGGCCGATCGCGCAGTGTCGGCACGGCCAGATGCACAACGTTCAGTCGATAAAACAGGTCCTCGCGGAAATGGCCCGCCGCCACCGCGTCCTGCAAGTGCACATTGGTGGCCGCCAGCACGCGCACGTCGATGGGAATGCTCCTGCGCGAGCCGAGCCGCACGATCTCACGTTCCTGCAATACGCGCAGCAGCTTGACCTGCATCGACAGCGGCAGATCGCCGATCTCGTCCAGAAACAGCGTCCCGCCATTAGCGGCTTCGAACCAGCCGGGTTTGGCGCAGAACGCCCCCGTAAACGCGCCTTTCTCGTGGCCGAACAACTCGCTCTCCACCAGCGATTCGGAGAACGCCCCGCAATTGACCGCGACAAACGGGCCGTTCTTGCGAGCACTCAGGTTATGCACATGGCGTGCGACCAGCTCTTTACCCGTTCCTGTCTCGCCGATCACGAGCACGTTAGCGTCGCTCGGCGCCACCATGCGAATGCGTTCGAGCAACGCCAGCGATTGCGGGTCGGAGAAGACCTGGGCGGTCCCGCGAATGGACGTGGTCAGCGTGCGCTTGTCGGGCATCGTCAACACAGGCAGTGCTTCCGTTCGCGCGATGACCGACCGGTCCGGTAACACGTGATTGAGTGAATAGTTCATGAGTAGAAGCTCGGCGTCGGATATCGTTGCGTCAGAGCCCATTCGCCGATTTCTCGAAGCTTATAGGCAAGCGGATCGTGAAGCGTATGGGTGCGCAGATTTCGCCAGTGGCGGTCCAGTCGCAGCGCGCCATGCGTCGCGCGCGCGCCGGCCACATCGAACATACGGGTACAGATGGTGAGCCCGATTTCGGTGGCGGCAACCTTGGCCGTTGCGATCGCCAACGCCACCTCGCCGCGCTCGGTGTCGGTCAGCGCATCCGCTCTGTTCCAGGCCGCATCGAAACGGTCTGCCGCGCGATCGGTCAACAGCCGCGCCGCCTCGAGGCCCGCCCAAAACTCGCCGTACTGACCGAGGATATAGGGATCCGCCGCGGTGGTTTGCACGCCAGACGTATGCCACGGACGCGCTTCATGAAGCGTGTAATGGCGGGCATCGTTGAACGCGCTTTCGCCAATGCTCAGATAGACATTCGTCAGAATCAGCTGCGCGAGCAAGGGACGCAGACAGGCAAAAGGCGTCGAGAGCGGCCCGGGGTCGGTCAGAATCTCGTGATTCTCCACACGCACCTTTTCCAACGTCACGGTGCCGCTGTCCGTTTGGCGCTGGCCGATGTTGTTCCAATCCTCCGCAACGGAAATACCCGTGCGCCCGGTCGGTATGGCCGCGACCAGCAACGTTCCGGTGCCGACGTCTCGCGCGGAAGCAATCAGCATTTCAGAATCGAGGGCGCCGGAACAGAAACTCTTCTGCCCGCTGAACTCGCGCCAATCTGCGTGCGAGTGGCTGACAGCCCGCTCATCGAGTGGGTTTAACGCATTGCCCCAGAACCACTGGCGGCGGGCAGTCTGTTCGAACCAGGCGCGCCACTGCGCCGGCGAACCGAACAGACGCACGGTTGCCAGCATCAGATGATGGAAGCCGAACACATGGCCGAGCGAACTGTCGGCCCGCCCGAGTGTGCGGACCACGTCCAAGGTCTGCCGCCAGTTGGCGCCGAGTCCGCCTTGCATTTCGGGAATGCTCATCGCCAGAAGACCGCTGGCGCGCAATGCGTCCCGCTCGGCTTTCGGTGTTCCGCCCCGCGCGTCACGCTCAGCGGCGGTGAGCGCAAATGTGATCGCGAGTCGCTGCGCGATCTGCAGAGGCGTTTCAGTTGCCGATGCAGTCGCCGCGCCCGGTAGCACGGAAGTCGGAGCATCCGGCAGTACGTAGGTCGAATTCATATGGGCAAAGACACTCACCCCGCTACGTGCGGGTGGGACCGTTATCTGTCGGTTGACGGGTGTTGAATGGCGTCGATCAGGATTGCTTCCTGAGAGACATATTCTGACCATCTACCGCGACTTCCGATGCATTTTGTTGTGGTAACCAAAGTCAAATTGCTGCTTACGCAGCAACATCGTTATGGATGCCGCCTCTACATCAGCATCACCCCCTCTCAATGCCTCCCTGGCAGCAGACCTACTGGAATTCTGAAAGCCTGCACGTCCATCGCCGGAACACAGAACTGCTGCTCCAGCAGCAGCGTTGAGGCCATATTGCTTCGTCAGCTTCATACGTCAGCCTGCAATGGTTCTATGCCACCGCGATATGCACGGAGGCGAAAACCTCAAACGGTTATGCCGTTTGACTTGGCGCGCGATCGACGTGGATCCGCAGATTCCCTCCATACCCGTCCTGTCCCCGCAAAACCGGATGGCACGGTATTCGCTAAATAAGCTGCACTCCCGATTAATTTTCTTTCGCTTGAAAGGATCGTTCGAATGAGCAACAGATTGAAAGTGGTCGCCGTCTCCGGCGGATTGCAACGGCCGTCGCGCACTCTCGTGGTGGTCGAACGCCTGCTTGCCTCGCTCGGCGACACGCTGCCGATCGACGCGCATCTCGTCGAATTGGGACAGATCGCCTCTCGCCTCGCCGGCGCGGTTCAACGCTCGCTGGTCCCGGCCGACGTGGAAGCACATATCAAGGCGATCGAATCGGCAGACCTGCTGGTCGTCGCAAGCCCGGTTTATCGCGCGTCGTATACGGGCCTCTTCAAGCATCTGTTCGATCTCGTGCATCACGAGGCGCTGTTCGACGTGCCTGTTCTGCTGGCCGCAACGGGCGGCAGCGATCGTCACGCGCTCGTCATCGATCATCAACTGCGTCCGCTGTTCAGCTTCTTTCAGGCTCGCACGTTGCCGGTTGGCGTCTATGCGTCGGAAGCGGATTTCAGTGGCTATGCGATCTCGAACCCGGCACTGGAAGAGCGCATTGCGCTCGCGGTGACGCGCGCGCGCCCATGGCTGCATGCCGGCCGCATCCCTGCTTCTTTCCCGCAAGCCGCAACGCTCGCGGCATAGCCCTTTCATCCCATCATCAGGAACATCATGAGCCAGAACCCCTCTCACGACGACGCCGTCAAGTTCGCCTACTGGGTGCCCAACGTCAGCGGCGGTTTGGTCGTCAGCACGATCGAGCAGCGCACCGACTGGAGTCTCGAATACAACGAGAAGCTCGCACAAACCGCGGAGAAAGCGGGTTTCGACTACGCGCTGAGCCAGATCCGCTTTACCGCCGGATACGGCGCGGAATATCAGCACGAATCGGTTTCATTCAGCCAGGCGCTGTTGCACGCAACAACCAAACTCAAGGTGCTGGCCGCGATTCTGCCGGGTCCGTGGCACCCCGCTGTCGTTGCCAAACAACTGGCCACGATCGACCATATTTCGAATGGCCGCATTGCGATCAACGTAGTGAGTGGCTGGTTCAAAGGCGAATTCACCGCACTCGGCGAACCGTGGCTCGAACACGACGAACGCTATCGCCGCTCGAAGGAATTCATTCAGGCACTCAAGGGCATCTGGACGCAGGACAATTTCACCTTCAAGGGTGACTTCTACCGCTTCAACGATTACACGTTGAGTCCCAAACCGGTACAAAAACCACATCCGGAAATCTTCCAGGGCGGCAGTTCGCGCGCCGCGCGTGACAACGCTGCCAGCGTCGCCGACTGGTACTTCACCAACGGCAATACGCCGGAGAATCTGAAAGCGCAAATCGACGACATTCAGACCAAGGCGGCGAAAAACAATCACAAGGTACGTATCGGCGTGAATGCCTTCGTGATCGCCCGCGATACCGAAGAAGAGGCCAAGGCCGTGCTCGCCGACATCATCAAACATGCGCACGTCGAAGCCGTGCATGCTTTCGGCGACGCCGTCAAACAGGCTGGCCAGGCTTCGCCGGAAGGGGAAGGCAACTGGGCCAAGTCGAGTTTCGAAGACCTCGTGCAATACAACGACGGTTTCCGCACCAATCTCATCGGTACGCCGCAGCAGATCGCCGAGCGTATCGTCGAATTGAAATCGATCGGCGTGGATCTCGTGCTGACGGGCTTTCTCCATTTCATCGAAGAGGTGGAGTATTTCGGCAAACGGGTTCTGCCGCTGGTGCGCGAACTCGAACTCAAGCAGCAGGCCAAGGCCGCTTGAACATGACCCAGGCACCGCCGTCCACGCTACCGGACTGGCTGCGCCATCAGGCGCAGCACCGGCCGCACGCCATCGCATTGCGGCACAAGCGGCTGGGCACATGGCACGCGTTGTCGTGGCAAGACGTCGCAACGGCGGTCGAGCAGTTAGCCGGCGGCCTCGCACAACGTGGCTTTGCGACGGGCGACGCGCTGCTGCTCGTCAGTCATCCGCGCGAGGAGGCGCTGTTACTGTCGCTGGCGGCGCAGTGGAACGGTGGCGTCGCGATACCGCTCGACCCACACCTCCCTGACGACGCGTTGCGCTCGGTACTCACGCTGATTGCGCCACGCTTCGTGTTCGCCGATGACGACAGTCAGATAGATCGTCTGCTGGCACACGAGGGATTACAGGTGATTGACGCCAACCCGCGCAATCTGACGCCGCATCCGCATCCCGCCGTAACCGACTACCGTGCATTGCCACTCCACAACGAGAACGGTTTGCCACCCGCTGTCCGGCCCCATAACGACGCATTCACCTTCGTGCGCCACGATGCCGATGGACACCTCGTTGAACAGCGTTTCCCGCATGCGACGCTGGTGCGTGAAGCACAGCAACTCGTCGCCACCGAGAAACTGAACGCAGACGACGAAGCGTTTGCCGCACGCGCATTCGCCGCCGCATCTCAGGCGCGCTATCTGATTGCGCCCTGGCTACTGAGCGGCTTTCGCCTCAATTTCCCGGAGTCGCTCGCGACCCGTGACAACGATCGCCGCGAACTCGCACCGACACTGGTTGCCGGCACTCGCGAAACTTACGCCCGCGTGGCACAACTCGTCGATGAGCGTTTGCCAGGCGCACGCTCGTGGCGACGCCGCCTGATCAATCGTGCGCAACGCAAACAGGGTGGTCCGTTGGCCCGCGCGTTGACCTGGTGGCTCGTCACCCGTCCGTTACGCGAAGTGATCGGGTTCTCACGCACCCATGCGGCGCTCGTCATCGGGCCGCCGCTCGACGACAAAACCGCCGCGCTGTTCGAGGCATTACGCGTCGACGTGCGCGCCTGGCCCGATACCGGCGACTGGCAACGTGTCGAGCATAAGTGTCAGGCGGCGGCACCGCAACGCTATGCAGCAGACGGTGCGTCTGAACAACCGGCCTATTGATTATTGATGCATGACCCAACGTTCAATGACCTCGTCCTCAAACCCGCTCCTCTCGCTCGACCATATCTCACTGTCGTTCAAAGGCGTGAAAGCAGTCACGGATATCAGTTTCGCTGTCCGCACGGGTGAAATCTGCGCGCTGATCGGCCCGAATGGCGCTGGCAAAAGCTCATTGCTCAACGTGATCAACGGCGTCTATCAACCGCAGTACGGCAGCGTGCATTTCGACGGCCACGCCTATCGGCGCATGAATCCGTATCACGCGGCACACAGCGGTATCGCCCGCACGTTTCAGAACATCGCACTGTTTCGCCGGATGAGCGTACTGGACAACGTGCTCACAGGCCGCAATCTGCATCGGCGCAGCACGTGGTTCGAGCAGACTTTTGGCCTCGGCCGCGCGCGCAGCGACGAAACGGCGCAACGCCGCTATGCCGAAGTCGTGATCGAAGCGCTCGACTTGCAGCGCTATCGGCATACCACCGTCGGCACCTTGCCATACGGCGTTCAAAAGCGCGTTGAACTGGCCCGCGCCCTCGCCGCCGAGCCACGTCTCCTCCTGCTCGACGAACCGATGGCCGGTATGAATGCCGACGAAAAACGTGCAATGGCCGGCTATGTGCTCGACGCCAACACGCAATTCGGCGTGACCGTTGTACTCATCGAGCACGACATCGGCGTGGTGATGGACCTGTCGGATCACGTCGTGGTGCTCGACTACGGCAAGAAGATCGCCGACGGCGCCCCAACCGACGTACGCACCAACCCGGACGTGCTGGCCGCTTATCTCGGCACCCGTCACTGAGAGATTGAACGACATGGGATTTTTCCTTGAGGTACTCGTTGGCGGCTTGCTGGCGGGCGTGATGTATTCGATGGTCGCGATCGGTTTCGTGCTGATTTACAAAGCATCCGGCGTATTCAATTTCGCGCAGGGTTCGATGGTTCTGTTTGGCGCGCTCACGTACGTGAGTCTGGTCGAACGGCATGTCAATCCCGTGCTTGCATTCGGCTTGACGCTAGCGGCACTGGTGCTGATTGCATTGCTGATCGGCCGCCTCGTATTGCGGCCGCTGGTCAATCGGCCACCCATTGTCCTGTTCATGGCGACGCTCGGCCTGAGCTTCATTCTTGAAGGCGCGGCGCAATTATTCTGGGGTGCCCAGGTGCACGGTCTGGATCTGGGCATCGACGACAAACCGCTGAACGTGGCCGGCGTCATGATCAGCCAGTTCGACGTCTTTGCCGCGGCGACCGCCGGCGCGCTGGTGATCGGCCTGTCGCTTCTGACCAATCGCACGCGACTCGGCTTGTCGCTGCGGGCCGTCGCCGACGATCCGCTCGCCGCGCTCGCCATCGGCATACGGTTGCCGCGCGTGTGGGCGATCGTATGGGCGCTGGCAGGCTTTGTCAGCCTCGTGGCGGGGCTCCTGTGGGGCGCGCGCCTCGGCGTGCAGTTCTCGTTGTCGCTGATCGTGCTGAAGGCGCTGCCGGTGCTGATCATCGGCGGATTTTCGTCAATCGGCGGGGCGATTGTGGGTGGTTTATTGATCGGCGCATCGGAGAAGCTTGCCGAGGTCTATGTCGGCAGCCTGCTCGGCGGCGGCATCGAAAACTGGTTTCCCTATCTGCTCGCGATGCTGTTTCTGCTCGCGCGTCCTGTTGGCCTGTTCGGCGAACCCGCCGTCGAACGCGTGTGAGGCTGGCTATGTCATCTCCTCACGCCACCGTCAACGCGCCGCGCAAGTTCAAACCGTACTCGCTGCAATTGCCGCGGCTGAAGTTATTGCTCACAGCAACTCCCGCGCTGATCGCGTTCATCGCCGTGCCCGTATTCGGCAACGACTATTGGCTCAACGCGATTCTGATTCCGTTCCTCGTGCTGTCCCTCGCAGGACTCGGGCTGAACCTGGTCACGGGCTACGCGGGCCAGCTTTCGCTCGGCTCCGCTGCATTCATGTCGGTGGGCGCCTATGCCACGTACAACCTGATGGTGAGGGTGCCAGGCTTGCCGCTGCCTGTCGATCTGTTGCTTGGAGGATTGATCACGGCCATAGTCGGCGCCGTGTTCGGTTTGCCGAGCCTGCGTATTAAAGGTTTCTACCTGATCGCCTCGACACTGGCCGCCCAGTTCTTTGTCGAATGGATATTTACGCGAGTCAGCTGGTTTTCCAACGACGACACCTCAGGCGTGCTCAGCGCGCCGCGCCTCACAGCGTTCGGCTGGAAAATCGACACGCCGGCCGCACGTTATCTGCTCGTACTTGGCGTCACCACGATCCTGTTCCTGCTCGCAACCCGCCTCGTACGCAGCGAACTCGGCCGACGCTGGATGGCCGTGCGCGACATGGACACTGCCGCGCGCGTGATCGGCATTCCGATCGGCCGCACCAAACTGCTCGCGTTCGCGCTGAGCTCATTCGTGATCGGCATTGCGGGCGCGTTGTGGGCGTTTGCTTATCTGGGCACGGTCGAGCCGCACGGCTTCGATCTCAATCTGTCGTTTCAGGTGTTGTTCATCATCATCATTGGCGGCATGGGGAGCATCGGCGGGAATTTTCTGGGCGCGGCGTTCATCGTGCTGCTGCCGATCCTTCTCTCGAATGCGGCAGGCGCGCTCGCCAGCGTCGGCATCGAAGCCGGCCAGTTGCAGAACCTGCAGAAGATCCTCTTCGGCACGTTGATCATTGTTTTTCTCATCAAGGAGCCAGACGGGCTCGCAAGGCTGGTTCAGACCGCGCGCAACCGTCTGCGCGACTGGCCGCTGCGCGCATGAATCCGGTTTCATCCATCGCTCTTTTAACCATCGTTTATCTATTCAAGGTCTATCCAGTATGAATTTCATTGACTCCCTCAAGAGGCGTGGGACGGCTTCGCGCGTTGCTGCTGTCGCAAGCCTCATGCTTGCCCTCACCGCCGCATTTGCGTCCAACGCGCAGGCCGCGGGCGAAGAATACTTCCCGCTGCAAAGCTACCGCGTCGGGCCGTATGCGGCAGGCGGCAGCGGTTTCTTCGGCGGCTTCATCGACTATATGAACCTGATCAACAAGCGCGACGGCGGCGTCAACGGAGTCAAGCTGACGTGGAGCGAATGCGAAACCGAATACGTCGTGGAAAAAGGCGTGGAATGCTATGAGCGGCTCAAGGGTGGCCTGAACGGCGCGCCGGCTGCGGCGACCAATCCGCTTTCAGTCGGGATCGCCTACGCGACGCTCGACCGCTCAACCGCCGACAAGATCCCGCTGGTCACGATCAATCACGGTCGCACGGATTCCACCGACGGCGCCGTGTTTCCGTACGTGTTTCCGCTTCAACTCAACCCGTATAGCGAAGTCTCGGCGATCATCAATTACATCGGTCAGCAGTCAGGCGGCCTGAATCAGCTCAAGGGCAAGAAGATCGTGGTGCTCTACCATGGTTCGCCCTATGGCCGTGAGACGATTCCCGTGCTCGATGCGCTCGCCAAAAAGTATGGCTTTGAACTCACGCAGATCGAAGTCCCGCACCCGGGTAACGAACAGGGCTCTCAGTGGCTCACCATCCACCGGATCAATCCGGACTGGGTGATTCTGCGTGGCTGGGGCGTGATGAATCCGGTCGCGTTGAAGTCGGCGCAGAAGGTGGGCTTTCCGGCGAATCACATTATCGGCAACATCTGGAGCAATTCGGAAGAAGATGCGCGTCCGGCGGGCGACGCCGCGAAGGGCTTCATTTCGATCACTACGCATCCGTCGGGTACCGGGTTCCCGGTGCTTCAGGCGATCAATCAGTACGTGATCAAACCCGGCAACGGCAACCTGAAGGACCCGGCGCGCTTCGGCACGGTGTACTACAACCTGGGCGTCGTGAACGGCATTCTCAATGTCGAAGCGTTGCGCGTGGCTCAGGCGAAGTACGGCAACAAACCGCTTACTGGCGAACAGGTGCGTTGGGGATTCGAGCATTTGAATCTCGACGACGCGCGTCTTAAACAGTTGGGTGCGTACGGCCTGGTTCAACCGCTGAAGTTGTCGTGCTCCGATCACGAGGGCGGCGGCGCCGTGCGCTTCCAGCAATGGGACGGACAGCAATGGAAAGTGATCAGCGGCTGGGTTCAGGCGGATCGTGCCCTGCTGCGCCCCATCATCGAGAAGTCGGCGAACGCGTACGCGAAAGAAAAGGGTATTACGCCGCGCGATTGCAGCAAGGATCTCTGAGCATGGGCGCCGCCCCGATCCTGCAGGTCGAGGACATTGCCGTGACGTATAGCCAGCTCATTCCGGCATTGCGCGGCGTTTCACTGACAGTGCCGTCCGGCGCCATCGTCGCGCTGCTGGGCGGCAATGGCGCGGGCAAGACGACCACGCTGAAGGCCATCTCGAACCTGATTCGTGCCGAGCGGGGCGAGCTGACATCAGGCCGCATCGCGTATCGCGGCGATGCCACTACCCACGTGGACCCGTGGACACTCGCCGAACGTGGGCTCGTCCAGGTGCTGGAAGGGCGGCGTTGTTTTGCTCATTTGTCCGTCGAAGAAAATCTGCGGCTCGGCGCGTTTGTGCGCCGGCCTCAACGCGCTGAGCTCGAAGCGGATCTCCAACGCATCTACGGGATCTTTCCGCGGCTCAAAGAACGCCGCAAGACGCTCGCGGGATATACGTCCGGCGGAGAACAGCAGATGGTTGCGATCGGCCGCGCATTGATGGCGCGGCCCTCGCTGGTGTTGCTCGACGAACCTTCTATGGGACTGGCCCCGCAAGTCGTCGAAGAAATCTTCGAGACCGTGGCTGCACTCAATCGCAACGACGGCGTCAGCTTTTTGCTGGCTGAGCAGAATGCGGCGATCGCGTTGCGGTATGCGCAGTCGGGATATGTGCTCGAAGGCGGACGCGTGGTTGCGCATGGGAAGGCAGACACGTTGCTGGAACTGGATGCGCTGCGCGATGCCTATCTTGGGCGTGGCACACCCGTCACGAGTAGCACGCGCTGGGGATCACGCCACGCTGCCCTGCGAGCGAGCGGCTAACGCCACGGACGCCTCAACATTTCAACGCTGCTGCTCAATCCTTATCCACGGAATGCGCAGCAAGTCCTTTTTCGAAGTGCGGGATCTCCTCGCCGCGGACCGGCTTGCCGAGAAGAAAACCCTGAGCATGCGTGCATCCGCAGACGCGCACAAAATTCAGCTGCTCCTGCGTCTCGATGCCTTCCGCCGTAGTCGGCATACCGATTTCTCGCGCCAAAGCCACAATCCCGCGAACCATGGCCGCGGATTCGCGCCGGTACGCGGATTCCTTCACGAACGAACTGTCGATCTTGAGCTTGTCGAACGAGAAGCGCACAAGCGTCGACATGGTGGAAAAACCGGTGCCGAAGTCATCGAGCGCCAGACCGATTCCCAATGCGCGAAGCTTTTCGATGTTGTGCCGGGTGATGACGTCGTCGCTCAACAACACCGTCTCCGTGACTTCGATATTCAGACGCGCCGGCAGCAATCCCGTCTTGCCAAGGATCGCCGCAACAGTCGACGCGAACGACTCCTCCCGCAATTGCACCGGCGACACATTCACGGCGACGCTCACTGCATCACGCCAGGTGGCAGCTTCCGCGCATGATTGCAGCAAGACCCACTCGCCGAGGGCAAGGATGAGCCCCGTACGTTCGGCAGTGGGAATAAATGCGGAGGGAGAAAGCTCGCCGCGAGTCGGGTGGGTCCAGCGAAGCAGCGCCTCGCGGCCGGAAATCGTGTCGTCGCTGAGATCGACGATCGGCTGGTACTCCATGCGCAAATCGCTGTAAGACTGCATCGCGCCTTCCAGATCGCTGCGCAGGAGACTCAAACTTTCGTCGGATGCGTGCGTGGCCGCGTCGAAGATAGCGAAGGCGCTTTTGCCGCTGCGTTTGACTGCGTACAACGCGCGGTCCGCGCAAATCAGCAGTTGTGGCCCTGTATTGGCATGCTCCGGATAGAGTGAGATGCCCACACTCGCACCGATATGTACCAACGCTTCGCTCAACACGAAAGGACGCGCCAGTGTTTTGACGATGCGTTCAGCCAGCAAACGAACATCGCGGGTGGAAGCCGTGCCGTCGGAAATGGCGACGAACTCGTCGCCGGCCAGGCGTCCGACAAGGTCGCCGGCCGGCAGCACTTCACGCAATCGCGTCGCCGCCTCCTGAAGGATCTGATCGCCGGCGGCATGGCCCAGGCTGTCATTGATTGCCTTAAAGCCGTCGAGGTCGATCAGTAGAACCGCGAATAAATGATCCTGCCGTAACGAGCCCGCCGCCGTGCGCTCCAACAGAAGTTCGGTAATGCGAGCGCGGTTGGGCAAGCCCGTGAGACTGTCCTGGTGAGCGAGCCGGTGACTGCTTTCACGCGCCAACAGTAACGCAACGGTGTCGCGATTGCTGCGCAACGCCACGGTGAAGAAACCGGCCGCACAAAACGGCGCCTGAAACAGCAGCACGAGTTTGCCGGAGCCGGGAGAAAGCGCCGCCCCCCACCCCAACAGCCCGAGAATGAGCGAAATCTGAAGAAGCACGAGCCGGGGTGTGCCTGCATTGCGTCCGGCCAATCCGCCGATTACGCCCACAGCGCAAACGTTACCGAGCAGAAAGAGCGTCTGGTTTCCGCTGGTATTGCACAAGAAACTGCCGAACCCGAATAAGACGGCCCAGAGAAGGCTCGCAAAGAGGAAGGCTGAGGTAGGGGTCGGCAGATTCTGGGCGCTGCGCCGGCAGCACAGCCGGATCAACGCAAGACGCGCAACCAGCAGCACGACCACGGCGCTGCTCCACCAGGCGTAAAGGGCTCTTGGGTACAGGTAGTAGGCGGTCGCGCAGACACTGATTTCGCAGATCGACGCAAACACGATCGATGCGGTTCGCGTGAACAGGTTGGCAAGCAATACCTGCCGGTTGTCGGCACTCAGGTCCTGAGCGGAGGACACCACCCACTTGAAAAATGGAGACCTTGGTTCGCTGAAAGCCATGACCTGCACATTTTCACTGGTTAGTGGATCGAATCGGACGCGCCTCGCGATTATTACGTAAACACAAAACAAAATGTCCAAAGCAACGCTACAGCCCTGCTTTGGACGCTATCACGCCGGTATATACCCGCAATGTTGTGCCGCATCCAGGCCGAACACGCGAATATGCCTTACGGATTGCCTCGCACTTGCTTCACACTCCAGCGAGAAAGAAAGTCGTTCAGTCGACTTCTACCGGCACCCGCTTTGCCAGCGCGCACATCAGTTCATACCCGATCGTGCCCGAAGCGTGAGCAACGTCATCGATCCTGACCTGCTCGCCCCACAACTCGACCTTTGAACCGATCTGCGCTTGCGGACATGACGTCAGGTCGACGGTGAGCATGTCCATCGAAACGCGGCCCACCACTTGCGTCATGACTCCATCGACAGCGATTGGCGTACCCGTCGATGCGTGCCGGGGATATCCGTCCGCATATCCGCATGCCACCACACCAATGCGCATCTCACGATTCGCAGCGAAGGCACGGCCATAACCGACCGTTTCCTGTGCCGACAATGACTGCACACCGATCACTTCGCTCCTGAGCGTCATCGAAGCACGCAAGCCCACGTCGTCAATGTGGCGCGACTGACCGGTGGGCGAACCGCCGTACAGCACAACGCCCGGACGCACCCAGTCACGATGCGCCTGGGGGTGCCACAGAACGGCCGCTGAATTCGCGAGACTTCGTTGACCCGGTATGTTGTGAGTCACCGCATCGAAACGATCCATCTGCCATGCAACGTCGCCATCGTCAGCGTTCGCGAAATGGCTCATCAACGTAATGTCCGCGATGGCCGGAATCGATCTGGCTTGCTCCCACGCGGCACGGTACGCGTCGGGTCGGAAGCCGAGGCGATTCATCCCGGAGTTCATCTTCAGATGCACGTTGACGCGCTGACCTGACGACGACAGACGCAACAGATCGAGTTGCTCATGGCAATGCACGGCCATGGAAAGATCGAATTGTTGGGCGATTTGCACGTCACCAGGTCTGAACACACCTTCCAGAAGAAGAATCGGTTTGGACCAGCCCAACTCACGCACGCGGACCGCTTCATCGAGATCAAGCAGCGCGATGCCATCTGCACTCGCGAGCGCCGGGAAAACGCGGTCGATTCCGTGTCCATATGCGTTGGCTTTGACTACGGCCCAGGCCCGTGATCGAGACGCGCGCTGCTTGACGAGGGAGAGGTTGTGGCTGACTGCGCCAGGGTGAATCTGTGCAACGATCGGGCGTGGCATGGGAGGTGTTGGGGACTTGTCTAGAAGGAAGGGATGCCTGTTGCTAAAAGCCGGCGCTACCGCCAACAGGCAGGCTTTCCCACTATCGTATCTAGCCTCAACCAGTTTTTGTTACTGTATTGTTTTAATTTTTTGGGTTTATTTGTCGATTCGCCCGACCGGGTATCCGTCTACCCCAATACCCTTTCCGCGGCAGAACCGTCCCATACCGGGACGGTTCCTCATTTCACAAAGGCAATACTGACGGGAGTCGGTACGCCCACCGATTGCCCCGTGTCCGACACCATGCCAGACGTAGGGTCAATGCTGAACACATTCACCTTCCCGCTACGTTGATTGGCGACCAGCATCCATTTTCCCGACGGATCGATTGCAAATCCCCACGGTCTTTCACCGCCCGAGGACGTGCGCTGAACCAGCGAAAGCTCTCCCGAATCAGAGCTAATGCGATAGACGACTAGCGCATTTTCTCCCCGGTCCTCGACATAGACAAAACGCCCATCATGGCTCACCGCAACCTCAGCGCCACTTTTCACGCCCTGAAAATTCTGGCTGCTTGTCGGCACCGATTGCACCAGTGTCAAACGCCCCTGCTATGCATCCCAGCGTAGCACCATGATCTCTGCGGTCAGTTCGGTTAGCAGATGAACGTACTGACCGTTCGAACCGAAAGCAAGGTGGCGGGTACCACTGCCGGGCGGAACAATGAAGGACCGCGGATCGGTCCCGTCGTCCGGTGACAACGAATGGGCGGCGCGGTCAAAGCCATAAACAAACACACGATCGGCGCCCAGATCGGGAACGAGTGCGTATCGACCTGACGGGTCGACTGTGGCGCTGTGTGCATGCGCGCTCGCCTGCCGGCGGTTCGGTCCGGAACCTGTCTCCTTGATCGTGGACACAAGCGAGCCCAGGCTTCCGTCGCGATTGACCGCAATGCTCGACACGGACCCGCCGCCGTAGTTGGCAGCGAGTAAGGTCATCGAGGGTGTGTCCAGGCCCAGATTCGTGGTTCCACTGCCTCGTGTGGCGACCTCGTTCAATCGGGTGAGCGCACCGGTCCCGCGATCCACCGCGTAGGCGGTGACACTTCCTTCTCTTGTATTGTCGTCATCGACCGAATAGAGAATGGGCAAGCGGGGGTGCGCTGCGACCCACGTGGATTTCGGTCCCTCGGCAACCGGGCCGATCACCGTCAGCTTGCCGGTAGACGTGTCGAAGCGTAGCGCGTGAATCTGGCGTTCCTGCGTGCCAACGTAGGCGAGTTCCGTGTGTGCATCTTCCGGTAACGTAGCGGCGTTGCTGCGCGTGCCGTACATTCCAGCTAACAACGTAAGTGCGATAAATACCGCCACGGCTCCGTACCGTGTCAACCTGTTTTTCTGGTGGGGTGGGGTCGTGTCATAGTCCGCTAGCTTGAAGGTCAGATAGTGTGGGAAGAATGCACGCCGCCTGCCTCCATACGGCTCAAAGGACGCAAGCGGGCAATCATCCGTTATTCCCGACCCCGGCTCACCACGGCGCAATTCTGGTGAAAGCGATCAACGGTCTCCGCATTGTCTACGGGGTGAACTCCTTAACCAGTCTCTTCTGTCGGAAATCAGAGCCGTCTCTGTACGCCGTGAGCACACGGCGCATCCACGATGACGGCGTAATTATTTAATATTCCTTATTTATATGATGGACTTTCGCCTCCTTTCTGATATACGCCCTATTCCGAAATTTACAATCGGAATATATATATAGTATTTCTAATTAATATTAAAAATGAATGGCGCGGCACGCATTGCGTCGATACCGCGCGTTTTTCCTTACCTCACGCCGGCTCCATTCCGTGAGCAAGTTTGGCCGAAGCCGCTTGAGGC
This sequence comes from Paraburkholderia sp. D1E, assembly GCF_052682275.1. Taxonomy (NCBI): domain Bacteria; kingdom Pseudomonadati; phylum Pseudomonadota; class Betaproteobacteria; order Burkholderiales; family Burkholderiaceae; genus Paraburkholderia; species Paraburkholderia sp. D1E. The sequence continues at coordinate 808,780 of NZ_JBQYMB010000001.1, forward strand.
GAGACCAGGAACGAGATGAGTGCCTGCGCTTCGGCCCGCTGTTCAGACGTCGTGCAGACCGCAGCCGAGAAAACAGTGACAACCTGGATGTCAGGCGGCAATGTCCCGACAACATCGATGCCAGGCAAATGCATCAGCTCGCTCAATTGCTGGAAACCGAGCTCAACATCCCCACTCGCGACAAGCGAGCCCACCGGAACGCCGGGGGGAGCCTGCACGATGCGCGGTGCGATCGTCTCAGCGATGCCCCAGCGCTCGAATAGGCGAACCAGGTGCGAACCGCTAGGACCCGTTGAGTAGCCGATGCTGCGCGCCGCCAGAATGGCGTCGCGAACCGCCGCTTCACTAGCGATCTCGGGTTGCGTCGCCCCAGCCGCCACGGCAATCGCCACGCCCGAGCGTGCCAGATCTGCCCGCGTGCCCGCAACGACCCGGCCGGCCGCTGCCAGCCGGTCGATCGCGTCGGCCGACAGCACGACAATATCGAACGGCTCGCCGTCCAGAACGCGCCGGGCCGCCTCGACACCGCCGACCGATTCGACCACGACCCGTTGCCGCGAATGTCGCGCGTATTGTTCGACGAGATCGGCCAGCACGTTGCGGGTAGCCATCGAGGAGATACCAGTGATCGCCTGGCTCAGGGTTGGATCGAAGACCATGCTCGCTGCCCTTTCAGTCGATGTAGCGCAGTCCGGCCTGTCGCAACGGCTCGCGCATGTTGTACATATCCAGCCCCAGCACGCCAGAGGCCAGCTTCGCGCGCTTCTCGCCTTCGTTGGCTTCGCGCGCCGCCGCTTTTTCGAGAACCTTTTGCGCCGCCGCTGCAGGCACCACGACCACACCGTCGTCATCAGCCACGACGACATCGCCGGGATTCACCAGCGCACCTGCGCATATCACGGGTATGTTCACCGAACCAAGCGTCGCCTTGACCGTTCCTTTGGCCGAGATTGCCTTGCTCCATACCGGGAACTTCATGTCGGCCAGCACGCGCACGTCACGCACGCCACCGTCGATGACAAGTCCACGTGCTCCGCGAGCCTGGAAGCTCGTCGCCAGCAAGTCGCCGAAATAACCGTCCGTGCAATCCGTCGTGATCGCGGCAATGACGATATCGCCCGGCTGGATCTGTTCCGCCGCGACATGCAGCATCCAGTTGTCGCCCGGTTGCAGCAGGACCGTGACGGCGGTTCCGCTAGCCTGCGTGCCCACATGGATCGGCCGCATGTAGGGTTTCATCAGCCCGGTACGTCCCATTGCCTCGTGCACCGTGGCAGTCCCGAGCGCACCGAGCTTCGCAGCGACGTCGCCGTCTGCCCGCTGAATGTTGCGATACACGACTCCAAGTTCATACATGATCAATGCCCCTTCGCTTTCAATGTTGCATCCAGACGCGGGTAGACACGCCGCGCGTTACCCTCGTAAATCTTGTACCGTTCGTCTGCGTCGATATGCGCCGCCTCGATGTAGCGCTTCGTGTCGTCGAAATAGTGCTGCGTGTAGGGATCGATACCGCGGACCGCGCCAATCATCTCGCTCGCGAACAGGATGTTGTCGACGGGAATCACTTCGGTTAGCAGATTGATGCCGGGCTGGTGATACACGCAGGTGTCGAAGAAAACGTTGTTCAGCAGGTGGTCTTCGAGTGGCGGTTTTTTCATCTCTTGAGCGAGGCCGCGGAAACGTCCCCAGTGATAGGGCACTGCGCCGCCGCCATGCGGAATCACGAAACGCAGCGTGGGGAAGTCATGGAACAGGTCCGACGTCAGGCACTGCATGAACGCAGTCGTATCGGCGTTCAGATAGTGCGCGCCAGTGGTGTGGAAGCACGCGTTGCAACTCGTGCTCACGTGAATCATTGCGGGAATGTCGTACTCGACCATCTTCTCGTAGATCGGGTACCAGTAGCGGTCGGACAGCGGCAGGCTGGTCCAGTGGCCGCCCGAGGGGTCCGGATTCAGATTGATCGCCACGTTGCCGTATTGCTCGACACACTTCACCAGTTCGGGAATGCAGGTGGCGACGTCCACGCCCGGGCTCTGAGGCAGCATCGCAGCCGGAATGAAATGGTCCGGAAAGAGCTGGCTCACCCGGTAGCAGAGTTCGTTACAGATCGCCGCCCACGTGTTCGACACGTCGAAGTCGCCGATGTGATGCGCCATGAAACTCGCACGCGGGCTGAAAATGGTCAGATCGAGCCCGCGCTCGCGCATCAACCGCAACTGGTTGCTTTCGATCGACTCCCGCAACTCGTCGTCGCCGATATGCAATTCGGAAGGCTTCGGCATGTCCGACGGATTGTTGATACCTGCGATCTGCCGGTTGCGCCACATCTCCAGCGCCTTTGGCGCCGTCGTGTAGTGGCCGTGGATATCGATGATCATCGTTGTTCCAAATAGCTGATTTGATGTTACCGCGATGCCACGCGTGACGAGTGGCATCGCCCCATTACTTCGTCAGTGTGCCGTGTTGGGCTGCGGCGCCAGTTCACCGGCCCTCGCCCGTTGAGCCAACAAAATGGCGACCGCAGCCAGCGTTGCGGGCACTGCCAGCATCGCAAGAATCGCCCCGAACAGCAGACCGAATCCAAGCAACGCACCACCTATTGCCGAGCCGAAGATGCTGCCAAAACGGCCCATGCCAAGCATCCAACTGACCCCGGTTGCGCGCGCAACTGTCGGGTAACGGCTCGGTGCAAACGCGTTCAGTCCGGTCTGCGCGCCGCTCATGCAAAAACCCGCAGCAAACACTAGCAACGTTAGCGAGGACGACAATGCCCCGATCCACGCCAGCGCCAGCACGCACAGACCACCGCCAAGGTAGGCCGCGCTGATAACGGGCGCCGGCCGTACCTTGTCCATCATCCAGCCGACAACGATGGCGCCGATCGTTCCACCGATCTGGAACATCGCCGTCACATTAGCGGCCGTCGTGACTGTCAATCCGGCATCTTTCATGAGCGTCGGCAACCAGCCCGTCAACAGATAGATGACGAGCAGACCCATGAAATAGGTCACCCAAAGCGCCGCCGTCATGAAGCCATACCCCTGCGAAAAGAGTACGCCGATCGGTTTGCGCGTTGGCAAAGGCGGTTCGCTGGAAACGAAAACCTCGTCACCGGAAAAGCGCGTGCCGCACACCCGGCCCAGAACCGCACCGATACGTGCGGGCGATGCCCCGCGCACCGCGAGCAGGCGAGCCGACTCCGGCAGCAGCCACATTTGCAACGGAATCAAAGCCAGCGGCAGCGCGCCACCGAAAATCAACACCGAACGCCAGCCGTGTTCAGGAATCAGCCAGCCGGCCGCAAAACCGATCAGGGCCGACCCCAGATTGAAGCCCGTGAACATGATGGTGATCAACAGCGAACGCTTGCGCTGAGGTGCGTACTCCGACAGCAGCGTCGTCGAGTTAGGCATTGCGGCGCCGAGGCCAATGCCCGTCAGCAAACGCAGAGTGGCCATTTCCATAGGCGACTGAGTAAAGGCCGTCGCGATCGTGAACACACCGAAAAGGAAAACCGAGGTAATCAGCACCCACTTACGGCCGATGCGGTCCGAAGCAGGTCCTGCTCCCAGTGCACCGATCACGAGACCCAGCGGCGCCGCGCTCATCACCAGACCGAATGCGGGGCGCGAAATCCCCCAGTCATGGATGATCGAAGGCGCCACAAAACCCATGATGGTCACGTCCATGCCATCGGCAGTCACGATGAGAAAACACAGCGCCACCAGTAGCCACTGGTAAGGCGAGATGGGTCGCTCGTCGATAAAAGCCTTGATATCAATTGTCTTTCCGCTTGTCATTTGTTTCTCCTGTCTCCTTGCCGCCTGTTTGATATAACGCGACGATCGTGATCTGGTCCGCAACCGCGTCTATCAGAAGCGGGTGTGAATACCGACTCGCGCAATCGCCTGAGTGGCACTACTGGATGCGCCGTCCGAACTGTTCAGGCCGTTGATCTGAGCGAGCGCTCCAGAATTGGCGCGCTGATAAAGCCCCAGAACGTAGACGCTCGTTCGCTTGGATAGCGCGTAGTCGACGTTGACGGAGTTATGAACCGTTGTGAAAAGTGCATTCGCGGTCCATGAGCCAAATTTGCTGACGTAAGTAATGCCCGTGTCGATCAGGCCAAATAGCGTAACGCTGCTCTGCGCCTGAGCCCCCGGGGCAGCAAAAGCGGCGCTCAACAATGCCAGGGTGATCTTTTCGGTCTTCTTCACAAAGTCTCCTTACGTCTTAGTTAGTTTTACTAATTTCATGGAAAGTTAGCGACTTCCATATCTGAAGCAAAGCTAGCAACTCACTTCGACTTGATGAAGCAGACCTGATCCGGGTGCAACGCGAAACAGTTACACCGGATCAATATAGCCACCTCACCCAGCTTTCGAAATAGGTCCACGCATACTGAACAGGGCAGAACGAACGTGCGGAACATCGGTTTCGATATAAGGGTTTTTACTTATCTCACATTCTTGCTCGTGGTACGACATAAACACCACATCTCGCAAACCTTTGAAAAATATGATCTTTTACATAGTTTCAGTAAGGGACTCAGCGGTCTGCCGTTGAGCCTCGAGGATGAGTGCGCGTCCTGACCATGAGGCCGGTCACTCAGACTCGATAAACAAAACAGATGGCATGCAGTAGCACTTGGCAAAATGGTCGGTGACGAAAGGCCGCGCGTTGGTATCACGCCGGTCCCATCCGTTTCTCAACTCTTTCCTTTTTCCGCACTGTCCCAGTCGAGCTTTCCAGCACTCTTTCCCGCCACCGAATACAAAGCGCCGGGCGCATTGCGAGTGCGTTGGAAAGCCTCCAGCGTTTCTCCGCGCATTGCGGCGTAGATGTGAAGATTCGACACGCCCGTCACCGCGCCTAGCTTCTCGAGCATGAAGAAAATGACGCCGTAGTGCAGCAGGCCGCGCCAATCTCGACGGCGGATCAGGTCCCGCTCTTCCTCAGTCAAGCCCGCTGCCACGAAACTCGCCTCCGGATCATTCATGAAGGCTCCGCGATGAACGGGCTCTACCATCCGGTGAAGGTAATCGTTGATCCGATAGGCCCTCACGGCGACCTCGATCGTGAACGGATAGGTGCCCTCAAGTGTCTCGACACCGGTGAGTTGAGCCGCCATCCGCTGCCGGTGGCGCTCTGCGATGGAAGGCGCCGCTTCACTCTCTTCGCCTTCGTAGATCGCAGTCGCGATGCCGGCCATCGACGGCAGGTAGTAGCTACGGTGCTTGCATACGACGTTGGACGACAACGCGCCTCGCATCGTGAGCCACATGATCACTTCCGCACCCTCGAACCCGCCCAGCGTTGCATATTCAGCAATCGTCATCTCAGCCAATTGCTCTGGATCGCGCTCGAAAAGATCGAGAAAACGCTGGTCCCATTCCGTATTGTTGAAACCCGCGCGTTCCCCATGCACCTGGTGCGACAGCCCACCCGTTGCGACGATCGCGACTTTGAGATCCTCCGGGTAACTCTCGATCGCGCGTCTCAATGCTTGCCCGAGCTTATAAAAGCGCCGCGCACTCGGAACCGGCAGTTGCAGGACGCCCATCTGCAGCGGTACGAGCTTCACCGGCCATTCGGGCGTGTGTGGGCAGAGCATCGATAGAGGCGAAAAGCAGCCGTGATCGAGCGCCTTGTTCTGAAAAAAAGACATGTCGAATTCATCGGTCATGAGCGAGGTGCCGATGTGCGCAGCCAGGGCCGGATGCCCTTTGATAGGCGGCAGGTCCCGTGCGCCGCCACCCTCGTCAGCAACATGCCACTCGGGCCCCACGCCCAGCGTGAATGCCGAATAGTGGTCGAAGAAGAACGAGGTGACATGATCGTTGTAGATGACCAGTAGCACGTCCGGACGCTTCTCCGCGAGCCAGTTGGCCAACGGGGCGAAATTTTCGAAGATCGGTGCCCACACTGGATCGTCGCGCTTGTTCTTATCGAACGCAAAGCCGATCGTGGGTGTGTGCGAGGCGGCGATGCCGCCGATGATCCGTGCCATGCCAATACTCCTCAAAACTCATATAACCGCCAATCGAAGCCCCAGGCCTCGCTAGTGCGGGAAAAATGCTTGTCAATGAACCGGCGATGGTGAGACCCGCCATAAGTCACGGCAATTGTCGGACAGTCTGCCGTTCCAACCCCGCCGCCCATGACTCCCGCCAGATTCTTGCCCTCCTCACTTTGCGCCGCGCATTTTCGTGCGCGGATTGGATGGGTACGGCGACCGGTGACACTATCTATTGCCCCTATTTGGGATACAAATATAGAAACAGCGGAGATTTTCGGTAAGGGAGGGTAAACCACATTAAAGCGCCGTCAAATAGCCTTCTAAGCGGCATTCTGTCGATTTTCTATCGTTCATCACCCGCCGCAAACCGCATGGCATCAGGTACATTTGGGATCCCAAGCGGGTATAGTCCATCCAGGACGCCTGCTCGCATTCGTCCACGGTCCATAAATAGAACAGATGGCTCATAAACTAAATCGCAATCCGGTTTGCATACGTAGTGGCGGCGATAGCACGTCGCTATACTGATATCGACAAATGAGTCAGTCCCGCCATTCATGAGCAACAACGAACTTCTCAACCTGTCGCAACTGCGCGCGTTCCGGCTTGTCGCCGATACGGGCAGCGCGACGCGTGCAGCCGCTACGCTCTTTCGCGCCCAGTCTGCCATCACACGTTCCGTGCAGGAGTTGGAAGCAGCGCTCGGCGAGCCGCTTTTCGACCGCAGCCCTTCGGGCATGCTTCCGACTCCGGTCGGCCGTGCTGTTCTGAAGCGTTGCGAGCGGATCTTCGCCGAGTTGGAAGAGCTCGCGCAGTGGTGCTCGGCAAAGCAGGCACGCCGCCGGCCTGCAGCGGAAGGTGCGTTGCCGGCGTATCTGCTCAACACGCGGCGGCTTCAGTTGTTTACCGCGCTGGCCCGCCATCGGCACATGCCGAGCGCGGCCAAGACCTTCGGTATCAGCCAGCCAGCAGTGAGTACGGCGATTCGCGTGCTGGAAAGCGGCGCCGGCCTGACTCTGTTTCATCGCAGTCCGCGCGGGATCCTGCTCACAACGGAAGGTGAAACGTTTCTGCTGCGTGTACGCCGTGCGTTGAACGAGTTAAGGCATGTTCCCGACGATATCGCGGCAACGCACGGCAAGATCCAGGGCACGGTGACGGTCGGCGCGTTGCCGCTCGGTCGCACGTTGATCCTGCCCAGAGCGATTGCGCGGATGACCAAAGAGAATCCGGGCGTGCGTACGGTCACGAACGAAAGCGCCTACGAGGCACTCGTCGCAGACCTGCGCGCGGGCGACATCGACTTTATCCTCGGCGCCCTACGGGATAATGACGCCTCGAGTGGCCTGAAAAACGAGCGTCTGATGTCGTCAGATATGGCGCTGCTGGTGCGCTGCGATCATCCGCTAGCGCATATGGGCAATCTCACCATCGTGGATTTGCGCGGCGCGCAATGGGTGCTGCCGCGGAGCAATGCACCGGCTCGTGCGCTCCTCGAAGCGCAGTTCAAGCGGATAAAAGTGAAGCCGCCCATGCCGACTGTCGAGACAGCGGACCTTGCCGTGATTCGCGGGCTGCTATTCGACACGGACATGATCGCTGCACTGTCGGCCCATCAATTACACCTGGAGATCGAATCCGGACAATTAGCGGTTCTCGATGTCAAGTTGCACAATACCCGGCGCGACATCGGTCTGACCATGCGCTCGACCGGCAACCCGTCTCCCGCTGCACGAGCGTTGATCGATGCGATCCGCCTCTCCGTTGTCGACGTTACGCGCACAATCAGCGGCTGAATTTCGTCCGCTCGCGCCCAGAGGCGCCAGCTCCCGCTCAATTCCTGATCGATTGCACGAACCATTCGCGCGGTAGCGGCACGCCAAGCTTCTCGCGCACCGCTTCCCGGTAGACATGGCCGCCGACCGCCGCGAACTGCACGCCCCAGTTGCCGACCGTATAGTAAAACGTGATCTGCCGGTCATCGGTTCGCCCTGGTGCGCGGCCCGAAATCACATCGGTATAGATCGGCCAGTGCGTCGTATCGACACGCGCGCCATGCGACACCGGCAACCGCGCTCGTTCCTCAGCCGAACCGCCGACGAACGCATTCGGGCTCCCTGAAATATGCTGGCTGAAGCGCTCGCTCTCCGCCATCGGCAGCGGTTCGCGGCCTTGTGCAATCGTGACGTCGAAACGGGCCGCAACTTGCGCGTCGAATTCGCGCGGCGTCAGCGCAACAACGTGCATGCCCGGTTCGAGCCACGCGGCATCGAGCACGGGTGTCATGCTGTCGGTACAGGTCGCGACGATATCGGCGCCGCGCACCGCGGCTTCGGGCCCTTCGACTGCCGTGACCTGAATGCCGAGACGCTCGCTCATCCGCTGCGCAAAACGGTTGCGATTATCCGCACTGCGGCTGAACACGCGCACGCTTTGCAGATCACGCACGGCCGTCAACGCTTCGAGAAAGGTTTCGGCCATGCCGCCCGAGCCGATCATGCCGACCGAATGCGCGTCCGCGCGTGCCAGCAGCCGCGTGCCGAGCCCCGCCGCACCACCGACGCGCATATGCTGCAGATGGCCATCGTTGAGGATCGCGAGAGGCGCGCCGTCCTCGGTGCTGAACAGCACGACGAGCCCGCAATAGGTGCCCGGCTCGACGCAATACTTCTGCTCGCTGCCACCGCGCGGCCAGACCATCACGTCCGATTTGAGCCGCACGGCAAGCACACCATCGGTCGCACCGTCGACAGAACCGAAACGGTAGTAGCCGTCATCGCGCGCCGATGGCATGTACGTGTCGATACGCGGCCGGCCAATCGACGCACCGGTCAGGAGGCCTGCAAACGCGCGTTCCTGCACATCGATGCAGTCTCGCATTGTCAGCAGACGCGCGACGCATTCGTTATCGATCAGCAGCATCGTTAGCGCGCTCCACGTATGAGCGCAGCCGCGCCGGCGCCCGCGCGTCTACCGAACACGGCGCCTGCGACGAGACCCGTGCCGCTGCCATAGTTGTGATAGTACAAACCGCCGACAATCTCGCCGGCTGCATACAAGCCGCGCACCGGCTGGCCGGACACATCGAGCACTTCCGCGGCGGTAGACACTTTCAGTCCGCCGAACGTAAAGGTAACGCCAGTCGTCACGCCATAGGCTTCATAAGGCGGTGTATCGAGCCTGTTGGCCCAGTTGGTCTTGTCGATCGCAAGCCCTTGCGTGCGCAAGCCATCGTGCACATTCGGATTGAACGGCACATCGGGGCGCGCGGCGTAGTTGTACGCGCGCACCGTGCGCAGAAAACCTTCTGGATCGACACCGGTCAGCCTGGTCGACAGTTCTTCGAGCGTATTCGCGGTTTCTTTCGTGATGCGCGCAATCCGATATTCGTCGCGCAGCAGTTTCACCACTTTCTGATCGAACACCTGCCATGCGAAAAGGCCCGGTTGCTTCAGCACTTCGTGGCCGTATTTCGCGTAGGTAAAACTATGGAAATCCAGCCCTTCGTCGAGGAAGCGTTCGCCCTTTGCATTGACGAGAATGCCGAACGGATAATTGTGTTTCTGGAAGCGGTCACCGATCGTCAGATCGCCATACTCGGGCGCGTTCATATCCCACTGCACCGCGTGTGCGCCAGACCAGTGGCCGGTCACCGCCGCGCCCACGTCCATCGCCATGCGATGACCCCAGCCGGTGTTGTAACGCGTGCCGCGCACTTTCGCGAGGTCCCAGTTCGGCCCGAGATAGCGAGCCCGCATTTCCGCATTCGATTCGAAGCCCCCGCATGCAAGCACAACAGCTTTTGCACGGACCTCGATCTGCTTGCCCTGATGCAGCGCACGCACGCCCTGAATGCCGCCGCCGTCGTACAACAGGCTCATCGCCTGAGTTTGATACACGACACCGATACCGGCATTCTCCAGCGCCTTATGCAGCGTCTCGACCAGATGCGTGCCGCCGCCCAGGATATGGCACGCGAGTCCACCCCAGAAACGGAACTTGCCTTCAACGCGAAACGCCTGCCGTCCCAACGCTGGCTGGAAACGCACGCCGTGTTTTTTGAGCCATAGCGCAGCGTCGAAGCTGTTTTCGATCAACACATCGGTGAGTTCAAGATCGGCGCGGTATTCGGTGAGGCGGCCAATGTCGTCGAAATACTGCTCGCGCGTATAAGTCCCGAAGTCGATGTTCGGCAGATCGAGTTCCGCAATATCGGGCGCGAGCTTCAACAGATCGTCGACGGAATCGTAGACGAAGCGGAACGCGCCGCCGGTAAAGGCGGAATTGCCGCCGCGCGCATCGGCTGGCGCACTTTCGAGCAATGCGACGCTCGCGCCGCCTTCACGCGCGGCAAGCGCCGCATTCGCGGCTGCGTTGCCGGCGCCGATCACGAGTACGTCGATACCGTTGAGTTCTTCAGGTGTCATCGGATGAATCTCCTTGAAATGAAAGCGGTCAGTGGCGCGGATAGTCGGCAAGCGGCGGCATCGATGCTGCCTGGCTGCCCGCCGCATCGACGGCCGGATTGAGGGTTTCGAGACTGCGGCCGGTCGTACGCGGACCAAACGCGAGTGTGATCAGCGCGGTGAGGAACCACGCGCCAGCGATATACATGAACACCGTCACGTAACCGTAGTTCGTATAGATCGCTGCGATGATGAACGCATTCGCGACGTTCGCGAGGCGCCCCGCGCCATAAGTCAGACCGGTCGCGCTGGTGCGCACTCCGGTCGGAAATTGTTCGGGTGTGTACGAGTAAAGCAGCGTGGCGAAGGTTTGCGTCAGCATGCCGACCGCGAAACCAAACGTGACGATCAGGACCGGCGTGAAGCTCAGGCCGTATAACAGCCCAAAGCCCGCGATCAGCAACGCGACCACGGCGATCAGATGCTTGCGCTCGAAGCGGTCCGCCGGATACACGGCGAGCAATGCGCCCAGCGGCGCGCCGACATTGATCAATGTGAAATATGTGAGGCTGCGCGCGATCGTGATGCCGTGATGCACGAGCAGCGTCGGCACCCACGCTTCGAAGCCATAGAAGCCGATTGTCTGCAGCAGCCAGATCGCGCACAGCGTCAGCGTGCGGCGTCGGTAGACACGATTGAACATCGTGGTCCACGGCTCGCGCACTTCCCGCGGACGCGCGACGACGTCCGGCACACTCAGTGTGTGGCCGTCGGCCACCGCGCGCGCTTCCATTGCGGAAAGTGCCTGTTCGGCTTCATCGAAACGGCCCGCACGCGCGCTCCAGCGCGGCGACTCGGGCAAGCGCCGCGCGAGCAACGGAAACACAATGCCGAGCGCGCCCCACACAAACACCCAGCGCCAGCCATGTGGACCGTACGGCACGAGAAGCCGCGCGACCAGGTTCGTCATTGGAATGGCACACAGGTTGACCACCATCGCCCACGATTGCCAGGTGCCGCGTGAGCGCGCCGGAAACACTTCGGCGATATAGACCATGACCGTCACCATGCCGGCCGAAATGCCGAAACCGGTCACCACCCGCGCCGCAAACAGATAGGCCACGCTTGGCACCGCCGCGGTCGCAAGCGAGCCGAGTGACGAAATCATCACGAACAGGATCAGCGAACGTTTGCGCCCCAGCCGGTCCGACAGCATGCCGCCGAGCGTCGCGCCGAAGAACATGCCAATGAAACTCGCCGACGTGATCAACGCGATTTCGTTGATCGCGATATGCCAGTGCGCGATCAACGCGGGCGCGGCGGACGCGAACGTGTTGATATCGCAGCTTTCGAAGAACAGCGGAATCGCGAACAGGAACATCCATTCGCGGTGCATTCGCGAGGTCGGCAACCGGTCGACGCGCGCGGCGACGAGTGAATCGTTCATGGCTTGTCTCCTTCGTTCCCAGCGGTCGTTACCGCTGGTTTGATGTCGATGCCTAGTTGCGCAGGCCCGCTTCCAGCAACCCCGACAGCGTGGCGAGATCGTCCAGTTCGTCGATTCGCCACAGCATCGCGAGTGCATCGGTGCTGGCCGCATCGGTCAGCACATGCTGTGCGCAATCGAGAAACTTCGCTTCGATACGCGAGTTCGGCAACGGGTTAGCGGACGTGCGCCCTGCGGCACTCGCAACACGTTTTGCAAAGCGCCGGCCATCGCGCATTTCGACGACAATCTCGGCGCCGAAGTGGTCGGGCTGTTGGTCGGCTTGCGGATCGGGCTCGGCAATCACGCGCTTCATCAGGGCACGGATCGCCGCCTCGGCATACGCCTCACCTTCAAAATCCGATAGCACCACACGTCTCTTCGCCAACGCACGCGTGACGCAATACTGCACGCTGAATTTCGCGTCGAGCGCGCTATTCGGTTCGGGACGGTTCGTGTGCTGCAACCGGCGCGGATGCGTATACGACAGCACGCGCTCGACATCCTGCGGTTTCAGATCATGTTCGGCGGCCAGTATCAGCATCGCGTCGATCGCAGGATGCGTGCTGCCGCAGCATGGGTACTGCTTGATCGCGATGCCAGGTTCGACGATATCTAGCGGATCGGCCCAATGATTCACTGCCGCATCCGCGTCGTAGTTGCCCGCGCCGTTGTAGACGTTGAGAAACCCTTGCCGGTGTTCGAACGTTGCATCGCCTGCGGTGAAGCCTTCGCGCGCTAGCAATGCCGCAACGAGGCCGTTACGTGAAGCGTGTCCGACATGCAGCGGTTTGGTCATGGTGCCGAAATTGGCTTTCACACCTGATGCAAACGACGCGGCAATCGACAATGCGCTCGCCGTCTGCGCCACATCTAGTCCAAGCAGGCGCGCCGATCCTGCGCATGCGCCGAATACGCCGAGCGTCGCTGTCGGATGCCAGCCTTTGTCGTAGTGGTGAAAATTCACCGCGCGAGCCAGCCGCGCCTGTGCTTCGAAAGCCGCGACGTACGCCGTCAACAGTTCGCGTCCGCTCACATGCCGCTCGTCGGCGAGCGCGAACAGCGCGGGCAGGATCGGTGCCGACGGATGGCCGCCGAGTGTGTTGCTGCAATCGTCGAAATCGAGCGCATGCGCGGCGGTGCCGTTGACGAACGCGGCATCGGTCGGGCGGATGCGTTCGCGGCGGCCGAACAGCAGCGCGTCGCCAGTCGACGGCGTGGCCACGGCGCGGGCCATTCGGGCACATGGTTCGGGCGCCCCCGCGAGTGTCACGCCAACCGTATCGATGATGCCGATGCGTGCCCAGTGCCGCGCTGCGTCGGGCACATCGGCAAACGAAAAGGCGGCGATTCGCGCGCCGAGTATTTGCGCGATGCTCATGTACGAACTCCTTGAGGCGCGGCGTCGAGCCACTGCAAATCGGTTTCGTGTTCGAGCGCATCGAGCCGCTCGAACAACGTGGCGGCGCGATCACCGAGCCGGCGGGTCAGCCGCACGAATTTGGCGCGAAGTTGGTCGATCTCTAGCGGATCGCTCGGGCAGCCGGGGAAATCGGCCTGCGCCTGTTCATACGCCGTGCCGTTGCCGAGCGTGATGCGCGTTAGCGTAGAAAGACCCGTCTTGTCAGTCGGCACGATTTCGACGCGTTGGGCGAGTTCGCGCACGGCTGGATCGTCAAGCAAGGCCGCACCGAACGTGGCCGGATCGTCGGCGTCGTACAGCAACGCTGCGGCGACGCAGAATGGCACGCTGTACTGCGCGAGCACCTGGTCTTGCGGTGCCTTGATGTCGTGATTCGCCGCGAGCCGCGCCGCGCCTTCGATACGAATCGACGCGATGCGGCGCCCGTCGCTGCGTCGTGCATCGATATCGTGCCCGGCGCGCAATCTTTGCGCGGCAAACACCGGCGTATGCGCGACGATGTGACAGGCGTAGCGTTTGAGGCACAGCGTCAGCGTTTCATACTGCTCGCCGAGTCCGGCAGTCAAACGCGATGCGTCCGCACTTTCGCAATAGCCATGCAAAAACCCATACTTTCCTTCGAGCACACTGGACGGCCCATCGAAGCCAGCCTTCACGAGTCGTGCGGCAGTCACGCCGGCTTGTGCCGCGCGTCCGAGATGGATCCGTTTGACCAGCCCCCCGTCACCACTCTTCGCAAACTCCAGCAGGCCGCCGCCGAGCGACCCCGCAATACCCAACGCGCGACGCAGTTCGCCGGCATTCAACCCTGCAAGCCGGCCAGCAACAATCGCCGCGCCGAACGGCCCCGTCAATCCCGGCGCGTGAAAGCCACGCGCCTCGGCGGAATGTCTCGTCGCATTGCCGATCCGGAACAGCACTTCAATGCCCGCGACCAGCGCGGTCAGCAATTCACTGCCCGATGCACCCGACGCCTGTGCCGCCGCCAATGCCGCCGGTACGAGCGCCGCGCCGGGATGCACGCCGCTGCCAGGCTGCCGCAGACTGTCGAGTTCGGCGGCATGCGTGAGGACACCGCCCGCAAACGCCGCCGCTTCCGGTGTGACCCGTCTCGCACTTCCCAGGATCGCGCAAGGTCCAGCCGCCGCGTCTTCGCTATAACGTATCGCGGCCTGGCCTGCCGCGACTTCATGTCCGTAAACCGCCGCGCCGATCGCGTCGATCAGGCAGTCTTTCGCGCGCCGCACCACCTGTTCGGGCAACTGCCCGAAACGCAGTGCACTCGCATACTCCGACAGCACTTGCGCTGCGAAAGGCGCGTCGTGCGAACTGGACGGCATAAGCAACGGTCTCCTTTTTTCTAGTGCGCTTCTTCGTCGATGATCGAGCGATGCCGCGTTTCCGGCATCAGCAGATAAGTGACGAGCGATACGGCCGCGCACGCGCTGACGTAATAGAAAAACCACGCTTCGTGTCCGGCATTTTTCAGCCGCAACGCGAGAAATTCAGTGGTGCCGCCCATCACCGACGACACCACCGCGAACGGCAACCCGACACCGAGCGCACGCACTTTGGCGGGAAACAGTTCGGATTTGACAAGCCAGTGAATCGACGAGAAGCCGCTCAGAATCGCGAGCGCGCCCAGGTTCAAAGCAAATGCGGTGAGCGCGCTGTGCGTGGCGCCAAGCGCATGCATCAACGGCACGGTGAGGAACGTCCCGCCAATGCCGAAGATCAGCATCACCGGCCGCCGTCCGATAAGATCGGACAGCAAGCCGAAGAGCGGTTGAAAGAACATATAAATCACGAGTGCGATCGTCGTAATCAGCGTCGCCTCGTTGCGGCTGAAACCGGTCGTATTGACCATGAACTTCTGCAGATAGATCGTGAACGTATAGAACGCAACCGTGCCGCCCACACTGATGCCGATCGACCAGAACGTTTGCCGCCGATGCTTGACCAGCAGCACGAGCAGGCTGCCGCGCTCAGCCTGTTGTGTAGCGCGGCCGGTGCCGTGTCGTTCGAACGCATCGGTTTCCGCAATACCGCGGCGCAGATACAGAGCAAACACCGCCAGCACGCCGCCGATCGCAAACGGAATGCGCCAGCCCCACTCTTCGAGTTGCGTCGGCGTCAGTGCGAGCCTCTGCAACACCAGCATCAACGCAAGCGCCACCAGTTGTCCCATCACCACCGTGACCTGCACGAAGCCGACAAAAAAACCACGCCGCCCGGTTGGCGCCATTTCGCTCAGATAGGTCGCGCTCGTGCCTGCCTCGCCGCCCATGCTGAAGCCTTGCAACAGGCGCGCGCAGACGAGCACCGCGGGCGCGGCGACGCCGATCGTCGCGTAGGTGGGCGTCAGCGCGACGATCAGCGAACCGACGCTCATCATCGCCACCGACAGGCTCAGCGCGACGCGCCGCCCACGCCGGTCCGCGAGTGCGCCGATCGCCCAGCTGCCGAGCGGCCGCACCACATAGCCGATAGCCGCGACGGCTGCGGCGTTCAGCAGTTGCGCGGTCTGGCTGCCACCCGGAAAAAACGCCTTGCTGAAATAGATCGAGAAGATTGAGTACGCAAGAAAGTCGTACCACTCGATCACATTGCCCGCGCTGCCGCCGATGATCGACCGCAGCCGCGTGCGACGTTCGCTTTTCGACGCGGGCAGGTTCAACGTACGAGGCGTCGCGGACATGGTTCGCGCCTTATGCGGTGACAGTCGTGACAGGGGCGACGACGATATCGGTGGCAAGCAGGCGCGCCAGCTCGCTCGCGTCCGGCATCGTTTCGGCATGCAGCACCCAGTCAACGATACGTTGCACGTGCGCGGCGTCGATTCGATGGCCGGCCAGCTTTTTCATTTTGTCGATGATCTCCTCAGCACTCGCAAACGCATGCTCGCTGCCGCGCTGCGCTTCAACCGTTTGCTCCAGATGCGTGCCGTCGCGCAGGAACGCTTCGACGCGTACCATATGCCTGAATGTCGAACCGCGCGCCGTGATCGCTGGATCCTCGATCACCTGCACGCGCTCGGCTAGCGCCATGCGCTGCGGGTCCGCGACCTTGTCTTCGGTGAACTGGTCGACGAATACGTCACCTTCGAGCAGTAGTGTGGCGACGCAATACGGCAGGTTCAGTTGCGCCGACGTCAGCCCTTGCGGCGCATATTTCCAGCCGACGTGATCGACCGTCACGCGCGAGCCGTGCACGACAATGCGCTCGATATCGGACGCGCCGAACGGATGGCGTCCCTGCATCACGCGGATCGCATCGAGTGTCGTGTGGTTGCTGCCGACGCATGAATAGAACTTCAGCGCAATGCGCATCGTCTCGAAGCGCTCGCCAAGGCCATCGACGAGTTGCGACAGATCGAAGCGATCGTCCGAGCGCGAAAACGTGCTGCAAAAACCGCCGTAAGGATTTTCGAAAACATCGACGATGCCGGTAAAGCCGTTCTGCGCGAGCAACGCGCCGTACAAACCGCTTTGCGACGCACGTCCCGCATGCATCCGTTTGACCATCGCACCGAACTGCGCGGCCATCAGCCCCGCCGCTTGCGTCCCGCCTATGCCGAGCGCGTGCACGGTCTGCTCCACATTCAGCTTCAGCGCCGCCGCCGCGCCCGCCGCCGCAGAAAACACGCCGACCGTCGCGCCCGAGTGCCAGCCTTGCGCGATATGCTCCGGTCCCATGCACATGCCCACGCGTGGACCGATTTCGTAGCCCGCCACACAGGCGCGCAGAAAGTCGCGACCGCTCATGCGCTGCTGTTCGGCAACCGCCAGCACCGCCGGCAACGTCACCGCGCCGACATGCAGCACGCCGACGCGATGCACGTCATCCAGTTCGAAACTCTGCACCAGCGTGCCGTTGACGAGCGCCGCATGCGGCGCCGACAGCTTCAGCGACGTGCCCCACACCGTACTCCCCTGGGTACTGTCGACGCGGCTCAGCGTGTCGGCAAGAATCCGGCTCCACGGCAACGCGGCGCCATAGATCGCGCACCCGAGCGAATCGAGTATCAGTAGTTTGATGCGCTCAAGCACGGGCGCGGGGATCGCGTCGTACTGCAAGCCTGCGACGAAAGCGGCGACCCCGCCGGTATAAGGGTTTGTGCCAATGTCGTTGTGCTGGTTCATCACGGGTTCGCTGTAGTCATGTCGTGTGTTCAGTATCCGCAGCATCGACGGATTTGTGAATTGCACAGCACGTGATTATTATTGCGTCACACGCAATAGTTGGCGGACTACGATGAACCAGTTTCCCGGGGTCGATCTGGATGCACTGCGAGCGTTTGTGGCGGTCGCAGTGCACGGCTCGTTTCACGATGCCGCGATCGAATTGAGCCTGTCTGCATCGGCCTTGACGCGGCGCATCAAACGGCTGGAAGAAGCGCTCGACGTGATCCTGTTCGAACGCACCACGCGCAACGTCGTGATGACGCAGGCAGGCCAACTGTTCCTGCCGCGCGCGCAAAGCGTACTGCGCGAACTGGAAGCGTCGCTGCAGCTCGTCACCGAAGCGAGCCGCCGCCACTCAGGGCAATTGACGATCGCGTGCATCCCGACGGTCGCCAAATTCCTGCTACCGAAGATCATTGGCAACTATCACCGCCGGCGCCCCGAAGTGCGTTTGCGGCTGATCGAAACAAATCTGGCGACCGTGACGCGCCGCGTATCGGATGGCGACGCGGAATTCGGCATTGCCTTTCTGGTAAACGAAACGCCTGAACTCGCGATCGACGAACTGCTCACCGATCCCTATGTGCTCGCCTGCCCCATCGATCATCCGCTTGCCGCGCGCGAAACCGTTGCATGGCGGGAGTTGCGGCCATGGCCGTTGATCGTGTCCGGCACGACGAGCGGCAATCGCCGGATGCTCGATGCGGCACTCAGGGATATCGACTGGCGGCCCGACCGGTTGATTGAGATCGAGCATCTGACCACGTCGTTGGGCCTGGTCGAAGCCGGCCTGGGCATTTCGATCATCCCGCGCTGCGCGATGCCGCGCGACACGCAAGCGCGTATCGCAATCCGCCCGCTGGTCGAACCGACGGTGGCGCGCACCATCGGTCTGATCCGCCGGCGCGAGGGCACGCTGTCGCCCGTAGCGCGGGATTTCAGGCTGACGTTGCGGCGCATGGCGCCGCTTGATGCGTCCTACCTGTCTGGTGAATGAACCGGATGCGCTTTGTCCTGCGCGTTCTCACGCGCGCCTCGCCTCGATAACGACCGACGCGCGTTGTTCAGGTTTCGAGTGCGCAGCAAAATGCCCGGTCATTAGCGTTAGCAGGCCGGGAATCAGGGCCAGTGGCAAGTCATGGCCCATGCCATCAATGGCCTCCAGACGCGCGCCCGGAATCCGCCTCGCAAGGTCTTCACCGCAGGCAAAAGGTATCAGTGGATCGGCCTTGCCGTGAATCACCAGAGTGGGCGCACGCAACCCTGCCAGTGCTGCTGTGCGGTCGCCGTCGGCCCGCGCCGCAGCCACTTGGCGCAGCACGCCCTGCGGGTAGCGGCAGCGCGCGGCCGCTGCGGTCACGTTATCGCGCACCCGGGACATATCCGGTGGGAAGCCCGGGCTGGAGGTGGCTTGCACCAGCTTGACCGCATGCTCCAGGGTAGCTTGCAAGTCCGTGCCATCGGCCCCGCTTAGCATAGCCTGCATGATCTCTGGTTTGCCGCGGGGCAAATCTGTTGCGCCGCTTGAGCTCATGATGCAAGTCAGGCTTAGCAAACGGCTGCGCGCATTCAGTGCCATGCGCTGGGCGATCATACCGCCCATGCTGACTCCGACCACGTGCGCCTTTTGAATCTGCAAAGCATCCAGTACGCCCACCGCATCGGCAGCCATGTCATTCAAGGTATAGGGTGGCGGTCGCGTCGCTCCATTGGCGCCGAGTATCGTATTCAATGACAGAGTGGCGGCGTCGAAACGAGTGCTCAGACCGATATCGCGATTATCAAAACGTACTACCCGATACCCCGCATTCACAAAGCCTTGTACCAGCTCGGGAGGCCAGGCGATCAGTTGCATTCCAAGCCCCATGATGAGCAGGACCGCCGGTCCGGGATCGGCTGCGGCATTCAGGACATGGCCTGAGTCTTCGACTTCGATGTCCAGACCGTTGGCTTTGATTTTCATGAGATCTTTAAGCGGCTCCGACCGATTGCAGGTCGAGGGTCAATTGTGCGACGGAGACGAAAAGGGCCACTCCGCGCAAGCGATGTCATGTTCATGCAGACAAATTCAGACCCATCAGATAAACCGCAGCTCGTTGCGGCTGAAGGACCTCGCACCCGGCGCGGTAAACGGGCCGCTGTCGGTTGGCGCCGCCGGCGCCGGTTCGGCAGCGCAACGGGTCTCCTCGAAAATTGACGCGACCCGTTGCACGTCCATCCTTTCCCGCGTCGCGCCGAGCTGTTGCGCGCTTCGCCCCGTGCGTCCTAGAACAGGCCACCCAGCATTTTGTCCATGCCGCCCATCATGGGCATGGCCGATCCTAGCATCGATCCTATCGGATTGAGCATGCTGAAGGCCGAGCCCATAACGCTGCTGAACGAGTGGCTGACGGTCGGATCGAGCAGCGTGCTGATCGGATTCTTTAGTAAGCCCCCGAGGGACAGCACCTGCGACGCGTCATACTCGCGGCCGTACTTCTTCGGATCCGACGAACCGCCGTCGAGCGGTCCCCCGGTCTGATTCGCAATCGCATAGGCGCCCGCAGACGTACCGGTGTGACCTTTCGAGTTGAAGTTGTATTCGCCCGCCGCCGGTCCCTTGGTCAACAGGATGGAGGCTTGCTGCCTGGTAATTTCTCCCTTGTTGATCGCCATTTGCAGGTTATTGATCGTCGCCTTCTTGTCCTTGGAATTGCTGGCGTTCGAGTTGAACTGGTTCGCGGCACTCGGATCGGTCTTCTGCCATTGACTGAGCGCGCTCTGGTAGGCCGAGTTATTCTCGCCGGCCGGTTGCAGCATGCCCAACCAACTGCTGCCACCACCGCCGCCGCCGAACATCTGGCTTACCCATCCCTGGATTTCGCTTTCGTCCGGGAAGGACCCTGAGCCGCCCTGGGTTTCCGAGAACGGCGTCGATTCCGGCGTGTACGCTCCGCCTGACGGTGGCGGTTCGTAAGTGGTGTTGACTATATCCATAGTATGGCTCACTAGCGGTTCAGAATTTGAAAATGCAGGCGCAATCCGGCCCGCGGCTTGATTTGCACCTCCTACTCTATTCGTCGCCCACCGCTGTCGACTGCGCCGAAGCGAAGCCGGTGCGGCGCAAACGAAACGGCACCCGCCAGCACCGGTTCGATTTCAAAGCCCCAGATAGTGCTCAGCCAGCGACCGCCGTTCGGCGCTGGCGGGGGTGTCAGCATTCGCGCCGATAGTTTCGCGGCGCAGCCGCTGCATCGATTCGGGTTCGACAAGGATGCCGGTCCTCAGCGACCGCTTGTGCGCCTCGGCCATGTCGTAGTGCGCAACGACGGACATGACGAACAGGCGAGCCTCGCGGGCAAGACTCTCCACGCTCAGCATGTCGTCCGACAGCGCTCGCCATTGCGCGTCCCCGTTAGCCGCGACGCAATAGATCAGCATCGCCGCGTTGCCCGGCAGGCCTATCGACTTGTCGGTCAACGCAGCGAACATATCGATTGCGGCATGCCAGTCGCGGCGCGCGGCGTGCACGAAGCCATCGAACGCATAGAATTCGAGCAGTGCAGGACGCAGCGCGTGCAGCGCCTCGAGTAACGCGTCGACATCGCCGGGATCGCAGCGGATCGACGGAAACGGTGCGACGAGCGACAGGCGCAACAGTTCCGCAAGCGCGCATGTCAGCTCCTCGCTACAGTCTGTGTATTCGTGATCTTGAGCCATATCGGGTCTCGAAACGCTTGGATCAATAGGCGTTAAAACCATCATTGCGCGATGAGGTCCGCCATGGCTTTGGGAATGATCTTTTCGCCGGCTCCATTCTCACGAGCGGAAAGCGGGCAACAATCCGTGGATGCGCAGTGCTGTCGCGCAATGCGAACCGGCATACATTGTGGATCGTTACGCGTTAGCCATAGGGGCGCAGGTTGTCGCCGCCCAGCACCCGCGAGGAGATCGCAAGATCGTGGGCCTGCTTCGCGAACGGGCCGCCGGTTGCATCCATTTCGCCTTCAGCACGTTCTTCGCATAGTTGGCGAGAGCCGGGCCTTGCTGCGCATCCGTTGCGACTCAGCCTGGATACAGTGCAATCCGGTCTCTTTGGCGGGCACCACGGTCTCTCCCAGATCGAAGGTCGCACCGCCCTCGCCCGGTGTTCTGCTTTGGGACACCGGGCATTCTTTTTTCATCGACGCGCGCGTCCGCGTACAGGCGCGATGGAGAAGCACCCCCTTCGTTTCTTTGCGACACACTTCGCTGCATCGCTGCGTTGATCCGGTGAACGAAGCATATTGGCGACATGCGTTTGCTCGAACGCCGAACCGGCACGGGTAGCCCAGTCCATTTTCCACACGGAGCGCCGATATGCGATACGAACTCAGTCAGAAATTTTTCTTCGAAGCCGCCCATACGCTCGATCGGGACATCGGGACCGACAGCAGCCGCCGGATCCACGGTCACACCTATCATGCGCAAGTGGTATTGAGCGGCACACCGGATACGACCTCCAGCATGATCGTCGATCTAGGGGTACTCAAGGAACACATCGAGACGGTGCGCGATCAACTCGATCACCGCTTTCTGGACGAAGTCCCGGATCTGGGTCCGGCAACGCTCGAAAACCTCTGCGCCTACATCTATAAAAAGCTGGCGGCCGTGCTGCCGAACGTGGTCCGGGTCGGCATCGAACGTCCGGCGAGTGGCGACCGTTGCCAGTTGATCTGCCATCCCGGTTGACGCAACAGGGACACCGCGGGTCCATGTCTGTTCCCGCGCGCCGTCGGACACCCTTTCACCTGCCACGCTATGCTGGAGCCTGAACCCTGACGTTACGACCGGCAGGATGCCATCGTGCCCTGCGGCACGGCTGCGCGTGCGCCACAGTACGTGTGCTCCCCCGACCCGTAATGCACCAGCCGTGTCTTTCCCGTCAGAGGATCGGCAAATGACGCAGTCGATTCATCCAGCCAGAACGACACCTTTGTCATGCTTTTCATTTTCAGCATCGCCATCAGATCGTCGCGCACTTTCGCCCGCAATTTCCGCTTCTGCGTTTCCTGCAGCGAATCCGCAAGAGAGAACCTGAAACGTATCGTCCGCTCTCCCTCAACCACGACCTGGCACTGCGACATGCCGTCGATACCGAGCGACAAACCGATGATCGCCAGTGCGTTCAGCTCGTCCATGCGTCCCTCGTCGTTGAGCAGGCGAACCGCCTCTTCCGCCCGGCCGAAGTGCGAAGAAATTACCGTATAGGGACCGGCACTACGGTCGAACCGCCTCGCCAGCGCGTCGTGAAGCGTGTAGCGGATAAGCGGCATCGTGTACTGGTTCAAGCTTGTCACATTGACGTAATTGCCCATGAACTCGTAGATCAGATCGTCTTCCAGCAACAGCATATGCTCGCCCTGGCCGATCCCCATCACGCCGAATTCGGTTGTGCCATAGACATTCGTTACCGGGCATGCAAAAGCCTTTTCGATCTCTCTGCCGACCGGCGCGAGCATCACTTCGCCGACGCAATTGATCGAAGAAGGCCGACAGGCCGTCCGTTGGGCCTCGGGCACTCTCGCCAGCGCCAGAATTGCCGACGTGTATCCACACAGCACGTTCGGCCTGAAGTCGTTCAACTGTTCGACGATGGTCGGCAACGGCATCCCGACGTCGATCGGCAGGAATTCGTGCGGAGCGTGCGCGGGAAAAAGATGTGATACGCCGATATAGCTCGCCGCATAGCGATTGGTGACGCCGATGAACGCGAACCTCGCCCCGCTGCTGTCGTCGGGCTCGAAGCGTCGCATCTGGGCGGCGAGACCCGCGCATTCGTCGAGCGACGACACCACGGGCAAGCGCTCGCCCGAGGTTCCGGACGTTTCCCGCACGATGTAACGGCCGTGCAACAGTTCGGTCGGCCCGGTCGCGGTAGCAAGAAAGCGCCGCACGCTCTTCTTGTCGAGCGAACGATCCGTAACGATTTCATCGAAATGCGCGATCAGTAGCGCTTTGGTCAAAACCGGAAAGTCCTGTGGCGTGCAACTGTCCAGTCGAATCGCGCGCTCGTCGATGAGCCGCCGGTAGTAGGGCGAACATCGATATGCGTGGGCGACCAGCGCGCGGAATCTGGTTAGCTGAACCCGTTCGAACGAGCTTCTGTCGAGCGTCTGGTTCGATCGATACTGCATCAGTTTCCGGTGAACGATATCCGCTGGCAAGATGTCTTGTTTCATGCTGGCCTCCGAACCAGGTCAACGCGACCGGCGCGCCTTCCGCACGCAGCCGTACGCGGCACGTACCGGTTTATTCAAACTCACGCATCCACGCCGACGTCGGCGCATTCGCGCAAAGTTGAGCCGGACGGAAAACGGTCGGCTCAGGCGGAAAGAACGGGCCGCCTGTTATGCGGGCCGCTGCGACCCGTCGCCATATGACCAGTTCGACGATTCCGCTGGATCTTGCGACGGCTGTTGCGGTGCCGGTGGATAGGGATACTGCGAGGGCGGGTACTGCGGGTATTGCGACGGCAAGTACGTGGATTGCGGCTGCGCCGGCAACACCGTGTCAGACGACGCGCCTACGGACGGGGTGCGGGACAGCGATGACGGGAACGCGGGCGACGGTGGCACCTGCGGCGATTGCGGCCACACTATCCGGCCGAGTTCCATCGCGTTGTCGTCTTGCGGTACCGACCCATAGCTGGCTCGCAACTGATCGCGACATTCGAGCACCGCCTTGGCAAAATTTCCGGCGACTTCATCGACGTCGTCCTTGAACGTCTTGTCTTTCCTGTAACGCGCGAACGCACCCGCCCCCAGAATATGCGCAGCGAGCAGGGAAGAAACCGCCGTGCTGACAATTTCCTGGTTGATCGATACCTCGTCGAAACCCTGTTTCAGCATCGCCATCGCAGCAAACTGGAGGGCCAATTTCATCATCGGGTTGCTGCCGCCCGCCAGGCTGATTCCCATCGCCGTCAGCCGAACCCGTTTAACCGCATCCTTACGTGATTCGTTTTTCGAATGCATCTTCGCACTGATTTTCTTCCCCGGCTCTGTGAACTTGAAGACGGCCGTCGTCGCCGCATGTATCAGGGTATCGAAGCTGCACTCGAGAAGACTCGCAACCAGTGAACCCTCGAGGCCCGACGCGATGCTGTTTCTGCCGATCATGGCGGAGTTCGTCACGATCGACACCAACGAATCGGTCACTACACTGACAGTCCAGACCGACGCCGAGCCGTGCGTCTTCGCCGCCATCGTGGGCCAATAGTCCAGACCGGAATACGCGTGGGGATCCTGCTGCGGCACCAGCGCGGCCATGGAGTCCTCTCTCTGGAGCGCCGTTCCGGTAGTCGAGCGCGACAGCGTCGACTGATCGTCGTCGACGAACTGTGTCGGCATGTCCACATGATAAAAGGTCGGCTCGGGCGCACGCGGCATCCCGGGCGGTTCGGAACCCTGGCTTGTCCAACCTTCCCTCGGCGAAACCGGTGAGTAGGTCACCGACAGAGGCCCAAAACGGTCGCCTATCCGGAGCGCGTCGAGATCACGCGCAAGTTGTTCCTGGTCGCGCGACGACCGATTCGTTGTTCCCGACCTGCGCCGCGAAGGCGCCAGCGTCTGCGGAACGTAGCCCTCGGCGGGCGTCTCGACGACCAGCGACGAGTACCGCGACTCCGTGCGGCGCTGCCGTATGCGCACCGTCCCGCCCGCATGGGAAGACTCGCGCGACGTCGTGAGCGGCTGCAGCGATCCGAATGGCCCTTCCACCCACCCTTGCCTGCGAGTGGACTCCACGCGCACTGTGGAACGTGCCCGGGTGTGCTGATCATCGTCGTCATCGCGATGACTCGAATCTGACCGTCTAACCCCGTCACCGTGACCCATGCTCTCGTTCCACCCGTAATCGCATACTCGATTCTTCCATGTACTGGAGCAAACCCTTAGGCACAGCGCGAAGTTCTGTCGCTGCAAGCGCAGCTTCATCTGTGCCGCACGTCGCACCCGATCACGCCCGACGCCGCCGTCTGTTTTTCCAGCACGCCTCGCCACTGCTTCGCCAACAGGACAGGAGCAGTCCCGAACCGTAGCGAATCGCCCACGATCCGCTACTTCTTGCCCGCGACCGCGCGAATCTGCTCGCCCACATGCAACAGGGCGACCTGGTCGCGCACTTGCCCGATGAACATGCCCGTCAGCAGCGCCAGCATCAGCACCGCCATCGCGCCTTTAATAGGTTGCGAGAGGGAAACGAGGTCCAGCTTCTGAGCCGCTCTCGATATCAGGCCGAGACCCAGGTCGACCAGCAGCAACAGCAGCATCGCGGGCGTCGCGAGCTTGGCGGTCGACTGCATCAGCGAGTCCGTTTGCCTCAGCACGAATGCCTGAATCAGTTCGCCCGGTATCGGCGCCGCACTCATGAGCGGCCATAGCCGATACGACTCGAACAGCGCGCCGAGCAGATACGTCATCCCGCCGAGCGTCCAGAAAGCGATCATCGCGCACTGGCTCATCAGCGTCGACGTGAGCGAAGTCTCACGCCCCTGGCTAGGGTTGGTCATCTGGACATTGTTGTAGCCGGTCAGGTCGTCGACATAGGCGCCGACCGCTTCGGCCACCCAGAACACCGGCGAAGCAATGAAGGCCATCACCAGCCCGACCGCCGCTTCTTTCGCGCAGACGTAAACCAGAAAGAAACCGTGCAGTTGCGGCAGCGACGCCTGCTGGCCCAGCGCGACGTACGCGGCCCACACCGCCACGATCGCCGAGCGGGTGGTGCCGTGCAGAACGTTGTCGCCGGTCGGCGGAAAGATGACCATGATGACCAGCAGCCGGATACTGCAGATTCCGCAAAGCAGCAGCATCTCCCTCAAGGTAACGCCATACTGCAGGAGATCGAACTGATACTGGTTCATCGCGCGATGTCTCCCGCGTCGCGTCGCGCCTGCGCACGGCGCGCGATCTGCCGGTTGACGACACCCTCTTCGGCCTCTTCGTCCTGGATATCGTCGGCTCGGGTTTGCGCCTGCGCGTGCAGCTTCGCGATGCGCTCCTTACAGTGATCGAGGCGCACGTCGTTGCGCATGATCTCGGTGCGTGCCTGCGCGATCTTCAGATCGATTTGCGTGACCGCGTCGCGCAACTGGGCAAGCACCCCGACCTGCGTCGCACGCCGCTCCACCGCCTGGGCCCGGTGGTCCTCCCAGCTCAGCAGGTCGTCGATGCGAACCGCCCGGCTGCCGTTGAGCAGCGCGTCGATGCGCGCCTCGTGCGCCCGCAGTTCGTCGGCCGCGCGAGCGACCTCCTGGGTCTGGCGCTCTACCTCGACAATCGCTTTGTCGCGTTGTTTCTGCTGCGCCGCCAGCGTCTCGCGCAAGCCTGACTGCAGGCGGTCCAGCCGCCGCGTCACCATTGCAAATGCCTTCAGGCGAGGATCGGCCATGCCGTTACTCCTGCGTTGTATGCGGTTAAGTCAGACCGTCACGGCCGTTGCAACGCCTGCAGCGCCGTCAGCGTATCGGCACGCGAGCTGAACTCGTCGGTACGTTGAGAAAGGAACTCGCGGATCGCATCGTGCTTGCGTACGGCCTCGTCGGCAACCGGGTCGCCGCCCGCGCGATACTCGCCCAGTTGCAGCAGGGTTTCGATCTCGCGATGCCTGGCAAGCAGGCGCCGAACGTGGCCCGCCGCGCCCATATGCGCGGCGTCGGTCACCTGCGGCATCACCCGCGACAGACTCGCCATCACGTCGATTGCCGGATACTGGTTGCGCGCGGCAATCTCGCGCGACAGGATCATGTGGCCGTCGAGAATGCCTCGCACCTCTTCCGCGATCGGATCGCTGCCCGATTCGTCTTCCACCAGCACGGTGTAGAGCGCCGTGATCGAGCCGTGCGCGGACAGACCGGCGCGCTCCAGCAAACGCGGCAGTTCGGCGAAGATGGACGGAGGAAAACCGCGCCTTGCCGGCGGCTCGCCCGCGGCAAGGCCGATCTCGCGCTGCGCGCGGGCAAAGCGCGTGAGCGAATCCATCATCAGCAGCACGCGCTTGCCGGCATCGCGGAAATGTTCCGCGATCGCGGTCGCGGCGTAGGCCGCCTTGACGCGTTCGATCGACGAGCGATCCGAGGTCGCGCACACGACGATCGAACGCGCCATGCCCTCCGGACCGAGAATCTGCTCGACGAACTCGCGCACTTCCCGCCCGCGCTCGCCGATTAATGCAATCACGTTCAGATCGCAGGCAGTGCCGCGTGCGAACATGCCCATCAACGTGCTCTTGCCGACGCCGGCCGGCGCGAAAATTCCGACCCGCTGGCCTTCGCCGAGCGTGAGCATGCCGTCCACCACCCGCACGCCGGTGTCGAGCGGCCGATCCAGCAGCGGACGGCTCATCGCGTTGGGGGGCGCCGCATAGATCGGCGCGGTGTCGAGCGTCTCGATCGCAGCGAGCCCGTCGATCGGCCGCCCCGTGCTGTCGATCACGCGCCCAAACAGCTCTGGTCCGACCGGAATCGCGAGCGGCTTGCCCAATGCAATGACCTGCGTGTCGCGCGACAAACCGTCGAACCGGCCGAACGGCGACAGCAACGCCGTGTCGCGCGAAAAGCCGACAACCTCGGCGAGTTGCATCAGCGCTCCCTGCGGCGTGCGCAGCTCGCACAGTTCGCCGTAGCGCACGTCGATCCCGCTGACTCGGATCAGCGTACCGATCGCCTCGAGTACCTTGCCGCGCGTCGACGGTTGCGCGCCAGTCGCAAGTTCCACTTCGATCGAATCCGCCAGCACATTGAGCTGCGCCAGATCCTCGACGACGGCATCGGCTGCGATAGACGAGGTCATGCGAGCTCCAGCACGCGCGCGTCGGCGGCGGGTGGATCGCTCCGCGTGAGCGTGTCGGGAAGGTTCCGTTCAAGCGAGGCGAGCTCGGCATGAGCGGCGTGCGGTGCCTGCGCGTCGCCGGTGTCCTGCGCGTCGCCCGTGTCTTGCGGTGTATCGCCGGCGTCCTGCGCATCGCCGTCCGCGGGTGCTGCACCGGTCGTCTTGCGATCCTGCGCGAGCGCACGGCGCAGTGCCGCATTGACCGCGCCGCGCACCGCTTCGATCTGCACGCCGAGACTTGCGTCCATCGAGCCGATATCCGTTTCGCAAACGCATGCGCCAACGTCCAGCGCGCGGTCGGCAGTCACGGTGATCTGCACCGGCCGACCGTTCTCGCGCCAGCCGGCGGCGGCACGCGCAAACTCCTCGGCGGCCGCGTCGCGCTGGTCGGGGTTGACGCGCACGCGCAGATAGCTGCTGCCATCGACAATGCGCTCGACCGCAGTCGCGGCCCTTGCGAACATCGCGGCGGGATGCTCATTGACGACGATCCGCTCCACCGCCGACACCACCAGCCCCGCGATGCGGTTGCGCATCGACATCTGTATTTCACGCCGCTGCGCCAGCAGTTCGGCGGTGCGCGCATACCACTGCGCCGCGGCCTCGAGGCGTCCCGCTTCGAAGCCGCGCTCCTGGGCCGCGTCAAATTCACGCTGCGTCAGCAAACGCAGCGCAGCGGCGTCCGCCGCCGCCGTCGCGACGATCTCCGCCGCCTCGGCGCGAGCTCGCGCCAGTATTTCGGCGTGCTGGTTCTGCAGCGCGATAAAGCCGTCGTCCAGTTCGACGAGTTGGGCCAGCGCCTCGCGCGGCACAATGTCGTCGTTCGTCCCCACGCCCAGTTGCAGCATGGCGCCTGCGCCTGCGATAACCGGTTCTCTCAGCCAGATCATCATGTATCGCTCCCAAAAAAATCGCCAAGTCGGCGGATGACCCTGTCGCTGTCATCCACATGTAGTCGTGCCCCGTGCGCGGACAGCCATTGCGGCTCCATGACGCCCTGCGCCCACACAAAGCGCAGCAGCGCCGCCGGCATCGACGGTTCGCACAGCCCGCTGTCGGCGAACAGGCAATAGCCTTCCCACGCGAGGTCCAGATCGTCGAGCTCGTCGAGCGGCCGCATGTCGTGATCACGCATCAGCCGGTCGAGCGACGGTGCATTCGGCGTCTCGATCAGCCAGCGCAGCGCCGCGGAGCCGTGGCGGCCGAGCCAGCGCAGCACCAGTTCGCGGCTTTCGCGATCGACCCAGTAGCGCAGTTCCGCCCGGCGCAGATACAGCGCGCGCAGGCGCAGCGCGCCCAGTGCGTCCTCGAGGGGCAGCGCGCCGAGCAGCGCGTGCTCGCCGCGAAAAGCCTCGAGCGACGGCACCGCGGCACCCATCGTGCTCAGCCAGGCATCGACCCCGCGCGCAAGCCGCCAATGCGTACCCCGCGAGCCCTCGGGCGGCAGTCGAAACAGCTCCGTGTCGAGCCAACCGGGATGAATCCAGTCGAACAGCGCGAGGCGGTTGCGCTGATACTTCAGAAGCCGGTCAGCAAGCTGTGCCGCAACGCTTCCATGCCGTTCCGTATCGGTCATATGCGGTCCTTGTGCCGGTGTCGGCAATGCGCGTCAATGCACCGGTTCCACTTGCTTGCGGCGCTTGAGCAAAGCCGCCGGCAGACCACCGCCCGCCCCGCCCGGCTTCGTGCGGCGCACCAGCACCAGCAGGCCGAGCGCGCCCAGACCGAACGCAAATAGCGCGAGCCAGCGCAGCGGGAAGCCACCGGACGAGCGGCTCGCCTCGAGCGCCAGAGGGTCGGCGGGCACCGAGGTCACGCTAACCTGGTCGTACGTCAGCCCTTCGACGCCGTGCACCACGAGGTTCTTGATCTGCGGCGTGAGCGTCGCCAGGTTGGCGCTCGGCTGATATTTGATGAACACCGACGCGGACGACGGCTTGATCGTCAGTGCAAGCGGATCGTTATCGGGCAGCACGATATGCACGCGCGCCACCACTACGCCGTCGATCTTCGAAAGGGTATCGGACAGTTCCTGCGAGACGCCGTAAATGAAGCGCACGCGCTCCTCCGTCGGCGTGGAGACCAGACCGTCCTTCTTGAACAGATCGCCGAGATCGTCGTACTTGCGTGCGGGCAGACCGCGCTCACGCAGGACTTCCATCGAGCGCACGATGTCGTTTTCGTCGACCTTCGCGCTCCAGGTCTTGCCGCCATCGGCGCTGACCTTCTGCGCGTCGATGCCCGCCTGCATCAGCGCGGCAACGATCTCGTTGCAGTCGCGCTCGCTCAGGTTGCCGTACAACTCCTTCTGGCAACCGGCGAGCAGCAGGGAAAGCACGAGCACGATGCACAACACCACGCTGCGATGTTTGGTTTCGGTCAGGACGTTCATGTCATTGGTTCTTCATCAGGGTTTCGAGGGCTTCCTTCGAAGAGTTCACCACCGCCATCTTGGTCTGCATATCTACCTGCATGCTGGTCGACTCGATCTGGATCGCCATGGACGCGGTAGTCAGCTCCTGCATCGACATCGAACTGGAGTTCTGCAGCATGAACAGCATGTCGTTTGACACCGACTGCAACGCGGTGTCCTCGCCGCGCACGACCTCCGAGACCAGGGTGCCGGCCGGGTCCGAACCGTGTGTCGCCGGTCCCATTACACCGTTTTGCATCATCGCTTCGAAGCTGCTGGACAACTGCGGCGACACGGGCTGGCCGACCGTGCCGGCGGCCGACGCCTGCGCCGCCTGCGCGGCGGCGGCCTGCATTTGCAGCATCGACAAGGTGATTTCCATTGCGCTCTCCAGATAGACGGGGTGAATCAGAGGCGGAGGTAGCCGTTGAACGGCACCTCCATGTTCATCAGGGGGACCTCATCGAGCGGCGCGGCATGGGACGTTGCGGGGAGCGGACGCAGCGATTCGGGAATCACGAATTTCCCCGAAACGGCGGCCTCCGCACGCGCCTGCCTGATGTCCTGAAGGACGGTAATCGACCTGATCAGCAGACTCGCGTCCGCCGAAAGCGGTTCGTCGAGTGCCTGATTCGCGACGATGCGCCAGTCGGAATTGTTGCTGGCGCTCAAACAGTAAACCAGCATGGCCCGGCTGCCGGGCAGGCACAGCGAGCGGGCGACAAGCGCCTCGAACACCGCGATGGCGTCGTGCCAATGGCCTTTGACGATATAGGCGAAGCCGTCGAACAACGATAGTTCGCCGAGTTTCGGCCGCATGGTGTGGAGGGCTTCGAGCAGATGCTCGGTATCGCCGATCTCCACGCGCGGCGCCGGAAACTGGTCGACCAGCGCCATCCTGAGCAACTCTGTCAGCGCCCCGATCAGCTCGTGACTGCAATTCGTTGCGTCGATTTGCTTGTTCATTTTCAGTCCTGTCCATGAAGTTGACGGTTCTTTCGTACTGACGGTTAGACGGTAGCAAACAGCCCCTCCCCAGGCCGTGCCGCCAGACGAAGCGAGCGGCAGATTCGCGAAGTCGCCCCAGCGGCGAAATCGAAGTGCGTCGTCCGCGCGCCGCGCACTCTGCTTCGCGTGGACCGGCGACCCTTCGCGCCCGGGCCCCGGCAAACCGGCAGCAACGGCTATCGTGCAATGCAGACCCGGGCGAGCGGACAGAACGTCCGCCCGCCGGGCCCGTACGGGACTCGACCATGAGCGAAGAAAAGACCGAAGCACCAACACCTAAAAAACTGCGGGACGCCCGGAAGAAAGGCACGGTGGTGAAAAGCGCGGATCTGATTTCCGCGGCGCTGCTGCTCGCCATGATCGGCGTGTTCCAGTTCGGCAGTCGCTGGCTGCTCGACTCGTTGCATCAGGCAATCACGATCGCCCTCGGCTTCTGCACGTCCGACCGCTCGCCTCAGGCACTGTCGTCCGCGCTGATGCATATGCTCGGCGTCTGCGCGATGGTCTGCGGACCGATCAGCCTGGTCGGACTGCTCGCCGCGGCGGTCGCGACCCTGGGCCAGGTCGGCGTCGAGGTGACCTTTACGCCGGTGATCCCGAAGCTGAGCGCGATCAGTCCCGGGTCCGGCATGAAGCGGATTTTCTCGAAGAAATCGATGATCGATCTCGTCAAGATGACACTCAAGGCGATCGTACTGGCGATCGTGCTCTGGCAGACCATCGCCTCGCTGTTTCCGCTCATCACCGGCGCGCTGTATGAGCCGCTGCCACAGCTCGCGGTGATTCTATGGAGTTCGGTCGTCAGGCTGCTGATGGTGGCGTGTCTGCTCTACCTGTTGCTCGGCGCGGTCGACTGGAAGATCCAGCACTGGCTGATGATGAAGTCGCAGCGGATGTCGAAGGACGAGCTCAAGCGCGAGCGCAAGAGCCACGACGGCGATCCGAAGATCAAGAGCGAGCGGAAAAAACGCGCCAAGGAACTGATCAAGGGCGATACGCGGCCGGCTGCCGTGTCGCGTTCGAGCGTCGTGGTGGTCAACCCGACGCATTACGCCGTGGCGCTGCGTTATGCGCCGCACGAGCATGCGCTGCCAGTGGTCCTCGCCAAGGGCGTGGACGCCGACGCACTGGAGATACGCCGCCTCGCCGCCGCCTATGGCATTCCGATCGTAGCCAATCCGCCGGTCGCACGCGCGCTACACCGCGTCGAACTCGACAGCAACATTCCGGAGGATCTGTTCGAAGTGGTCGCCGCCATTCTGCGCTGGGTTCAGTCGATCGGCGCGCCGCGCGGCGAACCCGGCGCGATCGGCGTAGTCGGCGCGGTCGCAGCGGACCCGCCGCGGCCGGTCGAACCCACCGCGATGGCCAGATTGCCGTAGCCCCGCTTTTCACTGCATTTTCCTGGAGCCTTTCATGCTTAAGACGCTCAAAATACCCGCCAGCG
Organism: Paraburkholderia sp. D1E; assembly: GCF_052682275.1. NCBI lineage: Bacteria > Pseudomonadati > Pseudomonadota > Betaproteobacteria > Burkholderiales > Burkholderiaceae > Paraburkholderia > Paraburkholderia sp. D1E. The sequence continues at coordinate 842,022 of NZ_JBQYMB010000001.1, forward strand.
GGGAAGTAGGCATCGCGGTACTGGTGATCGCGATCATCTCGCTGATGATCCTGCCGCTGCCGCCCGAAGTGATCGACGTGCTGCTGTCGATCAATATCTGCATCAGTGTGACGCTGCTGATGGTCACGATGTATGTGCCGACCATCACGTCGCTGTCGTCGTTCCCGTCGATGCTGCTGTTCACGACGCTGTACCGTCTGTCGCTGAACATCGCGTCGACCAAGTCGATCCTGCTGCACGCAGACGCCGGTCACATCATCGAAAGCTTCGGGGAGCTGGTGGTCGGCGGCAATCTGGTAGTCGGTCTGGTGGTGTTCGTGATTATCTCGACGGTCCAGTTCATCGTGATCGCCAAAGGCTCGGAGCGGGTCGCCGAAGTCGGCGCGCGCTTCACGCTCGACGCGCTGCCGGGCAAGCAGATGAGCATCGACGCGGATTTGCGCGCCAACATCCTCACGCCCGAGGAAGCGCGCCGCAAGCGTAGCCGCCTCGCCGTCGAAAGCCAGCTCTACGGCGGGATGGACGGCGCGATGAAGTTCGTCAAGGGCGACGCGATCGCGGGCCTCATCATCACGCTGGTCAACATGGTGGCCGGTATCGCGGTCGGCATGGCCTATCACGAGATGACCGCGGCCGATGCCGCCAACCGCTTCTCAATTCTGTCGGTCGGCGACGCGATGGTCTCGCAGATTCCCTCGCTGCTGATTTCCGTCGCGGCCGGCGTAATGATTACGCGGGTGTCCGACGAATCCAACGACGGCGGCCGGTCGCTCGGCGACGAAATGATGCGCCAGCTCGGCGGCAACGCGCGCGCGTTGTGGTTCTCCTCGCTGCTGCTGCTGGGCTTCGCGGCCGTGCCGGGTTTTCCGTGGCCGCTGTTCCTGCTGCTGTCCGGGACTCTCGCGTTCGCGGGTTATCGTCTGCAACGCAAAACGGTTCACAAGGTGGAGGTCGGCGAGCAAGTCATGTCGCTACAGCGCGCCGGTGCCAAAGGCGACGCGCCGAGCATCCTCAAGCATGCGCCGCAGTTCACCAGCGCGCTCGGCGTGCGGCTTGCAGTGGATCTTGGCGCCCGCCTCGTGCCCTCCGTGCTCGACAGCGCGTTCGAGGTGCAACGCACGCGCCTGCAGGAAGAAATCGGCCTGCCGTTCCCCGGCATCACGATGTGGACCAGCGACGAACTACCCGCGGGCACCTATGAAATCCTCGTCCAGGACGTGCCGTGCGCGCGCACGCAGATACCCACCGGCAAGGTCATGCTGCCCGGCGCGGCTACGGACCCCGCATTAGCACAACTGTGCGAAGCCGCCGGACCTGCGGGCGGCATGCCGGTCAGCCACTGGATCGGCGAACGCCAGGCGCCCCCGAACGCGACCGTGTGGCAGGCCGAACAGGTCATCGCCAACGAAACGCTCAGCGCGCTTCGTCAGCGCTCCAAACTGTTCGTCGGCATCCAGGAAACGCAGTGGGTGCTCGACCAGCTAGGCGCGGACTATCCGGGCCTCGTCGCCGAAGTGCAGAAGGCACTGCCTTTGCAGCGCATCGCCGATGTGCTGCGGCGCCTGCTGGAGGAACACGTGCCGATCCGCAATGCCCGCAGCATCATGGAGAGTCTCGTGAGCTGGGGGCCGAAGGAAAAAGACATGCTGATGCTCGCCGAGTATGTGCGCGGCGACCTCGCGCGCTTTATCGCCTACCGCGCCACCGGCGGCGCACGGACCCTCGAAGCAGTGCTGTTCACCAACGAAGTCGAGCAGCATATCCGCCAGTCGATCAAGCAGACTCCTACCGGCAATTTCCTCGCGCTGCAGCCCGACCAGATCCGGCAAATCTGCGAGCGCATCCTGTCCTACACCGGCAACGGTCAGCGAGACGGCGTCGCGCTGGTCACTTCAATGGATATCCGGCGCTACGTGCGCCGCATGGTCGAAGCGCATATCGCATGGCTGCCGGTGTATTCGTACCAGGAACTGGGCGAGCACGTCGAACTGCGCCCACTTGGCCGCGTGTCGCTCTGACGGGTCCCCTCCATGTGCAGCACCAACGTTCACCCGTGCATCATTCCGGTCGAATCCGCCGACCCGGATGAGGCGCCCGCGCGCCCGCCGGTGCGCCACGGCGGTTTCAACTATGCCACCTTGCTGCGCCAGGCGCGTTTGCGCAGCGAGCGGACCCTGCTGCGCAAGCTACGCGACACCGATGCGCACAGCGTGTCCGACGCAGGACGCGACGATGCAGTGCTGCCGACGCTGCCCAACGAGACCGTGCCGGTCGACGAAGACACCGGGGACGACGTCGCCGAGCAGGAATCGATCCGGGCGCGAGAGCGCCGCCAGGAGGAACACACGACGCCGTTCGTCGCCGAGCTCGCAAAACAGCAGGCGCGTATCGCGGGACTCATGCAGTTTCTCGCCACCCGTGTGGTCGATTTCTGCAGCGACGACGCGATCGTCGAGCATGGCAACTGGACGATCCGCATCAAGCTCGATCCCGCTTTGCTGCCCGAATGCACACTCGAGCTGGGCCTTTCGCATTTTGATTTGACGCTTCGCTTCGAGACCGAACACGAGCCCACGAGAAAGTTAATCTGCCGGCATGAAGACGTCTTAAAGGAACAACTGGTCACGCTACTGCAACAAATGGATACCCCTCGCGAAGTCTCTATCGACGTGTCATAGCGACGATCCGGATAACGCGAAACTGAACCAACCGAGTTCGAACCCAGATCAACAGCAAAAACCCTCGGGGTCTACACAATATGGACCGGATAGTCCCAATCGCCAGCATCAAGGTCAAACGGCTGGCCGAACACGCCGACGCGCTGCCCAGCATCGATCACGAAACCGCGCGTCTTACGCGGCTATTGTGCGACGCGCGGCTCGTGGCCAGGTTAGCCCAACTCGGAATCACCGACTGGCGCGTCTCGCACGATACCAGGACGGCGCCGCTGCGCACGGGCTGGATCGACCTGCAACACGGCAGCGCGCACACCAGCTTCGCCGTCGACCTCGCGGTCTACCCAGCTCTCGCAAGCGCCGTCGCGGAATCGATCACGGTCGACAACGTCGAGGCCGGCGCTTCGCTGCGCTGCGCCGTGATCGCCCTGCTGCTCGAACCGCTGCTCGCCGCACTCGACCGCCTGGGCGCATCGAACGTCGACGTCAGCGGATCGCGCCGCTACGAATCGATGAAGCCGACGCTCAGCCTGAGCTTCACGCACGGCGGACGTCTCATCGAATGCCGGCTCGGCGCGGTGGACAGCGGCTGGAAAGCGCTGCTCGAACGGCACGTCAACCAGCATCGCGTACCGTTCACGAATCGCGTCAGTGAAATCAACGTGCCCGGCTACATCTGTGTCGGCGAAAAGACGCTGAGCATTCAGGCGCTCAACGGCTTGCGTCCCGGCGACGTGATCCTGCGCGCCGCGCCGCAGGATTGGCGCACGCTGCTCGACGGCTCAGGCTCGACCATCAATACCCAGATCGTGTGGGGCCCACCCGGCGCCCACCAACTTCTCGCGAGCGTCACGCTCGCCGGCAAACGGCTTGTCATCACTACGGACCCTTCCATGACCCACAACAATGAACGTACCGACGGCGCCCATATGGACGTCGACACCGCGGGCTCGCTCGACGACCTCGACCTGCCGGTCAAGTTCGAAATCGAAACCGTCACCCTGCCACTCGTCCAGCTCTCCGCGTTGCGCGCGGGCTACGTGCTGGAATTGCCCGGCACGCTGCGCGACGCGCGCATCCGGCTCGTCTCGTACGGCCAGCTTATCGGCTTCGGCGAACTGGTCACCGTGGGGGAGCAACTGGGCGTACGTGTCATTCAGATGTTCAGCGGCCATGACTCAGTTTAGCGACTTCACGGGGCTGATGATCGCGGTCGTCGCGATCGGTCTGGTCCCTTTCGTCGCGATGGTGGTGACCTCGTACGCCAAGATCACCGTTGTTCTCGGCCTGCTGCGCAACGCACTCGGGGTGCAGCAGGTGCCGTCGAACATGGTGCTCAACGGCATCGCCATCCTCGTGTCGATGTACGTGATGGCGCCGATCGGCATGAGTGCGATGCAGACGCTCAGCCATGAGCAGGTGTCGCCAGAACCGTCACAGGCCATGATTCAGGCGTTCGGCGCCGCGCGCGAGCCGTTCCGCAACTTTCTCAAGAAGCACGCGCGCGAACGCGAGAAACTGTTCTTCCTGCGCTCGGCGCACGTCGTCTGGCCGGTCGAGATGGCCAACCAGTTGCATGAAGACGACCTGATCGTACTGGCTCCCGCCTTCACGCTGTCCGAATTGAGCGACGCGTTCAAGATCGGCTTCCTGCTGTACATCGCCTTCATCGTCATCGACCTCGTGATCGCGAACGTGCTGCTGGCGATGGGGCTCAACCAGATACAACCCGTCAACGTCGCGATTCCGTTCAAGCTGCTGCTGTTCGTCGCGATGGACGGCTGGTCGACCCTGATTCACGGCCTCATTCTGACCTACAGGTGACGCATCATGAATACCGACGACCTGATCGGGCTGACCACGCAGGGCATGCTGCTGTGTCTGTACGTGTCGCTGCCGGTGATCATCGTATCCGCGCTGTCCGGCCTGATGATCTCGTTCATCCAGGCGATCACGTCGCTGCAGGACCAGACCATCTCGCATAGCGTCAAGCTGATCGCCGTCACCGCGACCATCGCGCTGAGCGGCGCATGGGCCGGTTCGGCGATTCTGCACTTTGCCACGCGGCTGCTGACGCTGGCCGTACCGACATGAGCGTGCATCGCACCGTCCCGGACGCGACCACGGTCCACGAATCCCACATCGAGGACGCTCACGAGGAGATTCGCTCGCACCACCGGCGCAAGCTGATGCGGCAGGCGAAGCAGTATCGCCAGACCACGTTTCGCCATGCGGCGAAGATCGCGCCCGAGCATGGCTCGCCCAACACCGGCCGGCTCCCGCAGCGCCTGCTGCAAGGCCGCCGGGTATCCGCGCTGCACGGGGACGGACGCGGTGGCGGCAAGCAACAGGGCGGCAGGCAGGACGGGAAACAGCAAGGTGGTCAACAACAGGGTCGCCAGCAGCAGGGCCGCCAGCAACAGCAGGACAGACGCGAGCGCCGTGGCCCGCCGCTACCCGACGAGCAGCGGGCGACAGCCGCGACGGCGAGGTACGGCACCGCCGGGACCGCGCCCCGCGTACGCAGCATCGCCGTCGACACGGCAAGCGCGCGCCCTGCTGCAGCGCCGCGCACCGACCTGCAGAATCTCGCGGACCAGCTACACGATCGCCCCATGCTGCTCGATCCGACACTACGCGTCGAATGGATCCGCCAATGTTTTCTCGCCAACGAGGAACACCGGACGCATCCCGATCGGCGCGGCTCCCATCAGCGTTATGCGATCACCCTCGATATGCTGAAAGCGCGCCAGCGAACTGGCGATTTTTCCCGCTCGTCCCCCGACGATATGAGCGGTGTGCGCCAGGACCTCATCAACGCAAGCAGCGCGTTGCGCGCTTCACCGATCGGACCGCCGCGCGACGAGAAAGAAGAAACCGATAACGCGTTGCTACCGCTCATGGCATTTCATGGAACTCGCTCGTTGAGCCCTGGCATGCTCGATCGTGCGATTCGCCACCTGTCGACCATGCTCAATACGCTGGCCATGAGCGGCAGAAGCCGGACCGACGACGATGCTTCGGACCCGTCGTAACGACTTCGCAGCATGCGCGGCACGAAGCAGGCAACTCGTTAGACTTGATTCAACGCCACACATTTATGCCGCACTCCTTAAACTGCTGATCAACCGGAAGAGAGCGGTATGAAAATCCTGCGCATCTTGACTGGAACCCATGCGGGCATCCAGGCGAGGCTCACGCCGGGCCGCTATCGGATCGGCAAGGCCGACGACACCGACATCTGCATCACGGACTGGGACGATCACGAGGTGATCGTCGAGATGGACGAGGCCGGGGTCGTGAGCGTTCGCCGTTTCGCCGATACCGCCGCGGGCGGGGCTCAAGGGGACGATGCCGATCCGGTGGTCGTGCTGGTGCCGGATTTCGTGCCGTTCCCCTTCGGCACGACGGTCCTGTGCTTCGGCACCGAAGACGCCCAATGGCCACCCGACATCCAGTTGCTGGCCAGTATGTACAACGGCAACAGCAACGGTGCCGCCGATGCGCGGCCGGGCCAGAACGCCGGAGCCGGCGTGCTGCCTGATCTGACTACCGGCAGGACGCGCATACTGCGCACGCTCTGCATCGCCACGATGGTCGGCGCGGTGCTGGTGATCGCGGTTTCGCTGGCGTCCGGCATGGTGCGCCGTCCGCAGGCGGCGACCAGCGCGGCGCAGAACAAACGCGACCTCTCGACGCTCAGCGAGCGCGAGATCAGCGCGCTTACCGACCAGCTAAACCGGGCACTGCAGCAAACCCGGCTCGGCGATCTGCATGCGCAGCAGCGCGGCAATACGATCGCGGTCGACGGCATGGCGCTGAATGCCTCGGAAGACATCGCCGCACGCGCCATCCTCGATCGCTACGGGCGCGACAGCATCGCGCACCACTACGATGTGGCGCAGGACGACGTCGCGAGCATTACCGACTCGCTGGGGATCGACGGCGTGCGTGTTGCTTACTCGGGAAACGGCGTGTTCGCGATAAGCGGCAACGTCCCGTCGCTGACGTCGCTCCACGACCAGCTGGAACGGTTGCGGAGCGACCTCGACGGCAACATCAAGCGAATCGACGTAGACGTTACCGAAGTTCCCACGAACATTTCGATGAATGTGTACACCGAAATGATTTCGGTCGGCGATACTCGTTACGTGCAAACAGCGGACGGCGTCAAGCATCTGTTTCCCGGCACGACAACCGGCTCGGTGAACAACGTGCGCACGCTGCACGAGTCGATCACCCCGCTGCGTGCGCAGGCGCAGTAACGCACTCGCGCTGCTTTCAATCATGCTCAGGAGAAGCACCATGTACGACGCACTCGAAACAGTTCGCACCGATATCAAGGGACTCGAGACAACGCTCAAGACACCCGATGCAAAAGAGCGCGTGGCGCGCATCGCGCAGGCGTTCGAGCAGTGCGCTCAAGACGTCAGCGATGCCACACGCCGGGCGTTGCAGGAAGACGAGCGCGCCGCGCTGCAGAAGATCTATCGCGGCATGGTCGCCGCGCGCCGGATGATGCTGCGCCTGCACGAACTGGCAGGAATGGAATCCAGTGGTTTGTAGTGTGGTGGTTGCAGGAAGCAGCAGGAAGTGGAGGGTAGGGGGTACATCAGTATCGTAGGCGAACAGGCAGCAATTACAACTAGCTGGTTTGCGTTTTCTTAATCTCAACTGTAAAGGAGTCGAGCATGTCTTTTGGTTCAATGGCCTCTGAGGCAATGAGTTCGATGAGCAGCATGATGTCGTCGATGGTCCCGGACATGATTCAAACGACTGAGGATCAGTTCGGACTGTCAATGGTGCAAGGTGTGATGAACATCGCAAAGACCATTGGCAACGACATCGAGGACGATTCGAAGAAGCAGTGACGGCTTGTCTCGCAGCACGGCACGTCGTCGGCGTCTTGTCCGCAAAAAGGACCCGGGGCCTCGCGCTCCGGGTTCTCTATTTTCGCAGCGGGATCAGTCATGAGCATCGAACGATTTGCGGAGGTGGTACGCGACGTCTGCACGGTTGTCGATCTTCCCGATCCGGAACATGTGCTGCAAACACGCACCATCGAGGTCGAAGGTTTCGACGTCCGGCTCGATCACTTCGAGAACGATCAGGAAGCGATGTATGTGAACTTCCACTACGGTACGGTCACCGCAGGCCGCACCCTGGTGGTGTTCCGGCTGATGCTCGAAGCCAATCTGCTGATCTACGCGCAAGACCAGGCACAACTCGGTCTCGATACCGACACGGGCGGCATCATCCTGATCCTGCGACTACCGTTGACACCCGACGTCGACGGCACGGTAGTCGCCGACCTGCTGTCACACTACGCCGAGCACGGCCGCTACTGGCGCAGCAACATCATCGAATCGACCGACGAAATGTTCATGGGCATCGTCAGCGGCGATTACTTCTGGCTGCGCGCCTGAACCTCGCCGCGTATCCGCTTCGCATCCGGCACCTGCGTTGCGTCGCCGGCACTGCGCTCGATCACGTGCGGCACGAGCATCACCAGCCAGATCGTCGGCGGGTCCTGCGCAGTGGCTTGCGCACTTCCTGACGCCCGACTCTCGTCAGGCACCACCAGCACCATCCCCTCGTGCGGCGCCAGCGTCATACGCGCGACGTCGATCTCCACCGGGCTGCGCAGTTCGACTGCCAGCGTAATGCCGGGCGGGCCCGTGCGTTGCTCGACGGACGGCACGATGCGCAGTGACATGGCCGCGGGCGCGACGGCCGGCGGCCGGACGTGGCCGCTGATCGCGACCGGTTGATCGAGGCGCTGCTCGAGCGCGGCCGCCACGCGATCGACCGTGGACAATTCGCTCTCGGTGCGAACGTGTGCGGTCTGTGTCGCCTCCAGTTTGTGCAACCGGTCGCGCAACGCCGCGCCATCGCCGCCAACCTTGACCTGTCCGCCGTCGCCACCGGTCGAACCGGCCTGCACGCGCCCCAGCAACAGAAGCGGCAGCGCCGCAGTCCGCACGTCGGCGATCAGCACGTCCAGCTCGACCAGCGGCGCACTGTTGTCGAGCGCGGTGACCGCGCGCACGTCGGCGTCGAGTTGTTGCGGGCGATCGCGAATCAGGACGGTGTTGGTGCGGGCGTCGGCGGCGATGATCGGCAGCGGCGCTTCGTATTCGGCCACGTCGATATACCGGTTGCCCGGCGGATCGAGCAATCGCCTCGCCTCGCTCGCCACCCCTTCCACCGGACCCGTACGACCGTTGGTCAGCGCGATCCGATCCGCCGCCTGGCTGTAATGCAGGCCGACGATGCGCACCGCCGTGGCGACTTTCATCCTTGCCGCGCCGTCGACCTGGCGCGCGGACCTGTCCACCAGCGCAAGGTAGGCGGCCGGCCCCCTGACGGTGATGAGCCCCGGCATCGGCGTGTCGTCGACGAGCGGAAAACGCGGGTCGGCGCTAGCGGTGCCGTTCAGCAGCGCGTGTAACTCGGCGGGTTTCGCATAGTTGAGGCGCAGCGTCAGCGAGCGTTCGTCGCCGGTTGGGTCTACGTGCAGCACCGTGCCGTCGTAGTACCAGACGAGCCCGTAGGCATTCGCCAGTACTTCCAGGAAACGCTGCGGCGGAAGATCGAAACGGCCTTCGACGGAGCCCGCAAGCTGCGCACCGGCGGCAATCGGCACGCCTGTGGCGGACGACAGGTCGCGCAGCACGTCGGCCACGCTGGCGCCGCTAGTCGAGAGGTAGTAGCGCGCGATGCCCCAATGCGGCGTCGCGGCAGTGAGGCGCGCGTGCAGCGTTGCGTCCGTGTGCCGTACGACCGCTTGCCTGCCCTCGCCTTGCGCGACGCAAGCGTGGGCGCACACAATCGTCAAGCAGAGATGCGCGAGCGCGCTGCGCATCCTGAAGCGACACGGCATGAAGTTCAATAAAGCGAGGCGACGGTCTCGTTCGCGTGGATGCCAGCCGGGCTCGCCGCCTGCCGCGCCTCCGCTTCGCTGAGATTGAGCCGGTAGCCCTTCGCATAGACCGACTGGATCGTCCATTCGATATCGAGCGACTTGAGGCTCGCCCGCAAACGGCTCACATACATGTCGACCGAACGGCTCTGAACGCCGCCATCCCAGCCCCACACCACGGAATGCAGATCTTGACGCTGCACCACCGTGCCCCGGTGCGTGGCCAGATGCCACAGCAAGTCGAATTCCTTCGTGCCGAGCGTGTGCACGTCGTCGCCGCGCGAGACGGTCAGGTTCGCCCGATCGAGCTGATATTCGCCGACGATCATCCGGCGGCTGTCGCTGCCCGGCGTGTGAAAACGCCTGAATAACGCGCGGATGCGCGCGAGCAGCACCATCCGGTCAAGCGGCTTGACGAGAAAATCGTCGGCGCCCGTGTCAAGAATCCTCACGATATCCGCTTCCTCGGAACGGATGGTCTGGAAGATCACCGGCACCGTCGTGCGGGAGCGGCTGCGCACCCAGCTCAGCAGCTTGTCGCCCGACATGCCGGGGAGATCCCAGTCGAGGATCATCAAATCGGCCCAGTGGTCCGACAGGTGATTGCGGGCGTCCAGTCCATTCTTGAACGCATCGACCTGGTACCCTTCCGCCTTGAGCCATGTCACGAGCAGCGACTGCTGGATCAGGTCGTCCTCGGCTATAAGAATCCTTGCTTGATTTCGCATGCTCACATTCCGGCTTTTGGCCGGAGTTCCCATTCTTGTTTTGCGCCTTGTATCACGGGGGATGCATTCACAACGGGCGCCTTGTCGTTGCGAAACTACCGTATTCACGCACCAGATCTGATGTTTCCTGGTTGCCTCGTTGTACAGCAAGGCACGGCAAACGAATGGCGAAATCGGTACCGCCTTTTGCATTACGATCAGCGTTCAGGGTGCCGTCATGAAGCCGAACGATACGTGCAGCCAGCTTCAGCCCCAAGCCAAAACCGCTGGCCGAGCGCTGCGCGAGCGCGTCAAAATCGTAGATGGCTTCGTCCACCAGACCCGGGAGTCCGCCGGCTTCGTCACTGACCGTGATAACGGCAGAATCGCCCATGACCTTTAGCGATACGGTGACCGGCGCGCCGGCGGGGGAAGCCTGAATGGCGTTGTCAATCAGATTCTGCAGCGCTCGGATGACAAATACTCTCACTCCGCTCACCCAGACCGCCGAGCCTTCCGCAAGCCACAGCCGCAACGGCACGTTCCGGTAGACTGCGGCGACGTCGAGCTGCGGGATCAGATTGCGCACCGCGCCGCGCAGATCGAAACGGGCGAAATCACCGCGCTGCAGCGCACCGGCAACCGACGTGAAGATGAACTGATCGCCGAGCGAGAGCGCGTAGCGCGCAAGGTCGGCGACGCGCTGAATGCCGCCGCACTCTTCGAAAGCGTTGGGGTCGTGTTCGTGCAGTTGCGTCAGTGCGACGATCGAATTGGTGGGCGAGCGCAGGTCGTGCGACAGGAAGCGCAATGACTCCACCCGGTCGTCCACGGCGCGGCGCATGTCGGTGACGTCGAACAGCGACAGCGTTGCCGCGATCCGCTCCGAGCCCACGACCATGGTCTGCTTGAGCCACAGCCAACGGTCATCGATCTGCAGTTCGACGCCTTGCTCGAGCGCCTCCCTCAGGCCGGCGTCGTGGTTGTCGTCCGCCAGTTGCGGCAACAGCTCGGCAAGCGGCACACCTGCCACTACGCGCCGCCGCAACAGCCTTGCCGCACCCGGTGTCGCAAACAGCACATCATGCCGCGCGTCGAGCGCAATCGTGCCCCACGGCCGGCTGTCCAGCAGTGCGTCGAACTCATCGTCGGGCGCGACCGCAGCACTCGAACGTTGAGGTCTGAAGCCATCGTCAAATGACATCGACATAGGACGCCTTCTCGCATAGGTCATCACATGATAGTGTGAAAAACATATATTTGTTCGCGTTTTGCAATTTTGCTCGTGCCTCGCGAATGACTGGCCTCCGGATTGCCTCGCCACACTTGCGTGACAGCGATGCGAACGGACGTGCGCGTGGATCTGCATGAATGCGCATCGAACAACTAAGCGTCCTCTCTTACAGTATCTTTCCTATCGACTTACTTTACCCCTACCTTTCGATCAAGCGCCGCTGCGTCATCGGCTCGAAGTCGCCGGCGGTTGACGTCCACGCCGGTGCGCCTCCCGACAGCGCCGGAGTCGCTGCGATCGCGGCTTGTTCGGTGTGGATCGACGTACCGGTTTCATGGCGCGATGGCATTGTTCTGAAAATATTTCACCTTCTGATTGTCCCGATAGATCAGCGATCGTTTCACGTTGCCGGCACACCAAGATCGATGATGCGGGGCGTCAGCAGGAACAGACGTTCCATGTGGCTCTCCTCCTTGTCGGTGCTCTTGAACAAGTTGCCGAGCACCGGGATTTTCGACAGATACGGCACGGCGGTGCCGTCGTTGGTGCGGGTATTGGTCTTGTAGCCGGCCACCAGCAGCGATTCGCCTTCGTTCACGAAAGCCGACGTATTGATATTGCTGCTGGAGATCACCGGAATATTGTCGACCGTCTGGCCGCTCAACTGCCCGTCGCGGATGGCGACGTCGAGCTTGATCTGGGTATGGCCGCTTTCGTCGACCACCATCGGCAGCACCCGCAGCGACACGCCGGTCGACACGCTATACAGGTCCGCCGACGTGTAGCCGGACACGCGCACGAAGAACTGCGTGTCGTTGGTCATGTCGGCCTCGATATTGTCGAGCGTCGTTACCTTCGGGCTCGCATCGATTTTTGCCTGATTGCGCTCTTCGAGTGCCGATACGTTCGCCATCAGATAGCGGCCCGCGTTGCCGATCACCGCACTCAGCGCTCCACCGACCGGCGTCGCAGCCGCGGTCACGCTGCCTGCCAGCGTGGTACTGCCGAAATTCTGGCTCAACGTGCCGTTATAGGTGTTCTGCGCGGCCTGACCATTGCCGGTCTGGAAATCGACACGGCTGTTATGCGCGGTCCAGCTCACGCCGAGCTGCCTCATCGCCGTCTCGTCGACTTCGAAAATCTGCGCTTCGATTTCGATCAGGCGCGGCCGGACATCGAGCCGGGCGATCAATTCCGGGTACTGGTACATGCGGTCCGGCGTGTCGCGTATCAGAACCGAGTTGGTACGCTGGTCCGCCTCGATGACGGGCAACATCTGGTCGTCCGAACTCGCAGCGCCCGACGCTCCGCCCGGCCCGCCGTTCAATGCGGCGGTCAGTTGCGACGAGGCATGCCCGGTCAATCCTGCCAGCAGACCCGTCGCCTGACCGCCGGAGAGACCCCCGCTACTCCCGATGCCCCCGCCGCTCTGGTTGGGCAGCGGCGGCATCACCGCCTGGCCGCTGGAACCGCCGGAGACGTCGCTCATCGGTTGGACCCGCTGCACGTTCTGGGCCGAACCCGTGGCTGCGCCCGACGCAGTCCCGCTGCCCTGATTCGGGTGATACATGTTGTTGAGCACGGTCGCGACGCCCTGCAACGTGATCGACGTGCCGTCGGCGTCCGCGTTACGGTCCATGGCCCACGCGTGATGCAGCGGGTACACCCGGATCACGGTGCCGGCCCGGTGCTGCGTCGTCGAGTCCAGCCGCGCGGCGATGTCCGTGACCATCTGCACGTAGTTCGGCGGCCCGTTGACGATCGCCGCGCCCTGCGCATCGTCGTAAGTGATATGGAAACGCGGGTCCGTCACGCCCATCGACATCAGCGTGTCGCGCAGTTCGGCTGCGCTGCCGTGATCGAGTTTGATCAGCGTGCTCTTCATCTCTTCCGGCGTCACGATGTCGAGCACCTGGCCATCGAAGTACCAGACAAAGCCGAACGACGAGGCAAGCGTATCGAGAAAGCGTCTCGGCGCCATGTGGAACTTGCCGGTCACGCTGCCCGACACGTCCTTCGAGATGTTCGCCGGAATCCCCTGGCTCGCGGCGAAATCGCGCAGGACGTCCTTCACGTCCTTGGAGTCCGCCGAGTAGTCGATCCCGTTGATCTTCCAGTGTACGGGTGCGGCCAGCACGTCCACGGCACACAATGTCAGGAGGGTGAACAGGATGGCGCGTGCAAGTGGGTTCATGGCGGTCATCGAAGAAGGATTGAACAGAACGTATGACTCATGATTCGTTCTGGACGCCTTCCGGTCAATCAGGATCCACGACGCTTGCGCGCTTGCTTCCGGTTCCCGCACGGAGGTTCGCACCGACACGCGGCCGCGCAGCGCGACATGCGGCGCGCCGGCGCAGCGGGCGAGCGCCGGCGCCCGCGACATCGGGTTGCGGGTTCGGATCCGAAACGACACAGCGAGCGGTCATGTCAGTAGTAACTGTTGAGGGTCCATCCCGTCGCAACCGGTGTGTTCGCGATCACCTGCCCCTGCTGTCCGCAGTAGCTGCTGGCCCAGGGCGTCGTGATGACTGCGTAGCTCGCCCAGTTCGTCACCATGACCACTTTATAGGTGCCGATGGCGAGCGCCTGGGTCAGGCTATTCTCGATCCCGCCGGAATCGTCGGTCAGCGTCGGGCTTTGCGATTCGGCGTGAGCGAGGGATACACTCGAACCGGACAGATAGATGTCGATGCTCTGGGAGATCTGCGCACGTGCACCGGCCGAGGGATTGCTACAGTTCCCGTCGTTCATGTGCGACCACGTCGAGACGGCTATGATCCCGGACTTGGTCAGTTGTACCGACTGCGTCTGCGAGTATGAATAAGTGCCGTTGGTGGCGTTGTACGAATACGGCCCCGCCGAATATGCGCCGCCGGGCTGTCCGTTGCACTCCGTATAGTCGGCCGCCCCCGAAGAAGGCATCAGGATCGTGCAGCCGACGGACGTGCTGGCTGGCAGGATCTCCGACTGGGTCTGCCACTGGCCGTTCTGGCACGACAGCACGCGCCCGGTGGAATCGGTCGTGACCGGTGTCGTGCTGGCGGCATCCGGCGCGCAGGCGTTGCCCACGGTCTGCTGGTTGCCGAGATTCAGGTTGCCCAGTTCGTCGACCGCGATGGCCTGCCACGCAGTGCCGTTGTACGTATAGCCGCGGCCCGTGTTGGTCGTCATCGACACATCGCCGCGTTGCGGATTGGGCAACGTGCTCAAATCGGCCGCGGCCGCCACCGGGTCGCGCCAGTGCGCCGACGAAATCGGTTCCCACTCGCCGTCGATGCAACTGACGACGTTGCTGTTGGTATCGGCGGCAATCGATCCCACCGTCGCCGTGCACGCGGTGTAATCTGTCTGCTGCGCGAGAATGATCGGCACCTGCATCGCGTTCGCGCTTACATCTCCCGGCACGCTGACGCGATAGAGATAGTCGGTGTTCTGCGCCTGGTTCGCACCCGCAAAAATCTCGCTTGCCAGATGACCTACGCCGGTCACCGTGCCCGAACAGGACACGTTCGACGGATTCGGCGTCGCGACGCTCCATGAGTCGTATGCGCCGAATGCTGCGCCGCCCGCATTGTTGGTCTTCGGAATCGAGCCGCCGCCCGAACCCGAGTTCGACGCGATATAACCGAGCTGCGGATCAGGAATGACCATGCCGCCCTCGGTCACGAGCAGGCCCTGCAGCCCGCCGAGATCGTTCTTGTACACCAGCAGACACGAAGTCTGGCCGTAAGCGTTCCGCGCCTGCACGCTGGTCGGCAGGAAAGTGGCAAGTTGATACGGCGAACCCTTGAGCGGCACCACCACCGGTACGGTAGGCGTCGCCGCGTCCAGCAGCGCCGCCGAATTCTGCGCGATCAGTTGCGTGGCCGCCTGCGCCATCTGCGACTGGTAGAGCGCAGCCTGCTGACCGCGCGCGTCTTCCATCGACGTGTTGATCATCGCCGCCATCCCGACGATCATCAGCGTCGCGATGGCCAGCGCTGCCAGCATTTCGATCATCGTAAATCCGGCTTGCCGCGCCGTGCGCCTGTACATGGAAACTCCTGCCTCTTTCAGCATGGGTCGACTGGGTTACCGTCTGCAAACTCGCATGGCTCAGGGCTGATACGCCTGCGCCATCCAGACCGGCGTGCCGTTCGGGACCACGGCCGCGATCGCCGTGGGTAGCGGCACCGCCGGATTACCCGGCGACAGCACGGTGCCGTTCAACGCGACCCCGGCCAGCGCCGAACCGCCGGACAACTGCTCGATGCCGGTGAGCGCCGCCGCGGCGCTAGCCGAGGTCGTGTAGACGACGACCAGACTGCCCGCCGACGAGGTATTCGGCACCACATAGTTCAACCACGATCCGCTTGTCGTACCGGCACTCAGATACGGTTGCAGCGCCGCCGCCGACACCGCGCCCACGAACGTCGGATTGGCAAGCGCATAGGCGACCAGCGCCTGCCGGTACGCGCTCATGCTCTGCGCGGTGGTGACACTCACCATCGTCGGCGTCGCCTGCATGTAATTCGCATCCACCAACGCATAGACCCCGGTGATGCATGCGATCGCGAACACCATCCAGAGCGCTGTCATTTACGTCCGCCCCAGGCGCTCGGCCAGCGCGTCGGAATGGATCATCGATCTCATTTGCTGGCGCATCTCGAATGCCAGTTCGCTGTAGTGACCCTGCCGCACGTGATGGCGCGCCGTCTCCCCATCACGCAGCATGAACAGCTGCGTCTCCAGCTTGCGCGTCGAACCCGTCGAACCGATACCCGTCGCGAGTCGCTGGTGCAGCACGCCTGCGAGACCATCGGCTATCAGTGCCTGCACGCTCGCCACATCCAGCGATTGCGAGACGAGTGCATGAAGCCGTCCCACCACCGCGCTGATATCTTCGGCCCGCATGGTGGTGACGAGCAGATGACCGTCGCGTCCCGCCAGCAACATTTCCAGCGCCAACGCGGGCTCGTCCATCGCGCCGACGAAGATCATCCGCGCACCCCAGCTCAGCATCGAGCGCAGCCCGGCCACGGCGTCCGCGCAGGCCGCGGTCTGGAAACAGATGCCGTCGCCGTGCCGACCTTCGAGCGGCAGTTCGATCGGGTTCTCGGACGTCAGCCCGATGCCGCCGTGCGTGAACAACTGCTCGCGCACCAGGGCGCCGGCGGTGGTCGTCTTGCCCGCTTTCGCCGCGCCCGATACGATCAGCAGGCCCGACAGGTCCGCACACATCAGCCGCCTCGCATACGCGAGCGGCACGCCGAGTTCGGCCAGCGACGCGACGGTATTGTCGAGCCGGCGCAGCACGAAAACTTCGCCCTCCGCGGAGTCCATCGTCGACACGCGATAGGACACGCCTTCGCATTCGACCTTGAACACCGGCGTACCCCGCTGCGCGTCACGACAGGCCATCTTCAGGCGATACAGCTCGTTTTGCAGCCGCGGATGCTCCGGCACGGGATACACCGCCGAACCGGGTCCATCCGAAAAGCGGTCGCCGATGCTTGCGTGACCCAGGTAGAGGTACGAGAAGTCGAAGCGGTGCAACAGCGTATTGGTGTCGTAGGTCATCGCACCGTCCAGGTCCATTCAGGTCGAGGTCCAGACGATCGTGTTGGCACTGGTGCTCGAGCAATCCGCCGATGCATCGGCCGGGGTAGCCGGCAACGTAAGCGCCGTGCCATTGACCGAGATCGCCATCCAGCTCCCGCCCGCGGACACCGCATTGACGCATACGTTTTGCGGCACATCCGTGTACGTGATCGTGAACTCGTCGGGCGAGCTCGCCGCCGCCACCGTCACGGTACCGTTCCACGTATTTGTCACCGAGCCGTCCGAGGCCGGCGAGAAGCTTGCCGGAAACACCCCCGCACTCGCCAGCACCGTGTTTGTGAGGCCACTGTAGCTAGCGTTCTGCCCCGAGTACAGCTTCTTCACACCGGTCTGAATCGCACTGATCTGCTCGCTCACCGCATTCGTATTCGCACTACTGAACGCACTGGTAAGCAATGCAATTGCACCGATCACCACCAGTGCCGCAATCCCGAGATACGCGATCGCTTCGAGCAGAGACGCACCCCGTTGCCGGGTAGCCGCACTACTGCGCCAGCGAGCCCCCGCCGGTTTCATAACGGCCTTTTTTACACCGTCCACATCTTTCATTTCGACACCCCAAAAGCGTTGAACATGCACACCTGTCAATGCAGCGATCTGGCCATCGCCGCGATCTCCTGCTGAATCCCGAAGAAGCCGGTAATCAGCAACCCCAATAAAGATGCGAGTAAAATAATCGCCATGCCATTTAGCAAGCGCATCTGCACCGAAACCCTCTCCACCCCTGTTTCGACCCATTCGTCCGCGATCGTTTTCAACGCCTCGCCGAACCCTTTGTATTGCGCATACACGCAGAGATCTTCGACGATTTCCCGCGACGGAAAGTGATAGCCGGCATTCCTCATTGCCTCACCGACATTTAAGCCCGACTTCACGCCGAACAGCATGTCTTCGATTCGTTCGCGCAGCCACGGCTTCGCATTGCCGGACAATCGCGTGAGCGACTTTTCGACCGTGAAGCCCGCCGTCTGCATCGACGCGAATGCGGTCAGAAAACTGGCGCCCACCATCAGCCGGTAGATCGAATAAGGCGGAAAATCGTCGAGCCAATTGCGCGCCCGGCCGCGCCAGCGCGGCAGCGAATAGATCAACAAGGCAGCGAACGCGACCAGCACGAGCACACACTGCACCATCCAGTGCTGGACGAACTGCGACATCAGGTAAAGCATCCGCGCCGCACCGTGCCAGCGTTCCGGATCTTCTATCGCGGCGAACTGGGGAATCAGCCGTGTGCCGAACAGATACAGATAAGCCAGCGTCATCGCGAACAATGCGATCGGATAGGCCAGACCGCCGATCACCGCATTGCGGATCCTGCGTCCCGACATGACGATGCCGGTCACCGCGCGCAGCGCCACTTCGGTGCGGCCCGACTGTTCGCCGGCCATCACGATCATCTGCTCCACGTTCGGCACCCATCCTTCCATCCCCTCGGCCAGCGCGCCGCCGTTTTGCACGACCCGGCGCCACTCGCCAAGCAGAATCGCTTCGGGCTGGTTCGGCTGACGGCCGTCGCGCGATGCGCGCAGTTCGAGTTCCTCGAGAACCTTCAACAGCGGCAGACCGTTCGAGAGCATCTTCTCGATCTTGCGGTAAAGTCGTAGACGCTGTTGCGGACCGGCATTCAGCTTGGCCCAGCGACGATTCAAATCAAGACCCATAGTCCCCGCCCATGCCATTGCCGCTCCTCAGATCGTTGCCCGGCGCCTCGACGGTGTCCACCGGGCGCAGCCGCACCGGTTCGCTGCGCGCCATCAGCGGCCCGACGATGCGCTCGGCGCCGCGCGGGTCGACCAGCCCCGCGGCGACTTTCTCGATCGCATGTTCGACCAGCGTGCTGCCACCCAGTTGATCGAGCCAGTACGCGGTAGCCGCCGCCTTGTTACCGTCGCGCAGCAGCGCGAAAAACTGCGCGTCGGTATGCACGACCTCGGCGACCACCGTGCGGCCCGTCGTGCCACGCCCCACGCAATGCGGACAACCCGGGCCTTGGGCGAAGACGTTTTCGAAAGCCGCGCCGACCGCGCGGCGCACCCGGGCGATCAGTGCTGGCTCGCATTCGTTGGCGATACTGGTAAGGGGTTGTTTGCAATGCGGGCACAGCAGCTTGACGAGCCGCTGGCTGATCAGCCCCGTCACGACCGTCTCGTCGGTCACCATGCGCAGCGGCAGCCCGAGGTCGATCAGCCGGTCGACGATCGAGAGCGCGCCGTTCGCATGCACCGTCGTCCACACCTGGTGACCGGTCATCGACGCGCGCAACGCGCTTTGCGCCGAGGCCCGGTCACGCACTTCGCCGATCATGATCGTGTCGGGGTCGAGTCGCATCGCATTGGAGATCGCCGCGGCAAACGCGAGCGAGCGCGCTTCTTCGGTGGCCGCATTGGTCACCGGTGTTTGCACCGCGCCGGCGATCGGATACTCGACCGGATCCTCCACTGTAATCACGTTGATGCTGCCGTTGCACTCGGCGATCTGGCCGAGCAGCACGCGCTGCAGCGTGGTCGATTTGCCGGAGCCGGTCGGTCCGCTGATGATGTTCATCCCATGCGGCAGGCGTTGCAGTTCGTCCACCTCCGCCGCTTGCGAGCCGGAAAAACCGAGCCGTTGCAGATCAGTGGTTTCGCCCGCATCGTTGTAGAGCAGCCGCATCACCATGATGTTGCCGACACTGGTCGGCGCCGTGGCGATACGCACGCCGAACAGTTGCTCGGGCAGCTTGTCGCGATCGCCAATGCTGGCGTCCTGGCGCTCGCTAGGCTTATACGTGTTGTCGGACACGCTCGCCATCGCCGAATACAGCGTGGCCAGAAGCCGCGCGCCCTGTTCTCGGGTCTGTTCGCTGACACGCACCAGCTCGTTGTGGATGCGAAACAGAATTTCCGTGCTATGGCGTTTGATGCGGATATGGATGTCCGATGCGCGTTCGCGGCAGGCCTGCGCAATCAGTTCTTTTGCCAGCACCTGCATTGCGGTGTGGTCGACGCGCTCACCGGTGCCGTCCCGACGCATGCCCTCGTACGCGCGATGCACAACGTCGAGACTGACCGGGCACGGCTGGTGGCCGAACTTCAAGCGATCCAGACGGGCCCGATACGACAGCACATACGGATTCATCTCGTGGCCTTCGGCGATCAGCAGCCGGCCGTCGTCGAGCAGACAGAGCAGCTTGCGCTCCTCGACGCTGGCGGCCCACGGACCGTCGCCCGACAACGGATGCGCAAGACCGACGTCGCCCGCTGCCTTTGCCAGTTTTGCCGCGGCCGCGGACAAGGCTCGCGCGCTCAATGAAGAGGGGTTCATGGCAACACTCCTATTGAGACCGCGGATAACCGGGCGGCAACCCTGGCACGCCGTTGGCGACCGGCGCGCCCCCTGCCGTGCCCAGTGCGGCGTTCGAGCTGCTCCCCGAAGTCACGCCGGGGTTGAGCACCGCGCCGCTGCGCGAAGCCAGCACCGGCATCAGGCGAAGCGTTTGTCCGCTGCTCCAGCGGCCGACCACCTCGTTCGAGGCAATCGACACGATGTGCAGCCCGTTGGGCAGCACGTCGCCCGCGCTGACATCGAACTGCGCGCCATCGGTACTCTGCAGCGTCGCGGAGAAACGGTGCCCGAGGCCTTCGATCGCCACCACCCGCACGGCATCGGAACCTGCGTCCACCGAGCCGGCGCTGCCAAGCCGGGTTAGCGCAGCCGTGCGTTGTGCGACTTCGGCTTGTGCATCGAGCTTCTTGATCTCGGCCTTCAGCAGGACTGTCTGCTCCTGCAGGCGAGTCAGTTCCGCCGCCGCGTTCGGCATCCACGCGCCATTTGGTGCTTCAGCCGACGGCGGCGAATTCGCGACCGCGACCGGCTCGGCCGCGTGTGCGCAGACAACCCACGTCAGCGCGGCGACCAGCGCCGCCCCATGGGGCCAGGAGAAATTAGTTTGCATAGACGACTCCCTCGACGGACCACGCGCCCGCTTGATAGGTCAATTTCACGAACCGCACGCCGGCTTCGTTCAGATAGGAAGCAAGCTGGTCCGGCGACAACCCGCCGAAATTCGCTTGCAGACGCCATTGCCGCCACGGCGGCGGCGGCGGTTTCTTTGCGCCCACCGGCGTCATGGCGCTGCCGGGCGTATACACGACCGGCGTCAGCGTCAGCGGCACGTCGAGGGTCTGGAAACGCGAGAACAGTCGCGTGTTCACGGTCTTGCCCGGCAGCAGCGTGTCGTCGGCAACCGCGCCCATCGGGAAGGGCCGCGTCAGCGACGCGTAATCGCCGCTACGATCGAGCTGCGCGAGCGGGACGCGTTCCAGCAGCAGCGAAACCGCCGAACCGTTGCGCGACCATTGGTAGTCGACGCCGGTCGGTTGACAGGTATAGCGTTCGAGCTGCCAGCCGCCCGGCGCCAGTTCGGTGAAATGCTGCAGGCAGGCCCGCGCGAATTGTGCGGGTAGCGGCAGCGTGGCCCATGGATGCAGGTTCTGGTCCTTCTGCTGCGTACGCTGCAACAGCGCCCGCGCAAGCTCCAGTTGACGCTCCTGCTGCGCAGCCAACATAGCGCGGTAGTGCTGCACCCACAGGGCCCCGCCGAGCAACGCGACGGCAACGCCCGCCGCCGCCGCTGCGAGGCGCGGCGACACGCGCCGCGTCACCGGGCGCAGCCGGGCCCAGTTCGGGACGCGCAGGCGGCCATGCCGCTTGCCAAGCATGTCTTCGATGCGGCGGGGATAGAAGTTGTGAAACCCCATCGCCTCGATTTCGCTGTCGCCGATCACCGCGTTCCAGCCACCCAGGCCGTAGTCGGAATTCAGGCGCTCGAACACTTCGTCGCTGGTGCCGATCCAGTCGCCATTCGGCAGAAACGCGCCGTCGCGTACGGCGAAGTATGCCCAGCGGCCGTCCGGCAATTTGAATGCGCCGAGCCAATTGGGTGCCGATTGCTGACGACCTTCGTAGAAAGCGCCTTGCTGCGCGACCGCCTTCGAAACTATCACGCCGAGCGAGGCGAGGCCCGCTTGCGCGCCTTCGCGCGCGCTGGTGAAGCCGACCGCGGCGACGCCGCGATCGGCACGCAGCACCATCAGGTCGAAGTTCAGCTTCTTCGCGAGTTCGACGGCCTCTTTCTGCAATTCGTGCCGCCGCGACAGCGACTGCCAGAACAGCCCGCAAATGAAACGCTGCCGCTCGATCTGAACGATATGGGTAGCCATGGCGCGGTGTCCAGTTCGCTCGTTTCGCTCAAGCACCGTTCATCATCACGGGCGTGATCAGGATGACGATCACCTCCCGGTCGTGCGTGCCCTGATAGCCACCGCCAAAGGCGTAGTTATCCGGTTTGCCCACGCCCTGCTTGGTGAGGTCGTCGTCGGTGCCTTCGTAGCCGCTCAGCACCAGTGTCTCGCCGGACTTCATCGAGACGCGCTGCAGGAAGTTGCGCGTATTCACGTTCGGCGTCTGGATCTCCTGGCCGCCGCTCGACACGGTCTGTAGCGACAGCAGCGACGAGATGTTCGTATAGAACTGCAGCAGCACCGTCCCGTTGTCGAGCACATGCGGCAGCAAGGTCATGTTGAAGCCGGTCGTGATGGTGCCCGGCGTCAGTGCCGTTTCGGAGCCGACATTGGCGGTGTTGGTGGTCGACACCGAGGCGAGATAGCCCTGCTCCGACGCAACCTGAACCGGCACCGGCTGGTCGTTGAGCGTGGTGACCGACGCCGAGGTCTTGCGGCGCACCTTGCCTTGCTCGGACAGCGCGCTGATCATCGCAGTGGTTCCCGAAGCGCGGCTGTTCGGCGTAATCACCTGGGCGGCAAGCGAAACCGGATTGGTTGCCGTCGTCGCAAAGGTGCTGGCGAGCGAGAACTTCGTGCCGAGCGCCTGGTAGACCGCGCTCCAGTTGATGCCGTAGCTGTCGTCCGCGGACAGTTGAACCGACAGCACCGTCACGTTGATCAACACCTGCTTGGACAACGAGCGGTTTTGCTCGTCCATGAAGGCGGCGACGCTGTCGAGTACATCCGGCGTATCGGTCACGGTAATCGAGCCGGTGGCCGGTGACGACACCACGCTGCCATAGCGCGACAGCATCGCCTGAATCGACGCATGCAGACTGTCGAAGACCGACAACTGCGAATTGACGACGGTGTTCGCCGTGTTGTTGGACGTGACGGTCGGCGTGCTGCCTGTACCCGAGCCGCCCGAACCGCTGGAGGAACCGCCGCCCGAACCGCCGCTGCCCGAACTGTCGTTGGTCGCGCCGCTCGTCACGGTCGCATTGAGCTTCGCATCGCCGGGAATCGCGCTGACCTGGAAGGTGCGCGTGTCGGTAAAGAAGAACACGATGGCGCCGCCCGCGAGCTTCCACGACACGCCGAAACGGGTCGCCGCGGCATCGAGCAGACCGCGCAGATCGCCGTTGCGGTATGAAATGTGCGTGGGCGTCGGCAAGCCTTCAGTCGCGGCGATGCCGCGCGACGAGGCGGTGCTCGAGAGGCCCGGCAAGGTCGGCAGCGGCGGTTGCACGGCGCCAAGCACCGGCACGCTCTGCGCCGCACCGCCGCCCGTCGTGCGCGAATTGGCGAGCGCATTGGGCGACACGCGGGTGGGAATGTGAGTGAGCCGCGAGATGTGCTCGGCAAACTCCGGCAGCGAATTCACCTCGCTGTCGAAGGTGGCCGGCTGCGAGAACACCGCCGGCAGCACGCTTTCGCGATCCAGCTTGATCGCAGTGCCGGACAGCCACAGTCCGTCCTTGACGATCACGCCATCGGTCGATGTGGCAGGATGCGCATTGCCCTCGCGGGCGGCGTCGAGCGTCTGCTTCGATTCCGCATTGTCGTGATCGACCGAATCGGACAAACGCTGAGACAGACCGGTGCAACCCGCCAGCAGCAGCACGGAGAGTGCAAACATTGAAATGGTGTTGCGCATCAACCTGCCCCTTTCTCAACAATACGGAGTACTTTGTTGCCGCGATACAGAATCGCCTGCACGGGCGCGTTGGAACTCGCAAGCGCCGCGACCACCGACTGCAGCGCCTGATCGAAGGTGCCCGTGACGACTGCGGGAGCGTCGACGCTGAAATCCACTGGCGCTTCCCAGATCAACTGCCATCCGGCCTGCTGTGCCCAGCGCGTCAACGCGGCCCGCACGGTGCGATCCGACAGTTCGATGCGCCACGTAGGCAGCGGCGGTGGAGGCGCCACAGCCGGTGCACTCGATGCACTCGGCACGGTAGCAGCCAGCGCGGGTACGGCGCCACGTGCGGTAGCGGACGGCGTGCCTGCACGGGAGGTCGAGCCGTGGGCGGCCGCAGCAGTCGACGACGCCGCATCGGCGTAGCGATCCGCCTGGGTCGCCGTGCCGGTTCCGGCGGACGGTCCGGCAACGCCTGCGGCAAAATCTTTCGAGGTGATGCGTGGTTGGGCGGGCGTCGGACTCGCGGTGCTGTTATCCGTGCGAGCCGCCATCGCGCTCTGGGCACCGGCGCGCGAAGCCGGTGAGTGCGCCGCTTTCGCTGCGGGCTGCGCTGCCGCGCCGGCGGTATCGCCGAGCGGCGCGGCGCTCACGTTGGTGGCCAGCGGACCGCCGACCACGGCGGCACCGCCCGCTCCCGAGTTGGAAGCCGATGCGGAAGGAGTCACCGAATTCCAGGCTGGCGGCAGCGTGCCAACCGTGTCGGTGCCAAACGGCTGCCGGTAACGCACCGTCACCAGTTGAAAATCTGTATCGACCTGGGCCGCCAGTTCCGGATGTCCAGCCAGCATGTCGCGCAGCGTCTGCACCAGCGAATGGCCAGCCCCCCAGCTCACCGGCGTCGCGGCCCACACACCTGCGTTCGGGAGATTGATGCTGTAATCGATCGGTACGACGAGACGCAGCGCATTGCGCAACGGCATGTTGGTGCCGCTTGTCGTCACGCGCGGACTTTCACGCGCCTCGCCGGTCAGGGTCACCTGTCCATCGTGCTGGGCGTCTGGCATCGCAGTTGCGCACGCGCAGCTCGACCATCCGCCGCCCAGCACCAACAGTGTCACCATGCATGTAATGACCGTGCGCATCTGCGACCTTCCTCGTATTCGTTCGTGGCGTCTGATAGCGCCAACCATGTTTTCACCGCCAGTCGTGCGCCGATTCTTTAGCATCGTTCGCCGACCTCGTTGCCTCTGCGCTGGACAATCGACTACTGGCCTGAGACGATTGCAGCACTCCATCCTTACCCGACGACACAACCGTGAAAAATCCCAGCCAACTCCGTGATCTGACTCGCGAGATACTCGACCTCGTCGATCAGCGCCGCTTCTTTACCGACCTGCACATCGAGCAGGACCGGCCCATCATGATCAAGACGCCACGCGGCTGGATCGAAGCGGACGGCGGTCCGGCCATGATCGAGGAGATGGAACCGCTGCTCGCAGCGATCGACGACGACTGGCGCGACCGGCTTCAGGAAGGCGCGCTCGACAGGCCGTTCGTCCTGACCCGCTGCCGTCTGCGCTGCCACGTTTACCGCGTCTCGGGCGGGCGGAAAACGGTCATTTCGATCCGCCGCCTGCCACTCGAACCACTGTCGCTCGACAAGCTCGGCCTGCCCGCTTACATCAAGACGATGCTCGAGAGCAACAAAGGCATCGTGCTCGTGACCGGCCCCACCGGTTCCGGAAAAACGACCACGATGGCGTCGCTGCTCGATCACATCAACCATACGCGCAACTGCCACATCGTCACGATCGAACAACCCATCGAATACGCATTGGAAGCACACCAGGCCATCATTTCGCAGCGCGAAGTGCCGACCGACACGCGGAGCTTTTCTGCAGGCATGCGCGAAGTGCTACGCGAGCGCCCCGACGTCATCATGGTCGGCGAGATCCGCGACCAGGAAACCGCCGAAGCCGTGCTCCAGGCCGGCGAATCGGGACACCTGGTTTTCGCTAGCATGCACACCAGCAGCGCGCTCAACACGCTGACCCGTCTGCTGTCCTTCTTTCCGCCCGAGCAGCGCGACCGCCATGCCGCATCGCTCGCGAATTCGCTGATCGGCGTGATCTGCCAGAGCCTCGTTCCGAGCGAAGATGGCGCACAGCTCGTGCTGGCCAGCGAACTCCTTTTCAACCACAACCAGCAGGTCAGCAAACTTCTGGTCGACCCTGCCAAAATCCATTTCCTCGCAGACTTTGTCCGGCGCAAGGAAGACAACATGTCGCGCTCGCTGAACGAAAATCTCAGTCAGCTCGTGACCAAAGATTCCATCACCGCCCGCGACGCGCTTCGCGCCGCCTATAACCGCATGGAGCTGCATGAACTGCTGCAGTCGTCCGCCACTCGTTGAAGCCATTTTCTCCTGCAAATATTGCAGGCCTCGAGTTTTTGACAATCTGTTACGGTTGACGCCTAAACGAATCGCCAGGCACCGGCCAGCAACGACATTGACGCGGCGAACGCATGCATGCATGCGTCATTCGACGTGTGACAGCGCAGGCTGGCGAGTGCAACAGATCGGGAGAGTTAGCCGGAGAATCGGCGCGATAGGGAATGCATGGACGCGATAAAGCGCCGCCGTGCACACGTCGTCAATCCGCTTGAAGCAAGCGGGGCGCCAGCATGAGCAGTTCGCCGCATCAGCGACTCATACTTTGGGATGTCGCATAGCAGCCCATATCATTCGCCCGCTATGCGATCAGGACAACACCGTCACAATCATTGCAACGAACTTACTGCATTCGCACGACGCGCCCGGTAAGGAATCCCGAACGCCTCGCCACGCGCCACGCAAAGCGCGGCCAGCGTCCCAAAGCGGAACTCAACGTGGGGCTTCTCCTGTGGCCGCGTTTTCCGCTGCTGTCGCTCGCCGGCTTGTGCGATGCGCTGCGTCATGCCGCCGATCTCGGCGACCTGCGCCGGCCGCTGCGCTGCGCTGCGCGTAGAGGATTATTGGCGTCCAGAACGAAATCGTCGCAGCCAGTTGCGGGGTGACGGTTTCAGTGCAGGCGGCCTTCCCCGAAGTCCGCCAATTCGACTACGTGGTCGTGATCGGCGGCTTGCTGCCGCATCTCGACATGCGTTCATGGGCCAGGGGCTTTCACCAAGCCGAGCTTGTCCATTGCTTCATGTGCATCGATCACCATCGTCGCGATTTCGCCCACGGTGACCCGCAGGCTCGTGGCGCGTGAACGCATGTGTTCGTACGCATCGTTCTCGCTGAGCCGATGCGCCTCCATCAGGATGCGGCTTGCCTTCTCGATATGGCGTCGTGCCTTGAACGCCTCTTCAAGCTTGCCGATCTTGTGGTGCAGCCGTTGCTGGTAGCCAGACGATGCGCGCGCCAGCATCAGCGTGCTGAGAATGCCGTTAGAACGATAGGGCTTGGTGATCACGCCGTGCGCCTGGCTATCGACGAGCATTTTCAGGGCCGTAGGATTTTCGTAATCGGACAGCGCGATCAACGTTGCTTCGGTATCGGCCGCACACCAGTTGCCAGCGCTTCGAAGTTCCTGCCCCACCAGAAAGAAAATCACGTCGACATCCACCGGCAGTTGCGAAGGAAACGGCCAGAGGACGCGAACCGGGCAACCGATCCGGCGCAACTGTTCCTCGAGGACGCGGCGGTCGTCTCCGGGCGGATGGATCACGACCACGCGCAGCGTGCGCAGATCGTCAAACAGCCGGCGCGCGCCCGTACTCATGGCCGTTCTCCATCCAGCCAGAACTCCGCGAAACCATAGGAAGTCAGATACGGGTCCGGCTTGATCGGACTGCGACCTTCCCACACCACGTCGAACACACCGTCTGGCCGGCAAATGGCGATGCGTGGAGTCAGGACGGCATGGTTGTTATCGGGGTCGATTTTCAGTAGACCTTCTGGAGAATCAAACTCAACATCACAGGCCGCCTCGACTATTTTCGCGGTGTCCAGACTCCCGGTGCGTGCCAGCGCGAGTGCGAACAGATGCACCTGGTTGTACGCCATCTCAGACCACATGCTGGCCGGTTGCGGGCCGAAGCGTGCGTGCCACGATTTCAGGAAACGCCGGTTGCTCTCGTTGCTCAGAGAATTGACATAGCTTGCAGAGACGATATGGCCGCCGCACAGTTGCGTGCCGATCATGCGCGTCTCGCCTTCTGTCATGGTCAGGCTGGCAATCGGGATGCGCGCGGGGTCGATGCCGTGTTCGCGGTACAACTGATAGAACGCACGCGCACCGCGGCCAATCAGCGTGGAGAACACTACATCGGGTTCGATCGCCCTGATCTGCTTCACCACTTCCTGCAGTGCGGCGGGATCGGCATCGCTCGGCAAATAGACTTCGTCGATAATCTCGCCGCCATGCTCCTCGACCATATCGCGCATGATCCGGTTCGATTCGCGCGGATAGATATAGTCGGCGCCGACCAGAAAGAAACGGCGGCCGTGATTACGCAGCAGATAGGCGGCCAGTTGCATGCTGTTCTGGTTGGGCACCGCCCCGGTATAGATCACGTTCGGCGAATACTCGAAGCCCTCGTAGATCGAGCAGTACCACAGCAAGGCGTTGTTTCGTTCGATCACCGGCAACACCGCCTTGCGGCTCGATGAGGTCGAACAGCCGAAGATCACCGTCGCGTCGTCTTCCTGCAACAGGCGTGTGGCGAGCCGCCGATATTCGTCAGGGTCGCTCTTCGGATCGTAAGCGACCGGTTCGAGAAGACGCCCGTTGACGCCCCCCGCCGCGTTGATCTCTTCGATTGCAAGGGCGGTGCCGAAGAAATGTTCGGATTCGGTTGCCGCGGTCACGCCGGTTCGCGAGTACAGCACGCCAATGCGCCAGCCATCGCCCGCGCGCAACGCAGGATCGTCGTACGCACTACTGCTCGTCATGGTGTTGCTCCATCCCTTGTCCTGGAGGCCGCCACCGGATCATGGCGACGCCGTCTTGTCCTGCTGCCGCGTTACAAGACGACAATCGTACTTGAATCCCGCTGATCGATCCGTTTCGCAGCATTGAAAAGTGCATTCGAGTTCACCACGTCCCACTTATAGGGAGGAGTCAAACGCGAAGGTGTTCGAAAATTGTACCCGCGGCGCCAGCGTCTTTCGCATTGCCGTGATCGATGATTTCGCCCTGCTTCAGGACCGCATAACGATCGGCAACCTTCAATGCGAACGGCACGTTCTGCTCGATCAACAGAAGCGTGGTGCCGTGACGCTTGCGTTCCCAAAGGAGTGCTTCGGCCAGCCGGTCGATCACCGAGGGCTGCAGGCCTTCGGTGATTTCATCCAGCAGGATAATCGACGGACGCATCATGAGCGCACGGGCCACCAGCAGCATCTTCTGCTCGCCGCCCGAGAGCGTGCCGGCGAATTGCCTCAACCGGCTCTTGAACACCGGAAAAACCGGTTCAATCCCGGCAAAGCGTTCGTCGAAAACCGACGCCTTGGCAAGTCCCAGGCACAGGTTGTCACGAACGCTGAGATCCTGAAACAGCGCATGCTCCTGAGGCGCATAGGCGATCCCTGCTTGCGCGATCCGATGCGGCGCCAGACGGGTGATATCTTGCCCGATCGCACGAATCGCACCGCTTTTCTTCGGCAGATAACCCATGATCGTCTTGACCAAGGTGGTCTTGCCCATGCCGTTCTTGCCCAGCAAGGCGACAGCCTCGCCGCTCGCCACGGTCAACGACAGCTTGCGAAGTACCACCGAGGTCTTGTATCCGCTGGTGACGTCCTGCAGATCCAAAGCAATCTCGCTCATGACGCCTCCTGACGGATGGTGCCGCCATCAGATCCCGCGCTCTGCGCGGTTCCGGCGTAAATAGTTCTGACCAGTTCCGAATTCACCACTTCGTCGAAGTTGCCTTGCATCACGATGCGGCCCTGATGCAGCACCACAATGCGGGTCGCAATCTCGGCGACGAAATCGAGGTCGTGCTCGACCAGCACGCAACAAAGCTGATACTGGTGAGCCAGTGCCGCCAGCACGTTGCCGATCTGCGTGCGCTCCGTCTTGGTCAATCCCGCAGTCGGTTCGTCGAGCAGCACGATGCGCGGCTCCAGGCCGAGCACCATCGCCAGTTCCAGCGCCTGCTGTTCGCCGTGCGAAAGATCCTTTGCCACCGCACTCAGCTTCTGGTCGAGGCCCGTGGTCCGAATCACCTCGAGTGCATACGGCGGTAACGCAAGCGTCGGCGCACGCTGCAACAGCGACGGCCGTTCGATGATCGTGCCCGCGATGCGTAGACATTCGGCCACGGTCAGCGTGTCGAAGATGTTCGCGTTCTGGAACTTGCGCCCCAGTCCGAAATGCACGCATCGGTCTGGCGGCAGTTGCCGGATATCGTTACCGCACAGCAACACCGAACCCGCCGAGCGTTCCGCGCCGTCACTCATGCAGCGCATCAGCGTCGTCTTGCCCGCGCCGTTCGGACCAATCAGGCCAACCAGTTCGCCGGCGTCGGCGTTCAGGTCGATGCCCTGCAACACCTTGAGACTGCCGAAATGTCTGGCCACACCGGTCATCGCCAGCGCCGGCTTCGAGGCGTCCTGCGTGTGCCCCATCCGGACGGCCCGCTCCACCAGTTCGGGTTCGGCGCCCTGGCCCGCCAGGTGGCGCAATGGTTTCAACAGCAACGGCACCAGACCTTGCGGCAGCAAGACAATCACGGCCACGAACGCGGCGCCCAGGATGAGCTGCCACGCAAATGGCATGCTGCCGCTGAGATACGACGTTCCGACGTTGATCAGCAGTGCACCGATGACCGGTCCCCACAGGGTTCCGCGACCGCCCAGCGCGACCCAGATAATGAGTTGCGTACCAAGCACGAAGCCGGTCAGTTCCGGGGCCACGACGCCGCTAAACGCGCCATAACCGAAGCCCGCGAGGCCGGCGACGATCGCCGTCGCAACCAGCAGCACTATCTTGATCAGCGATGTATTGATACCGAGGTACGAACAGCGTGACTCGTTGTCGCGAATCGCCGCCAGCACCCGGCCACCGTCGCTGCGCACGAAAAACCACGCAAGCGTTGCGATGAGCAGCAAGGCGCCTCCGGCGATCCAGTACCACGCGCCGAGCGACAGATCGAACGTCTCGTAGCCGGTCAGCCCCGAACTCGAGCCGGTCCATTCGCCGCCGGAGAGCAGAAGCTGGCTGAGTACGATCGGCAGCACAAGCGACATCACGGTCGCGAAGAACGGTGAGGCGCCACGATAAAAAGACAGCCAGCCGAGCAGTGCCGCGACCGCGGCCGTCGCCGCGATCGCCGCGCCTAACGCCAGCACCGCATAACCGGCGGAAAAGCCGCCGTGCGTGAAGACGAGGCCCGTCGCGTATGCGCCGATTCCGAAGAAGGCCGATTGCCCGAACGTTAGATAGCCGGTGTATCCCCAGAGAATATCGACCGTCACGGCAACGATCGCAAAGAAGAATGCCTGGATCAGGATGTTCAACAGATACGTGCCGAACAGCAACGGACCGAGCGCGAGCAGCAGGACGACGCAACCGCCGAGCATCAACGATCCGCGTCCGGACAGCTTGCGCCGGTTGGAAACCGGTTCATCCCGAAACGACGGATTGCCCATGGTCGCACGGCCCGGCGGCGTGCTGACTTTAGCCATGTGAGAACCCCTTCGGACGAATCCGCAATGTGAGCGCCGCCAGCACGGCGATAGTCAGGCCACCCAGGACCGGGCTGACGAACGTGCTGACGAGAACCTGGCAAGCGCCGAATACGAAGCAGGTGATCAGCAGACTGACCATCGAATAACCCGAGACCATCACCAGCATGAAGGCGCTCACCAGCCAGGGCAATCCCATGTCGGGATCGACGCTCGACAACGGCGTAACGAGCGTGCCGGCAAGCGAACCCAAAGCCGCGCCGAGACTGAATGTGATGAAGCGGATACGGCCCGAATGAATGCCGAGCCCGCGCGCCAGGTCCTCATTCATGATGACGGCACGCGTCTTGACGCCGAAGCGCGTGCCCGTGAGCAGCGCGGTCATGAGCGCGCACAAGCCGAGCGCAACCGGAATCAGCAGCAGGCGATATGCCGAATATTCGGTCCCCGCAATGGAGACGGCTCCTTTGAGCGGCGTTTCCACGAACTGGACCTCGCGGCCAAAGGCCATCACGATGAGTTGCCCGATCACGATGCCGAGTCCCCAGGTGGCGAGGATCGCGTCGAGCGGGCGTTTGTAGAGCGGGCGCACGATCACCTGCTCGACCAGCATGCCGACCACGGTGCCGACCACGACTGCGAGCAGCGGGCTGATCCATGGGTTGAGCTTCAGTTGCGTCACAACGAAGCTCGCATACGCGCCCATCGTCAGTAAGGCGCCATGGGCAAAATTGACGATTTTCATCACACCGAAAATCACCATCAATCCCGCGGTCACGATGAACAGTACGGCCGCGGTTGTGAAAATATCCAATGCCAGAACCATTGTCTTCTCCTGTCACAACCGCCTTCACGCAGGCGAGGCCCGGCGCTCAGGCGGATGCTGCCATCCTCAGCCAGCCTACTTGATATTCGGGCACTGTTCGCCCGGGTCTACGTCCGGAAAGGATTGCAGGATCTTCACCGAGCCGTCTGCCTGAATCTGGCCCAGGCGCATGGCGAGCGGCGTATGCCGGCTCTTGTCCATCGTCACCGGACCGCGCGGGCCGTCGAACGACACCTGGCCCAGTGCCTTGATTACCTTGGCGGGATCTGTGGAACCGGCTTTCTCGACGGCCGCCTTGTACAGGTAGAACGCTTCGTATTGCGGCTCCGACAACTCGTTCGGCGTCTTCATATCCTTGCCGAAGCGTTTGTCCAACGCGGCGAGGAATTTCTCGTTCTCGGGCGTGCTGATGCTCGTCAGGTAGGAGCCCGACATATAGATGCCCGTTGCAACATCACCCATGCTGTGGGCCGTGCCTTCGTCAATGGCCAGGTTGCCGTACGGCAGTGTGAGTCCCGATCCCTTCAACTGCTTGGCAAGCGATACGTTGGGCGCGCCGCCCGCCGTCGCGCTGATCAGTGCGTCAGGATGCGCCGAGCGGATCTTGGAGAGAATCGGCGTCCAGTCGGTGCCGTCGATCGGCAGGTATTCCTCGCCCACGACCTTGCCGCCATGCTGCGCGATATATTTTTTCGTGAACTCAAGCATGCCTCTACCGAAAGCATAGTCGTTGCCGACCAGATAGAACGTCTTGGCACCCTTGCTCTTCGCGAAGTAATCGACCACCGGCGCCACCTGCTGCTCCGGTACCCAGCCGTTCACGTACATCCACGGGCTGCATGAGCGGCCTTCGTAGAACGAAGTATAGATAAACGGCTTCTTGCCGCGTGCAACGATCGGAAGCGCCGCGTTGCGGGCAGCACTGGTTTCCATCGAAATGATGGCATCCACATTCTTCTGAAACACCAGTGTGTCGTACGCCTTTTGCGCGCCGACCGCGCCGGACGCGTCGTCGGTGATTTCGAGTTCGATCGGTCGGCCCAGGATACCCCCAGAGGCGTTGATTTCGTCCACCGCAAGCTGTGAGGACTGCACCACGGCCGGCGCAACCACGCTGTTGGCGCCGGACAACCCGACGGCAACACCGATCTTGATGGGCTCAGCGGCTAACACATTGACACAGGTGCTAACGCTCACAATGGCCGTGATCGCGGCAACAAGAAACTGCTTGTCGAACTGGGTCATGACTTTTCCTTTTTTGGTGATCGTGTGGTGTTTTGAGGAGCATGCAGGCGCCCGCCAATATTTCAACAGGGAGACAACGGCCAGCCGGTGCCGAGCATTGGGTCGTACACGTCGGCACGCCGGTCGCGCAGAACGTGATTGAAAGCGTTGAGCGTGCGCTCGGCGCGCGTGCGCTGCACATCGATCGCGGCGTACAGCACTTCCTCGCGGTCAACGCTTGCAGGCCCTGCGACAGGCCACCCGTTGCCTCCTACAATCAGGCTCTGGCCGACGAACGGTTGCCCGCGCTCGGTCCCGATCCGGTTGGCGCAGGCGATCATCACGCCGTTGCTGTGCGCGGCGGCCATGGTGAGGGTCGTGGCCATCGCAGGACAATCGGCCGGCTGTCCCGCCATCGGCACCCAGTTCGTCGGCACGCACACGATGTCCGCACCTTGCGCGGCCGCCAGCCGATAGGTTTCGGGGAACCACCCGTCATAGCAGATCACAATCGCGACGCGTCCCAACGGGGTGTCGAAAACCGGCACGCCACGGTCACCGGGTTCGAAGAAGCGGTGTTCATTGTTCCAGAGATGCAGTTTCCGGTATATGCCGACGTGCCCCGAAGGACCGGTCAGGATGGCCGAGTTGTACAGATGCCTGCCCGCCCGCTCGGCAATGCCGGCGACAATATAAATGCCCAGGCGCTGCGCCGTTTCGGTAAAGGTCTGCGCGGTTTCTCCGTCCGGCAACCCTTCTGCCAGAGCAAAAACCTCTTCGCGATCCTTAAAGACGTAACCGGTATTGGCCAGCTCGGGCAACACCACCAGCGAGGCGCCTCGTGAGGCCGCGGTTTCGATGTGCTGGACCGCACGCGCCACGTTATCGAGCTTCGCGCCGACCTGCGGCCGCATCTGGACGCAGGCAACGACGGGGCCTTTGAAGCCTGGTTCTTTCGGGTTGTGCTGCAACATCCCTTTTCGTCTCCCAAAACAAAAAGCCCCCTCACCAGCGTTGGACGCAAGTCAGGGGGCTGCATAGCCTTCCATATGTGGCACGGCATCGTTGCCGTGGAGCCGCCAGACAACATGACGGCTCAGTGGACGCGAATTTAAGAAGCCAAATTCAGGATGTCAAGTGCTTTAGCGGGAAGAGATTGAGGCTTCTTCCAGGCTGGATGGCGACAAACGGATGGTGAACGGGTAGCAAACTGTTATTTCGTGGCGGTAGAAAATGGCAGCGCTCGCCTCCTGGGTACACGCGCTTCGCGCGTCGCGTCCTTGCTTCGCGGAGCCGGCAAAAACGCAGCGTAGCGGATTCTATTCTCGTGTCATTAACTGACCCGAACCACGAGGATAGCGATGGCGCACGTCACGAACGACAGCAGTATTCCAGCAGCAGATCTCTCTCACGATAACGATTCGATCACGGAAACGCGTGGGGAAACCAGTCGCGGCAATCCGCTGCGTTCCACTCCGATGGGCTCCTCAGGCAGGGACATGCCCCCAGCTCGCACGAGCACCTCGGGGCGCCCAGTGCAGGAGCAAAGCGTGGCGCTTCGCCGACGAAACGCGCCGCTGGCGACACGCAACGCGCAGGAAGCGGAGACAGGCGCACCCACGGCCGAAAACCGGCTCCGGCATCTCGCCGGCGCCAATGTGTCTGAATCCGCGATTCAGGTCGCACACACGGCGGGACGGGTTCTCTACCCGAAGACCTTCGACAAGATGCCGGACGACGTGCTCGTCAGCCTGATCGAGCGAGCGCCAGTGTACGAAAGTCATGGCATTACAACGCGTAAAGACTTCGAGGGATTTTTTGCGAGGTCGCTCGCCGAGACATTTGCGCCGGTGCTCGGGCGCCTCGGCTATCTGCCGACGCTTCCGCTCGCGGCCAATTACATTGCGCCGCATCTCGAACTCCCGTTGACCGGCTATTCGACCGGCGCCCCGACGATGTTCATGACGGTCAATACGATGGCGTTCGAGGAAGGGCTCAGGAAGTACTACATCGGCCAGCTCGATACGCAGCACCTGCCCTTGTCGGTCCAGTCGCGCTATGACGACTTCAGGAAAAACGCCGTGCCGCCGGAGGTGCTTACCGAAATGTACCGGCAGATCCCCCGCGTAATGACGACGTTGATCCCCGCTTTCAATGCGATGCGCAAGGGTGAACTCCTGAATCAGAAAGCGGTGGTTCTCAACGACGTTTATGCCGATTCCGCGAGTTTCGCGTTTGCCGACCTGATTCCCGTCGTCGCGACGGCGGTCAGCGAAACCATGTTCAAGAATCATGCAGACGCCGGTAGAGGCCTCGAGGCGCCGACGCATGGCGAATTGAGCGCGCATCAGCCCATCGATATCCTCGAACATCGGCTGAGCAACCATGAAAAAGGGTGGTTCAAGTCAATCGGCGAAGCGGGCAATGCAATGACCAAGGGATTGGGAGAAGCTCTGGACGACGCGGGAACGCCTGCCAAGGACCGTGCTCGTGCCAGCCAATGCTGGATCACTGATTTCGGTCGCGCTTGTCGTGACTGCATTCACGCTCGACAAGTTCAAGAATCCGAACCACCCCGCAGGAGAGATCGATCCGAAACTCGCGGCGGCCGTGCCCTTGCCGCTTGTGTACATGGAAGTCCTCGCGACCCTCGCTTTCGGCAAGCTGCTCGAGGTCTGCGACAACGCGATCACGAAAGGCGCCCCGCGCAGGGAATACGACACGCCGGCGATGATCGAAGAAGTGACCGGACACCGCACGGATGAAGACAGCACTGACGGGCACGACGTCGCTGTAACCGAAGCGCGCCGCGAATCGTCACGATCCGAAGCGCACCCCGAACCTTTGATGACCGCGGCGGCAACGTCGTTCGAAACGCCCGGGAGCAGAACCGCCAGACCCGGTGCGCATCTGGGCGACGCAAGTTGAGCGGAGCATCGAGGTGACTCACGAGCGCCCCCCGAGACTGTCAGTCTCTGGGGGCATCGTATCTACCTGACTACCTTGAAATCGAAAAGGATATTTCTTCATGTCTGACCTCAATATCACTCGCACCGTTGGCGACGATCATCCGGACCTGCCGGTGATCTCCGAACCCAGTACCACTTCGGCGCGCCGCAATACGACCGCGAGCTCGCGGCTGCCCCGACCGGCCAACGTACCGTCATCTTCGTTGACGCTGCCTTCCAGCGGCACGCGTCAACCTGTTCGCCCAGCGCCGTCCGGCAGCGCAAGTCGGACCGCGGCGGCTAGCGCCGAAGCAAGCCTGATTCCGGGCGAGATCGACACGGCGAAGCTCGACAAGTTAACGGACGCCAAGAACAAGAGCCGACCCTATCGGGCGAAGCTCAGTACGATCGGGCTCACGCTGCCCGCGATGGTTCCGCAAATGATCGGACACTATGCGCCCGCTGTGATCGGCGCCTGGCCCGCCACGGACCGCACCAGGAAAATGGATTGTGTCCTGATGAACCTGAAGACGCTGGCCGAGATGCCAGCAGGAACCGATAAGGCAAAGCAGTTACATCGCGAAATCACGGTGCACTGGCACGGTCTCTCGCCGACGGAAATGAGCGACGTGCTCAACAAGGTCGGCCCCACGATCACCAGCAAGCCGAACGGCAAGCGGTGGCTCGAGCATACAGCCGCGCACATGGCGGCAGACGACGTGACGGATCTGCTCAAAGCGTGCGACCCAGGGCAACAAGTCGGCCTGGCTGCGACTTTCGGCCTGGCCGGCACCGATGCCGCGCGCAAGGCCCAGGTCAAGAGCGACACCGCAGACATGCGCATGACACTGCCGATGGACCACCTGTTCGATTACACGGGTCTCATGGAGAAGCACGGCTGGAATCTCGTGAGGTTTCCGGAAGGCTCCAACAAGCCCAAATCGATCGGCGTGATAGCCGGCGGAGCCGCAGGCATCACGATCGCGACGCTTGCCAATCACGCCGGCATCAAGGTGACCGTGCTCGAGGCCGAAGATCATATTGGCGGCCGGCTCGCAACGCATCGGCGCGACCTCGAGGACGGCACCAAGAGCCCAACGGAAACGCACCCGGGCGGCATGCGATTCCATACCACGCACGGCAACCTCTACTGGCATCTCGCGGAGAAATTCGAACTGGAGCACATTGATTTCGTGAACCCGAGCCAGGTCGGCGCGACGCTCCTGGTCGGTAACGACGTCCTCAGGATGGAACCCGGCAGAGAACCCGACAGCGAGGTGCTTCGGAAGGTCAGGGACGACTTCAACCACGCGATCGGGTCGCTGACGCAGCCGTTGCGCGACGCACGCGACGCAGGCAATGTGCCACGGTTCCTCATGCTCTCCCAGGCGGCGAAAGAAAAGTTCGACGGGCACACGTTCGAGACCGGTGTGAAGCTGCTGCTCAAGGAAAACGGCCACGAATGGACTGACGAACATTGGGAAAAATTCGGTGCGGTCGGTATTGGCGTCGGCGGCTACAAGGGTTACTTCAACACCGGTTTCCTCGAGGAGTTCCGCTTCCTCGTCGACCAGCGCCTCGAAGGACACCAGTTGCTCGTCAAGGGTGCCGACGAGCCGCTGCGCCGCATGGTCGCTGAAATCCCGCAAGGCGGGAGGTCACTCGGCGAACTCGGGGCTATCCAGCTCAACACGCGCGCCACCGGGGTCGACAAGGTCGATGGTCAGTACGTCGTCAAGGCGCAGGGCCCGGATGGCGAGCAGGAGCATAAGTTCGACGAGCTGTTCTTCGCGGCCCCTCCTGGCGTCGCTGTCAAACTCGGGCTGACGGAGGAAGTTGAAGGCAAGCCGCGGCTCGTGTCGCCGGAGATCGCGACGGCGCTCAAGCGCGCCAACATCGTCGGTGCAACGAAGATGACGATGACGGTGCCGGCAGCGGACTTCCATCCAGAAATGTTGCCGAAGAATGTTCAAACGACCGCGCTGTTCCAGCAACTTTATCTGCAGCCACCGGCCAAAGTGGGCAAGAACGCGGTGATCTACCTGAGCTATACGCTCGGCGAAAACGCGAAGAAGGTTGAAGGCATGTCGAAGGAAGAGCAGATCGACCTGTTGCTGGAAGATCTGGAACAAGCGCAAAAGGACGCGACCAACCCTACGGACAAGGCGGAGCTGGGCGCCCTTGCCACGGTGATCACGAACTTTCGTGACCGGACCGACTACACGCACTGGAGCGAAAAAAACGGTGCGTTCAAGATGGACGGCCCGGGCGATCTTGCCAACTCGCGCGTTCTGTACGGTCAAACGCTCAAGCCGAGAGACGAGCCGTACTTCGTCAACGAAATGACGACCTACGAGGCCGGCTTCGCGAGCGGCGCCATCGCTGCCAGCATCAATGCATTCCAGGCCATGGCTAGCCGGCGCGGGGCCATTCTTCCTGCGAACTCTCCGCTTGCGCAGAAACTCCTCTGATCGGGCACGGCTGCCGCGTCCGTTGCACAGCGCGCGGCGGCATTTGTCCTGCTGACAGAGACAAGGCCGGTACATCGATTTGTACCGGCCTTTTTTATCGTTTGCGGCGGACTCAAACCTTGTACGCGTGGGATATTTGATCGCGAGCCGATCCGAAGTATCGGTTACTTCGGATTGCTTTTGATTTATTTTTATTGCTTTTGACGTCCAGAATAACGAAGCCGTCCGCGTTGCTGGATCGACAAGTTGACAACGCCCGCCCGGCGTCGGCTGCGAGACGCGCTGTGCGGAGCCGACTGGTCAAGCGTGCGCGAGCTGCTCGCCGGGTGCGGTACGCAGCGCCGGTGCCGCGGTGCGGCGGGTGCGTGCAAGCCGGTCCACAAGCCGCGCCAGCGGCTCGCCCGGCGCCCGCGTGATCGCGAACAGCAGGGCGTCGTCGGCCGCCAGTCCGCGGTTCGGTCGCGGTTCCCAATTCGTCAGTTGCCCTTCGAGCGTGAAGCCGAGCCGCGTCATCGTGCTGACGGCACGGCCTTGCGGCGCGCAGTACGCATGCAGGCGGCACATCTGCGGTTGGGCCATCAGCCAGTCAATCAATTTGAGCAGCGCGGCGAGGCTCGCGCGGCGCCGACGATGCCCGTCGCGCCGGCTGATGATCACGCCCAGTTCGGCGCGCGGCAGGTTCGGCACCAGTTCGATGGCCGCCAGCAGGTGTCCGCTTACGCTGTCTTCGAGCGCCCAGGTGAAGCGCGTCGCACTGGTCCAACCGAGTTCGCAGACGCGGATGAAGGCGCGCGATTCGTCGATGCTGCGATGCGTACGCAGCGGCAACCACTCGGTGACGGCCGGGTCGCCTAGCAGCACATAGAAGAGGGAGCCGGCGTCGGCATCGACGAACGGACGTAGCCGTATCTCGCCGGTTTCGATGACACGCGGGGGGAAGAAACCGTTCATATCGCCTCCTTGCAGGATCGGCTTGCGCGTACGCATGCGCTCAGCGCGACAGGGTTTCCGACGGGGCTTCGTTGTACAGCTTGCGATAGCCATTGAGGAGAGTCGAGCGATGCTGCACGCCCCAGCGATTGGCAACCTGCAATACGCTGGAGGCATGGGTATCGTCCGCGAGCAGTTCGTCGCGGATGTGTTCCATGCGGCGGCTACGGATCAACTGGCTCGGCGAATAACCGAGATTGGCCTTGAAGGCGGCCTGCAGCGCGCGCTCGGTGACGCCGATATGGTTTGCCACTTCGCGCACCGACAGATCGGGACGTTCGAGGTGCTCGATCAGATAGCGGTAGGCGCGCCGGTATTTGCCGGGCAGCCGCGCGCTGATATCGTCGGCCGGGGCCGCGGCACGTTCGGCGGGAGCGCTGGGCATGGCGACGCTGTCCGCGCGCACGTGCTTGATCGACATCAGCGCGTACCGGGCGTACATCTGCGAATGGTCTTGCAGGCGACCCTGCTGCTGGCGCATTTTCGACTGGCAGTACAGATACTCGAGGTACCAGTGAGCGTGCTGGTTGCCGTGCATCGCGCCGTCGCTGAACATGCGCAGCATCGTGTCGGCCACATTGGAGGCACTGCCGGCCAGTGCCGCGAGCGCGACCTCGAGGCGCAGCTCGCGGTGGTAGTCGTCGAGTCCGGCGCTCTGGCTCCAGCGCAGATGCGCGTCGATCTGCGTGAGCCCGGCATGGCTGCCGCGCGACAGCGCCAGCAGGTGGTTCAGATAGTCGGCGCGGCGCGCGAGCGCGGCGATCGTCGGGGTGTCCTCGGGCAGCGGAGGCGACGCTTCGCAGAGATCGGCGGCACGCAGTTCGAGAATTGCCGAGTGCCAGTAGATATGGTCGGCGAGCTGGGCAGACGAACGCATCCGGTATTGCGCGAGCAGATCGGCGCGCAGCACTTCGGCGAGACGGCGCCAGCGGCTGTCGGCGGCCTCGCGGGCCATCTCGCTGAGCAATTCGAGGCGACTGCGCACGCCGTCGAGGCGGCCGAGCTGGAACAGCACCAGCACCGAACCCACCAGGCTCTCGAGGCGCAGTCCGGGACTCGCGTCAGCGTCGTCGTCGACCCGCTTGAAGCACTTCAGCGCGGTGCTGAGATGACTCTGAAAGAGTGCTTGCCAGCCGGCGTTGCGCGACAGTGCGGCGCGCATGGTGCCGTGTTCGCTGCGGATGGATTTTTTCGCGCGCCGGTAGATCTCTTCTGCGTCTTCGTAACAGCCCAGCACAAGCTGCACGTCGGCATAGTTCTGCAGGCTGGCATAGTTCGGCGCGGCCCCCCCTTGCTCGCGCTCGGCACGCGCCGCGGCGACCGCGGCGGCATCACGGAACTGGCCGGCGAGCATCTTGGCGAAGAAGGTCGACGTGGCGTCGGCCGACGATAGCGTGGAGGCAACGGCAAAGTAGATCGAGACAGACATGATGCAACTCCCGCAAAGAACCTGGTAGAAAACGAAAACGTCGTTGGCTGGACGTATCGTTGCACCAGGGTCCGTTGCGCAATTCGCTTTGTGACGTTCTGTTACTGTTGTTTGGCAGTTGGGTTTGGCAGTTGATAGGACGGCGTTCGCACATCGCCCCGTTACGCTGCCGGCGAGGGGCTGCGAGCATTGGTCAGCCACAGTTCCCGATAACCCCGGAAGCAGCCTTCCTGCAGATACGGATTTGCGTCACGCTCGAGCGCGACATTCGGCATGCGCTCGATCAGCGCGGCGAACAAGGCTTCCAGCTGCATTCTGGCGAGCGCCACACCGATGCAGCCGTGCATGCCCGCGCCGAAAGCAAGCGAGTTGCCGCTTGTGCGATCGAGCCGCACTTCGCCTGGTGCTTCGAACTCGGCCGGGTCCCGATTGGCGGCGGCGATCAGCAAGGCCACCCGTTCGCCTGCCTTGACGGACAGACCGTCGAGCATCGCGTCGCGCACCGCGTAGCGAATCAGGATATGGACCACCGGCTCCACCCGCATCAATTCGCGTATGACGCCGGAGACGCTGGCCGGCTCGGCCACCAGAGAACGCCATAAGCCGGGACGTCGCAATGCTTCGGAGACGGTATTGCCGATCGACAGCATCGTGGTTCCGTAACCGGCGATGAACATCAGCAGCACGTTGACCAGCAGTTCGCGGTACGTTGCCGTCGCGCCCTGCTGCGCGGCGGCGGGCGAGGCCGGCGTATCGCCCGCGCGGATCAGCGACAGCACGCCGGGCATGTAGCCGTTCAGTTCGCCCATGAACGCCATCGTCTGCGTCACGGCCTGGGCGTGCTCGTGCGGTCGAAGCGGTGCGAAGCTGATAAGCCTGATCGCCGATAGCGATGCGGCGACCAGTCTGCTGGTGTCGGTCACGTCGATGCCGAGCAGCCGGCAGATCGTCAGCACGGGTAGCCGTTGCGCGACCTGGGCCACGAGATCGAAGCGCGCCGGATCGGGGATCTGCGCGAACAGCGCGGCGAGATCCGCCTGCACGAGTTCGCGCAAGCTCGCCATGCGGGTCCTTGAAAAGAGCGGCGCGAAGACCTGCCGCAAACGATGATGATGGTCCTCGGACTGAAACAGCATCATGTCGAGAATGCCTGCCGTGTCCTGCAGCGCGCCGGTTTCGGCAGACGGCGTGCGGTTGGAAAAGTCGGGGCTGTTCAGCACCGCCTTGGCGAGCCGGTACGAACTGACCATCCAGGTGCCGCTGGCATCGCGGTAGACCGGATGCTCGACGGGTAGCGCGTCGTACAGCGGCCGGCGGTCGTCTGTGTCGTTCGTCAGCAGATAGAAAAGTGCCCTGCGCGCAGTGGCGCTGGCATCCAGCGTTGACATAAGGCTTCCTCGCAAGCGGTGTGCGCCGAAGTGCGTGGTGATGGGTTCAGGCAGCGACGATATCGCGGCGGGCAGAGCCCGTCGCGATACCGTACGTGAACCCGCGCGGCCGGGCGGCTACGCGGGCTGCGGACTCAGGTCGAGTGCTTCGATAACTCCTCGATGTCTTTCCCGGCTTCTTTCTGCAGGTTCAGATAGCCGGTGAGGAGGCTCAGGCCGGTGCTGATGATGGTCATGCCCATCTGCCCGAATTGACCGACCCAATTGCTGACCGTCGACACCACGTTCGTCCAGCGGCTCTGCTGCGGATAGCCCGGGTAGCCGCCGGGTTGGTTATACATCGGCAGTTGGGGTTGGAGCGGCTGCGACCACGGCGTCTGGTTCATCGGATTCATGCGACTGAACCCGCTCGGATACTGTTGTTGCGGATAGCCATGCGGCCCGCCGCCCCCCGGGAACGGCGGCTGTGGACCGTGCGAGGGTGGCATTGCCTGGAACCCTGGGTTTTGCAGCGGCACACCGTGCGAGGCCGGCGGTGCGCCGAACCCGGTCGGCTGCGCACCGGACTCCGGGCGCTGACCCGGTGGCAGGCTGAACTCGATCGGCGCTCCGGACATCCGCCCGGATTCGCTGGACGTGCCAGGATGATTCAGGTCCGAGTCGCCCGGCTGCGGATTGCCAATGAACGCTTCTTCATGAGCCGTGCCAGGACGCCTGGGGCTGCTGTGCCCAAATACCGGAGTCGAGCCGCGTGAAGACAGTAGTGGCGATACGGTGCTGGCGCGGCTGGGGATGTCCCGCTCCGGGTGCCCAAAGTAGCTTCCTCCCGGACGGAAGGCGGGCGTCTCTGGCTGCCCTCCCCTATCGTCCGACCCGAAACTTCCAGGGCGCCGTGCGCGCGAGAAGCCTGGTGAAATCGGCGTGCCTTCGAACGGCCTTCCATGAACGATGTTTGCGTTCTCGGGCGTCGAAGGACGGCTCAAACCCGGCATCCGGTTCCGGCTAATCGCGGGCGCGGGCGAGCGCGGGCGGTTCAATCCCTCGAACTGTGGGATGCTGCCGAGCGTGGATGATCTTAGCTCGGACT
This sequence comes from Paraburkholderia sp. D1E, assembly GCF_052682275.1. Lineage (NCBI taxonomy): Bacteria > Pseudomonadati > Pseudomonadota > Betaproteobacteria > Burkholderiales > Burkholderiaceae > Paraburkholderia > Paraburkholderia sp. D1E. Next base: position 886,114 of record NZ_JBQYMB010000001.1, read on the forward strand.
CCTGTTGCGGTATGTCGTGTTCCGCGGGTGAGCCTGATGGCAGCCCGTCGATGTGCGACGACTCGTGGTGGCCTAATCTCTCTGCGCCTGGCATAGGAATCTCCGTCAATCGATGCGGCCGCATCCAACGGCCGCGCCGCAGGCATGTCAATGGCCAATAGGGTGCGTTATAGCGTCGTTCGCGCACGCGTCAGGCATCTTGCGCGAAGCGACGCCGCGCGATGCGAAGTCGGCGGTGCGCAGCGGGTTCGACCGCGGCCCGGTGCCGAAGCGGTGAACGCCGATGCGAACCTGTGGCCCGTTGCTGGCGCTGCGCCATGGACTTCCCTCAAACGCCCGACTACCTTGAATCCGGAATCGAGACGCTCCCGTCTGCGCCTCACGTGGTCTGCCACGAGGTGTGGCGCGCGTCTCGCCACGCCGCAACGTTCCTTCCAACCCTACAGAGCCGACGATGACTGATCCATTCAACGGTAATGCGGGATGCGATGACCGCATACGCGCATCCCATCGAGACCATCGCGTAACCACCAGCCGCAGGTCCGGCCGTGTCGTGCCGCGGGCGTTTGCCGCCGTCGCGCTGGCGTTGTGTTTCAGCCAGCCGGCTCGCGCGGATTGCTTCGATAGCGCGGGCACGTATCAGGGCGTCAATCCGCTCGTGCTGCGCGCGATCGCATGGGTCGAGTCGCGCGGCAACCCGGCCGCCGTGCATCACAACGCGAACGGTTCGACCGATATCGGCGAACTGCAGATCAACTCGGTCCATCTGCGCGAACTGGCGACCTACGGTATCAATGCCCAAGGGCTGCGCGACGAGTGCGTCAACATCTACGTCGCCGCATGGCACCTGAAGAAACAGATGGTCAAGTACGGCAATACGTGGGACGCGGTGGGCGCGTACCACTCGGAAAGCCCGCCGCTGCGCGACGCGTATGCGCAGATGGTCAAGACGACGCTGGTCCGCCGGGGTTTGATGGCATCGTCGCCCTTGTCTCCCAACCAGTGAGATCGCCATGTCTCCCACCCTTGACTTCCTGCGGCTGGTCGGCAGCAACCCCGGCACCCCCTCGCGCGTCGACCGGATTCTGGCGGCGCTGGCGGACGGCTGCGCCGTGTACCGCGCCAGTTGACCTTCATGTGTTGTGTCAGAAACAGGAATACTCCATGACCCCTCTGCTGCTGAGTTTCTGCTATGCGAAGCCGGTCGGCCATGCGCTGGCGTTGTTCGATTGCGATACCAACGCGTTCGAATGGATCGACCTGAGTGATGTGCCGCTGCCGGTGTACGGCGCGACCGGCGTGTGCCGCGTCGGCGACGTGTATTACGCGGCGCTGCAGGTCCGCGCACCCGGTACCTTGGGGACGTTGCTCGCGCAGTTCGACGGTGCGGGCCGGTTGCAGCGTACCGCCGCGCTTGCGCAAGTGCAGGACGCGCATTCGCTGCTGTGGTGGAACGGCGAGCTGTTGCTGGTCAGCAGCGGCACCAACCAGGTCTTCGCGATCGACTGGGCGCCGGACAGTGAGCCGCGCACGCGGGTGTTTTTCGAGCGCGATCCGGGCGCGGATACGCTCCATATGAATTCGCTACAGGCGTTCGACGGCCGCGTCTATCTGTCGATGTTCGGCTGCAAGCCGAGTGCATCGGGGCAAGAGGCGGCCGACGGCCAGGTGCTCGATCTGAACGCCGGCGGTGCGGTTGTACGGCGCGGTCTGCAGCATCCGCATTCGCTGTTCGTCGACGGCATGTCCCTGTGCTGCGTGAATTCGCGCACCTCGACGCTGATTCACGTCGCCGGCCCGACCCCGCCGCGCGAGATATCGCTGCACGGCTATGTGCGCGGCGCGCGGGTGGAGGGTGAGCGTCTGTTCGTCGGCACCAGCATGCTGCGCACCGGCAGCAAGAGCCGTGGCACGACCGAGGTCGTCGACAATGCGTCGGCAGTGCGCAACGGCGGTGGCTGCGGGCTGCAAGAGGTCGAGATGGCATCGGGTGTGCAGCGTTGGCACGATCTGAGCGCCTTCGGCGCGGAGCTTTACGACGTGCTGCCGTGGGCGGGCCGTGCGGTCGAGGGCACGCGCGGTGAGGCGATGGTGCGGCGCCTGCATGCGGTGAACAGCGAATTCAACAGTGTGATGAACGCGCTCTATCGCCTGCGGCAGCAATACGCCTCGATCGAGCGGATGCTGCACGAAACGATCGACACCGGGCAGGACATTGGCCCCGCGCAGCGTTTGCTGGAACGGTTGTACGCGGATCAGCCCGATCTGCCGGAATGGAATCTGTTGAAGGGCCGTCTGCTGCTCGCGAGCGGTGCCGAACCGCTTGCGGCGCTGTCTTACTTCAGCAAGGCCATCGAAGCAAACTATCGCTGCTTCGACGCGCACTGCCAGATGAGCAGGGCCTACGCGCTGGCCGACGATGCTTTCAGCGCGGCGCAGCACGCCCAATCCGCCTTGAAGCTGGCGCCGGCCACTACCGGCGCTCACGTGCTGGCGCAGCTCGCGCGCGCGGCAGTACCCGCACCGGTGTTGATCAGGTAAGGATCGCCGCGCAACGTCACCAATACTTCGTCAAGGTGTCACGTGCCGGGCTTGCAACGCGCCGCTTTCACACGGTATGCGAAACACGCACCGGATTTATCGCACCAGCGTCAGACAGTTTCGTAGCCGACGATAACCCCACGCTCGAACAGCAGCTCTTCGATCATCGGACCACACCATGTCAGTCATTCCTAGCGTCAAAAGATTTCTCGATCGCCGGGCTGCGGCAGGCGCGGCGGTAACCGGCATCAACCAGTTGGATCCTCGGACAGCACGCGATTATTTCGATTTCAACATGCAGCTCGGCAGCATCCCGGCCCGCCAGCTCGAAGACGTCGAAGCCGTGCGTATCGGGATGCGCGACGGCGCTCAATTGAATGGTCGCATCTATTACCCCCGTCAACCGTGCTGGGCCGATCCGCTTCCCGCGCTGCTGTATTTCCATTCCGGCGGCTACGTGGTCGGCAGCCTGGCATCCGCCGACTCGATCTGCCGGATGTTCGCCGCGGACACGCAATGCGCGGTCGTGTCGGTCGATTATCGGCTCGCGCCGGAGCACAAGTTTCCGTATGCGGTCAACGACGCGGTCGACGCGCTGTCATGGCTGCATCGGGAAGCGGGGTCGCTCGCGCTCGACGGCGAGCGGCTCGCCGTTGGCGGCGAAAGTTCGGGCGCGACGCTCGCGGCGGTCTGCGCGGTCCACGCGCGCGATGCGGGCATTCCGCTGGCCCTGCAGATGCTGATCTACCCAGCGCTCTCGGCCCGCACCGATACGCAGGCCCACCACCGCTATGGCGAAGGATATTTCCTGACCCTCCCCGTGATCCAATGGATTCAGGAGACCTATCTGACGGATGAGGACGACACCCACGACTGGCGTTTCGCACCGCTCGACGGTCATCGCAATGCGCCGTCGAGCTGGACGGACCTGGCGCCCGCGTGGCTCGTGTCGGCCGAATACGATCCGCTACAGGAGGAACATGCAGGCTATGCGGCCCGCTTGCGCAGTCATGGCAACCAGGTCGAGATTCGCTTTTATCCAGGCATGATTCACGGCTTCTTTTCGATGGGCGGCCTGATCCCCGAGGCCGCCGTCGCGCATCGGGAGACGGTCGGCGCGCTACGCGAGGCGTTTGGTATCCCGGCTTGACTCGCGCTGCCCGCGCCACGTTGCGGTCCGCGAAATTCCCGGGACGACCCGAAGCAGCGCGCGGTTTTGCGAAGCCTCGGACCGCTCCGCGGATCGCTCGCCTTGCATCGCGCGACGAGCGCATCCAGGCTGCTCAAATGGAACGCAGTCCGGCCTGAACCGGTATGCAACCGGCAGTACAAAGGATGAACCGCGGCAATCTCGACGACGGCCTATGAGCGTATCGATGCCGCACCGGAGATCGACTATGCGGTTGGAACACATTCTCTACACACTGGCGCACAGCATGTTCGGCGATGAGCCGATGCCGGCAGGCCCCCAAAACGGCATGCACCCCGGCTATCCGCATTCAATGCCGGGTGTGCTGGGCGGCCTGCCTTCATGGGGAACGCGCCCATATGGCCAGTTCCATCCTGCGCCGCCCGCCTTCGGCGTCGGCGCGCATCCCGCTCCCGGCGCGTGGGCACCCGGCAGCCATGGGCCGGGCGCCCACGCACCCTGGATGGGTCAGCCGGGCACGCGCCCCGACCGCTTCGACACGCGCCCCCCGCCGGCCCCGTCTCGGCACCAGCCTGCGCAGTCAATGCCCGAACAAGCGCCGATGGGTGTACCCCACGTTCATCAGTATGGGCAAAACGGCACGCAAGGTATGCGTCGCGAACCGCCACGCGCCGGCGTCGAAGCGGAGCCAGCGTCGTATGAGTCGCAATGGTCGCCGGCAATCATTCGGGATTTCAGGCCGCCGAAGAACGAACAGGAAGAAAAGAAGCAACTGGATCTGACCATCGAGCGAAGCCTCCGCGACGTTCGCCGACAGCCCGTCGAGGCTCTTGTCAGTCATCTGAAAACCATTGCGAAATCGACACCGCCTCTCGACCCGATCGCTTTCAACGACCTGCCCAGCCGCATGCGTCGCCACTACAAGGACGAGGGCGAATACCTCAAGGCGTTGCAGGCCGAGTCGATGGCACCCTTCGAAAAAGCGTTGCAGCAAGCCGGTATGGAGACGGTGCACAACACCATCCCTGAAAATGACACCAAAAGTAGTTTCCTGATCTGCCTCGAGCAACTGAAGCGCAACGACTACACATCGTTGCATCTGGACGCGGCCAGGCTCACGAGGGGCGCGATGGAAAGCAATCCGCAAGCAGTGGCCGCCATCAACGAACGGTCGCCCGAACATAAGACTGTCCTGGCCGATGCGCTGCCTTTCCGTCTTTCCAGCGATACCAGGCTCTCTTCGCGCAGCACGGGTGCCCATCTGGCACTCGGCCTGATCAACGCCGGACAGGCGGAAGACGACAGGATCGACGTGTTGGTAATCAGGATCATCAACGGCGGACCGCACATCACCATGCTGGAATCAGGCTCGCCGTCTGCACGCGTCGTCTCCATGTGGGACAAAGGCGACGGCCACTTCGAACCGATCCGGCCGAAGCGGGAAGGACCCGCATACTACGAGTATAACAGGTATGCGTAACCAGGCAGCAGCGCAGGCACCAGCGCAGGCCGCAGATGCAGAGGATTCCAGAACTATTCATCGATTATTCACACCAACCGGTCGATTGCCGGCAAGTCGAGACCGAAGACCCGACGGTCACGCAGCATCGTTACGTCCCGGATGAATACGGGTACGGTATCCAGTGCAGTGCGGCGTGCAGCGGAGTCGCCGCCAGCATAAGAGCGCTCGGACGGGCATCCGTCCGAGCGTCGATCCGCACGCTACTTCGACCCATGCGAAGCGCTTGCCCGTTATGCGAACTTTTTGCGGCGAATCCCGCGCACCCGCGCAATCAGCAAATGCGCAATGCACAGGCAGGCACTACACTCAGCAACACTGAAATCGCCAACGAATCGCCACGGACAAGCGCATGGCCCCTGCTACTCTCGACCTGACAAGCGCGCAATTTCGCAGCAACCCGTATCCCACTTACGAAACGCTCCGGCAAGCGGGCGGCGTGCACTGGTTGCCGCACGGCGGCCCCACCGGCGGCATGTGGCTAATAAGCCGCTACGACGACGTCGCGGAACTACTGAAGACCAGAAAGACGTCCAAGCATGTCAACGGCGTACCGGTGCGACGCTGTCCGTACGATCACAATCTGCTGTCGCAGGACGCGCCGGACCATACCCGCATCCGTTCGCTCGTGGTGCGCGCGTTCAGCTCGGAGCGCATCGCCGCGCTCGAGCCGGCGATCCGCACGATCGTCGATGAACTGCTCGATCCGATGATCGAGCGCGGCAGCGGCGATTTCATCGAGGAATTCGCTGGCGTGCTGCCCGCTTACGTGATCGCCGATCTGATGGGTGTGCCGCGCAGCGATCATGTCCGCTTCAGCGCATGGGCGCGCGACCTGCTGACGGGCCCCGATGTGTCGAACCCGCGCATGTCGCAGGTCATGGCCAGCATCGGCAACCTGACGGAATTCTTCCGGACTCTCGTCGCCCAGCGACGCCGGACCCCCACCGACGACTTCATCAGCGCGCTGACGAGGGAATGTGACGTGCACGACCGTGTGTCGAACGACGAGATGCTCGCCGCTCTGATCCTGATCCTGGTCGCCGGGCACGAAACGGTCGTCAACATGCTTGCCAACGGCATGTGGATACTGCTGGATCAAAACGAACCCTATCGGCTTTTGCAGCGTAATCCCGATCTTGTGCCAGGTGCGATCGAAGAGATCATGCGTTTCGAGAGCCCCGTGCAGCGGGCCACCTTTCGCACCACGACAGAATCGATGACAATCGGCGGAGTCGACATCGGAAAGAATCAGCAGATCAGTGCCGTCATCGGTTCGGCCAACCGTGACGCGGAATACTTCAACCAGCCCGAACAGTTCGATATCGAGCGTCGTCCCAACCGGCATCTGGGGTTCGGCTCCGGCATCCATGCCTGCCTGGGCCCGGCGCTGGCAAGGCTCGAGGGCAAAGTGGCGTTTCAGCGACTGTTCGAACGCACGCGTGAACTGCGGCTCGCCGACCCACAGCCGCACTGGAATATATCGACGGGCGCCATGAGAGGACTGACGTCGCTGCCTGTCTTGCTGTCGTAGTCCCAACTGGCGGTCGAATCGAAGTCCCAATTGAAGTCCTGCGCAAGCGTTGCGGGAATTGAGTCGCCATCTTTCTTTTGAGGGTGTTATGAACCCAGTGTGGATTATCGTCATCGGGGTTGCGTTAATCGGTCTGTGCGGCGCCTTGTTCGTTCAGGCAAAGCGCCGCGCAGGTGGACCAGTCGATTATCTCTTACGCCCGTTGCTGACGGCTCGAGAGACGGCATTCCTCGCCGATTTGTGGGCGGCGTTGCCCGAAGCGGTCATTCATGTTCAGGTGGCCATGTCCGCCCTCATCGAGGTGAAAGGCGGTAATCGCGCGGCACGCAATAAACTCGACCGCAAGGTATTCGATTTTGTGGTTTGTTCAGCCAACGGCGACGTGCTGTACGTCGTCGAACTCGACGATTGCCACCACTCGCCACACTCTGCGCGCGGACGGGATGCGACCAAGGACGCGATCGCCTCGGCGGCGGGACTGCGGTTGATCCGCTACGAAAGCGGCAAGGTGGATGCGGCGACACTGCGCAGCGATTTCGAACTGATTCTCACTGTGCGCCGCTACGCGGGAGCGCCATCCACCCGCGATGTACCGGATGGTGCGCTGAAGGGTCGTTCGTCGGATATGCGTTCCACCTGGCTATGAAAGCTACCAGAGCATGGGTTGGTCCGGAGTGGTTAAGCAAAACCCGCATTACACTGCGTAGATGTCTAGTCCCGTCGGTGCACCGTGCCGCACACTTTGGAGCTAGTCGTTGCGCCAGCCGCCCGCGCTACTCGTCAACTCGTTCGTCGAACGCATTCGGTCGTTCGCGAGCGAGCGGCTAGATCCATGCCTCGTGGTGACCTGCGGCTATGCCAGCATGTGTGATACGTTCGAATCCGCGTCGAGATTTGCGACTGGCACCATTGGGCGAAACGCCGCCGTTGCCGGCGTTGCCGGCGTATTTCCGTTACATGGGGTCGCCAGGTGATTCTCGACATCCGGACGCTTTACGTTGTCACTGCGGTTGCCTGTCTCGTGCTCGGTGCGCTGCAACTGGTCGCGTACTGCACGCAGCGGTTCGAGCGCTGGCCGGCATGGTGGGGCCTCTCCCGCCGCGCTGCGCCAGCAGCACTGTCGAACCGCTGACGATGCGCGGTGACAACAGGCCGCACTCCTGGCATGGCATTCTCTCATCACGCCTCGCAACCGGGCGGATGGAATTGAACGTCCCGCATGCATCGCAGGCATGCTCATAGATTGGCATGGCGTTCTACCTGTGACCGCCAAGTTCGCCGCGCGCGACAAACTTTCCCTGACCGGTCCGTCCGACCCAGTCGCCGTTGTCGATCAGCAATTCCCCTCGTAGCAGCACTTTCTTCACCCGGCCCGTGACCTCGCGGCCCTCGAACAACGTGAAATCGCAATCGCTGTGCTGCGTGTCCGCGCTGATCGTGTGCGACTCGTGCGGATCGAACAGGACGATGTCGGCGTCGCTACCGATCGCAAGCGTTCCCTTCGTCGGGAACAGGCCGAAGAGCTTGGCCGGCGCAGTCGACATCAACTCGACGAAGCGATTGAGCGTTATGCGGCCGCCGCGTACGCCGCCGTCGTAGACCACCGTCATGCGCGTTTCGACGCCAGGCACGCCGTTCGGGATCTTCGAAAAATCGTCGCGTCCAAGCGGCTTCTGGTTGACCTTGCCTTGATGGCCTTCCTTCATGCAATACGGACAGTGATCGGTCGAGATCAATTGCAGATCGTCGGTCCTGAGCGCGGTCCATAGCGCGTTCTGCGCCTCCTTCGAGCGCAGTGGCGAGTTCGGCGAGCCTGATGCCGCGATGCGTCGCTTCGCCCTCCATGATCGCAGGTCGCGTCAGCGCGTGATAACGCGGCGCGGTATGGCCCTGCGCGAGCGCCTCGCGAATCAGCAGGTCGATGACCGTGCCGTTCTCGGCATGCAACGCGATCATGCCGCCGTGCTGGCCGACCATCCGCATCGCCTGAAAAATGGCGGCGTCGTCCGACATGACCGTGCCGGGATAAGTGTAGACGATCACGCCGAGCCTGGTCGCGCGGCAGATCCGAATCGCGTGCTCCGCAACGCCGGCGGAATCGCATTCGGTCAGATACGGCGGAAACAGCAGGATGCCGTCGGCGCCATTCACTTCCGCCGCCTGCGCCTGCTCGATCGCCTGCGCGGTGCCGCCACCGGCCGGCGCGATGACGGGCAGCTTGCCCGCCACCTGCTCGACAGCGGCCTTAAGGACGTCAGCGAGAAGAACTCGCCCGTGCCGCCAGCGGCGAACAGACCCGCGACGGGATAGCTCGACAGCCATTCGAGATTGCTGCGATACGCGGCTTCGTCGAATGCGTAGTCGCGGTCGAAATGGGTAACGGGGAAGGAAAGCAGGCCTGCGCTCAAAGCGCTGCGCAGTTCCTGTAACCTGTAGCGGCTCATCAGCGATCACTCCATCAAGAATGGTGATTACTTTAGGAAGTAGATCGATTCACGCAAATTCCAAACAGTGAATCGATCAATATCTTTTCTGGATCGATCGCTTACCGTCGCAAGCAGCCAGGCGCACCGAACTTCTCGACAATCCTCTGCAGATTGCCGTTGCTGCCGATATCCGCACGCCGGCTTCGCCCATCATTTACTTGACATCTAAACTATCGAAGCCTAAATTACATTCCAGAGCAAAGTCCACGTGGGAGAGTCAGCATGCGCATCGTCTGTATCGGCGGCGGCCCGGCCGGGTTGTACTTCGGCCTGTTAATGAAGGGCCGGAACCCGGCGTATGACGTCACGGTGGTCGAACGCAACCGCCCGTATGACACGTTCGGCTGGGGCGTCGTGTTCTCCGACCAGACGCTCGGCAACTTGCGCGCCGCCGACGCCCCAAGCGCGGACGCAATCCTCGACGCCTTCAGTCACTGGGACGACATTGAGATCAATTTCCGCGGCAGGCAGATTCGCTCGTCAGGCCACGGTTTCTGCGGCATCGGCCGCAAACGTCTGCTGAATATCCTGCAGGCGCGCTGCGAAGAACTGGGCGTCAAACTGGTTTTCGAAACCCAGGTCACGGACGACACAACTTACGAAGCCGACCTGATCGTCGCCTGCGACGGCGCCAACAGCGCAATCCGTCAGAAGCACACCGCGACCTACCAGCCCGCCATCGACATGCGCGATTGCCGTTTTGTCTGGCTCGGCACCAAAAAGCTCTTCGACGCTTTCACCTTCGCCTTCGAAGAAACCGAGTTCGGCTGGTTCCAGGCCCACGCCTATCGTTTCGACGATCAAACCTCCACGTTCATTGTGGAAACACCTGAGCGCGTGTGGCGCGCCGCCGGTCTCGACGAAATGAGCAAGGAAGACAGCATCGCGTTCTGCGAGAAGCTGTTCGCCAAGTATCTGGACGGCAACGCGTTGCTATCGAATGCAGCGCATTTGCGCGGTTCGTCGCAATGGATTCGCTTCCCGCGCGTTGTCAACGAGGAATGGGTGCATTGGCGCGGCAACGCCGACGGCACGCGAACACCGATCGTGCTGATGGGTGACGCGGCGCACACCGCGCATTTCTCGATCGGCTCGGGCACCAAGCTCGCGCTCGAAGATTCGATCGAACTCGCCAACAGCATTGGCGCGCATCCGGGCGATTTGCCCGCCGCGTTGAAGCATTACACGGATGTCCGCAGCATCGACGTATTGCGCATTCAGAACGCCGCACGTAATTCGACGGAGTGGTTCGAGAACGTCGATCGCTATACATCGTTCGAGCCGGAACAGTTCGCCTATTCGCTGCTGACGCGCTCGCAGCGCATTTCGCACGAGAATTTGCGTGAGCGTGATGCCGGCTATCTCTCGACGTTCGAAGACTGGCTCGCACACCGCTCAGGCGTTGACCGCGCGCCTGAAAAACACTCCGTTCCGCCGATGTTCACGCCCTTCACGTTGCGTGGCATCACGCTGAAAAATCGCGTGGTCGTCTCGCCGATGGCGCAATACTCCGCCGTCGACGGCATTGCCGGTGACTATCACCTGATGCATCTCGGTGCCCGCGCAATGGGTGGCGCGGGGCTCGTCATGACGGAAATGACCTGCGTGTCGCCCGAAGCGCGCATCACGCCCGCCTGCCCCGGCATGTACGCGCCGGAGCATCTCACGGCGTGGAAACGCATCGTCGACCTCGTGCACAGTCAGTCGGATGCGAAAATCGGTATCCAGTTGGGGCATTCCGGCGCGAAAGGATCGACACGTGTCGCGTGGGAAGGCATCGACCAGCCGCTTGACGAAGATAACTGGCCACTCGCGTCCGCTTCGCCGCAGCAATACTTGAGCGGTGTCAGCCAGTACTCGCACGAATCCACTCGCGACGAACTCCAGGAAATCGAAGCGCAGTTCGTACGTGCCACGCAAATGTCTGCAGAAGCAGGCTTCGACTGGCTCGAACTGCACTGCGCACACGGCTACTTTCTGTCGAGCTTCCTGTCGCCGTTGACCAACCAACGCACCGACGAATACGGCGGCTCGCTCGAAAATCGTCTGCGTTACCCGTTGCAGGTCTTCAAAGCGATCCGGGCAGTCTGGCCGCAAGACAAACCGATTTCCGTGCGTATTTCCGCTAACGACTGGGTCGAAGGCGGCACCACGCCCGACGACGCGGTGCAGATCGCAAGTGCCTTCAAAGCGGCAGGCGCCGACATGATCGACGTCTCGTCGGGCCAGGTCAGCAAGCAGGAAAAACCCGTGTATGGCCGTATGTTCCAGACGCCATTTGCCGACCGTGTCCGCAACGAAGCCGGCATCGCAACAATCGCCGTTGGCGCAATCTCGGAAGCGGATCACGTGAACAGCATCATCGCGGCGGGTCGTGCGGATCTCTGCGCGATTGCGCGGCCGCATCTGGCGAATCCGTCGTGGACGTTGAATGAAGCCGCCAAAATCGGCTATTTCGATGTGATGTGGCCGAAGCCTTATACAGCGGCCAAGTCGCAACTTGAACGCAATCTCGAACGTGAGCGTGCGCAGGTTGCGGCGAATGCCGGTCTGTCGCCACAAGAACGCGCGCGACGTGCGGAGGGAACCACGTGAATACGCCCACCAGAACGCTCGCAGGGCAGCATGCTGTCGTCACAGGTGGTGGCAGCGGCATTGGCGCGGCAGTAGCCGAAGCGCTGCTGCGTGCCGGTGCTCGCGTCACCTTGATGGGGCGCAATGCACAACGTCTTGATGCGCAGCGGGAAAGTTTCAACGGGCTTGGCGAGGTCGCCTGCATCAGCGTCGACGTCACCAGCGAGGAATCGGTCGAAAAAGCATTCGCACAAGCCGGTGCAATCGACATCCTCGTCAACAACGCTGGTCAGGCGCAAGCCGCGCCCTTCGCTCACACCGATATGGCGCTCTGGCAGCGCATGCTCGACGTGAACCTCACGGGCGTGTTCCTTGGCACGCGCGCCGTATTGCCCGGCATGCTCGAACGCGGCCACGGACGCATCGTCAATGTCGCGAGCACGGCAGGGCAAATCGGCTATGCCTACGTCGTGGCGTACTGCGCGGCGAAACACGGTGTGATCGGGCTGACGCGTTCGCTCGCTCTGGAGGTCGCGACGAAAGGCGTCACCGTCAATGCCGTATGTCCCGGCTACACGGAGACCGAACTGCTGCACGCATCGCTCGAACAGATCACAAGCAAGACCTCGCGCACCGAACAGCAGGCGCGCGAAACCTTGCTTCGCTCAAATCCGCAACATCGCTTCGTGAGCCCGGAACAGGTCGCCAATGCAGTGCTCTGGCTCTGCCAGCCTGGTTCGGACGCAATCACGGGCCAATCCATTTCCATCTCCGGTGGAGAAGTAATGTGACCAAATCACCGAACATCAAGAAGCCCTCATCGGTCGAAGTCAAGCCGCCACGCAAAGGCGTCGCCAAACCAGCGGAGAACGTCGTGGATCTGGAAATGAGCACTGGCGCGGATAGTCACATGGGCCTGCGCCTATGGCTGCGCATGCTGACCACGACCAACCTCGTGCAAGCTGAACTGCGCAAGCGCCTGCGCAACGAATTCGATACCACGCTGCCACGTTTCGATTTGATGGCGCAACTCGAACGTCATCCGGAAGGCCTGAAGATGACCGAACTGTCGCGTCGCTTGATGGTGACGGGTGGCAACGTGACCGGCATCACGGATCAACTCGAAAAAGAAGGCCTGGTTTCGCGCGACACCGATCCGAACGACCGCCGTTCGATCAGCGTGTGTCTGACGCCCACTGGTCGAAAGGCGTTCGACAAGATGGCAGTCGCGCATGAGCAATGGGTCGTCGAACTGTTTGGCGGCTTAAGTCTCGATGAAAAATCGCGCACCCATCAGCGTCTCGGCAAGCTTAAGAAACATCTGCTCGACAGTCTGAAAGACTGATCGAACCGAACTGCGCAACGAAATTACGTGGGACCCGAGTAACGCGCTAAAGCGCGAACTCTGGTCGACCGCTTTGCATGGGACCTGAGTAACGCGCTAAAGCGCGAACTCTGGTCGACATAGGAGAGACTCATGACACGATCCACCGCCGACGCGCTACTGGCCGGCAACCGCCTGACGCTCGCCGGTTACGAGGCGCGACATTTCGGCTGGTCGGTCGCCGATAAAGTCGCGACGATCACGCTGAACCGCCCTGAACGCAAAAACCCGCTGACGTTCGAATCGTATGCGGAGTTGCGCGATCTGTTCCGCCAACTCACCTATGCGACTGACGTCAAGGCTGTAGTGATTCACGGCGCAGGCGAAAACTTCTGCTCCGGCGGCGACGTGCACGACATCATCGCGCCGCTGATCGATCTGCCGATGCCGGAACTGCTGCTGTTCACGCGCATGACCGGCGATCTGGTCAAAGCAATGCGCCATTGCCCGCAGCCCATCATTGCCGCAGTCGACGGCGTATGCGCCGGCGCCGGCGCGATTCTGGCGATGTCGTCCGACATGCGCCTGGCCACTGCGCGCAGCAAGCTCGCGTTTCTGTTCTCGCGGGTCGGTCTCGCGGGTTGCGATATGGGCGCGTGCGCGATCCTGCCACGCATCATCGGTCAGGGACGTGCCGCCGAATTGTTGTTCACCGGCCGCTCGGCGAGTGGTGACGAAGGCCACGCCTGGGGTTTCTACAACCGCCTGTGCGAACCGGCAACCCTCCTCGCGGACGCACAAAAGCTTGCCACCGATCTCGTCGCCGGTCCGACTTTTGCGCACGGTATCACGAAGAAGATGCTGCACCAGGAATGGAGCATGAGCATCGACGAGGCGATCGAATCGGAAGCGCAAGCACAGGCAATCTGTATGAGCACGCGCGATTTCGAACGCGCGTATAGCGCGTTTGCCGCGAAGTCGCGCCCGGTGTTCGAAGGAGATTGAATTGAGCACTCACAGCGATAAAAACGATATGGATCTGCACAGCGCGCTGGCCTGGCCGTTCTTCGAACCGCGCCATCGCGAACTCGCTGCGGGTATCGAAGCATGGTGCCGCGCGAATCTTTCGCACGTAAAGCACGATGACGTCGATGCAGCCTGCCGCCATCTGGTCCGTGAACTCGGCGCGGCAGGCTGGCTGAAATACGGCGTCGGCGGCGTTGCTTATGGCGGCCACGGTGACACGATCGACACACGCGCGGTGTGCCTGCTGCGCGAAATCCTCGCCAGGCATTCCGGTCTCGCGGATTTCGCGTTGGCGATGCAAGGACTCGGCTCAGGCGCGATCTCGCTCGGCGGCACGCATGAGCAAAAGACGCGCTATTTGCCACGCGTGGCGAACGGCACGGCCATCGCCGCATTCGCCTTGTCGGAACCGGAAGCGGGATCGGACGTCGCGGCAATGGCATTGAGCGCACGCGAAGACGGCGACGCCTACGTACTCGACGGCGACAAGACGTGGATCTCCAACGGCGGCATCGCCGATTTCTACGTGGTGTTCGCCAGAACCGGTGAAGCGCCGGGCGCACGCGGCATCACCGCCTTCATCGTCGATGCCGACACGCCGGGTCTGCAAATCGCGGAACGTATCGACGTGATCGCGCCGCATCCACTAGCGCGTTTGCATTTTTCCGGCGCACGCGTGCCGCGCAGCCAGATGCTCGGCGCGTCCGGCGAAGGTTTCAAACTCGCCATGCGTACGCTGGATATTTTCCGCACGTCGGTGGCAGCTGCGTCGCTGGGATTCGCGCGTCATGCCATGGCTGAAGGTCTCTCGCGTGCGTCGTCGCGCAAGATGTTCGGACAGACCCTCGGCGATTTTCAGCTCACGCAAGCCAAGCTCGCACAGATGGCATTGACGATCGACAGCAGCGCGTTGCTGGTCTATCGCGCCGCCTGGCTGCGCGATCAGGGCGAGAACGTCACGCGTGAAGCCGCGATGGCCAAGTGGCACGCAAGCGAAGGCGCACAACAGGTGATCGACTCCGCAGTGCAACTCTATGGCGGCATGGGCGTGCAAAGCGGCACGGCCGTCGAGATGCTGTACCGCGAAATTCGTGCGTTGCGGATCTATGAAGGCGCGACTGAAGTGCAGCAGTTGATTGTCGGCCGCGATCTTTTGAAAGCTCACGCTGCGGAAGTCATCAAGGACGCGGCGAAATGAATATGACCTTCGAAAGACCGGTCCGCATCCGCTTCCAGCACTGCGATCCTGCCGGCATCGTGTTCTTTCCGCAATATCTGGTGATGACCAACGCACTGGTCGAAGACTGGTTCAACGAAGCCCTGCATATCGACTACGCGCAGATGATCGCGCAACGCCGTATCGGCTTGCCGATCGTCAAACTCGATTGCGAGTTTTCGCGGCCGAGCCAGATGGGTGAAACGATCACGCTGTCACTCAACGTCACGAAGGTGGGGCGCCGCTCGATCAGCATCGAGATCGTCGGCCAGCACGGTAACGAAACCCGCTTCAGCGCGAAACAGGTGCTAGTCACGACATCGCTCGAAAGCGGCACATCCATCGACATTCCCGACGATATCGCGAGCGCGCTCGCGATGTTCGCCCCACAGCCCGAATCTATTGAGGCGCATCGCTCATGAAAAAAGCTCTCCTCCCGGCCGGTTGGATCAAGCCGCGCGGCTACGCGAACGGCGTTGCGGCAACCGGTACGCAAGTGTTTATCGCCGGCCAGATTGGCTGGGACGAACAGGCGCGTTTCCAGACCACCGACTTCGCGCAGCAAGCCATTCAGGCGCTCAAGAACGTACTCGCCGTATTGCATGAAGCGGGCGGCACACCCGAGCATCTGGTCCGCATGACGTGGTACGTCACGGACAAGCGCGAATACCTCGCCGCGCTGAAAGATATCGGCCGTGCGTTTCGCGAACTGATCGGCGACTACGACATCGCGATGAGCGCGGTACAGGTCGTCGCGTTGATCGAAGACGAAGCCAAGGTCGAAATCGAAGCCACGGCAGTGGTTCCCCAGTAAGCACACGAAACACGAAACCCACCAAGCCAACCGAAGCGCATTCATCCGGCTCAACGCCCGGGAGACCATGATGGAACCGTCAGCACACGTCGATACCTTCGCGCGCGACAATCTTCCGCCGCAGGATCAGTGGCCTGTCTTTCTGCTCGACAACCCGGACGTGGCTTACCCGGCGCGCTTCAATTGCGCGACGGAATTGCTCGACACGACTATCGCAGCCGGCCATCGCGATCATCCGGCGATCTGGTCGGACGCAGAGGGAACGCCTCAGGCAACCACTTATCGCGAGCTGCTTGCGCTCGTCAATCGCAGCGCGCATGTACTGGTCGACGAAATGGGTTTGCAGCCGGGCAACCGCGTGCTGCTGCGTGGACCGAATACCTTGCACATGGCAGTGACAGCGCTCGCCGCGCTGAAGGCCGGCCTCGTGGTGGTGCCCACCATGCCACTGCTGCGCGCGAAAGAACTCAAGCAGATCATCGAGAAGGCACAGGTCAGCGCCGCGCTATGCGACGCGCGCCTAACCGATGAACTCGCGCGCTGCAACAATCCTCAGGACGAGTTCTACTGCCCAGGCCTGAAACAAACGCGCCTGTTTCATGACGATTCCGCCGATTCGCTCGACACGCTCGCGATCAACAAACCGGACCACTTCACCGCCTGCGACACCGCCGCTGACGACGTCTGCCTGATCGCCTTCACCAGTGGCACGACGGGCGCGCCGAAGGGCTGCATGCATTTTCATCGCGACGTCCTGGCGATGTGCGATCTGTTTCCGCGTCATGTTCTAAAACCTTCATCGAGCGATATCTTTTGCGGCACGCCGCCGCTCGCCTTCACATTCGGCCTCGGTGGCCTGTTGTGCTTTCCGCTGCGAGTGGGTGCGTCGACGGTACTGATCGAGCGGCTCACGCCCGAGACCTTGCTGCAAACGGTCAAGCGCTTTCACGCGACGATCATGTTCACCGCGCCGACGTTCTATCGGCAAATGGCGCCGCTCGTTGCGCATCACGACGTTTCAAGCCTGAAGAAAACGGTCTCGGCGGGAGAAGCGCTGCCGGATTCGACGCGCCGTCTTTGGCACGACGCAAGCGGCATCGACATGATCGACGGAATCGGCGGCACGGAACTGATCCATATTTTCATCTCGGCGCAAGGCGGCGAGATTCGTCCGCATGCCATCGGCCGCGCGGTGCCGGGCTACGTCGTGCAAGCCGTGGACGATGCCATGCAACCCGTCGCGCCCGGCACGATCGGCAAACTCGCGGTACGCGGGCCGACCGGCTGCCGCTATCTGGCCGACGAACGGCAAAGCCGGTTTGTCCGCGACGGCTGGAACCTTCCCGGCGACTCGGTCTATCTCGACGAAGACGGTTACGTGTTTTATCAGGCGCGCGCCGACGACATGATCGTCTCCGCCGGCTACAACATCTCCGGGCCGGAAGTGGAAAGCGTGCTGCTGCAACACGACGCGGTGGCAGAATGCGGCGTGATCGGCGTGGCCGACGAAACGCGCGGGCAGATCGTCAAAGCCTTCGTGGTGCTGAACCCAGGTTTTGCGCCGGATGACAAACTGGTCGCGCAACTGCAGGATTTCGTGAAAAATAGCGTAGCGCCGTACAAATACCCACGCGTCATCGCTTTCGTCGGCTCGCTGCCACGCACCGAAACCGGCAAGCTCAAACGCTTTGAATTGCGTACACTCGCGTAGACCCTCGAATAGCCCCTCTTTCCTGTCGGAGACATATCGCATGGCCGCCTCTTTCGTCGAAGTCGTCGCCCAGGATGGCGGCCGTTTCAATGCCTACGTCGCGCGTCCGGCGCAAGGCTCGGGCCCGGGGCTCGTCCTGCTGCAGGAAATTTTCGGTATCAACGAAACGATGAAGTCGATGGCCGACCGATTCGCAGAAGAAGGTTATGTGGTGCTGGTGCCGGATCTGTTCTGGCGGATCAAGCCGGGTATCTCGCTCGGCTATGGCGAGGCCGATATGAAGCAGGCGCTCGACTATCTCGGACGCTTCAATGTCGATCTCGCCGTCGACGATATCGCGGCAACAGTCGCGACATTGCGCACTTTGCCCGAGCAGGCCGGCAAGGTGGGGACAGTCGGTTACTGTCTCGGCGGCAAACTCGCGTTCCTGAGCGCGGCACGCACTGACGTGGACTGCGCAGTCAGCTACTACGGCGTCGGTCTCGAAGCGTATCTGGATGAAGTGCCGGCCGTGCGCTGCCCAATGGTGTTTCATTTCCCCGAAAACGACGCGCACTGTCCGCCCGAAACGCGCGAGCGAATCAGCACGGCATTGCGTACGCGTCTGCAAATCGAGCAATACGTGTACCCGGGCTGCGATCACGCTTTCGCCGCGCCATCGCGCCCGCAGTACGATAAACCCGCCGCGATGATGGCCTATTCGCGCACGCTCGCGTTGCTGCGCAAAGTGCTGGGTCCGGTCTTCGATCTGAACGCGTTGTGGGAAGCACATTGCTATTACGAGTTCGCCACGCGCGACGTGGATGCCGTCATGCCGACCATGGTCGCGCAACCCTACGTCAATCACGTCCCCACCATGACGGGCGGCGTGGGACATGACAACCTCAAGCGTTTCTATACGCATCATTTCGTCAATTCGAATCCCGCCGATACGAAACTGATTCCAATCTCGCGCACAATCGGCGCGGATCGTATCGTCGACGAATTCATTTTCAGCTGCACGCATAGCTGCGAAATCGACTGGTTGCTGCCCGGCGTCGCACCGACCGGTAAATACTTCGAAGTGCCGATGCTGGCAGTGGTGTGCTTTCGCGGCGACAAGCTGTACAACGAGCACATCTATTGGGATCAGGCGTCCGTGCTCGTGCAAGTCGGCTTGCTGAATCCTGAGGGACTGCCGGTGGCCGGCATCGAAAGCGCGCGTAAGCTGCTCGATGAGACGTTGCCGTCCAATCAACTGATGGGCGCGAAGTCGCGGGTGTGAAGCGCGCAGTTGAAGCTGCACCTCGGCCACATCAATAAGGCATTGGAGCGCGGCGGCAAGTACGAACTACTGGGTGGCGATTGACGGCAAACGCCGCCCAGGAATTCGTAGTTGTGGGTCGAAAGTCGCGGGTGCTAGACTAAAATTCCCCATTGCCTTCAACGGGTTGCCGACCGGGTTTCCGACTTCGTGTCGAGCGGCGGCACGTCCGGCATCCGCTTGCATCCGCTTGCGCCCGACTGACCACGGCAAAGGAGCTCCCGCATGACCCATTCCATCCACGGCAACAAACGCTGGCTGGCGCTGATCGTTCTGTGCCTCGGCGTGCTCATGATCGTGCTCGACACGACGATCGTGAACGTTGCATTGCCGTCTATCGCCGTGGACCTCGGCTTTACCGAGACCTCGCTGGTGTGGGTGGTCAATGCGTACATGCTCACCTTCGGCGGCTGCCTGCTGCTTGGCGGGCGGCTCGGTGATCTTTACGGACACCGCAAACTGTTCCTCGGCGGCATCACGTTGTTCACGCTGGCGTCGCTCGCATGCGGCATGGCGAATTCGCAAGTGCTGCTGGTGAGCGCGCGTGCCGTGCAGGGTCTGGGCGGCGCGGTCGTCTCCGCTGTTTCGTTATCGCTGATCATGAATCTGTTCACCGAGACCGGTGAACGGGCGAAAGCGATGGGCGTATACGGCTTCGTCTGCGCAGGTGGGGGCAGCATCGGCGTATTGCTCGGCGGGCTGCTGACCAACCTGCTGAGCTGGCACTGGATCTTTCTCGTCAACCTGCCTATTGGCGTCGCCGTCTACGCGCTGTGCCTCGCGCTCTTGCCGTCGGCACGCGGTCACGCGCATGGCGAACGGCTCGACGTGGCCGGCGCGGTCACGGTGACTGCGTCGCTGATGCTAGCCGTGTACGCCGTTGTGAACGGCAATGAAGCGGGCTGGACCTCGGTGCAGACGCTGGGCATGCTGTTCGCCGCGCTTGCGCTGCTGGCCGTATTTCTCATTATCGAAGCGCGCGTACAGCATCCGTTGATGCCGCTCGGTCTGTTCCGCTTGCGCAATGTCGCGACGGCGAACGTGGTCGGCGTACTGTGGGCGGCTGCGATGTTCGCGTGGTTCTTTATCTCCGCGCTGTATCTGCAACGCGTGCTCGGTTACCGGCCGTTGCAGGTCGGGCTCGCGTTTCTGCCCGCCAATCTGATCATGGCGTTCTTTTCGTTGAGCCTGTCGGCACGCGTGGTGATGCGCTTCGGTCTGCGTCTTCCGCTTGCCGCCGGGTTGCTGGTCGCCGCGTGTGGCCTCGCGCTGTTTGCGCGTGCACCGGTCAATGGCAGCTTCGTGCTCGACGTGCTTCCCGGCATGATTCTGCTTGGCTTCGGCGCGGGCATCGCGTTCAATCC
Organism: Paraburkholderia sp. D1E; assembly: GCF_052682275.1. NCBI lineage: Bacteria > Pseudomonadati > Pseudomonadota > Betaproteobacteria > Burkholderiales > Burkholderiaceae > Paraburkholderia > Paraburkholderia sp. D1E. Next base: position 906,676 of record NZ_JBQYMB010000001.1, read on the forward strand.
CCTGCTGCTGGCTGCCATGAGCGACGTCGGTCCGAGCGATTCGGGCCTCGCGTCCGGTATCGTCAATACATCGTTCATGATGGGGGGCGCACTCGGCCTCGCGGTGCTAGCGAGTCTCGCGGCCGCGCGCAGCGACGCCATGCAGGCTTCTGAAAACGCAGTGACAGCGCTCAACAGCGGCTATCACGTGGCGTTTCTGTTCGGTGCGATCTTCGCGGCGGCGGCGGGTGTGCTGGGCGGTTTGCTGTTGCGCCCGGGGCAAGCTGGCGGCGCACACGCTGGCGGCGCATCCGCATCGGAACAGTCTCGCTCCCCGGGCAACGAGGCAACGACGGAAAACTATTGACCTGCGACGTATTGCGGCTCACCGGCCGAAGACGTTTCACCTGCTTGAACGCGAACCACTCGCCACACATAGCTCGCTGAGCGCGGCAAAACCGCAAGCGCGATCAAATGCGCCGCATCACGCCTGGCTATGATGGCAATATTGTCGAGATGACCACGCGCGCGCAGCGCTTCGGGACTACTTCGGCAAGGTGCCGGGACAAGTGGGCGGTGTAGCCTACGGCGTTTGCTACAACGCCGACGACGCGGGCAATTTCGACTACCTGTGCGGCGTCGAGGTCGGCGACTTCTCGGCACTGCCCGCCGAGTTGAACCGCTTGCGCATTGTCGCGCAACGCTATGCGGTATTCACCCACCGCGAGCACATCTCGTCGATCCGGCGCACCGTCAACACGATATGGAATCAATGGCTGCCGGCGTCGGGACATGTGCCTGCGGACGCGCCGAATTTCGAGCGCTATAGCGAACAGTTCGACCCGGTCAGTGGCATGGGTGGACTCGAAATCTGGCTGCCATTGAAGGCCTGATCACCGGCGCGTTGAATATTCCCTACTTCCTGCCGGGTATCTCCCGCCCGCGTATCGAGCAGCCCGATGTCTCCGTCACGAAGATCAGCGCGAACGCGCCGATCGCGCAAGCGCCCATCATGTAGTACGCCGGCATAAGCGTATTGCCGGTATGCGCGATAAGCCATTCGTTCACCATCGGCGCTGTTCCACCGAAGATTGACGTGGAGATGTTGTAGGCGATCGCCATCCCGGCGTAACGTACCTGCGTGGGGAACATCGCTGGGAACATGGCCGAGATACTTGCAAGTTGTGGAACGTACAGCAAGCCCAGCAGGGAGAAACCTACGATTGCTCCGGGCACGCCATGCTTCATCAGGAGGAACATCGGAATGGCTGCGACAAAGAGCCCAACCAGCGAAAACCACCAGACGTTCTTGCGGCCAACCCGATCCGAGAATGTCCCGGCAAAAGGAAGAAAGACCATCATCGCCAACATACCGATTAGCGGTACGAGCAAGGACATGTTGTCGCTCATGCCGAGCTGTTTCTGCATGAAAGTCGGCATATAAGCCAGCAACACGTAATTGACGACGTTCAACGCCACCACCAGGCCGCCCAGCAACAGCAGCGGCTTCCAGTATTCCGTCAGCAAGGCTTTCAGCGGCACGCGGGTACGCTGTTCCTTGTGGCTCGATTGTTCCAGTTCGAGGAAGACGGGCGTGTCCTCCAGCTTCGAACGCAGATAGAAACCAATCAGACCAAGCGGTGCCGCGATCAGAAACGGCAGTCGCCAGCCCCAGGCATGCATGGCTGTGTTCCCCAGCAGGACGGAACAACCGAGCATCAGGAACGCGCCGAGCGAGAAACCCGCAAGGGTGGCGAATTCAAGGAAACTGCCGCAAAAACCGCGCTTCCTGTCAGGGGCATATTCGGCCATGAAAGTAGCCGCGCCGCCATACTCCCCGCCAGTCGAAAACCCCTGGACCATCCGCAAGACGATCAGCAGCGCTGGTGCCCACCATCCGATGCGCGCGTAAGTCGGCACGAGCCCGACCAGCAGCGTTGCCACCGACATCATGATGATCGTCAGCGCCAGCACGTGCTTGCGACCCAGCCGGTCACCGAGCGGCCCCCAGAACAGCCCGCCGAGCGGACGAACCAGAAACGAAATGGCAAAGGTGGCAAGTGCGAATAAGGTGGCCTGTGCCGTGCTGCCGGGGAAAAGCGCTGCCGATATGTAGGTCAGACCGTATGCGTAGATTCCATAGTCGAACCACTCCGTGGCATTGCCCAGCGCCGACGCGGCGATGGCGCGCCGCAACAGGCTCGGTGATTGGGGCTGCAGGGCCTCGCTGTCCCATGGCTGTACGTAGCTCATCGTTCCTCCTGAATTTCGAGCGATCCGACATATTCAGCACCGCCCCGAGTCCACAATACCGCTGAGGCGATATTTGAAAGATGTTCTAGGACGATGCAGTTGTTGGGGTTTTCCATGACGTCCGGTTGCCCGGCGCTAAGCTATTTGACTTAACTGACAGGCAGCGGCAGCGTCATCAATCGTCCCTGCGCAGGTTTGGCCGTGGTCTCGCCGCAAAGACGCAGACACATCCAGGCAGTGGCGAAATTGCTGCTCACGACCGGCTTGCCAATGGCGGCTTCGATTCGCGTGATAACCGCCGCCGCCCGCACCGCCGTGCAGGAAATAAAGAGCGCGTCGGATTCTTCCGCCATCGCGTCACGCGCGAATGCGACGATATCGTCGTAGGAAATCCGCGCCATCTCCCGGTCATCGGTCAAGCCGATGCACGTGAAGCGGTCGATGATGAAACCTTGTGCGGCGAAGTACTCGGCCATCGGCCGGCTGGTTTCAACCGTGTAGGGCGTCAGCACGCTAATACGGCGCGCGCCGAGCGCTTTAAGGGCGGTGACCGCGGCGGCCGTGGGCGTGACAACTTGTGCCTCGGGTTTCGCCGCATGAATAGCTCGCTCGATCTCCGCATCTCCGATCACAACGGACGCCGACGTGCACGAATACATCACCACGTCGAGCGCTTCGCCGGGCAAGATCAACGCGGCGCCGGCGGTCAACGAAGGCTGCATGGCGAGCAGATTCTCCGGCGTCACCGGGTTGGCGTACGGCACGCGATTCACGTAGATGCCGATACGCTCGTTCGCGACGAGCGTCGCGAAGTCCGGTTCGGTGGTGTGATCGGTTGCGAGGATCACGAGGCCGATACGTCTGGCGAAGGCGCGATCGTCCAGACGCGGCACCCGGCTGAGCAGATGGATGAAAGTCAGCATCGCCTAGTGCCCGAGGTTGGGAAAGCGTTTTTCGAGCAGCCTTACACCGACCACCGCAATAAGGCTGATACACAGAAACAGCACGCCGACGAGCGTCATCGGTTCGAGGTAACGGTAGTCCGTGTTCGCGACGATCTTCGCCTCGTTCATCAATTCGAGGACAGTAATCGCCGACAGCAACGGCGTTTCCTTGAACATGGAAATCAGATAGTTCGCGAGCGCGGGCAGCATCGGCGGGACCGCTTCGGGCAAGATGATGTGCTGCCACATCTGTGCCGGACTCAGGTTGCACGCCTTGGCCGCTTCCCATTGCCCACGGGGTACGTTTTCGATGCCGGTCCGATAGACTTCAGCCGTATACGTCGCGTAATGAACACCCAACGCGAGTACACCGGCAGCGAGCGCGGGCATCCGGATGCCGATATCGGGCAGCACATAGAAAACAAAGTAAAGCTGCACAAGCAACGGTGTGCCGCGAATAAAGCTCGCCATGGCCGTAGTGGTACGCGATACCGCACGATTCGGCGAAAGCCGCAAGATCGCGAACGCCATGCCGACCACAGCCGCCACCACGGCGCCGAGCAAGGTCGCAAGCACAGTGATCTTCAAGCCTTGCAGCAAGATCGGCATAATCCCGCGCGCGAAACTCCAGTCCCATTCCATACGGTTATCTCCTCATCCCGTCGAGACCAAAGGTCATCCGGCGTTCGAGCTTGCGCACGCCGAACGAAATCAGGCAGGCCATTGCGAAGTACAGCGCGAGAATCGTCGCGAACGGTATCAACGTATTGCCGGTTTGCGAGCGGACGACCTGCGCCTGGAATGTCATGTCGCCGAGAGAAATCAGCGATACGACCGCCGTGCCTTTGAGCAACTCGATCGCGTTGTTGCCGAAGGTGGGCAGCATCAGCGGCAAGGCTTGAGGCAAGATCACGTGACGCATGCGTTGATACGTGGACAGATTCAGCGCAATGCATGCGCTCCTCTGCTCCTGACCGATCGCGACGACCGCGCCACGTACCACTTCCGCGCCGTACGCGCCCACATTCAAGCCGAGAGCGAGCACACCGGCCTGCAGCGGCGTGAGGGTGAGCCCGACCATCGGCAACACGAAATACGCCCAGAACAACTGGACAAATACCGACGTGCCGCGAAAAAACTCGATATACGACGTGGCGAGTGCGCGCACCGCAAAGAATCGCGATAGCCGCCCGAGTCCCGCGACGAACGCCATCACGAGCGCAAGCAGCGTGCCCATCACCGTCAGTTCAACGGTTGCCTCGGCGCCTTTCAGAATCAACAGCAGATAGCCGGACCAGTCGTTCATCAACGCACCTCGCAGGCAACGGAATGGCCATTTAGCGCGCTACTACGTAGCGTGCCAAACGGCTCGGGCAGATTCAGTTCTTCGCCGCGCACAGTTTTTCGCGGCTTGTCGACATCGCTGCCTTTGCCGAGAAACCGTACGGCTCGACGATCTTCGCGAACTCGCCGGATTCCTTCATCTTCTTCAGTTCGACGTCGAACGCATCACGCAGCGCGGTGTCCTGCTTGCGGAACGCCACGCCATCGCATTGCACCGGTGTGCCTTGCACCGGTGCGATCGATTCGAGATTGGCGTCCTTCGCTTTCGAGAGCAGATCGCTGATCGACAGCAGCGGCAGCGCGAACGCGTCGATGCGCCCGTCCTGGAGCATCTTCAGGCCACTCTGACCGTCCGGCACGATGACAACGCGTTCGGTCGGAATCTGCGCGGCGGTCGCGAGTTTCTGTTCGGTCGTGCCGCCTTCGACGCCAATCACAGCTTTAGGATCCTTGGCGATCTCTTCGTAGGTCTTGATGCTTTTGGTGTTGCCCTTCTTGACGGCAAACGCCTCCACCGCGCACAGCACCGGCTCCGAGTAAGCAACCGCGGCGCAGCGCTGCGGCGTCATGAAAAGACCGGCTGCGATCGCATCATGCCGCCCCACCGCGAGACCCGGAATCATTGCGCCATACTCGGAGACCGACGCGACGATATCGTTGACGCCCAGTTTCTTGAAGACAGCTCGCGCCACATCAGGCGCGGCGCCCGTCACCTTGCCGTCGGCACCGACTGCGGTAAACGGCGGTTCGTTGGCAATCGCAATGCGCGCAAAACCCTGCTCCCTGAGTTGTGCAAGTTTGTCCTGTGCCGCGACTGCGAGACCGGTCAAGGTCAGCAGCGACAACATCCCCGTGATCAGAATCCCCTTCAATTTCATGATTTCTGGCTCCTAAAGCGTGGTGGCGTGCAACGTTAAGGGTGCGTAGTTGTGTGGTGTTGGTCGATCAGATCCGGTGCCCCGCGGCGATGATCTTGCGGAGAAATGCCTGGGTTCGCTCATGCTCTGGATGACTGAAGATATCCTCGGGCTTACCTTCCTCCACGATCCTGCCGCGATCGAAAAACAGCACGCGGTCCGCAAAATCGTGGGCGAAACCCATTTCATGCGTGACGAGCAGCATCGTCATATCGGTTTCTTTGGCGAGCCGCTGCATCACGTTCAATACTTCTTCAACGAGTTCGGGGTCGAGCGCGGAGGTCACTTCGTCGAAAAGCATGATCTTGGGTGCGAGGGCCAGCGCCCTCGCGATCGCCACGCGTTGCTTCTGGCCGCCGGAAAGTTGCGCCGGGCGGCTCTTTGCCTTGTCGGCCATACCGACCATGTCGAGTAGTTCCAGTGCGCGTTTTTCCGCCGACTCGCGGCTCTCACCTTTGGTCAGCATGGGCGCGAGCGTCACGTTATCGAGCACGCTCTTGTGCGGAAACAGATTGAAGTGCTGGAATACCATACCGATCTTCTCGCGCATCTTCTGCAGGTGGCGCTCGTTCGCGGGCACCATCTGGCCGCCATGCGGCATATGAAACAGTTGTTCGCCGTCCACTTCGATGTGGCCGCCATCGATCGATTCGAGCGTCATCAGAATGCGCAGGATCGTGGTCTTGCCGGAACCCGACGGGCCGATTAGCGCGAGTTTCTCGCCCGGCATCACATCGAGCGAGAGTTCGTCGAGCACGGTCAGCGCGCCGTAACGCTTCGTGATGCGATCGATGCTGATCAACGGCTTCATCATCGGTGCCTCCCGGCGTGGCGGAAAGGTGCCGGCAGAGGCCGACGGAAGCGTCGCCGGAGCGATGGCTGAAGCACTCAGCATGTCGGCGACTCGCGCGGTTTTCATATCGATTCGGTTCCCGTTCGTCATACCTGGCTCGATGGAAGGTGATGCGGCGGTGATGCCCGGCAAAGAACTATGCAAACCAGAATACAAAGCCATATTTGCGTTCCGATTGCCCTAGAACAATTCTTTTTTCATGGAGATCCGGGCCGCGCTATGAGGCGAAAGACCGACAGGGCAAGAAACCGGCATACGCGCCAGGGACAACACCTATGAGCAGAGCGCGAAACAGATCACGGCGACGTCGCCGAGTTGCGCGCCCCCGGTTCAGGCCCGCGATGAAGATTGAACTAGCACATTAAAAGCCGCTTTTCGCGGCATTAGACTGCGGCCAGAAATGCCTACAGGTGTCTCACTGCGTTCATGGGTCACCACTTTCCGCAACGACGTCACGCCAGAGAGAGGGGAAGATGTCAGATACAACGCAACAGGAACCGCGAACCACGGCACCCGTCGTACGCCTGCCGTTTGAACGTGCCGAATACGCCGCCCGTATCGGCAAAACGCGTAAAGCGATGCAGGCTGCAGGGATCGAACTTCTGATCGTGTCCGATCCGACCAACATGGCGTGGCTCACCGGTTACGACGGTTGGTCGTTCTACGTGCATCAGTGCGTGCTGCTCGCGCTAGACGGCGAACCGGTCTGGTTTGGCCGCGGCCAGGACGCGAATGGTGCAAAGCGCACCGTGTTCATGGAGCACGAGCAGATCGTCGGCTATCCGGATCATTACGTGCAATCTCCCGTGCGGCATCCGATGGATTACCTCGCCCGCGAGGTGATCGAGGCGCGCGGCTGGGGCGCACTGAAGATCGGCGTGGAAATGGACAACTACTATTTCAGCGCCGCGGCCTATCGTTCGCTCGTCGCTCATCTTCCCAAGGCGAAATGGCAGGACGCGACCAGTCTCGTGAACTGGCAGCGCGCCGTTAAATCGCCGCGTGAAATCGAATACATGCGCGTGGCTGCTCGCATTGTTGAGAAGATGCACGCGCATATCGTCGAGCGGATCGAACCCGGCATGCGCAAAAACGACCTGGTCGCCGAGATCTACTCGGCAGGCATTACCGGCGTAGACGGTTACGGCGGCGACTACCCGGCAATTGTGCCGCTGTTGCCCACCGGCGCCGATGCCGCCGCTCCGCATCTGACCTGGGACGACACGCCCTTCGCCAAAGATGCCGGCACGTTCTTCGAAATCGCCGGCTGCTTCAAGCGCTATCACTGCCCGCAGTCACGCACCGTTTACCTCGGTAAGCCGCCAAAGCATTTCGTCGACGGCGAGCGCGCGGTGGTGGAAGGCATTGAAGCGGGTCTCGCCGCAGCCAAACCCGGCAACACGTGCGAAGACATCGCCCACGCGTTCTTCGCGGTGCTGCACAAATACGGCATCGAGAAAAACAGCCGCTGCGGCTATCCGATCGGCGCAAGCTATCCACCGGACTGGGGCGAACGCACGATGAGCCTTCGGCCGGGGGACAAAACGGTCCTCGAACCGGGCATGACGTTTCACTTCATGCCGGGCCTGTGGCTCGACGACTGGGGACTCGAAATCACCGAAAGCATCCTGATTACCGAAACCGGCGTCGAGACCTTCTGCAATACGCCGCGCAAACTGTTCGTCAAACCGTAAACCCGTCAACCCCTGTGCCGCCGCGACCGCGACGCGCACAGGAATACGTAAGGGGAAACATGCTTCCGAAGACAATGAAGGCTGTCGTGCTGACGGCCCACGGCGGCCTCGACAAACTCGTCTATCGCGACGACGTGCCGGTTCCCATGTGCAAAGCGGGCGAAGTGTTGCTCGAAGTAACCGCTTGTGGGCTGAACAATACCGACGTCTGGGTTCGCGAGGGGGCATATGGCACGGATGACGACCCGCAAGCCGTCTCCACGTGGCGGCGGGGCCGCTCGACGCTGTCGTTTCCGCGCGTTCAGGGTGCGGATATTGTCGGGCGCGTGGTCGCAGTGGGCAGCGGAGTCAGCGATGCACGTGTCGGCGAACGCGTGATCGTCGATGCATCGATCTATAACCGCGACGACGACAGCCTCGCCGATATCGACTACATCGGCCACGGCCGAGATGGCGGATACGCCGAATACACAGCAGTACCCGCGGAGAACGCACATCGCGTCGATTCCACTTACTCCGATGCCGAGCTAGCGACGTTCTGGTGTGCCTATCACACCGGCGAACAGATGATCGAACGCGCCGCCGTCAAGAGTGGGGAAACCGTGCTGATTACGGGCGCTTCCGGCGGCGTCGGTTCGGGAATCATTCAGCTATGCCGCGCGCGTGGTGCAATTCCGTATGCGGTGGTTAGCAAAGGCAAGGAAGCTGCGGTGCTCAAGCTCGGTGCAGAAGGCGCGATGCTTCGCGACAGCGAGAATTTTGTCGTGGATGTCGAACGGATGACAGGCGGCCGGCCGGTCGACGTGGTGGCCGACCTGGTCGGCGGCGCGCTGTTCGGCAAGCTGCTGAACGTGCTAAGGCCGGAAGGCCGCTACACCACGGCGGGTGCTATTGGCGGACCTGTAGTCCAACTGGATTTGCGCACGATGTATTTGAAGCAGTTACAGCTAAACGGGTCTTCGCAAGGGACACGCGCGGCTTTCAAACGCGTGCTCGACTATATCCAGGCCGGTACGATCAAGCCGATTCTGGCCGCGACCTATCCTTTGTCGAAGTTTCATGAAGCGCAAACGCAATTCATGGCCAAGCGCTTCGTGGGCAATATCGTCGTGATTCCGGACCGGCATTACACACCGGCAGCAAAACGAGCTTGAAAAAACGGTCTGCATGACATTGCAACCGGAACAGCGATCATCCGCTGTTCCGGCTGTTTTCTATCCACCGCACGACACCACCTCACGATCGATCACTGATCAGCAGCGCCGGCGCCGCACCGCATTCGCTGCGGCACACGAACCGGCGCGCCATTTAGCTACGCGGAAGCAGCCGGCGCAAAAACCTGCGACGCGACTTCGTCCACCGCCTCACGTGCGAGCTTCACGATCTCGTCAACGTCGTTGCGCGACGTAACCAACGGCGGCGCGAAGCCGAGAATATCGCCGTGCGGCATGGCGCGCGCAATCAATCCACGCTGCAACGCCGCAGCGGAGACGCGCGGTCCGACCTTCAGCGCTGCATCGAACGGTTGACGGCCGTCCTTGTCGGCCATGAACTCAAGCGCGGCCAGCATGCCGGCACCCCGCACTTCGCCAACCAGCGGATGCGAATCAAACGCCGCATGCAACTGTTCGAGCAGATACGCACCGGTTTGCGCCGCGTTCTGCGTAAGGTTTTCGCGTTCGAGAATATCGAGGTTCGCGAGTGCCGCCGCGGCGCAGATCGGATGACCTGAATAGGTCCAGCCATGACCCATCGCGCCGAATTCCTGCGACGCCTTGTCGATCACGTCCCACACGCCTTCGCTGACAATCACGCCCGACAGCGGCGCATACGCGCTGGTCAAACCCTTCGCCACGGTGATCAGGTCCGGCGTGATGCCGTAGTGTTGCGCGCCCATCTTCGAGCCGAGGCGGCCGAAACCGCACACCACTTCATCGCAGATCATCAGGATGTCGTGCTTCTTCAGCACCTGCTGGATCGCGGACCAGTAACCGGCCGGCGGCGGCAGGATGCCACCCGTGCCCATCACCGGTTCAGCGATGAAGGCGGCGATCGTATCGGCGCCTTCCTGTGCAATGAGCTTTTCCAGTTCTTCCACACAGTACGCGACAAATTGCGCCTCGCTCATGCCGGCCGGCGCCTGCCGATACCAGTGCGGACACACCGTATGTTTGACACGCTCGATCGGCAAGTCGAAATATTGATGGAAGCTGGGCAAGCCAGTCAGACTGCCGGTAACGATTCCCGAACCGTGATACCCACGCTGGCGCGAGATGATCTTCTTCTTGTTCGGGCGCCCCTTCACGTTGTTGTAATACCAGACGAGCTTGATCTGCGTTTCGTTCGCATCCGAACCGGACATGCCGTAGTACACCTTCTTCATGCCCTTCGGCGCCCAGTCGATAATGCGCGACGACAATTCGATAATCGTATCCGTCGAGTGGCCGACATACGTGTGGTAGTAGGCAAGCTTCTTGGCCTGCTCGTAGATCGCTTCGGCTACTTCGGTGCGGCCATAGCCGATATTCACGCAATACAGACCCGCGAAGGCGTCGATATACGACTTGCCTTGATGGTCCTCGATGCGGATGCCTTTCGCGCCGGTCACAATACGGCCCGGCAGCGCCCCGCTCGCATGGTCGTGAGCGTGCGTCGAAGGGTGCATGAAGTGGGCGCGGTCGGCGTCGAAGAGTTGGTCGAGTTGGGTCATCGGAAGCTCCTTCGTGTGATCGTTGAATGGGTTGGGTTGACTCAGGCCGCCGCGTCAGCCGTCGCGGCAGCCGCCGTTGCAGCAGCCAGGCGGTGAGCGGGAAGACTGTCAGTCACCGGCAAGCCGAGCTGGCCGAGGCAGAAATAGCGGGTTTCGACAAACGGCTCAAAACCTTCAACCCCGCCTTCGCGGCCGAGTCCGGACGATTTGATGCCGCCGAATGGAATCGGCGCACCAGTGAATTTCGCGCCGTTCACGGACACCATGGCGAAGTCGAGACGGCGGATCAGTTGAAACACCGTGTTGAGGTCTTTCGCGCAGACATAGGCGACGAGGCCGTATTCGGTGTCGTTCGCGCGCTCAATGGCTTCATCGAGCGAATCGAATGGCGAGACTGCGGAGATCGGCGCGAAGTTTTCTTCGTCGTAGATGCGCATGCCGGGCGCGGCGTCCGCAACCACGGTCGGCTCGAAGAACCAGCCCCCGCGCTCATGGGCCGCGCCGCCGGTGGTGATGCGCGCGCCCTTCGCTTTGGCCTCGGCGACGCGCTGCGCTGTGGTGTCGAACGCGGCTTGATGCATCAGCGGACCGACATCCACGTCTGCTTCGAATGCGGCACCTACCCTCAGTGCTTTCACGGCCTCGCTATATTGCGCAACGAACGCTTCGTACAGCGGCCGGGCAACGAAGATGCGATTCGCCGCGCAGCAGTCCTGACCCGAAGTCTGAAACTTCGCCGCGATCGCCACGCTTACGGCCTGAGCGAGGTCGGCGTCTTCGGTCACAATGAAGGGCGCGTTGCCGCCGAGTTCCAGTGCCGTCTTCTTGATGCCGGCCTGGGCCGCGGTCTGCATGACCAACGCACCGACGCGCGTTGAACCGGTGAAGCTCACCGAGCGCACCCGGGTATCGCGTACTAGCGTTTCCATCGCCATTTGCGGTTCGCCGAGCACAACATTGAATACGCCCGCGGGAAAACCCGCTTCTTCCGCCAGTTGTGCGAGGGCGAGTGCGGAGAACGGCGTTTCATGCGCGGGCTTCACCACCACAGTACAACCTGCGGCGAGCGCGGCGGCGGCCTTGCGTGTGATCATCGCGCAGGGGAAATTCCATGGCGTGATCAGCGCTGCCACGCCGACGGGTTCGATCACCGTGCCCAGATGCGCGCCGTCGATATGCGTGGGAATTGTGCGGCCGTTCAGGCGTCGCCCTTCATGCGCAAACCATTCGACGAAACTCGCACCATAGGCGATTTCTCCGCGTGCTTCGGCGAGAGGCTTGCCCTGTTCGAGCGACAGAATCGCAGCCAGATCATGTTGATGGCGCAGAATCAGCTCATGCCAGCGCAACAGCAGTGCTGTGCGTTTGGCAACCGGCAGCCAGCGCCACGTAGAGAACGCGCGCTGCGCCGCGTCGACTGCTTCGGTGATTTGTGAGGCGTCGAGCATTGGCACGTGGCCGAGTACTTGCTGGTCGGCGGGATTCTGCACGGCGATACTCGCGGCGCTCGCGCTGTGTATCCAGCGTCCGTCAACGTAGCACAGCGATTTGAATAGGACCGGATGACCCAGCAACATGACGACCTCCTGTATGCGATGTATGTCTGTTACTGTACGACCGGCAGCGATGTGGTTTTTTTGGTTGAAGCGTCGCAAAGTCAGCGTTTTTTCTGGATTTTGCCGTGACACATGGCGATTTTCTGGCGCGATCGCCATGCGCTTCAACCGTCGTCGCCGATCGTTTGTTCTGCCCAGTCCGGCAACCCTTCCGTGCTGCTCTTCACCACCTTCGTGACGATGTACGTAAAGTACTTTTCGATACCCAGTTCGTCGGTCAGGAGTGAATCGATAAACCGCTGATAGTGGTCGATGTCGCGCGACATCACGTGCATCACATAGTCAACGCCGCCGCCCGTTGCGTGGCATTGCACAACCTCCGGTGCCGCGGCGATCCGCTCTTCGAAGCGCCGCATGTCCTGCGCGGTGTGACGTGCGAGCGTCACCTCGACCACGACGCGGCTGCCCTTGAAGGCGCGTATCCAGTCGATATCCGCGCGATAGCCGCGAATCACACCGCCTTCTTCCAGACGCTTGACGCGCTCCCACGCCGGCGAGATCGACAGATTGATCTCCTCAGCGAGACGCGACTTCGTGATGCGTCCGTCGCGCGCGAGGATGCGCAGAATCGCCAGATCGAAACGGTCGAGTTTCATCGTGCGCTCAGACTCCCACCGGTATGCCGCGCTCGACGACATCGGCCACCACCGCCACCGTATCGCCGATCCGCACGAGGCCCGGAAAATGCCGGGCCGCGAGCAGGCCGCCACGGCGCGCGCGATATTCGACGGGTACGCCGCCGGTACGCGATGCGTCGTGAATCCGTGCGATCACTTCGCCGCTTTCAACCGTTTCGCCGAGGTCCTTGCACAACTCCAGCAGACCGTCGTGTTCGCTCGTCGTAAAACAGGTGCCATCGGGCATGTCGAGCAGCGTCGTGGTACGCGAGGTCGGGTGCCCGGAATGACGCCCAGCTTCGTCTCGCCCAAGGATGCCCGCATACTGCAGGAAGCCTCGCACGCCGCGCTCCGCCACCGCTACGCTTTGCACCGTCGCCGTGCCGCCGCCGCCAAGTTCGGTCGACACAAACACCTTGCCCGCTTCTTCGACCGCTGTGTCGTACAGGCCGACACTATCGAGTTCGAGCATCCGCATCGAATACGGCGCGCCGAATGCGCGCATCGCCGCTTCGCACCGGGCCTGCTGACTGGCATCGGGCAGCAGGTGAATCGCAGCAAGCGGCACGAAATCGAGCGTTCGCCCGCCAGCGTGCAGATCGAGCACGTAATCGGCGAGCGGCAACAGATAGCGCTGAAAATAATCGGCGATCTTCTCGGTGATCGTGCCATCCGGTTTGCCGGGAAAGCTGCGGTTCAGATTGCCGCGATCGATCGGCGACGTGCGGCTGCCCGCGCGGAACGCGGGAAAATTCATGAATGGCACGATGATCACGCGCCCTTTCACGTCGTCGGTGTTCAAGGTTGCGGCCAGCTTCGACAACGCAATCGGGCCTTCGTATTCATCGCCGTGATTGCCGCCGGTGAGGAGCGCCGTCGGTCCCTCTCCGTTGCGGACCACCGTGACCGGAATCATCTCCGCGCCCCACGCGGATGTGTCGTGCGAGTGTGGCAGCTTCAGAAAGCCGTGTTGTTCGCCATCGGCGTTGAAATCGACCGTCGGCTGAATAGGTGATGCCCGCATATGCATTACTCCCTCACGAACAGCTTGTGCGGCGTGTTGTAGAACGTTTCGACGCCGGAACACCGATGCTCGTATCCTGTCCCGGTCATGTTGTTTCAGACATAGGCCGCTCTTAGCGCTTCGCGTCGTTGCGAAAAATCGTCCCTGCGCTCGTGGCATGCGCTCGCTTCAATGCAAGCGAGGCAATCGCGGTATCCTGCGCGCCGGTGCCGGTCAGGTCGCAGATCGTCACGTCGCTTTCATTGGCGCGGCCCACGGCCTGTTCGGCAATCACCTGACCCAGTTCCGCTATCGCGGCACCGGCATGCATCACGCCGGCATTCAGCGCGTGATGCAACTCGCCCAGCACGCGCGTTTGTTGTGCACGGTCGCATACATAGCGCGCCGCGGCGAGCGCTGCCGGCGCGATTTCATTCTTGTGCTCGGCGTCCGAACCCATCGCGGTGATGTGCAAACCTGGATGCAGGTCGGTGATGTCGATCAGCGGTGTGCGGCTTGGCGTCGTGGTGATCGCGATGTCCGCTTCGGCGAGCGCATGGTGGACATCACGTGCAACATCGCATTGCACGCCGAGCGAGGCGCTCATCTCCGCAGCGAAACGTTGCGCATTGCCCGGATCGCGCGCCCATACGCGCACGTGTTCGACGCGACGCACCAGCTTCAATGCGCGCAATTGCAAACGTGCCTGCTCGCCGGCGCCCAGCACCGCGACTTGCGGCGTGTGCTGTTTCGCCAGCCAACGCGCCGCGACCGCGCCGGCCGCCGCCGTGCGCACGGCCGTCAGATAACCGTTGTCGAGCAGCACTGCTTCGGTCAGCCCCGTCTTTGCCGATAACACCAGCATCAGGCCATTCAGACTCGGTAAGCCGAGCGACGGATTGTTGAAGAACCCCGGACTCACCTTGATCGCGAAACTATCGAAACTCGGCAGCCAGGCTGTCTTGACGTCGACTTCGCCGTTATGTTCCGGCAGATCGAGCCGCAGGATCGGTGGCATCGCAACAGCTTCGGTAGCGAGCGCGAGAAAGGCGGCTTCCACCTGGTCGATGGCGGCAAGGTCGAGCGGCACGAGTTCGCGAAGCTCAGCTTCGCCAAGGAGCGTGATCGAGGTCATAGAATGGTGTGTGAATCAGCTTGGGGCGACGCGGTGTCTACGATCTGGCGATGCAGATCCATATCGATGTTGGCGCCCGTCACGACGAGCACGAGCGGCCCACGTTTGATGCGCTCGGCAGGCAGCACGCCATCAAGCAAGGCGGCGATGCCTACAGCCGCCGCGCCTTCCACAACGAGGCGCTCATGCCGGTATGCATGTGCGATGCCGCGTGCAATCGACGCCTCGCTGAGCAGCACGGTGTCGTCGATCAGATCGCGCGTGAGCGCATAGGTATAGCGGTTTTCGAGTCCGATGCCGCCGCCCAGCGAATCTGCGAGCGTTTCGACTTCTTCGACCAGCACCGGCTGGCCGGCCGCGAGACTCGCATGCATCGCGGCGCCACGTGCCATCGTCACACCGATCAGGCCGATCGCGCGATTCGCGCTTTTAGCCGCGATCGCAATGCCCGCAAACAGGCCACCGCCGGACAGCGGCACGACGATGTTCGCGACATCCGGCAACGCCTCGACGATTTCCAGTCCGATGGTCGCCTGACCGGCGATCACATGCAGATCGTCGAATGGCGGGACGTAGGCGAAACCTTCTTCGCGTACCAGTCTCAACGCTTCATGTTCGGCCTCATCCTGGCTCTTGCCGACAATCCGCGCCTGCGCGCCGAGTGCGCGCACGGCTTGCACTTTATTCGCCGGTACGAGCGCGGACATGCAGACGGTCGCGTCGATACCCAGCGCGCGGGCCGCATGCGCCACCGCGCGGCCGTGATTGCCCGTCGAGGCAGTCACGACTTTCCGGCAACCCTGTTCGGCAAGGCGAGCGAGTGCATTGGTGGCGCCGCGCAGCTTGAAGCTGCCGGTCGGCTGCACGGTTTCGAGTTTCAGAAAAACCGCTGTGCCCGCCTTCTCCGACAGACTCTGCGATTCGATGAGCGGCGTATGACAAACGCGCCCCGCGATACGGCGACGCGCGCGATAGACATCGGCTAACGACAGAACGGACATGAACGCGGCCCTGCACGAAAGGGTTCAATTCCGATGCTGTCGCGCCTGCGTTGTCACGCTGATTGCGGCCGCATCGTTTTTCAATGCAGTCCAGTCTAATGTTCTAAAAAACGATTTCCATTGTCCTAGTTCATTTCACGCGAGCAGTGCGAAATCCGATCGAAGTCAGGTGAAATCATGCACCTGCGGGTACTGCTCGAACACGTCGCGCATTGTTTCCAGTGCGCCTTTATAGGTTTCCTCGCTGACCTCGGCACCGACGCAGATACGCACCGCATTCGGCCGGTCCGCGTCGCGCACCAGAAATGGATCAGGCGAAGTCACGGCAATATCGCGGTTACGCAGCTCCCTCACCAGACGGTCGGTATGCCAGTGGTCGGGCACGCGCAGCCAGGCGGACAGTGCCTGTGGATGCGCGCCAAGCACGTATTTACCCAACGTTTGCTGCAATTGCGCCTGACGCCGTCCCAGACGTTCGCGCTGTATTTCCACGAGCCGTTCGGCAGTCCCGTCGACGATCCAGCGCGTCGCCACTTCGGCCATCGGCGAAGTCGCCATCCAGCTGCTCACACGCAACACGCTTTCAGCGCGCAGCGCGAGCCGCCGCGGGGTAGCGAGGTAGCCGATCCGCAAACCGGTCATCACCGACTTCGTCAGGCTCGTGCAATAGAACGACAGATCGGGAATCAGACTCGAAATCGGCGTGCCATGCTTCGCAGGCAAAGGACCGTAGACATCGTCCTCGATCACGTAAACGCCGTAGCGTTCGGCGATTTTCGCAATCGCGCGGCGCCGCGAATCGGGCATGAGCGCCACGGTGGGATTGTTCAGCGTGGGCGTGCAGACAAGGGCCGTGATGCGTTCGCTATCGCACATCTCCTCGAAGTGTTCGGGATGAATACCGTATTCGTCGATCTCGAGGCCTTTCAGCGTAAAGCCCAGTACATTCGCCGAGCCGATCACGCCATGATCCGTGAGGCTCTCACACAGTACCGTGTCACCCGGCCCCACGAGCGAAGCCAGTGCCAGAAAGATGCCGTGCGCCGCACCATTCGTGACTAGCAGCGTATCCGCCGAAGCCGGCATGCCCAGCGACGCGAGCCACGCGATCCCCGCCTGCCGATGATGCTCGAAGCCCGCAATAGGCCGGAACGCGCGAATCCAGGGTTGGTCCTCGAGCGTCGAGAGTGTCGCGCAGACCTTGCGCCACATAGCGTCGTGTTCCGGCGTATGGATGATGCGCGCAATCGAAAAATCGACCACCGAACGCTCGGCCGTGTCGAGCATATAGCTCGACATGGTTTCCGTGACGCGCGCCGCCACGAAGCTGCCGCGGCCCACCTCGCAGCGGATCAGCCCCTGCCGCTCCAGTTCCTTGTAGGCATTGGTCACCGTCTGCACGCTGATCGCCAGTTCCGAGGCGACGTCGCGCTGCGGCGGCAGGCGCGCGCCCGCCGGCAACGACTCGCTTTCGATGTCGCCCGCGATCGCCTTGACCAGCCGTTTATATTTCGATTCCACGCCGTGCACCGCGCGCACGGCATCCCGCCACTGCTCGATCACCGCTGCCCTCCGTTGTCGTCGGACCCCGCCTATGTCCACTCCACCTCAATAGTGAGGCCAAACACTGCACAAAAATAATTGTCCTAGTGCATTGACGAGCAAAAATAGGGGTTTGTATCGTGCAATTTGCGGGGGCGGCACCGGCCGCTCAGATCAATCGGAATCGGTTCGCATCAGCTTGCGTCCGGTTCTTCGTCCATGATGAGCAGAAACAGCGTCGACTGGGATGAGATATCCAGTTTTCTGTAGAGATTGCGCCGGTGAACCTTGGCGGTGGCGGGTGACACGCCGAGCTGCCTCGCCATATTTTTGGTCGAGTGACCCGCCAGAATCAGCAGGGCGATTTCAATTTCGCGATTGGTCAGCGACGCATTGGACCGCTTGCGCAACGCCTGTTCGAAGTGAATACGCCGGTCGTTTCCGGCGGCAGAACTCACCGCCGGGGGGAGTACCGCTTTCTGCGCCGCCAGGGTATGGCGCATCAACGGAAGCAGCCATGCGCCGTAGAGACAGAGGGTGCCGATTTCAGTCGAACTAAAGCGGCGTTCACTCCCTATCGACACAGACAGCGTTCCTCCCGCGGGCAGAGGTGCTAAAAACTGCACCTCGTCTTCCAGCACGTTCACTGAAAAATAACGACGAAAATATTCGGTTTCCCGAAAGTGATCGGGCGCAACTTCGTCGAGGCAATACACGCCCGGACTGATCGCGCCCAGGCTGAATTGATAGAAAGGGTCCAGCAAATAGACGTTGTTCAGATACCCCTTGAACAGTTCGTCGTTCGACGTGCGAGCCTGGATCTCCGCAATCAGCTGCGGCTTCCCGGCGGGCCAGAAAACCATCACCACCCAGTTGTCAAAGTGGACCACTCTGCGCAATAGATCGATCAGCGCAGGCCAGAACTGCCTGTCGTCGAGTTTTTCGACCAGACGCCCGAGCCGCTGATGAAATGCAACGTCCGCTACTTCAAGCTGCATGCCAGTTTCCTCCACTACCCCTAACGGGGTAGTTCGCTCCATCGTTCTAGCCCTTCGGCCTGATTTTCACCGGCTACGCCCCACCCTACCATCGCAATACCCCGACGCATGCGCGCCGGCAGGCTTGCTCGCAACGAGCAACACAGGAGACAGGTATGGGTATCAGAGACATCGGTGTTCGAGTTGGCCACGGCACGCCTGGTCCATTTAATAGCATCACCGACGTGCAAGGCGTAAGAGTGGGGCATCGTACCCTGGTCGAAAATCGGGCAGAAGTATCGATTCGAACCGGCGTGACCATCATCGAGCCACGCGCCGGCATCGCGCGGTTTGATCCATGTTTTGCCGGCTGTCACGTGCTCAACGGAAACGGCGATGCCACCGGTCTGGAATGGATACGCGAATCCGGCTTGTTGAGTACGCCCATTGCCTACACCAACACACACAGCGTCGGCGTGGTTCGCGATGCACTGGTCGCCGCCGAACGCGAATGGGTCGGCGACAGCCAGTATTGGTGTATGCCGGTGGTGCTGGAAACTTTTGATGGCGTACTGAACGACATCTGGGGACAGCACGTCACCGCAACACATGTCCACGAAGCACAGGCGCAGGCCCGTAGCGGCCCTGTCGCCGAGGGCTCGGTGGGCGGCGGCACCGGCATGATTTGCCACGAATTCAAAGGAGGCATTGGCACAGCCTCACGCAAGCTCGCAGCGGACGACGGCGGTTGGTGCGTGGGCGCTTTGGTCCAGGCCAACTACGGCCGTCGCGACGCGCTGCGGGTAGCGGGCTATCCCGTTGGCGAGGCGCTGCGGAATCTGCCGTCGCCATTCGACCGGCGTCAGGCAGGTGTCCCCGGAATGGGATCGATTGTGGTGACGCTCGCGACCGACGCGCCGCTTCTTCCGCATCAATGTGAGCAACTTGCACGACGCGCAAGCATTGGCTTGGCGCGTGTGGGCGGCGGCACCGAATACTCCAGTGGCGATATCTTCGTCGCCTTCTCGGTAGGTAACCGCGGCATACCGCCGGCGGATTACGGCAAGGCGGGCGAGCCGGTCATCAGCGTGCGCAGTGTCAGCCAGGATTTCATGTCTGCGCTATTCGTCGCGGCTGCGGAAGCGGTCGAAGAGGCCATTCTCAACGCACTGGTTGCTGCGGAGGATATGAACGGACGAGGCGTTCATGTCACCGCGCTCGGGACCGCCCGGCTACTAAAAGCACTGGAGCAAGTCGGCTGGCGTCGCGGCGCAGATCACGCAGACCACCCATTCGCTGACTGACTCCTCTCCCCCTGCTTGAGATCCTTCAATAAAACCGAAAGGCCATATATGACTTCTCGCCATCTCATCACTGTTGTCACAGGAATTCTCGCAGCGTCGGGGATGCTTGCTGCGACGACAAACCATGCTAAAGCCGAAGAACTGAACCTCTACAACTGGTCGGACAATATTGCCGACGACACGGTGTCGGGCTTCGAAAAGGAAACGGGGATTCATACGCGATACGACGTCTATGACGGCGACGATACCTTGCAGGCAAAGTTGCTAAGCGGTTCATCGGGCTATGACGTGGTGGTGCCGTCGTCCTCCTACGCCGGCAAACAGATCCAGGCGGGCGTCTATCGGAAACTCGACAAAAGCAGGATTCCACATCTGGCTAATCTGGATCCCATGCTCATGAAAATGCTTGCGTCAGCCGATCCCGGCAATCAATACACAGTGCCGTGGTCATGGGGAACGGACGGCATCGGTTACAACGTCACGAAGGTGACGCAGATTTTGGGCAAGGACGCGCCCTACGATAGCTGGAACCTGCTGTTTGATCCACAATACGTATCCAGGCTGAAAAGCTGCGGCGTTTCAGTGCTCGACTCTCCGGAAGACGCATTCTCGGTTGGGCTGATATACCTGCATAAGGATTCCAATAGCACCAACCCCGCGGATTATCAGGCGGTGTACCAGCTATTCAAAACGATTCGCCCCTACATCACCCAGTTCAATTCTTCCGGTTACATCAACGACCTGGCCAATAACGATGTCTGCATCGCGCTAGCGTGGTCCGGCGACGTCGGCATCGCGAAGCGCCGTGCAGAAGAAGCACATCGCGCTTATGAGATTCGCTACATGATTCCAAAAGGCGACGGCGTGCTGTGGTTCGATCTGATGGGTGTTCCAAAAGACGCGCCGCATCCGGAAGCGGCGATGCAATGGATCAATTACATCCTTCAACCCAAGGTGAGCGCGGCGATCACCAATCAGGTTTTCTATCCAAACGCTAACGCCGCTGCGCGTGTTTATGTGAAGCCGGCCATCCTCGATAACGAAGCGGTCTATCCACGCGGTGAAAGGATGAAATCGCTCACACTGTCGTTGCCTTTGCCGGCCGATATCCTTCGCCTTGAAAACAGGCTGTGGACGCAACTCAAGGCAGGGCGCTGACCTGAGGTTGCCAAGGCGCACAGGGTTCCCGCGAAATCCTCAGCGCGGGATGGCCGGCGAACACCGCGCAGTAGCGATTACGACGCCCGGCGATGCACGTACCCGGTGCGTCGCCGTTCATCGTCAGTCATGATTGCACCATGACATGCTTCGCCAAACGTTTGCGGCATGCACGATAGCGCCCGCAATGCCCGTGGAGTCGACCCGGCCCGATGCTTGCTTTTATGCAGGTACAACATTTCCACGCTACCGGGGCCAAGCCATGTCGAATCCGCTCGAAATCGTCGAACTGACGCATCACGTCAGGAAGCTGGCGACGGGGAAAATCTCCGATATCAACGACATCAATCGCGAGACCACGTTCCTCGCACTCAACGCCTTGATCGAAGCGGCGCGCGCCGGTAATGCAGGCCGTGGCTTCGCGGTCGTGGCGAATCAGGTCAAGCATGTGTCCGCGCGAATCGGCGAAATCACTACGGTGCTCAATCGCGAACTCGCCGGCTCGCTGACCAAGCTGACTGATCTCGGCGACAGCATGATCGAACGGCTGCGCTCACATGAGGGCCAACGTTGCGCCGATCTCGCGCTGAACATGATCGATGTAATCGACCGCAATCTGTACGAGCGCTCATGCGACGTGCGCTGGTGGGCGACCGATTCCGCGGTGGTCGACTGCCTCGCCCATAAGAGTGCGGAGACACGGGCGTATGCGTCGCGCCGTCTGTCGGTGATTCTCGACAGCTACACCGTGTACCGCGATTTATGGATCATCGACGCGGCGGGCAACGTAGTCGCAAACGGCCGGCCGGATATGTATGCGGTGCACGACCGCAATGTCGCCGAAGCCGGGTGGTTTCGCGAGGCGATGAAAACACCTTCGGGCGCGGACTTTATTGCGGGAGACATTGAGGCGCTGCCGCTTCTGAAGCACGCGCACGTCGCGACCTATGCAACGGCAATCCGCGAAAACGGCGCGGTCGACGGCAAACCGCTCGGTGCACTGGTAATCTTTTTCGACTGGGCGCCACAGGCGTCGGCCGTCGTTAAAGGCGTGCGGCTCACGGAAGAGGAATGGCGACGCACGCGCTGCATGATCGTCAACGCGTCGCATCGCGTGATTGCGAGTTCGGACGATAAGGGCGTGCTCGACGAACAGTTCCATCTGAATACCAACGGCCGTCCAGCAGGCTTTTATCAACTGGCAGACGGCCGTACCATATCGTTCGCCGCCACCCCAGGCTATGAGAGCTATCGCGGTTTGGGGTGGTACGGCGTGATTGTGCAGTCACCGCCGTGAGGCGATCACGCAAGGCGGCAGCTCTACCCATCGCGCGTTGCGGCTTGCGGCTTGCGGCTTGCGGCTTGCGGCTTGCGGCTTGCGGCTTGCGGCTTGCGGCTTGCGGCTTGCGGAAAGATCAGCAAAGCCGATGCAACGCGCGGTGACAATTGAATGCGTTTTCCCTGCCTGCTTTCGCGACTAACCCACCATCGCACGCAAGTGCGCAGCGAAGTCATGAGCAGCGCTCTGCTGATCGGCCGTCGCGCGCTCGACGATCCCAACGTCGCGGTAGAACGTGTCGTCGCCCAGAGTCAGCGTTCGCACCGTCGGCGGAATATGTAGCGCCGCCGCCTGCGGGACGATGGCAATGCCCACGCCCGCCGCCACCAGCCCAACGATTCCCTGCAGCTCGTCCAACTCCGCCACGTCGTCCACGTTGATCCGCACGCGTTTCAGGAAGCGGTCCACGAGCCGCCCGCCAAACGAATTACGGTCGTAGCGGATCAGCGGCTCACGGGCGAGCAGCACGCGCCACGATTCTTTCGCAAGCTTGCGCGGCACCAGCAGTACGAATGGTTCGCTAACGAGCAAATGCCATTTCAGCTCGGGCGGCAATGCGAACGGCGGCTTGATAATCACCGCGAGATCCAGTTCGCCCGAGTCGACCTGCGCGAGCAGATTCAGCGATACCCCCGGCAGCACGCGAATCCGCCAGCCTGGCGACGCCGCGCGAAACCGCTGGATTGCACCGACGAGCAACGAACTCTGCACCGACGCGATCGCGCCGACCCGCAAGAGCCCTGCATTCTCGCCTGCAGCGCCCTGCAATGCGAGGCGTGCATACACCGCGAGCAATTCCTGCGCAACTTCCACTGTCCGCTTGCCCGCTGCGTTGAGGCTGGCGGACCGGCCGGTACGATCGAACAAGGCGAAGCCGAGTTCGTCTTCCAGACGTTGGATCTGCGCACTCACCGCCGACTGCGTCAACCCGGTCTGCGCGCCGGCACGCGCAAAAGTGCCATGACGCACGACGGCGAGGAACGTTCTGAGCTCTCGTAGCATGGTTCAATTCATCGATAAATTTGGCTCTCAGATCTGAAATATATCGTTATTCATTAAAACACGTTGTATTTAATATGTTGTCTGAACGCTCGATGAAGCGCACATTCCTTCAACTTCTGGAAGCCCCATTGCGATGAATACCCCACTCCTCCCGTTCCACATTGCATTTCCGGTCCACAGCATCGAGGCGGCGCGCGCGTTCTACGGCGACCTGCTTGGCTGTCCCGAAGGCCGTAGCGCGCCCGACTGGGTCGACTTCAACTTCTATGGCCATCAGATCGTCGCGCATCTCGCGCCGGGTGAAACGGGCGTGAGCTCGACCAATGCCGTCGATGGACACGGTGTCCCTGTGCGCCATTTCGGCGCGCTGCTGACAATGCCGCAGTGGACCGCGCTCGCGGAAAAGCTCAAGGCGGTCGGCATGCAATTTGTGATCGAACCATACATCCGCTTTAAGGGTGAGCCTGGCGAACAGGCCACCATGTTCTTTCTGGACCCGAGCGGCAATGCGCTCGAATTCAAGTCGTTCGCGAACCTCGATATGCTGTTCGCGAAGTAAGGTCGCGGGAAAATCGTCAGGCAACGGTGGAGTGTCGCGATTACCGGCTTCGGTACGATCGGCCGCACAGTTGCCGGATTACTTCGGCAGCGCTCAAGGATTTCGAACGCATTCTGATGAAGAAAAAATGGCTGAACGTGCCTGTACCGCAGCACGCGTCATCGACTAGAGGTCAATAACCAGTTCGTCTGATTTAGCCCGCGACACGCAGATCATGAGGGATTTGCCAGCCACCTGCTCCTCTTCACTCAACACGTAGTCACGATGTTCTACTTCGCCCGACAAAACCTCAACCTCGCAACTGCGGCACAGTCCTTCCCTGCAAGAGAACGGCGGGGAGACCCCCTGACGCTCAAGGCTCTCGAGAATCGACTCCGTGGGCTTAACGGCGCATCGCAAGCCCTGCTTTGCGAGAACAACAGTAAACGGTCGATCGCTGTTATCAGAGATTTGCGTGGGTGGAGCAGTAAAGCGCTCAAAGTGTAGATTTTCGCGCGGTATGCCGCTTTGCTGACCGTGACGGGATACAGCATCCATCAGTCCAGCAGGGCCGCAGCAATAGATGTGCTCGCCCATCTTTACGTCGCTTACCAATGTTTGAATGTCAGCCGCCTGGCCGCCCCACTCGTCGTTTGCGTGCACATGAACGCAGTCACTGAAAGCAGATAATTCATCGAGATACGCGGCGCACATCCGTGAGCGCACACAGTAGTGCAATTGCCAGGGGATGGAATGACGGACACACCATCTGATCATACTGAGGATCGGTGTGATGCCTATTCCACCCGCAATGAAACGATGACACGTCGCGTCACGTGAGAGCCTGAATAGCGTGCGGGGCTCGCTGATGGTCAGAGCGTCGCCTTCGCGAAGCGACGTGTGCAGATAATGCGATCCGCCGCGCGATACGGCGGCAAGTCCGACGCCAAGACAGTAACGGTTCGTTTCGGACGCGTCGTTGCACAGTGAATACTGCCGTGTAAGACCGTCAGCCAGATAGACATCAATGTGCGCGCCAGGCTCGAACCCGGCGAGCCTGGCGCCATCCGCTGCCTGCAGTTCGACGCCGAGTATCCCTTCTGCCTCGCGCTTCAACCGCGTCACTTTCACCTCGATCATCTCAGTCTCCCCGGGCCGCTGCCGACGCCTGCGCTCGCTCTTCTTCAAGCCGTTGATTCACGGCCCAGCGGAACTGGGACAGCGCGGCATCGATACCAAACGGCATCATCCTGAAGCTTGGGTCCAGTGAAAGATTCCTCTGCTGAGCGGTGATGATGTCGCGGTCCTCATCGAACGCATCGACTACTGCCTGATGGATCGCGCGCGTGACATCGGGCTGGTCAATCGCAAAGTTGTGCGGGTGACCGAAGAAATAATGCGTTGAGTTTTCTGTTTCAGGCGTGAGCGCCTGGCAGCCGCGAAATTCGGCGGCATCAACACGAACTCCCTCTTGTGCGCCTGTGCCGACTGGCGCCATGCCGGAATCCATCCGCAGGATCGCGGGAACGGTGAAGTCATAAACGTTCCAGCGATCGACCTTACCCGCCCAGTCCTTCACGGCAGCAGCAAACGGCGGAGCGTCCGTGTTCAAAGTCCAGCGCGTGATGCGTACGCCGCCCTCGATCCGCTCGACTTTGGGCTGTACCTTCGCATAGTCCTCAGGGCCGCCCAGCGTGGTCGGATGCACAAACGGCAAATGCGAGAAGTCCAGCAGGTTGTCGCAGATCAGCAGGTAGTTCACGTCATAGTGAATGTAGCCAGGCAGGCTACGCCACACCGGATCATCGAGCCAGTGGGTATCAGGAATAGCTTCCGGGTCTGCCAGTGATGGGTCTCCCATCCAGATCCAGATCCAGCGATGCCGCTCGACAACCGGGAAGCTTCGCACCTTCGCCTGCGGCGGAATGCGCTGCTGGGCCGGCGCTTCAATACAGGTCCCGGCGCTGTCGAACTTCAGGCCGTGATACATGCACCGCACACAATCGCCCTCACGCCGGCCAACCGACAGTGGCGCGCCGCGATGACAGCAACGGTCCTCGAGCGCCACCACGCCGCCGCTTTCCTCGCGATACAGCAAAACCGGGATGTTGGTAATGACGCGATTGAAAAGCGCTTCGCCTGCCACCTCATGCGACCAGGCGGCCACGTACCACGTATTCCTGATGAACATAGTTGTCTCCTCCATTTGCCTGCGCCCTGTCGGGAGGACGCTTGACCTCACGATAGATTTGGGACCATCATGCGTCAAGACAATGGAGCTAATGCAGGGAATGCACCGCGTGCATATACGTGATCTCGATCTCAACCTGCTGGTCGTATTCGACGCGCTGCTTCGTGAACGAAGCGTGACTCGCGCGGCATCGGAAGTGGGGCTCTCACAGGGCGCAATGAGCCATGCGCTGAACCGTTTACGGGCATTTTTCGAAGACCCGCTGTTCGTCAAGACGCCGGCTGGCATGGAACCGACGCCGAAAGCAACCATGCTCGGCGTATCGATCATTGAAATCATGACGACCTTGCGTCAGGACGTCGTCTCGCAGGCACGCTTTGATCCTTCGACAGCGCGGCGCACATTCGTTCTGTGTATGACCGACATGGGGGAACTGGTCTTCCTGCCGCCGCTGATCCGGCGGCTGCGCAAGGAAGCGCCGAACTGCACGCTGCGATCCGTGCAGGTTCCAATTGAACAGATCGAAGGGCTGCTCGCGTCTGGTGAAGCGGATCTTGCGTTGGGCTCGATCCGTGCCGCGCCCGACGATCTATTCCAGCAGCAGTTGTTTTTGCATTCGTTTGTGACCATGGCCAGCGTGCGGAACACGGCCATCGGCGAATCGATTACGCGCGAACAGTTCGAAACGATGCCACAGATTGTGGTTTCGCTGACTGGGCGAGCCAGCGCGGCGTATGACAGCGCATTCGACGAATACGGAATCACGCGCAACGTATATTTGACGACACCACACTTCCTCGTCGTTCCTCTGTTGATCGCCGAACATCCCGAACTGATCGCAACGGTACCGCTGGAACTTGGAAATACTTTCGCCAGACTCGGTACCGTCAGAATCCTGCCGCCGCCCGTGGCGCTGCCACCCTTTGCGCTCCGTCAACACTGGCATCCACGCTTTCACGACGAACCAGCGAACATCTGGCTTCGCCAACTCATCAAGCGGACTTTCGAGCGTTATCCCGACTTACCGGACGAATAGCGTCGAACTCGAAAGTTCATCTCCGA
Source organism: Paraburkholderia sp. D1E (assembly GCF_052682275.1). Taxonomy (NCBI): domain Bacteria; kingdom Pseudomonadati; phylum Pseudomonadota; class Betaproteobacteria; order Burkholderiales; family Burkholderiaceae; genus Paraburkholderia; species Paraburkholderia sp. D1E. Next base: position 933,855 of record NZ_JBQYMB010000001.1, read on the forward strand.
CGAGGGATATGATGCACCTCTCGTAGCGCAGAAGTTCCGTCGCTCGCGGCTCATCAGCGCTTCGAATCTGGCTATAGCAGCGGCCGTTCGCTTTCAAACCCCTTTAGCAAGATGCCATTACAATCCAGCACTTCGATCTGACGACGGTGATTTGCGCCATGAGATATTTCCTTACATCGACACTCGCGGCTGTCGTCGTGGCCGCAAGCACGGCTGCGACAGCCCAAACATCCGCGAGTGGCAATACACCCACACTGCAGTGCGCCATTGGATATGTCACTGGCGTCGGTGGAGCCGCGCAGAGTTTTCGTGAGTACCTTGCGGCCCCTGACAGAGACAAATATCGCTACCTTGCAGACAATCCGATCCAATGCAAAGTCTCCGACGAGGGTCGCGCGTCTGCCTGTACCGGCGTCACCAACCTTCGGAATGAAAAGGTCAGCGTGTACGACGACGTCGACAGCGAGACAATGGCCGTGGTCGCGCGCGTGGAACTCGACCACGGGACATACCCGGTGATTATCGTCGTGCGAAAGCAGGACGTGAAATGTGAAGAGTGATTGCGGAGCTCGCGGCAGCCTTGCGGTAAAGTTCTGAAGCGAATCGCTTCGCGGCTACGCGGCCACGTTCACTCACTCACGCACAATCACAAATGGCTCCCTTGCTCCCCTCTGCTGGTGCCGTCCTTTTGCTGGTGGATCTTCAGAAAGCGATCGATCATCCAAGCTGGGGGAAGAGAAACAACCCACTTGCCGAGACTCAAATTGCACGTTTGCTCGCCCACTGGCGCAGTAACGGCTGGCCGGTATGGCACATTCGGCACGACTCGAAAGAACCCGGCTCACATTATCGGCCGGGGCAAGCCGGACATGACTTCAAGTCAGAGACCGCTCCGGCTGCCGGCGAGCCGGTCATCCCGAAACAGACCAACAATGCCTTTATAGGTACGGATCTGGAAACGAGACTTCGCGCGCAAGGCCATGACACACTCGTTGTAGTCGGCGTCATCACCAATAACTCTGTCGAAGCAACCGTTCGTATGGCCGGCAACCTCGGTTTCTCTACCTACCTCGCGGCCGATTGCTGCTTCACGTTTGACCGAAAGGACTGGAACGGCAACCTGAGAAGCGCGGAAGACGTGCACGCGATGTCGCTTGCCAATCTGGACACGGAATACTGCACCGTTATCACCGCCGCGGCGCTGCTGGACCTAGGCACGTAAACCAGTAATCCGCTCGCGCCCAACGTGGTGCTGGTCGAACGCGAGCGGCGCCGGCATGTCCATGTTGAACGAAACTGTTGGCGTTATCCTCAGTCGGTGAACTCATGAGCACAATGAAATTCGATACCGTCGTACTCGGCGCGGGCATTGTCGGGGTATGCGTCGCCGTCCATCTTCAGAAACGCGGGCACCAGGTTGCGTTGGTCGATCGCAAACTGCCCGGCAACGAGACGTCGTTTGGCAACGCGGGGCTGATCCAGCGCGAAGGCGTGTACCCGTATGCATTTCCGCGCGACCTCGGCACCTTGCTTCGATACGCACGTAACCAGTCGCCTGACGTTCGATACCACGCCAACGCGATGCTCGAGGCCATGCCGTTTCTGTGGCAATACTGGCGCAATTCTCATCCGGCGAAGCATGCGGCGATCGCGAGGTCCTATTCGACGCTGATCGAACATTGTGTGAGCGAACATCGCGCGCTAGCCGCCGATGCCGGCGCGAGCGCGTTATTGCGTCCGATCGGCTGGCTGAAAGTGTTCCGCACCGAAGCGGTCCGCGACAGGGAAACGCGGATTGCCGGGCAGTGGCATCAGGAATACGGCGTCGAGTTCGAGTCGCTCGACGCGGCGCGTCTGCAACAGATGGAGCCCGATCTCGAGCGCAGCTTGATCGGCGGCCTGCGCTACACGGCATCCGATTCCGTGAGCGATCCGAATGCACTGGTGACGGCTTACGCAAAATACTTCGAACAGCTCGGCGGACGTTTTTTCATCGGCGACGCGAATACGTTGCGCGATCATTGGCAGGTCGATACGAACGCGGGCACGATCGCGGCTTCGTCCGCTGTAATCGCGCTGGGGCCGTGGTCGGATCAGGTGAGTTCACGGCTGGGCTATCGCCTGCCGCTGGCTTCCAAGCGCGGTTATCACATGCACTATGGCTCACAGCCAGGAGCGCGTCTGAATCATCCGGTGCTCGATGTCGAAAGCGGATTCTTGCTGGCGCCGATGGCAAAAGGTATCCGGCTGACGACAGGCGCCGAAATCGCGCGGCACGACGCGCCGAAAACACCCAACCAGCTCGCCGCCGTCGAACCGGTTGCACGCAGGCTGTTCCCGTTGGCCGAGCGTCTGGACGCCGAACCGTGGATGGGTCGGCGCCCCTGCACGCCCGACATGATGCCGATCATCGGACCGGCAGAAAATCACAAGGATTTGTGGTTCGCGTTTGGTCACGCGCACCACGGGCTGACGTTAGGTCCCGTGACGGGCCGGTTGATCGCCGAGATGATGACCGGCGAGGAGACGCTTGTGGATCCCCGGCCGTTCAGGGTCGACCGGTTTTAGCGCTGCCCGATCAAAGCACACAACGCCCGGTGGCACGCAACTCATTTTCAGCTGACGCAAGCGGCAGCATTCGAGTCCTAATTAGAGGTCTTGCCGCTCTTCAAGACTAATCCCGAGCGCTCGCCACATCTGCCAGTGCAAGCCGACAAAAGGATGATCGCGAGTCACAAAGAAATAAATAGCAGCCGCAAGACATAGCACTGCCACGCTCACGAAGAGCCAGGATCGCCCTGCCAGCACGAATTCGGCCGGTGGTGAATCAGCCACCTGCGGTTGCATCGTCGCCATTGGAGGTTATTCCTAAAGTAGATCGACAGGCATACTGCAATGCGGCACGTCTCAGGTCTACCCACAAGGGTCTTTGTCTTTCCGAATACCGGTAGACGTCGTCAATGATCAGGCCAGGTGCTTGACCATGAATACGCGCTTTAGACCTTTTTCCTCGGCCCGGTGCGTCTCGGTATAGCCGATGCGAGAGTAAAGCGCGATATTTTCCGTCATGGTCTCGTGGGTGTAGAGCCTGATGACGCGGTAGCCCGCCGCTCTGGCTGAGTACTCAGCGTATTCCAGCAGGCTGCGGCCTAGTCCTGTTCCCTTGGCAGAAGGTGCGACGGCCACGTTGGCCAGCAGCATCGCATCCTGCTCCGGGACGAGTACAAGAATGCCTTGTATGGTGCCTTCCAACTCGACAACATAGACCCTTCCCTCGCCGATCAAGACTTCATAGTCATCCAGCATCGGCCCCGGCGGCCGCCCGATACGGCAGATATAAGGCGAGTAGGCGTCTCGAACGATTTCCTCGATAGCTTGACGGTCGGCAAGAATGGCGGGGCGAGGATCGGGATGCATTGTAATGCTTCGCAAGTATTCGGCTGAAGACGCGGTCGTGAATATAGTAGCGCTTCCATGTCGAAGGACTCAAGTTGGCCGCATGCTGCCTAAGACGACAACCTGGCGGGTTCTGTCAGATAATCTGCCGTGGAGTATCCGCTTGAAATCCTAACGAGGACGTTGCCATGAGAGTCATTTTCGGCTTGCTCGGTGTCGCTGCATTCGGTGCAGCGCTCGGTCCGCTAGGCTGGTTGGCATGGCTTGCCCATACCCATGCGCTAACCACCATCCTGACATATCAACTCGTGATTGCGATCCTGGTTGCCTTACTGATAGGGGCTTTCTGTCTGGCGGCCAATTGCTCCTTGAATCGCCGCTCCCCCCTGTTTCCTGTCGCCCAAACGTCACAGCGCGGGTAGGCAACACGCAGCGAGATAACGGTCACCGACGCAGTTCGCGTGCTGTCACGCAAAGGACGTTGCAAAGGTTTCTGGATCTTCAGTACAGGACGTGTGTCCAGTTCAAATAGCCGTCGTGCGCGGAGGGAGGCGCGTCGCTCACTCAATTCGCTCGACAAACTGCGCGCGGTCAAATGGCGCCTCGTAGGGATCTGGCCAGAATTCGACCATGCGGGTGATTTTGCCGTGTTCGACCGTAAAGAACGAGATTGCTCTGGCATGCTGGACGCCATCGGTGACAGACACATCCGACACAGCCTCTTTTTCACTCCCGACGATACGATTGATCGTGAAAACCCACGGACCTTGCGCCGGGTATTCTGTGTTGAGTTGAGCAAAATTGGCCGCGCCCCGAATCCGCTCTTTCGATTGGGGCCACTCAAGAACAAAGTCCTGCGCCAGAACCGCCGCGACGGCGTGAAAGTTGTTTGTGGCCATGAGACTGATAAATCTCGCATTCATGCTGGAATTCTCCTAGTCATCATCGGTGATATCAGGCGGCATGCTTTGGCCATGTCAACGGCTCGTAGTCGACATTCATTCGCTGCTGGTCCACTCCACGTTTGCGCCCACTGAGCGCAAATTTTCCACAAAATTTGGATGTGCACGGCGGATCGGCAGCGCATTCATGATTTCCGAACGCCCCTCGATACTCGCGGCGACCATGAGCAGCGCGATTGCCACGCGAATAATGTATGGACTCTCGACTTTCGCGGCGCTCAACGGAAGCCCGCCGAACGTGATCAGACGATGAGGGTCCGACAGGAACACATGCGCGCCGAACTTGGACAGTTCAACCGACCAGCCCATTGCCCCGTCATATACCTTGTTCCAGAACATCGCACTGCCTTCGGCCTTAACGCCAAGCGCAATGAAAATGGGCAGCAGATCGACAGGTAGATAGGGCCACGGCGCCGCTTCCACCTTGGTGAGAATATTCTGGGTAAAAGGCCGCCGCACTCGCAGCGGACCTTCCCGAACGGCGTGCGACCAGCCATCCCGGTGCACCACCTCCACGCCGAACTTCGCGAAGGTTCGGTCGATAAGCGGGAACTGCTCAGGCGCGGTGTTTTTGACCGCGATGTCGCCACCGGTGATTGCACCAAGCGCGAGAAAAGTTGCGATCTCGTGGAAATCCTCGCTGAAACGAAATTCGCCGCCACTGAGTTTGTGGCCGCCCTCTACGCTCAGGCGCGATGTGCCAATGCCGTCAATCGGGACGCCCAGCTTTGCCAGAAAACGGCAAAACTCCTGCACGTGCGGTTCCGATGCTGCATTAACTAACGTCGACGTGCCATGGGCCGACGCCGCGCATAGCACGAAGTTCTCGGTGGTGGTGACCGATGCATAGTCCAGCCAATGCTGATTTGCGACCAATTGAGTGGCTGCGCGCACGATGAGCGAGTCGGCAGTGCGCTCAATGCCCGCACCGAAGCGCTCGAAGACCTCAACGTGCGGATCTATCTCGCGTACGCCTAGCGTACAACCCTTTACATCGTTTTCCAGACGTGCAACGCCGAAACGCGCCAGCAACGGTGGCACCAGCATGATCGAAGAGCGCATCTCCTCGGGCAACCTGTGCGCGACCGGATCGAATGCAGTCGCGTGGTGATGCAGATCGAGGATACCGGTGGTGAAATCCATCGACACGCGGCTGCCGAGCATGCGAAAGATCTCAAGGATCTTCTTGACGTCGGTGATATCAGGTACGCCGATGAGACGTAGCGGCTGATCGGTAAGCAGCGTGGCGCAAAGGACGGGCAGGACAGCGCTGACACAGCAATGCGTTAGCGGCAGAAAAGCGCCGACGCATCGCTGTGCAACCGCGAACCCTTACTGTTTCAGCAGCTTCACAATGGTCAGCGTTCCATCCACATTTTCGACTCGTACCTTGACCTTTTCACCCTCCTTCGCCTCTTTGACCATCGACGCATCCTTGGCCTTGTAGGCCATCGTCATCGCCGACATCCCGATGTTCTTCAGCTCGCCGTGCTGAAGCGTCACCATGCCGGTCGACGGGTTCACCTTCTTGACGACCGCGTCGGTAAGCACGGCGTTGTTCTGTGCCCCGGCATCCGTTGCACTGCTGTTCATCTTCATGCCGGCCATATCGTCCGCCGCTATCGCCGCGCCGGCGAACGTAAGACCGGTACAGACCATAGCCGTCAGGGTGATCAACTTCTTCATTGGTTTTCTCCAGAGTGAGTGTGCGGCACAAGCGTGCCATGGGGTACGACATGAGGTTGAAGCGTTTCTTGCGTGTCTGCTTTCATGCGCGTAACGCGGCGGCGCTGCAGCAACAGCCAGGCGGCCGGAATGATGAGCATGGACAGGAGCGGCGCGGTCACCATGCCGCCAACCATCGGCGCGGCGATGCGTTGCATGACTTCGGAGCCGGAACCATGGCCCAGCATGATCGGGATGAGGCCCGCCAGGACAACCGCGACCGTCATCGCCTTGGGTCTCACCCGCAGAACCGCGCCTTCGCGGATAGCATCGACAAGCGTCTCTTCGGTAAAGGGCTCCCCTTCCTCAAGCCGACGGTTAAGTGCGCCCTTCAGATACAGCAGCATCACGACACCGAATTCGGCCGCCACACCGGACAACGCGATGAATCCCACTGCCGTGGCAACGGACACTGCGTGTCCGAGCATCCAGATCAACCAGAACCCTCCCACGAGTGCAAATGGCACCGTCAACATCAGCAATAGCGCGTCGGCCGCCGAGTTGAAGGTCAGGAAGAGCAATACAAAAATGACGACGAGCGTCACAGGAATCACCGTTCGCAGCTTCGCAGCCGCGCGCTCCAGATACTCGAACTGACCCGACCACGCGATGGAATAGCCGGGTGGCAGGACAACCTGTTGCGCAACCGCGATCTGCATCGCCTTCACAGCCGATTGCAAGTCGGTATCGCGAATGTCAACGTAGACGTAGCCTGATAGCCGGGCGTTCTCGCTGCGAATCATCGGCGGGCCATCGGAGATTCTGACCGTGGCCACATCTCCCAGCGTGATCTGCGCGCCGCGGTCCGTGACGACCGGCAACTGGCGTATGTTGTCGACCGAGTCCCGGATCTCCCGTGGATAGCGGATGTTGATTGGAAAGCGCTCGCGACCCGCGATCACCTCGCCAACGTTATCGCCACCCACGGCAGTCGACACGACGGACTGGATGTCGGTCACCGACAGACCATAGCGGGCAGCCGCGAAGCGGTCGATGTCGACGTCGATGTAGTGACCGCCGTTCAGGCGTTCCGCCAAGGCTGACGTGACACCCGGCACGTTCTTCAGGACGGACTCGACCTGCGTGGCGATCCTGTCGATCTGCCCGAGGTCCGCGCCGGAGATTTTCACCCCGACGGGCGTCTTGATGCCGGTCGACAACATGTCCAGGCGATTGCGAATCGGCGGCACCCAAACGTTCGACAGGCCCGGAATCTTTACCCGCGCGTCGAGTTCATCCACCAGCTTCTCCGGCGTCATGCCCGGCCGCCATTCGCTGCGCGGTTTGAACTGGATGGTGGTTTCGAACATTTCGAACGGCGCGGGATCGGTCGCGGTATCGGCACGTCCCGATTTGCCGAACACGGTCTTCACTTCAGGAACCGTCTTGATGAGGCGGTCCGTTTGCTGCAGCAGTTCGGCGGCTTTATCTGCGGAGATGCCGGGCAACGCAGTCGGCATGTAAAGCAGGTCGCCTTCATCAAGCGGCGGCATGAATTCGCCCCCGAGCCGCGACACGGGAATCACCGTGATGGCGAGCGCTAGCACTGCCAGCCCGATTGCCACCCACGGCCGGCGCAGCGTCGCTTCGAGCAATGGACGGTAAAGCCGGATCAGCAGCCGGTTGATTGGATTCGCATTCTCATGCGGGATCCGGCCGCGGATCAGATAGCCCATCAGGACCGGCACGAGCGTGACGGACAACCCGGCGGCAGCGGCAATCGTGTAGGTCTTGGTGAACGCGAGTGGCGCAAACAGCTTGCCTTCCTGGCCTTCGAGCGAGAACACCGGAATGAACGACAGCGTGATGATCAGCAGCGAAAAGAACAGCGCCGGCCCAACCTCGGCGGCAGACTGCGCGATCAGTTCCCACCGCTGGGCGGTCGTAATCGGCGTATCGGGGTGCTTGTGGTCGTACGCTTCCAGATGCTTGTGAGCGTTCTCGATCATCACAATGGCTGCATCGATCATCGCGCCTATCGCGATCGCAATGCCGCCCAATGACATCAGGTTTGCATTGACGCCCTGATAACGCATCACGATGAATGCGGCCAGCACGCCGAGCGGCAGTGACAGGATCGCGACGAACGCACTGCGCAGGTGAAACAGGAACACCGCGCAGACTAATCCGACAATGATGAACTCCTCGATGAGTTTGTCCTTGAGGTTGTCGACTGCGCGTTCGATGAGTTGCGAGCGGTCATAGGTGGTAACGACCTCGACGCCCGGCGGCAGAGACTTCTTCAGATCGGCGAGCTTCGCCTTGACCGCTTCGATGGTCGTCAGCGCGTTCTTTCCCGAGCGCATCACGATCACCCCGCCAGCCACTTCGCCTTCACCATTCAGTTCGGCAATGCCACGGCGCATTTCAGGCCCAATCTGAATGCGGGCGACATCGCCAAGCAATACAGGGGTCCCGGTGCTGTTCGTGCGCAGCACGATGTTGCGGAAATCATCGAGCGAGTGCAGATAGCCCGATGACCGAACCATGTACTCGGACTCGGCCAGTTCGACCACTGAACCGCCCGATTCCTGGTTTGCCTTGCCGATCGCATCCGCGACGCTAGCCTGTGTGATGCCGTAGGCGCGCAGCTTGTCCGGATCCAGAACAACCTGGTATTGCTGCACCATGCCGCCGATGCTGGCCACCTCCGAAACGTCCGGCACCGATTTCAGCTCGAACTTCAGAAACCAGTCGTTCAAGGCGCGGAGCTGCCCAAGGTCATGTTTGCCCGTGCGGTCGACCAGCGCGTATTCGTAGACCCAGCCAACACCGGTTGCATCAGGTCCGAGTGAGACAGTCGCGCCCGGGGGCAAACGGCTCTGCACCTGGTTCAGGTATTCGAGCACGCGCGAGCGGGCCCAATACTGGTCCGTCTTGTCATCGAATAGCACGTAGACGAACGCATCCCCGAACGACGAATAGGCGCGGATGGTGGTGGCGCCCGGCACGCCGAGCAATGTTGTCGTAAGCGGGTACGTCACCTGGTCTTCGACGACCTGGGGCGCCTTGCCTGGATACGATGCCTTGATGATGACCTGCGTGTCGGACAGATCCGGCAGTGCGTCGAGCGGCGTCTGGGTCAGCGAATACACGCCCCACGCGGTGACGAGCACCGTCGCGAGCAGCACAAGGAAGCGGTTGTAAATCGACCAGCGAATGACGCGTGCAATCATTTCGCGCCTCCGACCGGTTCGACCTGCGTCAACTGGTAGCCGTCATCGGACGGCTTGAAGACGAAATGCACGGACTCGCCCACCTTGACGTCCGGAAAGGCCTTCGGAGACGGCTTGCCGAAGGTCATGGTCATTGCACCCCAGCCCAGCGCCGGCACGGGCTGATGCGAGAACGTGATGTCGCTGGCGGTGACTTGTTCGACCTTGCCGGTCGTTTCGTAGGTCTGCGCAACAGCGGGGGCGGAAGCAGAAGAAGGTGCAGATGCCGATACCCCAGATGCCACGCTTCCGTCGAGTTTCGGCAGCACGGATGTCAGGCTCGCTTCCGAGTCGATCAGGAACTGGCCCGATGCGACAACCTGCTGACCCGCGGTCAGCCCGCTTGTCACTTCGGTGTTGTCGCCGCTATCGTTACCGACGGTGACCTGAACAGGCTGCAGCCGGCCATCGCCATTCCTGACGATGACGATCGAGCGCTTGCCGGTGGTGATAACCGCTTCGGACGGCACAAGCAGCCGCGAGACCGGCTTCGCTCCGCTGACCCGTGCACGCATCAGCATGCCGGGCGTCAGCTTCAGCCCGGCGTTATCGATTTCGAGGCGCGCCTGCAGCGTCCGGCTGTCCGTACTGATGCCCGGCAGAATTTCACGGATGTGGCCGCTAAAGTGTTGTGAAGCGTCGCCAGCGAACGTCGCGTCGACCATCATGCCGGGCTGCACCTGCAATGCGAGCGACTCAGGTATCTCGACGATCAGCCACAGCTTCGAAAGACCCGCGATCTTGGCGAGCGTTTGGCCCGGCGACACCATCGCGCCATCGCGAACATTGAGTTCCGTCAGCACGCCGGCTTCCTGGGCGAATAACGTAACGTGGGTCTGCGCGTTGCCGGTTCGCTCGAGGCTCGCAATGAGGCCGTCCGGAATCGACAGCGCCTGCATGCGCGCGCGGGCTGCAGCAAGCAGGCCGGCATCCATGCCCCCACGTTTGAGCGCAAGGTACTCTTCCTGGGGCGCCAGCCAGTCGGGAACGAATAGCGACGCAATCGGCGCGCCCTTCGCGACACGTTGCATCGGCGCGCTGGCGTACAGGCGGTCGATATAGCCGGTCACCCGCGACTGGACGACATCTGCCATCGACTCATTGAACTGGGTGGTTCCGATCGCGTCGAAACCTTCGGCGGTGTCCCGCCGGACCACCGTCGCGTATCGGATGCCAAGATTCTGTTGAAGCGTGGCGTCGACCTTGATCCCGTTTGAACCGCCTTCGTCAGCGAAAACGGGCTGAAGCGCCATGTTCATGAAGGGCGATTTGCCGGGCTTGTCGAAGTGCTGGTTGGGCACCATCGGATCGTGCCAATAGAGCACTTTGCGACCCGTCTTTGCGTCGACCTTATCTCCGGGTGCGGATGGCGTCGCGGCCGCGGCTGACGCCATGGGTGCATCCGTTGCCGCGCGACGGGTGCCGATCACGTAGCCGGCGCCTAGCAGCACGGCCGCAGCGAACACGGCTGCCACCGCGCGTACGATCAGTTTCTGGTTCATGTTTTTCTCTTTACTGGCCGGAGGTCAGATCGGGCGGCAAAACCTGGTATTCCAGCTGCGCCCAGACGAGGGAAACGTCGCGTTCAAGGTTCAACACCTGAAGGTCCGCTTCGAGCTGTGTGTGTCTCGCGTCCAACGCATCAGCGAGCGTGCCGGCACCTGATCGGTACGCGGCATTGGCCAGTTGCACTTTCTGTTCGGCCGAGGGAAGAACGGCTTGTTTCGCATTGGCCAGACGTTCCCGGCCACTGGCGAGCTTTGCCGTCAGACTCTGGATATCAGCTACCACCTGCCGCTCGGTGTCTTCATAAGTCAGCCGCGCTTGCGTACCCATCTCGGACTTTTGCTCGACGTCGCGGTCTTCGACGTTCCGGCGATGGATCGGCAACGGAATGGAGACACCTACCGAGACATAATCCGGAAACTGGCCGCCGCTCTTGAAGTAGGTCAGCCCCCAGGTCCAGTTCGGGTTCCTGTTGCTTCGGGTAACGTCCGTGTCGGCGTCAGCCAGCGAGATGGCTGCGCGCGCCGCGATCAACGCGGGCTGGACCTGGGCAAGTTGCTCGACGCTCAAACTGGACACGTTTGACTGGAGCTCCGGCGGGGTACCGGCAACTTCCAGCACGTTGCCTGCCGCCGTCCAGCGCGACAGCGCAATCAACGCGGTCTTCTCGTCTTGCCGCGCATTGATCAGTTCGTCACGCGCGTTCCCGAGCGTCAGGTTGGCCTGAGCGACATCGACCGCCGTCCCTTTTGCACCACGATAAGACGCCTGCCTTGCCGTCAGTTCCTCGCTCAGATGGTCAACCAGTGCCTGGCTCAGGGCGACGGCCTTTTTTGCATAGATGGCGTTCAGCCACGCCATGGCCGCTTGCTGACGGACCTCGGCCACCTTTTCAAGGTACGTCGATTTGTCCCGCTCTACAGCACGATTGGCGAGCGTTGTCTGCAGCCGGCGCTTTTCCGGCGACACCCATTCCTGCTGGATGCCGATGCCGCGCATCGTGAAATTGTCCTGGCCGATGGTGAAGGCATTGGGTCCATTGATGGGCAGGTCCTGGACACTCAGATTCAGCGTGGGGTTGGGCAGTTGCCCGGCTTTGACAACCACGTCCGAACTTCCGCGGATCGAGGCTTGCGCAGCCTGGATCGAGGACGAGCGGCTAGTGGCAATTTGCAGTGCCTCGTCGAGCGTCAAACCCGCGTTCTGGGCGTGCGCCGCGCGGCCAGCCAACAGGCCGAATGCGAAAAAGACGGCACATGAGCGAGCCCAGGCGCGCCGGGATGCCGGCGTGCCGATGATGGAAAGCATGTTCTAACCTCGAATGGTCGAGCCGCGTATAGCCGCGCGAGCGGACACACGAACTCACGCCCCGGAACGGGACGACATCACCGCGCAAAAGCGGTGAACCAGAACGATAGAGTTAGAGGGACTGCGGTGGACGCCAGAGGCCATCCGGCTCGCGGATGGAGAGCGACTGCGCGTAGTGGAAGCTGACGGGGACAAACGACCCAGCGGGTCGAGTTACGGTGGGAGAAGAAACAGGGTGATAGAGGCTACCCATCTGACACTGGGCACTCACCTTGCACAGCGACACCTTCGACTTGCCGTGTTCGCTGGACGTTGGGCTCATTGAATCGCAGCCGGGCATATCAGCCGACATGGCCGCCGTGTCACCGGCCATGGTGGATTCCATTGGGCACGGTCCAGTCGTGCCGCTCGCTGCCAGCCCACTCAGGGGCAGCATCGCACACAGCAGCAAGACGAGGAGTGTCCGCAGAATTTTCATCGCAGCAAGTATAGCGCAGCCAATTCAATCTGATTGGCGGCTTTTTCCGCTCAGGGGTTGGTTCTTGCCTGCATGATTGACCTTCCCATTGGGGGAAGGTCAAGTCGTTTATGGAAAAGGTCGTGGTGAGTAGAAGGGCCAATTAAAGACATCTTCTTATGCCCACCTTCAGGTTTACTTCATGTCGTGCTCGACGAGAAAAATCGACATCGCCTCACGCAACGTCCGCGCTTTCTCCCGCAAGCTTGCCGACGCCGAAGCGACACCCCTTACGTGCTGAACATCGCGCTCCAGCATCGCATCCATCTTGCCCATGCCCTGACTGAACCGGTCGACATCGTGGCTCTGGGCGTCACTTGATGCGCTGATATTTTCGATCAACCTGGCGACGTCTCCCACATTGCCGACAACGTGCCGCATGGCCGTACCGGCCCGTGTTGCGAGCGTCGAGCCATGCTCGACGCGCTGCAAAGAATCGCCAATCAGGGTTTTGATTTCGCGCGCGGCGCTGGCGCTCCGATGAGCGAGCGTACGCACCTCCTCGGCCACTACCGAGAAACCCCGTCCGTGGCTACCCGCACGCGCCGCTTCGACAGACGCGTTGAGCGCGAGGAGGTTGGTCTGAAATGCGATGCTCTCGATCATCGCGATCATGTCGCCCATCCGATGCACAGCCTGATTGATCTCGTTCATCTTGTCGACGACTTCGCCGACAACCTGTTCACTTTGCTGTACCGAGGTTGAGGTCTGCCGCGCAAGGCTATTCGCGGATGCCGCATGTTCCGCGCTTTCCCTGACCGTTGCGCGATCTGCTCCATCGCCATGTTGGTTGCGTTGAGCGTTTCGGCTTGCGTGGTGAATTCCTGCGACAAGGTGTGATTTTCGGCTGCGATGTTGTCCGATGAAGCCGCCATCTGGTCGATCGTCATGGTGATTTCGCGCATCGCATCGTGGATGGCGCTGAGTGTGTCCTTGAAGGTGCGGCTGCTGCTCCCCTTGAGCGTCATGGGCGGAAGGCGCAGGTCGAATTGACCCGCTTGCCGTGAAAGGTTTTCGCCACGAACGGCGAGTTCCCGGCCCGTTTGTGCATCGGCTTTCATATGCCGCGCAATGAAGATCAGCAAGCCGGCCTGAGCAACCACGTAAGCCGCATGCAGCAACACGGTCGACCACGCGGGCGTGGTGAAGCAATAGGCATCCAATCCGGCAAGCTGGAGATAGTTGAACGTGAAGTGGTGCACCGCGATGACGCAGGCGGCACAGAGGATCGGTCGCCAGTCGCGATAGGCCAGCAGGAACGACATCAGCACAAAGATGCCAAAGTGCAATTCGGTGAGGCCGTGCTCCTGATGAATCTGCAACGCAGCGAATGTCATCAGACTGGCGGCCAGGAAAAGGCGCGTCACCAGTGCGCCTGCACGCCAGTAAGTCAGCATCGACGCGACGGCGACAGTAGGCAATCCGACCCACAGTACGGCGTGCAAATTGTAGTCGCGTGTCGCCAACAGGCAGGAGATCGCGAACAGCCCCCATACGACAACAATCATGAGCCTGTCGGCCTTCACATAAACCGTGTGCAACAACTCGTCCGGCTGTTTCATGCGGGGTCTCTTCTCTCAGGTATCTTTTTATTGATCTGGTGCGGATGCGTCGTCTCTGCGTCGCTGGATCCGCGTCTCACCCGATCTGCAGTCGGTGATGAGAATCGGCGGCGAGCGCTCCGAATACCTTGCGGACAACGGTTTGCGCGCACGCGATTGCTGACGTGGGGCCTCGTCCACACGCCATGCACCTGCATAACGGCATGCCTGGCCGATTCTTTAGATCAATAAAAAGGGCGCGGGAAGGCCCGGCACGCGAGCTCCACTGCTAACAGTTCAAGCACATAATGTTGCGCTTGTTATTCGCCAGCCTTCACTTGGTGCATCGGCTCCTCGCCGGAGATTGCCGACGCGGTCCTCGTCGATCTCCATGCAAGGCACAACGCGATCGCGACCACACCGCAGCCTGCCCAAGGCGTACTGAGCAGCGCGCCATTGTCCACCAGAAGTCCCCCCAGACCCGCGCCCAAGGCCACACCAAGATGCATTGCGGAAACGTTGATGCCGATGCTGACGTCGGCCTGATCCGGCGCGCTGCGTATCAGGTAGTTCTGGACGATCGGCGAAATGGACCAGCTCAGGCATCCCCACAGCATCATGGCGGGCAGGAAGAGGAGGGGCGCGCGGCTTGTCGCGGGGAGTACAGCCATTGCCAACAAAAAGACCGCAGGGCAACAGATCAGCGCACGCGATGCGCCTGCCCGATCGGAAAACCAGCCGCCCAGCCACGCGCCTATGACGCCCGCCACGCCGAAGGCGACATAGAGCAGCGTCAACGTGGCCGCGCCCGGCGAATAAACGGCCTGCACATACGGTGTCAGATAGGCGAACAGCGTAAAGTGCCCGCCGATCATCGCAACAGATACCAGTTGCCCGGTGAGCATTCGCGGATGCGTGAGCTGGGTCCAGTACGTTCGAACGGACATCGATTTGCGCGATGCGGACAGCGGCAGCCGGCACGCAAGATAGACCGTGAGCGGCAATGCCAGAATAGCGATGCAGCCGAATACCGCACGCCAGCCAGCCCAGTTATTGATGACCATGCCGACTGGCACGCCCAGCACCAGTGAGCCGCTGATGCCCATGAAAACAATCCCGATAGCGCGTCCGCGACGGGCAGGAGGCGTGAGTTCGGTGGCAAGCGTCGTGGCCAACAGGATCACCGTTGCACAGCTGGCGGCCATCGCCACGCGCGCTGCGAACAGTACGCCATAGCCCGGACTCATGGCTGCCAGCAGATTGCTGAGCGCGAAAGCGCCCAAGGCGTACAGCAGCAGGCGTTTGCGCTCCCGATGCGATAACCACGCGGACACGCAGAACGCAGTCAGTGCGAAGACGCAGGAAAAGATCGTGGTGAGTTGCCCAGCAGACGCAAGCGAGACATGAAGGTCCGTTGCGATGGACGGCAGGATGCCGATGCAGATGTTTTCGTCGATGCCGGCCAGAAATACCGTTGCTGCCAGCAAGTACACACGCGTGTCCATGAAATCCCGTCCGATGTGATGGATGACGCGGCGAACAGGCCGGGTGCGTCATCGTCAGTCAGTTGGGTTTCGAGGCGTGACCTTCGGTTATCCCTGAAGGCTGGACATTACCGAAGTTAAGTGGAGGATGCAACCAGCAGGGGATCACGTAGGCGGTAGTGCAGGACGAAAATCCGAATTGTTGTGCCCCCCGAACGCAGTGTGCGAGTCTGGAAGTCGCGTCGTTATCGCACGCTGTCCCGGTGTATCACAAACGTTTCCGTGCGGGAACCGTAGTGCTTCGTGACTTCGGCGTCGATCATCAGCCTGGACGATTTCAGGATTGGACCTGTCACCACATAGAGTCGATCGGGATCGGGGCCGTACATATACAAATAGCCATCATTGCCGTCAACATGAAACTCATGTCTCGCCAAGTTCGCCAGCGCCCGCACGCTTTATCGCGCTTTCTAGCCGATGTTCCAGAACGCGAATTCGCGGCCGGTCCTTGGGGTAGTAATCGAAATGGACCATCATTACCGGTCCTGGTGGCCTCTGTGACTGCTCCAAAGCCGCTGCGCTGCCCGTAGACAAAGCGATGCACAGACAAGTGACGACTGCTCTTCTTCTTAACATGGGCACGATATCGCAGGCGAAATGAAGATCAATTGTCGACGATGTGGACAGTCCCGTCGAGTGCCCCTTTGCGGCCGCACGCGGTCCAATGAACTCATCGCGCTACCGTTCATTGAAGCGATTAGCCCCCGGCCCGCTTCGCGTGGTGGCCGTAGTTTTTGAGCGCTTCGATGACCTGCTCGCAATGGTCACCCTGCACTTCAATCACACCATCCTTGACTGTTCCACCGGAACCGCAGGCCGTGCGCAACTGCTTGCCTAGCAACGCCAAAGCAAGCGGATCGAGCGCCAGCCCTTTAACGAGCGTCACGCTCTTCCCGCCCCGGCCTTTGGTCTCGCGAATCACCCGCACTACGCCATCGCCTAGCGGTAGTTTCCTGGCAGCCGTCTTGCAGACACATTCCGCGAGCGAGCGCCGGCATTCGGGACACATCCGCCCGCCCTCAGTGGAATAGACAAGACCGCCTTTGGGACTACTCTTCATTATTCGCTTGCTCGGAGACGCTTAAGTCGGGAATCGGGAATCGGGAATCGGGAATCGGGAATCGGGAATCGGGACGAGTTTAGCAGGTGAGCCTTGGCAGCCGCCTCTGGCCAGGTGCGGTCAGGTGATCAACGATTACAAACATCGCCGAATGATCTCAGCGTCCTTAACCGGTTCTTCGGAATAGTGTTGGGACATAGCACGCCGGCAACGCCGGAGGTCGATGCAAAAGGAATTTGGCGCTCGCCGGCGCAGGCATCACCTTTGGCATGGAAGAGGCATTCCGCTCTTAAAGCCCACCCGCAATGTTCGTGGATTGATAAGGATCGCGGAACGAACCAATCAGTCAGCCGCGCCACCGAAGCTCAATGGAAGGGCGCTTTCTCCGGATCGGCTGCGTATTTGTCCCGGATTGCATTCACGCAACTGGTGAACCGCGTGCGGAAAACGACGGGATCGGCGCTTGGCGGTGTGAGTCCATCCGAAGTAACGTTCCATCCGTCTGACGTGCGGGTGACATTCAGATCGAAGGGGGTCCCCGCCTCGTCCTCGAGAATCACCGTCTCGCGCACCTCGCGGCCCTCGGCGCGGATGATCGCCAGGCACCCCTGATGAAGCTTGCCAGGGGCATGTGTGTTACGACTGCCCGTAGCGACGCTTTCCGGGGCGGCGCCGTACATCCGTAGCGATTCGAATTGGGGCGGCGTCGCGGCAGTAACAAATGCGACATCGGCATCCGCTATTTCGTCGCTACAGCCCGTGAGCAAGGTGGAAATCGCAGCCAGCAGGATGCCGGCGAGCGCGTGTCGGAGACTCGATGTGTGGTGGCGTAGCATGGCTGGTCCAGGAATTTGCGGCACGTGGCCGTAAGTGTCATGTCAGGTGCTGGCTCTAATGAGGGTCTCTCGACTACACCCCGGCCATCGCAACTGTAAGGATATCCGATTAGCATGACAGCGATTAAGTCGCCGATATCGAATGACCGGATGGGGTCGAACACGGTTCGACTGCGCTGACGAGCCGCGAGTCCGCACCTACACGCGGCACATTCACCCCGCGAAAGTTCGTGGCTACTTGCGCTCGCCTTCCAGCACCGCATCGGCGCAAGCGAGAAAGCCCCTGATCAGACGCCCGCGCGGCGACGCCCGATGCCATAGCACGCCAAACCGGCGCGGCTCCGTCTGCACCGGCAGCGGGAGCTTCGCGACGTTCAGATGGGTTGTCAGCGGCGAAACGATGTCCGGCACAAGCGACACGCCGAGTCCGCGATCGACCATCATCGCGATTGCCATCAACGAGTTCAGTTCGAACAGTTCATGCGGCACGATCTTCGCCGCGCGCAGGTATTGATCCGCCTGCTTGCCGCCGCCGAGCGAGCGGTCATAGCGAATGAACGGCTCGCGCGCCAGCAGGTCGTGAGGCGCGTGCGCGGCGAGACGCGACGGCGCGAGCACGACGATCGGTTCTTCGCGCAGCAGATGCCAGTCGTACGCCTTCGGCAACGCGAACGCGGGGTGCAGGCAGACAGCGACATCCACGTCGCCACGCTGCAGCGCCTCGTAGAGTTCCATCGACGTTCCCGCGCGAATCAGCACGTTCGCGTGCGGAAACGACGCCGCGAAACCGGACAGCACATCAGGCACGAGACTCAGCAGCGCGGTCGTGATCGTGCCGATCCGCAATTCCCCCGCCGCTTCACCTTCCAGAGCAAACGCCTTCAGTTCCGAGAATTCGCGTACCAGGCCGCGCGCGCGTTCGATCACGCGATGGCCCGCTTCGGTCGGCATCACGGTACGCCCCGAGCGCACCAGCAACTCGACGCCGAGTTCGCGCTCCAGCGCCTGAACCTGCTGCGCCACGGCGGCTGGCGTCACGCCAATCCGGCGCGCGGCCTCCGCCATCGAGCCACAATCGACGACCAGTAAAAGATTGGCGAGAAAGGCGACGTCCATAAAGATAGTTTATGTACCGTTTGAAGATAGGTCTGGATAGTTTATCTAAATTCAACCCGGAATTAGACTTGCTTCCGATAAATCGAGAACTGGAAGCGGAGACATGAGAAGCAAACTGTTCGTGCCAGCCTCGCGCCCCGAGCTGTTCGCGAAGGCATTCGCGAGCGCCGCCGATGCGCTGTCTTTCGACCTGGAAGACTCCGTCGCTGCCGACCGCAAACCGCAAGCACGTGTGGAGCTGCGCGAGTTGCTGGGCTCCGATCTCGTCGCCGGCAAGCAAAAGGTGCTGATCGTCCGCGTCAACGCGCTCGACACGCCGCATTTCAGCGCGGATATCAACGCCGTCGCACAACGCGGCCTCGACCTGATCAATCTGCCGAAACCCGAATCCGTCGACGACGTGCGCGCGGCCGTAGCCGCGCTCGAACGCGCCGAAGCTGTCAGCGGCGTAACGACTCCGATCCGGTTGCTGCTCAACATCGAATCGCCGAAAGCGTTCCACCTTGCGGCCGAACTCGCCGCTGCGCATCCGCGCGTTGCGGGTTTACAGCTCGGGCTTGGCGATCTGTTCGAGCCGCTCGGCATCGCGCGTCGCGAACCGTCGGCCATTCAGCAAGCCATGTTCGGCCTGCGCATCGCGGCTGGCGAGGCAGGCGTGTTCGCGTACGACTCGGCCTTCGCCAATATCAAGGACGAAGCAGGTTTTCGTGCCGAAGCGCAACTCGCCCGGTCGATGGGTTTTCTCGGCAAGAGCTGCATCCATCCAAGCCAGATCACCCTCGCGAATGAAGTCTTCCGCCCTTCCGACGATGAAATCGCGCATGCGCTGCGTGTCGTCGAAGCGGCCCGCGAAGCCGACGCGAACGGCGTCGGCGCTTACGTGGTGGACGGCAAAATGATCGATCCGCCGTTCGTCGAACGGGCGCGCGTGCTGGTTCGCGATGCCGCGCGCCTCGGGCTGCTGAACCGCCCACCCGGTGGCCGCTGAACGCCTTGCACTGCCGAGCCGCCCCCAATCCGATCCGATGGAGCCAATCATGGAACGTTCGTCCCATACAGCCGAAGCCGGCGCAACAGGCCCGCTGGCGGGGATTCGCGTGCTGGACCTGAGCGCGTACATCGCCGGTCCGTACGGCTGCACGCTGCTTGCCGATCAAGGTGCCGAAGTCATCAAGATCGAGCCACCCAGCGGCGACAACCTGCGCAAATATCCGTCCACGCTCGAAACCGAAAGCCGTGCTTTTCTCGGCGTGAATCGCGGCAAGCGCGGTCTCGTGCTGGACCTGAAACAGCCTGAAGCGCTCGACGTGCTAATGCAACTCGTCAAGACCGCCGACGTGCTCGTCCATAACTTCCGCCCCAGCGTGCCTGCGCGCCTCGGTATTGCTTACGAGCAGCTTCGCGAGGTCAATCCGCGCCTGATCTATTGCGCGGTCACCGGTTACGGCGAAACCGGTCCGAACAAGGACAAGGCCGGCTACGACCAGGTCCTGCAAACGATGAGCGGTATGTGCATGCTGCAAGGCAAGCGTGGCGGGCCGCCGGAGATCCTGTACGGCTCAGTGGTCGACTACTACGCTGCGGCGCTGGTCGCGGCGGGCGTGTCGTCGGCGCTGTTCGAGCGCGAGCGCAAAGGCACGGGACAGTACGTTGGCATATCGCTGCTGCGCAGTGCGCTGACGATGCAATCCGCGCGGATGATCTGGGCCGAAAGTGAACCGAAGGACATCGGCCGCGATATGCGCTCAGGCGGCATTACCGGCATTCATCCGACCCGCGAAGGCTACCTCTACATCTCCGCGAACACGCCGCATTTCTGGCTGGCACTCTGCGAGAAAACCGGTCTCGACGCACTCGCGAGCAACGAACGCTACGACTCCGTTAAGAAGCGTGCGTTGTACTGCGACGAAATCGTGCCGCAACTGCACGCGGCACTCGCGGCGCGTAGCGCGCTCGAATGGGAGACGTTGTTCGGCGACGCGGTGCCATGTGCCACTGCACGCGGCATCGAAGATATGTTCGACGATCCGCAGGTGCTGGCCGAAGACATGATCGCAACCTACGCTTATCCGGGCGTCGGACATTACCGTGGTTTCCGTCAACCGATCCGCTTTGGCGACACAACCGGCCCCACGCCGCTCGCCGCGCCCGCATTCGGTCAACATTCCGATGCCGTGCTGCGCGAGTCCGGCTGGAGCGACGACGGGATCGCCGCGTTGCGTGCAAAACGCGCGGTGCTGTAAGCGAACTTTCGGTGACGCATGAGCGCCGCGCGACATAAAACGGAGACGACAATGGACACGCAACAGCGCAACGACAACGTGCAACTGCCACGGAACCGGGCGCCCGCTGGTGCGTGCGATTCGCACATGCACATCTACGACCGCCGCTTCCTCGCGGCTGGCGCGAATCACGCGAGCGTCCCCGAGCACGCCACCGTCACCGACTATCTCGACGTGCAGCGCAGAACCGGCACCCAACGCACGGTTGTCGTGACGCCACGCAATTACGGCACGGACAACCGCGTCACGCTCGATGCGATCCAGCAACTCGGCCAGGACCGGACGCGCGGGGTCGCGGTGCTCACGCCGACGGTCACCGATAAGCAACTCGCCGAGCTTCACGACGGCGGCGTTCGCGGCATCCGTTTCACGCTGTACACACCCGCCCATGCTGCCGTCAACTTCGAGATGGTCGAGCCGCTCGCGCGACGTATCGCGGAGCTCGGCTGGCACGTGCAACTGCACTGGACCGCCGCGCAGATCGTCGAGCATCGGGCGATGCTGGCGCGCCTGCCTTCGACGATCGTGTTCGATCATCTCGCGCGTCTGCCGATGCCCGACGGCGCGTCGCATCCGGCGTTCGGCATCGTGCGCGATCTGGCCGATTCCGGTCGTGTCTGGGTCAAGCTGTCCGGGCCGTATCTCGACTCCGTTGCAGGCATCGCCAAAGACTACGGGGACATCGCATCGACCGCGCACGCGTGGATCGACGCGCTGCCTGAGCGCCTCGTGTGGGGCAGCGACTGGCCGCACACGACCGAGTCGCACAAGCCCGACGACGCCCAGCTGTTCGATCTGCTCGGCATATGGACCGGCGACGATGCGATCCGCGACCGCATTCTGATCGACAACGCCGCGACGCTGTACGGCTTTCCCACCCAGGCGAACTCGGCCACAACAGCCTGAATTCCCGGCACCTCAGCGCGCATAGAACGCGTAACCCACAAGATTCTTCGGAGACACCAGATGAAACCCGCAGCCGCTGCCCCACCCACCATACGCAAGACACGCTTCACCGAAGCAACTATCCGGCTTTTCGAACGGACCATCCCGGACCCGTTCGTGCTCGCGATCCTGATTACCGTCGTGGTCGCTGTGCTGTCGGCGGTGTTCGCGCCGCATGCATCGGCCTCCCACCTGATCGGCGGCTGGTACAAGGGTTTCTTCGATATTCTGACCTTCGCTTTTCAGATCACGCTGGTGCTCGTGACCGGCCATGCGTTCGCGCACGCGCCGCTCGTGCAGCGTATGTTCAAGGCGCTGGTGTCGGTCGCGCGCACGCCCGTGCAGGCGGCGGCGCTTACGTTCGTACTCGTCGCAATTGCGTCGTTCTGCAACTGGGGCCTGGGGCTCGTTGTCAGCGCATTGCTCGCACGTGAAGTGGCCAAACGGATGCGTGTGGATTTCGCGTGGATCGTCGCAGCGGGTTTTTCCGGCTGGGTCGTGTGGGCAAGCGGCATTTCGAGCTCGATCGCGCTCGCACAATCCACGCCCGGCAGCGCGATGAATGTCGTGCAGAAACTGACCGGCCAGGTGCTGCCGTTCAGCAGCACGGTGTTCACCAGCTTCAACCTGGTGCCGACGATCATCATGCTGATCGCGATGCCGTTCGTATTCGCGTGGCTCAAGCCCTCCGACGAAGACGCAGTCGTGCTCGACACGGAGAAGCATCCCGATGCACCACCGCGCGAGCGCCCGACCGGCAAGCTGAGTTTCGCGCGCTGGATCGAACATTCGTGGCTTGGTAGCGCCTTCATCGGTGCGGCGGGAATTGCATTTCTGATTCTCGCGCGCGTCGAACATCTGGCGTTTTCAGGCGTGAACGCGGTGATCTTCGTGATGTTCATCGCCGGCGTGATTCTGCATGGCTATCCGCTCGCCTATGCGGACGCCGTCAAGAACGCGGCAAAGCAGACTGGTTCGATGATGCTTCAGTATCCGTTGTACGGCGGGATCATGGGGATGATGGACGCGACTGGATTGCCGGACGTGATCTCGCACTTCTTCATCGCCATTTCGAATCCGCACACGCTGCCGTTCTGGAGCTATGTGTGCTCGCTTATCGTTACGTTCTTCATTCCGAGCGGTGGCGGTCACTGGGCCGTCCAGGGACCGTTCGTCGTGCCTGCCGCAGTCGCGCTGCACGCGTCGGTGCCGGCGACCACGATGGCTGTCGCGATGGGTGAACAGGTGTCGAACATGCTGCAGCCGTTCTGGGCCGCCCCAGTCGTCGCGATGGCGGGTATTGGCGTGCAGCGCGTGCTCGGCTTCACCGTCATGACCTTCGTGGTAGGCGCGCTCGTGTACGGCACCGCGTTGCTGCTACTCGTTTGACGATCGGCGGCGAACTCACCGACAACAGATATGAACGGAGACGATTCGATGAAAGCAGTCACGACGCAGCAGGCCACTCCCGGGTCGAATTTAACGGCTGCACAGGCGGCGGATTCGCCAGCCGGTCACGCAACATTGAAGGATCGCTGGTGGGCGATCTTCGACGCACGTATCGGATCGTTGCCGGCGCCAGTCTACTTCGTGCTGCTTGCGGTGCTCGCGGCGATGACCCTGCGCGGAAAGCTGGCCTCCGATCTGCCGACCGGTATCGCACTCGTCGCGGTCGGTGGCTTCACATGCGCCGAGCTCGCGAAGCGCATCCCCTGGATTCGCCATATCGGCGCGACGTCGATCTTCGCGGCGTTCATTCCGTCGATGCTCATCTACTACAAGCTGATGCCGGTTCCGGTCGTCAAAGCCGTCACTGACTTCACCAGAACATCGAATTTTCTCTATCTGTTCATCGCCGCGATCATCGTCGGCAGTGTGCTCAGCATGGACCGCGAGACGCTGATCAAAGGCTTCGTGCGCATCTTCATTCCGGTCGCGGCGGGTTCCGCTGCGGCGGCATGCGTCGGCACCGGGGTGGGCGTCGCGCTCGGCATGGACCTCCGGCACGCGTTGTTCATGGTCGTGGTCCCGATCATGGCCGGCGGCGTGGGCGAAGGCGCACTGCCGTTGTCGGCGGGCTACGCGCAGATCATGGGTGTCGAACAGGGGCCGCTGTTCGCGCAAGCACTGTCCGCCGTGATGCTCGGCAATATCGCCGCGATCTGCTGCGCAGGCCTGTTGAGCTACCTCGGCGCGCGCAAGCCGCGTTGGACCGGCAATGGCCGTCTGACCGTCGCGAGCCGCGCCGACGACGAAGCCATGCGCAACGCGCCGCAGTCGTTCGAATTCGACGTGAGTTCGGTTGCCGCCGCGGGTGCTACCGCGATTGCGCTGTATCTGCTTGGCGTGCTCAGTCATCAACTGTTCGACTGGCCGGCGCCGGTCGTGATGCTGATTCTGGTGGTCGCGGCGCAACTGTTCCAGGTCGTGTCGCCGCGCGTTCGCGGTGGCGCACGCTTCATGTATGGCTTCTTCTCGACCGCCGTTACGTATCCGCTCATGTTCGCGATCAGCGTCGCAATGACGCCTTGGGGCGAAATCGTCACAGCGTTTCACTGGGTCAATATCGTCACCGCTGTTTCTACGGTGCTGACGCTCGTCGTAACGGGTTTTGTCGTCGGCAAACTGGTCGGCATGTATCCGGTCGAGGCCGCGATCGTCAATGCTACGCATAGCGGCCTGGGCGGCACCGGCGATGTCGCGATTCTGACCGCCGCCAATCGAATGGAATTGATGCCGTTTGCGCAGATTGCGACACGTATCGGCGGCGCCATCACGGTGATGATGGCGCTTGCCGCTTTTGCGTGGATTCACTGACCTGGTTCGAAATGGCCGCGCCGGTCGTCATCGCGCGTTCATCTCCAACTGTTTTCTTCCGTCCGCTTATAAGCGGACGACATCGACGATGGCATCGGCAAATGCCTTCGGCGCTTCCTGTGGCAAGTTATGTCCGATACCGCCGTCGACGTTCCGGTGCACATACTTGCCGGTGAACTTCTTCGCGTAGGCTGCCGGCTCGGGATGTGGTGCGCCGTTGGCGTCGCCCTCCATCGTGATGGTCGGAACGGAGATGACCGGCGCCTTCGCCAGGCGCGCTTCGAGCTCATCGTATTGCGGCTCGCCCTTGACTAGCCCCAAACGCCAGCGGTAGTTATGAATCACCACCGCGACGTGATCCGGATTGTTGAACGACTCAGCCGAACGGTCGTACGTCGTATCGTCGAAATTCCATTTTGGCGACGCGAGACGCCAGATCAGCTTGTTGAAGTCGTGGCGGTTCGCTTCATACCCCGCATGGCCACGCTCCGTGGCGAAATAGAACTGATACCACCAGGCCAACTCCGCCTTCGGCAGCAGCGGCGCCCGGTTGGCTTCCTGGCTGCCGATCAGATAACCGCTTACCGACACCATCGCCTTGCATCGTTGCGGCCACAGCGCCGCAATGATATTCGCCGTGCGCGCGCCCCAGTCGAAACCGCCGAAGATCGCCCTTTCGATCTTCAAGGCATCCATCAATGCAATGATGTCGACGGCAACCACGGCCTGCTGACCGTTGCGAGGCGTATCCGCGGACAGGAACCGCGTTGAACCATAGCCGCGCAGATACGGCACGATGACCCGATAGCCCGCAGCGGCAAGCAATGGCGTGACCTCGGCAAAGCTGTAGATATCGTAGGGCCAGCCGTGCAGCAGAATGACCACCGGTCCATTCTGCGGACCCGCTTCCGCATAACCCATGCTGAGCGTTCCCGCATTGACCTGACGAAGATTGTCGAACGAAGCAACACGCGTTGCCGCTTTCGTGTCGGGTGGCGTGCCGTTCGACTGTGCCTGGGCGAGGCCGCTCAAACCCAGCTCCATCAAACTGATACCAGCAACTGTCGTCCCCAGCAGACGACGACGTCGAGTATTGATCTGGTCCGGCATCACTGATACTCCTCAAAGATTAGCCACACAAGCGCAGTGCATGTCCGGCTTGCGAAGCCAGACGATCTGGCCTGGAAGTATTTAAACCCGTGGACGTATCTGGCATGTGTCTATCAGGAGCGCCAGTGAAACGTTATGTATTTATCGACGATGGAGATACATTGAGATACAGAGACAGCGTGGCGAGCATTCACGCTCATTGACGAAAAGCTGCGACATACCACGCAATCAGTGAGCAACAGGAATCTGGCTGACGCCTTTCAGCACAAGCCTGGCTTCCAGACCGCCATCGGGCCGGTTATGCAACGACAGCGCCGCGTCCATCGCCAACGCGAGTTGCCGCGCAATCGCGAGGCCCAGCCCGGTACCGCCGGTTCCGCGGTTGCGCGATCCTTCCAGCCGATAGAATGGTTCAAACACCGCTTCCAGCGACTCAGCCGGAATGCCCGGCCCGCGATCGAGCACGGAGACCATCACGTGCCCGTTCTGCAAAGTCGCGACCTTGATCTCGGCCGCCCCGCCGAACTTCAGCGCGTTATCGACGAGATTGCCCACGATCCGGCGCAACGCCTGAGGACGCGTCACCAGTGCGGTGTCGATACGCCCGTGCAGCGAAACGTCCTTGCCGGCATCGACATAGTCGAACACGAGGCTGTCGAACAGCGCATCCGGATCGATACGCAGGGGCGCCTCACTGGCGCCGTGCATGGTGCGTGCGTACGTGACGCCTTCCTTGACCATCGTTTCCATTTCCTGCAGGTCCTGCTGCAGCCTGGTCCCCTGCGCGCTCTCGTCCATCACGTCGAGGCGCAAACGCATGCGGGTAATCGGCGTTTGCAGGTCGTGCGAAATCGCCGCGAGGATCTGCAAGCGCTCGGTCATGTAGAGCCTGATACGGTCCTGCATGGCGTTGAACGCGCGCGCCGCGCGCGCCACTTCGTCCGGCCCGTCTTCGGGCAGGCGTTCCACCTTCAGGTCGGGCCCCAGGGTATCGGCCGCTCGCGCCAACACGCTCAGCGGGCGCGTCGCCAGCCGCACCGCCAGCCAGCAGCATGCGGCCAGCACCGCCAGTTGCAGCACCAGCACCCACGACAACCATGGCGACAGCGGCGCGCCAGGCATGGGGTGGTAGTCGATCGTCAGCGGTGTGCCGTCACTCAACTGCAGATGGACTTGCAGACGGTCCGGGTCGCCAGGGACAGCGTTAGCCGTTAACGGATAGCGCTTGCCGATACCTTCTGCGATAGATTGAGCCACCCTTGCTGAGAGCTTCGCATCGGGAGGTGCGCCGGCAACGCCGGGCCCCAGATTGAAGGTATAGGTGCGCCGCGCCAATCTTGGCAGCCATTCCGCGCGTTCGTTGGCGGGCAAATGGTCGAGCAGCGCGACGGAACTGGTGACCTCGCGTTCGATGTAACCCATCATCACGTTCGTCAT
The DNA here is from genome assembly GCF_052682275.1 of Paraburkholderia sp. D1E. NCBI lineage: Bacteria > Pseudomonadati > Pseudomonadota > Betaproteobacteria > Burkholderiales > Burkholderiaceae > Paraburkholderia > Paraburkholderia sp. D1E. Next base: position 961,172 of record NZ_JBQYMB010000001.1, read on the forward strand.
GGTCTGGTCCCGTTCCGTCATGGTGAGCCAGACCGAAAGCGTTTGCACCAGCGCAAGGCTGACAAAGAGAATCAGGGCAAGCCGCGCGAACAACGTACGCGGCCAACGCAGCAAGGCATTCAGCTTCATGGATTGCCTTCGATCATGGTCACGGCCGCCGAAAATACATAGCCTTCGCTGCGCAGTGTCTTGATGTAACGCGGCTCGCGCGCCACGTCCTGCAGGCGCTGCCGCAAGCGGCTGACCAGCAGATCGATCGAACGGTCGAACGGATCGGCCTGGCGGCCCTGAGTCAGATTGAGCAATTGATCCCGCGTAAGCACGCGTTGTGGATGATCGAGAAACACGCGCAGCAAGCGGTACTCCGCACCGCTCAGCGCCACCATGGTGCCCTCGGCGTCGAGCAGATGGCGCGCAGTGGTGTCGAGCCGCCAGTCGCCGAAGCCGATCATCGGTGCGGTTTCCGTCACCTGCATGCCCGGCGGCAGCATGCGCGCGCGGCGTAACACGGAGCGAATGCGCGCCAGGAGTTCGCGCACCGCAAACGGCTTGGAGAGGTAATCGTCCGCGCCCATTTCCAGCCCAACGATGCGATCCGCCTCTTCGCTGCGGGCGGTCAGCATTAATACCGGTACCGAACGGAACTTGCCGGCACGCAGTTCCCGGCACAGCACGAGACCGTCTTCGCCGGGCAGCATCAGGTCAAGCACGATCAGATCAGGGGCGCCCTGCTCGAGGACGGTGCGCATCTGCCGGCCGTTGGCGGCCAGCGAAACGCGCATGCCGTTCTTCTCGAGATAGGTTGCGAGCAATTCGCGGATGCCCCGATCGTCGTCGACGATCAGCACGTGGTCGGTATTTTCCATCAACGGATCAATCCTTTCGACGATTGACGCGCACCCGGTTCACGTTGACCAACGAACAGTGCACAGGGTGCGCCAGTTCTGCTGCCAATCCACCCGCCAGGAAGGCGAGAATCGCCATGAACCGTCTCATGCATCCTCCACGACCGACAGGCTGGCGCCATTGGCAACAGTGGCCTCCAGCGTATACGGGTCGATGCCCTCCAGGCAACCGATGTTGACCCGCCACAACTGTGGATCCCTACGCGTCTGGTGAAACGGATAAATGCCGCAATGCTTGCAGAAGTAGTGCTTAGCCGTGTGCGTATTGAACTGATAGAGCGTCAGCGCTTCCTCACCGTCCAGGATCTTCAGTTCGCCTGCGGCGAACGGCGGCGTCATTAGCGCACCCTTGCGCCGGCACAGGCTGCAATTGCAACGCGCAGCAGGCAGGACGTCGGTACGGACTTCAAATTTCACGGTCCCGCAATGACAGGATCCTTGCAGCAGTTCGGTACTCATGGGGTGCTCCGCAGTAGGCATGGCTGCTTTATAGCCCAGTACGCCCCACGCTTTGTATCGCAATGTATCTGGGCACTCCCCTGACACAAAACGTTGCACCCGCGCCGCCTCGGCGACACAAGCCAGATACGAACGGGCGTTCCAATGCAGCATGCGCACCAGCGGAATGCACGGCATGACACCCTGGTCTGCGCCCGGACCTTCCCTTTCATGAAAGGACGCTGACATGCTCTCCCGACTCAAAACCACCGCTACCGTCGCCCTCTTCGCCGCAACGGTGGCAGCCGGCGCCACCGCAATCGCTACGCTCGTTGCAAGTCCTGCGGCCAGCGCTGCCACAAGTCCCGCTGCAAATCCGGTCAACGACAGCACTACCGCGCCGGAATTCACCGGCATCGATAAATGGCTCAATAGCGATCCCCTGACCATGCAGCAGTTGCGGGGCAAGGTTGTGCTGGTCGATTTCTGGACCTACACGTGCATTAACTGCATCCACGTGCTGCCCTACGTGAAGACCTGGAATCAGAAATATAAGGATCAGGGCCTGGTGGTGGTCGGTGTCCACACGCCCGAGTTTCCGTTCGAACGCGACACGGACAACGTCAAGACGGCGATCAAGCGCTTCGACATTACGTTTCCTGTAGCGCAGGACAACCGCTACGCCACGTGGCGCGCCTACGACAACCAGTATTGGCCTGCGTTCTATCTGGTCGACAAGAAAGGGCACGTGGTCTACACGCACTTTGGCGAAGGTGACTACGAACGGACCGAGGCGAAGATCAAGGCGTTGCTGGCGGAAAACCCGTGATTCGTATCGTGATGTATCTGGGCATCGAGGTGATCCAGAACATTGCAATTGATCAGGTTTCTCGACACAAGCCAGATACGTCGGCACGCTTTAATGCGTCGACGCCGGATGCAAGACGCATCGCAGATGTGTGCCTACTCTCCGCCATCCGACTACGATCTTCGGTCGTCCGTTCGCGTCAGTACCGAACGCTGCTTGTGGTGAGCAACGGCAACGCTTGCGTCGCCTGTCCGTCGACCGTGGCGCCGGCGAAGATAAAACTCGGCGAAAGATGCGCGTTGAGGTCCGCGGGGAAGTTGAGTGCAGGCTTCGACACTTCGTCGAGCATTGCGATCTGCGCGGCGGTGAGTTCGAGGTCCAGTGCACTCAGGTTGGTCCGCAGTTGATCGATACGCCGCGCGCCGATGATCGTCGAGGTCACGCCGCGCCGTTTGTAAACCCATGCGAGAGCGGCCGCGGCGGGGCTCACCTCAAGTTCGGCTGCGACCGCCATAAGCACGTCGATCACCGGAAACTCCTTGTCGCCCGGCACGCCGACAAGCGCCGAACGCTCGGACTTCACCGCTTGAGTGTTTTCGCGCGTGTATTTGCCCGACAACCAGCCGTTCTTCAACGGGCTCCACGGCATGACGCCAATGCCGAGTTCTTCGGCCATCGGTATCAGTTCGCCTTCCGCCGTCCGCTCCAGCAGCGAATACTCGACTTGCATCGCAATGATGCGGTTCCAGCCGCGAAACTGCGCCATGGTCTGCGCTTGCGCGATCTTCCAGGCAGGTGTGTCGGAGATCCCGATGTAACGAATCTTGCCGGAGGCGACCAGGTCGTCGAGCGCGCGCATCGTCTCGTCGATCGGCGTGTTTCTGTCCCAGTTGTGAATCCAGTAGAGGTCGATGTAATCCGTTTGCAGCCGGCGTAGCGACGCTTCGCATTGTTCGACGATCGCCTTGCGTCCGGCGCCGCCGCCGTTCGGATCGCCAACGTGCAGGTTGCCGACAAACTTCGTCGCAATGACGCTGCGATGCCGGCGGTCCTTGCGCGCCGCAAAGAAGTCCCCGATGATTTTTTCCGAGTGGCCCAGCGTATAGATGTTGGCCGTGTCGATGAAATTTCCGCCACGCTCCAGGTACTCCGAAAGTATGGCTTCGGATTCTGCGGGACTCGTGCCCCAACCCCAGTCTTCACCGAAGGTCATCGTTCCAAGGCAAAATGGACTCACGCGCAGACCAGAGGATCCGAGCGTGACGTATGAATCGAGCGGCATAATGTTTCTCCTGGAAAATGAGCCGACTGGCTAGCTCCAATGAGACCATCGCGCGAGTGCGGCGCGGTAGACTGAAACTCGCAAGCTCTTGCACAATCCTCTCAGATTGAGCGGGTTCGGGCAGATGCGCTTGCGCTTTCACGGTCGGCCAGGATACGTTTGAGTTATGGACACGCTCGCTGAACTTCGTACCCTGATTGGCCGCCATGCTGTCGACGATGTAACGGCAACAAGCCTGCCGGGGGTCGTCCTGTCGGTGTCGACCACACACACGCAGTCGATTCATCGCGTCTACGAGCCGGTATTCGCTCTGGTCGCTCAGGGCGCAAAACGCGCGACCCTCGGTGACAAGCTTCTCGAATATCACGCGGGACAATGTCTGGTCGTGACCGTCGATCTCCCGATGTGCGGGCACGTGATCGAAGCGAGCGCGAACAAGCCGTTTCTGGCAGTCGGCCTGATGTTGAAACCCGCGACTATCGCTTCGTTATTGCTGGACACCGCTTCAGACGCGCCCACTATGGTGAACCCGTTCGGTGCGGCGGTCGGCGACGCGACGCCCGAACTGCTTGATCCGTTTGTGCGGTTGTTGCGGCTGCTGGAGCATCCGGAAGACCTGCCCGTTCTCGCGCCGATGATCGAGCGCGAAATCTTGTGGCGGATACTCACGGGACGCCAGGGCGCGCTGCTGCGGCAGGTCGGTCTTGCCGACAGCCGTCTGTCGCACGTCGGACGCGCGATTCGCTGGATCCGCATGCACTATGCGGACATGCTGCACACTGAAGAGCTCGCGGAGCTGGCGGCGATGAGCGTGTCCTCATTCCATCGGCACTTTCGCGCCGTCACCGCCATGAGTCCGCTGCAGTATCAGAAGCAGATCAGGCTTCAGGAAGCCCGCACACAACTGCTGACCACGTCGAAGGACATTGCCAGTGTGGGGCTGAGCGTTGGCTATGACAGTGCCTCGCAATTCAGCCGTGAGTACAGCCGGCTGTTCGGGAGGCCACCGGGGCAGGATGCGCAGAGGCTGCGATCGTCTGCCATGCAGGCACGCAGCAGTGCAACTGCGCGATCCTGAGCGACTTCAGCACCGGCTCGACCAGACACCGAACACTATGACCGCTTGACGAAGCGCGGTTGAGCGCGTCCTGGGCAAGCTAAAGCACTAGATCTCTTCGGTTATGCTCGATCACTGCGATGCTTCTACCAGCACTCTTTCAAGCTCGGCATGCGCCTCGTCCACTTTGCGTTGGCGCTCGGCGATTTTCTTCGCGCTCTTACCGTTGGCCTTCGCTTCCTGCAAGTCATGCTGGCGCTCAGAGAGCTTCCTCTCGGCCGCAGTCACCTTCCGTTGCGCGTCGCTGCGCAGCACGGCATCCGTGCAATTCGCGTTCATTTGAGCGAGCGCGGTTTCGAGACCATCGATGCGCTTCGCATTGCCGTGCGCTTGCGCGTAGGCGATTTCTCTCTCTATCGAGCTGCGTTTAGCGTCGCAACCGCTTGTTTGAGCTGAACACAGCATCGGATAGATCGCTATACCGAGCAAGAATGCCTTGATCGACGTACTCATGAGAGACCTCACAATAGTGGAGTGTTGTTCGTTCGTTGTGCGTTTTGCAGCCCGAACGCATACTTGTTCTTGTCGACGCTGCAATTCACCGCGAGCAATACTACTTCAAAATGACAAGGCGACTCGATTGCTGACGATCGGTAGCACTCAATCCACAAGGGATCTTCCACGTCAACGGTCCAGATTTACCACCACGATTCATCTTCTATTTTTGTGGTGCATCATAGGATGCATAGGTTTGCTTTTGATTGGGCCATCCTTGCTCCAGCTCCTGAATGTGCGTCATTGATCGCACTGAACCAGCCGCCTTATCGATTGACTACAACGTTCGATACTTCGGTCAGATTGTCGACACAACCGAGCAATCGGCCAAATAGCCGGAATTGGTCAGACAGAGTGAAATGGTGAGCGGCGCAGGTCGACCCTGCGCCGCTCAGAGCGTCATTTGCATTCGCCCTAACCCATTCCTTCGATCACGCGCACGACCCTACATCACCACGGAATCGTTTCGTTTTCCCAGCGCGTGAACGTCCCTGTTGGGCCGTCCGGGCCCAGCAGCGCGACGCGCACTGCCTCGCGAGCGCCCTCCACGACAGTCTCCGTGCCCGCGTATCCGTTGAGGTTCGTCCTGGTGAAACCCGGGGAGACAGCGTTGACCTTGATCCCATCCGGCTCCAGCTCGATTGCCATGGCGACCGTCAACGCGTTGAGAGCCGTCTTGGACGCTGGATAGACCGGGCCGAAGATCGCGCGGTAAGCGAAGGCCGGGTCCAGGTTCGTCGCTAGCGACCCGACGCCGCTCGACACGTTGACGATACGCGCGCCCGGTGTCTTGCGCAGGAGCGGCACCATCGCCTGGTAGACGGCAAGAACGCCGAACACGTTGGTGTCCCACACCGCACGCATTTCATCGAGGGACACGTTGCTCGGGCGGGTCGTCTTCGCATACTCCTCGACGGCCTGACCGGGCCGCTTTTTCGTATTCGAGATTGCCGCGTTCTGGATGAGCACGTCGAGGCGGCCAAACTCATTGCGGACACGCTCCGCCGCGGCTGTGATCGAAGCCTGATTCGTCACGTCGAGCTGGAGCGCGTGGGCGTGCCGCCCGACCTCCGTTGCCGCAGCCTCGCCGCGCTCGAGATTGCGCGACCCGACCAGCACGGTGAAGCCGTGTGCCGCGAGATCCTTTGCGATCTGAAGACCGATTCCTTGATTAGCCCCGGTGACCAGGGCGACGGGTTTGTCCTGCATAGCAATCTCCTTGTCGTATTGCGCTGTTGCGCAAAGAAGTCATTTCCGATTTCAGTTCAGGGCGGCGGCACCGGCCACTTAGCTAACCTCGGCCGCCCATGCTTCAGCGTCGGCGCCGGCCGGGATACGCATCGGGGATGACGGATCGGTCGCCGCGCGCCATACGGCCTCGGCGACGTCCTGTGCCCGGGTGACAGGAGAAGATGTATCCGCGAACCTCGCGAAGACGCTTTTGACGAGATCGGCATAGGCTTCATGGTCTAAGCCGTGCATATGGGCGCGCGCGTTGTCTCCGAAGCGGGTCTCGGGCGCACGGCCCGGCAGCACCAGGCGCACCCGCACGCCGAACTGTTCGAGCTCCAGCGCAATCGATTCGGTGAATGCGTTCACCGCCGCCTTGCTCGCGCGGTACGCGGCGATCAGGGGGAGCGCCTTTAGCGTCACGCTCGACGTAACGTTCACGACGACGCCGGCCTTGCGCTGCCGAAACTGCGGCAACACCGCTTGCGTCAATGCGATCGTGCCGATCGTGTTGGTCTCGAAAATCTCGCGCACCGTCGCGATCGGGACGAGTTCGCCCGGAGAAGCCGCGCCGAAGCCCGCGTTGTTGACGAGGACGTCGATCGGGCCTGCGGCCTCGACGGCCTCGCGAATGCTCTGCGGATTCGTGACGTCGAGCGCCAGCACGCGCAAGCGGTCTGAAGGCGGCAGCACGTCGGCACGCGGTGTGCGCATCGTGGCGATGACCTGCCAGTCGCGTGCCAGAAAGAAGCGGGCGGTCTCGAGGCCGAATCCGGAAGAAGAACCGGTGATCAGAACAGTTTTCATAGAAATTCCTGTGTCGACCGGAGTTGGTGCTTTAGCGCTTACTCCGGTCCCATGCAACATGGTTGCTGGGATGGTTTGTATGTGCCCATACGATAGATCGCCGCGACCGTACTTGCTACAATCAATCATCCGAATTTCATTTGCAAGAGTCCGGCGATGATTGATCCGTTGGCCGAAGTAGTGACGCTGCTGCAGCCGAATGCCCGGTTTTCCAAACTCGTCCACGGCGCCAGCCCCTGGCGCATCAGCCGCTCGGATGCCGGCCAGCCGTTCTATTGCGTGATACTTGAAGGCGGGTGCCGCCTCGCGATTGACGGACACGAGCCCATCGAACTGCTGTCGGGTGACTTCGTCCTGATTCCTGCGGCGTATGGCGTCGCGATGTCCAGCCTCGCGCCGCCACCGCCGGGCGTCGAGACAGCGGCGCCAATCGCGCTGGGCAACGGTGAATTCAGAATCGGTGCCCCGGACACTCCGATCGACTTACGAATGGTGGCGGGCCACTGCAGCTTCGGTTCACCGGATGCGACCCTGCTGGTCTCACTGCTGCCGCAACTCGTGCATGTCCGCGGCGAACAGCGGTTGGCCACGCTCGTGCAACTTGTGCGAGAAGAAACACGCGAGCAGCGGCCCGCGCGCGAGGTCGTGCTCTCGCGACTGCTAGAAGTGCTGCTGATCGAGGCGCTGCGATCCACGGCAGGAACGAGCGCGTCACCGGGCCTGGTGCGCGGACTCGCCGACGGCCGCCTCGCCGCCGCGATCCGCACAATGCACGAACACCCGACGCGCGCATGGACGGTTGCTGAGCTCGCGAAGGAGGCTGCGCTTTCACGCTCGACCTTCTTTGAGCGCTTCAGCCGCGCGGTCGGCGTCGCACCGATGGAATATCTGCTCACGTGGCGCATGGCCCTCGCGAAGGACCTGCTACGCCGCAACGAAGGGCGCGTCGCCGAGATTGCGCAGCGCGTTGGCTACAGCTCCGCCAGCACCTTCAGCGTCGCCTTCACGCGGCACGTCGGCCGGCCACCTACGCAGTATGCGCGCGAGGAACAAGCGGCCGCGAACGGCGCGTAAGACGACGCAAAGAGGTTGTTTTCGGATATGGACGCGCGTCGCTGGTTCATGCTCGACCCACACGCACGGGAGGCGCGATCACTACCGGAGCCTGTTGCAGGTCCGCTTTTTGAAGACCTGGGTCAACTGCTCGACGCCCCTGCTGACGGAGACGGCATTGCATTGGCTCGTCGTTCATGTCAACAGGCCCTAGTCCGATCCGGCGTCGTAGGGCTGCTTAACCAGAAAATCGTTGTAGCTTCGGTTCCGGATCCAGGACGGCGCGCGTCCACGGCCGCTCCAGGTCGCACCGGTGACGGGGTCCTGATACTTCATCTGAAGCGGTTTGGTGCAGTACGTGCCTCGCCGGTCGACACGTAACTGGTTAGGCACAAGGTTGAAGAAGTTCATGACCTGGCGGACGTGTTCAATAGCGGCTTTCTGCTCCTGCTGCCAGGCGACTGATATCCGCTCATCGAGTTGCGCGAGTTGCTGCTTCAACATCTTTACCCTGCTGCTCATGCTCTCTTTCCGTCGTACATGACCAGGTTGTTGCATCGCGTTCCCGGTCTTTGCGGTTACATCCCGCACTGACTTCGCAGACACGCCCTCATCCCGTTCCGTAAGAACCCTCAGAGGCGCAGCCCACGCCCAACACTCTCGAATATCAAGTGATATATGAAATGTAATCGTAATAATATCCAGTTGAATTTTAAATATCAACTGATATCCTTCCGGCCATGAACACGGCGACCAAACCCCCGCGACTGAGCCGCGAAGAAAGTCGATTGCAGACCCGGGCCCATTTGCTTGCTGCGGCGAAGCGGCTGTTTGTCGAGAGAGGTTTCGGCGCCACGTCTCTCAGGGATATTGCGGCCGAAGCAGGTTATACGCAGGGTGCTTTCTATTCGAATTTCGCGAGCAAAGAAGAGCTGTTTGTGGAACTGATGCGAGAGCGGTCGAAGGCACAAGTGACCGACATTGCCCAGACGTTGAGTGATCCAGCTGCGTCGGCGGACGACATATTGAACGCGTTGGAGGTCTGGGCGCAGACACTTGATGCCGAGCCTGAGTGGTCTGTGTTGGGCGTTGAATTCAAGCTTCAGGGGCGCCGCAACCCCGTTTTTGCAACAGCCTCACAGGCGTTGCTGGACGCCCACCGCGATGGCCTCGCATATTGCATCGGGCAGATTTTCGCCAGACTGGAAAGAGTGCCACCCGAATCGCCGACCGTATTGGCCGCCTCCTTCATGGGGCTCTCTCAAGGCCTCGCACTGCAGCGCTCAATGCTGTCCGAGGTGCCCATTGGACATATGATCATGGTGTTCCTGCGCAGCTTGGTAGACGCGGCGCCGCGTGTGCGCTGATCTGCGATGTTGCGGATGACGATGGGTGCGGCCGGCTCCGCGATGCCGGCTCGATGCTGAAACTACGGCTAGGGAGAAGTCATCGGGACCAGTTGATCATCCGTACCGCTCGCCGCACTAAATGAGTTCCGCGACGCGAACAATGATCAATGCCGCTGGCACAAGCACCGCCTGCGCGCATAGCGTGCCGAGAACGCGCGCGCCCACGAGGGTTGTGATCGCGCGCCGGAAGTTGTTTTCCGGAACCCGGCCTTCAATCACATCGTCAGTCATCACCGAAACTTGCGGGTCGATGACGACTGCCAATACCACGGTCGCGAAGCCATTGATAACCGACGGTAGATTCGCACATGTCACTCGCAAGTCGGGCTCCAGGTATCCAGCATAAAGGGATGCAAAAACGCCGACTGTCCAGATCGCCATCGCAAGAACATTCAGCCCTATAACCGTCCAGGACACGCCTGCTCCAGTTGCCAGTTGGGTGACGTTCTGTCGCAAAGGGAGCCGCGCTCCATCCCGAATGTAGTTGACACCCCCACGACTGAAGATATGGAGTAGCAGACGGCTGCCGCGCAACGTCTATCCCGCTTTGTCGACCGTTCGCGTCGCTGAGGCATCGATCGGACAGGAAGCGGCTGGAGCATTGCCTAGCCGCTTTGCGGACGAATCGCGACGGACTGCGAACGGCTCGGCGTAAGAGTGGACACGGGCTTTACTCTCGTTGACCGGCAAAGCACTTGAGATCGCACGGTTCGACGAACCAGCGGCGGAGTGCGTCCTCCAATCCGTCCGTGCTGTTCTGCTCACCGGCCCAGGCAATACAGGCATCGGGACGGATCAGCATCGAAGGCCCGGTGTCGACGGCGACGCAACGTATCCGCTGCGTGATGGCTGCAACAAGCCTGGACGCTTTCCCGTCGGTTGAGGCGTCGAGAAAAACGCCCATGCCATCCTGCATGACGTCGTAGAGCGAGACGTCGGCATCGCCATGGCTGATCGGCTTGTCGCCAATCAACCTTCCGACATCGTCCAATTCCGAGCCGAGATCGTAACGGGTGGCAAGGCCGCTCATCATCTCGCCGATGAGTCGATTGACGTCATCGAGTTGCATGAGGTTTGCGAGGAGGTCCCGCATCGCACCCGATTGTGGATCGGGCCGCAGAATGGCGATCTGGGCAAGGGTGTTGGCCAGAACGGCTTTGGCGACCGGCCGCCGCTCGACCGTGTAGGTGTCGAGCAGACTCTCTGGCATCTCGCCGCGAATGACCGTGGCGAGCTTCCAGCCGAGGTTTGCTGCGTCCGCAAACCCAAGGTTCAAGCCCTGACCACCGAACGGCGAGTGAACATGCGCCGCATCACCGGCAAGCAGCACTCTCCTCGCCGGTAGGTATCGACAAGCCGCGTGTTGTCCGCCCACCGGCTCCCGCTTTCGAGCGCCTTCACACGGACGTCCGCGCCGCTGATGCGGCGTAGTACGGCTTCGATCTCCTCGCGTGTAACCGGAGCCTGCCGGTCTTTCGGCGGCCCGATGAAGTCCAGCATGAACAATCGACCGGGGACGGGCCCGTAGCAGAACACGCCATCCGATGTGCGATTCCAGCCAATGGGCAACAGGCGGTCGGGATGGTCGATCTCCGCAACGACCTGGTAGAACGTCGACGTTGGAGCGGTGCCGGGGAAGTCAAAACCGGCCATCTTGCGAATGAGGCTGCGCCCTCCGTCGCAACCAACGAGGTAGGCGCAGCGGATACGGCCTCCGTCTGCCGGAGATGCCCACTCCAGCTCAACGCCGTTCACCTGCTGGACGACATTGGTGACGTCGCACTCGCGACGTACCTCGATCCCAAGAGCGCACGCGCGATCGGCCAGCATGGTTTCGACGTCATGCTGACGCACCAGGCGGGGACGCCGTTCCGGCTCTTTCTGCGCGCTCTTTCGGATCAGAGACAGGCCACCGAAATGGCCACTGTACTTCGATGCCCGACCACGCAGCTCCGCTCCGGTCTGCTTTGTGAACTCATCCATCGCCGCGAAGCTGCGCGCCTCCGCGGCGGCGATGGCCGCCGCCATCCCGCGCCGTGTCAACGATTCGATTCCAAGCGGTCCGACCGACATTGCCTTCATGGCCATGCTCGCCGCAGCCAGGCGGTCCAGCACGAGGACCCGCACGCCGCCCAAAGCCAGTTCAATGGCGGTCAGCAGTCCAACCGGCCCGGCTCCCACTACTACAACATCAACCGATGTTTTCATATACTAAGTCTCAATGTGTACTCAGTACATAAAATATACGATAAGATGGCAACATGTCAATGCCACCCGACCGCCGATCCCGTAAACGCCTCGCCACGCGCGAAGGCATCTCCAATGCCGCCACGCGCCTCTTCCTGGAGCGGGGCTTCGATAATGTGACGGTGGACGAGATCGCGGCAGCCGCCGACGTCGGACGGATGACCGTGTTCAATCACTTCCCCCGCAAGGAGGACATGTTCTTTGATCGCGACGAAGAGGGTCGCGAGATGCTGCGCGAGGCTTTGCGGCAACGCGATCCGCGCGTTGCTCCGATCGAGACGTTACGTCTGCTCGCGCATCGGCTGGTTGCGGAACAGAGCCCTTACGTCAGATTTTCTGCTGGGAGCCAAGGCTTCATAGAGACGATCGAGGGCAGCGAAACCCTCAAGGCTCGGGCGAGAGCGATACGTGACGAGATCGCGCAAGTCGTAACGGTGGCGCTATCCGAATGCGTAGGGCGAAAACCTGCCGATCCCGACGCCCATCTGGCAGCCGATCTGCTCCTGGCGACGTGGACCGTGGCCCTCATCCAGGCTCACCGGACCTTTCGACAAACGCAAGATACAGAGGACGCGAAAGCCACCTTTCTCGCGATTGTTGATAAGGGAGCCATCGGCCTAAAAGCTGCAATGGCAGGCACGCCTTACGCCTAAGCACGCGCTTGCCTACGCAGCGATCCATGATCAGACCTGTGTCGCGAACGGTCGTACGACGATTTCGTTCACGTCAACATCGCCGGGTTGCTCAATCGCATACAGGATCGCGCGCACGGCAAACCTGGTAGCCGCGTAGACGGCAGCAGTGGGCGGAACGACGAAACCGCCGATCGTGGACGCCATCTTTTCCCGGGTATTACCTCTATTACGCTTCCCGCAAACAGAGCCCGCCTACCTTGCAGGCTTTTATTGCGACGATTCGCGAACATGGAGCCGCAGCCACACACACCGAACCTACGACGTAAGCCCGGCAACGTACATCATCACGGCGCGCGCCGGGTCTAAACACCAGCCAGGGCCGGCAGTTCTGCCTCGTACGACAAGAGCTCGCGCCGGTTGCTCATCAGCGGCTGACGTTCCACGTGGTTCAGAGGCGGCGCGCTCCCGACGCGCACCGGAACGGGCGCTGGATAGCGAGCGTTTTTCCTCTCGAGAATGGCCCGGCTCAGAAACCCGGCGCTATACGCTTTCAGCAAGTGCGGATGGTGCGCTTCGATATACGCAGCAATCTGCGCCTCCGCACTGTCGATCCTGCCTAGTAACGCCAGCGTGCTCGCATCCCAACGGAAGCGCAGGCCGAGTTCATCGAATACGCTGTTATAGGCGCACAGTTGCGCCTCGACTTCCGCATCATGCGCGCTGTCGCAAGCGTCGAACTGGGACGGGTTCATGGTCGTCTCCTTGAGGAAAAGGGCATGACCAAGAATAGGCTGATGTATCGATAAACAATAGTTAAAGTTATTTCGAAAAACGATAACTATTTACTTATACATCCGTTCCCCAGAGACGACGGCAACAAAATCTGGTGCCTGGACAGCCGCGTTGCCCTCTCGCACAACCCCACAGCCAGAAGCAGCAGACCCATCTATTAGGTATGCCTAATGCAAACCATAAAATGTTTTAACTTTCCCTTATTGCTGTTCTCGCGCAGCATCCCTCAGACGCGCTCTACGCCAAACACCTTTCATCCAGTTGTCGTGCGATCGACGGATAAGGGTTTTCGTTAGCGCAATTTCGTCTGGCCGACCATTGGTGCTTCATTGCCCACAGGCAAACCGGCTATGAAGCGATTCGATCACGTAGGTCCAACGCGCCGCTCGAGCGCGACGGAATATACAGGAGACGAAAGACATGGGACATTCCAACGTACCCGGGCGAAGCAGCACGGCATTCTGGCATCACCGCTGGGTACAACTGGCGATCGGTATCGTGTGCATGGGGCTCGTCGCGAATCTGCAATATGCGTGGACACTGTTCGTTGTACCGATGGACAACGCCCACCATTGGGGGCAGGCGGCGATCCAGACCGCGTTCACCGTCTTCATTGTCACCGAAACCTGGCTCGTGCCCGTCGAAGGCTGGCTCGTCGACAAGTTCGGGCCGCGCCCGGTTGTGATCGGCGGTTCGCTGTGTGCGGCGCTCGGCTGGATCATCAACGCGCATGCGAGCAGTCTCGCAGAGCTATACGTCGCGGCAGTAATCGCCGGCATCGGTGCGGGTTGCGTATACGGCACCTGCGTCGGCACGGCACTCAAATGGTTTCCGGACAAGCGCGGTCTCGCAGCCGGTTTGACCGCGGCGGGTTTCGGCGCCGGCGCGGCCGTCACCGTCATTCCAATTGCCAACATGATCCAGCGCTCAGGCTACGAGCACACGTTCATGTTCTTCGGCATTTTCCAGGGCGTCTGCATTCTGCTGCTCGCCACCATGCTGGTACGGCCAAAGCCGCCCGCAACCGCGGTCGCCGCCAAACGCGTGGTCGCCAGCAAGATCGACTACACGCCCGGCGAGATGATCCGTTCGCCGCTCTTCTGGGTGCTGTATTTGATGTTCGTGTTCGTCGCGGCCGGCGGCATCATTGCGACCGCACAGCTTGGGCCGATCGCGAAGGAATACGGCTTTGCCAAGCTGCCGGTGAGTCTGCTGGGCGTCACCCTGCCGCTGCTCACGATGACGCTCTCGATCGACAATCTGTGCAACGGCTTCACGCGTCCGTTGTGCGGCTTTCTGTCGGACCGCATTGGCCGCGAAAACACGATGTTCATGATCTTTCTCGGCGAAGGCGTCGCGCTGCTGGGACTCATGCAGTTCGGCCACAACCCGTACGCATTCATGTTCTTCGCAGCCGCCGTGTTCCTGTGCTGGGGCGAAATCTTCTCGATCTTCCCGGCGACCTGCGCGGACACGTTCGGCAGCAAATGCGCCGCGGCCAATGCCGGGACGCTCTATACCGCGAAGGGTACCGCGTCGATGCTGGTGCCGATCGCATCGGTGCTGTCGGCGAATGGTGGCTGGAGCACCGTGTTCATCTCGGCGGCGGTGGTGTCGATCGCTGCAGCCGTGTCCGCGAAGTTCATCCTCGCACCCATGAGAAAGCGCTGGATCGAGAACTCGGGCGCGCCGGCCGGCGCAGTCGTCGCTGAAGCGCGGCTGCAGCCGTCTCCCGGCGGCTCGCCTGAATAAACAACAACGCGAGCGCGCAGCTCACGACAAACCCCATAACGTCCCGCGACCAAGGAGAGACATCATGGCAGAAGCCGACAGCCCTACAGCAGAAAACAGCCAGAAACAACAGGCAGCCGAGACGACCGACGGATTCCATCTCGTCATCGATGCGCTGAAACTGAACGACATCGACACCATCTTTGGACTGGTCGGGATTCCCATCACGGACCTTGCGCGGCTCGCACAAGCGGAAGGGATGCGGTTCATCGGCTTTCGTCATGAACAGCACGCCGGCAACGCAGCGGCCATCTCCGGCTTCATGACGCAAAAGCCAGGCATCTGCCTGACGGTATCGGCACCGGGCTTTCTCAACGGCCTGACGGCGCTCGCCAACGCGACCACCAACTGCTTCCCGATGATCCTGATCAGCGGTTCGAGCGAGCGCGAAATCGTCGATCTGCAGCAGGGCGATTACGAAGAAATGGATCAGTTGAATGCGGCCAAGCCGTATGCGAAGGCCGCGTATCGCGTGCTGCATGCGGAAGACATCGGCATCGGCGTGGCGCGTGCGATTCGTGCCGCGGTGTCGGGCCGCCCGGGTGGTGTGTATCTCGACTTGCCGGCCAAGCTGCTCGCGCAAACGCTGGACGCCGTGAAGGCCCAACAGTCGCTGGTTAAAGTGGTCGACGCCGCGCCGCGTCAGTTACCGGCGCCCGAATCGGTCAAGCGTGCGATCGATGTGCTAAAGAGTGCGAAGCGCCCGCTGATCCTGCTCGGCAAGGGGGCGGCGTATGCGCAGGCTGACGCCGAGATTCGCGCGTTCGTCGAGCAAAGCGGCATTCCCTATCTGCCGATGTCGATGGCCAAGGGCCTGTTGCCCGATACGCACGAGCAATCGGCGTCGGCGGCGCGCTCGTTCGTGCTGCAGGAAGCCGACGTTGTCGTGCTGATCGGCGCGCGTCTGAACTGGCTGCTCTCGCATGGCAAGGGCAACACATGGGGTGCGGAGCCGAAGAAGTTCGTCCAGGTTGATATTTCGCCAACCGAAATCGACAGCAACGTCGCGATTGCCGCGCCGGTGATCGGCGATATCGGCTCGTGCGTGGCGGCATTGCGCACAGGTCTCGATGCGGGATTTGCAAAGCCGAGCGCCGAATGGACCGGCGCGATCGCCGAGCGCAAGAGCAAGAACCTCGCAAAGATGGCCGCGACGCTCGACAAGAACCCATCGCCGATGAATTTCCACAGTGCGTTGCGCGCGATCCGCGATGTGCTGAAGACCCGCCCGGACATCAACGTCGTCAACGAAGGCGCGAACACGCTCGACTACGCGCGCAGCATCATCGACATGTATGAGCCGCGCAAACGCTTCGATTCGGGCACATGGGGAATCATGGGCATCGGCATGGGCTTCGCGATCGGCGCGGCGGTGACGAGCGGCAAACCGGTTGTCGCGATCGAAGGTGACAGCGCCTTCGGTTTCAGCGGCATGGAACTCGAAACCATCTGCCGTTACGACTTGCCGGTTTGCACGATCGTATTCAACAACAACGGCGTGTATCGCGGCACCGACGTGAACCCGACGGGCGGCAAGGACGTCGCGCCGACCGTGTTCGTGAAGGGCGCGCGCTACGACAAGATGATCGAGGCATTCGGCGGTGTCGGCCACCACGCGACCACACCGGAAGAACTGACCAAGGCGCTGCTCGAAGCGATCGCATCGGGCAAGCCGACCTTGATCAATGCCGTCATCGATGAAGCGGCCGGCACCGAAAGCGGCCGCCTGACCAATCTGAATCCGCAAAGTGCGGCGATGAAAAAGTGATCCAGAGTAACTACGGAGATACCAAAGTGACCAAACCTCTCGAAGGCATCAAGATCATCGACTTCACCCACGTTCAAGCCGGCCCCGCGTGCACCCAGTTGCTCGCCTGGTTCGGTGCCGACGTGATCAAGGTTGAACGACCGGGTTCGGGCGACGTGACGCGCAACCAGTTGCGCGACATCCCCGACGCCGACGCACTGTACTTCACGATGCTCAACAGCAACAAGAAGTCGCTGACGTTGGACACGAAAAAGCCCGAAGGCAAGGAAGTACTCGAAAAGCTGATTCGCGAATCAGACGTGCTGGTCGAAAACTTTGGCCCGGGCGCGTTGGACCGGATGGGCTTCTCGTGGGAACGCCTGAACGAACTCAATCCGAAGATGATCGTCGCTTCGGTGAAGGGCTTCAGCGACGGCCATCACTACGACGACCTGAAGGTCTATGAAAACGTCGCGCAATGCGCAGGCGGCGCGGCGTCCACCACCGGCTTCTGGGATGGCCCGCCAACCATCAGCGCCGCGGCGCTCGGCGACAGCAACACTGGCATGCATCTGGCGATCGGCATTCTGACCGCACTGATTGGACGCGGCAAAACCGGCAAAGGCCAGAAGGTCGCGGTGTCGATGCAGGACAGCGTGCTGAACCTGTGCCGCGTGAAGCTGCGGGACCAGCAGCGGCTGGAGCGTGTGGGTTATCTCGAGGAATATCCGCAGTATCCGCACGGCGAATTCAGCGATGTCGTGCCGCGTGGCGGCAATGCGGGCGGCGGTGGTCAGCCGGGCTGGGTGCTCAAGTGCAAGGGCTGGGAAACGGATCCGAACGCGTACATTTACTTCACGATCCAGGGCCACGCGTGGGAGCCAATCTGCAAGGCACTCGGCAAACCCGAGTGGATCGATGACCCCGCCTACAAGACCGCTGAAGCACGTCAACCGCATATCTTCGAGATCTTCGGAACCATCGAAGGCTGGCTCGCCGACAAGACCAAATTCGAAGCGGTCGACATTTTGCGCAAGTTCGACATTCCGTGCGCGCCGGTGCTGACGATGAAGGAACTCGCCAACGATCCGTCGTTGCGCGCGAGCGGCACGATCGTCGAAGTGCAGCACAAGAAACGCGGCTCGTATCTGACGGTCGGCAGTCCGATCAAGTTCTCGGATATGAAGCCGGAAGTCACGGCGTCGCCGCTGCTCGGCGAACACACGGACGAAGTGCTGGCGAGCCTTGGCTACAGCAAGCAGGACATCTTCAACCTGCGCGAAGTCAAAGCGGTTTAACGCCGTTAAGCCGCAGGCCTGTTTGTATGCCTGGCTTGTGGGTACGGCGTCGCTCGCGGGCGCCGTACCCAATCCAGGGATTTGCGTTTTTACATTCGGGGAGCGTCATGCAAAGCGCTATCGACTTCGAGCAACTCGCCAATGTTATCGGCGACGCGATCATCATCTCCGATGCCGGCGGCAGCATCACACTATGGAACCCCGCGGCCGAACGCATGTTCGGTTTTACACAAAGCGAGGCGCTGGGAAACTCACTGGACCTGATCATTCCGGAACGTTTGCGCGGCCGCCATTGGGACGGATATCACAAGACCATGGCAACGGGCGAAACCCGTTACGGCAACGACGTGCTGCGTGTCCCCGCTGCGCACAAGGATGGGCGGGCACTCTCGATTGCCTTTACGGTTGCGTTGCTGCATTCGCCGCAGAACGAGCTCACCGGCATCGTTGCAGTGATCCGCGACGAAACCAGCCGTTTCCAGGAAGATCGCTTGCTGCGCAAGCGTCTTGCGGAACTGGAGACGGCCGCAGGCGCGTGAGCGGCCACACCGCAAACGCTAGCACGAGCTGCGCGTCACACTCGAGCAGGCGAACGCGTATGCGCCGACGCATCGTCGTCGGCGCGAGTGCGGCCAAGAATCACGAACACCGCGATCGCGCATAGCAGCGTAACAACAGTCAATCCCCCGAGCAAAAGACCGAACGCGTCGGTATAGATGTGAAGCAACGTCGCACGGGCGACGTTCGGCAGAAGCGCCGATGCACGATCGAGATCGCCTGCAGCAAGTCGCGCCGCGGCTTCGGATACTTCGGCAGATATGGCATGCGGTCCCAAGGTCGACTGCACACGCGCCCGCGTAAGCACGGCCAGAATCCCGCTGACCGTTGCGAGCGCAATGCATTCGCCTGCAACGCGCGTGGTGCTGAAGATACCCGTCGCCATGCCGGCACGCTCCTTCGGCACCACGCTCACCGATAGACCGTCCATCAATCCCCAAGGCATCCCTGCGCCAACACCGATTGTGAGCAATGGCGCGATCACTGCCTCGCTCGCGCCGCCGCGTAACACAATGGTCAGCCAGTACAAGCCGGCTGCGGCGATCAACAAACCGATCCCCGAGATGACACCGGCGGACATCCAGCGCGTTAGCGTCGCGGCGACGAGCGGCACGATGAGCATCGGTGCGGACAGCGCGAGCATCAGCAAGCCAGCGTCGATCTCGCTATAGCCGTCGACACCGACGAAACGCAGCGGCAACACGACGAGCAGCACGATGTAGCAGTAGCAGGTCGCAATCGGCAGCACTTGCACACCGACAAAACGCGGATAGCGGAACAAAGACACACCAAGCATTGGCCGCGCGACTCGCGTTTCGATTGCCCAGAACGCGGCGGCCAGCAGTGCGGCGCCCAGCAGGAATCCGACGACGAGCGGGCTCGACCAGCCGCTCTCTGACGACTGGATCACACCGAACGTGAAGCACGACAATGCGCCCGTGAACGTCGCGATTCCCGCCCAGTCGATACGCCGCGCGTCCGGGTCGCGCGACTCACGCATCTGCGGCACGCCGAACAGCAGCGACACGACGCCCACGACGGCACCCGTCGCGAAGATCGCTCGCCAGCCGAAGCGCTCGATCATGAAGCCGGCTAGCACGGGCCCGAATGCAAGCCCGAGCCCGAAGGTCGTACCCAGCAGACTGAATGCCCGGGTACGCCCGCGGCCATCGAACTCCTGCGCGAGAGCCGCAGTCCCGCCGGCCAGCGCGGCCGCGGCGGCAACGCCCTGGATAGCACGCAGCAGATCGACAACCAGGATCGACGGTGCGAAGCCGAGTAACAGCGAGACCAGCGTGAATCCGCTTACGCCGATCGCAAATAAGCGCTTGCGGCCATACCGGTCCGCGAGTGCCCCGGCCGCCATCAGCAGGCTCCCAAAGGTCAGCATGAACGCATTCGTGATCCAGTTCATCTCGACCGGGCCACCCGCGAGTTCCCGCCCGATCGCGGGCGTTGCCAGCGCACCGGCCGAAAAACTGAGCGGCAACGCGAGCGCGGCGAGACAAACGGCCGTGAGAATTGCGACCGGCCGCCCCAATGAAACGGAAGAAAAAGTGTTGCTCATCGACGCTCCCCAAAGGAAGCCGGTCTGCGCAACGCCTCGCGGACGCGCACACCCCGGCAGAGCGATCAACGATAATTCGGATTCAATCAGATAAAAACCGTGTGGAATTCCGCTGATAACGGAGTTAAATTCCTGAATTCAATCGACTTTACGGGGATCGGACCGGGATGGACAACCTCAACGGAATCGTCGCGTTCGTGCGCACGGCGGAAGCGCTTAGCTTCGTCGCCGCCGGCCACAAGCTCGGCATCTCGGCGTCAGCGGTCGGCAAGGCGATTGCAAAGCTGGAGCAATCGCTCGGCGTGCGGCTCTTTCATCGCACCACACGAAAGGTCACGCTCACCGATGAGGGACGTCACTTCTATGATCGCTGTCACCGGATACTGGAAGACCTGCGCGATGCCGAGGCGATGCTGTCGGAGGCCGCGCAAACGCCACGCGGCAGGCTGCGCGTGAGCCTGCCCGCGATCGGCTATCGATTCCTGTTGCCCGTGCTGCCAGAATTCACGCGACGCTATCCCGATGTCGAACTCGATCTGGATTTCAACGACCGGCTCGTGGATGTTGTCGAAGGCGGTTTCGACGCAGTCATCCGCAGCGGCACGCTGACAGATTCGAGTCTGATGTCACGCCGTCTCGGCACCTTCTGTTTCACGCTGTGCGCGTCGCCCGGCTATCTCGCGCAAGCTGGTGTGCCGCGTACGCTGCGCGACCTGGACGTGCACGCGTGCGTGCGCTACCGTTTTCCGACAACGGGCAAGCTTCAGCCGTGGGAACTGTTGGCGGATGGCAGTGAGCCTGCGAACCTGCGCACGGCGATAACTTGCAACAACATGGAGGCGCTGCGCGAGGCTGTCATCGCGGACTTTGGCATTGGGTACATGCCGGATTTTCTGGTACGCGACGCGCTCGCGACGGGCACGCTCACAACGTTGCTCGACGAGCATCAGATCGCCCCAGGACAGTTCTCGATCCTATGGCCATCGAGCCGGCAGTTGTCGCCGAAGCTTAGGGTGTTCGTCGATTTCATGTGCGCGAAGCTGTTCAAGCTCCCGTGAACCGACAATTCACGACGTTCTGCGTCACGTACCACGCGACCTAAACCACTGGATCACCCGAGTTCGCACGCTGTATACCGGTCTCGCGTGCCGTACGCCGTTGCCTGCGCTCCAGCCGGTCTTCCTGCAACACCCGCCGCCCAGTGCGCGTAATGAGCACCAGCGCGATCGCTAGCAACCCAGTACCGAACAGGTAGCTCGGCGGAATGAAGCGCGCGTTCGTGAAGCGCGCCACCAGCGAGATATAGAACGGCGCCAGCCCGCCGAAAAGCATGACCGAAGTGTTATACGAAATCGCCACGCCGGTGGAGCGACCCTGCACGGTGAAGATCTTGACCAGCATCCCTGGATGCGCGGCACCTTGCAGCGTCAGGAATAGTATGCCGACAACCCGTACGATCATCAGACGGCTCTCAGTGGGGTCGGCCAGCAAATACGAGAACAACGGAAAGACGCAGATCAGCCAGCCCACGATAAAGAAGAAGAACAGCCGATACGCGCCGACACGGTCCGCCAGCAAGCCGAACACCGGCGACAGAACGCACATCACGATACTCGTGACGAATATCCCTTGCAGCGACGAACTGAGTGACAGATGCAACTGAACCTGCGCGTAGGTTGGCAGATACGCATTCCAGACATAATTCAGCGACGTGCCGGCGATCATCACGCCCATCGCGCACACCACGGCATCGCCGTTCTCACGCACAAAATCGCGAAGACGCTCGCGCATGGGCGCCCGTGCCGCGGCGCGTGCCTGCATCCGGTTGAATTCATCCGATTCGTCGACATGATGGCGGATGTAGAAGCCGATTGGCCCGACCAGCGCGCCGATCAGGAACGGCACGCGCCATCCCCAGGCCGACAGATCCGCATGCGACAGGTGACGCGACAGCAGGTAACTGCATCCCGAAGACAACATCGCGGCGATCCCGATCGACAGCATATTGAAGCTGCCGTAAAACATCTTCCGGTTGGGCGGCGCGACCTCGTAAATCGTCACCGACGACAGCGCGAATTGCGCACCCACCGCGAAGCCTTGCACCAGGCGGCCGATCACCACCAGCAGCGGCGCGACGAGCCCAAGGGTCGCGAAGCCCGGGGTCAGCCCCAGGATCAGCGAGCCCACCGACATCAGCACCATGATCCACGACAGTACCTTTACCCGTCCGACCCGGTCCGCGGCCGCTCCCATTACCACGCCGCCGATCGGACGGACCAGGAAGCCGACCGCGAAGGTCGCGAACGTCAGCAGCAACGCCCCGCTGCGATCAACGGTAGGAAAAAACACCCGCGCGATCATGCTCGAAAAATAGGAGTACACCATGAAATCGAACCACTCGAAGGTGCCTCCTATCACCGTCGATACAATGGTTTTCCAGACCTTCCCTGAATCGCTTTGGGCGTCCATGTGTTTATCCTCCGGCCCGCAGGGTGCGCAACGTCTGCGCAAAAAAATCCTGAACCACCTCGACAACCTGCATGCCGTTGTGGGCAATATTGGCCATCTCGTCGAAGCGCACGCGAACGCCGGCAGCCTCGAACGAGGCCTTCAGCGTGCGTAGCCGCTCCGGGCGCGTCGCCCCGGCATCGTTGATACCTGGCAGATACATCGGGCTATCCTCGGGCACCGTGATTTCCCAGGTTTCCAGATCTGCCCGGCCCACCACCATCTGCACCGGCACACGCTGCAAGGCGGCCAGATCGAATGGCTTGCCGAAGTGTCGCTCGAAACCGCCCGTGCCCAGCCACCAGTCCTTCGTGTCGTCGAGCACGGTGACGTTGCCGGGCGCACCGATCGACGCGGCCCACAGCCGCTCCGGATGCGCGTACGCAAAGCGGTTCACATACTGCCCGCCGCCCGAATAGCCGAACAATGCGAACTTGTCGAAGCGCTTGCCATAACGCTCGCCCACTTCGGTCACCATGTCGAGCAGCACTTTGTCGTAGCGGATATCGCCTTCGATGAGTCGCTTGAAACCACTGCGCTCGCCATCGCCGCGCACGCCCACCGGAAACAGCGGGCACAGCACGATGCAGCGGTTCCAGCGGCCGAACGGCGCGAACGCATCGCGATACTGCGTGAACTGACGCCCGGTGCCATGCATCACGACGACCAGTTCGACATCATTGCCGGGTGTCAGTACTTCAGGCGGCACGTACAGCACATACGGAAAGCGTGGATCGTGACGACTCGCGTACACGGTGGTCGAACCCAGGTCGTACAGCGCTTGCGCTTTCTCATGACCCGGAGTGGATCGCTTCTCTGCATCGAACATCTGTCATTCCTCTCTGACGATTCCAACGGTCTCGTGCATGCCGCGCGTTGCGTGGCACACGTGCTTATTCACAACTCACGCCGCTTCGGCGAGCGGTTCGTGGTGCAGGCTGTAGCGGGTGAAAACGCGGTTGAGCGCGGGCATCGGTGCGACATCCATTTCGCCTGCGCCCGGCAGCATGACGATCATCGCGACTGTCGCGGTCATCGTGTGACGTGTGCCCGGGCGCGGCGGACGGCATACCGAAAACGGCGTGCCGAACGCATCGAACAACGCGGCCTTGACCGCGTCGCGATCGACCTTCGGTGCGGCTTTCAGCAACTGACGCACGCGCCAGTCGCGGTAATAGCTGTCCGGCGAGCTATCGCAACCGGTATCCAGCAGCTTGGCGCGAGCGACCGGGCTGAGCCAATGGTTCGCGTGCACGATCATCTGGTCGTCGTCCGGATAGATCGGGAAAGCTTCGTTCGGCGCGCATTCGAAATCGATGCCGAAGCCCTCAGCCATGCCGAGCATGATGTTGTTCGAACACGATTTCGGCGTGGTGGCGATCACCCGCAACGCGTTCGCGAACATCGGTTCTTCCAGCACGCGCCGACGCAGCAGCGACAGCGGCACGCCCAGTTGCGTGAAGTCGCGCTCGGACTCGAGATAATTCGCGGTGATCGACACGCCCGCGGCATTGAGCCCGCTGCGCGCGAGGCCACCCGCCTCGACAAAGGTCAGAAAATCGGGGCCGTCGTCGCTGCGCACGCGCAAGACGATGCCGGTATCGACGCAATCGGCCTTCCAGTCCCAGTTCTGCGCATGGATCAACTGCCCGGTCGACGTACGCGACGGCAGCACCAGCACACCGGTACAACCGTCTTCGTCGTCGGCCTGCAGCGCCATTTCGACGCGCGCCTTGGCCAGCACCTCGGTCCGGGCATTGATCATCACGATGTCTTCGAACGGCACTTCCGCGCCGGTGGCAATGCCACGCATCTCGTCCAGGTACGCAGGTTGAAACTCGCCGATGACCTGTTCGAGCGAGCGGATCAGCGCCGTCTGCGACGCTTCGCTGTAGCCAAGATTGCGCAGCGTCTGACCATAGCGGGATGCGCTCAGGCGCACACGCGCCGCCGCCGCACGGCCATATTGCAAGCCGCGTTCATACGGTTTGCCGGACACACTGACGAATGGAAACTGCGGAAACTGCTGGATTTGCGACATGTGTGGGACTCCTCACCCTGGCTGCCGCCGACGGCATAAAGCGGGAGTAAGCCCGCGCTGACGCCATCGGCCTGATTTGTGACAAATCGATTCTCATTGGCCACAAACAAAATAAAAAGCGTTATTTTCTTTATCGAAAGGAAAGAAATTTTTTCGTTTCGTGCGATCATGAGGCGCGCGGAGACAGGGGGAAATCGTGCAATCCGTGCACGTCCCGGAGGCTTTGGAGGAGATCCCGCATGAGTGAAATTCGAATGCTGCGGACGTTTCTCGCGATCGAGAAACATGGAACGATGGCGGCGGCCGCCGATCGCATGGCGCTCACACACGCCGCTGTCGGCGCGCAGATGCGCACACTGGAGCGCGTATGCCAGCGCCAGTTGTTCGACCGCAGCGGGCGCAGCATCCAGTTGAACGATGCCGGCCGATCGATCATCCAGCAGGCGCGCACGGTGGTGGCCGCGTATGACTCGCTGTTGCGCGGCGTGGCCGACGAACTCAGCATCGAAGGCTCGATCACGATCGGCTCGACGGTGTCGTCAATGGGTTTTCTGGCGGCTAACGTGATCCGGCTGAGGGTCCCCTACCCCGGGCTGAAGGTGCGCCTCGCGCACGGCAGCAGCGCCGAACTGGACCGCCAGGTGCGTGCCGGGGAAATCGATGCGGCGGTGATCGTCAGTGAACCCCGGGCAACCACGCTACCCGAGTCGTGGGAGCGCCTTTACGATGAACCACTGGTACTGCTGGTCAATCCGGCGATCGCCCCGGCCGATGCGCCGGTGAGCTCACTGCTGAAGCGTCATCCGTTCATCGCCTTCGAAGCCGCATCGCTGACAGGCACCCATGTGGCGAGCCTGCTTCGGCGGCTGCGCGTCGAGGTCAACCCCATTCTGGAAATGAACTCGATCGCCGCGATTGCCGATCTGGTGCGGCAGAACGTGGGCGTGTCGATCGTGCCGCGTCTGCGGCACGCCGCCTGGGACGAAGACCCGCTGCTGTCGGTGAGGCCGATTCCGGGCACCGCGTGGCGCCGGCACATCGGCTGGTATGAGTTTGGGCGACAGCCGCTGGCCACCGCGATCGTCAAGAATCAATTGCTCGCGGCGCTGGCCGAGTAAGGCCTCCGCCTTCAGGCTCCTTGCGATCCACCAGCGCCTGCGCTTGACGCAACATTTTCGCTGCACGGGATTGTCGACGACTCGCGCCACGATGTCGAACGGCCGAAACTGGGGGCAGCGCCTGGATCCTTGGCATACTGGTCGATGTGCTGACTCCCGAGGATTGACTCAGGAAAATCGAGCACACTCCAACCAAAATATCAGGAGACACAGACCCATGAGTGATCAGCCGTTCGGACGCTCCCGCCGTGATTTCATGCGTATTGCCGTGACAGCAGGCACCACCGCAGCGCTGCCGTGGATGAAAGACGCCAACGCGCAGTCACCGGCCAGCTCCGCAACCCCTGCACCCGCCACCGGACACGCCACAAAAGGCACACAGCTGATCCTGCTCGGCACCAAGGGGGGGGCCGACGCCGTCCGACCTGCGCGCGGCACCGGCGAACGTGCTGGTGGTCGACGGTCAGCCCTACGTGGTCGATTGCGGCAACGGCGTGGCGCTGCAATTGACCAAAGCGGGTATCAAACTGCCGGGCATCCGTGACATTTTCCTGACCCACCATCATTCGGACCACAACGCCGATCTCGGCAACCTCGTGTTCCTCGCCTGGGCCACCGGCCTGCGCACGCCCGTCAACCTGTACGGGCCGCCGCGCATGACAAAGATGATCGACGACTTTGTCGACATGAACGCGATCGACCTCGACGTGCGGATGCGCGAAGAAGGCCGCCCGCCATTCCGGCCACTGATCAACATTCATGAATTCGACGGCCCACGCCTCGTGATGGAAGACGACCGCGTGCGCGTCACCTCGACACTGGTCGACCACTACACGATCAAGCCGGCATTCGCTGACCGCGTAACCCGGCCAACGCGTAGTTCGCTCGTCAATTGCTGAACCGCCTGGACGCCCATCGTTTTGTGCCACATGCGGCGTGACACGATTCGCGCGACAACTGCCGACGAAGCCGGCGGTGTCGTAGTTCTTGTCCGCGCCGACTGTGATGCCGAGCGGCGCAACACTTGCGGCATCGGCAAGCATCCGCCCGGCCGCGTCGCGCTCGGCGGTGCCCGTCGCCAGCGTCACCTGTGCGTTGACCACCAGGCCATGCCGGTTGTCGGTCAGCACGTGGCCCATATAACAGAGCATCGCTCCGGTTCCTTTGCTCTTGCGAAACAGGCGCGCCTGCTCGTCCGTCGTGGATTGGTGCGTCTCGTTACTGCGCTTCTGTCCGTGCCAGTTGTCATTCGGCGCGGGCGGTTCGTCAGGAGGCGTGTCGTCTTTGTCCGGACTTGCCTTGGGCACAAAGCTCTTGTGCCCGGCCCATGCCTGAATCAACGTGCCGTCAACGCTAAAGTGCTCTCCAGAAAGATATCCGCGCTCGCGCGCGGTCTCGACTGTCTCGTTGAAGAGCAACACCAGCACATCGTGTTCGAGCAACCGGTCGCGGTTCTTGCTGAACGTCGAGTGGTCCCACACGGTCCCGTCCATCGGCAGGCCGACGAACCAGCGGAACAACATGTTGTAGGAAATCTGTTCCACCAGCATGCGCTCGCTACGAACTGAGTACAGCACCTGCAGCAAAAGAGCTCGCACCAGCTTCTCCGGCGCGATGCTCGGCCGGCCACCTTTCGCGTCAGCTTCGTACATCCGCGCGAAAACGTCGTCCATGCGCTTGAGCGCGTCATTGAGCCAACTGCGAATCGGACGCAACGGATGGTCCTTCGGCACGAAATCATCCAGCTTCAACACGGTGAACATTGACTCGGTAAAACCATCTGGCCCACGCATCCGTTCCATCTCGCTCTCATTGATGACATCAGTTCAACGTTTACACCTGCGTCCCGGATGACCGCTACATGAGGTATTTCACCGGCCTGTTAGACAGCGAGTACTCGAAAAGCAGGCCCAATTGCTGTGCATTGTTGCCCTCACCCGTGCGGTCGTACAGGTAACCGTACATCAGCGAAAGCAAAGCAAATGGTGAGAGTTGATACGAATCCGATATCTGGTAGACATCGTGCTGCTTGTATTTCGGCGTGTTGGTCAGGTTCTCCGTGTGATAGGCCAGCCAGATGCGGTTGGCACCGATCGCATACGAAGCCCCCGCGTTGAACACGCTAAATACCGCGCCAGGACCCGCGGCACCACCGCCCGCCAGCGTGTAGCTACCGCCCGCCCCAACGCCAGGTTCGTCTCCGCGCTCGTAGCCGGCCGCCACATTCAACGGCCCGTTGATGTACTGGACGATAACGTTATAGAACCCTATGCCGTTGCCCGACCCGGTCGTCGAATCGCGCAATGCCACCATGAATTTGGCGTTCAGCCCATCAAACGTGGGCGTGTAGTAGGAAATACCACTGTTCGCACGGATGATCAGACCATTGAAATTATTCATGGGCGACGCGATGCTTTTGACCCAGGACGGATCCATTGCCGCCTGAAGGACGTCGTATTGCGGCGAGTTCTGCAAGCCGAAGCGGACTTCGCCGAATCCGCCGGACAGGCCGACATACGCTAGACGATTAAAGGCTTCGGCCGCGTTTGTGGCCGCACCCGTCTGACCGGAAAAGGCTTGCTCCAACTGGAAATTGACGTGCAGGCCGCCACCGATATCCTCGCTGCCCTTAAAACCGTAACGTGTCGCGAAGAGTCCGCCGGGTACCGCACGGATCGCCGAATTGTTGCCGCTCGAACTTTGATAGACAAAGCCATTGTCGAGCACGCCATAGAGTGTGACCGTCGACTGCGCGAACACGGGGGAGGCGGACGCACAGGAAAAGACTGCGCCGGATGCGAGAATGATAAACCTTTTCATACGGAATCTCCGTTCTTATTCGCATCGGAATGCCGACGCTTTTATGAATAGTTATTAGTTTGTACAGCTAATATAAATGCCATCCAGTGAGCGATCGAGCGTGCCCAATACCCCCGGATATGCCGCAGTCTTTCGGATGGTGGGCCGGTTTCGGGGCGGCCCCGGGTTCTTGTCTGTCGGATCGGAGGACGGTAACGGCGGGGCAAGCTAACAGCCTTAAGTAGTTTCGCTGCTCAATCCGATCTCCTTTGATTGAATGTATTTTTTGCTTTGGTCGATTTCGATTCCGGCGAAAACGTATCGAACATCATTCGACAAGGTTAATTGCGCGGCAGGCGATGGGTCCATGTATAAAACTTCGATTGAATGGCATTTTTTTACTCGCAACCGGACGGGGTAAACCAGTAACGATCCGGCGAACCATGTGCGGTCTGTGCAGCTCACCGCATGGTCTATGCGTGATAAACCGCACTCGCGAAGGACTGTAGCGCCGAGTTTGTGCGAAACACTGGATCGCATCAGTTGGATGGCCGGACAGTGCCCGCTTTCCAGTTCAACGTCTGCCGCCCACCCTCCTCGCTCGGTTCAACCCTCAATAGCGTGGGCATGCGAACTCCGTTTTGCTGCGCGGGTGCAGCCATCGGATGGAGTAGTAATGGAGTAATGGGGCCATTCGCCCCTGAATCTTTAGGCTGCCAGGGAATATGTTTAATCGACACGGCATCTGAAGGAACCAGCGGTGCGCGTCGCCAATTCGCCGCATTTGAAGCGGCTGTTCGACATCAAGTCATGCGTTTTGGCTGCCGTAATCAAGTCATCGGGGCCGGTTGCACCGGTAACTACGCCGGGCAGACCCTTTCTTGGAGTCGATCATGAGCTATGTACGCGCCGCGGGTAAGGCCACGCGCAGCCTTTGCCTCTTTCTCTTTTCCAGCGCCGTGTTTCTGCTATGGGTATCACTCGCAGCTGGAGCCGGATTCATCCTGCTCCAACTGCCCGATGTATGGGCGACGCACAGCAACGACGAAAATACTCGCTATGCGATCATGTCTGTCACCGCGTATGCGCTGATTGTGGGTGCGCTGTTCCTCGTCTTCATTGCGGGTTCCATCGCGCGATTATCCGACGCGGTGATAGCGGCACGAACGGCGGTTCGACACCTTCGCGAGATACGTGCGGTCCGGCGCACACAAAGTGAGCGCGTCGCCGCAGTTGCGCTGCATCCGGCCCGGAACACGCTTTAACGCCGAATGCTTTCGCGCCCCCTTGGCTCACGAACGTGGGCCTTTTCAGTTCCATATTCCCCGGCGCATTGGCGACCGCACTGCAACGGACGACGGCCGGCACATCTCGACCCGTTGCGCTCTGTCGACCCAATGCGACATTTAGGCGGCTTTCAAGGTACAACGGCCGTTCATTGATTCGCGACGGTCGATTCGAAGCGAGGCGGCCGCCTGGCGAGGGAAACTGCAGAGGGAGGGCTGTTTTGTCATGAGCGTCAGGCGCTGCTTTAAGCCGCTAAGTCCCCGGCTTCGTGAAGAATCCATTTCGCAAATGCCTGTAGTGGCCCTTCACTCAACTCGATCGGATCAGGAAGAACGAGGCAGAAGGTTTTGGTGATCGCTTTGCCGTCCGGCCAAGGCGCGACCAGTCGGCCTTGTTCAAGCTCTGCCCCGACGTAAAGACGCGGCACCAATGCAACACCCAAGCCGGCTAGCGCCGCCTCTATCAGCATGGAATGCAGATCGTAACGCGCGCCAACCGCCGAATTGGTCAGTACGATGCCAGCCTCTTGTGCATAAAGCTGCCACGCGTCCGGATTTTGTCGCCTGTGAAGGCGTGGCAGCTCATCTAGCGATATGTTCGCATCGGCGTCTGCGAGAAGCGCCGGACTACAGACGGGCACAAGCACCTCCTCCAGCAGGCGATGTAGATGCATACCTGCCCATGCTGGATGCTCAAAATGGATTGCTGCGTCGAAACCGCTACCGGCAAGAATGAAGGGTTCCATACGTTCGGCGATATGCACGGTAATGTTCGGATGCTTGTTTTGAAAGCGTTTCAGTCGAGGGATAAGCCAGCGGGTGGCAAAGGTCGGAATTGCGGCGATATCAATGCTCGCGCCCGCGATGGGCTGTCCCATCAGATATAGGCTGTCCCGTTCCAGCCGATCCAGAATCTCGCGAACCTGCTCCGCGTATCGTGTGCCGCTGGCCGCAAGCCGTACCCGATTTCCAACGCGCTCGAACAGCGCGACGCCCAAAAACGCCTCCAATCGACCGATCTGACGACTGACCGCGCCCTCAGTCAGCGCTAACTCCTCGGCCGCGCGGGCGAAGCTGCCGTGTCGAGCCGCGGCCTCAAAAGCCAGGAGCGCGGAATTGCTTGGAATCTTACGTCGCATTGAAGTCTCGCCAATTGGTATGCGCTCAACGTCAGCTTGAGTAAATGTCACCGAAGGCTGACTTTATATCGCTATATACGCTGAAAATATCAGATTAGCATTACCTTACTGCAATGAGCATGGATCATTTACTGCAATATGCTCGCCCGTCACGAAGGACAATCTGATGATCTACACCGTGGAATGCAGCTTCGCCGATCCCAACTGCGAAGCCGAATGGAACGACTTCTACAGCCTTGAAAAACTGCCCGCCCTCATCTCGGTCACTGGCTTCCACACGTCGCAGCGCTTCAAGTCGTTAAGCGATGGCTGCCCGGTCTACCTCGCCGTCCACACGATTGACAGTCTCGACGTCCTGACGGGCGAGGAATATCGCCAGAAAGGCGGTGGCAATTTTGCAAGGTGGCAGCAACACATCACCGACTGGCACCGAAATCTCTACAGCGATATCGGCCTCGCGCCGGCAGTCAATGCAGATGAACTCCTCGTGCTTTGCGCAGGCGGCCCCGAACCTCTGATCCAGATGGGCCTCACACCGTTGGCAATGCAAGCAGTTGCACTGGAGAAGTTTCCGGACCGCCGTTGGCTCGCAAGACTGCCCCGGCGAAACGCCCAGCTTGTCGAGAGCATGTCGGAAGGCGTCCACCTTTACTCGCCGATGACGGAACAACTAACGTGTTCCCGCACCGTTTCGACCGAACAGGGAAAATAGGTCCGCGATGCCCAATGTCACCTTCTATATTCCTATGGGGCAAATGCCGTCTGACGAGAAGCTTGCCGAGCTTTCCAGCGACTGCATCAAACTCTGTACGCGTGTCCTTGAAGCGACACTCGAAAACGTTCATGTCGTCTATGTCGACGTTCGGCATGGGCACGGACATCCCGTCTTCGCAGAAGTCCAATATCGCCTTGAGACGTTTCGCACGCTCCCAGTAATGAACCAGTTCATGGAAGCCCTGGACGACGCCATCGCGCGCTGCACTGGTCTCACGGCGCGCATCCGTTGTTTTGGGTATGCCGCATCGAACATTCACGCCCGAAATTAGAAAGTCTTCCGGAGAAGAATTGTGTCCACCTTTACCTTTCCAAGTCAGCAAGTCGGTGATTTCACGATCACCGCTATCAGCGACGGCTACCTCACCGCTAGCCTGGACTTCCTCTCGAACATCGCCCCCTCCGAGGCCTCCAGAATGCAAAGTGATGCAGGGCAGAAGGAGCCTTCCGCCGTGCATATCAACTGCTATGTAGTACGCGAAGCGGGCCGCACCATTCTCATTGATGGTGGGGCTGGAGGCGTCAAGCACTGGGGCGGCCGCCTGAAAACGAATTTATCGCTTGCTGGCGTCGAACCATCTGAGATAGACACAATCCTGCTCACACACGCCCATCCCGACCATGTCGGAGGGCTAGTGGACACAGCCGGACAAATTGCTTTTCCGAATGCGGAACTTGTTGCTCATCAGCGAGAGGTTGAATTTTGGCAGGATGATGGAAATTTAAGTCATGCTAACGAACGTTCTCGAGGTAACTTCCTGATAGCGCGACAAGTGTTTGACGGCTATCGCAACAAGCTCCGCACTTTCGATGAGGGGGAAGTGCTTCATGGTATCAGAGCGATGTCGCTACCGGGACACACAGCTGGACACTCCGGATATCTTCTCGAATCCCATGATCAGGGCCTGCTTGTCTGGGGAGATATTGTTCATTTTCCTCACATCCAGATTGAACGGCCAGACGTATCGATTGCATTCGATCAAGACCCTTCTCTGGCAGCCACCACACGATCACGGCTTCTCGACCTGGTCAGTTCGGAAGGACTTTTGATCGCCGGTATGCATTTGGGGGAACTCGGCTTCGCGCGAATAAAGCGAACGAGCGGGAGCTACGGTCTGCTTTACGAGAACGAAGCATGAGGCCGCGAACAGAAGCAACCATCTTCGACCGCCGCTTACGAAGGTCCGTACATCGATAGGCAACAACCAGGCGCAGCGATCATGCCGGTCCAATCGCCTGTGTGGCCTAACACATGTGGCTCACTGAACTCCTTCACGTCGCGCAGAGCCGGCAAAATCCGCAGCGCGAAATTGCGGCTGACATGTCACCACCACGTCTACGGAAGCTTCAGATTCATTACGGGTATAGCGTCCACGTAATGCAGACCATAAATAAGTTTTACTTTCCGATTTACCGTCGCGCCGCCATTGTGTGAGCCAGACAGCCAGTCTATAGCCACAATTCATGCGCTGCGCAGCCGCATTCATGGGAAACGTGGCTATCTCTTCAGATGACCATTTCTTAAGATTCCTTAAGGAATCGTTCATTGATCGTCGTCGTTCAGGGGCGGGATAGTTTTCAGTACTCAAGCCGATCCCTGGACCCACGGTCAGACCATAAAATGGAAAGGAGACAAATCGATGGAAAAGCGCATGATGACCTTGATGTTGCTCGCTGCGGCCGCATTGGCCGGCTGCGGAGGTGGAGATAACGTCAGCGCACCGACACCGCCAAAGCTACTGACGAACATCGCCGTGCCCAATGCTTCGAGCCCACCATTCAGTTTCGACATCGGCTACGTCGAGGCCGGCAAGTACTTTCTCGCCGACCGCAATAACAAAGCAGTCGATGTCGTGGACACCGGATCGAACACGTTGATCGCGCAGATCCCAGGGCCGTTCATCGGTGCCGGTGCGACGACAGACGAGTCCGGTCCAGACGGAATTGTAGGTATCACCGGCACGAACACGATCTATGTAGGCGACGTCGACTCAGTTAAGGTGATCGATACGGCTGCGCAAAAGACAATCAACACAATCGTCATCAGTAATTCCGGATCGCGCGTCGACGAGGGCTGCTACGATCCTGATGACCACCTTGTGATGTTCGCAAGCCCCGGAGACTCGCCGCCGTTTGTCACGTTGATTTCCACGCTGACACAAAAGGCAGTGGCAAAGCTTCCATTCAACGGTTCGTCGGGGCTCGAAGCGTGCGCATATGATTCTGCCTCGAAGAGCTTTTTGATCAACAATGATGGGACTTCTGCCAATCCCGATGGCGAACTCGATGTCATTACCGCCAGTTCTGCAGTGGCAGGCAGTCCTTCTGTCAGCAAATCGTTTCCACTAGGGAAATGCGGACCGGCGGGAATCGTGCTTGGCCCGAATAACGACGTGCTCGTGGGATGCGATCCGCCGGCGGGCGACCCGCTCATCACGCTGATCCTCGATCGTACGAGTGGCGCAATTCAAGCCAGCCTGCCATTTGGCGGGGTGGACCAGGCCAGTTACGATCCGGCTTCCAACCGCTATTTCCTCCCGGCCCGGCACTACGTCACGAGCGGTGTCGCTGCAGCGTCGGGATTTAGCCCGCAGATGGGCGTAATCGATGGCGCGTCACGGCAGTTGCTCTTCAAGATTCCGGTGGGCACAGGCGCGCACTCTGTCGCGATCGACAGCACGCTTGGGCAAGTGTATGTGCCGTTCCAGCCCGGCGCGGCAGGATTCCCGAACGGTGGAATCTCAGTGTTCTCGACTCATTAGTCTTTCCGATATGGGTCATCGCCTAGCGGGACGGATTGAATGACGATTGCCACAGACACGTTTCAACAATGGCTGGGTGGGCGCTCCCACCAACGCTCCACGATCCGGTGGGTTACGGGTCTGGAGCGCCGGCGGTGATCACCTTTCGTCGTAGCTGGAACAGTCGTTCGCCGGCGCGTTCTACATGACTCACTTTGACCGTACTCAGTCAGATGACGAGCGTCGCAGATCGACCTATTTCGGTCCTTGGCTTTTCTGCGAAACGGTTATTCAACGTTGGGGCGAATTTCGCCGTCTGGCTCGCTATGGCGAGCCAGAGCAGTCGCATTAACTTTTCCTGCAGTCGCGAAACTGTGGGACCGGTCAAAACCACAACTGCGTGCCACGCGATTGAAGCGCTTTGCCGCTCTGCGCTTATTTGCGCCGGGTTGTCATCTTTAACAACTGTTATTGGCCGGCGGCCGGCGATACTACGCTCGGGGTCGCCAGCGTGTTGTGACTCCCGGGAACGTTGGTGAGGGACGTTGAGCTATTGCTCGGGCTATTCGGCAGGCCCGAGTTCGGCGACATGGCGCCCATGCCGCTGTCCGAGTTGGTGACGCCAGGCGCGCCGTAGCCGCTCGTTGTAGTGGCCGGGGACACGGCGGCCGGCGACACGGTGCTCGGGGTCGCCAGCGTGTTGTTGCTCTGTGCATAAGCGCCGCCCGACAGCGTGAGTGCGGCGACGGCCGCAATTAATGTGCTGGTTGCCTTGTTCATGACCCGTTCCTCCTTGATTGGACTCTAATTTAGATACAAACGATATGCCCACAGTGCCCTCTATGTCCCAATCGGCTCAAGCCACGTGCGATAAGGCTTCTGAGGCCGGTATTGCACAGTATTGATGATTACAATGCGCCGACAGCGCGAAATCGGGTCCATAGCAGGTGATACAAAGTTTAGGAAAGCGGCCGCTGATAATTAAGCGCATTGTTCGCAAGGGTGAATTTCAATTTCCGGAATTACGCCTAATGGGTCCCGGTCCCCAAGCTCAGGCCGGCGTGGTTCGGCATTGCGCGTAGCACGCTACGTGACCCGCGAGGAAACTGATTGGGCTGTATGGATAGAGAACAGCCACGCATGTCATTGCTGGCGAGCACGTAGTTGAGGTGCGCGCGTAGTTAACGGTACGTCGTTGTAGACGACTGCAGCTTGGTCAGCGCGCCGCGTTTGAATCGGAACCAGCCTTGCGAGCTTTGCATCACGACTTCATCGCCTTGCCAGAAAACGCGCTTGACTGTCATGCGCTCACCCAAATGCTGGACAAGTGGCGGACGGCGGCGGAAGTCGTACAGCACCGGGCCGGAATCAGTCTGCACGAGCGTGCGCGTGACGGTGTCATTTGCGTTGTCGACGTCATCGAAATGCATGAGTGTGTTCGCGCCGAAGCGATCGAAAATTTCCTTGTCAAGCATCCCCACGAAATCGCGGTCAATGCGCACGAATTGCAGATTGCCCGAGGGGGTGACGAGCGGACCGGACGCGTTGCTTTGCGCATGAACGCAAGTCGCGAAAGAGGTGGCTGCGATCGCAGCGAGGAATAGTCGTCTCATGTTTCCTTTTAGATGCAGCGGCGTCTCCGACGACGGAGCACGACCTGTAATCGCTCCGTGGGAACATTGTCGTCAATTTTGGTCGGCATGTCGAAGGTCTGCAAATGACTCCCTTAGCGGGATGGTGAAGCGCGCGAAGGGACTGGCGAGATCAATACGCCTTGAAGCTTTCGGTGCGTGCCATCAATGCCAGTCCAATAACGGCAATACCCGCGAAGAGCGCTGGCAGCAGGAAAACATTGGGAAGACCCAGGAATGCGACCCCGAAACCGCCTGCAATGCCTCCTAACGCCGAGGCGAGAGCCGTCGAGCTCATGAAGATTGCCGACGCCGTTGCTACCGCGTTGGGAAGCAGGCGTTGAGCGACGATGATGCCCAGAACCATAAATATGCCCCAAACACCACCCATGAGGATCTGTCCGGCGAACATGCCTGCTGCGGACGGCCAGAGCACAAAGCAAAAATTGGCAAACACCCCCATGGCGGCTCCGATACACATCAACCAGACGTTGCCAAGCTTGCGGCCCAGCCCGATGCTGAAGGGCATGATGAGTAGCTCGATGAATGGCTGTATGCCGATGACCGCTCCCCGTACGGTCGGGCCCAGCTTGAGGTGTTCTTCCATGTAGATCAGCAGGAAGCCGTACTTCACAGGCTCCCCTGCGTAGACCAGGACGAAGAGTCCTGTGAACGTCAGCAATGGAAGCATGGCACGTAGGCTGGAGTGACGCGCGGGCTCACTCGCCGACTCCGGCTTGAGCCTGGCGGTCGGGTTCAGCGTTCCGAGAGGTGCGATCTGTAAAAGCATGCAGATGGCGGTCATCCAAAGCATGGGGCGCAGGCCATAGGCAGCCGCCACCCACGCGCCCAGGACAGGCCCGACGATCCATCCGCCGGTAAGCGCCATACGGATGATGGCAACGACACTTTCATTTGCGTCGCCGGGCTTGTCGCTGAGTTCATCGTGAACCGCCGCAAAAATTTGCGAGGCGGTAGCACCGGAAACGGCCAGCAAAGCGACGGAGATGATGAAGGGCATCCAGACCGAACTAGAAAGGGCCAACCCCGCCCAGCCCACAAAGCCCGCCGCTGCACACATGCGAAAAAGACCGAGGCGATTCCCTGTGCGATCGGAGTAGCGGCCGACGAAATACCCCGCGACTGGAGCCGCAAGGCTGGTCAGGTAATAAAATCCCGCCAACGGCAGCGAGGCGCCGAGTTCCCTCACCAGGAACAGAACGATCTGTGGTGCAGCCGCCGACGCGCCGAGACCCGACAGAAACATCGCAATCGTTGCGCCGAGAAAAAGCCTCGAAGCTGCAACTTGACGCAATGCAGATTGGCTACCGGTTCGGTCAGACATCGTGACAGATTGACTATCGCTTTGGTCAGACATTGTGAAACGCCCCCCCCGGTTGTGGTCCCGAACCTGTTCGGCAGCGACGGTCCGTCCGGCGCGCACGCTGCAGATTATCGCGATCGCTTCCCGATTGCTATGATCAGGTCGAACTGGTCACTTCCACATTGCCGAAACAACGGGCTGAGGCTTGAAGTTGCAAACGCTCGAGCAGTCCGCGTTCTCGTTAATAGCCGTCATCCGATCCGACGGTCGCGATGGCCGCAAATGGCTGAAGCCGGCAGTTCATTGTCGAACCGGGCCGGGTGAGTCCCGAGTTTGCTTCGGATTTCCGTAGTCGCCCCCTGAGCAGATCGTCGGGTATGGTGAGAGCGGCCCGTTGCAGCCTATCTGCAGCAGACGCAGCCATGCTCGGCTCGGGCGTCGGTCCTATAGACTTTTTAAATGGATCTAGCCGCATCGCTCAGCCATTTCTTTCAGTTAGATAATGCTCACGACCTCGTCAAGCATTGCGTTAAGCGCGCAGGCCGCTACTGAACGCAGTTTTTTCAGGGCGGCCCACAATATTCGCATTCCTGAAACGTCTTCAGACGCATGGAACCGCCACGCACCACGGACACGATGACCGATCGAGACAGCGACATCACCGCGACCGTGGTGCGTGAGCGCACGAAGCTCGTCAATTTTATCCGGCGTCGCATCCGCGATCCAAACGACGCCGAGGACATCCTGCAGGATGTTTTCCACGAATTCGTGCAGGCTTACCGCCTTCCCGCTCCGATTGAACAAGCGAGCGCGTGGCTGTTCCGTGCCGCACGCAACCGCATCATCGACCGTTTTCGCAAGAAGAAAGAGCAGCCGCTGCCGGAGCTGTCACAGGATGACGATGACGCCGACAGTGAGTATCGCCTCGATCTCGCCCTACCGGCACACGACGCAAGTCCCGAAGCCCTCTACGCTCGCACTGTACTGCTCAAGGCCTTGCAGGATGCGCTCGATGAATTACCGCCCAATCAGAGCGAAGTGTTTATTGCGCACGAGCTGGAGGGGCGGTCCTTCAAAGACATGGCGGCGGAAAGCGGTGTCACGCTCAATACGCTGCTCGCGCGCAAACGCTACGCGGTCTTGCATCTGCGTGTCCGACTGCAGGCCATTTATGACGAACTGGATATTTAGAGGACTCGACGGATGAATTATCGAATCAGATGTGCCGGTAAAGCACTGCTCGTGGTGGTCGGCATAGGCGTGCTCGGGTGCGCGGTCACGCTTCTATGGAATTGGGTGATTCCGGCGTTATTCGTTGGCGCCCGTACCATCGACTTCGCACATGCACTTGGCTTGCTGGTTCTGAGCCGCATCCTGTTTGGCGGATTCCGCGGACACGGTGGCTGGCGCGGTCGACGGCATTGGCGCAAATGGGATGCGATGACACCAGAAGAACGGGAACGATTCCAGGCGGCGAGAGGGTCACGTCCGACCCGGCCGGCGGAAGATTGAGCATGCGCGAGAATTGAAGACCGGCCACAACCGGAACAAGCCCGTCACTGCGCATGTCGCGCGGCGGTGTGCCCTGCACGGGCGATCAGTTACCTGGGAGAGCGTATGACATTACCTGCCACAATGCTTCTGCAGCGGCTTCACGAACAGAGCCAGACAGAAGTGATTGCCCGCGCACGGGCGCAGTTCCAGGGATCGAGCGAGGAGTTCCTGACTCTCGCAGAGGAATACGACACGCTCGCACCTCGACTACGCGGACGGTTTCTCGAAACGCTCGGATTATCCAGCGAAGATTTCGAATCCTCGCAAGGCACGCCTCTGTCGTTAGCCGTGTCAGCAGAGACGGGACGATTTTTGCGCAACATGGTGCTTTCGCACAAGCCGGCTCGAATTCTCGAACTCGGCAGCTCCTGCGGCGTGTCCACGCTGTATTTCGCCGAAGCCCTTCACACGTTGGGCAACGGCACGGTTGTCGCAACTGAACTCGACCCTGCAAAGTGCGCACAACTCCGGGCTCACGTCAGAACGGCGGGCGTAGACGCCTATGTCGACCTTCGGGAGGGTGATGTCTTCCAGACCGTTTCCGAATTAGACGGCGCTTTCGACATGGTATTTATCGACGTATGGGCCAACACGTATCTGAATCTGTTCAAGCAGATTGAGCGGCTGCTACGCCCGGGATCCATCGTTCTCGCCGACAACATGTACACCGCTGAGGACGCCGTTCGACCATACAAGCAGTACCTCGACGACAATCCGCGCTTTTCAAGCACGACACTGGACTTTGAATCGGGGATCGAATTTACAGTCGTCGTTTCCTAAGCTGATGTGCAGCGGACGCCAGTCGGAAGTCCTCGATTCCTGGGAATCGCAATCACCTGCCCCTCAATGCGATGAGACGAACCTTGACTCCGGAAAGGCTGGAGGCAGCGCGAAGCTCTCGCGAAGGCGTTTCGTCTCCGCGGCAGGCGTTCGGCCAAAGAGCCGCTTGAATTCCCGATTGAATTGAGAAGGGCTGGCATAGCCGACAGCATGACATGCCGCCTCGGCAGTCATGCTTTGGCGCACCATTAGCAAGCGAGCCTGATGCAATCGAGTGGATTTCACGTACTGCATCGGCGACGTACTCGTGATGGCCTTGAAGTGGCTGTGGAACGTAGGAACGCTCATCCCGGCCTGGTTTGCCAAGCTGGGAAGATCTAGCGGCTCTGCATAGGTCGCATGGATACGCTCCAGCGCTTTCCCAATCTTCCCGAATTGACCTTGCATCGCTAAAGCCGCACGCATTGTGTTGCCTTGTCCGCCGGTAAGAACACGGAAATACAATTCACGCACCAGTCCCGGACCAAGGATTGCGGCGTCAAGTGGCCGGTTCATTGCCTCCAGAAAGCGCAGTACAGACTCTCGCATCGGCGCATCCATTGGACTCGACATCATGGTCTGCGGCACGTCGCCTGACGATGACAAACCATGACGATCGATCTGAATCATGAGCTCGGCCGCTACCTGAAAGTCCAGATGCAGATACAGGGCCAGTAGCGGACGCTCGGGCGTCGCATCGGTCTCCATCGTGAAAGGGACCGGCACCGCAACAGCCAGATAGTGCTGCTCGTCATACACATAAACCTGGTCACCCAGATATCCCCGCTTTCTACCCTGGCAGACGATCACAATGCCGGGATCGTATAGCACCGGCGTGCGAGACAACGCCCGATCCGAGCGCAGGATTCGCACATCGTGCAACGCAGTCAGGTTGTAGCCTTCCTGCGGAGCCAGCGCAGTCAGCAAGGCCACCATCCGGCGCTGTTCACGTGCACTGGCAGAGGGAACACGTTGCTCGACGCGCTCTTTGCGGGCCGCTTTGTTCATAGAAATAGGCAATAAATACAGACAATCTGGTCTGATTTCCAGGGAATTTTCAGAATAACATGCAACTCTCCCAACCAGCGCAGGAGTGTTTGCAATGCTATCAACCAAAACCATGCTTATCACGGGCGTCAGTAGCGGCTTCGGACGCGCATTGGCCGAAGAAGCGCTCGCCGCAGGGCATCGGGTCGTCGGCACGGTACGAAGCGAGCAGGCAAAACAGCGCTTTGAATCGCTTGACTCTGCAAGCGCATTCGGTCGAGTCCTTGACGTTACTGATTTCGATTCAATCGAAGGTGTCGTCAACGGAATTGAAGCTAGCGTGGGACCACTGGATGTACTGGTGAACAACGCCGGTTACGGTCACGAGGGCGTCATGGAAGAGTCGCCGCTTGCTGAAATGCGTCGGCAATTCGACGTGAACGTGTTCGGTGCTGTTGCCGTCATGAAGAGTGTATTGCCGTATATGCGCGAACGGCGACGCGGACATATTCTCAACATCACATCGATGGGCGGCTTCACCACCATGCCGGGAATCGCCTACTACTGCGGCAGCAAATTCGCATTGGAGGGAATCTCCGAGGTCCTCGGTAAAGAAGTCAAGCCGTTCGGCATCCACGTGACCGCAGTGGCACCTGGGTCTTTTCGCACTGAGTGGGCCGGTCGTTCGATGGTTCGAACCCAGCGCTCGATCCCGGACTACGATTCTCTGTTCGACCCAATCAGAAAAGGGCGGGAAGAGAAAAGCGGCAGGCAACTCGGGGATCCTGTGAAAGCTGCACGTGCCATGTTGTCCGTTATCGAAAGCGACGAGCCGCCATCGCATCTTCTGCTAGGAAGCGATGCGCTCGGTTTGGTCCGGGAAAAGCTATCGTCGCTCAGTGCAGAATTTGACGCGTGGGAAGCTGTTACTAGATCGACGGACGGATGAGTACGCGTAGCGCCCGTATTTGGGAACGGTCTGAGGCCGCGCATTAGCAATGAACAGCGTCGGATGGCCGGTTGCGGATACGCCGCCGATGCCCGGCCGTCTTACCGACGACGTATTTGAATGACGGGTTGCGGCCGAACCAGGAAGTTCACCGTTGATCGAAACGCGGACTGACTGGTTATTGCCCAGTACCGCCATCCGTCTGCAATTTATGAAGTACCTGCATCGCCGTCTCTGCCGATTCGAGCGGAACAAAAATATGATCGTGGTACGCACCCGCCACCACGTTACAGCTGATGCCGGCATACCCCAATGCACTGGCGAATGCCGCGGTCAACCCCACCGCATCCAAGGCTGAATTCACGGTCAACGTAATCCAGGCACATTTGAACAATGCATTCAAACCGCTCCTCGCCGCGTCCGTCTCACTCGTAATGACCGACAACCCCTCAGGCTCCCGGATTGACGCAACGATGACGGACGGGTCAATGGCATGACCGTCCTTGACCGAAGCAAACACAAACACGCCCGGGTTAAGCACCGGCTTCAACGTTTTTAATAGAACAGACAGATCGGAAACCGGGTTCATTTAACCTCCTGCACAGCATCGCTCCATGTCACTCATGGCTTCGTTGAGTTTAGGGCTCGGCGTCTAAACCGTATAGGGGGAAGATTCGGATGACCGATTGTCGATGATTTAGCCGGTCCCGCTCAAACCGTTCCCAACTGCCTGGGTCCCGCCGATTCATGCCAGGCGGATCCATAACGATTTTGGGGTCTCGCTACCCAGAACGATTGTTTGTCACCGGGTAGGGACAGGTATGAAATACGGCCTGTGATAACCCATGCAACGGGAAAAACGTGGACACGGTGAAAATTCTCGACGAAGGGAAAGCGGTTTCGCTTACTTTTCGCGGCGGCAGGGAGCGGCGCTTCCACGCGATCTGGCTACGAGACAATGCGCGCGATGAATCGACCCGGGCACCGGGTAACGGCCAACGGCTGATCACGCTCGGAGAGATTTCGGCGGACGTTCGCATTGCCGCTGCCTCGGTGGACGAGCGAACGCTGCGCGTGACATTCCAGCCCGACGGCAGGGAGATCGTCTACGACATCCACTGGCTCGCCGAACATGCCTATGACGGCGTGAGTTCTCGCGCGCCAAGCTGGGTCTCGACGGAAATCGAAACATGGGACGCGGGTTTGGGCCAGCGCGTGCCGTGTGCGGATTTCTCGACAGTCAGCCGCACCGACGGTGCGCTTGGCGACTGGCTTTACGATATTCGGCGTTTCGGTTTCGCAAAGTTGACCGGAGGGCCCGTGAAAATCGGCGCGCTTCTCGAGGTTGTCGCCTTGTTCGGCTATGTCCGCGAAACCAACTACGGCAAGGTCTTCGAAGTGCGTACCGAAGTGAATAGGAATGTTGCCAAGTGCAAGTGCGATGCGCGAGGCCGGACTCGTCAAACGGGGCGCAGACCACCGCACTCACCAGCAGAAGAAGCAATGCACCGCCTCATTGATCTTTCCCACGAGTTGTCTTACGAGGCTCTCGAGTCGAGTTTTATCCCGACGGTGTCGATTTGATCAGCCTGTCATAGTCGACTGGCATGATGCATGGTCGCCTGTCCGGCGCGTACTGCGCCCAGGCCGGGCAAAAAAACCGCCTCCACGAATTTTGCCCGGATAGCCTATGTGCAGGCGGCACCGCGCGCTTGCATCGCAGATCCACTAGGACAACAAGGAATCGAGTACATGAGCTTCGTGCACTTTATTGGCGGGGAAAAAGGCGGGGTGGGAAAATCGCTCGTCGCCCGCGTTCTGGCGCAGTACTTCATCGACCGCAATTTGCCGTTTCTTGGCTTCGACACTGACCGCTCGCACGGAGCGCTGCTGCGCTACTACGCCGATTTCACCGCGCCAGCCACGCTCGACGACCACGACAGTCTCGACCCGGTTATCGAGCATGCTCTCGAACAGCCCGAACGCCGCATCCTTATCGACCTCGCAGCGCAGACCC
This sequence comes from Paraburkholderia sp. D1E, assembly GCF_052682275.1. Taxonomy (NCBI): domain Bacteria; kingdom Pseudomonadati; phylum Pseudomonadota; class Betaproteobacteria; order Burkholderiales; family Burkholderiaceae; genus Paraburkholderia; species Paraburkholderia sp. D1E. The sequence continues at coordinate 1,005,038 of NZ_JBQYMB010000001.1, forward strand.
AGCAATCGGTCTCGAAGTGGTTCGACGACTCTGACGTGCTCGGTATTGCGCAGGAAAACGGTATTGCACTCACGTGGTGGCAGGTCATGGACGCGGGCCGCGATTCGGTCGACCTGTTGCGGCAATGGCTCGATCAGTTCGGTGGCAAGTTGCCCCTCGTGATCGTGCTGAACGAAATCCGGGGCGAGCGCTTCGAATTGCTGGAAACATCAGGCCAACGTCAGCGTGCGGAAGCGCTTGGTGCGAAGGTCGTTTCGCTGCGCCATCTTCCCGACACGACGATGCAGAAAATCGACCAGAGAAATTCGAGCTTCTGGGCCGCGGCACATCATCCGGATCGCGCGAGCATCGGTCTTGGCATGCTTGAGCGCCAACGGGTCAAGGTCTGGCTTAGCCGCATTTATGAGGAGATCGACAAGGTCGCGCCCTAACCCTGACAGAAAGCATCACAGTCGCTCGTGAGTGGCCGCTTTCGCGCTGCCTCAAACTGGCGAAGCCGACCCGCTGTCGTCATGCTCACCGTGGCGTTGATGATGCCCGCTCTCAAAGTTGAGCTGCCAGGGCATAACTCAGGCGATGACCTTCTCCCCGGCAGCCTGCTCGCGCAGGCTACGGGCTTCGTCGCGCAGGAACTGCTGGTAATCGTCCAGATCGCCGTCGAAGGGCTCGACGCCACCCTTGGTGACGAGCCAGAACTCGTCACATACCGCGCGCAGCAGTGACCGGTCGTGACTGACCAGCAACACTGTGCCTTCGAATTCGTTGAGTGCCATGCCTAGCGCTTCGCGTGTGGCCAGGTCGAGGTGGTTGGTAGGCTCGTCGAGCAGCAGCAGGTTAGGACGCTGCCACACGATCATGCACAACACGAGCCGCGCCTTTTCGCCGCCGCTCATGGTGCCGACCGCCTGATGGACCATGTCGCCACTGAAGTTGAAGGTGCCGAGGAAGGTGCGAAGCGATTGTTCGGTGCCACTCTGGCCGGGGGCACGCATGTGCGCCGGCGTGTCCTTCGCAAGGCGGATCATGTGTTCCAACGGCGTGTCGAGAGGACGCAGCACGTCGAGTTCCTGCTGTGCGAAGTAGCCGATGTTCAGGCCTTTGCCTTCGCTGATTTCGCCGGCAATCGGCGCCAGCTCGTGCGCCACCGTCTTCACCAGCGTGGACTTGCCCTGGCCGTTGGCACCGAGAATGCCGATGCGCTGCCCGGCCAGCACGGATCGGCTGATGCCCCGCACGATGACCGTGGGCGGCGTGCCCGGCGGTGCGTCGGTCGGTGCCGGGTAGCCGAAGCTAGCGTCCAGCATCGACAACAGCGGGTTCGGGACGTTAAGCGGCTCCTTGAACTCGAAGGTGAACTCTGCGTCGGCAAGCACGGGTGCGATCTTCTCCATGCGTTCGAGCGCCTTGACCCGGCTCTGCGCCTGCTTCGCCTTCGAGGCCGTGGCCTTGAAACGGTCAATGAATTTCTGCAGGTGGGCGATCTTGTCCGCCTGCTTGGCCATCGAGGCCTGCTGCAACAGCATCTGCTCAGCGCGCATGTCTTCGAACTTGCTGTAGTTGCCGCCATAACGCACGAGCTTGGCGTTGTCGACGTGCACCGTCACCTGCGTCACCGCGTCGAGGAATTCGCGATCGTGGCTGATCACGACCAGGGTTCCTTGATAGCGCTTGAGCCAGGCTTCCAGCCAGACCAGCGCGTCGAGGTCAAGGTGATTGGTCGGCTCGTCGAGCAACAGCAGGTCGGACGGGCACATGAGCGCGCGCGCCAGCTGCAGTCGCATGCGCCAGCCGCCGGAGAAGCTGTTGACTGGCTGGCTAAGCTGCGCAGCACTGAAGCCAAGGCCCTGGATCAGCGCTTGGGCACGCGCGGGGGCATCATGTGCACCAGCGTCGTGCAGGGCCATGTAGGCGTGCGCCATGCGCATGCCATCGTCGCTGGCCTCAGCGGCGGCTACTTCGGCCTGCGCGGCCAGCAGTATGGTGTCGCCCTCGATGACGAAGTCGGTCGCACTCTGCTCGGTCTCCGGCATCTCCTGCGCAACCTGGCCCATCTTCCATGCAGCGGGAATCGAGAACTCGCCGCCGTCTTCGTGCAGCGTGCCGTTGAGAAGGCCGAAGAAGGACGACTTGCCGGCGCCATTGCGGCCGACGAGACCAATCTTTTCGCCGGGGGTGAAGGTGACGGACGCGCTGTCGAGTACGACATTGACGCCACGGCGCAGCGTGACATTACGGACGGAAATCATAAGGAGCTACTTCGAAGAGGACAGGCATGATAGCCGACCGGACGTGCAAGGCTGTCTCTTTTCTGGCCGCACGAGTAAAGAGCCACCTGCGCTTTGCGGCGCCCACCGGCCACAAAGCAAGGCGGGCTCTGGCACACCGGGCGTTCCGGCGCGGGGCCAGCGAACATACGGTGAATGACAGCTATTGGCCGATTTTGCCTGTCAGCGATCGGCAGCATCCGACCCTTTACGGACCTTCGGCTTTCTCCGATGCGGCCGTTCAAGATGCCAGCCAACTGCGCTGGTAGGATGAAGTTCTTGCTCAACACTCCTATCGCAGTTTATCGGCCAATGAAATTCGAGATTGAGGGAAAGGTCGGCATTTCAGCGCCCAGGCTGGCTCAGATCAGCCGTGCAATAAAGGCATTGCGCAGCTATGGGCCGTCTTCGTACGCCTCTCTGACTAGTGAGAGCGGGAGTTACGTTCAGGTTGCAGGGGGCGGCGTCACTTGCATGGTCGAACACTTTGATGCGGGCACGAGGACGCGTTCAAGAGCCTTCCACGACAAGCCCAATCCAGTGTTCCCGGACGGGACCATATTGGCGTTTAGGGCGGGAAACATTCCGATGCGTTGCGACGAATGGTTCATGTCGATGCAGGTCGTCGACATATTTTCCGCGTTTCTGAATAACGCTTCATTCCCGGCTTATGTTCACTGGCGGCCCGCGCCGGGCTTCTAAGCTGCGTGCGCCCGGGCCATCGAAAAAGCATCCGGACAACTTTGACCATAACCGATGCCTGTGAGTCGGCGATCTGGGCGATCTCGTAGGACGGCTCAAGTTGGCCGAACCCGGAAGAACGCGGTCAGTCCGAACATCACAGGCGTCGCTCGGATGCAGAGCTTCCGCAACCCTGAAGAGACATTCAGCAGTCCCGGTTGTGGTCATTCATGCGCCGACCTAGTTGCCGACCGGATCTCGCTGAATGAGACTCAAGTCGAGTCGTCAGTCGATGCGCGCATCCAGGAATCGCGCGATACCGAAAAGGCGCGGGTAGTGTCCGATGAGCCGGATTCGCCGTTCAATGTTTCAGCTGCTTCGATAGGATGCAATCCAAGTTTGAGCAGCGTCCTGATGCTACGTTGATTCCAAGCTGCAGCGCCTGCCCAGACCTCCTGTATCGCCATGACGGTGAATGCATATCGGACAGTAGCCGTAGCCGCTTCCACGGCCAAGCCTCCGCCCCAATACGCAGGATTCAACCAAAACGCCAGATTCCAACTTGCCGACTTATCTCTCTGAACGAGCGATACTTGGCCGATGCAACGCTCGCCTGTCCGAAGGTCAATCGAAAACACGCAAGCTCTCCCGTCTAACGACATCGCGAGGATCGAATCCAACCAAGCTTTCAGCTTGCCTTGCCGTTGTAAATTGGCCAGTGGAAGTTCGGGAGGGAACTCCGGCGCTCCAATCCCAGCAACCAATGCGTTGTAATCGCTGGCAGTGGCGGGTCGAAGAAAGCAACGGTCGGTGGAAACGATAGCGGTGGCTAGTTCCATTCTTGTCCTCGCACAAATTTGACCAGCAGCGACACGATTGATAGACAGCGCGCGCCGTCTATTCCCATCGCGCTAGCCCCTCGCCGCGGACCTGGATCTTCCATTGTCGCCAATCCAGGTGCTCGTGTCGAATGTCGCTTCATGGCCGAACCCAGTCGGATGATGACCGTCTCGGGTCGACCCTGAAGGGACCGTCGATTTTCGCGATACCAACCATGTTTCAGGGGACTGGACCGTGTTCGTGCTCTGCTTCTTGAGCTTTCATGGCTCGCGCGATCAATAGGAAGTCCACTTGACTGATCCGAAGGCCCTCTCCGCCATCGCTGACCATTTTTCCTAAGTTCGGAGGACTAAATACGCCGCGGTATAGCCTCTGCGAAAAAATCGGTGACTTGTCGCACACGCGCCGGTACAAACGTATCCGTCAGCACAACCCGTTAGGGCAGTTTTCGCGGCTAAATGTCGACGATCTTTCGCAATAGAGAGTACGAAACGCGCCAGTGGCCATCGGTGTCATTGACGGCGACCGATGCGGTCTTGGCATTCAGCCTCACGACGACTCCGACGCGCTCGCTTAGGTGCTTGTCAGTGAAGCTAACTGTGTCACCGATGAAGAACTCTTCACGCTGCGTTCTCGGCGGCGGTGTCGGTTCAACCTGAGGCTGAACAGTCGAAGTTTCCGGGATGATCGCCGCATAGAGCACGCCCCAACGGCGTCGAGTTGTGCTGTCCTGAACCACTGCCTGTGTCTGGCGGAGTTCGACTATGGTGCCTTGCGCCGGCGGTCCAAGCGGGTTATCGCCGATGTAGTTAACGGCCATCCCCAGGTGCAGGCGTTGACGTATTTCGAGAATACGTCGGGGATCATCGAGCATTTTGCCGATAGCAAGATAGAGGCGATAAAGCTCGGCACTAGGCGCCTGCCGAAGCGAGTCGAGAATGTCCATGGTGTAGAGGTGTTTTAACGGGCGAGCGGCAAGAGCTCGTGCACGCGATTGACGGGATACGACGGCAGTTTCTCAAGTGTTCGTTCGAGCCACGCATAGGGTTCGATACCGTTAAGGCGAGCGGTCCCAAGGAGTGAATACATTGTTGCCGCCGCACGCGCACCTCGTGGAGACCCCGCGAACAGCCAGTTCGACCTTCCGAGGGCAATCGGTCTGATTTGGCGCTCAAGCGCATTGTTGTCTGGCAACAGGACGCCGTTCTCTGTATATCGGACAAGCGCCTCCCAATGTCGCAACGCATAACCGAAGGCCTTGCCGAGCGGGGCTTGCGCGGGCAAACCGATGCTGTTTGCCTCTAGCCATTGACGAAACTGTGCCAACACCGGCAACGTCTGCGCTTGCCGTGCTGCAAGTTTGATGTCCGGGGTTTGGTCTTTGACACGTGATTCAATCGCATATAGCTTGGCGATCCACTGCAGTGCCTGCGCCGCGAGGCCGGGGTCTTTCTGAGCCTTGGCAATTTCGAAGAACCGTCGACGGCAATGAGCCCAGCATCCGACCTCAATAATGTCACCTCGCGCGTAAAGCGCGCCATGACCGCTGTACGCGTCGGCTTGCAGATAGCCTTTGTATTTATTCAGGTACAGCAGCGGATGCGCGCCCGCGCGTGACTCAGCGAACTCGAACACGACCGCTGGCGGGTGGTCGACCCAGACGCCGTTCTCGTTGCGCTGGCCCGCGCCCAGATAACCCCATAATCGTGCTGTGCGCGTTGATGGGTGCCCTCGCTCAAGCAGAGGTAGCGTCGTGTCATCCACGTGCATGCGCGGCGCCTTCAACTGGTGAGCGCGCAAACCAGGCAGCAGTACCGAGAGCAGCTCAGCAGATGCCAGCTTCCATTCGCACAACGTAGCGCGTGGCAAGTACACACCACGGCGCGCGTAGCGCATTTCCTGTCGATTCAACGGCAGATGATCGACATAGGTATTGACCAGGACATTGGCGAGCAGGCTCGCGCTCGCATTGCTCTTTGGCAGCGGCGACGGCTGAGCGCTTGCGGTCACGATGGTCGATTCGCCATCCTTCTTCGCCACGTATTTGAAGCGGATGTGCTCAATGACGGTGAGCCTGGACGGCTCGTAATGCAGCGTCTCGCTGCGCTCTTCGCCGATCCGTTCAAGCGTATCGAACGCCATCTTCTGTTCGTCGCTCAGATCGTATTCGATGCGTGTGCGCGGCAGGTCCTTCGGTAGCGCCGGACGCCCTTTACGGGTGTGACTCCCTACGGGAATGGCGTCGACCGCCGGCGGTGCCGGGATATCGGTTGCGGCGTCGAACAGCTCGGCTTGGCCCGCCAGGCGCTCGGAGCTCACGCCAAAGCGCGCACGGTTCAACTGCGCGATCTGATACTGAAGGATTTCCAACTGCTCCCACAACACCCGTGCGAGCCGGTTCTGTTCAAGCGCGAATGCTTGCAGCGCATCGGGCTCGACGGGAAGATCCGCGACAGTGACGGCGTTGGGTGGCATGTGCTCCATGATGCCTAACTCAAGCCACGTTTACAAGCTCGGGGCCGCGCTGGAGCACCTCATGCCACGCGCGTCACTGCCACGGTGCGGTGTGGCTCTCGCGCCGGGATCTCGATGCCTTCGAGCCATGCGTTGAGTTCCGCGAGCGTGAAGCCGCGCTGAGCGAGTAATGAGGGTGACGGGAAACGGCCTCTTTCGAGACGCTTATACCAAAGCGCGAAACCGGTCCGGTCCCAATAAAGAATCTTCACTTTGGAGCGGTCTCGCGCCACGAAAACGAACAGGTTGCCCGATGCAGGCTTCTGAGCAAGTAGCGGCTCGACGAGATAAGACAGCCCATCGATCGCCTTGCGCATGTCGACCGGGTCGCGACAAATGTAAGCGCGAACGTCCGAGGTAATCAGCACCGACCACCTCCGAGCTGCCCGAGCACATATCGCACGATGCGCTCGGCGTGAACGCCGCTCAGTTCGATACGAACGCCAGCGAGCGAGAGCGTCACCCCGTCACGCGACGGCGATACATCCGCCGCCGGCGTTGCAACAAGCGGCCTTGAGGAAGCCAGTTCACCATCCAGATTGGAACCGATGAATGCGGCATCCGCAGTAACCGCGAGTGGCTGTTTAATCTCTCTGACCGGGCTTGAGAGCTTCTTGCGCCACAGGCTGAAGGTGCTTACCGCCAGATCCTGTTCTCGGCAAAACCGCCGAGCGCCGACACCGCTCGCTTTCCAGGTGGTGACCATTTCGCCCCAGAACGCTTCCCCTTGCCGTGGGCGACGCGTACCCATCGCCGTTGCAGCCTTAATGTTCTCGTCTTCCATCGCATTGCCCTCGTTCTCACGAAAGCATCACCTTCACATTCGGGAAGTCGCGATTCAAGACGGGATCCGCTGACGCTTACGTACAAACCGGCGTCTTGGCCAGATGAGGCTTATGTCTCTGGCGTCGCCCATAAATTCGTCGAGAACGGTGATGACGTCCGGATGTCGGAGATCATCGGCAAGAGAGATCTTCGCAAACAGGCCGATTCCCACACCGGCTAGAACACCAGCCCGGATCGTTTCGATACTGTTGGACGTGAGATTTCCGCGCACGGACACGCTAAATCGACCTTCTGGCCCTACAAAAGGCCAATGCGTTGACTCCGTCAAGCCGCGATATAAAAGGCAATTGTGATCAACGAGCTCGACAGGAGTCTTTGGCATTCCGCGTTGCTCGAAGTAGCGACGGGATCCGACGCAGACGAGAGGAGTACTGGCCACGCGCCTGACGATCGCGTCAGGATCGTTCACGGGCCCCACTCGGATCGCCAGATCAATCCCATCTTCCACCATATCTCGCACGAAGTCCGAGAGAATGAGATCCACCTGAAGGCCAGGATTGAGTGATAGCAGGTCGGGAATAAGCGGCAAAATATGAAGACGGCCAAAAGTACCTGATGCAGCAATCCTGATCAAACCCGAGACATTATGCGTACTGCTGGTCAGCTCGCTGTCGGCGTCATCCATCTCGTCAAGCAGCGGTTTTGCCCGATCGTAGTATCTCTGCCCCTGATCCGTCAGGGTCACGCGGCGCGTACTTCGGTTAAATAACACCACGCCGAGGCGCCTCTCGAGCGCGCCGATAGCCTTACTGATTGCCGACTGTGAATCGCCGGTTCGATGCGCGGCAGCTGTAAAACCGCCGGCTTCAACCACAGCTATGAAGGCGTTTAATTCGTGGAATCGATCCACTTCCATTTGTCGAGGCCATTCTGAAGTGTCGTAGTGGCAGCAAAGTAGAAGTGTCGTAGTTGTGCCTTTGTTATCTCTTTGACGAGGTTTTGAGTACAGAATCCTGGAGGCTGACCGTCGTTCTGCCAATCGCGGTGTTCAGATCATCAACCGTGATCTCCCGCTGCTTTTTTGTCCCAGCCTTGCGTTCCTTCAGCTTAGGCGCCTGCCCCTGATTGGTCCGTGACGGCGAGCCTGACGCGCGCCGGTTATCGCGATCGGCCTGAACGAGCTGCGCGACCTGCAGCACGTGACCCAGCCGCTTGTGGTCGACGACCGCGCCCTGATCGATCTCCGAGAGCCGGTCATAAGGCGTGCAGGGAAGGGCGAGGCCGTCGGCACGGATCTCGATGCGGCCGTCCGGATACTCGTACACATCGATGTAGCGTCCGACCAGCCTGCGGTTGGCGTCCGTGTCTTCAAGCAGGTAGATCACCCGGTCGTACTGCAGCGTCAGCGAGCGCGTGACGCGCCGCGGTTCACGCCACGTCAGGATGGTGTCGAGATTCTCATCTGCACGCAGCGGCCGGTGAGCGTTGAAAGCGCTGCGCGGTACCTTGCCAAAGCGCGTGTTGTAGTCGGCGATGAAGTGGGGTGCGTAAGCGTTGGCCGCTTCCCGCGTGTCGATCTGGCGTAACCGTAGTTCCTTCACGAGGCGGTCCTGCAGTGTCAGGTTCGCGCGTTCAACACGGCCCTTCGCCTGGCTTGAATTTGCGCACAACCCGTCAATGTTCAGCTCGAACATCGCCCGGCCAAAGTGCGTCACGCCTTTGCCCCCCGTGGTCGCCGTCTGCGTCGAGCGGAATACGCTCGCCTTGTCGCTGTAGAACGCGACCGGCTTGCCGTGCAGTTCCAGATACGCCCGTGTCGCCTCGAAGTAGCTGAAGGTCGATTCGGTCGCCGTGAAGTGCAGCGCCATGATCCGGCTGGTTGCGTCGTCCACATAGACCAGCAGCGTGCACGCCGGCGCCCGCTCCTCGAACCAGCGATGATCGCTGCCATCGATCTGGATCAGCTCGCCCAGGCACGATCGCCGCGCCCGTGGCTGGTAGATCTTCGGCGGCCGCTGCCGGCGTGGAATCCACAGCCCGGCCCCCGTCATCAGGTGACGCACCGTTTCCTTCGACAGCACCAGCCCATGACATTCGCGCAGCTTCTCGCACGCCAGCGTTGGCCCAAAATCCGCATAACTGTCCCGGATCAGATTCAACGCCCGTTCAGCGACACCGTCCAGCAACTGGTAGTTGCTCGGGTGCCCACGATGCCGCGACAGCAGCCCCGACGCGCCCTGGCTGCGATAGCGCAGCGTCAGCCGCTCAACCTGGCGCCGGCTCAGATGAAGCCGTTCTGCAGCCTGCCACGTCATCAGCAGGCCATCGACCAGCGACTGGATCGTCCTGAGCCGGTCAACCTCGCACATCGTCATGGTGATTGTCCCGGATGTCGTCATGCGAGCCTCCCATTCAAATGGTCAGCCAGCATGACATGCGACGTTTCAACTTTGCCCAGGTACGACATTACAGCTTTGCCGTAACACCATTCCCCTTGGGAATTAATATTATGGAAAATTTAGCTATTATCATTGGTTCTGACATCACTCACAATGCAGCTCTCTCCACAGCTGAAGGAATGGTGTCATGAATATTGATCTCACTGGCCGCAAGGCCGTCGTTACTGGGTCTACAGCAGGTATCGGCCGAGCCATTGCAGAAGGGCTGGGGCGCGCAGGCGCCGAGGTCGTGATCAACGGCCGCACAGAGAAGCGCGTCTCCACGGCGCTTCGGGAGCTTCGCGAGCTCTTGCCAAAGACGGAGTTTACCGGCGTCATCGCAGATCTTGCGACCCCGGAAGGCGCGGCGGAGTTGTTCGCGCAGGCGCCGGATGCGGACATTCTCGTCAACAATGTGGGTACTGGGCGTCCGAAGTCCTTCTTCGAAATTGAGGACAGCGAGTGGATCGATCTCTTCGAACTTAACGTCATGAGCGGCATTCGCGCCTCCCGCCACTATGTGCCGAACATGACGAAGCGCGGCTGGGGGCGCGTCGTCTTCATCAGCAGTGAGTCCGCGCTTGCCATCCCCAAGGACATGATCGACTACGCCACGACCAAGACCGCTCAGCTCGCCATTGCGAGGGGCTTGGCCGAGGTGGTCGGCGGAACGGGCGTCACCGTTAATTCGGTTCTCCCTGGTCCGACGAATTCGGAGATCATGGGTGGTTGGGCGCAGGCGAACGCAGATGCGCAAGGCATTACGCGTGAGGAAGCCGAGCAGCAGTTCCTGAAAACGAATCGCCCGACCACGCTCCTCAATCGCTTCGCGACAACCGAAGAAGTCGCAAACCTGGTCGTCTATGTCTGCTCGGAGCAGGCGTCGGCGACAACAGGCACTTCATTGCGTGTCGACGGCGGTGTCGTTCGGACAATTGCATAGGGCGCCCGCATGTTCACTCGCTCAACGCGGCCTCGGGAAGGGCCAAACCATCGGTTCCTTCCCGGAGTAGACGATTGCCCAAGTTGAATGTGCCTGCAATCGTACGAGTATTTCCACTCAAAAATAGCCGCCCAGAGTTGCCTTAATCGCGCCGACCGGTTGGTCCATGGTGACACGATTGCCGACGATCCTCGGCTTGGGTCGATGGTCCGCTCCTGGCCGTCAGCCGGATGGTGATCGGCTCAGTTCGACCCGATGCAGCCCCTGACGAGTGGCTGCATCGGAGCAGTCAATTTTAGGGCACTCTCGATCAATGTTTATCCACCACCCCTCATTCCAGATACGGCGTCAGCACAACTTCGATCCATTTCATGAATGCGCGGACTCGGCGCGACAGATTGCTCCGATGTGCTACGACGAGGGACACCGCGAGCGCCCGGCGACGAGAATCGGGCATAACCTCCACAAGCGCTCCATTCTCCAGGTATCGGCCAATCCCCAAGAGTGGCGCCTGAATCAGGCCGAGGCCGGCGAGGGCAGCGGCTTCGTAGGTCTGCGCGTTGTTGACGTGTAGCGTACCCGGCAACTGAAGCGTCGCGTAGCTGTCGCCGTCCGGATATTCCCATCCATAAGGTCTTGAGCCGAGCATCGTCGAAAAATGAATTGCCCGATGTTCCTGACGCTGGAGATCTCCTATCGATCGAGGTACGCCATAGCGCGCCAGATAGACGGGACTGGCAGCGTTGACCATGCGCAACAGGCCCAGTGGGCGGGCAATCAGCGTCTCGTCCCGTATGGGTCCAAGCCGCAACACGCAGTCGAACCCCTCTTGAACCAGATCGACTTGCCGATCCGTACTCGACAGCTCCAGCTCCAACTCGGGATGAGTCGCCATGAACTCCGGCAAGGCTGGCATGACCGTGGTGCGCGCCACCTCGGACGGAAGATCCACCCGTAGACGCCCGCGAAGTGCCACGTGCTCGCCTGCGAACATCGAGTGCAGGTCATCGACTTCAGCAAGCAGATCGCGGGCGCGCGCATGAAACGCACGTCCGTCCTCTGTCAACTGCACGCTCCGCGTCGTCCGGTGCAGGAGTCTGACACCGACATCTTCTTCCAGCTTCCGGATAGCCGTTGAGACCCTGCCCTTTTGGATGCCCAAGCTGTCGGCCGCGCGGGTGAAGCTCCCCATTTCCGCGACCGTTACGAATATGAGGAGGGGTTCGAGATTCTGCATTTTCGCGCCTCGGTATTGTTACCCGCAGAGAGAACAGTTAATTCACTTTATCGGCGTTTATCATATCTTAGAAACACAATAAGCTTCGAAATTGAGACCCACATCGGAGAACAACACGTGACTGAAACTATGACCTTGCATCGCGCCCTGTGGGTCGGCCGGGTAATGAGCGCGTTTGTCGTTATCGCTCTGGTGGCAGACGGGATTATTCAGCTTTTCGTGCCAGCACAGATCGCGAGCATGTTGCAGGAAACCGGGTTCGCGATGGACGTTACCCGCGTCGTGGGTCCGATCGTCCTTGCCTGCGCCATCCTTTACGCCATCCCGGCTACCGCCGTCCTCGGCGCGATCCTGGTGACGGGCTATTTGGGAGGTGCCATCTGCGCCCATGTCCGCATTGGTGAGTTGGGATCGCCGCCAGAAATCATTTCGCTGGTTCTGGGCGCGTTGACATGGGGCGGCCTCTACGCGCGCAACTCCCGTATCCGAGCCATTCTGCCGCACATTCGTTAAGCCAACCGGGGCAGTCCTCTGCCCTCAATATCCGGAGAAAGCATATGTTTTTAGTAACGGGAATCACGGGAAAAGTAGGCGGCGCAACGGCAGAACATCTGTTGGCGCACGGCAAGAAAGTACGCGCGCTGGTCCGCAATCGCGAGAAGGCGGCTCACTGGGCGAACCAGGGCGTGGAACTGGTAGACGGCGATTGGAATGATTCCGCAGCCATCAAGCACGCGCTCAAAGGCGTCGAAGGCGCGTTCGTCATGTTGTCGGCTGTCTGGGCGCCCTCGCCCGATTTCAAAGAAGCCAGGGGCGTGATTGCAAACTATGTCGAGGCGCTCACCAGGGCATCGCCGCCGCGAGTGGTTGCGCTTTCGTCGATGGGGGCGAACAGAACCAGCGGGCTGGGGATGATCACGGCGCTGTCGCTTCTGGAGCAAGGATTTCGCGACCTGACATTGCCGATCGCTTATGTGCGCGCCGGCGGATTTTTCGAAAACTTCCTCTACGGCTTGCATGTTGCCCAAGGTGGCACGCTCCCCGTCTACTACAACCCGACCGATCGGAAATCGACCATGGTCGCGACCAACGACATCGGCGCCGAAGTCGCGGCGCTTCTGACCGGGCCGGCATGGTCGGGGCATCGCGCCATCGAGCTCGGTTCGATGGTCAGTGCGGATGAAGTAGCGACACAATTGGGAGAGGTCCTGAAGGTCGACGTCAACGCTTTTGCTGTACCGCGGGCCGGGTGGCCGGCAGCGTTCGAGCAGCTCGGCGTTCCGAAGGGCCAGACGGGACCGGCCGAAGCGATGTATGACGCCGTCAACTCAGGATGGATGGACCTCGGCGTCGAGGGTACGGAACACGTCCCGGGCGCGACGTCTGCCCGCGATGTCTTCGCGGCGGCCTTGAAGGCCGCTACAGAATAGGTCAGCGGATTAGCGATGGGATACGACTCGGGAAATCTACTCCGGATATTCGTACCCCATCGTGATTCTGGCAGAGCAACCAAAAGAGCCCATTTCCATATGAAATGCGGCGTTCATACCAACAACTATCGAGATCGACTATGAAGGTTCTTGTTTTGGGAGCAACGGGCGGAACCGGACGGCTGATCGTCCACGACGCCTTGGAGAAGGGTCATTCCGTAGTCGCGTTAGTTCGCTCGAAGGCGCGCGCGCCCGACTTCCCAGGCGCAAACCTCATTGAGGGGGATGCCTGCGACGAAGGCGCCCTGATGCGCGCCTTGAAAGGCTGCGATGCCGTCGTCAGCTCGCTGGGCACGGGCGTTAGCCCTTTCAGCGAAGTCAGCGTTCTGACCGAAGCGACACGCGCGTTGCTCCCGGCGATGAGTCGCAGCGGCGTCCGCCGCCTGGTCTGCATCTCCGCCCTGGGGGTGGGAGATAGCCGCGGCCACGGCGGCTTCGTGTTCGACCGGCTGTTCCAGCCCTTGCTGCTTCGCCATGCCTACAAAGACAAGGGGCGCCAGGAAGCCGCGATTCGCACCAGCTCACTCGATTGGGTCTTAGTCCGGCCCGCGATGCTCACCAACGACCCAGCTCGCGGAAGCGTCAGGGCCATCGTTGACCTCGCCGACGTCTACGGCGGCAAGGTCGCACGCGCGGATGTCGCTCAGTTCGTGGTGGAGCAATTGGCGAAGGATACGTGGTTGAAACAGACACCCGTACTCCTATGGTGAGGACGGGTCTCGTGGATCACGTTCTTCAACCACCTAGTAGTCAGGCATACAAGAGGTCACGAACGAACAGATTAGAAGGCAAGATTGCGCTCATCTCGGGAGGCACAACCGGGATGGGGGCGGCGATCGCGAAACGATTCCAGACAGAAGGGGCCACGGTGATCGCCACGGGCGCCAACCCGGAAACACTGGAGAAGGCCAAGAAGGAACCATGGGCCTCGAAGGCCACTTCATTTTTATGTTCACCGAAACGAAAAAAAATATTCCATCCGCGCAATTCGGCGGCAAGATCCGCGCGCTGAGACAGCGGCTAAAGCTCACTCTTGACTGTACGGCAAGGGCTGCAGGGATTTCGAAACCTTTCCTGTCACAGATAGAGCGCGGCTTGGCCATGCCCTCGATTGCCTCGTTGAAAGGCATTGCCGACGCGCTTGGTGTTGCCGTGCAATACTTTGTTGACGCTCCAAGCGAACAGAAATTTGTGTGTCGGGGTGAGGAACTGAGTTTCTTCGAGTTCGCGGATACCGCAAACTCGTTCGCCAGACTTACGCATAAGTCTGGAGGCCGGCGGCTTGAGGCCGTCCTTGTGAGATTCCCGCCCTATCAGAGCGGACCTGCCGATATGCCAACCAGCGCAGAAGAAGAGTTTCTTTACGTCACTTCGGGTGAAATTTCGTTGACTCTTGAGGGCAAGACATTTGTGCTCAAAACAGGGGACAGTGCGCATTACCAATCGACGCTGCCCCAAGGATGGTTGAATAACCGATCCACGGAGGCGTTTGCGATCTGGGTCGGGACGCCGAACCTACTTTAAATGTTGAAACAGAGTAATCGCAAGCCACCAATTTAGTGCGATCGCCTGGGAGCCAACGATTCCGTGACCTTGAATCGCAACGCTGCGCAACCCGATCGAAGAATAATCGCCGTTCGCTAAGCTACACTCAGCGCGCATAATGATTAGGGTGCGTTCGCGGTCCGCGTCCAATAGGCAACTTGCGTGTTTTCCAGCAAAGTTGCGGAGCGACGATTGTCGACAATCTAGGGGCCAGCGTTGAACGTCCGTAAGTGGCCCAGACTGTGTCAAAACGGGCGGCCACAAGAAATAACGAAACCGGCCTCATCGGACGTTGCAGCTTTTCGATTGCGACAAGCCGAACGAAACCCGGCGAACAGTTGCAAAGGTTCAACAACCCCATGCGGGCATCACGCCCGCATTGCCGTTATAAGCGTTTCCGAACCGAGTAACCGGATCACTCGCTTCATGTTGTACGCCAGCACGTGCAAGCTCATTTCAGTGCTCACTCGTTCGATGGTCCGCGTGAGGAAATGAGTGGCCCCCATCCATGCTTTGATCGTGCCGAAGGGATGCTCGACTGTCTGCCGCCGGGTCCGCATTATCTCAGGAGCATGATCAAGTCGCGCCTGCATTTCTTCAACAAGGGTCTCGTGCTCCCAGCGGGTCATACGCCGCTCAGTGCCCGGCGTGCATTTCTCTTTTAACGAGCACTGCTGGCAATTCGAACTCCAATACTTGCCCAGCTTCAGAGCACGCTCTACTGTCCAGCATCGCCAGATGAGCCGCTCACCGGCCGGACACCGATATTCGTTCGTTTCCGGGTTGTAAATAAAATCATCCCTGCTGAAACGGCCATGCGCCGTGGCGGTTGATGTCACCGTCTTTGCCACGAATACGGTGATGCCAGCTTCATGGCATGCAAGTATCTCTTCGCTCTTGTAGTAGCCTCGATCCGCGATCGCAGTGAGTTTGCCTACACCCATTTCCGTTCGGGCAAGCTTCGCCATCGACGTCAGTTGATCACGGTCAATGCCGTTGTTAGTCACCTCGTGCGCGACGATCAAATGGTGTTTCGTATCCACTGCCGTCTGGACGTTGTAGCCGACAACGCCGGTCCCACGCGTCTTCATCGAACGCGCGTCCGGGTCGGTAAGCGAAACCTGTTTGTCAGGTGTCGCGTTCAGTCGCACCTCGATCTCTTTGAGGCTTCGCATCTGCTCCTTCAAGGCCGCAATCTTGTCTTGCAGTCGCTCCGTCCTGACCTTCGCGATTGCCGGCTCCTGACGATCCGCTGTGTCCATTGCCTCGAGATAGCGAGCGATACTTGACTCGATGTCGCGCATGCGTCGTTCAAGCTTCGCGCTCGTGAAGTTACGGTCGCGGTGGTTCACCGCCTTGAACTTGCTGCCGTCAATCGCAACAATCGCTTCGGCGAAGAGGTCCAGACGCTGGCACAGCACGACGAACTGACGGCAGACGCTACGGATCGCTTTGCCGTTGTCTTTACGGAACCGCGCAATGGTCTTGAAGTCCGGTGCCAGGCGGCCCGTGAGCCACATCAGTTCGACGTTGCGCTGGGCCTCGCGTTCAAGGCGGCGGCTCGACTGAATACGGTTCAGGTAACCGTAGATATAGATCTTGAGCATCACCTCGGGGTGATACGACGGCCGACCAGTCAACGCTGGTTGGACTCCTTCAAACCCAAACTTATGAAGATCAAGCTCATCGACAAAGACATCAACTACGCGCACGGGATTTGTGTCCGTCACGTAGTCATCGAGCGCTTCAGGGAGCAGAGAGCTTTGTGTACGATTGTCGCCTTGAACGAACCGTTTCATGTTGCTCAACCCTTGCTATCGGATGGTAAATTTTAACGCGCCAAAATGCGTTTTGACACAGTCTGGGCCGCACTGAGCCGGATGACGACCGGCTCAGCTCGACCCGTTCGAGTCGCTCAGAACTCGTGCTCTACTGTCCGCTCCAGCGGGAGTATGAGACGTTCGCCGACGCCTCATCGGCCCGTCACTCCTTCACAGGACCATTGGAGACGGCGTCTGCGACCTGGGAAAGAGACTCAGTTTCGACAGGTTCGATGATGGCAACGAGACCAGTCTCTGATCGGGCATGGCGTTCAAATAAGGCTAGAAGTTCAGGGCGCAGTCCATCGCCGCGTTGTGCTGCGAGCGCATGAAACGAGAGAAATGGCAACATGGTCGAACTCCTTTTAATGAGGGAAAGGCGAGCGCTACGCCGATGACGGAATTGGCACTCCGGGCGCCCGCAAGATGTATGTGGTTCGAGCGCACCGTCCTTCGTCCGCCAGCCTCGGTTACTGTGCGATCGCATGGACAGGTTATGGCCGCGGATCAGCACAGGCACTCCGATTCTTGCTGTCTATTTCATCTCGCCCCCCCTGGCGCCGTCGCTTACGAACGACGCGCGTAGTGGCCATCGTCACCACAAGCCGCGTGTCGGTTTATCGAGTATTGCAGCAAGAAACGGGGGGCGGCTGACTGCTGACGCCAATATTGTTCAGACAGAGGGAGACGATTGCGCTTCCCTCTTTCAACCACAGTCAATGAGGAATTCACCATGTCCAGGGAAGATGACAACAAGGCCGTCGTGGGCCGCTGGTTCACCGATTTCTGGGGCAAGACATGCAACCTCGACATCGTCGACGAACTTGCTGCTCCTGACATGCTTCTTCAATACTCGCTGCACGAGGCGCGCCGTGGCCGCGAGGACATCAAGGCATTCATGACCGATTTCCGCCGAGCGTTTCCGGACCTCAACTTCTGGGGCGCCGCTGATCTCATCGCCGAGGGGGACTATGTAGTCGGCCGTTGGGAGGGTGGAGGCACACATACCGGTCCGGCATTCAGCGATTTCCTCATTGGATCGTTGCCGGCCGCGACCGGACGGAAAATGCGCTTCACTGGCACGACCGTGCTACGACTCAATGGTGGCAAGATCGTCGAAGAAATCGGGCTGGACGACGGCGTGACGGCGCTGCAACAACTTGGACTGCTCAAGGCAGCGTGATCGAAGGCACAGCGCTTCCGCAGTTTTTCAGCAATGCTGTGCGTATCTAACGCCATAACGGGCCGGGTGGACTGGCCTGTTCTATGGACATGGCGCTAACCGTGAAGGTCAGCTTCGCGGCAAAGAGGGGACGTTCGAAGCGACAAGGTTGATTGTCGCTTCCTGGCCGGACTCTGCCTGATGCGATTGGCTCAGTTCGACCTTGAGGAGACATTCAGCTTCCTCAATAAGAGACGTTCGTGCGGAGCTATCAAGGGTTACGCCTCGTCGCAATCTTATATCCAGGGCAACATCGGTTGGAGCGACCACGCAACGGCACGTTGCGTGGTAACGGGCAACCTCCGCGGGGACTAGCCCTGTTTAAGCAATTCCAAGGGCAATGTAGTCTTCGAAGCAGGAGGGCCTGTTACGATCAAATCGGGCAGGCGGTGTGGATCAACCCACTGCGCGCCCGATCAGGCAAAGTCGCGACACCCCTCCGTCCGGCAGAATATTGAAGCGCACATGGGTAACCGGCATGATCTGTTCAGGCGTGAACGAATGCACGCAGTCCATTGCCAGCTTCTGCTCGTCGAGCAACACGGACCAGAACATCGATTGGGTGATGAGCGATTCGTCGGTGCCTGCCGTGACGAATGCGCCTTGCAGCGAGCAACGGTCCGCGAAATTGCCTTTGAAATGCGCAGTGTCGACATCGATCCTGCTGATTTCACCTGGCACCGCAAGTTCGACGATGCACCAGTCACAGCCCGGTTCGCGACGTCGGCGGGTTTCCCAGCCTTCGCCCATGTTGGCCGCGCGCGTGGGCAAAAGCAGATTTGACGCAAGGCCGTAATGTTGGTTGTTTGCCGCGACGATCCGCGCGCCGTTCGTCGCTGACGCGAGATCGAGTTCGGCGTCAGGCGCGAGTTCGCGGCGCGGCCGGCCGAACACGCGCAATCGCGCGATACCGCCGTCCGGATAGATATTCAGGCGTACGTGGGTGTAAACCGCGCCCTCGGCCGCTTCGATTGCGCGAAAGTGATGCGCGTTGCCGCTCAGCGCCACCGCGGGCAGCACTTCGGTCCATTGCGCGCCGGCGGGCGGAATGTCGTCATCCGAGCGGCATGCGTCTATCGATGCCGCCGGAGGAAAGTTGCCGGTGAAATGGCTCGTGTCGATATCGACGCCCATCAGCTCACCCGCCGTGCCCAGCTTGACGATACAGAAATCGTGGCCGGTCACGCGCTTGCGACGCGATTCCCAGCCGTCCATCCATTTGCCGTTGTCATCGTATTTGCCGGGAATGAACACGGCCGGCTCCGGATCCAGCATGCGAGCCATCGGCGCGAAAAAATCATCGCTGGTAAGCACAGCATGTGCGCCCAGACGCGGGTCCGCGAGGTTGATGCCCGTGCGCGTAAAGGCAGGCGCGTTCGGGTCGAAAGTGGGAATCGCCATGTGTGTGAGCGTCTGTCCGAGATTGTTGAAATGATGAACGCTCAGGCGTCCGGAACCCACGATTGCGTGCCTTGCAGATCGGATGAAAAGTCGTCGAGCACGGCGATGTCAACCGGTTTCGGCATGTTGTCGCCTTGCCCCTGAATTTTGACGATGTCCTGTGGACACGCAGAAAACGCAACGAAGCAATCCATCTCAGCGCGCAGCGTGATGTACTCACCAGGCTTCGTCACGGTAGGCAACGTATGCAGCGTAATGCCGTCCGGTTGCACGCGGATATTCATGAAGATATTGAACGAAGCGAGGTTCTGGCGCGGCGGCGTCACGCCGAGTTCGAACATCCCTTCAAACATGTTGTCGCAACAGTTGCGGTGATAGCCGCGCACGCCGAGCAGTTCATAGCGTTTGCGATCGCAGGCCGCCATGAAGGTGTCATGGACGCCGGGCGTCGTGTCTTCCACGACGGTCAGCACCGGATTACGCTGGTTGGTCACAAAGCTGTCTCCAACCACCGGATTGAGCCGCTGGTTCCACACGCGCGTGGTCTCCATGCACATGTATTCGTTCAGGTCGTACGCGTTCCAGGCCCAGCAGTCCACGACTTGCGTACCATGGGTATTGATGACGCGCACGACCTGCCCCGCTTTCAGTCGGACTGCCTTGCCGTGGCCGGCGGGAATGGTTACTGTAGGGTGATCTGTATAGCTCATGAGCGTGAATTTTCCGGGGTAAAACGATAGAGAAATTGCTGGAGTCGCGGCGACGAGGGTGTATCGAGAACTTGCGCTGGCGGACCCTGTTCGACGATGCGTCCACCGTCCATAAAAATCACGCGATCCGCGACATCGCGCGCAAAGCCGATTTCGTGCGTGACGACGATCATCGTCGTATCGTTCGCGGCGAGTCCGCGCATCACGGCCAGGACTTCGCCGACCAGTTCGGGATCGAGCGCGCTGGTCGGTTCGTCGAACAGGATGACTTCCGGCGCCATCGCGAGCGTACGGGCAATGCCGACACGCTGCTGCTGACCGCCCGACAGGTTCGCGGGCATCGACGTGTGCTTGCCGCCCAGGCCGACCTGGCGCAGCGCTTCGACCGCGAGATCAGTGGCGGCGAGACGGTTCATCCGTTTGACCGACAGCAGTCCTTCCATCACGTTTTCGAGCGCCGTCATATGCGGCCACAGATTGAAACTCTGAAACACCATGCCGATGCGGCTGCGCTGCGCGCGTATCTCGCGCTCAGGACGCGGGCTGGTCGCGCCGTTCGGGTTCTCGCGCAGGCCGATCCGCTGGTCGCCGATCCAGATGGCGCCTTCGTCGGGCGGTGAAAGCCAGTTCAGGCAGCGCAGCAGCGTCGATTTTCCAGAGCCCGAAGGACCCAATACGCAGACCGTTTCGCCGCGCGCTACGGTTAGGTCGACGCCATCGAGGATGCGGTTCGCGCCGAACGACTTGACGATACCGCTCGCCTTCAACGTTACGGGGGGCGTGCTGTCGGATAGGTTCATGCTGATCACCGGGGCCGGGCGACCCGATGGGCGCGACCGAGACGGCGCTCCCAATGACGGGTCGAAAAGTGGATGACGGATGTCGCGGCCCAGTAGACCATCGCGACGACGAAATAGACTTCGAGGGGCGCGTACGTGTCTGACACGACGGCCTTCGCAGCGAACATGAATTCGTGCACAGAGATCACCGATAGCAACGCGGAATCTTTGACGAGGCCGATCAGCAGACCCGTCAGCGTTGGCAGCAGCAGCGGCAGCGCTTGCGGCGCGATGATGCGGCGCGCGATCGCAACCGGCGACATGCCGATCGCGACGCCTGCTTCGACGGTTCCAGCAGGCACGGCGGCAACAGCAGCCTGAATCACTTCTGCGACGTACGGGCCGTAATAGACCGCGAGCGTGACCGTGCCGACCAGCGGCGCGGGCAGCAGCACGCCGAAATCCGGCAATACGAAGAACATGACATACAGCAGCACGAGCAGCGGCAAGCCGAGCGTCAATGCCGTGTAGCCGCGAATCACCGCGGCCAGCCACGGACCGCCACGTCGCTGGCCGACCGTCAGCAGCACGCCGAGCACGCCCGACATAACTGCGCCGGCCGCACACAACCAGACCGTGCTGCCGAGTCCTGCTGCAAGCTCCGGCCAGTAGCCGGACAGAACGCCGAGATCGAAGGTCATCGCGCAACTCCGGTCGCAACCTGCTCGACGCCTGGCACGCGCGGCGAACGCTGTGCGCGGCGCGCGGCATAGATGACCGGCAACGCGACCGCCAGATAGCCCGCGCTGACCAGCAGCATCACTTGCGTCGACGTGTAGGTTCGCGCGATCACCATCTGTCCCGCATACGTTAGTTCGGTGACGGCGACGACCGATGCGAGCGGCGTGGTTTTCAACAGGATCGTGAATTCGTTGATGAGTGCGGGCAGACTGGCCTTCAGCATCTGTGGGAGCGCGATCCTCAACGCGATGCGCCACGGCGCCATACCGAGCGCAATCGCGGCTTCGTATTGACCAGGCGTGATCACCCGCAGATTGCCTCGCAGGATCTCAGCCGTGTAGGCGCCGCTATTCAGGCCGAGCGTGAGCGCGGCGGCCAGCATCGGACGGCCGCCCAGCCCGATCAGCGGCAACGCGAAGAACAGCACGAACAGTTGCACGAGGGCGGGTGTGCCACGCATGAAGCTGATATAGAGTCGCGCGGCCCAGCGCAACGGCGCAACGCGCGTAAGTTGCATCGCGAGCGCGAGATGACCGAACACGAGACTGCCGGTTGCGCCGAACAGCGTCAGTTCCACGGTCAGCAGCCAGCCGTCGATGAGTGTCGGCAGGCTGTGGATCACTTGCGGGTCAAAGCCCATCACGGCGGATTCCCGAAAATCAGGGTTGGTCGAGTTCTTCGATTGCAGACAGTTCGAGCGCGCCAGGCGCGTCGTTGCCGGGAATGCCGGTGCAGCAGGCCGACACAATGAACACCATGTCCGTCACCACCCGGCACGCGACGAAATCGCCGGCTCGGGTGACGTTGGGCAGCGGTTCGATGCGGCCATCCTGATGCAATGCCACGTGCATGAAAAGGTTGATCGGGTCGGGCATTTTGGGCGGCTTCAGGCCCAGCGTTTGAATCACCGCACTGACCGATTCGACGCAGCCGGTCTGTCCCGCGTGGCCCTGGTCCGCGAGATACGCGGTTGTCGATGCCGGGAGTAGCAGATCGTGTTTGCCGCTCGAATCCTTACCGAGCACCATCAGCGCGCGGCGGCGATTGCTGACGATCCGCATGCCCGCCTGCAGCACGTACGAATTGCTGAACACGCGTGTGTGATGAACCGACATGTACACGTCGTCGTTGATCCGGCTGAAGCCGAACATCGACGCGACCGCGCCCGGTTGTTTCGCCTCGATACGCAGGATCTGGCCAGCCTTGACGTCGATCGCGCGCGATTCGCCCGCAGGCACGGCGACGGTTTGCGGGGACAGCGGTGCGCGCGAAGGCGGTTCTTTGAGAAGCAGCATGTTGAGTCCGTTCAGGCGGCGACAGGCGTCGCGGGCAGGATGGAAATAGCGATGTCGGTAACCTTCAGGCCGTTGCCGGGAATGATGTCCTGAGGACACGACGACACTGCGCACACCAGATCTTCGAGCACGTCGAACGTAATGTAGTCGCCGGGCTTGCTGGTCGGATCGGTGACCTGCATCCGGCAATCCCGTGTGACCGGGCCGTTCTGAAACAGGTTGAACGGCTCCGGCACATCGAACGGCGACATCCCGTACAGCGCCAGACCCGCGTGCATGTTGTCGAGGCAGTTTCGATGCCCGGTCACGTTGAAATCGACCGTGAAACGCGTATCGTCACAAGCGGGCACGTTGGCATCGTGAATGCCGACGGTGTCTTCGACTACCCGCAACAAGGGGCGCCCCAGCGATGAATACAGTGCGTCGCCGACGTTGAAAAACAGCGTCCGAAGCTGGCGGCGCGTATGCGTCGGCGACAGCTTCTCGCCATGGTTCGACTTGACCACCGCGACAAAGTCGGCGGCCTGCTGCCCCTCGACGTCCATGATGGTCAACCGTTGACCCGCCTTCACTTCGAAGGTACGTCCGTGTCCTGCCTTGACGGTGAGAGTCTGTACTGGTTCTGTCATATGATTCGGTCTGCTCGATTTACTGCGCGGGGATGAAATCGGACGTCGGCGTATCGAAGGTCACGCCCAGGTTGGCCTTTTGCAGGCGCGCGAGTTCGCCGGACTTTTTCATTGCGAGGATCTGATCGCCGATCGCCTTGTTCAGACGCGTATCGTCCGGGCGGGTCGCCCAGGCAATCCATTGCGACGGGCCGAGCTCACCGGTCGATTTCAGCTTGCCCGGATTCTGTTTGATGACGCCCGCGAGCACGGTCATATCGTCGAACACGAAATCGACGCGACGCGTCATCAGTGCAGCCACTGTCTGATCGACGCTATCCACGCTGATCAGCTGGATCGGTGCAAGACCTTTGGCCTTCAGCGTCTCGTTGAACTGCTTGAGAATCTGTTCGGGCGCGCTCGCGCTCTTGACCGCAGCCGTCAGGCCAGCGAGAGACTCAATGGTGGCTGGCTGCGGAATCTTCCTGAAATCGGCGCGCACCAGAGCGCCGTTTACGGTCTTGCTGGTCGGCACTACGTACGCGAGACGCTTTGCGCGTTCGGAAGTTACGTTCAGCGCGGAACCTTCGACATCGAACGAATGCGCGAGCAGGCCCGGGATGATCCCGCTGAATGCCATGCGCTGATATTCGATCTTTACGCCCAGATGCTTAGCGACCGCAGCCATGACGGCCGGATCGAAACCGACGATGTTGTTGCTGGCGTCGGTGTATTCGTACGGCGCAAAGGTCGGATCGATCGCGACGGTCATCGTGCCGCGACTCTTGATGTCGTCGAGCGTATCGGCGTTCGCGGCTACCGAGTGGATCAATGCGCCGAACGGAAACAACGTGGCGAGGACAATGCTGGAGAGGCGGCGTTTTGACATCAGGGAACTCCCGTTGAGAGGTGCACGAAGCCACCGGAATGCATGATCCGTGCCAACCGTCGATGCGAGAAACATAGGTTTCACAAATCTAAGAGCAAAAACACATGTTTCTATGGTGAATAACAAGAAACACGCATTTCACATTCCACAGTCCGATTTATAATGACGTCATCGCGGGATGACAACTGACTGCACCTGCTGCGTGCAAGAGAACGGCAATGCACGTTCGCGGTGCCGACGTTGCACCACGGCGGGCGCTCCACTTACTCACAAGCATCGAAATGTCAAAAGCTCAAACGAAACAGGAAAAGCGCGCACCGCAGTCGATCGAAAGTCGCATCGCCGAATGCTATGACGAACTGTCCGAGATCGATCAACGGTTGGCCGATGTCATTCTGAGTGCGCCGGGGCAACTGGCGATGCAAACCGCCACGGAACTAGCGGCGACCGCGCAGGTGTCGAAAGCGACCACGACGCGTTTTTTTCAGAAGCTCGGATATACGTCTTATGACGATGCGCGTGCGATTGCGCGCGCGGCGCAGGTCGGCGGTTCGCCGTTGTATCTACAGGATAGGGGCCGCAAGAGCGCGAGTACGAAACTCGACGACGTGATTCAGGCGCATTTGCAGCACGAGGTCGAGAATCTGGCGCGCACGTACCGGTCGCTCGATACGCGGGTGCTGAGCGAGGTGGTCGAAGCAGTTGCGCACGCGCGGCGCGTGGTGATCATTGGGTATCGGCATAGTCATACGGTGGCCACAATGATCAGGCGTGAACTGATTCAGGTGCGCTCCGACGTGATGTTGTTGCCTGCGCCGGGCGACACCATGGGCGAATATCTCGGCGACCTGGCCGCGAAGGATGTCGCAATCATCGTCGGTTTGCGGCGCCGTGTGCCGGCGGTCGGTCTTGCCGCAGTTGCACTCGCCGAGGCCGGCGTACCGATTGTGTATATGTCGGACGTCATTGCGGGGAAGCCGGCGCGATTGGCGCGCTGGGTGATCCGTTGCCACACGGATGGCCTGATGCTGTTCGACAGCAACGTCGGCATGACGGCGGTGGTCAATCTGATCTGCTCACTGGTTGCCGAACGCCTGCTCGAACGGGGCAGCAACCATTTACAGCGGGTCGAAATATTGCACGAGAGTTTGCGCGAGTTCGAGTGAAAACGTAGAGATTTTTCTAAAGAGCCTGACGCACCTGGTAGGCAGAGGTGATGCTCGAGCAATGTTGGAGGGATGAACACCGATTGTTGACGATTTTCGTAGCTTGTCGAACGTCTCAAGCTGGCCGAACCCGGAAGTACGCGGTCAGGCTAAGCAGCAGTGGCCGCGGCCGAATGCCAAACTTCCGTACCCGACCCTGAGCCGTCATTCGGGTCACCTTGTCGGCAACGACCGCTTTCCAATTCCGAACGGACATCCGCCCCCATCACGTCTGCCGTACGGGCGCTCGCAGCCGGCGGGTCGCTACCGGCCATCATGCCCTCGCTCAGAAGCACCAACTGAATCTCGATCAGATCACCAGCACGCGTTCAGCGATGCGCGTGGCCGCTGTGACTTTGTCGTGACGCGCCGCTATTTGAACTTGACGAGATCCTTGAAGATCAGTTCAGCCCAGGTATTCCCCTTGGCCTGGACGAGCAAGCCGCCATCTTTGAGCGGTCCTAGCGCAATCGGCGCGAAACCGAGTTGTTCGGCCAGAACCGCGACCGGTGCCATCGCATTTTTGTCATCGCTCGACAAAAACACGACGCGGCTGCCGCCATTCACGCTCGGATCAGCGGCCAGAACGGCAGCGGGCAGATGGTTAAAGCCCTTTACGAACCTGGCGCCGGCAAACGCTTTGGCGACAACTACGGACGACGGTTGCCCCTCCAGGTCTTCAACGGGAACACCAAAAGCATTTGTCGTGTCGATGATCGTCTTGCCCTGCCAGGTTGTGATCTGCTTCGCGACTTCGCGATGTTCCCAAAACGGAACCGCCAGGAAGATCGTGTCGGACGCGATTGCATCCTGCAACGTCCTGGGGACAACGGTGGGGCCGATCGCTCGTGCCTGCTGCATCAACGTCTCGGGAGGGCGCCGGCTGGCGACGGTCACATCGATGTTCTTTCTTGCAAACGCTTGGGCGAGTGCCTGGCCTACCGCGCCAAAGCCAATAATCGAATAGCTCATGCGAACTCTCCATTCAGTATTTGTAAGGAATCCATATTTATCGATACAGATCGGATCATTTTCGTCGAGTTGACAGGTCCTTCTACACGCTTTTCGGCGCGATTTCAGATGGCCGAGAAGCCGCCGTCGACAGACAACTCCACCCCATTCACGAAGCTCGAATCGTCTGAAGCAAGAAACAGCGCGACCGTCGCAATTTCCTCAGGACGACCCATCTTTCCCCGCGGTATCAGGGATTCGAACATCCGCTTCGCCTCCTCGGTAAGAACCTGGTCCTGCATCGGTGTGGCGATCGGCCCCGGGCTCAGCACGTTCACCCGGATATTCCTGCCCCTCAGTTCGTTAAGCCAGGTGCGTGCGAATGAGCGCAACGCCGCCTTGCTCGCCGAATACACGCCATAACCAGGAAAACCTTTCACCGAAGCAACTGACCCGGTCATGAAGATCGATCCACCATCGTTGAACAGCGGCAACGCCTTCTGAACCGCAAACAGCGTTCCGCGCGTATTCAGACTGAAGGTCGCATCGAAGTGCTGCTCGGTAATCTCGCCCAGAGGGACGGCTTCTCCCGTGCCTGCGCTCGCGAACAGGATGTCGATCTTGCCCTTTTCTCGCTTGACTGTATCGAACAGGCGGTCGAGGTCGCCTAGATTGGCCGCGTCGCCGCGCACCCCCGTCACGTTCCGGCCAATCAGCTTGACGGCCTCGTCGAGCGCCTCCTGCCTCCGGCCCGTGATGAAAACATAGGCGCCTTCTTCAACGAACCGCTTGGCGCTCGCCAGTGCCATGCCGCTCGATCCACCCGTGATGACTGCAACCTTACCCTCAAGCTTTCCCATGACTTCTCCTTTCGTGGTGCCGGACTGCGTCTCTGTTCCAATTTGCACACATGTGCGGTATCTTGTGGATCACTGATCCAGATACGAATTCATTATATACGGATCACCGATCCGGTTGTCAAGGAAACCCGTGCGAGCCGACGCCAGAAAAAATTACAGCCATCTACTTGCGGTCGCGCGCGACGTCGTCACAGAGCATGGTGCCGACGCGTCCATGCGAGATATCGCCCGCCGGGCCAACGTCGGGTTGGCCACGCTGTTTCGCCATTTCCCGACACGAGAAGCCTTGTTCGAAGCGTTGCTGCGCATGAACGTGGACGAACTGATACAGCAGGCAGCCGAACTCGAAACGTCGAATCCACCTGACGAAGCGCTGGTGTCCTGGTTTCGCGAAGGGCTTGCATTCGTTCATACCTATAACGGTATTTGCGCCTTGTTTGCGACCGCGCACGCGGACCCGGACTCCGCGCTTCACGCTTCGAGCACAGCGCTGCGTTCAGCGGGCGCGCGACTACTGCTCCGCGCTCAAACCGAGGGAACGGCGCGCGCCGATATGGATGGGGTCGACCTGTTCGCCCTGATGTCGGCGCTCGGCTGGCTCGCCGGCCAGCCCGCATTCGCGTCACGGGGGGATCATCTCTTTCATGTTATTACGAGCGCCATCCTGACAAATCGGCCTGGCAACGATATCAAGAAGGCAACGTAACAGCGTGCAACGCATTGTTGTCTGCACTGCGCCGGATGGCGTCCGCTATGACCGGCGCCGGCGATCCTATGCACAAAAGTCTTGGCAAAGGTGACGAATGCAGTTGATCGTGTCGGGAGTTTTGAGCGGCTGTTGACGAAGGCGATGAGACGTTGGAGCGGCTGATCTGTCTCACTACCCAGCGACCGCGCATGGCCGATCAGGGATCGGCACAACCCTACGGTGAAATAGGCTCGCTATGTTGCTTCGTCGCCGTCGTCCACACGCAACCGCTCATATTGCATGCGATGGCATGCAATATGAGCGGCCGATGTGAGTCGCCAGTAGCCCAGAGCCTCCTGTCACGACCGGCTACTTTCCGGTTTAACGGATAACCCGCTTGACGATCTGCTTCGCGAACGCATCTGTCAGGGGCTCCCGCGAAAACCAGCGGCGATAAAAAAGCGAGCCCGTAAGCGCCGCGATCAGCATGGCAGCATCCGTGTTCTTCGGCAGTTCTCCCTTGCGCACCGCCCGCTGGATGACGACCTCAAAAGGCATCGAATAACCCCGTTGAAGTTTGCTGTACATATCGGCGATGTCGGGGTCCCGCTCGGCGGCATCAATGATCGAAGGCAGCACTGAGGTCCATTTGGCTGACCGCAGCAGCTTCGCGAGACTTGTCATCAGCGCCGTGACGTCGCTCTCGAAGTCTCCGGTGTCTGGTACGTCTTGAGGCGTGCTGAGCGTCGAGCAGGCATCTCGCAGCAGGTCAGCCCGGGTTGGCCAGTGCCGATAGATCGTGGTCTTCGCGACGCCCGAGC
Source organism: Paraburkholderia sp. D1E (assembly GCF_052682275.1). Classification (NCBI taxonomy): domain Bacteria; kingdom Pseudomonadati; phylum Pseudomonadota; class Betaproteobacteria; order Burkholderiales; family Burkholderiaceae; genus Paraburkholderia; species Paraburkholderia sp. D1E. The sequence continues at coordinate 1,033,766 of NZ_JBQYMB010000001.1, forward strand.
GACGCGAGATTTCATCGACGCTCGCGCCACTAAGGCCACGTTCGAAGAGTAATTCTGCCGTGACGCCAAGCACGGTCGCCCGCGAGCGGCGGACCCTTTCGTCGAGCGCCTCGACGTCAGGCTCAGCAACAGCCGGCGCGCCTGGTTCGGTGACTGTGGTTTTCTTTCGCATGAGCAGAAATAAGGTAGACAAGATACGATACGCTACTGTAGCGTATCGTACGTTCAAGGGCAATCACACCCTTGTTCAATTTTCCCACTTCACGCAAAAGGTGGTTGTTATGAAATTCGCTTCCACGCGGCTCATTGCCCGCGACATCAAAACCCTCGTCAGCTTTTACGAGAAGGTGACGGGCCAACAGGCGGAATGGCTGGCGCCCGTATTCGCAGAAATCGTCACTCCGGCGGCAACGCTTGCGATCGGCGCCGCCGAGACCGTGGCGTTATTCAAGGAAGGAAGCGCTGAGCCCGCCTCCAATCGCACCGCTATCGTGGAGTTCCAGGTCGAAGACGTAGATGCCGAGTTCGCAAGGCTGAAAGATGAAGTGCCCGTGGTGCACGAGCCGAAGATGATGCCTTGGGGCAACCGCGCGGCTCAGTTCCGCGACCCCGAAGGGACGCTCGTGGGCATGTACACGCCCGTGACCGACGCCGCGAAGCAGCGGTTCGGCGCCCGCTGAGCGAATGTGAAAGGGAATTGGCGTCCGCCTCCGGCCTGCCCTCGTTACCTTATCGTGCCCCCCGCCGCGAGGCTGCGGTGGCCGCTTCTGAGTCAGGAGCCACACCGCGATCGCTACTGCGGCGCCAGCGATCCGAACCAGCAGGATACGGTAACGCCCCCAACCATCAGATAGTCACCGCCAGTAATGAAGGCAATTTTTCCTGCGATGTTTTCTGACATGACGGTCCTTCCCCGTGCCAACTGGCATGTTGTATAGATGGGAGTTATTTACCGACGCGCGCCTGCAGATGTGCGGGTGCTGTCCGACTGGTGCCCGTCGTTCTCTGGTTTTCATCTGTACTATCCCAGCCGCCACCAGCCGACTCCTGCGTTCGTCGTCGTTGCTAATGCGCTGCGTCATCCGACGCATTCTGCACATCGGTGACTTCAAGCTTCATTCAGATTATCAGCGATTGAGGATGGGCAATTGAAAGGCTGCTTTGGACCGCTCACAGCCTGACTGCGATCGACGGCAGCGGACCCATAGCTGGGCGCTCGAAACGCCCAGCAGACCGCCGAATACGGACGCTCAACGTTTGACATGAGACGCGGCCAGCCTCGCGCGTCCGCTCGATGGAAGGGTTAGGCCTCGGGCTGGTGGCAAACCACTTCGATGTTGTGCCCGTCCGGCGCAATGACAAAAGCTGCATAGTAGTTCGCGTGGTAGTGCGGGCGCAGACCAGGCGCACCATTGTCTTTGCCGCCCGCCTCCAGAGCCGCGCGATAGAAAGCGTCGACTTGCTGGCGATTCCCGGCCGTAAACGCCAGGTGCAGATGCGCCGGCTTCTCCTCGGTCTGGTACAGGCACAATGACGCCTTGCCCTGTGGGCTAAGCTCGACACCGTACGTCGGCGACCCCTCCGAGACAACAGCTACGCCAAGCGGTTCGAGTGCCTTGAGGAAAAACGCTTTGCTCGCTGCATAGTCGCTGACTCCGAATTTGACGTGGTCAAACATGAGTTCTCCTGAGGTGTATGGACCTGTGCAAGTCCTAACGTGATTTAGAGATCACCGCGATGTTGCCACACGTAGCCACAAGTAGCCACCGGTGGCAGTCGGGCTATGGCATCCGCACGATGCAGTTCGGTCTGGCGAAGACAGGGTCGCCAAGCGGTCGATGCACTAGACGAGCCGGCCGCAAGAACCAGGACGACACTCTTGACTTTCCTTGGAATCGACCTTGGAACCTCCGAGGTAAAAGCGCTACTCACTGACGACGAATCGCACACGATCGCCACCGGCAATGCACGACTTGAAGTCGAGCAAATTCACCCCCACGGGTCCGAACAGAGCCCGCAGGCATGGTGGCACGCCACACTCGATGCCATCGCGCAGCTACGGGCGTCCAATCCCGCTGGCCTTTCGGCGCTACGCGGCATTGGGCTATCCGGACAGAGGCATGGCGCGACCCTGCTTGATCGCGCCGGTCAGGTGTTACGCCCGGCGATCCTGTGGAACGGCACTCGGGCGTTTGCCGAATATGTGGAGCTCGAAGCACTGGTGCCCGAATCGCGCTCGATTACCGGCAACCTCGCGATGCCGGGTTTCACCGCGCCGAAACTGCTCTGGCTGTCTAAATACGAACCGGCCGTGTTCCGCGCCGCGCACAAGGTCCTGTTGCCGAAGGACTACGTGGCGTGGCGGCTAACTGGCGAGTTCGTCTCCGACATGTCCGATGCGTCGGGCATGCTGTGGCTCGACGTTGCAAAGCGTGACTGGTCGGACAGGATGCTCTCCGCAACCGGCCTTTCGCGTGAGCACATGCCGAGGCTGGTGGAAGGCAGCGAGGCTGGCCGTGACGAAGGAGAAGGTCGCGCAGGTGTGTACGTCTCCGGCAACGATCGAGGTATGCGAGCCCGACGCAGAACAGTGGTCGCTGATCGGGGATCGGCTTGCGCGATATTGCAGGATATATGCGGCGCTTAAAGACGAGTTTTCCAGATGAGTGACCGCTGTCTGGGCGGCCAAAGCAGTCATTCAACCTATGGATGCTGCGACTGGTTTCGGATGTCCGCCTTCGACAGACGCGATCAACCGGTTGAATCCAAGACCCTGAGCGGTCGGTCGCGCTCCGGTGAAGCCGCCATTCACACTCGGTGACGGGTGTACCGGTTCGCCACTGGCTACGCTTCCGGAGCGTGGATGCGCTTCCGGCGCGTGGATGCGCTCCATTTTCAATGCCAGCCCTCCTGTATCACGCGGGTGAATGCAACTGTGTTGGTAACAGAAAAGTCACTGTACATATCAAACGAAGGGCCTCGCCGTCAGAAGGTTCGATGGACCTATTGAGCCTGAAGTCGGGTTGATTCACGGTGGAGGCGCCACTAACCGGCGATGGCGCACCTCGATGCGGCTTGATAGTTACCTGACGAAGCTCGTCGCCCATCGCCAGCTCCCCGAGAACGGCACGGTGGCCATAACTATCGCTGGATACGACATTTCGACTGATGCAGGGCGCCTCGACCCGCAGTCGTCACCCTAGTCGCCGCGAAGCGACCCTTATCCATGCCCTGTCACGACCTTTTTCGTCGCGTGATAGCCGTGCCTTGTTGCATCGGCAACGGCATGGCCGGCCTTCTTCGTACCGCGGCCGACCGCGTGCGCGGCATCGCGCACAGCATGCCCGCTCTTCTTGCCTGCCGTCTTGACATCGTTCTTGAACTCGTGGGCGCCTGTAGCCACGCTCGCATGCGCCAGCGGGCTGAGAACCGCCAGCATGAGCAGAATGATCGAAATTCTCGTCTTCTTCATCATTTTGATTTTCCCACATAAGATTGGTACGCACGATAGCCAGCCGTACGGCTTGAGAACGCCGCTCGCACCCAGTATGACGCCGCCACGCCCGCGGGTCATCAGACGCCCACTAATGAATGGCGAGAAACTAAACGCACCTCAATTCCCGAATCGGCCGCACGCGCCCCTGAGTGAACGAACAAACGTGCGCCAAAGCAGCCGGTCGGTCGTCACGCGCTTGCTACGTAAGATTCAATCCCCCATCCGAGAGCAGAATTTCACCCGTCAGATAATTTGAGGCGACCAGGAATGCAACAGCCTGAGCAATATCCTCGGGACTAGCGGCCCGGCGCATAGGCGCCCGCTCTTTCCAAAGTTGCTGCGCCTGTGTCCACTCCGCCGTGAGAGGCGTATCTACCAAGCCAGGGGCGACAGCATTTACGCGGATATCCGGGGCAAGCGAAAGAGCGAGCAGGCGGGTCACGTGGTTTAACGCTGCCTTGGTCGCTGCGTAAGGAATGGACGCCCCCTTTGGTCGGACGCCCGCATGTGAACTTACGTTTACGACGCAACCCGGACTTCCTCGTGCGGCGGCTTCACGGAGCGCGGATTGCGCTTCGGCTACCAGGTGAAACGGGGCAATGACATTGACTTCATGCAGCTCCCGCCATACGTCCGGCGTCGCCGCTGCCAGATCTGCATGAGGGATAACGCGGCTGATCCCGGCGTTATTGACCAGGACGTCGAGTCGGCCCCATACGGCAATCGCTTCGCGGATGAGCCTCACTCTGTCCGCGTCATCGGACAAATCCGCTTGCACGTATGCTGCCGATCCGAGTTCACGCGCCAACGCATGACCCGCTTCGGCCGAACTTCGCGAATGCAGGACGATTGAGAATCCGTCCATGGAGAGTCGCCGCGCGATCGCGGCACCAATGCCAGAAGTCGAGCCAGTGACAAGAGCGACAGGGGACGGATTTTTCATGGAGCCGCTGAGATGCCGTGTAAGGTTTGTTTGGACTGGCGGAGGTTGTACGCATGGCCCTGGACCGGATGACCGTAAAGGTCGATCGATGACGGGTCCGCCGATTGTCGACGATATAGGCGGCTGTGTCGAACAGCTCAAACTGGCCGCACTCTGCCTGATGCGATTAGCTCAGTTCGACCCGGAGCGCCCAATCGACCCGCCTCAAAGCAGCCGTTCGCTCGCAGACGTACTCGACGCATATTTCCAGATCGTCCACAATCTTGCCAATTCGTTTATATGAATTCCTCCAGACAACCTGACAACATGTATATCCCGACCAAATGGCGTGAGAAATTCGCCGGGGCACTTATCGAGCGGCAGGTCATTGGAGAATCTGGAGCGGAGGTTTTTCGCATCCGTTGTGACAGCGGGGAGGCGCTATTTCTAAAGTCCGAGCCCATTGATTTGCTAGATGAGCTTCCTGACGAGGTTGAGCGCCTTCGCTGGATGAAACGACTCGATCTGCCTGGACCTACATTACTCGGCGATACGACGGAATACAACCGCCACTGGCTGCTCATGACGGCAGTCCCCGGGCTCGATTTAGCCAGTAATAACGATTTATCTCCGTCTCAAGTCGTCGGCATTCTGGCGATGGCACTACGTAGCCTGCATCAGGTGTCTATTGCGGAATGCCCCTTCGACCATCGCCTCGAAGAGCGCATAGTAGTCGCCAAGAATCGTGTAAGCGCCGGGCTCGTTGACGAGGCAGACTTCGACAATGAGCGGCTAGGACAAAATGCTACGGATGTGCTCGCTGAGCTGCTGTCGACGCTCCCTGAAACGTCTGACCTTGTAGTGACCCACGGGGACGCATGTCTGCCAAATTTCATGGCTGAAGGAAGTAACTTCACTGGCTTCATCGACTGCGGTCGCCTAGGTGTCAGTGACCGCTATCAAGATCTTGCACTGACCGCGCGAAGCATTGCCCGCAATCTCGGGGAGATGTGGGTGGAGCCTTTCTTTCGCGATTACGGTGTAAAACCTGATCACCGGCGCATAGCGTTCTACTGCTTGTTGGATGAGTTCTTCTGATCGTCGTAACGACGTCAAATAACTACATCAAGCGTCAATCCCGATCGCCCGACATCGCCACCAAGCGGCGCTTTCTTCGATACCGTGATATCCAGCATATGCGATTGATGTCCGGTGATCTGTTCGGATCAGTAATTGCCAACGAATTTGACCGCCAGATCGACTGACCGAATTTGGCCGATTCTATTGAAAAAGTCGTGGTGCGTCGTCCTGACAACACGAGCGAATAATTCAACATCTCAGATCACCGCACGGGTTTCCGTAGTCTATCGATGATCCCTTCAGACGCTCAACGGGTACCCATTTTATGCTGGCTCATGGGCATGACAGCTTGTTTCTCCACCACCGCCGGCGCGGTTTCGCGCATGGACAACGCGCACAGGCTGGAGATGATGCCAAGCAGCGAAAACATGATTGCAGGTCCCATCCAGCCAACGACGCCAAACAGTCCGGTGGCGATGAACGGCAACAATCCTGCCACGACCGACGCCCCGTTGTAGCCAAGCGAAATCCCTGACGAGCGCACATTGGCAGGAAACTGCTCGGAGAACCAGCTGGATTCGACCGCAAAAATAGGATCGTGACTGAACAGCAGCGACAGCGACACCGCTGTAATGACCATGACGCCCGCGCCAGTGTTGATCAACAGGAACATCGGCACACCGAAGATTATCGTGAACAGCGAGCCAAACAGGAAAAGTGGGCGTCGTCCCAGTCTGTCACTTAGCGCGCCGTACAACAGATGGCTGCCAAGACCCAAGGCCGAGCCGATCATCGTCCCCCACAGCACGTTCTCCTTGCTCGTCACATGCGCCAGCATTACGTAGGACAGCATGAAACTGGTCGTGATGTAATAGCCCCCTGTTTCCGCCAGGCGCAATCCGATGATCTTCAGGATCATCCGCCAGTCGCTGCGAATCACCTGCAGCGCGGGTTGCTTGACGATCGTGTCGCTGGCCTTGATGGCCTCGAATGCAGGCGACTCTTTCACGCTCAAACGGATGAAAATGCCAATCGCTACCATCACGAATGACACAAGGAATGGCGCGCGCCATACCCAGTTTCCTTCGAACAGATGTGACGACAGCAGGAATGCACCGTTGGCGAGCAACAGGCCCAACGGGATGCCGACCTGTGGCACCGCGCCGAAAAAGCCCCGACGTTTTGCCGGAGCGTGCTCGCACGCCATCAACACCGCACCGCCCCATTCAGCGCCGAAACCGATACCTTGCACCATCCGCAACACGATCAGCAGGACCGGCGCCAGCACCCCGACCTGCTCGTAGGTTGGCAACGCGCCGATCAGCACCGTGGCGGCTCCCATCGCGAGCAGTGACCAGAACAGCACAGTCTTGCGGCCCAGGCGATCGCCGAAATGACCGGCGAGGTAGCCGCCGAACGGGCGCATCAGGAAGCCGACTGCAAGCGTGGCGAACGCCGCGAGAATGCCGATGATCGGATCGTTCGTATGAAAAAATATCTTTCCGAACCATCCGGCGGCGGCCGTGCCGTAGATGAAGAAGTCATAGCTCTCCACCGCCGAACCGATCATCGAAGCAACGGAGACCTTGACCGGGTTGTCCTTCGCGGCAAGCGTCGTAGATGAGGTACTCATGGCATTTGTCTCCGAATCGTTTTATTAAGTCAGAATCGTGCCGCACCGTGGCGACGATCGTTGTGCGCCAGTCGCTCAGCGCCAGGTTTCGATCACGCGGCTATCGTCCCGTGCGCCGAGTCCGGCGTCAGCTGCCTGGTGGTATCGGGTGTTGGCCACTGCGAGTAGCGGTACGTCTGCGCCGCAACCTTCAGCCGCGGCTGCCACCAGATCGCTGTCCTTCACGAAAATATTGATTGCGCTTGTCACGTTGACGTCGGTGCCGGCCAGCATCCTCGGCCCGCGATCGGACAACATCCACGAACCCGCTGCACCGTTCTCGATCAGCTCGAGCACCGTGACAGGCTCGAGGCCGAGCGAGCTGGCGAGATTCAACGCCTCGGCGGCGGCAACGATGTGCACGGAGCACAAATGCTGATTCACCACCTTGATGCTCTGGCCGTCGCCGAGGTTCTCGCCCGTGATGCGCACGCTGCCCATTGCGTCGAGCACCGGACACGACGCGTTGATATCGTCCCGGTTGCCGGCCGCAAATATCACCAGTTCGCCCGTCCTGGCTCGCGCGACGCCGCCCGTCACGGGCGCATCGACCACCCGCGCACCCGCCTCTCGCAAACGCGCCCCCTGTTCCCGCACGCTCGCCGGGCCGACAGTCGACATAATGATCCAGCGCTGCCCGGCCACCGCTTCACCCACACCGTCGATCAACGAAGCCAGTTGCGTGGGCGTGGCGACCATCGCGACGACGACCTCCGCGGCGGGCGCCGCATCGAACGAGCCGACAGCGTCGAGGCTGCTCGCCTGCGCGATTTCACGCGCGTGGCTCGACAGGTCGACGCCCGTTACGCTATGACCCGCCTTCTTGACTTGTAGCGCCATCGGCAGACCGATCGCACCGATACCCACAAAAGTTACCTTCATGATGTCCGCCTACTTGAGCCAGTGTTTGATGTTCTCGACGATCGATGAAGTCGAAATGCCGTAACGGTCGTGGAGCGTCGGAAGAGCGCCCGCATCGAGGAACTGATCGGGGAGCGCGACTTGCCGGAACTCGGGCATGACACGCGCACGCATGAGCGCGATGGCGACGGCTTCGCCAAGGCCGCCGATACAGCTGTGGTTCTCCGCGACGATGACGAGCCGGCCCGGACGTTTGCATTGTTCGATGATGGTGGCTTCATCGAGTGGCTTGATGGTCGGCACGTGCAGCACGGCGACGCTGGCTGATCCGCCATCCAGCGCCTGCGCGGCTTCGAGCGCACGCATCGTCATGATGCCGGACGAGACGATCAGCACATCGGCGCCATCGCGCAGCAGTTTGGCCTTACCCAGTTCGAACGTGTAGTCGTAGTCGTCGAGCACGACGGGCACCTTGCCGCGCAACAGGCGCATATACACGGGGCCGTTGTGGGCCGCGATCGCGGCAACGGCCTGCTCGGTATCGAGCGCATCGCACGGATCGACGATGGTCAGTCCCGGAATGCCGCGCATCAGCGCGATATCCTCGGTGGCCTGATGGCTTGGACCGTAGCCTGTCGTCAGTCCTGGCAAGGCGGCGCAGATTTTGACGTTGAGGTTTTCCTCGGCGATCACCTGGTGGATGAAATCGTAGGCGCGGCGCGTCGCGAACACCGCGTAGGTGGTGGCGAACGGAATGAAGCCTTCCTTGGCCATGCCGCCAGCCGCGCCCATCAGAAGCTGCTCAGCCATTCCCATCTGAAAGAAGCGCTTGGGGAACGCATTCCCGAAGATGTGCAGGTCCGTGTACTTCGACAGATCGGCGGACATGCCGACAATGTTCTGACGCTTCTCAGCCTCGGCCACGAGCGCGTGTCCAAACGGCGCCGGGCGTGTGCGTTGCCCTTCCGATGCGATCGACGCAATCATCGCCGATGTGGTCAGACGGGGCTTTTTTTCAGTGACGGCGCTCATGAGCGATCTCCCTGCGTACGGTTCCGATCGAGCACGGCAATCGCTTGCTGCCACTCTTCCTGATCGACGCGGATGAAGTGGTTCTTCTCACGTGCTTCAAGAAACGGCACGCCTTTACCCATCAGCGTGTCGCAGAGGATTACCCGCGGCTTCTCATCAGCGAGCGCGCGCGCCCGATCGAATGCGGTGATCACAGCGTCGAGATCGTTGCCGTCGACACGTTCAACGTGCCAGCCGAAAGCCAGCCATTTGTCCGCGAGCGGTTCAAACGCGAGGATGTCGTGCGAGGGACCGTCCGCCTGCTGACGGTTGATGTCGACGAGGACGATCAGATTGGAGAGTCGATGATGTGCAGCGGAGAGCGCCGCTTCCCAGGTCGCGCCTTCGTCGAGCTCGCCGTCGGACATCGAGTTGTAGACGAAGGCAGGATTGCCTTTGAGGCGCAGGCCCAGTGCCATGCCCACGGCGATCGTCAGACCCTGCCCAAGCGAGCCGCCCGAGATTTCCATCCCAGGTGTGTAGGTCGCCATTCCCGACATAGGCAGGCGACTGTCGTCCGAGCCGTAGGTTTCGAGTTCGGCTTCCGGGATGATGCCGGCTTCGATCAGCGCGGCGTAGAGCGCGATCGCATAGTGTCCGTGCGAGAGCAGGAAGCGGTCGCGGCCTTCCCATTCGGGATCGTCCGGACGAATCTTCATGGCGTGGCACCAGGCGACGGCAAGCACGTCGGCGAGGCCGAGCGCCTGACCGATATAGCCTTGCCCCTGGACTTCGCCCATACGCAGAGCAAAGCGGCGAATCCGGTATGCGTGGTACGCGAGCCTCGTGTGGGGGCCGGCAGGCGTGTCGGCGGCCGGCCGCATTGAGGCGGTGATGGGTGTCATGTCTCCGTCCTGGTATTTTGCGGAATGTCTGTGCCCAGTGCGCCGCGGTATCTGGCGACGACAGGTGCACTTCATTCATCAGTAGTCGATCAATTCAACGCAGTGCCAGAGTATCATTGGGAAAAACGGCCTGACAAAAGAAAGGATTGCACCCAATCATGAATGGAATTCACGCATGAAGTCGATCCGCAAGCTACCGCTGCCCTTCCTGCGCGTCTTCGAGGCGGCCGGCCGCACCGCGTCGTTCGCGACAGCCGCAGAGGAACTCGATCTGTCGCCGAGCGCGGTGAGCCATTCGATCCGCAAACTTGAAGAGACGTTGAATCTGCGACTGTTTCAGCGCAGTACACGTGAGGTAAAACTTACCCGCGAGGGGGCGATCCTGCTTGAGCACGTACAGCGAGGCATGGATGAGATGCGACGCGGACTCGCGCTCGTCGCGACCGACGGACCCAGTCCGCTGCGCCTGCATACGGCGCCTAGTTTCGCGACGCAGTGGCTGCTGCCCAGGCTATCGGGTTTCGTCCGCGAAAATCCGAACATCGATTTGCGTTTCTCCGCGAGCACCGATTACGCGCGCTTCGAAAACGATGATTTCGATCTCGACATCGTGTACGGTGAGCCGAAGCCATCGCCGCACGAAAAGATTCCGCTAGCGCTGGAGAAGCTCACGCCGTTGTGCGCGCCAGACGTGGCCGTGCAGATCCGCGGCCCCGAAGACCTCTATGCGCATACGCTCATCCAATGCGACGTTCAGATGTTTCAGTGGAGGGGCTGGTTCGAAGCGAACGATCTGAGTCCGCCTGGTCACTATGGCCTGCACTTCGACCGCAGTTCAATGGCCATCGCAGCCGCGGTCGACGGACTCGGCGTCGTGCTCGAATCGACGCTACTGGCCGACCGTGAACTGAAGAACGGGACGTTGGCGTGCCCGCTGCTCGGGCGTACGCGCGAAGTGCCCTATATCGGGCACTACCTCGTTTATCCGAAACGGCTTCATTATCACCAGGCGTTTGACACCTTCAAGACCTGGCTGCTCAGGGAGTTGAGAGTCCATCATCCGGTTCCGGACGGCGAGATCGACGAGGCAGAATTTTGAGTGTCCGCTTCGTCGCGCGCTTCCGCCGTTCAACGCCATAGTGGTCAGTGTCTCGTCATAGCCGGCGAGCGTCCATTCGCTCGCCGGGGGCGGCTTACACTTCGCTTTGTTCAGCCATTTCATGCCTGCCATGGTTCATGATTTCCCCTCGTCGTAACAACTAGTACAAGTGGGTCCTTAAATGGGTTCTGAAATCGAAAGGCCCAAACCAAAACAACCACAGGTCAGGGCGTCCAGCGATAAACGGTGATACTGGAACCCTTGACGTTGTTCTTCGTGACCACGTACTCGCCCGTCGATCGAAGGTATGCCCTGATGCCGTACATCGAATCGATGGCGCTGCTGGCGTCGACGGTACCGGTACTGGTGTTGACCAGCGTGGTGTCGAGATTTCCTGTAGCCAGATTGAATGCGTCGATGTTCGGCAAAGCTTGGCCGCCGCTGAACCAGTAACCGACAAATAGATAGCTGCCGGCCGCGTCAATCGATTTGGCGCCGGCGTGGGCGAGCTTGATCACCGGATTGGGTGCCGTGGTATTGCCCGCACTCCAGCCGTGATACACCTCGATCCGCGAGCCTATCGACGTCCAGTCCGTACTCCCAACAATGCCCTGTCCGAGAATCATGGTGTCGCTGTCCGCGAGGTAGACGATGCGCGTCAACGGCTTGATGCTGTCGGGAATGCGGATGGGAATACCGGGTCCCCATGTTGGCTTGCCGCTGGCGTCGAAGCCGATCAGCGGATAGTGGTAGATGTAACCGGTCTTGTCGAGGCCGGCCCACACGCCCCCCTTGCTGTCGATGCAGAATCCGTCCCTGACCGACGCGGTCGCCTTGAACGCCGGACCGGGAAGCGTGGCGTCCGGTATCGCGATGTAGCCATTCGCAGCATTGAAGTGGAAGAAGTAGTAGGTATCGGGGTTCTGGCCGGACGCCACGAGAATCCGGTTGGCGCCGACGGTGGCAAGTTGACCGAAGTGCTCATCCCGTGAGCGATCGTTGATGTTGATGCGTGGATCAGATGGATAGGCAATCGGATCGACCGTGTTCGCTACGAAGGTTCCCCCTGCGGTGCCGGTATAGATGTTGGTGCCTCCATAGAAGTAGACACCGTCAGTACCCGGGTCCGGAGCGGCGATCCCCTCAAAGTTGAGAGACTGAAGCTTCCATTGCAGACGACCAGAACTGTTGTAGGAGTGAATGTCGGTGCCGCCGTCGCGGCCGAGGTCCCAACTGCCGCCCCACGGGTTGTTGAGCACATAGAGGTTGCCTGCGGTGTCCTTGCCGATGCCTACGACGCGAGTGAACCGCTTGTCGCCAACCTGGCCTTTGATTCCCGTCGTGGTGTCGAGATAACCGCCCTGAATGCCGAATGTGCCGGCCAGCGTCGGCGTGCCCGAGAGCTTGTAGCGCTTGATGTTCATGTCGGGACCTTCGTCCCCGACCACGAGCTGCCCCGACAACGCATCGAAATAAAGCGCCGATGGCAGCGACCCACCTGGCATCCGGATGGTGTTCAACAGGCCGCCGGTTGGACTGAACCCGACGATCGAGCCCTCACTCTTCTGTGCGACCCAGATGTTGCCTGCGCCATCCAGTGCGAGAGCGCCCGGGCCTGTGACGTTGATGTCCCGCTTCCAGACGCCGTCGGTAGTGAAGATCCGAACGCGATTGCCATAGAAGTCGCTCGCATAGAGGAGCGAGCCCGCCGTGGCGAGCCCGGTGACGACATCGACCCGAGGCTGGTTGTTCAACGCGCTGATCTGAATCAAAAGATCGCGAGCCTTGGTGGTGCGGTTGTATCGTCCCACCGCTCCGCTTCCGTACGTCCCGCCAGGCTGCAGTGCCACGTAGATCGACGTCGCGTTACCCGTGATCGCGCTGCCCTGAAACTCGCCGTGCGCGCCGATCGAGCCGAGGCTCTTGCCGGCCTGGTAGATAGCCACGCCACCCTCGTATTCGTCCCACATGGAGGCCGTATAGATGACACCTTCGGGCGCGACCCACATGGAACGCGCGGTGTTACCCACATGGGCGGCGAGGGTGCCATAGGTGTTCGCCAGCCAGTCGGTGGTGTTTTCCGCCTGACACGCCGGCGCGATCGTGGCGATCGCTACGGCGAGTAGCACAGCATGAATTCGTTTTTTCTCGACCATGACTGATGCTCTCCAGAATGTAGTGATCATTCACGTGAATAGTCGGCCAGTCAGATTTCAAATTCGTGATCGGTGACCCACGTATGACCATATGCAACTCATTGCGCCTTTACAAGCCGCTCTGCGACTTTGCATGCGAACGTGAATTGGCCTCTCCTCTCCTTCTCGCGCAACAGGTAATATTTCGCCTTGTCTCGGCGTATCGTTATGCATAGCGAATGAATCAGGGCGTTTTGACCGTTACCAAAAAACATAGGGGTGGAGTCAATGAATCGAAAAGAAATCAAAGCTCAAGTCGTGCAGCTTCTATCGGATGGCGTTGCGAAATCCGAAGTGTTCACCAGGCTGACGGGACAAGGCGTCAAGGATCGTCTGCTTGCATATCTCATCGCAGCGCACGGCAGCCGCGAGACGCCGTCTTTTTGGACGGCGAAATTTCTACCGATATGTGACGCGTTTCATTCGTCTCGGAACGGTTGATTTTGCAAATGGTCGAATTCGATTCGCGCCTGTTCAACCCGAATCCGTCCACACGAGGGGTAGACATGAAAGCAATCGAAAGCAAGCGCTCTTCCATGCATATTGGCTCGCGGGCGGTCGCGTGCCTGCTGGTGGCTGGGTTTGCCGCATCAACCAGTGCCGCGTCCGGCGCAGAATCCATCCTTCTGCCTCAGGATGCGCCGCACTACAGGACCGGAGACAACTGGACCTATCTGTGGTCCGACCTGCTGTCCGGAAAGAGTAAGACCATCACCCAAACCGTGACATCCGTCCATACCGATGGGAGTGCCTCTCTTCTGATAGGCCCCGGAGGCGGGCGTGTAGAACTGACCTCTGAAGCAAACGTGATTCCCAACGAAGCTGCCCAGCACGCCTGCGGTATCGCGCTTCATTTTCCGCTGGGAGCCGGAACGCGCTACGAGGCGGATTGCCAGGCCTCCGGCGAAGCGGGCACGACTGTGCTACGGCGAGCCCAGTGCGAAGTGCAAGGTGTTGAAGAGATCAAGACAAAGGCAGGCTCATTCTCCGCGATCAGGATCAGGATGACAGGAGTCTGGTCGCCGCAAGCTGGTGCCGGAGGTGGGCCGATGGAGGAGACACTGTGGTACGCCCCGAGCGTCAAGCGTGTTGTCAGGGAGGAGTTTCAAGGCCGCATGGCCGGAAAAGGCGCACCCGCGACGACCGCAATGGAACTGGTGCGTTACGCGGTGAAACCGTAGTCTCGATCGTGCGCACCGCTCCGTCCCCAGACCCGTGCGGTGCCTTCGGCACTTCCTGACTGGCAAGGCAGTTCCAACGATGCAACGGCCGGTAGCCACGTGTCAGACTGGAGCCAGGGCATCCCCGGCTGGGGCGTGTCGCTAGTCATCGGCCGGCTCGTCTTCCTCCATTGTGTCGATCGTGTCGCCATCCTCGGAACGCGTCAGGACAAACTCGGCAATCGCGTTCCAGTGCCGCAACGCCTTGACGCGATCACCGTCCATTACAAACTCGAACGTCGTTTTCGGGCTCAGGTAACTGCGGAACTGACGGTCTTTGAACGGCACCAGAACTTCAACAGGTCCGTTTGCAAAGCGCAGCGTGAGCTTCTGTCTACGATTTAGCCGCACCGCCGCTTTGATCCCAATCGCCGTCACATAGGTTCCGGTGATTTTGTCGAGGACGGACTGGGGCACTGCATCGGGCATCCGTTTGAATACCGCCTCGGCCTGATCAAGCCACAGCAACGCCCGGCTCCAGCGTTGCCTTGAGAATACGCTCGGGAATCACCTGCTTGCCCGACACCCGGCCGTGATTCATCAGCATCAGCAACGAGCGGGACATATCATCCATTGTGGCGACAATGCTGCCAGCGGGGCTCGACTCGTCGGTGTCCACGTACGGCGGCTGCCACAATTCATCGCTGTCGCGTTTCCCCAGAAACGGTACCGCAGGTTCTGGTCGCGTGAGCATGTCAGCTATGGTGAATTCCGCGTCTGTCATGCCGAGCGGCGTAAGTATCTCGTCGCGCACGAAGCGGTCCCAGCGCTGCCGCTCATTCCAGAGTCTTTCGGCGGTTCAGATACGTTCGGCATAAGCCCAATTCCGCTCGGAAAGGGGTTTCATCAAGCGCTTTCACTTCGTGCCGCCGATGCAGTCTGGGTAGTTGATCGTTTTCAACGCGGCCATCGTTTGCGAGAGACGACGGCGAAGCTCACGGCGATCGCGCCCGTCTGAACGTGGCCATCGTCTGCCGAGGATACGCTGGCGAAGCGGGGGCGACGAGGGCGGCGCGCTCGACTAACCAAAGGATCCGGCGCAGGTTCAGGATCGCCGATGTGTTCGTCAACCGAGATATCTCTGCGACCCAGCCGGTGTGGATGACGCTTAGGGTTTGTTGAGGCCATGGGTAATCGCGTGTAAAAAGACATATCCGTATTGAACAACTCGATCATCGATTAGTAAAATGAATGATTTGATCAATGTGATAACCAGACGGAATGGAACTCAAACTGCTGCGAACGTTTTTGTCGGTCGTCGAACTGCGTCATTTCGGGCGCGCGGCGGACGCCCTGCACATGAGTCAGCCGGCGTTGAGCAAACAGGTTGGCGCGCTGGAGGCGAGCCTGGGCGCGAAGCTGTTCGAGCGAGGCCGGCATGGCGCGGAGCTGACGCGGTTCGGGGAAATTTTCCTGCCCGATGCGCAAGCGCTCGTCTACGACGCGGATGAGATTCTCGCGCGTGCGCGAGAGGCAAGCAGCGGCAGGCGTGGTCATTTGCGGATCGGCATTTGTCTGTCCGTGCTGACGATCGCGCCACAGATCATCGCCGACTTCCGTCAGCAGTATCCGGGCATTGCCGTCGCGTTGAGTGACCTGTCGTCCGCTGAGCAAACTCGCCGCCTGCTGGCGGGGAAGCTGGATGTCGGCTTTATGCGGGTGCCTTCGATCGACGGCCTCTCGTCGCTTCGTGTGGTCGACGAGACACTGGCGCTGGCGTTACCCCCGCGCCTTGAGCACGTACGTCTTCCTTCCGATTTTGGCAAGCTGAATGAAATGGGTTTCCTGGCCTTGCGGCGTGCGCGTGGGCCCGGGCTCGCTGCCCAAGTCGAAAGCTGGTGTCGCGAACAGGGCTTTGTACCAAACGTGATGCAACAGGCTGATGATATGCAGTCTGTCCTGACATCTGTCGCTGCTGGAGTCGGTGTCGCGTTCGTTCCCTCGCGCGCGCAGCATCTTCTTCGGGACGCTACCGTCCTGCCGCTTCGCGGAAGGCACGCGAAGTGGCGCGTGGGGCTTGTCTGGGCAGATGCGCAGAAAAACCCAGTTACATCACGGTTTGTCTCGTTTGTGCGCGCCGCGCTGAAAAGCGTCTGACTCTTCTTTCCGACGTCGACCGTTGTTTCTTCATAGGCGACATCACCGGCCAACGGCAATTGGCCGGCCAGCGCCTGTCGTCGATCGGCGGCACGCGACCCTGAGCAGCCAATGAGCAGCAATCCCTTCTGGCCATCCGCCCGAAGGTCATCGAACGAGGCCGGTGATCAACTCAACCAAACGAATTGGCCCCCGGCCCTTCTGGCAGTAGCCATCAATCTCGTCACTCCTGAGTTGCCGATGCACCTCCGTTTCGTCTAACGCTGTGAAGGCGATGATTGCAATCTCGCGCGTGCGCTACAACACACAAATACGACACTCATAAGTCAATTTTTTGCGCATGGAGTTACCATCAGCAATCAGATCCTCGGGACCACCAGGACAACGGCAGGAGGATCCTGATTGCCGCGGAAGAACGAAGGACCGGTACCCACTCGAAGCGCTGGCGCGAAAAATCAGGCGGCGTTGAGGTCGCGATGAGCGATGGCCGACAGCGTGATCCAGGAGGATGACGGGAGCACGCGGGCAGCATGAAATTCGAGGCACCGGGCGTTTTTTCTCCACACCCTGCGAGCGACTACGTCGAGGAGATCCGCAATGAACGGATTCGATCTAACAATTCTAACTTTCCTGACCCAACACGCTTTTGGCGCTGGATTGATAACCAAGGCGATAAGAGCCATCGCCGGCTTCTACACGTTCAAGGGCCTGGTGTTCATCCCCATATTGTGTTGGATATGGTTTAAACCCCACCAGCACGGCGAATGGGATCGCGAGGTCGTCATCGCGACCCTTGCGAGCGGTCTTATGGCACTCGTGCTAGGCAGACTTCTTGCGCATTACCTGCCATTTCGCGTGCGACCGATCTATAACCCGGATTTGCACCTTCACTTTCCCGCGACCGAGGGGGAGCATGAGTTGCGATTCTGGAGTTCTTTTCCGAGCGACCACGCGATGATGTGGATGTCGGTCGCCACTGGAATTTTTCTCGTCTCATGCCGCGTAGGGATACTCGCGATTCTCTACACGGCGATCTTCATATGCGCGCCACGGGTTTATCTCGGTTTGCACTATCCGACCGATGTCATCGCGGGAGCGCTGATCGGCGTTGTGGTCACCTATGTGATGACGAGTAATTTCGTCAGAAAGCCTCTTGCAGCCCCCATCCTCCGATGGATCGACAAAAGGCCAGGACTCGGTTACGCGATGGCATTCGTGCTGTGTTTCGAGTTGGTAACCCAGCTGGACGAAGTCCGGATACTCGCGCAATCTGTTTCAAAGGTCGTCGGGCATTCGTAGAGATTACGAATACCGATGGCGGCCAAATCCCTGTTCGGCGATTCTCTGGCTCCGCCGTTGACCTCCACTTCACTCAGGCGAAGCCGCACGGATTCGTCGACTGCCCGCGCCCGTGATCCCCGCACATCCGCTCAATGCCGAACCAACAACGGCGGGGATTTGACTCCTTCTCTGCGGCACCTCGCGTAAAAAGCCTTGCTGGTCACTCTGGGGGTGACGCGTTTCCGGGGACGGTTGGCAATTGACTTCCGCCTCGGCGAGTTTCTTCCGTCTGACGTGACGTTGGCATTACCGTGGAGACTGATCATGCATTTTCAATAGCGGACGTGCGACCTTGATGTTTTTCCTTCGGCTGCGCAGCGCGAACGCAGCAAACGTACATCCCAACATCGCGATGCCGGCTACGAAGAACGTATCGCTGTAAGCCATAAGAAGCGCTTCACGTCCAATCACTTTGTCGACGATCCCGAGTGCCACCTCGCGGGTACCATCAAGCCCTGACACTGCCAGCGCATGCGCCCTGTCAATGTGGCTCTGTGTCAACACCCTGACCATGCCGATCATGCGCTCCTGAAACGCGCCATTGAACGGGGTGATCGCCTCGCCAATGCGCGAAGCATGCAGTTTTTCCCGTTCGACCACGATCTGGCTGGCGATCGCAATGCCGATCGCACCGCCCAGGTTGCGCACCATACTGAACAGTCCCGAGGCTGATCCAAGCTGACTCTTTTCGATGCCGTCCACGGCCATCACACCGAGCGCGACGACCACCAGCGACTGTCCGATCCCGCGCACGATCAACGACGGCACGACTACATTCGCCGATGCATCCACGTTGAGATGAATGTTCATCAGACAGCCGATTGCCACCAGCAGAAAACCGGCGATGATGGCGGTGCGTGCACTCGTGTGACGCATCAGCGGCGGCGTCAGGAACGACATCACGAACTGAACGAGCCCGTACGGCACCATCATGACGCCGATATCACGCGCACTGTAGCCCTGCAATTCGGCAAAGTAGTTCGGCACGAGAAACACCACCGCGAACACCACGCTACCGAACAGGAACTGCATCAGACTGGCTATGCCGAAGTTGTAGCGGCCGAGCAATCTCAGATTGATGAACGGGTCCTCCCGACGAAGCTGCACGACCACGAAAATAGTCAGTCCAACGGCCGCGATCAGAAACATGTTCACAATGAAGCTCGAGCCGAACCAATCCTTGCGGCCACCTTCCTCCAACACGATCTGCAGCGCACTGAGTCCGATTGCCATTGTCGTGATACCCAGCCAGTCTGCGTTGCGCAACCTGTCCAGATGCACGGGCTCCGGTTTGATCGCCCAGCCGATTGCGCCCAGCAGCACCAGCGCGGGTGGGATCTGCAGATAGAATATCCAGCGCCACGAATACATGTCGGTTAGCCAGCCCCCGAGAGAAGGCCCAGCCGCCTGCGCAACGTTGTTGGCCACGGCGAACAACGCCATCCCGAGAGGATGGCGTGACGCGGGCAACTCCGTCAGGATCAGCTGAAACGACAGCGGAATCAGCACACCGCCGAACGCCCCCTGAAATGCCCGGGCGACGATCATCGCGTCGATCGTTGGTGCCACCGAACACACCAGCGAGAAGATCAGAAATCCGCTTGTGCCGGCCAGCATCACACGGCGGATGGAAAACACCCGCACGAGCCAACCGGTCAACGGAATGATGATGATTTCCGCCACCAGGTACGCCGTGGTAATCCACGAACCTTCCTCGAAACTCGCGCCGAGCGAACCGCGGATATCGGGCAGCGACGCATTGGTGACGTGCACGTTCATGCCGGCCATAAAGCAGCCGAACACGCCGCCAAGCACCGCCACCCATGCGCGCAGCGACACCGATTCATGAGTATGGGACAAGGCGTTCGTCGTGCTCATGAGCGGCTCGCGGAAGGCTGCACAACGGCGGTGCCGGTATGAACGTGCGCGACGACTGACATGCCTGGCCGCAGGCTGATGGACTCATGCTGCCCGGCGTCCAGCCGGATCTTGACGGGAATGCGCTGCACGACCTTGGTGAAGTTGCCAGTCGCGTTATCGGGCGGCAGCAACGCGAACTGCGCGCCCGAGCCTGGCGCGATGCTCAGCACGCGCCCATGCAAGGAATGCCCCGCATAGGTGTCGACGTCGATCTCGACCGGCTGGCCGGTGCTCATTGCGGCGACGTCCGTTTCCTTGAAGTTGGCGATCACGTAGACATCCTGGAGCGGCACCACGGCGAGCAGAGGTTGGCCGGTCTCGACGTATTGACCCGGCCTCACGGCGCGCTGGCCGACCGTGCCGTCGTTCGCCGCGCGAATCGTCGTGTGGTCGAGATCGATCTGTGCGAGCGACAACGCTGCGCGCGCAACACCGAGCTGGGCTTGCGCCTGCTCGATCGCCGCCATGCCTTGACTCCGGCGCTTCTCCAGCACGATTTGCTGGCCGCGCTGGGCTTGTACGGTCGCATTGGCCTTGGCCAGCGCGGCGTCGGCAGTGAGTGCGTCGGCATGCGCCTGTTCCCAGCGCTGCGCGCTAGAGGCCTGCTCAGCCGCCAATTGCCGGTAGCGCTCGGCGTCTGCCTTGCTGCGGTTGGCGCCTGCCCGCGCCGCGGCGACGTCCGCCTGCGCCGCGTTCATCACACTGCCTTGCTGGGCAATCTGCGCATCGAGCGTGGCGACGTTCGCCTGCTCCGCGTGCAGGGTCGCAAGCCCGGCATCGACCGTTGCCTGAGCCCGCGCGACCTTGGCCGCGTAGTCGGCTCGGTCGATATGCGCGAGCACGTCGCCCTGGTGCACCGGCTGATTGTCTTCGACATCGACGCTCGTTACATAGCCCGGCACGCGCGAACTGACCGTCACCACGTCTGCGCGCACATAGGCGTCGTCAGTGCTTTCGATAAAACGGCCGACGGTCCACCAGCGAATGCCTACTACGACAATCCCTGCGACGGCTATCGCCGTGCCCGCGAGCACAAGGTTTTTTCTGCTAAACGGCAATGTCTTTCCTGGAACGACAGTGGTACTCATATCAAGACCTTGATGAGAAAGTAACGGACGAGCGGCGCGGCGACACGATGCGCTAGTGTTGCCAGCCGCCACCGAGTGCCTTGAACACGGCGATCTGATCGGACGCGAGTGCTTCAGTCGACACAGCAAGCGCTGCATCGCCGGCAACGAGACTCCGCTCGGCATCGAGCACATCGAGAAAGTCCAGTGCGCCCGCCTGGTAATTCAGTTCGGCGAGATGGAAGGCGCGGGCATCGTTCGCGCGGGCGGCCTGCAACGCACGTTGGCGTTCCCACTGCGCACCGTAGAACGTCAGCGCCTGTTCGGTTTCCTTCAACGCCGTGAGCACGTTGCGTTCGAACTGGGCGAGCGCTTCCGTGTTGCCGGCCTTGGCCTGTGCAAGCCGCGCGCGGCTCACCGCCATGTTGGGAAAGCGCCAGCTGATCAACGGCCCCACGCCCCAGGCCACCGCGTACTGATCCCCGAGCGATGCGAGGCTGCCGGTGGTCGACAGGAAGTTCACCGAGCCGCCCAACACGATCGACGGATACAGATCGGCACGCGCGACGCCGACCCGGGCGTCGGCGGCGGCCAGCTTGCGTTCCGCCTCACGCAGGTCAGGACGGCGGCGCAGCAGGGCGGCGCCATCGCCAACCGGGAACGGCGCGTTGAGCACCGGCGCGAGACGGCACTGCCCGGCCGCCTGGGGAAACTCGCCAGGCGGGCGGCCCAGCAGCACGGCCAGTTCGAACAGGGCTGCGCGACGCTTGCCCTCGAGCGTCGGAAGTGTCGCGCGCGTTTCATCGAGAAAGCCGCTCGCGCGCGCGACCTCGAGGTCGGACACCAGCCCGCGATTGCGTTGCCGGGTGGTCAGATCCACCAGGCGTTGAGCGATCCCGAGCGAGCGGTTGGCCACGTCGATCTGTTCGCCGTAAGCACACACGTGCATGTACGCGTCAGTTGTCGATGCGACGACGGCGACGCGGACCGCGTCCGTGGCCGCCTGCATCGCGTCGGCATCGGCTTGCGACGCTTCGACGAGATGGCGCACGCGCCCCCACAGATCCACTTCGTACGAAACCGCCAGCGAGGGCGCGTAAGCCCAGCGCGTGTCAGCCGACTCGCGTCGCGCCGCCGCGACGATCTGATCAGCACTCTGCTTGCCGTAGTTGCCGCCGAGTGCAAGCTGCGTTTCGGGCAGCCTGGCGGCCGTGGCTTCGTTCAGCACCGCTTGCGAACGCGCCAGACGCGCAACCGCGACCGCGAGATCACGATTCTGCTCGAGTGCCTGCTGGACGAGACCGTCAAGCACCGGGTCCTGGTAGAGACGCCACCAGTCGTCAGGTAATGGCTGTTGCGCAACAGGCCCATGTTCCGCCGACATGAACGGCGCGGACGCTGCAGCCGACAACTGCGGCGCGCGGTACGGCACCTCAAGAGAACACGCCGAGCCAAGCAGCGCGAACGCCGCAATGCAGACCAGGCGCAGAGGCGATCGTGTGAAGCGACGTGGCACGCGTGGCTGCCGCCTCGGGCCACGACGAACAAGAAAATGAACGGTGCGAAAAGCGCCCGAAGGAACCATGACAGATGCTCGGCTGTGGAATCGAAGGACTGATGGTAGAGTCCTGTGATTCGTTCATCTCTCGAAGAATTGCCATGCATCATCGCGAAATGGACAGCTTCGGTTTTTTCGAAAGCCAGAAGGCGCTTGAAGTCGCGCCCGTCACCGTGCTCGCCACGGATCAGCCCGCCGGCACCGCGTTCCCGCCACACGCGCATAGCAGCGGCCAATTGATCTACGCCATTTCGGGCGTGATGATCGTGCGTTCGGCCGCCGGCAGTTGGATCGTGCCGACCGGGCGCGCGGTGTGGGTGCCGGGCGGTGTGCGCCATGAAATCGAAATCGCCAGCGACGTGCAGATGCGCACGGTCTACGTGGCGGCCGACGCTCGCGACACATTGCCAGACAGCTGCAGGGTGATCCTGGTAGGCGCGCTGCTTCGTGAGCTGATCGTGACCGCAGTCGGCATCCGGCCGGTCGCCGGGCACGGTGGACGAGAACGGCGCGTGCTGGAATTGATCCTCGATGAGATCTGCGCCGCCGAACCACTGCTATTGCATGTGCCGATGCCACGTCATCCGGCGCTCGTCGAACTGTGCGCTGAACTGATTGCACAGCCGTCGCTCGACGCTACATTACAAGCTTGGGCGCACCGGGCCAACATGAATGCGCGTACGTTCGCACGGGCATTTCAGCGCGAGACCGGCATGACGCATGGTTCATGGTGCCGTCACACGCGGGTCCTGCTAAGCCTTCCGCAACTGGCAACCGGCGCATCGGTGCTCGACGTCGCACTTGAACACGGCTACGACAGCCCGAGCGCGTTCACAGCAATGTTTCGCAAGATCCTCGGAGTCGCACCCAGCGAGTACTTCAAATGAGGCTCATCCCGTACAGCACGACGTCATCGGAGGCTGTCCGATTCGCGACGATCAGTTGAAGATTTGCGTGCGCGGCGATCCAGGCTTCTCAAATAGACTGCTAGCGCCGAAGCGCGCTATTCAATGCAACGACAATCCCGCCCGGCGCCTTATCACCATTGCTCGGGGAATTCCACTGGACCTGATTCATTGCATGCGCGTTTTTTCTGTGCTCGCCGACACCGGCAGTTTTACCCGCAGCGCGGGACAACTCGGCGTCTCCACGCCTCATGCGTCGCGCGCTATAGCTCGGTTGGAGAGCCATCTTGGTACTCGTCTTCTGCATCGTACGACGCGTTCGATTGCGCTTACCGAGCCAGGGTTGCGCTATCTCGCCCGGGTGCACGAAATTCTAAGTGTGCTGGACGCATCTGAACGTGAAGTGAGGTTTGCATCCGCAGAGCCACGCGGCACATTGCGGATGCATTGCAGTGCAAGTCTGGCCGATCATTTCGTGTTGCCACTTGCCGCAGGATTTCAACGTCAATACCCGCATGTGAATTTTGATCTGACGGTGGCGTCGCAAATGCCCGATCTGGTTCGGGCACGTTATGACATTGCATTGATGGCCGCCAACCACCTCCCAGAGTCCAATCTGGTCGCATTAAAGGTCGGCGCTATTCGAAGCGTGCTGTGCGCGTCTGCTGACTACGTTGAGGAATACGGAATTCCTTGCACACTCGGCGATCTCGCAGCACACCGCTGCCTGCAAATTGGGGGGCCGGCATTTCGCGAACGTGAGTGGCAGATGAGATGCGGCAGGGAAACCGCGACGGTGCCCATCGACCCACAGCTAATTGTCGATGCCGGACGTTCCCTGGCAATCGCCATCCGCCAAGGCATGGGTGTCGGGCCGCTGCCGTCGTATATCGCGTCGCAAGAGATACAACTCGGCGACGTTATCGCCGTACTGCCGGAATACACGGTCAACGAAACTGACCTGTATTTGCTGTATGCGTCCCGACAATACCTCGATACAAAAATACGGGCATGGATCGATTTCATGAAGGCGCACATGCGATCGGGCAGTCCCGAGGACTTTGACGTAAGCCTATGAGGGTTCGGCACGCTTGTGGTTTTCCTGACCGGTCGCAGGTTTGACCTTTCTCACCTCGGTCGTCAGGGCGCCGCTGCATGTCTAAGGGCGGTTCATCTGCCGTAAGCAGTCGTTCGCGGATCGATTGTGTGGGGCCGCTCCCGGCCGAACTCGGAAGTTCGATAACGGACCGAGGGTGACCCATAGTGGACTCTCGCGTCGCTCATCAGCGGGACTGGCGGCAGCGCAGAAAGTGGGTTGCGAAATGGCAAGCATGACCGCCCGGCATGACAACACTAGCGCTCATAGTGCAGAACAGGCCTAGTTTAGTCTTGCTTATAACAAAGCGACGTTTGTTAAGCGCTGTTCCCCCGCTGTGCTACGGTGACTCTTTGCCACTAACCGGAAACTATCGTGAACGCTGAGAAGACTCGGACCCGTTCAGGAACGTGTTGTGCGCGACCGGAACCAGATAACGGGTGCAGGTGTCACGTCCGGAATCGATTTTGCATTGACCGTAGTGGCCGATCTTATGGGACACGAAGTTGCGCAGGAGATACAACTTCAGATGGAGTATGACCCCGAGCCTCCTTATCAAACCGGGTCGCCGCGTACCGCACCCGTTTCACTGGTCGAAGCGACCCGCCAAAAGATCGCGTCATTCATCGAACATCGCAGGATAGCTACCGAGCGCGCGGCTGGACGCCTTGCGGCCCTCCCATAGTGGCCGCACGCTGCCCGACGCATGTGACTCAGTGCCCCCTGAGCGGTCCTCCGCCCTTCTCGTTAGCGGACGGACCGCAGCAGGCCGGATTGCCGACTTTGTCGCCGGTGTGTCCACACAACGAGCGGTCGGTCGGACTTCTCGAAAACAGCCGTTCGAAACATAGACCGCCTTACGGCGCGCCATGGCTTTACGGTCATCCTCGATAAATATAAAAGCAGGACCACCGATCTGGCCGGCCCCGCTCCGCCGATCCTGCTGTAACTGCTAGCGCGCCCGAGCGCTACGTATCATCGCCGCCAGGATATATCCGGCAATTCGCGGATTCTCCTTGATTCGCCGGGTGCTGTAACCATACCAATCATGACCGTACGGCACATAGACGCGCACGTTAAATCCTTGCGCAAGCAGAGCATCACGCAGCGGTTCGCATACCCCCAGCAACATCTGAAACTCGAATCGTGACCTGTCAATCCGCTCGCATTGCAGCCAATTGATCAGCACATCGATCAGTTGCGCATCGTGCGTTGCAATGCCCACGAACGATCCGGCCTGTATTGCACTCGAAACATGCCGAACGAAATGCGTGTTGATCGCTGCCCGATCCCTCGATGCACGGTCGACGAGATGCTCGGTTGCCTCTGCATAAATTCCCTTGCAAATGCGCATGCGGCTCTTGCGTGCCTGCAGCGGAACGATGTCACCGTTCGTGCGCGTCAAATACGCTTGCAGTGCAATTCCAACTGGAAATCCGTCGGCTTCGAGCTTTACGAACGAGTCCAGCGTTTTCTGGGTGCAACTGATGTCTTCCATGTCGATGCACGCGCTGATTCCGTGCGATGCTGCCGCTCGCAGAATCGCCGTGACCCGCGCCATGCACGCGTCTTCGTCGAGATGCAACCCCAGCGCGGTCAATTTTATCGACAGCTCGGTGGACTCATTCTGCGCGCCAAGCGCCTGAACGAGATCGAGATAATCGCGAGTCATCGACTCTGCCTGATCCGGCAACGACGCGGTCTCGCCCAACACATCGACGGTCGTTCGGAAGCCTGCTGCATGGAGCGCGTGAATGCGCGTGCAAGCATCGCAAAGCGTTTCGCCAGCAATATAGCGGCGGGAGATCTTACGGATCAGCGAACGGGGAACGAGCGGGATAGCGTGAGCCGCCATCGTATTGAGAATACGCATGTTGTGGTCTCGTGAAAATGCAGTCGCGCGAATCTGAATGCGATAAGTCGATTCGAGCGACATCTCCGGACTGTTATTGACAACAGGTCCGGGACGAACGCCAAGGTAGATGCAATCGCTGCATCGACACAGGCTTTCAGTGCGTTTTCGAGGGAGGCCAGGCAGCTGCGTACATTGTTCGCGGGAGTCTTTATCAGTTCATTACGGGGTGAGTCAAGCCTGCTTTCGTTATGTCAGTCAGGCAACGTGAATCGTAGCACGAAGGAACGGTGGTCATGATCCAGTGCGCGTTGCATCGGGGCAGTTAAGTTTCGACGTCGACCTTACGCAACCTGACCCATTCGTCTGCCACCTCGCCCATGTTCCTGGGTACTCCACTTTTAATCCAGGCCATGAAGGATCGATCGAACCTGAACGTCTCACCACACTCACTCGTCAGAAACCGGCGAACGTTCTGGGTGTTCTTGTAAGTCTCGTCAATTTTAGTGGCCCGGTTAATCGGGCCTCGGTGCCAGTCAAATTTCATAGAGACTCCCCATCTTAAGGGTTGCTGTGGAAGAGACCAGCAGGAAACTGGCCGCGCCATGGCAGTGATTTGCGCGTCCATGCGGAAGCCTCGCGAGCAGCGAGCACGATTCCGCTTTGATAACAGCGCGTTTTTTGACGCGTTGACGACAAAAAAATTTTCCTTTAACTTCGAAACCGTTAAAGGCAGCGCTCCTCTGATCTCACAGAGGATATCGGGTTGGCGTGCCCGTCCAGCAAAAAGGTGATCGCGATGAGCGACAACCCTGTTGGGCCGGCGAACACTTCTTCGGCCCAGACAAGCGACGGTGTGGCACCCCTGACCGTCATCAGGAATGCCTGCGTACTGACGATGGATCCCACGTGCCCGCAGCATGCATGTGCGGACATCGTCATCGAGCACGGCAGGATCCGCGAAATTGCCCCAGATGCCTCTCTAGGCATAGGCGATGCGCACGTCGTGATAGACGGCGCCGGGCACCTCGTCATGCCGGGTCTGATCAACGCACATTTCCATTCGCCCACCAATTTTCTGAAGGGCGCGCTGGACAGTCTGCCGCTCGAGCTCTTCATGCTCTATGAAGTGCCTGCGACGCCTGACGCAGCGGTATCGGCCCGCGGCGCCTACGTCCGCACGCAGATTGGCGCCGCCGAAATGCTGAAGCTCGGCGTCACGTCGGTGCAGGACGATGCGTTCTTCCTGCCGGCACCGAGCCACGCCGAAATCGACGCGGTAATGAGCGCCTACCGCGATATCGGTATTCGGGCGACTGTGGCACTCGACCAGCCTAACCTGCCTGAAATCGCCAAACTCCCGTTTCTCCGCGACCTCGTTCCGGATGAACTCAGAGCGCGGCTCGAAGCTCCCGCGCCCATGCAGACGGACGACCTGCTGCGCCACTATCGCTATCTGATCGATACGTGGCATCAATCCAGCGATGGACGCCTGCGCGCCGCTGTTTCCTGTTCAGCACCGCAGCGCGTCAGCGTCGATTATCTGCGAGAACTGGACACGCTCAGCCGTGCCCACGATCTGCCGTTTTACATCCACATGCTCGAGACTCGCCTTCAGCGCGTTTTTGGCGAAGTGTGTCTGAATGGCCGCTCGCTGATCCAGTATGTCGACGACCTCTCGCTTCTGTCTGAACGCATGAATGTCATCCACGCCGTATGGATCGACGACGACGACATTGCTCTGCTAGCGCGCGCCCGTGCCCAGGTGATTCACAACCCGATCAGCAACCTGCGACTCGGCAGCGGCGTCATGCCGTTCCGGCGGCTCGCACAAGCGGGCGTTCCGATTGCGCTGGGATCCGACGAAATCATCGCGGACGACGCGGTCAACCTGTGGTCGGTCATGAAAACGGCCGCGCTGATCCACACAATCGGCGATCCGGACCCCCAACGCTGGCCCGTGGCTGACGAAATCCTTCAGTGCATGTTCGACGGCGGCGCCACGGCGATGCGTCAGCGTCATCAGCTCGGGCGTATCGCGCCGGGGTTTCAGGCCGATCTGGTCATGCTCGATCTGGATACGCTGCCGTTCACCCCGCTCAACGATATCGCCCGCCAGCTTGTGTATGCGGATGCAAGCCGCGCAGTCGTCATGACGATGGTTGCGGGTCGCGTGGTGATGCGGGACGGCAAGCTTCTGACCATTGATGAACCCGCGCTGCGGCAGGAAGCACGCGCCATCATGGCGGCCGCCGCCGGTCAGCGCGAAACCTTGACGCGCGAAGCCGCCGAATGGCTTCCGTACTATCGCGCCATGTACCAGAAGTCACTCGCTGTCGATGTCCGCATGAACCGGTGGGTTGGCGACGCCAATCCCGCTCGTAGCTGATTCTTCCTCGTCGCAGTTTCAATCTTGACCATTCGTTAGGGGTGCATTCTATGTCACATCGTCTCAACTATAGAACCGCCGCTCGGGCGGCCATGTTTGCGTTCGGTCTGATCGCAACCACCCAGGCCGCCCACGCGGAAGACAAAGCGATTCGCGTGATATGTAACAACTGGTCCGGATTCGCACCGGTCTTCGTAGCGGGCGACCTTGGTTACTTCAAACAGCTCGGGCTGAAGGTCACCGTCAAGTTTGACGACGAGCAGGCAGACGCGCTGGCAGGGATTGCCCATGGCGATATTGAAGTAGACATGCGTACAGTCGACGACTATCAGCGTCGCCCGCGCAGCCCCTCGACGCCGGGGGTCATGATCGGCACCATCGACGAGTCCAATGGTGGAGACGGCGTGGTAGCGGACGGTTCGATCCAGAAGGTCAGCGATCTGAAGGGAAAAGTGGTGGCAATGGAGACGGATATTCCTGCCTACCTCCTCCTGCAACTTGAACTGAGCAAAGCCGGGCTCAGCTATAAGGACATGACGATCAAGCAAACTGCGGGATCTGACGCGCTATCGGTGTTCTCAGACCATAACGTTGCGGCGATCGGGACGTTCCAACCGTTCATGAACAAGGCAATCACGCTAGACGCGAAACGCGGCGCTCATATTCTGGTTTCATCGGCAAGCTATCCAGGTACGATTGTGGACGCAATCATCGTCAACCAGTCAAAACTCAAAGCCGACCCGCTCGTCTACAAGAACTTCCTGATCGGCGTGTACAAGGCGATTGCGTATTACAACGCCGAGCCGGCTGACTTCATCCGTCTTGCCGCGCCTCACTTCAACCAGAGCGGCAAGGACTTCAAGGCAAGCATCGATGGAAGCCTTTCCTACACGTCGCTCGACACGGCGAAGCACTATCTTGGCGCCACTGACAAGCCCGGCTCCATCTACAAGACCTTCGATACGCTGATGAAGCTAAATCTGGCGAACGGTGCATCGGACCATACGCTGTCGGCCGCCGGCTCATTCGACGGTTCGCTTTTGCAATCCATCTCGGCTACCGACCTCAAGTGATCAAACCGCTTCCAAACGCCTTCTCCTTTCGCGGAAGCATCAGTCGCCGGGCCAATATTCTCATTGGCTTCGGCGCCAGCTTCGCAGTCTTGCTGGTGTGGCAGATGTCGTCATGGAGCGGGTGGGTCGATCCGACCTTTCTGCCGTCGCCAGTCGAGATCGCCCACAGCCTCTTGACCATGACCCTCGAAGGGCAAATCATTGGCAACGCACTGGTCTCGATCGGGCGCATTCTCACTGCATTTGCGCTGTCGGCGGCGATGGCGATTCCCATCGGCCTGTTGATGAGCAGCTATCGTCCGGTTAACGCCGCGCTCGAACCGATCGTGGATTTCATCCGGTACTTGCCGACGCCGGCGCTGGTGCCGATCAGTATCATCTGGTTCGGTGTCGGAGAGGAAACAAAGATCTTCCTGCTGTGGCTAGGAACGTTCTTCCAGCTAGTCTTGCTGGTAGTCGACGACGCTAATCGCGTTCCAAACGAGTACATCGAGATCGCGCGTACGCTCGGTGGCCGCCCGTTCCAGATTCTTACGGATATCGCCTGGCGATCGATGCTGCCCAATCTGGTCGACAATTTGCGCATTACACTCGGCTGGTGCTGGACCTACCTGATCATTGCCGAAATCGTGGCCTCCGACAGCGGTTTGGGCTTCGTCATATGGAACGCACGCCGTTACATGCAGACAGACCAGGTCATGGCTGGAGTGTTTGTGATCGGCATGATTGGACTTGTCAGCGACCAGGTCATTCGCGCGCTTCATCGACGGCTGTTCCGATACCTCAAGAGTACTGATTGATGAACATTCGAACTACCGAGTATCTTGTTTTCGACGGGGTCACCAAGCTCTTTGGCGGGTTGCCCGTCGTGGAAAAGCCCTTTGATCTGACTATCCCACGAGGCCAGTTCGTCGTATTTCTAGGGCCCTCCGGTTGCGGCAAGACGACACTGATGCGAATGTCAGGTGGGCTCGATACGCCGAGCGCCGGCGAAATCCGGCTTGAGGGCGAGCCGGTCGGCAAGCCCGACCAGCGACGTGGCATGGTGTTTCAATCGTACTCGTCGTTTCCCTGGCTGACCGTCAGCCAGAATGTGGCCTTTGGCATGCGCTACCGGGCCGACCTTGGCAAGGACGAAAAGCGCCGTCGCACCGATCACTATCTTCGCCTTGTCGGCCTTCATGAATTCGCAGGCACTTACCCGAACCGGATATCGGGAGGCATGCGCCAACGCGTCGCAATCGCACGAACGCTTGCTGCGGGTTCCGAAGTGCTTCTGATGGATGAGCCATTCGGCGCTCTCGACGCGCAGCGGCGGGAGCAGCTCCAGGTGGAGTTGCGCCGCATTCAAAGTGAGGAGGTGCGCACTGTCATCTTCGTCACTCACGATGTCGAAGAAGCAGTCTTCCTTGCTGACAGGATCATCGTGTTTTCACGACGACCCGCACGGGTGCTCGAGGACATCGATGTCACGTCCCATTTGGGTACCACACGCACACTGGCGTTGAGGGATAGCGAAACATTCTTCCATATGAAGACGAAGATCATTCAGACGGTTCGCGAGATGGCGGAGAACACATAGTAGAGCGATATTTTCGTTCGAACGCGGCCATCGATGGACGCATCGTTGGCCATGTATGATTCCGGGCGACACCCCGTCAAAGGAGTTCGGCAATGACAGATGCAGTGAACCCGATGGAAGTTTGGGCACCGTTCGGCACGTTCTCGATGGCGGTCATTCAAGGCGATGGGCATATCGTGCACCTGAAAGGCCAGGTGTCACTCGATCGGCACGGGCAAGTCGTAGGGCAACACGACATCCGGGTGCAGGTACGACAGGTTCTGGAGAATATTCGCCGTGTCGTAGCGGCGATGGGCGGACAGATGGCTGATGTGATTTCAGTGGTTCAATATGCAACGGACATTGAGGCCTTCATGACCACCGGAGACATCCGGCAAGAATTTTTTGCCGCGCCGTATCCTGTCACCACGACCGTCCAGGTCGAACGTCTATACCGACCTGAACTGATGATCGAGATCGCGGCGATCGCCGAAATTCCTCGCTCACGGTTTCGCCACCCCGAACGAGACGAATAGCCGTTACGTGAGTGGCCTCCTTGGGCGACTGGTTCTAGCCCGGTCACTGCCCTGTGCGAGTGGCGAATCCCAACCCACAAGACACAGATGTGCCGCTCCAAAGCGGTCGTCGAGACCATCGCCTGATTCAGAAGAAACTCAAGGAACCGAGTGTGTTCGCTCACTAAAGCATTCGAGTCAACGGACGCGAAATCGACGGGCAATACATAAATGTCTAGACAGACTGCGCTATCGAGACGGTAGCGGCGCCGATCACGACGCGCTGTCAGATCGACTACCGCCCGCTGACTCGATCCCGCGAAGCATGAGATCGATTCCGGCGAGAAAATCGACACGGTCGTCGTGAACGCGCAACTGTCTGGCTACGTTGCGGGTGAACGGGTACTCATCCGGATCGAGCTGAGACCACGCAGTCGACACCTCGTTTAGAAAGTTGGATCTATCGAGGCCTTGCTCCCGAGCGAAATGCGAGTTCGCCGCGTTCTGTCCTCCGACGCCAAGAATGTAGCTCAGCAACGCGGACACCGTTGCCCACTCTTCTTCGGCCCGCACACCAAGAGCGCGCAGTTGCTGGCCAATGCGTTCGAGAACCCGCACCGTCGGCAACTGCCCGGGGGCACGTGTCAGCGCTGAGCCAACCCACGGATGCTCGTCGATCGCGTCGAACATGGCCAGAGCGAGCGCGCGAATGGTTGCTTTCGGCGTCGAGCCGTCCACGGGCGCACTCATCGTGCGAGCGACGATGGCGTCGCACGCGGCAGTCAGAAGATCGCTCTTGCTGGAGATGTGCCAGTAAATAGCACCAGGACCGGTGGCGAGCCGCTCGGACAGAGCGCGGAAAGTCAGCCCCCGCTCTCCGCCGCAATCGAGGAGCTCGATCGATGCCGCAACGATTTGACCGGGCGAGAGCGATTCCTCCCGGCGTTGAATGCTACGTACTTTTTTTGCCATGCTTCATCTTGACACTTATGGAATGTTGTTCCAATATTACCATGGAACGATGTTCCAAACCGCTGCCTGCAGTACAGACATGTAGCGATCTCCGATCACCAGGGAAACAGGGAAACAGGGAAACAGGGAAACAGGATGAATACTTCAGTAGCGATCATCGGTGCGGGGCTGGGTGGATTGACTCTCGCGCGGGTGCTTCACGTCCATGGCATCTCTGCGACGGTCTACGAAGCAGACGCCTCGGCAAACGCGCGAGCGCAAGGGGGCATGCTGGATATCCACGAAAACAACGGACAGCTCGCACTTAAGGCAGCGGGACTCTTCGATCAATTCCTTGAGATCATTCATGCTGGCGGCCAGGCAACGCGGGTACTCGACAAGGATGGCAACGTCCTGTTTGAAGATGCCGACGATGGCACAGGCGGTCGACCTGAGGTACCCAGAGGAGAGCTTCGCCGGATTCTGCTCGACTCACTGCCTGTCGGCACGGTCCGCTGGGGACACAAAGTCACGGAGGTGTCTGCGCTCAGCGGCGGACGGCACGTGTTGACCTTTGCTAACGGCGCAGCCGTGACTGCCGATCTTCTCGTCGGGGCCGACGGTGCCTGGTCGAGAGTTCGTCCACTTCTTTCCGAGGCGAAGCCGGTGTATGTCGGCACCTCATTCATCGAGACATGCCTGTTTGACAGCGACACCCGTCACAAGGCGAGCGCGGAAGCTGTTGGCGATGGCGCCTTGTTTGCGCTGGCGCCGGGAAAAGGCATCGCCGCGCACCGCGAGCCCAATGGCGTGCTGCACACGTACGTGGAGTTGAACAAGTCCAGGGACTGGATTGACAGCATCGACTTCTCCGATCCGGCAATTGCGCTGGCCCGTGTTGCCGAGGAATTCGACGGCTGGGCTCCGGAGCTGACAGCGCTCATCACCGACGGTGAGACTGACCCTGTGCCTCGTCCTATTCATGCGCTCCCGGTCGAGCACCGATGGGCTCGCGTGCCCGGGGTGACTCTGCTCGGCGATGCGGCGCACCTGATGATCCCGTCAGGCGAAGGGGCCAATCTCGCAATGTTCGACGGCGCCGAACTTGGGAAGGCCATCGCAGCCAACCCAGGTGACTTTGAGGCCGCACTGATCGCGTATGAAAGGGACCTTTTTCCCCGCAGCGCGTCCGAAGCCGCGGAGTCAGAAAGAATCCTCAACGTGTGTCTCGGCCCCAACGCGCCTCAGAGTCTGGTTGATTTCTTCAGCGAAAACCAGCCCATCAAGTAGTTGTCCTGCCGGCTTAATCGTTTTCTCAGGAGGGTGTCGGAAGGCAACACAGACACACGCGATTGGGACCAGCCCGCTAACACATTGGGGCCCTGAGCCGAGTGCCAACGATTTTAGCGTCCGCGACGATTGTCCGGAGATGGCCGCGTGCGGCCCGAGAGCGGCCAGGTCGATCGTAACGCTGAAGACCCATAGCGGTCGAGCAGCGCTCCGAATTTCTCTTGCGGGAAGCCGCCGGTCGCTAACGTTCGACATGAGCGGCGGCCGAAAGCAAGCGAAGCTTGCTGTTGGACGTCCGCTCGATGGAGCGGTTAGGCGCCATGCCCGAGTTCTTGAGCGAGCCCGATGAGGATTCCTTCGGGACCCCGGATGTAGCAGAGCCGATACGTGTTTTCGTACTGGGCCACTGTGCCGACGAGTTCCGCGCCGCGTTTACCGAGGCGGGCGAGCGTATCGTCGATGTCCTCCACGGCAAACATGACGCGTAGGTAACCAAGGGCGTTCACCGGGGTGCGACGGTGATCGGCGACCACAGGTGGCGCAAGGAATCGGGACAACTCGAGCCGGCTGTGACCGTCCGGCGTACGCATCATGGCAATTTCGACGCGCATGCCGCGCAATCCAGTGACCCCATCTGCCCAGTCTCCTTCGATTGGGGCGCGCCCCTCGAGCTCAAGGCCAAGTTCGGCAAAAAACTCAATGGCGGCATCGATGTCTTCAACCACGATGCCGACATTGTCCATACGCTTCACCGTCATGATGTCTCCTTGGCGCCTGGCTGAAGCGCCGATCGTCACGCTGCCGACCTGAGCTATCGCTCAAGCTCAGGGTTATCCACGCGAGTAGCCGCACAAGAGATTCAGACCTCACCAGGGGCACAGGATAGCTACCATCCGCGATCGTTCGCTGCTGGCCAAACTCTGTCCGATGATGACCGACCTAGTTCGACCCAATTTAGATGGCTGGTGATTGGAAAAGCGGACACTCAACGTCCAGGCTAAGGCCGCGTCCCGTCGGAGACGTCCCTTCGGCGAGCGGGTTAGGCGCCCGTGTGCCCCTGGCGCCGTAGGACGACATGCGTGGCCTTCTCCGACGCTACGAATTCAACGCATTCGTATCCCAGAGCCCGCAAGTCAACCCCTCCAAACAGCGATTCTCCCCTGCCGAGCAGGACCGGCGCGATAGCAATGTGCAGTTCATCAATAAGGCCCTCTCGAAGATACTGCTGGATTGTGGCCGGGCCACCGCCGATCCGCACGTCCATTCCGGCAGCAGCCTCGCGTGCACGGTCGAGCGCCTCGCGAAAGCCTCCGGTTATGAAGTGGAACGTCGTGCCGCCTTCCATCTCGATGGGCGGGCGAGCATAATGGGTCAAGATGAAGACTGGAACGTGATACGGTGGATTGTCTCCCCACCAGCCTTTCCAGTTTGTGTCCGGCCAGTCCCCACGAATGGGTCCGAACATGTTCCTCCCAAGAATCCAGGCCCCAACATTCTGAAAGCTACGGGCGGCGAAATCATCGTCAATCCCGGTCGTACCGCCGTCCTTGCCGAACAAGGTCTGCTGGAACGTGCGTGTTGGGACAAGCCACTGGTGCAGTTCCGTCCCGCCAACGCCGAGCGGATTGTTGATGTCTTGATTCGGGCCTGCTCCATATCCGTCGAGCGAGATGGTGAAGCCCTTAACGCGAACTCGTGTCATCGTTTGCCTCCGTTTAGACGCCTGACGTAATATGGACAGAAAATCTGCATGGTTTGCCGGAACTACGCGAAATATTCTGGCAGCATATTTTTGCTTAACCGTATGTCTTTAAGCGAAATTTTCCGAATTTGTAAGCTGGCATACGGCAGTAAGCATCCACCCAAACACTGCAAGCACTCTGATTGTGTCCATGGCATTGCACGACCGCTTTTGTGGCCGCACTGAGACGACTAGCGACTGCTGCAGTTCGACCGAATCCAATCCACAATCGCGTCTGAATCGGCCGACAATTGAGCGGCTCATGTTAGAAAGAAAGGCTGCGGCTTTGGCCACATGCTTCCTTTGCCACCGCTGCTGCCGGCTATACGTCGACTTGTCAGTCAATTGCATCGGCGGATCGATGCGACAACCTTCGTCATGCGGTCGGTCTCTGCGGCCTGGCAGGCGGCAATTTCCATCGGCACGATGGAACCACCTCCGTTTTCCGCCTCGGCTGACTTCTTGCAACTCGCGTCGCGGCGCTTCTTCCATGCGGTGATTTTCTTTTCCAGACGCGCCTTGCAATCTGGAGAATTCGAGGTCTTATCGTCGATGGCATCCTGCAGCTTCTGCTCGGCAACCACTCTGTCACGCCATGCGCAGAAGTTCAGGCTCATCTGGTTCTCGTCGCAGTTCGCGAGCATGGCTTGCACTTCACTCGCAGGCAATCCGCTTTGCTGCGAGATGACGTCGGCGGGATCAAGGGTGCCGGCAATGGCGGACGAACACGTAAGGGCAAGTGCCAGGAGAACTCGTTTCATCATATCCCCTAGTTGAATGGCGTATTTGCTGCGTCGCAATAGTAGCAAATGCTGAAAGAAGCTCAGGAGGATCAGCAAACATTCTTGCAGTGCAACTAGAAGGCGAACGATTAAGGTTGGTGCGCCGTTCGCTTTTTTTGACGCCACCTGTCCGTCAGCATGCGGCCCGAGCGTCATTGTAATGGCGGCCCAATGCAATTCACCCGCCTTAACCCCATGACGGAGGCTCATATGCAATACCTATTGATGATCTATTCGGAAGAAAACGGCTGGAACCAGTTGACCGACAGCGAGCGGCAGCAAGGGGTTGCCGCATATCAGGCGTACACCGAATCGTTGAAAAAAGCGGAGGCGCTGATGGGCGCCAACCGGCTGCAGAACACGAGCACAGCCACTACGGTGCGGCTCGTCGACGGCAAGCCGCAGGTGCTTGACGGACCGTATTCCGATTCGAAGGAGCAGCTCGCCGGCTACTACCTGATCGACGTGCCCAACCTGGACGCGGCGATAGCGTGGGCGTCGCGTTGTCCCGGCGCGGCGCACGGCCTCATGGAAGTGCGCCCGGTCTGGACTGCCCCCTACGACGCGCCATCTGCTGCATGAGCCCGTCCGACGGCGACCGTGACATTGACGGCGCCGCGCATTCGATTGCCGAGGCGGTCGCTCGCCGCAGTTACGGCAAGCTCGTCGCGCTGCTGGCGATGCGCACGCGCGACGTCGCCGCGGCCGAAGACGCGCTGGCCGACGCGTTTGCGGCCGCGCTCGCGGACTGGCCGAAGCGAGGCTGCCCCGCGAATCCCGAAGCGTGGCTGATGACGGTTGCGCGCCGCCGGGCGCTCGACGGCGTGCGTCATCGTCGTGTCGGCGACGAAGTGGTGAACCAGCTCTCGATCCTCGCCGACGAGATCGACGAGCGTGAAGCAGGCATGTTGCCCGACCGGCGGCTTGCGCTACTGTTCGCGTGCACGCACCCTGCGCTCGAGGCCGCGATTCGCACGCCGCTGATGCTGCAGGTGGTGCTGGGGCTCGAAGCGAAGACGATTGCGTCTGCCTTCCTGATGTCGCCCGCCGCGATGAGCAAGCGTCTCGTGCGGGCAAAGAACAAGATCCGTGAAGCTGGCATTCCGTTCAGCGTACCGGAGCGCGAGGAGTTGCCCGGCCGGCTCGCTGCGGTGCTGGAAGCGGTCTATGCGGCGTATGCGGAAGGGTGGACCGATCCTGTCGGCGGCGATGCCGGGCAGCGCGATCTCGCCGACGAGGCGCTGTTTCTTGCACAACTGCTCGTCGAACTGCTGCCCGAGGAGCCAGAGACGCTTGGTCTGCTCGCGCTGATGTTGTATGCACAGTCGCGGCGCGATTCGCGACGCGATGCGGCCGGCGACTACGTGCCGCTGTCGGCTCAGGATCCGGCGACATGGAACGCACCGATGATCGACGCAGCCAACGCATTGCTGCGGCGCGCAAGCACATTCAACGCAATTGGACGCTTTCAGCTCGAGGCCGCGCTGCAGTCGGCGCACGTTCACCGCTGCCGGACGCATCGCCCGAACTGGGACGAGATTGTGCAACTCTACGATGCGCTGCTCGCGATCGCGCCGTCGCCGGTGGTCGCGGTGAACCGCGCTCTCGCGCAGGCGGAACGGGACGGTCCGCAGGCGGCGCTCGACGCGCTCGAGCCGTATGTGGACGATCCGCGGCTGGCCGACTACCAGCCGTACTGGGCCGCGCGTGCTGATCTGCTCGCGCGTGCCGGCGCGACGGCCGAAGCGCTCAGCGCGTACGATCTCGCCATCGGACTCGAGCGCGATCCGGCCGTGCGCCGGTTCCTGCAGCGCAAGCGCATCGAACTGTCATCGGCGAGAAGTTAGATTGGTGCGTTGCGTTTGCCGCGCGAGGTTGCAAGCCTCGCGCTGACGCGGCTCAGACCCCGCGCTGCGCGGCCAGGACCGTTCCCCCCGCTTAATGAACGTGCCAGCTGAGGAGCAATGTAGCGCCATGCCAGATGCGTCTGCGGATAGCCGTGCAACAGGAGTACTAGTGGTCCAGAGCCGCTAATCACGCCGTTAAAGGAGACATCTCCTGCGTCGACCTGGAGACCGCAGAAACCCGGGAAATGGTCACGCGATTCATGACGGAGGGTATCAGTTGACATGTGTTCCTCTCGTTTCGGAAGTCGACTCAGTGCGCCACGGCGGTATCAATGAAAGCGGCCAGATCGTGATTGAAACGATCCGGCTCTTCAATGAAAGGCGCGTGACCCGAATTCGCGTACAGCTTGGTTTGAATGTGTGGATCAAGTTCCTTCGCCCGGGCAATCGCACCGCTAGTATTCACAAGCGCGTCGTGTTCGCCATAGAGCAGCAACACAGGCACTCTGGTTTTGCTCAAGCCCTCGGAAGCGGCGACAGTCATCGACTGAACTCCGCTCTGCATGTCCCACGACGCCATCGCTGCATTTGCAAGCAGACGCTCCGTTGTGGACTTGCCGGGCTGCGTATGGAAACACAGGCCGAGAAATCTGCGCTCGCCATCGAGGTGTGTCTTGGCAGATTCAGCGCATGATCGCAACCGGTTTCAGTTTGGCTGATATCCGCTCCTTTCCCGACTGCATGCGCATGATCGAAGGCGCGGGTTCATGTCCCGAAACCTCCGATGCGCAGCGCAAACGGCTGGCCTCGATCGAACGCCAGATAGCGGACCTCGAACGCCGTCGCGCGCGCCTGCTTAAGACGCTGGCTGACGGGGCTGTTCCACCCTTAGACTAATTTCCGCGAAACGGACCGGGTAAAGCGCGATATAACGACGCGAACGGCCGTTGTACCCTTGGCAACAGTCATTCACGACGGAGCACGTCGATCGGCCGTTGTGGTTGCGAGGACGACGAACCATGCGCACATGCTCCGGAAAAGCGCCCTAAACGATACCGTCCAACGCCTTGGCAAGCCTGGCGACCGCGCCTTCGACGTCATGCAGTTTGTCCAGGCCAAATAATCCGACTCGGAAGGTCTTGAAGTCTTCAGGCTCGTCGCATTGAAGGGGAACGCCGGCCGCGATCTGCAAGCCGGCATCAGCAAATTTCTTGCCGGATCGTATGCCGTCATCGTCGGTATAGCTGACCACGACGCCCGGAGCCTGAAAACCTTCAGCCGCCACGCTTTTGAAACCCTTGGCAACCAGGAGTGAGCGAACGCGCGTGCCGAGTTCAGCCTGCTCCGCTCTCACTTTGTCGAAGCCGTATGCCTCGGTTTCCTTCATGACGTCGCGCAGCGTCGCGAGACTATCCGTGGGCATCGTGGCGTGGTACGCGAACCCACCGTTCTCGTAGGCTTCCATAACCTGCAGCCACTTGCGAAGATCGCAAGCGAAACTGGTGCTGGCTGTTGCGTCGATTCTTTCGCGGGCGAGAGGACTGAGCATGACCAGTGCGCAGCAGGGTGATGCGCTCCATCCCTTTTGCGGTGCGCTGATCAGGACATCAATGCCACTGGCCTGCATGTCCACCCAGATCGTACCGGAGGCGATGCAATCCAGTACAAACATGCCGCCGACGGCATGAACAGCGTCGGCCACCGCGCGCAAATAGGCATCAGGCAACATCATCCCGGATGCGGTTTCGACATGCGGCGCAAAGACCAGATCCGGCTTGTTTTCCCTGATCGCAGCGACCACTTCTTCAATCGGCGGCGGTGCATACGCGGCCTGCCTTCCTTGTTCGACCGGACGCGCCTTCAACACCATCGATTCAGACGGAATGCCGCCCATGTCGAAAATCTGCGACCAGCGGAAACTGAACCAGCCATTGCGAATCACCAGACACTTCTTGTTCGTCGCGAACTGCCGGGCGACAGCTTCCATGCCAAATGTCCCGCTGCCCGGGACGATAATGGCCGACTTCGCGTTGTAGACTTTTTTCAGCGCGCTGGAAATATCCCGTACGACTCCCTGAAAAAGCTGCGACATATGGTTGATGGATCGGTCGGTGTAAACGACTGAGTATTCGAGGAGTCCCTCGCGGTCGACATCGGGGAGTAACCCTGGCACGTTCGCCTCCGGTAATAGACAAATAAAAGAATCGAAAACAGATTCTAACGAAAGCCACCTGCACCGGCATCGGCCGAGACGCCCCGTCCAATTTGAGCTGACTGAGCCGGCCCGGTCGGCAGTCCACGCGTGGCTTGAGAAGGCCGCCCTGAGGCCAGAGCAGTACCTTTCCCAAGTCGACTATCCGCATTCCCACATCTTTCAACCAGGCAATATGCCCGGATGATACGCCGATGGGCGGGCGTAGCTGGACTTGATCCCACAGTCTATGGCACACATTCGACGCGCCGCACAAATCGATGTTGCAAACGGGTTCGCGAGACCGCTTTCCGCCGCGGCTATCTTCGTGCGAAGCGGGCAAGTTATTGCCGTTCGCCCATCTTGCGAAGCCGTCACCCGAATGACTGGAGCGTCCGAGACCCGCCCGATAACCGTCGAGCGCAGTTCGGCTATTGCCGACGGTGTGGCGGCTTGGGTTGTAGGTCAGCAATGGGCGGATTGTTGACGGTGACGGCGTCGAGCAGCCGGACGGCCGCTTCCTGTATCGGTGAACTCATACTCTCGGTCCTGAGCGCTCAGACGACGCGTCATTCTGAATAGTCGATGCTCCGTTCATCGCCACGTAGTACCCGTTACAGGCGTCACGCATCACGAACGACCAATAGCTTCTACGGAGCAGGTTGGCCGAAATATGGAGCTGAAAACCTTCCTCACCCATGAACCGGCTTCCGGTTCCACTTCGTTGCACCTACACTCACTGAAAGTTTTCCGATTACTTAATCATGCCAAGCGATGACCGCGCTACGGGCGGGTCATCAAATATTCTGCCACTGCCTGGTAGGCGGGCAAGGCAGTCGGATCGTTCGCCGCATTGCTTGCGCTCGGATGTGAGCTGAAACGCGCGATCACCATTTGCGCAGCAGGATCGACGTAGATCGCCTGCCCGTGGACGCCGCGCGCCATGAACGCACCGTGATCATTGTGCGTGATCCACCACATGCCGCTGTAGCTCCATCCCTTGAGCAGCCCATAGCCTGCCTTTGCAAATGCGACTTTGTCACCACCCGCACGGATGTGGTCAATCGCAGTCTTTGGCACCAGCCGCTTACCGTTGATCGTGCCCCCTTCCAGCATCAGTTCACCGATCCGCGCCATGTCGCGCAAGCCGGCATTGAAGCCTCCGCCGGCATAGGGTGTTCCAAGGGAGTCAACGGTGTAGTAGCCGTCCTGTTCGGCACCCATGCGGCTCCAGATTCGCTCCGCAAGCAACTGGGCAACCGATTTTCCGGTCTTGCGTGCGATGATCCATCCCAGCGTGTCGGTATTGACTGTCTTATAGGCAAAGGCCGCTCCGTGCTCACCCTGTTTGCGGACGGTCTCGAGATATTCCCAATAGGTTCGCGGCCCCTTGTAATCGCCAGGCCGGGGAAGCGGGCTTCCGGCCGCCGAATAGCTCCAGACTTCCGCCTTGGGATCGGCATAGTCCTCGCTGTATTGAAGTCCGGTCGTCATATCCAGCACCTCGCGAACGGTGGCGTCGCCAAAGGCACTCTGCCGCAATTCGGGCACGATGGTGTCGACGCGTGCATTGTCATCAATCACGCCTTCTGCGACGAGCATTTCGCCGAGCAATCCGGTCAGCGATTTTGTCACCGACATCGCTCCATGCTGTCCGGTCGCGTCGAGACAGCCGGCATAGCGCTCATAAACCACCGCGCCCTTGTGCAGCACGATGATCCCGTCCGTGTAGTTGGCGTCGTCAGTAGGTGGACGCCGAACCTGGCCTTTAGTATGCCACTGAAGGCTCGAGGAGTTGCCGCGGCGGCATGGGATCGGATGGCCCGGTTGCGCGAGAGCCTGACCGCAAAATGACCGCACCTGGCAAACTAAGTACGAGTGTTCTTATGCGACCGCCTTGCGCAACGATTCAGTGGGCGATCAACGTCGATCTTTTTGACCCTTGATCCGCGCGGCGCAATCAGGCAGTAACCGCTAGAATTGCGGCTTTAGCCCGGAATACGCCAATGTCTTTTGCCTCGCTTGGCCTGATCGATCGCTTGCTGCGTAATCTGCAGGACCTCAATTACCAGACACCTACGCCGGTGCAGGCCAAGGCGATTCCTGCTGTGCTCAGTGGCCGCGACGTCATGGCTGCGGCACAGACCGGCACTGGCAAAACGGCGGGTTTTGCGCTGCCGCTGTTGCAACGGCTAGTGCAACACGGCCCGGCGGTCCCCAGCAACCGCGCGCGCGTTCTGGTGCTGGTGCCCACGCGTGAGCTGGCCGAACAAGTGCTGCAAAGCTTTATCGATTACGGCAAAGGCCTCGACTTACGATTTCTGGCCGCCTACGGCGGT
Organism: Paraburkholderia sp. D1E; assembly: GCF_052682275.1. Lineage (NCBI taxonomy): Bacteria > Pseudomonadati > Pseudomonadota > Betaproteobacteria > Burkholderiales > Burkholderiaceae > Paraburkholderia > Paraburkholderia sp. D1E. The sequence goes on from NZ_JBQYMB010000001.1 coordinate 1,076,742, forward strand.
GTGAGTATCAACCCGCAGATGATGACGTTGCGCAAAGGCGTGGATGTGCTCGTTGCCACGCCGGGCCGTTTGCTGGATCTCAATCGCCAGAACGCAGTGCAGTTTGATCAAGTACAAACGCTGGTGCTGGATGAAGCCGACCGCATGCTGGATCTGGGCTTTGCGCGCGAACTCAACGCCGTCTTTGCCGCCTTGCCCGTTCAGCGCCAGACCCTGCTGTTCTCTGCCACGTTTACCGATGATATCCGCGCCATGGCGGCGGGCATTCTGCGCGGCCCGGTCAATATCAGCGTCAGCCCGCCCAATGCCACGGCCAGCAAGATCAAGCAGTGGGTGGTGCCGGTGGATAAAAAGAACAAGCCGGACCTCTTCATGCACCTTGTGGCTGAGAACAACTGGGAGCACGCGCTGGTGTTCGTCAAAACCCGCAATGGCGTGGATTACCTGGCGGCCATCCTGGATGAAGCCGGCTATTCGGTCGACACCATCCACGGCGACAAACCGCAACCCGCGCGCCTGCGTGCGCTGGAGCGCTTCAAGACGGGCGAAGTACGTATGCTGGTAGCCACCGATGTGGCTGCACGCGGGCTGGATATCGACGACCTGCCGCTGGTGATCAACGTTGATCTGCCGATCGTGGCGCAAGACTACGTGCACCGTATTGGCCGTACCGGCCGCGCGGGCGCCAGCGGCGTGGCGGTGTCCCTTGTGTGTGCCGATGAAGCGCCGCAACTGGCCGCGATTGAAGCGCTGATCCGGCAAACGCTGCCCCGTGAAGAAGAGCCGGGTTTTGAAGCCGAACACCGTGTGCCGCAAACTAGCGCGACGGGCCAGATCATCAAGAAACCCAAGAAGCCTAAGAAGCCCAAAGTGCCGCAAGTTGCGCCGGGCGCCGCGCAGGTGCTCAGCAAAAAACCGCGCCCGCAAAGTGGCGAAAACAAACGCAAGCCTGCAGCGCAACGCGCTGTGGCCGCGGGTAAAGGCACAAGCTTGTCCAGCGGTAACCCATTCAGCGTGCAAAAGCCACGCAGCAAACCCGCCAGCAAGCCAGTTGCGGGTTCAGGTAAGCCGGCTGGTGGCCGCGGCAAACGCCAACCCTGATCCGTGAGCACCCGCTTGCGCCACCTTCTCAAGATCAAACGGCGTATCCCTCACCCTCTTCCCCGTCAACCTGAACACCGCATTAGCCACAGCCGGCGCCACCGAAGGACTCGACAACTCTCCCACTCCACCCGGTTTCGCCGGATCGCCTTGCACGATCAAAATATCAACCTCCGGCATATCACTCATCCGCATCACGCGATACGTATCGAAGTTCTTCTGCTCAACCTGCCCATGCCGAATATCGATGCGATCCGCCGTCGCATGCCCTAACCCCCACATCAGCCCGCCATACAGTTGTTCTTCAACCCCACCCGGCGACACAGCCAACCCGCAATCCGCGACACACGTCAGCTTCTCAACCACCACCGCATCGCCCTTGCGCACCACCCGCGCGACCACCGCAACATAGCTGCTATACGCCTGATTCGTCGCAACACCCAATGCCGTACCGGCAGGCAACGCCTTCCCCCACCCGGCCCGCTCCGCCGCCTCGCGCAACACCGCCTTATGCCGCGGGTCCTTCATATGCGCAAGCCGAAACTCAACCGGATCACGCTGCCCAGCATGCGCAGCCTCATCCATAAACGACTCCACCGCGAACACGTTCGGGATATAACTCACCGCCCGATACCAACCCGTCGGCACACCCGTCTCATGCCGCACCCAACCAAGATCGACATGCGGCGCATCGTAAGCGAACTCATATTTGCTGATCGCTTCAGTCGTGCTGTAGTCCATCCGGTCCGGACGATCAAAATACCCCGGCTCCCATTGTTCCGGCGAGGCAGGCATCACAGCGCGCAATTGCAACGTGGTCAGATTGCCGTGCGCATCGAGTGCAGCTTTGCCACGGTGATAACTCGCCGAGTGATAGAACAGCGCGCGCATTTCGTCTTCGCGGCTATTCATCAGCTTGACCGGTTTGCCAACTTTCAACGCAAGCCACGTCACCTCAAATAACCAGTACTTCGATTCCCGCGAGCCGAAGCTGCCGCCCGAAACAAGCTCATGCAGCACCACACGCTCAGCAGGAATCCCGCCGATCACCTCGGCCGCTTCCTGCACCGTGGAAGGCACTTGCAATCCCCCCCAGTACTCGATACCACCATCCTTCGCCCACGCGGTGACATTGATCGGCTCGAGCGCATTCTGTGCCTTGTATGGCATCGAATACGACGCCTCGATCACACGTGCGCCGTGCGGCCACGCAGTTTTAGCGTCGCCATGCTGAACGGTCGGCACGACATGCGAAGCGGGATCGTCGAGCCACGCGGCCTGGCGCGCGGCGAGCGTGGTGCTGTCGAACGTTTCGAACGGACTATCTTCCCATTCGACCTGCAGCGCGGCCTGACCCTTGTGCGCTGACCAGTAGTCGTCAGCCAGCACGGCCACGCCAGCCTGATTGCCGCCGAGAAGGTCCGGACGGCCAGGAATCTGCAACACCTGCCGCACGCCCGGCACCGCCAACGCGGCTTTGGCATCGACGCTGCGCACGCGTGCGTCGATAACCGGCGCACGCGTGACGACGGCAACCAGCATCCCCGGCAACGAGACATCGATGCTGTACGGAAACGCGCCCCTCGCTTTCAGATCGGCACCGCGCTTTTTCTGCAGCTTACCGATGTATTTGAACTGCGAAGGGTCTTTCAACACGACGTCTTTCGGCGCAGGCAATTGCGCCGCCACGCTCGCCAACGATCCGTAGTTCGCGCGCTTGCCGCTCGCCTTGTCAATAACAAAGCCGTTTTCCGTCGAACACGCGGACGGCGCCACGTTCCATTGTTTCGCGGCGGCTTCGATCAACATGGCACGTGCGGTTGCGCCCGCACGCCGCAAGCGATCGTACTCAAGCGAGACGCTGGTACTGCCGCCTGTCGAGAACACTTTCCACAGCGGATGAATGTAATCCCCGTAGAACGGATTCTCCGGCGTAATCACATCCACACGAAACGGATCGACGTCGAGTTCTTCAGCAACCACCGCAGCCAATGCGGTACGCGTGCCGGTGCCGGAGTCGTGCTTGTGGACTACCAGTTTGATTGTGTCGTCAGGCAACACGCGCACCCACGCGTTCGGTTCGAACTCGCCTGCTTGCGGTTTTGGATCGCCGCTTACGTTGGCGTCTTTCGCAAAAGCCTCCGGAAGTTGAAAACCGATCGCGAGGCCCGAAGCCAGCAATGCCGAACTCTGTTTGATGAAATGTCTACGCGCCGCACCGTGTGCGCTGCCCAGCGCTTGTTTGTCGTTGCGCATTCAAGCCTCCTCTTCCGTCGAGGTGCAAGCAGAAGCGCACTTGGGCTCGACCCACGTGACGGACGCGAGCGCCGGATCGCCGGAAGCCGCGCGTTTGATCGCCTTGCGAATGCGTGAATAGGTGCCGCAGCGGCAGATGTTGCCCGACATGGCGGTGGCAATCGTTTCATCGTTGACGGTCGGCTTGTCCTTCAGAAACGCCGCGGCCTGCATCAACTGCCCCGATTGACAGTAGCCGCATTGCGGCACGTCTTCCGCGACCCACGCGAGTTGCAGCGGATGCTTGCCGTCTTTCGACAATCCTTCGATCGTCGTGATGTGCTTGCCCGCCACGGCTGCAATCGGCAGCAAACAGGAGCGCACGGCCTCGCCTTCCAGATGCACCGTACACGCGCCGCAGAATCCGCCGCCGCAGCCGAATTTCGTACCGGTCAATTTGAGCCGGTCGCGCAACACCCACAACAGGGGCATGTCTTCCGGTACATTGTCGAGCGAGTGCCGCGTGTCGTTGACCACGATCTCGATCATGCGCTGTCTCCTGAATGTTGTTGTGCAGCGCGGTGTGTGGTGCGTGCTACAAAGGCCGCGTGCTTGCGGCCATTATTGAAAGCCGTTAAGCACAACGCCAGCGACGATTTCTTCCATCATCCGTAAGTCCGGCTAACACCTATGTTGAAGCGCTACCCTTCGATCCAGTCGATGCAGGCTTTCCTGCAAGCGGCACGCGTCGGCAGCTTTTCGAGCGCTGCGCGCCAGTTGTCGCTCACGCATAGCGCGATCAGCCAGCAGATCCGTACGCTCGAAGAGTTCGTCGGCCAGCCCCTATTCGTGCGCGAAGGCGGCGGCGTGGTGCTGACGGACGCCGGCGTGCTGTTTGCAAATCAGTTGACCGATGGTTTCGAGCAGATCGATCGTGCGTTGTCGTCGGTGAAAGAGCGCACGGTCAAGCAGTCGATTACGCTCGATGTCGACCCCGAACTCGCGCAGAGCTGGCTGGTGGCGCGCTTGCCTGCTTTGCTCGGCGCGTTGACCGGCACGTCGTTGACGGTGCTGTCTACGCCGCGTCACGACCGCAGCGCGTTCGAGCGCGTGGATATTGCGTTGCGGTATGGGTATGGAGAATGGGACGGTTTCGAGAACGCGCTGATTTGCGGCGATAGGTTGACTGCCGTAGGTTCGCCCGCGCTTCTCGAGGCGCGTGGGCTGAGCGTGCCGCTCACGCCGGAACAGGTGCTCGATTTACCATTGCTCGGCTATACGAAACGCTCGTGGATTCCGTGGCTCACCGCGGCTGGGATGCCCGCCGTTGAACCGGATGCCGTAGCGGTGTTCGACAACGCCGCCGGGTTGATTGCAGCGGCAAGCGCAGGGATAGGCGCTGGTCTGGCGCGCGGTCTGCTGGCTGCGGACGCACGGCGCGAGGGGCGCCTGGTCGAACTCACGGAAGTAGAAATTCCGACGCATTACAACCTGTATGCGGTATGGCCTCGAGAGAAAGCGGCGCGCGTGACGCCACTGATCGAAGTGATTCGCGAACTGGTCGCGCAGACGGTCGGCGCGCCTTAGCGCTCACCGCTCATGGCACCCTTCGCGCCCATGCTGACTCTCGCGCATCGCCCAAACGATCAGCACGCGAACGTTACCGCCCGCCACCCTCCGCATCCACGTTCACGCTAGCGGCCACTTCCCGCACGGTATCGAGAAACAGCGACAGTACCGGCGACGCATCCTCAGCACGATAGCGCGCGTGCAGCGACACCTCGGGACGCGGCGCAGCCAGCGGCACGAACGCCACACCACCGGTCGTCAATTGCCGGGCCGACGAAGGCAGCAACGCCACGCCCAGCCCTTCGCGCACGAGGCACAGCAGCGTATGCACCTCGACCACCTCCTGGTCGATCTGCGGTGTAAACCCTGCTTCGACGCAACAGTCCTGTAAGAAGCGCGCCAGTTGCGAATGCTGCAAACCGAACGACACGAAACGCTCCGTCTCCAGCTCGCGCAACGCAATCTCCTCGCGCGCCGCAAGCCGATGCCCGAATGGCAGCGCCACTACCGCCGATTCGCGCATCACGACTTCACTGCGAATCTCCGGGTCCTCATGCGAAACCCGGAAGAAACACACATCCAGGCGCCGTTCCTTGAGCGCGAGAATCTGCGCAGCGGGTGTCATCTCATGCAGCGTCCACTGCACTTGCGGATGCTTCTCCGCAAATACCCGTAGTGCACGCGGAATCGGTTCGACCATCGCCGAGCTGATGATGCCGATCTCAAGACTCCCCACTTCGCCCCGCCCCGCACAGCGCGTCAGATCGATCGCGCGTTCGAACTGCGCGAAGATCAGCGGCACCTGCTCCTTAAGTGTTTTCCCTGCATCCGTGAGTTCGACACGGTGTTGCGAGCGTGTGAACAACGCGGTGCCCATCTCCTCTTCGAGGATGCGAATCTGCTGACTCAAAGGGGGCTGCGAAATGTGCAGCCGTGCGGCTGCCCGGCCGAAATGCAGTTCGTCGGCAAGTACCGCGAAGTAACGCAACAGCCGGATGTCCATATCGCAAACGTATCAAGATCGTGGTTAAAAAATATTGTACAGAGCGTTTTTATCTTGTGAGACTGCATCGCAAGCAGCAGTGCACATCAGTGTGACACTCGATGCCGGCGAGGGGAAGGCGCACAAACACTGCGTCTTGCAAAGGGCCGCATGGGCAAGCCTAACTGGGCTCCGTTCCATCGATGCGCCTGCCCGCGATCCGGCAACTGGATACACCAGTTCCTCTCAAGGAGATCGAGTACATGATCATCGACACTAGCTGTTACCCGACCAATCTGGTCGACCTCGCCTGGCGCCACGACGGCGAGCCATTTACCGGCGAGCGTCTGATCGCAACGATGGACGGCCCGTACATCATCAACGGCAAGCCGCGCCGCATCGACAAGGCATTCATTCAACCGCCGCAAGGCAACACTATCTATACGTGGACCGACGGCAACCGCTCGGGCCGCGAGTCGATCGACGACTACATGGCCTACACCGTCGAAATGACGCAGAAGTATCCGGACCGTCTGATCGGTTGCTTCGTCTACAACCCGCGCTGCGGTCCCGAGAACGGCGCTGAAGCCATCGAGTTCTATGCGAAGGAACACGGCTTCAAGATGGTGCAATTGCAGGCCAACATGCATGCGTACCGCCCTGACCGCGCGCTCGACTGGTTGCGTCCTGCATTGCGTAAATGCGCGGACCTCGGCCTGCTCGTAAAGCTGCACACCGGCGACGGTCCCTACAGCATTCCAAGCGAGTGGTATCCGCTGATCCGCGAATTCCCTTCGGTGAATTTCATCATGGCGCACTTTGGTGTGCAGACCGGTGGCGTGTATTGCTTCGAGCCGTATCAGATGGCGCTCGATACGCCGAACGTGTATTGCGAATCGAGCTGGTGCCTGCAATCGCGGATCGTCGAATTCGCGAAGGTACTGCCGACCCACAAGATTCTCTACGGCTCCGACACGCCGCCGAACGAGCCTGGCATGTGGCTGCGTTTGCTCGAAGTGTTGTGCCACGAACCGCCGCAAGGCCTGAACCTCGACGAAGACACGCTCGAGGACTACCTCGGCAACAACCTCGCCCGCATGATCGGCATCGAGCCGACCGCGCGGCCGAAAAGCGTCGAAGAAGCCCAAGCCTATCTCAAACAACACGCCGGCACGTCGCAGAAGCATGCCGCGAATGCAGCTCAAGCCGCCTACGCAGGAGCCCGTTGATGATCATCGATACCCATCTGCACCCGACCAATCTCGTCGACGAAGCGTGGCGCCATACCGGCGAGCCGTTCACCGGCGAACGCCTGCTGAAGATGATGGACGGTCCATACATCATCAACGGCAAGCCGCGCCGTATCGACATGGGCTTCATTCAGCCGCCGCCGGGCAACACCGGCTATCGCGATGGCAATCGCCGCGGTCGTGAAGGCATTCGCGATTACATGGCGTATATCGCTGAGCTGACGCAGAAGTACCCGGATCGCTTTATCGGCAACTTCACGTACAACCCGCGTTGGGGCCCGGAGAACGGCGCGGCTGAACTCGAATTCCACGTGAAGGAGTACGGCTTCAAGATGCTCAAGCTGCACGCGAACATGCACGGCTACCGGCCGGATCGCGCGCTCGACTGGTTGCGTCCCGCGATGAAGAAGTGCGCCGAACTCGGCGTGGTGGTGCTGATTCACACCGGCGACGGACCGTACACGATTCCGACGCAGTTCTATCCGATCATCCGCGAATTCCCGATGGTGAATTTCATCATCGGTCACTTCGGGATTCAAACGGGCGGTAACTACTCGTTCGAATCGTTCTGGATGGCGATGGATACGCCGAATGTGTATTGCGAATCGGGCTGGTGCTATCAGTCGCGCATCGTCGAATTTGCTCGCGAACTGCCGCGCAGCAAGATCGTGTTCGGCACCGATTCGCCGCCGAATGAGCCGGGCATGTGGTTGCGTGAACTCGAAATGTTGTGCGGTCCGGCGCCGCAAGGCATGGATCTGGACGAAGACGGTCTCGAAGACTATATGGGCAACAACATCGCCCGTCTGGTCGGCATCGAACCAACCAAACCGCCGAAAGATCTGGCCGAAGCGGAAAAGCGTTTGAAGGCGACGTACGTGAATGACGTAACGCAGCCTGCTTAACGCTTCCTGGTGATGTATTGCAGGCGCGGCTGACGGTTCGCGCCGCGCCTGCCCTTCTTGACGGTCCGCTTTCGTTATCGCTTTCGACGGAGTTCACTATGGCGGATAACCTCTTCCGCGCCACGCAGGATTTTCACCGCTTTGCGCAAGCGTATCACGAGCAGTTCCCCGATGATGTATTGACGATCAAGCAACCGCTGGCTGCGGATCAGGACGTCACCGCAGTCGTGGCCGAACTGGCCGCGCGCGGACGCCATGAAATGTTGATATGCGAAAACGTCGACGGCATTGCGACACCGCTGGTGACCAATTTCTTTGCTTCACGTATACGAATTGGACGTCTGTTCGACGTCGACGCGTCGGGCTTGTTCGACGCTTATCAACACCGTGCGAATGCCCCTATTGCACCGGTTTTCGTTCCGACCGGCCCCGTTCTCGACCAGGTTATCGAAGGCGATGCCGTCGATCTCGCGCAACTGCCGATGATCCGCCACTTCGATACCGATCGTGGTCCGTATATCACCAATGCGGTGATCATCGCGGAAGACCCGGTGACGGGGGTGGCGAATATGAGCTATCACCGTTCGATGCGGCATGCTCGCAATGCACTTGCAACCAGCCTGCATTCGCGCGGCCATCTCTGGCGCATGCTGCAAACCGCTCAAGCACGCGGCGACACCTTGAAGGTCGCGATGGTGATCGGTGCGCATCCTTTGTTCATGCTGGCTGCCGCAGCGCGCGTGCCCTTCGGCACAGATGAACGTGCGATTGCAGGCGGATTGTTCGGTGCGCCGCTGGAATTGGTGCGTACGCCGCGATACGGAATCGGCGTTCCCGCTGCCGCTGAGTTCGTCCTTGAAGGCACGATCGATCCGGACGCTCACGCCGAAGAAGGCCCGTTCGGCGAATTCACCGGCTATTCATCGGACCGCTCCACCAACAACGTGCTACGCGTCGACACGATGATGCGGCGTAACGATGCATGGCTTGTCGATGTTGTCGGCGGCCCATACGCGGAGCATTTGACACTGGCTCGCTTGCCGCGTGAAGCGGAAATGAGCGAGAAGCTGAAGGCGCGCTTCCCTTCTGTCACCGCGCTGCATTATCCGAACTCGGGCACTCACTTCCACTGCTACGTCGCGCTGAACCAGACGCGCGACGGCGAAGCGCGCCAGATCATGCTCGCGTTGCTCGGCTGGGATCCGTATCTGAAGAACGTCGTTGCGGTGGATAGTGATATCGACATCACTAACGATTCGCAAGTGCTGTGGGCGATCGCCACGCATTTCCAGCCGCATCAGGACGTATTTATCGTCGACGGTTTGCCGGGCAGTCCGCTCGATCCCTCCTCGTCCGCTGCGGGCACCACGTCGCGCATGGGTATCGATGCGACACGCGGTTCCCACTTCGACGGTATTCGCGCGAAGATCAGCGAACGTGCGTCACAACAAGCGATTGAGATTCTGGCCCGCGCCGCCAACGGAGCCCAACGATGACCCCGCGGCGACTCGTAGTCGGCATCAGCGGCGCGTCCGGTTTCACGTACGGCGTGCGCCTGCTGCAACTGCTGCGTGAACTCGATATCGAAACGCATCTGACCGTCTCGCGCAGCGCACTGCTGACGATGATGCACGAAACCGACTACAAGCTCGCCGAAGTCAGCGCCCTCGCCCGCTTCACCTACCGTTGCGACGACATGGCCGCGGCTATTTCGAGCGGCTCGTTCCGCTCGCTGGGCATGATCGTCGCGCCCTGTTCGATGAAGACGCTTGCCGAAATTGCCAGCGGCATGTCGTCGAGCCTGATCTCGCGCGCCGCCGACGTCACGTTGAAAGAGCGTCGCCCTCTGGTGCTGCTGGCGCGCGAAACCCCTTACACACTGGCGCATCTGCGCAACATGATCGCCGCCACCGAAATGGGCGCGATCGTCGCTCCACCTGTCCCGGCGTTTTACGCGCGCCCTGTTTCGCTCGACCAGATGATCGACCACACGCTAGGCCGCGTGCTCGACCTGTTCGGTCTCGAAGCGGGCACCGTCAAACGCTGGCGAGACAGTGAAATTGAAACCGCGCCACGGGATGCAGCACAAGCACCGCATATCGCCTGAAAGCCGAACCGCAACAACCGTAAGAAACGCACGAACCGCAGTACGAACGAAGAAACGGAGACGAGCCATGAATCACATTCACACCACCCACAACGAAATCGAGAAAATCCCCGTCACGGTGCTGACCGGTTTTCTCGGCGCCGGCAAAACGACGCTGCTCAACTACATTCTGCGCGAGAAGCACGGCCGCAAGATCGCGGTGATCGAAAACGAGTTCGGTGAAATCGGCATCGACGGTGGCCTCGTGCTCGAATCGACCGAAGAGATCTACGAGATGACGAATGGTTGCGTGTGCTGCGTCGGCGCGGTGCGCGAAGACCTGGTGCGAATCGTGCGCATGCTGGTGGAAAGGCCGGACCGGCTCGATCACATCATTGTTGAAACGAGTGGACTCGCCGATCCGTATCCGGTCGCCCAAACGTTCTTCCTCGACGATCCGATCGCGAAACAGGTGACGTTGGACGCAGTCGTCACGATGGTGGATGCGAAGCATATCGCCGCGCACCTGGACGATCTGGTGCTCGACGGAAGCGATAACCAGGCGGTCGATCAGATCGTCTGTGCGGACCGCATTGTGATCAACAAGGTCGATCTGGTGACGGCAGAAGATATCGCCTCGCTGGCGCAGCGCATTCGCGGCTTGAACGCCACAGCGGAAATTGTCGAATCAAGCTACGCACAGATCGACCTCGACAGGATTCTCGGCGTGGGTGCAAATGAGTTCTCGCAGATTCTCGTGGAGACCGATGGCCTCCATGAAGAAGAACATTCGCGCGCCAACGAACACGAGCACGAGCATCGCCACGACGAGCACGAAGCGCATCACGATCATGAACACGCCCATCATGACGACGATCACGCCGACCACCAGCACGACGAAAGCGTGTCCTCAGTCGGTATCGAAGTCGATGCGGACATCGATCTCGACGCGCTGCAAGCCTGGCTCACTGAATTGCGCGAGTCCGATGCCGCCAAACTGTTCCGCATGAAAGGCATTCTCGCTGTGCAAGGCCAGTCGCATCGCTATGTGCTGCAAGGCGTGCACAACGTCATCGAACTGCGCGCGGCGCAAGTGTGGGGCATTGAACCGCGCTCGTGCCGCATCGTATTCATCGGACGCGATCTCGATCGCGCCGCGCTGACCGACCGCTTCCATGCCTGTCTTGCCGTGCCGGTTGCGGCCTGACGGGAGATCCGGTCGGCGCGCGAAGTGATGCTGCACGGCCAGGCCGTGCGGCGCGCTCCGATCGAAAACGACAATTTGGAGACACGTCATGAACACCGCCATACATCCCGTCGATCGGATTCTGCCGAAGCGCCAGATGATCACGCTCGGTTTGCAGCACATGCTAGTGGCTTATATCGGCGCGATTGCTGTTCCGTTGATCGTCGCGTCGGCACTGAAGATGTCGCCGGCCGACACCACCGTGCTGATCAGTACCGCTTTGTTTTGCTCTGGCATCTCGACGATCTTGCAGACCGTCGGCATCTGGAAGTTCGGCGTGCGTCTGCCGATTCTGCAAGGCGTGGCATTCAGCAGCGTCGGACCGGTCATCGCGATCGGCCTGAGTCCGGGTGTCGGCTTCGCCGGTGTGTGCGGCGCGGTGATTGGCGCGGGTCTCTTCACGATGTTCGCCGCGCCTCTCGTCGGACGCTTGCGAAGGTTCTTCCCACCTGTGGTGACCGGCTGCATCGTGACGGTGATTGGTTTGCAACTGTTCCCCGTTGCGTATCAATGGGCCGGTGGCGGAGAAGCCGCTCAGCAACAGTTCGGCGCACCACCCTTCCTGGGCGTCACGTTGTTCGTCGCGCTGGTGATTCTCGGGATCAACCGCTTTGCCGGCCCGTTCTTGCGCAATCTCTCGGTGCTGATCGGTTTGATTGCCGGCGGCATTCTCGCCTGCTCGCTCGGCATGGGCAACTTCTCGAGCGTGGGGGCCGCCCCGTGGTTCACGCTGCCGATGCCGTTCCACTTCGGTACGCCTGTGTTTTCGGTGGTGCCGGTGCTGACGATGATCGTCGTGATGGTGGTGCAGATGGTCGAATCGATGGGCCTGTTCGTCGCCATCGGTGACATCGTCGGCAAGGACGTGAGCGAGGAAGACGTGGTGCGCGGCATGCGTGCAAATGGTCTTGCTAGCGCGATTGCGGGCATGTTCGCGGCGTTCCCGTTCATCGCCTTCATGGAGAACGTCGGCCTCGTCATCCTGACGGGTGTACGCAGCCGCTGGGTGGTGGCGATTAGCGGCGTGCTGATGTGCGTGGTGGCGCTGGTGCCGAAAATCGGTGCGATAGTAGCCTCCACGCCCGCAGCGGCGCTTGGCGGTGCCGGTATCGCCATGTTCGGTGTGGTGGTGGCCGCCGGCGTGCAGACGCTGGCGAAGGTGGACTTCGAGCGCAATCGCTACAACGTGCTGATCGTCGGTTTCACGATCGCCACCGCGCTGATTCCGGTGATGTCGCCGCAAGTCTTCAAGCACATGCCCGACTGGACGCAACCTTTCTTGCATAGCGGTGTGGTGTTGGCGTGCCTGGTATCGGTCGTGCTGAACGCGGTACTGAACGGCGCGCATGAAGAAGAAAAAAAGATCGTCGAGACGCACAACCTCGTGCGTGAGTAAGCGACCCACGCAGTAAGACGAGCGCGGTCGTCGCGCCCCCTGGACCGGCGGCCGCTTCGCAGTAACTGAAAGGACATTGAATCGTGAGCATGCAAACTGAAGCGTTGCTGATCAAGAACCCTGTCGCGGTGATGAGCGGCCGAAGCGGCGACGGCGCGCGCCTGGGCCAGGTCGATCTGCGGATTCGCAACGGCCGTATCGAGAACATTGCGCCTAACCTCGAACCGCGCGCCGATGAACGCGTCATCGACGCGCGTTCATGCGTTGTTTATCCGGGCTGGGTGAATACTCACCACCATTTGTTCCAGAACCTGCTGAAAGCGGTACCGTCCGGCATCAACGCCGATTTGCAGGAATGGCTGGCCGCTGTACCGTATCCGCGACTCGCACGCTTTACGCCGGACCTGGCGCGCGTCGCTGCACGTTTGGGTCTTGCCGAACTGCTCCTGTCCGGCGTGACCACCTGCGCCGATCACCACTACCTGTATCACGCGGAGGGCACTACCGAAACGGGTGATCTGCTGTTCGACGAAGCGGCTTCGTTCGGCATGCGTTTCGTCCTGTGCCGTGGCGGCGCACTGCAAGCGGCGGGTGATCATCCGGGGTTTTCCAAAGTGGCGTTGAAACCCGAAACGCTCGATCAGATGCTCGCGGATATCGAACGCCTGAAGTCGCGCTATCACGATTCAGGCGACGCTTCGATGCGGCGTGTCGTCGTGGCGCCGACTACGCCGACGTTTTCGCTGCCGCCGGAACTGCTGCCCGAAGTCGCGCGCGCGGCGCGGCGCATGGGCTTGAGGCTGCACACGCATCTTTCCGAAACGACCCGCTATGTCGACTTCTGCAAAGAGCGGTTCAATAAACTGCCGGTCGAGTTCGTCGCCGATCACGAATGGCTCGGGCCGGATGTCTGGTTCGCCCACCTCGTGCATCTGCAGCCGAGCGAAATCGCAATGCTTGCGGAAACCGGCAGCGGCTGCTCGCACTGCCCCGTGAGCAACGCGCGCCTTGGCAGCGGTATTGCGCCTGCACCGCAGATGGCAGCAGCAGGCGTGCCAATGTCACTGGCCGTAGACGGCGTCGCCTCGAACGAATCCGGCAGCATGACCAATGAAGCGCACTTCGCCTGGTTAGTGCATCGCGCGGCGCAAGGCGCGTCGGCGACGACTGTCGAAGAGATAATTCATTGGGGCAGCGCGGGCGGTGCAGGCGTGCTCGGCCTGGATGCGGTCGGCACGCTCGAAGTCGGCAAGGCAGCGGATTTCGTGCTTTACGACGTCAGCGATCTGCGCTTCAACGGCTTCCACGATGTGGCGGTGGCGCCGGTAGCCGCAGGCGAACCGGCGCGTGTGCGCTACAACGTGGTGAATGGCCGCGTGGTGGTGGACAACGGCGTGATTCCCGGCCTTGATCTCGAACAGCTTCGTTATGAAGCGGCCGAGGGTGTGAAACAACTGCTCGCCGATTAAACCACTTACGCGCTCAAGCACTCACTCACCCAAGCACCCAAGCACCCAAGCACTAAAGGGATACGCCCCGATGCAAAAAAGAAGAATCCGGCTCGGTATTCTCACGCCTTCGTCGAACACGGCGTTGGAGCCGATGACCTCGGCGATGCTCAGCGAACTGCTGCACGTCAGCGCGCACTTCGCTCGCTTCACGGTGACGGAGATCGCACTATCGGAGCAGGCGCTCGGTCAATTCGACGCGAGCCGGATTATCGCCGCAGCGCGTCAACTGGCCGATGCGCGCGTGGATATGATCGGGTGGAGCGGTACATCTGCCGGCTGGCTCGGCTTCGAGCGCGACCAGACGTTGTGCCGCCAGATCACCGAGGAGACGGGTATTCCTGCCACGACCTCGGTGCTGGCGCTCAACGAAATCTTGGCGAAAACGGAGGTGAGGCGGCTGGGTTTGGTCTCGCCATATATTGACGACGTTCAGCAACGGATCGTGCGCAACTACGAGAAGCTCGGCATTGAATGCGTTTCGGAACGACACCTCGGCTTGCAGGACAATTTCAGTTTTGCGGAGGTGCCGGACGCGCAATTGGCGATCATGATGCGTGAGGCTGCATTTGCCAGGCCTGATGCGGTAACCACCTTTTGCACGAATCTGCATGCGGCGCATCTGGTGCGGGCGTTTGAGATGGCTACCGATATTCCGGCCTATGACACGGTAGCCACCGTCGTTTGGAAGTCTTTAAGAATGCTTGGGGTGGATACAAAGCCATTGGCAAGCTGGGGCAGCTTGTTTACCAACGTGGCGTAACGTCAAGAGATCACGGGTCGCGGCGATTCCTGCAGTCTTCGTCGGGGTCCACCGCCGTCTGCCTGTTGAGGGGCGACTCATCGAACCGCCCCTCTTTGCTCCATCATACGAGCCGTTTGCTTTCGGGACGATCCCTCAAGCACTTCCCGTCAGACCAGCCGCGTCTGCGATCCACTCCTGCAGCGTCACCTCGATGGTGATGAATGACAGATTCATGCCGCGTACCACGCGCCCGGCAAACACCTGGCTATCCGTGCCGGACAGAATCGCGGTGAGCTCAGTCGTGCCCGTATCGTCCCGCCCCGACACAATGCCCGCGACTTCACCGAACAGCCCGACAATCTCGACGCCCGGTCCCTTGACGATCTGCGTGGCCAGCGCGGCACCCGCGCCGCTCGCCAGATGCCCGTCGATCAGACTGCCGACCGCGCTGCGCATCACGGCGCGGCCGATCCCATATTGCGCGCACAGCCGCTCGAGTGATTCGACGATGTCCTCATTCGGCTTCAACCGTGCAATCACCGTACGTCCATAACGGCCGGCTTCGAGCTTGACCTCGGATGAGTTGGATAGCGCAGTCATGCGGCGTCCTCCGCCGTCGGCCCAAATAACGTGTAGCGGGTTTCCTCGTCGATGTACTGCGTGAAGCCACCGTGTGCAAACGCGCAAAGCCGCAACACCAGCGATTCGCGGCCCACTTCGAGGCGGTCTAGGATCACATGCCCGCCGTGCAATCGCCCGTCGCCGCCGATGAACGCGCCGTGACAATGCAACGCGACGCTGCCCGCACTATCTTTGCCGATCGTGACCGCACCGTGCAGCAACGCGACTTCGTCATTCTCCACGGTAGGGGCGCCGTAGATATAAGGCCGCTCGCCTTGCGCCGCCTTGATGACGACGTGGTACTGCAATGCACGCGCCGAACCGCTGCAAATCCGGCCGGTCGCGCCGCAGAAACCGTGGCGCATCATCAGGTCGCGCAGCACCGTGCCGGCGTTGCGTCCGCTGGGTATTTCAACGCGCAGTTCGCGCGGCTCCCGCACTACCATGGCGAGCACCCGCGGGTGAGCGGCTGCGCCAGGATGGCGGAAAGCTTCTGTCTTCGACGTCATAGGAGGGTCAGGTAAATTACGACACCTCACATGAGCAACTTCAATGCCATCCGCACGCGATGCATGGGGCGCCGCGCGCAGCAAGCCTGAGCGCGCATCACTCCACCACTGCGCGCGAGACATCTGTCGCGCGCGGTGCTACAGGTGTAGTGCCGCAGCCGTGCAGATTCAATGCGAGTCGGAGCCGCCCCCATGTGCAACCCGATCGCGTCGACAACGGCGCTCGGTCATCCAGGGCGCGTTAACTTCCATGCCGCGTGCCGGCAAGGCCAATTTGCGCGGCAATATCGACAAACCGCGCGACGCACGGATTCAACGTATCGGGACTCCACACCAACGCGACATCGACATAGGGCGCATGCTGCAGCGGCACGAACTTGACGTTATCCGCATGCGTGCTGCGCATCGAGCTATGCACGAGCGCAACGCCGAGCTGCTGCGCGACGAGATTCACGATGGTCTGCTGAAAATTGGTTTCGAGGCGGATACGTGGTGTAAACCCCGAGCGCCGGCAGTGCTCGACGATCGTGTTGTAGATGAATGGCGATGCCGCATGCGGCGAGATGATGAACCATTCGTCGCGCAACTCCGCAATCGAAATCTCCGCCCGCGTGGCGAGCCGGTGTCCTTCGGGCAGCACCGCCACCAGTTGCTCGCTGAAGATCGTGCGGGTCTCCAGTTCGACCGCCGAATCGGACGGATACATGATGCCGACGTCGGCCTTGCCGGCGCGGATCTCGGCCACCAATAACGTAGGGATGCTTTCGCTCAGCTTCAGTTCGACGCGTGGAAACGCCGACGCATACGCACGCGTCAGCGCCGGCACGATGCTGTACGCGGCAGCGAACATGAAGCCCGCCATCAGCGTGCCCTCTTCGCCGAGGTCGGCGGCGCGCGCATGGCCGCGTGCCTGGTCGACGGTGGCCATCACCGTTTTGGCGTCGCGATAGAAACGATGCCCCGCTGCCGAGAGCCGCACGCTGCGGCGCGTGCGATCCAGCAGCACGACGCCCAGTTCCGCCTCGAGCAATGCGATCTGCCGCGACAACGGCGGCTGCGAAATATTAAGGAGCGCCGCCGCCCGTCCGAAGTGCAGGGTCTCCGCAAGCACGACGAAATAGCGTAATTGCCTCAGCTCCATGCCTGCCCCAGGGTCTGCAAATAGAAGTCCGACTTATACCTTATCGGTATCAGTCGTCGCATCATAATGTATTGGAGACTATTAATGAATCGCACTATGCTTGGTTTCGGAGACAAACCGCTGGCAGCTTTTTCGATTCGCCGGGCCACAAGCCGGGCCGATCCTGCCAATCAAATAGACCAAGAGAGATGCCATGACCGCCCACGACCCGTTGGACCGCGCCCGTGCAGACTCAACTCGCTCATCCGGGCTACCTCTTAGCCGACTATGTGGCGACGATCCGACAATGCTGGCCACGCTATCGCGTGCCCGCCTGCTCATCGACCGGCAACTTCCCATTCTGATCCTCGGTGAAACCGGCACCGGTAAGGAATATCTCGCCCGTGCGCTGCACAACTACAGCAGCCGCCGGCAGGCGGCGCTGGTGTCGGTGAATTGCGGCTCGATTCCAGAGAATCTGATTGAGAGCGAACTGTTCGGCTACGCACGTGGCGCGTTCTCCGGCGCGCTCTCGACCGGCATGAAAGGCAAGGTCGTGCTCGCTCATCGCGGCACACTATTCCTCGACGAAATCGGCGATATGCCCGCCGCCCAGCAAACCCGCTTGCTGCGCGCGCTGTCCGAACGCGAAGTGACGCCGATCGGCTCGGCCGAACCGATTGCGGTCGATCTGCAACTGATCTGTGCAACCCATCAGAACATCGAATCGCACGTCGAAGCGGGGACCTTCCGTGAAGATCTCTATTACCGGATCGCCGTGGGGATTGTGCATCTGCCGCCGGTGCGCGAACGGCACGACCGTGAATGGCTGCTGCAATCAATCCTCGAATGCGAAGCGCCGGGCATGACGCTCGACGCCAACGTCGACCGCGAAGCCCGTGAGATTCTGTTGCACTGCAAATGGCCGGGCAATCTGCGGCAGATGCGTGCGGCACTCCAATATGCATGCGCGGTGAAGAGCGGTGACCTGATCCGCGCCGGCGATCTGCCGGCCAATGTGCATCCGGGCAAAGGTGTGGGCGCACATGCGGGTCTGCGTTCGACGCTCGATGCGGCATTGCAGGCGGCACCGCATCCGTACGCCGCATCACATGACACCCGATACGCACCCATGCACGACGCCATGAACGGCGCATCGCGCACTGCGCGCCATGCTGAAGCGTCGCGCCTGCCGGTCGCGCCGCCGAGCGAACGCGACAATATTCTGCGCGCGCTGTCCGCGAGCCGCTGGAATATCTCGGCCGCGTCGCGTGACCTCGGTATTTGTCGCGCGTCGTTGTATCGCAAGCTCAGGCAGTTTCGCATTCCGCACGTACGCGACCTTGGCAGCAATATGTTGATGGCAGATCACGGCTGAACTCATGCTTCGACGCGGCGACGTGCTTGCCAGGGCACGTGCTGCATCGGTACCGATATCCATCGATGGTGGGTTATTCCTGCACCGTGGCCGCTGGAGCCAGCAAGGCTTTGATATCTTTCTTGACGATCTTGCCGTAAGCGGACTTGGGCAACGCGTCCCAGAACACGCAGCGTTTCGGCCACTTGTAGCGCGCGAGATGCGGTTCGAGATGCGCGAGCAAGGCGTCCTCCTCGAGCGCCCAGCCTTCGCGCCGCACCACCACCGCGACACCAATTTCGCCCCACTTCGGATCGGGCATACCGACCACCGCGACTTCCTGCACAGCCTTGTGCGTGAGAATCGCTTCTTCGACTTCGCGCGGATAGACGTTCGAGCCGCCGGAAATGTACATGTCCGACGAGCGCCCGGTGATGTACAGAAAGCCCTGTTCGTCGAGGTGGCCTAGATCGCCGGTATGGAACCAGCCGTGACGGAAGGCCTTCTCGTTCGCCTCGACGTTGTTGTAATAGCCGATGAACACCGCCGGTCCACGTACGCAAATTTCACCGCTCGCGCCCGCCGCGAGGCGATGGCCTTCGTCGTCGAGAATGCCGATTTCGATGCCGGTGCGTGCATAGCCACAGGTGCCGACGCGACTGTCGGCAGCCTGATCGTCGGCGGTGTGCAGCGCGGGTGGCAGCACCGTGATGTTGCCGGTCACTTCGCCCAGCCCGTAGTACTGCACCAGCACGTTGCCGAGCTTGCGCAGCGCATGCTTCTGGTCCTCGCGATACATCGGCGCGCCAGCGTAAATCACATACTTCAGTGAACTGTGATCGTAACGGTCCACCGATTCATGCTCAGTCAGCATCTTGACGATCGTCGGCACGGTGAACATATTGTCGACGCGATGTTTTTGCACCAGCGTCCACGCTTCTTCCGCATCGAGCTTCTCCGAGGCCGGCAGGATGCTGGCCGCCGCGCGCGCCACGTTGACCATTGCGTGAATACCCGCGCCGTGCGAGAGCGGCGCCACCACGAGCGAGCGCGATTCGTGCGTCAAACCGGGCATCAGATCGGCAATATGGTTGGTCAGCACGAACGCCATCTGCCCGTGCGTGAGCACGCCGGCTTTCGGGCGGCCGGTGGTGCCGGACGTATAGAAGAACCACAGCGGATCGTCGCGGTCCACGTCCACTGCGGCAAACGGCGGCGCGTCCATCTGCTGCGCAAGCGTCTCGTAGGCGAGTTCGCCCACACGCGGCTTGCCGATCGCAATCACATGCTGCAATGCGGGCGACGCCGCGCGTACCGCATCGACATGATCTACGAAGCCGGCTTCGTAGATCATCGCCTTCGCACCGCTCGATTCGCCGAGATACGCCGCTTCCGCTGCGGTAATCCGGCAGTTGGTCGGCACCCATACGGCGCCGAGTTTGAACGCGACCCACGCGCTTTCAAAGAGCGGCAGATTATTACGCGAATGCACGAGAATCTTGTCGCCCTTGCCAATGCCGAGCCGGGTCAAACCGTGCGCGACCGCGTCGACACGCGCGTTGATGTTGCGCCAGCTCGTGCTGTGCTCGGCGTGGATGAAGCCGGGGCGATCGGCGTGGCGTCGGGCTGCATCGGTCAGCAGATTCCCGAGGTTCATGACGGTGGTCAGCATAAGCAGGTGCTTTGAAGAAAGAGAAATGAAGAGACGCGCATCGTGGGGTCCAGGCGAATTGATGTCTTTCAGCGGCGTGCTTCGAGAATGCTCAGGTAGTTGGTCACGGCCGCGCCGCCCATATTGAAGACGCCAGCCGTACGCGCATTCGGAATCTGCATGGCGCCGGCCTGGCCGCTCACCTGCATCGCCGCCATCACGTGCATGGACACGCCGGTCGCACCGACCGGATGCCCCTTTGCCTTCAGCCCGCCGGATGCATTGACCGGCAAACGCCCCTCTTTCGTGGTCACACCGTCGAGAATCACGCGTGCGCCCTGGCCCGGTTCGGCCAGACCCATCGCTTCGTATTCGATCAGTTCGGCAATCGTGAAGCAGTCGTGCGTTTCGACCAGCGACAGATCGTCGAGCGTCATGCCTGCTTGCGCGAGACCTTGCTTCCACGCGAGCCGCGCGCCTTCGAACGCAATCGGATCGCGCCGCGACAGCGGCAGATAGTCGCTCACCTGCACCGTCGCACGAAACTCGACCGCATGAAGCGCGCGCCGCGCGATGTCCGGCGACGCAATGATCAACGCAGCCGCGCCGTCCGAAACCATCGAGCAATCGGTCCGCTTGAGCGGCCCGGCGACGAACGGATTTTTCTCCGACGGCGTGCGGCAGAAGTCATAGCCGAAATCGCGCCGCATATGCGCATAGGGATTCGACACGCCGTTGTGATGGTTTTTCGCGGCAATCGCCGCCAGTGCGTCGGACTGATCGCCATAGCGGTCGAAATATGTTTGCGCGAGTTGCCCAAAAATGCCCGCGAAACCACCTGGCACGTCCGCCTCTTCAATCGCATACGAGCACTTTTGCAGCACCTTGCCGACTTCGGCGGTCGGCAGGCTCGTCATCTTTTCGTAGCCGATCACCAGCGCGCAGGCCGAGCGGCCCGAGCGGACAGCATCGAGCGCGGAATACACCGCGGCCGAGCCGGTGGAACAGGCGTTTTCGCAACGCACCGTCGAGGTAAAGCGCAATTCAGGAATCGCATTGAAGACCAGTGCCGACGGGAAATCCTGATAGACAAAACCGCCGTTGAAGGTACCCACGTGAATCGAATCGATCTGACCGGCTTCGACGCCGGCGTGATCGAGCGCGCCGAGCGCGGTATCGGCAATCATGCGTTCGATGTCTAACGCGTCGAGTTTGCCGAACGGGATATGGCTCCATCCGATGATGGTGGGTTGCATTGCGAACGACTCCTTGGCTTGGTGATGGCAGCTCTCTATGCAAGAGCCAGGCCAATCGAGCACAGCCACGATGCAGCGGGCGCGCCGCGTTTGCCGTAGCGCGCCGCATCAACGCTCGCCAGGCAAGGAAAACAGCGTGCAATGCCGTTCGCGCGCGGCGCCTGAGCATACCGCTCGTCACAGCCAACGCGTGCGACACAAAGCATGCGACAGGTGTCGCATTCGCTCGACACCTGCACGGCTTATGCCGCCTGGCAATAACCCTCATCTGTCGCGGCAACGCTAACGCCCGCGCGGCTCGCGCCAAATGGCATCCAATTTGCTTTTAACTGAACGCCGGCCTTCGATACGGCAAACATAAAACTCAGGAGACAGACGATGAGCGTTACCACCCGGCGCGACTTTCTCAAATGTGCCTCTCTTGCCGCCGCCGCGTCGTTTGCCGGCTTGCATGGCCGCTACGCGCGCGCTGCCGAATTCACTCTCAAGTACGCGAACAACCTGCCCGCCACCCATCCGATGAACATCCGCGCGAAAGAAGCCTCCGCGCGCATCGCATCGGAAAGCAAAGGACGGATAGACTTCCAGGTGTATTCGAACAACCAGTTGGGCAGCGACACCGACATGCTGTCGCAGGTCCGCTCGGGTGCGATCGACTACTTCACGCTGTCGCCGCTGATTCTCGGCACCCTCGTGCCGGCCGCGCAGATCACCGGCGTCGGCTTCGCGTTCAAGGACTACGACCAGGTGTGGGGCGCGCTCGACGGCGCACTCGGTGCGCGCGTGCGCCAGGAGATCGCGAAGACCTCGGTGTTCGCGTTCGAGAAGATATGGGACAACGGTTACCGCCAAACCACCACCAGCACCAAGGCGATCCACGTGCCGGGCGACCTGAAGGGCATCAAGCTGCGCGTGCCGATGAGTCCGATCTGGACGTCGATGTTCCAGGCGCTCGGTGCGTCGCCGGCAAGCATCAATTTCTCCGAGGTGTATTCGTCGCTGCAAACGCACGTGGTCGAAGGCCAGGAGAATCCGCTCGCTACGATTACCGCAGCCAAGCTCTACGAAGTGCAGAAGTATTGCTCGCTGACCAATCACATGTGGGACGGCTTCTGGTTCCTCGCGAACAAGCAATCGTTCGCGCGTCTGCCAAAGGACCTGCAGACCATCGTGCAAAACGCCGTCAACGACGCGGCCGTGCAGGAACGCGTGGACGTCGCGAAGTTGAACGCGTCCCTGATGCCGGAACTGAAAGCGAAAGGCCTGCAATTCAACGACGTCGATATCAATGCGTTCCGCCGCCAGTTGACCACGACGGGCTTCTACGCCGACTGGCACAAAAAGTTCGGCGACGACGCGTGGACCGCCCTCGAAAAATACACCGGCAAGCTCGCCTGACGCATCATGCATCTAACCTTGACGAAGAAACTGGAAAACGACGGCTGGCTCGCACGCGGCCTGACGACGGCCGTCGATTGGGTCATGCACGGCGTAGGCGCGGTGGCGGCCTGCCTTGTCGTTGCCGAAACGGTGATCTTGCTATGCGGCGTGATCTTTCGTTATGGGTTGAACCAGCCGCTGATCTGGTCCGACGAACTCGCGTCGATCCTGTTTAGCTGGCTGGCGATGCTGGGCGCCGTGCTCGCCTTGCATCGGGGCGCGCATATGCGTCTCACCGCGATCGTCACGCGCTTGCCGGAGAAATGGCGCGGCTGGCTCGAAGCCGTCAGCGCACTCACCGTCTGCACCTTCGTCGCGTTGATCATCACGCCGGCAATCGAGCACATGAACCTGCAGATGCCGGTCAGCACGCCCGCGTTGCAACTGCCGGATGGCTGGCGTTGCGCCGCATTGCCGGTCGGTGCGGCATTGATGCTGATGGCGGCGCTCGCCCGCATTGCGCGTGAAGTGAGCCCGGGACAGTTCGTCGGCGCCTTGCTCACCGCAGGGGCGATCGCCGCTGCGTTGTGGATCGCACAACCGTATCTGCTCGCGCTCGGCAATCTGAACCTGATCGTGTTCTTCGTCGTGCTGGTGGGATTGTGCGTGGCGGGCGGCGTGCCGATCGCATTCAGCTTCGGCACCGCGACCCTCGCCTATCTGGTGCTGATGACGCACGCGCCGCTCGGCATCGTCGTGAGCCGGATGGATGAAGGGATGGCGAATCTGGTGCTGCTGTCGGTGCCGCTGTTCGTTCTGCTCGGCGCATTGCTGGAGTTGAGCGGTCTCGCGCGTTGCCTGATCGACTTCATGGCCGCGTTGCTCGGCCACGTGCGCGGCGGTCTGCAATATGTGCTGCTCGGTGCGATGTTTCTGGTGTCGGGCATTTCCGGCGCGAAAGCCGCCGACATGGCGGCGATTGCACCCGCACTCTTCCCCGAAATGCAGCGGCGCGGCGCGAAGCCCGAGGAACTGGTCGCGCTGCTGTCATCAACCGGCGCGATGACCGAAACGATTCCGCCGAGCCTCGTGCTGATTACGATCGGCGCGGTGTGCGGCGTGTCGATCACCGCGCTGTTCGTCGGCGGGATCATGCCGGCCGTGGTCGCGACGATCGCGATCGGCTTCGTCTGCTGGCGGCGCGCGCGGCACGAACCGCCGAGCAACAGCACGCGCGCGCCGATGCGCACGATCCTGCGCACCTTTGTGATCGCACTGCCCGCGCTCGCACTGCCGATGCTGATTCGCGCGGTGGTGATCGAAGGCGCGGCCACCGCCACCGAAGTGTCGACCATCGGTATCGCCTACACGCTGATTGCGGGCGTGCTGCTGCATCTGTGCGGACGCCGGATCGAATGGCGCCGCTTCTATTCGCTGCTGCTCGACACCGCAAGTCTGTCGGGGGCGATTCTGCTGATCATCGGTTTGGCCACCGCGATGGCCTGGGCGCTCACGCAATCGGGTTTCTCCGCGTCGTTAGTGTCGGCGATGGAACAGATACCTGGCGGTCCACGCGCGTTTCTGTGCGTGTCGATCGTGTTGTTCGTGGTGCTCGGCAGCGTGCTCGAAGGCATTCCCGCAATCGTGCTGTTCGGCCCGCTGCTGTTTCCCGTAGCCCGGGCGCTCGGCATTCACGACGTGCACTACGCGATGGTCGTGATCCTGTCGATGGGACTCGGTCTGTTCGCGCCGCCCATGGGCGTGGGCTTCTATGCCGCGTGCGCGATCGGCAAGGTGTCTCCGGATCGGGTCGTGAGCCGCGTGTGGGGTTATCTCGGCGCGCTGTTCATCGCGCTGCTGGTGGTCGCGTTCGTGCCGTGGCTGTCGATCGGTTTTTTGAAGTGAATGCGCTTTGATACCTGCGCTTTGAAGTCTCCTTTCAAGCCCATTTCTTTCCGCTGTTTTCAATCATTCGAGAGTTCGCAGTGAACCTGATTACTGAAACTGCCCGCCGTGGCCAGTCTGCCCTCACTCATCCGCGCGTCGCGCTCGTCACCGGCGGCGGCGCCGGCATCGGTGCGGCCATTTCACAGCAGCTTGCTGAAGCCGGACACATCGTCTTCATCGGCGACATCAACGGGCATGCCGCGAATGATCTCGCCGGCTCGCTCTGCGCAGCCGGTCACGAGGCGTATGCCATGCAGCTCGACGTGTCAGCGCCCGCGTCAATCGACGCAGCGTTCAGCACTATCGAGAGCCAGTTCGGCCGCTGCGACATCCTCGTGAACAATGCCGGGATCGCGAAGACATTTCCGTTTCTCGACTATCCGGTCGAGCACTGGCGCAAGGTCTTCGATGTGAATGTCACTGGACCTATGCTGTGCGGTCAACACGCTGCGCGGCTGATGCGCAAGAACGGCTGGGGACGGATCGTGAATATCGCCTCGGTCAGCGGACTGCGGGCGAGTTCGGGACGTACCGCCTACGGCACCTCTAAGGCCGCAGTGGTCGGACTGACACGCCAGATGGCGATCGAGCTCGCCGAATACGGCATCACGACCAACGGCGTCGCGCCAGGACCGATCGACACGCCGATGACACTCGATCTCCATTCGCAAGTCGCGCGCGACAATTACACGCGCGCGGTGCCGGCGAAGCGTTATGGCGCCCCAGCGGAAATCGCCGCCGTGGTCCGCTTCCTGTGCTCCGAACAGGCGTCGTATGTGAACGGCCAGACGGTGCCGGTGGACGGCGGCTTCATGGCGGCGGGCGTGCTGGAGATCTAGGAGGACGGCGCCCTTGCACTGCGCCGATCGGTGATGGCGACCGTCACAGACTGGATCGCAATGGAGGCGGCAGCGCGGCCAGCCGCAAATGGTCGACACCCGCTGCGATTGCAAGCGTCGACTGCTGCCCGTCACGCATACGAATGCTGATCGTCCGGTCGCGCTCATCGCGCGACCCCACCGCGACAAAAATCGGCACCTGCTTTTCGCGTGCGTCGACGATCTTCTTCTCCAATCGCTCCGGTCGGCCGTCGAGCAGCGCTCTGATGCCGGCTTCGTCGAACGCCTGCATGACCTCTTGCGCGTAAGCCGCGTTCGCATCGCTGATCGTCGCGATCACGATCTGCTCCGGCGCGAGCCAGACCGGCAGCCATCCTTCGTGATGTTCGAGCAGCATTGCGATGAAACGCTCCATGCTGCCGAGCACCGCGTGATGAATCATGACCGGCCGCTCACGTTCGTTGCGCTCGTTGACGAACTCCGCGTCGAGCCGCTCCGGCAGCATGAAATCGAGCTGGATCGTGCCGCATTGCCAACTGCGTTCACGGCTGTCCATCAGATGAAACTCCAGTTTCGGGCCGTAAAAAGCGCCCTCGCCTTCGAGTACGTCGAATTCGAGGCCTGCCGCACGCGCCGCATTTGCCAACGCCTCTTCCGCGCGGTCCCACGTTTGATCATTGCCTGCGCGCATCGCGGGCCGCGTGGCTAGCGCTACCTTGAAGCCGGGGAAACCGAGGTCCGCATAGACAGCACGCAAAAGCGAACAGAAACGGCCGACTTCAGCTTCGATATGCGCCTCCGTGCAGAACACATGCGCATCGTCCTGCACGAAAGAACGCGTACGCTTGAGCCCTTCAAGCGACCCCGAAGGTTCGTCACGATGACACGCACCGAATTCGCTATACCGAACCGGTAACTCGCGATACGACCGCACGCGCTGGTTGAACACCTGCACGTGACACGGACAACTCATCGGCTTCAAACACAGCGCGCGCCCTTCTTCCGCGTCGGCCAGCGAATACATTGCCGCGCCAAACTTCTCCCAATGCCCGCTTTTCTCCCACAGCGAACGCGCGAGCAATTGTGGCGTACGGATCTCGCGAAAGCCTGCGCGCCGCATGCGGGCGCGAATGTAGTCCTCCAGCACGCGGTACAGCTCCCAGCCGCGCGGGTGCCAGAAAACCATGCCGGCGCCTTCTTCCTGTTGATGGAAAAGGTCGAGTTTGTTGCCCAGTACACGATGGTCGATGTCGTTCACGATGACGCTCCGTTTGATTTGATTTGCAGATATTGCGGATCGCTGCCGCAAACGGAGGTCCAGAAACGCCAAAGGCCCCGTCCGTTTCCGGCGGGGCCTTTGGTGGTCTGCCACTGCTTCCTGCTTCTAGCGTGCGCAACCTCCAGACGACCCGCCTGTGAAGGTGGTCGTCGTGGTGGTAACGGCAGCAAAGGGAATCGAGTGGAAGTCCATGGATCCACAGTAAACGATTTTGCGAGGGGACGTCAATTGTAATTTCGATGAACGCATGGGATGCGCCTCAGCCAGCGCGACTGCGCTGCGGCGCGAACCTCGAACGCGACGCCAACATGCCGATGTTAAACGTAAGCGCGCTCAGGACGACCGCGCCGCCGATCAGCCCGAACGCCGAAGGGCGCTCGCCTAAAATCAGCCAGATCCATACCGGCCCGATCAGCGTTTCGAGCAACAGAATCAGACCGAGCTGCGGCGCCGCAAGAAAGCGTGTGCTCAAACCGATCAGGCCAAACGCGATCGGCACCACCACACCGGCCTCAATACTCATCCAGTGCCATTGCACGTCTTCAACAAATCCCACGCGACCAAGTAGCGGTAGAACCGCACACGCGCTTAACAGACCACCGCCGGCAGGCGCCAGCGCCATGTTTCGGGCGCTCTTACGGGAAACGACAAAGGCAGCACTCATTGCCAATGCGCTCGCCACTGCCATGGCGTTCCCCGAAGTCTGAAGCTCCCCGATACTGCCGTGCTGAACCAGGCCGATGCCACCGAGCGCCACCAGCATCGCCAGCCAGGTCGGCGCGGGCGTCTGTTCGTTCAACACCAGACGAGAAAGCAGCGCCGCAAACAGCGGCGCTGCGGAAATGATGAACAGCACACTTGCGGCGTCGGTGCGGCGCAGCGCGCACACAAAAGATAAGGAAGCGAGCCCGTAGCAAAGCGAGACCAACCAGAACAGACGCAGCCTGACGGAGCACGCCAACAGCATTCTTCCGCGCGCAAAACAAAGACATATACCCACGCTGGCGGCGCACATGAACACGCCGCGCCAGAAGGCGATCAGAAACGGATCTACCGGGCCGACGAGACGGACCAGCAAGGTGTCCACGCTCAGAATCAGCACGCCGGCACATGCGTATAGAACACCACGGTTACGGTCGCCGCCCATACGGGTCACTTCAGAAACGGCTTGACGTAGCGCTCCAGCATCAGCGTGAGAGCGTCGCGCGTGTATTGCTGTGCCTGCGGCGCCTTGCTCGTCCGAGGACCGGCCACGTTCAGCGTTTCGATGTTATATCGCTCCGTGAACCGTCCAATCTCTTCAGCGGCCGTGGTTTGCGGCATCGTGGCAGCGTCGATGATCTTCATCGGCTTGCCTCGCGCCACGCACCATTCGCAGGTTTCGAGCGTGCCGCCACTCAGAATGCCGAAGTGAATCACCACGGTGCCGTCGCTATCGAGCAGATTCTGCAGCGTCCGCTCTTCATAGCCTGCGTTCGGGAGTTCGGTCAACGGATACCGATTCGGTATCGATCCGTCCTCCGCCAGTCTTCCCGCAGGGCACCACCCACCGCAGGGAAATTGCATATCCAATGCAGCGTCCAACGCGCCGCGGTCTACGCCGGTCTGTCCGCCGGAAACGATTCGTTTCAACAGGGCCGCCATCTTTGCTCCCGAATGTCCTTCTAACGACGCCCCGCACTATCCAGCGGAGCGTCCGGTCTCCATCGCGCGTCCGTTCAGCGCGCCGTTCTTATTGCCACTCGATCGTTGCGGGCGGCTTATCCGTGATGTCGTAGACGACTCGGCCAATATCCATCTGATCGGTAATTTTCTTTGATATTTCCGCCAGATATGGAAACACCTTACGCGAGAAGTTCGCGGTCATCGAGTTGGTCGATTCCACCGCGCGAACCACAATGGCCTGCTCATTCTTCACGTGTTTGTCGCCCTTCACGCCAAGGCTCGGCACGTCGACGAGAATACTGAACGCCATCCACACGTCGCGCGACACCGGCGAATTGTTGATCACGTCCTCGACAATCTCGGTGGACTGCCGAACCAACGCGACCCGCTCACGCGTCACTTCGCCTTGCACGCGAATCGCGAAGCCCGGACCTGGAAACACTTTCTTGTGCACGACATAGTCGGGCAATTCGAAGTACGCGCCGATCTTGCGCACCTGATCCTTGAACAGATAGCGAAGCGGCTCCAGCATGTCGAAATTCAATCGCTCAGGCAGTCCGCCGACATTGTGGTGCGGCTTGATCTGAGAAGAGAACTTCGTGACGCCGCTTTCCACTACGTCCGACCAGATCGTACCTTGTGCGAATACTTCGGCACACTGCTGTTTCGCGACGACTTCAAATGCGTCGATAAACGCTTTTCCGATAACCTTGCACTTCTGGAACGATTCGGTCACACCGGTCAGGTCGCCAAAGAACCGGTCAGCCTCGCGAATGATCTGCAGATGAATATCGTTGTCGGCGCAGAATCGCTCAACTTCGAATTCGGTCTGAGTAGGCATCAAGCCGCTATCGACATAAATCGCGACCAGTTGATCTTTTTCGACGCTGCGGCGAATCAGTTTCGTCATCACATAAGAATCGACGCCGCCCGACAAACCAACGATGATGCGACGATCCTTAACGAACGCCTGGATCTCCGGAATCTTCTGTTCGACGAACGCCTGCGGGGTCCACTTTTCTGCCGGCTGCGCGCCGCAGATGCGGAAGGCAAAATTAGTCAGCATCGTCGTACCGGATTCGGTGTGCGACACCTCCGGATGGAACTGCAAGCTGTACAAGCGCCGCTTTGGATCTTCAAGCGCGGCAATCGCCCCGCTCGCGCTACGCGCAATGACGCGGAACGCTTCGGGTACGGACAACACGGAATCGTTGTGGCTCATCCACACGGTAATCTGCTGTTGCTGCACGCCCGCAAACAGTTCGCCAGTTTCGAGCACGTCCACTTTGGTATCGCCAAACTCCGATTGCTCCTTGCCGACGCTGCCACCATACAAGCTCGCGAGCAACTGATGGCCATAACAAAGCCCCAGCACCGGCAAACCGGTTTCGAGCCAATCACGGTCGAACGCAATATCGTTCAACTTCACCGACGACGCGCCGCCAGAAAATACGACACCCTTCAACTGCCGGCCGCCGTCGCGGACATAGTCGCGATACTTCAAATCCGCGGGCACGATCTCCGTGGGCACGCCGATTGAGTCAAACGCAACCTTGATCAAATGGGTGTACTGGCTACCGAAATCGAGTACAACAATCATGTCCTGGCTCATATCAATTTACTCCGTTTTCCTTTGCCTGTTTTTCAATAAATCGTTCGATCTCTTCGGCATCCTGCAAGCCAAATTTGCCGTTCTCGACACCCGCTCTCACAAGGCAGCCAATCTGCGCAATCGACGTGATTTTCGTCACTTGCAAACGGCGTTTGATGAGGGCGTCGAGACCGTAACTCAGGATCGTGTACAAGTGAATTTCGCCGGCGAACTGCCGCAGATAGTCGACCACGGGCTCGACTGTCCGGCCCGACACGAGCGTGTCGTCGACAATCGCAACCTTGCTGCCGGGTTTCGGATCGGTACCCACTAGCCGCCCGCCTTCCGCATGCCGCTTTTCGTCCTTCCGATAGAGCGACAGGGGTGCCGCCAGATTGTCGGAACAACGCGACGCAAAATAGCTGCCTCCGCTTTCCAGTCCGCATACATAAGTAATGCCGTCTTTCTCCATCTGCTCGGATAACAGATTGGCCAGCGTTTCCCTTACCGGTTTATGCGGAAGCGTATTTTTGAAATTAATATGAATGGGTGAGCGTCGACCTGGTTTCACTTCGATATAACGCTCGGCACGATACGCAATGACATCTTCTGTGTTGAGGATCAGATCGATAGCCACATCGCTGGGGGACATTTGGCCTCCTGCTTTCTTTAAAGTTAAAGTCGTCGTAGCCGGTCATACGTTTCGATGGTCGGCACGACGACGCGCGCGTGCCCCGGCAAAGCGCCGCATGGCACGTCCTGGAGGTCACGAAAAACCGGGTTGATAACCGCGTCGGCTACAAGACGCGGTTTTGGCGAGCGGGCGATGCCCTCGCAGATCAGATGAGCCGCTACTTCGACGTGAGCCAAACTCCGAAGATAATCGCACCCACGCCGGCGAACCGCGTGAGGTCCGCTGGGCGCGCTGTCGCACCCAGCCAGCCAAACTGGTCGAGTAACAGCGACACGATGAACTGCGTGCCTACGATAATCGTGAATGCCGTGGTCAAGCCGAGCCGCGAAGCCGTATAGCCGATCGAACCGGCGATCACGAGTCCGAGGGCACCGGCGGTCAGCGCGTACCAGGGCACGGCCATCCATGCTCTCGTGCTGCCGTCGCGAAGCGTGAAAAGCAGAACGATCGCCAGCAAAGCACCACTCGCGTAATTGACGAAAATACCGCCGGTGGTTCCGATGCTCTTTTCCATGACGCCCATAAACTGGCCTTGTAATGCCACGGCGCATCCGCCCAGTACAGCAACCGCAGTTAATCCAATCACATTGCCTGACATAATATCCACATTCAAATCATCAGCATAAGTTGACAGAACGGAATTTTTATTTTTCCGTAGACGATGCGCGATTTATCGATTGCCAGGCCCGTATGCCTGTCGTATAAGCGAACTCGGCACAGTATCTACTTGTCCGGTTAAAACCTGAAACGCTATATTTTCACTTGTGCCGTTAAATCGTTTCACAGTGAGGAGCACCTTTGTGCTGTCGATAGAATCGCTGCAACTGGTCGACCTGATTGCCAGAACCGGCAGCTTTACCGCTGCGGCCAAGGCGTTGCATCGGGTACCGTCGGCGGTCAGCTATGCAGTCCGGAACATCGAAGAGGAACTCAGCGTCGAGCTGTTTCGCCGCCTGCATCGAACTGTCGAATTGACTGAGGCAGGCCGTCATTTCGTCAACGAAGCGCGCGGCATGCTCAACAAGATCGACGAGATCAAACGCGAGACGCTGCGCGTGGCCAACGGGTGGCAGCCGAGCCTGTCTATTGCACTCGACAACATCGTGTGTGCGGACAGAATCAGCGCGTTGATGGCGGATTTTTACCGGCACTTCGACAATGTAGAACTCATCGTGAGGATCGAAGTATTCAACGGCGTATGGGAGGCGCTGACCACCGGCCGCAGCGATATCGCGATTGGCGCGACCACGGCCGTGCCGGTCGGCGGAGATTTTCAGTTCAGGGACATGGGATCGATCGAGTGGGCGTTTCTGGTGAGCAGAAATCATCCACTCGCTGAAGTCACAACACCTTTAAGCAATGAAGTACTGGCCGCGTTTCCGTCGATCTGTCTTGAGGATACGTCCCGGGATATTCCGAAACGGACCACCTGGTTGCTGCCGAATCAACGCAGACTCGTTGTACCGGACTGGCAACGTGCAATCAATTGCTTCACCGAAGGTTTGGGGATCGGCTACATGCCGGTACATCTTGCGCGACCCTATATCGAGTCCGGCACGCTGGTGGAGAAAGCGGTAGAGCATCCGAAGGCGCCCGCGCCATGTTGTGTCGCCTGGTATGGGGGCAAGACGCCACCGGTGCTGGAATGGGTGCTCGATTATCTTGGCGACAGCGAGAAACTCCATCGCGAATGGATCTCGTGAGCGGGCCGGCCTCACTACCCGGAAGCCGTCGTCACGTACTATAGCGGGGCAGAAGATTCGCCGCCACGCATAGCGGCCCCTTCGATCCGCAACATAAACCGACCGAGCATCTCATCTTGACCATCCACATCCGCCCCGCCCACACACCTGACGCCGCCTTGATTCTCCGCTTTATCACCGAACTCGCGGTGTATGAAAAAGCGGAGCATGAAGTTGTCGCAACCGTTAGCGATATCGAAGCGAGCCTTTTCTCCCCCACGTCCACCGCGAAGGCTTTGATCTGCGAAATGAACGGCGAGCCGATAGGCTTCTGCGTTTACTTCTTTTCTTATTCGACGTGGCTCGGCAAACAGGGGCTTTATCTGGAAGACCTGTACATATCACCGACATCGCGTGGCAGCGGTGCGGGCAAACAGATGCTCCGCCACCTCGCACAGATTGCATGCGAAACAGGCTGTGGGCGCTTCGAATGGAGCGTGCTCGACTGGAACGAGCTGGCAATCGGCTTCTATGAATCGATTGGCGCGAGCGCGCAAAGCGAATGGGTTCGCTACCGCCTGGCGGGCGATGCACTCACCGCGTTTGCCGACGGCAATACGTGAGGTACGCTATGCGCGGAACAGGAACATAGGCAGGTAATCAGTGATGCGCGCCTTGTTTATCTGCAGCAAGAACCGCCTGCGCAGCCCGACGGCCGATTAGTCTGCCACCCCACTCGCTACCGGCTCAACCTCAAATGCATCGCCGGTGGCGAAGAATGTCCCGCCCGCCACGTAGTGGCACGTACGCAGATCGGGGTCGTCGCCGAAATGCCAGCGGTTGTTCGAATACACACGGCTGTCCGCGTAGGCGGCGACCACTTCGCCAATGATCAGATCGTGCCGCTGGCTATCGTCGGGAATCACCTTGCATTCCATCCACGTGATGCAGCCAGCGAGCATCGGCACATCGATTTCCTGTGCGGGGAAGGTCTCAAGGTTGAAGGCGGAGAATTTGTCGAGTTCCGCACCCGCGTTCGAGCCTACTGCCAGCGTCTGCGCGGCGAACCCGCGGCTCGGCAGTTGCAGCCCGAACACGCCGCTCGCTTCGATCAGTTGCCGCGTGAGCGTGCGGCTGTCCACCACCACGACAACCTTCGGCGGAGTGAAATCGAGCGGCATTGCCCACGATGCCGCCATCACGTTCGTGCGGCCGCCGTGCGCGCTGGTAATGATCGTGACGGGTCCATGATTCAGTAACTGCGTGGCCCGCGACAATGCGACGGGTTCCCGGGTGATTTTCATACGTGCTCTTCCGCCTCAAATGGATCAGGCAGATTGTAGCGGGGACGCGCAAAGCGGATTGATTACGGGTACGCCAACATGGCGTACCGGCAATACTGGCAGACATCGCGGCGCGGCAACCGGTAAGCCGCCGCACCGGCTTGGGTCAATGCGGGGCTTTACCGTTGGGCATGGCGTCCAGCGGTTTGTGCTGTTCCTCGCCGAGTCCCGGGAAAAATGCGTTCCATGCGGCGCGCACGCCCTGAGCCGCGGTGGCCTCCGCGGCGATCGATTCGGTCTCGCCTTCGGCCGCTTTCGCTGGGTCGGCGGACAAACCGCGCCAGTGTGTGAAAACCAGCAACGGTTTCTCGGTCCACACGCCCTCGCCATATTTCGCAAATGCCGTGTCCCCGCTCGTCAACTGCACTTCGTACCAGCCTTCACGGACGGGCGTGTGAGCGGCGAGCTCAAACCACGCAGTCGGTTCGATTTCCTTCATGTCGTCTCCGGTCGGATAGATCGTCATAGATAACCACAACAAAGGCATTCTTCATGCCCGAACTCGATAGCGGCCCGATAGGCGGACGCCGCATATCACGCGGTGCTGCACGGCTGCGCGCTGGGCATGACCTGCGGGCAATTCGTCAACGTCACGTACTTCCGAATCGCCGCGCATAATCGACACGATAGCGCGACATGGGTCACGCGGACAAACGTAAAAACTTACACGACGTGTCTGGCGCTCGCCAGGCTTACCGGCCGCTGCCCGACGCGCACGCCATCTCGCGCACCAGCTCGGCCAGAACGCGGACAGCGAGCCCCAGTTGCTCGGCTGACGTGCTGCCGTAGCCGATCACCAAACCGTTCGCCTCCTCGCGCTGCTGCAACGCAAAACCCGAAAGCGCACGGGGGTTCAACCGCCTGCCGAGCGCGCGTTCGGCGAGGGTCCGATCGGAAATGTGCGGCGGCAGGCGAAGCGTCAGATGCATGCCGCAATTGCCGCCCAGGATCTGCGACGGCGCGAAATACGCGGTGAGCGCATCGCGCAACGCCTGCTGGCGCTCACGATACAAACGCCGCATGCGGCCCAGATGTCGCCCGAACTCACCGCTGTCGATGAAATGCGCCAGCGCCAACTGTTCCAGCCGATGCCCGCCGCGCAGCATTTCCTGCAGCGCAACAGCCGTGTGCGTGGCGATTGCGCGCGGCAGCACCACGAAACCGATGCGCAGCGCCGGAAACATCGTTTTGCTGAATGAGCCGACGTACAACACCGGCGCATCCTCGACCAGGCCTTGCATGCTGGCGATCGGCTCGCCGGTATGGCGGAATTCGCCGTCGTAGTCGTCTTCGATCAGCCAGGCGCCGCAGCGGCGCGCCTGCGCGATCAGCTCCAGGCGGCGTGCCACCGACAACACCGAACCAGTCGGATACTGATGCGCGGGGGACGTGTAGATCAGCTTCGGCGTATGCGTGTGCCACGCGTCGGGCGGTACCGCGATGCCCTCGGGATCGACCGGTATCGGCACCATGGTCAGATCGCCGAGATTG
Organism: Paraburkholderia sp. D1E; assembly: GCF_052682275.1. NCBI lineage: Bacteria > Pseudomonadati > Pseudomonadota > Betaproteobacteria > Burkholderiales > Burkholderiaceae > Paraburkholderia > Paraburkholderia sp. D1E. The sequence goes on from NZ_JBQYMB010000001.1 coordinate 1,112,190, forward strand.
AACGCGGCCTTGGCGCCGCGATAACCCGGATCTTCGACCCAGGCGATGTCGCCAGGATTGGTGAACAGCCGCACGCACAGGTTCAGCGCTTCCTGGGCGCCTTCGGTGATCACCACCTGCGAGCCCTCGCAGCGTACGCCGCGCGCCATACGCAGATGCGCGGCGATCGCGTCGCGCAGCGCTGGTTCGCCTGCCGGTGAGCCGTAGCCAAGCGCGAGGGGTAGCGCGCGCTCCATCGAACGTTCCAGCGCGCGCCGCCAGGCGGCCAGCGGAAAGCGGTCCAGCGCGGGCGTGCCCGGTGTAAGCGGCAAGGTGTTGTCAGCGTGGGTGCGCGTCGCCGCGAATTGCTCGACGCGCGCCGCGTAAGCGACCTCCGGCGCGGCCGACGACGTCTGCGGTTCACCACGTGCCGCAGGGCTGGAGAGCGGACTCACGCGCGTGCCCTTTTTGTCGGCCACCACATAGCCGACCGCGGCCAGATGCTCGTAAGCGATCACTACCGTGTTGCGCGACACGCCCATCTCCGCAGCCAGCAAGCGCGACGAAGGCAGCAGCGACCCTGCCGGCAAACGGCCCGCGAGAATCGCCTGCTGCAACCGCTCGATCAGTTGTTTTTGCAGCGGCGCGGGCCTTTCGCCGTTGCTGGTAGTCGCCGCGGCGGCCGGATTGCCAAGCGGGCCAATGATCTCGATCATGTCGGCTGGACCTATCAAATACTATTCCCGTGGATCTTTTTAACATACCACGTTTGCCGTATTGTTCTCTATAACCGACGATCATCAACAACTCGCAGGAGAGCAGGCATGGAACCCAGACGCAACGCATTCGAGCAGCCCATCGGCGTCCCCGTCCCGGGCTGGAAAGGCGCTCAGGCGCCCGGGCGCGAGCCGCTGGTGGGCAGTTATTGCCGGATCGAACCGGTGGACGTCGAACACCATGCGGCCGACCTGTACGAGGCCTACAGCTCGGCGCCCGATGGCCGCGACTGGACCTATCTGAATGTCGGGCCGTTCGAGAGCCTTGCCGCGTATCGCGAGCATCTGACGCGTATGGCTGCATCGCCTGATCCGCTGCACCACACGGTGATCGATCTGGCGACCGGCAAGGCAGTCGGCACGCTCGCGCTGATGCGCATCGACCGCACGAATGGCGTGATCGAAGTCGGGCATGTCACCTATTCCCCGCGCCTCAAGCGCACGCGCATCGCCAGCGAAGCAATGTTCCTGCTGATGAACCACGTATTCGACGACCTCGGCTATCGCCGCTTCGAATGGAAGTGCGATTCGCTGAACGGACCGTCGCGCACGGCGGCGTTGCGCTATGGCTTTACGTTCGAGGGGATCTTCCGGCAGGCGATCGTCTATCACGAACGCAATCGCGATACCGCGTGGTTTTCGGTCATCGACAGCGAATGGCCTGCGCTGCGTCCGAGCTATGTGCGCTGGCTCGACGCCGGCAACTTCGACGCGCAGGGCAAGCAGGTTGAGCGGCTGGTTGATCTCATCGCACGGCAGCGGGCTGCGGCGAGCGAAGGCGGTCAATAAGGCGGGCGGGTTCGCGGGCGGGTTGCAAGCCGGCTAGAGGGCCGGCATGCAACGGCTCGACGAGATGCCGAGGCTTCGCAGGCTGATGAGACTTCAAATGACGCGCCGCGCGACGGATCAGGCAACGCCAGCCGCTCGCCGCAGCACGATGGTCGGCTTGCCTTTGTATGTCGTGCGGTGCTGTTCGCGGTAACCGCACTTGTGCGCGACATTCAGCGACGGCTGGTTTTCCGGTGCGATGATGCAGGCGGTGTCGCCGTCCGGCCAATGCGCATCGGCCCAGGCGAGTGCGGCGCGCACGGCTTCGGTCGCGTAGCCGCGATTGTGCACGGCGGGGTCGAGTGCCCAGCCGATTTCGGGCGTATCCATCAACGAAGGCTCGATCTCGCGGTGGTAGTCGGCAAAGCCGACTTCGCCCAGGAAACGGCCGCTATCCTTTTCCCGTACCACCCAGTAACCGTATCCCAGCATCGCCCAATGTCCGGCGTAGCGCAGCAGGCGCGCCCAGACTTCTTCGCGCGTGAACGGCTTGCCGCCGATGTAGTGGATCACCTCGGGATCGGACCACATCGCATAGCTCTCGAGGAAATCGTCGCGCGTGTGTGGACGCATGATCAGGCGGTCGGTGGCGAGGAGCGTGGGGCAGGTGGGCATAGGCGGGCCGATGGTTGGCGCAAACGCTTGGGGTTAAGAGGCGTTGAAGAAAGGCGTCGAAGAGTGCCTGCGATGATCGCAGATTTTTTGCGCGCCAGGTTCGATGCCAAAATCCTGGCGGCGCTCGCGCCGCGCATCAATGCTTCCGCCCCTCACGCCAGCTCAAGAAACCGCGCCAGACACGGATTGCGATTCGCCGGCGACCACGCCAGCACCTGCTCGATCAGCGGCGCGTCGACCAGCGGCCGGAACACCACACCCGCGAGTTGCGCCTTGCGCATCGAGGCCGGCACCAGCGCCACCCCCACACCTTCATCGACAAGACTGAGCACGGTCTGCTGCAACTGCACTTCGAAGCGGATATCCGGTTCGAAGCCACCCGAGCGGCAATGCTCAAGGATGGTTGCGCGCAAAGTGGGGGCGACTTCCTCGGACGCCAGCACGAACGGCTCGCCCGCCAGTTGCGCGATCTTCAAACGCCGCGCGCGTGCCCGCGGATGGCTGCGCGACAACGCAACGCACAGCGGTTCGCGGAGGATCGTCCGCGTCGCGATGCCCTTGTCGGGCACGTTCGGAAACATGATCGCCGCGTCGATCTGGCCGGCCAGCACTTGCGCGGCCAGGTCGTTCGAGACGACCTCGCGCAGATTCAATGCGACCTCGGGAAACGCGGCGCCGAAGGCGCGCGCATAGCCGGGCACAACGTTGTACGCGGCGCACATCGTGAAGCCGATAGTGAGTTTGCCGGCATCTCCGTGCGCCGCCGCTTGCGCGTTGCTGACCGCCTGTTCCACCGACGCGAGGATCGCCTTCGCGTCGACGTAAAAGCGCTCGCCTGCCGCGGTCAGCGTGACGCTGCGTGGACTGCGCTCGAGCAGCGTCACGCCCAGGCTCGCCTCCAGTGCCGCCAGTTGCCGGCTCAACGGCGGCTGCGACAGATTCAGGCGTGCCGCCGCGCGGCCAAAATGGCGCATCTCGGCGAGTGTCACGAAGTAGCGTAGCGGCTTGATGTCGATCACGACGCCCTCAGGCTGAATGACGATGCAAAAAAGGTATTATTGAAGGCGAAAAACAGTATTGGATTGTATCAACGCAAGCCACTACGCTGGCGCATCGCTCTGTCCGCCCACGCCTTTTTGCACCGATGTTAGCCACGCTTGAAATTCTGCTTCCCGTGTTCGGCCTGATTTTCGCGGGCTTTGCCTGCCGCCGGCGCGGCGTGCTCGGACCGAACTGCGCGTCCGAGCTGAACCGCTTCGTGGTCTGGCTGGCGCTGCCCGCGCTGCTATTCGACACGATGGCGCATGCCACGTGGCAGCAGCTCTATCAGCCGGCCTTCGTCGCGGCGTTTTCGATCGGGTGCATCGGCGTGTTTCTGCCGATTCTCGTCATACGCATGATAAGCGGCCGGCATCTGGCCGACGCGAGCGTCGACGCAATTGCGGCCTCGTATCCGAACACCGGCTACATCGGTTTTCCGCTCGGCGTGATCGCGTTCGGCTCAGCCAGCCTGACGCCGACCACGATCGCCACGATCCTCGTCGCGTGCGTGCTTTTTGCGCTTGCCATCGTGCTGATCGAAGTCGGCTTGCAAACCGAACGCACGCCGCACAAGCTGGGGTTGAAAGTGCTGGGCTCGCTGGCGCGCAATCCGCTGATCGTGTCGCCGATCGCGGGCGTGCTGTTCGCGAGCACCCACGTCGTGTTGCCGCAAAGTGCGGAGACCTTTCTGAAGCTGTTGAGCGGCGCCGCCAGTCCCTGCGCCCTGGTGAGCCTCGGCTTGTTTCTCGCGGAAAAGCGTCCATCCAAAGCCGGCGCGCGCGGCATCTCGTTGCTGCTGACCGGCGTCAAGCTGCTGGCGCAGCCGGCGCTGACCTGGTGGCTCGCGGCGCGCGTGTTCGGACTCTCTCCCGCGCTGGTCGAGATGGCCGTCGTGCTGGCCGCGCTGCCCACCGGCACCGGCCCGTTCATGCTGGCCGAGTTCTACCGGCGCGAGGCGCACATCACGTCACGCACGATTTTGCTGTCGACGGTCGGGTCGGTCGTGACCCTGTCGTTGCTGCTGCTGGTGATGGGACATCGCACATAAGCGGGCCGGGGCGCTGTACCCCTTAAACGCCCTCAGCGTGGTTGCCCGCACTTGAGCCGGCTCGCCGCTGCACAGCAGCCGACCGCTCATCCGGTTGCGGAGTGCGCGAATATCCACCGTTTCACGCCTCGCGTTATGCTTCGCACACGGACCGTCAGGGTCCGCACTCTCCATGCGCGACCGCGAACAGCGAACCGAACCGCCGTGCCCAAAGCCCGCCCACCCGAACTCCACGACGAGGACAACGCCCGCTCGCTTGCGCGGCGCTACCCGCGTGGGCTGCGCATCGAACCGCATTCGCACACCTGGGCGCAGGTGCTGTATGCGGTCTCGGGCGTGATGTGGGTGGAAACCGGCCGCGAAGCGCTGGTCGTGCCGCCGCAGCGCGCGGTGTGGCTGCCCGCCGGTACGGTCCACTCCATCCACATGATGAGCGAAGTGGAGATGCGCAATATCTATCTGCACGAGCGCAACGTCGGCCATCTGAGCCGGCGCAGCGACGTGTTCGAAATCAACGGCCTGCTGCGCGAGCTCATCACATCGATTGCGGAATACGAGCACACCCATGCTCGCGACGAAACCTATCTCGAAGCCGCGTATCGCCTCGCGATGCTGGAGTTGGAGCACGCGCCGCGCTCGTCGCTGCGCATCGCACTGCCCGATGCGTCGGACCGGCGGCTCGATGCGTTGTGCCGCGCGGTAATCGACAACCCGTCGAACGCGATCAGCTTCGAGCAGCATGCGGCGTCAGTCGGTGCGAGCGTGCGCACGCTGGCGCGCCTCTTTACGCGTGAGTTGGGAATTGGCTTTGCCGAATGGCGGCGCCAGGTGCAACTGGCGGTGGCCGTGTCCGGCCTCGCCGAAGGACGCCCGGTCAGCAGCATCGCGCACTCGCTCGGTTTCCGGCCAAGCAGCTTCAGCGACATGTTCAGGCACGAGTTAGGCGTGCCGCCAAGCGGTTTCGATCCGAGCGCGACCCTCGGCGAGGCGGTTTCTGACGTTTTGCTGGAGCAGGCGCAAGACAAGCTGTCCCCTAACGGGTGAGCCCTTCGCGCTAACGGCCAAACGGCTCCCAGCGCGGTCCGTAAGCTAACCCGACACGTCTTGTCCGAAATTCGAAAGTATTTGTCTCAACGCCTTCATACCCGCCATCTAGACTACGCTCATTGGCTGCACGACGCAGCGAACGACCCGACAGGAGTGACACGCAATGAAAGCGATTCAGTTCAAGACTTCTGGCAATCCCGAGGTGCTCGAATACGTCGACCTGCCGACGCCGCAGGCCGACGCGGACAGCGCCGTCGTGCAGATCAAGGCGGCCTCCGTGAATCCGAGCGACGTCAAGAACGTGTCCGGCCATTTCGAACATACGACACTGCCGCGCACGCCCGGCCGCGACTTCAGCGGCGTCGTAGTGGAAGGCCCGCAGGCATGGCTTGGCGCCGAAGTCTGGGGCACCGGCGGCGACATCGGCTTCACGCGCGACGGCACGCACGCCGAGTTCATCAAGATCCCGCTCGCCGCCCTGTCGCGCAAGCCGGCCACGCTCAGTCACGCCGAGGCGTCCGCGATCGGCGTGAACTTCGTAGTCGCATGGCTCGGCACGGTCGAGTACGCCCACCTGCAAGCGGGCGAGACGATTGCCGTGATTGGCGCAGGCGGCGGAGTCGGCGGCGCGGTGGTGCAGATCGCGAAAGCGCGGGGCGCTCGCGTGATCGCTATCGACCGTCATCCGCTTTCTGCCGATACGCCCGCGGGCCGGCTGATCGACGACTACGTTCCGTTCGACGAAAACGTGACCGCACGCCTGAAGGCATTGACCGGCGGCGCCGGCGCGGACGTGGTGTACGACTCGGTCGGCGGCGTCGCATTCGAGACTGCACTGAGCCTCGCCAAACGCCGTGGCCGGGTGCTGGAAATCAGCGCCACGGGTAAGCGCCGTGTGGAATTCGACCTGATCGACTTCTATCACAACGAAACGCAACTGCTCGGCGTGGATAGCGCCAAGCTGGGCGTCGCCGAATCGGCGCCGTTGATGACGGCGCTGGTGGAAGGCTTCGAAAGCGGCAAGCTGCAAGGGCCGGCCATCGCACAGGAATTCCCGCTCGAACGGGCACGCGAGGCTTATGAGGCAGTGGCGGCCGGCACGCGCGGCCGGGTCGTCATCACGATGTAATTGCCAAAACGACCGGCGGGCGTGGCTGCCCGCATTTCAGATGGGTATGACAAACATGAAAGCGTATTTGATCTCGCTCGTTGCCGGCGTCGTGGTCGGTTTGGTCTACAGCGTGATGCAGGTGAAATCGCCCGCGCCGCCGACGGTCGCCCTGGTCGGGTTACTCGGCATGCTCGCCGGTGAGCATGTGATCCCGCTCGTACGAACATGGCTGACCGCCGGCATTCATTGACGCATCCTCGCGCGATACCTTTTCCATCACCGGGCACCTCACGCTAAGATCGAGGCCGCTGGGCCGGCGCGCCGCGTAAGCAGCGTTGCCCGCGCATGTGTCGTCAGCATGCGCGCCGCCCGAAAGATCACAAGAAAAGCTTCGCTCGGAGAATCGGATGTCTGAAGAATATGAAGTGCATGGTCCGCACGACCATGCGGTTGAACACGCCGGCCACCACGACGCTGATCCCTTTGCGAGCCGCATGGCCGTGATGACGGCGATCCTCGCGACGATCGGCGCACTGTGCGCCTACCAGAGCGGCAACAGCGAAAATCTGGCGCTGTACTACAAGAACGAAGCCGCCATCAAGAAGACCGAAGCGTCCAATCAATGGAACTACTACCAGGCCAAGGGCGAGAAGGAAAATCTCGCAGAACTCGGCGCGGCGTTGTCGCTCGGCAATGCCGATGCACACGCAAAGTTCCTCGCCGACGTCGACAAATACAAGCAGCAGAAAGAGCCCATTCGCGCGAAGGCTGAAGCGATCGAAAAGGACGTCGTGGACAACGACGCTAAAAGTGAAGCGCTGTTGCACGGCCATCACCGCTGGGCGCAGGCCACGACTTTGATTCAGGTCGCGATTGCCCTCTCCGCGATCACGTTGTTGACCCGCAAGAAATGGCTGCGCAATCTGTCGTTCGGTATTGCGGCGGCTGGTGTGGTCACTGCGGCCGTGGCGTTCTTTTCGGCTTGATCATGCGAACGGCGCGGCAAGGCGTGGATTGATCGCGTGTGCGGCGGGCTGATCGCGGCGTTGGGTGTGCGTCAGCTGATCCGATAACTTGCAGACTGTTCAATGCGCGATGCCGCGAGCAGCACGCTCGAGCAACAGCTCACGCTCGCGCGCGTTGCGCGTCATGGCGGCCGCGCGTTCGAATTCGACGCGCGCCTCTTCCACGCGGCCGAGTTTCTCCAGCAGATCGCCGCGCACGCTCGGCAGCCAGTGATAGTTGGCGAGCGTGGCATCGGCTGCTAGTGCGTCAACGATTTCCAGACCGGCAGCCGGTCCAAACGCCATACCGACTGCCACCGCCCGGTTCAGCTCGACCACCGGCGAAGGCGCCACCTGCGCCAGCGCGTCGTACAACGCGACGATCTGCGCCCAGTCGGTCTCTTCAGCACGGCGGGCGCGTGCATGACACGCGGCCAGCGCCGCCTGCAACGCATACGCGCCACTCGCGCCGCCCAGCGCATGCGAGGTGCCGAGCGCGGCCAGCCCGCGGCGGATCAGCAGCGGGTCCCAGCGGCTGCGGTCCTGATCGAGCAGCAGCACCGGCCTGCCTTCGGCATCCGTACGCGCGTGCGTGCGCGACGTCTGGATTTCCATCAGCGCGACGAGGCCATGCACTTCGCTTTCGTCAGGCACGAGCCCGCTCAGCACGCGCCCCAGCCGCAGCGCTTCCTCGCACAATGCCGGGCGCATCCAGTCGTCGCCGCCGGTGGCCGAATAGCCTTCGTTGAAAATCAGATAGATCACCTGCAGTACCGATGCGAGCCGCGGCGCGCGCGCATCCGCTTGCGGCACCTCGAACGGCACCTTGGCCGCCGACAGCGTGCGCTTGGCCCGCACGATGCGCTGCGCGATGGTCGGCTCAGGCACGAGGAACGCGCGGGCGATTTCGTCCGTAGTGAGGCCGCCGAGCAGGCGCAGCGTCAGCGCGACGCGTGCGTCGGTGGACAGCACCGGATGGCACGCTGTGAACACCAGCCGCAGCAGGTCGTCGCCGATATCGTCGGCACGTGCGGCATCGAGGGTATCGACGAAATCCGGCACGAGGTGCGCCTCCTGTGCGTCGAGATCGTGGCCCAGCTCCTCGCGCTTGCGGGCATGCAGCGCTTCCTGGCGCAAGCGATCGAGAGCGCGGTTCTTCGCTGTCGCCATCAGCCATGCTCCCGGATTGTCGGGTACGCCCGCGTCCGGCCAATGTTCCAGCGCCGCCACCAGCGCATCCTGCGCCAGCTCTTCGGCGAGCCCCACGTCGCGCACGATCCGTGCGACGTGGGCGATGACCTTCGCGGATTCGATCCGCCAGACTGCCTCGATGGCACGATGGGTGGCCGGTATTGTCACGGGATCAGCCCGCTGCCTTGGCGTTCGGGTCCATGTAGATCAGCTCCCAGATGTGTCCGTCGATATCTTCGAAGCCGTGCCCGTACATGAAACCGTAGTCCTGCGGCGCGCGCGGCACCGTGCCGCCGGCGGCGAGCGCCTTCGCGACCAGCGCATCCACCTCGCCCCGGCTCTCGCACGACAGGCCTATCAACGCCTCGGTGCTTTCCTTCGGATTGCAAAGCGACTTGCGCGTGAAGGATTTGAACAGGTCCTTGACCAGCAGCATCGCGAAGAGGTTCTCGCCGAGGACCAGACACGCGGCCTGCTCGTTGGTGAATTGCGGCTCGAAGCTGAAACCGATCGTGCTGAAGAATTCCTTCGACCGCTCGAGATTATCGACGGCAAGATTGACGTAGATCTGCTTATGCATGATGAAATCCATTGATCCAGTTGTGGGCTCGCTGGGGCAGCGCCTTGCGTCGCCGTGTGCCGCCCAGGCAGCGATCCAGCGTGTTCAGCTCGCCTCGGCAAGCGTTTTCAGATTGCTCAGGCCGTCTTCGAAATCCTTGCCAATCATCTTGTCCATGCTGACGAACACCTGCATCAGCTTCGACAGAAACGGCGCAGGCCCATGCATCGCCCACGTGACTCGCGTTGCGCCCGCCTCCGGCTTCAACTCGAATTCGGCAATGTTATGCGCTTCGAACGGCTTGAGGAAATCGAGGTTCAGCGTCACGCTCGACGGCGCCGTCGTATCCACGATCTCCATCTGCCCCACGCCAATCTTTTCGCTTTGCCATGCATAACGCGCGCCCTTGCCGCTCGACGTGCCGCTATAGGTGCCTTGCGTCGCGGGATCTTTGCGCAGGAATGGATTCCAGCGATTGAATTGATGCATGTCGTCGATCAACGCGTAGATCCGCTCAGGCGGCGCCTCAATACGCACGCTGCGTTCAATGCGAAAATTGTCGGGCCGGGTCGCCGCATAGATGAGCAGCAGGGCTACCGCCGCAACGACGGTAATCAGAATGGTTTTGAGCATGACGAGTCCTTTCGATGTAGCCGGATCGACGCCTCGTTCGGCAATCGGATCGGCGTCAGGATCAATGTTTGGCCGCATCCAGCTTATGGAAACGGTCCAGTTCCGGGCTCGGCGCGAAGTCCTCGAGTTCGTACAGTTGCCGCACTTCGATTTCGCCTTCGGCCTGCTCGCCGAACGGTGCCGGAAACCGCCGCGCCCATTCCACGGCTTCTTCGCGGGAGCGAACCTGAATCAGCGTGTAGCCGGCGATCAGTTCCCTGGTTTCCGCGAACGGACCGTCGAGCATCGTGCGCTTGCCGCCGCTGTAGTGGATGCGCCAGCCTTTCGAACTCGGTTGCAAGCCGGTTGCGTCGAGTAGCACGCCGGCCTTGGCCAGTTCTTCGTGATAGCTGCCCATCGCAGCCATGAGGGCATCGTCCGGCGGGCCGCCGGCTTCGCTGACGGCAGTCGCCTTCACTATGATCATGAATCGCATCGCGATCGCTCCTTGGGGGGGTGGCAGGCGGCGAGCCGTTCTTTGATTGCTGGCTCCTTACTCACACGACGAGCGATACGCGACCGAATCGACATATTTGTTGCTGGCCTAGGGAAAACCCTAGTCAAATAGTCCCGACGGGGCGAACCCGCTTATAGGAAACACGGACCGAGCTTGCGGACTTCGACGGTGCACCAGGAGGCCGCCGGACAGGCTTGCGCGATCGCCACGGCTTCTTCCCGGGTTTCACAATCGAGCAGATAGAAGCCACCGATCATTTCCTTGGCTTCGGCGAACGGGCCGTCGAGCAGTTTCGGCTGTCCGTCGCGCACCTGCACGCGCACGGCGTCACTGGAGGAGGTCAGCGCTTCGGCTGCGACCAGCTTGCCGCGCTCCTTGAGGTCGGCGGCGAAACGCAGCATCTGGTCGTAGACCTCGCGCCCGGCCTGTTCGCCGCGTTCGATGCGCTGATTCGGGGGTTCGACGATAAGCAGCATATAAGACATGACGTCTCCGATTTATCGCGCCGTGGACGTGAACGCCAGGCGGGCGTACGACGGCAAAAACGCGCTTACAGTTAGGTAGCGAAAGGCAGTCTAGCAAGCGCAGATGACTCCAGCAAACCCGTTTCACCGCCCCGGCGCGGAAGGCGCGCGGGGCCCTACGGACACTCGTAATACAAGCGTGGCATATGGATTGCTGCTCCGCTTGTATCGATACACATCCGAGGTGACATCATGGGAAATCGATCTGGCTTGGGCATCATCGCCATGTTATTGACGCTACTGACCTTCACAGCCGGGTGCACGCTTGGCGGTGCGGCGGCGGGTGGGGTGATCGGCAACGAGGCCACCAATCACAGCGCGGTCGGTACGGTCGGCGGCGCGGTAGCCGGCGGGATTATCGGGCACGAGCTGGGCAAATAACCGAAGCGTTGAACTGCTTCCAGACACGCGACACAAGACCGCCGCTTAAAAGTATTCTCCGAGCGCGCTAAAGCTCGTCATGAATTTGCCGTTTATCGATTAATCGCAGTAGATAATCCGGATTCAATCCGGCGATACTGCGCGGCTGACTGAGCCAGGCGCATGGCATAGTCTGCCGGCATAACAAGCGAATCATATAAACAGAGCATCGGGGAAATTCATGCATCGATCGTTAGCGCGCACCGGCGTCGCGGCCGCCGTGGCCTTTGCCTTGATCCAGCTGAGCGGTTGCGGCGGCGGCGGTTCCGGCTCGACGTCATCGAGCACGCCAGCAATCACGGCCACCTCGGTGAGCGGCACCGTCGCCACCGGCACCGCCGTCGTGGGCGCAACCGTTACGCTGACCGACGCGACCGGCGCTCAGGCCACGGCAACCACTAACACCCAGGGCGCCTACACGATCTCGGTGAAGGGTATGACCGCGCCGTTCCTGATCGTCGCCACGGATGCCACTGGCGTCTCCGGTCCGCTCGTTTCCGTGCTCGCCAGGCTGCCAAGCGGCACGGCGCCGGCTGTCGTCAACGTCACGACGCTGACCACCGCGATTGCAGCCATGCTGACGGCCTCGGGCAACCCGATCGACCTTGCGTCCACCACCGCACTGCCCAAGGTGACCCTGCAGTCCGTGCAGATCGCCACCATCACGCTCGACACGATGCTGGCGAAAATCCTCGCGCAGAACGGCATCCAGATGGCGGGTTTCGATCCCATCGGCATGGCCTTTACGCCGGACCACACCGGCGCCGATGCGGTGATCGACACGGTGTCGCTGGTGTCGGCTGCCAACGGTGGCTTGCTGCTGGTGTCGAATGCTGCGCCGGCCGCGACCGTCGTGCTGAACAATCAGACTGCCCAGTCGGTTACGCTGGCAGCGCCCCCAGCGGCGGCGAATTATCTGGAGCCGCTTGCGTCCCTGCTGACTGCCTGCGCGGCGAGCGGCACGCTCAACACGTCATGCTCGCCGGCAATCGACGCCACGTTCCTCGAAAACGGTTCATCCGATCTGGCCGTCGGCCACGGTCTGACCGATGCGAGCTTGAGTGGCGCCGTGTTCGGTTCGCCAAAGCGCTCGCGTTCTTCACGCGCAACGGCAAGCAGCTTGCGCTCGTGCAGTTACCGGTCACACTGGCGAGTGGCGCAGCAGCGGGTGTGCTCTACACCATCGCGCAACAGTTGCCCACGCCCGTCACGCTCGCCAACGGCACGCAGCTCGGCTGGGACTTGATCGGCAATCAGTCGCAATTCGCTGTATCGATCATGTCGCAAATCCAGCGCCGCACCTTCCTCGATACGAAGCTGAACGACGTGAACCGCTACGAGTCGGGTCTCACGATTGCGATTCCGACCGCTTCGAATCCAACGGTATATTCAGCTTCCGTCACGGGACCCGGACTCGCTGCGCCGGTCTGGCTGATGCAGCGAAATGCGCTCGGCAGCAGCACGCTGGGGCTGTCCGATCTGACAATGAGCGCGGCACCGGTCTCGCCCGCTACCACCAGTAGCAACACGTCGTTGTATCGCTGGTCATGGCAATCACTGTCGTCGACCGCGAACTTCACGCCGACGGCTTCGAGCGGCTATTACTCGGCGCAGTCGATCGACGCGAGCACCGTGCCGCTCTACGCGACCTACACCGTGACGTTCTACGACAAAACCGGCGCACAGCTCGGCCAATCGTCGATCATCAATCCGGGCAGCCCATTGAACGCGGCGGCGGGCAGCACGGTCGCGTGGCCGACGCTGCTGCCGGACTTCGCGACGCAATTCCTGACACCGGGCGGCTCGCTGGCGAGCGCGCAATACGCGATGAGCGTGACGTGGTCGAGCCTCGTGAACGGACAGAATCTCGCGTATCCGGTGACGTCTGTGCAGATTCAGGCCTACCCCGGAACGGCCACCGGCTCGACGACGGAAGTGGACGGGTTCTCGACCGGCGCACCGAACAACACCACGTTTGGTCAGTATCAAACGACGGTCTATGCCGGGGTCAATTCCCTGGGCGTGCAGACTTGCACGAACTGTCCGTTCCCAGCGTTGACAGCGGGTGGTTCGCGGCTCGTGCAGTTGAGTGGTGGGCGCAATGGGACCGCGTACTTCGATATTACGAAGTACAACGACTAGATTGGGGCAAGCCCGAATAGCTGCGCTATACTCGCTCCATGAATACGAACACGACCTCGCTGAATCTGCATCGTTGGTGGCACGCCTGACCTGAGCGGCCCGATTCTCTTCGTACATCGAAAACGTGATGCCGCCAGTCCTGGCGGCATTTTTGTTTCTGCATGCCGATGACTGGTGGTGTTGCAAACACGGATAATTGACCATGTCGCACGCAACCGAATCTGAAAAGCAACCCGTCATCCTCACCGGTGACCGCACCACCGGCCCGCTTCACCTGGGCCACTACATCGGCTCGTTGCGCTCGCGCGTGCAACTCCAGCACGAAGCGCAGCAATTCCTCCTGCTTGCCGATGCGCAGGCCATGACCGATAACGTCGGCCGGCACCAGAAAGTCACTGAAAACGTCATCGAGGTGGCGCTCGACTACCTCGCGGTCGGCATCGACCCGGCGAAATCGACCATCTTTATCCAGTCGCAGGTGCCGGAGCTGGCGGAACTGTCGCAGTATCTGCTCAACCTTGTGACGGTCGCGCGCCTCGAGCGCAATCCGACCATCAAGGCGGAAATCGTGCTTCGCGGTTTTGAGCGGGATATCCCCGCCGGCTTCCTGACGTATCCGGTCAGTCAGGCCGCCGACATCACTGCGTTCAAGGCGACCCGCGTACCTGTTGGTGACGACCAGTTGCCGATGATTGAACAAACCAATGAACTGGTGCGCCGTTTCAACAACACGGTCGACAGGCAGGTGCTGGTGGAATGCGAAGCGGTGCTCTCGCACGTGGCGCGGCTGCCGGGCATCGATGGCAAAGCCAAGATGAGCAAGTCACTGGGTAACGCGATTACGCTGGGCGCGAGCCCGGACGAAATCACCAAGGCCGTGAACAACATGTACACCGACCCTAACCATCTCCGCGTCAACGACCCAGGCCAGGTCGAAGGCAACGTTGTGTTCGCGTTCCTCGACGCGTTCGAGCCGGACGTACCGACGGTGGACGAACTCAAAGCGCACTACCGCCGTGGCGGTCTTGGCGACAGCGTGGTCAAGCGTGCGCTGAACGAACGTCTGCAGGCGATGCTCGCACCCATTCGGGAGCGCCGCCGCGAGTTCGAAACTGACCGCGCGGAGGTGCTGAATGTCTTGCGTCGCGGGACCCTGCGCGCGCGGGAAGTAGCAGGTGCGACGGTATCAGAGGTGAAAGGTGCGCTCGGTTTGAACTACTTTGAGAATTGAGTGGCCGATAGTCGTCGGCTCTCAGTTCTCCTTGCGCGTGATGTACACGTCGTATCCCATTCCGCTGGTAACTCTGCTATTCGTTTATTCGGTAGAGCCAGCCTCGGCCCATGCCTTGAAACAATTCAGCCGTGCGCGTGTCTGTCGCTGGTAGCAAAGGTCGGCCAGGAAATACTAGTCGCGCCAGACGCAGACGATCTTCCTGCTCGCCACAGCGCGCCACAGCGGCTCACTTCGCGGCCAAAAGCGACCGGGCCTGTTCAAGAAGCGCGTGCGACGCCAGAAATTCGTTACGCCCCGCCATGGTAAGCGCGGCTTGCGCAGTACGAGCGAACAGCTCGTCATTCGACACCACGACCGCCTCCACACCAGAACCAACCTGGTCGTATCGGCGAAAGAACGCGAGCATTTCGAACGCATCGAACCGGCGGTCCTGCGGACCGGCCTTGGCCAGAAGCTCAGCGGCGGCGGCCAGTTGTCGAGTGGACGCGAGGAAATCAGAGGGCGCCATGACATCAACCTCCTTATAAATCGTCGTCGCCGAATGTTTCTGGAGTTTAGCGCAGGTCTTTGACAGCGCCAGAGACGCGGAGCGCGGGCGCTAAAGGCATGCGGTTCGGCCGGTTGGCGATGCTCGATGCTCGCGCACGACAGGCGATCGAAGTCTCATATTGGTAGTTAACATATGTTGTTGATAATTTTTATGTGGCAACATATGTATCATGCTAGGCGTCGATTCGATCTATAGTTCTGCCGAAACCGATAGGAGATTGTCATGAAATACGCGTCGCTACTGGCTCTCGCAGCTTTTGCGATTTTTTCGCAAGCCGTCCCGGCCCAGGATGCACAACCGACCTTGGCGAAGGTTCAGAGCGTGAATCTGATTGCAATCGGTCACAGGGAGACGTCTGTGCCGTTCTCCTATGTCGATGCCAATAACCAGGTCATCGGGTTCTCCCAAGACTTGTGCAACAAGATTATCGACGCGGTCAAGGCAAAGACGGGACACCCAGACCTACGCGTCCGCTTCATACCTGTCACCTCGCAGAACCGGATTCCGCTGGTTCAGAACGGAACCGTCGACCTTGAGTGCGGCGTCACCACCAACCTGACCTCACGGCAAAATCAGGTCACGTTTTCCGATACATTCTTTGTTGCCACGACACGACTCCTGACGCGCAAAGACTCCGGAATCAAGGATTTCTCCGACCTCGCCGGGAAAACCGTGGTGACCAATCAGGGCACGACGTCTGAACGTCTCCTCAGGAAAATGAACGAGGAGAAGAAGATGAACATGCAGATCATTAGCGCGAAAGACTACGGTGAAGGCCGTGTCACGCTCGAAACGGGACGCGCCGTCGCCTACATGATGGACGACGTTCTGCTTGCCGGTGCACGTTCGCTGACTGCCCAGCCGGCCGACTGGGTTATCGTGGGGACGCCTCAATCCTCGGAAGCGTACGGTTTCATGCTTCGCAAGAATGACCCCGAGTTCAAGAAGCTGGTTGACGACGCAATGACTGCCGCGATGAAGAGCGGCGAGATCAAAACCATGTACGACAAGTGGTTTATGAAGCCGGTGCCGCCGAAAAACATCAACTTCGATTTCCCGATGAGTGACGCGATGCACAAGCTCTATGCGTCACCGAACGACAAGGCTTTCGATTAAGGAAATGAACGCTGAAATAGCAAAACGCCCCATGCAGGGCGTTTTTCGTTTCAGCGTGCTCGCGTAGATTTGCGCGTTCTCGGCCTAAAAAACAGACGTGGGTTTTAAACCACCGCTTCGACGATCGCTTTCGTGTGGGCAGATCTCATCAGTCCCTCGATCATCTTCGCTTCCGCGCTCGCGATCTCGCTCAACGACGCGACGGACAGTTGCCCGTCCAGAATCGCCAGCCCTGTGCAAAGGCGGGCGTATTCGCTGTCATCGAGAATCCAGGCGCCGTCGTGATGCTCACGCGCGTCGAGCTGCACCATCGCCGCATGAGCGCTTTCGATATCGGCAATAACGTCTTCGCCAAGACCAAGACGCGCCAACTCCTGCGACACCAGCAGATGCCGGCTCAGGGTCAGGTGCAAATCCCGCGAGCCCTGGCCGCGCCGGAATGCATCGAGGGCGGTGTAGCACTGCAGGAGCATGGCTGCGGTGACCGGCTCGTGGGCGGTACGGCTAAAGGTCAGCGCCCGCAATAGCGGTGACATGGCCGGCTGGGTGTGCTTGCGGACTCGCGATTTACTGGACATATCGATTCAACCTCCTTCGCTAACTCTCGGCTTTGCCGCCGAATGCTGTGCTCTCCGGTGGCAAACGCCGCCGATGTGCCGGCGGCTTGACAGGCCCCTAACGTGAGTCTGTATAACCATCATGGCAAGCAACTATTAAGACAGACTTAAACAAACCAAAATCTCGATTGCGTGGCATCTCGCCATGCCCGAGCAGATTTTCCGCTACGGTGCACCCGACATGCAACGCTGCCATATAAGTTCGGACCGGCTAAATACAAGTCGCATTGGCCGCACTAACGAAAAAAAACCCCGTTCCCGCGAGGGAACAGGGCCAGACAGGATGGAAGAGCCGTACAGGCGCGTGGATGCTTGCCGGCCTTATAACCATCACAAACTAATAAAGCTGTTGCTACCTGAACTGCTACTGCGTTACAGCTCGGCCCCTCGTATTCAACCTCACCTCGCTGCAACCCCCTGCTGATTCGCGCGCATAGTTGCTTTGATTGCGCGCTGCTGCATTGCTTCGACTTCCTACTGCTTTACTGCCCTGCCACGTCAGACAACCGCGGCAAACTGCCATCAACGGTACGGTTCAAAACAACGCGGGGGAAGACCGCGTCGATGGGCGCGGTGACTTGTCGCTCCATGGAAAACAGTTTATGTGAGCACGCCCGAATGCAATTGCGCGAAAGGAGGGGAATTGGCAGGCTAGTTCGCTGAATCGGCGCAGCGGGGCGATTTCGTCAGATGTGAGCCAGAAAAAAGGACGCGTACGGCGACACATCATCCGGCCCGATTACTCCAACTGCCAGCACCCGCGCGTGCGTCGAGTAATGAAGTTGAGCGGGCGGCACATAGGGGCGCGGGAAGCGTGGTAAAAGAGCGCTGCAGGCACGACAATTCACGACCATTCTTACTAGCCACCCGCACACTGGAAACGTTACCAGCATGTCTGCTCAAGAACCTTCGCTCACCCTGCGTCCGGCGCTAGCGGCGGACGAGCCCTTTCTGTTCGACTTGCGCAAGGCCACCATGACGGAGCACCTGACGCGTGCCGGCGAACCCGCTGACGATGCCGGGCATCGCGCGCGTCTGCTGCACCGTTACGACGCGGCACAGGTGATTTGCATCGACGGTGCGCCAGCCGGCTTGCTGAAAGCGCATCGTACCGAGAGCGAATGGGTCGTCGTGCAATTGCAGATCGCGCCGGCGCATCAAGGGCGCGGTATCGGCGCGCGGGCGCTGCGGACGGTCTTGCTGGCCGCACAGGGCGACGCGTTGCCGGTTTCGCTCAAGGTGCTCAAAGGCAATCCCGCAAGGCGCCTGTACGAACGCCTCGGCTTCGAGATCGTCGGCGAAGATGAAATACAGTTCCACATGAGACGCGCGCCGAGCGCGTCGGCGGAAACTCAAGCAGAATGAGTGTCTGATAACCGCTTATACAGAGCGACACGCAATGGACCCTGTTATGACCTTTCGCGACACCTCGGCGATCGAAAGCTGGCACGCTCACGTTTATTTCGATTCAGGCAGCCGCGACGCCGCGTGGTCCTTTCGCGAGCAAATCGAAGCGTACTGGAACGGTAAGCTGCAAATCGGCCGCTTTCACGAGCGCCCAGTCGGGCCGCATCCGATGTGGTCGTATCAGCTCGCATTCACGCAGGAGCAGTTCGCCGAACTGGTCGGCTGGCTCACGCTGAATCACGGCGCACTCGATATTTTTCTGCATCCGAATACCGGCGATGCCTTGCGCGACCACCGCGATGCAGCGGTGTGGATCGGTCACTCGCACGAGCTGGTGCTGAGCGCCTTGAACTGACCCATACCGGCGCGCGGCCGCGTGCCCGGTCAGATATTCGAATACGAACTACACCAGCCGCGCGCGGCGACCTGCTTGTCGCCGAACAGCGTGCAGCCGCCGTAGGCGTCGGTGGTCTTGCCCTGGAACAGCGAGCAGTTGCCGCAGGTTTGTCCGGCGGCGTAGTCGGGGAATTTCGCCTTGTCGACCCTGGATGCGTCCTCTGTGTAGCCAACGGCTTGCGCCTTCGGATCGGCTTCGCTCAGTTTGTTTGCGGTGTCGTCGGCGAACGCGACGCGAGACAGCAGGAGCGATGAGCTCACACCCACGCTCAGCATCAGGAAATTGCGGCGCGAAGTTTTCATAGTGGTCCGATGGGGAGAAGTGACGCTCGTCAATCGAGAAACTGCGTGAACCGTTCAACCGGTTCCCGGTCGGTCCGCAGCGTATTGACCTGTGCGTTTTCGTCGGCAAAACCGAGCGACATACCGCACACCAGTTGCTCCTCGGCCGGCAGTCCGAGATGCTCGGCAATCACCCGATGAAACGGCGTGAACGCAGCCTGCGGACAGGTATCGAGGCCACGACCGCGCGCCGCCGTCATGATGGCTTGCAGAAACATGCCGTAGTCGAGCCAGCTGCCGCGCTCCATCACCCGTTCGATCGTGAAGAACAAGCCGACCGGTGCACCGAAGAACCGGTAGTTCTGCGCATGCTGTTCGTGCATACGCGCCTTGTCGCCTTTCTGGATACCCAGCAAGCCGTATAGATCCCAGCCGATCTTGCGGCGGCGGTCGATATAGGGCGACACCCATTCATGCGGGTAGTAGCGATATTCTTCCTGATACAGCGCGTCGCGCTGAGGATCGTCATACGCTGCGACCAAAGCCTGCGACAGGCGCGCCAGCGACTCACCCGTCACTACGTACACTTTCCACGGCTGGGTATTGGTGCCGGAGGGCGCCCGGCTGGCGGCTTCGAGAATCGCTTCGATATCGGTGCGCGCAACCGGCGTGGGCAGAAAGGCGCGGATCGAACGCCGCGACATCAGTGCGGCGTCGACTTGGTTGGCAGGTGTGGTCATCAGCGGAATCCCGGCAGGGCCAACAGTTTGGCGGTCTGCGAAGATTCTAGCGCGAGCAGCGGGTTTTCCGCTTGCAGGCTTGCAGCACGTTTTTAAATCAACCCCATGCAGACGGCGGCGACGATTGATCCCATCACCAGCACTGCGCCAACCGTTTTGCGTTTGTTCAGCTCTGTCCAAAGCAGGACACCTGTAAGTGACAGCAGAATGATGCTGCCCGCCAGGGTATCGATCAGCAGCACCCAGCCGACGCTCAAGCCGACGCCCTTGTGCAGATTCGTCAGCGTCGCGAGAAACGAGTTTTCGCTGCGCTTGACGGTCACGTAACCGTTGCCGACCCAATACTCGGCCGACGTGTTTTCATGCGGCGACGCGAAGCTGAGCTGCCAGTGCTCGGGTTGGATCACGCTGCGTTCGCCCCACGCGACCGGATGGGCGGACTCTTTCTGCGCGCGTCCCGGGTTGCCGGTCAGGTTGAGTTCATGTTTGAGCCACTTGCCAAGTTCACGCGGCGTCTGCGGCGCCGGTTGCGGCAGCGGCACCTGCACGACCGACACCTGCGGCTCGCCGGTCGACACTTTGAGTGGCCCGCCCCGATGATTCAGGAAAAAGCCCGTGGTGCCGAACAGCAAACCCAACGCCGCGCCCCACAAACCGATCCAGCCATGTACTTTGCGTAACCATTTGACGAAGGTCGCGCGGCGCGAGCGCTGCTGCCGTGCATTCAGTTCGCCGCGGCCTGGCCGCCGCGGTTCGCTCGCTGCGACGTCGACGACCTCGGCGGGTTGGAATTCAATAACCTCGGGTACACTCACGTTTCGCTCCAGGTACGCAACAGGTTGTGATAGCAGCCGACCAGACTGCGGCGCGCAGCATCGTCGGCATGCGTGGCGTTCAAACGTTGAATCGCCGTGTCCATATCGAATAGCAAAGCGCGCTGCGTGTCGCTGCGCACGAGGCTTTGCACCCAGAAGAAACTGGCAAGACGGGCGCCGCGTGTGACCGGCGTGACCTGATGCAAACTGGTGGCCGGATAGACGATCATGTCGCCCGCCGGCAGCTTGACCTGCTGTACGCCGTAGGTGTCTTCGACAACGAGTTCGCCACCGTCGTATTCGCCCGGCTCGGAAATGAACAGCGTCACCGAGACATCCGTGCGCAGCTTCACGCCGTTGGGCAGCACACGCACCGCACCGTCGACGTGGCTGCCGAACTCCATGCCGCCTTCGTAACGATTGAAGAGCGGTGGGTACACCTGATTCGGCAACACCGCGCTGATGAACAACGGGTTGCGCTCGATCGACGCGAGGATCACGTCGCCGATCTCTCGCGCGAGCGGCGAATGCTCGGCGATCTGCTGATTGCGCTTGACCGGCGCGCCCTGGTAACCGGCGGTCGCGCGGCCATCAACCCATGCGTCGCCGGCGCTGTCGAGCCGCTCGCGCACGAAGCGCAACTGCTCGGCGTTCAGTACATTCGGAATGTGCAGCAGCATGTTGGGTTTCCTTTGCGTGCTTCCTGTGCGCGGCGTCCGGTCGAACGCAACTTCAGAAGCGGTAGTCGAGTGTCGCCAGCAGCGTGCGTCCAATGCCCGGCACTGAACGGCCACCATCCGAGGGAATCAGCGCGTCGTAATACTGCTTGTTGGTGAGGTTCAGCAGATTCAGACGGACGTCGTATTGCTTCGCGTGATACGCGGCAGTCGCGTCCCAGCGGGTGTAGCCCGGCACCTGCACGTAGTTCGTATTCGACGCGTAGCGCGGCGACATATAGGTCGGGCCGCCGCCAATTTCCCAGTGCGGTGTGATCGCGTAGGTGGTCCAGAGCGTCAGCGTGTTGCGCGGCGTGTTGGCCGGCACGTGCCCTTGGGTTCCGTCGAGCGCCTTCAGGATGACGGCGTCCATATACGTATAGCCGCCGAACACCTGCCACTTGTCGGTGATGTGTCCGGTGACACCGGCCTGGAAACCATCGACGCGCACGTCGCCGTCGAGTTCATATTCGGTCGGCGAAACTTGCGTGCGGGCGTTGGTCATCTCCTCGCGGAAGAACGCGGAGTTTACCGAAATATTGCCGCCCAACAGGTCCCACTTGCCGCCTACTTCATACGACCGGGTCGACTCCGGTGCGAGGTTCTGCGTCAGGTTGGTCACCGTCAACGCTTCAAGCGAAGGATCGAACGAGGTGCCATACGACACGTAGTACGACTGCCAGTCGGTCGGCTGGTAAATCACGCCGGCGCGCACACTGGTAAAGAAGTTGGTTTGACTCGCGTAATTCGGCAGGGTGATCGAGTTGTGGATCTGCGCCTGGAAGCGGTCCCAACGCAAACCGCCGATCACCTTCCAGTGTTGACCGAGCGATACGGTGTCGTTGAGGTAGGCCGCGATTTCATTCGACCCGGAATCGGCATAGTTGCCGACTGTCGTGGTCACACCCGCGGGCGACGACAGATACGCCGGATTCACCATCGAAACAACCGGCAAATTGTTGCGCGTGTACGCCTGGTTCGAGTAACTGTCGTGGCCGAGTTCGATGCCGGCGATCAGGTCATGCTTGACCGGGCCGGTGTCGAACTTGTATTCGAGCATCGTGTCGTTGTACAGCGAATGGTTTTCGATCACACGGTCGTGGCTCTGCAACTTGATGAACAGTTGCGACGGCGACAGCGTCGTGTAATTGCCGTTAGTGAGCGCTGTGCTACCGGCGAGCGGGCCCGTCAACACGGACTGCGGCGCGGTTTCGCGCGCGTCGGTCAGTGAATGCGAAAACTGCGTCTGGTTGCTCAGCGTGAGACTGTCGGAGAACTTGTGCTTGATCGCAGCGGTGAAGGTTTGCACGTCCTGGATCGTGCGGTCGGTGGTCAGACCGTAAAAGGTGTTCTTGGGCACGGGCGAAGGATGCCCGTTCAACGCCTGCACGCCGTAGTCGGGCATGTCGTAGTTGTGCTGGATCAGCGCGGAGATCGTCACTTCGGTCGGCGTGCCGATGCCGAAGCGCACTTCCGGTGCGATGCCGTAGTCCTTGTTCTTCATCACATCGCGCGTCGAACCCAGACTTTGGCCAAATGCGTTCAAGCGAATGGCCGCGGTATCCGTCAGCTTGTGATTCACGTCGACCGTGGTGCGATAGCGGTCGTCGGTACCCACCATGGTCGTGACTTCCGCTGAATCTTTCAGGTTCGCTTTCTTGCTCACCTGGTTGATCACGCCGCCGGTCGAGCCACGGCCGAACAACATCGACGACGGGCCGTACAGCACTTCGAGTTCCTCGAGGTCGAAGGTATCGCGATAGTACTGGTTGCGATCGCGGAAGCCGTCCAGATAGATGTCGTTCTGTGCGGTAAAGCCGCGCAGGTTGATGTTGTTGCCGATCTGACCGCCTTCGGCCGCGCCGATCGTCACACCCGGCGCATTGCGCAACGCGTCCTGGAACGACGTGGCGCCTTGCGAGGCCAGCACGGATTTGTTGATGACGGTGACGGTCTGCGGAATGTCGCGCAGCGCCGTGGGCGTCTTCGCGCCGACGCTCGATCGTTCTGCCTGGAAATCCTGTTGTTCGGCTTGCCCCGCGACGCCGATGGTCGGCAGGGTCGCGTTATCGGTTGCTGCGCTCGGCGCCGCGTTTTGAGCCGACGGCTGCGACGCGGTTTGCGGAGCGGTCTGCGCTACGGCGGGCGTGGCGAATGGAACGGCAAAAGCTAACGCTAACGCAGTCGCAAGCGGCGTGTGATTGAACATGGGAAATCCCGTCGGAAGTGCGCTTGCCAGTTCCGCATGCTCGACATGGGATCAATGACAAAGTCGCAATTGGCTGGCTGCCTGTCTCCTGCTCGGAGCGAAGACGACGGGATGGCTGGCTGGTGGTTAAATGAGAATCGCTATCATTCCACACGCATAAAGACGCATCAATCGCGCTAAACCTTACCGGACGTAATCGGATTATTTCCGTTTTTTACTAACGTATGGAATATGTAATTTTCAATGCCCCATCGTGAGTTATTCATTACGCGTTTGTAATGTTAAGTTGCCCGCTGCAAGACGATTTCGGCTATTCGTTAGATGAATATGTCAGCGGGCGTACATCAGGGATAAGCGCGTCAACTTCTGCCAATTGATGATGGAGCCGACGCCACGCCCCAGATAATGCGCCCCGGCGGCAAGGGTGTTTCCACTCGCACCGATAAATTGAACAGCACGACAAACTTTCTAAATCCTGACGATTTGTCAAACCTGAATGCGCCCGCGACCGAACACGAAATCGCCACACCGTTTATCCTTTTTGCAACACCGCATACCGCAACTGTTCCGTCCATCTTCGGAGTTGACCATGCAATACCGCAAATTCGGCCGCACCGGCCTGACCGTTTCGCGCCTGTGTCTTGGGACAATGACCTTCGGCCTGCAGACTGAAGAAGACGTTTCGCATCGCATTCTCGATACGGCGGCGGACGCCGGCGTGAATTTCATCGATACCGCCAATGTTTATCCGCTCGGTGGCGGCGAGAGCATTGCTGGCCGCACAGAGGAGATCGTCGGACGGTGGCTGAAGGGCAAACGCGACCGCTTCATTCTGGCAACCAAGGCGGTGGGCAAGATGGGGCCGGCAGCATGGGATCAAGGCGCCTCGCGCAAGCATCTACTGGATGCGGTCGATGCATCGCTACGGCGGCTCGGCACGGATTACGTGGACCTGTACCAACTCCATTCCGACGATGCGAATACCCCGCTCGATGAGACGCTAGAGGCGCTGGACGCGATCGTACGATCCGGGAAGGCACGGTATATCGGCGTGTCGAATTTCCTCGCCTATCGGCTGGCGCGGGCGTTGGGTCGCGCTGACGTTTTGCGCGTGTCGCGGTTTGTATCCGTGCAGCCGCGCTACAACTTGTTGTTCAGGCAGATCGAGAGAGAATTGTTGCCCTTGGCGGCCGAAGAGCAATTGGCCGTGATGCCTTATAACCCGCTGGCAGGTGGCTTGCTGACGGGTAAGCATCGGATGGATGCCGCGCCGGCGTCCGGGCGGTTTACCGATGTCGTCGGGAAGGCGGGAGCGATGTACCAGGAGCGGTACTGGCATAAGCGCGAATTCGAAACGATCGAGAAATTGAAGGCGATCGCTGCGCCGACCGGCGAGTCTTTGACTCGGGTTTCTCTTGCGTGGGTGTTGGCTAATCCGCTGATTACGTCGGCGATTATCGGCGCCAGTCGCGCAGAGCAGTTGAGCGATACGCTCGCGGCTTCAGAGCTTGTGCTCGATGCGCAAGTCAAGGCGCAGCTTGATGAAGTGAGTTTTGAATATCGATGGGGTGACGCGGCCAGATAATGTGCTGCACTTCGAGTGCCGCCTTCGAGTGCTGCCTTTGACGGCGGCTGCGGTTACCCGGCCGCCGCCACAAAGGCAGAAAAATCACCGCCCATATCGAAGCACCGTACTGGTGGCAGCCAGCACATGATCCTTCATCGCTGCCAGCAACGCGTCCCGTGTCAGTCCTGCCGGCAATGCGTCGGGCAATAAATCAAGCGCATAAACCTGCGCGACATAATGATGCGGAACCTCGCCGACCGGTGGACACGGCCCGTAATATCCGGGGCCGCCAGTCCGGTTCGTTCCCGCCACGCTACCGGCTGGCGGCGCGGCACCGGCACCCAGCCCGGTGGCCGAAGGCGCGACGCCATATAGCACCCAGTGCACGATTCCCAATCCCTTGGCGCCGTCCGGATCGAAAATAGTAATCGCATAACTCTTCGTGCCGGCAGGCGTATTTCGCCATTGCAGAGCGGGCGACACATTCCCGCCACCACAATTATTCGCGCTCGCCGCGTGGCTCGAATCCAGCGTGCCGCCGTCGGCCAATCCCGGCGACGACAGCGCGAATGCATCCGCCGCGCGGGCAGCGGTCGCAGAAAAAATCAGCACAGCACACAAGCCGGAAAATAACAGGCGTCGTGCAACGCCAGTGTTTTCGCTTCGAATCATCGTAGGTCGCCCCCGGGTATAAGTTAGCCAACCTGAAAAGGGCCGTAGCGCAGCAAAGGCGCGCCACGACCATTGATGCCAAACGTATTGACCGAGTGCTTTATTCCGCCGACGCGCAACGAATCCGTCAGCCAATCCCCTATCACTTGAACGGGCCGGTCCGCTTATTGGCTTCCG
Source organism: Paraburkholderia sp. D1E (assembly GCF_052682275.1). Classification (NCBI taxonomy): domain Bacteria; kingdom Pseudomonadati; phylum Pseudomonadota; class Betaproteobacteria; order Burkholderiales; family Burkholderiaceae; genus Paraburkholderia; species Paraburkholderia sp. D1E. The sequence goes on from NZ_JBQYMB010000001.1 coordinate 1,138,102, forward strand.
GCAACTGCCGCGTCTCACGCAAAGACTTCGGATGCCACAGGCGTGCGCCGCCTTCGATCCCTGCATCGTTCGATACCGTCGCGACGTTCGCGGGTAACTTGATCGTCAGCCGCGCCGCGTTGCCACCGCCAATCCATAGCTTGTCGTAGTTCACCAGCGAATCAAGAATCTCGATCACTTTCTGGACCCGGCGATTCCAGCGCTTGTTTCCTGCCTTGTCGCGTGCCGCGTCGCCAATGTACTCGTCGTACGCCACGCCCTTCTTGCTGACCGGATGATGCGCAAGCTCGAGATGAGGCATCAACTCGCCATCGCGGAACAGCGCCGTGCCCGCGCCCGTGCCGAGCGTCAGCACGAGCTCGATCCCATGACCTTCGATTGCGGCAAAGCCCTGCATCTCCGCGTCGTTGATCATTCGCACCGGCAGACCGCCGAGGCGCTGCGCCAGTGAATCCGCTAGCGGAATGTCGTGCCAGCCTTCAACGCCAAAGTGCGGCGCCGTCAGAATGCGGTTGTTGCGCACCACGCCAGGAAAACCAATCGACATCAGCGTGGGCGGCTCCTTTTCGACAAGTGGCTCGACCAGTTTCACCAATGCATCCACCAGTTGATCCGGTGTGCACGGATGCGGCGTCGCCACGCGCAAACGCTCGGTTTTCATCTGCCCGTCTGCATCGATGATCGCGGCTTTCAAGCCAGTGCCGCCGACATCGATCGCCAGAATCCGCTCGGTACTGCTTTTTACTTTCGTCTTACGTGTGGCCACGGTGTCCCCCGATTGTGTTGGTGCATCTCATGGAGTTACTTCTTTTCGATGGCATTCTTTTGCAAAGGCCGCCACGCGTGGCCGTTGCGCGCGAGCAGCGCATCCGCTTCCGCAGGGCCTTCGCTGCCGGCGGCGTAGCCGCGTACCGGCATCGCGCCGCCGGTCTTCGGGTGCAGCACGTCGTCTACCGCGGCCCAGCTCGTTTCAATGCTGTCGGCCCGCTGGAACAGTGTCTCGTCGCCGAGCATGCAGTCGTACAGCAAAGTCTCGTAGCCAACGTTGGCCTGTTCCGCGAAGAAGTCCGCATAGTCGAACGACGATTGCACCGCGCCGATCTGCATCACCGGCCCCGGGGTTTTTACATTGAAGTCGAAACTCGTGCCATGCGCGGGATCGATACGCAAGGTCAGCACATTCGGCGTCAGCGCGTCGACGGGCGTATCGCGAAACAGACGGAACGGCACCGGCTTCAGTTGCACCGAGATTTCCGTGCGGCGTGCAGCGAGCCGCTTACCGGTGCGCAGATAGAACGGCACACCCGCCCAACGCCAGTTCTCGACATATACGCGTGCAGCGGCGTAGGTTTCGGTCGTGCTGCCTGGCGCGACGTCCGGTTCCTCGCGATAACCGACGCCCGTCGGACCCTTTTCGTATTGACCGAAGACGACGTCGTCGGCAGTCAGCGGCTGGATCGCGTCGAAGATTTCAGCCTTTTTGTCACGCACCGCTTCGGCATCGAACGAATTGGGCGGCTCCATTGCGACCATGCCGAGCAACTGGAACAGGTGGTTCGGCAGCATGTCGCGGAACGCGCCGGTCTGCTCGTAGAATTTGCCGCGCCCTTCCACGCCGATTGTTTCGGCCGCGGTGATCTGCACGCTATCGATATATTCGCGCCGCCAGATCGGTTCGAACAAGGCATTCGCAAAACGCACTGCAAGAATGCTCTGCACGGTGTCCTTACCGAGGAAGTGATCGATGCGATACACCTGCGACTCGTCCGCGTACGACAGAATGTGCGCGTTCAGATCGCGCGCCGACGCGAGATCGGTGCCGAACGGCTTCTCGATCACGATGCGGCGAAAGCCGCCGCTGCCGCCCTCGCCTTCTTTCAGCAAACCCGCCTTGCCGAGATGCTCGACGATCGGTTTGAAAAAATGCGAGCTGACCGCCAGATAAAAAATGACGTTGCCGCCCGGCGATTGATCGAGCTTTTGCTTGAGCTTCGTGAAGGTGTCGTCGGTTTCGAACTCGCCGGCCATATATTCGAGCCGCTGTGCGACCCAGTCCCACGCTTTGTCGTCGAGCTTGCCGGCGTGGAAGGTGCTGGCTTTGTCGGCGGCGAACTGTTGCAGCGACTTGTGCAAGTCGTCACGCCATTCGCTCGTCTCGCGCTCGCCGTGATTCACGCCGACGATCTTCATGCCGCCGTCGAGCAGGCCATCCACGGCAAGGTTGTAGAGCGCCGGCATCAGCAACCGTTTAGTCAGGTCGCCACCCGCACCGAAGATCACCAGTGTGCACGGCGGCGCAGGCCGCTTGCCGGCCGGCGACGGCGGCGCATCATGCGGGCTCGCGCTGACTTTGCAACTGGGTTCGCGGGTGGTGGAAGTTGGGGTGTTCGGAGTAGTCGACATGGGATTCGCTTAAGGAAGCCAATGGAACGGACGTGGCGGTACATGAAAGACCACGCTTGAACCCACACAGTTCAAAAACAAGCACTAAACCTGGCCGCCCCGCGCGCCGTAGGGTTTATGTAACCTCGCGCGGTTGGGTCGCTACTCGCGACCTGGTCACCGCTCGCTACTTGGTCACCGCCGGTGCGGGTTCGGGCGTGGACTCGGGCGGGCATGCGGGCGCGGGCGCGGAAGTCGACGCAGGCATAGGCGCCCGGTCCGGCTCGCCTGCCAGCGGCACATTACCGGACGCGGCCATCGCCCTCGGTTGCAGGAGCAACGCCACCAGCCCGGTCCAGCCGGTTTGATGCGACGCGCCCACGCCACGCCCGTTGTCGCCATGAAAATACTCATGAAACAGCACGAGATCGCGCGAACGCGGGTCGGCCTGCAATAGCGGATACGCACCCATCACCGGACGTTCGCCGTTTTTGTCCTTCAGGAACAGGGTGGTTGCCCGGCGCGCCAGGTCGTCGCCGATTTCGCTGAGCGACAACTTCTGCCCTGAGCCGGTCGGATATTCGACGCGGAAATCGTCGCCGTAATAGCGATGAAATTCGTACAACGATTCGATCAGCAGATAGTTCACCGGCATCCACACCGGACCGCGCCAGTTCGAATTGCCGCCGAACACGCGCGTGTCGGATTCGGCCGGCAAATACTTGACGGTAACGCTGGTATCGTTGTGGTTGAACACGAACGGATTGTCGCGATGGAATCGCGACAACGCCCGCACGCCGTGATCGGAGAGAAATTCGCTTTCGTCGAGCGCACGGCGCAGCAACGCTTTCATGCGATGCCCACGCAACAGCGAGAGCAGGAGCGCATTGCCCTTGCCGGGCTCATTCCAGCGCGACACCAGCTTCGCCAGATCGGGGCGATGTTCGAGGAACCAGACGAGCCGCTCGCGCAAACCGGGCAAGCTACCATGCAACCGTTCTTCGAGAACGTGCACGGCGAACAGCGGAATCAGGCCGACGATCGAGCGCAGGCGCATCGGAATATTGCTGCCGTCGGGCAGGCGCAGTTTGTCGTAGAAGAACTCGTCTTCCGTGTCCCACAGACCGGTATCGCAATCGTCGTCGCAACTCACCGCCTCGGCGATATACAGGAAGTGCTCGAAAAACTTCACGCCGATATCCACGAACACGTGGTTCGCATACGCGAGTTCGAGCGCGATCCGCATCAGGTCGAGCGCGTACGCGGCCATCCATGCGGTACCGTCGGCCTGATCGATATGACCGCCGGTCGGCAGCGGCGACGAGCGGTCGAAGATGCCGACGTTGTCCAGCCCGAGAAAGCCACCCTGAAAAACGTTGCGGCCGTCGGCATCCTTGCGGTTCACCCACCACGTGAAATTCAGCAACAGCTTGTGGAAGACGAGTTCCAGAAAATCACGATCCGCTTTGCCGGTGAGCGCACGGTCGATTTCATAGACGCGCCACGCGGCCCAGGCATGCACAGGCGGGTTCGCGTCGCCAAGCGCCCATTCATAGGCCGGCAGTTGGCCGTTGGGATGCTGATAGCGGTCCTTCACCAAGAGCAGCAATTGACGTTTGGCAAACGTTGGGTCGATCAGCGCGAATGCAGTCGCGTGAAACGCCAGGTCCCACGACGCGTACCACGGGTATTCCCACTTGTCGGGCATCGACACGATGTCCGCGTTGCACAGATGCCGCCACTCCGAATTGCGGCCGCGTTTGCGGGACTCAGGCGGCTTGGGTTGCAGTGGATCGCCTTCGAGCCAGCGCTGCACGTCGTACTGGTAATACTGCTTGGACCACAGCATGCCGGCGAGCGCCTGGCGCTGTACCAGGCGTGCGTCGGGATCCACGATCTCGTGTTGCAGCGCGCCATAGAATTCATCGGCCTCGGCAATACGGTGAGCGAACACCGCATCGGCGTCGAGTTGCGCGTCATCGGGGCTCGACTGTGGACGCCAGCGCATGTACAGCACAGCGCGGCCCTGCGGGCCGAGTTCTATCGAAGCGTGCGCGGCCGCCTTGGTGCCGGCGTCGCGGCGTACCGCCTGTTCCTCGCCGTGTACGAGGTAATCGTTAAAGCCGTCCTTGAACGGCCCGGTGCCGTCCATGTTGAACAGGCGCTTGACGTTGGTGTCGTTTTCGCAAAATAGCCACGCCATCTGCGGCGCGTCTTTCGACCACGCTGTCACGACGATCGGCTCGTGGCCATGCTGCCGCCCGACCACCTGGGCTTCACCGTTGTGGTCTTTGCTGGCGACGAGCGACGGCTTGTCCTTGTTCTCCTTCCACGACCACGAATTGCGCGCCCAGATCTGCGGCAACACATCGAGCGAGGCCGCCTGATCCGCGCGATTCTCGATAGTCACGCGCATCAGGATGTCATCGGGCGCATGTTTCGCGTATTCGACCTGCACGTCGAAGTAACGCAAATCGTCGAATACGCCGGTGTCGAGGATCTCGTACTCGGGCATGTCGCCGCCACGGCGCGCGTTTTCCTGCACCAGGTCGTCGTAGGGAAAGGCAGCATGCGGGTACTTGTAGAGCATCCGCATGTACGAATGGGTAGGTGTACCGTCGACGTAGAAGTACAACTCCTTCACGTCCTCGCCATGATTGCCCTGCGCGTTGGTGAGGCCGAACAGGCGCTCCTTCAGGATCGCGTCTTTGCGGTTCCACAGCGCGAGCGACACGCACCAGTTGAGTTTGTCGTCGCCGAAACCGGCAATGCCGTCTTCGCCCCAGCGGTAGGCGCGGCTGCGCGCATGGTCGTGCGGAAAGTTGTCCCAGGCCGTGCCGTCCGGGCTGTAATCCTCGCGCACCGTACCCCACTGACGCTCGCTGAGATACGGCCCCCAGCGCTGCCAATGGGCACAATCGGCGGAGTGCAGGCGTGAACCTTCAATCGTGGCGAGCAGATTGGCAGCGCGCAGCGGTGGCATGACTACGTCCTTGCGTCGGGCCTGACGGCGGGACTCACATCGTAGCGCGGTTTAAGCGGCGACGGACTCCAACCGGGCAAGCAGGTGTTCAATGCGTAGCAACTCCCCCAGCGACCACGCCTGAAACGGCGTGCCGGCGGGCGTGTGCGGCGCGTCGCCATCGGCGATCTCGGAAAGATGGTCGAGGCCAGCGTGATCGAGATGCGCGTACAGAGGGTCGAGGAAGCGCGTTTTGGCTTGTGCACGGGCATCCGCTTCGGCGCCGTGAACCCGTAGCCATGCTTCGACAAACGGTCCTAGCAGCCACGGCCAGACCGTCCCTTGATGATAGGCGCCATCGCGCTCCAGCGGCGGACCGCCGTAGTGCCCGCGGTAAGCCGGATCAGACGGGGCGAGCGTTCGGAGGCCGAGTGGCGTGAGCAACTGCGCTTCGACCTGATCGACCACCGCGCGCGCCGCCGCGCCTTCGAGTAGCGAAAACGGCAGTCCGCCTACGGCGAAGATCTGATTCGGGCGGATCGAGCGGTCCACTTTACCTTTGACGAAATCCACGTCGACGTTGTCGGCAAGCGCTTGCGTCGATGGATCGGTAAAGCGGTCATGAAACGCTTGCAACGCGCGTTCCGCAGGCGGTTGCCACTGCGGATTCCACGTTGCTGCAATGCGCAAAGCGTTGATCCAGAGCGCCTGCACTTCCACAGGCTTGCCGATGCGCGGCGTGACCACCCAGTCGCCGACCTTTGCATCCATCCACGTAAGTTGCACGCCGGGGGTACCGGCGCTCAGGAGGCCATCGTCGGTGGATGCCTTGATGTTGAAGCGCGTGCCGTTCGTGTAGCCCGTGAGGATGGTTTCGACTGCCTGCTGCAAGCGTGTTCGGGTGTCGGCCTTCGCGTGGTTCGTCGCCAGATAGTCGTGGACGGCGATGACGAACCATAACGATGCATCGACGGAGTTGTATTCCGGCGTGTCGCCATAGTCGGGGAAACGATTCGGCAGCATGCCTTCGGATAACGTACCCGACCATTCAAGCAGAATCGCTTCGGCTTCGGCGAGGCGGCCCGTTGCGATCAGCAAGCCGCGCATGGCGATGAACGTATCGCGGCCCCAGTCGGTGAACCATGGAAAGCCGGCGAGAATCGTGCGGCCTTCGTTACGTACTGCGACGTAGGCATCGGCGGAACGTTGCAGGCGCGAGCCGAGTGCGCTGCGACGTTGTTGTTCGATGCGCGCGAGTTCGGTTGCGTGGGCGACGATGGGGTTTGCGCTTGCCGAGTCCATTGCCCGAGCCGCTGCGACGTTCACACCTGCCGGTTTCGTTGCAAGGGCGGCGGTGCCAACTGAGTCCGCTGCATAGGAGGCTGTCTTCGTTCCGGCCGGGTCCCTCGCCGACGCCGACGCTGAGGATCCGATCGACGCACTGAGGATCATCACCGCTTCGCCATCGGCGAGATTGAAGCTGAACACACCGGGCGTGGCGAGGTCTTCGCTGAAATCGAGGCCACGCTCGCGCTCGCGAACGTAGCAGAAGTTCCGATACCAATCAGGTGCGTGCGTGTAGACGCCATTGGTCGCCGCATTGATGATCGGCAAGTCGCCATAGGGCTGCCAGCTCACACAGGCCTGGTCGCCGCTTGTCTGCGCGTTGAAGTTGAACGCGGGGTTTTCGTGGTGCAGCGCGTGATAGTCGCGACCGGAAAGCAAGGGCCTCACCTTCAGGATGAACGCGCCCGCGCCAGATGCCGCTTCTGAATCTTCCAGCCGCCAACGAAGAACCGTTTCGCGCGTCGCCTTGCTCACGAACACATCGGCCGTCAGTACCTTCTGCGCATCGAGCTGGAGGCGCCACGTCGGCCACGGCTCCGTGGTGAACTCGAGAAGACTCGCTGTCAGATCCGGATAGATCACGTCCGGCATGTACTGCTGCATGCTCAATGGATAACGCTTGCCGTCCGCCTCGAGCCAGGCTTCGATGCCGTTGACGAGCACTACACGCCCGCCAGGCGCGCGCGTGGCGGTGAGCAGCAACGCGTGATAGCGACGCGTGCGCAGCGTGCCGACGGTTCCCGATGCGAAACCGCCAAATCCGTCTGCTTCGAGCCATTCGTCTTCGAGACGCGTGATGTCGAAAGGTCTTTCGATGCGTGTCATGAACTTACCGCAGTATGCAAAGCCGCAAATCTTTCGGTGTGCCTGGGCTTCAACCGTATGGCACTGACATGACCATTCTCCTGCTTATTGCTTTCCATTTCCTTTCGAATAACTGACATTGCGACGCAAGTTTAAACACTCGCAAACGTTTCACAATTATTTCTTGAAAGGACTGGAGACTGCATCCGCCATCACGAAACTGGATGCGGACATGAGAAGAGATACACGCCTGGCTACCCTCGTTTTTGTTGCACTCGCAACTTTCACGCTAAGCGGCTGTGGCGCGGACGACTCCGCGTCAATATCCCCATCGCCGAGCGCGGCCAATAACGATACCTCGCAAAACCCGGCCATCAAACCCGCGCCCGACATGCTTAACGCATCAACGTCACTCGCAGCCGGCCCTGCCGCAGCGTCCGACGCGATCGCACAAAACATGCAAACCAGCCTCGCCGCCGACAACCAGCAAGTCGCGCCCGTGATGCATTACGCACCGGGCGACAACGCCAATAGCAACTAACTTGATTCCACCGGCGCGCGCGAGGCGCGCTATTCTTTCCCCACCCGCAGAAGGTGATATTCGATGACATCAAATAGCCGTCGCCGTTTCCTGCAGACAGTGGCTTCATCCGCCGGCGCTGCTGCCGCGCTGACCGCACTGCCCGAGTCCATTCGCAATGCGCTTGCCGTGCCCGCGTTTTCGCGCACCGGCACGATCAACGATGTCGAGCACATCGTCGTGTTCATGCAGGAGAACCGTTCGTTCGACCACTACTTCGGCCATCTGCGCGGCGTGCGTGGCTATAACGACCGCTTCCCGATTCCGCTGCCGGGCGGCAAGCCGGTGTGGTATCAACCGTCGAAGGAGGACCCGACCCAGCCGGTGCTGCCGTTCCATCTGAACACGGCGACGACCAGCGCGCAATGCGTCGGCGATCTTGACCATACCTGGTACAAGACTCATGCCGCGATCGACGGCGGCCGCTACGACCAGTGGCCCGCGAACAAGACCGACATGACGATGGGCTATCACCTGCGCAGCGACATCCCGTTCCACTACGCGCTGGCCGATGCATTCACCATCTGCGACGCCTACTTCTGCTCGCTGCCGGGACCGACGCACCCGAACCGTTCGTATCTGATGACCGGCATGGTCGATCCGAGCGGCACGCTGGGCGGCCCGCTGCTCGACAACAACGATTTCGTCGACAGCGACGGTCCGCCGAATTATCAGTTGCTCTCGTGGACCACGTACCCGGAGCGTCTGCAAGCTGCGGGCATTTCGTGGCAGGTGTATCAGCAAGGCTTGACCGGCGCCGATCCGTTGAACGGCAACTACGGCACCAATGTCCTGCAGAACTTCACGAACTTCATCAACGCGCAACCGGGTTCGCCGTTGTACGAGCGCGCGCAAACCGTGCGCACTATCGACGACCTGAAGGCCGACGTGCTGGCCAACAAGTTGCCGCAAGTGTCGTGGTTGTGCCCGCCGGCTGCGTACTCCGAGCACCCGAGCTATACGCCCGCATACGGCGCGGAATACACGTCGCAGATTCTCGATGCGTTGACGTCGAATCCTGAAGTGTGGAGCAAGACCGTACTGTTCATCATGTACGACGAGAACGACGGCTTCTTCGATCACCTCGTGCCGCCGCAACCAGCGACAACGCCGGCGCAAGGCCAGTCGACGGTCAGCACCGACGGCGAAATCCACAACGTGGTCAATCCGGCGCGCGGCGGCAGCTACACCGCTGACGGCTTGCCGTATGGCCTCGGCCCGCGCGTGCCGATGACCGTCGTGTCGCCGTGGACCAAGGGCGGTTTCGTGTGCTCACAAGTGTTCGATCACACGTCGGTGATTCGCTTTATCGAAACGCGCTTTGGCGTGGTTGAGCCGAACATTACGCAATGGAGACGCGCGGTGTGCGGCGACCTGACCGCGGCGTTCGATTTTCGCACACCGGATTCGAAGGTGCCACCGCTGCCGGACACGAGCAACTACAAGAGCATCGCCGACAACCAGTGCGCGACGCAGCCGAAACCGACTGTGCCCGCAATACCGGGCGCGATCGATCCGCAGGAAAGCGGTATTCGTTTTGCGCGCGCGTTGCCGTATGAGCTTCATGTGAACGGTCACGCGGATGTGAAGAAGAACACATTCGAGATCGTGCTTGCCAACAGCGGCGATCAGGGTGCGCATTTCTACGTGTACTCGACGAATCGCACGGATGGTCCGTGGCGTTATACCGTCGAGGCGGGTAAGTCACTTCGTGAGACGTTCGATCTGACGTCGACGAACGGCGTGTATGCGTTCGAAGTGTTTGGGCCGAATGGTTTCGTGCGTAAGTTTGCGGGGAATACGCAACCGGCGAGTGCGCAGACGACGCAGGCTGCGGGTTGGCATGGTCACGATACGCCCGCGCTGCCGGAGATCAAGGTGCAATACGATGTTGCTAACGGGAATGTGTTTTTGAAGTTCAGCAACAAGGGCGGTGGTGTGGCGCGGTTGACGGTGACGGATAACGCGTATGGTACGCGGACGCGTCCGGTGCTGGTGCCGGCGGAGTCGCATATCGAAGAGGCCTGGGTGCTGGCGTCGAGCCATCACTGGTATGACTTGACGGTGACGAGTAATGATGACGCCAGCTTCTCGCGTCGTTTGGCTGGACACGTTGAGAATGGACGGCCGAGTATTAGTGATCCGGCGGCTGTGGCGCCGGTTTTGGTGGTGAATTAAAGACGGGTGATTGGGAATCGGCTTCGGTTGGGCGGCCGCTTTTTTGGGTGCTTGACCGAAGCTCAGTTGCGAGGCTGTTGCGCAGCATAAGTGAATCCTGACGGGGGCTGGGCTTCGATTGGGGAACACGCTAACGAAGCGCTTGATTGAAGCTCAGTCGCGTGTCGCTATCGCGGCGAAGAGAAATTAGAACAGTCTTAGGCCGAATGGCCAAAGCTTGATAGTTAGCTTAGCAAAGTTAATTTTAAGAGAATGGCGCACTTATAATCTAACGGTCGTCAAAACAAAGACGATCGGGTTTGAGAGCCCGCCTGTCCCAATCGCACTACCTGCTGCACGGGTGCGTGCGATTGCCTTACCGCGTCATTATTCAATGGGCGGGGGTGGCGAGGGAGTCGCAAGACTCGCCGGTCTGCTGGGACACCGGTCTCTCAACCTCGCTACGTGCCCGCCCACCCGTTTGCAGCGAGTGCCGGGCGATTTCGAGAATCAACCGGAAATCGCGCCATGAGCAAACCCGCTGAAACTTCATTAATGAACCCGCGCCTGTCGGTAAAGCCCGCTGAATACAAGCGCCTGGCAGGAGAGGTGCTGGAAGCAACCCGTACGTATGTGGAACGGCTTTCATCGCTGGCCGCGCTAGCGAGGACGCTGCGCAAAGGTATTGCGATGAACCATTGCGATCGCCGCGATCAGATGTTGCTTGCGGAGTTGTTGGAACGGACGGCGCATCAGTACGAAACCGAGGCGAACATCGAGCGAGGAAAGATGTCGGTCGTGATGGCCGATGCGGAAGAAGCGGAATCGAATGCTATGCGCCGCAGGAAAGGGATGGGTGAATCAGTGGCGCCAGCCACGAGAACGCGCAGGAAGGTCGACGCTGGCGTAACAGCACCGGCATGACACGCAGCTGCGCTCTGCACGAACTGACGAATAGCGTTACAGTGAATCTCCGCAACCGCTTACCGATGGAGACGCCATGGAGCGCGAAGCATTCACTGAAAGACGGATTCCCTGAGGCCGTCGTTGTGACGCGGGAAGCGAACATCGAGATGAATGTGCATGAACATTCATTCGAAGCGAAAGCGTTGATTCTGGAAGGCGAGTTGCACATACGCGTAGGCGAATCCGAGCAAGCGTATAAAGTCGGCGACGTCTTCCACTTGCCTGCAAACAAACCGCATTCAGAGCGCTGCGGGCCGAACGGTGTGACGTATTTGGTGGGAAGGAAGTAGGCCTTCCGAGGCTAACGCCTTGTCGTCAATCATGCTTTCGGCCGCTCCGCTTTTGCGTTAACCAGCCGCCCTTTAAAACTATTTTCTTGAGTCGGCAGCACAGCGACGGGGGACTTACAGCCTCAGCATGCGTGATAGCTCGTTCCTGATAGTCTTCAAATTCCCAGGCGGCGAAGCGGCTGAACTTCAACGCAATAGTCTGCCAATCAGCGCCGCAGCATCGACTGAGGAGTCGCTCGATGCTCGCTCCTATTCGGTCTGCGTTGAATTCGGACACAATAAGCATGTGACGACCCCACGCCGCGAAGTCTTTCTCGTGTTCGACATACGCGGATAGCCACGTCGGCGTACATACGAGTAGCTGGTAGTTATCTGCCGCTTCCGTGCCGGCTGGCCCTATTGAAATACAAAACCACAGACCAAAGTTATCCAACTCTTCGGGCCGACACTCGGCGATATCTGCGTCAAAATCTGAAGAATAGATATTCTTGATTTCCAATTTCATAAAAAATTATTCATGCGTTGAGTAGGGGCAGTTGGCTTTCCTGTATCAACATCGCGCAGATACTTCTCCACAATGCGCGTCATCAATCACGATAAGACGCAATTGATATCACGAGATCTGTGGATTTGCGTGTAGGAAAAATATGGTTTTTGTCAAAATTCGACAAAAGCATTGAAGGTAGTTCACAGGACTGCGAAAAATGTTTACCTTTCTGACCCCAAACACACGCACTGAATCGATATAGGCGAACCGCACGTTCGTCCGGTCGGTTGCGATGAAAACCGAAAATGAGACGATGGCGGAGCTGCCGAGGCAAGTCGGAATGTACGCAAATCAGAGTAAGGCGATGACCAGACGGCAGTCGTACTTCGTCGACGTGGCGGGCACGGCGAACTCAAAGGACCTGTCGGTTGTGTCATTAGAGGCAACCGAGCGCATGGGCGAGCCGCACCGGATCACGATCATCCTTGCGCACTCGGACAGGTTGTCAAGATCAGACGACCTCAGCAAGGACGCGGTGTTTTCGATCGTCCACGAGGACGCTGCGCCGAGAAAGTACTCCGGCTGCATTATCCGCTTCTCGAAGACCAAGAGGAGGCGTCATTCAGATTCCGAGGGTCTCCAAAGTCTTAATGCTCCAATGCCGGTTCTGCCGCAGAGCGACTTCAAGGCAACGGATTTTTACAGCTTCACACGCTAATAACGATGATTATCAGCCCTCCTTTCCTGCCCGAAGCTGGCATCAGCTCCAACGATCCGGACGCGATCGATCCGATGATGGATGCGGTCGACAAATTTGAATTGGCCCACGGTATTTATCCCATAGCGTTCGATCGCCGCTGGCATCCCGGCATGCATCTGGCGCCGAGATTGCAGAACGAGAAAGTTCGCGCGATTGCAGACGGCGAAGTCGTAGCCTATCGGGTGTGCCAGCATGCCTTCGACGGTGGCGGCGGAGTGCCGGACAGCAATGCCGGCTTTGTGCTGCTCAAACACACCACTGATACAGGCGAAGGGCGCAAGCTGACGTTCTATTCGCTCTACATGCATTTGCTGGAACTCGACGGTTACAACGACCATGGTTTTCACACGGACGTGTTGCCGTCGTTCCTGCGAACGGCGTCACCTGGACCCAATATGCATCCGCCGGCTGTCGCTTCAGCTCAGGCCGGCGGCGGCCGAAAGATCTATCGGAAGGATATCCTCGGCCTGACCGGACGATGCCACGGCCAGTTGCACCTGCACTTCGAAATCTTCATGACGAAGCCGGATTTCGACGCGTATTTTGGTGCTACCCAACTGGGCCACGAACAGGTCGTCACACCTACCACGACGGACTACTGGGGTAGCAGTTACTACGTCATTCCGCCACAGCAGCAGTTTCTGCCGCTGCCGCCGGGCACGGACGCGAATAAGAAGCTTCACGGCATCCCCTTCGAGCAACTGGACGCGGGACAGAATTCCGACACGCTGTATGTCGAGGTCTGGTTTCACAAAGGGGAAAAGTTCACAAAGGTCTGGCGAGATGCGGGCGGTAGCCGGCTCGAATTGCTAACTGAGCAGCCGCTCCGCGAACCGAACTACGAATACGACCTCTACAAACGGGCAACTGCGTTGTATGCGGCCTGTCCGAGCGACGGGTATGAACTGCTGCGCTTCGGGCGCATTCTTGGTACTCCGACCACGCTGCCGGAAGCGGCACGTGCTACCTGGGCGCAGGTTGCCTTTGCTACGGGCAGGAAGGGTTACATCGACGTTAACAATCGCGCCGTGCTGAAGTTGTCTGATGCGGATTTTCCGTTCTTCAAGGGCTGGAAGAAAATCAGCGAAGGTAGCGGACCATTCGATGCGGACGGGCTGTGCGATATCGACACCTTGAAGAAAATCCTGAAGGACGCGAAGGAACATGAGACGCCGCACGAAGCAGCGCTGGCCGAGGAGTATCAGAAAGAAGATGCACTGGTCCGCTATGTGAAGGCAACGGACGGCGTGCGTGAACAGTTACGTGGATTCGTATGTGAAGCGCCGAGCGAATGGGACAGCACGCACAACGAGGATCGTTACCGGAAGTTGAAAGACGCAGGCGAGTTCTACGACGGCAACGCCGCGGGATACACGAAATTTCTCAACCTGCTGAAGTCATTTCAGTTCTGGGACCACACCGGGTTGCCTGCTGGCGGGAAGCTTTGGTTCTTTCATCCGACCGCCTTCATTCGGCATTTCAGGAAATGTGGGTGGCGCAGCCTTCGGGAGTTGGCGCAGACGCTGCCACGGCGGTCATCTAGTGGCGCTGGAGGGGATATTCTCTGGAATGTAGCCAAGAATCGCTGGAAGCAAGGATATGGCATACCGGGCGGCGCGATGCCTCCAGACATCTACATTGTTATGAATCGCATGTGGATGAAGTACGGATTCTCCGCTGCGCAACGGCAGGCCCATTTTCTCGCGCAAATCTTCAAGGAAACAGGCGCTCTTCGTGCGACGGTTGAGGACGGGGATACACGTTATCTTCGGACAATGTATGAGGTGCTGACGCCACATGAAGCCGGTGACGATTTCGATCACCAGCACGCGTGGCTGCAAGGCATGGGGTTTCTGAAAGGCCGAGACCGTCCGACTTATATCGCTCAACGTCCTGCGGAGATTGCTCACAAGGCACAGGTACTCGGAAATACACAGCCGGGCGATGGTCCAAGATTTCGTGGACGTGGGTTGATCCACCTTACCGGCCGAGGCACCTACAAGGCATACAGCAATTATCGTCATTTCGATTTCACTGTAGATCCTTCGCCTCAACTACTCTCCACAAATCCCGTTTCGATTACGGATTCGGCTGGGTATTTTTGGGTCAGCAAGGTGATGCAATCGTCCAACACGGGCGCACTGCGTAACGGCATGAATATCAATCGCCGCGCCGATGTGGGCGCTGCGGATCTGAATGTCGCTGCAGTATCTACCCCTGTGAACGGCGGTAGTACCGGTCTTGCGGAGCGAAAGGAGTTTTTTCGCTATGCGCACTTTATCCTCGATGATGTTCCAAACATACCTGATGGACCGGTGAGACAGACTGTGGATGACCTAACGTGAAATCAAATCGCAGATTAATTAACTGGTGCCTTGCAGGAGCGTTGCTAGCTGGTCTAATTCGTCCGGCGCTGCCGCGTGACGTGCCCCCCGCATCGCAGACGCCTATTTCGATGGATGTCTCCGGGGTAATGAAGCCTCTACAAGAAGATGACATTCAGCGCTGCGGACTGCATTTGCGCTATCCGGCGCTGAAGAATTTCTTCGACCAGGAGATACGCCCTGGTTGTCCAGCGTCATACAAGGCAAATAGTACAACACTAGGCATGAGCTACGAGTACGGTGCTTATCCTGACGAACCGATGAAATCTATCGACATCAGTATTTATCCAATCGGACTTGATACGTTTCTAGATCAGACGAGTCCTCACCATTCGTCCACGCTTGCACCCACTGAAAACGGTTGGCGCCTACAGCAGAACGCTGGCTTTGGGAATAAATGCAACAACCTTCTGCGAACGGAGATCACCCCAATTTCGGGTGCCAATTGGCATGGCTGGCTCGCAGAAGAAGTGTATGGGAAAAGTCGTAGCGTGAAGGCTCAGTGCAAATTCTTATCGCCCGAGTATCGATGCGTTTCGCTGGTCATTGGAAACAGGAAGATGTCCGCCGAATCGGGTAGTAGATGTTTGCTGAAAAAAATAACGACGAATCTTGAAGAAGGTCTGAGCTTTGACTTCTTCATGCAAATGATTAGGTCCATTCGCTTCAACGAGGAATGAATGCGAAGCCCATCCGCGTCGGACATACACCAAAATTCGCCAGCCGTTTCACAAGCTGCTCGCGCGATGTGGATTTTTCCATTGTTTCGAGACTCGCAAGGAGAAATTGAGTTGAGAATAAATAACTTCTCGGCGCGGATAATAATCTTTCTCACATCGTGGTGGTGCAGCGAATCAATCGCTCAGAATGTTGCGCCGGTTGTCGCAATACCCACCAGCGCAGTCACTACCGCGCCTGTTACGAAAGAACACGCCGTCGGCCCATGCCGGTTCAAAATCGCTGACATGTTCGGCGGACATCTAGACGTAGCGTACCCAGCCGCCCCACCACCTCAAGTGGGGGATATTATCTCCCGCTAACAGGTCCAATGGCGGCGCTCAATGGCGGCTTTAGTCTTCTCTGTACAGATGCTACCGAAGAGCGATTAACTATCGCGCTGAATGCAAAGTATGTCGACGGTCGCTGGCTAACTTACGGACCAGTGAATGGCCCCGAATTCATTCATTTTGATAAACGAGCCCACTTCCAGACGATCCATCTAAACGGCAAAATTGGATTGGAAAGGCGTACACCACAGATGACACAACTGGCGACGAGAAGCGCCGGGCACGCTTTTTTACTTTTGCCTGATACACAACGCGCACGCATTGTGTGGGTACACGCCTGTTGTATGGCTTGCCAAGCCTAGACGCAATCAGTTGTGGAAGATCAAGGCGATCCTTGAATCGGTCGAGTTTGTCGATACACCACTGCCGGCAAGTGCCAGTGCTGCAGCCAGCGCAGCGCCTCCGAACCGATGATCGGAGGCGAAGTGTGCCAAGGCAAAAAACTACGCCCCCAACAAAACCCCAGTCCTAAACGCCCGCATCCCAGTCACCCGCCCCAACGGCGCCCCAGCCGTCACAAACCGAATCGCGCGCCGCATATAAAGCACACCTTCGGTATTGCTAACGAGCGTAGTCGTCTCATCGGTCAACGGATCGACGATGTCGAACAACGGCTGCCCGACACGAATCGTGTCCCCGATCTTCGCGCGATGAACAAGAATTCCGCTGACGGGTGCATAGAACTGCTCACTGCCAGCGAGAGGCGTAGCGGGCGCGAGCAACTCGGGCAAGGGCTTCGCATCAAGCTTGATAACCTTGCGCCAGACCAAGTAGTCAATCAATGCGTCAGCATCCTCCTGCGCGACTTCATAAGAAACATCCCGCTGCCCACGACACTCCACCGTCACAGCAATCGTCCCATTGGGCACCGGCTTATCTGCAGGCATTTCCTGCTGCAACTTCCACCACAACAGGCTATGCGTCTCATCAAACGACTCGCCGCCCGAGTTAGTAGCCAGCAACGAAGCCTGCGCCCCCAGATACCGTGACAAAGGCTCAAACTCAGGCCACGCAGCCTCACTGGTGTAGAGATGCATTGCCGCTTCCAAAGAACAATGCAGATCGATCACGACATCTGCATCGAATGAGAGCTTGAGCAGCGCTAACTGCAAAGACTCGAACTCAGTCAACGGCCTCTGTTCCGCCAGTTCCGCAGCGATCAACTCACGAACAATCCGCCGATTCTCGTTAGCATCCGAACCCAAAACCTCCTTAGCCCGTGCCACCAACTTCGAAAACTGCATGAAATGTCGATTGAAGTTCTTGCCACTTCCCAGATCAAAGCGCCCGAGAAACTGCCCAAGCACGTACTGCCCGAGTCCAACAGGATTCGCCACCGGCACCAGCACAATCTCAGCATTCAGCGCGCCTTGCTTCTCCAGCTCGAGCAATCGACGCTTAAGCAACACCGTCGTCAACATCGCCGGCGTTTCATCAGCATGCAGCGACGACTGGATGTAGATCTTTTGACCACTATCCACAGGGCCAAAATGAAACGACACCAGTTCGCGGTGCGTGCCGATAGCTGGCGATAAAAGCGGAATCGATTGCTTGTTCATGAGAGCGAGAGGTCTGTAAAAGAGAAGTAAAACGGAAAATCAATTGCCGTACGGATCGAAGTCAAAATACTTCTTCGCGATCTGCGCGTAGGTACCGTCCTTGAGCATCGAAGCAATCGCCCCATTAATGGACGCCTGTACCGCAGTCTCATCCTTGCGCAAACCGATACCTACGCCACGGTCACCCATCGAAAGTGGCTCGCCGACAAACGCAAATCCCTTCCCCGCTGGCGTGCGCAAAAATCCGTAGTCGGCTTCAACGGAACCGAGCAATGCCCCATCAAGACGGCCATTCTGCAAGTCAGCGAAGACCTCATCCTGACTCTTGTACGCAACCACATGCACGCCAATCGGCGCCCAATTCTTCAACGCGTACCCCTCGAACTGCGTCCCCGACTGCACGCCGATCTGCTTGCCAGCCAACGCATTCATACCGCCCGCGAGGGCCGAACCTTGACGCGCGATCAGCCGCGATTTGAACTGGAACAGTTTCGACGAGAACAGGATCTGTTGCTCACGCTTCTCCGTGATCGCCATCGACGAAAGAATCGCGTCGATCTTGCGCGCCTGCAGCGCGGGAATCATTCCCGAAAACTCGAGTTCGACCCACTGGCAACGGGCATGGATGCGCCGGCAGATTTCGTTGCCGAGATCGACATCGAAACCTTTGAAGCTGCCGTCGGGCGCCTTGGCGTCCATAGGCGGATAGCTCGGATCGATACCGAGGCGCAACGTGGCGGGATCGGCGGCAAATGCACCACTGCTGAAAGCCAGCGTGGCGCTCAAGATCATCAGCGGGATTTTCATGGGAGGCGGGTGTGAGTTGGGCGGATTACTGCAGAACGATCCTATGCCGCCTCCGCGCCTCAAAGAAGTCCCGAAAGTAATATCATGATCACTTTTACCGATCACAGAGATTCTTCATGGCGTTGACGATCTCCCAGTTGCGTGCGTTTACCGCCATTGCCGAGCACGGCAGCATCCGCGCGGCGTCGCGGGCGCTTGGCATCGCCCAGAGCGGCGTCACGCAGCAGTTGCAGAACCTCGAATCGATGCTGGGCGCGACCTTATTCACTCGCACGAACCGCGGAATCGCGCTGACCGCGCTCGGCCAGCGCCTGTTGCAGCGCGCCGGCGCGATCCTCGGGGAATGCGAACGGGCCGAGCAGGAAGTGCGGCAACTGCGTGGCGATTACGCGGGCGAGGTCACGTTCGGCATGACCACCGAGCCGCTCGTCGACGCCTTCGCGCCAGTGCTGATGGAATTCCGCGCGCGCTTTGAGCGAGTCGCAGTGCATTTGCGCACCGGCACCTCGCGGATGATGATTTCGTGGATTCGCGAAGGCACACTCGATTTTGCGGTCGCGCTGGTATCGAAGCATACTGACACGGCCGATCTGTCCGTGACGCCGCTCTATCCGTCCGATCCCGTGATCGTCTGCCGTCGTGGCCATCCGAAAGCCGGCGCGACCTCGCTGGCCGAACTCGTCGACTGCACCTGGGTGGCGACGCGCTCACCGAATCTCACCGACGATCCGCAACTCAACCGTCTGAATCATCTGTTCGAGAGCCACGGTTTGCCGCCGCCGAAAATCATCGCGACAGTAGAAGGCCTGTACGAGACGCTGCATCTGGTCGGCGCGACGAACTGCCTGTCACTGGAGGCATCGATCGTCGCGAAGCGCGGGCCGTTTGCGAGCACGCTTGCGTCGATCAATGTGCGCGAGCGAGCGGTCGAACAGAACGTGTGTCTGCTGCAGCGCGCGGCGATTCCCGTCACGCCCGCGGCACAGGAACTCGCGACGATGATTGCGTCGTACACGCGCACGGTGCGGGCGCGATAAAGCCAGATTGATGCTGCGTGGCGTTGAACGTCGACGACCTGCCCTATCTCGCGCAGTACGGCCGGCACGCGCAAGGCTCGCCGCAGACCGTTAGCGCGGGGCCGCACGCAGGCGCTTTGATCTTGTGCGTGGCTGGGCCGGACGGCGCGACGACCGAGTTGAGGCGACCATCGGCTTAATGCCGCAATTCCAGCAATGTGGCTATCGGCGTGCTCAGTCCAGCGTTTCGAGCGCGATCAACTCCTCGATGGTCTGCCTGCGCCGAATCAACCGCGGTGCGCCGTTTTCCACCAACACCTCCGGCGCCAACGGCCGGCTGTTGTAGTTCGACGACATCGATGCGCCGTACGCCCCCGCGTCATGAAAAACAATGAAGTCCCCCACTTCCGGCGCCTGCATGGAACGGCTCGTGACGACCCCGCCCGCCGCTTGAGTGAACACATCGCCCGCTTCGCACAACGGCCCGGCCACCGCGAAAGCACCACGCGGCGCTTCGCTCGGCATGCCATTACCTTTCACCACCGTCATCTCATGATGGCTGCCGTAAAACGACGGCCTCACCAGATCGTTGAAACCCGCATCAACCAGGGCGAACTGGCGATTCGGCCGCCGGTTCAGTGCGTGCACCTCGGCAACCAGCACACCGGCTTCCGCAACCAGAAAACGCCCCGGCTCGATCTCCAGTCTCACGCGATGTCCGAGATGCGCTTCGATCTGCCTCCGCGCCGCGTCCCAAAGACGAAAATAATGCTCAACGTCAATCCGCGGTTCGCCTTCGCTGTATGGCACCGATAGACCTCCACCAGCCGAAATCGCTTCGATATCGTGGCCCAGGCCTTGCACGGCTTCGACCATCGCATCGCACACGCGCGACAGATGCGTGTAGTCGACGCCAGAGCCGATATGCATGTGCAAGCCGACCAGCTTCAGGCCATAACGGCGCACTATGGCTATCGCCAGCGGCACGTCATCGAGCCAGATGCCGTGCTTGCTATGCTCGCCGCCCGTGTTGGTCTTGTTGCTGTGTCCGTGGCCGAAACCGGGATTGATCCGCAGCCACACGCGGTGACCTTCAGGCGCGTGCTGCCCCACGCGTTCAAGCATATCGAGCGAACCGGCGTTGACTGTGATGCGATGCTCGAGCACTGTGGCGAGCGTCGCGTGATCGACGAGGTCAGCGGTAAAAACCACGCCCTCTGGATCGCCATCCGGCGTGAAACCCGCCGCGAGACTGCGCGCGATTTCGCCCAAAGATACGGCATCGACCATCGCCCCTTCGTCGCGCATCAGCGTCAGGATATGCACGTTCGAACACGCCTTCTGCGCATAGCGAATCACGTCGAAGCTGCGCAATTCGGCGATACGCTGGCGGATCACGTCGGCGTCGTAGACCCAAAGGGGCGTGCCGTGCTGTTGCGCGAGTTCGACGAGTTGTCGTGGATTGAAAGTGGTCACGATTCGCGGTTCTCTATATCGAGGCATAGGTGTGAACCACATAATGCTGAAAACCGCTCATTCAGTAAAATACCTATTCTTTGCCAATCTATTCATTCCTGATATAGGCATCATGGCGCTCACTCATCGACATATCGAAGTCTTCCGCGCGCTGATGACGGCAGGCAGCGTCACCAAAGCGGCCGAGATGCTCTTCACCTCGCAACCCACGGTAAGCCGCGAACTTGCGCGTATGGAACAGAGCATCGGTTTTGCCTTGTTCGAACGTGTGCAAGGCCGATTGCGTCCAACCATGTCCGCGTTGACGCTGTTCGATGAAATCAAGCGCGCGTATGTCGGACTCGAACGGGTAGCGTCCACGGCAGCAAGCCTGCGCGAATTTCAGGGCGGCCAGCTTTCCATCATCGCGTTGCCCGCGTTTTCGCACTCGATCCTGCCGGGTGCATCGAAACGCTTTCATGATGCGCAGCCCGGCGTAAGCCTTTCGATCGCGACGCAAGAATCGCCGTTTCTCGAAGAATGGCTGACCGCGCAGCGCTATGACCTCGGCCTGACCGAACACGGCGCGCCGCCTGCTGGAACACGTCTCACGCCTTTGCTTGAAGTGGACGAAGTCTGCGTGCTGCCCGATGAGCATCCGTTGCTCGCAAAGCGCGTGATCGAGTTGAAGGATTTCGCGAATCAGCCGTTCATCAGCCTGTCGTCAAACGATCCGTATCGGATTCAGATCGACGAAGCCTTCACGCAAGCGTGCATCACGCGCCGTCAGATCATCGAGACGCCCACCGCCGTCTCCGTTTGCAGTTTCGTGCGGCAAGGCCTCGGCGTGGCCATCGTCAATCCGCTTACCGCACTCGATTTCGCGGGCCGCAATCTCCATATCCGGCCGCTCGGCGTGTCACTGCCGTTTCGGGTGAGCGTGGTTCATCCGGAGCATCGTCCGAGCCATCCACTGGCCGGCGCGTTCGTTGAAGCGCTGCAAAGCGAAGCCGACGCGCTACGACTACAATTAAAAACCCACACAAGACGTAAGCAGAATTAAGGGCGCTGTTCGACGATCAGTCCGCGCCACGTTGGCCCATCAACAGGAGTTTCCCAAATGATGAATCGAGACAACCCCGTCTGGCTGATTACAGGCTGTTCCACCGGCTTCGGCCGCGAGCTGGCGAAGCTGGTGCTGGAGCGCGGCTGGCGCGCAGTGGTCACCGCACGCGATCCGTCGAAAGTGAAAGATATCGCCGAAGCGCACGGCGATCGCGCACTGGTTCTGCCGCTCGATGTGACGAACCGCAAGCAGATCGAAGACGTCGTCACGCAAGCCAAACAGCGTTTCGGGCGCATCGACGTGCTCGTCAATAACGCGGGTTACGGCTATCTGGCCGCGATCGAAGAAGGCGAGGACGACGAAGTCCGCGCCATGTTCGAGACCAACGTGTTCGGCCTGGTCGACATAACGAAGGCGGTGCTGCCGATCATGCGTGAGCAGCACAACGGCTTGATCGTGAATGTGTCGTCGATTGGCGGCATTGCCAGTTTCGCCGCAACCGGCTACTACCACGCCACCAAATACGCGGTGGAAGGCTTGTCCGAATCGCTCGCCCTAGAGGTGAAGCCGCTCGGCATCGACGTATTGATCGTCGAGCCCGGCCCGTTCCGCACGAACTGGGCAGGTCCGTCGATCAAGCAATCGGCAACGGTGATCGATGACTATGCGGGCACGGCCGGTGAGCGCCGCAAGCAGACCGAAGCGCGTAGCGGCAAGCAGGCGGGTGATCCGGTGCGCGCCGCGCAAGCCATCATCGACGCGGCGCTGTCGGACCAGCCGCCGCTGCGTTTGCTACTCGGCAAGGCTGCGCTCGAACTGGCGCGCAAGAAGCTGGACTTCATGCGCGGCGACTTCGATGGCTGGGAAGCCACGACGGTCGGTGCGGATTTTCCGGCTTAAAACTCGACCAGCGCAAAATCTTCCTTGCCCACGTCGCACAGTGGGCAGCGCCAGTCGGCCGGGACATCTGCCCAGCGGGTGCCCGGCGCAATGCCTTCTTCCGGCAATCCGGCGGCTTCGTCGTAGATCCAGCCGCAGATTACGCAGACCCATTGTTTGAAGTCGTCCGCAGACGTGGTGCTTTGCAGTGCTGCATGCGGTGCAGCGACCGCTTGCGTGGCGGGCGTGTCGTCGAGGCTCACCACCAAGGGTGCGGCCGTACCCACACTGCTTTCAGCAAGGCGTGCCTGCAGGCTTTCCAACAACCGTTGCGCCTCGACCTGCGTCAAATCGATCCAGTACGGATCGCCGGCGCCGTCGTTGAGCCGCTCAGGAGAAAACTGGATTTCTACAGCTACGCCCTTCTTGTACATGGCAAATCGGAATATCGATAAAGCCAGCGGCGAGCGCCGGCATAGGGTCGGATGCTTGAAGCGCGGGCTTCGTGGCGGGGTTAGGCGAACTGGTTCAGCACGATGGCGGCGATCAGTCCGGCGGCGCCAATGAGGCCCAGCAATTGCAGCAGAGTCAGGGATTTACGGGATGCGGAGGGGATGTGTTGCGTAGTCACGGGCGTTCTTAAATGTCGGAAAAAGCGAAATGGTACACGGGAGTGAGGCCGGCGCATCTCGATTGGCGCAAACCTGCGTGTGTTAGATGCCATTATCGCTGCTCGACCGGTCTGGATTCCCTACTAGGTGGAGATGGATTCATTCCCCACCGGCCGGAAAGCCTGCCTACGAAAAAGCCACCTCGCTGGCCTGCTCAGACACTGCCGCCACAATCGCGGCAACGGCCGCAGCATCGAGCGTCAACGCAATATGCGCCACGCCAGGCACGATCGTGACCGGCACCGCACGCCCTGCTTCCGCAAAGACCTCGGCAAATTTCCCGGCGTGAAACGCCTCATCGTCCGCACCGACCAGCACTTCAACCGGCTGCCGCGTCGCGCGGATATCCGCGCGGTAATCCTCATGCGGACGAAAGTTCTGCATCAGGTTGTACGAGTACTGCGGCGTGAGCTTGGCCGCTGCTTCAGGCGACAACGCGTAGGCCACAGTCGGCAAATGATTGAAAAGCGTGATGCGCAGCTTGTTGAGGATCACCAGCACGATCACGCGTGGCAACCCGACATTCACCCACCCGCCGACGGAAGGCGGCGTGGTCGGCGCGTCCTGATGAATGAACGGCGCAAGCAACACATAGCGGTCGAATACCATTTGCCGGGCATCCCCCGCAAACCGCAGCGCGAAGCCGCCGCCCGCCGAGAAACCTGCCAACGTGCGCGGCCCAGCCGGCTGAATCGCCTCGAGGAAGTCGCTCAGATCATCTTCAAGCTGGCCGATATACGCGATCATGCCTTTCTTGCCCGATTCGCCATGTCCACGCATGTCGGGCACGTAGATGTCGTAACCGGCCTCGGCAAGCGCTTTCGCCAGGGTATGCAGGCTCACGCTACTCGCCGACGAGCCGTGAATCAGCACAGCGCTGCCTCGCACTCCCGTTATCCGGCTCGCATAACACCGATATGCGAGCGCTGTGTTATCGCGCGCGGTGTAGCGTTCAATTGGAGGTAAATCGGAAGTATCGACCGACTTGAAAGGCTCATTGATCGACGCAAGCGGCGGCGGCTGTTTGGGACCACCCTTCACCAGCGCCACTGCCATGATGGCGAGGCCCACACAGAACACGACAACCGGCATCACTGCATGCAGTTCGGTACTCATCGAATGGACCCCTCAGGCGATTAATTATGATTTTGGATTTCCCGATCGATGAGCCTGCGTTTCATGCACCTTATGCGTATTTTTATAGGCGCCGCCAGCTCGCCGCTCATCGTCGCCGACGATTGTACGGTCCTGCGTGGCGCCAAAAAACTCGAATATCAAGTATTCGACAAGGGGTTGCCGTGGCGCGAATCCCAGAAACGGATCACCGCGCCGCCACCAGTGCCGGCACCCACCACCTGATCCGGCGCACCGCTCTCGCGCAGCAGGGCGCGTAGTTCGTTGATGACCGGAAACACCTCGTGATTCCAGTCCGCGCCCTGCGAATCGTGCGCGCGTTGTTCAGCTTCGACGATCTC
Source organism: Paraburkholderia sp. D1E (assembly GCF_052682275.1). NCBI lineage: Bacteria > Pseudomonadati > Pseudomonadota > Betaproteobacteria > Burkholderiales > Burkholderiaceae > Paraburkholderia > Paraburkholderia sp. D1E. The sequence goes on from NZ_JBQYMB010000001.1 coordinate 1,163,216, forward strand.
GCGGTCTTCCTTGAAGATGCGTTCGGTGAACCACACGAGCAGCGGCCAGGCGAGATTCAGCACGCCCGGAATACCCGGTTTGCGAATCGACAGCAAGCCAAACGTGCGGTTGGTGCGCTGCTCGCGATCGAGCGGCACGTAGACAATCCACAAATCCATCACCAGCGTCTGCTCGGACGTGCGGATCTGCAGCGTCTGATACGGATACTCGGTGCGGATCGTCATCACGTCTTTGTCGTTGTCGCCACCGGTCTTGCGGCTCTGGCCGAACACGATGGCTTCGCCGATCGGCTGCTGGCCGGCCATGCGCGCAAACGTGTAATCGACTTCGACCCAGCCTTCGCCGCGGCGCCGTCCCAGCGATCGCGCACGCATCTGACCCATCTGCCGGCGATGCAGGAACTGATGGTTCATATCCATCAGGTTCTCGTGCATGAACGAATAATGGCAATTCACCGGGCGGCCGAAACGGCGCGTCTTGTACTTCTTGTCGGCTACGGAACCGAACGCGGGCAGCGGCCGTTCTTCCGCCAAAGCGGCATCGCCGGGAAACACGAAAATCAGGCCTTCGACTTCGCGGCACGGATAAGAACGCACGCCGTTCGGCAGACGATCGCGGCCCAGATACGGCACGTCGATACACGTGCCCGAACAGTCGTAGGTCCAGCCGTGATAGCCGCAACGGATCGACTCGCCATCCACCACGCCCTGATGCAACGGCACCTGACGATGCGCGCACCGATCTTCGAGCGCGAACACCTTGCCGGACTCCGTACGCGCCAGCACGATCGGGTCGCCTGCGAACGTCACACCATGCGTCTTGCCCCGCTTCACTTCATGCGACCACGCCAGCGGATACCAGTAGTCAGGGTGAATACCGACGCGGCGCAGATCGCGCACCGGGGCGCCGTTGGCGGCCTGATCCGGCGCGTGTGCATGCGCGGCTGTTGGGGCGTGGGTTTGCGCGGCGGCATGAGCAGGCGAGGTATCGACCGGCGCATCGACGGTGTCTTGTTCGAGCGGGGGAACAGCATGCATAGGTGGAGCCTCCGTGCACGAGCGGATAGAAGGTTGGCGCCCTGCATTTCGCAGGCCGACATCGTTGCACAGTCTACTCGAACCTGCAGCGGCATGGTTCCATCCGCCGCACGCCATTCCCCGTTGCGCCGCCCCTGGGCGCAATCGCGTCGGCCTGACACCCTGCTCGTCAAATAAGGTGCCGGCTGCTAGTTTTCGTCGTGCGTCACGAGCCCGGAGCGGCGTTGCACGCCCCACGAGCGTCCACCACGCAGGAAATGCAGCCAGCCAAGCAGTGCGCCGACATGACGCACCAACTGGAACGTAAACGGCTCGGCGATCGCCGCGAGCATCGCCATCCACAAACTGGCGCGGGTACGCTCGCCGGTCCAGCGGCGGTACAGATGGATACACCAGAGATAAAACGCGAGATCGATCGCCGTTTTGAGGCCGATCACGCTGAAAATCGACACGACGATCGCGCCATGCCCGCCAAACAGAAAACCGAGCAGCAGCGCGAAGGCAGTCAGTCCGTAGATCGGTTGCATCGTATCGATGGCCTTGACCGGCAGCATCAGCATGCCCATCGTGCCGTAACACGGGTTGCCGGTCATGTCGCGGTTCCAGTATTGGGTTTGCAGGAAACCCGCGAACCAGCGGCGGCGCTGCCGCAAGAAACTGCCGAGGTTGTCCGGTGCATCGGTATGCGCATGGGCGTTGCCCACCACGCGCACGTCCCAGCCGAGATCGTGGTCGACCGAATAGCGGCGCAGCCGATGAATCAATTCGTAGTCTTCGACCAGACACTGCGGATCGAAGCCGCCCACGTCCACCAGTGCGTCGCGCTTGAACGACGCGAAGGCGCCTGAAATCAGCAGCAGACTATCGGCACGCATCCACGCAAAGCGGGCAATGAAGTTGCGCATGTACTCGTAGGTCTGGAACCACTGGAACACGCGGCCCGACACCGATTTTCCGCAAACCGGCACCAGAATGCCGGCCGCCGCGACCAGCTTCGGCTCGCTCGCGAAGGCGGCGCGCATCGCGTAGGTGGCGTCGTCGTCGAGCAGCGTGTCGGCGTCGACGGTCATGACGGTCTCGGTGGTCATGATCGTGATGGCTGCGTTCAGCGCGCGGGCCTTGCCGCCGTGCGGCACGCGCAGCCAGTACAGATTCGGATAGAGCGAACTCGGCGCGCTCAGCACCCCGTCGGCTGCGGCAACCAGGCCGAAGCGTTCAGTGAGCAGCGCGTGGGTGGCATCGGTGGAACCGTCGTCGGCGATCACAATCTGCGCCGGGCCATGCGTCTGACGTAGCAGCGCCGCGAGCGTGACCGGCAACACCGCCGCCTCGTTATGCGACGCAACGATCACACCCATGTCTGGCAAGCGCCGCGCATCGAAATCAGGTTCGAGCGGCGGTGTGGGCCGCATCAGCGGCAGCGTTTTCCACGTGACGAAGGCAAGCAGCAACGTGTCATACACGACATAGGCAAGACCCGTCGACCACGCCACCACGCCTTGGAGAAAGAATGCGCGGGCGAACAGCAGCAACCACAACACGACGACGCTGAAATGAATCAGCGTGCTCAGCAGCGTAGTGGGACGCGGCAGAATGCGCGGGGATGCAAGGGCGAGTGCCTGTTCCAGAGTTTTCTTCAAAATGACTGCTGAGTCCGTCGAGTGTGCGGTTATTAGATGGAAAGTAGCGTGACCGTGCTTACGGCACCATGCGTTTCAGAACCGACTTGCGGTCGATCCATTGATGCTTCAACGCGCCGCCGATATGCATCGCCAGCAACGCATACAGCGCATAGCCAAGCCATGTATGCAAGGCGCCGAAGCGGTCGTGCAAGGTCTCCTTGAGCGCCGGATCGAGATTCATCACATAGCCGATGCGCGGCCAGGGGAACAGGTTGAACAGGCGCATCGGATGCGTGGCCGCGTCTTTCCACGCGGAATCGTGCAACCAGCCGGACAGCGGCAGCGCAATCATCAGCAGATACAGCAGGAAATGGGCGACATGCGCGGCGATCTTCTCCCACGACGGAAACTCGCGCGGCAACGGCGGCGGCTTGTGCGAGACGCGCCACAAGATGCGCATCAGCGCGAGACCGAGCACCGTGATGCCGATCGACTTATGGGTATCGACCACCGGACGCACCCAGTCGTCCGGCCATGATTCGGCAGTCAGCCCGAGCACAACGTTGACGATCATGAGCAGCGCGATCAGCCAGTGCAGCGTCATCGCCGTGCGGGTATAGCGCGACGGCAGCGGCGCACCGGTCGAATCGGTCAGGGAGTCGGCGTGAGTGTTCATCGGTCGTTCCGTCTGCAAATGGGTGTCTTGCGAAAGCTGTTTGAAAATGCAGCCCTACCGCCGCGATATCTGCTCGCGCCGACGGTATGAGGCAAACGCATTAGTGTGACGTTTTATTCCACTGGGCGCTGAGCGATGTGTTTCAGATTATTTCGACGGCACGTGGCGCGGTGGATTCACGTCCGGAGAGCCGCGGCAACCCGAGTTCGCAAAGTCGGCAACACCTCCGCTTCGAACCACGGATTGCGCTTGAACCAGGCAATATTGCGCGGCGATGGATGCGGAAGCGGCATCACGTTGGGGCCATATTCCTGCCAGCGCAGCAGCGTATCGGTTAGCGTCGGCCCGAATGCATCACCGAGACCAAAACGCTGCGCGTATTGACCAATCAGCAACGTGAGGCGCACCTCGCGCAACTGGGCGAGCAAGGCCTGATGCCAGTGCGCGGCGCATTCGGGGCGTGGCGGCAGATCGCCACTCGCGCCTTTGCCCGGAAAGCAGAAACCCATCGGCACGACGGCAAATTTCGAGGCGTCGTAAAAGGTCTCGTCGGAAACCTCGAGCCACTTGCGCAAACGTGCACCGCTCGCATCGCTCCATGGAATGCCCGAAGCATGCACGCGCGCACCGGGCGCCTGGCCGATGATCAGAATGCGCGAGTCAGCAGACGCCACCACGACCGGCCTCGGCGCATGCGGCAGTACCGGCGCGCACACCGTACAGGCGCGAATGTCGTGCAATAGCGTGGTCAGTAAAATGGGTTTCCTTACGTTCATGCCATGGCGCGGGTCAGGATTCAGTTTAGTGCTTCACAAACCGATAGTGTCCCACGCCCCACTCATTCCCGTTCGCGTAGCCGAACAACTCGGCCACGGCCATGTAAAACATTCGCCACCGCTGCAGCCACACAGCCGCGTCGCGCGCGCCATATGTGTCGACGAGCATCGGCATCACGCGATCACGCGCCGCATCGAGGGCGGCGAGCCACTGATTCGCCGTGCGTTCGTAATGCGTGCCGCTCACCCACCACTGGCGCTCCATGCGCAGATCGTCCTGGAAGTTCAGCAGGAGCGCCTCGGACGGCATCGTGCCACCCGTGAAAAAATACTTCGACATCCAGTCGCTGCCGTCCTGCACCTGAAAGTGATACGCAAGCGTGCGATGCACGAAGATATGCACGAACAGCTTCGCTTCATCGCGCATCCAGCGCGAAATCCTGGCGAGCAGCAGCCCGTAATTCTTCATATGCTCGAACATCTCGATCGACACCACGCGATCGAAACCACCGCCAAGCTGCGCTTCATCGAATTCGAAATCGACAACATTGCCCGTGACTACCGAGAGATTGCGCAAACCGGACTCCACCGCACGCGCTTCGATGAACGCGCGCTGCCCGTGCGAATTCGATAGCGCGACGATCTGCGCACGCGGATAACGCGCCGCCAGCCACAACGACAGCGAACCCCACCCGCAGCCGAGATCGAGAATCCGCTGACCGTCGGCCAGTTCCGCGCGTTCGGCGTAGCGTTCGAACATCGCCACTTCGGCTTGTGCGAGCGTCTCGTTGCCGCTCGGGTACAAGCAGCATGAATACTTCAGATGCGGTCCGAGATGCGCATGGAAGAATGACGCCGGCAGCTCGTAATGCTGCGTGTTGGCGGCCTGCGTTTCGATGGCGATCGGACTCGCGCGCAAGTCGTCCAGCAGACGGTTGAGCCGTTGCGCGCGCAACTCGCCGTTGCCGATCGCCTCGTCGCGCAAACGCTGGCGCATCAGTTGACGCATGCCGAAACGGATCAGGCTGCCGGGCAGCCAGCCGCGTTCGCAGCGCTGGATCAGCCAGCCGTCGCCGTGCTCAGTTGGCGACGATGGCGGCATCGTATGGTCGGTAGTGGAAAGGCTCATGAGACTGACTCCCTATCGTTTTCCTGGACTTTCTGAACATTCACTCACGTCGTGGCTGACTCATTTCAACGCCGCGGCGGCCACGGAATCAGCGCGCTGGTCGTGCGCATGTAATCGGCGTAACCGGTACGCCTTTTCGCCATGCTTTCTTCGAGCAGCGGGATGCCGGAAAGCTTCAGCAGCAGAAACGCCATCAGCACCGGCGGCAACAACGTCAACCAACCCCAGGGCGTGCCGATCGACAGCGCGATGTAAGCAAGCCAATGTACGCATTCAAAGAAGTAGTTCGGATGCCTCGAATAACGCCACAAGCCGACGCGGCACACGCTGTCGTGATTGGCCGGATCCTGCGTGAAGCGTTTTAGTTGCCGGTCCGCGATACCTTCGCCGGCTACCGAGACGATCCACAGCACGGACGCCAGCGCGATCCATCCGATAACCGGCGGACTGCTCCGGTACGACGGCACCAGGAATGCGATCGACAGCAGCATCGACACCACGACTTGCGCCTGGAAAAACCAGAACATCTTGCTGGCGGCCTTGTTGCCCCATTCTTCACGGAAGCGGCGATAGCGCGCGTCTTCAGGCTTGCCGTAGTTGCGTTTCCACAGATGCGTGCCGAGCCGCACGCCCCACACCAGACCACCCAGCGCAGTCAGTGCGCGCGACACCGGGTCGCCGGTGCCAGGCACGGCGTAGAGCACCGCGACCAGGCCAAGCGAATAGGCCCATACCGGGTCGACCATGCCGGCGTTCGCGGTCTTCAACTGCCATGCCCAGACGGCGCTGAAAATCACGACGAGCCCGATCAGGGCGATCGCGGCGGCGGCAAGTGGCGGCATGGGGCCCCCGTTCAATGGCGATGCGAGTTATACGCTGTAAGGGCGCGATCGGATGCGCGCGAGCCGGATATCCGCTCCAAACACCTGCTCCACGGCGTTAGGCGTCCGCGGCCCGATAGCGGTATCGTGTCGGCAAGGCCCGCCTCCACCGAATTTCCCGCTCATGCCTACCCGCTTCAACGCGGCGTTCACCGCGCTGCTCGCCGCCGCCCTGTTCGGCGCGACCACCCCGCTCGCCAAGGCGCTGCTCGGCTCGCTGTCGCCGTTTCTGCGCGCCGGCCTGTTCTACCTCGGCAGCGGTGTCGGCCTTGCCGCTGTGATTCTGGCGCGCCGCCTGAAAGGCCACGCGCACGATTTCGCGTGGAACGGCGACGAGCCGCACACGCATCCGCATTCCCATGCGCCGGTCACGCATGCACACGCGCATTTCCCGGATATTCATCACCGACATACGCATTGATTTCTCATAGCACCGCGCGCTGCGGGCGTTTGCCGCAGTGCAAGACAAAAATCTCTGTGGAACGGTTCACGCGATAGATCGATTCAATTGGCATCGCGGCCAATCGCATCCTGTAATGAAACTCCTGTCGTGCGTGCCTGTTCCTTGCAATTCCCCTACCCACCCGCTTTCCCCGGAGAGATCCATGTCCCAACCCGAGCCTAACGTCGACGAAGTGGTGAGAAGCATCGCAGAGGAAACCGACACGCCCACGGAAACGGTCTCGAAGATGTATGCAGACACACTCGCCGACTACCGGCACGAAGCGCGTGTGTTCGATTACGTGCCGCTGTTCGCCGCGAAGAAAGTACGCGACAAGCTGCGCCATCCGTCGAAGCACCAACATTGATACGGCGGCGCGCGGAGACCACCGCCTGCCTGGCAGCACGATGAATCGACCCCGCTGGCTCGCGCGGCGATTCACCAGAACGCGTACCGGTTTATTTTTCCCACTGCTAGACTTTGACCCGGATACATCGACTCGGGGGAAGATGGCATGCGGGTGACAATCGTAGGCGCGGGCATTGCCGGCTTGAGCACCGCGTGGTGGCTCGCAAAGCTCGGACACGACATCACGCTGATCGAGCAGGGCTCGATTCCGAATCCACTCGCCGCCTCGGGCGACCGGCATCGAATGATCCGTCGTGCGTATGGTGATGCCGACGGCTACGCACGCACCATCGCCGAGGCGTTCGATAGTTGGGATCTGCTGTGGAATGACCTGGGTGTATCCCACTATGCGAACTGCGGCGTGCTCGGTATTTCGCAGCGCGCTGGCGATGGCGCCGAGCTATTCCGCGCCGGCCTCGACCGGATGAAATTCGAATATGAACAACTCGATCCGCGCGAAGCGGCCGAGCGCTATCCATTTCTCGACCCCGCCACGTTTCGCTATGCCTACCTCGATCATGATGGCGGCGCGCTATTTAGCGAACGCATTGCACGCGACATGAAAGCGTGGCTCAAGATGCGCGGCGCCGAGATTCGCACGCATACCAAGGTACTCGCGGTCGATGCGCGCACCGCCTCCGTGCGGCTCGAAGACGACACCCTCATTGCCGCCGACCGGCTCGTGGTCACCGCCGGTGCATGGACGCTGCAACTGTTCCCCGCGTTCGCCGAAAACCTGATGACTTACCGCAACGCGGTCGCGTATATGGAGCCGCCTGCGGATCTGGAGGACGCATGGTCGAATGCGCCCGCTATCGTCGATATCGGTGGCGATAGCGACGGTTATGTGCTGCCGCCGGTCGAAGGCGTCGGCCTGAAGTTCGGCGCCGGTGTGCACAGATCCAGTGCGCCTGATCCTGACGCCAATCGCGTCGCGGCGCCCGGAGAAGGCGACAGTCTGCGCCGGTTGTTTTCACCGCCGTTCGGCCGTATCGACGAATATACGGTGACCGAAGTCAAAACCTGCGCCTACACGTTCACGGCGGACAAACGCTTTTTTTCGAAGCGCATCGGCAACACGCTGGTTGTGTCGGCATGCTCAGGCCACGGCTATAAATTCGGTGCCGCGATCGGACGCCGGGTCGCGCAAGCGCTGGATACCGATGACGACGCCATGCTCGCGCGTTGGCTCAGGGCGGAAACGGTTTAGCTTTCTTTCTTCATGGCAATAAGACGTTCGCGGTCCAGCCCACGCACCACGGCGGCGAGTCGCGTCACCAGCGCGTCTGCTTCGTGCGGTTTGATACCCGCGTAGCCAAGCATGAAGCCGTTGTAGCGCGGGGCGTCTTTAGCGGGTGCCTGACAAAAAGCGCTTAACGCAGCGATACGCAAACCGTGCTCGCGCGTCGCCGCGCTCACGTCCTGGTCGCGTAGCGGCACGTCGAGCCGCACCGTCAGATGCATGCCGCCGCCGTCGGACGAGACCGTCACCAGGTCGCTCATATGCCGATCGATCGCGCTTACCAATGCGGTGCGGCGCTGCTGATAAAGACGCCGCATGCGCCGCAGATGCCGCGCATACTTTCCGCTGTCGATGAAATCTGCCAAGGCGATCTGTTCCGCCACGCGCCCTTGCCGTGCGATCTCACTGAGCGCCTCGTCGATATCGGCGACGAGATGCGCCGGCACGACCATGAAGCCCATACGCAGCGCAGGAAACATCGTCTTGCTGAAGGTGCCGAGGTAAATCACCGGCGTGTCGGCCGCGAGACCCTGGATCGACGGCAACGGCGGACCGCTGTGGCGCAGTTCGCTGTCGTAGTCGTCCTCGATAATCCATGCGCCGCGCGCCACCGCATTCTCGATGATCGACCAGCGCCGTTCCAGACTCAGCACGCTGCCAAGCGGATATTGATGCGAGGGCGTGATGTACATCAGGCGCGGCGGCGTCTGCTCCCAGTGATCGGGCGTCGGCGCCATGCCGGCGGCATCGACGGGAATCGGCACCAGTTGCAAACCGGCTGCCTGAAACGCAGCCTTCGCGCCGTGATAGCCGGGATCCTCGACCCAGACGCTGTCGCCGGGGTCGGCCAGCATACAGGCGCATAGATCGAGACTCGCCTGCGTGCCCGAGGTGACGAACACCTGCCCCGCCGAACAGCGCACGCCGCGCGACACGCGCACGTATTCCGCAATCGAGCGGCACAATGCGGGGTGCCCGGCGTTATTGCCGTAGCCGAGTTCGCTCGGCTCGACCGAACGCCATGCGCGCTCCATCGAGGCACGCCATTGCGCGAGCGGGAATTCATCGAGTGCGGGCACACCGGGACGAAACGGCGTAGGGTCGTCGGGGCTCGCGCGTTCGCGCGGCAGATCGGCGACGCGGCGCGACAGGCGGTTTTCGGGCACCTGCACGCCACCACTTGCTGCGGAAATCGCAGCGCCCGACCCACTCACCATACTGACAATGGAACCATGCCGGCTCGCCGTGATGAAGCCCTCTTCGGTGAGCCGTTCGTATGCGTAGAGCACTGAGTTGCGCGCAATGCCCAATTGTTCGGCGAGCGCTCGCGTGGCGAGAAGGCGGCTGCCGTGGCGGATATCGCCATCGAGAATCGCGCGACGCAAACTCTCGTAGAGCAAGTCCTGCTGCGTGAGTTTGCGCCCGCCCATCGCACGCTCGACATTCGACATCAACAGGCCGTAGTCCAAATTCGTGGCTCCAAATTCTGGTCGCATTGTGGAGCTAACAATGGTGCCACAAATTTCTTATGCTAACGGTTCCAGAGTCGCCACCCATGAATATCACGAGAGGGGCCGATGCCATGAATACGCATGCACGCCGCACCGTAACCTCACGCCTGCGCTATGGCGCCGCGGTGAAGGGGTGTGTGGCGCTGGCTTGCATGGCTTATGCCTATGGCGTGCTCGACCCCGCAGCAACCGCACGGGCAAGGCTGGACGCCTGCGTAAACGAAACTCTCGGGCAACGCGGTAGCACGGCCGGCGCCGCTACCGCAACAACCGCCAGCGAGGAAGATCGTGAGCAGGCATTCAGCGCCGCCCTCTACGCTTGCTCGACGCAGCCCTAGCGGTGGCGATCCACTCGCCCTCAACCATAACCAGACAAGGAGCCACACTCATGTCCGATTCCATTCAAATCCGCCCCGTCACGCCGGCCGACTTCAACGCCTGGCTGCCGCTGTGGGACGCCTACAATGCGTTCTACGGTCGCTCGGGCGAAACGGCATTGCCGCGCGAGATCACGCAGGTTACGTGGGGGCGTTTTTTCGACGGCTACGAGCCAATACACGCGATGGTCGCCGAACGCAACGGCCAGTTGCTCGGCCTCGTGCACTTCCTGTATCACCGTCACACCACCATGATCGCGCCAACGTGTTATCTGCAAGATCTCTACACGCTGGAGTCGGAACGCGGCAAAGGCGTCGGCCGTGCACTGATCGAAGCCGTGTATGCCCGAGCCAAGGCCGACGGTTTGCAGCGGGTCTACTGGCAAACGCATGAGACGAATCACACGGCGATGAAGCTGTACGACAAGGTCGCGGAGCACTCCGGTTTCGTGGTGTACCGCAAGGCGTTGTAACGTCGAATTACGCGCTCGCATAGAAGGCGTTCGATTCCCCCTCCTCGCGCCGCCCGCCATGGGCGGCGCGCAGCATTCGCATGCCCGGCCCCTTGTCCAGCCGCCATGTGAGTCGCATCTCTTGCACCGATTCGGTTCGCGGCCGCGCCCTCACCGCTCAAGTTTGCATGCAACCTGCCGTTATCGCCATTGGACGGAGCACCATCTGGCTCCCACGCGACCTTGGGCGATCTCCTCACGGAGGGCCGCAAAACGAATCGGAAACTGTACATGCCTTCGATCATCGGCATCGATCTTGGAACCACGCATAGTCTTGCCGCGCTCTGGCATGACAACAAGGCTGTCCTCATCCCGAATGCATTGGGCGACGTGCTGACGCCGTCGTGTGTCTCTATCGACGACGACGGTTCGATCCTCGTCGGCCGGCCCGCTCACGATCGCTTGCATACGCATCCCGAACGCACCGCCGCGAACTTCAAACGCTACATGGGCACGAATCGGAACGTGTCGCTCGGCGTGCAGACACTGCGTCCGGAAGAGCTGTCTTCACTGGTGCTCCAATCGTTGAAAGCCGATGCCGAGGCGTTTCTCGGCGAAGCGGTACGCGACGTCGTGATCGCCGTGCCGGCCTATTTCAGCGACGCGCAACGCAAGGCCACCCGCATCGCCGGCGAACTGGCCGGCCTGAATGTGCTGCGCCTCGTCAACGAACCGACCGCGGCGTCGCTCGCGTACGGCGTGCATCAACGCGATAGCGAACGCAAGTTCCTGATCTTCGATCTGGGCGGCGGCACATTTGACGTCTCGGTGCTCGACTTCTTCGAAGGTGTGATGGAAGTGCGCGCCAGCACTGGCGACAATTTTCTGGGCGGCGAGGATTTCACCGAAGCGCTCGTTGAATTGTTCTGCGAGCGCAATAGTCTTCGAATCACATCGCTCACGCCGATTGCCGCGCAACGTCTGCATCAGCAGGCTGAACGTGCAAAACGTCTGCTCACGCAAAACGGTGCCGGGAGCGTCACGCTCAAGCTCACGGTCGGCGACACAGAGCACATCCTCGAACTCGACGCGGCCACCGCGGAACAGACCTGCGAGCACCTGTTGCAACGGCTGCGCAAACCGGTCGAGCGTGCGTTGCGCGATTCGAAGATCGCCGTCGATGCGCTCGACGAAATCATCCTCGTCGGCGGTGCCTCGCGTATGCCGATGGTACGCAAGCTGGTCTCGAAGATGTTCGGCCGCTTGCCCGCCGCCAATCTGAACCCGGACGAAGTCGTCGCGCTCGGCGCCGCCGTCCAGGCAGGGCTCGTCACGCGGGACGCCGGCCTCGAGGAAATGGTGCTGACCGACGTCGCGCCATATAGCCTCGGCATCGATACCGCGATGCAGCTTGGTGCCAGTCAATATGTGCCGGGGCACTTTCTGCCGATCATCGAGCGCAACACGATTGTGCCGGTAAGCCGCGTGCAGCGCATTTTCACCGTGAGCGAGCGTCAGCAGATGCTGAGCATCAAGGTGTTCCAGGGCGAAGCACGTTTGACCGCCGACAACGTGCCGCTCGGCGAATTCACGCTCGACGTGCCTGACAAGCCGGCAGGGCAGGCAGGCGCGGATGTCCGGTTTACCTACGATATCAACGGCGTGCTGGAAGTGGAAGCCACAGCCTTTCCCGGTGGTGTGAAACGGGCGATGGTGATCGAAGAAAATCCTGGCGTGCTGACACCGGCGGAAATCAACGCACGGCTCGCCACATTGGCAGCGCTGAAGATCCATCCGCGCGACCAACTGGAGAATCGCACGCTGCTCACGCGCGCGGATCGTGTCTATGAGGAAACGCTCGGCGAGCATCGGCAGTATCTGGCCGCACTTATCGCGCGGTTCCAGTCGTTGCTCGAGCGGCAGAACGCCGAGGAAATCGCGCACGTGCGCAGCGAACTGAGCGCGCTGCTGGATCGCTTCGATATGCATGTGACTTACTGATCGGCCATGGATACGACTTCTGCCTATCACTGGCCCTGGGACGTGCTCGGCATTGCGGCGAACGCCGACGAGCGCGCCGTGCGCCGCGCTTATGCGCGCCTCCTGAAACAGCAACGTCCGGATGAAGACGCCGAGGCGTTTCAGCGTCTGCGGTATGCGTATGAGTCGGCGTTGCAGATGGCGAGCGCGAGCACCAAGGCCGCCGTCGAACCGTTGCCAGGCGCGGAAACGATGCAGGCTTCGCGCGCGACACCTGCAACGCAACAGACGCCACAACCATCCGGCTTTACACCAGCGCAGCCCGAGCCCGAAGCGCACCTTCGCGAACCCGACGCCTTCGAACGCGCTGTGCAGTTGTGGCAGAACTTCGTCGCGCAACGAGACCAGCTCGAGTCGCACCGTTCCCTGCAGGATCTGTTCGCCGACGTCGTTAACATTCAGACGCGCGACGAACTCGAATGGCAAGCGCTGGTTCATTGCCTGAACGAGGATACGCCGGCCACGCTACGCATGAACCTGAGCGCGGTCCTGGGATGGCGGGACAATGCCGCCCATCTGCGTCGCCGCAACGCGGCCATCGCGACCCTCGCACTGGACCGTGTATTCGCCGACGAGGACTACAACGCGCTGAGCCTGCGCTACACGAATGCCATGGCCCTGCTCGAAGGGCCGCAGCCGCCGTTGGCGACCGGTGCACACGCTCTGCTTCGCGCAGGCGTGCGTACCGGGATGGAACAGTTGCTGACTGCGCTCAATCACTATCATCCGAATGTCGTGCGCCTGCGGCTCGACAGCGAGAAGGTCGAATTCTGGACCCGCTGCCTGACGTTCCGGATTGGCGCAAGCCGACTGTTCGGTCCAGCGCTCACGCTAAGCGCCTGGTGCGGGTTGCTGTTCGCGAACGCTTCGATGGACCTCAATCGCGATCAGTGGTTCGATCAATGGACGCCCGTTCAGTGGGCCGTGCTTCTGGCCACGCTGATGGTGACGCTGGTCTCCAGCGCCGCGACAACTGTCCTGCTGTCCGAACCGCAGCAACAGCGACTGCGGGCGCTACGCTCGATGGGCTCGCTGCGTTATGGCTGGGTTCCGGTTTGGCTTGGCGCAACTGCCGCTTCGTTGTGCGACGACGGCAGCGGGCGCTTGACCTCGATCGCAATGGACACGCTCGGCATCTGCACGATGTGGGCCGCGTTGCTCTACGGATGGCCGCGTATCAAGCAGCTCGTGATACCGGCCGCCGTCGGTGCGATCGGATTTGGCTTCGCTGGCCATTGGCTCGCCACCGATCCTCGCGCATGGCCTATGCCGTTCGCGCACGGCGTGCTGTTCGCTTTCTTCTTCTCTTTTGCGCAACAGGAATGGCGCGGCTGGCTCGCACGTCGGCCGCGCCTCGCGCGCTTTGGGGCAGCGATGTGGTTTGCGGGTTTCGCCGCGTTGATCGTTCTGCTGCTGCAGCGGGACGAGCGTTCGACGCAATTCGCATGGGCGCTCTTTACGGTCATGGCCGCGGCGGGCGGTGTATTGGCGACGACGCGTTGGAATGATCTGCGCCGGGCTGTGCCGGGGTTTTTCCGTGGCTATGTCCATCTCGCCTGGTTCGCGTTCGCACTCTCCAAGCCGGACATCATCGCTTGCGTGAGCGCGGGGCTGATGAGTGTCTGGATTATCGAAGAGCTGAAACAACGTCGGCTATCGCCGCGAACGGCGCCGTAAGGTCGCATCTAAAGATACCGTCAACAAAAACAAAGGGCGCACCACCCAGTGCGCCCTTCGTCTCCCTGCCATTGCGGTTCTGCTACTGCTTTACTTCTACATCAACCGCCCACCAAACTCCTCACACGCTAAAAAGCCTCAAGCCTCAAGCTGCTCCAGCACCTTCCCCTTGGTTTCGATCCCAAGAAAGTGCACCGCAATCGCCGCAATGAACGGCACCGTCGCGAGGATATAAAACGCGACTTGCAGATTGCCGCCGATCATCGTCTTCGACACGATGGCCGGCGCGAAGATCGCCGCCACCTTCAGCCACGCGCCGCCCACACCGCAGCCCATTGCACGGATGCTGGTCGGATACAGCTCCGGCGTGTACACATAAGCCGTGATGAAGCCGCAAGCGAGGAAGCCAAGCGCGAACGCGCAGCACGTCGCCACCACATACACCGAGGAATTGTGGAACACGCCTGCCAGTAACAACGACAGCGCACACATCACGAACGACAAATTGATGATCGGCTTACGCCCCACCTTGTCGACCAGCAACGCACAGGTCAACGAACCCACCACGCCCAGCACCGAAGCCGCCACCGCCAGATTCAAGGCCAGTTGCAGCGGCGCGTGATAAATCGTGCGATAGATCGTCGGCAGCCAGGTGGACAGACCGTATTGAATGAAACCACACGTAATCCACAGCATCGCTACAGCCATCGTGCGCTTCAGGTACGCCGGCCCGAACAGATCACTCATACGGCGCTTCGGATGACGATTAGCCATCGCTTCGAACTCAGCCGTATTGGCTGGCGGAGGCAGTGGACCTTTCACAGCGCGCTCAAAAACATGCACGGCGGCATCGGCATCGGCCATCCGTTCGCGTTCGGCAAGCCAGCGCGGGGACTCCGGCACCAGCTTGCGCAGCACGAAGAACAGAATCAACGGCGTGCCACCGATGAAATACATCGCTTGCCAGCCGAAGCGCGGCACAATCCATGCCCCCAACGCATTTGAAGCGAGCAGACCAACCGGAAAAACGATTTCATACAACAGCACGAAACGGCCACGGCCATGCGCACGGCTGATCTCGTTGATATAGGTCGCGGCCACCGGCAATTCGCCGCCGAGCCCCAAGCCCTGAATCACTCGCAACACGACAAACGCCGCGAAGGTCGGCGCAAAGCCGCACGCAATACTCGTAATGCCGATGATCCCCGAGCTCAATGCAATCGCCTTCACGCGTCCTTGGCGCTCCGCGTACCACGGGAACACGAACGCGCCGATCAACTGCCCGACCGAACCGGAGCCGATCAGGAAGCCGATTTCCCACGGCGTCAGATGCCACTTCGCAATCAGGATCGGCAATGTGGCCGCGATCGCGATCACGTCGAAGCCATCGAAGAACGTCGCGAGGCCAATCAGTATGCGCGCGCGCACCTGCATCGCATTCTTCGGCAAGCGCTCGAGACGCGCGATGATCGAACCCCGGGTCACGGGGCCTGAGACACCGGCGCTGCTGCGGTCCCCCATGGTGTTGTCGATGGTTCTCATGCCGTGGTGCCGTCCATAGGTGGGGTTAGGCAAGCGCCGTTGAGGCGTCGGTCAGGGTGGCAAGGTCGATCGTCCGGCCCTGGTTCATCCATTTGCGCGAGAGTTTCAGCTCGCGTGGCGTGTTGATGGCGATCACGCCGCGAATCGCGCCGTCTTCCAGATGGAAAAGCGTGGCGCGTTTTCCCGGCAAATCACCGCGTACAGCGAGTTGCGCATCGCCCGGAATGTCACCGAGGATTTGCAGATTGACGTCGTATTGATCGGACCAGAACCACGGAATGTCTGCATATGGTTCGAAACTGCCGAGCAAGGCTTTCGCTGCCGAGATCGCCTGGTTCTGCGCGTTGGCCCACGATTCGAGCCTCACGCGGCGCTTCAACCACGCGCTCGGATGATTCGCCACGTCGCCGCACGCGAAGATGCGCGGGTCGTCGGTTGCACCAAAATGATCGACGACGATGCCGTCCTGCACCTTGATACCCGCTGCCTCCGCCAATGCCGTGTGCGGCGTGAGCCCAATGCCGGCGACGGCGAAGTCGGCGTCCAATGTGGAACCATCAGCGAACGTTGCGCGAATGCGGCTAGCGTCGTTCGGATGATCCGCGATCGACACAAGCGACGCGTTCAAACGCACGTCCACACCGTTCGCACGATGCAAATGCAGCAGGAAATCCGACACCATCGGCGGCAACGAGCGAGCGCACAGGCGCGGCGCGCCCTCCACGACCGTCGCTTCGATACCGAGCTTGCGCGCCGTGGCCGCGACTTCGAGACCGATCCAGCCACCGCCGACCACCAGCACGCGCTTGCTTGCGCGCAGCCGTTCGCCGAGCGCGACGGCTTCGTCGAGCGTACGCAGATAGGCAATGTGCGAGGTCTTCACCAGTGCATCCGGCAAGCGGCGCGCGGCACCACCCGTGGCGATCACGAGACGGTCGTATTGCACTTCACGACCTGACTGCGTGCGCACAATGCGCTGTTCGCGATCGATCGACGTCGCACAATCCGGTTGCCATGCTTCCACGTTCAGCGCGTCGAAATCGTCAGGCTTCACGAGGCGCACGGTTTCGATATCGGCTTCACCTGAGAGTACGGCCTTCGACAGCGGCGGGCGCTCGTACGGCAGATGAATCTCGTCGGCGATCATCACGAGGCGGCCGTCGAAGCCTTCCTTGCGCAACGTCTTCACGACCCAACCCGCCGCCTGGCCGCCGCCGATCACGACGATCGTGCGCGGCGCTTCGAGCCCGGAATGCGCGGCTTGCGCCTTTTCAGCAGCAGCGTCAGTCATTTTTCCGCTCCGTCATGAACTTGCCTTCCGGCGCCTTCGCGTTTTTCTGGCGACGCGTATTGCCGTCGATGCCGCCGTCGATCGCCCATTCGGCGAACACGGTCGGACCCGGTTCGAAATCACGCGGCTGCCATTCGGGCGTGAGCTGGTCTTCGTCGGCGTAGTACTCGATCAGGCCACCGGCCGGATTCTGGAAGTACCAGAAGTACGCGGACGACACCGGATGACGTCCCGGACCGAGCTGCGTATCCCAACCGCAACGGCTGATATGCATGCCGCCGCCGAACACTTCGTGAATATCGCGCACGGTGAACGCGACGTGATTCAGGCCGCGCTTACCGCCGGGCAATGCGAGCAGGAAAATGTCGTGGTGGCCGCCGTGCGGCGCGCAGCGCATGAATGCGCCACGGCCCGGATAACGGTCCGACATTTCGAAGCCGAGCAGTTTCTGATAAAACTTTTCCTGTTCCGCGAGCCGATTCGTGAAGAACACCACGTGGCCCACTTCAACCGGTTCGGCGCGTTCGTAAATCGGCGACGGTTGATCGACGCGCAGCGTTTGACCCCACACGTTCGACGGCGAACCGTGGATATCCACAGCACGCTTGCGCGTCACTTCCACGCGAATCGCCATGCCGTTCGGATCGATACAACCCACAGCATCTTCAGTTTCGAAATGACCCGGCTGACCGGCGAAGCGGCCACGCAGTTCGTCGAGCTCGGCTTTCGTTGCGACGCCCCACGTCACTTCACGCAACGTCGGACCTTCTTCGAAAGCGGGCGGCAGCGACGGGTCGTTCGCGTCGACGGCGAGAATCGTGCAGCCGTTCAGCGTTTCGAAGCGTGCGTGTGTTTCGTCATGCGCGACTTCCTTCAAACCCCAGTCCGCGAAAAACTGCTGACAGGTGGCAAGATCCGTCACGCCGTAAATAATCTGTTCAATGCCGAGAATCGTCATCACATGCCTCTTGCGTATCTTGCGTATTAGTTCGCCCACGCCAGCGGCGCGTCGTTCAAACCCCAGTAGAGGCTCTTCTGCTGCATGTATTCGCGGATGCCGAGTCGGCCCTTCTCGCGCCCCATGCCGCTTTCTTTCCAGCCGCTGAACGGCGTCGAGATCGAGAACAGTTTGTAGGTGTTGATCCACACGGTGCCGGTTTCGAGCGCGCGGGCGATCCGGTAGGCGCGTTTATAGTCGCGCGTCCAGATGCCGGCGGCGAGGCCGAACACACTGTTGTTGGCTTCTTTAAGCAGCGAGGCTTCGTCGTCGAATGGCATCGCGACCAGCACCGGGCCGAAGATTTCTTCCTGACAGATGCGCGCGTCATTCGTGAGGCCTTCGAGGATCGTCGGCTGAAAGTAGGTGCCTGCTTCGCGGCCATCGCCGACCGGACGTTCGCCGCCACACAAGAGGCGGCCGCCTTCTTCCAGGCCCAATGCGACGTAACGCTCGACGGTTTCGCGATGCGCCGCGGTAATCAGCGGCCCCATCTGCGTTTGCTCACGCGACGGATCGCCGACGCGCAGCTTGCGAGCGCCCTCAGCGAGACGCTTCATGAACGCGTCGTAAATCGAGCGCTGCACGAACAGGCGCGAACCTGCGATACACGCCTCGCCTGACGAACTGAAAATGCCGTACAGCACGCCGTTTACTGCGTGATCGAGATCGGCGTCGTCGAATACGATGGTCGGCGACTTGCCGCCAAGTTCCAGCGACACTGGCATCAGCTTGTCCGCTGCGATGCGTGCAATACCGCGGCCAACTTCGGTACCGCCGGTGAACGACACTTTCTTCACCAACGGATGGCGCACCAGCACGTCGCCGATCACCGAGCCCTTGCCCGGCACCACGCTGAGGACACCCTTCGGCACACCGGCTTCTTCGCAGATGCGCGCCAGTGCTAAAGAGACCAACGGCGTGACTTCAGCTGGCTTCAACACCACTGCATTACCGCCAGCCAGCGCCGGAGCGAGCTTTTGCGCGTCCGATGCAATCGGCGAATTCCACGGCGTAATTGCCGCGATCACACCGATCGGCTCGTAGATACTCATCGTCAGATAATCACCACGCGAGGGCGTCACTTCTTCGTCGAGCGTTTCGAGGCAGGCCGCGAAATAGCGGAACGTGTTCGCAGCGCTTGCCACCAACACGCGCGTTTCGTTGATCGGTTTGCCGTTGTCGCGGCGCTGCAATTGCGCGAGCGCTTCGTGACGCGTCATGATCAGATCGGCGATGCGATACAGGATCAGCGCGCGTTGATGTGGCTTGAGACCCGACCAATCCGCGCGGCGCCAGGCGATATCCGCGGCTTCCACGGCCTCGCGGGCGTCGTCGGCATTGGCCGTCGAGATTTCCATGTTGACCGACTGATCCGCCGGATACAGGCTTTTATACGGGTTGCCACGCCCTTGCCGCCATTCGCCGCCGATGAAAATGTCGCCGCTAGGCACGAGGCTGGTATCGAAGTGAGTCATGTCGGTCGTTCCGGTTTGCTTCAGCTAATGTCTTAAATCACGCAGCGTGCCGCGCGATTGCGCAGCGCACGGATCGCGCTGTATGCGGTCAATGCGGACGTCTTGGGGTTATCCGGCAGCGGCTTGCCGCACATTTCCAGCGACATCTCGCCGAAAGCGCCGCGCGCCACGATTCGGTGCACATTGCGCGACACGTTCGGGTCGGCGATCAGGCGCACCGTGGTGTGGTCCAGACCCAGGCCGGCAAGCGCGATCGTCGCAGCGACGTTGGCGTTCTTCGGATACAAACGCGCCGCTTCGCGTGCACTGCCTTCGAAGATCACACGCTCTTCGGTCAACGCGCGCAGATCGCACATCTGTTCCGCGGGCGTGCCGAGCCAGCCAGTGGGCGGCTTGCGGCCGGTGTACAGAACTTCGTCGAGACCGCCGAGCTTCGCCGCAGCCAACGCGTCCACGCCGCCGATCGCGCCCGAAAGCAGCGTCAACGTCGCATCGCCTTCATCGGCGGCTGCGGACAACGCGTCGAGCAGCAGCATGTCGGACAGCGCACCGATCGACGCGACCGCGCAATCCGTACCGGCTTTCAGCAACGGCACCACGTGATCGACGAGAGCGCTGTGCCCCGCGCATTCCAGCGCGAAATGCGGATGACTGCTCAACGCGGACACCGACGAGACCACGTCGACCGACGCACCCACCACCTCACGCACCGACGCCATATGACGTTCCGGCACAATCACGTGCGACACACGCACCGTCGGGTCCGACTCGACCGAGCGATACACCGCCTGGCCGATCGCGCCGAAGCCGATCATCGCGACGTCGACGGGCGCGTGATGCCCCGCGTAGCCGGCCTCATGCATGTTCCGGCTCCTTTTCCTTGACCGGCGGGCCCGCGAACGCGGTGGCGAACGAACCGACCGACAGCATGTCTACTTCAACCAGCACCGGGCCCGTCTTCGCGATGCCTTCGCGGATGATCTCCTCGGCCTGGTCGAGCGATTTGATTCGGTAATGCGTGAGCTTCAGGCTCTCGCAGAATTGCGCGAAATCCGGCTGGTGCAGATCGACGTAGCAGCGGCGCCCACCGTATTGCGCATCCTGAATGTTGCGGATCACGCCATAGCATTGGTCGTTCATCAAAACGATCATGACGTTGGCGTTTTCCTGCACGGCCGTTGCGAGTTCGCCGACGTTCACCATCAAGCCGCCATCGCCGACCAGGCACACCGTCTTCGCTGCATTGCCGGCAAGTGCTGCGCCAATACCCATTTGCATACCCTGGCCGATGCCGCCGCCGAGTGCATGAACGCCCGCGCGCGGCGAGAAGATCTTCAGCATGCGGTTGCCCCAGGTGCTATTCGAGATCGTGACGTCGCGCACCCAGTTGTAGTCGCGGCCCACAGCCTGTTGCAGCGCGTCGACGAGGCGCTTGTAAGGGCCAAGGCCCTTGCCCACGTCGGCGACTGCAGTTTCGCGAGCGGCGGCCAGATCCTGGACGAACGTCGGATCGACCTTCAGGCGACCTTCGAGCAGCGTCGCGAGTTCTTCAAGCACTGACGATGCATCGCCGTGAATGAACATGTCGTTGCGATAGCCGCGGTTGTCGGCAAGCGCGTCGGCATCGATGCGATACAGCGGTTGCGGCAGCGCCAGCTTATATTTCAGCGTTTCATTGCCACGCAGACGCGAACCGACCACCACTAGCGCATCGCAGGTCTTGTAGAAACTCTCGACAGCGGCGTGCACGTTGAACGCGCCGAGCGTCGCCGGATGATCTTCCGGCAGCACACCGCGTCCTTGCACGCTGGTCACGACGCCGAAGCCCAACGCCACCAGACGCTCGACCGCGGCACCCGCGTGACGCGTACCGCCGCCCAGCCACAACAGCGGGCGCTTGGCGCTTGCCAGTTGTTCCGCCAACTGCGCGACGCGCTTGCTGCAATGCGTGAGCGTGGTGACGTGCGGCGCGGCCAGATCGGCAGGCCATTCGATTTCGGCAGCCTGAATGTCGATCGGAATCTCGACGCTGACCGGACCACTCGGCGCGGTTTGCGCGACACGTACGGCTTCGCGGATCGTCGGCAACGCGGTTTCGACCGAGCGCACGCGGAACGCAGCCTTCGAGATCGACGACAGCATCGACAATTGATCCGGCGCTTCGTGGATATAAGCGAGGTCCTGATCGAGATATTCGGTTTCGATCTGGCCCGTGATGTGCAGCAACGCGGTGCCTGCCGTCAGTGCTTCGACCATCGCACCCGCTGCGTTACCCGCTGCGGTGCCCGTGCTGGTGAATGCAACGCCTAGGCCGCCGGAGACACGTGCGAGGCCATCGGCCATGTTCACCGCGCCCGCTTCGCCACGTGCGCCGACGTAGCGAATCTTGCCGCGGTTGTGGATCGCGTCGAGAATCGGCATGTTGTGGATCGAGATCACGCCGAATGCGGTTTGAACGCCGCACTGCTCGAGAAAAGCGGCGATCAGTTCGCCAACGGTGGTTGTGTTAGACATGTCGTGCAACGCCTCCAGAAACATCGATGTGACTGCCCGTCGTATAGGACGACAGCGTCGTAGCCAGATAAAAGAGCGCTTGTGCGGCCTCTTCGGGTTTGCCGAAGCGGCCTAGCGGAATGTTTTTCTTGCGCGCCAGTTCGGCGGTCCAGTCGTCCCAGCTCTGGCCCGGCTGCGCTTCTTTCGCGTAACGGCGGCGCCATTGACCCGATTCAACGATGCCGATCAGAATCGAATTCACGCGGATACGTTGCGGCGCGAGTTCGATCGCGAGCGATTTGATGAGGCTCAGCACGCCGGCGCGCGCCGATGAAGTCGCCACCATGTGCGGCTCGGGTTGCAGGGCGAGCAGCGAGTTCACGCAAACCACGGCCGGGTTAGCAGCGTCGCGCAGCATCGGCAGGAACGCGCGGGTCGGACGGATCACGCTGAAGTACTTCAGGTCGAGTTCTTCGCGCCAGGCGTCGTCGGTGGTGTCGGCGAAAGTCGACACACGGCCTTGGCCCGCGTTATTCACCAGCATGTCGGTGCGGCCAAAGCGTGCTTGCACCGTTTGCGCGAAGGCGGCGACTTCGTCGGCGTCGAGCACGTCGCAGGTTTGTGCGAGCAATTGCGCAGCAGGAAACTGCGCCTTCAGCGCGGCTTCCGCCTGTGCGAGACGCTCCGTGTCGCGACCGCAGATCGCGACAGAAGCGCCTGCCCGCAGAAACAGTTCGGCAGTTGCAAGGCCAATGCCGGACGAACCGCCCGTCACCACCGCGACCTGCCCGGTCAAATCGATTTGAATCATCAGAGCCCCAATGCCTTCATGTATTTGCTGCCCGCATTCGGCCCGGCCTTCGGCCGATAGTTGAGCCGCTGCGAGAGTTCGTCGGCCGCGCGGCGGACCTTGTCGATCAGGCCGCTGTCGAGCAGCGACGCGTCGATCTCGTGGCGCGGAATCGTCGTCGTGATCACGGCGACAATGCGACCCGTGTCGTTGCGCACCGGTGCGCTGACCACCGAAATGCCGCGTTCGAACGACGACTCGCTGATCGCGAAACCACGCTTGGCGTCATCGCGAATCCGTTCATACAAATCGTCGATCGTGGCGGGCGTTTGTTTCGTGAAGCGTTCGAGTTCCGGCTCGGGATAAAGCTTCTTCAAGTCGTCGAGCGTCATGTCGCCCATCAATACCTGGCCGTGCGTCGTCGCATAGGCCGGCAGGCGGGTGCCGACATTCACCTTCACCGAACTGAAAATCGGTGCATGGCTTTGTGCCTTGGCGACGAATACGACATCACGTCCGTCGCGAATCACGATGTGACTCGTCAAGCCGGTGTCGTCGCGTAGCGCTTCGATGATCGGCAAACCGAGGTCGGTCAATTCGAGCGAGCTCAGATATTCGAAGCCGAGCCGCAGCACCGCAACGCCGAGGCGATAGTTGCGGTCCTTGTCGGCGCGCTCGAGAAAGCCGAGCGATTCGAGTGTTTGCAGCAGACGGAACACCGTCGTGCGGGGAATCTTCAGGCGCTTCGATAATTCCGGTGCGCCGAGAACCGGCTCGCGTGGCGAGAATTCCATCAGAATCTTCAGACCGCGTTCGAGACCTGGCACGCGATAGCTGATATCGCTGCTGGTGTCGTTGCGGTCGTCGTCCGCGTCGCGCTCGGCGTTAACGGTGTCGGGCATGTCGGGCGTCATTCATTGGCTCCGTTGTCCGTCGCTCGCGCGGCAGAACGTGTCGATGATCGCGGTGTACGCGGCAGGTGCTTCGATATAGCCGGCGTGCCCCGCGCGTGGCACGACCTGCAATTGGGTGCCGGCGGCCAGTGCAAGCCGCTCGCAGGCTTCGGGGGTCGTAATCGTGTCATCAGCGCCTACGGCTACATTGACGCGGCCTTTATGGCGCGCGAGGTCGCTGGCGAGATCGGCGTTGGCGAGAAGATGCGTCGCTTGCGCGTAGCCATGCGGGATCACCCGCGACATGTTCCAGCGCACCCATTCGAGAGCTTCCTCACTCGCATAGGCGGACAACATATTGGTGCTGCGTTTTTCGGCGAGACCTTGCGGGCCCAATTCTTCCAGCATGGCAAGACGTTGGTCGCGTTTGGTTTCACGCACTTCCGCAGAAGCCGCGCCATAACCGCCAGCCGGCGACAACAGCAGCAAGCCGGCCACGCGCTGAGGATTTGCCACAGCAAACGCACCGGCGATGATCGCCCCAAGCGAATGACCGAGCAGCACGCAGCGTTCAATGCCGAGCGCGTCGAGCCATTCTTTCAATAGCGTTGCGTATTCGCTTGCAGTGGGCGAATCGGCATTTACGGGTGTTGATGCGCCATATCCCGGCGCATCCCACGCCAACACGCGGCGCGTTTCACCTAGCGCTTCAAACTGCTGCACCCACGAAGCCGCGCCCGAACCGATGCCGTGCAACAGCACGAGCGGCAACGCATCGCCCTGGGCGCTATCCACGTCGCGATAGCTCACCGCGCGTTGCGATGCCAGCCAGATCTGCTGCGCCGGGAAGCGCGCGAGGCGCACTTCGAGCGTAACGTTCTGATCGGCGGTAGCGGACGGGGCTGCGGACATGATTTCCTTCGTGAGTGTTTTCAAAACGGCGCTGATAATTGAGGGCTTAGCGCTTGAGCCTGGCCAAAGGCGAATCGGGCGGATACGTTGGCGTAACCGGCTTGGCTGCGCCGAGCATCACGCACATCAGCGCGTCTTCTTCGCCGATGTTGACTTCAGTGCGATACACGCCTGGCGGCACCGAGATCAGATCGCGTTCGCCCAGTACCGCTTCCCACGTTTCGCCGTCTTTCTCGCAGATCACTTTCATCTTGCCGCGCAGCACGAAGAAAATTTCTTCGACGTCCATATGAATATGACTCGGGCCGATGTTGCCGGCCGGGATCACCATCGTTGAAAACGTGAAGCCGCCTGCGGGCACCGTGTTCATGTCTTTCGCGACACCCGTGCCGCCCGTGCCGACATAGCGCATTTGCGCGCGGCGATATTTCGGGTCGTAGTCGGCCTGGAACTTCAGCGCATCCCAGTCATAGCGACGCGTTTCAAGGCGTGCCACGCGCGTGTCCAGCCATTGTGCAAAGCTCGCGTCCGCGGGTTGTTCCCACGATTTGCGTTCGATATCGGCGTCCGCCATCTCTTTCTCCTTTCGATTCGACAAGATCAATTCATCACGAAGCCGCCGTTGACCGGCAGCAATTGGCCGGTCACGAAGCGCGCGGCATCGGACAACAGGAACAGCACCGGCCCGGTGACGTCGTCGGGCACTTGTGCGCGCGTGAGCGCGCGGCCTTGCAGGTAATACTGGTGACGCTCGGCGGGCACGTAGGCAGTAGCCTCGACTTCGGTAAGGCCCGGTGCGATGGCGTTGACCGTCACTTGATGTGCCCCGAATTCGCGCGCCAGCGAGCGGGTCATCGAGATCACGGCACCCTTGCTCGCGACATATGCGAGCAGCTTCGGTGCACCCCACATCGCCGTATCCGACGCGATGTTGACGATGCTGCCGCGGCCCGAGTCGCGCAGGTACGGCAGCGCTGCTGTGCTCATCAGCCACGTGCCGCGCACGTTGACGTTCATCACGGCGTCCCACGTGTCGACCGACAACTCGTCGGCGAACTTGCCGCCCGAATTGGTAATCGCCGCGTTGTTGATCAGTGCGTCCAGGCCGCCGAGTTGCGCTGCGGCCTGATCGGCGAATTGCTTGATGCTCGCGGGGTCGGCGAGATCGAGCGGCAGATACGTCACCGCATGACCTTGCTCGATCAGCGATGCAGCGAGCGCACGGCCTTCGTCATGCAGCACGTCGCCGAACACGACTTGCGCACCGGCTTGCACCAGCGAGCGGACGAACGCTGCGCCGAGACCGCGCGCGCCGCCCGTCACGAGGACGCGCCGGCCTTTGAGTGCTGACAATGCCGGAGGCGCTTCGTTATGCATGACTGTGGCCTGCTGCTTCGGTTTGAGCGGTGCCGGCTTGAGTGGCTTGAGCCTGGTAGGCGTCCAGTTCAGCGAAGTGCTGTTGCGCGCGCTGACGGAACATGCGGCGCACACGCGTCATGCCGACGTCGTGCTGATAGAGAAACTCGTGCTCGCGTGCATTCGGCGCCATGCTCTCGAGAACATAGCGGTCCTGTTCCAGCACGGCCCAGTGCAGCGCTTCCAGGCGGTTGCGATACATGAAACGCCATGCGTCGCGCTGCCAGCCGGACACTTTGCGCGTACGCCAGAAGTAAACCTGGCAATTGTTTTCGTCGACCGGCGTGGCAAAACCGATGATCCCGAAGTTGCCGCCCGGGCCGAACTTCTTCTTGTACGGAATCGCGAGACGCATCCACAGCGCGCCGGTTTCGCCCAATTCCACCCAGTCGAAATTCACGTCGCGTTGACCGACCTTTTCGAACATCAGGCCGGTTTCCGTCTTGCGCACGCGCATGTCGGCCTGCTTGTCGCCTTCGGCCATCGAATGCGACGTCGCGTGCAGATACGCGCCGTGCATCGGGTCCATCACATTGTCGATCGCGTACTGGTAATTGCACTTCCAGTGCGACATGCACAGAAAGTTCGCGTATTCCTCGCCGACCAGTTCTTCCGGCAACACGAGCGGCGTGGGTTCTTTATGAGCGTCGTCGCCGAACCACAGGAAGATCGCACCGGCATGCTCTTCGACCGGATACGACTTCACGCACTTCTGGCCTTCCAGCGGGCAGTTCGAGACGGCCGGGACTTTCGTGACCGTGCCGCCGCCGTCGATTTCAATGCCGTGATACCAGCACGCCACGCTGCCGCCGAGGTTCCAGCCGAGCGACAGACGCGCGCCACGGTGCGGGCAACGGTCTTCGAGCGCGCGGACTTTGCCTTCCTTGTCGCGCCACAGCACGATCTGGTCGCCAAGGCGCGTGATGCCGACCGGCGCGTCGCCGACTTGCCAGTTCGGTGCAACGGGATACCAGTAATTACGCAGGCCACGGTCCAGATAAGACTGGATCGGATCGGCCGCGCCTTGAGTCGTTGTATTGGGGGACGTCATAAAGAGACTCCGGATACGAAAGCGATGAGACGTGTTCGGGAAAGCGCGCTTATTCGGCGAGCAGGCGAAATTCGGCGGCGAGACGGTCGGCATCCCACGTGTTGCCTTCCGGGGTGCGGAAACCCACGCGGTTCAACCCGTCGACGACTTCCTGCAACTCATTCGCACCGGCTTCGAAAACCTTTTCGAGCGCATCGCCGAAGTCGTTTTCGTATTGGGTCGGCTCCGCCTTACGCGTTTGCCAGATGAAGTTTTCGGTCTCGCCCGGTTTTTCGATCACGCCCTTGCCGGCGACGTTGTTCGGCTGCGGCGCGAGCCACGGCTTCAGGAAGGGATTGAAGTTCACGGTTTGCTCTCGCATGTCATTCCACCTTGATCTGGATTTCTTCGCCGGCGAGACGTACCGAGTACATCTTCAGGTCGCGGCCACCGGGCTCTTTCAAGCATTTGCCGGTCGGGATATGGAACACGGCTTCGTGCAGCGGGCATTCGACGGTGTCGCCGTCGACAAAGCCCTGCGTCAGCAACGCGTACGCATGGGGGCAGACGTTTTCCAGCGCATACAGCGCATCGCCCACCTTGTAGATGCCGATTTCGGTGCCGTCGAGTTTGAACTCGAGCGGCGCGTCTTCGGACAGGTCGCCGGCATGGCCGGCGCAGCGCCATTGTTCACTCATGTCTCGCCTTCTCCTGAAGCTCTATGTTCCATATAAGGAACATCAGTTCGTGTATGGATAATTATAGGAGTGGCTGGGGTTCGAGAAAATAAAAATCTGGGCTGGTAGGGGAAAACACTGACTGTCGCGTTCACAACACAGCTGCGCGTGAACTGACATAAATCGCGGCATCAGCTTCAGAGCCCTTACAGGCTTGGGTTTGAGCATAATTTTCAGACGAATACCGCAGCCCTCATGCGGGTTTGTACGGGGTCCGAAAATTTATTTTGATCACTTCTAGACTCACTATACTTTCCATAGGCGATACAGACGCCCATAGGTGGAACATAAAGCGGCGCAGTTTTGGCGCATAAACCCGAAGCTGCATTCAACCCAAAGCAAGGATCAGGGACGACGAAATCGGCGCGAGCTATCCGTCGTGTGATCAGGAGAACCAACGGTGAAGCACATCATTGCGGCGGCCGGCTTGACGGCAATCTGCGCAACGACTGGCGCGTGGGCACAGAGCAGTGTGACGCTATACGGCAGCCTGGATGCCGGTGTCGCGTATATCAGCAATGCGGGTGGCAGCTCGAAGTGGATCGAGGAACAAGGCAACATGCAGCCGGACCGCTGGGGCCTGAAGGGTGTCGAGGATCTGGGCGGTGGACTGAAGACGGTTTTCCAGCTGGAAAACGGCTTCTATACGAACACGGGTGCATTCGCCAAAGCGGGGACGCTGTTTAATCGCCAGGCTTTTGTCGGACTGAGTTCGGACCAGATCGGCACGGTCACGCTAGGCCATCAAACGCCGTTCAGCTTCGACGTACTGGGCCCGCTTAGCACGGCTTATCTGGCCGCGAGCTGGTACGCGTTTCACCCAGGCAACATCGACGAACTCGCCGACACCGGCGTGGTGCCGTTCGACAACTCGGTGAAATTCCGCTCGGCGAGTTTCGGCGGTTTCTCGGTTGGCGCGATGATGGGTCTCGGCAATACGACCAACTTCTCGACCGGCAAGACACTGAGCTTTGCACTTAGCTATGCGAACGGTCCGTTCAAGGCCGGCGCGACCTATGCGAACGAGCACAACCGTACGCCATCGATCGTGACGACCGGCATCACCAACTTCCAGGGCGTCGCCGCGGCGACCTACACGGCGGACAAGGTCGAGAACATGGGTGCGGGCGCGTCATACCAGTTCGGCAAGCTGCTGGTGCATGGTTTGTACACGCGCGTGAAGCTGGAATCGTCCGGTCATTCGGACACGTATCAGAGCTACGACGTGGGCGCGAATTATCAGTTCACGCCGTTCAACACCGTGGCAGGCGGCGCTGCGACGACGACGATGGCCGGCCATCGCTGGACGCAGTTCGAGATCGGCGATATCTACGCGCTGTCGAAGTCGACGCAGTTGTATGTGAATGCGCTGTACGAGCGCGCGGGCTCCAATACGGATGCCGCGTTCTTTACGGCCGGGGTGTCGAGCGGCCGGAACCAGACGATTTTCCTGACGGGTATCCACCACTCGTTCTGATGTCCGTCATTTCGGTAGAGATGTCGACGCGGCAAAGCAAACGGCCCGGCTGCTTATGCACCCGGGCCGTTTTATATGAGCAAAAACAGAAGCCGGATCAGTTCGCCGCAACCGGTCTGCGACGCGCCTGAGCCGCAGTCGGATCATCCGGCCGCGGACGATAGCTCAGGCGCTCGGACAATTCGAGCGCCGCCTGGCAAACCGCGATGACGAGCGGCTCGCGCTCTTCCGCTTCGCCGATATCGGAGCGCGGAATGGTGACCGTCAACGCGGCCGTGATCTTGCCGCTTTGATCGCGCACTGGCGCGCTCACCACCGAGATCCCTCGTTCAAAAGACGCTTCGCTCAACGCGTAGCCGAGCGCCGCGCTTTCGCGCACTCTTCCATACAGCTCTTCAACAGATGCCGGCGTGCGTTCGGTAAAACGTTCGAGTTGCGCCTCCGGATACAACTGACGTAATGCTTCGAAACTCAAATCGCCCATCAGCACCTGGCCATGCACGGTGGCATGCGCGGGCAGACGCGTCCCGACATGCACTTTCACCGAACTGAACATCGGCTCATGCGTTTGCGCTTTAGCGACGAACACCACGTCGCGCTGATCGCGGATCAACAGATGGGTGCTGAAGCCGGTCGCGTCGCGCAAACGTTCGAGAATCGGCGTACCGACGTCGGTCAGTTCAAGCGAACTCAAGTATTCGAAGCCGAGCCGCAGCACCGCGACGCTCAAACGGAAATAGCGGTCACCGTTCACGCGCTCGAGAAAGCCTAAGGCTTCGAGCGTTTGCAGGAGGCGAAATGTGGTGGTGCGCGGAATGCCAATGCGCTTCGACAATTCGGGTGCACCCAGAATGGGCTCGCGCGCGCTGAATTCGGCGAGAATACGCAGGCCGCGTTCCAGGCCCGGCACGAGATACGTCGATCCGCCGGTACTTTCTTCATCGGTGGAATCGGTTGAATCGGCGCCCTCTGCGTGGGACAACGCCGCATCGTCCTGCGATGTCGAGGCCAACGCGCCGCGTGGCTTCACGTGCTTGCGTCCCGCTCCTGTCTGCTCTTCTTTTGCCATCTTGGCTGCCGTCTTTGCCGTTGTCTCTGCTGTTCGTCGGATACAGATCGTCATGATAGCGCGAAGCACACGGCGGTCATTTCCGTTTCGCGCGGTGCTATCCTTTGATCCGGTTCATTGCGCGAGGTCTCTGCACTGCGCTTTCGCGCCCGCCAGGCGTCCAGAGACCACGTTCATGCCCGAATCCGTCCAGGTTCAAATTGCCGGCTCGCATCTTTATCCGGTGCCGCGCGCACGCTGCCCCGAGCGGTAGCTAAAGGCTGTTAAGCGCCCGTCACGCTAAATCGAAACCTACCGATGACAGACAACGACTCCACCCTGCCGCCGAACCCCGACAATGCCCCCGACGATCCCGAGCGCCGCCGTGTCCTGACCGGGATCGCGGCAGTCGGCATCGGACTCGCGCTGACCGGTTGCAAGACCGAGCAAAGTACCGCGAGCGACGCGGCGCCGCGCAGTGCCGCCGACTTGCGGCTCGACGCCGCGCTACGCGACCAGGTCAAACACATCGTGGTGATCTACGCCGAGAACCGCAGCTTCGCGAACCTGTACGGCAACTTTCCCGGCGTCCAGCATCCACTCGATGCAGTGAGCGCCGAGCGTTATCTGCAACTCGACCGCGACGGCAAGACGCCGCTGCCGCGCCTGCCCGCAATCTGGGGCGGCCTCGTGCCGCAAGCGCAGGAGGTGGACGGCAAGCGCTACATGATTGGTCAGAAGGACATCGGCAACCTCCGCAACGGGCCCTTCCATATCGCGGATGCGCAGGGCGCACCGTTGCCGACCGGCGTGATCACGCGCGATCTGGTGCATCGCTTCTATCAGAACCAGATGCAGATCAACGCCGGACGCAACAATCAGTTCGCCGCTTGGGGCGACTCCGGCGGCCTGGTGATGGGGCACTACCGCAATTCCGCCGACACGCTGCGTCTGTGGAATCTCGCGCAGCAATACACGCTGTGCGACAACTTCTTCATGGCGGCCTTCGGCGGCTCGTGGATGAACCATATCTTTCTGATCTCGGCGCAGGCACCGTTCTATCCCGACATCCACAATAGTCCGGCGAAGAAGATGGTCTCGGTCGTCGAAGGCGACGATCCGACCGGCATCCGGCTGAAACAGGCGGCCGACTCACCCGCATCCGCACTCGACGGTCCGCCGAAATTCGTCAACGACGGCGCGTTTACCGCCGACGGCTACGCCGTCAACACGATGGCGCCGCCGTATCAGCCCAGCAACGTGCGTCCGGCCGAAGGCGGCAATCCCGCTTTCGCCGACCCGTCGAATCCGCGCGTGATGCCGCCGCAAAACTACGCGACGATCGGCGATCGTCTGACAGACAAGGGCGTCGACTGGGCGTGGTACAGCGGCGCGTGGCAGTACGCGTTGGAGCATCAGGACACGGGCGCGGTGCCAGACTTCCAGTACCACCACCAGCCGTTCAACTACTTCACCAATTACGCGCCGGGCACTGCCGCGCGGCGCAAGTATCTGCGCGATGCGGGCCTCGGCAACGATGCATCCACCAATCGTCTGCTTGCCGATATCGACGCAGGGCGTTTGCCGGCCGTCACGTTCTACAAGCCGCAGGGCGACCTGAACATGCACGCGGGCTATGCTGACGTCGAATCGGGGGATCGTCACATCTCGAATGTAATCGAGCATATTCAGCGCGGCCCACAGTGGGCCAATACGGTCGTGGTCGTCACGGTCGATGAGAACGGCGGCTGGTGGGATCCCGTCTCACCGCCGAAGGGCGATCGCTGGGGGCCGGGATCGCGGATTCCCGCGTTGGTGATTTCGCCGTTGGCGAAGAAGGGGTATGTCGATCATACGGTGTACGACACCAATTCGATTCTTCGCCTGATTAGCCGGGTGCATGGGCTGGCGCCGCTGGATGGGGTTGTCGCGCGAGATCGGGCTTTTGCGCAGAATGGCCTGGCGCCGCTTGGAGATTTGACCGGTACACTGGATCTGGCCTGAGCCGCGTGGCGTGACTATCGCATGAGGGTGGGCGGCAGCGCATCAATCACTGCGCCACCCCGTGCAGCCTGGCGATCACCGAATCCGAGATCTCTTGCGCGGTCTTTTTGATCGTCTTCTTTTCATCGCCGCTCGCCATCACGAACTTGGCTGCGATCACATACGGGTTGAGTTTGATGACTGCGCCCGGCTTACCCTTGCTGTCGGCCTCCTCGACGGCCTGATAGAGCGGCGGCAAATCAGCCGTTCCCAGGCTGTCGCACGACACCGCCACCTGGATGTCGTTCTGACCCGCACCCAAACCGACCATTGCACGCCTTAGACGATTGCCGTCGTCGACACTCAGAAACACGCCGCGCACTTGCCAGCCCATTGCGGGCAAAGGCTGGCCGGGCGCAACGCGGCGTGCGTCGACACCGCCTCTTTTCAGGTCCGCAGTCAGCGCGTCCGCCATCTCGTTCACGATGTTCCTGGCGTGATCCTCCGGATTCTTGTCCTCCCCTAACGGCCCCGGGCCGCTCGGCAGCAGGCCGCGCAGGCGGCGCACACGTTGCCCCGGTCCGCTGTCAGGTTTCACGTTGG
The DNA here is from genome assembly GCF_052682275.1 of Paraburkholderia sp. D1E. Classification (NCBI taxonomy): domain Bacteria; kingdom Pseudomonadati; phylum Pseudomonadota; class Betaproteobacteria; order Burkholderiales; family Burkholderiaceae; genus Paraburkholderia; species Paraburkholderia sp. D1E. The sequence goes on from NZ_JBQYMB010000001.1 coordinate 1,196,178, forward strand.
CCACGTCGAGTTCGAAGTCGGACACGTAGACAATCGGCGCCGGCGCTGCGAAGGGGGCGCTGTCCGCGGCGGCGCTGAGCGTGGATACCGCGCCGAGGCATCCCGCCACTACCGTGAGTTGCAGAAATCGACGCAGCATGGCGCGCCTCCGCGAATATCTTATAGACGCGGTTATCGTACAGCCGTGTGCGCCACGCGTAAGTTTTCTCGTGCCGGATCGTCGTACCTTTTGCCTTGCATAACACGCGCTGCGGCATAGACTGTTAAATCAGTATTTCGCAATTTTGCACGGGACTGCCATGCGCCTGACCATCCTCATTAACGGTTCCGATCCCACCGTCAGTCACGATTACGCTGTCTTATGGCTCGACACCGAAGAACACCGGTGGTCGCGGGAAGCACATCAGGGGATCGATCTGCCCCCGTGGGGCGAGTTACACGACGACAACGGCGTGACCACGCTTTGTGCACCGAGCGCGGATGCACCACTGTGCACGCTGCGCGGATTGCACGTCGATCGCAAACAACGCGTAAGCGCGGCACAAGGCGCCGCAGCGTGGACGGCCTTGCCCACGCGTGCGCCGACCAGCGGCTTCTGGCGCTTGCAAGCCGTCGACCGTCAGAACGTGCGTGCCGAGAATAGCGTTTTCGGCAATTAGGTTCTGGCGCTTTTTCGTCCGTCGAAATTTCTACTCATCCAAACCGCACCGCCCCGTGCGCGGGCGCGGTTGTGTGCGGATTCGACGTTCGATGCGTGCCCCGCATTCCGCTTTTGTGCGTTTAAGGCCGTCTTAAGTTTGCGTGCGTAGAGTTTGAATTCCACGCATTAGGGTCGCTGCAAGGCGGCCCGTTTTTTTTGGTGCACGGCTTTTTTGCTGTGCGCCGAGCGCTTCTTCCGCTCGCAGCATTTTCATCGCCGTGCGTGCCGCGCAAAAACCCTTTTCTCCTCTTTGTTTTCCTGCGTTCTGCGTCGCTCGATACGGGTCCGCGACGCTATACTTGCGCCCCCACCCCTCAACTGACTGACACATGAAGAAGTGGTTTGCCTGTCTGTTGTTCGCCGTTGCCGCTCAAGCGAGCGCAGCGCCCTCCTGCACCCAGTTCACCCCGAATGCGCAATGGCCGATTCTGACCAATCAGAAGATGGCGCCAAAAACGCGCATGCTTTGCTATAGCGATTTCGCGGTGCTGCATTCGGGTATCACGCATGGTCCGCTGTGGTCCGCCGAGCATTTGACGCGCGACCATATTGACGCCGCGAAAGACATGGTGCGCACCAACAAATTCTTCGAAGACGCGCGTTTGCCCGACGGTGAAGGCGCGACGCTCGCGGACTATAAGCGCAGCGGCTTCGATCGCGGACATATGAGCCCGGCGGGCAATCGCTGGAATCAGGAAGCGATGGCACAATCGTTTTCGCTGGCGAACGTTGTGCCGCAAAATCGCGAGAACAATCAGCGCTTGTGGGCACGTATCGAAACGTCAGTGCGGAAGATCGCGATGTCGTACGACGATACCTATGTGGTCACCGGACCGATTTTCAGCGGCCAGCAATTGCAGACCATCGGACCGACGCGCGTCTTCGTGCCGACGCAATTGTTCAAGGTCGTCTACGTGCCGTCCCGGCAGATGGCGTTCGCGGTCGTCGTGGACAACGTCTCGACCAACCGTTACGACATCAGAACGATTCACGAACTCGAGGCAGCATCGGGTATCCGCTTTCCGGGTATTCCGGAAAATCTCAAAGATCAGCGACCGGGAGGACTGAAAGGTGTTTAAACCCTATTCGAACGATGACGACGTACTCAACATCCAGGGCGACGCACTCACCGTCAGCAATGGCACCACGCGCGTGGTGCTCAACGGAACGCTGGAGCTGACTCAGGACCAGCGCGGGCTGAAGGCAGCGCTCGCGCTGAAGGAAGCGGTCGACGCGGTGGTGGCCGCATTGCAAGCGCAGACCAATTTGCCAGCAAAGGTGAAGGATGAACCGGATGCGAAACCGGGCGTGGTGCAGAACCCGTTTCAATAGCGCGTTCAAGGAACACGACGTTAGTCTTCGCCCCTGCGGCATACAGCACCACCTTACTGCGACATGTACGGGCCCGACGCCTTTTCCCTCGATATTTCAGGCGTCGCAACTCGGATTTTCTACCGAACGCCCCTGCGCGCACGCTAATTGAAGCAGGAAAGCCGGCGAAAGATTCGGCTACCCATTTATCTCGACCAGAGGTATTCGGCTAGGCGAGCCAACATTGCATCGCAGCCGGCCAGTTGCTCAAGGGTAATAAATTCGTCCGGCTTGTGCCCTTGATCCATGCTTCCCGGTCCGCAGACCACAGTGGGAATGCCCGCCTGGTCGAACAGTCCGCCCTCTGTGCCGAACGCCACCGTACCGAACTCGGTGGAACCGCTCAGCAGCGCCAGCAGGTGTGCCGCTTCGCTGTCAGGTGAAGTGGCCAATCCCGGGTAGGCGCTCAGCGGCTGCAAGCGGATGTCTGTATCGGGCTGCACCGAACGCATTCCCGGCAGCAACTCGGCCTCGGCATAGGCCTGCAGTTCATCCGCGACTTCGTGAGCGTGGAAGCCCGGCAGGGCGCGTACCTCGAAATCGAATTCGCATTCAGCGGGCACGATGTTCAGCGCACGGCCCCCTTTGATTACGCCGGTCTGCACTGTCGAGAACGGCGGATCAAAGCGCTGATCGTGATGGTCAGCCCGTGCCAGACGCGCACCGATCTCGCCCAGCCGGCCAATCAGTCGCGCCGCATATTCGATTGCGTTGACCCCATAAGGTGCGTAGGCCGAGTGACAGGCCGCCCCTTTCACCTGGCAGCGCATGGCCAGCTTGCCCTTGTGACCCAGCACCGGTTTCAACTCGGTGGGTTCGCCGATCAGGCACAGGTGCGGCTTGTGCGAACGCTTTTCCAGTTGCGCCAACATCGGCCGTACGCCCAGGCATCCCACTTCCTCGTCATAGGAGAAGGCAAGGTGTACCGGGAGCGCCAGCGGCTGCTTGAGAAAGATCGGTACCGCCGCCAACACCGAGGCAATGAAGCCCTTCATGTCGGCCGTGCCGCGACCGTACAACCGCCCGTCTCTCTCGGTAAGACGGAACGGCTCCACCGTCCAGGCCTGCCCATCCGCCGGCACCACATCGGTATGGCCGGACAGCACAACCCCACCTCGGTCACGAGGACCGATGGTGGCGAACAGGTTGGCCTTGGTGCGCTCCGGGTTGTAAAAAAGTTCGCTCTCCACGCCGAGTTCCGCCAGGTAACGCTGGATGAAGGCAATCAGTTCCAGGTTGGAATCCCGGCTGACGGTGGCGAACCCGATCAGTCGTTCGAGCAACTCACGGCTGGACACCTCACTCATCGCCCGGCACCCCGTAGCTGGGCGCTGCGGTCGGATTCAACGCCCGGGCCAGGTAGTCCTGCATCTGCGGCCGATAGGCTTGCCAGAGCGTGTCCAGTTGACCGATTGGGTCTTCTTCCGCCCAGTCGACTCGCAGATCGACGATCGGCCACGTCACGTCGCCCACTACCTTGAGCGCCGCCGAATGCACAGCCCCCGCTTCACCACCGGCCGCTATCGCCGCATGCATGGCCACCAGCAGACGGTCGGCAAGCATCCCGGGCGCATTCTCGAACGCCTGAACCATCGCCTCGATGACCTGGACACCTGCCAATAAGTTGCCAGCGGCTACGCACTGCTCACCAGCCACAGCGTTGTGCACGCCGAGTGCTTCTTTACCGCTGAAAAATGCGGTACGACCCTGGCCGTCGATCACCGTCACCTGTCGATACTGGCTCCACCCGTTGGCGCTGAGCGCCTGGTCCAAGGCCGCCGCAGGCTCGATCTGCTGGCTTTCGAGGAAGTCGAGAATCTGCGGGCCGAGAGCAGGCAGGGTGACGTTCTGGGTCGCCACCGCACCCACCCCCGCACGTACCCAGGGGCATCGAGCACCCACGGCGATACTGGAAGAGCTGATGGCGATCCCTAGCTGCCCGGTTTCCGGGCAACGTCCGATGATAGAGAATGTCATGTCCTATTCCTTAGGCCTTAGGCCTGATCCGGCTTCCAGCCGTCCGGGATCACCGCGATCACATCGATCTCCATCAGCCACTGCGGCTGGCCTAGAGCGGTCACAACCAGGCCGGTGGAAATAGGAAACACGCCCTTAAGCCACTTGCCGACTTCCTGGTACACCGGTTCGCGATAGCGCGGGTCGATCAGGTAGGTTGTGGTCTTGACGATATGGGACATATCGCTGCCCGCCTCTTCCAGCAACTGCTTGACGTTCGTCATCGCCTGCCTGGCCTGGGCGCCCGGGTCGCCGAGCCCGACCAGGCGGCCGTCGAAATCGGTGCCCACCTGCCCGCGTACATAGACGGTGTTGCCGGCACGTACGGCCTGACAGAGATCGTTATCCAGCGACTGATTCGGATAGGTATCCTTGGTGTTGAACATGCGGATACGGGTGTGCGTAGGTTGGCTCATGAGTGCACCTCAATACTCGGAAAGAAATTTGGCTCGTAGATCTCGCGACCGTCTTCTGCCTGGCGTTCCGAGGCATCGCGGTAGGAGAGATATTTGCGCTGCGTGACGATATGGTCGGCAATATGCCTGGCATCGTGCCAGACGCCCCAGATGAAAGCGGAGCCACGACGCGACAACCACGGCAAACCCAGGAAATAAACGCCAGGCTCGGTTGAAACGCCGCGCTGATGCTTCGGCTTACCGTTTGCGTCGAAGGCGTTGACATGCAGCCAGTTGTAATCGACGGCATAGCCGGTTGCCCAAACGATCGAGGTAACGCCGGCCCCGGTCAGATCGAGCTCCGGAATGGGATGGGTCACACATTCCGGATCCGGGAGCATAGTGTGGGCTTCAGGTTCTTCCGGAAGGTCGAGACCATTGCGGACAATGTACGCGTCAGCTGCATTCAGTAGCGACAGATAGCTCTCGTCACCGCGAGCAAGGTTGTCCGCAAGATCCGGCTCGAAGGTCACGACACCGTCATTGAACGATTTCGTCAAACCAACGAGCGTGATGCCCTGATTGGCAAGACGTCGGAAGTCAACCGTATGGCCGCCACGCGCACCGCTTACCGCGATGGTGACGTGTTCCTTGCCCGGCCTCATGGTCTCCGCATCCCACTCGCCAAGCACGCCCAGCCACCAGCAAAAGTCACGGTTGCGATAGGCGCGCGGAGGACGATCGTGCGGTCCAACCGAGAGGTAGACCTTCTTGCCTGCGCGTTGCAACTCATCCGCGATCTGCACGCCCGACGACCCGGCGCCGACCACCAGAACAGCGCCCTCGGGCAGTTGCTCCGGATTGCGATATTCGGCGGAGTGAATCTGCGTGAGCTTCCCGGCTTCAGATGCGATCGGCGGGATCACCGGGCGTTGAAAAGGTCCGGTGGTGACAACCACGCGGTTGGCCTCGATCACGCCTTCAGTAGTTTCAACTGTGAAGCCAGGCCGGCTGGTATTGCGCACCACCTTCGTCACGTCCACACCCGTGCGGATCGGCGCGTTGATCTTCCTGGCGTAGGCTTCAAAATAGTCCGCAACCCGCTCTTTCGAGGCAAAGGCGTCGGGGTCGAGATCGTCGAATTCCATGCCCGGGAAACGATCGTGCCAGGCCGGACCATTGGCAACCAACGAATCCCACCGCCCCGTGCGCCAGCTCTCGGCGATACGATCGCGCTCCAGAACGAGGTGGGGCACGCCGAGTTTGCTCAGGTGTTCACTCATGGCCACGCCGGCCTGACCGGCGCCAACAACAAGCGTATCGATTGACGCTATTTCAACTGTCACGGCTATCTCCTTGCAAGATCCACTGATGAAAGAAATCTACGCGGATAGATGACATCTGAAAAATATATTTAAAAAATGCAAAACATCTGTTTTAGCTATGCAAAGCGCGAGATAATCAGCGTGGAGCCGAGCCCTGTGCCCGACGCCTCCGGAATGATTTTTCTCATGGGAGCAGTTCAATGGAAAGCCCACTGCTTCGGTATTCGCTGCGTCAGTTGCGATACTTTGTCGTGACGGCAGAAGCGTTGTCTTTTACCGGTGCGTCAAAAGTCCTTCACATTTCGCAGCCCTCGATTTCTACGGCGATTGCTGAGCTAGAGGCGTCTTTTGGTGTGCAACTGTTCATCCGTCACCATGCATCCGGGCTCTCCCTGACTCAGGCAGGGCGCGAGATGCTCGGCAAGACACGTGACCTGCTAAAGAATGCGGAGGAACTGCAGGTTGCTGCACGCGGGATGGACACCGGCATATCGGGCGGCATTGCGTTCGGCTGCCTGGTCTCGCTTGCCCCGCCGTTGCTGCCGGGCCTCATCAGCCACTTTGTCGCCCAGCATGCCGACGTCGTATTCCAGACGCTGGAAGCGCATCAGGAAGATTTGTTCACGGGCCTGCACGATGGGTCGCTCGATCTCGCGCTGACCTACAACATTGATCTGACCGACGACATTGAATTCCTGCCGATGCTGACGCTGCCGCCGTACGTCATCTTGCCGAAAACCCACCACCTGGCGCAGCATCGCTCGATCGCGCTCGCGAATCTTGTGGGCGAGCCCTACGTGATGCTAGACCTGCCCCATAGCCGGGAATACTTTGCGGCGTTGTTCGACGCGGTCGGCGAGCGTCCGGTCCCGGCGTTCAAGTCCGCACAACCCGAGGTGGTGCGCGGTATGGTGGCGAACGGTCTGGGATACAGCATCCTGAACTTCCCACTCAAATCGACCCATACCGTGGACGGCGAGGATTTCGTCGTCAAGCGGTTCAAAGACGACGTTACAGCAGTCACGTTGGGCATTGCGCAGTCGCGCAACATGAAGCCGAGACAGGTTGTTCGGCATTTCACGGCTTTCTGTGAAGCGCAGATAAAGAAACAACACGCGAAGCGCTGAACTTCTTGCGCTGGAGCCCGACGACGCTGTCGAGGGGCACCTCACTTTGGCGCAAGGCGTTAGAACGAGTAGATGAACTGAGTCGCGAGGATGTCGTTGGACTCGCCGTACGAACCGTCGTTCTTCAGGAACACCTGCTTGTTGGCCCAGTCGTGGCGATATTCGACCTTCACCGTAATCTGCTGGGTCGGATAGAACAGCACGTCGAGCGACACATCCTGGTGGATCGCACCCTTGCACTCGAAGCCAACGCCGCCGCCCGCCTTCGAATTGGCGAGGCAGTCCGCGCCGATACCGAAGCCGTCCGCCGTGTCCATGCCGTTCGAATTCAACGCCACGCCACCGCCACCGCCGCCGTTCTTGCTGTCGACCAGCACGTCATAGCGTGCCGTCGCGCCCATGCGCCCCACCACCGGCAGCGAGAACTTGCGGTGCGCAAGCAGCGACAGGCCGTACCACTGCGCCTGGCCACCGTTGAACGCGGCGTTCTGCTGCTGACCGTAGTCGACTTCGGCGTTGTACTGAACGTCAGCCTGGGTGTAGGCCAGATCCGCTTCGCCGAAGAAGAACGTGCCGAAGGCGCTCGATGCGCCACCGCCCACGCCATACACCGGGACCGTATTGCCGTTCACGTTCTGCGTGGAGGCCGAGAGCGTCTGACGACCGATATTGAACGAGCCGCCCACATCCAGCGCACTCGACCACGTGTAGTCGACCCGGGCCGTGAAGGTCGGGATCTTGTTGCTGCTCGTGATCGGGTCACCCAGCGCGTTGGTGCCGGTCTGCACCACCGAACCGTACGTGCGGTACTGTTCGTTGCCCAGCATGAACTTCCACGCCCAGTTGCTGCCGTCGCCCGTGTAGTTCAGGCCGACGCCGACATAGCTGCCCGGATCGGAGAAGTCATACAGCAGGTTGTGCGTGAGCGTCAGCATCTGGTTCGACTGCTGCACTTCATAGCCGCCGAAGCTCGGCATCAAACCGGCTACGAAGGTCGTCGTCGCCGTCATCGGAATGGTCACGACGGCCGTGTTCAGAATGTTGTTGCCGATCTCGCCGTGCTCGTTCTGCAGCAGCGTAATGCCGTTGCCGCGGTTCGGCATCAGGGTGATCTCGGCCGACGGCGCCATCGGGCCGACACCGAAGGTCTTCTTGATGTCGAGGTACAGATCGCCGAACGTACTGTTGAAGTAGTTGTAGCTACTTTCGTGATTCGCGAACAGGAACGACCCGCTGCTTGCCGCGCGGTTATACATGAAGGTCGGATCGATATAGCCTGTCACCGACAGACCCGCGAGCGGACCGGTATTCTGCGCGTCCACCAGCGAATCGACCTTCAGCTGCTGGTTGGCGAGCTGCTGCTTCATCGAATCGACCTGATCGTTGCTCAGCGACGCGCGGGCCTTGCCGTAGTCCGGCGACGAGATGTCCACCGGCGCTTCCGCGACGGCCGGCGCCGGGGCCGGTGCGACAGCAGCCGCGGCCGCTTTCGGTTTGGTCGCCACCTCGGAGCGCAACTGCTTCACCTCTTTCTGCAGTGCGTTGAGCTGGGCCTGGAGCGCCTTGATCTGGTCGCTGGTGGCGTCCGCCATGGCAAAGCCTGGCAAACTCCCCGCCACCAACAGACAGATGAGCTTCTTTCTCATGCAAATTCTCCTTATTGGTCGTATTGCAAAAGGACTTCTTATGCGCGTGCTGTATCGAGTGACTTCCGTACGGCGGCTTGTTGTGGTGCTAACGGCAAGGGGTCGGCGGCCTCGGCGAGTGCGAAGGCCATCTGCATGTCGCGATCGCGCCTGCGCTCACGCACCTGCATCCAGCGGTTCACAGCGATCACACCGATCGTCACCGTGGTGATGAAGATCGTGGCGAGCGCATTCATTTCCGGATTCAGACCGAGGCGCACCCGCGAGAACACGACGAGTGGCAACGTGGTCGAGCCGGGGCCAGACAGGAACGCGGAGAGCACGAGATCGTCGAAAGACAGCGTGAACGACAGCAGCCAGCCGGACATGAGCGCCTGCGAGATCAGCGGCAGGGTGATCAGGAAGAACACCTTGAAAGGCGTGGCGCCGAGATCGAGTGCGGCTTCCTCGAGCGACCTGTTCATCTCCTTGATACGCGATTGCACGATGATCGCTACGTACGAAACGCACAGCATCACGTGGCCGATCCAGATCGTGAAGAGGCCGCGGCCCTTCGGCCAGCCGAGCATCTGTTCGAGCGCGACGAACAGCAGCAGCAGCGAGATGCCCTGAATCACTTCAGGAATCACGAGCGGCGCGTTGATCATGCCGGCGAACAGCGTGAAGCCGCGAAAGCGTCCGAAGCGGGCCAGCACGAACCCGGCCCAGGTGCCGATCACGACGGAGGCAAACGCGGTCATGAGACCGATTTTCAGCGACAGCCAGGCCGCACTGAGCAGTTCGTCGTCCTGCAGCAGCGCGCCGTACCACTTCAGCGAGAAGCCGGACCAGACCGTGACGAGCTTCGACTCGTTGAATGAATACACCACCAGGCTGATGATCGGGATATACAGAAACAGAAACCCGACAGTCAGCACACTCGTGGACAGCGTTTTATTAGGCTTGATCATTTCGCGCCCTCCAGTTCCTTGACCTGGTAGTACTGGAACACGGCCATCGGCACGAGCAGCAGTAGAACCATGGCGACGGTGACAGCGGATGCCATCGGCCAGTCCATATCGTTGAAGAATTCATCCCACATCACGCGTCCGATCATCAGCGTGTCGGCGCCACCGAGCAGTTCAGGAATCACGTACTCGCCCACCGCCGGAATGAACACCAGCAGACTGCCGGCGATGATGCCGTTCTTCGACAGCGGCAAGGTGATGCGCGTGAACGCCGCCCAGGGTTTGCAACCGAGGTCGTAGGCCGCTTCGAGCAGCGTCAGATCCATCTTCACCAGGTGCGCATAAAGCGGCATCACCATGAACGGCAGGTACGAATAGACCATGCCGATATAGACGCCAATATCCGTGTGGTAGAGCCGCAACGGCGAATGAATCATGCCGATGGCCATCAGCGTATGGTTGAGCAGGCCGTCGTCCTTCAGGATGCCGATCCATGCATAAACCCGGATCAGGAACGACGTCCAGAACGGCAGCATCACGCCCATCATCAGCAGGTTGCGCCGGGCCGGCTCCGAGCGTGCGATGTAGTACGCAACCGGATAGCCGATCAGCAGGCAGAAGAAGGTCGAGACCGCCGCCATTTTCAGCGAACTGATGTAGGTCGCGACGTACAGATCGTCCTGCAGCAGGAACGCGTAGTGGCCGAGCTGCATCGCGAAGTGCACCATGCCGTCCTTGACCGTCACGAGATCCGTGTACGGCGGGATGCCCAGACGCAGATCGGCGAAGCTGATCTTCAGCACCAGCACGAACGGCAACGCGAAGAACACGAAGAGCCACAGGAACGGCACGCCGATCACGGTCGTGCGGCCCGACGGCACCAGCATCGCGAGGCGTTTTTTCAGCGCACTGAGCAAACGGCTGCCGGACGGCGCGGGGGAGGAGAGTGTGGGATGGCTCATTGTGTCAGCACCACGCCGCTAGCCGGCGACCAGTAGACGAACACGTCGTCGTTATAGGACGGCGCACCTTCGCTCATCAGGTGCGAGCTGGAGAGGTTCGAGACGACCGTCTTGCCGCTCGGCAGGCGCACGTGATACAGCGAATAGCTGCCCATGTAGGCGACATCCGAGACCACGCCGCGCGCCCAGTTGTGCGGCGTGGCAGGCTTCTCGAGCGAGACCTTCACGCGTTCCGGACGCACCGAGATGCCCACCGGCATGCCGAGCGGGCCGGTAATGCCATGGCTCACGTAGATGTTCGTTTCGAGGTCTTCGCTTTCGACGAAGATGTGGTCGGGTTCATCCGCGACCACGGTGCCTTCGAACAGGTTGGTCGAGCCGATGAACTCGGCCGAGAAGCGGCTGTTCGGAAACTCGTACACCTGGCTGGGCGAGCCGATCTGCACGATGCGCCCTTCGCTCATCACGGCGAGGCGCCCGGCCATCGTCATGGCTTCTTCCTGATCGTGCGTGACCATCACGCAGGTCACGTCGACCTTCTCGATGATGTTCACCAGTTCGAGCTGGGTCTTCTGGCGGATCTTCTTGTCGAGCGCCGACATCGGTTCGTCGAGCAGCAGCAGCTTGGGGCGCTTGACGAGCGAGCGGGCCAGCGCCACACGCTGCTGCTGGCCGCCGGAGAGCTGGTGCGGTTTGCGCTGTGCGTATTTGCTCATCTGTACGAGATGCAGCGCGTCGGCGACGCGTTCCCTGATCTCATTCTTCGGCGTGCCTTCCTGTTTGAGGCCGAAGGCGATGTTCGCTTCGACGCTCATATGCGGGAACAGCGCATACGACTGGAACATCATGTTGACGGGCCGCTTGTACGGCGGCATCGCGGCGAGATCCTCGCCGTCGACGAAGATGCGCCCGGAGCTCACCGACTCGAGCCCTGCGAGCATGCGCAGAAGGGTGGATTTGCCACAGCCGGAGCTGCCGAGCAGCGCGAACAGTTCGTTCTTCGCGATGCTCAGATTGACGTTATCGACAGCGACGCTGTCGCCGAATTTCTTCACGACATTTTCGATGCGGACGAATTCGTCCGGTTTCGATTTTGTCCTGGTCGCCGGTTGAACCTGATTGCAGACCATCTGGGTAGCGCTGTTTGGGGGCGTCGATTTCATGGCGTAATCATTCCTTGCGGATCGCAGGCGTGAGCGTGCCCCTGGGAGACGCGCACGGCGGCTCCCCAAGGTGTTGCTGCGATCGGGAAACACGGGGCTGCGCGCAGATGTGACCCATAAGCGCACAGGTGGATTGCGTTACTACCTGCTTCAGGTGGCAGGACTGAACGATCCCTGCTCCGCGGATATCAATGCTGGATAGCCGGAACCATTAATGGCCGGTTTTCAGCTGCGCCCAAAGGCGGTTTTCGAGCCGGCGGATGTTGGTGGGTATCGGTTTCATCAGCGTCATCTGTTTCAGCACATCCTCCGGTGGGTAGACGCCCTGATCTTTCAAAATATCCGGGTTGACGTACTGATGCGCGGGGACATCCGCGGTCGGATAGAACACTTCGTTCGTGATCGCGGCGTTGACCTTCGGGTCTTCGATGTAATTGATCCACTTCAGCGCGGCTTCCGGGTGCGGCGCGTCCTTTGGGATTACCATCAGGTCAAACCACAGCAGGCCGCCCTCCTTGGGACTGGCATACCTGATTTCGTATGGACGCTTCGCTTCCAGTGCGCGGCGGTGGGCGATACCGACGTCGCCCGACCAGCCGAACGCTACGCAGATATCGTTGTTGGCAAGGTCGTTGATGTAACCCGACGAGTTGAACTGCGTGACGTACGGGCGAATCTTCTTCAGCATGTCGTACGCGGCCTGGTAGTCGGCCGGATTCGTGCTGTTCGGGTCCTTATGTATGTATTGCAGGGCCGCAGAGAACACGTTTCCCGCGTCGTCGAGGAATGACACGCCGCAACCCTTCAGCTTCGACAGGTTGGCCGGATCGAAGATGAGCGCCCAGCTGTCTTCCGGGGCGTTGGCGCCGAGCGCCTTCTGCACCGCCTGCACGTTGTAACCGATACCGTCTGTCCCGTACGCGTACGGCGCGCCATACAGGTTGCCCGGATCGGCCTGGGCAACAATCTTCATCAGCACCGGGTCCAGATTGGCGAGATTCGGAAGCTTCGACTTGTCGAGCTTCAGATACACGCCGGCCTCAATCTGCTTGCCCATGTAGTCTGACGACGGCACGACGATGTCGTAGCCCGAACTGCCCGAAAGCAGCTTGGCCTGCAAGGTGTCGTTGCTGTCGTAGTTGTCGTATTTGACGTGGATACCAGTCTGTTTCTCGAAGTTGGGAACCGTGTCCTTCGCGATGTAGTCCGACCAGTTGTAGACATTCAGTTCGGTATCGGCCGCAAGGGCCGGCGTGGTCTTCAACACACATACGCTGGTGACAGCGAGCAGCGCGGCCCCCGCGACCGCACGACGAAGATGACGTCCAGAATCACAAGCGCTCATGGTGTTTTTCCCTGTAAGTAAAGAAGCCTGTACGAGCATCTGCTGCTCGTGCTGATCGTTCACAATGGACCGACGCGTTTGAGAATGCAGTGCAAGCCACACGCGTGCGCGTTCTCCGTTTCTATTCCCCATGTTGTCTCCAGTAGTTTTATCTTTGCGCGTGCTGCCTTAAACGTGCAGCAGCAAATGCCGGCGTTCCCACGAACTGATCACGCGGAAAAACGCTTCATATTCGGTTTCTTTCAGTGCGAGGTAGGCCTTGACGAATTTCTCGCCGAGTACTTCGGCGATCGGTTCGCAAGCGCCCATCAGCGTCAAACCCTCTTCGAGGTTGCGCGGCAACTGGTACGGCAACTCGTAACCGTCGCTGATCAGCGGCTCGGTGGCTTCGAGCTTTTGCGTCATGCCGAGATAGCCTGCGGCCAGCGTCGCGGCAATCGCCAGATACGGATTGCAGTCCACGCCCGGAATGCGGTTTTCGATACGACGCGCGGCCGGCCCCGAATGCGGAATCCGGAAACCCACCGTGCGGTTGTCGTAACCCCATGCCACGTTGATCGGTGCAGCCATGAAGCGCGACAGGCGGCGATACGAGTTGATGTACGGGGCGAAGATCGGCATCAGCGCCGGCGTGTATTTCTGCAGGCCGGCGATATAGCCGGTGAACATCGAAGTCGGCTTGCCGTCCGGACCAGTGAACAGGTTCTGGCCGGTTTCTTCGTCCACGAGGCTCTGATGCATGTGCATCGCCGAGCCCGGTTCGCCTTCCATCGGCTTGGCCATGAAAGTCGCGTACATCTTGTGACGCAGCGCGGCTTCACGCACCGTGCGCTTGAACAGGAACACGCTGTCGGCGAGCTTGAGCGGATCGCCGTGCATGAAGTTGATTTCCATCTGCGCGGCGCCGACTTCGTGAATCAGCGTATCGACTTCCAGTTCCTGCACCTCGCAGTATTCATAGATGTCTTCGAACAGCGGATCAAATTCGTTGACCGCTTCGATCGAATACGCCTGGCGACCCGTCTCCGGACGGCCCGTACGGCCGATCGGCGGTTGCAGCGGCAGATCCGGGTCCTTGTTCATGTCGACCAGATAGAACTCGAGCTCGGGCGCGATAACCGGCTTCCAGCCTTTGGCCTTATAGAGTTCGAGCACGCGGCGCAGCACACGGCGCGGCGAGATCGCGACGGGCGTGCCGTCGAAGTGAACGCAATCGTGGATCACCTGGGCGGTCGGATCGACGGCCCACGGAATCATGCGGATGGTGCTGGCGTCGGGAACGCAGACCATGTCCGGGTCGGTGACGCCGGTGAGCGTGCCGTCTTCCGGATAGTCCCCTGTGACGGTCTGGATCATCACCGCCTGCGGCAAGCGCATGGACTCGCCGGATTCGAACTTGCTGCGCGGAATGATCTTGCCACGTGCGATCCCGGCCATATCCGGAATGATCGCTTCGATTTCGGTGACGCGGTTCTTTTTCAGGAAGTCGTCGATTTCGTTCATGGCTCTTTATCCGTCCACCCACCGGCGCTACGCACAATGTCTCCTGTGCGCGCGGCTCTTGCGACATGCCGTTCCTGGCACCGCAGATCCTCCAGCTGCAAGGGAACTGCGACGAACGACGGCTGGAGCGTAGCATCGTGAATTTATTGAATAAAAATAGTTTTCCTACCTTATGGATAGTTTTCTTAGATGCAAAATCATCTCGTTCCTTCTTGCCTACCAAGGCAAGTTTCACAATCCATTCCGGCGTTCGAACAACGAAACATTGAAAGAGGCAGGAAAGGAATGCAACTCTGAAAATGAATAGGGAAAACAGATGCAATGAAGAGCAAATTTGTTCTTTCCCGTCCCTTTTTGTCGATCGACAGTAGGGCGCTAGAGCCGTAGCTGTCTCGATCATCGATACACGAGATGGGAAGGTCTGCCTGCCCATCTCCAGACCGGAGTTATTCCTTGAGTCATTCTTCAGCAAAAATCCACAACCATATGGACTGGCGCCGACTGGCCGCGGATGTTCTCCCGCGAGCGCAGGCACATATTGACGGCCGCTTCACGGACGCTCAAGACGGCGAGACCTTCCAGGCGATCAATCCCGCGACTGAGACGGTGATTGCCAACGTTGCATCCTGTGGCGCTGCAGACGTTAACAACGCCGTTTGTGCTGCCCGTGTTTCGTTCGATGCAGGGCATTGGTCGCGCTGTCCGCCGGCAGAACGCAAGCGCGTCCTGTGCCGGTTAGGTGCATTGATTGCATCCCATGGCGCAGAGCTCGCCCTGCTCGACTCACTCAACATGGGCAAACGCGTGGCCGACGCCTTCGACATCGACGTGCCAGCCGCAAGCAGCCTGTTCTGCTGGTATGGCGAGGCGATCGACAAACTGAACGGCGAGGTGGCATCGACCGATCCCGGCAATCTCGCTGTTGTCACGCGGGAGCCGCTCGGCGTGGTCGGCGCAGTCGTGCCGTGGAATTTCCCGCTCGATATGGTGGCCTGGAAGATTGCACCTGCCCTTGCAGCAGGCAATAGCATCGTGCTGAAGCCCGCGGAGCAGTCGCCACTCTCTGCACTGCGTCTTGCAGAACTCGCGCTCGAGGCAGGACTGCCGCCGGGCGTGCTGAACGTAGTGCCCGGGTTCGGGGAGACGGCCGGACGCGCGCTCGGCTTGCATCCGGATGTCGACGTCGTGGCGTTTACGGGGTCGACGGTCGTCGGCAAGAAATTTCTCGAATATGCAGCGCAATCGAATATGAAGCAGGTCTGGCTCGAATGCGGCGGCAAGAGCCCGAATCTGGTTTTCGAAGACGCGGACGATCTCGATCTCGCGGCCCGCAAAGCGTGCTTCGGCATCTTCTTCAACCAGGGCGAAGTGTGCTCGGCTAATTCACGACTGCTGGTGCATCGTTCGATCCACGATGAATTTGTCGATCGCCTGATCGCCCACTCGCTCGACTTCATGCCGGGCGACCCGCTTGATCCTGCCAGCGGCATGGGTGCAATCGTCGATCGTGCGCAGTTTGACCGGGTAAAAGGGTGGATCGAGCGAGGGCGCACGAGCTCGACGCTGGCGACTGGCGGCGGGACGCGGCTTGTCGATGGCAAGGGGTATTTCATCGAGCCGACCATCTTTGTCGATGTGAACGCAAGCGATCCGATTGCGCGAGAGGAAATCTTTGGCCCGGTCCTGTCGGTTCTCAAATTCGACACCGAGGACGAGGCGATCCAGCTCGCCAACGATTCGATTTATGGGCTCGCCGCATCGGTCTGGACAGGTGGCTTGTCACGCGCGCATCGCGTGGCGTCACGCTTGCGCGCCGGCACGGTTTCCGTCAACACCGTCGACGCGCTCAGCGCGCAAACTCCGTTTGGCGGTTTCCGTCAATCGGGGTTCGGCCGCGATCTGTCGTTGCATGCACTCGACAAATATACGGGGCTAAAAACGACGTGGATCAGCTACTGATCCGGCATGGTCAAGCGGCTGGCATAGCGCCGCAAAGAGACTAAGAGCGTGATTCCGCTGCGGTCGACCTGCCGCGTCGGGCACGCAAGGCGAAATTCGTCTGTCACACAACTGGAACCTTGAACATGAACGCGCCTAATTTTCCGCACCGCGCCACTCGCGATTATCAACAAAGCGATGCAGCCCATCACCTGCATGCCTTCGTCGATCAGAAAGCCCTGAACAACGAAGGGGCGCGCGTGATGGTTCGAGGCGAAGGGGTCTATCTCTGGGATAACGACGGCAACCGTTACATCGACGGCATGTCCGGCCTCTGGTGCACCAACGTCGGCTACGGCCGTCAGGAACTGATCGACGCAGCGTCGCGGCAAATGAAGGAACTGTCGTACTACAACATGTTCTTTCACACCACGCATCCCGCCGTAATCGAATTGTCGGAACGACTGTTCTCGCTGCTGGGTGATCGTTTTAGTCATGTCGTGTACACGAACTCGGGTTCTGAGGCGAATGAAGTGCTGATTCGCACGGTCCGGCGGTACTGGGACATCCAGGGCCAGCCCGGCAAGAAGGTATTGATCGGGCGAATCAATGGCTACCACGGGTCGACTGTCGGCAGCGCGTCGCTGGGCGGCATGGCCTTCATGCATGAGATGGGCGACCTGCCGATTCCGAATGTGACGCACGTCGACGAACCCTACTGGTACGCGAACGGGGGCGAGCTGAGCCCCGAAGCATTCGGCAAGCAGGCCGCGTTGTCGCTCGAAAGGAAGATTCTCGAACTGGGCGCGGACCGGGTCGGTGCCTTTGTCGCCGAGCCATTTCAAGGGGCGGGCGGCATGATCTTTCCGCCGGACGGCTACTGGCAGGAGATCCAGCGCATTTGCCGCCAGTACGACGTGCTGTTGTGCGCGGACGAAGTGATTGGTGGTTTCGGGCGAACCGGCGAGTGGTTCGCGCACCGGCATTTCGGTTTCGAACCGGATTTGATCTGTATTGCGAAGGGTTTGACGTCGGGCTACGTGCCGATGGGCGGTCTGGTGATGAGCCGCCAGGTCGGCGAGGCGCTGGTCGAGAAAGGCGGTGTCTACGCGCACGGACTGACCTACTCAGGTCACCCGGTCGCGGCGGCGGTCGCGCTGGCCAATCTGGATGTCCTCGTGAAAGACCGCCTTGTCGAGCGCACGAAGACCGATACCGGTCCGTATCTGCAGAAGGCATTGCGTGACGCATTCGCCGATCACCCGTTGATCGGTGAGATCCAGGGCGTAGGCGCGGTGGCCGCGATACAGTTCGCGAAGAATAAGGCCACGCGCGAGCGTTTTAGCGACGAAGCCGAGTTGACCTGGCATAGCCGGACTGTCGGCTTCGAACTGGGCGCCATCGTGCGCTCGACGAACGGCCGGCTGATCGTCGCCCCGCCGCTCGTGATCGACCACGCGCAGATCGACGAACTGGTCGACAAGATGCGGCAGGCCGTCGATGCGACTGCACAGAAGGTGCTCGGCAACACCCGTTAATCCTGTCCCCTGTGATCGAAAACCGGCGGAATCGCGTTCTTGCGATTGCGCCGGTTCGGCACGACACCGGCGGGAGCGGCGGATTGGCACCCAATCGGTGGTCGTTGATGCGGCGGATTCAGGACCCGATATGTATCCGCCGTTACGTTTTGTCACCAGAGCACCGTCAACTGCTGTCTTCCGGCCAACGTTAAACCGGCAGCGCTGAAACATTTCAGCCGCGACACAAGAAATAACCGGTTAAACAGGAGTTACATCATGAAGACGCTTTTCGCTGCTCTCGCATCCGCTCTGGTCGTGTCGACCGCTTTTGCTCAAACCGCAGCGCCGTCGGCCGCGCAACCCGCGCAAACGCAACCGGCCGGTCAAGCGAATCTGAAGGCGAGCACCGCCGTGCAAACGGGTGCTGCTGATGCAGGCACCGCCACGACGAAAGCGCCGACCAAGGCCGCCACAAAGGCGCATGTGAAAAAGACGTCCGCCAGCAACCACGCGGCAAAGACCCATAAGGCCAGCAAAAAGACCACTGTCGACACAAGCGCAAGCAAGAGCAAGACGGAGAGCGCGAAAGAGGCCAGCAACGCCCCGGCAAAAGTCGACGGCGCAAAGACCGACACGACGAAAACGCAATAACACGTGATCGGTTTTCGGCACGCACTGGCCAGGCATGCGTAGTTAATCGAAGCCAAACGGTGCCGTTCAGGGAGGGCGAGTCTTGTGACTCGCCTTTTTTTATGGCCGTATTTCCAGCGTGGTTTTGAGCGGCGGTCCTTGTGAGCGCTCTTTATAAGCTCGGATCGCGAGCAGATTTTTTCGGCGGACCCCTCAATTTTTGCACCGCGTTTACCCGCAGAAGCCTAAGCTCGAACTGTCTTGATCAACCATGGCGTCAACGAACGCCGCACTAAATGGCTCTCACGCAATCAATCGACAACGTCGAAACGCGATCGCTCAGCGCGCCGCCGGTCCAACGCAACAATGTCATCCCCTTCCCCGCGGCCCGTGCCCGCTTGCAGGTCACCCTGCCCCACCCCGCGCACGATCTTCCTGGCACCCAGCTCCGCGCACTGCTCCATTCTCCACTCGGCGTGTATGTGGTCAGCACGGAGGCCGTGCGCGAAGAAGTGCGCGTGCAACTCGACATTGCGCTCGACGACCTCGATTTCACATTGCATACGCTGATCTCGACACTCCCCGCAGCACTGATCGGACCTCTGAAGCGCCGCCATGCCGTCGCAAAGGCGCGCTAATCATGTTTTCAGGTATCTGGTTGCCCATCGTTACGCCGTTTCGTCATGGCGAAGTCGACGTCGACGCGTTGCAGCGCCTCGCGGACTACTACCTGCGCGCGGAGATCAGCGGTTTTGTCGCTTTGAGCACGACGGGCGAAGCCGCTTTATTACAGGAATCAGAACGCCTCATCGTATTGCAGGCGCTGACCGATGTGATCGGCTCCCGCCGGCCGATGCTAATCGGCGTCGGCGGCTCCAATACGCGCGACGTCCTGCACGATATTCAGCGCTATGAGCGCTGGGACAGCGCGGGTTATCTGGTGTCTCCGCCGTCGTACGTATGTCCGGATCAGGCCGGCGTGCAATGGCATTTCGAGCAAGCCGCACTCGCCACCGAGCGCCCTATCGTTTTGTACGACGTGCCGCATCGAACCGGCGTAGCAATCGCGCCAGACACGGTTGCGCGCCTGATCGAATACAGCAACATCGTCGCCATCAAGGAATGCGTGAAGGAACACTTCAGCGCACTGCGCGGCCTGCCGATCAATGTGCTGTGCGGCACTGATGAAGCATTGGACGACTGCCTGAACAACGGCGGCACAGGCGGCATTCTGGCCAGCGCACATGTTTGCGCGGACCTGCTGGTTGCCGTACAGGAATTGATCCGGGCTGATCGCGACCCGGACGAGCGCAATCTGTTCGCCAGCTTGCTGCCCGTGTTGCGTCTGCTGTTCGCCGCGCCCAATCCATCCGCGATCAAGGCGATGCTGGCATTCGATCATTCGATGACCGACGAAACGCGCATGCCGATCACCCGCGCTTCAGCACAACTGGTGGAGCGCCTGAGTACCGCGCGCGACAGGTTGCAAGACCTGCGCGCCGAGTTTGCCGGAGCGATGAGCTAACGCGAGAGAAAACGAGCAAGTCGGAGGATCTGAGGACGAATGCGCCGCGAATCGTTTGATCATTCGCGGCGCAAACTTGCGTCCAGGCGCTGCATCCGCAGCACGACACGCCGCGCGTAGCCGCGGCCGCCACCGCTGTAGCGAAGCAGAGCGGCGTCGAGATCGCCGCCGCTTTCATCGAGGTAGCCGCGCAGGATGGTCGAGCCGATCCGTACGTTGATCGCCGGATCGGACAAGTCGGTTGTGTCCGCAATCAACTGCGGATGCGCGGCGGGCAAGATCTGCATAAGCCCTCGCGCGCCTCCGATGCTGACCGCGTAGCGATCGAAGCTCGATTCGACCGACATCACGGCAAGCAGCAATATCGGCGAGATGCCGTGGCGGTCGGCTTCGATCAACACCGCGCGCGCGATCTTCATGGACTCCGATGGCGCAACGCGAAACTGTGCGCGCAGTAAGGCGGTGATATCGCTGAGCGCCGGCAAGCCGGCGTCAGGCGTTGCGTCGCTCGCGGCGGTTGGAGTTGGAGCGGCCAACGCCGACTGCTGCGTATCGGCAGCTCGCGATGTCGCAGCAAGCGAGAGAACGATCGCCGCGAGCATCACCTTCAGACCGGCTCTCGAACGCAGGTCCCGTTGTGTTTGCACGCCATCCAGAGCGCTATTTCCATGCATATTTTCGCTTCCTGACCGGAGTGCCTCGACCTTACCGGTGTCGGTGTAGCGAATCGCCAAAGAAACAGGGGTGCGCCGTAAAATGCTTATAAAGATGTGTTGTCGCGCGCGGCCTCAGCACGACTCAGTTCCATCAATCCGAAGCTGGATTCAGATCGGCTAGCGCACTGAGCTTTTGCACATCGGTAATTTCGATTTCCGCATAGCCCAGCTTCAACGCACCTTGCATTTCGAACTGCTTGAGCACCTGGTTGATTGTCTGCCGCGACAAAGCCAGCATCATCGCCAGATCCTCCTGCGGCACTTTGAGTACACGCCGCAATGCACCGGGTTCGCCGTAGCCGCCTGCCATCAACAGCAGGCGCCGCGCCACGCGCGGCGCGGCGGGAAGCAAAGCGGCTTCTTCAATGGCATCGAAAGCGAGGCGCAGCTTTTGCGCCAACAGTAAGCCGAAGACATGCCAATACTCGGGCGTGCGTTCGAGCAGCACGGCAAGCGCGGTGCGCGGCACATGAAACAGATCGGAATCGCGTTCGGCATACGCATCATGGGTTCGCGGGCGACTATCGAACAGCGCGATCTCGCCGAACCAGTTGACCGGTTCGATGACCGCGAGCAACGCTTCCTTGCCGGCCGAACTCGCCGCGCCGATTCGCACCAGACCGTCGAGCACACAATAGAGGCCATCGTCAGAATCGCCGCGCGTGAAGAGCCGTTCGCCGCCCGTCAGCCGCTCGACACGCCCCGCTTCGATCAACTGCGCCCGCATGGGCGCAGGCGCCGAGCGAAACCACGCGCTGCGTTCAAGCAGGGTGGCAAGCTCATTCGATGAAAAACTTGCTGTCATAGGACGGCATCCGTGCCCGATTGTCGGCTACCCGATGGTTTCAAATTCCGCTGACCGCGATTATGCTGACTTTGATCGAGGAGCGGCATACATGAGAACGCTGGCGCAGCAACTTACACAATATGCGGCCTACCACCGCGACCGGCGCAATATCGCCACGCATTTCATCGGCATTCCGATGATCATGCTGGCGCTAGCTGTGTTGTTGAGCCGGCCGGCTTTCGGCCCCGGCACGCTGCCATTTGCGTTGCCGTTTACCTTGTCGCCCGCGTGGGTGTTGTTCGCCGCGGCGACTGTCTATTACCTCGTGCTCGACGTGCCGCTCGGCGTGATGATGGCCGTGGTATTGGTATTGTGCGTCGCGTGCGGACAATGGCTCGCCGCGCAAACTACGTTCACCTGGCTCGCCTCGGGCATCGGCCTCTTTGTCGTCGGCTGGGTGTTCCAGTTTATCGGCCACGTGGCATACGAACATCGCAAACCGGCATTTGTCGACGATGTGGTTGGTCTGCTGATTGGGCCGCTATTCGTCCTCGCTGAAGCGCTGTTCGGCTTTGGCTGGCGGCCGGCGCTGCGCGAAGCGATCGAGGCGCAGGTCGGCGCCACGCGTATCAATGCGGATCGCGCGGCAGCGCATCGCTGAAAGCGGCGCCTGATTCGGCGGGCCAAGCGAAAATACTGCGCGCCGTCCCAACGCAACCACCCGCCGCGACTCAACCATTGCGGCTCAATCAACGCGCCTCAACGCGGCGCTAGCCGAACGAGCCGCACGCTATGCAATGCCGTCAGCGCAACCGCGATCCAGATCGGAATATACGTGGCTAACTGTGCGGCGCTAAGCACCTCGCCGAGCAATGTGATCGAGACCAGCACCAGCAGCACCGGCTCGACATAGCCGAGGATGCCGAACAATGCGACCGGCAACAACCGGCTCGCCTTCAGATACGAAGCCAGCGCAATGGTGCTGAGCGCGCCGAGCCCCGGCAACAGCAAACACCACATGTCGATACGCCCGCCGATCATTGTCAGCGAACCGCCGATGACGATGAACACCGCCGCCGCCGGCAGCAGCAGCGCCATTTCCACCGTGAACATGGCCAGTGAATCCTGGTTGATTTTGCGGCGCAGCACGAAATACGGCGGATAGCCGAGCGCGACCAGCACCGTTGGCCACGAAAACGCGCCCGTCATCCACAGTTCATGCCCGACGCCCAAAGCAGCGCAGATAACTGCTAGCCACTGCAAGCCGTCGAGGCGCTCGTGATAGTAGAAGCGCCCTACCAGCACCATCACCATCGGCAGCAGAAAATAGCCGAGCGAAACTTCCAGCATGCGCCCGTGCAGCGGCGCCCAGAGAAACACCCACAACTGCGCGCCCAGCAGAACCGCGCTGACAACCATTGCCACGCCGAGCGTCGGCTCCGTCACCATGCGGTAAAGAAGTTGCCGGAGAATGGGCAGGCGTTTGCGCAACACGATCAGCAGTAGCGCCCCGGGCACGGTCCACACGATACGCCACGCGAAAATGTCGAGACCGCCCAACGGCGCAAGCAGCTTGACGTAAGCGGACAGTAAAGCAAACATCGCCGACGCGCCGACCGACAACGCGATACCGCGCTTTGGGTCATACTGGTTCATTGCGCGGCCCGTGGCGCAATCGCTCCGGCATACGGTGCAGATGCGCAAGCTGATTCAGATGCAGGTGTGTGCGGCGCAGCATACGGCTTCGCGCCTCGAATTGTTGTCATTAGAAGTGAAGTCTCACAAACAGGCAGCGCGGCAGGCAGTGCGGATCAAGCGCTGAATTTTTTATCGTCGATATGCGATGCAAGCGGGCATTCTAGACGGGTTCCCCGCCAACGTGCCCGCTCGTTCCTCGCTCCTTCCTTGTAGCAAGCAGCAATTTTTTCCGTGCGCATCGCGTGCCGATGCACTAGAACATAACTTCGTGCGCGACAGGCGAATCCGTAGCTTTCGCACCGGCAACTTCTCGCGCAACTGCTCAAGCTCGAATCTTGCTACGAAGTCTGGCGACACTATTTGCAATGTGATCCAAGATATCCTGGACCGCCGTCGCAACCGTCATCTGCAACATCAACGAGCCGGGCCGGTAAAGGCAGTCCAGGCGGACTGAGCCCACCCTTCTTTCCCGCGGCACGCAGCAACGGCGTTTTATTGCGCCTGCCTTCACCCGGCCAGCAATCCTGCTCATCGAACGTGACTACTGGAGCCAGCATGACCCAGCCAGCCCTCTCGCACGACGCATCGCCCGATCTGCTACGCGCGACCTTCGCCGCCGACGTTCGCGCCGGACTCACGCATGCACCGCAGAAAGAACTGCCCTCGAAGTATCTGTATGACGAAGTAGGCTCCGCCCTCTTCGAAGTAATCACGGTACTGCCCGAATACGGCGTGACACGCGCCGAGGAGAGCCTGCTCACGAAGCACGCGGCGGACATCGTCGCGCACCTTCCGCACGACGTGACCGTCGCCGAACTGGGCAGCGGCAGCGGTCGCAAGACGCGGCGTATTCTGGAAGCGCTGTGTAAAAAGCGCCCCACTTCTTACTTCCCGATTGAAATTTCGCGCAGCGCGTTGCAGTTATGCCGGCGCGAACTCGGCGACATCGAGCGGATCTCGATCGTCGGTTATGAACGCGATTACCTGGCCGGGCTGGCCGAGGTGAGCAAGAATCGCGCAGCGGACGAACGGCTACTCGTACTGTTTCTTGGCAGTACGATCGGTAATTTCGGCAGACTCGCGGCGACGCGTTTCCTGCGCGATATCCGCAACATGCTCGCACCCGGCGACGCGTTGCTGCTCGGCACGGATCTGCTCAAGCCGACGCCGGTGCTCGTGGCCGCTTACGACGATGCGATCGGCGTGACCGCATCGTTCAATCTGAATCTGCTGGCGCGTGTCAATCGCGAGCTCGACGGCGATTTTCCGCTCGATGCGTTCGAGCACGTCGCGCGCTTCAATCCGGACGCGCGCAGCATCGAGATGCATCTGCGTGCGAAACGCGATGTCACCGCGCATGTGGGTGCCGCGCAATTGACGGTCTCGCTCAAGGCAGGCGAAACGATCTGGACCGAGAGCAGCCACAAATATCGCGCTGACGAGATGCCCGCGATCGCCGACGATGCCGGCTTCGTGTGCAGCCATCAGTGGATCGAAGATGGATGGGGGTTCGCTGAGAGCCTGCTGGTGGCGCGATAAACGCTTTAGGCGCTAAACGTTATCGGCCCATTCGCCGGACAACCAGGACAGGCAAACTGCAAGGCGGCGCGCTATCGATGTGATGGCGCGCCGCCTTTTTTTGCTCGAAGTCCCGCCGCTCAGTGCTGCTCGAAACGCTCATAACGCTTTTCGGTCGCGCGCTCTTCGCCGGCCACTTCTGTCACGCGCGCCGCCGGCGGCCCATGACGCAGCCACGACAGCATCCGGTCGACCTGATTGGCCGAGCCCTGCAACATGGCTTCGACGGAGCCGTCTTCGAGATTCGCCACCCAACCTTTAATACCGAGCGCGTGGGCCTGCCGCACGGTGGCGTGGCGAAAGCCGACGCCCTGCACGGTGCCGCGCACTCGCACGTAATACGTTTCGATCCGCTGATCCAGATCCGGGGCCATGCCATCCTCTCCTGTGTCGACCAGAGTTAGCGCTTCAGCGCTTACTCTGGTCCCATGCACGAGTGCGAGTCGACCGGAGTTAGCGCTTTAGCGGTTACTCCAGTCCCATGCAACGCAAATCTTTCAAGCCGGCATTCTAGCCGCGTCGCGACGAGAATGCTCGGCGGCCCTGAATTCGTCCGGGCTCGCCTGCACGCCCGGGCACCCCGGCGCGACACGTGGCACGCGCGACACGTACAATCCGTCGACTGTCACGCAGGGAAAGAAAGAGAATGACCGAACAGAATCGCGATCTCGTGCTCGTGACCGGCGCATCCGGCTTCGTCGGCTCGTCGGTGGCGCGCATCGCGCAGCAGAAGGGTTTCAAGGTGCGCGTGCTGGTGCGCGCCACCAGTCCGCGCAAAAACGTCGAGGCGCTCGATGCGGAAATCGTCGTCGGCGATATGCGCGACGAAGCGTCGATGCGCAACGCGCTGCGTGGCGTGCGCTACCTGCTGCACGTGGCGGCAGACTACCGTTTGTGGGCACCTGACCCAAGCGAAATCGAGCGCTCGAATCTTGAAGGCACCGAGGCAACCATGCGCGCGGCGCTGAAGGAAGGCGTCGAACGCATTGTCTACACGAGCAGCGTGGCGACGCTGAAAGTCACCCGTTCCGGGCAGTCCGCAGACGAGACCTCGCCGCTCAAAGCTGACCAGGCGATCGGCGTATACAAGCGCAGCAAGGTGCTGGCCGAACGCGTGGTGGAGCGCATGATCGCCGAGGACGGCCTGCCCGCCGTAATCGTCAATCCGTCCACGCCGATCGGTCCACGCGACGTCAAGCCGACGCCGACCGGGCGCATCATCGTCGAAGCGGCGCTCGGCAAGATCCCCGCATTCGTCGATACGGGGCTGAACCTCGTGCACGTGGACGACGTGGCCGCCGGCCATTTTCTGGCGCTCGAACGCGGCAAGATCGGCGAGCGCTACATTCTCGGCGGCGAAAATCTGCCGCTGCAACAAATGCTCGCGGATATCGCGGCGCTGACCGGCCGCAAGGCGCCGACGCTGAGTTTGCCGCGCTGGCCGCTTTATCCGCTCGCCGCGGGCGCCGAAGCGGTCGCCAGGATCACGAAGCGCGAACCGTTCCTCACCGTCGACGGTCTGAAGATGTCGAAGAACAAGATGTACTTCACGTCGGCGAAGGCGGAACGCGAACTCGGCTATCGCGCACGCCCCTATCGCGAGGGCTTGAGCGATGCGCTCGACTGGTTCCGGCAAGCCGGATACCTGAAGCCCTGACGCGAGCATGATAGGCAGGCCGGGCCGCGTAAGCGGCGCCGGGCGATCCGGTGTGGCCTGCACGCACTTTGTTACAACGTCACTTTATTTGCGACAGGTAAAAGCCTACGCGCAGCAGGTAAAATCGTGGGTCTTACCAGAGAAACCTCGCATGAATCTTCACGAACAGCTCGGCGTGCTGGAAATGGGCGTCGATCAGCTCATTCAGGCTGTCGTGGCCCCGCAGGCCGAAAACATCCCCGAGACACCCGCAGAAGCCGCAGCGCAGGAAGCGCCGGTGGCGAATCACGTCGCGTCCGAATCGAAAGCGGAAGACGTTGCGCCTGAAACAGCGGCGGCAGCGGTAGAAGCGGCGAAGCCGGCACCGGCGCCCGGCGAAGAGCCGGCCGCCCAGTTGCAGCCCACACTCGAAATCAACCGTCCCGCGCAGAACGAAATCACGATGACGATCGGCGGCCAGACGGTTGCGCTGCGCGCCGAGCAGATCGGGCAGCTGATCGAGGAATTGTCGAACGCGCGCGCCTCGATGACGCCGGAACCGCCGCCGGGCATTCCGCCGGGCTGGCGCTTCGTGTCGACGAAGAATCCCGTCATGGCCGTGCAGAAACAGTCGAATGGCGACCGGCTGCTGGTCATGCGCCACACCGGCCACGGCTGGGTGCCGTTCACCTTCTCGCCCGACATGGTGATCCAGATGTACATGCTGCTCACCAAGGGCTGACGGAAAGGTCGAGTAACGATCGATGTAAAAAAAGCGGCGCCTGAGAGCGCCGCTTTTTTTCGTCCGACAAATCCCTGATGGCGCGCGTCTCAGCGCTCCTGCACCGGCGCCTGCACACGCGCCTTCCATTGCCCACCCTTACCGCGCCAGTAACGCACCGCCGACGCCAACGTCGCGCCGACATAGAACAACGCCACCAGCGGTAGGAACGGCGCCCATAGCGGCGAACGGCGGTAGTAGCTGAGCATCGGCGCATAAGCGCAGCACATAAGCGCCCAGGCCAGCCACGCAGGCCAGCCAAGAGGACCGAGCACCAGCGCAGCCACCGGCGGCATCAGGTAAATGATCGTCATGCCCAACAGCGTGCCCGCCAGCAGCAGCGGCGAATAACGCAACTGCGTAAAGGCCGTGCGCGCGATCATGTTCCAGATCTCACGCCAGCTATCGTAAGGACGCAGCGACACGCTGCGCGCCGCCACATCCAGACGGATCGCATGACGCCCCGTGCCGCGATGCTTGATACGCGCGGCGAGGCTGCAATCGTCGATCAGCTCGGCGCGAATCGACTCGATACCGCCCGCTTCTTCGAGCGCGCTGCGCCGGACCAGCATGCAGCCACCCGCAGCCGCAGCCGTGCGGTTGCGCGGATTATTGACCCACGAGAACGGGTACAGCTTGGCAAAGAAGAACACGAAGGCCGGAATCAGCGCCTTCTCCCAGAACGAATCGCAGCGCAGGCGGACCATCAGCGAGACGAGGTCGCGTTTTTCCGCATCCGCACGCGCGACGAGTTGCGCGACGGCGTCGGCGGGATGGCCGATATCGGCATCGGTCAGCAGCAGAAAGTCTGCGGGCAGACCGAGCGTGCGCACCGCCTCGATACCTTGCGACTGTGCCCACACCTTGCCGGACCAGCCCGGCGGCAGTGGCTTCGCGCTCAACACAGTCAGGCGATCCGGGCATTGCAGGAGCAACGCGGCCGCGCGGGCGGCGTCGGCGGTGCCGTCGGTACTGTGGTCGTCGACGACGATCACGTGGAATTCGCCCGGATAGTCCTGCTCGAGCAAGCTGGTGACGGCCTCGGCGATCACATCGACTTCATTGCGCGCCGGCACCACGGCGGCGACCGCCGGCCAGGTTTCACGCGGTTCGAGCGCGAGCGGCGTGGCGGGACGCGCCCGCCAGAACCCGCCGCGCGCGAATAGCAACACACACCAGATCAGCAGGGAAAGACACGAAAGAAGAAACAGAACCACCACCATTAAGCATGACCCTCGAGTGAACCCGCTTCTACGCCGACGCGCCGCGACAGGCGCATCACCACAGTGCGTACCGCGACGACGCACCAGTCAAAAGTGTTGAGCACCGGCCGCTCGCGAAACACGTCGTAGCCGGCCTTTTCAATCCGCTCGAGGATGCGCAAGCCACCGTGGATGGCGCCGCACAGCTCGATACCCAACCGCCCGCGGATACGCAACGCGAGCGGCGCGCCGCGTACCAGCGTGGCCCGAACAAACGAAATCTCGTAGGCCATCAGCTTGACCCAGGCATCATTGACGACGCCCTTGGCGATCTGCGCCTCGGTCACGTTGAAGCGCCGCAGATCCGCGAGCGGCAGATACACGCGGTCTTTTTTCCAGTCGGCGGCAACGTCCTGCCAGAAGCTGATCAGTTGCGAGGCCGTGCAGATCGCATCGGCGTCGGCGAGATTCTCCGGCGTGGCGGCGCCCACCAGATGCAGCATCAGATGCCCGATCGGGTTTGCCGAGTGGCGGCAATAGTCGAGCAGGGCGGCCCGGTCTTCGTAACGGTTGGTGTCGATGTCCTGGCCGCACGCGTGGAGCAGATCGTAGAACGGCGCGACGGGCAGTTTATACTGGGCAATGACACCAGCGAGCTTGCCGAACAGAAGTGGGTGCACCGGCGCCGCGCGCCGCTGTGCTACCGCGTCGAGGCCAGCGCGGAAGTCGGCCAGGCGGGCGTGCCGCTCGGCCGGGCTCCAGTCGCCTTCATCGGCAATGTCGCCGGCGGTGCGGACAACCTGATAGATAATGTCGATCGGCGCGCGCAGCGCCTTTGGCAGCAACACGCTCGCGACCGGAAAATTCTCGTATTGATCGACGTCCATCCAGCAAGCCTCGAAACCATTCTGTAATGCGGCCGCAAACGTGCGCCGCAGGACCATGTAGTTTAAGGGTTCCGCCAAACCGGTGCAGCGCGTAATCATTACCACCAGCGCATTCCCACCAGCGCATTGCCGCATGCGCCATGGGTGCGGCTGCCCGGCCGCGGGCCCGCGGCGCAGCGGCGCAACACCTGGGCAGGCGCGCCAGAGCAGAGCCGGCCTGATAGCGTTAGAATGCGCGTTTGGTTTTGCTGTACCGGCTCGTCGCCGGGGCTCAAGACGTCAACTAAATAGATGGTCGCGGCGATAGAGTCATAGTTACCGACTTCTTCGAAACCCGCGTCAGTCGGAGTTCGCCAATTTATGCGAGTCATCCTTGCTCAACCCCGCGGCTTTTGTGCAGGGGTTGTTCGCGCGATCGAGATCGTCGACCGCGCGTTACAGCAGCACGGCGCGCCCGTGTATGTTCGCCACGAGATTGTTCACAATCGCCACGTGGTGGATAACCTGCGCCAGAAGGGCGCGCGCTTTGTCGAAGAACTCGACGAGGTGCCGCAAGGCGCGGTGGCGATTTTCAGCGCGCATGGTGTCGCGCAGACTGTCGAGCGCGACGCGGAACAGCGCGGCCTCGACGTGCTCGACGCGACCTGTCCCCTGGTGACCAAAGTTCACGTGCAGGGGCGCCAGTATGTGGCTGCGGGTCGTACCCTGATCCTGATCGGCCACGCGGGCCATCCGGAAGTGGAAGGCACGATCGGCCAGATTCCCGGCAAGGTGCTGCTGGTGCAGAGCGAGGCCGAGGTCGCGCATCTGAACCTGCCGCTCGACACGCCGCTCGCGTACGTCACGCAGACCACGCTGTCGGTGGACGACACACGTGGCATCATCGATGCTCTGCTGCGCCGTTTCACCGACATCGTCGGTCCCGACACGCGCGACATCTGCTACGCCACACAAAACCGTCAGGCGGCGGTGCGCGAACTGAGCAAAGAGGTCGAGGTGCTGCTGGTGGTGGGCGCAACCAACAGTTCCAACTCGAACCGGCTGCGCGAGATCGGCAGTGAAAGCGGCGTGGAGAGTTATCTCGTCGCCGACGGTTCGGAAGTGAAGCCGGAGTGGTTTGCGAATG
This sequence comes from Paraburkholderia sp. D1E, assembly GCF_052682275.1. Taxonomy (NCBI): domain Bacteria; kingdom Pseudomonadati; phylum Pseudomonadota; class Betaproteobacteria; order Burkholderiales; family Burkholderiaceae; genus Paraburkholderia; species Paraburkholderia sp. D1E. The sequence goes on from NZ_JBQYMB010000001.1 coordinate 1,226,702, forward strand.
TGCAGACTGTCGGCATCACAGCCGGTGCTTCGGCACCGGAAGAGATGGTGAAGAACGTAATCGATGCGCTGCGCGCATTGGGGCCCGTCGATGTCACGACGATGGCGGGCCGTGAAGAGAAAGTCGAATTCAAGTTGCCATCGAAACTGATGCAACCACTCGCTGCACGCGAAGTTTAAGGAGGACGTCTTGTCTATTCCGCTGCTACAGAAAGTCCGGGTCGGCGCATACATCATGCGTCAGCACCTTTCGCGCAACAAACGCTACCCGCTCGCGTTGATGCTGGAGCCGCTGTTCCGCTGCAATCTTGCCTGCAATGGCTGCGGCAAGATCGATTATCCGGATCCCATCCTGAATCAGCGTCTGTCGCTCGAAGAATGCCTTGGCGCAGTCGACGAATGCGGCGCACCGGTCGTTTCGATTGCAGGCGGTGAGCCGCTGCTGCACAAGGAAATGCCGCAGATCGTGAAGGGCATCATCGCGCGCAAGAAGTTCGTGTACCTGTGCACGAACGCGCTGCTGATGGAAAAGAAGATGGACGACTACGAGCCGAATCCGTACTTCGTCTGGTCGGTTCACCTGGACGGCGACGAGCAGGCGCACGATCACTCGGTGTCGCAGGAAGGCGTGTACGTCAAGGCAGTCGCCGCGATCAAGGAAGCGAAGCGCCGCGGTTTCCGCGTGAACATCAACTGCACGTTGTTCAACGACGCAGTGCCGGAACGCGTTGCCGCATTCTTCGACACGCTCGGCCCGATGGGCGTGGACGGCATCACCGTCTCGCCGGGTTATGCCTATGAGCGCGCGCCGGATCAGCAGCACTTCCTGAACCGCGACAAGACCAAGCATCTGTTCCGCGAAATTTTCAAGCGCGGCAACAATGGCAAGAACTGGTCGTTCAGCCAGTCCGCGATGTTCCTGGATTTCCTGGCCGGCAATCAGACGTACGAGTGCACGCCTTGGGGCAACCCGGCGCGTACGGTGTTCGGCTGGCAGAAGCCGTGCTATCTGGTCGGCGAAGGCTACGTGAAGACCTTCAAGGAACTGATGGAAACCACGGAGTGGGACGACTACGGTACGGGTAACTATGAGAAGTGCGCGGATTGCATGGTGCACTGCGGCTTCGAAGCGACGGCCGTGATGGACACGGTTGCGCATCCGTTGAAGGCTTTGAAGGTCAGCCTGCGCGGCCCGAAGACTTCCGGCGCCTTCACCAAGGATATTCCTTTGGATAAGCAGCGCCCCGCTGAGTTCGTGTTCTCGCGGCACGTCGAGATCAAGCTGGAAGAAATTGGGCGTGCTGGTAAGGGCAAGAAGGTGCAGACGGCGGCTTCCGCTTCCGCACACTAAGCTGTCGATCATCGGGGCGGTTTTGTTCGCCCCATGATGTGCATGTTCTGTAGAAAAAAAGCGCGGTGGCCTGATTGCCACCGCGCTTTTTCTTTTTTGTGCTTTCTCTTTTGCGCGTGACTTCAGCCTGCGCTTCGTGCGTTATGCGCAGTCAGGAACTTGATCAGCCCATCAACGCCGCCTTTGGAAAGCTGATCGGCAAACTGCGTCTGATAAACCTGAATCAGCCAGGCACCCATCATGTTGATGTCGTAAATCTTCCAGCCGGATGCGCCTTTGGTCAGCCGGTAATCAATCGCATCGTCCCCGCCGTTGCTGATTACGTGTGACTGCACGACTACGTCCTTGGCGCCGGCCGGCACGCTGACCGGCAGAAACTTGAATTTCACATCCTGATCGCGCAACTGCGACAGCGAGGCGGCGTAGGTGCGCACCAGCAGCAGCGTAAACTGCTCATACAGCTGCTTCTGCTGCTCGGGGGTCGCCGTACTCCATGCCTTCCCTACCGCGATCCGCGTGGTCCGCTGAAAATCGGTGGCCGGCACAAATCGCGTCTGAACCAGCTCGGTAATCTTCGCCATATCGCCGCCGCGCGCCTGCGGGTCGGCCTTCATCGCGGTAACCGTGCCTTCGACGGCACTCTTCACCAGCGCATCAGGCGCGCTTTGTGCGTATGCCGCAGTGGACACCACGGCCGCAGCCAGAAAAGCAGACAGATAACGTTTCATACGCTCGCCAAAACCCCAAGAAGTAAGCACCGGCGGGCTCATAAGCCCGCGGCGAAAGCTGGATAGACCAGTATACCGATATTGCGTTCCCGCCCCCGGCCGCGCCGCCCGGGAGCCGTCCTTGCTGCCGAAGTGGAGCCGAGTCGCTCCGGCTCTGTATACTTGTGCACTTTCGTCAAAAACACCGTCCGTGATAAGGCCACCCCCGCCTACATGCTGAAGTCATCTATTGTCCGTCTCGTCGCCTATTCGGTGCGCCATCCGTTACGGATCATCGCCCTGTCTCTTGTGCTCGCCGTTTTGAGCGGCTTCTACGTTGCCGATCACTTCAAGATCAACACCGATATCAGTAAGCTCATCGAGACCGACAAGCAATGGTCGTCGCTCGAAAATGCCATGGACAAGGCCTTCCCGGATCGCGGCCAAACCGTGCTGGTGGTGGTCGAAGCCCGCGCGCCGGAGTTTGCCGACGCCGCTGCCAGTGCCCTCACGGCCGCGCTCAAAGCCGATCCGAAGGAGTTCGTCGCGGTCTCGCAGCCCGCCGGCGGCCCGTTCTTCGAACACAATGGTCTGTTGTTCCCGTCGACCGACGAGGTGATGTCGACCACGTCGCAACTCGTCCAGTCGCGCCCCCTCGTCAATGCCCTCGCGCACGATCCGAGCCTGACCGGCCTCGCCGGCACGCTCACCACGAGCCTGTTGCTGCCGCTGCAACTGGGTCAGGTGAAGCTGGCCGACATGAGCCATCTGCTGTCGCAAAGCGCCACCACGCTCGATCGGGTGCTGGCCGGCCAGCCGGCGGCGTTCTCGTGGCGCGCGCTGGTCGACAGGAGCGCCGCCACGGATCCGGCGCGCGCCTTCGTCACGGTGCAGCCGGTCGTGAACTACGACGCACTGGAGCCGGGCGCGACGGCATCGAAAGCGATTCGCGACACCGCCGCGTCGCTGCACCTCGATACGCGCTATGGCGCCACGGTCCGCCTGACCGGCGAACAGCCGCTCGCGGACGAAGAATTCGCATCGGTCAAGGACGGCGCCGTGCTCAACGGCATCGGCACCTTCATTGTCGTGCTGATCATTCTGTGGTTGGCCTTGCGTTCAGGCCGCATGATCGTAGCCGTGTTCATTACGCTGTTCGTCGGGCTCGCGATCACCGCCGCGCTCGGCCTACTGCTGGTCGGCGCGCTCAACATGATTTCGGTCGCCTTCATGGTGTTGTTCGTCGGGCTCGGGGTCGATTTCGGCGTGCAGTTCGGCGTCAAATATCGTGAGGAACGTAATCGCGACGACCGTCTTTCCGCTGCCCTCATGCACACCGCACACAGCATCGGCGTGCCGCTCACGCTCGCTGCCGTGGCGGTCGCGCTGAGCTTCTTCTCGTTCCTGCCGACGGCTTATCGCGGCGTGTCGGAATTGGGCGAGATTGCCGGCGTCGGTATGTTCGTCGCGTACTTCACCAACATGACGCTGCTGCCGGCGCTGCTGAAGCTCTTCAACCCGCCGGTCGAAGCCGTTTCGCCCGGCTTCAAACAACTCGCGCCCGTCGACGATTTCCTCGACCATCACCGCAAGCCGGTGCTGATCGGAACGCTCATCGTCGTGATCGGCGCCACGCCGTTACTCACGCATTTGCGCTTCGACTTCAATCCGCTGCATCTGAAGGACCCGCATACGGAATCCATGGCGACACTGCTGTCGCTGAAGGATTCGCCAGAAGCCGCGGTCAACAATGTGCACGTGCTGGCGCCCACGCTTGCCGATGCGGACCAGAAGGCCACGCGTCTGCGCACGCTGCCGGAAGTGGGCCGCGTCACTACGCTGGACACCTTCGTTCCGACCGAGCAGCAGCCAAAGCTAATGCTGATCGCAAGCGCCGCGCAGCAACTGCTGCCCGCGCTGCAGCAGCAGCCCTCGCCCCAAGCCACAGACGCTGTGCGCGTCGCCGCGCTGAAGCGCGCGTCGAACCAGCTTTCGCTCGCCGCTGACGACCACCCGGGTCCCGGCGCCGCCGAAGCCAAGCATCTGTCCGCAACGCTGCAAAAGCTGGCCGCCGCCGACGCCGCCACGCGCGAGCGCGCCGAAACCGCGATGTCCGAGCCGCTGCGCATCGCGCTGAAGCAACTGGCGGATCTGTTGCAGCCGACCGAGATTACGCGCGACAACCTGCCCAAGGAGATCTCCACAAGCTGGGTGTCGAAGGACGGCCGCGCGCTCGTCGACATCGCGCCGAAGGTCAAACCCGGCGCCGATCCGAACGACGACGCAACGCTCGCCGCTTTTGCGCACGCGGTGAAGAAAGCCGAACCGGACGCGATCGGCGGCCCAATTTCGATCCTGCATTCCGCCGACACGATCATCAAGGCGTTCCTGCAGGCCGCCGGCTACGCCTTGCTGTCGATTGCCATCCTGCTGTGGATTGCGCTGCGGCGGCTCAGCGATATGCTGCGCACCCTGGTTCCGCTGCTGGTCTCGGCGCTGGTGACATTGGAGTTGTGCGTGGTGTTCGGCATGCCGCTGAACTTCGCGAACATCATCGCATTGCCGCTGATGCTGGGCGTCGGCGTAGCATTCAAGATTTACTTCGTGATGGCGTGGCGCAACGGGCAGACCGGCCTTTTGCAGTCGAGCCTCACGCATGCCGTGTTGTTCAGTGCGGCGACCACCGCGACGGCGTTCGGCAGCCTTTGGCTGTCGCATCATCCGGGGACGTCGAGTATGGGACGCTTGCTGGCACTCTCGTTGTTTTGCACGCTGATCGGCGCGGTGGTGTTCCAACCCGTGCTGATGGGTAAGCCGCGCCAACGTCGCGCGAAGCACAAAGGAATATAAGCATGAAGCTGCAAACCACCGTGCTGGCGCTGGTCGCCACCGGGCTGATCTCTGGCTGCGCGACCGGCCCCGACCGTAAACCGGGCGACCCGTTCGAGCCGGCGAACCGGGTGATTTTTAATTTCAATGATGGCCTGGACCGCTTCGTCGCCGTGCCGGTCGCCAAGGGCTACCAGAAGGTGACACCGCAGCCGTTGCGTACGGCGGTGAGCAACTTCTTCTCGAATCTGGGCGACCTGACCAACGCCGCCAACAATCTGTTGCAGTTGAAGATCACCGACGCGACCGAAGACTTCGTGCGTTTCGCGTTCAACTCGACCTTTGGGCTCGGCGGCCTGATCGACTGGGCCACGCCGGCCGGTCTGCCGAAGCACCATCAGGATTTCGGATTGACGCTGGGCCACTGGGGCATCCCGTCGGGCCCGTACCTGGTCTTGCCGCTGTTTGGTCCAAGCACGGTGCGTGACAGCATGGGTCTGGTCGTGGACGTGAAGTTCAACCCGCTGAACTACATCGAGCCGGCGGTGCGCAATCCGCTGTACGTGCTGCAGTTCGTGAGCGTGCGCTCCGACCTGCTGGGGGCAACCGACCTGCTGCAACAGGCTGCGCTCGACAAGTATTCCTTCGTTCGCGACGCTTATACGCAGCAGCGCAAAGCGCGCCTGCGCGGCACGGGTGACAACGCCGCACCGCTCCCGAACTACGACGACCAGGAGGGCGACTCCGGCGCAGCCGCACCTGCCAAGGGCGCTTCCGGCGCGGCTGCAGGCTTGCCGAACTACGCGGACCCAGGCGACACCGCTGAAGCCCCGAACGCGGCATCAGGAAGCGCCACGGCCGCCCCGGCGGGCGTACCGGACTACACGGACCCGGGCGACACGCCAAACGCCCCAGCGGCGGCGCCTGCTGCGGCATCGGGCACCGCGGCACCAGCACCGGCGTCGCAAACCGCGCCCACGGACAAGAACCCACAGGAAGCAGTCCCGGCGACACAGTAAGGGATGGGATCAGGTGACCCTGCGCTACAGAGCGCCCGGGTCACCTTAGAGAGCGGACAGGGAAATTAGCGTGCGGAAACGGCGGGAATTTAAACGAACAGTGTGCCCGCCGATTGCGAACAGGAATGCCGAGCGAACCAGATGGGAAGCACCCTTCGGCGCGCGCAGCGCCGCTGGAGGTATGACTGCCTTGTCACCGAGGCTGAATGTGCGAGAACACGGATTCCAGATGCACCACTACCGCGACTGCGCGGGGGACCCGCTTAAGAACTAGCGGTGTGAGCCGCTTTCTCTTGCTTACTTCTCTTTGCGGCGGCAAAGAGAAGTAAGTGCCGCCCCGCACAGGGGCGACGCTAATAGACCAATAAGAATTCAAGGAAAGGCCAAAAAAGCCAGATCAAGAAAAAGACCAAACCCCTCACCCACCACCCAACCGCAAAACCCCACTTTCACCCATAGCATGCCGCGCCTGCACCAGCGAGGTCCGCGCCGCCCGCGCATCGACAGCGACCTGAATCAGCGCCCCCAACTGCGACGGCTGCCGCAACAACTCCCGCAAAATCGGCCCTAACGCCGTCGTGCCATCATCCCGCAATCCAGCGGTAGCAGCCGAAGGCAACGTCCGCCAGGCCGGATCGACAATCGCGCGACACACCGCAAACGGCACACCATGCGCGGCAGCCGTCGCACCGGCAATATGCGATTCCATATCAACCGCCAAAGCACCCGTCGAGCGATGCAGCACGCGCTTGTCGTCGGCAGTGACCAAAGGCGCGGTCACCGCCGCCACCAACCCGCGCCGCAGACGCGCCACAAGCGGCCCAGTCGCCAGCGCGGCGGCGAGCCTGTCAGCCCATGGCCGGTCGGTCTCGAGCCGCCCAAACGGCCCCTCGACGGCTTCTGCGACGATCAGCGTGCCCGGCTCCAGATCGGGCGCCAAACCACCCGCCGTCCCAAAACTAACGATCCCGGAGCAGCCGCGCGCAACCGCCGCACTCAACGCCCGCTCCAGCAGATCGGCACGAGCCGCGTAGACCACCTCGACACCCTTGCCGCGCGCGATACGCGCTTCGAACGCCATACCCGTCACCACGATGACCGGCAACATGCTGCGGCCGGCCCCGGCTGACGGCGTTGTCGAAAGCGCCATCCGTTACATCCCGACCGCGACGCGCGTCAGCCCGTTGCGCTTCAGATGACGGAAGCGCGCCAGCGCCCACAACGGGAAGAACTTGCGATAGCCGTGATAACGCAGATAGAACACGCGCGGGAAACCGGTCGCCGTGAAGCGCGTTTCGTCCCACAGGCCGTGCTCGCGCTGTTCCCGCTGCAAATACTCGACGCCACGCGCAACCGCCTCGTGATTCACCTCGCCCGACGCCATCAGGCCCATCAGTGCCCACGCGGTTTGCGACGCCGTGCTCGGCGCGCGCTCGTAGCCGCGATAGTCGAGCTTGTAGCTCTCGCCGCCCTCGCCCCAGCCGCCGTCTTCGTTCTGGATCGACAGGAGCCACTGCGCGGCGCGCTTCATCCGCGGATCGTCGTGCGGCAAGCCTGCGGCGTTCAGCGAACACAGCGCGGTCCACGTGCCGTAGATGTAGTTCAGGCCCCACCGGCCATACCAGCTGCCGTCCGATTCCTGTTCCTTCAGCATGTAATCGAACGCGCGCTGCGCCGGCTCACTGCCCTGCGGAAATTCACCGAGTTGTGCGAGCATCGACAGGCAGCGGCCCGACACGTCCGCGGTCGGCGGATCGAGCAATGCGCCATGATCGGAGAACGGAATGTTGTTCAGGTAGTACTGGGTGTTTTCCGGTTCGAACGCGCCCCAGCCGCCGTCACTGCTTTGCATGCCGACCACCCATTCGCGCGCCCGCGCAATGGCTTCGCGATCGACGTCCGATTGCGTCAGCGCCGCCGAGCGTTGCATCGCCATCGCGACCACCGCCGTGTCGTCGACGTCAGGATAGTGCGCGTTGTTGTACTGGAACGCCCAGCCGCCGGGACGCACATTCGGACGGCGTGAGATCCAGTCGCCGCGCACGTCGAGAATCTGCAGCGGACGCAGCCATGCAAGCCCGCGTTCAGCCGCCTGCTCGGCATGCGCTTCGCCGGTCTCGAGCAGCGCGTGCGCCACGAGCGAGGTATCCCACACCGGCGACAGGCACGGCTGGCAATAGGCTTCGTCATCCTTGATGACAAGCAGATTTTCGATCGACTGACGAGCGATTGCGCGCTTCGGATGATCGGCCGGATAGCCGAGCACGTCGTACATCATCACCGAGTTGGCCATCGCCGGGAAAATCGCGCCGAGGCCGTCTTCGCCATTCAGCCGTTCGTCGACGAACTTCACCGCTTCGCGCACCGAACGCTCGCGCGTCACCGTCGGGAACAGGCCGTCGATTGCGCGCAACATGACGTCCACGCCGCGGAAGAAGCGGAACCAGCCGAGGTGCTGATGTGGCGCCCGATCGCGCATGCCGGTATTGACCGGTGCGCCGCGGAACAGCTCGTCGATACGCACACGGCGCGGATTGCGCGCCACCGGCCGCTTCGCGTTCAGCACCAGCAACGGCACGATCACGGTACGCGCCCAGTACGACACCTTCGACAGATGGAACGGGAACCATTGGGGCAGCAGCATGATTTCCACGGGCATCATCGGCACGGCGCGCCAGGACACCACGCCGAACAGCGCAAGCAGAATCCGCGTGAACACGTTCACCGTTTCCGCACCGCCGTTCGCCAGGATCGCTTCGCGCGCGCGGACCATGTGCTCGGCATCCGGCGAGTCGCCAATCATCTTCAGTGCGAAGTACGCCTTCACGCTGGCGCTGATGTCGAGCGCGCCGTCGGTGAAAAGCGGCCAGCCGCCGTCCGCCAGCTGGATGCGGCGCAGATAGCGGCCGATCTTCTGTTCGAGTTCCAGGTTCGGCGTTTCGGCGAGGTAGTGCACGAGAAGCACGTATTCGGCGGGAATCGTCGCGTCGGCTTCAAGTTCGTAGACCCAGTGGCCGTCCGGCTTCTGCGCGGCGAGGATTGCCTCGGTGGCGCGCGTGATCGCGGCGTCGAGCGACGGTGCGAACGCTTGCGACGCAGCGACGGGCGCAGCACTCGGCTCCCCGTTCGGCAGCGCGTTCGATACATTCGGCGCCGTACCGGCAAATTCAGGCAGGACGGCGTCCAGCGGCTGGGCTTGAGATAAGTCGTTCATCGGCGTTCCATCGGTTGATTCAGCAGCGTGTCCGCGGCCTTCTGGCCGGAGCGGATCGCGCCTTCAATCGTCGCGGGCAGGCCGGTGGCCGTCCAGTCGCCCGCGAGCATCAAGTTGTTCCAGCGAGTGCGCGTGCCGGGACGCAGCGTTTCCTGATCCGGCAGGGCGGCAAACGTCGCGCGCTTTTCCATCACGACTTGCCAGGCCGGCATCGGCTCAGCCGGCAAATTGGCGGCCTGCGCCACTTCGGCCCAGATGGTTTTCGCGAGCGTTTCATGCGGTGTGTCGAGCAGGCGCTCAGCGGCGTTGACCGTGACCGACACGCGGCCCTCGAAGGCGAACAGCCAATCGGCAGTCGCATTGAGCAGCCCCGTGATCGGCGCCATACCGAACGGTGGCTCGACTGCGAAATGTACGTTGACGGTCGCCGCGAAACGATTTGGCGAGCGCAAGCCGGGTACGAGCGTCTGCGCAATGTCCGGCGACACCGCGAGCACCACGGCCTGGCTGGCTTCGATCGCGATGCTTTCATCTACGAAGTTCAGTGCCGAAACACGGCCGGTGTCGGCAAACACAATATCTTTCAGGCGCGAGCCTAGCCTGATCGCCGCGCCGCCATGCTGCAGCAGACGCAGCGCCGGGTCGACGAAGGCACTGCTCAGACCGTTGCGCGCCACCAGAGGCCGGCACGCCAGACCACCGGCGACGAGCATCTCCCTAACCATCGCACTCGTCAGCTCCGCCGACGCTTCACGCGGCTCGACGTTGAGCATCGCGAGAAACAGCGGCCGAAGCAGCCGGTCCCACAGCGGGCCATTGCAACGCATGGTCTGCGCCACAGTACGCCCAGGCTTGGCGAACAGCAGCGGCACCAGCGCCAGATAGTCGCTCGGCCCGGTGTTCGGCACGCGCGCGTTCGGGTCGAAGATCCACCAGGGCAGACGGCCCGGCGACATCCGCACGGTCCAGCGCGAGCGCGTCGCCAGATCCACGAACGGATACTCGGGCTGGGCAGGGCCAACCAGCTCGTCGGCGGCGCCGATTGCGCGCACATAGTTGAGCGTGGCGAAATTGCCGGACAGCACCATGTGATTGCCACTGTCGATCGTCGCGCCCAGCTTGGGGTCGTAGTACGAACGGCACCGGCCACCCGCCTGGGGTGCCGCCTCATGCAACACGACTTGTGCGCCGCGCCGCTGCAATTGCACCGCAGCGGCCAGGCCGGCGAGGCCAGCGCCGATCACATGGATGAGCTTCGGCATCAGCTCAGAAGAGCGCGTAACGCGCGACGATCCACAACAAGCGCAGTTTCGGCTTGCTGACCTTCGTACGCGGAATGTCGAAACCGCGATCGAGCGTGCGTTCGAGCAGCACGCGATAGACGCCCGACATGATGCGCGGTGCACGCACGTGGCTGCGCGGCTCACGGTCCATGATCGCGTCGGAGGCCGCGAAATGCTGCTTGGCGCGCTCGGCAAGCGTGGCGCAGACGCGCGGCAGAGACGGATCGTCTGCGATCTGCGCCGGGTTCGTCACCGCGATACCTTCGCGCGCCAGCAATTCGTGCGGCAGGTAGCAGCGGCTGATACCGGCATCTTCGTCGATATCGCGCAGGATGTTGGTCAGTTGCAGTGCGCGGCCGAGATGGTGCGCGAGCAACCGGCCAGGCTCTTCCTGCATCCCGAATATTCTCACCGATAGACGGCCCGCCGCGCTGGCGACACGGTCGCAGTACAGATCGAGCGTGGCTTCGTCGGGTGCGCAGATGTCCTCGGCAGCGTCCATCGCCATGCCGTCGATCATCGCGTGAAAATCTTCGCGTTGCAGGTGAAACGTATGAATGTGCCGCGTCAGCGCGCGCAAGGAAGGGCGCGGCGCGCCGGCGTAACACGCGTCGATGTCGGCGCGCCAGCGCTCGAGCGCGGCGGCGCGTTCGGCGCGCGGCAAGTCACTGTCGGCGATATCGTCGACAGCGCGGCAGAACGCGTAGACCTGATACATCGCGTCGCGCTGCGCGGCCGGCAGGATACGCATCGCGAGATAAAACGAGCTGCCGGACGTGGCGGCAGCGGCGTCGATTTCTGTATCGTCCACGACAAGATTGGAAACAGCCAAGACGATCTCCGCTGGAGGCGCCCGCTGAAAGGCGTTCAAGAAATTTTAATGCCTACCCGCAGGGCGAGCAGCCCGCGCGCGCGGACACGCGCGAAACACCCGGCAGGGATGCCGGAAACGGCGAAAAGTATAACAACCTTTGTGAGATGCCGTAGTTTGGGGGCGAATAAGGGGCCGGAAGCAGACGCGAACTCGCTGGTGAGCGCACGTCGGACGGAGCGACGTACGTCCTGCTCCCCATCCGGCGTGCGCAACCACACTGTGGTTGTCAGGTGAACGCGACCGAGCGGTTGCGCCCCTGCCGCTTCGCGCTATACAGCGCCGCATCGGCTTCGTTGATGAGCACGTCGTACGCCGGCACGCCCGCGCGCGCCGTCGCGCCACCGACGCTGGCCGTTACCGGCACGCTCGTGCCCTGCACGTCGACCGGCGTGTCGGCGATCGTGCGGCGGATCTTTTCCGCGACCCGCATTGCGTCTTCGAGCGGCGTACACGGCAACAGCAAGGCAAACTCCTCGCCACCGAAACGCCCGAAGGTGTCCTGCGCCCGCACCACCTCGGCGACCCGCTGCGCCATCACGCGCAACACCGTATCGCCGACGCCGTGGCCGAACTGGTCGTTGATTTTCTTGAAGTGATCGAGATCGAACAGCAGCACGGACATTTCACCGCCGTAGCGCTGCCAGCGCGTGTATTCGTCGCGCAGGCGCGCTTCGAAGTAACGCCGGTTGGCGATGCCCGTCAAACCGTCGCGGTCCGCGTATTCCTGCAGCTTGGCGACCGCTTCTTCACGTTCGCGCTGCACGATGCTGACATGCGTGACATCGGAGATGGTCACGCATACGGCCACCACTTCGCGATCGCGCATCAGCGGCATGAACGTGCAGTCCTGCTGCATGAAATCGACGCCGCCGGTAATCGGCCGGTCGTGATCGAACTTGAAGAGGTACGGGCGCTGCTCCCACGAACTGAACGCGAAACTGCCGAGCTGAAACACGCTTTCGATCTTGCGCGACAGCCACACGCGCGGCAATTCCGGAAAATGCGTGAAGAGCGATTTGTCGACCACCTGCTCCGGCGACAAGCCGCTGTGATCCTGCATGAAGCGATTCCACATCAGCACGTGCATGTCACGATCAAGCACGAAGATACCGAAACCGACACGTTCGACAACCAGATCGCTCAACGACTCCACAGGCACATTCATAGGCTGGACAACAGCTCGTCGAGCGCCTCGTTCATGTGCCGAATCGATTCTTCAGCCATCAGCATGACGAGGTGCGCGCGGAAACTCTGGTCCTCGAGCGCGAAATTGACTTCGACCAGCAGCGCGACTTCCCATTGCAACATGCCGGGCTGAAACACTTCGTCGAGCGTCATCGCTTCGCCGAGCAGGCCCGGCGCGGAGAAGACCGGCGTGCGGCCGAGCTGGTCGAGAATGCACGAGACACACGCACCCGTCAGCACGTTCGCCACGTCAAACACGAGTTCTTTCTGGCTCACCGTCTCGTAGCTCGAGCGCGAGTACGGGTCGCTCACGAGCGAACACAACTGGTCGATGCTGTCGCTGCGGCAGATCACCAGCGCTTCGCCCTTGATGTCGGAACGAAAGCCCTGACGCACCGCGCTCACCGTGTCCTCGATCCCGGTCATCTCGCGCAGCGCCGCTGCCGCCTCGCTCACCGCCACCACCTTCACGCGCGGCACCGACAATTCGATGAACGCATCGAGCAGGCGCGCGAGACGCGTCGCGGCCTGGCCCATCGCCAGATTGGCGACCTCCTGCAGCGCGTCGCGCTGATCTTCGGTGAGGACTGGCTCAGACATACAACCCGTACTCCTTGAGGATGGGTAGTACCGCCTCGGGCGTCACGGGCTTGGCGATGAATGCGGCGGCGCCGAGCGCGCGCACGCGCGACTGGGCCATCGGCTGAACATCGGCGGAGACGACGATGACGAAGGTATTCAGGTCCTCATGCTGCAAGGCTTCCAGCACCTGATAGCCGGTCATGTCCGGCATCGTCAGGTCGAGGAACATCACCGACGCTTTGCCTTCGCGATACAGGCCGAGCGCTTCGCGCCCGTTTGTGGCGTAGGACACGTCGACATCCCAGTCCGGCGGCAATGCCTTGGTGAGCACCTTGCGGGCAAGCAACGAATCGTCGGCGATCACAATAGGCAAAGGCATGGGCGGGTGAGTAAGCAGAATTAGCTCTTGCGCGTTAACGGCGGGTAGAGTGGGTTTCTTTAGCGCGTGATCTGTCGACCAGCGGTAAAGCGGGCTGAAGCTTGCGAGAATGCAGCTTGCAAACGAGCGGGGAAAGCGCGCAGCGAGGCGCTTTTGACGGAACCCGTGGACACGCATGGGTGCGTGCAAGCACGGTGGACGACGGCTATGACCGGCATGTTCGAAGCCTACCCCGTAGATGAATCCGCGCGGCTTCACGGATCGGGCTGGTCCCCTTGCCGCGCGCCTGTTTCCGCGAGCGCCCACGGCCACGCGTTGTGCGCGTTGTCGGGCGGCCCTCGCGGCAGATGCATCCGAACATGGCGGACACATTATTTATGATGGCATCGATTTTCGAAGCAAAACGGCGGAAAGGCAACTCGCCAATTTCGCATTGGCTAAAGAGATTTTCCGATTAATTGCTATTTTTGAAAAAATTTTGATAGATTCAGAACGCTTTCTTTTGCATTTATACTTTTGTGTACGTTTGCGCTTCTCGATTTGTCACTGATTCAAACGGTGGACAAATCAGGGGGCGATCATTCGTCACAGTAACCAGTACTGCCGCTGCATGTCTATGCTTTCTGTATGAAGCTGACTTCCGTCCCGAACGACCTTAGCGTTACCGACCATGACACCAGACCGGTTCGACCCGCCCGAAGCGAGCCGCCGTCCCGCTAGCCGCCAGGACGAGGCGCGGTTCCCAGCCGTGCCTGAACAGAATTTCCACGTCCGGCGCATCACACTGATCGCGCTGCTGGTCGCAGCGATCGTGTTGCCATGCGTGTACGTCGCGGCGATGGCGTTCAGCGATCTGCGCGGGCGCATGGCCGACGCGACCGACATGACGCTGCGCACCGTGCGCGTGGCGGAAGAGCACGCGCTGAAAGTGTTCGACATGAACGAGACGCTGGACGCACGCATCGTCGATCTGACACAAGGTCTGGACGACAACGGCATTCGCGCTCAGGAGGGCGAGATTCACGAGAAGCTGCGCACCATGGGCGGTGGCTATCCGCAGGTGGCAGCCGTTTCGATTTTCGGCCGTGAGGGCGATCTGCTCGCCACCAGTCGTTTCTATCCCGCACCGGTGTTGTCGATTGCCGATCGCGAAGATTTCATCGGTATTCGCGACGGCAAGGGCCTCGAGCATGTCTCGAAGGTGATGACAGGACATGTCGTGGGCGAGCAGGTGTTCAACACCGGCGTGGAACGGGTCGCCGCCGACGGCTCGTTTGCCGGGGTCGTCTCGGTGGCGCTGCGGCCCAGCTATTTCGATGCGTTTTACCGGGAACTGCTCGGCGGCAGCGATAGCACGCCGATGACCATGAGCCTGCTCCGCACCGACGGCGCGGTCCTCGCGCATTATCCGCGCCGCCCGCGTGAGCCGATGACGGTGGCGCCGACTTCGCCACTGGCTCAAGCGCTCGCGCAAGGGCGGCGAGCCGGCGTCGTACGGATGCATTCCGACATCGACGATGACAATGTGATCCTCGCATTCCGCCGCGTCGGCGCCTATCCGGTGTACGTGTCGTGCGGCTATCGCACCTCGGCGATCTGGGCCGCGTGGTACCGGCACCTGAGCGTGCTGATCCTGTCGATGTTCACGCCGTCCATCGTATTGTGGTGCGTGATCTGGCTGTCGCTGCGGCGCCTTGGCGCCGAAGAGGAAGCGTGGGAGCGCTGGCAGGCCGAAGCCTCGATGCGCCGCTCGATCGAATCCGCGTATCGTCAGTCGCGCAAAATGGAAGCGCTCGGCAATCTGGTCGGCAGCGTGGCGCACGATTTCAACAACCTGCTTATGATCGTTTCGGCCAACGTGCAGATCGCGCGGCGGCGCGGCACGCCGGGGCTCGACCGCGAATTGTCGGCGATGGAACGGGCGCTCAAGGGCGGCCAGTCGCTTACGCGGCAATTGCTCGGCGTCGCGCGCAAGCAGCCGTTGCGCAACGAGACGCTGGCACTCGAACGCTGGCTGCCGGCATGCCGCGAATTGCTGCGCGCGTCGCTCGGCGCGAAGATCTCGCTGGTGATGGATATCGGCGTCGATATCTGGCCGATGCGTGTCGACGTCGCAGAGCTTGAGCTGGCGCTGATCAACATCGCGGTGAACGCGCGCGACGCTATGCCGAACGGCGGCCGCTTCACCGTGCGAGCCGCCAATATCAACTTCCGCCACGAGGACGGCTTTCCGTTGACCGGCGACTTCGTGCAACTGTCGCTTGAAGACACCGGCGGCGGCATGCCGCCTGAAGTACTCGCACGTGCCTTCGAACCGCTCTTCACGACGAAGCCGAAAGGCATGGGCACGGGTCTCGGGCTGCCGCAGGTTTTCGCCTTCTGCGAGCGCTCCGGCGGGCTGGCCGCGATCGACAGCGCAATCGGCGCGGGCACCTCGGTGCGCCTCTATCTGCCGCGCGCCACGGCCGCACCCGAGACCGAATCGCCGGCTGAGCCAGGCGTCGAGGAAAGCGGCGTGCCGCACGGCTTGCGCATCCTGCTGGTCGAGGACAACGACGAAGTCGCTGCAGGCACTGAGGCGTTATTGCAGATGATGGGCCACCAGGTCACGTGCGTCTTCAATGCCGATACTGCGCTGCGCCTGTTCGACGACGCTCACGCGAGGCAAGCGCGCACCGGCGAGCCGCTGCCGTTCGATCTGGTGCTGTCAGACATCCACATGCCCGGCACGATGAACGGCATCGACCTGGCCGAAGCCGTGCAGGCTTTCGACACCAGGCTGCCGGTCATTCTGGTCACCGGCTACGCGGAAGAACTCGACCGTGCACGGCATGTGGACGTGCGGGTGTTGTCCAAACCTTTCGATATCGCGTTGCTGGAAAAACTCCTGCAAGCGATCCAGCGCGAGCTGGCGCAGACGGGCGCCGATCCGGCCGCGGCGGCACACCCGGCCGGCTAAAACCTGCCGTTTCAGCGTCGTCGCCAATTACCGGCGGTTGTAAAAATGCACGGCGTGGCATGTCACGCTTCTGCATGACCGAATCGGCACAAGCTGGCAGCAGCGGGCGTGCAGGCGCGTCAAGCTGGCCCCGGCATGATCGTTGCGACGTTTTCAGGGAGGAAGGCCGGCGCGTTGTAACGCCGTCCGTTCCACCTAAAACGTCGGGAGACAGCCATGCGACACACCGTGATTGGGTTATTCGACACTTATTCTCAAGCGGAAGTCGCGCGCGATACGCTTGTGCAGACGGGTTTTGCACGTGAAACGATCGAGTTGCAGGCAAATCCAGAACCCTCCGTCGGCTCAGCAACCGATGAGGTTGCCAGTTCCGGCGTGCTTGCCAATATCGAGCGCTTTCTGTCGAGCCTGTTTGCGAGCGGCTCCCGAGCGTCGGATGCGGCCCGCTATGCCGAAGCCGTGCGCCGCGGCGCCGTACTGGTCTGCGTAAGCGCGGCAAGCGAATCGCACGCGGAACTCGCGCGTAATACCTTGAAGAGACTGGGCGCGACCGACATCGGCGAACGTTCACCCAATTGGGATATGCAGCCAGAATCGAGCCGCGATCATTCGATACTCGACGAACTCGGCATCGGCGCAGTGACGCCCGGCACACCGCACACCTCGAGCGTAGCGACGCCGGGGTCCACCACCCGGCCTGCGACTTCGGCCGACCCACTCTATCCGCCGCCGCTCATGGGTACCGACGCCGAGCCGTTCGTCCCGCCGCCACTGTCTGAGCGGCCAATGCGCGACCCGCTCAACGAGCCAGTCACCAACGACCCGTTGGTCGGCGATGCGGGACGCACCGCGATCGCCGCCGGCTCGATGCCGGGCTCGGGCGCGATCTTGCAGCCGTCGGAAGTCGTATCCGAAGCAGGACAGCCGACCGCCGGTTTAGGCGGCCAGATGCCGAACGAGTATCTGGAATACGAAGAGGATTTCCGCACGCACTTCGACGAGCAATACGCAGCCGGGAACGGGCGCTACGAAGATTACGTGCCGGCCTATCGCTACGGCGCGGAGATCGGTCGGGATGCGCGTTATCGCGACCAGCCGTGGGACGATGTCGAGCCCGAAGCCCGGCGCCATTGGGAAACCACCTCATCGGAGAGCACATGGGAGCGCTTCAAGCTCGCCGTGCGTCACGGCTGGGAACGGGTCACGGGGCATCACCACGTGTAGGCGAACGTAGGGGCAGCGCCGGCGTGCCGTGAAGTCATGGCAAGGGCGGCGCTGCCCGGGTGAAACGTATCCGCGAAGTCGCTGTCAGGCAGCGGTCTGACGTTTGACCCACGCGACGTAGCGGTCGACGAAAGTCTGCAAAAACTTACGCGTACCGTCGTTCACGATCTCGCCCTTCTCGTTAATGGCCGCCGGGTCGTGCTTGATGAACACCTCAGGTTGGCCGAGCGTGGCGACATCGAGGTACGCCAGCACATTGCGCAGATGCTGTTGCGCCAGCGCCGTGCCGGTCGCGCCGAGGGAGGTGCCGATCACCGCGCCGGGTTTGTTTGCCCACGAATTGGTGCCCCACGGCCGCGAGCCCCAGTCGAGCGCATTCTTTAGAACGCCCGGTATGGAACGGTTGTACTCAGGAGTGACGAACAGCAGGCCGTCGGCGGCTTCGATGCGCTGCTTCAGGTGTTTGGCGACTTCCGGATAGTCGGCGTCGTAGTCCTGGCTATAAAGAGGCAGGGAGCCGATATCGAGGAATTCGAATGTGAAGTCGGCGGGCGCGAGGGAAATCACGGCTTGCGCCAATTGGCGGTTAAACGACTCGCGGCGCAGGCTGCCGACGACAACTGCGATGTGATAGGCCATGTTCGTTTCCTTGAGGTGATGCGCTTGACGCGCGAAAGGGTACGAACTGTCCATCATAGGCAAAGCTACGCGGGATGACGACGGCGCGGTCAAAAACGGCCCACTTCTGGCGGCGCGCGACCAAGCCTCGAAAATGCTGCCGGTGGATAACCCGGTGGCACTCAAAGTTATCCACAGATTTACTGAATAACCTTGTGGATAACTGGTACTTTTGCCTTGTCAATCAAGCATGCTTTCGGTCTAGGGCGTTTTGAGGCAAACGGACGTTCTTCTCTGCCCGCGCGGACAAAAATCCAGCCGCGCGGCATCGGTCGAAGCAATCATTCCGGGACGGCGATGTCGCCATCCACAAGCTGCCAGCCGTACGTCTCGGCAAATAGTTGGGCAGCATCGGCGTTTTCAAAAAACGGCATGTCCGCGTGGCCCTGAAAGGGGTAGATCACGCGCTCGTCGCTCAACCGCATCACTTTCAGCGTCGGCACCGTCCCACTGGATGTTCGACGCGACGACACGGCGACCTGATAGTTCGCGCGGCCAGTCAGCGGCGTGGAATTCGCGCCCTGTGCGCGTCTGGAAACGTGACTTGCCATCGGCGCGCGCATCAAAGCCCGGCGATCGACTGGCCGGCAACCATGCCGTCGATCACCCGCTCCGCGTAACTCGCCGATGCAATGCGCGCGTCGCCGGCCGCGCCAAACGGAGAACGGCTCGGCACGCGGAATACGCGGCTGGTGGTCAAGGTGTCGTCGGAGCCGCGCCGGCAGATTCGCACTGCGGCGTCGAAACCCGCATCGTAGTGGCGGGCGCCATCGGGTGAGCGCGGCTGGTGCGGATAAACCAGTGGATAAATCTCGAGGCCCCGGTAACTTCTGATCGTATTGCTCATGGTGTTCGTCTCCTGTGAAGGATCTCGCTCGAAACGTGTGGCTGTATGCCCGGCGTGACGCCGGGTGAGTCGCTGCGTTTCAGCGAAAAACAAGGTGTTAATCGACGATAATCAACGATGCGCGTAAAGAGCGGCCGCGTTTGTCAGGCCACGCCGACGACACCGTAAAGCGAAGTAGAGGGAAAGGACCCCGTTCGATTCAGGGCGCGGTGATGAGAGGCTGATGCCTGAGGGACTACGCAAGACGCGCAGGAGAACTGCAAGCTGTTGGCTCACTGTAACACGTTAGAAGAGTGAACATTAGACGCATTTGCGTGCCGGGCGCGAGTGTTGCTTTAGCGTGCAGGGTATTGTTACCGCTTTCTGTTTCGTGAGGCTCGCACGCCGATGGAATGGACCTGCGGCCATGTTCTGCGGTGCCCTCCATGCGCGTTAAAAGTATTGGATCCAATGCAAAAAAGGCGCCTTTATCGGCGCCCTTTTTGACTTCGAAAACTCGTTTCGTCGGCGGATTTGTGCCGGACATGCTTCAGGCCGCGTCCACCAGACGATTAGTTGCCGAAGAACACGTTGCAATACGATGCCGGACCGTTGCATTGAGCCGGTGCAGCGGCTTGAGCGGCGCCCGAAGCTGCGGCAAACAGGGCGACGGAAGCGATCAGGGCGGTAAGAATGCGTTTCATGGTGATACTCCTCTTCAGCGTTTGGTTTGCGATCTGGTGCGATCGATGGACTGAAGAATAGCGATTCAGTGTCCGCATAAAAACACCGAAGACAAGAAGACTTTTTTTCAAATAATGAAATAATCCGGACGCGTATTGAGGGCAAGTTTGAGGCGTACGTGGCTGCACATCTCACTCACGCACCGCAGGTTACGATTCGCCATTCCAGCCTTGATTTCATTTTGCGCAATAATGTTTTTTGTCGTCATAAAGCCTGCTGTGGCACGACTAAAGTCATCAGGTCATCGCTGCTGGCGGGCACATGTTCAATACCGATTCGCTTGCGCAGGAACGTGCGGGAGAATGGCGCACACGTCCGGGCAGTGCGCGAGGAGACCCACCCACCTATGAACCACAGCGATTCAGGAAAAAACGCGCGGCAACCGCGAGCGCGGCGACGGAGCATGCCATGGCGCAAGTAAGCGGGCCGGCACTCGACGATCCCGTCTATCTGACGCAACTGCGGCGCGACCTGTTGCGCTTCGCCCGTTTGCAACTGCGCGATGCCGCTGCCGCCGAAGACGCGGTCCAGGAAGCACTGGCCGCCGCCTGGACGCAGGCCGACCGGTTTGCCGCGCAATCGGAGCACAAGACGTGGGTGTTCGGCATCCTGCGGCACAAGCTCATCGACACCTTGCGTGCCCGGCACCGCACGGTGAACCTGTCGGCGCTCGAATCCGAAATCGACGGCGAGGCGCTGCTCGATCGCGAGCTCTTCAAGGACAACGGCCACTGGTCGCGCGAGACCAAGCCGCAACCCTGGCCGACGCCGGAAACCGCGCTGCGTCAGCAGCAATTCTGGGCCTTGTTCGAGATGTGTCTGGAACACCTGCCCGAGCACATCGGGCGCGTGTTCATGATGCGCGAATTCCTCGATCTTGAAACTGAAGCGATCTGCGCCGAACTACAGATGACCGCCAATCACTGCAGCGTGCTGATCTACCGCGCGCGGCTGCGCTTGCGCACTTGCTTGAGCGAGAAGGGCCTATCCAGAGAGGATGCGAATGGGGAAGTGTAAGCACATCACGCGCCTGTTGTCGGACGCGCTCGACCGCCGTTTGACGACCGGCGAATGGGTCGCGATCCGGCTGCATCTGCCGACTTGCAGCGGCTGCCGCAATTACCGCAAACAGATCCGTCTATTGCGCGTGGCGGCGCGCACGGTGAGCGGGATTGCGACGCCAGGGGCGGGTGGCAGCGACGATTGAAGCGCGGCGTCTGGGCTTTAGCGATGCATTGAAGCGGCGTCGAGGGCTGCGACGAACGGCGGCCGCCCTCGACGCCGCCTTGTGCTGATGGCTTTGTTTAGCGTTCGCCGGGCGGCGTGTTTCGGTAGCGCTCGAAGAAGCTTGCGTGCGACGGTTCGTCGATAGCGACGGGGTGCGCTTCGGCGCGAGCCGGATGCTTGACCAGCTGCGCCCGCGTGCGGATCGGCCGATGCTGGAAATTGCCGCCGCAGTTCGGACACACATTGCGCAGCGTGCTGAGCGCACACACTTCACAGAAGGTGCATTCGTACGTGCAGATCATCGCGTCGGGCGCGTTCGGCGGCAGTGATTTACCGCATCCTTCGCAGGACGGTCTCAGTTCAAGCATGGTGCCTCCGCGTAGGCAGGGGAACGAGGCGCGGGACTGCACCTCGTATGTATGTACCGAAGCAGTGTAAGCGGACAGGCACATGCGGAATTGACGGTTGAGCGTCAATTCCTGCCATCGCTTGCGACTCCTGTGCCGCGCTCAGGTCAACAGGGTCCACAACGCGAACGTCAATCCGAGGCCGACGACGGATACGATCGTCTGCAGCACCGACCAGACCAGAACCGTCTGCTTCAATTGCAGCCCGAAGTATTCGCGCACCATCCAGAAGCCCGCATCATTCACGTGGCAGAAGAACACAGAACCGGCGCCGATCGCGAGCGCCATCAGCGAATTATGAGTCGCGCTGAGGCCCGCCACGACTGGCGCGACGATGCCGGCGGTCGTGGTGGTCGCAACCGTCGCGGAACCGGTGGCCTGCCGCAGCGCGACGGCAATCAGCCACGCCAGCAGAATCAGCGGCATGTGCGCGCCAACGGCGATCTTGCCGATCGTCGTGCTGATGCCGGCCACCACAAGCGCCTGCTTGAGGCCACCGCCTGCACCGATGGTCAGCAGCAGCGCGGCGATCGGCGGCAAGCTCTTGCGCAGAATGCCGCCGACCCGATCGCGCGCCATGCCGCGCGACCAGCCCAACGCCACCACCGCGAACAGCACGGTGAGGCCGAGCGCGACCAACGGCTCACCCAGAAAGTTGAGTGCGTTGAACAGGAAGGTCTCAGGTTGCAGCAGAAGTTTGGCGACCGTGCGGCCCAGCATCAACACGACCGGCAACAGGATCGTGATGAGCGAGATTGCGAAACTCGGCGGTTCGCCGGTGTTCTGTGCCGCGGTGAAAAGCTTGCCCATTTCTTCAGGCTCGACCACGTGCATCCGTTTCGACAACCAGATGCCATAGACCGGGCCCGCGAGAATAACCGCCGGAATCGCGACGATCAGGCCGAGACCGAGTGTCAGGCCAAGATCGGCATGCAACGCGCTCACCGCGATCAGCGGACCCGGATGCGGCGGCAGCAGCGCATGTAACGTGGTCATGCCCGCGAGCGCGGGAATCGCAATACGCAAAATCGGCTGCTGCGAGCGGCGCGCCATCACGAAGATGATCGGCACCATCATTACCAGACCGACTTCAAAGAAAAGCGGTAAGCCGACGATGATTGCCACCAGCGCCATCATCCACGGTAGCGTGCGTGGCGTGGAATGTTTAAGGATGGTCGAGACGAGCCGGTCGGCAGCGCCCGATTCCGCCATTAGCGCACCGAGCATCGCTCCGAGCGCAATGATGATGCCGACGTCGCCGAGCAACGCACCGGCGCCTTTGCTAAATGCGCTGGCTACCGCTTCCAGCGGCAGTCCGGCCGAAAAACCCGCAGCGAACGTGCCGACCAGAATCGACAGAAACGGCGCGAGCTTCAGCACGCTGATGAAAACGATAATCAGTGCGAGCCCGAGCACGCACGACAAAATCAGTTGAGTGTCGTGGGATGACCACGGCGCGAGTGTTGTCGTCAGATGCACGATGTCCCTTTTTCGGTTGACGCAGCCGCGACTGCGCGCGGATGACGGATTGTAGCGGGGCGCGGCGGCTTGGCGCCGCCAGGCGTGCAGAAAGGGGCCGCTGACGTGTCCCGTACCTTCCGGCGTGATTTGCTTATGCAAATTTATCGGTTCGTCCAGGCTTGCAGACGAATTATCGTCGGAGCCAACCGGTCCATTTTGCGTCCGTCTTTTTAACGAGCACTTTTATGTCCCGTCATCCGCTGCTCAACCGCCGCGCGTTTATCACCGGCGTGGGCGCCTCGCTGGCCGCCGCGGCCTTGCCCATTGTCTCCACGTCGGTCTTCGCGGCGGATGCGCATGCGAAAGAATTTCGCATCGGTTATCAGAAAGCGGCCAACACGCTTGTGTTGCTGAAGGCGCACGGCACGCTCGAAAAGCGGCTCGCGCCGCTTGGCATCACGGTCAAGTGGACGGAGTTTCCCGCTGGCCCGCAGTTGCTCGAAGGATTGAATGTCGGCGCGATCGACTTCGGTTATGTCGGCGAGGCGCCGCCGGTGTTCGCGCAGGCGGCAGGCGCGAACTTCGTCTATACCGCTTATGAAATCCCGACACCGCACGCCGAAGGCATCCTCGTGCATCAGGACGCGCCAATTAAAACGATAGCCGATCTGAAGGGCAAAAAGATCGCCTTCAATAAAGGCTCCGACGTTCACTGGTTTCTGGTCGCCGCATTGCAGAAGAACGGCGTGAAATACAGCGATATTCAACCCGTTTTTCTGGCGCCCGCCGATGCGCGTGCGGCCTTCGAACGTGGTGCGATCGACGCATGGGCGATCTGGGATCCGTTCCTCGAAGCGGCAAAACGCCAGTCAAATGCCCGCTTGCTCGCCGACGCCGAAGGGATCGTGAGTCACCATCAGTTCTTCCTGAGTGCACGACCGTTTGCGCAGCAAAACGGCGACGTGCTCGCGATCATGATGGACGAGGTAAGTAAAGAAGGGACGTGGGTACGCGGCCACTACAGCGAAGCAGCCGCTCAGCTCGCACCGATCCAGGGACTGGACGCAGGCGTGATCGAAGCGGGCCTGCGGCACTACGCGCACATCTACAAGCCCATCGACGCGAACGTACTTGCAGAACAACAACGTATTGCCGACACGTTCAGCGAACTGCGCATCATCCCGACAAGGATCGTGACGAAGGACGCTGCATTGCCGGCCAAGGCCTAGGTTCACTTAGGCCGTGTTGTTCGACGCCTGGGCGAATAGCGCTTCGACATTTTCCGGCGGGCGGCCAATAACGGCACGCCCGTTTCGCACGACGATCGGTCGTTGCAGGAGGATGGGATGCTTTGCCAATGCTTCGTATAACTGAGCGTCGCTTAACGTAGTGTCGGAGAGTTCGAGCGCTTTGTATTCGGCTTCGGTGTCGCGGATCATCTCGCGGACTGTGCAGCCTAGCTGCGCGTTGAGTTGCTTCAACTGTGCAACCGTGAGCGGCTGCCTCAGGTATTCGACAATTTCCGTTGACTCGTTTGCGCTGTTGTAGGTGCTGGCAACCAGGTCGCACGCGGCGCGAGATTTTGAACAACGGGGGTTGTGGTAAATGGTGATCATGGTTGGGTTAGATGGGTGTTGCTTGTGTTGGGTTGCTGGGAGTCTTGTGGGGATTTTAGCGGGTGCAGGGAGTCGGGTGGGTGATGAGGGGGCGGAGCGATCGGGATTTGTTTAGTTCGGGAAACGGGCTTTGCTCGTTGGAGATTGTGTCGTTCGGTTTATGCGCATAAAGCGCCCGTGGGAGGTTGTCGTTAAGTGTCTTTGGCTGGCATGAGCTCTGGAGGATGCTTCGATTCGTATTGAGGTGGGCTTGCCGTTGAATGAATGAGAGCGATGCTTCTTGCGCCTTCGCCACCAGTCCCAGTCCCAGTCCCAGTCCCAGTCCCAGATGCCGTGCCGTGCCGTGCCGTGCCGTGCCGTGCCGTGCCGTGCCGTGCCAAGCCAAGCCAAGCCAAGCCAAGCCAAGCCAAGCCAAGCCAAGCCAACAGGATCATGCATCGACCCGCTCGCTCAAACTCCTCTGCGACGACGGCTCGGCTCGTGAGCAATGCTCGGGGGGAGTTTATGCGCATAAAGGTGGCTACTCGACGCGCCTCCCGAGGCCCGATAGTGATCCGCTTGTGCTTCCCGTCGCCGACCGCCGGGCCTCGCAAAAGTCACACGGCAAGACTAGACCCAGGGTCAAAAGAGGTCTCATCGAATCCGAGCCGCCTGACACTCCCAGCTATCTCCGAGTGTGCCGGCCACCGCGCTCGATCGCGGCCACTTCCGCTTTTTCCGTCACCTCATCCCTGACATCTCGCAGGCGTCACCAACCGGTTGCCGTTGCTCGCGCTCCACAACTGCAGTGCTAAAGCTCGACCTCGCTCGCATCCTTTATGCGCATAAACCTATCCCAAACGGCTATTTCTTCTCGCGTTTACACAAAAACGATTGAAATGCGAATTCATCCAGGTAAAATCCATTTGCGTCTAAAAAGAGGAGGTGAAGATTGGCAGCAGAAATCATCGCGGTAACTCAGCAAAAGGGTGGGGTCGGGAAGAGCACAATCGCGATGCACCTCGGCGCTGCGTTCCATGAGAAAGGCAAGCGCGTCCTCGTCGTAGACGCAGATGGTCAAAACACACTGATCCACTGGGCCAGTGCATCATCAGACGGCGACACCGGCATCCCCTTTCCGGTCGTCAACCTCTCCGAAGCCGGCAGCCAGATCCATCGTGAGATCAAGAAATTCGTGGCTGACTACGACATCATCGTCGTCGACTGCCCGCCCTCCATCACCGAGAAAGTGTCCGGCGTCGTGTTGCTCGCGGCGAGCGTTGCAATCATGCCGACGTCGTCGTCGCCCGCCGACTACTGGTCGAGTGTCGGACTGGTCAAGCTCGTTCAACAAGCTCAGGTGATGAACGAAGACCTCCGCGCAGTCTTTCTGCTGAATAAGACCGAAGAGAAACGGATGCTGACGCGTGAACTGAAGCGCGCGTTGGAAGAGCTCGGTTTCCCGCTGCTCAAGACCCAGATCCCGACGCGCGAAGCCTATAAGCAGGCAATGGCGTTAGGACAGACAGTGCTTCAGATGAACGATCGCGGCGCCAAGCTTGCCGCCATCGAAGTGCGGGCGTGCGCCAACGAGATCGCAGCCCTGCTCCCCTGAATTTATGCGCATAAAGGACCCTGAATGAAACCCTCCCAATTCGCCAAAGGCTTTCAAGCACGTCCTGATACGACCAGCAGCGAAAAGCGAACCGCACTCGACCGCCTGAATGCGATCGATGGATTGGTTAAGAATGGCGCCAAGACTGGCGATGTACCGAGCCGCACCATCCAGTCGGTCATGTCGCAGGACGTCTCGGAAGCGGACGCCGTCGCGATTGCCAATGAGTCGGCGGACTACCGTGCGTGGCGGATCGAACATGCCTACCGGCCGGGCCAGGTCGTCGAACTCGCGCTCAAAACGATCAAGCCGAGTCCGTTCAATCCGCGCCATTTCTACCTGAAACCGTCGATTGCCGACCTTGCCGTCAATCTGGCGAAGCAGGGCCAGCAGCAGGCGATCCACGTCATTCCCGATTACGACAATCCTGGCACCTACTTCGTCAGCGACGGGGGCCGGCGCGTGCGGGCGCTTAAAGAAGCGAACAAGGAATCGGTTAAGGCGATCGTCATCGATCTGCCGATCGGCATCCAAAGCTATAAGCTCGGCTACGACCTCAACGTCCAGCGCGATTCGCAGACGGTGTTCGACAACGCCGTCGTCTGGAGACGCTTTCTCGACGAGCAACATTTCCAGAGCCAGAAGGAGCTCGCCGAGCATCTCGGGCTGGACGAGTCGACCGTCGCTGTCGCCTTGTCGATTGCGAAGCTTCCCGAGGCGGTAATGCATGAGATGGTCGCACGGCCCGACCGCTTCGGCTCGAACATGGCTTATCAGGTGGGCCGTTATCACTCTGCCCGCGGCGCCGACGCTACGCTGCGCCTGATCAACAAAATCCTCTCGGACGACCTGAGCACGCGACAAGTCGCGGACATCGTGAAGGGCAGGGCGAGCGCACAGGAAAGCACCAAGCCAGCGGGTCGGCAGCGCTATGCACAGCGTCTGGAGATCAAGCTCGGTGGCGTCGCGGTTGGCGATCTGAAATCATATGGGGATGATCGGATCGAACTGCGCCTGAAGGGTCTCACGCGTGAAAAGCGCGACGACATTCTTCGTCAGATTGAAAAGATGTTGAAGTAACAGCGGGGAAAGTATCCGCAGGAAAAGATACGGCGGCGCACGAGAGTGGCCGCCGTTTTTCTTATGCGATCTTGATGACTACGCCGCGCGCGATTGGCTCAGCGTGAAGGCGAGGAGGTCGCCGTCGGTGGGTTGGCCCCACGTTTTGCGAGCCAGCCAATCGAAGAATGCCGTTTCGACGATCTTCGAATCCAGCCCACGACGGCGCCAGTCGTCCCGCATGTGAGTGCCAAGATCCGGCAACTCGTCGTCCTCAAACGACTTCCTCGCGATCTCCCGCTCGGACTCACCTTGCTCGTCGTAAAGTTCGCGCGCTTCCTTGCGGCGAACTGCTGAGTACTCACCAAGCAGACGCGCCTTCAGATCGTCCGCCGGCGCAGCCACCGCGGCTTTGCCGCCGCTACCGGACGGCAGTACTTCGACTGGCGGCGCATAGCCCTTCTTCAACGCATCCTTGAACAAAGCCGGCGCGCTACGCACCGCGGGCAAGGACGTGCTACGCATGCGTTGTTCGGTCATCTGCAGAGCCGCGCGAATCCGGTTTTCTTCGCTATCGGCGTACAGCGTTTGCGCTTCTTTCAGCGGAATACCGATCTTCACCATCCGGTCGACCAAGGTGCTGTCGAACACATTGGGGTGTTCATCGAGTGCAAGCATGGGCTGCTTGCGCTCGGTCACGCGGAACTGGATCTCGGCGACACGCCGCCCTTCCCGGTGTTCGATCAATTCGACAAAGATGTTGGTGACCGCATTCACTTCAGCGATGGCTGGCCGCAGGTAATCGCGCTTGAAGTACTTGTACTCGCGCTTCGCTTCGTCGCCCGCTTCGGTGTCGGGTGTGCCGGAGAGGATAGGGCGCCACCATTCCCATGATTCGCGCATCGTCAGATGGCTCGGGTTGGTCAGGTAACGAACGCAAATCTCGTAAAGTGCGAGACCCGCGCTACTGCGCAACTGGCTCTGGAATTGCAGACTCAGCCGCGCATATTGAACCGGATCGAGCAGCTTCTTCTTGATCTTGGGCGCAAACGAAAATTCCACCCAGACGCGGCGGGTAGTGGGGTCTTCGAGAATTTCCGCGTCGGCAATCAGCGTGGAAATACCCCATTTCCGGCCCGGTTTCTGGCTGGACGTGCCGGTACTCCATTCAACCTGCACCGACACCATGCGCCGCAGGTGCTCTTTCACAAGCGCGGTGTCGTTCGAATCGAATGCCGAATTGGCGACGATGTCGGACAGCAAGGCCCGATAAGTATCGCCGGACTCGTCAGCTTGCTGAGCGACGGCGAGGAGCACGTTGAACAGCTTGCGGGTGAGGAGCGTGATCTTGCCGCTCTTGGGCTGGATGGCAATCGCCTCGACGGCCTTGCGCAATTCGGCCGAGCTCGGGCTGACTACGTCTGTCTTCTTCGCGCGCTTAGTGGCCATGCGTCTGGTCGAGGAGGGATTTGGCGTGAGCATACCGACTGTGGTGATACACGTCTATAGCACGGGGCTCACCGTTCCCGGTGAAGTGAGTTTACAAGGCGCGACTCACCTCGAGCAACTCCCGAAAACCCTCACCTCACCCGTTTCGCGCCAGGTTCAGGGCATCCTTACAGGTTGCGGCCTCCCGAAATACTGACCGATTTCCGACCTGCCTCGAACGGGAGCGATTCGATCCCGAATCTTCTCACCTCAAAAAATTCTCATGAATTTTTGCCGGGTGCATGTTGTGAGCAGCTCGCACTCGCACTGGATCGGCGGCCGCCGATGCGCTTCACCTCTTCGCCACGGATAGGCTAGGGGGAACCCGGAGAAAACTTGCGTCCGGCGCAATCGCCACATGCACATTTGAGCCAAGGTTGCCAAATCCGGCAGACAGACGCCTCATTCACGCGAGCATGAAATCCGAGTCGCGACAAACTCTCCCGAAAAAGCTCACCTTAATGCCTGCTGAGCGCTCGGAACGACGCGGCCTCCAGACCTGGAGGCATGAAAAAACACCGATAAATACTCCCGAAAAACCTCACCAATGAGCCCGGAAGAGGCTTGGACAGGTCACGAAAAAGCGCCCCCGAAAAACCTCACCTTTGCGCGCCGCACAAAAATTATCCAATGGTTTCATTGAGTTAGAGAATTCCTGCGAGCCGGGTTTTGAGTACGAGCCCCCGTATATCCTCACCTTAAGAAGCTTTCCCATGAATCTGGACGTTTCCGGCTGCCGCCCGAAGGCCCCCGAAAAACCTCACCTTAAGAATTCAGTGCCCGCAAAATCGGAACGACTCTGACAGCGTCCGTAGGGCCTTTCCGGCCTATCACGGCGATTTTGGTCCTGTATTTCCTCACCTTAGCGATCACAAGTGCTTAAAAAGACTCCCGAAAAACCTCACCTTTGGGTCAAAACAGGTAATTTGCAGAGTCGGCGATCGTCTCGATCCAGGTCTCCCGAATTCGCTCACCTTTCCTCAAAGGCAATCGAAGACCCCGTCGACAATTTCGGTTGAAATCCAGCCCAGCTCCCGCAAACACTCACCTTAAGCATCCGGATGCCCAGAATTGAGGCAAAAATGACACCTAGGCCCCGGAAAGTCTCACCTTCGGTTCGCGTTTTCTCCTGTCTTGACTCACCAATGGGGTTTACGAGGCCCCAATAAGGGCAAAAATTGGCATCCACCGTGGTCCCGAAAGCGCTCACCTTCAAGGCAGTCACGCTCGGAACCGACTTTTGAGCGCTGCCGGGCGATCCCGGATGCTCAGGTCCCGCAAAATCTCACCTTTAGCCAAACCGCGTTTTTGGGGTGGCTCCTGAACCCACTCACGTTCTGTCCCGGACCTACTCACCAAGGCCCCCGAACCTCATCACTCAATACTCCCGCAAGACCTCACCACCACTCCCGTAAAGCTTCACCTTACCGGGCTAGAACCCCCGCCAGGTATAGGATTGCCATGGCGTTAACGTTTTTAACATGGGTTCAAGGGTGTTTACTTTTATTACTCTCTAGACTTTCCCCGCGTGTCCTTTGGACAAATCCTTTCCACCACCACAGCACTCATCACACGATCGTGAAACAGTGAGCGATCAGAAAGAAATCAATGAAACCTCTTTATTTACAATAGCTTATTGGCTAATCTTAGTTTTGTTTCACGGAAAAACGCCACCTGCTCCGATCTTATGACCTACCTGTAGTCCTAAAACACGCCAACTCGCCGACTAACACCCGCTCCCAACAAATACGTAGCAAATAATACGTAAATTGTTATGATTCATCCAATTCGAGCGACATCGAGGTATACATGAATCTGGACCAGGAACGGCAAACCATCCGTAACGAGCTTGAATCGTTGAGGGCTAGTGGGGCACGCAGGCAGGAATTGTCACTGCACGCTTGCAAGCGACTTTTTTTCGATTTGGGTATTCGTCCCTCCATGGCAACTGTTCGCGACCTGACCCAAACGGGCAGCGCAAGCGATATCCCGAAGGACATCGACCATTTCTGGGAACGCATCAGAACGGTATCGCGCGTGAAAGTCGGTGCCGGTGCGATCCCGAAAGCACTGGAAGATCGCGCCGGAGAACTGTTGGGCGCTCTCTTTGAAGAAGCCCTCGTTCATGCCCGCTCGACCCTCGACAGCGAACGCGAGGAAATTCGGGCTCAAGCCACCGCCGCGGACCAGCGTGTGCGAGAAGCGGAAATTCACCGCGATGTGTCGGAAGAAGCGATCAAGCGCAGCGAACTAAGAGCTGAAGCCGCATGGGAGCGCGTTCGCGCACTCGAGACTGAGCTATCCAGCACCACAACACATGGGACCGCTCACCAGGACGGCTTGCAGGCAACGGTCCGCCGGCTCGACAGTGAAAACGAAACA
The DNA here is from genome assembly GCF_052682275.1 of Paraburkholderia sp. D1E. NCBI lineage: Bacteria > Pseudomonadati > Pseudomonadota > Betaproteobacteria > Burkholderiales > Burkholderiaceae > Paraburkholderia > Paraburkholderia sp. D1E. The sequence goes on from NZ_JBQYMB010000001.1 coordinate 1,257,789, forward strand.
CTGCGTCAACGGCTCGATACGGAACAGACGACCAACGCGGCGCTCCGCGACCGGATCGATGCACTCCACGTCGAATTGCGCCAAAGCACCGAACACTATGCGCAACAGATCAAGGACGCCATCGCCGAAGCCGAGCGGCGCGTGAAGCCGATGCTGGTCGAACTCGATTCACTACGCAACATGGCCGCCACCTATCAATCGGGGGTGCGTGACGCAAGTCGCAAGGAGTTCGAGTTTATCCAGCAGATCGCCGCAGCCAAGGCGCGCGGCGACCGGCTCGACGCGCAACTGCGCGAGCAATCGGACGAAGTGGATGCTTTGACGAAAGAGGTCGCCGCGTTACGCGGCCAGCAGGGCATCGACCCTGCGATCGCGAGTTTGCTGTGTTCGCTGGTCGAAGCAGGCAGGCTCACGACCGACGAGCTGACAGCGATCGGCACCGCAGCGGACGGTCATGTCGCGCTGCCGCTACGCTGTCCAAAATGTGAGGAAGGTGAGCCCGAGCTATCGCAAGTGGATCACCGCTTCGAACTGCAGTGTCCGGAATGCGATCACTCGTCAGGTCCCGGTGAATCAAGGCTGGAGGCGGTTAGCCGGTTTCTATCAAGTGGCTCGATAGCGGCGTCGGCATAACCGGCCGATGCAGCCGCGATTGCGGATAAATCGCCAAAGGTGAGGAAATTCGGGACCCCAAAGGTGAGCATGTTCAGGGCTCACCCGATCACCCTTTCCTCGTTAAACGCCCGTCCTGTCTGGGGGCGGGCAATGGTGGAGCGGCTGGATCCGGTTCATTAACGACGGGCGAATCCTGCTGGTCCATCCATCTTTGCCAGGCCCGATACAAACGGTTGGCGGACACTGCCTGTACAAACCCCAGCCATTGCCCGACCAGTTCTGCCTCGATCCCGCTCTCGAACCGATCCGCCGCAAAGGTGTTGCGCAAGGTTTGCGGACTGGCGCGTGAGGTTCGCGACGCGGCAATTCCAGCCGCGTCGATCAACGCGTCAACTGCGCGCAGCATTGTCGCCTTGTGCATCGGGCGTCCTGAAGGTGAAGCGGGAAAGACCAGATTGCCGGCCAGTTCGGAAAGACGCCGTTCGGCAAGCCATGCGTCAACACTGGCGGTCGCGAAGGGCGCGAGCCGGGTACGCCGCGTCAGCATCGGATTCGCGGACTCGATCGTGATCCAGGGCGAGCCGACATTTACGCAACTAACTGTAAGCGCGGCGGCCTCGCCCGTCTTGAGCCCACCGCCAAGAAACACAGCAATTAATGCCCGGTCGCGTCGCTCTCTCCAGCGCTGCGCCACGGATAAAACCGGCAAGGGCGAAAACAGATGCGCAATGAGCGCGGCTCGTTCGGCATGGTTGAGAAAACCGGTCGGCTCGTTATCGCGTGCATCTCGCCATGCTGCTTCGCCATCCTGAGCAATGAAGCGTGCAGGATTGGTCGACGCGGATTCGATTTCGCGCACATGGTCCAGTACCCGCTCAATGAGTCGCAAATACCTGACACGTTGCGGTTTTCGGATCGCCAGTCCGCCCACGAATTCAGCGATCGTTTGCGTATCGACCGTGACCAGACGCTTCTGGCGAATCGCAAGCCAGTCGAGGAAAAGCCCCCACTGCGCTTGATAGACTTCAGCGGATGAACGCCTGAAATGCTGCTTGGCGAGCCATGCGTCGAAAGCGATTTGCGGATCGCGGCGCCAGTCTTCACGTTCCTGATCGAAGAGATCGGTTGAGGGTGCTGGGCGTGTGACCGGGTCGGACAGATGAGGAGGTGACATACGCTCTCTTTCCGTTAGTTGCGCATATTGTAGGTGGCAACCGGTGAAAGTACAGCGCCTAAGTCAGTCGCCCCACGCCCGCGCGTGCTTTAGCGGCGCGCCTTCAGACGCAGGTTGCGTGGCGCGGCGTGCAGCTTCTTCATAGGCCGAGACGGCAAATGCAAAGACCGCCGGCAATGCGGTGGACGTGCCGAAGTCCACCGCCTCGTCCGTTTCCGGATAAGGCAACTCGGACGGCCGTTGGAACAGGCCGAGCATGATCGCGTCATGCCGGCTGGCAAACCCGAGATCCGCCAACGCTTCGGCTTCGATTGCATGTAGCAGGCGCCACGAGAGCGGCACCTGCTGGACGATGTAGCGCACGGCGATGTTGCGCACGATATGTTCAAGATCGCGCGCCGCGGTTTGATAGCGCAGCGCGGCCAGAGCATGCTCGGATTGTTCGGTCGTCAGGTCGTTCATTATCGGCTCCAGTCGATACCCTGTACTGTACAAATATACAGTGTCTCGCGCAACCTCGGCCGAACGGAGAATTCATCCCGATTCCGCCCGAAGCAACCAATAACCGGCGACAGTGCGCCCGCACCTTACCCGTGAATCACCACCAGCAGCGCTTTCGCCTCGCCCTTTCCGGCGTTGCGGATCGCATGCGGTTCGTCGGCGACGTAGCGCGCGGTGTCCGCGGCCTTGAGCCGCTTCGTCGCGCCAGCCGCCTCGATCTCGATCGAACCCTGCAACACGGTCAGATGCTCGCGTGTGCCGGGTTCGTGCGCGTTGGACACCAGCGCCCCGCCCGCTTGCAATGTCAGCTCGTACCATTCGAACTTGCCGGCCAACTCGATCGGCCCCCAGACCCGCAACTGATACTTGGCCTCATGACCGCTCAAAGTCGGGATGTCGTGCGGACCGGAGACGGAAATCGCTTCCGGCGCCTTTTGCGGCGCGAACAGCGAATCGAGACTGACGCCGAGCGCGTTCGTCAGACGCCAGGCGACCGCGATCGTTGGATTGGCCTTGTCGCGTTCGATCTCCGAGAGCATCGATTTCGACACGCCCGCCGCGCGCGACAGATCGTCGAGCGTCATACGCCGCTCGGCGCGCAGGCGCTGAATCTGCTCGCCGACGCGAGGCGGCGCAGCGATCGCTGGGACCGTGTTCGCGCCAGGAGTGGGTGCCGCGTTGGCTGCCGCGCGACGGATTCCCGAACTTGCCATTTACTGACCTATCGTTTAGAGTTGTTCGACATACCGGATTTTAGTTCGGAAAAACGAAAATATCCGATAAAACTGACAGCCGACTATAACAGGCCGTCTCGTCGCCGACCATGCCGCAACTGCCGATCATGTCGCCCACGGGCGCACCACCCTTTCAGGAGTCTGGTTCATGCGTGACCTTTATCTCGCCCATCTGCGCGGTACCCTTGAGCAGATTCGCGCTGACGGTTTTTACAAGAACGAGCGCGTGATCGCCAGTCCGCAGTCGGCTGATGTGCGCCTCGCCAACGGCACGGAAGTGCTGAATTTCTGCGCGAACAACTACCTCGGTCTTGCCAACGACAAACGGCTGATCGAGGCCGCCAAGCTTGGGCTGGATAACGACGGCTTCGGCATGGCATCGGTGCGCTTTATTTGCGGCACCCAAACCGTGCATAAAGGCCTCGAAAAAGCGCTGGCCGCATTCCTGAAAACCGACGACTGCATCCTTTATTCCAGTTGTTTCGATGCGAACGGCGGTCTGTTCGAAACCCTGCTCGACGACAACGACGCCATCATCAGCGACGAGCTGAACCATGCGAGCATCATCGACGGTGTGCGTCTTTCGAAGGCGAAGCGCTTTCGCTACAAGAACAACGATCTCGCCGATCTCGAAGCCAGGCTGAAAGAAGCCGATGCCGCTGGAGCGCGCTTCAAGCTGATCGCCACCGACGGCGTGTTTTCGATGGACGGCATCATCGCCAATCTCGCGGGCATTTGCGATCTGGCCGACCGCTACGGCGCACTGGTGATGGTCGACGATTCGCACGCGGTCGGTTTCGTCGGCGAACATGGGCGCGGTACGCCGGAGCATTGCGGCGTGCTGTCGCGCGTCGACATCATCACCGGCACACTCGGAAAAGCACTGGGCGGAGCCTCGGGCGGTTACGTCGCCGCGCGACAGGAAGTGATCGATTTACTGCGTCAACGTTCGCGTCCATATCTGTTCTCGAACACACTGACGCCGAGCATTGCTGCCGCCTCGCTGACGGTACTCGAATTGCTGGCAAGCGACGAAGGTGCGCAACTGCGCGCGCGTGTGCGTGAAAACGGCGCGCATTTCCGTCGTGCGATGAGCGCGCTCGGCTTCACGCTCGTGCCGGGCGAACACCCGATCATTCCGGTCATGCTTGGCGACGCACAACTCGCATCGAACATGGCCGACGCGTTGCTGAAGGAAGGTGTTTACGTGATTGGCTTCTCGTTCCCCGTGGTGCCCAAAGGCCGCGCGCGAATCCGCACGCAAATGAGTGCCGCGCACACGCCGGAACAAATCGATCGAGCCGTCGACGCATTCGCGCGTGTAGGCCGGCAACTCGGCATTATCTGAAGCGGAGGCGCACATGAAAGCATTGGCAAAACTCGAACGCGCACCGGGCCTCACGCTGACGGATGTGAAGAAACCTGAAGTCGGTCACAACGACGTGATGATCCGCATCACGCGTACCGCGATTTGCGGCACCGATATCCATATCTGGAAATGGGACGACTGGGCACAAAAAACGATTCCGGTGCCGATGCATGTCGGCCACGAATACGTCGGTGAAATTGTCGAAATGGGTCAGGAAGTGCGCGGCTTTGCGATCGGCGATCGCGTGTCGGGCGAAGGGCATATCACTTGTGGTTTCTGCCGTAACTGTCGTGCGGGTCGTCGGCACTTATGTCGCAATACGGTGGGCGTTGGCGTGAATCGTGAAGGCGCATTCGCCGAATACCTCGTGATTCCCGCATTCAACGCGTTCAAGATTCCGCCCGAAATCTCCGATGATCTCGCCGCGATCTTCGATCCGTTCGGCAACGCCACGCATACGGCGCTGTCGTTCAATCTGGTTGGCGAAGACGTGCTGATCACCGGCGCCGGGCCGATCGGCATTATGGCGGTGGCGATCGCGAAACACGTCGGCGCACGCAATGTCGTGATTACCGACGTCAACGACTATCGCCTCGAACTCGCGCGCAAAATGGGCGCGACGCGTGCGATAAACGTCTCGCGTGAATCGTTGCGCGACGTCATGGCTGATTTGCACATGGCTGAAGGTTTCGACGTCGGACTGGAAATGTCAGGTGTGCCGAGCGCTTTCACCAGCATGCTCGAAGCGATGAACCACGGCGGCAAGATTGCGCTGCTCGGCATTCCGCCCGCGCAGACCGCGATCGACTGGACCCAGGTGATCTTCAAAGGCCTTGAAATCAAGGGTATTTATGGTCGCGAGATGTTCGAGACCTGGTACAAGATGGTCGCGATGTTGCAAAGCGGTCTGGATTTGTCGCCGATCCTCACGCACCACTTCAAGGTCGACGATTATCAGGAAGCGTTCGCCACCATGCTCTCAGGTGAGAGCGGCAAGGTGATTCTCGACTGGACTGCTGCGTGAGCTAAAAAACAGCACACTGTAAAAGCAGCAATGAAACGAAACGCCCGCACCGCGCTTACGCGCCTGCGGGCGTTTTAACGAACTCAGCCTGAACGCGTACATGAATATCGTCGCCGACAGCCGGATACCATGTCGCCAAACCGAACTTCGCGCGGCTGAAATGACCGTCCGCGGAAAAACCGAGCGTATCTTTTTTCGTGAGCGGATCGGGTGCGAAACCGTTGAAAGTCACGTCGAGCGTCACGGGTTGCGTGACGCCGTGAATCGTCAGATCGCCGGTCAACGTGCCGCGCGATTCACCGGTGCGCTCAAAGCGCGTGCTGGTGAAGCGCAGCTCCGGATAGCGCGACACGTCGAGCATGCTTGCGCTTTTTACCATCTTGTCGAGTAGCGGCACATTCGTATCGATGCTCGCGGCGTCGATCGTGATCGTCGCGCGACTCTTGTCCAGGCCCCCTTCGTTCCAGTCGAGCTGCCCCTGCTTGCGATCGAACCGCATGGTAAAGCGCGAATATTTGAAGTGATCGATGTCGAAGGTAATGCTGCTATGGTCGGGATCGATCTCGTAGTGTCCAGCCGGCACGCGGGCTTCGTTCTGGCTGACCGTATGCGTGAGCACCTGCAAAGGCGTACAGGCCACCGCTGTCAGCAGCGTTGCGCTGAAAAGCGTACGTACAAACATTGCGCGGACAGTAGAGCGATTCATGAAATTCGTTCCGGTTGTTCGATTGTCACCACGATAGCAGTAAGCGTACCCAACCTGCCAAAGCGCACAAAAACTTGACGAAGGAGAATGATCGTTCTACCCTTCGCCCATGGCTACTCAAAACCCCACTGAACTGGCTGCGTCCGGCAGCGCGCGTGAAAGGCTGCTCGACGCCGCGGAAGCGTTGATCTACGCGGGCGGCATTCATGCAACCGGTGTCGACGCGATCGTCAAGCAGTCCGGCACCGCGCGCAAAAGCTTTTACACGCACTTCGAATCGAAAGACGCGCTGGTCGCCGCCGCGCTGGAGCGGCGCGACGAACGCTGGATGAACTGGTTTATCGCGGGCACGCTGCGACAGGGCAAGACTGCGCGCAAACACCTGCTCGGCATGTTCGACGTGTTGCGCAAATGGTTCGCGTCGGAGGATTTTCATGGTTGCGCGTTTCTGAACGCCGCCGGCGAAATCGCCTCCGCGGATGATCCGATCCGGATCGTCGCGCGTGAACACAAGGAACGGCTGCTCGCCTTTGTGCGAACCCAGTGCGATGAATACGCGGCCGAATCGGGCATGGACGTCCGCCGCGCCGCGCGCTTGTCGCGCCAATGGCTGATCCTGCTGGACGGCGCCATCGCCGTGGCGCTGGTGAGCGGCGAAGCCGACGCCGCGCTCGATGCACGAACCGCCGCCGAAGCCTTGCTCGATAACGAGTCCGCAAGCGAATCGGCGCAACTCGCGGGTGAATCAGCGAGCAGATCCCCTGGCAAACGACCGCCGTCACGGCGTACCGCAATCTGACTGAGGAGCCATCATGGCCGACCCGATCGAAACCCGCCCGCCCCTACCGCCGTTCACACGCGAAACCGCGATCCAGAAGGTGCGTGCCGCAGAAGACGGCTGGAATACCCGTGACCCCGAACGCGTGTCGCTCGCGTACACGCCGGATAGCGTCTGGCGCAATCGTGCCGAGTTCACGCATGGGCGCGCGGAGATCGTCGGACTGCTGCGCCGCAAATGGGCAAAGGAACTCGACTACCGCCTGATCAAGGAACTATGGGCTTTCACGGATAGCCGCATCGCCGTGCGCTTTGCCTACGAATGGCACGACGACTCGAACAACTGGTTCCGTTCGTACGGCAACGAGAATTGGGAGTTCGATGAGCACGGGCTGATGGCGCGCCGTCATGCCAGCATTAACGATCTGCCGATTCGCGAGGCCGACCGTCTTTATCATTGGCCGCTCGGCCGCCGTCCCGACGATCATCCGGGCCTGTCCGACCTCAGTCTCTAGGCCTTTCCCAGACGTCAACGGTGGACACCTGCCGGGTGTTCACTGCTTTGCCATCGGTTCTCCGTTATGGTTCATCTGCGCCGTGGGGCACGTCCTGTGCCCGCGCGCCCGAGCGTGCCCTCCACATCGCCAGTGCGGGTTGAGGTACAGTGCGCGACGGACGGCAAGCAGAAACACCTCGAACATAGACGACACCGGCGCTCGACCGGTGACGGAGATCCCATGCATTTTCGGCAGATAAAGAAGCAGATTCGACACACGACCGTGGCGCTTGTCGCGAGCCTGGCCGCGGCGTCTGCGGCGCATGCGGCCAATTGGTGCGAGAGCGGCGTATGGGTCGACGCAATGCTCGGCTCGTATCACATCAACCCGGACCCGAACACGCATTTCGAACAGTTCAATCCTGGCCTTGGCGTCGAATGCTGGCTCAACAATCAATGGGCGCTGACTGCCGGCGGCTTTCGCAATTCGCTGCGGCGGCCTTCTTATTATGGCGGCGGCGTCTGGGCGCCGGAATTCGCGCACTGGGGCATCGTGCGGATCGCGGCGATGGGCGGGATCATCTCGGGCTATAACTATGGCAACTGGGGTCTGGGCCGTAACCATACGATCGGGCCGGTGGTCGCACCGATCGTGATGGTTGAATACAAACGCGTCGGGGCTAACTTCATTGTGATTCCGCCGATCCCTTCGGACGATCTTCCGTTCACGATCGGGTTTCAGTTGAAGGTGAAGTTCTAGCAGAAGGTTCGGTTTTTTGTTTATGGATTCGGGCTTTTGACTGATGCCAGCGCTAGAGGCCTTGCGGCGGGATTGACGAAGGTGAGGTTTTTCGGGAGAGCTATTGCCGAAGGCCCGAAGGACGCGATGGATATGAGTTTCAGCTCCTGGAAGTCCTCACCATCCTGGAAACACTCACCTTGACACGCGATTCGACGACACCAGGTGCTTTCACGCTCGGGTTCATCGAGCAGTGAAGAATGGTGAGGATTTCCAGGAGACGTTGTTATCCCAACCAATGGTGAGGAATTCCAGGAGACAACATCATCTCCGTCATAGGTGAGTCATTCCATGAGCCGAACAGCACCTTGGAAGCGCGCAAAGACGCACTAAGGTGAGGAATTCCAGGAGATGATCTGCAAAGGTGAGCGATTCCAGGAGGTGAGAAATTGCCATGCTGGGTGCGCACCTCAAATAAGGTGAGGATTTCCAGGGAGTCCTCGTCATGGCCGCCGACGGTGATGTGGCAAGCGCTCCAAACCTCACCTTGATGCGCGCCAGTGCAGGACCGATACCACCCATCTCCTTACATCCTCTTCCATATACAAACAAAGCGTGTGTGCGGCACCTTGCGTCGCCCCACACCGCAAAAGCCGTGTTACCTGCGCCGCACGGCGACGCACACCTCAACCTTTGCGTGACAAAAGCAGGCACGCCTCGCCATCTTGTAACGGCGTCGTAAAACATGATCTCCCGCTGATTGATAAGTTGCGGATAACGCGCGTCGTCGCCACTTGAGCAACGACTTTGCGTGACCGTAGATCTATCGAAGGAGAAAGCATGAAGAAGCTATTGACGATCGCGGCGCTGGCCGCACTGAGCGCAACCTTGAGCGGTTGCTGGTGGGGTCCGCCTCCGGGTTGGGGCGGCGGCGGCCCGGGCGGTGGTGGACCCGGCGGCCCCGGCGGCGGGCCGCACAGCGCGATCGTCGTTCCTGACAACACGGCTCAAGTCTGAGCCGTAAATCAAGCCGAAAACGAAGCCGATAACTAGGCGGGAAACGTAAGCGTCACCACGAAACCGCCATCGGCGGCGTTATCGGCATGAAAAGCGCCGCCGTTATACCGCACGAGGCGCCGCACGATCGCGAGCCCCAGTCCGCAGTGAGCATCGCCGCTGCGTGCTTCATCGAGCCGCACGAACGGTTGCAGCGCGCGATCCAGTTGAGCGCTGGGGATACCGCCGCCGTGGTCGCGCACCTCGAGCATGTACTGGCCGTCGCGGCGTGAGGTCGAAATTTCCACGGGCGGCTCGCCATAGGTGAGTGCGTTTTCGATCAGATTGGTCAGGATCCGGTCGAGGTCGACAAGCGGCAAGCCGAAACCATCGCCGGCCTGCAGATCGAGGCGCACGAGCGCTTCGTCCGCGAGACTGTCGCCGTAATGCCGGCGGCAGTGAGCGTCGACGCTCGTGCTTGGCGAGGTATCCGCCGTCTCACGCGCGAAATCGAGAAACTGCGTGACGATGCGCGACAGCGATTCCGAGTCCCGCAAAAAGCCGCGGCGGTTCGCTTCGTCGGGCAGCAGGTCCGCGCGCACCTGCATGCGCGTGATCGGCGCACGCAGATCGTGCGCCACGCCGGCCAGCATCACCGCGCGCTCCTGCTCGGCCTGCGCAAGTTCCTGCACCATCTGATTGAAGTCGCCGATCAGTTCCTTCAGCTCGCGCGGGCCGCTCGCCTGTACAACCGGCGCGCGATGGCCGGTGCGGAACTCGCGTGCAGCGAGTGCAAGCCGGTGCAATGGCCGCTGCAATTGCCACGCGCCGAACAGCGCGATGATCACCGCCAGCACCAGCATCGTCGCCGATGCGCCCCAGAAGCGACGCGCCGGCAGCGTCGAGTTTTGCATGGTGATCCAGCCTGGATTTCCGGCGTAGTGGACCCAGACCGTGCCGTCGTCGGTGTCCGCTACGACCTGGCTGCCTGCGGGCAACTTCTTGCGCAAGTCATGCTCGAACGGACCCGAGGTGTTCTCACAAGGCGCGGGACAGCCATAGCGAATCGCGTCTTGCGCATTCACGTAAGACACACCGAGCGTTGCCACGACGCGCGAAGCGGTGAGCGTGCCGTTCTGCCTCGCCTGCACTGCGAGGAGCACGGCGCGCTGCGCATGACCGGCGTCGATCTGGCCGCGGTCACGGTCCACCAGAACGATGGCGGTGATGTGCACTAGCACGATCAGGCTCACCGTCATCAACGAGAGCCGGCCGAACAGCGTATTAAAGGGATTTTTCATCGTCGTTGCCGCCGGGCACGAACATGTAGCCGATGCCGCGTATGGTCTGGATCCGGCGCGGGTTGGCCGGGTCGTCTTCGAGCAGACGGCGCAGGCGCCATACCGGCACATCGATACCGCGTTCGGTCACTTCCGAATACGGCCCATGCAGCAGGTCGACGAGCTTCGAGCGCGACAGCGTCTCCATAGGGTGCTCGGCAAGCACTTCGAGCAGCGCGTACTCGCCACTGGTCAGCTTGAGCGGTTCGTCGTCGCGAAACAGTGTGCGGGTCGCGAAGTCGAGCCGGAAGCGGCCGAAGCGCAGCGCTTCGCGCTTCTCGACCGTCGCGTTCGTGGTCGCCGAGGGATGCGCGTGCCTGCGCAACACCGCATGAATACGCGCGAGCAGTTCCTGCGGCATGAATGGCTTGCCGAGGTAGTCGTCGGCGCCGAGCTCCAGACCGATCACGCGGTCCACGCCGTCTGCGCGCGCCGTGAGCATGATCACGGGAATCGTGTCGCCGGTCGCACGCAGTTGCCTGAGCGCGCTGAGTCCGTCGACGCCAGGCATCATCAGATCGAGCACGATGATCGAGGGCCGCTCGCGTTCCAGGCGGCGTGCCAGTTGGTTCGCGTCGTGCAACACGGATATCTCGATGCCGCGTTGTTGAAAGAAGGTTCTGAGCAGGTCACGAAGGTCGGCGTCGTCGTCGACCAGTAAAACCTGGATGGGCGTGTCTGACATGGCTGAGCCCTGATCGATGAGGACAATGGACGGACAGCGCGGCCGCGCGCCTGTCGCACATCGCAATATAGCGAATCGCGCAAGGGCAGCGGTTTCGGGTTCTTATTCGCGCTTACAGTTTATTACGGAGGCCGCCTCGGGTTCTATCAGCCTGCATGAAGCAATCAACGCCACTCGACGTCTCACTGCCCGATTCAGCGCCTCGCCACGCGTTACGTTACAACTCGTAATCCTTCCCTAAGCCACCGTAAGACGCCGCTCACTATGCTGGGCCATCCCTTGCCGCTGGCGCGGCGTTGCGCGGTTTCCCCAGAGACGCATGCCAGACGGCCCTTTGTCGAATTGAGTCGAAGGATGCCCAACGCATGCCGAATACCCATACCGTGCCCCGACTTTCCCGGCGTGCACCGAGATTCACGCATCTTGCCGCCGCAGTCGCCGCCGCCGCGTTTTTGCTGGCGGGTTGTGGCGAGCAGGCACCCCATGGACCGCCGCAGTCGGTTCCTGAAGTAGGCGTCCAAACGATCACGCCGCACACCGTTGTGTCGAGCACCGAATTGTCCGGGCGGCTGTCGGCGATCCGTGTCGCCGAGGTCAGGCCGCAGGTCGAAGGCATCATCAGGACACGCCTTTTCACTGAAGGCTCGCTGGTTGCAGCCGGCGCCGTGCTCTATCAGATCGACGCGTCCAGCTATCAGGCGGCGTACGACCAGGCCGTCGGTACGCTCGCCAAAGCCGAGGCGACAGCGAGCGCCGCGCAGACCAAGGCCAACCGTTACACCGAACTGTCGAAGATCGAAGGTGTGAGCAGGCAGGACTACGACGACGCCGTCGCTGCGTGGGTGGAAGCGAAGGCCGACGTGGTCGCCGACCGCGCCGCATTGAAGACCGCTGCTATCAACCTCGGCTACACCAAGGTGGTTGCGCCGATCGCGGGACGGATCGGCAAATCGAGCGTGACCGAAGGCGCGCTCGTCACCGCGGAGCAGACCACTGCGCTCGCGACGGTCCAGGCGACGACCGAGATGTATCTCGACGTCACGCGCTCTTCCGCCGACTGGCTGCGGCTGCAGAAAGAATTCGCCAGTGGCCGGTTGCAGCAGGCGGGCCCGGACGGCGCGGTCGTTCATCTTGTGATGGAAGACGGCAGCGCGTACGCGCAACCCGGCAAGTTGCTGTTCTCCGATATCACCGTCGACGCCACCACCGGTTCGGTGACCTTGCGCTGCGTGTTCCCGAACCCGGACGGCGTGCTGTTGCCCGGCATGTTCGTGCGCGCGCGGCTCGAAGAGGGCGTGAACCAGCAGGCGATCACGGTGCCGCAACTCGCGGTCTCGCGTGCATCCGACGGTTCGGCGAGCGTGCTGACGGTCGGCGCCGATAACAAAGTCACGCAGACACCCGTCACGGCCGACACCGCATCAGGTGCCGACTGGCTCGTGACGAGCGGCCTCAAGGCGGGCGATCGCGTGATCGTCGCCGGATCGCAGAAAGCGCGCGCGGGCGGCGTCGTGAAGCCGGTTGAATCGCCCGCCACATCGGGTGCGCCCGCCACCGCGGACAACACGTCGGCCGCACACAGCTAAAGCGAGACACACATGGCAGGTTTCTTTATCAACCGACCGATCCTCGCGTGGGTCATCGCCATCGTCATCATGATGATCGGTGGCGCCTCCATCGGGACGCTTCCGGTCGAACAGTACCCGAGTGTGGCGCCGGTCTCCGTGCAGATCACGGCAACCTATCCGGGCGCCTCGGCCGAAACCGTGGCGACCACCGTCACGCAGGTGATCGAGCAGAAACTGAGCGGCATCGACCATCTGCTCTACATGTCGTCCACCAGCAGTTCGGCCGGACAGGCCACCATCACGCTGACGTTCCAGCAGGGCACCAATGCCGACATCGCCCAGGTGCAGGTGCAGAACAAAGTGGAGCAGGCCAGTTCGTCGCTGCCGCAAACCGTTCAGGACCAGGGCGTGCAGGTGGCGAAGGCGGCCAATTCGTTTCTGATGATCGTGTCGCTGTCGTCGACTGACGGCAGCATGAATTCCATCGACCTGGGCAATATCATCGCGACGCAGGTCGAAGATCCGCTCACGCAGATCGACGGCGTCGGCGACGTGACGCTGTTCGGCGCGCAGCACGCCATGCGCATCTGGCTCGATCCGGTGAAGTTGCAGGCCGTCGGTTTGACGGCCGGCGACGTCACTACCGCGATCACGAATCAGAACGTGCAACTCTCGGTCGGTCAGATCGGCGGCTCGCCGTCTACGAAGACGCAGGCGCTCAACGCGACCATTTCGGCATCGAGCCTGCTCACTACGCCTGCACAGTTCGGCGCGATCCTGCTGCGCGTGAATAGCGACGGCTCGAAGGTCATGCTCAAGGACGTCGCGCGCGTCGAGGTCGGCGGCGACGATTACAGCACCGACTCGCGTCTGAACGGCAAGCCGGCGGCCTCACTCGCGGTCAAGCTGGCCAGCGGCGCGAACGCGATGAACGTAGCCAAAGCGGTCCGCGCCAAGCTCGATGAACTGAGTGGGCAATTGCCGCACAACGTGGTGGTCGACTATCCGTACGACACCACGCCGTTCGTGCGCATCTCGATCGAAGAGGTGGTGAAGACGCTGATCGAAGCGGTGATGCTGGTCTTCGTCGTGATGTACGTGTTCCTGCAAAACCTGCGCGCGACGCTGATTCCGACCATCGTCGTGCCGGTCGCCTTGCTCGGCACGTTTGCGGTGATGTCGGCGGTGGGCTTTTCGATCAATGTGCTCTCGATGTTCGGGCTCGTGCTCGCCATCGGGCTGCTGGTGGACGACGCGATCGTGGTGGTGGAAAACGTCGAGCGGCTGATCGCGGAGGAGGGGCTGTCGCCCGTCGAAGCCACTCGCAAGGCGATGAAGCAGATCACCGGTGCACTGGTCGGCATTACGACCGTGCTGATTGCCGTGTTCATTCCGATGGCGTTTTTCTCGGGCTCCACGGGCGCGATCTACCGGCAGTTCTCGATCACCATCGTCGCCGCGATGCTGCTTTCCGTGTTCCTCGCGTTGACGCTGACACCGGCGCTGTGCGCCACCCTGCTCAGGCGCGCGGACGTCGAGCACCATACGAAGCGTGGCCTCCTCGGCTGGTTCAATCGTGTGCTCACACGTGGAACCGATCGCTACGATTCGACGGTCTCGCGCGTGATCGGCAAGCCGACGCGCTATATGGTGATCTACGTGCTGATTGTGGGCGTCGTCGCACTGCTCTTCATGAAGCTGCCGTCGTCCTACCTGCCGGACGAGGACCAGGGGATCATCATCACGTCGATTTCCGCACCGGCCGGCACGCCCGCCGCGCAGACCCTGGAAGTCGTGAAAAAGGTCGAGGCGTATTACCTCGGTCTGCCGCAGGTGGACAAGATCATCGCGTTGACCGGCTTCAGCTTCAACGGCTCGGGGCAGAACAACGGTCTTGCTTTCATCAAGCTCAAGGACTGGAGCACGCGTCGCGGCAGCGACGGCTCGGCGGCGGCGATCATCCAGCGCGCCAACATGCACTTCGCCGCCACGCACGACGCGCAGATTTTCGCGCTCAATCCGCCGGCTATTCAGGAACTCGGTACGCAGAGCGGTCTCGACTTCGAGCTGGAAGACCGCGCCGGGCAGGGCCACGACAAGCTGATGGCCGCGCGCCAGCAGTTGATCGCGCTTGCCGCGCAGGACAGCGCACTGTCCGGCATGCGACCCGGCGGCCTCGACGATACGCCACAGTTCCATGTCGATATTGATCGCGAGAAGGCGAGTGCGCTCGGACTTTCGATCGCCGACGTGAACGACACCTTGCAGACTGCGTTCGGATCGACTTATGTGAACAACTACGTCGACACGGGACGCATCCAGAAGGTCTATGTGCAGGCCGATGCGCCTTACAGGATGATGCCGTCGGACATTGGACGGTGGTACGTGAAGTCCAGTACGACGAGCAGTTCAAGCACGAGCACATCGAGCAGCAGTTCGACTACCAGCACGAGCACCACCACAACGACCGGCTATGACGGCCAGATGGTCCCGTTCTCCGCGTTTGCCACTGGCAAATGGACGTTCGGGCCGCCGCAGATCGAGCGCTTCAACCGCACGCTGGCAATGGAAATCACCGCGCAGACCGGAGCAAACACCAGTACGGGCCAGGCGATGGCCGCCGTCGACGCGCTCGTGAAGAAGCTACCCGCCGGCTTCGGCATCGACTGGACCGGGCAATCGTACCAGGAGCGCATTGCCGGATCGCAGGCGATCTACCTGTACGCGATTTCGCTGGTCGTGGTGTTCCTCTGTCTGGCAGGTCTGTACGAAAGCTGGTCCATTCCGATCGCGGTGATTCTGGTCGTGCCGCTGGGCGTGCTTGGTGCGGTGCTGGGCGCGCATATCCGCGGGCTGTCCGACGACATCTACTTCAAGGTGGGCCTGCTCGCGACCATCGGACTGTCCACCAAGAACGCGATCCTGATCGTCGAATTCGCCAAGGACTTGCAGGCGCAGGGCCGAAGCCTGATCGACGCCACACTGGAAGCCGCGCGATTGCGTCTGCGGCCGATTTTGATGACCTCGCTTGCCTTCGTATTCGGCGTACTGCCGCTCGTCATCAGCACAGGCGCCGGTTCGGCGAGCCGGCATGCGATCGGCACCGGCGTGATGGGCGGCATGATCGCCGCGACGCTGCTAGCCATCTTTTTCGTGCCGGTGTTCTTTGTCGTCGTGCGCCGCCTGTTCGGTGAGCACGGCGGTGTCAAGCAACAGGAAGGTGTTGAATGATGAGACTCAAATTGAGCACGTGCATGGTGGCGTTTGCCGTTGCCATGCTGACGGGTTGCACGCTCGACCCGCACTATGAACGGCCAGCAGCCCCCGTTGCGGTGGCTTATCCAAAAGGCGACGCGTACGAAAGCACGAGCGCTGCCGCCGCAGCAGCTACTGCAGCTTCGGGAACCGCCGTGGCCACGACCACGGCAGGCACGACGGCTGCCGCCGCGCCGCTCGGCGCCGATATGGCCTGGCGCAGCTTCTTTCGCGACGAGCGTCTGCAACGGCTGATCGAGATCGCGCTCGACAACAACCGCGACCTGCGAGTCGCCGCATTGAACGTGGCTGAGTACGAGGCGCAATACCGTATCACGCGTGCCGCGCTCGCGCCGTCGATCAGCGCGAGCGGCAGTCTGACTCGCGAGCGCACTTTGGGCGTAACGAGCAGTTCCACCGGCGTGAGCGTCGGCACGACTTCGTGGGAGATCGACTTCTTCGGCCGCTTGCGCAGCCTCAAGCGCCAGGCCCTGGAAAACTATCTCGCGACGGATGCCTCGCGGCAGAGCACGCAGATCAGCCTGATCGCGACCGTGGCGACCGACTATCTGACCCTGCTGTCCGACGAACGTCTTCTGCAAATAACCGAAGATACGGTCAAGGCGGATCAGTCGACGTACGACGTGACCAAGCGAATCCAGGCGTTGGGCAATTCGTCGATGCTCGACGTGCAACAGGCGCAAAACTCATTGGCGAGCGCGAAGGCGAGTCTGGCGTCTTACCGGCGCGCCGTGGCGCAGGACCGCAACAACCTGGTCGCCGTGCTGGGTGCGCCGATCCCGGACGACCTTCCTCCCGCCCGCGCATTCGACGACGAGTCGACGTTCGCCGACATCGGTGCGGGCGTGCCCTCACTGCTGCTCACCCGCCGTCCCGATATCGTGCAGGCGGAACACGCGCTGAAGGCGGCGAACGCGAACATCGGCACCGCGCGCGCTGCGTTCTTCCCGAAGATCGAGCTGACGGCTTCAGCCGGGACATCGAGTTCGACGCTGTCAAGTCTGTTCAAGGCGGGTACGGGCGCCTGGGCATTTGCGCCGAGCGTGTCGGTACCGATCTTCGATTACGGCAGCAATAAGGCGTCGCTCGACGTCGCCAAAATCGAGAAGCAGATCGAGGTGGCCGATTACGAGAGCACGATCCAGACAGCCTTCAAGGAGGTCGCAAACGCGCTGACTGCGCGCGCGACTTACGTCGATCAGGTGGAGGCGGATCGCGAATATGTGGCGTCGTCACAGCGGTATTACACGCTTGCTCAGGCGCGCTACAAGACGGGCACGGATAGCTTCCTCACGTTCCTCGACGCGCAGCGCACGCTCTACACCGCGCAGCAGCAACTCGCGACGGATAGCCTGTCGCGGCAGGCCAATCTCGTGACTTTGTATAAGGTGCTGGGTGGCGGTTGGGAGGGCGGCTAGAAGCTGATAGGTGAGGAGATTCGGGAGTCGGCGCGGTGAGAATAGTGCTACCTGTCTGCGCACTTCAGATCCAAAGGTGAGGAGATTCGGGAGCGTGCGACAAGCTCTTCGTGCACAAGCGCGTATCGAATGACAAACCCTTTTGGAGCACTTGCCTCGCGTGACCAAATCGGCGATTGTTAACACGATGGAAGACCCGGCCGGCATCCACCGGATGCTCGCGGTTCCAATCGAGCGAACATCACACAATGACACCCAACGCTTTCCGCAAAGAAATCAAGGCCGCGCTCGCCCCGCACGCCGAGGCACAGCGCGCTGTCGCCATGCGTGCCTATATGCGGGACAACTTCGACTTCATCGGTGTGCCGACACCCTTGCGGCGGCAGGCGGTATTGCCGGTGTTCAAGCGCTTGTCGGTGGAAAATGCCGAGCACCTGCTCGCCTGTGCCAACGTCCTTTGGTCCATGCCGCAACGCGAGTATCACTACGTGGCCACTGACCTGTTAGCACGCAAATGGAAGGCGCTTGCGATTGCGGACATTGCGCATCTGCTCGCGCTCGCCCAGCGCAACACCTGGTGGGATTCGATTGATCCGCTGGCAGGCGTGGTGGGCGATGTGCTGAAAGCCGCGCGAGCGCAGACGCCGCAAGCCCAGACTTCAATGGATGCGGCGCTTCTGCATGAATCGCTGTGGGTTCGGCGCATCGCGATGATTCATCAACTCGGCTGGCGCGACCAGACTGACGAAGTGCGTTTGTTCGGTTACGCGCGTTCGCTTGCGGCCGAAAGCGACTTCTTCATCCGTAAAGCGATCGGTTGGGCGTTGCGCGACTACGCATGGCATGCGCCTCAAGCGGTGAGCCGCTTTCTATTCGAATCACGGGACATCTTGTCGCCGCTTAGCTTGCGTGAGGCGGCGAAGCATCTGCCGCCGATCGGCTGACGCGTCGAGCGCGCCCTCCGCGAATCAGTCCATACCGTGCGCCGACAATCGGACGGCGTTCCGTCTGCGCGCGCAGTTTGTTGGAATGGCGACCGCACACAAAATTAATAGCCATTAATTAACGGCGTTAAAACCAGAAACTTTAGAAATATATTTAACGTCTTCTCCGCTATTCAAAATTGTGTAGTCATCGCTTAGTAACATGACTCAGCAATACTCAGCAAAGCTGCAAGCACGACCAGGCTGCAGGCATTACCCAACACTTTGCAAAAAACGCGCAGCCCCGATCGAGGGCCGACGCAAAAGGCCACCCGCGGGGGTTTCACATGACTATCCGTCATCGCATTACGCTATTGGTTGTCTTGATGTTTGTCGCCTTGCTGACGATCGGCGGCTACGCCGTCTATCAGACGCGCGGCAGCGCAGCCGAAGTGCGCAAAGTGACCGAAGGCGTTGTGCCTAGTGCGCTTGCCTCGGCCGACCTCGTCTCGCAGGTCAAGGACGTGCAACTCGCCACCATGACGCTCGTCTACGCGCCGGACGCCAACATGGTCGCGCAGGCACAGGACGAACTAAAGAAGAAAAAGACCTCGTTGCAACAGGCCCTCGCGCTGCAAGCCAAAGACGCAGCGAGCCATGCGCAGCAAGGTCTCGTTTCCCAGGCTAACGACAGCTTCGGGAACTACTTCTCCGCTATCGCCGAGACCGCGAAAATGAAGGCCGACGGCAAGAACGAACTCGCGCAAGCGTATCTGTTTGCCAACGTCGCGCAGTATCGCGACGAGCTCGAAGGTATTGTCGAAACGCTCCGCGTCGAGAAGAACCGCCAGAAAGACGAGGCGATCACCGCACTGAACGCCGCGCTCGCCACCATCACGACAGCCATCGCCGTTGTTACCGGTATCGCGATCATTCTGCTGACCTCGATCGGCTCGCTGCTTTACCGTCAGATCACCCGCCCGCTCAGCCGCATGCAAGCCATGATGAGCGAGATCGCATCGAGCCAGGATTTCACGCGCCGCGTGCCGGTGGGCCGGTTGGACGAGATCGGCCATTCGATCGTCGCCTTCAACGGCATGATCGAGAAGATCCAGGAAAGCTCGGCGCAGCTCAAGCAGAAGACGGCCGATATTCAGGCGATGTTGCAGAACATGCAGCAGGGTATTTTGACGGTGATCGACGGCGCTGTGGTCCACGCAGAGTACTCCGCGTATCTGGAAGACATCTTCGAAACGAAAGACATCGCCGGCCGCGGTTTGATGGATCTGGTGTTCTCGGATACCGATCTCGGCTCGGACGTGCTCTCGCAAATCGATGCCGCCGCGCATGCGTGCCTCGGCGAAGACTGCATCAACTTCGCGTTCAATCAGCATTTGCTGGTCGGCGAAATTTCGAAGCGCATGGCCGATGGCCGCGTGAAGATTCTCGACCTCAGCTGGTCGGCGATCACCGACGAAAACGACATGATCCTGCGTTTGATGCTGTGCGTGCGTGACGTCACCGAGTTGCGCAAGCTCGCTGCAGAAGCCAGCGAACAGCGCCGCCGTCTCGACATGATCGGCGAGATTCTCGCGGTGAGCGAAGAGAAGTTCCATCACTTTATCGAAAGCTCCGCGGGCTTTGTCAGCGAGAACGAGCGCATCATCCGCAAGCATTCGCAAGCGGACCATGCGGCGATCGCCGAACTGTTCCGCAACATGCACACCATCAAGGGTAATGCGCGCACCTATAACCTGGCGCATCTGACCAACGTCGTCCATGAAACCGAGCAGAGCTATCACGAGTTGCGCCAACCGGATGCGGACCGCTCGTGGGATCAGGAAGACCTGATGCAGGAACTGACGCGCGTGCGTGAGGCGATCGAGAGCTACGCGAAGATCAACGAACATAGCCTCGGGCGCAAGGGCAAAGCCGGAGCGAATAGCGCCGGCAACGCCAACCGCTACGTGATGGTCGAGAAGGACCAGATTCAGCAGACCCTGAGCATGCTGGACAAGACGAACGCCAGCGAACTCCACGAATTGCAGTCGATGCGCGATGCGATGCGCCAAACCTTGCGCGCGCTCGGCAGCGAAAGCGTGCGCGATGCGCTGTCCGGCGTGCTGGACTCGCTGCCTTCGCTCGCGCAGGAACTGGGCAAGCCGGCGCCGACCGTGCGTATCGACGACAACGGCTATCGCCTGCGCGGCCAGGCAGGTGGCACGCTGAACAACGTGTTCATGCATCTGCTGCGCAATTCGATGGATCACGGCATTGAAACCGCCGAGGCGCGCAGCGCACACGGCAAGACGCCGGCCGGCACGATCGATATCGAAGTGGGCGTGGACAAGCGGGCACTGCAGATCACGCTCAGCGACGACGGTCGTGGCCTCGCGCTCGAACGGATCCGCAGTATTGCCGTCGAGCGCGGCTGGATCGGCAGCGACGAACACCTGAGCGACGAAGCTATTGCCGAATTTATTTTCCGGCCGGGTTTCTCGACCGCCGCAACGGTCACGGAAGTGTCGGGCCGCGGCGTCGGCATGGACGCCGTGCGCGATTTCCTTAAGCGCGAGAACGGCCACATCGAACTGCGCTTCACCGACGATCTCAAGGGCGCGTCGTTCCGTCAGTTCCAGACGATCGTCTGCCTGCCGGATAGCGTCACCGTCGATATGCTGGGTGTCGAAGCGCGTGGTGATACCGGCGAAATGCAACTCGACGCGATGGCTGATTGACGCGCTTCGCGGCGGACTTCGGAAGGATAGGTTGTGATTCAACAGTATGTATTGGCGGCAGTGGCAGGCAGCGCGGTGACCGCGCTGCTGGCATTTGTCGCGCACAAGTTGCACAGCACGAGGCTGACGGCACGGCTGCGCGCCGAAGCGGACGCCCAGATCAAAGCGTTGTCGGCGGAATACGCGGACCACGGTGAAGTGCTCCGCGAGCACGAACAGGCCGCGCAAGAGAGGGAAGCATTGGCCGGACAGTTGCGCGACGAACTGATGCAGCAATCGGCCAGCGTCGAAGCATTGCGCGCAACGCTGAAAGCAGCGACCGACGACAAAGACCAGTGGGCACATCAGGCACAACAGATAGTCGGTGAAGCCGCGCGTCTGAAGAGCCTCGGCGCAACATTCGAGCGCTGGCACGAACAGATGATCTCGCTGATGACGCAGAACCACGACATGCACGCGAAGAATCAGGAGTTATCGTCGATCGTCCGGCATGTGGTGATCGTTTCGCTGAACGCGTCGATCGAAGCGGCCCGCGCGGGTCCGGCCGGACGTGGCTTCGCGGTGGTGGCGAGCGAGGTGCGGGCGCTCGCGGCGCGTTCCGAGGAACTGTCGAAGAGCTATCGCGACAGTCTGCATCGCAACGACCTGACCACCACCTCCACGTTCCAGGACATCCAGGCAGGTGGCAAGATGATCGCCGCGTCGCTCTCCAGCGTCGAATCGCTCGCCAATCAGTTCCACTCGAAGCTGCATCAGGTGCCGATGTGATTACGGGCAACGCGAAGGACAGCTTCGACCGCATTTTCCGCAAGGCGGCGCAGGCGCGTTTGCCGCAGGAGGCCGGCGATACGTGCGAGATCGTGCCACTCGCCGAGGCCGGTACGGGCGCGACAAAGGACACTCGGGTGGTCGTGCTGACCATCTCGTCGATCGTGTTCAGACTGCTGCTGATCGTGCACTTCGACGAAAACGGCAGCACCCGCGACTACTACCTGAAACAGCTCGATGAGCGGTCGTTTCAGGAAGTTTTTCTGGAAATCTGCAATCTGTGCTGCGGCGCGATGAATCAGGAACTCCTGCGTTATTTTCCGGACCTCGGCATGTCGACGCCTTATGTATTGAGTGCGCGTTGTCTGGGGCATCTGTCCGAATTGAAGCCGGGTTTGCTGTCGTCGTATTCGATCACGCTTAACGGTTCCGTGCAGCTTGCCGCGACTGTATGCGTGTGTGCGCATGCGCCAATCGACTTCGTGGCGGATACGGGCGTAATCGAAGAAACCAGTGGTGAGCTGGAGTTGTTCTGAAAGTTGTCATAGGAAAAAACATGTCGAAAATTCTGGTGGTGGATGACTCGAGCACGGTACGCGACGAAGTGGCCGGCTTTCTGAAGAGGAACGGTCTGGATGTCGACACGGCGGTGGACGGCAAGGACGGCCTTGCCAAACTGAAGGCCAGCCCCGGCATCAAACTGGTGATCAGCGACGTTAACATGCCGAACATGGACGGCCTGACGATGGTCGAGAAGATTCGCGGCGAACTCGCGAATACGACCGTCAACGTCATCATGCTGACGACCGAGAGCAGCCCGGCGATGAAAGAGCGCGGCAAGGCGGCAGGGGTGAAAGGCTGGATCGTCAAGCCGTTCAAGGGCGACGCGGTACTGGAAACGTTCCGCAAACTTGCAAGCTAGACATAGCACGTGTGGCGGGCCGGCCAAAGGTGAGGGTTTTCGGGAGCCCGCGCGCCGGTGATTTGCAAAGCATGATTCGCTATAACGGCGACGATTGAAACACGCTAGTCTCCCAGTGAATGTGAACGACTGGGATGACACGTGATGGCCGCGAAAACTTCAAAAAGCGCTAGCGCCGCAACCGCGGATGTCGTCACATTCCTGCATGCCCCGGCGCGATGGGTATAGGGCGGCCGCGGACATGTGCCAATTGCTCGCCCTCAGCTGCGCCGAACCCACTGACGTCAGTTTCTCGCTGACCGGCTTTGCCGCACGCGGCGGCCTCACCGACCATCACGTCGACGGCTGGGGCGTGGCGTTCTACGAAGATCGCGCTTGCCGCGTGTTCGTCGATGAGAAACCCGCGTATCAGTCGCCGGTAGCGGAGTTTCTGAGGAGCTATCCGATCAAGTCGCGCAATGTCGTCGCGCATATTCGCAAGGCGACTCAGGGCGGCGCGCGTGTGGAAAACTGCCACCCGTTCATGCGCGCGTTGCGCGGCCAGCAATGGGTGTTCGCGCATAACGGCGATCTGCAGCCGCTTGGTGAGTCAGAGCAAGGTCCGTATGCGCCGGTGGGCACGACCGATAGCGAAGCGGCGTTCTGCTTCATCATGAATCGCCTCTACGCGCATTTCGCCATGCACGCGGACACGGACGTGGACGACGTCGATGCCGTGTTCCATGTTATCGAACAGGCGACACGCACGCTGAACCCGTATGGCATTTTCAACTTCGTGCTGTCCAACGGTACGGCGCAATTCGCGTATTGCTCGACGCGTCTGTCGTACGTGATACGTCACTGGCCGTTTTCGAGCGCACGTCTCGTCGACGGCGATCTGACGGTGGATTTCGCCGAGCGTGGCACACCGGCCGATCGCACGGCGGTAATCGCCACCACGCCGCTCACCGATGAAGTATGGACCACCTGCAAGCCGGGCGATCTGCTGATGTTCCGCAGTGGCGCGCTGGTGCAGCGCGCGCATGTCCCTGTTCCCGCAAAAGTCCTCGCGACCTCGAAATACGCGCCCTCTGAATTGTCCGCCGTCCCGGCGTGACATCACGCCAATAAGCACGCCAGTAAGCACGCCAATATGCACGCCAATACGTGGCCTTAGAAGCTGCCACGCGATTGTCGCTTTCATATTCATCGAAGAATTAGTTCGTTTGCCGACGCAAATTCCTCTCGTATCGTTTCGCCAGATTTAAACAAATAGAACATTGATACGGGAACTCAAAAAATGAAACGTCTTTCTCTCCTCGCATTGCCTGCCGGTCTTCTGTTTGCTGCCGGCGCTCAGGCGCAAAGCAGCGTCACGCTGTATGGCATCGTCGATGCCGGTATCGCTTATGTGCACAACGCACAAGGCGCGAACGGCCAGAATCAGTCGTCGCTCGTGAAGTTCAGCAGCGGTAACCTGTCCGGCAGCCGTTGGGGTCTCAAGGGCACCGAAGACCTGGGCGGCGGCCTCGCCGCAGTGTTCCAGCTCGAGAACG
This sequence comes from Paraburkholderia sp. D1E, assembly GCF_052682275.1. Taxonomy (NCBI): domain Bacteria; kingdom Pseudomonadati; phylum Pseudomonadota; class Betaproteobacteria; order Burkholderiales; family Burkholderiaceae; genus Paraburkholderia; species Paraburkholderia sp. D1E. The sequence goes on from NZ_JBQYMB010000001.1 coordinate 1,282,093, forward strand.
GCTTCAACGTCGGTACGGGCGCGCTCGGTCAAGGTGGTCGCGAATTCGGCCGCAAGGCGGTGGTCGGCTTGTCGAGCAGTACGTGGGGGACGGTCACGGCGGGACGTCAATACGATCCGATCGTGGATCTGGTTCAAGGCCTCACGGAAGACAACTACTTCGGCGGCGTGTTCGCCACGCCCGGCGACCTCGACAATTACGACAACAGTCTGCGCGTGAGCAACTCGGTCAAGTATGTGAGCCCGGTGTTCGCAGGCTTCCAGGTGGAAGCGTTGTACGGCGTGGGCGGTGTGGCCGGCGCAACCGGCAACGGTCAGACGTACAGCTTCGGCGCGGGCTATGCGAATGGCCCGCTGTCGCTCGGCGCAGGCTACTTCTACGCGAATGGCGGCAACACGACCACGGCGAATGTGCGCACGTGGACCAGCAGTTCCGATTCGCTGTTCAACACCGTGATCAATGCGGGCTTTGCGAGTGCGAAGTCGATTCAGATCGTACGCGTCGGCGGACAGTACGTAATCGGCGCGGCAACCATTGGCGCGGCTTACTCGAACACGCAGTACGCGAACGATGCGTTCTCCGCATTCCGCGACACGGCCAGGTTCAACAACGGTTCGTTGTTCTTCAACTATCAGATCACCTCGGCCCTGCGCGCCGGCGTGGGCTATAACTACACGTCGCTCACCGGCCCGAGCTCGGCGCACTACAACCAGGTCAACCTCGGTGCGGATTACGCGCTGTCGAAGCGCACTGAACTGTACGCGCTGGCGGGCTACCAGAAGGCGAGCGGCAACACACTGAACGCGAGCGGCAAGGTGGTGAGCGCGCAAGCCTCGATCGGCAGTTACGGCGTCAATTCAGGGACGAACAGCCAGGAATTGGCGATCGTGGGTATTCGCCACAAGTTCTGATTGTCTGGTTGAACGGGCCGGCTGCCTTGACGGCGGCCGGCTTTCCGAATGCCTTCAAGAAACGCAAAGGTGAGAACATTCGGGAGCTGGCGAGCAATCAGCGACACGTGAGTCCACATGCATCATTCCGCCTCACCATCCAGCAATTCCGACGACGACTCCCTCAAGCACTCGCTGAACAGATCTGCCGCCGGCGCGGAGGTATCCGCGCGCCACACCAGCACCACTTCACCTAGCGGTTCGAGCGGCGCGAGCGGCAGCACGCGCATGCGTCCACGGCTCACGTGATGCCGCGCGACCGACAGCGGCAGGATCGACACGAAATCTCCCCCGATCAGCAGCGACAGATTCAATGTCAACGAACTCGATTCGACCGCGCCGCGATCGAGCGGGATACCTTGTCCGGCGAGCGTCTCTGCCAGCGTCGCGAAAGCGGGCGAACCCCGCAGCGGCGTAATCCAGCGCGCCGCGCGCAGATCGTTCCAGCTCACCGGCATATCCACCTTGCCGAGTGGATGGCTCGCGCCCACTACGAACACGAACGGCTCGCGATGCAACGTCTGCTGGCGCAACAAGCCCTGATTGTCGGCGAGCCGGTTACGGCCTAAGGCGAGATCGAGCTCGCCTTCGTCTAGCATCTTGATCAGCTTGTCGAGCGTCGCTTCCACGAACGACAGGGTCGCCGACGGCGCGCGCCGCATGAACAGTTCGACCGCATGCGCGATCAGCGGCTGCGGAATCGTCACGACCGCGCCGAAGCGCACGTGACCGGCCGTGCCGGTGGTCAGCGCGCTGACGTCACGGCGCGCCAGTTCGATGTGTCGCAGGACTTCCCGGCCACGTGCGGCCATCACCTTGCCGATGCTGGTCAACTCGACCGCATTGCCGACCCGTCGGGCGACCGGCACGCCGAGCGCCTCCTCGATTTCACCGATCTGCTTCGAAATGGCTGGCTGTGTGACGTGGAAGGCGGCCGCAACCCGCGTCACCTGTCCGAGCTCCGCGAGACTCGCCAGGATGCGCAGATGCGGCAGCTTCAGGCCGCTGCGGAAGAAGCGGTCGATCGCGTCGTTTTCGGTCGTTGCCATCTGTGTTTACCCGGCTGACATAACTAAATGGTAATGACTTTCGCCAAAACAGTGATTTGCGGTGTGGCGCTCAATCCGGCTAATCTCCCATATCGGCAGGATGATAGAGCGTGAAGTGGGTGGATCGAGCATAGCAGCTACGCATCGATCATATGACTCAGGGTATAACCGGAGTCGCTCCACGCGCCGCATTGCCGCGACCACAGCGCGCATTCAAGCGCGCGGAAGGAGACAAGCATGAGCACCCCTCTATACGGCGGCGCCGAGCGGCCCGCAGTGCCCAATAAACCAGCGGAACCCGCGGAATCCGCAGAACGCATGGCGCTGTATCGCAAGCTCGCGTGGCGCATCGTGCCGTTCCTGTTTCTCGCGTTCATCGTTGCGTATATCGATCGTGTGAACGTGAGCTTCGCCAAGTTGCAGATGCTCACCGATCTCTCGTTGAGCGAGACCGTGTACGGCGCGGGCGCAGGTATCTTCTTTCTTGGCTATTTCATCTTTGAAGTGCCGAGCAACCTCATCTTGCATCGCGTCGGCGCACGCATCTGGATCGCGCGGATCATGGTCACGTGGTCGATCGTCTCGTGTCTGACCATGTTCGCGAGCGGCGCAACCTCGTTCTACGTATTGCGCTTTCTGCTCGGCGTTGCCGAAGCGGGTTTCTTTCCCGGCATCGTGCTGTATCTGTCGACGTGGTTTCCGTCGAACAGACGCTCACAGATCATCGCGCTGTTCATGGCCGCGATTCCGGTGTCGGGTGCGATCGGCGGTCCGGTGTCGGGCTGGATCATGCAGCAACTGGCTGGCGTGCATGGACTCGCCGGCTGGAAGTGGCTGTTCCTGATCGAGGGGATCGCCTCGCTGGTGGTCGGCGTCGCCGCATTTTTCGTCCTGCACGACCGCATCGAGTCGGTGAGCTGGCTGAACAAAGAGGAAAAGGCGCTGCTCGCGCTCGACCTCGAAGCCGACGCGCAAACGCGTGCTCATCAAACGGTGCGGGGCGCGTTCACCAATCCGAAAGTGTGGCTGCTCGGCATGCTGTACTTCTGCATTGCCATGGGCAACTACGGCCTGGTCTTCTGGCTGCCGACCATGATCCGCGCGAGCGGTGTGGTGAGCGTGGCGAATATCGGTTTGCTGTCGGCGGTGCCGTCGCTGATCAGCGCGGTTGCGATGATCCTGATCGCGCGTCACGCCGACAAGCACGACGAGCGGCGCAAACACGTAGCCGTGTGTGCGGTGCTGGGTGCCATAGGCATGCTGGCTTCAGTGCTGCTCGGTCAACACGTATGGCTCTCGATGGCGGCGCTGGTGGTTGCGGCGATCGGCATCAACTCGATTGCGCCGGTGTTCTGGGGTATTCCGACCGCGCTGATGGGCGGCGTGGGTGCGGCGGCGGCCATCGCGGTGATCAATTGCACCGGCAATCTGGCGGGCTTCGTGAGCCCCTACGTGATCGGATTTCTGAAGGACACGACCGGTACCTTGCTGCCCGGCATGATCGTGCTTGCCTGCGCGCTGGTGCTGGCTGCGGTGATCGTGCTGGCAATGCCGGCCACACGCAAAGCAGCATAAGGAGAGCAGGATGACGCAGCAGGTTTGTATGGTCACCGGCGCGGCCACCGGCATCGGCGCCGCGACCGCGTTGCGCTTTGCGGGCGCGGGTTGGGCGGTGGCGATCGGTAACTTCGACGACAGCACGCGCGAAGCGGCGTTGGCTGTCGAAGCGCAATGCAGACAGCTCGGCGCTGAAACGCTGGTGTTCGACGTCGACGTGGGTTCCGACGCCGCGTGTGTGAAAGCGGTCGATGCGGTGGCCTCGAAGTGGCAGCGCATCGACGCGCTGATCAACTGCGCCGGCACGACGCGCTTCATCCCGCACGGCGATCTGGCCGCCGTCGACGATATGGAGTTCGAGCGCGTGTATCGCGTGAATCTGATCGGCATGTTCCAGATGACGCGCGCCGCGGTGCCGGTGTTGCGCGATTCGTCGAACGCTTCGCACAGCACGGCGGTGATCAATATCTCGTCGCTGGCCTCATTGAACGGCACGGGCTCTTCCATTGCGTACGCGGCTTCGAAGGGTGCGGTCAATACGCTGACCCTCTCGCTTGCCCGCAATCTCGCGCCGCATATCCGTGTAAATGCACTGGCGCCTGGCATGGTGGACGACGGCTTGCCGCGTCGCGTGCTGGGCGAAGAGGCGTACGCGAAGATCGTCGACAGCATGACGAATGTCGCGCCGCTCAAGCGTGTGTCGCAGCCCGGTGAGATCGCCGACCTTGCCTGGTTTATCGTCGCGCATGCGCCTTCGATGACCGGCCAGGTGATCGCCGCCGAGAACGGCATGTTGCTGAACGGCTGAACGCACAGCATACGGACACGTACAGGAAAAAAACCATGAGCAATCTCCACAAACACCGCTCGCGCACCGTCACTGAAGGCATCACGCGCACGCCGCATCGCGCGTTCCTGCGGGCGACCGGCATGGACGACGCGGCGATCGAAAAGCCCTTCGTTGCGATTGTCGATACGTTCGGCGAAAACACGCCATGCTCGATGTCGCTGGCGGCTGTTTCCGACAACGTGCGCCTCGGCGTCGCGGCGGGCGGCGGCGTGCCGATTCGCGGCTCGGCGATCTCGGTGTCGGACGGCACCTCGATGAATCATTCGGGCATGCGTTTTAGCCTTGTGTCACGCGAGATCATCGCGGACAGCGTCGAGGTTTTCGTGCGAGCGCATTGCTATGACGCGTTCGTCGGCGTGGCCGGTTGTGACAAAACGCTGCCCGGCATTCTGATGGGCATGGTGCGCGTAAACGTGCCGGGCGTATTTCTGTTCGGCGGCGCGATGTTGCCCGGCATCGCACCGGACGGCACGCAAGCCACCATCCTCACGGCGATCGAAGCGGTCGGCGCGGCACAACGCGGCGACATGTCGCTTGAAACCTTGCGCGGCATCGAGAAACGTTGCACGCCGGGTGCGGGTTCTTGCCCTGGACAATTCACCGCGAACACGATGGCGATGGTCGCCGAAACGCTCGGTCTCGCGCCGCTCGGCTCGGCGATGGTACCTGCGGTATATAGCGAGCGCATTGCGATTGCGCGCCGTGCGGGTGAAACGGTCATGAACACGCTGAAAAACGGCGGTCCGCTGCCGCGCGATCTGGTCACGCGCAAGAGCCTGGAAAACGCGTGCGCGGCAGTGGCCGCCACCGGCGGTTCGACCAACGCGGCGCTGCACATTCCCGCGATCGCGCACGAAGCAGGTATCCGCTTTACGTTGGACGATGTGTCCGAGGTGCTGGCCCGCACGCCGTTGATCGGCGATCTGCAGCCGGGCGGCAAGTATCTCGCGCTGGATCTGTATCACGTTGGCGGTGTGCCGGTGGTACTGAATGCGCTGCTCGCGGGCGGCTTCCTGCATGGCGACACGTTGACGCAAACCGGCGAAACGCTCGAAACCGCATTGAAGGCGTTCGCGGGTCCGGATGGCCGCGTCGTCCGTCCGCATAACGAACCGCTGAGCGAGAACGCGGGGCTGGTGGTGTTGCGCGGCAATCTCGCACCGGATGGCGCGTGTCTGAAAACCGCGGGTTTGAAGTCCCTGGTTTTCAGCGGCACTGCGCGCGTGTTCGAGACCGAAGAGGCGTGCATGTCGGTGGTGTCGAAGCGGACCTATCAGGAAGGCGACGTGCTCGTGATCCGCAACGAAGGGCCGAAGGGCGGCCCTGGCATGCGCGAGATGCTGAGCGTGACGGCGGCGATCTACGGTCAGGGGATGGGTGAAAAAGTTGCGCTGCTGACCGACGGACGCTTCTCTGGCGCGACGCGCGGTATGTGCATTGGCTATGTCGGACCGGAAGCGGCAGCAGGCGGGCCGATTCGCTTGCTCAGAGACGGCGACCGGATTCATATCGACGCGCACAAAGGCACGCTCGACGTCGAATTGAGCGGCGAAGAACTCGCGCGGCGCGCCAAGGAGGCCGTGCCGTTCACACGGGGACGTCTCGGCGGTGTACTGGAGAAATACGAAGCGTTAGTGTGGCCGGCGAATCTCGGCGCGGTGACTCACTCGGGCGCCGTGGAGTGGCCGTATGAGGCGTCGATCGGTGAGGATGAGGCATGAGCGTCACCCTCGCGCTGGACGCGTCACGCGTCGGTTTCTGCGGCATCGGCAAGATGGGCGAGCCGATGGCCTGGCGGTTGCTCGCGGCCGGACACGCGCTGCGGGTGTGGAATCGATCGTCGGCGAAACTGGCGGCGCTGGCAGCAGAGGGCTGTGTCGTCAGCGACTCGCCGGGGCAACTGGCCGGGACGAGCGATGTGGTGATGCTGTGTCTCGGCGATGGGCGTGCCGTTGAAGAAGTGGTCTTCGGTGAACAGGGGCTTGCTTATGCCGCCGCCGCGCCGCGCTTTCTGATCGACCATTCGACCATCGCCCCCACCGAAACCCGGCGCTTTGCCCAGCGTTGGCACGAACTGACTGGCGGCGCGTGGATCGACGCGCCCGTGTCCGGTGGTACAGCAGGCGCGGCGGCGGGCACGCTTGCGATCATGTGCGGCGGCAGTGCGAACGACATCGCCGCGGTCGAACCGCTGCTGCGCGCCTATGCTTCGCGTGTCACGCGCATGGGCGCCACCGGCGCGGGACAAGCGACCAAGCTCGCGAACCAGGCGATTGTCGTGACGACCATCGCGGGCATTGCTGAAGCCTGCGTTCTAGCTCAGCGCGCCGGCATCGACGCCGCTGCGATACCGGCCGCGTTGCAAGGCGGCTGGGCCGATTCGGTGCTGCTGCAAACCTTGATGCCGCGGATGTTGACGCCACCGTCGAGTCCGTCGGGCACGATCAGAACGATGCTGAAGGACCTCGACGCGGTGGCGGAGTTGGCGCACGAGGCTAACGCGCCGCTGCGCGCCGTCGGCGAGGTGCGCAAGCTTTTGCAGGAAGCGGTCGATCGGGGACTCGGCGATGAAGACATCTCGCAGATCGTCCAGGTCCTGCGCGATCAACGCACGGCGCATGAGCGGGAAGTCAACAACGCGGGCTAAGCAGCAAGCGTAAGCGCCGCTTATATCGCCTGACACAAGGCAGACGCGGCTGATAGAAGCGCAATGAAAAAGGCGCAACGGCAACGGCAACGGCAACGGCAATCGCAACGCGGCGAACATGGCAATGAGCCATGCCGGGTCGCGCAGGAGACAATCATGTCCAGTCTTGAATCCGCCAGATTTTCGGAAGAAGCCCCGGCGCGGCTTACGCGCTCGCAGTGGCGCATGATCATCCTCGCGAGTCTTGGCGGCGCGCTCGAGTTCTACGATTTCGTCGTCTACGGCATTTTCGCGCAGTTTATCGGTCGCGCGTTTTTTCCAATGCGCGATCCGATTGTCGGCTTGATGCTGTCATTCGCCGTGTTTGCGATCGGCTATCTCTCGCGGCCGGTAGGCGGTATCGTGCTGAGCTATTTCGGCGACCGGTACGGACGTCGGCGCGTGTTCATCGTGTCGGTGATCGTCGTGTCGATGTGCACCATCGGCATGGGTATCGTGCCGACCTACGCGACGTGGGGCATCAGCGCCACCCTGCTGATGATCCTGCTGCGTCTCCTGCAAGGTTTTTGCCTCGGTGGAGAGTTGCCCGGTTCGATTACCTACGTGGTCGAAACGGTGCCGCGGCGTGCGGGACTTGTGTGCGGCATTGTGTTCTTCTGCGTGAACTCTGGCGTGTTGCTGGCGGCGGCCGTCAATCTCTCGGTGCACAGTTTTTTGAGTGGCGACGATGTCGCGGCATACGGCTGGCGCATTGCGTTCCTGTTCGGTGGCGCAATCGGCTTGCTGAGTTTCTGGCTGCGCCGCAAACTCGAAGAAACGCCGGCGTTCGCAGAGATGAAGCATCTCGCTGCGAAGCATCCGCTCGCAGAACTGTTGCGCGAGCACTGGCGGCCTGTGCTGCTCGGCATTGGCACGACAGCCGTGGTTGCCGCTTTCAACGGCTTGCTGTTCGCGCACATGCCGGCTTACCTCGATCGCGTGTTGCACTACGACCCGCGCCGCGTGGCGATCGGGCAGAACGTCGGTCTCGCGGTGGTGTCGACGGGCATTCTGCTATCCGGCTGGCTCGGCGACAAACTGCCGAGGCGCTTTGTGCTGCGTTTCGGCTCACTGCTCCTGATGGTGCTGAGCTATCCGTTCTATCTGGCAGCAAGCCACCATACGATCGATGTCGTGCTGCTGCTCGCATTGGCCGGTGTGGCCGCGTGCCTTGCCAACGGCACGTTCGCCTGCATCATTGCCGACATGTTTCCGACCCGCGTGCGTTTCAGCGGCGTCGCGTTGACGTTCAATGTCAGCTTCACCGTATTTAGCGGCACCGCGCCGTTGATCGCCACGTGGCTGATTTCGTCGACGGGTAATGTTGCCGCGCCTGGGTATTTCATGGCGGCGTGCGCTGCGCTCTCGCTGGTCGCGAGCTTCGGATTGAAAGCGGTGAGCGGCAAGATCGATTCGCACTCGACACACTGATGCCGTTCAACGGCTGGTGCCGTTGTTCGGCGCCGTCGTCCTTGCGACGATTTGGGCAAGCCCGAAAGTGCACCGCTCCCCGCCGCGCGGAGTGACTGACACGCACCGCCTCTTACCTGGGTATGCAGATTACTCGACCCTCTCCAAAGGTGAGGGTTTGCGGGAGTAGCCTGTTCGGGAACACCGGTTCCCCGCCCAGCATGCCTTTGCGGCCTGCCCCCAAACCCTTGAGGTGAGCGTTTTCGGGAGTCACCCAATGGGTACTTCGCACCGAACCCCAATCGCTCCGTGCCAAAGGTGAGACTTTTCGGGAGCCGATCCGCGCATCGTACCGTGACATTGCGAGCCGTCCCTTATCACGTTCCGTGTTGAAAGAGTTGGGAAGAAATTGCCAACCTTGGGGGCTGTTCCCCGTTTTGAGAACACCCGCATACAGGGAAGATGGCGACGCGGACGACAAGCGGTCAGCGGATTAGCTATTCCCGCAAGCCATCGCCTGTCTCTGAAAACCGATCGTCTCCTGGAATCAGTTGGATGAGTCAGCACATTCTTTTTGTAGGCGCCGACGCCGGCTTAACGGCCGTAGTGGGCGAATCTTTACGCGGGCAGGGCTGCGGTGTGTCCGCACGTCCGCATTGCGCCGGACTGAAGCACGTGGTCGAGATGGAACGGCCGGCGTTGCTGGTGCTCGACATCTCAGCACCACACGGTGATGGCCTTGCCGTATTGCGCGACTTGCGCATGAGCAGCAATGACGTGCCGGTGATTTTGCTGTCGGCGAGCAGCAAGGCGATAGATCGTGTGATTGGTCTTGAGCTCGGTGCCGACGATTTTATGAGCAAGCCCGCCGACCCTGCCGAACTGCTCGCCCGTATTCGCGTATTGCTGCGCCGGCGCGGCGCGCTTGCGCCAGGCGCGCCGGAAACGCGGCCGCCGTATCGCTTCGGACGTTGCGAGCTGAACTTCTCCGCGCGCGAATTGCGCCGCGATAACGAGCATTTCGCGCTGCGCAGTTCCGAGTTCGCATTGCTGAAAATCTTCGTCAATCACGCGATGACCGTACTCACGCGTGTGCAACTCAACGAGAAATTACGCGGCAATAGCGTGCTGCATCAAGGACGCAGCCTCGACGTATCGATCTGGCGGCTGCGGCGGTTGATCGAGATCGATCCTTCCGAGCCACGCTATGTTCAGACAGTGTGGGGGCGTGGCTATGTGTTCGTGCCGCACGGCGAAATTGGGGCGGCCGAGCGCGGCGCGATGGTCGCGCCCGGCGTGTGAGCATCGGCGTTTCAGCCGAAAGGTGAGGTTTTACGGGAGCGTGGCGCTCGCGAGTCAGGCCTGTTTCGCGACCTCGCGAATATCGGCCACCGGCGTTTGCCCGAATGCATCGCTGAAGGCGTAATCGAGCAACTGGGTGGCGCATTGTTCCGGTGTCGACAGTTGGCCGTTGCGTTTGAGGTCTTCGAATTTTTCGCGCATCGGGAACTGCTCGGTGCCGCTGCCGCGAATTTCCGCCTGCATATTCGTATCGATGACGCCCGGCGCCAGGCTGCAAATACGCAGCGCACGATTCGCGTCGAGTGCAACGGCGCGTGCGTGATGATCGAGTGCGGCCTTGGTCGCGCAGTAGATGCTCCAGCCGGGATAGGCGTTGCGCGCCGCGCCGCTCGAAATATGCATGATGCGCCGATCGGTCGCGTCGACGCTGGCTGCGGCGAGCGCGCTCGCCAGCATCAACGGCGTGGCCACATTCAGACTCACGGCGGTCGCGATGTCCGTGGCGTCCTGGCCTTCGATCGGACCGATTGGCTGAACCATACCCGCATTGTTGATCAGCAATACGCTTTGCGCGCCGCTGACGAAGCTGCGCAGTGCAGCGGTTGCGATCCATTGGGCGACGCGCGAGGGATCGGCAAGCTCAAGTTCGATTTCTTCGAGCAGTGCCGGGAAGCGCTCTTTGAGTGTGGCGTGACGCGAGCGGGACAAACCTAGCACCGCGACGCCGCGCGCCAGCAGTTGTTCAGCAAGGGATGCGCCGAGGCCGCGAGTGTGGCCGGTCACGATCGCGCGGATCGGAGAAGAAGTGGACATGTCGTTCCTGGTGATCGTTGGCTTGAGAAGACCGTCATTTTCTCACGCTATATCGGATGCTTGCAGCGGCGCCATGCTTCAAGCCGTATTCCGGTGGCGTTCCAGTCGTGCTCATGTCGCGCGTTTATACCGCTGTCGCCGCCTTCATATCCTGTTCATGTCGCCTTCAGGTAGAGCGAAAGCGCTCGCGATATTGCATCGGCGTGACGCCGATCCGTTTCGTGAAGACAATGCGCATCCGGTCGGCAGTGCCGAAACCGCAGTCGTAGGCAATCGTCTTGAGCGCTGCGCTGCTGCTTTCCAGCAACTTGCGCGCCGCATCCACGCGTGCACGTTCGACGAATTCGTGTGGCGTCACCTTGGTTTCCTGCACGAACACGCGGGCGAAATTCCGTGCGCTCATTCCCGCGACATCCGCCAGTTGTTTGACCGTGAAGCTTTCGCGAATCCGCTCCATTACGTGCGCCTGCACTTTGGCGACCGGCGAGGTCTCGTCGGCTGACGCGGTCAGGTAGGGGCTGAACTGCGATTGGCCGCCTTGTCGCTGTGCAAACACCACCAATCGCTTGGCGACCGCGAGCGCCGTGTGCGGCCCGTGATCTTCGGCGACCAACGCGAGCGACAGATCGATGCCGGCCGTCACGCCCGCTGACGTGACCAGATTGCCGTCGCGCAGATAGATCCGGTCGAAATCGACACGTGCCTGCGGAAATTGCTCGGCGAGTTGCGCCGCGTGCTGCCAGTGCGTGGTGACATTGCGCGCGTCGAGCAGTCCCGCGTGGCCGAGCGCGAATGCGCCGGTGCAGATCGAGCCATAACGCTCGCATTGCGTGGCGGCTTGCGACAACCACTCCAGCAAACGTGTGTCGGGCGCGGCATCGTCGGGCAGCGCGGGGCCGCCCGCCACCAGCGCAAGGTCGAACGGGCGGCGCGCTTTCCCGAAAGTGGCATCGGCGGTCAGCATCATGCCGTTGGACGCACGCAGCGAACCCGGCTCCGCGCTGAGCAGCGTGACCTTATAGCGATCCGGCGGCGCGATGAACCGGTTGGCTTCGGAGAACACATCGACCGGACCGGCGACGTCGAGCGCCTGCACACCAGGAAAGATCGCGATTGCGACGGTAGGCATCGAATGACTTCCTTTGACGATGGACGGAGCCCGCAATCCGCGGCTGTCAACGTGGTGCGTTTGGCAGTGTTCGACGGTGCACGGCGATTGCTTGCGACAGCGCGCTGACCAATACTGGACTTCATCGGATGCGCTGCTTAATCAGTCAGAAACGCGGTCAGAAAGCGCATCGCGGACCAGCATACCAAACGCGCCATCGGCTCACAAAGATCGCGCGCCCGGTTCATTCAAGTCTTTCATGGAGTACTTTGCATGACCACGATCGCAGGCATCCAGATTCCCGACAGCATGATGGCGCGCGAAGCGACGCAACTCGTACGCGATACCGAAACCGAACTGCTGTATCACCATTCGCGCCGGGTGTTCCTGTTCGGTTCTCTGGCCGGCGCGCGCAAGCAACTCAAATACGATGCAGAGCTGCTGTACATCGGCGCGATGTTTCATGACATGGGGCTCGTCGCGCCGCATAGCAGCGAGCATGATCGCTTCGAGGTGGACGGTGCGAACGCGGCGCGTGATTTTTTGCAGCGCCATGGCATCGGCGAAGACGATATCGAGCAGGTGTGGAACTCGATCGCGCTGCACACCACGCCTGGGATTCCGCAATATATGAAGCCGGTGGTCGCGCTGGTCACCGCGGGCGTGGAGATGGACGTACTGGGCCTCGCTTACGATGAGTTCAGCGAGCAGCAACGCCATGAGGTTACGCATGCGCATCCGCGCGGCGCGCATTTCAAGGAAGGCATCATCGATGCATTCGCACACGGGACGATCCACAAACCGGAGACGACCTTCGGCAACGTGAAGGCGGACGTGTTGGCGCTGAAAGACCCGCATTACCATCGTGAGAACTTTTGCACGATGATTCTCGGGTCGGCGTGGAGAGACTAATTAGTCGGCGTGCCGCGGCGAAAATGACAGCCGCACAGAAGAAAAAAACCGTCGGTGCAATTTTCATCCAGCATGTCATTTCCAGTCAGCGTTTGCGACTAAACCCATGAAACACCCGGTCGATCGTGTGCTGCGGTCGGTCCCGGGTGTTGCATCCAGACCCGTCATGTGCCGCGGATCGACCGCGGCCTGTCTGTCTGAGCGTTTGAACGTCGCCTATGTAGCCGATTTTGAAACCCGGCTACTCACTTGAGACTGGAGATGACATGAAATCGATTCGAGCTGTAATGATGTGTAGCCTGTTGCCACTCGCGCTTTTAGCGGGCTCCGTACAGGCACAGGGAATAGGGCGCGCCGGCACGTATCTGATGCCGCCGAACTACGGCATGATGATGGACAAGCTGACACCTGAACAGCGTACTCAGGCCATCGGTATCGAGCAGAAAATGATGCAGATGGAAATGGAGTATCAGGACACGATGGCGCAGATGGAGATGAAGCATGCGCATGAAATGATGCAAATGCAAAATCAGCTGCTGGATATTTTCAAAGGCCATTGACGCTCACCGCAGTTCGACCGGTTCGCGTGTCGACTCACTTCAGACGCGGCCCGGTCATCCTCGGCCATGCAACGCGGCGATCTCCTGCAAATCGAGATCTCGCTCCAGTTCGGTTAGCAGTTCATCATGAATCATCCCTGACCGATGCATCCGCAACAACTCGCTGCGACCGGCTGCCACGGCGGCGAGCACAACGTCGTAATGCGCGACGCGAACGTCGGCAGGATATTCCGTCACATGCTGGTAGGTTTCCGTCATCTGCGCTCGATAGCTATATTGCTCCAGCAGGCGCGGATGAATCACTTGTCCCTGGGCGTCGTGCACAAGCGGTTGGATCGCGGCAAGTTGAGCCGCTTCGAGTCTTGCCCACGCCTGAGGCTCGGTCAAATGCTGCTCGTTGCGCTCCTTCACGCTATCCAGTTTGACCCAGCGAATCAGCGCGCCGATCGTGGTCCCTTGCCCGAGCACGGTCACGAGAATCACCGCGAACGACGCGACCAGAATCAGATCGCGCCCCGGCATCGCCTCAGGCAACGAGAGCGCGATCGCCAGCGTCACCACGCCACGCATGCCGGCCCAACTCGTCACTGCTGACGAGCGCCAGTCGAGCGCAATGTTTGCGCGCCGCATCAGCTTGCACACGAGTCCCTTCAACCATTCGACGGCGAAGACCCACACGAAGCGCGACAGCACGACGGCTGCGATCACTGCGCCGACAGCGGGTGCAAACGCGTTCAACGTATCGCCGACGCCGCCTAGTCGCACGATCACGCCGCGCAGCGATAGTCCGATCAGAAGGAACACGAGCGCTTCCATCAGGAAGATCAAGACTTGCCAGAAAGCCGTGCCGCGCATGCGCACCGAGGCAGAGAAAATTTCATGCTGATGCCAGCCCAACACCATCCCGCAACTGACGGTCGCGATGACGCCCGAGACGTCCAGCATGTCGCCTGCGATGTAGCTGATCCACGGAGAGAGTGCAGATGCGGTGATGATGAGATAGGCGTCGTCGAGGTAGCGCAGCAGCTTGACGACCACGAAGCCGATTGCGATGCCCACCGCCACGCCACCCAGGCCGAGCACGGCAAACTGCCCGGCCGCGTGTTGAGCGCTGAACGTGCCGGTCAGCGCAGCCGCGACGGCGAAGCGGACCAGCACGATGCCGGCGGCATCGTTGAGGAGGCTTTCGCCTTCGAGGAGCACCATCAACCGGCGCGGCAGCGCGACGCGTTCCAGTACAGCCTTCGCGGCGATGGCGTCGGGCGGCGAGACGATCGCGCCCAGCGCGAAGCACGCGCTCCACGGTAAGGCCGGCACGACCCAATGCACAACCAGGCCGACCGCGAGGGTCGTAAAGACGACGGCGCCGATTGCGAGCAGCAGGATGCCGCCGAGGTTGCGCTTGAATTCGTCCCATACGGAGAAGTAGGCGCCGTCCATGAGGAGCGGCGGCAGGAACACGACCAGGACCAGCTCGGGATCGAGGTTGATGCGAGGGAGTCCAGGCACGAAGGCCATCGCGGCGCCGCCGACCAGAAGCGCCGCGGCCGGCGGGAGTCGTAGCCGCTTGGCGAGCAGTTGGAGGCCGATCATCGCGCCGAGCGACAGCAGGACGAGTTTGAAGGCCATGACGGTGGACATGCGGGAGCCTCGTTCAGTGGCAAAGCGTGGGAGTTTCTTTTTATCACATGACTGGGCTTGTGCCTGCGGCTGAGCCGGTGGGAGATACGCGTGCAGCATCAAGGACTTGACTGGGCTGTGCGCGAGTTGTCCACAGGCTTGATCACAAATTATGTGGACAACTGGAGAGTGAGGTTGTTGCGATTTGGGCGGCGGCGCTGTTGTCTGGTTTTTTGGGCGCGCCTGGCCGCAGGGGTTGAGCGATGCTTACTCGTGAGCCGCTAGAGGATACTTCTGTTGCTTCAACAACTTGGTTGGGATGTGGGCGGGTTGTCCACAGGTTTGCCAACAATTTGTGGGGACAAGTTTTTTGGGTGCTCGGCGCTTTGTTTGGCTGTTGGTCTGTGGTGTTGGCCTTTCCTTGATCTGGCTTCTTTGGCCTTTCCTTGAATTGTTCTTGGTCTATTAGCGTTCGCCCCTGTGCGGGGCAGGCACTTACTTTCTTTGCCGCCGCCGGTGTGTGTCAAGGTAGTTGTCGCATGAACCGTTACGCTGCGTGCTTATACATTTTGGCCGACGCGTGAGTTCGCTCCGGGTTCAGATAGACCGAGTCTGCCAGGTGCCAGTTGCGGATGGCACCTGACCAGCGTGCGGGGTTCTGCCTGCGCGCGTCTTCGTACAGCGCACACCGGCGGGCCAGCAGATCGTTGGCTTCGCCGCGATGCCGTTGCCCCGGACTGACATACTTCAGGCCGCTGTGACAGTGCTCTTCGTTGTACCACTGGACGAAGCGCTGCACCCATGCGCGGGCCGCCTCCAGCGTGTCGAACGGCTGCTCAGGCCATAACGGGCAGTACTTGGCCGTACGGAACAGTGACTCGGCAAAGGCGTTGTCGTTGCTCACACGCGGCCGGCTGAACGAAGGCTGCACGCCCAGATCGATCATGGCCGCGCGCATCGTGGCGCCTTTCATTGCACTGCCGTTATCCGAGTGCAGCACCAGCGGACGCCCGGCGATACCTTCACGCAAACATCCCTTGTTCAGCAACTCGCTCGCGTGCTCAGCCGACTCCTGCTCCCACACCTCGTTCATCACCAGTTTGCGGCTGTAGATGTCCTTCATCATGTACCAGTAAAAGTACCGGCCCCTGACCGTGCCCGGCATCCACGTGATATCCCAGCACCACACCTGGTTCGGACCATCGGCACAATGCGTCGTAAGCGTGCGTCGTTGCGGGGCTCGCGCGCGGCCCCGGCGCTGGCCCTGTCCTGCTGCTTTCAGTATCCGGTAGAACGTCGATTCGCAAGCCAGATAAATCCCTTCATCCGCCAGCTTCGGCACGATCTGGTGCGGCGTCAGACTCGCGTAGCCCGGACGGTTGGCCGCATCGAGCACGGCCTGACGTTCTGCCTCACTCAGCCTGTTGGGCGGCGCTGCACGCTTCACCTGAGCGCGCCCGTCCTGCGGCGACAGGCGCCAGCGCTGGACGCTGCGCACGCTGAGTCCCAACTGCTCGCATGCACGCGCACGGCGTGCCCCCTGCTGTACGGCTTCATCGATCAGCTGCATGGCTTCTTCACGATCCGGGCGGCTGATCAGTCGTCCTCTTCCTTGCCCCAGATCGCTTCGGCTTTTTTTCGCAGGTTCAGCAATGCCGCCGCCTCCGCACGGGCCGCGTCAGCGCGTTTGAGCTGGCGCTCCAGTTCACGGATGCGCTTTTGCGCAGCCTTCGCCTCGTTGCGCCGGGCCGCCGTGGGCTTCGTTTCAGGCACCGCGTTGGCCTGCTCGCACGCCTCGCGCCACTGCCGGATCTGCTCCGGATAAATGCCTTTACTGCGGCAGTATTGTGAGGTCTCGATCTCGTTGAGCGACGCCGTCTCCAGCACCGCCCTGAACTTCCCGGCGCTTGACCACTGATCGCCCGTTTTGCCATTGCCCGGCATGAATTTCCCTGTATCTCTTGCATGCTGCCGCCAGGTCCGCAGCGTCACCGTGGTGATGCCCGTCGCCCCCGCCAGCTCGATGACCGCACGATTGAACGGCGGCATCATCTGCTGGATTACCCACTCCCGGGTTTCCGCTGAATAGCGTTTCATCTTCCATTCGCTGCCCGCCCCCCATCTTTACATCAATCGGTTCGGGTGAGGCGACAACTAGCCTGACATGGAGGGCCGCAAAGAAAGATAAGCAAAGAAAGCGGCTCACCCCGCTAATTCTTAAGCGGGTCCCCCGCACAGCTACGGTAGTGGCACATCTGGAATCTGTGTTCTCGCACATTCGGCCGTGATGACAAAGGGCTCATCAGCTCCCACTCCGCACTGCGTGCGTCGCGGATGGATCTGCCAGGGAAACCTGGGGCTTCGTTGAAGTACGGTGGGAGCCATCGGCTTCGCCTCGGCGGCAAAGAAAGTAAGTGCCGCCCCGCACAGGGGCGAACGCTAATAGACCACTAACAATTCAAGGAAAGGCCAAAGACCAAAAAAACCAGATCAAGGAAAGCCCAACGCCGCAGGCAAACAGCGCAAACAAAGCGCCGGGCATCCAAAAAACTTATGCCTTCAACACCGAACCCGCCACCTCCTCTCGCGATTGCACCTGCAAAACCGCATCCCGCTTGTCGAGCAAATGTTGCCGAAGAATTGCACTGAGCTTCTTCCCATCCCGCGCCTCGAGCGCCTTCAACATCTCATCGTGATCGTGAATCGCGCTATCCCACTTAGGGATCTGAAAATTCGACCGAAACCGCAGCGCCTGCAGTCGTCGATTAACAGCGACATAAGTCTGCCGCAGTGCTGAATTCCTCGCCGCCTCATTGATCTTGTCGTGAATCGCCTGGTTGCGGCTGTAGTACCCAGCCAGATCGTTCTGCGTCCGGCAAGCCAGCATCGCGTAATGCAACGCCTTGATCTCGGCAAGCTCCGCAGCCGTCATCCGCTCCGCTGCCAACTCGCCAGAAAAAGCCTCAAGACCACTCATCAATTCAAAGGTCTCGCGCAACTCCGCTTCCGACATCTTCGACACCGACGCGCCCCGGTTCGGCGAAATCTCGATCAGCCCTTCGGCGGCCAGCACCTTCAGCGCCTCCCGCAACGGCGTGCGCGAAATCCCAAGCGTCTCGCATAACTCGCGCTCGTTCAGTTTCTTGCCCGGTTCAAGTACCCCTTCAACGATAAAGCGGCGAATGTGCTCCACCACCGTGTCGTGCAAGCGCTGACGCTCGACCTTCGGCATCAGTGGGGAAGCGGTCACACCCGCATCGAAATCCGAATTTTGCATACAAAAACCCTCAACTTCGTGTTAGCGAGATTCTATCGGAAGCTCAAAGATTAGTTAAGAGCACGGGTAAACACCGGTGTCAGCAAGCAATTTTGGTCTTGGGGGCGTCACAGTTCCTCTGATATAGTTTTTTGAATGCAAAATTCAATCGGAGGAGCCCAATGCTCAAGCTAGACTTTCACCCCGCTGGCCGTCACTTCCTGCAGATCCCGGGTCCGAGCCCGGTGCCCGATCGCATTCTCCGTGCGATGAGCTACCCCACCATCGATCACCGCGGCCCCGAGTTCGGCGAACTCGGTCTGAAGGTGCTCGAAGGCATCAAGAAAATCTTCAAGACGCAACAACCGGTGGTGATCTATCCGGCCTCCGGCACCGGCGCATGGGAAGCGGCGCTGTCGAACACGCTGAGCCCCGGCGACAACGTGTTGATGTTCGAAACCGGTCACTTCGCGACGTTGTGGAAAAAGATGGCGGAAAGTCTTGGGCTGAAGCCGGAGTTCCTTGGCCTGCCTGGCATCGAAGGCTGGCGGCGTGGGGTTCAGCCGCAAATGATTGAGGAGCGTCTGCGCGCCGACACGCAGCACGCGATCAAGGCGGTGTGCGTCGTGCATAACGAAACCTCCACGGGTGTCACCTCGGATATCGCTGCCGTGCGCCGCGCGATCGACGCCGCCGGCCACCCGGCGCTGCTGCTGGTCGACACGATCTCGGGCCTCGCCTGCGCCGACTATCGCCATGACGAATGGGGCGTCGACGTTACCGTCTCGGGCTCGCAAAAGGGTTTGATGCTGCCGCCAGGGATCAGCTTCAACGCGATCTCGCCGAAGGCGTTCGCCGCCAGCAAGCAGGCCAGGCTGCCGCGCAGCTTCTGGGACTGGACCGACATCGTCGAGATGAACAAGACCGGCTACTGGCCGTACACGCCGAACACGAACCTGCTGTACGGGCTCAATGAGGCGCTGGAGATGATTCTCGGCGAAGGGCTCGACAACGTGTTCGCCCGTCACGAGCGTCTTGCTGAAGCCACCCGTCGGGCGGTCCGCGCGTGGGGTCTGGAGATCCAGTGCGCGGATCCCGCTGTGTATAGCCCGGTGCTGACCGGCGTGATGATGCCCGAGGGCATCGACGCCGACGCGGTGCGCAAGGTCATCTACGAACGCTTCGATATGTCGCTCGGTACTGGCCTCGGCAAGATGAAAGGCCGCATGTTCCGCATCGGCCACCTCGGTGACTGCAACGACCTGATGCTGCTGGCGACGCTCGCCGGCTGCGAAATGGGTCTGCGGCTCGCGGGCGTACCGCTCAAGGAAAGCGGCCTGCCTGCCGCTATGGAGTGGTTGAGCCAGCCGACGCAAGCCTCAGGGATGAAAGCAGCGGCTTGAGCGCTTCAGCGCGTCGATGCCTCAGCGCAACGGCGAGCCACAGCGTAACAGCGCATCTCGCAGCAAGGGAAGGCGGGGAGTACTTCCCTCAAGAGGCCGCGCATAGAACGCGGCTCATGAACAACATGCGATGTTCCCGCGGCATATGTCGCCGGGCGACGACGCAGCGCGCCATTCCAGGCGCGCCGTCGATAGACTGCAATGGAGAGAGACGATGAAGCGGTTTCGTGTGAGCAGTGCGACCAGTATCGTTCTAGTGATGCTATGCATCATGTACTTCATCACTTACCTGGACCGCGTCAACGTCAGCACCGCGGCAGCAGGTTTCGGCAAAGAGTTCGGCCTCTCCCATACGGAAGTGGGCCTGGTGTTTTCCGCCTTTGCCTATCCGTATCTGATTTTTCAGATCATCGGTGGCTGGGTCAGTGACCGCTTCGGTGCGAAACGCACGCTGATTTTCTGCGGCGCGATCTGGGGCGTCGCGACTTTGCTGACCGGCCTCGCCGGTGGCCTGGTTTCGTTGCTGGCCGCGCGCGTGCTGCTTGGTTTCGGCGAAGGCGCCACGTTTCCCGCCGCCACATCCGCGATGGCGCGCTGGGTCGCGAAAGAAAAGCGCGGCTTCGCGCAGGGCATCACCCACGCGGCATCGCGTATCGGCAATGCGGTTGCGCCCGGCTTGATCGTGCTGGTGATGGCGACCTGGGGTTGGCGCGAATCGTTCTATATCTGCGGCGTGTTCAGCCTGCTGTGGGTGGCGGTGTGGTCGTTCACGTTCACCGAACATCCGAAAGATCATCCGCGTATCACGACCGAGGAACTCGAAGTCTTGCCCGCGCCGAAGGCGAAAGTGGCCGGTGTGCCGTGGGGAAAACTGTTTCGCCGCATGTGGCCGGTGACGATCGTGTACTTCTGCTACGGCTGGACATTGTGGCTGTTCCTTAGCTGGATTCCGCAGTACTTCCTGCACAGCTACCACCTGCAACTGCAAAAGTCGGCGATCTTCGCATCAGTCGTGTTCTTTGCCGGTGTGATCGGCGACACGCTCGGCGGTATCGTGACCGACTGGATCTTCACGCGGACCCGCAGCCTGAAGCGTGCGCGAAGCTGGATGGTGTCGGTGTGCATGTTCTTTTGTCTGCTCTCCCTGATTCCGCTGATGTTCACGCACGACCTGTATTTGTCGATGGCGTGTCTCGCGTCAGGCTTCTTCTTCGCCGAAATGACGATCGGCCCGATGTGGGCGATCCCGATGGATATCGCGCCGGAATACTCGGGCACCGCGAGCGGCATGATGAACACCGGCTCGGCACTGGCCGCGATCATCTCGCCGGTGGTCGGCGGATTTCTGATCGACTACTTCGGTAGCTGGGAGTTGCCGTTCGTCGGCAGCATGCTGTTGATGGCGATTGGCGTGGTGCTCGCGTTCCGTATGCAGCCCGAAAGCAAATTCGAGCTCGACGCGGCCGACGCGCACGTTACAACAGTGGGTGTGTAAGCCAGATGCACCGTTCCCTCTCTTCGCCTTCAAAGAAATGACAACACCATTGAGTCAACGTCTTGCCAAGGCGCGCCGCGATCATCTGACGCTCGATGCGTTGCCGCCGGAGCAAACGCCCGCAGACGGCGTGGCTGCCTACGCGATCCAGCACGACATCCTGCGCATACTGGACGCGCCGATTGGCGGCTGGAAGATTGGTGCGAAATCCGACAGCGGCCCGATCCAGGGCGCACCATTGCCTGCGCGCGATCTGCACGCAGACGGCGCACGGTTGCCACGCGAAGCCTTCGCGCCGCTCGGGCTCGAGTTGGAGATCGCATTCCGCTTCGGCCGCCGCTTCGAGCCTTCCACGACACCCTATAGCGAAGCCGAAGTGCACGCGGGCATCGGCTCGATTGGCGCGACCATCGAAATCGTGGCGAGCCGTTATGCAGCGTGGCCCAAGGTCGACAAGCTCGCCCAACTCGCGGACTTGCAGAATCACGGTGCGCTGATCGTCGGTGAATTTACGCCGTATCGCGAGGACTTTCCGTTTGTGGCGCCGTCGGCACGTTTCAGCTTTGAAGGGCACGACGTGGTGGAAGCGACGCCTGCCAATCCGGCGGGTGATCCGCGACGCCTGCTGACATGGCTCGTCAATCACGCCACGTCGCGCGGCATCGCGATCACGCCGGAGATGGTCGTCACCACCGGTTCGTACACCGGCATGTTTTTTCCGCAGAGCGCGGGCACGGCGAGCGGGCGCATTGAAGGGCTCGCACCGATCAGTCTGACGCTGTACTAGCCCGTTTTCTTATAGGCCGACGATATGTCGAACCCCACTTCCGCTTTACTCGTCAAGCCGATTCATCTTGTTCCGTCCGCCGCGCGCCTGACGACACCGCTCGCGCAGCATCTGCGCAAGTCGTTGCGCGGCGACGTGCTGTTCGATGCGGCGAGCCGCGGCCGTTATGCAACCGATGCGTCGATCTATCAGATCACACCGATCGGCGTAGTGGTGCCGCGCGATCAGGACGACCTGCGCATCGCATTGGAAATTGCGCGAAGTGAGAAGGTACCGTTACTCGCGCGCGGCGCGGGCACGAGCCAATGCGGCCAGACCGTCGGCGAGGCGCTGGTGATCGACACCAGCAAGTGGCTGAACAACATCGTCGCGTTCGATGCAAACGCGCTCACGGTGACTGTTGAGCCGGGCGTCGTGCTGGATCATCTGAACGCATGGTTGAAGCCTCACGGCCTGTGGTTTCCTGTCGATGTCTCGACGGCGGCGCAATGCACGATCGGCGGAATGGCCGGCAACAACTCGTGCGGCTCGCGCTCGATCGAATACGGCAATATGGTGCACAACGTCGACGCGATCGACGCCATTCTCGTCGACGGCAGCGAAGCACGTTTCGCGTCGTTGCGCGAGACGCCGCAAGGCGCGCGCTTGCAGCAGATAGTGGAGGGCGTCAAGCGGATCGCTGAGCGGGAGCATGATGAAATCGTCGAACGCATACCCAAGGTGCTGCGGCGCGTAGCAGGCTACAACATCGACATGTTCGATTGCCAGAACCCGCGCGCCTATACCGACGACGGTATGGCGAATCTCGCGCATCTGCTGGTCGGTTCGGAAGGCACGCTGGCGTTCAGCCGGCAACTGACGCTGAAGCTCGCACCGCTGCCCGCGCATAAGACGCTTGGCGTGGTCAACTTCCCGACTTTCTGGCAGTCGATGGATCTCACGCAACACATCGTCAAGCTGAAACCGGTGGCCGTGGAACTGGTCGATCGCACCATGATTGATCTGGCGATGAGCAATCCTGCCTTCCGGCCGGTGATCGAGAAGGCATTGGTCGGTGAGCCGCAAGCGATCCTGCTGGTGGAATTCGCGGGCGATGACCGTGACCAGCAACTTGCGTCGCTCAAGCAGCTTACTGAGTTGATGGCTGATCTGGGCTTGCCCGATTCAGTCGTCGCGATGCCTGCCGCGAGCGAACAGAAGGCGCTGTGGGAAGTCCGCAAAGCCGGACTGAACATCATGATGAGCATGAAGGGCGACGGCAAGCCGGTCTCCTTCATCGAAGATTGCGCGGTGCCGCTCGAGCACCTGGCGGAATACACGAGCCGGCTGACTGAAGTGTTCCACCGCAACGGCACCGAAGGCACCTGGTATGCGCATGCGAGTGTCGGCACGTTGCACGTGCGGCCGATTCTCGATATGCGGCGCGACGGCGCGGTGAAAATGCGCGCCATCGCCGAAGAAGCGGCGGCGTTGGTGCGTGAATACAAGGGTGCGTATTCCGGTGAACACGGCGACGGTTTGTGCCGGGGCGAATGGGTCGCGTGGCAATACGGGCCGCGTCTGAACCAGGCGTTCGCCGAGATCAAGACGCTGTTCGATCCGGACAATCGCTTCAATCCTGACAAGATCGTGCGTCCGCCGAAAATGGACGACGCGCGTAATTTCCGCTTTGCGCCGGGCTACAAAGCGCACCGGATCGAGACCGCGCTCGACTGGTCCGCGTGGAACGTCGAACGCGATCCGCTGACGGGGCAGGAGACGCTGCCAGGCAGCGGCAACGATCTGTCGGGCGGTCTCGCGAAGGCGGTCGAGATGTGCAACAACAACGGCCATTGCCGCAAGTTCGACGCGGGCACCATGTGCCCGAGTTATCGCGTGACGAAGGATGAGCAACATGTGACGCGGGGACGCGCGAACACGTTGCGTCTGGCAATCTCCGGGCAACTCGGCGAAGCAGGACTCGCCAGCGACGAGGTCAAGGACACGCTCGACCTGTGCGTGTCGTGCAAGGGCTGTAAGCGCGATTGCCCGACGGGCGTCGACATGGCGAAGTTCAAGATCGAGGCGCGGGCGGCGCGCGTCAAACGGCACGGGCTGCGTCTGCGTGACAGACTCGTGGCCTTCATGCCGCGCTATGCGGCAACCGCGAGCCGTGTGCCGGGCTTGATGGTGCTGGCCGACAACGTGCCGGTGTTGTCAGCGTGGTTCAAGCGGTCGGTGGGTTTCGCGCCCGAACGTGCGTTGCCACGCTTCAAGAAATCGTTTCTGTCCAACGCAGTGACGACCCGGCCGGCCCAAGGTGGCGCGCTGAAAGAAGTGCTGTTGTTCGTCGATACGTTCAACAACAACATGGAACCTGAAAACGCGCGCGCCGCGCAGCAAGTACTGGAGGCGGCCGGTTACACAGTGCACTTCAATACGCGTCAGGGCGAGCGCCCGGTGTGTTGCGGCCGTACCTTCCTCGCGGCCGGATTGGTCGATGAAGCGAAGCAGGAAGCGCGGCGCATGCTCGATCTGTTCAAGCCGTTTGTGGAGCGTGGGGTGCCGATCGTCGGGTTGGAGCCGTCGTGTTTGCTGTCGTTGCGCGACGAGTTTTTGCACTATGGCTTCGGCGAGGAAGCACAGCGGCTTTCGAAGCAGGCGTTTCTGTTCGAAGAGTTTCTGGTGCGCGAGGAAAAAGCCGGGCGTTTGCAGCTTGCGTTGAAGCCGTTGGGCAAGGAGCAGGCGCTCGTTCACGGCCACTGCCATCAAAAAGCCTTCGACGCGTTCACGCCGGTGCAAACCGTGCTGAACTGGATTCCTGATTTGAAGGTGTCGACGGTGGAGTCGTCGTGCTGCGGGATGGCGGGCAGCTTTGGCTACGAAGCCGAGCATTACGCCACATCGCAGGCGATGGCGGAACTGTCATTGCTGCCCGCGGTGCGCAAGATTGACGGCAATACGGTGATGGTCGCGGATGGCACGAGTTGCCGGCATCAGATTTACGACGGCGCGGGCGTCGACGCAATCCATGTGGCGCGTGTGCTGGCAATGGCTTTGCAGTGAGGGCGCCCGGCTAGCCACTATGCGGCGCTGACCACCTGCCGATACGCTGTCGGCGCCACGCCGACGCTTTCACGAAAACGGTGGCTGAAATGGCTGGCGTTCGCATAGCCGCATTGTTCCGCGACTTGCGCGAGCGGCAGTCTCGTGGTGCGCAGCAGCGTGCGTGCGCGTTCGAGCCGTTGCTGCGCGATCCACGCAGCGGGCGGTAGTCCGAACGACGTGCGGAACATGCGCGCCAGATGATATTCCGACAATGCTGCTACACCGGCAAGCTCGCCGAGTGTGAGCGTGTGTGCCAGATGGCTCTCGATGTAGTCGCGCAAGCGCCGCCGCGTTGCGACCGACAGGCCGCCCTTGAGCGACGCATCCGTGCGGCGCACGCCTTGTGCGCGCAGCAGCAGACTCAACACCTGATGCGCGGTTTCATTGGTGCGCAGCAAGCTGTCGGAGTCTTGCCAGTCTTCATTGGCGAGCGATTGGCACAGGCTCGCGATGCGGGCGTCTTCGAAATAGGTGCGATCGGCGAGCGTCAGTTCGCGCGGCTCGCGATCGAGCTCCTGCACGGCGCGCTGTGTGAAGTGTTCGGGCAGGAAGTAAAGATGCATGAAATGCATGTGGCCGCGCACCCACCAGCGTGATTCATGTTCGCCAGGTAACGCGCAGAGCCGCGACGGCGCGCCGTAGCGCCCAGGCATTTTCTGGCGCTCGGTGCGATAGCCGCCATCCAGATAGCACGACAGCGTGTGATGGCCCGGCCGATCATAGACGGTCTCGGCTTCCTCGGTGTCGCGGGTCCAGAGAGCGATGGCGAGCCGGTCGCCGAGCCACGCGAACCGTTCGAGATTCGCGTTGGCGCTGCGCAGCGTGTGACAGACCGACTGAAGGCCGAACGGCGTTTCGGTGGATTCGATCACGGGGGCGGGCGGTCTGGCGTTCACGGAACGAGCGGGATGCATCCGGTGACAGGGTAAGCCTCAGTATACGGCGAGCGGTCGCCGGCGGCTCGCCCGTCCGAAAAAGTGCGCAATCCTGGACAAGTGCGGCGGCGGGCGCGGCAGCATAGTTGAGCTTCCGCATTTTGCTGCTACAGGCTTCGTCATGAATCTTTCGCTCTATGCCATCACCGTCCTGATCTGGGGCACCACATGGATCGCGATCAAATGGCAATTGGGGGCGGTGCCGCCGCCCGTGTCGATTGCGTGGCGTTTCTGGATCGCGGCGCTGATACTGTTCGCGCTACTGCGCATCATGCGCCGGCCGATCTGGCCGCCGCGCGCCGCCTGGCGCTTCCTGGCCGCGCAAGGCCTGGCGCTCTTCTGTCTCAACTTTCTGTGTTTCTACTATGCCGAACAGGTGGTGCCGAGTGGCCTCGTGGCGGTGGTGTTTTCCACCGCGCCGCTGTTGAATTCGATCAATGGCCGGCTCTTCATGGGGCGGCCATTACAACCGTCGGCGATTGCCGGTGCGGCGTTGGGGCTCGTCGGCATCGTGTGCCTGTTTGTCCAGCAGATGGCAGGACACCTGGGTGACCACACGGTGTGGTTGGGACTCGCTATCGCGTTTCTTGGCACCTTGTGCTTTTCGGCCGGCAATCTGCTGTCGAGCCGGATGCAATCGATGGGCTTGCACCCGTTCGCGACCAATAGCTGGGCGATGCTGATCGGCGCCGGCGTTTTGACGGTCGGAAGCGTGCTGGCCGGCTTTTCGTTCTCCATCGAGCCTGACGCGCGTTATCTCGGTGCGCTCGCTTATCTGGCCGTGTTTGGCTCGGTGATTGGCTTTACCGCGTACCTGATGCTGGTCGGGCGCATTGGGCCAGAGCGGGCCGCCTACTGCACCGTACTGTTCCCGATTGTGGCGCTGGCGGCGTCGACGGTATTCGAAGGCTACCGATGGTCCGCGTTGGCGGTGGTCGGACTCTTCCTGGTGGTGGCGGGGAATCTGGTGGCGTTCGATCTCACGCGGCGCATCTTTGTGCGGCGGGTGAAGGCATCCTGAGGGCGCGGTGCCTGGGGTCCAACTGCGCTTCCTCAGGCGGCTCCGCGAATGCCGACGCTTTGAGGCGACGGCACCCTAATCCGCCGCTGCCCATTCCGGCCGCTTTCCCAGGCTGTCGAACAGTTCGAGTATCGTCGCCTTGACCTTCTGCACGGCATTGCTCAGTAACGCCGTGTCGTGCCAGCAGAGCGACAGGTCGCGCGAGAACAGCGGGTGATCGACCTTGGCAAGCTTGAGCTTGTGTTCATCGAGTTCGACGTGCGCAGCGGTCCACGGCAAGATCGTCACGCCTAACTTCGCCATCACTGCCGCGAATAACAACGCGGTCGAACTAGCCTCGAAGAGAATGTCGCACGGTAATCCGGCTTCGCGCAGTGCCCAGTCGACGCGGCTGCGAATCGTATTCGGTGCGCTCGGCAGGATCAGCGGCATGCGCGCGAGTTCGGTGATCGACACCGGCTCGCGCGGCATCTGAAATTCCGGCCATGCAATCAGATAGAGCGCCTCGGTGAGCAACTTTTGCGCGGCGACCCCGCGCGTTTCGACTGCGTCCACCACGACAGCCAACTCCACCCGTCCACTGCCGATCAGACTGCCGAGCTCTGCGCTCGGTGCTTCGACCAACTCCAGCGCGATGCCGGGGTAGCGGTCGCGAATTGTGCGTGCAAGCGGGATCGCCACCATCCGCGCCGTGCTCGAAGGCATGGCGACCGACACTCTGCCCTGCGGAAACTCGGCATCCTGCCGTAGCAGTTCGCGCGTGCTGTCGGCTTGCCGCAGCAACTCGATCGCATGCCGGTAGAGCGTTTGCCCGGCTGCGGTGGGCGCCACGCCCTGCACGCTGCGCTCGAGCAACTGCATTCCCAGATCACGCTCCAGATTGCGCATCTGCTGGCTGATCGCGGGCTGCGCGATATGCAGCGCTTCGCTCGCGCGGGTGACGTTGCCGCACTCCACCACTTTGACGAAATACCGCAGTTGCCGAAGATCCATGTGCGTCGCTCGCTCCTTCTTCCCATAACGAAATCCGATCGAGCTAGAGAAATATCATATTTTTCGATTATCGAGCGCGTTCTTATACTCAATCCACAAAAAACCGAAGCGTGCCCAGCCTGAGGTGTCCGGCACCGCTTCAAAACGGCCGGCGCCTGCTGGCAGCAACCATCTTGCATGGGACCAGAGTAAGCGCTAAAGCGCTAACTCTGATCGACGGCTTTGCATGGGACCAGAGTAAGCGCTAAAGCGCTAACTCTGGTCGACACAGGAGACAAGGATGTCCAAAGCGATCGCTGCATCGACGGCCGGGCTCAAGCCCCGGCGCACGCCCCTCACCCGCGAGCAGATCGGCGGCTTCTGGGCGGTTTACTCGGGATGGGTGCTGGACGGCGTGGATTCCGTGATCTACGCGCTGGTGCTGATTCCGGCGCTGACCGAATTGCTGCCTGTTTCGGGCATTGCCGCGACGCCCGGCAATCTCGGCATGTATGGTTCGATTCTGTTTGCATTGTTTCTGATCGGCTGGGGTCTGTCATTCATCTGGGGACCGCTCGCCGATCGTTTCGGACGGGTCAAAACGCTGGCCGCGAGCATCCTTATCTACTCGGTGTTCACCGGCGCCGCGGCGTTCGCGCACAACGTCTGGGAGCTTGCCGCTTTCCGGCTGATTGCCGGTATCGGGGTGGGTGGCGAATGGGCGCTGGCCGGCACGTATGTCGCCGAGAGCTGGCCGGAGGATCGCCGCAAGATGGGCGCGGGCTATCTGCAGACCGGTTACTACGTTGGATTCTTCCTTGCCGCCTTGTTGAACTATACGGTCGGCGCGACGTATGGCTGGCGCGCGATGTTTCTATGCGGTCTGGCACCTGCGTTGGTGGCGATTTTCACGGTGCTCAAGGTGAAGGAGCCGGGTCAATGGCGCAAGGCCACGCACGGCGTCGGTCAGACGAATGCCGTGGCTGTGACGAGGCGCCGGCCGCTGCTGGAGATATTCGCGCCGGCTTATCGGCGTCGCACGTTGACGAGTGCGAGTCTCGTGGGCGTGGCGATCATCGGTTTGTGGGCGGGTTCGGTCTACGAAGCGAGCGCGGTTGTGACGCTGGCGACGCGCGCCGGCATCGATCGCGTCGGCGCTGTACATCTTGCGTCGATCGGCGCGGCGGTGTTGTCGGTCGGGACGATTCTCGGTTGTCTTGTGGCGCCGTGGCTGTCGGAACGATTGGGGCGACGGGGTGCGCTCGGCGTGTATTTCGCCGGGATGGCGGTGTCGATCGTGTTCGCCTTCGGCTGGGTTTTCTATCTGCCGAATGGGCTCAATCTGTTCATGGTGTCTCTGCTGTTCCTCGGCTTCTTCGGTGGCAATTTCGCGATCTTCTCGCTGTGGCTGCCGGAGCAGTACCCGACCCGGATACGCGCCACTGCGTTTGCTTTTAATGCGTCCGTGGGCCGCTTGCTCGGCGCTGGGGTGAACTTCCTGCTGGCTGCCGCGATTCATTGGCAAGGTTCGCTCGGACTGCCGATTGCATGGACTGCTGTGGCCTTTGTGATCGGCCTCTTGATCTTGCCATTCGCTGTCGAGACCCGTCATCAGACGTTGCCGGAATAGCGCCTCGTTGAGTGCTTCGCCTGGGCTATTCGCACTGGCCGTCGGAAGGCATAACGCCGACACGTCTCTCGGGTCTTTCGCACCAGTCACTGGACGCTGCAGGCAACGCGTCGACGTAGCGCTCGAGCTATCCGCACCCGTCATCAATTCGCTGGAGAACTGAATGCAAGCGTTACAAGGAATCAAGGTCGTCGAACTGAGCCGTGCGTTGTCGGGGCCGTTCTGCTCGATGGTGCTGGCCGATCTCGGCGCGGACGTCATCAAGGTCGAACCGGGCCCGGGCGGCGACATGAGCCGGACCTGGGGGCCGTTCGACCGGGGTGTGAGTACCTACTACTTATCTTGCAACCGCAACAAGCGCGGCGTGTGCATCGATTTTCGCAACCCGGAGGGACTGGCCGCGATTCACCGGCTGATCGACGATGCCGACGTGGTGATCGAGAACTTCAAGCCTGGCACCATCGACAGTATGGGGCTCGGCTATGACGTGCTCAGCGCGCGCAATCCGCGCCTCGTGATGGGCAGCATCAACGCGTTCGGCGCCGATGGTCCGATGAGCGGCTGGCCGGGTTTCGACCAGATCGCGCAAGGCTATTCCGGGTTGATGAGCCTGACCGGTTTCGCCGATGGCGACCCCACGCGCACCGGCACCGCGATCGGCGATCTGAGTTCGGGCATGTGGCTCGCGATGGCGATACTGTCCGCGTTACTGGAGCGTGAGCGAACCGGGCGTGGCCAGCATGTGAGCACGTCGTTGCTCGCGAGTCTGGTGGGGCTGCTGAGCGTGCATGGACAGCGCTACCTGAGTCTTGGCGACATTCCGCGCCGTACAGGCAACGCGCATGCGGTGATCGCGCCTTATGGGGTGTTCGAAACCGCCGACGGTCCGCTCAACATCGCGCCGATCACGTCGGACATGTGGCTGCGCTTGTGCCAATTGCTCGATTTGCCCACGTTGCCCGACGATCCGCGCTTCGCGACCAACGAAGCCCGCGTTGCGCATCGTGATGAACTGAAGGCCGCTTTGGAAGCGCGGTTGAAGACGCGCAGCAAACGGGAGTGGACAGAACTGTTCATCGGTGTGGGCTTGCCGGCGGGGCCGATCAATACGCTGGATGAAGTGTTCGCTGATCCGCAAGTGCAGCATTGCCGATTGGTGGAAACGATCGAACATCCGGCGCTCGGCGCGCTGCGTCAGATTGTGACGCCGGTGTCGAGTTCCGCGGTAACGGGCGATTCTTCGCATCACGTGAGCCGGCATGCGCCGCCGGGTCTGGGCGAACATACTGTCGATGTGTTGCGCGAGGCCGGATTCGATGAGGCCGCAATTGAGGCGTTGCTTGCCGCGAAAGCCGTGCATCAGCAGGGCGAGTATTTGCGGCCGGAGAAGGCGCGGGAACGCACCGCTAGAGTTTCGCAATGAGCGCCGACGCAAAACCTGGAACTCGGCGCGGGAGCCAGGCAATGAGCAGGCCACAAACTTTGGAACATGCTGCGGGGGCTGCACTATGAGCCCGAGACAAAACTCGAAACAGGACCGCGGAGGTCGCGTATCAAGCGCGCCGCGAATCTTGGAATATGCTGCAGAGGCCACACAATGAGCACACCGAACGCATCGCCGTTTGCGGTAACGGTCGATATCGTAGATGAACGGATCGCACGCTTGACGTTCAGTCATCCTGCGCGCAGGAATGCCCTCAGCGCGGAATTGTTGCAAGCGCTCGACTCGCACCTTTGCGAGCTTGCTGCACAGCGCATACCGGTCGTGATACTTGGCAGCGGCGTTGGGCAAGACGTCTGGAGCGCGGGCCACGATCTTGGAGAGTTGGCGCACGACCGCGACCCGATCGCCTACGGCAAGCCGTTGGAACAGGTGTTGCGCCGCGTGCGTGCCTACCCGGGTGTGGTGATTGCGATGGTGTCGGGCTCCGCGTGGGGCGGCGCCGTCGATCTGGCGATGAGTTGCGACCTCGTTGTTGCCGACGGCAGCGCGCGTTTTTCGATGACACCGGCGAACATCGGCTTGCCCTATACGACGAGCGGCCTGCTGCGCTTCTTCAACAATCTGCCAATTCACGTATTGAAAGAGATGTTCTTCGGGGCGCAGCCGCTCGACGCCTCACGCGCGGAGCGTTTCGGCGTAATCAACCGCCTGGTCGACAGTGACAAACTGGAAGCAACGGCGCTTGAACTTGCGCGCGGAATAGCAAACAAAGCGCCGCTGGCGATCCAGGCGGTCAAGGAACAACTTCGGATACTTGAAGATTTGCAGCCCATGCCTGTTCAGGCGATGGAGCAGATTGCCGAACTGCGTCGACGGGCGTGCGAAAGCGCTGATTTCAGCGAGGGGCTGGCGGCGTTTTCGGAGAGGCGACCACCGTTGTTTAGGGGTAGGTAACCAAAGCGTTGTTTGAGCGCGAACATGTTTGAGGAGAGCCGATCAAGAAACAGCGACGCCTTAAACGATCACGCCTGCACCAACAGCACTGAAGGTGAGTCTTTCCGGGAGCAAAAAAGTAAACTGAAGACACCACGGGTGAGCTTTTCCGGGAACGCGAAAAGCGCAAAGCGCGCAACTGCAAGGGCTTCACGGGACACCCCGGGGCAAAGAAGCACCCATATGATTTTATGAACCACGCGTCGGCGCGCGCAGCGCCGCCGGATGTATGACGGCCTTGTCACCGAGGCAGAATGTGCGAGAACACAGATTCCAGATGCACCACTACCGTGGCTGCGCGGGGGACCCGCTTAAGAATTAGCGGTGTGAGCCGCTTTCTCTTGCTTACTTCTCTTTGCGGCGGCAAAGAGAAGTCAGTGCCTGCCCCGCACAGGGGCGAACGCTAATAGACCACTAAGAAATCAAGAAAAGGCCAACGCCATAAAAGCACAGACAAGACGCGCCGAGCAGGCAAACAAAACTACAGACAAAACAAGAGACAAAACAAGCAAAGCCCCCGCCGCAGGCACCCAAACAGCAAGCCAAAACGGCTATGGATTAACCACATGGGTAGACGAACCCACCCAACGCCCGTATAATCCCAGCATCCTAACCGTGAAATATCAGCTACATAGGCCAAGTTAGAAGGGGTTGAATGCAAATTAGCAGCAAACCGCATCCAACCCATCGCAGGTAAAAAACCGGCACCTCAAGGGGCCCCAAGCCCCTTAAAACGGACAAGCTACCTAGCGTAGCTATCCACATCATCGATGGATCTGGCGCCAGTCTTTACTAACTGGCAAGCCACCGAGGGCAGACGCAAACACCACCCTCGCGCCGAGGAAAAACAAACCCCTCGGCACCACTCGGTTCAATTCGCGGCACTAGCCGCGTCCCGAACTTCCCATTCGCAGCGTCATCACGACGCCTGTGCGGCGTGGCTATTTCCGCGCGTCGCTCGAACAAGGAGGCGCATCTTCATGATTCAACGTCCTGCCAGACTGATCGGCAGTCTTGTCGCCATCGGCATTGTCGTCGCGTTGCTGTGCCGTGCGATCGACCCCAGCGCACTGCACCAGTACGCGCCCGATCTCGTCTACTACACGAAACGGCACCTGCTGCTGGTCGGCTACTCGATGGCCCTCGCACTGCTTGTCGGCATCCCCTGCGGCGTGCTGCTCAGCCGCCCGTCGTTCGCGCGTCATGCCGAACGCTTCATGCAAATCTTCAACATCGGCAACACGATTCCATCGTTGGCCGTGCTGGCGATCGCGCTCGGCATCTTCGGTATCGGTGATATTCCGGCGCTGGTCGCACTGTTCCTCGCATCCTTGCTGCCGATCACGCGTAACACTTACGAAGGCATGAAGAACGTATCGCCCGCCTTGCGTGAAGCGGCCCGCGGTCTCGGCATGACTGGCTGGCAATCGCTTGTGCGCGTGGAGTTGCCCAACGCGATGCCGATCATCATCGGCGGCGTGCGTACGGCGCTCGCGATCAACGTGGGCAGCGCACCGCTCGCGTATCTGATCGGCGCGGACAGCCTCGGCACGTTGATCTTCCCGGGCATCTATCTGGACAATCAGCAGCAGCTCTTGCTTGGCGCCGCGGCCACTGCGATTCTCGCGCTGGTGCTCGACGGCATCGTCTCGGCCGGCAGCCGCTACCTGCTTGCACGACGCGGGGTGACGGCATGATGAATCTGTTCAAACGCAGCCGCTGGATCGCAGCCGGCGCGCTGCTCTTCTCGAGTCTCCACGCAGGCGCGGCGACTTTGGTGCTCGGTGGCAAAAACTTCACCGAGCAGTATGTTCTGACCGAGATCACCTCGCAGTACCTGCGCTCGAAGGGCTACACGATCGACGCCCGCACGGGTCTCGGCAGCACGCTGCTGCGCAGTGCGCAGGAGAACGGCCAGGTCGATGTGGTGTGGGAATACACCGGCACGGCCGCGATCGTCTACAACAAGATCACCGAGAAGCTCGACCCGAAGACGATGTATGAGCGCGTAAAAGCGCTCGACGCAAAACGTGGTCTCGTCTGGCTCGACTGCTCGCCGCTGAACAACACGTACGCGCTCGGTTTACCGCAGCAGCTGGCGCAGCAAACGGGCATCCGCACGATCTCGCAACTCGCCGCGAAGCTCGCCGCCGAGCCGAACAAGAAGCACGTGTTCGCAATGGATGCGGAGTTCGCCAATCGCCCGGACGGGTTGAAACCGCTCGAAGCCGCCTACGGCATGCAGTTCAGCCGTGCGGAAACGCGTCAGATGGACCCTGGCCTCGTTTACACGGCGTTGCATAACAACCAGGTGCCGATCGGTCTGATCTACACGACGGACGGCCGCGTGAAGGGCTTCAACATCGTGCCGCTCGAAGACGACCGCCACTATTTTCCCGCGTATAACGCCACGCCGGTGGTGCGCAAACCGATCCTCGACCAGAACCCGCAACTCGCCACGCAGTTGAACGCGCTATCCGACGCGCTGAACAACGACGCGATGCTCGAGATGAACAAGCAGGTCGACATCGACGGCAAGCCGGTGCGTGAAGTCGCGGCGGACTTCCTGCGCACGCACAAGCTGCCCTGAGCGGAGACCTTTATATGACTGTATTCGACTATCTATCGGCCAACTGGCCGGAACTGCTGCAACTGACCGCGCAACACGTGTGGCTGGTGGGGATCGCGGTGGGCTGCGCGATTATCGTTGGCGTACCCCTGGGTATCCTGATCAATCGCCATGAGTGGCTTGCCGCGCCGTTACTGAGCGTTGCGACCGTCGTGCTGACTCTGCCGTCGATCGCGCTATTCGGCTTGATGATCCCGGTGTTCTCGCGCTTCGGCCAGGGCATCGGCGCAGTGCCGGCGATTACTGCCGTGTTTCTGTATTCGCTGCTGCCGATCATGCGCAACACCTACCTTGCGCTGCGCAACGTGGACGCCGGCATCAAGGAAGCCGGTATCGGCATCGGCATGACGGACTGGCAACGGCTGCGTCTTGTCGATTTGCCGCTCGCGGTACCGGTGATTCTCGGCGGCGTGCGCACGGCTGTGGTGATGAACATCGGCGTGATGACGATTGCCGCGGTGATCGGCGCAGGCGGTCTCGGCACGCTGATCATCCGTGCGATCGGCCAGAGCAACATGATGAAACTACTGGTGGGCGCCGTGCTGGTGAGCGTGCTCGCGATCGTCGCCGACTTGCTGCTACAAGCGTTGCAACGCTTGCTGACACCGAAGGGAGTACAAAAGACATGATCGAACTCGACAAACTGACCAAGACGTTTACGCAGAAAGACGGCCAGCAGGTACGCGCCGTCGACTCGGTGAGCCTCACTGTCGGCGAAGGAGAAATCTGCGTGTTTCTCGGACCCTCAGGCTGTGGCAAGACCACCACGCTGAAGATGATCAACCGTCTGATCGCGCCGACCTCGGGCCGCGTGCTGATCAACGGCGAGGACACCTCGGGCCTGAACGAAGTGGAACTGCGCCGTCACATCGGCTACGTGATCCAGCAGATCGGCCTGTTCCCAAACATGACGATCGAAGAAAACATCACGGTCGTACCGCGTTTGCTGGGCTGGGACAAGAAGCGCTGCCGCGAACGTGCGACGGAATTGATGTCGATGGTCGCGCTCGATCCGAAGCAGTATCTGAAGCGCTATCCGCGCGAGTTGTCGGGCGGCCAGCAGCAGCGGATCGGCGTGATTCGCGCATTGGCTGCCGATCCACCGGTGCTGCTGATGGACGAGCCGTTCGGCGCGGTCGACCCGATCAATCGCGAGTCGATCCAGAACGAGTTCTTCCAGATGCAGCGTCAGTTGAACAAGACGGTGATCATGGTGAGCCACGACATTGACGAAGCGATCAAGCTCGGCGATCGCGTTGCCGTGTTCCGCCGCGGGCAACTGGTGCAATATGATCACCCGGACACGCTGCTGGCGCATCCGCGCGATGAGTTCGTCGGTGCGTTCGTCGGTCAGGACAGCACGTTGAAGCGTCTGCTACTGGTCAAGGCCGGTGACGCCGCGACGCAGCCGGAAACCGCACGCGCTGATACGCCCGTCACGCGCGCGTTCCAGATGATGGACGACAGCGATAGCCGCTACCTGACCATCGTTGACGATAACCAGCAGGCGCTCGGTTATGTGACGCGCCGTGCGGCGCGTGCGGGACAGGGCGTGTGCGGCGAGCATCTGAGCGAGTTCAAGGCAACGGTGAGCGCCGACGAGCATCTGCGCATCGTGCTGTCGAAGATGTATCAGTTCAACTCGTCATGGATGCCGGTGCTGGATGGCGACGGCCGTTACATCGGCGAAGTCACGCAGGATTCGATCGCCGACTATCTGAGCTCGGGCCGTTCGCGCCGGCAGACCGGTCAGGCGGCGATCGTGTCGCCCGCCGTGGCTGCGGCGGAAGCGGCTGCTGCTCAAGCTGCCGTCTCAGCACACACCTGAGGCCCGGAACGGCCGCTGGTTGACCGGCCGGCGTGTGGCGCAAGCTACGACCACGGCCGCATCCGGCCGCGCCAGACCAGGGATAACTCAAGCCGCGCGCCGGCCTTCGCTCCATGCTGGCGCGAAGGCCGCGAACGCAGCCAGAACCGCGGCGCTCGCATACGTCACCAACCCCATTCCAGCAACGCACCACAACGCTGTCGACACATGCGGCGCCAGAATCGTCGCCGCACCCGCCATCGCGACGCCGACGAGGCCACCCGCCTGCCGCAACGCATTCAGCACGCCCGAGGCGACACCCGCCAACTCGCCGGGCACCTGTTCCAGCACGGTCGAGATCATTGGCGGCACCGACAACGCCGTACCGCCGCCGAACATCACCATCGCCGCATACGTGACGACCCACGGCGCGCGCCATTCCAGACTCATTGCCATCGCCGGTACCGCAAGCGCGGCCAGCGCGAGTCCCGTTGTCATGAACTGCGTCGCCGTGAAGCGGCCATGCAACTTGCCGGCCAGCACGTTGCCGAGCGACAGGCTGCCGGCGAGCGGCAACAGCGTCAGACCGATCTGCCGCGCGTTGAAACCGAACTCGCCGTGCAGATACAGGCTCAACTCAAACAGCAATCCGAAGTAACCGACATAGACGAGCGTACCCATCGCATTCATCGTCACGAACATGCGGTTGTTGAACCACTCGACCGGCACCATCGGATGGTGTGCGCGGCGCTCGACGGCGACGAGCGTCAGCGTCGCCAGCACGGCGAGCAGTGCCGCGCCCCACACCTCGCGGGCAGCGATTCCGCGCGACGGCAATTCGATCGCCGCATAACAGAGCGCCCCGAGTGCGACGATGCTCGCCAACTGCCCACCCCAGTCGAAACGGCGCCCGACGCTGCGCGTCGAATGGCGCACGACGACCCATGCGCCCGCGAACGCAAGCAGCCCGGTCGGCACGTTGATCAGAAATGCACTGCGCCAGCCGAAGCCTTGGACGAGAAGGCCGCCCAGTACCGGCCCGATTGCCGCTGCCACGGAGGCGATCCCGGCCCATGCCGCGATGGCGCGGCCGCGCTCGACAGGGTCGTCGAACGTGCTGCGCACGATGGCCAGCGACGCCGGCAGAAACAGCGCCGCGCCGCTGCCCTGCACGAAGCGCGCGACCACCAGTGCGCCGACGTTCGGCGCCCACCCGCAAGCCGCAGAAGCGACGACGAACAACGCAAGTCCCCACAGATACACCGCCTTCGCGCCGAACCGGTCGGACGCGACGCCGCCCGCGAGGATCAGCGCGGCGAAGCTCAGCGTGTATGCGTCGACGATCCATGCGAGACCGCCCACGGACGCCCCCAGGCTGGTGTGCATTGCCGGCAGGGCGACGTTGACGATGGTGGTGTCGAGCACGGCCATGAACATACCGCTCGCCACCAACGCCAACGTCAGGCGCGGACGTTTGGCCTGCCGCGCCGTGTCGGCAAGCGCGGTGGCCAGCGGTTGTTCAGCGGTGCATTCGGTCATCGCACGTTCCTAGGACTAAATCTGCATTGGGTCGATCGACGAAGTCTAGTCACATCCGCGAATGCAATAAAGCAGTGAATTTGCATGTGTATGATGCAAAAATGCATCAGGGATAACGCAGCCAATGATCAACTGGGACAACGCACGATTTTTTCTCGCCGTGGCGCGCACGGGGACGTTGCGCGGCGCGGCGGCGCAACTCGATGTCGATCAGGCGACGGTCGGCCGGCGGATCGCTGCGCTCGAAGCAACGCTTTCGACGACGCTGTTTCTGCGCACCCCCGCCTTGTTCGTGCTGACGCCGGCCGGCGAAGCACTACTCGGGGCGGCCGAGACGATGGAGCAGGCGGCCTTGTCGATCGAACGGCGGATTGCCGGACTCGACGATCAACTGGCCGGCACGATTCGTGTCGCCACCACCGATTCGCTCGGCAAACGCTTCGTGGTGCCGGCGATTGCCCAAGTACGGCGTGCGCATCCGGGCATCGAAATCGTCTGCGTGACGTCCGCGCAGATCACCAATCTGACGCGGCGCGAAGCCGATGTGGCGATCCGCACGCTGCGGCCCGATGCGCCGGACCTGATCGCACGCAAGCTCGCGCAACTCGAGGTCGGCATTTACGCGTCGCGCGAATATGTTGCCGCACGCGGCGAGCCGCGCGAAGGTGAGGCATTCGACGGTCACGATCTGGTGATGTATCAACAGCCGGTC
This sequence comes from Paraburkholderia sp. D1E, assembly GCF_052682275.1. Lineage (NCBI taxonomy): Bacteria > Pseudomonadati > Pseudomonadota > Betaproteobacteria > Burkholderiales > Burkholderiaceae > Paraburkholderia > Paraburkholderia sp. D1E. Next base: position 1,320,620 of record NZ_JBQYMB010000001.1, read on the forward strand.
TCGCCGTCGATGTGGGCGGCTTTGTGTGGCGAGCCGACTTCGCGTGGGCGTCTCGTGTTCCAGACGCAATCCACGGCGATGTTGTTCGAGGCGGCCCTTGCCGGCTTCGGTGTCGCCGAGCTGCCGTGTTTTCGCGCCGATTACGAACCGGTACTGGTGCGCGTGATGCCGCATCGAGCGGAGCCATTCGATGTCTGGGTAGTCGCGCACGCCGATCTGTACAAGACCGCGCGGATGCAGGTGCTGATTGCTGCGGTAGCGGAGGAATTCGCGCAGGCGCGTTGAAGCGCATAAGTGCAAATCGACGCGTATTTGCACGCCGGTGCGCCTAGTGCGATTTCGTATCGGCTTCGTGTATCCGCTGCGCATCGAGCACCGGCCACGGCGGTGGATCAGCCAGCCGTGGCGCTGCCTTAACCATTCCGGGAGTGTTTTCGAACACCTCGGCAAGCCAGTCGACAAAGGCTCGCACGCGCGGCGAAATCTGCCGGCTTTTCACATACGTCACGGAGATGGCGATGGGTGTCGGCTTGCACTTCGGCAGGACTTCGACCAACTGTCCGGATGCAAGGTACGGCGCAGCGGCGGCGCGCCCAGGCTGAATCATCCCCAGCCCTTCGAGCCCGCACGCGAGGTACGTGTGTTCGTCGTTCACCTGAATGAAGCTGTCCACTTTGACCTTGCTTGCCCGCGCTGCCACGTTGAAGTCGAAGTCCACGCGCCGGCCGGTTTGCGTCGACAGCCAGTTCACCGCGACGTGATTCGAGAGATCGTCCAGGTGACGCGGCTCGCCGAATCGCGCGAGATACGCGGGGCTCGCACAGGTGACGCGTTCGAGTAGTCCGAGGCGGCGTACCAGCAGCCGGGAGTCGGGCAACTCGCCCAATTCGATGCTGCAATCCACGCTCTCGCCGACCAGATCGAGCGTGCGATGACTCACGCCGAGCGCCAGCTCGACATGCGGATGCAGCGCACGAAACGAGGCCAGGGCGGGCACCACGATCGATGCGGCGATCATGCCCGGCATCGCCACGCGCAAGCGGCCGCGCAGATTTTCCGGGCTGTTGAAGAGACCCGACTCGACTTCTTCGATTGCGGCGAGAATCTGCGCGCAGCGTTCGTAGTAGGCGGCGCCTTCCGCGGTCAACGTGACCTTGCGTGTTGTACGCACCAGCAACTGCACGCCGAGCAGGGATTCGAGCGCCTGCACGGTGGTCGTCGCGGTGGCGCGTGGAATGTCGAGCGACTCGGCGGCGCGCGTGAAACTGCTGGCATCGACGATCCGCACAAAGATCCGCATGGCTTGTACTCGGTCTATCACAATGCTTCTCCAGTGAGACGCGGCGTGTGGCGGGTCAGCCCGGCAGCGAACAGGGGCGCGAGCGCGAACGTCGCGAATAGCCAGAGCGCGGTGTGTTGCGCGCCTGGCAGCGGGGCGAGAGTCGTAAGACCGGCACCGTTTGCGATGAGGCCCGCGAGCGCCGAGCCGAACGCCATCGCGAACAGTTGAATGGTGGTGATCGAGAGTGACGCGAGGTTTTCTTCGCCCGGCCGCGCGGCGGTAAACACACGCGTGAGCAGATGCGGCCAACCGATCCCGACGCCCAGTCCAACGCTCGCGAGCGCCGCGCACAAGGCGACCGTGCCCGGCAAGCCGTCGAACAGACCTGCTATCGGCATCAACCATGCGAGCGCGGCGAGTCCGACTGCCGCGATCACTGGCCCGGCGCGGCTCAAGCGCTGCGCGGCGGCTGCGGAGCGGCCGGCGCTGAACATCGAGCCGACCGACCAGCCGGCTGCCATCAATGCGGTCAGATAGCCGGCGGCCAGCGGCGAACGTCCGTGGATCGTCTGCAAGAAATACGGCACGAAGATTTCACTGGTCACGCCGATACCGAGCAGACTCATGCAGGCGTAGATGCTGCCGATCCGCGTGCGAATCGAGAACGACCCGCTCGGCAACAAGCGTGTGCGAGGGTCGCTGCGTTCGAGTCTTGCGAGCAGCCATACGAAGCCGAGGCCGGCGATGACGCCGAGCGCGTTCCAGCGCATGTCGTCGGTTAATGCAGCGAGCGAGATCACCAGGACCGAGGCGCCGAGCAAGCTGACCTTGAGCAACGGAATCGGTTGAGCCGCTTCACCGTGGGCGCGTTTGTCATCGACCTCGCGATGCACGATCACGGCGAGCAGCAGCACGACCGGCAGCAACACCCAGAACGCCAGCCGCCAGTCACCGAGCTGCGCGAAGATGCCGCCGACCGCTGGGCCGCATAACGTCGCAACGCCCCACATGCCCGATACCAGCCCCATTGCGCGTGGCCACAGGCGCTCCTCGAACACCACGCGAATCAGCGCGTAACTGAGGGCGAGCAGAATACCGCCGCCGAAACCTTGCAGCGTGCGGCCGGCGAGCATCCATAGCATCGACGGTGCGGTCGCGCACACCACGGTGCCCAACGCGAACACCGCCAGCGCGCTGAAGTACGCGGAGCGCGCGCCGAGCATCGCGAGCAGGCGCACCGACAGCACCGAGCCGAGAATCGATGCGACCACGAACAGCGTGGTGTTCCACGCGTACAGTTCGAGCCCGCCAATGTCATGCACGACCGACGGCAGGATCGTCGTCGCCACATACACGTTGGTGGCATGCAGCGCGACCCCGCCTGCGAGGCCCAAGGCTCGCCAGCCGTTGCTGCCGCTGAGCAGATCGCTCCAGGCCGGCACATCTGATTGCAGATTTTTCATGTCATGGACAGCCGTGCGAGGCTGGCTTATTATGCAAGTATTGGCTTGGATAATAATGTGCTCCGATGAGATATGCAAATGAAAGCTTGGAAAATTCGCCGGTGATCGCGCGAGCCGCGTCGACTGCTGCTCCGGTGGATCGCATCCTGAATCTGTTGAAGACACAGGGGCTTTTATCGACGGCGTCGATTGCGGGAGAACTCGGCATCACGGTCGAAGCCGCGCGGCAGCAGATCCAGAAGCTGCTGACAGGCGGCTTGATCGAAGGGCGCCAGGCATCGCAGGCGGGGCCGGGGCGGCCGAGTCAAAGCTGGGGTTTGACAGAAGCGGGCAACGCGCGCTTTCCAGATATGCATCCGCAATTGACCGTGCAATTGCTCGGCTCGATCCGCCATCTATTCGGCGAAGAGGGGCTCGACAAATTGATCGATCAGCGTGCGATAGAAACGCGCGCGAACTATCTCGCGGTGCTCAAGCCGATCAAGGGGCTCAAGGCACGGCTCGCCAGGCTCGTGGAACTGCGCAGCACCGAAGGCTATATGGCCGAGTTGCAGAAAGACGGGCGCGACTGGCTGCTGCTCGAGAACCACTGTCCGATCTGCGCGGCGGCGCGAACCTGTCAGGGTTTTTGCCGCACGGAGTTGCAACTGTTCGCGGAGATTGTCGGCGAGGAAGGATCGATTGAGCGTGAGGAGCATGTGCTCGCCGGCGCGCGACGATGTGCTTATCGCGTGAGGCTTAAAAGTAAATAACGGCGTACTGCCGCGTGTGTTTATGCGCTTCGAGGCGCGCGCGAAAATCCTGATGTATCGATAGACGCCTTAACGGGGATCACGTGGATCGCGCTGAGTTCGATCACGAATAGACGCCAGCGCACGATCGGTATATAACAACGTGAAAGGGTGGCTTTGTTCACCGGTGCATGGACCGGAGTAAGTGCTAAAGCGCTAACTCCGGATCGACCGCTTTGCATGGGAGAGAAGTTTTATTATGACGCAAGACGTAACGCCTAAGCCGCCCACGGGCGACCGGCCCGACCTGGAACACCTCGATGCAGCGCTTAGTCACGTGGATCAGCAGGTCTCGTCCGGCAGCATTGCTTCAGGTGCCGCCAAGGGCATTCTGTATAGTCTGATCGAAACCCTCGGTGCGTTCGTCGGCGATCCCGATCTGCCTGAGCACGCACGTTCGGGTTATGAGGGTTTGCTGGAAGCCGCTCGCGAATTGCGCGCGAGACTCGACCACTGAAGGCGGGGGTGCGCCGCCTGCGAGCGGCCTGGTTCGCATCGTAATCGCCGCCGCATTTCGGCGGCGCGGTTCTCTGTGATAAAAAGGCGCATTGTTTCCATCATTGCGCCTTTTTTATGCTTTCCTCGTCTGCCATTGCGTTGCTGGCTGTCGGCATCATCGTGGTGCTGATTACGCCGGGTCCGACCAATACGCTGCTTGCGGCTGCTGGTTTGCGTCAGGGCGTGCGGCGGTGGCCCTGCCCGATTCGACGCAGCGGGCGAGCGGCATGCGTACGCTATTCGTGGCGACGCTGCTCAACCCGAAAGGCCTGTTGTTCGCCGGTACGATCTTTCCTTCCATCGCGTTCACGCATGTGCCCGCCTATGCGATGGCGATGCTGATATTCGCCTGCCTGCTGGTGCCGATTGCGCTTGCGTGGATCGCCTTCGGCGCGGCGCTTGGCAGCGGCAAGCTCACCTGGCTGAATCCGGTGAAGATGCAGCGCGGCGCGTCGATTGTGCTGGGCGTGTTTCCTTGTCGCTCGCGTGGGCCGCGTTGCACTAAGAACGCGTCTTGTGCCGCATGGTCACGCTTCCAGACGGTTGTCCGCGCTCATCGCCTCAAGCCATTCCGGCGGCGCGGACGTGATGTCCAGTTGCGGTGTGCCGTGCCAGTCCGCACAGCGCTGCAATGCGCGGCGCAGATCGCCCGCAAGCCTTGCACTGAGTCGCACGCCGGGTTCGATGTGCAGCGATTTCAGTTCGAATACGCCGTTGGTCCGATGCGCTTTCGCATCCACGCGACCCACCAGGCGCCCCCGGCTCAAAAGCGGCAACACGAAGTAGCCGTATTTGCGCTTCGCCGCGGGGGTATAGCATTCGATCGCATAGTCGAAGTCGAAGAGCGCGGCGGCGCGCTTGCGGTCCCACACCACCGGATCGAATGGCGACAGCACCGTGGTGACGGTTGAGGCGAGCTTGCCGGTTGCCGCGTCGTCGATCATCGGCGCGAATTCATGATGAACAAAAGTGTCCTGCTTCCAGCCTTCCACTTGCACCGGGATCAGCTCACCCCGATCGGCGAGCGCATGCAGTTCGTCGCGATAGGGGCGGCGCGGCAGCCGGTAGTAATCGGCGACCCAATCGGCGCGCACGACGCCGAGCGCACGGCAGGTACGGCGCAACGCTTCCTCGGTGACGGTTTCCTGCGGCGGCAGGTCACGCGCGTCGTCCCAGTCCGGTAATACGCGCTCGGTCAGATCGTAGACACGATGAAAATTGCGCCGCTCGGCCACCATCAATTTTCCGATTGCGAACAGCACTTCCAGATGGCGCTTCTCCGGCTTCCAGTCCCACCAGCCATTGCCCTTGCCCGCCTCGCGGGCGAAGTCGGCTGAACGCGCGGGACCCGTCGCACGGATATGGGCGAGCAGTTTGTCGATGTCCTTGCGATACTTTTTGTGCCATTCGGCCGCGTATTTCCAACCCATGCCGCTCGGGTCGAGCATGCGATGGCGTAGCAAGCCGTAGTCTTCGGTCGGCACGAAACAGGCTTCATGCGACCAGTATTCGAACAGCTTGCCTTCGGCGAGATGCTCATCGAGCCATTGCTGCGGATACGCGCCGAGCCGGCTGAACAGCACGAGATACGGGCTGCGCGCGACGACGTGGATCGTGTCGATCTGCAATTGCGCCATGCGGCGGATCGCGTCGAGCACGTCGGCTTTGACCGCCTTGCGGCGCGGCGGCGTCAGCAAACCTTGCGCGGCCAGATGCAGGGTGCGCGCGGCGGATAGCGAAAGGGTCTTCACGCGGGCGTCGGTCACGGGCTTTGATCATTGAGTGACTGCGATGGGAGCGGACGCGAGGTCCGGCCTGGATCAGCAGTCGCTACTGTAGCGTGAATACGGCAGACGAATCGGCCTGCGGGACGACGCTAGTGCAGGCGCAAAGGAATGGCATAAGAACGCGCTACCCAAAGCGGAGCCCGGCGCGCCGCACGTCATGAACCGACGTTACCGGCCGTGCCCATGATGGCGATCCCAGCCGCGGTGGCGGCCATGGTCACGGTGCCCGCGATACCCGCGGTAGTAATCGCCGCGATAGCCATAGCCATACGCTGGTTGCGGTGCGTAAACGACCGGTGGCGGCGCGTACATGACGGGCGGCGGGGCATATATGGGGCCGGGTGTATTGACGAACACGCCGACGTCCACCCGGGCCAGGGCGGCGGTTGATACGCAGGCGGCGGCAAGGCCGAAGGCGGCGAAAACGATCGCGCGTTGGATCATGCTGGTCTCCTGTGTCGACCAGAGTTAGCGCTTTAGCGCTTACTCTGGTCCCATGCAAGGCTGTCGACCAGAGTTCGCATCGGCGCGGCTACTCTGGTCCCATGCAAAATTGCGGTCGAAAGAGCTTGCCATTCGCTGTCGAATGGCTGACGACAATATTACGAGACAGAAAGCAAGACAGGTGCAACCAGTTGAAGGCGTGTGTAACAGCAGATTACCCGCCAGCACCATTCCGGCGCCGGCGGGGCGTTTCAGGCGTTTCAGCCGCGTCAGGCGCCCAAAGCCACTGCTTCGCCAGCCGACATTGCCAGCAGTTGGTGGATCTGCGCGACCACCGCCGCACCTTCCCCGACCGCCGCCGCGACGCGTTTCGTCGAGCCGGCGCGCGCGTCGCCGATCGCATACACGCCTTCGACAGTCGTGGCGAGATCGCAGACCGCCCCGTCCACGCTGGTGCCGGTCAGCACGAAGCCTTTGTCGTCCAGCTCCACGCCGCAGGTGCGCAGCCAGTCGGTATTCGGATCCGCGCCGGTGAAAAGGAACAGATGTCGCGTATCGAAGCTTTGGGTGCCGTCCGGCAGCGGCTTCTTCAACGAGACCGACGCCAGCCCGATTTCGTCCGCCTCGAGCCGTCCGACCTCCGAATGCGGATGCACGAACACATTCGGCAGCGAACGGATGCGGTCGATCAGGTAGCGCGACATGGTGGCTTCAAAGCCGCTTCGGCGGATCAACACGTGAACCTTGGCCGCGTGCGTTGCCAGATAGACGATCGCCTGGCCCGCCGAATTGCCGCCGCCCACCAGCACGATCTCCTGGCGCTTGCACAGCTTGGCCTCGACCGGCGACGCCCAGTAATAGACGCCACGTCCATCGAAGCGGTCGAGCCCTTCGAGCGCGGGGCGCCGATAGACCGCGCCGCTTGCGATCACAATCGCGCGGGAGGTGATCTTGCCGCCGCACTTGAGCTCCAGCCGATACGGCGACTCCGCGCAATGCAGTGCCTTGACGTGGACCGGAATCGCGACGTGTGCGCCGAATTTCTGCGCCTGCACGAACGCGCGGCCCGCCAGCGCCTGACCCGAGATGCCGGTCGGAAAGCCGAGATAGTTTTCGATCCGCGCACTGGCGCCCGCCTGGCCGCCCGGCGCGCGGCTGTCGAGCACGATGACCGAGAGGCCTTCGGACGCCGCGTACACGGCGGTAGCGAGGCCGGCCGGCCCCGCACCGACGATCGCGACGTCGTACACATGCGAATCATCGAGATCGGGCAGCAAGCCGAGACAGGTGGCGAGTTCCGGCATGCTCGGATGACGCAGCACCGAGCCGTCCGGGCAGATCACCAGCGGCATGTCTTCTTTCTGCGCGGCGAATTGCTCGATCAGACGCAACGCGTCTTCGTCGCGTTCGTCGATGACCGAGTGAGGATGACCGTTGCGCGACAGGAAGCCTTGCAACATCACGAGCCTGGCGTCGCTGCTGTTGCCGATCAGAATCGGGCCACCCGCGCCCTTTTCGATCAGCGCCACGCGCCGCAGGATCAGCGCACGCATGATGCGTTCGCCCAGTTCGGCCTCGGCGACGATCAGCGCGCGCAGCTTGGCCGGCGGAATCAGCAATGCGTCGACCGGGCTAAGGGCCATGCCGTTGACCAGCGCGGGCCGCCCGGACAACTGGCCGACTTCGGCGAGAAAGTGCTTGGCGCCATGCTCCGCAATCAAAACTTCGCGCCCGATGCCATCGCGTTGATAAACCTTCACGCGCCCATTCAACATCACGAACATACCCGGGCCGGTGTGGCCGGTCTCGAACAGCAGTTCCCCGGCTTCCCAGTGGCCCACTTCGCCGAACCGGCGCAGACGATCGATCTCTGCACACGTGAGTTCGGGGAACATCTGATGCATGCGCGTCGCGAGCGACGAAAACGGCGCGTCGGCGACGATAGTTTGTTGCCCTTCTGTTTCTTGAGTCGACAGCATTGAACCGCTCCTTCTGTGTTCATCCTGATTGATCGACACGGGGGGCGAAGCGGCGCGGGCGCGCGAGGGCGCCGATATGAATGCGCTGCAGCGCTACACGGCCTTCGGCGCGATATCGTCGACCGCCACGTCGGGCGGCGGCATGCCGGGCAGCGCGTCCACCGTCTTGCCCGAGTCGCGCCAGGCTTCCATGCCGCCGCGCAATGGCAGCACGTCGGCGAAGCCGGCTTCGTTCATCTGCTTGGCCATCCATGCCGCGGATATTTCATTCGGGCATGAACAGTAAATCACCACCTTCTGATCGTGCGGGTACGTTGCGACGATCTCGTCGAGTTGCCGTTCGTCGGCGAATTGCGAGCCCGGAATCACGAACGGGTCGAGCGCGCGCTTTTCCTGCGAGCGGATATCGAACAGGACCGGCGTTTTGCCGGCCGCCACCAGCGCCGCCAGTTCTTCGACTTCGATCCGCTGGGTCGCCAGCTTGGCAATCAGCTGGCGCCGGCGAATCCAGCGATAGGCTGCATACAGGAGCAGCAACGCGATGACCACCAGCGCGGCCGCGCGCCCGAGGCGTCCGGCCATGGCGAACAGCATGTCGATTTGCCGGGCGAAGAGGGCGCCGATGATCAAACCGGTACCCGACCACAAAGCGGCGCCGACGCCGTCGTAAGTGAGGAACGTGCGGTAGCGCGTGCCCATTGCGCCTGCCATTGGAATCGAGACGATCGACAGGCCCGGCACGAACTTCGCCACCGCCAGCACGCGCACGCCCCAGCGGCCGAAAAAGCGTTCGGTCTTTTTTACACAGGTGTCGCGTGAGAGCGAAAGACGGCAGATCGTTTTCAGCGTATTGCCGCCGTACAGACGGCCGGCGAGATACCAGGCGCTGTCGCCGATCAGCGTGGCGAAGATCGACAACACAAGGACCGGCATCAGTTGCGTGCCCACTGACCCGGGATGCATGGCCGCCATCGCCCCAAACAGCACGAGCGACGGCATCGCCGGCACCGGCAGCCCGAGCGAGGCGGCCAGCACGTTCGCGAAAACGAGCGCCGGTCCATATTGCTCGACGAGATCATGTAGCATCGGCTTACATCCGCAGCCCTTTCGGGTGCGGAGCAGGTAGGGAAAGCAACGGAGGATGTAAGGATTATGGACGCATTTTCAAGACGTGCAAATGTCCGGAAAAGCGGCCCGTTATTCGCGTGTTAAAAGCGCGGCCGCGGCATGCCTGGCGGATTAAAAGCGCGGATTAGAAGCGCGAATGAAATAAAGCGAAATTGATTGAAGCGTTCGCGGCAAGCGAGTGGCGAATAGCGCCCTACGGATGCCGTAAAACTCCCTGCGGTACGCAAACCAGAGCTGACGGTGCAGAAGCGGCGCACGGTATTCGCGCTTGAACGCAATACCGTGCGCTGCGGCTTTACTGACGGTGATTGTGCTGTTCGCCCGGCAACTCCGCGCCATGCGCGCGAATCGTCGCAATCAGTTCGGCCGGCGTGATTTCGTAGCGCACTTCGCGGTGAATGCCTGGCTTGCGCTCATCGACCTCGATCAGAAGAATGCCTTTGCCGTCTTCTGTCGATTCGAGGCGCAGCGAGCGGAGTTCGCGCGCCGTTGCGTCGTCGTATTCGGTGAGCAGGGCCATTGACCCGGAGGACCCGGTAGTGCGCATCGAGGTTGTCCTTGTTCCGTTGTTGATCGAACCATTGTACGGGCGTACTGCCAGGTTCGCGCGCCGTCTGTCGTGCCGCGCTCACACCCGGGGAATCTGCCCGTCCTATCTGCTTGCCGGGGCGCCGCGCCGCGCTGTATTGGCCAATAGCTGGCAAGGCCCACCGGGCAGCGCGCGCCATGGCGCCCGACTGTGACAACCAGTTTAACGCGACTCCCCGCAACGACGGCTGCATTTTTCGTGCCCCGTGGCGGTGCAGTCCTTCTCCCCTACTGTCACGGTGTTGACGCGCGCGTCGGTTAGGACTGGGCGCACCGAGAGAAACAACTGGAAAAAAATAGCCCGTCCTTGAAGGGACGGGCTGCTAAACGCCGTTGTTACTTGGGTCAGCCTGCCCTTACAACCAATTGAGCGCTGACGCTTCCATCCTGATGCGCCAATTCCAGGCTGTCGAGGTGGGAGTAACGCCGATCTATCAGATCAATGTCGATTCTTCCTGCTCGACCTCATGCGCGATTCCGTGCGCGGCGTCGCGCGCCGGATGCAGCGCTATCTGGTGCGTGGGTATCTGCCGCAGCGGCTGCGCTGAACGCGGCGCGGGCGTTGTATCGGGGACGGTGAAAAGGCGCACCGCTTCGTCGAGCACATCGGCCTGTTCCGCGAGACGTTGCGCCGTGGCTGCCGCCTGCTCGACCAGCGCGGCGTTCTGCTGGGTGGCGCCGTCGAGATGCGAAACCGCCTGATTGACCTGGCGAATCCCATCAGCCTGCTCGCTGCTTGCATTCGCCACTTCGACGATGATCGACGACACGCGGCTCACCGCTTCATCGATTACGCGCATCTGTGAGGTCGTGCGTGCAACCAGTTCGGTGCCGAGCGCCACTTCGGTTGCACTTGCTTCGACCACCGATTTGATTTCTTTCGACGACGCCGCGCAACGTTGCGCCAGCATCCGCACTTCGCCTGCGACGACCGCGAACGAGCGGCCCGCTTCGCCCGCGCGCGCCGCTTCGACGGCGGCATTCAGCGCCAGGATGTTGGTCTGGAAGGCGATGCCGTCGATTACACCGGTGATGTCCGCAATGCGCTTCGATGCCGCCGTGATGCCGGCCATGGTCTGCTCGACCTGACCCGCGATCTTGCCGCCGACGGCCGCCGCCGCTTGCGCGTCTTTCGCCAGATCGAGCGCGCGCACGCTGGCATCGGCGTTGGCCTGCACGGTGGTCGTCAATTCTTCCATTGTGGCGGCGGTTTCTTCGAGCGACGCCGCCTGCAATTCGGTGCGGCGCGCGAGATCGACATTGCCGCGGGAGATTTCGCGCGCGTTGTCGAGCATGCCGGTGATCTGCGCACGCACGTCGTAGACGATCGCCGCCAGATTCGCTTTCAGTTGATTCAACGCTTGCAACACATCGCCGAGATCGTCGTGACGCGCGATCATCAGATCGGCGGTCAGATCGCCCGCGGCGAGGCGGGTCGCGAAGCCGGACATGTCGCGAATCGGTTCGGCGAGTTGCCGCGCGAGCACCCGCCAGGAGACGAGGCTGAATGCAGTAGTGACGCCGAACGCAATCCAGAACGGCGCGGGCGGTGTGCCGTCCCATGCGGCGAGGCCGGTGAGCAACAAAGCCAACGGCGTGATCGCATAGCCGATCGCCGCACGCGTTGCGACCGGCAGGCGCATTAGCGATTGCAAACGGCCGAGCATGCCGGTGCGTACCACCACGCCGCGATGAAGCTTGAACGCTCGCGATTCGCCGGTGCGGATCCGCGCGTACAACGCAAGGGCAGCGCGCACCGCGTCGCGTTCCGGCTTCACACGCACGCTCAGATAGCCGACCACCGCGCCTTTGTCGACGACCGGCGTGACGTTCGCATGCACCCAGTAATGGTCACCGTTCTTGCGGCGGTTCTTGACGAGCGCGGTCCACGGGCGACCGTCGCGGATCGTCGTCCACATGTCGGCGAAGGCTTCACGCGGCATGTCCGGATGACGGATCAGGTTGTGCGGCTGGCCGATCAACTCGTCGCGCGTGTAGCCCGAGACGGCGATGAAGGCCGGGTTGCAATACTGGATGCGGCCGGTCAGGTCGGTCGCGGAAACCAGCATCTGTGACGCAGGGAATTCGTACTCGTGCCCGGTGACAGGCTGGTTGTTGCGCATGGTTTTCCTTGCAGGTGCGAACATGCGTTCGTGCGGTCCTTACAGCTATGCAAGGCATAACGGCATTAACCCCGCAGTCTTTAGGGTTTCCCAGTAAACCACTCAGGTTTATGACGCGCCGAGCCGTTAATGCAGGGTTGTTTCATGCGTGTTGTATCGCCGTGAAAACCGGTGCCGGATGCGTTTCGTGGTGCCTTCAAAAGCGTTACACTGCGCCGGACAAGGCCTGCAGACGCATCTCGTCTCCTCGACACTCGCAGTGGTCTGCCTGCGCGAATCACGCTACTCAAGCGAGACGATGCAGAAGATACTCGACCGTTCTCAGGAGTCACTCGTTCACGCGTTCGCTTCGCTCGTGCAGAACGCGAAGCGCCAACGGCGGGTGTACGTGGCGACGATCGCTTCGCTGATGCTGATCGTGGTGATTTTCGCTTTGCTGCTCGTGGTTCTTGTCGGCGCCCAGCAGCTCGACTACCGGCGCAGCTTCATTTCCCAGAGCGCCACCGATATCCTCCTGGTCCTGCATCGCGAAGAGTCGTTTCTGCGGCGCGCCGAATTCACGCTCGACTACTATCGCGGCACCGATAACGTGCTGCGCGTGCCCGATGCCATTGAAGAGTCGATCCGGCAGAGTGGTGCCGCTCGCGGCACGGTCGAGCGGGTCGACGCGGATTTCGACCTGCTGGTCGGCGAAGCGACGCGCACGGCATGGGGGCCGCAATTAAACGAGAAACTGTGGCGCCTGTACGAAGCGGCGCAGTCTATCCTGGTGACACAGCAGGCATTCGCACTGCCGCAGCGGGCGATGCTGATCGGGCTCACTGAAGATTACGCCGCGATCCTGCCGTCACTCGGGCCGCCGGCGAAGGGCCAATCCGCCGCTGTCGGTGTGCCGGCCGCCGCGCCACTCCGGCCGGAGACCGTGAGCACCCTGCGCGAGACCCTTGAACACGAACTGGACCTGCAAACCGGCAAACGCGTGCCGGGCAAGGACGAACATATCTGGCTCGGCCCATATCTCGATCCGCTGCAGGGTATACCGGTGATTTCAGCGGTCAGTGCCTACTACGCCGGCGATACGCCGATCACGCTGACCAGCATGAGCATTCCGCTCGCAGCGCTATCCGCGGATCTCGCCCGGCCCGACAGCGAAGGCATCGTGGTACTGATGACGGGGGACCATCGGGTGATTGCATCGTCGCCGCCCGTCGACGCGCAAACTGCGAAAGCGCTGCAGGACGCGATCGCCGGCAGGCCGCCTGACACGTACCGATATACCCGGCACGGCGCCATTTTCTATCAGACGCTGAGTCCGGGCTTCGGTGTGGTGGTCGGCTACATATCGTGGGGCGCGCTCGCCGCCGCGCTTGGCTGGCAACTGGCGGTACTCGCATGCCTCACGCTGCTGGTCCTGCTGACCATCGCGTTGACGGCCCGCTTCTGGGGCCTGCGGCTGTTGCGCAACACCTTTCTGGAGACGTCGCGAGCGCTGGAGAGCGAAACGCTCAATCACATCCTGGTCAGCGCGACGCCGGTTGGTTTGTGCATCGTCCGGCAGAGCGACTATTCCATTCTCACTGCGAACGCACTTGCCGCGGACCTGCTGCATATCGAACCGGACGGCAATCGCTTGCCGCCGCATATCGTCAGTGAGTTTCTCGCCCAGACGCCGGATAAGCCGTCCGTGATGGCGTTTGCGAAGATCGCCGCCTTCGTCGCGCCGGCACGGCCTGGGCCGCGGCCGCAGGCTGCCCAGCAACCGCATCCGGGGCGGCGGGGCGAAGAGGACACGGCGCAGGACCAGTTCCTCCAGTTCACCTACGCGCCCGCGCGCTATGCCGGCGAGGACGTGCTGTTCTGTGCGATTCTCGATGTGACCGCGCAACATGTCCTTGAACAGCAACTGCGGCTTGCGCAGCAGAGCGCGGAGACAATGATGCGGGCGCGTTCGAATTTCTTTGCGTCGATGAGCCACGAAATCCGTACGCCGCTGAACGCGCTGCTTGGCAACCTGGAACTGTTCGCGCGCACGCCCGGACTTGAAGCGCATGCGCAACGGCTTGCGACCTTGAATGTCGCGGCCGATGCGTTGCGCGGTATCGTCAATGACATTCTCGACTTCTCGAAGATCGATGCCGGCGAAATGAAGCTTGTGATCGAGGCGTTCCGTCCAATCGACGATTTCGAAAATATCGCGCTTTCCTATGCACCGATGACAGCGGATCGTGCGATCCGCTTTTATTCGCATCAATCACCGACGCTCGACCAGGTGCTGTGCGGCGACCGGACCCGCATCGCGCAGATTGTCAACAACCTGCTGAGCAACGCATTCAAATTCACCTCGTGCGGCAAGATCACGATGAGCGCGGAAGTGAAGGACGATCTGCAAGGCCGACCGATCCTGATCTGCGCGGTCTACGATTCGGGAATCGGCATGGATCAGGCGCTGGTAGCGCGTATTTTTAATCCGTTCGTGCAGGGCGAGGCGAGCACCTCGAGCCGTTATGGCGGCACCGGCTTGGGCCTGTCGATCTGCGCGCGGCTGTGCGAATTGATGGGCGGTCATATTTCGGTCGAGAGCGTGCTAGGGGTGGGCAGCGCGTTCACGGTTTCGATACCGCTTGCGTTGCCGCCGGAAGCGCTGCGCGTGCCGGTCGTTAAAATGGAACGCCGGGGTAGTGCGCTGGTGCTGTGCCAGGAGCGCGACTCGGGACAGATTGTCGACAGCTGGTTGCAGCGGGCGGGCTGGGTGGCGCACGTGGTGACCTCATTGCGTAGCGCGCAAGCCTGGTTGCGGGTGAACCGGCCGGATGTGATGGTCACCACCGGCGAATACGGGCTCGACGCCATTGCCGAACTGCGCGCGCTGCAGCCTGTCGGCGTGGCGTGGATTACGCGCATGGGGCCGTATCGGCCGACTTCGCGCGGCGACGGCGTGCTCGAAGTCGGCGAGTTCAACCGGATGGAGATCCTGTCCGCGGTCGAGCTCGCGGCCGAAGGCACCGTGCCCGGCGGTGTCGAGGCGCCACTGGCCGATGCCACTGCGACGTCGGAGCCGCTGCCCAATCCAGCGCTGCGGGGATTGACGGTGCTGGTTGCCGAAGACAACCCACTGATCCAGACGTTGATCGTCGAACAACTCAATACGTTGGGCTGCACGCCGACGCTCGCCGGCGACGGGCGGCTGGCGCTCGCGATATTCGAGCAGGCGCGCTTCGCGGTGGTGCTCACCGATATCCATATGCCGCTCATGGACGGCTACGAATTGCTCGCGGCGTTGCGCAAGTCCAATCCGGACCTGCCGGTACTGGCCTTTAGCGCCGTCACCGACAATCAGCAGCGCGAAGGCTGGCGCGAGCGGGGCTTTACTGGCTATGTCGGAAAGCCGGCGTCGTTGAGCGAACTGGAGGCGGCGCTGGTCGCGGTCGCGCGGCCGCCCGCTGCGACGGAACAGGTGGTGCGGCCCAGCGCCACCGCCACCGCTGCTGCGGCGACCACCCTAAGTGCGGACGACAAGGCGCGCTATACAGCCATGCTGAAAACGCATTTGCAGACCGATCTGCCGAGACTGATGACGATCGTCGAGCAGGAGGACCGGGTGGCGTTGGGAGGCTGGGCGCATAGCGCGAGCGGGGCGTTCCTGATTGTTCAGGAACAGGTCTTCGCTGAGCAATGCCGGGAACTGCAGCGGCTATGCGAGAACGCTGATCGTTGGACGACCGAAATGGACGAACGCGCGATCTCGCTGCACGAGGCGTTATCCGATCACTTCGGGCTGGATGAAGAGTCGATGCACTGACGCGTACGGTGGCGCCGGGCGCGCTCAGGCGATCAGGCACACGGCCACCTCAAGGGAATAAAAAAAGCCCCGGAGTTTGTGCACAAACTCCGGGGCTTGCCTGCAGTCGATCAGTTTTCGGCGATGCTGTTAAACCAGCCCCGTCATGTAGTACACCGCGATCACAAAGAAAACCGCCAGCGTCTTGATCACCGTCACCGCAAAGATATCGCGGTACGACTGACGGTGCGTCAAACCCGTCACCGCGAGCAGCGTGATCACCGCGCCGTTATGCGGGAGCGTGTCCATTCCGCCGCTCGCCATCGCGACGACCCGGTGCAACACTTCCATCGGAATATGCGCGGCTTCCGCTCCCTTGATGAACGTGTCGGACATGGCCGCAAGCGCGATGCTCATACCACCCGACGCCGAACCCGTGATACCCGCAAGCGAGCTCACCGAAACGGCGGCATTGACGAGCGGATTCGGGATGCTCTTCAGCGCGTCGCTGACCACCAGGAAGCCCGGCAATGCTGCGATCACGCCGCCGAAGCCATACTCCGACGCCGTGTTCAACGAAGCCAGCAGAGCGCCCGCCACCGCAGCCTTGGTGCCGACCGCGAAGCGTTCGCGCACGCGGCCGAACGCCGTCACCACGACCATCACGATACCGAGCAGCAGCGCGCCTTCAACGGCCCAGATCGCGACGACGCTTTTGATCGTCGTCGTGACCGGCGCATGGATGCCCGGCAGGATGTCCGGTGCGACGGTGTACGACGCGCCGTACCAGTTCGGAATCCAGCGGGTCAGCAGGAAGTTCGCCACGCCGACCAGCACCAGCGGTGCGACCGCGAGCAGCGGATGCGGCAGTTGCTTCGATTCGACGCGCTCCGGCTCGTTGACGAGATCGGTGCCGTAGCCTTCGCCGGTCGCCATCGCCGCGCGGCGGCGCCATTCCAGATACGTGAGGCCAACCACGATGATGAACAGCGAGCCGATTACGCCAAGCGCGGGCGCGGCCCAGGACGTCGTCTTGAAGAAGGTGGTCGGGATGATGTTCTGGATCTGCGGCGTGCCCGGCAACGAATCCATCGTGAACGAGAACGCGCCGAGCGCGATCGCGCCCGGCATCAGGCGTTTCGGAATGTTGCTCTGACGGTACAGCTCGGCCGCGAACGGATACACCGCGAACACCACCACGAACAGCGAGACACCACCATAAGTGAGCAGCGCGCACACCGCGACGATCACCGCATTCGCGCGCGAGCGGCCGATATAACGGATGGCCGCGGCCACGATCGACTCCGAGAAACCGGAGAGTTCGATGACCTTACCGAACACCGCGCCCAGCAGAAAGACAGGGAAGTAAAGCTTCACGAAGCCGACCATCTTCTCCATGAAGATGCCGGAGAACACCGGCGCGACGGCGCCCGGATCGGTCAGCAGCACCGCGCCGAGGGCGGCGATCGGCGCGAACAGAATGACGCTGTAGCCGCGATATGCGGCAAACATCAGAAACGCCAACGCGGCGAGGACGATAACAAAGGACATTGAGTCTCCGAAGCTTGATTGTTCTACGTGTACGCCGTCCCAGTGAATGCAACGGCCCGGCGCTCGCAAATGCAGATTCCATGCCACGCGCGCCGCAGCGGCCTGGCCATTGATTTCACAGGCAGAAGTTCGAAACGTGATGCGGCCGATTGTACCCAAACGTCTCTAAAACGGGACGAAAATTCTCCGAAGACAGGCTGAATTGAGGTTAGACCCTTGTGTGAAAAGCTTCTGGTCGATCTCATCGATGAGATATGCTTGTCTACGAAATGAGATAAGCGTAAACAAGACGTTAGCCGGAGACAGCGACACCATGATGAACGACTGGGCGGGCCTTCCTGCCACCTACGGCGACGTACTCCGCCGGGCGATGGATTCGCTTTTCCGTACGTTCGAAAACTTCAGCGAAGGCACGTTCATCGTCGACGCCGAGGCGCGTGTCGTCTGGATCAACAAGCGCTACGCGGCGCGCTTCGGTTTTTCGGACCCGGAGCAGGCCATTGGCCGGGATTGTGAGGCGGTGATTCCCAACAGCCTGATGCGCGAGGTCGTGAACACCGGCAAACCGATTCTGCTCGACATCCTCGAAACGGATCGCGAGCCGCTTGTCGTGACGCGGTTGCCGCTGAAAGACGACGCGGGTGAAACGGTCGGCGCGGTAGGGTTCGCGTTGTTCGATGAACTGAAGGCGCTCACGCCGCTTTTTTCCCATTATTCGCGCGTGCAGGAGGAGCTGATCGCGACGCGTCAGTCGCTCGCGCAGGCAAGACGGGCGAAGTACACGTTCGGCAGCTTTGTCGGCACGAGCGCGGCCAGTCTCGAAGTGAAGCGCCAGGCGCGCCGGGTCGCGCAACTCGAGTCACCGGTGTTGTTGCTCGGCGAAACCGGCACGGGCAAGGAGCTGCTGGCGCATGCCATTCACGGCGGCTCGGCGCGGGCGAACCAGCCGCTCGTGACCGTCAACGTCACGGCAATTCCGGATACCTTGCTCGAAGTCGAATTCTTCGGCGCCGCGCCCGGCGCTTATACCGGCGCGGACCGGAAGGGGCGTGCCGGCAAGTTCGAACTCGCGAACGGCGGCACGTTGTTTCTCGACGAAATCGGCGACATGCCGTTGCCTTTGCAGGGCAAGCTGTTGCGCGTGTTGCAGGACAAGGAGTTCGAGCCGCTTGGCTCGAACCGGATCGTGCGCGCGGACGTGCGGATCATCGCGGCGACCTCGGCCGATTTGCCGGCGCTGGTCGCGGCAGGACGTTTCCGCGCGGACCTGTTCTACCGGCTGAACGTGTTGACGATCCAGGCGCCGGCGCTTCGCGAGCGTTCGTCCGATATCGAAGCGCTTGCCTACGCCATGCTCGAGGATCTGTCGACGCAAGCGCGTGGCGCCAGTCACTTCGAATTGCAGGACGATGCATTGCGGCTGCTGTGTTCGTACGGATGGCCCGGCAATGTGCGCGAGCTGCGCAATACGCTGGAGCGCGCGGTAATGCTCTCGGACAGCGAGCGGATCGATGCACGCGCGCTGGCGCCGTTCATCGGTCCGGCACATGGGGGCGGCCACCGTCCATACGCATCCAGCGCTGTCTCTGCAGCGCACGCTTCAGACGCGGCGGCAGAGGCGTCCGCAACGACGTCGTGGAGCGACGCCATGGCTGCGTTCGAAAAACGCTATCTGGGCGACGCCTTGCGTGCCAACGGCGGTCGCGTGATCGAGACGGCGATGCAGATCGGCATGGGCCGTGCGACGCTCTACAAGAAGATCGCGGCATACGGTATCGAGGTGTGACAAAGTCCGGCGTCATTGAGTGACGCAGCGTAATTGCCGCGTGGCACAATCGCGTGATCGAAAAACAAGATGTGATCGGGGTTTCAAATGAAACGCAATCTTTCCTCTTTCGCGCGCCGGACCTGTGCCGCGCTGGCGCTTCCCGCAATCGCCGTACTGAGCGGTTGCAGCAGCAGCGCACCGCTGTTTCTGTCGGACGGCCGCCCGACTACGCTGGTTCAATGCCGGGAAGGCTCCGATTCCTGCTCGCAGCAGGCAAGCGCAGCTTGTGGCGGCGCTTTCGACGTCGTGCGGCAGTCGAGCGACAACGGCACGTTCAGTCTGATATACGCCTGCCGGGCGAAATGACGTTACGCCGGCCAACGGCTGGCGTAACGGATTGCCTATTTTCTTCCTTTATCTCGCCGCGCGGCTATGACGGCGGTGTCTCTCTCAGCGCAGATCCCGTTTGAACGGGCCAAACCCGGCCATGATGTCGCGCAATACGCATATGGCCGTCATAAATATCTGCCTCTAATGCGTATTGCCGAAACGGTTATGATGCACATTGGATATTTATCTAGCTGTTCCCAGACTATTGCTTATACCGTTTGCGCCAATAACGAAGCGCTCCGGTTTCTCCATTAAGCTGAGTCGGTGCGGCACCCAACGGAACGCGAAGAATCTTCGCAGTATCCTTAACTCGCCGGCTCAAAGATAAAACATATACGCAGATTTTGCCGGATCGCGACGGGCCGGATTAACAGCTTAAGAAAGATTTTCCGCTCGAGTGGCGGGATGAGGTAATTGCGGCACGTTTTATGCTTTTTAAACGGGTTCAATGAGTAATTCCGGGGAAAATAATGAATCACCGCCAACTCGAAAAAGATATCGAGCATCTTGAACATGTAATTTCGCATATCTCTGCTGAAGACCGTATCCCTTTGTCCTATTGGCGCAATCGCATCGCTTCGGTGTCCGGGGCGGGATTGGTGCCGGCGCAGGCGAGCCGCGTCAAACGGCTCAATGCAGCCCTCTCGGCATTGGAGAGCCGGCAGAAAGCGTGACTGTCCGCGGGGGCGGATGATTACGTGTACCGTCCGATCGGGTAACGTTTTCTGCAAGAATAAGGGAACGTAACGCCTAAGGACCCAGGAGGATCATGCACCCAGCAGGACTATCGGTGACTCGCCTGACGGCGCTCACGAACGCCATGCAAGGCTATGTGGAACGCGGCGAGGTGGCGGGCGTCGTTTCGCTGGTCTGGCGGCGTGGTGAAATCGGCTATTTCGAGCCGCTCGGCTTGCGCGACGAAGCCGCGCAATTGCCCATGGAGCGCGAGACGCTGTTTCGCATCGCGTCGATGACCAAACCGGTTACGAGTGCGGCGATCCTGATGCTGATTGAGGAGGATCGGCTTGCACTCGATACGCCGATCTCCGCGTGGCTGCCGGAGCTGGCTGCTCCGGTCGTGCTGCGTGACCCCACCGGCCCGCTCGACGAAACCAACCCGGTCAGAACGCCGCTTACCGTACTCGATCTGCTCACCCATCGCGCCGGCTTTGCTTATCACTTCACCGCCACCGGTCCGTTGGCCGAGGCTTACGCGGCGGCCTTCAACGGCATTGAAGCGCGTGGGGATGCCAGCGCGTGGCTGGCGCGGATAGCGGGTTTGCCGTTGATGTTTCAGCCCGGCTCGCGCTGGCACTACGGCATCGCGACCGACGTCCTCGGCGTGCTGATCGAGCGCATCAGCGGCATGCGGCTCGGCGACTTCTTCCGGACACGGATCTTCGAACCGCTCGGCATGCGCGACACGGCGTTCTGGGTGCCCGACGCGCAGCTCACGCGTTTGGCGACGGCTTATGGCGTCGAACCGGGTACTCGGCGGCGTGTGGTCGAAGATCATCCGTCGGCGAGTCGCTGGGCGAATCCCGACCGGTTCCAGAGCGGCGGTGGCGGCCTCGTCTCGACGGCGCAGGACTATCTGCAGTTTGCGCAGCTATTGCTGGGGCGTGGACGTGTCGGTTCAATACGCTTGCTGTCGCATCGCTCGGTCGATTTGATGCGCTCGAATTTCCTGACCCGCGACCAGCGCCGCGTGCCGGCGTTCGGTCACGTGCTGTGGGCGGGCCAGGGCTTCGGCCTCGGCTTGTCCATTGTCGACGATCCTGCGCAGCAGTTGCCGCTCGGTTATCGTTCGATGGGGTCGTTCGGCTGGCCGGGTGCGTATGGCACAAGCTGGTTCGCCGATCCGGTGGAAGACCTGATCGGTCTTATGCTGATTCAGCGGCGTGCTGTCGAACCATTCCCAATGTCGCTCGATTTCGAACGCCGCGTGTACGATGCGATTGACGATTGAGTGCGTTAGCGACGGCAGGTGAACGGGTAACTGTGGACGGCGGTTGGTCGCAGGCCGTTCTATGCGGGTCGCTCCTTGCGGACGCATCCAGCGCGGACCGCCCTGTGCGGGCCACCCTATCCGGCACTTTATTCGTCTGATAGTGTGCGCGCACGGAGACTTCCTCCGGAGCGTCCGCACTGCAGTTCGTCAAAATCGATCGGAGTACCCGCCATGGCCTCGTACAAACAGTTGACTGCCCAGCTCGAAAAGCTCCACAAGGAAGTTGCGGTGGCGCGCGAAAAAGAAATCGCACAGGCGATCGCTGAGATCAAGCAAAAGGTCGCCGAATACGACCTCACGGCGGAAGAGCTGGGTTTCACGAGCAAACGTACAACCGGACGCAAAACGGTTTCAGTCGCCAGGTACCGTAACCCGAAAACCGGCGAGACCTGGAGCGGTCGTGGCCGCTCGCCTGGCTGGCTCGCGGGCAAGAATCGCGAGCGCTTTCTGATCGAAGTCTGAAGCCCTTTCGTGCATGGCGCTTGCGCTCGCAACGCGCCGGGTTTTCCGAAGTGAGGTTGCGCCGGGTTTTTCTCGCACCGTTGAGCGGGTCCCGAAAACGCTCACCTTTCGCGTGAGCGTGTAATGCGCGTCGTGGATTTCTCCAACTGTTCCGAGCCGGGGTCCGTTGTTTCGGTGAGCCTGGTTTTGTCGGATGACGCACCTCGCGGCGCGATCACCTCTGCAGTCCCTCGTGGTCGCACGATCTTTCTTGAAACCCGCGTCTGCCTTTGCTGGCGGGCGTTCCCAGGCTATCCGAAGAATCGCGGAATCCGTCGGTCGGTTCTCGAGCCGTCTTTTTCACAGACTTTGCCTGGCGGCTGAACGTCGCGCGGCGAGTGCGTGAGCGGTCGTCGGTGTGTTCACCTTTCGCCCCGATTCGAGCTTCGCAATCGCGGGTCCCGAAAACTCTCACCTTTGCACCCATCCGCGTGCGCGACTCGATACGCTACCTGGTCGTCGCCTGAGCGCCACGTAAGGCGCCCCTAGGCAAACCCGGAGATGAGTTCGCCTCATACCCCGGATCAAAACTCATCGATACATGGTCGCGAAGGCCGGACAGCACAATCGGTCATCCACTCACCCGACGGAAAGACCATGAGCGTATCGACGGACACACAACTCTTTATCGGCGAAGGATTTGAAGGCCCCGGCGTCAACCTTGCGCACATCAACGTACTCGTCGGCCCGCGCAACGGGCCTGCGGGTCAGGCCTTTGCCACTGCATTGGCGACGCCTTCCGCGGGGCATGCGCCGTTCGTTGTGATCGCGCGGCCGGGCGTGCCGACCAAGCCACTGACGCTCTATGTCAACAAGGCGCAAATCGGCAGCGACTTCCATGGCAACGCAACGTGGGGCGCCTCGCAAGCCGGCATCGCCAAAGCGGTGGCTGAGTCGCTGGAGAACGGCACCTTGCCGCCCGAAGCGGAAAACGATTGGGTGGTGGTGTCGGCGAATTGGGTCAATCCGGGCACCGACAATCTCGACGCTGTCTTCGAAAACAACTACCTCGCGTGCAAGAACGCGATCCTCGCGGCGATGAGGGGCCTGCCGCATCGCGAAGAAGTTTTCGCCGCGGCACGTGACGTATCGAATCCGTTCTACACCCCGAAACAACTTTAATCACGCGCCACGCGGTTCGCGCGCCATGGGGCCGACGCAGCCGCTTGCGCAACTCGATGCGATCAGGAAGGAGACAGCACTGTGGAATACATTCGCCTCGGCCACTCGGGCCTGAAGGTTTCGCGTCTGTGCCTCGGCACGATGAACATGGGCACGCCGCAATGGAAGCCGTGGATTTTCGACGAAGCGCAGAGCGAGCCGATCGTGCGCCACGCGCTGGAAGCGGGCGTTAACTTCATCGACCTCGCCGATTTCTATTCGACCGGCGTGGGTGAAGAAGTGGTGGGCCGTATTCTGAAACGCATTGCGCGCCGCGAGGAAATTGTCGTGACGACCAAGGTCGGCTACGACATGGGCGCGTATCAGAACGCTGGTGGCCATTCGCGCAAACACATCATGGATGGCATCGATGGGTCGCTTACGCGCCTCGGCATGGAGTACGTCGACATCTACATGCTGCATTACTTCGACGTGAATACACCGGTAGAAGAAACCATGGGCGCGTTGAACGATATTGTGTGCGCCGGCAAGGCGCGTTATATCGGCGTGTCGACCATGTACACGTGGCAGTTTGCCAAGATCATGCAGGTCTGCGAGCGCAACGGCTGGCACAAACCGATCAACATGCAGTTGCAGCTCAACCTTGCCTATCGCGAGGAAGAGCGCGAAATGATTCCGTACTGCCAGGATCGCGGTGTCGGCGTGTCGGTGTTCAGTCCGTTAGCGCGTGGGTTGCTGACTTGCGATCCTGGTTCGACGCGCAACCAGACCGATTTATTCACCGCTCAAATGTACGGCGACACGGCATCGCGCGAGATCGCCGCTTCGGTGGCTCGGGTGGCGGCAAGGCGTGGTGTGTCGGCTGCACAGATTGCGCAAGCATGGGTGCTGAATCATGGGGGTGTGGCGAGCATGCTGGTTGGCGCCGACACACCCGCGCAGTTCGATAGCGCGCTGGCCGCGCTCAGCACCCGGCTCTCTGCCGACGAACTGTTCGAACTCGAACGCAACTACACACCGTGCGACCTGATCAACGACTACACCGCGGGCAAGCGCGTCGCTCGCGAGGCGCGGCTCGCACAGGGCGGCTTCGTCAAAACCTTGGAGAAGGCGGCATGAACGCGTTTCTTCGAACTGGACATTACATTGGCGGCGAATGGTATGACAGCGCGACCACTTACTCCGTGCTGAACCCCGCGACCGGCGAAGTCGTAGCCCACGTGGCGACGGGCGGCGCGGCGGAAACGACGCAGGCCATCGCCGCGGCCGAGCGGGCCTTTCCCGCGTGGCGCGTGATGACGGCGAAAGAGCGCGGCGCACGTGTGAGGCGTTGGGGCGAGCTGATGCTGGAAAATCGCGACGCGTTGGCTGAGTTGCTGACCCTCGAGCAAGGCAAGCCACTGGCCGAAGCGCGAGGCGAAGTCGGTTACGCGGCGAGCTTCTTCGAATGGTTCGCGGAAGAAGCGAAGCGCAGCTACGGCGACGTGATTCCGAGCCCGAACCCGAACGCGAAAATCATTGTGACGCGCGAGCCGGTCGGCGTGGCCGCGGCAATCACACCGTGGAATTTTCCGCTCGCGATGATCACGCGCAAGGCGGCCCCAGCGCTTGCAGCAGGGTGCACGATGGTGCTGAAGCCCTCGGAAGAGACGCCGCTTTCCGCGTTCGCACTCGCCGTGCTGGCAGAGAAGGCTGGCATTCCGCCTGGCGTATTCAATATCGTTTCCGGAGATGCGATGGAGATCGGTGGCGTGCTGACTGAATCGGAAGTCGTGCGCAAGCTGTCGTTCACCGGCTCGACGCGGGTGGGCAAGCTGCTTGCAAAGCAGTCTGCGGATACGTTGAAGAAGCTGTCGTTGGAGCTGGGCGGCAACGCACCGTTTATCGTTTTCGATGATGCCGATATCGACGCCGCCGTCCAGGGCGCTATGGCGTCGAAGTTCCGCAACACCGGGCAGACCTGCGTCTGCGTGAATCGCTTCTACGTGCAGGACGGTGTTCATGAAGCGTTCACCCAGGCGCTGACCACCGCCGTGCGAAAAATGCGCGTGGGCAATGCGTTGCAAGGCGAGGTCGAGCAAGGCCCGTTGATCAACGCGGCGGCACTGAAGAAAGTTGAAACGCATGTCGCCGATGCGCTGCGAAAAGGCGCGAAGGTGCTGACCGGCGGCAAGGCGCATGCGCTTGGCGGCACGTTCTACGAACCGACGGTGCTGGTCGATGTATCGAAGTCGATGCTAATTGCCGCGGAGGAAACCTTCGGTCCGGTTGCCGCGTGCTTTCGCTTCAAGACCGAAGACGAAGCCATCGCCGAGGCCAACGACACGCCCTTCGGCCTCTCCGCCTATTTCTACACGCGCGATCTCGCACGCGCCTGGCGCGTCGCCGACTCGCTGGAAAGCGGCATGGTCGGCATCAACGAAGGGATTCTGTCCACCGAAGTCGCGCCGTTCGGCGGCGTCAAGCAGTCTGGACTCGGCCGCGAAGGCTCGAAATACGGCCTCGATGAATACACCGAGCTGAAATACATGATGATGGGCGGCCTCGGCCGCTAGCCCTCGCATCAGGCGTTTACGCGTCCGCCTCGCGCTGTAGGCGAGGCGGGCGATGCAGCCCTGCGTACAAAAGCCATGCCGGCGACGCAAGGGTTGTCCACACAACGAAGGAGACAGCGTGAGCAATCAGGACCTCCAGGCAGCCGCTCTCGGCCTCGCCCCCACTTTGCCGGCCGCCGCCGCGGCACCCGCGCACGGCCCCATTTCTCTCGACGACGTTCCGCTGAACAGGTTTCACATCAAGATTGCCGGGCTGACGTTCGGCGCGCACTTCACCGAAGGCTTCGCGCTCGGCACGATCGGCTATGCGCTTGCGTCACTCAACCGCCAGATGCCGCTCGACGCGTTCTGGATGGGCATGATCGGCAGCTCCGCGCTGATGGGTATCTTTGTCGGCAGTCTCGTGTTCGGCTGGCTGTCGGATCGGCTGGGACGGCAGAAGATTTTTCTGCTGAGCTTCCTGATCATCACGGCCGCGGCATTTGCGCAGTTCTACGTAAGCTCGCCGTTCGAGTTGTGTTTGCTAAGGGTATTGATCGGCTTCGGCATGGGGGGCGATTTCGCGGTCGGGCATGCGATCCTCGCCGAATTCTCGCCGCGCAAACACCGTGGGACCTTGCTCGGCTCGTTCAGCGTGGTGTGGACCGTCGGCTATGTCGTGGCTAACGTGCTCGGTATGCACTATGCCGACGCGTCGCCTGATGCGTGGCGATGGCTGCTTGCGTCGGCGGGCATTCCGGCACTGATCGTGCTGGTGTTACGCATGGGCACGCCGGAGTCGCCGCGTTGGCTGCACGGCAAAGGGCGCGTTGCCGAAGCCAAAGCGATCGTGCTCAAGCACTTCGGCCCCAATGTGACGCTCGATGGCGGCAACGATGAGCACGCGCAGTCGCATGGCGGTTTCATGCGTTTGTTCAGGAAAGATCTGATCCGTAGAACGATCTTCAATTGCGCATTTTTTGTGTGTCTCGTGATTCCGTATTTCGCGATTTACACGTTCCTGCCGACCATTCTTAAAGCGATCCATTTGAATGATGGGTCGGGCGCGGATTTACTGCTGAATGGGTTTCTGGTGCTTGGCGCGCTGATCGGCATCTGGCTCACGATTAAATTGTCCCGGCGCGTGTTTCTGATCAGTTCGTTCGCGGTGACGTGTGCGTCGCTGATTGCGTTGAGTTTACTGCCGGAGTCCGCAATGCTCGCGATGATCGTCGCATTCGCGATCTTCACATTGACGATGTCGGCGTTTTCGAATCTGGTCGGCGTGTTTCCGCCAGAGTGTTTTCCAACGGAAGTGCGCGCGTGTGGCGTAGGGCTCGCGATTGCGTGCAGCCGTCTCGGTTCGGCAGTCGGCACTTTCCTGCTGCCGCTCGGGATCGTCCACCTAGGCTTTCACGCGACGATGATGGTGCTTGCCGCTGTGCTGCTGGTTGGTATGGTGGTGTCGATCGCCTGGGCACCTGAGACGAAGCACCTGACGTTGAACGAAGCCAGCGGCGCGTAACGCGCCCACCTGTTTCAATAAAACCCGCCGCACCGGCAACGGTGCGGCGGGTTTTTTTCGTGCGTCGCGTCGTCTGAAATCAACCTTCCGCTGGGATTTTTAAGAAAAGTCTTATTCCCAGTCCCTGCAAGAGTTGGTTTGTCAGGAATATCTCACGTCACGTAGGGTAATTCTCAGTTAAATAGGAATCGTCCTACGTACTTGCGTCATCCCGAATCTTAATATTGCTTTGCGCCTGAACGATAGGCCAATAGTTCGAAGCAAAGACCGCCATTTTCCCGGCGTAGAACATTGGAGCGCCCAGGGGCAAATGGCGAGTCTTACCTCATATCGAATCGCCGTTGATTCAATCAATTTCTTAACTCACTGGAGCAGCAAACATGAAATCAATCCTCCCCGCAATCGCGATCGCAACCGGCGGTCTGTTGGGCCTCGCATCGTTCGGCGCCGAAGCGGCGGACGGCACGATTACCTTCACCGGCACCGTCTCGGACACCACGTGCTCGATCAACGGCACGGCATCGGGTTCGCCCGCTGACTTCGCGGTTGTTCTGCCGACGGTTTCGGCAGGCACGCTGGCCGCGCAAGGCGCAGTTGCCGGTACGTCGAGCCCGACCGACATCACGCTCGCATTGAGCGGCTGCTCGGGTACGGCTACCAAGGCGGTCGCCGCCTTCGAAAACGGCTCGACCGTCGACCAGACCACGGGCTACCTGACGAACCAGGCCGTTTCGGGCGCGGCGGCGAACGTGGAAGTGCGTCTGCTTAACGCATCGCTGCAACCGATCAACGTTACGACCGGTTTGAACAACGATATCTCGACCACCGGCGCGACGATCAGCGGCGGTAGCGCGAATCTGAAGTACTTCGCGCAGTACTACGCCACGGGCAAGGCAACGCCGGGCGCAGTGAATACGTCGGTTCAATACACGATGCAGTATCAGTAAGCAATGACCGGGGCGTTCGCTCAGGCGAGCGCCTTTTTAACGGCCTTTTTTCAAGATTACATTTAAAGGTGTTGTGATGAAGTTGCTCGGAAAAATGACGATGGGAATCGGATTTGCTTGTGCGCTGCTCGCAGGCAGCGCACAAGCAAGCGTGACGATCGGCGGTACGCGAGTGGTGTATCCGCTTGAGCAGCGCGAAGTCACAGTCAAGCTGGATAACGATAGCCACAATCCGTCACTCGTGCAGGTATGGATGGACGATGGCAACGCGGATGCGAAACCTGGCGAGATCAAGGTGCCGTTTGTGATTACGCCGCCGATCTTCCGGATGGACCCGAAGAAAGCGCAGACGCTGCGCGTGATGTACAGCGGTGAAGCATTGCCGCAGGATCGCGAATCGGTTTACTGGCTCAACGTGCTCGATATTCCGCCGAAAGCAAATGGCACGGCCGACGCCAACTCGCTGCAATTGGCCTATCGCACGCGTATCAAGGTGTTTGTGCGTCCGGCCAAATTGCCTGGCAAACCTGAAGATGCACCGGCGCAATTGAGCTGGAAAGTAGTCGCATCGCAGGATGGCAAGGGCGAAGCCGTGAGCGTATCGAATCCGACGCCGTACTACGTGTCGTTTAGCGAAGTCGATGTCGAAAGCGATGGTCATACCTTCAAGAACGAACAGGGCGGCATGGTTGCGCCGCGCGCATCGGTTGTGTTGCCGGTTGCAAAGATGAATGGCGTATCGGCAGGTTCAAAGGTTCACTACACCGCGATTAGCGATTACGGCGGCGCCCTCAATGGCGACGCGACGCTCGGCAAATAGACCGCACCCGCTTGCCGGTCGGGCGGCAGTTTTCCACCCATAGCTCAACCCTTTCTCGACCACGGCGTGTGTTGCACAGGCAACGCACAAGGACGACGCACGCCTGTTGCAGACATTGGAAGTCAGTTAAATCATGAAACTCTCACCTCGTCATCAGTCGCAAGCTCGCACCAGTGAATTTTCTGGTCCGTTCGGCCTGAGCCCCGTCGCCGCGGTTGTGCTGTCGGTGTTCGCGGCGCTGGGCGGCGTCCAGTCGGCGAGCGTGAATGCAGCTGAAACCAGTAATGACGGCAACGCCGTTCAGTTCGATACGACGTTCCTGCGCACTGACCCAAAGCAGACCGTGGACGTTACGCGCTTTGCGCGCGGCAATATGGTGTCGCCGGGCGTGTATTCCGTTGACCTCTGGGTGAACGATGCACGTGTGGCGCACCAGGATGTGCGTTTCGTGGCGAGCAGCGAAGGTCAAAGTGCGCGTCCGTGCTTCAGCCGTCAGATGCTGGAAACGCTCGGCGTCGATTTCGCCAAGGTCGGCGCGGTTACCGGTGCGAAGGCGCCGGAACATGCGGCCGCCGCGGTGAGCGTCGCCAATGACACGCGTGATGACTCGGGCGCCAGTGCTGATATGAGCGCTGCAAATCCCTCCGCCAAGACAGTCGGCGCCAATGCCGACGAATGCGTCGACCTGACCGCCATGGTGCCCGATGCTACCGTCGACTTTGACTTTTCGGAACAGAAGCTCACGCTGAGCGTGCCGCAGAAATACATGCGCAACGCCGCGCGTGGCTATGTGCCGCCCGAAATGTGGCAGGACGGCGTGAATGCGGGCTTCGTGAGCTACAACGCGAATACCTATCACACCGCGGGTTCAGGCATGGAATCGACGCAGAGCTATCTGGGTCTGAACGCTGGCGTGAACATCGGCGCGTGGCATTTCCGCCATCAATCGTCGGTGTCACAGGCGACCGGGCAGGGCACGCACTTCGACAATATCGCGACCTATCTGCAGCATGACGTCGCCGCGTTGAAATCGCAGGTGACGGTGGGCGACGGCTACACGACGGGCGACGTGTTCGACAGTGTGCAATTCCGCGGAGCGCAGATCGCTACCGACGACCGCATGCTGCCCGAATCGTTGCGCGGCTATGCGCCGGTGGTGCGTGGCACGGCGGAATCGAATGCGCGCGTGACGGTTCGGCAGAACGGCCAGGTGATCTATGAAACCAGCGTGTCGCCGGGTCCGTTCGAAATCACCGACCTGTATGCGACCGGCTACGGTGGCAACCTCGATGTGACCGTCACCGAAGCAGACGGTCGCACGAAGAGCTTTACCGTGCCATATGCATCGGTTGCGCAGTCGCTGCGGCCGGGCACCACGCGCTTTTCGGTCACGGCCGGTGAATTGCGTAACTCGACGCTCGACACCAAGCCGAATTTTGCGCAGTTCACGTTGCAGCGCGGTCTCACCAACCTGGTGACGGCCTACGGCGGCGGTGTGGCTGCGAACGGCTATGTGGCGGCAGACCTCGGCGCGGCACTTAACACGAAGTTCGGCGCGTTTTCCGCCGACGTGACGGGTGCGCAGACCCAGGTGCCGAACCAGAGCACGATGCACGGCACCAGCTTGCGCATCGGCTACAGCAAGTTCATCGATCCGACCGATACCAACATTTCGGTCGCCGCGTACCGTTATTCGACTGCGGGCTTCATGAATCTGACCGATGCGGCCTCCGTGCGCGATCTCGCGATGCGCGGCGGCGATACGAATTCAGTCTACCGCCAGCGCAATCGTTTCCAGCTCACGGTCAACCAGAATTTCAAGGAACACGGCACGGTGTTCCTGAGCGCTTCCGCCCAGCAGTACTGGAATCACGGCGGCAGCGATACGTTCTACCAGGCCGGCTACACCAACAGCTTCAAGTACGGGACCTACAGCATTACCGCTGGACGCACGCGTAACGCGGACGGGTCGATGTCGAACCAGTACATGGTCAGCACGACGCTTCCGCTTGGCCATAGTCAGCATGCGCCGCTGCTGTCGACGAATCTCTCGAACTCGAGTGGCAACACGAGTCTGCAGGCCAACCTGAGCGGCTCCTTGGGCGAGAACAACGAGTACTCGTATAACGCGTACGGCACGTATGGCGCCGGCAACGGCAACAGGTCGGCCAACACGGGCGTGAGCGGCGCCTATCGTGCGCCGTATGCGCAGATGACGGCGTCGGCGAGCGCGGGTTCGAGTTCAAGCCAGGTGTCCGCGGGTATCAGCGGGACGGTTGTCGCGCATCCGGGCGGCGTGACGTTCTCGCAGACCGTGGGCGACACGTTCGGCATCGTCGACGCGCCGGGTGCTGCAGGTGCAAACGTGACCAGCGCGCCGGGCGTCAAGGTCAACAGCCGCGGCTATGCGGTTGTGCCTTACCTCACGCCTTACGGTATGAACACCGTCGATATCGACCCGAAGGGCACGTCGACCGATGTTGAGTTCGAATCAACATCGGAACAGGCTGTGCCGCGTCTCGGCTCGGTGGTGATGATCAAGTACAAGACGGTGAGCGGGCGCGCCGCGCTGATTCGCGCGCCGCAATTGGGTGACAAGGCGCTGCCGTTCGGCGTGGATGTGATGGATAGCAGCGGTAAAACTGTTGGCGTTGTTGCGCAAGACAGCCGGATTTTTGCGCGCGGCCTGGAAGACAAGGGCTCGTTGTTCGTGAAGTGGGGCTCGGCGGCTTCAGAACAGTGCCGGATTGATTATGTGTTGCCGAAATCGACAGGCAAGGCGGGTGCGGCATACATGTCGGTGGAAGGGCATTGCATGGGCGGTGCGCCAGACCAGTCGATGGACGAGTTAAAGCGAGTAGCAACGGGGATCCATCATGCAAGTTACGAGTAAAGAGGTGATCATGAATTCCACTGAAGCAATGACTACGGGCCGCGAAAATGGCATAAAGCCAATTGGCAAGCGTAGTGTCAAGCATGTTGGCGCGTGGATGCTGCAGACGCTATGTGCCGGCTTGCTGATGTTGTGCTCAATCCATGCACAGGCTGACACTATTCATATTCCGTATAGCAAAGCGTATGGCGCCAATTTCAATAATCTGTCGTTTAATGCTTCGTTCTCTCCGTCTAGGGACCTCCCTATAAACAGCGTATTGCAGTCTGCCTCCGCCAATGGCCAGAGCAGCTATACGGTCTCGTGTGCTACCACCAAGACTGTGACCGTTGCTGGTACACCAGTTCCCGGTATGGCAGATACATACCAGACAAACGTGCCTGGAATCGGCGTGCACTTCTACATAACGCAGGGCTGGTCAGGCAGCAATTATATTTCGGTACCGTCCAGCGAGACTCTGAATCCTGCGACGTCCAGCAGTCCGCAAGCTTTTTACACGAGAGCCGATCTGGTCGTTACAGGTCCGATCGGTAGCGGCACGCTGACCGATCTGCCAAGCATGACAGTCCTCTTCAGTGCAGATTGCGTCACCCAGGGCGCCAATGCGCCACAGGTCCAGGCGCTCAATCCCGGAGCTGCTATAACGGCGCGTAGCTGCAGCGTGACCACACCTGCTGTCGACGTGACGCTGCCAAAGGCCTTTGCGAAAGACCTTTCCACTGCGGGCGCGACGACAGGAGCCACGGCGTTCAATCTCGGCGTCAATTGCCCTCAAGGCGCCAACGTAAAAGTTACGCTGACCGACGCGTCGGATGCTTCCAACCAGTCGACTACGCTGGGCCTGGCGCCCGGCTCGTCCGCGGCGGGTATTGGGTTGCAAATCGTGAATGGATCGACTCCGATCGCCTACGGTCCTGACTCTGCAACGGCGGGGAACACGAATCAATGGTCTGCCGGTACGGCGCCAAGCGGCCCGATGAATATTCCACTCACGGTCCAATACGTCCGGACATCGGGCACGTTGATTCCTGGCACGGCGAAAGGCACGGCCACTTTCACGATGTCGTACCAATAACGCTTGCGGAGAGCGGTGATCCACCACTCTCCCACCCCCAGCTTCCGCAACGCACCCTCCCGCTGTATCTGTCCCCAAAGCCCGTTTCCCCTACGCCCGTCCCCATGACGTGTATCATTCGCACCTTGCGCTGTTCTGCGCTGGCGATTCCCGTATTGTCGGACGCTCGTTCGTGACCTGTTTCCGACGCGGCCGAGTTGCCTTGTGATGCGGGTCACCGATCCCGCTCCCGCAGTTCGACGCCGCCGCGCCAAGTGTGGCAGACCAGAGGCCACAAGCTTCTGATGACCGCCCGAACCCCTATCCGTGACCGCCCGACCCGATGTCAGTCTCCGAACTCAAACGCCGCCGCACGTTCGCGGTCATTTCCCACCCGGACGCGGGCAAGACCACGCTCACTGAAAAGCTGCTGCTGTTCTCGGGCGCGATCCAGATCGCCGGCACCGTGAAGGGCCGCAAGAGCAATCGTTATGCGACCTCCGACTGGATGGAGATCGAAAAGCAGCGGGGCATTTCGGTGGCCAGTTCGGTGATGCAGTTCGAATATGGCAACGCCGTGATCAACCTGCTCGACACGCCAGGCCACGAAGACTTCTCCGAAGATACCTATCGTGTGCTGACTGCAGTTGACGCCGCTGTGATGGTGATCGATGGCGCGAACGGCGTCGAAGCGCAAACGCTCAAACTGCTCGAAGTCTGCCGCAGCCGCAAGACGCCGATCGTCACTTTCATCAACAAGCTCGACCGCGAAGTGCGCGAGCCGCTCGAACTGCTCGACGAAATCGAACAGCATCTGGGCGTTGCAGCCGTGCCGTTCACGTGGCCGATCGGCATGGGCAAGGACTTCCAGGGCGTCTACGACATCCAGCGCGATCAGGTGCGCCTGTTCCGCGCCGGGCAGGATAAGGCGGGCGGCGAGGTCGAAACGCTGCAAGCGCTCAGCGACGAAGAAGGCGAGCGCCGTTTCGGCCATGCCTGGGTCAAGGCAAAGGAAGAGATCGACCTGATCACCGGCGCGTCGCCTGATTTCGATCGCGAGCAGTTCCTCGCGGGTCAGCAATCACCCGTGCTGTTCGGCTCGGCGATCAACAACTTTGGCGTGAAGGAAATTCTCGACGCGCTGGTTGACCTGGCACCGCCGCCGTCGATGCGCATGACGGTGCAGCGTCCGGTCATGCCGGACGAGCCGAAGTTCACCGGCGTCGTGTTCAAGGTCCAGGCGAACATGGACCTTGCGCACCGTGACCGCGTGGCGTTCATTCGCGTGTGTTCGGGGCATTTCGAACGCGGCATGGCCGTGAAGGTGACGCGCACGAACAAGACGTTCCGCGCCAATAACGTGGTGACGTTCCTGTCGCAGCGCCGCGAGACGGTGAGCGAGGCGTATCCGGGCGACATCATCGGTATTCCGAATCACGGCACGTTGAGTCTTGGCGATACGCTGACCGAAGGCGAGCAGTTGCAGTTCGTCGGTTTGCCGTTCTTCGCGCCGGAAATCTTCCAGACGGTGGAAGTGATCGATCCGATGCGCGCCAAGCAACTCGGCGAAGCGCTGAAGCAACTCGGTGAGGAAGGCGCGATTCAGGTGTTCCGTCCGGAAGTCGGCGGCTTGATGATTCTTGGTGCGGTTGGTCAACTGCAGTTCGAAGTGGTGTCGCACCGTTTGTCGACGGAATACAAGGTCGATGTGCGGATGGCGCCGGCGCGCTATCGGATGTCACGCTGGGTGACCTGCGACGATGCGGCTGAATTGCGCCGTTTCACCGATTCATACGCGGCTCGGATCGCGCTCGATGCATCGGATGCGCCGACGTATCTGGCGTCGCACGTGTCGGAAATCGAAGTCGCGCAGAAGGCGTGGCCGAAGATTGTCTTTAACGAACTGCGCGAACATTCGGGTGCGCCGTTCAAGAAGGCGATGTAATCAGGTATCCGCGTTAGCACGCCAACTCTGACGGATCATGTGAAAGGCCCCGCCACTCAGTGACGGGGCCTTTTTGCTTGCAGGGTTCACGTGGCTGTCGCTACTAGCCCACGTGCACACACAGAAGCTTATGCAGGACGGTGACGGCCCTTGACCCAATGCGCGGCGAACCTCGCCCTTCAGGGTGCGGGATGTCCAGGATCAGTGGCGCACTTGCTGCGAATCTGCGGCTGCACTTGTCGCGCTTTCAGTGGCGGCCTGTTCGCACGCTGAGGCCTTTTCGGTAGGCGAAGCTTTCTCCGTCACTTTTGATGCCTCTTCAAGAAGGCGCGCCGCGCGCCTCGCCGTGATACGGCTTTGAGGGATGCCCTTCGCATCGAGCGCGATGACCTGGTACAGTTCGCGGTCACACTCGAGCTCTCGCTGATATTGCTCCGCTGTGTCGACAAGCAATTCAAGTAGCGTCCGCTGACGTCGTCTTTCGTCGCTCGTGATGGCAGGATTCCTACACATTGAGGACGCAAGTGTGATCAGCGTATTGAGTTGGGTCAACTGCCGTTCACACAGATCGAATGCAGACAGCGCAAGCTTTTCGTACTGCATTGCGTCGACAGGCGGACGTGAATCGGGTTGAGATTGTTTTGTGGGTTTGCTCATGGTGCGACCTCCCTGGTACAGCCTGGATCTCCCGACACTCGCTTGTCAAGTGGGTGAGCGGGCACGTAGCGGGATTGACAGACCGGGTCAGAAACATACCGGCGAGCCTTGCGGCTCTCCCACCACGGCCCGCCCATTGAAATATAGACGGCAGAGGTAGACGCACGACCCGCCTGGGCGGGTGTGCGGTTTCTGACTGCAGGCTGTCAAACCTGACCGCCGGTTGTTTCCAGATGGCTTGATGATTATAAATCAGGGTGGCGTGGCGCCTGTTACTTGCCCAGACCAAATGGTCAACTTTGGCCGTCTGGATAAGGCATTGCAAAGTTCATCCACGTATTTGCGATATCCGCAGGGATCGTTTTGCCAGGCGCGGCGTGGCGTTGCGCCACGTCGAGATGGATGAACCAGTGGAAGGTCATTGATATGACATCGTGAAAGTGGCCGTGCCTTTCACCGTGCCGGGTGTGATGGGCCCCGTCGTACGGATGTATCGAACCGTAAGCGGAATGGTCATCGGGCCACCCGTCGTGATGCCTGCGGACCACTGGTTCACATTCCCGGCGACGGCGGAGTCAGGCCCGTACGCAATCGGCGTCGATCCCGAGAGTATCTGCAGACCAACGCCGGCAGCGGAAGAATCCGGTGCAAGCCCCAGCGTAGTCGACGTGTTCCCAACGTTCGACGCGTCTGTCAGTGTCACCTTGACTGTCACGCCCTGGGTGCAGCTCACGCCAAGGCTAAACGGAGTCGCACCCGCCGAACCCGTACTAAAATTGCTCGGGAAGACGGTTGGCAAGGCGACATTGACTGACGGTGTGGTCACACTGCAAGTCCGTCCGGCAATGGTTGTTCCGGTATTGAGTGACTGGCTATGCGGCGAGTTGTAGGCGGGATCGGTGATGCAGGTTCCGGTGTAGTTCAGCGTCATACTCGGAAGAGTAGTGAGTGTGCCGTTGCCGACTGGGCCGGTCACCACCAGGTCGGCTCTCGTATAAAAATTCACCGGTCCGGCCGAAGATGCAGGCAAGTCCTGGGTTGAGGGCACAGAAGTGTAATTGCCGCCTGACCATCCTGCCGTCGCATAGAAATGGACGCCGATCCCCGGTACGTTGGTTTGATAGGTATCTGTCATGCCAGAAACCGGTGTGCCGGTGACAGTTACCGTCCTGGTGACGGGACACGTGACGTTGTAGCTAATCTTGCCGTTGGCGTTGACGCTCTGCAGTACGGTGCCTATCGGAATATCCCGCGACGGAGAAAAGGAAGCGGGAAACGCCAGGTTATCGAAGTTGTCAGTCCAACCCTTGGCATACGGCAGGTGAACATAATCAGCCTGCGCGTGCACGGAGCCGAGCATCAACACGCCAGCACCTAGGGCACGCGCGAGCCATACGCCACGGCGCCTCATCTGTGTCACCAGCCTCGTGCTGTTCGACGTTGAATCCTTTCTGCTGCTAATGGTTTTTGTATCAGTCATGGTCACGTTCGCACCTCTCTGCGCTCAGCTTTCGCCATGACTGGCTGGCGACGATCGCAAATAGGCGGTGAAAGTCCGCTTCATTGAAGGACGAATATCGATTTCATCCCATGAGTCACAGAAGACAGCGATAAATCAGGGCGATTGCGTGCCGAATTGGCACATCTCCATATTGATCGGCCGACGTCCGAATAAATATCGGAAAAGTCTTAATCGAGTGGGAAATGTCTTACGGGGGTGCGGAAGGCGCTCGCTCAGATTGAGGCAGCAAGGATGCTGTGCATGTGTCGACTTGCGCCGCGCCGCCCGTCAAGCAGCTGCAGATTCTTCACGGCTGGGGTGTGCCTCACCCCATCTTCAAAACCTTTTCCCGCATCCAGCCGGCAAACGCCTGCACATGCTCAAGCGCCACGTGGCGTTGCGCCACGTCGAGCCAGTAACCGAAGGGTCCGGCCACTTCGATATCGGAAAACTGCGCAAGACTGCCGTCATACAGGCGCTCAGCGACGAAGAAGGTAAGCGCCGCTTCGGCCATAGCTGGATGCGCGCAAAAGCAAAGATCGCCTGCTCGCTATTCTGCTTCTTCCTCGAGTTCGGGACGTAGCATCGGCCGCCCCAGCAGCTTGCGAGCCTGGTCCGTCTGGTCATGTTCAAAGGCGTCCTCTAAGTCCGGCAGTTCCTGAGGAGTAAGGCCGACCTCGGGCGTCACCGCCACCTGCTGCCAGTCCAGTACCGCGTCGAGAACTTCAGCCAGAACGACCCATGCCTGGGCCTCGGACAGCGCGAAATACGCGCGCGCGTCCAGAAGCATCTGAACCGAATCGATAGGACCGGCGTCCTCCGTGAGCCACGTCTTGGATTCGCGCAGCTTGCCGGGCATCGGGTTCACGTCGAACGCCGGCGCGATGCGCCACTGACCATTGCCGTCGTACAGGAAGCCCAGGTTCTGGAGATGGTCGTCGGTATTGGTGACGAGCAGATTGAAGATCAGCCGCCGCCATAGTTCCCGCGCGTCCTGGTCAGGATGCGAGCATTTCTGCTGCATAACATCCACGATTTCCGTGTAAGCGTGATCGTCCTGGCGCGAGGCCTGCAACATTGAGGCGGCGGACAGATAGGGAATGCGCAAGTCAGCGCCTTCCCGGTCAAACCGTTCGATGAGGGCAACCGGCGTGCCATTGAGGTCAACGCAACGGGCATTGGCCGTGGTGATACCCGCCTTGCGTGCGAGGTGCAGCGCCAGCACTTCGGCCCGTGTGACGTTGACGGTGTCCTTCACGCTAGGAAACTTGCCGATGGCCAGCTTGCCGTTTTCATCCAGCAAAGTGCACTTGGGACGCATCCCGCCGAGCGAGGTGCCCTTGCCCTGCAGGTAGCGCAAGTCTTCAGTGGTGTCCTTGCTCGTCTCGACTGCACGCGTTGCCCTATACATCCGCTCAAGCTCGATCAGAGGCGGCGTCGTGCGCCGACCTTCAGCAACCGTGCGTAGATATACGCTGTCCTCGCAAAGGCGGAGCGCGCCAACGCGGCTGAAATCATCCACTGCGCACAGATAGTCGAGCTCGTTCAAGGGCGGCAGACGTGGATTGCTCTTGCGTTCTTTGGCGCGTGCGCGTTCGATGATGCGGCGCCCCCACGCGTCAGGTGCGGTATCCGCCAGCGCAAAATGAAACGTCGAGTCCACTGCATTGGCTGCCCGACGCGACTGATAGCCCGAAACTAGCGGCAGATCAGGCGAGACTTCAAATCTGTCCGGGTTCGTCAACCAGGCATCGTCATAGACGAACTGTGACATCTCGCGACGCCCTTGGCTCGCGTAGGTCAGATGCCCGACAAGTTGCCCGGACGCCCCGAGGTGAACCTCCAGGTTCTGACGAATACCGGGTTTGGCGGCTTTGGTTTTCATTCGCAAGGCCCTCAGAACGCTTTGGTGGCTTTTTTGCGGGTGCGTACTCGCTGAGGAAGCTTCTCATCCATCAACATGAGACCGGTATCGTCCTGGCCACTGTCGAGGAGGTCGTTGAGGCGTTGCAACTCTCCGAACAGATGGAGCGCCCGAGCCAGGAAGTGCAACTGCACGCGCGGGTCGCCCGCTTCCATTCGCTTGACGGTATTGAGTCCCGCCCCAATCCGCTCGGCGAGCGCCTGCTGCGTCAGCCCTCGTCGGCGACGCGCACGGTTGAGATCCTCGCCGAGTTTCGAGAGCGTTCGCTGCACCGGCGTGGGAAGCGGCTTCTCGATGTTACGGCCCTCATATGGGCTTTTAATGGGTTTAGTGGACTCCATGAGGGCTATTATAGTAGATACATCAGAACGCGGTAGTGAAACTATTTAACGGTCCTTGTATGGGCTATTAACTAGATTAACAGCCCGTATGTGGGCTATTAAACATCAGTATGCATGGTTGGCCGATGAAGGGAGGGTGAGCCCGGCGCAGCGAACCCCTGAGCGAGGAAGCCTGGCTCCGCGCACCTCACCCCATCTTCAAAACCTCTTCCCGCATCCAGCCGGCAAACGCCTGCACATGCTCAAGCGCCGCGTGGCGTTGCGCCACGTCGAGCCAGTAGCCGAACGGCCCGGCCACTTCGATATCGGAAAACTGCGCAAGACTGCCGTCCGCCAGTTCCTCGACGATCATGTTCCGGTCGACGATCGCCAGCCCCCCGCCTTTGCGTGCCGCGCGAATCGCCTGCTCCAGCGTGGAGAACTCGGTGCCGTTCTCCGCGTAACGGGCAGGCATCCCCGCCTTTGCCAGCCAGTTCGGCCATAGGTCCAGCCTGGCGTCGTTATGCAGCACATGCAGCGCGGGCATATGTTCTAGCAGCATGTCGAGCGGCTGCCCAAGCAGGCGCGGCGCGCCAACCAGCACATGGCGTTCGATCATCAGCAATTCGGAACGCGCACCTGCCAGCGCGTCACGACCGAAGCGGATGTTGCAGTGACAGTCCTCGCTGGGCGACGTGCGCACAGACAGTTCGACGTCGGGCAACTCGTCCGCCAACGAACCAAGCCGCGGCGAAAACCATTGCGTGGCGAAAGTGGGCGGCACGGCGAGTACGAGGCGGCGACGGCCTTTGGCCGCCGTGATCTGACGGAAGCCGCGCTCGATCGTGTCGAAGGCTTCGGAGAGGCAAGGCAGGAATTGCAGCCCGGCTGGCGTCAGGCGGATACCCTTGTGATCGCGCTCGAACAGTTTTGTGCCGATCGACTCCTCGAGCAGCTTGATCTGCCGGCTCACCGCGCCTTGCGTCACGCACAGCGCAGTGGCCGCGCGATTGAAGCTCATATGACGGGCCGTCTCTTCAAAGAAGCGCAACGCGATCAGCGATGGCAAGCGCCGCATAAATCACCTTCTGTCTCTTTGGGTCATCCGTTGCCGGCCGACTGGCGTCCTGACGTGACCACGGAATCGATGTGCGCGCTGTGTGCCTGCCGCGCGTTGTCTCCGACGCGTGATGCAGGCTGTCATCTGCCGACGATTTTTCTGGCCAATGTGCCGTCTAGCCTCTCGAGGATTGTCGCATTCCGGCTCAATATTTTGCCTGAGTGCGCTAAAAAAATTCCAGTGTGCGTTGGCTCGGATCAAGCCGAAACTCGTGCACGTCAAGCCGCCCGATCGGGAGCCCCGCGCAAGGTCCCGACTTCGCCTATCCTGACGAAGACGCGCGCCGGCCACCGGGCGCGCCTTCTCCACTCCGCGGAGCGCCCGTGACCGTTCGCAATCTCGACGCCTTGTTTCGACCCAAATCCGTTGCCGTGATCGGCGCTTCCGAGCGGCCGGGCAGCACCGGTGAGATGGTGTGGAGGCGTGTGCTGGAAGGCGGCTTCGAGGGCCCCGTCTGGCCTGTCAATCCGAAATACGACACGCTCGACGGCCGTGCGGTGATTGGCGACGCAGGCGATCTGCCACACGCGCCCACCGTTGCGGTGATCTGCACGCCGCCGGACACCTGGCCTGGCATCATCCACAAGCTCGGCGGATTGGGCACGCGCGCGGCGATCATCGTCGGCGAGGTGCGCTGCGACGAGGACCGGCTGGCGCTGCGGCATGCGTTGTCAGCGGCGCGCCCGCATTTGCTGCGCATCGTCGGGCCGGGCAGTCTTGGTGTGGTCTCGCCGGCGTTCCACGCGCATCTCGGCGCGCCTTCGTGCACGGTGAAAGCGGGTGGTGTGGCGTGGGTGTCGCAGTCGAATGCGCTGACCAATGCGGTGCTCGGCTGGGCCCACGCACGCGGGCTAGGGTTTTCGCACGCGGTGGCGCTCGGCGGCGAGGCCGACGTGGATGCCGGCGACGTGCTCGACTATCTGGCAAGCGACCCCGGCACCCGCGCCATCCTGCTCGAACTGGACACGGTGCGCGCCGCGCGCAAGTTCATGTCGGCGGCCCGGGCGGCGGCGCGCAACAAGCCGGTGCTGGCGCTGCGTTCGGGCCGCGCCGATCCCGCCGATGCGTTGTACACCGCCGCGTTCCGTCGCGCGGGCATGGTGCGCGTGGACGCGCTCGACGATCTGCTCGACGAAATCGAAACCCTCGGCGTGGGTCGCGTGGCGGCGGGCGCCACGGCCACGTTGATCACGAGCGACAGTGGTCTCGCCACACTTGCCTGCGACGCCTTCGCAGCCGCCGGCGACACGCTTGCGCCGTGGCCCGCCGAAGCCGATGCGGCGCTATCCGAAGCGCTGCCGTACGCGGTGCCGGGCAACCCGCTGCAACTCGGCGACGACGCCCGTCCCGAGCACTTCGGCACCGCGCTCAAGCTGCTCGCCGACCACCGCAGCACGGGGACGGCCTTCGTGGTTCACGCGTCGACCCATGGCGCGCCGGTCGGCGAGGTTGCGCAGGCGCTAATCGCGAATCAGCGTTTCGCGTATCGCGGTTTGCTCGCATGCTTTTTCGGCGGCGTGGATGCGGCGACGCGGGACGCGCTGCACGCGCAAGGCATCCCGGTTCACACGACGCCGCAGCGGCTCGCGCGCGCGTTCGCCCGGCTGGTCGATTACCGGATGGGCCGCGAGCTGTTGATGCAGACGCCGGAAGATCTGCCGGCGCAGGTTCCCGAAGCAATCGACGCCGCCCAGGCGCAGGCGCGCGCGGCACTCGCCGCAGGTGAGCACCAACTAACCGGGGAAGCGGCCGCTCAATTTCTTGAGCGCTTCGG
Source organism: Paraburkholderia sp. D1E (assembly GCF_052682275.1). Taxonomy (NCBI): domain Bacteria; kingdom Pseudomonadati; phylum Pseudomonadota; class Betaproteobacteria; order Burkholderiales; family Burkholderiaceae; genus Paraburkholderia; species Paraburkholderia sp. D1E. The sequence continues at coordinate 1,362,838 of NZ_JBQYMB010000001.1, forward strand.
GCTGCGCGTCGAAACGCAAGCGGGCACCGACCAAGCCGCTACGCCGTCGCAGAAACCGGTCGTCGATCTCGCCGTGGAGCTTCACGACGACGACAACTTCGGCCCTGTGTTCCGCTTCACCGCGCCGTCGGCGGATGGCGTCTCCGAGCCGCTGCGCGTGTACGGCCTGCCGCCGCTGAATCCAATGCTGGCGCGCGACATTGTCTCGCGTTCGCGTTACGCCCGGCTCATCGCACCGGAACCGGCGCTGGCCGCGTTGACGGGGCTCTCGCAGGCGGTTTGCGACGTCAAGGAGATCGTCGGACTCGCGTTGACGTTGAGGGTGTTTTCCGACCATGTGGTGGTGGTCGAGCCCACTCTGAGCATCGCGCCGACGCGCAGTCGGCTTGCGATCGTGCCGTACCCGCGGCGCTTTGAAGAGACGCTCGACTGGCAAGGTCTGCGGGTCACGGTGCGGCCGATCCGTCCGGAAGACGAAGCCGCGCATCACGATTTCGTCGAGGCGATGACGCCTGAAGATTTGCGCCTGCGCTTCTTCGGCGCGGTCGGCAGCTTCGATCATTCACAACTCGCGCGCATGACGCAGATCGACTACGACCGTGAGATGGCCCTGATCGCGACAGTGGACAGTGAAGAGGGTTTCACGCGGACGCTCGGCGTGGTGCGCGCCGTCGCCGATCCCGACAACGAGACCGCGGAGTTTGCGGTCGCGATACGCTCGGACCAGAAGGGTCGGAAGCTCGGGCAGTTGCTGATGGACCGGATCATCAAGTACGCGCGGGCGCGCGGCATCCATTGGCTGGTCGGCGAGGCATTGCGGGAAAACGGTCCGATGATCGCGCTCGCCAGATCGCGCGGTTTCACGATTACGCCGACGGAGGATCCGGGCGTGGTCGGCTTCAGGATGGCGCTGGATGAAACGGCGCAGGGTTAAGTAAAGGGGGCGGCGCTTGCCGAAGCGGTCAATCTGGCGGGAGCGGCGAAGACCGGTGCTCAAGGGTGAAATGCGCGGCCACCACCCGCGAGATGGCCGCCAATCGCAAAAGATGCCGACCGCCTGTGCTGCTTATGTGGCAAGACTAACGGCCAGGCGAGGCGTTAAGAATTGAGCTTTAAGCCGACAGCTTCGCCGCAGCCTCGTCGACCTGCGTGCGGGTCACCGACAACTCTTCCAGCAACGCTTCGGCGTAAACAGCGCCAGTCTCGCGCTCAAGCCGCGCTATCGTCGCCGCGCAACGGTTCGCGTCCTTCAGCGTCGCGATGAACGACTTCACCGACTCACCTGCCTTGAACGCATCGAACAAGGGCACGCGGATATCGTCCGGCAGCGCGCGGTTGGTCCATTGATACGGCTTGCCGTTGAACGTGAACGACGGCGGCAGCACGCGCTCTTTCTTCGCGGCCGGAATCAGACCGAAGGTGCGCGCGGCGTCGCCGATCTGCTCGGCCGAAAACAGCTCGTCCGGGCTGATGTCGAATTGCTGGATGAAAGTCTCGATGCTTTGCATCGCTGCGGCGCGGTCGTCGCGGCGCTTCTGCGCATGAGCGACGATGTCGCGCAGTTCGTCGGCTTCTTCGGGCGTGATCGTGAAGCTCGACTGCTTCTGCTGGAGTTCGGAAAAACGCAGGAATTCGGAATCGGTCAGAAGTTTCGCCATTGCTTGATCGTTGAGCGCGCATGAGGGGACCCACGCGGCGTGATTTTTGAGGGGGTCGCCATTCTAAACCATGTGCGCTAGACCGCCTCTTCCCGAAACATCGACAGCGCCTGCACCGTCTCGCGCAGCAACCCCGTCGCCGTCTCCAATGTCGGCGCAACGTATTCGTCGATGCGCCGCAAATACGGGCAGGTGAGCGCCGCGATCGCCTGGCCCGACGGCCCCTGGACCGGGAAGGTGACGTCGGTCACGCCGAACGTCTGCTGACTGTCTTTCTGCGAAAAACCCGCCGCGCGAATCCGTTCGCAGGATTGTTCCAGGGCGTCGCGATCGATCGTGACTTCGCCCTTCACCTTGGTGTGTTCCGCGAGCATCTGTTCACGCTGCTCGTTGCTTTGAAACGCGAGCATCACGCGGCCCGAACCCGTATCGATCAGGCCGACCCGCGATCCGAGCCGTACCGACATCCCCCACGTGCCTGGTCCGTCCACCTGCGCGATCACCAGCAGATTGCCGCGGTCGTACACCGCCAGATGACATGACTGCTCGGCCGCGTCGGCAAAACGCTGCATGAGCGGTAGCGCTTCGGAGATCAGACGGTTCATCGGCGGATGACGATGCGCGAGCGCATACAGCTTCAGACTCAGCGAATAGCGGTCGCCCGCCGCCGAGCGCACCACGTATTGCCGCGCGACCAGTCGCTCCAGCATCCGGTACATCTCGCTCGCGTTGCGTCCCAGCAGCTTGGTGATTTCGGCGCGCGTCAGCCCGTCTTTCTGCTCGGCGAGCAGTTCGAGGATGTCGAGGCCCTTGTCCAGCGCGGGGGCGCGGTAACGGTCGGCGTCGTCTTTGTCTTCAGCGTCCATCGTGAGCGAGGTTCCGTGTGCAGTTCTCATTATCCGGGTGAGTGTACGTGTAGGGCGATTCTCGTGCGAGGCGACGCGGGTCCAGGGGAAACACTGACGCATGGTGCAGTGCACATTGCTTGACTTCAAAAAGTCCGTATATGAATAATACGTTCATTGGTGAATTAACGTACACCAATACTTCATAAGACAGCGCAGGACGAAGCGCCCACCACTCGCATGGCGGGTGCACGCAGTTCCCACAACGCATTGCTTTGCATGGGGCCGGAATAAGTGCTTTGCATGGGACCAGAGTAGCGCGCTAAAGCGCGAACTCTGGTCGACAGCTAAAGCGCCAACTTCGGACCGACACAGAGGAGACAACCATGACGTTCGCAAAAGGGCCGCACACGGCTCACCGTATGTTCCAGAGTTCGCTGTTCGCCGTCGCGGCTGCTGCTTGTGTAGCCGGCCTCGCCGTCAGCGGTGCCGCACAAGCCGCCGACGCGGGCAAGATCGGTCTCGATCTGCCGCTGCTCACATCGCCGTTCTGGCAGTCGTACAACAACTATCTGCCCAAGTACGCGAAGGACATGGGTCTGGATATCCTCGCGCCGGTCAATTCGAACGGTGACCCCGTCCAGCAGATTACCGACATGAACAACCTGCTGAACCTCGGCTCCAAGGGCATCGTGGTCGGCCCGCTGGATTCGGCGGCGATCAGCCGCGCGCTCGATGCGGCAGCGGCGAAGAACGTGCCGGTCGTCGCCGTCGACGTCGCGCCGACGCAAGGCAAGGTGGCGATGGTGGTGCGCGCAGACAACCGTGCGTATGGCGAGAAGGCGTGCAAGTACATCGGCGAGCATGTGAAGTCGGGCAAGGTTGTGCAGATCATGGGCGATCTGGCCTCGGTGAATGGGCGCGACCGGTCCGAAGCGTTCCGCTCGTGCATGAAGGGCTTTCCGGGTTTGTCGGTGCTGGAGATTCCGGCGGCCTGGAAGGGCGATGTCGCGGCCACCGCGCTCGATAGTCTGCTCACCGCCAATCCCGACGTGAAGGGCATCTACATGCAGGCGGGCGGCGTTTATCTGTCGCCGACGCTGCAAACGCTGCGCCGCAAGCAGATGCTATTTCCCGCCGGCAATGCAAAGCATGTCGTGATCGTCAGTAACGATGGCATCCCGCAGGAGTTCGAGGCGATCCGTCGCGGCGATATCGACGCCACCGTCTCGCAGCCTGCTGATTCATACGCGAAATACGGCCTGTTCTATATCAAGGCGGCGCTCGCCGGACAAACCTTCAAACCGGGTCCGACCGATCATGGCAGCAACATCATTCAGCTCGCACCGGGACTTCTTGAAGACCAACTGCCCGCACCGCTCGTGACAAAGGCGAATGTCGACGACAAAGCGTTGTGGGGAAACACGGTTAAATGAGCGAGCCGACGCCCTCCATGCCGGTCGTCGAAGCGCTTGAGGTCACCAAGCGCTTCGGCTCCACGGCCGCGCTGAAAGACGTGAGCATCCGCGTGATGCCCGGCGAGTCGCATGCGCTCGTCGGGCGCAACGGTGCGGGAAAATCGACGCTGGTGTCGATCCTCACCGGTCTGCGCAAGCCCGATACCGGCGAGGTGCGTTTCAGTGGCGCGGCCGCGCCGTCGATCGCGGATCGCGACGCGTGGCGCGAGCGTGTGGCCTGCGTTTATCAGCATTCCACGATCATCCGCGATCTCTCCGTCGCGGAGAATCTGTTTATCAACCGGCAGCCGTCACGCGGCGGCGTGATCGATTGGCGCGCCATGCGCCGCGACGCGCGTGAGCTGCTCGATCACTGGAAGATCGACGTGCGCGAAGACGCGCGCGCCGGCGATCTGAGTGTGGAAGCGCGGCAACTCGTGGAGATTGCACGGGCGCTGTCGTACGGCGCGCGCTTCATCATCCTCGATGAACCTACCGCGCAACTCGATGGCGACGAGATCAAGCGTCTGTTCCGCCGCATCAGCGAGTTGCAGCGCGAAGGCGTGACGTTCCTCTTCATTTCTCATCACCTGCAGGAAGTCTATGAAATCTGTCAGGCGGTGACGGTGCTGCGCGACGCGCGGCATATCGTCAGCGCGCCGGTTTCCGCGTTGCCGCGCGAGCAACTGATCGAAGCGATGACGGGCGAGCGCGGCGGCCTTGCCGTCGCCGATGCGGCGGCGCGCGATGCGTTGCCTGCGGACACCGCCATCGCGCTGGAAGTCAAAGATCTGGCGGGGTCCGATTACGAAGGCGTGTCGTTTACGGTGAAGCGTGGCGAAGTGGTCGGGCTGACCGGTGCGACGAGTAGCGGCCGCACGAGCGTGGCCGAAGCGATTGCCGGTTTGCGTGCGGCCAAACGCGGCGCGATCAGCGTGGATGGCGTGAAGTTGCCCCCAGGTGACGTGCCGGCAGCGCTGGCGCACGGCATTGGCTGCGTGCCGAAGGATCGTCATCACGAAGGGCTGGTGCTGACGCAATCCGTTGCCGAAAACGCCTCGATGACGATCACGCGTCTGCTCGGCAAATTCGGCATTGCGCCACCGGCGAAGAAAAATGCCTTCGGCCAGAAGATGATCGATGCGCTCGGCATCGTCGCCCAAGGTCCCGAGCACATTGTTTCGGGGCTATCGGGCGGCAATCAGCAGAAGGTCGTGATGGCGCGCGCACTCGCCACCGATCCCAACGTGCTCGTGCTGATCGATCCTACGGCGGGCGTCGACGTGAAATCGAAAGAGGCGTTGCTGTCGGTCGTGGATCGCGTGCGTGAAGACGGTAAAGCCGTGCTGGTCGTGTCCGGCGAACTCGACGATCTGCGCACCTGTGACCGTGTGCTGGTCATGTTCCGTGGCCGTGTCGCGGCCGAATTTCCCGCAGGTTGGCAAGACCATGACCTGATCGCATCCGTTGAAGGAGTCAGTCTCCATGAAGAATAGTGTGCCCAGCCCTGCATTCAGTACCGCGCAAGGTCAGGCGCAGCAGCCCGCCGTGACCGCGGCGCGCGGCAAGCGTGCCCGCAGCGAACTCGCGCGGCTGCGCGAACTGGCCTTGCTGCCCGCCCTCGCGTTGCTGCTCGTGATCGGCGCGTTTGTCAGTCCCAGCTTTCTGACGAAGGCGAATCTGATCAGCGTGCTCGGTGCCTCCGCGGCATTGGCGTTGGTCGTGCTCGCCGAATCGCTGATTGTCTTGACCGGCAAGTTCGATCTGTCGCTCGAATCGACAGTGGGCATCGCGCCCGCCGTTGGCGCGATGCTGGTGATGCCGGCGGCGTCCGCGGGGTTCGGGACGCAATGGCCGGCGGCGGTAGGCCTGCTTGCGATCGTCGTGGTCGGCGCGGTGATCGGCTTCGTCAACGGTTTCCTGGTGGTGCGTCTGCGACTGAACGCATTCATCGTCACGCTGGCGATGCTGATCGTGTTGCGCGGCATGCTGGTCGGCGCGACCAAAGGCGGCACGCTGTTCGATATGCCGCCGTCGTTCTTCGCGCTTGCCACCACTATCGTGCTCGGTTTGCCGTTGTCCGTGTGGCTCGCGGCGGCCGCATTTGCGATCGCGGCGTTCGTGCTGCGTTACCACCGCCTGGGCCGTGCGCTATACGCGATTGGCGGCAATCCGGAAGCAGCGCGCGCGGCGGGGATTCGCGTTGAGCGTATTACGTGGGGCGTATTCGTGCTCGGCAGCATGCTGGCCTCGGTGGGTGGCCTGATCGTGACCGGGTATGTCGGCGCGATCAACGCGAATCAGGGCAACGGCATGATTTTTACGGTGTTCGCGGCGGCGGTGATCGGCGGCATTTCGCTCGACGGCGGCAAGGGCACGATGCTCGGCGCGCTCTCAGGCGTGTTGCTGCTCGGTGTCGTGCAGAACCTGCTGACGCTTGCCCAGGTGCCGTCGTTCTGGATTCAGGCGATCTATGGCGCGATTATCCTCGGTTCGCTGATGGTGGCACGGCTCGCCAGCGGCGAAGGCCAGAACTAATGCGTACGCATCACGGAGAACTCATTTGACCAGCCGTCCAATGCAAACATCGCAAACCGACCCACGCCTGATCCTGCTCAGTCCTGCGGATAACTGCCTGATCGCGGCGGCGCGTCTCGATGCAGGCACGCAAGTCGAGATCGAGGGCGAACGCGTGACGCTCGCCAAAACCATCGACCTCGGCCACAAGGTAGCGCGCCGGGATCTCTCGAAAGACGACAAGGTGCTGCGTTACGGTGCAGTGATCGGGCATGTGACCGGGGCGGTGGCGCGCGGTGCGCATCTGCATACGCACAACCTCGAAAGCGATTATCTGCCCACTTATACGCACGACGCGGGCCACGAGTTTGTCCATCACTGAGTTGAGCACAATGACGTGGCTTTGCGCCGCGCTGGAATGACCATGACTGACACTTCCGTAGCATCCGCCGTCACGCAGCAGCCCATGCTGCAAGGCTACCTGCGCAGCGATGGCCGCAAGGGCATCCGCAATATAGTCGCGGTGGCGTATCTGGTCGAGTGCGCGCATCACGTCGCGCGCGAGATCGTCACGCAGTTTCGAGAACCGCTCGATGCATTCGACGATCCTTCGGCCGTGCGCGAGCCGCCGGTGCATCTGATCGGCTTTCCCGGTTGTTATCCGAATGGGTACGCCGAAAAGATGCTCGAGCGCCTCACCACGCATCCAAACGTGGGTGCGGTGCTGTTCGTGTCGCTCGGGTGCGAGAGCATGAACAAGCATTACCTCGTCGACGTTGTGCGTGCGAGCGGACGTCCCGTCGAAGTCCTGACGATTCAGGAGAAAGGCGGCACGCGCAGCACGATTCAATACGGTGTCGACTGGATTCGCGATGCACGCAAGCAGCTTGCCGCGCAGCAGAAAGTGCCGATGGCACTGAGCGAACTGGTGATCGGCACGATTTGCGGCGGTTCGGACGGCACCAGCGGCATCACCGCGAACCCGGCCGTGGGCCGTGCGTTCGATCATCTGATCGACGCGGGCGCGACCTGCATCTTCGAAGAAACCGGCGAGCTGGTGGGCTGCGAATTTCACATGAAAACGCGCGCCGCAAGGCCGGAACTCGGAGACGAAATTATCGCCTGCGTAGCGAAGGCGGCGCGCTACTACTCGATCCTTGGGCATGGCAGTTTTGCCGTCGGCAATGCGGACGGCGGCCTCACCACGCAGGAAGAAAAATCTTTAGGTGCGTATGCAAAGAGCGGGGCATCGCCGATTGTCGGCATCATCAAACCCGGTGACGTTCCGCCGACCGGTGGCCTCTATCTTCTCGACGTCGTACCGGACGGCGAACCGCGCTTCGGCTTTCCGAACATCAGCGACAACGCGGAAATCGGCGAACTGATTGCATGCGGTGCGCATGTGATTCTGTTCACGACCGGACGCGGATCCGTGGTCGGCTCGGCGATTTCGCCGGTCATTAAGGTGTGCGCGAATCCCTCGACGTACCGCAACCTCGCCGGTGATATGGACGTCGATGCAGGTCGCATTCTCGAAGGTCGCGGCACGCTCGACGAAGTCGGTCGCGAAGTGTTCGAGCAAACGGTCGCGGTGTCACTCGGTGCGGCGTCGAAATCTGAAATGCTCGGACATCAGGAATTCATCCTGACGTACAAGACTTTTGAACCGGTGGGCCCGGCGTGTTTGCCGTCGAGCGCTGCATCGCCGCATCGGGTTGTTGCGATCGCGTCGCACTGAGCGGTCCATGCGCGATCCTGTCGGCGGACAATCCGTTAGCGTGGTGGGCAAATCTCGTCACCGCGTGGTAAAAACACAGATGGATCAGAGTAAGTGCTAAAGCACTAACTCTGATCGACAGCTTTGCATGGGATCAGAGTAAGCGCTAAAGCGCCAACTCTGATCGACATAGGAGACGCAGTCCATGACGGCAACGGTCGGTTCGAAGATCGAACAGCGGCGCGGCATCGGCCGCCGCGCATTGCAAGTGACAGGATTGGGGCTCGGTACGGCGCCGCTGGGCGGCCTCTATCGCGATCTGTCCGATGAAGAAGCCCACGCGACGATTGCCGCCGCGTGGGACGCCGGCGTGCGTTACTTCGATACTGCGCCGCACTATGGCAACACGAAGGCCGAGCACCGTCTTGGCGATGCGCTACGCCGCTATCCGCGCAGCGAGTACGTGTTGTCCACCAAAGTAGGCCGCCGTTTTGTGCCTCGCACCACGCCTTACGATCCAAAGGATGGCTGGCAAGACCCGCTGCCCTTCGAAGGGATCTACGACTACACGCATGACGGCATTCTGCGTTCGTTCGAAGACAGCCAGCAGCGCCTCGGCATCGTGGATATCGACATTCTTCTCGTGCACGATATCGGCCGTCTCACGCATGGCGACAAGAACCCTCATTATTGGCGGCAGTTGACCGAGGGCGGCGGCTTTCGTGCGCTCGATGATTTGCGGTCCTCGGGCGCGGTGAAGGCGGTTGGGCTTGGCGTCAATGAAGGCGCAGTCATACTCGATGCAATGGCCGAATTCGATATCGATTGCGCGTTGCTTGCCGGCCGTTATACGCTGCTCGAACAGACCACCCTCGGCGACCTCTTGCCGGCATGCGAAACGCGTGGCGTCAGCATCCTGTTAGGCGGCGCGTTCAACTCGGGCATTCTGGCGCGCGGCGTCGGAGGCGATCTGAAATTCAATTACGGCGACGCGCCTGCAGAAGTCATTGAGCGCGTCGCGCGGCTGGAAGCGGTGTGCCGGGTACATGGCGTGTCGCTTGCTGCCGCGGCCTTGCAGTTTCCGTATGCGCATCCGGCGGTCGCGAGCGTGTTGACCGGCGCGCGCAGTGCCGACGAATTGCGTGAGAACGCCGCGTCGTTCGAGCAGCCGATCCCGGCGGACTTGTGGTCCGCGCTGCGTGACAAAGGCTTGCTCGACAGCCGCGCGCCCGCGCCAGAGGATTGATTTGACGATGCATATCGACGCTCACCAGCACTATTGGGACCCCGCCCGGGGCGACTACGAGTGGCTTACGCCGGAACTGAAAATCCTGTACCGGCCGTTTGGTCCCGCCGATCTCAAACCCTTGCGCGAAAGAGTGGGCATCGAGCGGACGGTGGTGGTGCAGGCGGCGCCGACGATCGACGAAACACGCTACTTGCTGGACATCGCGCGCAAAGAGCCGTCGATTGCGGGCGTGGTGGGCTGGGTGCCCTTGCTGTTGCCGAATGCGCCGGCTGTCATTGACGCTTTCGCGCATGAGCCGAAGTTCAAGGGCGTACGGCCGATGTTGCAGGATCTGCCCGACGACACATGGATTGCGAACCCGGATCTCGCACCCGCGATCGAGGCGCTGATCGCGCACGACCTCGCGTTCGACGCGTTGATTTACGCGCGGCACGTTGAGCATTTCGAAACATTCGCGGCGCGTTATCCGGCGCTGCGCATCGTTGTCGATCACGGTGCGAAGCCGCCGATCCGCTACGGTCGCGCGGGTTGGCAATCATGGGCCGATGCAATCACGCGGCTCGCAAAATTACCGCAAGTCCATTGCAAGCTGTCGGGACTCGTCACAGAAGCGTCACCTGGCTGGACCGAGGAAACGCTGCAACCGTACGTCGAGCATCTGCTGAAGTCATTCGGTCCGGCACGTTTGATGTGGGGCAGCGACTGGCCGGTGCTCGATCTGAACGGCGACTACCTGCTCTGGCACTCGGTGTCGAACACGTTGCTCGCCTCACTGAGTGACGACGAGCGCGAAGCGGTTTTCGGCGGCAACGCCACTGCGTTTTATCGACTTTGATGTGACGAACACGCGTTACGAAGACAAGAGAAGCCCATTCAACTGGAGTCGTAGATGACACAAAGACTGGCCGGCAAGACGGCCCTGATCACCGCGGCAGGACAAGGTATCGGCCTTGCCACGGCGGAACTGTTCGCGCGCGAAGGCGCGCGCGTGATCGCCACCGATATCCGCATCGACGGACTCGCTGGCAAGCCGGTCGAGGCGCGCAAGCTCGACGTGCGCGACAACGCGGCGATCAAGGCGCTGGCGGCCGAACTCGGCCCGATCGACGTGCTGTTCAACTGCGCTGGCTTCGTGCATGCCGGCAACATCCTCGAATGCAGCGAAGAAGATTGGGACTTCGCCTTCGATCTGAATGCGAAGGCCATGTACCGCATGATCCGTGCGTTTTTGCCCGCCATGCTGGAGAAGGGCGGCGGGTCTATCATCAACATGTCGTCGGCAGCGTCGAGCGTAAAGGGCGTGCCCAACCGCTTTGCATATAGCGCGTCGAAAGCCGCGGTGATCGGATTGACGAAGTCCGTTGCTGCAGACTTCATCACGCGTGGTGTACGCTGTAACGCGATTTGCCCGGGCACGGTGGCTTCGCCGTCGCTCGAACAGCGGATCGTAGAGCAGGCCAAGGCGCAAGGCGCGACGCTCGACGCCGTGCAAGCGGCTTTTGTCGCACGTCAGCCGATGGGCCGCATCGGCAAGCCGGAAGAGATCGCCGCGTTGGCGCTGTATCTCGCGTCTGACGAATCGTCGTTCACCACCGGTCATGCGCATGTGATCGACGGCGGCTGGTCAAACTGACGCGCACAGATCAACGCTGAAACACGAACCGAATATCACTGAACGTAAAGGGAAGTGCAACGATGAAACTGCTTCGTTATGGGCCGAAAGGCCAGGAAAAGCCAGGCCTGCTCGACGCGCAAGGGAAGATTCGCGATCTGTCGAAGGTCGTTGGCGATATCGACGGCGCCGCGCTGAGCGACGAAAGTCTCGCCAAACTGCGCGCGCTCGATCCGGCTTCGCTGCCGTTGGTCGAAGGCAATCCGCGCATGGGCCCATGCGTCGGCAAGATCGGCAAGTTCATTTGCATCGGGCTCAACTATGCAGATCACGCGGCTGAATCGAATCTGCCGGTGCCGTCGGAACCGGTGATTTTCAACAAGTGGACGAGCGCGATCTGCGGCCCGAACGACGACGTCGAAATCCCGCGTGGATCGAAGAAGTGCGACTGGGAAGTCGAACTCGGTGTGGTGATCGGCAAGCCGGCGAAATATATCGACGAAGCCAATGCTCTCGACTACGTCGCCGGTTACTGCGTGATCAACGACGTGTCGGAACGCGAATGGCAGATCGAACGCGGCGGTACGTGGGACAAGGGCAAGGGCTTCGATACGTTCGGCCCGATCGGCCCCTGGGTCGTGACGCGCGATGAAGTTGCCGATCCGCAGAACCTGGGCCTGTGGCTCGAAGTGGATGGCCACCGCTACCAGAACGGCAGCACAAAGACGATGGTGTTCGGCGTTGCGAAGCTGGTGTCGTATGTGTCGCAGTGCATGAGCCTGCAGCCAGGTGATGTGATTTCAACCGGCACGCCGCCGGGCGTCGGCATGGGTGTGAAGCCGAATCCAGTGTTCCTGAAGCCGGGCCAGACGATACGTCTCGGCATTGAAGGTTTAGGAGAGCAGAAGCAGACGACTTACGCGGCGGAGTGATTCGCTTGCTGCTGAGTTGAAATGCGTTGCTGATAAAAGGGTCGTTCCCGCATCGAGCAGGAACGGCCTTTTTTATGGATCCGCGCGCGAACATCCCGTCGCGTTCACGCGTGTTGAGTTGACACGGCCTCGCAGGCAGCGCGACCGATCGATCGACGTTCACCCCGCCGGTTCGTGCTCGCCGTTCTCGCTGATGCGATTGATCGTGCCTTGTGCAACAGCGACGAGCTTCTCGCGGCCACCGTCCATCACATACACGTTGCACTGGCAGGTTGCCTGAAGCCGGCCCGCGTAGACAACCTTCGCCCGCGCGATCAGCGTGCCGTTCACCACCGGCCGCAGATAGTTGATCTTGTACTCCCCGGTCACGACCTTCGGGCCCAGCGACAGCGCGCCGGCGAACGTCAGCGCATTGTCCGCGAGATAGCTGATGACGCCGCCATGCACGAAGCCATGTTGTTGCCGCAGCTCGTCGCGGATCGGCAGGCATAGTGTCAATTCGTCAGTGCCTGTGTGCATCAGCTCGGCGCCTAGCAGCATGCTGAACGGCTGGGCATGCAGTGCGCCGCGCGCCCGGTCGAGGAGGTCGGTCATCGTGAGTCCTTCGGGCGTGGCCCGCAGTGGCATCTGCACCGGCGTGCGTTGTGCAGTCCCTACCCACTCTAGGAAGCGCCGGCGCACGGCGTCAAGGTGAATCGGAAATATCTGCTCGGCATTGTTGTGCGAAATGACTTGAATTGCGGAGTTGGCCGATGAAAAGGGGATGTAAGACGATTTTTGACGACATTGATCTCAAGCAAAGTTCGGCCTTGCCGTTAACCCTGACGTAGATCTCCCGTCATTCTTTGTTTTCAGGTGTTCACGATGTTCAGCAAGATCAAGGTCGCATCCGGCCTGTTGTGTGTTCTGGCCGCGTTCTGCGTTTTCCAGCTTGTCACGGTGGGTTTGGGGTTCTGGTCACTCACGCGCACTCACGACGACGTGGGTGATCTGTCGAGCATCGCCTTGAAGCAGGTGGACGCGGTCAATGAAACGACCCAGCGCCTGATGGATGCGCGCATCAACCTGTCACGCGCCGGTACGCGCATGGTGCGCGGCGGCGCCGAGCCGACCGACATCGTGCAGCACGCTCGCGAACAGCTGACAGCCGCGGATCAATCGTTCAGCGCCTTCATGAGCGTGCAGAAGACCAGCGACGAAAACAGTGCGCGCGCCGCCGCACTCGCCGAGCGCTATAAAAAGCTGCACGACGCGCTCTCGGAACTGGCGCAGTTTCTCGATTCGAACAATATTCAGGCCTTTCTCGACCAGCCGACCCAGTCGTTCCAGGACGCCTACCTGGCCGAGTCGCACAAGTTCGTGCAATTCGGCGACGCCGCGAGCCGTGCGTCGCTCGATTCGATCGATGCCCGTATGGCCATGTTCCGCGGCGTCAGTATTGCGATCCTGCTGGTATTGGTGGTGGGCACCGTTGGGGTGTACGCCGCCCTACGCCGGGGCGTGGTGGCGCCGCTGGAAGAAGCCGGCCGTCACTTCGATCGCATTGCGCAGGGGCGCCTCGACCAGCCGATCGCCGCGCGCGGCACGAATGAAATCGGCCGCCTGTTCTCGGGCCTGGCGAAGATGCAGGCCAGTGTGGCGCGCACCGTGCAAACCGTGCGCGAATCCGCCGACTCGATTCACCTCGGTGCCAATGAAATCGCCACCGGCAACGCCGATCTGTCGGCTCGCACCGAAAACCAGGCGGCATCGCTTGAAGAAACCGCATCGAGCATGGAGGAATTGACCGCCACGGTGCGCCAGAACGCCGATCACGCCCGCGAAGCCAATGCACTCGCGGAGTCCGCCCTTGAGGCGACTTCGCGCGGCAGCGAAGTGGTCAACGAGGTGGTCGACAAGATGCGTGGCATCGCGCAAAGCTCGGACAAGATCGCCGAGATCATCTCGGTGATCGACGGCATCGCGTTCCAGACCAATATCCTCGCGCTGAACGCGGCCGTCGAAGCGGCGCGTGCGGGCGAACAGGGCCGCGGTTTCGCCGTGGTGGCGGGCGAGGTCCGCGGGCTTGCTCAGCGCAGCGCGCAGTCGGCGAAGGAAATCAAGACGTTGATCAGCGAGTCGGTTGCCGAGATTCAGGGCGGCTCGACGCTGGTCGAGCATGCCGGCGAGGCGATGAGAAACGTTTCCGCATCGATCTCGCGGGTCACCCAGATGATGGCGGAAATCAGCGCGTCGTCGCTCGAGCAGAGCACGGGTATCGAGCAGGTCAATCAGGCGGTGGTGCAGATGGACGAGATGACGCAGCAGAACGCGGCGCTCGTCGAAGAAGCAGCCGCAGCGGCAGCCTCACTGCATCAGCAGACGCAGCAATTGAAGGAGGCCGTCTCGGTCTTCGAAATTTCGGAAACTGTGTTGCGGACGCAACAAATGGACGAGATGCGCGGGCAAGCAGCGGGGTTTGCGCTGTCGGGGATGCGGGCAATTTAGGCCGCGCACGCGCCCCAAAAGAGGGCATCTGCAAAAGAAAATGGCCCGCCGAAGCGGGCCATTTTGCATCAGACGCAAGCGCCTAAGCGTGCCTCAAAGTACCTGAAGGTACTTAGGCCGGCTGGATGTTCGCAGCTTGCTTGCCCTTCGGGCCTTGCTTGACTTCGAACGTCACTTTCTGGTTTTCCTGCAGGGACTTGAAGCCGCTGCCTTGAACTTCCGAAAAGTGTGCAAACAGGTCTTCGCCGCCGTCGTCCGGGGTGATGAAGCCAAAGCCCTTTGCATCGTTAAACCACTTCACAGTACCTGTTGCCATTTTTAATCCAGTAAATGTTGTGTGTTGCATTCGCGACCGCTATTTCTCAACACGAGATCGAGCGCGAAGTACGAGTTGTATCACGTCTTTATGATGGACGCCAATCAACAAGTATTCGGGTATTCCCCTGATTGGGCCCTTTTGGGGCTTGGAAGCATTTTGCAGGGGTGTCCCAGCCGGTAGGGTAAACTGGTTGTATTACTCTTCCAGGAAAAACATTGACACATTATTTGCAAGAAGAACTCACCTCGTTCTGGAGTCGTTTGACCCCTTATCTCGCGATATTGGAGTCGAAATCACCTCAAGAAGGCGCTCCGGATCCGGTTGGCCGTATCACGGTCGATACCGAAGACCACCAGGCTTTTGCCCTTCACACGACCGACAAAAAGCCGCACGGCGACACATCGGATACCCCCACCGGACAAAGCGCGACCTACACGCGATTTAAGACTGCCGACGCCGATTGGGGACCTTGGCAACGCGAAGAATATTGATTGACCGGTCAGTCGGCTTTTAACGCCGATGCCCGGCAAGACGGCGGCCGGCGCTTAGCCCGGCAACGCGTCATAGGCGGTTGCGAGATGATAGGGTGTGGTCGACGGCATGTCGGCACGCGCCACTTCACCGGCCGCCGTTTTGCATTCGAACCAGCCTTGTGGACGCAGAAAGCGTTGCTGGAAAAGCTCGATTTGCCGCGGCAGCGCGGCAAGCACAGCCGGGTCGTCATGGCTCGCCAGTGCGCGCAGATATTCCGTCTGAGCCCATATCCGCTGGGTGGCGTCCTTGATTCCTCCGGTTTCGTCGAGCGAGGCGCACACGCCGCCCGTTTGCGGATCGACACCATATTGCTGCGCGAAGCTGAACGCGCGCGTCAGCGATTCGTCGAGACCCGTGGCTTCGAACAACGCGCCTGCCTGTTTGACCAGCCAGAACCATTCGAACTGGTGTCCCGGTTCCAGACGGTTGTCGTCCGCGCCAATCGGCAATTCAGCGATGCAGCCGGTCGGCGCATGCACGAAGTGATGCGCGACGGCGCCGGCAAGGCGGCGCAGTGCGGCGTCGAAGGCATTGTCGCGCGTGGCGTCGCGGGCGGCCAGCCAGGCTTCCGTCAGGTGCATCAGGGGATTCTGGATCGGCGTGCCGGTCACGCCGGCGAAGTCCGCGGTGAGCGCGGCGTTGAACAGATCGTCACTAGCCGCGAAGTGCGACTGAATCAGCGCCGACGTGCGATGCACGACTTCCAGCGCGTCGCGGTTGCCGGAACGGCCGCCGTATTCCGCACAAGCGAATACCACGAACGCATGCGTGTACAGGTCTTTGGTGGTGTCGAGCGGCGCGCCCTGTGCATCGACGCTATAGAACCATCCGCCGTGGCGCGTGTCCTGAAAGGTGTGCATCAGCGAATCGAACAGCACCTGGGCGTGCGCCGCATCGCCTGCTTGCGAGAACACGAACAATTGTCGCGCGCACGCCATGGCCCGGTAGCGCTCCGCAGGCAACGGCTCGGGACCCTCGGCACTGACCGCTTCGTACGGCAGCTTTAGCGCGGTGTTGAAACCCGGCCCGCGCCACAGCGGCAGCACCACGCGAGTGAAATGATCGCGCAGTGTGGTGGCGAGCGCGATCGTCGAAGCGGGGGAAGGGGTCATGCTCTGCATAGTTCGGTTGGTCAAACGGGTCATTCGAAGCGACGGCGGAATTTTTGGCTCTCGCGGCGGCGCGGTTGTTGGCGTTCGTGCTGTGCTGGTGATCGTGGATACTGATTACTGATTGGCCTGCAATGAGATGGCCCGGAAGCAGCATGACGACTGTCCCAGCAATCCGCGCGACGGCGTGCGGCCAAGCATAAAGCAAACGGCTGCCGTTGGCACTCCACTACAGGTGCGGGACACGCTTCAAATAATTTCAGATAAGGAGGAAAAACAATGTTGGGGAACCTCGAACTCATTTCCCGTCTGGTGCTGGCCGCTGCGCTCGGCAGCGTCATCGGCTTCGAGCGCGAACGGCTTTCGTGGGCCGCGGGCTTACGCACGCACATGCTGGTTTGTGTCGGTTCCACGCTCATCATGATCGTATCGGCCTATGGTTTTGCTGAAGTACTGACAGGCGATCACGTTGTGCTCGACCCGTCGCGGATGGCCGCACAGGTGGTCTCCGGCATCGGCTTTCTCGGCGCGGGCTCGATTCTGCTGCGCGGCGAAATCGTCCGCGGGCTGACGACGGCGGCGAGTCTCTGGTCGGTCGCGGCCATCGGGCTGGCGGTTGGCGGTGGGCTGTACACGGCATCGATCGCTGCGACGATCATCATTCTGATTATCCTCGCCGGGATCAAGCCGCTCGAGCGCCGTTTCATCACTGTGAAGCAACGGCGTCAGCTGACAATGATCGTCGAGCGCGGCACCATGACGTTCCATTCGCTGCACGACGAACTCGGCGCTGCGAGCCCGCGCGTCAAGCAATTCGTGATGCAGCAGAGCGACGACGCGCCGGAGTGCGATGAAGTGGTGATCACGTTGCACCGCGTGTCGAATACCGAATATGAGGCGATCTGCGCACGCTTGCGTCAGTTGCATGGCGTCAAGCAGTTCCGGCAGGACGAGACGTCGTCTTAAAAACGGAAAAACGTCGGCGAATGGCTTCGGCAGGGGCGGGCGGCCATGCGACAATGCGGTCTCGAAAAATTCCAATGGCATTGACGAGCGGTGCTCGGCGCCCGCTTTCCGGCGACGACCGCTTTTTTCTCTATGGCAGATTCCGCAGCATCCACGCAGTCCAGGCCTCAGCGCGCCGCTTCGAAGAAGCGGCGTCAGGCCACCGTCTCGACCGAAACTGAAAACAAGCTGGCGCGCGCCGCGCGCTCGGCACAACGTCTCGCGCAACTGAGCGATGCCTCACGCGACGACAGCACGCTCGACCTGTTCCCCGACGATCCCACCCGCGCCACGCTGGAAGCGATGAATATCGACGTCCGGCAAGGCACGCTGCATGGCTTTGAATTACCCGATGTCGTGCTGGCAGCGGTTGGCGCGATTGACGCCGACGGCGCGACGCTAGACACGAAGGCGGCGCGGCGCATGCCTCGCGCCGGGAAATCCGACGAGCCGGCGCCGATGAATGCGCAATTGAGCGGCCTGGAGCCGGACGTTACGACTGCGACGGGATCGCTTGTTGGCGAGCTGGCTTTCGGGGATGTGACGGCGGCAGCAGAGGCGCCGGCCGAAGAGAAGCCGGCGGCATCGGCACGTGACGCGGCCACAGCCCTCACGCCGGCGATGGCGGCGGCTACCGTGGCGCGCAGCGTGACCGCGCTGCGCCAGGCGGCTGAGCCGGGCGTCACGACGACCGATACAGCGGCTGCATCAACCTCGGGTGCTGCCACGCCCCCTACACCACCGCAGCGCTTTGCGGCGACCTTTGCCAAGGCGGCGACGGCTTCGCGAGAAGCGGCTGGCGTTGAAGCCGAGAATGCGGGAGCGGAGCGCGCTTTCTCTTTGCTTCCGCCTGAATCCGAGCCTATGTCCGAGCAGGAGTCCGAGTCCGGTACGGCGGGCGCTGCGCCGAAGCCGGCCGTCAAGGCGTCGGACAACGCATCTGCATCTGCGCCCGGATTCGCATCCGGGCACGCAAACGTCGCATTCGCTGCACCCTCATTCCGGGAAGCCCAACGCGCCGAAGCTGCCGCGGCAGCGCTGCGTGCCGCGCCTGAACTTGACCGTGCCCGCGCGACGGCCTTCGCCGACACCGTCGACGCCCTGTATGCTGTGATCGCCGATCAACGCCTCGCCGCGACCGACCATTCACGCCGCATGAAATGGATGCTGTCGATCGTGGTAGGCGCGTTGCTGGTGACGGTCGCGATCGGCATCACACAGACTGTGCTTCTGATGCGCCTGACGCGTGAAACCACCGCCCAGCAGCACCGCATCGAACAGTTGATGCAGAACCAGCAGGCCGCCATGGCCAGCTTGCTCGACACCCACATGGCGATGGCCAATGTTGCGGCGGCTACCGCTGCTTCTGACGCAGCGGCAACCGCGGTGCCCCCACCAGCCGCAGCCACGCCCGCTCATAGCAAGCGCGGTGCGCGAGTACAGCACGCGCACAAGCCGAAAGCAGCCAACTCGCATTGATCTTCAGCGATCACCGCGCCGGCGTTAGCTGGCCGCGGCGGCTCGCTGCGCCGGCGCAACCAGCACCGCGCGTACTTCCGTTTCCCCTAGCCACGCTTCCATTTCCGCTTCACAGGATAGGTGCCGTAAGGCATCGTCCGCCGCGGATCCGTCGCAAGCCAAACCTTGCGTTTTACACTCTCGTTGCTGTTGCGAAGCCGGACCGGATACGCCAGCGCATCTTCTGACGGGGGCCACCATGCCGACTAGCGAGCACAAATATTCGATCGAGGAGCTGCTAGCCGCGCTTCTGCGCGATCAGGGCATACACGAAGGGCACTGGGCGTTGAACGTGGAGTTTTCAGCGACGGGCGCCTCCGTCAAGCCGCAAGACAATCCCAACCGGACGCTGCCGGGCCTGATCGTGTCCGTCAACAACGCGACGCTGGTGCGCGCGGAGAGCACCGCGGCAGGCGCCATTGATGCCGCCGCGGTCAATCCGGGCAAAAGTACAACGAGCGCAAAACCCACGCGCAGCAGGAAGCCGCAATCAACCACGCTCCAGTAGACGGAAGCTTCTGGCCCTGAAATATGAAAAACAGGGACGTTGTCATGGTGCGACGCATCATGAATAAAAACCCCGTGGCAATACACCACACCCGAGAAATTGCTGCGTTGCACTAGCTTTTGCCTAGGGAAAACCCTATAATCATTCTTAAGGGAAAACCCTAGCTAATGCAGTAACCAACCGGGAGTCGCCATGAGCTTCATTTTTGCATTGTTCCAAAAGGTCAGCGACCTCTTTGCGTCGCCCCATCTGCCGCTGGATTCGGACTACTCGTACGCAGCGCGTAGCCGCGAAGCAGAGCGCATGCGCAAAGCGCAATCCACGTTGTTCGGCATCAAGCTGAGCGACTAAAAAAGCAAAGTCGTATGGCCTGAGCGCGGACCACCGCGCATAGGCGCGCACCTCGAGTGCGCGAGCATCATTGAAAGCCACAGCCCGCGAAACGCGTGCCGTGGCTTTTGTTTTTTTGTGCGGCTGTCGCCCACTTCCAGTCTTTCCAAATATTTCCTGGTCGAAATGAATGTAACGGCGCCTGACAAGGCGCTGCCCGACCATCCGGTTGATCCACCGCGCATGCGCTGCAGACGGGCGGCGAACGCGAAAAAGGCCACCCTTCATCCGTCCCTTTCTATGAAATGTGCGCTTACAAGTGCTCACTTCTTCATGCGGTTTGCCCCGCTAAAGTTGGTCTCAAGCGTACGGCGTCTGGTCCGAACCCGAAATCATGGTTCGATGTCGACTGAACACGGGCGCTGGCTTGATACAAAAACTTTGTATGGGAGGTCACTATGAAAACTTTTAACAAAACATCGCGTTCGATTATTGCAACCTTGCTGGCGGGCGGCGCGTTGCTCGCGGCCGGCAGCGCTTTCGCCCAGGAACGGGTGATCGTTGAGAACGGTCCGGGGCCGGTGGTTTACGGTCAGCCGCACATGATGCCGGTGGGCGTGTCGATCAACATCGGCTGGCATGGCGATCGTTACTATGACGGCCATCGCTACTGGGCTCATGACGACTGGATGCACCGTCATCCGCACGACTACGATCCGCATCACCACGACGATCGTCGCCCGCCGCCCCCGCGTTATTAATGCGCATGACGGCGCCGCTTGACGCGGCGTGAAGTCCCCAAAGCCGGTCCTTCTTCACGGAAGACCGGCTTTGTCACGTTCGGCCTTGGAAAGCGGCGCGCTGCGCTATGCTTGAACGCTTTCATCGACGGCAGCAGGAGAGCAGCGTGAGCAAGGCAGTCATAGGCGTAGTGGGCACGGGGTTGATGGGCGTCGGCATTGCGACGCAAAGCGCATTGCACGGGCACCGGACGATCGTTCACGACGTCGACCTGGCGCGCCTCGCGAGCGTTGCGCCGAAGGCGGAAGCGGTGCTCGACGAACTGATCGACGCTGGACGCATCGACCCGGCTGCCAAACAGGCGGCGCTCTCGCGCATCGAGACGTATGCACAGCTCGACGTCATGGCGTCGGCGCAATTCGTGATCGAGGCGATTCCCGAGGTGCTCGAACTGAAGCATCGCCTGTATGCGTCGCTGGCCAGTTTGATGGCTGACGATGCAATTCTCGCGAGCAACACCAGTGGTTTTCCGCCCGATCAACTGGTTGCGCCGTTGCGCGCGAAGGAGCGTTTCCTGATCGCGCATTTCTGGAATCCGCCGCACATGATCCCGCTCGTCGAAGTTGTGCCGGGTACCGCGACCGCGCCAGAGGTCACTGAGCAAACCGCTGCTTTGATGAGCGCGATCGGCATGGAGCCGGTCGTGCTGGCGAAGGCGATTCCGGGTTTTGTCGGCAACCGGCTGCAGTTCGCGGTGCTGCGTGAGGCATTGAACATTGTGCGTTCAGGCGCTGCGACGCCTGATGTGGTCGATCGGGTCATGAAGGCCTCGCTCGGGCGCCGATGGGGGATTGTCGGTCCGATCGAGGGCGCGGACATGGGTGGCCTGGACACCTTTCTCGACATCTCCACGCATCTGATGCCGGAACTCGCCAAGGACGAAGACGTGCTCGATCTGCTGCGTGCGCAGGTGAACGCGGGGCGCGTCGGCGTGCGTAGCGGCGCTGGATTCTATGAATGGGACGACGCCCATTTGGCGCGAATCAAGGAAGGCCGCAAGCGGGTGATCAGTCGCGGTTAAACCATCGGTTGTGGGGCGGCCGGGCACCTTCCCTGAGTGTCGCCGCCGCTGGATCTCGTCGATCAGATCGGCTCGTGCCGCCCTCAGCAGCTCCCAGCACTCTGCGGTATAAATACCCTCCACCTCACCCGCGAACGCGAGCACAACCCATGTCCCATTACTTCTACGACCCTGCCGCCGGTCATGGCCTCCCGCACGACCCGTTCAAGGCCATCGTCGCCCCGCGTTTGATCGGCTGGATTTCCTCTCGCGATAGCGAAGGCACGCTGAATCTCGCGCCGTATAGCTTCTTCGGCGCGTTCGCCAGCTTCCCGCCGATCGTCGGTTTCTGCAGTGAAGGCCGTAAAGACAGCATCGCCAACATCGAAGCGACCGGCGAGTTCGTCTGGAATCTCGCCAGCAAGCCGCTCGCCAAACACATGAACCGTTCGTCAGCGCCGGTTCCACCGCACGTCGACGAATTCGAACTTGCCGGTCTCACGCCGGCACCCGGCCGCAACGTCGCCGTGCCGCACGTCGCCGAATCGCCGGCCGCGCTCGAATGCAAGTTGCTGCAAGTGGTGCGTTTGCATACCCTCGACGGCAAGCCGATGGACAACTACCTGTCGCTCGGGCAAGTGGTCGGCGTTCACATCAACGAGGCCTATCTGAAAGACGGCCTGTTCGATACGCATGCTGCGCAACCGATCATGCGCGCCGGCTATCGTGCCGACTACGCGGAAATCGGCGAGATGTTCCAGATGTTCCGGCCCACCGCATAACAGTCCTCATTAGCCGAAGTGGTTGAAGCAAGCCGCTCCGCAAACTGGCCCGCTTGATGCTTGCAACCGACGCTCCAACGCGTCGTTTTCAACTGCCGGCTCACTCAAGAGGAGCGCGATCATGTCCACCGAATTCGCCACGCAATTCAGCCATGTCCGTCCGCAGGACACGTCCTACGTAGATCAGGGCCTACGCGACTTTTTTCTTTACCGGGATTTAGGCATCGCGCAGGCAACCGGCGGCAAGGTGCTCGCGCAACTCGTCAAGGCGAATCACGCACCAGAGCAAGGCACCGGTTGGCACCGTCATGAGGCCGATTTCCACATTGTGATCATGTTGAAGGGCTGGGCGCGCTTCATGTACGGCGACAAGGAGACGCTCGTCGCCGCCGGAGATTGCGTGCATCAGGCGCCGGGCATCGTCCACTATCTGTTCGACTACTCTGAAGATATGGAGTACATCGAAATCGTGTCGCCGGCGGACTTCAAGTCGATTGAAGTCGATGGCCCGTGCGAAGTACCGGCGGTACAGCCGTGGAAGAGTGTCGCAGCTTGATCGCGACTTGAGGAGAGGAGAGCCGCGGCGGCATATCGCGGCCGCTCGAGGCCTTCTGAAGGAATAACCGCGCCGTCTCCGTTTGCAACGCCCTCACCCGGAGCACCACTTCACGGCGTCGCGGGTGGCCTCCGTCGCGTTGACCGTGAGGCCTGTTGTGGCTTGACGGCGGAGCCGGGAGCTCGCACCAGGCCCGTTCGGCGCGGCAGTCATCGTGGCCGCTGGCTCCACCGCTACATCGACCATCGCCGCTGCAGCCGGCGCTGCCGCCATCACCTCAGAAGCCGCAGCCACCGACACCGGTTGAATCGTACGTGCCCGTGAACTCACCAGCACCGCGCGCGGCTCGTTGTCGTAAATCACGGCCCGCACACGTGGATAAATCTGCCGCTCCCACCGATGCCCATTGAACACGCCATAGTGCCCCACGCCGGTCTGCACATGGTGCGTCTTCAGATACGGCCGCAATTTGTCGCACATGTCCTGCGCGGCGAGCGTCTGCCCAACCGCGCAGATATCGTCCTTTTCGCCTTCAACAGTGAGCAACGCGGTACGCCGAATCTTCGAAGGGTCCACAAGCTGCCCCTCCACCTCGAGCTCATGCAGCGGCAGCGCATGCCGCTGAAAAACCGTGTCGACGGTCTCCAGATAGAAATCGGCCGTCAGGTCCATCGTCGCGAAGTATTCTTCGTAGAAGGTATGGATCGTGTCGGCCTTCGCCGGATCGCCTTTGGCACGCTCGTAATGCATGGTCTCGAACGAGTCGAGATGGCGGCCGAGATTCATCGACATGAATGCGGTGAGTTGCACAAAGCCCGGATACACACGCCGGTGCGCGCCTGCAAAACCAAACGGCACCGCGCTGATCAGGTTCTGCTCGAACCACGCGAGCGGCTTGCTTTTGGCCAGTTCGTTGACGCGCGTCGGGTTGATGCGCGTGTCGAGCGGGCCCGCCATCAGCGTCATGCTGGCGGGTTGCGCGGGGTTGTCGTCGGCGGCCATGAGCGCGACCGCGGCCAACGCGGCGACAGTCGGCTGACACACCGCCAGCAGGTGCGTACCCGGTCCGATCGTCTCGGTGAAGTCGATCACGTGCCTTACATATTCGTTGAAGCCGAAACGGCCCTGGCTCAGCGGCACGTCGCGCGGATTGTGCCAATCGGTGATATAGACGTCGTGCTCGGCCAGCATCGTGCGAACGGTGCCGCGCAGCAGCGTCGCGAAGTGGCCGGACATCGGCGCGATCACGAGCACGCGCGGCTGCGGATGGGAAAGCGTGGCGTCCTTACGGAAATGCAACAGCGAGCAGAACGGCGTGTGCGCCGCCACTTCCTCGACGATCTTCACCGCTTTGCCTTCGGTCACCACGCTATCGATGCCGAACGGCGGCCTGACAGGCGTGAGTCCGGCGAGCGTCAAAAGCTCGCAGGCCGCGCGTATCGAACGACCATGCGACGTGTCACCAAACCCGGGCCAGGCGTCGAGCGAATGATTCACCAGCGCAGCGCCGTGCCGCATCGGCAGCATCATGTCGGCGAAAGCCTGGTATGTGGGATATGCGAACAGGTTCATAACCTTCGCACGAGTGCAGGAAAGGAAGGAGCCCGAATAGAGGCAAGTCATGTGCCAATCAAGCAGTCGCACTGGCGCAGCCGTCCCTCTACGTTGGCATAGCATTTGCGCGGGTCATGGGAGCGGGCTGAAATTGCCGCGCTTTGGTGCGTCCGCGCACGGCAACGTGCATGCGCATCGTCAGGCGTCGGCTGAACGCCTCATCTGGAGGAGAAACGTATGGCGAATACCACGCTCACCATCAGCAGCAAGAATTATTCGTCGTGGTCGCTGCGCGGCTGGCTGTTGACCAGGTTCAGCGGCCTGCCTTTCGAAGAGATCGTGATGCCGATCGACGATCCGGCCGCACGCGCCGAATTGCTGCTGCTCTCGCCGTCGATTCTGGTGCCGTGTCTCTTTCACGACGGTATCAAGATCTGGGACACCCTGGCGATTGCCGAATATCTGAACGAGCTGAAACCGGACGCGATGTTATTGCCCAGGGACATCCGCGCACGAGCGCATTGCCGCTCGATTTGCGGTGAAATGCACTCGGGTTTTGGTTCGCTACGCTCGGCGTTGCCGATGAACCTGAAAGCGCATTTTCCGGGCTTCAAGGTGTGGGCGCGGGCGCAATCGGATATCGACCGCATCGTGACAATCTGGAGCGATTGCCTGAAGCAGTACGGCGGGCCGTTTCTATTCGGCGAGCGCAGCGCGGCGGATGCGATGTACGCGCCGGTCGTGACACGTTTCGTCACCTACGACGTGAAGCTCGATCCGGAGATCGTCGAATACGGGCAGCGCATCATGGCGCTGCCCGAAATGCAGGAGTGGATCGCGGACGCGCAGCAGGAAGTGGAGGAAATCGACGAACTGGATGTGGAGTTTTGACGATGGCGGCGCGGCAACTAGCGCCGCGCCCTCGCCAGGCTAAAGCAACGCCTTAATCCCGCCCGGCTTCCAGCTTGAACACACTAACCACCTGCGCAAGCCGCGCGGCCTGAGCGCGCAACTCAGCCGCCGCGAGTTCCGCCTCGCCGACGAGCGTCGCATTCTGCTGGGTCGCCTCACCGATCTGCGTGACAGCAAGGTTGACCTGTTCGATGCCGCCCGATTGCTCGCGCGACGCGACGCTGATTTCCGCCATGATTGCGCGCACCTGGCCCACCTGATGAACGATGCCCTGCATCGTCGAGCTCGCTTCCTCGGCGATCCGGAAGCCGCTTTGAACGGTCGCGGAGGAGGCGGCGATCAGGCCTTCGATCTCCTTCACCGAAGCTGCGCTGCGTTGTGCGAGCGCGCGCACTTCCGACGCGACCACTGCAAAGCCCTTGCCGTGCTCGCCGGCGCGCGCTGCTTCCACGGCCGCGTTCAACGCGAGGATATTGGTCTGGAACGCGATGCCTTCGATCACGCTGGTGATCTCGGCGATCTTTTGCGACGAGCGGCTGATCTCGCCCATGGTCGAGACCACGCGTTCGACGGCACGGCCGCCTTCGAGCGCGGCATCGGCAGCATGGGTGACAAGGGTGTTGGCTTGTGCGGCATGATCGGCGTTCTGCTGCACGGTCGACGTGATCTGTTCCATGCTGGCCGCCGTTTCTTCCAGGCTGCTCGCCTGCGTGGCAATACGCGCCGCGATATTGCCGCTGCCGGTGGCGATCTTTTCGGTGCCATCCGACATATCCGTCGACGCATTGCGCACTTGCGAGACGATACGCGCGAGGCCTTCGCCGATGCCGTCGATCGACTGCATCAGGCGGCCGATTTCGTCGGCACGTGTATTCGCCCCTTTGGCCACGCGCACGCTCAGATCGCCCGAGGCGAAGCGCTCGGAGGCCTTCGCGGCTTCATCGAGCGGACGGCTCACGAGACGGCGCACGGCGATCAGGAACACGATCGCGAATGCGCCGACTAGCGCGAAACCGATCAGCAGGAATTGATCACGCGTGGAGATGACGTCCGCCATCACCTCGTCGCGCGGCGCAACGCCGCCCACTAGCCATTGCCATTCCGGCACAGTGACGAACGACACGAATTTGTCGCGCGCGTTGCGCTCGCCGAGCGTCGCGTCGGCGGAGCTGAATTCGAGCTGGCCTTCGTTCATATCGAGCATCTGCTGATAGGGCGCGTTCGCGTTGTCCGTGTTCTGGCCGGCTGCGGCCGGATGCACGATCAGCTTGCCGCGATCCGCACCCTTCGAGGCGTTGACCACGAAGTAGTAGCCGCTGTCGCCGATTTTCAGTTTGCTGATGCCGTCTTCGACCGACTGGATCTCCTTGTCCACGTTCACGCCAACGAACAGTGCGCCGATCACGCGACCGCTTGCATCGGTAATCGGCCGATATTGGGTAATCAAACGTTTGCCAAAGAGCGCGGCAAGTCCCGTATAGGATTGGTTCGCCATGATCAGTGCGTACGCGGGTCCCTTGCGGTCGAGCAGTGTGCCGATCGCGCGTGAGCCGTCCTGTTTCTTCAGAGAAGTCGTCACGCGGACGAAGTCGTCGCCGCTGCGTGCGAACACGGTGGCTACCGCGCCGCTGCGCTCGAGAAACTGATCGGGAATCGAGAAGTCCATATTCAGGACTTTGTCGCCGGCCTTGATGGTTGGGGTGGCGACGCCGTTGATGTCGACTTTCTGGGTGTCGTCGAGCGTATAGCCGGTGGGCAGGAAGCTCGCGAACAGCGACATCGAGCGATCGACTTCGGACGACAGCGCCTTGTCGAACAGCGTGATCATGGCGGCGATCGAGCGATCCTTATCGGCGATACGTTCGAGTACCTGATCGCTGACCTGCTTGCCTGCGGTGCGCGTGAGAGCCCACGTAAAGGCCGCGAAAATCAACGCTACCAGCACGCACGACAGTACGGCAAGCCGGGCGCCAACACTGGCGCGGCGCAAAGAGAGAAATTCCATGGGCATTCGGAGTAAAGGGAGACATGTGACGTGTAAACCATGCGAACGCATGGTTTACACCTATGTCAGGATTACGGCCGATTTGCCCAATTCTTTAGTGCATTCGAAAGCGATTCGTAATATATGGGCATATATAGCCCGTCTGCGCCATCGATGCGTGAACGCATCATCGTCCCGACGCGCCGCGCCAGGTGCGCAGCAGCAGCGCATTGGTGACGACGCTTACGCTCGAAAACGCCATTGCCGCGCCGGCCAGCATCGGGTTCAGCAAGCCGAGAGCGGCTAGCGGAATGCCGATCAGGTTGTAGACGAAGGCCCAGAACAGGTTCTGCTGGATCTTGCGCCAGGTCCTGCGCGAAATGTCGATGGCGTCGGCCACCAGCGCCGGGTCGCCGCGCATCAGCGTGATGCCGGCCGCCTGCATTGCGACGTCGGTGCCGGTCGCCATTGCAATGCCGATGTCGGCGGCAGCGAGCGCGGGGGCGTCGTTGATGCCGTCGCCTACCATCGCGACGATACCGGCGCTGCGGATCTTCAGGTCGCGGATCACGCGGGCTTTGTCGTCAGGCAGGACTTCGGCGTGGACTTCGGCGATGCCGAGGGCCTGGGCGACGCTCGCCGCGCTGCCGGCGTTGTCGCCCGTGACGAGCACGCTTTTGATGCCCATCTGGGTGAGCCGTTCGATGGCCGCACGAGCAGTCGGCTTGACGGTGTCGCCGAAGGCGATCAATGCGAGCGCGGTGGGCGCCAGCGGCGCGCGCTGCATTAGCCAGGAGACGGTGTTGCCTGTGGCTTCGAGTTGTTTTGCGCGTTCGGCAAGTTGCGGCGGTAACGGGATGCCGAGTTCGTTGAGCCAGCGCGTGCTACCGAGCGCCAGGGTGCGGCCATCGATGTCGGCTTCCACACCGCGGCCGGGCACCGCGCGGGCGTCGCTTGCCGTGCGCAATGCAACCGGCAGCTCCGCCGCGCCTTTCGCTACCGCCGCGGATGCTGAAGCGCCCGGCGCGTTATCGCCCAGTGCCTCAACGCCGCCATTCGCCAGCGAGACCTCAACCGCATTGTCGTCTTGTAGATTGCCGGCCTGTGCTGCTTCATACGCCTTCACCACTGCCCGCGCCAGCGGATGATCGCTTTGCCGCTGCACGGCTGCGGCGAGCGCCAGCGCCTCGTCGCGTTCAATGCCGCCGATTGCCTCGAACGCCGTCACCGACGGTTGCCCGAGCGTCAGCGTGCCGGTTTTATCGAATGCGATGATATTCACCCGATGCGCGGTTTCCAACGCCTCGGCGTCCTTGATCAGCACGCCATGCCGCGCAGCAACGCCAGTGCCGGCCATGATGGCCGCGGGCGTTGCCAGTCCGAGGGCGCAGGGGCAGGCGATCACCAGCACGGCAACGGCATTCAGAATTGCGGTTTCGCCGCCCGCACCGGCAATCAGCCAACCCACCAGCGTGAGCGCCGCAATCGCCAGAATCGCCGGCACGAAGATCTCGCTGACACGGTCGACCAGTCGTTGGATCGGCGCCTTCTCGGCCTGCGCGCTTTCCACGAGGCGGATGATGCGTGCGAGAGTCGTTTCCGCGCCGATCGCGGTGGTTGTCACCGCAATCGCGCCTTCGCCGTTGATCGAGCCGGCGGTGACCCGGTCGGTTGCCTGCTTCGGTACCGGCAGGCTTTCGCCGGTAATCAGCGATTCGTCGATATGGGTACGGCCTTCGAGCACGGCGCCGTCGACTGGCACGCGTTCACCGGGACGCACGACCACCACCGTCCCGACCCGCACCTGCGCGAGCGGTACTTCGCGTTCGTCCGCGCCGACGCGGATTCGCGCGCGGTCGGGGCGCAGCGCGTTGAGCGCGCGGATCGCATCCGTGGTCTGGCGCTTGGCGCGCGCTTCGAGCCACTTGCCGAAGCGCACCAGCGTAATCACCACCGCCGACGCTTCGAAATACAGATGCGTCATGTCGCCCGGATGAGTGGCCAGTTCGTAGACGCTGATCCCATAAGCCGCCGACGTGCCGAGCGCCACCAGCAAGTCCATGTTCCCGGCACCGGCCCGCACGGCACGGTAGGCCGCCCGATAGAAGCGCGCGCCGAACACGAACTGCACGATCGAGGCGAGGGCGAATTGCAGCCAGGGGGACAGCATCGCGTGCAAGCCGAACCATTCGCCGACCATCGGCAGGACGAGCGGCAGCGTCAGCACGGCGGAGGCGAGCACGGCCGTCAGTTCGCGGCGCGTCTGATTGCGCTTGCTTGCTGTGGCGGTAAGGGCAGGAGTGTCGACGGCGGACGCCGATGTATCCGGCGGCGCCATCAGCGTCGCCTCGTAGCCCGCTTTCTTGACCGCTGCGATTAACGCGTCGGTTTCGGCATCTGCGCTCGCGGCCGCGTCGCTTAGGTTAACGGTTGCCGTTTCGGTCGCCAGATTCACCGAGACGCCCGCGACGCCGGGTACCTTCGCGAGCGCCTTCTCCACGCGCATCGCACATGAGGCGCAGGTCATTCCGCCTATCGCGAGTTCCGTGGCGTGCGAAGCTTGCGCCGGCTTGACGTCCGGACGCGCCGACGGCGTGGCGTCGTAGCCGGCTTTGCGCACGGCGCTGGCGAGCGTTTCGGGGTCGACGGCAGCGTCGCTGTCGATGCTGGCTTTTTCAGTGGCGAGATTCACCGACGCGCGCGTGACGCCCGGCACTTTGGCCAGCGCCTTCTCGACGCGCATCGCGCATGAGGCGCAGGTCATCCCGCCGATATCGAGTTCGGTGGTTCTGGAGGGCGTAGCGTCCGTGGGACGCAGCGGCGTGGCAAGTTCGGTCATGGCAGGTCTGGCTCGTAGCAGCATTGGGCCGCATCATGAACCGAGTATTGACCTTCCCATGATGGGAAGGTCAAGAACGTTTTTGAGGCGCACTGAAACGTTGCCGAACGGGCCACCAGAGCGCGTTGCCGCAAGCGTCCGGGATGTCTATCAGCCGATCGAGCCTATGGCGGCAGGCTGCGAAGCCAAAGAGCTTGCGGCTGCGTTGCGCACGGCTAATGAGCCGGAAGCTCAGAACGCCGGTGGCGCGTCCAGCATCGCCTGGCCAACGGCCTTCTGCTCGTCGCTGGTACGTGCCAGCAGGGCTTCGGCCGCGCCGCGCCGGTCGGTGGCCTCCTTGTTCTGGCCGAGCTTCCATTTGCCGACCAGTCGCGTGACCTCGATCTCGAGGCCGACGATCGCCCCCAGCATCTGCGCAATATAGTCGGCTGGCGCATCGCCCATCTTCCACGGCACCGGCTCGCCCGCTTCCATTTTTCGGGTGAGCCGCGCGACCAAACCGCGCAGGAAAGACTCGTCGTCGCGCACGACGATCCGGCCATGCGCGTGCACGACCATATAGTTGTAAGTCGGCACCTGACGATGCGTCTCGTGCTTGCTCGGGTACCAGGTCGGCGAGATGTAGGCGGCCGGCCCCTGAAAAATAACGAGGGCTTCCGGGTTCGCGGCGACTTCCTGCCAGACCGGATTGGCCCGGGCGACGTGGGCGCGGAGGATGCCGTGGGTGCGGGCGGGCTGTGCGTCGCCCCCTTCGGGGGCTAGCTGCGCGTCGAATTCGAAAGGCAAATGATTCGCGTCGAGCCCATTCGGCCCATGGGTAATCAGCGCGCCGAACGACTGCTCAGCAATCAGGCGGTGGAGAACCTCTGGACGGTTCTCTTCAAAATGGGCGGGCATATACATAAAACGCTCCGGATACAAAAGGGCGGTGAGTGGTCGAAAAGGGCGGCCAGCAGGGCAAGAACCGGCGCGGGCGTGACAAAAATCGCCAACCGTACTGTAAATGATGTCCACGCGTTTGTTACGAAGCGCTATTCCTGCCTTTGCGCTTGCCTGGTGAACAAGGATACGATACAACCCGATGTTGTCGGCATCGCGAGCCGCGGACTGGCTGCGTTCGGCTTTGGGAGGCCACGCAAGCAGGTTCCGCCGCTCACCGACGTTTCCCTTAGGACCGCACGTTCTGCCACCTGAACGAATGATAAAAAATCGCCAAGAACTGTTTTCGCTTCACTGGACCTGCGCATCGCTCGCAGGCCTCGCATTTCTGGCTGGTTGTGCGTCGACGCCGTCCACGACGCAAAAAACCACTGGCTGGATCAAGGACGAAGTCGCCGATTCGTATGTTTTCGGCTATCCGTTGGTGCTGATGGGCGTCGCGCGCGATGCGGCGGTCGGTACCGATCCGGGCCAGGCGCCGGTCAATACGCTGCGCCACGCTCAGGCCTTGCCGCCTATCGGCGCCGCCAATCCGCTGCAGCCGAGTCTCGACACCCTCGACTCTACCGGCTGGCTGGACGTCGGCAGCGAGCCGGTGATCGTGTCGCTGCCCGACTCGCACGGACGTTACGTCGACGCTCGCGTGCTCGACATGTGGACCAACGTGGTGTGGTCGACCAGTTCACAGTTCGCCACCCGCGCCGCTGGCGTCAAGGCGCAAACGATTGCCTTCGTCGGCCCGGGCTGGCAGGGCGATCTGCCCAAGGGCGTGAAGCGCGTCGACGTGCCGACCCGCAACGCATGGGTGAGCGTGCGCATCCAGTCGAACGGCACTCGCGACCTGACGGCGGTGCGCAAGCTGCAGCGCGCCATCCGCGTCGCGCCGCTGAGCGTCTATGCCGGTGACACGCGTTCGGTGTCGATTACGCCGCCGCGCAGCAATGCTGCCGATTCCGCCGCTGCGGCCGCTGCCGGTACGCCGGCCGCGCAAGTCGCCGCGCTTGACGCGAACGGTTTCTTCAGCCGACTCGCGCAGGCCTTGCCGGACAACCCGCCGACACCAGCCGATCCGCATGCACTGAAAATCCTTTCGGATTTCGGCGTGACGCCTGGCAATCCGGTGACGCTGCCGAGTGCACCTGAGGCAGTTGCCGCAGGTCTCGCCGACGGTCACGAGCGCGTTGTCACGCCGCCGTCCAATCTGCTGAGCGGCAACGGCTGGAGCTGGTTCGGCGACGGCGTGGGCAACTACGGCCCCGACTACGCAATGCGCGCTTACGCTGCGGCGACCCAACCGGGCATTGGCACGAAGGACGACGAAGTGCGCGCGGTCGTCACTCAGGACAGCGACGGTCATGCGCTCAACGGCGCAAACCGCTACGTGATTCATTTCGCACCGAACCAGTTGCCGCCGGTACGCGGCTTCTGGACGATTACCGCCTACACGAAGGATGGCGCGTTAGGGGAAAGCGCGCCGGCACGTCTGGCGGTCGGCGATCGCAACGGCGCGCGCCGCAATCGCGACGGCTCGCTCGACGTAACGGTGTCGTCGACGCGCAGCAAGAGCGGCAACTGGCTGCCGGCGCCGCGTGCCGATCTGCAACTGATGCTGCGCCTGTACGCGCCGAAGCCGCAAGCTACCGACGGCAGCTGGCAGCCGCCGGCAGTTGTGCGTCAATGAAGTTCGCGAATGAAGTGCGACTGTGAAGCCGCATCAGTGAAATGCGTCACTGCTGTGACAGCGATGCATGAGTGACGCATAAATCAGCCCATGTCCGCCGCTTCGTGTCGGCGGACATGCGGCGTTGTAACGCGCAACAATGTGTAAGGCACGGCTTACATTTCTATCCCGCGTAAGATTCACCACTTATACTGCCGCTTGCGGGATTTTCGTTTTCGCGGCGGGCTTGCCGCCGCATTACCCAAGACCGAGCATGGCAAGCATCAATAAAGCATCACTCGCATCTTCCATGCAGACCGTGCGCGACGTCGCGCAGTCACGCCGTACCCGGCGTGTCATCACGGGTCTGCTGATCTTCCTCGTATTGTTCGGTCTGCTGGGCTTTTTCGCGGCGCCGCCGTTGATTCGCCACATTGCCGAGCAGCAACTCAGCAAACAACTCGACCGGCCCGCCACGATCGGCCGCATTGCGCTCAATCCATACACGCTCAAACTCGAAGCCGATCGCGTGCATATCGGCGAGCGTGGCGGCGCGGGCGATTTCGTCGATATTTCGCGGCTCATTGTGCAGCCGTCGTGGAGCTCGCTGTTTCGTGCGGCGCCGATCATCGACGAAGTGCAACTCGATTCGCCGCGTTTCCATATCGTTCGCTATGATGCGCAGCGCTTCAATTTCACCGACCTGATCGAGAAGTTCTCGAAGCAGCCGGCCAAGCCCGATAGCAAGCCGACGCTCTTTTCGGTGTCGAACATTCGCCTCGAGAACGGCCAGATCACGTTCGACGACAAGCTACTCGGTGTTACGCACGTGATCGATCAATGGAAGCTCGGCATTCCGTTCATCGCTACGCTGCCTTCGAAAACCGATATCTTCGTCGAGCCGTTGCTGCGTGCGCGCATTGACGGCAGTCCGCTCGCTATCGACGGCAAAAGCAAGCCGTTTGCAGCGTCGCGCGAATCGGAAGTATCGCTGCGCTTTGACGGGCTCGACGTGCCGCGTCTCATGTCTTATGTGCCGACCAAGCTGCCCGTGATTGTGCAGAGCGGCAAGCTGTCTACCGATCTCAAGCTCAACTTCGTAGTCTCCAACGACGCGCCCTCGCTGCGTGTGGCGGGCACCGTCGATTTGAATGACGTGGACGTGCGCGATCAGAGCAAGGCACCGTTCTTCGCTGCGCGCACCGTGCATGTGGCTGCCGCGACGCTCGAGCCGTTGAAGAGCCTGTATCACTTCGACGATATCCGTATCGACGCGCCAAACGCCAATCTTGCGCGCGACAAAGAAGGTGTGTTGAGTGTCGAGCGGATGTTCGCGCCTGCGCCTGCTGCCGGAGCTTCTGCTCCGGCACCGGCGTCCACGTCCGCTTCTACCCCGGCATCCGCGGGGGGCGCATCTGCGTCTGCGACGGCCAATAACGCTGCAAGCGCACCCGTCGCTGCATCGGGTGCAACCGCCACGGACAAAACCGCACCGCCTCTGGACCTGTCGGTCAAACGCTTCGTGCTCAACGACGGCACCGTGAATGTTCACGACGAAGCGGCCTCGCGGCCGGTCGATCTCGGCCTGCAAAAACTGGCCGTCACGTTGACCGATTTCTCGACGCTCGCTACCGCCCCCGCGCACTACACGCTCAATACCGGTTTCAAGGACGCCGCCGGCTCGCTCGGCGTGGCCGGTGCGTTCGGTCTTGTCGCGAAGACCGCTAGCGCCAGGCTCGATCTGAAGTCGCTGCCATTGCCGCCGCTGCAGCCCTACCTCGACGCGGCAACCGCGGCGCAAGTCATTGACGGAGCGCTGTCGGCTAACGCGAACGTCGGTGCGAACTGGTCAAAGTCGCCTGCGGCTGTGATGGTCACCGACACGCAACTCGATCTGCAATCGCTCAAACTCGCGACGCGCGGCAGCAAGGCGCCCGTCGTCTCGCTCGCGCAGGGACAGGTGACGATCAAGCAGGTGGACGTTGCGGGACGCACGGCAGACATCACCGGCGTCGACACGACCGGCCTGGTGGTCAACGTGCAGCGTCTGAAAGACGGCAGCATCGACCTTGCCGCGCTCGCCGGTCCGCATCAGGCCGAACAGCAGCGCACGGCGATCCACGCAGTCAAGAAGGCCGAGCAGCAAGGACCCGCGTGGCACTACAAGCTCGGTGAGCTCAACCTGAAAGACGCCACCGCCAATTTCACCGACAACACCACGCCGCGTCCGGTGAAGTTGAGCGTGACGCCGCTGCAACTGAAGGTGCAGCAGATCAGCGACGACCTGAGCCGTCCGCTGCCGATCGATCTGCAAGCGACGCTCAACCAGAAGGGCACCCTCGGCATAAAAGGCGATGTCACGGCGACACCGCTCAAGGTGGCAGTCAAGGTGAACGCGAATCGCCTGGATGCAGCGGCGTTCGAACCGTACTTCGGCAGCAAACTGAATGCGCTGATCGCGAGCGCGTTGCTCAACGCGAACGGCGATCTCGCGCTGAGTCAGGCGAAGGCGCTGAAAGCGACGTACCGTGGTGACGTGGCGCTAGTCGACGTACGGATGCTCGACAAGGCGACGTCTGACCCGTTTGCGGGTTGGGGCTCACTCGCGCTGTCCAACCTGAAGGCCGACTACGACGAACGCGGCACAGTGGTCGACGCGGGCCGCGTCACGTTCACGAAGTTCTATGGGCGTGTGCTGCTCGACGCGCAAGGCAAGCTGAATCTCAGCGACGTGGTCGCGCATGAAAGCGGCGCCGCGCAATCGCTGACACGCGACAAGAGCGGCGCCGAACCGGTGCCGTTGACGCCGCAAGCCGCATCGGCGCCCGAGGTGGCATCCGCGCCGGTGCCGGCGTCGGCCACGCCGGCGACCGTGACAGCCGCTACGCCGCCGCAAAGCCCCGTCAAACTGCACTTCGGTCAACTGGTGCTGCAACAGGGCCGCGTGACGTACACCGACAACTTCATCAAGCCGAACTTCACAGCGAATCTCGTCGCCATTCAAGGCACGGTCGGCGCGTTCGGCACGCAATCGACCACGGCGGCGCCGGTGGATATCGCCGCGAAGCTGGCGGCCAATGGCCCGCTGTCGATTCGCGGTACGATCAATCCGCTGATCGCGAAGCCGGCGCTCGATCTGACCGCCAGCGCGCACGATATCGAGCTCACCAACCTCACGCCGTATTCGGCGAAATACGCCGGCTATCCGATCACCAAAGGCAAGCTGAACGTCGATCTGCACTACAAGCTCGATAACGATCAGTTGAACGCGAACAACCATATTTTCATCGATCAGCTCACGTTCGGCGATCATGTCGAGAACAATACGGCGACCAAGCTGCCGGTGCGTCTCGCGATCTCGCTGCTGAAAAATTCGCGCGGTGAAATCGACGTGAATCTGCCGGTGTCGGGTTCGTTGTCGAACCCTGAATTCAGTATCGGCGGGCTGATTTGGCATGCAGTGCTCAATCTGCTGCAGAAGGCCGTGACCGCGCCGTTCTCATTGATCGCCAATGCGTTCGGTGGCGGTGGCGAGGAATTGGGCTATGTCGAATTCGATCCGGGTTCGGCGAAGCTTTCGGATGCCGCCGACAAGAAACTTGACACGATCGTGAAGGCGCTGGCCGACAAGACCTCAATTCGTATCGATCTGATTGGCCGCGTCGATCCGGCGGTCGACGGACCGGGCCTGCGCGAGCAATATGTTGATCGCCAGGTCAAGCAGCAGAAGATCAAGGACGTGGTGGGCAACGGCGAGAGCGTCGATCTCTCGACCGTCACCGTGGATCCGAAGGAATACGACAAGTACTTGACCAAGGCCTACAAGGCGGCCGACTTCAAGAAGCCGCGCAATTTTGTCGGCTTGACCAAGAGCTTGCCGGACGACGAGATGAAAAGCGCGATGGCCACCAACGCTCCGATCAATGACGCTAGCTTGCGTGATCTTGCACAGCAACGGGCGCAAGCTGTGCAGCAGTATTTCGAGGGCAAGATCGACAGCAGCCGCGTGTTTATCGTCGCGCCGAAGCTGAACGCAGATGGCATC
This sequence comes from Paraburkholderia sp. D1E, assembly GCF_052682275.1. Classification (NCBI taxonomy): domain Bacteria; kingdom Pseudomonadati; phylum Pseudomonadota; class Betaproteobacteria; order Burkholderiales; family Burkholderiaceae; genus Paraburkholderia; species Paraburkholderia sp. D1E. Next base: position 1,399,707 of record NZ_JBQYMB010000001.1, read on the forward strand.
AAGGACAAGGGTGCGACGACGCGGGTGGACTTTGGCTTGAAGTGATGCGTTGCAATGCGGGCCGGTTCGTCATCGTCGTCTCGCTTTCGTGATGCGATGTGACGTATGCGTTGTGGACGCATTTCGCAGTGCGGCCGCGTGCAGTTAAGCGGCGCGCGTAGGTTTTTTCTTCAATGCCGTCTCCTCGATCACACGCGCGAGCGTGTCGAATGCCGGACCGATCTTCTCGTTCGCCACGCAGGCGTATCCCAGCAATAGTCCGCGGCGTGCGGGCGTCTCGCTGCTGTAATAGGCGGCGAGCGGCCGCACAATCACGCCGGCATCGTAAGCCGCAGCCGTGACCGCCCGATCGTTGGCATGATCGGGCAGGCCGAGCACCAGATGCAGACCGGCTTCGTCGCCCATGACCGGGAGTTCGTTGCCGAAGCGCGCAGTGATCGCGTCGATCAGAATCTGGCGGCGCTCACCGTAGAGCGCTCGCATACGGCGAACATGCGACGTGAGATGGCCGTCCATGATGAAATCGGTCATCACGGCCTGCTGCATTAACTGTCCCTCGCGATACAGCTCGGCCACGCCCGTGCGGAACGTATCGACCAGATGCTCCGGCGCGATCATGTAGCCGATCCGCAAACCTGGGAACAGCATCTTCCCCAGGCTACCCACGTAGATCACCTGACCGGCGTCGTCGAGGCCTTGCAACGACGCCAGGGGACGGCTGCCGTAGCGGAACTCGCTGTCGTAGTCGTCCTCGATGATCCAGACATTATGCTGGCGCGCATATTCGAGCAGCGTGCGGCGGCGCGCAAGACTCATCACCATGCCGAGCGGATATTGATGCGAGGGCGTGACTAGCGCGAGACGCGGCGGTTGTTGCAAATCCTGTTCGCGTGGGTTGAGGCCTTCGGCATCAACCGGCACGGGTACCAACGTGATCCCCGACGATTGCAGCACGCTGCGCGCGCCCCAATAGCACGGCTCTTCCACCCATGCGCGATCGCCGACGTCGGTCAATAAACGCACCGCCAGATCGATCGACTGATGAATGCCCGTCGTGATGATGATCTGATCGGGCGTGCAATTCACCGAGCGCGCGACCCGCAGGTAGTCGGACAACGCGCGCCTTAACGGCCGATAGCCGCCGCCAGGCGCATAGGTCAGCAGATCGGGATTAGCTTCCTTCCACAATCTTGCCTGCAAGCGGCTCCATGTACGCGCGGGAAATTCGGCGACGTCAGGCACGCCCGGCATAAACGCGCCCCATTGTTTTGCTGATACGCCGGCCTGATCGATCAACCTTCGTCCGCGTATGGAGAGGTCGCCGAGATCGCGCTTTGGCGGCTTCAAGGCCTCGGCGGCTTGACTGGCGCCGTCCGCGTCGATGCTTGCCACTGCCGGTTGCTTGCGCGCATTCATTGCCGCCGTGTCCGGCCGCGTGTCGGCGACATAGGTGCCGCTGCCCGTGGTCGAGATCACATAGCCTTCGGCGGTCAACTGATCGTAGACGTGCAGCACCGTGTTGCGCGCGATGCCGAGGTCTTCGGCGAGCGTGCGCGAACTGGGCAGCTTGGTGCCTGGCGGCAACTGGCCGGTCAGGATGGCCTGCTGCATCAGCCGCAACGTCTGCCTGTAGACCGGTTCGGGGGCCGCGCGGTCGAGCCGCGCGGCGAGCCAATCCGACAAGATCACAGTGTCCAAGTGGTTCTATCCGGAATAATGAAATGGTTCCATATTGTAGAACCGTAAGGGACTATAGTGAGCCACGCAATTAATGCAATCCCGCTGTTTTGCAGGGGGAGCCAGCCGGACCGCAGAGGAGACCTGGGCATGAAAACCGATGACGTGATCGTCAGCTTTCGAGGTGTACGCAAGACGTACGACGGCGAAACGCTGGTCGTCAAGCAACTCGATCTGGATATCTATCAGGGCGAATTTCTGACACTGCTCGGACCTTCGGGATCAGGGAAAACCACGTGTCTGATGATGCTGGCGGGTTTTGAATTTCCCACCGGCGGCGAGATCTGGCTCGATGGCACGCTGCTCAATACCGTGCCGCCGCACAAGCGCAACATCGGCATGGTCTTTCAGAACTACGCACTGTTTCCGCATTTGACGGTTGAGCAGAACGTCGCGTATCCGCTCACCGTGCGCAAACTCTCTGCCGAGGAACGCGCGCATCGCACCCATAACGCACTGAAGATGGTGCGCATGGAGAGCTTCGCGAAGCGTTATCCGGCGCAGCTTTCCGGTGGCCAGCAGCAACGCATTGCGCTCGCGCGGGCGCTGGTGTTCGAACCGAAGCTCGTGCTGATGGACGAGCCGCTCGGCGCACTCGACAAGCAGTTGCGCGAACACATGCAGTACGAACTTAAATCATTGCACGAGAAGCTCGGCGTGACGTTTGTGTACGTCACGCATGATCAGGGTGAAGCGCTGACCATGTCCGACCGTGTCGCCGTGTTCGATAAAGGCATCGTGCAGCAACTCGATACCGTGGATCGTCTTTATGAATCGCCGTGCAACGAGTTCGTCGCGAACTTCATCGGCGACAGCAACAAGCTGCGCGGGACGATCGCGAACGTCGACGGTGAGTACTGCGAGTTTCATCTGATCGACGGCACACGACTCACAGGACGCAATATCGGCGGCGCGCGGGCGGGTACGCCGGCGGTCGCCTGTATTCGGCCCGAGCGCATGAAGCTTGCCAACGGTGTGTCACGGCCAGGCGCCAATGCATTAAGCGGCGAAGCGCGCGGGCTGATCTATTTCGGCGACCACGTGCGCATGCGCTGCGGCCTGCCGGAACAGGACGAGTGTTTCGTCAAGGTGCCGCTCGGCACCGATGTACTCGCCACCTTTGCGCCTGGCGCGCCGATCGCGCTGGAGTTCGCACCCGAACATCTGCGGGTGTTTGCTGGGGCGTGAGGTCGTGTGAGGCGTGAGTCGTAGGTCGTTCGACGCAGGAAAAAAGCAGTTCACGTAAGCAGCACATAACAAGTCGCACTGTACTTAGCTTGAAGCACACCACCAAAGGAGAGCAACACACCATGAGCAAGATCGGGAAATCGCGCTGCGCCATCGCTGTCGGTGCTGTGGCGCTCGCGTTGGGCGCGGCGCAGGTCAATGCAGCGGAACTGACGGTCGTTAATTTTGGCGGCGCGAATGGCGACGCGCAGAAAGTCGCATTCAACCAGCCTTTCGAATCGCAAACCAGCAATAAGGTGACTGCCGTCGAATACAACGGTGAGCAAGCCAAAATAAAGGCGATGGTCGAAGCGAAGCATGTGAATTGGGACGTGGTGGAAGTCGAATCGGGCGACATTGGCCGCGGCTGTGACGAAGGACTATTCGAGAAGCTCGACTGGTCGAAAATCGGCAAGAAGTCGGATCTGATTCCCGAAGCACCGCAAACCTGCGGCGTGGGCTTTTTCGTGTGGTCGACGGCACTTGCCTATAACGCCGACAAACTCAAAACCGCGCCGACTGGCTGGGCCGATTTCTGGGACGTGAAAAAATTCCCGGGCAAGCGCGCCATGCGCAAGGGCGCGCGCTACAACCTCGAATTCGCGCTGATGGCCGATGGCGTCCCGCCGAAGGACGTCTACAAGGTGCTCGCCACCAAGGAAGGTCAGGACCGCGCATTCAAGAAACTCGACGAACTGAAGCCGAATATCCAGTGGTGGGAAGCGGGTGCGCAGCCGCCGCAATTCCTCGTCGCGGGTGACGTGGTGATGTCTACTGCGTACAACGGCCGTATCGATGCCGCGCAGAGGGAAGGCAAGAACCTCAAGGTCGTGTGGAACGGCAGCATTTACGACCTCGATTATTGGGCGATTCCGAAGGGCACGCCGAACAAGGCGTTGGCCGAGAAGTACATCGCCTATTCGCTTTCGTCGAAACCGCAGCAGGACTACGCACATAACATCGCGTACGGCCCGGTGAACGTGGCGGCGATCAAGGCGCTCGATCCGAAGACGCTTGCTAATCTGCCGAATTCGCCGGCCAATGGTAAGAATGCGGTGCTGCAGAATCTCACGTTTTGGACCGACCATGGCGATGAGTTGGAGCAACGTTTTTCGTCGTGGGCTTCGAAGTAATTAGCCGGGTGTGAGAAGGCGCGGCTTTCCTGTTAGTAAAGCCGCGCTTTAGCGATGAAATGAAACGCCAGCGCACGGGTTCGCGACGTGTGCGAACAGCTGGGTGCATGGGACCGGAGTAAGCGCTAAAGCGCTAACTCCGGATCGACCGCGTTGCATGGGACCGGAGTAAGCGCTGAAGCGCTAACTCCGGATCGACAGGGGATGGGTGTGAATACGATGTCGATCGCCGCTGATTCGACGCCTGAGTCGAGTGTTAAGCTCAAGCGGGAACTGAAGGCCGCGGAAGCGAAGAAGCGCGCAATGGCGCTGTTGCTGATTGCGCCGCTCGCGATTTTTTTGCTGCTGATTTTCGTCGTGCCGATTGGCGCGCTATTGACGCGCGCCGCGCAGAATCCGGAGGTGGTCAATGCGCTGCCGCATACGCTGAGTGCGTTGAGCGGCTGGGATCGCAAGACGCCGCCCCCCGACGCCGCGTATGCTGCGTTGGCTGTCGATCTGACCGCGGTTGCAGATAGCGACGGTATGGGTGCATTGGCGCGTCGGTTGAATGTGGAGATTCCCGGCTATCGCTCGCTGGTCGCGAAGTCGGCGCGCGCCATGCCGTTCGTCGACGACAACAGCAAGCCGCTGACGCTGACCCCCGCACAAATGCATGCCAAGTTCGTCGAGCTCGACGAGCGCTGGAACGATATCGCTTATTGGCAAGCGATTGCCAAGAACTCCGGCGCCTATTCACCGTTCTATCTGCTAGCATCTTTAGACCATAAGCAGGACGCTTTCGGTCACATCAGGGAGACCGATCCCGACCAACAGATTTATCTGCACGTGTTTAGCCGCACGTTCGTGATCGGCGCCGCCGTGACGTTCTTTGCTCTGCTGCTCGGCTACCCGCTCGCTTACTGGATCTCGACGCTGTCCGATCGTCGCGCGAATCTGGTGATGATTCTGGTGCTGATTCCGTTCTGGACTTCGATCCTCGTGCGCGTCGCCGCGTGGATCGTGATTCTGCAAAGCGAGGGGTTGGTGAATAAAGCGTTGATCGCCAGTGGTTTGTTGCACGATCCGTTGTCGCTGCTGTTTAACCGCACCGGCGTGTATATCTCGATGACGCACATTCTGCTGCCGTTCATGATTCTGCCGCTCTACAGCGTAATGAAATCGATCCCGCCGACTTATCAACGCGCGGCCATTTCGCTCGGCAGTCATCCGTTCGCTGCGTTCTGGCGCGTATATGTGCCGCAGACGTATCCGGGCATCGGTGCCGGCGCACTGCTGGTGTTCATTCTGGCAATCGGCTACTACATCACGCCGGCGCTGCTCGGTGGACCGAACGATCAAATGGTCAGCTATTACGTCGCGTACTTCACGAACGTGACGATCAATTGGGGCATGGCGTGTGCACTCGGCGGTTTGCTGCTCGCCGCGACGCTCGTGCTGTATGTCATCTACGGACGCTTTACGCGTTCGTCGCTGAGCCTCGGCTGATCGCCTGAACGGAGCTTACTCGCGATGAAACTTGCCAAGCCCTTGTTTGCGCCGCATACGTCTTTGGTTGAGCGTGTGTGGTATTTCGCGCTGCGTGCGCTTGCAGTGCTGACGCTGCTGTATCTGATTCTGCCGGTGCTGGCGATCGTGCCGTTGTCATTTTCGTCGAGCACGTTTCTGGTCTATCCGATTCCAGGCTGGTCGCTGCGCTGGTATCAGAACCTGATTATGTCCGACGAATGGCGCATGGCGGCGAAGAACAGCTTTATCGTGGCGCCTTCTGCCACGGTCGTCGCAACCGTACTCGGCACACTGGCTGCAATCGGCCTGACCAAAGCGAACTTCCGCGGCAAAGCGCTGCTGATGGCGATCCTGATTTCGCCGATGATCGTGCCGGTGGTGGTGGTCGGCGTCGGCATGTATCTGTTCTTTGCGCCACTTGGACTGGCCAATACTTATATCGGGCTGATTCTCGCGCATGCGTCGCTAGGTGTGCCGTTTGTCGTGACGACGGTGGCGGCGACGCTGCAAGGCTTCAACTACAACCTGGTGCGTGCCAGTTTGTCGCTGGGCGCAAATCCGGTGAAGACGTTTTTCCGCATCACGTTGCCGGTGATTGCACCGGGCGTGATTTCGGGCGCCCTGTTCGCGTTCGCAACATCGTTCGATGAAGTGGTGGTGACGCTGTTCCTGGCAGGAGCGGATCAGACCACGCTGCCGCGGCAGATGTTCACCGGGATTCGCGAGAACATCAGCCCGACAATTGCCGCGCTTGCGACGATTCTGATTGTGTTTTCCACGTGCCTGTTGCTGGCGCTGGAGTGGTTGCGGGGGCGGAATGCGGCTCGGGCAGTCCGCAATTAAGTCTGAGCCATATGACATCTGTTATGCGGCGTGAATCCTTGCGCCGCAACTTTCCCACATGTTTCTAAGAATCTTCCCATTCCCCACCTCTCTGCGTCTCTTCATACTGAGCCCTCTTAAATAAGATGCGCTCGACGCAGAAAATCAATGAAATTTCAGCTAACGATGCTAGTGTGTGCGCTGGCCTTGTCAGGCTGCGCGGACCACGCCGCGCGTGATCGACTCGGTATTGAAGATGCCACCGTGTTGAAAACTGGCGTCGTTGCCTCGCAGGACGAAGCTGCAGGTGCGGCTAACGGACAATGGGTCAGCACCTACGCTCCGATTGTCAGCAGCCGCATGGCGCTGGCATCGTTGCAGCAGCGGCTCAATCAAGTGCCGGGCGAAAAGAACGGCTATTTTCAGGCAAAGGCGCAGTGCTGGATCGATGCCGGCCTGCAGGCGCGGCAGGGTAACGATCACTGGGGTTTCGTTGAGGAAGCGATCGGTCAGGCTGCAACGATTACGATCGGTCTCGAAAATGGCACGCCGTTATCTGCAGCTAACCCGGCTCTGCGTACGGTGTCGACCGTGCGTCCTGATCTCTGGAAGATCGTCAATACCATCAAGAGCGATCCCGCCATTGCCGAATGTCCTGAGGCGCAACGGCCTCTCGCCTGTGCCGAAGTCGAACTGATGCATGCCGGGCATGACGCATGGATGCGAAGTTTCTCCACGGCTGAAAAGCGTTTGCCGGAAATCCTGGGCAACTTGAGGGTGTCGGCGGAAACGGCGTTGCAATGCAAGCAGACGAAGCAGGCGCCGGCACCGGTAGCCGTGGCGCAGGTGCCTAAAAAAATAACGCTACGAGCCGATTCCCTGTTCCGCTTCGACGGCGGGAATGAGGCCGCGATCCTGCCGTCCGGCAAGCAACGTCTCGATGACGTGGTGACTGGTCTGAAGAAGGTTCCCGCAATACGCGAACTTAAGATTGTCGGCTACGCCGACCGCCTCGGTAGCGACGCCCACAACCAGAGTCTGTCTGTGCAGCGCGCGCAAACGGTAAAGCAGTATCTGCGCACTCACGGCGTGACATTGCCGATAATTGCGCAGGGTCAAGGCAGTGCGAATCAGGTGGTCAACTGTGAGCAAACGAAGCGCGATGAACTGGTGCAGTGTCTTGCGCCGAATCGCCGCGTCGAGATTGAGTTTGTGGCCGCTGCTTCATAGCGTGCCCATGTGTCAAGAATGACCGTAAGTATTGATGGATGCCAACGTCGTGCAGCCGATCAATATTTCGACTCGCACGCGTGGCATCCCCGGCTCGCTACGAGCTCCATATTCTTAATTCCCAGCAATCCCCTGCAATAGGGCGGGGGCGCTGTCGCGCGCGAATCGGGTGGAAAATACTTGCTGACACCTGCTTTCTTGTATGGAGGGCGGATCATGGGTTCTGCATCGATCGACAGAATATTTTGGGGCTTACCGATGGTAAGCATCAGCGTGGCAAGGGGATGATTTCATAAGGAATACAATATATGTCTACTATTCTCGTTGTCGACGACCATCCCGCGTTTCGGTTGGTCATCAAGATGCAGCTCATGCAATTGCTCGGCATTGAAGAGGTGATCGAAGCTGACAACGGACAAATCGCTGTCGAAATGGCCCGACAATACACGCCGAAACTTGCAATCCTCGATCTGGATATTCCTCGCATAAGCGGGCTCGACGTGATTCCGCGTCTCAAGCTCGCCCATCCTGCGATGCGCGTGCTAGTGCTGTCCGGGCAGGACCCGGCTACCTTCGCGCCGCGGGCGATGCGTTCGGGCGTGCACGGTTTCGTCGCCAAGTCGCAGGAGATGAAGGAAATCATGCGCGGCGTTGAGGCAGTGCTGGCCGGCTATACGGTATTTCCTGTGACGGCCAGCGGTACCGGTATCGCGCCGTGCGCTAACGCGGTAAATGAAGAAGACAGACTCAAGCTGTTGTCCGATAAGGAACTCGTGATTCTGCAGATGCTCTCGAAAGGCATGTCGAACAAGGCAATCGGCGACGCGCTTTTTATGAGCGACAAAACAGTGAGTACGTACAAGAGCCGCATCCAGGAAAAGCTTGGTTTGTCTTCTTTGGCAGCGCTGATCGAGTTTGCTTCGTTGCATCGGCTGATCGACTGAGTTTTGCGGGCTATGAATAAAATGGGCATGCCTGGTTCTTTAGCGGGCGCGCACCGTCGTGCGTCGCGTGTTTCTCACTCTTTCTCTCGCAAAGCGGGGCTCACTTCGATCCGTTTCGCGACGGTGTTGGGCTGTCTGTTTGCATTTGCACTGCTATGCATGCTCTCGATACGTGCCAATGCGGCGTCGTTAGTCGACAGTACGCCGCGCGCGCTGCAAGTGGACGATTCGCCTGCGGCTGCTGCGCTGGCCGCACGCGATGCAGCGGGACAACTCGGGCAGCCCGTCCGTGATCCTGATTCGCGCGACAATACCGCCGCCAGTGCGTCCCTCAAGCTTGCTTCAACTGATAGCCACAAATCCGCGGGCCAACTGGTAACGGCCGCGCAGGATGGCGCGATCGAGCAGCAAACGTGGTTAGTGGCCCTCGCGGCTCCGGCAGTCGTTGCGCTGGCTGGCGCGTGCCTGTCTCGTGCTGCGCTGAGGCGCGCTGCGGAGAAACTGCACCAGGCGGAAGACACATGGACACGCCGGTGCGACGCGGCCGAAGCTCGTGAGCAGGCCGCGCGCGTAGCGGCATCCACTCAGGTGAGTGCCGCTGCGAGGCAGGAGCGGCTCTGGCTGCTCGGCGCGATGCGCCTTTACGCGGAAGCTCCGTTGACCGCAGTAGCGGGTCTGCTTGAATCGTTCGAAACGGCGGCCATGCCGTCGGCTCAACGCGTGCAGATGGTCGTGATTCAATCCGCAGTGCGCACGTGGACCCAAACGCTTAACGACCTGCTGGACGTTTCGCCGCTGGAGTCGCGTGCCTTTGTTCTCGACGAGAGCGCGACGAATCTGCGCGAGCTCATCGGCGGCATTGCTGCGCTGTTGTCTCCGTCTGCGGTTCAGCGTGGCTTGCACTTGAGCTCGAGCGTTGATCAAACGGTCGCGGAGCGGATTCTCGTCGACAGCGGTCGACTCGGTCAGATGTTCTTCCATCTGCTCAATCGCACGATTCAACTCAATACGAACGGTGAGATTGCACTCGTCGTGCGAGCGGAGCCGCTGAACGCTGGCTCGCAGCAAATTTTTATGAACGTGACGCACGCCGGTGAAGAACCCTCCGAGGTCGCTCAGCTGCAACTTTTTGGGCCGAACCCTGACGAATCGCTCCTGGGCGAGCGATTCGGCGATGCTGACGCTTGCTTGCCGCTCTGCCAGATACTCGCGAAGCGTATGCAAGGTGAGCTTTCCGTTGCAAGCGACTCACATTCCGTCACGCGCGCGAGCTTTAATGCGCCGTTCACCGTGGAGCAATGGGAGCCGCTCGCAGAACCTGCTCGCAATGCACAGGCACTTCTGCCAGGCATTGCCGCGCAGCAGGAAGCTTCCGCAAGTGCCCAATCTGAACCTTTCGAACGCCGCTATCTCGACGCGCTGTCTGACGAGGGTATCGATCTCCACACGTTTCTCGGCGGCTGGCGGCGTTCGATGGACGCCGATCTGGAACGCATGAGCGGGTTAACTCATCTCGGCGACATCGCCGGGTTGCGCTCGTTGCTGCACAGACTTAGCGGAGCCGTAGGTCTTGTCGGCGCGCAAAGTTTGATGGAAGCGCTGCGACGCGCCAGCCTGGCCCAACCCGGACCTGAACCGGGCGTCATCGAGGCGCTTGCGAAGCGCGCCCACGCGTTGATGAATCAACTCGACAAGGCGATCGACCTACCTCGGAGCAACCTGCAATGACTCGACCGCTAGCCTTGATCGAAGGCGATCTGACGATTCCGTTGCCGCGACCGTTTGACGGCTTGCCGCCGCCGTTCGGTTCGCGCCATCGTGTGCTGCGCCAGGCGGTGCAGCACGCCGTTAGCGGAATTGCCAAGCGGCCACAAGCCAGCATGTTTCCGCCAGGCGTGAAGCACGTGCTGTTCTACAAGGCGCCGCCGCAACGCGTAGACACCCGCAGCTTCGACGCCGCCGTGGCGGAAGCAAATCGCTATCTGCAAATGGACACGGCTCGTCCTCGTTCGGCGCGCTCCGATCATCTACTGGCTGGAGCTATCTTCGCTGGCTGTACCATCGCGCTGACATGGCTGCTGGTCACGTGCTCGATGAAGGACGCGGAGAAGGCGAAGAAGCCGTCTGTCACGCCGGTGGTTGCAGCCTGGCAAGCAGAGATTGCGGGCGGGAAGGCGGCGGCCCCAACCGTCGCCGCAGCAGCGAGCGCGGCGCCGGCGACGTCGGTGAACGCCGACGCGCCAGCGAAGGCTCAGTCCGCACACGTAGCGGCGGCAGAGTCTGCTGGCGCGCCCACGCAAGTCGCCCAAACCGTGCCGTTGCCGCCAACTGCACCCAAGCAAGACGCGCAGGCTAAACCGGTGTCTCCTGTTGTATCGGCGCGGGCTACGCAAGTGGTGTCTGTATCGCCTGTTGTGCCAGCGCAGGCTATGCAAGTCGTGTCCGCATCGCCTGCCGTCCCGAAGCAGGACACTCAGGCCGCATCTCCGCCGTACGTTGCGACGAAGCAAGTTGCGCGAGCGTCTTCCATCGTGCCGAAGCAGACCGTGCAGATCACGTCCCGCAACGACAGCACCGCAACCCCTACGGAAAAGACCGTGAAGCGGGTCAAGGTGGCGCGTCTGTCCGAAGCCCACGTCAACGAACGCATGGCCTTGAGTCGTGCCACCAGGCCGGCCTCGACTCCCGCAGCGTCGAAGCAGCCCGAGTGGACCGCTGGCGTAACACATAACGACGTTTCGACAGACGACGCGTCGTGGATGAACTGGGCTGCCCAGCAACATCGTCCGGCCCCGACCATGCGTGCGAGCGTGCCGTCCGACACCAACTGGAATGCCCGCATGACCCAACGCAGGATCACCGACAACCCGGACGCATTCAAGTAACAACAGGAGCGAGCGGGGCAAATAAAAAAAGCCCGGCCAAAGCCGGGCTTCTAAAATCGGCTGCGTCCTCCACAGGACGCAGCCCCTGCAAAACAGCGCTGACGCAGTTACAGCACGCGTAAGCGAATACCTTAAGCAGCCAGCAGCGAACGCAGCACGAACGGCAGAATCCCGCCGTGCTTGTAGTAGTCCACTTCGATCGGCGTATCGATACGCAGCAGCACCTGCACGCGCTTCTCCTTACCGTCCTTGCCGTGAATCACCAGTGTCACTTCCTGTTGCGGCTTGAAGTCGTTGCCCAGGCCTTCAACATCGAACGTTTCTTCGCCGGTAATACCGAGCGATTGCACGCTGTCCGAGCCCTTGAACTGCAGCGGCAACACGCCCATGCCGACCAGGTTCGAACGGTGAATCCGCTCGAAGCTGCGTGCGACCACAGCCTTCACGCCCAGCAGTTGCGTACCCTTCGCAGCCCAGTCACGCGACGAGCCCGTGCCGTACTCTTCACCGGCAAACACCACGGTCGGCGTGCCCGCGTCGATGTACTTCATTGCTGCGTCATAGATCGACTCTTGTTCGCCACTCGGCTGGTGAATCGTCAAACCGCCTTCAACGCGCGAGCCGTCTGCTTTCACCGGGATCATCAGATTCTTGATCCGGACGTTCGCGAACGTGCCGCGCATCATCACGTCGTGGTTGCCGCGGCGCGAGCCGTAGCTGTTGAAGTCAGCCTTCTGCACGCCGTTTGCCTTCAGCCACTTGCCTGCCGGCGAGTCTTCCTTGATCGAACCAGCCGGGCTGATGTGGTCGGTCGTGACCGAGTCACCGAAGATGCCCAGTGCGCGTGCGCCCTTGACCGGAGCGATGCTGTCGGCCGGCGTCATCGAGAAGTCCTTGCCGAAGAACGGCGGCTCAGCGATGTAGGTCGACTTCGGCCAGTCGTAGACTTGACCTTCTTCGCCTTCGATCTTGCTCCACAGGTCGCCCTTCTTGGTCAGCGCCGAGTAGTTCTTGCGGAACGCATCTGCGTCCAGCGCAAACTTGAGCAGTGCGTCGACTTCTTCGCTGGTCGGCCAGATGTCGCCCAGGTAGATGTCCTTGCCGCCCTTGCCCTTGCCGACCGGTTCGGTCATCAGGTCGCGCGTGATGTTGCCGGCGATCGCGTAAGCGACAACCAGCGGCGGCGAGGCCAGGAAGTTCGCCCGGATGTTCGGGTGAATCCGCGCTTCGAAGTTACGGTTGCCCGACAGAACCGCTGCCGCGACGATGTCGTTCTTCGTGATCGCTTCGTTCAGTTCCGGTGTCAGATCGCCCGCGTTACCGATACAGGTCGTGCAACCGTAAGCGGCCAGCGTGAAACCGAGCTTGTCGAGGTACTTCATCAAGTCGGTCTTCGTCAGGTATTCCGTGACGATGCGCGATCCCGGAGCCAGCGAGGTCTTGATGTGCGGAGCGACCGTCAGGCCGGCTTCCACAGCCTTCTTCGCCAGCAAGCCAGCAGCCAACAAGACGCTCGGGTTCGACGTGTTCGTGCACGACGTGATGGCGGCGATCAGGATGTCGCCGTTCTTCACGTCGACGCCGTTGCTCGTCGTGTATTGCGCGTCGAGGTCTTCCGACTTCTTCGCGAAGCCGTTTTCTGCCACCGGCTTCGAGAACAGGTCGCTGAAGGTCGACTTCACATGACCGATTTCGATACGGTCTTGCGGGCGCTTCGGACCCGCCAGCGACGGCGTCACCGTGCCGAGATCCAGCGTGACGACCTTGGTGTAGTCGATCTGGCCAGCCTTCGGAATACCGAACAGACCCTGCGCCTTGAAGTAGTTTTCGAAGGCGGAGATTTCTGCGTCGGTGCGGCCCGTGCCCTTGAAGTAGTCGATGGTTTTTTCGTCGACCGGGAAGAAGCCCATGGTTGCGCCGTATTCCGGCGCCATGTTGCCGATGGTTGCGCGGTCCGGCAGGGACAGCGACTTCGTGCCTTCGCCAAAGAACTCGACGAACTTGCCGACAACCTTTTCCTTGCGCAGCAGTTCGGTAACGGTCAGGACCAGGTCGGTCGCCGTCAGGCCTTCGCGCAACTTGCCCTTCAGTTCGACGCCCACCACGTCCGGCGTCAGGAAGTACACCGGCTGGCCGAGCATGCCGGCTTCAGCTTCAATACCGCCCACGCCCCAGCCCACCACGCCGATGCCGTTGATCATCGTGGTGTGGCTGTCAGTGCCGACCAGCGAATCCGGGTAGTAGACCGTGTCTGCGCCTTCGGCCTTCTTGTGCACGCCGCGTGCGAGGTATTCCAGGTTCACCTGGTGAACGATACCGACGCCCGGCGGCACGACCTTGAACGTGTCGAATGCCTGCATGCCCCACTTCATGAACTGATAGCGCTCGTTGTTGCGCTGGAATTCCAGTTTCATGTTCAGGTCGAGCGCGTTCTTTTCGCGGAAGTGATCGATCTGCACCGAGTGATCGACCACCAGATCGACCGGGACCAGCGGTTCGATCGACTTCGGATCCTTGCCCATGTGTTTCGCGACACCGCGCATTGCAGCGATGTCGGCGAGCAGCGGCACGCCGGTAAAATCTTGCAGCACGACGCGCGACACGACGAACGGGATTTCGTCGACGCGTGCTGCGGTCGGCTTCCAGTTCGCGAGTTGCGTGATGTGTTCGTCGGCGATCTTCTTGCCGTCGTAGTTACGCAGCACCGATTCCAGCACGATACGGATCGATACCGGCAGGCGGTCGATCTTGATGTTCAGTGCCTTGCCGAGTTGCGGCAGGGAGTAGAACTTGCCTTTGCCGGAACCGCTGTCGAATTCCTTGAGCGTTTTGTGGAGGTTGTGGGCCATGGTGTTTTCCTTGGTTTGATCGCGGAACTACAGTACTTAACTTAACTAGATGACGTACAGATCGACGTATTCATTGACCGGCATGGCTTCGAGCCTTGCCTGATCGAGCGACACGTCGAGAATCGCCAGTTGTTGCCTGACCGGAAAGCGGCGCGCGAGATTGGTCTTGAACTTCTCGACCAGCAACGGAATCCCGTCTTCGCGACGACGCTTGTGACCGATCGGGTATTCGACTACAACTTCGTCGAATTTCGACCCGTCGTTGAATTCGACCGTCAGTGCATTGGCGATCGAACGCTTCTCCGGATCGTGGTAATCCTTCGTGAACTGCGCGTCTTCGACACATTCCATCTTTGCGCGCAGCACATCGAGTCGCGCGTCCTGCGCGATCGAATCTTCATAGTCCGCAGCCGTCAGGCGGCCGTGGATCAGCGGCACGGCGATCATGTACTGAATGCAATGATCGCGGTCGGCCGGATTGTTCAGGGGGCCTTTCTTGTCGATAATGCGGATCGCGGCTTCGTGGGTGCGGATCGTGATCTTTTTGATGTCTTCTACGCGCTTGCGTTGAGTTGCGAGCTGCGCGTGCAGCTTCATGGCCGCTTCCACCGCTGTTTGCGCGTGGAATTCTGCCGGAAACGAAATTTTGAAGAGCACGTTTTCCATCACGTACGAACCGTACGGACGCTGAAACTTGAACGCGTTGCCCTTGAACAGGACATCGTAAAAGCCCCAGGTTTTAGCCGTCAGCACCGACGGATAACCCATTTCGCCGGTCTTCGCAATCAGCGCGAGACGCACGGCGCGCGATGTCGCATCGCCTGCGGCCCACGACTTGCGTGAGCCGGTATTCGGCGCATGGCGGTAGGTGCGCAACGCATGCCCATCGACAAATGCTTGCGATACCGCGTTGATCAACTCGTCGCGCGTCAAACCGATCATCTGGCCGACCACTGCGGTCGACGCCAGCTTCACCAGCAGAACATGATCGAGCCCGACCTTGTTGAACGAGTTCTCGAGCGCGATACAACCTTGAATTTCGTGCGCCTTGATCATGCCGATCAACACGTCTTTCATCGTCAGCGGCTTCTTGCCCGCTGCGATGGCACTGCGCGAGAGCCAGTCGGCTGTCGCCAGAATCCCGCCGAGGTTATCCGACGGATGGCCCCATTCCGCTGCCAGCCAGGTATCGTTGAAGTCCAGCCAGCGGATCATCGCGCCGATGTTGAAGGCGGCCTGAACCGGATCCAGCTGGAAGGAAGTTCCCGGCACCTTCGCGCCGTTGGGGACGATCGTGCCGGGCACGATCGGTCCCATCAGCTTGGTGCACGCCGGGTAGGTGAGCGCCTCGAGTCCGCAGCCGAGTGTATCGATCAGGCAGTTACGCGCGGTGTCCAGCGCGAGCGTGCTGTCGATCGGGAAATCCAGCACGTAATCGACAATATCGACCAGGACTGGGTCCGGGTCGGGTCGCACGTTGGAAATCGGAGCGGACATCGGGGAGCTTTCCTGATGTAACGGATTAGTTGGTCTTGTTGATCGCGTTCGATTGCGTCGGAGCCGGCGCGCCCTGGATCATGGCTGCCGTCTTGCATTCGTCGGCCAGACGCGAGCTGTCCTTATCCGAGAACAACATCGCCTTCGTCGGGATCACGACGAGATCCATACCCGATGCGGCGTCGTGGAAACGGTCTGCGCCCGTGGTGGTCGCTTCGCGCGGCAAATTGTAGTTTTTGTTCGCCCAGTGAACCGTGACGATCTGGTCACGCTTCATGTCGCCCTTCAGGTCGAATGCCAGACCTTCGTTGCACGACCACTTTTCGGAGCCGTCCAGAATCGGATCGACCTTCGCTTCCTTGGACGGATTGGCCTTGCGCTTGATCAGGCGCTTCGGTTGCGGGCGCTTCGCCACAGCCTTGGCAGCCGGCTTCGTGGCGGTGGTCGCCGTTTGTGCGGCGGCGTCAGTCGCGACGGTCAGCATCGTCGTGGACAGTGCGCCAATCACGGCGGCGATCATCAGCTTTTTCATGGTGGAGAACCTTTCTATCTAATTTCAGTTAAACAGTGCGCGGGCTACCGGTCCTGGCAACCGCGAGGGTTGAACTGCACGCGCTTTGAAAGCGCACAGCGACCGCTATTTTCTCCTATTTAGCGGCACGTACTTCAAATTCTCGGGACCGGTGTAATTCGCGCTCGGACGAATGATCTTGTTGTCGATCCGCTGCTCGATAATGTGCGCGCTCCAGCCTGCCGTGCGGGCGATCACGAACAGCGGCGTGAACATCGCCGTCGGCACGCCCATCATGTGATACGACACCGCGCTGAACCAGTCGAGATTTGGAAACATCTTTTTCGCATCTGCCATCACTGTTTCAAGACGCTCGGCGATGCTGAACAGCTTGGTGTTGCCCGCTTCCTTCGACAACTTCTTCGCGATGTCCTTGATGACCTTGTTGCGCGGGTCGGAAATCGTGTACACCGGGTGACCGAAACCGATCACCACTTCCTTGTTTTCAACGCGCTTACGGATATCGGCTTCGGCTTCGTCAGGCGTTTGGTAGCGCGACTGGATCTCGAACGCGACTTCGTTCGCGCCACCGTGCTTCGGGCCGCGCAGCGCGCCGATTGCCCCGGTGATGGCCGAGTAGATATCCGATCCCGTACCGGCGATCACCCGGCCGGTGAAGGTCGACGCATTGAATTCATGCTCGGCATACAGGTTCAGCGACACATGCATCGCGTCGACCCATGCCTTCGACGGCTCCACGCCGTGCAGCAGATGCAGGAAGTGGCCGCCGATCGAATCGTCGTCGGTTTCGACCTCGATGCGCTTGCCGTTGTGCGAGTAGTGGTACCAGTACAGCAGCATCGAACCGAGCGCGGCCATCAGCTTGTCGGCGATGTCGCGTGCGCCCGGCAGGTTGTGATCGTCTTTCTCCGGCAGCACGGTGCCGAGCACCGAGACGCCTGTGCGCATCACATCCATCGGGTGCGCGGCGGCCGGAATCCATTCCAGCGCGGCCTTGACGTTCGCGGGCAGGCCGCGCAACGCCTTGAGCTTGATCTTGTAGGCGGTCAGTTCGGCCTGCGTCGGCAGCTTTTCGTGGACCAGCAGATACGCGATCTCTTCAAATTCGCATGCGCCGGCGATGTCGAGAATGTCGTAGCCGCGGTAATGCAGATCGTTGCCGGTCTTGCCGACCGTGCACAGCGCGGTGTTGCCCGCCGTCACGCCCGACAGGGCGACGGATTTCTTCGGTTTGAAGCCGCTTTTAGGTTCGTTCTCGCCTTGTGCACCGGCGGTTTGCGTCGTCTCGCTCATCTCCCGCAATCTCCTTTGTGCCTGCTCGCTGCTTCAGGTTGAACGGTGCATTTGACGCCTGCTCCCTGCAGCACCAGGCGATGCTGGGACTTGCTTGCACGGGCCCATATGAGAGCGCCGTTCAGCGCTGCTATGCGGGCTGCTGCGTTGCTCATCGTGCTCATGATGCGACTTGCCCGTTAGCGCCCACTTTCGTGAAGAGCGGCGCAGCGTCTTGCGGGACGGTGCGGCCAGTGGATTGCGCGCGACGCAGCACCGACCAGTAGTAGCGATAGCTCGCACGGTCGTGCAGCGTGTCGTGATAGCGCGTAGGTCCCCATTGAGCGGACTGCGCAGCCAGCAGAATTTCGGTTGCGGTGACGATTTCCTCGTCACGCGGTGCAAACGCGGCGACGATCGCCTCGATCTGCGCCGGATGGATACTCCACATCCGCGTGTAGCCGAACTCATTGCGGGCGCGGGCCGCGTCGCTCGCAACCACGCTCATGTCGCGCACTTCGGTGCTGACGTTATGCGACGGCACCTTGCCGTGCGCGTGACAGGCGGCCGAGATCTCGAGCTTCGCGCGCCGCACCAGCGGGTGATCGAATTGACCGGGCGAGCGCATGGCGGTATCGGGGATCGCGCCGTCGTGCGCGGAGACGAAGTCCATCAGGCCGAAGCTCAGCGCCTCGACGCCGGGCAGCGCGGCCAGATCGAACACGCGCGTCAACGCGCCATGTGTTTCGACCAGTAGTTGCACGGGCACCGGCTGTGCAATGCCGAGTTCACGCCGCGTCGCCTCGATGAACGCGACCATTTCGGCGGCATCAGGAACGTTGCGGATCTTCGGCAGGGTGATGTAAGCGGGCGCTCGCTTTGCAGCGCGCAGAATGAGACGGACGTCGTCACGCCAGTGCGGGTGGTCGAAGTCGTGGATCCGCACGCCGACGCGGCCAAATTGGTCATGCTCGCCACCCAGCAGCGACGCGACCAGCTCCGCGTGTTCGGCTTCGCGGCCGACTTGCGCACCGTCTTCACAATCGAGCGTGATGTCGAACACCGGGCCGAGTTGCTGCTGCAATGCCAGTGATTTCAGCATCAGCTTCTCGCTGCCGGCGTAATGATCGCAGGCAGGCAGCACAGCGGGCGGCACTTCGCCATCAAACAGCACTTCGGCGGGTGTGAGGGCGCGCATCTTCGGCGTCAGGGGCGTGGGTGGTCGTTAGGAAATCTGATTCACAAAAAAAACCGGAACCCGCCGCGATAAAGCTACGGAGTTCCGGTTTGTCTGCATCGGGCGCTTAGCCGAGCAGGTGTTGAACGCCTTCGCGCTCTTCGAGCAGCTCGTTCAGCGTGCCGTCCATCTTTTCGCGCGAGAACGCGTCGATAGCCAGGCCTTCAACGCGCTTGTACTCGCCGTTTTCGCAGGTAACCGGCACACCGTAGATGATGTCTTCCGGAATGCCATACGAACCATCCGACGGAATACCCATTGTGACCCACTTGCCGTTCGTGCCGAGTACCCAGTCACGCACGTGGTCGATCGCGGCGTTAGCAGCCGACGCTGCCGACGAGAGGCCGCGCGCTTCGATAATCGCTGCGCCACGCTTGCCGACGGTCGGGATGAACGTGTTGCGGTTCCATTCTTCGTCGTTGATCAGCTTGGTCAGGTCCTGACCTTCTGCCGTTGCGACGCGGAAGTCCGGGTACATGGTCGGCGAGTGGTTGCCCCACACAGCCAGCTTTTCGATCGAAGCGACCGGCTTGCCCGACTTGGCGGCCAGTTGCGACAGCGCGCGGTTGTGGTCCAGACGCAGCATGGCGGTGAAATTCTTCTTCGGCAGATCCGGCGCCGACTTCATCGCGATGTAAGCATTCGTGTTGGCCGGGTTGCCGACCACCAGCACCTTCACGTCGCGGCTGGCGACTTCGTTCAGCGCTTTGCCCTGAACCGTGAAGATTTCGGCGTTTGCCGACAGCAGGTCTTTACGCTCCATGCCTTTCGAACGCGGACGTGCGCCGACCAGCAGGGCCACGTCTGCATCCTTGAATGCGACCTTCGGGTCGTCAGTGATCACGACGCCCGACAGCAGCGGGAATGCGCAATCATCCAGTTCCATCACGACGCCTTTGACGGCGCCTTGCGCTTGCGGCAGGTCGAGCAGTTGCAGGATAACCGGCTGATCCTTGCCGAGCAGGTCGCCATTGGCGATGCGGAACAGCAGGGAGTAAGCAATTTGACCTGCGGCGCCGGTGACGGCAACGCGCTTTGCGGGCTTAGCCATTGAGAAATCTCCAGGACGATGCGTTAGACGCTAGGGAAAACGCCATTCTATATGCGCGTTCAGCGAAGCGTTGTGAAACACGGCGGAATTCACTGTTCGCGTACGGCCTCGTAATTTGCCGAGGCTGTGCGGCGCGCTGCGGCAAGACCGCCATGCCGGAACCTGTGCTGCTGAGGAGCGGGAAGCGAGGCATGTTGGCGCCGGGTAGCCGCTGCACGGTGCGGGCTCCTGCAAACAGCGCGTTTCGGCAAGCGTCTGACCAACGAATGGCGGCGAATCGAAACCTGGACTGCATGGGAACAGCATGGTGCAGAGTGGCTGCCGGTGCACTGCGGCGCTGCATTGCATAGTGCAAAACAGTCGCCGAAAAACCCGCAAACCCTTGCTCGACACGGAGTGTAGGAGTCGTCAGACACAAAGTCAACATTATCTTATGTCTTATATAAGACATATCTGTTGCGGGGAAAACCCTAGACGCGGCCCGGCCCTTTATGATGAAATGCGCGGATGACTTCGAACCCGGCGAACATCACGAATCCGAACGGCCATGGGGCTACGGGCGAGGGTGTATCCGCTGCCACGCCTGCTACGTCGCCCACTTTCAGCCCCTTGTATCAGCAGATCAAGGGCTTGATTACGCAGAGCCTCGAAAGCGGCGAATGGAAACCTGGCGAGATCATTCCTAGTGAAGTCGAATTGGCGGCCAGATTCAAGGTCAGTCAGGGAACAGTGCGCAAAGCGATCGACGAGCTTGCTGCCGACAACCTGCTGGTGCGCCGCCAGGGCAAGGGTACTTTTGTTGCAACGCACAATGAAGATCGTGCCCAGTTTCGCTTCCTCAGATTACTGGCCGATGACGGCGCGGAACACCCGCACGTCAGCCGCCTGCTTGAATGCCGGCGCTTGCGCGCTTCGGCGGATATCGCCCGGCAACTCGATCTGAAACCCGCCGATCCGGTGGTGCTGATCAAGCGCTTGTTGCAGTTCGACGGCGAAGTCACCGTACTCGACGAAATCTGGTTGCCCGGCGCCGTGTTTCGCGGGCTCACGCTCGAGCGGCTGTCGGAGTATAAAGGTCCCCTTTACGCGATGTTCGAGACGGAATTCGGCACACGCATGATCCGCGCAACGGAGAAGATCCGGGCGGTCGCGGCTGATCCTTCGGTTGCTGATCTGCTTCATGTGCCGGCGGGTTTTCCGCTGCTTTCGGTCGAGCGCGTGTCCTATACATATGGTGACCGGCCGGTTGAGGTGCGCCGTGGTTGGTATGTCACAACCGGGTATTACTATCAGAACGATCTGAGCTGAATCGGGACGAAAAAAGGCGCCGCGTCCCACACGCGCGCCTGTTTGAAGGTGCCTTTATTGCGCACGCTGTAACGGACCTGTAGTGGTTTTCGCTGCAGCGCGATATAAAAAGGCGCTAAAATTGCGGATTAGTGTGACTACATAGTAGGGGTCTAGCATGGCTGAAGCCGTAAAAAAACCGAGGCCGGAATTCCGGAACATCGGTATCGGGCAGATTTTGACGGCATACCGTCTCCCGCTAGCGGGGCGAGTGTCGATCTTGCACCGCGTAAGCGGGTTGCTGCTTTTTGTTTTTCTTCCGTTCCTGCTGTACCTCTTCGATCAGAGCCTGACTTCCGAACTCAGTTTTGAAGTCTTCAAGGGTTTCCTCTCCAACATCGTCGTCAAGCTCATCACGCTCGTTCTCGCGTGGGCCTTCCTGTTCCACTTCTGTGCTGGCGTGCGTCACCTGTTCATGGACACAAGCCACGGCCTCACGACTAAAGAGAAGGGCAAGCAAACCTCCATCGTGGTGCTGGTCGTTTCGTCGCTTCTGACGATTGCTTTTGCGCTCAAACTCTTCGGAGCATTCTAAAAAAATGGCAGCTAATAACCGAATCGGTCCGAAGCGTCTCGTTGTCGGCGCACATTACGGTCTGCGCGACTGGCTCGCCCAGCGCATTACCGCCTGCATCATGGCGGTCTACACGGTGATCCTGCTCGCGTGGTTTTTCGGCGCGCGCGATTTCTCGTATGACGGTTGGGCGTCGATCTTTGCAACGCAATGGATGAAGCTCGCCACGTTTGTCACGCTGCTGTCGCTGTTCTATCACGCGTGGGTTGGTATCCGCGACATCTGGATGGACTATGTGAAGCCCGTTGGCATGCGCCTGTTTCTTCAAGCGCTGACGATCGTCTGGCTGCTCGCATGTGCGGGCTACGCCGCGCAGATTCTCTGGAGAGTGTAAAAGAATGGCTGCAATCAAGAATTCTCTGCCGCGTCGCAAATTTGACGTGGTTATCGTCGGCGCAGGCGGCTCGGGAATGCGCGCTTCGCTGCAACTCGCGCGCGCCGGTCTGTCGGTTTGCGTGCTGTCCAAGGTGTTCCCGACGCGTTCGCACACGGTCGCTGCCCAGGGCGGCATCGGCGCATCGCTCGGCAACATGAGCGAAGACAATTGGCACTATCACTTCTACGACACGATCAAGGGCTCCGACTGGCTCGGCGACCAGGACGCGATCGAGTTCATGTGCCGCGAAGCACCGAACGCCGTCTACGAACTCGAACACATGGGCATGCCGTTCGACCGTAACGCCGACGGCACGATCTATCAGCGCCCGTTTGGCGGCCACACCGCCAACTACGGCGAAAAACCGGTGCAACGCGCCTGCGCGGCCGCTGACCGTACCGGTCACGCATTGCTGCACACGCTGTACCAGCAAAACGTTGAAGCGAAGACGCAGTTCTTCGTCGAATGGATGGCGCTGGATCTGATCCGCGACGCCGACGGCGACGTGCTCGGCGTGACCGCGCTGGAAATGGAAACCGGCGACGTTTATATCCTCGAAGGCAAGACCACGCTGTTCGCTACGGGCGGCGCAGGCCGGATCTTCGCAGCATCCACGAACGCCTTCATCAATACGGGTGACGGCCTCGGCATGGCGGCGCGTTCGGGCATCGCACTGCAAGACATGGAATTCTGGCAATTCCACCCCACCGGCGTGGCCGGCGCGGGCGTGCTGATTACCGAAGGCGTGCGCGGTGAAGGCGGTATTCTGCGTAACTCGAACGGCGAGCGTTTCATGGAACGCTACGCGCCGACGCTGAAGGATCTGGCGCCGCGAGACTTCGTTTCGCGTTCGATGGACCAGGAAATCAAGGAAGGCCGCGGCGTGGGTCCGAACAAGGACCACGTGCTGCTCGACCTGTCGCACATCGGCGCCGAGACAATCCTGAAGCGTCTGCCGTCGATCCGCGAAATCGCCATGAAGTTCGCGAACGTCGATTGCATTAAAGAACCGATTCCGGTTGTGCCGACCATCCACTATCAAATGGGTGGTATCCCGACGAACATCAACGGCCAGGTCGTTGGCACGTCGAAGGGTCACGAAGAAGTCGTCAACGGTTTCTACGCAGTGGGCGAATGCTCGTGCGTGTCGGTGCACGGCGCAAACCGTCTCGGCACGAACTCGCTGCTCGACCTGGTGGTGTTCGGCCGTGCGGCCGGTAACCACATCGTCAAGCACGTGCGGGACATCAAGGAGCACAAGCCGCTGCCCGCCGACGCTGCCGATTTCTCACTGTCGCGTCTGAACAAGCTGGACAAATCCACGTCGGGCGAATACTCGCAAACCGTTGCGGGCGAGATCCGTTCCACGATGCAGGCGCATGCCGGTGTGTTCCGCACGTCGAAGCTGCTGGCCGAAGGCGTGGAGCGAATTCGCGAAGTGGCTGACCGTGTCGACAACATCTACCTGAAAGACAAGTCGAAGGTGTTCAACACGGCACGTGTTGAAGCGTTGGAAGTGGAGAACCTGATCGAAGTGGCACGCGCCACGATGGTTTCCGCCGAAGCACGCAAGGAAAGCCGCGGCGCGCATGCGCAAAACGACTTCGAACATCGCGACGACGAAAACTGGCTGCGCCATACGCTGTGGTTCAGCGAAGGCGATCGCCTCGACTACAAGCCGGTTCACATGCAACCGCTGACCGTCGAATCGGTACCGCCGAAAGCGCGAACCTTCTAAGGCACAAGTCAAAGGAATTCAGAAATGGCTAAGCGTACATTTGAAATTTACCGCTACGATCCGGATAAGGATGCAGCGCCGCGCATGCAAACGTACGAGATCGACATCGACTCGCACGAACGCATGCTGCTCGACGCGCTGCTCAAGCTGAAAGCGGTCGACGAAACCTTGTCGTTCCGCCGTTCGTGCCGCGAAGGCGTGTGCGGTTCGGACGCGATGAACATCAACGGCAAGAACGGTCTGGCCTGCTTGCAGAACATGAACGACCTGCCGCAAAAGATCGTGCTGCGTCCGCTGCCGGGCCTGCCCGTCGTGCGTGACCTGATCTGCGACTTCACGCAGTTCTTCAACCAGTATCATTCGATCAAGCCGTACCTGATCAACGATACGCCGCCGCCGGAAAAGGAACGTCTGCAGTCGCCGGAAGAACGCGACGAGCTCGACGGCCTGTACGAATGTATTCTGTGCGCCAGCTGCTCGACCTCGTGCCCGAGCTTCTGGTGGAATCCGGACAAATTCGTTGGCCCGGCTGGCCTGTTGCAAGCCTATCGTTTCATCGCGGACAGCCGTGATGAAGCGACGGGTGAACGCCTCGACAACCTGGAAGATCCGTACCGTCTGTTCCGTTGCCATACGATCATGAATTGCGTCGACGTTTGCCCGAAGGGCTTGAACCCGACCAAGGCGATTGGCAAGATCAAGGAATTGATGGTTCGCCGCGCTGTTTGATATGAACAACCCCCACGCTCCCTATCGTTCGCTGCCCCCCAAGGGGGCGGTCAGTACGCTTGGGGGCGGCCCGGCGCGTACTGACATGAACAACGAAACATCGCATCAGTCTGACCCTCTCCGCCGCGCGCGCCTTCGCTGGCGTGCGCGGCGGGGCTTGCTGGAAAACGATCTGATCTTTGAACGTTTTTTCAGCCGATATGAGCATGACCTCAGCGATGCCGATGTAGGCGCTCTTACGCGTCTGCTCGAGCTGAGCGATAACGACCTGATGGACTTGCTGCTGGTCCGCAAGGAACCGGAAGGCGACCTTGCCGACCCGGATGTGATCCGGGTGCTGGAGCTGCTGCGCAACGCTTGAGCGTCTTGAGCGCCGCTTGTCCGTTGTTCCCAGGCGTGCAAATTATCGAAACCCTGTTTCCATACTTCGATTGAGGATGTGCTATGACCCCGTCAGATGTTAAAGCCACGCTATCGTTCAGCGACAATTCGCCGAGCGTTGAAATGCCGATTTACAAGGGCACTCTCGGCCCGGACGTGATCGACATTCGCAAGCTGTACGGCCAGACCGGCAAGTTCACGTACGATCCGGGCTTCATGTCGACGGCGGCGTGCAATTCGGCAATCACCTACATTGACGGCGACAAGGGCGAGCTGCTGTACCGCGGCTACCCGATCGACAATCTCGCGGAAAACGCCGATTTCCTCGAAACCTGCTACCTGCTGCTGAAGGGCGAACTGCCGAACGCAGCGCAGGAGAAGGAATTCGTCGACACCGTCACGAAGCACACGATGGTGCACGAGCAGATGCACTTCTTCTTCCGTGGCTTCCGTCGCGACGCGCACCCGATGGCGATTCTGGTTGCGGCAGTTGGCGCATTGTCGGCGTTCTATCATGACTCGCTCGACATCAATAACCCGCGTCACCGCGACGTATCGGCTATTCGCATGATCGCGAAGCTGCCGACGCTGGTCGCGATGGCATACAAGTACAGCATCGGCCAGCCGTTTGCGTACCCGAAGAACGACCTGTCATATAGCGCGAACTTCATGCACATGATGTTCTCGAACCCGTGCGAAGAGTACAAGGTCAACGACGTGCTGGTGCGCGCTCTCGACCGTATTCTGATCCTGCACGCTGATCACGAACAGAATGCGTCGACGTCGACGGTTCGCCTGGCGGGTTCGTCGGGCGCCAATCCGTTCGCATGTATCGCAGCGGGTATCGCTTGCCTTTGGGGCCCGGCGCACGGTGGTGCGAACGAAGCCGCACTGAACATGCTGGAAGAAATCGGCTCGGTCGACAACATTCCTGAGTTCATCAAGCAGGTGAAGGACAAGAACTCGGGCGTGAAGCTGATGGGCTTCGGTCACCGCGTCTACAAGAACTACGATCCGCGTGCGAAGCTGATGCGCGAGACCTGCCACGAAGTGCTGGAAGAGCTGGGCCTGCACGACGACCCGCTGTTCAAGCTGGCCATGGCACTGGAAAAGATTGCGCTGGAAGACGAATACTTCGTGTCGCGCAAGCTGTACCCGAACGTCGACTTCTACTCGGGTATCGTTCAGCGCGCGCTGGGCATTCCGACGTCGATGTTCACGTGTATCTTCGCGATGGCGCGTACCGTGGGCTGGATTGCACAGTGGAACGAAATGATCGCCGATCCGGAACAGAAGATTGGCCGTCCGCGTCAGCTGTTCATCGGCGATACGCAACGTGAAGCGAAGCCGATTGCGCAACGTTGATCGGGTTGAGCCTGCGTAGTTTGTAGTGGTTCGTTTGCTGCGAATCAACGCAAAATCCAACGCAGGATCTGGCTGATGAAAAACGCCCCAACGGGTTCACCGTTGGGGCGTTTTGTTTGGGGGCGTACGTGCCTGACGTCGCCGGATTCGTTCGAGCGAAGGTGGCCGTATTTCGAGGTTGGCTGGCGTGGTGGCGACGTCCTTCGGTGCCTGCCCGTGCGTTTCGAAAAAACGCCGATACGCGCTCGGCGTCAAGCCGCGCGCCGACAGGAACTGTCGATTGAAATTGGCGAGATTTGGAAAGCCGGCTTTCGTCGCGATCAGCGCGATCGGCCAGCCTGTATCGGTCAACTGCCGTGTCGCATAGCCGATGCGTAGCCGGTTCAGATAGCGTCCGACGCTTTCACCCACATGTCGCACGAAGTAACGGTGCAGCGAGCGCTCCGAGAGGTTGGCCACCTCGCATAGCTCAGCCACGCGCAGCGGTTCGTGGAAACGCCGATCAAGCAGATTGAGTACGCGATTCAGCCGCTCCGCTTCCGATGCACTGCCGCCCGGCGTGACAGCGGGTGCGAAGGCGGCCGTCTGCGCGCCTTGCGCCTGTGGCATCGCTCGCATCGTCTGCGAGTCGCGAGCGCGTCCTTGTCGCGCGCCCAACCCGTGTGCAGCCGGCGACGCCAGTGGCTCGGATTCCGCCTCAGAGAGACATGCGAGCACCTCCAACACCGCGCCAAGCCGCACCCGCGGCGACGTATCCAGCAGAGCATCAATCTGTCCACGCATCAACGCTACGGCTTCTGGCGCAAACCGCAGCCCCGGCGCACCGCGCCTCAACAATGTCCGCAACGAAGCAAACTCCGGGCAGCAATCGGCCATCCGCCGTGCCCAATCGCCACTGAACCACACCACGATCGCCACCTGTGGCTTGCGTGCGTCGATCGGCTCCGTCGACGCCCACGTGTGCGGCATATCCGGTGGCACCAGCACGAGATCGTCGCCGCTGTAATCGGCGATATGGTCACCGACGAAGCGCCGGCCGCGGCTATTCATCGTCAGCGTGAGTTCATATTCAGGGTGGTGATGCCATTCGAACGGGATCTGCGCGAGTTGCCGATGGTAGACGCGGATCGAGCAGCCGTCGGGGATGGTGACGCGTTCGTATTGGGGTTTCACGCTACGCAACCTGGCCGCGGGAAGGAAAAGCGGCGAATGTCAGAATTGTATCGATAATTGGCTGAAAAGGATGTGTGGTGAACGCCAAAGCTCCCTAATCTGGACGCACTGCAGCCCCACACAAAACCGATACAAGGAGACAAACCATGCCGCTCGTGATCGACAATCTTCCGGAGGCGATCCGCACCACGAAGCGCGCGCTGCGCGCCGCGTTGCCGAACTATGCGCAGGTATTCAGTGAAGTCGAAGGCGCGATCCGGCAGCAGGTCGACGCCATCCGCCGAGACCGCGAAGACGGGCGCGAAGCCATTCCCGTGTTCGACTACTCGGAGATCATTTCCGGCGACATCGGCCCAGCTACGATCGCCCGGATCAAGACGCGCGGCGCATGCGTGGTGCGAGGGGTTTTCCCCCGCCAGCAAGCCAGCGACTGGAACGATGAAATCGCGCAATACGTCGAGCGCAATAGCCTGGACGATAAGCTCGCGCACCGCGCAGAGGACAAATATTTCGGCAATCTTTCATCGAGCAAGCCGCAGATCTACGGGGTGTACTGGTCGAAACCTCAAACGGCGGCGCGGCAGTCCGAGCAGTTGACGAACACGCGCGTGTTCCTCAACCGTTTGTGGACGTCGGAGAGCGAAGGGAAGCAGCACTTCGATCCAGCGCGCGTGCCCGTCTACGCGGATCGTATCCGCCGCCGGCCGCCCGGCTCGGAATCGCTGGGTTTGTCGCCGCACGTCGACGGCGGCTCGGTGGAGCGCTGGCTCGATCCGAATTTCCAGCAGGTGTACCGGCACGTGCTGTCGGGCAACTGGCGCGCGTACGATCCGTTCGATGCGGCCTTCCGTCCGGATGTGCAGGAGATCCCGTCGCCCGCCGTATGTTCGATGTTCCGCACCTTCCAGGGCTGGACTGCGCTGACGCCGCAAGGACCGGGAGACGGAACGCTGCAATTGATCCCAATCGCCAACGCCATGGCCTACGTGATTCTGCGCGCCTTGCAGGACGACGTTCCCGACGACGAACTCTGCGGCGCACAGCCGGCGCGTGCGCTGTCGATCAAACCTGAATGGCACAGCCTGCTGCTCGACGCAGTCACCCCGATCCCGCACATGCAAGCGGGCGACGCCGTGTTCTGGCACAGCGACGTCGTGCACTCCGTGGAAGATGCGCATAAAGGCAGTGGCTACAGCAACGTGATGTACATCTCGTCCGCGCCGTGGT
This sequence comes from Paraburkholderia sp. D1E, assembly GCF_052682275.1. Classification (NCBI taxonomy): domain Bacteria; kingdom Pseudomonadati; phylum Pseudomonadota; class Betaproteobacteria; order Burkholderiales; family Burkholderiaceae; genus Paraburkholderia; species Paraburkholderia sp. D1E. The sequence goes on from NZ_JBQYMB010000001.1 coordinate 1,428,542, forward strand.
GCGCGAAAAACGAGGCGTATCTGAAGCGCCAACTGCCGAGCTTCCTGCGAGGCGAGAGTCCGCCGGATTTTCCTGCCGATCACTTCGAAACGGATTTTATTGGCCGCGCACAAGAAAGCAATTTGACGCCGCAAGGGCGCACGCAGTTGGGGTTCGATCTCGAACGCTGAGCCTGGGTGTGCATGGCCGTGCATGCCGTCACATGAAGCGCCACGCCGCGCTAACCCCTGAGCACGCGTGGCGTTGCATCGCGCACGCCACGCAATCCGTTGCCGGGTAACGCTCATACAGGTATCGTCACTACCACCCAACTCCCTGTTTTTTATCGGTTTTTTCCATGATTGAGGGGCCCAAAGCGGGGTTCTGCGTGGCATAATCGACCGACACGGTCAGCCCGCAGTCACTACTACTCCGCATACCATGGCACAGACTCTCTACGATAAATTGTGGGACACACACGTGGTCCACACGGAAGAAGACGGCACGACGATTCTCTATATCGACCGTCACCTGCTGCACGAAGTCACCAGCCCTCAGGCGTTTGAAGGCCTGAAGCTGGCTGAGCGTCCGGTGTGGCGTATCAGCGCGAATCTGGCGGTGTCGGACCACAACGTCCCCACCACGGATCGCAGTCACGGCATCGCCGATCCGATCTCCAAGCTGCAAGTCGATACGCTCGACACGAACTGCGACGCCTACGGCATCACGCAGTTCAAGATGAACGATCTGCGCCAGGGCATCGTGCACATCATCGGGCCGGAACAGGGCGCTACGCTGCCGGGCATGACGATCGTCTGCGGCGACTCGCACACCTCCACGCACGGCGCGTTCGGCGCGCTGGCGCACGGCATTGGCACGTCGGAAGTCGAGCACGTGCTGGCTACGCAAACGCTCTTGCAGAAGAAGAGCAAGAACATGCTGGTGAAGGTTGAGGGCCCGTTGCCGCGCGGCTGTACCGCGAAAGACATCGTGCTCGCGATCATCGGCAAGATCGGCACGGCAGGCGGCACGGGCTATGCGATCGAGTTCGGTGGTTCGACGATTCGCGCGCTGTCCATGGAAGGCCGTATGACGGTCTGCAACATGGCGATCGAAGCAGGCGCGCGTGCCGGTATGGTCGCCGTGGACGATACCACCATCGAATACCTGAAGGGCCGTCCGTTCTCGCCGGCAGGAGTCGAGTGGGATCATGCGGTCGAGTACTGGAAGCAGTTCAAGTCGGACGAAGGCGCGCAATTCGATCGCGTGGTCGAGTTGAACGCCGCGGAAATCGTGCCGCAAGTCACGTGGGGCACCTCGCCGGAAATGGTCACCGCCGTGGACGGCCGCGTGCCGGATCCGGAACGCGAAAAAGACCCGGTCAAGCGTGACGCAATGGAGCGGGCGTTGAAATACATGGCGCTCGAACCGAATGCGCCGATCGAATCCATCAAGCCGGATAAAATCTTCATTGGGTCGTGCACCAACGCGCGCATTGAAGACATTCGCGCTGCGGCATACGTTGTGAAGAAGCTCGGCCGCCGCGTCGCGCCGAACATCCGTCTGGCCATGGTGGTGCCGGGTTCGGGGCTGGTGAAGGCGCAAGCGGAACGCGAAGGCCTCGACAAGGTCTTTACTGATGCCGGTTTCGAATGGCGTGAGCCCGGTTGCTCGATGTGTCTCGCGATGAACGCTGATCGGCTGGACCCGGGCGAGCGTTGCGCCTCCACGTCGAATCGTAATTTTGAAGGTCGTCAGGGCGCCGGTGGCCGTACCCACCTCGTGAGCCCCGCGATGGCTGCCGCTGCGGCTATCGAAGGGCATTTCGTCGATATTCGCAAGCTTGGATAAACACGCATGATGAAGAACATGAATCGCACCACTCTATTGCGCCGCTTCGCACTCGGAACCCTGGCTGGGCTGTTGCTGGGTTTGGCCGGCTGCAACACGGTGCACGGATTCGGCGAGGACATGTCGCACCTCGGCAATTCGATCAGCAATCACGCTGACAAATAAGCGATTTTTGATTTTTGCCGGCAATGTAGCGAGCGGCTTTCCGGCCGCTACGCGCATCGCCCGGTCTTGAAACAGGCGCAAGCGTCATGGATAAATTCATCGTACACACCGGCGTCGTGGCGCCGCTCGATCGCGAAAACGTCGACACGGACGCGATCATTCCGAAGCAATTCCTGAAGTCGATCAAACGCACGGGCTTCGGTCCGAACGCGTTCGACGAATGGCGTTACCTCGACCACGGCGAGCCGGGTCAAGATAATTCGAAGCGTCCGCTGAATCCGGATTTCGTGCTGAATCAGCCGCGTTATCAGGGCGCGTCGGTGCTGCTGGCGCGCAAGAACTTCGGTTGCGGCAGCTCGCGTGCGCACGCGCCGTGGGCGCTGGAGCAATACGGTTTCCGCGCGATCATTGCGCCGAGCTTCGCCGATATTTTCTACAACAACTGCTTCAAGAACGGCGTGCTGCCGATCGTGCTGACCGAACAGCAGGTCGATCACCTGTTCAACGAAACCTATGCGTTCAACGGCTTCAAGCTGACCGTCGATCTGGACGCGCAAGTCGTGCGTACGACTGACGGCGACGCCGCGTATCCGTTCGAAGTCGCGGGCTTCCGCAAGTATTGCCTGCTGAACGGCTTCGACGACATCGGCCTCACGCTGCGTCACGCGGACAAGATTCGCCAGTTTGAAGCCGAGCGGATCGCGAAGCAGCCTTGGCTGGCTCATCGCATCGTCGGATAAGGGCTTACAAGCCTGAGAGCCCGATGGCTCGCTGATTCACGCTCAAAAGTCTCGAAGAAAATCATCAAGGAAACTCGCATGAAGATCGCAGTCTTGCCGGGCGACGGCATCGGTCCCGAAATCGTCAAGGAGGCCGTGAAGGTCCTGAACGTGCTTGGCGAAAAGTTTGAACTCGAAGAAGCGCCGGTTGGCGGCGCAGGCTACGAAGCGAAGGGTCATCCGCTGCCCGATTCGACGCTGGCACTGGCGAAAGAAGCCGATGCGATCCTGTTCGGCGCCGTCGGCGACTGGAAGTACGACTCGCTCGAACGCGCGCTGCGCCCGGAGCAGGCGATTCTCGGTCTGCGCAAGCACTTGCATCTGTTCGCGAACTTCCGTCCGGCGATCTGCTATCCGCAACTGACGGGCGCTTCGTCGTTGAAGGAAGAAATCGTTTCGGGTCTCGACATCCTGATCGTGCGCGAACTGAACGGCGACATCTACTTCGGCGCGCCGCGCGGCGTGCGTTCTTCGCCGGATGGGCTGTTCGAAGGCGCGAAAGAAGGCTTCGACACGATGCGTTATTCGGAACCCGAAGTGCGGCGCATCGCGCACGTCGCGTTTCAGGCAGCGCAAAAGCGTCAGAAGAAATTGACGAGCGTGGACAAGGCCAATGTGCTCGAAACGTCGCAGTTCTGGCGCGACGTGATGATCGACGTGTCGAAGGAATATGCGGACGTCGAGTTGTCGCATATGTATGTCGACAACGCGGCGATGCAGTTGGTGAAGGCGCCGAAGGCGTTTGACGTGGTCGTGACCGGCAATATGTTCGGTGACATTCTCTCCGACGAAGCCGCCATGCTGACGGGTTCGATCGGCATGCTGCCGTCGGCCTCGCTCGACAAGAACAATAAGGGCTTGTACGAGCCGTCGCACGGTTCGGCACCGGATATCGCCGGCAAGGGTGTGGCGAATCCGTTGGCAACGATCCTGTCGGCCGCGATGATGCTGCGCTATTCGCTGAACAAGGCGGAACAGGCGGATCGTATCGAAAACGCGGTAAAGAAGGTGCTGGAACAAGGCTTCCGCACGGGCGACATCCTGACGCCGGGTTGCAAGCAGGTCGGCACCGTAGTGATGGGTGACGCGGTCGTCGCCGCGCTGTAAGGCGCATTGAAGCAAGCGGAGTTAGGTCGCTAAACAGTCTTCAAAGCGGCCTTTAAAACGCGAATTGGCCTCGAAACAGGCCGATTCGCGCGTAATGCGGGCGATAGCGGCGGCTGATGACGTCGCCGGATTCCGGTTTTCGTGTATATTGTAGCGATGGCGCACATAGCTCAAATCTCCTCGATTTCGAAACTCCACGGCAAAACGGCCCGTGTGGTTGAGCTCGCCATTACCATCAAAGCGCTCATTAAAACGATTACCCCGAAAACGATCACGAAACGCTGATCGTCCGTCGTGCCCGCTCATCTTCCCCGCGCGGTCACTGCGGGCAAAGATGCGGGGAAGTTTCCATTCGAAGGGTATGAAGTCATGAACGTAGGTCTCGTAGGTTGGCGCGGTATGGTCGGCAGCGTCCTGATGCAACGCATGCAGCAGGAAGGCGATTTCGACTTGATCGAACCGGTGTTTTTCAGCACCAGCAACGCGGGCGGCAACGCGCCGTCGTTCGCCAAAAACGAGACCAAGCTCAAAGATGCGACAAGCATCGAAGACCTGAAGAAGTGCGAAGCGATCATCTCGTGCCAGGGCGGCGATTACACGAATGAAGTGTTCCCGAAGCTGCGCGCAGCGGGCTGGAATGGCTACTGGATCGACGCGGCTTCGTCTCTTCGCATGAAAGATGACGCGGTCATCATTCTCGATCCGGTCAACCTCGACGTGATCAAGAACGCGCTGGTCAAGGGCCAGAAGAATTTCATCGGCGGCAACTGCACGGTCAGCCTGATGTTGATGGCGCTGGGCGGCCTGTTCCGCGAAAACCTCGTCGACTGGATCACGGCCATGACGTATCAGGCCGCTTCGGGCGCGGGCGCGCAGAACATGCGTGAACTGCTGCAGCAAATGGGCACGCTGTACGGTGCGGCCAAGGAAGACCTGGCTGATCCGTCGTCGGCGATTCTCGACATCGACCGCCGCGTGCTGAGCGCAATGAACAGCGACCGTATGCCGACCGACAATTTTGGCGTGCCGCTCGCCGGCTCACTGATTCCGTGGATCGACAAGGACCTCGGCAACGGCATGTCGAAGGAAGAGTGGAAGGGCGGCGCGGAAACCAACAAGATTCTCGGCAAGCCGGCCATGGGCACGCCGGGCTCGATCCCCGTAGATGGTCTGTGCGTGCGGATCGGCGCGATGCGCTGCCACTCGCAGGCGCTGACCATCAAGCTGAACAAGGACGTGCCGCTGGACGAAGTGAACAGCATCCTCGCGTCGGGCAACGACTGGGTCAAGGTGGTGCCGAACGAACGCGAAGCGTCCATGCGCGAACTGTCCCCGGCAGTGGTGACGGGCACGTTGACCGTGCCGGTCGGCCGTGTGCGCAAGCTGGCGATGGGCGGCGAATATCTGTCGGCTTTCACGGTTGGCGATCAGTTGCTGTGGGGCGCGGCAGAACCGCTGCGTCGCATGCTTCGCATTGTGCTCGACAAGTAAAGTAAACTACGCGCTTACGACGCGTAGAAAATTCAAAAAGCGTCGCGCTTGCGCGGCGCTTTTTTCATTGTGTGCTCCGATTATCTTGTCTCTTTCCAACCGCAAAAAAGGGCTGCGCGCTGACGCGCCAGGAGTCCCGATGAACCTTCGACTCTCTTCCCTTCGGGCTATGTTTATGCATCAAGGTACGGGCCGGCTGACGGCAGCGGCCGCTTTGGCGCTCGCGCTGGCTGGCGCCGGCGTTGGTAGCGCAGTGGCAGCGCCTGGCGACGCCGCAAGCGCGCCGGAGGGCGCCTCCGTTTCCTACGCCGCCGGGAGTCAATATACGGTGCGGCCCGGGCAGTCGTTGAACGACGTGGCGATTGCGGTCACGCAATCGCACGACCGGGGAACGCTCGCACGCGCTTCGCGCGTGCTGTTCGACGCGAATCCGAATGCCTTCATGAGCCATGACCCGAGCCGGATGCGCATAGGCGCGCTGTTGACGATCCCAGCACTGGATGCGTCCGGCGCTCTGGCGGCTTCCGCGCCGGTTGCGGGATCTGCATCCGCCGCATCGTCGGCTGCGACGGCTACGGCTGCTTCCGCGCCGAACGCGGCGGTGGTCGGCGCTGCAGTTGGCGTCGCGAGCGGCGTGGCGCAGGTCAATGTCGCCGCTGCGAGCGCGGCAAGCGCCGCAGCTCGCGCTGTAGCGCCGGCCACGCCTGCGGTGTCGGGGGCGGCCAGCTCGACGGCTGAAGCAAGCCCGGCGACGCCGGGTAGCACGACAACGGCTGGTGCGGTCTCGACGGCGCCCGTAGCGGGCTCACAGGCTGCAGGCGCGTTGCCGGTGAGCGGTGCACATGTCTGGTCGGGCGCGATCCAGCCTTCGGCCAGCGAGCCTGCGGAAGGTGCGTCGGCGCCTGCCACAGCATCTGTTCCAGCGACGGCCACTGAACAGCCGGCATCGCAACCGCGTGCGCAGGTATCCAGCTTGCAGCAATTGCTTGCGCTGAAAAACCGCGTGCTGATGGAGTTGCAGAAACATGGCATCGGCGGTGCGCCGGTCGCAACAGTTACTCCTTCGACGCGCGGTGCGCAGCCTGCTGCTGGCGTTTCGTCTGCGGCGGCCGTTTCCGGTCATGGCGGCGCTGCGATTTCCACGTCGAACGACGTTGGCATCTCGCAGACGAATTTGAGCGTGGCAGCAGCGATCGGCGCGGCGTTGGTCGTGCTGCTGGCGGCTTTGCGCCTGCGTCGGCGTAAGCGTCCCGATGTTGCTGCGGCTGGAGGCTCGCTGGCGGAGGACGCAGCGGCAGCTTCCGCGCGGGCGGTTGGGCCGCAGCAGGATGTCGTTCCGATGCCCGAACAGGTGCCGGCGAGCGAAGCATCGGACATGAGTGGCGAAGCGGCAGCGAGGCAGGCGGCCGCGCTGGTGGCGGCTGACCGCGAGACCGAGGGGCGTGAAGCGGCGGCGCGGCAAATGGCGGAGCGCGTGGCAGCAGAGCGTGAAGCGGAAATTCACGAGGCGGCTGCGCGGGAAGCGGCTGCGCGTGAGGCAGCAGAGAACGCAGAAACCGAACGCGCGGGGGCAGACCAAGCTGCAGCAGCGGAACGTGCGGCCGCAGAACAAGCCGCAACAGAACAAGCCGCAGCAGAGCACGAAGCCGCAGCTCACCAATCGTACACAGCCTTACCCGTACAAGACCCCAGCGCGTCCCAGCACACGTGGCAGGAAAGTCACCCAGCGCCCGCATCCATCGAACCTGAGCAGCCGAGCCCGGACCTCGTTCCGGCCGCCCAAAGCGATTTCACGTCCGAACCGCTTCCCGCAGCCCATCACGAAAATCTCGACGGAGCGACCACGGCTGCGAGCCTTGCAGCCGCCGCGGAACTCGGAGCTGAAGCTTTGCCGCTGACGTCGCTTGAACCGGTCAGCGAGACCTTCCAGCAAGAGGTGCCTGCGCACCGTCTGCAATGGGAGGACGAACCGGCATCGAGCGCGCCGGCCGCGCCGTTGGCAGAGCCGATGAATGAGCCGCTTGCCGAGTCGCGGAATCATCTCGATATCCCGCCACCGGTCATTGATTTCGCGCAACATCAGGTTGAGCCGCAACCGCAATCACACCAGCAAGTCGAAACCGCGACGCCCGATGGCGCACCGAATATCGAACCGGCAACCGTCGCGCAAAATCAGCCCGCTCCGTCCGTCCCGACCGGGTTCCCACGCGACGCCGTCGATGCATTCGGCAGTCTGGACATGTCATTGCCGCCGCGCGTCGAATCGACCGACGCAGCGGTGAGCACGCCCGGATCGCAGGCGGCACAGCCGGTTGCATCCCCGGAAACCGTTGCGCAGCAAGCTGTGGCACCGCACGATCCGGACGACACTCCGCACATCGCCGATGAAATCGCCGCCGGCACCGCAGGCCATGCTGCCGTTGCAGGCCTGGGCGCGGCCGGTTTCGGTGCGCTTAAGCTCGATTTCGACCTCGAATTGCCGCCGAGCCCGGCTCAGCCCTTGCCCGCCTTCACGCAGGCCGATCTCATCCGCATCGCCCGCAACAAGCTCGATCTGGCCGCCGAATATATCGACCTCGGCGATCTGTCCGGCGCGCGCACGCTCATTAACGAAGTGATCGAAGCGAACGATCCGGCCACGCGCGCCGACGCCCGCGCGCTGCTCTCGACGCTCGCGCCATTGTCGTGAAGCGTATTGCGCTAGGCATCCAGTACGACGGCTCGGCATTCTGCGGCTGGCAGTCGCAGTTACACCGCAAGACCGTGCAGGACGAGCTTGAACGGGCGTTGCGCGAGTTCGCGCAAACGCCCGTTCAAACCGTTGTGGCTGGGCGGACGGATACGGGCGTGCACGGCCTTGGCCAGGTCGTGCACTTCGACACTGAACTCGACCGCACGGACTTTTCGTGGATCCGCGGCACCAACGCCTTCCTGCCGAAGACGATCGCCGTGCAGTGGGCCAAGCCGATGCCCGACGCGTTCCACGCGCGCTTTTCAGCGTTCGAACGGACCTATTACTACGTCCTGTACGTCCATCCGTTCCGCTCGCCGATGCAGGCTACGCGAGCCGGCTGGATACACACGCCGCTCGACGTCGACGCCATGCGGACCGCCGCCGCCCACCTGATCGGCGAGCACGATTTTTCGGCGTTCCGTTCATCGCAATGTCAGGCGAAAACACCGGTCAAGCATCTGTATCAGATCGACTTACGGCAACAGGGCGACTTCGTTCATTTCCGTTTTCGGGCGAACGCCTTCCTGCACCATATGGTGCGCAACCTGATGGGCTGTCTCGTCGATATCGGACGGGGACGCCATCCCGCCGAGTGGATGGCCGAGGTTCTCGCCAGCCGCGATCGCGACTGTGCCGCGCCGACCTTCATGCCTGACGGCCTGTACCTGGCGCAGGTGGGCTATCCTGAGCAATTCGCCGTGCCCGCGCCACAGACCGGCAGCGTGCCGTGGAGTACCGTATGGACCGAGCAAGCGCAAACATGAAATCGACCGAAAACCTGGCAGCCGAATCTAACGCCGGCGCGCAACAGCACGCCGCGCCGCATCGCACGCGTATCAAGCTGTGCGGCCTGTCGAAGCCCGAAGACGTGACCCAGGCGATCGACCTCGGCGCCGACGCGATCGGCCTCGTGTTCTATCCGCCGAGCTCGCGCTCGGTAAGCGTTGCGCAGGCCGTCGAGTTGGTGCACGACATCCCGCCGTTTGTGTCGGTAGTCGGCTTGTTCGTGAACGCTACGCCGGACTGGATTCGCGAAGTCGTCAGTAACGTCGGGCTCACGCTGCTGCAATTTCATGGCGACGAAAGCCCGGAGCAGTGCGAAACCCTTGCCGGGGTTGCGGGTTTGCCTTGGTTGCGCGCGTTGCGAGTCGCGGCGGATACTCAGCCGGCAGATTTGGTAAAATCAGCGCTTAACTATTCAGCTGCCAGCGGCCTTCTGTTCGACACCCATGTCGAAGGCTATGGCGGCGGCGGGAAGGTTTTCGATTGGTCACTTATTCCAGCAGAGCTCGCGCGTCGGGCCGTTTTGAGTGGTGGGTTGAACGCGCAAAACGTCAGTGATGCGATCCATCGCGTGCGCCCGTACGCGGTCGATGTCTCGAGCGGCATCGAAGTGCCGGGCGCCAGGGGCGTGAAAGATCACGCCCGGATGGCGGCGTTCGTACGCGCAGTGCGCGCGGCAGACGCTGAATGATTCAGGCGGCGCGGTTTTTCATACGAAACCCGTGCGCCACACTGAGAAGAGTGATCACCATGTATAACTTGCCTGACGAAAGAGGCCATTTCGGCCAATATGGCGGCGTGTTCGTCGCTGAAACGCTGGTTCACGCACTCGACGAGCTGCGTGCCGCGTACGAGAAATATCAGAAAGACCCGGAATTCGTCGCCGAATACGAGCGCGAACTGAAGTATTTCGTGGGTCGTCCGTCCCCGATTTATCACGCACAACGCTGGAGCGAAATGCTCGGCGGCGCGCAGGTTTTCCTCAAGCGTGAAGATCTGAATCACACCGGTGCTCACAAGATCAATAACGTGATCGGCCAGGCGCTGCTCGCGAAGCGCATGGGCAAGCCGCGCGTGATCGCGGAAACCGGCGCGGGCCAGCACGGTGTGGCAACCGCGACCATTGCGGCGCGCTTCGGCATGGAATGCGTGGTCTACATGGGCGAGGAAGACGTGCGCCGCCAGGCCGCCAACGTGTACCGGATGAAGCTGCTCGGCGCGACCGTCGTGCCCGTGTCGTCCGGCTCGCGCACGTTGAAAGACGCGCTCAATGAAGCGATGCGCGACTGGGTCACCAACGTCGAAAACACGTTCTACATCATCGGCACGGTGGCGGGACCGCATCCGTATCCGATGATGGTGCGCGACTTCCAGCGCGTGATCGGCGACGAGTGCAAGGTGCAGATGCCTGAGCTGGTCGGTCGCCAGCCGGACGCCGTGATTGCGTGCGTTGGCGGTGGTTCGAATGCAATGGGTATCTTTTACCCGTACATTGACGACACTTCGGTGCAGTTGATTGGCGTCGAGCCAGCCGGCGATGGGCTCGAAACCGGCCGGCACGCCGCCTCGCTGATCGCCGGCACGCCGGGTGTGCTGCACGGTAACCGCACGTATCTCCTGCAAGACGAGAATGGTCAGATCATCGAGACGCATTCGATCTCGGCCGGCTTGGACTATCCGGGCGTCGGCCCTGAGCACGCGTGGCTGAAAGACAGCAAGCGCGCGCAATATGTCAGCATCACCGACGAAGAAGCGCTCAAGGGCTTCCACGATTGCTGTCGTATCGAAGGCATTATTCCGGCACTGGAATCCAGCCATGCGCTGGCTTATGCCGCGAAGCTCGCGCCGACGTTGCCGAAGGACAAGGTCCTTCTGGTCAATCTGTCGGGCCGCGGCGACAAGGACATGCATACGGTCGCCGAGCGATCGGGCATTCAGTTCTGAGCGCCGCGACGATGCGCGACGAGTTCGACGAGCCGCAACCGGCGCTTGAAACTACCCCGGCCGCCGAGGTAGTGGCGGTCGAGGCACCTGCACTGCTTTTACCGCAGGTGCCCGCCGGTATCCGGCTGTTGAACCGCGATTTTCTGACCGATGTGGCGAACATCCCCGACGGGTCGATCGACCTGATCCTTTGCGATCCGCCTTATGGGCTCGGCAAGGATTATGGCAACGACTCCGACATGCGCTCCGGCGAGGATTTCCTCGCCTGGACGCGTGGCTGGCTCGAGCTGGCTATTCCGAAGCTCAAGCCGTCGGGCTCGCTGTATATCTTCTGCACGTGGCAGTACGCACCGGAAATCTTCAGCTTCCTGAAGACAAAACTCACGATGATCAACGAAATCATCTGGGACCGGCGCGTGCCGAGCATGGGCGGAACGGTGCGCCGTTTTACCTCGGTGCACGACAACATCGGCTTTTTCGCGGTGTCGAAAGATTATTTTTTCGATCTCGATCCCGTTCGCATCCCGTACGATGCCGTCACGAAGAAGGCGCGTTCGCGTAAATTGTTCGAAGGTAGCAAGTGGCTGGAGCTTGGCTATAATCCGAAGGACGTCTGGTCGGTATCGCGACTGCATCGGCAACATGCCGAACGCGTTGACCATCCGACCCAGAAGCCTCTGGAAATCGTCGAGCGGATGGTGCTGGCAAGTTGTCCGAAGGGCGGGCGCGTGCTCGACCCGTTCATGGGCAGTGGCACCACCGCAGTCGCTTGCGCTCGACAGCAGCGCGAATTCGTCGGCTATGAGATCAATGAAAGTTACTGCGCAATAGCGCGCGAACGCGTTAGCGCGGCCGCGTCGACGCCCGCTGCCGCTCGCAAAACCCGCAAGATTGCGGGCAAGGCTGAGCAGCAAACCGAGGCGGAATAAGCGCGTAGTAGCCCAAAATCCGAGAATATTCCATGTCCCGTATCAAGAACACATTTGCCGCGTTGTCCGCCCAGGGTAAGAAAGGCCTGATTCCGTTCATGACGGCCGGCGATCCGGATCCGGCGCGCACGGTCGAATTCATGCACGCGCTCGCCGCCGGCGGCGCCGACGTGATTGAACTAGGTGTGCCTTTTTCCGACCCGATGGCCGATGGCCCGGTGATCCAGCAATCGTCCGAACGCGCTTTGGCGCATGGTGTGTCGCTGCGCCACGTGCTGGCCGACGTGAAGCGCTTCCGCGAAACCGACGACAAGACGCCGGTGGTGCTGATGGGCTACGCCAATCCGATCGAACGCATGGGTACCGAAGCGTTTGCCAAGGCGGCGAAGGAAGCAGGGGTAGATGGTGTGCTGGTTGTCGATTATCCGCCCGAAGAATGCGCTAACTTCGCTGAACAGATGCGATCTTCGGGCATCGATCCGATTTTTTTGCTTGCGCCCACTTCCACGGATGAACGCATCGCAGAAGTCGGCAAAATCGCCAGCGGCTACGTCTATTATGTGTCGTTGAAAGGCGTGACCGGTGCGGCAAATCTGGACGTTTCCAGCATCGCGAGTAAAATCCCGGCCATCAAGTCGCGCGTACCCCTGCCGGTGGGCGTCGGTTTCGGCATCCGTGACGCGCAAACGGCGCGTTCGGTGGCGGAGGTTTCCGATGCCGTCGTGATCGGCAGCCGTATCGTGCAATTGCTCGAACAAGCGGCGCCCGAAGCCGCCGCCGAGACGCTCACGCGCTTCATCGCTGAAGTGCGCGAGGCGCTGGATAGCGTCGCGACTGCCCGATAACAGTTAATTTTGTCGTCTGTAGTGTGAGCGGCGGGTTCGTCCCGCCGTTTGCGCAACCGTTGACCCCAGAAGGATTCAATATGAGCTGGCTCGATAAGCTGCTGCCGCCGAAAATCAAACAAACCGACCCGAAGAGCCGCAAGGGGATTCCGGAAGGCTTGTGGATCAAGTGCCCGTCGTGCGAAGCCGTGCTTTACCGCAATGACGTCGAGGCCAATCTGCACGTTTGCCCGAAGTGCGACCATCACATGCGCATCGGCGCGCGTGAGCGGCTCGACGGCCTGCTCGATCCGGAAGGCCGCTACGAAATCGGCCAGGAAATCGTCCCGGTCGACGCGCTCAAGTTCAAAGACAGCCGCAAGTACCCGGATCGCCTGAAAGAGGCAATGGACGACACCGACGAAACCGACGCGATGGTCGTCATGGGCGGCGCCATCCACACGCTGCCGGTGGTGGTCGCGTGCTTCGAGTTCTCGTTCATGGGCGGCTCGATGGGCTCGGTGGTCGGCGAGCGTTTCGCGCGCGGCGCGCAGAATGCGCTCGAACAGAAAGTGCCGTTTATCTGCTTCACCGCTTCGGGCGGCGCGCGGATGCAGGAAAGCCTGTTGTCGCTGATGCAGATGGCGAAGACCACGGCCATGCTGACCAAGCTCGCCGAAGCCAAGCTGCCGTTCATTTCCGTGCTGACCGATCCGACCATGGGCGGCGTGTCGGCAAGTTTCGCGTTCCTGGGCGACGTGGTGATCGCCGAGCCGAAGGCGCTGATCGGCTTTGCCGGCCCGCGTGTGATCGAGCAAACCGTGCGCGAAAAGCTGCCGGAAGGCTTCCAGCGCGCCGAGTTCCTGCTGACGAAGGGCGCGGTCGACATGATCGTCGATCGTCGCAAGCTGCGTGAAGAGATCGCACAATTGATGGCGCTGTTGAGCCATCAGCCGGCGGACGCAGTCGCTTAAGTCACAACGCGGTCCGATTCAGCGCCGTGCCTGTTCAGACACGGCCGCGGTCAGAAAAGCAGTCAAAAAATAGCGCGCCGCGAGAGTCATCAAGCGGCGCGCTGTCATTTCCGGGATAATCACGATCTCGCAACGCAGCACAGCATGGCTCAGATTCACTCGATGACCACATTCCCCACCCTCGACGCGTGGCTCACGCACCTTGAATCCGCGCATCCGGTCGGCATCGACATGGGATTGGGACGTATCACGCAGGTACGTGACGCGATGCAGTTGTCGTTCGCGTGCCCGATCATTACGGTCGGCGGCACGAACGGCAAGGGCTCGACCTGCGCGATTCTCGAATCGATTTTGCTGCGCGCGGGCTTCACGGTCGGCTGCCACACGTCGCCGCATCTGCTGTCGTTCAATGAGCGGGCCCGAGTGAACGGCGAAATGGCCAGCGACGCGGATCTTCTGCCGCACTTCGAAGCTGTCGAAGCCGCGCGCTTGAGTCTCGCCGAACCGGTCACGTTGACCTACTTCGAATTTACGACGCTGGCGATCATGAGCCTGTTCGCCTCGCGCGAGTTCGACGCGGTGATCTTCGAAGTCGGCCTGGGCGGCCGCCTCGACGCGGTCAACATTCTCGACGCGGACTGCGCGATCATCACGAGTATCGATATCGATCACACCGATTACCTCGGCGACACGCGCGAGAAAATCGCCTTCGAAAAAGCCGGCATTTTCCGCCCGGGTAAGCCGGCGATCTGCGCCGATCCAGTGCCGCCGCAAACATTGATCGACCACGCCGAAAAAATCGGCGCCGAACTGTGGCTATTTGGCCGTGATTTCCGCTATGAAGGGCAGGCAGGCAGCGAGCGCCAGCAATGGAGCTACGTGGGCCCGACGATGCGCCGTTCCTCGCTCGCCTATCCGGCATTGCGCGGCGCGAATCAGTTGATCAACACGTCGGCAGCCCTAGCGGGACTCGAAGCGCTACGCGACCGTCTACCCGTATCGGCGCAGGACATCCGGCTTGGCCTCGCCAACGTCGAACTGCCGGGGCGCTTTCAGGTGCTGCCCGGCAAGCCGGCCGTCGTGCTCGACGTCGGCCACAATCCGCACGCCGCGGCAGTGTTGACGCAAAACCTCGGCAATATGGGCTTTTTCCCGTACACCTACGCCGTGTTCGGCGCGATGCGCGACAAGGACATTGCAGGCGTTTTGTCCCATCTGAAAGGCGAAATCGACCACTGGTGCGTGACCGATCTGCCGACCCCGCGTGCGGCTTCGGCGGAAGAACTCGAAGCGGTCTTGCGCGAGCAGGGCGTAAGCGAGGGCAACGACAGCAGCGTGACGCGCTACGCAACACCGGCAGAGGCTTTCCAAGACGCGCTAAAACGAGCGTCAGAGAATGATAGAATCGTGGTTTTCGGCAGTTTCTATACGGTTGCAGGCGTAATGGCCTACCGTAAATCGCAGCAACACTGAACGGGCGCCAGGCTCGAACCAAGCGATTCATGGGAATTTTCTCGTTCGGCAAGAAAGACGACGCGCCCACCCGGCGCGGCGCAAACACCAGTTCCACTCGGGCCGCCCGTGGCGAACGCGTGGAGCGGCGAACCCGCCGCACGGAGCGCACCGTGGATGCCGATGCGATGCTGCTCGACCCTACGTTGCCTGAAAAGCAGCGTGCGCGGCGCAGGCTCGTCGGCGCGATCGCGCTGGTTGTCGCAGCGGTGGTGATCCTGCCTATGGTGCTGGATTCGCATCCAAAGCCCGTCACGGACGACATCTCGATCGACATTCCAAGCCGCCCCGCGCCGAAGGTCGCTAAGACCGACGAAGACACGCAGGCTGGCGTAGCACCGGATAACCCAGCGCCTGACGCGGCACTTGCCGCTTCCGGCCTTGCGCCGACAACGGCAGCCACGCAAGGCCAGTCCGGCGCGGCCAAACAGCAGGGCGCAGCGCCCGCAGCCAGGCCAGCTTTGAAGCCGCAAGCGCCGGCCATTGCCGCCAATACGGCGCCTGCAGCGCCCGCCAAACCGGCCAAGCCGGCCAAGCCGGCCAAACCGACCAATGCGCCCGCCACGCAAAGCGCGGCGAACGTTCCAGCTCCGAGCGAAGACAGCGCGAATACCGCCGCCGCAGGCGCGGACGCCAATTCCGGTACGCCGGCATCGCCGCCGGGCAGCCGTTTTGCCGTCCAGCTAGGCGCGTTTGCGAACGACGCCAACGCGCGTAATTGGGCCGCCAAGTTGAAAGCGGCCGGTGTGCCTGCATATACAGAACATCGGAAACAGGCTGACGGCTCGACGCTTACCCTACTGCGCGCCGGTCCGTTCGCTGACCGGGCAGCGGCTAGCGCCGCGATTGCGAAGGTTCGTGAGACCGGCTTGACGTCGGGCGCGAACAGCGGCGCCGCACAGTAAGCGAGCGATGTTCACTGCCTTCGACTACGCTGTAATGGCGGTGATCGGTTTGTCGGCCTTGCGCGGCACATGGCGCGGCTTTTTGTCCGAGGTATTCGGGCTGATCGGCTGGATCGCGGCGTTTTTCATTGCTTGCCGCTTCGTCGGTTATGTCGTGCCATTTATCCCTGCCACGTGGCCGGGCGGCGCGCTGACCCAGTGGCTTCTGGCGTTCGCGCTGCTGGTGATAGGCGTGGTGCTGGTAGCAAGCGTACTGAACGCGTTGCTGAGCCGCATTGTGCAGGCAACCGGCTTGAGCGGCGTGGACCGCTCGCTCGGTTTGATGTTCGGCCTCGTGCGCGGGGTCATTCTGGTGCTGATTCTGGTCGCCCTTGCAGGCTTGACCGAACTGCCCCAACAGGAATTCTGGCGCAACGCCTTGCTTCGACCCTATGCGGTTGAGGGCGTGCACGTAATGAAACCGCTGCTTCCCGAGACGCTCGCTGCCTACGTCCGCGTGTGACGATCAGGTGAACGGTTAGAGGGGTGCAGCAGGACTCCGGCGCAATCCGGTTGCCTCTATGCACCGTCGCGTACCGTCGCGCAGCATCTTTGGCACCGGCCGCCGTTACGAATTTCGTACCTTTGAAGGACATGCCATGTGCGGCATCGTAGGCGTAGTTTCCCATTCTCCGGTCAATCAGGTGATCTATGACAGCCTGCTGCTTCTGCAGCATCGCGGTCAGGACGCCGCCGGCATCGCGACAGCGAACGGCAGCAACTTCCACATGCACAAGGCCAACGGCATGGTGCGCGACGTGTTCCGCACGCGCAACATGCGCAGCCTGCCCGGCACGACCGGTATCGGCCAGGTCCGTTACCCGACCGCTGGTTCTGCATCGAGCGAAGAAGAGGCCCAGCCGTTCTACGTGAACGCGCCGTTCGGCATCATCCTCGCGCATAACGGCAATCTGACCAATTGGCAGCAACTGAAAGATGAGATGTTCCGCATCGATCGCCGCCACATCAATACCAATTCCGACACCGAAGTGATGCTCAACGTGCTCGCGCACGAGTTGCAGCTGTCCAGTTCGAGCCTGCAACTCGATCCGGCCGCGCTGTTCAAGGCGGTGTCGGGCGTGCATCGCCGGGTGCGGGGTTCGTACGCGATCGTGTCGCTGATTGCTGGCTACGGTTTGCTCGGCTTTCGCGACCCGTTCGGCATTCGCCCGCTGTGCCTCGGCAAGCAGGAAACGCCGGAAGGCGTCGAGTGGATCCTGGCATCGGAATCCGTCGCGATCGAAGGTATCGGTTTCGAATTTGTGCGTGACATTGCGCCGGGCGAAGCGATTTTCATCGACCTCGAGGGCAATTTGCACTCGCAGCAATGCGCGACGAATCCGAGCCTGAACCCGTGCATTTTCGAACTCGTATATCTCGCGCGTCCGGACTCGGTGCTCGACGGCGTGCCGGTCTACAACGTGCGTCTGCGCATGGGCGATTACCTCGCCGAGAAGATCAGGCGCGAATTGCCCGATGTCCCAATCGACGTCGTGATGCCGATTCCCGACTCGTCCCGTCCGGCCGCGATGCAGGTCGCGAAGAAGCTGGGCGTTGAGTATCGCGAAGGCTTCTTCAAGAATCGTTACGTAGGCCGCACCTTTATCATGCCGGGCCAGGCGATGCGCAAGAAGTCCGTGCGCCAGAAGCTGAACGCAATGGGCATCGAGTTCAAGGGCAAGAACGTGCTGATCGTCGACGATTCGATCGTGCGCGGCACCACCTCGCACGAAATCGTGCAGATGGCACGCGATGCCGGCGCGAACAAGGTGATCTTCGCTTCGGCGGCGCCGCCGGTGAAGTACCCGAACGTCTACGGTATCGATATGCCCACGCGCGGTGAACTCGTCGCACATGGCCGCACGGACGACGAAGTCGCGCGCATGATCGGCGCGGACTATCTCGTTTATCAGGACGTTGACGCCCTGAAGCAGGCGGTGCGCGATATCAACCCGGCGCTGAAGGAATTCGAAGCTTCGTGCTTCGACGGCAACTACGTGACCGGCGATATCACCACGGAATACCTCGACCGCATCGAAACCGCGCGTCTCGCACCGTCCTCGCAATCGGACCGCGACGCCGCGAGCGACGCGGCCGAGGGCGGCCCGGCACGTTCGCAACTGCATCTGCAATTGTCGGTTGGTTGAAGCAATCCCGCGTGCGGTGTGCCAAGTCATTGGCCCGCTGCACGCCATGCCGCGAGCGTGTTAGCATAATGGCTTGCGTCGATTTGATCTCAGCTTGCGGACGCGGGGCAACCCAAAACAGCTAAAGCGAATGGTGGAAAAGCCGCAGTCATCCGCCTCCGCTCCAGCTTTCCCCCGCACATGAAGCCCGCTTATGCCGACGCAAAAGCGGGCTTTTTTGTTGCTGCCGTTTGGCGTGATGCGCTCCTTTCATGTGAGCCGTAGACGCTGAATCCAGCCATGGAACATTGGAAACCAGAACGAATATGGACGACTCCCTGAACTTCGATACGCTGGCAGTCCGCTCGGGCACAGTGCGCAGCGACTTCAACGAACATTCGGAAGCGATTTTCCTGACGTCGAGCTTCGTCTTCGCGAGTGCCGCGGACGCCGCCGAAAAATTCAAGAATTCCGAAGACAACTACACTTATTCGCGCTTCACGAACCCGACCGTCTCGATGTTCCAGGACCGTCTGGCGGCGCTCGAAGGCGGCGAAGCATGCATGGCCACGGCTTCGGGGATGGCCGCGATCATGTCGGTGGTGATGTCGGTGCTGCAGGCCGGCGACCATCTGGTCAGCTCGCAAGCGCTGTTCGGCTCGACGCTCGGCATGTTCTCGCAGATCTTCAGCAAGTTCGGCATTACGACCACTTTTGTCGATCCGACCGATCTGGACGCGTGGAAAAACGCCGTGCGCCCGGAGACGAAGATGTTCTTCCTCGAAACGCCGTCGAACCCGCTGACCGAAGTCGCCGATATCGAAGCGATCAGCAAGATCGCGAAGGCGGCCAACGCGGTGTTCGTAGTCGATAACTGCTTCTGTAGCCCGGCTTTGCAGCAGCCGTTGAAGCTCGGTGCGGACGTGGTGATGCATTCGGCCACCAAGTTCCTCGACGGTCAAGGGCGTGTGCTTGGCGGCGCACTGGTCGGCTCGAAGAAATTCATCATGGAAAAGGTGTTCCCGTTCGTGCGCAGTGCTGGGCCGACCTTGTCCGCGTTCAACGCCTGGGTGCTGCTCAAGGGCATGGAAACGTTGTCGCTGCGCGTTGAAAAGCAGTCGGCGAATGCGCTCGAAATCGCACGCTGGCTGGAAACGCATCCGGCCGTGAACCGCGTGTTCTACCCGGGACTCGAATCACATCCGCAGCACGCGCTGGCGATGCGTCAGCAGAAGGCGGGCGGCGCGATCCTCTCGTTCGAGTTGAAGGGCGACACGCCCGAGCAGATGCGCGCGAATGCCTGGCGCGTGATCGACAGCACGAAGATCTGCTCGATCACCGGCAACCTCGGCGATACGCGTACCACCATCACGCATCCGGCTACGACCACACACGGTCGCGTGACGCCTGAGGCGCGAGCGGCGGCAGGTATTAGCGAAGGCTTGATCCGTCTCGCAGTGGGTCTGGAAAACGCCGGCGATATCCGCGGCGATCTGGAGCGCGGGTTGGCGGGTTAATAACGCATGGCAGATGCAGCTGGAAGAAGGAAACGCGGGCTGCCTTCTCAGGTGGCTCGCGGATTGCACAAACTCAATGGCGCAACGCGCGCCATTGACCGGGCGCTAGCCCGAAACGCCGCGTGAAAGCGTGCGTGTAGGCGCTCTGATCTCCAAAGCCGATTTCCAACGCGATATCGCTGAGCGACAGGCGTGGATCGGACAGCAAGCCAAGCGACGTATCGAGCCGCAGTCGCTGCAAATAGCGATGAGGTGTTTCGCCGAAGGCGTCGATAAAAAGCTGATGAAAGCGCCGCATGCCGAAGCCGCAGTGTGCGGCAAGGTCGGCGATACGCAGTGGTTCCGACAGATGCGCGCGCAGCCAGCGGTCGATGCGCGCGAAATCAAGACCGGGCGCTTGTGTCCCGGTCATTGTGCCGGCATCGGCCACCAACGCAGCACCCAATCGTGCGGCTGCATCCCATTGAAAACGCCGGGTATCCAGATCGTCGCCTTGCGCGCCACCGGTGGCGAGCGCCGCAATTCGATGCACGAGTTGCGTGAGCGAGGGATCCACCGTCACTGCCCGCGCGTGGTCGAATAGACGTTCCGGCACGGCCAGCGAGGCGGCCGGCAGATCCAGCACCAATTGCCGGTTCTCGCCAATGCCCGCGTAGTCGTGCCGCGCCCCGGCCGGGATGAGCCAGGCGGAGCGGGCGTCGATCTGATGCGCGACGCCGTCTACCGCCATCACCATCGCGCCGTCGAGTCCGAGCACGACCTGGTGAAAGTCGTGCACGTCCGACGCTTCGACCGCGCCGTAACGGCGCAGCGAAACGCCAGGTGCGGTGACGGCGGCGTGACCCATTGGCGAAGCCCGATTACAAAACAGCGAAAACTTAGACGTCGAGCAGTTCGACTTCGAACACGAGCGTTGCATTCGGCGGAATCACGCCGCCTGCGCCACGCACGCCGTAGCCGAGTTGCGGCGGAATCGTCAGCTTGCGCGTGCCGCCGACCTTCATGCCTTGCACGCCTTCGTCCCAGCCCTTGATGACCATGCCGCCGCCCAGCACGAACGCGAACGGGTCGTTGCGGTCCTTGCTCGAGTCGAACTTCTGGCCGTCGGTCAGCCAGCCCGTGTAGTGCACGCTGACGGTCTTGCCGGCAACCGCTTCGGCGCCGTTGCCTTCAACGATGTCTTCGTATTTCAGGCCGGATTCGGTAGTCACAGTCGACATGTGTTGCTCCTTAGGTCAAATTGTAAAAACCGACATTGTAGGCGTGTTGGCGTCGTGTCGCCCAGGATTGCCGCGTGGCATGCGGTTTGCGTCCATGTTGGCTGTCCGGCCAGGCTGGTTGCGCCGGGCGGCATGCCTATAATGGGGTTTCTTTTAACATTTCATGCACCGCCTGAGAGGGCTCGATCGTGACAACGTCATCCACCGGGACCACTGGCGCAAAGCCGGTTCTTTCCGGCATCGCCGTATCCGAACGCACCGCACACCTGCGCGCGGAAACCGCGCTGTTCATGCGCGACCATGTGCTGTCGCTGGTGTCGCACGACCTGCGTGGTCCGCTGAACGCCATCCATAGCTGGGCTTACGTGCTCGAGCGCAAGCTCGATGCGAACGACCCCAATTCGCAGCGGGCCGTCACCGGAATTCGCAACGGCGTGGACCAGCAGGTGAAGTTGCTGGAAACGATCGTCGACGCCGTGCGTGCAGAAACCAAATCGCTGGCGCTCGCCTATGCGCCGTTTCCGCTGCACCCGCTGCTCGATGAAACCGTTGAAGAAGTCCGCTCCGGACTGGCTCGCGCGCGTGGCGTCGAGCTCACGCTCGAGTCGCAACTTGCTACCGAGCAGCTCAACGGCGATCGTGAGCGTCTGGCCGCCGCGCTGTGGGTGATGCTCACGTTTGCCGTCGAAGCGAGCGCGGAGGGCGCCGCAGTCACGCTGGCAACACGCGCGGACGCCACCAGGTGGTACGCCACCGTCACCTTCAATCAGAGCGCCGCTGCATTGGAGGATCATTTGGTGCCTCATTTGCTCGAAGCCTTTGCCCGCAAACAGGCGCGTGAACCGCGCGAAGCCAAACGGATCGCGTGGGTATTCGCGCTGTGCAAGCGCGTTGCGGAAGCGCACGGCGGCAGTTTCGAGCAAAGCGACGCGGCTGAAAGCGAAACGGCTACGCTCGCGTTGCATGTGCCGCTGAGTGCCACGACAGCAACGTGAGCGGTGGCTGTCGCGCGTTCCTGTACGCGATTAACTTTCACCAGGCTTTCACCCTCTATACTGACAACTTTTGTTGCCGGAGCCCTTCGCTTTGATCCAGGTTGTCGCCCTTATTGGTGCATTGTTTCTCGTTGCCCTCAACGGTTTTTTTGTCGCCGCCGAATTCGGTCTGGTGAAGCTGCGGCAGACGCGCGTGCAGAGCCTCGCGGCCCGGCATGGCATGCGTGGGCGTCTACTGGCTAAGGTGCACGGACGGCTCGACGCATATCTGTCCGCCTGTCAGCTCGGTATTACGCTGGCGTCGCTGGGGCTTGGCTGGATCGGTGAGCCGGCGTTCGCGGAACTGCTCACGCCGGTCTTCAGCCTGCTTGGCGTGGAATCGGAGAAGTTGATTCACGGCATCTCGCTGTTCTTCGCGTTCTCGTGTATTTCGTTCCTGCACATCGTGGTGGGCGAGCTGGCGCCAAAGTCGCTGGCGATTCGCGAGGCGGAGAAGGTTTCGCTGTGGGCCGCCACGCCGCTGTACGGTTTCTACTGGGCGATGTATCCGGCGATCTGGGTGCTCAACTCGAGCGCCAACGCGGTATTGAAGCTCGCAGGCCTCGACGCGGACCATGGTCACGATTCGCATTACTCGACCGACGAACTCAAGCTGATCTTGCGTGGCCGCCGCGCCAACGTCGCGACTGAGCTCGGTTCGCCGGACGGCGCATACAGCCAGGACGAATGGAACACGATTGCGCATTCGCTGGATTTTTCGCGCATGACCGTCTCCGATCTGATGCGGCCGTCCTATGAAATGGTTGGCCTGCGGCGCGATTTGCCGTTGCGCGAAAATATGCAGGTGGTGGCGCGTCACCGCTTCAGCCGCTATCCCTTGTTCGAAGATGCGTCGGGTGAGCGCGTGGCCGGCATGATCCACTTGAAGGACTTGTTGCTGGCGCGGCACGCGGGCAGCACGCTCGAGGACCTCTCCAAATATGCGCGGCCCGTGCAGTATGTGAAGCCGGACATGCCCGCGCTCGAACTGTTTCGCCGCTTTCGCAAGGGTGCGCCGCACTTCGCGCTGGTTGGCCACAAGAACTCGAAGCCGATCGGTTTCCTGACGCTGGACAATCTGCTCGGCGCGCTGGTTGGGCAGATTCACGACGAATTCCGCCAGGGCGACGCCGACTGGACGCGTATGGACGACGGCACGTTGATGGGCAAGGGCAGTTTGCCGGTGGTGTCGCTGGAACGCGCGTTGGGAATCGACATCGACGAGGGCAAGGCAGAATCGGTCGGTGGCCTCGTGATCCAGGCGCTCAACGATCTGCCTACCGAAGGGCAGCGTGTTGAATTCGATCGCTTCGACGTGGTGGTCAAGAAGATGAAGGGGCCGCGGATCGTGCTCGTACGCGTTTATCCGAAGACCTTCGACGATGAAGGCGGTTGAAGGGCTTCCGTGCTGAGCCCGTCCCAAGTCTATTGAAACATTGCTCGAGTAAAATTGCCGTCCATACCACCGGGGGCGACATGGGATATTTGCTGGTGCTGTGCGTCGGTTTGCTTGCTGGCACGTTGAGCGGTGTGATCGGCACGGGCTCGTCAATGATGCTGATGCCCGTTCTCGTGATGCTGTTCGGACCGCAGCAGGCGGTGCCGATCATGGCGATCGCCGCAATCATGGGCAACTTCGGAAAGATCATTGCGTGGTGGCGCGAGATCGACTGGCGGGCTTGCGGCGCTTATTGCGTGACTGCGGTTCCGGGCGCCGCGCTGGGTGTGCGGACGCTTCTTGCGTTGCCGCCGCATGCGGTCGAACTCGCGTTGGGGCTGTTTTTTGTCGCGATGGTGCCGACCCGGCGCTGGCTGGCGCGGCGAGCGATCAAGTTTTCTTTGTGGCAGCTTTCGCTGATCGGCGGCGTGGTGGGTTTTCTCACCGGCATCGTCGTTTCTACCGGGCCGATCACAGTGCCCGTGTTTATGTCGTATGGCCTTGTTAAAGGCGCCTTTCTCGCGACCGAAGCGGCTGGCTCACTGGCTGTCTACGGCACCAAAGTCGCGGTTTTCAATCATTTCGGCGCATTGCCATTGCATGTGGTGATCGACGGTTTGATCACGGGCTCGGCACTCATGATCGGCTCCTTTTCCGCGCGGCTGATTGTGGTTCGGATGAGCCCTGCGGTTTTCAAGCTTGTCGTTGACGGGTTGATGTTGTCTTCGGGCGTTTCGTTGCTGTGGGCAGCAGGGCGATAGGGGTTTTTTTGCGAGAGGCATGAAACGTCACTCGACCGACGCCTCAAACACCCGCCCGGCGATCACCCGCAAGAGTCGGCCACGCAAAGCGAGCGCCTCTGCCCGTGGCGCGAGCGGCGCGGCCATTTGCACTTCGATCGATGTCAGCTGATTGCGCGGCACGCCCGGTTCGGATACTCGGCCAGTCGATCTGCATCGGCGCTCCAGTCGGGTCTGATTATTTGCGGGTGGATGTTACCCGGCTTTTATCTGGCGTCAGCGCTCCGACCATGCGCTCAACGAGCTTCAACGCTTCGGCTTTCAATGCGGCGGGATCGTCTGCGCCATCGAGCAATTGCGCCGCTTCGCACACCATGCTGCCGATCATGCGCGCGGCGAGGTATGCCTTTGCTTTTTCATTGCCAGTGGCCTGGTTCGTCAGCGCGCCGATAAGCAGACCGTAAACGTGCGCTTCTTCGATCTCTCGGCACCGCGCCGGGCCGAGCACGGCGGGCGCGGTTTCAATGACGAGTTGCCGATAGGCGGGTTCGGTGCAGACCTCCAGAAATTCGCGAATGCCCGCGCTCATCCGCCTGGCTTTCGGAGCGGCCTCGGCTGCGGATTGGACTTGGGATGCGGCCCTCGCCTGCAGAGATTCGATCAAGGCATCGAACAGTTCAGCTTTGTCGGCGAAGTGGTGATAGAAGGCGCCACGCGTCACGCGTGCGCTGCGCGCGATGGCTTCTATCCCGACCTGCTGGTAGCCCTGCGAGGTGAATAGCTCGCCCGCAGCGGTGATGAGCGCCTGACGGGTCGCGTCCGCGTATTCCTCGCGACGGGATTTGGGGGTTGGACCTGCTGTCGGCATCGGGTTCGTTTTTTTAGCCCTTGATTTTTCACATTCTGATTGTAGTATACATACACGGTGTATGTGAAAATCATATTGTATGTTTTGATTGCCATGGGCTTCCATACGGATGAGTAGGCAAACAGCACCGTAGGTAAGCAACCCATTCAGGAGCAAACCCACATGACGTCAGCAGAAAAATACCTCCCGCCTACAGCGGAACAGTTAGCCAATGCCAGGACAGCCGTGCAACGCTTCGCCGCAGAGTGGCAAAACCCTGTCGCCGATAACCTGGAGCCTCTCATGCATGAGGACACTCGAAACCTCATCCCGCCCATGACAGAACCGGCCGACAGGAAAGGCGTGATCGAACACTTCCGTCAGGTCCTGACCCAACTCCCTGACTTGAAAGTAGACGTCCTTCAATGGGCGCCCACTGGCGACGCCGTCATGATCGAATGGCAGGCATCAGCCACCGTGGCCGGACAGGCGCTCAATTGGCAGGGCGTCGACCGCTTCAACCTGCGCGGTGACCGCATGTACAAAGGGCAGGTGTATTGGGACACACGGCGGGTGGCGGAACAGATGGCCGAAGCGGTCAAACGCGCGCAGCAAGGCGGCTCAGAGGGGTGATCCATCGCCTTGGATGAGCCAATAAAAAGGCGGTTAAAGCACGTGTGCTTTAACCGCCTACGACCTTCTAAAAAATCGCAGATCAACTGCGTGGCACGCCGTCCTCCACCAACACTGCAATCGGCATCGCGCCCAACGCATCGCGGAGATATAAAAAGCCGCTTTCATCAACCTTAGGCGCCGCCGGACTCAGCCAGTCGAATAGCGCGCGGTCAGTGAGATCGGCAGGCACCGCAATCGCCGTATCGCCCCATCTGGCCGGATCGATCATCGGTAAATCGCCATTCTCACCGAGCAGTCCGGCAGCGAGCCGGCTGGCGACCACGACAGCCCACGCATTCCCATGCCGCCGTGCAAACGCGATCACATTCGACGCATACGCACCGTGCACCTCAAGCGGCAGATACGTACTCTGACTCAGCAACTCCGGTAAATGCGCGCGCAACGCCAGCACACGTTGCACCACCGCGAGCTTCACGCGCCCATCGCGCCAGTTCGGCAAAAACTCCGACGGCGGTGTTTGAGCCAGCCACGACTCACGTTTGGCAAAATCGACGGGCCGGCGATTGTCTGGATCGACCAGACTGAAGTCCCACAATTCCGTGCCCTGGTAAAGATCGGGAATCCCAGGCGACGCCAGCCGCAACACCGTCTGTTGCAAACTATTGAGCGCACCAGCGCGCCCGATCCGCGCCACGAATGCGGACAACTCGTGCAGGAAGCCATCGCGCCGCTGCGGCGCGAGGATATCGAACAGGAAATCGCGGCAGGCGGCTTCATATGCTTCGTCGGGTGCAAGCCAGTTGGTCTGCAGCTTCGCTTCCCGCAGCGCCTTCAACTGCCATTGCGCGACACGCTCGGCCAGTTCCTTGACACCCGCTTCGTCGTCCGGCTTTAAATCCGGAGGCCAGCAGCCTACCAGGGTTTGATACAGCATCGCCTCGGCGGCGGGACCCGGTGCCCAGTCGTAGCTGGTGTCCTTGCTCACGCTGTTGATCGGCGTGCCATCGAGCGCACGCCGGTGCGGCGCGTTCAATGTCGACCACGCGCGCAACCTGGCGCTCCATTCATCCGCGATTTCGCTCAACACCGCAAGCCGCGCGCGCACGTCTTCGCCACGCTTGTGGTCATGCGTCGCCGTGGCCAGCATTGCGTGAGGAAAGCGCAGCGACCGTTCCAGATTTGCGGCATGAAACTGCTCGACCGACAAAGCAAACTCGCCCGGATCCGAGCCGACTTCGTTGCGCGACAGCAAACGTCCATAGCGATAGCACGCCGTATCTTCAACCGCCTTCGCGGCGACCGGCGCCGTCAATTGCGAAAACAGCGTCTGCGCGGTGCGCCGCGAGGAACCGGCATGGCTCGGTGGCGCACCATTCGAACCCTGTTGCTGCGGTGGCGCATTGCCCCGTGCATTCGGCACCTCTTCGGCGCTGCCGCCTAGCCAGGCGTTCACGCGATCGAGTACCACGTAGTCCGTGCGCGAAAGCGTCTCTTTTGCACCTGCCAACGCCTGCTCGAAATACACGTTATCGGCGGCGCCGCGCAGCCCGTTCTGTGGATAGATCCGATACACCGGAAAATGCACGACCAGTTCGGTCAGCACGCGCCGCAGCGCGGTGAAAGTGAAATCACGCGTCGTCAGCGAATCGCGGGCAATGCGATGCAACGCACGCGCCGCGCGGTCCAGTTCGGCCGAGAGATTCTCCGCGAGAATTTTGCGTCGCGCGGCCAATGCTTCGTCGGCGAAGCGCGGGCTGCGGCCGGTGAGGTCGGCCCACGTTTGCGCAAGTGGCTCGGCGCCGGCCGGATCGTGCAGCAGCGCACCCACGTCGTTCATGAAATCGTAGCCGGTCGTGCCGTCCACGGGCCAATCGTCGCGCAACGGCTCGTCACGGCCGAGAATTTTTTCGACGACCACATATGGCGCCGTGTCGCGCAATTCGGTGAGGCGCTGCCGCAGACGCTGACAGTACTCACGTGGTTCGGCCAGACCGTCCACGTGGTCGATCCGCAAACCGTCCACCACGCCTTCCTGATACAGACGGAAAACCAGTGCATGCACGGCCTCGAACACTTCGGGCCGTTCCACCCGCATGCCGGCCAGCGTCGAGATGTCGAAGAAACGCCGCCAGTTCACTTCGTCCGAAGCGGTGCGCCACCACGCGAGGCGGAAGTGCTGCCGCTCGATCAGCCGATGCAAACGGTCGCGCGTGACCGGGTCTTCGGGCGAATAGGTTTCCAGCACCAACTCGATCGCCGAGCCGCCGTTTTGCGCGACGAACTCGCGCAGTATCTCGCGCCCTTCGGCGGCGCGCGGTTGATCGGCCGGCTGTGTCGTCAGGCCCTGGAAACGTTCGGCCAGTGCGCTGAGATCGGCGCGCTCGGCGCTTTGCAGAATCGATGCGTAGTCGGTCGGGCACACCGGAAACATGTGCGGCCCGTAGCCGATGTAAAAGCGCCCACTGCCGGCCGCAAAATGCAGCGCAATCCGGCCTGCCGCCAGTTCGTCGCCATACGGCGCGCCGAGTGTCGGCGTGAGCACCTTGCCGCGCAAGGCCGGGTCCGGCGAGTGCCAGTCGACATCGAAATGGCGTGCATACGTGCTGTGCCGGCCCCATTCGAGGATATCGAGCCACCACGCGTTGCTCGAACCGCCGACACCCATATGGTTCGGCACCACGTCGATGATCAGCCCCATGCTGTGCGCGCGCAGTTTATCGACGAGGCGTTTCAGGCCCGCCTCGCCGCCGCATTCGGCGTTGACGTGGGTGTAGTCGACGGTATCGTAGCCGTGCATCGAGCCAGGCTCGGCGGTGGTGATGGGCGACGCGTACACGTGGCTGATGCCGAGCGCGGCGAAGTATTCGACATGCTTCGCGGCATCGTCGAAGGTAAAGCCTCGATGGAATTGGAGGCGAAGCGTGGAGCGCAGGACGGTCATGGCGTATCAGGCTCCGAAGAAGCGTTAGCCGGAGAAGCAGGAACGGTCGCGCCGCGGCGCGCGCGGTCGACGGCCAGCAGGCGGTCGCTGAAGGTGTCGTCCCTGAACAGTTCGTCGATCGGCAAGGCGACACGGCGGCGCCAGTTCGGATGCTCGTCGATCGAGCCGGGCAGATTCGGCTGCTCGATTAATGCGAGCAGATCTTCAAGCGGGAAGGTGACGAGCGGCCCAGGTGTTGCGGCGACGAAGGCGAGCGCTTCATCCACCGGCGCCTCGTCGGGCGGTGGCGCGGCCACGTCCGGTGCCGCGACGCCGGCTTGCTGGAACGCGTGCCATAACAGAGCGCGATCGGCGGCGCGTTCTTCCTGCGCGACTTCCTCCGCGTCGCGGCCATCGGCGCGCGCCATCGTCTGGCCGATCCTGTTGCGCCACGTGATGTCGCTGCCGCGCCACCAACCCGCCACGGTCGGCAGATCGTGGGTGGTCGTGGTGCCGACAGCATTGCGGTCCCACGCATGCGGTGGCCTGAAGCCCTTGCCGCCTTCCGCCCCTTCAAACCACAGTACGCGAATGCCGGCAATGCCGTGCTCGTCGAGCCGCTCGCGAAAGCCTGGCGGCACGGTGCCGAGATCTTCGCCAATCACGACCGCGCGGTGCCGCCACGATTCGAGCGCGATCAGCCGCAGCAGATCTTCGAGCGGATAGCGCAAATAGGCGCCATTACGCGCGCTCTCACCTTCGGGCACGAGCCACAGGCGCCGTAAGCCGAGAATGTGATCGATGCGGATGCCGCCCGCATGCGCGAACGCCGCGCGCAGCATGTCGATGAATGCGGAGAAGCCCTGCGTGCGCATCGCGCGTGGCGAGAAGGTGGTAAGACCCCAGGCCTGTCCGGCCTGGTTGAACAGATCGGGCGGCGCGCCCACTGAAACGCCTTGCAGCATGTCGTCGCGGTACGACCATGCATGGCTGCCGGCGCTATCGCATCCAACGGCCAGGTCGGCGATCAGGCCGACGGCCATCCCTGCATCGCTCGCTGCATGCTGTGCGTGCGACAAACCTTTGGCGGCGAGCCATTGCAGAAACAGATGAAAATCGACTTCATGCCGATGCGCTTCGGCAAAGGCCTCAACTTCCGGGCTGCGGGGATCGCGCAAAGCCTCGGGCCAGTTGCGCCAGTGGCCGTTGCCGCCCTCTTGCGCCAACTGCACTGCTTGCAATGCTTCGAAACGCGCGTGATCTTCGAGCGCGCGGCCGGCACGTTCGCAGAAGCCATGAAATTCGAGCGCGTGCGGCGTGTCGTGCGCGCGTTCCTGCGTGCAGAAGTTCTCGTAGAGCGCGCGTAGAACTTTCAGCTTCAGCACGACCGCGTTCGGCCAGTCGATGAGTGACAGGTCTTCGAGTTTCGACCACACATTGGTGGCCTGCGTGACCTCGAGCGCGGCGCGTGCGGCGTCTGCACCAAACACCGCAGCGGGGTCGATATGCGTAACGTTCAGCCACAAGCGCGACGACGGCGAATACGGACTGAAGCGATTCGGCTCGGCGCTAAACATCGCATGTGTCGGACTGACAGCGAGCGCATGCGCGCCGCGCTTCGCGCTTTCAATGGCCATTTGTGCGAGGGCCGTATAGTCGCCGATGCCGCCATCGCCCGTGCGGCGCAAGCCGTATAACTGCGCGGCAATTCCCCACAGCGGCGGGGTTTGCGCTTTGGCGCCGTCGTGCAGCGTACGCCACGCATCCACGACGGTATAGCAGCGTGACGGGGCAACGGCCAATGTCACGCGCTGCTCGTTGATGACCAGCGTGTGGTAGCCGGGCTCGTCGATCGGCGCGAGCAACGCTTCTTCGCCTTTGGGCGCCGTGAAGCGGCCGTCGATAATCGAACCGCTTTCGAGCTCAATCCGGTAATGACTGCCGGATTTGATCGCTGCGGCAGGCAGCGCGATGCCGCGTTCGATCTCCGCTGTCATCAGTGGCGGGAGTTTGCGGCCGGACAGTTCCGCTTCGAGTGCAGCGGCGCTGTGACGGATTTGCGTGGCATTACCGCATGGCAAACCCATCCGTTCGAGTAACACGGCGAGCGTGTTCTCCGGCACATGCTGTGTCGTATGGTGCGCATCCCGCCACTCGACTTCAAAGCCGGCGCGAGTGGCAACGGTAAGGATCGTATCGTTTGAACGGCGGGTAGCACTCACGCGTGGCGCTCCTGTTGGCCCGCGATGCGAGCATCGTGGCCGATGGCATAGTCGCTGACGTCGCCGGTCACCCATGCGGCAAACGCGTACGACGGCAAAATCCTGGCGTCGATCTGCTCGCGCACGCGTGGCGGCGTTTCGAAAATCATCTTGCCGGCAGGCAGATCCGGGAACGCCACGCTCTCCTTCGAGAGATTCAACGCGATCGACAAGGTTTCGCCGTCGCCGAGTTTCCAGCGGGCGATCAGTGCAGTGGCGTCGCCGCCGTTTTCGGCGCTCAGCACGGTCGAGCCGAGCGCTTTGGCATGTTTCAGGCGCGGCGTGATCAGCTTCGCCCGCACGGCGAGCGCGGATTTGTAAAAGTGCATCCAGTCGAGCCGGTCTTTCGCGTTGTCGTCCGTAGCGGAGCCTTGAACAGGCTCAGGCGGTGACGATGCCGCAAAGGTCTTCACGTCGTTCGGATCGGGGATTTGCGCGCGCCGCTTTTCGTCGCTGAACGACGAAAAGCGTGCGAACTCGCGGCGCCGTCCTTCGCGCACGGCGTCGGCGAGATCGCCGCTGTAGGCGGTGAAAAACAGAAACGGCTGCGTTGAGCCGTATTCCTCGTCCATGAACAGCATGGGGATTTGCGGCGACAACAGCAGTACACCAGTGGCGGCGCGCAAGGCATCGTCCGACGTCAGCTTGCGCAGGCGCTCGCCGAATGCGCGATTGCCGATCTGATCGTGATTCTGCAAGAACATCACAAACGAGGTAGGCGGCAGAT
This sequence comes from Paraburkholderia sp. D1E, assembly GCF_052682275.1. NCBI lineage: Bacteria > Pseudomonadati > Pseudomonadota > Betaproteobacteria > Burkholderiales > Burkholderiaceae > Paraburkholderia > Paraburkholderia sp. D1E. Next base: position 1,460,024 of record NZ_JBQYMB010000001.1, read on the forward strand.
GCCGGCTCGATTCGCCACGCGGCGCGCCGTCGTGAATCGGCGATGGGTCGCCCTGATACGCGAAACCTTCCGACAGCACACGGGCAAGACGACGGATCGGCTGATCTTCGTACGCGTGGTAATAGCCTTCCGTTTCGCCCGTCAGCAGAACGTGCAGCGTGTTGTGCGCGTCGTCGTTCCACTGCGCGTCGAAATGCGTGTCCAGCAGGCTCGCACTGTTGTGCTCGTTTTCCAGCACCAGATGCACATGCCGCCCGTGCTGCACTTTCGCGCGGATATGGTCGGACAATTCACGCAGCCACACATGATTGTCGATGGCGTGCACCGCGTCGAAACGCAGGCCGTCGATGCGATACTCGTTGATCCAGTAGACGGCGTTGTCGATAAAAAAGTCGCTCACTTCACTGCGGTTGAAATCGATCGCGGGGCCCCAAGGCGTATGCGTGCCTTCGCGGAAAAACGAGCGAGCGTATTCGTGCAGGTAATTGCCGTCCGGGCCGAAATGATTGTAGACCACGTCGAGAAACACCATCAGCCCGAGACCGTGCGCGGCGTCGATCAGCGCTTTCAGTTCTTCGGGGCGGCCGTATGTGGAATCGGGTGCATACGGCAGCACGCCGTCGTAGCCCCAATTGCGCTTGCCGGGAAAGTCGTTCAGCGGCATCAATTCGATGGCCGTCACGCCGAGCGCGGCAAGCGCGGGCAAACGTTTCTGCACACCCGCATAGCCGCCCATCGCGCCGACGTGCAACTCGTACAGCACCGTCTCTTCCCACGGGCGGCCATGCCAGTTCGTATGTTCCCAGTGGTACGCGCGCGGGTCGATCACTTCGCTCGGGCCGTGCACGTCTTGTGGCTGGAAGCGCGACGCAGGATCGGGCACCGCATGCTCGCCGTCGAGCCGGAAGCGGTACAGCGTGCCCGCGCCGCTGTCGGCGGTCGTTTCGAACCAGCCGTTGCCGGCGGCAGTCATGTCGTGCACGCCTGGGGCCGGCCCGTTTTCGATTTCCACCTGTACCGTCTTGCACGAAGGCGCCCAGAAACGGAAACGGGTGCGCGGCTTCGCGCCCGTAGCGCCCAGCAACTGCGCGCTGAACGGCAGGCAATGTGCGTGATGATGCGCGTGAGGGTCAATCGGACTTTCGGACATGATTCATCACCATTCGATTTTGCTTCTCGCCTACGTGGTCGGCGACGTATCGCCGCTCGGCGGATGCGCACCCGGATCGGGGGGCAGAGCAGTCAGCAGCCGCGGCCCGTGTTGCGCGCCGGCTTTCCATCCCGCCTGCCAATCCGCTTCGCCCACGGGTTGCGCCGCCAGCATCACGAGGCTATGTGCGGCCACCTCGACCTCTGAAGCCGCCAACCGGTGCGGCGCGCTTTCCGGCTCAGCAGTGTCCAGCAGCACATGCCATTCCAGGTGCGGCGCGGGTGGTGCAAAACGCAGCGTTTCGTCTGCTGCGTTGAGCATCATCAACAATACTTCCGTTTCGCCGTTCAAGCCTGGACCTGCGCGACGCAACGTGAACGCGCGGCCTTCAGGGTCCTGCCAGGCCTCGATGGTGAGGGGGTCGCCGTGTTCATCGAACCAGCCGACATCGAACAAGCCCGGCAGCACTTCGCGGTCGCCGAAAAGGAAGCGTGTTTCACGCAGCAGCGGATGCTGTTTGCGCAGCGCGATCACGCGTGCAACGAACGCGGTCATCTGACGGCCGTCGAATGATTCCGCATGCTCCCAGTCGAGCCATGATAATTCGTTATCCTGGCAGTACGCATTGTTGTTGCCGTTCTGGGTGCGCAGCGATTCGTCGCCTGCCAGCACCATGGGCGTGCCGAGCGCCATCAGCAGCGTAGCGATCAGCGAGCGGGCCACGCGTTTGCGGGTTTCGAGAATGACCGGATCGTCGGTCGGGCCCTCTACGCCCCAATTGCGACTGCAGTTTTCATTGTGGCCGTCGTTGTTGTCTTCGCGATTGGCCTCGTTATGCTTGTGCTCGTATGCGGGGACATCGGCGAGTGTAAAACCGTCATGCGACGTAACAAAGTTGACCGATGCCCACGGTTTCCTGAAGCGCCGGTTGAACAGATCGGCGGAGCCGGTCAGCCGCGCGGCAAGATCGGGGCGCAGGCCCGCGTCGCCGCGCCAGAAGCGGCGCACCGTGTCGCGGAAACGGTCGTTCCATTCGGCGAAGCCCGGCGGATGATTGCCGAGCTGGTAACCGCCAGGACCGATATCCCATGGCTCGGAAATCAGCTTGCGTTGCGACAGGATCGGGTCCTGGCGCAATGCGTCGAAGAAACCGGAGCCGGGATCGAAACCATGCTGCTCGCGACCGAGCGTCACGCCAAGATCGAAACGGAAGCCGTCGATATTGAACTTCGTCGACCAGTAGCGCAGCGAATCCATCACCATCTGTAGTACGCGCGGATGCGGCAGGTTCAGGGTATTGCCGCAGCCGGTATCGTTGATATGGTGGCGTTCGTCGCCGGGAATCAGGCGATAGTAGCTTGCGTTGTCTAGGCCGCGCCATGAGACGGTCGGCCCCATCTCGTTGCCTTCGCAGGTGTGGTTGTAGACCACGTCGAGAATCACTTCGATGCCGGCCGCATGTAACTGACGCACGGCGATGCGCATTTCATCGAGCCGGTGCGTGCTCAGATATGACGGTTCCGGCGCAAAAAACGCTGCGGTGTTGTAACCCCAGTAGTTACGCAGGCCGCGCGCCACCAGAAAGCGGTCGTTCAGAAGCGCATGCACGGGCAGCAATTCGACGGCGGTCACACCGAGCTTCAGTAAGTGCTCGATGAATTCCGGCGAGGCCAGCGCGGCGAACGTGCCACGTTCGTGCTGGCGCAAATCGGGGCGCAACATCGATACGCCGCGCACATGCGCCTCATAGATGATGGTTTCGCCCCAAGGCACATTCGGACGCTTGTCGTGCGACCAGTCGAAGGCTTCGTCGATCACGACGCACTTCGGCATGGCCGGCGCCGAGTCGCGGCGGTCGATGGACAGGTCGGCGCGATTCGAATGCACGCGATAGCCGAACAGCGCGTCGGACCAGCGAAACTGCCCGACCAGTTTGCGGGCATACGGATCGAGCAGCAGCTTGTGCGGATTGAAGCGATGCCCATGCTGCGGCTGATACGGCCCATGTGCGCGAAAGCCGTACGCGGTGCCGGGGTGCGCATTGGGCAAATAGCCGTGCCAGATTTCGTCGGTGCATTCGGGCAGCGTGAAGCGTCTGATTTCTTTGCGACCGGTGGGATCGAACAGGCAAAGTTCGATTTTCTGCGCATTCGCCGAGAACACCGCAAAGTTGACGCCCAGGCCATCCCAACTGGCACCGAGCGGATAGGGCGAGCCGGGCAGAAGCCGGTCGGGCATTGCATGCGACATGATTCCCCTTCCTTGTTCTGTTTTATGAACGCTATCGTGGGACTTCATGCAACGAGCGCGTGGCCTTCTGGCCGCGCGCTCGCCTTACTGCACATCCATCAATCCGCGCGCAAAACGATCGTCGCCAAAGGCGGCAGCGTCAGCGCAGCGGAATGCGGCCAGCCATGGCTCGAGATGTTGTCGGTATGGATAAGGCCGCCGTTACCCATGTTCGAGCCGCCGTACACGCCAGCATCGGTATTCAGCACTTCTACCCAGCGACCGTCGCGCGGCATACCGATCCGGTAGCCGACCCGCGGCACCGGCGTCATATTGCACACGACGACGAGTTCGCGGCCCTCGCCATCGGTGCGGCGCCAGGCGTACACGCTGTTGCCGTTGTCGTCGCCGACCAGCCATTGGAAGCCGCCCGGCTCGCTGTCGAGCCGATACAGCGCAGGTTCCTCGTTGTACAGATCGTTCAGATCGCGCACGAGCTTCTGCACGCCGTGATGGTTGGGATCGTCGAGCAGATGCCAATGCGGCGAGGTGTCGTGATCGAATTCCGCCATCTGGCCGAATTCGCCGCCCATGAACAGCAGCTTCTTGCCCGGATGCGTCCACATGAAGCCGAAGTACGCGCGCAGGTTGGCGAACTTCTGCCATCTGTCGCCGGGCATCTTGCCGAGCAGCGAGCCTTTGCCGTGCACCACTTCGTCGTGCGAGAGCGGCAGCACGAAGCGCTCGGAATACGCGTACACCATGCCGAACGTCATCATGTGATGATGGTATTGGCGGTAGACCGGATCCTCTTCCATGTAGTGCAGCGTGTCGTGCATCCACCCCATATTCCACTTGAACTGGAAGCCGAGGCCGCCGTCTTCGAGGCGTGCGGTCACACCCGGCCACGCGGTCGATTCTTCGGCGATCGTGATCGCGCCCGGCACGCCTGGCACATAGCCGACTTCGTGATTCAGCCGCTTCAGAAACGCGATCGATTCGAGATTTTCGCGCCCGCCGTAGATGTTTGGCACCCACTCGTCGGCAGCCCGCGAATAGTCGCGATACAGCATTGACGCGACTGCATCCACGCGCAGGCCGTCCACGTGATAGCGCTTCAACCACGCGAGGCCGGATGCCACCAGGAACGCGCTCACCTCGTTGCGGCCGAGGTTGTAGATCATCGTGTTCCAGTCCTGGTGATAGCCTTCGCGCGGATCGGCGTGCTCGTAGAGCGGCGTGCCGTCGAAGTCGATCAGGCCATGCGCGTCGTTCGGAAAGTGCGCCGGCACCCAGTCGAGAATCACGCCGAGGCCGGCCGCGTGTGCCTTGTCGACGAACAGGGCGAACTGCTCGGGTTTGCCGAAGCGCGCGGACGGCGCGAACTGTCCGAGCGGCTGATAGCCCCACGAACCGCCGAACGGATGCTCGGCAATCGGCATGAACTCCACGTGCGTAAAGCCCATGCTTTTCACGTAAGGAATCAGCCGCTCGGCAAGTTCTTCCCAGGTGAGGCCGCGCTGACCTTCCTCGGCGACGCGCAGCCACGATTCGGCATGCACTTCGTAGATCGAGATCGGCGAGCGCGGGGTTTGCCTGGCGGCGCGCGACTGAATCCAGTCCTGATCGGTCCACACAAACTGCTCGATCTCATCGACGTGCGCGACCACGGATGCGGTGCCCGGCGGCTTTTCCGTTTGCATGGCGCACGGATCGGCCTTGAGCGGCAGCGGATGGCCGTCACGAGCGAGCAATTCGTACTTGTAGCGCGTGCCTGGACCGACACGTGGTACGAACAATTCCCACACACCCGCCTGATGGCGCAGCCGCATCGGATGACGGCGGCCATCCCACGAATTGAAGTCGCCGACCACCGAAACGCGCCGCGCATTCGGCGCCCATACGGCAAAGCGCACGCCCGGTACGCCGTCCACTTCCATCGGGCGTGAGCCGAGGCATTCGAGTACCGCGTACGGGTCACCTCCGGCGAGGCGCCCCAACGGTTCGTCGCCGAGAACGGGGCCGAACGAATACGTGTCCTCGATTTCCTGCACGGTGCCGTGCCAGTCGATGCGTAAGCGATAGGGCGCCGCCGACGTGACGCGACCGGCAAACAATCCCGGTCTTAGCTGTTCGAGTTCGCCGAGCGTCGAGCCATTCGCGCGGGAAATGACGGTGACATGCGAGGCGTTTGGCAATAGCGCGCGCACAACCGGACCCGCGTCCGTTTGATGCAGACCGAGCTGGGAAAAAGGATCTGGGTGACGCGCTTCAACGAGCGCGTCGATATCGAGCGGTTGGAGGCCTGCGGCCGGGTCATGCTCACTCATAGTCGCCCTCGGCCGGATTAGGCGGTGCGGCGGCGCCTGGCGCCTGGGTTGATGAATCGTGGCTGGACGGTGTGCCGGTGTCACCCAGCAAACGGCTGGTGAGCGCGGCGAGGCCGCGCACCGGCAAACTGAGCCACGTTGGACGGTTGGCCGCTTCGTAACGGATTTCGTACGCCGCTTTCTCGATCAGGAACAGATCGAGCAGGGCCTGTTCTGCCTCGGGGGCAACCAGCGGCGTCGGTGAGTCAGTAACCGCAGCGCGGTACTCGGTCAGGAACGTTTCGGTGGCGTGTGCGCGGAAACGGTCGAACAATGCGCGCTTGCGATCGGCGGTTTGCTGCGGTGCGCTTTCCATCGTGGACTGCGCCGCCGCGCTCGCATACGACAACGAGCGCATCAACCCGGCCACGTCGCGCAACGGACTCGACTTCTGACGGCGTTCTTCGAGCGTACGCGCGGGCTCGCCTTCGAAGTCGATCAGATACGCGTCGCCCTGCGCGACCAGTACCTGGCCCAGATGGAAGTCGCCGTGAATGCGCGTACGCAGGGCGGCCGCATCTCCCGACACCAGCTTGCTGACGGCGTCGACCAGCGCGGCGCGGCGGTCGATCAGGCTTTGCGCCAATGCCTTGGTGTCAGGATCACTCATCTGCTCGATACGCGGCGCAAGCAGATCGAGCGCACTGGCGAGCATGGACTGCGTGCCGTCGACCCACGCCTTCACCTGTTCGGCGCTGGCGGGTTCTGGCGCGAACGCAGGGTCGTCGGAGGGCGACGCGAGCGCCACGTGCAATTCACCCAGCCGCTTGCCGATGATGCCGGCCAACTCACTGTAGCCTTCCACGAGAATCGCTTCGTTGTCGCGATCAGGCGACGGCGCTTCCGAATCGACGGCGATGGCGAGTTCGTCCACCGAGCGGCGCAGATAGTCGAGGGACCAGTTCCAGGCGTCACCCTGATTGTCGATATAGCCTTGCAAGATAGCGAGTGTATGTGGCACGCCTTCGGGATCGACGCGTACCACTTCACCATACAGCGGAGCGGTGTTCGCGTAGCCGAGCTGGGTCAAATAGCGGCTGATTTCCGCTTCCGGATGAATGCCGCTCACCAGACGCCGCACCAGCTTCAGCACCGCGGCATCGGCGATGATCAGCGAGCTGTTGCTTTGCTCGGCCGCCAGCCAGCGGATCTCGGGCCGCTCGCCGAGATCATCGAGTTCGGCGAAACGTTCGGTTGGAATGAACTTGATCTCGCTCTTCTGCACGGTGGGCACGACAGCGCGCTCGCGCAGTTTGCGCAGCACGCCATGGGCGAAGATCGGCAGTGCGAACGCGTCCGTCAGATGACCGACGTTGCGGCCGCGGCGCACGCGCGCGAGTGCCAGTTGCATGAACAGCGGCGTGGTGGTTTCGCCGCCCCACGTGATCGCGATCGGCACGACGTAGCGTTCGGTATGGTCGCCCACGTCGGCTTCGATTTCAGTGAACGCGAAGCCGCCATTGGGGATCGTGGTCAACGCGGCGAGGCGCACCGCATGCATTTTCTGATCCTTCGAGGCAAACCAGCGGCGCCGGCTCAGCCATGACGGCAGCACTTCGGATTCGAGCAGGCGCACGTTCTCCGGTGTCGGGCCGACCTGGCCTTCGCGGATCACGATCGTGACGAATTCCGGCAGCGGCTCCGAATGAGCCTGTGCCCATGTCGGACGCTGGCCACCAGAGCAGAGCATGAACCACAGGAAGCCGTACGGCGGGAAAGTCAGCAGATAGGTCAACTGGCCGATCGCCGGGAACACAGAATCCGCGGTCATTTCGATCGGCACCGAGCCGTTGAATTCCGATAGATCGAGTTCGACCGCTTGCGGTGCGCGCGACAGATTCGCCACGCACAGGATCGGCGGCTCGTCCGGCATTTCACGCAGATACGCGAGAATCTTGCGGTTTTCCGGCTTCAGGAAACGGATGGTACCGCGTCCGAAGGTTTGTTTCGCGCGACGCGTGGAGAGCATGCGCCGGGTCCAGTTCAGCAGCGAATGGGGATCGCGGCTTTGCGCTTCGACGTTGACGGCGTCGAACCCGTACAACGAACCCATCACCGGCGGCAGCACCAGTTGTTCAGGATCGGCACGCGAGAATCCGCCGTTGCGATCCGACGACCACTGCATTGGCGTGCGAACGCCGTCGCGGTCGCCGAGGTGGATGTTGTCGCCCATGCCGAGCTCGTCGCCGTAGTAGATCACGGGCGTGCCGGGCATCGACAGCAGCAGCGAATTGATCAGTTCGATGCGGCGGCGGTCACGCTCCATCAGCGGCGCGAGGCGGCGGCGAATGCCGAGATTCAGCCGCGCGCGGCGATCGCTTGCGTAGGTGTTCCACAGGTAATCGCGCTCGGAATCCGTGACCATTTCGAGCGTTAGCTCATCGTGATTGCGCAGGAAAATCGCCCACTGGTTGGTTTCGGCGAGGTCCGGCGTTTGCCGCATGATGTCGGTGATCGGGAAGCGATCTTCGCTCGCAATCGACATATAGATGCGCGGCATCAGCGGGAAGTGGAACGCCATGTGGCATTCGTCTTCGTCGCCGAAATATTCCTTTACGTCTTCCGGCCACTGGTTTGCTTCGGCGAGCAGCATGCGGTTCGGATACTCGGCGTCGATCGTTGCTCGGATCTTCTTCAGCACCGCGTGTGTTTCCGGCAAGTTCTCGTTGTTGGTGCCTTCGCGTTCGACCAGATACGGCACCGCGTCGAGACGCAGCCCGTCGATACCCATATCGAGCCAGAATCGCATCACCTGCAGCACTTCCTTCAACACGGCCGGATTGTCGAAGTTCAGATCGGGCTGGTGCGAATAGAAACGGTGCCAGTAGTAAGCGCCCGCAACCGGATCATGCGTCCAGTTCGACGGCTCCGAATCGATAAAGATGATCCGCGTTTCCGTGTACTTCTGATCGGTGTCGGACCAAACATAGTAGTTGCGATGGTTCGACCCCGGCTTTGCGCGGCGAGCGCGCTGAAACCACGGATGCTGATCCGATGTGTGATTGATCACCAGTTCGGTAATCACGCGGATGCCGCGTGCGTGCGCTTCCTGAATGAAGCGCCTCACGTCGGAAAGCTGGCCGTAGTCGGGGTGCACGTTGCGGTAATCGGCGATGTCGTAGCCGTCGTCGCGACGCGGCGACGGATAGAACGGCAGCAGCCAGATCGCATTCACACCGAGCTCGGCGATGTAATCGAGCTTCGCGATCAAGCCGGGGAAATCACCCACGCCGTCGTTATTCGCGTCGAAGAACGACTTGATATGCACCTGATAAATGATCGCGTCTTTGTACCAGAGCGGATCGTCGCTCAAGGCTGCGGGCTTGCCGCGGCGATGCGAGCGCGCTTTGACAGCGCTGCCGGTGGCCGCGCTCGTATTGGCCTGCGACGTGCTTTGGGCTGGATCGTCACGCTTCATGTCGCACCTTCCGTAGGGGTTGGGTTGCCAGCGTCGTCTGCGTGATAGTCGCTGTCAGCATCATCCGGGTGGTCAGCGGGTAAACCGCCGAGCGGCGCAATGCGCCAGATCGAAAACGGCTGTCCCGAACTGAGCCGGATGTGCTGCCAGCGGCCGTGCCATTCGAAACGCGCACCGGTCATCTGATCGGTCACTTCCAGCGCGCCATGGTCATGCAAGTTCCATTGCTTGAAAGTGTCCCACGACAATTCGATATCCGCGCCCTGTTCGTTGAACGGGTCGAGATTGATCGCCACCAGGATGACGTTGTCGCGCGCTTCGGTGGCTTTTTCGAAGAACAGGATGTTGTCGTTGTGCGCGGTGAGGAACGTGAGGCCAAACTGCGTTTGCAGGGCCGGGTTCGCGCGGCGAATCCGGTTCAACGCACTGATCTCGCCGACGATGTTGCCGGGCCGGTTCCAGTCCCACGCGCGCAGTTGATACTTTTCTGAGTCGAGATATTCCTCGCTATTCGGCAGCGCAGCGGCCTCGCACAATTCGAAACCGCTATACACGCCCCATAAACCGGCCAGCGTGGAGGCCAACGCGGCCCGAATCAGAAAGCCCGAACGCCCCGACGACTGTAAATGCCGCGGGTTGATGTCCGGCGTATTGACAAAGAAATTCGGCCGGTAGAAATCACGTGCGCTGGTTTGCGTGAGTTCGGTCATGTATTCGATGAAATCGCGCTTCGACTCGCGCCACGTGAAATACGTGTACGACTGCGAGAAGCCGATCTTGCCGAGGCGGTTCATCATGCGTGGCCGGGTGAAGGCTTCGGCGAGGAAGATCGTGTCGGGATAGCGCGAGCGCACATCGTCGATCACCCATTCCCAGAACGGCAGCGGCTTGGTGTGCGGATTGTCCACACGGAAAATGTGCACGCCGGCTTCGATCCAGAACAGGAATACGTCGCGCAGCGCCAGCCACAAATCAGGCTTGGCGTCGTGCGCATAGAAGTCGGGATTGACGATGTCCTGATACTTCTTCGGTGGATTTTCCGCGTAACGCAGCGTGCCGTCCGGGCGCCAGGCGAACCATGTCGGATGTTCCTTCAGCCACGGGTGATCCGGCGAGCACTGGATCGCGAAGTCGAGCGCGATTTCGAGGCCGTGCGCGTGGGCGGCGGCCAGCATCTGCTTGAAGTCGTCGAGCGTGCCGAGTTCGGGATGCACGGCGGTGTGGCCGCCTTCGGCGCCGCCGATCGCGTACGGGCTGCCGACATCCCCCGGTTGCGCATTCAGTGTGTTATTGCGGCCTTTACGGTTCGCGATGCCGATCGGGTGGATCGGCGGGAAGTACAGCACGTCGAAACCCATGTCGCGGATGCGCGGCAGTTTCGTGACGACGTCAGCGAAAGTGCCGTGACGCGATTCGTCGTCGCTCATCGAACGCGGGAAGATTTCGTACCAGCTTGCAAAGCCTGCTGCGGTGCGTTCGGCGTCGATCTTGTAGATGATCGGATCGCGGCTCAGGAACGGGCGGTGGCGCGCGGCGGTCATCGCCTTCGCGGTGGCCGGCGCCAGCAGCAGCGCGAGCTTGGCCTCCGGATCCGCCTTGGTAAAGACCTTGACGATATGTTCGAGCGGCTCGGTTATCACACCCTCCGCGTCTTCTACGGTTTCCACTTCGGCGAGCACCAGGGCGAACAGATGCGCGGCTTCGTCGAGTTCGAGTTCGACGGTTTGACCCGCCTTCAGCTTCTTCTGGATATGCTCGACCAGCGACGCGAAGTCGTCGCGCCATGCGATGACCGTGAATTCGTGGCGGCCGAGGCGCTCCAGCGGAATGCGCGCTTTCCAGATATCGAGGCCGGCCGGCTGTGCCGGGCTCATCGGCACCTCGTGCCAGGCGGTTTCGTCAGCGGCGCGCCAGACCACGGCGGCGGCGATCTTGTCGTGACCTTCCGCGAAGATCGCGGCGGTGATTTCGGCACGCTCGCCTACCGTGCGCTTGGCGGGAAAGCGGCCGTTATCGACTGAGGGCGTCACGCTCTCGATCGCCACGCGCGGCGCGCTGATCGCGTCGAACACGGTCTTGCGGCCGCTGCGCTTGCTGTTCGCCTTGTCGATCGGCGGCGCGAGACGGATCGGTTTATCGGCGACCCCACGGAACAAACGGACTGCGCCGGGTGCGAGCGTGAACGGCGTCAAGCCGGCGGGCGTGGCATGCCCGGGCGCGTCGAGCGGGACGAAGCGCGTGAAGTTGCCGGGTACGCCCGTGAGGAAGCGGGCGGGATCGACGCGCACAGGCGCGCCGAGCTCAGAATTGATGGCGATCAGGATGGCTTCGCCGGCGTCGCGCAGATCGGGTGTGTCGGCGCGCAGCAACACGGCTGCGGGTGCGCCGGGCCCGCTTAGCGGGCGCAATTCGCCGTTGGCGTGCAGCGTCTTTGTATTGCGCACCACCTCGTTCGCATGGCGGATCCGTTCCGAGAGATCGAATGACTTCGACTGGCAGGCTAGGGCGAACTGCGTAGCGTCGCCGCGTGTCTGCGACATCGGCTCGGTGATGCCGTATTCGAAGCCCATCGGCATCATCCAGCCAGTGCCGGTCGAGGCCGACGCGAACAGCGCGCGCCGGTAGGCCCGCTCGACGATGGCGGCGTCGTGCGCGTCGCCGAGATCGGCGGCGAGACGGGTGCCGTAAGGCGCTTCGGGAAAGGCGATAGGTGCGGCGATACGAGCGAGCGCGGCATGCTCTTCGACCATCCAGCTAGCGCGGAAGTCCCACCAGCGCACCGACGAGAACACGCTGTCGAAGCCCGCGCCGCTGAGACCGAGCAGATCGCCCCGGGCGAGCCCTGGCGTCGCGGCGAGGAATCGCACCTCAGGATGCCTGGCGCGAACCGCGTCACCGAGTTGCCGCCAAACGGCGGCCGGCACGCGATGCGGCGAATCGAACCGGAAGCCGCCGACCCCCGTGTCGGCCAGCGCCAGCAGTTGTTGCGTCCACCAGTCGACTAGCGCGGCGCTGCTATTGGCGTCGTTGAAGTTCGCATACGCGACGTTGTCCTCGCGATGCACATGGCGCGGATCGAGCCTGGCTTCGTCAGACTCGAATGAATGGAACCAGCCGGTATGTTCGGCGTACAGCGCGCCATCGGCGGCCATCCTGTCGATCACCAGATCGACCAGCAAGGTCAGGCCGTTCTGGCGAGCAGCGTGCGCGAGCGTGCGGATCGCCTCCGTGGCCGGTTGCGGAGTCTCGAACACCGGATGCAGTCGGCCGTGGTTGCCGACTAGCTGTCCGTGACCCGACCGGCCCGGCTCGAAGATGCCGCCGATCAGCGCGTGATCGAAGCCCAGTCCGGCTGCGTGAGCGAACTGCGCAGGCCATGCATCGAGCGGCCCGACGAGAAGTGAATGAAAAAAGTAGATCCGTGGCGCGTACCCGTTTGGAGATTCCATCGGTCCTTTCCAGATTCGTCCTGCTGCGGTGTGGATGCAATTGACATGCGATCACAGCGCTCATTGGGCTTCCAGAGCCGGATACCGCGCGATGCGTGAAGCGAGGGCGCGTACTGGTCAATGTAGTGCAAAGATCGTCACGCCGCTGGCCAGTAGCGGGTGCTTTGACGCCAGGTGTCGATTGCACGGGGTCGGCCAGAACTATTCGCAAGACGCAGCAAACGTTGTGCCAGTGCGTTCTGGATCGAAACGAAGGGGTGGGGAAGCGCGCCCCAGGGGTGGTGCGACGGATGGCCAGAAGGGGCGAGGGGCGTGGTGGTGGACGGCCCGCGTGTAAAACGTGCGGTGGTCGCCCGGGTTTTACACGGCGTGTTGCGAGGCGCGTGCCGGGGTCGCAAAAAGGCGAAGCGGCGACCGGCGAGGCAAGTGTTGTGAGGGGAAAAAAACTTTTATTGAAGGACAGCGGGTCAGGAGCCGACCAGGCCCGCTGCGATGTTTACGCACAAGCCGAGCACGGCGACGTTGAAGTAGAACGACAGAATCGATTGCGCGAGCGCCGCCCGGCGAATCGTGCGGGAGCGCAGCACCACGTCCGAGGTTTGCGAGGCCACGGCAATCGTGAACGAGAAATACATGAAGTCCCAGTAGTTCGGATCGAGCTTGCGGTCGGGAAACAGCAGCGCGGTCTCCGTTGTATCGGGATCGTAGTAAAGGCGTGCGTAATGCATGGTGAAAATGGTTGGGATCAGGAACCATGCACCGAACATCGTCAAGCCGGTCAACAGGTAGTGCCAGGCAGTCGAACTGCCGGCCGTGCCCTTCGCCGAGGCCAGTTCAAGCACGATCGCGGCAATGCTGGCGATCGTCGCGACACAAATCACCAGCAGTACGATGCCCGCATTTTCATCGTCGCGCCGCGCGAATTCCTGGACACGGCTTTCGTCGGCAGCGGCCATATGCACCCAGATCAGCACGAGGTAGCTCCATACGGCTGCGTCCCAACCGGCCAGCACGCGCACCATTGGACGCGTGTGCTCAGGTACAGTCAGCGCGGCCACGAGGCCGATGGCGAGGCCGATCAGCATGCGGGGTCGATTGCGAAGAACCTGCGGATAATATTTTGTGAGCATGGGATCGGGAGTGGAGGGCTGTCTGTGTCGCGGATTCTACTCGCGCTTCGGGCACCATTTGTCGAATGGGTGAATCACAGGCTATAGTCTTTCGCAACGGCCTTGCGCGTCGCTTTCAGTTGAAAGGCGATTGGCAGGCGGCACGTTTTTCGCCATGCGCGCCGCGCAGTGAAGCTGTTCCACAAGGCTGTCATCAGCACACCATAATGCGGCTCGCGTCGGCATCGCGCGGTCGCACAAGATCGCTTAAGCGGCGCTAGACCAGGTTTTGGGGTAGAGAAATCGACGCAACGCGTGAACGGCATCACGCCACGGCCGCGTTGCCCGTTGAGAATGACTCACGATCGACTCACCATCTGGAGCCCCCATGACAGATGTTCCTGAGAAAAAAGATGCGCACCACGACGTGACGCATTCGACCGGGTTTTCGCCGCCAACTTTGTCTTCGCAGCTTGCCTCGCTGAGGTCTTCGCAGTCACCTTCGTTTTCGTTCTCAGCCTCGCGTAGGGCATGGGTGCTGGGCGCATACGCCACTGCGGTCGCGCTCGCGTTTGCCGGCACCGGCCGCTCGCTCTCGTGGATCGCCCCGGCGTTCGCGAATACGCCCACAGGTGGCGGACTCGATGCCTTCCTTGCGCTCTCGCAGCGTCTCACCGGCCACACCGGCTTCGACGCCGTACTCGGCAAACGTGTCTATGACGCGCTCGCCAAATCCGACAGCCAGTTCTCCCAGAACGTCGCCGCGCTCAACACATGGCTGCAAGGCCATGGCGGCGTGCCGTCCGATACCGTCACGCAGGCATTGCAGGCCGACCAGCCGGCGCTCGCGAAATCTGTGAGCGCGATCATGCGGGCGTGGTATCTCGGTCTCGTGGGTGACATGCCGCATGTAGACGTGGTCGCTTATGAAAAAGCGCTGATGTTCGAGCCGGTCAAGGACGTGCTGACGATTCCATCCTATTGCCGCGACGTGCCGTTCTACTGGACGCAGAAGCCGGCAGCCGCCTGAGCGACGTGCCTCTCGCGCGTGCCCTGTCGCCGTATCGTCTGATTGAGTCGTTCGACGAAACGCCGGTACGCGAAACCAGCAAGCAACGACAAGCCAGCATAAGAGGGCAACAATGGCAAACTCAAATTCCGCCGACATCGTCGTGGTCGGGTCGGGCGTGGCAGGTGGGCTGGTCGCGCATCAGATGGCGCTGGCCGGCGCGTCGGTGATTCTGCTCGAAGCCGGGCCGCGCATTCCGCGCTGGCAGATCGTCGAGAACTTCCGCAATTCACCGGCCAAGTCCGACTTCGCGACGCCCTATCCGTCCACACCTTATGCGCCGCATCCCGAGTACGCACCCGCTAACAATTACCTGATCCAGAAGGGCGACTATCCGTACAACTCACAGTATGTGAGGCTGGTCGGCGGCACGACGTGGCACTGGGCCGCCGCCGCGTGGCGGCTGTTGCCGTCGGACTTCCAGTTGCACAAGCTGTATGGCGTGGGACGTGATTGGCCTTATCCGTATGAAACGCTGGAACCCTGGTATTCAGCGGCTGAAGTGCAGTTGGGCGTTTCCGGTCCGGACAACACGGTCGATCTCGGTTCGCCGCGCTCCAGGCCGTACCCGATGAGCGCGTTGCCGCTGTCGTACATGGATCAGCGCTTTAGCGACGTGCTCAACGCACAAGGCTTCAAGGTGGTGCCCGAGCCAGTGGCGCGAAACAGCCGTCCGTACGATGCGCGGCCCACCTGCTGCGGCAACAACAACTGCATGCCGATCTGCCCGATCGCTGCGATGTATAACGGCGTGGTGCACGCGGAGAAGGCCGAGCAGGCCGGCGCAAAGCTGATTCCTGAGGCGGTCGTGTACCGCGTCGAAGCGGACAACAAAGGGCTCATCACGGCAGTCCACTACAAGGATCCGAACGGCAACAGCACACGCGTGACCGGCAAGCTGTTCGTGCTCGCCGCGAACGGCATCGAAACGCCGAAGCTGATGCTGATGTCGACCTCCGACAAATTCCCGCACGGCGTTGGCAACAGCTCCGACCAGGTGGGCCGTAACCTGATGGACCATCCGGGCACGGGCGTCACCTTTCTCGCCAATGAACCGCTGTGGCCCGGACGCGGGCCGATGGAGATGACCTCGATCGTCAACTTCCGCGACGGCGCGTTCCGCTCCGATTACGCGGCGAAAAAGCTGCATCTGTCGAATGGTGTGCCGACCATGGGCGTGGCCGCCGACCTGCTAAAAAAAGGCCTCACCGGCGCCGAGCTCGACCGGCAGATCCGCGACCGCGCGTCGCGCACGCTGAACATCAACAGCTTTCACGAGCATCTCGCGGAGCCGCAGAACCGTGTGGTGCCCTCGGCGGATCACAAGGATGCGCTCGGCATTCCGCAGCCCGAGATCTACTACTCGATCAACGACTATGTGAAGAAGAGCGCGGTGAACACGCATGAACTGTATGCGCAGATCGCCTCGCTGTTCGGTGGCGCCGAGGTCTCGTTCGACGATACTTTCGCGCCGAACAATCACATCATGGGTACCACGATCATGGGCAGCGATCCGGGGGATTCGGTCGTCGACGCGGACTGCCGCACGCACGATCACTCGAATCTGTTTATCGCCAGCAGCGGTGTGATGCCGACCGCTGCCTCCGTGAATTGCACGCTGACGATCGCGGCCTTGTCGCTGAAACTGGCTGACAAGCTCAAGCGTGAAATCTGAGCCCTGAACGGAGAGTCGCAATGACGAAGAACCCCTCTCGCGTGCAGCCGGCCGATGCGCTGGTCCAGAGCACGCGTCGCCGCCGTTTCCGGGTGGCGACGCTGGCTGCCGTTTTTTCGCTGTTTGCGCTATATGTCGCCTGGCACGAGGCGCATGGGCCTGGCGCGCGCCACAACGACGAGTTGCCGATCACGCAGGCCCGCGCGGATGACGCCTCGCAACCGGCCGTCGCGGTGGCCACGCCGGCGGTGGTTGCCGGCAGCGATCTCGTGAAGCGCGGTGAATACCTCGCTCGTGCCGGCGACTGTGTCGCCTGTCACACAGCGGACAAAGCACGCCCGTTCGCAGGCGGCCTGCCGATCAACACGCCGTTCGGCACGATCGTGACGCCGAACATCACACCTGACCCGGACACTGGCATCGGCCAATGGAGCGACGCCGATTTTCTGCGCGCGATGCATGAAGGCATCGGCAAGAGCGGCGAGCGGCTCTATCCGGCTTTCCCGTACGCGGAATACACCAAAGTCACCGATCAGGACGTGCTGGCGATTCGCGCGTATCTGAACACGCTCACGCCGATCCACTACGCGCCGCCGAGCAATAGCCTGAAATTTCCGTTCAACCAGCGCTGGCTGATGGTGTTCTGGAATCTGTTCAATTTCGATGAAGGCCGTTTCGTCCCCGACCCGAAACAAAGTGCCGAATGGAATCGCGGCGCGTATCTGGTCCAAGGTCTCGCGCATTGCGAGGAGTGTCATACGCCGCGCAATTTCACACAGGGCCTGAAGACGAGTTCACGCTTCTCTGGCGCGGTACAGGCCGGCTGGCACGCGTACAACATCACGCCGGACAAGAACAGCGGCGTGGGCAACTGGAGCGATGACCAACTGGTGGCGTATCTGTCGACCGGCGCGGCGCCGGGCCGCGCCAATGCGGCGGGCCCAATGGCCGAGGTCGTAGCCGACAGCACGCAATATCTGACGCACGAGGACGTCGGGTCGATCGTCACATATCTGCGCTCGGTGCCGCCGATCAACGGCGGCGAATCGCGTCCGCGCGACCAGTGGGGCAAACCGGCCGTCGACGATGTCACCGCGCTGCGCGGCACCACGATCAACGCGGTGAATGGTGCACAATTGTTCATCGCCAATTGTGCGACGTGCCATAACTGGACGGGTCAGGGCGTGGGTGCAAGCGCGCCTGGGGCGTATCCGTCGCTGATACACAACTCGGCGGTCGGTGCGAGCGACGCCAATAATCTGGCAATGGTGATCCTGCACGGCGTCAGTCGTACGACGAAACAGGCTGACGTGTTGATGCCCGCGTTCGGCACCCAGCTCACCGACGATCAGGTGGCCGCCATCACCAACTATGTGACCAAACAGTTCGGTAATCCTCAGTCCACCGTGACGGTGGATCAGGTCGCCAAGCTGCGCACGCAGCAATAGTGACTGCGCGGACGGCCCGTTTTTCGGCAAATCCTGCCGGAGACGCGCCGTTTTCGCGTCGTTTCTACGCCATTCGAGCGACACGGGACGGCAGGAAAAGATAGGCAGCGCGCATACGCACTTGTGGATGCCGAACTATCATGAGCGAATGGCTTCCGTACTCGTCAACTCTGTCCAGCATCATTCGGCCAATAGGAGCGGCCGCGACTTTGTCGTCGGCGATTTGCATGGCTGTGTCGATGCATTGCGCTATCTGCTGCGCGAGATCGCGTTCGATCCTGCGCGCGACCGGCTCTTCTCGGTCGGCGATCTGGTGGACCGCGGCGAACATTCCGAACAGGCTTTAACCCTGCTCGACAAGCCGTGGTTTCACGCGGTGCTGGGTAATCACGAAGACACCTTGTGCGCCGTCGCCGATGGGCGCTTGCGACGCCAGTGGTGGTACGGAATCGGCGGGATATGGGCGGCGAATTTGTCTGATGAACGCTTGCAACACCACGCCGGACATCTGCGGACGCTGCCGCTCGTGCGTGTGGTCGGCAGCGGCAAGGAGCGCTTTAATATTCTGCATGCCGAATTCTTCGGGACTGACGCCGAACTCGATGCTGGCAATTTTTCTGCTGAAACGCGTCAACAATTGTTGTGGGGACGCGATCTGGCTTTGGGCAATGGCGATCCGCTGCGGCAGCACGGCCTTTCACTGACCTATTGCGGTCATACGCCGATGCGCGAAATCCAGCAGATCGGCTCGCAGATTTTCATCGACACCGGCGCGTTTGGGCCCGGCGGCAAGCTGACGATCGTGGAGCCTCAGGCGCTGCGGCGCTGGTCGATCTCGGTTGAGGCGGCGCGGGAGAGCGGGGCGGCGGCGTTGGCGCTGCCTTGATGGTTTCGACTGCCGGATTCCTTCGGCTGTCGCCATTGCCATGGCCAATTCAACTCGACAATCGTTGTAGACGCTCAGACGCTCAGACGCTCAGACGCTCAGACGCTCAGACGCTCAGACGCCTGCTCTGCGTTCTATGCCCTCGCGATTTCCTAGCCGACCTGGTTGAGCTCGAACACCATATCGATGCTTGTCCCATTCCAGTTGTATTCCAGATACGCCGCGTGATGGCAGTCGCGTAACAGCGTGGTTTTGAACGCCGCGAGGCACTCGCCTTCGTCATCCCGCACCGATGGATACACGATGCCGGGCGCACCGGCCTTGTGCACGGCACGGCCGAGCGATTGCCCCGCGACATAGTCGTCGGGCGACAACACCGCGAGATCGAGCGATACGTCGGCGCGGATATCGACCACGTTGCCTTGTGCCACGACCGTGTAGAGCCGCATCTGTTGCCGCATGGGCGGTTCGGCGGTCGCCTCCAGAAATTTCCCCGTGTGATAACGCGTCTCCGCGATCGCAGTGGCACGAGAGCGGGCGCAATAGAACACGCCATACGTGCCGTCGGAGAAGCGGCTGCCGAGCGGATTCAGGTGCGTCAACGCGGCCATGATCGGCCCAAAGCCCTGACCAAAGCGGCGCTCTTCGCGCGGCACGAGATCAAGTTCGCCGACTTCGGTGCGCAGGCGGTCATTGGTCATCGCTTCGAGCGCGTACAGGGCGTCGAAATCTTCCGGCGATGCAACCCGGTCGAACAGATTGACGGCCGGAAAACGCGTCGGAATCACGCGATACGCGGGCGACCAGTCGAGCGGCGCGCTGCGCCAGCGGTGCTGCCAATGCGGTTCTGTCACGCCCAGCCGCCTCGCATCGCGTCGAGATACTGGCGTACCGCCACGAGGTCGCTGATATTGCCGGCCAGCATGCGGTCCAGTGCGCGGCGGCCGCCGAACGGCGGTGCGCTGTTGGGGCGCTTGATCCAGGTGTCGGCGGCGTTGGGCTGTGGCAGGAGGATCTGCAGCGCCTTATAGATGCCGAGCAGCAGCGACAGGCGTTCCAGCGTGTCGCGCCCCAGACGGGCTGTTGCCGGTGCGGATTTCCATTTGAAATAGGTGGAGCGGCCCGGGGAGCCGAGCAACACGATCTGCTCTTCGGCGCTCAAGTTCCAGTCTCGCGCAATGTTGAAGAACGCGCGCAGACCCGCCGCCGACATCTCCGTAAGCGTGGGTTCCGGAATCGGTCGACGGATCGGCGGTTCGGGCTGGGTGGCGCGGGCAGCGTGAGCCATGACTGGATAAGTCCTTGTATGTACTTATTGTTGATATTAGTCTAAAAATGGATTTTTGCAAGAGAATATAATCCCGGCTCGTTATAAAGCCGAAGATGAGGAGAAGCAGGAGATGTGGATTCGAGCAGTAGCAGCGACAGTTGCAGTGTGGTGTGTGTCCGGTGCGGCAATAGCCGCTGGTTATACGGAAGTGTGGAATCCGCCCGAGTCGGCTGGGCATACGGCGAAGCACGCCAGGAAAACGACGGGTGCCGCCAAGGTCAAGTCTGCCGCTGGCGCAAAGGCCGGTTCGAAGCACGCGGCGAACAGTCAACATGGTGCGCAGCGGGTTGCGTCGGCGTCGAAGCGCGGCGTCAAGCCGGCAGCGCATGACAGCGTGAAGAAGGTCACGGCTAAAAACGTTGCCCACCGGGGCGTGGTCACGGGTACGGGCAAGCCTAAGTCGAAGGCTGCCGTGGTGGTGCAGGGTAAAAAGCCGCACGCACAGGTTGCGCAGGCGAAATCGGGTCAAGGCAGGATCATGCGCGCCAACCTGGTTCAAGGCCATGCAGCGCATGCCCACGTGGTCAAGGTAGCGGCGAAAACCAGCGCGGCCAAGCCTGCTGTAGCCCATACGAACGCGCCTGCCAGAGAGGCAAACGTGACGGCGAGTCCCGCGGGCCCAACCGCAAATCCTGCTACCGCCAGCAGCGGCTCGTTGCCGCCGATCCTCCACTGAGATCCGGTTCAGGCGGTGCGTTCGCGTTTTGCCCTGGCGCTCGACGGACCCGGGGCAGCGCGGCCGAGCACGCGTCAATGCGATGAATCGTCGAACGCCTCAGGCGCTTGCCAGCCCGTTCGTTACCAACCGCAACGTTTCCATTGATCGCTTATCCCTCACCCGTGAATGCAAGGTCACGCGTGATTCCGGCAGCGGCGGCAAACCCAGCCGCGCGCCGATATCGACCAACCCTCGTGGTGCTACTCTGCGCCCCAGCGGCGACACCGCCAGGCCGGCTGCAACCGCGGCCCCGACCGCCGCCACACCTCCGCCAACAAACACTTCCTGCCATGCAACCCCCGCTTCATTCAGCGTTTTCAGCGCGACGTCTCGCACATTGCACGGCGGACTCAGCAGCGCGAGCGCCAACGGCTCGCCGACGCGCGGCAGCCATTCCGGTGCAGCCTGCCAGCCAAGCGGCTCGCTGAACAGCACCTGCGCGTCGTCACGCGGTGGCTCGTCGGCGCCATAGCGAACGATCACAGCGTCGAGGCGCCGTTCGTCGAAATGCGCGAGCAGTGCTGCGGACATGCCCAAATGCAATTCGACCACCAGACCCGGATCGTGCGCGTTGAGCCGCGCAAGCAACTGCGGCAAATTCGCTCCCGCGACATGTTCGCTCAACCCCAGCGTGAGCCGCCGACGCTCCACTGACAGCGAACCCAGCGCCCGCTCATGTGCGCCCAGCAGATCGCGGGCCGCGCCAAGGAACGCGTTGCCGTCCGCGGAAAGGCGCACGACGCGCGGCGTACGCTCCACTAACTGCTTGCCCAGATGCGCCTCCAGTCGCTTGAGCTTCAGACTGACGGCGGATTGCGTGGTGTCGAGCGCGTCGGCGGCCCGCGTGAAGCTGTGCAGATCGGCAACCAGCACGAAGGCACGTACGGCATCGAGATCGAGGACTTTCATTTCGGATGAATATAGATGAAATAGTCAATGATGTCTGTTCATTATGACCGAGTGTGCCTAAGCTGTGTTTACCCCATCACTGCAACCAAGGAGTTTCACCATGCCGCTCACACGAATCGCATTGCGCGCCGGCAAGCCGGCGGAATACCGGAAGGCGCTGACGGACAGCATTCAGCGTTCGCTGGTCGACACGTTCAATGTGCCGAAAGACGATATCTTCATGCTCATCACCGAGCATGAGGCCGGCAATTTTGTTTACGACAGGCAGTATCTGAACATCGAGCGAAGCGACGATTTCGTGGTGATTCAGATCACGGTGAGCAACACGCGTACGCTCGAGCAAAAGAAAGCGCTGTACAAGCGCATGGCGGATGAACTGGCGGAGTCGCCGGGGCTGCGGCGAGAGGATGTGTTCATCAATCTCGTCGAGGTGCTGAAGGAGAACTGGTCGTTTGGAAATGGGATCGCACAGTACGCGGTTTGAGTGACCGACCTATGCGCTGGGCGGCGGGTAAAGACAGTTGCATCGCTATAATGGTTCGCTGTCCTTTTCTGACCCACCGAGCCCCCTGCCGCCATGACATCCGACCGCACCGATCCGTCCCACGAAGCCCTTGAAATTGGCGGCTCCGTCTGGTTTCAGGCGGGCGCGCAAACGCTTGGCGGCGCGTCGCGGATCGCGCTGCTCGCGGCGATCGGCGAGACCGGTTCGATCACCAGCGCGGCGAAAGCCGTCGGCATGAGCTACAAAGGCGCGTGGGATGCTGTCGATACGATGAACAACCTTGCCGGCGAGCCGCTCGTCGTGCGCCTGACCGGCGGCAAAGGCGGGGGCGGCACGACGCTC
This sequence comes from Paraburkholderia sp. D1E, assembly GCF_052682275.1. NCBI lineage: Bacteria > Pseudomonadati > Pseudomonadota > Betaproteobacteria > Burkholderiales > Burkholderiaceae > Paraburkholderia > Paraburkholderia sp. D1E. The sequence continues at coordinate 1,482,630 of NZ_JBQYMB010000001.1, forward strand.
ACACCGCGCGCGGTGAAGCTGATCGATACGTTTCGGGCGGTCGAGCGCGAGCATCGGCGGTTTCTCGAACGCGCGGGCGCAGCGATCGAAGGCTTTGCGACGGATTGGGATCTGATCGGCCGCATCGGCATGAAAACGAGCGCGCGTAATCAGCTTTATGGAACGGTGTCGGCGATCACGCGTGGAACAGTCAACGACGAAGTGTCGCTGGCGCTGCCCGGCGGCCATACGATCGTCGCGGTGCTCACGCATGAAAGTACCGAGACGCTGGGGCTTGCGAAGGGGGAGGCGGCGTTTGCGTTGATCAAGGCGTCGTGGGTGGTGCTGGTCGTGGAGAATGAAAACGGTACGCCGTTGAAACTGTCCGCGCGCAATCAGTTGCGCGGCACCGTGCAGAGCGTGAAGCGCGGGGCAGTCAGCGCGGAGGTGTCGTTGGTGCTGGACGGCGGCGCGGTGATTACCGCGGTCGTCACGAATGAAAGTGTCGATACGCTCGGCCTTGTGGAAGGCAGGACCGCTGTCGCGGTATTCAAGGCGTCGAGCGTGATTCTCGGTGTGAAGAACTAAATGCGCTGACGTTCCCCGGGCTCGGACGGCGTGGGGGCCGCCAGGGTTTTGAGGCTCCAGGGCACAGAGCACTTGGGGATTTGCAGACCCTCAGGCTCTGACGGCGCGCGCTTGAGTTAAGGCTCGCTGTGCACATAACCCGCAAACGCCTGATTCTCGCGCACACAACCATCGCTGACCTGCACGACCTGATCGCCGAACGCGGCGACATCGTCGGGATCGTGCGTGATCAACACCATCGGAATATCGAGCCGCGTTTGCAGATCCGACAGTTCGCTCCGCATGCGCTGACGCAGTGCGCTATCGAGCGCGGAAAACGGTTCGTCGAGCAACAGCAACCGGGGTTGCGCGACCAGCGCTCGCGCCAGCGCCACGCGCTGTTTCTGCCCACCCGAAAGCTGCACCGGATGATTTCCCGCTACGCTTTTCAATTCGAGCGCATCGAGCCAGTAGTCGACTTGCGGGTGCGAGTTCCACGCGCGCGGATTGAGCCAACCCTGTTGCAACCCGAAGCCGATGTTCTGCCGTACGTTCAGATGCGGAAACAGCGCGTAGTCCTGAAACAGATACGCAATCTTGCGCGCCTGCGGTTTCTGATCGATGCCGCGCGCGCTGTCGAATAGCGCGTTGCCGTGCAGTGTGATCGCGCCTTCGTCGGGGCGCAGCAGGCCGGCTATGGCCTGTAGCGTCAAACTCTTTCCCGCGCCGGACGGCCCGAACAGCACGAGGCGCTGCGTGGTCGCCTTGAATGAGACGTCGAGCGTGAAACGGCGCTCGGCGCTCTCGAAAGTCTTGCGAATGTCGACGGCGAGCGGCATATCAGCGGGACGTCAAAAGCGTGTGCTGCGGCACCAGACGGCCAGCGAGCAACAGGATCACGACACACGTCACCGAAGTCACGAGCACGAGGAAATTGGCGGTGCTGTCGTCGCCGGCTTGCACGGCTGAATAAACCGCAACCGAAAGCGTCTGCGTGCGTCCCGGCAAGTTGCCCGCGATCATCAGCGTCGCACCGAATTCGCCGAGCGCTCGTGCAAACGCCAACAGACCGCCGGCGAGAATGCCGCGCGCGGCGAGCGGCAGCGTCACGCGAAAGAAGATAGCCGTCTCGCTCACACCGAGCGTGCGAGCGGCCCGCTCGAGCTGCGGATCGACGGCTTCGAAAGCGGCGCGCGCCGACTTCAGCACGAGCGGAAACGCCACCACTGTCGACGCGATCACCGCGCCCTGCCAGGTGAACACCAGCTGGATATCGAAGCGGTCGAGCCAGCCGCCGATCACGCCGCGTCGGCCGAGCAGCACGAGCAGGTAGTAGCCGAGCACGGTGGGCGGCATCACGAGTGGCAACATGAGCAGCGAATCGATCACGTCGCGCGCGCCTGAGCGCCAGCGCGACAAACCGAAACCGGCCGCGACGCCGAACACCAGATTGAGCGCGGTGGCCCAGCCCGCCACTTTCAGCGACAACAAGAGCGGAATCCAGGCCCGTTGCATGAGCATGCGATACCTGAGTTAATGCGCGGGCTTGAAGCCGTACTTCGCGAGCACGGTCTGGCCGGCCGGCGAGAGCACGAAGTTCATGAAGGCCCGCGCGTCGGCCGCGTGACGGCTGCCTTCGACTTGCGCGATCGGATAGGTGATCGGCGTTTGCGTCGGCACGTTCATCGCGACCTTGACCTTGTCTGGCATGACCGCGGCGTCGGTGCTGAACACGAAGCCGGCGTCGACTTCGCCACGCGACACGTAGTCCAGGCTCTGGCGTACGTTCGACGCCAGCACGGCCTTCGCGCTGACCGCGTCCCACGCGCCTGCGGCTTGCAGCGCGCCTTGCGCATAGCGGCCGATCGGCACCAGCTGGATCACCGTAAGCCACGCGCTTCACATTCGCCGACGCCAGATCGTTCAGCGAGGCAGGCGCGAAATGGCTGTCAGTCGGTACGATCAGCACCAGCGAATTGGCGGCGAAGTCCATGCGCGTGGCCGGAACGATTACTTTTTCCGCCGCGGCCTTGTCCATCGCTTTCTGATCTGCGGAGGCGAATACGTCGGCTGGCGCGCCTTTGGCGATTTGCTGCATCAACACGTCGGATGCGCCGAAGTTCAGCAGCACTTTGGTGCCGGGATGCTGCTGTTCGAAGGCCTCGCTAACCGCTTTGAAGGCGTTGGTCAGGCTGGCGGCGGCGGAGACCACCAGTTCGTCTGCGCGTGCGTTGCCGCTGACGGCAACGGAGATGGCGCTGGCGATGAACAGCGCATGTTTCACAAGGCGGCGGGACAGAGTCATGAAGGCTTGGATGTCCGGCATGGGCCGGAGCGGCGGGTTAAAACGCTATCGTAATATATGAAAGGTTATAGCGGTACCCATGACGATTATTCAGTTGCGCGCATAAAGCGGAGCGTGAGTCGGCGGACTGGGTTTCGGCTGGACGGGCAATCAGTTGAATGTGCTTCAGACGTCCGACGAAGGCGGTGCGGTCAGCGTGTTGAGCGTCTGCGACAGCGGCGCCGTGGCGGGACGTACGTCCCGCACGGCCTTCCACTTGGCGCGGATGAACGGCCGGTCGTGACCGGACACCTTCAGCGCGATATGCGTGACCCAGCGTTGCGTCGGCACGTGTACGCCGTGCATCAGAATCGCGAGGACCATCAGACTCGCGGTGACGGGCAACGCCGACAACCGGCCCGGCTCAAGATTCCACGCCATGCGCACGAAGACCAGCGCCGCCAGTGCGCCGACCAGGCAGCCGGTGACGGCCTCAGAGGGTGAATGAGCGCTCAGCACGACGCGCGACAAGCCGACCGCGATGCCGGCGGCCAGGCCCAGTAAGACGCCAAGCAGACGAATCGCAGGACGTGCCGGCAGCAGCATCAGGAACAGCGCGACCGGATAGACGGCGGTAGACAGCATGGCGTGACCGCTGACGCCGGTGAAATCCAGTTCGCGCACACCGACGCCCCAGCCGAGGAAGGCCAGCTTGGTCACGGTCACAATGCCGATGGCCGCGCCAAGCAGCAGCAACCAGCCAGCAGCCATGCGCCACGTATAGCCGATCGCTAGCCAAAGTGCGATGGCGATCGCGAGCGGCAGCGTCATGCCGGCGCCGCCGAGGCTGGTGATCGAGTACCACAGATGGACAGGTAAATCGGGCATGGCAAAAGCGCGACCAAGGCCGCGTAGAATCGGATTGGTAATGGGTTAACGCGCGAACGGCATGAAACGCCGACGCGGTCAGGGCGTGTACTGAAATTATTTACCCGCCAGTATAGACGGGTGCTACGGGCCGGATTCGCCACGCGCCAGGCTTTTTGCGAACAGGCGTGGGCTGGCGAACAAGCTTTGCAATGGTTTGACGTTGGTGTTGCTGCAAGGTTCGCACTGCGGAAAATTCGGTGCTCGGCAGTGGTTCGGGCCTCCAGCATCGCATGAGGATTGGTGTTATTGTGCATTGCACAACAAAGCGTCGTTCTATCGAACGGCACCTGTCCCTTTTTGCGAGGTTACCCGCCGATGGCAAAAAGTCTATCGAACATCTGGCTGCGCGGTCTCAAGCGGCTGCTCGCCATTCAAACCGAGCAAGCGCACACAAGCAAGCGCGCCACCACACGGCCGGCACGAGCTGCTACCAGCAAGCCTTCGGCCAAGGTCCGTCCTGTCAAAGCGGCAGCCGCGCTGCGCGCATCCGCGAAACGCGAGGCGCCGCGTGCTGCCCCACGGGAGTCGCGGGTTCGTCCGCGTGCTTCGGCATGGGCAAGCGGTTCGTGGACGCGCTCGTTTCACTCGGCACCGGCCTCGCCCGGGCGGCTCGTCAACCACCTTCAGTATGGTTTGTATATCCCGTCCGGTCATGTGGGCGAGTCGATGCCGCTGGTAGTGATGCTGCATGGCTGCACCCAGTCGATTGACGAATTCGCCGAAGGCACGCGGATGAACGTGCTCGCGGACCGGTTCGGCTTTGCCGTGGTTTATCCGGAACAGTCGAAGCACGTGCACTCGCATCGCTGCTGGCATTGGTACGACGCCAGCGACAGTGCCGGCGGTGCTGAGGCGCGTGCGGTCGTCTCGCTGGTGGATTCGCTGGTTGCCCAGCACGGCTTCGACAGCGAACGTGTGTATGTCGCTGGAATTTCCGCCGGTGCCGGCCTGACGGCGCTTCTGGCTGTCAATTATCCGGAGCATTTTGCCGCGGTCGCGTTGCATTCCGGCCCCGCTTTCGGGGAGGCTCGCTCTGGCATTGCGGCGATGGACGTAATGCGACGCGGCGCGCGACGCGAACCGGCCGAGCTGGTTGACGAACTCGTTAACGTAGCGGAATACCCCGGTATGCCGGCCATCATTCTCCACGGCGACGCCGACCATGTGGTCGCGCCGGTCAATGCGGACCAGTTGGCGGAACAATTTCTCCGCCTGAACCGGATCGCCGACGAGAAAGGCGTGCGCAAATCCGGTGAAGTCAAGGAAGAGCGCAAAGGTGGCGTGGTCATGCGCGACTATCTGCGCGGCGGTCGACGCGTGGTACGGCTATGCCGTGTGCAAGGGCTCGCGCACGCCTGGAGCGGTGGCGACGACGCCGTGCCGTTTCATTCCGCCAAAGGACCAGACGCAAGCGCCATGGTGTGGGAATTCTTCAGGCACCAGCGCCGTGTTGGGGCCGGCAGTACCGCTGAAAGCACTGTCACAGAAGCCTCGGCGGGCGCACGGTGATGTTGGAGCAACACTTCGAAATGAGTGTTGGCGTAAGACTAGGGTTTTCCCTATAATACGGGTTATCCCTTAGGCGTTAGTGCCTAAACTCATTGTCGAGGTTGACCATGTATCTGCTTAGCCGCCTGTTCCTGTTTCTGACCAAATCGCCCGACCAACTCGCGAAAGAACGCGCTGACGCTTTCCTCGCAGAAGCAACCGATCTGTACGATCTGGAATTCCGTATGCGCAAGCTGGATCGCGAGGCGACCACCCGCCAGCCGTCGTGGATGAGCCAGCACTAAGCTGCGCGAGTTTGAAGCATCGGCGCGTAGTGAAGAACGCCGGTGTTTGGGGCGAGGCTCCCACGGTCTCACATGTTGCTGGAAGCGCTTGGACAGCCGGATTCAATTGCCACAGCGCGTCATTCAACACCGCGGCGAACTCCACCCAGGCAACATAGGGCACCCGTAGTCCGCTTGCCCAGCGGTCTCGTCGCCAGTATGCAAATGTCATCGCGACAATGCAGCGACGCCGGCCATCACATCTATCAGTTAGTCTCCTTCAGACGTTCTTGATCGAATCGGTGTGAGCGCACGCTTACTTGCCGAAACGCGCCAGTGTGCGCTGCCGTGCTTCAGCATGGTCGATGATCGGCACCGGATAATCCTTGCCCAATACCACGTCGAATTCCGCGAGCTGTGCCGTGCCCGCGAGCCACGGCGCGTGAATCCATTTGGCCGGTAGTTTTGCAAGCTGGGGCAGGTAGCGCTTGATAAACCGTCCTTCGGCATCGAATTTTTCGGATTGCGTGATCGGGTTGAAAATCCTGAAATACGGTTGCGCGTCACATCCCGTCGATGCCGCCCATTGCCAGCCGCCGTTGTTCGCCGAGAAATCGAAGTCGTTCAATTGTTCAGCGAAGTAGCGCTCGCCGAGCCGCCAGTCGACGCCCAAATCCTTCACCAGAAAACTCGCCGTCACCATCCGCAAGCGGTTGTGCATATAGCCGGTGCGGTTCAGTTGCAGCATCGCGGCGTCGACCAGCGGATAGCCGGTGCGGCCGTCGCACCACGCGGCATACGCCTCGTCCGCTTCCGGGCCTTGCTCCCAGCGCAGCCGGTCGTACTCTTCCTTGAACGACGCGCCGGCCGCCAGCCTCGGATGGTGCGAGAGGATCATGAAGTAAAAATCCCGCCAGATCAGTTCCGAAAGCCACGTGGCCGAGCCTTGCCCGTCGGGCTGCAGTGAGATCTCGTGCGCGAGCCGCGCGAGCGTGCGGATCGAGACAGTGCCGAAGCGCAGATGCATCGACAGATAGCTCGGGCCTTTGACGGCGGGAAAGTCGCGCCGGTCCTTGTAGCCATCGATGCGGGTCATGAAGTCGTCGAGCAGACGTTGCGCGCCGCTCATGCCGGTGGGCAAGTTGAGCTCCGTCAGATTGCTCGGTGCGAAGCCGAGCTGGTCGAGCCTCGGTAACTGGCGGTCCAGCTTGGGCGGCAGTACGGCCAGATGCGTGGCGTAGGTCTCGACCGGATACGGCTTCAGATCGAAGGCCGTCAGTTGCTTGAGCCACGCGTTCTTGTATGGCGTGAACACCGTGAACGGTTTGCTCTGTCCGGTCAGCACCTCTTCGCGTTCGAAAATCACCTGGTCTTTAAACGTCAGCCACTGACGTTCGGCTTCGGCAAGAAGCTCACGCACCGTCTCGTCACGCTCAATCGCGACCGGTTCGTAATCTTGATTCGCGAAAACCGCATCTACGCCGAGTTCGTTGGCGAGCTTGGGCACGAGATCGGCTGGATTGCCGTACAGGACGATCAGGCCGCCACCATCCGCGCGCAGCGCCTGATCCAGTTCGCCAAGTGCGGTAAGAATGAATTCGATGCGGCGGTCCTGCGGTTGCGCATCCGGATGGCGGGTTTGCCAGGCTTCGATCAGTGGTTGCAGGATCGTCGTGTCGAATACGAACACGCACCAGACGCGCTCGCAATGCTTGAGCGCGTAGTAGAGCGCGGCGTTGTCCATGCTGCGCAGATCGCGGCGAAACCAGACCAGACCGGTATCGAAGGTGTCATTCAGGCGTCGGACGCGTGTCATCGGAATCGCGGGTCAGGGTGAACGGCTGCGCGGCGGAGCATCGACCGTCGCAATGACGAACTGCCAGGCGACGCTATTACTGAACCGAGCGCGTGTTCAAAGGGCTGGTGATGGTAAGTGATCGCACGATTCGGTATTGCACATTGCGTGCCGCGACCGTAAAACGGCGCAGCGCCCGCCCTGTTTGCAGGGTGTGGGCGCTGTTCAGGGCGGCGCGGTTTTGCCGCGCGGCGTCGACGATTCATCAGCTAGCCGGTGAGGTCGCAGCTTACGCCACTTGCAGGCGCACCGCGACGTTGTTGCGCGTAGCGTTCGAGTACGGGCAGACCTGATGCGCTGCGTCGACCAGTTCCTTGGCTGCATCTGCGGCCAGACCCGGCAACGAAACGCGCAGATCGATGTCGAGCGCGAAACCGCCGTTGTCGTTCGGGCCGATTCCCACTTCTGCCGTGACTTGCGTATCAGCCGGCAAAGTCTGCTTCTTCTGGCCGGCGACGAACTTCATCGCGCTCAGGAAACATGCCGAGTAGCCGGCTGCGAAAAGTTGTTCCGGGTTCGTGCCCGCTGCGCCGTTGCCGCCCAGTTCACGTGGGGCCGCCAGCTTCACGTCCAACGCATTGTCTGACGATACTGCGCGGCCGTCGCGGCCGCCGGTGCTGGTTGCGCTTGCTTTGTAGAGGATGTTCATTTCGCTGCTCCTTCGTTTCGGTTATCGGGATCTGCATACTTGCCGCACCTTACTTGCCCGCCGTTCTGGCGGAGCGCTATCGAAGCGGCATGTGATAAAGATAGTACACAAATCATTTGTGTGCAAATGATTTTTTGCATCACAGCGATAGCATGCTTTTTGAAACAGGCCGGCTAGTGGTCCATGTAATCGTTCAGCGTGGTGCGCAAGCGTGTCAAATCGTCGCGCAGACGGAGCAGGAATTCCGGCGTCTGCTGAGTCGCGCAGAAGATTTCCGCCGGCACTTCGCGTGCCTGACGCTTCAGTGCGGTGCCCGCTTTGGTGAGCCGGATATAGACGAGCCGCTCATCCTCGACGCCGCGTATCCGTTCCAGGTAGCCTTGCGCTTCGAGACGTTTGAGCAGCGGCGTGACCGTTGCCGAGTCGAGATTCAGTCGCGCGGCGAGGTCTTTGACCGTGATGTCGTCGGCTTCCCAGAGCACCAGCATTGCCAGATATTGCGGATAGGTGAGCTCGAGCTTGTCGAGCAGCGGCTTGTACGCTTTCGTCATCGCGAGCGAGGTCGAATAGAGCGCGAAGCAGAGCTGCTCGTCGAGAGTAAAGGGCAAAGCGGGGCGCTGGGTCATGATGCATCTCGTCTAAAAAAGAGCGTGCAAATCGATTGCGCGCAAACCATTGTGCCCCAAATCGAGGGAGGCTGACGAGTCCGGATAGGGGTTCTTCAGGCCGCCGGCGTGGTCGGCAGGTCCGGTGCTTCGGGTGTTTGCACGCCGAAGCAGCCGCGATAGGTCGCGTAGAACGAGCAATACAGCATGGTCGTGACGATCATCGTGGCGGGCATCAGGATCGCGAACGCGAAGTCGCCCGCGCCCAGCGCCTGCATCAGCGCGGACAAACCGAACGAGACCGTGGTCGCCACTGCGAACCACAAGGCGCCGAACACGATGAACGCGCCGCGATTGCGCCAGCAACTGACGATACTGAAGAATATCGCCTTAACGGGCGGCACGTCGTGCCACGCGATGAGAATCGGCGAGAACCAGAAAATCATTGCTACCGGAATGTAGAACGCGAATGCGGCGATCACCGCGAGCGGGATATTGCTGTTGGCGATCGCGTCCTGATCCATCGTGGCGGCGCCAAGCATGACCTTCAGCAGCATGCCGCCGTCGGCGAGCGCCGAGCCGGCCAGCACCAGCGCCATGGCGACGACATAGAGCACGCCCAGTACCAGCAGACGTTTGGCGACCACGGGGCCGTACGAGTGAAAGCCGTCTACCAGAATGGTCGGGAACACCGGCTTGCCCGCGATGGTGTTACGGCACGCGGCCATGAAGCCGACCGCGACACCCGGAATGAAGGCCAGCGGCAACACGCCGCCGATTACCGGAATCTGCGACATCAGCGTCATGACCAGCAGATAGGTGAAGAACAGCGTCAGAAACGCGAGCGGGTTCTTGCGGAACAGCCAGATACCCTGCCGGAACCAGACATAGCCGGTCTTCGCGGGGACTTCGATCAGTTGCATGAGGTATGAATGCCTGGAAGTGCAACGCCGGACAGGCGTTCGCGCAGAATACGTTCGAAATGGCCGGGATCGTGCGGTTTGAGTAACTCGGCCGCGCGCGGCAAATGAAAATCATACAGGCGTGAGACCCAGAAGCGGTAAGCGCCCGCACGCAACATGTCGCCCCAATGGCGGTTTTCTTCGACGGTGAACGGGCGCACGGTCTGGTAGGCGCGCAACATGGCCTCGGTGCGTACTTCGTCCAGCTTGCCGGTGGCGAGGTCGACGCACCAGTCGTTGACCGTTACCGCGACGTCGAACAGCCACTTGTCGCAGCCGGCGAAATAGAAGTCGAAGAAGCCGCCCAGGCGCACCTCGTGGCCGGTGTCCGGCGCGGCGTGCGCGAACAGCGCGTTGTCGCGGAACAGGTCGGCGTGGCAGGGGCCCTCGGGTAATTCGGCGTAATCCGCCGATGCGAAGAAAGCTTCCTGATGCGCCAATTCGGACGACAGCAAGTCACGCTGCGCGCCCTCGAGGAACGGCAGGATGGTCGGTACGGTTTCCTTCCACCACGGCAGGCTGCGCAGATTGGGCTGATGACGCGCGTAATCGCGCCCCGCCAGATGCATGCGAGCGAGCATATGCCCGACCTCGATGCAGTGCTCGACCTGCGGCACTAACTCCGGTGCGCCCTCGAGCTTGGTCACGATAGCGGCGGGCTTGCCGTGCAGCGTGCCGAACAGCGAGCCGTCTTCGCGCGGCATGGGGTCCGGCACGGGTACGCGGTGCGCGGCCAGATGCTGCATCAGATCGAGATAGAACGGCAGTTGCCCGGCCGTCAGCTTTTCGAAAATCGTGAGGACGTATTCGCCGCGCGTCGTCGTCAGAAAGAAGTTGCTGTTCTCAATACCGGACGGGATGCCACGAAACTCGACGACGTCGCCGAGATCGTAATGACGCATCCATTCTGCTAGTTGGGGTTCGGTGACAGCGGTGAAGACAGCCATGCGGGAAACGTCGGATCAGGTTAGTCGGGCTGGCGCGATGCGACCAGTGCGAGGTGTAGCAAATGCGTTTCAGACAGTGCGATCAAGGTCAATCTGGGCAGCGATCCTGGCCACTGGTTCTGGCCATCGGTCCGGCCATCGGTCAGGGCCGCGAAGCGCTGCGGCAATTCAACGCGGTATCGCCGTGCTGCAGGCGGGGTAGAAAAATTGGCAAGCAGGCTGAAAGCCCGGGGTGACAACCACGGGCCGAGCGGATTCGGGGGAGCGGCTCACGCCGTGCCGCCGCCCCGGCATGCATCAATAAGTCAGATTCACGGACGGCAAACGCGTGCTTGCACGGCCGTTGTCGCGCACGGTAGGCGACGTGTCGAGCGGCGCGCTCATCTGATAGCGCGTGCCGAGATTCGAATGCACGTTGATTTCAACGGGCTTGCCTTTGTCGCGATATTCAGTGATTTCGGTGCCGTTAGCGCTGCGTTCGTGGAAGCTCGGCGTGCGCGGGACGTTGATTTCGACCTTCGAGCTGACCTCGGCGGCCGGACGATTGATCTTCTCCAGGTCGGGTAGGCCGGCCCGTTCATTGGCGGATTGGGGGGCGCCGGCGGCCGGAGTGTCATCGACAGGCTGGGCAGCCATCGCGGCGTTGCCAAAGGCGAAGGCCAGTGCAACGGCGACAGGAAGGAGCGGCTTCATGGTGATTCTCCAATATGGTGTCCCGATTCTAGCAAATCCAGCCTTGCCTACGGGCGCGATCGCCTTATTTTGCGCCGCTTTCGCGCGACGTGCGCGCAATCTTGCGACCGCTGTTGCGGCAGTTGTGGTAGGCGCCGCGAGGTCATTTGGTGATCACGGGTTCCGTGGTAATGTCATCTCATGAATAGGGGTGAATGAAGATGAACAACGATACCAATCAACGCGCGGTGCAGACTCCCGCCAACAGCTTCCCAACCGAATCCTTTGACGACGCCACCGAGGCCGTCACGCGTCTGTCGGCGATCTACGAAGCGAATACCTCGTTCCTGCGCGACGCCTTCGCGCGCTACCGCCGCAACGAACTGTTCGAAAGCCGGGTGCGCGCCTGCTACCCGTTCGTCAGAGTGCGCACCGAAGTCAACACGCATATCGACTCGCGCCGCTCGTATGGTTTCGTCGCGGGTCCGGGCGTGTTCGAGACCACGGTCACGCGGCCGGATCTGTTCGGCAACTACTATCGTGAGCAGTTGCGTCTGCTGGCCAAAAATCATCACGTGCAGATCGAAGTTGGCGTGTCCGATCAGCCGATACCGATTCACTTTGCGTTCGCTGAAGGTATCCACCTCGAAGGCGATCTGGATCGCGAGCGCCTGTTCCTGATGCGCGACGTGTTCGATACGCCGGACCTCGCGCTGCTCGACGACCGCATCGTCAACGGCACCTATGAACCGCTGCCGGGAGAGCCGCATCCGCTTGCGCTGTTCACGGCGGCGCGGGTGGATTTCTCGCTGCATCGGCTGAAGCACTACACCGCGACTTCGCCCACGCATTGCCAGAACTACGTGCTGTACACGAACTATCAGTTCTATATCGACGAGTTCGTCAAACTCGGCCGCACGATGATGGCCCATACCGACGACGAAGAACTGCGCGCCTATCGCAGCGAGTACACGTCGTTCGTCGAACCGGGTGACCTGATCACGTACAACGAGAATCTCGGCGAGCAGGCGCAGGAAGGCACGGCGCCGCCGCGTTTGCCGCAGATGCCCGCGTATCATCTGAAGCGTGCCGACGGCAGCGGCATCACGATGGTCAACATTGGTGTCGGGCCGTCGAACGCGAAGACGATCACCGATCACATTGCCGTGCTGCGTCCGCATGCATGGATCATGCTGGGCCACTGCGCGGGACTGCGTAACACGCAGCGTTTGGGAGACTACGTGCTGGCGCACGGCTATGTGCGCGAAGATCACGTACTCGACGACGATTTGCCGCTGTGGGTACCGATTCCTGCACTTGCCGAAGTGCAGGTGGCGTTGGAACGCGCGGTCGCGCAGGTCACGCAGTTGGACGGCGTCGAGTTGAAGCGCGTGATGCGCACGGGCACGGTGGCGAGTGTGGATAACCGCAACTGGGAGTTGCGCGATCATCGTGAGCCGGTGCAGCGGCTGTCGCAAAGCCGTGCGGTTGCGCTCGATATGGAAAGTGCGACGATCGCTGCGAACGGGTTCCGTTTCCGCGTGCCTTACGGCACCTTACTTTGCGTGTCGGACAAGCCTTTGCATGGCGAATTGAAGCTGCCCGGCATGGCGGATCAGTTCTATCGCGCGCAGGTCGATCAGCATCTGCAGATCGGCGTGAAGGCAATGGAGCTGTTGCGGATGAACGGACTGCATCGTCTGCATAGCCGCAAGCTGCGGAGTTTCGCGGAGGTGGCGTTTCAGTAAGCGGCGGTTTAGCGGGATTCGGCGGCGAATAGATCAGCCGTCTGGGCGGTCGTCGCTGTAGGGGAGAACAATCAGACTTTTCTTATAGGCGCGAGCCGGGGCAACAGGTAGCGTCCAAGGTCATATTAAAAGAGTCGGATCGGATGACGTCGAATGAATCGACATCATCCGATCGGCTACAAGAGACCGGAGATGCCCCGATGCAGACCAAGATTAGGACAATTGCAGATCCGAAGTGCTACGGCCGGGAATACTCCCGCGTCTCCGTCGTTGAGGCCGGTTTCCGTTCCGCCTCAGTGAGCCGTAAGCTGCCGCAATGGTTCGAAGAAGATGTTCGAGCCAGCCTTGCAACCCCTTCTGTAAACTTTCCGCCATCAGTTGGGGATAAGGCTGGTTGCGGTCTGGATGCTAGCTCAGGCCTCCTGTGGGCGGGCCCGTCCGGGCAGTCGTTTGAGGGCTTCTGAATCGAGTTGCCTGGAGCGTTGAGACGATGATAATCAGCCCTCCTTTCTTGCTCGAGACACAGGATATCAACTCAACCGATCCGGTGATGGATGCGGTTGATCGTTATGAAATGGCGCACGGTATCTATCCGATTGCGTTCGATCGCCGCTGGCATCCCGGCATGCATCTGACACCGAGAATGCAGAACGAAAAAATTCACGCGATCGCGGACGGCGAGGTCGTGGCGTATCGGGTATGCCAGTATGCCTTCGACGGCGGCGGCGGAGTGCAGGACAGTAATGCTGGCTTCGTGCTGCTCAAACATACTACCGACACGGGCGAAGGCCATAAGCTGACGTTCTATTCGCTCTACATGCACTTGCTGGAACTCGACGGTTATAACGACCACGGATTCCACCCAGACGTTTTGCCGTCGTTCTTGCGGACGTCCTCGCCAGGACCCAATATGCAGCCGCCGGCCGTTGCTCCGGCTCAGGCCGGTGGCGGCCTAAAAGTCTATCGGAAGGACATTCTTGGCCTGACGGGGCGATGCCATGGCCAGTTGCACCTGCACTTCGAGATCTTCATGACGAAGCCGGATTTCGATGCTTATTTTGGGCATACCCAATTAGGCGAGGAGCAGGTTACCACCCCTGCTATTGCTGATTATTGGGGCAGCAGCTATTACGTCATCCCACCCCAGCAGCAGTTCCTGCCATTACCGGTGGGCACAGACGCACACCACAAGCTCAACGGCATCCGATTCGACGAATTGCGCGCTGGGCGGAATGCCGACACGCTATATGTCGAGGCATGGTTTCACAAAGGCTCGAAATTCACAAAAGTGTGGCGCGGCGCGGGGGCGGGGCAGTTCGAATTGCTGACCACAGAACCAATTCGTGAGCCTGACTACGAATATAACCTTTACAACCGGGCGAGCGCCCTATATCCGGGCTGCCCGAGCGACGGCTACGAGATGCTGCGCTTCGGACGCGTGTTCAGAGCACCCGCAACGTTGCCAGAAGCTGCGCGTACTACTTGGATGCGAGTCGCATTTGCGGCAGGCCAGCAAGGCTATATCGACATCAACAATCGGGGTGTTTTGAAATTGTCTGATGCTGATTTCCCGTTCTTTAAAGGCTGGAAGAAGATCAGCGAAGGTAGCGGACCGTTCAATACGGATGGGCTCTGCGATATCGATGCCTTGAAGAAAATCCTGAAGGACGCGAAGGAGCACGAAACACCGCAGGAAGCAGCGCAGACTGAGGAATATCAGAAGGAAGATGTGCTTGTTCGCTATTTGAAGACGACCGAAGGCGTGCGCGAACAGTTGCGTGGTTTTGTATGTGAAGCGCCGAGCGAATGGGATAGCACGCACAACGAGGATCGTTACCGGAAATTGAAAGACCCGGGCGAGTTCTACGATGGCAACGAGGCAGGCTACAGGAAATTCCTCAACCTGCTGAAGTCCTTTCAGTTCTGGGATCACACGGGATTGCCTGCTGGCGAGAAGTTTTGGTTTTTTCATCCGATGGCGTTTATTCGGCATTTCAGAAGGTGTGGATGGATGAGCCTGGACGAGCTTGCCGCTACGTTTCCTCGGCATACGTTTTACGGCCAAACTGGAAACCCACGGACGGCAATTACTACCGACGGGGCGACGTACACCCTGACAAAAACGGAAGCATGTAATCGAATACGGGAACACTCGGTCGCATTGAATAAATGCATTCGAAAATATATAGGACACGATAAGCAACGCATTTCCATTTTTTTGGCTCAGGTGCTTCTTGAAACGGCGCAGTGGAGAAATCTGAGTGGCGTCAGGAGACTTATGCACGAATGGGGTTTTGGGCAGTATTCAAATAACAATCCTGCGACGGAATACTACGGTGCGTTCTACGGACGGGGAATAATGCAGCTTACGTGGGCCGGGAACTATATGCAGTATGGCAAGTTTAGATCTTTTCCGAACAATGTGGGTGCATATACAGAGCGCTTGCCCTCGATCGCTCCACGGATTACATCCGCGTCTCGTCATTACACGGGAAATCCGAATGACGGCGGTCAGTTGATCGTCTGGTTCCCTCGGTTTGATCCTGATTTTGTAGCCGAAGACGTTTTCTCCTCCTGCGACTCAGGTGGTTTCTATTGGGTATCTAAATCGTTCTCGCAAGGATTTAATATAAACAGAGTCGCCGATCGGCTGTATTCTGCTGCGAACATTGGCCTTGTGAACCGGTTGGTGAATGGAGGCGGGAATGGTTATTATGAAAGGCAGGCATACTCCGCATACATGCTTCGCAAACTGACAGATAGAATCGGAAGTAGCTCAACAGAACTGATCGTTGCACCGCCACCAAAGAGCGTCGTGTGCGCTGATATGGAGTCGCCGGAGTAGATTTATGGGGAAAAATACTTTTTTTATTCAGATTGTCCTGTTGTTTTTTTGTTGCCGGGCTTGCGCATCGAGCGGATGGATAGAATTTTCGCCTGACGGCGGAGTAAATGCAGCGTTAAAAGTAGGGGGGAAGACGATTCTTTATAAAATTTATGGAGTCAATTTAAAGCGGCACGGGGAAATAGTCGTTGATTCAGAGAGAAGAATAAATATAAACGTCGATGATTTTAATTTTGATGGGAAAAAGGATTTTTCAGTATGGTACATCGATGATGGGATGGGGGTGTACACAGTTCACAGAATTTTTATGTACTCCAGAAAAAGACAGGCATTCGTGGAGTATTTTCCAGCATGCGGCGATGAATTTATTGAGTTAAAGGTGGATAGAAAAAGGAGGCGATTGATTAGCACATACTTTGAGGACAATGTTTCGAAGTCTTGCGTAACTCGCCTGCCGAAGAATGTACAATGAGTCGCAGCATAAGCTGCCGTTCTACTAGCGTCGGGCAGTAGAGCCGTCCAGTCCATGTCAGGGTCAAAGAGGGGCACGCATCGAATGATGCTTGCGATACAGATCTCTTTGGGGAGGAAAAACCTATGAGATTGCTTCTATCAGTTTTAATATTGACTATCTGTGTACCTGCTCAGGCCTGCGGATCATCTGCTCTCAAACACCATCTTGCGTCCAAATTGTTTTCAGATGCGGATATGCGATTTTTTATCTGCGGAAATGATAAATGCTCGTTCGATAAGTTTATCGTGGTCTGAAATTTCAGAAATATTCTGAACTGTTGCGCGATGGAACTCTAAACATTTGCCTCGTCGATTCGATAAACATTGCACGAAACTCTTACACGGCTGTCTTTGCTGGTTTGCGAGGAAATCTCCGCTTCCAATTAATTTCCTTTGGCGCGGGAGTGGAGGTTGGTCATGACGGCGGTGTGCCAGTTCTGACTGGGCACGATGCATATGATCCGTCGACTGGGCGTCAATCTGGTGCGCTATATGTTTGGAGTGGAGCGGATTTCGTTTTTGAAAGGGATTTTGGTGCAGATCGTTGGAACGACCAAGCGCCTAGCGACGAATTTCAAAACTGCCCAAACCCCGTCAACCCAATCAAGCTTCCTGCCGCCAGCAGCCACAGTGGATGAATACGCGTTTTCAACGCCAGCACGGCAGTAAAAGCGGTGATTGCCCACGCAATCGCAGTCGGGTTCGACGCTTCGGCGATCAGCGCCGCGCTTGCCGCAACGATGCCCGCCGTCACCGGTACCAAGCCCATTTGCGCGTAACGCCGCCACGGGCGGTCCTTGAACCGATCCCACGCATGCAACGCAAGAATCGTCACGAGCGAAGACGGTCCGAACTTCGCCACTGAAGTCACCAGCATTCCCGCCCAACCCGCCACATGCCAGCCGATCAGCGTCACGATCATCAGATTCGGTCCCGGCGCCGCTTGCGCGAGCGCGAATAGCGCACTGAATTCGCTGGCCGGCATCCAGTGATGCACGTCCACTACCTGACGCTGCATCTCCGGAAGAATCGTGTTGCCGCCACCGAACGCCAGTAGCGAAAGCTGACTGAAAATGATGGCAAGAGAAATGAGCGTGTCGTTCATCGTGCGGCCCTCGATGCAATGTAGATGCTGAGCGGCGTGAGCACCAGCATCGTAGGCAGAAGCGGCAGGCGCATGATGGCAATCGCGATGAAACCGAGCGCCGCGATGAGCGCGGCCATCGGTTTATCTCGCAACGGCAGCAGGATTTTCACGGCCATGGAGATCAGCAGACCGGACGCGGCGGCGGCGAGACCGGCAAACAGATGTCGAACGTGCGAGTTGTTTTGCGTGTGTTCGTAAAGTACGCCAAGGCCGATCACGACCAGCGACGGCCCCGCGATTAATCCGAGCAAACCCGCCAGTGCGCCCGGCACGCCGCGAAAGCGCATCCCGATCGCCACTGAAAGATTGATCACATTGCCGCCCGGCAGGAATTGGCACAAGCCCAGTAAGTCAGTGAATTCAGCGCCGGTCAGCCAGCGCCGCCGCTCGACAAGGGCGCGCCGCGCCAGAGGCAGTGCGCCGCCGAACGAGATCAGCCCGAGGCCAAGAAATCCGCCAAAAATTTCCCGCAATGTAGGCGTGGGCGCCAGGGCGGCCTCGGCCGAGGTGAGATCGTGATCCATATCGCTAAGCTTCCAGTTCAAGCTCAGGAGGTTAGCGCTGAACCGGCGGTGAGCAAAACGATTTTTGAGCATGCCTTTGTGATTTAGAATCACAAGCATGGCTCGTAATCTTCCTCCTTTTCCTGCGCTGCGCGCCTTTGAAGCTGCCGCGCGGCATGAAAGCTTCACCGCCGCAGCGAACGAATTGCATGTGACGCACGGTGCAATCAGCCGGCAAGTCGCGGCTTTTGAAACATGGCTCGGCGTGCAGGTGTTCCATCGCCGCGGCAAGCGCGTACGCCTGACCGACGACGGCCGCCGCTATCTGGGCACCGTCCAGGCTGCGTTCGACAGTATCGCGCTTGCCACGGATCAACTCCGCGACACGGGCGTCGTTCATGTGTTGCGGGTGAATGCGCTGCCGACCTTCGCGATGAAATGGCTGCTCCCGCGGCTTCATCAGTTCCAGCGCAAGGCGCCGAATGCGGAGCTGCGCTTATCGACATCAAACGCACCGGTCGAAACACTGGACAGCTTCGACGTCGCGGTGCGGCGCGGGCCGGCGCATTGGCCGAACTGCGTGAGCGGCCACTTCCTTGGCGAGAGCGAGATTCCGGTGTGCAGTCCCGTGCTCCTGCAGCGCTCGCCAGTCAACGCGGCTGACGATCTCGCGAAGCATGTGCTGCTGCATTCGGATACGCGGCCCGACGCGTGGAGCAACTGGTTATCGGCAGCAGGGGTAACGGCGAAATGCCGGAAGAAGCAGTCATTCGATCACTTCTATCTGGCCTTGCAGGCTGCGGTGGATGGCCTCGGCGTAGCGCTCGGTCCGTTGCCCTTGCTGGCGGATGAGCTGGCATCGGGACGGCTCGTCGTGCCGTTGGCGGGTCCGCGTATCGATGCGCGCGGCTATTGGTGGGTGGCGAGGCGGGAGGTCGCGCAGGCGCCGCTCGTGGCGCAGTTCTGCGAATGGCTGCAAGCGCAGGGTGATCAGACCGATGTGGTGGAAGCGAGCGACCTTGGGGTCGCCCGCTAAAGCCTGTGTGCGTTACTCACTATTCATTACACATGCACTTCGCGCACAGGGCGCGAAGTTTCAGCATTACAGATAGAACATCCGGTCTTCATCCGACTTGGCCGGATGCGGTTCGGCTTCTTCACGGTCTTCGTAGAACTTCAGCACCGCTTCGAGCACCTGATCCGGATCGTCGATCACCTGCATCAAGTCCATATCCGCCGGATTGATCAGGCCCATCGGCGTGAGCGAGTTCTTGAACCACGCAAGCAGGCCTTCCCAGAACTCGCCGCCCACCAGAATGATCGGCACGTGGCGCGACTTCTTGGTTTGAATCAGCGTGAGGACTTCGGCGAGTTCGTCCAGCGTGCCGAAACCTCCCGGCATCACGATCACCGCATCCGAGTTCTTGACGAACGTGACCTTGCGCGTGAAGAAGTGACGGAAACGCAGCGAGATGTCCTGCCATTGATTGCCCGATTGCTCGTGCGGCAGCTCGATGTTCAGGCCGACCGAAGGGGCCTTGCCCGCATGGGCGCCCTTGTTGGCCGCTTCCATGATGCCGGGGCCGCCGCCGGAGATCACCGCGAAGCCGGCGTCCGACAGCTTGCGCGCGATTTGCGTGGCAAGTTTGTAGTAGGGCGAGTTCGGTTTCAGGCGCGCTGAACCATAGATGCTGACAGCCGGGCGAATCTCCGAGAGGTACTCGGTCGCCTCGATAAACTCTGCCATAATCGTGAACATCTGCCACGATGCGCGGGCCTTCTTAGCCGTTGCGCGCTCTTGATCTGCGAGTGATCGCAGACTCGGAATCACTTTTCTCTTAGTCATAATGCCTGAAGAACGAAGCCTTGAAGGTAAGACCCTGCTATTGGTAGACGGTTCGAGTTATCTGTACCGGGCCTACCATGCGATGCCTGATCTGCGCGGACCCGAGGGCGGCCCGACGGGTGCGCTCTATGGAATGATCAACATGCTGCGGCGCATGCGCAAGGAAGTCACAGCAGAGTATAGCGCGTGCGTGTTCGACGCCAAGGGCAAAACGTTTCGCGACGACTGGTATGCCGACTATAAGGCGAACCGTCCGTCCATGCCGGACGATCTCTCGCGCCAGATCGAGCCGATTCACGTCGCCGTGCGCGCGCTCGGCTGGCCGTTGCTGATGATCGAAGGCGTCGAAGCCGACGACGTGATCGGCACGCTCAGCACCGCAGCAGAAAAGCGCGGTATGAAGGTGATCGTGTCGACTGGGGACAAGGATCTGGCGCAGCTCGTGTCGGATCATGTCACCCTCATCAATACGATGACCAACGAAACGCTCGACCGCGCCGGCGTGATCGCCAAATTCGGCGTGCCGCCGGAGCGCATCATCGACTACCTGTCGTTGATCGGCGATACCGTCGACAACGTGCCGGGCGTCGAGAAATGCGGCCCGAGAACGGCGGTCAAATGGCTCGCGCAGTACGAGACGCTGGATGGCATCGTCGCACATGCGGACGAAATCAAAGGTGCGGTAGGAGACAATCTGCGCCGTGCGCTCGATTTTCTGCCCATGGCGAAGAAACTCGTCACTGTCGAGCGCAATTGCGATCTGACCGGCCATATCGTGTCGATCGAAGAAAGTCTGGAGAGCCGGCCGGAATCGCGCGAAGAACTGCGCGACGTGTTCACGCGTAACGGCTTCAAGACATGGCTGCGTGAAGTGGAAATCGCTGACGCGGTGGCAGGTCCCGAGACCGATGTGGCACCGGCGCTCACCGTGGATATCGAACGGCACTACGACACCGTGCAGACGTGGGAACAGTTCGATGCGTGGCTCGAGAAGATCAACGCCGCCGAGTTGACTGCGTTCGATTCGGAAACCACCTCGCTCGATCCGATGACCGCGCAAATCGTGGGCTTGTCATTCTCGGTTGAACCGGGCTATGCCGCGTATGTGCCGGTCGCGCATCGAGGCCCGGACGCGCCCGTGCAACTGCCGCGCGATGAAGTGCTCGCGAAACTCAAGCCGTGGCTCGAAAGCGCCGATCACAAGAAGGTCGGCCAGCACATGAAGTACGACGAGCAGGTGCTGGCGAACTACGGCATCGAAATGCGCGGTGTCGAACACGACACACTGCTTGAATCGTACGTGCTCGAATCGCATCGTACGCACGACATGGACAGCCTCGCGCTGCGCCATCTCGGCATCAAGACGATCAAGTACGAAGAGGTGGCGGGCAAAGGTGCGTCGCAGATCGGCTTCGATGAAGTCGCGCTGGAAACGGCCGCCGAATACGCGGCAGAAGACGCCGACATCACCTTGCGTCTGCATCAGGCGTTGTATCCGCAAGTGGCCGCCGAGAAGACGCTCGACTATGTGTATCGCGACATCGAAGTGCCGACCTCGCGCGTCTTGCGCAAGATGGAGCGCACCGGGGTGCTGATCGACGCAGACAAGCTGCGCGCGCAAAGCAGCGAAATCGCCACGCGTCTGATTCAACTGGAAAGCGAAGCGTACGTGCTGGCCGGCGGCGAATTCAATCTGGGTTCGCCAAAGCAGATCGGTCAGATTTTCTTTGAGAAGCTTGAATTGCCCGTGGTCAAGAAGACGCCGAGCGGCGCGCCGTCCACCGACGAAGAAGTGCTGCAAAAGCTTGCCGAAGACTATCCGTTGCCGAAGATCCTGCTCGAACACCGCGGTTTGTCGAAGCTGAAATCGACCTACACCGACAAGCTGCCGCGCATGGTCAACGCCCAAACGGGCCGTGTGCATACGAATTATGCGCAGGCCGTGGCGGTTACGGGGCGGCTGGCGTCGAACGATCCGAACTTGCAGAACATTCCGGTTCGCACCGGCGAAGGGCGCCGTATTCGCGAAGCGTTTATCGCACCGCCGGGCCACAAGCTCGTCTCCGCCGATTACTCGCAGATCGAATTGCGCATCATGGCGCACATTTCCGGCGACGAATCCCTCTTGCGTGCGTTCTCGCAAGGCGAAGACATTCACCGCGCCACCGCGGCGGAAATTTTCAGCGTGACGCCGCTCGAAGTGTCGAACGATCAGCGGCGTGTGGCGAAGGTCATCAACTTCGGCCTGATCTACGGCATGAGCGCGTTCGGTCTTGCCGCGAACCTCGGCATTACACGCGATGCAGCCAAGCTGTACATCGACCGCTACTTCGCGCGTTATCCGGGCGTTGCGCGTTATATGGACGAAACGCGTGTGAGCGCGAAGGCCAAGGGCTACGTGGAAACGGCGTTCGGCCGCCGCTTGTGGCTGCCGGAGATCAACGGCGGTAATGGTCCGCGCCGCCAGGCAGCAGAACGCGCGGCCATCAACGCGCCGATGCAGGGCACGGCCGCCGACCTGATCAAGCTGTCGATGATCGCGGTGCAAAAGTGGATCGAAGACTCGAAGGTCGGTACGCGCATGATCATGCAGGTGCACGACGAACTGATTCTCGAAGTGCCGGACGCGGAATTGTTCGATGTACGTAAGCGCTTGCCGGAACTCATGTGCGGTGTCGCCGCGCTGAAAGTGCCGCTGGTCGCGGAAGTGGGCGCCGGCCTGAACTGGGAAGAAGCGCATTGACGTGCGTGTGACGGGGGCTGGATAGGCGATAACGTCGTGCGCATGTCACATATGCGTATTGATGGCTTGTGACAACCCGTGCCGCTCGCGGACAATCGCCAGGACAGACGGCGCGCGCTTCATGTGTCATGCGCGCCGTCGCGACGCACAACCCATCGGCAAATACGGAGAGTTCAATGCATCGATTTATCGTCGTTGGTGGGGGCGCGGGGGGACTGGAGCTGGCGACACGCCTGGGCGACCGCTATGCACCCCGCAAGAACAAGGGCGGTGCGCGCGCGCAAGTGACGCTCGTCGACCGTAATCCAACCCAT
The DNA here is from genome assembly GCF_052682275.1 of Paraburkholderia sp. D1E. NCBI lineage: Bacteria > Pseudomonadati > Pseudomonadota > Betaproteobacteria > Burkholderiales > Burkholderiaceae > Paraburkholderia > Paraburkholderia sp. D1E. The sequence goes on from NZ_JBQYMB010000001.1 coordinate 1,505,511, forward strand.
ATCTGGAAACCGTTGCTGCATGAAGTGGCCGCCGGCAGCATGGACCCGTTCACCCAGGAACTCGAATATGCGGCGCAAGCGCGCTGGCACGGCTTTGAGTTTCAGCAGGGCGAATTGACCGGTCTGGACCGTGCGAACAAGCGTCTCACACTCGGCACAGTGCTCGACGACGATGGCGCCGAATTGCTGCCCGCACGCGAACTCGAATACGACACCCTGGTTATCGCGATCGGCAGCACCACGGCATTCTTCGGCGTGAAGGGCGCGCCGGAGTTTTCTCTCGCGCTCGATACGGTCAGCCAGGCGGAGCGCTTCCGCAAACGCCTGATCGCGGCCTGCATGCGCGCGGAGCATCAGGTGCATGAACCTGTCGAATCGGGCTCGGGCACGTCGCCTTCTTCTGAGCCGCGCATCCAGGTGGCGATCGTCGGCGGCGGCGCGACCGGGGTCGAACTCTCGGCTGAATTGCGCAATACGGCCCAGGTGTTGTCGGCGTACGGCTTGCATAAGCTCGATCCGCGGCACGACGTCGGTATCGTTCTGATTGAGGCCGGGCCGCGTATTTTGCCGGCCTTGCAGGAGCGCGTGTCGACGGCTACCGCCGAATTGCTCACCAAACTCGGCGTGAAGCTGATGACCGGCGAGACCGTGGCCGAGGTCGCGCCCGGCATGATCCGCACGGCCAGCGGTAAAACCGTGCGTGCCGACCTGACGGTGTGGGCAGCGGGCATCAAGGCACCGGCTATCCTGAGCCAGCTGGACGGCCTGCCGGTCAACCGTCTGGGACAACTCATCGTGCGCCGCACCCTGCAATCCGAAATTGACGACAACGTCTTCGCGCTCGGCGATTGCGCGGCTTGCCCATGGCCGGGCAACGAGCGCAACGTGCCGCCGCGTGCGCAGGCGGCTCACCAGCAGGCGAGCTTCCTGATGAAGGCGCTTGCGGCACGACTCGACAACAAGCCGTTGCCTGAGTTTACCTACCGCGACTTCGGCTCGCTGGTGTCGCTCGGGCACTTCAGCGCAGTCGGCAATCTGATGGGCGGCGTGATCGGCGGCAATATGCTGATCGAAGGGCTGTTCGCGCGGTTCATGTACATGTCGCTGTACCGGCTGCATATCGCGGCGCTGCACGGCTACGCGCGGATGGTGCTCGACACCTTCGCGCACTGGTTGCGGCGCACCACACTGCCGCGGGTCAAGCTGCACTGAAGTGCTGAGCGCGCTTGAGAAGGTTGCCTGTGCAACAGGACGCGGGTGAAGCGTATCCTGTTGCCTCCAACCTTCATCCGAGGAGCGCCGCATGCTGAACCCCGACATCGACAGCCTGGTCCCGCACGTTCCCTTCAATCGGCGTACTTTCATCAAGGCCGCGCTCGGCACCGGTTTCGCCGCAGCCGTTCTGCCGGTGTCGGCGCAAACCATCCATACCGATAGCGACGGTCTCGAAGCCGGCGAGATTGGCGTGCGTTCGGGCGATACGCTCGTGCCGGCGTATCGCGCGCAGCCGAAGGGTAAGACGCACCTGCCGGTGATCATCGTCGTACACGAGATTTTCGGTGTGCACGAGCATATCGCCGACGTGTGCCGTCGCTTTGCCAAGCAGGGATATCTCGCGATCGCGCCGAATCTGTACGAACGGCAAGGCGATCCGACTGTGTACACGAGCATGCAGCAACTCAATGAACAACTGGTCAGCAAGGTGCCGGACGACCAGGTCATGGGCGATCTCGACGCAACCGTCGCATGGGCCGGCGAACACGGCGGCGATCTGAACCGGCTGGGTGTGAACGGTTTCTGCTGGGGCGGGCGGATTGCGTGGTTGTATGCCGAGCACAATCCTCGGCTGAAGGCGGGCGTGGCCTGGTATGGGCGCGTAACGGGCCAGAAAACCGCGATGACCCCGGACAATCCGCTCGATGAAGTGGCACAGTTGCATGCGCCGGTGTTGGGCCTATACGGCCGCCAGGACCAAAGCATCCCGCAAGACACGCTCGAACAGATGAAGCAGGCTATCGCGCAGGGTCCGGAGGTGGGACGCGGCTCGCAATTCGTTGTATATGACGATGCAGGCCACGCGTTTTTCGCGGACTATCGGCCGAGCTATAAGAAGGCCGATGCTGAAGATGGCTGGCGCCGGGCGCTGGTGTGGTTCAAGCAGCACGGAGTCGTATGAGGGCGCTTGTTCGCGTGGCCGGGCGCCTTCGATACCGTCGCTAACGCACCGTAAGGGGCGCCGATGCGCTCGGCTTAACGAGTGAAAAGGCCGTAACCGCTGAGCAGCGGCCACGGCCTTTTTATTAATCGGTCCGCTTGATCGGTCGATTAAGGATTTGGGCCCGTTGCAACCGGCCGCTTCGGGTCAGAACTCCATTCGCTCCACGATCCTGCATACAGCGCCGCGCCATGCAGGCCGGCGATCTCCATGGCGAGCGCGTTAACACATGCTGTCACGCCCGAGCCGCATTGCAGCACGACGTGTTCCGGCGGCGTGTCGGCCAGCAGCGCATGGAACTCCTCACGCAGCGTGTGTGCCGGTTTGTAGCGGCCGTCGGCGGTGAGGTTGTCCTTGAAGAACCGATTGAGCGCGCCGGGAATATGGCCGCCGACGCGATCCAGCGTTTCGTTCTCGCCGCGATAACGATCGTTCGCGCGCGCATCGACCACGACGCGTTCTTTCGTGCCGAGATTGCGCTCGACCGTTTGCGCATCGACGGTGACAGAAAGCGGTGCGCCCGCTTTGAAGTCGCCGGTGTTCTGCGCCGGGGCGTCTTGCGTCAGCGGGTGGCCGGCGGCCTGCCAGGCCTGCAGTCCACCGTCGAGCAGCGCAACCGCGTCGTGGCCGAGCCAGCGCAGCAGCCACCAGGCGCGTGCGGCGTACATGCCGCCTTGCGTGTCATAAGCGACCACCTGCTGACCCTGCTTGAGCCCGCGGGATTCCAGCGTCTCCACCAGCCGCGCACGATCCGGTAACGGATGGCGGCCATTGTTGCCGTTCTTTGGCCCCGACAGATCGCGATCGAGGTTCAGATAGTGCGCGCCCGGCAAATGCCCGGCCAGATAGGCTTTCTCGCCTGCTCCGGTGTCGGCCAGATCAAAACGGCAATCGACGACGAACACGCTGCCCGGCGCAGCGGCCAGCCGTTCCGCAAGGTTTGTCGCGGAGATGAGTGTGGTGTAGTGAGTGTGGGGCATGACGTCTCCTGAGTCGACACGCTAACTCCGGTCCCATGCAAGATGGTCGCGAAGCGGGCGATTGCGGCGGTTGCCCGGCGGCTTGGCGCGTTAGCAAATGACCGAACCATACTGATAGTCTAAACAAAAAAAGACGGGCCGAAGCCCGTCTTTCCATGCTTTGATGCGGCTTGCGCAAGGATCGGCTCAAATGCCGGTCAATACGGGTCGCGCGCGGATCAGATTGCGCCGAGTTCGCGCCGCAAGAATTCGTGGAAGTGCTGCATGCCGTCTTCCATTGGGCTCTGATACGGGCCGACCTGCGATTCGCCACGTTCCATCAGCGCGCGGCGGCCTGCGTCCATGCGCTCGGCGATCTCGTCGTCTTCGCGGGCCGTTTCCATATAGGCGGCGCGCTCGGCTTCGACAAACTCGCGCTCGAACAGCGCAATTTCCTCAGGGTAATAGAACTCCACCACATTGGTGGTTTTCTGCGGACCGCGCGGAATCAGCCACGACACGACCAGCACATGCGGATACCACTCGATCATGATGCCGGGGTAGTACACCATCCAGATCGCGCCGAATTCGGGCGGATTGCCGCCGCGGAAACGCAGAACCTCGTCGTGCCACTTACGGTACGTCGGGCTGCCCGGCTGCTCCAGGTCCTTGTGAACGCCGACCGTCTGCACGCTGTACCACTCGCCGAACTCCCACGTCAGATCGTCGCAATTGACGAAGCTGCCGAGGCCCGGATGGAACGGCGCGACGTGGTAATCCTCCAGATAGACCTCGATAAAGGTCTTCCAGTTGTAATTGCATTCGTGCACTTCGACGTGATCGAACATGAAGCCCGAAAAATCGAAGTGTTGCGTGGTGCCGAGCCGTGCCAGATCCCGTGCGACGTCGCGCCCCTGCGCTTCGAACAGCAGGCCTTGCCAGTTCTGAAGCGGTGTGGCGCCGAGATTCAGGCAGGGGTTGTCCGCAAAATGAGGTGCACCGAGGAGTTGGCCGTTCAGGTCGTACGTCCAGCGATGCAGGGGGCAGACGATGTTCTCCGTCTGGCCGCGGCCGTTGAGCATGATGGCTTGCCGGTGGCGGCACACGTTCGACAGCAATTCGACTTGCGACTGCTGGTTACGGACGAGCACACGCCCTTCGCTCTCGCTGGGCAAAGCAAAATAATTTCCCGCTTCGGGCACCATGAGATCGTGGCCGATGTAGCGAGGACCTTTCTTGAAAAGGGTGTCGATTTCGCGCGTTAGAAGCGCTTCGTCAAAGTAAGCCGTGACTGGCAGCTGGCTGTGAACAGACCGCAACTGCAATGCATTGCTCAGATTGGACATTCCCACTCCCGATGAAGACGTGAAAGCAGTGAACAACCCAACCATCGAAGATTCGATTTAGGGAGCCCGCGATTATACCCGTTTCCCCTTTCTTGGGGCGCTTAAGTACCTGATTTGGGTCAAAAATGTCAAGGAAGTTCACGGTTTTCGCCGCAGACCAATCGATTTTTTTCTGCGAGACTGAGGGGCAGGTACGGAGGGCAAAGGCGGGGCGCGGGCTGGCGATGAGATCGGAAATGTCGCTTTTGCCGTAGAATGTCCGACTTGTTTTAATTTTGCGACTATTCATGGCGAAGACCGCGTCGAAAGATACTGCTGCCGCGCCTGCTGAAGGCGTCGATACCACACCGTTGCCCGAGAACTACGAGGCCGCTCAGGCCGAGCTGGAAGGGCTGGTTGCGCGTATGGAAAGCGGCAATCTCAGCCTCGAGGAGTCGCTCGGCGCCTACCGGCGCGGTGCGGCTCTCGTAACGTTTTGCCAGCAGCAGCTCGAGAAGGTCGAGCAGCAGGTACGCGTGCTCGATGGCGAGACGCTCAAGCCGCTGCCTATGAATAGCGCAGGCACAGCCGCTACTGAAAGCGGGGACGACCTATGACATTCGAACAATGGACACGCTCGGTGCTCGAGCGCGTCGAATCGGCACTAGAACATTACCTGCCTACGGAAGCGACCGAGCCGGCCAAACTGCATGAAGCCATGCGCTATGCGGTGCTGGGTGGCGGCAAGCGGGTGCGCCCGCTGCTGTGCCACGCGGCCGGCGAGTTGACCGGCGCGCGCGCCGAAGGCCTCGATGCGGCAGCGGCAGCGCTGGAAATGATCCATGTGTACTCGCTCGTGCACGACGACATGCCCTGCATGGACGACGACGCACTGCGTCGCGGCAAACCCACGGTACACGTCAAATATGACGAAGCCACGGCGCTGCTGGTCGGCGACGCGCTGCAAGCGCAGGCGTTCGTCGCGCTGACGTCGGACGTGCTGGCGCCGGCGCAGCAGGCATCGCTCGTGCGTGAACTGGCCTTGGCGAGTGGCTCGATCGGTATGTGCGGCGGCCAGGCCATCGATCTGGCGAGCGTCGGCCACACGCTGACGCGCGCGCAACTCGAAACCATGCACCGGATGAAAACCGGCGCCTTGCTGCGTGCTGCTGTACGCATGGGCGCGCTGGCGGGCGAAACGCCGAATGCGGACGCGATGCGTTCGCTCGACGCGTATGCGGCCGCTGTCGGCCTCGCGTTTCAGGTTGTCGACGACATTCTCGACGTCACGACCGACTCCGCGACGCTTGGCAAGACGGCAGGTAAAGACGCGAAGGACGGCAAGCCGACCTACGTGTCGATTATTGGGCTAGATGCGTCGCGTGCGCTCGCAGCGCAACTGCGCAGCGACGCCCACGCTGCGATTGCGCCGTTCGGTGCGCGCGCGCAGCGTCTGGCCGAATTGGCCGACCTGGTGGTGAACCGGGTTAGCTGAACGCGAAAGCTCGCCGCCGCGCACCTTTGCTACGAGGTGCATGTATGAAGTGCGGGCGCGTAAGTTTTCCTACAATGGAACGACGATGTACGACTTGCTGAAAACCATCGACGACCCGGCGGCCCTGCGCCGCCTCGATCGCCGCCAATTGCAACCGCTTGCAGACGAGTTGCGTGCCTTCGTGCTCGACAGCGTATCGCAGACGGGCGGCCATCTTTCGTCCAATCTCGGCACGGTCGAGTTGACCATTGCTCTGCACTATGTGTTCGACACGCCACGTGACCGGATCGTGTGGGACGTCGGCCATCAAACCTACCCGCACAAGATCCTGACGGGCCGCCGCGACAAGATGCACACGCTGCGTCAACTGGGCGGCATCTCCGGCTTTCCGAAGCGTGACGAATCGGAATACGACACCTTCGGCACCGCGCACTCCAGCACCTCGATCTCGGCCGCGCTCGGCATGGCAGTCGCCAGCAAGCTGAAGGGCGAGAACCGCACGGGAATTGCCGTGATCGGCGACGGTGCGATGACGGCCGGCATGGCTTTCGAGGCGATGAATAACGCAGGCGTCGAAGACGACGTGCCGCTGCTGGTCATCCTCAACGACAACGACATGTCGATTTCGCCGCCGGTCGGCGCGCTGAATCGCCATCTGGCGCGCCTGATGTCGGGCCGTTTCTACGCTGCCGCGCGTGCGGGCGTCGAACGTGTGCTGCGCGTCGCGCCGCCTATGCTCGATCTGGCTCGCAAGCTCGAAGAGCACGCGAAGGGCATGATCGTGCCGGCTACGCTGTTCGAAGAGTTCGGCTTTAACTACATCGGCCCGATCGACGGTCACGACCTCGACTCGCTGATCCCGACGTTGCAGAACATCAAGGAACTGCGCGGTCCACAATTCCTGCACGTCGTCACGAAGAAGGGCCAGGGCTACAAGCTGGCTGAAGCCGATCCGGTGCTGTACCACGGCCCGGGCAAGTTCAATCCGGCTGAGGGCATCAAGCCGGCCACCACGCCGTCGAAGAAAACCTATACGCAGGTGTTCGGCGAATGGCTGTGCGACGCGGCCGAGCTGGACGCGCGCGTGATCGGTATCACGCCGGCCATGCGTGAAGGCTCGGGCATGGTCGAGTTCGAGAAGCGTTTCCCGGATCGTTACTTCGACGTCGGCATCGCCGAGCAGCACGCGGTGACGTTCGCCGGCGGTCTGGCTGCGGACGGCATGAAGCCGGTGGTCGCGATCTACTCGACCTTCCTGCAACGTGCTTATGACCAACTGATCCACGACGTCGCGCTGCAAAACCTGCCGGTGGTGTTCGCCATCGACCGCGCGGGTCTGGTCGGTGCGGACGGCGCAACACACGCAGGCGCTTACGATCTGGCGTTCCTGCGCTGTATCCCGAACATGACGGTGATGGCTGCATCGGACGAAAATGAATGCCGTCAGATGCTGTACACCGCATTGCAGCAGCCGAACCCGACGGCGGTGCGCTATCCGCGCGGCGCCGGCACGGGTGTGGCAACCGTCAAGCAAATGACGGCGCTGCCGCTCGGCAAGGGCGAGGTCCGTCGTGAAACGTCGCAACCGGCCGGCAAGCGGATTGCGATTCTGGCCTTCGGTACGATGGTCGCACCGTCGCTGGCAGCTGCTGAGCAACTGGACGCCACGGTGGCGAACATGCGCTTCGTGAAGCCGCTGGACGCTGAGCTGGTCCGCCAGCTGGCCGAAACGCACGACGCCATCGTCACGGTCGAAGAAGGCTGCGTAATGGGCGGCGCGGGGTCGGCTTGCGTCGAAGCCCTGCTTGAGAGTGGGGTTATGCGGCCCGTACTACAATTGGGCCTCCCGGATCGCTTCATTGATCATGGGGATCCGGCCAAGCTGCTCGCCGCGTGCGGTCTGGACGCTACGGGCATTGCCAAGTCGATTCGCGAACGCTTTGTTTCCAGTGGCGCGGTTGCCGGTCAAACCTCGGTGAAGCGCGTCGCCTAGTTGTGTCGCTGCGCCGCCCTGCCGTGCGCTATGTCGCGGCTATGGCGGCCATAGCGATCTCCAGCTTGAATCGATGAACCTTCGGGTCCATCATCCAACGCCGGCAAGGGCCGGCGTTTGCTGTTGTGCGCCCTGATCCGCTCGGCCGCTGAGACCCCCCCAAATCTGTCGCTTCGCGATATTCCCCGTGGGGGCAATCCCCCAATCCCCTAAGGGGACTTCCGTCGGGGAGGGGGACTTCCCGCGGAGCGGAAAACCAGGGGCGGCCCGGCGTTTTCTTGAAAGGACAAGAATATGAACCAGATGAACCCCGCCTTTGTGATGCCCGACGTGCAGAGCACGCCCGATACGCGTCAGATTCCGATTCAACGAGTCGGCGTCAAGGCAGTGCGTCATCCGTTGACGGTGCGCACGCAAGGCGGCGAAGTGCAGCCGACGGTCGGCACGTGGAATCTCGACGTGCATCTGCCCGCCGATCAGAAGGGCACGCACATGTCGCGCTTCGTCGCGCTGCTTGAAGAGAACAAGGCGCCGCTCGAGGCTGCCACGTTCCGCACCATGCTTGCCGCGATGCTTGAAAAGCTCGAGGCCGAGGCAGGTCGCATCGAAGTGTCGTTCCCGTACTTCGTGAACAAGACCGCGCCGGTGTCGGGTGTGCAAAGTTTGCTCGACTACGAAGTGACGTTGACGGGCGAGACCCGCAATGGCGCGACGCGTCTGTTCCTTAAGGTGCTGGTGCCGGTCACGAGCCTGTGCCCCTGTTCGAAGAAGATTTCGCAGTACGGCGCGCACAATCAGCGCTCGCACGTCACGATCAACGCCGAACTGGCGGGCGATGTGGCGGTGGAAGAGTTGGTGCGTATCGCTGAAGAAGAAGCCTCGTGCGAACTGTGGGGTTTGCTCAAGCGCCCGGACGAAAAGTTCGTCACCGAGCGTGCCTACGAGAATCCGAAGTTCGTCGAAGACCTGGTGCGCGATGTCGCACAGCGTCTGAACGCGGACGAGCGCATCGTCGCTTATGTGCTCGAAGCTGAGAACTTCGAATCGATTCACAATCACAGCGCGTATGCCGTGATCGAGCGCGATAAGCGGGCAGCGTGATTCGCGCATTTCCTTGCCTGAATAAAAAAGCCGCTCTTCCGAGCGGCTTTTTTTACATCGTCACGTCGCTGAAATTCAGCGAGCGAGCGAAGTCAGGTCCCAGCGCGGTTTCACCGTGAACGCATAGTCTTTGCCGGATTGATCGGGCCAACGTTGCAATCGCAATGCGCCGGCCAAGGCAATCATCGCGCCGTTATCCGTACACAGTGACAAGTCCGGGTAGTGCACGAAGAAATTGCGTTTCTTCGCTGCGGTGGAAAGCGCCTCGCGCAGTTGCCGGTTCGCGCCCACACCGCCTGCCACCACCAGTCGATTCAGTTTCGTGCGTTTGAGCGCAGCCAGCGATTTTGCCGTGAGCACGTCTACGGCAGCGTCAACGAAACCGCGCGCCAGATCGGCTTTCGCCTGCTCGCAGATATTCGCGCCGCCGAGCTTCTTGGCGTGCGTGAGGACAGCGGTCTTAAGCCCGCTGAAGCTGAAATCAAGGTCGCCGGAATGCAACATGGGGCGCGGCAGGACCACTGCGCCGGGCGTGCCGAATTCAGCCATTCGCGACACTTCCGGACCGCCCGGATAACCGAGGCCCAGCAGCTTGGCGGTTTTGTCGAAGGCTTCGCCGGCGGCGTCGTCCAGCGTTTCGCCCAGAGTCTCGTAGACACCCACGTCTGTCACGCGCATCAACTGCGTGTGGCCGCCTGACACCAGCAGCGCGACGAACGGAAACGGCGGCGGCTCGTCCACCAGCAGCGGCGACAGCAAGTGCCCTTCGAGATGGTGGATGCCGATGGTCGGCTTGTCCCACGCCATGGCCAGCGAATTGGCGACGCTCGCGCCGACCAGCAGCGCGCCCGCAAGGCCCGGGCCCTGCGTATAGGCGATCGCGTCGATGTCGCTGCGCACCGTGCCGGCGCGCTCCATCACTTCTTCGAGCAGCGGCAGCGCGCGCCGAATATGGTCGCGCGACGCCAACTCCGGTACCACGCCGCCGTACTCCCGATGCATCGCAATTTGCGAATGCAGCGCGTGCGCGAGCAGGCCGCGCTCTGTGTCGTAGAGCGCGAGACCGGTTTCGTCGCAGGAGCTTTCGATGCCGAGAACGAGCATGGTGGGTGGGGTTGCAGGTGGGTTGCTGGTGGTTGGAAGGGGCGCTCGAGCGAAGACATCGCGGCGCCCAAAATTGAAAAGGCAAGCCTGAAAGTATAGCAGCGCAGGCAAGGGGCCGCAGGCGCGCAGGTACAATGCGGCCCCATGGAATCCTTCGATATCGCAGTGATCGGCGCGGGCGCGGCCGGCATGATGTGCGCGGCCGTGGCCGGGCAACTCGGCCGCCGGGTGGTGCTGATCGATCACTCGCAGCGCCTCGCGGAGAAAATCCGCATTTCCGGCGGCGGCCGGTGCAACTTCACGAATCTATACGCCGGGCCGGCCAATTATCTGTCGGCTAACCCCCACTTTTGCCGCTCGGCGCTCGCGCGCTATACGCCGCGTGACTTCATGGCGTTGCTCAAGCGCCATCACGTGACGTGGCACGAGAAGCACAAGGGGCAGCTGTTCTGCGATCAGTCGAGCGACGCGGTCATCAATGTGCTGAAGAACGAATGCGATGCGGGCCGGATTGCGTGGCGCACGCCGCTCGCGGTCGAGCAGGTTCGCAACGATGCCGAAGGACGGTTCACACTGGACACCCACTCGGGCCCGATCACGGCCCGCGCGATCGTGGTGGCGACCGGCGGCCTGTCGATCCCCAAGATCGGCGCCACCGATTTCGCCTACCGCCTCGCCAAGCAATTCGGCCACAAGCTCATCGACACCCGTCCCGCCCTGGTTCCGCTGACTTTCGCCCCGGCCGACTGGGAGCCGTTCTCGGCGCTCTCCGGCGTGTCGCTCGAGGTGCAACTGACGACCGGCAACAAAAAGACCGGCGCCGAGTTCAACGAAGACCTGCTGCTCACGCACCGCGGCCTGTCGGGCCCGGGCGTTCTGCAGATTTCAAGCTACTGGCAACCTGGCGAGCCGATTCACGTCAATCTGCTGCCCGGGCAGGACGCCACGACCGCCTTGCTGGAAGCCAAAACCGGCACAAAGCGCCAGATCGCCAATCTGCTCTCGGAATGGGTGCCACAACGGCTTGCCCACGTCTGGCTGGAAACCCACGAGATTCCTGCTGAAGCCCGAGTGGCCGATCTGCCGGACAAGACGCTGCGCCGCGTCGGCGAAGCCTTGTCGCGCTGGACGCTCACCCCAAACGGCACCGAAGGCTACCGCAAGGCCGAAGTCACGCGCGGCGGTATCGACACACGCGACCTGTCGTCGGCGACGATGATGAGCGCCCGCACGCCGGGTTTGTACTTCATCGGCGAAGCGGTCGACGTGACTGGCTGGCTCGGCGGCTACAATTTCCAATGGGCGTGGGCCTCCGGCGTGGCGGCCGGCCAGGCGGCCGCGGAGTACGTTCTAGGGGCTTGACGGCGCATTAGCTTTGTGAGAAAGCTCTGCTATAATCCTGAACCTTTACGAAGTTCCGTTATTGAAAAATGACGACCCTCCTCGTAAAAGACAGCGAGCCGTCTGAAGTTGTCATGCGGCGCTTCGAGCGCAGGATGGAGAAAAACGGGTTGCCGACGGAACTGCGCGCCCGTGAGTTTTACGGAAAGGTTTTACGAAAAGCCTACGGCTGAGCGCAAGCGCAAGAAGGCGGCTGCGGTTAAGCGTCATTTCAAGCGTCTGCGTAGCCAGATGCTGCCAAAGAAGTTCTACTGATTCTGGCGTTGCCGCGGTTCCCGTCGAACGGAGCGGCGACATCCAACCGGTGAGGGCACAGCAGGTGCCGTCACGGAAAATACGGCCCTTCGGGCCAGCCGGCAGGGTCGCATCCACTACGCACATTGCGCCAACCCGCTTGAGGAAGCAGTCCCAAGCGGGCGTTTGTGTTGGATTCGGCGCATTGATGCAGCGTATTGGTGCGGTTAGCCGGCCGGTTTTTAAATCTTCAACACGTTCAGGTGAGTGATGAGTCTCAAGGACCAGATCAACGACGATATGAAAGCTGCCATGCGGGCGCGTGAGACCGAGCGTCTCGGCACGATCCGCCTGCTGCTCGCCGCGGTCAAGCAACGCGAAGTCGACGAACGCATCACCCTTGACGACACGGCGATCACCGTCGTCATCGACAAGATGATCAAGCAGCGCAAAGACTCGATCAGCCAGTTCGAAGCCGCTGGCCGCACGGATCTAGCCGACAAGGAAAAGGCCGAACTGGCTATCCTGTCCGCCTATATGCCGGCGCAGATGTCCGAGGCGGAGATCGTTGCCGAAGTTCAGGCCGCGGTTGCGCAAACTGGGGCTGCCGGCCCGCAGGACATGGGCAAGGTGATGGGCGTGCTCAAGCCGAAACTGGCCGGCCGCGCCGACATGACCGCTGTCTCGGCGCAAGTCAAAGCCGCGCTCGCGAAGTAATTTCCGTATTTCCGGTCTGCGCGCGCCGTTGTTCGACGGCGCGCGCAGCCTTGAGCTTTTTAGGTAGCGTCATTCACTGTGATTCCACCGTCATTCCTGCAGGACCTGCTCAACCGCGTCGATATCGTCGACGTGGTCGGCCGGTATGTGCAGTTGAAAAAGGGCGGCGCGAACTTCATGGGGCTGTGCCCGTTTCACAACGAGAAAAGCCCTTCGTTTACGGTTAGTCCGACTAAGCAGTTCTATCACTGCTTCGGCTGTGGCGCGCATGGTACGGCTATCGGATTCCTGATGGAGCACGTCGGCTCCACATTTCCAGAGGCGGTCAACGAGCTTGCGCAATCGGTTGGTTTGACCGTGCCGAACGAGCCTTCGCCGGGATACGGCGGCGGTGGTTCCGGCGGGTATTCGCCGGCCGCGTCCAAGGCCGTCACCACGGCGCTATTCGATGTCATGCAGACCGCTTGCGATTTTTACCGAAAACAGCTGCGCGGCGCGCCGGTCGCGATCCAGTATCTGAAGAAACGTGGCCTGACCGGTGAGATCGCCGCCCGCTTCGGCCTTGGTTATGCACCGGACGGTTGGCAGAACCTCGAGCCCGCATTCCCCAACTATCGGGATGACGCGCTGGTCGAATCAGGTCTTGTGATCGTCAGCGAAAAGTCGGATGCGCAAGGTCAGAACCGCCGATACGACCGCTTTCGCGAGCGGATCATGTTCCCGATCCGCAATGTGAAAGGGCAGGTGATCGGCTTCGGTGGCCGTGTGCTGGACGGCGGTGAGCCGAAATATTTGAATTCGCCGGAAACGCCTCTATTTAACAAAGGCAGCGAGCTGTACGGGCTGTTCGAGGCACGTCTGGCGATTCGCGAACAGCATTACGTGCTGGTGGTCGAAGGCTACATGGACGTGGTTGCGCTGGCCCAATTGGGGTTCCAGAATGGAGTGGCCACGCTCGGCACGGCTTGCACGCCGATTCATGTGCAGAAACTGATGCGTCAGACCGATACGGTCATCTTCAGTTTCGACGGCGATTCCGCTGGGCGCCGCGCTGCGCGCCGTGCGCTGGATGCCTGCCTGCCGCACGCGGCGGACAACCGGACCATCCGGTTCCTGTTTTTGCCGTCCGAGCACGATCCGGACAGCTATGTGCGCGAATTCGGCACCGAGGCGTTCGCCGAACAGGTCGAGCGCGCCATGCCGCTGTCGCAGTTCATGTTGAACGAGGTGTTGGCCGGCAAGGAGCTAGATCAGCCGGAAGGCCGGGCCCGCGCGCTGTTCGACGCGAAACCCCTGCTGCAGCAATTGCCGGCCAATGCGCTGCGCGCGCAGATCATGCATATGTTTGCCGATCGGCTCGATGTGCCGTTCGACGAAGTGGCCGCGTTATGCGAAGTCGACGCCCGGATTGCCGCAGCCACCCGTTCGGCACCGGCCCGGAAAGACCGGCGCAGTGTGACCGGGATCGAAGAAAAAACGCTGCGCAATCTGGTGATGTATCCGCGGACGGTGGCGGTGCTCGACGAGGAAGCCGAACAGGCGCTTCTGAGCGTCACGCGGCACGGCGAACTGTTCGAGGAAGTGACGACACATGCGCGCGCGCTGGGCGATTCGGCGGAGTTTCAGTTGCTGTCCGACCTATTGCGAAACGGCGCAAATGCCCCAACTTTCGAGGAAATCTTTCGCAAAATTCTAGACTATGATGAAAACGTCCGGGATTTACTGCTGAAGGACCCGGAGGATGCGACCGTCATCGAGGAGCGGCGCGAGCAGGAACGGATCGTCGGAGAGGAACTGCAAGCGGCGATTCTGAAGATGCGATACGACGCTTACTGCGATCGTCTCGAGCAGCTTTCGCGGCAATCCCGGCACACGCCGGAGGAGTTTGCGGAGCTGACGGGCCTGAATCAGAAGCGGGCTGAGATGAAGCGCCAGCTCGGGCTGTAAGCAGGATGGCAGAAACCTGAGTGCTATAATTAAAGGTTTCCAGCGGTTTGTTTTTTCAATGGTTTTCCTAGCAAAGGCGAAAAGGCGATTGCGATGGCAAAGACACCAGGCGGAAAAAAAGCGACAGGCACAGGTTCGAACGAGCCGACCAGAAAGGTCACCGAGGCCAAGTTAGCTTCCTCCCCCAGAAAAACGTCTGCCGCAAGCGTCGCACCTGCTGCCGGGAAGAAATCCTCGACCACTTCCGCTGCGCGAGCGGAGCTGGTCAGGGCGGCGAAAGCTGTACCACCACCGGCCACAAAACGGTCGGGTGTCAGAAGCGCAAGGGAAGCGCCTGCCGCGCAGGACGATGCGGTAGAGCGCGAGACTCCAGTATCCACGGTTCAACCGGCTGTTGTCCAACAGCCGCGAGTCGAGACTACAGCCGGTACGACGAACTCCATGACGAAAAAGCTGAACGAAACACCCGTCGATGACGACGCAACCCAAAGCGAAGAAACCCCTGCGGCCGTTCCCGGCAAGGTGGAAAAGGTCAAGGCTCGCGATCGTCGTGCAAAGGAAAAAGCGCTGCTGAAAGACGCGTTCGCGTCATCGCAGCCGGGCACCGTCGAGGAACTCGAAGAGCGCCGCGCCAAACTGCGCGCGCTGATCAAGCTCGGCAAGGAGCGCGGCTTCCTCACGTACGCGGAAATCAACGACCACCTCCCGGACAACTTCACCGAGACCGAGGCGATCGAAGGCATCATCAGCACGTTCAATGACATGGGCGTGGCGGTGTACGAGCAGGCGCCGGATGCTGAAACGCTGCTGTTGAACGACAATGCACCCGCCGCTTCGTCGGACGACGAAGTGGAAGAGGAGGCGGAAGTCGCGCTCTCTACCGTCGACTCCGAATTCGGCCGCACCACCGACCCGGTCCGCATGTACATGCGTGAAATGGGTACGGTCGAGCTGCTCACGCGCGAAGGCGAAATCGAAATCGCAAAGCGGATCGAAGACGGCCTCAAGCACATGGTGATGGCCATCTCGGCGTGCCCGACCACGATCGCCGACATTCTGGCAATGGCCGAGCGCGTCGCGAACGAGGAAATCCGTATCGACGAACTGGTCGACGGCCTGATCGACGCCAACGCGGAAGATGCGGACGGCTTCTCCGCGCAGGAAGCGGAAGCGATCGAGAGCGAAGACGAGGAAGCCGAGGAAGAGGACACGGAAGACGAGGAAGAAGACGACGGCACGGCGCAAGCCACGGCCAACGCAGCGCAGATGGAAGCGCTCAAGCGTGCGTCCCTCGAGAAGTTCGCCATGATCAGCGAATGGTTCGACAAGATGCGTCGCGCGTTCGAGAAGGAAGGCTACAAGTCCAAGTCGTATCTGAAGGCGCAGGAAACGATCCAGAACGAACTGATGACGATCCGCTTTACCGCGCGGACCGTCGAGCGTCTGTGCGACACGTTGCGTGCGCAGGTGGACGAAGTGCGTCAGGTCGAGCGTCAGATCCTGCATACGGTGGTCGACAAGTGCGGCATGCCGCGTGCGGAATTCATCGCGCGTTTCCCGGGCAGCGAAACGGATCTGGAGTGGGCCGACAAGATCGTCGCCGAAGGTCATGGGTATAGCGCAATCCTCACGCGTAATATTCCGGCCATTCAGGAACAGCAGCAGCGCCTGCTCGATTTGCAGGCGCGCGTTGTACTGCCGCTGAAGGACCTGAAGGAAACCAACCGTCAGATGGCGGCCGGCGAACTGAAGGCGCGTCAGGCAAAGCGCGAAATGACCGAGGCGAACTTGCGCCTCGTGATCTCGATTGCGAAGAAGTACACGAACCGTGGTCTGCAGTTCCTCGACCTGATTCAGGAAGGCAACATCGGCCTGATGAAGGCGGTGGACAAGTTCGAATATCGTCGTGGCTACAAGTTTTCCACGTATGCAACGTGGTGGATTCGTCAGGCCATCACGCGTTCGATTGCCGACCAGGCGCGCACGATCCGGATTCCGGTTCACATGATCGAGACGATCAACAAGATGAACCGCATCTCGCGTCAGATCTTGCAGGAAACCGGTCTCGAGCCGGATCCGGCAACGCTGGCCGAGAAGATGGAAATGCCGGAAGACAAGATCCGCAAGATCATGAAGATCGCGAAGGAGCCGATCTCGATGGAAACGCCGATCGGTGACGACGACGATTCGCATCTGGGCGACTTCATCGAAGATACGAACACGGTTGCGCCGGCCGACGCTGCTTTGCACGCCAGCATGCGCGATGTTGTGAAGGACGTGCTCGACTCGCTGACGCCGCGCGAAGCGAAGGTGCTGCGCATGCGTTTCGGTATCGAGATGAGCACCGATCACACGCTCGAAGAAGTCGGTAAGCAGTTCGACGTGACGCGAGAACGGATCCGTCAGATCGAGGCGAAGGCGCTGCGCAAGCTGCGTCATCCGAGCCGTTCCGACAAGCTGAAGTCGTTCCTCGAAGGGAATTGACCGAAGCTGGCGGTTCGTGGGAAATGATGTAGCGGTTTGAGGGGGCCTCCCGGTTGTTTCGCTTGGGCGTTGCGGTTGCGAAGGCCCCTTTTTCGTGTAGTATGTCGGCCAATCAACGAATTGGCCCGGCCTTCATGACCGGGTCTTTTTCTTGGGCCGGACGCCGTGCTGGTTGCAGGCAGCGGACTCATAATCCGCCTCCGAAAGGACACCGTCGGTTCGACTCCGACCCGGCCCACCATAGTTGCGAAAAAGGGTTCCGAGTTTTCGGAACCCTTTTTGTTTTGCGGGGAGAATCCAATATCAGATGCGGCGATATGTCACTTCCGCTGCGCTATTAATCTGGTTGAGTTGATTCTGGCTCAGTTTGCTGGAAAGACTCTGGCAGCAACCTTGGGCGGCTTAAACGAAGTTCAAGATCCATCCTCTTTGGTTCAGGCACGCGTATTAAGCGCCGCATTCCCTCGCGGCAACATCGCGATTTGCTTCATTCATCATCGCGGCAAAAATCCCCACAATCCAATCGTTTCCTTCCGTCGTTCAAGCGTATCTGGATTATGTGCAGTGACGGACCTTCCTGGCGATATGGCGGGCAGTGCGTCGGCTCTCGCTCAATGCTTCGTCGGCCCCGCGACGAGCCATAAGGTCAGCGACCAGGAAGTAGGGAAACTCCGTGTAAAAAAGCGCACGGCTGTGCCGTTAAATGAATACGGAAGGCTGTTCGATGTATGCCGTCCGCTTTCAGCACGGGTCTTTGTCACGCGGCGGTCGGCGCCGCAGTTCACCTCCGGGCAACGCCCGTGCTGAAGGCTTCACTTATTCCGCAGCGCGAGTTCTGTGGAACAAGCGCTCTGCCGGCAAAGCAGCAGCCAGGATTCATAAACCGCCTCACGGTGGTTTTTTCTGGGGCCATTCATTCCGGTCGCGTTGCTCGCTATGGTGCGAAGCACGCCGACCGAGAGCACGACGGGACGGCGGTCAAGGGGATCTCAAGAGAAGGGCCGGCATCGAGCCAAGCCACTGTATCGAACCTTGAATGCCGTGTTCTCTGGATAAAGCCATGCGGCAATTCGTCACTCTCTTTAATTCACAGCTAATCCAGAGATTCGCTATACACAGTGTATTTAGCGCGCTAAATCGACGACCGTATTGAATCAATTAAGTTCCAACTTTTCTTAAATAAATTTACGCCACGTCGAATGGTGTCTATCGCAATTGCCTGATTTTCGGGCAATCAGACGTCTCTCATTTTTTAAACGTTCCGACCCGATTACGTCATTCATATTAAATGCTGTTGCATACGCACAACTTTAATATTGAGATGTTGCCAATAACTTCTGTCCAGAGCAGGCGTGGCGTAGTCCTGATTTTGCGATAAATGTCTGAAAAACAAAGACTTAATAGCTGTGCCGATTTGATTGTTGCGGATTCTGAAAAATCCTGTTGTGTAAATTGCCGACGTCGCTACTAGGGTGTCCCCCTACACTCACGCTTCGTTCAAAGGGTGCCCGGCTGATCCGGAAACGGTTCGGCAAACAGGGCGGCAGCGAGTGATGGTTGCGCTGCTGAGGCAGGTTCCGCTCCCCGCGTAAATTTATCGAACTGGAGTCCCACGCATGAAAAAGAGTCTCATTGTTGTTGCGGTTGCCGCATCGTTCGCTTCCGTCGCTCACGCACAAAGCAGCGTGACCCTGTATGGTCTGCTGGACGCGGGCCTGACGTACACCAGCAATGTCGCCCCCGCCAATGGCGTCGGCCACGGCAACGCAAAGTGGGCAGCAGGTAGCGGCGGCATCAACCAAAGCATGTTCGGTCTGCGCGGTTCGGAAGATCTGGGCGGCGGTCTGAAGGCAATCTTCACGTTGGAAAGCGGCTTCAACATCAACAACGGCAAGTTCGCTAATAACAACGGCATGTTCAACCGTCAAGCGTTTGTCGGTCTGTCGAGCGCGCAATACGGTACGGTCACGCTGGGCCGTCAATACGACGCAGCTCAAGACTACCTGGCACCGCTGACCGCAACGGGCAGCTGGGGCGGTACGTACTTCGCTCACCCGTTCAACAACGACAACCTGAGCACGAACGGCGGCTACTCGGTTAACAACTCGATCAAGTACTCGAGCGCTAACTACGCTGGCTTCACGTTCGGCGGCACGTACGGCTTCTCGAACCAGGCTGGCGCATTCGCAAACAACCGCGAATACAGCGTTGGTGCTGCATACCAGTTCCAAGGTCTGCGTTTGGGTGCTGCTTACGCACAGCAGAACAATCCGGCTGCAAACGCGTCGGGCGCTTCGGATGGCGTGTTGGCTAACACCTCGGGCGTTATCACGGGCAACTTCCGTCAACGTGAGTTCGGCGCAGCTGCTTCGTACTCGTTCGGCCCGGCTACCGTCGGTGCTGCATTCACGCAGTCGCGTATCGACAACCTGGTTGGCGCAGCAGTTGGCCAACGTCAAGGTCGTTCGAATAACTACGAAGTCAACGGTAAGTACAACCTGACGCCGGCTATGTCGCTGGGCGTTGCTTACACGTTCACGGACGCAAAGGGCTACGGCGTCAATGCTGACGGCAACGACATGAAGACCCGTTACCATCAGATCGGCCTGCAAGCTGACTACTCGCTGTCGCGTCGTACGGACGTCTACGCTCAAGCCGTGTACCAGCACGCAATGGGTGACGGCGGTGTTGCTTCGATCTACAGCGGCGACAACACGCAACTGCCGTCGTCGTCGAAGAACCAGACGGCTGCTACGGTCGGTCTGCGTCACCGCTTCTAAGCTTCAGTCGAAGCTAGTATTCTGTCCCAGAAATAACTTGTCGTAAATTTCGATTGTTCTATGATCAAATCCGGGAGAACAGGAGGCGACCATGGGACGCAAGGGAATCGAGGTTGTGGTGTCGGAACTGGAACGAGAGCAATTGCTGTCAATGAGCCGCTCACGTTCGCTGCCTCATTCTCTGGTCCGTCGTGCAAAGATTGTTTTGATGGCGGCTGATGGCCATACGAGCCAGGAAATTGCGATGCAGTGCGAAGTGACGCCACCGGCGATCACACACTGGAAGAAGCGGTTTGTCGCGCACGGGCTTGCCGGCCTGCATGATGAAGCCCGCCCGGGCCGCCCGCGCACACATGACGATGAGGTGGTAGCGGAACTGCTCGCCAGGGTACTGCATGAGAAGCCGAACGGGGCGACGCACTGGAGCGTGCGTTCCGCTGCTGCGCAGACAGGGATTTCAAAGAGTTCGGTGGCCCGATATCTATCGCTGTTCGGTGTGCAGCCCCATCGTTCAAAGAGCTTCAAACTGTCTACCGATCCGTACTTCGTCGAGAAGGTGCGCGATATTGTCGGGCTGTACCTGAGCCCACCGATCAATGCCCTGGTGCTGTGCGTGGACGAGAAGAGCCAGTGCCAGGCGCTGGAGCGTACGCAGCCGATGTTGCCGATGGGGTTAGGCTATCTCGAAGGGGTGACGCATGATTACGTCCGGCATGGCACCACGACCCTGTTCGCTGCGCTCAACACTGCAACAGGGGAAGTCATTGCGCAATGCAAGCCGCGCCACCGGCATCAGGAATTTCTGGCGTTTCTCAGGCATATTGACCTGGCGGTGCCGGCCAATCTCGATGTGCATCTGATTGTCGATAACTATGCGACACACAAGCATCCGAAGGTCAAGGCATGGCTGGCCAGGCACACGCGCTACCACATGCATTTCACGCCGACCTACTCGAGCTGGCTCAATCAGGTTGAACGCTGGTTTGGCCTGATTACGCAGCAGGCGATCCGTCGAGGGTCGTTCAGGAACGTGCGCCAACTCATTGCCGACATCGAGCGTTACATCGAGCAATACAACGAGCACAAGCGGGCTTTCGTCTGGACCGCGACAGCCGATTCCATTCTCCGGAAAGTGGCTCGGTTATGCAAAGTTATTTCTGGGACAGAATACTAGTTGTTGTAGAAAAAGGTGCCGTTCGCGGCACCTTTTTTTATGGGCGCGTGGATAGTAGGTCACCACTTTCATTGCGCACTAATCCATTGGTGCAAAAATTCACAGGCGCAAAAACGTATTGCGATTTCTGACAATTGCGCACACAGGTCTGACAATAATTGACTTTCGCGAAAGCGAGCTTCGGGTAGTCTGAAACGGTTGAGTTATAGACACTATTTTTCGCGGCGACGCTAGCACGTGTGCTGCAGGTGCGCGTTCCTACTGCATGAATACTTCCGCTTCAAACCCACTGGCTCGCTCGCCAGCCATTCAGGATCTCACCGACGAGCAATGGCATCGCATCGTGCCGCTCCTGCCTGAAATGAAAGACCATGGACCCCGGCGCGGCCGTCCCAGCATCGACATCCGTTGCGTGGTGAATAGCGTGCTCTGGGTGCTGCACACGGGCAAACCGTGGCACGCGATGCCCGACCGCTATGCGCCTTATCAGACCGCGCATCGCTACTATCTGCGCTGGAAGAATTCAGGTGTGCTGGCCAACATCGCTTTCACGCTGTTCAACACCGATGCAATGCTCGCGCGGCCTGCCACTCGCAGAAGCGACCCGCGCACTGCGTAGCAGGCTCAGGACTGTTTCGACATCGCAAGAAAGGACCGTCACCGGTAACGGGTGTGAACTGCACGCCAAAGGAGTGGATCAGTGTCCAGCTTTTGGAGTGCAGTTTAACGTCGGTCATTTTTAACCCGTTGGGCTATCAGCAGCGCAGGTGCGCTGCTCAATCACGCGTGTTGTTCGACCTTGAACACTGCAATCGCATTTCGCAGACGTTCGGTCTGCTCATCGAGTGAACCTGCCGCGGCCGCTGCCTGCTCGACTAGCGCGGCATTGCGCTGTGTCACGTCGTCCATCTGGCGGATCGCGAGATTGACTTCGCCGATGCCCGAGCTCTGCTCTTTCGAGGCCGCCGAGATCTCGTTCATGATCGCGGTCACGCGGCGCACGGCGTCGACTACCTCGCCGATCGTGCTGCCGGCCTTGCCCGCCAGCGCCGAGCCTTCGCCGACCTGCGCGACGGACTGATTGATCAGCACCTTGATCTCTTTGGCCGCCGTCGCGCTACGCTGCGCAAGATTGCGTACCTCGCCCGCGACGACCGCGAAGCCGCGGCCTTCTTCACCGGCGCGCGCCGCTTCCACCGCTGCGTTCAGCGCCAGGATATTGGTCTGAAACGCAATGCCTTCGATCACGCTGATGATCTCGCCGATCTTGTGTGAACTATCAGTGATGCCGGCCATTTTCTCGACGACGTCGTTGACGACCTGGCCGCCGCGCGCAGCGATATTCGATGCATCCGCCGCGAGGTCCGACGCGGTCGCCGCGTTGTCGGCGTTCTGCGTGACGGTCTTGGTGAGCTCGTCCATGCTGGCGGCGGTTTGCTCCAACGAAGCCGCCTGTTCTTCGGTGCGGCTCGACAGATCCAGGTTGCCCGCGGCAATCTCTTTCGAGGCGACTGTGATCGTCTCGGCGGAGGTCTTGATCCGCGCGACGGTCGCAGCGAGTTGGTTGCGCATCTCGCGCAGCGAGGACAGCAGACTTGAGCTGTCGTCGCGATGCAGGTCAATGCGAGTGGCGAGATCGCCGCGAGCGATCTGCATTGCAATCGCCGCCGCCGTGGAGGGCTCTCCGCCGATCGAGCGCGATACGTTGCGTACCACGCGCGAGGCTACGAACGACACCAGCACGACCAATAGCACCAGCATGCCGGCCGAGCGTTCGAGGGTTGCGTAGAACTGCGCCTGGATGTCGTCCATATAGGCCCCGGCGATAAAGTCCCAGTTCCACGGGCCGAAGCGTTTCACATAGCCGATTTTTTCGCTCGGCGCCGTTTCACCGGGTTTGGGCCACCAGTAGCGCAGATAGCCTGCGCCGCCCGCCGAGCCGCCTGCCTGCGCGATGTCGTGATACAGCGCGTTGCCTTTGGCGTCGCGAAAGCCGCTCATGTCCTTGCCGTTCAGCTTTGGACTGATTGGATGAGCAACCATCACCGAATCGCTGCGCACGATCGTCACGTAGCCCGATGTGCCGTAGCGTTGCGCGTTGACGCGGGCGATGGCTTGCTGCTTGGCCTCGTTGACCGAGAGCTTGCCCGTGTCGGCCTGCTTCGCATAGTCCGCGACGATCGATACGGCCATGTCGGTGACGTCGGCCAGATCCGCGCGCCGTGCGTCCATTTGGGCGTTTCTCGCATCGAACGCATTCACAACGGTAACGATCAGGAGCGCCGCCCAGCAAAGCAGTATCGGCACCCACAATTTCTGTTTCAGTGTCAGACGGTTCATTATCGGTTTCGACAATACGTTGAACTCGGAATAGGGAGGATCTGCAATCTGCGTTGCATAGTCGGCATAACGGCCGTTGCCGCGGATTCTTTATTCGGGCGTCCCAAATTCCTGCCTGGAACGCGAACGTCCGGCCTGAGGCAGCCGATGAAAAGCGGGAAACGTGGAGGAAAATCGGGGAAAGTGGGGCCAAACCCGTAGAAAATCACAGGAAACCGCGGACAGACTGCAACAGGCCGCCGGGCGCACGCGTTTGCGCTAGATCTGCTCCTGACCAAACGCGTACAGACGTTCGAGGTCCAGCACGTCGATCTGGTTGTACGAGACGCGCAAAATCTGCAGCCTTTCGAGGTTTTGGAGTGCCTGGTTGATCCGTTGCCGCGACACGCTCGCCAGCAAGCCGACTTCTTCCTGCGAAATGGCCAGCGTGCGCCCGGTGTCGGGATAAAGGTCGGGATTGAACAGTTGCGCGAGCGACTGGGCGACGCGCGCGTCGACGTCCAGCAACCGGCTATTCTGGATCGATGCGATAAATTCGCCCATGCGGTTGTTCAACTGCCGGATCACAAAACCGGTGAACGGTAGACTCGAGTCGAGCAGCGCATGGAACGTCTCCGACGGCACGAACATCACGAGCGAAGGCTGAATCGCGGCCACGTCGTACTTGCGCAATTCGCGCTTGATGACACTGCCTTCGCCGAACCAGCCGCCGGGCGGCACGCCGGAGAGGGTGCAACTGCGTCCTGAGGCGCTGTAGATGGCGAGTTTGATGAGGCCGGAATGGACGCCGATCCAGTACTCCGACGGCTCCTGGCGGCGAGCGATCCACGTTCCCCCTTCCAGATGCTCCGCGTACGCGCTGGCGAGGACCATGGCCTGATGTTCAGCGGCGAGTGCCCTGAACCAGGCGCAGGTGCCGAACAGCCGCGGCAAATCGGTGCGCGGAACCCGTTCCGGCCGGTGCGGGCGGCCTTCTGCGGGGACGGTGAACGGAGCGTCATCCATAGCGGCTGGTGGGGCGTATGCGGGTGTGAAGTCGGTTGAGAAGAGTCTGGGCGCGTCACTCTGTCATTTGAATGACAGACAGTTCACCATGACAGTTGCTACGCTAGCTCATCAATCAGAAAAAGCGACGGCGCGGGCAGCGCCTCAGGAGACAAGGCAATGAAGCACATGTTCGAAGAAGGCCTTCAGCGGCGCGAGGCCAATTATGTCCCGCTGACACCCATCGATTTCATCGTACGTGCAGCGCAAGTCTACGGTGAGCGGCTGGCGGTCGTCCATGGTGAGATTCGCCGCAACTGGCGCGAAACCTACGAGCGCGCGCGGCGTCTGGCCAGCGCGTTGCGGCAGGCCGGTATCGAACGTGGCGACACGATTGCCGTGCTGCTGCCGAATATTCCTCCGATGATAGAAGCGCATTTCGGCGCACCGATGGCCGGGGCCGTGCTCAATACGCTGAATACGCGGCTCGACGTGTCGTCGCTGCTCTTCATGTTGCGTCATGGCGAGGCGAAGGCGTTAATCGTCGATACGGAATACAGCGAATTGGCGCACCGCGCGGCGCTGGAATTCCCGGAGTTACGCGTGATCAGCGTGGCGGACGCGATGCCCGCCGACGCCGAAAAGTTTATCCGCGCGACCGACTACGAAGCGTTCCTGCAAACCGGCGACCCCGAATTCGCCTGGACCCTGCCTGGCGACGAGTGGGACGCTATCGCGCTCAACTACACCTCGGGCACGACCGGCGACCCGAAGGGCGTGGTTTACCACCATCGCGGCGCTTATCTGAATGCGCTCAGCAATATCCTCGAATGGGATATGCCCAAGCATGCGGTCTACCTATGGACCTTGCCGCTGTTTCACTGCAACGGCTGGTGTTTCCCCTGGACCGTTGCCGCGCGTGCTGGCGTCAACGTCTGTTTGCGCAAATTCGACGCGAAGACGGTGTTCGAACTGATTTGCCGCGAAGGCATCACGCATTATTGTGGCGCGCCGATCGTGCAGAGCGCACTCGCGAATGCGCCCGCCGAGTGGCGTGAGGGTATCAGGCATCGTGTGTCGACGATGGTGGCCGGTGCGGCGCCCGCGCCGGCGGTGATTGCCAAGATGAAGGAGATCGGTTTCGATCTGACTCACGTATATGGACTGACCGAGACCTACGGGCCGGCTGCCGTCTGCGCAAAACAGGAGGAATGGGAAACGCTCGACGACAACGCACGCGCAGAAATGAACGCGCGGCAAGGTGTGCGTTACCACCTGCAGGCAGCGATAGCAGTGCTCGACCCGGACACGCTCGCGCCAGTACCTGAGGACGGCGAAACGCTCGGCGAGATCATGTTCCGCGGCAACATCTGCATGAAAGGGTATTTGAAGAACGAACGCGCTACGGAAGCGACCTTTCGTGGCGGCTGGTTCCACACCGGAGATCTCGGCGTGCGGATGCCCGATGGCTATATCCGCATCCGCGATCGCAGCAAGGACATCATCATATCGGGCGGCGAGAACATCTCGAGCATCGAGGTCGAAGACACGTTGTACCGTCACCCCGCAGTGTCGGTTGCCGCCGTGGTGGCGATGGCCGACCCGAAGTGGGGTGAGGTACCGTGCGCCTTCGTCGAACTCAAGGAGGGCGCTCAGGTGAGCGCAGAAGAGATCATCGCGCACTGCCGGCTGTTTCTTGCAGGATACAAGTTGCCAAAAGCGGTGCGATTCGGCGAATTGCCGAAGACGTCGACGGGAAAAATTCAGAAGTTCGAACTGCGCGCGCGGATCAAGGCGGAAGAAACCGAATAGACCGCGCGCGAGGGTGATGGTCTAACGCGCCTCATGGCGCGCTATGGGGTGCTGAACGATGCCGGCGCGGGGTTTTTCCGCGCGCATCAGGTTCGACTCGCGTTTAGCCGCGTGTGTCGACCCAGTGGCGTGCCCAGCGTGCCGAGTGCTGCAGTGCCTGTTCTTCGTTCGTGAAATAGTCGAGCGAATAGAACTGGTAGCGCCCTTCGGTACGCGCGCTGTCAGCGCGTTCGAGCAACAGGTTGGATGAAAAGCTACCGTCGGGCAAGCGATGCGCCGAGGGTTTGACGGCATAGCCGTTGTAATGATGAATATGTTTGTTTTGCATTTTATATTTTAATAATGTTCGAGTGCGCGCCTGCCGTGCGAGCCGTTGTGCGGGTCACGGACGAGCTGATTCAAGCCATTGGAGCCGAATCCAAACGCAGTCGGAAAGCTAAAAAGGGCGTTAAAGCCGGAGGGGAGAATGAGGTGCAACGAGGCGTTTGGCGCTTGGGCTAGCTGCTGAACAACACATGCAGCTAAAAGCGATCGCGCCAACTGTGGGAGACAAAGCTCCGCGAGGATGTCGCTGCAGCCCGATGTCCGTTGCCGGACACCGAGCCCTTCAAACTTACATCGGCTTGATATTAGCCGCTTGCAGACCCTTCGGGCCTTGCTTCGTTTCGAAGCTCACCTTCTGATTTTCAGCCAGCGTCTTGAAGCCGTCGCCGCTGATTTCGGAGAAGTGCGCGAACAGGTCGTCGCCGCCCTTGTCCGGGGTGATGAAGCCAAAGCCTTTGCTGTCGTTGAACCACTTAACGGTACCGGTATCCATAAAGAATCCTTGAGGAAAAAATAGAAAAATTTGCTCTGTTGAGGAGCGCGTGAAGGGTCAAGGAGGGAGAGGACAACGAATACCGCTGAGGAGCGAGACATTGATGAACAGCAATCGAACTTCTTGAACTTCGGACGTCACAGTAACTGCCGGAGCATGTAAGCGTCAACACTTATCTTGTAACTGTTTTGTCAAGCCCGAATGGCTCAGCCTGGGGGGGCTTGACGATGTGGCCCTCGTTGCTGGCTTGTCGCGTCGCGCGGCACGACAAGCCGTTCAAGCGGGATTTCAGCCTCAGATACCCACTTTATGTGCCGTCAGGATCAGGCGCAATCCAAGCGCGGCAACGGCGCTTGCGGCGACGCGATCGATCCAGCCCTTCCACTGCAGATAGATTTCGCGCGGCCGTTTGCTCGAAAAGCACAACGCGACCACGGTGTACCAGCCGGCTTCAATGGCGAAAATCGCAGGGGGCAATGCAAAGTAGCACCACAGCGGCGGATGTTGCGGAAGCAAGGCCGCGAAGATACTGCCGTAGTAGACCGCTGTCTTCGGATTGCTGAGTTGTGTGCTCAAACCGACCCAGAAAGATTTGCGCACATTGGCGGTGGCGGCTTGTGTTGCATCGAACGCCAGTGGTTTGGCCGCACCGCGCCAGATCTTCGACGCAAGGTAGATCAGATAAAGGCCACCTGCCACTTTCAAGCCGACGTACAGCCACTCTACCGTCGCCAGCAAGGTGTACAGACCGAGCAGGGCGATGCCGCTGAAGAACACGCCGCCTATTCCCATGCCGACGGCTGTCGCAAGGCCGTCGCTACGGGAGAGTCCGATCGCATTGCGGGCGACAATGACGAAGCTTGGTCCAGGGCTCATGGCACCGAGCAGCAGTGCGGCCAGGATTGTGACGATGGCTGTCGAGGCGGGCATTTTTGTATGTCTCCTAAGGCGGCGATGCGGGTCAGTGAAACATAGCATGAGAGGGCGAGATTTTGTTTTTCGATCAGCGCTAGTGGAACCAATAAGAACCAGTAGGAACCGAATGGGCCGGAGCCGAACGCAATCGGAATGACCAGGAAAGCTGATCGTCGCAGGCAAACAATCAGTTGCTGCAAGCAGCGGAAATTGGATGCTAGAATCACTTTTCATACGCTGAAGCAGCCTTGGAACACCGAGGCCAATCACGGGCGCGATCCGAACCGTTTGCCGTCGAATTCCCCTCAATCCAGGATTTATTGGACATGAATTCCAGATGCGAGTTGTCATGCATCGGGAGAGGCATCGTGAGTTCGATTTGCACTCAAGCCATCTGATTCACGCATAGGCTTCGCGTTGTTTAGCGAAGCCTTTGTTTTTCGAACGCGAGCATTATCAGCCGCGAACCGGTACGTTATGAAAGAGCGAGAAGAACAACGGCTGTTCGACCTCGACGGGAATGCGCGTGAGCGCCTGATCGTGTGGATCCGCCGACGCATGGACGAATACGGGATTACGATGGAAGCGCTCGCGGAAACGATCGAAGCCGACAAGGCCGCGACCCGGGCCGTGATGTATCGCGACGCCTACGGTAATACGTGGGACGGTTACGGCGATAAACCGGATTGGCTCGCGCGCGCAATCTACGCTGGACAGAACATCGACCATTTCCGTTGTTAAGTGTGACTTCAGTTTCTTCTGCTAATCGTTTTCCTGCGTGGCTCCGCTACATCGTGTTGTTCGGTTTGGTGTGGCTGAATATCGGCTGGTCGTTCGGTGCGGCCCATGAGCCTGCGCGCCATCTGTCCGCTCGCGCGAGCCGGCACGTTACGCCGTCCACCGGGCCCACGTCCAAAGCGAAAACGAAAACCCCCGGCAAAGCGAAAAAACAAACCGTCGGCAAGGCACGGCGCCGCATCGCGCGCAAGCGAAAGCAGGTGACGACTGCAGAGCGGCCAATGCATGTCAGCAAGCTCAGTACGAAGCATCGCCGGCAGGCTGCGCGCAATGCACGAGACCCGCGCGGCGCGAGGCGTCCCACTGCGTCGGCAGCGGCGCGTCGTGCGCAGCATACAGCGGCATCCCGCTCATCTTTGCATTCATCGCTTCGTTTATTGGCGCGCTGCGGCTATACGCCTAAATCGCGTGCGTTGCTCCGCGCCAGAGCCGTCTATGTCGTCGACGAGCGAACGCATACCGTGCTCACTGAAAAGCAGGCTGACCGAGTCATGCCGATTGCTTCGATATCCAAACTGATGACCGCAGTGGTGTCGCTCGATGCAAAGCATGCCCTGAATGCGCCACTTAACGTCACCGTTCAGGATCAGGATTTCGACAAGTTCACCGGCTCCCGGTTGAGTGTCGGGTCGAGATTGTCGCGTCATGACATGTTGCACATTGCGCTGATGTCATCTGAGAATCGCGCTGCGGCGGCACTCAGCCGCGATTACACTGGCGGGCGGCCAGGTTTTGTTGCAGCGATGAATGCGAAAGCACGCGCGCTCGGGATGCGGCATACGTCGTTCGTGAATGGCACGGGGTTGTCGCCGCGGAACGTTTCGACGGCGCGGGATTTGTCGTTGCTGGTTGCGGCGGCCAGCCGATATCCGTTGATCAAGGCTTATTCGACTGACTCTGCGCAGGTTGTCGCGCCAGGCGGCGGGCGGGCGCGGCTGAGTTATCACAATTCGAATGCGTTGGTGAGAGGTGGCGATCGGTCGATCGTGCTGCAAAAGACGGGCTTTATTAACGAAGCCGGGCATTGCGTTGTCGTGCGCATGCTGGTGCATGGCAGGCCGGTCGATATCGTCGTATTGGGCGCGCCAGGCGCTCGGGATCATATCGCCGACGTCGTGAGGATTAGCCGCTGGCTGCAGTGTTCCCTGAAGTGAACTGCCTTGCCGCGCAGACGCAAAAACCAAAAAAAAAGCCCGCACGGGGCGGGCTTAACTACTCGGAGTTTCGCGATCCAGTCGCTTGACGGATCATCTCCAGTGTATGTGAAAGCTATGTGAAAGTATAGAAAATCCGCGTCACAGGTCGAAAAACACGGTTTCCTTGTCACCCTGCATATAGATATCGAACCGGTACACATTGGCCGTATTCGGCTCGCGACGCGCGATCAGCGTGCCACGCCGGTCCGCCGGAACCGCTGCCAGCACGGCGTCCCGTGCGTTAGCCTCGGCTTCGTCTTCGA
Source organism: Paraburkholderia sp. D1E (assembly GCF_052682275.1). Lineage (NCBI taxonomy): Bacteria > Pseudomonadati > Pseudomonadota > Betaproteobacteria > Burkholderiales > Burkholderiaceae > Paraburkholderia > Paraburkholderia sp. D1E. The sequence goes on from NZ_JBQYMB010000001.1 coordinate 1,535,565, forward strand.
AATAGACGCGTGTGAAGGTGTGCAGCAGCATGCCGCGCATTGTCACGATCACATTCAGATGCGGCGCTTCGTCCGGGCTTGCGCGGCCGGGTTTCACCGTTTCAACGACAAAGCGCTTCTGCGGATCCGTCCCAGTACCGACACGGGCGAAGCCACGGAAACCCGTCTTCAGGATTTCCTCGCGTGATTCCGGATAGCGGCCCTGCGCGTCCACTTGCGACACTTCCAGCATGGCATCGCCGATCACGTTGCTGTCGCCGTCGAACAACTGGCCGACGATCGTGATGTGTTCGCCGGCCGCTTCGCGGTCGGCTAGAACCGGCGTGAACAGGCTTTTGAATTCGAAGTCGTATTGCTGCGGGCACAGACCGTAGGCGAAGTACGGTCCAACCGTTTGCGAAGGCGTTTGCTTGAGGGTTGTCATGGCTTAGCGCTCCATCGGGGTTTCGTTGCGGCCGCGCAGCACGATGTCGAAGTCGTAGCCGAGCGCATAGGCCTCTTCTGTCGTATCGAGCGAGAAGCCTGCAATCAGGCGGTCGCGTGCGTGCTCGGGCGTGCCCTGGAAAATCGGGTCGAAAGCCAGCAGCGGGTCGCCGGGGAAGTACATCTGCGTGACGAGACGCGAGCCGAAATGATCGCCGAACAGCGAAAAATGAATATGGTTCGGACGCCATGCGTTCGGGTGATTACCCCACGGGTAAGCGCCCGGTTTGATCGTCAGAAAGCGGTAACGGCCTTCGTTGTCGGTGATACAGCGGCCCGCACCGAGGAAGTTCGGGTCGAGTGGCGCGTCGTGCTGATCGTTCTTGTGCACATAGCGGCCGGCTGCATTGGCTTGCCAGATCTCAACCAACGTATTGCGCACCGGACGGCCACCTTCATCGAGCACACGGCCCGTCACGATGATGCGCTCGCCAAGCGGCTCGCCGTTGCGCACTGCATTGCGCGTCAGATCGTGATCGAGGGCGCCGAGGTCTTCGGTGCCGTAGACTGGCACGCGCTGATCGCGCAGCTTTTCTTTCAGCGGAATCAGCGGGCGTGTCGGGCCACGTTTGACCGAGGACCCGTAACCGGGATAGATGTAAGCGGGATGGGACGCGAAGTCGCGTGCGGTGAGAAAGGACTCGTCCATTAGTGTCTCCTTCGAGAATTGTGGGATATAGCTTTATGAAGCGACTTTATCTAACCTGAGAGGTTATGCAAAATGACGTTTTCGCTCATTTCGTATAACCTGTCGTTATGCAACGCAGCCTCGCGGACACCCGCGTCAAATTCCGCCATCTCCAGTGTTTTCTGGCTGTCGCCCAGTTCGGCGGCGTGCAGCGGGCCGCCGAAAGCCTGTCCATCACGCAGCCCGCGGTCTCCAAGACGGTCGCTGAACTGGAAGCGATTCTCGGTGTGAAGCTATTCGAGCGCGGCCGCCACGGCGCTGTGCCGACGCGCGAGGGGCAACTCTTCATGCCGCACGCGAGCGCCTGCGTCAGTGCGTTGCGACAGGGCGTCGATTTGCTGGCGCACGCGGAAGGCGCAGCGGCGGCCACGCTGGAAATCGGTATTCTGCCGACCGTCGCGGCTGCGCTGGTGCCGCCGGTGCTGAAACTGTTCGCTCCGCTTTGGCCGCGCGTGATCGTGCGCCTTGCCACCGGTGCCAACCCCGAATTGCTCGAACGCCTGAAGGCCGGCACGATCGAGTTCGCGATCGGGCGCCTGGCGGACCCGGAACGGATGATCGGGCTAAGTTTCGAGCAGCTTTTCAGCGAGCCGTTGATTGCCGTGGTGCGTGCCGGGCATCCGCTGGCGTTGGGGGCGGGCCTGCCGGCCACGTCGCTGGAGAATTTTCCGGTGGTGCTGCCGCCATTCGGTACGCTGATCCGGCAATCGGCTGAGAGTCTGTTGAGCGCGTGGGGCGTGCCGCCGCTGTCAGGGTTTGTCGAAGTGCTGTCGGTGTCGACGGGGCGCGCGTTGACGCTCGAGAACGACGCGGTATGGTTCGTGCCGCTGAGTGCAGTCGAATATGAGTTGGCGCACGGCATGCTGGTGCGTCTGCCTTTGCCGTTCGCGGGCACCGGCGAGCCCGTGGGGTTGATCCGGCGTTCGGACACGCAGCCGTCGCCGGTGGGGCGGGCGTTTATCGATGCCGTGCGCGAGGTCGCGCAGCAGCGCATGGCGGCGGTCACTGGCAAGCCGGCGGCCAAACGTGCATCGAAACGCAGCCGCGGCAATACGCCCAAAATCTGACGCATGCTGTGCAGCGGTGCAGGAATCGCGGGAGATGGGAGAGCCGCGAGAGATGCAGGAGACGCATGCCGCGACCTGATTCGCCGCGCGTGAACCATCCAGTACAAAATGAAGGTTGCGAACGCCCTGCTACCCGGTGTACAAACACGGTGCAAAAGCTGTCGCGGGGCGCCTTGCTGCGGCACACCACGCATGCGGTGTCACACTGCGGAAGATTGACGGCTTGCACCGAGCAGCAGAAACATCACGAACATTCGCAACAGCGTACGAACGACTGTACAAGGAGATTGCCATGCCCAGCGACTTGCCCACTCCAGACGCCGCGCTGCGCGCCGTGTCGGCGCCTGAGCACAATCCGCTCGGCACCGCCGGCCTCGAATTCGTGGAGTTCGCCTCGCGCGAGCCGAAGGCGCTCGGTGAGACCTTCACGAAACTCGGCTTCAAGGCGATTGCGCGCCATATCAGCAAAGACGTCACGTTGTATCGCCAGGGCGAGATGCATTTCCTGATCAATGCCGAGCCGGATTCGTTCGCCGAACGCTACGCGGAGGAATACGGCGCGGGTATCTGCGCAATCGGCATTCGCGTGGCCAACGCGCAGCGCGCCTTCGACCGCGCAATCGAACTCGGCGCGTGGGCGTTCGAAGGAGAACGGCTTGGCGCGGGCGAACTGCTGATTCCGGCGATCCAGGGCATTGGCGACTCGCACATCTATTTCGTCGACCGTTGGCGCGGCCGAGGTGGCCAGCGCGGCGGTCTTGGCGACATCTCGATCTTCGACATCGACTTCCGTCCGATCGAGATCGATACCGCGCAAGCCGATCTGAATCACGTGGGCACAGGCCTCGTCGCGGTCGATCATCTGACGCAAACGGTCGGCGAGGGCAGGATGCAGGAATGGCTCGACTTCTATCGCGATCTGCTCAACTTCCGTGAGATTCACGAGTTGCACGCGAACTGGCATGTGTCGGCGGAATCGCGCGTGATGGTGTCGCCGTGCGGCGCGATCCGCGTGCCCCTGTATGAAGAAGGCACGCGCCGCACGAGTCTGATGCACGAGTATCTGCCGGATCATCCGGGCGAAGGTGTGCAGCACATCGCGCTAGCCACCGACGACATCTTTGCGTGCGTTGAGCAACTCCTCGCGAACGGCGTCGAATTCGTCGAGCCACCGCCGCGCTACTACGCGCAACTCGATACGCGCTTGCCGGGTCATGGGCTCGATGTCGAGCGGCTCAAGCGTACGCATGTTCTGGTGGATGGCGAGATCGGCGCCGACGGCGTGCCACTGCTGTTCTTTCAGACCTTTGTGCGACGTGGCGCTGGCGAGATCTTCTTTGAGATCGTGCAGCGGCAAGGACATCACGGCTTTGGCGAAGGCAATTTGAGCGCGTTAGCGCAGGCACGATAAGCGGCATATATGACCGGCGATCTGCCGTGGAATTCGCAACTATTACTTGTTATTTAATTAACTGATTATCGTTTGCAAGTACGAGCCTATTCGTGTGAGCAATAAAGAATATCGATTATTTCAATTGAAATATGTCCCGATATCCGGGATCAAATCATGTTGCGATGAAAGATGAATTTCTTTCTGGTGGCGGTCAACAGCGCTTTCACCGCTACTTTCCAATCAGCTGGATTCTCCATTAATTTCGCAGAAAAACGACAAGAAAGGACAAAGTAATATCTGCTGTTTACTCTCCCGTTCGTAATATCTGGTAGGCAATCGTGTTGAAACAATTTGCGTTCCAACGACCAGGAGAGAGAAGTGCGATCAGAAGACGACTTCAGCGCAATGCGATGCCTATGGATAGTGCGGCACGCCGAACCTCCTTCTGATTACGTCAACACATGGCCCGCTAATGCGGTTGCCGTCAGTTTGCGCCGGCGCCGCGGATTGCCGCTCCCTGCGACGACGATGGCGGTTTCCGCCGTCATCGCCTGCTTGCCGCTTTCGGCGCTTGCGAACTGCACCAGCGCCGGCAATACCACCACCTGCGACACCACCGCGCCGTCCCCGTGGACGACGACCATCGGCACCGGTCCGGCGAACCCATCCGGCGCGACCGTCACGATTGGGCCGAATGCCCAGGTGGTGGTCGGCGACGCAACGGCGATTGCCGTGTCCGACAACGCCAATATCACCGTATCGAGCGGCGCGTTGGTCAAGAACACCGCGAAGACCAACAACGGCTTGTACAGCACAGGCGCTAACACGATCGACTTCCGCAACAACAGCACGCTGACGGTGCAGCAGGGCGCGACGGTCATTTCGTCGGGCACCCAGGGGCAAGCCGAAGCGGTCAATCCGGAAGGCAGCGGCAATACGATCGTCAACAACGGCACGATCCGTGGGGTCAATTCGGCGGCAATCTGGTTTCAGAATACGTCAGGTTTGAACACCGTCATCAATAACGCGACGGGCATCATTCAGGCGCCAAACAATGTGATTGGCGCAAGCGGGAATGGCTCGGTCGATTTCACAAACCGCGGCCAGGTGATCGGCAATCTGGTTTTCGCCGGTGGCAGCGATTCGTTGCATCTGTACACCGGCTCCGTCATCACCGGCAATTTCGACGGCGGTGGCGGCAATAATGTGATTACGCTTAACGGCACTGGAACGGCATCGTTGCCGGGCAGCATCAAGAATTTTCAGAGCCTCTATAAGCAGGACAGCGGCACCTGGACGCTCACCGGCTCGATCGTCGGCGTGACGGTCGCCGAGGTGCAACAAGGCACGCTTGTGTTGAACGGCAACAACTCGCAGTACACCGGCAAGGTGATCGTCGATCCGGCTGGTGTGCTTCAGGCCCCGGCACAGAGCTTGCCACCGACCGTCACCGACAACGGTCTTGTGCAATTCACGCAGACCGTCGACGGCATCTACGCGGGTCTCATCACGGGTACCGGCTCGGTGGAAAAGGACGGGGCCGGCACGTTGACGCTCGCGCCGTCGGCAGCCGGCGGGAATACCTATTCGGGCGGTACGGTGCTCACGCAAGGTGTGCTGTCGGCATCGGCGGATAACGTGCTCGGCGCGACGACGGGCGGCGTAACGTTCAACGGCGGCACGCTTCAACTCGGCACGAGCTTCAATCTGGCAAGCACGCGACCGATCGCGATCGCAGCGGGCGGCGGCACGATCGACACGCAGGGCTTCCAGTCAACCATTACGCAGAACATCACCGGTACGGGCGCGTTGACCAAGGCCGGCGCGGGCACATTGCTGCTTGACGGCGCGAACACTTACAGCGGTGGCACGACGGTTGGCGCGGGCACGCTCGCGGTGGGCGACGCATCGAGCCCGAGCGCGGCGCTCGGCGGCGGTGGGACCGTCAGCGTTGTTGCCGGCGCGACGCTCGGTGGCTATGGCAGCGTCACCGGCGACGTCAATAACGCAGGCACGCTCAGCGTCGCTAATGCGATGGCTGCTTTTGCCAGCGGACCAAACGGCAACTTCACGGTGAACGGCAACGTGGTCAACGCTGGACTCGCGCAGATTGCGGGCAGTGGCGTGGGCAATACGCTGACTGTCGCTGGGAACTACACCGGGCAGAATGCGACGGCCGCGCTCAACACGCAACTGGGTGCGGACAATTCGCCGTCCGACAAGATTGTGATCAACGGCGGCCGGGCTAGCGGAACGACAACGCTTGGGATTACCAATGTCGGTGGGACGGGTGGCCTTACTGTCGGCAACGGGATTCAGGTGGTGCAGGCGACCAACGGCGGCACGACTGCGGGCGGCGCTTTCGCGCAGGGTAATAACATCAGCGCCGGCGCTTATACCTACGCGCTGTATCAAGGCGGGGTGACGGCAGGCACGCAAAGTAATTGGTATTTGCGTTCGAGCTTGCCGCCTGCGCCGACGCCCGCACCGGTCCCGGCTCCGGCTCCGGCGCCTACACCGGCCGCCCCAGCACCCACGCCGGCCCCAGCACCGACACCGACACCGACACCGACACCGACACCGACACCGACACCGACACCGACACCGACACCGACACCGACACCGACACCGACACCGACACCGACACCGACACCCGCGCCAACGCCAGCGCCAGCGCCAGCGCCAGCGCCAACGCCAACGCCAACGCCAACGCCAACGCCAACGCCAACGCCAACGGGCGCCCCTGCACCGACACCGACACCCGCGCCCGCAGCGCTCCCAGCGCCCGTCCTCGCGGTCGGCGCGCCTGCTCTGCCCGTCGTCACAGCCAACGCCGCAACACCCGTGCCGATCTATCGCATGGAAGTACCGGTCTACGCCGAAGTGCCGTCGCTGGCGCGCGAACTTGCCGTTGAGCAGATCGGCACCTTCCACGATCGGCAAGGCTCGCAGAGTTTGCTAAACGAGAATGGCGTGGCGCCGGCAGGATGGGGCCGCGTATGGGGTGGGCACACGGTACAAGGCAACGACGGTGCGGTGAACCAGGAATTCGACGGCACGATCGTCGGCGCGCAGGTCGGACAGGACCTCTATGCCGACTCGAGCTCGAGCGGCCACCGCAACCACTACGGTTTCCTGCTCGGCTACGCCCGCGCGACCGGCGACGTCAACGGCTTCGCGCTCGCGCAACCGGATTTTTCGGCCGGTCATCTGTCGATCAATTCATACAGCCTCGGCGGCTACTGGACGCACATCGGCCCCGGCGGCTGGTATACGGACACCGTGCTGATGGGCAGTACGATGACGATCGATCCGCGCTCCAATCAGAACATCGGCGCGACGACGCATGGCAATGCGTTTACGGCATCGGTGGAGGCCGGCTTGCCGATTCCGTTGCCGCTGAATCTGTCGATCGAGCCGCAGTTGCAATTGATCTATCAGCACACGCACATCAATGACCTGAACGATGGCGTTTCTACCGTCTCGTTCCACAGCGCGAGCGGTCTGATCGGGCGCATCGGTGCACGGCTGCTGGGGCAGTTCTCCGCGCTCGGGACGCAATGGGAACCCTACGTACGCGTTAACGTGTTGCGTTATTTCGGTGGGACGGACGAGGCGACCTTCGCCGGCACCACGGCGATCCCGACGACGGTCGGTCAAACCGAGGGACATGTCGGCGCCGGCGTCTCGGCCCGGTTGAACAACACCGTCAGTGTCTACGCGACGGCGGGATATCTCTTCAATCTGGGCGGCGCGCATCAACGTACCGTCGAGGGAGATCTTGGCGTGCGTTGGCGCTGGTGAAGGCGGGGGCGACGCCAGGGCGCGCGGAGATCAAACGGCCTGGCGTCGTCGAGTCCTGCCAGGAATGGGTTCGCCGCGCTTTCGGCGAGTTTCGGTGAGGACGCCGCATATGCGAAGCTTTCGTGTCGCACGGCGGCTCCGAAAGCGAGCAGCGCGCCCATGTCGGGATCCTGAACTTCCGCATGTTAATTCCAAAAACGCATCAAGTAGCGATTTAATCTCGCTTTACGGCGGCGCTGTGGGTTTGAATAATCGTGCATCCAACGATACCGCGCTCGCGTCTTGAAGCCCGGCCGGCAGGCCACCTTCAAACACACGAACGCGCGCTTACCGCACTCCGTCGAGATCAATATGCGAAACACCAAAAATGCGAATGTCGAACAACTCCTGTTGAAACTGTTTGGCGCTGAGAAAACCGCGAGGCTGTTCGCTACGCTGAACCATCCGCAGATCCTCAACGAATGGGAAGACGGCACTGTCACGCGTGCCGAACTGGCTCAGGCGCTGAACATGGCGCTATTCGAAGGCCTTCTGGCGCGCTCGGCGAATGGCCGCCAATACACGGAGGAGACGATCGCCGCTGGCGGCAGCGTCTACTTCGACCACGGCGCATTGCGCACGGTGCGCTGGACAGAAAGCGGCGCGTTGCCACCGGGCGAAGCGGCTTTCGCGCGCATCCTGCGTCCGCTCGGCTTCAGTATCAACGGCCGTTATCCACTTGACCGTCTCGGCATGACCGGCCGCGCCTGGGCCCACGACGACGCCCCAGACGAGATCGCTCAATTCTTCCTCAGCGAATTGCATCCGGAGCGTTTCTCGGCGGAATTCCAGCGGGCGGTGACGAACGTGATCGGCGATTCGCGCGATCCGTTGACACCTCAGGCCGTTGGTCAGTTGTGGGAGCTCGAACGCGAGGGCGTGTTGCCGCTCGAGGCGGCTCATGCTTTGTTGCCGGTGATCGTCGGCGCGTTCGCGCGTCAACACAAGACGCCACGCGAAGCCGATTACGAAGTACTGTTGAAGGAGTCGGCGGAAATGGCGTGGATCGCGACCGAAGGCAATGCCTTTAATCACGCCACCGATCGCGTCGTGGACGTGTTCAAACTTGCCGACGACGAAAAGGCGAAGGGTCGTCCAATGAAGCCGGAAGTCGAGCGTTCGCGTTCGGGCCGCGTATTTCAGACCGCGTACCGCGCGGACATCGTGCCGCGCGAATTCCGCGCAGCTGATGGCAGCATCGTGACGCGCGACGTGCCGGGCTCGTTCTACGAGTTCATCACGCGCAAGCGGACTTTCGATCAGGATGCACGCCGCTGGGAAACGGACCTGCGTTTCGACGCAGGCAACGCACAGGGCATCTTCAAGATGACCGCAAGCCAGGCTGCGTGATGTGTAGAGCAGGCCATCACGCTGGCGTTGGCGGCGCGTTGTTAAGGCGCTGTAGCGGTGGCGGTGGCGGTGGCGTTAGCGCTGCCATTGGCATCGATTTTCGCTTCTGGCGTTGAGATGTGTCGTGGCGCGGTCCACGCGCTTTGGCTATTTTTTTGTCGGCTCGGCGGTGGCGGGTGTTTGCGTGACGTCGACGCTGGTCGCCATCCACAATACTTCGGCGTCTTTCTCGCTTGTGGATACCGCGGCGTGGCCGGTGCGGCTGTCGAAGTACAGACTGTCGCCCGCATTCAGATGCGTCGGCGCGTACAACTCGGAATACAGGCACACGCTGCCGCTGATCACGTACAGGAATTCTTCGCCTTCGTGACGGCCCCAGTCATCGAACGCGTCCAGCGTGTGCGCAGAGATGCGGATGCGGAACGGCAACATCGCTTTGTGCGCCAGATCCGTGGCGAGTAACTCCATCTGATAGCCGCGATAGGCGTGGCGCTGACCTTCGTCTTTGCGAGTCAGAGCGCGTCGGCCGCTGGCGCTGACTTTGGGTGTCGAACCGAACAGCTCGCCGATTTCAATCTTCAGTCCGAGGACGATTTTCTGCAGGACGTCGAAGGTGGGGGACATCAGGCCGTTTTCGACTTTTGACAGTGTCGAGCGGGAGACGCCGCAGAGGCGGCTCGCGGTTTCGAGCGTCAAATCCTGCGCCTGGCGGGCGGCGCGGACGCGGCGGCCGAGGTCGGTTGTGGATTGGTCGGCGGGCTTGGTGAGGTGAGTATCCATGGGGTCCAACGGCTCAAATGCGCGCCTTGGGAGGCGGGTCGTGTTTCCGATAATAACATTTGAGAAGGGCTGGCCTGGGTAGCGTTCGGTTCACGCGACCATCGAGCAACTTTTCCCATCGGAAACATAGCGCTACGAGGTTGACGCGGTCAGTTTCAATCCCGTTCCACCGCGGACTTGGCAGGCTTTAGGTCGACTTTCCAGTCCGCGCACGGCATCGATTGGTCTCCAAAACCTTCGTACAAGCACGGGATCAGTGTTTCCCCGAGGTACGATTGAATGCCGTTGACTAAGTTAAATCAATTGATTTAATCTGAGGTCGTCTGAAAAACGCGGACTGCTCTGATGCCGCACGGATGCAACATGCGCGCGAATCGGGTGCTTCCAGCGTTGGCGACCCACGCTGTCGATGACGCTGGTTACGACCGGATCATTGACGACAAGGGCGCTACGCCGGCTGGGCGAGGCGGTCGGACATCGGTACAGGTTCAGGCAACGCCTGCGCCGCTAATTACCTTAAAAACGGAGACACTCGATGACCAGACTATCGAACAAGCTGATCGGCGTCAGCACGCTGACCCTGAGCCTGATGAGCGGCACGGCGGCCATTGCAGCGCCGAGCGGAACGGTCGCCTTCCTGATGCCCGACGAGGGCTCGACGCGCTACGAACAGCATGATTTTCCCGGCTTCAAGGCCGAAATGAGCAAGCTCTGCCCCGACTGCAAAGTGCTTTATCAAAACGCAAACGGCGACGTCGCGCAGCAGCAGCAGCAGTTCAACTCGGCGATTTCCCAGGGAGCCAGGGTGATCGTTCTCGACCCTGTGGATTCGGCGGCGGCCGCCTCTTTGGTCCATCTGGCGCAGAGCCAGGGTGTCAAGGTGATCGCCTATGACCGGCCCGTACCGTCGACACCGGCGGACTACTACGTGTCGTTCGACAACGAAGGTATTGGCCGTGCCATCGCGCAGTCGCTTGTCCAGCACCTGAAAGACACGGGCGTGCCTACGACCAGGGGCGGCTTGCTCGAAGTCAACGGCTCGCCCGTTGATGCTGCGGCCGGACTGATCAAAAAGGGCAGCCACGAGGGAGTGCAGGGCAGTGGCTACAAGACGCTGGCCGAGTACGACACGCCGGACTGGGCACCACCGAAAGCGCAGCAGTGGGTCAGCGGGCAGATCACCCGCTTCGGGTCGCAGATTATCGGTGTCGTGGCCGCCAATGACGGCACGGGCGGCGGGGCCGTCGCGGCCTTCAAGGCAGCCGGTGTCAACCCGGTGCCGCCCGTGACGGGCAACGACGCGACGATCGCAGGGCTGCAGTTGATCATCTCGGGCGACCAGTACAACACGATCCTGAAGCCGAGCGAGATCGTCGCGGCTGCGGCGGCGAGGGTGGCAGTCGGCTTCCTGTCTGGCCAGTCCCCGAAGGCCGAAACGACGCTCTTCAAGACGCCGTCCCAGCTCTTCAAACCAGCAGTGATCACGGCGAAGAACCTCAAGGCGGAGGTCGTCGACAAGGGGTTCGCGAGCGCCAAGGATCTGTGCGCCGATCGCTATGCCGAAGGGTGCAAGAAACTTGGCATCACGAACTGATCCGGCGCGGCGCCGGACGGGATCTGACTCGTGCCGGGTCGCTCCATACATCATGAGGTGTCCCTCCCATGACTGACCACCCTACAACACGGTCCAGGCCAGGCGAGTTGGTCCTGAGCCTGCGCGGTGTCTCGAAGCACTTCGGAGCGGTCTCTGCCCTGACGGACATCGAACTCGACGTGCATGCCGGTGAAGTTGTCGCCCTGGTGGGCGACAACGGGGCCGGGAAATCAACACTGGTGAAGGTGCTCGCCGGTGTCCATCAACCGACCACGGGCACGATCACCTTCGACGGCCAGGAGGTCACGCTGCCCGATCCGGGCGCGGCGCTCGATCTCGGCATTGCCACCGTGTTCCAGGATCTCGCGCTGTGTGAAAACCTCGATGTCGTCGCGAACATCTATCTCGGACGCGAGCTGAATCCGCTGCGTCTCGACGAGGTCGCGATGGAGGTGAAGGCCTGGACGCTGCTGAACGAGCTGTCTGCCCGCATACCTAGCGTGCGCGACGTGGTCGCCTCGCTGTCCGGTGGCCAGCGCCAGACCGTGGCGATCGCACGCTCGCTGCTACTGGACCCGAAGCTGATCATGCTCGACGAGCCGACGGCGGCACTGGGCGTGGCCCAGACCGCTGAAGTGCTAAACCTGATCGAGCGGGTGCGCGACCGCGGCCACGCGGTGATCATGATCAGCCACAACATGGAAGACGTCCGCGCGGTAGCGGATCGGATCGTGGTGCTACGGCTCGGCCGCAACAACGGCGTCTTCTATCCCGACTCTTCGAACGAGGAACTTGTGGCCGCGATCACCGGCGCCACCGAGAACGCCGTGTCGCGCCGCGCCGGCCGCCGTCAGGCCGAGCAGGGCGCCTGGACAAAGGAACGATCATGAGTAACAAAATGCAAGGTGCCCCCCATGAAACGCCAGGCGCGCCGCAGCCCTCTCCGCTGCTCGATCGCGGCGATGTCCGCGTCAAGCATGCCGCCGGAGTCGGCGGTACCGTTGCCGCCTTCGTCGAACGGGTGCGCTCGGGCGATCTGGGATCGCTTCCGGTCATCGCGGGCCTGATCATCATCTGGACCGTGTTCACCAGCCTGAACCCGGTGTTCCTCTCGGCCAACAACATGGTGAACCTGCTGTTCGACTGCTCAACGGTGGGCGTGATCTCGCTGGGCATAGTTTGCGTGCTGATGGTGGGGCAGATAGACCTGTCGGTAGGCTCGATGAGCGGCTTCGCTTCGGCCCTCGTAGGGATGCTCTGGGTCAATCTCGGCTGGCCGGTGCTGCTGGCCATCGTCGCTGCCGTCGCTGCCGGCGCGCTGGTCGGCGTCGTGTACGCGCTGCTGCTCAACCGCTTCGGCATGCCGAGCTTCGTCGCGACACTGGCCGGGCTGCTCGCGATCCTCGGGTTGCAGCTCTACGTCCTCGGCGCCAGCGGTTCGATCAACCTGCCCTACGACTCGGCGATGGTGAACCTCGGGCAACTCATCATCATCCCCGCCGTCGTTTCGTACCTCCTTGCGCTGGTGCCGGGCGCCGTGATGCTGGCGCTTGGACTGCGCACACGTGAACGCCGCCGCGCATCCAATCTCTCTGCGCCTTCGGTGGGCAGCCTGCTCGTGCGCAGCCTCGCCATCACCGTGTTGCTGGAGATCGTGGTGGCCTACCTCAACCAGGGACGAGGTGTTCCGCTGATGTTTGGTATCTTCCTCGGCCTCGCGGTCGCGATGGACTATGCGCTTAAGAGGACGCGCTGGGGCCGCTCGATGAACGCAGTCGGCGGCAATCGCGAGGCCGCGAGGCGGGCAGGCATCAATGTCGGCGCCATCTACACCAGCGCCTTTGTGCTGTGCGGCAGTCTCGCCGCACTTGGCGGCGTGCTAACTGCGGCACGACTCGCCTCGGCAAGCACGCAGGCCGGCACCGGCGACGTGAACCTGAACGCCATCGCAGCCGCCGTGATCGGCGGCACCAGCCTGTTCGGCGGTCACGGCAGCGCGTATTCAGCAGTACTGGGCATTATTGTGATCCAGTCGATTGCCAGCGGTTTGACGCTGCTGAACCTGTCGTCCTCGTTGCGCTTCATGATCACCGGCGCGGTGCTGGCGATCGCGGTGATCGTCGACTCGCTCGCCCGGCAGTCTCGCGTCTCGCACGGTCGCGCGTAATTCCAGTAATCCAGCAACCATCTTGCATGAGACCGGAGAGCAGCAAATGACTGACTTGATGAAGGGAAAGGTTGCCGCTATCACAGGTGCTGCATCGGGAATCGGCCTCGAATGCGCGCGCACACTGATCGCGGAAGGTGCGAAGGTCGTGCTGATCGATCGTGCCAGGGAGAGGCTTGAGAAATTGTGCGCAGAGTTGGGGGAGAACGCGTTGCCGCTCGTCGTGGATCTGCTGCAGCCGTCGGAGGTTTCGGGGATGCTGCCGAGAATCCTTGACCTTGCCGGCGGACTCGACATTTTCCACGCCAACGCTGGTGCGTACGTTGGCGGCGAAGTGCTGAATGGAGATCCCGACGAGTGGGATCGCATGCTGAACCTGAACGTCAACGCCGCGTTCCGATCGGTCCACGCTGTGTTGCCGCACATGGTCGCGCAGAAATCCGGCGACATCATCTTCACCAGTTCTGTCGCGGGCTTCGTCCCGGTTGTGTGGGAACCGATCTACACCGCCTCCAAATTCGCGGTACAGGCCTTCGTCCACACGCTTCGACGTCAAGTCTCCAAACATGGCGTGCGGGTCGGCGCAGTGGCCCCGGGTCCGGTCGTCACGGCGCTGCTCGACGACTGGCCAAAGGAGAAGATGGACGAGGCGCTCGCGTTGGGCAGCCTGATGCAGCCCAAGGAGGTCGCCGACGCGGTGCTCTTCATGCTGACGCGGCCACGCAACGTGACTATCCGTGACCTTGTGATCCTTCCGAATAGCGTTGATATCTGAAACGCGTGGCAGGGGAGGGCCGGGTGCACCCGGTCCCTGCGCCGAAGGGCATTGTCAAACAGTCGATCTTCCAACCACTTCACGAGATTCACCATGACCCTTGAGAAATTCCGCCTCGACGGCAAGCTTGCTCTGATCACCGGCGGCACGCGCGGCATTGGCCTGGCCATCGCGCACACCTTCGGCGAAGCGGGCGCGCGCCTCGTCATCAGCAGTCGCAGCCCGGTACCCGAAGCTGAACGTAGTCTGCGAGAGGCGGGATACGACGTCGATTTCATCGCGGCTGACCTGGAGCAGGAGCAGGCGCCCCAGCAACTGGTCGACGAGGTGCTCAAGCGCCACGGGCGCATCGACGTGCTGGTCAACAACGCGGGTGTGGCGATTCACGGTGACAGTGGCGACTTCGACGAAGCGCGCTGGCGTCGCATTATGAGCCTGAACCTCGACGCGGTGTTCCGCGGTTGCCGGGCCGTGCTCGCACCGATGCGAGCGCAAGGCGGCGGCGTGATTCTCAACGTAGGCTCTATCTCCGGCATCGTCTCCAACATTCCGCAGAACCAGGTCGCTTACAACAGTTCAAAGGCGGCCGTTCACATGATGACGAAGAGTCTGGCCAGCGAACTGGCAGCCGAGCATATTCGGGTGAACGCGGTGGCGCCCGGCTACATCGAAACCGACATGTCGCGCGGCGGCATTGAGAATGACGAATGGTTTGCCATCTGGCGCAACATGACCCCGATGGCGCGGGTCGGCCAGCCTGAAGAAGTCGCCGCAGCCGCGCTGTTCCTCTGCTCGCCGGCCGCCAGTTATGTGACCGGCGAAGTACTGGTCGTCGACGGCGGATATACGACGCGCTGAAATCTGCCGCCCTCATGCAAATAGATAGATTTCGGTTGCGCTTGACGCGGCTACCGTGCCGCTCGACGGCAAGCTGTTCTAGCACCACCAATATGTCGATCCATTTTTATCCACTCATCGTGAAGGGCGTCGTGATTCTCGTCGCTGTCCGCATTGATGTTCAAATGAAAAAGCGTCATGGCTAATTCGGAACTGCACAAGGCCGGCAAGACCGGCTACATCCTGACGATGGGGGAAATCCTTGTCGAGATTATGGCGGCCGGGCGCGGACAGTCCTTTCGGCGGCCCGGCACGCTCATCGGTCCATATGCCAGCGGTGCGCCCGCGATCTTCATCGATCAGGTAGCCCGCATAGGCTGTCGCTGCGCGATGATCGGATGCGTCGGCGACGACGACTTCGGCATCCTTAATGTGGAACGCCTGCGCGCGGACGGCGTCGATGTATCGGGCATTGCGGTCATCAAAACCGCGACGACCGGTAGCGCTTTCGTGACCTACCGGGAGGACGGTGAGCGTGACTTCATCTTCAATATTGCGAACAGTGCGTCAGGTCAGCTATCGGTTGACGACATTCGCGAGGACTTCCTGAACGACTGCAGACACTTCCATGTGATGGGGTCGTCGCTATTTTCGTTTCGCATCATCGAAGCGATGAAAAAAGCGATCGAGACGGTGAAGGGCCATGGCGGGACAGTCAGCTTTGATCCGAATGTCCGTAAAGAAATGCTACGTATCCCGGAAATGCGTGAAGCGCTCGATTTCGTTCTCGACTACACGGATGTGTTCCTGCCAAGTGGCCACGAAGTGACGTTGCTTGTAACGGCGGGTTCCGAGGCGGGAGCGATCGACGAGCTGCTCAAACGTGGTGTGCGCGAGGTGGTCGTCAAGCGCGGGAAGGATGGTTGTAGTTTCTACGACGGCACCAGCGAGACACATCTTCCTGCTTTCTCCGTCGAAGAGATTGATCCGACCGGTGCCGGTGACTGCTTCGGCGCGACGTACATCGCATGTCGCTCGCAGGGCATGGAAGCCGGGCAGGCGCTGCGCTACGCCTGTGCCAGTGGAGCAATGGCGGTGACCGTCATGGGGCCAATGGAGGGAACGGCGACACTCGCAGAGCTTGATGCGTTCATCGCAAGAACATCGGAGCACAATCATGCATAACGTCGTTGCACGGCTGGCCGGCCTGTCCGTCGATAGCGCCGCGGGTCAAACGTTGAAAGGCATCTACTCGATCTGCTCCGCGCATCCGTGGGTGCTTGGCGCCGCCATGAAGCAGGCGCTGGACGACGGCACGCCGCTGCTGATCGAGTCGACCTCGAACCAGGTCGATCAGTTTGGCGGGTACACGGGAATGAAGCCTGCGGATTTTGTACGCTTTGTCCATCTGATCGCGGACCGTGTCGGCTTCTCACGCGACCGTCTGATCCTCGGCGGAGATCATCTCGGACCGAATGCGTGGCGAGGCTTTTCCGCCGAAGAAGCGATGCAGCGGGCAGAGGCGTTGATCGACGCGTATGTCTCGGCTGGTTTCTCCAAGATCCATCTGGACACCAGCATGAGCTGCGGCGGCGACCCAGCGCGACTGTCGGATAGTGTCGTCGCGGAGCGCGCCTCACGTCTATGCGCTGTTGCGGAAACGGCGGCCTTGCGCGAAGGGAAAGCGACGAAGCCAGTTTATGTTATTGGCACCGAAGTCCCTGTGCCGGGGGGCGCCAGCGAAGAGCTGGAGAGTGTAGAGGTCACGCGCTGGGAAGCGGCTCTCGACACGGTCGCGGTTCATCGCGACGCGTGGCGTGAGCGGGGGCTTGATGAAGCGTGGGAGCGGGTGATCGCGCTGGTCGTTCAACCGGGTGTCGAGTTCGATCACACGAAGGTGATCGATTACAAGCCTGATCTCGCTACGAAGCTTTCCGACGTTCTCACACAACTACCGGGCATGGTCTTCGAGGCCCACTCGACTGACTATCAGAAGCCAGAAGCGCTCCGGCAACTCGTTCGCGACGGGTTCGGGATTCTGAAGGTAGGTCCGGGCGTGACTTTCGCGCTACGCGAAGCATTGTATGCGCTGGCAGACATTGAAGCTGAGGTCGTCGCGGAGAGAGAACGCTCAAAACTGCACGAAGTTGTCGAGGCAGTCATGCTCGCCAAACCCGGGAATTGGGAAAAGTACTACCACGGCGATGACAACGAGAAACGTCTGCTCCGTACTTACAGTTATAGCGATCGAGTGCGGTACTACTGGGCCGACCCCGAAGTCGAGGCCTCGGCCCAAAAACTGATCAATAATCTCGCGGCAATTTCGATTCCGGAAAATCTGCTGAGCCGGTATCTTCCCGTCCAATATTGGGAGCTGCGCCGCGGCGTTATCGACGGCTCTCCCATGAGCATCATTCAAAGCAAGGTAAGAGAAATCGTCGGGACGTACGCGTCGGCATGTCGCATTTGAGCCTGGAAGCACCCGGGCTCGGGCGGCTTGTCATCCAACGATGGATTATTTCTTCTTGTATAAGTAGTAGTACATATAAAAATTACGGACTATTACGTTGTGAACCGAGGAAAGGTTTTAATCCGTTTCCTTTTCGGTACGATTTTTTGACAGGAGACGTACATGCAACTCAAAGACAAGATTGCGATTGTGACGGGTGCGGCGGTCGGAATTGGCGAAGCAGTTGTACGCCGCTATCTGGATGAGGGTGCAAGGGTCGTTGTCGTTGACGTAAAACCACAGGCCGAGCTTGAAAACACGTATAGCGATGTACCCGCGGAGCGGATCGTGCTTATCCAGGCCGACGTCACGAAGCGTGAAGGTATCGAGGGAATTGTCCGCACGACTGTTGAGCGATTCGGGCGCGTCGACATTCTCTTTAACAATGCAGCGATTTTTGACATGCGCCCATTGTTGGAGGAATCGTGGGAGATATTCGACCGTGTCTTTGCGGTAAATGTGAAGGGCATGTTCTTTCTGATGCAACGCGTTGCGCGGCAGATGGTAGAGCAGGGAGGCGGCGGAAAAATTATCAATATGGCCTCGCAGGCTGGCCGTCGCGGTGAGGCACTGGTATCGCATTACTGCGCGAGCAAGGCTGCGGTGATCAGTTACACCCAGTCAGCAGCTTTGGCGCTCGCGCCGCATCGAATCAACGTGAATGGTATTGCGCCGGGCGTAATTGACACGCCGATGTGGAAGGACGTCGACGCGCTTTTTGCACGCTACGAAAACCGGCCGGTCGGCGAAAAGAAACGTCTTGTCGGAGAGGCTGTGCCCCTGGGCCGTATGGGTCGTCCGTCTGAGTTGACGGGTGCCGCAGTGTTCCTCGCGTCGGCGGACGCGGATTACATCACCGCCCAGACGCTCAACGTCGACGGGGGAAACTGGATGAGTTAACGGTCCCCGTCTTACGCTGCAAGCGTGGTGCAAAGGGCGCTCTCAATCTTTGGAGCGTGACCCGTCGAATCTGATCGCTCAGGTAACCAGGTAAACGCACGATCAAGGAACAATCATGGTCTTTAAGTCGAACACTACTTATGACTTTACAGATGCTGTCGTCGTAGTCACTGGCGCGGCGGCCGGAATTGGACGCAAGACCGCGGAGCTCTTCGCAGAGGCGGGCGCGACGTTGGCGCTCATTGACCGCTCTCAATCAGTGACAGAAGTGGCGTCAGGCCTGGGCTCAAAACATGCCGGCTGGATTGTTGATGTAAGTGATGCTGAGTCTGTAACTGCAGCTGCAAACGAAATTCTGACGCGATTTGGTCATGTGGACGTATTGGTCAATAACGCCGGTATCGGACCCCTGGCACCGGCGGAAACTTTTCCCCTCGAGACCTGGGATAAAACGATCGCTATTAACTTGACGGGATCATTTCTGATTGCGCGAGCGTTCGCGCCAGACATGCTCGCGCGCAAGAGCGGCAGGATTATTAACCTGGCGTCCCAAGCCGCTGTGATCGGCATCGAGGGGCATCTTGCCTACTGCGCAAGCAAAGCCGGAATTATCGGAATGACCAATTGCATGGCGCTCGAATGGGCACCTATGGGAGTCACGGTGAATGCGATTTCACCAACCGTGGTTGAGACTGAGCTAGGGCTAAGCGGATGGGCGGGGGAGACGGGAGAGCGTGCCCGAGCTGCAATTCCAACCCGTCGGTTTGCGAAACCCGCCGAGATAACTTCTGCAATCATGTATTTGGCCAGCACGGAAGCCGCCATGATAAACGGAGCAAACGTGATGGTTGACGGCGGTTACACCATCACTTAAGCCGGGCGTTCTACATGAATTTCCGTTCGTTTGTCTGGTGAGCCGGCTGGGATACTTCATTCGTGATTGAAGCTCTCTGTCCGATTTATGTGCTTGATAAGTTTTAAGGAGACGAAAATGAAAGCAAAGCTCTATCGTGGAGAGGGAATCCTGCGCACGTTATGCCGTTGTTTCACAATGACGGCGGCGATGTGTAGCGTCATGGGGGCATGCAGCGTTGCATACGCGACTACCATCACGGTCGGCGTTCCCAACAATAACGACCAGATTGAACTGAAGAAGCTGTCATCGGCTTTCGAGAAGGCTAACCCGGACATTCAATTGAAATGGGTGGTGCTCGAGGAGAATGTATTGCGTCAGCGCTTGACGACGGACATAACAACCAACGGTGGGCAGTTTGACGTCCTGGCAATCGGAACCTACGAAGCCCCTCTGTGGGGAAAACGTGGCTGGCTCGTTCCGTTAAAAGACTTACCGGCGGACTATGACGTCAACGACCTGTTCAAGACTGTGCGAGATGGCTTGTCCTATGACGACAAACTCTATGCGCTTCCATTCAATGCAGAAAGTTCGATGACGTTCTACCGCAAGGATCTGTTCGTGGCAAAGGGCCTGAAGATGCCCGATCAACCGACCTACGAACAGATCAAGGGATTTGCCGACAAACTGACTGACAGGAGCAATGGCGTATATGGCATTTGCCTTCGCGGCAAGGCGGGGTGGGGAGAAAACATGGCCTACGTCGGTACGCTCGTCAACACGTTCGGCGGCCGGTGGTTTGACGAGAAATGGCATGCACAGATCAATTCTCCTGAATGGAAGAGCGCAATC
This sequence comes from Paraburkholderia sp. D1E, assembly GCF_052682275.1. Classification (NCBI taxonomy): domain Bacteria; kingdom Pseudomonadati; phylum Pseudomonadota; class Betaproteobacteria; order Burkholderiales; family Burkholderiaceae; genus Paraburkholderia; species Paraburkholderia sp. D1E. The sequence continues at coordinate 1,555,656 of NZ_JBQYMB010000001.1, forward strand.
GGTTTCTATGTGAACCTTCTACAGAAAGATGGCGCTCCCGGTGCCAGCTCGAATGGCTTCAACGAGAATCTTTCATTAATGTCTAGTGGCAAGTGCGCCATCTGGGTCGATGCGACCTCAGCTGCCGGCATTCTCTACAACAAGAACGAATCTTCGGTGGCAGACAAAGTGGGATTTGCGGCAGCGCCAGTCCAGGCGACGCCTAAGGGTTCTCACTGGTTGTGGTCTTGGGCGCTCGCGATCCCGAAGACGTCAAGATCGCAAGACGCAGCGAAAAGATTTATTGAGTGGGCGACTTCAAAGGAATACATCAAGCTTGTCGGCGCCGATATTGGCTGGGCATCGCTCCCACCCGGTACCCGGCTCTCAACTTACCAGTTGCCTGAATACAAACAGGCCGCTCCGTTTTCAGACTTTGTGCGCAACGCGATCGAGACTGCGGATCCGGGTCATCCGACCGCGAAGCCTGTACCGTACACCGGTGTGCAATACGTCAGTATTCCTGAGTTCCAGTCGTTCGGCACGGTGGTCGGTCAGAGTATCTCCGGCGCGGTTGCTGGACAGTTGACGGTCGACCAGGCATTGGCAGCCGGTCAGGCCGCCGCGGACCGTGCGGTGAAACAGGCCGGGTACCAGAAGTAAAACAGGGATCAGCCACTGGAGAAATGCGGCACGCGCCGGCTGATACCCGTCAGTCGGCCGCGAGCTTTGTGAGCGGCGAAGTGCCGGTCGTTGACGGTCGGTATACTACTCGCTGAAAAGCACCGCCCTCGTACTGCGCAAGATCGCGAAGGGCTCAACTGCAACGGAGCATATTCGCGTGCCGAACAAGCAATCCCGACATCAACATGGATTCAACGGGCCTCGCGTGCGCGATCTCAATCGGGCACTCGTGCTCGAAGCCATCCGGCAGGACCCGGGCATCGGGCGCGCCGAGATCGCAGCGTCCACACGTCTGACCGCAGCGACGATCACCAATATCGTCGCGGCGTTGATCGCGGATGGCGCCGTCGAAGAGTCGGCTGAGCGTGAGGCACGGACCACGGGGCAGCCGGTGCGCCGTCTGCGCATCATCCCCGGCTATGCGGCCACGATCGGCCTGCACTTCGACCACGAGTTCGCGACCGGCGTGCTGGTCGACGTGGCCGGCAACGTGATCCATGAAGCGCGCAAACAACTGTCAATCGAGGACCCTGCCAGTGCGGTGCGTGTGCTCGCACGGCTGTACGACGACCTGCACGACCATCCGCAACGTGTCGGTAAGCTCCTTGGCGTGGGGGTTTCGGTGATGGGCGCGATCGATAACGTGCGCGGCCTCGTCTGCCAGTCGGCCGAATACCCCGCCTGGCGCGATTTCGGGTTTCGTGAGGCGTTGTCCCAGCATGTTGAGCATGAAATCCATATCGAGAACAATGGCACGGCCGCGGGTTTGGGCGAGTACTGGTTCGGCGATGGCCGGCGATTGGGCAGCTACATCCATGTCTTTATCGGCAACGGTTTGGGTGGCGCGTTGCTAATGAATCGCCGGGCGGTGCGCGGCCTCACCGGCAACGGCTGCGAGATTGGCCACGTCAATGCTCATAGAGAGGGCAAGCCTTGCTTCTGCGGTGCGCGCGGCTGTCTCGAAACCGTCGTGTCCTTGCGTGGGCTGGCTCACGCTCTCGGGCATGACCGGGTCGCCGAATTCGATCTCACGGCCTTTTATGCAAAGCACAGCGATGCTTTCGATCCGTGGGTCGAGCAGGCCGGCACCGACCTGGGCCGGGTGCTAGCTGGAGTATCCAACGTAGTCGACGTGTCCGACATCATCATTAACGGACTGCTACCGCCTGAGTTACTGCAGCGTCTGATCGAGCGCACGCGCGAGGTGGCGGCCGAGTACGAGATGAACGGTCGCCCGGGGCGCCTCGCTTTCCACCAGGGCCGCGCAAATAGAGAGATTTCGGCTGCGCTTGGCGCGGCCACCGTGCCGCTCTACGAAAATCTGTTCTAGCACCGCCAACAGGTCGATCAGGCTGCTGGTTGAACAGCCAGACGGCGAAGTCTCTGTCACCATGCTCGCCGGCGTTTGCCAGAAGGTCGAGCCGCTTTAGGGCGGCCCAACTGTACGCAAGAGCTTTGCGAGATGGTTGTTGCGCAAGCGAATGATCCGGGCGTTCGCGGCTGATGAGTGACGAACGTCCGGTCGCAAGGTGGTGGCAGACTGAAACGAGAGCGGACAACGCCATTGACAGCAAAGTGCGGCGAAGCAACCGTTTGAAAGCGGCATACTCACGTCACGAAAGCAGGCTCAGAATATCAACGTTGAAGCTCGCATCGAAAACCATTCCACCTAAACTCAGCGCAGCCGTCTAACCTGACTCGGCGTGACATTTCCGGCAAATCGATTGCCGACGATATTTTTGCTATTCAGTGGCGATGGCGCCTGCATCCTCGCAGGTGTAGCCCAGTGCTTCGGCGACCTCGGGACAGGTTACTTTGCCGAACGCGACATTCAGGCCGCGGCGCAGATGTTCGTCATCGGTAAGCGCCTTGCGCCAGCCCTGGTCGGCGATTTGCAGGACAAAGGGAAGCGTCGCGTTATTCAACGCATAAGTGGACGTGCGCGGCACACCGCCAGGCATGTTTGCGACACAGTAGTGTACGACTTCGCCAACTTTGTACGTGGGGTCAGCATGAGTCGTAGGCCTCGCGGTTTCGCAGCATCCTCCCTGGTCGATCGCGACATCGACGATGACGGAGCCGGGGCTCATCGCATCAACCATCTTGCGCGTGACGAGTTTGGGCGCAGCGGCGCCGGGCACGAGCACGCCACCGATCACGAGGTCGGCATCGAGTATGTGTCGTTCGATGTTGTCCTGATTCGAATACACGGTGATCACGCGTGCGCCCAGCAGCCGGTCCATGCGTCGCAGCGCATCGACATTGCGGTCGATTACGACGACCTGCGCACCCGTGCCGACAGCCATCTGCGCGGCATTGGTGCCGACCACGCCGGCGCCGAGGACCACAATCTTCGCGGAGGGCACGCCCGCCACGCCGCCAAGCAGGATGCCCTTGCCACCGTGCGCGCGTTCCAGGCTGAACGCGCCCGCCTGAATCGACATGCGGCCCGCAACCTCGGACATGGGCGCGAGCAGAGGCAGTCCGCCGCCGCGTTGCGTGACGGTCTCATAGGCGATGCAGACCGCGTTGCTTCGGACGAGATCGGCGCACTGCTCGGGGTCCGGCGCGAGGTGCAAATAGGTGAAGAGAATCTGTCCTCGGCGCAGCATCGCACGCTCGGGCGCCTGAGGTTCTTTCACCTTGACGATCATGTCGGCAGCGGCAAACACCGCTTCTGCGCTGGGCGCAACCTGCGCGCCCGCGGCCCGGTACGCGTCGTCCGTTGCGCCGATGCCTGCGCCAGCGCCTGTCTCGACGTCTACGCTGTGTCCGTGCGCGACGATCTCGCGCACGGAAGACGGCGTGAGACCGACACGATACTCATGATTCTTGATTTCCTTCGGAACGCCTACGTGCATATTGCCTCCTGTATGAGACTGCCGGTCTGCCGCGAAATGATCTGATTTCTCACACGCCCAGCACGAGCGGCGAGCGTTGGCGAGGGAGGCGTCGACGACGCTAACGCCCGCAGCGGGATCGCAAGAAACGACCGCCACCGCCTTCCCGATTTCATCTGTTGGCCACGCCATCGCCGGGTGCCTGGCCAGTAGCACGTTGTGACGAGTAGCATCGGAGCGGGATGCATGCGGGAATCGAGCGTGACGTAGGTGCTATATCCGGCTACTAGTGGTGATTTCCACAATACTATCGACGGTGTGCTAGAGGGAATGGCACTTACTTAAGCCCGAGCCCGAGGAGCGTGCCCATATTTTCGGACGCGCTCGCGTGCGATGTGACGAGGCTCTTTCAGCCATGGATAAGACTTCGGTCTTCGTTTGCGCATTCGTGGTTCGATGCGACCGGGGCGGTTCCCAACACGAGACTGCGCGATCAGCTTGAACAGGACACTCTGGTCGTGAGTTGCCGTCAGACCCCTGGCCAGCCATTCAGTCCATAGCTGCACGGCGTGCTTGAAACTCAGTGTTCTCGGATCGGTGGCGCAGTGGCTGGCGGCTTGGGCCATCAGCAGCCGAATCACGTTGTAGGCCAGCAGATGGACCCACATCTCCTTCTCGTTCATGTGGGCAGTCTGGCAATGCAGCACATCCATGCCCATCGTCGTCTTGATGTTACGTAGATCCAGTTCCACGTTCCAGCGCCTGGCATACAACTGCGAGAGGTCCTGTTTGCTGGTCTTGTGTGCATCAAGCATCGTGGTGACCAGCACCCGGTGATGCAGCCTGCATTCGCGCACCATCAGTTCATCGGGGAAGGCCTGGTACTGCTCACGCGTCATCCAGGCGGGGCACTGCCGGGGTTTGGGCCACGTCACAATGTGATCGCGCGTGCCCTGCGACTTGCCTCGCCGAAAGTCGGTGCGGCGCGCCCCATGCTGTTCCATCACGACATCCACTCCGGCGGCGATCATTGAGGCCATCAGAAAGTAGTGGCAGTACAAGGCATCGGCGACAATCACGTCACCTCGACGAAACGTGTTTTCCAGCATGCGAAACGCCGTCAGCTCCCCGCTGCCTTTGCCCGCGTAAGTTCCGACAGCCGCCTCCAGCACTGCGCCGCTTGCCAGACAGATCACCGCAACCAGATAGGCTAACGGAAATCCCACGCCTTCGGCCTGAGCACTGGACTGTGGGAAGCGCGCCTGGTTCGACGGCGTATCGGGCATCGAGATCCCGGTGCCGTCAACCAGCTTGACCGGGCGCCCGCGCCACTTCCAGGCCGGCTCGGCCTGCTCGTGCAGTTGACGCCCCGTCTCGCGCGCCAACTCCCGGACCATTGTCAGCGGCAGTCTCTGGCGAGCGCGGCAGTAGCCTCCCGTGCGCACGCTCGTGGGCCGCAGCCCGTCGGCAACTCGCTGCGCGGCCCACCCGTTGACTGCCTTCTGACAGGAGGCATCCTCTTCCAGCGCCTGGCGCATGAACATCGACAGCGTCACCGTCGGCGGATACAGCCGTTCTCGATGCGCTGGCAAATACGCTTCGGTGGCGGCCAATAGCTGCGGGCTCGTCAGTATGTTGAAGTAGTCCACAGACTGTGTCCTGCGCGCCCGGCTTTGAACTGTGCTTCGTGTTTGCCTATGATGACTTCGTGAATTACGATCCATGGTGGCTGATCCTTGGAATGAGACGGTGTTTGCCTGGTAACAACCATCCTATCAATCCTTCGATCAGCCGCCTCCCTTTCTCTTCAAGCACTTACCCCCGTCTTCTCCTCCATGCAGGCTTAAGTAAGTGCCATTCGTGCTAGAGGTTGTTAATGTAATTGTGGTGAATTTTGGTTGAAACGCCTGAATGAGGCGACATGTGTCCATCATCTTACATCGCAGGCCTAAGGGTTTATAACTAGTCCTGTCTCTTCCATGTCTCCCCTTTCGCATGCAACCTTATTGTTGCCGCATGTGCAACGCCAACTTGTTGTTCGAACTCAATCCGCTGCAGCCGGAGCACTCGGATCAGGTTCGCCTGTATCAGGCCTCAAACATTTTTGACCCCGTCTCACCAGCTCATCCGGGTATGGACGAAGGCGATCGAGTTCGAACACGCCTATCCTTTGCTGGGCAGGAGCACTTATGTCTACGTGACCAAGGCGTTGCAAGCCAGGACGGTACCCGACCAACACGGCTACGCACAGCGTATCTAGCGCGGTCCGAGCAAATACGCACTCACCATCCCCACAAGCTCTCGCTTCAGGATCGGCGTTCCCAGCGTCCCTCTATGCGCGGCATCATGAATGACACCCGCAACTGCAGACGAAAGAACTTGCGCGGTCATTCCAACTGATTCCCGCCCACGCCGCTTCCCCGTTGACACAACCATCGCCGTGTAGCAACCGAGATACTCCGTCTCGAACTTGTCGTGAGCGGACCTCAAACCGTCGACGTAGGGCGTCTCCTCAAGAAGCACGCGATGGAGTGCCGGATTGATGCTATGGACCCCGATCATGCCGTCGACCAGTTGCTCGACACGCCGTGCGAGCGTCATCGTCCCGTCGTCGATTGCGCGTAGTACCGCGAGAATTTCGTCGAAGTGGCGAGCCATGATGGCCTCCACCAACACGTCCTTATTTGGAAAGTATTGGTACAAAGAGCCAATGCTCACGCCGGCGACTTCAGCGACTTCGTTGGTCGTGAATCTAGCCCAGCCCCTGCGCCCCAAAACCTGAGCGCCTGCCGTGAGAATAGCCTCGACCGTAGCGCGCGCACGCGCTTGCCGCGGGGCTTTGCGCATCGTTAAAGCACGCGCGGGAATGCGAGTAGCCAAATCGCTGCCCTCAAGTGAATATGAGCCATATGCTCACATTATTCGACGCGCTTGACAACGACATGCACGCCCATCTCGCGAGGACGCTCCGATGACCGCCATACCTGGCACCTGTCGCGAAGTTCGATTGAAGGTCAGACCCGACGGTCTGCCCAGCGCAGGCAACTTCGACATCGTTTCGGTTCCGTTGCCGATACCCGTGGACGGCGAGGTGCTTGTCCGCAACCGCTACTTTCTCGTGTCGGCTTCACTGCGCATGATGATCAGCAAAGGGGCCGAAGATGTGGACGGTGTGCCTTTTCGGGCCCTGCGCGCGGGCGAGACACTCGCAGGGGAAGCGCTGGGCGAAATCGTTTCAGCGCCCGCAGGCAGTGGGTTCTCGCCAGGCGACCTGATTCTGCATTTTCGGGGCTGGCGCGAATACGCGACCGTGCCCATCGCACAATGCCGGCCGGTAGAGCCTGGCTTGCCGGACCCGGTCGGCTACCTGGGGCATGGATGGACGGCTTATGCAGCGCTCACGCGCGGCGTGCAGATCCGGCCTGACGACACGGTATTCGTTTCCAGTGCTGCGGGCGCGATCGGTTCAATGGCTGGACAGATCGCGCGATTGCTCGGTGCGGGCCGCGTTATCGGCAGTACCAGCTCCAAAGAAAAGGCAGCCCGTCTCGTGTCCGAGTTGGGATATGAAGCAGCGGTGTTCCGCGGCGCCACACCGATCGTCGAACAGCTTGCCGAGGTCGCACCCCAAGGTATCGATGTCGTCATCGATAACGTCGGAGGCGAACAGTTGCAGGCAGCCGTCGCCAACGCACGCGTCGGTGCCCGTGTCGTGATTCTCGGCGCGTTGTCGGGGCAATTGGCGACTCACGGCTCCGGCCGAACCGCGCCGCTCGAGTTGGATTCGATCCAGCTTCTTCGAAAGAAGATTACGTTGCGCGGGTACAGCGCAGACGATGATCCTCACATGCATGCGGAGTGGATCAATCGATTCGCCGAGTGGTTAAGAGCCGGCAGCATTCGTTTTCCGCACGAAATCATCGTAGGACTCGAATGTGCGCCTCAGGCCTTGGAACGAGTGATCAAGGGGGAATACTTTGGGACGGTGGTCGTGAAGTCTTAAGCTGCAGCCTTTCCAGATAGCGGAGACCTTAAAGGACCCAGCTGCATTGCAAAGCGCTGCGCGCATTCCAGTCCGAACGCCGTCGGCGCGACGCCGCGATCGTGCTGTACGTCGAAGCCCATTCGCCACGCGGCGATCCGCTTGCCGTAGCACGTGAGAGCATCGAGCGATTGCATCACAAAGACGATAACCGGCAATGTCTGGGCATAGAGCGATTCGGCCTCCTGCTCAAGTCCGTTAGCGAACGCCTGTTGTATTGCAACCTGCCAGTCGAATGTGTCCGGAGCAACGATCAATCCGGCACATCCTGCCCGCAGATTGTCGACGAGTTCCTGTCCGCCCCTGCCATTGAAGACCGGTAGCGTATGACCGAGCGCGCGCAGCCGTTCGACCGTGCGCTGAATCGTGGTCGCAGGTCCCTCGCCTTTAAGCAGGCGGAAATTCGGACATCGACTCGCAAGCGCCACGATCGATTCCGCCGACAAGCCGACGCCGAGGTATTCCGGCGCGTTCTGGATACCGACCGGGACGCGTGTGCGCTGCATCACCGCTGCAAAGAAGTCGAAGTAGAACGATTCCGACTTGTCGCGCATTGACGGCGGCTGAAGGATCAGCCACGAAGCGCCGCGCCCGACGGCATAATCAACCATGGCGACTTGCGCATCCACGGTATCGCCTGTGATCGTGACGACGAGCGGTACGCGTGCGGCAATATCTTCGCTTGCCCAGTCGATCAGTTGATGTTTCTCATCAAGTGATAGCCGATTTACCTCGGTCGCAAGACCGAGTATGACGATGCTTCGAGCGCCAGCCGCGATCGTCGCATTGATCTGCGTCCGTAGTGCTTCGCGATCCAGTTGGTTGCGGGCGTCGAAGTAGGCATAGAGAACAGGCCAGATTCCGCTCGGCGCAGAATGGGTGTCAGGTGTCATCGATATCATCCGCTACCAGGTGGGGTTCAATGCGAGTCGCGCGGCACGGGCGCGCCGCTCGATCCGACCAGGAAATCGAGATCGGCGCCCTGGTCCGCTTGCAGCACATGGTCGACGTAAAGCTTGTAGTAGCCGCGCGTGGGCGGCGCAGGCGGCTGCCACGCGGCGCGCCGGCGCGCGAGTTCTTCATCGGTGACATCCAGATGCAGACGGCGGGCGTCGACGTCGAGTTCGATCATGTCGCCGGTTTGCACGAACGCGAGCGGGCCGCCCGCAGCCGCTTCCGGCGATACATGCAGCACCACCGAGCCGTACGCCGTGCCGCTCATGCGGCCGTCGGAAATGCGCACCATGTCCGTGATGCCTTTTTGCAGCACCTTCTTCGGCAGCGGCATGTTGCCGACTTCCGCAAAACCCGGATAACCCTTCGGCCCCGCGCCCTTGAGCACCATGACGCAGTGCTCGTCGATGTCGAGGGAGTCGTCGTCGATCTTGGCGTGCAATTCCTCGATGTTCTCGAATACCACCGCACGCCCACGATGCTTCAGCAGATGCGGCGTTGCCGCCGACGGCTTGATCACCGCACCGTTCGGCGCCAGGTTGCCCTTGAGCACCGCAATGCCGGCCTTGGGCTTGAACGGTTCGGCAAACGTCGTGATGACCTTCTCGTCGTGATTCGGCGCGTTGCGCACGTTGTCCCAGATCGTCTTGCCGTTCACCGTCAGCGCCTCGCGATGCAGCAGGCCCTGTTCGCCAAGTTGCTTCAGCACGGCGGGTAGGCCGCCCGCATAGTAAAAATCTTCCATCAGGTATTCGCCCGACGGCTGCAGATTCACCAGACACGGCACGTTCGAACCGAGCTTCCCAGTCTTCGAGCGACAGCTCCACGCCGATGCGTTTGGCCAGCGCGATCAGATGGACGACCGCATTGGTCGAACCGCCGATCGCCGCATTCGTGCGGATCGCGTTTTCGAAGGCCTGGCGCGTGAGGATCTTGTCCATCGTCAGATCCTCGCGGACCATATCGACAATGCGCCGGCCCGCCAGATGCGCAAGCACCTGCCGGCGTGCGTCGACGGCGGGAATCGCCGCGTTGTGCGGCAAGCCCATGCCCAGCGATTCGACCATCGAGGCCATCGTCGACGCGGTGCCCATCGTCATGCAGTGGCCGCGCGAGCGGTTCATGCACGACTCGGCTTCGGTGAATTCTTCCTGCGTCATTGTGCCGGCACGCACTTCCTCGGACATCTGCCAGACGCCCGTACCGGAGCCGATGTTCTTGCCTCGAAAGCGGCCGTTGAGCATGGGGCCGCCCGACACGGCAAGCGCGGGCAGATTGCACGACGCCGCGCCCATCAGCAGCGCCGGGGTGGTCTTGTCGCAGCCGACCAGCAGAATCACGCCGTCCATCGGATTCCCGCGGATCGATTCTTCGACGTCCATCGAGGCGAGATTGCGGAACAGCATCGCGGTCGGGCGCAGATTCGACTCGCCGAGCGACATCACCGGAAACTCGAGCGGCAAACCGCCCGCTTCGTGAACGCCTTTTTTTACGTACTCGGCAAGCTCGCGAAAATGTGCGTTGCATGGCGTCAGTTCGGACCACGTATTGCAGATGCCGATCACCGGACGTCCGTCGAATTCGTCGTGCGGAATACCCTGATTCTTCATCCACGAACGGTGAATGAAACTGTCCTTATCGTTTCTGCCGAACCAGCTCTGCGAGCGAAGTTTGCGCATGTCGTCTCCTTCGGTGTTTGTCGGGTACTTTTTGACAACCAGTTAATTGACTATCCCTGCGAGCGAAGTACTCCGCCGCGACCCATTGCGTCAAGGTCGCGCCGCGTAGAAAGGAGTAGCCAGGTCATGGCGGCATGCGCTTCCGCGGGTTGTCGCCGGCGAATCGCTTCAAAGACGTTCCGGTGTAGCTGCAAGGACTCTTTCGGGGAGGCCGCATACTGACCCGTCACCCGGATCTCGGCGGCAAGCGCTGCCCGGATCGTCACGATCAATTGTCGTAAAACCCAGTTCCCGGTTGCATCGATGATTGAGGTGTGAAAAGACAGATCTGCATCGTGCCAACCTGGGCCGCGCGTTCCTTCGGCCTGAGCTCCCATTGAAGTGAGCGCAGCTTCTATCCGTTCGATATCCTGATCGTTTGCGCGTTGTGCGGCGAGCTCCGCGGCGCGAGGTTCAATAAGCAGACGTGCCTCGATCAGAGCCTGAAAAAATTCTACGTCCGCCACATACTTGACGGCTACGTCGAGCACGGTCGGGTCCAGCAGATTCCAGGCACTACGGGGCAGCACGCTGGCTCCCTTGCGTCGCCGCACTTCGATCAGGCCAAGGGACTGCAGCTTTTGCATGGCTTCCCGCGCCGCGGTTCGGCTGACCCCTCTTGCCTGAGCCAGTTCGATCTCGTTCGACAGGGAAGTGCCCGGCGCATGACGCCCGGACACGATCGATTCGATCAAATCGGCGACGATCGACTCATGAAGCTTCAACATTCTCCCTCTCCGAATCGATCAATAATTTAGTCTGACATATTTTACTGATGCCGGCCAATATTCACGAGAATGTCCAATATTTGCGAAAATATGACGTACATATAGGCTCGACAAGCAAGAGTTTGTTATACGCACTCGTCACACGTAAGACGTATATCGGATAGGGAATAGGGGCCACGGGGGAGAAATTCTCACTTCAGTTGCCGGCAGGCGCGCGGCTGCGCATCGCCTAGCACGGAGTGCGGTTTGTCGATTGGCAACGCATCACGATGGCCGATGGCCGACCTGGGCTGTCAGCCGATCACCGCATCCCGCTTTTAAACGCCACGCTGCCGTTCCTAGCTCGCGGCAGCCTCAGCGTCCTTTTCGACCAACACCTGATTGACCACATCCAGGAAAGCCTGCACGAGCCGCGCGGCCTTGCGCTCGGCGAGGCAGGCGACATGCGCGTGAGTCAACACCTGCTCGCCCTGGATCGTCAGCTTGCGCAGCCGCGAGTCGTCGACATGCTCGCGCTCCGACACCGCTGCTATTCCGAGCCCAAATATGACTGCTTCGCGCACGGCCTCCCGGCTACCCACTTCCAGCGCAAAGTTTGGCTCGATGTCGTGCTGGCGTAGTGCGTCTTCCAGCGCCTTGCGGGTGGTGGAGCCCGGCTCGCGCATGATCATGGGCTCGTCACGAAGTTCTTCCAGGCGGACGCTGCGCCGACGCGCCAGCGGATGCTTCGCTGGCACGATGATGACCAGCGGGTGTTGACGATAGGGCACGTAATGAAGCAGGGGGTTGGCGCCGTATTGCGCCAACACGGCGACGTCCGTTTCATACGACAACAGACCGCGTACGGTTTCCTCCGAGTTGCCGAGCCGGATCGATACGCGCAATCCCGGATAGCGAAGATGAAACGCCGCGACGATTTCCATTGCATGGAGTGGCCCGACCGCACCCACGTGGATGATTCCGGTGCTCAGACCCGCCGATTCCTTCAGAAAGTCGATTGCCTCCTGTTCGTTACCGAACATCCGCTGGGCAATCGCAAACAAGGTTTCCCCGGCCGCCGTCAGGATGATTCGACGGCCGCTGCGATGAAACAGCTCCACCCCGTAGCTTTCCTCCAGATCCCGCACCTGCGTTGTGACAGTCGGCTGACTGACGTGCAGCGCCCGCGCGGCGGCCGTGACACTGCCGTGCTTGCCGACGGCGTAGAACGAGCGCAATTGAGTGAGTCGCATAGATTGGTTGAATACATCGACAGAAATATTTGTATTTTTACTATACATCGATATTTCCCATAATTCATCCGTAACGACAGTTCACAAAACGAGGGGAGACGATGAACGGTGTCTTTTGGAATCCTGTAGAGGTGAATTTCGGTCCTGGCTGTATCGCGCGGCTACCCGAGATTCTCAATGGCCGCCGCGCCGTTGTTGTGACGTTTGCGGAGGCGGCGCAGATCGGCCTCGTGCAACGTGTGAGCGAGTTGTGCGGCGACAGCGTGGTCGCGGTAATCGACGACGTACAACCGAATCCGGACGTCACCCACCTCGCCGGGATGTACCGCGATTTCTGGCGAAAGCACGAGGATTGTCCGGTCGTGGTCGCGATCGGCGGCGGCAGTGTGCTCGACACGGCGAAAGCGCTGATGGTCGGAACACAAAGCAATGAGTTTGACGAACTACTGGCCTTGCTCGACACGGGCAAGCCGTTCACACCGCCGCGCGTGAAGTCGCTGATCACCGTGCCGACTACCGCAGGCACCGGCAGCGAAGTGACACCGTGGGCGACGATCTGGGACCGCACGATCAAGCAGCGCAAGTATTCGCTGCAGCTCCCGCAGACGTGGCCGGAAGCCGCGATCGTCGATCCGGATCTCACGCTGTCGCTGCCGCACTCGGTCACGGTGCAGAGTGGTCTCGATGCGCTATCGCACGCGCTCGAAGCTATCTGGAACGTCAATGCGAATCCGATTTCCGATGAATTCGCCGTGTCCGCTGCGCGCGACATGCTGGCCACGCTGCCGGCGCTCGTCGGGAATCTGCAGGACCGGAAGCTACGCGAACAGGCTTCGCTCGCAGCGCTCAAAGCCGGACTCGCGTTCTCGAATACGAAGACCGCACTAGCCCATTCCATTTCGTATGAGATGACGATTCATCACGGTCTGCCTCACGGCATCGCGTGTTCGTTCACGCTGCCCATGGTGCTGGATCTCGCGCTTGGAAAAAGCGCTGCGCGCGACGCCGTGCTCGCGAAAGTCTTTCCGTGCCCGCTGGCAAATGCGCGGGACTACCTGACCGGTTTCCTCGAAGCGTTGGGTGTGCAAACATCGTTCTCGAGCTACGGCGTCAGTGTTGAGGAGTCGGACAGGATGATTGCGCACGCACTCAGTGGGCCGCGCGGACGCAATTTCATCGCCGCAGCGGCCTGACGTTTTCGCAGCAGCGCGGCAAGGGGATCAGCATCACGCGACGGTGATAGAGGAGGAAAAGAGACATCCGGTTTCGTACCGGCGTATCTTGCAGCACAACAAAAGCCGCATGAACGGCAAGTGCCGAGGCAGCGGACGTCACACGACGTCACGGGCCCGGCAACTATCAGGAGACAAGCAATGGAAGCAGTGGATATTGCAGGAGGCCCGGCAGTCAGCGTCGACGCCAGGTCTGTGAAGTCGGTTGCCCTCGCCAGTCTGATCGGCACGACGGTCGAATGGTATGACTTTTTCCTCTACGGCACGATCACCGGACTCGTATTCGACAAGCTTTTCTTTCCGACGGGGAACGCATTCGTTTCCACCATGCTGGCCTATACGGTGTATGCGGTCGGCTTTGTCACCCGGCCGCTCGGCGGTGTGATCTTCGGCCATTTCGGCGACCGGTTCGGCCGCAAGCCATTGCTGGTGCTCACGCTTTCCATCATGGGCGTGTCCACGTTTCTGATCGGGATACTGCCAACCTATGCGTCGATCGGTATCTGGGCGCCGGCCTGTTTGCTCTTGTTGCGGCTGCTGCAGGGCATTGGGCTGGGCGGCGAGTGGGGCGGTGCAGTGCTGATGGCTTTCGAGTATGCACCTCGCAAACACCGCGGCCTGTACGCATCCTATCCGCAGATCGGGCTCGCAATCGGCCTGTGCCTGAGCAGTGGCGTGGTGGCCGCACTGACGACCTGGCTGACGCCGGATGCTTTCCTGCAATGGGGATGGCGGGCCGCCTTCATGGCCAGCATCCTGCTCGTTGCCGTGGGCATGTTTATCCGGTTGCGCATCGTCGAGACGCCCGCATTCACGAAGATTCGCGACACGCACGCGGTTGCGAAAGTACCGGCGCGCGAGGTATTCACCGATTACCGCAAGAACGTGTTCCTGGGTTGGGGCGCGCGCTATATCGACGGTGTGATTTTCAACGTGTATGCAGTGTTCGCGCTGAGCTACCTGATCGGCATCCATCACTATGCGAAGTCGGCGATCCTCGTGGCCGTGACGCTTGCCGCACTGGTGCTGATGTTCATGATTCCGGTCGCGTCGCGCCTGTCGGACCGGATCGGCCGCCGCAAGGTGTTCGGCTGGGGTGCGCTGGCCTGCGGCCTGAGCGCGTGGCCAGCCTTTGCGGTCTTTCATTACTCGACCAGTCTCACTGCCGTGACGGCCACCATCGTGATCGTACTCGGTGTGATCTACGCGTTCGTGTACGGGCCCGAGGCCGCGATGTTCTGCGAACTGTTCGATACGCGGGTGCGCTATAGCGGCATCTCCATCGTGTACCAGGTATCGGGCATTGTCTCCAGCTCGATCACACCGCTCATCGCAACAGCGCTGCTGCACTACGGCAATTTGCAGCCGTGGTGGATTGCCCTCTATATCGCGTGTGTTGGGTTGCTCAGCTCGGTTTGTACGTACTTCATCCGGCGCACATTCTGAACATCTGATCTACAGGGGACTCGAAAATGAACCCAGTTTCAACCATAGCAGTCAACGGTCGACGCTATCGCTTGCCGCATCGGCCGACGGTGATCGTCTGTGTCGACGGATGCGAATACGACTATCTGAATCGGGCAGCAGAAGCGGGCGCCACACCGTTCCTGCGCGAGCTGCTCGAAAACGGCACGGCGCTGCACGCGAAATGCGTGATGCCATCTTTCACCAACCCGAATAACCTCTCGATCGTGTGCGGCGCACCGCCGGCCGTGCACGGCATCTGCGGTAACTATTTCTACGACCGCGATGCCGACGAAGGCCGTGGCCGCGAAGTGCTGATGAACGATCCGCGCTATTTGCGGGCCGGCACCCTGCTGGCCGCCGCCGCCGAAGCCGGCTCCCGTGTCGCTGTGGTCACTGCGAAAGACAAGTTGCGCGCGCTGCTCGGCCATGGCCTGCGTGGAATCTGCCTGTCCGCGGAAAAGGCAAACGAGGCCACCGTCGAGGCGAACGGCATCGATCAGGTGCTGGAGCGCGTCGGCAAGCCGCTGCCCGAGGTATACAGCGCAGACCTCTCCGAATTCGTCTTCGCGACCGGCGTGTGGCTGCTTGAAAACGATCGCGTGGATCTGATGTATCTGTCGACGACCGACTACGTCCAGCACAAGTTTGCCCCGGGCACCGACGGCGCGAACGCGTTTTACGCGATGATGGACCGGTATCTGTTGCGCCTGCATGAACTGGGAGCCGTAATTGGCATCACTGCGGATCACGGGATGAACGCCAAGCACGATCCGAAGACGGGCGAGCCGAACATCATCTATCTGCAGGACCTGCTCGACGACTGGCTCGGACGCGGCGTCGAAGCGGGCGGTGTGCGCGTGATCCTGCCGATCACGGATCCGTATGTCCGCCACCACGGAGCGCTCGGCTCGTACGCGACGGTGTATCTGCCGGCCAATGACGACGGCGTTGAGTTGCGTAGGCGGCTGGCTGGATTGCCGCACATCGAGGCGGTGTTGACTCGCGAGGAAGCGTGCGCGCGCTTCGAACTACCACCCGACCGTGTGGGTGACCTCGTGGTCATCAGTGACCAATCCTATGTGCTCGGCAGCAGTGCCGCGGCGCACGATCTCTCGGGGCTGACCGTGCCGTTGCGCTCGCATGGCGGCTTGTCTGAGCAGACCGTGCCGCTGCTGTTCAACCGCGCGCTTGCCGGGCCGCTCGAAGGCCGGACCTTGAGGAATTTCGACGTATTCGATATCGCGTTGAACGAGCTTCAGGAACAACCTGCCCTTGCATCGCGTCCGGAGCAGCACGCATGAACCATATCGATCGGAAACCGCCGCAGTTTCGCGAAGAGGCGCTGCGCATCGACGGCAACAAGCTGACGCGCGACCGCGTGATCGAAGTGACCAATCCCTACACCGGAGATGTGGTGGGCACCGTGCCGAAGGCGTCGGTCGACGACGTGCGCCTCGCTTACGAGGTCGCGCTCCGATACCGGCCGACGCTGACGCGCTTCGAGCGCGCATCGATCCTCAACCGCGCTGCGGAACTCCTGCGCAGCCGGACTGAAGAGGCGGCCGCGCTCATTACGCTCGAATCGGGTCTGTGCCTGAAAGACTCGCGCTACGAGATCGGGCGCGTGGCGGATGTGTTCAATTTCTCCGCGAACGAGGCGTTGCGCGACGACGGCCAGGTGTTTTCGTGCGACCTCACGCCCCACGGAAAGAAGCGCCGCGTGATCACGCAGCGCGAACCGCTCCTCGGCGTCATTACGGCGATCACGCCGTTCAATCACCCGATGAACCAGGTGGCGCACAAGATCGCGCCGGCAATCGCCACCAACAACCGTACCGTGTTGAAGCCGTCCGAAAAGGTGCCGCTATCCGCGTACTACCTGGCGGATCTGCTATATGAAGCCGGGTTGCCGCCGCCGATGCTACAGGTCGTGACAGGCGATCCGGCCGAGATTGCCGACGAGCTGATCACGAACCCGAACGTCGCGCTCGTGACGTTCACGGGCGGCGTTGCCATCGGCAAATACATCGCCGAGCGGGCTGGCTATCGGCGCGTCGTGCTGGAGCTTGGCGGCAACGATCCGCTGATCGTGATGGACGACGCCGATCTCGAGCGCGCTTCCGATCTTGCCGTGCTCGGTTCGTACAAAAACTCTGGGCAACGCTGCACCGCGATCAAGCGGATTCTGGTGCAACGGACGGTGGCTGACCGCTTCACCGAACTCGTGGTCGAGAAGACCCGGGCGTGGAAGTGCGGAGACCCTGGTGATGCCAATAACGACATGGGGACGGTCATCGACGAAGCGGCCGCCGCACTGTTCGAAGCACGCGTGAACCAGGCCGTCGCGCAGGGCGCACGCTTGTTGATCGGCAACGAGCGGCAGGGCGCGCTCTTTCCGCCGACGGTGCTGGATCGCGTCACGCCTGCGATGGAGCTCGTTGCTCAGGAGACGTTCGGCCCGGTCTCGCCGATCATTGCATTCAACGATCTCGACGACGCCATCCGGATCGCCAACGGCACAGCGTATGGCCTGTCTTCGGGCGTCTGCACGGACAGTCTCGAGAACGTCACGCGGTTCGCGAATGAGCTCAATGTGGGAACGGTCAACGTTTGGGAAGTGCCCGGCTACCGCATCGAGTTGACACCGTTCGGCGGCATAAAAGATTCGGGGCTGGGCCATAAGGAGGGTGTCCAGGAGGCGATGAAGAGCTTCACAAACGTGAAGACCTTTACGTTGCCATGGGGCTGAAAACGGGGAGAACACGATGCCAGGCAACATCGAACTGATCTCGAGACTGCTGTTTGCCGCGATGCTGGGCGGCGTCATCGGTTTCGAGCGGGAACGGTTTGCATTTCCGGCCGGGCTGCGCACGCATATGTTGGTGTGCGTGGCGTCCTCGCTCGTCATGATCGTCTCGGCGTTCGGTTTCGAGGATACCCGCTCGATGCCGAACGTCGCCCTCGATCCATCGCGGGTAGCGGCGCAGGTCGTGTCGGGAATCGGTTTTCTCGGCGCCGGCGCAATCCTGCTGCGCGGCGAGGTAGTGCGAGGGCTGACAACAGCAGCGAGTGTCTGGGCCGTCGCGGGCATCGGGCTCGCGGCGGGTGGCGGACTCTACGTGCTGGCGCTGGCGGCAACGGCAATCATTCTGACGACACTCACGTGGGTCAAACCTGTCGCGCGCCAGTTGCGTACGAAGGGGCGACTGCGTCGGGAGCTTCGCCTTCAGGTCGATCGAGGGGCAATCACGCTACCGGTGCTGTGCCGCGTGTTTGGT
Source organism: Paraburkholderia sp. D1E (assembly GCF_052682275.1). NCBI lineage: Bacteria > Pseudomonadati > Pseudomonadota > Betaproteobacteria > Burkholderiales > Burkholderiaceae > Paraburkholderia > Paraburkholderia sp. D1E. The sequence goes on from NZ_JBQYMB010000001.1 coordinate 1,573,810, forward strand.
GATGACGGGCCGCGTATCAGACAGATCAGCGTAAGCGCCGACGACGACAACGAACAGCATGAACTGATTACGATTTCGCTGTCGCGAATGTCTACCGACGAGTTCGTTGCCTATCGCAACATGCTCTGCGAGCTGATCGGCGTGCGTGAGGTTGAGGAGATTGAAGTGCACTGACCGGGAGATCGAAGTGCACTGAGGAGGAGTGGTCCATTGCGGAGACATGAGCACGCAGTGGGCAATCCGATGCTTACGCTGCGATCAGGTGTCGGCGCGCAGTAGGGCTCACTTACTGCATGATCCAGCTCGCCCCGTGTGCTGTCCGTATTCTTTCCTTGCGTTTCCCACTTTAGAAAAAAAGGCGCGAGCATGCGAGCAGATCCATCTGGCTTCACTCATTTTGAAAGCGGGCCTGCCTCGCAGGTTTCGTTTCATGCAGACAAGCGTTCCGGTGCGATTTCCCTCGTCAAGGATCGCGCGAATACCTTAGGTGCGCTCCGGATCGTTGCCAGGTTAATGGGCTCGATAGCGTTGACCATCGCGATGGCGGGGACGCTGACTGCATGTAACGGCGGCCCCACGACGAATCCTTCTACCGGGAACACGCCGGCAAACGATCCCCCGGCTCCAGGCAGCAATCAATCGACAGGACCCGTCGTAAGCCGCACGCTCGTCATCGATCTCGACGGCGCGACGTACAGTGCAGTGAAGGCCGGCATCGCGGCCGGCACATTGCCGAACCTCGCGAAGTTACAGATACAACTCGCGTACAGCGGTGGCATGTCGGGAACGCTCGGCCAGCAGCCAACGCTCGACACGCCAGGATGGGCAACGCTGCTGACCGGTACGTGGGCGGCGCGTCATCAAGTCATGTCGGACGCTCCTCGACAAACGCCGCACAGTGAAAGCGTATTCCAGATCGCCAAGGCGTCGAGCACCGGGCTGAACGGTGTTGCGGCTGCATCAAGCGGACTTGCCCAATTACTTTCGGCGGATCACAGCGCCGGATATCTGGACAGTCTTGCAGACTGCTCCGGAGACGCCACCGCCTCAGACTGCGTGACGAGCCAGGCAGTCCAGATGATCGACAACGGCTATACCACGATAGTCGCGCAGTATCACGCCGTGGAAGATGCCGCGATCGATTACGGACTCGGGGCGTCGCAATACTCGGACACGCTTACGCAACTGGATAAGTCTGTCGGCGCCCTCGTTGCCGAAACCGCGAAAGAACCGAACAGTCAGTGGCTCGTCGTGGTGACGGGCAATCACGGACTGAGCGCGAACAGTCAGGACGACGGATTGCCGCTCGTGCCCGAGTCGACCACCTTTATCGGCTTGAACCAGAGCGCCAACAACGGGTCAGGCACCAACAATGCGGCGGTACCCACTACGCTCAGCGGCCTCTATGCATTCCCCAGCATTGCGGACGTTACGCCGACTTTGCTGGCTTACCTGAACGAAGTGCCGAGCGCCACCAGTTATGCAATGGACGGCGGCGAACTGCTCGGCGTTCAGCCGGTGTCCCAACTGCTCGCCACGGTCAATAACAACAACTCGTCCAGCGCAAGCGTCGCGTTGAACTGGACGGCGCCGGCGAGCGGCACGATCTCCGTATTGCGCGACGGTCGAGTGATTGCTTCGAATCTACCGGCGGGAACGAAGACTTACACCGATAGCCAGCTTGCGCAGGAACTGACGGCGCAGGGAAGTTACCTGCTGAGCTATACGGTGCAGGCGGGCGCGGCGGCGAGCCCGGCTCTACGGTCGACGCTCACGCAGGTGTCGTTCGTGCCACCGGTTCCTCTTGCAACCACGCTCACAAACGGTCTCACCGTCTACTACCCGTTCGGCAGCACGTTGCCTCCGGTCGACCAGATCGGCCACAGCACGCTGGGACCGTACGCAGCCGACCTGCCTGCCGCAGCCGGTTCGATCGTGGCAGGTCCGCCCGGCAGTGACCACGGGCTGCTCGTGGATACCAACTATGTTGATAGCAACGGCTTCGAGGGCTACAAACTGACCCCTGCATCCGGATTCGACGTTGCACAAGGATCGGCGCCCCAATTCACGATCGGCTTCTGGTTCAAGGTGCAGTCATGTATCGCGTCGAACGACGTGCCGGTCATATCGAATAAAAACTATACAAGTGGCGGCAATGCCGGCATTGCGATCGGCCTGTTCGCGAGCAGCACCGCCAATCAATGTGGCATTGCATTCAACATGGGCTCGGGCGGTCCTCGTGCGGATGGTCCGACGAGCCCGTACACGCAGATTACCGTGGGCCAGTGGATTTACATCGCGCTCTCAGTCGACGGCGTAGCCAAGACGATGAGCATGTATGCGTTGGACCCGATGCTCGGCAAAGCCGAAATCCTTGGCAAGTCAACCGGCACAGTGGACCTGAGCAAGCTGTCGCCGTTTGGCCAATGGGGCGTCGGCGAAGACGGGACGGGCACGTATCTGATGAACAAATGCAACGGCACCGTGACGCCGCCCTACACGGCCGGCAAATGCGCCACCGCACCAACCTATCAGGAGATGTTCGGCGAGTTGGCCATGTGGAATCGCGCGCTGAGTCAGGCCGAAGTGGAGTCCATATTCCTGTCGCAGAAACCGCTGTCTACGCTGCTGCCCAGTCAAGGGGGTTGAAATGAGTGCGCTCCTGTTGCTCAAGCGGTATTGCGCCAGCGCGAGGCACGGTGTGGTTGCGATTGCTGCCGTTGCCTTCGGCGCGTGTCTGGTGATATCCGGCTGTGGTGATGGCGGATCGAGCAATCCGGCGTCGGCAGCCTCAAGCGGTCAACCCGCCAAACAAGCGGCGGACGGGAGCTCGGCACCGTTGGGCGCGGGCGGTGCCGCGAGCGCGGTGCCCATCGTGCTGATGCCCGCGAGCGGCCCGTGTGCGGCTTCGGGCACGACCGCGCTGCAATCGCCACTACTGAATTCGCAAATCGACTGCGCACCTTGAGGCAGGGCCGGCAAGGCCTTTATATCGTGATGACCCACTTCACTTCGAATCCGTCATGACCAGAATGAATCGCCGCACGTTTCTGCACACCGCCGCAGCCGGAGCCGCGCTCAGCGCGTTTCCTCCCGCTATCCAGCGCGCGCTCGCCATCCCGGCAAACAACGCGACTGGCACCATCAACGATGTGGAACACGTCGTCATCTTCATGCAGGAAAACCGGTCGTTCGACCATTACTTCGGCAACTTGCCGGGCGTGCGGGGCTACAGCGACCGCTTCACGATTCCGATGGCATCGGGCAATCCCGTTTGGGTTCAGCAGGGGACGTCGGGCACCGTTCAGCCCTATCACCTCGATCCCGCACTGGGAAATGGACTGTACGTGGGGGGTGTGCACACGTGGAGCGACCAGCAGGCCGGATGGGATGGCGGACGCATGTCGGCATGGCCGAAGGCGAAGAACATTGCTGCTTCGATGGGTTATCTGCAGCCCAATGACCTGTCGTTCCACTCGGCGCTCGCCAATGCGTTCACTCTGTGCGATGGGTACCACACGTCGACGCATACTGGCACTTTCCCGAACCGCATCTTTCTCTGGAGCGGCACGAACGGCGCGAACGTCGTCGGCCATGCGGTTACCAGCAACAACAGTTGGGGCTACACCGTTTCAGGCAACACCATCGGCTCGTCGAGTACGGGCCTGCCGTGGACCACGTATCCGGAACGTCTGCAAGCAGCAGGGATCAGCTGGAAGGTCTATCAAAACCCGACCAATAACAGCAACAACAATCAGTTGGGTGCGTTCGCGAGTTACCGCGCAGCGGTTGAAACCATGGCGGCGAAGGGCTATTCAGTCAACACGCCATACTCGTCATCGGTCATGGACCCGATTTCACCGCTGCTCAGGGGTGTTGGAAACACCATGCCGGATGGCGGTTATTTACAGGCTTTCGCGGATGACATCGCAGCGGGCACACTGCCGCAGGTCAGCTGGATAGTCGCGCCCGCAGCCTACAGTGAACATCCGATCTTGTCCGTTCCGAACCAGGGCGCCTGGTACATCCAGACTCTGCTCGACATGCTGACGGCCAACCCTGCTATCTGGAGCCGGACAGTCTTGCTCATCCCCTACGATGAAAACGATTGTTTCTTCGATCATGCTCCGCCGCCCGATCCGCCGTGGCGCAACAGCGACGGTACCTACCTTGGCAAGTCCACCGTCGATATATCGAGCGAACATTTCACGATGCCGCATCTGCCATTCGACGCCGACACGACCCCACCGGACGGGCGGCCCTTCGGCGCGGGGGTACGCACGCCGATGCTGGTTGTTTCGCCGTGGAGCGCCGGTGGGTGGGTCAATTCGCAGGTGTTTGATCACACGTCGACACTGCGCTTCCTCGAACAGCGATTCGGGGTAATCGAACAGAACATCAGTCCGTGGCGACGTACAGTATTCGGCGACCTCATGTCGTGCTTCAATTTCAGCAATCCCAACAGCGCCACGCCGACACTCGTTGCCGCGCCGACCAAAGCACAGGCTGACGCAACCTATTCGCAGCAGCAAGCCGCCGCCGGGGTACCTGTGCCCACCGTTGGATCGGTGCCGTTGCCCACGCAGCAACTGATGTCGCGGCCATCGCGCGCGCTGCCGTATCGGCTGCATACCAGCTCGAACGTTGATACGTCAGACGGACTGCTGTGGTTGACATTCAGCAACACGGGTACCCAGGGTGCAGTGTTCCACGTCTACGACAGGTTGAACCTTGCGAACTATCCACGCCGTTACACGGTGGAAGCGGGTAAGGAAATCTCTGATTCCTGGAACCTTGCCACTAACGCACCGGCAGGGCAGTACAGCTTGTGGGTGCTGGGTCCAAATGGCTATCACCGGCTGTTCGAGGGAAATGTCGCAACGGTGGCAAGTGGGCCGAACCCGGAAGTACGTGTCTGCTATGACCATGGCAATAACGCCGTCTATCTGACGATCATGAATGCCGGCAATGCGTCAGCGCAGGTGACCGTTACATCGAACGCGTATCGGATCGACGGTCCATGGGTGTATACGGTTGCTGCCGGGATGCAGGTGGAGCCGTACTGGACACTGTCGCAATCTGGTGGTTGGTACGACTTCACAGTCAGCGCCGGGAATCAGTTCGTGCGCCGGTTTGCAGGGCGTCTCGAAACAGGAAGCGATGGCATTAGCGATCCGGCGATGGGTGTTGCCTGACGCCTGGTTACTCGCGGCGCGCGGGAGATGCTGAGCGGATTGAATGCTGGCAACGACGTATAGCGATACTGACGACTGGAACCGTGTCTTCATTTCAGGGAACACTAGCGATTACAATGGCCAAGCCGTCGACGGCCCCCTGCTGCTTGCGTCTCATTGAATAATGTAGCCGCTACATTATTCAATTGTGATCGCATAAAACGAGACCGGAATTCAATGCAAAAAGATCAAATGAATCCATCGGAACGTATTGACCAGCTGATCGCAGAAATTGCAGACTGGCGTGGCAAGACGTTCGCCAGCGTCCGCAAGAGCATCCTTGAGGCCGACCCGGAGATCATCGAGGAATGGAAGTGGATGGGCAGCCCTGTATGGTCTCGCGATGGAATGATCGCGGTCGCCAACGCCCACAAGGGGAAGGTGAAGCTGACCTTTGCCCACGGCGCGGGCCTCCCGGATCCCGACAAACTCTTCAATGCGGGTCTCGAAGGCAACGCGAGACGAGCGATCGATTTTTTCGAGGGCGACAAGGTTAATGAGCGTGCTCTGAAAAATCTCGTCCGTGCCGCGATTGACTACAACCAGAAAAATTTGAAGAAGAATGTGTTTGCGAGTACTCGAGCGAAAGTCGCCGCGAAAGTACCCACAAGCAAAAAAGCATGAAGCGCACGCGCCAACCGCTGTCTAAATAGTTATAAACGCGCATCAAGCCGTGCAACGCGCCGCTTGATGCGCCGCTAGCTCAGCCGCTACAGCATTGCATCCTTCGGCAACTGTGCGTGTGCAAACGCTCGCACATGCGCCACGAACTTCTTCACCAGTAACGAAGGCGGCCGTTGCGATGGCAACAGCACGGAGAAGTCCGTGCCGATCACCGGCTCGAAGCGCCGGAAGACGATATCCGTGCCGCGATACTCAAGCGCCGCGACCGGATCGATAATCGCGATCCCCATACCCGCGGAGACAAAGGCGCAAATGCCCGCGGATGTCTGCGTTTCCACCATCAGCTTGCGCTCGACACCATGCGAGGCGAACAGCGCATCGATCTCATAGCGCGATTGCAAACCGCGCCAGTGAGACACGAACGGTTCGTTGCGCAAATCTTCCGGCACCAGGGTGGTTTTTGCGGCGAGTGGATGGGCTGCCGGCAGTGCGCAGACCATACGCGTTGACATTAATAGTTCGCCGTGCGCAGTCGGCATACTCAACGCGAGAATCACAAAACCGACGTCGCAGCGGTGCTCGACCACCATGTCGAGCACCGTGCGCGACGCATGCGAAGCGAGCGAAATCTCCACCCCCGTATGCATCGCGCTGAACTCGGCAATCGCGCGTGGCAAAAACGATAGCGCCAGCGCCGGCGCACTCGCGATCTGCAGCATGCCGCGCTGCGCTGCGCGAATCTCCTGCGCGGCGCGCTCGATCCGCTCCACGCCGACCAACGAACGTTGCACCTCCTCATGCAGTGCAAACGCCTCCGGCGTCGGCTGCAAACGTCCGTGCGTGCGGTCGAACAGCGCAAAACCGGTGCTCTCCTCCAGATCGCTGACGAGCCGTGTCACGGCGGGTTGCGATACATGCAGCATCGCCGCTGCGCGCGTGACGGTACGGCACACCATGACTGCATTGAACGCTTCCAACTGCCGGATCTTCATGAGGGCTGCCGCTCGAAATGTATAAGTGAATGTTATACGACACAGAAAAAATTCGATTTCACGCTGCTTTTTTTTCTCAATAAGCTAAGTCCACTGCTGGATTCGTGGCGTATTCGCGACACGGCATGACGATAACCTGGTGATATCCCTGATGGAGTTGGCGTGCTACGGGCGCCGCTGAGGAGAAAAAAATGGCTAGACGTTTGAGGTGGGTGCTAGGTGCGGTCGGTGGTCTGGTCGCCGGTTGCGCGTTGCCCGCGTTGGCGACGCCGACGCTGTATCTCGGCTCATACGGTGGGTCCACGCAAGACCTGTTTCAGAAAAAAATCATCCCGGCGTTCGAAGCCAATCACGACGTCAAGATTGTCTACGTGCCCGGCAACTCGACCGATACGCTCGCGAAGCTGCAGGCGCAAAAGTCGAAAGAGGAACTCGATGTCGTGCTGCTGGACGACGGCCCGATGTATCAGGCCACGCAATTCGGCTTCTGCGACAAACTGCAGGATGCGCCGGTCTACAAGGACCTGTACGACATCGGCAAGATGAACGCGAATGCGACGTCGGTGGGCGTAGTGGCGACCGGTCTCGTCTACAACACGGAAGCATTCAGGAAGGCCGGCCTGCCGAAACCGGATTCGTGGGAAGCGCTGACCGACAAACGCCTGCGCCAGAAGATCGCGATCCCGCCGATCAACAACACCTACGGCCTGCAAACCTTGCTCACCTACGCGCGGCTGCGCAAAGGCAGCGATCACAACATCGATCCAGGCATGACGGCGCTGGCGAAAGAAGTCGGCCCGAACGTGCTGGCATGGGAACCGTCACCGGGCAAGATGACGGAGATGTTCCAGAACGGTGACATTACGCTTGCTGTATGGGGCAGCGGTCGCGTCGCGGCGCTGAAGGCCACCGGCTTCCCGGTCGAATTCGTCTACCCGAAAGAGGGCTCCCCCGCGATGTTCACGGCGGTGTGTCCGGTCATCCATAGCGATGTGGCCGCGCTCTCGCAGCAGTTCATCCAGTTCCTGCTGACGCCTCAAGTACAGGCATGGCTCGCCGAAGGACAAGGCTGGGGTCCCGTCAACAAGAACACGAAGCTCACGCCGCAAGTTGCCGCGACCGTGCCGTACACGCCGGAGCAGATTGGCCGGCTGGTGAAGACCGACTGGACTTACGTCAACGAGAAGCGTTCTGACTGGACCAACCGCTGGAATCGCACCGTCGAACGGTAAGGCATAACACCATGAGCTTTCTTACTCTGGATGGCCTCGGCAAGGCTTACGGCGAATTCAATGCGGTGGACAGTATCAGCCTGTCGATCGAACGCGGCGAATTCGTTTCGCTGCTCGGTCCATCGGGCTGCGGCAAGACCACGACGCTGCAGATGGTCGCGGGTTTCGTCGACCCGACCCGTGGCCGCATTCTGCTGAACGGCGCCGATATCACGCGCGAGCGGCCGGAAAAGCGCGGCATGGGCATCGTGTTCCAGAGCTACGCGCTGTTTCCGCACATGACGGTCGGCAACAACGTCGGCTTTGGTCTCGAGATGCGCAACGTGACACGCGGCGAACGCGCCACGCGTGTTGCCGAAGTACTCGAGATGGTGCGGCTCACTGGCCTCGACAAGCGCTATCCGCGTGAACTGTCGGGTGGACAGCGGCAGCGAGTCGCGATTGCCCGTGCGCTGGCGATCCGTCCGCAAGTGCTGTTGCTGGACGAACCGATGTCGAATCTCGACGCGAAGCTGCGCGAAGACATGCACGTGGAACTGCGTGCGATCCAGAAGAAGCTCGGCATTACGACGATCCTCGTCACGCACGATCAGGTCGAAGCGATGACGATGAGCGACCGCATCGCGGTCATGCATGGCGGCCGCATCGTGCAAACCGGCTCGCCGTTCGATGCCTACGAAAAACCGGAGTCGGTGTTCGCTTCCGGTTTCCTCGGCAAGACGAACGCATTGCGCGGCACCGTCGAGCAGATGAACGACCGTTGCGCGGTGGTGCGAGTCGGCGCCAGCGTGATGAAGGTGCCGCATGGCGGCCGCCGCTTCGAGGGCGACGTGCAACTGTATGTGCGGCCCGAACGCGTGGCGCTGACCGATTCGTCCGCAGCCGATGCGGCGCTGCAAGGCCGCGTGACGACCTGTCTGTTCCTCGGCAACCACTGGATGCTGCAGATCGAGACGCCGCTTGGCACGGTGCGTGCGAGCCTGCCGAATCTCGGCACCACGCCGCCGCGCGAAGGCGAAACGGTGGGCGTGCACTGGCCCGACGACGCCATGCGTATTCTCGCGGAGACCGCCCATGGCTGATTCCTCGCATTCCCCACTGCCAGCGCCGGTTCAGGCCGCATCACGGTCGAACGCTGAGCGGGCCAACGCTGCGCCCTGGCTGCTCGCGGGTCCCGCACTGCTGCTGTTCTGCGGACTGTTGCTCGTGCCATTGCTGCTGACGGCCGTGCTGTCCTTCCACGCGTTCGACGGTACCCGAGGCGTGTTGCCGATCTTCACGCTGTCGAACTACGTGGAAGTGCTGAGCGACGGCTACTACCACGAGATCTTTCTACGCACGGGCGGTATGGCGCTCGCGGTGACACTGCTATGCGTGGTGCTCGGCGTACCGGAGACCATCATTCTCGCGCGCATGAAAAGCCCGTGGCGCTCGATCTTCCTGATTGTGATTCTGGGTCCGCTGCTGATTTCAGTGGTGGTGCGCACGCTCGGCTGGGCGATCCTGCTGGGCAATAACGGACTGCTCAACGACGCCTTGCAAGCGCTCGGCATCACCAGCGAACCGATCAAGCTGGTCTTCACGATGACCGGGGTGATCATTGGTCTCACGCACGTTCTGGTGCCGTTCATGGTGATCGCCGTATGGGCCACGCTGCAAAAACTCGATCTGCAAATCGAAAATGCCGCGCGTTCGCTGGGTGCGCAACCGTTCGCGGTGTTTCGCCGCGTGGTGTTGCCGCAGTTGCTGCCGGGCGTGCTGTCCGGTTCGATCATCGTGTTCGCGCTGGCGGCGTCCGCGTTCGCCACGCCGGCGCTGCTCGGTGGCCGCCGTCTGAAGGTCGCCGCCACCGCGGCCTACGACGAATTCCTCAACACGCTGAACTGGCCGCTCGGCGCGACCATCGCGGTGCTGCTGCTGATTGCGAATATCGTCATTATTCTGGGCTGCAATCGTTGGATCGAGCGCCGCTTCCGCGCGGTTTTCGAGGGCTGACGTCATGCGCAAAAACAACTGGCTCGCGCTGTGTTATCACACGCTCTTCGTGCTTTTCATCGTCGCACCGCTGCTGGTGGTGATCGCCGTGTCGTTCACCGACAAGGGCTATATTTCGATGCCCACCACCGGGCTGTCGCTGCGCTGGTTCCGCGCGATCGCTGACGCGCCGGACATTATCGACGCGTTCTGGCTCTCGCTGCGTCTCGGTCTCGCTTCGGCGAGCGTAGCAGTGCTGTTCGCGGTGCCAAGTGCGTTGGCACTGACGCGCTATCGTTTCCGCGGACGCGGTGCCTTGTCAGCATTCTTCCTGTCGCCGCTGATGATTCCGAACGTGGTGCTTGGCGTAGCGTTTCTGCGCTTCTTCAACACGGCGGGCATGTCGGGCTCGTTCTTCTGGCTCACGCTTACGCACGTCACGGTGATCTTCCCGTATGCGCTGCGTTTGACGCTGGCTGCGGCGACGGGCCTCGACCGTGACGCGGAACGCGCGGCGCTCTCGCTCGGCGCGAAACGCTTTACCACCTTTCGTCGCGTGATTCTGCCGATGATCCTCCCCGGCGTCGCGGCAGGCTGGATGCTCGCCTTTATCCAGAGCTTCGACGAATTGACGATGACCGTATTCGTTGCGACGCCCGGCACCACGACGCTGCCGGTGGCGATGTACAACCAGATCGCGCAAACCATCGATCCGCTCGTCGCTTCTGTGTCGACCGTGCTGATCGTCGGCACCGCGATTCTGATGGTGGTGATGGACCGCATTGTCGGCCTCGATCGCGTGCTGATCGGCAAAACCTGAAACAGATGATGAACTCTTCCGATGTACTGGTGATCGGTGGCGGCCTGGTGGGTACGGCCGTCGCCTATGGACTTGCCCGTGAGGGGCTGAAGGTCGGCGTACTCGACGAAGGCGACGACGCATTTCGGGCTTCTCGCGGCAACTTCGGCCTCGTGTGGGTACAGGGCAAAGGCTATGGCATGTCGCCGTACGCGACATGGACACGCGGTTCGGCGACCCGGTGGCCGATGCTGTGCGAATTCCTGCTCAACGAAACCGATATCGACGTGCAACTGCAGCAACCCGGCGGCTTCCATTTCTGCTTCAGCGAAACGGAATGGCAGGAACGCGCCGCGCGTCTGCAGGCAATCCGCGCCGATCTGAACGGCGACTATCCGTTCGAGATGATCGACCACGCCGAATTGAAACGACGGCTGCCCGGCATCGGCCCCCAGGTGATCGGCGCGAGCTATTCGCCAATGGATGGCCATGTGAATCCGCTCAAGTTGCTGCGCGCGTTGCATACCGCGTGCGGCAAATGGGGCGTGACGATGACCCCGGGCGTCCGCGCGCAGCGTATCGAACGCGATGGCAGCGGTTTTGTCGTCGACACGGGTGGGCAGCGTTTTCATGCGGGACGTGTGGTGCTGGCTGCGGGACTCGGCAATCGGGCCTTGGCGCAGCAAGTGGGCATTCACGCGCCGGTCGCGCCGAATCGCGGGCAGGTGCTGATCGCCGAGCGTGTCGCGCATTTCCTCGATTTCCCCACCACTTATGTGCGGCAGACCGACGAAGGCACCGTGCAGATCGGTGATTCGATGGAAGACGTCGGCTTCAACGACGGTGTGACCGCCGACGTCGTGAGTCACATCGCGTGGCGCGGCGTGCGCAGTTTCCCCGCGCTGGGCGAAGTGAAGCTGGTGCGTGCATGGGGTGCATTGCGCGTGATGAGCCCTGACGGCTTTCCGATTTATCAGCAATCGACCACTTGTCCAGGCGCGTACGTCGTGACCTGCCATAGCGGCGTCACGCTGGCGGCCGCACATGTACTACGCGTCGCGCCGTGGATTGCGAAAGACCTCGCGCCAGCCGGCATTGAACATTTCTCCGGCGAGCGCTTCTCGCAGACCGACAAGGTATTCACACATGGTCACTGACAGTCTTTTCAAGGTGCTGCCCGCAGAGGCCAACGGCGGCACAACCGGTACCGTCAGCATTTCGTTCGACGGAAAGGCACTCCGGGTACCACTCGGCGCGAGTGTTGCCGCAGCCTTGCTCGCGGCCGGGGTCGAGCGTTTTCGCACGACGCCGGTGAGCGGCGCGGCCCGCGCGCCGTATTGCATGATGGGCGTGTGCTTCGAATGCCTCGTCGAAATCGACGGCGTAGCGAACCGGCAGAGTTGTCTCGTGCCGGTGGCCGAGGGCATGACGATCCGTTCGCAACTCGGCATGCGTGAACTGAACGACTTCATTACGTTGGCAGGAGGCACGCGCGATGAACGCTAATTACGTCGATCTGGTGATCGTCGGCGCGGGGCCGGCGGGCATGACCGCCGCAACCGTCGCCGCGCAACGCGGTTTGAGCGTGACCGTGCTCGACGAACAGGGCGCGCCCGGCGGGCAAATCTATCGCGCGATCACGCAGGCCAATACGCGGCGTCTGAACATTCTCGGTCCGGACTATGCCGCGGGCAGTGAACTGGCACGCGCCTTTGCCGCGAGCGGTGCGAAGCACGAACGCGGCGCTTCGGTATGGCAGGTGACGGCTGAACGCAGCATCGATTACGTGCAGGACGGTGTGGTGAAGTCGTTGCAAGCCGGTTCGATCATTCTTTGCAGTGGCGCGATGGAGCGGCCGTTTCCGATTCTGGGCTGGACGCTGCCGGGCGTGCTGACGGCCGGCGCTGCGCAGATTCTGCTGAAGAGCGCCGAAGTCGTGCCGTCGCAACCGGTCGTGCTGGCGGGCTGCGGGCCACTGCTGTATCTGCTCGGCTGGCAGTATCTGCGCGCGGGTGTGCCAATCCGTGCCATCGTCGATACGACCACGAGTGCCGACTATCGTCGTGCACTTGCGCATCTGGGCGGCGCGCTGAAGGGTTGGCGGCAACTCGCGAAAGGGCTGAAGCTGATGCGCGCGTTGAAACGCGCCGGTGTGCCGTTTCACCAAGGTGCGACGGACCTCGCGCTCGAAGGCACGGACGCGCTCACCGCGGTCCGCTTCGCCGTCGACGGCAATGCGCAGCGCATTCCCGCCGAGGTCGTGCTGCTGCACCAGGGCGTTGTGCCGAATACGCAGATCAGCTGGTCGTTGCGCGCGCAACATAAGTGGGACGATGCCCAACTGTGCTGGGTACCCGTTACCGACGCATGGGGCGAACTCGACGTACCCGGCATCTATGTCGCGGGCGACAGCCGCGGCATTGGCGGCGCGCAGGCTGCAGCGGAACAGGGCCGCCTCGCGGCGCTGGAGGTCCTGCATCAGAGCGGCCGTATCGACCGCGTAACGCGTGACTCATTGGCCGCACCGGTGCAACGGGCATTGCGTGAGACGTTGCATATCCGTCCGTTTCTCGATGCGCTCTATCGGCCGAAGGATGCGAATCGTATTCCTGCGGACGAGGTCACCATTTGCCGCTGCGAGGAGGTGACGGCGGGACAGTTGCGAGACTTCGTGAAACTCGGCTGCCTTGGCCCGAATCAGGCGAAGTCGTTCGGCCGTTGCGGCATGGGGCCGTGTCAGGGCCGTCTTTGCGGACTGACGGTTACCGAGGTGATTGCGGATGCACGGGGCGTGTCGCCCGCCGAGGTCGGTTACTACCGCGTGCGTCCACCAATCAAGCCCGTCACGCTCGCTGAACTCGCGGCGGCGCACGACGAGGCGCTGCAGCGAGCGGCGCAACCGGCCGCTACGTCCGCCGAAGCCCACGACACTGCCACACGATGAACAGCGCGATCGCAACTGCGGGCGCCGATGTTGTGGTGATCGGCGGTGGCTTGCATGGCTTGTCGAGCGCGCTGCATCTGGCGCGGCGAGGCGCCAGCGTGGTCGTGCTGGAGAGCGACGTGTGCGGCCGCCATGCATCGGGTGTCAATGCGGGTGGCGTGCGGACGCTCGGACGTCACGATGCCGAGATTGCGCTGTCGCTGGCTTCGCGTGATCTGTGGTTCAGACTAGCCGAACTGATCGGCGACGATGCCGGTTTCGTGCCGTCCGGTCAGTTGAAAGTGGCCGAGACCGAGGCGGAACTGTCGGCGTGTCGTGCACGCGTCGCGCATCTGCAGACGCTCGGCTTCATGCATGAAGTCATGGTCGATGCCGGTACCGTTCGGGACCTCGTGCCGAGTCTTGCGCGCCACGTCATGGGCGGTGTCTGGGTCGAGCATGACGGTCACGCGTTGCCGTTTCGGGCGGTCACAGCATTTCGGCTGGCGGCGCAGCAAGCGGGCGTCGAGATTCATGAGCAGTGCGCGGTCCGCGAAATCGTGCACCGCGACGGGCAATGGGATATCGAAACAGCAAGCGGGCGGTGGCGCTCGCCGCACGTCGTCAACGCAGCAGGCGCGTGGGCCGGCGAATTCGCACGGCAAGCGGGCGAGCCGGTGCAGATTGAACCGCGCGGGTTGATGCTGATGGTGACACAGGCCGTGCCGCTTTTCGTCAAACCGGTGCTTGGCGCAACGGGACGCCCGCTGTCGTTCAAACAGTTCAGCAATGGCACGGTCGTGATCGGCGGTGCGCTCGAATGCACCGCTGATATGAGCGCACGGCAATGCGCCCTCGATTTTCCGCAGTTGGGCAAAAGTGCAGGCACAGTCACTGATCTGTTTCCGCACTTGCAGCATGTCGTGGTCAACCGTGCATGGGCCGGTATCGAAGGTTTCATGCCCGATGGCATTCCGGTGATTTCCCGCAGCAGCACGCATGACGGTCTTGTGCATGCGTTCGGTTTCTCCGCGCATGGATTCGAGCTTGGACCGGTTGTCGGCAGCGTGGTAGCCGAGCTGGTGTGCGATGGACGCAGCACGCACGACATCGACGCATTCCGGATTGGCCGCTTCACGGCAGCGCATGCCCAGTTCGAGACGCATTAGGTCTCTTCATTTTTTCAACCAACTCAAGAAATAGACAATGAGCGATATTCAACGTTTCGAAACCAATCCGCGCCTCTCGCGCATCGTGATTCATAACGGCACGGTGTACGTTGCCGGCCTGACGGCGACCTCGCGCGACGGCGACGCGAAGGCGCAAACCGAGGAGATTCTGAGCAAGCTGGACGGGCATCTTAAAACTGCGGGTACCGATAAAACGCGTCTGTTGTCCGTACAGATCTGGGTGGCCGATATCGCTCGCGATTTCGGTCCGATGAATGCCGCGTGGGAAGCCTGGGTGCCGGCCGATGCGACGCCGGCGCGTGCGACTTGCGAAGCTGCGTTGGCTTCGCCGGATATCCGCGTCGAAGTGATCGTGACCGCAGCGCTGTAAGCGTATGGCTTGAATTCTGTGGAGCGCGCGCTGGGGGTAGCGGTTGCGCGCTTTCTAATTTGATTGCAACGGCATTTTGCTAGCGAACTTTTCGCTGGGTCGATTACGTAAATAACCACAGACCAATTTGATCAGCTCTTCCTTGAGTATGGGCGAATCAAGTTCCCCGCTCCGGGCAGCGGCGTGAACCACGCCTTCGACAGCTGCAGCGAGCACTCGCCCGGCCATGTCGTCGCGTGCCTTATCGCGTGTCTTTGAACTTGATTCGATGACAGCGCGATAGCGACGCTGATATTCCCTTTCAAAGTCACTGGAATTCGAGCGTGAAGCCAGAGGGACTTCATCGAGCAGAATGCGGTGCAACACATGATTGACCGAGTGCACAGCAATGACACCATCAATCAGGCAAACGACACGTTCATCGAGCGTCTCCGGCTCGCTCCCTTCCCCCGCTATGGATAACGCATCAAGCACGGAGCCGAGATGGCGCTGACGAATCATCTCGGCGAGCGCGAGCTTGTCAGCGAAATATTGATAGAGCGATCCAACACTGACGCCAGCAACCGCGGCGACTTCGTTCGTCGTGAAATCCACCCAGCCCCGGGTCGCCAGAACGCGAATAGCCGCATCAATAATGGTGTCTACCATCACTCGGGAACGCTGCTGCCGCGGTGGTTTCCGCAAGATCGCCGGTTGTCGGGAAACGCGAGTATTCAAAATTGTGTCTCCGAGTCAGAATGCGAATAGCAACTCGCATAATACAGAGATCAACCCATCCCTCTACGAGAATCCACATGAGTGCGCAGACGCTTTTGATTTCCCTGTTCGAATACAAGGCATGGGCTGATCAAGGTCTCATTGCCGGGTTGACCCGACTTGGCACGTTATCGTCCGAGGTCGAGTACCGCACGGCAGTTGGCATCTTCAATCATGCCCATATTGTTGATCGTATTTTCGGTGCCAATCTTCAGTGCGAGAAGCACACCTATTCCAGGACCGATTCCGACGACGTACCGAACCTGGAAGATCTGTTCAACGCCATCAGGGACATGGATCGCTGGTATATCCAGTATGTTACGCACCTGCGCGATGCCGATCTCATGGAAGCGATCGCCTTTTCCTTCACGGACGGGACACCAGGGCGGATGTCGCGCGAGGAAATGCTCGGACACGTCATTACGCATGGCGGATACCATCGCGGTGAGATCGGGCAAATCCTTACCCAACTCACTGGGTCGTCACCACGTGACACCTTTACTGGCTTCCTTCACGAAGTGGACCCCGCACGCAGCCGTTGATCAGATAGACCCGGCCACGTGGTACAGGCTCATCCTGACACGCCGCCGTACTTACACGCTGCGTCTAATGGAGCTGTATGAGCGGCCGCTGCGCATTATCGTTCTGCTGTCGCAACAACTTACCCCTTAAACTCAACCGAAACAAACACCTTCTTACACGGCTCAACCACTTCCCACGTCCCCTTAAATCCAGCCGGAATTAAAAACCGGTCACCAGCCCGCACAGTCTTGCCCGTCCCATCCGCATCGCGAATCACGGACACGCCTTCAAGAATCTCGCAGTACTCACTCTCGGTGAAGTTCACTGTCCATTGACCGCAGGCGCCCTCCCAAATCCCCGCCGCAAGCTGCCCGCACGGACTGGCAAAATGCGTGTGAACCGCTTGCAAAGGATCGCCGGCAAGAACCGCTTCCGCCTTTGGCATGTACTCAACACTTTCCTTGGCAGGCTGTGCAAAATCTACGATGTTCAAAATGCTCATAATGGTTCGCATGCAAACAGAGTTAAAAATCAAGTCTTTAAAAAGGGCGTAGCGCACACACCCACTGCATGCGCCACGCTCGAAAGGAGACACCTACCCGCAGCAGACCACAACAGCTAAACCGAATTCAAGTCCCCGACTTCAACTGCGCCCACAGCCGGTTCTCAAGCCGCATGATCGGAGCAGGTTGCGGCCGCATCAGCGTCATTTTGTTCAGCACAGCCTCAGGCGGATACACATTCGCATCCTGCTCGATAGCCGGCGTCACAAACTGCCGCGCGACCCGATTCGCAGTCGGATAGAAAACTTCATTGGTAATCGCCGCACTCACCTTCGGATCTTCGATGTAGTTCATCCACTTCATCGCCGCTTCCGGATGCGGGGCATCTTTCGGAATTGCCATCACGTCCATCCAGATGAGACCCGCATCCTTGATGTTCGAGAACCGCACTTCGTACGAGCGCTTGGCTTCCGATGCGCGACGCCGTGCGATCCCAACGTCGCCGGAATAACCCAACGCCACGCAGATATCGTTGTTCGCCAGATCGTTGATATAGCCGGAGGAATTGAATTGCGTAATATACGGTCGCACTTTCTTCAGCATTTCATACGCTGCCTGGTAGTCGCCAGGATTAGTACTGTTCGGATCCTTGTGCATGTACTGAAGCGCAGCGGGGAAAACGTCCGCCGCCGCGTCGAGGAAAGACACGCCGCAGCTTTTCAGCTTCGAAAGATTCGCCGGGTCGAACACCAGCGACCAGCTATCGAGAGGCGCATCCGCGCCGAGTGCTTTTTTCACGGACTGGACGTTATAGCCGACACCGTCCGTGCCCCACGCCCAAGGCACGCCGTATTGATTGCCTGGATCCGCATCGGCAATCAGTTTCATCAAACCAGGATCGAGATTCGCGAGATTCGGCATTTTCGACTTGTCGATCTTCTGATATACACCGGCTTCGATCTGGCGCGCCATATAGCTCGATGTGGGCACCACGATGTCATACCCCGAGCTGCCTGCAAGCAGTTTCGCCTGCAGCGTGTCGTCGCTATCGTAGCTGTCGTATTTCACCGTGATGCCGGATTGTTTTTCGAAGCCGGAAATCGTGTCTTTGGCAATGTAGTCCGACCAGTTGTAGACATTGATCGTCGTGTCCGCTGCGTGTGCAGCGTTCATTGCGGTTAACGCGGTCAGCGAGCACAGCATCGCGCCGGTGAGCGAGAGAAGCTTGGCATGACGGATCTTCATTCGACTATCTCCTTGGTTTCAATCTTCAGTTTTCGCCGCAGCACGGGCACAGATACACGAGCGTGACGACCCGCACGTCCATATGTCTCGCACGAATACGGACGAGAAAGAGACGTGACGCCGCCTGCCACGGCGCAAGCGCACAGCAGAGCTAAAAGGAACGTAGATAGGCGAGCGCTATAGGCCGGCCAACGCTAGCAAGACAACTTGCAAAGCGCGGACAGGCAAATGCATTGCAGGCATTCAACCGCTAAAAGAACGGTCCATTGCATGCAACACTTGCTCGCGAAAAGAGAAGGGGACTAAGGCAGAAGGGACGCGATTTCGTCAGTTCGAACGCCAATGGCTGCGGGCGCTGCAATGACGTTGTGCCGGCGGACGGAGCGACGCGACAACACGGTATCGATGGACAGGGGGCGGGATGGCGAAGCGCAGTTGCTCCCCTGATGAGCGATCGAACAGCCGGACAGGAATGTTCTTTCCCGACCAGGCTGGTATCTCACCAATGGACCACGGACTTTCACGATGGAACCCGAAGCGACGTTGAGTAGAAGTCCTCGCTGATGCAGATCGACTGCGCTGCGAGAACCACCAAACTTCCGCCCTAGGATATATGAGCCATTATTTTCGTCAAAGGATTTTCTGACATTGCGCCGTCATAGTCGTTCACGGTGGAACGCGTTCATGCGAGCGCATGCTTCAACAAGCATGGCTCGCATCGAAATACGCAACGGCAGACAACGGCAGCGTTTTACTGACCGTCCATTGGCGCGGGTTGAACCGGAGTCGCAGCGGGTGCGGTAGCGCCGGTTTGCGACGACCCGTTCGCCGAAGAACCATAGCCGGTGTCATGCTGTGCGGCTACGCGCGCTTCAGCCGCCTGAATGTCCGCGGGGTAGGTAGAGTCAGTTGCAACGGCGGGGTTGTAGCCGGCCTGTTCAATCTGGACCAGTTGCGCCCGGACCTCAGCGCGGGTCAGCGGTTGCTCCGACTGTGCGAACGAAGCCACCGGGGCTGTGAGAACAACCACCAGTGCGACTGCTTTGATCAGTGATTTCATGACGCTTCCCTCCGAGAATTGTTTTATGGCGCCGCAACAGGTGTTCGGCGGCCTATGGAGGGATTCTAGGAAGCAGGTGATCCAGGGCAAACCCCTAAACGGGTAATTCAGTCTTGCAGCAAACGATAAGTCGGCGTTATGTAATGACCTTCGTAAGATATGAAAAATCGTTTCAGACTCCAGAACGTACGCCCACTCGATACGCCGTCACCTGCCGGTATGCGCTGCCCGGCCGTACGATGACCTGCTCCTGCGCAGCCATATTGACTTCGTTCGGAAAGCCGCCCGCTTCGAGGCAAAGTCCGGCGTGCGGCTGGTAGGCGATACCGTTGCGTCCCGGGTCGCCATTCAGCGAATTGCCGGTATAGAACTGTAAGCCATGCTGATCAGTCGACACGGTTAATTCGCGCCCGCTACCGGGGTCATATGCGCAAGCAACCCGCCGTACTTGCGGCGCGCGGTCGGCCGTCGTGGCGTCAGCCGTGTCGCGCAGCACATAGCAGTGATCGAAGCCGCCCGCCCTCGCGAGCTGCGCATGCGGCCAATCGAGCCGTGCGCCGATCGGCGCGCTCTGCCGGAAGTCGAACGCATTGCCTGCTACTTCGGCAAGCTCGCAAGGAATCATCGACGCATCGACTTCGAAGAACCGGTCGGCGTCGATCGACAACACATGTCCGCGAATGTCTGCACCCTGCCGGCCCGTCAGGTTGAAATAGGGATGGCTCGTCAGGTTGAGCGGCGTTGCTGCGTCCGTGATGGCTTCATAGGCGATCATCAAGGTGCCGTCGTCGTCGAGCGTGTAACGCACTTGCACCCTTACGTTGCCCGGAAAGCCGGCGTCGCCTTCGGGCGACTCCAGGCGCATGACCAACGCGCCGTTGTCTTCACTCACGTCCCATAGCGCGCGATGAAAACCCTGCGTGCCGCCATGCAGCAGATTCGCGCCTTCGTTGCGATCGAGCGTGTACTCGATGCCGTCGAGCGTGAAGCGCGCATCGGCAATGCGGTTTGCCCATCGGCCGATCAGTCCGCCCATGTAAGTTGTGGCCGCCATATATTCGGCGGGCGTGTCGTGGCCGAGCAGAATATCGCCGAGGCGACCCGCGCGGTCCGGTGCGTGCCACGAGACCAGCGTCGCGCCCAGGTCGCTGATGGCGACTTTCATGCCGTGCGCATTGCGCAGCGTGAAGAGCCGCACACGATCGCCGCCGGGCAGCGTGCCCCATGGCTCAGAAGAAAGAGGTGCAATGCTGATCATGTCGTCGGTGGGAATAGAAAATGAAAGGCATGCTCAGCCGGGCGCTGCCGTCGAATTCACACGGTCCTGGTATTCGCGCGGTGTACAGCCGAGTTCACGGCGAAACACCGCGTACATATATTGCAGCGACGTGAAGCCACAACGGATCGCGACCTCAGCGCTCGACGCATCGCGCCTGGCAAGCAGCGCTTTCGCGACATCGAGTTTGTGGCGCAGAATTTCCTGATGCACGGTGCACTGTCGTTCGCGTCGGAAGTACTCTTCGAGCGACGAACGCGATACACCCACATAATCGGCAACCTGTTCGGTGCGAATGCCCTGACACGCGTACTGGCGGATGAAGTGCCGTGCGCGCATCACATACGGGCTTGCCAGCGGCTGATGCTTCGTCGATTCGAGCACATTAATGCCGACTGGCGGCACGAGAATGCGCCTCCCGGGGAAACGCGCCCCGTGCAGCATCTGATGCAGCAAGTGAGCGGCCGTACGGCCCATTTCCTCAGTGCCTTGAATTACGGAGGAAAGCGGGATACGAGTCAACGTACGTGTGAGCGGGTCGTTGTCGATGCCGATGATCGCTACTTCTTCAGGCACGGGGATACCCGCGATTAAACAGGCTTGCAACAGATGCCGCGCGCGGGCGTCGGTCACGGCGATGATGCCGACTGGCTTCGGCAATTGGCTCAGCCACGCGGTGAGTTGCTCGGTTGCCTGATTCCATGAAGGTGCGCTGGTCGACAGGCCGCGGTAGATTTCGGTGCCGATCTGTTCGGCGCTGTGGCCGTCCGCGCTGCGCAGGTGAGCGAACGCCAGCTCACGTTGCTGCGCCCAGCGATTTTCCTGCGCTTGCGGAAGGCTATACAACGCGAAGTGCTCGAGTCCCGCGCCAATCAGATGCGTGTAGGCGAGCGAAACGAGCTTGGCGTTATCGGTTGCGATATAGGGTAAGTCCGGAGGGTAGTGCGCGGGATCTTCGAACGATGAACCAACCGCCACGACCGGCAACGGACAATCCCGCAGCGCTTCGCCCACAGCGGGATCGTCGAAATCCGCGATGATGCCGTCGCCATCGAAACGCTCGATACCCGTCAGCCGGCAGCGGAAATCTTCTTCGAGAAAGAGATCCCAGGCCACGCGCGTCGACAGCAGGTAATTGCCGATACCAGTGATGATCTCGCGGTCGTAGACCTTGTTCGCGTTGAACAGCAGCGCGATCCGGTGGGTCGTCTGTGGTGTTTGCGGACGGGTCATGGCAGTGAGCGTTGTGCGGATCGTTGGACTCGCAACGCTGTCGTCTCCTGTTTAGGTGCGCTTCGAAGGCAGCACTGTTTTTTAAGCGTCTGGTTATTCTAGGCCGCGAACCTCGCGCCCGTGTGAAACAAACGCATGGGCGGTAAGAAACATCAAGCACGCTGCGCAATTTCGCAATTGCCGATGCGTCGGGCAAGCGGCAGCATGGCGTCACCTTGTCGACCGGCGCGGCGACGTCGCGCGGGTTGCAGTGCAGCATGGGGTCTGAGTTAGCGCTAAAGCGCTAACTCAGACCGAAATACGGTGTATGGGACCGGACTAGTGCTAAAGCACCAACTCCGGTCGACACAGGAGACGCTGATGTCCTACTTCGAACACATTCCCGAGATCCGCTACGAAGGCCCGCAATCGGATAACCCGCTTGCGTACCGCCATTACGACAAGAGCAAACGCGTGCTCGGCAAGACACTCGAAGAACATCTGCGCATCGCAGTGTGCTACTGGCATACGTTCGTGTGGCCGGGCGTCGATATCTTCGGTCAAGGGACGTTTCGGCGTCCCTGGCAGCAAGCCGGCGACGCAATGGAGCGGGCACAGCAAAAGGCGGACTGCGCCTTCGAGTTTTTTTCGAAGCTCGGTACGCCGTATTACACGTTTCACGATACTGACGTCGCGCCGGAAGGCGACAGCCTGAAGACCTATAGCGAGAACTTCACGCGCATCTCCGATTATCTGGCGCGCAAGCAGCAGGATACTGGCATCAAACTCTTGTGGGGCACGGCCAATCTGTTCTCGCATCCGCGTTACGCGGCAGGCGCGGCGACCAGTCCCGATCCGGAGATTTTCGCGTTTGCCGCGACGCAGGTTCGTCACGCGCTCGACGCGACGCAACGGCTCGGCGGCGAGAATTATGTGTTGTGGGGCGGCCGTGAAGGCTATGACACGTTGCTCAATACCGATCTCGTTCGTGAACGCGACCAGCTCGCGCGTTTCCTGAACATGGTCGTCGAACACAAGCACAAGACCGGCTTCAAAGGTGCATTGCTGATCGAACCGAAGCCGCAGGAGCCAACCAAGCATCAGTACGACTACGACGTGGCGACCGTCCACGGTTTCCTGCTGCAGTACGGGCTGGAGAAGGAAATTCGCGTGAACATCGAGGCCAATCACGCGACGCTTGCCGGCCACTCGTTTCATCACGAAATCGCTACAGCGTATGCACTCGGTATTTTCGGCAGCGTCGACGCGAATCGCGGCGATCAGCAAAACGGCTGGGATACAGACCAGTTTCCGAACAGCGTCGAAGAACTGACGCTGGCCTTCTACGAAATTCTCAAGCATGGCGGCTTCACCACCGGCGGCATGAACTTTGACGCAAAAGTACGGCGGCAGAGCGTCGACGCGGACGATCTGTTTTTCGGCCACATCGGTGCAATTGATAACCTCGCGCTCGCTGTCGAACGTGCAGCGACGCTGATCGAAAATGACCGGCTCGAACAGTTCAAACGTCAGCGTTACGCGGGCTGGGAGTCGGAGTTCGGCCGCAAGATTCTGACAGGCGACTATTCGCTCTCAACGCTGGCCACGGATGCATTGACGCGTGACCTGAATCCACAGCATGCGAGCGGCCGGCAGGAGCAACTTGAAAACGTCGTGAATCAGGCGATTTATAGCAGGCGCTAAAAGAGCACCGCGAAGTAAAACCCGCAGGAAGGCGGGCAGCAATACATAAAAAATCGGGCGGCCACGCTGATCGCGCGAATCAGAAAAAGCTTTGGGTTGTCGCTTGTCCGGTTCTGTGGCTCGCAGCGCAGACCGTCCAATCCGGTATTCCGGCTATCAGAACAAGGAGTGAGACATGAAATTTGCAACGCGTCGTACTGTGCTGAGTTCGTTCGTGTGTGGAGCGGTGCTCGCCAGCCTGTCACTTGCGGCGCCGCTCGCGCATGCAAGCAAGGACCACCCGGAAATCGGGTTCTGTATCGACGATCTGCGTGTCGAACGCTGGTCGCGCGATCGTGACTATTTCGTTGCAGCAGCAGAAAAACTCGGCGCCAAGGTATCGGTGCAATCCGCCGATGCGAGTGAAGAGCGACAGATCGCACAAATCGAAAACCTGATCTCGCGTGGCGTGGACGTGATCGTGATCGTACCGTTCAATTCGAAGACACTCGGCAACGTGGTTGCCGAAGCCAAGAAGGCGGGCATCAAGGTCGTCTCGTATGACCGGCTGATTCTCGACGCCGATGTCGATGCCTATATCTCGTTCGACAACGAGAAGGTCGGAGAACTTCAGGCGCAAGGTGTCTACAACGCTCAACCGAAGGGCAACTATTTCCTCCTCGGTGGTGCGCCAACCGACAACAACGCGAAGATGCTGCGCGAAGGCCAGCTAAAAGTGTTGAAGCCGGCAATGGACAAGGGCGACATCAAGGTCGTCGGTCAGCAGTGGGTGCCGGAGTGGAGCGCATCGACGGCGCTGCGCATCGTTGAAGATGCACTTACGGCGAACAACAACAAGATCGACGCAATCGTTGCCTCGAACGATGGCACCGCGGGTGGCGCGATCCAGGCGCTCGCCGCACAACACATGGCTGGCAAAGTACCGGTGTCGGGGCAAGATGCCGATCTGGCGGCAGTGAAACGCGTGATCGCCGGCACGCAGACAATGACCGTGTACAAACCGCTGAAACTGATCGCAGGCGAAGCGGCGAAACTCTCTGTTGCGCTTGCGAGAGGCGAGAAGCCGGCCTTTAATGCGCAATACGACAACGGCAAGAAGAAGGTCGACACGGTGCTCCTGCAACCCACGTTGCTCACCAAGAGCAACGTCGACGTGGTCGTCAAGGACGGTTTCTATACCCAGGCCCAGCTCGCGAGCCAATGAGCGTAACGTGTGTGCGGTAAAAGCCGATGTGCCTGATATGCATCAGGCACGTCGGCTTCACTTCGCACCTTGCAGCGAGGCATAGCGAATGACGCAACCATTACTGACGATGCGCGGCATCGTCAAAGCGTTTTCCGGCGTGAAGGCGCTCGACGGCATCGACCTGACGGTGGCGCCCGGCGAGTGCGTGGGCTTGTGCGGCGAGAACGGCGCGGGCAAATCGACGCTGATGAAAGTGCTGTCCGGCGTCTATCCTCACGGCACCTGGGACGGCGAAATCATCTGGGAAGGCGAACCACTGAAAGCGGCGAGCATTAGGGACACCGAACGCGCCGGCATCATCATCATCCACCAGGAGCTGATGCTGGTGCCGGAACTCTCGGTTGCGGAGAATATCTTTCTCGGCAACGAAATCACGTTGCCCGGCGGCCGGATGAACTACGCTGCCATGTACCAGCGCGCGGATGAACTGCTGCGCGAACTCGGCATAAGCGGAATCAATTCGGCGCAACCGGTGATGAACTACGGCGGCGGCCACCAGCAGCTGATCGAGATCGCGAAAGCCCTGAATAAGCGCGCGAAACTGTTGATCCTCGATGAACCGTCGTCGTCGCTGACCGCAACCGAGATACATATTCTGCTGGACATTGTGCGCGATCTGAAGCGGCGGGGTGTCGCCTGTGTGTACATCTCGCACAAACTCGACGAAGTAGCGGCCGTGTGCGACACGATCAGCGTGATTCGCGACGGCCGCCACGTCGCGACCGAGCCCATGCGCGCGCTGACCACCGACCGCATCATCTCCCTGATGGTGGGCCGCGAGATCAAGAACCTGTTTCCGCGTGAACCGCATCCGATCGGCGACGTGATCTTCGAAGCGCGTCACGTGACCTGTTTCGATGTCACCAATCCGCGCCGCAAGCGGGTGAACGACGTGTCGTTTGCATTGCGACGCGGTGAGATTCTCGGCGTTGCCGGTTTGGTCGGCGCTGGGCGTACGGAGCTGATGCAGGCGATTTTCGGCGCGTATCCCGGTGTGAGCGAGGCAACCGTGGTGATGGAAGGCAAGCCGTTGAAAATTCGCGCGCCAGTCGATGCGATTCGCGCCGGTATCGGCCTGGTGCCTGAAGACCGCAAGCGCCACGGCATCGTGCCAGGTCTGAGCGTCGGTCACAACATCACGCTCGCTGTACTGCAACGCTTCGCGAAGGGTGGCCGGATCGATTCCGCTGCGGAACTCGACGCGATTCACACGGAGATGAAGCGCCTTTCA
This sequence comes from Paraburkholderia sp. D1E, assembly GCF_052682275.1. Classification (NCBI taxonomy): domain Bacteria; kingdom Pseudomonadati; phylum Pseudomonadota; class Betaproteobacteria; order Burkholderiales; family Burkholderiaceae; genus Paraburkholderia; species Paraburkholderia sp. D1E. Next base: position 1,599,903 of record NZ_JBQYMB010000001.1, read on the forward strand.
GTGCGCGCTGCGCATCCGATGCTCTCGATTGCGAGCCTGTCGGGCGGCAATCAGCAGAAGGCCGTGCTGACGCGCATGCTGTTGACCGACCCGAAGGTGCTGATCCTCGACGAACCGACTCGAGGGGTGGACGTCGGTGCGAAATACGAAATCTACAGACTGATTTTTCAACTGGCACAGCGTGGCATGTCGATCGTGATGGTGTCGTCCGAATTGCCCGAAGTGCTTGGCATCAGCGATCGCGTGCTGGTAATCGGCGAGGGCGAATTGCGAGGCGATTTCGTCAACGACGGCCTCACACAGGAGGATATTCTCAGCGCTGCAATCCGTCCCGTGCAACGATCCCAGAACCCAACCGCAGCGAGTGCCGCATGACTCCCGACGTCACTTCACAACCCGCCGAAGGTGCTGCGCCACGCGGCGCATTCGGTGGCCCGCAGCGTATTCAGCAATTGTTCGCGCGCTACAAGATTCTAGCGTTGCTGATCGCCGTGGCCGCGATCTGGATTTTCTTTTCCTTTCTGACGCACGGTGCGTTTGTGACACCGCGCAATCTGTCGAATCTGCTGCGGCAGATGTCGATTACCGGCATGCTCGCGTGCGGCATGGTGTTTGTGATCATTGCGGGTGAGATCGATCTGTCGGTCGGATCGTTGCTTGGCTTGCTCGGTGGCGTGGCGGCGATTCTCGACGTAAACCGGCATTGGCCGATCGGCGTCACCGTGCCCGTGGTGATGTTGCTCGGCATACTCGTGGGTATGTTCAACGGATGGTGGTCGACGTACCGGCGTGTGCCTTCGTTCATTGTCGGCCTCGGCGGCATGCTCGCGTATCGCGGCATTCTGCTCGGTGTCACGGGCGGTTCAACGATTGCGCCGGTCTCGGACAGTTTTGTGTTCGTCGGCCAGGGGTATCTGCCGCGCCTCGCGGGCGATACGCTTGCCGTGGTGCTGTTTGTCGTGCTGGCCTTCCTGACGGTGCGACAACGAAGCAATCGCGAGCGTTATAAGTTGAGAGTGGTGCCGATCTGGCAGGATGTCGTGAAGGTGGTCGGGGCGGGCGCGATTCTGGCCGCGTTTGTCGCGACACTTGATCGTTATGGCGGGATTCCGGTGCCGGTTCTGCTGCTGCTCGCGCTGCTGGGCATTTTCACGTGGATCGCGACACAGACCGTTTTCGGGCGGCGCATTTACGCCGTGGGTTCTAACCTGGAAGCGACGCGGCTCTCCGGTGTGAATACCAACCGTGTGAAGCTGGCTATCTTCGCGCTGATGGGACTGATGTGCGCGTTCGCCGGGATCATCAATACGGCGCGGCTCGCAGCCGGCTCACCGTCGGCAGGATCGATGGGGGAACTCGACGCGATTGCCGCGTGCTTTATCGGTGGGACTTCGATGCGCGGTGGTTCTGGCACGGTCTACGGGGCGCTGATCGGCGCACTGGTGATGGCGAGCCTGGATAACGGTATGTCGATGCTCGACGTCGACGCGTATTGGCAGATGATCGTGAAGGGCAGCATTCTTGTGCTAGCTGTGTGGATCGATGTCGTGTCGGGGTCGAATCGGCGGTGATGAAGCAAAGGTGCGTCAAGCGAATGCTGACGCACCGCCTGTGGCGCGCGCGGCTATACGTGGCGATCAATCGTCCCGTTCGTGAATAGCTGCGCCTGGGGCCCCCATTAGCAAAAATCCGCCACTTCCGCCGTTCAAGTCAGTTGCACTGCAGCGTGCCGCCACGCGCCGAATAACATTTAATAAACTGACACACAGCACGTGGTTGTCCTTTCCGCCAAGGGCCTCCGCTAGCGCCGCGCGTTGTGGCTGAACCCCTGGCTTTCAGTCCCCCACCCACTCTTCCGTCTTACTACTGTTCCGACGAAACAAATCTCAGCGCTCGCCCGCGCTTTTACAGCTTCCCCGCCACTGTGCAAGCTGATCGAGTCAAACGATGTTAAAGCGCAGAACCTTCCTGCTAGGTGGCGCCGGCGCGCTCGGTGCGTTGCTGGTCGGCTGGTCGGTGCTGCCGCCGGGTCAGCGGCTGACCACGTCCACGCCGCTGCCGGCTGAGGGCAATCAGGTCGCGCTCAACGGTTGGGTCAAAATCGCCGCCGACAACAGCGTCACGATCATGATGTGCAAAGCGGAAATGGGACAGGGTATCCACACCGGTCTCGCCATGCTGCTGGCCGAAGAACTCGACGCCGACTGGTCGCAGGTTCGCGTCGAAAACTCGCCGATCGATAAGATCTACAACAGCGTACAGAACATCGTGGACGATCTGCCGTTTCGTCCGGACGACGACAGTGCGGTCAAGCGCGCCACAGTCTGGATGACCCGCAAGCTGGTGCGCGACGCCGGCACGATGATGACAGGCGGTTCATCGAGCATGAACGATCTATGGACGCCAATGCGTGAAGCCGGCGCCTCGGCGCGTGCGATGTTGATCGGCGCGGCGGCCGGGCAATGGAAGGTGCCGCCGGGCGAATGTCGTACGGAAGGCGGCCACGTACTGCACGCTTCGGGCCATAAAGCGAGCTTCGGCGAACTATCTACGATGGCCGCACAGCAACCGTTGCCGCGCAAGGTCGTGCTGAAAGATCCTGCCGACTTCAAACTGATCGGCAAACCGATGCGACGCATCGAAGCCGCATCGAAAATCAATGGTACGGCGCGCTTCGGCATTGACGCGCTACCCGACGGTCTCATCTACGCGAGCGTGGTGATGTGCCCCACGTTAGGCGGTACGGTGGCGCATTTCGACGCCTCGCCTGCTGCAAACATGCCGGGTTTCATCAAGGCCTTCGCGTTGGCGCCATACGCCGGTGGCAGCGGTGCCGTAGCAGTCATCGCGGACAACCCCTTCCGCGCGATGAATGCGGTCAGTGCTATCAATGTGGTCTGGAATGACGGCGCCGCAGCCACGCTGTCGAGCGCGAGCGTGGACGCCAACCTCGCGAAAGCACTGGACGACAGCGACGGCCACGCCTATTACCATCGCGGCGATGTCGATGCTGCATTGAGCGGCGCGACGCGAACCCTCACTGCCGAGTACCACGCGCCGTACCTCGCGCATGGCGCGGTCGAGCCGGTGAATTGCACGGTGCAGGTCGCGGACGGCGCGGCCACCGTTTGGGTCTCAACGCAAATGCCCGCCCTGGCGCGGCAGCACGTCGCGAAAGTGCTGGATATCGATACCGACAAAGTCGACGTGCAGGCACAACTGCTTGGCGGTGCTTTCGGGCGCCGTCTCGAACTCGATTTCATTGCACAAGCCGCGGCGATTGCGCGCGAGGGCGGCGGTCGTCCGGTGCAAACAATCTGGTCGCGTGCGCAGGACTTCACCCACGATTTCTACCGTCCGGCGTGCGTGTCGCGACTGAAGGCCGGTTTCGACAAAGATAATAAGCTGGTCGCGTGGCATGCCACTTCAGCGAGTCAGGCGATCGTGCCGGAATCGCTCGTGCGCTACTACGGCATGCCGCGCATTCCCATCGACAAGACCACCTGTGAAGGCGCGTTCGATCAGCCCTACGAATGGCCCACCGCGCGCGTGGCACACAAGATCGTCGAATTGCCGGTGCCGGTTGGATTCTGGCGATCGGTCGGTCATTCGCATCAGGCGTTTTTCACGGAGGGTTTTACAGACGAACTCGCCGTAGCTATCACTCAGGATCCGATTACGTTTCGCGCGGCGCTGCTCGTACAGCATCCGCGTCATCTGGCGGTGTTAAGGCGCGTTGCGGCGTTATCGGATTGGGGGCATCCCATAGCGCGTGCCGCAGACGGCACCAAGCGGGCACGTGGCGTCGCGCTGCACGAGGCGTTCGGCAGTGTCGTCGCGCAGGTGGTGGAGGTATCGGTCGGTCCCAACAAACAGATCCGCGTGCATCGCGTGGTCTGCGTGATCGACTGTGGACTGCCGGTGAATCCAAACCTGATTCGTCAGCAGATGGAGAGCGGCATTGTCTTTGGCCTCTCGACAGCATTGCAGGACGAAATCACTATCAACGGCGGGCAGGTGACGCAGAAGAACTTCGTCGATTTCCCCGTCGTGCGGATGAACGATTGTCCGGTGATCGAAACCGACATCATGCCGAGCCAGATGCACCCGCAGGGCGTCGGCGAACTGGGCGTGCCGCCGGTCGCGCCGGCGGTGGCTAACGCAGTGTTCGCGCTGACCGGCCAGCGCTTGCGCGCGTTGCCGTTGAGGCTCGCATGAAACGCGTCGGACTGACGGAGAAAAGCATGGGATCGCTGAACATCAACGGCCGGGCGGTGGCCGTGCAAGCCGAACCGGATATGCCGCTCCTATGGGTGCTACGCTGCGACCTCGGCATGACCGGCACCAAGTTCGGCTGCGGCGTGGGCATTTGCGGCGCGTGCACGATCCATCTGGATGGCAAGGCGGGTCTCGCCTGCCAGACGCCTATGTCGAGCTTGCACTCGCAGAAGATCACGACCATCGAAGGCGTGCAGGGCGCCGAAGCGCAGGCGCTAAAGGCCGCGTGGATCGATCTTGACGTGGTGCAGTGCGGCTATTGCCAGAGCGCACAGCTAATGGCGGCCTGCGCATTGCTCAAGCAGAAGCCCAATCCTACCGATGCGGACATCGATGCGGCGATGTCCAACATTGTGTGCCGTTGCGGCACGTATCCGAGGGTGAGGGCCGCGATTCATCAGGCGGCCGCGAAACGGCGGCCCGCTTAGGGACGCTTAAGGCCGTCGCCGCACGTGTATAAGCCGCGCTCAGTTCGCCAGCATCTCCACGACCGCGACCACCACTGTGAAAACGCCGATGCAGCCGCCCAACGTGGCTGCGCCTTGCATGAAGTTCGACATACGTGCTCCCTAGCGTGTAGTTGAAGGCTCGTATTTAACCCGAATTGAAAGGTAAAAGAAAGCTTTTCAAAAATAACTTTGAACGCAGTGGGCGTCGTGCCCCTGCCCAGGATCTGTTGACATTCAAGCTAGCCGGACTTGATGCAATTGCGGAACGACCTGATGCTTTTATATTGGTAGCTAGTCTTCTTTGCGCGCCGTAGAGTTCGCGCCAGCATGGATGGAACGACTGGGAGTCTTTCAGGCTACCCGGGCGGCAGAACAATAAACAGGAGACACGCAGCATGGTTACGACAATTCTAAGCAGACTGCTAGGGTTAACGATCGGCGCGACCGTTGCCCTTACCGCGATCAGTGCTCAGGCAGGCGCGACCCTGGACCGGGTCATGAAGAACGGCAACATGGTGGTGGCGACGAGCGGCAAATGGCCTCCGCAAGCGTTCCTGAACGACAAACACGAATTCGACGGCTTCGATATCGACGTCGCGAAGGAAATCGCGCGCCGCCTTGGGGTCAAGGTGTCGTTCGATACGCCGCAGTTCAGTCTGATGACCGGCGGACATTGGCACGGCCGCTGGGACCTCTCGGTGCTTTCCGTGACGCCGACCAAACCGCGTGCCCAACTGCTTGATTTTCCCGCTGTCTATTACTACAGCCCCTACGTGTTCGTTGTAAATAAAGACTCGAAAGCCACGACACGTGCGGATCTGAACAACAAGATCATCGGCGTGGAAGCGGGTACCACTTCGGAAGACTACGTGCAGGGTCACCTTGAAATTGCAGGTCCCGATGTGCCCGCGTTCAAGTACATGTCGCAGAAACCGAAGGAAATAAAGACGTACACGGACTCGATGCTCCCTTATGACGACCTGCGACTCGGCGACGGCAAGCGTCTGGATGCCATCATCACGCCGGAGCAGACCGCGCTCGCGGCGATCAAGAGCGGCTATCCCGTGAAGATCGTTCCGGGTGACTACGCGTATCGTGAGCCTCTCGCCATCGTTGCCGACAAGGGCGACGCGGAATGGGACAAGAAGGTCGGCGACGTGGTCCATCAGATGAAACAGGATGGCACATTGACGAAAATAAGCATGAAGTGGTTCGGTCGCGATTACACACAATGAACGGTAGCGGCGGCTTGCGCCGCCGCACCGCCTGACCGACAGGAACAACAACGGGTGCGGCTCACAAGATGGCTTCTTACCTGGACACGTATTACACGCGAACCCTTCGAACCTTTGAGTCAAGACCGCCGCTAAGCGGAGCTAAAGAGGCCGACGTCTGCATCGTTGGCGCCGGTCTGGCAGGCATTACCGCTGCATTGGAATTGCTCCGGCGTGGCCGCTCGGTCATTCTGCTGGAGGCGCAACGCGTATCGTGGGGAGCGTCGGGGCGCAACGGTGGCGTCGTCAGCCCCGGGTATTCAACGAGCTTTGCTCGAATCGCCCAGCGCGCGGGCATCGACGATGCCAAATCCATCTACCGCATGTCGATAGAAGGCGTCGACATCGTGGCAAGCAATATTGCGCAACTCGATATCCGCGACGCACAGCAGGTTCACGGTGTGCTACGCGTGTCCCGTCATGAGAACGCCGCTGAAATGCGCGCCCATCAATCGTGGATGGCGCAAGAGTTTCAGTACGACCTTGCGTTCAAATCACATGAAGAAGTGCGCGAATCGCTCGTGTCGAGCAAATACCGTCAGGCGCTATACGACGGGCGCGCTTTCCACTTTCATCCGCTGAACTACGCGCGTGCGCTGGTTGCGGAGATCGATCGCCTGGGTGGGCAGGTATTCGAAGACTCGGAAGTCGTATCGTTCGACTCCACTTCAACCATCAAACGGCTGAAGACCGTTGGCGGCACCGTTAGCGCCCGTGACGTCGTCTTTACCTGCGGCGGCTATACCGGTGGCCTGGTTCCTGAACTGGCTCGCAGTTATCTGCCCATCTCGACCTATATGCTTTTGACCGAGCCGGCCAAAGAACAGATCGCCACAGCGATTCGCACGACGGCATCCGTGGGGGATAGCCGTCGAGCCAGCGATTATTACCGCCTGGTGGACGGCGGCGAGCGCATTCTGTGGGGCGGCATGATCACAACGCGCACGTCGGAGCCGGATCGTCTGGCCGAAATTCTGCGCAGGCGAATGGTCGATACCTATCCACAGTTGAGCGGCCTGAACGTGGCGATCGCGTGGTCCGGACGGATGTCGTATGCAAGACATCTGATGCCGCTTATTGGCCAATTACAAACGGGCGTGTGGTACTGCATGGGCTTCGGCGGCCACGGGATGAATACGACGGCAATTGGTGGGCGGCTGATAGCGCAAGGCATTACGGGTGAGACAGATCGATACAGAATATTCGAGCCTTTTGGCTTGCAATGGAACGGTGGCCCAGCCGGCACCGCGGCCGTTCAGCTCACATACTGGTATTACCAGCTAATGGATTTCATGCGAGAACGCGCAACATAAAAAGTGCGTCAGCTTCTCTGGAGACAGACATGTTTGCGGAAGACGTTGCAGGAGTCCCCAAGCGAAATGCGGGTGTCGTTCTGGCCTTGCTTGGCTTGTTACTGATCGTTGGCTATTACGCGGTGCACGTCGCGCCGGACTGGATTGCCGGTGCGACGCGCGGCTTCCCAGCGGTCGGCATGGATGCCGATCTACTCAGGAAGGTGATAGGCGGCGCCATGGCTGTCGCGAATTGTTATTTGCTGTTGCGTCTGTCGGTGCGGCTGCAGATCATCGTCGTGTGGATTGAACTGGCGCTGCTGGTAGTACTGTTTTTCTCCACATTCAACCTGAGCTTCGAGTTCATCGAGCGAAAAATCGGCTATTTGCTGATGCAGGGTGCGACGACGACGCTATACATCTCCGCAATCTCGATTGCGATTGCGTTTGTGCTGGCATTGATCGGTGCGCTTGCCAAACTGTCGTCGAATGGTATCGCGATCGGTATTGCGACGTTCTATACGTCGTTGTTTCGCGGCTTGCCGTTGCTGATGCAAATCTTCATTCTGTATCTGGGCTTGCCGCAGTTAGGTTACATCGTCAATCCGATACCTGCCGGCGTTGCTGCGTTGTCGCTCTGCTACGGCGCTTACATGACCGAGATTTTCCGGGCCGGCATTCAAAGCATTCCGAAAGGGCAATGGGACGCAGCCCGTGCGCTCGGCCTGAGTCACGGCATGATGATGCGACTGGTCATTCTGCCTCAGGCCTTGCGGATCATCATCCCGCCGACCGGGAATCAGTTTATCGCGATGCTTAAGGACAGTTCGCTGGTTTCTGTCGTCGGCGTATGGGAGTTGACGTACGTGGCGACTACCGAGGGGCAGCGTGAATTCCGACATATGGAAATGCTGATTACCGCAGCGCTGGTGTACTGGTTGCTGTCCATGATGCTGGAGGTGATCCAGTCCCGTATTGAACGCAGATACAGGAAATCTACGCGATGACGCTCGTTGCCGATCTTTCTCAAGGAAGCGGAATGGACGTTGCCCTGCACATCGAAGAGCCGGAATTCGTGTCTGGGTCACCGACGATCGAACTAGTCCAGGTGAACAAATGGTATGGCGCGATGCAGGTACTGCGCGATGTCAGCATGACCGTGGCGGAGGGCGAGCGTGTCGTTATCTGCGGCCCGTCGGGGTCGGGCAAGTCGACGTTGATTCGTTGCATAAACCGTTTGGAACGGCATCAGCAAGGCCGAATACTTGTCGACAACGTTGAGCTTACGGATGACGTGCGCACGCTTGGCGGGATCCGCCGCAAGCTCGGGATGGTGTTTCAGTCATTCAACCTGTTTCCGCATCTGACTGTGCTTGAGAACTGCGCTTTGGCGTCAATCCATGTCAAAAGGATGCCCAAAGCCGATGCTGAAGCTCTGGCGATGCATTATCTCGAGCGGGTGAGGATACCCGAGCAGGCTCGCAAGTATCCTGGGCAGTTATCCGGCGGTCAGCAGCAGCGTGTGGCCATTGCGCGGGCGCTTTGCATGGAGCCGAAGATTATGTTGTTTGATGAGCCTACGTCGGCCCTTGATCCGGAAATGATAAAAGAAGTTCTTGAAACCATGATTGGTTTGGCAGGTTCCGGCATGACTATGGTTTGCGTTACCCACGAGATGGGGTTCGCACGGCAAGTTGCCGATAGGGTTGTCTTCATGGACCACGGAGAGATAATCGAAAGCGGCACTCCACAGGACGTTTTTGACTATCCTCGCACGGAGCGGTTGAAGCAGTTTCTTTGCCAGGTGTTGCGGGCCGATTAGGGGCTGTTGGCATTCAAAACGTTGCCGCTCGCGGGCGTCGCAGCCCCCGGCGCCATCTGCGCATCCGTCTCCCACCCACCGCCAAGCGCGAGGAACAGGTTGACCTGATCGATCGCCACCTGGCCTTCCGCGGCCGCTACTTGAGACTTAGTCGAAGTCAGCGTGCGGGTCGCATCCAGATCCGAAATGAACGACTCGCGTCCGGCGCGATACAGCCGATGCGTTTCATCCGCCGACTCGGTGGCCGACTTCAACGCAGCACGCAACGCGTCGGCGCGGGCATAGTCGGACGCATAGGTCGCGAGGCTGGTTTCGGTTTCGCGCAACGCGGTCAGCACGACGCCGTCGAACTTTGCCAGCGCCACATTGCTCGACGCTTCCGCCTCGCGTACGCGGCCTCGTGCGCCATTGGTGGGGAAGGTCCAGCTGATCAGTGGACCGAAGGCCCAGCGCGCCGTCGGCGACGTGCCGAGGTCTTCCAGAATCCCCGTCAAACCCGCCGATGCACCGATGCTCACAGTCGGATACAACGCGCCCGTCGCGACGCCGATACGCGCTGTCGAAGCTGCCAGTTGACGCTCGGCTTCGCGCACGTCCGGACGGCGCTTGAGCAGCCCGGCGCCGTCGCCGACCGGAATCGGCTGACGGATCTGAGGCAGCGTGCTGCAAGCCAGTACCGCCGGCGGCAAATCGGACGGTGCGCGTGCGAGCAGCGCCGCTAGCCGGTATTGCGCGATCTGGCGACGCGCCGTGTAGCGCGGAATATCCGCCGCCAGGGTATCGACCTGAGTCTGGCCACGCGTCACGTCAGGCTGATTGCCTCGACCCGCGTCGCGCAATCGGCGCGACACGTCCACCCGCTGCTTCTGCAATGCCAGCGACTGCTGCGCGATCCTGAGTTCCTCGGCGGCCGAGCATTGGTCGACATAAGAGCGCACGACATCCGCGACCACTGTGATTCGCGCGAGATCGCCGGCCGCCTGCACGGATTCCGTATCCGCCGCCGCCGCTTCGACCCCACGCCGCAGCTTGCCAAACAGATCGATTTCGTACGAAATGCTGATACCGATGTCGCCTTCGTTAGCGACCGGCAGTTTGTTGAAAAGCAGATACTGCTCGGCCGATTCCTGCGCCCGTTCGACAGCCGCCGACGTTTTGCCGGAGAAGCCGCCCTGCGCCTGCGCAACACCCAGCGCTTCGCGCGACCGCGCGAGGTTAGCCGCTGCGACGCGCAAGTCTGTATTCGATTGCAGCGCTTCGTCGACGAGGCTGTTCAGCACCGGATCGTCATAGAGCTTCCACCAGACCGCGGGCACGTTCTGCCGCGTGGTCAGTTTGGCATCGGCGCCTTCGATCGGTGCATTGGCGAGGGGCGCGTTGACCAGCGCCTGCTTCGGCAGCGAGTAATTGGGGCCGACGTTCATGCAGCCGTTGAGCGCAACGGCTAACGGTAACAGTGGCAATAAGGGCAGGGCGCGCGACAGCTTCATTGCGAGGCGCCCGAAATAACTGCAGCAGATGCCGGTTGCGTAGCAGAAGCAGCCGAGGCAGCGGGAACGGCAGACGTAGCGGAAGCCGTGGCCGCCGTCGAAGCCGCTGACGCATCCACAACACCCGAAGCACCCGCAGCCGGATGCTTCTTGCCGTTCGGCGACAGATCGCGTACCGACACCGTCGCGGTGCGTCCGGCGATCATGCGGAAGTCGGAGGGGACCTCGTCGAGCGCCACCCGCACCGGAATCCGTTGCGCGAGCCGCACCCAGCTGAACGCCGGGTTCACATTCGGCAGCAGATTCGACCCTTGCGTGCGGTCGCGGTCTTCAATCCCCGCGACGATGCTTTGCACGTGCCCGCGCAGTATGTTCGGCTCGCCCATCACCTGGATATCGACCGCCTGGCCGATGTCGATGCCACGCATCTTGGTTTCTTCGAAATAACCGTCGACGCGGAACGAATGCATATCCACCACCGCCACCACCGCGCGACCCGCGGAGACGAACTCGCCGGTGCGCGGTGCGCGGTCGTTCAGATAACCGTCGACCGGGCTCACGATCGTGGTGCGTTGCAAATTCAGTTTGGCGGTATCGATTGCAACGTTCGCATCGGCGAGCGCGGCTTCCGCCGTTTCGACACGCGAGCGGCTTTCTTCGGCAACTTCCGCCGCGACGAGGTTGCCGAGCTGACGATTACGCGCGTCTTCGCGGCGCGCCTGATCGAGGGTGGCGCGGCGCTGCAGCGCGGTGGCCTGGGCCTGGCGCAATGCGAGGGCATAGCGGGCCTGATCGATCACGAACAGCACCTGGCCTTGCTTGACCTGCTGGTTGTCCACTACCTCGACCGATGAAATCAGCCCCGAGATATCCGGCGCGACCTGGATCACATCGGCGCGCACGTGCCCGTCGCGGGTCCACGGCGCGAACATGTAGTAAGCGACCAGTTTCCACAGCACGAAGGCTGCAACCACGACGACGATCAGGGTCAGCAGAATTTGACCGACGGAGAACCAGGTTTTTTTCACGTTATTAGTCTGTGCGAAACGACGACGACAAGGCCCAGCACCAGCACATAGATGCCGAGATCGAAGATGGAACGGTGCCAGACGAAGCGGTAAAAGCCGATGCGTGCGAGCACCGTGCGGATGGCCAGGTTGATCAGATAGGCGATCAACATCAGCACGAGCACGGCCGGCACGAACACGCCGAAGATATCGATTTCACCGATCATCGCGGGAACTGGCAAAGGGGGGGATTGGGTTGCGGAACGGGCGCATCAGGCAGCGGCCTCCGGTTCGGGCGGCGTGGGTGTGACTAGCGTGGCCGGAAACAGCGAAAGACGCAAGCCGACCAGCGCGTGCAGCGCCTCGCGCAATCGGCGTGCCGAAGTTTGCGAAGTCGCGCTTGGCGCGTCGGCATTGGCCAGCCCTTGGGCCGTGACGCGTGCCACCGCTGCGTCGATGGACGACATCAGGCTTTCAGGCACCGGCTGGCGCGCGCTCCGGTCGACGCAGGTTTCGAAGTATTGGCGCACGTCTTCGAGGACCTGGTCGATGGAAGCCGGCGCTTCGCCGCCGAGCTTGCGCGTCAGGCGGCGCAGATCGAGCGCGTTGAAGGCGATGCGCAGATCGCGAAAGCTTTCGATCGACGGATGGCGATGGTCGTCTGTTGCGGCAAGGCGGGGGATCAACTGCATCAGGCGGTCGAGCATGCGCGCGGCAAGATTGCGCGGGTCTTCGATTGTCCGTGTGGACGCGGTCAGCGCCACGTCGGCCCAGCTCGAGCGCAGCAGCCGCGAGGCCGCGAGTTCAGCGCCGAACGGGCGCGTCACGCGGGTCCACAGATAGGCATAGAGCAAGCCTGCGAGGCCGGCGAGATTGCTGTTCAGGAAGATCAGGAAGTCGGCCGAGTAAGCATCCTGAATGCTGATGAAGGTGGCGGTATTGACGGCCACCAGCACGGTCACCATATTGAACTGCGGACGCGGGATCAACGTGCCGACAAGGATGAACGGCGCGGCGAACAGGATGACCAGCATCGGGAAATCATGCACATGCGGCAGCACGGCGAACAGATAGATGCCAGCGGCCACCACGCTGACCGCCGTGGCGAGAAAGAACTTGAACACCATGGGCGCGGGCTCGTCGAGCGCGGCGAAGAAGCAGCAGGCGACCGCCGCCAGCGTCACCGCACTGGCGCCGTCCGCCCAGCCTGAACTGATCCACAGACCGCACGCGATGATGACCGCGGCGCCCGCGGACACCGTCGAAAATAGCATGATGCCGCGGTCGAAGAACCGCTCGGTGCCGCCCAGCCGCCAATGGCGAAAACGTGGCCGCCACGAGCCTTCTTCACGCGTGATGATGATGCGCAGCGAGCGGCAGTCCTGCCAGACGTCGATCACCTGTTTCATGCGCCACAGGGCGTTCGAAAGCAGCGCGCTGTCCCATTTCGCCAGCGCGACCGGCGGCGGCTGCATGGTTGCGATGCGCGCGCGCAGCGCGTCGGCGACGAGGTCGGGGCGATAGCCCTCGCTGGCCGGGGGAAGCGGCGCATTGAACCATTTGATGACATCGTTGAGCAACGCTTCGAGACCCTCGGGCCATGTCTGCCGGCCGCTGTTGTAGAGGGCGACCAGAGGATCCGCCAGCGCCGACATCATCGGCAGCAGTAACTGCATGCGCCCGCGCAGTTCGTGAGCACGGGCCAGGATGTCCAGCCGGGTGTGGTCGTAGGCAAGCTGGCTCAGCAGCAGTTCCAGCCCGTTAATCGTGGCTGCGATCCGCTGGCGAGCCCCCGAGATCGCCGCGCCCGCAATGCGCCCGGACAGCGTCTCAGTTGCGTAGAACGCGGCGTCGCGAAACCACGCGTCGGTTCGCTCGATGATGGTGGGCGCGAGGCGGCTAGGAAACAGCGAACTGCCGACGATGCTCGCGCACACGATGCCGAGCGTGATCTCCTCGGTGCGGCTGATCGCCAGATCGAACACGCCGCCTGGATTCGTCACTGAAGGCAGGGCGATGATCGGCATGGTGTAGGCCGCCAGCATGAAGACGTAGCTGCGCGCGGTACGGTCAGCCACTGCCAGATATAGCAGCGTGCCGGTCCACAACGCGACGACCACGCTGAACAGATAGGGCGATTCGACGAACGGCGGCACCAGCAGTACCGCGGCCGACGCGCCGAGCGCGGTGCCGAGCGCGCGATAAAGCGCCTTGGAGCGGGTCGCGCCGACAAACGGATTCGACACGATGTAGACGGTGGCCATCGCCCAGTACGGCCGCGGTAACTCGAGCGAGAGACCGATGTAGAGCGCGATCATCGCCGCGGCAAACGTCTTGACGGAGAACAGCCAGTCGCGGATGGAGGGATAGACCATAAACCGTTACTCGGAATCCCCGGCGTTATGTGGAGCTGCCTCGGCCGTAAAAGCGGCTAGCACCCGCAAGGTCGCCTCGAGATCGCTGCGCGAAATACCTTTCAAAGCTTGCGCACGCAGCGTAACGAGCTCTTCTTCCATTCTAGCGGTAACGGCGCGGCCCTCATCAGTGAGCACCACGGTCTTGGCGCGCCGGTCTTCGGGATCTTCGTCGCGACGCATCAGACCTGCCGCGCACAGTTGATCGAGCAGCCGCACGAGCGAGGGCCCTTCAATACCGACGTGATCGGCCAGCGTGACCTGCCGCACCGCTTCGCCGAGCCGGCTGGCGGTGAGGAGCGGCGTGGCGCACGCTTCGGAGACGTTAAAGGCCGCGAGCACGCCATGGCTCGTGCGCCGCCATTTTCTGGCGGCGACGACCAAGGTGCTGCTGACAGTGCGGCGCAAGGCATCGAGATTCGACATGGGCGGTATTGTATTTCTAAAATATTCGTTAGCAAACTATTGAATTGGAATTTTTTGTGAAGCATGCCTTCGCGGTTGAATGTCGCAAAGGCATGCGGCATTCAACCGCGAGCGCGCTCCTTCACCAGTTCGATAAAGCGGGTCGCCGCGTTATTGCGCAGTCCCGCAGGGTAAGCAAGATGTAGCGGCGCACTCAACTTCGAGGGACCCGTCAATGTGCAATACACGGTCCCCACCTGGTCGTAGCGTTGCATCGACGCCGGCACGAGCGTCACCCCCAACCCGGCTGCGACCAGATTAATCCCCGACACCATGCGCGGCACCTCGCGCGCAATCCGCGGTACGAAACCCGCCTGTCTGCAGGCCGCCAGAATATCCGCATACATACCGGGCGCCCCCGGTCGGCGCACCAGAATGAAATCTTCCTGCGCCAGCGCTTTCAACGACACCTGCGGTCGCTTCTTGCCTGCTCCTTTCAGCAACGCATGTCCGACCGGCAGCACTACCACCATCGGTTCGTCGAGCAGTAACTCGAACGCCACGCCTTCGCGCACATCGACCGGCTTGCGGAGAAACGCCGCCTGAATCTGTCCCGCCGCCAAACGCTCGATAATTTCCGCCGCGTTGAGCTCGGCAAGCTCCACGGCAACCTCGGGACACACCGCGCGAAAGGCCCGGATCGCCTCCGTCGTGAAGGGATGGAACGCCGCCGAACTGGTGAGGCCGATCGAGATCGTGCCGAGCTCGCCGCGCGCAATCCGGTGTGCCTTGTCCACCGACTGCTGCAGGTCCTGCAGCAAGCGTTGCGCGTCTTCCGCAAAGGATTGCCCCGCGGGCGTCAACGTAACGCCGCGCGGCATGCGTACAAACAGCTCGAAGCCGATCTCCTCTTCCAGCGTTCGAATCTGCTGCGAGAGCGGGGGTTGTTGCATTGCCAGCCGTTCGGCCGCACGTGTGAATTGACCTTCCTCGGCAACGGCCAGGAAGTAGCGCAAGTGGCGAAGCTCCATCGTCTTCTATCTCCTTGACCGTGTTCGGTGCTCTGCTCATTGCCATATTCTATAAATATGGATAGTGCCTAAAACAGGTATTTTACATTTACCACGCCCGATCCTACGATCTCGTCCATCGCATCGACCGAGGCCCGCGTTGCTCATGGCAAGCAGGCTCGAGTGCATGGCGACATAAAACAACATCGACAGGAGACGGCAGTGAAAAAACAATATGCGGTGGCCGCATTGGCCTTGGTGGGTAGCGCGGGTGCGCATGCGCAGGCATCGGTCACGCTGTACGGTTTGATCGACACGAACATCGAATTCCTTAACCACGCGGGCGCAAGTGGCGGCTCTCTGGTCCGGGAAAATTCCGGCGGACTGAGCAATTCGCGCTTTGGTTTTCGTGGTACTGAAGATCTGGGTGGCGGCAATAAGGCGTTTTTCATTCTCGAAGCGGGCTTTAACGGCAACGACGGCACCAACGCAACTGCCGGCGTGCTGTTCAATCGGACTGCGGCCGTCGGGGTGTCGAATGATGCGTTCGGCGCGTTGTCGGCGGGCTTGCAGTACACGGCGATGTACGACACGTTGATCAAATACGATCCGATGGTGTTCGGCCAGCAGTACACATGGATGCCGACCACCGGTTCCGTGGACGGTTTTTCGTTCAAGGCGCGCGTGAACAACTCGGTCAAGTATGTGGGCCGTTTCGGCGGATTGACGGCGACGGCGGATTACAGTTTCGGCGGCACGGCCGACTCGTTTCAAAGCAGCGCGGCATACGGCGGCGCGCTTGATTACGATGCCGGCAGCTT
Organism: Paraburkholderia sp. D1E; assembly: GCF_052682275.1. Taxonomy (NCBI): domain Bacteria; kingdom Pseudomonadati; phylum Pseudomonadota; class Betaproteobacteria; order Burkholderiales; family Burkholderiaceae; genus Paraburkholderia; species Paraburkholderia sp. D1E. The sequence goes on from NZ_JBQYMB010000001.1 coordinate 1,616,165, forward strand.
TGCCGCGGCGGTGGCCTACGATTATCGCAACGGCGCCATCAATTCGACCGGCTTGTGGACCAAGTCGCGTAACTGGAGCGCCTCGGCGCGCCAGCAGATCGGCGACGTAACCATCATGGGCGGCTACGAGCACTATCTGTACAACCCGACCAAGGGCAAGACGGTGTCGTCGGCGTTGTGGTTCGGCGGGGTCCGCTATCTTGTCCTGCCGTATTTCCGCGTGACCGCCGCCGCGTATTACCAGAGCAACAAGGCGGATAACGTGTCGAACTCGTTGATGGGCGTGCTCGGTGCGGACTATATTCTCTCGAAGCGAACCGACGTGTACGCAACCGTTGCCTATGCCGCTTCCACGCGCTATGCCAACGGCCAGTACACGCCAGTCGGCTTGACGAGCGACACCGCATTCGGTCCGAACCAGACGGGCGTGACGCTCGGCATCCGGCATCGGTTCTGAGTTTTTGAGCTTTTAAACGACGGATTTGACGATGCGCCGCGTTCAAGACAGTGCACGGCTATCAGGAGCAAGTTGCATGACATTCAAACTTTCACGACGTTTGGCGATGGGGTGCGCGGCAGCGGGCCCCGCCGTGCTGGCATTGTTCACGCAACCGGCATTCGCGGTGCATGCCTACGAATCCCATCTGAAACCGGTGGCGGCGATCTCGGATACACGGTTCACGATCGACACGCCGCAAGGGCAAGCTGAATTTCCGCTGTACCTGTCAAAAGATTGGAACGTCGCGCAACCGCAGGTGACGCGTGCGGTGATCGTGATTCACGGCAAGCTGCGCAACGCAGACGTGTACTTTCGCACCGCGCAGAATGCACGTGATGCCGCTCACGCGGACGCCGACAGCACGCTCCTGATCGCGCCGCAATTCCTCGCCACGCTCGACTTGCGCGTGCATGACGAACCGGCCGATCTCTTGCGCTGGACAGGCGACGCGTGGATGGGCGGTGAAGCGGCGCGGGCGCCGTCGCCCATCAGTTCGTACACGGTGCTGGACGCGATTGTTACGCGTCTCGCGGATCGCAAGCTGTTTCCGAATCTGCGGCACGTGGTGTTTGCTGGACATTCGGGTGGCGGACAGGTCGTGCAGCGTTACGCTGTGGCGGCGCGTAACATCGACGTGCTGACTCAGGAAGGTATCGACGTGCGCTATGTGGTGGCGAGCCCATCGACCTATGCGTATTTCGACGCGCAACGGCCGAATGCACAAGGTGTGGCGACGCCGTTCGACGCCGCTCAATGCGCCGACTTTAATCAATGGAAATACGGCATGGACAATCGGCCGCCGTACCTCGACGATCGCTCGCCGGCGCAACTCGAAGCGACTTATGCGTCGCGCCGCATTGACTATCTGGTCGGCGGGGCGGATGACGATCCGCAGCAAAGCGCGCTCGATAAAAGCTGTGCGGCCGAAGCGCAAGGTCCGCAGCGTGTTGCGCGTGCAGAAGCGTATTACCGGTACATCCAGTCGCGTCATCCGGAAGGCCTGAAGCAGAGCTTTCATATCGTGCCGGGCGTTGGCCACAACGGCGCGCGCATGCTGACGTCGGTTTGCGCATTGTCGGCGATGTTCGATACCAAAGGATGTGAGCAATGAGCGAGGCGAGCCTGAACCAGCGTGACGGTGCCGCGTCCGCCACGGAGGCATCGAACGGCTTGAGCCCGTCGATGGTGCGGCGCGCGATCTTCGCCTCGGTACTCGGCAACGGACTCGAGTGGTTCGATTTTCTGATCTACGGCTACTTCGCAAAGATCATCGCGCAGGTGTTCTTTCCCGGCGGTGGTGGCTTCGTGTCGATCATGCTGACGCTCGCCACGTTCGCTGTCGGTTTTATCGTGCGTCCGATCGGCGGCATTCTGCTCGGCATCTATGCGGACCGGGCAGGGCGGCGCAAAGCGCTCTCGCTGCTCATCATCTCGATGGCGGCGAGCACGCTGTTGATGGGCCTCACACCGGGTTACGCCAGCATTGGTATCGCGGCGCCTTTGCTGGTGGTGTTCGCGCGGCTGTTGCAAGGGCTCTCGGTGGGCGGGCAGTTCGCGACAGCTTCGGCGATGCTGGTCGAGTACGCACCGCCGCACAAGAAAATGTTTTATGGCAGCTTCAACATGTCGGCGCAGGCGTTCGCGCTGCTGCTTTCGTCTGGTGTCGGTTATCTGCTGACCACGCAACTCACGCACGAGCAACTGGTGGCGTGGGGCTGGCGTCTACCGTTTCTGTTCGGCGCGCTGGCGGGACCGTTCGGCTTCTACATCCGGCATCGCGTGGCCGAGTCGCCAGAGTTCGAGCGTTTGCTCGATCAGAAGGACAAGCCGCCGCGCGTGACGGTGCGTCAGTTCTTCCGCGACAACGGCGACGCGGCGATCTGTGCGATGGGCGTGATCATCATCGGCGCGGCGACCAACTATGTGTGGCACTCGTATCTGTCGGTGTACGTCGAGCGGCAGTTGCATTTGCCGCTGTCCACCGCGCTGCTCGGGGCATTCGTATCGGGCGTGCTGAATCTGTTCCTGTTTCCGCTATCCGGCAAGCTTGCCGATCGTTATGGCGCATACCGCCTGTTCTATCCAATCGTGATCGCGTGGATGGTGTGCGTGTATCCGCTCTATCACTTCGTGGTGACGAATCCGACGCCGGGGCATCTGTTCATTGCGCAGATGGTCGCGACGGTGTTCCTCGCCGCCATGTCCGGTGCACATCCCGGCATGCTCGCGACGCTGTTTCCGGTGCGTAGCCGTTCGGCGGGCGTGGCGCTGTCTTACAACATTGCGGTGACGCTGTTCGGCGGCATGGCGCCGCTCACTATCACCGGTTTGACGCACCTGACCGGCAGCAGTTTGACGCCGGCCTTCTATCTGATTTTTGCCGGTTTCGTGTCGCTCGCGATGGTGTATTTCACGCGCTCGGGGCGCGAGCCGGGCGGCGCAACGGCGCAGTTCGTCACGCGTTAGACGCATCTCGCCAGACTCATTAGATTAACCAGAGCTTATTGCATGACCCAGCCTTTGATTACAGACGACGAACGCGCGCCGAATGAACGTCCGGTCGCCGTCGTCGCCAGCCGGCACTTTAGTGTCGAAACGCATGCGGGAAGCGGCACCGTGCCAGTGTTCGCGAATGGCGACTGGCTTGCGCCGACGCGTGAGGTCAAGCGCGCGGTGATCCTGATTCACGGACGCTTGCGCAATGCGGACTCGTACTTCGATCTGGCGGAGCGCGCGTGCGCGCTGGCGGGTGGCGATGCCGCCGATACGCTGCTGATCGTGCCGCAATTTCTCGCGAGTGCCGACCTCAGCGCGCATGCGCTGCCGCCGTCCACGCTGCATTGGGAATGGACTAGCTGGATGGGCGGCGAAAACGCCGAGGGTCCGGCGCCGATCAGTTCATTCGATGTACTCGACGCCATTCTGCAGACACTGGCGTCGCGCGAGCAGTTTGCGTCGCTGAGCGAGGTGGTGATCGCCGGGCATTCGGGCGGCGGCCAGGTGGTGCAGCGTTATGCCGTGGTGGCGCAGGGTGAGGCGCCCCTCGTCGCGCGCGGAATCGCACTGCGCTATGTGGTCGCGAATCCTTCCTCGTATGTGTACTTCGATGCAATGCGGCCGACTGCGTCCGGCGAGTTCGAGGCTTTCGATGCGACGGTCTGTCCGTCGTTTAATCGCTGGAAGTATGGACTCGAGGATTTGCCGGCCTATGCTTCGCGTAGAGAGGGCGCTGGTTCCGCTGACGCGCTCGAATCGCGCTATGCGCATCGCGAAGTCACCGTGCTGCTCGGCGGCGCGGATTGCGATCCGCAGCATCCTGCACTCGATCGTTCATGCGCTGCGCAGACCCAGGGCGAGCATCGGCTGGCGCGTGGCCTGGCTTATGCGCGCTATATGGCGTCCAGGCATCCGGAAGGATCGGCGAAGCATCGTACGTTTGTGATCGACGGCGTTGGGCACGATGCGAAGGGGATTTTTGGGTCGACGCCTGGGCTGGCCGCGTTATTTGGAGACGCTTCCTGACGGTTCCGGCGCGCCATGGGCACGAACCGTGCTACCACGCTAGAGCCACCTTTCGAAGGACCGCGCCGACATGAACAAGACCATCATGCTTACTGCAGCGATTGCCGCTGTGTCGCTGAGCGCCTTGCTGCCATGCAGCGCGAATGCCGACGATGCGCCTAGCCCGTGCGCGTCGCTCAAACGGATCGTCGCGGCGGCGCCGGACGGTTTGGCCTCGCTCACACCGGACGACGGCAAAGGCGTTGCACAACCCTACGGCGATGACGCGCAATGTTTGGCGAGCCGTGGCAGCTACCAATGCACGTGGACGCCGCACCATGACGCCGGTTCGAGCGCGGATGCGCTGCAGGCCGTCGCGGCGGACATCGCTTCGTGTCTGCCAGACGCCACGCACGACCAGAATTCGCCTGGACGTCAGCACTTTTATCTCGGCACACGCGCCAGGCGGACCGATATCACGTTGACGCGAGCCGGTTCGAACAAGCTGAGGTTGGTCGTCTCAGGCAAGTGAGCGGGCGCATGAGTTTTGAATCGGCTGTCTGCGCGCGGCAAACGTTGCGGTCACCGTTACTGTGACGCCGGCCACCATGTCCAGCCGCGTCGCGAGCGTCGCAACTGGACCGTCGAGAGCGGCGCGATCTCGATGCGCGAAAACACGGCGGGCGATGCCGCGAGCGCACATACGAGGGCGGCCCGGATCACTGGCGCGTGCGTGATGGCGACCACATTTTGCGTATCGCGTGGTCCTTCGCTCGACGCATCGTCTAGCGTATCGAGCCACAGTCCTACACGCTTCACGAGTTGACTGAATGACTCGCCGCCATGCGCGGCAGCGTCGGGATCGTATGTCCATGCGCCGAGGTCCTGTGGCGCCTCGACCGCGAGATCAGCGAGGCGGCGGCCATGCCATAGGCCGTAGTCCAGATCCGCCAGTCCCTTGTGGACCGCGGCACTGAGACCCAAGGCCGACGCCGTATCGCGCGCACAGACGGCAGGGCTGACAAAAACCGCCGCGTCGTCCGGAATCGACAGGCGCGCCCGCGCGGCACCTGCTTCGGCGAGGCCGCGTGCATCGAGCGGATCGTCGGCGGGAAAGCGGGCCGCACGCATCGCCGCGGTCGATGCGTGGCTGATCAGTAACAGCCGTATGTCCATTCAGTTCATTCCCATAAAGGCCAGCCCAAGGCGGGACGCATGCAGCCATGCTTTGCGTTGCCGAGAGGCAAAGTTTAGCGCGTAGAATAGCGGCACTGCGAAGCACGGAAGCCGGTGAGAGCCCGGCGCGGTCGCGCCACTGTAATCGGCATTCACGAGCCGAAAGCCAGACCTGAGCTTCGCACCATCCCTTTTCGATCGACTATCGGGGCGCGTTACCCCCAGGAGATGTCCATTATGTCCAACGCTGTTTTCGATCCCGCGGCTCAGCCTGTCGCCCAACCCACACCGATTCCGCTGCGTGAACTGCTGCCTTGGGTCGTGTTCGGCGGCTTGCTGCTGTTGCTCGCGATTTATTTCGTTGGTGCGGAAGAAGGCGCCACCTCGCTGGTGCCTGGCATGTATGTGCATGAATTCGTGCACGACGGCCGCCATCTGCTCGGCTTTCCCTGCCACTAACGGAGTCGAACATGGTTGGTAAATTGTTGGTACGCGGGATGCTTGCAGGCATCGCCGCGGGATTGCTCACGTTCGGCTTCGCCAGATTGGTGGGCGAGCCTCAAGTCGATCAGGCGATCTCCTTCGAGGAAAAGGCCGATGCCGCCAAAGGCGAAGCGCCGGAACCCGAACTGGTGAGCCGCGATACGCAAGCGGGGCTCGGGCTGCTGACGGGTGTGGTGACGTATGGCGCAGCGTTCGGTGGACTGTTCTCGCTGGTGTTCGCGTTTGCGTACGGCCGCGTCGGCGCACTGAGTGCGCGCGCGTTGTCCGCATGGCTGGCGCTTGGCGCGTTTATCGCGTTGGTGATCGTCCCGAACATCAAATATCCGGCGAATCCACCCTCGGTGGGCGACCCCGAGACGATCGGGACGCGCACCGGTTTGTTCTTCCTGATGATCGCGATCTCGCTAGTCGCACTGGTGTTCTCGCTGAAGGTGCGGCGCCGTGCGGCGCTGAAGCTGGGCGCGTGGAATGGCTCGATCGTGGCTGGCGTGGTGTTTGTCGTGATCATTGCTGCCGTGCAACTGTCGATGCCGACGATCAACGAAGTGCCGGCAGCTTTCCCGGCGGTGCTGTTGTGGAAATTCCGCGTCGCGGCAATCGGAATGCAGGTGATTATGTGGACGACCATTGGGCTGCTGTTCGGCGCCCTGGTTGAGCGGAGCAAACTGTTGGCTCCCGCGACCGGTAGCGCGACGAAGTCCGCTTACCTTTGATGGCATAACACGGGCGCAACCGTCGTGACGGTTGCGCCGACGTGCAGCGCGCAAGAATATAAATACATCAAGCACTTGGCGCGTTTGGCAGGATGTTATCCACAGGCTTATGGACAAAGTCTGTGGATAAAGTTATCCCGCGTCGCACAAGGTCTACAAACATCTGTTCCGTTTGAATTCAACAACTTAGTTGTTGGCGCACGGCCTCCGGTTGTCCGTATCATCGGGACACGGCAGGTGTTTTGTGGGGAATATCGTGGGGAAAATCGTTCGCAATCAATCAGCAAAGGGTCGCTCCTTAAACTCGGCGCCGCCGATCATGACCGCGTCGTGAACGACGGCACCGGCCTGTCTGGCCGGGTGCATGCCGGAGCGAAGGGAATCAGCGTCCGCTATCGCTACCGCTTCGAGGGTGAGTCCCGGGAAATGCCACTTGGAGCGTGGCCGCGCGTGGCGCTCGCCGCAATCCGGCTGAAGCTTGATGAAACGAAACTGCGTGTACAACGCGGTGGCGACCCGGCCAGCGCAGGCTGGTCGCGGACAAGCTGAAAGTCGAGAAGGCGCAGGTTGTACGGCAACAGCAGGAACTGGTCGAACGGGAGCGTGAGCATGCGGAATCACAACTGACCGTGAAGGCCATGTTCGAAGCGTGGCATCCCGAGGCAATGGTGGACAATACACCGGACGGGGCCAGAGGTGTTCGTCGGATATTCGAGCTGCACCTGTTGCCGGGTTCTGGCGATACGCGGGTTGCTGATATCACGCCAGGCGACATTCGCAGGCAGTCCGCACGCTCATCGACGCAGGGAAAATCTCGACCGGCATATCGCTGCACATGTACGCCAATGCGATGTTCGTGTGGGCGGCCAGGCGCAAGCCCTGGAGGCTGCTTTTTGAGGTGAACCCGGTTGAGGACGTGGACATCGAGCGCATGCTGCCTGCGGATTATCAGGACTGGTGCGAGCGTGTTCTCGAAGATGGCGAGATCATTGAGTCGCGCAACCGCTTTCAGGTCATCCGTAACGCGTGGGATTTTCATACCGGGCCTCGTCGTGGGAATATCGCCAGGCCAATCCCGCGCGAACATGAACTGGCCGTCTGGATCACGCTGGCAACACTTGTGCGTATCAATGAAATCTGCGCCGCACAGTGGCGGGCACACATCAACTTCGAAAAGCCACGTGGTTTATCCCGGCGTCGCAGTCGAAGAACCGCAGGGCGTTCACGCCCGAGTTCACGACGCTCAAGAAACTGGAGTGCGACGTGTGCGATGCGCTGGCACGTGCATGGTCGGGTGAAGTCCTGGTGCGGGACTCCGCGTTCGCGGATTACGTCAGGGCGCAGGCCGAGGAACGCTGCGGCACCGACTGGCCGATGTCGCATGTCAATTGGGAGCGCGCGGCGGAAGAAGCGCGTCTGGACTGGTTCCACGTCGAATTCGACGGCGTGAAGTATTGGGTTTTGCCGAGGGGAATGTGTGATGCACAGAATCCCGGTCATTTCGTAGCGCAGTGCACAGTCACGGCCAGCGCAAGGACGACACCGAACGGTGTCTGAGGGAGAAAGTCATGTACACGATGACGCTACGCGAGCAGGCGGACGTGCTCGCACGCATTACGGCCACTGCGCCGCACGACACGACGCACAGTGCTGCCATCGAGGCCGCGCGGGCGAACCGCGCGACTGCACTTCAGGTGATGGAGATTCACCGCTGTCTGCAGCGCTGGGCCGACATCGGCAAGGGGAATGCGCGCGATGAGGCGCGGCGTGCGCTCGCCCAGGTGGATGATGATGGTCAGGGAGTACGGTGGTACGGGACGGGAGACGGGAAGCCGTAACCCTATCATCAACGCATCAATATTTATCGGGGTGACTTCGGTCACCCTTTTGCTTTTCGGATCAATCCTATGGCTGGTCCGCGTGCGTCGCTCATACAGTAGTCCGGCGTCTCTCGATGCCGTCTATCCCAAAGCCCTCGTCAACGATCCCCCGTTGATGCTTGGCTGTTCGCCCGCTCCAGCTACGTGATATCCCGGTAGTGCTCTATAGGAAAAGTACGATTTTGTGGGATGTGTTGCATTGGTTCGCATTTTGACAAACGTTGACGGATTGTCGGCGTGATGTCCGATATTTTACGGGGCGTTACCAATCCGTAAAATGACGTAGAAGAATGAACCGGAAGACATACAGGCTGGTATACAGCCGACTGAGAGGAATGCTTGTAGCCGTCGAGGAAACCGCCACGGCCACGGGCAAGGAAGCGGGACAGACTTCGGTACGCAGCAGAAAATCACAGGGTGTGATTTTTTCCCTGCGCCAGATCGCGCTGGCTGCGCTCGCGCTCCTTGGCGCGCTGCCGTCGCTGTCGGGCGCACAGATCGTTCCAGGTGGCACCCACGCACCGTCCGTCATCCAGACACAGAACGGGCTGGATCAGGTGAACATCAACCGGCCCTCCGGTGCTGGCGTGTCGATGAACACCTACGGCCAGTTCGACGTGCAGTCAAAAGGCGCGATCCTGAATAACTCGCCGACCATCGTGCAGACGCAGCAGGCTGGCATGATTAACGGCAATCCGAACTTCGGCCCGGGTCAGTCGGCACGGGTCATCGTCAATCAGGTCAACAGCAGCGCGGCGAGCCAGATCAACGGACATCTTGAGGTTGCAGGCCAGCGCGCGGAGGTTGTCATCGCGAACGGAAGCGGGATTTCCGTGAACGGCGGCGGCTTTATCAATACGTCGCGGGCGATCCTGACGACGGGCACGCCGAACTTCGCTCCGGATGGCTCCCTCACAGGCTTTAACGTGACGGGCGGCAACATCATCATCCAGGGCGCGGGACTCAACGCAGGCGATACCGACCAGGTTGACCTGCTATCGCGCGCCGTGCAGGCGAACGCCGCAATCTACGCGAAGAACCTGAATGTCGTGACCGGTGCGAACAGCATCAACCATGACACGCTCAATGCAACACCGATTGCGGGTGACGGTCCGGCTCCGGGTGTTTCCATCGACGTCAGCCAGCTTGGTGGCATGTACGCGAACAGGATCGTTCTCGTCGGCACGGAAAATGGCGTTGGTGTCTCAAATAAAGGGGTTCTTGCGGCACAGGCGGGTGACCTGGTACTGAGCACCAATGGGCTGCTGACGCTCGCTGGCCAGACCAATGCGAGCGGCAACATGGCGCTCTCTGCAGCAGGCGGCGTCGACAACAGCGGCACGACCTACGCGCAGCAGAGCGTCACGGCGAGTACGTCCGGTGCGCTCACGAATAGCGGCGTGCTCGCGGCGCAGCAGAACACGACGCTCAATGCGGGCAGCGTGGCTTCGACCGGCACGCTTGGCGCGGGCGTGAACGGTGACGGCAGTCTGGCGCAGGCGGGTAACCTGTCGGTGACGGCGGGCGGCACATTGACCGCGACCGGGCGCAATGCGGCGGGCGGCAGTGCGTCGCTGAACGGCGCGTCGGTCAATCTCGCAGGCAGCAGTACCTCGGCCAACGGTGCGCTGGCACTCACCGCCAGCAGCGGTGACCTGAACCTGACAGGTGCGACAACGACGGCGGGCGGCGCGCTGGACACGCGCGCCTCCGGGACGCTCACGAACGACGGCGGTGTACTGTCCTCGGGCGGTCCTCAGACTGTCACGGCGGGCGCACTGTCCAACCGCAATGGGCTGATTGTTTCGGACAGTACGCTCAACGTCGCGGCAACAAGTGACTTACAGAACCAGGGCGGCACACTGCAGGCAGCGGGCGCGCTGTCTGTCGATGCCGGTTCGCTCGACAATACGGGCGGGCATATCACTTCGCTGAACGCGGACGGCCTGATGCTGACCGTGACCGGCGCGCTGAACAATGGCGCGGGCGGTGCGATCGGCGGCAATGGCAACGTCACCGTGCAGGCCGGACAGATCGCGAACGCCGGTTCGATCACGGCGGTGCAGTCGCTGATCGCCCGCGCCGTGCAGACGCTGTTCAACGGCGGCATGCTGGCCGCGAATGTCAACGTCAACCTGTCCGCAGGTTCGACGCTCACCAACGCGAACACCATCGCGGCGGGTCATCTTGTGACACTGACGACAGCGACCTTCGACAACAGCCACGGCAACCTTGGCGCGGACCAGCTCGCGCTGCATGCGGCGAACCTTGTCAACCACGGCGGCAGCATCACGCAAACCGGAACCGGCGCGACGACCGTCGATGTAACCGGCACGCTCGACAATTCGGGCGGCACGCTCCAGACCAACAGCGACAGTCTCGCGCTTGGTCCCGCTGTGCTTGTGAATGACAACGGCACCATCGCCAGTTCGGGCACGGGCACGCTGTCGGTCAATGCCGGTACGCTTTCAAACAACGGCGGCACGATTGCGACGAATGGCGCGCTCGATGTCCGTTCGGGCGCGGCGTCGAACCGGGGCGGCATGCTGGCCGCGCAGACGGGCGCGACGCTCCACGTTGCCTCACTGGACAACCGCGCGGGCGGCTACGTCGGCGCGCAGACCGTCTCGGTGACCGACACGGGTGCACTGAACAACGCGGGCGGCACAATCCAGGCGGACGACACGCTGTCGGTCTCCGCGCAGTCGGTTGCGAATGATGGCGGTTCCATCGCGAACGGGGGCACCGGTACAACGACGGTCGCTACCAGCGGCGCGGTCACGAACACGGCCAATGGCCTGATTGGCGGTAACGGCGACGTGTCGGTGTCGGGTGGCAGCATCGGCAATGCGGGCGGCACCATCACGGCAGGCGGCGCGGCAATGGTGCAGTCCGCCAGCACGCTCGACAACCGGGCGGGCCTGATCCAGGGCAGCGGCAATGTGTCGGCGTCGGCGCAGGGCGCAATCGACAATACGGGCGGACAGATCGAGGCGGATGGTGCGTCCGCAACGCTGGCAGTCACAGGCGCATCGCTCGACAACACGGGCGGCCGCATCGCGAACACCGGCTCGGGTATGACGACAGTCAGCGCGGCCACCATCACCAACAGCAATACAGGCGGCGTCGTGGGTGCGGGCACCATCGGCGGCAACGGTGACGTGACGGTGAGCGCGGGTACGCTGTCGAACAAGAATGGCGCGCAGGTCGTGTCCGGCCACGACCTGACGCTGAATATCGCGCAGCTTGCGGATAACACCAACGGTTCACTTTCAGGCGCGAACAATGTCACGCTCAACGGCCCGAATGCGGGTGTCATCAATGCGGGTGGCTCGATCCACGGCAATGGTGCGATTGCGCTGAATGCGGCTTCGCTCGACAACACGTCTGGCCGCATTGGCAATGACACGGGCAGCGGCGGCTCGGTGTCCGTCAATGCCGGCACGCTGGCAAACCAGAATGGCGCAATCGGCAGCGATCAGAATCTGAGTGTCACGACCAACCAGCTTACAGGTGATGGCAGGATCATTGCTGGGAACGACGGTGCGGTCACGGTCAACGGCGACTACACGCTCGACGGCAGCAACCAGATTCAGGCTAACCACGACCTGACTTTCACGACAGCGGGCAGCTTCACGAACCAGGGCACGCTCGGCGCGGTGAACGCGCTGACGGTGAATGCCGTGAGCGTGGATAACCAGGCAGGCGCGGACCTGAACTCGTCGACCACGACGGTCAATGCGGCGAACGCGATCACCAACGAAGGTCGCATCGAAGGCGATACCGTTGCGACAAACAGCGGGTCGCTGGTCAACACGGCAGCGATCATCGGCAACACGGTCACGCTGAACGCCAGCCATTCCATCGCCAACACCGGCGCCGCCGCTGTGATGGCCGCTGCTTCTCAACTGAACCTGTATTCGCCTGGCGATATCTCCAATACGGGCGGCGCGAACCTCTTCAGCCTGGGCGACATCAACATCGCGGCAGACGCCACCCGCGATGCCAATGGACTGCTCGCGAACCGCAGCAACTCCGTCACCAACGACCAGTCCACCATCGAGGCGCAAGGCAACATCGAGGTCGCCACGCAGACGCTGACCAACACACGCCCCGCGCCCACGGTGGAGACTGTGACCACCGACGTTGATACGGTCCACCAGACCAAGCGCAGCAGGTACATGGCGTGTACGACGACAAATGCCGACAAGAGTTACTGTACGCAGGCCATGTGGGACGATGGCTATATTGCGCCGGTCAACGCGACCTTCTCCGTTTCGCAGATTGTGACCGAGACAGTCGGCCCTGATGCGACCGACCGGATGCTGGTCCTGAACGTCAACGGCCAGCAGCAGACGATCTACTACAACACGCTGACGACCAACGCTGACGGCACGATCACCGTCAGCTATTGGGACGGCTACGATCCGAACGTCAACTATGATCCTGGCACCGAATACGCATCGCGCAACGACGCCCATAAGGGCTATCAGCGCGTCGAGATCGCCCGCGACACGACGACCACCACACAGCAGGACCAGGTAACGGGATCGCAGGCAAAACAGGCGCAGATCATGGCGGGCGGCAACATGATGCTCGCCAACGTCGGCACGCTGAACAACGCATACAGTGCAATTGGCGCGGGCGGCTCGATCCAGATCGGCAGCGCCGAGGCGGACGGCAATGTGGCGAGCGGCAACTACGGTGGCACGCTCGTCAACAACATCGGCCAGACGCTCTACCAGTACCAGAAGCAGGACATCGTTTCGACCTACGCCTGGAACGAGAACATTTCGCGCGATGTCGGCACGGTAGTTGAGCCGTCGATTGTCCTGTCACCCGTCGCTATTGGTGGCACGGGCGGCACTATCATCGCGAACAATTCGGTGCAGATCAGCGCGACCGGCATCAACAACACGAACGTGGCGGCGGCAAACTCCGCGACCGGCGCGACCGGTGGCACACTTGGCGCGAACGGCACCGTGGGCGGTATCACGGGCAGCGGTGCGCAGACCGTCAACCTCGCCACCGGCCAGACGCAGACCATAAACGCGCCGCAGTCCATCGCGGGACCCAGTGGCGCACTCAGTATCACGCTGCCGTCGAGCGGCCTGTACACGTTCAACACGGCACCCGGCGCGTCGTACCTGGTGGTCACCGATCCGCGACTGACCAGCTACACGAGTTTCATTTCGAGCGACTACATGCTGGGCGCGCTCGGACTCGCCCCGTCGAAGACCATCAAGCGGCTCGGTGACGGCGTGTACGAAGAACAGATGGTGCGCAACCAGATCACGCAACTCACGGGGCGCGTCTATCTTCAGGGCTACACGAGCAACGAGGACGAGTACCGCGCGCTGATGAACAACGGCGTGAATGTTGCGAAGGAATTCAGCCTCGAACCGGGCATGGCACTGACCGCCGCGCAGATGGATGCGCTTACGAGCGATATCGTCTGGCTGGTCAGCCAGACGATATCGCTGCCGGATGGCACGACGCAAACGGTGCTGGCACCGGTTGTCTATCTGGCGCAGACACATGCGAACGACCTGCAGCCAACCGGCGCGCTGATTGCCGCCGATGATGTCGAGATTCACGCTACGGGCAGCGCGACCAACTCAGGCGTCATCAAGGGCGGTACGCAGACCGTTGTCAGTGCGACCAATATCCTGAACCGGGGTGGCTCGATTGGCAGCAGCACGGACAACGGCACGACGGTAGTTTCGGCTACGAATGATGTTGTCAACGCGTCGGGACGGATCACGGGCAACCGTGTGGCTGTGCTCGCCGGTCATGACATCGTGAACACGACGCTCGTGGATACGGTGGGCGTCAGCTCGGCGGTGGGTAACAGCAAGGTCAGCCAGAGTCTGCTCGGCGCGCAGGGCACGATTGCATCGACGGGCGACCTGCTGGTGGTGGCGGGCAATGACCTGGCCGTTCACGGCGCGAGTATCGCCGCGGGCGGTAACGCGCAGATCGCGGCGGGTCATGACATTACCGTGGATACCGTGCAGTCGGACACGTCGCAGTCGGTGACGAAGAATGCTGACCACCATTGGGAAGCGTCCAGCACGATCAACCAGACCGGTGCGATCACGGCTGGCGGCAGTCTCGCGATGCAGAGCGGTAACGATACGACGCTCAAGGGCGCGACGCTCAGCGCGGGCGGCGATATGGCGGTGGTCGCGGGCGGCAACCTGACGGCGACGACCGTTATCAACACGGCCACCTACAACAACGTCGCAACTGACGACAAAACCCGCAAGCAGTCCGACCGGAGCTACGATGAACAGGCAGTCGGTACGAGCATTTCCGCAGGCGGCAATGCAACGCTCGCGGCCCTGAGCGCCGATCCCACGAAGGGCAACGTCACGCTCACCGGTTCGTCGCTGGCGGCGGGCAGCGGCGCGGCGACGATTGCAGCCACGGGCGACGTGACCCTCAATGAAGGCCGCGAGGAACATGATTCGTACTCGGCCACCGAATCGAAGCGCGGCAGCTTCGTGCATGGCTCGACCACCGATACGATACAGAACACGCAGGCGAACATCGGCGTTGGCAGTACCGTGTCCGGCGATACGGTCACGGTCAGCGCGGGCCGCGACCTGAATGTCAAAGGTTCGACCATCGCGGGCACCAACGACGTGAATCTGGCTGCGGCAGGCAACGTGAACATCACGACCTCGCAGGACACGCAGAGCACATCGAGCTACTACCAGAAGCACGCGTCCGGTCTTGGCACGGGCGGTGGGATCGGCATTTCGGTGGGCAGCAGGACGCAGACTGACACGGCCAACACCACGCAGGTAACGAACACGGGCAGCACGGTCGGGTCGCTGAATGGCAGTCTGAACATCACCGCAGGCAGGGACCTGCATGTAACGGGTAGTGATCTGGTTGCCGCGCAGAATGTCACGGGCACCGGCGCGAACGTCACGATTGACTCTGCCGTCGATACGATGCACCACGACGAGACGCACGAGGTCAAACAGAGCGGCTTTACGCTTGCGATCAAGGCTCCGGTGATTGATGCGGTGTCCAACACGGTAGACCAGGCGCACGCAGCGAGCCGCAGCCAGGATGATCGCGCAGCGGCATTGCACGGGATGGCGGCGGCGAGCGGTGCAATTGATTCGGTCGGCGCGGCTGGCGCTGCGCTGGGCGAACTTGCCAACGGACAGACGCCATCAGCGAAGGTCGAACTCAGTTATGGCAGCAGTCACAGCAAGAGCACGTACACCGAGGACAGCACGACCAGTCGCGGGTCAAGTGTCACGGCGGGCGGCACGGCCGCGTTCGTGGCGACCGGCGGGGGTGACAACGCGGGCACGCCGGGAAGCGGCAACCTGACGATTGCAGGGTCGAACGTGAACGCGAATGACGTGATCCTGGCGGCAAGGAATCAGGTCAATCTCGTGAACACGACGGATACTGACTCGACGCGCAGCAGCAACGAATCCAGCAGCGCGAGCGTGGGTATCTCCTATGGCACGCAGGGCTTCGGTGTCGATGCGGCGATGTCGAAGGCGCACGGCAATGGCAACAGTGATGCCGCCATGCAGAACAATACGCATGTGACGGCGGCCAGCACCGCGACGATCATTTCGGGTGGCGACACCAACATCATCGGATCGAACGTCAATGGTCGCCAGGTGAACGCCGATGTCGGCGGCAACCTGAACATCGCCAGCGTGCAGGACACCATGTCGAGCAGCGCGCATCAGGAAAGCACGGGTGGTGGTTTTGCGATCAGCCAGGGCGGCGGCAGCGCGAGCTTCAGTCACACCAACGCGAACGCCAGTGGCAGCTACGCGGGCGTGAACGAACAGGCTGGCATCCAGGCGGGCGACAGTGGGTTCAATATCAACGTGCATGGGAACACGGATCTCAAGGGTTCGGTGATCGCGAGCGATGCGGATGCGTCGAAGAACAACCTGTCTACGGGGACGCTGACTTTCAGTGATATCCAGAACCAGTCCAGCTACGACGCGCACTCGGGTGGTTTCAGTGCAGGCGTGACGACCGGCGACGGCGGCGCGAACGACAGCACACACGGCCCGGGTTCGACGGCGAACGGGCCTAATGCAGGCGGCGGTGCGCCGATGTTGAGCCAGGACGACAGCGGCAGCGACAGCGCAACCACGCGTAGCGGCATCAGTGCTGGCACCATCAGCGTCACCGATGCAGCCAGCCAGACGCAGGGCATCGCGAGCCTGAACCGGGACACGTCGAACACGAACGGCACGGTCGCCAAACTGCCGGACGTGAACAATCTGCTTGACCGCCAGGCGGACATGATGGCGGCGGCAAGCGCTGCCGGTGAAGCGGTCTCGCGGCGCATCGGGGATTATGCCGATAAGCAGGCCACGGCAACGGGTGATCCTGAGTGGGCCGAAGGTGGTAAATATCGTGCAGCGATGCAGGCCGCAGGCGCGGCGCTCGTGACCGGCCTTGCGGGCGGCAACGCGCTCGGCGGCGCGGCGGGCGCGGGGATCGCGTCAATTGCAGCGGGTGAGCTGAATCAACTGAGCGGCGCAATTGCGGGTTCGGACCCGACCGGCAATTCAGATATGAATAAGGCGCTCGGCAACATCGTCGCGAACGCGCTTGCTACCGGCGCGGGTGCGGCTGTCGGCGGCAATGCGGGGGCTTTCTCAGGCTACAACGTGGACCGCTACAACCGGCAGTTGCACCCCGACGAATACGCAATGGCGAAGAAGGATGCGAAGGTCGTTGCAAAGCAGCTCGGTATCAGTGAACAGGAAGCGGAAGGCCGGATCGTTGCGGAACTGCAGCGCAACTCGGACCAGCAGACATCGGACGCATCGGGGGGCGTGCATGACTATGAGGTTCGCGCGATCATCGGATGCCAGAACCTGAACTGCGACGGCTATAAGACCGATCCGCAATACGCAAACCACGACTACAACAGCCAGTACATTGCAGGTAATCAGCAAGCCTATGACGCAGGACAGAGCCAGCTCAACAAGGGCGTCACCTATAACGATTTGGTGAAGAATAACGTCAAGAACAATCCAGTTAGCACAGCCATCGCTGGCGCGGGCATGATTGCAGTCGGCGGCGTAGTGGCGGGTGGAGTCGCCTCCACCGGTGCCATGATGGGCGGCGCTTCGCTAGGTAGCGGCGTTAACGCCCTCGTTCAAGCGATGTATAACAACGGTCAGATCAATTGGCTTGACGTCGCGACAGCCGGTGTTACAGGGGCGGTCAGCTTTGGGACAGGCTTACTGCCCGGTGTCCTTATCAACACTGGGGGCGCGTTGGCTGGGTCGGCCATCAAAGGTGACAACCCGAACATGAACATGGCAGGCGCGGCTGCTGGAGCGGTTGCGGGCTATGCTGTCGGTGGAAAAATTGAGGGTAGTTTGACGAACACAATTAATCCTTGGTATCGCCCAGAGTGGGTTGACATTGGCATGGGTGTGTCGAAGTTTGTTGCGCCTAGCGTGATACCGTCAATGTTTGGGACTGCGGGCGCAAACCTGACCTCCGAGACCGTTAGTGCTGGCGTCGGAAACATCCCCTCGTACCTACCGAAGAAAAAATGAGCCCTCGATTCGAGAGAGACGTGAAAGCGTTTCTGAGTTATCTATTGACCTTTTTAGTTGGCCTCGCGATCTTGGCCGCTTTTGAAGAACTGATCGTGATGCCTTTCATAGCTTGGCTTAAAGGATATCCAGGGTACTTCTGGCCTCCCATGAGCAGAGTCTACGCAGCGTGCAAATTCGTTCCGTTGGCCTCGCTTCTTTGTGCCGTCATAGCTTGGGTTTTTGAACGCAAACGTATCGGCTGGTAGTCAGCACTAGATTCAATCAACTATGCAAATCAGAAAGAGGCTGGCGGCGCTGCCGCTCACAGCCCTGATATCGCTCGCGTCGAACGCGCAGCATGCGCCGACGCCAGCCGATGAAGCCGCTGCCGCACGGGCCAACGCCGGGCAGAACCAGCAGATCCAGCAGCAGCGCGACGCACAGCAGCGCGACGCGACCGTGCAGGCACCCGCCGTGCGTTCGACCCTCCCCACATTCGAGGGCTATCCGCTGTTGCCGGTTGAGACGCCATGCTTCCGCATCGGCAGGTTTGCGCTCGATGTCCCGACGACTCTGCCCGATGCCGTGCGCAGCAGGGGCGCGTCGGCCCTATCACTGGACCCGTTCGCCTTCGCACGTGAATGGCTCGATCACTACAGGGGCCAGTGCGTCGGCAAGTCCGGCATTGACACGCTAACCAAAGGGCTGCAGCAGGCCATCCTGAGCCGTGGATACGTGACTACGCGCGTGCTCGTCCCGCAGCAGGACCTGTCCAGCGGCACGCTGGCATTTGCGCTCGTTCCTGGCGTCGTCCACCAGCTCCGCTTTGCGGACCCTGAGACACGAGGCACCCTTAAATCCGCATTCCCAGCCCGTGATGGCGACCTGCTGGACCTGCGCGATCTTGAGCAGGGTCTGGAGCAGATGAAGCGGGTCGCGTCGCAGGACGTGGACATGAAGATCGAACCGACCGACACACCGGGCGAAAGCGATGTCGTCGTGACCGTGAAGCGTTCGAAGCCCTGGAGCTTTGTCGCATCCGTCGATAACTCGGGCACGGACGCGACCGGCAAGTGGCAGGGCAACGTGAGCCTCGGCATCGACAATCCGCTCGGCCTGAACGACGTGTTCACTCTCGGTGCAAACCAGGACCTGTCGTTCGGCAACAAGTCGCTCGGCTCGCACGGGTTCAACGGCTCGTATTCCGTGCCGTGGGGGTACTGGACGGCCACGCTGTCCGGCAACACCAACACCTATTACCAGAACATTGCGGGCGTGAACCAGACGTTCGTGTCCAGCGGCAATTCGCAGGCCGCCGCACTCAGGCTCGCGCGCGTACTGAGCCGCAGCAAGACCGATGTGTTCGGCGTGGAGTTCCAGCTATCGAAGCGCTTCGGTGAGAGCTTCATTGACGACACCGACATTCCGCAGCAGCGGCGCAACAACACGTTCATCGAAGCGGGCCTGACCGACCGGCACTACTTCGGCGCGTCGCAGTTCGACGGCACACTTGCGTACCGCCAGGGTGTCGGCGGATTCGGTGCGACAGCCGACCCGTACCCTGATGGCCCCACGTACCGCTACCACATGGCAGTCCTCGACGCGAACCTGTCGGTGCCGTTTGCCATCGCGCAACAGAACTTCCGCTACGTGACGACGGTTCACGGACAGTTCACCAACGACACGCTGTTCTATCTGGACGATCTGACCATCGGCAGCCGCTACACGGTGCGCGGTTTCGACGGCGAAACCATGCTGGCGGCGGAGAAAGGCTTCTACTGGCGCAACGAGCTGCAATGGCACATCGGCCAGACCGGACAGACGGTGTATGCGGGGATCGACTATGGGCGCGTGTTCGGACCGAACACGGCGTTTCTGGCCGGAACACAACTGGCTGGCGCGGTGATCGGCATCCGCGGTGGTCTGCCTGCACACTTTGTGGGTCTCTCCTATGACCTGTTCGTCGGGACGCCGGTCTACAAACCCAGCGGCTTCCCGACCTCGCGTGTGACGGTTGGCTTGCAGATGACCGCACAATTCTGAGGAATCCTGTTATGGTCAATCATCCCTACAAACGCCGGGGCCTCCTGGGTACCCGCAAACCGGACACGACCGGGTTCAACGAACACGGACCGACCTGCAGATCCCGGAGTACGGCACTGGCAAACGGCTGCGCTTTGCGCTGTTCATGGCACGCGATAGGGAGGTGGGCAGCCGCCACGACGAGGCGACCAGTCCCGACAGTGAGTGCCGCGTGGAATATGAACGGCATGAGACGCCCAGGCCGGACTGGAAAGCGCCTCGACAGCCTCCGGTCGCGGCGCAGCCCGTCGTCGTGACGCGCAAACGGCGCTGGTCCGTGCCGGAGTTGCCCGATTCCGGCAACGACGAAGGGTGATCCACCGCACGACGCAGTTCTGGCGTGCCGTGGGGGAACGCGAGGGACGTCGCACACTCGACGTGCACCGCAGCATCGACAACTCACCTGTTCGGACTTTAGACAAGTCACTTGTCTTGTTGGTCGGCGTTAAGGGTCGCCGTTAGCTTGAGTCTCAAACGAGACACATGTCTAATATGTAGGACAGTCCTTCTCTGGGGGACGAAGGTTTCGCCGCACCGCAGCGTGTGGGGAAACGTGGGGGGAATGGATGTTTGAGGGCGCGAGGGGGAAGAAATTTCCCCCACACGCCGCCCGGAGAGCCTTATGCGGAGCGGCTGTTTATCACAGGGTGTGATTTGTCCACAGCTTTATGGACATTTTCTGTGGACAAGTTCTCCGGTGGCATAACGATATGCGAATCGCTTGGTTGCCCGAAGCCGGGGCACATCCGACACTCACTCCAATCTCAAGCAAATCGAGCCTGGAGCCATGTCGAACACATCAAGCCTGCGCCCATCATGGGCCACACACTTCACGGCACTTCTGCTGCTCGCCGCATCGGCGATAACGACGACAACGGCAGTAGCCGCGCCACCTTCGGGCGATCCGATCCTGATAGGTGTCAGCGGCCCGCTGACCGGCCAGAACGCTCAGTACGGCGCGCAATGGAAGGCTGGCTTCGATCTTGCATTGGATGAGATCAACAGCCATAACGGCATCAACGGCCGCCCGCTGAATTACGTCTTCGAGGACAGCCAGAGCGACCCACGCCAATCCATCACGATCGCGCAGAAATTCGTCAACGATCCGCGCATCCTGATCGAACTCGGTGACTTCTCCAGCCCGGCTTCCATGGCCGCCTCGCCGATTTATCAGCATGCCGGCCTTGTGCAACTCGGCTTCACCAACTCGCATCCTGACTTCACCAAAGGTGGCGATTACATCTGGAGCCCGTCGGTCAGTCAGGCCGACGCGCAGCCGCTGCTCGCCGACCTCGCCGTGAAAACGCTCGGCCTCAAGCGCATTGCCGTGCTCTATCTGAACACCGATTGGGGGCGCACCAGCAAAGACGTCTTCGTCAAAGCCGCCAATGAACGTGGCGCGCAAGTCGTTGCGGCCGAGGGCTATCAGTCGGCCGAGAAAGATTTCCGCGCGACGTTGGTGCGCGTGAGCGCGGCGAATCCGGACGGCATCGTGCTGATCTCGTACTACTCCGACGGCGCGCAGATCGCCCGTCAGGCGCGGACGAGCGGCATCAACCTGCCGATCGCCGCGGCCAGTTCCGTGTATTCGCCGAAATTCCTCGAACTGGGTGGCGAGGCCGTCAATGGCGTGGCGACCAATACCAGCTTCTTTCCCGGTGAATCCGGGCCTGAAGTGCAGAGCTTCGTCAAACGCTTCGAAGCGAAATACCATCGCGAGCCGGACGCGTTCAACGCCTATGCGTACGACGCCGTCATCATTGCCGCCTACGCGCTGCGTGCCGGTGGACCTGATCGCAAAGCCGTGCGTGATGCGCTACCGAAGCTGCATGATATTCCGAGCGTCGTGTTCGGCAAGGCTAACTTTGATCCGGCGACGCGCCGTGTGATCGGCGTGAAAAACATCAACGTGGTGGTGAAGAACGACAAGTGGACCTTGCTTGAGAGCAAGGCAACGGTGGCGCAGAAATAGACATCCTATCGTCCGCTGAGCTATCCGATCATTCACGACATTTGCGCCATGAGCCTTTTACTCGATCACATTGTTATTCGCGTCCATGACCTGACGCAGACCATTGAAGATTTCACAGCGCTCGGTTTCACCGTGCAGCAAGGCGGCACCCATGCCGATGGCGTGACACATAACGCGCTGATCGGTTTCGCCGATGGCAGTTACATCGAGCTGATCGCTTTCTTGCAGGCGGCGCCGCAGCGTCGCTGGTGGGATGTGGGGCAGCGTCACGGCGATGGTTTTGTCGATTACGCGTTGTTGCCGTCGAGCGTGGGCGCCGTGATCGACGCCGCGCAAGGGCGTGGGTTGCAATACGACGGTCCGCAGGCGGGTGGGCGTGTGCGTCCGGATGGCGCGCGGCTCGAGTGGCAGACCGGCCGGCCGCGGACCAGTGATTTGCCATTCCTGTGCGGGGATATCACGCCGCGTGATCTGCGTGTGGCTGAAGGCGCGGTGCGTGAGCATACGAACGGCGTGCGAGGGGTGGCGAGTCTGACGGTCGCCGTGGAGGATCTGGGGGCGAGCTTGCAGCGGTATGGGGCGTTGCTCGGTGTGAGTGAGCGGGAAACGCGGGCGGTGGCTTTGCCGGGGCTGGGAGCGGTGTCGGCGACGGTATCGGTTGGGGATACGTCTGTTGTGTTGTTAAGCCCTGTGCATGTTGATGCCGCGAGCGTCACCACAGAGGGCGCGGCGTTGCGCCGGCAACTCGCCACGCGTGGGGAAGGGGTGTTTGGTGTTGCGCTGCGCGCTGATGGTCATGCGAAGTCGCGGGTGCTTGACCGTAATCGCACGCATGGCGCGTGGTTTGAGATCGCGGCGGGGTGATGGCGGCGCTGTGCGGCGCGCAGTGTAAAGGAATGTATTCGCATCAACGGCTTGGGACAGTTGTGGGGGTGTTATCCACAGCCTCCTTGCAAACATTTTCTGTGGACAAGTTCACAAGCGCAACAATCCCCCGACCGGTATAGGCAAACAAAATCAAAACCCATCGCCGCCTAAGCGCTCCTACCCCGGAGCGCCCAATTGAATACCCGCCGCGTTTCGGCGGCCGGCTGCATCAACCGATCAAACAACTGAACGACGGCGCCATCTAGCTGAGCCAGTGCCGGTGCCTTCGCTGGATCGACATCAACGGCAGCAGTCGCCGACACACGCTCATCCAGCTCGCCAGGTGCAGAGCCCTCCGCCCCACCGCCATACCGCGCGATCAGCGAATCCAGCCGTGTCACAATCGATTCCACATGCCCCGCGCCGACATCTACTGCACTGAGCGCCGCATTTGCCGATGACTCATCTTGCCGCGAAGCATCACTCAACACCCGCGCCCAGTGCAAACAACACAGCAGCGAACCGGTGGCAAGTTCGACGCCGGGATTCCACACCACCACTCGCTGCGTCTGCAGCGGTTTCAGCGCGATCCGCAGATCATGCCAGGTGCGATCGAGTTTGCGCATGGCCGGGGCCGTCCCGGGCGTTTGAGCAGCGGAGCCTGCTTGTCGCACTACCTCGCGCAGTGCGACAAGCACAGCCCCAAGCCTTGCCTCAACATGCCGGGTCGCCGCAAGCGGCATCATCAAAATCGCGACCGCAAACGACACGAGACAACCGACCAGCACTTCTTCGATCCGCAACTCAACCAGCGGTCCCATCGCGAAGCCTAATTCGCCATACACGAGCCCAACGAGCACGGTAATGAAAAACACACCGGGGGCATACGCACTCAGGATGTAGTAAGCCCAACCGAACACGCACAGCACCATCGCAGCCACGAGCAGCAGGGGCGAGTCGTGCAGCGGGGCAACCAGCAGCACGCTGACTAGCGCGCCCGCCAGCGTCCCGGCGAGGCGTTGCGCGCCGCGATAAATCGTGTCAGCACGTGACCGTGTACCGAGAAACACCACGAACGTGGTGATGACTGCCCAGAACCAGCGCTCAGGAGACAGCGAGTGGCCAATCAGCATCGCGAGAAAAGCCGCGGTCGTGGCGCGCGTGGCGGGCAGCCAGCAGAGCTTTGCGCGCAAATCGGCAAACCGTTGCGCCAAGGAAATTGCGCTCGCATCGTCAGCTAGCAACGGCGAAGCGCGCTGCCCATGGCCGCGATGCGCAATCTCCTTGAGCCGGGCAATCGCGTGACGCAGCACGTCGGCACTTGCTTGCGGCGCGCCGCTATGTGCTGGCGCGGAAGCAAACGCATGCTGCCCAGCCGCGACTTCCACTTCGACAATTCGCTCGCGAATCGTCTCGGCATCCGGCGGATTCAGCAACGCCAGTTGTTCTTCAAGCGAGAGCGCGGCTTCGTTCAACGCTGAAAGATTCACTGCGCCCGGTGCGGCAAGTACACGCGATGCGCGCAACGTCACCGTGTGAATGGCGAGCCGGAAACTGACAGCCGCCCGCATCGGCACGATCACGCGGCCGACCAGCGCGACCATCAGCGGGCCGGATACGGACAGCAAGAGCGATTGCGCAAGATGGAAGGACGAAGGATGCAGGTACAGCCCAAGATAGAAACACACCACGCCCAGCATCGCGCAACCTAGCGCGCGCGGACCGCATGCCTGGACCAGCATGCCGACGAACATCACGATCAGAAAACCCGCATCGCCGGCGAGCGGATAACGGCTGAGTATGCCCGCGGCAGCGAAGCACGCGCAGGCGCAGAGATAAAGACAGAATAGTGTGCCGAACCACGCCGGCCGCCTCGCGTCGCGCACGAACAGGGGCGCCACCATCGCAAAGAGGATGCTGGGTGCGGCGAGGGTAATCGGTTGGTGATGAAAGACGGTCCACGTGATGCTGGCAATGCCGGTTAGCAGGCAGGCAAGCGCAACGCGCAGCGCGGTATGAAGACGCACGAGTCCCGGATCCGTAACCAGCAGGCGGTCGGCGACGCGCGAAAACGCGGCAGCAATCATGATCGATGATATCCAGGCTAAATGGCCGCCACCGGCTTTTGGCCGATTGCGACAAGGCGGGCATGCGAGCCCGCCAGCTTCGTATCGTCGGAAGGGGCCGCCATGCCGGGATCACCGGTTGAAAGCCCCGTCCGACGACGGGCGATAACACTCGAACAGCCACGCTGGACGCGCTGCAAAGGGTGGCGCAGCGTGTCCGGCGGGTTCGGGTTTTCCCGAATGATACCGATTCAAAATTACCGTTGTCGAATTTTTGCGGCGGCGCAGCAGCGGCGCGGACGGGAGCGTGTGGCGTGTGGCGTGCGGCGTCCAACGGCCAGGCGTGCTGCACCGGTAAGGATGAAAGCCGCGCAGGATCCGTCCGTGGCTTGGCGGCGCGTCCCTCGAGGCCCGGCTGGCGCCGCGTCGAACTGAATCAAGTCGCGTCGTGAAATATCACTCCGAGCGTGTGCCGGTGGCCCGACCGCAGGCGGCTCACGCCATGTCGCAGATTCACGCGATACACGCCGCGCGTGCCTTGCACCGGCCGGTGATGGACCGCAAACACCACCGCGTCGCCCTTGCCGAGAGGCACGACTTCCGTGCGCGACTGCATCCGCGGACGCTGCTCCGTCATCACGAACTCGCCACCCGTGAAATCCTGGCCGGGCTCGGACAGCAGAATCGCGACCTGAAGCGGGAAGACGTGCTCGCCGTATAGATCCTGATGCAGGCAGTTGAAATCGTCCTTGGCGTATTGAAGAAGCAGGGGCGTCGGACGCAACTGACCGGCGGCGTGGCAGCGCTCGACGAATTCGTGGTGCGTGGCTGGATAACGGACATCGATATTCATCGCTTCATTCCAGCGATTCGCGACTGGCGCGAGGCGCGGGTAAAGTTCCATGCGCAATTGCGCAACCAGCTGCGGCAGCGGATAAGCAAAGTACTTGTATTCACCGCGGCCAAAACCATGCCGCGCCATCACGACGCGGCTGCGATACAGGTCTTCGCGTGGATAGAGCGCGGACAGCGCGTCGCATTCCTGCGCACGGAGCAGATTGGGCAGCATCATGCAGCCGTAGCTGTTCAGTTCTTCTTCGACATCGAACCAGTCGATTGCGTCGACACGTCGCGTAAGCGAGCCGGTGACGGTGCCGGAGTCTGCCTCCGATACCTCGGGGTGTTTCAGTTTGCGCGCGAATCCCAGTTCCAGTTCCAACTCCGTCGAGTGCGAGTGCCTATCCTTCGCGACCGTATTCATGAGTATTCTCCGTAAGGCGATTCATCGAACGATGACTGAGTGTAAGCACGCGCCGAAGGCCACGCACTCCGACTCTTGCTCTTCAATTCCCGCCTCATTATGGCCACGCCGCTTGCACCCGCCGCACGGGCGTGTGGGGCGTCTTAAGCAAAAGAAAAGGCTCGATTCGAAAATGCAAACTTCGCGAAATGTGCCGCGAGGTTCATAGTAGGGTCCTATTTAGCCCCATAAACGCATTCGGAGATTTTGCCCATGTTTGCCTCCGCAGAGAAACTCGACGACTGGCTCAACAAAGAAACGGTGGCTGAAGATGACATCACCGCTTTTCCGCTGACGGCAATGGCCGCCACCCTGGACCGGGAAGAACGTGGCGATACGGTGCCACCGCTCTGGCACTGGCTGTACTTTCTGCCGATTGGGCCGCTGTCCGATGCCGGTCTGGACGGTCATCCGAAGCGCGGTGACTTTCTGCCGCCGGTGCCGCTACCGCGCCGCATGTGGGCCGGTGGCCGCCTGACGTTCCACGCGCCGCTCAAAGTCGGCGAGCATGCGAAACGCACGTCGACCATCGCCAATATCGAAGACAAGACTGGCCGCTCGGGCCGCCTCGTGTTCGTGACCGTGCAGCACGCGATCGAAGCCGGCGGCGAACTGAAGCTCGAAGAAGAGCACGACATTGTCTACCGCGACGCGCCGCAAGAGGGTGGCCGCCCGCCGCAATCGGCGCCAGCGCCGGAGGGCGAAACGTGGCGCCGCACCGTCGATGCGGATGCCGTGATGTTGTTCCGCTACTCCGCGTTGACCTTCAACAGTCATCGCATCCATTACGACTATCCGTACGTGACCGAGGTGGAAGGCTATCCCGGTTTGATCGTGCACGGCCCGTTGATCGCGACGCTTCTGGTCGATCTGGTGCGCCGTGAGCAACCGGATGCAACGCTGCAAAGCTTCGCGTTCAAGGCGGTGCGGCCGACTTTCGCTGGGCAGCCTTTCACGGTATGTGGCAAACCTTTTGCCGACGGGAAGACCATTGACCTGTGGGCCAAAGACCACGAAGGTTATCTGACCATGCGTGGTACGGCGGCGCTCGGCTGAGCTTCAGGAGCTTTGATTATGTGAATCACGCGGCAGATTCGTTTCCGGATATTCGCGAAATGGCGCGCGATCCATGCCAGCACTTTTTCGGCGAGTATTTTCGCGAGATCGACGAAACCCGCGGCTATCCAAAAGAATTCGTCGATGCACTTCTCAAAGCCGGCTGGTATCCCACCGGCGGTCAACCCGATTGCTTCCCATACTCCGTCATCGTAGCTGGCTTTGCCTTCGGCGGATTCGGGAGGCTCTGCTGTGGCGCGTTCTGCCTGGTCGCTTCGGCCGTTGCGTCAACCAGTTGCAATGCGCTGCCCTGCACCTCGATCTTCACTGGATCAGTCTTCTTCCACAGCTTTTTGGGAACGACCAGCTTCCAGGTCGAATCCATGCCAGCATTCCGGAAAAACGCGACGACGCCGACATACTCCGCGTTGCTGTTCATCGGTTCGCTGATGCTTGCGCTGGCGTCTGGGCGTAGCACTACGTCCGTTGTTGCCAGCAGGTCTGCCTTAAGCGCCTCGACGTCATTCGTTTGCAGTTGCATATAGCCAAGTTGCTTGAATGTTTGCGGCGTTTTCAGTTGATAGATCCGCACCACGGTCGACAACGATTGCCCGGCGCCGTTTGGGTTTAATGACGACCGGCTGACAAGATCGACATTCATCATCTTGACCTGCGTTGTGAACGCCCATTTCGCTGCATCCACCGTGCTGTCTTTCATAGCCTGTCCTACTCCGCAACCTGCGATGGCAAAGATGGCCAACGCCGCGGTGCCGATTCGAAGTACTCGCATCATTCTGTTGATCCTTTTTCGTGTTCCGCGATTCGTGAATCGCTGTATCAGTGCGTTCGGTGCTGTTGAGCAGGACATCGGGCGCTGCCTCCTGTCCACACGCCCAGTTGCACTCGCGTAACCGGGCAAGGCTGCTCCGGAATGCGAGGCTGTGGTAGTTGGGTCGTGTAACCGAGGCTGACCTGATCCGAATTCAGCGCCTGTGCGGGCATCAATTCGGGACTCACATGCATTTCGAGTTGTGCTCGCGCTTCGTAACCCAGGTAAAAACGAAGCAGCGCCATTACCTCACTATGATTTTCCCGACCCGGCATCAACCCGAGTACCGACTCGCGTGTTTGCGGTCTGATGACGATCCGCACCGCGTTGGCGCAATCGTAAAAGCCATGGCCAAGCAGGCATGCCTCACCGAGCGGAGTCTGCGGGTAACCTGCCGCGCTGATCCACACCGGGTAGAACTCCTCCACGGTAATTCGCGCATCCGGCACCGCGTGTTGCAACACGCCAATCAGACCTTCGGCCGTGCGCGTCTTCTGGCTTGCGAGTCCCAGCATCGACAGCAGCTTGCGCGTGCTCACGACAGGAGGAAGGTCTTGTGGAACGACCCCGGCGAGTTCAGGTGAAGTGATGCCGAGGCCGGCGAAGCTCAGCAGATAGCGCGAAATTTCATCTGCTCCGTTTTTCCTGAAACCAGCGGGATACCGATACTTGCGCCACACACGGTAATACTGCGTGAGCACCCGATGATGGAAAATGTCGAGGAATGCCGACATCGATTCAGCCCCCTCGCGATTTTGCGCAATCTCGTCGACAAAGTACGACGGCATACGGGCGTCGACACCGTACAGTCCAAGAAAAGTCGTGCGTATGTCGGGAGGTATCGCGGGATTATCAAGGTCGTATTCAACCGCATCGATTTCGCGGTTTGGAAAACCGAGTCGAGCACGCGAGCGAAAGCGAACCGGCTCAGACCCCGGCGAATCGGTCGTGCCGATGGGCGGCTGATCGGGTGCGGCAAGTTCGATCAGCTCGCAGAAGCGGAAGAAATTCATTTGCGTCGCGTCGGCGAGCAGTGCAGGCAGCAGCGGCCGGTCGGCGTAGTTAGTCAATTCCAACGCGAGCGCTTGCTTCGCTCCCCTGCGTTGCGGGCCGTTCAAAACGGTGCCCCTTCGCCTTTCGTATCAGGCCATTCGATTCTGCGGCCAGTTGGCTGTGACACGACCACCAGCTTCGTGAACAGGTTCAAAGTCGCGTACAGCGCAAGAAAGCGGTTCAGCATCCCGCTGAACAGTTCGATATCGCCGTCGCCGGCGAATGCGGCGCTGTCGAGTGTCACCTCGATCTCGACGCCACGTTGCAACCCGCCCTTGACAGGTTTTTGAAGCAGTCGGTGTTGTACGTCGGTGATCGCGTCAATTTTGCGCTTGTTCAGCTCACCGTCGGTCCAGTCATACAGGGCAAGACTCCCGCGCAAGATCTCCGCGTTTAGCAGCGACAGGTAGTTCGGCGCCAGATGTGACAGCACGCGCCATTGAAAACGGTCGCCGGCCGGTGGATGCACGGGCAGAGTCGGCGCGGTCAGGTTGCGCACCGCGCCGATATTGGTGAAGCCACCGCGCATACGGTTGATGCCTGCGTCGCGCAAGCCTTTTCGCGGCAACATGCCATTCGTGCCGGTGACGGATAGCGATAGCGTTTCCTGCGGTAGCGTGTCCTGGTGTTCCCACGCGTGGCCGCCCAGGACGATCCAGGTGTCGAAGCGGCCGGATGGGCCGCGTCGCGTACGCGTATGGAAATACCGTTCCGGCATTTCATGGCGCAGCATGCCGCCGCGATGACGGAACGCGGCGAATGGCGCATATTCGAAGCGCTGGCCAGTATCCGCCTCGAAACCTCGCACGTTATCGACCGAATACACGTCGACGTGATCGCCCCGTTGTTCAATCGCGTGTACACGATATTCCGTCTCATGCTGCGATGCCGTAATCGGATCCGCTTCGAGCGCGAAGAGATTGATGATCGGTGTGCAGTAGAGGCGCACGTTGTCGGCGGAGAAGCGCATGTCGTCCGGATACGGTTTCGCCAGTACCACTTCGACGTCGAAGTATTCAGCGGCCTGAGGGATCATCTGCATGTCGAGACCGAGGAGGTCTACGAACATGAATTTTTCCGGGAAGGTGAAATATTCAAGCAGCAGTTGGTAACCGCCAAACGCGTTATCGGCTTTTGGCCATAGGCGCTCATCTGCTGCAAATCCAGCAGCCTTGAAATGCAGCCCTGGCATCGGTTGCGGCGTACCCGGCCGGTCCTCCGGATAGCCCGGCACGCGCACGTGCACTGCCAGCGGATCCGCTGTTAGGGCGGCGTACAGCGCGAGCGCCACGGGCCTGTCGGCATTTAGAAAGAGCCGCAGACGCGGCACCTCCAGTTGTTCTCGTCTCGCCTGGGGCTGCACTTCCAGCCGCAAGCGCAACACGGAGCGGCCATCTTCCCTTGCGTATGCGTTCGCTTCGACGAGGCGTAAGGGGTAGAGGTCGACTGTTTGAGTTGTCCGGTAAATGCACTCGACGCCGTTGTCACCGATTCCAGAAGGAAGTCCCCGCGGGATCGGAGCGGACATTACCTCGAGTCCTGGCGCAAGTGTTTCATGCTTTTGCAGCGCTCCACTTTCTGGACTCAATTCAAGAATCGACAATGACGGAATCATCCGCAGATAGTGCGGCCACAGCATGCTGACGAGACCTTCTGTCAGTTCGGGCAATTCGTCGTCGAGCTTGTGGCGCAGGCGGCCCATCAGAAACGCGAATCCTTCGAATAATCGCTCGACGTGCGGATCGCGCTCGCCGATGTTATCGATGTTGAGCATGCGTGCGCGATCTGGAAACGCGCGTGCGAACTCCTTGCCCGCCTCGCGCAAATAGCGCATTTCCGTTTCATAGTAGCGGAGGATTTCGTTATCTCTGGTCGGATTGTTCATCAGCGGAATCTTTGGTCTTTGGTGGCGCCCGTGTTGACTCAGGCGAGCGTCACTGCGCGGGCTGGATCGATCGCAGTCAGTTCACCCGTCAGTACTTCGATGCGCTGCGCGAGTGTGTTTTTGTCCGCGTCCTTGCGGTTCATGCGGATTTTCAGAAGACGTAATAGGTGCTGCTTGGTTTCGAAGGCCAGCGATGGTTCCCAGATGGCAAGCTGGAAGCGCTGCACAGCGGCGTCGAGCATCGAGAGCAGGCGCAGTGCCGTATCGGGTCGCTCGGCGCGCTCAGCCACCCGGGCCATGACCAGGTGCCGCACGAAGTGGTCGCGTTCGCCCTCCTGCGCGGGCAAACGTTGCAACCATGAGAAGGCAGCGTCGAGTCCCTGCTGTGCAGCCAGATCCACGGCCTGGGCTTCGGTTTCTGCCCAATCGGTACCGGCCGATGAAACCGTCACCGGCGCAACGGTCTCGCCTCGTTCGACATTGCGCACTGTTGCATAACGAGCGATCCATTCGAGCGTGGCTTCGTCGGCGAAGAGTGAGCCGTCGGAGAACGCGAGGCGGTCAAGGCCCGGCAGACGTTCAAGCATGAGCGCGCAGTCGGTCGCAAGCAGATCCCGGACCTGGGCATATTCGCGGGCCGCCTGTTCCTGGGCACTGAATGCGTAATATTGCAGGTCCAGCCAGAAGTGATTCGCGCCCTCCGCGAACGCCGCCTCGACCCGGTCGAGTAGTTCCGGCCACTGCTTCTGCAGCATTAGCCGTTTGAGATGCGCGCGCAACTCGGCACGCGGCGGGACCAGCCGCGTCGTGCCGCCCACCTCGTGCGGCGGCACGTCGGTCAGCGTATCCCATCGCACGCAGCGCATCAGACGGTAGGCCGCCAGATAACCTTGCGGCTGCTCGCGGAGAAACTGCGCCATCTGACGGGCGCGATCAAGCAGATCGCGGGTCGACGTCACTTCGCTCGCTGCGGGCAAGGCGGCTGCGGGTAGGACCGCCTCTGACGGCATATCGCGATTCATATTCGCCGATGACAGCGGTGTCTCTACGCGTCCTTCGAACCGGCGGAGCAGCGGGTGCAGTTCTGGTCGCGCGGCTTCGGGCCATTGCGCTGCGCGTTCCGTGATCAGCGCGAGCGCCGACAGCGTGCGCTCAAGTAGCGTGTCGGTGAGTCCTTGCACCCGGTCGAGCCGGTCCACGAAAGTGCTACCCGCGAGCCATTCAAATGCAGCCTTGCGGGTTTCGGCGCGGACCGGCAGCAAGGTATCGCCGAAACGGTCGACCAGCGCCGAAAGCAGTTCGAACCCCGAAGCAACGCCTTCCGCGCCGTCACGACGCATGCGCCCGTAAACGTAGTAGACGGCGAGGCGCACGTCCTTGGCGTTGTGCTTGAGCAAACGCTCAGCAGTGTCGGCGATCAGCGTATCGTCGACGTCGGACAGCTTCGCAACTTCATCCTTGATGGCGAGGAAGTCGTCATCGTAATTGGGATCGGCGCCGGTCGGAGCGGCATCACTGATGGGCCGCAGCCAGTCGTCCCAGCGCCCTTGGGTGGACCGTGCGAGATCTGATGGTGCGCGCGTGCCGAATAGCGCGCTGAGAAGGTTTGTGAACATGACAGTCAGTGGTAGGCCGGTTTGAATTTCATAGGGGTCTCGGCCCGGCGGGCAGTGGGGTTTCGGCATGCTTCGCCGCGTCGAGCATCGCTTTTGGCAATGGCGGCGGCCCATCAGCCTGCGCGGTCTTCTTTGCGCCTCGCGCGGCGGCTGGACTCCTGCCCGCAAAGATGCGCGTCGGCAGCACGAAGCCCCTGAGCGCAAGCAGCTCGAGCGGACCGCTGGCGACGTCCGTGCGCATCAGGTAACTCAACGGCCAGGTGAGGTCGACCGAAGCCGGTGTCAGTGGCGCCTGGGCCGTCAGAGGGGTGCTGCCCTGCGCGTCGTCATCCGCTTGGTTATCCGCCGTCTCGCTCGTGCCGGTTGTCGTCGCGGCGCTGGTCGAAGCCGGCGCTAAGGCGGGCCGGTTCGCCTGCACCGGCTTCAGCGGCTTCGAGTCCGGGGCGCCTTGCCACGTCAACTGGTAGGTTGCGCTGTCGATCGGTTCGACCCGTGCGCGCTCCAGCATCCGCACCAACCCCCAGCGGCCGCCGAACTCGAAGTTCTTGCTGGTGCCTGCCTTTTCGGTTTGCCATTGCAGCCGGGTACCGAGGTCCTGCGGATTGTTGGACGGCCACGTCAGCGCCTGCCACGTTTCCTGCTGGTTGTAGTAGTGCAGCTTCTGGCCGTCCAGCGTGAGCAGGGTGTCGGTTACGCCCGGTGTCGGCACGGGCTTGAACTCGAACCGGTATTGCGGCTCGCCTTGCGAAAGCAGATGCCCGGCAATGCGCTGCAGCGTGTTCACCGCTTTCAGGAACGCCGGATCGAAGGCTAGCGCCTGACTACCGGTGGTCGCCGGCACCCATTGATCGCCCTGCAGTTCCAGCACGCCCGCCAGTTGGGAACTCAGGAAGGCACCGATCAGACCGCCCTGCGGGCGCAGGAAGCGCGCGAGCTCCGGCAGCGATGCATCGTTGTCGGTGTTGGCGAACGGATAGCGACCCGCGAATGAGCGGTTCCATGTCGTCACGATGGTTTGTCGCCACGCATCGTTGAGACTCGCCTGCGCAGGGAGCAAAACCGTCTGGGTTGCCTGGGTGACAGGCCGTACGAACAGCGCATCGCCCATA
Organism: Paraburkholderia sp. D1E; assembly: GCF_052682275.1. Lineage (NCBI taxonomy): Bacteria > Pseudomonadati > Pseudomonadota > Betaproteobacteria > Burkholderiales > Burkholderiaceae > Paraburkholderia > Paraburkholderia sp. D1E. The sequence continues at coordinate 1,649,827 of NZ_JBQYMB010000001.1, forward strand.
CCTGCCCACTGTGCACCGAGGCTCGCTGCGATCAGTTGCGCGTAGGTCTGCGTGTCGGCCAATTCCGAGCCTTTGCCCTGGAACAGCGACTGGGCGACCTGCCTTGCCTGCGAATCGGCATCGGGGCTATCACTGATCTGCTGCAGCTTCAGGCGCAACGTGGTGATCCGTTCCATGAAGCGTTGCAGGCTGAGGTCGCTGTTTGCCGTAGCGCTGGCACTACCCTGCGCTACCAGACGCAGCACCGGGCCGAACGACGCGCCGAGTGGTCCTGCGGGGTCAGGTTTCGCCGTCTCTGGCGCTTCGGTCTTGCTGCCGAATATGTTCTGCGCCTTCGTCACCAGCGTGTCCGACAACGATTCCCTCAACGCGCCCGCGCCGCCCTGATACTCGATCGATTTCATCAGTGCGATCACGGGTGACTGACGAGCGTCGGCCATCAGTTTCAGCTGTTCGATCGCGGACGGCAGCGTTGTTGAAGGTTCCCATTGCAGGGTGTTCATGAAACTCTGCCAGTGATCCGCATAATCGGCGAAGTAGCGTTTTTCCAATTCCGCTTTCAACGCGTCAGGTGATTGAGCCGGTGCCTGCGGCTGGCCATTCTGAGCTGCCCGGATGTTCTGCCCATCGGTGAGCACCCAGTCGTTCGCGACCTCGCTGCGCTTCGCGGCATCATCGATTACTGACGCGATGGAGCCTTCATAGGCCTGGCGGGTGAACACGCCGGGGACCGTGACCGTCGAGTGGATAAGACCACGTGTGTCGGTGCCGGCCGTGAGCGAAGCAAGAGTCTGGTTACCGTATTTGTTGCCTACCGTATTCAGGACGCCCTGGTAAATCGTGTCTTCGGAATTCTTCACGCCGATCACGGCGAGTAGTGTCTGCCGCGAGGCGTCGATCAGATCCGCACGTGGCTGGATGTGCCAGTCTTCGTGCGTCTTCAGGTGTTGCGCGTAGAAGTCCAGCAGACGTTCGGACAGATCGAGTTTCTCGCCGGTCGGCAAGTTTGCATCCGTGTTCCAGTAATGGGGGAGCAGAGGGGCGATGAAGGCGGCGTCGGCGCGGCTGGGAGCGGCCATCATGAGATACGTCTTTAGCGTCTGGTGGCCGTCGAGCGCAAGCCGGCTGGTCTGGTCATCGAGTTGCGTCGTCTGCATCTGACTGAGGTCGACCAGTTGTGCTTCGAGGTTCTGCTGGACTGGTGTGATCAACAGCCGCTTGCTCGCTTGCGCGTAGGCGGGCCATAGAGCGGCGAGCACCTCGGTGTCGTGGTTCAGGCCGAAGCGGGACAGGAGCGGTGTGTGTTGCTGTGTGCGACGTTCGTACAGGTCGATCTGCTGTTGCAGCGCGACCAGTGCGCGCAAGCTTGATGCGGAATTGGGCGCCGTGGTCACCGTCCCGGCCGCCTGACTGGCGACGCGCAGGTCGTGCGCGTTCGACATCCCCGACGCAAGCATGCCGGCGGTCCATACGCCGATTGCAATCAGGGCGGCGGTGGAGAATACGGTCACGGGGTGCCAGCCGATGCGGCGGGCTGGTTCACGGCGGGCTGCTTCGCCCAGGTACCGCCAGAGTGGCAGGTCTGCGCTGGTCGGGCCGTGCTGCTTCGCTCCGGCGATCGGCATAGGGTGAGGTGCGAAGAAGACACCACTGGCCGGCTGGTGGCGGTGCCGGTTGGCCAGGCTGGCGATCCATCCTGCCAGCGGCGCGCTGCGTGTGTCGAGGCGCTCGGAGAGTTTCCCCGCGTAGTCGTCGTGACTGTTGTGGCTGAGTTGCGCGACGCTGCGATCGGCGAGGCGGTTGCGCACCGCGAGCAGGGCGGCTTCGACTAACTGTGCATTGGCCGCACGTGGGAATTCGCAGCCGATGACAGGGGTGGTGCCGCTCGTGACACTATCGGTCTGCGCGACGTCGAGCACGTAGATCGGTGCGGACCAGTGCAGTGCTGCGGCGATGCCTGCGAGCGTCACGCCGTAGGCGTTGGTGCCGCGGCGTTGTGTGGACAGGTCAGCGGCGCCGTCGAGGGTTAGCACGATCGCGTCGACGGGGCGGTGACGGCGCAGCTTGTACAGTTGTCTGAGCCAGGCCGCATCCGGTTGCTCATCGACGTCGGTTCTGCTCCACAGCAAGACGATATCCTGCGTGACCAACCATCTATGCCCGGTCAGCTCGGGCAACAACCGGCCGATCGCGGCGTCGTCACCCGTCAGCAGCAGCCACGGCAGGCGATAACGCCAGCGCCAGCCGAAATGGGTGCGAAGCTCGGCACGTAGTTCACGTAGCCCCGCGTCGTGCTTTGATTGCTCGCCGACCGTTTGCTCGGGTGAATGGGCTCCGGTCTCCTTTTGGAACACCGCGCCGATGGCCCGGAATGCTCCCATGCGCGAACAAAACAGCGTGAGCATTAGCGTGGCCGCAAGAACGCCGAGAATCCACAGTGAGGCGGTTTTCTGGTCTTCAAGGAGAGGCGTGCGCACCCAGCTGCCCTTGAACCAGACAAAGGTCAGCGCGACCAGGGCAAGCACGATGATCACCAGTGCGATGCCCCAAACCCCAATCGGGTTGACTTTCGACGCAGGTGGATCGATATGCTGCAGACGAACGAGATCCTTGATGTTATTCGGCTTCGGTTGGATCTTCATGTGTGATTTGCGGATGCGCGTACAAAACCGCGGATTGCACGGTCTGTGTTTGGTTGATGATGAGTTGCGGACCGGCCGTACCGGACTCAATGGCAGCGACGATAGCGAGCCAGCCAGCAGCAGAGCCGGCGTGACCGATGGTCCGGTCTGGAAAATGTTGCGCGTCCGCGCCGGCTATGCCCGTTAGCGACGCGTCGCCGAACGCGTGTGCAAGATCCGCGTCGCGATTGGCGGCAATGCCGCTGATCCACGCATGACGGACATCCTCTGCAACGACCTTGCCCCATAGCGCGGCCATCGGCAGGCTCTCGTCCAGCTTGTCCAGTGTCGTTGCCACCGGGCGATGCAACGTGCCGACAGCCGGTCCGATCGATGCATTCGCGCACAGCAGAACCGCGACGCCACCTTCCGTGCTGCCCGCGGGCGGCGCGTCGTGCCATTCAGCGGCGATCACAAGGAGCGGTCGTTGCTCGCGGGCATCAAGCCATGCATCGGCCAGCATCAGGCCGTCGTCTGCCGATGTGACGCTGCACTCCAGCGGTGGGAAGCGGAGACGGGCTAGTGCCTCGCGTACTTGCTGAACGCGAGATGACGCGTTATCGGGGCGGGCGGTGACGAGCCGCACGACAGGCGTGGACTGCGGTCCCGACTGCGACAACATTTGCACCGTATTTGCGAGGGGAGACAGTACCTGCTGGATCACCAGACTGAACCCGTCCGGTTTGGCGCGAGCGGCTTCTGGCAGAAAGGTCGTTGCAGTTGCTTCCGCTTCGGCGACTGTTCCGCCTTGATCGAAGTCTGGCTCAGGAATGGCAGTTGGCTCGATATCCGGCAAGCGTGTATGGAGAATATGTCCGGCACCGTTGCGCGGTTTTTGGGCTGTCATGATCGACTGGCCCGCGATGATCGTGGGCACTAGCGCCTTGCCGTCCAGGGGAAAATGGTACGCATACCCCAGCACATAAAGCGGTTGTTGAGCATAGGCGACGCGTTCGCGCAGCCAGTTCTGCCGATGCTGGTTGCGATACAGCGCGTGCAGGTATGCCGTCTCATAGCCAGTACGGGCGACGCCGAGCAGCAGAGCGAACAATGCGTTTGGTGCGCCGACAACACATAGCCAGAACCACGCGCCTTGGGTTGGCGTGTGCGCGGGCCACAGTAGCAACGCGGCGCACGCGCCAATTGCGAAGCACAGCGCCCAGATACCCAGCCATGGCAGAAAGCGCGGACCGTGCGCCGGATAGGCACTCGGCTGGCCGCCGCGTGTGAGATCGACGGGCATGCTCAGGCGATGTTCATATTTTCAACGGACGAGATCAGCCGGCAGCCACACGCGCACCGATGATGATGCAGCGCGATCGGCAAGCCCTTATCGGTCACGAACGGGTGGCCTTCGGCGATCACCGTTTTACCGTGTTGGTCGCAGATCGCCGAGTCTCCTTTGCGGGCGACGAAACGGCCACCAAAATCCATATCAAATGAGCCGCTTGTGACGCGGCCGCCGTTTTCCAGTGCGTCGCCGACGCGGATGAGGTTTTGCACACTTATTCCTCGTTGAAGTGGATGGACTTGATCATTTGCATGAAGATGTCGTAGCTGAAACCCTCCGCCAGGTTTGCGGTTCTCCTGCGAAGCAAGCATGTGCTTGTGAGTTCTCCCGACATTTTTTCATTGCCGATGAGCAGGTGCACGCAGCGGTTCTTTGGCGCGTAGGTCTTGCAATAGTCGTTGTTGCGGCGACTACTCGCCTTCCCATAGACTTCCTCAGCAATCCAACCGTGCCAGTTGGCTCCGGAAATTGGCGTTATTACGGTCCGAAGGAGGTTGTGGCATCCATTGCCGAAACTGTATTGGGGTAGAAGCCGAACATCGCTGCCAGTTTGCTCGAACGCAGTATCGTGGCCGCTACCTGTTGCGAGCCAGTCATCGATTCCCGTAGGGTGTATGCCCATAGAGATATACCTGCTTGTCCGTTCCGGATCGTTTGGATAGCGTGAGTAATCGATGCCTAACGAGGTGCCGCGGTCCTCTTTATAGGAGCCTGTACAGCCAAGCTTGATTTCCTCGTCATACCAATTTTTTTGAGAGGGATAGAGCAGACTGAGTCCGCAGCGCTTGACGTCGTCAACTTGCAAGGGCTTCATTGGTGCGACGAGATCTGTGTAATTAGCACTCTGAGATGCAGATGGAAGGTTATGGGGGAGCGCCGGACGGATGAGAATAACCTGTAGCGATCCTACAAGACACCAGACAAACAAACTTCGAACAAATTTCACCGTAGTTATCCTGGATATGTTTGCTCGGAACTTCATGGAGAGCAGCTATTTCGATTCAAATAATCGAGAGCATGATGCGTCATCAACCAATACGCGTTGATTCTTCGATACGTCCCACACTCCCGGGTACGCATCGTCTGAGCAGTTCATCGCGGCAGTCGGCGCTACAAACCGTCCGTCCGGCGAGATGATTGCCGACCCAGCGTCGCCGGACCCGTTGAAAGCGCGCCTACGCTGCTCGGAAAGCTTCCGTCCGGGTACATATGCCCCGTTCAGCGTAATAAGATTCTTAGAGCTACCGAGGCGCGCAACAGTGGCTAGGTAAAGGAATGGTTGGACATTTACAAAATCAAGTGCGACGTAGAGACCCTTGCTCAGATTTACGTCCGCCAGAACGCCAACTCTAGTTGGAATCGAGGATATGTGTATCGGTACGGCCGCATTGCAGTTTGCTAGCGATTTGATGGGTACATATCCTCGCCCCGATACGATCAGTGCTGTCTTGTCGAAACTTTCGACGGCAAATCGCGGCGCCTGGTCCAGCTGGCAGGTGCGTGATTGACCATTCGCAGAGATCCTTACGGTGTTTCCGGTTACGCTAAAATTCTCATCGGCTGACGCCGAAAGCACGTAGCTGCCGAGAAGGAGAGGCAGCACTAGCCAATGGTTTTTTTTCATATCACACCAGTATTTCTTTTGCGGCACGCGTGAACAGTAATCTCCCAGCGTCGTTTAGATAACCGCCGTTGATTGCATACGTGACGGCTCGCGAAATGAGCCGTTCAGCTTGCCGTTCGGAAGGCGTAACCGCAACGCGGGGAGGATCTCGGTCTATCTCGCTAGCGACACGTGGTCGGTTAAATCTCAAATAGAATCCTCCGCTGTCAACGCAATTCTCAGGCAAGGCTACCCGCTCTGGATCCCCAATTTGCGCTGGCCGCTTCGTCATTGCTGCTCTATTGTGGGAAATGAATGCCGGATCGGTCCACCATGACTTGGAGAATGTGACAGTTGAGATCCAACCACGGAACACCCAATAGTCAGCATAGTTACTTCGGCCGGTTAACTGTTTGAATCCGCGGCCGCGGAACTTCTGGGCATCCTCGCGATCGCAATTGCCATTTTTCCAGTCATACGAGCCGGTAATGCGTACGCCAGCGCTATTGAATTTCGCGGATCGAAACCATGCGTCGTCTTCTGTAGGGAGTTTCCCATACCAGTGTCCGATGCTTGTTTCCAGCAACAGAGACGCAGGATTTCTGACCGTTCCATGAAAGCCGTTCGCGTCGAGATATCCACGCATGCTTGTTTCTTGCATCAGAGTCAGCCATGCACTCTCTACAGCGCCTTGCCCTAAGAAATGTGCTTGTCTTATAGGTGTTGTAAGACCGTACTTTCGCAGCGCGAAATTCAGAGGAATCAAATATATCGATCGTAGTTCCGAGGGACGCGGAATTTGGGTGTGGCTATAGTTCCGGTCAGCGTAAATTCTCTCGAATTCAGCGATGCTCAACCAGCCGCATTTCCTGAAATGCCGAATAAAAGCAGTCGGATGAAAGTACCAAAGCTTCCCGCCAGCAGGCAACCCCGTGTGATCCCAGAACTGAAATGACTTCAGCAGGTTAAGGAATTTCGTGTAGCCCGCGGCGTTACCGTCGTAGAACTCGTCCGGGTCTTTCAACTTCCGGTAACGTTCCTCGTTGTGCGTGCTGTCCCATTCACTCGGCGCTTCACACACGAACCCACGCAATTGCTCGCGCACACCGTCCGTTGCCTTCACATAGCGGACCAGTGCATCTTCTTTCTGGTACTCCTCAGTCAGCGCAGCTTCCTGTGGCGTCTCATGTTCCTTCGCGTCCTTCAGGATTTTCTTCAAGGTGTCGATATCGCACAGCCCGTCCGCATCGAATGGTCCGTTACCCTCGCTGATTTTCTTCCAGCCCTTGAAGAACGGAAAATCCGCATCAGACAACTTCAGCACGGCGCGATTGTTAACGTCGATGTAGCCCTTCCGGCCCGTAGCAAAGGCAACCTGCGCCCAGGTAGCACGTGCCGCTTCCGGCAGCGTGGTCGGCGTACCAAGAATGCGCCCGAAGCGCAGCAGTTCATACCCGTCGCTCGGACAGGTCGCATACAGCGCGGTTGCCCGTTTGTAGAGGTCGTATTCGTAGTTCGGCTCGCGGAGCGGCTGCTCAGTTAGCAATTCGAGCCGGCTACCGCCCGCATCTCGCCAGACCTTTGTGAACTTTTCCCCTTTGTGAAACCAGACCTCGACGTACAGCGTGTCGGAATTCTGTCCCGCGTCCAGTTGTTCGAAGGGGATGCCGTGAAGCTTCTTATTGGCATCCGTACCCGGCGGCAGCGGCAGAAACTGCTGCTGTGGCGGAATGACGTAGTAACTGCTACCCCAGTAGTCGGTCGTGGTAGGTGTGACGACCTGTTCGTGGCCCAGTTGGGTAGCACCAAAATACGCGTCGAAATCCGGCTTCGTCATGAAGATTTCGAAGTGCAGGTGCAACTGGCCGTGGCATCGCCCGGCCAGGCCGAGGATGTCCTTCCGATAGATCTTTCGACCGCCGCCGGCCTGAGCTGAAGCGACAGCCGGCGGATGCATATTGGGTCCAGGTGACGCCGTTCGCAGGAACGACGGCAACACGTCCGTGTGAAAACCATGGTCGTTATAGCCATCGAGTTCCAGCAGATGCATGTAGAGCGAATAGAACGTCAGCTTGCGTCCTTCGCCTGTGTCGGTCGTGTGTTTGAGCAGCACAAAGCCGGCATTGCTGTCCGGCGCGCCGCCACCGCCGTCGAAAGCATGCTGGCACACCCGATAGGCTACGACTTCGCCGTCTGCAATCGCGCGAACTTTCTCATTCTGCAATCTCGGCGCCAGATGCATGCCGGGATGCCAGCGGCGATCGAACGCTATGGGATAAATACCGTGGGCCAATTCAAATTTGTCAACCGCATCCATCATCGGATCGATCGCGTCCGGATCGCTGGAGCTGATGCCAGCTTCGGGCAGAAATGGTGGGCTAATAATCATCGGTACTGGCGCGTCATTTTGTAGAAATCTGGTTCGTCATGCACATCTCTCTTCAACTCCGCTCATTGGCTCGCAGTTGCTGCGCTGGCTGCGGCACTTGCCGGCAGCGGTGCGTCGACGAACTCGACAGATTCGAGGATTGCCTTGATCTTCCACAGTTGATTGCGTTTAGGCCGGGCAAGCCATACGACGGGAGTATCCCCACACAGCGCGTACGCGTTGTGTATCAGACAGAAATGGAAAACTCGCGCCCGGCTTTTCTCATCGCCGGTTGTGTCATCTGCGGTATATGCTCTTCCGATCCAATTCTTTCCTTTTAGTTTAATTGTCCGGAAGCGTGCCTTCTCGTCAAAGGGTACGAATTCGGGGCCACCGACTGGCCCGTAATTTAGGCAGCGACCGTCGGCATACCTTGCGTTCAATGCAACTGTTAGCCGTTTTTCGGTGGCGTCAATGCAGAAAAGACTAAAACCATCATTTAGCGCGGCCATTGGGCCTGTGAGCGGTAGGTAATATGAACCCTGTTGCGGTGGCGAGCTATCCGGATGCGGCACGTCGAAATCCCCACCGAACATATTCGTGATTCTGAAGCGACATGGGCCGACGGTATGCTCCACAGAAACTGCCGTTGTGGTTGTGGTTGCGCTCGCCGCCGACACAACATGCTTGGCCTTCGCGCCACTGAAACACGTCAATGCGACAAGCCCGGCTATGCATAAGGAAGCGCTCTTTATCTTCAACTGAGTACTCCTGTGTCTCACCCATGACTGATAGTCTGCGGCATGCCCTGTGCCACGACAGATCGTGCTGATAATCATCGTCATTAGCGTGTAAAGCTGTAAAAATCCGACGCCTTGAAGTCGCTCTGCGGCAGAACGGGCGTCGGAGTACCAAAACTTTGAGGACCCTCGAACCTGAACGAAGCCGCCTTAATCCGGAAGTCGCCCGGACAAATGATTTCAACGTTGCCGTTTTCGATCTTGATACAGGCCCCACCACTCGTCACGACAGCTTTGCTGCGGCCGGCGATCAGGACGTCCTCATTCGCACTGGCAATGTGAAGTTGCTTCGACGCGAACAGATCCAGCGCGTCGTTCTGCGCCTGAATTTCCAACTTGCCCTTGGTCGCAAAAAGCTTCAGTCCAAGCTTATGTGCACACAGCGAGATCAATTCGCCAGCGGCCAGCGTGAAACGCTTCACGGCGCTGACGTCCACGTGCCTGCCCGCCGTCAACATCACGTTTTCGCCGGCAGCCTGCTGGATAGAGCGCGGCGTGACGAGCGCGACACCGGCTGGAGCGCTGGCGATGAGGCCGGCATCCTTCAGCTTGTCCAGCGCATCCTTCAAGCTGGCCTGCGTTGATTTGTCGGCCGGCTCCGCGTTGGCCGCAGTCGTGGCATCCACAAGACCCACAACATGTGAGAGTGCAATTTGTAGCTGCGTGAGCGCCGCCTGCATGTCCAGTTGCTGTCCCCCCGCGCCGGGCTGATCGTCCGCCGAGATAAACATGCCCTTGCCCGCACGGATTGCCCCCCAACCCGATGTGCGCAGCTCGAAGCCCTCGCCGCGCTTCTGGCGTTTGCCGTTGACAATGTGTCCCAAGGTCAGCTGACTTTTGCCCGAATGTTCGGTAGAAAGCTTGACGTGTTCCTCACTCTTCCAGTCTTCAAACTGGAGCTTGTTGTCGCTCTGCGTGCGGATTACATTGCGCGAAAGCCACCTATCCTGATTCGTAATCAGATCCACGGCCTGGCTGTGGTGGTGAAACGCCGAGATATACGGCTTGTCGGGATCGCCATCGCGGCATTCGATCACCGCTTCCGTGCCGTCCAGCGCCGGGAAGTGGAACCCGGTCTGCAAGGCGCCTGCGAACGGCTTCGCGAGGCGCAGCGGCACGCTCTCGCCACCCGGATTCCATTCGTCGAAATCAAGGTCGAAACGCACTGTGTAGTAGCCTTGCTGGGTCAGATACGCGTACTTGTACTGCCCTGGAGAACTCACCCTTGCGCTCAGGGTGCCAGTGATCCTCGGCCACCTGTGGTCTTCGAGCTTCAGGCGGAAACGCCGGTCCGACGGGATCGCCCGGAAGGTATTGCTGTAGGCCTCGTCACGCGCGCCACGGTGCGTCACTTCGATGACCACCTGGCCCTTGGGCGCATCCTCCAAGGGCACTTCTTGCGGGGCATCCGGCAGATCCTTGTCCATGCGCAGGATCCGCGCCGGCCGCAGGTCCAGCACATTGCTTCCGCCTTCGTAGGCTATCTGCCAGGCGATCGCCGCCTCGTGGCGCAACTGCGCTTCCCACTTCGCACCGTCCTGGTCCAGGTGGTGTGTTCCGTAGATGTATGGCTGACCATAGGTAGTCGTGTCCTTGCTGGCCACATTCGCTTCGGCCCTGAACCGCTCCCACGCCCGGTCCGGGTTGTAGTCGGCCACTACGAACGACTGCGGTACCGTCTGCGCATGGGTCTGAAGGGCGAACACAGCCTCGACACCGGCCTCCAGACCCGCCGACTCGCGGTACGGCACTTTCAGTTCGGGGACGTAAAGGTAGTGGTCGATGTCATCAGCGAAAACCACCACGTCGCCGTGCTCGCCCTCAGTGATATAGCAATAGATGCCTTCTTTCTGCATCAGCATCTGGACATAGGCGAGGTCCGCCATCTGGTACTGCATCCGGAACTTGTGCTGCGGATACTGGCGACGCAGTTTGAAAACAAACTGATGACCCTTGAAGTCGTGCCGCCGCAGGATCGCCTCGATGATCTCCGGCGCGGTCTGATACTGGTAAATGCGGCTGGTGCGCACGAGTGTCAGTCGCGCGATATGCGCCTCGACGACGATCTCATAGCTGCTGAAATCCTTCGTCGTCTTTGTCTTCGAGAAGCGGGTAATGCAGCCGGAGAACTTCCGTGGCGCAGCATCCTCGCGGACGATCGAAAACACTGCGTCCTTGCCGAGGTAGTCTGACCTTGACAGGCGGTCCTGGTGCGTAAGGATGATCGTGATCCGGTACGGCTCGCCCATACGCTCAGTCGCCTCGAACGACACAACCGACAGGTCCTTTGCGTTCGCCGTGCCCGGCACGTCGACGAAGTACGGCTGTCGTCCGGTGATTGCCATACTCTGATTTTCGTAAGTTCCGATTTTCTTGAGCAGATCCGCCATCGTCGCATCTCCGTTTCATCGCAACCGACGGGACAAAGCGTGCGGTTTGTCTATGTCGATTCGATGCCTGTGTTTGGGGTCAGGAAGGTAAACATTTTTCGCAGTCCTGTGAACTGACTTGAACGCTTTTGTTGAATTTTGACAAAAACCATACTTTTCCTACAGGAAAATCTACAGATCTCGTGATATCAATTGCGACTTGGATTGGTAGTACTGATCGTTACTTAAAACCAAAAGGACTCGAAGATGAGTAACAGCTTCCAGAATGAAGTGCCGAAAGCTCGCATCAACCTGAAACTCGACCTGCACACAGGAGGCGCGCAGAAGAAGGTCGAGCTACCGCTCAAGCTGCTGGTGATGGGTGACTACAGCAACGGTCAGGACGGGCGGGCGCTCGCCGAGCGCACCAAGGTTGACATCAACAAGAACAACTTCAATTCGGTGCTGGCGGACTACAACCCGAAGGCGAGGATTGCGGTCGAGAACACGCTTGCCAGTGACGGTTCCGAACTGCCGGTCGTTCTCGACTTCAGATCGATGGACGATTTCAAACCGGACGCGGTCGCAGCCAAGGTACCTGAACTACGCGGGCTGATGGCCGCCCGTAACCTGCTGCGCGATCTCAAGTCGAACCTGCTTGACAACGCGATGTTCCGCCGCGAACTCGAAAAGATTCTCAAGGACCCGGCTTTGTCCGAGCGCCTTCGCAACGATCTGCAGAAGATCGGTGAGGCAGCGCCGTCCGCTCCGCAGTCTGCCCAATAACCGCCCGGTCACTGAGGAGTTTTGCACCATGGCAAAAAACGAAACACGGCTTCATCAATCAACCGGGTCGGACACCGTTGTCCTCGAGGCCAAAAGCGTCTACGAGTCTCTTTGCGAAAAAATCAACCTGACACCGGTCACCTCAACACGCCCGTTCGAGTCATTCCAGAACGCGGACGGGCTCGCAGAGTCGTCGCTGGACGAGCGCGTTGCCCAGGCGATGAGCGTCTTCCTGAAGATGATCAAGGATTCGTCCCAGCACGTCGATCGTCTGGACAGAAGTCTGCTCGACTTTCATATCGAACACCTTGACCAGCAGATCAGCCGTCAACTTGACGCGATCATGCACAACGAGACCTTTCAGCGGATCGAATCGGCATGGCGTGGGTTGAAGTTCCTGGTTGATCGTACCGATTTCCGCAAGAACGTCAGGATCGAAGTGCTTGACGTATCGAAGGATGCGCTGCGCCAGGACTTTGAAGACACGCCGGAAGTCATCCAGAGTGGCCTGTACCTGCATACGTATATCCAGGAATACGACACGCCGGGTGGCCAGCCTATCGGCTCGATCATCTCGAACTACGCGTTCGACCGTAGCACGCAGGACATTACGCTGCTGCGCAACATATCGAAGGTGTCAGCCGCCGCACACATGCCGTTTATTGGTTCGGTGTCGCCGAAATTTTTCGGCAAGGAGTCGATGGAAGAGGTGGCAAGCATCCGCGACATTGGCAATTACTTCGATCGCGCCGAATATCTGAAGTGGAAGAGCTTCCGCGACTCGGACGATGCGCGCTACATCGGCCTCACGCTGCCACGCTTCCTCGCGCGTCTTCCGTACGGTCCAGAGACAGTTCCGGTACGCGCGTTCAACTACACGGAAGCAGTCAAAGGTCCGGACCATAGCCGTTACCTGTGGGCGAATGCATCGTTCGCGTTTGGCGCGAACATGGTGAGGAGTTTCATCAGGAACGGTTGGTGTGTGCAGATCCGCGGTCCTCAGGCGGGCGGTCTCGTTGAAGACCTGCCGATCCACCTGTACGACCTTGGCACTGGCAACCAGGCAAAGATTCCTAGCGAGGTGCTGATTCCGGAAACGCGCGAGTTCGAATTCGCCAATCTAGGTTTCATCCCACTTTCGTACTACAAGAATCACGACTTCGCGTGCTTCTTTTCAGCGCATTCGGCACAGAAGCCGGCACTTTACGACACGAAAGAAGCTTCAGCGAACAGTCGCGTCAACGCGCGCCTGCCGTATATCTTCCTGCTTTCGCGCATCGCACACTATCTCAAGCTGATTCAGCGCGAGAACATTGGCACAACCAAGGACCGGCGCCTGCTGGAGTTGGAACTTAACACGTGGGTCAAGACGCTCGTGACGGAGATGACTGATCCGGGCGACGACCTGCAGGCGTCGCACCCGTTGCGCGAAGCGAAGGTGATTGTCGAGGATATCGAGGACAACCCGGGCTTCTTCCGCGTGAAGCTGTTCATCGTGCCGCATTTCCAGGTCGAAGGGATGGATATCAATCTGTCACTTGTCTCGCAGATGCCCAAGGCCAAGAACTGAGCATCCATTGCAGAAGTAGTTATCGCCGCGATGTGCTGAGAGGGCGCGCGCGGCGAATGATCCGCAGGGTACCGGTGGATTGCTGATCGATCCGCATATAAACCAATGAAGATGAAGATAACAAGACCGCTGTGGGCTCAGGGGATTTTCATGACACCCCAGCATTTCCAGCAGCAGGCCCTGTGGGACCGGTTCGCCGATGAGCGTGTCGCGCGTATTGCCAGTCCTGAGCCGTGGGGAATAAGCAGGGTTGCCTTGGACGCGCACGCACTGGCGATCCATCGGCTTCAGATGACCACGCTGGACTTGCGGCTACCTGACGGCACGTTTGTCGATAGTGAAACAGCCGACTGGCTGCCCGCCGTACGCGATCTGGGCGATGTCCCTTCGGACACGGAGGCCGTGGTCGTACTGGCAGGCCTGCCGCTCTTCGACGCGCAAGGCGGCAACTGCATCGAGGCGGGCGTGAAGCCCGCTCGTCCACGCCGTCTAGTCCGCGAGTATCTGCAAGTCGCGGACCTCAACGGTGAAGGCAAGGAAGAAATTAGCGTCGAGCGTCATGCATTGGCGCTGCTGTTCGACTTCGAAAAGTATGGCGACTACGTAACGTGTCCGGTCGCCCGCCTTGTGCGCAATGCGCAAGGCCACTTCGAGATCGACCCAACATTTGTGCCTCCGTGTCTCGTTCTGTCGGCAAGCAGCCAATTGACGGCACGCATGAACCGCTTGGCAGAAGTGCTTGCCGCGAAAAACGCGAGTCTCGCCGTGCGTCGGCGCGAGCGCTCCGACCAGATCGCCGACTATGCGGTTGCGGACGTATCGCTATTCTGGCTGCTTCACAGCGTGAACAGCACGTGGCCCGAACTCGCAAGACTGTGCCAGGCGCCGCATCAGCATCCCGAGCGCTTATACGGTGTGCTTGCGCGCCTTGCCGGTTCATTGCTCACGTTCTCGACCACCGAAACGCTTCAGGCGATCCCGCCGTACGACCATTACGCGCCCGAACCGGTGTTCGCGGAACTGGAATCGCTGATTCGTACATTGCTCGACACAGTAATCCCGTCGCGCGTTGTGCCGATTACGCTCGAGCGTGCAAGAGGAACGGTTTGGGTCGGAAAAATCAACGACGAACGGCTCGTCGAAGGGGCTGACTATTACCTGTCGGTCCAGTCCGGCGTGCCGGCTCACGTATTGCTTGAGCAGTTGCCGCGCTTGTGCAAAGCAGGTGCTCCGGATGAAGTCGAGCAGATTGTAAATTCGGCGTTACCGGGTATCCCGTTGCGCGCGATGTCGCGCCTGCCGGCAGCCATCCCGATCCGCATTGAGAATCAATATTTCGCGCTCGATAGCACGCACCCCGCGTTCCAGCGAATGGTCGCCGCGCGCGCGTGCCAGTTTTACGTCCCGGCTTCGATTCCAGACGTGTCGCTTGAACTCTACGCGGTGCTCCCGACATGACGTCCGTCGAAACTGCCTACCCTACGCTCCTGCCGGTCGCGTTGCGCGACACGGCGTTAACGGTCACGAGTCTGTCCAGTGACGCCGCGCCGGCATCGTCCTTTGACGACTTCCGCCGCAAATGCAAAAAACAGATCGAAGGGCTCCGTGCAGAGCTGAGGTCGGCAGGGCATCCACGCGACGTGGTCGAAGATGCGGCCTATGCGCAATGCGCATTGCTCGACGAAGCGGCACTCAACATGCTCAAGGGCAGCGACCGCGATGCCTGGGAACGTGAACCTCTGCAGGTGGTCGAGTTCCAGAGTCACGATGCTGGCCAGGAACTCATTACTCGTATCGAGCGGCGTCTGGCCGAGCCGCAACCCGTGCTACCGCTTCTCGCCATCTTTGGCGCCGTGTTAAGTCTTGGCTTCACCGGCAAGTTCGCGATCGACGGACGTGATGCGCGTGCGGCGCTGATGCGCGCTGTCGATGAGCGCCTTGCCCGTGGTATCGGCCGCACGGACCCGACAGGTGCCGTGATAGTCACGCAAGGAGTCGGACATCGCTGGCTCGACAAGCTGTCGCCAATTGCATGGGTCATGATTGCCAGCGTCGCCGCGGCGGTCGTCTATTTCGCGATTGATCAATGGCTAAACGCCTCGATCGCCCAAATTGCGCAATGACGGGGATACGCTTGTCTGGTTATCCCTATCGAACGCTTTTTGTATGGATTGCGACGCTCGCGCTGATCTGGCTTGCGGCGTTCTCGCCGTGGTCGTTCACGTGGAATGCAGTTTGTGCAGCCCTGGTCGTTCTCATGGTGGTCGTCGCCATCGTCATTGCGACGCGACGCATCCGTGAGCTCCGGCAAGCCACACGGTACGTGCTATCCGCGATCGATACCGCGCTGGCTTCACTGCCATCCGACATCAAACGCAATACGCCACTGGTAATCGTCGTCGTCGGCGCACCGTACATCGAACGAACGGTCCGCGAGACACGTCCCGAAGGAACACCTCTCGAGGAAGGGGGAGACCCTGAAGGCTCGCTCGCGGACCTGTTTGGCCCCGACCTCGTGCGCATTACCGACACGGCAATCTGGGTGCGCTCAAATGATCCGACACGGCTCGCGCAACTAGCGGACGCGCTCAAGCGGTGGCGCAATGGTCAAGGTCCGGATGCGGTCGCGTATCCGATCGCCGCTGACCGGATCGACAGCCAGCCCAGTTTGGCTGCCGCACTGAAGCGCTGGCGTGTGGCCATCGCCGAGGCGAGCCGTGCTGTCGGCTATCCGTTACCGGTGTGTGTCGCAGTGTACGCGGAGGAAACCGATCCAGCGGCCGACGACTGTCCCTGGTTTGGCGTCTCTGGCGGCGGCGACCTGCGGATCGAAGCCTTGCCTGCACTCGTCTCGTCGCGTCTCGAGCATTACACGCGCGTGGGCATGTCAATCGACCCTGAACCCCGCGCACGTCGCGCTGCACGACTGGACGCCCTCGCACGCTGGGCCTGCGACGCAGTGCTACCTGCACTAATCGACGTTCAGCGCGGCAGTCACCCGTTGCGCGTCAACGGGTTCGGCGTAACCGCGATCGAAGGGCGCCCATCCCCGCACTCGCTATACAGCCAGTTCGTTGCGTCCATTACCGGCTTGGCACTTTCTACCGTCAACGGCGCGCGACTCGCCTGTCCGTTTCCAGAGACGCTAATCCGTGGCATCCCGCCTCAACCTGTAAGACGATCTTTGCCGCGGGCACTGGCTCATACATTCGCCTGTCTTGCGGCGTGCTTCTGCGCTGCTGCAGCCGCTTCGGCCTGGCAGAATCGCGGGCTGGTTGAACGTGTCGTGGCTGACATATCCCGCTACAAGGCAATCGTGCCTGGCCAGGATGCGGCGCGCGTCGACGCGCTGAAGGCAGTCAAGCGCGACCGTGACGAACTCGAGCGCTACGCCACCTCCGGTGTGCCGCCACGGCTGGGACTGGGTCTCTATCGAGGCGCGCCGCTGTTGCCGATCGCCAATGCGCTGATTGCAGGCTATCAGCCGCCGGCACTGCCGCCGCCGACCATCGAACTCGACAGTCTGTCGCTGTTCAGTACCGGCAGGGCTGTCCTGAATCGCGGTTCGAACCGCGTTCTGGTCCGCGCGCTGGAAATGATCAAGGCGCACCCGGGCAAGCGCGTTCTTGTCGCCGGCCATACCGATTCGGTGGGCGGTTCATACAGCAATCTGAAACTCTCCGAGGCGCGCGCCGCCTCCGTGCGCGACTGGCTGGCAGATGCTTCCGGTATCCCGCCGACGCACTTCGCGATTCAAGGCTACGGCGACACCCGCCCGAAAGCCTCCAATGACACAGAGGCTGGGCGTGCGGCTAACCGTCGTGTCGAAATTACGCTCATTCCTGACTGTCGCGACGATCGCAGTAGCGGTTTAACCCCCCAAGGCCATCCGGCCTGTTCATTCGAGTAAAAGGAGAAAAAACAATGGCAATTCCTGCATACATGTGGATCAAGGACGATGGCGGCGCCGATATCAAGGGTTCAGTGACGGTTCAGGGCCGCGAAGGCAGCGTCGAGATCGTCGCGCTCGATCATGGCGTGAACATCCCGACCGATGCGAACACCGGCAAGTTGACCGGCACGCGCGTGCACAAGCCGATCACCTTCACGAAGGAAACCGACGCATCGACGCCGTACCTTTACAAGGCGGTGACAAGTGGTCAGACGCTCAAGTCAATCGAGATCAAGTGGTACAAGATTGATGACGCGGGTAAGGAAAAAGAATACTTCAACACGAAGCTCGACAACGTGAAGGTCGTAGCGGTCAAGCCGAAGATGCTGGATATCAAGAACCCGGCCTACGAAAAGCACAATCATCTGGAAGACGTCGAACTGCGCTACGAGAAAATCACGTGGTCGTATAAGGACGGCAACATCATCCACGCCGATAGCTGGAACGAACGTTCGTAGAAGGGACGAGTCACGGTGCCTCTTCACTTCTCCCGCGGGGGCACCGTCTTTAACGCACGTACCGTCCTCAATCCGGTTCGTGCGATTTTTATCTATATCGCTCCTGCTATCCATTGCCATGACTGTCCGAGACCCTTCTCAATTTCTGCGCCGCCTCAACGATCATTGCGCCCGCTCGCTTGCCGAGGCGGCCAGCCTGTGCGAAATGCGCGCTCATCGCGATATTGAAATTGAACACTGGTTGATCAAGCTGCTGGAGTTGGGCGAAGGCGACCTCGTGGCGATCGTGCGCCGTTATGAACTCGACGCGGACGGCATCTGGAACGGCTTGCTCAGCGCGATCGACCGGCTTCCGGGCGAGTTGCGCGGCAAACCAGGTCTCTCCCGTCGGCTCGGACAATTGCTGGAAGCGGCATGGATGTACGCCTCGCTTGATGCTCGTGCCACCTCGATCCGCTCGGCGCACCTGCTGGCCGCGCTCGCTGACGCTCCCCATCTGTTACGCGCGCCGGACGCGTGGCCGTTGCTCTCCGTGTCGGCTGCGCAGATCGGACGCTTGATGCCTGCACTCGACAGGATGTCGGTGGAAGCAGCGGGCGCATCTATACAGCCAGACGGCGATGCCGATACTGCGTCTGAGCGCGTGAGTAGAGCGCCTGGCAATGCCGAGGTCGGCTGCGCCACGGACGAAACCGCATTTCACGCCGCTTTCAGCGATCAACCCTCATTGCCGGTAGCCAGGTCGCGCGGACCCTTTCCCGGGCAGCCGGGATCTGACGCGCTGCAACACTTCACCGTCGACATCACTCAGAAAGCGCGCGACGGCAGAATCGATCCGGTTTTCGGCCGGGATGTGGAAATCCGGCAGATGGTCGATATTCTTGCACGGCGCCGTAAGAACAATCCGATCCTCGTCGGCGAACCGGGTGTCGGCAAGACTGCGCTGGTCGAAGGACTCGCGCTGAAGATCGCTGAAGGTGACGTGCCGGCGGTGATCCGCGAAGTCAGCGTGCTAACGCTCGACCTCGGTCTGCTTCAGGCTGGTGCCGGCGTCAAAGGCGAATTCGAGCAGCGACTGAAGAATGTGATCGACGCGATACAACGGTCGCCGACACCGATCCTGCTGTTCATCGACGAAGCGCATACGCTGATCGGCGCGGGCAACGCCGCAGGCGGCGCAGATGCTGCTAATCTGCTCAAGCCGGCACTGGCGCGCGGCGAACTGCGCACGATTGCCGCAACCACCTGGTCCGAATACAAGCAGTACTTCGAGCGCGACGCTGCACTCGAACGGCGTTTCCAGATGGTCAAGGTGGATGAGCCCGACGATAACAATGCATGCCTGATGCTGCGCGGCCTGAAGGAGCGCTACGCGAAGCACCACGGCGTGCACATCACCGACGCGGCGGTCTCCGCCGCGGTGCGTCTCTCGCGTCGCTATCTGACCGGCCGTCAGTTGCCGGACAAGGCTGTCGATCTGCTCGATACTGCTGCGGCGCGCGTCCGTATGAGTTCGGAAATCACCCCCATCGCGATCTCCGCCTGTCACGCCGAACAGGCTGCGCTCCAGGTCGAACGCAGTGCGTTAGTCGAGGATCATGTCGCCACGTCCGTGGATGTCGGCGAACGGCTGGTCGCGATCGACATTCGCCTCGCCAATCTCAAGGTCGAACTCGATGCGCTTGAATCCACGTTCGCCGAACAGAAAGATGCCGTTGCCACGCTGCAAAAACTGCGTGAACAATGGCACGCGGCAGCGGAAGAAAGCGCACGTCGCGACTTGCAACAATCTATTCGCGCCGCCCATGAAGTACTGGCCAGACACGGCGCCGACGCGTTGATTCAAGCGGAAGTGGACGAAGCGGCCGTTGCCCGCGTGATCGCCGATTGGACCGGCGTGCCGGTCGGCAGTTTGCTGGAAGACGAACTCGCGACGCTGCTCGAGATCGAGACGCGCCTCGGCCGTGTCGTAGTTGGTCAGGATGGCGCTCTCGCCGCGCTTGGCAAGAGTCTGCGCGCCGCCAAAACTGGCCTCACGTCTGACGAAGCGCCGCTTGGCGTGTTTTTGCTGGTTGGTCCGTCTGGCGTGGGCAAGACGGAAACGGCCCGCGTGCTGGCCGACCTGATGTTCGGCGGGGAACGTGCGCTGATCACAATCAACCTGTCCGAATACAAGGAAGCACACACGGTCTCGCAACTGAAGGGCTCTCCGCCGGGTTATGTCGGATACGGAGTGGGGGGCGTATTGACGGAAGCCGTGCGCCAGCGCCCGTACAGCGTGGTTCTGCTGGACGAGGTCGAAAAGGCGCACCGTGACGTGCTGAACCTGTTCTATCAGGTGTTCGACCGTGGCTTGATGCGCGATGGTGAAGGCCGCGTGATCGACTTCCGCAATACGGTGATTCTGATGACGTCGAACCTTGGCAGCGAACAGATCATGGCCGCGACGGAGGCTGTCGCGGAGGCCGGCGACATTACTACTTCGATGCTGATGGAAACGATTCGGCCGCTCCTGATCGAGCACTTCCAGCCGGCGCTGCTCGCGCGTTTCCAGACCGTCGTGTACCGGCCGCTTTCAGCCGGGGCGCTGGCGTCGATCGTGCGAATGAAACTCGACAAGGTGGCACATCGCATCGAGCGCCGGTTTGGCGTACCGCTCGTATGTGATGACTCGCTGGTACGCGAACTTGTGCGCGCGTGCCAATTACCTGACTCCGGCGCGCGCAATATTGACAGTCTGCTCGATCAGCAGATTCTGCCGATCCTGTCGCGCGGATTGCTCATACGCGTGGCCGCGCGGCAATTGCCACGCGAAATTACGCTGTCGTTCACCGAGGAAGGTGGCATTGCGGTGAACTTTGACAGCACGATTGAGGCAGCGGTATGACCCGCGGTGGGCCGGGTCTCTTCGAGGCGGTGACGGGTCATTTTGCCAACGGCGCTGCCGTCGCTGATTTCGATGCCGCGACTCAGACCTTCCTGTCCGTGCAGGACAATATCCAACGTATCCTGAACAGCCGGCGCAACGGGCTCGCGCACCTTCCCGATTACGGACTCGACGACTTGTCGGAAATCTATCGCCATTTGCCGTCGTCTGCGCACAAGCTCAGAGGTGCGATCGAGGCGACGCTACTGAAGTACGAGCCACGCCTGGAATCGATCGACATCGATATCGAAGACACCGAACCGGGCATGTTGCTGAGTTTCACGATGGGGTGTCATCTGCGTCAGGCAGGGCTGGTTCGCTTCGGCACGCACTTCACGCCCGATGGGCAGACGCGACTCAAGATGCTGCAGGCCGATCATGACCGCGACTAACGGGGCGGCGTGTCCGGATTGCGTCGGCCTTCGGCGAACTGCTACCCAGGCCCAAGCTGGCACCAACAATTTCCAATAAGAAACGAACGCACAAGCTACACCGCGTTGCCCCGCCATCAACAGCAGCCGCCCACGGCACCGCCCAACGCCACGTCACTCCTGCCTTGCATCAAGCTCACAAGCCCATCCGGCCTGATCCGCCGCCCGGCCCCGGGCAAATACGCTTGCCGCCATAAAATCCCGCGTGTATAGTTTCCGAACTTACTCTTGTTTCGTATCGGAAATTAAAGGGATTCTCATGGACGCTTCCACCATCCTCGCCGACCTCGGCATCGCCCACGCGGCGCAAGCCGGCGACATCGCGGTTCATTCGCCGATCACCGGTGAACTCATCGGCCGCGTGGCCAGCAACACGGTGGCGGAAGTCGACGTGGCCCTTGCCAATGCGAAAGAGGCATACACGGCGTGGCGCAACGTCCCGGCGCCGCGCCGCGGCGAACTGGTGCGCCTGCTGGGCAACCGTCTGCGTGAAAAGAAGCAGGCGCTGGGCAGCATCATCACGCTTGAAACCGGCAAGATCCTGCAGGAAGGCATGGGCGAAGTGCAGGAAATGATCGACATCTGCGACTTCGCGGTCGGTCTGTCGCGCCAGTTGTATGGCCTGACGATCGCTTCGGAACGCCCGGGCCATCGTATGGCTGAAACGTGGCATCCGATGGGTACGTGCGTCGTGATCTCGGCGTTCAACTTCCCGGCGGCGGTGTGGTCGTGGAATGCAGCGCTGGCGCTGGTCTGCGGGAACGCGGTGATCTGGAAGCCGTCGGAAAAGACGCCGTTGACCGCGCTTGCCGTCAACCAGATTCTCAGCGAGGCACTGAAGGAATTCGGCGATGCGCCGGCAGGTCTCACCGCGCTGATCAACGGTGGCCGCGATGTCGGCGCGAAGCTGGTGGCCGACCCGCGTGCGTCGGTCGTCAGCGCGACGGGCAGCACGGAAATGGGCCGCACGGTCGGGGTTGAGGTGGCGAAGCGCTTCGGCCGCTCGCTGCTCGAACTCGGCGGCAACAACGCGGGTATCGTCGCGCAAAGCGCGGATCACGAGCTCGCGATGCGCGGCATCCTGTTCTCCGCGGTGGGTACGGCGGGGCAGCGTTGCACGTCGCTACGGCGTCTGTTCGTGCACGAGAGCGTGTATGACAAAACCATCGAACGTCTGAAGCAACTGTACAGCAAGGTGCCGATCGGCAATCCGCTCGAAAAAGGCACGCTGATGGGGCCGCTGATCGACAAGCAATCGTACGCTCGCATGCAGGAAGCGCTGCAGCAGGCCACGGCCGAAGGCGGCAAGGTGTTCGGCGGCGAGCGCGTCGAGGTAAAGGGTCATGAAGGCGGGTACTACGTGCGTCCGGCCATCGTCGAAATGCCGTCGCAAACGGAGGTGGTGCTGAAGGAAACCTTCGCCCCGATTCTGTATGTGTTGCGCTATTCGGATTTCGCAGATGCGGTCGACGCGAACAATGCGGCGGTGCACGGTTTGTCGTCGTGCGTGTTCACGACCGATCTGCGCGAAGCTGAACGCTTCCTGTCCGACTCGGGTAGCGACTGCGGTATCGCTAACGTGAACATCGGACCGAGTGGCGCGGAAATCGGCGGCGCGTTCGGTGGCGAGAAGGAAACCGGCGGCGGTCGTGAGTCGGGTTCGGATGCGTGGAAGGCCTACATGCGCCGCGCGACCAACACGGTCAACTATTCGTCGGCGTTGCCGCTCGCGCAGGGCATTGATTTCAATATCGCCTGATCCTGTAAGTAGCAACACAGTAAAAAAACAATAAAGCGGTAGAGCACTCAGCGGAAAACAGCGGCGCATTCATGCGCCGCTGTTCACAACCTCTTTCATCAATCCGTTTGCGCCGCCGGCCGTTTCTGAGCGGCTATGCTACTCGTGGAGTAAGACGTGAGTTCCAAGGTCGTGATCGTCGGCGGTGGGGTGATCGGCAGCTCGATTGCGTATTTTCTGCGGCTGTCCGATCCGACGGTCAGCGTCACGGTCATCGAACGCGATCCGACTTATGCGCGTTCGTCGTCGGCATTGTCGGCGGCATCCATTCGTCAGCAATTCTCTACGCCGCTTTCTATTCAGATGTCGCTATTCGGCATCGAGTTTCTGCGCTCGATCGGCGAGCGGCTCGATATCGACGGCGCGAAACCGTCGATCGATCTGCACGAAGGTGGCTATCTCTTTCTCGCCACACCCGCCGGTGAGGCGACGCTGCGTGAGAATCACGCACTGCAAAAGAGTCTCGGCGCCGATATCAGTTTGCTCGACAAAGATGCGTTGCAAGCGCGCTTTCCCTGGCTCAATACGGAAGACCTCATTGCCGGCGCTTATGGCGAAAGCGGTGAGGGCTGGTTCGACGGCTATGGTTTGGTGCAGGCGCTGCGCAAGAAAGCGCAGGCACTTGGCGCGCACTATGTTGCCGCCGACGTCGCCGCGCTGCATCGCCAAGGCAAACATGTCACGCAAGTTCAAACCGCGAATGGCGAGGTCTACGCCTGCGACGTGGTGGTGAACGCTGCGGGTGCCTGGTCGCGCAAAGTCGCGCAGTTGGCCGGCATCGACCTTCCGGTGTTCGCACGACGCCGCAGTATTTTCAATGTTACGTCGCCCGCGCGGCTCGAACATTGTCCCTTGCTGATCGATCCGAGCGGCGTGTATTTTCGGCCCGAAGGCAAATCGTTCATCTGCGGTACGTCACCGTCAGCGGATAACGATCCTGACGATTTGCCGCTCGATGAAGTCGATCACGCACTATTCGACGACGTGATCTGGCCGACGCTCGCGCACCGCGTGCCGCAATTCGAAGCGTTGCGCGTGCAGAATTGTTGGTCAGGCTATTACGAATACAACGTGCTCGATCAGAACGCGATCATCGGTTATCACCCTAGCGTCGATAACTGCATTTTTGCCAATGGGTTTAGCGGGCACGGTCTGCAGCAGGGCCCGGCAACCGGTCGGGGCATCAGCGAATTGATTCTGCATGGCCGCTATACGACGCTTGATCTTGGTTCGTTGAGCTTCGCTCGTGTGCTCGAAAACCGGCCGATCGTGGAGAAGAACGTGGTTTAGCCGGTGCGTTGGAGGTGATGCGGAAAACGCAATATGTAGTGCATAGATATCGTTTGCCGCCCACCCCGACGATCGCCACAATCGATGCCGATCTTCCATCGACAAGATAAGCGGCCTGCCACTATGTTCACGTTCAACCCCGCATTCGAAGCGCCGGCTGGTTCGCCGATTCGCGAGCTGTTCAAGTATCTGGCGCAGCCCGGCATGATTTCGTTTGCCGGCGGCTATCCGGCAAGCGACCTGTTCGACAGCGAAGGTCTCGATGCGGCCGCGGCGCGTGCGTCGCAGCAGGCTACGCTCTGTCTGCAATATGGTCCGACGGATGGCCTGCCCGTCCTCAAGGAACAACTCGCGCATCTGATGACACGGCGCGGTACGTCCTGTACGCCGCAGGCATTGCTCGTCACGACCGGTTCGCAGCAAGGCTTCGATCTACTGCTGCGCGTGATGGTCGCGCCTGGCGACGTGGTGCTGGTCGAGCAACCCGCTTATCCGGCGACCTTGCAGGCGCTGAAGTTGCAGGAGGCCGATGTCGTGACCGTGCCTGTCGATCAGGACGGGCTCGATGTCGCCGCGCTCGCCGCGTTGCTCGAAGCGGGCACACTAGCGCGACCACCGAAGCTGCTCTACACCGTACCGACCTTTGCTAATCCGACTGGCGCAACCTTGTCGCACGAGCGCCGTATGGCGTTGTTGAAGCTAGCGGCGCGTCACCATTTTCTGATCGTCGAAGACGATCCCTATGGCGACTTGCGTTTCAGTGGCGCGGCGTTACCGTCGCTGCTCGCGTTGAGCGATCAGGTGCCCGGTTCACGCGACTGGGTTGTCCATTTTTCGAGTTTGTCGAAGATCGTCGCGCCGGGTTTGCGGGTCGGCTGGATGGTCGCGCATGCGGAAATTTTGCGCCGTTGCGTGGTCGCCAAGCAAACGGTCGACCTGTGCAGTTCGCCCTGGGCCCAGGTGATCGCCGCCGAATATCTTGCGAGCGGCGCGCTGGAGCGTCATCTGCCGCGAATCATCGACGCCTACGCTGGGAAGTGCCGCGCGCTATGCGACGCACTCGATGAGCGTTTGGGTCGTGCCATCGCGTTTCATCGTCCTGCCGGCGGCATGTTCGTGTGGGCGCGATTGACGGGTGGACAGAACGCATCCGATTATCTGCATGCCTGTATCGAGCGCAACGTCATGTTCGTACCGGGCGTCGCATTCTATAAAGACAATATCGATCTGACGGCACTGCGCCTGTCATTTGCCGCGCCCGGTGTAGCCGAAATCGAAACCGGTGTGCAGAGAATGAAGCAGGCGCTCGCACTCTTTTGACGACAGCTAACTCGGCTAACGCGGTATTGGTGGCAAAACTGTATGAACAGTGCTTGAAATAACCCGGTGAGCACGAACTGCGCAACCGGGTTTTTTATGCAGATGCTAAATCGCGGAGATTTAGGATAAACATCCCGGTCCGCTAAAGCGGCGTAAGGTCGCCGCGGCCGGACAGCGCTCGACAGCCTTCCCTGCATTGTTGGGCACGGCAGCAAGCGTACGTGCTGCTTTCTCCGCAGACCGGCGCCGTCTTCCCATGCTGTTTAACTCAAGTCGCTGCTTCGAGCCGACACGCTTTCTAATGATTTAATCCCACTCGCTCGATATTTCCGTCAAACTCCTGAAACATGGCTGATTGTTAAATGAAGAGTCTCACTGGTTTGGGGTTAAAAATATCGGTTATCATCGCTGCCTTCGGCGAATGCTTCCGATGAGTTAATTCATCGGTCATCCACGTTAATACCGTCGCATCGAACCAGAAAAAATCAGATGAAGATGTCGCGTAAAAAGATTGCAATCCTGGTAGTCGGTCTTCTGGTCGTGGCCGGCGTGGTCATTCAGGCGGTGTGGCGTCCATTCGCGCATCGCAAAGCCGCCGAGACCGCCGAAGTCGTGCTCGATATTCATCATCCGGATGCGGTGATCGACAGCGAAGCGCTCTCGCGTTTGCCGCGCGACATCTTGCGCGTGCCACTGTTGCACGACGTGTTGACTCAGGACTTCGTCGACTATTACGAATCGAACGACACGCGGTTGTCCACAGAAGGCGCGCTGCGGCGTCTCGCATTCGAACATCAACTGGACTGGCGCGATGAATTGATCCGCCGTGTATTCGACGAACCCGCGCACGTGCTGCTGTGGCGCTCGCCGGATGGCCGCCTCGGCTACTGGGTGATGTCGATGCACCGTAACGGTCTGGCGAAGCTGCTGCAAGGCTTCGGCAACGTTGCTGCCAGCGACTCGCAGTTGAGCCAGGTGGCCAGGCTCTCCGGCGACGTACCGGTTTACGCGTTGAAGCTGGCAGTTGGCCGCACGATTCTGTTCGCAACGAAAGACGACCGCCTTGTCGTGATGTCCGCACCCGGCGTGCTGCTCGACGCGAAAGGCAGCTTGCTGAGCGAGCGGGCCGACGCCGTGTCCGAGATGCTTTCGTCGGGCCGCGACGATGCGGCGCGCGCCTATCAACTGGACGCGCCCGGCGATGCACCGAAGGGGCACCGGCTGGTGGTGTCGGCGAATTATTTGTCGTTTGGCTATCAGGCGTTTTTCTCGGGTATTGATGCGCTGCGCTTCGACTTTTCGTCGAACGGCAATGCCGCGGC
Source organism: Paraburkholderia sp. D1E (assembly GCF_052682275.1). Classification (NCBI taxonomy): domain Bacteria; kingdom Pseudomonadati; phylum Pseudomonadota; class Betaproteobacteria; order Burkholderiales; family Burkholderiaceae; genus Paraburkholderia; species Paraburkholderia sp. D1E. Next base: position 1,676,792 of record NZ_JBQYMB010000001.1, read on the forward strand.
GAACTGGCAGACCTCCGCGCTGATCGAGCCGGGCAAGTTGCCTCAGGAGTGGAACAGCGCCGATTTGTGGCGCGCGTTGCCGGCCAATCCGGCAGCGTGCACGAGCTTGCCGGCCGACTGGAAAGAGGCATCGGGTCTGTTGGGCAAGGTCGCGGATGTTGGCGCGGATGGCGCCGCTGTGATCGGCGATCAGCTCGCCGGCCCCGCGGCCGTCTGCTGGTATGCGAAGTCCACTTTGGTCGCGCCGGTCTTCGTCGCTCGCGTGAAGACGCAGGACGTGGCGAACCTCGCTGTGCTGAAGACCGCACTCGGTAAAACCTTTGGCGACGTGATCGGCGCGTACGAGGCGAAGGCCGCCAAATCCGGCGAAGCTGACGCGGGCTATCGTCGCTTGCCGGTCACGAAGCACGACCAGGGCGCCAGCGTCACCGTGTGGCAACGGCCGGTCAGTGCGCGCTCTGGCACTGCCGTGTCGAGCAAGGCGTCGTTCGCATCGCAACTGTCGGCGGAGCGCTATTTCCCGGTGACGCTCGCACTGGCGCACGGTTATCTGATTTTCTCTCCTGATTCGCGTCTCGTCGACGATACGCTCGCTGTGCTCGACAAGCGCTATCCGGCGCTCGCCGATACGCTCGCGCCGCAGCGTCTGCCGCACACGATTCTCACGCTGACGCCTTCGTCCGCGGCTGCGTTGATCGAACGCGAAGCGGGCGCGGCGTTGCCGGCGGATCAGGAAGCGGTGTTCCGCAATGCCTCGCGTACTCATCTCGTGCCGAAGCTGCATGCGCTCGCACATTACCCGCCGGTTTCGTTGACGCTGCCGCAGAACTTGCCCGGCTCCACAGGTTGGGTGCCGGTGGAGTGGTGGTTCGATCGTGCGAAGGCGGGCGCAGGTGCGGATGCCACCACGGGCGCGGCCGATGCGCCTGCGGATCAGCCCGGCACCGAGGGCGATTGAGTGCGCCGCGTTCACGTCTCCGGCGCGGCGCCGGTGATCACGCGCCGCGCCTGGCTCGCGCGCGCGGCTTCCGCGTTCATGATGGCCGGCCTCGCGCCCTGTGCAAACGCGCTCACGAGCACCGCCGCGTCGCCCGACCCCGACGCGCTCTCACCGCAGCAATCCGCCGCGTTTCGCGCCTGGTTCGTGCGCATCGTCGACCAGCAAATGCGCCGCGGCCCGACGCCGCGCTGGACGCAACGCGATTGCGCGGGTCTCGTGCGCTTTGCCGTCGGCGAAACGCTCAAGCCGCATGACAGCAAATGGTTGCGCGCCAACGGCATGACCAGTCTCGCGGACACCAGCAGCATGCCGCCCGAACTGCAACTGTCCGCATCGCAACGCGGAATCGCGAACCGCTGGACCCAGCTCGACGGTTCCAGCGGCGCATACGCCTCGGCGATCGCACTGATTCAACGCAATAGCCGTTTTGTTTCGAAGGACGTCAACCAGGCGCTGCCTGGCGACCTGCTGTTCTTCGACCAGGGCGACGACCAGCATCTGATGATCTGGCTGGATCGCTACATCGCTTATCACACAGGCACCGTTACGCCGACCGATACCGGTCTGCGCGCCGTGGCCGTCTCCGACCTGATGCAATGGAAAGATTCCCGCTGGCAGCCGCTCGACGGCAATCCGAATTTCGTTGGCGTGTTTCGTTTGGACTTTCTGACACCATGACCCGAATGAACTTCGTCACTGCGTCGCGCGCCTGGCTCGGCAACTTGCATCGTCGCGCGGGCTTCGCTGCGGTCGCGCTTCTCGCGGCCATGACGCTCGTCATCGCACCGGCGGCCCATGCCGACGACGACGCTTCGAGCACCGCCGCCGACACCAACATCGCCGCGAACCCGACCTTGCAACCGGCGCCGTCGAGCAATTTCGCTTCGCAGAAGGTCGACGGTCAACCGTTCTTTCTGCTCTCGGACGCGAGCTTCGGCAGCGATCAGTTGGCGCAGGTGCGGCTGGAAGCGCCCGGCCGCGACTTCAAGGATGCACTGCAAGCGTATGGCGGCGCGGACATCGTCGTGTATCGCGTGCCAAAGCCGTTGGATTTTTTGAAGGCGCAGAAGAATCTGCATCGCCTGAATGTCGCGCCGAACTATCAGGGCGAAGGGCTGGCGAATACGCTGGCTTATCTGTGGGACCGCTGGTTCACCGAAGCACGCCGCGCCTGGCAACGCGTGCTGTCGTTCGCGACACGCAGCAAGGCGACTGAAGCCGAACCGCAATTCAAGCTCGGCGAGCAGGCCGGCAAGCAGACGCAATTCCAGCAGAACTCCCAATTCGCGCCGCTGAAAGGCTATGACATGGTCGCGCGCTTTCGCTATCCGATCTGGGACGCGAAGGTGATTGCGCCGCCGAAGGGTGTGAACCTCGAGGGCAGCAGTAGTAACTTTATCGAAGCGAGTTCGGGCAACGTAATGATTCCGGTCGGCAAACTGCCGCCGGGGCTGTATATCGTCGAGGCGGTGATCGGCAACTATCGCGCGCATACCTTGCTGTTCGTATCGGACACGGTCGCGGTCGTGAAAGCGGCGTCGAGCGGCATGCTGGTGTGGACCGCACGGCGCGATAACGGCAAGCCGGTGCCGAATACCGACGTGAGCTGGACCGACGGCGTAGGCGTGCTGCAAAGTGGCGCCACCGGCAGTGACGGTGCACTGGTGCTGCAACACGTGAGCCCCGAGCGCAGTTACGTGCTCGGCACCGATCCGCAAGGCGGCGTGTTCGTCTCGGAGAATTTCTATTACGACAGCGAGATCTACAACACCAAGATCTACGCGGTGACCGACCGTCCGATGTACCGTGCCGGCGATGCGGTGCATGTGAAGTTCATCGGTCGTACGTTCCAGAACGCGACGCAATCTACCGCGCCTGCCGACGCCGATATCAAGCTCGACGTACTCGACCCGAACGGTTCGCCGGTCGCGACCAGCAAGGTGCATTTTGCTTCCGATACGGGCGCGGAGTTGTCTTTCACGCTGCCCGCCGATGCAACCGCCGGCGGCTACACGCTACGCTTCGATTACAACGGCGATGTATACGGCAGCGCATTTCGCGTCGCCGAATACGTGAAGCCGCATTTCGACGTCAATCTGTCGATGGATAAAGCCGACTATGCGACAGGCGAGCAACTGAAGGGCAAGATCCAGTTGCGCTATCCGGACGGCAAGCCGGTGCGCGACAGCAAGGTTTCGGTCACGCTGCGAGCGCAGAAAGTGACGATCGTCGATGGTGAACTGCGCTATGCAGGGCTGTTTCCGGTCAAACTGGAACAGCAGGAACTCACAACCGACAGCGACGGCAACGCGAGCCTCACGCTGCCCGCAGCCAAAGAACCGAGCCGTTATGCGTTGACGCTGTTCGCGCAGGACGGCGCGGCCTACAAGGTGCGTGTGACGCGTGAGGTGCTGATTGCACGCGGCGCGACGCCTTATCGCCTGTCGACGGCCAAGTCGTTTTCGCAACCTAAGGAAGCGGTCAATTTCGATCTGCAAGCACTCGGTACGATCGACCCGTCTTCACATGCGCCGACCAAGTGGGAATGGACGCGGCTGGAATCGCAGACGCACGGCGAAGGCGCGCTCAAAGGCACAACGGCAGGCGGCAAGCTGTCGTTCCCGGTGCAATTCGACGAACCGGGTTCGTACATGCTGTCGGTCAAGGACGACACAGGTAATCTGCTCGCCGCTGCGAGTCATTGGGTTGCGGGCGATGGCCTGAAGGCGATTCCGGGTAGCGTCGAGATCGTGTTCGATCGCGACAAATACAAGATCGGCGATACCGCCGAGGCGCTGATCACGTTCCCCATGCCGGTCGACGATGCCTTGCTGACACTGGAGCGCGACAACGTTGAACACCGTGCCTTGCTGACAGCCGGCGGCGACTGGCTGCAACTGCAACGCGTGGCGCCGTCGCAGTGGAAAGCACGCATTAAGGTCGGCGAAGAATTCGCGCCGAACATGACGTTCTCGGTGCTGTACGTGCACGCCGGCGAATACGTGTTCCAGAACGCCGGCATCGTGGTCGCGCAACCGCAGATCGAACTGAATGTGAAGAGCGACAAGCCGGTGTACGGTCCGGGTGATACGGTCACGCTGAACTTCGACAGCACGCTGAATGGCAAGCCGGAAGCGGCGAATCTGACGGTGAGTGTGGTCGATGAAATGGTCTACGTGTTGCAACCGGAAATCGCGCCGAATATCGTCGACTTTTTCTATCACCCGCGCCGTAATAATGTGCGGACGTCGTCGAGTCTGTCGTTCATTACGTACGACCTGGCGCGCTCGCCGTTGAAGGGCGCGCCAGGCGGCCCGCAACGCGCGAACTACAACGAGCGCGGCGTGAAAGTGCTCGAACGGCCGCGTCGTGACGATCAGGACACGGCCGCGTGGGAAGGCACGTTGAAGACGGACGCGAACGGTCACGCCACCATGACGTTCAAGATGCCGGACTCGCTGGCCCGCTGGCGCGTCACCGTGCGCGCGGTGGCGCCGGACGGCATGGTTGGTCAACGCACCGCATACGTGCGTTCGGACAAGGCGCTGTATCTCAAGTGGAGCGGGCCTTCGCATTTCCGCGCCAACGATCAGCCGGCCATCGACATGATCGCCTTCAATCAGACCGACGCGGATAAGGACGCCGAGTGGGTGGTCGACGGCGGCGGTCTCTCGTTGAACCAGAAGGTCACGCTCAAGCGCGGCGCCAACTATTTGCGTCTGCCGACTGGCGCGTTGAAGGCGGGTGTGATCAACGCGACCTTGCGTCGTGCGGGTAAGGATGTGGATCGCTTGCAGACCACTATCCATCTCGATGCGAGCGGCTGGCTCGATCTGCATCAGAGCACGGTGACGCTCGACGGCTCGAACAAGCCGCTCAATCTGCCGCAAGATGCGCAGGACGTCAGCGTGCGTTTCATCGGCAGTGCAGCGAGCCAATTCGCGCGCGTCGCCGACGATCTGATCAATTACCCGTACGGTTGCGCCGAGCAGACGTCGAGTCGCCTGGTTCCTTTGGCGCTTGCTCACGATGCCATTGGCCGTGGTGACAACGCCAGTTCGACGCAAGGACTCGAAGCGCTGTTGCGTAATCAGCGGCAACGTCTGGCGATGCTGGCGGGTGTCGGCGGCACGTTCGGCTGGTGGGGCGATACGACCGGCGGCAGTTCGCTGATTACCGCCTATGCGTACTACGCGGACTGGCTCGCGAGCCGCAGCCTCGGCATTACGCTGCCTGCCGACAACTGGCAGCATGCGATGGACGTCTATCGCGATGCGGGGGCGAAAGAGCCGCTGTTGCATCGTGCGCTGGCGCTCTGGTTCATGCAGCAGATGGGCTTGCCGGTCGCAACGCCGGTGTCGGGCGTCGCGGCGGACTTGATGAGCGATGCAGCGGCTACGGGCAATGCTTCGACCCCTGCGCGCAACGGCACGTATGGCGCGTCGGACAGCATCGTGTTCGCGCAAGCCGATTCGCCGCGCGGCAAGCAAATGGCGACGCTGCTGGTCGCCAACATGGCGCGCAGTACGAGTGCTCAACTGCCGGATGGCTTCGATGCCACGATGAGCGCCGCGCGTACGGCATTGGCTAACGATCCCGCACCGCTTGTGCAGAGCCTGCTTTATATGACGGGTGGCGACGGTGGCGCGGCGGTCGATGCATCGGCCTTGCTCGCGAAGAGCAGCGCCGACTATCCGACACTCGATCGCGCGCTCACGTTGCTGTGGGTGCGCAAAGCGCTCGGAGGCGACGCGGCGCCGGCTTCGCTGCCGTCGCTGCAAGGAGCGGGCTGGACGCGCGCTTCGACGCCGACCGGCACGCCGCTGTGGAAATGGACCGGCGTGGCACTTCCGACCACGCTCGATGCAGGCGGCGCGCGCACCGACGTGAACGCACTGGTCTCATTCCGCAGCCATACGAGCGAGGACAGTCGTCTGAACATCACCGTCGAACGTCGTTTCTACAAGCTGGAGCCGCTTGAAGTGAAAGCCGATCCGAAGAAGGCGGGTGATGCCGAAAGCCAACTGGGCCGCTCGGCGTTCACCGCACGTCGGGTAAAGCCAGGCGATGCGATCGACAGCAATGCGTTGTACGTCGACGAAGTCACGCTCACGCCGCGCTCCGGCAACGCCTACCACTACGGTTTGCTCGACGTGCCGCTGCCACCGGGCGGCGATGTGGAGGCGACCAGTTGGGGTGTGTCGATCGATGGTTTGCCGGGCGAGAAAGAAGGGGTAAGCGGTCCACAGCCGTTCGCGCGTGCCGCTTCGTATGAGATGGGCGAGTTGGCCTATCACCAGCCGGTGCCCTTGCTCGATCGTCCGGTGACGCTGCGGCAACTGGTGCGTTTTGCTTTGCCGGGCACGTTCGCGTTGCCGCCCGCCCGCTACTTCCGCATGTATCAGCCGGACGCCAAGGCGTTTGAAGGCGGCAAGAGCGATCGCGTGACGACCCTGCGCATCCAGTAAGCGAGATCGCCATGTTCTTCGCTCTTCGGCACTCGCGCGATCGTCTGGCAGCTACGCTGCGGATCGCGCTCGCCGTGGGGGCTGGGTGTGTTTTTGGTGGAACAGGTGCGGCAGCGGCTGCGGTGATGGCATCGTCGAGTGCGTCACTAGCTGCGGGGGCGAGCTCGTCGCCGATTGCGTCGTCAAGCTCATCGCGAGGCTCAACGTCGAGCTCGTCGTTCGCCGCGTCCTCGTCGCAAACGCTGCACTTCGCCTGGTTGCGCGACGGCCAATCGCAGCTTTGGCAGTTCAACGCCCGTGGCGCCGCGGACGATCTCGTGCCGCAGTCCGCGCGTCCGTTGCCGACGACCCTGGAGACGCCGCTCGGCAGCGTGTGGAAGCTGTTCGTTTACGGTTATCTGGTCGATCGCAATATCGCCACGCCGGATTACACCTGCAGCGGCGGCGATCCTGAGGAAGTGTATTGCTGCATGACGGGTGGTCACATCGACCGCGAACATGCGCTGGTGCAATCGTGCGGACGTTTTTTCGAGCCTGCACGCCTTCAACTCGATCCCGCCGATTGGCGCAAGTATTGGACGGCCGCGCATGCGCCCGTCTGGCTGCGCGATCTGCACGCGATGACGCCCACGCGCCGCGAGCCGGTGACCGACCTGCTCGCCGCATTGCAGGCGATGCCGGCACGGCCACGCGAAGCGGCGGCGAGTACGCTGGTGTCGGTGCTGACGAGCGGACGCGGTGAGGGCACCGTATCGCTGTATGGCAGCGTGCTGCGCGCCAAAACGTGGACGATGCCGGACCCGGCGCGGCCTGGCGCCTCGATTGGCGGCGCGGCGGGCTGGCTCGCTGACGGCACGCCAGTGTGGTTGGGCGGCCTCGGCGGCAGCGTGCGCGTACTGGCCGCCGCGGCGCCGCGCATCGCGCCCTTGCTCAAGCAAATCACCGTACCGGACGACAACGCGTGCGTACTGGTCGATTTCTTCAGCCGCTATCCGATTCGTCAAGTGCTCGGTGACAAAGGGCCTGCAGCGGCACCCGATGGTCCGCTGCGTGGCGATTTCCGGATCGGTTTCGTCAACGGCAACTGGGCGCGTGTGGAAAGCCGTGGCGAACTGCGACTCGATCGCGACGCCGCAGGTGCGCCACAAGTGGTCGGCCGCTTCGGCATGAATGACTACGTCGCACGAGTGGTCGAGCGCGAAGGCGACACGAGCCAGCCGGAAGCGGCGAAAGCGCTGGCGGTGGCGGCGCGGTCCTACGTCGTGCAGCACGGCAATCACGACCACGGCTGTTTCCGTATTGACGATAGCAGCAGCACGCAGCGCGTCCTGCCGCGCGTGCCGACCGCTGCGGCGCGCCGTGCGGCTGATATGACTGACGCACTGGTGCTCACCGGTGTGCCGGTTCAGTATCACCACGACAAGGCCGCGCCCGGTCAGATGAGCTGGCTTGCCGCGAAGGCGCTCGCGCAAACCGGTCTCACTTTCGACGCCATCCTCTCGCGCACCTGGCCGCAGGCGACCCTGACGTCGTTCGAGAGCCCGTTGTCCGGCGATTGCATCCAGGTGGCCGGCGCCCAGCAATGGCTGCAGCGCAACGCGCCGTTGTGGGCGCGGCGCATGGACGGTGCGGCCGGCTACGAGACGCCCGATCTGCCGGCCGTGTGCGCGGTGCGTGAGGGGCGGCCCTATGCGGACGCGCAGCGCAATCGCGTGTACGTGTATCGCCTGCAAACTGAAGAAGATCGCATCGCGTTGGCGCATGAATATATTCACCTCGCGTTCCAGCATCATCCGCGTGGCCTCGATGAAGCGTTCGTCGAACGTACCGCGCGCACGCTGATTCGTACCGACAATCCGATCCAATGAATACCGTCTCGCGCTCGCTTTCCGCCATGTTCCGCGCGCTCCCTGTGATGCGCCGCGTTCGAATTCTTGCGGCCGTTGCTTTGGCGCCTCTTATGCGGTGCGTTCGAGTTCGCGTGGCAGTTACCTTGCCACCTCATACGCGCGGTGTTCGAGTTTGCACGGCAATTGCCGTGGCCTCGGCTGCGCTGGCGGCGAGTATGGCGACGAATGTACAAGCTGCCGGCGCAAATGACGGCGGCGGTGGCGGCGCGCTCGCCGATCTCACCGGCGCGTTCGGTGGCTGGCGTCACAGCGGACTGACGAACGAAGGCGAGCACTTCGTCGCGGCATATCCCCGGCCGCCGGTCGATCGTGGCGCGCAGCGCTATCGCACGCTGATTGAAGGACGCCTGAAGCACATCGACAAACACGCCCGCAAGCCGCCGACGCTGGTCGTCAACGGCAATCCGACGCCGCTCTATACCGACGACGAAGGTGCATTCGCGCGTCCGTGGGCATTCGGCGCGGGTTCGAACAGCATCGAATTGATTTCCGCCGACGGCAAACAACGCCAGCGCATGCAGTTCTACGAAGCCGACCGCAGCAAGCCGCAAGCGAAGCTGCGCGCGATCGTCACGTGGGATGATCCGAAAGCGCAGGTGGATCTGCACGTGATCACGCCGGACGGTCTGCACGCGTTCTTCGCCAACCCGACGCTCGAAGACGGCAGCGGTTTCGACGTCGATTCGGTGGACGGTGCGGGGCCGGGGATATTTTCGTCGGCGGCGCCCGAGCACGGTACGTGGCTGTTCTTTCTGAATTACTGGGGCAACTTCGATTCGACCGGCTACAACTTCGACGCCGCCGCGCACGAGCGCGACGTGATTACCGCGACGTTGACGCTGGTGTTCAATGAAAACACGCCGAACGAGCGGCGTGAAACGATGGTCGTGCCGCTGCGCAAGATCGGCGACCTGCTACTCGTGAAAAGCGAACGACTCTGACAGCGGGATGGGAGCAGTGACGATGAAGGTCAAGACGACGGGTTGGGTGAAGGCTGGCTGGATGGTGCTCGTCGTCGCCTGTTTGCAGGCTGCGACGGTGGCGTACGCGAGCGATATCGACTTCGGCGCGCCGCTGAATGGCTGGCGCAACACCAGCGGCGACAGCGAGCGCTATACGCAGGACGTGCATTACCCGGCGGTGTCGGTCACGACGCCCGAGGGGCAGTCGAGGTTCGCGCTGATCGAGGGGCAAATCCGCAACGCGCCGAAGAAAAAGGGCACGTCGGTAGGCACGCTGGTGGTCGACGGTACGCCGTTGCCTCAGCGGGTGGAAGAGGACGGCAAATTTTCGCGGCCTTACGCCTTTCCGTCCGGCAGCAACAGCGTTGAACTGCGGGCGCCGGATGGTTCGCGCAAGCGCGTCCAGTTTTACGACGCGTACAGCGGCAAGACCCAGCCGAAGTTGCGCGTGGTGCTCGCGTGGGACACCGACGGGACCGATCTGGATTTGCACGTTGTCTCGCCGGACGGAGTGCATACCTGGTATGGGGACCGCGTGGCGCCAAACGGCGGCGCGCTCGACGTGGATGTGACGACCGGCTACGGGCCGGAGATTTACTCGTCGGCGGCGCCGTTGAAGGGTACGTATCTGGTGTACGTAAATTATTACGGCAACGGAAACAGCGGCAGCGATATCACCGTCGCGCAGGTAACGATCATCACGAACGAAAATACGCCGGACGAGAAGAGCGAAACGATTCGCGTGCCGATGCGTAAGCCCGGCGAACTGACGCTCGTGAAGACGTTTGTGATGCCCTAAGCCTAAGGCAATGCATTTTGCCCGCGGAGCCGCACGCTCCGCTGCTTGCGACCCGGTGCGAGCAGAGGGTGAAATCTCAACATGCTCAACGACTTGTGTGAGTCTTGCGCAGGATACGCTCGGCCTCGAGCGGCCGGATCTGCCTCAGGAAACACGCAATGCGTTTTACACGGCGGGGCGTTGGCTGGCAGCGGGTATTACTATCGGCGGGAACATTTCTTTGCTTGCTTGAGGCGTCGCCGTCGAACCGGTCGACGCGCTACGCATTCCGGCGATGGCCATGTACACGTCACGCGGGATCGAATGGCTCGACGACAGCCTCCCCGATCTGGCCGAGGGGCATGCAAGGAATCAAACGTATGACGTGGTAATGCTCACCGCAGTGTGGATGAGCCTGGATGCGCAGCAACGTGTGCGGCATGCGCTTGCCATGCGTGACGCACGACAAGCGCAACCCGTTTTAACGGTCGAGGAACGACTTCAGGCGATCTGCGCGGCTCGGATGCATCAGCTTACGCATTGCCTTGCTTTCGATCTGACGAATCCGCTCGCGCGTGACGTCGAACTGCTTGCCGACTTCTTCAAGCGTGTGGTCCGACTTCGTGTTGATGCCGTAGCGCATACGCAGCACCTTTGCTTCGCGCGGCGACAGCGAGTCGAGCGCGTCGTCGATGGCGGCGCGTAAGTCGGCCTGCATCGCTGCATCAGCCGGCGAGGACGCGGCCGAATCTTCGATCATGTCGCCGAGCGTGGCGTCGCCGTCGTCGCCGACTGGCGTCTCCATCGACACAGGCTGCTTGGCGATCTTCAGAATGCCGCGCACCTTCTCTTCCGACAGTTCCATGCGTTCGGCGAGCACCGACGGATGGGCTTCCTGACCGGTCTGCTGCAAGATCTCGCGCGAAATGCGGTTGAGCTTGTTGATCGTTTCGATCATGTGCACCGGCACGCGAATCGTGCGCGCCTGATCGGCGAGCGAGCGCGTCACGGCCTGGCGAACCCACCACGTTGCATACGTCGAAAACTTCCAGCCGCGGCGGTATTCGAACTTGTCCACCGCCTTCATCAAACCGATGTTGCCTTCCTGGATCAGGTCGAGGAACAGCATGCCGCGGTTCACGTATTTCTTCGCGATCGAGATCACGAGACGCAGATTCGCCTCGATCATCTCGCTCTTGGCCTTGCGCATCTTCGACTCAGCCGCGACCATCTGACGATTGATCTCTTTCAGATGCTTGAGCGGCAGCGAAACGGTCGCCTCGATGTCGATCAGCTTTTGCTGCTCCGATTGGATCGCCGGCAGATGGCGTTCCAGCGCCGCGCCGAACGCCGACGCACCGCGCGCGGCACGTTCAGTCCAACCCAGGTCGGCTTCATGACCCGAAAACGACTCGATGAACTGCTCGCGCGGCATGCCGCTCTTCGTCACGACGATTTGCAGAATGCGACGCTCGATCGCGCGAACCTGCGCGACCTGATGTTGCACGTCGCCACACAAACGGTCGATGGTGCGTGCCGTGAAGCGGATCTTGGCAAGGTGCTGCTGGGTCTCCTGGCGGGCACGCAGGTAGGCCTTCGAGCTGACGTCGCCGCGCGTGTGCGAGGCGTTCATCTGGTCGGACAGGATGCCGACCTGGGCGAAGATTTCGAGGCAGTCGTTCGTGAGCTGCTTCAGACGTGCTTCGTCCGCTGCCGAGGAATCGGCCGGGCCGGCGTCGTCGTCGTCTTCGCTATCGCTGTCGTCATCGTCGGTCGCGTCGGTGTCAACGTCCGCCGCGGCGTCCGCGCTCGCACTGGCGTCTTCCGCAGCGACCGTGTCCTCATTCAGACCGTCGACCAGCTCGTCGATGCGCAATTCGCCGTCCGCGACCTGCTGGGCGCTCGCCAGAATGGCGGAAATCGCGAGTGGGCAAGCGGCAATCGCCTGCACCATTTCGTGAAGACCGTCTTCGATGCGCTTCGCAATCGCGATTTCGCCCGCGCGGGTCAGCAGCTCGGTTGCGCCCATTTCGCGCATGTACATGCGCACGGGGTCGGTCGTACGGCCAAACTCGGAATCGACAGTGGACAACGCGACTTCGGTTTCCTCGTCTGCCTGATCGTCCGACACCACGGCGGGGGCGTTCGAGTTGAGCAGCAGGGTTTCCGCATCCGGAGCCTGCTCGTAGACCGCCACGCCCATGTCATTGAAGGCGCTGACGATGCTGTCGATAGCCGCCGTTTGCGCGAAGTTGTCGGGCAGGTGGTCGTTGATCTGCGCGTGGGTCAGGTAGCCTTGCTCCTTGCCCAGCTGGATCAGCGCGCGCATCTGGCGCTGGCGTTCTTCGGCTTGTTGCGGCGCAAGTTCAGCCGCTACGGGGATCGCTTTGCCGCCGCCTTTGCCCTTGGCTGTGCGGCCAGCGGGCGCCTTGGCGGTGTAGCCGGCAGTTTCGTGTTGCGAATCTTCGCGATCAAAAGGGTTCACGTATTCTCCTCTAGAGGCTTCGCTATGAGACGCAAGACGCGACCGTCAGGCGTTTCGAGCATGGCTCAACATCACCTGAGTGACTCAACGCGGTTGTTTGGCTGTGCTCTGGGGAGCAAAAAAGATGAGCCCGCGTGAAGCGGGCCGATAGAAAAGTGCGAAATTCGCGCGGCTCGCATTATATACGACCTTGCGCCTTCGCGCTCATTGTGAGCACACCATTTTGTCGTGCACTCCTGTCGCAGACTCCCTCGCGCCCCGCTGGTCATGGGCGGGTGCTCGTTACGAACGGCGTGCCGGCCATTCGTCGCGCCTAACGACAAGCCTCTTACTATAGATGAACTCACGCGTCCTCGCACGGCGTGCTCACATTTTGCCGCCTCACTATATATAGGGGCGCTATAGCTGGACGCAAGTTCTGGCGTTGATTCGCTTTTGCCCCAAAGAAAATTCACAAAAGGGGGTTGACGACATGCCGGCCGTTCTTCATAATCTCGTTTCTCTGCTGCAGATGCAGCGACGCAGAACGAAGCGGTGCCGGGTGGTTGTGAGGTTGACGACACGCGGTGCGGTTTTTGGTAGTGAATGCGAAATCGATCTTTAAAAATTAACAGCCGATAAGTGTGGGCGCTTGATGCGCGACGCGGCGGTGGGTCCTTCGGGGCCTGCTGCAAAAGCGAAAGTATCAAGTCTCACACTAGTATTAAAGGAAGGTTTTCCTGCTGGGGTGGAAACACGGCGGCAGGATGATCATTCGTCAGTACGTTGAGTGAGCGACCGGGTTCGAAAGAGCCCGAAAAACAGTAACAGGTTTGAACTGAAGAGTTTGATCCTGGCTCAGATTGAACGCTGGCGGCATGCCTTACACATGCAAGTCGAACGGCAGCACGGGGGTAACCCTGGTGGCGAGTGGCGAACGGGTGAGTAATACATCGGAACGTGTCCTGTAGTGGGGGATAGCCCGGCGAAAGCCGGATTAATACCGCATACGCTCTACGGAGGAAAGGGGGGGATCTTAGGACCTCTCGCTACAGGGGCGGCCGATGGCAGATTAGCTAGTTGGTGGGGTAAAGGCCTACCAAGGCGACGATCTGTAGCTGGTCTGAGAGGACGACCAGCCACACTGGGACTGAGACACGGCCCAGACTCCTACGGGAGGCAGCAGTGGGGAATTTTGGACAATGGGGGCAACCCTGATCCAGCAATGCCGCGTGTGTGAAGAAGGCCTTCGGGTTGTAAAGCACTTTTGTCCGGAAAGAAAACTTCTGCCCTAATACGGCGGGAGGATGACGGTACCGGAAGAATAAGCACCGGCTAACTACGTGCCAGCAGCCGCGGTAATACGTAGGGTGCAAGCGTTAATCGGAATTACTGGGCGTAAAGCGTGCGCAGGCGGTCCGCTAAGACAGATGTGAAATCCCCGGGCTTAACCTGGGAACTGCATTTGTGACTGGCGGGCTAGAGTATGGCAGAGGGGGGTAGAATTCCACGTGTAGCAGTGAAATGCGTAGAGATGTGGAGGAATACCGATGGCGAAGGCAGCCCCCTGGGCCAATACTGACGCTCATGCACGAAAGCGTGGGGAGCAAACAGGATTAGATACCCTGGTAGTCCACGCCCTAAACGATGTCAACTAGTTGTCGGGTCTTCATTGACTTGGTAACGAAGCTAACGCGTGAAGTTGACCGCCTGGGGAGTACGGTCGCAAGATTAAAACTCAAAGGAATTGACGGGGACCCGCACAAGCGGTGGATGATGTGGATTAATTCGATGCAACGCGAAAAACCTTACCTACCCTTGACATGTATGGAACCTGGCTGAAAGGTCGGGGTGCCCGAAAGGGAGCCATAACACAGGTGCTGCATGGCTGTCGTCAGCTCGTGTCGTGAGATGTTGGGTTAAGTCCCGCAACGAGCGCAACCCTTGTCCCTAGTTGCTACGCAAGAGCACTCTAGGGAGACTGCCGGTGACAAACCGGAGGAAGGTGGGGATGACGTCAAGTCCTCATGGCCCTTATGGGTAGGGCTTCACACGTCATACAATGGTCGGAACAGAGGGTCGCCAACCCGCGAGGGGGAGCCAATCCCAGAAAACCGATCGTAGTCCGGATCGCACTCTGCAACTCGAGTGCGTGAAGCTGGAATCGCTAGTAATCGCGGATCAGCATGCCGCGGTGAATACGTTCCCGGGTCTTGTACACACCGCCCGTCACACCATGGGAGTGGGTTTTACCAGAAGTGGCTAGTCTAACCGCAAGGAGGACGGTCACCACGGTAGGATTCATGACTGGGGTGAAGTCGTAACAAGGTAGCCGTATCGGAAGGTGCGGCTGGATCACCTCCTTTCTCGAGCTAGACGTGTCAAAGCGTTGAGCGCTCACGCTTATCGGCTGTGAAATCAGGACAGATACGCAGACAGACTCAGGGGTCTGTAGCTCAGTTGGTTAGAGCACCGTCTTGATAAGGCGGGGGTCGATGGTTCGAATCCATCCAGACCCACCACTGTTTCTGCGGTGGCTGCAGCTAACCGGTGAGGACCCCGGGGCGAACAGGTTGCGTGATCTGTATGACTGGGGGATTAGCTCAGCTGGGAGAGCACCTGCTTTGCAAGCAGGGGGTCGTCGGTTCGATCCCGTCATCCTCCACCAATCTTCAATGCCTAGCGTTCGGTATTTACCGAGCTTTATGCATTGGCGATTGAGCCAGTCAGAGTGATATGAAGCAGAGCTTTATATCGGCTGTCGTTCTTTAACAATCAGGAAGAAGTAGTAAAGAGATTCACGAAAGCGTGTCTAGAGATGGGCATGTGAGTAGGTGAATCAGGGTTGTGATTGTATCAATGTATGAAAAGGGAAATCGAAAGATTGCTCTTGGAATACGGCGCAACACGAATACTCAACCTGTAGCGACTGTGACGAAACACTTCATCCCCCGTGGATGCAGTGCGAGACACACCCGTTATAGGGTCAAGCGAACAAGTGCATGTGGTGGATGCCTTGGCGATCACAGGCGATGAAGGACGCGGTAGCCTGCGAAAAGCGGGGGGGAGCTGGCAAACGAGCTTTGATCCCCCGATGTCCGAATGGGGAAACCCACCTCTATTGAGGTATCCATGGCTGAATACATAGGCCATGAGAAGCGAACGCGGTGAACTGAAACATCTAAGTAACCGCAGGAAAAGAAATCAACCGAGATTCCCAGAGTAGTGGCGAGCGAAATGGGACCAGCCTGTACTCTTTATCTTCATTGTTAGTCGAAGGCTCTGGAAAGTGCCGCCATAGCAGGTGATAGCCCTGTAGACGAAAACAGCGAGGAAGAACTGGGTGTACGACAAGTAGGGCGGGACACGTGAAATCCTGTCTGAAGATGGGGGGACCATCCTCCAAGGCTAAATACTCGTGATCGACCGATAGTGAACCAGTACCGTGAGGGAAAGGCGAAAAGAACCCCGGGAGGGGAGTGAAATAGATCCTGAAACCGCATGCATACAAACAGTAGGAGCCTCCTTGTGGGGTGACTGCGTACCTTTTGTATAATGGGTCAGCGACTTACATTCAGTGGCAAGCTTAACCGATTAGGGAAGGCGTAGCGAAAGCGAGTCCGAACAGGGCGTTCAGTCGCTGGGTGTAGACCCGAAACCAGGTGATCTATCCATGGCCAGGATGAAGGTGCGGTAACACGTACTGGAGGTCCGAACCCACTAACGTTGAAAAGTTAGGGGATGAGCTGTGGATAGGGGTGAAAGGCTAAACAAACCTGGAAATAGCTGGTTCTCTCCGAAAACTATTTAGGTAGTGCCTCGTGTATCACCTTCGGGGGTAGAGCACTGTCATGGTTGTGGGGTCCATTGCGGATTACTACGCCATAGCAAACTCCGAATACCGAAGAGTGCAATCACGGGAGACAGACATCGGGTGCTAACGTCCGGTGTCAAGAGGGAAACAACCCAGACCGCCAGCTAAGGTCCCCAAATATTGCTAAGTGGGAAACGAAGTGGGAAGGCTAAAACAGTCAGGAGGTTGGCTTAGAAGCAGCCATCCTTTAAAGAAAGCGTAATAGCTCACTGATCGAGTCGTCCTGCGCGGAAGATGTAACGGGGCTAAGCAATATACCGAAGCTGCGGATGCACATTTATGTGCATGGTAGGAGAGCGTTCCGTAAGCCTGCGAAGGTGCATTGAAAAGTGCGCTGGAGGTATCGGAAGTGCGAATGCTGACATGAGTAGCGATAAAGGGGGTGAAAGGCCCCCTCGCCGTAAGCCCAAGGTTTCCTACGCAACGTTCATCGGCGTAGGGTGAGTCGGCCCCTAAGGCGAGGCAGAAATGCGTAGCTGATGGGAAGCAGGTTAATATTCCTGCACCATTGTTAAATGCGATGGGGGGACGGATCGCGGAAGGTTGTCCGGGTGTTGGAAGTCCCGGTTCCTGTGTTGGAGAAGGCGCTCAGGCAAATCCGGGCGCGCAATTCAAGGGCATGGGACGAGCCGCTTAGGCGGTGAAGCAACTGGAAGTGGTTCCAAGAAAAGCCTCTAAGCTTCAGTTTAACAAGACCGTACCGCAAACCGACACAGGTGGGCGAGATGAGTATTCTAAGGCGCTTGAGAGAACTCGGGAGAAGGAACTCGGCAAATTGGTACCGTAACTTCGGGATAAGGTACGCCCCTGTAGCTTGATGCGCCTGCGCGCAAAGGGTGAAGGGGTTGCAATAAACTGGTGGCTGCGACTGTTTAATAAAAACACAGCACTCTGCAAACACGAAAGTGGACGTATAGGGTGTGACGCCTGCCCGGTGCCGGAAGATTAAATGATGGGGTGCAAGCTCTTGATTGAAGTCCCGGTAAACGGCGGCCGTAACTATAACGGTCCTAAGGTAGCGAAATTCCTTGTCGGGTAAGTTCCGACCTGCACGAATGGCGTAACGATGGCCACACTGTCTCCTCCCGAGACTCAGCGAAGTTGAAGTGTTTGTGATGATGCAATCTCCCCGCGGCTAGACGGAAAGACCCCATGAACCTTTACTGTAGCTTTGCATTGGACTTTGAACCGATCTGTGTAGGATAGGTGGGAGGCTATGAAGCGTGGACGCCAGTCTGCGTGGAGCCGTCCTTGAAATACCACCCTGGTTTGTTTGAGGTTCTAACCTTGGCCCGTGATCCGGGTCGGGGACAGTGCATGGTAGGCAGTTTGACTGGGGCGGTCTCCTCCCAAAGTGTAACGGAGGAGTACGAAGGTACGCTAGGTACGGTCGGAAATCGTGCTGATAGTGCAATGGCATAAGCGTGCTTAACTGCGAGACCGACAAGTCGAGCAGGTGCGAAAGCAGGTCATAGTGATCCGGTGGTTCTGTATGGAAGGGCCATCGCTCAACGGATAAAAGGTACTCTGGGGATAACAGGCTGATACCGCCCAAGAGTTCATATCGACGGCGGTGTTTGGCACCTCGATGTCGGCTCATCTCATCCTGGGGCTGTAGCCGGTCCCAAGGGTATGGCTGTTCGCCATTTAAAGAGGTACGTGAGCTGGGTTTAAAACGTCGTGAGACAGTTTGGTCCCTATCTGCCGTGGGCGCTGGATATTTGAAGGGGGCTGCTCCTAGTACGAGAGGACCGGAGTGGACGAACCTCTGGTGTACCGGTTGTCACGCCAGTGGCATCGCCGGGTAGCTATGTTCGGAAGAGATAACCGCTGAAAGCATCTAAGCGGGAAACTCGCCTTAAGATGAGATATCCCCGGGGCTTCGAGCCCCTTGAAGGGTCGTTCAAGACCAGGACGTTGATAGGTCAGGTGTGGAAGCGCAGTAATGCGTTAAGCTAACTGATACTAATTGCCCGTAAGGCTTGATCCTATAACAGGTGTGTTTTGCGTGATGAGTTAGCACTTCAGTGCTTACTCAGGACCACCCCCGAAGGGGGCAGGGACACACGACGCACGGTTGAGATCAGTGTTGTGCCAGAAACAACACAACTCCCGCTGGTGAGCATCACCAGAAACTACTTCTTCCAGATTGGCTGTATTGCTCCCCGAGCAGTACGGCAACAAGTCATGCCTGATGACCATAGCGAGTCGGTCCCACCCCTTCCCATCCCGAACAGGACCGTGAAACGACTCCACGCCGATGATAGTGCGGATTCCCGTGTGAAAGTAGGTAATCGTCAGGCTCCCCTGCAGTAACAGAAACCCCACCCCTCAACGGTGGGGTTTCTGCGTTTACCGCAGCAAAAACGGCGTCAATATTGCCGAAAAATCGCCGACGGGGGACCCCCGCCGACCTAAGCTATCCCATCCCGCTAAGCCCGTTTCCGCATCGGCATCTGATACGACAAGCCTGCGGTAAAGCGGTCGAGTCGTTCGCTGGCATCGGTGATCGCCCAAAGGGGTGCGCTGTGCAGTTGCCGATCGTAATTTGTTGTGATTTCGGCGAAAAGCGCGAAGCCTGCGCTGTCCAATCTCCACTCGCCGGTCTCACGGCCGATATCGAAAACCGTCGATACCGCGCCCTCTGCCGCGCCAAGTTGCTCGCCGGTCACCGAGCCGAAGCCAGACTCAGCCAGAAAGCCCGCCAGCAGCATGACTTGCGTGAGTGTTTGCGCGTCGCTCGTGCTGCCGGCGCCGCGGCGCAAGGCGTCGAGTGCCAGATGTACGCGCAGAGCGAGGTCGTCGGCGATCTGCCGGGCGATCGGCAGCAGCATCGCCTTGGCATGCCGCGCACGCGCCACGCCGGCGTTACGGGAAAATGGGATAGCTTGTGCCATGAAGGTCCAATGTTTATGCTTGTGCAGATGCAATAACGGCGCGGGCGGCAAAAGGTTGAGGCCCCGTCGCGCCAATCCCACGCTAACCGGCCGTCAGGCCCGGCAGCCGGCCGTTTTGCGGGGACAAGCGGTTGCCTCGCAAGCAGCCGATCGCAGATATGACGTGATGGTGTCGCCTTCGCGCACGTCGCTGTCGAGGCGCACCGCGCTACCGTGGCACACCTCACGCGCCTAAGCTTTCATTCCGCTCGCCTGCTGACTTTCGTTTTCCCGCCATCCTGTCGCAATGTTTCGTTGACCAACCCTCGGAACCATCGATGTCCCGCGTCATTGTGATACCGGGCGTGCCAGAACTGTTGCACGGTCAGATCGGGTAGTTCGATCGGTAGCTCAAACACGTCGACATTGGCAAGCCGGGCGAACAGATCCGCGAGCTCGTCCGGTACGGCCGCGACAAAGTCTGACGTCGCCACGAGACTCGGTACCGCCAGCAGGTACGGCACATCCACGCCGACTTTCAAACGCGCGCCGTGGCGCCTCAATTCTTTCTCGAGCAGTTGATTGGTCAGTGCTAACGTGCCGGCGACCACATGCTTTCTCTCCATGAATTGCTCGAGCGTCATGCGCACTTTCTTGCGCGTCTTGCCGCCCCGGACGATGCCGACCAGCGACCGGCGAAATAGCGGTTGCTGACGAAGATTCTCTCCGAGCTTGCCGAGATAGCCGATTGCCAGATCCACGGCGCCGTCCTGAAGCGCGCTTGCGAGTTCGAGGGACGGTACCTGAATCGGCTTCAGTGAAGCCAGCGGTGCACGTTCGCGCAGCGCTGCCAGCAGCCTCGGCAGCAGCACGATCACACCCATGTCGCTCAGGCAAACCGAGAACGTGCGGATGGACGTGCTGGCATCGAATGATTTCGCACTCCAGATTTCCTGTTGCACGACATTCAGCACATGCGCAACACCTTCGATCAGACGCTCGCCAACCGGTGTCGGCGCCATCACAGAACCGGCGCGGACGAACAGATCGTCCTGAAACAGGGTGCGTAGTTTACCGAGTGCATGACTCACCGCCGGTTGTGTGAGACCCAACCGGTCTGCCGCTCGCGACACGCTTCGCTCATCGGCCAGCGCTTGAATGACATACAGGAAGTTAAGGTCGGGTGGCGTCATCTATGCACCAGTTTCATAATGAATATGAAAGTCATTGTATAGATTTATACAGTGTCGACGTTTATTGTCCCACCACGGACACAAAAGGATAGGAGACGGAAGTGGTGGACTGCGACGTAATCATCGTGGGCGGCGGCCCAGTTGGGTTGTTTTTAGCTGCTGAACTTGGGCAGCGTGGCATCAGCGTCGAAGTATTCGACTGCAAGCCTGGCACCAGTACACACCCCGCCGCGAACGCCAATAGCGCACGGACAATGGAACATTTCCGCCGTATCGGCATTTCCTCCACCGTTCGTTCGCTGGGTTTGCCGCGCGACTACGCGCCGGATGTCGCTTACTTCACGTCGATCGTGGGTCATGAGCTGGCTCGCCTTTCGCAGCCCGCATCGCGTGATGCCGTGGAGTGGGCCAAAGCACACTCGTTTACGTGGGCGACGGCTGAGCCGCCGCACCGCTGCTCACAACTCTATGTCGAGCCTGTTCTGCTGAATGTGGCGCGTAGCAATACCACCTGCCGTGTGCATTTCAGTGCAACTGTCGTTGAGTTTTCGCAAAACGACGAGGCGGTCGAGGTGACTGTCGAAATGAATGCAACCGCTGCACGTCCAGCACAAACGCGGACCGTTACCGCGCGCTATCTGATCGGCTGCGACGGCCCGCGCAGTTTCGTGCGCAAATCATTGGGCGTGCGGTACGAAGGTGTCGCCGGCGAAAAGCGGGAATTCATGGGTGGGCAGATGTCCGCCGTATACTTTTACGCTCCGGACATCTATCGCGTTAGCCCGCACGCTCCTGCCTGGCAGTACTGGACATTCAGCCAGAAGCAACGTGCGCTAATCATCGCAGTCGACGGTCAAGGTCATTTCATCATGAACGTGCAGATGCGCGACGATGAAGTGCCCGACGACGGCAGTGTTAGACGGCGTATCGCCGAAGCGATCGGTGCCGACATTCCTTTTGAGTTGAAAAGCAGTTCGACGTGGACCGCGGGTTTCACGCTGGTCGCGGAACAGTTCTCCGTTGGCCGGGTGTTCCTCGCCGGCGATGCGGCCCATCTCTTCACGCCCACAGGCGGCCTTGGTTACAACACGGGGATTGAAGACGCGGCGAATCTCGCCTGGAAACTCGAGGCAATGATCAAGGGCATCGCGGGCGAAGCGCTCGCCACTAGCTACGAAGCCGAACGCCGTCCCGCCGCACTGAGAAACACCGCGTTCGCACGCGGATTCGCCGACAGCATTGGCCATTTACAGGTGCCTGCCGAGACGCATGTGAACGGAGCAAGCGGTGAAGCAGCGCGCGCTGCAGTGGGCGATTACCTCGCGTTTCATGCCACGGCCGAATTCGTGATTCCAGGTGTTCACCTGGGCACGCGCTACGAGTCGTCACCGCTTGTCGAGGCGGAACCAGGTCCTCAATCGCCTGATACCGCGAACCTTTACGTGCCATCCGCGCGGCCCGGTCATCGTGCACCGCATGCGTGGCTCGCCGATGGCGCCTCTCTGTACGATCGTTTCGGGGCCGGTTTCACATTGCTCTGCACGGGTAGCGCCGGCGCCAGTGCCGAAGGGCAATGCGAGGGTCCCCTTCATCGCGCAAAAGTAACGCTTCCGGATCTCACTGTCGTTCATATCGATGATGTGCACATCGCGGAACTCTATAAGGCTGCTTTCGTACTGATACGACCAGACCAGCATGTTGCATGGCGCGGTGACGTACTGAATGCCAGCTTTGAGAGCGCTGCATTGAGGGCGGTGGGACGCGCTCCGGAAGGCATTGCTTCATCGACAGATGTCGCTTATCCGTCTGCGGCATAGCGAACTCAAACCAGCGTCAAAAAACAAGCGACGCAAAGATATTCGAAATAAAAAGATATACCGCATAAATCAGAAATAGTTTCGCACCAAAGCGAACCCAATATTTGGAGACAAAAATGCATGCGCAAGCAATTACGCCTCATAACCTGGTGGACGACAGAAAGACGTCATCGCTACAAATTCTCACGCTGATCCTGTGTTTTTTCGTTGTCGCGGCCGACGGTTTCGATGTCGCCTCGGTGGGTTATGTAGCGCCCTTGCTAAAGAAAGCATGGTCACTGAGTCCAGCTCAGCTGGGCCCGATTTTCGGCGCAGGGCTATTTGGCCTGACGATCGGTAGTTTCCTGTTCGGGCCGCTTGCCGATCGCATCGGACGCAAGCGCGTCATTACGATCTCGCTGGTGCTGTTCGGCATCGGCAGCTTCGGGTGCGCTTATGCACCGTCGCCGATATGGCTGATTGGGCTGCGTTTCGCTACGGGGGCGGGTTTGGGCGGCGCCATGCCGAATGCGATCACATTGTCGTCCGAGTTCAGTCCGGCGCGCAGCCGCGCATTACTGGTCACGCTGATGTTCTGCGGCTTCACGCTTGGGCTGGCCTTCGGGGGTGCAGTCGCGGCATTACTGATTCCGAGCTTCGGCTGGCCGGGCGTATTCATTTTCGGTGGCCTGTTTCCGTTGCTGCTCACGCCAGTTGTCTGGCTCTGGATGCCTGAATCACTTCGCTTCATGGCAGGCAAGCCGCGTTACGAGCGGGAAGCGCGTCAGGTTCTCAGGCGGCTGACGGGAGACCCAGATACGCCTTTCGAGCAGGTGATACCCGAAGACGCCAGGACCGGTGCGGCCCGCGAAACGGCGATCGGGACGCTGTTCAGCCGTCGTTATCGCAGCGGCACCTTGCTGTTGTGGCTGGCGTTTTTCTGCACGCTCTGGGTCTACTACCAGGTCAGCAGCTGGCTGCCGACTGTCATCACCAGCGCAGGTATCGATGCTGCGCACGCCGCGCGTGTCGGCGCCATGTTGCCGTTGGGCGGCACCATCGGCGCGCTGATCAATGCACGCCTGATGGACCGCGTGAATCCGTTCTTCGTGCTGGCCGGCTCCTACGCCGTGGCTGCTGTTTCGATCGGGTTGATTGGCTTCTCGATCAACGAACCCACGTGGGTCTATGTGACCGTCTTCATGGCAGGGCTGGGGCTGTCTGGGGCACAGACCGGCGCCAATGTGCTCGTCGCCGGCTTCTATACGACTGCCGCACGCGCCACCGGCGTGAGCTGGGCGCTCGGGGTCGGCCGTATCGGCTCGATCATCGGCTCGATGACAGGTGGTGTTCTGCTGGTCGCATTTCATTCTGTCGAGGCTGCGTTCGTCGCGTTTGCCGCGCCCGTGGTCATTGCGGGTGTCGCGATGCTTGCTAACGGCTGGTTCTATCGCGATACAGACACTGCACAGGCCTGACATTCCGGTAACTGCGCGTCGTGGTCCGGGCTTTATCGAATGGACCTCGGCCGGGCTGGGCGACTTTGCCTGCAGCACGGAAGCATGACGATAGCTGACGTCATGTAAAGCTCAATTCAGCCATAAAAAATCAACGATCAGGTTCGGAGACATGAAATACAAAACGATTGCCGCAGCCGCCGCGCTCGCCATCAGCGGTTCCGCTCATGCCCAGAGCAGCGTCACGCTTTACGGGATTATCGACACCGGGATCGAGCTGGTGACGCATGCCGATGCCGCTGGCGACAAGGTCATCCGCATGCCGGGCATTACCGGCTCGATGCCGTCACGCTGGGGGCTCCGTGGCAGGGAGGACCTGGGTGGTGGACTCGCCGCGATCTTCACATTGGAAGATGGCTTCAACACGAGGGCCGGCGACATCAACCAGGGTGGTCGACTATTCGGCCGGCAGGCGTGGGTCGGATTGACCAACCAGTACGGCGCACTTACTTTTGGTCGCCAGTACACGATGACCTTCTGGGCCATCGCCGATTCCGACGCGCTTGGACCGGATATTTACGGTGGTGTCGGATCGATTGATGCGTATATCCCGAACGCGCGCAGTGATAACACGGTCGCATACAAGGGCACATTCGGTGGGCTCACGGTTGGTGCGACCTATTCGTTTGGCCGCGACTCGGCCGGTACCGGCAACTCACCCGGTCAGGGTACCTGCGCAGGCTCGATTCCCGGAAATTCTCAGGCTTGCCGACAATGGTCAGCACTGCTTCGCTATGACGCGAGTTTTTTCGGCGTTGCGGCATCGTATGACGAACAGCGCGGTGGTCCGGGCGCTGCTGCGAATATCTTCAACGGTATCGCACCAATCGCGCTGACCAACAGCGGCGATAAGGATGTGCGCACGCAATTGAATGGCTACTTCAAAGCGGGACAGTTGAAAGTGGGCGGCGGCTGGCTGGGACGTCGTGTTGAAACGGTCGCCCCCGCGTTGCCCGACGTGCATACGGATATCTTTTATCTGACCGCTACGTACTACGTGACGCCTGCTGTGGTGCTGGACGGTGGCGTGTACCGGACCGTCGATACAAAGCAGGACACGCGCGGTACCTTGACCGCACTGCGCGGCACCTATCTGCTGTCGAAGCGGACCAGCGTCTATCTGCAAAGCGGGTATCTGTTCAATAGCGCGAAGGCGCGCTATACGCTGAGTCAGGGTGGCCCCGGCACCACGCCGGCCGCCGGTATTGGACAACTCGGCGTTATGGCGGGGATCAAGCACTCATTCTAAAGAGCAGTTAGCGGACGCTCGTGATTCGCCAATACAACGGAGACAACACTCAATGCCTCGCACAACAACACTGCGCCGCGGCGCTGCAATATCGTTCATCGCCATCGTATTGGGCGGTTGCGGTAGCAACGATGTGACGCCCGAACAGTCGGCCGCGCCGTTAAACAACAACGTGACGATTGTCTCAGGTAGTCTCGTGGGCAATCCCGCGGACGCGTCGGGTATCGTCAGCTTCAGGGGGATTCCCTACGCGGCCGCGCCAGTGGGTAATCTACGCTGGAAGGAACCGCAAGCGGTGCAGCCATGGAGCGGCGTGCGGAATGCGACCACGTTCGGCGCGAAATGCTGGGCCGCGGCGGCCATGGGCGGTCCGATCGCGACGGCGAACGTCAGCGAGGACTGCCTTTACCTGAACGTCTGGAGTGGTGCGAAAACGCGCGGCGCCAAATTGCCGGTGATGGTGTGGATTCACGGTGGTGGTTTTCAGTTCGGCACGGCGTCGGACGACTCGCTGGACGGCACCGCACTGGCGAAGAAAGGTGTGGTGCTGGTGACGCTGAATTATCGGCTTGGCGTTTTCGGTCACCTGTCGAGACCGGATCTCGACGCCGAGTCGAATGGTCACAAGTCAGGGATGTACGGTATCGAGGATCAGATCGCGGCGCTCATGTGGGTGAAGAACAACATCGCTGCGTTCGGCGGTGACCCGGCTAACGTGACCGTGTTCGGCGAATCGGCGGGCTCTCATTCGGTGGGCTTGCTGATGGCGTCGCCACTTGCTACCGGCCTGTTCCAGAAAGCTATCGGCGAGAGTGGCGCATTCTGGGAAAGTGAACACGGTGAAATGAAGCCCTACGCCAATGCCCAGACGATGGGCATCGCGTTGGGCACTCAGTTCAACGCCGACACGCTCGACAAGCTGAGAGCCGTCCCCGCGCTGGCTCTGGAGAATGCGACCAACTGGACCTTTGCGACCGATCCCGGGTTGACTAACTATTCGCCGATCGTCGACGGTTATGTGTTGCCTGAAAATCCCTACGTCCGCTTCATGAATGGACGCCAGAACGACGTACCGTTGCTCGCCGGCTGGAATGCCGACGAAGGCCTGGCGTTTTTCAATCGCGCGTTGCCGAACACCAGCGTTCAGGCTTACACCGATGCTGCGTCGGCTGAATTCGGCGCCGCGAATCTGGCGAGCTTCCTTCAACTCTATCCGGCTTCGTCGGTTGCTGAGGCGGAGCAGTCGGCTCAAGTGCTGATTGGCGATCAGGTCATCAAGTACCAGACGTGGGGTTGGGTCACGCAGCAGAAGAAGACCGGCCATTCACCGGTGTTCGTCTACCACTTTGAACAGACCTCGGCGTACAACCCAATCGCCACGCACTCGACGGACGTGGCCTATGTATTCGGCAATTTTCCCGCTAAAGGGGCGGTCACGGCGAGCAGTCAGGATATGTCAGTATCCAATGCGATGCAGTCATACTGGACGAACTTCGCCCGTACGGGGAATCCGAATGGAGCCGGCCTGCCGCAATGGCCGCAGTATGCGGGAGCGGGCAGCCAGACTATGCGACTAGGTGCGGTTATCCAGGCTGGACCCGAAGAGGGCACGGCGCGCTTCCAGTTTCTGGATCGCTTCCGGGGCAACGGTCTGATTTCGGTGAGTCAGCAAAATTAGTCAGCAGAGTGCGCGGTGGCTTGCGGCCGCCGCGTCTTGCTGAATCCGGCTCACTCTTCCTCCTTCTCATCAGCCGGCGCCACACTACGCGCCCTGACGCGCCGACGAATCTCCGAATCGAGAATCAGTCGGCCGCGCAGCTTGCCCTTCATCCGCTTCACATAGCGTGGCGCTTCGGTCATGTGGACCACCATTAACTCGCGCACCTTTTCCACGTCACGTTCGCGCGCCGCTTTCGTGATCGCTTTGTGAATCTTCACGTTGGCGAGGCCGAAGCGTTCGTGTTCGACTTGCGGTGTGTCGTTACGAAACTCGATCAATTGCCGAATCATTTCGTTGATCAGTTCGCAACTGAAGCGCAGAAACGGATTCGGATTTGCCGCCGCGAGGATGTCGTGAAAATTCACGTCTTCCTGACGTTGCCGCACGATGTCCTGTCCGCCACGCGACGAAGCCGGTCGATCACAGCACGCAATGCTCGCGTCGAGTGCCTCGAAATCCTGCTCCGTCAGATGTGGCACCGCACCGGCCGCCAACTCCGGCTCCAGCAATTTACGCACGGTGTAAATGTCGTCGATCGAGACATCCTTGAAGAACAAGTAGTTCTGCAAGAGCTGTAACGTGCGGTCGAGTGGCACTTCGACCACCATGCCGCCGCCGCTTGGACCGGTGGTCACCTTGATGAGACCTTGTACCTCGAGCGACTTCAGCGCCTCGCGAATCGTGCTTTTGCTCACCGAAAAGAGCTGCTGCAGTTCCACCTCGCGCGGCAGGCGGTCACCCGGTTTCAGGTCCTTCTCCGTAATGAGCCGCTTGATCTCCTCGGCGACCAGATCGCCGCGCTTTTGCTGCTTGATCTCAATCGCGGCGCCAGCCCTGGCGCGGTCCATGGCCATTTTCGTGACTCCCTGTTTGTCCTGCATGCTCTTTCAACGGGCCCGTCGTGGCACGGAAAGCCGTACCGTCGCGGCCAGGAATTTTGCCTTATTGACACTCGAATTTATTGTACCTACGATCGAGTCCAACCTATTTATCATGATAAATAGAATAAAGTCGGCGTGATGGAAAACTTTCCGATGGCCAGCAAGCTTTCGCAGTCGTTCGCGCAGTCTTTCAGTTTCGCAGCCGGTCCGTGCGTGTCTTTTTCTTAAGGAGCGTCATTTTGAATCGCCGAAATATGTTGAAGCTGGCCGCATTGTCGGCCGTTCCGGGGACGTTGGGCTCGTTGGTTGCGCGTAGTGCTTTTGCGCAGGCCGGGGCTCTGCAGTTCGCCTGTCCGGTGCCGATGTCGGGCCCGTTCGCCGCGAACGGCAAGTACGCCGACCTCGGCATGAAACTCGCGATCGAACAGTACGGCAAGGTACTCGGCCAACCGCTTGCTTATACCGTGCTCGATACGGAAGGCAAGCCCGCGACAGCCGTGCGTCGCGTGCAGGAAATCGCGCAGCAGAAGAATGCGCGTTTCTTTGCCGGTGGCATTTTGTCCTCCGAAGCTTTGGCGATGGGCAAGGAAGTGCAGAAGGCCGGCGGCATCTTTATCACCACGGCAGGCGCAGACGAAATCACCGGGAAGGACTGCAACGACGCGACTTTCCGCTGGTCCGTGCCGACCTACGGTGCGATCGAACAGACCGTGCGCCCGCTGATTCAGATGATGCCGAAAGCAAAGCGCTGGTACACCATCACGCCGCAGTACGTATTCGGCGATGGTTTGCTATCGGCGGCCAAGGCGATTTTCAAAGAGAAGGGTATTGAGCATGTGGGCAATAGCTATCACTCGCTCAACGAGAAGGAATTCAGCGGTTATCTGACGAATGCGGTTGCTGCGAAGCCTGACGTACTGCTGATTCTCAACTTCGGGTCGCAATCGTCCGATACGTTGCGCCAGGCCGTGAGCTTCGGTATGAAGAACAATTGCACGATTCTGCTTGCGTGGGCCTCCGGCCTGGAGCAGTTCGAATCGCTCGGGGCAGACCTGTGCGAAGGCGTCTATTTCGGCGCACAGTATTGGCATGACATCGACTCGCCGCTCAATCGTGATCTCGTCAAACGCAGCAATGCCGCGTTCAAGGCCAATCCCAATTACAGCCTCGCGGGTTCTTACATCTGCACAAAGATCTTGCTCGACGGCATTGTGAAAGCGGGCACGGTCGATCCAAAGAAGGTGGCCGCGACGCTCGAGGGTATGAAGTATGACGGCTTGACCGGTCCGGAGGAAGTCCGCAAGGGCGACCATCAGGTGCTGAAGAACTACTATCTGTTGAAGGGCAAGGCGAAGAACAAGATGAAAAACGCCGACGACTACGCGGATATCGTGAGTTCCGGCCAGTCGTTCCTGCCGCTCGACAAGACCGGCTGCAAGATGACCTGATGCATCCGTGCCGCAATACTGCATACACTGTGGCACGCCCATTAGCGAAACCCCATCGCTAAACTCTTTAGACGGACGCCATGAACGTTTATCTCCTGCAGATCGTCAACGGCATCGGAGTGGGGATGCTGTATTTCCTGCTCGCGGTTGGGTTGTCCATCGTGTTCGGCTTGCTGCGCTTCGTGAATTTCGCGCACGGTGCGTTCTATCTGCTCGGCGCGTATTTCTGTTATCAAGCAATGCAGTGGTCGATGAATTTCTGGACTGCGCTCGTCGTCGTGCCGATCGTCGTCGGTGCGCTTGCGTGGGTTGTCGAGAAGCTGATCCTGCGGCACGTTTACGCACAACAGCACGAGTTTCATATTCTCGTGACGGTCGGCCTTGCTCTCGTCGTGCAGGAATGCGCGATTCTGATCTGGGGCCCGCTCGGCGACAATGTACCGGTTCCCGACATGCTGAACGGCGTGGTGATCTGGGGCAGCTTCGTGTATCCGAAGTACCGCCTGTTCGTGATCGGATTCACGGCCGTATTGGCTGCGCTGTTGTGGTGGGTGCTGGAAGGCACGCGGCTCGGTAGCGCGGTGCGCGCTGGCAGCGAATCGACGGAGATGGTGTCGCTGCTTGGCATCAACGTGACGCGCGTCTTCAGTCTGGTGTTTGCGCTGGGCGCCGCCACTGCCGCGTTGGCGGGTGTGCTCGCCGCACCGATTCGCGGCGTCGATCCGTTCATGGGTATCGAGGCGCTCAGCGTCGCATTCGTTGTGGTGGTGGTTGGCGGGATGGGCAATTTTCTGGGGGCGCTCGTCGGCGGATTGCTGGTTGGAATCGTGCAGAGCGTGATGAGTACGCTGTGGCCGGAGGGCGCGCGGTTGATGATCTATGTCGCGATGGCCGCGGTGCTGTTATTACGCCCGAATGGTCTGCTCGGGAGAGCGGCATGATCGATACCTCGAAACCTGGCGTGCAAGCCGCCTCTTCCCGGCCGGCTCAACGTAGCTTGAAACACGCGTTGCATCGCTATCGCTTCCTGTTGTTTGCGCTGCTGGTCGTGTGCGTGCTGCCTCTCACGCTACGCTCCGGATCGCTTGCTACGGAAGTGCTGGTGTTCGCGCTCGCCGCACTCGGTTGCAATCTGCTGCTCGGCCACACGGGCTTGCTCTCGTTCGGCCAGGGCATTTTCTTCGGGCTCGGCAGCTATTGCGCGGGCCTTGTCCTCACTAGAACGGCGATGCCGATACCCGTGGCACTCTTTGCCGCGATCGTGGCCGGCGGAGTTGCCGCTGCACTGGTCGGCTGGTTTTCGATCCGTCAGCGCGGCACGTACTTCGTGATGTTGACGCTCGCATTCGGGCAACTCTTCTACTTCCTCGCTTACACCACGCCCGATCTGACCGGTGGCGACAACGGCTTGCTCGACATCCCACGCCCGGCACTGGGGTTGTTCGGCAAAGCACTCGTGCCGTTGACCTCGCCGTGGCAGTACTACGGGTTCGTGGCCGTGCTGTTCCTCGTGGTGTTCTGGTTGCTAATGCGTGTCTCGCATTCGGTATTCGGCCGCACGCTGCTGGCGATCCGCGACAACGAGGCGCGCGCGGCCGCGGTCGGCTACGACGTCAAACGTTTCAAGCTCATGGCGTTCGTGATCTCTGGCGCGGTGACGGGCCTCGCTGGTGCGTTGCATGCACTGATGACCGGTATCGCGCCGCTGTCCAACATTGATTACCACACGAGCGAGATGATTCTCGTGATGACCGTGATCGGCGGGACCGGCAATCTGTTCGCGTCGGTGCTAGGCGCGGCGTTCTATGTGCTGTTCGCCGATTGGCTGTCCACGCTGTGGCCGCGCTGGCTGTTGCTGCTCGGCATCGTGCTGATCGCCGTTAGCCTTTTCATGCAGCGCGGGCTATGGGGTTTGGGCGAACGAATCTGGCAAGCACTGCGGCGCAAAGCATCCGTCGATGCTGACAACGATACCGGTGACCGCGCAGCCAGGGAGCGCGTATGAGCGAAGCGATTCTGCAAGCGAGCGGTGTGGTGAAGCGGTATGGCAAATTCACGGCGCTCTCCGAAGTCAATCTGCGCGTCATGCCACGTACCGTGCATTCGGTGATCGGTCCAAATGGCGCGGGCAAAACGACGCTGTTTCACGTGTTGACAGGCACGTTGCCCATTACCGAAGGGAAGATCATCTTCGACGGCCATGACGTGACGCGCGAACCCGATCATAAACGCGTGCGCCGCGGCGTCGCGCGTTCGTTTCAGGTGACGAGCCTGTTCGCCAATCTAAGCGTGCGCGAGAATCTGCGGCTCGCCGCGCAAGGTGTCGACGCGGTGCGTGCGTTGAACGCGTGGACGCCGCCGCATGGCGCGCTCACCCATGCGGATACTGTCGACGGTGTGCTTGAACGCCTAGCATTGCAGCGCTTTAGCGAGGTGCCTGCGGGCGCGCTGTCGCATGGTCAGCAGCGGCGGCTTGAGGTCGGCATGGCGCTCGCTGCGCGGCCCAAGGCGATCTTTCTGGATGAACCGACTTCCGGCATGGGCATCGACGACCTCGAGGACATGAAGCAACTGATCCGTGGCCTGCGCGACGATTACACCGTCGTGCTGATCGAACACAACATGGGCATTGTGATGGACATCTCGGACACGATCACCGTCATGCAGCAAGGGCGCGTGCTGGTGGAAGGACGCCCGGACGATATTCGCGGCGACGAGCGTGTACGCAGCGCCTATCTCGGCAACATGATCACCGGAGGCCGTGCATGATTCTCGACGTGCAGCAGATTCACGGCTTCTACGGTAAGAGTCACATCCTGCAAGGTGTGTCCCTGCAAATCAACGATGGCGAGACGGTCACATTGTTAGGCCGTAACGGCGCCGGTAAGTCGACCACGCTCAAGGCCATTGCCGGTGTGATCGCGCCACAGCAAGGTACGGTGACATTTAACGGCAATGCAATTGCCGGCATGCCGTCGCACAAGATCGCTTCGCGCGGCGTGTGCTTCGTGCCCGAACATCGCGGCGTCTTTCGTCTGTTGACTGTCGAAGAAAATCTGCGGCTCGGCGCGCGCAAGGATTCACCCTGGCAACTCGACGATATCTACCGAATCTTCCCGCGCCTGAAAGAGCGGCGTACGAACGGTGGCGCGCAACTCTCCGGCGGCGAACAGCAGATGCTCGCGATCGGTCGCGCGTTGATGAATCATCCGCGACTGTTGATGCTCGACGAACCGGTTGAAGGTCTCGCACCGGTGATCGTCGAAGAGATCGTCGCACAACTCAAGTTGATTCGTGAAGCGGGCGTCGCGATTCTGCTGGTCGAGCAGAACCTGGAAGTCTGCACGCAACTTGCGGATCGCCACTAC
Organism: Paraburkholderia sp. D1E; assembly: GCF_052682275.1. Classification (NCBI taxonomy): domain Bacteria; kingdom Pseudomonadati; phylum Pseudomonadota; class Betaproteobacteria; order Burkholderiales; family Burkholderiaceae; genus Paraburkholderia; species Paraburkholderia sp. D1E. Next base: position 1,709,296 of record NZ_JBQYMB010000001.1, read on the forward strand.
ATCATCGAACAGGGCGTGATCGTCTACGAAGGCAGCAACGCTTCGTTCGCCGCCGACGATTCGATCAAGGACCGTTATCTCGGCGTCGGCGTCGTCTGACGCGTACGCAGTCTTCACTAAGAGGAAGCATCGATGCAAGTTCATGAATCAACAACCGCCGGGACGCTCGCTGATCTGCGTATCGACGGCGGGCGGCTCTGGGACAGTCTCATGCAACTCGCGCAAATCGGCGCGACGGATAAAGGCGGTGTGTGCCGGCTCGCGTTGACCGAACTGGACCGTAAGGCGCGCGACCTATTTAAAGCGTGGGCGAAGGAGATTGGCTGCAGCGTGCGAATTGACGCGATCGGCAATATCTTCGCGCGTCGCGCGGGTTTGCGTGACGACCTGCCGCCGGTGATGACCGGCAGCCACATCGATACGCAGCCCACGGGCGGTAAATTCGACGGCAATTACGGCGTGCTGGCCGGTCTCGAAGTGTTGCGCACGCTGGCCGACGCCAATGTGCGGACGCTCGCGCCGCTGGAAGTCGCGGTATGGACCAATGAAGAAGGCTCGCGTTTCGTGCCGGTGATGATGGGCTCAGGCGTGTTCACGGGTGCGTTCACGTTGGAGCACGCGCTCGAACAGCGCGATCGCGAGGGCATTTCGGTGCGCGACGCACTCGCGTCAATCGGTTATACGGGCGAAAACGGCAAGCCCCATGCAGTCGGCGCGTACTTTGAAGCGCATATCGAACAGGGGCCCGTGCTGGAGGCGCATGACGTGACGATTGGCGTCGTACAGGGCGCGTTAGGTCAACGCTGGTACGACGTGACGGTGCACGGCATGGAGGCGCACGCGGGCCCCACGCCGATGGAGCTGCGCCGCGACGCGTTGCTCGTCGCGGCGGATCTGATTCATGCGGTGAATCGCATTGCCCTCGATCACGCGCCGCATGGACGCGGGACGGTCGGCTGGCTCGACGTGCATCCGAATTCGCGCAACGTGATTCCTGGCCGCGTCACCCTCACGGTCGATCTGCGGGCAGCCGACGATGCCTCGCTCTCTGAGATGGATGCCGCGCTACGCGCTGTTTGCGCGGCCGCGGGTAAGCAGGCAGGCATCACCGTCGACGTCGAACAAGTGGTGTATTTCCCACCCCAACCGTTTGCGGCGGATCTGGTCGCCGCAGTTCAGCGCGGTGCGGACACGTTCGGTTTTTCGTCGATGGATGTCATCAGCGGCGCCGGCCACGACGCCGTCTACCTCGCGCGTGTGGCGCCGGCCGCCATGATCTTTGTGCCGTGCAAGGACGGCATTAGCCATAACGAAATCGAAGATGCGCGTGCGGATCACCTGGAAGCCGGCTGCAACGTTCTGTTGCAGGCCATGCTGAACGCCGCACAAACGGCAGGGAGCACGCAGGTATGAAGATCCTGATTGCAAGGATGAATCACGAGACGAACACGTTCTCGCCGGTGGCCACGCCGCTTGCAGCGTTCGGCCGCAACGGCCCGACCTACGGCGAAGATGCGTTCAAGGAAAACAAGGGCATGCAGACGGCAATGGCCGCGTTCATCGACGCAGCCGAGCGCGAGCATGCCGGGATCGTGACGCCCATTTCCGCATCGGCGAATCCGAGCGGCCGGGTCGAGGCCGCCGCTTATGACGCGATCTGCGACGCGATCGTTGCGGCCGCAACAGGTTGCGATGCCGTGATGCTCGACCTGCACGGCGCGATGGTCGCCGAGAATTCGAACGACGGTGAGGGCGATCTGCTCGAACGCGTACGCGCCGCATTGCCTGATGCACCTATTGCGGTTGCACTCGATTTGCATGGCAACGTCACGCAAAAGATGATCGATAACGCCGACGTGATCGTCAGTTTCAAAACTTATCCACATGTCGATATGTACGAGACTGGCGCGCATGCGGCGCGTCTGATGTTCGACCTGGTCCACGGCAACGCGAAGCCGGTGATCGCGTGGCGCCAACCGCCGTTGCTCACGCATACGCTGCGCAGTGCGACGGCCGAAGGCGCGATGAAACGTGCCGTGGACGCCGCACGCGCAGCAGAGGCCAATGGCATGCTCGCGGTGTCGGTGCTGTCCGGTTTCTCGCTAGCCGATATCGAGGCGCCGTGTATCAGCATCGTCGTGGTGGCGAACGGTGAGCGTGAGCAGGCGGAAGCGGTGGCGGAACGCATCGCGCGGCAGATATGGAACGAGCGCGAGGATTTCGTTTATCGCAGCGCGCCGCTGGCGGAGTCGGTGGCGCAGGCCGCAGCGTTTGCGCAGGGCGCCGACAAACCGGTGCTGTTGCTCGATCATGGCGACAACTGCATGTCGGGCGGCACGTGCGACACGATGGATCTGCTGGACGAAGCGCTCAAGCAGAAGCTCGAAGGGATCGTCAGTGGGCCGTTGTGCGATCCGCAAGCCGTCGCGGCACTGATGGCGGCGGGCGTCGGCAGCACGGTGACGGTGACGATCGGCAACAAGGTCTCAGGCAGCGCGGTGACCCCGCAGCCACCGGTTGCCGTGACCGGTGTGGTGCGTGCGCTGACCGATGGCGAATACATCATCAGCGGCCCGACCTACACAGGTCAGCGTGCGTTCATGGGGCGCGCGGCGGTACTCGACACCGGCACGGTCAAGCTCGTGATGACCGAGCGCACGCACGAACCATGGGATCTCGGCGTATTCGAGAGCGTCGGCATCGATCCGCGCCGTGCGCGTTTCCTGTTGCTCAAATCGCGCATGTACTGCCGCCCGGTCTTTGTGCCGATCGCCGCAGCGTTGGTGGAGTGCGATAGCCGCGGCGTGACGAGTTCGGATTACGGGCTGTTCAAGTTCAAACACGTGAGGCGGCCGGTTTTTCCGCTGGATACGCAGACCGAGTGGGCGTCGACGAACTGAAGCGAGTTGCTTGAGGAACCGCGCGGCGAACCCAATGAACCCCCGCTCGCAAACATACTTGCTGTGTGGGACTTGTGCGTCGCTCCCGGAGTCTCTATAATTCGCGCCTCTAAAGGCTCGTAGCTCAGTTGGTTAGAGCACCACCTTGACATGGTGGGGGTCGTTGGTTCGAATCCAATCGAGCCTACCAACGCATAGTGACGCAGACGAAAGCGGTTCAGCTTTCGTCTGCTGTCATGTTCTTGCTTCCTAGGCGCACATTGTCATCGTGCGACCGTCCCGCCAGTCTCTCCCCTCCGTATTGCTTGTATTTCGCCACAGCTTGACTCGTTCGCGATGTCTTCGCGCGCTCGCTGCATGTCGATGCATTTTCACTAGCGCATGGCGGTCACGCATGCCGGGGCATTTGCGTAAGTACTGCCGCCGCTTCACGTCGCATTCTTCCAATGCTTGGTACAGTTGAGCCTTCAGGTTTCGCAACTGCATAAACTGCCGTGAGCTCGCGACATAGCGCCGGCAGCTTAATAGGATGCTGACACAATGAAGAAGCTCATCAACGACGTCTCCGCAGTCGTCCCCGACATGCTCGACGGACTCGCGGCGCTCAATCCCAATCTCTTGTTGTTGCAAGGCAGCACGATTGTCGTGCGCGCCGACGCCGAGGCTGTTGCCGCGCGCGGAGAAGTCGCGTTGATCTCGGGTGGCGGCTCGGGCCACGAACCGGCTCATGGCGGCTACGTAGGTCATGGCATGCTGAGTGCAGCGGTAGCGGGCGAGGTGTTCACGTCGCCCTCCACGGACGCCGTGCTCGACGCGATCCGCGCGGTAGCCGGTGTCGCGGGTGTTCTGCTGATCGTGAAGAACTACACGGGCGACCGCTTCAACTTCGGCCTCGCTGCCGAGATCGCACGCACGGAAGGCATCCCCACAGAAATGGTGATCGTCGCCGACGACGTCGCCTTGACGGCGAGCGGTGACCACGCGGGCCGTCGCGGGCTCGCGGGGACCGTGCTGGTTCACAAGATTGCCGGCGCGGTCGCCGCAGCAGGACGTCCATTGACCGAGGTTGCACAGATTGCGCGCGACGTGGCCGCCTCGCTCGGCACAATGGGCGTCGCGCTCACGCCGTGCACGGTGCCGGCCGCAGGCAAGCCGGGCTTCGAGCTGGCCGATGGCGAAATCGAATGGGGCCTCGGCATTCATGGCGAACCCGGTGTGGAGCGCGGCGCGCTGGAACCCGCCGACGCCATCGTCGAAAGACTGCTGGCGAAGATCGTCGACGACTTGTCGTTGCAACCTGGCGCGCGGGTGGCTTTGCTGGTGAACAATCTCGGCGGCACGCCTGCCAGCGAATTGAGCATCGTGGCCGGGTCTGCGCTTCGTTATCTGGGGGCACACGGCATCCATGTCGAACGTGCGTGGGCCGGTACATTCCTGAGCGCGCTCGAGATGTCGGGCGTCTCGTTGACATTGCTGCGCGTGGACGACGAGCGGCTCGGCTGGCTCGACGCCGCCGCGCACACCAGCGCATGGCCCGCGCTGAGCGGGCGCGTCGCGCAGGTTTCTGTGCGGCCCGCACCTGCTACGCCCGATCGTACAAACGGCGCGACACTCACGCGGGAGGCAACTCTGCGCCACGTGATCGAAGCCGTTTGCGCGTGCCTGCTCGAAGCCGAACCCACCTTGACCGACATGGATCAACGCGTCGGCGATGGCGACCTCGGTATCAGTCTGTCACGCGGGGCGCGTGGCATTCTCCATGAACTCGATACCTATCCTGCGGAAACAACACCGGGCGCCGTGTTGCGCAGTATGTCCGCAACAGTCCGGCGCGTGGTCGGCGGCACGTCGGGCCCGCTTTACGCAGTGATGTTGTTGCGCGCCGCGGTCGCGCTCGAACAATCGGGTGGATCGTCGGCGAGGGTGTGGTCGGCGGCGTTTAGTGATGGCGTCGCTGGATTGATGGATTTAGGCGGTGCGCATCCGGGCGATCGCACGATGGTCGACGCGCTGAAACCCGCCGCCGATGCATTGCACGCTGCGCTCGCCAAGTCAGAAGACGGGCTTGACGCGGTATTGAAAGCAGCGGTCGATGCTGCAACCGAAGGCGCGGCGCAAACAGCATTGATGCATCCGCGGCGCGGACGGTCGAGTTATGTTGGCGATCGCGTGCTCGGTTATGCGGACCCGGGTGCGCATGCCGTGGCGTTGTGGCTCGCTGCGATTCGCGCGGCGCTGGCTGATTGAGCGGCTAAATCGCTAGCCGAGCACCGAGCACCGACAACCACGGCCGCAAAAACATGCAAAAGCCCGTACGACTAACGCCGGGCCCACGCGCATACGCCTAACTCAAAGACAGCACTCGCCATCGAAATACGCCTTGCGCCAGCGCGTGATCGTCACGCGCTCGAACAAGTCGACCAGAGAAAATGGATCGGCGGCAATAAACTTTTCAGCTTCCTCGCGCGTTTCCAGATCGACGACATACACGCCGCCGCCCGCGCCGCTACCGTCGTCGTTCAGCTTTGCGCCGCAGGCGAGCAGCAGCGCCTTGTTCTTTTCCAGAAACGCCAGGTGCGTCTCGCGCTCGCGCGTGCGGACGTCGGCGTGACCGGGCTTGTCGAAAGTTTCGATGATATAGGGCATGCGTGTTCCTTTCAGTTCGGCGCGATAGCGGACGGATGCTGCGCGAGCGGCGTAACGTTGACAACCATATACGGAAACAGCGGCAGCGAACTGAGCAGCGTATGCAGCTCGTCGTTCGACTCGACGTCAAACACACTGTAATTCGCGTACTGTCCGGCCACGCGCCAAAGATGACGCCACGTGCCCTCATGTTGCAGCTTCTGCGAAAACGCCTTCTCTTCGGCCTTCAGGCGATCAGTGAGTGCCTTATCGGCGTCGGCAGGAATCTGAACCTGCATATGAACGAGATACAGCATTCGAACTTCTCCATCGAATGAATAGACCGCCTTGCGGCGGCCGCATGTTTGCTCAACCCCAGGCGAGAATCGCCACGGTGTACACGATGCCGATCCAGAACATCATGATGACCGTATAGCCCATGATGTCCTTCAGTTTCAGCTTCGACAGCGCGAGCGCCGGCAGGATCCAGAACGGCTGCACCAGATCGTTCCATGCGTTGCCGAGCATCACGGCGGTCGCGGTATGTGCCACCGATGCGCCAATCGACTTGGCCGCCTCGATCATGAACGGCCCTTGAATCACCCAGTGACCGCCGCCCGAAGGTGCGAAGAAATTGATGAAAAACGAACTGATCAAGCCCCAGAACGGCAACGTCGCAGGCGTCGCGATCTTGACGAAGAAATGCGAGAACGTGTTGACCAGGCCTGAAGACGCCATGATCGCCATGATGCCCGCATAAAACGGATACTGCAGGATGATGCCGCCGATCGTGCGAATGCCTTCGTTCAGCTTCTCGACATAGCGAATCGGCGTGCCCAGCAGGATGATGCCCAGAAACAGAATGATGAAGTTGATCAGGTTCAGGTCCATGGAACCGCCGCCGTGGAAGTACAGCACCACGTAGACCACGCCGATGGCGCCGATCAGGTAACTCAGCAGGCGGCTGTTGTTCAGGCGATTGGCAATCGTGTTGCTTTCGTCGACATCCACTGCCGGTGCCATTGCTTTGGGCGCGTCGTTCAACGCACGGTCGATCTCCGTAACCGGCTGGCCCGGCTTGGGATGCAGCCAGGCATTCAGCAGCGGCAGTGTGATGATGACGACGAGGCTCGTGATCAGCATCGCAGGCGAGAAAATCGTTTCCGACAGCGGAATCACACCCATCTGCGCTTCCATCGGGTGACCCTTGGTGGAGATCAGCACCGGAATACTCGCCGACAAACCGAGACCGTACATCGTAAAGCCGCTATAGGCCGACGCGATGATCAGTGGGTAATGCACGCCTTTGATGCTCATCGCCAGCTTGCGCGCAACGATCCCACCGATCACCAGACCGAAGCCCCAGTTCAGGTAGCTGCCGATACCGCCAACGAGCGTCGCGACGATCACCGCCATGCGCGGATCGTGCACCCGAGCGACGAGTCGATCGAGAAAGCGTTCGGTGAGCGGTGCGGTGGCGAGCACATAGCCCATCGCGAGAATCACAGCCATTTGCGTCGTAAACGCGAGCAGCGCCCAGAAGCCTTTACCCCAACTCAGCGTGAGCGCGCTCACCGCCTGGCCTTGAACCAGCACGGCGAGAATCATCGTGAGCAGGGTGAGGCCGATGGCGAAGACGAACGGATCGGGCAGATACTTGCGCATCAGCTCCGTGAAGAAAGCGGTAATTTTCTGCATGTGACTGTCTCTAGCTTTGGTCGAATAGTATTTATCGGGTCATGCGGCGGGTACGACGGATACAGTGGATGAATCCGGATGTGACTTATGAATCGTTTTGAGCGGAGTCCTTGCGATAGCGGGCCAGCCTCATCAATGCGCGGTCACGCCACGCAACGCGTTGTTCCCACTGTTCGAGCGGCAACGCGCTGCGTCGCGCGGCTTCCACGCCGGCGACGAGTTCCGGCGTCCACGGATCGTTCTGGCCGCGCTCCGCGCCCATGCGCGCATACGACGGTCCCATCTTCTGCGCATGCGAAGCGATGCCGCCGCGCGTATTCAGATCGGCGGTTTCGAACGGCCCGATCACCGACCAGCGCAACCCCAGTCCTTCGCGTACGACGGTATCGACGTCGTCCACTGACGCAACGCCGTCGCGCACGAGGCAATACGCTTCGCGCAATAACGCGCCTTGCAGCCGGTTGAAGATGAAACCTTCCACTTCTTTCGCGACGCGCACCGGCTTGAGGCCGGCCTCGGTGAAGAGGCCGATTGCACGGATAACGGCGTCGTCATTGGTAAAGGGCGCGGGCACGATTTCAACGACGGGAATCAGATACGGCGGATTGCCCGGATGAGCGACGAGGCACCGGCCACGACCCGGCAGTGTTTCATCGACAAAGCGTGAAGTCGCCAGAAACGACGACGCGCTCGCCAGAATCGCTTGCGGCGGCGCAGCGCGATCGAGTTCGATGAACAACTCACGTTTAATTTCTTCACGCTCCGGTGCGCATTCCTGCACGAGATCGGCGTCAGCCGCTGCTTCTTCTAAAGTCGCGACGATTTCAACGCGTGCTGCTACATCGTGGGGGGATTCGTCGAGCAGACCGAAGCGCGTCAACTCGATAAGCCGTTGCATGACTTCGGCCTGCGCAAGTTCACGCCGCTCGGCCGCTGGATCGAATAGACGCACTTGCCAGCCGGCCCGCGCGAATACCACGGCGAAGGCAATGCCGATACTCCCACCACCGATAATTCCCACACGCCGCGTAGCCTGTGCGTCCATGCTCAGACTCCCGCGACGCCGACAGTCATACCGCCGCACACGTACAACACCTGGCCCGTGACGAACCCGCTGCGTGCATCGAGCAGATAGGACGCGGCATGCGCGACGTCTTCCGGCGTTCCCACACGCTTGACCGGCACGCTGTCGATGATCGCGCGCGTGCGCGGTGCATCCGGTGGATTCGCGCGATCGAACAGTTCAGTGCGGATCGGGCCCGGACCGATCGCATTGGCGGTGACGCCGAACGCGCCGAGTTCGAGCGCCCACACACGCGTCATGCCGATCAGTGCGGCTTTGGTTGCCGAATAGGCGGTGCGCAATTCCTTGCCGAGCGCCGCGCGCGACGACATATTCACGATGCGACCGAACCCCGCTGCCTTCATGCCCGGCAACAACGCCTGCATGCATTGCAGCGAACAGCGCACGTTGAGCGCCCACGCGCGTTCGAGTTCTTCGAGCGATTGCTCTTCCGCAGTCGCTGGCATCACGACGCCGACGTTGTTCACGAGACGCGTGATCGGACCGTTTTCGAGTGCGCGTTCGAGCGCCGCCGCTGTTGCCTGCGGGTCCGACAGATCGGCAATCAGTCCATTGCCGACGCGATCGATCACGACCACGTCGTAACCATCCGTCTTGCAACGCTCAGCGCATGCCGCGCCGATGCCGGCAGCGCCGCCGGTAATCAAAACTCGTTCTTTGGCCATGTTTCGGATTCAGGGTAATAAAAGAGGAAAGGCTCAGACGGTGGCAATCGGCGTAACTGGCGAACCCATCGCGCCCGGCAACCTGAGCGGCGGCGCCGTCAGCATGAAATGCGAGCGGCCGTTGGCGCGCAGCCACACGGCGAGATCGCGCAAGTACCAGAGTTCTCCGAGCGGCAAACCAAGCTTGAAGAGGCAATGGTGATGCAGTGGCATCAACGGATGCTCGCCAGGCCTGGCCGGTGCGCGTGCTGGATAGCGTTCCACTGCGTAGTTATCCGCAGCGAGCGCGGCGATGCCGGAATCGGTGATCCATTGCAGCAGGCGTTCGTCGCGGCCGTCGAGTGCGCAGCAGTGGCTATTGAGCACGCTTTCGTCAGGCTGGCGATTCATTTCCAGCACCATCTCGGCGAAACCGGTACGCAGCACCAGCATGTCGCCGCGTTCGATCTCGACGTGATCGGCTTCGATCGCAAACATCAGATCGTCATAGCCGACCGTTCGATGTTCGCGCGCATAGTGCGCCACCAGATCGACCAGTACGCCGCGACCCTGCATGCCCTTCACGGCGAGGTTCTCAATGCCGAGCACGTCGGCATGGCTGTGTTCGCTGCCGCAAGCATGTGGCGCGAAGCCTTCGTCCGCCCGGTACTCGATCGGCCCGACGATATCTGTATTGGCGCGATAGCCGTTGTAGTAGACGCTTTCCGGCACGCCGTCGCCGTCCGCATCGAAGCGTGCGCCCACGTGCGCGAGCGAATCCCATTGCGTCGAGTACTGCAGGCTCAACAGCACCTGGTCGTCGCTGACCACGTCGGTCGCGCCGGCTTCGTTGCGCGCGAACGGGAAGTTGACGTAGGGCAAGCCGTCTTTGAACGTCGGCCGTAGCACGGGGGGATGACGGCGCACGTTGAGCTTGCTGTCGCCGGGAAAGTCGAGCGGCAACGACAGGCAGAAGCTCAACCCTGCACGGATTTCACGCGCGCCTTTGAGGACCTGTTCCGTGCCGATCAGATTCGGCCTGCCGAGTTGATCGTCGGGGCCGAAGTCGCCCCAGTTCGATCCTTCGGGTTTGTTCTTCCAGCGCATTTCACGTTCCTTTGCTGATCTGGCCTGTGCGCTTCGCCGTTCGGAGCGCAAGCAATGAACGGCAGTGCGCGTTGTCACGCGAGCAGTGCAGGCGGGATCTGGCCATAAATTTCAAGCAGCGCTTCGATCGCGCGGGGTTCGTTTTTCAACAGCCGCGCCTTCGGGCCGCCAATCACGAGCGCGAACGCCTCGCCATGAATCAGGAAACCGCGTGCCAGTCCAGCCACGTCTTCGACGTTTTCGCCCGTCGAGCGATGCCAGCCGTTCTTCACGCCCTGCTCCACTTCGACCTCCAGCGTCTTCCGGTCGATCACCGAACCATCGGTCGATGCGGTCAGGGGCTCGCAACTGTCGAGCAGCTTGCGCCGCGCGTCTGTGGAAAGGGCGCCGAGCAAAGCCTTGCCCGCCGCGCTGGCATGCAGGTACATGAAGCCGCCAGGCTCGTCGCTATAACGGATTTTCTGGCGCGATTCCATCACGTCGAGATAGACGACGCGGTTGCCGGCCAGCGTGGCGAGCGCCGCGGTCTCGCCGGTGGCGTCGCGCAGGGAGGTGAGCAGCGGCTGGAACAGCAGCGTCAACGGGTCCTCGCTGCAAATGTCGCGAGCGACATGCAACAGCCGTTGCGTTGGGTAATAGCCGGCCTTCACGCCCGGTGCGTAGAGATAGCCCTTGGCCACCATCGTTTGCAAGAGCGCGTGACAACTCGATAGCGGGATCTCGGTTCGACGCGCGATCTCGCTATAGATCATGGGCTGCCGCACTTCGGCAAAGAGATTTATCACGTCGAAGACGCGCACTGCAGTTTTCACATCCATGAGAACATTATCGGTATTTCGATAACACGATGGCAATAGGGTGCGGGGTATACACCTATGCCCTGATGTCCTGCTATGGAGTGGTTTAAGGGTAATCCCTTAATTGACGCCCGTTAGGAGCGATCCCTATAGTCGCGCTTTCTGTTCGCTAAAGGAATGTAAGTTCTTTGTGCGAACAAAAGCGATGAGCGGACGCTGAGTCCGTCTCGTGCATTCGCGACACAAAATGGAGACGTACCACGATGGCGCTCACGCTCGAAACGCAACACCGAAATGCCCGCAAAGCGGGCATTGCATCATTCGTTGGGACAACGATCGAATGGTATGACTTCTATGCGTACAGCACGGCGGCGGCGCTAGTGCTCGGCAAGATCTTCTTCCCGACAACCTCGGCGTTGGCCGGCACGCTCGCGGCGTTCGCAACTTTCTGGGTCGGCTTTCTGGCGCGGCCGATCGGCGGGATCATCTTCGGTCACCTCGGCGATAAGGTCGGCCGCAAGAAGACGCTGATCATCACGCTGATGCTGATGGGTTGTTGCACGACTGGCATGGGTCTGCTGCCCACCTACAACCAGGTCGGGCTATTAGCGCCCGCGTTGCTGATTCTGCTCCGTCTGATGCAGGGTATTGCGATGGGCGGTGAGTGGGGCGGCGCCGTGGTGCTGTCGTCGGAACACGCGCCGAAGGGCAAGGAGATTCTCTATTCCGCTTTCGCGCAGCAAGGCTCGCCTGCGGGCAACCTGCTGGCGACCGTGGCTTTCCTGCTGATTTCGATGCTGCCCGATCACCAGTTTATGACGTGGGGCTGGCGCATTCCGTTTCTGTTCTCAGCGTTGCTGGTGGTGGTTGGCATGTTTATCCGCATGAGCGTTGAAGAGTCGCCGGCCATGCAGGAGTTGAAGGACAGGAACCAGGTCGCGAAACTGCCAATCGGCGAAGTCTTGCGCAACCATAAAGGCCTGGTGGCGATGGGCGTGGGCGCCTGCGTGATCGGCCTGTCGGCAACTTACTTCAAAACGACTTTTGCGTTGTCGTGGGCGGTAACGAGCATCGGTTTCGACCGCACGCAGTTTCTCACGGTGATTACCGGCGCGATCATTGTGCAACTCATTGTGCAGCCGTTCGGCGCGGTACTCGCCACGAAAATGGACTTGAAAAAAGCGGTCATTTACATGCTGGTGCCTGAAATTGTCGCACTGCCGCTGATGTTCTCGCTGATCGCCACCGGCTCGACGAAACTGGCGATGCTGGGCATGGCACTCGCCTCGATTCCGCACTCGCTGTACTACGCCGCGATGGCCGGCATTCTGGCGAAGTCGTTCCCGGTTCAGGTGCGCTACACCGGTATTTCGCTTTCCTATCAGATTTGCGGCATGGTGTTCGCCGGTACTACGCCGATTCTCGGACAGTACTTGCTGGGCGCGACCGGATCGATTCTTTCAGTCGTCGCGTTGGGGATTTTGCATGTACTGATTACGCTGTTCTGTGCGCTGGGATTGATCACGCGTATGCATCAGGAGGGGGCGCGCGACGCAGCCCGTTCGGCTGCGCTGGCGCAGAACTGATCGCTCTCTGGCCGAAAGCGTGCTGCCACTAGCCTGAAGAAGCAGTCCGCCGTCGCCGACGAGGCGGACTTTGGCCTGGCCGCTTCGCTCAGGAACCGCGCTGCAGTGCCGTCGTTGTCGACACGCTGCAGTTCCCGGATTCCTGCTCGAAGCTGTAGAACGAGGCAGGGGTTGTGCATAGAATCGCGTCGACCACCGCTGCGTCCAGGCTGAGTTCCAATAGCGTCGATAACGACTGGCCGTAGTTCATCACCTGTTCGTACTGGGTATGGGGCCAGTCGCTTCCCCACATCAGCCGCTCAGCGCCGAAGTGTTCGACAAGCCGACTCGTCGCCTCATGCACAAAGTCAGAACCGGCAAGCGCACATCGGTAGGCGCCCGAGACCTTGACCCACACGCGGCCAGTTCTGCCATACCCGAGCAACGTTTTGAAGCCGGGATCGTGAATTCCTTTCTCAGGGTCGGGTCGTCCAAAATGATCGACGACCACGGGTACCCCGGCCTCCAGCAGCCGGTCGAGCATCGGCGCCAGGTCCCGCGCATTCCGGTGTAGTTCGACGTGCCAACCCAGTCTTGACAATCGTTCGAGCAAGGGTGTCCATGATTTCGCTGCGAGATCCGGCAATGGCTGATCGATCAGGTTGAGCCGTATACCGGCTATCCCTTGACCATGCAGTTCGACCAACTCTTCCTCGGAAACATCAGGCGCGACGACCGCTACGCCTCTTAAGCGGCGTGTGTCTCGGGACAGTGCTCCCAACAGGTATCGATTGTCTATCCCGAGAAAGCTCGGCTGTACCAGAACCGCGTGCCCGATGTCGTGCGTGTCCAGCAGTTGCAAATAGGTGTCGAGCGTTGCGTCGTAGCCAGGTGCGTAGCGTCGGCTATCCGCGAGCGGCAAGCCTCTCTGGAAGACGTGCGCGTGAGTGTCCACGCGGGAGGAGTGAAACCGGGTGAGGGAGGAGGCGGGCGCACTCATGGTCAGTTCCGCGGCGAGTCCAGGGTCAATCGTGCATTGTCGGCGGCATCGGGCGCAGATTCAGGTACCACGCCACGCAGACGTTTGCCGCGCGTCTCGGGAAGCAGCAACACAGCGATCATTGCGAGGCCGTAAGCAATGGCTGCGTCGATGCCGATCGCCATACCGAGCGACATCGAATGACTCATGTAGCCGACGAGGACAGGAAAGCCCGCCGAGGCGATCCGTCCGAAGTTGTAGCAGAATCCGACGCCCGTGCCGCGCATGTCGGCCGGATACAGTTCATTGAAAAGCGGTCCGAGGCTTGCCGGGATGCCCGCGGCGAACAAGCCGAGTGGGAAGCCCAGCACGAGCATTTGCGTGTTGGTCAGCGGCAGCATCACATAAGCGAGAACCGTAACGATGCAGCAGAACGCGAAGAGGGCGACGTTGCGCCGGCGGCCAATGCGGTCGAGCAGATAGGCGCTTGCCATACAGCCGCACCAGAAAGCCACGATCACGACCGCCAGATAGCCACCGGTGTTCAGGACCGACAGGTGCCGTTCTTTGGCAAGGAAGGTGGGCAGCCAGGTCATGATCGCGTAGTACCCGCCATGAGCGCCGGTGCCTAGCACGGCGCCGATTATGGTGGTCCGGAGCACACGCGGCTGGAAGACCTGGGTTATCTGCCCGAGCACCGAGACCTTGGGTGCTGTGCTTGCAGGCGCAATGCGTACCGGTTCTTTCAGATTGCGGCGTACGAATAGAACAAGGCACGCCGGCACCAGGCCGACGGCGAACATCACGCGCCATGCAGTGTCCGACGGCAACCAGGAGAACGCCGCGGCATACACCAGCACGGCCGCGCCCCACCCAACCGCCCAGGCGCTTTGTACTGCACCCATCGCCTTGCCGCGGTGTTCGGTACGAACGGTTTCCGCCATCAGTACGGCACCTGCGGCCCACTCGCCGCCGAATCCGAATCCTTGCAGCGCCTTGAGAATCAGGAGTTGCGGGAAGTTTTGCGCGAACGCGCAGAGAAAGGTGAAGCCGGCGAACCAGAGGATCGTCATTTGCAACGTCCGGACTCGCCCAATGCGGTCCGACAACGCACCTGCGATCCAGCCGCCGAGTGCCGACGATATCAACGTCACGCTGCTGATCGCGCCGGCCTGCGTATGGTCGATGCCATACGCGGCAATGATCGCGGGAATGGCGAGGGTGAACATCTGCACGTCGAGCGCGTCGAGCCCCCAACCCGCAAAGCACCCCCAAAAGGTGTTGCGTTCGAGGGGCGTGCCCTGCTTGTACCACGTGAACATAGCTATCTCCGTCATGCTTATCATATTGTCATATATATGACTATATGAATGGTGGTCGCAAAGCCATGAAAAGTCATTGAGTATTAACCCTTGCTCACGCCGCCGCCGCGGGATGTTGTACAGTAGTTACTCCTCTGAACAACTATATGATTACTATGGAAGCGGCCTCTTTCGTGACCAAGCCGGATGGTCGGTTGCCCCGTTATCAGCAATTGCGTGACGACCTGGTTGGCCGCATTGCCGCAGGTGAGTGGGCGCTGGAGGAAGCCATCGCCACAGAGGCGGAGTTGGGGCAGTTCTATAACGTCTCCACTGGAACGGTTCGTAAGGCAATTGATCTGCTCGTTGTCGACGGCGTGCTTACGCGTAGCCAGGGCAAGGGCACGTTCATTCGCCGGCCTCGTTTCGATTCGTCGCTGTTTCGCTTCTTCCGTTTCAAGTCGCGCACTGGTGAGCCGGTGCGGCCGACAGCGCGCGTGCTCAAGCGTGAAATCGTGAAGCCTGGCGAAGAAATTCGCTCTACTTTGCGGATGAAAGCCTCCGAGAAAGCCATCCACCTGTCGCGTGTGCGACTGATCGAAGGTCAGGCGGTTCTGTCTGAAGAAATCTGGTTGCCGCGCGGGCGTTTTGAACCGTTGGCCACGTTGCCGCTCGGTGATTTCGAGGACTTGCTGTATCCGTTGTACGAGCGCCTTTGCCGGCAGATCGTGGCGTCCGCTACGGAAATTCTAAAAGTAGAGCAAGCCACGTCCGACGACGCCTCGCTTCTCGATGTGAAACTCAGCAGCCCCGTCATTCAGGTTCAGCGTGTCGCGTCGGACTTTGCGGGTACGCCGTTCGAATGGCGCAGCACGCGCGGGGCCGCCACGGCGTTTCAGTACCAGGTGGAAATTCGCTGAGCCAACGGCCCGCTGGAATACCGCAGGGCTGATCCGGCGTGTGATCGATCGCGCTGTATCAGGCCTCGCTTCATCGGCTGCGACGGGGTCTATCTTGATCGGTCCCGCGCTTGCTGGTGCGCCTCAGCCTCAGCCTTACCCACCGTTTCTTGAACACAGCGCCGCCAGGATCGCTAGGACGGTACGCGCCTATTCGGGTATCACCTCATGGCGTCCAATGCCAATTCATATAAACATATATATGACTACATCATATCTGGCCGTTTTCTCGACGTAGCGGCTGCTGTGCCGTGAGACGAGTGTCGATGGCGGCCGGCGAAACCCGGAGCAGACATGTCGACGCAGGCAGGATTTGAGCAGCAGGTAATGAAGAAGATGGCGTGGCGGCTCATGCCGCTTCTGATCGTCATGTTTCTGATTTCGTTTATCGACCGCCAGAACGTCGGTTTCGCCAAGCTGGAGATGGTGCACGCCCTCGGCATGACGGAAGCTTCATACGGGCTGGGGGCCTCGCTGTTCTTCATCGGCTACCTTATCTTCGAGGTGCCGAGCACATTGGCGCTGCATCGTTTCGGCGCGCGGACCTGGCTCGCACGCATCATGATGACCTGGGGTGTGGTCACGGTGCTGATGGCGTTCGCGCGCTCGTTGCCCGCCTTCTATTCCTTTCGCTTCGCACTGGGCGTTGCCGAAGCCGGTTTTTATCCCGGCGTCATCTACTACCTCACGCAGTGGTTCCCACAAAGCTATCGCACCAAAGTACTGGGGTTCTTCACGCTGGGCAGTTCGCTTGCCAATATGCTGGGCTCGCTGGTCGGCGGTCTTCTGCTGACGCTCGGCGGCACGTGGGGCTTCGCGGGTTGGCAGTGGGTGTTTATCGCCACCGGCATTCCTGCCATTCTGATTGCGTTCGTCGCGCTTAAATATTTGCCGAATTCGGTGAAGGATGCGCCGTTCCTTTCGCAACAGGAGAAAGACGTCGTCATCGCCGCGCTCAAGCGGGAAGCGTCGGATGACGCTAAAGCGACGCGGCCTTGGGGCGCGTTGCTCGATCCGAAGGTTCTCATGTTCGCGTTGACGTACATGCTGATGTCGACGTCGCTGTACGGGGTGACCTACTGGATGCCGACGCTGCTGAAAAGCGACGGCGTATCGTCGTCACTGAACGGTGTGCTGAACATGATTCCGTGGGCGCTCGCAACGCTGCTTCTGCTGTGGCTGCCGGGCAAGCTCAAGCGTGAGCGCGTCGTCCTGAAGGCGATGAGCGTGGTGGCGGGCATCGGCGTCGTTTGCTTCGCGTCGAGCCTCGTCCTGCCGACCGCGTCGATGCGCTTCGCCGCGCTGTGCCTTGGCGGAGCATGTATTCCCTTGCTTTATCCGTGTTTCTGGTCGCTGCCCCCGCGGTTCTTTTCGGGCGCGAGAGCCGCGGCTAGCGTGGCGGCGATCAACGCGATTGGCAATCTCGGCGGCTTTGCCGGGCAGAACCTGATGCCTTATGTCGGCAAGGTGGCACACAGCCACGTCGCGCCGATGCTGGTGCCTACGGCGTGCCTGTTCGCGTTGGGGATCGGCACGGCGCTCGCCGCGCTGATCGGCGCGCGTCGCAGGATGACGCTCGAGTCGCCGACGATTCGTCCGACTTAAGTCGTCTCGTTGATCCCCTCAAGGGCGGAGCAGATCGAAGCCGGCTAGCGCGACGACCCCACTGACGACGATCAGGGCCACCGAATGCTGTCCGAAGTAGAGAAGGCCCGCGGCCGACCAGCTCGTTAGACAGAATGCTGCAATACGTTTCATCGTTTAGAAGCCCAAAGCAATAGCCAATAACCCGCTGACCACCCCGCAAGCCACCACTGCCAGCGTCACCACCGTCAGCACGCGACTGGGAAACGAACGGCCGAGCATCGCCATTGATGGCACGCTGATCAGCGGCAGCGTCATCAGCAATGCGCCAGCCGGTCCGGCGGCCATGCCGAAGGAGAGCATGGCCTGAATGATCGGCACTTCGCCAGCGGTCGGAATCACGAACAAGGTGCCGGCAATCGACAACGCAATGATCCACAGCAGGCTGTTATCGATGCTGGGTCCGATGTGCGGAAACAGCCATGCCCGCGCTGCGCCGAGAATCAGCACCAGCACGATGTATTCAGGAATCAGCCGCAGCGTCATGGTTCCGAGGATCTTCACCCAGCGCGTGAACGCGGTGCCTGGATCGTCGCGGGTGACCAGTTGCGCCATGGCTTCGCGCGATGCTTCGGCTTCTTTCGGCGTGACCATACGGTTCACCAGATAGCCGAGTCCGAACACCATCAGGAGGCCCAGGGCAAGCCGCAAGCCCATCCATTGCCAGCCGAGCACGAAGCCCATAAAGATCAATGTGGCCGGATTGAGGGCCGTGTTACCCAGCCAGAACGCGATCGCCGCGCCCGGTGCGGCTTGACGGGCGCGCAAGCCGGCCACGACCGGCGCCGCGCAGCACGTGCACATCATGCCCGGCAACGACATCAGGCCACCCTTCACCACACTGCTGAAGTCGCTCCGGCCGAGCGCACGCGCGACCCACTGTGGCGGAATCAACGCCTGCACCGCCGAGCCCAGCAGAAGGCCCAGCACCATGGCTTGCCAGATCGCCTTGCCGTAGGCCAGCGCGTAATCGATGGCCGCCTGCCACGACGCCGCCGGTGCGCTCGACGACGTGCCCATCAGGATCGACTTGCCGATGGAGTGCTGGCTCGCGGCGACGAAGGCGCGGTTGTAGTACGGGAACCACTTCACATAGAAGAGGCCGACGACGGCGATCAGCAGAAACACGATCCAGCCAAGGGCGACACGGGGCTGCCGAAGGGTTGATTGCATGATGAATGGTCTTAACTTTAGTTTTTGGATCAGATGACGGCGAGTGCGCTGTTATCGAGTTGAGCGAGGAGTGCTTGTGCCTGCTCGACGACATCGGCGTCGTTGGGTCGAAAATTCATTTGCAATGCACGCGGCAGGTGGACGAAATGCTGATGGCTGCTGCGCGCGTATGCCGGATCATAGTGCCGTTCGATCAGCTCGCGGGCGAGTTCGGCCCGGCTATTTTCATCGACGAGGTGTTGCCATCCCATAACACGCTCGCGGCTATGCAAACCGATCATCTTCTGCAGTTGCGCTTTCAACGATTCCGGATCGTCGAACAGATGCGCATAGTCGTGCAGCAGGAACGCCGCGCGGTCTTCGTGGCTCGATAACACGTCGACGCAGGCGCCCTGATGAAACGTATCGAGGAGCGCGAGCGGCAGCGAAATCGAACCAATCCGCCGGCTTTCCGCTTCGACGAATACCGGCCGTTTGGGATCGAACGTGCGCAGGGCGCTCACCAGCAGCGTGTCGAAGCGCTTCTGCGACGGTTGCGCAACGCCTGCCCACGCGCCGAGCAGCGAGCCGCGATGGGCCGCCAGCGCTTCGAGATCCAACGTCTGCGCACCGGCCTGATTCAGCGCTTCGAGCAGGCGTGTCTTGCCGCTGCCTGTCGGGCCTACCAGCGCGATGTAGTTGAATGCCTTCGGCAATGAGTCGAGGGTGTCCAGCGTTGCGCGCCGATAGCCTTTATAGCCGCCGTCCAGCTGACGTGCCGGCCAGCCGATCATATTGAAGAGCGTTGTGACCGAACCTGAGCGCTTCCCGCCGCGCCAGCAATAGATCAGCGGCCGCCAGTTGCGTGGCCGGTCGGCAAAAGTCGTTTCCAGGTGATGCGCGATATTGCGCGCAACCAGCGCCGCGCCGATCCGCGTGCCTTCGAACGGCGAGACCTGTTTGTAAGTCGTACCGACCAGAACCCGCTCTTCGTTGCTCAGCACAGGCGCATTGAGCGCGCCGGGAATGTGGTCTTCGGCGAATTCGAGAGGCGTGCGCACATCGATGATTTCATCGAAATCACCGGCTTGATCGAGGCGGACGAGTAGGTTTTTCAAGGGCTTACGGACGAAACGAACCGGCAGGAGGAGCGAAATTATCGCATGCTCCGTGAATGCCGGCTGGCGGGCCGTTCAGCCCCGCTTCCAGACCGTGCGCCTTGCCTCGCCCACAAACCCCACTTGCTGGTCAGATCACCTCGACTCGCTTTTCTCCGCTGACCATTTCCCCGATTACGCGCGCCTCGTCGAAACCGTCGGCGCGGAATAGGGCGAGCACCTCGTCGACCGTTTCCGACGCGCACGATACCAGCAGACCGCCCGAGGTTTGCGGATCGGTGAGCAGGGTGCGGGCAGTCGACGGCAATGAGTTCGGCAACAGGATGTCTTTGCCGTAAGCGTCCCAGTTACGCCCCGAAGCACCGGTAAAAATGCCGGCCTCCGCAAAGCTGAGCACGCCCGGCAGCCAAGGCAAATCCGCATAGCGCACGCGAGCGGTCAGATTCGAGCCGCGCGCCAATTCCAGCGTATGACCCAGCAAGCCGAAACCGGTGATGTCCGTGAGGGCGTGCACGCCGTCGAGCGCGGACAGCGCCGCGCCCGGCCGGTTGAGCTTGGTCGTGGCCGCGATCATCGCGGCATAGCCGTTTGAATCGAGCCGGTCCTTTTTCAATGCCGCCGATAGCACGCCCACGCCCAGCGGCTTGCCGAGGATCAGCACGTCGCCCGCTTGCGCACCGGCATTACGTTTGACCCGGCGCGGATCGACCACACCGATCGCAACCAGGCCGTATATGGGTTCCACCGAATCGATCGAATGGCCGCCAGCGAGCGGAATGCCGGCCTCGGCGCAGACGGACTCGCCGCCCATCAGCACCGCTGCGATCACGTCGTGCGGCAGCACATTGATCGGCATGCCGACAATCGCCAGCGCCATGAGTGGCTTGCCGCCCATGGCATAGACATCGGACAGCGCATTGGTTGCGGCGATGCGGCCGAAATCGAACGGATCGTCGACGATCGGCATGAAGAAGTCGGTGGTGGCGACGATCGCCTGCTCATCGTTGAGCCTGTAGACAGCCGCGTCGTCGGCGGTATTGTTGCCGACCAGCAGGTCGGGAAAGAACGGCAGCGGCGCGCTGCGCTTGAGCAGATCGGCGAGCAGGCCGGGGGCGATCTTGCAGCCGCAGCCTCCGCCGTGCGACAGGCTGGTCAGGCGGGGTGAATGGCTTGCGGCAGGGAGGGTATCGGTCATTGTGGAGCGGATTTCGGGCTTCGAATGACCGCATTATGGCGGTTGTTCGCGCGTGGCGCAGGACGGCGGCCACCCACCGGCTTCGTTGAAATCGGCTGCGGCGCTTCATATTTGACAATGTCAATCAGATGCACAGTCTCGCTGCAGGACTTCATATCGGCTTCTATAATCGATTTTAGTATCCCCAAAAAAGCTGAGGCCATTACATGACCCACATGTCCCGGCGACAGTTTCTGAAGGTCTCCGCCAGCACGCTCGCCGGATCAAGTTTGGCCCTCATGGGCTTCTCTCCGGCACCCGCGCTAGCCGAAGTCCGTCAGTACAAACTGTCGCGCACAACTGAAACCCGCAACACCTGCCCGTACTGTTCGGTGGGCTGCGGCATCCTGATGTATGGACTTGGCGACAACGCCAAGAACGCAAAGTCCAGCATCATCCATATTGAAGGCGATCCCGATCACCCGGTGAATCGCGGCACGTTGTCCCGAAGGGCGCGAGCCTGATCGACTTCATTCACAGTCCGAGCCGTCTGAAGTATCCGGAGTACCGCGCGGCTGGATCGAATGAATGGACGCGGATTTCGTGGGAAGACGCGCTAGACCGTATCGCCAAGCTGATGAAGGAAGACCGCGATGCCAATTTCGTCGAGACGACGGAAGACGGCAAGAAGGTCAACCGCTGGCTGACCACCGGCATGCTCGCTGCATCGGCCGGTAGTAATGAAGTGGGATATTTGACGCACAAGACTGTTCGCAGTCTTGGCATGCTCGCATTCGATAATCAGGCACGTGTCTGACATGGCCCGACGGTGGCAGGTCTTGCCCCGACGTTTGGCCGTGGAGCGATGACGAACCATTGGGTCGACATCAAGAACGCGGACGTGATTCTGGTAATGGGTGGCAATGCGGCCGAGGCGCACCCGTGCGGGTTCAAGTGGGTCACGGAAGCGAAGGCGCATCGCAAGGCAAGGTTGATCGTGGTCGATCCGCGCTTTACGCGTACGGCATCGGTCGCGGACTACTACGCGCAGATTCGAACCGGCTCGGACATCGTGTTCCTGGGCGGGGTGATCAACTATTTACTCACCAACGACAAGATTCAGCACGAGTACGTCAAAAATTACACGGATATGCCGTTCATCGTGCGCGAGGATTTCTCGTTCACGGATGGTCTGTATTCCGGCTACAACGCGGATAAGCGCAGCTACGACAAGAGTTCGTGGGATTACGAGCTCGGCGACGACGGCTTTGCCAAAGTCGATCCGACGCTGCAACACCCGCGCTGTGTCTATCAATTGATGAAGCAGCACTACTCGCGCTATACGCCCGAGCAGGTCGAAAAAGTCTGCGGCACGCCAAAGGAAAAATTCCTGAAGGTGTGCGAGATGCTGGCATCGACGGCCGTCCCTGGGCGCGCCGGTACGATCCTGTACGCGCTCGGCTGGACGCATCACTCGGTCGGCTCGCAAATCATCCGCACCGGCGCGATGGTGCAATTGCTGCTGGGCAACATCGGCATTGCGGGCGGCGGTATGAATGCGTTGCGCGGTCACTCGAACATCCAGGGTTTGACCGACCTCGGCCTGATGTCGAACCTGTTGCCAGGCTACATGACTTTGCCGATGGAAGCTGAGCAGGACTTCGACGCGTACATCAAGAAGCGCGCAACCCAGCCGTTGCGTCCGAACCAGCTCAGCTACTGGCGTAACTACCGCGCGTTCCACGTCAGCTTCATGAAGTCGTGGTGGGGCGATAACGCGACCGCCGGGAACAACTTCGGTTTCGACTATCTGCCGAAGCTCGACAAGTCGTACGACATGCTGCAGGTCTTCGAGCTGATGAACCAGGGCAAGATGACCGGCTATATCGCGCAGGGCTTCAACCCGCTCGCCGCGGCGCCCAACAAGGCGAAGATCGGCGCGAGTCTGGCCAAGCTGAAGTGGCTCGTCATCATGGATCCGCTCGCCACTGAAACCTCCGAGTTCTGGAAGAACTTCGGCGAGTTCAACGACGTCGATCCAGCGACGATCCAGACGGAAGTGTTCCGGCTGCCAACCACGTGTTTCGCGGAAGAGCGCGGCTCGCTGGTCAGTTCCAGCCGCGTGCTGCAGTGGCACTGGCAGGGCGCGGAAGGCCCGGGCGAATCGAAGAGCGACCTGGAAATCATGTCAGGGCTCTGGCTGCGCATTCGTAAGGCTTATAGGGAGAACGGCGGCAAGTATCCCGATCCGATTCTCAACATGAGCTGGCCGTATTCGGACCCGGAAAGCCCGACGCCTGAAGAGATCGCCATGGAGTTCAATGGCAAAGCGCTGGCTGACGTGACCGACGCTACCGACAAAACCAAGGTGCTCGCCAAACAGGGCGAGCAGTTGGCGGGCTTCGCGCAGCTTCGGGACGACGGCAGCACCGCAAGCGGCTGCTGGATCTTCTGCGGTGCATGGACTCAGGCGGGCAACCAGATGGGGCGCCGCGACAACTCCGACCCGACCGGCATCGGCAATACGCTGAACTGGGCGTGGGCGTGGCCCGCGAACCGGCGGATTCTGTACAACCGTGCTTCGTGCGATGTCGCTGGCAAGCCGTTCGATCCCACGCGCAAGCTGATTGCGTGGAACGGCAAGGCGTGGACAGGAGCGGATATTCCTGACTTCAAGGTCGACGAACCGCCTGAAAACGGCATGAATCCGTTCATCATGAACCCTGAGGGCGTCGCGCGTTTCTTCGCGCGTGACGGTTTGGTGGAAGGTCCGTTCCCCGAGCACTACGAACCGTTTGAAACACCGCTCGGCTACAACCCGCTGCATCCGGACAACAAGGCGGTCGTCAGCAATCCGGCGGCGCGCGTGTTCCCGGACGATCGGGCCGCGTTCGGCACGCATGAGAACTTCCCGCATACGGCGACCACCTATCGTCTGACCGAACATTTCCACTACTGGACCAAGCACGCGCATTTGAATGCGATTGTGCAGCCGCAACAGTTCGTGGAAATCGGCGAGGATCTGGCGAAGGAGGTGGGCGTAGTCGCGGGGGATCGCGTCAAGGTGTCCTCCAACCGCGGGCACATCATTGCCGTGGCGGTCGTAACCAAGCGGATCAAGCCGCTGATGATCGAAGGGAAAATGGTCCAGACAGTCGGGTTGCCGCTGCATTGGGGCTTCAAGGGACTCGCGAAGCCGGGCTATCTCGTCAATACGCTGACGCCTTCTGTGGGCGATGGGAATTCGCAAACACCGGAATTCAAGTCGTTTCTTGTGAAGGTCGAAAAGGCATAAGGAAAAGAGATGGCACTGCAATCACTGGATATCAAACGCCTCTCGGCTACCACCGTGCCGGAGACCCAAATCCGCGAGCCGGTCACGGGAACGGTCGCCAAGCTCATCGATGTGTCGAAGTGCATCGGTTGCAAGGCGTGTCAGACAGCGTGTATGGAATGGAACGATCTGCGCGACGAGGTGGGCGTCAATCACGGGGTATACGACAACCCGATGGATCTCACTGAGCATTCGTGGACGGTGATGCGGTTCTCGGAATACGAGAACACCGAGGGCGATCTCGAATGGCTGATCCGCAAGGATGGCTGCATGCACTGTGAAGATCCGGGCTGTCTGAAGGCCTGCCCGTCGCCGGGCGCGATCGTGCAGTACACGAACGGCATCGTGGATTTTCATGAGGAAAACTGCATCGGCTGCGGCTATTGCATAACCGGTTGCCCGTTCAACGTGCCGCGCATTTCGAAGAAGGACAACCGCGCGTACAAGTGCACGCTGTGTTCGGACCGCGTGGCTGTCGGTCAGGAACCGGCGTGCGTGAAAACCTGTCCGACCGGCGCGATCATGTTCGGCACCAAGGAGGACATGAAGCAACAGGCGGCGGATCGGATCGTCGATCTGAAGGAGCGCGGTTTCCAGAACGCGGGTCTGTACGATCCTGCCGGCGTGGGCGGCACGCACGTGATGTACGTGCTCCATCACGCCGACAAAGCCAATCTGTATCACGGCTTGCCGCAGAATCCGAAGATCAGCGCGATGGTTTATCTGTGGAAGGGGCTGGCGAAACCGCTAGCGCTGGCTGGTATCGCGTTTGCCGCGTTGGCGGGGTTCTTCCACTACACGCGCGTCGGCCCGAACGAGGTGACGGAGGCGGAAGAAGCCGAAGCACAGCACGAAGCCGATGAAGCACGCCGTTCGCAGGAGGCATCCGATGAAGCACGCTGAAAACCATGAGCACGTTGTGTTGAAAGACGTGAAGGGCAACAGTCTGATCCAGCGCTATACGCCGAATGAACGGACGAATCACTGGATCACCGCCATCACGTTCGTCTTGCTGGCGCTCTCCGGCCTCGCCATGTTTCATCCGGCGATGTCGTGGCTCTACGCGATCTTCGGCGGCGGGCAATGGACGCGAATTCTGCATCCGTTTGTCGGCTGCGTGATGTTCCTGTCGTTCCTGATTCTTGCGTTGCGTTTCTGGCACCACAATTATCTCGACCGCGCCGACATCCAGTGGATGAGGCAGATCGACGACGTGCTCAACAATCGCGAGGAAAAGCTCCCCGCGATCGGTAAGTACAACGCCGGTCAAAAGCTGCTATTTTTCATGATGGTGATCTGCCTGCTGCTGTTGCTGGCGAGCGGCATCGTGATCTGGCGGCGCTATTTCTCGTTCTATTTCCCGATCGAGGTCATCCGCCTCGCAGCACTGGTTCATGCCGCTACTGCGTTCGTGCTGATCGTGGGAATCGTCGTGCATATTTATGCGGCGCTGTGGATCAAGGGATCGATCGGGGCGATGACGCGTGGTACCGTGACCTACGGCTGGGCGAGAAAGCATCATCCGAACTGGTTCAAGGAAATAATCGGCAAGTAGGATCGGTAAGAAGCGCGGCGCAACTTGCCGCGCACCGCACCTCGAGCCGCCGCGGCTGTTCGATGAACTGCGGCGGTTCTTCAGTTTTCAGCGCAGTTTTTAGAGGTTGATACTTTGGTTCAACGCATTCTTGAAGCCGGCGATATCGAGTCGCTCGATCACACCGCGATTCCCCGCATCCGTACACCGGAACGGCTGGTGGTCTTTTCGGCGCGCGCCGCGCGGTTGCGCCAGCTCGCGGCGCGCAGCAATCCGATTGCCGGCTATTTGCGCCTGATGGCCGTGCTGGCAGATGCGCAGCAAGCCGTGATCACCGGCTTCAAGGCGAAGCCGCCCAGCGCCGAACTGATCGCGAGCGCGCAACAGCATTCCATGCCGCTGATTCCGGCGCTCTCTGGCGTACGCGATCCGGCGTGGCACGACGTTTTGCGTCAATTGCTCGACAAGGTGAAAGCCGCGGGTCCGCTCACGCCGCCGCTCGAAGCGCTCATTGAAAAGCTGCGAACACTCGATCAAGCCACCCTCGATACTCAGGCTGACGCGATCTTCGCGCAGCGCTTCGGGGAAGTCGATCCTGCGAGCGCACCGTTCATCATGGCCGCGCTACAAGTGGTGTGGACTGACCTCGCCGCCGATATCGACAAGCGCGCGGTGCCGTACATCGAGACGCTCGGCCTGTGTCCCGTATGCGGATCGCATCCAGTCGCAAGCATGGTGCGCGTAGGCGGCACATATGACAATTACCGCTACCTGCAATGCGGCCTGTGCGCGACTGAGTGGCACATGGTCCGTTCGAAATGTTCGACCTGCGACTCGACCAAGGGCATTGCCTATCATGCCGTCGGCTCGCAGGACGCCGACGAAGCCACCCGGGAAGCCGATACGAGGAATGCGTTTTTGAAGGCGGAGTCGTGCGACGAATGCCATACTTACCGGAAGATCGGCATTCAGTCGAAGGACTACGATTTCGAACCGTTCGCGGACGATCTCGCCAGTCTCACGCTGGACCTGCTGATGGGAGCGGAAGGTTACCGGCGCGCGTCGCCGCATCCGTGGCTCTGGCCGGAGCGGGCCGATAGCGCGGCTGAGCCTTCCGGCGTATCTGGCTGAAGCGCGACTGAGAAAAAGGATTGCCTGGTGAGCGATGTAACCGGCTCTGAATTGCGCGCGCTGATGGCGCGTGTGCCGTCGGTGGAAAAAGTGATGGCGTCGGCCGAGTTTGCGGCGGTACTGACGGAGTTCGGCCGCACGCAGGTGTTGGGTGCCTTGCGTCACGCGCTCGACACCTGGCGTGCCAGCGCGCAGCTAGGCGCCGCGTCGGTGAGCGCGCTCGATGTCGCGCAACTGCAGGTATCGGTCGAGGCCGCGCTGCGCCGGCGCAACGCAGCCCGCTTGCGCAGCGTCTTCAATTTGACCGGCACCGTGCTGCATACCAATCTCGGCCGCGCGTTGCTGCCGGACGAAGCGGTACAGGCCGTGATGAAAGCGCTCACGCAGCCGGCCAATCTCGAGTTCGATCTCGGCACCGGCAAGCGCGGTGATCGCGACGATCTGATCGACGAACTCATCTGCGAACTGACCGGCGCCGAAGCGGCGACCGTGGTCAACAACAATGCCGCCGCCGTATTGCTCACGCTATCCGCGTTGGCGTCGAAAAAAGAAGTGATCGTATCGCGTGGGGAACTGGTTGAAATCGGCGGCGCGTTTCGCATTCCCGACATCATGAGCCGTGCGGGCGCGAGGCTGCGCGAAGTCGGCACCACGAATCGCACGCACCTGAAGGACTACGACGAAGCCATTGGTCCGCAAACCGCCCTGCTGATGAAAGTCCACGCGAGCAACTACGCGATCAACGGATTCACCAAAGAGGTCAGTGTTGGCGCCATCGCACCGCTGGCCCACGCGCACGGCATTGCCGTTGCCGTCGACCTGGGCAGCGGCACGCTGGTCGATCTGACGCAATGGGGCTTGCCACGCGAGACGACGGTGCGCGAAACCATCGAAGCCGGTGCCGACCTTGTCACGTTCAGCGGCGACAAGCTGCTTGGCGGCCCGCAAGCCGGGTTGATCGTCGGCCGGCGTGATTTGATCGCGAAGATCAAGAAGCATCCCCTCAAGCGCGCGCTGCGGGTCGGCAAATTGACGCTCGCGGCGCTGGAACCCGTGCTTCAGATGTATCGTGCACCGGAGAAGCTCGCTGAGCGGCTGACTACGCTGCGCTTGCTCACGCGCCCGAGCGACGACATCCGGCTCGCCGCGGAGCGGGTGCAGCCTGCGCTGCAGCGTGCGGCTGGAGAGCGCTACGTCGTGGTGGCCGAGCCTATGTTTAGCCAGATCGGCAGCGGGGCGTTGCCCGTCGATGTGCTGCCGAGCTACGGCCTCGTCGTCAGAGTTGCAGACGGCAAACGTGGCGGCCGTCAATTGCTCGCGCTCGAGAAGCGGTTGCGGGAGATGGCGCGTCCGGTCATCGGCCGTATCGCGGACGACGCGTTGCGCCTCGACCTACGCTGTCTCGAAGCCGCCGACGAAGCGCAATTGATCGAGCAACTGACGAGCATGCACGCATGATCGTAGGTACGGCCGGACATATCGACCACGGCAAAACGAGTCTGGTGAGGGCGCTGTCGGGCGTCGATACGGATCGTCTCAAGGAAGAAAAAGCGCGCGGCATTTCGATCGAGCTAGGCTATGCCTACGTGCCGCTCGAAAACGGCGACGTGCTCGGCCTGATCGACGTGCCGGGCCACGAAAAGCTCGTCCACACCATGACGGCGGGCGCGAGCGGAATCGATTTCGTGCTGCTCGTGATTGCTGCTGACGACGGCGTGATGCCGCAAACGCGCGAACATCTGGCGATTGTGGAACTGCTGGGCATCAAGCGTGGCGCGATAGCGTTGACCAAGATAGACCGCGTTGACGCGCAGCGGCTGCAGGAAGTGCACGACGAGATCGCCGTGTTTCTGAGCGGCAGCGTGCTGCAGGATGCACCCGTGTTCGACACCTGCGCGACGCGTGACGACGATCCAGGCGTGGCCGCGTTGAAGGCGCATCTGCACGAAGCGGCAGCAGCGTGGCGTATGAAGCGCGACGATGGGCTGTTCCGTCTCGCGGTCGACAGGGTCTTCACGCTCTCAGGCCAAGGCACGATCGTGACAGGGACGGTGGTATCGGGACGCGTGGCGGTAGGCGATATGATGCTGCTCGCGCCGAAAGATCAGCCCGTGCGCGTGCGTAGCATTCATGCGCAGAATCGTCCGGCCGAGATCGGGCGGGCAGGCGAGCGCTGCGCATTGAACCTTGCGGGCATCGACAAAAGCGTGATTGATCGGGGCGACTGGATTGTCGATCCGCGTCTGTCGCAAGCCTCGGAACGTATCGACGTCATGCTGACGCTGCTTGCCGATGCCCCATTGACGCTGGAACATTGGGCGCCGCTGCATGTGCATCTGGGCACGCAGCATCAGGTGGCGCATGCCGCGTTGCTCGATGGCGAGTCGCTCGGCGCAGGTCAACGGGCGCGTGTGCAGCTTGTGTTCGAGCGGCCGGTATGTGCGCTTCCCGGCGACCGGTTTGTCGTGCGCAATGCGCAGGCCAATCGCACGATTGGCGGAGGGCATGTGCTCGATCCGTTTGCGCCTTCACGCAAGCGTCGCTCCCCTGAGCGGCTGGCGTGGCTCGACGCGATTCAGATCATGCTCGACACCGGCACACTGGATCCGCTGCTCGCAAGGGCTCCGCATGGGTTGTCCCGATCGTTGCTGGAACGGCTGACGGGCATGCAGGCAGCCGCGCTCGAGTTGCCGTCTAACACGCGCGTCGTGGAGCTTTCCGGTAGCGATGCGTTGTTGATCGCAGATGCGTCATGGCGGACCCTGGCTACGCGGCTGACCACGGCACTCAGGCAGTACCACGAACGCTCGCCGGACGAACTGGGCCCGGATGTATCGCGCTTGCGGCGGATCGCGGCACCTCTCGTTGACGATGCTTTGTGGCGTGCGTTAGTCGACGATGCGGCGGCTCGCGGCGAGATTGTCAGACGCGGACCCTGGTTGCATCTGCCTGAGCACGCAGTGACACTCGACGACGCCGACCGCGCGCTCGCGCCGGCGCTGCTGACGGCGCTGAAAGACGGACGTTTCGATCCGCCATGGGTGCGCGATCTGGCCAACGCGCATGGCGTACCCGAAGACCGCGTGCGGCAGCTGCTGCGTAAGCTCGCGCGGCAAGGCGAGCTTTTTCAGGTCGTGCGTGATCTCTTTTATCACCAGGAGGTGATTCGCGAACTGGCTTCGATTGCTGCCTTAGAAGCACAAAAGAACGCGGGTACGGTAGCGGCTGCACCGTTTCGCGATGTTACCGGTCTTGGCCGAAAACGCGCGATTCAGCTTTTGGAATTCTTCGACCGGGTTGGATATACTCGCTTTCACCGTGGCCTGCATCTGATGCGCACGGATAGTCGCGGGTTTGATCTGTTTTGATTCAGCGTTTGAGTTGCGAAGTGTCGTTCAGGGTTCTGTCGTTCAGGTAGTTCAATCACCGTAGGAAGGCATTCGTGTCCGGTGGCGCGGCTGGGCTTCAAACCCAGTTGAGGGCGTCAGACGCTCTCAGGTCGGTTCGACTCCGGCTGCCTTCCGCCGGAACGCCCTGCGGGCTCCCCGGCAGGCTATCGTCGACGCTGTGACTCTTTTGGCCTTCTTAGGCCGCCAGAGCGCCGAAGTTGGGAGGACGCCACGGAATTCGAAAATCGCTCGCGCCACGGCTTGGCACAATCCATGTGCCGTGCCGGAAGGGGGCGGTCCGAGTCGTCAGAGCATCGCAGCAAAGCATGTCGTCGCGTTATTGCGGTGATAACGCGGGTTATCACCGCTCAGATACGCTATTAAGCGCAATCCTGATAATGGCGATTATCAGGATTGGACGGACGTAAAAAAACGGCCTGCACAGCGCGGACCGGGTCTGGCGGAGCCGCTACCGAGACCTGATCGCCACCGACCATCTGGTGAGGCAAGCTGAACGTACGCCTCGAACATACGGTCAAGTTGCGACGCCGGGATGCCGATTCCTTTGTCGCTCACGACGATCTCCACCTGGTCATCGTGGACTGTTGCGTCGATCGTTATCTCGCTGTCGTCGTCCGAGTATTTGATTGCGTTGTCCAGCAGATTGGAAACGACCTGGGTCAGCCTGGTTCGGTCGCCGTTCACCAGTACAGACTCGCCGGGCATACTGACGTTGATACGGTCCCGGTGCTCGTTCGCGATCGGCAAGTTGATCTCGACTGCGCTCTGTATGGCGTCCCTGATGTCGAACACTTCGCGTCGCAGACGGATCTTTCCACTGCTGGGCTCAAATCGAGGTGAAGGCCGCCGAACTCACCAAGGCGGCCGTGCTCGAGCAAGTCGTTACTCGCCAAGCGCTTAAACGCGAGCGTCTCCGTCAATACGTCGAGAAGCAGGCTCCCTGGTACAAACCGTTGATGAAAAGCGTCGATGCTTCGACGTTGTCTTCCGCAGCTACAGAGTCCGGCATAGGTTCGCACGTTCGAACGCATCGTGCGAACGGACGCTCCTTGATTGAGGGTGCCTTCCCGGAATCCGTCACCAATTTGTGCATAACATGGGTATGCTGACGCGTCGGTCACATCCCTTTACCCAGTGGAGACGCCTATATGCGACTTGCTGACTTTATCTTGCGAGACGAGGAGCCGATTCTGGCCCAGTGGGAGGCGTTCGCAGGTACCCTCCTGCCGGCGGCGGCAAACATGGAGTCATCCGGGCTGCGCGACCACGCGCAGCAAATCCTGCACGCTGTGGCAAAGGATTTGCGGACTTCGCAAACCAGGGACGCCCAACTCGAAAAATCGCTGGGTCGAGCTCCCACAATGATCGATGCGACCGAAACAGCCGCGCAAACGCATGCCCTTCTGAGGGCAAGGGCCGGCTTCAATATCAACCAACTCGCCGCAGAATATCGCGCGCTACGCGCAAGCGTACTTCGCCTGTGGATAGACGATTGTGAGCCCGAAGCGCCTGATCTGGACGACGTCATTCGCTTCAATGAAGCCATCGATCAAGCCCTTGCCGAATCGGTCACCTTTTTCAGTATGCAGGTTGAGCAGAGTCGGAACCTCCTACTTGGCATGCTGGGACACGACATGCGCAGCCCTCTCCAGGCGATTCAGGTGACTGCATCTTATCTGGCAGCGCTGAATGTTGGCGAACAGGTATCGGAAGCCGCTGCCCGCCTGATACGTAGCGGGGGGCGGATGCAAGCGTTGTTGGATGACTTGAGCGATTTCAACCGAAGCAAGCTGGGCTTGGGTATTAACGTCGTCCCTAAGGATGTCAATCTGGCGGACGTGCTTGCCGACGAACTGGACGAATTGCGTGCGGTTCATCCCAACAGGCAGCTTGTGCTGCACGTGAGTGGTGATTTACGGGGAGTCTGGGACGGCCAGCGCCTGCAGCAATTGCTTCAAAATCTGGTGCTCAATGCCATCAAGTATGGGGCGGAGGACACTCCCGTGCGAGTGGAGGTGACTGGCGACGCAACGCATGTTCGTATCGAAGTCAGAAACTGCGGGCCTGTCATCGGGCGAGCAACGCTGGCATGCATTTTCGATCCGCTGACGCGGGGGGCGGACCATCAGAGCGAATATGACAGAGCGGGAAACCTCGGACTGGGTCTGTATATTGCCAGCGAAATCGCCAAGGCCCATCAAGGTGCGATCGAGGCACGGTCAGACGAGACGGAGACCTCATTCTCAGTGTCGCTCCCGCGTGCGGATGGGACCGCATTTGGGCGCTGACGGTCCGGGGCAGCGGAGAGAAGCGCCTTACTCAATGTTGTATCGCGGGCTTTTGCTGCGCGGAAAACCGTCATCGGGGCGAGCACAGACCACTAGCGGCTCACGGCATTCGTGGGCGCTTGATCTTTCGGGCAACGCTCACTGGAAGGCCGTTCGCGTGCTTTTTTCTTGCGATCATTATCCGGTCACCTAGGGGGCTCGAACGCCTGAACCGCCGGGGCACGCATAACGAAGCCGACCGCACCGCCTCGCCAAATCGCAAGAGTGCACTCATTGACCCGGATACGCTGGTGTATTCCTCGCGTCCGATCCTGGCGTCCAGGACTATTGCCAGTCCTGACTCGCGCGCAATTTTTAGCATGTCCATCTCGCCACCTCCGACTATCTCGCCGATCCGCACTTCGGGTGCGCGTGCTGGCATCAATAAAGTCGCATTTCGTATGCCTGGTATACGCGGGTGAAAATTCGCTTTACGGAGTGGGCCAGGCTGCATCGCCTGATCGGTCGTCATCGCGTGCCTTACCGTCGGCGATGTCGCAGGGGGTATCTGTGTCGCTTGCTGCCAATCACAACTTTGCGCGCTTCAAGCGCGCATGCTTTTTTATAAGGCGACATACGACCACAAAGGGACGATGAGGGTCTCCGGTAAATAATCGCTGTGTGGGAATATCGGCCGTCCGGCCGCTTACATGCAGCCGATGTGCCCGCCATCATTTCCCGAAATCTACGAGCACACCGACTCAGTGACAAACAGCCACCCGTCGTTCTCTTGAAATCATTGGTAGGCGGCTCGAGTGCCTTCAGGAAGCGCCTCGACCTAAGCCGCTGGTATGGCCTACCAATGCGCGGCGCGCGAAGCTGTTCTTCGCAGAGAATCACAGGCCCGGAAGAACGCTGCAAACCTTGCGGAACCATTTCATCGTAGTCCGCCATGTATGTTGCTTAAATGCAGGACAACATTCTGGAGCCAGTTATGACTATCAAGCCTGCCGCAACTTCGCCGACTGACGAACTGGACACCGTCCCAGATACATCGAGCCCCGCATATGCGGGCCGTCATCCGCTGACCACGTATTCGGCCGGTTCGCAAGCCGTGTCACTCAATGGGTCGGCTCGCCTGCTGCATTTTGTCTAGCTTGGATCGTAACAGGGCCAATCTTCCACTACTCTGACGGATGGCAGCTAGTCATCAACACGAGTACAACGATCGTTACATTTCTGATGGTTTTCCTGATCCAGCCGGGCTGGACCAAGGATAGCGTGCGCGTTGCACCTGAAGCTAAATGAACTGCTTTCTCGTATCGCGCGGCGAACAATCATCTGATTGGCAGCGATCGGCCAATTAACTGCCCGATCGACCGCTAACGCCTCGCGCGAAAAGTGCCCGATCTTATCCTGATCGATCGTTTCGGCAGTAAGCCCGCTTACTGTGGATCGCGTGCGACGACGCGAGCATGCGCGACGTAGGCGCCCAACCGGGGGGCGGGTCCATCGTGAACCCCTTGTACT
Organism: Paraburkholderia sp. D1E; assembly: GCF_052682275.1. NCBI lineage: Bacteria > Pseudomonadati > Pseudomonadota > Betaproteobacteria > Burkholderiales > Burkholderiaceae > Paraburkholderia > Paraburkholderia sp. D1E. Next base: position 1,743,249 of record NZ_JBQYMB010000001.1, read on the forward strand.
GGGATCGCATCGTATTTACATCAGACTTTTAAGCCGGCTGAATCCTTTGCGCGACACAGCGGTCCTATTGAGACCGCCGTCTCCCTTTGTAAGCACGCTCGAGCATCGTCAAAGGCACGTGTAATCAGGTATGCGGGTTGCTCGACCGCTGAACCAGACCATGTAGCCGAGGCGTTATGAGCGCAGATTCGAAACAGCCCCCCGAATACCGGGAGATCGAAGTCCGCAAGGGACAGGTTACCGAAAAGATGTCACGCGAAGCGTTCCGCGGACGTTTCATGGCCCGCTTCTACGATCCCGCCTTTCGCACCGAAGATGAATCGCTCGCGCGACTTGAGGCCATCGCGTGGGACGCCTACTCCAACGCGCGCAAATCACCGATTACCGAAAAGGCCGGCCCCGGCTTCCAGGACCCGGACTACGAACTGTCCGTTGAATGGCGCGCTGCGAGCGACCGGATCAAGGCCGCCCAGGCGCGGCAGCAGGATAGGGGGGCGCCTTCGCGCGTGCTGATCGTCAACGCTTCGGCGCGCAACGACTATACCTGCCCGAGTGAAATGTCGAAGAGCTTCCGGCTCGGTAAGCTCGCCCAGCAAACCCTCGAGGGACGCTCCTGCGAAGTAGACTTCCTCGATCTCTCGCATCTGAATTCGGACCGTGATCTGCATATCCACCCTTGCAAAGGCTGCGTATCGACGGCGATGCCGCTTTGTCACTGGCCGTGCAGTTGCTATCCCAATCATTCGCTGGGTCTGGTGAACGACTGGATGAACGATATCTACGAACGGTTCGCGGCCTGTCACGGCGTGCTGTTCGTCACGCCGGTGTACTGGTATCAGGTCGCGAGCCCGCTCAAGCTGCTGATGGACCGCCTCGTTTGCGCGGACGGCGGCAATCCTGATCCCACCACCACGCATGGCAAGAATGCGGATGAAGCCAAGCGGATCGAACTCGCCGGATGGCATTATCCGAAACATCTCGCGGGGCGCGCGTATGGCCTTGTCGTCCACGGCGATGTTGCCGGAATCGATGGATCGCGTCGCGCGCTGACCGACTGGCTTAACTGGATGGGATTCGTCGAGTCCGGTGCGAAGTCCCGTCTCGATCGCTTTATCGGCTACTACGAACCGTACGCGACCAGCCACGCGACACTCGATCGCGACGACGACATGCAGAAAGAAGTTGTCAATGTCGCGGAGGCCGTTGCGGTTTGCGTCGAGCAGATTCGCAACGGACACAAGGAGCCTGATCATCGCCTCGAAGCGGTTCGAGCGAAATGATTCGCGCCTGTACTCACCAGTCCGGCCGGTTTGGCGCATGCATCGGCGTTTGTTTCGTCATGGCCGGCAACCTCTGAATAGGACGACGCATGGCGGACACGGAGAAGGACCCGCGCACAGAGCGACATCGCCTGGGCGAATGGCTTCCGCGTAACGAAGCACATCTGGCGCAGTATCGTTTGGAGCTTGCCGCAAAAGCATACGAGCGGGGAGCCGTTGCGGCCCGCATGAGCGCAGTCGAAGAACTGGCGGCACTGATCGACGGCGATCCGGTTCTCAGGATGGACATGACGAGAGCGATAGCGCAGGCACAGGAAGAGGGATTCGAACTGGGCTATTCGACGATCGAAGAACTGATGTCGATCGTCGACTACCTGATGACCTACTCGCCGCCCTTCAGCGAAACGAGCCTGATCCATTGCCCTTTGAACGCCGTGCTGGACTGGCCGATGTGCATGCCGTCGGGCTACGCGCTCTTTCGCGACCCCGCGCTCAATGCGCAACTCAAGCGCGTGCTGAACTGCTGGTGCGGATTTCTTGGCGGCCCGCATTCGCGTGAGCATCTGAATACGTCACCACCCAATGGCTGGTTCTCCGCGGAGGCCGACAGGCGGATTGGCCTGTCGCAATTCATTTGCGATCCGGATCAACCGTATTGGGGTTTCGCGTCATGGAACGACTTTTTTACACGACGTTTCCGCAACGGTGTACGGCCCGTCGACGAACCCGATAACGACAAAATCATCGTGAGTGCATGCGAGGCCGCGCCGTATAACATGCGGCACGATGTGCAACTGCGTGACACGTTCTGGATAAAGTCGCAGCCTTATTCGTTGCTGGAGATGTTCACGTCGGGTCATGCCGAAGTGGCGCGAGATTTTGTCGGCGGTTCGGTTTATCAGGCTTTTCTGAGCGCCTTCAACTATCATCGCTGGCATGCTCCGGTGAGCGGCGTCATTTCGAAGGCCTACGCCGTGGACGGCACGTATTACTCGGACGCGGATTCAGAGGGAGAAGACCCGGGCGGCTTGAACGATTCGCAAGGTTACATCACCGCAGTGGCCGCGAGAGCGGTGATCGTGATTGACTGTAATGATCGCTCGATCGGCAAGGTTGGCTGTGTATTCGTGGGAATGGCGGACGTGTCGTCCTGCGTGATCGAAGCGCTTCCTGGCCAACGCGTCGCAAAGGGCGACGAACTCGGCTTTTTCCAGTACGGCGGCTCGACATGTTGCCTGGTCTTCGAGCGCGACGTTGTTGGCGAATTCGTTCCACGGCCGTCGTTGGATGCTACGGCCGTGCCGATCAAGGTAAATACGCGCATCGCGACCGCAAAGTAAAGCGAGCGCCTCCAATGGAGACCGTCGCGCGTCGAGGCGCGGCGGTCTGTTTCACTCAGGCGGCAGGTTTCAGCACGACCTTGGTCCAGCCGTCCTCGCGTTCGTCGAAGTGCTGGTAACCCTCAGGTGCCTTATCGAGCGGCAATTCATGCGAGATGATCTGGGATGGCTCGGCCTTGCCGGCCGTGATCAGGTCCCGCAGTTTGCGGTTATACGCCTTGACGTTGGCCTGGCCCGTGGCGATATGCTGGCCTTTCATCCATAGCTGCCCGAAATCGAGTGCTAGTTGACCTCCCTTCGCGAGCTTGTCTCCGGCTTTCGGATCCTCGGCAACGAATACGCCGACCACGCCGATGCCCCCCGTCGGACGTACGGCCTTGATGAGATTGTTCATTGTCAGGTTCGGCACTTCGTGACCCTTGCAACTGCACTGATAGCCCACACATTCGCAGCCACGGTCAGCGCCTTCGCCTTCGGTCATTTCAAGTATCCGGTCGGCCGACAAGCCATCGCTGTCGTCAACAGGAATCGCGCCCAGTTTTTCCGCGAGCTTGAGTCGGTCGGGGTGGCTATCCACCACCATAACCTTGCTCGCGCCCTTGATCGACGCCGACAGTGCCGCCATCAAGCCCACTGGCCCGGCACCGTAGATCACGACGCTGTCGCCTGGTTCAACGCCAGCGAGCACCGTCGCGTGATAACCGGTCGGGAAGATATCCGACAGCATCACGTAGTCGTTTTCCTTCTCTTCGGCGTCCGGCGGCAGGACGAGGCAGTTGAAATCGGCGAACGGCACGCGCAGGTATTCCGCCTGACCGCCGCTATAGGGTCCCATTCCGGCAAAACCGTATGCGGCGCCGGCCATGCCAGGATTCGCAGTAAGGCAGAAACCCGTTAGCCCGCGCTCGCAATTCTTGCAAAAGCCGCAACCGATATTGAACGGCAGACACACGCGATCGCCGACCTTGATCCGCTCGACCCCGTTGCCGATTTCCGTCACAACGCCAAGATTCTCATGTCCCAGGATACGACCCGTTTCCATATTGGTGCGGCCTTCGTACATATGAAGGTCGGAACCGCAGATGTTTGTGGTAGTGATCTTGACCAGAACGTCCGTCGGACGCTCGATTCTTGCATCAGGCATTTCCTTGACGGCAACTTTACGTGGACCTTCGTAAACCAGTGCTTTCATGCTGATCTCCTGAGAACACAACGGGCAGTCGACGTGACTGCTATGTGGAAAACCGAGCAGCACGCATGCCTGATTGCGCTGCGCAAGAAGGAACACTGCTTGCGCCCAGTCTGAACCGGAAGTACGTGATGCCCTGGCTCGATGCGGAGGGCGTGTTCTTGCGTCACACTTTTTTCGGGGAGGCAAACATGAACACCATGCTCGCTTATCGCATTCATGGCTTTGACGGTCCCGAGGTTTTCGGGTCGGAGAAGATCGACGTGCCCGAACCGGGCGCTAACGAAGTGCTCGCACGCGTGCGAGCGGCGAACGCTACACGGCGCGGCCCGACGGCGGTCAGCTAACCGTCATCGCCGAGTTGATCGACAAGGGCCGCGTTCAGGTGCGCATAGCCGACACGTGTGCCTTCAGCGCGCTGCCGAAAGCACTTGCACGACTGGAAGAGGAACATGTACGCGGGAAAATCGTCGTTCTGGGCCCGAACAAACGGTGATACGGCATGGGGCGGCCAACCGGCATCGCGCGCTAAAGTTGTATCGCTCGCGAAGACTGACGACCTCCCAGGGTGGCGGGGCCTCGCAAGGAACAGCGCTTGCTGTGCTCCAGATTGCCGTTTCCCAACGGGCATGACGCTTGCGCGCGGTTTTCGTAGCCATTCGACTTACCAGAGTCAAGGAGCGCCAGATGAACACACTGAACTCGCGAGACGCCCCTGCCTCGTTGGACGTCGGTGATCAGGACGTGCAGCGCGTGGCCGTCACCTTCAAGATCAACCGCTCGCGGTACGCGTTCGACGTCGTCAATCCGCCAGGCGTGAAGGGCGTGGGAGAAATCGGCGTGGTCGGTGTCGCGGCGGCGAATGCGAACTGGCATGCGACGGGAAAGCGTATCCGCGATCTGCCGATTACGCGGGACAAGGTATTCGCCTGATTTCAGTGCTTACTTTTATGAAACCCCGTTCATCACCGCATCCATCGCCGGGCCGGCAGGAACTGACGCCCGCAGTTCAGAGTTTGCGTGCGCTGAATTCGCTGGCCAGCGGCGTTGTGGTGATCGCCGCACTGTATGTCGGGCGGGGCGTGCTGATCCCGATTACGCTGGCGGTGCTGCTCAGCTTCATCGTTGCGCCGCTTGTCGGATTGCTAAGGCGGTTCCGCTTCGGCCAGTTGCCGTCGGTGATCGTCGCGGTGCTATTCGCGCTTTCCGTACTGTCGGCTGTCGGTGTGCTGATCGGTGCGCAGGTGGCGCAACTGGCGGAGGATCTGCCGCAGTATCAGTGGACGGTCGAGCACAAGATCCGTGTCGTGCAGGAAAAAACCTTCGGCCGCGCGGATACGCTGCTCGCGAGCGCATCGAATGCGCTGAAGCGCTTCACGCCGCCGCCAGGCGACGCACACAAGAAAGACAATCCGGCTTTTGCGAACAGCGGTGCGCCGATGCCCGTCGAAGTGCACGAGCCGACGCCGTCGCCGATCGAACTGGCGCAGCGCTATCTTTCGCCGGTGGTCAGCCCGCTCGAAACAGCCGGTATCGTGCTGGTGGTCGTCATCTTCATTCTGCTGGAACGCGAGCGGTTGCGAGATCGGATGATCCGGCTATTCGGCTCGAGCGACCTGCATCGCACATCAACGGCAATCAGTGAGGCCGCCGGTCGCCTGAGCCACTATTTCGCGATGCAACTGGCGATAAATACCGGCGTCGGTGTTTTCGTTGCAATCGGCCTTGCGATCATCGGGATGCCGGGCTCGCTGCTGTTCGGCGTCATAACGGCGTTGCTGCGATTCGTGCCGTACGTCGGCGCGTGGATCGCGGCGCTGATGGCGATGGTCATGGCCGCGGCGGTTAGCCCAGGATGGTGGATGGCGGCCGGCACGGCAGGTCTCTTTGCCGTGACCGAGGGAATCTCGAGTCAGCTGATCGAGCCGCTGCTGTACGGGCGCGGCAATGGACTCTCGCCACTAGCCGTGATCGTCGCGGCGATTTTCTGGAGCTGGCTGTGGGGGCCGGTGGGACTGGTGCTATCGACTCCGCTGATGCTGTGCGTGGTCACGCTTGGCCGCCACGTCGAACGGCTCGAATTCCTGGACGTCCTGTTCGGCGATCGCCCTGGTCTGACGCCCGCCGAAAATCTTTATCAGAGACTGCTGGCCAACGATTCACTGGAGGCGTTGCAGCAGGCGGGCGCATTGCTGAAAGAATGCTCGCTGACGGCGTACTACGACGACGCGGTGCTGGCCGGCCTGCGGATCGCACATGCCGACGTCCGGCGCGGTGTCGTGCCGGCCACCCAGCTCAGGCTGGTCCGCTCAGCGACGCACACGATCATCGCCGACCTGGAGGCGGTCAGCGATGTGACGATGATCACGCCGGACGGTGAACGGGGGCAGCCGGTGTCCGTGTTATGTATCAGCGGTCGGGGCAAGCTGGACGATCTGTTGACTGCAATCGCTGTGCAACTGCTGAATAAACATGGTTTCGAAGCATCACACGCGACCTATGAGCGGTTTGCCGCTGGGCGCCTCAATGAAGCGCGGCTTGCGTCCTGTCCAGTGGTCTGCGTGATTTCGTTCGACGCGGGCGAGCCTTTGCCATATCTGCGCAACCTGCTGCAGCGATTGAGCGAGGGACGGGTTCCCCGTGAATCAATACTGGGCATGACGACAGAAGACGAACCCGCTAGTGAATCTTCACCTTTCGCGGTACCGGGACACGCGATTCCCGTCGTTGCGTCGTTCCAGCAGTTACTGCGGGCGTGTGCACAGGCTGCGCAAATGCAGGGACGGGAGCAGACACAAGTACAAGGACAAGGACAAGGACAAGGACAGGAAGCTGGCAATGCCGATCCTGTCCGCACAGGAACGGACGCATGATGTCCTGGCTCCGGACCAGATTCACGCGTAATTTTTATACTCAGGAAGACAGTGGGATCGACAATATTCCGTATGCGCGGCCCGAATGGGCCGCGCGGTCCATCAGCGGTCAATAGTACGGCTCAGCGCTCACCGCTATTGGCCGTTTTGCGGCGTACCCGGTTGCGGCTGGTTGATGCCGTTGCCGTTCATGCCCGCCGCGCCGTTTGCCCGGTTCGGGTACGTCGAATTCGTGCCCTTCGGTGTCGTAGGGTTGGGCGAGGCGCCCGTGCCCGTACCTTGTCCTCCGCCGGTGGCGGTATTACCCGGGCTACCGTAACCGCTCGAATTCGGTGCTCGCGAGGCGCCCGGCTGAACCATGGTGCCGCCGCCTCCCGTTCCCATACCACCTCCGCCACCGGCACCCCCTGCCCCCGTGGCAGCACCACCGCCCATTCCTGCACCACCGGCGCCTCCCCCGGCACCACCACCGCCTGCCTGCGCATACGCGCCGCCCGCACATGCCATCAGCAGCGCCGAAACCATCAGTTTCTTCGTTAAGGTTTTCATCATCGAGTCCTCCAGAAGTAGGGTTACGTTGCAGCGAGTCTGCGACAACCCGCGTGAGAACAAAGCCGCAAGGGCTGTGCCTCGTGGAGTAGTGCGGCGAGCATGCTTGCTGCGCCGGAAAAATGAGACCATAGGCACCGCGCTTGCTCGTATAAATGGAAGGCCGCTTCGCCGGGCGTCGAGCTATCGGACTCGATACCAGGTCGTCGCGGAATTTCCCTACTTCCCAATGGAGTACGACAAATGGCTAAAGAACTCGCAGGATGCAAGGTAGCGGTGCTCGCGGTTGACGGTTTCGAACAAGCGGAGTTGCTCGAACCGAAACGTGCACTGACGCAAGCCGGAGCCGAGGTGCATGTGGTCTCGGCAAAGCCGGGCAAAATTCAGGGCTTCCAGCACGTCGACAAAGGTGAAAAGGTCGACGTGGACGCCACGTTCGGCGAGGTTCGTCCCGACGATTACGATGCGGTCGTGTTGCCCGGCGGCGTGGTGAACGGCGACGCGATCCGGCTGATTCCGGAAGCACAGGCCTTCGTGCGCGCTATCGACGGGGCGAAGAAGCCCCTGGCGGTGATCTGTCACGGTGGATGGCTGCCTATCTCGGCGGGCATCGTCAAGGGCCACAAGATGACGAGCTGGCCCAGCTTGCAGGACGACATCCGCAATGCCGGGGGCACATGGGTCGACGAGCAGGTTGTCGAGGATGACAACTTCATCACGAGCCGCAAGCCGGACGATCTTCCCGCATTCAACAAGAAACTGATCGCGCAGCTGTCGAGTCACAGCCGGCGCGCCTGAGATGCATGCGTGCCTGGGTGAACGAATCACTCAGGCCACTACGCGATAGCGCAGCACCAGACCTTCATCCATCAGATCCGTTTCGATTGCCTTTGCCGTTCCCGTGACCCGTGGATCGCCGACAGGCAAAAAATCCTGTCGCGGGAATCAACAGGCATCATTTGTCGCGATGCCCCGGCAACACGGCGTCGAGCACCTGTTTCGCCGTTTCGACAATAACGTTGCCTTCGTTCGGATCGCGCTTGATTAGCGTCGATGCGAATGCTTTGGCTTGCGCCAGCGTGATATGCGGCGGTAGCGGCGGAATATCCGGATCGGCCTTTACCTCGATCACCACCGGCTGGTCCGACATGAGCGCCTCATCCCATGCTGCGCCCATGCGTTCGGCGTCATCGACATAAATGCCTTTCAGGCCGATCAGTTCCGCAAAGCGGTGATAGGGCACGGATGGAATATCCTGCGACGCCTCGAACTTCGGGTCGCCTTCCATCGCACGCTGCTCCCACGTCACCTGATTCAAATCGCTGTTGTTGAGCACCATGCAGATCCAGCGCGGATTGGCCCACAGTTTCCAGTACTTGGCCACGGTGATCAATTCGGCCATATTGTTCATCTGCATCGCGCCATCGCCGACTAGCGCGATGACGGGACGCTCGGGGTACGCGAATTTTGCGGCGATCGCATACGGCACTGCGGCACCCATCGAGGCAAGACCTCCCGACAACGAGCACATCATGCCGCGCTGTACTTTCAGGTCGCGTGCATACCAGTTCGCACAAGAGCCGGAATCGCTTGTAACGATTGCATTGGCCGGTATGCGCGAAGAGAGTTCCCACACGCTGCGCTGAGGGTTCATGCCGTTCTTGCCGATCTCATGGGCTCGCTTGTCGAGCGTCTTCCACCAGTCGGCAGTCCAACCCTCGATCTTCTTGCGCCAGGCGCGATCCTGTTTCTGTTCGAGCAACGGCAGCAAGGCGCGCAGCGTCTCGGCGCTGTCGCCCACCAGGTTGACTTCCATGGGATAGCGCAGGCTGAGCATGTCAGCCTTGAGGTCGATCTGCACGCCGCGGGCCGAGCCTTCTTTCGGGAGGAATTCAGAGTATGGGAAACCGGAGCCGATCATCAGCAGGGTGTCGCATTCGCTCATCAGGTCGTAGCTGGGTTTAGTGCCGAGCAGTCCGATCGACCCGGTGACCCAAGGCAAATCATCCGGCAACGCGGCCTTTCCCAGCAGGGCCTTGGCAACGCCCGCCGCGAGTTTTTCCGCTACGGCGATGACTTCGTCTGTGGCATGCAGCGCACCTGCGCCGACCAGAATGGCGACTTTTTTACCGGCGTTGAGCACGTCGGCGGCCTGCTGCAGATCGTCCGGGTAGGGGACGAGTCGCGGGGTGCGATAGCCGACGCCCGAATGCAGCGCGCCGTGTTTGCGACTGGGTGCTTCATAGGCAAGGTCCTGCAGGTCGTTGGGCAGCACGATTGCCGTGACCTTGCGTTCCGAAAGCGCGGTGCGTATCGCACGGTCGACCAGATGCCGGACCTGCGAAGGCACGGTAGCCTGCTCCACGAACGCACCGGCCACGTCCTTGAACATCGAAACCAGATCCAGTTCCTGCTGGTAGTGGCCGCCGAGCGCAGCACGCGCTTGCTGTCCGGCAATCGCCAGTACGGGCATGTGGTCCATGCGAGCGTCGTAAAGCCCGGTGATCAGATGCGAGGCGCCCGGTCCGGAAGTGGCGATGCAGACACCCAGTTCACCGGTGAACTTTGCATGTGCCGAGGCCATGAATGCGGCCATTTCCTCATGGCGAACCTGCACGAATTCGATCTTCCCCTTCGCCCGGTTCAGCGCACCGAAGACACCGTTGATGCCGTCTCCCGGATACCCGTAGATACGCCGGACGCCCCATGCATGCAGTCTTTCTACAATAAAGTCACCGACGGTCTGGGTCATTGCAGTCTCCACAAACGGATGGCAAGCACGGCGTCACACGTTACGCCATATCGCGCCGTTGCTGCCACGTATGATGTTTCTTCTGCGCCGTTCAGAGGCCCCGTGGTGGGGTAGACACTGGCGCACATATTTCAAAGCCGAGCAACGCATGTACCTGCCTCCCGCATGCGGCGTGAGCGCCAGAGCGTATCGCCGAAGGCGAGCGTAACGCGCACTTCACCAGGAACAGCGCTTGCTCATTCTGACCAGTTCGGACGATGGCACCGCCGCGACCGGCGACGGCTACGCGTGGCGCCACGCGTATGTCGCCCATCCTTCGTGACTGAACCTATGCGCTTTGTTCCACCAGCCCGGATTTGCGCAGCCGCACTGGAATCGACTTGGCGGCCGGCACCAGGCTGTCTTTCGCGTGATGCGACAGTGGGATCAACGGATTGCACTCGGGGTAATAGCCCATCAGGCAACCTTGCGGAATATCGTACGCATGCACTCGCATACCGTCGATTTCGCGCGCAATACCGTCTCTCGACACAGTTGCGATGCATACCTCGCTGCCCTCGTCGAACCCCAGGCGTGTCATGTCGTCCCGATGCATCAGCAATACATCGCGAGTGCCCTTGACGCCGCGAAAGCGGTCGTCAAGCGAATAGACCGTAGTATTGAACTGGCTGTCGCCGCGCGTTGTCATCAGCCGAAGCACGTCCTCGCCTGTTGCCGGCATGTCTGCGTCTTCGTCGAGCGTATCTGGCGCAATGAAATTCGCCTTACCGTTCGGCGTTTGCCACTTGCGTTCGCATGCAGCAATCGGCCGGTGAAATCCGCCGGGCTGCCTGAAACGCTGATTGAAATCGCGGAACTGGTCAGGGTAGGTTCGTTCGATTGCGTCGCGAACCCGCGCGTAATCGCCTACCCATGCATCCCAGTCGATGCGCGGATTGCGCGGCAGCAGCGCCTTCGCGAGTCCTGCGACGATCGCCGGTTCCGACAGCAGCATCTCGCTGGCGGGCTGCGCATAGCCGTGAGAGCCGTGAACGCAGGCAGTGCTGTCCTCGACGCTTATCGCCTGCTCGCCGCTCAACTGGCGGTCGATTTCGATGCGGCCAAGACATGGCAGCAGATAGGCCACTTCGCCGTGGATCAGGTGACTGCGGTTGAGCTTGGTCGCGATCTGCACGGTGAGCCGCAGTTTGCGCCATGCAGGGCCCATCACGCGGTGATCGGGCGTGGCAACCTGAAAGTTGCCGCCCAATCCGATGAAGGCCTTCACCTTGCCGTCGAGCACACCCTGACAGACTTCGACCGTGCTCATGCCCTTGTCGCGCGGCGGCTCGAAATCATAGAGTTCGGCCAAGTTGTCGAGCGGCGCGAGTTCGGGCTTCTCGGTAATGCCCACCGTGCGTTGTCCCTGTACGTTCGAATGGCCGCGAATCGGGCAGATGCCGGCGCCGGGCCGTCCGATATTGCCGCGCAGAAGTAGCAGATTGGTCAGCATCTGTACGTTGTGCACGCCGTTATGATGCTGGGTGATGCCCATCCCGTACAGCACCATCACTGCTTTTGCCTTCGCGTATTCGCCGGCGGCGGCTTCAAGCGCTGCGCGGGTCAACTTCGAGTAGTGCTCGATGGTCTCCCAAGGGGTGTCCCGCATCGCCTGCGCGAAGCCTTCAAAGCCGTGCGTGTGTTCGGCTATGAACGCCGCGTCGAGCACGCGCGGCGCGCCGGTGCGCCACGCCTCATCGTCCCATTCGATTAACAGCTTGCAAATTCCGGCAACGGCTGCCGCGTCGCCGCCTACCTTAACCTGATGGTACTGGGTGCTGATCTGCGTCTCGCTGGAAGTGAGCATCTCAAGCGGCGCTTGCGGATTCGCGAAGCTCACGAGTCCGCGCTCTTTCAGCGGATTGAACGTGATGATCTGCACGCCGCGTTTGCGCGCGTCCTGCAACTGATGCAGCATGCGTGGCGCGTTCGTGCCGGTGTTGTGGCCGAAAAAGAACAGGCAGTCGGCTTGCGCGAAATCGTCGAGTGTCACGGTGCCGACCGGCGCACCGATGCTTTTCGGCAAGCCGACCGAGGTGCTTTCGTGACACATGTTAGAACTGTCCGGCAAGTTGTTGGTGCCGTACATCCGCGCAAGCAACTGATACATATACGAGGTCTCGAGCGACGCCCGGCCCGACGCATAGAATACCGCTTCGTTTGGGTTCAGCGTTTTCAGTTCTTTCGCGATGTCGGTAAACGCATGTTCCCAAGTGGTTTGTACGTAGCGATCGCTTGCCGAGTCCCAACGGAGCGGCACGGTCAGTCGTCCACTCGATTCCAGCTCAAAACCGGACCATGATTCCAGCTCGGTGAGCGTATGGGCCGCGAAGAAGTCCGGATCCAGGCGCTTGCTGGTGATCTCCCATGCCGTAGCCTTCGCGCCGTTTTCGCAGAACTCGAACAGGTGCGGATCGGCAGGCTTTGCCCACGAACAGCTGACACAGGCAAAGCCGTCCGGCTTGTTCTGATGGATGAGGATGTGACTGCCATGCAGCGCAACATGCTCCTTTACGAGAATCGAAACGACCGCTTTGGCCGAACCCCAGCCGCCGGCTGGATGACGATATTCCTTGAGGGGTGTGTCTGAGCTCATGGCAACTCCTTCGCGAACGGGCCGGCAGGCACAAGCCGGTTTCACGAATGGTGGCGCAATATGCGGACCCGCAAGCGAGTGGAGGGCGCGTCGCGACCCTCACGCAGAATGGCGAACGAGCCGGCGCCAGGATATCTACAGCGGATGGCTACCGTGTTCGCGCAATTTGGGCTCGAAGAATATCCACTTTGCTAGCGGAAACGCGCTCTTCAGATCGTTTCCGATCCGGTCGATGGTGCGCACGAGCTCGTCGGCGCTGCCGTGCGGCCGCAACTCAGCCTGGATCGCCACCACCAGATGGTCGGCCCACTTCAGTACGATCAGGCTCACCACGTGCCCAACCACGGGCCTTTGTGAAAGCCACGCATGCATGGCTTGCCTCACGTGACGATGGGCCGCTTCACCTACGATCAATGACCTGATCTCCCGCATCGAGAAAATCGCGGTGCTCATCAGGATTAGCCCGACGGCGATGCCGCCGCACGCATCGAAGACCGGGCTGCCGGTCAGAACCGACAGGACGACCGCCACGAGCGATGCCAGCACCCCGCCCAGCGCGGCGACGTCTTCGCCGATCGCGAGCAGCAACTGCGGCTGACCGGTCTCGCGGAACCACTTCCATAGTCCAGCCTTGCGGCGGCTTTCGTCAATCGTGCCGATCGACGCCTGCAACGCACTGGCTTCGATCACGCCCGATACGCATAGCACGGCAATCACTACGTACGGATGCTCGAGCGGTGAACGATGCAGCAGCCGCACCACGCCCACCGTGACCGAGGCGACACCGCCCACCAGAAAGATCTGCAAAGCCACCAGCAGCGCGTAGAAATACGTCTCACGGCCGAATCCGAGCGGATGTTGTTTGTCCGCGCGATTGCTGGCGGCCCGGCTGCCCATCAGCAGCAGGAGCTGGTTCACGCAGTCGGCGCTGGAATGGATTGCTTCGGCCAACGCCGAACCGGAATTGGTATAAGCCGCCGCGGCGTATTGGCAGAGCGCCACGGCGACGTTGGACGCCAGCGCGTAATACGCCGCTCGCGGCGCAGTGTTGTTCACGCCTCGATGGACCATGATGCGGCGTGGCTGCTGGTGCTGACGAGCGCACTCATCGCGCGTTCGACCGCGTTGCTGTTCAGCGGCGCGCGCCAGTGAATCTCGAAGCGCTCTTCAAGCAGCCCGTTGCTCGCGGCCATGCGTACCCCCCTCGAATCCACGTTGCAGCGTTGCTGTTGAAGACGCGCGATCAGTTCGTCGCGCTCGCGCGACGCCGCGGCGTACTCAATCGTGAGCCACGCGCGATGGTTGCGCGGCAGGTGGCGCTCGAGCACGCCGAGCACTTCCAGTACGATCAGGCCGAGCGCGGTGCCGGTCACCGCCAGCGCGATCTGACCGCCGCCTGCGCACAATCCGATCACGGTGACGAACCATAGCGTCGCGGCGGTCGTCAGCCCCATAACGAGACCGTCCTTGCGCAGAATTGCGCCCGCGCCGATGAAACCGACGCCGGACAGGATGCCAAGCGGCAGACGCATCAAGTCGAGCACTACGAACGAATGCTCCGGCTTGCCGGCTTGCGGCAGCAACACGTTTACCGGAAGCATTGCGATGCAGGCGGCAAGGCAAACCAGCAGGGTCGTGCGCAAGCCTGCGGCCTTGCCCGATTCGCCGCGATTCAGGCCGATCGCGGCGCCGCCAATGAACGCTACCGCGAGGCGGATTGCGAAGTCTTGCCAGCCAGGGACAAGTGGCATCGGTTGCATGGTGGTGGGGCTCTCTCTATTTCTATTAGACGGTCGATTGGAGCAGTCGATTGGCGCCTCGCATGCTGGGTTGCCGGTCGGCTGGCGTGAGCCGGACATGTCAGATAAGAGCGCACGCAATGCACATGCCAAACCGCTTTGCCGGTGTTTTTGGATGTGGGGAACAGGAATTGCATACCCGAGTCACTCAATCCAGGAGTCGCGGCAACCGCTAACCCGCGCTGCTTTGAAAAAAATGCGCGGTGCAATGAAAAACTTTGCTGAACGCAGTGCCTTACATCGCACGCTATAGCGCTGCCTGCACGCCCAGTTCGACGACGTTCTCCGCGCGCGACCGGTGGTACTCCGCACTCGATGCCTGTCGGTTTGACGACTTCTGATCCGTACCTCTCTTCTGGAGCAAGACCATGAGCGAAATGCAAGCTTATCGAATCGACCGCTTCGGCGGTCCGGACGTTCTCCAACTCGACACCGTCCCCGTTCCGCAGCCCGGGTCCGGCGAAGTGATCGTGCGAATGCGCGCGGCAGGCGTCAATCCTGTCGATCTGAAAACTCGCGCAGGCCACTATCCCATGATTGGCGAAGATGCCTTGCCATACACGCTGGGCCGCGACTGCTGCGGCGTGGTGGAGCAGACCGGGGAAAACCTGAAGTGGGTGCCGGGCGACGAGGTATTCGCCTTTGTTGGCCAGGGACCTGGCGCGTACGCCGAATACGTGAAGCTCGATGCGTCCGCGCTCGCGCGGCGTCCCGCCTCGATCGAGGCCACTGTCGCCGGCGCGGTGCCGCTCGCGGCGTTGACCGCCTGGCAAGGACTCTTTGATCACGGCTGTCTCGAGCGCGGCGAGCGAGTGCTGGTTCATGCGGGCGCGGGCGGCGTTGGCCATTTCGCAGTGCAGTTCGCGAAGGAAAAGGGCGCCGAGGTATTTGTCACCGCGTCAGGGGACGGCGTCGAGTTTGTCCGCTCGCTGGGTGCCGATCACGTGATCGATTATCGCCGGCACCGTTTCGAGGACCTCGTTCCCGAGGTCGATCTGGTATTCGATCTGGTTGGCGGCGAGACGCAGACGCGCTCGTGGAACCTTGTTGCCAAAGGCGGCGCGCTGATTTCGACGATCGCCGAACCCTCGCAAACCGAAGCGGCCCGCCGTGGCGCGCGCGGCGAACGCTACACGGCGCGGCCCGACGGCGGTCAGCTAACCGTCATCGCCGAGTTGATCGACAAGGGCCGCGTTCAGGTGCGCATTGCCGGGACGTTTGCCTTCAGCGCGCTGCCGCAGGCACTCGCGCGACTGGAAGAGGGCCATGTACGCGGGAAAATCGTCGTTCTGAGCCCGATCAATTCCACCCGGCGGTGATGCCGCGCGGGACGGCCGTCGGCGTCACGCACTCAAGCGGTGACATGCACGAAGACGGACGACTTGCCCGGGCAGTGGGCTCCAGCAAGGAACGGCGTTTGCTATGCTTCCGTTGCCGCCGTGCATGCCGTTGCAAACAGTAAGTTCCGCAATCTCGGAGCGGATATTTTTCCTGGTCTCACGAGGAGTATGAACATGACATACATGTCGGTGGAAGAGCGCATCAGGACCCGAGCCTACCACTTGTGGGAAAAGGCGGCCGAGCCCAAAGGGACACCGGAGGACTATTGGGGACAGGCGCGTGCCGAGGTCGATGATGAAGACGCGCATGCCGATGCTTCGGGCGTGCCCACGGAGCCGCCTGGAACGCTGTGACGGTCTCCTGCGAACCGCCGCCCGCACGGTTTCAGTGAATCTTGATGCAAGGCGGCATGATCGCGAATCGGATAAATGAGCGGGCGGTACTGCGGCAGTGGGCTGCGCGGCTACGGTGCGCGCGGCGCCACGGCTGCAGTTGCCGTGTCCTGCCAGCCGCCGCCAAGCGACTTGTATAGCGCCACCAGATCGGTACTCACCTGCGTCGTGCCCTGCGCGTCCTGCTGTTGGGCCTGCGCGAGTTGCCGCTCGGCATCGAGCACGTTGATGAACGTGACAAGTCCCTTCCGGTAGCTGTCGCGCGCCAGCTCGAAGGCGGTTTGTTGTGCGGCGACGTCCGCATCGAGCGCGACGCGGCGATCCTGATCGGTACGGTACACCGCCAGCGCGTTGTCGACGTCGCGCAGCGCCATCAGCACGGTCTTGCGGTAGTCGAGCGCCGCTTCGGCCTGCTGCGCCTGCGATAGACGCAGATTCGACACTAGCGCGCCGCCTTCGAACACCGGCAGCGAAATGCTCGGACCGAACGAATAGAACAGATGCGACCAGCGCGATAGATCGCTCGCGTTGGTCGCGCGCGTGCCGATTTCGCCGGTGAGCGAGATGTCCGGGTAGAACTGCGCGACCGCCACACCGACATTCGCCGTTGCCGCGTGCAGATTGGCCTCGGCGCGGCGAATATCCGGGCGCCGCCGCGCCAGTGTCGCAGGCAGGCCGACAGGCACCGCGGGCGGCACCGGCGGCACGGCGGCGGGCGCCGAGAGTTCGGCGGCGAGCGAACCCGGCGGTTGGCCGAGCAGATACGACAGCGCGTTCAGCGTCTGAGCGATCTGCTGATCGAACTGCGGCAACTGCGCCTGCGTTTGCGCGAGCTGCGCAGCCGCGCTTTTTACGTCGAGCTCGCTTGCGAGGCCGACGCGTGCCTGGCTTTGCGTGAGCGTCACGATCGCATGCTGCTGTTCGACAAGGCTTGCGCCGATCTGCCGTTGCGCCTGCGCGCCACGCAATTGCACATAGGTTTGCGCCACCTCCGCTTCGAGCGACAGCAACGCGTCGTTGCGGCTTTCGATGGCGGCCTGCGTTTGCGCCTCGGTGGCTTCGACCGAACGGCGCACGCGGCCAAACAGGTCGAGTTCCCACGACGCGTCGAAGCCAGCTTGCCAGAGATTGATCGGTGCCGTCAGTTGATTGAGGACGTTGTTGGCACCGCTCTGCAGTGCGGCGCCCGCACCAGGTGCGATCTGGTTGACCGGTGAGTTCGGCGTACTCAGTTGATCGACCTTGTTGTACACGCCCTGCGATTCGAGAAAACCTTTGACGCCAAGCTGCTCGCGCGTATAGCTGGCGGTGGCGCGCACATCCGGCAATCCCTGGGAAGCGGCGCTTTGCACCTGGATGCGCGCTTCGACGATGCGCAGCACCGCCTCCTGCAGATCGAGATTTCCTTGCACGGCGCGATCGATGAGCGCATCCAGTGTCGGGTCGCAGAAGGTGTGCCACCAGCGCGGATCGGGATCGGAATCTTCCGTCGGCCGAGAAGCCGCCGCTCCGGACGCCGTGCTTGTCGCAGACGCCGCCTGCTGCGGATCGTGCCATTGCGTGGGCATGTCGGCATGCGGCGCATGAAAGTCCGGACCGACCGTACAAGCGGCAACGAGCGAGGCGAGGGCAAGAATCGTCACGCGCAGCGTGAGAGAAGGGGCCTTGTGCGACATGTCAGTGGCCTCCCCCGCCACCGGCCGCTTTGGCCGGCGAAAAGAAGAACGTGACCGGAATGCACAAAAAGCAGAACACCGCGAGGATCGCGAATACGTCGACATAGGCCAGGATGGTGGCTTGCGAAACGAATGTTTCGTAGAGGCGGCCGGAAGCTGTTTGCAGCGCCTGCGCGAAGGGCTGGCCGGTCATATCCGCGATGGTTTTCGCGGTGCGTTGCAGCGTGTCGTTATAGTTTTGCGAGAGCGGCGAAAGATGGCCGGACAGATGCGCCATACGCGCCTGGGTGCGCTCGCGAATCAACGCGGTCGACACGGAGATGCCGATCGAGCCGGCCACGTTGCGAAACATGGTGAAGAGCGCGGACGCATCGTCGTTCAGGCGTTGCGGTACGGTCAGATAAGCGAGTGTGGTGATCGGCACGAACAGGAAGCCGATCGCGGGGGACTGCGCGCTGCGCATCTTGACGAGCGTGGCGTAGTCGATATCTGGCACGAGCGTATGCGAATAGGCGAGTGCGCAGGCCAGCAGAAAAAACCCGCAGGTGACGAGAAAGCGCGTTTGCACATGGGGCATCAACCGACCGATGATGGGAATCTCCATCGTGATCAGCAGCGCGCCGGGCGATAGCACAAGCCCGGCGAGCATCGCTGTATAACCCAGCTGCTGCTGCGCGAGTTGCGGCACCAGCACTGCGCTGCCATAGAGAACCGAGGCAAAGGCGGCGATCGTCACGCAGCCGAGTGCGAAATTGCGGTCTTTCAGGCAGCTCAGATCGACTACGGGTTTCCTGGCATATAACAGCCAGCAGATCGCGCCAACGATCCCCAGCACCGCTAGCAGCGCAAAAGTGCGGATGAAGGGCGACGAGAACCAATCGTCGTCCTCGCCGCGATCGAGCATGACTTGCAGGCAACCGAGACCGATGGCGATCAGCGTAATGCCGATATAGTCGATCGAAACCCTGGATTCGCGCTTGCGCCATGGTGGATCTTCGACCAGTTGCATCACCGCGAGCGAAGTGAGCACGCCGACGGGCACGTTGAGCAGGAACACCCAGCGCCAGGAGAAGTTGTCGGTGATCCAGCCGCCGAGCGTAGGTCCCAACACGGGGGCGACGACGATCGCGACTGCCGAGATCGAAAACGCGCGGCCGCGCTGCGCGGGCGGGAAGGTGTCGAGAATGATCGACTGCTGGTTCGGTTGCAGACCGCCGCCGAAAAAACCCTGCAGCAGCCGGAACACGATCAGTTGCCCGAGATTGGTCGCGATGCCGCACAGGAGCGAGCAGATCGTGAACGCGACGATGCAGACGAGGAAGTAGCGCTTGCGGCCCAGCCAGCGCCCAAGAAATCCTGAGATCGGCAAGACAATGCCATTGGCGACCAGGTACGACGTGAGCGTCCAGGTGGCCTCGTCGTAACTCGCTGACATGGTGCCGGCAATGTGCGGCAGCGCGACGTTGACGATCGTCGTATCGAGCACTTCCATGAACGCGGCGAGCGTGACGACGATGGCAATCAGCCAGGGGTTACCTGCCGGCCGCCAGTTCGACTGACCGCCGTCCTGCGGCTGGTTCGAGCTTTTTGCGTCCTCTGCGCTCATTTGAGGTAAACCTTGGGCGTCACCGACAAGCCAAGACCCAGTGGCTGGTCGCGTGGCAAGCCATCGTCGATTACGATCTTCACGGGCACGCGCTGGACGATCTTGACGAAGTTTCCAGTTGCATTTTCGGCGGGGAACGCCGAGAAGCGTGAGCCGCTGCCAAGCTGGATGCTATCGACATGGCCGTGCAGATCGAGCTTCGGATACGCATCGACTTCGACGTTTACCTTGTCGCCCGGACGCATTCGCTCGAGCTGTGATTCTTTGAAGTTGGCGGTGATCCAGATCTGCGGCGTCACGATCGAAAAGAGCGACACGCCCGCCTGCAGGAATGTGCCGTACTGCACGTTGCGGCGCGTGATCCAGCCATCGGATGGCGAGCGCACCTCGCAATACGACAGGTTGAGTTCGGCCTGTTCAAGCTGCGCCTGCGCTTGCTGAACCTGCTGGCGGCGTTCTTCGACGGCGGCTGCGGTTTGCCTGATCTGCTGCGGCACAAGGCTTGCCGTCTGCAGTTGTGCGCGCGCCTGTTCGACATTCGCGTTGGCAGTTTGCCGCTGCGCGTCGGCGGTATCGACGTTCTGCTGCGTGGTCGCGCGCTGGTCGACCGCATGCTGCCGCTCGTACGCGGCCTGTGCCTGATGGAAGTTCGCCTGAGCCGACGAGATCTGCGCCTTCGCCTGCCGGTATTGCGCCGGATACTGCACGCGCGCGATGTCGAGCTGCACCTGGGCCGCGTTCAACTGGGCCTGCGCAAGCCCCAGTTGCGCGCGAGCGGCGTCCACCTGGGCCTGATAGTCGCGCTTGTCGATGACGAGCAGCAGGTCACCCTTGTGCACATAGACGTTATCGTTGATCGCGAGCCGCACAACGTAACCCGATACCTTCGGCGCGATCGTGATTGCGTTGCCGTCTGTGTAGGCGTCGTCGGTGCTGACCTGGTTGCGTGTCGCGAACCACCAGATCAGGCCGACCACCGCAAGCAGAACGGCCACCGCGCCCAGGATGATCAATGGTTTCTTGCTGGAACGCTTGCGGGCGCCGGATTTGTCGTCTTTGCCATTGTCTTTACTGTCGGCGCCGTCTTCGTTCCGGTTTTCATTGCTGTCCTGCGGCGTCTGATCGCGGGAAGCGCGGGCGGACTGGTCCTCAGGTTTTTTACGATCCTGCTCATCGTGAGAGAGGGCGCTCTGATCTGACATTGGGATTCGTTCCGAAGAGTGCGACGGGACATTGCGCCGACCCGGATCCTCGGCGCACCGACGTCGAGCAAACGATGTGCCCGCTCTGAAATTTTCCCACGCCGTTTGCCGGCATGACATGGTCGCGCGGAATTGCCCGGCGTTTGTCCCAACCACTCTCGTGGCGCGGCCCGTTTTTTGCTGATCGCCCACACGCAGGACGTTCTCCTTCCGGATGGCCTGCCGCGAAACCAGGACTCACGGAGATGGGACGGATGCTGATACGGCAACAGTTCACGATGGCATTGCGCGGCAACCTTGCAATGCGCACGTGTGCCGCATCGGCCTGGCTTGCCGCGACGTCAGCCGTCGCGCAACCGGCACCGGGCATCGCACCTCTCAATTATTTCCTGCACGCTGCCGGCCCCGCTGCGGAGCCCACCATGCACCTGGGCTGGATGCTCACGGCGCTGGCAGTAGCGGTGTCGTCGCTGGTGACAGTGCTGTTGTTCGTCGCCATTATGCGACGCCGGCCGCGTGCCGACCCGGCGGTGCTCCATGCGGATAGCGGCGGGCTGGCGTGGATCTATATCGGCACAGGCGTGTCATCGGCCGTGCTGCTCATGACGCTTATTTATGTGCTGATGACGCTCGAAACTGTGGCCGCACCCGCGCGGCAGCCGAATCTGACAATCACCGTCACCGCGTACGACTGGTGGTGGAAAGTGGCCTACAGCGACGCGCCCGATCGGGCACGCAACTTCGTGACTGCTAATGAAATTCATATTCCTGTCGGCGAACCGGTAAAGGTCGAGTTGCAAAGCGCCGATGTGATCCACGCGTTCTGGGTGCCGCAACTCGCCGGCAAGACGCAGACGATTCCCGGCCAGATCAACGAGCAATGGGTCGAGGCCGACCGGCCCGGCACCTATCGCGGCCAGTGTTCGCAATTCTGCGGCGCGCAGCATGCGCACATGGCGTTCGAAGTGATCGCGCAAAGCGCCCAGGATTTCGATGCGTGGCGCCTCGCTCAGGGGCAGGCCGCGCAACCGGTGAGCAGCGCCAATGCGGCCGCGGGGCAGCGGCTTTTCGGCGAGCGCTGTGCGGGGTGTCACACGGTGCGCGGCACCGATGCACTGGGCGCCCAAGCCCCTGATCTGACACATCTGAACGCGCGCCGCCTGCTGGCCGCCGGGGCGCTCACCAACACGCCCGCGCATCAGATCGACTGGATCCAGCACGCGCAACGGATCAAGCCTGACTCGCTGATGCCCTCCATTACATTGACCGCAGCGGATGCTGCTGCGCTGTCCGCCTATCTGTCCACGCTGCACTGACGAAGGAGCCAAGCCGATGGCCGATACCACCGTGTCTTCAGTGCAACCCGAAGCGTTGAGCGTGTCGCGCACGCTGCGCATCGGGCGCATCGAACCGGGCAGCGCGGAGGAGGCGCGCTTACGGGAACTATGGGAAGCGCGGCCAGGCTGGCGCGGCTGGTTCTCGACAGTCGACCACAAGACTATCGGCCTGCGCTATCTGGTGACGGCCTTTGTGTTCCTGCTGGCGGGCGGCATCGAAGCGCTGCTGATGCGCGTGCAACTGGCGCGCCCCAACGCCACAGTGCTGACGCCCGAACAGTACAACCAGCTCTTCACGATGCATGGCGTGACGATGATTTTCCTGTACGCGCTGCCCGTGCTATCCGGTTTCTCGAACTACCTGTGGCCACTGATTCTCGGCGCGCGCGATATGGCGTTTCCTCGTCTCAATGCGTTTTCTTACTGGGTGTTCCTGTTCGCCGGCCTGTTTCTCTACGCGAGCTTTCCGCTTGGCGAAGCACCGAATGCGGGCTGGTTCAACTACACGCCGCTCTCCGGACTGGAGTACAACACGGGACCCAACATCGACGTGTACGCGCTTGGCATGGTGTTGCTCGGCATTTCGACTACCGTCGGTTCGATCAACTTTGTTGTCACGCTGCTGCGCATGCGCGCGCCGGGCATGTCGCTCGACCGGATGCCGGTGCTGGTATGGGGCACGCTGACCGCATCGGGTGGCAACCTGCTGGCGGTGCCGTCGGTGAGCCTGGCGTTTTTTCTGCTGTGGCTGGACCGGCGCGTGGGCACTCATTTTTTCGACGTACTCAACGGCGGGCGGCCTATGCTCTGGCAGCACCTGTTCTGGATTTTCGCGCATCCATGGGTCTACGCAGTCGTGCTCCCGGCCATGGGCATCGTCTCCGATGCGCTGCCGGTGTTCTGCCGCAGACCGCTGGTCGGCTACGGGCCGGTGGCGCTCTCGACGGTGGCGACCATGCTGGTGGGATTTGTCGTGTGGATCCATCACATGTTTGCGACCGGCATCCCGGCGCTCGCACTGTCGTTTTTCGGCGCGGCCAGCATGGTGATCGCGGTGCCCAGCGCCGTGGCAACCTTCGCGTGGATCGCGACGATCTGGACGGGCAGGCCGGTCATGCGGGTACCGTTCCTGTTCTTCGCCGGTTTTGTGTTCCTGTTCGTGGTGGGCGGCGTGTCGGGTGTGATGACGGCCGCCATACCGTTCGACTGGCAACTGACCGACACGTATTTTGTCGTCGCGCATCTGCACTACGTGTTACTCGGCATCAATGTGTTTCCAGTGATTGGCGGCATCTACTTCTGGTTTCCGAAATTCACTGGCCGAATGATGAGTGAACGGCTCGGCAAGATCGATTTCTGGGTGATGTTCGTCGGCTTTAACGTCGCGTTCTTTCCGATGCATATCGCCGGGTTGCTTGGCATGCCGAGGCGCATCTACACCTATCCGGCCGACATGGGCTGGAACACCGTGAATCTGGTGACTTCGCTCGGCTCGTTCGTCTTCGCGTCCGGCGTGCTGATTTTTCTGGTTGATCTGCTCCATAGCGTCAAACGCGGCGCCATTGCCGGCGATAACCCGTGGGATGCGCCGACGCTCGAATGGTCCGTTGCGTCGCCGCCGCCGCCCTATAACTTCGCCGTGTTGCCGATCGTTGCGAGCCGGCATCCGTTGTGGGAAGGCCGGATGGAAGAGGGTACAGACGGCGGGGCGCTGCATCGCCGTTCGACACTCGACGAGGGCTTCCTGCTGGGCGAAGGTCGCGAGGCGCTCGGCACCACAGCGCTCGAAGGCAAGCCGGATGTGATCCTGAAGATGCCCGACGATTCGTACGCGCCGTTCTGGCTCGGCCTGTTCGCGACGCTCGTGTTCGCCGGGCTCGCGCTGCGCGCCGAACTCTTCACGGCGGCGACGCTGCTCGCTTGTGCAATAACCATCGTGGTGTGGCTGTGGCCCGAACGCGCGCTCATCCAGCGTGAGCCACAGACCGTGACCGACGCAGGAGACTGATATGCGCGAGGTCACGACACCTCACGAGACCACCTTGCCCGTTGGCAGTGCCGGTGAGCGCTCCGGCGGATGGTGGGGCTGTCTCACGCTGATCGTCACCGAAGGGGCGCTGTTCGGTTATCTGATCTTTTCGTATCTGTACCTTGCGTCGCAAACCGGCCAGCAATGGCCGCCCGAAGGAATGCCCACGCTCGGGCTCGGCGTTCTGAACACGGGCATCCTGTTGTCGAGCAGCGGCTTCGTCTGGTTCTGCGAGCGCTGCGTGCGGCGCAGACGGCTGCGCTGGGGTGTTGCCTCGATGGGTGTGGCGGTCGTGCTCGGCATCACGTTCGTCGGCATCCAGTTTCGCGAATGGCATAACCATCCGTATGGACTGACTGCGCAGCTTTACAGCTCACTTTACTTTACGATCACCGGGTTTCATATGATGCACGTCGCGGTGGGTATCGTCGTGCTGTTCCTGCTGTTGTTGTGGACGGCGTTCGGCTACTTCGACGAGCGGCGGTGCGTTGCGCTGACGATCGGCGGACTGTACTGGCACTTTGTCGATGTGGTGTGGTTGTTTATCTTCGCCACCTTGTATCTGACGCCGTATCTGTTCAGGCAAGCGTCATGAATCCCACCAGAACCAACGCGCCGTCAGCCGCGCAGGTTTCCGCATCGGCTGTTATGCCGGGCCTGCGCGGTTCGCACGCGCTGATCGGCATGCTCGTGACGCCGTTCGCCTGGGTCATGCAGATGGGCATCACTGAGGCATTGGCCGCACACAGTTGCTTTCCTCGCAATCATCCGCTGACGGCCCCGATATTGCCCTGGCTGGATACCGCCATTCTTGCCGTCAATCTCGCCTGTCTGGTGCTGGGCTGTTGGGGTGCCTTCGTTGCATGGTGCAATGTTCAGTTCGTCAAACGGATTCACGCTGGAATGCCAGATAGTGCGAGCGACGGCCAGGATCTGCTGGATGGTTTCCTCGCAAGAGTAGGGGCGATGTGCAGCACTCTGTTCGTGTTTGCGCTGATCGCCACCGATATCGCGGTGCTGATCGTCTCACCTTGCGGGTGGTGAAAATGAACGCGCGCCAATCCGCACGCCGAGCCACGCGAGGCCGTTTCAACGGCCGGCTCAGCCGCCAGCGCCTGCGCGTCGTGCTGGCGGTGGGTTGCGCAGCAGCTTTCGCGGGCATGCTGGCCGGATCAGCGGCACTGCGCGTGGCCCAACCGGTCGTGCCGGTCACGGGTGCCACGCAGGCCGCTGCGGATCCCGCTCTGATTGCCCGTGGCGCGTATCTGGCCAAAGCCGCCGATTGCGCGGGCTGCCATACCGCAGCGCCCACCGGCGGCCAGGCGGGCGGCGGAACGCCGCCCGCTCCCTTCGCTGGCGGCCTGGGCATGGCCTCGCCGTTCGGTACGATCTATTCGTCCAACATTACACCGGATCCGGCTAGTGGAATTGGGCGCTATACCTACGGCGACTTTGCCCGAGCGCTGCGCGAGGGGATCGCGCCCGGCGGAAAGCGGCTCTATCCGGCGATGCCGTTCCCGTCTTTTGCGAAGATCAACGACGACGATATGCGCGCGCTGTACGTGTACTTCATGCACGGCGTCAAACCAGTCGCACAGCCGGCGCCGCCGACGCGTCTGCCTTTTCCGTTCAGCCAGCGCTGGGCGCTGATGTTCTGGGACTGGGCGTTCGTGTCGAGCGGACAATACGTGTCACAAGCCGGGCACGACGCACAGTGGAATCGCGGTGCCTACCTCGTGCAATCGCTCGGTCATTGCGGCGCGTGCCATACACCGCGCGGGCCGGCCTATGAGGAACGCGGCTACGACGGCGATGCGCATCTTTACCTGACGGGCGGCACCAACGACCATTGGTTCGCACCGAACCTTACCGGCGATCCAGGTTCGGGTCTCGGACGCATGCCGGCGCAGGACATCGTAGCGTTTCTGAGAAGTGGGCACGGTGGGGGACTCGTCACGTTTGGCAGCATGGTTCAGGTCGTCGAAGACAGCACGCAGTATCTGAACGACGACGACCTGACCGCGATCGCCGCGTACCTGAAGAGCTTGCCATCGAGCGAGCCGGCCGGGCGCTACGACATGCATTCGCGCGCGGCGCAGCAAACGGTGCAGGCGCTGTACGCCGGCGACGTCGAGCGGCCGGGCGCCGGCATCTTCCAGAGCTATTGCGCGCGTTGTCACCAGTCAGACGGGCTCGGCGTCGTGCAGAAGTATCCGCGCCTTGCGGGCAACCCCGCGGTACTCGCGCCGCAGACCACGTCGCTCGTACGCCTGCTGGTCGAGGGGGGCGCGAGTCCGCAGACGGAGAATGGGCCACTCTCGCGCAAGATGCCGTCCTTCGCGGACAAACTCTCCAGCGAGGAAATGGCTCAGGTGCTGACGTTCATCCGCAATACATGGGGCAACGCGGCGCCGCCGGTCACGACGCGCGATGTGACTGGTGTGCGCAGCGCTATTCATAAATAGCGCGGGGGGCACTCATTCAGTGTGTCCGTGACGGCCGTCGCATGCAGGCTCACGGGCGTCGCTATGCGGGTGTGACGTGTGATCGGCTTCTCCCTTTGCCATCGTTCGCATCATGTCGGGGCCGCCGGTCCTGAGAAATACGACGGTCAGCACGACCAGGACGACGCCGAAGATGATGTCCAGAACCGTGGTGTAGTTGAAGCTGATCGATGCAGCTGCGACTGTTGCGTGGCGATCCTTTGGAATACCGCCCAACGCCTGGAACAGCGCCTCGATTATCAGCGCGGCAGTCACCATCGCGAAGTAGAACGTCACGGCGAGGAAAACGGTCATTCTGCCGCCGTAATACTTTCTGTAGATATTCAGGATCGGAATAATGATGAGGTCGCCAAAGATGAAAGACGCCACGCCGCCGAAACTGATGCCGCCATTCCAGAGCACCGCGGCAAGCGGAACGTTACCGACGGAGCAGGTGAAGGACGCCGCGGCAATCAACGGGCCGGCGAATGCGCCCCAGATCATCGCGGCTGCCGGGTGGCCGACCAGGAAGAATGTTTGCCAGAAATGGTCCGGGACCCAGGCCCCGAGCGCGCCCGCCACGAGCAAGCCGATGCCAATGTCGCGCCATAGCATCGCCCAGTTCATCACATAGCCGTGGCTGACGGCGATCCAGCCTTCCCTGGAAGACAGGCGATGCATCCACGTTCCGTGCTGCTGTGCCATCGACATCGCCGCATGGGCTTCCATATTACCGGCGATCCCCCTCCTGGCCTGCCTGATCGCGTCCTGTTCGAGCGGGTCTTTGAGAAAGAACCGGAAGAGCAGCCCGAGCACCACGATGATGATCAGACCACCGATGAACTCGGCGGCTGCGAATTGCCAGGCAATCAGCACCCACACCAGGACGCCGAGTTCGAGGACGAGATTCGTCGCGGCGAACTGAAACGCCATCGCGGAAGTGAAGTCGCCACCTTTTCGCACGATCGAGCGCGCCATGGCCACGGCGGCATAGGAGCAGGAGGAGGACGCGGCCCCGAGCAGGCTCGCGACTGTCAACGAGCGAGGCGAGGAATCTGGCAGAAGCCTCGACATTTCTGACTTCGTGACAGCAACCTCAATCACGGCGGAAAACAGAAAGCCGAGGCTCAATCCCCAGAATATTTGCCACAGCATGGCGAAGGCCATCCACAGCGCGTGACCGAGTGCGGCGAAAAACTGCATGACGATCTCCCTGTCTGCTGCATTCGTCGATGCCGCGAGCCGGCATCGCATGCCGTCGCGTCAGGCTCCGGTCGTATAGGTGGCCGCCTGAGCGCGTCGTTGCGGATATTGAGCATTTGCGGCGCGATGACCATCAGCATCAGCGTCATGAGTCGCGTTGTGCGCTCCCGATGAGCCGCCGCGCCGCATCCACCGTGAGCGGGTCACGCAGCATTTCCGCCAGGCACGCGCTCACATGTTCGCGATTGCAGGCGAGCACAGCCAGCACCGTGTTATCGCGTGCGAACAGCGTGACGAAGTCATCGCGCTCAAGCGAGCCGATCGTGACCAGTTTATCCCAGTCGCCAGCGCGCACGTGGCCGAGATAATCGAAGCGTTTGCCGTAGTGGTAGGTCCAGAAAAATGGCACTAGCGGCGGTGCCGCGTCGAGGCCGAGCATCGCTCGTGCGGCGGCACGGGCCTGCTGTTGTGCGACCCGCCAGTGTTCGATACGAATGCACCTGCTGCCGGGTGCGGGTAGGAACGCGGCGATGTCGCCGGCTGCATAAAGTGCTTCGGCGACCCGCATCGATTCGTCGACGTCGACCCCGCCGTCGTCATTGCGCGCCACGCCTTCCAGACACGCCGTCGCCGGCTGGGCGCCCGTGCCGACGATCACAAAGTCACAATCCAACCCGGTGCCGTCATCGAATTCGAGGCGAAGCGGATGGTCCGGCTGGATGGCCGCAACGTGCGCATCCATCCGGAACGCGGTGCCGTTCTGTTCGTGCAGGGTGCGGAAGTGCGCGCCGATCTCGTCACCGAACTGCGTCGCGAACGGCGTCTTCGCCGGCGAGACGACGGTCACCCGAAGCTTGCGTTTGCGCAACGCGGAAGCGACCTCCAGGCCGATGAAACTGCTGCCAATCACGGCCGCGTGACCTCCCGCGGCGGCAAGGCGGTCGAGCTTTAGCGCATCGTCCAGGCCGCTCAGCAGCACGACGCGCTTGCGGACGGCCGGATTGTCGAGTCCGCGTATGCGGGGAGCTTTGGGTACGCTGCCAGGAGCGAAGAGTGCGGCGTCGTAGTTCAGCGTGAGCGAACCGTCGATTGCTATCTCGCGCGTGCTCGCGTTCAGCCTCGTCACCCGCCCGCGAGTGCGCTCAACGTGGTGTTGATGGAAGAAATCCGGAGGTAACAGCGGATAGACTTCGCTCGGGTTCAGTTCGCCGGAGGGAACGAATTTGCTGAGTGCAGTGCGGTCGTAGGGCTCGCTTGTCTCCGCGTCGATCAGCACGAGGCGGCCGGCGAAACCGAATTCCCGCAGCGACGCGCACGCGGCTGCACCCGCTGCGCCGCCGCCGACAATGGCGAAGGTGTCGGCCTTACGCCGTTTTCCTTCGCGAACCTGCGCGGCGGGCTGCGGTTCCCCGGCTTCGCCACAGACGAGCACGTCGTCACCGTCCAGTGTGACCGCGTAGCGCATCAGCCCGTGTAGGGCCGGCGGTTCGAGCAGCGCGCCGGAATCGGTGTCGAAGGTGCCCTTGTGCCACGGGCAGACGAGTCTGCCACGGCAGACTGCGCCTTCGTCAAGCGGTGCGCCTGCATGCGGGCAGTCGGCCTGAAAGGCGCGAATCTCTTCGCCCTTGCGGATGAGCAGGATCGGCGTATCGCCCGCCTTGACACGCTTCGGCACGCCGTCGCGCAATTCGTTGGTTTTGGCAACGCGGTGCGCGGATGAGGAGTCTGACATCGTTGAGCCTCCGAATCGATGTTCGCCGAAAACGACGCGGGTGCGTCGTCAGCCTGCCCACTGCGCCGCAAGCGGCATTCCATGACAGCGGGCGCTGCGTCATAAAGGATGCTGGCGACGCGTGCTCAGGAGGAACGGGCAAACTGACCAGCATCCCGTGGGGTGGACATAAGCCCGGCCGCCATCACGTGGCCGATTCCGCGCGCTACGCGACCGACGGACAACCGCCGCAGTGCAGGGCGGTATGCGTCTTGCTTGTCAGGGAGAACCTTGTCATCAGAAGCGAGCCGCATCATGCCTGTACGCGACATCGTGGTGGTCGGCGGATCGCTTGGCGGTCTGGACGCGCTGCGCAGTATCCTGGATGGTCTTCCTCGTCCGTTCCCAGGCTGCATGCTCGTGGTGTTGCATACGGGTCCGTCAAGCCCAGGTTTGCTGGCGAAAATGGTCGCGCCATTCACTTCGCTGAAGGCGGCGTATGCAAATGGCGGTGAAGCCGTCGAAGCAGGGCGCCTGTTCATCGCGCCGGCGGGCTGTCATATGACGATCGGTCCGGGCGGCTCGGTCAAACTGGAAGATGGACCGAAGGTGCGGCACGCGCGGCCTGCGGCCGACCGGTTATTCGAATCCGCCGCCCGGGCGTTTGGACCCCGGGTAGTTGGCGTTGTGCTAACCGGGGGTGACCACGACGGCACCGACGGATTGCAAGCCATCAAGGATGCGGGTGGAATCTGTATCGTTCAGGATCCAGCCGACGCGCGGAATCCAGACATGCCGCTTAGCGCAATCCGGGGCGATCACCCACACATCGTCTTGCCGCTATCGGAGATACCGCTGTTGCTTGCTTCCCTTGTTCGTGGGTGACGGCGCGCGCCGCCGAGGTTCGATAGCACGCCGCAAATGCTTTCACTGAGAACCTTTGGTCGACTTCCAGACTCTGCATCCTTTGACGCAATTTTGCAAAAAGTAGCGTGCTGCTTGTCGCAATTTCGCATTCCCAATGTGATGCCCGCACTGGTAGTCATGGGAACTCATCTGGCACGTCAAGTTCCACTGCGCAGTCTCCCTGCAATGCGGGTGGATTTTGTCGCTCGACAAACCGTTGACGCACCCACTCGGCGAGGCGCGCTTGAAACGCCTTGCGTTGCGCAGTGTCCAGCGACGCATAGCGATCGAACTGCTCCCGCTTCAGGACAAGGGTGATGACGCACCGCGCGTCGAGTGACGTATCGCGATGCGATTCGACCACCCAGGATAATTGGAGGAACAAGCGAGCGCCTTCGTCATAGCTGCTGACAGCCGGTGCTTTGGCCGATTCGAAAATACCGGCCAGCGCCAATTCGATTTCTTCGAGGCGTTGGTCAAATTCTGCTTCATTCATCTGCCCCTCCAGCAAGTTGGTGTGCTGCCCTGGTACGCCAGCGACGCGTAAACTACCCATCATCAGAATTTGCAGCAACGGCCGTTCCTCGTATCGCCGGGCCTCGTTTGCCAGACCCGAAACCAGCGCGAGGTGCGATCGGACGAGTCCGGTTCGATCTGACCCTGCGCTGCGCGCGACATTCTGAAATGACCCGCTGGCGCCCGCGGCATGGTGCTGATTCGCGGTAGGCTCGACGCTTGCTCATTATTCAGATCGAAGGCACGCGCTGCGAAGAACACCGGGCACCCATCGGGCCGGGGCTGTGGTGCAAATAGCGGTCAACGAATCGGTTAGAGTATCGGCGCGACCGATTCGAGAGCCCGCGATGAGAAAACTGGAGAGTCTGGACGGGCTGTTCGCCGGCCGTCACTTTGACCGTGATGTGATCATTCTTTGTGTGCGCTGGTATCTGCGCTACAAGCTCAGCCTGCGCGATCTCGTCGAGATGATGGCTGAGCGAGGGTCGTCGCTTGCTCACACGACGATCCTGCGTTGGGTGCAGCGCTATACGCCCGAGTTCGTCAAGCGCTGGAACCGTTTTGCAACACCTGCGGGACGGTCGTGGCGGGTTGACGAGACGTACCTGAAGATCCGAGGCAAATGGGTTTATCTATATCGGGCAGTGGATCGGGCCGGCCAGACGGTAGATTTCATGCTCAGGGCAAAGCGCGATGTGGCTGCGGCAAAGGCATTTTTCAGCAAGGCCATCAGGCATCAGGGCCAGTCACCGAAGACCATCACGCTCGACGGCTATGCGGCCTCACATCGCGCTGTGCGCGAGATGGAGGCCGAAAGCCTGCTGCCTGAGGACACGAAGGTGCGGTCTTCGAAATATCTCAACAATCTGATCGAACAGGATCATCGTCACATCAAGTCCAGAACGAACGTGATGCTCGGATTCAAACGGTTCAGGAGTGCCGCAACCACGATTTCCGGCATCGAGTTGATGCATCGCATTCGCAAGGGGCAGTTCAACTTCTCCGCTCTCGCGCGCGAGGACATCGCTACACCCTCCGCCTGGAATGTGGTCCTTGTCAATCGATAAGGTATCCATATATATATAAGAAACATCTCCGCCACGCCACTTATTTGCACCAGATCCCGGAGGACAACCTTCAAACCTTCAGAGCTGAGATTCCAGCGGAATTCTGGGCCGAACTTAAACGCCGCGCGTTGATCCGGCAGGATGCACCGACGCCTCAATAGCGTTTGCCCGCAGACTGCGCGTTAGCGGTCGTGAATACCGCCAACGCGTAGTTCGCGATTATCCGGACGTTGCGATGTTCGTCTAATCTCAGCTCAGGAAAGTATCTGATCGATGACCCGCTGATTGCCGAGCGAATTCTCGAGGGTGAAAGCCAGATTCGCCTTCTGCCCAAGCGCTACTCTCGCAAAGTCTTCGACCATCAGTTGATATTGGTCTACGTCGCCGAACTCAATGGTGCGTGTTTGACCTGTTTCATCGGAACGATGGCGAATTTGCGCCGGGCCATATATGCCCGGATTGAACGGTGCGTCAACGCTTAACCAGCCTTTCGTTCCGAGAAAGATCATGTGCTGCCGGCGCGACAGTTGCGTGCCGCAGTAGAACGTCATCGAGAAATCAGGGAAGTCGGCGGTGCATCGTGCGAATCGGTCCGTGCCGAAGCGGGGGTCGAGCAGGACCTCTGCATGCACGCTAGCCGGTTCAAGTCCTGTCGCAAGACGCGTGGTCACGACCGGGTAGACGCCGATGTCACGGACTCCGCCGCCACCGAGTGACAGATTGTTCTTGAGCGCGTTGGGATCGTCGTTGAAGTAAGTGAACGATCCTTCGATCAGTTTGAGTTCACCGAGCATTCCCTGAGCGAGGCTGTCGCGAACAAAATCCCACTGCGGATGATGTGCCACCATGAATGCTTCGCCACATAGAAGCCCGGTTTTGTCGCGCAAAGCGATCAATTCGAGCACCTCGCCGGCACTCATTGCAATTGGTTTCTCACACAGCACGTGTTTGCCACCGAGCAGGGCCTTTTTGCACCATTCCACGTGGCTGGCCGTCGGCAGCGGGATATAGATCGCGTCTACGTCGCTGCTCGCAATAACCTCATCGTAGCTGGTCAATACATGGTCGATGCCATGCCTGGTCGCGAAAGCCTGTGCGCGGTCACGGTCGCGGCTGGCGACCGTGGTCACCCAACCGTTGGACGAGCGTTGGATGGCCGGCACGACAAAGTTATCGGCGATCTTTGCGGCGCCTAGTAAGCCCCAGCGAATCTTTTCAGTCATTTTTCTTCCGTGTGTTCGTGTCGTTCAACGCGTTGCCGTCAACAAACAGTCTGCAAGCGTTCTGCGCAGATTGCGAGTACTTCGTCCGGCTCGCGCTGCCACCAGTTTTGCGCCGAAAAAATCTCGGTTTCGACCAGGCCGTCATATCCAGCGCGCTCGACGCACGACCGCACTGCCGGTAGATCGACGACACCATCGCCCATCATTCCACGATCCAGCAGCATGTCACTTGTTTCGTGCAGCCAGTCGCACACGTGATGCGCCAGAATACGTCCCGCTTGCCCAGCCGCTGCAATCGACCGCGTCAGTTCCGGGTCCCACCAACAGTGGTAAACGTCAACTGCAACACCGATAAGTCCTGACCGGCCCGGATCCACGGTTTCACAAATATTCACTGCCTGCGCAATGGTGTTGACCACGGCACGATTGGCTGCGTACATCGGGTGAAGAGGCTCGAGTGCGAGCGGCACGCCGCACTCGCGTGCTGTGTCCATCAGCATTGAAATACCGTCCACCACCTGGGTCCGTGCACCTTCCAGATCGCGGCTGCCCGGTACAATTCCACCAACTACCATCACGAAGCAATGTGCTCCGAGCACTGCCGCATCGCGCAATGCAGCCCGGTTTGCCTCGACATTCGCATTAAATTCGGCTGGCGTCGCTGCCGGCAACCGGGTCGAACGGCAATAGCCGGTCACAGTCAGATCGAGCGCTTTGATCTGCCGCGCAAACTGCGCGACGTCGCCTTCCTCGACCTCGCGGCGCCACGGCGCTATTCCACCAAAGCCCGCTTTGGCAATGCGATCAATCGTGCGACTGAGTGGCTCCCGATGGCCCAGCGTTGCGGTATTGATGGAGCACAGGTCGAGTCTTCCGTGAAGGTTTCTCATGAGTTTCCAGATCGATATCGAAGACGAGCAGACCTTGTGCACCGTCTTCAAGTGCCTCAAGAAGACGTGCCCCAATGGCTTGATGCGTGGGATGCGCCAGATAGGCAAAGCAGTCGTCGCGGCTCGCGAAATCCATCATGAAGCCGTCAGAGAACGTCATGCCATAGCCTTCCGGCGATACGTTGGGCCCGCACTGAAAGTTGGTGAAGGCGATGCCAGGTACTTCCGTCAGTCGCCGGATCTGCTCGAAGAACGCAAGGCGGCGTGCCGGTGTCACTTCGTTACGGAACCGGCAAAACACCATGTGTCGTACGGGTCCCCCAGATCGTGCCATGATCAGTCTCCGCATCCTAGTGGCGCCAAGATTTTCCGGATGCGAGTGACTGCATCGCCCGGATCGCGCAGCAGGCCGGCCTGGTCGGCGAGGCGGAACACGTCCGCCAGGTAAGCTGGTGGTCGCATACCGTGGTGACCGCCCGGCATGAAGAAGTGATCCTGGAAGCCGTTCAGGTACGCGAGGAACACCACGCCCGTCTTGTAGTACTGCGTCGGCGCGCGAAAAATGTGACGCGAGAGTGGCACCGTCGGCCCTAGCAACCGGTTGAAGGTCTCGACGTCGCCCGCGGAGAGGGCCGCCAGCGCCTGAGACGCCGCGGGTGCAATGGCGTCGAAAATGCCGAGAAGCGCATGTGAGAAATGCGTGCCGTCGCCGGCGATCAGCGTGGGATAGTTGAAATCGTCGCCTGTGTACATCTTCACGCTTTGCGGCAGACGACGGCGGAACGTGATCTCTTTCTGCTCGTCGAGCAACGAGATCTTGATGCCGTCAACTTTCGCCGCATTGGCCTCGATGATATCGAGGCAGACTTCCGCTGCGTCCGGAAATCCGCTTGCGCCCCAGTAGCCCGCGAGTTCAGGGTCGAACATGTCGCCGAGCCAATGCAGAATGACCGGCTGATCGCACATGGCGAGCACTTCGCGATAGGCGCGCCGATAATCGTCCGGTGAGCGCGCCACTTTCGCAAGCGCACGGCTCGCCATCAGGATCACGCGTCCACCCACGCGTTGCACGGCTTCGAGTTGCTCCGCATACGCGCGAATCACCTGATCGCAGTTCGTCACCGAAGCGGGCGTAATGTGGTCGGTGCCGCAACCCGATGCGATGGCCGCCCCAGTAATATCGCGCGTGCCTTCGATACTGCGTGTGATCAGTTCAAGTGCCGTGCTCCACGGCAAACCCATACCGCGTTGCGCCGTGTCCATGGCTTCTGCAATGCCCAATCCCTGTTGGAGGAGATAGCGCCGGTAGGCGATCGTGCGGTCCCAGTCGATGGCGGGCTCGGCGTTCAGTTCACCCGCGCGAAGCGGATCGGCCACAACGTGCGCGGCCGAATAGGCAATGCGGTTGAATTCGCGCACAGGCGGTCGTACCTCAAGTGGCGTGCCCTGCACGAAATACGTTTCCAGTGCGCCGGACGCGGCCGGAAGTCTGATTGACAGATTCATATGTGGGCTCAGTATTTGGTGACCAGCAAGCCGCCGTCGATACGGATCGCCTGGCCGACGCTATAGGGGAGGCCGCCGGTGGCAAGCGTTCGCACGGTGATTGCAACTTCCTGCGGCGTGCCCCAGCGTTTGATGGCGGTCAGTCCTTGTTCGATCTGCGTGTCGTAGCGCGCTTGGGACGGCGCGGTCATTTCAGTTTCGATCAAGCCAGGCTGCACTTCATAAACGCTGATGCCGTGTTCAGCGAGGCGCAACGAGAAAAGTGTGTTCGCCATCGAAAGCCCGGCCTTGGATACGCAATATTCGCTGCGCAAAGGCGAGGCCGCGATCGCGTTGGACGATGTGATAGTGATGATCGACGGATGCGCAGCAACGGCTGCGCCCGAACGTGCAAGGCAGTGCTTCGCGAAGGCCTGCATGAGAAAAAAGGTGCCGCGTGTATTCACCGCGATGCAGCGGTCGAAACTTTCCGCTGTGACATCGAGCAGGTCGCCGCGCGACATCACGGAAACACCGGCGTTGTTCACCAGGCAATCGACCTGGCCGTCGAGAGAGGCTTCGATAGCGGATAACGTGGCCGGATGCGAATCGATGTCGGCGAGGTCGGAGAGCGTTGCGATCGCTCGTGCGCCAGTTTGTTCAACCTCGCGAACGGCATCGTTTAGTTCGTACGACGCGGTCGCATCGGTCAGCGCGATGTCGAACCCGGCGCGACCGAGTTCGATCGCGATGGCGCGGCCGATGCCGCGCCGGCTGCCCGTGACGAGAGCAATTGGACGCGCGCTCATACTGAGGCTCCGTTGGCGATCAGATCACGTGCAATGATCGTGCGCTGGATCTGATTCGTGCCTTCGTAGATCTGCGTGATCTTGGCGTCCCGATACAGGCGTTCGACTTCGTAGCCGCGAATGTAGCCGCTTCCGCCGAAAATCTGCACAGCGTTGGCGCTGTGCTTGACGGCGGTATCGCTGGCAAAGCACTTTGCCATTGAGCAGGCAATGCTGGCTCGGTCGCCCGATTCGAGTCGTTCCGCAGCGTCGAGGACGAGGAGACGCGCTGCCTGAATGTCCGTCGCCATATCCGCGAGCATCCATTGAATGCCTTGCAGTTCGGCGATATGACTGCCGAACTGTTTGCGCGTTTGCGAGTATTCGAGTGCCGCCTCGAGCCCCGCCTGCGCGATGCCCACGGCAAGCGAGGCGATACCCACGCGGCCCTTGTCGAGCGCGCTCATCATCATGTGAAAGCCGCGGCCTTCGGTGCCGAGCAGCGCATCGCGCGGCAACTTCACACGGTCGAAATTCAGTTCGCCGACCTGCGACGCGCGCTGCCCCATCTTGTGCTCTTTGGGACCTTTCGATACACCGGCCAACGAGCAGTCCACGATGAAGATACTCATGCCGCGCTTCCCCGCCGTGGGGTCGGTTCGAGCGAGCACGAAAGCGACTTCGGCAACCGGCGCGTTGTGAATCCAGAGCTTGGCGCCGTTAAGTTCCCACCCCCCTGCCGTACGGGTCGCGGTGGTGCGGATGCCGGAGACGTCGGTGCCTGCGTCGGCTTCAGTGATGCAATAAGCCGGCCGTAGTTTCGCGCGCAGAAGCGGCACCATGTAGGTCGCACGTTGCTCGTCGGTGCCGTGTACGGAAAGAAGGGTGCCGACCAGTTCCAGGAGGCCGCATTGGTCCGCGACCGAAGCGTAGCCGCGCGACAGTTCTTCCATCACGAGCGCATAAGCGATGACGTCGAGTCCGGCACCGCCAAATTCTTCCGGCACGGTAATGCCGAATAGGCCCAACTCGCCCATCTGGGCGTAGATCTCCGCTGGAAATCGTTCCTCGCGATCCAGCTCCTCGGCGAGCGGGCGGATCACTTCCTGAGCAAAGCGCCGGGTGGTTTCGCGAATCTGCTGATGCGTTTCTGAGAGTTTCATGCTGTCTCCGTCCTCATGATCGGCACCTGTTTGTGCCTGGTTTGCGCGAATGCAGGTAAACCCGAGCGTCGCGCATCACCGCTTGAATTACGTGATTTCCTGTGCCAACATTGGCATCAAGTAACCATCTGGATGGTTATTTAAAACCAACGAATGACCGATGTCAACGAGCTTTGTGGCCGATTTGATTGGAGGGTAGTTTGAAAAACTGGATGCAAGCCGAAGATGCGGTTGAGCAAATCTTCGATGGGGCGACCATTGCGTTGGCCAGCAACGGCGGCGGGATGCTTGAGCCGGACGCCGTGCTCGCGAAACTGGAGCAGCGATTCCTCGAGACCGGGCATCCACGCGATCTGACGGTGGTTCACGCGCTCGGAATCGGCGACGGGAAGGGCAGCGGTCTTGGGCGCTTCGCGCACCCGGGTATGGTGCGGCGCGTCATCGGTGGGCACTGGAGCTGGTCGCCGGCCATGCAGCAGATGGCGAAAGAGAATGCGTTCGAAGCGTATAGCTTCCCGGCGGGGGCAATCTCCACGTTGCTGCGCGAGATTGGCGCGGGACGGCCGGGGCTCGTCACGCACGTCGGCCTGCGTACGTTCGTCGATCCGCGCATCGACGGCGGCAAGATCAATGCGCGCGCTACCGAAGACCTCGTCGAACTGATTGAACTCGATGGGCGCGAGTACTTGCGCTACAAACCGTTCAAAGTCGATTTCGCGATCGTCCGCGGTTCATCCGCGGACGCGGCCGGCAATGTCACCTTGCGTCGCGAACCCGTTGACCTCGACACGTACGCAGCGGCTCTTGCTGCTCACAACAGTGGTGGTCACGTGATTGTGCAGGTCAAGGAGCGCGAGCCGGCCGGCTACGTGCCGGCGCGACTGGTGCGCATACCGGGTGTTCTCGTTGACACGCTTGTCGAGACGCCGGCGGCACCGCAGTGTGCGATCGCTGATTACGACTCCACGCTAAGTGGTGAAGCGCTCGGCACCATCGCCGACGGCTTCTATGAAGTGCCCACGGGTATTCGCCGCATCATTGCGGCGCGCGCAGCGCACGAACTGCACGAGGGCCATTCGGCGAATTTCGGTTTCGGCATCCCCGGTGGTATTCCGGGTTTGCTGGCGCAACAGGGACGACTTGGCACGTTCTGGGGAACGGTCGAGCAGGGCATCCACAACGGCGCCATGGTCGACGGTCCCATGTTCGGCTCTGCGCGCAACGCGGAAGCGATCCTCTCAAGCGTCGATCAATTCGATTTCTACAGCGGCGGCGGAGTCGACATCTCGTTTCTCGGCATGGGTGAAATGGATGGAGACGGAAATATCAACGTTTCGAAACTTGGCTCGACGGTGGTGGGACCAGGCGGTTTTATCGACATCACCCAAGGCGCCCGCAAGATCGTCTTCTGCGGCAGTTTCGAAGCAAAGGGCCTGCAGGTCGAGCAGATGGGCGAGCGCCTGAATATCGTGTCGCCGGGCAGTGTGCCGAAGCTCGTCGAGCGCGTGCAGCACATCACGTTCAGTGGCGTGCAGGCGCGTATCGCGAAGCAGGAAGTGCTGTATGTGACAGAGCGCGCAGTGTTCAGGCTCGAAGAGAGCGGTGTTCGGCTGATCGAAGTGGCGGAAGGTGTCGATGTCGAGCGGGACGTGCTGGCGCGAATGGGCTTTCACCCGCTTGTCGACGACGCATTGCTCGCGCGCGGTAAGGGCGCGGCGGACAAGCGGCGCGAGCAGCCGGCCTGATGAACGCCCACGCAATCGGGAGCGCCGCTGCTCGGCGCTCCGCAAGCGGCCACTCAGGCGCGCACGAGCCTCAGAACAGTTTCGATGTTGAAGTCGAGCCTGGCTTTCAACGCCTCCTTGCTCATGAAGTCGATGTCGAAGATCAGGCCGCTTGTGTGGCGATTGGTTAGGTAGTAGTAACCGATCGCAGCCATCGTAATGTGCAGTTGCCGGGCGTCGACGCCGCTGCGGAATACACCCGCTTCGACGCCACGGTCGAGTATGCGTTGCAACATCGAGATGAAATCATGGTGCAGTTCCTTGAATCGTTCGGACTTCTTCAGATGACGCGCCTTGTGCAGGTTCTCGCTGTTGACGAGTGTCATGAACTCGGGGTTCTTCAGGTAGTAATTCCATGTATGCGTGGCGAGCGCGACGATCGCATCTTCGGGCGACAGATGATCGAGATTGAGCTTCAGTTCGGCGGTGCGGATGTCGGCATAGGCGTCCTCGAGCACGGCAACGAACAGCTCCTCCTTGCTCCCGAAGTAGTGATAGATCATCCGCTTGTTGGCCTTCGAACGTGTCGCGATGGCTTCCACGCGCGCGCCGGCAAGACCGAGTTTCGCGAACTCCATTTTCGCGGCTTCGAGAATACGCGCCCGGGTCACCTCGGGATCCCGCTGCCTCGGCGGCTGCGTGGCGCCAGTCTTGGCGGTTTTGGATGCCCGGGTGGGACGCGTGGTCACAAGAGTCATGGTCGGTGATCGCTGCAAAGAGAGTCAGTGAGAACGGCGTCATTCGTGGCCGCGTTGTGTCAGCGACTATAGACCAAAAAGGCATTGTCAGGAAGTAACCGGATGGTGCAGAATGGGCGCAAAAACGGGTGGTACATCGTGCCACCCACACAATTTTCCGCACGCACGATGCGCTTTCCGTGTCCGTGTGAAAGCAAATCTCTGGAGGCAGGAATGAGCAATCTGAATGAACTGGCGGCAATGCTTCGTCTTCCGTCGGAACCTCTGCGCACGCCGATGTTCATCGACGGCAAGGACTATGTCGGGCTCGCTGGCGAATTCGTGACGCGCAAGAGTCCGGGCCACGGCGTGCCGGTGACGTCCACAGCGCGCGCATCAGTCGACGATCTGAATGTGGCGGTTGCTTCGGCGCGCCGGGCGTTCGACGACGGGCGCTGGTCGCGTCTGTCCGGTGAGCAGCGTGCAACGGTATTGCTCAAAACCGCGAGTCTTATCCGGGACAACGTGGAGACGCTCGCGTACCTTGAAACGCTGGAAAGCGGCAAGCCGATCGGCCAGTCACGTGGTGAGATCAACGGTGCCGCGGGCATCTGGGAATACGCGGCAGGTCTTGCCCGTGTTGCGCACGGCGATTCACATGACAATCTCGGCAACGACATGTTCGGTCTTGTCGTGCGCCAGCCGGTTGGCGTGGTGGGCATCGTCACGCCATGGAATTTCCCGTTCTTCATTCTCTCCGAGCGTCTGCCGTTTGTGCTGGCGGCGGGATGTACCGCGGTCGTTAAACCCGCCGAGCTCACCTCGACCACGACGCTCAAGCTCGCTGCTCTTCTGACCGAAGCCGGGTTGCCGGACGGCGTCGTGAACGTGGTCACCGGGCTCGGCTCGAAGATCGGACAGGCGCTCGCGGAACACATGGATGTCGACATGGTCTCGTTCACCGGTTCGACGCCCGTGGGTCGCTCCGTGCTGACGGCCGCGGGCGGCAACATGAAGAAAGTCGGGCTCGAACTGGGCGGCAAGAACCCGCAGATCGTGTTCGCGGACGCCGATCTCGACGATGCTGCGGACGCTATCGCCTTTGGCATCTGTTTCAATGCTGGCCAATGCTGTGTGTCGGGCAGCCGTCTCGTCGTGCATCGATCGGTGGAAGACGAGCTCGTCGCGCGGGTCAAGCGTGTTCTCGAGAAAGTTCGGGTGGGCGATCCGCTCGACGCCTCGAACCACGTAGGCGCGATCGTCGACCCGCGTCAGTTTGACAAGATCTGCGGTTTCATTGAATCAGGCGGCCGCGACGGCGCGCAGTTGGTGCACGGCGGCACGTCGAGCCAGGATGGCGAACGCTTCTTCATCCAGCCCACGATGTTCCGTAACGTGGAGCCGAACAGCACGCTCGCGCAGGAAGAAATTTTCGGGCCGGTCCTGTCGGTCACGTCATTCGACACTTTTGAGCAGGCCATTCAGATCGCGAACGGTGTGCCGTATGGCCTTGCAGCGAGCATCTGGACGCGCGATCTGCAGGGCGCGATCAAGAGCTTCCGCGACGTACAGGCCGGCCGGATCTGGGTCAACTGCACGATCACCGGCGGCCCGGAAATGCCGATCGGCGGTGTGAAGCAGTCGGGTATTGGCCGCGAAACGGGCCGTTACGGCATCGAGGAATATACCGAGCTGAAATCGGTACATGTTCAGTTGGGCAATCGGCCACGCTGGATCGCTTGAGACGGTCCGGTTCGAATCGAGCGGCCGCCAGGAGCCGTGAGCGCCTCAGGAATTACGAAGTCACGCGCAGCGTGTGACTGCAGAACACAGTATCGGAGACAGCAATGTATGACTATGTGATCGTAGGGGGCGGCGCCGCGGGTTGCGCGCTTGCTGCACGTCTGAGCGAGGATGCGGGCAACCGGGTGCTGCTTCTCGAAGCCGGACCCGCCGACACGGATCCGTATATCCACATGCCGGTTGGCTTCTTCAAGATGACGGGCGGCCCTTTGACTTGGGGCTATCGCACGGCTGCGGCAGCCGAAACACAAGGGCGGCAGATTCCGTTCGCGCAGGGCCGTGTGCTTGGCGGTGGCGGCTCGATCAATGCGATGGTCTACACACGTGGACAGCCTTCGGACTATGACGGCTGGGAGCGCGATGGCTGCACCGGCTGGGGCTTTCGCGATGGCGTGCTGCCGTACTTGCGCCGCATGGAAGACAACGAACGCCTGTGCAACGCGTATCACGGAGTCGGTGGCCCGCTCGGTGTGTCGGATCTCATCAGTGTCAACGAGTTGACCAAGGCGTTTGTCCTCGCTGGGCAGGAAGCCGGCATGCCACACAACAGCGACTTCAACGGCGCGCAACAGGAAGGCGTGGGTGTCTATCAGGTCACGCAGCGCAATGGCAAACGCTGCAGTGCGGCGGTCGGCTATCTGCGTGACGCTCGCTCGCGGCCCAATCTGACGGTGCGTACCGGTTGCCTCGTTTCTCGTGTGGTCATCGAAAACGGCCGCGCAATCGGCGTGGAATTTACACTTCGGGACGATCGCTCGAATGTGACCATTGCGCGTGCTGAACGCGAAG
Organism: Paraburkholderia sp. D1E; assembly: GCF_052682275.1. Classification (NCBI taxonomy): domain Bacteria; kingdom Pseudomonadati; phylum Pseudomonadota; class Betaproteobacteria; order Burkholderiales; family Burkholderiaceae; genus Paraburkholderia; species Paraburkholderia sp. D1E. The sequence goes on from NZ_JBQYMB010000001.1 coordinate 1,785,737, forward strand.
TCATCGTGACCGCTGGGGCCATTGGTTCGCCGAAGCTGCTGATGCTCTCCGGGATCGGACGCACGGAAGACCTGGAACGCGCCGGCGTGAAACCTGTGCATGCATTGAATGGTGTCGGGCAGAACCTGCAGGATCATTTCGATATCGATATCGTCTACGAGTTGAACGGTGCGTACAGTCTGGACAAGTATTCGAAGAAGCACATGATGCTGCTCGCCGGCCTCGAGTACAAACTCTTCAACAAAGGGCCGGTCACGTCCAACATCGCCGAAGGCGGCGCTTTCTGGTATTCGGACAGTAGCGTACCGACACCCGACCTGCAGTTTCACTTCTTGCCCGGCGCGGGTGTCGAGGCGGGTGTGCCGCCGGTCCCGTCAGGTTCGGGCTGTACGCTCAACTCGTATTTTCTCAGGCCACGCAGCCGTGGCAGTGTCACGCTGCACAGTGCCGATCCCGCCGACGCGCCGGTGATCGATCCTGCTTATATCCGTGACCCGTATGACCTGAAGGTGGCCGTCGACGGTATCCGCCAGAGCCGCGAAATCATGAGTCAGAAGGCGCTGAGCAAGTACATAAAGAGTGAGCACTTCCCTGGCGGCAACGTGCGTACACAGGCCGACTACGAGACCTACGCACAGCAGTACGGGCGCACCGGCTATCACCCGGTCGGCACCTGCAAGATGGGCATCGACGAATTGTCGGTCGTCGATCCGCAATTGCGCGTGCACGGTATCGAGGGGCTGCGGGTCGCTGATTCGTCGGTAATGCCGCGGATCGTGAGTTCGAATACGAATGCGCCCACGCTGATGATCGCGGAAAAGGCTGCGGATCTGATTCGGGGTCTGGCGGCAATGCCGCCCCCCGCGCCCGGCCGGCTCGCCAGTACCTCAGGTCGTGCGACGCACGAGGCAGCGGTGGCGGCTGTCTGACGCCAGGCGCCGAGGTTTGACGAGGAACACCCGGCTAAATCGGGTTTTTCTCACAGATTAATAAATATCCGGTTATTTATAACCAGCCCTGATGCATAGGGTCTTTTTTGGCTCGGAGGAGACATCATGTCGAAACAGGATCAACACACAGGCGTATCGCGCCGCGACTTTATCAAGCTAGGCGCAGGCGCGGTATTCGCCGTCGCAGGTGGCGGCATGTCGGGTCTTTCGTTCGGCGCAGGGCAGACCACGCTCGCCTGTTCGTTCCGCTCGCTGACCAATCCGTATTACACCGCGTTCAACAAGGGCGCACAGGCTTTCGCAAAGAGCGTCGGTCTGCCGTACGTGCCCCTGACGACCGAAGGCAGCTCGGAAAAAGGCATCGCGGATATCCGCGCCCTGCTGCAGAAAACCGGCGGCAACCTGGTGCTGAATGTCGACCCCAACGACTCGGCCGACGCGCGCGTGATCGTCGAAGCCTGCTCGAAAGCCGGTGCTTACGTCACGACGATCTGGAATAAACCCAAGGACCTGCATCCTTGGGATTTCAACCCGAACTACGTCGCGCACATGTCATTCGACGGCGTGGCCTACGGCGAATCGACCGCGACTGAGTTGTTCAAGGCGATGGGCGGCAAGGGTGGCGTTGTGGCAATCGGCGGCATTTTTAGCAACGTGCCTGCCATCGAGCGCAAGGCGGGTCTGATGGCAGCGTTGAAGAAATTCCCTGATATCCAGTTGCTGGACTTTCAGGTGGCGGACTGGGATTCGCAGAAGGCCTTTCCGATCATGCAGGCATGGATGACTCGCTTCAATTCGAAGATCAAGGGTGTGTGGGCCGCGAACGACGATATGGCGTTGGGTTCGATCGAAGCGTTGCGCGCAGAAGGGCTCGCGGGACAACTGCCGGTCTCCGGCATGGACGGCACGCAGCCGGGGCTCGCCGCGATCAAGGTGGGCGAACTCGTGACGACGGTCGACTGGGACCCGTACTGGCTCGGCGGCATTGGCCTTTCGATGGGGCTTCATGCGCAGCAGAAGAAGCTGGACGTGGCATCGCTGCCGAAGGACCAGCGCGAATCGTTTTGCAAGGCGACCCTTGTCACCAAGTCGAATGTGCAGGCAGTCATGGCGCGCGAAGCGGCGCCTAGCGCGGATTGGAACAGCCTTTACGCCCGCGTCGCGGGTCCCGTGGTGTATCGATGAGCAAGCTAACCGCAGCGCCTACCCGGCAGGCCGTAAGCACAACAACAACCGGGATTGGGTTCATGTCGATGCATTCCCTGCTGCAGCGCTTTGCGCCGCTGCTGGTCTTGCTGGCGCTCGGCCTTTGCATCGGCGCATTCAATCGAGATTTCTTCGATCCGATGAATCTGGCGCGAATCGCGATTTCCGCTGCGATTCCACTCACCATCGCACTCGGCGGCACGTTCGTGATTCAACTCGGCAGCATCGACCTGTCGGCGGAAGGGATTGTCGCGGTTTCCGCCATCACGGTGTCGATGCTGGTCGAGAACTCGTACAACGACAATCACTATGGGCTGTGGGTGCTGGCTGTCGCGATTGCGGCTGGCACGGTGCTGGGGTTCGCCAACGGCATGCTGCACGTATTCCTGCGCATCCCTTCGTTCATTGCCACACTCGCAGTCGGCTTTGTGGCAACCGGAATCGGGACGGCATGGCTATCGGGCAACACGATCCGCGTGAGCGACACGGGGCTGCGTTCGATTGCGATTACGCGTTACGTGGGCTTGCCGTTGTCGGTATGGATCGGCTTACTCACGCTCGCCGTCGCGTGGTTCATCTATCGGCATACGTTGCTCGGACGACACACGCTGGCGATCGGTGGCGGCGAGGATCTTGCGCGTCTGAACGGGGTGCGGGTGCGGCGCGTACGGATTGTGATCTTTGCACTGGCTGGCGCCTTCTATGGCGTGGCCGGCATCCTCGCGGTCGCGCAATACGGGCAGGGTCACGCGCTCATTGCCGATGGCCAGTTGTTTGTTGCGATCACGGCCATCGTGGTAGGGGGGACCTCGCTGGCGGGCGGCAACGGCAGTCCGTTGAATACGCTGATCGGTACGTTGATCGTAGTGGTGCTCGGCAACGGCATGGTGCTGCTAGGCGTGCCGCCTTATGTGCAACAGGGCATTCAGGGCGTCTTGATTATCGTTGCAGTCACGCTTGCGCTCAATCGTTCACACCGGCGCATCGTCAAGTGAGCCTGGGAGATTCAACATGCTGAAACTCAAGAACATCACCAAACGCTTCCCAGGTGTGCTCGCTCTGGATGACGTATCGGTCGAAGTCCGACCCAACGAAATCGTCGGCCTGATTGGCGAGAACGGCGCGGGCAAATCGACGTTGATGAAACTATTGACCGGCGCGTACCACCAGGACTCCGGCGAAATCACGCTCTCCGGCCAACCGCTCGTGATTCGCAATCCACGCGATGCCACGGCGAAAGGCATCGCGATGGTGTATCAGGAACAGTCGATCCTGCCTAACCTGACGATTGCCGAGAACCTGTTTCTTGGGCGTGAGGAAAACTTCACGACGTTCGGCCGCATGAACTGGTCGAAGCTCAAACGCGCAGCGCAGGCTGAACTCGCCACCGTGCACCTCGACATTGATCCGTTGACGGTGTGTGAGGACCTTTCATTCGGGCAACGGCAGATGGTGGAGCTGGCGCGTGCGCTGTCGCTGGCGAGCCGCACCGGCGGCACACCGATCATTCTGCTCGACGAGCCGACGTCTGTTCTGGAAGCAGCCGAGATCGAGATTCTGTTCAGGCTGGTGCGCGAACTCAAGTCGCGCGCCTCGTTTGTGTTCGTCTCGCACCGTCTGGACGAACTACTTTTGTTGAGCGACCGCGTGTACGTCATGAAAGACGGCAAGGTGGTGGCGGAGATGGCCTCGGCTGATGCTTCCGTCAAGCAGCTTCATGAACTGATGGTGGGCCGCTCGATGCAAGGCGAGTACTACCGCGAGAATTTGCAGAAGCCGTGTCGCGCTGAGGTGGCGCTGTCGGTCTCGCATGCGTCGCTTGGTCATGCGTTGAACGACGTGTCGTTTGAAGTACGACAGGGTGAGGTCTTCGGTGTGGCGGGCGTAGTGGGCTCGGGGCGTGAAGAACTGTGTCGCGTGATCGCCGGACTGGAAAAACTCGATTCCGGCGAAGTGCGGATTGGCGGCACACTGCTCAAGCCACAGGCGAATCACGCGGTTGTGTTGGGGGTCGGCTACGTGCCGCGCGAGCGCAAGGTGGAGGGGCTCGTGACGCAGATGAGCGTCGCGGAAAATCTCACGTTGCCACGACTGAGTGCCGTGAGCCGGGGCGGCGTGGTGCGCAAAGGAAGCGAGCGCAAGATTGCCAACGAGTGGATCGAGCGTCTGCGTATCAAGACGCCGGGGCCGGACGCTTCTTGCCGCAATCTCTCGGGTGGCAACCAGCAAAAGGTCGTGCTCGCGAAATGGCGCTTTGCGGGCAGCCGGATTCTCGTGCTTGACCATCCGACCCGCGGCCTCGACGTCGGCGCGAAGGAAGAGGTCTATCAACTGATCCGCGAGTTGACGGCTGAAGGCGTGGCGGTCGTGCTGACGGGCGACACGCTCGAAGAGATTCTCGGCCTGAGCCATCGCATTATGGTGATGCGCGATGGCCGCGCGCAAAAGATTCTGCCGTGCGAAGTGGGCGCGAAGCCTTCGCAGGTTGAAATCGTCGAACATATGGTGTGAGGCTGCTATGTCATTACTGAAATCACCGTCGCGGGCGACGCTTCGCGACAACGCACCATTCGCGGCGTTAGTGGCGTTGTACGTGCTGATCGAAATCGCGCAACCAGGTTTTATGGAGCTATCGACGCAACTCGGGCTGCTCGCGGACAGTTCCACGCTGTTCATCATGGCTGCCGGTACGACCTTTGTGGTGCTGCTGGGCAGTATCGATTTGTCGCTGCAGGCGGTTGCATCGTTGGCGAGCGTGATGGTCGCGCTGTTCCTGCCGCGCTACGGTGCGTGGGCTGCGGTCATTGCACTCGGGGCATCGTTTGCGATCGGCCTCTTGAGCGGCGTGATCCAGACCGTGCTGCGCATTCCTTCCTTCATTGCGACTCTTGCCATCAGTGGCATTGCATCCGCTGCGGCGCTCACGCTGTCGGGCACCCGTTCCATTGCGATCAGCGACGACATGCGCAACGCTTCGCTGGGCTGGACGACGGGGACCTCATTCGGCATCCCGCATGAGATTTTTCTGGCGGTGGCGGTGTTTGCGTTTTGCTGGTTTCTGCATCGTTCGACTGTTTTTGGTCGTCACACCGATGCGATCGGCGCAGGCGAGCCAGCCGCTATTGCGTCGGGCGTACGTGTTTCCGTGACGAAATGCCTGGTGTTTGCAACGTCGTCCTTCTTTGCTGGCCTCGCGGGTGTCGTGATGGCGGGACGTCTTGGCAGCGGTTCGCCCACACTGGCCAATCAGTTTCTGTTGCCGGCAATCGCGGCAGTGATCGTCGGCGGCACAGCGTTGACGGGTGGGTCGGGCGGCATCGTGCGCACGCTGATCGGTGCGTTGCTGGTGTCGGTGGCGCGCGTGGGCATGACCTTTGTTGGCATTAGCGTGTTTGCACAGCAGATCGTATTCGGCGTGATTCTGATCATCGCAGTGACTGTGGCGTTCGATCGCTCGAAGGTGTTGGTCATCAAATAAGTTCACGCGTGGTCAGTTTCGGCTGACATGGGAAATCTGGTGGAGAAAGGTAGTTACGAATGAAAGTGCTAATAGCAGTGAAGAGAGTAGTCGATTACAACGTGAAAGTCCGGGTGAAGTCGGACGGCACGGGCGTCGACATCGCGAACGTGAAGATGTCGATGAATCCGTTCGACGAAATCGCGGTGGAAGAAGCGGTGCGTCTGCGCGAATCGGGCGTGGCGACCGAAGTGATCGCCGTGTCGGCCGGTGTGACGCAAGCGCAGGAAACGCTGCGCACGGCGCTCGCGATTGGTGCGGACCGCGCGATCCTGATCGAGTCGAATGAAGAACTGCAGCCGCTGGCGGTTGCCAAGCTGCTCAAGGCACTGGTCGACAAGGAACAGCCGGGGCTGGTCATTCTGGGCAAACAGGCGATCGACGACGATTCGAACCAGACCGGCCAGATGCTGGCTGCGCTGGCTAACCTGCCGCAAGCCACGTTCGCGTCGAAGGTTGTCGTGGCCGACGGTAAAGCTACGGTGTCGCGCGAAGTGGACGGTGGTGCTGAAACGCTGTCGCTGAGCTTGCCGGCTGTGATCACGACCGATCTGCGCCTGAACGAGCCGCGCTATGTGACGCTGCCGAACATCATGAAGGCGAAGAAGAAGTCGCTGGAAATCGTCAAGCCGGAAGACCTGGGTGTCGACGTTACACCGCGTCTGAAGACGCTGAAGGTTGTCGAGCCGCCGAAGCGCTCCGCCGGTGTGAAGGTGCCGGATGTGAAGACGCTGGTCGAGAAGCTGAAGACCGAAGCCAAGGTGCTGTAAGGAGACGGACGAAATGACGAATCTGGTAATTGCAGAACACGATAACGCATCGATCAAGGCCGCGACGCTGAACACGATTGCAGCCGCGCAGAAGATCGGTGGTGATATTCACGTGCTGGTGGCAGGTCACAACGCACAGGCCGCGGCCGATGCCGCAGCGAAGATCGCAGGTGTTTCGAAGGTGTTGCTGGCCGACGCGCCGCAGCTCGAGGCAGGGCTGGCCGAAAACGTCGAAGCGACGGTGCTGAACATCGCGAAGGACTATTCGCACATCCTCACGCCGGCGACGGCTTACGGCAAGAACATCGCGCCGCGTATCGCCGCGAAGCTGGACGTCGCGCAGATCAGCGACATCACGGCTGTGGACAGCGCTGACACGTTCGAGCGCCCGATCTACGCAGGCAACGCGATTGCAACGGTTCAATCCCAGGATCCGATCAAGGTCATCACGGTCCGCACGACCGGCTTCGATCCAGTGGCGGCCGTTGGCGGCAGCGCAACGGTCGAGAAGATCGAAGCCGCAGCCGACAGCGGCCTGCTGCAGTTCGTCAGCCGTGAAGTGACGAAGCTGGATCGTCCGGAACTGACGTCGGCGAAGATCATCGTCTCGGGCGGCCGTGGTCTCGGCAACGGCGAGAACTACACGAAGGTTCTCGAACCGCTGGCCGATAAGCTGAACGCAGCGCTGGGCGCATCGCGCGCGGCTGTCGATGCGGGCTTCGTGCCGAACGACTATCAGGTCGGCCAGACCGGCAAGATCGTCGCGCCGCAACTGTATGTGGCGGTCGGCATCTCGGGTGCGATCCAGCATCTGGCCGGCATGAAAGACTCGAAGGTGATTGTCGCGATCAACAAGGACCCGGAAGCGCCGATTTTCAGCGTCGCCGATTATGGTCTGGTGGGCGACCTGTTCGATATGGTGCCCGAACTGACCGCGTCCGTTTGAGGCGACCCGACATGGAGCCCGACATGCCCAGGACCCGGATTGCAATCGTCGGCGTCGGGCTCGCCGCTACACCTCACGCGCTTGCGCTCAATGACCTGCGCGACGAAGTCGAGGTGGTCGGCGTGCTGGGACGCTCGCGCGAACGGCTGGAACCGTTCGCCAACCTGTACGGCTTTCCGCTCGGCGAATCGTTCGAGAGGGTGCTTGAAGATCCCAGCGTCGATGCCATTCTGGTATTGACACCGCCGCACACGCATCTCGATCTCGTCCTGCAAGCCGCGGCGGCCGGCAAGCACGTGCTGTTGGAGAAGCCGCTCGACATCTCGGCGCAACGCGCGGAACACCTGGTGCTAGCGTGCCGTGACGCTCACGTACGTCTCGGAGTCGTGTTTCAGAACCGCTTTCGTCCGGCGGTGCAACGGTTTGCCGCTTTGGTGCACGGAGGTGCTCTCGGCGCGCTCGCTTATGCAGGACTCGATATGCGCTGGTGGCGACCGCAGTCTTACTACGATGAACCGGGCAGGGGCACCTATGCGCGCGATGGCGGCGGCGTGCTGATGACGCAGGCGATCCACTCGCTCGATCTACTCATGTGGCTGGCAGGTGACGTGTCTTCGGTGACAGGCGCAACGGCGACGACCCTATTGCACTCGATGGAAGCGGAGGACTTCGCAAGCGCTGCGCTCAGCTTCGAAAGCGGCGCCGCAGGTTATGTGCTTGCTACCACCGCTGCGTTTCCAGGTTTTCCCGAGCGCATCGAACTCGTCGGGCAAAAAGGCACGGCAGTCCTCGAAGGCGGCGCTTTGCGCGTGACCTTCCATGATGGCTGCACCGACGAATTTCATGATCCGTCGTCGTCGGGCTTCGGCGCGAAGCCGATGGATTTTTCTCACACAGCGCATCGCGACCTGATCAGGGATTTTTGCGCAGCGATCCGCGAAAATCGGGCACCTTCAGTCGTCGGCGACGATGCGCTGCGCGTGCAACGGTTGATCGAACGCATCACGCTTAGAGAGGGAGATTGCTTGTAATGCAGATCGACGGAGAAACAAAAATCGTCGCAATTGTTGGGGATCCCATCGCGCAGGCGAAATCGCCCGAGCTGTTCAACGCGCTGTTCGAGCGTTGCGAAGCGAATGCGGTGCTGATTCCGTTGCATGTGCCGCCCGCGGAACTTGGCGCGGTACTCGAGGGCATGCGCGGCATCGCCAACCTGGCGGGCGTAGTCGTCACGGTGCCGCACAAGATTGCTGCCGCCGCTTATGCCACGGATTTGTCTGATTCGGCTCGACAGACGGGCGGTGTGAACTGTCTGCGCCGGGAAGTGGATGGCACGTGGTCTGGTGCCATGTTCGACGGTAGCGGGTTCGTGAAAGGACTCGATGCCTGCGGGCATGCAGTGCACAACAAGTCGGTGCTGCTTGTCGGAACAGGCGGCGCAGGCGCGGGAGTCGCACACGCGCTGGTCGATGCCGGAGTTGCTTCGCTTGACCTGTTCGATACCAATACAGAATCGCTGCAACGACTTGAAGACGCCTTGCGTTCGCGCCGAGGCACGACGCTTATACGTCGAAGCGTGCCATCCGCACATGCGGCGCACGACCTTATTGTGAACGCGACCCCGTGCGGGATGAGCGCTGGCGATCCGCTGCCTATCGACCTGACTGGCGCGAATCCGGACGCGGTGGTTGCAGACCTCATCATGAAACCCACGCAAACGCGCCTGCTTGAAGACGCTGAGGCGCGCGGTCTCACGACGCATTTGGGCCGTCATCTGCTCGAAAACTCGGTAGAAGCGATGGCCACTTTTCTGCGACTTGTGCCCTGATCATTCGGATCGAATGGGCGCTGCAGGGCCGGCTGGTAAATGTTTAACATAAAGCCGCGAAAAGTCAGGGAAAACCCGCTTGATCGATGTTTCGGTGCGGCCTAATATCATCATTAAGTAACTATCCGGTGAGTTACTGAAACTCTAGTCGGATGAACAACTCAAGTCATGGCAGCAAACACCTTGCATGGGGCTAGAGCCAGCGTTAAAGCGCTAACTCTGGCCAACACAGGAGACAAAGATGGATCCGGTAGCAAAACGTAAATGGCCGCGTTCAGGGCTCGAGACAACCGTAATGGGCTTCGGCGCCGCGCCGATTGGCAACATCTTCAGGCCGATCAGTGAGGAGGACTCGGCCGCCTTGGTCAAGGCAGCGTGGGACGCGGGCGTTCGCTACTTTGACACCGCGCCGATGTATGGCCACGGGTTGAGCGAGGCGCGCTGCGGGCAGGGGCTGCGCTGGTATCCGCGCGACCAGTATGTGCTGTCCACCAAGGTCGGGCGCATTCTGAAGCCGCGCAAGCGCGCTGAGATCAACTTCGAGCCTTGGGTTGACGGGCTACCGTTCGAACCTGTTTTCGACTACAGCTACGACGGCACGATGCGCTCGATCGAGGACAGTCTGCAGCGTCTGGCGCTGGAGCACATCGATATCGCGCTGATCCACGACATCGACGTCTTTACCCACGGAGAACGTCAGCCCGAGATGTTCGAAGCGGCGATGTCAGGCGCGTCGAAAGCCCTGTTGAAGCTCCGTGACGAAGGGGTAGTGAAAGCGGTGGGCCTGGGTGTCAACGAGTGGCAAGTCGCGCACGAAGCAATTCGCCGGCAGGATTTCGACTGCCTGCTGCTGGCCGGCCGCTACACGCTGCTCGAGCAGGATGCACTGGATGGTTTCCTGCCGATGTGCGAAGAGAAGCAGGTGTCGGTGATTCTCGGCGGCGGCTACAACAGCGGCATTCTTGCGACGGGCGCGGTGCCCGGTGCCAAATACAACTACGCACCCGCGCCGGAAGCCATTCTGGAACGCGTGCGCAAGATGGAGCAGGTATGCCGGGAATACTCGGTGCCGCTCAAAGCCGCAGCACTGCAATTCGTCCTCGGTCATCCCGCTATCCCGACCAACATTCCGGGCGTACGTACGATTGCACAACTGGAAGACAACCTGCAAACCTTCCGGGCTGACATTCCACCGGAATTCTGGGCCGAACTGAAGCGCCGCGCGTTGATCCGCCAGGATGCGCCGACACCTCAATAGCGTCTGACTCAGACCACTGCCGCGCAGTAACGAACTGCCTGGCACGCGACAGACCCACGAGCAGCACCGCCACGGATTGCCATGGCGGAGGGGTCGTGTCGTCCTCGCGCTTTATCGTCAGAGAGAAAGTCATGAAAGCTGCTGTACTCGTCGCACCCAGGCAGTTCGAGTTGCGTGACGTACCGGTTCCTGAATGCGGTGCGTCCGATGTGTTGATCAAGGTAGAACGCTGCGGTATCTGCGGCACCGACTTGCATATCTATCACGGCAATTATTCGGCCGATCGCCTGCCATTGATTCCTGGCCATGAATTCTCCGGGACGATTGCGGAGATGGGTTCGGATGTGAAAGGGCTGCGTGTCGGTCAGCCGGTGACGGCCGATATCAATCTCGGTTGCCGCAGCTGCTTTTACTGCCGCAAGAATGAAATCCTCAATTGCGCGCAGATGGTTCAACTGGGGATCCACGTGAACGGCGGCATGGCCGAGTACGTGCGGGTGCCGGCATACGCCGTCGTTCCGTTGCCGGCGGCAATGCCGATCGAAGAGGGCGCGATGGTCGAACCGCTTTCGTGCATCGTGCGCGCGTTTCGCAAGAGTCATCTGCGGCTCGGCGAAAGCGTATTGGTCATCGGCGCAGGTCCGATCGGCCAGATGCACTTGCAGCTAGCGCTGCGTTCAGGCGCAGCACCTGTGATCGTGATCGAGCCGAACGCGCAGCGCGCGCAACTCGCGAAGGATCTGGGCGCGGACTTCGTCGTGACCGATGCGGTGGAGTTGGAAACCACCGTGCGGGCGGCAACGGATGGACGCGGTGTCGACGTGGCGATTGAGAGCGTCGGCTCTACTGAACTTTACGAACGCGCATTGGCATTGATCCGCCCGGGCGGGCGCGTGATCGCCTTCGGCCTTGCCAAGCCGGGCCACACGTTCCGCATTTCGGCGCTCGATTTTGTTCTGCGTGAGCAGGGCGTCCAGGCGAGCGTCGCGGGAATGGGCGACGACATGCACGAGGCCGCCACGTTGCTCGGCTACAAACGTATCGATGTCGCGCCGTTTCTGACCACGATTTATCGGCTCGACGACGTAGAACACGCATTTGCCCGTCTCGCCGAAGACAAGAGCGTGTTGAAGATCCAGTTGCAAGTCGCCTGAACGACCGATTTTTTCGCGTCGTCAACTCAAGAGGTGCGCCATGAATGCCCTTGAAGTACGAGGAATCAGCAAGACTTACCCGGGCGTCCGCGCCCTTGATCAGATCGCCTTCACGTGCGGTAAAGGGTCGGTCCATGCATTAGTCGGCGAGAACGGGGCAGGCAAGTCGACGCTCATCAAGATCCTGAGTGGCGCGGTTGCACCGGACAAAGGCGAGTTGCTGCTGGACGGACAGCCCTACGCGCCGGAGTCGCCGAGCGAAGCCGCCGAAGCGGGCGTATCGACGATCTATCAGGAATTCAATCTGATACCGGGATTGAACGTTGCAGAGAACATCTTCCTGGGGCGCGAACGCATCGAAAAAGGGCTACTTGACAGTAAGTCCATGCGCAAGGAAGCACAGGGGCTGCTGGAGCGGATCGGCGCGCCAATCGATGTACGCCGGCGTGTCGGTACTTTGTCAGTCGCCGAACAGCAACTCGTGGAAATTGCGAAGTCGCTGGCCATATCCGCGCGTGTGCTGATCATGGACGAACCATCGGCAACGTTGTCCGACCACGAAATGACCTTGCTTTATAACGTGGTCAGAAAACTCTCCAGCGAGGGCGTGACGATCATCTATGTGTCGCACCGGATGGATGAAATTTTCGATCTCTGCGACACCTGTACGGTGATGAAAGACGGGAGGTCGGTATGCACGCGGCCCGTCGCCGAACTGAGTCGGGAGGCTTTGATCCAGCTCATGGTTGGCCGCGAGCTCGACACGCGCTTTCCCGACAAGCGGCCGGCCGCGACCGGCGAAATCGTACTCGAGGTCGAGGGTCTGCGCCTCGAACAACGTGTGCGTGACGTCACTTTTAGCGTTCGTGCGGGCGAGGTGGTGGGACTGGCCGGACTCGTCGGCGCAGGTAGAACGGAGGTGGCAAGAGCCATCTTCGGCCTCGAGAACGTGACGGGTGGCCGCATTTCGCTCCGAGGCCAAAGTCATCGGCCCGAATCTCCATCACAGGCAATCGAGGCGGGTATCGCGCTTGTTCCTGAAGATCGTAAGACGCAAGGTCTCGTGCTGGGATTAAGCATTCGCGAGAACGCCATTTTGCCCACGCTAAAAAGCATTTGCCGGTTCGGCTTTGTTGACGGCCGCAAAGAGCGGGCCCGGGTTGCCAAAGTCTGCAAGCAACTGGCGGTAACGGCCTCGAGCGTGGAAGTGTCGGTCGTGACACTTTCCGGCGGCAATCAGCAGAAGGTTGTTTTCGGCAAGTGGATGGCGCATTCCTTTTCGCTGCTGATTCTGGACGAGCCGACCCGCGGTGTCGACGTGGGCGCGAAGACGGAGTTCTACAAGCTCATCGATGAAATTGCACGTTCAGGTAAAGCGGTACTCCTGATCTCTTCGGAATTGCCGGAATTGATCGGCATGGCCGACCGCATCGTCGGCGTGCGCGACGGCGTGGTCACGGGTGAGGCCATGGCGCTCGGAGCAACCGAAGAGTCCGTTCTACAAATGATTGCGAGGTAATCATGGCCATTGCCGAATCACTATCGAATGTCAGTTCCAGCGAGCGTTTCTCGAACAGCGCATACCGGCGCATCGAGCTTGTTCAGCGCTACGGCATTCTGGCGATCTTTCTGTTGCTTTGCGTCACGGCAGCGCTGTCGTCGCCGTTCTTTTTAACACCGGAAAATCTACTCAATGTAGTCAGACAGGTGTCGGTAGTCGGGCTGACCGCACTGGGTATGACGTTCGTCATCTTGACGGCCGGGATTGACCTATCGGTCGGTTCGATCCTCGCGTTGACCACACTTGCCGTTGCTGGTCTGAAGCCTTATGGACCGGTTGCATCGCTTGCCGGCGGACTTGCTATAGCGCTGGCTTGTGGGTGGCTGAACGGCTTTATCACGACAAAAGGGCGCATCCAGCCGTTCATTGTCACCCTCGGGATGATGACGGCGCTTGTCGGCGTCGGGCTTGCCTACTCGGATGGGCAACCGGTGATCGGCGTACCTGTCTCGCTCGGATGGATTGGTCGTGGTCGGCTCGGCGGTGTCCCGGTGCAAGCCATTCTGTTCATCCTGATGGCGCTGGCCTCCATCGTGATCCTGAAGAAGACGCGCTACGGACGCCATATCTATGCGGTGGGCGGCAACATTGAGGCAGCCCGCCTCTCGGGTGTTGCGGTGGATCGGGTTCGGGTGATCGCTTACTGCTTGTCCGGTCTTTTCGCCGGACTGGGCGGCATCGTCATGGCGGCGCAGTTGAACATCGGCGAGGCGAATCTCGGGAAAGGCCTCGAACTTGATGCCATCGCGGCTGTTGTGGTGGGAGGGACAAGTCTTGCGGGCGGCGCCGGCGGCATTGGCGGGACGATTATCGGTGTGCTGCTGATCGGCGTGCTCAACAATCTACTCAACCTTCTCAACATTCCCGCTTATACGCAATTGATCGTGAAGGGCGCCATCATCGTGATTGCCGTCCTGATTCACGCTCAGCTTAGTCGTTCGAGGGGCCGATAGGTCACCCGACACAAAGGAGACAGAATGAAACCCTCAAAAATCGCGCTGGCGTTAGCTGCGGCGACATTGTTGCTCGGTGGCATGAGCGCGGCGTGGGCCGCACCGGACACCATCGGACTCTCGCAGGAGAGTCTGGACCATCCGTGGCTTGCAACTCAGCGTAAGCAGATCGATGCAGCTTGCAAAGCTGCTGGTATCAGGCTCCTTGCCACCGATGGACAAGGAAATGTAGCGACGCAAATTGCCGGCATTGAGGACATGCAGTCGAAGGGCATCAAATTGTTGCTGGTTCAGGCGGGCAAAGCGGAAGGGTTGCGACAGGAACTGGAGAGTTTGAAAGAGCGCGGAATCCCGTACATGTTCGTTGGCAAGCCGATTGAAAATGCCGGCGCGATTACCATGGTCTCCGGAGACAACCGCGCCTTGGGTGCCGACGCGGGCCAATTCATTGTCGACAGCCTGACCCAGAAGAACGGCAAGCCCAAGGGCAATCTCATCGTGCTCGAAGGTATACCCGGTGACGAAACATCGCTCAACCGGGTCGGCGGAGCTGTGTCAGTCGTCAAGAAGTATCCGGATATCAAGATCGTTGCGTCGCAGCCCGGCGACTACCGCAGGCCTAAAGCGTATTCGGTCATGCAGAACCTTCTTCAGGCACACCCCCCTGGCACGCTGGATATCGTATTCGCCGCAAACGGGGAGATGGCACTAGGTGCGATTCAGGCGATCAAGGAAAGCGGGCGGTCCAAGGAGATCAAGGTAGTTGGACTTGATGGGCAGAAAGAAGAGTTCGATGCCATCCGTGCGGGTGATGAAGCAGCCACGTGGCTGTACCCGCCGGCAGGAACCGAGGGCATGGCGATCGCGCTCAAAGTCCTGAAGGGCGAAAAGGTGCCCCCTAAAGTCCTCCTGCCGACCGTGCGTGTCACGAAAGACAACGTGAATTCGGTCCAGCCGGCGTTTTAGGCATGACCACCTTCGCGGCGCCCTTGGCGGCAGGGGCGAATCAATCGATCTTCCCGCGGGTACCAGCAAACGGAAATACATGATGAAAATTTACGGCATGGAGCATGTAGGCTTTACGGTCCCTAACCTTGACGAAGCAGTGCACTTCTTTGAAACGGCTTTTGGTGCGGTCACTGCTATGGAAACGGGACCGGTCGTGGTGGATGACGCGTTCATGGCGCGGCGCCTCGGTGTGCCCGAACATTGCCGCATCGAGAACATCAAGGTGTTGCGCTGCGGAAACGGTGCGAATCTCGAACTGTTCGAATACTCAGGCGAGACGCAGCAATCAGCACTCAAGCGCAACAGTGAAGTGGGCGGCTTCCATTTTGCTTTTCAGGTCCACGATGCCGTCGCCGCAGCCGATAACCTGAGAGAGAAGGGGGTGGATGTTCTGGAGGGACCCACTTACATCGACGCAGGACCGATGAAAGGTCTTACGTGGGTATATCTGCGCTCTCCGTGGGGGCAATACCTCGAACTGGTAAGCCGAAACGGCCCGCTCGGATATGAAGAGGCTGGCGGCCCGACCCTTTGGGCACTGCAATCCGCGTAGAACAGATTCTGGTCTCGCTCCTGATATCCGGTTCGACGGGCGTCTCAGGTCATCATCTTCGGGAATCGGTAGCAAGATCTGCATAGCGGTGCTGATTGGCCCGCTGGGAGACATCATATGCAAGAAATGGAAATCTGCTTTCCAGGGAAGGAGCAATTCGTTCTGCAGCCCTGTGAACAGTCGGAGGCGCTGCTTCCCAATCAGGTACGTGGGCGCACGATCGCGACGCTCGTTAGCCCCGGGACGGAACTGGCATGGGCGACCGGAGAGGATTTTCCGATCAAACCGGGTTATTCCGCTGTGTTTGAGGTTCAGGAACGTGGCGCGGACGTTTCCGGCGCGTCTATCGGTGATCTGTTGTTCTGCATGGGCAGTCACCGGAGTTACCAGCAAGTCGACGTTGCCCATACAGTCGCGATACCCAGCGGGATTAAGCCGGAGATTGCACTGCTCGCACGCCTCGTGGGCGTATCGATGACCACGTTAATGACGACCAAAGCGCGGCCTGGAGACCCCGTGGTGATTTGCGGAGCGGGTCCGGTCGGCTATCTGGCTGCGCACATTTTCCGGATTGGCGGCTACGACGTCACTGTCGTTGAGCCCGATGCTAAACGACGCGCTCAGGCCCAGGAGTCGGGGCTGGATTCGACATTTGCAGCGTTTCCATTCGAGCGACCGGAACTGGCAGGTCAAGTCGCACTGGTGGTCGACTGTTCGGGGCACGAGCAGGCCATTCTGGATGGTTGTCGCATCGTACGCCAGAACGGTGAGGTCGTACTGGTCGGTGTGCCCTGGCGGCGCCAGACGGAACTGTCCGCTCATGAACTGCTTAACGCAGTGTTCAATGGTTTCGTAGAGTTGCGCAGCGGCTGGGAATGGGCGTTCCCGTTAGTCTCCCGAAGTTTTAAATGGGAGGCGCTTCTGGAGGGCTACAACAATAGTTCACAAAGCATCATGGCCGGCTTTCGCAAGGCGATGAAATGGCTGGCCGAGGATCGTATTCCGTTGCAAGGGATGGTGCGGATCGAAGCGCCTGATGAACCGGAGAAAGTCTACCGTGCGCTGCTGAAGCGGAGTATTGACGAACCATTTGTAGTTCTCGATTGGCGTCAGCTTCACGCCCGCCACTGAGGTGGCGTGACCTCCATGACAAGTTCGCAGATCGCACAGCATCAGGGCGAAAAGAGGTGATACGGCGCTGTATCACGTCGCCTGACCCTGCACGTTAAATAGTCCACGCTTAGCAGGGTCTATCAGAGATTCTGGAGATCACGGGTGGATAAATCCAACTATAGATGGCGTATTTGTGCGCTGCTTTTCTTCGCAACAACGATCGACTACCTGGATCGGCAAGTTCTCGGGCTGCTCAAGCTGCCGCATCATGTGGCCCGCCACCAGAATCACGTCACTGGCTTCAGTCGCGGGGATCAGATCGTCGAAACTGTCGCTCCCCATCACCACGCGCCTGGCAAAGCCATCGGGCGTGCGCAAGTCCCGTTGAATCGAACAGTGCAGTTCGCGAGCGCCTAACCTGCGCAATCAGGCTTTTAAGATGCCCCGTTGAACGCGGCAGGTTGTTGGAACGGCAGGGCGAATTCAGCGTCCGAACACGTTGCGATAAAGTTTGCCACGCCGTCCCGCAGCGCGACGGGTGGAAGCCACGGATAAGATAAGGATCCCTGCAGCGCGCTTAACTTTGCCGCGTCTGGATCGGGGACGGCGTCCATGCGTTCAATATGGATGTGCAGTCTGGCGATGGCATATGCGCCTCCTGCCTCATGTCCGAAACGCCACTGATACACACCTTTTCCTATCCGCAGCAACCCGGTGTCCTTCTGCCGCATGACTACTAGCCATGGCATCACACAGGCTCCACTTTCGTCCACCTGCGGTTCCGTGCAGACATAGTAGGTCCGGCACCGTTCGAAGCACTCTCCGAAATCAGCCACCAGTGTTTTGGCGATCGCCGGAGCGCCGACCACGAGACGGGGAAAATCGATATCGTCGGTTGCAATCGAAAAGGTCAACTCGGCATTGGGGGAGAAGCACTCGGATATCAACGCCGGGTGGTTCAGATCCTTGGCGCGAAGGTAACCTTCGAGAAGGGACCGGGCGGACGAAGATGGGGAGGTTTTCATGTATCAGTCTCAGGTCGAAGTGAGAGAGGTGGCGGGTGCTGAGCCTGAACGGGGTCCACTCACCTTTGAAGTATAATTACCTTTCAAAGGTAAAGGTGCATGCAGTATTTGGAGTGGAAATGTCATGGCCAAGCATCAAGAGGAGGTTGTTCTGACCGTAACGAACCCTGCCTGTCTGGTCGACGGCACGGACGCGGAGTTTCGGCATCTTGTCAACGGGTTGCTGCCGTTTGCAGCCCGGTTACTGTCGGTTCGTGACGGTTTCGGCACGCTAATCGGCCTCACGGGAATCCAGTACTCGTTGCTTATCGCGATCGCTCAGCTTTCGCACGAGGACGTCGTCACGGTCAATCAGTTGGCGGACCATCTGCATTTGAGCGGTGCGTTCATTACCATCGAAACCGGAAAGCTTAAAAAATTGGGATTGATCGACAAACGATCCCACCCTGACGACAAGCGGAAGATGCGGCTGACGGTGACATCGGCGGGATCGAAGCTGCTCAAGGAGCTTGCCGCGAAGCAACAGCACATCAACGACGTCCTGTTTGAAGGGGTGACCAAAACCGAGTTCAAGGTGCTCTGTTCGGTGGTGGATCGACTGGTCGCCAACGGCGATCGCGCCACGCTCGATCTTTCGCACCTGATCGCGCGGCAGGAGAAGCGCTAAGCGATTCGCCCACCGCTGTTTGACGTGAAGGCGCTGATCGGCGAGTCCCTTCACGTGTTTTGGTGTTAGTGCGCAGCCCATTGAATCGCGCTGATGTCGATTCCTTCAAGGTGCATGTCCCACAGCGGACTCAGCGCGCGCAGTTTCGCCACGGTGCTTTGCACCTGGCGAATCACCTCGTCCACTTCTTCCTCCGTGGTGAACCGTCCCAACGTGAAGCGAATCGAGCTATGCGCCAGCTCGTCGCTACGGCCGAGCGCTCGCAAGACATACGAGGGTTCGAGCGACGCCGACGTGCACGCCGATCCTGAGGACACCGCGACGCCCTTGATACCCATGATCAAGGATTCGCCTTCCACGAAATTGAAGCTGACGTTGAGGTTATGCGGAATGCGCTGCGTCATGTCGCCGTTGACGTAAACCTCCTTCATCTGCGTCAGGCCTTCCAGCAGTCGATTGCGCAAGGTCTCGACGCGGCGGCTTTCGGACACCATTTCTTCCTTCGCGATTCGAAAAGCTTCGCCCATCCCGACAATCTGATGGGTGGGCAGCGTTCCCGAGCGCATTCCCCGCTCATGGCCACCACCATGCATCTGTGCTTCGATCCGCACGCGCGGCTTGCGGCGGACATACAGCGCACCAATACCTTTCGGACCGTACACCTTATGGGCGGTCACGGTCAGAAGGTCCACATTCAGCGCATTGACATCGATGGCAATCTTGCCGGCTGCCTGCACGGCATCGCAATGGAAGATGACGCCTTTGGCGCGGCACATGGCACCAATATCGGCGATGGGTTGAACGACGCCGGTCTCGTTGTTGACCATCATGACCGAAACGAGAATCGTGTCGGGACGCAACGCTTCTTGCAGCGCACCCAGGTCTAGCAGGCCGTCCTGCTGGACGTCCAGGTAGGTCACCTCGAAATCCTGCCGTTCCAGCTCGCGGCACGTGTCTAGTACCGCTTTGTGTTCGGTTTTCACCGTCACGATATGCCGGCCTTTTCCCTTGTAGAAATTGGCCGCGCCCTTAATCGCCAGATTGTTGCCTTCGGTCGCGCCGGAGGTCCAGACGATCTCTCGCGGGTCGGCTCCAAGAAGCCCGGCAACGTGTGCGCGAGCCGTTTCCACAGCGTCATCCGCTTCCCACCCGTAACTGTGGCTTCGGGACGCCGGGTTGCCGAAGCTCTCGTTCAGGAACGGAAGCATGGTTGCGACGACCCGTGGATCTACCGGTGTCGTTGCGCTGTAGTCCATATAAATCGGACGAGATGACTGTTTGGTTTGCATGGTTCTTACTCCAGAGGGCCCGGTCTCTTCACATCGAGCGAATGCCGGCAGATGCAGCGGACGCAGTTTAGCTTGGAGTCGTCCGCATTCCCGTCAACATCCATCCGCCGAGTAGGGTTGTCGTTTCCCTGCCGACCTCAAATCGGGGTTTAGGATAGCTTGTTTAGCTTTATTGAAACGACTTTAATAAAAGCTAAATAACAAAGCTAATAAACAACGCTTTGTGTGATTAATTGTAGCATCGCCGGGCCGGCGGTGCGTTAGAGGGAGAGCGAGATGGGAGATAGCACTGTGACGTCGAGCGGCAGCCCGGACGCGCAGCGTCGGTTCCGGACGGCGTTGTCGATGTTTGCGACAGGCGTGGCCGTGATCACGGCGCCGAGAAAGAATGCGCCGCCGATCGGTATCACAGTTGCGTCATTCAACTCCGTCTCACTCGATCCGCCTCTGATTCTGTTTTCCGTTGACCGGCGAAACCTGAGCTTGCCTGACCTGAGTGCCGTTGGCACCTATGCGGTCAATGTTCTCGACGAAGCTCAGCAAGATATGTCGAATCGATTCGCGAAGGCGAATAGCGACAAATGGGGAGGCATGCCCGGAGTCTCGAGCGAGTGCCCCGAAGTCGTCCTGCTTCCCAACGCATTAGCCACTTTCGAATGCGAACCGTATGCGCAATACGACGGGGGAGACCACGTCATCTTCATCGGTCGCGTCAAAAAACATCAATCCCGGTCGGAAGGACGTCCGCTCGTCTTTTTTGGCGGCCGATACCACACGCTCAACGATGCTCATCAGCCGTCTGTCTGAACACCCATCCGACCCAATTTCCGGAGAACATCATGATCAAGAACGGGACCCAACATATTGCGTCGCTGCGCGACGGACGGCAGGTCTATATCAACGGTCAAGCCGTCGGCGATGTGACATCGCATCCCGCGTTCCGCAACTCGATTCGCAGCTACGCCAATCTGTACGACTTCCAGGCGCGTCCGGAGAACGTTGAAAAAATGACCTTCGCGTCGCCCGACACGGGGCGGCGCATCAGCAAGATCTGGCAACTGCCGACCTCTTATGGCGAGTTGGTGGAGCGGCGGTCCGCGCTTGAGGCATGGACGGAGCTTCACTACGGCTTCATGGGCCGCTCGCCGGACCACGTCGCTTCATGCATCTCGGGCATGTATATGGGCATCGACGTGTTCGAGCAGTACGATCCGGCGCGCGCCGGTGCCTTGCGCGACTACTACAAATACGCCCGTGATAACGACCTCTTCCTCACTTATGTGATTGTGAATCCGCAGGCCAATCAGGCTAAAGCGGCGCACGAACAGGAGGACAAATACCTAGCCGTCGGTATCGTCGATCAGGACGCGGAAGGCATTACGGTGCGTGGCGCGAAGATGCTTGCCACCAGCGGCATCATGGCGAACGAGGTGTTCTGCAGTTGCATCCAGCCGTTGCGCCAGGGCGACGAAATGTATGCGCTGTCGTTCGCGGTGCCGATGAATGCTCCGGGCATGAAGGTGATGTCACGCAAATCGTACGAGGAGAACTCGCCTTCGGTTTTCGATAATCCGCTGTCGAGCCGGTACGACGAAAACGACGCAGTGCTCTATTTCGATGACGTCAAGGTGCCGTGGGAGCGCATTTTCGTGGCCGGCGACGTGGCGATGTGCGCGAAGCAATTCCATGCGACGCCGGCACACAGCTACCAGAACTACCAATGCCAGGTGCGCTTGATGGTCAAGTTGCGCTTTCTCGTCGGTCTCGCCTTGAAGATCACGGAAATCAACGGTACCAACAGCTTCCCGCAAGTCCGTGAAACGTTGGGCCAACTCGCCTCTGAAGCGTCGATGGTGGAAGCCTGGGTGTACGGCATGGAGGCGAAGGGTCGCATCGAAAATGGCTACTACGTGCCGGATCGCAACATGCTTTACGGCTCACAGGTGGTGACCCAGCAACTGTATTCGAAGGTGCTCAATACGCTGCGCGAACTGGCGGGGGGCGGAATGATCATGCTGCCCTCGAGCATTCGCGATTTCGAGAATCCGGACCTCCTCCGAATCATCGAGAAAACCCAGAAGTCGCCTGTCTGCAGCCCGGAGGAACGCGTCAAGTTCTTCAAGCTCGCATGGGATGCCGTCGGCTCCGAGTTCGCGTCGCGTCACAACCAATATGAACTTTTCTACGCGGGCGCATCGTTCGTGACGAAGGGCCACGCCTTCCGCACCTACGACTGGCCACGCGCGACGAGTCTCGTCGACGATCTGTTGTCGACCTACTCGCTCGATGCTGAGCTCACAACGTTGCGGGCCGCCTGATTCCGGATTTCACCCGATTCCAATTCACACAGGAGAACAGTATGGCAATCAACAAACTTCATGACGAGTTTCGCACGCTGGGAATGGATCAGGGCTGGCAGTTGCCCGAAGGCTACGATCCGGCTTCCGGCGCGCAGGAACTGATCCTTTCCGGCTCGCTCGACACCGTCAACAAAGCAGGCAGCCGCACGCGCCTGCTGCGCCTGCCGGGCGGGCTCTTTACGAAGAAGCCGTTCGTCCACGATTACTGGGAAGAGGTGTTTCTCGTGGAGGGCGACCTGACGGTTGGCAACGACGAGAATGGCCACGGCGGCACGCCGTTCAAGGGCTACACCTACGCGGTGCGGCCGCCTGGCGCCTACCACGGTCCGTTCAAGTCGGAGAAGGGCTGCGTCCTGCTTGAGATTCATTACTTCGATCCGGCCTGATCATGCTGCCTGCGATCGATGCTTTGCGCATTCAGCTTGCCAATCGCCATCTCGACGAGCAGGCGCTCCTCGCCTCATGTGTCGGGAACATCGAAGCCGATGCGGGTGAGGGCCAGAGAGTCTTCCCGTATGGAATCAGTCCAGCGGCGACGACCCAGGCAATGACAAGCGATGCGCTGCGTCGATATGGCGTCGCAGGACCGCTCTCTGGCATTCCTATCTCGGTCAAGGATCTCTTCAACGTACAAGGGGAGATCACCCGGGCGGGGGCGCACGTCCTGCCGGAGCAGGCGGCGACCCGCGATGCCGTGGCGATTGCCCGGTTGCGCGCCGTCGGCGCGGTGTTCGTGGGCCGAACCCACATGACAGAGTTCGCGTACTCGGGACTGGGTATCAATCCCCATTACGGCACGCCCACGAATCCGTTTGATCGCGAGGCGGCGCGCATTCCTGGCGGTTCGTCGTCCGGTGCCGCGGTATCGGTGGCGGACGGTACGGCGGTGGCCGCAATCGGCTCCGACACAGGTGGGTCGTGCCGGATTCCCGCTGCCTTATGCGGTGTCGTCGGCTTCAAGTCCACTGCGTCCCGCATCTCACTGGACGGCATGGTGCCCTTGTCGCCCAGTTACGACTCGGTCGGATCGATGGCGCCGAGCGTCGCTTGCTGTGCCTCGATCGATTCGGTCATGGCAGGCGAGCCTGAAGCGATGCTGCCGCCTTTTGCGATGCATGGCTTGCGGCTGGCTGTGCCGACGAAACTGGTGTTCGACGATATGGACGCGCATGTGGCCACCACCTTTGAGCGCGCTCTCTCAAGGCTGGCTGCGGCCGGCGCGATGCTGAAAGAAGTGAAATTCGATAGCTGGAACGCCCTCTCCGAGTTGGGGCGGCACGGAGGCCTGGTGGCGGCAGAAGCGTGGGCATGGCACCTCCGTCGCGCTGGCCGTGTCGAACGTGGCGAAGGAAAAGCATCGGATCGCCATTGCAAGCGGTGCTGGAACCACGCGGCTAAGCAATGAAGACTGCTCGCCGTACACGATTCAGTACTCGTACGACACGTATGCGTTCACGACGAGCCTCGTGAAGTCGATGGCGATGGTACAGCGATGTGATTGTCTTCATCGCAGCACTCTACCAAGTCGACCAGTCACCGTGACAACGTCTCTGTCAGCAGCGGCTGATTGACGATGAATAACGGCGCGGCCGCAGACCTGTATGAAACCAATCGACCATCGACACGATATCGAACACCGGCACGTCGAAACGCTCCGCGATCAATGCGGAATAGGGGGCGAAATTGCTGCATTCGCTGACGATCGCTCCCACCTCCGGATGACGCGTCAGCAGACGTTCTGCGCATTCGAGCACGTCGTTGGCCTGTTCGTCGAAGCTCACATGAGGCGCGTTGGCGAGGTTGTTTTGCAGAAAACGGCTGTCGTCCGACAGACCGGCGACCGGCAGATCGAGCGGTGCGTTGGCCGCATGAAGATGCGTGGCGGTGAGCGACATTTCGCGCGCCGTCAAAATGCCGACGCGCTGCCGAGCTGGCAGCAGTGCCGCAATCGATGGAATCTGCAGCAGGCTCGACGTCGCGACCGGCACCCGGCATCGCTCGGTGAGCGACTGTTGGAACGACACGAGAAAGCCGCAACTGGTCGTGATGCCGTCGACACCCAACGCGGCCAGTTCGTTCGCCGCTTCGACGAAACGGTCGAGCAGCGGCGCTGCTGCAACCGGATCGCCGCAGGTCGCAGCCATCACGTCCGGTCCCGTCAAGCCTTTCAGTCGCGCGTATTGCACCGGAAACTGCCATGTTTCGCCGTGCCCGATGTCGCCTGGCAAGCGCTCGAAGCCCGTATCCAGCATCAGGATGCCGATGCTCACGCCGTGGATCGTGCGGCTGCGCTGTTGCGCAGTGGTCATGCTAGACGAGGCGGAATCAACCATATTCAATTGACGAAGCAGTTGCATTGATCGAGCGCGGCTGGCAACGGCAAGCCGAGTTCCTTCAGCTTACGACGGTTGATCAGTGCCACATAGTCCGAGGGCACCGCGCGATAGGTGGGCAGTGAGGCGGGCTTGGTGCCGTGCAGCATTTGCACTGCGAGGTCGGCGGCATGCGCGCCTTGCGATTCATACGAGGGTGCGTATGCGACCGCGATGATGTCGCCCTTGCGGATCAACTCGTGCTCCGCGCTGAGAATCGGAATGTGCATGCGATCCGTGACCGACGCGACCGCCGGTAACGACGATTGCACCAGGTTCGAGCCTATCGCATAGAAGAAATCGACACCGCGCATTGTGCCCGTGCGTTGCGGGACATCGACGGTGGAATCGACCGAATTGGCAACCATTGTCAGGCCGGCTTTATTGGCGGCCTCTTTCAGGCTTGCGATCGCGGCGACGTCGTTCACTTCGCCCGCGTTATAGAGCACGCCGAAGGTCTTCGCCTTCGGGAACACCTGCTTCGCAAACGCCAGCACCGCGTTGTAATTGGTCGCGCTCGACGTTCCGGTGATCCGCGCGCCGCCGTGTTGCCAGTCGGGGACGATGCCGGCCTTGACTGGATCGGTGATCTGCGAAAACACGAGTGGAATGCTCGTGTCGTTGACGTTGCGCACGGCGGCTTGCGCGACCGGCGTCGTGATCGTCAGGATCACTGCCGGATGTTGCGACAGAATTTGCGCAAGCGACTGCGGAATCAGGCTCGGCGTGAAATTCGCGTCGCTATACGCGTATCTGACGGTCTTGCCTTCGACGTAACCGTCTTTTTCCATCTGCTGTTTGAATCCGGCGATTGTGCGCGCCAACGCCGGGTGGGGGCCGAAATTTGCAATGCCGACGACGAGCGGTGTCGCGATGTTCGGCGCCGGTGCGTCGGCGGCAAGCGTCGGCAGGCTGGCTAAAATCGCGGCGATGGCGGCAAGCGCGGAGCCGAGACGGCGCGGTTGCGTGCCGGTGTGCCGGGCAATCTTTTGTTGGAGATTCATATCGAGGCTGCCTTGAAGAAGCGGTGGCGAAGGGATCGGTAAAACAGCAACCGCAATAAGCCGTACGTGAGAGTTCCGATTGTCTTCACCCGGGAGGCGCCTGCCCATCCCGACAAAATAAACAGTTCCGATCGCCTATCAATTCCGGCGTCTCGCTGCGATTGCCCATTTCGCGAGGGTTTACACCCAACTGGAAAACCGCTTTCTGCGCGCTCTAGTCAAGCGATTCTCAGATGGAGGAAATCGGTTCTAACTATTTTGAGCCGATTGCCAGCCCAGTCGATGCTTTTTAGTCTTCGTCCTGGCGCGGCATTCCCGCTTCAGCACGCGACCCATTTCATAACCGAGGCTGCTCGCCAGCCTGTTATTGGCGTATCAACCGGACCTTTTAACATGAAACGAATCTGTCTTGCAGCGTTGCTCCTTTCGATCGCAGCCGTCGCAGAGGCACAAAGCGCCTCGGGTTCCAGCGTCACGCTATACGGCGTGTTGATGGAAGGACTGATCTACTCGAACAACTCGCTGAAGGGACCGTCGGTCGGCACCGCGAACGGTCCGAGCCGCTGGGGTTTCAGGGGCGTCGAAGACCTGGGCGCCGGCATGCGCACCCTGTTCGTACTCGAAGGCGGCTTCAACCCCAACACCGGTACGGCCGCACAGGGTGGCCGGGAATTCGGCCGCCAGGCATACGTGGGCCTGCAAGATGACAGCTGGGGTACGCTGACCTTCGGCCGCCAGTATGATCTGACGCAGGACTGGCTCGCGCAATATTCGTCGCCGTTGATGTGGAATGGCTATACGGCCACCGTCGGCGACAACAACAATTTCAACTACCAGTTCCGCACGAACAATGCAGTCAAATACGTATCGCCATCATATCGTGGCTTGCAGGCAGGCCTGCTGTACAGCTTCGGCGGGGTGGCAGGTAGCTTCGGCAATCAAAGCGCGGTCGGCTTCGGTTTGAACTATGCGCAAGGGCCGCTCAAGCTGTCGGCAGCGTATATGCGAATGAATCACCCGGCGTCGGCGGCAAGCGAAGGCTTGTGGACGACATCTCAGTTCGCTTCAATTTCGGCGAATTCACCGGCCCTTTCTTATGCGATCGCGCCGTCGAGCATGGAGCTGTACGGCGCAGGCGGTTCGTATGCGATCACGAGCACCACCTCAGTCGCAATGGTGGTCACGCATAGCCGGTTCGACGATCTGGGTGTAGCCCAACTCGGCCTGGCGAATGGCCGGGCCAGCTACACCAACATCGAAGCGAACGCGAGCCACTTCTTCACGCCGGCCTATCAGATGGCGGCCGACTACGTGTACACGATGGGTAAGGTTGAACCAACCGATTTCTCGCCGAAATATCATCAGATTTCGCTGATCAACAACTACTTCCTGTCCAAGCGTACCGCGCTGTATCTGACCGGCATCTTCCAGCTCGCCGCGGGCGACGCGCAGCATGCCAATATTGAGTACGCTAGCGGCAACGGCGGCGCGTCAGGCAGCAAGCGTCAGGTCGCGGTTACTGCGGGCATTTTTCACCGGTTCTAATGAGGGCTGGCAACGCCGTTCACAGGTGTGCCGCACCGCGTGACGCTGCGTCGTCATGCGGTGCCGACGTTTGGGACACGTGTTCATGAGCGGTGACCGTTGGCGCACACGATGAGCTTCCGTAATGAAATCTGGAGTGAGTGTGGATTCGAATGTCGATTTGAACGCGATGCGCCCCGCAGCGGAAGAAGCGCAGCCCGCTGCCCGCAATGGCGCGGAGATTCTCGCGGATGCGCTGCGTGGCTTCGACGTACCGGTAGTGAGCTTCATCCCCGGCGAGGGCATTCTGGAGCTGGTCGATGCGCTGGCAGTCCGGGCTCCGTCCATTCGACTCGCGAGCTTTCGTCACGAGGCAGGCATGGCCTACGCCGCGCAGGCGATCGGTCAGTTGAGCGGCCGGCCCGGCGTCTGCCTCGCGGCGCGCGCGCCAGGTGCGCTGAACACGACGCTCGCCATTCACACGGCCTACACTGACAGTGCCCCGCTGATCATGATCGTCGGTCAGGCGAGCGTGGAATCGTCGGGGCGCGAAGCGATGCTCAATGCGGATGACTTTCAGCGAGTGTTCGGGCCGTTGACGAAGTGGGTCGGCGTGGTCGATGTGCCGGCGCGGATCGGTGAGATGCTGGCGCGTGCGTGGCATGTCGCCATGACCGGCCGTCGCGGACCTGTCGTGCTGGTGATGCCGGAAAACGTTGCGCAGGAACGCACGGTTGTGCCCGATCCGATGTTGCCGAACCTGCCGCGCCCGGCGATCGGCAATGCGGATCTCACTGTGCTGCGCGACATGCTGAGTCTCGCGCGCAGACCCGTCCTGCTGATCGGCGGCACGGGCTGGCAAGCCGGCGCGCTACATGAACTGACTGCGCTCGCTGCGCGGCATGCGGTGCCGGTTGCGACGACGTACCGGCGCCGCGATCTGATCGATCACGACGACGCGGGCTTTATCGGCGAAATCGGTCTTGGGGTCGACGCCGCGCTTGCTGCACGGATTGCCGAGGCCGATCTGCTGATCGTGCTGAACGGCCGGCTCGGCGAGCTGAATACGGTCGGCGCAGGCTCGTTCAAGGGCTTCACGCTGCTCGATCCGGCGCGTCGTCCGGGGCGCGATGCGCAGCGCCTCGTGCATCTCCACGCGGATGCAAACGAAATCAACACCGTCTATCATCCGGACCTCGCGGTCCAATGCGAGCCGAATGGCTTTGTCGCGTCGTGGTCCGAGATGACCGCCGCGCAAGACGATGCCGCATGGCTCGCGCCCGAGCTCGCGGAGACGCGGGCGCAATGGCGCGATGACGCACGGCGCGACCGGCTGGCGTTCATCGAAAGCGGCCGGTGTGAAGGCCCACTCGATCTGCGAGCGGTCTACGCCACGCTCGACGCCGCGCTCGAGCCCGACGCGCTGATCACGTCTGGCGCGGGTGCGTATGCGGTGTGGCCGCAGCGTTATCTGAAGCATCGCCGCTACGGCACGCAACTGGGCCCGAAAAGCGGCGCCATGGGCTACGGGCTGTCGGCGGCGATCGGAGCAGCACTGACGTCCGGCACGCCGCGGCAAATCGTTGCGATTGCCGGCGACGGGTGTCTGATGATGCACGCGGAAGAACTCGAAACAGCCGTCAGGTTGCGCGTGTCGCTGTTAGTGATCGTCGTCAACAACTGCTCGTATGGCGCGATCGACAGTGCGCAACGCCGGATGTTCGGCCGTTCGACCGGGACCGCGCTGGGGCCGATCGATTTCGCCGCGCTCGCGCGCGCGTTCGGCGCCGACGGCACGACCGTTACCGACACCGCTGGCTTCGCCCCCGCACTCGAGCGCGCGCTGCACCTGCCCGGCGTCAAGCTGATCGAATTGCGCGTGCCGTCATCGGTCGGCAAACCGCTGTCGTGACGCGATTTTCCCGATCTCTCCACAGAAA
The DNA here is from genome assembly GCF_052682275.1 of Paraburkholderia sp. D1E. Lineage (NCBI taxonomy): Bacteria > Pseudomonadati > Pseudomonadota > Betaproteobacteria > Burkholderiales > Burkholderiaceae > Paraburkholderia > Paraburkholderia sp. D1E. Next base: position 1,814,735 of record NZ_JBQYMB010000001.1, read on the forward strand.
CCCATGAACTCCCCGACAGATCACCCCGCAGTCCATCAACGCGACGGGCAGCTATCAGCGCCGCGCACCCCGTGGCAGCTAGCCGGTTCGATACCGCAGAGCGTCGCCGTGGTCGGCGCCGGCCTCGCTGGGCTGACCGCCGCATACCGCCTGAAGCAGGCCGGCATGCAAGTGACGGTATTCGAAAGCGAGAACGTCGTCGGCGGGCGAATGGGCGATCGCAAGGTCGGCGATATCGCCTTCAATAGCGGCGCCCGGCTCGTCTATCCGTTCGGCCGGGCATTCAACCGGCTGGTCGAGGACCTGTCGCTGAACGACATCCTCGTGCCGTTGCGCAATCTGACCGCGCAATGCGTCGCGCCGGGCGGCACCCATACGATCGAACTGATGCCGTCGTTCCGCTCGCTCGCGACGCCGGGTCTGCGCGTCACCGAACGGATCGCGATGATTCGGCATGCGTTGCAGATGCGTGCGCTGAAGAGTCGCGTGGACCCGGACTGGGCGATCAGTGCGCTCGATGTTGACCGGGCATTCGACCAGATGACGCTCGCTGACTACACGCGCGAACGGATCGGCCCGAACGTGCTGGCGAGGATGGTCGAACCGGTCTTCCGCGCGACGCGCAGCTTCAACCCGGAAACGCTGTCGGCGCTGTTCTATCTGACGACCGTGCCGCATCTGATCGGCGAGACCACCGTTTATACGTTGAAGGGTGGGATGGGCCGCGTGTGCGAGGTACTCGCGGCGCAACTGACGGTGCGCACCGGCATACGCGTCGCGTCGATCAGCCGAGCCGTCCCGCCTGCCGCGCCGTCGGCTGCCGGCCATGGCGCCTGGCAGCAGCCGGCGATGACGCTGACGCTGGCCGGTGGTGAGGTGCTGCGCTTCGATCATATCGTCTGCGCGGTGGAAGGCTCTCTCGCGCGGCAGTTGGTCGACGCGCCGCTCGACGCGGAGCGCGCGATGCTCGACAGTGTGCGCTACAACGCGCTCGGGGTCGTGCATTACGGTTTCGCGAGGCCGCTGCCGCCGGTGATGAATTTTGCGACGCGCGGCACGCCAAGCCGGATTGCGACGTATCAGCAACTGCCCGCCGCGCCCGTGCAAGGCCGGCCGCTGACACAGATCTACTGCCAGTTGACGCCCGAAGCCGCCGAAGAAGCGATGGACCGCGGCCTGACCGGCGATCTCGACGCGTTACTGCGTGACGAACTGCGCCAGCGCATCCCCAATTTCGACGCACAGGTGGTTAGCGTTGTGAATCAGTGGATCCCGCGCAAGCTGCCGGTGTTCGCGCCGGGCTATGGCGCGCGTTTGCAAACGTTCTGGCAATGGCAGGAAGATCCGGCGCGCGCGCTGGATCGGCCGGTTGTCTATTGCGGCGACTGGACCTCGCAGGCGCTGCTGACGGGTGCATGCGCCAGCGGCGAGCGGGCCGCGCAGATCGTTCTGGCTCGCGTGCTGAATCACACACCCGAGCGCGGGCAAAACTAGGCAAAACGTCGCAACTTTTAGCGAAACGGCAATAGCGCGACCGCGAATAAATTCAGTGTTGGTATCGATGCTACAAAGTCATCATGCCAATCAGCTAACAGGAAATCTTGCAATGAAGTTATTTTCTAGGGGTTTACGAGCTTCTGCCAATCCGTGCGGTACCCTGTTTTCCTCGCTGCGCATGACGAGGCTGCGCGGCGCGTTGATCGGCGGTGCGGTGGTGGTGCTGAGCCTGAACGCGCCGTCGGTCCCGGCACAGACCGCGGGCGTCACGACGATCGGCATTGCCAGCCTTGGGCCCCATCCGTCGCTAGCGAAGACGATCCAGGGTTTCAAGGACGAGATGTCGAAAGAGGGCTATGTAGACGGCAAGAATGTCGACTATGTCTACAGCGACGCGAATTTCACGCAGGCGCTGATGTCGCAGATGTTCTCGCAGATCCTGTCGAAGCATCCGGCGATGATCCTCACGGTCACAACGTCCGTGTCGCAGGTTGCTCGGGCGGCGGTAACAGATCACACGCTTCCACTCATCTTTACCGAAGTCACCGATCCCGTGGCAGCCGGGCTCGTGCCTGACTGGTCGCACGGCGGCGATCGTTTCACCGGCTCATCGGACCTGCAGAATTTCGACGCGGTACTCGACTTCGCGAAGAAGGCGTTCCCTGGCGTGAAGTCGTTCGGCACGCTCTACAACCCCGGCGAAGCGAACGACGTCGTGACGACCAAGGCACTCTCCGACGCCGCGAAACGCGCCGGACTCGAATTCAAACCCGTCAGCGTCGACAGCGTCAACGATATCGAGCAACGCGCGCAAATGCTCAAGGGCGTAGGTTTCGTCTACATCACCGGCTCGAATCTCGTACAGTCCGCGATTCCCGCAGTCGCTGCCAGCATGATGCGGATGAAGGTGCCGGTGCTGAGCTCGGAAACGGAAGCAATCAAGAAGGGCATGGCGACCGCGTCATATGCAGTGTCTCTGGAATCGGTCGGCGCGAATGCGGCGAAACAGGCCGTGCGCGTGCTGAAGGGCGAGCACACGTCCGCTGTGCCAGTTTTAAAACCCGCGCCGACGGACTACGTGACGTCGTTGAGCAAAACCCAGTTCGCGAAGCTGGGGCTGATGATTCCCAAGCGCTTCGAGGACTGCAAATGCTTCATCAATTAAGCGGCCAACGGCAGGCCAAGGTCACGACCATGCGCGAGAAACACATTGCGATGCTGTCGGTCGAGAAAGTCAGCAAGACCTTTCATGCGGGCACCGTCGACGAGCGCATCGCACTGACCGATGTGTCGTTGAAACTCGCCGCCGGCGATTTCGCCGTTGTCGTCGGCGGCAACGGCGCAGGCAAATCGACGTTCCTGAACATGCTCGCCGGCGAAGTGACGCCGGATACCGGCGTAATCGCGATCGACGGCGACGACATCACGTCGTTGCCGACCCATAAGCGCGCGAAGCATATCGCACGGGTGTTTCAGGACCCGGCGATCGGCACGGCAGCCGCGTTGAGCCTCGAGGAAAACCTTGCAGTCGCGAACATGCGTGGCCTGAAGCGCGGTTTCGGGTTGGGCATCACGCGTGCGCAGTCGAAGGAATTTCACGACCGCCTCGCATCGTTCGATCTGGGATTGGAAAGCGGCTGAAGGCGAAGACGTCCTTGCTGTCGGGTGGTCAGCGGCAGGCGCTGTCATTGCTAATGGCGGTGTTGCAGCGTCCGCACCTGCTGTTGCTCGACGAGCACACCGCGGCGCTCGATCCGCGTACCGCCGCGATCGTCATGCGCGTGACGGAGCAGGTAGTGCGCGAAGCGAATCTGACGACGCTGATGGTGACACACAACATGCAGCACGCACTTGACTACGGCAACCGTCTGGTGATGATGCGCGACGGCCGGATCGTCGGCGATCTGACCGGCGAGGCGAAGCGCACGATGACGATGGAGAAACTGATGGCGACCTTCAACGAAGAGCCGCCGATATCATTAACGGTGAACGCATGAATCTACTGAGCGGTTTTATCGATCTCGTGCCGGTGGGCATGATGCAAGGGCTGACCTACGCGCTCATTGCGATTGCAATCATGATTCCTTTCCGGATTCTGAATTTTTCGGACATGACGGGCGAAGGCGCATTTCCATTTGGCGCGTGCGTGTGCGCGAAACTGCTGATGGTCGGTCTGAATCCGGTGATGGCACTGCTGGGCGGCGCGTTGGCGGGCTTCGTTGCGGGCGTGGTGACGGGCTACATCCACGAGAAAGCGAAGATCAATACGCTGCTGTGCGGGATTCTGGTCCTGTCGATGCTGTACTCGGTCAATATTCGCGTGATGGGGCAGCCGAATTCGGCGCTGTTTGCATTCCCGAGCATTTTCTCGTGGCTGCCGGAGGACGGCGGTGGTTATCTGCCGCGCATTCTGATGCTGGCCGTGATCGATATCGCGATCGGCGCGTGCGTGCTTTGGTTCCTGGGTACGCAACATGGTCTCGCGATGCGCGCCATCGGTTCAAGTCCGTCGATGGCAAAAGCGCAGGGCATCAACGTGAAGGTCTATACGCTGCTCGGTCTCGGGCTTGCGAACCTGTTCGCCGCGCTGGGCGGCGCCATGCTGGCACAGAACCAGGGTTTTGCCGATGTCAACATGGGCTTCGGCGTGCTGGTGAATGGACTTGCTGCGCTGCTGCTGGGCGAAGCGGTGATTGGCAATCGTTCGATGACGCGTCAGGTGATTGCCCCGGTGCTCGGCTCGATCATCTACTTCCAGCTGATTTCAGCTGTTCTGGCGATTGGCTTCCAGCCGTCGGATCTGAAACTGGTGACCGCACTGTTCGTGTTGTTGACGCTGCTCTCAATGGCGGCGCGCAAGAAGCGCGCGTCGGTGGGCCGCAAGAAAGTGGGCACGGCGACTGCCTGAATTCCAGTTCGCGCAGTCCGGGAATTCACAAGGCCCGGGTTGAAAGACCCGCGCCTTTTGTGTTTTGTGCGATGTTTCCGTGAAAAAAAATCCGCGTGTTCAAGACGCGGATTTTTTGCATTGACGATGAGGTCATGAGGTCACGCGCGATGCGCCAAGTCCCGCCCAGCGCCGATAAGCATCGTCGCGGTTCAGTCCAAGCTGGTCGAGTACGCGTTGCACCGTGTAACCGACCATCGTCTCGATGCAGTCGGGTTTTGCGTAGAACGCCGGCAACGGCGGCATCACGATCGCGCCCATCTCCGTGACCAGCGTCATGTTGCGCAGATGCGCAAGCGTCAACGGTGTCTCGCGTGCGAGCATCACGAGCTTGCGGCGCTCCTTCAGCGTCACGTCGGCGGCCCGTGAAATCAGGTTATCGTCGAGACCGTGCGCGACGGCCGCAAGCGTCTTCATCGAACACGGCGCGATGACCATGCCATCGTGCCGGAACGAACCGCTCGCGATACTCGCGCCCACCTCATTCTGATCGTGATACACGCTCGCTACGTCACGCAATGCCGCCCGGTCGAGTCCCATCTCGTCCTGCAATGTCAGCCAGCCGGCCCGTGACACCACCAGATGCGTTTCCGCGCCGCAGGCACGCAGCGCAACCAGCAGACGGACGCCGTAGATTGCACCTGTGGCGCCAGTAATCGCGACCACGAGCTTTGGCTGCGTCGGTGTGTCGGCGCGCATCATGATGTGGCGTGCTTGTCGAATTGCGGAAGATAATCACCCAGTACGATACTGTCTAACCCCGGAATCTTCTTGCGTTCGAATTCGGCTTCGCGGCCCCACGGCTTGGTAGCATCGATTGCAAGACGACCCCAATGGTCCTTGTGCGGATCGCGATAGAAGCCGGGCACGTCGTGCAGCACCATCGTCCGCGTATCGGCGCGCCCGCGGGTGAGAAATGCCCAGATCACCTCGTCGAGGTTGTAGATATCGACGTCCTTATCGACGACTATAACCAGCTTGTTGTAGTCCAGATGAGAACCGAGCGCGGCAAGCAAGGCGTGCTGCGCGTGACCGTCGTATTGCTTGTCGATCTTGATGATCGTATTCATCACAGTCGGCTGGCAACTGACGTCGAGCACGCCGCGCACCTGGCTCGCGACGTTCTTGTAGATGCGAGCGGCGGTCGCGGCTTCGAGCGGGCGCAAATCTTCGTCGGAACCACAAATCAAGCCCTGAAACACCGCGCCCTGGCGCCAACCCACGTGCGTCACTTCGAAAACGTGGTTGTCACCGACTTCGACGTAATAGCCCATGAACTCGCCGAATGGACCTTCGGGGCGACGCACATTTGGGAGAATGCGGCCTTCGATCACGATCTCAGCCGACAGCGGCACATCGAGATCGACGGTCAGCGCGCGCCGCATCGCGATCGGGCCACCGCGCATTGTCGCGGCCAACGACATTTCATCGCCGTCGGGCGGTAGAGACACGCATGCGCTCATAAAAATTTCCGGCGCCGGGCCGATCAGTATTACCGCTTCGAGCGCCTCGCCGCGCGCTTCCGCGCGCGCCTGAAATCGTGCGAGATCATGACTGCTCCCAAGACGGATACGCAGTTCGTCGTCGGATACGACCATCGAGCGATGAAACGACAGATTGCTGCGGCCAGTGTCCGGGTCCTTCGCAAGAAACACGCCGGCGGTAATGTACGGCGCACCGTCGCGTTCATGATAGGTGGGGATTGGCAGATCGGAGAGTTTGCCGGTGATCCAGTCGGCTGGATGCGCTACGGTTTCGGTCGGCGTATCGAGCGTTGCGGCTAGCGTGATTTCGCGGTCCAGCCGCGCGCAAAAGGTTTCGTCCGGATTGCAGCGAATGATTTCGCGCAGCCGGTCATGGTCGGTGTACAGGTTCAGCAGAACAGGCATGGTGCTGCCGCGAACGTTTTCGAACAGCACGGGCTTAGTCGTTTCCTGCTGCAACCGGCGTGCGACCGCGGCCAGTTCATAGCGCGGGTCGACTTCACGCGTGACGCTCAATAGTTCACCGCGTGCGCGCAGCCGGGAAAGGTAATGTCTCATCGTGCAAGGTCTCTCATGCGAAGTCGGGGACGGATTCATTCGGGATGACGAGCGTGGAGCCGGGCCGATAGTCGGGGGCACGGATCGAATCCGCACGCGCGCCGCGTCCAGGCTATTTATAACCGGTCGATTCGCGCACGGGCTTCGGCGATCGGCACACCGTTCTAGGCAAAGCGGTTTTTTGTGCGTCGATGGTTGAATCGTGTCAAATATGCGACAGGGCGGTTTTTTTGGCCACTTGATAATAGGTTTTTGGCGTCACTCCGCGCCAGACCGTCTGGAGCGTCTGATATGACCTGTGCCCCTGGCCTCTTTCGCACGTCGCTTGCCGGTCCGCAAGCGCGCCTCACCGAGGCGTTTGACCGGCTTCGCACGCGGCCGGATTGTGTGAGCCTGCCTGAATTCGGTCTTTATGGCGCCGTGGTGCCGGTGCCGGGCGATGCGGAAGAGGGCTCGTGGAAGATGGCCAGCATTCGCGATGAAATCTTCCTTGTCGTGTCTGATTGCAACTACGCGCATAGCCGTTCGGAGAGCGTGTTGCCGGAGTCGTTCGTCGAGTTTCATTTCTCGCTGTCGGGACCGGCGAGTGTCGACTTCTCCGATACCGGACATCTGCATGTGAACGCGCCGAATCTGCTTGTGTGCAGCCAGGGCAGCGATGTGCGCTATCAGGTGACATGCGGGCCGGGTCCGTGGCAATCGGTCGGCATGTATGTGACGCAGCGCTATTTCGACCGGCTGGTGCGCTCGCTAGGCGGCGAGGCCGACCGGATTTGTGCCGAACTGGCCTCCGTCGAACACGATCAGATCTATAACCGGCAGATGCCATTCAGCGTCGAAGCCTTGCAGATCGCCGAGCAACTGCTCGCATCGCCGTATCGCGGCGCGCGGCAGATGCTGTATCTGGAAGGCAAATGCACGGAGATTCTGTGCGCGTGCATCGAAATGTGGCTTGCGCATCTGAATGTCGATAAACCGAACGAAACGCTGTCCGCACGCGATCTGCGTCTGATCGAAGCCGCACGTGAAATGATCGTCGCCGATTTGCGTCTCGCACCGACGATCCCCGAACTCGCGCGCGCAGTAGGCACGAATGCATCCAAGCTCAAGCGCGGTTTCAAATTCCTCTACGGGATGACGATCTTCGAATATGGACATCGTTGGCGGATGAATCATGCGCTGCATCTGCTGGTCGACGAACGCTTGCCGGTCGGACAGGTTGCGCTTGCGGCAGGCTATCAGCATCAAACCAGTTTTACCGCTGCATTCAGGGAATATTTCGGCTTTGCGCCGAAGGATGCGCGCCGCCTTGCGAGTCCTGTCACGCATCAGCCTGCGGCGGCCGCGAACGCGGCGAGCACCATTGAGCGGGTTGCACCGTCGAGTGCGTCGAAAAGCGCGGCAAGCCAAGGCAATGCCGACGCGTCCGCCGACACCCATCCGGCCGGCCCGACTTCGGCAAAATGGTGAAGCGGCCGCGCGCGGTATTGGAGCGACGCACTTTGATTTAGGAAATCGGCAGGATCGCGCAAGCATACGTGTGATTCGTTTTTTCCGTTGTTAGCATGGCTGCATCGTCGGATGAATTGCTGGCCTGAGCCGCTTTTCACGATGCATGACACGGCCCGTTATCGCACGGGCGACTAACACGGAAAAGGAAATACGATGACGTCTATCGCAGTACGCAACCCTCGCACCGGCGAAACCGATTATCAGATCGAATCCGCCGATGCGTCGCAGATCAACGCGGTCATCAGTGACGCCCGCATTGCCCAGCGCGGATGGGTCGCTGGCGGCCTCGAGCACCGTATCGCGACGCTGTCTGCGTGGTCAGAGCAACTCGAAATATTCGGCGAGGAGATCGTCGCCGCGTTGTCGGTCGATACCGCACGCCACCGCATTTCAACCGAAGAACTCGGCGCGGTGATCCATTTCATTCATGGGTTCTGCGAGGCCGCGCCCGAAGTACTGGCGACGCCGTTCCGCAAGCTTGATGCGCATCCCGACATCGTATTCAAGGTTACGTATTCGCCCTACCCGGTTGTCGGCGTAATCAGCCCATGGAATTTTCCACTCGTCCTGTCGTTCATCGACGCGATTCCGGCGCTGGTCGCGGGGGCGGCCGTCGTTATCAAGCCGAGCGAAGTCACGCCGCGTTTCATCGAGCCGCTGCGACGTTCGATCGAGGCGGTGCCGGCCCTGAAGAGCGTCATTAATCTGGTGACGGGCGGCGCGGGAACCGGCGCGGCGATCGTCTCGCAATCGGATGCGGTGGTGTTCACCGGTAGCGTGCCGACCGGTCAAAAGATCGCCGCAGCGGCTGCACAGGCGTTCGTTCCGGCGTTCCTGGAACTGGGTGGCAAGGATGCGGCGGTGGTGCTTGCGGGTTCCGACGTCGCACGTGCGGCTACCAGCATTCTGCGCAGCGCGCTCTACAACTCAGGGCAGGTCTGTTATGCGATCGAACGCGTGTATGCGCACGATTCGCTGTATGACTCGCTGGTCGCGGAGCTGTGCCGTCAGGCTGCTGGAATGCGCCGCAGTCATGCAGCCGGCGACGGTGGCCATTACGGCCCGATGATTTTCGACAAGCAGGTAGTGACGATTGATGCGCAATTGGCCGATGCCGTGGAGAAGGGCGCGAAGATCGTGGTGGGTGGTAAGAGCGAGCGCATCAACGGCGCAGTGTGGGTCGACCCGACGATCGTGACGGACGTCGATCATACAATGAGCCTGATGACTGAAGAGACGTTCGGTCCTGTGGTTCCTGTGATGCGTTTCACCGACGAGGCACAAGCCGAATTTCTGATGAATGACTCGATCTTCGGTTTGAGCGGCGCGGTGTTTGGCCCGGACACCCATACGGCAGGTGATTTCGCAACGAAGATGGAAGCCGGCGGAGTCAGTATCAACGATACGGAATTGCCACGGGTGATGATGTTCGACGGCGAGAAGACTGCGTTCAAGAAGTCCGGTATGGGTGGTTCGCGTTATGGCGCGACCAGCATCATGCGCTATGTAAGAAAACGTGCGTTGCTGGCAAATGAAGGCGCGGTGCCGTCGCTCGATAAATTGGCGGAAGTGGCAGACTGAGCGCTCAATCGAGAGAAGACATCTCGCTTCGTGCTCGCGCGGAGTTCAGTTCGGGGGCGCTCGCGTAACGCACCTGCGCAATGTTCAGAGCACAAGTGCGCAGGTGCGAGCGATGGCACTGCGAATGTCCGCAAGCGGCGTTTTGTGAGGCCGGACAACGGAAGGATCTCCGCGCCACCGTCACCGTATTTCGACTCCTCAATATAGCTAAATGATACTTAGTTGAAGGAAAGCGAACTTAACCCTTTCTTGTTGATTGTCAACGGACAGCATCATTTGTAGTCTGTGTTCTCGCGAAAACGTACAAGCAAGAGAGAAGCTCCATTGGGAATGAAGGATACGAATCCTACCAGGTAGTGGAACATGAATAATCTTCAGTTGGGACAACCGCTTAACCTACGCCATATTTTTACGTTGACGCCTGATCTAGCCCTTCCAATTATGGGCTGCTTTGAGCATATGATGCGTGATGCATCTGCTTTGTCCCAGGCCGAGCGGGAACTCATCTACTCATACACTTCTGCTGTAAATAACGTTCATTTTTGTGCTTTCTCGCACCGGCACTGTGCGATCGGACTGGGTATTCCGGAGGCTGTATTTGACACCCCCCGTCACGCAATCAATTCAGCAGCAATTCGCGATGATGCTCGGGTCCGACTTACTTTTGCGTGTTCCTTGCAGATGCTCGAACACGAGCAGCTAGCGTCTGCTGCTCGTGCATTATCAGCGCAGTCAAAGGAGGCTCGCGAAGACACGATTCGCGTTGTTGGACTAACCGCTTTCATGAATCGGCTTATCGATGGATTAGGAGCAGTTTCTCCCGACGAATCCCACGTCAAAGGCGGGAAGAGCTTGGCGGAATTCGGTTACAGACGGGTTAGCGAAGATGTGGAAAGGATGATTATCGAGGCCGGGAACCACCCGGCCCAGACCTTGCAGAACCAGCCGCAAGAATGGGCGAGTGCGCCAACTCCGTTCTATGCAACGCTCGGCTGGGTCAACTCGCTGAAGAACTATGTACTGGTACTCAATTCTGGTGTGCCATTTGCGTTGCGCGCCGCGATCATGGAGGCGATTCGCGAAGCTGCAATCACTGGGACGGGTGCTCTTCAGCGTCTTGAACTGGCCAATGACAGCGAGAATGCTCTCTTCAAATTTGCTGTCGCTGTGGGCGTCTCCACGCGCCGAAGTGTCCCTGAGGATTTCACCACACTTCGCTCGTACGGTTGGACCAATGATCGAGATATTATTGATGCGGTATTGGTCGCGGCAGTAGCGGCCTGCTCGGCGCGAATCGAAGTGGGTGCGAAGCATCTAAATATAGAGATTATTGGGAACTGAGGCGCTGTCACATTGACCGGTCGACGTCGGGCCCAAACGCCCCGAAACGCAAGCACGCAAGCTGTTCAGCTGCATATCCGAACAGCGACGGCGAAAAGCAACCCGCGAAGTGGCCGCCGGACGCTGCGAGCGTGCCCGGATCGCTGTATATCTTCTCCTCCGAGCCTCGTACTACATTGCTTTTCCCTCAGAGGCTGGTGTCGAGAGCCGACGCAGGGAGCTAGCCCCGAGCGAATCAGATTCGTCTCATGTTAGGATCGACTAACTCCTGCGCAACCTTTCTGGGCCGCGTCGCCGATACCGAGGGTAATCAGCATGCCCATCAATTATCTTCGCGGTTTCACGAAGCCTGAGCGCAGCGACGCGACGAATCGCCGCCTCGGGCGATCGCTCGCGTTCGTCGCCGGTGCGGCCAACGCTGGCGGATTCCTTGCTGTGGGGCAGTACACATCCCACATGTCTGGCATTGTGTCGGCGCTTGCCGATAACCTCGCGCTTGGCGACATCAATGTGGTCGTGGCGGGATTGAGTTCCTTGCTGTCGTTCCTTGTCGGGGCTGCCACGTCTGCGATCCTGATCAACTGGGGGCGTTGTAGGCGCCTGCATAGCCAATATGCGATGCCATTGATGCTCGAAGCGTCGCTGCTTCTCATCTTCGGCTTTCTCGGCTCGAATCTGGAAACGCACCGCGTGCTGTTCGTGCCGGCCACCGTCTGTCTTCTCTGCTACGTGATGGGACTGCAGAACGCCATGATCACAAAGATTTCAAAGGCGGAGATTCGGACGACGCACGTCACCGGTCTTGTGACAGATATTGGCATCGAGCTTGGCAAGCTGTTTTATTGGAATGCCGGGGCAATGCCCGGCAATTTGGTCTGCGGAGATCGACAGAAACTAGGACTTCTCGGATCGCTCTTACTGTCGTTCCTGATGGGCGGGCTTGCTGGCGCGGTAGGCTTTAGACACCTAGTATTCTGTCCCAGAAATAACTTGTCGTAAATTTCGATTGTTCTATGATCAAATCCGGGAGAACAGGAGGCGACCATGGGACGCAAGGGAATCGAGGTTGTGGTGTCGGAACTGGAACGAGAGCAATTGCTGTCAATGAGCCGCTCACGTTCGCTGCCTCATTCTCTGGTCCGTCGTGCAAAGATTGTTTTGATGGCGGCTGATGGCCATACGAGCCAGGAAATTGCGATGCAGTGCGAAGTGACGCCACCGGCGATCACACACTGGAAGAAGCGGTTTGTCGCGCACGGGCTTGCCGGCCTGCATGATGAAGCCCGCCCGGGCCGCCCGCGCACACATGACGATGAGGTGGTAGCGGAACTGCTCGCCAGGGTACTGCATGAGAAGCCGAACGGGGCGACGCACTGGAGCGTGCGTTCCGCTGCTGCGCAGACAGGGATTTCAAAGAGTTCGGTGGCCCGATATCTATCGCTGTTCGGTGTGCAGCCCCATCGTTCAAAGAGCTTCAAACTGTCTACCGATCCGTACTTCGTCGAGAAGGTGCGCGATATTGTCGGGCTGTACCTGAGCCCACCGATCAATGCCCTGGTGCTGTGCGTGGACGAGAAGAGCCAGTGCCAGGCGCTGGAGCGTACGCAGCCGATGTTGCCGATGGGGTTAGGCTATCTCGAAGGGGTGACGCATGATTACGTCCGGCATGGCACCACGACCCTGTTCGCTGCGCTCAACACTGCAACAGGGGAAGTCATTGCGCAATGCAAGCCGCGCCACCGGCATCAGGAATTTCTGGCGTTTCTCAGGCATATTGACCTGGCGGTGCCGGCCAATCTCGATGTGCATCTGATTGTCGATAACTATGCGACACACAAGCATCCGAAGGTCAAGGCATGGCTGGCCAGGCACACGCGCTACCACATGCATTTCACGCCGACCTACTCGAGCTGGCTCAATCAGGTTGAACGCTGGTTTGGCCTGATTACGCAGCAGGCGATCCGTCGAGGGTCGTTCAGGAACGTGCGCCAACTCATTGCCGACATCGAGCGTTACATCGAGCAATACAACGAGCACAAGCGGGCTTTCGTCTGGACCGCGACAGCCGATTCCATTCTCCGGAAAGTGGCTCGGTTATGCAAAGTTATTTCTGGGACAGAATACTAGCAGGCCGGTGAAATACCTCATGTAGCGGTCATCCGGGACGCAGGTGTAAACGTTGAACTGATGTCATCAATGAGAGCGAGATGGAACGGATGCGTGGGCCAGATGGTTTTACCGAGTCAATGTTCACCGTGTTGAAGCTGGATGATTTCGTGCCGAAGGACCATCCGTTGCGTCCGATTCGCAGTTGGCTCAATGACGCGCTCAAGCGCATGGACGACGTTTTCGCGCGGATGTACGAAGCTGACGCGAAAGGTGGCCGGCCGAGCATCGCGCCGGAGAAGCTGGTGCGAGCTTTTGCTGCAGGTGCTGTACTCAGTTCGTAGCGAGCGCATGCTGGTGGAACAGATTTCCTACAACATGTTGTTCCGCTGGTTCGTCGGCCTGCCGATGGACGGGACCGTGTGGGACCACTCGACGTTCAGCAAGAACCGCGACCGGTTGCTCGAACACGATGTGCTGGTGTTGCTCTTCAACGAGACAGTCGAGACCGCGCGCGAGCGCGGATATCTTTCTGGAGAGCACTTTAGCGTTGACGGCACGTTGATTCAGGCATGGGCCGGGCACAAGAGCTTTGTGCCCAAGGCAAGTCCGGACAAAGACGACACGCCTCCTGACGAACCGCCCGCGCCGAATGACAACTGGCACGGACAGAAGCGCAGTAACGAGACGCACCAATCCACGACGGACGAGCAGGCGCGCCTGTTTCGCAAGAGCAAAGGAACCGGAGCGATGCTCTGTTACATGGGCCACGTGCTGACCGACAACCGGCATGGCCTGGTGGTCAACGCACAGGTGACGCTGGCGACGGGCACCGCCGAGCGCGACGCGGCCGGGCGGATGCTTGCTGATGCCGCAAGTGTTGCACCGGGCGCCATCACGGTCGGGGCGGACAAGAACTACGACACCGCCGGCTTCGTGGCCAGTTGTCGAGCGAACCGTGTAACGCCGCATGTGGCACAAAACGATGGGCGTCCAGGCGGTTCAGCAATTGACGAGCGAACTACGCGCTGGCCGGGTTACGCGGTCAGCCAGCAAAAACGTAAGCGCATTGAGCAGGTGTTCGGATGGGGCAAGACAGTCGGACGAATTCGACAAGCGATGTATCGAGGACTTGAACGCGTAGACCAGCTCTTCGTGTTGACGCAGGTCGGCTACAACCTGACGCGTATGCGCACACTTTCCGGTTGAGGAGCAGGAAGTAATGGATAACACCGATATGATGAACCCGCGAGCAACGTCGAATGCCCGCAAACGTGTTCCGCGTTTCAAAAATGCGAACCGAGCATCCGTCGTAATGCACCTGAGCGCATCAACGACGGATATTTCAACGGCCTGCTAGTATTCTGTCCCAGAAATAACTTTGCATAACCGAGCCACTTTCCGGAGAATGGAATCGGCTGTCGCGGTCCAGACGAAAGCCCGCTTGTGCTCGTTGTATTGCTCGATGTAACGCTCGATGTCGGCAATGAGTTGGCGCACGTTCCTGAACGACCCTCGACGGATCGCCTGCTGCGTAATCAGGCCAAACCAGCGTTCAACCTGATTGAGCCAGCTCGAGTAGGTCGGCGTGAAATGCATGTGGTAGCGCGTGTGCCTGGCCAGCCATGCCTTGACCTTCGGATGCTTGTGTGTCGCATAGTTATCGACAATCAGATGCACATCGAGATTGGCCGGCACCGCCAGGTCAATATGCCTGAGAAACGCCAGAAATTCCTGATGCCGGTGGCGCGGCTTGCATTGCGCAATGACTTCCCCTGTTGCAGTGTTGAGCGCAGCGAACAGGGTCGTGGTGCCATGCCGGACGTAATCATGCGTCACCCCTTCGAGATAGCCTAACCCCATCGGCAACATCGGCTGCGTACGCTCCAGCGCCTGGCACTGGCTCTTCTCGTCCACGCACAGCACCAGGGCATTGATCGGTGGGCTCAGGTACAGCCCGACAATATCGCGCACCTTCTCGACGAAGTACGGATCGGTAGACAGTTTGAAGCTCTTTGAACGATGGGGCTGCACACCGAACAGCGATAGATATCGGGCCACCGAACTCTTTGAAATCCCTGTCTGCGCAGCAGCGGAACGCACGCTCCAGTGCGTCGCCCCGTTCGGCTTCTCATGCAGTACCCTGGCGAGCAGTTCCGCTACCACCTCATCGTCATGTGTGCGCGGGCGGCCCGGGCGGGCTTCATCATGCAGGCCGGCAAGCCCGTGCGCGACAAACCGCTTCTTCCAGTGTGTGATCGCCGGTGGCGTCACTTCGCACTGCATCGCAATTTCCTGGCTCGTATGGCCATCAGCCGCCATCAAAACAATCTTTGCACGACGGACCAGAGAATGAGGCAGCGAACGTGAGCGGCTCATTGACAGCAATTGCTCTCGTTCCAGTTCCGACACCACAACCTCGATTCCCTTGCGTCCCATGGTCGCCTCCTGTTCTCCCGGATTTGATCATAGAACAATCGAAATTTACGACAAGTTATTTCTGGGACAGAATACTAGGGTTTGTGTCGACCGTTCCTCTTGCGATTGTCCTTCTTACTCTCGCGGTTGTCCCAATCGTCGACGATATGCTTGCTTATCGCAGTTAGGCGAAACGCCAAGCGGCATAGCTTGATAGGTGTCTGCATTCGCGTGCAAAGGGGACACGGCTCGGCGTTGGTTGAATCCAAGGTCGAACTGGGCCGCCCAAGTCACTTTGACTGACCTTCCTTGAGTGACGATAGTTCAGAGTGAGGATGACAGGCGCAAGGCCCGTCAGGTATGGATTGCTACTATTGCTGTAGCAGATCTGTAGCCCCCCCGCTAGAGCATCAACCGACTGTTGGAGCATCAACCGACTGTTTCGCAGTTCCGGCTCGGGACGCGCTCATCCTGCGACAATTGTTTAGGTTTGTAGGATGCCGGCCCTTGACCGTGCGCATGGGCGGACGCCACAGGAGCATGCGGGCAGGCTCCTACAAACCTAAACAAACTCAGCCACACGCGTGCGAGCATGTCCTGATCCGCTGCGCGAATAGCGCGAGTTCCCCGATGCGGTGCTTCGCGAGGATCGTATGGCAGAAAAGGGCATTTAGGAATGTCGATGCACGATTGCCCCCGACATGGGCTTGATCGCGCCGGTTGAATCTCGAGACACTTGTCGGGCGTGGTTGCGCAGCATCTTCCTGTCGAGCGGCTACTGCGTTTCGCTGACCACGGTTGCGACACGCGTTGTATGCTTTCTGAGCGGAGGCGCGACCGCAGTTGGGATCATGGCTTCTTCAAGCTTTGCCAGGATCGCGTTGGAAAGTGGTTGACGGTATCGATGACGGTATCCCCGCAGAAGTGGTATTCGGGTGCCCAGTGTCCGTGATGTTTGAACGAAAGCGCACGTTGATTCTCCGATGCAGTCTGGCCAAAGCTGATAACTGCCGATTGGATTTTTCGGTATGGCTGACGGTATGGTCGCTACCCGACCGGGCGGAAAGGTCGTCTTCACAAGGGTCCCGGTCGACAATTGACGATCGAGTGGGGATTCGGGATTGCGCCACAACGACCGGATCGGAAGCGCCATGCGCGCCAGTTTCTGCTCTGTAGCCGCCATTGATCTTGCAGTATGGGTAGGATGATGGGTAGGCTGTGGTCAGGCAGGGCGGGATTCAAACCTGGCGGGGCATTGAACGCGGTTGTTGGAGTCGGCTGCCTTCCGCCAGTCAAGGCTTCCGGGCAATTCCAATATCTTCCGAAAACGTCCTCCAGATCGCCGATTTCAAATCGGTTTATGGGTAACGACGTGCTTGCTGCTTCCATCAAGGTCCCGCACAATTTCCGCACGAAGTATGGGTAGCGACATGGGTTTTGTGGGTAGGAATGGAGGGCAATATGGCAGGACGACAGTTGCACCGGCTCAGCGCACGGCGGGTCGCCAAGGAAGTGGCTCCGGGCCAGGCGGTGGCCTCTGCGTTCCCTTCGAGAATATGCCGGTTGAAATGTTATTCGATCGCGCGAAAAGCGATGCACATGGCCCAATTGCGATGCACTTCGGCCCTGTCGCGGGAGTGTATTGAGGCGTAGCTTGCTAGCATCGTTTGTGTTTGCGCAGGCTGCAAACCTTAGCAGTAGCCACTCCCATTCAAGACACCTTCAGACCTATGAAAATTGCCTTTATCGGCGGCGGCAACATGGCCTTCGCGCTGATCGGCGGCCTTCTCAGATGCGGCATCGCACCGGCCGATCTGCACGTCATCGATGTGAACGAAGACGCGCGCCATCGTGTAGCCGATCAGTTCGCGGTTTCGAGCAGCGCTATTATCGACACCGCGCTTGCGCGCTACGACGCCGTTGTGCTGGCCGTCAAACCACAGGCGCTCAAGGTGGTCGCAACAACCCTGGCGCCGCACCTCGGCACACAACTGGTCATCAGCATCGCGGCAGGCGTGCGTTTGAGCGATCTATGTCAATGGCTCGGCGGATACCGCCGCGTGGTACGTGCGATGCCGAACACGCCGGCGCTGATCGGCATGGGCATGACGGCACTCGCAGCGACGGCCGCCGTCGATGCGTCGGGCAGGCAGGCGGCTGAGAGAATAGTCGGTGCGGCGGGTGCGCATTTATGGCTCGACGACGAGTCGGACCTTGACGCCGTCACCGCGATCTCAGGCAGCGGACCGGCGTATGTGTTCTATTTCATCGAGGCGCTGCAGGAAGCGGCGCGTCGACTCGGTCTGAGCGAAAAGCAAAGCGCGACGCTTGCTGTCGCGACGTTTCGCGGCGCGGTGCAGCTGGCTGTCGAATCGGTCGAACCGGTCAGTGTCTTGCGCGAGCGTGTGACTTCCAGCGGCGGCACGACCGCTGCCGCGCTCAACGCGTTCGACGTGCAGCACGTGAAAGAGGCAATTATCAACGGCGCACTCGCAGCCGCAGCGCGCGCTAGCCAGATCGGCGACGAACTGGGAGCGCAGTAAGAACTGCTCGGCAGACAAAAAAGGATGGCGAGGACCGTGAAGCCCGATGCCATCCAAAACCTGCCCTGGAGACTGCTCAGTTGTGCTCCTGTTCCGAGACGTATGACGTTGTGATTGTCGTGACGGACGCTGCCTTCAGCACGGTATCCGGCTGAATTAGAACTTCGCGCGAATTCCCGCGCGTGCGAGCAACTGATTCGTGCTGCTCGATTGACCTGCGGGGAACCCGTCGTAGATATCGGCGAGCGCACCGCCCGAGGCCTTCTGATACACGCCCATCAGATAGACGTCGGTGCGTTTGGACAGCGCATAGTCGGCCATCAGATTGAACTGGTTATATTTCGGTCGATTGCCACTTTCCAGATAGTTGACCCGCACCGCAGTGAACGTGTAGCCCGCCGAAAGCGTAGCGGCGGGTGTCACCCGATATTGCCCCCACAGCTCGTAGTTGTCGAAGTTCACTGAACTGTTCGTGCCATTGGCTGAACCAAACCGCGTGTTCGTGTAGTCGAGACCGATCATCGCGCTGCCGATCGCATAGGTACCGCCCACACCGATCACCCGCATGTTGGCGGGCTGACCGACGTAACCGAACGGTCCATTCACGCTCGGCGTGACCTGGTTCGCAACGAAGTTGCCGTCGGCGAACTGTGTCGCGGGTGTCTTCGCGCTCTCGTAGACCGCCGCGAGGTAGACCGGACCGTTCGTATAGCCGATGCCTGCGGAGAACGTATTGTTTGCCGTTGCTGATCCGGCCACGCCGCCAAGCGAATACAGTGCTTCGAACTGGAACCCGGCGAAAACAGGGCTGTTGTACTTGATCGCATTGTTGATGCGAAAGCCATTATCCGAGTTGTCAATGTCGCCGGCGTGCGAGAAATAGGCTCCCCAGTTGCCGTTCATCGTGGTCGGCTGCAAATAGTCCTGAATCGAATCGTACTGGCGGCCAAGCGTGAACGTGCCGAACCTGTCGCTGTCGATCCCGACGTAAGCCTGGCGGCCGAACAGCAGACCGCCCTGGCCCAGCTTGCCATTGTCGGCATTAAAGCCGTTTTCGAGCTGGAAGATGGTCTTGAATCCGCCGCCCAGATCTTCCGATCCCTTCAGGCCCCAGCGGCTGCCTTGTTCGACGCCGCTGACCAGCGCGACGACCGAGCCGTGCCCGGCATTGTTCACGTAGGTGACGCCATTTTCGACGATACCGTATAGCGTGACGCTGCTTTGCGCATGCGCGGTCAGTGCGAACGTGCCACTTACCGCTACGACTACTGCGATCTTCCTCATGGAAACCCCTTTGTCGGTCAATTAACCTGCAATCCATGCCGCTTGTGCGGCATGCGAAAGACGGTGCGCACGAAGCATCTTCGTTCCACCGCATTCTTCAATTTTTGATTTGTGGTACTAATGTATTGATGTAGTGCTTACCATGCGTGATGGCCATTCATTACATCTTCACGGCATCGAGTAACGTCTTCTTGCCTGCCCGGTAGGTGTAAAGCGAAATGACGCCGTGGCGCAGATCGCCGTGCTCATCGAACTGCGTCTGGCCAATCACACCGGAATGGTCGGTCTGCGGCATTGCCGCAATGATCTTGCTCGAGCTGGTCGAGTTCGCACGCTTCATCGCATCGACAACGATATAAACGGCGTCGTACGAAAACGGTGCGTAGATCAGGATCGGCTGGTGAAAGCGTGCTTCGTATTTCTTCACGAAAGTCGCGCCGCCGGGCATTTTCTCCAGCCCGAGGCCCGCTTCGGAGCAAACGATCGCATTGGATGCCGTGCCAGCGAGATCCGCCAGTTGCTCGGTGCAGACGCCGTCGCCCGCGAGAATCTTCGCCCTGATGCCGAGTTGCCCAGCTTGCTTCGCGAACGGCCCCGCCGTTGCGTCCAGGCCGCCGTACATGATCGCGTCGGGCGATTCGCCTTTTATCTTCGTCAAAATCGCGCGGAAATCGATGGCCTTGTCGTTGGTAGCATCGTGCGACAGCACCGTTACGCCCAGTGCCTTCGCCTTCTTTGCAAACTCGTCGGCGAGCCCTTGGCCGTAGGCCGTTGAATCGTCAACCACCGCCACGCGTTTCACTTTCAGCGAGCCGGCGGCGTAAGTGGCGAGCGCCGGTCCCTGTTGCGCATCGGTCGCGACGACACGGTAAGTCGTCTTGAATCCCTGCAGCGTGTACTGCGGGTTCGTGGCGGATGGCGAGATCTGGACGATGCCCGCGTCGCTGTAGATCTTCGACGCTGGAATCGAGGTGCCCGAATTCATGTGCCCGATCACGGCAACGACCTTATCGTCGGCGAGCTTTTGCGCGACCTGCGTTGCAGTGCGCGGATCGCCCGCGTCATCCTGTGAATCGAGTGCTAGCGCGACCTTGTTGCCGCCTATGATAAGACGCGCTAGCGTTGATTTCCTCGACCGCGAGGCGGGCGCCGTTTTCCTGATCCTTGCCAGCGTGCGCGCTGCCGCCGGTCAGTGGCGCGGAGAAGCCGATGCGCACGACCTGGTCGGCAAATGCGCCGGGCATATGCGCCGACAGGAGCGCCGCGGTGACGGCGACGAAGAGGGGATGAAGTTTTGCCGTTTTCATGATGTGTCGTTTAAAAGGGGAAGAGATCCAGCGGATCGGGACCGCACATGTCGCGTTGATATGTCAATTTCGATGTCGATTCTTTTCCTCCATTCGTGTTGCCAGCGGACATCCGCCGTCGTGTTGTAGATGCTCAATGGCGGCGCGTGTGTCGGGCAGGCGTTCGTCCTGGCCGAGCTTGAATTTCGCGTCGAGCCGCTCGATAGACAATTCGAACGCCACGATGTTTGCCACCCGCCGCGCGGTGCCCTCGTCGCCGAGTTCGTTGATGTCCCACGGCTTGTCGCGTCCCTGCTCGAGATGACGAACGGCGTCGCGCAGATGCGCGGTCGCGCCGTCTGCGTCCAGCGCGCGCGGGCGGCCGTGGCAGTGGACGACCGAGAAGTTCCAGGTGGGCGCGCTGTCGCGCACGGGGTAGCCGGGATACCAGGATGAGGAAATGTAGCCGTGTTCTCCGACAAAGATCGCTGCTGATTCGGCGCCTTGCAGAATCAGACTGGCGTGCTCGTTTGCCCGTGAAAGATGCGACACGAGCGTGCCGTGCGGACCCCGGGTGCGGTCCACCATAAAGATCACGTGCGAGATAACGAGCGAGTCCGGCGACCGTGTCACGAGCGTCCCGAACACTGTCCGGTCGATAAAGTCGTGCACTTCGTGCGTATTTGCCGGGGCAAAGGCGGGCTTGGAATACATGGCGGGGCCTTATTGAATAGATGACGCGAGTTGCCTGCGCAGCCATGTGCTGGTGTCGTCGAGCGCCGTGTTGCTCACTGCAGCAATCGACACCGCTTCGAGAAAGCTGTGGACGGTGCCCGGATAAACGACCTGTGTGACGTCCGTCTGCGCCTCTCTTAGCCGCTCGGCCATGCGCAGGTTTTCATCACGCAGGACGTCGAGTTCGGTGATCGCGAAGAAGCTTGGCGGCAGATCGACGAGGTCGGCGAGGATCGGTGCGGCCAATGGATCGCGAGCGTCCTGGGAGTCGCGCAGGTAGTCGTTCCAGAACGCCTTCATTTCGTGTGACGACAGCAGATAGCGGCCGTCGCCGAACGCTTTGTACGAGTGATACGAGGGCGATGGATCAAACGCGCCATAGTTGATCACGAGCGCGCGCAGCAGATCCGCTTTGCCGATGTTCCGCAGACGCAGTGCGGTGGCCATGGCGAGGTTTGCGCCTGCCGAATCGCCGCCGATGGCCAGGCGGCGTACATCGACGCCTGGCAGCGCACCGGGCTGCGTGAGCCACTGGATCACGTCCACCACCTGATCGAGAGCGACCGGGAACCGATGCTCGGGCGCGAGCGCATAGTCGACGCCGATCACAACGACGCCTGCGCGCGCCGCGTATTCACGCATCAGGCGGTCATGCGTGTCGATGCTGAACATTGTCCAGCCGCCGCCGTGCAGATAGACGAAGGCCGGCAGATCGCCGTCGAGAGGCGGGCGCAGCACGCGCACACGCACGCTCGTGCACGCACGGGGCGTGGGCACATCGGTATCGTCGACGTGCGCCATGGCTGGGCCGCCGGCGGCCCACGGCGCCCGGACCTGCTCTGCAACGGCACGGCGAGTGACGAGCGGCAACGTGTCCAGGTACGGCTGCCGCGCGTAAGCCGCCGTGACGGTGTCGACGAACCGGCGAATACCGGATTCCAGTGGATCGCCGGAGGCTGTGATGGAGGATACGGTCATAGGTTGGGCAAGATTGGGTTGATTCGAAGGCGATGCATGTCAGAGGCTGCGGACGGTGAAATATAGGCGGCCAGTATTCGGCCCGTATGATAGAGTGGGTCGATTAACGTAGCGATTGGGCCATTCATGCGCAGCATCGAATCGGGCGACTATCAGGACGTACCGCGCCCTGTCGCGGCGATGGCGGTCGAGTACCGCAGCGGCAGCCGCGACGGCCGGCACAAGCACCGCCGGGCGCAGCTGCTTTACTCGACAACGGGTGTACTGACCGTCGTGACCGACGAGGGGACGTGGACCGTGCCGCCGCAACGTGCGGTCTGGTTGCCGGGCGGCGTCGAGCATGAAGTCATCTTTCGTGGGGACGTGTCGTTCCGCACTTTGTATGTCGAGCCGCTTGCCGTGAGTCAGCCGTTGCCGTTACGTTGCAAGGTGATCGAGGTATCGGAATTACTGCGCAGCTTGATTCTCGAAGCAATGCTGGTGCCGACCGAATACGAGTTGGGCGGACGCGACGAGCGTCTGATGCTGCTGCTTCTCGACGAGATGGTGCGTCTGCCGACCGCGCCCTTGTACATGCGAATGCCCGCCGATGAACGTCTGCTACGCGTGTGCCGCGCGCTCGTCGCAGCGCCTGCCGATGCGCGCGACATGGACGAGTGGGCTGCTCTCGCGAACATGTCGCGCCGCACGTTTACGCGCACGTTCAGGAACGAAACGGGATTGAGCTTTTCGGACTGGCGCCAGCAGGCGCGGATCTTCGAGGCGCTGGCGCTGCTCGCAACGGGGAAGTCGGTCACGGCGACGGCACTCGAAGTCGGCTACGGCAGTGTGAGTGCGTTCACGGCGATGTTCCGCCGCAGCTTCGGCATTGCGCCAACCGCGTATTTGAATGAGCGAGTGGACTAGGTTAGACCCTTGTTGTCCCGGCCAGCACATCTGTCATTCGATGGCTCGATCCAAGCTTGAAGCGGCCAGTCAGACGAAAACCATGAGCGGCTGTAACTGGCTGAACCCGGTCCAATAACGACCGGTTCAGTTCGACCCACAACGATCCCTCACATTTCAGTCGTACGCGCTCTGTCCGCACATGACGCTGTACGAACTCCTGTCTAATCTCAATGCCGCCCAGCGCGTCAAGATGCGTCTCGAATTCGCGCGTCTGCACGACGAACTGAAGACGACGATGATCGACGTGACACAGGCCATGCAGACGGGAGGAACTGTATTGGGTTGTAGCGCCTGAGCACTGCCATGTCTTCGACGTCGACGGGATTGCATTCAAAAGAGGCAGCGCTCATCGCGAGCCCTCGCATCGGTCGGGCCGACACGCTAAACGATTCGTTGATCGCTATTTTCACCACAGCCCTGCAGAGCATAGGCGCTTATTTTGGTGCGACCCCCATAAGACAAAAGCATCATTAGCCAATTATTTTGGCATTGGACTCGTTCCAGGCGGCTCGATAGCCTCTCCTGCAACGACGCCGCACCTCCGAACGTGGCCAGATCGCTACATCGATTGACGCGATCTAGCGCGTGTCCCGCAGGTCGCTCGGCTATATTGGTTCGACGTTGCGCATCGCTGTGCGGCCCGAAAAACATCGGCAAGAAACAGGAATTCTTATGTATTCGAAAGCGGTCTTCGCGCCAGGTGGCGCGGACGAGGTCCACGAGCTGATCCGCCGGACAGTATTCGGCACATTGATTACGAAATCGTCCGATTCACTTGTCATCTCACATCTGATCTTTATGCTCGACCGCGATCGGGGACCTCACGGCACGTTGATATCGCATCTGTCGAAAGCGAATGAACATTGCGCGCTGATTGAGCAGGGCGCGGAATCGGCGGTCGTCTTCGTCGCCGAGCAAGGCTATATATCGTCGTCGTGGTATCCGGGATATCCAGTTCGCGACAGCGCGCCGACGTGGAATTTCTCCGTGGTCCATTGCCATGGACGGACTCGCGCGCTCGACTCGCGTGGCACGCTCGCGCATCTGCAGCAGGCAGTCGCGCATCTCGAACAGGGACGCGAGCGTGCATGGAACATGCAGGAACTTGGCGACGAAGGCGTCGCCCGCCGGCTCAGGAATATCGTCGGCTTCGAATTGCCGATCGAGCGTTTGGAAGCCAAGTTCAAGATGGGACAGGACGAACGCCCGCTCGACACGCAGGCCGCCATTGAACGCCTCGAGTTGGCGGGCGCATGTCCGCTCGCCATGCAGATGGAGCAGAAGAACCGAAACCGAATCTGACCCGTGGCGCACCACGCGTCGAACACCACCCGTTGTTGATCCAGTTCCAATCAATCACCCCATCATGAACACAACCTCAATCCATTGCGCTGTGCTCGCAGTCGCTGCATTGGCGTTTCACGCAGGCGCCGCTTCGGCTGAACAGGTGGTTCGCATTGGTTTCGCCGCGCCGTTGACGGGCGGCAGCGCGCGCGCCGGTAAGGATCAGGAGAACGGCGCGCAGCTTGCCGTCGAAGAAATTAACGCCAAAGGGCTAACCATCGGCGGCAACAAGGTTGTCCTTCAACTCGATCCGCAAGACGACGCCGGCGACCCCCGCACCGCAACCCAGGTCGCGCAGAAGCTCGTCGACAACCACGCGGCCGCCGTGGTCGGCCATCTGAACTCGGGCACGTCGATACCCGCGTCGAAGATATACAGCGACGCGGGTATCGTCCAGATCTCGCCGTCCGCGACCAGCCCGCTCTATACGCAACAAGGGTTCAAGACGACCTATCGCGTGGTCGCTACCGATGCGCAACAGGGTCCCGCGCTTGCGAAGTACGCGGCGAGCGTGATGAAGGTCAAGCGGGTCGCGGTGGTCGACGACACGACGGCGTACGGTCAGGGTCTCGCGGACGAATTCGTCAAAGAAGCGAAAGCGCTCGGTATCGAAGTGGTCTCGCGCGACGCGACGAGTCCGAATGCACTCGATTTTCGCGGCCTCCTCACGAAGATCAAGGGCGAGCAGCCCGACGCACTGATGTACGGCGGGATGGATTTCACGGTGGGTCCGTTCGCGAAGCAGGCAGTCGGGCTGAATATCAAGACGAAGGTGCTGTCGGGCGATGGCGTCTGCGGCGAGGATCTGTCGAGAGTCGCGGGCACGGCGACAGACCAGATTGTCTGTTCAGAGGCCGGCGTGGGTCTCGAAAAGATGCCGGGCGGCGAGGCCTTCAGCAAACGCTTCGAACAGCGCTTTCATAACGCGGTGCAGATCTACGCGCCCTACGCCTACGACGCGGTGTACGTGATCGTCGACGCGATGAAGCGGGCTGGGTCGACCGATCCGGTCAGCATCCTTGCCGCGATGCCGAAGACTAACTTCGACGGCGTGATCGGCAACGTGCGGTTTGATTCGCACGGCGATCTGAGAGACGGCGTGATCTCGATCTATCAATACCGTTCGGGCAAGAAGACGCTGGTCGATCTCGTCAGGATGTGATGCACGTTCGACTCGACGCGCGAGCTCGCGAAGAGATGGGCTCGCACGCCGCTTTACAAGGAGACCTGATGAAAAGCATGCAGGTAACGGAGTTCGGCGCGCCGCTCGCGGCGATCGAGAACGTGACGCCAGTCCCACGAGGACGCGAAGTGCTTCTGCGGGTGCGCGCGGCGGCCATTTGCCATACAGATCTGCATCTGTGGCATGGTGGCTATGACCTCGGGCACGGCCGCACGCTGTCGCTGAAGGAGCGCGGCATCAAACTGCCGCTGACGATGGGGCACGAAACTGTAGGCGTTGTGGAAGCCGTAGGCGAGGCAGTCACGGACGTCGCGCCTGGCGACACGCGCCTCGTTTATCCATGGATCGGCTGCGGTCGATGCGACGTGTGCCGCGACGGTCACGAGAATCTTTGTCTCACGCCAGGCACGATCGGCATCAATCGTCCGGGCGGCTACGCAGATCGCCTGCTTGTGCCGGACTCACGCTATCTCGTCGACTTGCGCGGACTCGATCCCGCTCACGCCGCGCCGCTCGCGTGCTCGGGGCTTACCTGCTTCTCGGCGCTGCGCAAGATCGGCGAAGCCACGCTCTCGCGCGCGCCGCTCGTCGTGATCGGCGCGGGCGGGCTCGGTTTGATGTGCATCCGGTTGCTCGGCGCTCTCGGGGGCAATGGCGCGATCGTCGTCGAACCCGACGCGCAACGGCGGGTTGCGGCGCTCGAAGCGGGTGCGCTCGCCGCGATCGATCCCGCGAGCGACGATCCCGCCGGCCAGATCCGCCGCGCGGCCAACCAGCCGGTTCAGGCGGTCGTCGATCTCGTCGGGAATCCGGCGTCGGCGGCGCTCGGCTTCGACGTGCTGACAAAGGGCGGCAAGCTGGTGATGGTCGGCCTGTTCGGCGGCGGCTCGCCCTGGGCCTTGCCACTCATTCCGATCAAGGCGATCACGATTCAGGGGAGCTATGTCGGCTCGCTCGCCGAGCTGCAGGAACTCGTCGAACTGGTCGCGACACAGCAATTGCCGTTGATTCCCGTGACCACGTGCGCGATGAACGCGCTGAACGACGGCCTGCACAAACTCGAAGCGGGCAACGTGATTGGGCGTCTGGTGATGACACCCGACCTCGCCGCCGAATAGCGGTGCACTAAGCGGCGCCGCATTGCCGCGCCGCGCGCATCGCGTGATTCGCTCCGTCATTGCTGGCGAGGCGCGTTGTGTGTTCCTTCGGCGTCTGTCCCATCACTCGTCGGAACATCGCGCTGAACGCGCTGGGGCTTTCATAGCCGAGGTCGAGCGCGACAGCCGTAACCGAGGCGCCCGCTGCGAGACGCGCGAGCGCCTCGGTCAGACGGACCTGCTGACGCCACATCGAAAACGTCATGCCGGTCTCGTCACGAAAGAGTCGCGTAAGCGTGCGCAGTCCGATTGAGCCGAAACGCGCCCAGTCTCCGAGATTGTCTTCGTTGCCAGGATTGTCGAGCAATGCATGGCACACGCGCAGCAAGCGCGGATCGCGTGGCATGGGCAGACGCAACGGAATGACGGGCGCACCGCAGATTTCGTCGACGATCAGACCCATGACGCGGCCGTCGCGACCTTGCTCGTCGTAATGAAGCGGAATCTCGACGGCCTTTGCGACCAGTTCGCGCAGCAGCGGTGAGACCTCGATGACGCGGCATTCGCGCGGGAGCCGTGGCGACGCGTCGGCGGCGACGTACAACAGCGCCGACGACACCGACTGGCCGCGTTCGGCGAAACGGCCCGAGAAACGATGCAGCGTGCCGGGCGGAATCCATACCGCGTGACGCGGCGGCACGAGCCACGAGCCCTCCGGCACTTCGATTGCGTGGAGGCCGCGCGACACGAGCACCAGCTGTCCACGCGAATGCGTGTGAGCAGGTGTCGCGTCAAGGAGACCTGGCTCCGAATACTCGGTGTGCATCGCGGTCACGCGGCAGCGCGGATTTATTTCGTCGATCGAACGTGAGTCGCTTTGCATGGAAGAAGTGAAATTCATTCGAGTGACGGCGGTGGAAAAATTCTCGCGGTTTTCAAAAACATTGGCAATCGGGAGACACCCGTGGGCGCGATGCACAGCGAGCGCCATTGCAGCGGCAGGGCGGGGCACATCCTGATAGTCACGCGATTCGTTGCTACGCATGAATGGCCAGATCTCTATGCTAGTTGGCCTAAGTTGACGTGCGGGACGAATACTGGCTACCTATATTTCAGCGTCCGCAGCTCTTCGTATGAGCTGCGTTTGAATCGGCACTAGTCTGGCCCAACGCATGTCATCACGGTTGAGAGTACGGTCGACACCGGCATGGTGGGTAAAGAATCGGCGGGGGAAACATAATTTACTGCCGTCTGCTGACCGCTTTAAGAGGAAACAACTGGAAAGTGGCTCTAGCGCAAATTTAAATGGTTTTCAATTCATTCGTATGGCTAATTTAAGTTCGAGAAATTGTTTAGACGAATGTCATATGGGTCGTTGTTGCGTCTGTTGTATCGCAGTACAAGTACGGGGCAATCGAGAAATTACGCGAGGCCGAACGCCGGAAAGGACGCGCGCTGCTGTCAA
Source organism: Paraburkholderia sp. D1E (assembly GCF_052682275.1). NCBI lineage: Bacteria > Pseudomonadati > Pseudomonadota > Betaproteobacteria > Burkholderiales > Burkholderiaceae > Paraburkholderia > Paraburkholderia sp. D1E. The sequence continues at coordinate 1,843,042 of NZ_JBQYMB010000001.1, forward strand.
GGAAATCGGCGGTTCACGCCGGGAGGAGTAAATGTTGAGTACGAAAGTGGAAGGAAAATTTCCGGCGGCAAATGTGCGGGTGGCAAGGTTAGGACGTCCCCACGAATTCGGGAAGAAGCCGCAAAACCCGGTACGCCGCTTTGGTGGTATCGCGGTCGTCATCGTTCTGCACATAGTGCTGGTCTACGCACTGCTCAATGGTTTGGCCACCAAAGTGGTGCAGGTCATTCAGCACCCCATCGAAACCAGGATCATCGAACCGGTGAAGCCGCCGCCTCCGCCGCCGTTGCCCGTCGTGCAACTGCCGCCGCCGAAGTTCGCGCCGCCTCCGCCGCCGTTCGTGCCGCCGCCGGAAGTGAACGTGCCGACGCCGCAGCAGCCCACCATTACGCACCAGGCCGCACCGGTCGTGGCCCAGCCCGCACCGCCGCCCGCGCCGCCGACGCCGTCCAGGCCGGTGAGCGCGCAGGTTGACGTGGCTTGCCCGAACTCCGATCAGGTCCGCTCATCCGTGGTCTATCCGAAGCAAGCTCAGGAAAACAACGTCACGGGTGACGTACTCATCGAATTCGTAGTCGATCCGCAGGGCCATATTACGGATGAGCATGTCGCGAAGTCGTCGGAAGACTCTTCACTCGATCGCGCGGCGTTCAATGCTGTAAAGAAGTTTAGTTGCGTTTCCCAAGGCCAGCCTGTCCGTGTCCAGGTTCCGTTCTCGTTTAACCTGAACTGAACCCACGAACCGAGCGGTACCGGTAGCGATTTATTAGTCACGTTGTACAAGTTCAACGGATGAACTGGAGCAGACATGAATAAGCGTACTCTCGCCGCCATTGCGGCAAGCATGGCGATCGGCGTATCGGCGGTGGGTTCCTTCGTCGTGCCGCAGGTGGCCTACGGACAAGCTAGCGACGCAACCGCCGCCGCTTCGGCGCCGGCTACCGCGACGACGCAAACCGCAGCGCCTGCGGCCGACCTGGCGGCGCCACCGCCCGCGCCGGCTACGTCGGAAACCGTCAACAATCCCTATGGTCTCGGCGCGCTCTGGAAGAACGGTGACTTCGTTGCCCGTTTCGTGCTGATCCTGCTGGTGATCATGTCGATGGGTAGCTGGTACATCATGATCACCAAGTTCTTCGAGCAGTTCCGTGCGAACCGCCGTGCGAAGAGTGCCGACGAGCAACTGTGGACCGCGCCATCGCTAGTCGACGGCGCGAAGATGCTCGACGAGTCATCGCCGTTCCGCTTCATCGCCGAAACCGCGATCGAAGCCGGCGAACATCACGACGAAGCGCTGCTGGAAGCCGTCGACCGCAACACGTGGATCGACGCGTCGGTTGATCGCGCCATCACCAATGTATCGAATCGTCTGCAGGACGGTCTGGCTTTCCTCGGCACAGTCGGCTCCACGGCCCCGTTCGTCGGCCTGTTCGGCACGGTCTGGGGTATTTATCACGCGCTGACGGCAATCGGTATCGCCGGCCAGGCTTCGATCGATAAGGTCGCGGGCCCGGTCGGTGAAGCGCTGATCATGACGGCGATCGGTCTCGCCGTGGCCGTGCCGGCGGTGCTCGGCTACAACTTCCTGGTTCGCCGCAACAAGTCGGTGATGGAACGTGTCCGTGCCTTCGGTGCACAACTGCACACCGTCCTGCTGGCTGGCAGCCGTCGCTCGAAGCGCGGCGTTGCAGGTCAGAAGGCTACGTTGGTCGAACGGGCGGGGTAAGTCATGGCTATGAGCGTTGGGCAAGATGGGGACGACGACGAAGTCATCTCCAACATCAACACCACGCCGCTAGTCGATGTGATGCTGGTTTTGCTGATCATCTTCCTGATCACGATTCCTGTTGTTACGCACACGGTGCCGGTGAAGTTGCCGAATGAGGCGATCCAGCCGCTGCAGACCTCGCCCAAAAGTATCGTGATCGCGGTCAACCGCGATGGCGATTTCTTCTGGAATGAGAAACATGTGGATGCAGTCACGCTGCTCACGCAACTCAAGACCGTGTCGGTCATGACGCCGCAACCGGAAGTCGACGTGCGCGGCGACCAGAACACGCGTTATGAGTTTATCGGGCGCGTGATTACCGCGTGCGAGCGCGCTGGCATCGCCAAGGTGTCATTTATCACTGAGCCGCCGCCGCGCGGAGGCTAAGGAAGGAGCCGATTATGGGGATGAACGTATCTTCGGGCGGCGGTAGTGAACCGGATGTGATGGTCGACATCAACACCACGCCGCTGATCGACGTGATGCTGGTGCTGCTGATCATGCTGATCATCACGATTCCGATTCAGACGCACGCCATCAAAATGAACCTGCCGGTCGGCAAACCACCACCCCCAGCGGTTCAGCCGGAGGTGGTGCAGATCGACATCGACTTCGACGGGACGATGATGTGGAACGGCACGGTCGTGCCCGACAAGGCCGCGCTTGACGCCAAGCTGACGCAGGTTGCTGCTGAGCCGGTGCAGGCCGAGATTCATCTGCTGCCGAACAAGCTGGTGCCGTACAGGGACGTGGCTGCCGTGTTGGCCGCGGCACAACGCACCGGCGCAACGAAAATCGGTCTGATCGGCAACGAGCAGTACATGCAATAAGGAAGTGGGAGCGCTAATGATTCATCAACGGTTCAAGCGTGCCGTGATTGCGGCCGCTTTCGGGGGGCTGTCTGCCCTCGTCGTGCTGCCGACAGCGTACGCCGCCGACATGCTGCGTCCCGAAGTGGCCAGGCCGCTCAACGCGGCGCAGGATTCGTACAGGGCTCACAAGTACCAGGACGCGCTGGCGAAGATCGCCCAGGCGGATGCCGTGCCGAACAAGACGCCCTATGAAAGCTATATGGTCGAGGAAATGCGCGGCGCGGCAGCTGCGGCGGCGGGCGACTCCGGTACCGCAGCCAAAGCCTACGAAATGCTGCTGGCTTCCGGCAAGCTGACGGGCGCGGACGAGCAGCGCACCACGGCTGCCCTCGCCGGCATTTACTTCCAGGAAAAGAGCTATCCGCAGGCCATCAGGACTGCGCAGCGTTACCTGAAGGCAGGCGGTACGGATCCGGACATGCGGACCTTGCTGATTCAGTCCTACTACCTGTCGAACGACTGCGGGAACGTGGTGAGCCTGCTCAAGCCCACTGTGGACGCACAGGCGCGCGCTGGCCACGCGCCTGACGAGTCGCAGCTACAGTTGCTGGGCACGTGCGCGCAACGCTCCAACGATTCGGCCACCTATCGCGGTGCGCTCGAAAAGCTGGTGGCGTTCCACCCGAAGCAATCGTACTGGGATGACCTGTTCTCGGCGATTCGCAGCAAGCCGGGGTACGCGTCGGGTCTGGATATCGACACCTACCGTCTGCGCCGTGCTACCGGTTCGCTGACGACGGCTGGCGACTACATGCAGATGACGCAGCTGGCGATCGTTGCGGGCACGACGGCCGAAGGCAAGCAGGTGATCGATCAGGGCTTCTCGTCTGGCGTGCTGGGTCACGATGCCGGTGCGGATCGCGAGAAGCGCCTGCAGGCGTTGGCTGCCAAACGTGCGACCAGCACGGTGGATAGCAACGGCGTGCCGATTCCGCCGTTTGATGCGGCCTTCAATCAGGTGTTCGCGGGTCAGGCACAGCAGGGTCTGGCGAAGATGGAAGCGTTGATTGCCAAGGGTGGTCTCGAACATCCGGATCAGGCGCAACTGCATCTGGGTGAAGCGTATTTCATCGCTGGGCAGAAGGCGAAGGCGGTTCAGGCGTTCCGTGCGGTCAAGGGCGACGATGGATCGGCTGACCTTGCCCGTTTTTGGGTGCTGGTCGCAGCGAAGTAACGTAAAGATGCGATGAGGGGCTGACGACCGTCAACACGCGCTGTGCCCTGGCGATGCGAGCGACGGTAGCCCGCCGTCCTGGTGTCAATCCGATGAACAGCATGCCGGTGATCCACCGGAGCGCATTTTCTCGCACTTAGATGATGAAACTTGTGAAATTTTGGGAGCTGCGCGGCTTGGCGCGACGGCACGGGTCGCTGCGGTCAGCTTTGGGCGCGCTGCTCGTGGTGGCGCTCGGTGCGGCACACGCGCTGCCGGCAGACGCGAAGTCTGCGATCGCGCAGTTCGGCGAGCCCAAATATCCGGCTGATTTCACGCACTTCGCCTACGCGGACCCGAACGCGCCGACGCACGGCGAGCTCAATTTCCAGAACTACGAGGAGTCGCAAAGCTACGACTCGCTGAACCCGTTCATTGCGCGAGGCCAACCAGCGCCGGATATCCGGAACCTGATGTTCGACACGCTGATGCAGCGCAGCTGGGACGAACTCGCTTCCGAATATCCGCTGATCGCGGACGATGTCGAAGTGGCCCCTGACGGCCGCTGGGCGACGTTTCACATCAATCCGGCCGCGCGCTTCTCGAACGGCGACCCGATCACGGCCGTCGACGTCAAGTATTCGCTCGATACGCTCAAGAGCCAGCAGGCGTCGCCGATGCTTTCGTCGCAATTCGCGGTAATCAAGAGCGCGACCGTTGTCGACAGCCTGACAGTGCGCTTCGATTTCAACGATTCGGGCCGTGGCTCGCCGTTGATCGCGGGCGACCTGCCGGTGTTCTCGTCGAAGTGGGGCCAACTGCCGGACGGCAAGCACGTGCCGTTCAATCAGATCGCCACTCAGCCGCCGATCGCGAGCGGTCCCTACCTCGTCGAGTCGCGCAAGAACGACAAGGGGATCACCTACCGCCGCCGCGACGACTATTGGGCGGCGAACCTGTCGTCGCGGCGCGGCATGTTCAACTTCAAGCGGATCACGTTCCGGCTTTATCTGGACGGATCTGTGAAGCTCGAAGCGTTCAAGGCCGCCAACGACGACATTGACGTCGAAGACAGCGCGAGGCAATGGGCGCGCAAGTACATCGGCAGGAACTTCGACTCGGGGTTGCTCGCCAAGGGCGAGTTTCCCGGAGGCCCGGCGCAGATGCAGGGCTTCATAATTAACATGCGCAAGGACAAGTTCAAGGACCAGCGCGTGCGCGAGGCGCTTGCGCTTGCGTTCGACTACGACTGGTTGAACCGGATGATGTTCTACGGCCAGTACGTGCGCTTGAACAGCTTCTTCGAGGGCAGCCCATTTGGCGCGACCGGCATGCCGAACGAGAAGGAGCTTGCGTTGCTCGATCCGTTCAGGAACTCGCTGCCGCCGGCCGTATTCGGTCCGATGACCCAGCAGCCGAACACGCTGCCGCCGAACACGCAGCGCGGCAATTTGAGCAAGGCTCGCGACCTGCTTGCCGAAGCGGGATGGCACTTTCGCGACGGTGCGCTGCGCGATGCGAACGGCACGCCGATGACGATTGAAATCATGGACGCCGAACCCGGCTTCGACCGCATCCTGATTCCCTATGCACAGGCGCTGCAAATCCTCGGCATCGACGCGCACGTGCGCGAGATCGACAGCGCGCTCTTTCAGAAGCGGCTCGACAGCTTTCAGTTCGACATGACGTCGTACCTCTATCCGCCGGTGACGATTCCGGGCGTCGAGCTGGCGCGCCGCTTCGGCAGCAAGGCGGCAGACCAGACCGCTTCGGAAAACTATTCCGGCATCAAGTCGCCCGTAGTCGACGCGCTCGTGCATGCCGCAATCAACGCCAAGGCGCTCGACGATCTCGAAGCCGCGACTCGAGCGCTCGACCGCGTGCTGATCAACGAGTACTACGTCGTGCCGCAGTACTACGAGCCGCACGCGCGCATCGGCTACAAGACGACGCTCGGTTTCCCGAAGGTCGTGCCGGACTCGTACCAGTTCGACGACTGGATCATCGACTACTGGTATCGCAAGCCGCAGGGCGTGCCGTCCGTATCACTTGCAACGCCCGCCACCGCAGCACATTGAGGAGCTCCATGCTTGCTTACATTCTCAGACGTCTGTTGTTGATGGTGCCGACCTTGATCGGCGTCGTGACGCTTACCTTTCTCGTCACGCAGTTCGTGCCGGGTGGGCCGGTCGAACAGGTGATGACGCAACTCCGCCACGGCACAAGCCGTGGCGGAGAGGTGGGGGCGGCCGGAGGCTATCACGGCAGTCAGGGCGTCGATCCGCAGCAGCTCGATCAGATCAAGAAGCAGTTCGGTTTCGACAAGCCGCCGCTCACGCGCTACTTTCTGATGCTGAAGCGCTATGCGACATTCGATCTCGGACAGTCGTATTTCCAGCACGAAAGCGTGTGGGGTGTGATCAAGTCGAAGCTGCCGGTGTCTATCTCGCTCGGGCTTTGGACTGTGTTTCTCACCTACGCGATCTCGGTGCCGCTTGGCATCGCCAAGGCCGTGCGCAATGGCTCGCGCTTTGATACGGCAACCAGTGTGCTCGTGCTCGTCGGTTATGCGATTCCCGGCTTCGTACTCGGGGTGCTATTGCTAATGCTGTTCGGCGGTGGCACGTTCTGGCAGGTGTTCCCGATGCGCGGGCTGACCTCGGATAACTTCCAGGACCTGAGTCTCGTCGGCAAGGCGCTCGACTACCTGTGGCACATCGTGCTGCCGGTGACGGCGGCGGTTGTCGGAAATTTTGCGATCGTCACGATCCTCACTAAAAACACGTTCCTCGAAGAAATCGGCCGTCAATACGTGCTGACCGCGCGCGCGAAGGGCACGCCCGAACGCGACGTGCTCTGGAAGCACGTGCTGCGCAACGCCGCGATTCCGCTGCTAACGGGGCTGCCCGCCGCGTTCGTCGGCGCGTTCCTGAACGGCAACCTGCTGATCGAAACACTGTTCTCGCTGGATGGGATGGGCCAGCTCTCGTACGACTCGGTGATTCGCCGCGACTACCCGGTGGTGCTGGGCTCGCTGTTCTTGTTCACCCTGATCGGCCTCGTAACCAAACTCATTGCTGACGTCTCCTATGTCCTCGTTGATCCCCGCATCCAATTCGACCGCCTGGGCCACTGATCCGGCGGCGGTCGCGCTCGTCGCGTCGGTGTCGCCGTGGCGGCGCACGTGGCTGCGCTTCAAGGCGCAGCGGCTCGGCTACTGGAGCCTTGTGATCTTCGCCACGCTGTTCGTGATCAGCCTCTTCGGCGAAGTGATCTGCAACGACAAGCCACTCGTCGTGCGCTACGAAGGCCGTTACTACTTCCCGATCGTGAAGACGTACCCCGAGGCGACGTTCGGCGGCGGCTTCCCGACGAAGGCGAACTACCTCGATCCGTATATCCGCTCGCGGATCACGACCCACGGCAACTTCGCGATCTATCCGCCGAACCACAACTACTACGATACGATCGACTATTTCGCGTCGCAGCCGTTTCCGGCGCCGCCGTCGTCGCAGAACTGGTTCGGCACTGATCAGTTCGGTCGCGACGTGTTGGCGCGCTTGCTGTACGGCTTTCGCGTGTCGGTGCTCATGGCGCTAGCGCTGGCTTTCTCTGGTGTCCTGTTCGGTGTGCTGACGGGCGCGGTGCAAGGGTTCTACGGCGGACGCACCGACCTGATCGGCCAGCGCCTGATCGAGATCTGGAGTTCGATGCCGGACCTGTATCTCCTGATTATCTTCGCGTCGATCTTCGAGCCGACGTTGTGGCTCCTGTTCATCCTGCTGTCGATGTTCGGCTGGCTCCAGCTCTCCGATTACGTGCGCGCCGAGTTCCTGCGAAACCGCTCGCTCGACTACGTGAAGGCCGCGCGCACGATGGGTCTCTCGAACTGGGAGATCATCTGGCGCCACGTGTTGCCCAACAGCATGACGGCCGTGATCACGTTCCTGCCGTTCCGCATGAGCGCGGCGATTCTCTCTCTGACGAGTCTCGACTTCCTCGGTCTCGGCGTGCCGCCGCCGACGCCGAGCCTGGGCGAACTCGTACAGGAAGGCAAGAACAACCTCGACGCCTGGTGGATCTCGATTTCGGCGTTCTCGGTGCTCGTCGTGACGCTGCTGTTACTTACCTTTATGGGCGACGCGTTGCGTAATGCACTCGACACGCGTTCGCGTGGCTCGGCATTCGGTGGGGGCAAGTGATGACGAAGCCATTGCTGGATATTCAGAATTTCTCGGTCGCGTTCGGCGACAAGGTCTGCGTGCGCGACCTGAACCTCGCAATCGAGTGTGGTGAACGCGTCGCGCTCGTCGGCGAATCAGGTTCGGGCAAGAGCCTGACCGCGCTGTCGATCCTCGGGCTCGTGCCGCACGCGAAACTGAGCGGGCGCATGCTGCTCGACGGCGAGGATCTGCTGCGCAAGACGGAGCAGCAGATGCGCGGCATTCGCGGCGCCGACGTCGCGATGGTGTTCCAGGAGCCGATGAGCGCGCTCAACCCGCTTTACACCGTGGGCAAGCAGATCGCAGAGAGCCTGCGGCTGCACGAGGGCCTGCGCCCGAACGCGGCGCGCGAACGCGGCATCGAGCTTTTGCACCGCACCGGGATTCGCGAGCCCGAGCGCCGCATCGACAGCTTTCCGCACCAGCTCTCGGGCGGCCAACTCCAGCGTGTGATGATCGCGATGGCGCTCGCTTGCCGGCCGCGCCTGTTGCTTGCCGACGAGCCGACGACGGCGCTCGACGTGACGGTGCGCCAGCAGATCGTCGAACTGTTGATCGGCTTGCAGGAGCAGGAAGCGGCCGAGCGCGGAATGGCGGTGCTGTTGATCACGCACGATTTGAATCTCGTGAAGCGTTTCGCGCAGCGGGTCGCCGTGATGGAAAAGGGCCTGCTCGTCGAAACGAACGTGACCGAAGCGCTGTTTTCGAATCCGCAGCATCCGTATACGAAGCGCCTCCTCGATAGCGAACCGCGCCGCTGCGTCGACCCGGTGCCGGCCGATTCCGCGAACATCCTCGACGTCAAGGGCCTCGCGGTCGACTATCGGATGAGCGCGAAAGGTCTCAAATCGCTGTTCGGCAGCGCAAGGTTCCGCGCGCTGCAAGAGGTCGACCTGACTTTGCGTCGCGGCGAGACGCTCGGCATTGTCGGCGAATCTGGGTCGGGGAAGTCGACGCTCGCGACGACCGTGCTTGGCTTGCAACGTGCGGCCGAAGGCGAGATCGCGATCGACGGCAAGCCTTGGTCGACCTTGCGTACGGCTGCCCAGCGCCGCGCGCTGTGCGCGCAGATGCAGGTCGTGTTCCAGAACCCGTTCGGCTCGCTTTCGCCACGCATGACGGTCGAGCAAATTGTCTGCGAAGGGGTGCGCATACACCGGCCGGATATCGATCCGAAGGAGCGCCGCAACCGTGCAGCAGCGCTTCTGGAAGAGGTGGGTTTGCCCGCCGATGCATTGGAGCGTTATCCCCACGAGTTCTCCGGCGGCCAGCGCCAGCGCATCGCGATTGCGCGCGCACTGGCGGTCGAGCCGGAGTTGCTCGTGCTTGACGAACCTACTAGCGCGCTAGACGTGTCTATCCAGCAGCAGGTGCTCAATCTGCTGACGCGCTTGCAGAAGAAGTACGGGTTGAGCTATTTGTTCATTACCCACGACCTCGCGGTGATGCGCGCGATGGCCCATCGGGTGATCGTCATGAAGTCGGGGCGCATCGTCGAAGCCGGCGATACCCTCGACGTGCTGCGCGCCCCGGCGCATCCGTATACACGCTCGCTGCTGGCCGCGTCGATGCAGACGCCGGTCTTCGTATAACCCGACAACGAACCACACTATTTTCCTTCGAAATCCATGACCGATATCACGACCGCAGCCATCATCCACCGTGCCGACTATGCGCCTCCGGCCTTCCTGATCGATTCCGTGGCGCTCGAGTTCGACCTCGTACCCGCGCGCACAATTGTCAGGAATACGATGCGCATACGGCGCAATCCCGACGCCGCGCCCACCTCACGCCTCGAATTGGTGGGCGAGCAACTCGAGCTCGTCTCGGTCGCCGTGAACGGCTCGCCGCACGCGGCTGCCCGAGCGCACGGGCGCGGCCTCACGCTCGACGACGTGCCCGACACGTTCGAGTTGACCATCGTGAGCGCCTGCGCTCCCGCCGAGAACACGAGGCTCTCGGGCCTCTATGTGTCGAGCGAAAACTTCTTCACCCAATGCGAAGCCGAAGGCTTTCGCCGTATCACCTACTTCCTCGACCGGCCCGACGTGATGGCCACCTACACGGTCACGCTGCGCGCGAACAAGGCCGCGTTCCCAGTGTTGCTCTCGAACGGCAACCTGATCGAGGAAGGCGACCTCCCTGACGGCCGCCACTTCGCGAAGTGGGAAGACCCGTTCAGGAAGCCGAGCTATCTGTTCGCGCTCGTCGCAGGCCGCCTCGTCGCGCTCGAGGAGCGCATCAAGAGCATATCGGGGAAGGAAAAACTGTTGCAGGTGTGGGTCGAGCCGCACGACCTCGACAAAACACGGCACGCGATGGAGTCTCTGATCCATTCGATCCGCTGGGACGAGGAGCGCTTCGGGTTGGAACTCGATCTGGACCGCTTCATGATCGTCGCCGTGAGCGACTTCAACGCGGGCGCGATGGAGAACAAAGGGCTCAACATCTTCAACACGAAGTACGTGCTCGCGAATCCGGAAACGGCGACCGATACCGACTTCGCGAACATCGAGACCGTGGTCGGCCACGAGTACTTCCACAACTGGACCGGCAATCGCGTGACGTGCCGTGACTGGTTCCAACTGAGCCTGAAAGAAGGCCTGACCGTGTTCCGCGACCAGGAATTCTCGGCCGACATGGCAGGCGCGACGAACGAAGCTGCGCGCGCCGTGAAGCGCATTGAGGACGTGCGCGTGCTACGCCAGATACAGTTCGCCGAGGATTCCGGCCCGATGGCGCATCCGGTGCGCCCCGAGAGCTACGTCCAGATCAACAACTTCTACACGGCGACCGTCTATAGGAAAGGCGCCGAAGTCGTGCGGATGTATCAAACGCTCTTTGGCCGCGATGGTTTCAGGCGCGGCATGGACTTGTATCTCAAACGGCACGACGGGCAGGCCATCACCTGCGACGACTTCCGCCTCGCGCTCGCCGATGCGAACGGCCGCGACCTTGCGCAATTCGAGCGCTGGTACAGCCAGGCGGCCACGCCGCGCGTGACGGTGAAAACGGCTTACGACGCCGACCGTCAGCGCTACACGGTCACGCTGACGCAAGGTTGTGGCGACACCGGTCCGGCCGCGCAAGAAACGCAGAAGGGCCCGCTGCTGATCCCGTTCGCAATCGGCCTGATCGGCAAGGATGGCCGCGATCTGCCGCTGCAACTTGAAGGCGAAACCAGGGCTCCGGACTCCACCACGCGCGTGCTGGAATTCACGCAGAGCGAACAAACCTTCACGTTCGTCGATGTGCGCGAGGCGCCGCTGCCCTCGCTCCTGCGCAATTTCTCGGCGCCCGTCGTCGTTGAATATGACTACACGGCTGACGAACTCGCGTTCCTGCTCGCCCACGACAGCGACCCGTTCAACCGGTGGGAAGCCGGCCAGCGACTCGCGACGCGCGAGCTGCTGACACTCGCCGGGCGCGCCGCACAGAACGCGCCGCTGCAGTTCGACGACTCGGTCGTGGCCGCGTTCGCGCGCGTGCTGACGGATGAAAGCCTGTCGCCGGCATTCCGCGAGCTTGCGCTGGTGCTGCCGTCCGAAGCCTATCTGGCCGAGCAGATGGCCGAGTCGAATCCAGCTGCCGTACATCGCGCGCGGCAGTTCGTGCGCAAGCGCCTCGCCGTGGCCCTGCGCGAGGAATGGCTTACGATCTATGACCGGCATCGTACGCCGGGCGCCTACGCGCCTACGCCAGAAGCAGCAGGGCATCGCGGCCTCAAGAACCTCGCGCTCGCCTATCTCGCCGAGCTCGATGACCCGGCCGACGCGATCCGGCTCGCCACTGCGCAATACGCCGAGGCTGACAACATGACCGATCGCGCGGCGGCGCTGTCGGCGCTGCTCGCCGCGTCCGCGGCGAAGGAAACCCTGGTGGCCGAAAGCGCGCTGGCGGACTTCTACCGCCGCTTCGAGAAAGAGCCGCTCGTCATCGACAAGTGGTTCGCCCTGCAAGCGATGCAGCACGGCACCGAATCGCGGCCGATCATCGACGTCGTGCGCAAGCTCATGGCCCACCCTGCATTCACCCTGAAGAATCCAAACCGGGCGCGCTCGCTGATCTTCAGCTTCTGCTCGGCGAACCCGTCGCAATTCCACGCCGAAGACGGCTCGGGCTACGCATTCTGGGCGGAGCAGGTAATCGCACTCGATGCATTTAATCCGAACGTCGCGGCACGCCTTGCGCGCGCGCTCGAATTGTGGCGGCGCCATACGCCGGTGCTGCGCGAGAAGATGCGCGCGGCGCTCGAGCAAGTGGCGGCACAGGTGAAATCGCGCGACGTGCGCGAGATCGTCGAGAAAGCGCTTGCGTGAGCTTGACGCCACCTACTGAATGATGGCCAGTTCGCGACAGCGATTGACGCGATCCAACGGGTGGCAAAAAAAATGAATCGATATATTGCCGTATCGATAGCCCCTGCATGCAGATTTTCTGCATGGCTATTAAGCAGGGTGCGGAGTCGGCAGTAGTGTTCATCGGCGCGCACGGTGAACTGAAGAACGGTGTGATTTCAATCTACCAGTACCGTTCGGGGAAGAAGACGCTGGTGGACGTGGTTAGGAAGGAATTCAGTAGTCCTAGTTCATCAATGCCATTGATAACGTATCGTTCAGAGACCTATATATGCAGTTAGATGATCCTGCCGTCAGCATCCCTACCGGAGTCCCCTCGCCGTTGGGATCGTTTTCCCGTGGCTCCAGCCGTGCCCCGTCGCTTCTCAGTGCTGCGCTGCTGGCCAGTGTGGGTCTCTCGCTGTCCACGCTGTCATTGCCCGGATGGGCTCAAGCCGCTTCGGCGGATGCTGTCACGCTGCCGGTTCTGACCGTGACAGGGTCGCATGACGAGCCCGTCAGCGCCGGCGCGCTGGGTACGCGCAAGGCGGTCGACACACCTTTCACCACCCACGCCGTCTCGAGCGGCGAGGCTCAGAATCTGATGGCATCGACTGCCAACGATCTCTTCAAGTACGATCCGGCTGCCTCAGTCACCGGGGATAATACAGTTACCGAGAACGCGACGTTTAGCGTGCGCGGGATGCCGATCGACACGCTGAACGGTATCAAGGTGGACGGCGAGGGTTTCCCGTCGTGGGACGCCGATCTTCCGCTCGAGCCGTTCGAGCAGATGGAACTGCTGAAGGGCGCGAGTGGGTTCATGTACGGGTTCGGCGCACCGGGCGGGATCATCAACTATGTGCTGAAGCGGCCTACCGATGAACCGTACCGGAGCATTTCGGTTGGTTACGAGTCTGCCGGCGTCTTCAGCGAGAAGGTCGATCTGGGCGGCCGCTTCGGCAACGACGATCGTTTCGGTTACCGGCTGAACCTGGTGAACGAAGACGGGAACACCGCCGAGGCCAACGGTCACGTGCGGCGCCAGGTGGCATCGCTTGCGTTGGACTTCCGCATTACGCCGGATCTGACCTGGAGTGCCGACGCGTTCTACCAGAAACGTAAAACCGAAGGCACGCTGTTCGGCTTGTTTTTTTATCCGGGGCTGGGCATTCCCGACGTGAGCAAGATCAGCCATGACCTCACGCAGCCGCAGAATTTCTACGAGACTGAAATGGTCTCGTTCGGCACGGGCCTCGACTATCGCCTCTCCGACAAGTGGCATGCGAGCCTGAAGTACCGGTTCGCCAAGGAAAGCCGCACCAACTCGGACAGCGAGCTAGACGTTTACAACAGCGCTGGTGACTACTCGAACACGTTGTACGCCGGGTTGTCGCGTTATTTCTATCAGAACGTCGATGCGATGGTGCAGGGCAAGTTCAATACGGGCAGTGTGAAGCACGACGTCGTGCTCGGCGCCTCCTTCCTGTCGCAAACTAGCGAATACGACAACAGCGACGGCGCGAACAACGGCTTTAACCTTGGCAACGGCAATCTGTATAGCACCACGTTGTTGACCAACGCCGAAGTCAACATCGCCGACGATCTTTACAGGCAGTCGCGCACGACGCAGGCCGCGCTCTACGCGAGCGATACGGTGCAGTTCACCTCGCGCCTGTCCGCGCTGCTCGGCTTGCGTTACACGCAATTCCGCGAGCACGTCTACGATCCGACCGCCGCGGTATCGTCGCAATACAGCGCCGATCCGGTCAGCCCGACCGTGGCGCTGATGTACAAGACCGATCCGTACTCGACGCTCTATGCGAGCTACGTCGAGTCGTTGGAGCAGGGCGGTTCGGCATCGAACACCAACGCCAATTATCCGATGACATACGGTCCGCTAAAGAGCAAGCAGTACGAAGTCGGCTTCAAGTCGGATCACCGGAAGTGGGGCGCCAGTGTTGCGCTGTTTCGCGTCGATCGGGGCTATAGCTACACGAATACAGCCAACGTCTTCGTGCAAAGCGGCACCGAGCGTTACACCGGTGTCGATGCGAGCGGCTGGTTTGCGCTGTCTAACGAGTGGCGCCTGCTTGGCGGTGTGATGTGGCTCGATGCGAAGGCTGTCGACGTTGACGACGTCACCGTCGAAGGCAAGCGCGTGTACGCCGCACCGCGTTTCGTCGCAACGGGTCGCGTGGAATACAACCCGTCTTACCTGCGTCAACTCACGCTCGCCTTTGGCGGCAAGTATGTCGGCAACATGGCCGTCGATGCCGCGAACACGCAATTCGTGCCGTCCTACGTCACGTACGATCTGAGCGGCAAGTACCAAACCCGGATCGCCGGCAAGGACGTGACGCTGCGCGCCGGTATCAACAATCTGTTCAACCGTCGCTACTGGACAACGTCGTTTGGTTATTACGTGGCGCCCTCGCCGACGCGAACCGCAGTGGCGAGTGCGACGGTGCAGTTCTGATGGGTTCCCCCACATGAGACCGGTTCTTGTCCGCCTTCATCGATGGTCCGGGCTCGGGATGGCGCTGTTCCTGTTCGTTTCCGGTTTCACGGGTGCAGTCATCGCGTGGAATCAGGAACTCGATGCCGTGTTAAATCCTGAGTTCTATTACGCGCATTCGAATGCACCCGCGCTTTCGCCGCTCGCACTCGCCAACCGGCTCGAGGCGGCAGACCCGCGCCTGCGGGTGACGTATCTGCCGCTGGGTGTCGAACCCGGCCGAACGCTCCAAGTGCGCGTTGAAGGCCGGCTCGATCCGGCGACACGCCAGCCCTATGAGCTTGGCTTCAATCAACTCGCCATCGATCCGGGTGTCGGGATCATTCAAGCTCGCCGCGAATGGGGCGCATTGTCAGTCAAGCCGCTTAACCTGCTGCCTTTCATCTATCAGATGCATTACACGCTTTATTTGCCCACCACCGGAAGCGGAGTCGCCATTGGCGTCTGGCTGTTGGGCATCGTCGCGATTGTATGGCTCTTCGATAGCGTGATCGCGTTGGTTCTGGCGTTTCCCAGCGTCAAGACGTGGCGCAAATCGTTCGCGTTCCGTGTGCGACGCGGCGGCTATGCACTGGTGTTCGACCTGCACCGCTCCGGCGGCGTGTGGGTATGGGGGATCCTGTGCGTGATTGCGGTGACAGCCATTTCGATGAACCTGGAGCGGTCCGTCATGCGTCCGGTCGTGTCAGTGTTCTCGAGATTGACGCCCGAGCCTGAAGACAATCCTGAACTGCAACTGGCTTCGAAGTCCGGTGCCGGCATGCTGAGCCGGGAACGCATCGTCGAACTGGCAACCGCCGCCGGACAAAAAATGAAGTTGAATACCGCGCCTGGCGCGGTGTTCCAGATCTCCGGGCGCAATCTCTATGGCGTGGCCTATTTCAAGCCGGGCGATGATGACGTCAACGGCGGCCTCGGCAACGCTTCGACCTATTGGGACGCTACAACCGGCCAGCAGGTTGGTGGCACGATCCCGGGTCGCGGCACCGCCGGCGATATCTTCCTGCAGGCGCAATACCCATTGCATTCGGGGCGTATCCTGGGCGTGCCGGGACGAATCATGATGAGCTTCATGGGCGTGATGGTGGCGCTGCTGAGCGCGACCGGCCTGGCCATCTGGCTGAAGAAGCTGAAGGCTCGACGCAGCGCGGCCCGGCGCACGAAGGTCAAGAAGACGATGGGGCGTGCGTCGTAGCAATTGGCGGTACGGTTCGAGCGGCCTGGTGGCCAGACTGAGTCGACTCGTTTAGAAATTCAGAAAGAAAAAAAATGACACACGTCGTCACTGAGAACTGCATCAGGTGTAAATACACGGACTGCGTGGATGTCTGTCCGGTGGATTGCTTTCGAGAAGGGCCTAATTTTCTTGTCATCGATCCAGATGAATGCATTGACTGCGCGATCTGCGTTGCGGAGTGTCCCGCAAACGCAATCTTTTCGATGGAAGAGGTGCCAGAGGCACAGCGGCACTTTATTCAACTGAATGCTGAGTTGGCTGCAGAGTTCTCTTTGATCAACAGGTCAAAAGGATCTCTGGATGATGCTGATGAGTGGAACGGGGCGAGGGGGAAGTTGAAGATGCTGGAAATGCGGCGCTGAACATCACTTCGCGGCACTCTGCAACGCCGATCGTGAGCGTGTAATCGATGGCGTGGGAGCGGCACCCTGGTTCCGGTAGGTGGCCAGGTATTCCTTGGGTGAACATCCCACCGCGCGCCTGAACATTGCAGTGAACGCGCTAGGGCTGTCGTAGCCTAGTTCGAGTGCGATGGACGTGACCGACCCTCCGGCACCGAGGCGGGTGAGTGCTTCCATCAGGCGGACCTGCTGGCGCCACATTGAAAAAGTCAGTCCTGTCTCGTCACGGAAAAGCCGTGTGAGTGATCGCAAACTGAGGGCACCGTGCCGGGCCCAGTCTTCCAGATTGCCCTCGTGCCCGGGTTCGTCGACCAGTGCCCGGCAAATCCGCTGCAAACGGGGATCGCGTGGCATGGGCAGATGCAACAGCATGGGCGGCGCTCGGCAAATCTCATCGACGATCAGACCCGTGATTCGGCACTCACGACTGTTGAGCCGATACTCCGATGGCATTTCGATGGCGGCCGATATGAGCTCGGACAGCAGCGCCGAGACTTCGATGACACGACAGTCGCGCGGCAGATCGGCGGAGGCGTTGGTCGGAATGTAAAGCGAGCAGTCCGAGACGGGTTGTCCAGGCGCGGAGAATCGACCCGAAAACCGATGTCGCACACCGCTGGGAATCCACACGGCCTTGCGTGTCGGGATAAGCCACGACCTGCCCGGTATCTCGATGGAGTAAAGCCCACGAACGGCAACCAGCAACTGCCCCCAATCGTGCTCGTGAGCGGGCGTCGAATCGACAGGGAGCGGACTCGGATGCTCCGTCAGCATCACGGAAGTAATTGCACGACCATGTTGATATTGGATCATTGGGGCGCTTCCTTTCACCGCATTACGCAGACTGCGCCGCAGGCGCTTATAGCAGCGGATGATATGACCGGCTTTGTTCGCAAGGGTGAAAATCTCCCCGCTGCGAACGCTGAAATATAGGCAGCCAGTATTCGGCCCGCATGCTAGGGTGGGTCGATTGACGTAGCGATCGGGCCAATCATGCGCCGCATCGAATCTAGCGACTATCAGGACGTTCCGCGCCCCCGTTTATCCCAACCCCAATGGTTCCCTGTATTGACGGGCCTGGCTTTCGATCCACGTTCGGAAGACGGACAGGGACGGTTTATCGGACTTGAGTTCTGGATAGATAAGATGGTAGGAACGGGCACTTAAATATTTATGATTGGCAACCTGAATCAGGACGCCACGCTGCAACTCTTCGTCAACGAGAAGCCGCGGAATCAACGCGATTCCGATGGCGTGAATGGCTGCGTTCGCAAGCATCGAAAACAGCTCATACCGAGGACCGGACATGTCACCCTCGATCGCCATGCCGCGGGACGCGAACCACTCGCGCCAGGCGTATGGCTGGGTGCTCTGCTGTAAGAGTGGGTATCGCTGCCAGTCTCTGACGCCTAACTTTGTACGTGGCGTTATCAGCGCGGGGCTGCAGACTGCAATCAGGCTTTCGCGCATCAGAAACCGGCCTTCGGTTCCGGGCCACGTTCCAGTGCCAGCGTGAATGGCAGCGTCAAATTCGGTCTCTTCAAAGAGGAAAGGACGCGTCTGCGTGGTCAGATTAACGGTGACGTCCGGATATTCTCTGATGAACATCGGCAACCTGGGCAATAGCCATTTGGTTGCGAACGTCGGTACAACGGCTAGCTCGAGCGTTCCGCCTAGACCGCCTTTAGCCATGAGTTCGAGTGTGTCCCGTTCCACCTCATCCAGCCGCGACGCGACCTTGCGGCTATAAACAATCCCGGCCTCGGTCAGCGACACACCTCTACGATCGCGTCGAAACAGTTTGACGCCCAAAAACTCTTCCAGGGAGGCGATCTGTCGGCAGATCGCACTTTGCGTGACGGAGAGCTCGTCTGCAGCCTTTGTAAAGCTCTGGTGACGTGCCGCAGTTTCAAAGGCCGACAGCGCTGCGGTAGACGGTATTTTACGCCGCATGATCGTTTTGTCCGGTTGCCACACATGTGTGCGATTTTCGCACAGGTTGGTGAAAATATATCGTTTGTAGTCTTATGAATCGGCTCTTAAAGTAGGTGCACGAAAACCTTTACAGAGCGAGAAATGAGTATCCAGCACAGGTCCGCATCGTTTGATTGGGAAAATCCGCTGCTGCTGGACCAGGCGTTGACGGACGACGAACGCATGGTTCTCGAGTCAGCACGATCCTGCTCGGGCCGCATGAAGGACGACGGGACCGCCGCAGTCGAGATCACGTCAATCATGAAACGCAATTCATGCGGCGTTCTGACAGCATGAATGACATTCTTAAGCAGGGCGCGCTTTCGGGATTGCGCGTCCTTGACCTGTCACGGGTGCTGGCAGGGCCGTGGTCAGGCCAGTTGTTGGCGGATCTGGGTGCGGATGTAGTGAAAATTGAACGCCCGGATACCGGAGACGACACGCGGGCCTGGGGGCCGCCATGGCTGTGCGATGAGGATGGCACGTCGACTGGCGAGTCTGTCTACTACCTGAGCGCCAACCGCAACAAGAGGTCCGTCACCATAGACATCAGCCGGCCCGAAGGCCAAAGCCTGGTGAAAAAGCTGGCTTGCAAGGCGGACGTCTTAATCGAGAACTTCAAGGTTGGAGGGCTTGCCCAGTATGGTCTGGATTACGCCAATCTGAAGGCTCTGAATTCAAGATTGATTTACTGCTCGATTACCGGATTTGGTCAGACGGGACCGTATGCGTCGCGCGCCGGATACGACTTCCTCATTCAGGGCATGGGCGGACTAATGAGTCTGACCGGGCGCGAAGACGGCACTGAAGGCGAGGGACCGCTCAAGGTTGGAGTCGCACTGACAGACATAATGACGGGCCTTTATGCGACTGTCGCAATCCTCGCTGCATTGTCCCGACGTGAACGCACCGGCGAAGGACAAAACATCGATCTTGCATTGCTGGACGTGCAGATCGCCTGCCTTGCAAATCAGGCGGCGAACTATCTTGTCGGTGGCCTGTTACCACAACGCATGGGAAATGCGCATCCCAACATTGTGCCTTATCAGGACTTTCCGACGGCGGACGGCTACATGATTATCGCGGTCGGCAACGACGGCCAGTTCGCGAAACTCTGCTCTGCACTCGGCAGCGCGGAATGGGCAACAGACGAGCGGTTTGCCACGAACCCGCAGCGGGTGAAGCACAGACAGGAGCTGATCGACCTGATTCGGGCTGTCACGAGGCGTCGCAATACCGACGAATGGATCTCTATCATGGAGGCGGTCGGGGTGCCATGCGGTCCGATCAACAAACTGGATAAGGTATTTTCCGATCCACATGTGCAGTCGCGCGAGATGCGGATTGAAATGGATCACCCGCTCTCGAAGGTAGTACCGCTTGTCGCGAATCCGATCCACATGTCCGAGTCGCCTGTCGACTATCACCGAGCACCACCGACGCTCGGACAGCATACAAGCGAGGTCTTGAACTCATGGCTTGACCTCAGAGACGCGGACCTCGACCAGCTGCGCAGAGATAGCATTGTTTAACGGAACGTGCACCGCCTCCGGTGTAACTGCCGAAGAAGACTTGAGCATCGATCACCAATGGGATGCCGACGTCCGGAGGCAGCGTATGCGACACTTTATCTCCCTGCGGTGCTTTCTGTAGTTGCCTGAATCCTGGATACGTCTGTATGAATATTGTCGGTCATAGCGACTCGCGCGAGTCGATGGAATACGACGTGGTGATCGTCGGCGGCGGCCCGGCTGGCCTGTCCGCAGCGATCCGCCTGAAGCAGCTGGCGGCTGAAAAAGGCGTCGAGATTGGCGTGTGCGTACTGGAAAAAGGCTCGGAGATCGGGGCGCATATCCTGTCGGGCGCGGTGATGGATCCGCGCGCCATCACCGAACTGATTCCGGACTGGAAAGAAAAAGGCGCGCCGCTGACGGTGGACGTGACCGAAGACAAATTCCTGTTCCTCACGGAAACCGGTTCGAAGAGCGTGCCGACCTGGGCGCTCCCGGAAAACTTCAAGAACCACGGCAACTACGTGATCAGCCTCGCGAACGTCACGCGCTGGCTGGGTCAGCAGGCCGAAGCGGCGGGCGTCGAGATCTTCCCGGGCTTTCCGGCGGCTGAAATCCTCTATAACGACGATGGGTCGGTCAAAGGCGTCGCCACCGGCAACCTGGGCATCGGCAAGGACGGCGAGCCGACCGGGAATTTCCAGCTCGGCATGGAACTGCACGCGAAGTACACGCTGTTCTGCGAAGGCGCGCGCGGGCATCTGGGCCGCCAGTTGAACGATAAGTTCAAGCTGCGCGAAGGCGTCGATCCGCAGGTCTACGGGATCGGCATCAAGGAACTGTGGGAAATCGATCCGGGCAAGCACAAGCCGGGGCTGGTGATGCATACCGCCGGCTGGCCGCTCGAAAACGATACGTACGGTGGCTCGTTCCTCTATCACATGGACAACAACCAGGTGGTGGTGGGCTTCGTGGTCGGCCTCGGCTACACAAACCCGTATCTGTCACCGTTCGAGGAATTTCAGCGTTACAAGACCCATCCGGCGATTCGCGCAGTGCTCGAAGGCGGCAAACGCGTGTCGTACGGCGCGCGGGCGATTACCGCGGGCGGCCTGCTGTCGCTGCCGAAGCTGGTGTTCCCGGGCGGCGCGCTGGTGGGCGACGATGCCGGCTTCCTGAACGCATCGCGGATCAAGGGTTCGCATGCGGCGATCAAGACCGGCATGCTGGCGGCTGACGCGGCATTCGATGCCGTGCAGGCAGGCCGCACCAGCGATGAACTGACGGCCTATCCGGAGTCGTTCAAGACGTCGTGGCTGCACACGGAACTGCATCGTGCGCGCAACTTCAAGCAATGGATGAGCAAGGGCCTGTACCTTGGTACCTTGATGGTCGGCGTCGAGCAGAAGCTGCTGGGCGGCAACGTGCCCTGGACGCTGCATCACCAGCACTCGGACCACGAGATGCTCAAACCCGCTTCGCAGTGCAAGCAGATCGTCTATCCGAAGCCGGATGGCAAGCTGACGTTCGACCGGCTCTCTTCAGTGTTCATCTCGAACACTAATCATGAAGAGAACCAGCCGGCTCACCTGACGCTGAAAGATCCTTCGGTGCCGGTGAACGTGAACTGGCAGACCTATGCCGGTCCGGAAGCGCGTTACTGCCCGGCCGCGGTGTATGAGTTCGTGAAGAACGATGATGGCAGCGAGCGTCTGGTGATCAACGCGCAGAACTGCGTGCACTGCAAGACCTGCGATATCAAGGACCCGACCCAGAACATCGTCTGGGTGACGCCGGAAGGCGGCGGCGGGCCGAACTATCCAAACATGTGAATGATGGCCAGATATCGACAGCGATTGACGTGATCGAACGGGTAGCGAAAAAAACAATCGATATATTGCTGTATCCCGCAGCGGGGATATCCTCACTCTTTCGAATAAAGGCCGTCGCGCTTTGGCGAGAAACGGCACTGTGCTCGAGAGAACTTCATAATGCGGACTGTCAAAAAAACCATGAGTAATCTAAATCCTCAATCCGTTTTGAGTGTCCATCACTGGACTGACACGTTGTTCAGCTTCACCTGCACACGCGATTCAGCGCTCCGTTTCGAAAACGGCCAGTTCACGATGGTCGGTCTGGAAGTCGATGGGAAGCCGCTGCTCCGCGCTTATAGCCTGGCGAGTGCGAATTACGAAGAGCACCTCGAATTTCTCAGCATCAAGGTGCAGGACGGTCCGCTGACCTCGCGTCTGCAGCACTTGAAGGTGGGCGATCCGGTGCTGATCGGCAAGAAGCCGACAGGCACGCTGGTCGCCGACAACCTGCTGCCCGGCAAGACGCTGTGGCTGTTGTCGACCGGGACGGGCCTGGCGCCATTCATGTCGATCATTAAGGACCCGGACGTGTACGACCGTTTCGACAAGATCGTGCTCACGCATACCTGCCGATTCGTCGATGAACTCGCGTATAAGGATTTCATCACCGAGCACCTTCCGGCACACGAACATCTGGGCGAACTGATCCAGGAAAAGCTGGTGTATTACCCGACGGTGACGCGCGAAGAGTTCGCCAATCGCGGCAGGATCACGGACCTGATCGAAACGAAGAAGCTGTTCGCCGATCTGGACGTGGCGCCGTTCTCGGTGGAAAACGACCGCGTCATGCTCTGCGGCAGCCCGCACATGCTGCGCGACACGCGTCAGATCCTCGATCAAATGGGCTTCCAGGAAGGCAGCAACAATCGTCCGGGACACTACGTTGTCGAAAGGGCATTTGTGGATTAGGAGCGCCTCATCCAATCCATATAAGACAACGGCATCGCCAACCAATTGTTTTGGCATTGGACACGCCAAAACCCTGTTTGTACTCTTGCGCCGTGACGTCACGGAGCGTGCTTCGCGCCGCTTCCGGACAGGTCGCGTGCGCGCTGCGCGTTCATACGCGTCGCGGTTTTCCAACTACAAGGAGAAATCGTGGCTTCCATCTCCGACTTGCCGATGCCGGCGTTTGCCGCAGTGTCGGCCACACAGATTGCCGCCGCAGTGCAAGCGACGGTCCCGTACATGACCGATACCCTGGCGCGGTTCGTCGCGGCGCAAAGCCTTTCCGGCGAGGAAATGCCGGCGGCGCAGTTCGTCGAGGATGTCCTCGGCGAGTTGGGCCTGGCTTCGGAGAGGATCGTGTTGCGTACCGACCAGCTCAGGGACGAGCCGCTCTTCTCGCCGCCGTGCTGCGCGGACGGCGGCCGCTACAACGTGCTCGCCATGCATCGTCCGACGCGCGGTGGCGGTCGCTCGGTACTGTTCAACGGCCATCTCGACGTGGTGCCGACCGGTCCGGCCGAATTGTGGAGCAGCCCGCCCTTTCGCGGCGAGCTTCGCGACGGATGGCTGTTCGGCCGCGGCGCAGGCGATATGAAGGCAGGTCTCGTGTGTGCGTTCGCCGCTTACCGTGCGTTGCGCCTGCTTGGCGTGCAGCCGGCCGGCGTGGTCGGTTTCAATGGCGTACTCGAAGAAGAGAACACCGGCAACGGGACGCTCGCTACCGTCTCCGCGCTGCGCCAGGCGGTGAATGCTGCGCGGCTCACCGCGTTCGACGCGGTTGTGATTCCCGAGCCGACCGGCGAAGCCCTGGTCGACGCCCAGCTTGGTGTGTTCTGGATGTACATCGACATCACAGGCAAGCCCGTGCATGCGGCCTATATGAGCACCGGCGTTAGCGCACTGGAGGCGGGCCTG
The DNA here is from genome assembly GCF_052682275.1 of Paraburkholderia sp. D1E. Lineage (NCBI taxonomy): Bacteria > Pseudomonadati > Pseudomonadota > Betaproteobacteria > Burkholderiales > Burkholderiaceae > Paraburkholderia > Paraburkholderia sp. D1E. The sequence goes on from NZ_JBQYMB010000001.1 coordinate 1,866,773, forward strand.
CGCATCGTTGACGCGCTCAAGGCGCTCGAGCGCGAGTGGAATTTGCCGGAGAATCGCCACCCGCGCTATCGCGAGCACGATCATCCGATCAACTTCAATGTCGGGCAACTGCACGCCGGCGACTGGAACTCATCGGTACCGAGCGCGTGCACGCTCGGCCTGCGGCTCGCCTGCTATCCGGACATGCCGATAGACCACGCGAAACAGCGCGTTGAAGCGTGCGTGCGTGCGGGCCGCGCAAGCCGCGCTGAACCGCGACGATATCCGCGTCGAATTCCGCTACGAGGGATTCCACGCGCCGGGCTGTGAGTATGACCTCGACGTGCCGGCGATGCAAAGGCTGGCCGACGCCCATGTATGCGTAACCGGCGCGCCCGCGCACCGCGCTGCCCTGACCGCGACAACCGACGCGCGTCACTTCAGAAAGATGCTCGACGTGCCGGTGACCTGCTACGGACCGATCGCCCGCAACATTCACGGCTTCGACGAGTGCGTATCGGTCGACAGCATGGTGAACGTAGCGACCGTATTCGCCCACTTCATCGCCGACTGGTGCGGCGTGGAGCCCATCCCGGCATAGAGCGCGGCGCCTCACAGCAGTTGCCCCGCTGCGCGTATTCGTGCCCCGGGTTCCCTTACTGTGTCTTTCAAAATGACAACGATCCTCCTTTGCAGTGGCACGCATGACCTTTCGCGTCTGCAGTCGATTCTCCAGCGCATCGCGCCCGAGTTCGACGTTCGGCTCTGGCCGGCGCCCGATCTCGACCCCGCTGACGTCGGCGTCGCGGTGTGCTGGTATCCGCCGCCCGGCGTACTAAGCGGTTTTCCGAGCCTGCGCATGATCTCTTCATTGGCCGCTGGCGTCGACAGCATCCTCGCCGATCCGGAGCTGCCAGACGTGCCGGTGTGCCGCGTAATCGATCCGAACCTCGCGCCAGGCATGGCCGAATACGTCGGCTGGGCGACGCTCTACTTCCATCGCCGCTTCGACGAAGCGGTGGCATTGCACCGCTTGCGCGAATGGCGTACACCCGAGCAACGCGCCGCCGCGCAGACGCGCGTCGGCGTGATGGGGCTTGGCGTGCTGGGCCTCGCGGTAGCGAACTTTTTGCGCGGATTGAGCTTCGACGTAAGCGGATGGTCGCGCACGCAAAAGCAGGGCGCGGACATGACTACCTTTGCCGGGTTCGACGAGCTACCGGCATTTCTCGAAGATCGCGACATCGTCGTCTGCCTGTTGCCGCTGACGCCACTCACGCGAGGCATCCTGGGCGAGTCCACCTTTGCGCTGATGAAGCGCGGCGCTGCGTTGATCAATTGCGGGCGTGGCGAACATCTGGTGGTGCCCGATCTGATCGCGGCGCTCGATGCCGGCCATTTGCGCGGTGCGGTGCTCGACGTATTCCCGGTCGAACCACTCGCGGCGGACAGTCCGCTATGGGGCGACCCGCGAGTCGTGGTGACGCCCCACATGGCATCTGCGGCGCGTCTGGAGGTGATCGCCGAGCAAGTCGTGGCAAATGCGCGCAAGGTCTTCGCCGGTGCGCAACCGCTCAACACGGTCGATTGCGTTCGCGGCTACTGACGAGCATCGCAGGCAGCGTGATCAGCGGCGTTCGATATACGCCTGCAGCTCGTTCACCAGTTGCTCGAGCGTGGCTGCGCCATAGTGGGTGGGGTCCCATGCGGCGTACAGCGTCACTGCGAGCCGCGCGCGGTCCCGCCCCCCGGCCGTGTCCGGATCGCCGCCCCCCGGCTCCTCGATGTCGACGCCGACCGCGCCGAACTGAGCCTGTTCGGTCGTAACCGCGACACCCTTTCCGCTTGCCGCCAGCGCGAGGATGGTATGAGCGTCGTCGCATTCCTCGAGCCGGTCGTACCGTAGTCCATGCTGGGCCACGGTCAGGTCGAGCATGCGCCGGCTTACGCTGTGCGCGGTGTGCGCGATCAGCGGTTGTTCGAGCAGGGTGGCGAGCCCGATGCTGACGAGGCCTTGCTGCGCCCACGGATGGCTCGGCGACACATACGCGCGTAAGGGGAATCGTCCCAGCACCCGATAGGCGAAGTCTTTCGGGCAGGGCGCGGGCGAGATCACGAGGTCGTTGCCATTAAGCAGCGTATCGTACACGTGGAAATGGTCGACTTCATGCGTCAGGATCATCGGCGCCGTGCTGGGCAGCGTCGCCAGAAACGGGGCGACGATGGAGCGCACCGTGGTGGGCGTCGCCGCAACGTGCAGGCGCTGTACCTGGCCGCCGGCGAGCGCGCGGGCGGCGCCGTCGACATGCTTCGCCATGGTGAGCAGCGAGCGCGCCATGGGTACAAATTCGCGCCCCGCCGGCGTGAGTTGCAGCCGGTTGCGAGTGTTGTAGAACAGCTTGAACCCCAGTTCTTCCTCGAGCGTTTGCACATGCCGGCTGAGCGCCGGCTGTGCGATGAAGCACTGAGCGGCTGCCGCGGTGATGGTCCCGGTGTCGACGACGGTCAGGAAGTATTCGATTCGGCGCAGGTTCATGGCGGCAAGCTTATAAGACAAAGGCATCGTCAGCCAATTGTTTCGGTATTGGACGGGGCAATAGTGAATTTATAACCTTGCGCTTGACTATTCGATCGGCCAGGCCGGGCAAGCCGGAAAGCGGTTCTTCCGGGGTGGTAGGCGCTCAGCGCCGACCTGATCCGCCGCCGGAGAGCATTTGCTTTTGACAGAGGGGCTGGGATGAACAAGCGAGACTTCAACAAACTGCTGGTCGCGGCCGCTGCAATGGGCCTCGTCGAGTTTCCCCTGGGTATTACGCGGGCGATGGGCCAGACGCGGGGGGGGACGCTCAACTCGATACTGCAGCCCGAGCCGCCAATGCTCAACATCGCGGTCAATCAGCAGACGCCGACGCAGACGGTGGCCGGCAAGATTTTCCTTAGCCTGCTGACCTACGATTTCAACCTGAAGCCGCTGCCCAGTCTCGCTACGTCGTGGAATGTTTCGGCGGACTCGCTGACCTATACGTTCCACCTTGCCCAAGGCGTGAAATGGCACGATGGCAAGCCCTTCAGCGCGGACGACGTGGTCTACACCGCCACGGAGTTCCTGCCGCAGACCAGCCCGCGCGCGCGCGATATATTTGGCCGCTGTGCGTCCATTACGGCACCCGACCCCAACACCGTGGTCTTCAAGCTGAAGTCGCCGTTCGGCCCGTTCCTTAACGCGTTCGACATCGCTAATCTGCCGGTGATGCCCAAGCACATCTACGCGGGCACCGACGTGGTCAAGAATCCCGCCAACCTCAAGCCGGTCGGTACGGGACCGTTCAAACTTCAGGAGTGGGTGCGCGGCTCACACATCCGTCTTGTACGCAACGACGAGTACTTCAAGAAAGGCGCGCCGTATCTCGACGCGATTATTTATCACATCATTCCGGACGGCGCGTCCCGTGCACTAGCCCTCGAAGAGGGTAGTGCCCAGCTCACGCAGTGGACCGACCTCGAGCTGTTCGACGCGAAGCGCCTCGCCGCCGAGCCGCAACTGGCGATGACGACCAAAGGGTACGAATATTTCTCGCCGATCATGTGGCTGGAGATGAACAATCGTGTCCCGCCGATGAACGACAAGCGGTTCCGTCAGGCCGTCATGTACGCGATCGACCGGGAGTTCATCCGCTCGAAAATCCTCTATGGCTTTGGCCGGGTCGCCACCGGTCCGGTGAATTCACGCACCCGCTTCTACGAGCCCAACGTCAAGAAGTACGACTACTCGCTCGCCAAGGCTACCGCGCTGCTCGATCAGATGGGTCTCAAGCCAGATGCGAGCGGCGTGCGCGTTCGGTTGAATCTGCTGGTTGCGCCGTACGGCGAGATGGTCAGCCGCACTTGCGAGTTTCTGCGCCAGTCGCTCGCCAAAGTCGGAATCGCAGTCACATTGCAGACCACCGACGCAGGCGGATGGGCGCAGCGCATCGCAAATTGGGACTACCAGATGACTATTAACTGGCTGTACCAGTTCGGCGACCCCGCGCTTGGTGTTACCCGAAGCTACGTGTCGTCGAATATCCGCAAGATCCTGTTCTCGAACACCGAGGGTTATTCGAACCCCGAAGTGGACAAGCTGGCTGACCAGGCCGCAAGCGAGACGGTCGATGCGAAGCGCCAGGCGCTCTACAGCCAGATGCAGAACGTCCTCGTCGAAGATGTGCCGATCGCGTGGCTGGTCGAGCTGGAGTTCCCGACGATCTACGACAAGCGCTTGCAGAACCTGGTGACGACCGCTATCGGCGTTCACGAGAGTTTCGATAACGTCTACTTCAAGGGTTGAAGCGATGAGTGCGGATGTCTTGCGGCCCACTGCGGTTGTACAGTCCAGACGAGCGCCGTGGGGGTCCGCGGTGGCGCTCGGCAAACAGATCGTGAAGATGATCTGCATCGTGTTGCTGATCGCCGTGTTCAATTTCCTGCTGATCCGCGCGGCGCCGGGCGACCCGGCGCTCGTGATCGCGGTCCAGTCGGGTGCTGTAGACGCGCAGTTCGTCGCCCGTATCCGCACTGAGTACGGTCTGGACAAACCGATGGCGGTCCAGCTCGGCACGTATCTCGGCAAGATCGCGCACCTCGACCTCGGCTATTCGTACCGGCAACAGCGTCCTGTGCTCTCGCTCATTATCGAGCGTTTGCCCGCGACACTGCTCCTCGCGCTCAGCGCATTCGCGTTGTCGCTGGTGGGCGGCGTTCTGCTCGGCTGCCTCGCCGGCGTGCGAGCCGGGCGATGGTCGGACACCGTCATCACGGTCATCTCACTCGTGGTGTACGCCACGCCCGTATTCTGGCTCGGCCTGATGCTGGTGCTGCTGTTCGCGGTGCATCTGGAATGGCTGCCGGCGTTCGGGTATCGGGACGTCTCCCAGGAGCTCACCGGCTGGGCCGCAGTTTTCGACGTGGCGCGGCACCTGGTGCTGCCCGCGGTAACGCTCGGCATGCTGTACCTCGCGGTCTATACGCGGTTGATGCGGGCGTCGATCATCGAGGTGAGTCATCAGGACTATGTCAAGACCGCGCGAGCGAAGGGCGCTGCGCCTCGCCGGATTCTGTGGCGGCACATGGTACGCAACGCGTTGCTGCCGGTGGTGACGATGGCTGGATTACAGGCCGGTACGCTGATCGGCGGCTCGGTGGTGATCGAAACCGTCTTCGCGTGGCCCGGGCTCGGACGCCTGACTTACGAAGCTGTGCTGGCGCGCGACTATCAGGTGCTCCAGGGCGTGTTCTTCGTGCTGTCGGTCGTGGTGGTCCTGTTCAACTGGCTGACTGATCTGCTGTATCGCGTCGTCGATCCGCGCATTCGTGCCGGCTAGCTGCGCGGCCCTGCCGATGTCGCATCCGCTTACGTCTTCTACACCATGGTCCCGTTATGCGAGCATTGATTCGTTCCTATTTGCGTCACCCGAGCGGCATGATCGGGTTGGTCATCCTGCTGTCGATTATCGTGCTGGCGGTGTTCGCGCCGCTGATCTGCCCGGGCAGTCCGTGGGACTCGGTGGGCCAGCCGTTCATGCGCCCTGACAGCCCAGGGCTGCTGCTCGGCAGCGACAGCCTCGGCCGCGACATCGCGTCCGGCATCGTGCACGGCGCCAGCGTCTCACTGCTGATCGGCTGCGTGTCGACGCTTGCCGCGGTGCTGATCGGCCTGGCTATCGGCGCGACCGCCGGTTATCTGGGCGGTCGCGTGGGCGACTGGTTGATGCGTTTCACCGAGCTGTTCCAGGTCATCCCCGCGTTCCTGCTGGCGATTCTTCTGGTCGCGATCCTCACGCCTTCGATCAGGACGCTCACCGCGGCGATCGCGCTGGTGAGCTGGCCGCAGCTCGCGCGGCTCACGCGGGCTGAATTCATTGCCTTGCGTGAGCGTGAGTTCGTTCAGGCGGCCCGCTGCCAGGGCGAGTCCGGAATCGCGATCGTGCTGCGCCAGATTCTGCCCAATGCGCTGTCGCCGATCATTGTCACCGCGTCGCTTAGCGTCGCCAATGCTGTTCTGATGGAAAGCGCGCTGAGCTTCATGGGTCTGGGTGACCCAAACCTGATGAGCTGGGGCTTCATGATCGGCGAGGCGCGCACGATGATTCGCGTTGCCTGGTGGATGAGTGCTTTTCCCGGACTGGCGATCCTGCTAACAGTGATGGCGATCAACCTGGTGGGCGAAGGCCTGAATGACGTCCTTAACCCGAGAATCTCGCGTCGATGATGAACTCCATTACCCTACCGAGCCAGCAGGACGCAGCGCTACTCGCGGTCCGCAATCTGTCGATTGCATTGCCGAGCGCCGCAGACCGCGACCGGGCGGTCGACGATCTTTCGTTCGAGGTGCACGCGGGCGAAATCGTCTGCCTCGTCGGCGAATCGGGCTCGGGAAAATCGATGACTGCGCATTCGATTCTCGGCCTGCTGCCGCGAGGCGTGCGAACGCTAGCTGGGAGCAGTGTGTGCCTGGCCGGCAAGCAACTGATCGGCCTCGACGACTTGCGGATGCGCGCGCTGCGCGGACGCGACGTCGCGATGATTTTCCAGGACCCGATGAGCGCGCTGAACCCGCTGCAGACGATCGGGCGTCAACTGGCCGAGGCGGTCCGGTTGCATGACGGCGGCCGTTCGCCGGCACGTGAGCTCGACGCGCGCTGCATCGCTATGATCGGCTCGGTGGGGCTGCCCGCGCCGCAGCAGATCATGCGCAGCTACCCGTTCCAGCTGTCAGGTGGACAGCGCCAGCGCGTGATGATCGCGATGGCGCTGATCAACCGGCCGGGATTGCTGATCGCAGACGAGCCGACCACTGCACTGGATGTGACGACACAGCGACAGATTCTGGACCTGGTGCGCGACTTGCAGCTCGAGCGACGTATGGGCGTTCTGTTCATTACGCACGACTTCGGCGTGGTGGCGGACATCGCAGACCGGGTGATTGTGATGCGCCAGGGCAGGCTCGTCGAGCAGGGCACACGCGGACAGATTCTTATGCAGCCGGCCGAGTCGTACACCCGGCAATTGATCGACGCGGTGCCCGGGCGCCGGCCAGTTGCTGGGACAGGCGCCCAGGCCGCACCGCGCCGTGCCACGCCGCCGGTGCTAGAAGTCGCCGGTCTGCACAAGACGTTCGTGTCGCGCAGTGGCTGGTTCGGTCCCGCGCGTGTCGTAGTGGCTGCCGATAACATCAATTTCGTGGTGCGCGCGGGCGAGACGGTGTCGATCGTCGGCGAGTCGGGTTCGGGCAAAACCACGCTCGGCCGCATGATCATGCGGCTGACCGACCCTGATGCCGGCGCGATCAAGCTCGCCGGTAGCGACGTGCTGCGGGCGTCCGGCGCACAGTTGCGGGCGTATCGCCGCCAGGTGCAGATCGTCTTCCAGGATCCGTTTGCGTCGCTCAATCCGCGACAGCCGATCGGCGACGCCATCATGCGAGGTCCCGTTGCGTTCGGCACGTCGCGCGCCGATGCGCGCGCGCTTACCGCTCGCCTGCTTGAGCGCGTCGGGCTCGGCGCAGCGGCGATGCCGCGCTATCCGCACGAGTTCTCGGGCGGCCAACGCCAGCGCATCGCGATTGCCCGGGCACTGGCGCTGCAGCCACGCGTGTTGATCGCCGACGAGGCGGTGTCCGCGCTCGACGTCTCGGTGCAGGCACAAGTCCTCGCGTTGCTCGAGGAGCTGAAGACCGAGTTCGGACTGACGATGCTCTTTATCACTCACGACTTGCGCGTGGCGGCGGAAATTTCCGACCGGGTCGTCGTGCTGCGGCGGGGGCAGGTCGTGGAGGAGGGAGCATCTGCACAGATTTTTGGTGCCCCTCAGCATGCGTACACACGGCAACTGCTCGATGCGATGCCCGGCAAGGACATCTTTGCGCATCCCGGTAGCACGGTGCAGTCCGCCTGCGGCTAATTCGGCGGCGTGACGCGCGGCGGACTCATGTAGACCCGGCGCCGTTACGGAGGTAGAGAATTTTTCAATCTCGTTTTTAATATTAATAGGTCTACTAAAAAAGTAACGTAACGTTATGGGGGTTTTGAATGCGATTCAAATCGATGCTTGGGCTGCTTGCAGCGGTGCCTGCTCTTTCCTATGCACAAAGCAGCGTCACGCTCTATGGAATGCTCGACACCGGCATGCAGTACCTGAACCACGCGAGCGCGGCCGGCGGCTCCCAGATCGGAATGATCAACGCGGGCTTCTGGCCGTCGCGCTTCGGCTTCCGCGGTCAGGAGGATATTGGCGGCGGCACCACGGTACTGTTCCAGCTTGAGAATGGTTTCGACTCGACCAGTGGTGCACTGGTGTCATCCGGCACGCTGTTCAACCGGAGCGCGCTGGTCGGCGCAACGAACAACAGTTTCGGTACGCTCACCGCCGGCCGCCAATACAGTGTGCAGTACGACAAGACCCTGTACTACGATCCGACTGCGCTCGCGTCGTATTCGATCCTTTCGATCAATCCGATTCCATTGACGACCTTGCGTCTGAACAATTCGGTGAAGTACCTGTCGCCGACGCTTGCCGGATTCAATATCGAGGCGATGTACGGTTTCGGGCAGCAACTGGCCGGCAACACGCTGGCTGGCCGCTATATCGGCTCTTCGCTCGAGTACGGTCTGGGTCCTTTCGCCATGCGCTTCGTGTACGAAGAGAGCCGCGGCACGGTGGGCACCGGAATCGATCAGTCGGGGCTCGCCGATCGCCGCTACAGCCTCGCGGCGCGCTGGTCGGTGCCGAACAGCTATATCGTGTCGGCGGGCGTCACGCGGGTCGGTGGAGACCTGCAATTGACGCCTCGCGGTACTGTCTACTGGGCCACCGGCGGCGTGTGGTTATCGCCGGAACTCAACATCGACCTGACGGCGGGCCGGTACGACTATCAGGGCAAGGGCCAGCATTCACAGATGCTGACGACGAGCGGCCGCTACTTTCTGTCCAAGACCACTTACCTATACGCGAATGTCGGCTACATGGCCAACCAGGGCGACGCTGACCTGAGTATCTACAACTACGCGACAACCCAGGCCGGAAAGAACCAACTCGGCACGTCGGTGGGCATCAACAAACGTTTCTGAACATTGCATCCGGCAACCGGCGGCTATTGGCGGCGCGAGCCGCCGAGCGCCGCCATTCACCGACTTCATAGCGGAGCTACCATGGATTTCGACGATCCCGCCTTCACCATTCCCACTGGTTTGCCTGCGCCGCTCGACCCGCAGATTACGCAGTTCATTCAGCAAATGGCGGCGGAGGGCAGCAAATATCCGCGTCGCGACACCATGCCGATCGACGAGGCGCGGCGGATCGCGGCAAAGGTGCGCGCGCCTTGGGCCGCCGGAGGCCCGGCGATGGCGAATGTGGACGAGCATCGCGTGCCGACCCGACACGGTGACGTGCGCATTCGTGTCTATCGTCCAGCGGGGTGTCGCCAGCCGGGCGCGCTCATATATCTGCCCGGCGGCGGCTTCGTGCTGTTCAGTGTCGATACTCATGACCGACTGATGCGCGAGTATGCCGAGCGTGCCGGCATGATCGTGATTGGCATCGACTACCCGCGTGCGCCCGAAGCGCGATTTCCGCGGCCTCTCGAAGCCTGCATCGATGCAGTGCAATGGATCGGCGCGAATGCGGCGGGGTTGCACATCGGCGCTGGTCCGCTCTTCATCGGCGGTGATTCGGCCGGAGCGAATCTTTCTGTCGGTACTGCGCTGGCGTTGCGCGACGAGGGCGGCGTTGCGCTGGCTGGCCTCGTGCTGAACTATGGGACATTCGGCAATAACCTGTTTCGCAATTCCGTAGTGCGCTACGGAGCGGGCGACTACGGCTTGTCGGCGCACATGATGATCTGGTTCCGCGGCATGTACATCGAACGCGGACAGGACTTCCGCGATCCGCGCTACGACCTGATGCAGGCTGATGTCGCCGGTCTGCCGCCGGTGTGGATGGTCATCACCGAATGTGATCCGTTACACGACGACAGCGTCGCGTTCCAGCACAAGCTGGAGCAGGCTGGCGTCGACGTGCTGGCCAGGACCTATCGCGGCACGGTGCACAGCTTCCTTGAGGCGGTGTCTATTGCCGAGGTGGCCGCAACGGCGTTCGACGATACCGCCCAATGGCTTCATCGAATTGCGGCCCGCACAGCGGGCCGCTGACGATATGAGACCGGTCGACGGGCATCGCCCGCCGCACCGGTGAGATTTTCTGTCCGGAGAGAAGCAAGATGTACATCAAGCCCCCTTATGCCGAGAACGATCTTTCGGTGCAGCATGCGCGCATGAAAGAGTGGAGCTTCGCGACGCTGATCAGCCACTCTAACGCGGGTCTGCACGTTTCACACTTGCCGTTTCTGCTCGACCCACAGCGTGGTCCGCTGGGAACGCTGACTACTCACCTCGCGCGCGCTAATCCACATTGCGACGCCTTGCGCACCGCTACCGAGGCTCTGGTTGTCTTCAATGGCCCCCATGCTTTTGTTTCGCCGAGCTGGTACAGCGACCAGAGAACCTTTCCGACCTGGAACTACGCGGCGATTCATGCGCATGTGCGGCTTGAATGGATCGATGATCCGGCAGCCATCCGTGACATCCTCACGCGCACGGTGGGCACTTATGACACGCCGCTCGGCGGCTCATGGTCATTCGGCGCGATGCCGGAAGATCTCATCGTGCCGCGGCTGCGAGCGATCGCCGGCGTCGAGTTGACGATCACCGGCATTGAAGGCAAGTTCAAGCTGAATCAGGATCGCTCGGCAGATGATCGCCACGGCGTGATCGCCGCGCTGCAGCGACTGGGCACCGCGCAGGACAAGGCACTGGCCCAGCTAATGGCCGACAGGGAAACGCTCCAGCCTTTACCGACTGATTAACGTAACTCGAGGAACGAAGATGGAAACCACTATCGAACCCGGCATCGCATCGCATCGCAACGAAGCGACGCGGAGATGAAGACGCGGCGCGATTTGTCGGCGCTTTATCGGCTCATCGCGCATTTCCGGATGACCGACCTGATCGACACGCACATCAGCGCGCGTGTGCCCGGCACTGACAACTACTTCCTGATCAATCACTATGGGGTGATGTTTCACGAGATGACACCCGACGACCTGGTGAAGATCGATATTGACGGAAAGCCTGTCGAGCCGGGCGACGAAGACAGCCAGCGCGTGAATGCGGCGGGCTTTACCATCCATTCGGCGATTCACTCGGCCCGGCACGACCTCGTCTGTGTGGTACATACGCATACCGCAGACGGCATCGCCGTCGCCTGCCAGCAGGAGGGGCTGTTGCCGATCACGCAGCACGCGCTGCGCTACTACAACCGGATCGGCTATCACGCGTACGAGGGCATCGCGCTGGATCTCGACGAGCGCGAACGGCTTATTCGCAATCTCGGCACGCATCGCGCGATGATTCTACGCAATCATGGACTACTGGCTGCCGGGCGCACCATCGCGGAAGCATTCGTCAACATTCATTTCCTGGAGCGTGCTTGTCAGGCGCAGGTGAAGGCGATGTCGGGTGGCACCCGGCTGACTTTCCCTGCGGCAGAGGTTTGCGAGCGTACGGCGCGTCAGTTTGAGCGTCCGGGCGCTCTCGAGTATTGCGAGCGGGCATTTGCTGCTGCGCAGCGGCTTCTATGAGTATCGGGCCGGAGCGCGCCGCTAGAGCCTTAGCACTTCTGGATGCATCGGCCGCAGCAGGTGGCTGCTGAGAAGTGACGCAGGCAACCGTGCGTTCGCTTTAGGTTTATTTCAACCGACCCGCGGCACCTTTCGGCTCGAGGAGCACCGTGCGCCCCGTTGCGGCGCGCACGACGAGCGCGTGAAAACCTTACGCGCACAAAAGTGACCTTGAAATCGATGGCGCGGAAGAGGCACCTCGGCCCCGGTCGGTTGCCAGGTATTCCTTTGGCGAACATCCCACCGCACGCCTGAACATTGCAGTGAACGCACTCGGGCTGTCGTAGCCGAGTTCGAGTGCGATGGACGTGACCGATGCGCCTGCACCTAGACGAGTGAGCGCTTCAATCAAACGGACCTGCTGGCGCCACATTGAAAAGGTGAGCCCCGTCTCATCCCGGAATAGCCGCGTGAGTGAGCGCAGACTGAGCGCGCCGTGACGCGCCCAGTCTTCCAGATTGCCTTCGTGCCCGGGTTCGTCGACCAGCGCTCTGCAGATCCGCTGCAAGCGGGGGTCGCGGGGCATCGGCAGATGTAACAGCACGGACGGTGCACAGCAAATCTCATCGACGATCAATCCCGTGATTCGGCACTCACGACTGTTGAGCAGATACTCCGATGGCATTTCGATGGCAGCCGATATGAGCTCGGACAGCAGCGCCGAGACTTCGATGACACGACAGTCGCGCGGCAGATCGGGGGAGGCATTGGTCGGAATGTAAAGCGAGCAGTCCGAGACGGGTTGTCCCGGCTCGGAAAATCGGCCTGAAAACCGATGCCGCACACCGCTGGGAATCCACACGGCCTTGCGTGTCGGGATAAGCCACGACCTGCCCGGTATCTCGATGGAGTAAAGCCCACGAACGGCAACCAGCAACTGCCCCCAATCGTGCTCGTGAGCGGGCGTCGAATCGACAGGGAGCGGACTCGGATGCTCCGTCAGCATCACGGAAGTAATTGCACGACCATGTTGGTGTTGGATCATTGGGGAGCTTCCTTTCACCGCGTCGCAGTGCTTATTGACAGAGGATAAAGTGATTCAGGAAATTATCACATTGGTCAAAAATCATGACAATCAGTAGCTTCCCTGCGCGAGCGATGGTTTGCCATATGTTCCAGGCTGACCACGGTCGCGTCCGGGCATATTGAATGATGGCCAGATCTCGACAGCGATTGACGCGATCCAACGGGTAGCGGGAAAGGAGACTCGATACATTGCTGCATCGATAGTCCTTGTGCGCGATTTTCGGCATGGCTCTTAAGCAAGACGCTAGAAAGGCCGGAGTTTCGATGTATTTCAAGCCAATTTTTTCCGACAGGCGACGCCGAAATGCAAGACCTGATTGATCGGACGTGGACGTGGTTGGGATGTAATTCTGTAGTCCCGGTTCACCATGCCATTGATAACGTATCTCTCTGAGAGCTATATATGCAGTTAGATGATCCCGCGTTCAGCATCCCTACCGGAGCCCCCTCGCCGCTGGATCCGCAGATGCGTGAGTTTTTGAATCGCATGAGCGAGGGCTATCGACGCTTTCCGCGCTGTGACACGCTGACGATTTCCGAGGCGCGCGAGGTCGCGGAGCAGGTGCGCGCGCCGTGGGCCGCTGGTGGCCCTTCAATGAGTCGCACCGTTGAACATCGCGTGCCTACCCGTCACGGTGATGTACGAGTCCGCATCCACTATCCGGCGGGGCGGTCGTTGCGTGGTGCACTTGTGTACCTCCACGGTGGAGGATTCGTGCTCTTCAGCATCGATACACATGATCGTCTGATGCGCGAGTACGCCCAACGCGCCGGCATCGCGGTGATCGGCGTTGATTACACGCGCGCGCCGGACGCGCGGTTTCCTCGCCCCCTCGATGAGTGCGTGGATGTTGTCCGCTGGGTGGCGGATCAAGCCGCGGTACTGGACGTCGACGCGACGCAACTCTTCGTCGGCGGGGATTCCGCCGGGGCGTCGTTGTCGATGGGCGTCGCACTGACGCTGCGCGATGCAAACGAACACCTGCTCAAGGGATTGGTGCTGAACTATGGCAGCTTCGGTACGAACCTGTACCGGAACTCAATGGTGCGATATGGAGCGGGCGACTACGGCCTTTCTTTGCATGACATCATCTGGTTCCGGGGACTGTATCTCAGTAAGGGGAGTGACTTCGGCGATCCGCGCGTGAACATTCTGAACGCTGACCTGAGTGGCCTACCGTCTGTTTGCATGGCGGTCGCGGAGTGCGACCCGCTGTGCGACGATAGTCTCGAGTTAGAGGACAGGTTGCTGGCCGTGGGTGTCGACGTGACAGCGCGGACTTATCCGGGCACGGTACACAGCTTCCTCGAAGCTATCTCAATCGCCGAGGTCGCGGCCCGTGCGCTGGACGATACCGCACTCTGGTTACGGAGCCGGTCAGACGCATGTTAAAAACAGGAGTTTGGAAATGTCCGAAATAATTGCTGGGAGACCGGACGAGACGGCCGTCCCGTATCAACATCCACAGCCCGACTTTATGTCGCCTGATCTTGTCCACCCGAGGGTCCTCAGCGAGTGGTTGGCGGACGATAAGCTATGGGTGCCGATTACTGGATCGGTTGCGTTCAAGCCTTTGCTTCTGAACGCGAGTCAGGGGTATTTCGTCACGTTATTGCGGGTGCGCCAAGCGGGCGTGCTGTCCCGGCACCGGCATGCCGGCCCAGTCCATGCGCTTGTGCTCAAGGGTCGCTGGTACTACCTCGAACACGATTGGGTGGCGGAAGAGGGTTCCTATGCGTATGAGCCTGCCGGCGAGACGCATACGCTGTACGTTCCACCTGAGGTCGATGAAATGATCACGTGGTTCCACGTCACTGGTGGTTACACCTATGTTGATCCTCAGGGACAAGCATTGGCGTACGAAGACGTGTTCACGCGGATCGAGACAGCCAGACGGCATTATGAGGCGATTGGCCTTGGTTCCGACTACGTGAAGCAGTTCGTTCGGTAGCCGTTTTCGTCCAGCGCGCAGCGAGCGTGCAGGGGAAAGTCCCAAGATAATTAAATACTACTGATGAATAAACCTATAGCGATCGTGACGGGCGGCGGGACAGGAATCGGTCGCGCTGTTGCAGAAGAGTTGCACCGAAGCGGCATGCGAGTCCGGTGCCTTGGAATTGACGTGGATATTGACGTGCCCGGCGAGTTGGAATTCACGAAAACCGACGTCACCGTACCGGATGCGGTGAGGGTCGCACTCGCAGATCTAGACAAGGTGGCGGTCCTGGTGAATGCTGCAGGCATCATCAAGCACGAAGGACGGGAGTTCACCCCGGAGGGCTTCCGCTCCGTTCTTGACGTGAATCTGTGCGGAACACAGATCCTGATCAGTGCGCTACAGGAGCGTTTAATCGCATCAGCGGGCGCGGTGGTTAATGTCGCTTCAATGTGGAGTTTCTTTGGCTCGGAAAAAAATCCGGCTTACGCCACAAGCAAGGCTGGCATTGTCGGGCTGACGCGCTCCTATGCCGTCGCGCTTGCGGCCCGCGGCGTAAGGGTGAATGCCGTGGCGCCGGGGTGGATCCGCACGCGATTGTCGGTCGCCGCGCTCGACGATCCCTCGCGAAGTGACGCGATCATGGCACGGTTGCCTATGCGACGTTGGGGTACGCCGAGCGAAGTCGCGAGAGTAGTTCGCTTCTTGTGCTCGGAGGAGTCACAGTATGTAACAGGTGTGGTTCTTCCGGTAGATGGCGGGTTCAGTGTCGCTTGATACTCGGCTCGGCTGGCTGTGCCGGCCGAGCGGCGGGCGCTGTGAGGCGAAGCCAGCGCAAAAGCCAGAGTGCGACCCTGCGCCTTTTGTATTCTGGAACCGGTTGCCGTGCCAGATCGGACCGACTGCAGTCGGCTTCACTGGCCCGGTGCGCGGATCCGAAGGCTGTTTCGTACCTCGCGAACGCCGCTAACGCCCTGTGCTGTGGTTACGGCGAACTGGACCTGGTCGCCCGCGGGCACCGTGCCGCCCAGCAGAATCGAGCCATTTTTCGCGGAGACGACGATATTGGTCGAATCCAGATCTTTGACCTTGACGAGCGCACGCCGAACGTCCTTGGCGAGCAACCGATTGGCCTTGCGCATTGCCTTTGGACTCGATGGCGCGCTTGCTGTGACAGGCGCGCTGGCGGTGGCGTCACTGGCCTGGTTTTGCGCCCAGGCGCTTGCCGTGCCGAGGGCGAGCAGTGAACAAATCGCAGTCGTGATGAGGTTAGTCTTTTTCATATTTTCTCTTCCTTTCCTGAGGTTGATGACTCGCTGTGCGGCGGGGTTGTTGATTAGAAAGCGTGGTGGATATTCCACAGGACTCGGAGGCGTGCCGCGTACTTCATCAATTCAGGCTGCCCAATGCCTTGGCGCGGCTCGATCGAGGCGGTTGACTATCGCTGCGGAATGATGGGCACCAGCAGATACGAAGACATGCTGTTACCCGCATGCAGCGTGGTTCGTCCCGCAAAGACCGACGGCGGCCGATCCTCCGGATCGTCGTGCAGGAATGGTCCGCAACCCTTCATCGGAAACTTCACGTTCGACAACTGCGTGGCAGCCCCTTCGTACTCGTAGTCCTTGCCCCGAACCGTCAGTCCGATTCGCCAGCCGACAGGGACGACGATAGAGGTGGGCCAGATCTCGATGTCCAACTCGACAGGCTTGCCCGGCTCAAGTGGTTGTCTCGATCGGTGGGCATGGAGCGGGCGCCACTCAAGCGTGCGCTTCGGATCCAGTTCACGGCGGGACGCACGCAGCCAGCCTTGCGCTACTGGCGTATGCGGGTCGAGTGCATCCTGGAATACGACCTCCTTTCCTTCGGGGTTGTAGAGACCGACAACGAGGAAAAGGTCGGCGTCGGGCGTCGTCGAGGAAACGAACACCTTGCAGGCCAATGGCCCCGTAATCTCCGTCTCTTGCTCGAACGGAGCGGACATGAAGCGGACGCCGTCGCCCATTGCTTCGAACGTGGCAGTCGATGTCCCGTCGGCCGCCTCGGGCGACAACTTCTGACCATCGAGGTCCAGATATAGTTTGGTCCACTGGGTATTCGCAAGCGGCCACTCGTGCTCGGCGCGCTCGACGAACTTGTCGACATGCCGGACATGGAGCAGTACTGGTGGCCGTTCTTCCCAGCCTGTCTCTTTGCCTTTCAGATACTGGTCGAAGAACTGTTTCTGCAGGCCGACGCCGTAGCGGGTATAGAACGAAGTCCAATGTTCGCCGCCGTGAATCTCGAGCCATTTCTGGGACGAACCGGCTTGCAGGAAGCCTTCGATGTTGCCACGCAGGTGCAGCCCCTGGCCTCCCCAATTCGCTGCGGACAGGACCGGAACCTGCAGTTGTGATAGCTTGGCCCGGCGTTCTTCGAAGAATTTGTCATCGAAACGATGGTCGGCCGCATGCCGGGACATGTCGCCTCGGTTGGTCTCAAGTTCTTCTTCGGTCAGGTTCACATCGCCGCAGACGAATTCGCCGGTTACGCTACTGCGAGGGCCCCGATCTCCTCGGCCATGCTGGACGGTCTTGACCTGGATTTCCTGCCAGTTCTTCCCGAAGGAACATAGTCTTACTGTGTCACATATTCTCCAGGCCACCGCTGCAATGAATGGTGCAAGCGTTGCGTGAGCCGTAGTCCGAGCAAGATACGCAACGTAGTGATGGAGTCAGGAACGTGACGTTGTGCGCGCTGGACTGCCGCGTGCGATGTAATCCGCGGGAAGCGCAGGCAGCGCGCGTTCAATGAAGTTTTTTTTATCGCCGCTACCTGATCCCATCCTGAGTCTTTGGGCCATCAGAAACCCATATGCGGCGATACTCAGCGTGGCGTGGTGGTGAAAGCCGCGCCAGCCGCGACCTTCGTAGTGACCCAGTCCGAACTCCTGCTTCAGGTCCTGATAATCGCGCTCGATACGCCAGCGCATCCTGGTCACCAATACGAGTTGTTCAAGTGTCGCCTCCCCGGGAGCGGTACTGAGAAAGTACTTGAGCGGCTCTGTATCTCCCTCGGGCCATTCGACGAGTAGCCACTCTTCAGCGCGCTGGGTACTGCGCCAATAGTCCTGATGAGCGGGACGAACCCGCACGGCGGCAAAGCGTGAGGAGAGTGCCGCGTTGCTGCCTTCTCTCCAGCTTATGGTCTGCCAGGCATTCGCGGGTAATTGCATGGCCAGCGCCTTGAGCGCTTGTGGTTCGTGGCCGGGCGCACGACGCAGCAGTGTAGGTGGCTTGCCACGCCCACTCCATGGCCTGGGCGGCAACGGTGCCGTACCTCGTGCCCATACTGAGGTGCCCGGGCGAATCCCCACGGCGTATAACAAACCCAGTTCGCTTATCCCTTCCCGAAAGGCCGTTTCATCACCATATCCTGCATCGGCCAGCACGATACCCGGCACAATCCCGGATGCAATCGCCTCGCGCAGTTGGGCCAATGCGATCTGTGGTTTGGTTGCGAAGGCCTGATCGTCAGGAATGCCCGCACGACGGGCACGTTCCCGATCGTCAAGCCATTCCTTGGGGACATACAGTTGCCAGGCGATTGGCAGGCTGCCGCGTTGCGTCGCGATCGATAAACTCACTGCAACCTGACAGTTGTCCTGTTTGCCGAGCTGGCCACAATACTGGCGCGCCACCCCCACCGAGTGGCGGCCCTTCTTTGGAAAACCCGTGTCGTCGATAATCCAGTAGTAGCCGGCTTCTGCAGCCGCATGCACGTCCAGCGCCGGCATCACCCACTCGCGCACCCGCTGCATGATCGCCTTGTCCGACCACTCCGCCCTGGCAACAAAATGATGGAGCGACTGATGCTTCGCACTCGCGTGAAGCGGATCAATATGCGCGGCCATCGGTTCGACGCTCTTTCGTGACAGTGGCATCACCAGACCGGAACAGTAGCCTTTAAGGCCGGCGTGGCGATCACGCGTGCCCTAATTCCTGGGCCAGATGGTTGAGATACACGTCAAATTCATCGAGATCGTTTGACATTGCAATACCCCGTAGTCGCGATTACTTCATACTGCCAGGTATCGCTTTTAGTTGACACAGTAAGACTAAAGAGCCCGATCCCGGAAACAGCGCGGAATCAAATTGTAGCCCGCCTTGCGCTCCTTCGGTCGCGGCGCTTCGCCCTGATTCGTCCTCGGTGGCGAGCCCGATGCGCGCCGGTCATCACGCTGCGCCTGGATCACCTGCGCCATCTGCAGCGCGTGACCCAGCCGCTTGTTGTCGACCACGGCCGCCTGATCAATCTCCGAGAGCCGGTCATACGGCACACAGGGCAGGGCAGCGCCATTGACCCGGACCTCGATGCGCCCGTCCGGATACGCGAACACGTCCAGATAACTGTGAATGAGGCTGCGGTTTGCCACCGTGTCTTCAAGCAGATAGATCACCCGAATTAGTAAGGACTTTCCCGATCTCGTGGCGTCGCGATATGCAAGGATTGTTGGTGCTGGGCAACCCATCTGAGAAGGGGAAAGTCATGGACAAGATTACTCGTATCGGCGTGGATCTGGCCAAGAACATCATCCAGGTACACGGCGTGGACTGCATGGAACGCGTGGTGATCAGGAAAGCAATCTCGCGGCAGAAGTTTCCCGAATGGTTTGCCAACCTTGGGCCTTGCCTGGTCGCAATGGAAGCGTGCAGCGTAGCACGCTACAGGGCGCGCAAGCTGCGCGCGCTCGGCCACGAGGTTCGCCTGATCGCGCCGCAGTTTGCCGTGCCATACCGCAAGGGCGGCAAGCACGTGAAGAACGACAGGCTGGATGCCGAGGCCATCGGCATCGGTCCGCTCACCGCGTCGGCTGCGGTGGCCACTGTTGGCGATGCGCGTGTGTTCAAAAATGGTCGCCAATTTTCCGCGTGGCTTGGCTCGATGCCCAAGCAGGCGAGCAGCGGCGGCAAGAACCGACTGGGCCGCATCACCAAACAGGGCAACACGTATCTGCGCACGCTGCTGTTTCAAGGCGCACGCTCGGCCGTAACGAGCGGCTCTGGTGCAAATAGCGGAGCTTGTCGAGCAAGTTGGTTTGATAGGATGCCTCACTGAGCCGAGAGGACCGCATTCCAAACCGCAGGCACAGTGAAATCCTTGAGGCGCAGTTGGGTGAGGCTAAATTGTCATTTGCGAATGCGATGCATCAATTCAACGCCCGCCAGCGTGATCGCGGCGTTCTTGAATTGCTTGAAACCAAGCATGACGTTCGTCCTTGACTTGATGTTGCGATGGTCTTGCTCGACCTGGTTGTTCAGGTACTTCGAGGACCGGACCTTGGTGTCTTCGGGAAGCACGCCGTCTTCCTTCATCTCACGAACCGCGCGATGCGAAGCCGCGGAGCCATCGAGCGTGATGGTTTTCGGCGGGTGGCCCTGATGCTTGATGGCCTTTCTTGAAAAATGCTTTTGCTGCGGCCACGTCGCGTTTGGCGCGGAGCATGAAGTCTACTGTCTGGCCTGCCCGATCCACCGCTCGATAAAGGTAGACCCATTTGCCACGCAGTTTGATATACGTCTCATCGACACGCCATGACTGGCCGGTGGGCGTGCCAAACCGGTTCCAGCGTTTGACGAATTCGGGCGAATAGCGCTTCACCCAACGCAAGATCGTGGTGTGCGCCAGCGACAGTCCTCGCTCGGCCATCATTTCCACCAGATCTCAGCAAGCTGAGCTTGTAGCGCAGGTACCAGCGAACACACAGGATGATCACCTCGCGATCAAAGTGGCGCCCCGCGAACAACTCCTCCAGACTCTTAAACTTACTCATCGTAGGCTCTCAAATTCGTTCAGCCCGAGACTGTAACCGTTTCGACCACGCTATTTGCACCAGAGCCGGATGCCGCGGGTTGTTCTTAACTCGCTGTCGGTTGCTGCACGCCTAAACTGAAGTCGCAGCAACGCCGTGCTACGTCGGCAACCACGTGCCCCAGCGCGGAATGTGATTGCTTCTGAAAAATCGCGTCGTAGCGAACCATCGGTGCAGGAGGGTTGGTCATCACGATCTGCATGAGCCGGTTCTGGATTTGCTGCCTGAAAAGTTCGACCGGCAGCAAGCTCACGCCAACCCCGGCCGCCACGAGGCCGCCTACTACCACCGCATTGTTGCCGCCGCAAATACGCTCAGGCTCGACGCCCGCACTTTCGAAGCTCCTGGAGCTCAGGATCGTGATGATGGATGCCGGAATTTGCTCGATGACCGGAACAGTGCCCAGTTCGTGCAGCGACACTGTGCGCTTGCTGTCGAACATGCCGGGACGGCAGAACCAGGCGAAGCGGGCACTCCCGAGCATCACGCGCTCGACTGATACGTGCAGCTCTGCCTCGGGCAAAATCGCGAAGTCGAGGCGTCCATCAATCACCCGCTCTTGCAGCGGCCCGGACATGTCGACATGGGGTTGCAGGATGAGATTTGGAAAAAGCTCGCGCATCTGCTGGAGGAACGCTGGGAACCACGTCAATGCAACCAGTTCGGTCAGACCGATGTGTAGCACGCGGGCAATATGCCGGTCGGCGTCCTGATAGGCTTCCAGTCGCCCAATGCTGTCCAGCAAGCCTTCGCACAGCGTGAACATCTCGCGTCCTTTCGCGGACAACCTTGCTTTCTTGCCGCTCCCTTCAAACAAACGTGCTGCGGACTTTGCTTCGACATCCTGCAGGCGCTTGGTCGCCGCGGACTGCGTGACATGGAGCTTGTCGGCCGCCCGCTGAACGGTGCCGAGCTTCGCTACCCAGTAGAACGTCTCGATCTGCTTGACGGTCAGCATCGTTATTCAGCCTCGTTGACGAGCGATTCGCGTGCGCGTGCGTCCTGATAGCGCATTCCATAATCACACATCACGCGCGCGAGGGTAATGACCTTGCGGTGGAACGGTGTCAGCGCGTCTTGCCGCGCAACAGCGACATAGCGCACCGGCGGCATCACCGGTGTCACATGGACGGCACGCAACAGACCCAGCGTCACGAGTTCACCGGAGATGGCGTCTGGCAGACAAGCGATACCCAAACCGGCGCTCGCCATGCCGCCAAGCGCCGCGAAGTTGTTGCAGGTCAGAATGCTGCGCGGTTGCATACCGTTGCGCTCCAGCCAATTGCTCATGACATGTCCCACCGCCGAGTCCGCAGACTGCGACAGCAGCGTCAACTGGCCGAGTTCCGATACGGCGAGCCTGCGCCGCTTGAGGCTGAACGTGGGACTGCAGAACCAGCCGTTACGCACGTTGGCGAGCGGGAACCTCACCATGTCCGCCCAGCGTGGCGTGTCGGGCACGATGGCCAGATCCAGCTGCGCCAGTCTGAGCTTTTCGTAGAGTTCCACAGCGACGCCACCCACCTCCAGTTCGACATCCACCAGCGGATAGGTAGAACGCAGTGCATTGATGAAGCCAGGCAACCAGGTCAGCGCGGCGAGCTCAGTCACGCCCAGCCTTAACGAGCGCCGCAATACTTTCTCGCTCGCATACTGACTCAACAGGGCATCACGTTGCTGAAGAATCGCGCGCGCCTGCGAGAGTATCTCGAGACCGTCGACGGTCAGCCGTGCCGATCGCGAACCACGGTCGAATAGCGGCTTCGGGAACCGGCTCTCCAGCTCGCGAACGTGGCGCGACACACCGGACTGAACGCTGCCGAGCTTGCGCCCGGCCGCCTCGAATGAGCCCATATCCGCGATTGCAACCAGTGCTTCGAGTTGCAGGAAAGTGATCTGGTGTGCCACGCGGCCCCTCTTAAATCGATCTCATTTTGGAATGGATAAGTATGCACAAATATCTCTTTATTTGGAATTTTTTTCGGCCAAGAATACATTCTCCAAGTCCCCTTGCAATGCAGATCGAGCACATCAACAGCTCGCGGTTGCGCTTTGAAGCACCTGTCTACGGAGATCGCATGAAATCGTCTAACAAACTAGCCGCGGCATTGCTTGGCTTCACCCTGACCCTGCTTACGGGTACAGCACAGGCAGACCAGCTTGCAGTCATCAAGGCGCGCGGAACGCTGGTATGCGGGGTACTGGCCAACTTCGAGCCATTCGGCTTTCAGGATCCGGCGTCTCGGGAGATCGTTGGTTACGACGTCGACTACTGCAAGGGCGTCGCGAAGGCTTTGGGCGTCAAGCCGCAGTTGCAGGTGGTGTCGATGGAGGCCCGCATTCCGGAACTGCTGCAAGGCCGTGTCGATGTACTCGCCGCGGTGCTCGGCTACTCCCCGGCGCGCGCCGAACAACTCACATTCACGCACCAGTACTACGTCGCCAAGCAGGTCATTGCCGTGAAGACAGGTGGCCCGTTCAAAGCGCGGGACGATCTCGACGGCAAGCGGGTCAGTACGATCAAAGGCTCCAGCAATATCGCCATCATGGGGCGGGTCATGCCGAGCGTGCAGCTCGTCAGCTATGACGACTCGCCGTCGGCTTTCCTGGCCATGGTGCAGGGCAAGGTCAATGGCTTTGTCGTCTCCGAACCCATCATGCATCGCTTTGCCGCGAAACTCGGTCACGACACCAATGTAGAGGCGCTGTCGCCGCCGGTGGGTCTCGAATACTGGGGACTCGGTATCAAGAAGGGCGAGCCAGCGTTGCTCGACGCGGTGAACAACGCGCTGGACGGAATGGAAAAATCAGGCGAAGCACAGCAGATTTTCGATAAATGGCTTGGCCCCAACACGATCTATCAGCTGCATCGCGATTTCAGGATCGGGTCGATCAAAGGCTGACCTCCATGTCGTTCTGTGTAACGGGGATTACTCATGTTAGCGCATCTCAACTTCTCGAGCATCTTCACAGATCAGAATCTGAAGCACCTCATGTGGGGATTGCAGTACACCGTGTTGCTCACACTGACGAGTTGGCTGCTTGCGGTCGCGCTCGGCACGGTGCTGGCGACGCTGCGCGCGATAGGTAACCCGTTTATCGAGAGGGTCGTCGCCGGCTACGTTGCCTACCATCAGAACGTGCCGATGCTTGCGCAACTGTTCCTCTGGTATTTCGGGTTTCCAACGCTGCTGCCGGAAATCGTGCAAGGATGGATTAACGCCCATGGGGGCGAATTCATTTTCGCGTCGATTGCCATTGGCCTGTGCATGGCGGCGTACTACTCGGAGGATATTAGAAGTGGCCTGCGGGCAGTACCGGCTGGTCAACTTGAGGCTGCCCGCTCGCTGGGTTTGAGCTTTCCGAAGTCGATGCGTTACGTGATCCTGCCGCAAGGCTTTCGCATCGCCATGCCGCCGTTCATCAATCATACGGTGGTGCTCTTCAAGAATACGAGTCTGGCGATGGCGATCGGGGTTGCGGAGTTGACATACACGGTACGCGACATCGAGAACCAGACGTTTCAAACCTTTGAGATCTATCTCGTTGGAACGGTCATCTACCTGGCCATTTCATTGGGTCTGATGGGCGTGGGCGCGGCGATCACGCGCCGCACCCGTATCTTGGCGAAATAAGCGATGCTCGACATACTCATCCACAACGCGCATTTCCTGCTGCTCGGGCAATATCCGAACGGCCCGGTCGGTGGTCTCGCGCTCACGCTGATTCTCGCGCTGCTCGGTCTCGTTTTTGCCTTTCCGCTTGGCCTGCTGTTGGCGTTATGCCGGGTCTCGCCCTACAGGGTGTTGAGCGTGCCATCGACGGTGCTCGTCTATATCGTGCGCGGTGTGCCGCTTGTAATGCTGGTGTTCTGGAGTTATTTCCTCGTGCCGGGCCTGATCGGCCATCTGGTGAGCGCATTTACGACCATGGTCGTCACGCTGGTGATCTATCAGGCGGCCTACCTGAGTGAGATTTTCCGGGCCGGCATCGAATCCTTGCCCAAAGGGCAGACCGAGTCCGCACGCTCGCTCGGGATGAGTTACGGTGCGACGATGCGTCACGTGATTCTGCCGCAAGCGCTGTACAACATGCTGCCGACTATTCTCAGCCAATGCGTATCGACGGTGAAGGACACATCGATAGGTTATGTGATCAGTGTCCAGGAACTGACGTTTTCGGCCCAGCAGATTAACGCCCAGCTTCTTACACAACCGTTCCAGGTCTTCTTCATTCTCGCGCTGACCTACTTCGTGGTGTGCTACACGCTCACCCAATGCGCGCACGTCATGGAACGTCGCATCGCGCATCGGCGTGCCTCAGGAAAAATGCAAAAAGTCAGGAGCGTCATCAATGATTCAATTCTCCAAAGTTAATAAGTGGTACGGCGAGTATCAGGCGCTCGTCGACGTCACTGCAGAGGTGAAGCGAGGCGAGGTGGTGGTCGTGTGCGGCCCTTCCGGGTCGGGCAAGTCGACGCTGATCCGTACCGTCAACCGCCTCGAGGAGATTCAGGGGGGCGGGATCACGGTCGACGGAACCAGCGTCCATCAGGCTTCGTTGAACCTGAACCGGTTCCGCACCCGTATTGGCTTCGTGTTTCAGCAGTTCAATCTGTTTCCTCATTTGTCGGCGCTCGACAACGTGTGCCTCGCGCCGACGAAGGCGGCCGGAAAAAGCCGCGCGGAGGCGAAGCGGCAGGCATTGGCACTGCTCGATCGCGTGGGTTTGGCCAGCAAGGCGAACTCATATCCGCAGCAGTTGTCTGGAGGGCAGCAGCAACGCGTTGCGATCGCTCGCGCATTGGCAATGGAGCCGCCGGTGATGCTGTTCGACGAGCCGACGAGCGCGCTTGATCCTGAGATGGTTGGCGAGGTGCTCAGCGTCATGAAATCGCTTGCCAGAGACGGGATGACGATGATGTGCGTGACCCACGAGATGGGATTCGCGCGCGAGGTGAGCGACAGCGTCTGGTTCATGGATCGCGGCGCGATTCTCGAGGTGGCCGATCCGCAAACGTTCTTCCGGTCTCCGCAGCACCCGCGCGCGCAGGCATTCCTGTCCGACTTGCGTCACTAGCCACGCATCATCGATACGAAGCCGCTCACCGACGAGATTCATGCCGGCGAAGCGACCTCGGTATTCCTAACTATGACTCTATGACAACGAGCAACATGATTAATCCAATTGCCGAGGACCTGGTGCCGGCGGTTGCAACACCTTGCTTTGTGGTGATGGAAGACCGCGTTCTGCACAATCTAGCGGTCACCGCACTTGCGTGCGGCGGCGTTGAGCGCCTGATGCCGCACGTGAAGACTCACCGCGCGGCGTGGCTCGTTTCGTTGCTGCTGGCCAATGGAGTCCTCGCTTTCAAAGCCAGTACGCTCGCGGAGGTCGAAATGGTGCTGACCGCGGGCGCCACACGCGTCACCTGGGCGTTTCCCACTGTCAATCCGCAAAACATCGGCCGCTTCATCGAATTGGCCCGGGCATTTCCGAAGGCCGAACTCACGGGCCTGATTGATTCCCGCGAGGGACTGGACGTATGGACGCGGCTACTCGACGGCGCTTTGCCTTCGGTTCGCCTACGTATCGATCTCGATCCCGGAATGGGGCGCACAGGCGTGGCGATGGACGAGGCAGCGCTCGAACTCGCGCGCGGGGTGGAGGGACTTGGTCGGCTTGCGGGGTGGCATGTTTACGACGGCCACATCCGGGGCGCGTATGACGAGCGCAAAGCCGAAGTGGAGAAACTTGCCGGCACGCTGGAGTTTCTGCAGTCTAGCCTGCGCGGAGACGGCATCGATGTCGACGTCGTCGGCGCATGCAGTTATACGTTCGACCTGTGGCCGCGCTCTGTGATGCAGTACGTGTCGCCGGGCACCTGGGTGTATTCGAACGCCCAGCACTTGAGGGAGCTATCGCATCACAACTGGGTTGCGGCCGGGTTTGTATTGACAACCGTTGTTTCAACGCGCAATGGCACGTCGACATTGGACGCCGGCAGTAAGGCGATCTCACCTGACAAACCGCTGCGGCAGCGTTTTGACGGCGTCGGCGAGATCGTGATGATGAACGAAGAGCACACCGTGATCCGCAGCGAGGCACTTCACACCGGCGACAGGCTGTTGCTGATCCCGGAGCACACGTGTACCACCGCCTACCTGTACAGCAATGCCCTGGTTCGATCTCTTGACGGACAGTGGGAATACCGCGATCAGCTCGGCAACGAACGTTCTGTTGTCGCGTTGACGCGGTGACTGCCAAAAGGCGAGTACATGCGGACCCTGTCCGTACTCCTCCCAACTTGAGACCTCACACATGACCGAATCAAGCAAGCAACCGTCCACGGGCGGACACTACAGTCTATGGCGCCGCGCAGGCGGACTGATTTTCGTGGCGGGTCAGGTTCCGCGAGATCCTGAGCGAAACATTATTGGCGACACGCTCGAAGAGCAAACGACCGCGGTGCTCAACAATTTGCGTCTTGTCCTGGAAGACGCCGGCACTGATTTCAGCCGACTTGTTCGCGTCCAGGTGTATCTGTCGGACATCAGCGAATTCCAACGCTTTAACACCGTATACGCCCAGGTGATGGGCACTGCCGCCCCCGTACGAACCACTATCGGGTGCGCTTTGAATGGCGTGCGTATCGAAATTGATGCTGTTGCGGAACCCGGTGACGCACCGATCCGCCCAGCGGTAAATAGTTAACCGGTTTCTCACAGGGAAAGAGGATGGACCTACAGTTAAAAGATAAGACCGCTCTCGTGCTTGGCGGTGGTGGCGGTCTTGGTGGCGTCATCTCGCGAACGCTTGCGGCCGAGGGCGTTCGCGTTGCCGTTGCCGATATTGATCTGGCGGCAGCCGAAACGACCGCAAAAGCAGTGAGAGAGGCGGGCTCCCATGCCATTGCGCTTCAGTGGGATCTTGGAGATCTGTCTGCCGTGGACAGTCATGTCGCCCGGATCGAGGACGAACTGGGCTCCATCGACATACTGGTGAACAATACCGGAGGCCCTCCGCCGACGCCGGCGCATGGACAGGATGCAGCACTGTGGCGCGAGCATTTCGAGAGCATGGTCTTGTCGGTGGTATCCATCACCGACCGGGTGCTTCCGGGAATGCGCGAACGTGGTTTCGGCAGGGTGATCACTAGCACCTCATCGGGTGTTGTCTCGCCTATACCGAATCTCGGGTTGTCGAACGCACTGCGCATGTCTCTCGTCGGCTGGTCGAAAACACTGGCGCGGGAAGTCGGTCGCGATGGCGTTACCTGCAACATCGTGCTGCCCGGACGTATTGCCACCGATCGCATCCGCTTCCTTGACGAGGCCAAAGCCATGCGTGAAGGGCGATCGGTCGAGGACGTTGCTGCCGAGAGCACTGGGTCGATTCCGGTGGGGCGCTATGGCGAGCCGCAAGAGTACGCAGATGTGGTGACCTTCCTTGCGAGTCCTCGGGCTTCATACATTACTGGCTCGACAGTCCGGATCGACGGCGGCCTCATCGCCAGTACCTGATCACTTTTTTTGGGGAAACGCCAAACCATGACCATCGACTCACTTCCGCTCGACGAAAAAATCGTTGCAACCCTCTCGGGCGTATCTACGGCCACGCTTACGACGGTCCTGCTCAAGCATGGTCTTCGCAACGTATGGCTTCGCGGTACCCGACCGATAGCGGAAGGTCAGCGACGGCTCGTCGGCCGTGCATTCACGCTCCGTTTCGTGCCGGCCCGGGAAGACCTTGCGACCCCCGCTTCGTGGGGCTCGCCCATTTCAACCCGCGCGGCTATTGAAGCAATGCCACGTGGCTGTATTGCCGTAGTGGGCGCACTGGGCGTAACCGATGCGGGAATCTTCGGCGACATTCTCTGCGCACGGATGCACAAGCGCGGAGTCGCAGCGCTTGTCACGGACGGCGTGGTTCGGGATATTGCGGGCGTGCTGAATACCGGCCTTCCAGTCTGGTGTCAGGGTACCGCATCGCCACCCTCAGTGGCCGGTCTGACGTTTGTCGGCTGGCAGGAACCTATCGACTGCGGTGGCGTCGCGGTATTTCCAGACGACGTAATCGTGGTCGACCGGGATGGCGCTGTGCTTATTCCGGCCGCGCTTCTTGACGAGGTTGTTGCCGCGTCGGTCGAACAGGAGCGACTGGAAAACTGGATCATGAGCGAGGTCGAAAACGGCGCTGCTTTGCCAGGCCTCTATCCGCCGAATGAGGCAAACCGGGATCGCTATGCAGCGGCGAATATTTCATCGGGCAGTGCGTCGAACGTAGGTGAGTAACGCGTAGTAAAAACGAGGTCTTACATATCCCGGCTCTGTCAAGTTGATGGGGAGGCGGCGATAGAATGAAGTGATGAAGAAAACGATATCGCTTTATCGCGGTCACCGCTTCCCTGCCGTCGTCATCAGCTGCGCGGTTCGCTGGTATTTCCGGTTCAGCCTGAACCTGCGCGACATCGAGGAGTTGTTGCTCGAGCGTGGTGTCGTGATCACGTACGAAACGATCCGTTGCTGGTGTTGATGTTCGTTAATTCAGGGAGTGGACGAAAAGTTGGGGAGGGCGGCTTTCAGCTTTGATTATTTCTGGCGATCTGAAGTGAGGAAACCGTTTGGCGAAGCAGGCCCTCAGTCTTCAAGATACGCACCTACTCGTAGGCCATCATCGGTTCTGTGCGCGAGTTGTTTCGCGAACTTGGAGTGGGAAAACTTGCGCATAGTCGAACGTGCCGCGCGATACTTCGTACAAGATTTGTGCACGGTGTTGTTCAGCTCGTTTCAGGTTAGCGGCTGTAGGCGGCAACGGGATTGATTCGCGCCGGCGCTTGCCTTCGTACTGGAACGTGATTTCGACGCTGGTTTCAGATTTTGGCTTAACGCCACGCCCGTTTCGCCCCATTCTGAAAATCCCTCTGTGCTTATCATGACACGGCCATCAGGCGCTTTGCGCCAGAGTTGGTTCTCGGGCCAGACACGGTCCTCAATTTTGCGTCGGATCTGGTCCAGCGTCTGCCCGGGTTGCCCTATGAAGGAACGATGTTCACCCAGCGACTATCGTCGCATCCGAAGATGGGAGCACGAGAACATACTGGAAACCATGCAGCGACGGCTCGACGGGAAGCCCGATGCAATGACCATCCGCCGAAGTACTGTCGAGCATGTCTTCGGTACGCTCAAGCGTGCGCGCAAGTGAAGACGTGATCTGGAGGTAGCGCCGTTTCCGGATCAGTTAGTCTTGACGCCGGGCGCACGCACTATTCGGTCGGTCTGTACAAAAGGACTTCACATCCGGGCGTCGCGTCCTTGAAACGGATCGACATGCCGTGCATGCCGGCCACCGCCAGCACAAGGCTCAGGCCAAGCCCGCTGCCGGGTGTGTGACGGCTCGCCTCACCGCGATAAAAGCGCCGCAGCACGGCTTGCTGTTCGGCAGGCGCAATGCCCGGCCCGTCGTCCGAAACGGTGACGCCTGCGCCGGTCTTGTCGCGGAACACGGTGATCCGAACATGCCCGCCGTGCGGTGCGAACTTGATGGCGTTTTCCACCAGATTCGCCAGCGCCTCAAATAGCAGGTTCGGATCACCCTGGATATCGAGCGGTCCTGATACCGTTCGTTGCAGCTCGAAGGCGATCTGCTTGTCCTCGGCAGTCGGATCATAGAACTCGAAGACGTCGTCGGCAACGGCAGCCAGATCGACCGTCGTGAATCCCGCGCGGCGCACACCGCTCTCGATTTCCGAAATACGCAGCAGCGCGTTGAAGGTGCGCAGTAACCCACTGGTCTCGACGATGGTTTCATCGATTGCCGCGCGATACTCCGTTTCGGTTTTGGCGCGGCGCTGTGCACGTTCGAGTCCGCCGAGCATCCGTGTGAGCGGGGTGCGCAGATCGTGCGCAATCGCATCGCACACGCCTTTGACCTCGTTCATGAGCCGTTCGATTTCGTCGAGCATACCGTTCACAACGCCGACGAGGCGATCCACGTCGTCGCGTTTCGAATGCACCGGCAGACGCCTGCTGAGATTGCCGGCGACGATTTCTTCGATCGAGGCGGTCACCGCATCGAGCCGCCGCATTGCGGAAATGCCGATCAGGCTCGCCCCGACCAGGCCGATCACGAGCGTGATCATGGCGGTGGAAAGCAGCGCGTGCAGCAACTCTTCGTCGAAGTGGTCAAGCTCACGGGTGTTCTGGCATTGCAACGCAATGCGGTTATCCGGCACGCGCGCGGCGATGCAACGGCCGGGCGGATGACCGGGCAGCTTCGCGAGACGCATGGAGAACGGTTTGTCGAAGACCGGGATGGCCGGCTGATCGCCCGCGTAACCGCCGGCAAGATGCTTTCCGGCGGCGTCGAACAGACCGAACGGGCGCTGACGGCGCGGATCGAACTGGTTTTGATGTTCGAATCGCGCGATCAGTTCGTCCGGCTCTTCGCGTTGCAACTGTGCATGCTCGCGAAGCAGCCAGTCGTCGATGCGCTCCTGTTCGAAGCCGGTGATCTCGCGGTACAGATAGCCGAACAACAGTATCGCGATCACGCCGAACAGCATCAGAAACAGCGTGGCGAGGCGAAAGCCGGTGGTGCGATGCAGTTCAGTCAGGCGCATGGAGCATGTACCCCGAACCGCGCACGGTATCGATCATAGGAGCCGTCCCGTCCGGGTCCAGCTTCTTTCTCAGGCGGCTGATGTGCACGTCGATCACATTGGTCCGCTCGTCGAGCCGGTAATCCCATACCGCCTCGAATAACATGGTGCGGCTCACCACCTGGCCCTCATGCTGCATCAGGTATTCGAGCAGCCGGTATTCGCGTGGCAGGAGCGGGACCGGACGACCGGCGCAGCTCACTTCGCGCTTGAGCGGGTCGAGACGCAACGGGCCGACCTGATATTCCTGCACACCGGGCGCCGCTTCGCGCCGACGCATCAGCGCGTCGAGCCTTGCGGTCAGCTCGATGAATTCAAACGGCTTGGTCAGATAATCGTCGCCGCCTGCGCGCAGACCGCGCACACGTTCGTCGACCGCGGAGAGCGCGCTCAGAATCAACACCGGCGTGAGCACGCCGGCGCTGCGCAACGCTGCCAGCATGCCGAGCCCTTCGAGTCCGCCGGGCAACATGCGATCGAGCACGATAGCGTCATAATGGTTGGCGACCGCAAGCATCAACCCGTCGCGGCCTGTGCTCGCAGTCTGCACCTTGCAGCCGTGATCGGTCAGCGCTTCAACGATCTCCGCGAGGGTTTGCCCGTCGTCTTCGACGACCAATACGTTCGACATCCGTTTTTCCAGAAGTAAGCGCGCGGTGAACCTGTGCGAGCCGGTCATTTACACTACGCATCGTACCTACGATGCACCGAAGTATGCCGCGCGAAGCTGCACAGGCGTTTCGCGCCAACATTAAAAATTTTTAATGTTGGCCCTCATCAACCGGTTTAGCACATGCGAATCCTGCTGGTCGAAGACGATATGCGCGCCAGCCAGTTCCTGGCGCGCGGCTTGAGCGAGAGCGGTCTCATTGTCGACACCGTGGCGGACGGTGCAACCGGGCTCGCCTACGCGCGCGAGGGCATTTACGACGTGATTGTGACCGATCGGCTCCTGCCGGCGCTCGACGGCATCGCCCTCGTGCAGCAATTGCGCGCGGGTGGCGATACCACGCCGGTGCTGATGCTGTCCGCGGTGGGTGGGCTGAACGAACGCGTTGAAGGCATCCGCGCGGGTTGCGATGATTACCTCATGAAGCCCTATGCCTTCGCCGAAGTGCTGGCGAGAGTCGAGGCGCTCGCGCGGCGTGCGGATCGCCGGAGGATGAGCGAGCGGCTCGAATGCGCGGATCTGGTGCTGGACACCCGGGCGCGAACCGCGACACGCGGCGGCCGCGATCTGCGTCTGCAGCATCGCGAATTTCTATTGCTCGAATGCCTGGCGCGTCGGGAAGGCCAGGTGGTGACGCGCAGCATGCTACTCGAGGCGGCGTGGAATTACGATTTTGAACCGCGCGGCAATATCATCGATATGCACGTGCATCGGCTGCGGGCGAAGGTGGATCGCGATTTTCCCGTGGCGCTGATTCATACCGTGGTGGGTGCGGGTTATGTGCTGAACCCGGCGCCGTAGGCGGCTTTGGGTGGACGTGAATAGCCTCGTGGTGGCGCGTTCCCACGGCGTGTTGCGGCACATTAAATTTTTTTAATTATTGGGCGAAAGCGCCGACAGGACCCGCTGACTAATCTGGTGACATTCCCATGTTGCCGGAGCGTTCTCCAATGTCAGGGCTGCCCCGTTCGGCGCTGTTTTCGCACGTCGTCAGTCCTCGTGCGCCTCATCTGAGGGCGCGCGCTACCGTATGTGCCGTGTGTGCCGCAGTCTGCGCAGTCGGTGTCGCGGTTCTGGCCGGGTGCTCGCTCGTGCCGGCCTATCAGCGGCCAGGTGCGCAGCTTGCACAGCGCTTCGACGGCGCGGCGAGTGCATCGCTCGCCGATACCGTTCCTGTCAGGAGCGGCTGGTGGCGAGAATATCGCGACCCCGCGCTCGATGCGCTGGTCGATCGCAGTCTGCGCAACAACTTCACGCTGGCGTCTGCAATCGCGAGCGTCGAACAGGCGCGCGGCAACGCCGAGAAAGCCGGCGCGCCGCAGTATCCGTCGCTGTCGCTCGGCGCTACCTTCGACCGCAGTCACCAGGGGCGCGGCTCGACCACCAAAACCCAGAGCCTGTTCGCCGAAGCCAGCTACGAGGTCGACTTCTGGGGCTTCAACGCCGCCAACGCCAGCGCGGCGGACCTGCTCGCGCGCGCGTCTGAGTTTGATCGCGATACGGTGGCGTTGACGCTGACCGCATCGGTGGCGGACACGTATTTCCAGGTGCAGAGCCTGCGCCGTCGTCTGGCGATCGCACGGTCCATCTCCGATGATGCCGCGCACATTCTGCAATTGTTGCTCGCGCAACAGGAGGCGGGCGTCGCGACCGAGCTGCAGGTGCAGCAGCAGCGCAATGCGCTCGCCACCTTCCAGGCGGCGGTGCCGGCGTTGCAACAGCAACTGGACACCAACATCCATGCGCTCGCGGTGCTGGTGGGCACCGCGCCCGAGCAGTTCACGGTCAACGACGCGGCGCTCGCCGGCATCGCCATTCCGCAACCGCGTCCGGATCTGCCGGCCAGCCTGCTGGAAACGCGCCCCGATATTCGCTCGAAAGAAGCGCAGTTGCAGTCGGCCAATGAGAGCGTCGGCGCGGCGCGCGCGGCCTTCCTGCCGAACATCGTGCTGACCGCCGACGGCGGGCTCAGCAGTAAGTCGCTTTCGCATTTCCTGTCGAGTCCGTTTGCGAGCCTCGCCACTTCGCTGGCTGCGCCGCTGTTCGACGGTGGCGCGCTGCATGGTCAGTTGCACGCAAGCCAGGCCGCCGAAGCAAAGGGCGTCGCCGATTACCGGCAGGCTGTGGTAACTGCGCTGCAGGACGTCGAGGATTCGCTCTCGGCGGCGCAACAGCAACAGCTCGCGGAGGCCGCGGACCAGACCGCTGCCGACGCCGCGCGCAAAGCCGCCACGCTCGCGCAAGCCCAATACAGGCTCGGCACCGTCGACTTTCTGACCGTACTCGACGCCCAACGCACGCTCTTTCAAGCCGAAGACACGCTGGTGCAGGCGCGGCTCGCACGCCTGCAGGCTTCGGTGAGCCTGTTTCGCGCGTTCGGCGGCGGCTTCGGCGTGACCGACAGCAGCACCGCTTCCACTTCTACGCCGTCTCCCTCATGAAACCTGCAGACCTTTCGAACCACGAGGCGCCCCGCGGGCGCCGTCGCGCGCCGCTAGTGGCGGCGTTCGTTGTCCTTGTCGTGATTCTTGTCGCATGGTTATGGCCGAGGCATCCGGCCGTGAAGCCTGCGGCTGCAGTGCCGGTCAACGCCGGCCGTCCGGTAATCAGCGACTTTCCGATTCGGGTGGCCGCAGTGGGTACGGTGCTGGCGCTCAATACCGTGGACGTCAAAGTGCGTGTGGACGGCCAGTTGCAGCGCGTCGCCTTCAATGAAGGGCAGGACGTGAAGGCAGGGCAGTTGCTCGCCCAACTCGACCAGGGCCCGCTCACCGCGCAATTGCATCAAGCGGAAGCGGCGCAACGCAAGGACCAGGCCTCGCTCGATAACGCAAGGCTCGATCTCGCGCGGTACTCGAAGCTGGTCGGCATCGGTGCGGCGACCACCCAGGCCGTGGACACCGCGAAGGCGCAAGTCGAAGCACTCGCCGCCACGGTCGCGGCAGACGCAGCACTGGTGCAGAGCGAGCGCCTGCAACTGAGCTTCACCACGCTCTTCGCGCCGTTCACCGGGCGTGTGGGCGCGCGCGAGGCCGACATCGGCGCGATCGTGCATCCCACCGACACGACCGGCATCGTCACCGTCACGCAGATGGAGCCGATTACCGTGCTGTTCTCCGTGCCACAAGACGTGCTGCCCGATTTGCTCGCAAATCAGGCGGTCGCGCCTTTGGCGGTGAACGTCACCACGCGTGCCGGCAGCACAGCGCTCGCCGACGGCACGCTCGTGTTCATCGACAGTACGGTCGATCCCACCACGGGGCAGATCAAACTCAAGGCCTCGTTCACCAACAAGGACCGCAAGCTGTGGCCGGGCGAGCTGGTGAATGCGCGCGTGCTGTTGCGCACCGATACGCAGCGGCTCGCCGTGCCGAGCCGCGCGGTGGTGAACACGCAGAACGGCACGCAGCTGTACGTGATCAACGCGAATGGCACGGCGCAGATGCGTCCGGTGCAAACCGGCGTGACGGTTGATGGAATGACGGAAATTCGCAGCGGCGTTGCGCCCGCGGATATCGTTGTATTCGATGGACAAAGCCGCTTGAACCCAGGCGTGCGTGTGGCGGTCACCACGGTGCCGACAGTAGCCCAGGCACCGGTCAACGCAAACTCGGCGGGCAGCCAGACTAACCAGGACAATCCGTCATGAGCCTGATGGAACTGTTCATCAAGCGGCGCATTGCGACCAGTTTTCTTGCCATCGCAGTGCTGCTGGCTGGCGCGGTGGCATATTTTCTGCTGCCGGTCGCGCCCTTGCCGCAAGTCGACTTCCCGACCATCCAGGTCGTGGCGAAGTTGCCGGGCGCGAGTGCAGAGACCATGGCGACGTCGGTAGCGACGCCACTCGAACGGCAACTCTCGTTGATTGCGGGCATCACGCAGATGACGTCGTCGAGCTCGCTGGGAACCACCAACATCGCCGTGCAGTTCGACTTGACGCGCGATATCAACGGCGCGGCGCAGGATGTGCAGACGGCGATCAACGCTGCCGGCGGCACCCTGCCGAAGAATCTGCCAAACCCGCCGACCTACGAAAAGGTCAACCCAGCCGACTTCACCTTGCTGTCACTGGCACTGACGTCGCCATCGCTCACGCTTACGCAACTCGACAGTTACGCCGAAGACTATCTGGCGCAGCAGATCTCGCAGATGCCAGGCGTAGGTCTCGTCGATTTCCATGGCCAGCAGCGGCCCGCCGTGCGTATTCAGCTCGATCCCGACAAGCTCACCGCACGCGGCCTCACGC
Source organism: Paraburkholderia sp. D1E (assembly GCF_052682275.1). NCBI lineage: Bacteria > Pseudomonadati > Pseudomonadota > Betaproteobacteria > Burkholderiales > Burkholderiaceae > Paraburkholderia > Paraburkholderia sp. D1E. The sequence goes on from NZ_JBQYMB010000001.1 coordinate 1,902,852, forward strand.
TGGAAGACGTGCGCTCGATCGTCGGCTTGCAGACGGTGAACGCCCCGAAGGGCAGCCTGAACGGCCCGGATCGCTCGGTGATTTTCAATGCGACCGATCAGATCACGACCGCCTCGGCGTATCGCGATCTGGTGGTCGCGTACAAGAACGGCGCGCCGGTTCGCGTATCCGATCTCGGCACCGTTCTGAACGCCGCCGAAGACAACCAGCAGGCCGCATGGCTTCAGCACGAACGCGCGATCATCCTCGATATCCACAAGCAGCCTGGCTACAACGTCGTACAGACGATCGCCAACATCAAGGCGAAGCTGCCTGCGCTGCAAGCAACGCTGCCCGCGGCCGCGCATCTGCATGTGGTGGGCGATCGCACGCAGACCATCAATGCATCGGTGCACGACGTGCAGTTCACGCTGATGCTGACGGTCGCGCTTGTCGTGATGGTTATCTTCTCGTTTCTGCGCAACGTGTGGGCGACGATCATTCCGAGCCTGACGATTCCTTTGTCGCTGGTCGCTACATTCGGTGTGATGTATCTGCTCGGCTATAGCCTCGACAATCTGTCGCTGATGGGTTTGACCATCGCGGTGGGCTTCGTGGTGGACGATGCGATCGTCGTGATCGAAAACGTGATGCGGCATGTCGAGGAAGGCGTGCCGCGCATGAAAGCCGCGCTGCTCGGCGCGATGGAAGTGCGCTTCACCATTATTTCGATGACGATCTCGCTGATCGCGGTGTTCATCCCGATCCTGCTGATGGGCGGCATTGTTGGGCGCCTGTTCCGCGAATTCGCGGTGACGGTGAGCGCGGCGATCCTGATGTCGGCGCTGGTCTCGCTGACCGTCACGCCGATGCTATGCGGCTGGCTGATCCGCTTGCCTGAGCCGGACGAAGCAGGGCGCATGCGCAAAGTCGAAGCGTGGCTCGAACGAGGCTTCGTTGCGGTGGAGCGGCGTTATGAACGTGGTCTCGATTGGGTGTTGAATTGGCCGAAACTGATGCTTGGCGTGACGATTGCAACGATCGTCGCGACGATCGCGCTGTTCGTCGTGATCCCGAAGGGCTTCTTCCCGCAGGAAGACTCCGGTTTGATCATGGGTGTCGCGCAGGCCGCACCGGATATTTCCCCGCGCGCGATGTCTTTGGAAATGCAGCAACTGGGCAATATCATCGAAGCCGATCCCGCCGTCGATAATGTCTACTACTGGATGGGCGCGAATCCCACCGTGAGCCAGGGCCGCGTGATGATCAACCTGAAGGCGTTCGGTCAGCGCAAGGACAGCGCCGCGCAGGTGCTCAATCGTCTGAAGCCGCAGTTAGCAAAGGTGATGGGCATTTCACTGTCGATGCAGGTCCGCCAGGATATTCAGGTAGGTGGCCGTATCAGTGCCGCGCAGTATCAGTACACGCTGCAAGACCCCGATATCAACGAATTGAATCATTGGGCCGGCGTGCTGACCGACAAGCTATCGACTTTGCCGCAACTCGCGGACGTCACCTCCGACCAGCAAGCGGCTGCTACCAGCGCGACACTCGTAATCGACCGCAGTACGGCCTCGCGCTTCGGCATCACCGCACAAGCCATCGACGACACGCTCTACGACGCGTTCGGCCAACGGCAGATCGCCACGCTGTTCACGCAACTGAATCAGTACCACGTTGTCGAGGAAGTCGATCCGGGTTTCCAGTTGACCACCGACGCGCTCGCGCACCTCTACGTGCGTTCACCGTTGACGAATGAACTGGTGCCGCTCAACACGCTGGCGAAGATCGACAACAACGTGTCGCCGATTTCGGTGAATCACCAGGGGTTGTTCCCGGCTGTGACGATCTCGTTCAATCTGGCGCCGGGGCAATCGCTCGGCAATGCCGTGACGGCGATTCATCAGGCCGAAGCCGCGGCAGGCAAACCCGACAGTTTGACGGGGTCGTTCCAGGGCACGGCGCAGGCGTTCCAGGCTTCGCTTGCCAGCGAACCGTATCTGATCGCGGCGGCGCTCGTCGTGGTGTATCTGATTCTCGGCATCCTGTACGAAAGCGCAATTCATCCGCTCACCATCATTTCGACGTTGCCCTCGGCGGGGGTGGGGGCATTGCTTGCGTTGATGCTGTGCGGCCAGGATCTCTCGATCATGGGGATGATCGGCATCATCCTGCTGATTGGTATCGTGAAGAAAAATGCCATCATGATGATCGACTTTGCGCTCGTGGCTGAACGCGAGCAAGGCTTATCGCCGCGCGAAGCGATCCGTCAGGCATGCGTACTGCGCTTCCGGCCGATTATGATGACGACGCTCGCCGCGCTGTTTGGCGCGCTGCCGCTCGCGCTGGGTCATGGCGCGGGCGCGGAATTGCGAGTCCCGCTCGGTATTGCGATTGTCGGCGGCCTGATTCTTTCGCAGATGCTGACGCTCTTCACGACGCCGGTGGTGCACCTGTGGTTCGACCGTTTATCGCATTGGCTAGCGAAACGGCGCGCCAGAGGCAGTCTGCTCGAGTGTGAATCGGTGGGTTGAGCCCCGACGGCGTGCAACTGCCTGCGCGCTCACCCTGCTCAGCGTGTCATCCCGGCACGCATTCCAACTCTGTGGGACCGCCACCGATCCGGCGCGGCGATCCCTGCCTTCAGGCTGAATGTCCTGAGTGCGTTAATGCACTTTGGCTGCGACCTCCTTCGCGAGCAGGCGTTGCGCCTGCTGATCGCCTTTGCCTGCTTCCTGCGCGGTTTGAACCGACGTCTCGCTTGCTTCGGCCAACAAGGCACGCGCGGCGCCGCTAATGTTGACCGTATACGACGACCCGGACGACGCGGACGTGCTGGTGCTCGACCCCGTAGCCGAAGAAGCGCTCGTGCCTGATGCCGGCGCGCTCGCCGCAGAACTCGAGGTCGACGCGGTGGATGTAGCTGATGCTTGCGCGGTGCTTTGCCCGATTGCCTGAATGGACATCCCAATCTCCCGATAGAAAAACGTGTGTACTGCGCTCTGTCTATCGGCCTCGATTCGGAGGGCTTGAGCAGTATATTTTTCAGAAATTTCCATCTTCTTAAGGATCTCTTAAGGAGAGTTAAGAAAAGGCCAAAAGAGAGCGTTGACAAGATAAATCCGTTTGCCGTAGAAGCGTCCTTTTCTTAAGGTTGGCATAAGGTTTCTCACTGCATTGAGAGCCGTCACCGTTGAGTCACGCGCGCATGTTTTTATCTATTCCGTTTCATTACCGGCTACCTCGCAAAAGTCGGTGCCCATGCCTTCCCACCCCGCATAAATGTTTCAGGAGACAAACATGCCGAGCATTCGATCTGTTCACGCAGTAAGCCGCATTTTTAGTCGCACCGCGCTCGCGTTCACCGCCCTCTGTTTCGCGGCCGGCAGCGCCGACGCGCAAACCTCGGCGAAGCCGATCGTCACTCCGGGTTTTAGCATGACTGTGTTCGCAGCGGGTTCCGGCGGGTTGATGAGCGCGCCGGACTCCCTGGCCGTGCTTGATGGTCACGTTTGGGTCGGCTATGCAAACAACGGCGCACCCGATGGCTCGAACGGTGCGATGAGCGTGATTGTCGAATACGCGCAAGACGGCAGTGTCGTGAAGACTTATCAAGTCGCGGGACACAACGATGGCCTGAAGGTCGATCCGTACACTCGCGAGATCTGGGCGATGCAGAATGAGGATGCGAATCCAAACCTCGTCATCATTAATCCCGCGACCGGCCAGGCATCCAAACCGTATTCCTTTGGCAAGACGCTGCACGGCGGCGGTTACGATGACATCGTGTTCAAGGACGGCCAGGCCTACTTCAGCGCGTCCAATCCCACCCTTAACAGTAGCGGCAAGAATATGGGGCCCGCGATTGTCCGCGTTGTGCACCTTGATGCAAACACCTACACAATCGACGTTACTCCGGTAATGCGCGGCACATTGGACGCCAGCAATATTCCGTTTGGCACGGTAGCGAACCTCACCCTGACCGATCCGGATTCGATGACGCTGACGCCGTCGGGTGATGTACTGCTCGATGATCAGGGAGATGGTCAGCTTGTCCTGTTGCGCTCGTCGGGCGATGAACCGCGAGTGCAATATCTGCCGCTTCTCGGCAACGTGCAGGTTGACGACACGGTATTCGCCACTGCGCGACGGGGCTACCTGCTGGTGTCCGATACAAAGGCGAACACGGTGTACAAAATAAGCGCCAATGTCTGGCAGCGTGACGCAGCGTTCTCCGCATCAACGGGCGTGGCCGCTACGAGTAGCACGCCGGCGGTGCCGGCTTATGTAGGCCAACTTGATTTGCGTAGCGGGGCACTCCTTCCGTTGGTAACCAATCTGGCCAGTCCGCACGGCATGGCCTTTGTACCGGCAGATGACGACCAGAAGTAACAGCCGCGCGTTGATTGCCGGATGACGTGATCGCCGTAAGCAATTCCGCGGCGGTTGCGTTGGCCGGTGCGTGCTTTCCCGACGCCTGCGTGACTCGCCAAACTGCTTGCGCGTCTGGAAAAGCTCGTATCCGATCCGATCGGGATGTCCGGCTTGCAATGCATCGAATCGAGGCGCCGTTGGCCGAACGCTCGGTTGTCCCCTGGCGCGGATCGCCTCGCAGTCGGGTCGGCGTGATGCGAAGCCTCTCATAGCGCGGCCCCCTTTGTCTATCCACAGTCCGACTCCAGACATTCCTACGTGGTCTCCCGTTCTGATAGAAAATCCTTCAGGTTCTCATAAGGTAACGTCCCTTACATTCATGTGCCGACGGCGATGCCGCTCAATTGCTGGTCGGCTGGTCCGGGATGAGGTTCGAGTCTTTGGTCATTCGACACACCTCGTTATCCAATCGACATTCGTCCTTCGACATGAATAGTTTCGACTCCCAGCCCCAATCCGATGTGTGGTCCGATTGGCTGTTACATATTCGGCACGGAGATGATCCAGGGCACGAACGAGCCCTCCATGTCGAACTCAAACCCCATGTGGACCGCGTTCTGGACGGCGTGATGCTTGCCCCTGGCATGACGCTCGCCGACATCGGTACCGGCGATGGACTGATCGGTTTAAGCGCGATCGACCGCATAGGCCAGTCGCTGCACGTGCTTTTCACGGATATCTCAGTGCCTCTGCTTCGTCACACTGAAGCACTTGCAGTTCAGCGGAACATCCAGGATCAGTGCGTCTTCATCCAAGGCTCCGCCGAATCACTTGATGGCATTGAGGATGGCGCTGTCGATGCGGTCGCGACTCGGGCCGTTCTCGCCTATGTCCCTGACAAGATGGCCGCCCTGCGAGAATTTCATCGGATTCTCAAACCTGGTGGCCGGCTATCGATCGCTGAACCGATCATGCGCGACGATGCAATCGAGGCAAGCTCGCTGCGGAAAATCGTCGAAGGTTTGCCCGAGAGAGCCGGGGACAACTTCTTCCACCTGCTGCATCGCTGGAAATCCGCTCAGTTTCCCGACACTGAGGAAAAAATTTCTGCGAGTCCGATTGCCAACTACGGCGAACGCGATCTGGTCCGCTTCGCTTTAGATGCGGGATTCGCGGATATTCATATGGAGTTTCACATTGATGTACGCCGCGCTGCGGTCACCTCGTGGGACGTGTTGCTTGGCAGTTCGCCGCACCCTTGGGCTCCGCGGCTCGGCGACATTCTCGCGACACAGTTCACAGTGGACGAACGACTATTCTTCGAACAGATCCTCCGCCCGCAAGTTGAAGGTCGCCGAATGGTCATGGCCGAGCGCACCGCTTACCTTACCGCACTAAAGCCTCTTCGCTGACGCGCACAGCCGCTTCGATCACTTGGCTCGGTTCCCGTTCGGGAGTGCCGGTAGCCCAAGGACCTTTGCCGAACCATTGTGAAGTGTTTGAACGCCCGGTGCCCGGTAGTCGCGTTGGGCGCATCGCCAGCGCAGGATTTGCGCTGGGTGGTCATCCGCGAAGGTAGCGCGCCATACCGTGCGAACGACACTTCGGCGGATCGTTTGCCGGCCACCGAGGCTGTACCAACGGCTGTTATACATTGCGGTTCGTCGTTCAACTCGGGCGGCGTCGAAGGGCCGAAGTGGGCCGTGTGTCGCAGATGACCAGTCACACGTCAGCAAAAGCGGGATGTCCCATTTTGAAACAGGTCAGACGGCCTGCTTTATCCATACGTCCGATTTTGCGACAGCACGGGCCACTCTCGACCAGCGTTATGTCCTGCGCACCCTTGTCCATCACGTAGACCGCGCCCATGCCTGGCGATTTCAGGATTATTGGCACGGAGCTTGCGCAGGAAGCGGTAGAGAAAATTCACAAGCGTGTCAGATAGATCTTGCAGTGGCCGACCACACGCTCGAACCCGAAACACAACATGATTGACGGAGACGAAACGTGAAAGCCGCAGTGCTGCACCAGTACGACGAATCATTGACCCGCGACGAGTTCGTGCGCTACGAGGAGATCGCGGATCCGAAAATCGAACACCCCACCGACGTGATCGTCCGTATCGGAGGCGATCTCGTCGTGGGCGCGGAAGACGAAGTCGTCGAACTGAACAACGGCTGTATCTGCTGCAAGGTGCGGGGAGATCTGATTCGCGTGCTCGCAGGCGTGTGCCGGTTCTGATCGAGGGCGAAACCGGGGTCGGCAAAGAATTGTTCGCGCGCGCCATACATGGTGAAGAAGGGGGAGGCAGACCTTTTGTCGCGTACAACTGCGGGCCTGCGTCGGAAGAATTGATCGCCAGCGAGTTGTTCGGCCACGTGCGTGGTGCCTTTACGGGGGCGACTGCCGAGGGGCGGCCGGGCCGATTCGAACTGGCTCACGGAGGCAAGCTATGTCTCGACGAAATCGGTGAGATGCCGCTCGAACTTCAACCGGTCCTGCTGCGCGCACTCGAGGAGGGCGTTATTTACCGGCTAGGGGACACTCAGCCGCGACATGTCGACGTGCGCTTGCTGGCGATGACCAATCGCAATCTGCGCGAAGAGGTCGACGCGGGCCACTTCCGACGCGATCTTTATTACCGCATCAGCGTTACGCGCATACGCATTCCGCCGCTGCGCGAACGGGACATCGACATCGATCTCCCCGTCGCGGTTTTCAACCAGCGACTCGCTCAACGCCACGCGGTTCCCGAGCGACGACTAAGCGCCGAAATCATGGCGGTGCTACGCGCTTATTCCTGGCCCGGCATCTTGGATTCGCTTATGTGGCGCCTCCCCGGCATTCTACGCAGCGGGCGCAGTGGTATCTTTGAGGCTTAGCTTCACGAGGTTGAATTGACCTTTGCGAATGCGATGCATCAACTCAATGCTTGCCAGAGTGATCGTGGCATTCCTGAAGCATTTGAAGCCGAGCATGACGTTCGTTCTAGACTTGACGTTGCGATGATCCTGTTCGATGAGATTGTTCAAATACTTCGATCCGGCGTATGACGCTTCACCCAACCGCGCGCGGCCTACGTGAACGCTCGCAATCCGAACGTGTCGTATTTCGACGCGACACGCAATCGTCTTTGCATGAGTCCATACTGGAACGGCATTGGTCTGCCGGATTTATTACCGCTATGTTCAGGGGTTTTAATTCTGCGAGGCTTTCATGTTGATCATTCCGGAGCAACTGGCGTCCCAACTCGTGTCCGTGGAAGACGCGATCGCCGCCGTCGGCGATGCTTTTGCCGCAAGCCACACTGGCAATGCCCGATCGTATCCAGTCGTGCGCGAACAAACTGGCCATGCCGACGCCGTATTCGGCGTGAAAGCCGGCTTTGATGCGTCGCTGCCGGTGCTCGGTCTCAAGGCCGGCGGTTACTGGCCGGGCAATGTAAAAAGGGGACTGGGTAATCACCAGTCTTCAGTACTTCTGTTTGATGCAGACACCGGTCGCGCGGCCGCCCTTGTAGGCGCGAACTATCTCACCGGCATTCGCACTGGAGCGGCCAGCGCACTTGCGACGCGTGGTCTCGCGTCCCCGGACGCGTCGATTCTCGGTATCGTCGGCACCGGCGTACAGTCGATTCATCAATATCGCGCGACGTGCGCAGTGCGTCCGATCACGCGTGTGCTGGCGTGGGACCCGAATCCGGACAACCTGCGCACGTTGCGAGACGAGGTCGAGGCGGACGGTCTGCGATTCGATGCGCTGTCCCTTGAGGCGGTCGCGCGCCACGCCGACGTGTTGATTACGGTAACGCCGTCGCATATGCCGCTTATCCGCCGCGAGTGGATTCGCCCGGGCGTCCACATCAACGCAATGGGAGCCGACACAATCGGCAAGCAGGAACTCGAGGTAGAACTGGTGGCGGCAGCCAGCATTGTCGTCGACGAGATCCAGCAGGCGGTCTCGATTGGCGAATGCCAGCATGCATACGCCCGTGGTTTGCTCGCGGCGGAAAAGTTGCGCTTCACGCTCGGCGGTTTGGTGAGTGGCGCCCAGCAGCGTGGCGCAACCGACGACATTACGATCTTCGACGGAACCGGCACCGCGCTACAGGACCTGGCTGTCGCGGCGCTCGCCTGTCGACGCGCGCTAAGCGAAGGTCTGGGGGTTGCATGCGACTTTTGATCGTCAGGTGAGCCCTCTGACCGGTGTGTTTTGGCCCATTGATGGTGCATCCTTTTCGTTTGCCACCGACAGCGTTGTGCGCGTGCACCACAATGGGCCGTCAGCATTTCCCTTATGGCGTATTCGGCTCGGCACAGCAGTTGCTTCGTCTTGCATCTGCCTTCGGCGAGCATGACTTCATCGGCGCGGGCATTTCTTCGACTGAAGCGGTTGGTTTTTGCCCATGGAACTGAAGTGGCTTGAAGATTTCCTGACGCTGGCGGCCACGCGTAATTTCTCGCGCACCGCCGAGCTGCGTTTCATGACGCAGCCGGCGTTCAGCAGGCGCGTCAAGATGCTGGAAGAGTGGGTCGGCGTCACGTTGCTCGATCGTAACGCGCAACCGATTGCGCTGACCGCAGCGGGTGAGCGGTTCCGCGATATCGCCGAGGAGGTGGCCCGGCAGCTCTACCAGGGGCGCGACGAGTTGCGTGCGGCAGCGGAGGGACTCGCCAGTACGGTCAAGTTTGTCGCGACACACAGCCTTTCACTGACATTCTTCCCCCAGTGGATCAGCGCTTCTGAAAAAACAGGGGAAGTGCTGAAGTTCCGGCTCGATACCGGCCATGCGAACGCGTGTGTGCACATGATGCTGCAGGGCACGAGCCACTTTATGCTGTGCCACACGCATCCTTCAGTCGATATTGGCCTCGACCCGAAACAGTTTCTTGTCTATCGCGTTGGCTTCGACCGCTTATTGCCGTTGTCGCGGCCCGGTGCCGACCATGAGCCGATCGATTCGCTTGACGGTGCGTCTTCGCATCGCTGCCGGTACCTGGCGTACGCCGAAACGTCTGCCATCGGTCGCGCGGTCGAGAACCTGTTGCGTACCTCGCCGGCAGCCAATCAGCTCGACCGCGTCTTCGTTTCGCCGCTCGCCGGCGTGTTGAACTCGATGGTGCGCGATGGGCGCGGACTTGCGTGGCTGCCGCAGAGTCAGGTCGGTCGCGAACTCGAATCGGGGGAACTGGTGCGCGCGGGTTCTTCCGAATGGGACCTCGACGTCGACATCACGCTGTTTCGTCCACGCGCTCGCTTGCCCAGCAGCGCCGAAGCATTCTGGGAAACGCTGACGGCCGCTTCCGCAACGAATGCGGTTCTGCCGGCTGCGGCCTGAGTCGCTGAAAGCGCAAGCCGCTATTCAAGTCACCGCAATCGGCAAAGTCCGGTCGCGAGGCCTATGTTCGTGCCCATCCGGATAAGTCACACGAATACGCCATAGCGTCATGCCCGCTCAGCATCGCGTGATCGAATTTCGGCATTGGATTGCAGTTTTGTGGCCACCTACGATGCGCTCAAGTTGACCTGACTGGAGCGATTAGATGACGACGAAAGAGATGAGCGCGAGTGCTGAGGCCGATGGCCTCAAGCGCAACGCGTTGGGATTGATCAGTGCGATGGGCATGTCCCTCGCGTTTATCTCGCCGACCATCGGCGTGATGTTCATATCGGCGCTGATCGGCGGCAAGGCCGGCGTGTCTTCGCCATTTGTGTTCGTGCTGGGGACTGCCGGCATTGCGCTAATGGCGCTGACGATCGCGGAATTCGCCAAGCGTGTCACGTCAGCGGGTGGCTTCTACAAGTTCATTACGCTGGGTCTTGGGCCCGAAGCCGGTTTTGCAGCCGGGATGCTGATGCTGTTCGCGTACGCACTGCAAAGCCCGATCAATACCAACCTGTTCGGCGGTTTTCTCAGCAACGCACTTCGGAATGACTTTGGCATCATGGTGCCGTGGTGGGCGTTGATGATCGGCGTCGTGGTCCTGGTCGGCATTCTCGCGTGGTATTCGGTCCATGCGTCGATGCAATTCGACGTCGCGCTGCTGATCGCGGAAGTCGTCGTGGTGGGCGGCCTATTGATCGTTATCGTGATCAAGGGTGGCGATGCGGGTCAGGTGCCGGAGAGCTTTTCGCCGATGCACGCGGATCAGGGGTTCGGCGGTATCGGCCAGGCATTCGTCTTTATCGTCATGGCGTTTTTCGGCTTCGAATCGTGCCTGACTGTGGCGGAGGAATGTCGTAATCCGCGCCGCAATCTGCCGATCGCGCTGATTGGATCAGTCGTGCTCGCTGGCTTGTGGTTCACGTTCGCGATGTATTCGATCGTGGTCGGCTACGGTTCGGCGCACATGGACAAGCTCGCCAATTCCCAGGAACCGATCCACGACCTTGCCGTGCGCTATCTTGGGCACATGTACGGCAATCTCGTCGATCTCGCGGCGGTCTCTGCAATCGTCGCTGTCGTGCTTGCCATCCATACCGCTAATTTCCGCGTGTTGTATTCGCTGGGACGCGATGGGCTGCTTCACAAGGCGCTCGGCCGCACTCATCCGAAGCACAAGACGCCTCACGTCGCGATTATCGTGTACTCGATCCTGACCCTCGTGGTGGGGATTGGCGCAGGGTTCTGGTGGGACCCGATGTCCGCGTTTGGCAATCTCGGCTATCTGTCGTCACTCGGCATGCTGCCCATCCTGATCCTCACCAACGTCGCATTGCCTGTCTTCATGTGGAAGCGCTATCGCGCAGAGTTTTCGCTGGTGCTGCATGTCGCGTTCCCTGTTATCTCCAACGTCATTTTCCTGGCAGCGATCTGGCTGAACGTTCATCCGTGGCCTGCCGCGCCGTTGACCGTGTTCCCGTGGATTGTCGTGGCCGTGATCGTCCTCGCCGCGTTGTGGGGCCGGCAACTCAAGCGTCGCGGCTCGCCAGCGCTCTATCGCCTGGGTGCCGTGCTCTTCATTGAAGGCGATGCGATTCCGGAAATGGTCGATGTCGAAATCGAATCACTCGATGAATTGCCGGTCGGCTCGGCGACAACACGCGGCGCTGACAAGGCACTTGGCTACGGCAACGAAGCGGCCTGAAATTTTCTTCGCCACGCAGAGGTCTCTTCGTGGCTTGTGGCAACCAACCTGAGAATCGTGATGGGCAGACTAAATGGCAAGATCGCGCTGATTACCGGTGGTGCGTCAGGCATAGGCAAGGCAATTGCGCAGTTGTTCGCGCAGGAGGGCGCGCATGTCGTGATCACCGACATCAACACCGCGGCGCTCGCCGCAGCGGTAGACGAACTGACGCAATACGGCAACGTGTCCGGCTGCACAGGCGACGTGCGTTCGATGACGGATGCCGGCTACATGGTGGAGCACGCTGTCGATGAGCATGGCGGCCTTGACATCCTCGTATGCAATGCGGGCATTACCAGTGTGATGCCGATCGAGCAACTATCCGAGGACGAGTGGGACGCGGTTCTGACCACCAACGTCAAGGGTATGTTCACGATGGTCAAGCATGCGGTGCCTAAGATGATCGAGCGCGGCGGCGGCAAAATCGTCACGCTCGGCTCGGAGATGGGCATCGTCGCGGTCCCTGAGTCACCGGCATATAACGCCAGCAAAGGCGCGGTAATGATGTTCACAAAGTCGATCGCGCTCGATCTGATTCGTCACAACATTCGCGTCAACGCGCTGTGTCCGGGCATTACGCGTACGCCGCTGCTGCAGGCGGAAGTCGATAACAGCCTGGACCCCGCGAAGACCGCCGCGGCTCAGGCGTCGTGGGCGCCGATCATGCGCGTGGCCGACGCACGCGAAATCGCCTACGGCGCACTTTTTCTGGCAAGCGACGAGAGCTCGTTTGCGGTCGGCACGGATCTCGTGCTCGACGGCGGCTTTACTGCGCGCTAGGTATTCCACTCATTCCCGCAACGTTCGGCCGCTGATGCGGCGGCCGGCTTGCGCCTCCACAGGAGTCACATAATGAAACAGACGGCCGCCTTCATCGACGCAGAGTCGATCGAGACAAACAATACGGTTGCGGTGCTGGACCCATCCAGCGGCAAGGTGATCGCCCTGACAGCGGATTGCGGTCCCGATGAGATCGATCGCGCTGTGCGCGCGGCCCGGCGCGCGTCGCGGCAATGGCGCAAGGTTGCGGTTGCCGAGCGCGCTCGCATCCTGCGGCGCATCGCCGAACTGATCAAGCGTGACGAGGCGGATCTCGCACATCTCGAAGCGCTGCAAACCGGCAAGCCGTTGAAGCAGGCGCGGCGCGACGCGGAACTCACCGCCCGGTATTTTGACTTCTACGCCAGTGCGGTGGAAACACACTACGGCTCATCGATCCCGCTGAATGCGGACACGATGATCTTCACGGAATGGGAGCCGCACGGCGTCACGGCGCATGTGATCCCGTGGAATTACCCGATGCAGATTTTCGCACGCACGATTGCGCCGGCGCTAGCGATGGGCAACTGCTGCGTGTTGAAGCCCGCCGAAGAGGCGCCGTTGACCGCCGTGCGGCTCGCATCGCTCGCATTCGAAGCAGGTCTGCCTGCGGGCGCTCTCAATGTCGTAACCGGGTTTGGTGAGACCGCGGGCGCGGCATTGACGGGGCACGACGACATCGACCATATCTCATTCACCGGCTCGGTCGAAGTGGGGCGCATCATCGCTCACGCGGCGGCCAACCGCGTGATCCCGGCGACGATGGAGCTGGGCGGCAAGTCGCCGAATATCGTGTTTGCCGATGCGGATCTCGAGCGCACGGTGCCGGGTGTGATCAACGCGATCCTGCAAAACGCAGGTCAGACGTGCTCTGCCGGTTCGCGGTTGCTGGTCCACGAGAGCCTGCACGCCGTGATGGTGGCGCGCGTTGCGCAGGCCTTCGCCAACGTGGAGATCGGTCCCGCGCTGAATGACCCGGCACTGGGTCCGCTGATTTCGAAGACTCAGCGCGGCCGCGTCATGTCGTTCGTCGAACGGGCGCGCAGTCACGGCGCAAAAATCGTTGTCGGCGGCGATGCGCTCAACGGCGGTGTACTGGGCGACGGATTTTTCTTTCAGCCGACACTGATCGACAACGTCGATCCGTACAGCGCGATCGGTCAGGAAGAAGTATTCGGGCCGGTACTGGCCGTCACGCCGTTCCGCGATATTGATGAGGCGGTGCGCCTCGCGAATGGTACCGACTACGGTCTTGTCGCCGGCGTATGGACGCGCGACATCGGCATCGCGCACCGGATGATCCGGGAGGTGCTGGCCGGACAGGTCTTCGTCAATACGTACGGTGCGTCCGGTGGCGTTGAGCTGCCCTTCGGCGGCTTCAAGCGCTCCGGCTACGGCCGCGAAAAAGGGGCTGAGGGGCTGCGCAGCTTTGCCCAGATCAAGACCGGCGTCGTCGCGCTGTAAGTGCGTTCACTTCTTTCTACATTCCGACTCATGACCAGCATCATGCCAACACCGCGCTCGCGCGGTGAGCCGAACATCGTCGGCGATTCGCAATACGTTCCTGCTTCAACCCGATCAATCGAATATCTGGCCACGCCCTCGCTACTGCTCGACGAAAGCCGGATGACCCGCAACATCGCCCGTCTGCGGGGAATGCTCACGGGGCTCGGTGTCAATTTGCGTCCGCACCTGAAAACGGCGAAATCTCTCGACGTTGCACGCCGTGTCATGGATGGCCCAGCCGGCCCAGCGACGGTATCGACGTTGCGCGAGGCCGAGCAATTCGCGGAGGGCGGCGTGCGCGACATCCTCTATGCCGTCGGTATCGCGCCGGGCAAGCTCGAGCGCGTGACGGCATTGCGTCGGCGTGGGATCGATCTGTCGGTGGTGGTCGACAACCTGGATGCCGCCCACGCGGTCGCGAAGCAGTCACGCATCAGTCGCGATCCCATTCCCACGCTGATCGAGATCGACTCGGACGGTCATCGTGCCGGCGTAAGCCGCAAGGCCTCTGAGCAACTCGTGGCCATCGGTCGTGTGCTGCGTGAGGGCGGCGCGCTGTTGCGCGGCGTCATGACCCATGCGGGCGAGTCGTACGGGTGCGACACCGTCGAAGCGATCAGCGCGATGGCCGAGCGCGAACGTGCGGAAGCGGTTGCGTGTGCGGCCGTGTTGCGCGATGCGGGTCTCCCCGCGCCGGTAGTGAGCGTGGGGTCGACGCCGACGGCTCACTTCGCGCGTGATCTGAGCGGCGTCACGGAAGTACGCGCCGGGGTGTTCGTGTTCTTCGATCTCGTGATGGCGGGTCTCAACGTGTGCGCCATCGACGACATCGCGCTCAGCGTGCTCGCGACCGTGATCGGCCATCAGCCCGACAAAGGCTGGATTCTGGTCGATGCGGGCTGGATGGCGATGTCGCGCGATCGCGGCACGGCATCGCAGAAGCTCGATCAGGGCTACGGCGTGGTCTGCGATGTCGATGGCGTGCCGTACCCCGACTTGATCATGGTCCAGGCGAATCAGGAGCAGGGCATTCTCGCGCTGCGCAGCGGGGCGGACGCCCAGTTGCCGCGGCTGCCGGTTGGGTCGCTGGTGCGCATTTTGCCCAACCACGCGTGCCCGACCGCCGCTCAGCACGATCACTACGCGGTCATCAGGACGGGATCGCATGAAATTCTCGATCACTGGTCGAGATTCCGGGGATGGTGAAGATGCAGCCGCATTTGGCAGAAGCCGTTCCAATTCAACGAAGAAGAGATCAGATGAAGATTAACCTCCTGGCTGGGCTAGCATGCGGTGCGCTGGCCAGCGCCGCACAGGCGCAAAGCAGTGTGACGCTATACGGCACGCTTGATACCGCTGTCGGTTATGTGAGCAATCAGCCGAAAGCGAATGGCGGAACGGGCAGCGCATTCCAGATGATAAACGGGACGCTGAGCGCCAACTCCTGGGGCTTGAAGGGCACGGAAGATTTGGGCGGCGGACTCTCCGCGGTCTTCAGGCTCGAAAACGGCTTTGTTCTCAGCAACGGCGCGCTGAACAACAACGGGCGGGAGTTCGGCCGCGTTGCGACCGTCGGCCTGGCGAGCGTTCCGCTCGGCACCGTCACGCTCGGACGGCAATTCGATCCGCTCGTCGACCTCATCGAACCGCTGACGGAGGACGCGATCTTCGGTTCGGCGTTCGCGACGCCGGGCGATCTCGACAACTACGACGAAAGCCTGGGTGTCAATAATGCCGTGAAGTATGTGAGCCCGAGTTATGCGGGCTTTCAGTGGGAAGGAATGTATGCGCTCGGTGGAGTCGCGGGCAACGCGTCGAGCGGTCAGACCTATGCGCTTGCAGCGGCATATGCGAACGGTCCGCTGAATCTTGCCGCCGGGTATCTTCACGCGAACTTCGCGAACGATTTCGTGTTGACCAGCAGCGGTGTGTCGCTCGCACCGGGCGCCAGCGCACCGACGACCGACAACCCCTATTTTTCGAGTATCAATCGCGGACTATTCTCGGCGAAGTCGGTGAGTATGATTCGCGCGGCCGCGAGTTATCAATTCGGTTTGTTCCAGTTCGGCGCGGTGTACAGCAATGTCGCATACGGAGAAGGATCGCTTTCGGCCAATACCCACTTTAACAACGCTACCGTCTATATGAACTACAAACCGGTTCCCACAACGACACTGGGCATCGGCTACGACTTCACCAAGGGCGACGGCGGCGCGCAAACCGACGCAACCTACAATCAGGTCAGCCTGGGTGCCGACTACACCTTCTCAAAGCGTACTGACGTCTACGCGCTCGCTGCATATCAGAAGGCATCTGGTCGAACGGCCGATGGCACAGGCGGCAGTACGGCAGCTACCGCGTCAATTGGCTCCTATGGCCTCGATTCGGGGAAGAACTCGGAGACGATGGTACTGCTCGGCGTGCGGCATCAGTTCTAAAGCGCAGCGCTGTCGCTTGCGTGGCTTTCGCGATCCCGAACCCACGCAAGAGCGTTGCTGTCGAGCTTCAACCCAATTCGCCAGCACTACGCGCTCAGGCGACATCTACTGTGCATCCCGCTCTATCGAAAACGACTCGGCGAGCGCTTTGTTGCAGGAATGGTTATCGATAGCACCTCAATTCACATTCGAGACGATTGATGAAATCAGGAAAGGCATCTCCAATTATTGGTGCGCATGCCTGCGGTCCTGATTTAATTGTCACTATTTCGTGCAATGATAAGGTTAACTTAAGGCGATTTATAAAATAATTAAACGTTTTCTGGATGTGATGGATAAAAACATATCATTCATAAGGGTATGCGAGAAAATAATAAATGAAGTTTAAATTATTCGAACTGAATAAAGCGCACACGGCGCCTGCCCACATATCGATCACGTGGCTTGCCCGGCATATCGCCGCACCAGGTTATCCACACGGCATACCACGGCTCAGTCCGACGAGCCACGCACGGCGCCTAGGCGGGCCGCCACGCGCGTGACGCGGCGTCATTGTTGGGAAACGGCAATGCAACAAGACCCATGACAGATTCTCTCTTCGAAATTCCGAATAATCTTTTAATTCACGTTTTCGTCATGGAATCCGCAATCTCTTTTCATTTAAATTCGTTTAAATTGTCAACTTTATTTTTGTAATTTTTATTTTGCAGGGTAATTCAGTGGCTATTGAAATGATAGGAAAAAGAGATTGGATAATCGAATGACTGAGTCATAGGATCCTTCTGGTTTCCCCATGAACCAGGAATCCAACGTGAAAATACTGAAGACACAGATTGCAGCAAGCATTTTCTCGATCGTCTCGGCAATGGCGATCGCTCAGCCGGCGTATGCCGTGGATATGACCCAGGATAGCGGGTCGCCTGTCGGCGACAACCAGAACTCCCAGACGGCAGGCCCCGAAGGTCCGGTTCTTTTGCAGGACTCTCATCTCATCGAGAAACTGCAGCGCTTCGACCGGGAACGGATACCCGAGCGCGTCGTGCATGCGCGTGGCACAGGTATCTTTGGCGAGTTCGTGCCGACTACAGACCTCAGTTCGCTGACCGCTGCCCAGGTGTTCACGCCTGGAACGAAGACCCCGGTCTTCGTCCGATTCTCGACGGTGATGGGCTATCGCGGGTCGCCCGAGCAGGCACGAGACCCGCGCGGTTTCGCTATCAAGTTCTACACGCAGCAAGGCAACTGGGATATGGTCGGCATCAACTGGCCGATCTTCTTCATTAGGGACGCCATCAAGTTTCCTGACTTTGTGCATGCGAACAAGCCATCGGCAGTGACTGGCGTGCAGGATCCGAATCTGGCGTTCGACTTTTTCGCCCATTCGCCCGAAGCGACGAACATGCTGACGCACCTCTACACGGACGAGGGCATGCCGGATTCGTATCGCCACATGGACGGCTACGGCGTGCACGCCTTCAAGTTCGTCAATGCAAAAGGGGAAGTTCACTACGTGAAGTTTCACTGGAAGAGCCGTCAGGGTGTCGAAGGCATTCGTCCCCAGGATATCCCGCATTCGATCGGCGCGGACTGGAATCTGATGACCAATGACCTGTACAACTCCGTCAAGGCGCGTTCATATCCACAGTGGGACCTTTACATCCAGGTGCTCTCGCCGAAGGACATGGACAAATTCGACTTCGATGCGCTGGATGACACGAAGGTGTGGCCGTCCTCCATCCCGGAGCAGAAGGTGGGCACGATGACGCTCAACCGCATTCCGGACAACTATTTTGAGTCCACGGAAGAGTCGGCTTTCGCGCCGTCGCGGCTCGTGCCGGGGATCGAACCTTCCGAGGACCGGATGTTGCAGGGCCGCCTGTTCTCCTATGCCGATACGCAGATGTATCGCCTCGGCCCGAACTACAACCAGTTGCCGATCAACCGCCCCATCGTCCCGGTCTACAACAACAACCAGGACGGCTTCATGAACGAGGGGGATCGAAAGGGCGAAGTGAACTACGAGCCGTCCGGAGTCGCCGAAATCTCGCAGCAGGACAAGTACAAGTCCGTGCAGACGCCGCTGAAAGGGACAACCCAGCAAAGAGCGATCCACAAGACGCTCGACTTCCGTCAGGCCGGCGAGTATTACCGGACGCTGTCTGAGACCGGCAAGACCGATCTGATCACGGCGCTGTCGGGCGACCTTGGCCGCGTGACCAACGACGCGAACAAGTACGCAATGCTCTCGTACTTCTATAAGGCTGATGCCGACTACGGTACCCGCCTCGCGCGTGCGACCAACGCGGATGTCACTCGTGTGAAGGATGCAGCCGCACACCTGAGCGATAACTGAAGCATGCACGGGAGCCTGCGCAAGCAGGCTTCCCAGCTGATTAGACAGGCTTTCTTACGGAGAACGCAATGCGATGCTCTTTCACTGCCCGGCGCCTTGTTCGGACCGTGGCGGTCGCCACCCTGGCCGCACTGTTGACGGCGAGTTGCGCACAGCATGTGTATCAGCCGGGAACGTATTCGGCCGTGACGGACACGCCGCGTTACACCGAAGACTGGTTTGTCGCGGCGCGTGCGGGACGCACGGATATCGTTCAGGCGCTGATCGACGCGCATTTCCCGCTCGAGACAACGACACCCGAAGGCTATACCGCGCTGATCCTTAGCGCGTATGACAATCACCCGGAGACATTGAAGGTCCTTCTTTCTGCCGGCGCCAACGCTTGCGCCGCCGACCGGCATGGCAACACGGCACTGATGGGGGCGCTCTTCAAAGGCGAGACGAATATCGCGACGATGTTGCTCGACACGCATTGCGACATCGACCAAACCAACAACGCGGGGGAAACGGCATTGTCGTTTGCTGCGCTATTCGGCCGACTCGATATGATTCCGGTGCTTGTCGCGCACGGCGCCAACGCGAATCATGTCGATGCGCGCGGCGGGACCGCGTTGCAAATGGCGATCGCACAACACAACCCGGTTGCGGAGGATGCATTGCGGCACGCCGGCGCGACACAATGAGACGTGACCGATAACCCGCCGTTCACGCCCGCTTTAACAACGCGCTATCGACCGGCAACGCCCGAATCCGCGTGCCTGTCGCATGGAAGATCGCGTTGCAGATCGCAGCCATTGCCGGCGGCACACCCGGTTCGCCAACACCGCCAGGCGGTGCAGCGCTCGGCACGATATATACGTGCGTTTCCGGCACGGAGTCGATACGGGCGACACGGTAGTCGGTGAAGTTCGACTGGTCGGCCGCACCCTGACTGAATGTCAGTTCGCTGTATAGCGTGTTGCCGAGCGCCATCACGACAGCCCCTTCGAACTGCGCGATCACGCGATCGGGATTGACGATACGTCCGCAGTCGACCGCCAGATCGATACGTGTCACGCGCACCGAGCCATCGTCGGCAACCTGCACCTGCGCGACGGCGGCGACGTACGACAGAAAGCTGCGATGAACAGCGATGCCGCGCCCATGGCGAGCGGGCAACGTGGCGGACCAGTTCGACCGCACCGCGGCCGCGCGGACCACCGCGGCATAGCGTGCGGTATCGATCGGATACTCGTCGATCGACGCGCCGTAGTTCGGATAGTCGACCCCCAGCGCATGCAGATCGACATGGCGCGGACTGCCCAGCAGCGCGAGCAGATGCTGCACCGGATCCTGTCGCGCAGCGGCGGCGAGTTCGTCGACGAACGAACCCAGCGCGAAGCCGTGCGGAATGTTGTACACCGAGCGATACCAGCCGATACGTGTATGCGCCGGCGCCGCTCCGTTTTCGCACTGCACGTTGGCGACGTCATAAGGCATGTCGGTCACACCCTGACCGAGTTCGCCCGCCGAACCATAAACGACGTTCGGCGTGAACGTCGAACCGATCGACGGAAACACGCTCCGGTGCAACCACGCAATGGTCCTGCCCTGCGCATCGAGTCCGCCTTCCATGTGCTGCGCGCACACGGCATGGAAGTAGTCGTTTCGAATGTCGTCTTCGCGTGTCCACGTCAGCTTGACGGGTGTGCCGACTTCGCGCGCCAGGAACGCGGCCTCGGCCACATAGTCCGGTTTCGACTTGCGGCCGAAGCCACCGCCGAGCAACGTGACATTGATCGTCACGGCCTGCTCCTGCAGGCCGAGCACCTGTGCGACGGTTGTACGCGCTTGCTGCGGATTTTGCGTCGCGGTCCAGACCTCAACCACGCCGTTCGCAAACGATGCAGTCGCAGCCAGCGGCTCCATCGCCGCGTGCGCCAGATGCGGCACGTAATAGTCCGCTGACACATGTCGTGCAGCGTTTTTCAGCGCGCCCGCGGTATCGCCGTTGTTGCGCACAACTTTCCCAGGCTGACGCGCGGTGTCCTCAAGCGCCTTGCGATACGCGTGGCTATCGTAAGTGCCGTTCGGCCCGAGGTCCCATCCGAGCTTCAGTTTCAGACGCCCTTGCTGCGCGGCCCACGTGTTGGTCGCTATCACTGCAACGCCGCCCAGCGGCCGGAAGCCGGCGGGCAGCGGGGTGGAAGCAATGCGCACCACGTGCAACACGCCGGGCACCTTCATCGTTTCGGTCGAGTCGACGCTTTTGAGCGTTGCACCGTACACGGGCGAACGTTCGACCGACGCATACGTCATACCGGGTAATACGACATCGATGCCGTACGTCGCACGGCCGTGAACAATGTCGTCGAGATCGACGATCGGCAGCGACTTGCCGATATAGCGCCACGTGTCCTCATTTTTCAGGTGCAGCGTGTCGCGGCCGGGCACTGGCTGACGCGCCGCGGCTACGGCCACCGCGCCGTATGAAAGGCGCCGCCCACTCGCAGCATGCACCACATGACCCGGTTCAGTCCGGCAACTCGCCGGGCTCACGCACCACTGCGCAGCGGCGGCGGCCATCAACATCTGGCGCGCAGAGCCGCCTGCCTCGCGCAGTGGCTGGAAGAACTGGCGGATGCTGCGCGAGCCGTCGGTATTCTGGTCGCCGTACTTCGCATCGCCTTGTGCCTGCACGACCTTGACGGTGTTCCAGTCGGCATCGAGTTCGTCGGCGAGGATCATTGCGAGGCTGGTGCGAATGCCGGTGCCCATCTCGGAGCGATGCACGACCAGCACGATCTCGCCCGACGGCGCGACCGATACATAGACGTTCGGTGCAAATACCGTTCTGGCGCCGCTCGCCGAAGCGAGCGGGCTCGCTGCGAACGCCATGCGTGCGCCGCCGACTTGCAGGCCCAATACCACCCCGCCCGCCAAAGTGCCCTTCAGCACCCGGCGCCGGCTCAGATTGACAATCTCGCTCATTACGCCTGCTCCGCCGCTGCCTTGATGGCAACCTTGATGCGTTGATAGGTGCCGCAGCGGCAGACATTGCCGGACATCGCTTCGACGATCTGCTCATCGCTCGGTTTCGGCGTCTGTTTTAGCAGCGACGCAGCCTGCATCATCTGGCCAGGCTGACAGTAGCCGCACTGCGGCACATTCGCGGCTTTCCACGCTCGCTGCACGGGATGCTCGCCGCCTTTGCCCAAGCCTTCGATCGTCGTCACGGGCTTGCCCTGCACATCGCTCAGTGAGGTGACGCATGAACGCACCGCCACGCCGTCCAGATGTACGGTGCAGGCGCCGCATGCGCCCACGCCGCAGCCAAACTTGGTGCCATGCAGGCCTAACAGGTCACGCACCGCCCATAGCAGCGGCATGTTCGCGTCGGCGTCGAGGTTGTGATGCACGCCATTCACAATCAGTTCCATCGGTTCACTCCTTGTTGTCGACGCACGCCACATCTGCCAGGCGTCTGGCTCCCTGTCATGCTACGAGCACACGTTCCGGGGGCGCCATGAATTCCGGCCCAACAGGATCTTTGACGAATTGCGCAACAATCGCGTCAATCTGCTCGAACGCCTTCTCGTCGAGGCGCCAGCCGAACACATCTTCGATCCCGTCGAGCTGCGCCGGGCGACGTGCGCCCCACAGCGCGATCGTCGGGCCGCGGTCGAGCACCCAGCGCACCGCCAGCGCGAGCACCGATTTATCGAAGTTATCGCGCGCGAACACGTTGAGTGCTTTTACGGCCGCGACATACTGCTCGCGACGCGGCTCGCGAAACTTCGGGTCGCGCTGGCGCAGATCGTCGCCCTCGAACCGCGTCTCGACACCGATGCGCCCGGCCAGCAGTCCGCGGCATAGTGCCCCATAGGCAAGCGCGACGAGCCCATGCTGTTTTGCGTACGGCAGCACATCACGATCGATATCGCGCTCGAACAGGTTGTACGGCGGTTGCGTGGCTGACAGCGGCGCCACGCGCCGGAATGCATCCATTTGCGCAGGCGAGAAGTTGCTGACGCCCAGCGCCCGCACCTTGCCTTCCTTGCGCAGATCGTCGAGCACCGCGGCGGTCTCTTCGATCGGCACGAGCGGATCGGGCCAGTGCACCTGATACAGATCGATGTAATCTGTCCGCAAGCGCCGAAGCGTATCCTCTACTTCTTGACGAATGCGCTCTGGCGACGAATTGCGGAACACCGCACCGTCGTGCCATTCCAATGCGACCTTGGTCGCGATGACCGCCTTGTGCCGATACCCATCGGCCAGCGCCTTGCCGACAATCTCCTCCGAAGCGCCGAAGCCGTACACCGGCGCTGTGTCGATCAGATTGACACCGCTGTCGAGCGCCCGGCGGATCACCGCGATCGAGTCTTTCTCGTCGGTGCCGCCCCACATCCATCCGCCGATCGCCCAGGTGCCAAGGCCGATGCGTGAGACGGGGGTCGTTAAACCTTCAATTGCGATTGTTTCAATAGTCATGTGAAGCTCTCTAATCAAAGCACTACGTAAAGCACCGCATCCGGGTCGAATGCAATCTGACTAACGGCGACGTGCCCATCGGACGGGCAGGCAAGTCGATTATTTCAGCGGCATCCGGCGATCACAAGAAGGCACCTGACGGTTTCATACTTTCCCCATGGAAACTAATTGCTACGACGGCGCTTACGCGCACGACAACCCACAAAAAAAAACCGACGACCTGGCGCGGAACATCATCGAGCAGATCGCGGACAAGTGGACGATCCTCGTCATCGACGCACTCGGTACGCATGGCGAGATGCGTTTTTCGCGGCTGCGCGAAGTGGTGGAGGGCGTGAGCCAGAAAATGCTCACCAAGACGCTGCGGCAGCTCGAGCGTGACGGCCTCGTTACGCGCTACGTGCATCCGGTGATCCCGCCGCGAGTCGACTATCAGCTGACGCCACTGGGGCGGAGCCTGCTCGACAAGATCTGCGGGATATGGGATTGGGTCGAAGTCCACATGAGCGAAATGGAATTGGCGCGGCGCGAGTTCGACCACGGCGAAAAGCGGATCGATCACCTACGTCCGCGTGAGGTGCCGATCGCTTAACGCCGCCGCTGGAATGTAAGGTCGAAGCTGACCGCCACGGTCGAGCCGCCAGCAAGGCCGTGAGAAATTGCCCATAATTGCCCGCAATCTTCGAGCAACCGTTGGGACGTTTCATGAAAGCAGCTGCTGTCACACCGCAATCCCCGATTGCATTTCTGGCTGTCGCGTTGGCGTTCGCGATCAACATGATGGGTACAACGCTACCGACGGCAATCTATCGGTACTACCAACTGCAGTATGGTTTTACACCGACCATCATCACGGTGATCTACGCCTCGTATGCAGTCGGGGTGCTGGGTGCGCTGCTACTGGTCGGCAACTGGTCCGATCAGCTAGGCCGTCGTCGCATGCTACTGGCGGGACTGTGTGCGTCGGCCGCATCAGCGCTGACGTTCCTGCTTGGCGACGGGTTGGTGCTTCTGATGCTCGGCCGCCTGCTGTCGGGAATTTCCGCCGGCATCTTCACAGGAACCGCCACCGTAGCCGTGATCGAACTCGCGCCGCCTGCGTGGCGCGGCAAAGCCATGCTCGCGGCCACGGCATCAAATATGCTCGGGCTGGGTTGTGGTCCTTTGCTAAGCGGCATCCTCGTCGAATTATTCCCCTGGCCAACGCGCTTGCCCTATGCGGCGCATCTCGCGTTGGTGGGCGTCGCCGTGCTAGTTGTCCCTGGCGTGCCGGAGACCGCTACGATTCCTGCCCGGGTGAAGCTCGGCATCCAGAAAATTTCGCTTCCTGCCGAAGTACGCCGTGCGTTTATTCCTGCCGCGCTGGCGGGGTTTGCCGGTTTCGTCGTGGTGGGCTTCTTTGCGGCTGTCGCCCCGCAACTGATTCGGGTCGTACTCGGCTTTCACAGCGGCATCGTGACCGGCGCGATCGTGTTCCTGCTGTTCGCGTGCTCCGCACTCGGGCAAATCGTACAGACGGTCATTGCTGCCCGACGGAGGCAAGCGGCTGGCTGCGTTGGACTCGTCGTGGGACTGATATGTGTTGGTCTGTGCGTGCCGGAGCGCTCGCTCGGTGCGCTTTTGCTCGGCACCGCCCTGGCAGGAATCGGGCAGGGCATCAGCTTCCGCGCCGGGTTGGGCGAGATCGCGTCCGCGGCGCCGGCGCACAGGCGAGCGGAAGTCACGTCCAGCTTTTTCGTCGTGCTTTATGTGGCGATCTCACTACCCGTGATTGGCCTTGGCATCGCCGTGCAGCTCGCCGACATTCAACGCGCGACGTTGCTCTTCGTTGGCTTGACGATCGTGCTTGTGCTTATCGCGCTGCTCCTGCTGATGCGTGAGCAGGCGAACCAGGGGCAGGACAATGAAGCGATCCGGGATTGAATGCGAAACTCCAGCAGATCAGCTGCCGTGTTGTCTTTCGACGCGATTCCACGCTCGATTCAGGCACCTTGATTCTCAAAGCAATGCTGGTGCCGACCGAATACGAGTTGGGCGGACGCGACGAGCGTCTGATGCTGCTGATTCTCGACGAGATGGTGCGTCTGCCGACCGCGCCCTTGTACCTGCGGATGCCCGCCGATGAACGTCTGCTACGCGTGTGCCGCGCGCTCGTCGCAGCGTCCGACGATGCGCGCGACATGGACGAGTGGGCTGCTCTCGCGAACATGTCGCGTCGCACGTTTACGCGCACGTTCAGGAACGAAACGGGATTGAGCTTTTCGGACTGGCGCCAGCAGGTGCGGATCTTCGAGCCGCTGGCGCTGCTCGCGACGGGGAAGTCGGTCACGGCGACGGCACTCGAAGTCGGCTACGGCAGTGTGAGTGCGTTCACGGCGATGTTCCGCCGCAGCTTCGGCATTGCGCCAACCGCGTATTTGAATGAGCGTGTGGACTAGGATGGACCCTTGTTGTCTGCGGCCGGCCGTGCTGGCGATCGTTCGGCGCTACGGTGTTTTGTTCACCGGGCGTACGCATGCAGATTTGTTTCTCAGTCGCACGCGGTCTGTCCGCGTATGACGCTGTACGACAACATGGCGTTCGGCCTGAAACTCGCGGATGCAAGAAAACCAGGCTCGCCTAGGTAGGTCATGTCACGTTGCTGAGATGGTCGAGTAAGGTCGCGTGAGGAAGAATGCGAGATCGCTTTACCACGATCAAGGCTGCGCGTCGCAAGCCTGGCTCGACCTGGCACCTCGACGAAATGTGCGTGACACTGTGCGGCGAGTCTTATCTGCTCAAGTTCATTGACGACGCGTGTAGCTATAGCGGTTGCCAAGCCACTTGATGGGTGCACTCCCGGCAGCCGTGAAGTACTGGTCCTTCAATTCATGATCGGCGTCCTGACGCAGGATCACTTGCTCCATGCGGAGCATTTGCCCGTTTGCGCCGGCCCCGGTGCCGCTCGGCGTGGCGAAGGGCAGGAAGCTCATGAACACGCGCTGCTCTGGGTCTGCGTCGAGGCTCCAGGCAGACATCAATCCGTCCGGAACACGGCTGTCCATGGACATATATTGCCATCGCCCTTCGAGCCGATTGAAGGTCAAATAGTCTGCACGACTGAAGGACGCCCTGGTTGTGCCAGGACTCGGTTGCAGGACCTCTTCGAGCATCGGCCCGATCATTCGGCGTTCGGCCACGAGCCCAGTGATGACGACAGGCGCAGCGCCCGGCGCATCCCAACTCGTGATCGTGACGTCCCAGGTTCCGACGCGTCGGGCCAGGGCCTCGGCTTCCGGGCCCGCCTGGTTCAGCCGTTCGATCAGCGTTGGCGGCTCTTTGGCCACTGCGTGCACGCCGGCGAGGTTCGACGATACAACCAGAATGGCCGCAAGGGTGCGGAGAGAGCGATTGAGGTTCATGGGAGATCCAGGTGATGACACAAGCAACCGGCGATGCACTGCCTCAAATAGGCGACTCGAACGAGCCCGGGCTGCTCGCGGTCCCGGACCACTCGGCGGTACGCTCTCGCCGAGCCTGCTGCAGCGCTGCGCGCACTCCTGCGGAGTCAAAGTCCTGGAGGTAGCCTGGCGTGCCCGGTTGCTGGCGCCAGGAGTCGGCGATCGTGCCGGCATCCACGGTGTCGAAACCGATGTCGTCCAGCAGCTTCATGACGACAGTTTTCTCATCCGCCTCGTCGCCGGCGACCGCCAGCGCAATCCGCCCCGGCGTGCCCGCGGGCCGTCCGTTCTCAACGAGACTCTGCGCCAGGATCGAGTTGAACGCCTTGACGACGCGGTGTCCGATACGTTGCTGCACCCAGCCACTTTCGGTGGTGCCGGCTTCGATATCGCCGATGCGACCGTCGCGCTGACGCGGATAGTAGTTGCTTGTGTCGATGACGATCGGGCCACGCGCTGCACCGGAAAACAGACCAGCGGGCAGGGACTCGACGTTCTTCAGAGGTATTGACAGGACCACGACCTCGGCGCTTTGCGCGACCTCGTTGACCGAAGAAGCGCGTGCACCAGTCTCGCGCTCCAACTCGGCCAGGGAAGCCGGGCCACGCGAGTTGGCAACGGTGACTTCGTGTCCGGCCGCGCGGAAAAGGCGCGTGAGGGCGCCGCCGATGTTGCCTGATCCGATGATTCCGATTTTCATGTTCATTCCTTTCGTCCGTGTCGATATGACATCCGATGGGTTTGAGTGTATCAATCTCGTTTTAGATAATAATTACTCAATTGAGCATTAGTCTCACCACCAGGAGTAGTGAATGGATCGGCTTGCCAGCATGACCACGTTCGTCAAGGCCGTGGACCTGGGCTCGTTCGCCGCCGCGGCCTCAGCCCTCACGATGTCGCCGCAAATGGTCGCCAAACACGTCAGCTACCTCGAAGCGCGCCTTGGCGCGCGGCTTCTCAACCGCACCACCCGGCGCCAGAGCCTCACCGAGATCGGCAAGACCTACTACGAGCGCTGCAAGCTGGTGCTGGCGGAGGCCGAATGGGCGGATGCGGCTGGCGACAACGCTACAGGCACCCCGCGGGGGCGTCTGCGAGTCAATGCCCCGGTGTCGTTCGGCACACACACGCTGATGCCCCTCGTGACCCGCTACCTGCGCCAATATCCCGAAGTCGAGATGGAGTTGATCCTCACCGACCGATATGTCGATCTGGTCGAGGAAGGTTTTGAGGCCGTCTTCCGGATCGGCCGGCTGGCAGACTCGTCGCTGACGGCGCGCGCGCTGCGTCCATTCCGCGTGGTCGCCTGCGCATCACCGGCGTATCTGAATCAACGAGGAATCCCCCGCGACCCGACAGACCTGAAGGCGCATGAATGCCTTGGCTATGCCGACACGTGGGCATCGTCAGTCGACTGGCGATTCTTGCGCGACGGTCGCAAAATCGACGTCCGGGTTCGCAGTCAGCTACAGGTGAACAATGCCGCCGCCTTGCTCTCGGGAGCGCTCGAAGGGTTCGGCATCGCCTTCATCGCTGAAGATCTCGCGCGAGCATCCATCGCCAGCGGTGAGCTCGTCCGGATACTGCCGGACTTCGACACCCCGTCGCGACCGATGCACCTGCTCTTCCACGCCGACCGGCGGCAGACCACGAAGCTGCGCAGCTTCGTGGACGTTGTCATGCGGGAACTCGGCTCCGAGAACATTGCGAAGGCGCCCTGAGTAAAAATTCAGGAGCCCAAATATTTCCTGAACGACTTGGCGCGACAGATCCCCATTTCATGGGCCAGCGTCATCCGCTCATTGCCCCCAATACACCCATGATTTCCTCAGCGAGCAGCAAGCTCGCAAGGCCGTGTCCGAGCTTTTCGCGGCGCACGAGGGAGAGGACGTTCTTGCTGAAGACGCGGTCACGAATCTGTCGATAAGTGAGAATCTCCTGGCGGTGCTCCTCCGCGATGTCGAACTTGCTGAGAAACGCAATGCTTTCGCTCGCAGCGGCGAGGCGTTTCATGGTCTCGATCGAATTCGTTCGAAAGGCTGGTTCGACGCTGAGTCCCGCTTCCACGAAAGTATCGGCGACGATGCCGTGCATAAGCATGGATCGGTCGGCGAAGATGAGTGGATAAGAGGTGCAGTAGGCGAGCGGTATGGACTCCATGCGCGCCAATGCATGGTTCGGTGCGATCACAGCACCGAGGCGCGTGTCCATCTCCCAAAGGATTTCGAGTTGTGGTGATGGCGCCAGGTTGAAGCCCAAGCCCAGATCGGCTTCACCGCTGACAAGCGCGTCCAGGATTTCACGCGCGGACATGGCCGTGATCGAAATCTTGATATGAGGGTGGTGCGTACAGAAACTTGCTGCTGCAGTGGAGGCGATTCCGCTGGCCAGCCCGGTCACGGTGGCAATGATCACCTCGCCCTTCTGCAGCGTCTTGAGGTCGCGTATCTCGGCTTCGACCTGGCGGTATTCCAGAATGGTTTTGCGCACATGGGCAAGGAGGATTTCCCCTGCCTGCGTCGGTCGCAGTCCGCGCGGCAGGCGCTCGAACAGCGGTTCGCCGATCTCCTCTTCAAGGAGCAGCAGATGCTTATTGATGGCAGAAGGGGCAATGTGCAGCTTTTCGCCAGCACCGCGGATCGAGCCGGAACGTGCAACTTCGTCGAGGTAGCGCAGCAATCGTGAATGGAGCATGTTCGGCTGCCTCCCTGGTCGGTCGCCTGCCTCTCTGGTCGGCATAGCGTACTCGAAAAGTGCACGCTCCGTGCAAAAAACGCTTCTTTTTAGAAACGCTCACTTCAGTCTTAATTGCACCAGTCGCAGCCGCTGGTGATGGGATCTGAAATGGCCTGCCCAGCACGCTCCCGACCGGTTTTTCCGCAAATATTGTTTGGATCTATTCCAACAAATTGGTCCGCTGCGGCGCGACAAAAAGCAGGCTCAAACTAATTGATGAAAGTGAGACAACCATGTATCAAGAAGTCAGCGAGAGAAACGTCACAGCATCCGGGCAACATGGCCAGGTGAGTACCCACTATGACCAGGTGAGAGCGATTTTCGAGGTTCTCAATGGAAGAAAGGAGGCCGATCTTCTCCTGAAGAATCTGAATATCCTCGACGTCCATAGCGAAACTGTCTATCAAGGGTCCATTCTTGTTTACGACAAGCGCATCGTTGCATTGAATCCTGACGAAACGGCTATCAAGGTGCGCGAGGTTTTTGACGGTGAAGGCCTTTATGCCATCCCGGGCCTGATCGACGCCCACGTTCACTTCGATGCGCAATTGGCCCATCCGGCAGCGTTTGCCGAGGCCATCGTCCCCTGCGGTACGACCACCATTTTTTCCGAATGCCTCGATTTTGTGAGTGCGGCGGGCGCAGAAGCGGTGCAGGCCACCGAGCAACTGTTCAAGAATCACGAACGCCTACCCTATCGGGTGTATGCGTTCGCACCAGGAAAGAAAACTTCCGTGGAGGTCACCGATGCCCTGCTGAAGATGGATCCGGTGATCGGCCTGGGCGAGCTCGCGCACCTGACCTATAGCGTGGGCAATGACGACGACTTCCGCAAATCGGCCTTGGGGCGTGCCAAGGGCGGTTTCATGAACACTCACTGGGGCGTGACTGCGCTATCGGACATGATGCTGAACTACATGCCCGCGATCGGCGCCTTCGCCAACCACGATGTCTGGAAGGAGGACGACATCGAGAAAAGCGTCCGCTACGGGCTTCAGACGCAAATCAAATTCGGCGTCGGCAGCAGCGACGTGATTAAAATCATGCTGCGCGCGATTGTCAAACGTAAGTGGCCTGCCGAGAATTTTCAACTGTGCGCGGACAATATCTCGGTCGACCGCCTGTTGACCAAGGGCCACATGGACTGGATCGTTTCGCTGTGTGCCGAAATGGGCATCGATCCGATCAAGGCGATCAAGATGGCGACCCTTTATACGGCGCGTGCATTCCGGATGGACAACAAGTTCGGTTCCCTGACGCCAGGCCGGTTTGCCGATATCGTGCTGACCGACAGCCTGTCGAAGATCAACCCGCGTTTTGTTTTCAAGGATGGCGAACTGGTCGCCAAAGATCGCAAGCTGTTGAAGCAAGCCGATATCGACTATTCCAGCATGGTGAAAAAGCCGGTTCCGGGTCTCGGCGATCTGACGCCGGAACAACTGGACCTTGTTCCGCTGGAAATCTCGGCAGATGGCGAGCAGGCGAAGGTGTACCTGTTCGACGTCTATGGCCGTGGCCACGAGAAGTTCTATCAGGAAGTGTGGGTGCCGTTGCGGGACGGCAAAGTCGTCGCCGAAGTAGGGGGCGTCAAGCTCAACCGGATTTCGGTCGTACAGCGCTATGCCGACGGCAAGCGCCATGTGGTCAACGGTCTGTTCAAAGGCGTTTACATCGATCGCGGCGCCGTGGCAACGTTTTGGCCTGCGCCCAAAGCTTACTTCGTCGCGGTCGGACAGGACAGCGCAGAAATGTGCCACTGCCTTCAACGGGTCGACACCTATGCGGGTGGGTGCGTCGTCACCGACAACAAGGAAATCAAGGCGGTGTTGCCCCTCGACATCTACGGCGTCCAGGCCAACATGAACCTTTCCGAGTTGCTCAGCGCGACCCGCGCCGTCGACGCCGCGTTGGAGGCGATGGGTAACCGCAATGAGGGCGAGCCCGTGGTGAACAAGCTTTTGACCTTGTTCATCTCTCTCGACCGGTTCGGTTTCATGGTTTGATGTTAACCCGATAGGAAGAGAAGGCCGGCGGGTGCGCTAGATTCCCGCCGGCCGTGGGAGCTGAGGATGGAACCGGCACGTTCACTCCGGTACATCGCGGAAAACGCCTCACCATAGCGCGGTGCCCCATCATCAAGAAAGGCGAACAGCACCGCACAAAAGCAGGAAGACAACCAAGGGGCAGTAATGGCGCACCATGCAAGGGAAGCTGAAGTCATTGATACCGGGAGCCTGAAACGGCGCTGGATCACCTACGTCATTGGCATTTACATACTGACCTTGGGCATCAGCCTGGCGATCAGGGCTGGCATAGGCATTTCACCGCAAAGCAGCCTGACCCGGACGATGACCCTCGTGTACCCGCGTCTGAGCCAGGGAACGTACAACTTCATGCTCGAGTTGTTCATGCTGTTCCTGACTTATCTGGCCGCGCGGAAAGACTTCAAACTGAAGAACTTCGCCTCGTTGATTCCGGCATTTGTGCTGGCTACGTGCCTGGATCTGAACCTGATGCTGACCAGGTCGATCGGTTTTCAGGACTATCTCCCGAAATTCTTCCTGTTAGCTTTCGCAGATGCATTGCTGGCTTTCGGCCTGTTCCTGATGATCCGCGCGAATCTCGTGCTCATGCCGATCGACATGTTCGTCAATACACTTTTCAAGCGCACGGGACGAAAGTGGGGTGACATAAAGACGGCCTTTGACTGCACGCTTTTGATCGTCAGTGCGGTGATCGGGTTCACCCTGCTTGGCGGGCCCAAATTCATCCGCGAAGGCACGTTCATGAACGCCATTCTGGTGGGGCAGTACATCAAACTCTATTTCTTTCTGTTCCAGAAAATCAAAACTGCGATCGTGTTGTATCACCGAAGATCGTTGGAACATCGGTCCTATTCGCGTTAGCGCTTCTGAACCAGGGCGGCTGCCAGCGACGGAGTCGATGGCAATCGTCCTGGCTTTGCGTGTCGCACCAAACCCGACGCTGCACACATACCAACGCGGGGAACATCAAAGGCGGCTCCCCAAACAATCGATTGTTTGTGATCGTGTGATCGCCTGCAGGTCGCATCCGGCACGCTGCCGCATTTGATTTGCGGCCAGACCTCCGGCCTTGAATTCCGCCTCAGGTATAAGTTGCGCCCGCAATTACCCCCGGCTTCGAGACGTCAATCATGACGTCGGCATCCATTCGTCATTTAAAAGAGCGAAAGAGGTAATACTATGCTTATAGAAAGTGCTTGCACTGTTTTGCTGAAAAGGATCTGCCGCATTGCTGCGATAATCGTCTTTATGGTGGTAGGCGCTCATTCATACGCGCAATCGAGCGTGCAGCTGTATGGCATCGTCGATACATGGGTCGGCGTCCAGAAATATCCCGGCAAAGCTGCTAGCTGGCAGGAAGGCGGCGGTGGTCTGTCTACCTCGTTCTGGGGCTTCGGTGGTCAGGAGGACCTGGGTGGCGGCTACAAGACGATCTTTGCTATCGAGGGATTTTTCCGTCCACAGAATGGCGCGTACGGCTCCTTCAACGGCGATCCGTTTTTCTCACGTAACGCCTATGTCGGTCTCACGACACCCGCCGGCACTGTCACGCTGGGACGCCAGAGCAGTCTGCTGTATTTGCAGGCATGCCAGTTCAATCCGTTTTACGCTTCTTTCACGTTCTCGCCGACCATCGCCCAGATGTATGCAGGCCTTGGCACTTATCCGGCGTACAAGACAGATCAGGGGATTGTCGGCGGGACCGCCTGGAGCAATGCGGTCCAGTACGCCACTCCCGATCTGCACGGATTCACCGGTCACGCGATCTACGCGTTCGGCGACAGCAACGCGGGGAACGGTAGCAAGCGGTATTCCCTGCAGGCTTCTTATCGGAACGGTCCCTTTGCCGCCGGCGCTGTCTACCAATACGCGAACTTTAACTCGACGGCGGGCGACCTGAATTCGCTGCTGAAGGGTTTTCACAGTCAGACGGCGACTCAGCTCGCGGTTTCGTACGAGTTTTCGTTTGCGAAGCTATACGGCGAATACACCTATACGGACGACAACGTGGTCAGCAAGGATTTTCACGTCAACATGTTCGAAGGCGGCGCGGCAATCGCTGTCGGAACGGGCAGGATTCTGGCGTCGTATGCGTATTCGCGCGATTCCGGCGGACTCAATCAGACCCGCCAGACTGCATCGCTCGGATACGACTACCCGCTCTCCAAACGCACCGACCTGTACGCCGTATATATGTACGACCATTTTGCCGGTTTGTCGTCTGGCGAGACTGCGGGAGTGGGGATTCGCGCGCGGTTCTAGGCATAAGCGGCACCGCCATCAAAGTCCACCGGACGGTGGCGGTTTTTAGCAGATCCGTTTCTCGAGGAAAATACCCACGAAGCCCGTCGGACAGCCGCGCGTCATCTGGCTCCACTAAACGCCTTCGCTGTCATGTCTTAGCGGTGCGCTCTTCAGCACGAGCGCCATCAATTGTCGCCGCGAATCGACGCCGAGCTTCGCGAATGCCCGCTTCGCATAGGTCTCGACGGTCGAGGGTTTCAGTCCCATCGATTGCGCGATCGCCGGTGTCGTCATTCCCTGGATGAACGACGAGCACACGTGCGTTTCGCGTGACGTCAGCTTGCCGTGCAACTGCGGAAGCCACTGCGCGAGCAGGTTGTTGTCCGACGTATCCGGGCGGCCATCGTCCGGCGAGATCGCGCCGATCAGTCGCTTGTGTACCGCCGACAGCGGTAGCACGACGTGCGCGAACTGCTTCAGCAGGCTCAACTCCTTCAGCGAAAACGATGGCAGGCGCCGTGAGCGCGCCATCGATATCGAGTATCGCGTGCCGTTCGTCACGCCGAAGACCACGCATTCATCGTGGATGTTGCCGATGTCGAAGAACAGATGCCGGAGCTCGCTCGCAACCTTCTGCGCGGAGATCTGGATCAACTGCACGTCGCGCTTGTCGCCGATTCCTTCGTATGTCGCGTCCTCGCTCGCATAGCTCCGGTAGTAGTGCCGCATCACCTGCTCGACGAGCTCACGATCGCGACCGAAACTCCCGATCCAGCCGATGCTGCGCTGGCCGGGCGGGGACACACGTTCGTAGTCCAGATGCACCGCGTCGAAGTCGACGAAACGCACAAGACTTTCATACACGACCTGAATGAACTGCGGAGCGCCGACGGCTTGCGCGACGTCGCCCAACGTCTCGGTCACGAACGCGACCTGACTGAGCTGGATATCCGGGGAGGTGGGCGCGGCGTTCATCACTTCGGCTCTCAATGGTTTCTGGGTGGCGCTACTGGTACCACGACAAATTCCCCATGCCTACACGGGAATGCACCCAAACCGCCGTCATAGGCGATGACGTTTGTCCTTTGTTCCAGGGACAGACGATGCGTACCCCGATCTTTACAGTGCGATACAGCACCGCGCGCCGATACCCGTTACCCAACGTTCTCTCTGCACGTCGACGATTGCCTCGCGACGCTTTAACGACTTTGCTTATCGGCAGTATCCGCATTGAACGGGGCGGCCGACTCACCCTAACAGGAGATTTTCTATGCGTGCCCGTTTTCGTCGCCGCCCGATCGTCAGGATCGTGTTCGCCGCATCAGCCAGCCTCGCGTTCGCGGCGAGCCAGTCCGTCCAGGCCGGCGACACCAATCTGAACGTTTACAACTGGTCAGAGTACATCGCGAAGGACACGGTGCCAATCTTCGAGAAGCAGACCGGCATCAAGGTGCGCTACGACAGCTATGACGGCGACGATACGCTGCAGACCAAGCTGCTCACCGGCAGTTCCGGCTACGACATCGTCGTGCCGACGTCGAACTATCTCGCGCGGCAGATCCAGGCGGGCGTCTACCAGAAGCTCGACAAGTCGAAGATACCGAACCTTGCGAACCTCGACCCGGTGCTGATGAAGATGATGGCGAAGGCCGATCCCGGCAACCAGTACGGCGTGCCGTGGGCGTGGGGCACGACGGGGGTTGGCTACAACGTCGAGGCCGTCAGGAAGCGGCTTGGTGACAATGCGCCGACCGACAGTTGGGCGCTGCTGTTCGATCCGGCGAACGTGTCGAAGCTGAAGGGCTGCGGCGTATCGCTGCTCGACGCGCCGGACGCGGCATTCGCGGCGGTGCTGCAATACATGGGCAAGGACCCGGAAAGCAGGAACCCGGCGGACTATCAGGCGGCCTACGAGGTGCTGAAGACGATTCGTCCGTACATCACGCAGTTCAATTCGGTGGGCTATGCGGACGATCTTGCGAACGGCGACGTGTGCGTGGTGCTCGGCTGGTCGGGTGACGTCAGCCTCGCGCGGCGGCGCTCGGCG
Organism: Paraburkholderia sp. D1E; assembly: GCF_052682275.1. Lineage (NCBI taxonomy): Bacteria > Pseudomonadati > Pseudomonadota > Betaproteobacteria > Burkholderiales > Burkholderiaceae > Paraburkholderia > Paraburkholderia sp. D1E. The sequence goes on from NZ_JBQYMB010000001.1 coordinate 1,938,436, forward strand.
GAGGCGAAACACAGTTACGAGGTCCGCTACGTGAATCCCAAGGAAGGCGGCCTGCTGTGGTTCGACGCGATGGCGATCCCGAAGGATGCGCCGGATCCCGAGGCGGCGTTGAAATGGATCAACTACATCGAGGATCCGAAGACCAACGCGGCAATCACGAACGAGATCGCCTATCCGAGCGCGAACAAGGCCGCGCGCCCGTTCGTGAAGCCGGAGATCGCGCAGGATCCGAACGTTTACGTGACTGACAGCGCGCTTGCCAAAATGTCGCTCGCGATGCCGATCAGTGCCGAACTCACGCGTTTGCAGAACCGCCTGTGGCTGCGCTTGAAGTCCGGCGGTTGAGGAGTCCGAATCGAACAACAACAAGGAGACGGTTTCATGAAGAAGAGGTTAATCAGCGCGCTGGTGGCCGGGGTGCTGCCGGGGCTGGCCGCGGCGAGCCCGACCGGCGATCAGATCAAGGCGCTGCAGCAGCAGCTCGCCACGCTGCAGCAGGAGGTCAAGGGGCTGCAGTCGCAGCTTGCCGCGAAGCCCATCGCCGCGCCGGCGCCAGCGAGGACGGCCGCGGTCGATCCGTCGTCGGCGGACTACGGCCTGGCGCCGGCAGTATTGACCAACGACGACGTCGCCGAGTTGAAGCAGCAGACCGCGAGCCAGCAGCTGAAGGTCGATGCGCTGACCGACGCTGCTCAAACTGGCCCGATTGCAGGGCTGTCGGTGACCGGCTACATCGATCCCTCCTATCTGTATAACCGTGCAGCGGGCACGTCGTCGTTCCAGTTCGCAAACCACGAGAACGCGTACCAGTACTACAACAGCACGTTCGGCGATCTGTACCTCGACATCAAGAAGACGTTCGGCGTTGGTCCGATGGCGCCCTCCGTCGAAGTGACCTTGATGCCGAACCGCGGCGCCGGGATGTACCTGATGAACGAACACGGCGACAGCGGGCTCAACATTCTGAACACCGCGATCGCGACGGTGCCGCTGACACCGACCACGTCGGTCGTCGCCGGCCTGATGGCGGGGCTGAGCGGCTACGAGATGCAGCAGTCGAACCAGATGCTGACGCTCACGCACAACCTGCTGTACGACTTCTCGGATCCGGGCAGCTCGATCGGCGCCGGTGTGAACTACACCGGTGATCAGTGGGCATGGAAATTCCTGCTCGGCAACGAGCAGTTCCGTACCGCCGGCTCGGTTACGCAGACCGGCACGAACGCACTCGGTGATCCGATCACGACGAGCAACCGCATGCCGACGTTCACCGCGCGGGTCGACTACTTCCGCGGCAGCCAACTCGACGTCGGCGGCTCGTTCGCGGTCGGACGGCAGACGCTGCCGAGCGCGATCGACCCGGCGACAGGCTCGGTCAGCTACGGCTGGGGCGGCCAGGCGTCGAACGGCTACGGCACGTTCTTCTTCACCGAAGCCGATGCGACGTACGCGCTGGCCGACGTACAGTACAACGCCGAAATCGACTACGGCCAACAGCAGAATGGCGCATGGAACGGCGGCCAGGCGCAGTGGTACGGCCTGTCGCTGCTCGCGCATCGGAAGTTCAGGCTGCCGGTGGTCGGGCGGATGGGCGTGACGGCCCGCTACGACCTGTTGGTCGACAGCAAGAACGGTGGCGGTGGCGGTGGGGTCGCCCTCAACGGCAATGGCATGGATCCGTATAACGGCTTCGGCGTCGACGTGAATTGCCTGGCGGCTTCGAGCAACCACGGCTTTGAGTGCAAGGGCGCGACGCGCCAGGACGCCGCGCTCGACCTGCTGTTCTATCCGACCCAGCAGGTCACAGTGAAGGTGGAATACCGGCACGATTGGGCGAGCCATCAGGTGTTCCTGCGTAGTGACGGTACGTATGCGAAGTCGAACGACCTCCTGGCCGCGCAATTCATCTACTCTTTTTGATGCGATGCCGGCGTCGGCCTGAGGAAACAGGGCCGCCGCCGATCGCGAGGCTTTTCATGCTCAAGTTCGAAAATCAAGCACATGTCCCGTCGTATTACGCGGCCACCGCGAACGACTGGACGTGTTATCCACCGCTCAATGCGTCGGTATCCGCTGACGTCTGCGTGATCGGCGGTGGACTCACTGGCCTTTCCAGCGCGCTCAGTCTCGCGGAGCGCGGTTACTCGGTCGTGCTGCTCGAGGCGTCGAAGATCGGCTGGGGCGCCAGCGGACGCAACGGCGGCCAGCTGATCGCGGGCTATTCGTGTGACATCGATACGTTCTCGTCCTACATGTCGCAAGAGGACGTGCGGCGCGTCTGGGCAATGGGGCTCGAGTCGGTCGAGATCGTCAAGGAGCGGATCGCGAAGCACCAGATCGATTGTGACCTGACTTTGGGCTACGTGACCGCGGCAAACAAGCCGCGCCACGTCGACGCGCTGCGTGCCTGGCGGGAAGCCGCCGAGAAGCGCTTCGGTTGTAGCGCGTACCGGTATGTCGAGCGTGACGAGATGCGCCAGGTGGTCGCTTCGGATCGCTACCTGGGCGGGCTCCACCATGCCGGCAGCGGCCATCTGCATCCGCTCAACTACACACTCGGTCTGGCGCGCGCGGCGCGCGACGCAGGGGTGTCGATCCACGAGGACACGAGCGCGCACGCAATCGTGAAGACCGCGCAAGGCCATTGGGTGACGTGCGCGCGCGGGCTGGTGGACGCGCGCTACGTCGTGCTCGCGGGTAACGCCTATCTCGGCCGGCTGGCGCCGGCGCTTGCGCGCAAGATCATGCCGGTGGCGACCTACCTGATTGCGACCGAGCCGCTCGGCGACGCGAGGGCGAGCGACACAATGCCAACGGACGTGGCGATCAGCGACTGCAATGCAGCGCTCGACTATTTCCGCCTGACGAAGGACCGCCGGATGCTGTGGGGCGGCAAGGGGAGTAGCTCGACGCGCACGCCGCGCGATCTCGCCGCCGTGATGCGACGAGACATGCTGAAGACGTTTCCGCAACTCGCGGACGTGAAGATCGACTACGCGTGGGGCGGGTTCGTTGACGCGACGATGAATCGCGCGCCGCATTTCGGCCGCATCGAGTCGACCGTGTATTTCGCGCAGGGTTTTTCCGGGCACGGCGTGAACGTCACGGGGCTCGCGGGACGGCTGATCGCGGAAGCGATCGACGCACAGGCCGCCCGCTTCGACCTGTTCGGCAAGATCCGGCACCGCGACTTCCCGGGCGGCCGCCTGTTGCGCACGCCGATGCTGATGCTCGCGATGACCTGGCACCGGATGATGGACGCGCTTTGAGCCGGCGCCGGCCGGCACGTTCGGCCGCGCGGTACCTGACCCATATCGAACACTGCATACCTTGGATGCATTCATGACAGACATCACGAATATCGTTGACCTGATGCGGGACCCGGCGGAGCTGACCCAGTCCCGCGTGCCGCGCGGGCTGCTGCTGGGCGGCAATCCGATGCAGACGCTCACGCATCACTACATCAGTCCTTGTGGACAGTTCAGCTCCGGCATCTGGGAGAGCACGCCCGGCCATTGGACGATCGAGTACGATGAATCCGAGTACTGCGAGATGTTGAGTGGCGTGGCGATCGTGCGAGACATGCAAGGGAACGAAAAGGTGCTGCGCGCCGGGGATCGCTTTGTGATTCCCACTGGTTTTCGCGGCACCTGGGAGGTGGTAGAGGCGTGCAGGAAGATTTATGCGTCGCATGCCCCGCAGGTCGAGCCGTCGCATGCGCAGCGCGACGGCTCGACCTGCAACGTCAATCATCGGAATCAACCAGGAGCATGACATGACTCAGGATTTGTGGCGTCTGAGCGCTGCGGAAATGGTCGAGCGCGTCGCGCGTCGCGACGTGTCGTCGACGGAACTTACGCAGAGCTGCCTGCAGCGACTCGAGGATGTGAATCCCGGCATCAACGCGATTGTCGACGTACTGGCCGACAGCGCGTTGATGGCCGCGTCGCAGGCTGACGCGGCGATCGCGCGGCGCGAGCCGGTCGGCCCGCTGCACGGCGTGCCGGTGACGGTCAAGATCAACGTCGATACGGCTGGCTACGCGACCACCAACGGCGTGAGCGCGTTCAAGGACCTCGTCGCGGACGAGGACAGCCCTGTGGTCGCGAACCTGCGCAAGGCCGGCGCGATCGTGATCGGCCGCAGCAACGCGCCGGCGTTTTCCTATCGCTGGTTCACCGGCAACGATCTGCATGGCCGCACGCTGAATCCGTGGAATCCGCACCTGACGCCGGGCGGTTCCAGCGGCGGGGCTGCGGCTGCGGTCGCCGCCGGCATCGGCGCGATCGCGCACGGCAACGACCTTGGGGGCTCGATCCGCTATCCGGCCTACGCGTGCGGTGTCGCGGGACTGAGGCCGAGTACCGGCCGCGTACCCGCGTACAACCCGACGCAGGCGAAGGACCGGACGCTCGCAGTCCAGCTCGCGTCGGTGCAGGGGCCGCTCGCGAGAACGGTTGGTGACCTGCGCATTGCGCTGGAGGCGATGGCGGGCGGCGATCCACGCGACGCATGGTGGATGCCGGTAGAGCCGGTCGGCGATCGCGCGCCGTTTCCTGCGCGTGTCGCCGTCTGTGCGGAACTGCCCGGTGTCCGTTCCGACCCGGCGGTCGTCGACGCGATCCGGCAGGCGGCGGCCTGGCTTGAGGACGCGGGTTGCATCGTCGAAGAAACCGTCCCGCCGCAGATGGCCGAGGCCAGCGCGTTGTGGCTGGACCTCGTCACCAACGAAGCGCGGAGCGGGCTTGGCGACGTGATCATGCGTCATGGCGATGACGCGATCCGGACTGCGTTTGCCAGCCAGCGCCGCCTTGCTGCACCGCTCGACCTGACTGGCTACATGAACGGTCTGGCGCGGCGCACCGGTCTGTTACGGGACTGGCAGCGCTTCTTCGGGCGCTATCCGCTGCTGCTGATGCCAGTCTCGTGTGCGCAGCCGTTCGCAATCGACGAGGACCAGCGCGGCGACGACGCGATGCGGCGCATCCTCGACATGCAGAGTCCGCTGCTCGCGACCGCGCTGCTCGGACTGCCGGGGCTGTCCGTACCGACCGGTATACGCGACGGCGTGCCGACGGGCGTTCAGCTTGTCGCCGGTCGCTTCCAGGAGGCGCTGTGCCTCGCCGCGGGCGAAGCGATCGAGGCGCGCGTGGGAACTTGCACACCGATCGATCCCGTCGGTGCGGTGATGCGTTGCGCGGGTTGAGCGAAGGCGCCGGCATCACGCCGGTCCATTCGTTGCAGATGTGATGCGCATGGCGCGGCGGTACCGCTCGCGCCGTGTTTGATCAATAAATATTCATATAGGTATCCTGATGAATAAGAAAAATTTCTCAGACTGGAAGAATAAAGCCACCCTTATGAAATTCGAAGGGCGTGCATTTATCGATGGCACACTGCGCCATGCGCACAGCGAAAGGACATTCGCCTGTGTGAGTCCGATCGATGGCCGCGTGCTCGTCCACGTCGCCGACTGTCGCGAGGCGGATGTCGACGCGGCCGTGAAGTCGGCCCGGCGGGCATTCAACACGCAGACATGGGCGGGCATGAATCCACGCGATCGCAAGGTCGTGCTGCTGCGCTGGGCGGCATTGATGCGTGAGCACCTCGAGGAGCTGGCTTTGCTCGAGACGCTCGATGTGGGCAAGCCGATCGGCGACACGACGGCCATCGACGTACCGGCTGCTGCGCACTGTGTCGAGTGGTATGCCGAGGCGATCGATAAGATGGGTGGTGAGCTCGTGCCGACCGACCATCATCTCGTCGGTCTTGTGACGCGCGAGCCCGTTGGTGTGGTCGCTGCGGTGGTACCGTGGAACTTTCCGCTCCTGATGGCGGCGTGGAAGTTTGCCCCGGCGCTTGCTGTCGGCAACAGTGTGATTCTTAAACCATCGGAAAAGTCGCCGCTCACCGCCATTCGCATCGCCCAATTGGCGCACGAGGCAGGCCTGCCGCCCGGTGTATTCAACGTTGTGCCGGGTGGCGCCGAGCCGGGCCGGCTGCTCGCACTACACCACGATGTCGACTGCATTGCGTTCACCGGCTCGACGAGAACCGGAAGGCAAATCATGGAATGCGCGGCGCAATCCAACCTGAAGCGCGTGTGGCTCGAACTCGGAGGTAAGTCACCGAACATCGTGCTGCCCGATTACCCCGATCTCGATCGCGCAGCGAAGGCGGCCGCCGACGCGATTTTCTTCAACATGGGCGAGGTGTGTACGGCGGGCTCGCGGCTTCTCGTGCACCGGGATATCAAGGACGCATTCGTCGCGAAAGTGGCCGCCGCGGCACGTGCCTATGAGCCGGGTCATCCACTCGATCCGTCTGTGACGATGGGACCCATCGTCGATCGTATCCAGTTCGAGCGCGTGACGGCTTATATCGACGCGGGTCGCCGGGAAGGCCGGCTCGTGACGGGAGGCGCACGCGTCAGGGAGGAGACCGGCGGTTTCTATGTCGAACCGACCGTGTTCGAGGTCAAGCCGGATGCACAAATTGCCCGCGAAGAAATCTTCGGACCGGTTCTGGCCGTGATCGAGTTCGATGACGTTGACGAAGCGGTGCGCATCGCGAACGACACGGAATACGGCCTCGCGGCTGCTGTATGGTCTGGCGATCTGACGACTGCGTACGAGGTGGCGAGGCGCCTGCGTGCAGGAACAGTCTGGATCAATGGCTACAACGAAGGGGCTGACGACATGAATTTCCCATTCGGTGGTTACAAGCAGTCGGGCAACGGCCGCGACAAGTCTCTGCATGCGATCGAGAAATATACGGAGTTGAAGTCGACGATTGCGCGGCTGCAATAGGTGGTGTTCAGGTGATCCAGAACGTCCCGGCATTGATTTCCTCGCATGACGCGCTGCACGCGCAAACGCTGGTCAGCGTTCTTCGATGGTCATCCCTTCCCGGGTTCGCCCAAACGCGGGGCAGGCATTTCGCCATCGAAGTCGAAGTAAAAAAATCGTTAAAAAGCGGTTGACCTTACCACGCTGTCAAACCCCATCTTGGTCAGACACGGTAACCAACCAGGAGATCAAGATGCTGCGTTTCTACATTCCAAACATGACCTGCGACGGCTGCGCCAAGTCCGTCACCAAGGCGCTGCTGAGCGTCGACCCGCAAGCCCGCATCGAAGCCGATCCGCCCGCGCGTGAAGTTCGGGTCGATAGCGTCTTGGACGAGAGCGCTTTCCTCGCAGTGCTTAGCGAGGCCGGGTATCCGGACAAGCAGTGACTCGAAGCGATGAGTGACTGATCGGCGAGTGGGGCTCATACACATCAGGCATCTTCTAGCGATCGGCGGCACGCGACCCAGATGGGGTGGGTGCCGCCCTCGACAGCAGACATTCGAGCGATACGTGTCGCGACGCACGCTATATGCCGCATGACTGGTCAACCCATATTGCCGTCAGCATGGCGAAACGAATGCCTTTGAGGATCCAGTCGCCGTGTCGATCAATCAAGTGCGTGTGATTTATCTTTTACGCATAGATTTCTGTATCCCTAAACATTCCCACCTGATGGGATAACAAAAAAATTTTGGAGTTCCAGAGCAGACCTGAATATAGTCATCCCCGAAAACAGCCCTGCCGCAAGAGTCAAGCGTTCAACCAGGAGACAGACATGAACCTGCTCGTGTACAGACGTTGTGCCCTTTCGCTGTTAACCGCATTAACCGTGAGTGTGTCGCTGGGTTTGTCGGGCTGTGGCGGCGATGCGTCGGGCGGTAGCGGCGCCGTCGCTTCGGTGAATAGTCAACAGGTCGCGGCGGCCGCTGCCGCGCAAAGCGAATCTGCGGCGCCGCAAAACCGCCCCCGCTCGCGTCAAATCGCCGTGGTGCCGCCGCCAATGGGCTGGTCGTCATGGAACAGCCTTGCGGAGAACGTGAATTACAACACGATCAAGGCCGAAGCCGATGGCCTTTCCGCACTGAATGCGCAGATAAAATCCGGCGCGCAGTACGAGTATGTGAACACTGATGAAGGCTGGTGGACCTCAGGGACGAGGGACGCCAACGGCAACTTCGTCATCGACAACACGCAATGGCCGGGCGGCATGCCGGCCATTGCGCAATATATCCACAGCAAGGGACTGAAAGCGGGCATCTACATCGACGCCGGCCCGCAGGGCTGCGGCACGCGGACCAACGGCACGCATTTCGTCGGTAGCGGCTTCGCGCATTACGATCAAGACTTTCTGCAATTTGCGCAGTGGGGATTCGACTTCGTGAAGGTCGACTTCTGCGGGGGCAGCGCAGCCGGCTATGATCCGCAGCAAGCCTATACGGCCATCGCCGATGCGATCGACAAGGCATACGTGCAGACCGGCCACCGCGTGACGCTCAGCATCTGCGACTGGGGAACCATCGGCAATAACAGCACGTACCCCGACTTCAACGAAGGACCATGGGCGTGGGCCGCCGGCGTTGGCCGGATGTGGAGAACCACGGGCGACATCTATGGGCCGAACAGCGGCGCGCCGAACTTCGGCAGCGTGACCGGCAACTTTTTTGGCAACTACCACCCCGAGGCCCAGCACACCGGCTTCTACAACGACCCCGACATGATGGTGGTCGGCATGGGCATGACGGCGGTTCACGATCAGGCGCACATGAGCCTGTGGGCGATCGCCGGTGCACCGCTGATTCTCGGCAACGACCTGTCGAAGCCGCTGACCGCGGATGCCACGCGGTTGACGACGAGCACCGACGTCATTGCGGTCGACCAGGACCCGCTTGGCACACAAGGCGTAAAGGTCGCACAGTCCGGCGCACAGCAGGTGTGGGCGAAGCTTCTGGCCGGCCAGGGGCAGCGTGCTGTCGTGCTGTTCAACAACGGCACGACTGACGCGCCGATGACGGTCACGTGGCAGCAACTCGGCCTGGTGCCAAACGCGCGCGCGGTCGTGCGTGATCTGTGGGCCGGCAAGCAACTCGGCTCGTTTGCCACTTCGTATACGGCGCCCGCGGTGCCGGCGGGCGGCGCCGTGATGCTCTCGGTAAGCGGACAGGACGTCGCTGCGACGACCTACCAGCCGACCTCACTTGGCGGTGGCGCATCGTATACGCACTGCCCGGACTGCGATGACGGCAGGATCGTTCGGGGACTTGGCACTGTCACCTTCGGTAACGTCGCATCGACTGGCACTGGCGGCTACGTTGAGATTGCCTATGCGAACCGCTCTCACGAAACGTTGACCGCACAACTTTCGACAGACGGCGGGCAGGCGACCACCGTGGCATTTCCGCCGACCGGCGGCGAAGGGCGCGTTGGCACGGTAACGGTCTACGTGCCGCTGCAAACCGGGGTTAACTCGCTGACGCTGTCGAGCGCGGACAGCACCGCGCCTGCGCCCGAGATTGGCACCGTCTCTGTCGTCGCCGGCCCGGTGACGCTACCGCCATTCAAGGCCGCCTATGAAGCAGAAGCGTCGAGCAGCGTACTCGCCGGTGGCGCGCGTATTTCGGCATGCAGCGGGTGTTCGGGCGGCTCGGACGTTGGCTATATTGGCAACGGCGGGACACTGACGATCAACAACATTAGTGTCGCCGCGGACGGCACCTATACCGTGTTGATTGGTTATGCGAACGGCGACTCGTCGCCGCGCTCCGCGGACATCAGCTTTAATGGATCAACGCCTGTCACTGTTTCGTTTCCGCCGAGCGGTGGGTGGGGCACCGTCTCCACTCTCGCTGTGACGGGCACATTCAAGTCGGGCAACGCGAACGCGCTAATCTTCTCGAATCCTTCGGGTTGGGCACCGGACATCGATGGCGTTGGCGCGCCGGCAGCGCAGTAGCTTCAGTTGAAGGATCTGCGCCGCCGTCTCCAGCGGCGGCGCAAACGTCAAGCCAGGAAAGCAGGCAACGTTGAGGCTGAAACAGTACGCGAGCGGACAGCCTTATAGCGTTTGCAGCAGTTCGCTTGGACCATTACGGTCTGCATATTCGCGCTGCCACCCATTGTGACGCGCATTACCTGAAGACTTCAGTTGCTTCGCAGTTCGACTATCCCCATTCTGCCCGCGAGCTCCGCAAGTTTGGAAAGCAGTTCTGACGTTAGCCCGCTGGCGTTCGATGCAGCGGATGCGTGCTTAATCCGCTTTTTAGCTTCGGAACCGACCTCTTGCGGACGTTCCCTTAGTTAGCAATCGAACGAATGACCCGTGCCGGATTCCCTCCGACAAGCGTATTCGGGGGAACGTCCCTGGTGACTACCGACCCTGCCGCGACGACCGAATTCTCGCCTACTGTTACGCCACCGATGATGGTCGCGCCGGCCGCGATCCACACGCCTTTCTCAATTACGATGGGCTTTCCGATTGTGGCGGCGCGTCGCTGCGAGGGATCAAGGGGATGGCCCGTCGTGATGATGCTCACGTTCGGCCCGATCATCACATCGTCTGCGATGTCGAGGCCGCCAAGGTCATAGAACGTGCAGTTCTGATTGACGAAGACATTGTGTCCGACGCGGATTTCGTCCCCACCGGCCGTATAAAACGGAGGGATCAATAAAAAGCTCTCATCTACCTTTTTACCGATCAGTTCGCTGAACAGGATACGAATTTCGGCCGCATCGTTGAACGTCAAACGGTTAAGTGTGGCGGTGATCGCCATCGCTCGTTTGACGTTTGCCAACATGTCCGCCGATTCCGGCGTCCTGCTATAAATTGTCCTGGTGCGATCGTCATTCGGCATTCTCTATTTTCCTCCGGTTGCGCGAGCGTGCGGCGCATGACGGCCGTGCGAGCGCTGAGTATAGTCACAAAAATGGCGGGGAAATTCCAGCCCTATGTGACGCCGATAACGAGGGTGCTGCGGGGCGGCTTCGACGCGATAATCCATGGGCCGGTTGCGCCTACAACGGCGATGAGCTTCTGAGTGTTCGACATGGTTGTTCTCCAGGGCGTATTTTGTTAGGGCGGTGCTACCGCACGCAGCGAGCGCGGCGGTCTCTTTCTCTTTCTTCGCCGCGGCGCTGACCAGCTTCTTGCCGCCGCACAGTCTGGCCGGCCGTGCTCTTCGTAGCGGAATTCGATGCGTCGCATCGATTCACTGAACTCATCCAAAATCCCTCCGCGTTCAGGCATCGGCAAGCGCCGCCATCTCCCCGAAAGTCATGCCCCATCGGCCTTCCGGCCCGCTGACGGCCGCATATCCGTGCAGACCCCTAGCCGGGAAAAGCTTGACACCTAAATTATGTGCAAATAATCTGAATTCAGAATGTTGAATTTAGTTCGAAATCCCGGCTGGTGATCTCATGGAGGATCACCCCCGTTAAACTGGAAAGGACTAGCCGTGCCAGACGCATTGCAGGCTGCGCGTATCGTGAAGCCGACGATCTCAGCGCTTGAGGATTCACCCATCATCGACGTGTGGCGGCTCGGGATCGACCGCCCGGACGTGATCGGCTTGTGGGCCGGGGAGAGCGACTTGCCGACGCCCGCGTTCATTTGCGAGGCCGCCAGCGCCGCGCTTGCGCAAGGCAAGACGTTCTATTCGCAAAACCGCGGCATTCCCCCGCTGCGCCAGGCCATTCGCGACTATTACGCGCGTCTGTGCGGCGTCGGGATCGATGATGCCCGCATTTCCGCGACATCGTCCGGTATGAATGCGGTGATGCTGGTCGCGCAGGCGATTGTCGGCGCAGGCGATAACGTCGTTTGCATCACACCCTCGTGGCCGAACATCTTGCGCGCGATTTCGATCCTCGGCGGCGAGGTGCGCGAAGTGCCTCTCGGCCACGACGAAAGCGGTTGGTCGCTCGATCTGGAGCAGGTGTTTGCGGCCTGCGACGGCCGTACCCGTGCCGTTTATTTCGCGTCGCCCGGCAATCCGACCGGTTGGATGATGGAGCGCGAGGCGCAGCAGCGCCTGCTCGACTTTGCGCGGCAGCGCGGCATTGCACTGATCGCCGACGAGGTCTATCAGCGCATTGTCTACGACCGTGCCTACGCGCCTTCAATGGTTGAAATCGCGCAAGCCGACGACCCCGTCTTTGTCGTCAACAGCTTTTCAAAGGCCTGGGCGATGACGGGCTGGCGCATGGGTTGGATGATTTTCCCCGAAAGCATGACGGCGGACTTCGAGAAACTGATCCAGTTCAATACGAGCGGCGGCCAGGTCTTCACGCAGGAAGCCGCCGCACTCGCGCTGACCGAGGGCGAGCCGTTCGTGAAGTCGTTCGTCGAGCGGTGCAGGCGCGGACGTCAGATCGTGCTCGACCGTTTCGCCCGGATGCCTGGCGTGCGGGTCGTGCCTAATCTCGCATCGTTCTATTTGATGTTCGAGATCGAAGGCGTAACGGACACGCTCGAATTCTGCAAGCGGGCGGTGCTCGAAGCCGGCGTCGGCCTCGCACCCGGCATTGCTTTTGGCGCTGAATCGGCGCAGCAGATCCGGCTTTGCTATGCGCGCAGCGATGCCAGCCTGAGCGAAGCCATGGACCGTCTCGCACCGTTCATCGCACGCGTCGCCCAACCCGTCATACAGACCGGTTAGCGGTTCTCGCCGCTTTTCCAGCTGACTCGCATCGATCGCAGGCGCCATGCGCCCGCGAGGGTGCGACACGCATGCAGTTTGACCGTATCGGGGATTCCAGATGACAGACATAGCCAACGCCCGGCCATCGCAAGCGACGCTCGATTGCCTGAGTCAGCTGATCGGTTTCGACACCACGAGCCGCAATTCCAATCTCGCGTTGATCGAATGGGCTGCCGACCGCCTCGAGTCGGCCGGCGCGACGCTGCGCTACGACTACAACGCTGAGCGTTCGAAAGCGAATCTGTTCGCCACCTTCGGCAATGGGCCAGGCGGCGTTGTGCTGTCGGGTCACACGGACGTTGTGCCGGTGGATGGTCAGGCGTGGACCAGCGACCCGTTCACGGCGCAGATTCGCGACGGCCGCGTGTATGGCCGCGGCGCGTGCGACATGAAGGCGTTTATCGGTGTCGTGCTGGCGCAGGCCCAGCGCTTTGGCGCAGCAAAGCTGCGCGAGCCGCTGCACATCGCGCTGAGCTATGACGAGGAAGTAGGCTGTCTCGGCGTGCCCGGTCTGATCGCGGCGATGAAAGACGCGGGGCTGACGCCGTCGGGCTGCATCGTCGGCGAACCGACGGACATGCGCGTGATCGCTGCCCACAAGGGCGGGCGCATCTACCGTTGCCACGTGCGGGGTTGTGCGGCGCATTCGTCGCTGACGCCGAAGGGCTTGAACGCGATCGAATACGCGTCGCGGATCATTTCGCGCATCCAGGATCTCGCGGACGAAGAAGAGGCGCATGGCGAGCGCGTCGGGGGTTTCGACGTGCCGTTCTCGACCATCTCGACCAACACGATCGAAGGCGGTAACGGCCGCAACATCATCCCCGCCGACTGTGAGTTTTACTTTGAGTACCGCTTCCTGCCGGGTGTCTCGCCGGACCGGTTCATCGACGCGCTCAAACAGTATGTCGACGCTACCGTGCTGCCGAAAATGCGCGCCCGCAACGGTTTGGCCGACGTTTCATTCGAATGCGTCGGCAATATTCCGGCGCTCGACGCAAGCGAGTCGGATGAGATTCACCGTCTTGCCATGGCGCTTCTCGGTGACGCGAACGGCCGCGGCGGCAAGGTCGCCTACGGCACCGAAGCGTCGTTCTTCCAGAACGCGGGGGTGCCGGGAATCGTGTGCGGACCGGGTTCGATCGATCAGGCGCACAAGGCCGACGAATACGTGTCACTCGATCAGCTTTACCAGTGCGAGCGTTTCATCGACCGCCTGATCGAGCGGGTGAGCCTGGTCTAAAACCGTCGCGATACCTTCGTTTTCGCCCTGACGCCGTCGTTCCCTGAGTCGTTCCATTTCGAGCCACACGACAAGCATTCATGCCAACCGCCCATTCTTCACTGCCGATGCCCGACACGATTGAAACCGCACGCGACGCCGATCTGTTTCGCAAGGTGACGTGGCGGTTGATGCCGATTCTCTTCATCAGCTACATCGTCGCGTATATCGATCGCGTCAACATCGGTTTCGCGAAGCTGCAGATGCTCGACGACCTGCATTTCAGCGCGGCGGTCTACGGCTTCGGATCGGGTGTGTTTTTCGTCGGTTTCCTGCTGTTCGAGGTGCCGAGCAATCTGATCCTGTACCGCGTGGGTGCCCGCGCATGGATTGCACGAATCATGGTCACGTGGGGCGTGATTTCGATGTTGACGCTGTTTGTGAAGACACCGGCGGCGTTCTACACGATGCGATTTCTACTGGGCGCGGCCGAGGCGGGATTTCTGCCTGGGGTGGTCTACTACCTGACCCAGTGGTATCCGAAACGCCGGCACGGGCGCGTGATCTCGTTGTTGATTACGGCAGCTGCGGCCGGCGGTGTGGTCGTCGGTCCGCTGTCGGGCTGGATGATGGATGTGTTCACCAATGTCGGCTCACTGCGTAACTGGCAATGGTTGTTCCTCCTGCAAGGGATTCCCGCACTGATCGTCGGCGCTGCGGTATTTCTCGGACTCGCAGATTCGCCGCGCAAGGCGAAATGGTTGAGCGAAGCCGAAAGGGAGCGCCTCCTCACGATCGTCGAAGCGGATCGTAGCGGTACACATCAGCGTGCACGCATTCGTGACGCTTTCGGCGAAAGCAAGGTCTGGCTGCTCGGCTCCGTGCTCATCGCATTGAATCTCGGTATCTATGCGGTGGTGTTCTGGACGCCGACGATTATCAAGGCCGCCGGCTTTGTGCATTACCGGACCATCGGCCTGATTTCCGCGATTCCCTATCTCGCCTCCGGCGTGGCGATGCTTTTGCTTGGACGCAGTTCCGATCGCTTTGGCGAACGACGCTGGCATATCGCCGGCGCCTGCATCGTCGGCGCGGTGGGACTCGTTTTCAGCGTGATATTCGCCGGCCGGCCGTTCTTCTCGATCGCGGGCATCGTGCTCGCCACCGCGGCCTTTATTGGTGCGACGCCGCTGGTGTGGGCACTCGCCTCGAACTTCATGAAAGACCGCGCCGCGGCCGCCGGCTTCGCGCTGATGAATGCGCTCGCGGCACTCGGCGGTCTGTTTGGCCCCTATCTGATGGGGCTGGCGCAGGACCTCACCGGCAACACGGCGGTATCGATGCTTGGTGTGGCCGCCTGCGCGGTGGCGGGCAGCCTCATCGTGTTGCTTCTGCCTACGCCGCGTCGCCTCGCGGACGAGCAGGCGCCACGCTTTAACCCGGACGCAGGCGGCTCGCGTCAGGTCACGGATCACAGCAGGACGCAGTAAGACGTTTCGTTTTGAAAAAGCAACCGGTTCGCCCGCCGACGCGGTGATGTTTGCGCGTCTCCTTCAATTCGCCTGACGCATTCGTCTCACCCCTAACCTGATCGCGATCGATGAAACCGACGCCTAAAAATATTGCTGCCTCTACGCTCTTCGCCGGCTGCTGTGCCGGCATGTCGATGGCCGCACACGCGCAAAGCACAGTCACGCTGTACGGCATCCTCGATGCCGGGATCACATGGGCCAGCAACGAGGGCGGCCACTCCGTGCCGTTTCTCGACACCGGCGTCATGCAGGGTAACCGCCTCGGCTTCAAAGGCGTTGAAGACCTGGGCGGGGGCATGAAGGCCATCTTCGACCTCGAGAACGGCTACCAGTTGCAGAACGGCAAACTGGGGCAGGGCGGTGCGCTGTTCGGCCGCCAGGCGTGGGTTGGATTGTCCGGCGACCGCTGGGGCGTGCTGACCGCCGGGCATCAGTACGACTTCATGTGCGACACACTGGAGACCTACTACACGCCGACATGGTCGGCGGGCGGCTACGCGAACAATCCGCTCGATAACGACCGGATGAGCGGACAGCGCGTCGACAACTCAGTCAAGTACATGTCGCCCGATCTCGCCGGCTTCAAGTTAGGGGCGATGTACGGTTTCTCCAACCTTGCCGGCAACATCAACGGCAATGGGCGCACCTACAGTTTCACGGGTGTCTATGCACGCGGCAACTTCAGCGCGGGCGTGGCCTATACGGAGATCAGCGGCGCCACGCTCGATATCTCGCCGCTGGTGGGATCGGCGACGCCGGTCAACGTCGGCGGCAGCAAGCTGAGGACCTGGGGCGCGGGCGCGGACTATCAGTTCTCGCAGGTGACGGTCTATGGCGTGTATTCGCAGGCGCAGTACGAGTCGGCGAACGGACTGCCCTCCGCGATGTTCCGCAATTACCAGGGCGGTTTCAATTACACGCATAACGTCGCGCAGATCTACGGCATCGGCTATGGGCTCACCACCCTGGGTGCGAACAGGTATCACCAGTTGAATCTGACCTTCGACTATTTGCTGTCGAAGCGCACCGACGTGTACGTGCAGTCGATCATCATGCACGCGACCGGCGAATCCGCAACCGCTGCAATTATCAGCATTCCTGCATCGTCGAACGGCAATCAGGTGTTGCTGCGCCTCGGTATGCGCCACAAGTTCTGAGCGACTCCACGGCGCTCAGACCTCTACCGCGACACATCACACACACACGTACTCACTCATGCAATCGAATGCAAATCAATCGCCGGGTAGTCACGACGGCTGGCTCATGTACCACTCGGTCGGTCTGTTTCCCGGTCAGGAAACGGCGATGCGCGACGCGCTGGCGCAGTTCGCCTCGAGCTGGTGCGCACCCGGTCTCAAGCGCTGGGACGAAGGGCTCGCCGCACGGCAACGCGTGCTCGACGACTGGGCACGCCTTGTCAACGCCAATACGCGCAACGTGTTTGCCGCTGAAAACGTCACCGAGGCATTCGGGAAGTTTGTCGCGGCGCTCGGCACGCGGTTGACAGGCCGCAAGGTGCTGATCGCCGCCGATTGCTTTCCGAGTCTGCATTTCCTGCTGTCGGGCCTGGCCGGCACGTTCGGGTTCACGCTCGAAACCGTGCCGCTTGCAAGCGGTGCCTCGTGGGTCACGGACGACGCGTTCATTGATGCATGGCGTGACGATGTCGCACTCGCCATCATCACGTGGGTCACGTCGACCGCGTCAAAGCGCGCGGATCTTGACCGGCTCGTTGCACACGGCCGCAAGCAGGGCAGCCTGATCGCCGTCGATATCACGCAAGGCGCGGGCATTCTCGATTTCGACGTGATCAGGCCGGCGGTCGATTTCGTCGCGACAACCACGCTGAAATGGTTGTGCGGAGCGCCTGGTACCGGCCTCGGTTATGTGTGTCCCGCGTTGCTCGACAGTGGTCTCGCACCGCAGATGACCGGCTGGTTCAGTCAACCGGATCCGTTCAATTGGGATATCGCACGCTTTTCGCTGGCGGCGGAAGCCCGCCGGTTCGATACCGGCACGCCGTCATTCCTGCCGTTCGTGGCGTCCGCGCCGGGTCTTGCGTGGCGCCTGTCCAGCGCGGCCGATGGACTGCGCGAGCGCAACCTGCGCCTGTGCCGCGCCGTGATCGACGTGCTCGACGCCAAGGGTTACGCGTTGCATTCGCCACGCGCCGACGCGGCACGCGGCGGCAGCGTGATGGCGACACTGCCCGCGCATATCGACCCGCAAGCACTGGAAGCCAGTCTCGTCGAGAGCGGCGTTGTGGTCGATACGCGAGGCCGCGTGATGCGCTTTTCGCCGGGTGTGCTGACGCACGATTCGATCGCGAGCCGGCTCGCCGCGCTTTTGCCTGACTGATCCGCACGTTCCTGTCGACGCGCTTTGCACGCGTCCTGCACCAGTTATTGGGAGTCTTCAGATGGAAGTCACACCCGCAACAAACCGGGAAGCCGGCCTCGAAAAAGCGCTGAGCCAGCGGCAGATCACGATGATCGGCATTGGCGGTGCGATCGGCACCGGGCTCTTCATGGGCAGCGGCATTGCCATCGGCTATGCCGGCCCCGCGGTGCTGATCAGCTATGCCATTGCCGCGCTGGTAGCGGTCATCATGGTGTTCAGTCTCGCCGAAATGGCCGTTGCCCATCCGTCGGCGGGATCGTTCGGCACCTATGCCGAGATGTATCTGAACCCGTGGGCCGGGTTCGTCGTGCGTTACACGTACTGGGTGATCGAAGTCGTCGCGGTGGGCGGCGAGGCGCTCGCGGTCGGCATCTACATGGGCTTCTGGTTTCCCGGCATACCGGTGTGGTGGTGGTCGCTCGCCTTCGGCGCGGTGTTGGTGTACGTGAACTGCCGCTCGGTGAACAATTTCGGTTCGTTCGAGTACTGGTTCGCGCTGATCAAGGTCGTCGCGATCATCGCGTTCATCGTGTTCGGTCTTGCGGCAATTTTTGGTTTTGGCGGCCTGGGAATGTTCGGGGCGGGCGTGCATACGGAGCCGGTGGGGATGCATAACCTGACCGGGCTGCCGGGCGGCTTCATGCCGCATGGTTTCAGCGGCGTCTGGATGGGCGTACTGATGGCAATCTTCTCGTTCTACGGCGTTGAAGTGGTCGCGGTGACATCGGGCGAGGCGCGCGATCCGCAGAAGGCAATCCCGCACGCATTGCGTTCGATGGTGCTGCGTCTCACGCTGTTCTACCTACTCGCGCTCGGCATCATGATTACCTATCTGCCGTGGACGGAAGCCGGCGCGAAGATCGTTCAGCAAAGCCCGTTCGTCAGGTTGTTCGAACACGCGGGTGTGCGCCATGCCGCCGGGCTGATGAACTTTGTCGTCGTCACCGCGGCACTGTCCAGCATGAACACGAACCTGTACCTGTCGTCGCGGATGATGTTCTCGCTGGCCCGTGGCGGTTTCGCACCCCGCTGGCTGGGAAAGCTGACGGCAAGAGGTACGCCGCTCGCCGCCACGCTGGTTTCCGGGCTCGGCGTGCTGGTGGCCGCGCTCATCTCGTTCCTGAGTCCGCTGGCGTACAACTATCTGTTTGGCATCGCGCTGTTCGGCGGGATCATGGTGTGGATCGTCATCCTCGTGACGCACTTGCAGTTCCGGCGCGCATGGCGCGGCCGCAAGCTACCGGTGCGCATGCCGTTCTTCCCGTATGCGCAGATTCTCGGTATTGGTTTGCTGGCTGCCATTCTGATCACGATGGGGCTCGACACCAGTTTCTGGAACATCTCGTGGATCGTCGGCGTACCGTGGCTGCTGTTGGTGTCGCTCGTGTACTTCCTGTTCCGCAAGCGGCTTGCCGGGCTTTCCGCCGTCTCGACTTGAGCCGGATACCGTCATGCAGCACTGGCCGGGCGCTTTGTCTTATCCACGCGCACGGGCCGCGCAGCGCAACAAGGTCGTATTCGATGACCGCGCCGCGTTGACCCGCGCGCTGCATTCGCCGGTGCGGCACGCGCTGCGTGAACATTCGCTACATGCACCGTCGCTGGGTGGCAACAGCACCCACTATCCGATGACAAGCCGGTCGTTGCAGTTGCCGTTACAGCCGGCCAAAGACAGGGAGACAACGTGAGCCTCATTACCAATCCGATGCGCGGACCCAATCCCTTCAAGGTGGGTGTTTTCTCAGCCAATGCCGACGGTGGCTTAAGTTTTACGACTGTTCCCGAACGCTGGCGCGCTGGCTGGGACGACGTGCAGCGCGCGGCGCAAATCGCTGACCAGGGCGGGCTCGACTTCTTCCTGCCGATCGCCCGCTGGCGAGGTTTCGGCGGCGCGACGGACGTGCGCCAGTGGTCGTTCGAAACCTTCACGTTTGCTGCCGCGCTGGCCGCGGTGACACAACGGATCGCGCTGTTCATGACGGTTCACGTTCCGCTCGTGCATCCGCTGTATGCGGCCAAAGCGCTGGCGACCGTCGATCACATCAGCCATGGGCGTGCCGGGCTGAACATCGTCTGCGGCTGGAATCCCGACGAATTCGCGATGTTCGGCATGCAACTGAATCCCGAAGGCTACGCGCAGGCCGCCGAATGGACGGAGATCCTTCAGCGGCTCTATACGTCGGCGGAACCGTTCGATTTCGATGGCCGCTTCTATCAACTGAAGGAGGCCATTTCACGACCTGTAGCGGTGCAGACGCCGCGTCCGGTGACGATGAATGCAGCGTTCGGAGCGCCGGGGCGCGATTTCGCCGCACGGCATTGCGATTGTCTGTTCACGACGTTCTCCGAACTCGACGCGGGGCGTCAGCACATCGACGATATCCGTCAGCGCGCGCACGCGGTGCAACGCGACGTTCTGGTCTACACGGTAGGGCACGTGGTGTGCCGCGAAACCGAAGCGGAAGCGCGCGCCTATTACGACCATTATTCGCGCGATCACGCGGACGAAGCCGCGCTCGATTACCACATGCGCCAGAAGAAAGGCTTTAGTCAGAGCCACGACGACGCAGCCTATCGCCTGTACCGGCAGCGCTTCGCCGCGGGCACGGGCACCTTCCCGCTGGTCGGCACGCCGCAACAGATTGTCGATACGCTGGTGCAGATGCATCAGGCCGGCTTTGCCGGTGCGGCGCTCTCGTTTGTGAATTATGTCGACGAACTGCCGTTCTTCTGCGAGCGCGTCGTGCCATTGATGCGTGAAGCCGGCCTGCGCGTCGATTGAGGATACGAAAGATGAACCCGACCTCCGAAGCGTTCCTTTCCACCGACCTGCCGCTCGCCGAAGCGTTTCGCGGCGGAATGCGCCGTCTCGCCTCCGGTGTGTGCGTGGTGGCCGCACGCAGTACGCACGGCATACCGCTGGGCGTCACTTGTCTATCGCGACGGGGAATTTCATCCTCTCCCCGCCGTACAAGCTGAAGGTAGCGCATCTACTGCTTGACTAACGTGCCCCTTCACCATAATCTGAATTCAGAATTCGTAAATTAGAAAAAGGAATCATTGTGGCCCAGTCCGATGACAAGGTTGTCAAACTTCCGCGGCGAACCGCACTCAAGCCGACCACGCTTAGCGAAAGCATTTATCAGGAAGTGCGTGGGCGTCTGCAACGTGGCGAGATCGGTACTGAAGAGCGCGTGCTCGACTACGAAATCGCCGCGGAATTCGACTGCACCCGCATGCCGGTTCGTCAGGCGCTGTTGCGGCTCGCGAACGAAGGCTATCTGGTCGGTACAACGCGTGGCTTTGTGGTGCCGACCATCACAAGCGACGACATTCACGAGATTTTCGAAGTGCGCCGGCTACTCGAACCGGCTGCGGCGGCAAGCGCGGCGGCGGTGCTGACGGACAAGCAGGAAGCCGAGCTCAAGAAGGCGTATCAGAAGGCGCGCCGCGCGTACGACAAGCAGGACGTCGACCAGATGATTTCGGCCAACGTCGAGTTTCGTGCCACGTGGCTCGAGGCAGTCCAGAACGCGCGCCTGCGTTTCACCATCCTGCGCTTCGTCGATCACGCGCAGCAGGTCCGCCTCGGCACGCTCAACAACCGTTCAACGCAGAAGATCGTAATCGACGGCATGCGGGCGTTGCTCGAAGCGTTTGTCGAACGCGACCCGAAGCTGATCAAGGTGGCGATGCTCGAATTCATGCTGAACGCCGAACAACAGTATTTCGCATTGCTCAACGGTGAAAAAGCGGACGAATGACCGCAGGTAACACTTCAAAGCTAAAGGTGCCGCTGGCGCCGAACTTCAGAACCAAAGCAGGAGACAGTGTGCACGACACCCCGATTCTTTCGATGCTGCATGACAAACAACCGATCGACCTCATCTGGCTTGCGCTAGGCAGTCCGGCAATCGCGGAAATCGCTGCACATGCGCGGCCAGGTGCAATCGTGATCGACATGCAGCACGGCTTGTGGGACCGTGCATCGCTTGAAGCGGCGGTGGGGATCGTGCGCAACAGTACGCGCGTCATTGTGCGCTGCGCCGACGACTCGCCGACTTCGATCGCACAGGCGCTCGATTCCGGCGCGCATTCGGTCCTGATTCCCTTGATCGAAAGCGGGCGCGCCGCGGCGGATGCCGCGTCGGCGAGCCGCTATCCGCCGGAGGGTACCCGCTCCGCGGGCGGTGTGCGTCCCCTGCTGCGTGGCGTCGAGACACTGCTCGAAGCCAACCGTGAAGTGGCGGTCGGCGTGATGATCGAAACCGTCGCGGGTGTCGAACATGCAAGCGCGATTGCGCGGACGAAGGGCGTGGACTACATATTTATCGGC
Organism: Paraburkholderia sp. D1E; assembly: GCF_052682275.1. Lineage (NCBI taxonomy): Bacteria > Pseudomonadati > Pseudomonadota > Betaproteobacteria > Burkholderiales > Burkholderiaceae > Paraburkholderia > Paraburkholderia sp. D1E. Next base: position 1,960,469 of record NZ_JBQYMB010000001.1, read on the forward strand.
ACGGGAGACCTCGCCATGTCGCGCGGCGCGACCCTGCCTGCCGACATTGAACGCGATTGTGAACAGGTCCGACGGGCCGCGCTGGAAAGCGGCCTGCCGTGCGGCATTTTTACGTCCAGCGCCGCGGATGCCGCCATGCGGCTCGAAGCCGGCTACGCGCTGGCGGTGGTAGCGAACGATATCGAGCTGGTCAGACGCGGTGTGGTCGATGCGCGCGCCGCTTTGAAGGCCCGCACCGCGTAACGAAGCAGACAGCGGTAGAGATGTGCGGCGACGCGTCATGCGTGCGCTGCGGCCTGAACACGTCCATCCTTTGGTCTGGAGTCACGATGACTGCACGCAGCACTGCTCTCGCGTCCGCGCCGACGCTCGAGTACGGAGTCGAGCAGGCGCTGTTCGCCAGGATCGCGTGGCGCCTGATGCCATTTCTGTTCTCCTGCTATCTGATCGCGCAGATCGACCGGATGAACGTGAGCTTTGCCAAGCTCGAGATGCTGCAAGATCTCGGCTTTTCGGAAACGGTGTATGGCCTCGGCGCGGGCATCTTCTTCGCGGGCTATGTGTTGTTCGAAGTGCCGAGCAACATAATGCTCAAGCGTTTCGGCGCGCATCGATGGATCGGGCGCATCATGATTTCGTGGGGACTGCTGTCGGCCGCCACACTGTTCGTCGCCACGCCCACGCAGTTCTACATCATGCGTTTCCTGCTCGGTGTGGCGGAAGCAGGATTTTTTCCGGGCATCATTTTCTATCTGACGCAGTGGTTCACCACGCGATATCGCACGCGGATGACCGCAATCTTCATGACGGCGATCGCGGTGGCGGGGCTCCTCGTCGGTCCTGCGTCGGGGTTGATTCTGCACAGTCTGCCGGGATGGCTCGGCTTGCATGGCTGGCAGTGGCTGTTTCTGATCGAGGGCGTGCCCGCGGTCGCACTTGGCGTTGCGTCGCTGTTCTATCTCGACGCCACGCCACAGCGTGCGAAATGGCTGAGCGCCGAGGAGAAGCTCGCCCTCAGCGAAGCGCTCGCCGCTGAGCAAACCGGTGCGGCGGATTCGCGGCTCGCCGACGTGTTCCGTTCGCCGCGCGTCTGGCTGCTTAGCGCGATCTACGGCTGCTACGGTATGTCGTTCTTCGGTTTTGTATTCTGGCTGCCCACGATCGTCAAATCGGCGGGCGTCGATAACCCGTTGCAGATTGGGTTGTTGACCGCCATACCGTGGTCCATCGCCGTACTCGCGATGATGCGGATCGCCAGTTACGTGGACCGTCATCGCAACACGCGGCCTGTGCTGATCGTACTCGCCGTGCTCGCCGCGTTCGCGTGGGCGTTGAGTCCGCTCGTGCTGCACAACGTCGTACTGTCGATGCTCGTGCTGACTCTGGCGATGTTCGGTTTGATGGCCTCGTTGCCGGTGTTCTGGAATTTGCCGACCACACTGTTTCGCGGCTCGGCGGCCGCGGCGGCGATCGCGATGATCACCTCGCTCGGCAATCTGCCGGGATTCTTTTCGCCCTATATCGTTGGCTGGATCAAGCAGACCACGGGTTCGATGAACCTCGCGATGGTGTTGTTCGCCGCCGTCACCCTGCTTGGCGCGGTCCTGCTCGCCGTGCTGCGCGACGACCCTCGCGAGTCGGCTCAACCCCAGCCTCCCACCGGACACGCCTGACGATCATGACCCAGCCTACCCATGAAGACGCGGCATCGCCAGTTGACGTCATTAGCGAATTGATCGCGCAGCTTGGCGCCGACGTCGTGACGCTGCCAGACGCATTCGGCAGCCGCAGTTTCGCGGACTGGAGCGGTGTGCCGAGCGCGCTGCCCCGTGCGCTGATCCGTCCACGCAGCACCGCCGAAGTAGCGCGTGCGATGGCGATCTGCCAGCGGCACCGGCAACCCGTCGTCACCCAGGGCGGGCTGACCGGGCTGGCGGGCGGCGCCTGTCTGTGCGGCGGGGAAGTGGCACTGAGTCTCGAACGCATGAACACGATCGAGTCGCTCGATACCGTGTCGGGCACGATGACGGTTCAGACCGGCACGCTGCTGCAAACCGTCCAGGAGGCTGCGCTGGCGGCGGGATGGTTCTTCCCGCTGGATCTCGGTGCGCGAGGCAGTTGTACGATCGGCGGCAATCTGGCGACGAACGCGGGCGGTAATCGTGTAATCCGCTACGGGATGATGCGCGACCAGGTGCTCGCCGTCGAAGCGGTGTGCGCCGACGGCGCCGTGATCGGCGAGTTGCAGCCGATGATCAAGAACAACAGCGGCTACGACATCAAAAACCTGCTGATCGGCAGCGAAGGGACGCTTGCCGTGATGACCCGGGCCGTGCTGCGCTTGCGGCCCCGTCCGCGTTCGGTGGCAACGGCGTGGTGCGGACTCGCCGACTACGCAGCGGTGACGCGGTTGCTGACGGTGGCCCAGGCGGAACTGCCGGCCGGTGTATCGGCCTTCGAAGTGATGTGGCCAGGCTACTACGATTTTGTGCTCGACAGGTTGCCCGCGTTGCGCGCACCGCTGGTGGAGCGTCACGCGTTTTACGTGCTGCTCGAAAGCACGGGGGGCGACGCGGCGCGGCACGCGGAGGACTTCGAGAACGTTCTTGCACGTCTGCTCGAAGACGGCACCGTGGCCGACGCCGCGATTGCGTCGAACGAGCGCGATGCGCTGGCGTTCTGGGCGATCCGCGACGCACCGGGCGAGTACCCCAAGCTGATCCCCGGCATGGTGGCGTTCGATATCAGCTTCTCGATCGCACAGATCGGCGAGGTCGCGCAGCGTTGCGAGGCGGCGCTGAAAACGCGCTGGCCAGACTGCGTCGCGCTGGTCTACGGTCACCTCGGCGACGGCAATCTGCACGTGGTCGTGCATCGTCCGGAACTCTCGAAGGAAACGGCACGGGAAATCGAAACGCTCGTCTACGACCTCACACGCGAATACAACGGTTCGGTATCCGCCGAGCACGGGATCGGGCTGAAGAAGCGTGACGTACTCGGCCATACGCGCAAGCCCGAGCATGTCAGATCGATGCGCGCCATCAAGGCTGCGCTCGACCCCTACAACATTCTGAACCCGCACAAACTGTTCAATACGGACTGAGCGGTACCGAACGACGCAACATGAACAGGGCAACGGCTCGCAGCAGGCCTGCATGTGTGCCGGTCCCGGTACGCTCATCGCACAGGAAAGCATCGACATGGCTGAAAGATCGTTTAAGGCGGAAGTAGAGAAACTGCGCACGCCGGCAGGCGAGGAGTTTCGCGGTGAAGGCATTCTGGGCGTCACCAAGGCATTGCTGCAATCGGGCGTGTCGTATGTGGCGGGTTATCAGGGCGCGCCGATTTCGCATCTGATGGACGTGCTCGCCGACGCGAACGATATTCTCGAAGAGCTCGGCGTGCACTTCGAGAGCAGCGCGAGCGAAGCGACGGCTGCGGCGACGCTGGCGGCTTCCGTCAATTATCCGCTGCGCGGCGCGGTTACGTTCAAGGCGACCGTGGGCACCAACGTGGCCTCCGACGCGCTCGCCAATCTCGCCTCGGGCGGCGTGACGGGCGGCGCGCTGATCATTGTCGGCGAGGATTACGGTGAGGGCTCCAGCATCATGCAGGAACGCTCGCACGCCTTCGCCATGAAGTCGCAGATCTGGCTGCTCGACCCGCGCCCGAATCTGCCTTCGATCGTCCATGCCGTCGAGAAGAGTTTCGAACTGTCCGAAGCGAGCAATACGCCGGTCATGCTGCAGATGCGGATCCGCGCGTGCCATGTGCATGGACGCTTCATCGCGAAGGAGAATGTCCGGCCGGCATTCACGCTCAAGGATGCGATCGAGAAGCCGGTGCGTGATGTCAGCCGGATCGTTCTGCCGCCCGCGAGTTTTCTTCACGAAGAGGAAAAGATCCAGCACCGCTGGCCGGCCGCGATCGATTTCATCAAACGTGAAAAGCTGAATGAATTCTTCGGCAGTGAGCAAGGCGATATCGGCATCGTCACGCAAGGCGGCATGTACAACACGCTGATGCGCGCGCTGCAACTGCTCGGGCTCGCGGACATTCACGGCAATACCGATGTGCCGCTCTATGTGATGAATGTCGCGTACCCGCTTGTCGACGACGAGGTTCGTGGCTTCTGCGAGAACAAACGCGCGGTGCTGATGATCGAGGAAGGGCAACCGGAGTTCGTCGAGCAGTCCGTCAGCCTGATCCTCAGACAGGCGGATATTGGCGCGCGGCTGCACGGCAAGGACATGCTGCCGCGCGCCGGCGAATACACGCCAGTTGCCGTGATGAAGGGGCTGCTGAAATTCTTCGAGCGCTATTGGCCTGACTGGAACGGCCGGGCGGCTCTGTCCGAGGGCGTGCTCGCGGCCATCGCGCCGCAGCGGCCGGTGTCCGTACCGGTCCGCGTCGCAACGGCCGGCGACGATGCGGCGCTAGAGCCGCCTGTTGCCGCAGTCGCTGAGCCCGCGCCTGAATTGCATCCAAGACCGCCGTCGTTCTGCACCGGCTGTCCGGAACGCCCGATCTTCACCGCGATGAAACTGGTGGAGCGCGAACTCGGACCGCACCATGTCAGTTGCGACATTGGCTGCCATCTGTTCTCGATCCTGCCGCCGTTCAATCTCGGCGCGACGACCATGGGTTACGGACTCGGCTGGGCCGGTTCCGCGGCGTTCAATACCCGCGAAACGCAGCGCCGCACGATCAGCATGATGGGCGACGGCGGCTTCTGGCATAACGGGCTGACGAGCGGTGTCGGCAATGCGGTGTTCAACAAGAACAATAACGTGCTGGTGATCGTCGATAACGGCTACTCTGCCGCGACAGGTGGTCAGGACATTCTGTCGTCGCGTGCAGCCAATGCGATTCGTGCGACTAATAATCCGATCGAAACAGCAGTGCGCGGTGTTGGCGTGAAGTGGGTCAAGACGATCACGCATACCTATAACGTCGCGCAGATGCGTGACACCTTGCGTGATGCACTCACCACGTCCGAGACGGGGCCGAAGGTCATCATCGCGCAATCCGAATGCATGCTGAACCGGCAGCGCCGCGTCAAACCGCTGGTGAAGAAGCTGGCAAGCGAAGGCAAACGGGTCGTGCGCGAGCGTTTCGGCGTGGATGCCGATACCTGTACGGGCGATCATTCGTGTATCCGTCTGTCGGGCTGTCCGTCGCTGACGGTGGCGGACAATCCCGATCCGCTGCGGCGCGAACCGGTGGCCGCTGTGCTGAACAGTTGCGTGGGCTGTGGGCTGTGTGGCGAGGTTTCGCATGCGGCTGTGCTGTGCCCGTCTTTCTATCGCGCGGAAGTCGTTACGAACCCCGGCCGGTGGGACAGGTTATCGACGCGTCTAGCGGGCGCGGTGATCGGCTGGTTGCAAAAGCGCGTGGCCGCGCGGGAGATCCGCTATGTCTGAGCGTCCGATCGGCATTGCGATTCTGGCGATGGGCGGCGAGGGCGGTGGCGTGCTCGCCGACTGGATCGTCGATCTGGCAGAACATGAAGGTTATCCGGCGCAGACCACGTCGGTGCCCGGCGTCGCGCAGCGTACCGGTGCGACGATCTACTACGTCGAATTTCATCCTCACGCAGTCGATGTTCACGACCGCGTGCACGAACCGATCCTCTCGCTGGTGCCGACGCCGGGTGACGTCGACATTGTGCTGGCATCCGAGTTGATGGAGATGGGCCGTGCGATCCAGCGCGGTCTCGTCACGCCGGACAGAACCACGTTGATCGCTTCCACTCACCGCGTGTATTCGATGACGGAGAAGACGTCGATGAGCGACGGCCGCGTCGATCCCCGGCCATTTGTCGTGCAGGCGGAGAAAGCGGCGAAGCATTTCGTACACGCCGATTTCGCGCAGATTGCCGAGCATAACGGGAGCGTTATCAGTGCGGCTTTGTTCGGCGCGCTGGCAGGCGCCAACGCGCTGCCGTTTTCACGCGAACAGTTCGAAGCCGCGATCAAACGGGCGGGCGTCGGCGTGCAAAGCAGTCTCAACGCCTTTGCTGCGGGCTTCGAAACGGCGGTGAGGTCGAACGGCGATACGGCTCAGCCCAAGGCCAGGATATCGAGCGATGCCACTCCGGCACGGGGCAGTCAGCCATTCGATATCGGCGCGACGAACCATCCGGAGATTGTCACGCTCGATCGACGCATACAAAGCGAGTTTCCCGCTGAAGTCGCGGACATTCTGCACCGCGCGGTGCGCCGCCTCGCGGACTATCAGGACGTGAGTTACGCACACGACTATCTCGACCGGCTGAAGCCGCTGCGCGCGGTAGACGACGCCGCCACCTATGCAGTAAGGGGCGACGCCTTGCTGCTTGCCGAAGCAGCGCGCCATCTCGCACTCTGGATGTCGTATGAAGACACGGTACGCGTCGCCGAACTGAAAATCCGTGCCACCCGTTTCGCCCGAGTGCGAGATGAGGTCAAAGCCGCGCCCGGACAACTGCTGCACATCAACGAATTTCTCCACCCTCGCCTCGAGGAAATCGCTGATACGTTGCCTGCCGCGCTGGGCCGCTGGCTGCTGAAACCGGGCGCGCTGCGTTCAATGGTCGAGCGCATGACGTCGCGCGGACGCATTGTGCGGACCACCTCGTTGCGCGGCTTTCTGATGCTGTACGGCGTGGCATCGCTACGTGGCATGCGGCGCCGCTCGTTGCGCTACCAACGCGAGCACGCGGAAATCGACGCGTGGCTGGCACGCACGCTTCGCTACGCGATCCACGATTACCCGCTGGCGCTTGAAATTGCACGCAGTCAGCGTCTCGTGAAGGGCTACGGCGATACGCACGCCCGGGGCATGCGTAACTACAGGAAGATCGAAGCCGTCATGCCGCTCGTCGCCCAGACCGTCGCGCCTGGTGCTCGTCTTAAATCGCTATGCGAAGCGGCATTGGCGGACGAAGAGGGTACGCGTCTCGACACGCTTCTCGATGATCTGCGGCGCAGCGAGGGTGAATCGAATACGCGCACGGGCCAGGAAAGCGCGAATGTCGCTTCGGCCACTTTGAGCTCCGCCACACATTGACAGCTTGCACAACTGGTTGCGGACGCATTCATCGTGATCCGCAACCGTCCGTATCGAACTGACACTCGGCCGTAACCCGGCTATAACCCAGCCGTAACTCGACCGTACAAGGAACCCGACATGCCGACTCTGCTGAACCAACTCGCCCATGCGCTCGGAACGGGCACGATCCAGGTGATCGATCTGAGCCAGAGCCTTCACCATCGCACGCCGATCATCTCGCTGCCGCCGCAGTATGGGCAAAGCGCGCCGTTCCGCATGGAGGAGATTTCACGCTACGACGAACGCGGCCCCGGCTGGTACTGGAACAATTTTTCCTGCGGCGAACATACGGGTACGCACTTCGACGCACCAGTTCACTGGGTCACGGGCAAGGACTTTCCCGACAACACGACCGATGCGATTCCCGTCGGCAACTTTATCGCGCCGGCCTGCGTGATCGATGTGTCGGCGCGCGTCAAGGACGATAGCGACTATCTGCTGACCATTGCAGACGTGGAGGCATGGGAAGCGGAGCACGGCCGCATTCCGGCGGGCTCGTGGGTGTTGATGCGGACCGACTGGTCGCGGCGTACCGATCCCGACGCGTTCCTGAATGCACGCGAGGACGGCAGTCATACGCCCGGGCCTCATCCCGATCTGCCCGAGTTTCTGGCGCGAGAGCGCGATGTGCTCGGCTGGGGCGCGGAGGGCGTCGGCACGGACGCGGGCCAGGCTTACGCGTTTTCGAAGCCGTTCCCATGTCATTCGACGATGCACGGCAACAACAAATTCGGGCTCGCAAGCCTCGTCAACCTGGACCGGTTGCCCGCGACCGGCGCGATGCTGATTACGCCGCCACTGAAGATCGTTGGCGGCTCGGGAAGCCCTTGCCGGGTGCTCGCGCTCGTCGAACACTGAATTTGACCCGCCACGGAGTTACCGGCCACTGGCCGCACCCTTCCACACAGGGCATTTTTTGATCAGGACGGCCGCCCTCAGGTGTATTAACGCTTCGCCGGGGCGCTTGTGACGGGGCGCGGATCAATGCGGATTCGGCCCCGCAGACATTCGACTACCGTCGGCGCGAATGCTTGCGCGCCTGAATTCCGGGTTGCGTATCCACGGCGGCGAGAAGTTGCTGGCGGCCCTCGTCGAGAATTTCGTCCGCGAGCGCCGGGTCAACGTCTGCGACAGCACGCGAAAGCAGCAGCGTACCAACCATCTGGCTGAACAATGTGATCGCCTTCCTGCGGCTGCCTTCGCTGCTTCCCCCCGACTCTTCAATGGCCTTGGCGAATCGGTCGAGGTTCGCCGCGAGACCTTCTGCGTAAGAGCCGCGCGCCACGTCGCCAAACCGGCGGGCGTCGCCGACAAAACCCGAGAAGGGGCAGCCCGCCTCGATATTCGCGCGATGCTCGGGGGACAGGTACCACTGAATGTTTTGCTTGACCGGGTCGGCATCAACTGACCTGGCGTTTTCGATTTGGGAGGCAAACGCTTCTCCTCCCTCTTCCATGGCCTTTTCCATCACTGCGGCGACCAGCGCGTCTTTTGATTTGAAGTGGTTGTAGAAACCGCCCTGCGTAAAACCCGCCGCCTTCATCAATTCCGCAAGTCCGACCGCATCGACGCCGCGCTCGCGAAACAGCTTCTCGGCGGCTGCCACGATCGCGTGCCGGTTTTCAACCGCCTGCTGCCTGGAAACACCCACTCTCCCTCCCTTTGGCCTGCGACGGCCCAATCAGATCCATCGAAAAATACAATGTCAATCACCATTGACATTGCCCGGGCGCGCGCCCACTATTCGATGCAATGACAATGTCATTCACCATTGTCTTAAGTATAGCCTTCTTTACCTGAACGGTCAGGCAGCAGGGGGCAAACGGCTATCTGATGCCTGACGGCGTCGCCACCTGAATCTTTGAAGAGGACCGCAACATGACTAAGACAACCCCCGAACAGAACAAAGCGCTCGCGCTGGAAGCATTCGAAACGCTGTTCAACAAGCGCGACTACATTGCAGCCGAACGCTTCTGGTCCGACCGCTACATTCAGCATAGCGCCCATATTTCACCGGGACGCGATGGCCTGTTCAACCTTGTTCGAGCGCTGCCGGACACCGCGCGCTATGAGAACCATCTGATGGTGGCCGAGGGAGATTATGTGATCGCGCATGGCCGCTTCTCTTCGATCGGCAGGCCCACTGCGTGGATTGCAGCGGACATCATCCGCTTTGAAGACGGCAAGCTCATCGAACACTGGGACGTCCTTCAGGACGAAGCGACCATGGCCGAATCCGCAAGCGGTCTGCCGATGTTCGGCGACCGCTTCCCAGCCTGACAACGAACCCTACTGACAGCAAGCTCAACAGGAAAACGATCATGAAACTCACTGGAAACACGATCTTCATCACGGGCGGCGGTTCGGGCATTGGCCGCGGGCTAGCCGAGGCGCTCCACAAGCGCGGCAACAAGGTCATTATCGGTGGCCGCCGGCGCGGCCATCTCGACGAGGTGGTGGCGGCGAATCCCGGCATGGCAGCGATTGAGCTCGACATTGCCGACGCGGCCAGCATCGAGACGGTAGCGGCGCAACTGATCGCGGACTATCCCGACCTCAATGTGCTGATCAACAACGCCGGGATCATGCAGCCCGATCGGGCCGGTGGCCACATCGACGACGCGCTGATGGTATCCACCATTACGACCAACCTCATGGGCCCGATCCGCATGACGTCGGCGCTGATCGATCATCTCAGGACGCGTAATGATGCCGTTGTCGCCTATACGAGCTCGGTGCTTGCCTTCGTTCCGTTGGCCGTGACGGCAGTGTATTCATCGACCAAGGCGGCCTTGCATTCGTACATCCTCTCGCAACGCTTCATGCTGCGCGACACGAAGGTTCGCGTACTCGAGATCGCACCGCCCTGGGTGCGTACGGACCTCATGAACAGCCGCGAGGCCGAACAGGCGATGCCGCTTGACGCTTTCATCGACGAAACGATCACTGTCCTTGGAACGGATGTGGATGAGGTTCTGGTGGAAGGTGCGAAGCAGTTCCGCGAGAACCCGGGACCCGGTGAGCATGCCTTCGTCAATGGCTTGAATGCGCAGATGGTGGAAGTGCTGGGTGGGTGAATTGCTGGCTGCCGGATATCTGACGCACGCAAGTCGGCGCAAATCCGGCAGCAGTCATATCAAGGCGACGTGCGCTGACATTCATTCGGGAAACACAAGGCTTGGCCCCTAAGACCCGGTTCCTGACTTCAGAAGGCCCGGCGACCTTCAATCGGATATCCCGGATCCGTGTAACCCGGGGTCGATGCGTGGCCGGGCGGCACCAGACTATCCACGAACTTCTCGTCTTCGGGTCCTAGTTGCACATTCAGCGCTTGAACGTAGCTGTCCCAATGAGCCACCGTGCGAGGACCGGCGATAGTCGAGCTGACAAGTTTATTCTTGAGCACCCACGCCAGGGCGAAGGCGATCGAAGTCGTACCGCGTGACTCAGCGTGAGCAGCAACTTGTTGTGCGATGGCCAGCGATTCAGGCCGCCATTCAGTTTGCTGGATGCGCTTGTCGCCGCGCCCTGCGCGCGAATCTGGCGGCGGCGCGTCATCAGGCGCATATTTGCCGGTCAGCACGCCTCGAGCCAGAGGGCTATAAGGGACGACGCCGATGCCATAGTGTGCTGCTGCGGGCAACTGCTCGACCTCGGCGGTACGATCCACCATGTTGTAGAGCGGCTCGCTTGCTACTGGCCGATCAATGCCGAGTTGGTCAGCAAGACGCACGATTTCGGCAATGCGCCAGCCGCGGAAGTTGGATAAGCCGAAGTAACGGACTTTGCCTTGACGAATCAGGTCGCCAATCGCGCGGACGCCTTCTTCGAGCGGCGCATCGAGCAGTGCGCGATGGAAGTAAAGGACATCGATGTAGTCGGTGCCCAGACGCTTGAGGCTGGCTTCGACCGACTGGATGATCCACTTGCGCGACTGGCCTTGTTCGTTCGGACCTTGAGCTGTCGGATAGCCAAACTTGGTGGCGACCACCCAACTGTCGCGCCGCTCGCCAAGCGCACGGCCGACGATTTCCTCGGAGCGGCCGCCGTGATAAACGTCCGCCGTATCGATGAAATTGACGCCCTGATCGAACGCTTTATCGATGATGCGTTTCGACGTGGCTTCGTCCGTTTCGCCACCGAACATCATCGCTCCCAGGCACAAGGGCGAAACTTTGAGGGCGCTGCGGCCCAGATATCGGTAATCCATTCGCTTTCTCCATGCTATTGACCGCGGCATTGCTGAATGCCTTCACGCATCTCGATGCTGCATCAGATGAAATGATAGACATATGCCGCCTATGGATTAAGTCCATGAAACCGCAAGCTGCTATGAATGAAATTCATGAATGTGGATGCGCGCCTGAGTCAAAAATGGCGTTTGCGGATACTGGCGATGAAAACGGGCAACCGACGAAGGTCCTTGGTCTCCAGTGAGCCTGTTTCATAAGTGTTTGCGGATTTTGGTGTCTTGGGTATCGGTGCGAGGCCTTATGTGATTGGGTCAAAGGCATCGCTCGCTCAAGGCAGCGGTGTGACTATTGTCGAAATGCAAGCTAAGATTGGCCTTGAAAATTTAACGGATGTGTTCATGTGCGACTAGTGGTTAAATGCCTCAAACACCTATGAGGTCAGTTCACTAATGCCACGCGAAAATTTCAATGACCTGCTTGCCTTCATCGCTGTTGCGCGGGAGCGAAGCTTCACCCGCGCGGCTGCACAGCTAGGGGTGTCCCAATCGGCTTTGAGCCATACGATTCGCGCGCTCGAAACCAGACTCGGGTTGCGGTTGTTGACGCGAACCACGCGCAGCGTATCGCCGACCGAGGCAGGCGAGCGCATCCTGCGGACAGTGGCGCCGCGCTTCGAGGAGATCGAAGCTGAACTGACGGCCGTCACCGAGCTTCGTGACATGCCTGCCGGTACGATTCGTATCACGGCGACAGATCACACGACAAACACGATTCTTTGGCCCAGGCTGTCCAAGGTGCTCCGCAAATATCCGGAGATCAAGGTTGAGATCATGACGGATTATGGTCTCACCGATATCGTAGCGGACCGTTTTGACATTGGGATCCGTCATGGGGACCAGGTCGCGAAGGACATGATCGCGGTTCGCATTGCACCGGACATGAAGATGTCGATCGTTGGCTCGCCGGCGTACCTGGAAAAGCAACCGCTGCCGAAAACGCCTCAGGACCTGATGGCGCACAACTGCATCAATCTGCGTCTGCCGACACATGGGGCGTTTTACGCATGGGAGCTGAAAAAGGGAAGTCGTGAAGTTCAGGTTCGCGTGGAGGGCCAGCTCTCTTTTAACGGTACCTACCATATGCTCGACGCCGCGTTGGCAGGCTACGGCCTTGCATACTTACCGTCCGACCTGGCACAGGCTCACGTTGCCGCAGGGCGCCTCGTTCGTGTCCTCGACGACTGGTGTCCGACGTTTCCAGGCTTGCATGCATACTATGCGAGCCGGTCCGAATCCTCGCGAGCCATGGCGCTGGTGATCGATTCGCTGCGCTATCGTTCGAAAACGAGGTAGATCCGCGGCGGATTTCCGGGACTCATTCATGATTGTGGTTCATGACACTTTGCAGTTTCATGGGCTTAATCAATAGGGCATTTCTCCCTATCATCTGGCTGACTGAACGATTGAAGCGAGCCAGATATGAACATTACTTTCGAAGGTCAGGTGGCGCTTGTGACCGGGGCGGGCTCTGGCATGGGGCTAGCCACTGCCAAAGCATTTGCCGAGGCCGGGGCAGCGGTCGTTCTCGCGGATTTTAATGAAGAGACGGTTCGTGCCGCCGCGCAGGAACTCGTATCGGACGGCCACAAGGCCATTGCGGTGCGATGCGATGTGGCCGATGAGGCGCAGGTCAAGGAGATGGTCGATGCGACTATGTCTGCCTTCGGCCGCCTGGATGCTGCGTACAACAATGCCGGTATCAACAGTCCGGTTGCCGAGACCGCCGACGCTAGCAGCGAAGAATACGATCGCGTGATGGCGATCAATCTGCGCGGCGTCTGGAATTGCATGAAATATGAATTGCTCCAGATGCGCAAACAGGGAAGTGGCGCGATCGTCAACTGTTCATCGCTGGGCGGACTGGTAGGCATCGCCGGCCGCGGCGTCTACCACGCGTCCAAGCATGGCGTGCTCGGACTGACCAAGAGCGCGGGACTTGAATATGCCGCCCGGGGCATTCGCGTCAACGCGATTTGCCCTGGCATTATCGCGACGCCGATGGTCACCGGCATGATCGAGCGTGAACCCGAGGCGATGGATGCGTTGATGAAGGAGCAGCCAATCGGGCGACTCGGCCGGCCTGAGGAAATTGCGTCCGCAGTGCTCTGGCTTTGCAGTCCCGGCGCCAGCTTTGTGATCGGCCACGCGCTGGCTGTCGACGGCGGGTACACGGTGCGGTAGGAGAGTGCGGGAATCTCCCCATTTCTGCCTGATGCTTCGCGCTGACGGGAGAACAGAATGCTCGAAAATTTAAGCGGTAAGACGCGACTGTTTCCCATCATCGGCGACCCGATCGTATTCGTCGAGTCGCCGCAACGTTTGACCCGTGGTTTCGCGGCACGAGACCACAACGGCATCTGCATACCCATGCAGGTGCTGGACGGCGCGCTGGAGGCTGTCATGCAAGGTCTCACGAGCACGCCGAATGTCGACGGTCTGCTTGTCACCATGCCGCATAAATTCACCGCCTTTACATACTGCGCGACCAGCTCCGAGACGGCGAGGCTGCTCGGCGGTGTGAGCGTGATGCGTCGTAATCCTGACGGTACGTGGCATGGCGGCATGCTCGATGGCCTCGCTTTCGTCAAGGCGCAGATAGACGAGGGTGCCAGGCCGGACGGCGCGCGTGTACTGCTGGTCGGCGCCGGCGCGGCGGGCAGCGCAATTGCGATCGCGCTACTTGAGGCGGGCGTTCGCGAGCTGATTATTCACGACGCCAACGAATCTCGCGTTGCACAGTTGATGGGGATCGTCGCCGATCTGGGTCGTGGCCGGGTGACTGCGGGTCCGGCAGACCCGACAGGTTGCGATATGGTGTGCAATGCCACCTCAATGGGGATGGCCGCCGGTAACCCGCTTCCCGTCGCCGCCAATCTGCTCACGTCGTCTATGTTCGTGGGCGATGTTATCGCCGGGCATGGGGTGACGCCATTTTTGCGGGCCGCCCAGGCCGCCGGCTGCAAGACGGCAAACGGCGTGCAGATGGTCGAGGCCGTGCAGGAAATGATGCTCGACTTCATGCTCGGCAAATAGTCGCTTATTGCGTGCTACAGCAGCGCAGATTTTCTCTAAACAACGAGGATCATTGCTCAGAAAATTGATGTGACCTGTCAGCGTCGAGCGGCCATCGATACGGCGAAGCTGTCTTCCAGCCCGACCCAGGGCAGCACGCTTGAGTCGCCTGGAATATTCCAGTCGAGATCGGGTGTGCACAACGAAGCCATCTCCTCAGCGCTAGCCCCCGCGCCCATTTTTTCAAGAAACTGTTGGGCGAGGCGAAGGTTTTCTGGCGAATTCATGGTGTTTTCCTGTTTGTGTCGCGTCCATGCCTGGATGAGCGCGGCGCCGAAAAATCAGACTTGTGCGCGGCCGCCGTCGACGAACATTTCGATGCCGGTGATATAGCTGGCGTCGTCGGAGGCGAGGAAGGATACCGCCTTCGCGATCTCATCGGCGGTGCCGACCCGGCCGAGCGGCGTCGTTTCGGCGACTTCCTTGCAGTACGCCTCGATCTGCTCATCACTCAGCTTGAGTTCGGTCTTGTAGGCGGGCGTGACGACGACTCCGGGTGCGACCACATTGACGCGAATGTCACGGCCTTTGAGATCGGATGCCCAGGTACGCGCGAACGATCGCAAGGCCGCTTTGGTCGCCGCGTAGACACCAAATGCGGGTGCGCCTTGTATCGACGTGATCGACCCTGTTATGACAATTGCGCTGCCTGGCGGCATGAACGGCAGTGCGCTTTGCACTGTGAGCAAGGTGCCTTTCGCGTTGATGCCAAAGTATTTGTCGAATTGCGCTTCGGTAATCTCGCCGAGGCGCGCGAATTCGCCGCCTCCCGCGTTGGCGAAGAGGATGTCGATTTTCTGGTGAGCCGCCGACACGATCTCCACAATGCGCTCAAGGTCGGCTGCTACAGAAATGTCGCCACGAATCGCACGTGCGCCGTGGCCGATTTCCGATGCCGCGGTATCCAACTCGGCCTGGCGTCGCCCCGTGATGAACACCGTGGCGCCTTCGCGAGCAAGACGTTTGGCGGTGGCGAGGCCAATACCGGTGCTGCCACCAGTAATGAGCGCAACCTTGCCGGCGTGTTTCGTCGAATGGATGTTGGTGTAGAGAGAAACAGTCATTCCGGGCCTCCTTCGGCCTTGGACAATGACTCAAGCTTAGTGAAAACGCGTGGGGAGATAAAGATGCATAATGTGGTTTGTTTATTCACGTATGTGAATAATTTGCGGAGACGAGTTGATGGACCATTTGCAGGCCATTCGCATTTTTGTCCGGGTCGTTGAAACAGGCGGTTTCGGACGGGCTGCGGCCTCGCTGAAAATGCCCAATGCCACGGTGAGCAAATGGATCAGATCGCTAGAGGCACACCTGGGCGTGAAACTGCTGGAACGAACCACGAGGAGCGTCAGCGTTACAACAGATGGCGCTGCTTACTATGAACGCACCCGCCACCTCCTCAGTGAACTCGATGACATAGAAGCGACGCTTGGCCGTGCCCAGGCAAGCCCGCGCGGTGCGCTGCGGGTCGACACGGGTGGGTCGACCGCCAGTGGAATACTTATTCCTGCGTTGCCGGCGTTTCGTGAGCGATACCCCGACATCCAGGTGCAATTGAGCGTCACGGATCGGACCGCCGATCTCATTGCGGAAAACATCGACTGTGCGATTCGAAGCACTGCAGACGATCCCGGCCTGGTGACCCATCCGATCGGCACGTTCGCGTGGACAACCTGCGCGAGTCCGGCCTATCTGGCGAAGTATGGAACGCCCAGGCATCCCCGCGAGATCACCGATAAAAACATGCCCGTTGTCGGATACTTTTCTGCAAACACGGGTCTTATCCAGCCGCTTGAATTCTGTCGTGGGGACGAGAAGTTTACGCTGGAGCGCTTACGTAACGATGTGCTTGTCAGCGAGAGCAATGCCCATCTTGCCACGGCGCTTGCTGGCCTCGGCATTGTTCATACGCTGGATTTCATGGTGCACCCATCCATCAAGCAGAAGAAACTGGTGCCCATTCTCGCTGAGTGGCGTTCTGGTCCGCTTCAGGTGTATGTTGCCTATCCGCCCAGCCGGCGATATAGCACTAAGGTGAGGGTATTCATCGACTGGGTGACTGCGCTTTTTGCGTCAATGTGAAACGAGCCGAAGTGGCCGCGAATTGAATTGACTCGCAGCCTAGTCTACTGTGCGAATTCCCAAAGCCGAACCAGCCGGCGTGACTGCAAGACGAAGTTCGCGGTAGGCAGTCACCAGTGCGTCCAGGCTAAAGCCTCGGTTCAGGCCGCTAGGATTCGGCAACACCCATGCACGGGCACCGCCGAACGCTGTCGGTTGCAGACCCCAATCGATATCGCGTTTGCCCGACATGGCGCAGAGCGCCATCTTTCCAAGGAAGGCAACACACTGCGGTGCGTATCGTTCGATCTTCCGCTCGAATTCCACCGCAGCTGCTTTGAACTCCGATTGTGAAAGTTCGTCCGCTCGTGCGGTCGGACGCGAGACCACCGTTGTCAGGCCACAACCGTACTGCAGGAGAGCGCGATCGTCCTCGGGAGAAATGTGTTCAGGAGTAAAACCCGCCAGATGAACGGCCCGCCAGAACCGGTTGCCTCGGCCGGCAAAGTGGTGGCCGGTCGAGGCCGCAAGGACGCCCGGATTTATGCCGCAAAATACCACTGATAAACTCGGTTCGAGGATATCGGGAAGAGATTGAAGTGAATCGGAGTGAGTCACGGATGGTGCAGGCCTTTTCATGAAGTACATTCGAATCGCCGAGCGGGAATAACAGGCTACCTCGACGACAGCGTCTTCTGATTGCATCGAGATACTCTCACGGAAGGACCTGGAACCGCACCCGCCTGTTCCCCCATTGAGGGAGCCCTCTCACGAGATCAGTTTGAGTTGACATTGATAACCCTACGCTAAGCATATGGACCGAATCGATGCAATGAGGGTGTTCGTAGGCACGCTGGACGAAGGCAGCCTGGCGGGCGCCGGACGTCGGCTCGGGCGATCGCCAGCGGCGGTGAGCCGCGCCATCGCGTTCCTCGAAGAGCACACCGGAACGGCCCTGCTGCACCGGACGACGCGGACGATCAGACTGAGTGCGGCGGGCGAACGTTATGCGTCGGCCTGCCGGCGCATTCTGACCGATCTCGAGGAAGCCGATTTGCTGGTGGCAGACGAGTGGTCGGCGCCGCGGGGCATGCTCACAGTTGATCGCATTGCAGAGCAGGTCGGGTACGCGGACGGCGTCACGTTGCGGACGTTGCTACGGCGGCGGATAGGTAAGGGCATACGTGAGTTGCGGGCTTCGTAGAAACGCGCCCAGAAACGATTGCGGAATGCGCTTCGCGTCTCCCTTCACCCGCCGCGGGCAGAACTCACGTGACGTTTCGGCGAGCACAGTTTGCGTACCGACTCCGACAGGCGCCAGAACGGCGAACGCTGCAGCCTGGCAAGTTGTTGCTTCACCTCTCCTAAAGCCGCCCGCGTTGCTGCGAGTTCGCCTGCCAGCACTGTGTCGAACCCCGCGCCGTCGATCAGCGCGATATCCACGATACGTGTAGCCCGATGAGGAGGAACCTGCGTCTGCGGCCAGTTCGCCTGCGCACCGAAGGCCAATACCTGCGTGGCTTGCGCGAGTTTGCTGGTCCAGAGCGAAAATGTATCCGGATGCACGGCGCCGCTGCGCACCATCTCCTTGCCGAAATGCATGGCTTCAAGATGGATCTTCAATCCTTCCGACGCGTCGAACCCGCAGTGACGCTCGCCCCCACTCGTTTGACGCACGGTTCTGAACGATGGCTCAAGTCCTGTTAGATCGGCTACCCAGCGTTCAGCGGCCTGCGTATAAGCGGGCGACCGGGCCGCGAGGTCGCAATCAAAGATCGCGTGTGCGTGGGTTGCCGCATGCTGTAACGTAAGGAGCCAATGTCCAAGAAAAGCGCGATATGCAGCGGCAGGTGCAACACGCACGGCATGTTGCTTGAAAAAATCGAGGTAGGGTCCAAGCGTTTCTTTCCCGGGCTCCCGCGATACCTCTGGCAGATCGATATGCAGCGCATCGAGCACCCGGTCGACCATCGGCGTATGTCTGTTCAATGCCAGAACGGCAAACGGGACGGCGACAAAATGTGGGTTTCCGTGAGTGGCGAGCAGATCCCAACAGGAGAGCCATTGAGAAATCGGGTTTTTCTCGACCACGATGTGCACGGCGTCCGGGAAGGTGCTGCGGAACCACTGAAGTCGACCTAGCGATCGACAGAACTTGAAGACAGGCACGCTGCCTTGCTCATGAGCGGCGCCGATCAGATCGCGTAGATAGGCCTCAAGCCGGTCAGCTCCGTCTGGCGTTTGTCCCGTGAAAGAATCGATTGAAAAGCGCTCCTCGTAGCCGGGAATACCGCGTTCACCGGATCGAAGCAAATGAGCAAATTCGGCGAAATACGGTTTCTCCAGTTTCGGATGGCCCGAATGCCAACTGTCAGCCGTACTCGTAGCCAGGCTTGCCGAGTCGATCGTCGACAACATCTCGTGCAATGGTTCGTAGTAGGCGGTGACTTCGTTGAGACGGCGAAAACACGACCATAGCCATGTGCCCGCCGTTCTATAGCCGGAATGCAAAAACACTGCTTTTGTTACTGAAGTCATCGAGCGTAATGTAAGTTGAATTCCGATAACTTGTTCTGAACCCTCGTGCCAGGTAAACAATTCCTTCATATGCCACCCAGACTGGGCCGCAGCCCGCGGAGCGCCAGCGGTATCCGTACAACGTGGCTCAGGCAACACCGCAACGTACTGTCGTTTCAGAACGAGAAAATCGATTTATAGCTGGGTTGAATCGGGTTCCGCTCTGTTGCCGTCATCTCGAACCATGCGCTGAAATGCCGACAAAACACGCGCGCAGGTGAGTGTTTGACGCCAGAATTTCTCCTTGAGCCGCGCGGTGGGAACCCATTGCCAGGGCAAAACAACGTTGACGGTTCCCCACGCTGGGCGCCAGCGCTCAGACACGCGGCGCCGGCGGAACAGACTGATGGTCGGAATGCTGAGACTTGACGCAAGATGCCCGACGCCGGAATCGTTTCCGATAAACCAGCCGCATTCGTATAACCAGCATGCCAGTTCATGAGGGTTGCTAAATTCCGGCGCAGGGATACCCCATCTTTCCAGTTCGAACCAGCGCTCGCGTTCGTGCGGCGCAATCACAAAGTGGACGTCGTAACCACGCCGACGCAGATTTTGGGCCAATTTCACGAATCGTTGCGATAGCCAGCGTTTGTCCTCCGTGCTGGCCTCGGGGTGAATCGCGATCCGGCGAATGTATTGGCGGTGTCGTAGCGCGGGCGGGGGCGTCATGCCGTTGTACAAGCCGACATTCGATAGTCCGAGTTCGTCGCGGCAGAAGTCGGCGAAGCGTTCCGCCATACACCCTGAGCGGTCCCCAAATACGACCTTATCCAGATCAAGGACACAAGGATGGGCTTCCGTCAGGCGTGGCATTGGCTGATTCCGATGCATTTGCAGAACAGTGTCGTACGGCGCCAGCATTGCCTTGCTATCCGCCTCGTCCGGCAACGGTTGAATCGTCACCTCGGGGAACCAGTGTCGCAAAGCATGAGCTGGGCGCCCGAATACCGTGACATCAATACCGTTTCTTAAAAGATTTTGCACGATGACCATCAACACCAGCGTGTCGCCAATTGCGTTCGACATGACTACTGCGATGCGTCTGCGTCCGTCTCCGCTCATGCTTGGGAAGGGTAGCGAATTCATGCGAAATTGGCGCGTAGTTGCTCGAATGCCTGGGTCACTTTGCCAACGGACAACAGGTATTTCCAGTAACGCTCCTTCAGACGTCCCGTGGGCAGGTAGGCGCCGCCGATCAGCACCCGTCCGGTCCCCCAATCGGGGCGCCACGTGCGCGCGATACCGCGGCGCATGAACAACGAGAGGGTGGGAATCTGCAGGTTTGATGCAAGATGGCCGATTCCCGAATCATTACCGATGAACCACCCGCACTCGAAAAGCCACGCGGCGACGTGATCAAGCGAGGAGAGATCGGGCAGCGTGATACCTAAACGCTCGACGTGTTGCCAGTCCGCACGCTCGTGCGATGCAACCACAAATTGCGGGCTAAAACCCTGGTCGCGCAGTTCCACGCCCAGTTGAATGAAGCGTGACGCCAGCCAGCGTTTGTCCACGGTGCTTGCCGTTGGATGGATGGCGACGCGACGCGGGTGTTTGCGGTGCTGAAGTCCAGGCGGCGGCGTGATGCCGTTACTTTTCCCCGCATCCAGCAGACCGAACTCGTCGCGACAAAATAGTGCAAGTCTGTCTGCCATCGATTCCGACGAACGGGCGCGACAGATGTGATCGAGCAGGATCACTCGGGGATGCAAGCGATCCAGCCCGGCAAACGGTCTATTGTCGTGCATCTGAATGACCGTATCAAAGCCGTGCAGTTTTTCCGCAAGATGAGCTTCGCCCAATTCTGCCCGTATATCGATACCCGGGAACCAATCGCGCAAAGCATGCGCATGCTGGCCAAACACGGTAGTTGCAATGCCGTTTTTCTGGAGGTTGCGCGCAACCGTCATCATCAACAGCGAATCGCCTACCGCCGGTGAAAGAATCAAGGCCACGCGAGATACTGGCTGAGTTGCCTGCCACATAGATACATCCGATTGGCGCGCTTCCAACAGTTGGCGAAGCGCTTGCCAGGTCATGAACGGGTACCGCCCGCTGAATTGAACAAGTCTAGATTCAGCGCACGTTACTTGAGTTACAACGTCCATTACCGGGGTTTACTCCTGCTGTACCCGATGATAGGCAGCGCGATTGCCGGCGTTAAAACGAAGTCCCAATCTGGAACTGGAATTTCTGGTACTGGTCACCGGCGTGCTTCACGATCGGCAGACCGAAGTCGAGCTTCAGCGGACCAATCGGGGAAATCCATTCGAGACCTGCGCCATAGCTGTACCGCAATCCGTTGGCGCCGACGCTATTGCCTTCCGTGCCCCAGACGTTACCGCCGTCGACAAAGGTGAAGACGCGCAGCGTGCGGTCGTAGCCCGTGCCTGGCAGCGGGAATGTGAGTTCCACATTGCCCACAATCATTTTCGAGCCGCCGATCGGGTCGCCCGTCGTTGCATCGCGCGGACCCAGCGAGCTCGGCTCATAGCCGCGCACTGACCCGATACCGCCGGCATAGTAATTCTTGAAGATTGGGTAAGGATCGCCGCCGAGCCCATTGCCGTAGCCGCCCTGGAAGTTCAGGCCGAGTACGAAACCGCGTGCGAAGGAGTAGTAGTACTGGGCTTGCACATCGGTCTTGTAGTAGTTGGTTCGGGCGAGCGGTGTGCCGTACTCCGCGTTGAACTGCGTGAAGTAACCGCGGCTTGGCACCAGCGCGCTATCGCGGTTATCGCGCGACCAGCCCACGGTGACCGGTACGTTATTCGACACACGGCCGAACGAGTTGACGTAGTCGACATAGCTTTTCGGCGTGTTCGCGTCGACATCCAGGCGGTTCTGTTCAATGCCAGTGCCGAAGTAGACCATGTCCGATTCGGAGAAGGGGATGCCGAATTTCAGATCGGCGCCTAACGTGATGACACGGAAACTCGTGTCGGTCACGTTCGAGTAATACAACGGCTCGCTCGTCCGGTAGTAGACGTCGGTAATACGCTTGATGCCGTCCACCGTGAAGTAAGGATCGACTTGCGTAACCGTCAGCGTACGGAACGTTGTGGCGGTATTCACGTTCAGCGCGAGGCTCGTGCCCGAGCCGAACACGTTGTCTTGCGACACGCCCGCCGAAATGATCGGACCCTCGCCGGAACCGTAACCGAGACCCAGCGAAATCGAGCCGGTCGGCTTTTCCGTGACCTTCACGTCGATGTCGACCTGGTCCGGCGTGCCTTCAACCGGCACGGTTGTCACGTCGACATCGGTGAAGTAGCCGAGGCGATTGATACGGTCCTTCGACAGTGCAAGGCGGTTCGAATCGAACCACGAGCTTTCCATCTGACGCATTTCGCGCCGGACCACTTCGTCGCGAGTGCGCGTGTTGCCGGTGATGTTGATCGCGCGCACATAGACACGACGGCTCGGATCCACCTGTAGCGTCAGGTCTACCTTATGGTGCTCCTGATCGATTTGCGGCTGCGCATTCACGGTGGCGAATGCGTAACCATACTCGCCAAGCTTGTCGACGACGGCCTTGGTGGCATCTTTCAGCTTTTGAGCCGAGAAACGCTCGCCTGGTTTGATCTTGATGAGCTTCGAGAGCTCAGCCTCGCGGTTCAGCAGGTTACCTGCCAGATGAATGCCGGAGATCGTGTAAGGCTCGCCCTCGTGAATCGTGAGCGTCAGGTACATGTCCTTGCGATCCGGCGACAGCGATACCTGGGTCGACTCGATGTTGAACTCGAGATAGCCACGGTCCAGGTAATACGTGCGGATCTTCTCGAGGTCGTCGGCGAGCTTGTCTTTCGAATACAGGTCGTTTTTCGTGTACCACGAGAACCAGTTCGGTGTGGATAGCTCCATTTCATCGTGCAGTTCGCGGTCGCTAAAGACCTTGTTGCCGATAAAGTTGACCTGACGGATCTTCGCGCTCGGACCTTCAATAACCGAAAACAGGAGGCCTACGCGATCACGATCGATAGGCGTGACTGTCGTTGTCACTTCAGCGGCGTAGTAACCGCGCGTCAGATATTGACGCTTGAGTTCCTGCTGCGCGCGGTCGACGAGTGACTTGTCATAGTAGCGTCCCAACGACAGGCCAACCGCATTCAATGCTTTGACGAGGTTGTCCTTGTCGAATTCGTGGACCCCGGCGAAGTCGATCGTGCCGACCGCTGGACGCTCCTGCACCTGCACGACAACGACGTCGCCTTCGGCCGAAATCTTGACGTCGTTGAAGAACCCCGTGGCATAGAGTGCGCGGATTGCGTCCGATGCCTTGTTAGCGGTGAACGTATCGCCCTGCTTGATGGGTAGATACGAGAAAACCGTGTTGGGCTCGATACGTTGCAGGCCTTCGAGCCGGATGTCGCGCACCACGAACGAGTCTGCCGCGAAACCCGACGTTGCTGTCACGCTCAGGCCAATAAATGTTAGCGCCCGGGCGCTGCGGGTCAATAGCGTTTCAAAGTTCATACAGACAAACAGGAGGGATGCACAAAAAGGAGGGCGCAGACACATCTTGGGCTTACGCCTGCCTTGCGCTGCACGGGTCAACGGGGTGTAAGTGCGAGACGCACTATTGAAGTTTGCTGCACGATGTTTCCTTTACCCTGGTCAGCCCCGTCACGAGCGAAAGCACTTCAGTCATGTGGCGCGCTTCTGCGCGATGCATTCGAAACGACAGTTCGGCGCCACCCGGCAGACGAAATGTCAGGACCAGATGGGAGGATTCGTCTTTGTCTCCACCGATCGCCCATGCCTCGCACGGCATGGCGAATTTCATGTCGTCTTTTTTCCGGCGAACGCGCTGTGACCAGCCGATGGCGTTGGAGAGCGCTGCCAGGAGTTCGTGCATGACCGAGTAATGCAAGGCAATAACTTCGGGCTGGTTGCCTTTGAACATCAGGTACTGGCCGTCCGCGGTCAATTCAAACGAGTTCAGAGAATGAATCTCTAATGCGACTGACGGTGACATGTGGCACTCCCGGACTACGTTGATTGCGCAGTGTAGGAGAGTGAGATCGGTTTTCGGTTACGTGATGTTTACCGATTCTTCACCGGGAAAGGTGAAATAGATGATGAGAAAAACGAGGCGAATCCTATGGAAAGCACAACTTAAGTTGCGCGTCATGTAAATGGCAGCTTTGTAAGGTTGTGAATGTCTCTTTGAGTCAATGAAATTGACGCCTTTTACTCATATGTGATGCGTCGCGGTGCGGCTCGGATCTGGCGCTCGGGAATGCCTTCGCCATGTCGGGTACTGTCCGAGTCCTGTTTTCATTCGCTTCGAGGTTCCGGGCCGTGATCCGCTGATTAAATCGACGGGACAGATCCGAACACGGTCAGCGGCGAGGGGCGGTTTGGCTGAATCGCTGTTCGACGGACAGTGGAATGTTTGCCGGCGTGACCACGACCACGGACGACGACGGCCCGACAGCCGACGTCGGCAGCAATTTGTGAAAGTGCATGATGTGATGGCACGCGGTGCGCATGTCCTGTCGCAAGTCGTGGTGTAGCACGGCGCTGAGTTTTCCTTCGCGCAGCAACTCGACATTGTCCCTGTCCAGGTCGTGCCCGATAAAGCATTTTGGCGTCTGGCCCATTGACTTGAGTGCGCGAAGTATCGCCACGTTGCCGCCGCCCATCGAATACACCGCCACGACTTTGCGGCCGGAACCAACGGCTCGCTTTACTCTTGCCTCCGTTTGAGCGTCCAGGCCATGCCCGCCGCTGGCGTCAACGAGTCTTAGCCTGGGATATCGCCGCTGCAACTCATTGCGGAAGTTGGCTTCGCGTTCCTCCTCCCCTCTAAAGCGCTCGTTGCTCATCGTGACTAGCACGTCACCTTCCCGGCGAGCGAGCCATTGACCGATGAGATAAGCGGCTGTCGCGCCCGCCATCCGATTGTCGAGGCCAGCGTAGGCAATGCGAGCGGACTGCGGAATATCTGTAAAGATCGTGATGACGGGAATCCCCCGTTGCTGCAAGTCCGCGACAGCGTCGGCAATGTCGGGAACATCCTGCGCCTTGAGCAAAACGCCGTGGCTGCCTCGGCGGCCAATCGCTTTCAGGACGTCGACGACTTCCGCCGTTGTCATTGTGTCCTGCATCAGAAACCGCGGCCGGAACACGGCTGGCTGCAGGCCCGGCAGTTCCGACTCCAGTGCTTCACGTATCTCGTCGGAAAACCTGCGCGGCGCTTCGACAACAACATCGACAACGAGTTTGCGCCCGCTGGTCGCCAACTGGAACTGCTGTTTCTCCAGTTCATTTATCGCGTGCTGCACGCGCTGGCGGGTGTGTTCACGGACATGCTCCCGTCCGTTCAGCACCCGGTCGACCGTGGCGAGCCCGAGGCCCGCCTGGAGGGCGATTTCCTTCATCAGAAAGCGATGCGCCACGGCAACTCGCCCCCAATTGAGGTGTTTTTGAGGTGTTTATCGTACCGCAAGTGCCCGCTGAAGGACTATTGTTGAAGCAAGAACAGAAGGAGACACCATGAAGGCCACTGACTCGCGTCGCGACGCCCCAGTACGCAATGGATACCGGGAGCAGGATTGCAGCCTTCAGGACTTCGTCGCTGCGCTTCGCCCCCGTCCAGAAGACGACAGCCTGAGGTTCGCCTCTGCGATAGTCGACCACATTCCGGTGTACGACTGCCGTGAGCCTGGCAGCGCCCTTGAAGATGCATCGCGGCGCGCGGATCTGCAGAGCGAGTGGGCGAAGGTATTGAACGTGGGAGCGGGCGTGCTGGTGCTGAAGCGCGTTTATGCCGACACAGTAGTGGTCGATGAAGCGACAAGAGTCTTCGAGTCACTCATCCAGGAGGAACGCGAAGCCGGCAGCGCCGCTGCGGACCATTTCGCAAAAGCGGGCGCGAATGACCGCATCTGGAATGCGCAAGAAAAGCTTTGCCTGCGCGCGCCTGCGGTGTTCGCCCGCTACTTCGAGAGCGCGGCTCTTTGCGCGATAGCTGAGGCGTGGCTGGGTCCGCACTTTCAGGTGACCTCGCAGGTCAATGTCGTACGACCCGGCGGACAGGCGCAACAGGCGCACCGGGATTACCACCTTGGATTCCAGACGGTGGCGGAAGCTGAGCGCTATCCGGCTCACGTTCATGCGATGTCCCCCTTTCTCACGCTGCAAGGGGCGGTTGCCCACACCGACATGCCAGTGGAAAGCGGACCGACCAAGCTGCTGCCTTACTCGCAGCGCTACGCCGAGGGGTACCTCGCATGGCGTCGTCAGGACTTTCGCGACTACTTTGAAACACACTACGTGCAACTGCCGCTCGAAAAAGGCGATGCGCTGTTTTTCAATCCCGCGCTCTTCCATGCAGCCGGTTCGAACCGCACGGCTTCTGTTCAGCGCATGGCCAATCTCCTGCAGATTTCCTCGGCCTACGGGCGGGCGATGGAGTCGCTGAATCGCACGAAGATGTGTGAGGCGCTGTATCCGGTCCTACTGGAGCGGATGCGCTCGGCGAACATCACAGGGGAAGAGGCCAACGCGGTGATTGCGTCGTGCGCCGAAGGTTATCCGTTTCCGACGAACCTGGACCGGGACCCTCCGCAGGGTGGACTGGCGCCGGAGAGCCAGCAGGGACTATTTCGGCGGGCGCTAGCAGAGCTGTGGAGCGCGGACAGATTCGCAGCCGCAATTCGTGAGCAGGCTGAGCGGCGCGAAGCTTGAGGATTGAATCAAGCTTCTTTCACCGGCTGCGTCCCCCAAAACAGCACGGCCTCGACCGCGAAGAACATAACAAGCGGCACGATCGCCCCCACCGTCCCCGCGATCTCATGCCCAAACCGGCTCGTTACATAAAGCAGCACGATCATGCTGAGCGCCATGCCCGGCGCGCCGAGCCCGCGCAGCGCCGCGCTGCGATGGTAGCCGAGCCAGAACGCGGCCCGCGCGACGATCCAAACCGCGGTCGTCGCCACCACTGCGCGCATGGACGAGCCGTCGGGGCAGTAAGCGGCGAGGCCGAACAGTGATGCCGCAAACACGATAATCTGTTCCACCGTGTTCTGCAGGTATCGTTGATTGACGCGCAACCTGTGTGTCTCGAAACCCGCCAGCGGATCGAAGGCGGGCGAGGTCAATCGCTCGTGCGCCACGGCTTCGATGCCCGTCACCAGGCCGAACAGCACGGCAACACAGCAGCATTTGAGCGTCAGCAGCATCCGCGCGCCAACGCTGTCCATACCCGGCAGCGGCGACATCAAAAGATCGATGCCGAGCCAGAGCCCCAGGGCAAGCAGTGAGGCGACCGCGATGCCGGCAATGCCGACAGAGCGCTGACGGCGAAAGTCGGGCGCGTGATGGGCCGGAGCGGTCATGGATTTTTCCTCCTGGCGTTTCGTAAGGCGGCATCGGACGCGGCCTGCGCGTTTGCCTTGTGCGATCGCTAGTGTATTGCGTCGCCCTTGCGCTGTGCATTTTGCGAGATGAGGGAGTCTAATCTGGCGCTAACCGGGCTTCCGCTGGTCAAAGATTTAAAACAGCTTTTGCCACTGATCCTGCTTCTGCATATCTGCGCGTGTATTGACCTCGATCAGGACGCCACCAGGCGAGCGACAAAAAAATCGCGATCCGCGCGAGTTGTTGAAGACTTCCGTTTCCATGCGAACACCGCCCTCGAGAAATTCTTTGTAGAGGGTATGGACGTCATCCAGGCTATCGACCTCCAGTCCGAAGTGGAAGTTTTCGGGCCACGCCGGGACTTCCTCTTTGACGTGGTCCAGAACGATGTCAAAACCATTCCGTTTGAGCAGACAACTGTCCCCAACGGCAACGATCTCGCAGCCAAGGTATTGCTCGAAAAACGCAGCCGTCTCGGCTACGTTGGTTGTGGGAAAGCTCAGGTGATTCAGCTTCGCTTCTTTACGAAGATTCATGATCGGTCTCGCAGAAAGATGAAATGTTTTTGTGGTGGGTGGTCGCCAATCTGATCTGTGTGATCGGGCAGACCATGTGATTCCACAGAACCCATTTTGCGAGTAATTACTCGATTCTGAAACTCGCATTGGATAGCACTGTCGCGCTGCTGCGTAACGCAATGGTGGCGGGGCTTCGGGCCGTGTGCCGCAGCATCGATATGAACAATTGCTCGTATTTTTAGAGATCCGGACAGGTTCCGGTATTTCGGCCTCAAGATACGCACGCAGGCAACTGGGCGCGTGCGAAGACGGCGTTTGGCGTTAGGTGGTCTGGGACGTCCGCTGTTTCCTGGCCCGCGTCCGTGCGGGCGGCTGATCCGTGATCCCGAGGTATCCAAACAAAGCGCGGCCCACACGAGATTCCAGTGCTCCGCGGTCCACTTCCCCACGCTCTCCCGCTCCATCTACGATGGCACGCAGAATGGCGAGGAGGTCGTCGGTTGCTACCTCGACGTTCAGTTGCGGCGGAATGTCCTCATGGAGCAGAATCTGTCGCATCAACTCGCCAAAAGCGGTTTTCAATGCCACCAGTTCATTGGCAATGGCCGGGCGGTTTTCCTCGAAATCGAGCGCGCGTGCAAGTGCAGGACGACGCAGTTGCTGGTGCACCGAAACGGTAATCAGATACTTCAGCGCCTGCTGACCGGTTGGCTGGCTCAATGCGCCTTTAGCCTCCGCGAAGAACACGGCGCCTTCACGCTGACTCAGCGCAACGATAATCGCGTCTTTGCCAGGGAAGTACTGATACAAGGTGCCGACGCTAACGCCCGCGCGCTGCGCGACGACGTTGGTATTCAGGCCGTCCAGTCCTTTAGTTTCAAGTACCCGTGCCGCTGCCTCCAGAATGACCGCAACGGTCTGTTCCGCGCGGGATTGCTGTGGAATCTTTCGCGGCTTTAGTGATTGACGCCGATTTGTCGCCATGATCCGATCCGAAGAGAAGCGAGTATTCGCTCGGATTCTACAGCGTTAAGAATGACTCGTTTAGTAGCGGGCTGTCACCGTGGATCTGGAAGCGGCCACGCATGTGCGACTCGTATCGACAATCGGTCGCGGAGAGTTAGGCGTTTGCCCGCTCCACAGAGCCGCCCGCCGGATCAGTTCGCCTCACGCACCCAGTTGCCCCCATGCGCCGCGGCCTGTGCAGCGGGCGACGTCGCAAGATAAGCCAGCGCCTGCTCGGTGGAACCTTCGTGATGCGGCGTATAGCGCGGATTGAAATAGCGCAGCGCTGCCGCGATCATTTTCCAGAACGACGGCAGGCAACCGCGTCGCGCGCCGGCGCGCCAGGCGAGGATAAAGCCTCGGTACGTGCCGGCGCCGGGATCGCGCCGGTGCATGAAGCGTGCACCGCTGGTGAGAAAGTAGAGCAGAAGCATGACGGTCGAAAGCATGTGGAAGCAGCGTTCGAAATAGGTGCCGCCCATATGCCGGAAGATGTCGAAGGCTACGGTGCGATGCTCGACTTCTTCGGCGCCGTGCCAGCGCAGCAGGTCGAGCATGGTCGGATCGGCATTGGCCGCGTCGAGCCCGTCGGCATTGAGCACCCAGTTGCCGAGATAACCAAAAAAGTGTTCCAGCGCCGCGATGACACCAAGCTGCTGGCGCAGCCAGAAGCGTGTCTTGCCGATCTTCAGCCCAAGCGGTTGCTCGCCGAGCAGCTTGCCGAACAGCCAGTCGAGTTTCCGGGTGAAGGGTTGCGTGTCGATGCCGTGCGCCTTGTAGTAGTGCGTAAGGACCCCGCCGTGCGAGCGCGAATGCACCGCTTCCTGCCTGAGGAACCCTTGTGCGTCGTCATGCAACGCCGGGTCGGTGATGAGCGGCAGTGCCTTGTTGTAGACGCGGCAGAACCAGAGTTCGCCGGCGGGGAACAGCAGGTTCAGCACATTGATGACGTGCGTGCTCGACGGGTCACCGGGAATCCACTGGATGGGCGTTTGGCTCCAGTCGAACTTCACATGGCGTGCCCTGATCTTGTGTTGCGTGTGTTCCTGGGTCATGACGGTCTCCGGCGTCCGGTTGATGACGTCCGCGCTGATCTCAACGCGGCACCATGCTGATGCGGGCGCGCCATCGTCCAATGCCGCTGCCCGCGCCGGTCACGACTGCGAGCTTGCCGCCCAGCGATTTGCGTGGGGCACCCAATTGCGCGGCGTGCATACGGGCGCGTTGCAGGGTATCCGGTTCGGGGCCGCCTTCGGTGTGATTGACCAGATCGCGCACCATCTGCGCCATCTGTTCGGGGTGGGTGACCGGCACCCAATGCCGCGCGACCAGTTCACGGCGCCAGTATGTCGGCACCCATCGCGAAAGATCTTCGGACAGCGCCGGGCTGACGTATTTGTCCAGCGTCGGCACGATCACCTGGACCGGCGCGTGTGCGTAGCGCTTGCGCGGCGTGAACAGGCAGCGGATGAAGTTGGCGCGGTACAGCGATACGCCGCGTATGCCGTCCTGCGTTTGTGTCGGGCGAGGCGTGATCGCTGTCTTCTCCACACGACGCAGCACCCGCGGCCACGCGCGGCCGAGCCACAAGCGCCAGGTCAATCCAGGGAGCACCGGCAAGTGGAACAGCAGCACATACCAGGACCGCACCAGCTGACCCATGAGCTTGCCGATGGAGCGCGGCGTGGGGCGTAGCAGCCGCGCCCGTATCCAGTAAGCCACGTGGTCGAGGCACGGGCCGGAGCACGACGTGTACGAGGCAATGCGTCCACGCAAGCGCTCTTCGGTGACGAATTCCCAGCCCTGGATCGAGCCCCAGTCGTGCGCGACCAGATGGACGGCGCGTTGGGGGCTCACGGCGTCGATGACAGCGATAAAGTCGTCGGTGAGTTTGTCCAGGCGGTATGCCGATGTGCGCTTTGGCGCAGTGGATTGGCCCGCGCCGCGCACATCGTAGGTAACGACGTGGAAATCGTTTGCCAGCAGTGCGGCCAGCGCGTCCCAGACTTCGCTGTTGTCGGGGTAACCATGCACCAGCATCACGGTGGGCCGGGCAGGATCGCCCCACGCTTTGGCGGCGAGCGTTACGTCGCCCGAGCGCACCGTGAAACTGGTGGGACGTGTGGCCGGCGGCGCCTCGTAGAGCGTGGTCGGTAAGGGTTCGGTCAGGAGTTGCATGTGCGCCTCCGTCATGCCGCGACCAACGCCTGGCTGCGCTGCGCCCAGCGGCGCACGTGCGGCAGGTCGTCGTCGAGCCAGTAGGCGTCGTCATCGGTGATGACCAGCAGTTCTTCGAACTTGGCGCCCACACCCTGAAAGCCGAGATGCGGCTCGACAGCCCACAGGCCGGGCGTCGGCGCGTGATCCGAGCGGCGATCGATCGACCACAACGGCGACCAGCCTTCCTTCCTGCCTGCGCTAACCTGGTCGAGCACGAGATTGCGCGTGGCGTTCAGGCCGAAGCGCGCCACGAAGCGCGGCTTCGCGGGGTTATGCAGCTTCGCAACACGGTGCGCAAGCACCTTGAACGGATAGGCCTTGTGACGCGGCTCCACGCCCTGTTTTCGGCATAGCTGGTCAACCGCGCGGGCTACGTCCGCAAGCGTGCGCCGTTGTTTCACCATGCTGACGATCAGTTCGCGGTGTTCGGCCAGGTCGTCTTTCAGTTGCTCGAGAATGAGATTCGTGCCGACGCAGGTGGCATAGCCGACGTCGGCGATGACACCGTTCAGCACCGGCGCCACGTCGAGAATGACCGGCATGTTTTCTTCCAGCCGGCGCGAACTCGGGAAAAAAGCCAGATTAAAGCCGGCCATATGCGACAGCCCCGAAAACCCCTCGAAGGCGGTACGGTCGCCGAACCAGGCGAAGGGTTTGTGCAGCCAGTCACGCACGCCGTGATCCTGCAACCATTCGGTCAGCAGGCGAGCGGCGTCTTTTTCCGTCATGCCCGGCTGGAGCATTTCGCCGACGCTCTCGACGCACCGATAGGCCAGTTGCTGGACTTCGCGGAACTGCGCCAGCTCGTCCACGTTGACGTCTGGAATGGCCTTATCACCCATATCTGCCTCCCGAATATGCTGTCCGACGGCATGCGGCGACCCGTCACGATGACATTTTTTAGTGTTACATTTATCAATGTAATGATTGGATGCTACACCAAGCGATTCGCCCGTCCACTAGTTATTTCCCTGAGGCTCGGTTGAAGTCGACACGATCGCGGTCGATTTCATCGCGTGTCGTTCGTCGTGCTCATAGGATGGTGGTGCGGTGACGCCGGTCCGGGCGTCGTCGCTTTCCGCCGCTATTCGACTTTTAACCAGAAAGGAGCGCGTTCATGACTTACGTCGATGGATTTGTCGTGCCGGTAGCCACGATCGACCGCGAAAAGTACATAAAACAGGCTGCGATGGCCGCGGGCGTTTTTAAGGAGAACGGTGCGTTGCAGGTGGTCGAGTGCTGGGGAGACGACGTGCCGGAGGGAAAGCTGACTTCGTTTCCGATGGCCGTCAAACGCAAGGATGACGAAACGGTGGTGTTCTCGTGGGTTGTCTGGCCGTCGCGTCAGGTGCGGGATAAAGGCATGAAAGCCGTGATGGAGGATCCGCGGCTGCAGCCTGACGTGAATCCGATGCCTTTCGACGGCAAGCGGCTGATCTACGGTGGCTTCGAGGTCATCGTGGATGTGTGAAGGTCAAAGGAGGCGGCGCCGGCCGGAAATGATCAAAGGTCCATTTCCATGCGGTCCGCCCCTCCGGTACAGCCTTTATCGCGTTTTAACGGCCGTGTCGGGCAGCAGGATTCGCCCGTCCACCTGACGGATGTCAGTGTGGCCGCAAAAGGCCATGGTGATGTCCAGTTCCTTCTGGATGATCTGCAGGCACTGCGTGACACCCGCTTCGCCCATTGCACCCAGGCCGTAAAGGAAACTGCGGCCGATCAGGGTTCCCCTGGCGCCGAGCGCAACGGCTTTGAGTACGTCCTGCCCGCTGCGGATGCCGCCATCCATCCACACCTCGATGCGTGAGCCGACCTCGCGTGCGATCTCGGGGAGTGCCGAGATCGAAGAGGGTGCGCCGTCGAGTTGACGGCCACCGTGATTGGAAACGATCAGCGCGTCAGCGCCGCTGTCGGCGGCAAGGCGCGCATCTTCGACATCCATGATGCCTTTCAGAATGAGCTTGCCGCCCCACAGCTTCTTGACCCACTCGACGTCCGCCCAGCTCAGCGTCGGATCGAACTGTTCGGCGGTCCACGAACCTAGGGACGACAGATCGCCCACGCCCTTTGCATGACCGACGATGTTGCCGAAGGTGCGTCGCCGCGTGCCGAGCATGCCGAGGCACCAGCGCGGCTTGGTCGCGAGGTTGATGAGGTTCGCGGGGGTCAATTTGGGCGGTGCCGACAGCCCGTTCTTGATGTCCTTGTGGCGTTGGCCGAGGATCTGCAGGTCCAGCGTTAGCATCAAGGCGCTGCATCGCGCCGCGCGAGCACGCTCGATCAATCGCACAATGAAATCGCGGTCGCGCATCATATAAAGCTGGAACCAGAACGGCTTGGCGGTTGCGGCGGCAACGTCCTCGATCGAGCAGATGCTCATGGTGGACAGGGTGAACGGCACGCCGAACTTTTCCGCTGCGCGCGCCGCGAGGATTTCGCCGTCGGCATGTTGCATGCCGGTCAATCCAGTCGGTGCGATCGCGACGGGCATGGTGGCTTCCTGGCCGACCATTTCCGTGCGTGTGCTGCGGCCGGTCATGTTGACCGCTACGCGCTGGCGCAGCTTCAACTGCTGGAAGTCGCTTTCATTGGCGCGGTAAGTACCTTCGGTCCACGAGCCACTGTCGGCGTAGTCGTAGAACATGCGTGGTACACGTCGTTGAGCAAGCTGGCGTAAATCTTCGATGCAAGTGATGGCAGGCACGGTTTCTCTCAGCGCAGGGAACAACGGCGAGTGTAGCAGCCACTACAGCCAGCCTGAAGGGTGACATTCAAAAGGCAACGCACGACGTCTCGCTTCTCAAAGTTTGAGACGTTCGATGCCAATCTCACGCGCCGTTGTGCTCTCGCAATACCCGCGCGCTATCGCTGTATGGCGCGACAGCCGGGGCTGCGGCTACAACCAGCGCCAGATGCCCGCGGCCCAACCGGCGAAGGGGATATGCGCCCAGGTCGCAACGAGCCAGACGACGAGGCCGCCCAACAGCGCGTGCAAACCGAACCCGCCCAGCCGTGCACGGCCGGCGGCGATCGCGGCGAACGGCAGGTAGCTCGTCTTCGATTCCCATACGGGCCAGAGATCGGGCTGGAGCTGTTCCTTCTTCCGATCCTGCAGTGCGGCGCCGACGAGCGCGAGGAGGACGATAGCCGTTGCGGCGATGATGTTTTTGGTCACCGGGAACACGGCGATGTGGCACAGCCCCCAGAGTGCGAACGACCACATCATCGGGT
Source organism: Paraburkholderia sp. D1E (assembly GCF_052682275.1). Taxonomy (NCBI): domain Bacteria; kingdom Pseudomonadati; phylum Pseudomonadota; class Betaproteobacteria; order Burkholderiales; family Burkholderiaceae; genus Paraburkholderia; species Paraburkholderia sp. D1E. Next base: position 1,994,864 of record NZ_JBQYMB010000001.1, read on the forward strand.
GACGCGTCACCGCGTATACGCCGAGCGCCGCATCCGGGAACGCACTGGGCCGCCCGCCGGTGGGGAGCGCCGGGTTACGGATCAGGGAGCCCATCAGGAGGATCGACGCGATCAGCATGAGCACGGTCACAATCGCCCAGAGCCCGTTTCCGACCGGCCATAGTGATTCCGTCAGGGGCGCCTTTCGATAGGCCACGATCAGCCAGCCAAGCGTCAGGAAAGCAACCAGCGAATAGACGCCGAGGAACCCCACTTCGCCTATTGCGGCGACCAAACGCTTGCGCAGCGGATGGGACAAGACAAAGTGACTACCCACGAAGGCGATTGCCGCTACTGCAACTGCGTTAGTGCTTCCCATTGGCCCGGCTCCTCAAGTCATGTCGCCGGCTGACCGTATTGCCTATTGTCGACGGCGTGGTACAGGAATTTTCAGTTGCCCTTGCCTTTGATCTTACCCCAACGGAACTTGAAAAAATGACGGTTGCGTCGCGCTTCACGTTCCCTCTCAACGTGATTTCCGCTGTCGCACCGCCGCATCTCATTGCACCGGTTGCGTGTCGGGAAGCGCGTCAGCGCTTCCCGACTTCACCCCACCATCACCATGGCAGCGAGTAGGTCTTCGTATTGGTAAAGCTCTTCATGGCCTCCTGCACCCCTTCCTTGTAGCCGAGTCCCGAGTCTTTCACGCCGCCGAACGGCGTGAGTTCAAGCCGGTAACCGGGCACTTCACGTACATTCACGCTGCCCACTTCCAGTTCGGTGATGAACCGCGTGATGTAGTCGAAACGGTTCGTGCAGACCGACGACGACAGCGCGTAGTCCGTGCAGTTCGACATGCGGATCGCTTCGTCGATGTTGGCAAAGCGCATGATCGGCGACACCGGTCCGAACGTCTCGTACTTGACGAGCGGCATGTCGGGCGTGACACGGTCAACCACCGTCGGCGAGTAAAGTGCGCCATCGCGGACGTTGCCCGCAAGCAGACGGGCGCCGCGCGACAAGGCGTCGTTGACCTGGCGTTCGCAGAACTGCGCGGCGGCTTCGTCGATGACCGTTCCCATATCGACTGAACTGTCCGCCGGATTGCCATATTTCCAGGCGCGTGTCTTTTCTACGACGAGATCCGTGAAGCGGTCGGCAACCGCCTCATGTACCAGCATGCGCTTGATCGCGGTGCAACGCTGGCCCGAATTCTTGTATGAACCCGATACGGCGAGCGAACTGGCTTCGTCGAGATCGGCGTCCTCCATCACGATGATCGGGTCGTTGCCGCCCAGTTCGAGCACGGCACGCCGGTAGCCCATTCGCGAGGCAATCGATTTGCCGATCGAGACACCGCCGGTGAACGTGATGAGATCGACAGCGGGGTTCGTGATCAGCTCGTCGGCAATGACGCTCGGGTCACCCGTCAACACCTGAAGCATTTGCACCGGTAAGCCCGCTTCATAAAGGATGTCGGCAAGCAGATAGCATGACAGCGGCACTTTCTCCGAGGGTTTCACGACGATACGATTGTTCGTTGCAATCGACGGCACGATCTTGTGTGCGACCTGGTTCATCGGATGGTTGAACGGTGTAATCGCGGAGATCACGCCCAGCAGCGGATCGCGTTGCGTGTAAACGCGCCGTTTCTTGCCGTGAGGCGTGAGGTCGCACGAGAAGATCTGGCCGTCGTCTTTCAGCACTTCGCCGGCGCCGAACACCAGCACGTCCGCGACGCGGCCTGCTTCGTAGATCGAATCCTTCTTGCACAAGCCGGCTTCCGCCGTGATGACGGCGGCGATTTCTTCGGTGCGTGCCCGCACGGCATCGGCCGCGCGACGCAGGATCGCGGCACGCTCATAGCGCGTCAGCGTGGGACGGTATGCACGTGCGAATTCGAACGCGTGCCGCACGTCTTCGAGTGTCGCTTTCGGCACGGTACCGACGAGCGAGCCATCGTAAGGGTTGCGTACTTCGATCACTTCGTCGCGAAAGATTTTTTCGCCGCCGATACGCAGCGCTTCATGACGCACCTGCAATTGAGTCTTGATGTCAGCAACAGCATTCATTTCTGATCCCCGTTCATTGAAGGTGATTGAGCGCGATATCGATGATGTCGAAGTTGCGCAGCCGTGCCCGCTGCGTGACCGACTTCGCGACCGGCTGATTGAACAGGAGCGGCACGATCTGCTCGGCAAGGCCGCCGTGCGAGCGCAGCGGCACGTCGAGCCCGGACAGATCGTGCTTGATGCGTCGCGTGCCGAGCACCACGTCGCGCGTTGAGATCACGATGAGGTCGCCCATGCGCGCAGGCGGAAGTTCGAAGCGCGCGCAGCCTTCAGCACCCGTCAGCACGACTTCGATGCCGGGTTCCGCTGCAAGCCGGAGGCGCATTGCTTCGAGGTCGACTGAGGCGGGCAGATAGACCGTCGCGAACGATCCGAGCGCGCCGTGATGCACGACGTAGGGATCCGTGATCGGCAAGATCACGCGGGCAGCGTCTTCGCCAAGCCACTCGTCGAAGCGCTCCTGCAGATAGATCACGTTGGGCTCGCCGTCTTCGTTGTGCTTCGCATTCATGCCGTGGTCGGCGGTGAGCGCGACGATCGCACCCAGCTCGTCGAGCCGCTGCAGATAGCCGTCCATCATCTGATAGAACGCGTTCGCACCGGGGGTGCCGGGGGCGCACTTGTGCTGCACATAGTCGGTGGTCGACAGGTACATCAGGTCGATGTCGCGGGTTTCGAGCAGCCGGACACCGGCCGCGAAGACGAACTCGGACAGCTCTGCGCTATAGACGCTCGGCACCGGCTTGCCGACCAGTTCGATCAGGTTGTCGATACCGTTCTCCTCGAGCGTCGCTTCGTCGGCTTTCTCCGCCGAGAAGCAGACGCCCTTCAGACCCTTGCCGAGCAGCCGGCGCAGTTTGTCTTTTGCCGTAACCACCGCAACGTTCGCGCCCTGGTCGGCGAAACCGGCGAGCACGGTAGGGGCGACCAGGTACTTTGGATCGTTCATCAGCACCTCGGTGCCGCTGTCGCGATCGAAAAAGTAGTTGCCGCTAATGCCATGCACAGCGGGCGGCACGCCCGTCACGATCGACAGATTGTTCGGGTTCGTGAAGCTCGGCACGACGCAGTCGCCCTTGAGCGAAGTGCCGGGATGCAGCAGCTTGCCAATAAAGGGCGCGACCCCGGCCGCAGCCGCCAGCTCCAGATATTCATATGCGCAGCCGTCCACGCAGACCACGACGACGGGTCTGCGCATCCAGTTGTAGCTGCGGCCGTTCACTTCAATAGAAACCGGTGTTTCGCTCATGACATGTCCTCTGGGCTAGGGTAATTCGGGTGATGACGATGCGGCGTTATGTGGCAAAGTGTGGCAATACTTGACATTAAAATTGATACTTTGTAGATTGTCAACAACAGACAACAATTTACACACATTCTCAGGGGTGGTCGTCTGGAGGGTTGCAACACGCAGTAGTCCCGTAGCACCGGTCGTTTTCGTCGCTGGCCGCGACGCCACTTTTGAAGGGGTCTGGAAATGAAGGAAAAGTCGGGGTTTCAAGGTTGCAGAGGTCGTCTGAATCTGGCGCTGCGCTGTCTGGTCGCCACCGCCGTGACGCTCGGCGCGGTTCAGTTCGCGTACGCAAAAACGCAGTTGCTGGTCTATACGGCGCTCGAAGACGAAGCGATGAAGCCCTATAAAGACGCGTTCGAAAAAGCCAATCCAGACATCGAAATCCGTTGGGTTCGCGATTCGACCGGCGCGGTCACCGCCAAGCTGATCGCCGAAAAGAGCAATCCGCGGGCCGACGTGGTGCTCGGACTCGCGGCATCCAGCCTGACGCTGCTCGATCTGCAGGGCATGCTGATGCCCTACGCGCCGAAGGGGTTCGACAGTCTGACGCGCAAGTACAGCGACGCGAACACGCCGCCGCATTGGGTCGGTATGGACGTATGGGGTGCGACGGTCTGCTACAACCGCATCGAAGCGGAGAAGCGCCACCTGCCTAAGCCGACCTCATGGGAAGACCTGACCAAGCCGATCTATAAGGGCATGGTCGTGATGCCGAGCCCGGTGTCGTCCGGCACCGGCTATCTGGACGTGACGTCATGGCTGCAAACGTTCGGCGCCGACAAGGGCTGGAAGTACATGGATGCGCTGGACAAGAACGTCGCGCAATACGTGCACTCAGGCTCGAAGCCCTGCACGCTGGCGGGCACCGGCGAATTTCCGATCGGTATCTCCTTCGAATTCCGCGGCCACGAGTTGCAGGCGCAAGGCGCCCCCATCGACCTGATCTTCCCGAAGGAAGGGCTGGGCTGGGACATGGAAGCGACCGGCATCATGAAAACGACAAAGCAGCCGGAAGCGGCCAAAAAACTCGCGGACTTTATGGCCAGCAAAGAGGCCAATGAAATCACCGCGCAATGGTGGGCGATCGTTGCGTACCCGGGTGTCGCGAAGAAACTCTCGGGCATTCCCGATAACTATTCGGAATTGCTCGTGAAGAACGATTTCACATGGTCCGCAAAGAACCGCGACGCCATTCTCGCGGACTGGCAAAAACGTTACGGCGACAAGGAACAAAAATAAGGCCGGGTTCAGCCAGGTGTAGACGAGCGCCGGGCCGCGCGCTGCGCGGCCCCGAACGATGCGGTGATGCAACGGCAGTGCATCGTCGCCATGCAGATAAGCGGTACCGGAGGAGATGATGACAGCGTATTTGAGCGTGCAGCAGGTCTATAAGCGGTTCAACGACACGCCGGTTCTGGAGGACATCAATCTTGGCGTGAAGAAGGGAGAGATGCTCTGCTTTCTCGGCCCGTCGGGATGTGGCAAGACCACCTTGCTGCGGATCATTGCCGGACTGGAAACACAGAGCGCCGGCCAGATCACGCAGGACGGTCGCGATATTTCGCGGCTGCCGCCTCAGCTTCGCGATTACGGCATTGTGTTTCAGTCGTATGCACTGTTTCCGAATCTGACCATCTTCGACAACGTGGCCTATGGCCTTGTGAATCGCAGGATGAAGCGCGCGGCGATCGCCGACCGTGTGAACGAACTGCTCGCACTGGTGGGCTTGCCGGATGCGCAGCGCAAGCATCCGAACCAGTTGTCGGGTGGCCAGCAGCAACGTATCGCGCTGGCGCGCGCGCTGGCCACGTCACCGGGGCTGCTGTTGCTCGACGAGCCGCTCTCGGCACTCGACGCGCGAGTGCGTGTGCGCCTGCGTCAGGAAATCCGCCAGTTGCAGCAACGCCTCGGCGTGACCACGATCATGGTGACGCACGATCAGGAAGAAGCGCTTTCGATGGCCGATCGGATCGTGGTGATGAATCAAGGCGTGATCGAGCAGATCGGTACGCCCCACGAAATCTATCGCGAACCGGCATCGCCGTTCGTTGCCGATTTCATCGGCAAGGTCAATCTGATTCCGGCTGAAGTGGCGCACGACGGCAGTCTCAAGGCGGGCTCCATCGCGCTGCGCTACGGGTGTGGATCGGAGCGCGCGGTACTGGGTTCGAAAGTGTCGGCGTTCGTGCGCCCGGAAGACATTCATCTCAGCGCGCCGGGTAGTGAGGCAGACAACCTGCTGCCTGCCTCGGTCGAAAAACTGGAATTTCTCGGCGCGTTCTGCCGGGTCAGCTTCAAGGTGGACGGGCTCGGTGAGCAGGAGGTCGTCGCCGACCTGTCGTTCCATGAAATGAATCGTACCCGCTTGCAACCGGGGTCGCGTTTCAATCTGGCCATCAACCGGGAACACGTATGCGTCTTCTCCGCCGCGAAGGAGCGACTTCAATGAGCGCCGTTCTGATCGAGCGCCGCAGCGGCGAGGAAGGTCACGCTGAGGTGCGCCAGAAGAGCCATTGGCATGACCGGATCGCGCAGTTGGCCCTCCTGCTGATGTCCGCGTTTCTCGGCATGTTTCTGCTGGTGCCGCTGGGATTGGTCATAGGGAAATGTTTCGTCGATGCGGATGGCCATTTCGTCGGACTCGCCAATTTCAGCGGCTATCTGGTGGATTCGGGCGTGTGGAGGTCGACACTGCATTCGGTCACGGTTGCCTGCCTCGTGACGGTGATCGTGATTCCGATGGCTTTTACGTTTGCGTACGCACTGACCCGCTCGTGCATGCCGATGAAGAACGCCGTCCGCACTGTCGCGCTGCTTCCGCTGCTCGCGCCGACGCTGCTGTCCGCGGTGTCGTTCATCTACTGGTTCGGTAACTCGGGCATCCTGAAACCCTTGCTTCACGGGCATTCGATCTATGGGCTGCCGGGCATCGTATGCAGTCTGGTCTATGCCTCGTTTCCACACGTGCTGATGATTCTCGTGACGGCGCTGTCGCTGTCCGACGGCCGCTTATACGAAGCGGCCGAAGCGATGGGCACACGCCGCACACGCAAATTCTTCACGATCACGCTGCCGGGCGCGAAGTATGGGCTGATCAGCGCGACGATGGTGTCGTTTACGATCTGCATCAACGACTTCGGCGTGCCGGTGGTGATCGGCGGACCTTATTCGGTGCTTTCCACCGACATCTATAAGCTCATCATCGGCTTGCAGGACTTCAACCGGAGTGCGGTGGTCAGCCTGCTGCTGCTTTGTCCGGCGCTGGTTGCGTTCGCCGTCGACTTCTTCATTCGCCGCAAGCAGCAATCGCAACTCGGCGCGCGCTCGACGCCGTATCAGCCGAAGCCCACGCGTGGCTTCGACATGGCGATGCTCGGGTACTGCGGCTTTGTCTGCCTGCTGCTGTTGGCGGTGGTCGGCATTTCGGTGTTCGCTTCGTTCGTGAAATTCTGGCCGTATCAGATGAGCCTCGGCTTGCAGCACTACAAGATGGGACTGATCGGCGCGGGGATCTTCGATGCCTACAAGAACAGCCTGAAAATGGCTGCGTGCGTGGCGATCGGCGGCACCATCATCGTGTTCGGCGGCGCATATCTCGTCGAGAAGACGCGTGGGCCGCGCTGGTTACGCGGCTTTATCAATCTGTGCGCGATCCTGCCGATGGGCGTGCCGGGTCTCGTGCTCGGCATCAGCTACATCTTTCTGTTCAACTCGCCCTCCAACCCGTTGAACGGCCTTTACGGCACGCTCGCGCTGCTCGCGATCGTCACGGTGGTGCACTACTACTCGTCCAGTCACCTGACTGCGGTTACCGCGCTTCGTCAGATCGACAACGAGTTCGAAGCGGTCTCGGCTTCGCTGAAAGTGCCTTTCTACAAGACGTTTTTTCGCGTCACCGTGCCCGTGTGCCTGCCGTCGATCCTGCAGATCGCGCGTTATCTGTTCGTCAACGGCATGACAACCGTATCGGCGGTCGCGTTTCTCTATTCCCCCGACACGCAGCCGGCCTCCGTCGCCATTCTCAATCTCGACGACGCCGGACAGATTGGACCGGCGGCCGCGATGGCCACGCTGGTCCTCGTGACGGCCGCGTTTGCCTGTGTGCTGTTTGCCGGCGTGTCGCATGGCGTATTACGCAGAACCCAGGCTTGGCGCACGTCGCGCCGTGGCTGAAACGAGTCTTCATCAAGATCTATAAGGAGCTACTGTGAATCTGCCCTCCCAGCCCATTCTGCTCACCCCCGGTCCGCTCACGACCTCCGACCGTACGCGCGAGGCCATGCTGCGCGACTGGGGATCGTGGGACGGTGACTTCAATCAGATCACTGCCCGTGTCCGCCAGCAGACGCTGCGCATCGTGCATGGCGAAGGTACGCACGAATGCGTGCCCTTGCAAGGCAGCGGCACGTTCTCGGTCGAAGCCGCGATCGGCACGCTGGTGCCGCGCGACGGCCATGTACTGGTGCCGAACAACGGCGCGTATTGCCAGCGGATCGCGAAGATTTGCAAGGCGCTCGGCCGTCGTCACCAAACCCTCGACTATCCCGAAGACACGCAGGTCAAGGCGGCGGACGTCGATCGCGCACTAGCGGCCGATCCGGGCATCACGCACGTTGCGCTGGTGCATTGCGAAACCGGCGCCGGGGTGCTCAATCCGCTGCATGAGATCGCCGTGGTTGTCGCCAGGCATGGCCGCAGTCTGATCATCGACGCGATGAGCTCGTTCGGCGCAATCGACATCGACGCGCGCGAAACGCCATTCGATGCTGTCGTGGCCGCCTCCGGGAAATGTCTGGAAGGGGTGCCCGGCATGGGCTTCGTGATCATTCGCCGCAGCACGCTGGAGCAATGCGAGGGCAACAGTCCTTCACTCGCCATGGATCTGTACGATCAGTGGGCCTACATGAACCGCACGACGCAGTGGCGCTTCACGCCGCCCACCCACGTCGTCGCGGCACTGGATCAGGCGATCGCGCAATACGTGGAAGAGGGCGGTCTCGAAGCGCGCGGCGCGCGCTATACCAACAATTGCCGGGCGCTGATCGAAGGCATGGCCGCGCTCGGTTTTCGAACCTTCCTCGCCCCGGCGATTCAGGCGCCGATCATCGTCACATTCCATGCGCCTGACGATCCGAAGTACGACTTCAAGACGTTCTACGCGGAAGTGAAAAAACGCGGCTATATCCTGTATCCGGGCAAGCTCACCCAGCTGGAAACATTCCGTGTCGGCTGTATTGGACACTTCGGCGAATCCGGCATCCCGGGTGCGGTCGCCGCTATCGCCGATACGCTGAAGGCGATGGGGATCACGCGGGTATCGGCGCAAGCGCTGGCCTGAGTGGGGCCGACCATATCCATGCCCGTGTGCGAAGGCTTCTTTCCGTAGGATCGGGGAGAAGCTTTTTTTCACTGCGTGGCGTTAAACCGTTGTATCAATGCGAGCAATTCATGCGTCCGTTCTGGATTGAACAAGCACTCTTTGCCGATGGTTCACTGGCGCCCGCACTGCAAGGCACGACCACTGCCGATGTTTGCATTGTGGGTGGTGGTTTCACGGGTTTATGGACAGCCATCCAGGCGAAACAGAAGAAACCCGATCTCGACATTGTGATCATCGAGAGCGACCTGTGCGGCGCGGGCGCAAGCGGCCGCAACGGCGGCTGCCTGCTGACGTGGTCGACGAAGTTCTTCACGCTACGGCGTCTGTTTGGCGAGGCCGAAGCAATCCGCCTGGTGAAAGCGTCCGAAGCTGCTGTTGGGCGGATTCACGACTTCTGCGTCGAGCACGATGTGGATGCCGAGCTTCGGCTTGACGGCACGCTTTACACCGCGACTTCGCGCGCGCAAATCGGCCTGCTCGATCCGGTAATCGCCGCGCTGAGCGAGCATGGCATCAATTCGTATCAACATCTCTCTCCGGACGAAGTGGCGAACCGTTCAGGTTCTGCGCGCAATCTCGGCGGCGTGTATTCGCCGGTCGCGGCAACGGTTCATCCAGGCAAACTCGTGCGCGGCTTGCGGCGCGTCGCGATCGAAATGGGGATTCGTATTTACGAACGCACGCCCATGCTCGACTTTACTTCCGGCGAATGCGTGACCGTGCACACGCCGGCTGGCAGCGTGACGGCTTCCAAAATGGTGCTCGCGATCAACGCGTGGATGGCGAGCCGCTTCCGGCAGTTCGAACGCACGCTTGCAGTTGTCTCCAGCGACATGATCGTCACCGAGAAATGCCCGGAGTTGCTGCATCAGATGGGCTTGAAAGACGGTGTATCCGTACTCGACTCACGCATCTTCGTTTACTACTATCGCAGCACGGCAGACGGCCGGCTCATGCTCGGCAAGGGCGGCAATACGTTTGCCTGGCGTGGCCGGATCGCGCCGGTGTTCGATCAGCGCTCGCCGTATGAAGCGGATCTGACGCGCAGCCTGCACGACTTCTTCCCGGCGTTGCGCGACGTGCCGGTGACGGCGAGCTGGAATGGTCCGTCGGATCGGTCGGTCACCGGCTTTCCGTTTTTCGGCCGGCTCGACGACGCGCCGAACGTGCTCTATGGATTTGGCTATTCCGGTAACGGTGTTGGACCGACTTATATGGGCGGACAGATCCTGTCTTCGCTGTTGCTCGAACTCGACAACGAATGGACGCGCAGCCCGTTGACGACCGGACCGTTGGGCTATTTCCCGCCCGAACCGATCCGGTTCGTCGGCTCGATTACCGTACGCGACGCGATTCGTCGAAAGGAACGCGCGGAAGACGAAGATCGGGAGCCCTGGCTGGTCGACCGATTGCTCAGCAAGCTCGCAAACGCTGCCGGGAAGTCGGATAAAGCGTAGAACGCCGCTGCGGGCCCGCAGACAAGCGGACCCGCAGCGCTGAGTGCGGTACGCGAAATACGCGTGGTGCGCGTGCGCAACCGCCCAGCTTGCTTCAGTCTTAACCAGTAGTCCTGGCAGACGCGACCCAGTGTTCATGGGCATGCCGCATTCTCGCGAGGCCATGAGCAACGTGTTCGCGCACAAGCGTGACGGCGAGTTCTGCATCGCCTTTCGCGAGCGCGGTGACGATTTTTTCGTGTTCCGTGACCGACGTCGCCAGTGCGCTCTTTTCCGATTCGATGGCGGCCTGACGGAGCAAGCCGAGCTGACGGACGAGATGCCGATAGGTTTCGATCAGGTGCTGATTGCCCACGCCCGTCACCATCGCATCATGCAACTGCACGTTCAATGCGGTGTAGCGAGTGAGATCATGATCTTTCTTCGCGGCTTTCATCGACGTGAGGATGCCTTTGAGCGTCGCAAGCGTTTCGGGCGTCATCCGATTGGCGAGCGCGCGGACGACCGATTCGTCCAGCATCGCACGGACTTCATAAATCTCTTCGGCCTCGCGTAGCGACAGCGCGCGCACCGTGACACCGCGGTTCTTCTCCGTCTTCAGCAATCCTGCCTGTTCCAATGCACGGAACGCTTCGCGCAGTGGCCCGCGCGACACATTCAATCGCGTGGAGACTTCGACTTCGTTCAACTTCTCGCCCGGGGCGAATTCCCCTGAGACGATGCTGCGCTCGAGGGTTTCCTGGACGAGTGTCGCAAGGGAATGCCGCTGCAGCAGTTCGATGGCGCTAGATGTTGTTTGTGTGGTCATGAGCCGGCGAATGAAAACAAAGAAGGAGATAACGGGCAATCAGCTTCTTTGAACATACGTGGCAGCTTGTTTATTGTCAACAATCATCAAAGCCACCGACCCGGCGTTAAACTCGGAAAGCTACTTGCCTGCGTGTCTCAAGATAGGCGGAAGGCCATCGGTGAGGCCTATGCGCTCGTATTCGCTTCGTATAACGCAACGAGCTATCTACAGGCGCGGCATGGCGCGCCTGCGGAACTGATGAAAGCTATCGACGGCGTCGCCGCGCTCGTGCAGGCCGCCGCCGGCTGAGCCAATCGAGCTCAGGTTACTCAGCGCCGCGAACGATCCGCAGATCGCGCTCGACGGCGTCGCCCAAGGCTTCAAGCGCTTTCTTGTAGGCATCGCTTTCATAAGCGGCAACGGCCTCTTCGTAGGTCGGAAATTCAATCACGACAGTCCGCTCCTTCAAGCCTTGCTCACGAATCTCGTCGGCGACCCCACGCACGATGAATTTGCCGCCGGCGGCTGCCACCGCGGGCCCTGCCAACTGTGCGTAGGCGGCCAGCTTCGACGGGTCCTTCGTCGCGCGGTAGACGGTTACCCAATATCCCTTACTCATGTGTATCTCCTTGTTCTGCGGCGAGAAAGTAGTAGTCGCGTTGCAAGCAACGACGACGGGATTATGTCACTTCGAGAAACCCTCAGTCGTTCCTTTGACCATTGACAGGGATTTGATCGATTCAATCGTTTTAGTGATCGAATCGAAAAAAACTCTTGCAAACGACCGATTCGATCATTATATTGACTGAACCGGTCGTTTTGGCTGAGCGAAACGCTCAAGTTAGTGAGCCCTGACCGTCATCCAAATGGCCGAAGCATCATGGCCTGCCATCAAGAAAAAACATGGAGACACAATTGAAGAAGCGTTCCTTTCAGGTCCTGGCCACATTGGGCGTACTCGGTGCGGCCACGACTGCCGCACACGCGCAAAGCAGCGTTACGCTGTACGGATTGATCGATACCTCGCTCGTCTATTCGAACAGCCAGAAAGGCCATTCGAATATCCAGATGTCGAGCGGCACATTGTCTGGCAGCCGCTGGGGATTGCGTGGCCAGGAAGATCTGGGCGGCGGTCTGAGCGCGCTGTTCGTCCTTGAGAATGGTTTCAGCAGCACGACGGGCACGCTCGGTCAGAACGGCCGTGAGTTCGGACGTGCCGCTTATGTGGGTTTGAGCGGCGGTTTCGGTAAGGTGACAGCGGGGCGGCAGAACGACACCGCCGCGGATTTTCTGGGTGCGCTGACGGCGGCCAATCAGTGGGCGGGCGGTCTGGGCGCGCATCCGGGTAATACGGACAACCTCTACGTGAATGAGCGGATCAGTAACAGCGTGAAGTTCACCAGCAACGACTACGCGGGCTTTCGTTTTAGCGGCCTGTTCAGCTTCGGCGGTACGGCGGGCGACTTCTCGAATAATCGCGTATGGGGGCTCGGCGCCACTTACGCGAACGGTCCGTTCGTGGTCGCGGCCTCCTACGTGAACGCCACCACGCCGAATACCGGGCTGTTCGACGGCACTGCCGGTGCGGCGGCGATCTCGCCGAACAACACGCCGATCTATTCCGGCTATGCATCTGCGCGTACGCTGCAGATAGCGGCGGTGGGCGGTGCCTACACCTTTGGCGCGGCCACGTTCGGCCTGATCTACTCGAATTCGAAGTTCAAGGATCTGGGTTCGGGCGCGGCCTCCGCACCGGTGGCTCGTTTTGCCGGCGATACCGCGACGTTCGACAACCTCGAAGCCAACTTCCGCTATCAGTTGTCGCCGGCCGTGCTGCTCGGTGTCGCGTACAACTACACCCGCACGCACGGCGCCGGTGACGCGCACTACAACCAGGTGAATGCAGGGGCCGATTACTTCCTGTCCAAGCGCACCGACGTGTATCTGAGCACCGGCTGGCAGGCGGCGAGCGGTATCGATTCGACGGGGCACGCGGCGACCGCGGCGTTGTGGCCGATCACGGCATCGAGCACGTCGCACCAGTTCGTCACGGCGCTTGGGTTGCGTCACAAGTTCTGAACGATCCGAGCAATTTGATCAAACAGGAAGGCCTCAAAGAAAAACCTCGGGCCTTCCTTCGTAGAAGTGGAGTCGAGCATGACAGTCTTGTTCAAAGGGATCATTCCTGCACTTATCACGCCGATGACGGCATCGGAAGAAGTCGATGAAGCCGGGTTGCGCACGCTAATCGAACGCCTGATCGAGGCGGGGGTGCATGCGCTGTTCGTGCTCGGCACCAATGGCGAATTCATCGCTTTGAACGAAGCGGAGAAGCTGCGGATCGCGAAGATTGCGGTCGACCAGGCGCGCTCGCGCGTGCCGGTGATTGCCGGCACGGGCGCGTACGCCACGCGCGACGTGATCGATCTGAACAGCAAGATGCTCGACGTGGGGGTGGATGCGGTTTCGGTGATCACGCCATATTTCAACGGCGCGACGCAGCAGGAACTGTTCATGCACTATGAACGGATCGCGCGGGCCACCACCTTGCCGGTGATGCTCTACACGATTCCCGCCAAGGCCGGTGTCACGTTGACCGTCGACACGGTGCGCCGCCTGTCCGAGATTCCGAACATTCGCGGCATCAAGGACAGCGGCGGCGACTTCGATCGCCTGCTGCAACTGATCAATCTGCGCCGCGACGACTTCGCGGTATTCACCGGCACCGACTCGATGATTCTGTGGACCCTGATCGCAGGCGGCGACGGCGCAGTGGCCGCGACCACTAACGCGGTGCCGGGTGTCGTCACGTCGATCTGGAAGCACTTTCAGGCCGGCGATATCGCGGCCGCCCGCAAGGCGCAGGAGTCGCTGCGCGCGCTGCGCGACGCCTTCGCGCTCGGCACGATGCCGGTGGTGCTGAAGACCGCGGCGGAAATGCTCGGCATGCCGGCGGGTCCGGCGCGCTCGCCCGCGCAGCCGCTGGATGCGCAGGCCCGCGCGCGTCTCGAACAGGCGCTCGCGGTGTACCGCGAGCCACGCTGAAACGCGTTGAAACGCACTGAGAAGCAAATCGGCTACGCCACTTTATTGCCCACGACATACCGCCATGACCACGACTTATCACTTCCAGACCGTCAAGCACATCGTGCACGGCGCACACAGCCTTGACCTGCTGGCGGACAAACTTGCCTTGCTCGATACGCCGGTCAAACGCATTGCCTTGATCACCCAGCCCGCGATGGAGGCGCTCGGCGTGATCGATCGCGTGACGGCCGCGCTCGCCGCCAGGGACATCGAAGTGCTGATCGTGCGCGATGTAGAACCCGAGCCGACCATTGGCAACGTGGAAAGTGTGTTCAGCGAGCAGATCGCGCCGTTCGCGCCGCACGCGATCCTGTCGATCGGCGGCGGCAGCGTGCTCGACGCCGCCAAACTGTTTGCCGTGCGCTTGACCAATGAGCAGCCGCTGCGCGAATGGCTCGGCATCGATCTGATCAAAAAGCCGGGCGTGCCATTGATTCTCGTGCCGACTACCGCGGGTACCGGTTCGGAAGTGACGCCCAATGCAATTGTTACGTTGCCGGACGAGGAACTGAAGGTCGGCATTGTGAGCCGTCATCTGTTACCGCAAATCGTCATTCTCGACGCGGCTCTGACGCTGAAATTGCCTAAGGCAATCACCGCGGCGACCGGCATGGATGCGTTTGTGCATTCGCTCGAGTCGTATATCTCGACCAAGGCCAATCCTGTCAGCGACATGTTCGCTCTGGAATCGATGCGGCTGATCGGCGCGAACATCATCGAAGCCTACGAGCACGGCGAATCGATCAAGGCACGTGAGGCCATGATGCTCGGCTCGATGTACGGCGGCCTCGCGTTGACGGCAGCCGGCACGGCTGCGGTGCATGCGCTTGCGTATCCGCTCGGTGGCATGTTCAACATCACGCACGGCGTGGCGAACGCGATGCTGCTGCCGCACGTGATGGCGTTCAACATGGACGCATGCGCGGGCCGCCTCGCCGACGTTGCGCGTGCGCTGTCGCTCTGCGCGCATGACGACGATCAGGAGACCGCTGCGCAGAAGCTGATCGAACGTATCAATGAATGGACGGCGGCCGTCGATATTCCCCAGGATCTGCGTAAGTTCGGCGTTAGCGAAGACGATCTGGATGCGCTTTCGGTGGCGGCGGCGAAAGTCAAACGGCTGCTCGGCAACAACCCGAAGCCGCTTTCGCTCGACGACATGAAGGCGATTTATCGTCGCCTGCTGCCATGACCATCGCTCGCGAACGCCGCGTGCGGCTCCTGATCATCGGAGACGATCTGTCGGGCACGGCCGACTGCGCCGTGACAGGTGCACGCCTCGGCTTGCGCAGCGTCGTGACGCTGGATGCGCACGCGCATTCGGCAACCGGAACGAGCCGTTCAGGCGACACGGTCGATGTGCTTGCCGTCGATGCTGATTCGCGCCGGCTCGACGCTCCGTCAGCGGCACGCAGTAACGCAGACGTGTGGCGCGAACTCGGCCACCCGGAGACGAAGCTCTACAAGAAAGTCGATTCAACGTTGCGCGGCAACTTCGCCGCTGAAGTGGTGGCACTGGTGCCGCTCGCCGGCATGGCGATCGTGGCGCCGGCGTTTCCGGCCGCCGGCCGCACGACACGCGACGCACGCCAATGGCTGAACGGCGTGGCGGTGGAAGAAACGGAAGTGTGGCGTAACGAAGGGATCGGCGGCGAGGCGAACATTCCGGCGATGCTCGAGCAATACGGCATGCGCACCGTCGCGCTGACGTTGGCCGAGGTTCGTTCGAGCGAAGCTGTGCTGACCGACCGGCTCGATACGTTGCGTCACGCGGGTGTTCAGGCGGTGGTGTGCGACAGCGAAACGGAAGACGACCTGCAGCGGATCGCCCGCGCGTCCGCGCCGTTGCGCGGCGTGTTCTGGGTCGGCTCGGCGGGACTGGCGCGCGACCTGATGAGTGCATTGAATCTGGCCGGGGCCATGACGCCCGCCGCACCGGCACATCACACGCCGGGTCAACCGGTACTGACCGTGGTCGGCAGCATGTCGAGCGTTTCGCATACGCAGGTCGAGCGGCTTAAAACAGAAGCGGGTAACACGCTTGTTTCGTTCGAAGTCGACACGAGGACGCTGCTTGCCGAACCGCTGACGCAGGCTCATGCGAATCTCACACGTAAGGTTAGCGCAGCGCTTCAACAGGGGCGGCACGTTGTCGTCTCGCTGAGCCAGTCCGATCGCACGAGTGTCGCCGACGGGCTTCTGTTTTGTCAGCGTCTCGCGGCATTGCTCGCGCCGGCGTTGCCGTTCGCCGGCAGTGTGATCGCCACCGGTGGAGAGACTGCACGCGCATTGCTGTCCGCTGCCGGCATCGGCCAGTTGCGAATCGTCGAAGAAATCGAAAGCGGGGTACCGCTGCTGCACGCGGATCACAACGGCCGCCGCCTTTGCGTCGTCACCAAAGCGGGCGGCTTCGGCCATCCCGGCACGCTTCATCTTGCCTGGCGAAAACTCGCCGGCGTTCAACGCATTGCCCGGCCTCATGAGGCCACCATCAAAGGACTCACCACAATGACCTATCGTCCAGTTATCGGCATCACCATGGGCGATGCTACCGGCGTCGGCCCGGAAATCGTCATGAAGGCGCTGGCCCATGCCTCCGTCTACGAACAGTGCCGCCCGCTCGTGATCGGCGACGCGGCGCGTCTGCGCGATGCGGGCAAGCGCGCGGGCGTCACGCTCGAGGTGCGCTCGATCGACAGTCCCGCGGATGCCGGCTTCGAATGCGGTGTGGTCGATTGCATCGATCTCGGTCTGATTCCCGCGGATCTGCCGTACGGCAAGCTCTCGGCGATCGCGGGCGATGCGGCGTATCAGTACATCGCGCGCACCGTCAAACTGACCTCGGCCGGCGAACTGGATGCGATCTGCACGGCGCCGCTGAACAAGGAAGCGTTGCACGCAGGCGGCCACATTTTCCCTGGGCATACGGAGATGCTCGCGCATCTGACCGGTATCGACGAAGTGTCGATGATGCTCGTCGCACCGAAGCTGCGCGTGATTCACGTGACGACCCACATCGGTTTGCTGGACGCCATTCGCCGTATCGAACCGGGCCTGGTGCAACGGACCATCGAGCGCGCGCACGAAACGCTGGTGCGCGCCGGTATCGACAATCCGCGCATCGGCGTATGCGGGATCAACCCGCATGCGGGCGAGAACGGTCTGTTTGGCTACGGCGAGGAAGAAGAAAAGATCATTCCGGCCGTGCAGGTGCTACAGGCACGCGGCTGGGATGTCGAAGGCCCGTTGCCCGCCGATACGCTGTTTTTCCGCGCCGGCCGCGGCGACTTCGATGTGGTGGTCGCGATGTATCACGACCAGGGTCACGGCCCGGTCAAGGTGATGGGCCTCGAAGCCGGCGTCAACGTGACAGTCGGTCTGCCGGTGATTCGCACCTCGGTCGATCACGGTACTGCGTTCGACATCGCCGGCAAGGGTATCGCCGACGAAGGCAGCATGCTCGAGGCGCTGAAGCAGGCACTCGATCTCGCCACGCGGCGCTCCGAACTGGAAGCCTGAGCGCACGCGAACCGGCAGAACAGGGCCGCCGCGGCGGCAACAGATTCTCGGCCGTCGAGAAGGCGGGTACACGCCCGGCGGCCGGATTTTTCGATGCGAAGACGTCGTTAAAATATATTGGAGACACCATGGCAACGTTTGGCTTCTGGGACACAGCGATCATCATCGGGATGGTTGTGATCTACATTCTTCTGACCAGCTGGTTTAGCGTCAAACTGCGCAGCCGCAATTCCGAACAGTTCATGGTGGCGTCGCGCTCGATGCCGGCCGTGGTCGTCGCGGTGTTGCTGATGTCGGAATTCATCGGCGCGAAGTCGACGGTGGGCACCTCGCAGGAAGCGTTCAGTGCCGGTATCGCGGCGTCGTGGTCGGTGATCGCGGCCTCGATCGGCTTTCTGTTTTTCGGTCTGTTCATGGCCAAGCGCCTCTACAGCTCCGGCGAATTCACGATCTCCGGCTTCATTGCCATGAAGTACGGCAAGCGCGCGAAGCTCGTCGTCTCGGCAATCATGATCTACGCACTGTTTCTCGTGAACGTCGGTAATTATGTGAGCGGCGCGGCGGCGATTTCGACGGTGATGCGCATCAATCTGCCGACCGCCGCCGTGATCACGGCGATTGTCAGCACGGTGTATTTCGCGTGGGGCGGTTTGAAGAGCGTTGCGTATCTGACCATCGTGCATAGCGCGGTCAAGTTGATCGGTATCGCTATTCTGGTGTACGTGGCCTGGCAAATGACCGGTGGCATCAAGCCGATGATGGCGCAAATGCCCGAGCATTACTTCACGTGGAACGGCTCGCTCAGCAACGGTACGATCGGCGCGTGGATCATCGGCACGGCGGGCGCGATCTTCTCGACGCAGTTCATCATTCAGGCGATTTCCGCGACCCGTTCACCGGCGGCGGCGCGCAATGCATCGCTGCTTGCCGCGGCGTTATGCGTGCCGATCTCGCTCGCGCTCGGCTTTCTCGGCGTATCGGCCAAGTTTCTGTTTCCCAACATCAAGAGCCTCTATGCGCTGCCGGTGTTTCTGCAGCATATGAATCCGCTGCTGGCCGGTGTGGTGACAACCTCGCTCGTGGCGTCGATTTTCGTCAGCGTATGCACGGTGGCGCTGGCAATCGCCTCGCTGGTCGTGAAGGATTTCTATGTGCCGCGCTACAACCCGGCGCCGGATGTCGAATTGCGCATGACACGCTGGATTTCGCTGGTCGTCGGACTCGTGCCGCTCCTGTTCGTGCTGTTCGTGCCGCAGATTCTGGCGCTGTCGTTCTTCACGCGGGCCTTGCGTCTGACGGTGTCCGTGGTGGCTCTGATCGGCATCTATCTGCCTTTCTTCAATAGCAGCCGTGGCGCGATGGCCGCGCTGATCATCGCGACAATCTCGACGACGGTGTGGTATTTGCTCGGCAATCCGTTCGGCATCGACAACATGTATGTGTCGCTCGTAACGCCGGCAATCGTTATCGTGCTGGAAAAGCTGCTGTTTCCTTCGGGTTCGAAGCCTGTCGGCACCAACGGCGAGCGCCTCCAATCACATTGAAGTGACGTAATCAGGAGAACACTGGATGACTTCCATCCTCGCAGAAGCCTCGACCTCGGCGACGTGGGACAGCCACGTACGCGTAGCGTATGCCGACGTGCAGCGGCACGACGCGTATTTGCCGTCGCTGTGCGTGCAGAACCACGCGGCGAATCTGCATGTGCTGCTCAATGGCGATTTATTGTGCGTCTGGTTCGGCGGCACACAGGAAGGTATTCCCGACGTATCGGTCTACATGTCGCGCTTGCGTGCCGGCACCGATGTCTGGTCCGAGCCCGAGAAACTGTCGAACGACCCGACGCGCTCCGAGCAGAACCCCGTGCTGTTCACCGCGCCCGATGGCCGCTTGTGGCTGACTTATACCGCGCAGTTGTCCGGGCATCAGAACACCGCGATCGTGCGGCGGCGCATCTCGTCCGATGGCGGAGTGACCTGGGGGCCGATCGAGACGCTGTTCGACCGGGCGGGTACCTTCGTGCGTCAGCCGATCGTCGTGCTGCCGGACGGTGCATGGTTGTGCCCGGTGTTTATGTGCCGGACCGAGCCCGGCGAGCGCTGGGTCGGCAACAACGACATCAGCGCCGTGCTGATCTCCGAAGACGAAGGACGCTCGTGGCGCGAGCATGCGGTGCCCGATAGCGTCGGTTGCGTGCATATGAACGTGCAGGTGCTCGCAGACGGCTCCTTGCTTGCCCTGTTTCGCAGCCGTTGGGCGGACTTTGTTTACGCGAGCCGCTCGAAAGATGGCCGCACATGGAGCGCGCCGCAAGCGACCGCGCTGCCGAACAACAACTCGTCGATCCAGTTCGTCTCGCTGAAGAACGGCCATCTCGCTCTGGTGTTCAACGAGAGCGACGCGTCGCATAGCACCGGGCGGCGTGCCTCGCTGTACGACGATATCGAAGATTCCGAAGACAGCGGCGAGTTGCGCGATCAGAGCGTGTCGGCGCACGGCAGTGCATTCTGGGGCGCGCCGCGAAGCCCGATGTCACTGGCAATTTCCGAAGACGGTGGCCGCACGTGGGCGCGCCGGCGCAATCTGGAAATCGGCGACGGCTACTGCTTGACGAATAACTCGGCCGAGCAGCGTAACCGCGAGTATTCGTACCCGTCTATCGTGCAATCGGCCGACGGTGCATTGCATATTGCTTTCACGTACTTCCGTCAACGGATCAAATACGTGCGCGTCGACGAGTCATGGGTGCGCGGTTGAAGTCGTCAATGAGGCCATCAACGACACAGTAAGGCTGGAAGAGCCGGTTTTGAGCGGACCGGAAAGGGACACGGCGTACGAATGGAAATTCGCTACACTAGGCACACTTTTTCGCGCGCTGATGGCGCGCTGTCGCCTAACCGGTTCCTTCGATCCAAGACCATGAAAGTTGCGAAACGCCGCGAGGCGATGCTTCACGCTGTGCTGGGCGGGATGACAGATGTCGGTACGCTGTGCGAGCACTTCGGCATGTCCGAGGCGACCGTACGGCGCGATTTGCGGGCGCTCGCGGATGACCGCCAGATCCTGCGTACCTATGGCGGGGCGGCGGCGGTTAGCGCTCACGAACCGGAAGCGTCGCTCGACGAGCGCAGCGAGAGCTTTCGTGAGCAGAAGGATGCGATTGCGCGCGCGGCGCTCGCGCATGTCCAGGAGGACGACACGCTGTTTCTCGACGGCGGGACGACCACGGCGGCACTTGCGCGGCAATTGGTCGGGCATCGTTCGATTCATGTCGTGACGAACAACCTGCTGGTGGTCGGCGCGCTGGCCTCCAGCAAGCTGCGGGTGACGCTGATCGGTGGCGATATCCGCTCGTCGAGCATGAGTACGCTCGGGCCGCTGGCGCAGCTTGCGCTAAGCCGCCTGAGTTTCGACAAGGCATTTCTCGGTGCCGACGGCGTGACGGCCACGCGTGGTCTGTGTGAGGCGACCGCCGAGCAGGCCTATCTGAAGGAATGCGTGATCCGTCAGGCGGCGAGCGTGTTCGTGCTGGTCACCGCCGACAAGCTCGGCCGAGCCAGCCAGCAGCACTGGACGCCGCTCGAGCGCGACTGGACGTTGATTACCGATAACGCGGCAGAGCCGCAGGAACTGGCCTTGTTCGACGAACGAGGCGAGGTGACGGTGGAGACCGCGGCGGTTCGATAAGCGTGCGCGATGTTTCTCCGTGACCTATTTTCGAGGGGAAACGGAGTGACAGCGGAATCTGTTGTGCAAAAGCATGCGGTGGTGACGGGGGCGTCGTCGGGAATCGGCGAGGCGATCGTTCAACGCCTGCTGGCGGACGGATGGCGCGTGACGGGTTTGTGCCGGACACCGGCAACGCAAACCGTCGAACGTTTGACTATCGTGCCCGTTGACGTGACTGACTTCACCACGCTCAAGCCGGCTCTGGACGCAATCGGCGCGTGCGACGCGTTCGTGCACGCGGCGGGATTCATGCGCACCGCGCCACTCGGCGAACTGGCCGCCGATGACGGCGCGGCGATGTGGCGGATTCATGTCGACGCGGCCGCTTTTCTCGCCAATGCGTTGCTGCCGAACCTGTCCGCCGGTGGCCGCATCGTGCTGATCGGCAGCCGGACGGCGAACGGCGCCGCCACCCGCAGTCAATACGCCGCGACCAAAGCGGCGCTGGTCGGCATGGCCCGATCCTGGGCCGCCGAGTTCGCACCGCGCGGCATCACCGTCAATGTGGTGGCGCCAGGCGCCACCGATACGCCGCTGCTCACTCATCCCGCGCGTGCCGGCACACCGCCGAAATTGCCGCCGATCGGCCGCTTCGTCAAACCGTCGGAAGTGGCCGGGCTGACCGCCTTCCTGCTCGGCGCCGATGCGGGCGCGATTACCGGGCAGCAGATCGTGATGTGCGGGGGCTCGTCGCTTTAGCGCCCTGAGCTCGATCTGCGACGCTTCATCAGGCAGCTAATTGGCCAGCACCGCAGCAGACCCCTCCGAACGTATCCCCTTGCGATAACGCCCGAGTCCCACGATTCCAACCAGTGACACAGCCGAAAGCATGCTGAAGAAAATCGCCAGTGGCAGCCACTCGCCCTTGTAGTTCTGCGCGAGCATCGTGCCGATCAACGGCGTCGTCCCGCCGGCGATCGTCGCGCACAGTTGATAGGCAATCGAAATGCCGGAGTATCGGACCTGCGTGGGAAATGCCGGCGTCATGAAACCGGCGATGACCGCATAGATGGCGGACAGAACGACCACCGCGAGCGAGATACCTGCCACGATCGCGACGGGGTTTTGCGTCTTGACGAGCAGGAACATCGGGTAGGGTGTGAGCATGGACAGCAGGGCGGCGCAGGTCAGAAAGCGGGTCTCGCCAACCCGCTCGGCCAACAGCGCCGAAATCGGCTGGGACGCCAACTGGATGAGGGTCACGACAAACAGGCAATCGAGAATGAACGATTTCGACATGCCGAGATAACCGGTGACATACGAAATCATGAACGTGTTGGTGAAGAAGAACCCGGCGGAGCCGATCGTCGTCGCCATGGCCGCCATGACGATCGGATACCACGCGGTGCTCAACACTTCCTTGACGGGCGACTTCAGCACCTCGCGATGCTTGCGAAGCTGCTCGAATTCGGGCGACTCTTTTACGCCGAGGCGGATCGCCATGCCGATCAGGAGCAGCACGAAGCTGGCGAGAAACGGCAAGCGCCAGCCCCACGCAACGAAGCTCTCGTGATCGAGCGACGTGACGAGCCGGAACGATACGAGGGAAAGAATCAACCCGGCCGGGCTACCCATCTGCGGAAACGACGCGAAGAACGTTTTGCGGCCGGTTGGCGCATGCTCGCTCGCCATCAGTACCGCGCCGCCCCATTCGCCGCCCACGGCAATACCCTGGAGAATCCGCAACAGCACGAGCGAGATGGGCGCCCAGATGCCGATGCTGCTGTAGCCGGGCAGCAGGCCGATGCCGGTCGTGGCGATCCCCATCAGGAACATGGTCAGCAGCAGCATCTTCTTGCGGCCCAGCTTGTCGCCGAGATGCCCGAATACCGCGCCGCTCAATGGGCGCGCAATGAAGCCGACAAAGAACGTGCCGAACGAAGCCATCGTACTCAGAAAGTGATTGCTGCTCGGGAAGAACACGTCACCGAGCACGAGCGCGGCGGCGGTCGCGTAGGTGTAGTAGTCGTAAAACTCGACGGCCGTGCCGATAAAAGCCGCAGTGGCGGCGCGCACGGGTTGATGAGTCTGTTCAGAATGGGACATGGGAATCCTGTTGATGGACGAGCAGCGTTGGCTTGACTGCTGTCTTTATCGGTCGCCGAAATACGCCCGCAAAATTCGCATTTTTAATCTTCACTATCAGAATGGCTAATGCTCGCCCTGATCAAAAACAATAAGTCTCATTTCTAGTCCCGATCCTCAGTATAATTTTTTCGGATGATGAAAAAAGTGAGACTGTCGTGAGCAAAGACCGCCCGGACACCTATCTGAACGACCGCCTTGACTGGAACCTGCTGCGTACTTTTCTCGCCATTGCGAAAGAAGGCAGCGTGAGTCGCGCGGCAACGAAGCTGCATCTGACGCAGCCTGCGGTGAGCCAGGCCTTGCGTCGGCTAGAGGAACAGTTGGGACTGCGCCTCGTGGATCGCCACGGCCCGCGCATCGAGGTCACGCAGGCCGGTATCGAAGTGAAGCAGATTGCTGAGGACGTGTACGGCATGATCTCGCGTCTGTCGCTTGCCGAGGTGGATCGCGGTCACGATATCTCCGGCATGGTGCGCGTGAGTACCGTCAGCGGAATCGATTTTCCGGCCTATGACACGTTTCTCGCGGAGTTCCATCGCACGTACCCGCGTATCGAACTCGAAAGCCAGGCAATGCGCAGCGCCGACGTGGTGAACAGCCTCCAGCAAAAGTCCGCAACGCTCGGACTGACGCTGCGGCGCGCATTACCTAAACGGGTCGACAGCCGTGTGTTTCTGCGTCAGCGGTATGCACTTTTCTGTGGACGTCATCACCCGCTCTTTGGGCGCAGCGACCTTCGGGTCGCCGATCTGGCCGGTGAGAAGTTCGTCTCCTTCACCGGCGACAAAGTCGGCGACCACATGTCGCCGCTCACCTTCTTTCGTGACGAGATGGGCTTCACGGGGCGTGTGGTCGGCTCGTCGTCGAGCATGACCGAGGTGCGGCGTTTCATCTTCGCGGGCTTCGGCATCGGTTGCCTGCCGGAACACGTCGTGCGCGACGACATCGCGCAAGGCCGCCTTCAGCGGCTCCCGCCGGATGAAGGGGTAGCCGACCTCGATATTTACATGCTGTGGTCACTGGACCGCAAGCTGAGCGCTGCTGAAACCGCGTTTATCGATGCGCTGAATGTGTTCATCGACGGCCAGGCGGAAGGCGCTGACCGTCAGCGCGGCGCGCAATAGCCATACTCAATAGCTGCACTCAATAGCTGCACTCAATAGCTGCACTCAATAGCTGCACTCAATAGCCGCGCGTGACGTCGACCACGTTGTGCAGCGGCTCGCCGCGGATCAGCCTGCGTGCGTTGTGCGCCACCTGCGTGCCGATCGTTTCCGAGCTTGCGACCGACGCCATGTGAGGCGTCACGATCAGATTCGGTGCCCGCCATAAGTGATCTTCGCGGGGTAATGGTTCGGTCGGAAACACGTCGACGATCGCACCGCCGATCTGCCCGCTCGTCAGCGCGGCGATCAGGTCCGCGGGCACCAGATGTTCGCCCCGGCCGACGTGGATCAGTTTCGCGCCCGGCCGCAAGTGTTCGAACGTGTTCGCGTTGAGAATCCAGCGGGTTTCGTGCGTGAGCGGCAGGAGACACACGAGGATGTCCGTCCCCTGGAGGAATGGCTTGAACTCATGGGGACCGGAAAAGGTCGTCACGCCCGGCAGTTCACGAGGCTTGCGCGCCCATCCGCGCACCGCGAAGCCGAAGCGCTGCAAGTCCGTGGCGACGTGGCTGCCGATTTCTCCCAGTCCCATGATGCCGACGGCGCATTCGGAAGCGTCACGCTGTTCGTGGCGGAACCAGCGGTCGAGACGCTGATTGGCGAGCACGCGATCGAGTTGACGATGAAAGTGCAGCGCCCCCCACGTAACGAATTCGCTCATTCCGCGTGCGTGCTGCGGATCGACGACGCGGCACAGCGGCACGGCGGGCAGGGCAGGGTCGGACAGGATATTGTCGACGCCCGCGGCGATGCTGTGCACGAGCCGCAGTTTCGGCAGCGCCGCCAGTGCGCCGGCCGGCGGGTTCCAGCACACGGCGATGTCAGCATCCGTGGCGGACCGCTCGCCGTGCATCACGACATCGAATTCAGGGGCGGCGCGCAGAATCGGCTGCACCAGATGTGACATGTCGTAGTCACGGCTCATCAGAACTAATTTGGTCATTGCGTCGAATCGAAAAAACAGGCCTAGCTGCGGTAGTCGGATTGCGGGTCGTCGATCAACCGTAACGCCGCGTGCCACGCCAACTCCGAAATTTCCGCGGAGTCTTCGCGCGCGAACTGGCTCGCGGTCAACTCGCACACTTCTCGCGGCGGAATGCGCAGCGCGCTGCCGCCGGCCAGCGCCTGGATTTGCGCCTGACAGGCACGCTCGAGGAAATAGATCTCGTGGAACGCTTCGGCCGCCGTGGCGCCTGCCGCCAGCAGCCCGTGATTGCGCAGGATCATCGCCTTGCAGGAGCCGAGATCGCGCACCAGGCGCTCGCGCTCGCCGAGTTCGAGCGCGATGCCTTCGTAATCGTGATACGCGAGCTTGCCGTAGAACTTCAACGCATGCTGACTGATCGGCAACAGCCCTTGCTCCTGAGCCGATACCGCTGTTCCGGCGGCAGTGTGCGTATGGATCACGAAATGCAGATCGTCGCGTGCCGCGTGGATGGCTGAATGAATCGTGAACCCCGCAGCGTTCACACGAAACAGTGCCGGTTCGCTGTGCGCCCGTTTGTCGATCACGTTGCCGAGATGATCGATCTTCACGAGATCCGACGCGCGCATTTCATGAAACAGCACGCCATAGCGGTTGATCAGAAATGCCGGCGGCTCGCCCGGCGAGCCGGGCAGGCGCGCTGTGATGTGCGTGTCGATCATGTCGGTCATGCGGAAGTGAGCGGCCAGCCGGTAGAGCGCCGCCAGTTCTTCGCGTACCTGCTGTTCGGCGTCGAGCGGCGCCGGCGTATCGCTCATTCGATCGGGTGTGGGCGTGGATTGCATGTCAGAAGACTCCCTGGTTCTCGCTTGCTGTCGTACGCGTAGTGTTCGTTAGCGTGTCAGTGTCCGTCAATTTCATTGTTCCAGTGCTGATCATTAGCGGCGTAAATATTGGGTGGCGTGATTTCAGAGCATGACCGCAACCATTGCGCGCATGGCCTGGTGCCTTTATCGGAAGCCAAAAACAATAAGTAAAAGTCTGTTTTCTAATCCTTTGTATTAATGCAGCGAATGGTCGGGCGGCCGCTCCGGTGGGCGGCTTCTTCCGGTTGATGGCTCGTCCAACCTCGCCGGAGGACGGGGCCGGACGGCCCGGCGCATGGGTTTTTCCACGGCGATCCGGTCAGCTTGTCTGTCCTGTGCATAGAACAGTACCTTGCATTGAATAGTACTGAGTGCTAGAGTTCGTTCCACATCACGTGGATCGGTGCGTTTCGCACCAGTGCATAGCAAGGTACCGTGCCATGCACGCTAATGTAATGGAATTGAATGAAAACGCAGCTCAAGAAGGGAACCCTCGACATGTGCGTGTTAGCTGTCCTCGCCGGCGGCGACAGCTACGCCTACGAGCTCGTCTCGACGCTATCCGAAACCATGGAGATCAGCGAGGGCACGATTTACCCGTTGATGCGCCGGCTGCAGGCCGAGGCCTGGGTGTCGACCTATTTCGTCGAATCCAGCTCGGGGCCGCCGCGCAAATACTACTCGCTGACGGCGGCAGGCCGCAGCAGCCTGGCGCAAATGCAAGGCGAATGGCGCAGTTTTGTCGATGAAGTCAACGGTGTGCTGGCCTTGTCCGGTACACGCTCAGGAACAGGGGAAAAGCAATGACGCAGGACGCATTCATCCAGCAATTGCGCCACGAACTGCGGAGTTTGCCGAAGCAGGTGGTCGACGAAATTGTTGCCGACTATCGCGAGTATTTCGGCGACGCGCTCGCAGCGGGCCGCAGTGAGGCAGATGTGGTCGCAGCGCTCGGCGACCCGGTGAAGCTCGCACGCGAACTGAAGGCGCAGGCGACATTCCGTCAGTGGGAAACGCGGCGCTCGTTCGGTAATTTGATGCGGGTGGTCGCGTCGATCGCGGGGCTCGGTTTGCTGCAATTGCTGTTGCTGATCCCGTTCATGTTCTATCTGCTGATTTTGACGATCGGCTACGCGGTTTCCGGTGCGCTGACGGTAGCCGGGCTGGTGACGGTGATCGCGCTCGGCAGTCATCACATGTTCGGGTGGCCGTCGTTCCATTCGGTGCCGTTCAGCTTCGAGAGCAGTGACCGGATAACGGATCAGCAAGCGAGCGGCAAAGGTAACGACAAAGCGGCGAAAGACGATGACGACGCGGACGACGACGCGGATGACTCTTCCGCGCAAGGCGACGCGCGCCTCGCAACAGCCAATATGAAAGTATTCAAAGTGGTCGGCGACCGTTTCCTGCTGCGGCCGGATGCAGCGACACGGATTTCCATCGTGACGCGTGCCGGTCCGATCGACGTGAAGAATGACGAAGGCAAACTCAAGATCAATTCCGTCGGCGGCGCGCGCGATCTGTTCACGGTCGAGCCGGACGGCACATGGTCTATCGCATCCGCGGACATCGTTGCGCTCGATCTTAAAGATGACGAAGGGGACCACATAGCGGTGGCGCGTATCGGAACCGGTGCGAAGTCGATGGCGTGGGACATCAGGAACCACGGCGACCATGTGTCTTTCGTGCAAGGCGCGGACGGCAGCGGCAAGAGTATGGCGGTCCACAGCGGCTCGGATTCGGTCGTGTTCGATCGTGACCATATCTCGATCAAGGACGGTTCAGACGGCCTCGTGATCGTCGGGTCGCATGGCTCAGGCATCGGCGCGATGATTTACGGAATTGCAATGCTGGTTGCCGGCATTGTCGGCTTATGGCTGTGTTTGTGGTTGACGCGCATTACATGGCGCGCTCTCGTCCGCTACGTTCAGCGGCAACTCGATCTTATTACTGCTCGACTCGACGAAGGGCAATCCGCCTGAGGCATGGCGCAGGTTGACTGACGTCTCTATCCTCATTCGATGAAAAGGAAACGGTCATGAATATGCATTATTCAGGCGGTACGGCAGTTCCGGCACGTGGGCAACATGCCTCCGGGTTGCGCTATCCGGATAGTCGCGTGGTCAGCTTACAAAGCGTTGCCGGCTGGCTCTCGGAAGGGTTTCGTATCGCTCGCGCGAATCCGGTGCTGTGGCTCGTGGCAATTCTCGGTTGCGCCGATTTCGCGACGCTGTTCGAACTGGCGCCGCCGTTGCGCGTGCTGGCCGTGCTCGTCGGGCCGATCCTCGCCGCCGGTTTGGTGCTGATGCAGGAACGCTCGAGCAACGCGCGTCCGTGGTCGATTCGCGAGACGGTCGAGACCGTCAGTGTGCATCGCAATGCGTTGATCACGATCGGGCTGTGCGGCGCTGCCGTTGCCTGTGCGGGTCAGCTGATTTCGTTCGCGGCGTTCCATGTGTCCATGAAGGCATCTGTTACACCGAATGGCATGCATGACCTGACGATTGTTTATGGCACGCGCAACGGCACCGGCAATGCGCTGGAGCCGGTACTCGATATGCTGGCCTATGCGGTCGCGGCTTCGCTGGTCTGGTTCGCGCCGACGCTGGTTGTTCTGAACAACGTCTCACCGCTGAACGCGATGGCGGCAAGTTTGCGTGCTGTCGTGCGCAACTGGCGGGCTGCGTCCGTGTACGGAATCGTGGCCGCGGGCGATGGTTTGCTGGCCAACTCGGCGCCATTGCTTCTGCGCGGATTGGTGGTGATGCCGCTAATCAGCGCGCTGATCGTTCTGTCGATGTACGGCGGCTATCGCGGCATATTCGAGAAGTCGTAAGTGACGGGTTCGTGCCTGGGTGAAAAAGATAGCTGCCCGGCCGCGATATAGATATCGGAATTGAATCATTCTCATGATGCATCGTGATCGCTACGCTTGCAGAAATAGTGCAAGCGAGGGCATATGGGCGATTCTGTTTTCACGTCTTTTTCCGTGCGTCGACGTACGTTGAAGCTGCTCAGTGCAGTTCCGGCGCTTGCCGCAACCGGCGCATTTCATTCATGCAGCGTGCAGGCCGCCGATCTGGCGACGACCACGCTCGTGCTCGGCGACCAGGCCGGCGGCACACGGGCGCTTGCCGAAGCGGCGAAGGTACTCGACGGCACGCCATACGCATTTCGCTGGGCCAACTTCCAGGGTGCGGCGCCACTCTTCGAGGCGCAACGCGCAGGCGCCGTCGATCTTGCCCCGGCGGGTGATTTGCCCGTGCTTGCAGCGGCTGTCGGCGATCCGACCTTGAAGATCGTCGCGACGCGTGTAGGCTCGGGCGCGCAACTCGGCATTCTGGTGGCACACGATTCGCAGATTCGCACGGTGGCGGATCTTAGGGGGCGCAACGTGTTCGTGTCGTCGGCGCGCGGCAGCATTTCGCAATTCCAGTTGTATGGCGCACTCGCCGAAGCCGGACTCTCGAAGGACGACGTCAAGGTCCGTTTCATTCTGCCCGTCGATGCGTTTGCTGCGTTCGCGTCCGGCTCGATCGAAGTATGGGCGACGTTCGATCCTTACTACGGCATCGCTGTCCAACGTGGCGCGCGCATTTTGCGCGACGGTTCCGGCATCAATAGTGGTCTCGGTTTTATCACAGCGTCGGGTGCCGCGCTTGCGGATGCGCGCAAACGCGCGGCCATGGCAGACGTTCTGCTCAGGCTGCAACGTGCCGGTGACTGGGCGCTTGCAAACCCCGATGCTTACGCGCAGGTTTACTCGACATTGACGCGCTCGCCGCTCGAAGCCGCCAAACAGATCACGCAGCGCGCGTCGTTGAAACAGCACTTCGTGACCGAGGCGGATATCGCCGCACTCCAGAAAGTCGCCGACAGCGCGGATCGCGACGCTATCCTGCCGCGTCGCATCGATGTCCGCGCGATTGCCGAGACGCACATCGCAAAGGTCTGAGGCGAAAGGTGGCGCGCCTTGTGGCGCGTTGCGCCGTGCCTGGCGAAGCCGGCGGGTGTGCACCCGGCGTCCGCCATCGACGTGGGCGCTAACCCGCCTGAAGGACGGGCCGCTGCAGACGCCGTGATGGAATTGCACTAGCTCGCTATATGCACTTGAAGCATGGCGGGGAGACTGGCGCCGAGCTCAGACATGCCCAGCAATAGCAAGGCACCGCAAAGCAGTAGAAGCAGCGGATTGATTCGCGTGCTGAGCAGCGTGGCTACTGAAACGAGGGCAATCGCTTTGGCCGGAAGCCCGCCGTCGAGCGACTTCAGCAGAACCCATCCCGCAGCCAGGATCATGCCGGAGGCGACGGGCCGCAGCCCGCGCTCGAGCGCCAATTGCCACGCCGCGCCCTGATAGCGTGTCCAGATGTGGGTCACGCCGTAGATCAGGATGCCGGTAGGCGCGAGCAATGCCAGCGTGGCCACGACAGCGCCCCAGAAACCTGCGATCTGCCAGCCGATCAACGTAGCCAGCAGCGAGCCGGGGCCGGGCGCCATGCGCGAGATGGCAAAGTCGACGGCGAACTGGGCATGCGTCATCCAGCCATGCACGTCGACAACCTGCCGTTGGATATCGGCGATGATGGCCTGGCCACCGCCTATCGTGACCAGCGACAGGGGCGCGAAAACCGCGGTTAGCTGTAGAAGAACGCGATTCGACATGGCTAGGCTTTGCGTAGTTTGATGTATTCGGCAAGCACGCTCAGGCCACCCGCGCCTGCCACGACCCACACCAGCGGCAGACGCAATATGCCGACCGCGATGAAGGTGCCCGCGAGGAAGAGCAGAGGAAGGAGTCTGCGCCGCACCCGGAGCGCGGTCGTCACGCCCATCGACAAAGACAGGCCGGTGGCCGCGGCTGCCGCGCCCGCGAGCAGGATGTGAGCGATCGGGAACTGCAGCAGGTGACTGAAAAGCGTGCCGAGAACAATAATAAAAATAGCGGGCGGGATGATGATGCCGGCGACCGCCAGCAACGCGCCGCGCCAGCCGAGCAGACGGTGGCCGATCCATATCGCCATGTTTTTGACGTTGATGCCCGGCAGCGCCTGAGAAATGGCCAGGCCGTTCAAAAAGTCTTCTTCACTGATCCAGTCGCGATCCTGGACGAATTCCCGCAGGAGCCAGCCGCTCAGGCCGCCACCGAAGCTGGTGAGCCCGATACGGCTGAATATCAGGAATAGCCCGGTGAGGGTGGGCGGTCGACTCGCGTTAGCAATTTGTTTGGACATCGAATCTTCCAGTCAGATTGGCGTATGACGGGTGAATCCCGGTTAAGTACCTCGTCGGATGTCATTTTGCTCGAAAATCTCCACGACCCAATCGACAAACGCTCGGGTGGCACCGCTTGCGTGCCGGCCGTGTGGATAAACAAGGGAAATGGGCACCGGCGAGCATCTCGCGTGTGCCAAAATTTCTTTCAGCCGGCCTGTTTTCAGGTATGGCAACGCTACGAACTCCGACAACTGGATCAGTCCCAACCCTTCCAGGCCGCATTGCAGGTAGGCTTCGGTTTCATTGACAGCAAAGCGGCTTTGCATGGTCATGGTGAGCGTTTCGCCGTCCACGCTGAAGCGCCAGTCTAACGGTCTGCCGGTCGCATTCGATATGTAATTGATCGCGCGGTGGGTACTGAGCCCGCTCACGGTCTCTGGTTCTCCATGCTCCTTCAGATAGCGCGGCGACGCGCAGGTGAGCCAGACCAGTTGCCCGAGCTGGCGCGCACTTAAGGTCGAATCAGCCAGTTCTCCGGTACGGATGACGCAATCGATGCCATCGTAAATGAGGTCGGCAGGGCGGTCGCTCAGTCCAAGTACGAGTTCGATGTCAGGAAAGCGCTGCTCGAATTCCCGAAGCCTCGGCAACACGATTGCCCGGCCGATCACGCCCGGCATGTCCGCTCGTACGCGCCCGCGCGGCGCCGCTGCGTCTTCCGATAAATCGCCTTCCGCCTGCTGGATGTCGGAGAGAATGGCGCGGCATGAGGCGTAGTATCGATTGCCCGCGTCGGTCAGGCTGAGCGTGCGCGTACTACGGCGCAGCAGCGTGGTGCCCAGATGATGCTCCAGACTTTTAATGATCGTCGTAACCGACGATCGCGGCATCGACAGCGTTTGCGCCGCCTTGCTGAAGCTCTGAGCTTCAACAACGCGCGCGAAAATGGTCATCGCTTGAAGTTTGTCCATAAGCACGGCGCCTGTCCAGTTCGCTTCTCAATCCGCTTCTCAGCTCGCTGTTCTCAACTCGCTACTCAATCCGCTCCCCGCCGCTCGCGGACTGCCTGGCGGGGCCTCCATCGTACCGCGATCTGCGTGCTGCCCAGCTCAAACGGTTCAGTGCCAGTAGCGAATTGAAGGCGGATCGTTCGACCCGGGCGCGATCTCATTTCAACGACGGCGAACAATGCCGCCCATCAGCGCACCTACACTCCAGATCGTCCGGTTGACCTCCAGCGCAAGCCACTGCGAGGTGTCGCGCCGGTGACGGCGGCTCGCGTAAGCGGACGCTTCTGACAACACTTCTCAAGCTTTGAAGAGGTCGTATCCATGTCGTACAAAAATTCCATTCTCGTCCTCGGCGCCGGTGAACTCGGTATGGCCGTTCTACACAGTCTTGCGCGCCACACTGCGTCGCGGCCGGGCGTTTCGGTCGCGGCTCTCCTGCGCTCGTCGACCATTGCTTCGAGCGATTCGCTCAAGCAGAAGGATGTCGCCGAACTGCGCGCACTCAACATCGAATTGGTCCCGGGCGATCTGGCGGACCAGTCCGAAGCATCGCTCGCTGCTGTTTTCCGACGCTTCGACACCGTCATCTCGTGCACGGGTTTTGTCGGCGGCAAAGGCGTGCAGCTCAAGATCGCCCGCGCCGCGCTCGAAGCCGGCGTCAAGCGCTATTTCCCCTGGCAATTCGGCGTGGATTACGACGTTATTGGTCGGGGCAGCGCGCAGGATCTGTTCGACGAACAACTGGACGTGCGCGATCTCTTACGCGCACAAACTCAGACGGAGTGGGTGATCGTGTCGACAGGCATGTTCACCAGCTTCCTGTTTGACCCGTCTTTTGGTGTAGTGAACCTGGAGCAAAACACGGTGCACGCCCTGGGAAGCTGGGACAACGCCGTCACCGTGACAACCGCCGCCGACATCGGCATGCTGACGGCGGAGATCGTCTTTGCTGAACCGCGCATTGCCGCGCAGATTGTTTACGTCGCGGGCGACACGGTGACCTATCGCCGATTGGCGGACGCAGTCGATGCGATGCTGGGCCTGAACGTCGAACGTGTCCAGTGGAGCGTGCCGCAGTTGAGGGGGGAACTGGCTCAGCAGCCCGGCGATCCGATCAGGAAATATCGGCTCGTGTTCGCCGAAGGAACTGGTGTGGCGTGGGACAAGGAGCGGACATTCAATGCGCAACATGGCATTGAAGTCGGCGATCTCGAGGCGTGGATGCGGACCAATCTGTTGGCGGGTGAAAGTGTGGCGAGTGAGTAGGCCGCGCTAGCGGCCATGATCCGGCCCCAGCCGTAAAGGGCATTTTTAACCAAGACGACCTCCCATGAGACTGAGTATGCTAGGCGCAATCAGTCATTTCACGCGAGGACATCAAGGTGCCGCACTATCTTTGCCATGAGCAGCCCGACTTACTTGAGTTCGAAACGAGCGTGATCGCCTCGCGACCCGGCGCAGTCGTGCTGGGCCGCTCGGCCTTGCACCCGGGCGGCGGGGGGCAGGTGTCGGACGCCGCGACGCTGACGCATGCGCACGGCGCGGTTCGCATTACCGGCGTCGAATCGGAAGGCGGCATGCTATGGCATCTGCTCGATGAGCCGCTCGAACTGAACGGCAACGTGCACGTGGCCGTCGACGCGGCCCGGCGCGCCGCCGTCGCCCAGCTTCATACGGCCACGCATATTCTCAACGCACTCGTGTATCAGCGCTTCGCCGGCGCGCTCGTGACCGGCGCGCAGATCAATGCCGACGGCACTGCCCGGATGGACTTCGATCTGCCCGAAGCGGATAACGACGCGCTGCGCCTGCTGGAGGAGCCCGCCAACGAGGTGATCCGCAGCGCCATGGACGTGCGCACCTACTACGTGAGCGCCGCGGAAGCAAAGTCGACCCAGGGCCTGATCCGCAGCCTTTCAGTGGCGCCGCCGCCGACATCCGACGGCACGGTGCGGATCGTCGAAATCGGCGACCTGGACCGGCAGGCTTGCGGCGGCACGCATCTGACCAATACGGCGCAATCGAGACCGATCCGCATCGTGAAGATAGAGAACAAGGGGCGCCGCAATCGCCGGGTGAGAGTTGAGCTGGTTTGAAGGACATCCCGGGAGAGCGACCCATGGACACATCGGATAAAAGCGGCCCGGAGGTGGTGTGCTGGCGAGACGGCGCGCTCGACGGCGCCTGCCTCGCGAGTGCTCGCTATGGCGAGCACAAATTCGACCGGCATCTGCACGACGAACTCGTCATCGTCATGACGCAAACCGGTGCGGGCCAGTGTCATACGCGCACGGGCAGTGACGTCGCCGGACCCGGCAGCGTGCTCGTGTTCGGCCCGGGCGAGTATCACAGCGGCGAGGTGTGGGAAGGCCGCGAATGGATTTATCGCGCCATCTACCTCGACATGGAGGGCTTGGGTGCGCTGGGCGCGGTGTTCTCGCCCGACTCGCGTCCCGACAAACCGCTTCTGATCCCGCCGGGGCTCTATCAGGATGCACACCTTGCCGGCCTGCTGGTCAAGGCGCACGCGAGTCTCGATGAACACGGCTCCGTTTCGCTGATGGAGCGGCAGGCGAATTGGTGGGCCGCGATGGGGATGCTGGTCGGACGATATGGTCAATCGAGGCACGAACTCGGCGAAGCGCGGCGCGAAGCCCGCAAGATGGCGCAAGTGCGTGAGTACGTCGCCGCCAACTATGCGCGCGATATCCCGGTCGACGAACTGGCGGAACTTGTCGGGCTGAGCCGCTATTACCTCACCCGTGCCTTCTGTAAAGAGTTTGGACTGCCGCCGCACGCCTATGCAACGCAGGTTCGGCTGCTCGCGGCAAAACGGATGCTCGCAGCGGGGCATGGCGCGGCGACGGCCGCCGCGGCCGTCGGCTTCTACGATCAAAGCCATCTCAACCGGCTTTTCAAACGAGCCTATGGGATTACGCCGGGGACGTATGCGGCGCTGAAGCCTGGGCATTAGGTGCGCGCCGCCGGAATGCAGCTTTATTCAGGAAGCGGAACGTCCTCGATCAATGCCGACTGTAAAGCGCGAATCCTGCGATCGACGAAGTAGCCACCGCCTTCCGTGTATCGCAGATAAAGACGGCTGCACAATGAGCACTGCCAGACGGTACAGCGGTTGTACGGGAAGTAACGCGGCGCGATGGGCGCGTCGGCCGACCAGTAGCCCGTTTTGTCCGGCAGATACTCGCTGAACGTGGGTTCAGGGTCGTCATCCGGTGCAAGCGTGCCGACTTCCTTCAACTGCGTTTCGTCGAGAGAAAGCGGTTGCGATAGCCAGCCGTCCAGTGGTGTTTTAGTACACGTGCATGGCGCGACGTCACGTTGTTCCACACGTTGCGCGAGTTCAAGGAGCGTTGCCGCGTTCAGATATTCCGCCATGAGGTACGCGATTCCTGCGGGGTTGGGACGATGATGGCTGATTCGCCGCGACACATGGTACGCGACTCACGATACGCGGCGAACCAGCATCATGCACGCGCTGACGTCATGCGTGAAGTCAGTTGTTCATCATCCGGTCGCGATGAGGCACGACCCAGGACCGATCGAAACTTCCATTGGCGATCGACTTCAACGCCGCCGTTTCCTTCGCATGTTGCCGCCGTGCGCCTTCGATCACCGCGTCCACGTCAGCGGGCGAGATCGCAAGCAAACCGTCTTCATCGCCCACGATGATATCCCCGGGATGAACCACCGTCCCGCCGACCGTGACCGGCACGTTGATCTCGCCGGGGCCATTCTTGTATGGCCCACGATGCGTCACGCCACGCGCATAGACCGGAAAATCGCGCTGACGCAGCGCGCCGACATCGCGGATCGCACCGTCGATGACGAGGCCCTGCACGCCCAGGCTCTCCGCGAAGCTGGCCATGATCTCGCCCATCAGCGCTTGCGTTAGATCTCCCGCGCCGTCGATCACGAGCACATCGCCGGGCCGGCAAAAGTCGAACGCGCGATGGATCGCGAGGTTGTCGCCGGGGCGGGTATGCACCGTGACCGCGGTGCCCGCCATCGGCTTTGGCAGATGATATGGCCGCAAGCCGACCATTCCGCTCGCGCGCGCCATGTTGTCGCTGAGCAGCGAAACCGCCAGTTCACGCAATGCGTCGAGCGTTGCCGGGTTTGCCTGGGGCGCGGATTCGTGTTCGCGCCAACCGATTGGATTCGTAGCGGAATTCATAACGTTGCCCCCTGGGTGGCGAATTGTTGCTCGAGTTGACGGGACAGCCGCGGGTACACCGCGCGGGCGTTGTCTTCGTAAATACGCTGACGGTCCGCGGCGCTGAGCCATTCGATCGCGTCGATGTAGCGCCGCGTGTCGTCGTAGTAGTGGCCGGTTTCCGGGTCGATACCCTGTACCGCGCCAATGGTTTCAGACGCGAACAGGATGTTCTCGACCGGAATGACTTTGGCGAGCAGTTCGGCGCCGGGCTGGTGATACACGCAGGTATCGAAGAACACGTTCTTCATCAGGTATTCGCTGAGCAGCGGCCGCTTCATGTCCTGCGCGAGTCCGCGATAGCGTCCCCAGTGATAGGGCACCGCGCCGCCGCCGTGCGGAATGATCAAACGCAGGGTCGGGAAGTCGGCGAACAGATCGCCTTGCAGCAACTGCATGAACGCGGAGGTGTCACCGTTGATGTAGTGCGCGCCCGTCGCATGAAAATTCGGATTGCACGAGGAGGACACGTGAATCATCGCCGGCACGTCGAGCTCCACCATGGCTTCATAGAGCGGATACCACGAGCGGTCCGTGAGCGGCAGTCCCGACCAGTGGCCTCCCGAAGGATCCGGATTCAGATTGCAGCCGATGAACCCGAGCTCTTCCACGCAACGCCGCAATTCGGCGATGCAATTGGCCGGTGCGGTGCCCGGTGCCTGCGGCAACTGGCACACGCCGACGAAGTTGCGCGGAAACAGCGAAACCACGCGATGGATGAGGTCGTTGGATTCGCTCGACCAGGCCGCATTGGCATCGGCTGAGGCGAGGTGGTGCCCCATGCCGGCGGCGCGCGGCGAAAAGATCGTGAGGTCGGTGCCGCGTTCGCGCTGGATGCGAATCTGGCCGGTTTCGATGCTCTCGCGAATTTCGTCGTCGGTAATGACAGGGCGCGGTGGCGGCGAACCGCCGTCTTTCAGCGCGGCGATCTGCTGCGCGCGCCAGGCCTCGTGCTGCTTCGGCGAGGTGGTGTAGTGACCGTGGCAATCGATGATCATGGTGTGAAAACCCGTTGGGTATCCTTGTGAGTGCTTACCTGTGCTTACGCGTGCTTAAAGGTCCGCGTCGTGCATTCGCTATTTCTTGAGCCACGGTTTTCAAGCGGTTTCAAGCGCGCGGGGCAGGGTCGCCGGTCGCGAGCGAGGCGGCGTCATTTTCAGCCGGCGTGACACGCATCACGAGCGCGATGATCGTCGCGACCACCAGAAACGCCGCGATCGTCAGCAGGGCCAGCTTGAAGTTGCCGGTTGCATTGCGTACCAGCCCGATGCTCCAGGGGCCGACCAGGCCACCGAACTGCGCGATGGTATTGATCAGCGCGATGGTCGCGGCGCCCGCGGCACCGGTTCTGAACGACGACGCGAGGCTCCAGAACAGCGGGTTGCCCGCGTAGATGAACAATCCAGTCAGACACAGCAGCGCGTAGGCGATCACAGGGTTCGGCGCGTACGCACTGCCGGCAATCGCCAGTGCGCTCATGCCGTACACGAAGGCGAGGTGCTTCTTGCGGTCGCCGGTGCGGTCGGAACTGCGGCTGATCAGGAAGGTGCCCAACACGCCGAGCAGCGGCGGCGCGGCGGACAGAAAGCCGACCTCGATATTGCTCAGATGGCCGAGACTCTTGACGATCTGCGGCAGCCACAGGAACAGACCATAAATGCCAACCAACGCGCAGCCGAACAGACACGCGAGGCTCCATACGCGGATGTCGCTCGCCACGCGCAGCAGCGGAAAATGGGTATTGCCGCCGACAGCCTCGCGTTCGGCGGTGAGCGTCGATTCGAGCCAGCGCTTTTCGTCGTCGGAAAGCCAGTTGGCGTCGGCCGGACGTTCGGTCATGATGCGCAGCGTCAGCAGACCGAGCGCCATCGCCGGGACGCCTTCGAGGATGAACATCCATTGCCATCCCTGCAAACCGAGAACGCCGTTCGCGTAGGTCATCAACGTCGTTGAAATCGGACCGCCCAGCACCGCCGAAAACGATCCCGCGATGATGTAGCCGCCCACCGCGCGAGCCCGGTAGCGCTCAGGAAACCATTTGGTCAGATAGACCGCCACGCCCGGCAAAAAGCCCGCTTCCATCACGCCCAGCAGAAAGCGCAAAACATAGAAGCTCGAATCGTTGAAGACGAAGGCGGTGGCTGCCGCGACCGCGCCCCATGTGAGCAGAATGCGCGCGATCCAGCGGCGTGCGCCGACCCGATGCAGCAACAGATTGCTCGGCACTTCCAGCAGCATGTAGCCGAAGAAGAAAATGCTGCCCGCGAAACCAAACACGGCTGGACTGAAACCCAGCTGCTTGTTCATGTCCAGCGCGGCGAAACCGATATTGATCCGGTCCAGATAGTTGAAGAACATCATCGCAAAGAGCAGGGGCATTAATCGCCCGTACACTTTGCGCATGGTTGCGGCTTCGTTCAATGAGGTCATGCTGTCTCCTACCTTGCTGCCACGGCTTCATGAACCGTCGCTGCGTTCTTATGGTCGGCCTGCCGGATCGAACGCCGGCAGTGTCCGTTGACCGCGTAATTGGCGGCCGGATTTCAGGGGCCGCCGCTCGTATCTGCATGGGCTGATGCGCTCATGAACGGGCGGGGCCGAAGCAAAGAACTTCATGATAAGAACGCTC
Organism: Paraburkholderia sp. D1E; assembly: GCF_052682275.1. Taxonomy (NCBI): domain Bacteria; kingdom Pseudomonadati; phylum Pseudomonadota; class Betaproteobacteria; order Burkholderiales; family Burkholderiaceae; genus Paraburkholderia; species Paraburkholderia sp. D1E. The sequence goes on from NZ_JBQYMB010000001.1 coordinate 2,034,306, forward strand.
GGACGGAGAGTCCAAGACCGCTTGCTTATGCTTGTATAGGTTTTTACTTATAGTGTGGGGGCAGCAAGCGGAGCGGGGAGGCAGGTAAGGAAGGCGCGTAGATGGGGTGAAGCGTCGTCGGTGCGAAAGGTGGCTGCGAGTGTCGATCGGTACGCCGAGCCGGGACCGCTGAGGTGGCGGAATACGACGTCGGTGCGTCCGTGCCGCGCGACCGATTCGCCGATGAACGTGACGCCCAGACCCGCCGCCACGAGCGCGATCGCGGTCTGAATTTCATAGGCCTGGTGAGCGACGACCGGGGTCACACCCGCGTCGCGATAGAGCGTTTGCACGGAGCGTTTGAACTGTGCGTTCTGGTGCTTCGGATAAAGAATCAACGGCGTATCGGCGAGATCGGTAATCCGCACGGTGTCGTGCGCGGCAAGCGGATGGCTCGGTTCGAGTGCGACCATGACGCGCTCGCGCAGCAGCGGATAGGACGTGCAACCCTCAATCGCCAGCGGTTGCCGCCCAATGCCGATGTGAATGCGCATATCGCGCAACGCATCGGTTTGCTCTTCCGTGAGCAATTCGAAGAGCTTGAGTTCGACCTGCGGGAACGCGTGGTGAAACGCCTTGAGCGCGGGCGGCAAGATGCTGTACATCGCCGAGCGCGTGAAGCCGATGCTGAGCCAGCCGCGCCGGCCCACGCCGATCTCCTGCGCCACAAGGCTCGCCTGTTCCAGGGAACCCAGTATCTGGCGCGCCTCCGTGCAGAGATAGTGGCCGGCCTCGGTCAGACTCAGCGGGCGCCTTGCCCGATCCACCAACTGCGTGCCGAGCCGTTCTTCGAGCGAACGGATCTGCTGGCTCAGCGCGGGCTGGGCGATATGCAGGCGCTCGGCGGCGCGGCTGAAATTGAGCTCCTCAGCCAGAATCACGAAGCACTGTAACGCCCTGAGATTCATATCCATTTTTCCTGATCTTTGGTAGGCAGAGGATAGCGGGTTGTACCGCGGGCGACGCAATGCCTATGCACATGGAGGACGTCACGGCGCCGCAGCCGGTGCTCGACGATGAAGCTGGTAAAATCAGAAAATATATATAAAATTGGTGTTTATATCACTTCCATCAGATTGAGGACGCGGCCATGAGCGACGCGACAGCAGTACTCGACGACGGCTCGGGCCGCACGATAGCGTCCGCGCTGGAAACCACGCTACGGCGCGACATCATCGCCGGTCTGCTGGAGCCGGGCAGCAAGCTGCGTGTACGGGAGCTGGGCGAGCGCTACGACGTGGGCGCCATTCCATTACGGGAAGCGTTGTCGCGCCTGAGCGCGAGCGGTTTTGTCGTGGCGACCGACCAGAAAGGCTTCCGCGTCGCGGAGGTCTCGCTGGATGAACTGGAGGACATCACGCAAACGCGCCAGGACATTGAGCGGCTGGCGATTACACGGGCGATTCGCCGCCGCGATGCACGCTGGGAAGGCGAACTGCTGGCTGCGCATCATCTGCTGCAGCGTTTGCCCGTCTACGACCCAGCCCATCCCGACCGGCTGAATCCTGAGTGGGAAATCGCCCATAACCGGTTCCACGAAACGCTGATTGCCGGCTGTCAGTCGCCGTGGCTGACGCAGTTCGCGACCATGCTGCGCGATCAGACCGCGCGTTACCGGCACCTGTCGGCAACCGCGCCGCATGGGCACGACCGCAGCGTCGCCAACGAACACGAGGCGATCGTCGAGGCGGTTCTGTCGCATGACGTCGAGCTGGCAGGCTCGTTACTGGCGGATCACTTCGGTACAACTGCGCGTCTGGTTGCCGACGCGCTGCGTGCGCCGGCAATAAAAAATATTTAAAGTTGTTTTATATATATTTTTGTCTTAAGCTCGTCCTCGACATGAGAGGAGGACGAAATGCGATTCGTGCAGTTTGAAGAAGAGGGCCAGCGCAAGCTGGGTCTGCTGAAAGATGGCAAGGTGAAGGTGCTGGGCCCGGCGTCGCTCGACGATCTGCTGGCGAGAGGCGTTGATCTCGTGTCCTACGCGGCGGGCGCTGAAGTCAGCGGCGAGCGGTCCGTGGCGGAGTTGAAGTTTCTGCCGCCGCTCACGCGTTCGGGCAAGGTGATCTGCGTGGGTCTGAATTACAGCGAACACACGCAGGAGAGCAAGTACGAACAGCCGGGTTATCCGACGCTGTTCCTGCGTGTGAACACCAGCCTGGTGGCGCATAACGAACCGATTGTGCGTCCAAACGTATCCGATGCGCTCGATTACGAAGGCGAGTTGGCTGTTGTGCTGAAAAGCGGTGGCCGTCATATCGCGAAGGCCGACGCGCTCTCGCACGTTGCGGGCTACGCGCTTTTCAATGACGGCTCGGTGCGCGACTATCAGTTCAAGACGCCGCAATGGACGGTTGGCAAGAACTTCGACGGCACGGGTGCTTTTGGTCCCGAACTCGTCACACCGGATGAAGTTCCGCACGGCGCGCGCGGTTTGCAACTGGAAACGCGCCTGAACGGCGAGATCGTGCAGTCCGCCTCGACCGACACCATGGTGTTCGACATCGAAACGCTGATCTCCACGATCAGCGAAGCGATCACGCTCGAAGCGGGCGATATCATCGTGACCGGCACGCCGTCGGGCATTGGCTGGGCACGTGAGCCGAAGCTGCTGATGAAACCGGGTGACGTTTGCGAAGTGAGCGTCGAGGGATTCATGCCGCTGCATAATCCGATCGTGCAGGAACCCGCGCGCGGTTGACGCGCCCGGGTGGTTCATCGCGCGATGCCGCCGTACGGGTCCATAGAGGCCGCTTCCGGCGCCGCGCCACGAGTTGGGCACTTTCTCGCTGGAGACAGAGATGAGCAACGATGTATCCGCGCGCCGCGCCGCCGTTCATTCAATCGATCATTTCGCGCTGAACGTGCCTTCGATCGCCGACGCGCGGCATTTCTACGGCGCGTTCGGCCTCGACGTGCGCGACATCGGCGAGGGCCCCGATACGCAACTGGAGTTACGCGCGCTCGACGGACACCGTTGGGCGCGTATTCTCCCTGCGGCGAACAAATCGCTCGCGTATCTCAGCTTCAATTGCTTCGAAGGCGATCTCGAGACCCTCGAGCGCCAGGTGCGCGAAGCGGGCGGCCGTGTCGGTGCTGACGCCGCAGCACTTGCCGAAGGGCGGCAACATACGGATGACGGTCTGTGGTTCGTCGATCCCGACGGCAATCTGATTCACGTCGGCGTCGGACCGAAAACCACGCCGGCTCAAAAGACACCATTTGGCCGCGCAGAAGTGGATGCCGATCGCCGCGGCTCGCATCCGCGTTCGCAGGCGCACATCGTGAAGCCGCGGCGCATGAGCCACGTGCTGCTGTTCACGCCGGATACGCTGCGTGCAACCGATTTCTATCAGCGCGCGTTAGGTCTGCGCCTGTCCGACCGTTCAGCCGACATCATCGCCTTCATGCACGCTGTGCACGGCAGCGATCATCATCTGGTCGCGTTCGCGAAGAGCAGCGCGAAGGGCTGGCATCACGTCGCGTGGGATGTCGACGGTATCGATGAAGTCGGCGCCGGCTCGTCGCAAATGGCGGTCGCGGGTTACACGCGTGGCTGGGGGACGGGCCGCCATGTGCTCGGTTCGAACTACTTCCACTACGTGATGGACCCGTGGGGTTCGTTCTCCGAGTTTTCCGCGGACATCGATTTCGTGAGCGCAGGCCAAGTCTGGCCGGCCGGTGACTTTCCGCCTGAAGACTCGCTTTATCTGTGGGGGCCGGACGTGCCGCCGTATTTCATTCATAACAGCGAAGCCTGATCGCCACGCTGCTTCAAAGAACCTACGCACTGTAACGCCGCAGGATTCAACTACTTCCCGTCTCTGTACCGACCGACGGCTGATGGAACATGGCGTAAATCGCATCGAGGAGCCATGCAATGCCCGGGTCCGCCGAGAATTGCGAGTGCGAATGGACCTGAATTTCGATGGGCGGCAGGGAGAACGGCAACGGAAGGATGCGAAAGGCCTTGTTGCGGTTAAAGCGTTGCGCGATGCTCCTGGGGAAAATGACGGCGAGATCGGTATGTTGAACGATCTCGGGCGCCACCACGAAATGGGGCAAGCGCAATACGATATCCCGGTGGAGATTCAGTTCTTCCAGCCATTGCTCGACCATCCTGTGCCCGGTTGCGTTTGTGCTTGCGTAGACGTAGCGCAAGCCCGCGAGGTCTTCCTTGGTTGGCTTCTGTTTGCGTAGCGGGTGGCCTGCCCGCACCACGCAGACATGTTCATCGACGAAGAGGGTCTTGCTCACGCAACCCGGGTCAAGACCCGGCACGTAGCCGAGTGCCAGATCGATCTTGCCGCTGCGCATTGCGGCGCTAACCGAGTCGACTGGGAAGTTCGCGATCTCAATACGGATGCCCCGCGCGTTCTGGTCGAGCATCGTGAGAAGGGGTGGCAGAAAATAGAATTCCGACATGTCTGACATGGAAACGCGGAATACACGTTGCGCGGTGGCGGGGTCGAATTTCGCGAGTTGCTGGACCGCGACGTTGATGATCCCGAACGCCTGTGTGAGGGGCGCATGCAAGTGCAAAGCGGCGTCGGTCGGGACCATGCCGGTGGGCGTTCGAACGAAGAGAGGGTCGTCGAACAACACACGCAAACGGCGCAGTGCATGGCTGACCGCTGGTTGCGTGAGTCCGAGGCGCTCACCCGCGGCGGTCAGACTGCGCAGATCGGAGATGGCCAGAAACACGCGCAGCAGATTCAAATCCGTAATGCCGGGGTGCGACTTGGTCATGACGTTCGGATCGCGGCAGTGAGGGGCGTTTATGTCGGTTTCAGATTACCGTAAATGCTGCGCATAGGGAAATGCGGGGTTGGTCCGCTGTACGGCGGAAATGCGTTGAAATCCTGTTTCATGTGTGCACGGATCGGCGACGCCAGCGCCGCGGCGAGTGCTTCGGGATTGTCGAAGACGACCTTGTTGCGCTGCATGGCGGTGGCGCGCGGAATACTCAGGCCGGATCGGTATTCGAGTCGCGTATAGATTTCCAGTTCGCGAATACCGGGCAGTTGCGCCATCAGCGGCGGATGATGTGTGATGTAGTGCGTCAGCCATGCGTTGAAATCTTCCGCTTCGCCTTCGTAGCTGACGAGGTAGGTGCACAGTTCAACGCGAGGGTCGGCGTCGCCTGGATTCGGTGTGGCGAATGGCCTGACTGCCATGACCTGCTGTGCGAACGTGAGATTGACTTCGGCAGCGTTCGTTATGCGATCCACGATCCTGTGCATCGCGCCGTCGGCTTGCAGCGCTGTTTCGAGCAAACCGAGATCGTCGAAATACCATTGCAATGCGCAGCAGGGGCTCGAAGCATGGGTCTTCGACAACGGGTCGCTATCCGGCGACTCCGCAGGGAGATGGATCACGAAACGCGTCAGCCCTGGGGTGAGCCCTTTTATTTCACGCGATGCCGCTTCGAGCAACAACGGGTCGACAGGTGGTCGCGCTTTGCCCGCATCATCGCAGTGGGCGAGAAGAAACAGGCAGACCTCCATGTCTACCTCCCTGTATGCGCGGTAACGGATGGCGTTGCCGCTGCTGGCCGCGTCAGGCGATGGAACTGCCGCCCGAAATAGATAAGCCCATCACCATCGGATCGCAGCGCAATGTGCCGGATCTGCGCGAACATGACGGAGTGCGAACCGACCGTCTTGATGTCGACGATTTCGCCTTCGAGACTGGCGATCGCATCCGAGAGAACGGGCACGGAAGTTTGTCCGCTCGCCCATGCATGTCGTCCGAACCGCTCGTCCATCGAACACGCTGTCATGCCGGCAAAATCACGCGCGAGATCCTGGTAGCCGGCGGCGAGCACATTGATGCACACATTGCGGTTGCGATGCAGTACGTCGTGGACGTAGCTGGCCTGATTGATACAGACGAGCATCGTCGGCGGCGCGTCCGTCACCGAGCACACGGCGCTCGCCGTGATGCCGCAGCGACCGCCTGGCCCGTCCGTGGTGATGACGTTGACGGCGGCGGGCAGGCACGCCATGGCGTCGCGGAAACGCTTTCTGGTGTCTTCGATCGTCACGTTCTGTGCCTCGTGATTGTGGAGTGCGAGTCGTTGCGCCAGGGGCATCAGGGATAAGGCGTGACCGGCGGCACGCCTGCGAACAGCGCGCCGGATGCGTCGTAAGTCCCTTCGCCAAGAAACGCGTGCTGGGTCACGACGATCGAATCCCGCACCAGACGCTGCAACCGGTTCTCGCGATAGATCGCGGCTACTCCTGCCATCTGGTAAGCCTGCATCACGACCTCGGCGCCGACCTGCGCGGCATGTGTCGCACTCAGGCGCAGCAGATTGGCCTGTTCCTGCGTGACGGGGTCGCCGGCAACAATTGTTTTCCATGCTGCCTCGGCGGACTCGTAGAAGAACGCACGGGCACTGCGCCAGTTGGCCTCTGCTTTGGCAAGGCCCGAGCGGTAATAACCCCGATCCGCGAGACGCGGCGCGCCGGTCGTGGTTTTGGTCGATCCGGACATGCCCGTCAGCAGATCGAGCGCCGCGCGCGCGAGGCCGATATTAACGGCGGCGTGCACTTGCGCCTGATAGGCGACAGCGGGATAGCGGTAGAGCGGCTCGTCGATCAACGGCTGGCCGCCGCGTACAAAAGTCCATTGCGTATCGACGAATTTGTCGTGCAGTCGCAAGTCGTGGCTGCCGGTGCCCTGCATACCGACGACGTTCCAGTTCTCGACAATCTCCACCTCATGCGCGGGAAATACCGCGGTGAACGGCTTGCCCGCGCCCGCATCGCCTGAACTTGCGGGTGTGCCGCCGATCCCGACGCCGATCCAGTCCGCGCCCTTGCAGCCGCTGGCAAAGCGCCATTGACCACTGACCATGAAGCCGCCGGACACCTTGGTGGCCGGTTGCAGCGGATAGAGGCCGCCGGAGAAAACCTGATCCGGGCCAGTGGCATAAATGTGCTGCTGCGTTTCGATCGGCAGCGAGGCGAGATAAGTATTCGCCGAGCCGAACGCGGCGACCCAGGCGGTCGAGCCGTCGGCGATGGCAATGCGTTCTAGGATTCGCAGGAATTGCGGCGGCGGCAGCGCGTCGCCGCCGAATCGCTGTGGCGTACTCGCGCGGAAAATCCCCGCGCGTTTCATCTTCGCGACCATGTCGCGCGGAACATGTGACACCTGATCGAATTCGTCCCGGCGACGCTCGATCTCGCCGATCAGCGCGTCGAGGGTAATCGGACCTGCGTACTCAGGATAAGGATCCGCGTGATCGACCGCGCGAGGTTCGTAGGCGTAGGTCGAAAGACTGTTGCTTTGAAGGCTTTGCATGATGGCAACGTGGGGACATGAATGAGGGGTTGATGACGCGGCGTCGGCTGGACGTCAGGCGTTGTCCTGCTCTTTGCGTTGCGCCTGAAGTCGCAGCGCTTTGGGGAAGGTCTCGGGCGCAAGACACGTCGCGAGCACGGTGATCAAGCCAAGCACGACGAGATAAATGGCGACTGGCGTGGCGCTGCGATAGTGGGCGAGCAAAGCGGTCGCCACCATCGGCGAGAGGCCGCCGCCGAGTACCGAGGAAATCTCGCGGCCGATGCCCAAGCCCGAGAAGCGCAGATGGACCGGCAGCAATTCGCTGATGAAGGCGGGTTGTGCGCCTTCGAGAATGCCGAGCGTGATGCTGTTGGCGAGCACGAGCGCCGCGATGACTTTCCACAGCACGCCGGAGCCGAGCAACGTGAAGTACGGATACGCGACCAGCACCATCGCGATCGCGCCGGCAAGATAGACGGGTTTGCGGCCGATTTTGTCGGTGAGGCGTCCCATCAGCAGCGAAACGGGGATCATAAGCAGCATCGACAAGGTCAGCCCGCCTAGCACCCAGCTTGATTTGATGCCGATGAACTGGCTATAAGCAATCGAGAACGCAAAGAAGATGTATGACGCGGCGCCTTCGCCGAAGCGCAGGCCGAACACCGTCAGCACTTCGCGCGGACATTGACGAAGCACCTCGACGATCGGCATGCGGCTGTCGCGGCGGGTGGCCTTCACTTCGGCGAACTCCGCGCTTTCGTCGACGGAGCGGCGCATCCATAGGCCGAGCGCGACCAGCACGGCGCTGCAGAGGAACGGCACACGCCAGCCCCAGCTGTGGAAGTCGGAAGGTGAGAGCGTCTGCACGAGCAGGAATGCAGCGGTCGACAGCACGAAGCCGAATGCCGCGCCGCTCGGACTCCACGCCGCCAGCGCACCGCGCTTCGAGGCGGGCGCGCTCTCGTGAATCAGCAGGATGCTGCCGCTCCATTCCCCGCCTGCCGCGAGGCCCTGCAGGATCCGCAGCAGCACGAGCATGACGGGTGCCGCGATGCCGATCTGGTGGTAGGTCGGCAGAAGTCCCATACAGACGGTGGCCGTGCCCATCACCAGCAGCGTCAGCATCATGACGGTCTTACGGCCGTAGCGGTCGCCGATATGGCCGCACAGGACGCCGCCAATGGGCCGCGCGATGAAGCCCACCGTAAAGCCGCCGAATGCCGCGATCGTGCCCGTCAGTGGATCGCTGCCGACCGGAAAGAACAGCTTGCCGAACACCAGCGCAGCGGCGGTTCCATAGAGGAAAAAGTCATACCATTCGAGGATCTGGCCGAGCACCGCGGTCGTCACTGCGCGACGAACCTTGCTGGTTGGTCGGACAGCGGGTAGAGGTGTGAGAGCGGCGGTCGCGTCAGAGTTCATGGCATGTGGAAGGTCACGATGTTGAGGGTTCCGCGTCCCAGCCATGCTGATCGGCGGGGAGGGGCGATACGAGTCCGGCAGGCATGGCCGAACCATAGAGCCGCGAGAAAACCCGGTCAAATTAGGGACAAAAATGGGCGTCATGAATGGGATGCATGACGAGGGAGGGAGACGGCGTGTACCAGGGGGCTGCCACAAACCCCTACACTGTGGTTTCATCCTGGGAACAACTGAGGGGACGGGTATGCAACTCACCGACTTCGATGCGTTGACGTTCGACTGCTACGGAACGTTGATCGATTGGGAAACAGGCATCTTCGAGGGGCTGCGGCCGCTTCTCGAGCGCGTCAGGCAACCGCTGACGCGCGACCAGGTGCTCGAAGCGCACGCGCGCCACGAGTCGTCGCAGCAGAAATACACGCCGGCGAGGCGCTATCAGGAACTGCTGCCTATCGTCTACAAGCGACTCGCCGAAGAATGGCAGGTTCCATTCACGCTGGACGACTGCATCGCGTATGGCAAGTCGATTCAGAATTGGCCGGCGTTCGAAGATTCGGCAGAAGCATTGCAGTACCTGAAAAAGCACTACAAGCTCGTGATTCTGTCGAACATCGACAACGAAAGCTTTACGTATAGCAACGCGAAACTTCAGGTCGAGTTCGACGCGATCATCACGGCCGAAGACGTCGGCTCGTACAAGCCGTCACCGCGCAATTTCGAGTACATGCTGGAGAAACTAGGCGAGCGGGGCGTCAGAAAAGAAAAAATTCTGCATACGGCCGAGAGTCTGTTCCATGACCATAAGCCGGCGAACGAATTCGGTCTTGCATCGTGCTGGATCTATCGGCGGCATGCCAAGCAGGGCTTCGGTGCGACGATGAATCCGGGCGTGCAGCCAAAGATCGATTTCCGCTTCAACAGCATGGCCGATCTTGTGAAGGCGCATCAGGACGCGTTGCTGCAGAAGTAATCGCAGAATGCCGCCTTCGCGTATCGCCGCACACCAGGTGCGGCGGTAACGTCAGGCGGCAGAGCGAAAAACGCTGAACGCGCAGCAGTCTGTTAATCCAGACCGCCCTGACACAGGTACTTGATCGACAGATAATCGTCGAGCCCGTACTTTGAACCTTCGCGGCCATAACCCGATTCCTTCACGCCACCGAACGGCGCTGCCTCGCTCGACACGGCGCCTTCGTTGATGCCGATCACGCCTGCTTCGAGCTGGCCCGCAACGCGATTGATGCGCCGCACGTCCTGCGTGTAGAAGTAGGCAGCGAGGCCGAACGGCGTGTCGTTGGCACGGTGGATCGCGTCGGCTTCGTCGTCGAAGCGGAACAGGGGCGCCACCGGCCCAAAGGTTTCCTCGCAGCAGAAGATCATGTCCTCCCGCGCATCGGTTAGCACCGTCGGTGCATAGTAGTTCGGACCGAGTTCGGTCAGGCGCCTGCCGCCCGTCAGCACTTTTGCTCCGTGTTTGACGGCATCTTCTACGTGGCGGGCAATCTTGTCGATTGCACGTTCGTTGATCATCGGACCGATCTGTGCGTCCGGATCGGTTGCGGGCGCAACCTTCAGTGCGGCGACGCGTTTCGCAAGCAGATCGGCGAAACGCGCGTAGACGCCGGACTGCACATAGACGCGGTTCGGGCATACGCAAGTCTGACCGCCGTTGCGGAACTTGGAGGCCATCAGACCGGTGACCGCCGCGTCGAGATCGGCGTCGTCGAATACGATGAAGGGCGCGTTGCCGCCCAATTCCAATGACAGCTTTTTCAGCGTGCTGGCCGATTCGCGGGCGAGATGCTTGCCGACCGGCGTCGAGCCTGTGAACGTAATCTTGCGCACGCGCGCGTCGGCGAGCCAGTCAGCGACCGCCGCAATCCCCTCTTCACGCGAAGCCGACAGCATGTTCAGCACGCCGTCCGGCAAGCCCGCTTCCTGCGCGAGCGCCGCAAGCGCGAGCGCGGTGAGCGGCGTGTCTTCGGCGGGCTTGGCGACGACCGTGCATCCGGCTGCGAGCGCGGGCGCGATCTTGCGCGCGATCATCGCCAGCGGGAAGTTCCACGGTGTGATCGCCGCGACCACGCCGACCGGTTCCTTCACCGAGCTCATGCGTTTGCCGCGCTGTTGCTGCGGGATCAGATCGCCGTAGACGCGTGTCGCCTCGTCGGCGAACCAGGCGACGTACGAGGCGCCGTAGGCGACTTCGCCGCGGCTTTCCGCGAGCGGCTTGCCTTGTTCCAGCGACATCAGCTTCGCGAGGTCTTCGGTATTGGCGACGATCAGCGCATGCCAGCGATGCAGAATCTCCGCGCGTTCGCGCGGCAGCTTGTCGCGCCATGCGGGGAACGCGCGGGACGCGGCGTCGGTGGCGGCGCGTGCGTCCGTTGCGCTACTGTTCGCGACTTCGACAATCAGTTCGCCGGTGGCCGGATTGGTGACCGGGAAGCGGGCGGCGTCGGCGGCGTCGATCCACTTGCCGTCGATCAGATTCTGCGGGCGAATCAGTTCATTGCGAGTCAATACGAGAGACATCGGGTTGCTCCTTCGGGTTGCCCTGGATGAGACTGGGGCGAATCATCGACGCGGCGGCGCAGCCGCGCACGTAGGGTGTATTGCGGGCGATTAGTACGTTGATGCTACGCGCACGCCGCAGTCAATGAAATCGTCCCATGGGGCCCTTGACGGTGCGCGGCGCGTTTTTTTCGCGCTGCCACAGCATTTTCTGCTGCGGCAGCGGTGGAGCAGGTCAATTCGTCTGCGCGCCCGGCACGAGGTGGATGCGCTTCTCGGTGGCGGCCTCGACGGCTGCACGCGAATAAAGCAGCGGGAAGTACTGGCCGTCGAGCCACATCTGCGCGAGGTCGCGATAGTGCGGGCTGTCGGGATCGCCGGATTCCCCCGGCAGGTTCACGGCACGCGAGTTATCCCAGTTGCCGACGTCGACGATCACCCGGAAAGAAGGTCCATTGGTCTGCCGGAAGTCGCTCGCGCGATACGTCGACTGATTGGGCGTGTAGGCACTTCCGCCTTTGCCGAGCGGCCCGACGTTCAGCTTGGCGCGCATGTCGGCATCGACCAGGTCGGCGAACGGATGCGCGTTCAGGTTGGTTTGCAGCTTGCCCCACTGCCAGCGGCTCGCATCTGTGCCTTGCAGTTGCACCATCTCGCCGTAGGCGTCATGCAGGCTTGCCAGCAGCACCGCGTCGCGTTTCGCCTCGGCATTCTCACCAAAGCGTGCCTGGGGATGTTCGAGGGAGTCCAGCATCACGGCGGTATCCGGTGCACCGAACGACGCCGCGGCTGCCTTCGGCAAGACGGCGTTCTTGAACGCGCTGCCGAGATGCCGGCTCAGCCATACCTCTTCGAGTGCGGCTTGCGCGGAATCGGCTCGCATCTGTGCATCCCAGCCCTTGAGCAGGGTGAGTGCGGCGCGCGTGTCCGGGTCGTCGCTCGAGAGCGGCGTGAGGAGCGCGACGAGGCGCCGGGCCGGGATCGATTCGATATCGTTCTGCAAGCGTTCGGAGTCTTCAATCGACACCTTGGGCAGTGCCTTGAGCACTTCGTCGATGCGTTGATGCCGTGAACTGTTGGTCCATTCGAAGCCGAGTTTTCGCTCGGCATTGGGATAGTCCGCGGGCAGGTTCATCTCGTTGGACGTCGTGAAATAGCCGGCTTTCGGGTTATAGGCCGAAGGCATGTCGTCGCGCGGCCAGAAGCCGGCCCATTCGTAACGGCCGTCGCCCGGCACGGGCATCAGGCCGTCCCAGTTCGGACGCTTCGGGGCGAGGCCGCTCGGCACCCAGCCGATGTCGCCATGCGTATCCGCATACACCTGATTCACGGTCGGCGCGCCCCATGTCGATAGCGCGTTCTTGAACTGCGCGAAGTTTTTGGCGCGCATGTAACGCACCGAATCGAAATACGGCGACATGCCGGGCGCGAGCCATGCGGTGCGAACGGCGAAGGCCCGATGCTTCGCGTCCTCGGTGTAGATCACCGGACCATGCCGGGTGAACGCCAGATCGGCGACGACCGGTGCGCCGCCACGCACGGCGATGGTCTCCCGCACGATGTGCATCGGCTCCCAGTGGCCCCGATAGCGATATTCATGGGGATTGGCCGGGTTCAATTCGTAGACGTAGAGGTCCTCCTGATCGATGTTGAAGATCGTCAGGCCGAACGCAATCGCGCCGTTGTGTCCGATCGACACGCCAGGCGCCGACGGCTCGCCACCGCCGATGATGTCGAGCGTCGGCGTGCTGATCTGCTGGATATAGCGCAGGCTCGGCGCCGCATACGCACGATGCGGGTCGTTCGCCATGATCGCGCGGCCGGTGGCCGATTTGTCCGGCGCGATGACCCAGTTGTTGCTGCCTTCGGTGACTTCCTCGGGATTATCGGCGGCGGCAATGACGGTGGTCGATGCGTCGGCGCTCTTCAACGAGTCACGTGTCACGCGCACGTTTTGCGTGGCGAGCGTGAAGACTTTCAGCACATCGTCCGGCAGGCAGGGGTCGAGTCCCTCGGGCATATGCGGCTGCCAGGCCGGCTGCAAGCCGAAGCGGACCGAGTCGGCATCGAGCGAGCTCTTGCAGGCCACCTTCGCACGCGCGACTTCGCTTGTCAGGTTGCGCGTGAGGCCGTGGCTGCGGATGCGCACGACGTCGTCGGCCGACCATTTCGCCGGCCAGTAGCCGACTTTGCGAAACTCATAGGGCATCTGGTCCGGGTGCGCCGCCAGCCAGTCGATGTATGCGTTCACGCCCGCGGCGAAGCGCGTGGCCACGGGCCTGGCGTCGGGGCCGTAGCGTTTCCATTCGGCGTTCATGTCGCCACGGTAGAGAAACAGTCGCGTGGCTTTGTCCTGCTCGACATACGCTGGACCGAATACCTCGGCGAGCTCGCCGAGGCCGCGGCGGCGCCATAAGTCGATCTGGAAGAGCCGGTCGCGTGCTGCGTTGAAGCCCTGTACGAAAAAGGCGTCGCTTTCGTTCGCCGCGAAGATGTGCGGCACGCCCCAGCGGTCGATCAGAATGTCCGAGGGTTGCGCGAGGCCCGCGAGTGTGACGGTCTGCACAGGGACTTCATCCGCGATGGCGGCGTGGCACGTCAGTGCTGTTGTTCCGGCCCACGTGACGGCCCACGCGATGACTGCTGCGAGCTTGCGTCCTGTCTGCATGTCTCCTCCGTTGGATTGTCGATGCGGTGTGCATCGAGGGCGGTCCGTCGAATCGCCATCAACCTCGGGATCCGTTCAGACGCCGTTGTCTCGAGCGGCTTATTTTAAGTACTTGCCGCAAACTGTAAACGGAATGAAGCAGACGTGTTGGCTTGCAGTCAGCGGCGCGCAGTAAAAAAGCGCTATTTCAACGCACCCGCCGCGGCCCCGTCGAAGCGCGTACGACAAGTTGCGGCGGCGGCGCGAGCACCATCGACGGTTGCTGTTCAGGCGCCTGGATCAACCGGATCAGACTCCCGACCGACAACTCCGCAATGGCCGCCGTCTGGATCGCAACCGTCGTCAACGCGGGGTGCACCTGGTGCGCCAGTTGAATGTCGGTAATGCCGATGACCGACACGTCGTTCGGCACGGCGCGGCCAAGCGTGATCAACGCTTGTGCCGCACCGATCGCCAGCAGATCGTTGGTCGCGAAAATCGCGGTGAGGTGAGGGCAGTCCGCCATCAACTGCATGCAAGCGGCGTAGCCGGCGTCGATCGAGTCGCGGATCTGCAGCACCGCAGAAGCGTCGGTTTCGATCCCGGCCTCGTGCATGACCGCCCGAAATCCGTTGGAGCGCGCATCCTGCAAACCGCCGCAACCGTCGCCGATCAGGAGGCCGATCTCGCGATGACCCAGCTCGAGCAGATGCCTCGCGGCAAGCGCGCCCGCATGGGCAAAATCCACGGCGATGCAGGGCAGCGCGGGCGGCGTTTCAGGATGCTCCCACATGGCCAGCAAGATCGGCGCGCTATGCGTGGCCGAGGCGCACAAATCGTTGATCGTGATGTCCGTGTTCATGACGAGGACACCGTCCGCGAGCGTGCCGGCGATCTGGTTCAGATACGCCCGGCCGATCTCGGCATCATCGTCAGTATTGCAAACCATCAGGAAGTACCCCGCCTTGCGCGCTGCTCGCTCGGCTGCCAGCACGAACTCGGGATAGAACGGGTTCGAAATGTTCGACAGCATCAACGCCAGGGTCGATGAGCGGCCCTCCGCCAGCGCGCGCGCGTTCAGATTGGGCCGGTAGCCGAGATCGGCGATCGCCTTCAGCACGCGCTCGGCAGTCTCCGGGCGAACCTTTTCGCGGTTGCGCAGGACGTTGGAAACGGTTGCTGCGGTGACGTGCGCACGCTTCGCTACTTCGGACAGGGTGACCATATTGTGTTTATCCCATATTCAGGGAGCGCGCTTCAAATGTTGCAAGCAACGGGCGACATTGATAACTTGCTGGAAAACACAGCGGGAGACACCCACCATGACTTTTTCCATCAAGATTGAATTTAAGCGATTAAATGCCTGCTGCACAAGAGCTGGCCGTTTATTTTTCACAGAAATTTAAGCGGTTAAATCCGGGAGACAGCAGCATGGCTACGATTCGTCTTACGAATGTGCAGAAGTCGTACGGTGATCATGCGCCGGTAATCCGGCGTGTGAATCTCGAGATTGCCCAGCATGAGTTCTGCGTTTTTCTGGGGCCCTCGGGTTGCGGCAAGTCGACCCTGCTGAGAATGATCGCCGGTCTCGAAGACCTGAGCGAGGGTGAGTTGCATATCGGCGGCCGCCTCGTGAACGATGTTCCCGCTGCGGCGCGTGGCGTTGCGATGGTGTTCCAGAGCTACGCGCTATTTCCGCATATGACCGTGTTCGACAACATGGCATTCGGCCTGAAGCTCGCGAAGCAGCCTAGGGACGTCATCGACCGGAAGGTGCGCGAAGCCGCGCGCATTCTGCAACTGGACGCCTTCCTCGATCGATATCCGAAAGCGCTTTCGGGCGGGCAACGGCAGCGCGTGGCGATCGGCCGTGCGATTGTGCGCGAACCCGGCGTGTTCCTGTTCGATGAACCGTTGTCGAATCTCGACGCCGCGTTGCGCGGACAGACGCGTGTTGAAATCGCCCGCTTGCATCAGCGCTTTGCGAACGCGAGCGTGGTCTATGTGACCCACGATCAGGTCGAGGCGATGACACTTGCCGACAGAATCGTGCTGCTGCACGCAGGTGCTGACGCGGAGCGCTTCGGCAGCATCGCGCAGACCGGCGCGCCGTTGGAGTTGTATCACCATCCGAAGTCGCGCTTTGTGGCGGGTTTCATCGGTTCGCCGCGCATGAATTTCATCGATGCGGTGGTCGATTCGATCGATATGGGCAAGGTGGCCGTCACGCTGACAAACAGTGGCGAACGGCTGACTGCGA
Source organism: Paraburkholderia sp. D1E (assembly GCF_052682275.1). Lineage (NCBI taxonomy): Bacteria > Pseudomonadati > Pseudomonadota > Betaproteobacteria > Burkholderiales > Burkholderiaceae > Paraburkholderia > Paraburkholderia sp. D1E. Next base: position 2,050,484 of record NZ_JBQYMB010000001.1, read on the forward strand.
ATGTCGACGGTGAACGTCTTCAGCGCGGCCAGCCCGTCACGCTCGGCGTGCGCCCGGAACATCTGCGCCTCGCTGGCGACGACCAGTTCATTCAGTGCGTCACGGTGCTATCGGAACGGCTCGGCGAGCACAGCTATATTCACGCGGATCACGAAGCCGGCACGTTCATCGCCAAGGCCGCGGGCGATACGCCGATCGGTTCGGGCGAGCGCATCTGCATTCACGTTCCGCCTTCGGCGTGTCATCTGTTCGATGCGGAAGGCGTCGCGCTGCGGCGTAGCACGTTCGAGCCCGAGCGGGTCGCCGCTTAAGGCCCCCACAGTACCGCTGGATTCACCCAACCCTATTCCGCCACAGAGCGGGTACATCGTCTGGCAGCGGGTCGCTGTCAGCCAACAAGGTAGTCAAGGAGACATAAGATGATTTCTCTTCGCCTTCGCCGTCTGGCACACGCGTCGATTGCGGCTGCGGTGGTTGCCGGCGCACTCTGTTGCGCCGCAGCCGACGCGGCCACGCTGAGCGTCAACGTATCGGCGCGCGGCAATCAGCGCTCGACGTGGCAGGACGCGTTCGACAAGTTCAAGAAAGCCAATCCCGACGTCGACCTCAAGGTGACCTACATCACCGAGGAAGCGTACAAGGTGCAGATGGGCGGCTGGCTTGCCACCGATCCGCCGGATGTCGTGTCGTGGCACGACGGTGAGCGCATGGCGTATTACGCGGAACGTGGGCTGCTCGAAGACCTGTCGTCCGACTGGAGCAAGAACGGCTGGTCGCAGCAATATGCGTCGGTTAAAGATGCCTCGACGTATAAGGGCAAGCAGTACGCCGCGCCGCTCGGTTACGACGCCTACGGTTTTTTCTATCGCAAGGATCTGTTCGAGAAGGCCGGTATCAAGGGCGAACCGAAAACGTGGGATGAGTTTCTCGACGCCTGCAAGAAGCTCAAGGCAAGTGGCGTTGCACCGATCGCCGTTGCGGCACGCGATAGCTGGACGCTTGCCGCGTGGTTCGACTATCTCGACCTGCGCATCAACGGCAACGTATTCCACCAGCAGTTGATGGCCGGCGAAATTCCGTACACCGATCCGCGCGTGAAGAAAGTCTATGCCGCGTGGAAAACGCTGATCGACGATCACTACTTCATCGACAACGCGCTCTCTTACGACCTCGATTCGATCGCACCGTTTCTCGTGAACGGCAAGGCGTCGATGATGCTGATGGGCACGTTCTTCTCGGCGAGCATTCCCGCATCGATCAGGCCGCAGACCGGCTTCTTCCGCTTCCCGGTGATCGACGCGAACGTACCGATGGCCGAAGACGGCCCGGTCAATGTGCTGCTGATTCCGGCGAAGGCGAAGAACAAGGCCGACGCCCGCAAGCTGCTGGCCTTTATGGAACAGCCGCAGATCAACGCCGATCTCGCGAAGGGCTGGGGGCAGTTGCCGTCGAACAGCCAGGCGGCGGAACCTGAAGACGAGATTTCCAGGGTCGGCTTCCAGACGCTCGCTAATACGAAGGGCGGCATCGCTCAGTTCTACGATCGCGACATGCAGAAGGAAATGGCCGATGAAGGAATGAAAGCAATGCAGCAGTTCTACAGCGATCCGTCGCAACTCGACGCCGTGCTCGTGCGCCTCGAAGCGACCCGCAAGCGCATCTACAAGAAGTAAGCCTGGCGCGCCAGTGGCGTAGCAACCGCTGGCGCTCGCCTTTGATCTCTGACGAGGCCCGATCATGTCTCATTCCGCAGCGCGCCGCCTACCCGCGGCGCGGCACCGGCACGTCTCTACGACGCGCCGTCATCAGCATCGCGCGGCGCTTTTCTTCCTGTTGCCGGGGTGTGCGTTGTTTTGCCTGTGCGTGGTCTACCCGATCATCAGCAGTATTTCGCTCAGCTTTTACAACTGGGACGGAATGACGCCAAAGACGTTCGCGGGCTTCGGTAACTACATCGAACTGTTCCACGCGGACACCTTCTATACGGCGCTCAAGAACAACCTGATCTGGCTCGCGCTGTTCCTGCTGGCGCCGCCGCTCGGACTGTTGTTCGCGTTATATCTGAACCAGCATATCCGTGGCATGCGCGTCGTGAAGTCGCTGTTTTTCGCGCCGTTCGTGCTGTCGGGCGTGGTGGTCGGCCTTGTGTTCAGCTGGTTTTACGATCCCGGCTTTGGCCTGCTGCGGCTGATCGTCGGTCATGGCATTCCGGTGCTCGGCGATCCGCACACCGTCACCTTCGGCATCATCTTCGCCGCGCTGTGGCCGCAGACGCCGTTCTGCATGGTGCTGTATCTCACGGGTCTAACGGGAATCAATCCGGAGGTGGTCGAGGCGGCGCGCATGGAGGGTGCCAGGGGCGTACGTCTGCTATGGCACGTGATCCTTCCGCAACTGCGGCCCGCTACGTTCATGGCCGTGGTGCTCACGGTGATCGGCGCGCTGCGCAGCTTCGATCTGATCGCAGTGATGAGTGGTGGCGGTCCGTTCGATAGCTCTACCGTGCTCGCCTATTACATGTACGACCAGGCAATCAAGTACTACCGCGAAGGGTATTCCGCGGCGATTGCCGTCGTGCTGTTCGCCATCATGCTCGTCTACATCGTGTTCCATCTGCGCCGCATGCTGCGCGAAGAACACTGATTTCCAGGAGTCGTGTCATGTATCCACTTCCCGTCGAACGCTGGAAACCGCTCAATCGCGCGCTGTACAAAGCGTCTTTGCCGCTCGCGCTGCTGATTTGGCTGCTGCCGATGCTGGCCGTGCTCGTTACGTCGATCCGATCTTCGGACGAGTTGTCGCAAGGCGACTACTGGGGCTGGCCTAAGCATTTCGCGTTAATCGAGAACTACGGCACGGCGCTCACGCAAACGCCGATGCTTCACTACTTCGCCAATAGCGTGCTGATTACAGTGCCGTCCGTGATCGGCGCGATCGTGCTCGCGTCGATGGCGGGTTTTGCTTTGGCAACCTACCGGTTCCCGGGCAATACCGCGGTGCTGTTTGCATTTGTAGCCGGCAACTTCGTACCGATCCAGATTCTGATGATCCCAGTGCGCGACATGGCGCTGAAAGTGGGGCTGTTCAATAGCGTGTGGGCACTGGTGATTTTTCATGTGTCGTTTCAGACCGGCTTTTGCACGCTGTTTCTGCGCAACTTCATCAAGCAGTTGCCGTTCGAGATGATCGAAGCGGCGCGCGTGGAAGGAGCGAGTGAATGGACGATCTACTTGCGCATCGTGCTCCCGCTGATCCGCCCCGCGCTCGCCGCACTCGGCATCCTCGTATTCACGTTTGTCTGGAACGACTACTTCTGGGCGCTGTGTCTCACGCAAGGCGATGAGGCCGCACCGATCACGGTGGGCGTCGCTGCGCTTAAAGGCCAATGGACGACGGCATGGAATCTTGTTGCGGCCGGTTCGGTGCTTGCCGCGTTGCCCTCCGTGCTGATGTTTTTCCTGATGCAGAAGCATTTCGTCGCCGGCCTGACTTTCGGTGCAAGCAAGGGTTGATCGCCCGTTTTCCGCTATTTACCAGAGAGACTTTCTCATGCAACTTGGTGTTTGCTACTACCCAGAACAATGGCCGCGTTCGATGTGGGCCGACGATGCAAAGCGGATGGTCGAGCTCGGCATCACGCATGTGCGGATCGCCGAATTCGCGTGGAGCCGGATGGAGCCGCGCGCCGGCGAATTCGCTTGGGACTGGCTCGATGAAGCCGTCGAGACGTTGGCTGCCGCGGGGCTGAAACTCGTGCTGGGCACGCCGACCGCGTCGCCGCCGAAGTGGCTGGTCGACGCCCACCCGGACGTGTTGCCGGTGCGTGCGGACGGCGTTCGCTGGAATTTCGGCTCGCGTCGCCATTACGATATTTCCAGTGAGATATATCGGCGTGAGTGCGTGCGTATCGTCACCGCAATGGCGGAGCGCTATGGACCGCATCCGTCTATCGTCGCGTGGCAGACCGATAACGAACTCGGCTGTCACGATACCGTGCCCAGCTATTCAAGCGCCGCACTGACGCGTTTTCAGATGTGGTTGCAGCAACGCTATGAGCGTGTCGATGCATTGAACCAGGCGTGGGGCAACGTGTTCTGGAGTATGGAGTATCCCTCGTTCGAGGCGATCGGCTTGCCGAACCTGACGCCCACCGATGCCAACCCGATCCATCTGCTGGACTTCCGTCGCTTCATGTCGGATGAGGTGGCGAGCTTCCATCGCGAGCAAATCGAAGTGCTGCGTCAGCACGCGCCCACGGCGGATTTGCTGCACAACTTCATGGGCTTTTTCACGACCTTCGATCACTACCGCTTTGCCGAAGACAACGCGCTCGACGTGGCGGCATGGGACAGCTATCCGATCGCGCGCACGGAGTCGATCGCGCTGCCAGAAGAGCAGAAGGCGCTTTACGCACGCACCGGGCATCCCGACGTCTCCGCGTTCGATCATGACCGCTATCGCGCGATCGGCGGCGGACGTTTCTGGGTGATGGAGCAACAAGCGGGGCCGGTGAACTGGGCGTCGTGGAATCCCGTGCCGGCGAAGGGCATGGTGAGGCTGTGGGCATACGAGGCGTTCGCGCACGGCGCGGAACTGGTGTCGTATTTCCGCTGGCGTCAATGCCCGTATGCGCAGGAGCAGATGCATTCCGGCTTGAATCTGCCGAACAACGAACTGTCGCCAGGCGGGCTCGAAGTGCAGCAGGCGGCGCGCGAGATTGCTTCGTGCGCAGCGTTGTCCGGACTTGACGCGCCGGCGCGCGCGGCCGTTGCGATCGTATTCGACTACGAGACGCAATGGATGTTCGAGATTCAGCGTCATGGCAAGACCTTCGATTATCAGACACTGGTGTTTGACTACTACGAGGCGTTGCGAGAGCTTGGCCTTGACGTCGATATCGTCTCGAGCAAGGCGGATTTTTCGGCTTATCGGTTGGTGGTGGTGCCGGGCATTGCCGTGATCGATGATGCATGGGTCGATCAGATCGAAAAGAGTTCGGCGCAATGGGTATTCGGTCCGAGGAGCGGTTCGAAGACACCAAGCTTTGCCATTCCTTCGAGCCTGCCGCCCGGCGCGTTGCAACGCGTTCTGCCGATGCAGGTGCTCGAAGTCGAAACGTTGCGCCCGACGCTCACGCCCGCCGTTTCTATCAATGACACGCAAGGTATCGCGATGCATTGGCGCGAACACGTTCGTGCCAATGGTGAGACACGTGTCGATGCACGGTTCGACGATTCATGGCCCGCAGTTCTCACTCATGGAAGCGTTCGCTATGTGGCGGGTTGGCTGTCGCACGCGTTGCATCGCGAGGTTTTGCTGCAGGCAGCGCAGGATGCCGGCATCGAGACGCAACGGCTGGCTGACGGTTTGCGTATTCGCCGGCGCGGCGAATTGACCTTCGCGTTCAACTTCGGTCCAGAGCAGGTGCAGGCGCCCGCGTTGGCCAATGCGACTTTCGTGCTCGGGCAGTCGCAGTTGAAAACCGGCGATGTTTGTGCGTGGAGGAACGCGTAAGCCCAGGCGTCAATGGGCTTAGGCAAGCTGGAGAGGGCGTTATCGGAGGCGGAAATTCAAGCGCTTCAACCCGGAACAGGCGGCCTTTAGAAGAGCCGCCATTCAATCGATGGAGGATGACAGATGAACAGAAGAGAAATGCTCGGATGGCTCGCATCTGCTGGAGCCGCGGCGGGTGTTGGCGCCGTGGCCAGTGCGCCTGTCATGGCGGGTTCACCCGGCCTGGCAGGCCGCGGCAACCGGTTCGCGAAGGGTGCGGATGTGTCGACGCTGCTGGAACTCGAAGCAAACGGAGCGAAGTTTTATGAGCAACGCATGGCGCAGGACTGCCTCTTCATTCTGAAGAGCCACGGCGTCGACTCGATTCGCATCAAGGTGTGGAATGATCCTGGCAATCCGAACTTTTTCCCAGCCAATCAGAGTCCCGCTGCCGGTTACAACAACGCCGATCATGTGCGCGTATTGGCTCGCCGCGCCGCCGCGCTCGGCATGCGCGTGCTGATCGATTTCCACTACAGCGATTGGTGGGCCGATCCGGGTAAGCAGTATCCGCCTCATGACTGGGCCGGCAAGGATATCGCGCAAACCTGTGCGCTGCTGTCCGAGTACACGTCGAATGTGCTCAAGATGCTGAAGCGCGACGGCGTGCATCCGGAGTGGGTTCAGGTCGGCAATGAGATTACCGGCGGCATGCTGTGGCCGCTCGGCAAATACGACCAGTGGGACAACCTCGCGCAGTTGCTGAAGGCCGGGCACGACGCGGTCAAATCGGTCGATGAACGGATCAAGGTCATGCTGCACCTCGATAGCGGCGGCAACAATGCGACGAGCCGCTGGTGGTTCGATAGCGCGGTACAGCGCGGCGTCACGTTCGACGTGATTGGTCTTTCCTACTATCCGCAGTGGCAAGGCTCGCTAGGCGATCTGCAAAACAATGCGAACGATATGGCGACACGCTACGACAAGGATGTGATGGTCGTAGAGACCGCGTATCCGTGGACCACCAGCGACGGCGATTCTGAACCGAACTCGATGACCAACACCGGCTCCACGACTTTTCCGCAAACACCGGCTGGTCAGGCGCAGTTTCTCGGCGCGGTGACGGATATCGTGAAGGCGATACCCGACGGCCATGGTAAAGGCGTGTTCTGGTGGGAGCCCGAATGGATCCCGACGCCGAACGTCGGATGGAAGGTCGGTGCGGGTGACCAATGGGACAACAACACGTTGTTTGATTTTCACGGCAACGCGTTGACGTCGCTGGATGCGTTTCGCAAGCGGTAGCGGTGGCTCCAGCCGCTAGTGTGGCGAAATAGCCGTGCAGATAGCAGGCACTGCTGTCGCGTGCCGCGGAAAGTGAAAACTGTGCCAGGTAAGTGAAAAACTACGGCCATAGTTCGTGCAAAAATCCGGGCGGCCGACGCTTCCCGCGAGGACTCGGCCGTCCGCCACTGTCGCTGGTCGACCCATAAGGGGCCTTCGGTTTCCTCCAGCGCGGTCGTTCGGCATAGTCGATACCCATGCAAACTAGCGATCTGCGCGGCTATGGTGTCCGTCACGAATTCCCCGCCATTGGACACCTCAGAAGCCAGACGGGGTGGAGCAGATATTCGAACGCCCCGTCAAAGTCTCCAAGTCGTAGATGCGTCGCGGCTATTGCCTCGCAGTTCGGCAGCGATTGACTTCAGCGGATACCGCCCGCAGATGGGTAGTCAGGGGCATTGGCAATTGAGGTGTCGACGCCTTGCCACCTGAAGTAGTAAACGCCAATGACAATGCATACCACGCAGATCGCCAATGCTGCTCCGATCATTTTCCTGGTTGGACGCCCCATGAATCGAACTCCATAGTTAGCCTTGGTAGCAGTCGCATTGTCGTCAAGTCGGGTGCAATGGTCCAGCGCTCGCGATTGACCGATTGCTAACGCGCCCGGCGACTGCGTCCGAAACCGGGCCCGCTAATGCGTGTCAGCGATCCAGGCGGCTGTGTCGAGCGTCTCAATGTGGCCGGTCCTTGCCCATCGCTGAGCGGCGACAAGCAGGCTGCGGGCTTGCGACCGGCTATCGACTCCGTGCGCGCCGGTGAGTACACGACGGATATTTCACTTTCCACGGCATGTGCTAGCCGCTCGGTGCCACTCTTCCCGAAAAATCGCCTTAAATTCAATGACACTTTTTTCAGTAATGGTGACACCCGGGGACTACTGCGTGGGTGTCTGCGATTTCTGCTGGTTTGCACATTCCGATGTGAACGCCATGCTGGCCTGATCGGGTGTCATGTGCGGCGCACCGGGACTGTAGATCTTCTCGATGATGCCGGCGACCGCCTTCCGGTCGGACTCCCCCTTGTAGTACTTTGCCGCCTGATCAAGCGCCTGCTCTTTCGTCTTCTTGTGCGCGCGCCACGACGCCACCTGCCCGGCGATATCGCCGATCGCAAAACATTGGTCGCTGACTGTCTGTGCAAGGGCTTCAACTGCCGGCTGGGCGAGGCATACCGCGAGCACGGCCAATACAACTACACGTTTCATTACCAGAATCCTGTCGTTAGATGGGCGACTGTGCAAAAGCGGTGGTATCCCGCCATCGCGGCAACCAAACGAATCAAATAACGGCGTAGTTTATCGGGAAGTGAGGCGCGGCGCTTTTTTACTCAGGCTCAAAAGATAATGCGCGACGAGGTCTGGCCGGGGTTTGACGCGACCGTGACGATGCATTCGACGCGATATGAGGTCCGTACCGATTGGGTAGCGACGCCCCCCGTCTTCGTAGACAAATAATGAAAGACGGCGCTAGAAGAAATCTGACGCTTATACTTCCAATCACCTGAAGGTAGTCAGCTGCGCAGTATGCTTGGATCTGCACGACGGCATGGCGCCGTCGTCCGAGTCGGCCGATTCGCGCGTCAATCGCTCGGCGATGTGAAAAACCACAGCAATATTGTCGGAGACGGGCACATGAGCACGACCATCTCAATCGAAGAACCGCCCCGCATCATCGGGATCGTGACCAAGGTCTACTCGGCTTTGCTGGTCATTGGTTTTGCGCTCGTTCCCGCCTACCTGATTGCTTATCTGGCTTTCTTTCAGGACCCGAGCCTGAAGTTCGAAAACCATGTGTTCCACGAAATCGCGATTGCGGCGGCGACGCTCGAGGGGCTGTTTGTCACCTATGTGACCTGGCGTTGTTATCTGTCGTCGGGTGAACCGCTGCTGCGGTGGTTGACTTTGGGCTTTCTGGGCTTTGTGATGGTCTATGCGCTGCACGGCGCGTTCACCGGCATGGCTCACCATAATATCTGGCTGTTCCTGCTCTATGGACCGGCATCGCGTCTGGTCATGTCGGTGCTGCTGTTGGTCGGGCTTTACTCGTACCACCGCGCGCCGGACGCGGTCGAGCGGCGCTCGAAGCCGCGCCCGTGGCTGACGTGGATCGCTGTGTTCGTCGTGATTGACGTCATTGTCGGGTTCATTGCGAACTCGCCAATTGCGGGCAACCTCGCAGTGCGACTCTCAATGGAGGGCGGGGCGCTCATCTTCTCGACGTTGAACGTCTTGACGCTGATGCTGCGTCGCATTCGCTCGCCGCTGATGGTGATCTACGGCATCTCGATCACCTTCTTCGCGCTTGCGTCTCTCGCGTTCATTCTCGGCAAGCCCTGGAATCATATGTGGTGGCTGGCACACGCGATCTTCGCAGCCGGCTTTTTCCTGCTGAGCTATGGTGTCGTTCAAGCGTTTCGCACGACGCGGTCCTTTTCGACGATCTACAGCCAGGAAGAGCTGATGGCCCGCCTCGCCGAGGCGATGGCACGCACGGAAAGCGCGCTACAGGAGCTCCAACGCACCAATCACAAGCTTGAGCATCTCGCTGCGACTGATCCGCTGACGGGTGCCGCGAACCGGCGTGAGTTTATCCAGCAAGTGGAGGCGGAAATTGCACGAGCCAGGCGAAGTGGTGCGCCGTTTTCGCTGCTTGCGTTGGATCTCGACCACTTCAAATTGATCAACGACAACTACGGGCATCAGGTGGGCGACGAGGTGTTGCAGCGCTTCGTGCAGAAATGCCTTGATGCCATTCGACCGTATGACGGTGTGGCGCGAGTCGGTGGCGAAGAGTTTATGGTGCTGCTGCCTAAAGCCGCGCTAGACGTGGCACGTTCGATCGCGGAGCGCGTCCGGGGCGCCGTGGCTACGGAGGAGTTCTATAGTGGAACCGGGCGGCCCGTCGCCGTTACCGTCAGTGTTGGCGTCTCTGAGTTCGGCCGCGACGGCGACACGATCGACACGCTCCTGCGAGTCGCCGATGAACGCCTCTACCAGGCCAAGCACAATGGCCGCAACCGTGTGGTGGCCGGATAGAAGCGTTTAACTATCCAACTCAGTGGCCAAACGACTCCGCTTTCGCGCCGGGCGCCGCCGCCACATGCGGCCGCGCCGCCTGCTTGATCAGCAAGGCCACGCACGAGATCAGACCCGCCACCGCGACCATCGCGAAGATGCCGCCAAACGTGAAGTGGCGGCGCGTCAGTTCGGCCACGAGGAACGAACCCGCGATCCCGCCGAAGCGCCCGATCCCCAGCATCCACGCCACGCCCGTACCGCGTCCCTGGGTGGGATAAAACGCCGCAGCCAGCGCCGGCATTGACGATTGCGCGGTGTTCATCAACACGCCCGCGACGAATACGATGAACACCAGCGCGCCGACATTGCCGACCGCCTGGCCGATGAAGTACACGCTCACCGCGGTCAGCGCATAGCAGGCCGCAATGATACGGTTCGCGTTGAAGCGGTCCATCAGCACGCCGCACAGCACGGCGCCCACGCCGCCGAGCGGGAACAGCGCGGAAATCAGCGTCGCGCGTTGCGGCGTGAGTCCGGCGTCCTTCAGCAGAATCGGCATCCAGTTGATCGACGCGTAGAAGATCACGAGGCCCATGAAGTAGGCAATCCAGAGCATCACCGAGCCGATGATGTACGAACGCGAGAGCACCACGCCCATGCCCTTGCCGCCGGTTTGCGGCGCGGTTTCGGTCATGACGAAGCTGCCGCCCTGCGCGGCTTCGCTCGAAATGCGCGCCAGCGCTGCACGGATCCGTTCCACCGGCTGGCTGTTGGCCACCATGTAGCGGACCGATTCCGGCATTTTCAGTACGAGGACGATCAGCAGCAACAGCGGCGTGATGCCGCCGAGCAGCAGCACGCTGCGCCAGCCGAAGTGCGGAATCATCCACGCGGCGAGAAAGCCGCCGAAGGCCGCGCCCAGCGGAAAGCCGCAGAACATCAGATTGATCACGGTCGCGCGGCGGCGATCCGGGCAATACTCGCCCATCATCGTCACGGCGTTCGGCATGGCGGCACCGAGGCCGACGCCGGTGATGAAGCGCAAGATCGTCAGGTGTTCGATGCTGTTCGAGAACGCCGAGGCAAGGCAGGCCACGCCGAACAGCAGCACCGAACCGAGCAGCATCGAGCGCCGCCCGAGGCGGTCGGAAAGCGGCCCTGAGCCGAGCGCGCCGCACGCGAGGCCGAACAGCGCCGCGCTGAGCACCGGCGCGAGCGCCGGTCGCGTGATACCCCATTCGGAGATCAGCGAAGGCGCAATGAAACCGATCGCAGCGGTGTCAAAACCGTCCAGCAGGACGATGATGAAACACATGAAAAAGATGAGCCACTGGAACGGCGAGAAGGGATGTTCGTTGATAAACGTTTGAACGTTCACAGCGGTGCTGCGGCTCATGATGGTCTCCTGATTGCGAAAAAAGGCTCGTCGTAACGAGCCTTCCTTTCTTTTACGATCGTACGCCGTTCAGAAGCGGTGCACGATGCCCACGCCGGCGGCGAACTGGCTGCGCGACGACGACGGCGCGCTCTGGAAACCGTCGCCGAGGCTTGCGGTCGCCGTGATGATGTGGCCCGAACCCGCCGTGCCGAGCGTGTTGCCGTTGGTGCGCTGGAACGCCTGCAACGCATAGAGGCCCGTGCGCTTCGATAACGCATAGTACTCGGACAGGTTGACCTGCTGGTACTGCGCCGAACTCGTGATGCCGTTCGCCTTCGTTGCACGCGTATAGCTGTAGCCGGTTGCGAAGTCCCACGCGATCGTCGGCTTCCAGTGCAGCACGACGCCAGCCGTGTTGAAGATCGCCGTATCGCGGAAGCTCGAGCCTGTACCCGGAATGTACTGCACGTTCGAGTACGCAGCGGACACGTCCCAGCCGTTACCGAAGTTGTAGCCGCCGGTGACCGCGAAGCGCTGCTGCGCCTGCGCCGTCTGGTAGCCGTTGGTCACGGCCGACACGCCTGGTTGCGCGCCGTTGTTCGACACGGTCGAATCCGCGCCGTACGCCCCGCCGCCCAGCGTCGAATTGTTGATACGCATGAAGCCGACCGCAACGCCGACCGGACCGTTGAGGTACTGGATCGCGCCGCTCCACGTCGAGCCGCGGTTCAGGCTGCCCGGCACGCCGCCGACAGCATACGAACCGCTGAACGTAAAGCCGTACAGTTTCGGCGACGTATAGACCAGCGAATTGTTCGCGCGATAGATCGTGTCGAGTGCGTCGACGTCGCCCGGGTGCGCGCCGTAGTAGCCGGTGAGCCACGTGGTCGGGCTATACGGCGACAGCAGCGTGTAATACGCCGTGTATTGACGGCCGGCCTGCAACGTACCGTAGGTCGGGTTCGTCACGCCGACCCATGCCTGGCGGCCGAACAGCGCGTTCGTATACTGCTGTGCGCCGGTGGTGGAATTGAAACCGGACTCCAGCTGGAAGATGGCCTTGGTGCCACCGCCGAGATCTTCTGCACCCTTCAGGCCGAAGCGGCTGCCGGCCCATACGCCGTTGATCATCTTGACGTTCGATTTGCCGCCGGACGTCGAGCCGAGGGAAGTCTGGCTGCTTTGATAGCCGATACCCGTATCCACGATGCCGTACAGCGTGACGCTGCTTTGCGCGAAGGCCGGCGCGCTGGCGAGAGCGGTGACCGCGCAGGCGATCCGGGTCAATGTGATGGTGCGATTCATGAACTGCTCTCCAATTCGACCTCTGAGGACGTTTTGCGACCCGGTCGGAGATAATTTTTTATCGGTGGTTTTGTTCGTATAAAGAACGGTGATTCTTTATACGAACAGACGGGACTGTAAGCAGTTTGATATTCACGAGCAACGCGGGATAACCCGACTATGTTGCAGGCGTGCATCACGGCAGGCATGGGGTCGGGCAGCGGGAAGTACTGCGGAGTGCCGCGGCGCACAAGGCGCGCCGGGATAAGGCGGGGATGGTACGGGGGAGAAGAGCGCCGGCGCGCGGCGCTCCTTGCTGCGTTTAGAAGATCACATACACCTTACGCATCGTTTCCTCGACTTCCCAAAGCCCTTCTGTATTGGCCTCGAAAAAGAGCGTGTCGCCGCTTGCAAAATGGACGGTCTCTTCGTTATCGGGCGTGAAGCGGCCGCGCCCCGCGAGGAAGTGCATCACCTCGGCCTGCTTGATCGAGCGGCGGTACGTGCCGGCCGTGCATTCGAAAATACCGGTGTCGATGGATTCGCTGCCCTTGATGACGCGCTGCACGCCGGACACCTGAAGCGGCGTCGTGCCGGGCAGCCCTGCCGTGCCCCAGTCCTCCAGATTCTGCAGATTCACGCTTTGCCTGATGCTTTGAACCTTCATCTTTACGTTACCTTTTGAATGTGCCTGAGCCGGTTCACCGGCCGCTCGTGCTCGTACTTGTGTTTGCGTTCGTCACGGTTTGTTCGATCCGGCCCAGCCGTACGACGGTGACGCCGGGGCGTAATTGCCGCAGCGACGGCATCACGAGCATGCAGTTGTCGTAAGGCGTGGTCACTGCTTCGCCGTTCGACCAGCCGATAACCGCGCCGGCATCCGGAAAGATTTCCAGGCCGGTGTAGGGCGCCGCGAAACGAAAATCCATACTGGTCGCCACCACCGGCTGCGTCACGCGGACGATGTGCTGAACGGGTGGCAGCGGCGTCAGCCAGCCGTCCGGCAGATCGGCTTCGTCGACCACGCCGGCCAGCAGCAGGAAGCGTGCGGTCGTATCGCGTGCCACGGCAACCGCGCTTTGCTCCCAGTGCTGACCGCATTCGATCAGCAACGCGTTTTTCGTGCTATCGGCGTCGCCGAAGCCCTCGTAATCACGCATGCGGCGGCCTTCGGGATGGCCCTCGTCGCAGATTACCGTGGCGGGTGTGCCGAGACGCACGGCAAGGTCAATGCCTTTCTGCAGCGGTCCCGCCACGATCAGCGGCTTGCACTTCTCATGCATCGAATGCAGATCGAGCAGCGCGTCGACCGTGTCGATCACCGGGCGCATCTCGCGTGCGCGGGCCAATTCGCTCGACGTGCGCGACGTATCGTCGAGTACTGCGGCGGTCCACACGCGATTGAAGTCCTGATCGACGAAGCGGGCGGCATCGGGCTTTGTTGAATCGAAGCGCTGATAGGCAGCGACGTTCGCAAAGCCTAGCGTCAGGCACCCGCGACGCGGCCTCAAAGCGCGGCGCAGCAGTTCGTCGACGACGATCGCGCCGCACACTTCGTTGCCGTGCGTGAGCGCGTTGATCATCATATGCGGTCCCGGCACGCCCGAGTCGAACGTATGGACATAAGCGATGCCGGACGACGACTGTTCGTGTGCCGAAATATCGGGGAATTCGACTTCGATGGGATAGGCTTCCATGCTCATTCGAGAGGATCCTTGCAGAAGGTTGGGGTCGAGAGGCTCAGGCGAGTTTCGCCGCGATTGCCTGACCGACCTCGGTGGTGTTCGCCTTGCCGCCGAGGTCGCCGGTATGCGGGCCTTCGATCAGCGTCGCTTCGATCGCCGCGAGAATCGCGTCGTGCGCCTCGCGTTCCGTACCTTCGTGATTGCCGAGGAAGTCAAGCATCATGGCGGCCGACCAGATCATCGCAATCGGATTGGCGATGTTCTTGCCGGCGATGTCGGGCGCCGAACCGTGCACCGGTTCGAACAGCGACGGAAACTTGCGCTCCGGATTCAGATTGCCCGACGGTGCGAGGCCGATCGTGCCCGTGCAGGCAGGACCGAGATCGGACAGGATGTCGCCGAACAGATTGGTTGCGACGACCACGTCGAAACGGTCCGGGTTCAGCACGAAGCGCGCGCAGAGAATGTCGATATGCTGCTTGTCCCACGTCACATCCGGATATTGCGCCGCGACACCGGCCGCGCATTTGTCCCACCACGGCATGCTGATCGCGATGCCGTTGCTCTTCGTCGCCACGGTGATCTTCTTGCGTTCGCGCCGTTGCGCGAGATCGAACGCGAACTTCAGCACGCGCTCGCTGCCGTGCCGCGTGAACACGGATTCCTGCAGCACGAACTCACGCTCGGTGCCTTCGAACATCACGCCGCCCACCGACGAATATTCGCCCTCGGTGTTTTCGCGCACGACCCAGAAATCGATGTCGCCCGCCTTGCGGCCCGCGAGCGGCGAAGGCACGCCAGCGAAGAGCCGGGCAGGGCGCAGGTTGATGTACTGATCGAACTCACGCCGGAATTTCAGCAGCGAGCCCCACAGCGAGATATGGTCGGGCACCGTGTCGGGCCAGCCGACCGCGCCGAACAGAATCGCGTCGGCGGATTGCAACTGGGTTTTCCAGTCGTCCGGCATCATCTTGCCGTGTTTGGCGTAGTAATCGCAGCTTGCCCATTCGATGTGCTGATACTCCAGCTCGATGCCGAAGCGCTTTTTTACTGTGTCCAGCACGCGAATGGCTTCCGGCATCACTTCGACGCCGATACCGTCGCCGGGTATGACCGCAATCCGATAGGTCTTCGACATGTTCCTGCTCCTCCATTAAGGCGTTCGACGTTTCAACGATTCGACGGGGCTTATTTTATTCCTGCCGTTTGAGCATAAAATAGTCGCTTTAGTTAAGTCACTGTGCACGATTCGTGTACAAACTCAGTTGCGACCAGGCGACCTATGAATGCCAATCCGTCACCCGATCTCGGCGATTTGCGCGTGTTTTGTGAAGTGGCGCGCAAATCGAGCTTCAGCGCGGCGGCGGAGGCGCTGTCGGTGTCCGCGGCGTATGTCAGCAAACGCATCAACGTGCTCGAGACTACGCTCGGTACGCGTTTATTGCACCGTTCCACCCGGCGCGTCGCGATTACCGAGGCCGGCGAGCGTGTCTATACGTGGGCCGAAAAGATTCTCGACGACGTCGACCAACTGGTTGAAGACGTCTCCACCACGCGCCGCATTCCGGGCGGCAAGCTGCGTATTTCAAGCAGCTTCGGGTTTGGCCGCCGTTTCGTCGCGCCCGCGCTGGCCCGGTTCTCCGAGCGGTATCCGCAATTGAGCGTGCGGCTCGATCTGTTCGACCGTCTCGTCGACGTGGGCGGCGAAGGCTTTGACCTCGATATCCGCATCGGCGACGAAATCGCGCCGCATCTGATTGCCAAACGGCTGGCGTCGAATCATCGGGTGCTGTGCGCGTCGCCCGGCTATCTTGCGCGGCATGGCACGCCGCGGCAACTCGCTGATCTGTCGTCGCACGCGTGTCTCGCGATCAAGGAGCGCGACCATCCGTTCGGTCTGTGGCGGTTGAATGTGCGCGGCGAAGCGGCGTCGATCAAGGTCACGGGACCGTTGTCGACCAATCACGGCGAAGTGGCGGTGCAATGGGCGATGGCCGGACGCGGGATCGTGCTGCGCTCGATGTGGGATGTGCGGCCGCTGCTCGACAGCGGCCAGTTGCAGCAGGTTCTGCCCGAGGTCACGCAACCGGCGAACCTGTGGGCGGTGTACCCGGCGCGGCTCGCGCAGTCGGCGAAAGTGCGGGTGTGTGTCGACTTTCTGAGCGAGGAGTTCGCGCAATGGAGTCCGCCGCCTGAAACGCCGCCGGCGACCTGAATTCGAGCCTGCCTGGCGCCCGATGAGAACGGCATTCAGGCGTCCGGCCCTACAGATCAGAGTTCCAGGCGGTAACCCACGCCGTACACCGACGCGATAGGCTCGCTATCCGGTCGGGCTCCCTGCAGCTTGCGGCGCAGGTTCTTGATATGGCTGTCGATCGTGCGGTCGGTAACCACCCGGTGATCCGCGTAGAGATGACTCAGCAGGTAGTCGCGGGGAAAAATGCGTCCCGGCGATTTCATCAGCAGCGCGAGGAGCCGCAATTCAAGAGGCGTGAGCTTGAGCTCCTTGCCGTCGAGTAAGGCACGATGAAACTGCTCGTCGACTTCGAGACCGTGGGGCGCCGGTGGCAAACCGTCCGCAGTCGTAGTCGCATTCGCGGCGGCAGGTGTTGCACGGCGCAGGATCGCCTTGACGCGTGCCACCACTTCGCGGGGGCTGAATGGTTTGCAGACGTAATCGTCGGCACCGATCTCGAGACCCAGCAGGCGGTCGATTTCGTCGATACGCGCGGTCAGGATGATGACGGGCAATACGGAAAATTGCCGTAGCTCGCGGCAAATATCCATGCCGCTGCGCCCGGGCAGCATGAGGTCGAGCAGCATCAGCGCCGGCGGCGTTGAGCGAATGAAAGGCATTACCTGGTAGCCGTCGTCGAGGATCGTGGTGGCGAAGCCCTCGAGGTGCAAATACGCTTCGAGCACGGCGGCGAGCTTCGGTTCATCCTCAACGATCAGGATGTGCGGCGGGTGCCCTTCGTTCATGTTGTCAGTCTCCTTCCGGCGGAAAGCGGGCAGTGATCCAGACACCGCCTAGTGGCGAGTCACGGGCGTCGATCGTGCCGCCATGCGCCGTCACTATAGCGTGACATAGCGAAAGGCCCAGACCCGCGCCACCGTTCTGACGGCTGCGCGATTCGTCCACGCGATAGAAACGGTCAAACAGGTGTTTGAGGGCGACCTCGGGCACACCGGGCAGCGAGTCCTGCACGTCAAGTTGCCAACCGCTGGCGCTCTGCGAAAGCGACACCTGCACGTGGCCGTCCGGATCGGTATAACGCAAAGAATTCTGCAGCAGATTTTTCAGCAGTTGTACGAAACGCGCGGGATCGACTGCGAAAGTGGTGTTGGCCATTTCCGGCGCGCAGCTCAGGTCGAGCTCGATTCGTTTCGCCTTGAACGACTCCCGCATGGCCTCGATCGAAGCCCGCGCCAGTTGCCCGACATGGGTCGGGGTCTTGCGATAGCTGAGTGCGCCGACGTCGCTCAGAGAGAGCTCGTATAGGTCCTCGATGAGCTTGTTGAGCATGTTCACTTCAGTTTGCAGCGAAGTGAGCGAATCGCGGTTGAACACATGGACACCGTCTTCTATGGCTTCCAGTTCGCCGCGGAGCACGGCGAGCGGTGTGCGCAACTCGTGTGAAATATCCGCAATGAAATCGCGCCTGGAGCGCTCGGTTTTTTGCAGCGAATCGGCCAATACGTTGAAGTCGCCCGCGAGCCGGCCAAGCTCGTCGCGTCTGCCGGCCGGCACCCGCGTTGTGTAGTCTCCGCCGGCAAGCCGGTGGGTCGCATTCATCAAGCGCTTCACCGGCGCGAGAACGATGCGCGCCAGTACTAGCGCGACGAGCGCCGCGAGCACGACAGCGACGCCCGCGATCTCCCAGGTCGCACGCTTCTGCTGCGCCTGGAATGCGATGTCCGCAGCGTCCGAAAGGGTGTCGGGTCCGCTTACGGCAAGCCAGCCCACTACCTTGCCGCCGTAGACAACCGGTCTCATTGTGCTGCCGGGGGGCGGCGGCTGGCCGGTGCTCGCCACGAGTTCGTGGCTGGCGTCGAAGAGTGTGACGGGCGGCCCCTCGGGCGGCGTATCACGAGCCGCACCGTCACGCGACGGTGGCGAGGAGGGCGGCGGCATCAAAGGGGCTGGAGGGGGCGCCCGGTCATAGCGACTGTCGCCGCTCACGACACTGCTTGCCGAAACACGGTCCCGGTCCATTGCGATGTCCGCATTGGACGGCGGCGCCGGTGGCAGGCGCATGCCCCAGTGCGGACCTTCGGACGGGCCTGAGAGCGGCCCGAGCAGTTGCTGGACGCTGCCGCTCCCGGGAAAGGTTCGCCAGCCCGGAAGCTTGCCTGTCTGCGCGGTGGCGAGTTCTTCGCGCAGGGCGTCATGGGCGGCGCCGTCCAGCAGCGCGAGCCATGCGTCGGGATGATCCCGCAGGAAATTCCAGTTGCCGTGAGCGGCGTATTCGCTGGTGACCTTCGCCATGACGGCCTTGATGCGTCCGGCGTTGCGCTCCCGAACATAGTGCAGGAAGCCGTTTTCGAAGCTCACGCGCAGGGCGTAGCCCATTGTTAAAGAAATCGCCAGGCAGGCGACCAGTACTGCGAGGAACATCTTCCAGGTAATGCCAAAGCGCATGTTGAGTCGCGGCTGTTGCCGGATGCGCGAAAGAAAGGTCCCGAAAGGGCGGCCTGGACGAATTCGGACGGTTTCACTTTGCATGGCTGAATTTTAGATGAATGCCAGGTCAATCCGCGGTTGCCGGCGAATCTCCACAACTTCTCCATCCTTTCTTCGCTGTGTCTGCGCGTTGTCTGGCTATGATGGTACGGCACTTTTACGGTGGCCTGACAAAGAGGCCATCTCCGGTGGTCAGTTCCGTCAGTGGAGCATTCTCATGCAAGTCGCCTCATCTGTAAGCCGCGCCGAGTCGCGCGGTTTCCGGCCCGGCCGAAAGTCAGCTGCCACTGCCCGCGCTCGCGGCAAGGCTGAAAACGGTGTTAGTGCAGCACGGGCAGCAGACGTCGTGAAGATACGCGGTTGCCGCGTTTCCGCGCCGCTCATGCAACTGTGGGGCGAGTGTTGCCGGATCGTCGAGTGGATCGACCGCAGCGGCGAGTATTCCTGCATTGCCGTGCGAGGCGACGCGACCGTGGCCGAAATCAGGGAGTGTGTGCGTCTGCATCGCAGCGGCCAGCGTCATACCCTGACGGACGACCCCGCCACGCCTGCGGGCCGCGTGCGTCTGCGGCGCGCCTGAGCGCTGTCTAATCTCGTTGTCGCAAGCATTTCAGTCATTCAGGAAGGGATTGTAATTTAGCAAAAAAACTTCGGTGTCCTATGGCTGTCTGACTCCCAAGATCAACTCTGAGCATTCCCCTATGCGTATCCTCATACTCGTTCTGGCCGTGGCGTCGATCTGTTCTCCTTCGATCCTCCATGGGTTGCGCCTGGAGGGCGCCAATGCTTTTGCACCCGGTAATGGCAGCGGCCCGCCGGGTATCGCGGATGATCTGCGCGGGTGCGCCTCACGGCCCCACTATGCCTCGGGGTTCAGGCCAATCGTTCCGGCGGATTTCCACTACGGGTTCGGTGGCTTGCTGGCAGCGACCGGTGACATGTATGCCGATTATTTCGGTGACTCCGACATAATCGACGTGATCGACGCCGCAATGACGTTACCCATCATGCAGCTAGCCGTGGCGGAAGGTCAAAAGTAGGATTGCATGGCTGCATCGCAGCATGCATGAAAAGCGCTACACGGTGCTGCTCACGGGCATCTCTCAGTACCCTCCATCGTGCAACGTAGGCGTCATATCTTTTCTACGACGCGAGTTGCAAATCAATCGTTCTTCAAGTCGATCTGGCCGTTATACGGCCTCGATGCTTCGTTCGCCAAACTCCCTGTGTCCGGCAACACTCGCATTTTCGCGCGCTCCATGCATGGACGATGATTCCGGCGATGGCACAAACATATAGCCTCGTCCGCGCAAGGTCTGAATGAACCTGGGGGCGGACGGATCGGCCTCTATTACGCCACGCAAGCGGCAGACTGCAACATCCAGGCTGGCCTTCTGACTCTCCGCCCTTCCTAGCTGGCTGTTGACCATCGAGCGGGTCAATATTCGCATCGGATTGCTTGCGAATAGTTTGAGTAAGGCAAACTCGCCGGATCGCAGCGAGATTTCGCAGCCGTCCTTGACCAGACGTCGTGTAGCAAAGTCTATCTGGTAGCTGCCGAACGACACCTTCTCACGGATTTCCGGCGCATCGCAAAGCGCCCGGTTGTTGCGTTGCACGGCGCGCTTGATCCTGGCGGTCAATTCGTATGGATCGACGGGGTCGACGATATAGTCGTCCGCACCCAATTCGAAAGCGACGATTTTGTCGACGATCTCATCGGAGGTGCTTTGGACGAAGATGGGCATGTCGTAGCCCCCTAAGCGCAGTTGCCGCAGCGCCTCTCGCGCCTCGGCCATCGGCGACTCGGCGCGCAATAGAATCGCAGACGGACACTCCAGTTCCACCCGGCTGACAAGCTGAGCCGCGCTATACAGTACTGAGAGCGTGATCTGATTCTTGTGAAGGTGAAAGCGCAACTGATCCCGGACTGATTGATCCGGTTCGACTACAAGAAGGCTGATAGTCATGATTCTGCAATACCTCCAAACCGGAATCGACGATGGCAGTCCGTGCGATATTCACGGCCGGTAACTCGCCACTTTGGAACGACATATCGAACTCAGAAGGCGGACCGTATGCGGTCACCCCGATGATGAGCAAATGATAAGTATTAATGTCGCAGCAACAATGGCGAATTTGAGGAGACTTTGTGAAGTCGGAGCAGGAGGGCGAAGATGCGGCGCTTTGAACGGGCCGCGAAGCGATTCATGTCAGGCAGGCGCCTGGCAATACGACAGAACGGGCTATGTGACACCCGCGGGCGTAGCTGATCAGAACGATGTGCCGATCTGGAACTGGAATACCTGGTACTTGTCGGTGGAATGTTTGATCAACGGGAAGCCAAGCGACAGCTTGAGCGGGCCGATCGGCGAAATCCACTCGAGACCCGCGCCGTAGCTGTATCGCAATCCGTTGGCGCCTGTGCTGTTGCCTTCGCTGCCCCAGACGTTACCCGCATCGAGGAAGGTGAAGACGCGCAGCGTTCGGTCCCAGCCGCTGCCGGGCAGCGGGAATGTCATCTCGACATTGGCCACGGCCATGCGCGAGCCGCCGATCGGATCGCCGGTCGTTTTATCGGTCGGTCCGAGCGAACCCGATTCATAGCCGCGTACCGAGCCGATGCCGCCCGCGTAGTAGTTCTTGAAGATCGGATAGGCCTTTCCGTCAAAGCCGTTGCCGTAGCCGCCCTGAAGATTCAGACCGAGAATGAACCCGCGTGAGAATGAATAGTAATACTGCGCCTGAAGGTCCGCCTTGTAATACTCGGTGCCGCCTGCGGGTGTACCGACCTCGCTATTGCCCTGCAGGAAATAGCCGCGGCCAGGTACCAACGCGCTGTCGCGATTGTCGCGGGCCCAGCCTGTCGTGATCGGCACATTGTTCACCACATGACCGAATTCGGCGACGTAATCCTTGTAGCTCTGAGGCGTGGAGGAATCGATAGACAAGCGGTTCTGCTCGAGGCCGACGCCGAAATAGACGGTGTCGGCTTCGGAAAACGGAATGCCGAACTTCAGATCCGCGCCCACGGTAACGATCTTGAAACTCGTATCCGTGTAGTAATAGAGGGGATAGCTGGTGCGGTAATAGACGTCGGTGATCCGTTTGATGCCGTCCACCGTGAAGTATGGGTCGACCTGGGTGAGCGTCAAGGTACGGTACGTCTTTGCCGTGTTCACGTTCAAGGCGAGACTGGTGCCGGAACCGAACACATTGTCCTGCGAGATGCCGGCCGACAACACCACCTTGTCCGTCGACGAAAAGCCCGCGCCCAGCGTGATCGCACCGGTCGGCTTTTCGGTCACTTTCACGTCTACATCCACCTGATCCGGCGAGCCCTCCACGGGCACCGTGGTCACGTCGACATCGGTGAAGTAGCCAAGGCGGTTGACCCGGTCTTTCGACAACGCGAGCCGGTTCGAATCGAACCATGAGCTTTCGAGTTGCCGCATTTCGCGGCGCACTACTTCGTCGCGCGTGCGTGTGTTACCGACCACGTTGACGTGACGCACGTACACACGGCGGCTCGGGTCCACTTGCAGCGTGAGATCGACCGTATGATGTTCCTGATCGATCTTCGGCAAGGCATTGACCGTGGCGAACGCATAACCATATTCGCCCAGTCTGTCGACAATGGCCTTGGTGGCGGCCTGAAGTTTTTCAGCGGAGAAACGTTCGCCGGGTTTGATGTTGACCAGTCTGGTCAGTTCCGCCTCGCGATCCAGCAGGTTGCCCGCGAGCCTGATCGACGAAATCGTATACGGCTGGCCTTCATGCAGCGTGACCGTGAGATACATCTCCTTCCTGTCCGGCGTAAGCGATACCTGGGTCGACTCGATGTTGAACTCCAGATAGCCGCGGTTCAGGTAGTACGAGCGAATGTGCTCCAGGTCACCGGTCAGTTTGTCTTTTGCGTACAGGTCGTTCTTCGTGTACCAGGAGAACCAGTTCGGCGTGGACATCTGCATTTCGTCGCGTAACGTGTCCGTGCTGAATACGCTATTGCCGATGAAGTTGATCTGGCGGATCTTCGCGCTCGGGCCTTCGGCGACCGAGAACAGTATCGCCACCCGGTTGCGGTCGATCGGCGTGATCGTGGTAGTGACCTCGGCGGCGTAATATCCGCGCGTCAGATACTGGCGCTTCAGTTCCTGCTCGGATTTATCGACCAGCGCCTTGTCGTAGTAGCGGCCTTGCGACAACCCAACCGAACTGAGCGCCCTGGTCAGGTTTTCCTTGTCGAATTCATGAATACCGGCGAAGTCGATCGTACCCACCGCCGGACGTTCCTGAACCTGAACGACGACGATATTGCCTTCAGCCGAAATGCGTACTTCGTTGAAGAAGCCGGTGGCATAGAGTGCGCGAATGGCTTCTGAGGCCTTGTCGTCGCTAAACATGCTGCCTTGTTTGATCGGAAGATAGGCAAGCAGGGTGCCGGGTTCGATGCGTTTGAGTCCTTCGATCCGGATGTCTGTCACGACGAAAGGCTGTGCGGCGTGGGCCGCCCCGGTGGTCAGCGTGATGCCGGCGAGCGAGAGCGCGCCCACGATACGGCTCGTTAAAGCTTGAAGATTCATCTTGGGGTTCTGTCCTGATGCAGCGCGCGAAGCGCAAACGAGAACGCTCGACAGCGAGCGATGCATTCGAAACGACGTTCCATTGCCCGGGAAAGCGCGAAGTATAGGATCGTGTTTCGGTGCTAACCGCCGCTGAAAACTTTCCGCCCATTAGGCTTGCTGACGTGCGCAGCGCGCGCCTGCTCAGGCTGGCGCGGATTACAACGGGCGTGTCGAAATAATGCGTTACAGATCCAAAGCGGGCGTAGTGCGCGCGTAACCTGGCGCCGTGCTTGCGCTGGTATCGTGAAATGGTCAACTTCCGCTACCTTCGTAGCACCCTTTGGAGAGCTGATCATGATCGAATTTCTTTCACCGGCGGTTCTTTCGGCTGTCCTGCGCGTCAGTTCATCGCCGATCTTTTCAATGCATCTGGCCATGGCGTCGATGCGTACGCTGCGCGACGTGCCCGGCAGCGCGGCGGAGAGCAGTGCGGTTGACCACGCCGTGGGCACGCAGGAGGGTGCACGCCGTGTCTGAGCCGTCGACCTTCATGCTGAATTCGATCACCGACATGCAATTGACAGCGGATGGCCAATATCTGCTGATACACGGCAATCAGCCTACGGCGGCACTTCACCGTTCGGTGCTCAAGGAGCTGCTGGTGGCGCTGCCGAATGCCATCGAGCACGCCGACCGCGTGATTCATAACAATCAGGAAATGGGTTTCGCCTTGCACTGCCAGGGCTGGGAAGTCGGCAGGCTGAACGGTATGGAAATGGTGGTGATCCGTTTCCGTCTATCCGGTACCGCGGGATTATCGTTTTCGTTGCCCGCGGACCAGATTCCCTATTTGCTGCAGGCGTTGGGTGGTGCAGCGAGCGGGGCAGGCGTGGCGGAACCCCGCGCTAACGACGTCACGCTCCAATAGCGCCAGGCGCACTCGCCGCTGTTCATCCTGACGCAAGTCAGGGCTTTGGTTCGCCTTACTGCATCTGCCATCCTTTCCAATACTTACCTGTTTTGATACTACGCGGTGTACTTCGACGCCTACGCTTAAGGCCTCTCGTTTCGTTCATGCTGGGTACGGCGGGATGCGTGCCGCTTGCCGGATATGCGCAACTGGTCGGCGCGTCTGCGATCCCGGAACCGCTCGACGGCGTCTGGAGCCTGCGGCTTGATCCGCAACTGACCGAGCAGCTCTTACGGCCGGGCGACAAACCCGTTACCTCGGTCATTGCCGATTCGGTGACCACGACGACCGACACGGACGTTGCGCTGAAAGGTCACGCGCAACTGCGGCGCTATGCGTCGATCGTTAAGGGCGATGCGTTGCACTACGACGTCGATAGTGACAAGGTCGATGCCTATGGGCAGGTGCGGCTGGTCGACAATGGCAACGTGTTCGACGGCCCCGACGCGCATTTTTACGTCGACGCCAACGAAGGCTACATGAGCGTGCCCAAATACCGGTTTCATCTGACCGGAGGGTGGGGTAGCGCCCAGCGGGTGGATCTGGTCGATAACGAGCGCACCGTTGTTCACCACGGTACCTATAGCACCTGCCAATGCGAGTCGGATCCCGCGTGGTATCTGAAGGCATCCGAATTCGATATCGATAGCGGCAGTGACGAGGGGATCGCACACAACGGTGTGTTGTTTTTCCAGGGTGTGCCGCTGATGGCGAGCCCGTGGCTATCGTTTCCCTTGTCCGGCGTACGGCGCAGCGGTTTCCTGCCGCCGACGTTCTCGATCAGTTCGACCAACGGCGTCGATGTCGCGCTACCGTATTACTTCAATCTCGCGCCGAATTACGATCTGACGCTGACGCCTCGCATCATGTCGAAACGAGGCGAGATGTTGACGGCGGACTACCGCTATCTGCAGCCGAACGATTCGGGAACGATCTCGGTTGCGTGGTTGCCGCACGATGAGATCACGAAAACCGACCGTTATTCGATCGCGCTGAATCAGACCTGGAAACTGGGCTCAGGCTTTGGCGCTTACGTGAACTACAACCGGGTGTCGGACTCGACGGTGGTGACCGATCTCGCCTCGGGTATCGCATTTCCGACGGGATCCACCACGCTGTATCAACAGGAAGCGGGTTTGACTTACTCAAACGGGCCGTGGAGCGTGCTGGCTCGCGAGCAACGTTGGCAGGCTTTTACAAGCGACTCGACCTATAACCGCGAACCGCAGGTCAATGTTAAGTACGCGCGCTACAACGTGGGAGGTTTCGACTTCGGCGCCGAAGCGGATGCGACGCGCTTCACGATCTCGTCGGCCGATGCGACACAAGGCAGCCGCTTCGTTTTCAACCCTTACGTCAGCTATCCGATCGAGCGTCCCGGCTGGTTCATCACGCCGAAGCTCGCATGGCATTTCGCCGCGTATGACCTGACGACAATCGGATCGGATGCGCCCGCCGGGCAGCCGAAGACGTTCGACGTCAACGTGCCGACCTTCACCCTCGATTCGGGAATGCGTTTCGAACGAAACGTGCGGCTCTTCGGGCAATCGTACATTCAGACGCTCGAGCCGAGGCTGTTCTATGTCTATACGCCTTACCGCAACCAGACGTTCGCGCCGTTGTTCGATACGGCGACCGCCGATTTCGGGCTGGCGGAACTGTTCATGCCCAACAGCTTTGTTGGCAATGACCGGGTGTCCGATGCCAACCGTCTCACGGCTGCACTGACGACGCGTTTCATCGATGCGTCGAGCGGCGACGAACGGGCCCGTTTCGTCCTTGCGGAGCAGTACGACTTTCGCACACCACGCGTGACCCTCAACACAGACGATCCAATCGGCACCGTTGCGCGCACGAGTGTGATTGCCGGCGCGTCGTACAAGGTGGGCCCGGGCATTTCAGCGGAACAGGCGGTGGAATACAGTCAGGCCAACCACTACCTGACAAATGCGGAAGCTGGTTTTGGCTGGTCGCCGGCCTCGAAACAGGTGTTGAATGTCGCGTATCGCTACACGCGCGCCAACAGCACACTCGATTATCAACCGGTCAATCAGTTCATCGTGTCGGAGCAATGGCCGCTATTGCACAACGTGGTCAGTGTCGCGCGTGTCAATTACGACATGAGCACGCATCGGCTGATCGCAGGCTTGCTGGGGCTTCAATACGACGCGGATTGCTGGTCGCTCGGCGTCGCGTTCGAGAAATACACCAACGCGACGAGCTCGACCACGTCGCCCAGCACCGGCACGCGCGTGTTGATGCAGCTCCAGCTCAAAGGCTTTTCGCAGGTCGACAACGGTTTGCTCAATCAGTTTCGCGCGAGCGTGCCGGGTTATACACCCGCGACAACGGAAAGCGAACCGGTATCCCGGTTTAGCGATTATCCGTAGAACAGGCTCTTGTACGAATGGCACTTACTTAAGCCCGAGCCCGAGGAGCGTGCCCATATTTTCGGACGCGCTCGCGTGCGATGTGACGAGGCTCTTTCAGCCATGGATAAGACTTCGGTCTTCGTTTGCGCATTCGTGGTTCGATGCGACCGGGGCGGTTCCCAACACGAGACTGCGCGATCAGCTTGAACAGGACACTCTGGTCGTGAGTTGCCGTCAGACCCCTGGCCAGCCATTCAGTCCATAGCTGCACGGCGTGCTTGAAACTCAGTGTTCTCGGATCGGTGGCGCAGTGGCTGGCGGCTTGGGCCATCAGCAGCCGAATCACGTTGTAGGCCAGCAGATGGACCCACATCTCCTTCTCGTTCATGTGGGCAGTCTGGCAATGCAGCACATCCATGCCCATCGTCGTCTTGATGTTACGTAGATCCAGTTCCACGTTCCAGCGCCTGGCATACAACTGCGAGAGGTCCTGTTTGCTGGTCTTGTGTGCATCAAGCATCGTGGTGACCAGCACCCGGTGATGCAGCCTGCATTCGCGCACCATCAGTTCATCGGGGAAGGCCTGGTACTGCTCACGCGTCATCCAGGCGGGGCACTGCCGGGGTTTGGGCCACGTCACAATGTGATCGCGCGTGCCCTGCGACTTGCCTCGCCGAAAGTCGGTGCGGCGCGCCCCATGCTGTTCCATCACGACATCCACTCCGGCGGCGATCATTGAGGCCATCAGAAAGTAGTGGCAGTACAAGGCATCGGCGACAATCACGTCACCTCGACGAAACGTGTTTTCCAGCATGCGAAACGCCGTCAGCTCCCCGCTGCCTTTGCCCGCGTAAGTTCCGACAGCCGCCTCCAGCACTGCGCCGCTTGCCAGACAGATCACCGCAACCAGATAGGCTAACGGAAATCCCACGCCTTCGGCCTGAGCACTGGACTGTGGGAAGCGCGCCTGGTTCGACGGCGTATCGGGCATCGAGATCCCGGTGCCGTCAACCAGCTTGACCGGGCGCCCGCGCCACTTCCAGGCCGGCTCGGCCTGCTCGTGCAGTTGACGCCCCGTCTCGCGCGCCAACTCCCGGACCATTGTCAGCGGCAGTCTCTGGCGAGCGCGGCAGTAGCCTCCCGTGCGCACGCTCGTGGGCCGCAGCCCGTCGGCAACTCGCTGCGCGGCCCACCCGTTGACTGCCTTCTGACAGGAGGCATCCTCTTCCAGCGCCTGGCGCATGAACATCGACAGCGTCACCGTCGGCGGATACAGCCGTTCTCGATGCGCTGGCAAATACGCTTCGGTGGCGGCCAATAGCTGCGGGCTCGTCAGTATGTTGAAGTAGTCCACAGACTGTGTCCTGCGCGCCCGGCTTTGAACTGTGCTTCGTGTTTGCCTATGATGACTTCGTGAATTACGATCCATGGTGGCTGATCCTTGGAATGAGACGGTGTTTGCCTGGTAACAACCATCCTATCAATCCTTCGATCAGCCGCCTCCCTTTCTCTTCAAGCACTTACCCCCGTCTTCTCCTCCATGCAGGCTTAAGTAAGTGCCATTCGCTCTTGTACTAGTTGTGGTTCTGCGAGAACAAGGTTTCGAGCGGGTAGTGACTTTTCACGAACGGCGACTTGATGATCACGTAGCTGAAATATTTCTCGATGCCGATATCGCGCTCCAGCAGGCCCTCGACGATGCTTTGATAATGACTCACGCTACGCGTGACGAACTTCAGCAAATAGTCATAGCCGCCGCTCGCCAGATGGCACTCGACGATCTCGTCGACGTCTTTGATCGCATTCACGAACTTGATGAAGTCTTCCCGCCGATGATCGGCGAGCGTGACTTCAGTGAACACGATCTGCACGTCGCCGAGTTTTTCGAGCTGGATCTGCGCACCGTAGCCGATGATGTAGCCGGCTTTCTCCAGACGCTTGACGCGAATCAGGCAAGGACTGGGCGAAAGGCCGACCGCGTCGGCAAGCTCGACGTTCGTTATGCGGCCTTTCTTCTGCAACTGTGAAAGTATGCGCAGGTCAATCCGGTCCAGCTTGCTGTCGCTGCTCATCGTAACGTTATCGCTCCGGCGATGGGTAAAAGGGTCTCGAAGGGCCCTCTACTCTAGCACGCAGTGGCATGAATTTTGACCTTCAGCGCGGCCCGGACATCGGCTTCTCCGAGAACGTCGTCGAGGGTTTTTTCGAGGCGCTCGAACATCAGGTCGAACTCCGCTTCCGTGTACGACAGCGCTGGCGCGAAACCAAGAATATTGTCGCCGAACGCGCGGAAAATCAGGCGGTTTTCATACGCGGCGGCAGCGATCCGATCGGACAGTTTCAGCGCGGGATCGAAGCCTGCCTTGCTGTCTTTGTCCGATACGAGTTCAAGCGCACCGAGCAGGCCGCGATGGCGCGAATCGCCCACTAGCGGGTGCGCGAGCAACGCATCGAGGCCGCGTGCAAAACGGGGGGCACGAGCCACGCCGTTCGCGAGCAGGCCGCCTTCGTGATACAGGCGCAGCACTTCAAGACCGATTGCCGCGCTGACCGGATGCGCCGAATACGTATGGCCGTGACCGACAACCGCTTCGGCGTCGCCATCGGCAATGCCCTGATAGATTTCGTCGGACATCAGCACGGCGCCCATCGGCGCATAGCCGGCGGTCAAACCCTTTGCCACCGTCATCAGATCCGGTTCGACGTTTTCGCCCTGGCACGCGAATAGCGGACCCGTACGACCGAATCCGGTGATGACTTCATCGGCGACGAACAGAATCCCGAGCTTACGGCAACGCTCACGCATCGCTTTCAACCAGCCAACCGGCGGCACGATTACGCCGCCCGAGCCCTGAATCGGTTCGCAGAAAAAGGCTGCAACGTTGTCCGCGCCGAGTTCGGCCACCTTGGCGTCGAGCGCGGCAACCGAGGCGGCGATCAGCGCAGCGTCGTCAGCGAAATCGTTGCGGTACGCGTACGGAGAGGGCAGATGATGCTGGTTCGGCAGCGGCAGATCGAAATTGCGGTGAAATGCGGGCAACGCCGTGAGCCCCGCGCCCATCGTCGATGAGCCGTGATAGCCGCGTTGCAGCGCGATGATGTGCTTCTTCGACGACCGGCCGGTCGCGTTGAAGTAGTGCGTGATGAAACGGATGGCCGAATCGACCGCATCGGACCCCCCGAGCGTGAAATACACGTGTTGGAGCGAAGCGGGCGACACTTCCACCAGTTTTTGCGCCAGTTCGATCGCCGGGGCCGAGCCGAAATGGAAATAGCCGGTGGCGTAGGGCAGTTTCTTCATCTGCTCGGTGGCGACGTCGACGATGCTCTGCTGACCGTAGCCCACATTGACGCACCACAGGCCGGAGAAGGCGTCGAGCAGCTCGTTGCCGGCCGCGTCGCGCAGGAACGCGCCGCTGGCGGACTCGAGGACGGTAACGCCGCGGGCTTCGTGCGTGCGGTAGTTGATGACCGGGTGAATCAGATGCTTGCGGTCGGCTTCAATGAGCGAATGGATCGGCATGATGGTTTCTCGTCGCGGAAAAGGGCTGTTGACCGTTCCATACTACTGATCCACGACGATCACCCGCTTACCTAAACAATTGCCTGAAAAGCGCGCCCGACGCGTTTTGATGTACGGCCTTAGCATTTTCTGCTGCGGACGCTGAAAAGCCGCGCCGGTAGGCGTTCCATTCAGCGCCGCGCTCAATATCCCTGGGTCCGGTCAACCTGACCGAGCATCGGCAGACCTTCGCGATGGCGGCGCAGATTCTCGAGCACCACGTCGACGGCGCTTTCGGGCCGCGTCGAGCTGGCGATATGGGGCGTGATGCGTACGTGTGGATGTGTCCACAACGGATGACCGGCGGGCAGCGGTTCGGGATCGGTGACGTCCAGAATGGCGTTGTGCAACTGGCCGCTGTCCAGCGCCGCCAACAGATCCTGCTGATTCAGATGCGGACCGCGGCCCGTTTGAATCAGCGAGGCGCCGCGCGGCAGCTTTGCGAACAACTCTGCATTGAGCAGGCCACGAGTGGCGGGCGTCAACGGCAACAGGCAGATCAGGATGTCGGTGCGGGCGAGAAACGCATCCAGGGCGCCTTCGCCTGCGTAGCAATCGACGCCTTCGATCTCGCGCGGCGAACGGCTCCAGCCCGCGCAGGCAAAGCCGAACAAGCGCAGCCTTTCCAGCACGGCTGTGCCCAGCACGCCGAGTCCGAGCACGCCAACGCGGCGAGCGCTGTCCAGCCCGAGCGGCAGTTCGCGCCAGATCTGCTGTTGTTGCTGCAGGCCATAGTCGAACAGATTGCGATGAATCGTCAGCACGGCTTGCGTGACGTACTCGACCATCCCTTCAACAATGCCCGGTTCGATCATCCGTACTACCGGCACATGCGCCGGCACGCCCGACAGGTCGAACTGGTCGATACCCGCGCCCACGGAAAACACAACTTCCAGGTTAGGGAAGGTGCGAGTGGGATCTTCCGGCGGTTGCCAGGCGGCGAGATAGCGCACGGCGGCGGGATCGCCAAGGTCGGGCCAGATGTGAAACGGCAGGTCCGGTGCTTTCTGCGCGAAGAGTGTGGCCCATTGCGCGCCGCGCGCCGGATCGGCTTTATAAAGGAAGGCCATATTGGATCAGCAGATCGCCTGGTTGATGATGCCGTATTGCAGATAGGGCGCGTCCTTGCCGGCGTTGCC
Source organism: Paraburkholderia sp. D1E (assembly GCF_052682275.1). Taxonomy (NCBI): domain Bacteria; kingdom Pseudomonadati; phylum Pseudomonadota; class Betaproteobacteria; order Burkholderiales; family Burkholderiaceae; genus Paraburkholderia; species Paraburkholderia sp. D1E. The sequence goes on from NZ_JBQYMB010000001.1 coordinate 2,081,979, forward strand.
GCCCGTGCTGGCATTGCCTGCGCGTGCAGGATCAGCCGGCGCGGCCTGCCGAACCATTTTGACGACCGTGTCCACCCGCGGCAACCCCAACTGTTCCAGCCATTCGGTCAGCCCGCTCTCACCCGGCGTGTCGATGCGCACGAATACGCCTTCGTTGAGCGCCAGCCAGTGGCTGATCAGCGCCTTGGCGCGGCTCGAATCCTTCGACGCAGGCGTGACCACCGGTCCGATCGCAAAGCCCCGTCCGAAGCGGCGAAACAATGCGAAGCCAACCAGTTCGCCATCGCGATCGAGGGCGATGCCATCGGCGGCACCCAACAGTGCGGGCAAGACTTCACCACGGTCCAGCCCGCTTGCCTGCGACGCCAGTTCGACCAGCCGCGCCGTATCGCTCGAACCGAGCGGGCGCAGGCGTTCGCCTGGCGGCAATGACACGAGCGGCGGCTGGAATGCGGCGCCCTGATGCTGGTCGAGCGTGCCGACCGCGCGAAAGCCGAGCTTTTCATACAAGGGCTGGCCCGCCGTGGTGGCATGCAGGAACGTGACCCGGCTGCCGAGTTCTTCCAGCACCAGATCCATCAATTTTCTACCGATGCCGCGCCCTTGCTGCTCGGGGGACACGATCACCATCCCGAGCGAGGCGCGCTCGGCACCGTATTTCCAGCACAGGGCGGTGCCGATCACGCCGCTCGCATCTTCCGCGACGAAACCCACGCCCAGTTGCGCCACGAATCGCCAGTCGTCCGCGCGATGCGGCCATTTGAGCTCGACTGTCAGCGCGTGCGCGGCGGCGATGTCGTCGTGGGTGAAGCGTCTATAGGTAATCGAATCGGACACGCCGGACTCCCTGAATGGCTAAAGGCTTACGCCGTCACTTTGTCATCCGGTGCGCGGTGTGACTAGGACGATCTTTTTATCTGGGGCGTCCGAAAGGGCCGCGTCGCAAATCGATGCAAAACGCCCCGTTTGATCGCTCATTACAGGCGCGTTCTGCTGCGCGGGGATTTTTGTCGGCGACATATGCCACGCCCGCGGCTCTACGATTTTGTCATGGCGGCGGTGTTATTAAAAAGCCCTCGCGCGGACCCTCAGCCAGTCACAAGGAAACTTCTCTCATGGACAGCTTCAATCCGGACGACGTCGCGATTCGCAGCGGACATTTCATCGGCGGTGAGTATGTCGATGACGACGTGCGTAGCGGCGTGCGCAGCGACGTGCGTAGCGGCGAGCGCCGCATCGAGGTGGCACGCCCCTCGGACGGCGTGGTCTACGCCTCAGTGCCGCTTGCCGACGCCGGGATGGTGGATCGCGCGGTGGAGAACGCATGGCAGGCTTTCAGAACGAGCGGCTGGGCGCGGATGGCGCCGCGTGAGCGCGCGAAAATCCTGCGCCGTTTCGCCGAACTGGTCGAAGCCGACGCGCCGTTTTTAGGCCGGCTGGAAGCACTCGGTTCGACTCGCCCGATCGCTCAGGCCGTTGGCTGGGACGTGCCCTTCACCGCGGAAGGCATTCGCTTCTACGCAGAATTCGCCGACAAGCTGGGCGGCGACGTGGCGGCGACCGATCACGACCATCTCGGTATGACGATCGCAGAGCCATACGGTGTGATCGGCGCAATCGCGCCGTGGAATTTCCCGTTGGTGATGGCGTCGTGGAAGATCGCGCCCGCACTGGCGGCGGGCAACGCGGTGGTACTGAAGCCTTCGGAGATGACGCCGTTCTCGGTGTTGCGCCTCGCCGAGCTGGCTGTGCAGGCGGGCGTGCCCGCGGGCATCTTCAACGTGATCCAGGGTGACGGCCGTGTCACCGGCGACGAACTGGTGCGTCATCCGAAGATCAGCAAGGTCACCTTCACCGGCTCCACGCGTACCGGCGCCGCGATCATGGCGGCGTGTGCCCATAGCGGCACCAAACCGGTCACGCTGGAACTGGGCGGCAAGAGTCCGCAAATCGTGTTCGCCGACGCGCCGCGTCTCGACGACGTGGCACGGCGGATTGCCGGCGCCATTACCGGTAACGCCGGGCAGGTGTGTGTGGCGGGCTCGCGGCTGCTAGTCGAGCGAAGCCTGGCGGAGCCGTTAGCCGAGCGCATCGGCAAGGTTTTCGCCGAGTTGAAGCCCGGCGCGACGTGGGCCGCCGGCACCACGTTGTCACCCATCATCTCCGCGCCGCAGGCGGCGCGCATCGAAGGGATCGTTGGACGCACGCTGGAGGCGGGCGCGACGCTGCGCTATGGCGGCGTGCGGGCCGACGGCGGGGCAGGCGGTGCGTCGAGCGGCGCGTTTTATACACCGACGCTGCTCACGGACGTCACGGCTCACTCAGAGGCTGTGCGCGAGGAGGTCTTCGGTCCGGTGCTGACGTTGCAGACCTTCGATACTGAAGAGGAAGCGCTCTCGCTTGCCCAGCATCCCGAGTATGGTCTCGCTGCCGGCGTGCACACCGCTGATCTCGGCCGGGCGCTGCGCTTCGTGCGCGGCCTCGAAGCGGGGACGGTCTGGGTCAACCGCTATGGCCGGACCGCCGACTTCATGATCCCCACCGGCGGCTACAAGCGCTCCGGCATCGGCAAGGACCTCGGCCGCCAGGCGTACGAAGCAAACCTGCGTTTCAAGAGTGTGCTGATCGACCTGCGCGCCTGAGTGCGCGTCGCAACATCAATGCGGACGGGGCTTTCAGCCTGCTCACCGCAGACTGTGCTGCGCAACGGCCTTAAAACGCATGGTTTGTGTCATCAAGGGCGCCCGAATCAGGAACATCTATGTTTTTGCGCTGATTAAATCTTTTACAGGGATGAGCTTATGTCGATCCGGAGTTGGTGCTTCAGCACTTACTCCGGTCCCACGCAGAGCGCACAGGTCCCATGCAACACAGTTGCCCCTGTTTTCGCCACTGAGCTCGCCGCGAGTTCACCACAACGATAGGACTGCACCATGATCGAATTCGAACCGAAATACATCACCTTCGACTGCTACGGCACGCTCACGAAATTCCGCATGGCCGACATGACCCGCGAAATGTTCGGCCACGTGCTGCAAGGCGACGACCTGGAGAAGCTGGTTGCCTTCTACGCCGGCTATCGCCGCGATGAAGTGCTCGGCGCCTGGAAGCCGTATCGCGATGTGGTTGTCAACGCATTGCGCCGCGCCTGCAAGCGCATGAACGTCGAGTTCAATGAAGTGGAAGCAGAAAAGATTTACACAGCCGTGCCGACCTGGGGTCCGCATCCGGACGTACCGGAAGGTCTCTCGCGTCTGGCAAAGAAGTACAAACTGGTGATTCTGTCGAATGCGTCGAACAACCAGATCCAGAGCAACGTCGACAAGCTCGGCGCGCCGTTCCACACGGTTTTCACGGCCGAGCAGGCACAGTCGTACAAGCCGCGCATGCAAGGCTTCGAATACATGTTCGACCAGTTGAACTGCAATCCGGAAGACGTGCTGCACGTGTCGTCGAGCCTGCGTTACGACCTGATGACCGCACACGACCTGGGCATCAGGCACAAGGCCTTCGTCAAACGCGGCCACGAACCGTCGACGCCGTACTACCAGTACTACGAAGTCAACGACATTCCGCATCTGGCTGCGGAACTCGGTCTGTAAACGTCGTTTGCCCCATTGCCCTTCTCAAGGACAGACCGGATGAAGCTCGATTCCTATTGGCTCGACACCGCACCGCCGCTCATTTCAGCGTGTGAAGGTCCGGTCGACGGTCAGACCGACGTCGTCGTGATCGGCGGTGGCTTCACCGGGCTGTCGGCGGCGCAGGCATTGGGCAAGCGCGGCGCCTCGGTGACGGTGCTCGACGCCGGGCGCATCGGCGGCGGCGCGTCCGGGCGCAACGGCGGTCAGGTCAATACCGGCGTCGCGCAGGACTTCGTCGCGCTGGTCGCGCAACTTGGTGTGGAGCGGGCCAGTGCCTGCTACCGTGCGTTTTCGGATGCGGTCGATACGGTCGAGCGTCTGATTCGCGAGGAAAACATCGACTGCAATTACAGCGCGACCGGCAAGCTGAAGCTGGCGTCAAAACCGCATCACTTTGCACATCTGGAAAAGACGGCGGAGTTGATCCGGCGCGAAGTCGATACGGATATCGAATTAATTGAGCGTGAACGGATTCGCAGCGAAATCCAGTCGGACAGTTTTTACGGCGGACTGCTGCAACGGCACGGCGGCCAGATGCATATGGGCAAGTTCACGGTCGGACTCGCCGATGCCGCGGTTCGCCGCGGCGCGAAGCTGTATGAAAACGCGGCAGTCACCGCGATCGCGAAAGACGGCAGTGGCTTCAAGGTCACGACCGCACGCGGCGAAGTGCGTGCGAAACAGGTGCTGATCGCGACCGGCCCCTCGCGGCATGGTCCGTTTGGCTGGTACCGGCGGCGTCTCGCGCCGGTTGGTTCGTTCATCGTCGTGACGGAGCCGCTGTCGCCGGAACTGCTGGCGCAGGTGTTTCCGAACCGCCGCGCGTACACCACCACGCGCCTGATGCACAACTACTTCCGCGTGACACCCGACTCGCGTTTGCTGTTCGGTGGCCGTGCGCGCTTTACGGCGTCCGAGCGACCATCCGATGCGAAGAGCGGACGGATTCTGCAGCAAGGTCTCGCTGCGATGTTCCCGATGCTGGCCAACGCCCGCATCGACTACTGCTGGGGCGGACTCGTGGACATGACCGCCGATCGCTTACCGCATGCCGGGCAACACGACGGGATTTACTTCTCACTGGGTTACAGCGGTCACGGCACACAGATGTCGACGCACATGGGCCAGGTGATGGCCGACGTGATGGACGGCCACGAAGAACGCAATCCGTGGCGTGAGTCCGAATGGCCGGCGATTCCAGGCCATACCGGCAAACCCTGGTTTCTGCCGCTGGTGGGGACGTACTACCGCATCAAAGACATCTTTTACTGATTCCCCCTTGTTGTATTTGTAAGTCAAAAACCACGCAGCTATCCCTGTCACCCTCGCGGAGATGTTCGATGAATAAGGAAAACTCGCAATATGACGCTCTTCAACTCGGCACCGAGTTGGAGCGATTGACGTCAAAAGGCGCGTCGCGTCGCGGCGTACTGCGCGCGATGGCCGCAGCCGGCATGATGTCGGTGACGGGCGCCGGTCTGTTGACCGCGAGCGGTGCGGCGCTTGCGCAGGCGAAGCCGAAGCAGGGCGGCAAGATCCGGGTGGCGACGCAATCCGCATCCGCGGCCGACACGCTCGACCCCGCGAAGGGCGCGCTCGGGACGGACTATGTCCGCGGCTTCATGTTCTACAACTGCCTGACCGAACTCGATTCGCATCTCGGCGCGAAGATGGCGCTCGCCACCTCGCTGGATACGGAGGATGCGACGGTGTGGGTTGCCAAGTTGCGCAGCGGCGTGCAGTTCCACGACGGAAAGGCGCTCGCGCCGGCGGACGTCGTGTATTCGATCATGCGGCACAAGGATCCGGCGACGGCATCGAAAGCGAAGACGCTGGCCGATCAGATCAAGGAAGTGAAGGCGACGGGCCCGAACGAAGTGACGATCACGCTGGAAGGTCCGAACGCCGATCTGCCGGTGATTCTCGCCACCTCACATTTCCAGATCATCAAGGACGGCACCAGGGATTTCAAAACAGCGGTCGGCACCGGTCCGTTCAAGGTCAAGGAGTTCTCGCCGGGCGTGCGTACGGTCGGCGTGAAGAACGAGAAGTACTGGAAGCCGGGCCTGCCGCACCTGGACGAAGTCGAACTGATTGGTATCGGCGACGAATCCGCGCGGGTGAACGCACTGCTCTCGGGCGACGTGCAACTGATCAACTCGGTGAGCCCGCGTTCGACCGCCCAGATCAAGGGCGCCGGCGGTTTCGCCGTGCTGGAGACGAAGACGGGCGAGTACACCGACCTGATTGTTCGCGACGAAGGCGGCATTACCGGCAACGACGATTTTCGTCGAGGCATGATGTACCTGCAGGATCGCGAGCAGATGCGCCGGGCGATCTTCCAGGGTTACGGCGCGATCGGCAACGACCAGCCTATCGATCCGACCAATAAGTACTACCTGGCCGGTTTGCCGCAGCGTACCTTCGATCCGGACAAGGCGAAGTTCCATTTCCAGAAGGCCAAGGTCGGCAGCGCGCCGATCCAGATTTTCGCCTCGCCGGCGGCGGAAGGGTCGGTTGAAATGGCGATGTTCCTTCAGCAGGTCGCGCCGCAAGCCGGTCTGAATCTGCAGGTGTCGCGCGTGCCGGCCGACGGCTACTGGTCGAACCACTGGATGAAGCATCCGTTGGGATTCGGCAGCGTCAACGCGCGTCCGAGCGCCGACGTGATCTTCACCCAGTTCTTCAAGTCCGACGCACCGTGGAACGAAGCGAACTGGAAGAGCCCGAAGTTCGACCAGATGCTGCTTGCGGCACGCGGCGAGCCGGACGATGCGAAGCGTAAGAAGATCTATGGCGACATGCAGGTGCTGGTGCATGAAACCGGCGGCATCGGCATTCCGCTATTCCAGAGCTCGCTGGATGCTTACACGGCGAAGCTCAAGGGCCTCGGCTCGATTCCGCTGGCCGGCCTGATGGGCTTCATGTTCGCGGAAAACGTCTGGCTGGATGCCTAGGCCGGCTGCGCCTGAGCCGGTCGCGTGAACGGTAGTAGCTGAAAAGTACTAACGAAGGATTTCCAGTCTGACGAACTGGAAAGTCGGATCCGCAATACGCACGCCGCTTACTCGCGGCGTGCGGCTTCAACCTAGGAGGCGACTTTCGATGAAAGCACATGCGCAACGACTCATCGCCGCGCGCCTTGGCCTCGCGCTGCTTACGCTGCTGCTGGTCTCGGCGGTCGTGTTCGCCATCACCGGGCTGCTCCCTGGCGACGCCGCCCAACAGGCGCTCGGCCAGGCGGCCACCCCGGAAGCCGTCACGGCATTGCGGCATCAGTTCGGACTCGACCAGCCGGCGCTGCAACGCTACTTCGAATGGCTCTTTCATATTGTCAGCGGCAACTTCGGCACCTCGCTGTCGAACAATCTGCCGGTCAGCGAGTTGATCGCCACGCGCCTGCCGAATTCGCTGGTACTGGCCGGTCTGACGGCACTCGTCTCAGTGCCCGTGGCCTTGCTGATCGGCATTTCGTCGGCGATGTTCCGCGGTTCGCTACTCGACCGCACACTCAACGTGCTCACGCTGTCGACGGTCGCGGTCCCCGAGTTTCTGATCGCGACCATCGCCGTGCTGATTTTCGCCGTCAAGCTGCGCTGGTTGCCCGCGCTGTCGTATCTCTCGGAGGTCCATTCGTTCGGCGCGCTGCTGCGCATTTACGCGATGCCGGTGATGACGCTGTGCTGCGTGATCGTCGCACAGATGGCGCGGATGACGCGGGCCGCAGTGCTCGATCAGCTCAATTCGTCGTACGTTGAAATGGCCGTGCTCAAGGGCGCCTCGCCCGCGCGCGTGGTGCTGCGGCATGTGCTGCCCAACACCATCGGGCCGATTGCCAACGCGGTGGCGTTGAGCCTGTCGTATCTGTTCGGTGGCGTGGTGATCGTGGAGTCGATCTTCAACTATCCCGGCCTCGCAAGCCTGATGGTCGACGCCGTCACCAACCGCGACATGCCGCTCGTGCAGGGCTGCGTGATGGTGTTCTGCGCGGCGTATCTCGCACTCGTGCTGATCGCCGACCTGTGTCAAATCGTATCCAACCCGAGGCTGCGTCGATGATGAGCCAACCTACCAATCCCCACGTTCCTCATGTTCCCCACGCCGGCACGGAGCTATACGACATGAGCCGCGATGAACCCGCCGTCGAGCCGCCGGTCGTCGAAGCGGCCGCGCTCAAGCAGGGCGTGTTGAAACGGCTGGTGCACCGCTTCTCCGTGCTCGGCCTGATTGGCCTCGTGCTGGTGGCGTTCTGGTTGATCGTCGCGTTCATCGGGCCGCTGGTCGCACCGTACAAAGGCGGCGCGCTGACATCGACGGAGATTTTCGGCCGCTATAGCGCGGCGTATCCGCTCGGCACCGACTATCTCGGCCGCGATATGTTGAGCCGGATTCTCTACGGTACGCGCTATACGGTGGGCCTCGCGCTTGCTGCCGCGGTGCTCGCCAGTTTGATCGGCACGTTCTTCGGTTTGCTCGCCGCGGTGTCCGGGCGCTGGGTCGATGAAATCCTGAGCCGTCTGTTCGACGCGCTGATTTCGATTCCGAGCAAGGTGCTCGCGCTTGTTGTGATCGCGGCGTTCGGTTCGTCGATCACGATGCTAACCACCGTTGCCGCTTTGGCCTACATCCCGGGTGCCTTCCGTATTTCGCGCTCGCTCGCGGTGAACCTGATGGGTCTGGAATACGTGCAGGTAGCCAGAGCGCGCGGCGAAGGCATTTTCTATATTGCACGGGTCGAAGTGCTGCCAAACATGATTCATCCGATGCTCGCCGATTTCGGCCTGCGTTTCGTGTTCATCGTGCTGCTGCTGAGCGGGCTGAGTTTTCTCGGCCTCGGCGTGCAGCCGCCGAATGCGGATTGGGGGTCGCTCGTACGCGAGAACATCGGCGGTTTGTCGGAAGGCGCGCCCGCTGTTTTGATGCCCGCTGTCGCGATCGCGACGCTGACCATCGGCATGAATCTGCTGATCGACAACCTGCGGCGTCGTGGCCGTAGCCATGGAGGTGCGTGATGGCTGATCGGGACATGATTGAAGTGAAGGGCCTGCGGGTTGTGGCCGGTGCGGCGCCGGGGCCGGTGACGGAGATCGTCAAGGGTGTCGATTTTTCGGTGAAGAAGGGCGAGGTGCTGGCGCTGATCGGCGAGTCGGGCTCGGGAAAGACGACGATCGCGCTGTCGCTGCTTGGCTATGCGCGTGCAGGCTGTTCGATCAGCGGCGGCTCGGTGCGTGTCGGCGATGTGGAGGTGCTGTCGCTCGATGCCAAAGGCCGCCGCGCGTTGCGGGCGCGCACCGTGGCGTATGTCGCGCAGAGTGCGGCGGCGGGTTTCAACCCGGCGCGCACGATCATAGATCAGGTGACCGAGCCGGCGCTACTGCATCACTTGATGACGAAAGACGCGGCGCGCATGAAAGCGGTCGACCTGTTCCGCGCGCTTGCGCTGCCCGCGCCGGAGACGATCGGCGATCGCTATCCGCATCAGGTGTCCGGCGGTCAGTTGCAGCGCCTGATGGCCGCGATGGCGTTGATTACCGATCCGGCTGTCGTCGTGTTCGACGAGCCGACCACCGCGCTCGACGTTACCACCCAGATCGAAGTGCTCGCGGCCTTCAAGAAAGTGATTCGCGAGCTCGGCACCACCGCCGTGTACGTGTCGCACGATCTGGCTGTGGTCGCGCAGATGGCGGACCGCATCGTGGTGCTGAACGGCGGCGCGGTCAAGGAAAACGGCGTGGTCGCGCAAGTGCTCGATGCACCTGTGGATGCTTACACGCGCCAACTGCTTGCTGCTACACGGCGCCCGGAAGTGGCGCTGGAAACGCCCTTGGCGACGGCTAAACACATCCCGCCGCTGCTCGAAATTCGCGGCCTCTCGGCGGGCTATGGCCGGATCGATCGCTTCGGTGCGCCCGCCGTGCGTGTGCTCGACGACGTCAGCCTGTCGATTCCCCGCGGCAGCACGCTTGGCGTGATTGGCGAATCCGGCTCCGGCAAGACGACGCTCGCGCGCGTTGTAGCGGGTCTGGTTGACCGCGCACGTGGCGAGGTGTTCTTCGACGGCAAGCCGTTGCCCGCGCAACTGTCGCGCCGCACGCCGGAGCAGTACCGGCAGATCCAGATCGTGTTCCAGAACGCCGACACCGCGCTGAACCCAAGCCATTCGATCGCCGATATCCTCGGCCGTCCGCTTGCGTTCTATCATCATCTAAGTGGCTCGGCCGCGAGGAAGCGGATGCTGGAATTGCTCGATCTGGTGCAACTGCCGGCATCGATCGCCACGCGCACGCCTGCTGGACTCTCGGGCGGCCAGAAGCAGCGTGTGAATCTGGCGCGCGCGCTTGCCGCGGATCCCGCCTTGATTCTCTGTGACGAAGTGACTTCCGCGCTCGATACGGTGGTCGGCGCGGCGATCCTCGACCTGCTGGCCGAATTGCGTCGCGAGTTGGGCGTGTCGTACATGTTCATCAGCCACGACATCTCGACCGTGCGCGCCATTTGCGACGAAGTAATCGTGCTGTACGCGGGGCATCGCGTGGAAGCCGGGCAGCGCGACGTGCGCGCGGCGCCGCCGTATCACCCGTACACCGAATTGCTGGTCGACTCGGTGCCCGCTTTGAAACCCGGCTGGCTCGATGCGCGCCGCGAGATCGGTTGTGCCGCGTTACCGGCGATGGGCGAGAGCGCCGATATTCCCGAGTTATGCGCGTTCCGTGCGCGTTGCCCGGTGCGCATCGACGGTATGTGCAATATGACGCCGCCGTCCCTGAAGAAACTGCCTTCGGGTGCGGAGATTCTTTGCCACCACCCGGCGGCCGAATTGAATCGCTTGCAGACCGCGGAGGCGACCCCGGCATGAACGGACGATTTGTGCGCCTCGCGGAGACGGGCCGCAGGACCTTTCCGATCACGGTGGACGGTGTCGTGCGCGAAGCCGCGCAAGGCGACACCTTGATGGTCGCCTTGCTGACGGGGGTGAACACGTTGCGCGATTCCGAATTCGGCGACGGCCGCCGCGCGGGTTTCTGTTTGATGGGCGCTTGTCAGGACTGCTGGGTCTGGACGGCGCAAGGCGAACGTGTGCGGGCATGCAGTACGCCTGCGGCGCCTGGCATGTCGATCGTCACGAAGCTGGCGGCTGCGGGGGAGGGTGTATGGCCCCGCGCGTAGTTGTCATCGGTACTGGGCCAGCGGGCGTGCGTGCCGTCCAGGCGCTGGTCGAAGCCGGGCTGCGGCCGACGGTCGTCGACGAAGGGCGGCGCGACGGCGGGCAGATTTATCGGCGGCAACCGGAAGGTTTTTCACGCAGCTATGAGACGCTGTACGGCACCGAGGCGGAGCGTGCTGCTTCGCTGCATCAGCGCTTCGATGCGCTCAAGGGCAAGATCGATTATCTGCCGGAGACGCTGGTCTGGAATATCTCGCCGAACACCCTGCATCTGGCGAGCGGTACGCGCTACCAGACGCTGACGTTCGATTCGCTGATTGTTTGCAGCGGCGCGACGGACCGGCTGATGCCCGTCAAGGGCTGGCACCAGGCCGGCGCGTATAGCCTCGGCGGCGCGCAGGTCGCGTTGAAATCGCAGGGCTGTGCGATCGGCTCGCGCATCGTGATGATGGGCAGCGGTCCGCTGCTGTATCTCGTGGCGGCGCAATACGTGAAAGCGGGCGCGCAACTGGCCGCGGTGCTCGATACGTCGACCTTCATGCAGCGCGTGGCTGCGCTGCCCCGTTTGCTGGCGATCCCGGCCGCGCTCAAAAAGGGTATTGCATTGACGCGCGTGCTTGCGAAGGCACACGTGCCGGTTCATCGCGGTGTGCAGCCGTTGGAGATCAAAGGCTCGCCGCAAGACGGCGTAAGCGGTGTTGTGGTTGCATTGTCTGACGGCAAGCATCTGGAACTGGCATGTGATACCGTCGCGCTCGGTTATCACCTGCGTCCGGAGACGCAGCTTGCGGACCTCGCCGGCTGTCGTTTCCTGTTCGACGAGAACACACGCCAATGGCTTCCGCACATCGACGACGACGGCCGTAGCAGCGTCAAGGGCGTCTACCTGGCGGGAGACGGCGCGAGAGTGCGTGGTGCGGATGCAGCCGAATGTTCGGGCCGTCTCGCGGCTTTGGCTGCGCTGCGCGATCACGGCGTGCAGGTCGAAGGCATCGAGCGCTTGCGCGCCGAGCTCGTACGCTTCACGCGTTTCGCGGCGGGCTTGCGCGAAGCCTTTCCGTGGCCGGCGAAATTTGCCGCGACCTTGCCGGATGAAACGATCGTCTGCCGCTGTGAAGCGATTACAGCGGGCGAACTGCGCCGTGTCGTCCAGGCGACCGGCGCGCAGGAAGCCAATCGCGCGAAGGCGTTTTCACGCGTCGGCATGGGCCGTTGCCAGGGGCGCTATTGTGGCCACGCCGGTGCGGAGATCATTGCGGCGGCGTCCTCGGTGCCCGTGTCATCGGTGGGAAGGCTGCGCGGCCAGGCGCCCGTCAAGCCGCTGCCCGTGGCGCTTGCCGAAGAGGTGAGCGAATGAGCGCGACGACTACGAATGAAGCCGATGTCATCGTGATCGGCGGCGGCATCATGGGGACCACGACAGCGCTCTTCCTGCGGCAGCGCAAGCGTTCGGTGATTCTGCTTGAACGGGGACTCACGGGGCAGCAGGCGAGCGGGGTGAACTTCGGCGGCATTCGGCGGCAGGGGCGCGCATTGCCGCAACTGGCGATGGCGAATCGCGCGCTACGCACATGGCAACGCTCAGCCGATATGCTCGGCGAGGACATCGAATTTCTGGCGTCGGGTCACACGCGCGTGTGCTATCACCAGAAGGACGTCGAGAATTTCGACCAGTACGCGATCGACGCCCGCGCTTACGGTCTCGACCTCAACGTGCTGCATGGCGAAGCCATGTTCCAACGCTTTCCGTTTCTTGGACGTGAGGTACTGGCGGCGTCCATTTCGCCACTCGACGGTCACGCTAATCCACGTCTCGCTGCACCCGCTTTCGGTCGAGCGGCCGCGCGGCTCGGTGCCCAGGTGATCGAGAACACCGAGATCGTGCGCGTCGAAAAAGACGGTGGGCGGTTTCGCGTGGAGAGCGCACGCGGCGACGTGTATTGGGCCGCGCAACTCGTGATCTGCGCGGGCGCCTGGGCGAGCCGTCTGAGCGAACAGTTCGGCGAAGCCGTTCCCTTGACCGCGAGTGGACCGCAGATGGCAGTGACCGAGCCGGTGCCGTATGTGTTCAAGTCGTCGATGGGGGTGTTCACATCGATCAAGGAAGAGAGTATCTATTTCCGTCAGATTCCGCGCGGCAATATCATTCTTGGCGGCGGTCCCGGTGGACCGGCGGATGCCGTGACGTCCCGCGCTTCAGTCGTGCCGGGTAATACCGTGCGTCAACTCGCGCAGTTGCGGCGGCTCGTGCCCGCGATGGCGCCGCTCCATGTGATTCGCGTGTGGAGCGGTGTGGAAAGCTACCTGCCCGACGGCGAACCGGTGATCGGGCCGAGCAGCAAGGTCGACGGTCTTTACTACGCGTTCGGTTTCTGCGGCTCGGGTTTCCAGATTGGCCCGGGCGTTGGAGAGACGCTGGCCGAACTCGTCGACACGGGCAGCACGGAGATTCCGCTGGACGTGTTTTCCGTCACGCGATTCGCGAAGCAACCCATGCCCCGCTCGACTCTCGCGACATCATGAAACAGACTCTTAGCCTCAACACCGCTCGGGCGTTTATCGAAGCCCATTTCGACGAGCCGGTGACGCTCGCGCAACTCGCCGCACTGTCCGCGCTCAGCGTGTCGCGCTTCGCGACGGTGTTTCGTCAGCAGTACGGTTCATCGCCGTATCGTTATCTATGCGGGCTGCGGATTCAGCGGGCGCAAACCTTGTTGCTGGAAGGTGTGCCGGGATCAGTCGTCGCCACGGAAGTAGGATTTTTCGATCAAAGCCACTTCGGCCGGCATTTCAAACGATGCTGCGGGATGACGCCAAGCATGTTCATCGAGCGCGCCGGAGCGAAGGCGGCGAAGAATGCTGTGAAGCGTGGCGGCGTGGTTCAGGCTACTGCGCCGCGTTCAGCTTCCGCCATAACGTCGTCTTGCTGATGCCGAGTGCCTGGCATACCGCATCGCGATCGCCGTCGCATGCGGCGAGCGCGGTGCGGATTTCGTCTGCTTCCACGTGACGGCTGCGTTCGCGTAACGTTAGCGCCGCTTTCTTCGTGCGTGCGTGAGGCTGCTCGAAAATTTCAGGGGCTACGGTGCGTAGTACGTCGGGCGTAAAGAGGGTTTCTGCTGTGCCGTTCGAGTCCGTGTCCATGTCCGCGTCCGCCAGTTCAACCGCAATCCGTTCGATCACGTTCTGCAATTCACGTACGTTGCCAGGCCAAGCGTAACGCTTTAACGGCTCACTGAGCGTAGCGAGGACGCGCCTCGCCGCATTCGCATCGGGCAGGCGAGCCGCCAGTCTCGGCTCACGCGATGCGGCCTGCAGCAGCAACTCGACAGCGAGCGGCAACAGATCGGTGGGCCGTTCGCGCAGCGGCGGCAGGGCGATGCTCAGAATGTTGAGCCGGTAGTACAGGTCCGCGCGGAAGCTGCCCGCCTCGATGCCCTCTGTCAATGCACGATGCGTTGCCGCGACGACCCGGATGTCCACGCGCGTCGGCTCCGTTGAGCCGAGCCGCACAACTTCACGCTCCTGCAGTACACGCAATAACCGGCTTTGCAACGACAAGGGCATCTCGGCGATTTCGTCGAGAAACAGCGTGCCGCGGTGTGCCACTTCGATCAGCCCCGCTTTGCCGCCTTTGCGTGCGCCAGTGAACGCGCCTTCCTCATAACCGAACAATTCACTTTCCAGCAACGCCTCAGGAAACGCGCCGCAATTGATGGCGACGAAGGCGAAGTCGCGCCGCGCGCTTAACTGATGCATGCTCTGCGCGACCATCTCCTTGCCGGTGCCGCTTTCGCCGAGAATCAGCACGGTGGCGTCCGATTTGGCATAGCGCTGCACGAGCGTGCGGACCCGTTCGATCGAATCGGCTGCACCGACGATATCGTCGAGCCGGTAACGCGCGCTGAATTGCTGCACGCGCTGCCGCGAGCGCAATGTGCGGTCGAGCCGTTCGACTGCCCGCGATTCCTGAAACGTCAGGACGGTGCCCGCCGCCGAGGTGCTGCTCGCGAGCGGCCCGCGATGCACGACGTAACTCACGCCACGCACCGTGCAGAACGTGTCGCCGTCCGAGTCTGGCAAGCTGCCGGCGAGATCGGGCGCGAGATCGAGCAGCGCGCGGCCCACTGCGTTTGTCGCGTCGATGCCAAGCACCGTGGCGAGGCGCTGGTTCATCGCTTCGACGCGCCCTTGCGCATCGAGCGCCACCACGCCGTCGCGCAGATGTTGCAGCAGATTGTCGAGCCGTTGACGGCGAACCGTTTCGCGGCGGGTAGCCTGTGCGACTTCGAGTGCGGTATCGAACGCGGCGCGTACCGATGCGCGTGAATAGAGAAACACGGCACCCATGCCGGCACTCGCCGCAAGATCGGTGACGAGCCCGGGGCCGACCACGACGTCGATACCCCGATCGCGCAGATCGAGCACGACGCTCTCCGCGTCCTGGGCTGACTGATACGAAGCGAGCGTTACGTCGATGCCGTACGCGGCGGTGAAGCGGCGCACTTCGTCGGGCGTGTCGCCGTGCGTGACGAGCGCGACCTTCGCGCCGTCGCGCCGTGCTCGCGCGAGCGCGTGCATGACGTCGAAACCGGTTGGGTTGATCAGCACGACCGGAACGCTGACGCGTGTTTTCAGATACGCGCCGTTGGAGCCGCCGGCAATGACGACATCCGGACGCCCCGCGCCGACCACGTCGAGCTCGTGCACGGCGTCCTCGAAGCCATGCGCGACGATGCGCAGATCGGCGCGTTCGACGTACTCGCCGGCAATGTCGAAGAATAGATCGCGCAGGCGGCTGATGCTGGCAGCCCAGATACGGGGGCGCTGCGCGGGATCGAAGGGGGGCGTGCTCACGGCGGGCGGCTCGTTGTCAGAGGAAAAGGCAGGCAAGGATCAGAAGCCCGCCCATTATGCACCCGTCGTTTTCGAATTTGAAATTCGTGATTTCACTTATGAAATCGGAGGACAGAGTGGTCTGGAGGCGTTTTTTGTTAAATCAGGCACTTAGCGGCTCGCGTTCCGCATGGCCCATTCTTTGCGTTAATAGCCTTCGTTTTCACCGGTCACCGCATTGAAACCCTGAAAGACAAGCTCGCGCGCTGATTGCCGCACGAACGCAACCCCGCAGTTGGAGACGAAATTATGAGTGAAGCCGATAACAGCACGCCGAACGCAGGCGCCTTCAAGCCGAAGAAATCCGTCGCCCTGTCGGGCGTGACGGCGGGCAACACCGCGCTGTGCACGGTCGGCAAGACCGGCAACGATCTGCATTACCGCGGCTACGACATTCTCGACATCGCCGGCGCATGCGAATTCGAAGAGATCGCGTATCTGCTGGTCCATGAAAAGCTGCCGACGCAGGCTGAACTGACCGCCTACAAGATCAAGCTCAAGGCGTTGCGCGGCCTGCCCGCGAACGTCAAAGCCGCGCTGGAATGGATTCCGGCCGCCGCGCACCCGATGGACGTGATGCGCACAGGCGTCTCGGTGCTCGGCACCGTGCTGCCGGAGAAAGACGACCACAACCTGCCGGGCGCACGCGACATCGCCGACAAGCTGATGGCCTCGCTCGGTTCGATGCTGCTGTACTGGTACCACTACTCGCACAACGGCAAGCGCATCGAGGTCGAAACCGACGACGATTCGATCGGCGGCCACTTCCTGCATCTGCTGCACGGCGTGGAGCCGTCGAAGGCATGGGTCGACGCGATGCATGTGTCGCTGAACCTGTATGCCGAGCATGAATTCAATGCGTCGACCTTCACCGGCCGGGTGATCGCCGGTACGGGATCGGATATCTACTCGGCCATCACCGGGGCAATCGGCGCGCTGCGCGGCCCGAAGCACGGTGGCGCGAACGAAGTCGCGTTCGAGATCCAGTCGCGCTACCAGACGCCTGATGAGGCCGAAGCCGATATCCGTAAGCGCGTTGAAAACAAGGAAGTGGTGATCGGTTTCGGTCACCCGGTGTACACGATCTCCGACCCGCGCAACAAGGTCATCAAGGACATCGCGAAGAAGTTGTCGAAGGAAGCAGGCAACACCAAGCTGTTCAGCATCGCCGAGCGTCTTGAAACAGTGATGGCAGATGCGAAAAAGATGTTTCCAAATCTCGACTGGTTCAGCGCGGTGTCGTATCACATGATGGGTGTGCCGACGGCGATGTTCACGCCGCTGTTCGTGATCGCCCGCACGGCAGGCTGGAGCGCGCACATTATCGAGCAGCGGATCGACAACAAGATCATTCGTCCGAGCGCGAATTACACCGGTCCCGATGATCTGCCGTTCGTGCCGCTCGCCAAGCGCGTTTGAGCAAGTGCAAATAAGCGCACAGCCGCAAGCGTTTCTCCTCCATTGCGTCTCATGAGCGCGACGTAATGAAGTTTGGGCCTTGGCTCGCTGGAACCCCGAGCCAAGGCTGTTTTTCTGCAACGCGTGGTGCGGTGCTTATTGCGGCAGGTTGTGCGGTACGTGGTGCGGCGCATCAACGAAACACCCTGCAAGCCCGCGCGCTACCGCGAGCGCCCCCGCAAGCTAAACTACACAGACTGTTCGAGTGACACGCAAGGGAAGCGCCGCCTGAAAGAGGGGCCGTGGAATGTGAAGCACGGCTGCCGCCATCGTCCCCGGATCATAATTGTTTTGTCCCCTACGCCATGAATACTGCCAACCGCAAACGCCTTCCCGGCACTCAGCTGGATTTCTTCGACACGCGTGCCGCTATCGACGCGATTCAGCCCGGTGCCTATGACAAGCTGCCGTACACCTCGCGCGTGCTGGCCGAAAACCTCGTGCGCCGCTGCGATCCGGTGACGCTGATTGCATCGCTTAAACAGATCATTGAACGCAAGCGCGATCTGGACTTTCCGTGGTTCCCGGCGCGCGTGGTGTGCCATGACATTCTCGGCCAGACCGCTTTGGTCGACTTGGCCGGCCTGCGCGATGCGATCGCGGCGCAAGGCGGCGATCCCGCGATGGTCAACCCGGTCGTGCCGACGCAGTTGGTGGTGGATCACTCGCTCGCTGTCGAGTGCGGCGGTTTCGATCCGGACGCGTTTGCGAAGAACCGCGCAATCGAAGACCGCCGCAATGAAGACCGCTTTGATTTCATCAACTGGACCAAGCGCGCGTTCAAGAACGTCGACGTGATTCCGCCGGGCAACGGCATCCTGCATCAGATCAACCTGGAGCGCATGAGCCCGGTGGTGCAGGTGAAAGACGGCGTGGCCTTCCCCGATACGCTGGTCGGCACCGATTCGCATACGCCGATGGTGGATGCGCTCGGTGTGATCGCGATCGGCGTGGGCGGTCTTGAAGCGGAAAGCGTGATGCTGGGCCGCGCGTCTTATATGCGGCTGCCGGACATCATCGGTGTGGAGCTCACGGGCAAGCCGGTTGAAGGCATCACCGCGACCGACATCGTCCTCTCGCTGACCGAATTCCTGCGCAAAGAAAAAGTGGTTGGCGCGTACCTCGAGTTCTATGGCGAAGGCACGGCCAACCTGACGCTCGGCGATCGCGCGACCATTGCCAACATGGCGCCCGAATTCGGCGCGACGGCGGCGATGTTCTACATCGACGAGCAGACCATCAAGTACCTCAAGCTCACCGGCCGTGACGACGAACTCGTCAAGCTGGTCGAGACCTACGCGAAGGAAACCGGCCTGTGGGGCGATACGCTGAAGCACGCCGAGTATGAGCGCGTGTTGACGTTCGATCTGTCTACCGTGGTGCGCACGCTGGCGGGTCCGTCGAACCCGCATCGTCGTTTGCCGGTTTCCGAACTGGCTGCGCGCGGTATCAGCGGCAAGGTGGAGAACGAGCCGGGCCTGATGCCGGACGGCGCGGTGATCATCGCTGCGATCACGAGCTGCACGAACACCAATAACCCGCGCAATATGATCGCCGCGGGTTTGCTGGCGCGTAACGCGAATCAACGCGGATTGACCCGCAAGCCGTGGGCGAAAACCTCGCTCGCGCCGGGGTCGAAAGCGGTCACGCTGTATCTGGAGGAGGCGGGCCTGTTGCCGGAACTGGAGCAACTGGGCTTCGGCGTGGTCGCGTATGCGTGCACGTCGTGCAACGGCATGTCGGGTGCGTTGGATCCGGTAATCCAGAAGGAAATCGTCGATCGCGATCTGTATGCGACGGCTGTGCTGTCCGGTAACCGTAACTTCGACGGCCGTATCCATCCGTATGCGAAGCAGGCCTTCCTGGCTTCGCCGCCGCTGGTGGTGGCTTACGCGATTGCGGGCACGATTCGCTTCGATATCGAGAAGGATGTGCTTGGGATCGATGCTGACGGCAATGCCATCAGGTTGAAGGACATCTGGCCGTCGGATGAAGAGATCGACGCGATCGTTGCTTCGAGCGTGAAGCCGGAACAGTTCCGCAAAGTGTATGAGCCGATGTTCGCTGTCTCCGTCGATACCGGCGAGAAAGCGGATCCGCTGTACGACTGGCGGCCGATGAGCACGTATATCCGCCGTCCGCCGTATTGGGAAGGCGCGCTTGCCGGTGAGCGCACGCTGAAGGGCATGCGCCCGCTGGCTGTGCTGGGCGATAACATCACGACCGACCACCTGTCGCCGTCGAATGCGATTATGGCGAACAGTGCGTCGGGTGAGTATCTCGCCAAGATGGGTTTGCCGGAAGAGGACTTCAATTCTTACGCAACTCATCGCGGCGATCATCTGACCGCGCAACGCGCCACCTTCGCGAATCCGACGCTGAAGAATGAGATGGTGCTGGAAGACGGCCAGGTGAAGGCGGGTTCGTTGGCGCGCATCGAGCCTGAGGGTAAGGTGACGCGCATGTGGGAAGCGATTGAAACCTACATGGAGCGCAAGCAACCGCTGATCGTGATTGCCGGGGCCGACTACGGTCAGGGTTCGTCGCGAGACTGGGCAGCGAAGGGCGTGCGACTTGCCGGCGCGGAAGCGATTGTCGCTGAAGGGTTCGAGCGAATTCACCGCACGAATCTGGTGGGCATGGGGGTGCTGCCGCTGGAATTCAAACCTGGCGTGAATCGCCTTACGCTCGCTATCGACGGTACCGAAACCTTCGACGTGATCGGTGAACGCAAGCCGCGCGCTGACCTGACGCTCGTGATTCATCGCAAGAACGGTGAGCGTGTGGACGTGCCAGTGACGTGCCGGTTGGACACCGCGGAAGAGGTGTCGATCTACGAAGCCGGCGGTGTATTGCAACGCTTTGCGCAGGACTTTCTTGAATCGACGAAGGCGGCGGCTTAAGGTTTTTTAAACCCCCGACCTCATCAGGACACTACTTTTATGGCCCACAAACCTCAGATCAAGATTCCGGCGACGTACATGCGCGGCGGTACCAGCAAAGGCGTGTTCTTTCGGCGGCAGGATTTGCCGGAGGCGGCCCAGGTGCCGGGCGCTGCGCGCGACGCGTTGCTGATGCGTGTGATCGGCAGTCCGGACCCGTATGGCAAACAGATCGACGGCATGGGCGGCGCGACGTCGAGCACGAGCAAGACGGTCATCATCGCGAAGAGCAGCAAGCCGGATCATGATGTGGATTACCTGTTCGGGCAGGTTTCTATCGATAAGGCGTTTGTCGACTGGAGCGGCAATTGCGGGAATCTCTCGGCTGCGGTGGGGCCGTTTGCTATCAGCGCGGGGCTAGTCGATGCAAGCCGGATTCCGCGCAACGGTGTGGCGGTTGTGAGAATCTGGCAGGCGAATATCGGCAAGACGATCATCGGGCATGTGCCGATTACCGATGGCGCTGTGCAGGAAACCGGTGACTTTGAACTCGACGGTGTGACGTTTCCGGCTGCGGAGGTTCAGCTTGAGTTTATGAATCCGGCTGCCGAAGAAGAGGGTGCCGGCGGCGCGATGTTCCCCACGGGGAATCTGGTCGACGACCTCGAGGTGCCGGGTGTCGGCACGCTGAAGGCGACGATGATCAATGCCGGTATTCCGACCATCTTCGTGGACGCGGAATCGATCGGTTATAAGGGCACCGAACTACAGGACGCCATCAATAGCGACGACAAGGCGCTGGCGATGTTCGAGACCATTCGTGCGCATGGTGCGGTGCGTATGGGGCTCATCAAACACATCGATGAGATCGCGACGCGGCAGCATACGCCGAAGGTTGCGTTCGTCGCGAAGCCCGCCGACTACGTTGCGTCGAGCGGCAAGCGTGTTGCGGCGGGTGATGTCGATCTGCTGGTACGGGCGATGTCGATGGGTAAGCTGCATCACGCGATGATGGGGACGGCAGCAGTTGCGATTGGTACGGCGGCGGCGATTTCGGGAACGTTGGTGAATCTTGCCGCGGGCGGCGGCGCGCGGGATGCGGTGCGGTTTGGGCATCCTTCGGGGACGTTGCGCGTAGGCGCAGAGGCGCAGGAGGAAGGCGGGGCGTGGACGGTCACCAAGGCAATCATGAGCCGGAGCGCGCGGGTATTGATGGAAGGATGGGTGAGGGTGCCGGGGGAATGAGTTAGCAGTTGCCAGCCCGGCATCATTGCAACTAAGTATTCAGTTTAAAGCCCCCTTTGATGGGGGCGCTCGCGAGCTTAGTCGCTGCTGGCGCCGGCAGCGGCGCTAACCGGCGTATAGATCGCGAGTTTTAGCGCGGGATCGTCGTTCGCCTGAAACGTCGAGTACTCGTAGCGCTGCGTGCCACGCTGCGCATGCACGAACACTTTCTGCCCCGACACGCCGCTGCGCACGTCGTGCGTGCTCCACCACTTCGCGAACTCGCCGCTGTTTGCGCACAGGCGCTCCACCAGTGCGACGAACGCAGGGTCGCCCGCATGGAGATCGTGGCTTGCGCGAAACAGCGCGATCATGCGGTGTGCCTCGTCGGACCAGCTCGCAGCGAAGAGCCGCCGCGCTTCGGGCTCGATGAACATGTAGATCAGGATGTTGCGGTCCGCTTCGGCGAGGCGATTGAAGCCGAGCAGGTCCTCCGCGGCCGCATTCCATGCGAGGAGGTCCCAGCGCCGGCCGGTTACATAAGCTGGCAGGTCGAGGCTCGCGACGAGCCGCTCGATGGTGGGTGGCACGCTCTCCCGCACGAACGCGCGTGGTTCGTCGCGCCGCGCGAGCGCGCGCAGATGGGCTGCTTCGGCCTTGTCGAGCCGCAATGCCTGCGCAAGCGCATCAAGCGTCGACTCTGAAGGGCTGACAACGCGCCCCTGTTCCAGCCGCACGTACCAGTCGACGCCGATGCCCGCCAGTTCCGCGACCTCTTCGCGCCGCAGGCCGGGCGTACGGCGGCGGCGTCCGTCGTTCAGGCCTGCGGCATCCGGTGTCAGTTTCTTGCGCCGGGAGCGCAGAAAGTCGCCGAACTGGGTTCGAGTCGTGGCGGTCATCGGTTTTATTTCGTGCAGGGTGGTATCGGGCAATCCTGGGAGTGTGCCGGTCCTTGTTGCTAATTCTAAGCCTGCCAGAATCGTCCCGTCCCCCACACTCAACGGAAAAACCATGAAAGCTGCGATTCTGAAGACGCTCGGCATTCCGCTCGCGATCGAACCAATGTCGGATCCTTCAGCTGGCACCGGCGAGGTCATCGTGGATGTCGTCGCGACGCCGGTCTTGTCCTATGCACAAGAGGTGTTCAGCGGCGAGCGCCGCTATCCGGTCGAACTGCCGATCGTGCCCGGCTGCGGCGCCATCGGCCGCGTCAGGACGACTGGTCCGGACGCGACGCAACTGCAGCCGGGCGACTGGGTATTCTGCGATCCGACCGTGCGCTCGCGCGACGATGCGTTGATGCCCGACATCGTGCTGCAAGGCTGGAGTTCACGCGGCGAGGGTGGCAAGCTGCTGCAGCGCTATTTTCACGATGGCCCGTTTGCGGAGCGGTTACGGGTGCCGACTGAGAACGCGGTGCGCATCGGCGACATCGAGCCGGCCGAGGCCGCCCGCTGGTGCGCGCTCAACACGCTACTCGTACCGTATGGCGGGTTACTCGCGTCCGATCTGCGGGCGGGCGAGATCCTGCTCGTGAGCGGCGCGACCGGCAACTTCGGCAGCGCATGCGTCGCGGTGGCGCTTGCGATGGGCGCGCGGTGCGTGGTTGCGCCCGGCCGCAACGCAAAGGCGCTCGCGGATCTCAAGCGCCGCTTCGGCGAACGTGTGCGCACCGTTGCACTGACCGGCGACGAAGCCACGGATCGCGAACGCATGCAGCGGGCGGCACCTGGACCGATCGATTGCGTCATGGATTTGATGCCGCCGTCGGTGCCCGCGACCACGGTGCGTGCCGCAGTGATGGCGGTCCGCTCATATGGGCGCGTGGTGCTGATGGGTGGAGTCGGCATGCTGGGCGGTCCGGGACTCGAGCTGCCGTATCCGTGGCTCATGCGCAACGACATCACGCTACGCGGCAAGTGGATGTACCCGAAGGAAGCGGTGACGTTGATGACGGGTCTCATCCGCAGTGGGCTGCTGGACCTGGGGCATTTCGATGTGACGACTTTTGCGCTCGATGACGCGAATGAGGCGGTCGCGCATGCTGCGGAGAACGGCGGGCCGTTCAGGATGACCGTGATAACGCCATAGCCTCGACGTGCGGTGTCCCGGCAGCCGGCAATCCTTTGGCTTCCGTTGCTCAGGTGCTCAACGCTACAGCTCGCCGGGAAAGTAAGCAGCCCCTCAGCGGCCTTTCGATGTCATAGCCAACTCCTGATTGGGGGGGGCATACGCGTAAACGGTTGAACGCCAACGGAGATAGCAGATTCAAAACCTTCGAACTCCCGCCTCCCTTGAGTTTGACATAGGGTTCCTTGCGATCGCCAGATATTTGCAATTATAATCGTTGCAATTGCAATCGAACGGGCGAAGGCTGATTTTTGCCATCAAACCACCACAGGCATCGATATGATTTCAGGGCAGCTCCGCCCCCCCGCTTTTTCAAACGAAACACGCGGTGCGGCGCGTGCCTGTCTCGATGCGCTTGACGAGGCGGAGCGTCGCCAGGCGCGACATGCAACGTCTCCGTTTCGCGCGATTGCCGCTATCGCGGATAGCCTCCACGGCGACAGGCCGTTATCGGATCGAATCTCGATCGTAAGAGCGAACCTGCGGCAGCACGATTCGCATGAGGCACGCCTCGACGCGATGTCGGGATCAACGCTGCAGAGCGCATGGCCACTATGGTTTAAAAGCGATCGTCAGACATTCGAAAAACCGCTGCTGTATCTTTTCGGATCGGAAACGCTAGACAGACTGCGGATGTTGTCGTTTGAATCCGCCGGACGAGGCATTCTTTGCAACGATGCCGAAACGCGGCCGTCAATGTGGTGCAAGGGCGTGCAACCTGCGCTTCCGCTCTGGCTTGCGTCGCATCCGGATTGCACTCCGTACGACCCCGCCTCCGCCGCCGAAGCTCGCGCGATCTTACGATCAGCTTTGCAAGCACTCTACGTCGAGCATAAAGCCGGGTTCTACTATCTGGCGACGCATGATGATACTCATGTTGACGACGGGCCGTTGTGTCGTTCGGACGCGGAAGGCGCAATCAGCGGGATGTATCGGCTGCGTCTCAAGCCTGATGTGAACACGAATGGAAATAGCGAAACAACGCCGCAAGTTCGCTTATGCGGCGCAGGCATGGCACTACAGCAAGTGCTTCATGCGGCGAGCCTGCTCTCGCGGGATTGGGGGGTTGCGGCGGAAGTCTGGAGTTGCCCGAGCTACACACGTCTTGCCCGCGAAGGCCGCGCTGCCGCGCGCTGGAACATGCTTCATCCGCAATCGCCACCGCAACGGCCTCATATCGCTCGATGTCTGGGCGACAGCACGACCCCGGTGATCGCCGTAACCGGCTACGCGCAGCACATTGCTGAACAGATCGCCCCATTTGCGCCTGCGCGGTTCCTGGCACTCGGCGCCAAGCCGCTGCGCGGCACGGCGGGCGCAGATTTTCCTGGTGCGCAATGGATCACTGTGATCGCGCTAAAAGCGCTGGTCGACGACGGCGCGTTGTCTGCGCAAACGCTGGAAGCCGCGCTGCGGGCCTATACATTGATGTAGACGCGCGGCGCGCTTAATTGTCCGATGTCGATTCGCGCGCGGCCGCACCTGCCAGGTCGAGTGCTTGCGCGAACACCCGCCGTTCGTCCACATCGAACTGGGCAAGGAACAATTCGGCCACAGTGGATTCATAGACCTTCCACATTTTTTTGCGCAGCGCGCGTCCCTTGCTGGTAATCGACGCGTACGCAGCCCGCCCGTCCTCAGCGGATCGCGCGCGGGTGACGAGCCCTTCTTCCTCCAGGCGGTCAACCAGCCTCGTGAGGTTGTAGCGCTCGATGGCCAGCACATCCGCGAGTTCGTGCATCCGCCGCGTGCCGCCCGGGCCGCTTTCCAGTCCCCACAGCAGGTCATACCACGCATAGACGGGCAAACCGCCCTCGGCCAGCCGCCTCTCGACCTCCCGAATCATCAGGCGATGCGCGCGTACGAATGAGAACCACAGATCGGGTTCGTCTTTGGACATATCAGGAAACTCCACAAAGTAATTGCATTTGCAATTCTACTCTACGGCGATACAATGGGCCCCCTATACGATTGCAATTGCAATCGTATAGGGGGGATTTGCGCGAACACCTTCTTTCAGCAGTTTGTGCAACAGAATTACCCGCAACCTATTCCGGAGATGTGCCAATGAATTCCGTCGTTGAACCCGTCGATCTCGATCCGCAGGAAACACAAGAATGGCTGGAGGCGATGGAAGCGGTCGTTGCTGTGGAAGGACGTCCACGCGCCCATTACCTGATCGATCAGCTCGTCGACCGCGATGCGGCCCGACATGGCGATATGCATGGCCGCGTGACGAGCGCCTACGTCAATACCATCGGGCTCGAACGGCAACCGGCGTATCCCGGCGATTTGAGCCTTGAACGCCGTTTGAATGCCTATATTCGCTGGAATGCGATGGTCATGGTTTTGCGCGCCGGTAAGCATTCGAATGTCGGCGGCCACATCGCGACCTATGCGTCCGCTGCGGTGCTCTATGACGTCGGATTCGATCATTTCTTTCGCGGTCGCACGGAGCGCTTCGCTGGGGACCTGGTCTACATTCAGGGGCATTCCGCTCCCGGCATCTATGGTCGGGCCTATCTCGAAGGCCGCATTACGGAGGCGCAACTCGATAACTTCCGCCGCGAAGCAGGTCGCGACGGCCTTTCCTCCTATCCGCATCCGCGCTTGATGCCTGACTTCTGGCAGTTCCCGACGGTGTCCATGGGACTCGGACCGTTGACGGCCGCCTACCAGGCGCGCTTCATGCGTTACCTCGAATACCGTGGGCTAAAAGAGCATCAGGGCCGCAAGGTGTGGGCCTTTCTCGGTGACGGAGAAATGGACCAGCCGGAATCGCTCGCGGCGATTTCGCTCGGCGGCCGTGAGCGGCTCGACAACCTGATCTTCGTCGTCAACTGCAATCTGCAACGGCTCGACGGTCCGGTACGCGGCAATAGCAAGGTGATTCAGGAACTCGAAGGCACGTTTCGCGCGGCCGGCTGGAACGTCATCAAGGTCATCTGGGGAAGCGGTTGGGACACGCTGCTGCAACGCGACCACACGGGACTGCTTCGTCAGCGCATGATGGAATGCGTGGACGGCGACTATCAGACGTTCAAATCGCAAAATGGCGCTTATATTCGCGAGCATTTCTTCGGCAAGTGTCCCGAACTGCTCGAAATGGTTACCGACGTTTCCGACGACGACATCTGGAAACTCACGCGCGGCGGCCATGATCCGGAGAAGGTCCACGCGGCCTACGCACAGGCGATGCTAACCGAGGGCCGGCCAACCGTCGTCCTCGCCAAGACGGTCAAAGGCTTCGGCATGGGCGAGGCGGGCGAAGGCCAGAATATCAACCATCAGTTGAAGAAAATGAGCGCCGACGCAGTGCGCGCCTTTCGCGATCGATTCGCGCTGCCGGTCAGCGACGCACAACTCGACGAGATGCCGTACCTGAAACCAGAGCCGAATAGCGAGGAGGCACGCTATTTTGCGCAGTGCCGCGCACGGCTCGGCGGTTATGTTCCCGCACGCTTCACCGATGTCCCACAACTGCCCATTCCGCCACTCACGACGTTCGCCACCCAACTGAAAGACAGCGGTGAACGAGGTGCGTCCACTACCATGGCCTTCGTGCGTATCCTCAGCGCGCTGCTGAAAGCCCCGAGCCTTGGCAAACTGATTGTCCCCATCGTGCCGGACGAATCCCGCACCTTCGGGATGGAGGGACTGTTTCGTCAGATCGGCATTCATTCGCCTGTGGGGCAACTCTATACGCCGCAGGACGCGGGCCAGTTGAGTTACTACAGGGAGGCCACGGACGGTCAGATTTTGCAGGAGGGGATCAACGAATCCGGTGCGTTCGCGTCGTGGATTGCTGCCGGCACCGCGTACGCCAATCACGCGTTGCCGACAATCCCGTTCTATATTTTCTATTCGATGTTCGGTTTGCAGCGCATTGGCGATCTTGCCTGGGCAGCAGGCGACGCCCGCACGCGCGGGTTTCTGCTCGGCGCGACTTCCGGGCGTACCACGCTGATGGGCGAGGGCCTGCAACACGACGACGGCCACAGTCATGTGCTGTCGTCGGTGATACCTAATTGCGTGTCGTACGATCCAACTTTCTCCTATGAACTGGCGGTCATCATCCATGACGGCTTGCGCCGGATGTATGCGGCACAGGAAGACGTGTACTACTACATTACGTTGCTCAATGAGAACTACCCTCACCCGGGGTTGCCGCCGGATGCCGAGGCCGGCATTCTCAAGGGCCTGCACAGGCTGCCGGACGGAGCACCCAACGCAGCGCCGGACAAAGCCCGAGATGATGCAGAGCATCCCCACATACAATTAATGGGTAGCGGTGCGATTCTGCGCGAAGTGATCGCAGCAGGTGAACTCCTGAAGCAGGATTTTGCGGTTTCCAGCGAGATCTGGAGCGCCACGAGTCTGACCGAACTACGCCGCGATGGTCTCGCTGCCGAGCGGTGGAACACCTTGCATCCGGAAGACGAGCCGCGCATCCCGTACGTCCAGCAATGCCTGCGCGGCCGCCCGGGTCCGGTTGTCGTGACGACCGACTACATGAAGATTGTCGGCGACCAGATTCGCCCGTTCATCAACGACCGTCGATTCATTGCGCTAGGCACCGACGGATTTGGCCGCTCCGACACAAGGGAATCGCTGCGCACGTTTTTTGAAGTGGACCGACATTTTATCATGCTCGCTGCGCTGAAAGTGCTCGCGGATGAAGGCGCCGTTCCACGCCGGCGGGTCAGCGAGGCGATTGCGCGCTACGGCATCGATACCGAAAAGCTGGACCCTGCAACGGTTTAAGTAGCGGGAGAGGCTTTCGCCGGCCTCTCTTCACACTCTCTCATGTGGGGCACGCATCAATGCGTCTATTGAACATCGTATCTTCCCCCCGTGGTGCCGATTCAGTCTCGATCTCTATCGCCAATGCATTTCTCGACGCGTATCACCGCACATGCGCTTCTGTTGAAGTCGATACGCTGAATGTCTGGGAAGAAAACCTGCCTGACTTCGATAGCGAAGCAATTGGCGCAAAATATAAGGGGGTATCGAAAGAGCCATTGAACAGCGCCGAATTGTCGGTCTGGAATCGGATACAGTCGCTTGAAGAAATTTGATGGAGTTGCCCCATCCTCAACAACAGGCTCCCGACACCGATTGTTGACGATCCGGGCGCTGACATCGACCAGTATCAAACTGGCCGAACCTGAACATTGCCGGGTCCCCCGTTAATCCTCGATGCGGGCGGGGGGCCGAGGCGTGTGAGGAAGGCGGGGCGTGGACCATCACCAAAGCGATGATGAGCCGGAGCGCACGGGTATTGATGGAAGGATGGGTGAGGGTGCCGGGGGAATGAATTGAGGTCGGCCCGGCATTGAGGCATCGCTGCAACGATGTACCTGTACCGCTGATCACAGCGATGCCCTTCGCCCACGCCGCCATCGTTGCCCTGAGATGGCGAAAAACCAGCCAGCCGTAGCCCGCCCCTGAACTACCTGGCGGGCAAACGAACCTCGCCGTCCACCAGCAGTACGTGTTTATCTGCGGTGACGATGTATTGCACCTTCTGCGTTGCCGTCACGCTGCCATACGACTCGCCGTTCACGAAAACGGAGCCGTTCTTCAGTTCGACGGTGTCACTACCGACACGGGCCTTTCCCTGTGTCCCGATGAGCGTTGCTTCGCTTCGATCCGGCGTGGACGAGCTGCTGACGGACGTGCCTGTTTCTGCGGTACTTGAACTGCACGACGTCTGGCAGCCGGCGACGGTTGATGCAACAAGCATGGCCATGATGATGGAGATTCCTTTCATCGCGTGGTCCTTTCCTGAATGACACCTCATCCTACTATCTGAATCTGGGCGCTGCCTGACGCCATTGGCGCTCACGGCTTCCGGCCGAGCTCATCGGCGGCACGTCCTCGTCAGCGAAAACGGGAGTTGGCCAGCCCTCGATTGTCCTCGCTGGCAGCGCCAAGGTCGCAACCGAGGGTTTCACAGGATGAAACTTTCGCGCGTATCCGCCGATAACTCGGGCACAAACCACTGGGACGCCGATTAGTCCACCGGCGCCACCCGGCGCGCCCATTCACGTGCCGCTTTGCACGACAGCCCTGCGCGATTTTCATTCGTTTGCAAGAGGACCCAGTATGCACAAACTCAGTTTTACGCAGAAGCTGTGGCTACCGCTGATCATCAGCCTCGTCGCGTTGCTCGCAGTCTCGGTGTCGGCAGCGTGGCAGTCGCGTGAGACGCGCATCGAGGAACGCAAGCACGATCTCACGAACGTCGCGCACGTCGGGCTCAGCATCGTGACGGAGTATGCGGCGCTGGCGCAAAGCGGCGCGCTGCCGGAGGCGGAGGCCCGCAAGCAGGCGCTCGCGCGCCTGCGCGGCATCCGCTATGGCGAAGACGGCTACTTCCTCGTGATCAACTCGAAACCGCAGATGGTGATGCATCCGATCAAGCCGGCACTCGAAGGTAAGGATCTCGCGGGCAGCGCCGATGCCGACGGCCGTCACCATTACGTGACGTTCGCGTCGGTCGCACAGGCGCCGGACGGCGGCTTCGTCGACTATGTGTTCCCGCATTCGGGCGCGGCGCCGGCGCAGGCGGTCGGCAAGATCGGCTACGTGGTGCGCTATGCGCCATGGGACTGGATCATTGCGACCGGCGCCTACGTCGACGACATCGACGCTGCATTCATGGCGTCGCTGTGGCTGATCGGCGCGATCTTCGTGGCTGTGTCGATGGTACTCGTGACGCTCGTCGCAGTGACGAACCGAAGCATCGCGCGCACGGTTGGCGGTGATCCGGCCTACGCGGCGAACGTGGCGAATGCAATTGCATCGGGCGATCTGACGGTGGCGATCCGCACGCGCGAGGGCGACACGTCGAGCCTGCTGCATGTGATGCAGCGGATGCGCGACGCGCTGACAGACACCATCTGCCAGATCAAGCACGCGTCCGACAACGTCGCGTGCGGCGCGAACGAGATCGCAAACGGCAATGCGGACCTGTCGTCGCGCACGGAGAGCCAGGCGGCGTCGTTGCAGGAAACGGCGTCGAGCATGGAGCAGATGACGGCGATGGTCCGCCAGACTGCGGACAACGCGCGCACCGCGAGCGAGCTTGCGGCCGGCGCCGCGAATATCGCGAACCGCGGCGGCGACATGATCACGCAGGCGGTCGCGGCGATGAAGAACATCTCGAGTGAATCGGGCCGCATGGTCGAGATCATCGCAACGATTGAGGGCATCGCGTTCCAGACCAACATCCTCGCGCTGAATGCGGCGGTCGAAGCGGCGCGCGCGGGCGAGCAGGGCCGCGGCTTCGCGGTCGTCGCGAGCGAGGTGCGCAGCCTCGCGCAGCGTAGTGCGACCGCGGCGAAGGAAATCCGCGCGTTGATCAGCCATGCGGTGAGCAGCGTCGGCAGCGGCGCGACGCTGGTCGAAAATACCGGCTCGACGATCGACGAAGCGCGCGACGCGATCATGCGTGTGACCGGCGTCGTACAGGAAATAGCGTCGGCGGCAGCGGAGCAGAGCGCCGGCATCGACCAGGTGAATCTCGCGGTCACACAGATGGACAGCATGACGCAGCAGAACGCGGCACTTGTCGAGCAGGCGGCGGCCGCGGCGCAGTCGCTGAAGGAGCAGGCGATGAGCCTGCAACGCGCGGCCGCGGCTTTCCACGTGGAAGACGCCGACGCTAGCGGTAGCGCACGGTTCGCGCCGGCTTCGACTTCGGCACCGCGCCGCGCCGCGTTCGCGTAAGGGCTGGCGCCGCGAGGAATTACCTTTTAGGAACCATCGGCCGGCGATGATTCGCCGCTGCTGGAAGGAAATGGCCGAAGCGCTTCTTCCCGCGGCAACGCTGTAGGGGCATCTGTGGCGAGCCCGTAAACCTCGATGCCACTTAGCACGCCCTCGCTCGCGAAAATGAATATCCCGGCCGGCTCATCGTTCGGTCCAAAGAAGAATTCTCCAAGAATGCGCACCCCCGGCGGCGCAGGTTGGCGGCCCTTGATCTGGAAATTGACGCTTGCGCAGCCGCAAGAACATCGCCAAGGCGTTATCTCCGCCGCCAAGAGCTGTTCGAGAAACCCGCTCGCCTCCGGACTGCCGTGCTCCAGCATCCAACGAGCGAGCGAAAATTCCGTTGCGGACAATGGACGGTTTGTTTCGCGAGCGCTCATAGTGCGTAATTTGGATTCGATACGAGCCAGCTTAGCATGGGGATGTCAGTCATCCGCTCAGCGACTTGCCATCCACCGCGGTGCGTAATCAAACTATAATTTAAATAGGGCTCGGTCAGACACGGCGTTCAGAGCATGCTGTCATGCAGCGGTGGCTTCGCTAATTTGTCTGACGCTTTCGCCCGGCTGCCGTCGAAACTTGACACTGTCAGGAACAGATTGGCGAAGACAGTACAGTTTCTGTGGGATAACCGCGGAGCGAAACATGCAAAGCCAACCTGGTTTCAAAGGAAATCACCTGCTCGCGGTTTTGCCCGAAGCGGAATCACTTCGCCTTACCCCATCTGGTGCCGGTTGACATGCCCTTGGGGCATGTCGTGTACGAGTCGGGTGATCACCTCCATGACGTGTATTTTCCGACCACCTCCATCGTCTCCCTTCTGTACGTCATGGAAGATGGCGCGTCTGCCGAAATTGCGATCGTGGGCAACGAAGGGCTTATCGGCATTGCACTTTTTATGGGCGGGGAAACCACACCGAGTCGGGCGATTGTGCAAAGCGCTGGCGCGGCGTACCGGCTTGATGGCAGGATTCTGAAAGAGGAATTCCATCGCGCCGGCCCGGTGCAGCGGCTGTTACTGCGCTATACCCAGGCACTGATTACGCAGATGGCCCAAACAGCCGTTTGCAACCGGCACCATTCGATCGACCAGCAACTGTGCCGCTGGCTGCTGCTCAGCATGGACCGCCTGCCGTCGAACGAGCTGACAATGACGCAGGAGCTAATCGCCAACATGCTTGGCGTGCGGAGGTCCGGCGTGACGGAGGCGGCGCTGAAACTGCAGGACGCGGGACTGATCCGCTACAGTCATGGCCACATCGAGGTGCTGGATAGACCGGGGCTAGAACACCGCGTGTGTGAATGCTATGGCGTGGTGAGACGGGAATTCGACCGGTTGCTGCCTGATCTGATGGCGTTATAAGAGCCGGATCTTCCGTTCACGCATCCAGTTTCTTTATGCTTCGCAACGTGCTTCTTGATGGGCGGTTTCGGTTCAATGGAGATATCCCCCGAACAGTCCGAGCAGTCCGATAACGATCAGGTAGATCGCAACGATGTAATTCAACAGGCGAGGTACCACGAGAATCAGAATGCCGGCGATCAGCGAAACCAGCGGACCCGCGTTCGTGAGAATGTGCATGCCTCCTCCTTAAGATTGAAGCCGATAAGTAGACGCAAACCTGCCCCGTCTGCGTCGCTCGCTATAGTGACTTGTGCCCGGTGACCCTCGTGCCTTCGAGCGTCACATGCGCGCGAAAGATCACCGCTGCTTATGGCCACGGTTCGGTGGATCGGGTGCGCGGATGCAGGCGCGCACACGACAACGGGGCAGCCGCGTTGGCCACCTCGTTTCGCTTTCGCCGGACGCTATCGATTGCACCGGGCGACGCCGCTCAGTCTATCTAAATCGCCGCAATCGCGCCTGCATGTCGACGGTGTCGATTTTCAAGTGGCGGTCAGCCAGGCTGGCGTCGCCTGTCTGCGTGCGAGCCGCAGCATGCCGGCGGCGGATCCGCACTCGGCCGATTGAGCGTCGGTGAAAGGTGACTGACATCCGCACAATCTGACGGGCTCTTCAGCCCGCAGATTCGAGAGGTGCTGTTGAATGCGTTCGATACATGTCGAGCGTCAGCGCTTCGCCGTCATACGATAGAAATGTGGCCGCAGCCTCCGCTGCGCCATGAGCAGATTCGGCGACCCGCGCAAACATCAGCGTTTCAAATTCGATTACCGCCTTGGCCCAGTGTTCTCGTTCGATAAGCAGCCGGGCCAGCTCAGCGGCATCCAGCATCGCATTGTTCACGCCGTCGCCGCCGAACGGCGACATCACATGCGCGGCATCACCCAGCAGCGTGAGTCCGGGACGGTGGGCCCAGAAATGACCTACCGGTAGTGCATAAATATGCCGTACTGCGAAGTGTTCGTTGCTGGCAGCGAAGAGATCGACAATATCGTTAGCAAATCCATCGAACTCACGTTTGAGGGCTTCGCGCATTGTGTCAGGCGTACTGAGGTCGAAACGTTTGCCAACCCAGTCTGTCGGGACGCGGAAGATGGCATAACCGCGGATGTGCGCGTTACCGTTGCGTTGAGCAATGATGGCTTTGCCGTCGGCTTCGACTGACATTTTGCCGCGACCCACGAGTATCGATAGAGCAGGGTGCAAGCGGTCGACATCGTCTATCCCGAACTCGACAAAGGTGAGGCCGCTATATTGCGGCTTGTACGGGGAAAGGACCGGTCTGATCCGCGACCATGTGCCATCCGCCCCTACGACCAGGTCAAAGGGCCCCTCCATGCCATGGTCGAAGCTGAGATGCCAGGTGCCGTTGCCCTGGTCGATCGCCTCACGCACTGTGCAGCCCCAGCGCACGGTACCGTCCGGCAACGCCGAGATCAGGATGTCACGGAGTGCCGTGCGATCGACTTCCGGGCGATCACCGCTTTCGCCACTGTCCTCAAATAGCAGTTTGCCGGCCTTGTTTAACAGGCGGGTGCCCTGGTCGTCGTAACGCGCAACCGCTTTGATTGCCGGCATCAGTCCAGCCCGCGCGAGGGCAACAAGCCCCGAATCTTCGTGAAGATCGAGCGTGCCGCCTTGCGGACGTTCGTGCGGATCGACGTCGCGCTCGAAGACCGTGCTCTGAATACCGGCGGCATGCAGAACGCAGGCGAGTGTAAGACCTGCAGGGCCGCCGCCGACTATAGCGATACGAGGGATTCTGGTCACCGGGTACGTTGGTTCATATATAATAGGTGCCTATATATAAGCATAGGCTCCTATTCAAAGTCAACATGACTGG
This sequence comes from Paraburkholderia sp. D1E, assembly GCF_052682275.1. Lineage (NCBI taxonomy): Bacteria > Pseudomonadati > Pseudomonadota > Betaproteobacteria > Burkholderiales > Burkholderiaceae > Paraburkholderia > Paraburkholderia sp. D1E. Next base: position 2,116,399 of record NZ_JBQYMB010000001.1, read on the forward strand.
AAAAAACTTGCAGAATCCCCTAAGACTCATCGGTCGAGCCAATCGTGTATTTGCGCGGGTCGTCGAGGGACCGTTACGTGAACTCGGCTTTGCCATGAGCCAGGTGCCGGTGCTGGTGACGTTGAAGAAGGCGGGCGCGCTGTCTCAGGCCGATCTGGTTCGTCTCTCAGAGGTCGAGCAGTCCAGTATGGCGCAGTTGCTCAACCGCATGGAGCGCGATGGACTGGTCGAGCGCGTCGCTGATCCGGGCGACCGGCGGAGTCGGTTGATTTCGTTGACAGAGGGTTCCGCCCGGCAATTGCCGTTGGGAAAATCGGTCATGGAGGCGGCGAGCCGTCAAGCATTGGCTGGCTTCAGCACCGAGGAGAAGGCGCAACTGGCGTCGTTGTTGTCGCGTGTGAATGCAAACCTGGATGCGGCAGCGCCCAAGGTTTGATCGTTAGCGGTTATGAAAAACCTTGTAATAAAATGTAATTGAAAGTCGAAATTCATCGCTTGGACGTAATTTGTCTGCAAATTGCACCTCGTTTCGCACGATTTTCCCCCACGAAAAAATGAGGTGAACGATGAAAGCGACACGGAGATGGTCAGCGGGTGTGGCGGCGCTCGGCGCAAGCGCACTCGCTTTAGGTGGTGCACTCGCGCCTGCACAGGCGAGTGAGGCGGACGGTGTCAAACACGTCTTGCTCATCAGCTTCGACGGCTTGCACGCGCAGGACGTGGCGCGTTGCATAGCCGGCAATACCTGTCCGAATCTCGCGCTTCTGGCGAAATCGGGCATTACGTACGCGAACGCGTTTACGCCCGGACTTTCCGATTCGTTCCCGGGCCTCACCGCACTCGTTACGGGCGGCTCGCCTAAATCCGCCGGCCTTTTCTATGACGTCTCATACGACCGCACGCTCTACGCGCCCAACGACACGGGCTGCGTCGGCAAGCAGGGCTGGAACGTCGTGTTCGACGAAACCACCGGCAAGGACGGCGAAAACGGCGGCCCGCTCGTGCACCTCGACGGCGGCGGCGCGTTCAATCCGCAGGCCATTCCGCGTGCGCGCGTAGGCGCGAAGTGCGTGCCCGTCTATCCGCACGACTACGTGAAGACGAATACGATCTTCGAGGTCGTCAAGGAGAACATGCCCAATTCGTACACCGCGTGGGCCGACAAGCACGCGTGGGGCTACGACTGGCTGAACGGCCCGTCGGGCCGCGGCGTGGACGATCTCGCGCGCACCGAGATCAATTCGATCGACCCCGCCACCAACACGTACTACCTCGACACGTACACGCATACCGAGAAGTTCGATGACTATCACGTGCAGGCGCTCATCAACGAGATCGGTGGCAAGGACTCCACCGGCACGCGCGACGAACCGGTGCCGACGCTCTTCGGCACCAACTTCCAGACGTTGAGCGTGGCGCAGAAAGCCACAGTGGCGACGGGCGGCGGCTATCTCGACGCCGGCTTCACGCCGGGTCCTCAAGTGACGGGAGCCATCAGCTATATCGACAACGCGCTTGGCCGCGTCGTTGCCGCGCTCCAGCAGCAGAACCTCTACTCGTCCACGCTCATCATCGTGACCGCCAAGCATGGCCAGTCGCCCACCGATCACACGAAACTCGTGAAGAACGGCGACACGCTCACGAAGTTGCTTGAGGCGAACAACTATCTGGATCCAAACGGCAACTTCGGCCAGAACAACACGAAGAGCGGCAATCTGAACGACGGCACGGGTCTCGTCAACACCGGCTTCGTGCAGACCGACGACGTTGGCCTCGTCTGGCTACGTGATCAATCGCAGCGCGACGCGGTGGTCACGACGCTCAAGAAGAATCTCTCGTGCAACGCGCCTGGGATCTGCGCGGACGGCCCGCAGGCATATATTCTCTACGGTCCCTCCCTGGTGAACCGCTTCGGCGATCCGGCGCAAGGCCGCACGCCCGATATCATCGTGCAACCGAACCCCGGCGTGATCTACACGTCGAGCACGGCGAAGGATGAAGAGCACGGCGGCAATGCGCCCGACGACAGCCATCTTGGCCTCGTCGTTTCGTATGCGGGGCTGCACCACCCCGGCCGTAGAGTCGATGAACGCGTCACGACCACGCAGGTTGCGCCCACCATCCTGAAGGCGTTCGATCTTGATCCGCACCTGCTGCATTCCGTTGCCCTCGAAGGCACGCGCGCGCTGCCGGGCCTCGGCTTGAGAAGCGACGAGTAACACACGTTGCAGCGCGGGCCGGCATGTCGCACGAAACGCTGGCCCGCGTATCAGGATGCGCCGGTCACTTCCGGGTTTTCTTCGGGATCAGTAGTTGCGCCAATTCCTGCAGGAACCGTACGGGCCCCTCTGTGTGCAGTGCGCGCCCGCTGCTGAGTGCGCCGTCAATGATTGTTCCCAGCCGTAAAGCAAAGGTCTCCGGCTCATCGACGCGCAAGGCTCGCGCCAGATCCGCGAGCCGCCGCCGCAGTTCCCGCTTATGCGCCACCGCGACCTTGCGGGCGGGATGGTTATCGTCCGCATATTCCGCGGCGATGTTGATCTGCGGGCAGCCGCGATAACCCGGACGCGCAATGCGTTCGCCAATCCATTGAAGTTGCGCGTCCAGTTCTTCGCGCGGTGCGCCCTTATGCTGGGCGGCAACCGTATCCCAATGCCGCCAGAAGTCTTCGTCTTCGCGGAGAAGAAAGGCTTCGATCAGGTCATCTTTCGTTGAGAAATGACGATAAAGGCTCGTCTTGGCGACACCCGCCTGCGCCACGATAAGGTCGACGCCAACTGCACGCGTACCTTCCCGATAGAAAAGCTCGCTCGCGGTCCGCAGAATGCGCTCACGCGTATCAGGTACGGATTCGCGCGTTTGTTCTCCCTTCTTCATTCAGGCCAGCCTCAAAGATTTGTCATGCCGAAACTCTTTTTTCGATCATAGCACTCGAAGATTGACGGCGCTACAGATCTGTATTATAAAACAGACAGGTCTGTAGCGTTATCAACCATGTACCGGAGTCAGCGATGAACGACCGAATGACGGTTGCGGTTTACGGGGCCACTGGCCACACGGGAAATTTTGTTGTCGCGGAATTGAAGCGGCGTGGCATCGGTGTTGTCCGGATAGGGCGAGATGCTGCGCGTCTGAGAGAAAGTGCTGCTGGTGACTCGACGCCATGGCGCGTCGCGGCCATCGATGACCCAGGGCAACTCGACGCGGCGATCCGTGGTACGGACGCCGTCATTAACTGCGCCGGACCTTTTCTCGATACCGCGCTGCCAGTCGTCGACGCCGCGTTGCGCGCCGGGATTCCCTATCTCGACCTGGCGGCGGAACAGGGCGCGCTCCAGATGCTGGTCGAGCAACGCGATACGAGCGCACGCGACGCGGGGGTGACGCTCATTCCCGCTGCGGCGTTCTATGGCGGACTCGCCGATTTGCTGGTTACGGCAGCTGCAGACCAGGACAAGCCGCTCGACAGGGTCGATATTGCCATCGGTCTCGACAGTTGGCATCCCACGCCCGGCACGCGCCTGACCGGCGAACGCAATCGCGCGAGACGGCTGATCCAGGCGGAGGGGAGACTGACGTTTGTCCCGCAGCCTGCGCCCGAAGGCATGTGGTCCTTCCCGTCGCCGCTCGGCACCATGGAGGTGGTGATGCTCCCCTTTACGGAAGTGCTCACCGTCTCGCGTCATCTGCGTATCGACACGGTCGAGTCCTGGCTCGCGCTCTCGGCTCTGCGCGACATTCGAGATCCCAATACGCCGACACCGCAGCCTCACGATGAGCAGGGACGATCGGCTCAGCAATTCATTGTGGACGTCGTGATCGAACAGGGCGGGACGACGCGTCGCATCACCGCAACGGGACGCGATATCTATGCGGTCAGTGCACCGATCATCGTGGAGGCGACTGAGCGGTTGCTGAGCGGCAAGGTCGCGCCGCGAGGGGGTGTCCTAAGTCTTGGAGACATTTTCGATGCCAGGGATTTTCTCGCCGCGCTCGATACGGTGACGGTTTCCTATGACGCCGTATCCAGCCCGATATTGACGAGGAGAGGCGAGCATGAGCGGAACGTTGAGTAATACGAACCGCTGTCCCTGTATCACATGCGCATAGCCCTATCCCGGGTGTCTTTGCCAAAAGGGCTATTGCGCGCGACGTTTTGACCGGCCTGACGGTTCCGGCTGTTCTGCCAGGAGGCGGCTGGCCAACTCAAAGCTGTCGACACAATCTCCTGCCGCCCAGGTTTCGGCGAGTGTGGTACGAAGCGTGCGTAGCGTCTTTCGCTGCGCACGCAGGGCGGTCATGAGCTGCTCGATCTCGTCGAGCCGCATGTCGAGTTGGCGCAGCAAATCATCTTTCGGATAAGTCTCGTGACTGGCGAATGCCTCGCGCAGTTTGTCGAGCGGGAAGCCGAGATTCTGCGCTAGCTGCACCATGCGCAGGCGCCCAACGGCCATATCAGAGTAGACGCGATACCCGTTAGGACTGCGCTCCGGCGCGGGTAGCAAGCCGCTCTGCTCATAAAAACGGATGGCAGACGGCGCGAGGCCGGTTTTTTCCGCGAGTTCGCCGATTCTCATAGCGCTTGACCTTCAAGTTGACTTTAATCTTAGTATAGCGGCATCGTCCATCTCGCACACTGACTTTGCCATGACTACATCGCTGTTTACACCTCTGCAGTTGCCCAACGGCACCTGGCTGCCCAACCGTCTGGCCAAAGCGGCGATGGAAGAAAACCTTGCCGACGCGGGGCAACTGCCTGGTGAGACCATCCATCGCCTGTACCGCTCGTGGGCCGAAGGCGGCGCGGGTCTTATCGTCACTGGCAACGTAATGATCGACGGCCGGGCGCTGACCGGTCCTGGCGGGATTGTGCTTGAGGCCAATACGCCCCTTGCACCGTTCATGCAGTGGTCACAGGCGGCACGCAGCAAGGGCGCCCAGGTGTGGATGCAGATCAATCATCCGGGCCGGCAAGTGCTGGCGGCGATGGGCGGCAACGCGTGGGCACCCTCCGCTGTCCCGATGGCGCTCGGCAAACACAGCAAACTGTTCGCGCAGCCGAGCGCGATGAGCGAAGACGAGATCAGCGAGACCATCGGCCGTTTTGCGGCGACGGCATACGCTGCCGAACAGGCGGGGTTCACAGGCGTGGAAATTCACGCCGCACATGGTTATCTGATCTCGCAGTTCCTTTCGCCGCTGACCAATCACCGCTCCGACCGTTGGGGCGGCAATCTTGCCAACCGTGCCCGCCTGTTGCTGGAAGTCGTGCGTGCGGTTCGCGCAAAGGTCTCACCGGGTTTTTGCGTAGCCGTCAAACTGAACTCCGCCGACTTTCAGCGCGGTGGCTTTTCGGAAGACGACGCCCGGCAAGTCGTACTGTGGCTGAATGAACTGCCGGTCGACCTGGTCGAGCTATCCGGGGGCAGCTATGAAAGCCCCGCGATGCAGGGCGACACCGCTGACGGGCGCACCCTCGCGCGCGAAGCCTATTTCCTCGAATTCGCCAGAGATCTGGCCGGCGTCGCCGCGATGCCTGTCATGACGACGGGCGGCATCCGGCGTCGCGCGGTGGCTGAACAGGTGCTGAACAGTGGCGTCGCAGTCGTAGGCATGGCCACGGCGCTCGCCGTGATGCCCGATCTGCCCGCACGCTGGCGGGCAGGCGCGGATCTGGGCGCGCACATTCAGCCGATTGAATGGCGCGACCGGGCACTCACCGGGCTCGCCCGGATGGCACTCGTCAAACGTCATTTACGTGCGCTCGGTGCAGGACGTACGGCACCTGCCAGGTATTCCGCGGTCCTTACCTTGATCCTCGATCAATTGCGCGCGCGCCGGCTGACGCGGCGTTATCGGCAATGGAAGCAGGCGCACGCGTGAAGGAAGAGTTGGAGCAGTACACCCTCATTCACGGTTCTACAGGGCAACACGAATGGGCAACGTGGTTGAAGGCCCATGGCGGGTCGGCTGCCAGGAACTATGAACACATCACCTTCAATCTGGATGAGCTTGCGACGAACGCCGCCGCTCGCGGACTGGGTGTCGCGATGACGGATCTCACCCCGGTGCAGCGCTAACCCGCCTTCGGCGCTGCAGTTTTCTGATGATGATCGGCGGCGAGGAACATATACATCGCAGGCACTACGAACAACGTAAAAAGCGTGCCGATCGAGAGCCCCGTGAAGATTACGAGCCCCATCGCATTGCGACCCGCCGCGCCCGCGCCCGAGGCGATCACGAGCGGCAGGACGCCGAGCACCATCGCCGCTGTTGTCATCAGAATCGGCCGCAGCCGCACGCCCGCCGCTTCTTCCAGGGCCTCGCGTTTCGATTTGCCTGCGTGTTGCAACTCGTTGGCGAACTGGACGATCAGGATGCCGTGCTTGCTGACGAGCCCCATCAACGTGACGAGCCCGACCTGCGTGTAGATGTTCAGCGTCGTCAGACCGATGTTGATGAAGATGAGCGCTCCGAAGAGCGCCATCGGCACCGAAACCAGAATCACGATCGGGTCACGGAAACTTTCGAACTGCGCCGCGAGCGCGAGGAACACGATGATCGTCGCGAACAGCAACGTGATGACGAAACCACCGGACTCCTGGACGAACTGCCGCGATTGCCCTGAGTAATCCGCGGAATACCCCGCTGGTGCGGCCTGTGTGGTTGCCTTGCGCAGAAAATCGAGCACCTCGCCTTGTGATACGCCTGGCACGGTCACGCCCGAGATCGTCGCCGAGTTGAGTTGCTGGAAGTGGTTGATCGATTCCGGCACGACGTTGTGTTCGAGATGCGCAATCGTCGAAGCCGGAATGACACTGCCGTCCGGCGTACGCAGGTAGTAGTCGAGCACCTGCGAAGGATTCAGGCGGTCGGTCTGCAACACCTGCGGAATCACCTTGTACGAGCGCCCGGCGATCGAGAAGTAGTTGACGTAGCCGCCCCCGAGCGCTGAGCCGAGCGCTTGCCCGACGTCGCTCTGCGAGAGGCCGAGCGAGGCGACCTTGTCGCGGTCGACAATGAGCGTGGCTTCCGGCTTGTCGAGCTTGAGATCGCTGTCGACGAAGAAAAACATCCCGCTCGCGCGGGCTTTCTGCAGGACAGCCTGCGATACCTCGTTGAGGTTCTCGAAGGGTTCGGTCGTGCTGATGACGAACTGCACTGGCAGACCCTGCGAGCCCGGCAGCGGCGGAAACTGGAACGCCGCGACGCGAGCACCGGCAATCTCATTCCATTTCTGCTGCAATTCCTGCTGCAAGGCGGTCGCACCCTTGCTGCGCTGGTCCCATGTCTTGAACAGTACGCCGCCGATCCCCTGGTTGAGCGTTGGCGCACCAGTGAGCTGGAACATCTGCGAGTATTCAGGCAACGCTTTGGAGATGTTGAACACCTGGTCCGCGTAGGTCTGCATCTGCTGGATCGTTGCGTTCGGCGGCCCCTGGATCTGCGACAGGACGATCCCCTGATCCTCCTGCGGCGCGAGCTCCGATTTCGACGTCATGAACAGGTAGACCGTGCCGCCGAGCAGCAGCGCGCCCATCAAGGTGAACACGGGCCAGGTGTCGAGCGTCGCGTGCAACAGACGGCCGTAGCCACGATGGACGCGGTCGAACTGGCGGTCGACGAAACGCGCGAAACGCCCAGACTCCTGCTCCGCGCGAAAGAAGCGCGAGCACATCATTGGCGACAACGTCAGCGCGATCACGCCGGACACGGTCACCGCGCCGGCGAGCGAGAAGGCGAACTCGGTGAAGAGGGCACCTGTCAGGCCGCCCTGAAAACCGATTGGCGCATACACGGCGATCAGCACGACGGTCATCGCGAGGATCGGTCCGCCGAGTTCGCGAGCGGCGATCAGCGCGGCATCGAGTGGCGCTTTGCCTTCTTCCTTCATGTGACGATCAACGTTTTCGACGACGATGATCGCATCGTCCACGACGAGCCCGATCGCGAGCACGAGTGCGAGCAGTGTCAGCAGATTGATCGAGTAGCCGAGCAACTGCATCACGAAGAACGTGCCGATGAGCGACAACGGCATTGCGATCAGCGGCACGATGACCGCGCGGAAACTGCCGAGGAACAGGAAAATCACCACGGTGACGATCAGCAGCGACTCGACCAGCGTCTTGATGACTTCGACGATTGCCGTGTTGACGAAATCGGTTGCGTCATAAACGATGTCGCCCGTCATACCGATCGGGAACTGCTTCTGCAGCCCGGGAAAGACGGCCTTCACGCGCTTGGCCACATCGAGGATATTGGCGTCCGGCGCGACCTTGATGCCGATGAACACTGAACGCTTGCCGCTGAACGCGACGTTGAAGTCGTAGCTGTCGGCACCGAGTACGACGTTCGCGACGTCTTCGAGGCGCACGATCGCGCCGTTCTTCTGTTTGACGACGAGTTGCTTGAAGTCGTCGACGGTATGCAGGTCCGTGCCTGCGTTGAGGTCGACGCTGACCATTTGCCCCTTCGTCGTGCCGAGCGTCGCGAGGTAGTTGTTGTTGCCGAGCGCCGTGAAGACGTCGGTTGCCGTCACGCCGTGCGCGGCGAGCCGCGTTGAATCGAGCCACGCGCGCAACGCGAACTGCCGGCCGCCGAGGATTTCGGCTGTCTGCACGCCTTCGATCGAATCGAGCTTGGGCTTGATGACACGCAGCAGGTAATCGGTGACGTTGTTGCTTGGCAGCACATCGCTGTAAAAGCCCATGTACATGGCGTCGGTGGTCTGCCCGGTCTGGACCGTCAGCACCGGCTGCTGCGCCTGCGGCGGTAACTGGTTGCGCACGGAACCGATCTGCGTATTGATCTCGGTGAGCGCGCGATTCGCGTCGTAATTCAGACGCAGCGTTGCGGTAATGGTCGAGACGCCGGTGCTGCTGGTCGACGACATGTAGTCGATGCCTTGCGCCTGGGCGATCGCGGCCTCCAGCGGCTGGGTGATGAACCCGGCGATGGTGTCGGCGTTCGCACCATAGTAAGCCGTGCTGATCGTCACGACCGCGTTTTCGGTCTGCGGATACTGGCTGACTTTCAGCGCGGCCAGCGAGCGCAGTCCGAGCACGAGAATCAGCAGGCTGACGACCGAGGCAAGCACGGGCCGCCGGATAAAGAGATCGGTGAATGTCATCGCGCGGTCTCTCTATTGTTCCTGAGGCGTCGGGTTCGGACTGTCCGTCGGCTGCACGCTGTTGTTGATGACAAGCGGCGTGCCGTTCTTGAGCTTGAGCTGCCCGCTCGTCACGACCTGCGTGCCGGCTTCTACGCCTTTGAGAATCGCAACCTGATCGCCGCGCGTCGGCCCTGGCGTGACGAACACCTGCTGCGCGACGGGCAATGTCTTGCCCTGCGCGTTGGGTTGCGTGCCCGGCTTGACGATGAATACGGTCGCGCCATAGGGGTTGTAGGTGATGGCCGTTTGCGGCAGCGTCAGGTGGCGCTGTCCGGCACCCGCGTCGATCTTCACGTTCGCGTACATGCCCGGCAGCAGCTTGCGCTCATGATTGTCCACACTGGCTTCGATCTGCACGTTGCGCGTGGCGCTGTCGACTTTCGGGCTGACCGACTGGATTTTGCCCACGAACGTTTGCCCGCTGTACGCATTGGTGTCGACCACAATGGTCTGGCCGATCGCGAGCTGGCCGAGCTGCTGCTGCGGCAGGTAGAAATCGGCGTAGATCGGATCGATTGCCTGCAGCGTGACGATCGCATCGCCCGGATTGATGTACTGCCCCGGATTGATCGTGGTGATGCCGAGGCGCCCCGCAAACGGGGCGCGGATGGTCTTCTTGTCGACGAGCGCGGCCTGTTGCGCGACTTGCGCTTTCTTGCCCTTCAGGTCGGCGGCGTCCGCGTCGAGTTGCGCCTTGGCGATCGCCTTGATGTCGTACTGCGCCTTGTCGCGCTGGTAGACCGTCTGGGCGAGTTCTGCTGCCGCCTGGAGCGACTGGAGCAGCGCCACATCGCTGTCGGCGTTGAGTCTGACAAGAACCTGCCCGGCTTTCGCTTCCTGCCCTGAGTTGAACGCCACCTCGCGCACGAGGCCCGCGACTTCGGTGGTGACATCGACGCCGCGCACGGCGCGCAGGCTGCCGACCGCCGCAAGCTGCGGTTGCCACGACTGATAGCCGGCGACCACCGCCGAGACAGTGGCGGGCGGCGCCGCGTTGCCCGCCATGAACTTCGCGATCATGTGCGCGCGGAACAGGTTGAAGCCGACGAGCGCGGCCAGCAGCAGGCCGACGCAGATCAGCATGATCACCATCCGCTTTGTCATCGGTTTTCTTTCGGTCATCGTGATGTCCTTGCACGGCATTGGCGCGAGGCGCCGGACGTTGCGTTCCTGAGCATTCCTGACAGCGCGTGTTGCGAAGAGCAGTGAAGCGAGTGTTCCGTCCTGCGATGTGTCAATGCGTTGTGGCGGCAGCGGTGGCCGGCGCGGCGGCGTTCCACCAGCCGCCACCGAGCGACTGGAAGAGGGCCGCGGTATCGGCGTAGCGGGACGCCTGCGCCTGCGCAAGGCTCACCACCGTTTGCTGGTACTGGCGTTGCGCATCGAGAAGCGACAGATAGCTCACTCCGCCGATGCGATATTGCCCGCGCGTCAGTTCCAGCGAATCGTTGGCGGAGCGCCAGGCGTCCGTCTGGGCTTTCAGGCCGGTCGCGTCGTGATCGAGCGCGCGTAGCGAGTCCGCAACGTTCTGGAACGCCAGCAGCACCGTTTCACGATATTGGGCGTCGGCCTGCTCGTACGCCGCCTCGGCCGCGCGCTTCTGCGCACTCAGTTGACCGCCGTGGAAGACCGGTTGCAGCAGACCGGCGCCCAGGCTCCAGATCGTGCTGCCGGCCTTGAACACCTGGGCCGGCGTCAGCGCCTCGGCGCCGTAGCTGGCGGACAGCGTGATCTGCGGATACATCGCCGCGGTCGCCACGCCGATCTGCGCGCTGGCCTGATGCAGTACGGCGTCGGCGGCGAGGATGTCGGGACGCTGCTGCACCAGTGCCGACGGGAGGCTGACGGGCAGCGTCTCGGGCAATGAAAACATCCCGAGCCTGAATTCGGGCAAGGCGGTGTCGCTGGGCAGTTTGCCGGCCAGCACGGCGAGTTGGTGGCGCACCTGGTCGAGTTGCAGTTGCAGCGGCGGCAGCGTTGCGCGGGTCTGCGCCAACAGGGTCTGCTGCGCGAGTACCGTCGTACGGCCCACGCCTCCCAATTCAAACTGCTTGCCGAGTACGCCCAGTTGCTCGTCTTCTTCCGCGGCGATCCGCTCGGTTGCTTCGATCTGCGCGCGTAGTGACGCTTCCTTGACGGCCGCGGTCACAATGTTGGCTGACATCGCGAGATAGGCGGCCTGCAACTGGAAGCGCTGGTAATCGATTTGCGCGTGCAATGCTTCAAGTTCGCGCCGCGCGCCGCCGAACACGTCGAGCTTGTACGACACGTTGACGGATGCGTTGTAGAGATTGAACTCTTCGACCAGTCCAGGCTCACCGAACGCGATGCCGTTCACTTTTTCGCGCGTGGCGCCGAGTTGCGCGTCGACGCTGGGCAGCAGCGAGCCGCCGGCTTGCGCCGAGAAGTTTTCGCGCGCCTGCCGCAACGCAGCTTGCGCTGCGACGATGTTCGGACTGTTGACGAGCGCCTGACGGATCAGCGTATCGAGCGGTTCGCAATGAAAGAGCGCCCACCAGGCAGCGGGAATGTCCTGTCCCGGCACAAAGCGCTGCGGCAAGCCGGCGGCCCCCGGAGAAGAGGCCGTCTGCTCGGGCATCGGCGAGGCGGTGTAGGTGTCGGTAGCTGGCGCGGCGGGCGTGCGGTAGTCGGGGCCGACCATGCAGCCGGCCACTGCGGCGCTGCCGCAAAGCGCGATGCACACGCGCAGCCGCCGGACAATACGCTGGTTGACGTCGATCATCGATCCACCTTGTTTCGCCTGCGCTTAGCCTGAGCGAGGGGTGCGGGCGGGCCTGTTCAGGCCACCCGAGCTTTCGATGTTTCTTTTCCTGACGGCGGAATTTTCCACGCGGAACGATCGCTACGCGTAGCCTAGCATGGTCGATTGTTGCACTTGCGCACGAGATCACGTAGTCCATGCGCCCGGCGGCCTTTCGGGCGGCCGGGCGCATGGCAAGGGATTCCCCTGGGTCCGGCGAACGGGCGATACTTCCAGGCTCACTCCGCAGCGATTGCCGGCGTTCTCTCGATGAGAGACCTGATCAGCTCCTGATCGACCGGTGTCGCCGGGTTGTAGACGATCATCTGAAGATCCGGCCGCCCGTCGATCGCGAAGGATGAGAATTCCAGCGAAATCGGTCCGAGCACGGGGTGGCGCAGGTGCTTGACCCCGTCACCGTGGGTTTGCACCTCATTGTCTCGCCACATGGCGGCGAACTCGGGACTTGACCGGCACAGTTCGTCGACGAGCGGCGCTACCTCGGCGTCGGCGCCTGCGCGCGCGGCATCGATCCGGAAGGCGCTTACCACGAAGCGGGCCACGCTTTCCCAATCGAACTGCGCGGCACGAACGCGGGGATCGCTGAAAATCATGCGCAGGATGTTGCGTTTTTCAGGTGGCAGCGTGCCGTAGTCGGTGAGCACGGCCGCGGCTGCGCGGTTCCAGGCCACCACGTCCCAGGTCGCAGTCCTGACGATCGCCGGGCTATAGGGCAGCGCATCGAGCAGGCGCTGCAGTCGCGGCGTGATCGCGTCACCGCCGCGATAGTGGACTTCGGGTGGATGGCCGAGGCCGAGCAGGAATACGTGTTCGCGCTCGACCTCGGTCAGCATGAGTGCACGGGCGATGCGGTCCAGCACGTCCGCCGACGGATTGCCGCCGCGACCCTGCTCCAGCCAGGTGTACCAGGCCGCGCTGATGTTGGCGCGCTGCGCCACCTCTTCCCGGCGCAGTCCCGCCGTCCGCCGCCGGCCACCAAAAATGCCGAAGGACGCGGGATCGAGCTTGGTCCGCCGGTTCTTCAGATAGTTGCCGAGCCGATTGCCGCTCCCGTCGTCGTTCACGTGGGCCATGCGTAACCTCCGAGGACGTATACCTGAATAATGCCATCACTTTAACAGGATGATTTTGCGTCGTACATTGCGCTCAATCAGTTGGACTAGTCTGATTCCGGGCGCTTGAATCTGCCTCGCGCGGAAACCCTGTATCAGCGCAACTGCAAACACACATTAAATCCCGGCCGGCAGCATGACTTTCGCCTTATTTGCGCAAGACAACGACATGGCGAGCAACGACGCGGGCCTTCATGTCTGGCGCGAATCCGGGCATTGACAGGAGAGGACGGCGCGTTAAATCTGGCGTGCCGAGATCATTCAGCCACGCACTGGCGCGACTCGAGCTGGCTGAAAAACGCTTCAAATCCCTCGATGGGAAGCGGGCGGCAGAAATAGTAGCCCTGGTACGCATGACATCCCGCGGCGGCGAGGAAATCTCGCTGAGCCTCGGTCTCCACTCCTTCGGCGATAACCCCCAGGCCGAGGCTCTGCGCAAGCGCTACGATGGTTCTGGCAATCACAGCGTCGTTGGGGTCGACCAGGACATCACGCACGAACGACCGGTCGATTTTCAACTGGTCCAAAGGCAGACGCTTCAAGTAGGAAAGCGACGAATATCCGATACCGAAATCGTCCAGTGAAAAGACAACGCCTTTCGCCTTGAGCGCACCCATCTTCTGGATGATGTCCTGCGCGTTGTCCACCAGCACACTTTCCGTCAGTTCCAGTTTTAACCTGTCTGCTCTCGCGCCTGTCTGGTTAATGGTGGCCAACACCTTGTCCACGAAGTCGGGTTCGCGGAACTGCTGGACGCTGACGTTGACCGCAATCGTGAGATGAGCCATCTCGGGCCGCGTTGCCCATTGCGCCAGTTGCGTGCAGGCCGCTTCCAGAACCCAGCCGCCCAATGCAAGAATCAATCCGGTCTCTTCAGCCAGTGGAATGAAATCGGCAGGCGGCACAATACCGCGCAAGGGATGTTGCCAGCGCACCAGCGCTTCGACGCCCGTGACGCAAGCGCCGTCGACCTGTGCCTGGTAATGAAGCAGGAACTGATCTTCCTCGATTGCGTTGCGTAGTCCCGCCTCGAGTGCAGCCCGTTCCACCACGACAGTCTGCATGTCCGGATCGAAGAAGCACACCGCATTGCGTCCTCTCTCTTTCGACTTGTACATCGCGAGGTCGGCCTGCTTCAGGAGCTCGTCTATGGAAGCCTGCTGCCCCATGAATACGGTGGCGCCAATGCTCGCGGTGCTGCGGTATTCAATGTCGCCAAGCTGATACGGCATGCCTAGGACTGAGAGAATTTTTTCGCCCTGAGTCTCGGTCTGGCTCGCTGCCTCCTCGCGGTTTTCATGCAAGCTCCCCAGCACCACCACGAACTCGTCTCCACCCACCCGCGCCACGGTGTCGCTCTCGAGTACGCTGGCCGCCAGACGTTGCGCCGCTTGCTGCAGCAGCAAATCGCCTTTGTCGTGGCCGAGGGTGTCATTCAAGGTCTTGAAGTGATCGAGGTCGATGAACAGCAAGGCGCCGCACGCTTCGCTGCGGGCGCTGGAGGTGATCGCCTGTTTCAGCCGATCCAGCAGCAGGGTGCGGTTGGGCAAACGGGTCAGCGCGTCGAAGAAGGCCAACTCCTTGATTTTTTCCTCCGCGATCTTGCGTTCGGTAATGTCGTGATGCGTGCCGACATAGTGACTGACAACACCATCTGCTCTCATTACCGCGGAGATCGTGAGCCACTTGGGATACACCTCGCCATTTTTGCGGCGGTCCCAGATTTCTCCCTGCCATCCGCCAGTCCGGTGGATGGCTTCCCACATCTCGCGGAAAAAAGTGGTGCCGTGGCGGCCTGATTGAAGTATTCGCGGTGTTTGGCCCACAATTTCGCCGGCGGTATAGCCGGTGCATTCGGTGAAAGCCGAGTTCACGCGCAGAATGTTGGCGTTGGCGTCGGTGATCATCATCGGCTCCTGCGAGTCGAAGGCGACAGCGGCGATTCGCAGTTCGGTCTCGACCTGTTTGCGCTCGGTAATGTCGCGCCCGCTTGTGCGAAAGCCAATGAAATCGCCTTTGGCATCGCTGATTGGAACCCACGAAACGGAAAGCCAGACCAGTGAGCCATCCTTGCGAACACAACGAAACTCGAGGTCATCGCCGCGAAAGCCCTGAAGTCCCTTCAGAAACTCAGGGGCAACACGGGGGCGATCTTCCGGATAGATCAGGGTGCCTGCAAAGTCGGGCATGGCCATGCATTCTTCGACCGTATAGCCCGTGTATTCCTGCACGGATGGGTTGATCCAGCGGGGCTTGCCGTCCGGGCCCCACCAGACCTCCCAGTTGACCGTGCAGTCGGCGATCGCGCGGAATTTTTCCTCGTTCTCGCGCAATTCCTGTGTCATCGCGGAGGCGAGCCGCAGCGCGCGGCCGCGACCGGTCATCATTAGCCAGGTGAGCAGCGCGAGCAGCAGGCTAAGACCGATGCCGGCGCTGGCGATCAGCAGTTCAGCGTTGCGGCCGAAACGGGATTTGAAGTCGTCCTGAGCGCTCATCGAAAGCGTCCAGTCGTGTCCGCCAACGACCAGATACTCGTTGGCCGAAATGATCGCGAGCGGATGCTGGCCGCCTGTTGCAGGTGTTCTGTGCAGCAGTGCCGCGGGGGACGGTTCAATGCCGTCGTAGATGGCGATGCTGAGTCCCGGCGGCTGATCGCCGTACAGACTTGCGATGACGTCGTGCATGCGGAACGAAGCGTAGACCCAGCCGACCAGGTGCGCCCGGCGCTGGGCGACGCTGTCCTGCGATTGCCCTTGTGCGTAGATTGGCAGGTACATGATGAAACCGGGGCGCGCGTCGGCCTCGGTATCCACCCAAAGACGGACCTTCCCGGAGATGCTTGCCATTCCGGAATCGCGCGCCTTTTCCATGGCGCGCCGCCGCACCGGGTCGGCCCACGCGTCCACGCCCAGCGACGCGCGATTGAGACCAATATACGGCTCACGCTGGATGACGGGTGCGTAGTTGTCGCGCGAGCCCTGCGGCTCAATGGTGTAGCCGGTCAGACCTTGCTGGCGCATGGCGGCCACATGGGCATTCTTCTGCGTCGCCGTTACCCATTCGGCGATGCCGATGGCCTGGATGCCGGAGAAGTTCGCGTCGAGATTGAGCGTGCCGACGTAGCTGCGGAATTTGTCACGGTTGATTTCGCCGGTGGCGGCGAACAGGCTCTGCACGCCGCGCAGCAGGAGCTCGTAGGTCGCCATACGCTGTTCGACCCGGCTGACGGCGTCGCCCAGCGAGAAGTTGAACTGGGCGAGCAGTTCATGGCGGGCAGCTTGCCGTTCGTGGTCCCAAAGTATCCAGGTAACACTGAGTGAAGTGGACAAGACCATTAACGGGAGCAGGACCAGGCGCGCCCAGCTCACGGTGGCGTCTGGAGGTCGACCATCGAATCAGCGAGGTCGGGTTTGAAGTACTTCTCGAAGATGCGCTGGACGGTGCCGTCCGCGCGCATGTCATTCACGAGGGCGCGCCACTTTTCCCGCTCGGTTGCCGACAGCGCCCGCTTCGACATGATGAGGCCGTGCGGTACGGCGGGGTCATTGAACTCCACGATGGTAGTCACGTCGCGGATTTTCTTTTCATCGAGAGCAGGATAGTCGAAGGGTTCGATAATCATGCCCTGGATGTGCCGGAGGATCAGTGCCTGATACAGCGGATCGAGGCCGCCTGCCTGGCTGACGCGGTTTTCGGCCGAGAGTTTATCGACCAGCCGGTTGGCGGAATCGCTGTAACGGAAGCTGCGGATAACGCCAAGCTGAAACTGCTTGTTGTGCTCGAAATCGGTCAGTTGATGGATGCCGGCATCCTTGCGTACCAGCAAATAGTATTTGTTCCGGAAATACCAGGCGAAATCCGCGTATTGATTACGCTCGTCGTTGGCAATCCCGGACAGGCTGAAATCGAGTGCGCCGGACTCGATCAGTTTCCAGATACGGGCACGCGACATGAGGCTGACCCGGATCTGGCAGCCGCTGCGGCGGATGAGTTCGTCGGCGAAGTCTTTGTCGATGCCGGTGTCGGTGTCGACGGAATAGAGCAGGCCGTGATCGTGCAACGCGAGCGTAAATGAACGCGAGCAATCGGGACCGGCCGCCATCGCGCTGCCAAGACAGCATAGCGCAAGCAGCAAACCGCCAAGGCCATGTCGAATCACAGTGTCTCCCGCGCGAGAAGGTAGCTTGAATATAACCTTCCATTAACCTGCCGTCCGTCTGGATGGCAGGTTTAGCCCTCCCGGCGTTCGGTCGTTCTGTCGTTTTGGCGGCGAACGGGCGGGGTGGATTCTTGAAATTTGCCTAGCTTACACCTGAGCGCATGAATCATTGAAGACATTCAATCCACAGAAGCCCCATATGTGTTATCGGTGGCGCGCGGCAGTTGTTGAGGGGGAGCCGCGTTATTACGGGTGGCTTTGTCGGCGGAACGCTAGGCTGTTGCAGTTTTCAATGTCGCTATGTCACGCCGAGGTGGCGCTCCAAACATGCGCGAATATTCACGGCTGAATTGCGATGCGCTTTCATAGCCCACCTGATAGGCCGCGGCTTCGGCGTTGGCGATTCCGGCCACCATCAGATGGCGCGCTTCAAGCAGGCGAAGCTGCTTCTGGTATTGCAACGGCGTCATCGATGTCAGCGCCTTGAACTGCCTGTGGAATGCCGACGGACTCATTTGCGCGACGGCAGCCAGATCCTCGATGCGTACCGTCTCAGCAAATTGGTTCCGTAAGGCATGGATGGCAGTGACGACTCTCTGCACATGGCTGTTTGCCAGCACGACCTTGGCGACCTCGTTGCCGTGAGGGCCCGTTAGCAACCAGTAGCAGATCTCTCGCATGATCATCGGCGCGAGAATGGGAATAGCCTGAGGCGTATCGAGGAGACGCACCATGCGAAGCACGCAGTCAGCGAGCGGGCCGTCAAAGTCGGTGACAAAAACGCCGCGCCCGAAATTGTCTTCCGGCGCAGGTGGCGTGTCGAGAGACGCCATGACGTCGCGCATGATGGCAAGATTGAACTCAATAATAATACCGAGGTAGGGCTCGGCTGCGCTGGCTTTCGCCACCCTGCTGAAGGCCGGCATCTCGACGCTGACGACCAGGGCTTGTCCTGCCCTGTAGTCGTACCGCCTGTCACCGAATGTCGTCCACTTGGCACCTTGCGCGACGACACAGAGCGCTGGCTTCATGATCAGATGAGCGGGATGTTTTTCATGATCCGAGCGGAGGATGGTTAAACCTTCGATGGCGGTCACGAACGGGCTCTCCCTCCCGGCTTGCTTGTGGGTATAGCGTTTGACGCCTTCGATCAAGGCATTTGACATATGAAATTTCTCCACGCCCGCGTTCCTTCATGTTACAGCGTGTCGTGTCGCGAGGTAGAGGCCCGGGCAGGATTAGGCAAGAAGTAGGGCAATTAGGGCATTCAGCCTCGCTACCGGCCGGAATAAGCTTGCAGCTACACACCTAACGTGGAGCGCGGAATGACAGCAGGAAAATCAGCAGATGCCATCTCGAAGATCGCAATCGTGACAGGAGGCAGTCGCGGCCTAGGCCGCAATACCGTGCTGCACCTCGCGAAACGCGGAGTCAGTTCCAT
This sequence comes from Paraburkholderia sp. D1E, assembly GCF_052682275.1. NCBI lineage: Bacteria > Pseudomonadati > Pseudomonadota > Betaproteobacteria > Burkholderiales > Burkholderiaceae > Paraburkholderia > Paraburkholderia sp. D1E. The sequence goes on from NZ_JBQYMB010000001.1 coordinate 2,135,065, forward strand.
CTTCACGTATCGTTCCAATCAGGCAGAAGCCGAAAAGGTCGTGAACCTGGTGGCAGAGGAGGGGCAAAGCGCCATTGCATTGCCGCTCGATACCGGGAAAGTGAGCACGTTCGACTCGTTCGTAGCGCAGGTTCGGGCGTCGCTTGTCCAGTTGGGCGCCGTGCGGTTTGACTACCTCGTCAACAACGCCGGCATTTCGCATCACGCGCCGTTCGACGCGACAACTGAGGAAGAGCTGGACAGTCTCTACAACGTCCATTTCAAGGGCGTATTTTTTCTGACGCAGAAGCTGCTGCCGCTCATCAATGACGGGGGCCGCATCGTGAATATTTCCTCGGGCTTAACCCGCGTCGCTTTTCCGGGTAGTGCGTCTTATGCGTCTATGAAAGGCGCGGTTGAGGTTCTGACTTGCTATCTGGCGAAGGAGCTCGGTCCGCGTCGAATCGCCGTCAATACCGTCGCGCCAGGCGCAGTCGCCACGGACTTCAGCGGCGGCATGGTTCGCGACAATCCCGAGATCAATAAGCGCGTGTCGGAGGTGACGGCGCTCGGCCGTGCGGGCTTGCCCGACGACATCGGCCCCATGATCGCGTCGCTGCTGTCCGAAGACAATCGCTGGGTCAATGCCCAGCGTATAGAAGTCTCGGGCGGGATGGTTATCTAGGCGGAAATGAGGGGCGGTGAACCGCTCCTTCATTTCCCAAAAGCTGGGCATGGCGGCGGGGAGCGATTCGATTTTCGAGGTGCTATTCTTGGCTGCAGAATATCAACTCATCCCACATTGCTGCAGGACCTTGTAAAAGGATAGGGCAATCGCCATGAATAAAGCCGACCTCTCCGACGTATACCGAGACTACATTGCCTGCCTGAATAAACAGGACTGGCCAAACCTGGGGCGGTTTGTTCATGACGACGTGTACTACAACGGTCAGCGGATCGGGTTGTCGGGTTATCGCGAGATGCTGGAGAGAGACTTCAGTGAAATCCCAGACCTCCATTTCAACATTCAGCTGCTGGTTTCCGATTCGCCTTATATCGCTAGCCGCCTGGCCTTCGCCTGTACGCCGAAGGGGAAATTCCTTGGCCTCAACGTAAACGGGAAGACAGTGTCCTTTACCGAGAACGTGTTCTATCAATTTCAGAGCGGAAAGATTGAGCACGTATGGTCAGTGATAGACAAGGCGGCTATCGAAGCCCAGCTTTAGAACAGTAGATTCCGCATCTCTCACACCGATGCGAGTCCTTATCGCTGTTCCACTCCGAAGGATGGTGGATCTGCCCGGCGTCTTAGATCTTCGGTCGTTTCCCCGGTGTTATCCGGCCGCCAGCCAGGCGGCTTGACCACATAGCCGTACACCTCGCGGATGGAACGGGCAGCCTGGAGATCGCGCCACAGCGCGCGCCAGTGATCGAACTCGATGGCCAGCAGGTTATAAGTCGTTGTCGGCCGGACCAGGCCGAAGCGACACGGTACGTCGCGCCGTTCTGCGATGTAAGTACCGAATAGTCGATCGAACACAATCAGCACACCGCCGTAATTTCCATCGAGGTATTCGATGTTGGACGCATGATGCACACGGTGCGCGGAAGGTGTGTTGAGAATCCATTCCAACGGCCCAAGACGTGGAACCCAGGTTACGTGCAGCCAGAACTGGTAGAGCAGGTTGAGCGAAAGCAGCATCAGCACAATCTGGGGCGGCATACCGAATAGCGGCGCGAGCACGAAGAACAGCAGCGAACCGGTAAGGCGGCCAGTCCAACCGATACGGTACGCGGCGGCCAGGTTGAGTTCATTGGATGAATGGTGGACGGCGTGGGTGCACCAGAACCAGCGCGTCCGGTGGGCTGCACGGTGATACCAGTAATAGCAGAACTCCTGGCCAACGAAGCACGCCAGCCAACCGCTCCAATGGTTCATCGGTAAAGTCCAGAGCCTGTGCCGCCAGAACCAGTTCATTGAGTCGCTCCAGAATGCAAGCGGTAGCAACCATTGCAACGGATACTCACGAACGAGATAGTCGGCCACCGAGATACTGGCCGCCCTCCAGTCGTAGCCGCGCCAGCCACGCCGGACAGAAAGCACCAGAGCCTCGGCTAATGAAGAGGCGAGGACCAGGACGACAGCGAACTTAAGTATCGTGAGCAACGCAGCCATGACTGGATCATCCCTATCGTGATACCAGCCAGCGTAGTTTGACGCCCCCTGGTTCGCAATCGAACTGGGACGAGATGGGTCTGCGGCGGGGTGGATTGCGCGATCTGCGTTATTGCCGGAGGCGTTGCATCAGTGTTTCCCGATGCTGCCGGCTGCAGGGCACCTCGACACCGCTGCGTAGAACGACGGTGGCATCGCCCTTTCCCCGTGGCCGCACAGTGAGCACGGCGGCCAGTGCCACGGCAGCGCCGCGATGTGTACGGACAAACGCCGGGTCGAGGTCATTGAGCAGGGCGGCGAGCGTGCGGCGTATCAGCAGGCTCTGCCCGGGTAGATGGATGTTGACGTAGTTGTCGGCGGCCTCCAGCCATTCGATATCGGTGCAACGCACGACATGCGTTTGCCCTCGCTCGGCGATCATCAGATGGGCGGGCATGCCGACGCTCGGGCGGGCCGTGCCGCGGACCGATTTGCGCAAGCGCTGCACGGCGCGCTGCAGGCGTTCCGGTTCGACAGGTTTCAGCAGGTAGTCGGCTGCATGAGCGTCGAATGCTCGCAACGCATACTGGTCGAATGCGGTCACGAACACTAGCGCCGGACCGTCGTCCGGCAGCGACGCGGCCACGTCGAAACCGTCGATCTCGGGCATCTGTACGTCGAGGAAGATCACGTCCGGCCGTAGCTGTGCGGCCAGCGTCAGCGCCGCGGCACCGTCGGAAGCTTCACCAATGACTTCGACGTCGGGAAATGCCCGAAGCATGCGCAGCAGTTTGCTGCGTGCTAGCGCTTCATCGTCGACGATCAGCACACGCACGGCAGTCTCATCCTGGCGATCAGGCCACCGCCCGGTCGCAGTCGCAAGTCGAGACTCGCCTGCGTGCCGTACAACGAGTGCAAACGGTCCTCGAGATTACCAAGGCCCACACCACGCTTAACAGGAAGGTGCTGCAAATCTCCGTCATCCTCAATCTCGATCTGCAGATGGCTCGCGATACGCTGTATGCGTATCGCGATGTGCGTGAACGCACTGCGCCGCTCGACGACGTGCCGGAAGCAGTTCTCCAGCAGCGGCTGAAGTCCGAGCGTGGGGACACGGCAAGTCTGTGCAGTGGTATCGACCTCCCACGAAATCTGGACCCGATCGGCGAAGCGCCGGACCATGATGTCCGCATAGGCGTGAAGCAGCGTCAGTTCGTCGGCCAGTGACTGTTCGGGATGCTGGCTCGCGTCGGTGGCCGCGCGCAACAAGGTCGCGAGCCGGGTGAGCAGCATGTCGGCCGTGTCGGGATCGCTGTGGATCAGCGATGAAATGGTGTTCAGCGCGTTAAAGAGAAAATGTGGCTGCAGTTGCTGGGTCAACTGGGCAAGTTGTGCCTGCCGTGCCAGGTTTGCCTGCTGTGCGGAGCGCAGCCGCTCGGCGGACCACGCTCTGTAGGAACGCAGGCCGAATTGAACCCCCCCGAGCAACGCGTAGAACAGCACGAATTGCGTCACTTCGTAAGCCGCCACTTCGGCCCACGGCCCGTGCCGGAACCTTACGCCAGCGAGCGCGTAGATGCCGATCCGCAACGCATACACCGCAGTGACGTAAACGACCAGTTGCAGCGGCATCCATGCCCAGACGCGGAGAAACCATTGCAGTGGCTGGTTGAGAAAACTGTCGAACCGGTCCGCGCGTCTCTTCTGCACGGCAGCCAGCACGGTGGCGCCGAGCGCTGACGAGCCGTAGTTGACAAGCGGCTGCCAGACAAGCAGTTTGCCTGTCCACAAGGATTCCTGCATCCCCACTGCCAGCATGAGCAGCCAGAACGCGATCCAAAGCCATAGCAGGCGTCGCCACGGGCTTGGTGATTTGGGGTCGCCTACGAGGTAGCGGGTGTTCATTGACCTGGCTCATTCGCGCTTTTCCCCGGCGCAGGGCTTATGTCGATGCCGGAAAGTATGCGGCAGCTATGTATTGGCTACCAGCAGTTCCTCAGCATTGTTTGGCGGACGCAGATCATCTGTTCTTCCCGTGAAGTAGCGCTGCGTAAGATCGGCCGCTGACACGTGCCGTGCTTCCGTAAAGCCCGCTTCGTGGGCCAGCGCCAGGATCTCCGGCGGGGTGAAGAAGCTGAGGAACGGTGTGCCGCTGGCTCGTGGCTCCTTTTCCGCCATCTCAAGCCCGGGACGTATCTCGGGGTCCGCCAGTTCCAGCGGAAGCAGGAACGTCATGGCGAGCGTCGATCCTGGGGCGAGGGCCGCGACCTGGCGCAGCGTGGCTGCGTTCGCTTCTTTGGTGAGATACATGCTGACGCCCGTGGAGACCACGATTGCCGGCCTGCTTTCGTCGAAGCCGGCGGCCATGAGCCCGTCCTGCCAGGTTCCCCCTGCCTCGAAATCGACCGGCACGAAGCGCAGCCAGTCCGGGACGCCGAAACCGAGTTCGATCAGGCGCTCGCGCTTCCATGCCTGAGGACCGGGCGGGTCGACCTCGAACACCCTGAGGCGGGAGGCGATCTCCGGCCGCCGCTGTGCGAAGGTGTCAAGGCCCGCGCCGAGGATGACGTACTGACTCAGCCCGTGGCCGGCCTGTTCCACGACCAGGTCCTCAATGAAGCGAGCACGGGCCACGATTGAAGCGCGGAAGGGACGGGTGAACTGCGGGTCCATGTCCCCGCGGCTGCGCCAGTTTTCGTCCGGGGCGAGTAGCTTAAGGCCGATTGTGTCTTCAAGCACATGCGGCGGGGGATCGGCCTCGACATGCAGCGCGCGCCACAGGGCCACTCGCGCTGCTGTGCTGTCTGGCGCCACATCCTGCTTGTCGTTCATGACTTTCAATCCTGTTTGTTCGTCTTCGTCTGAAGCCGATCTATCAGTACTGTGCCGGGCGATGCAAGAAAGCGTTGTTGCTTCGGCCCCCTGGCGTTCTATCGGGAACATCGGGAATCGTTTGACACGTGCATCCGCGTGTAGAAATGCAGTGAGCAGCAAGAATATCACCTGCACGAACTCAGCGACGAACCATGTCCGCGCCCGGATCCGCTGGCAGGATTGAGCAGACGTTCGAACCAGGACGATGGTAACCTTCCCCCCGCTTCAGGTCTGTTGCCTGACCGCCAGCACGTTTTATCGCCAGACAGACATTAAACCGGCCGACGCGGTATCTTCCGCGCCGGCATCCCACATTGACCGAAAGAGTGATCATGACGAGTTCCATCTACAGCGCCTCCGTCCCAGTTTTCAAGCAAATGCTGACTGCATTGTCCGAAGTGCTGAAGAAAACCGAAGCACACGTCACCGAAAAGAACATCGAGCCGAACGCGCTGCTGCAGGCGCGCCTGTTCCCGGACATGTTTCCCCTCGTGCGCCAGGTACAGATCGCGGCCGATTTCGCCAAAGGTATCAGCTCGCGCCTGGCCGGCGTCGAGGTGCCGTCGTGGCCCGATACCGAAGTTACGTTTGCGGACCTGCAGGCGCTTATCGCCAAGGCGTTGACGTACATCGGCGGGCTCGAGGCCGCCCAGTTCGAAGGTAGCGAGGGCAAGGAAATCGTCCTGCGTCCGGGCACGCCGAAAGAGAAGAAGCTGGTTGGCAGCGCCTATCTGCAAAACTACGGTTTACCGCAGTTTTTTTTCCACGTTACGACGGCCTACGCGATTGTGCGTCACAACGGCGTCGATATCGGCAAGCGCGACTATATGGGATCTTACTGATCGTCGAAGCGCGGGCGGGGAATTAACGGCAAACGGGGGGAGGAGATCGCGTGTTATGCGAAAGATTTTCTTTCGCCACGGACAAGATATCGTCGATAGTCGATGAATCTGTGAGCACGCATACTCCTTTTTCAGCGAACCCGCCCGAACGTCGCCCACCTGCGCGAAATTGACAGATCAGGAAATGAAGCTCAGAACCATCAGCCTTATAGCAACAACTTTTTTTGCCTGTGCGGCCGCGGCCGTCAGCCACGCGGCCGACGATCAGCAAAACAGAATCGCGAGTGCAGTGAACCGTGCCATACAACCGGTCATGGCGAGCAATCGTATTCCCGGCATGGCGGTGGGCATCGTCGACGGTGACAAGCATTACGTATTCAACTACGGCCTGGCGTCTACCGAAACCAGGCAGCCGGTCACGCGCGACACCTTGTTCGAACTGGGTTCGGTCAGCAAGACTTTGACGGCGACGCTGGCCTCGTATGCACAGGTAAGCGGCTATCTGTCTTTGTCGGATCAGCCGGGCAAGTATCTCCCGTCTCTGCGCAATAGCAAGTTCGGTAATGTCAGCCTTCTCAATCTGGGTACGCACACGCCCGGAGGGCTCCCCTTGCAGGTGCCCGACAACATCCGCAACAACGATCAGTTGATGGAATATTTCAGGCAGTGGCAGCCCACCTATGCGCCTGGAACGGTTCGGACTTATGCCAATCCCGGCATTGGCGCGCTTGGCCTCATAACAGCGAAGAGCATGGGTCAGGACTTTAGCGTGCTGATGGAAAGCCGTCTGTTTCCCGCGCTTGATATGAAGCACAGCTACATCAACATTCCTGCTGGGAAATTGAGCGATTACGCTCAGGGCTACACGAAAGAAGGTGCGCCGATCAGAATGGCACCCGGGGTTCTGTCTGATGAAGCCTACGGCATCCGGACCACGGCTGCGGACATGATCCGCTTTGTGGAAGCCAACATGAGTCTGATCAAACTCGACCCGAAGCTCCAGCGCGCGATCACAGATACCCACACCGGGTACTTCAAGGCAGGGCCGATGACCCAGGACCTGATATGGGAGCAATATCCCTATCCCGTCAAACTGCAGACGCTTCAGGATGGAAATTCGTCGGCAATGATTTTCAACGCAACGCCGGTTACGGCAATCACGCCGCCGCAGCCGCCTCGTGAAGACGTCTGGATCAATAAAACCGGCTCGACTAACGGCTTCGGCGCGTACATTGCGTTTATTCCGCAGAAGCGGCTGGGGATCGTCATTCTCGCCAACAAGAATTTCCCGATTGATGAGCGGGTCACCGCGGCATACCGGATTCTCACGTCACTCGCCAACGACGGCCAATAAGCAGGACCATCTTCGATGAAAAGCGCTCGCTACCTTCCGCTTGTTCTTTCGGCGCTCATGTGTGTCCAACCATCAGTCGAAGCGGCCGAAAACGCGCCGGCGGCGAAAGACACAGTCGTTTTGCAACGGGTCACGATTCCAGGAACCGATCGGGAAATGGGCATGGGTATTGCCGAATTTCCTCCGAACGCCTCGAAGCCGCGGCATAAAGCAACCGGGCCTGAGGTCGCTTATGTGCTGGAGGGCGAGGTGACGGTGCAGGTCAATGGTCAACCAACACGCATCGTTCACGCGGGTGAGAGCTACCGGATGCCCGCCGATGTCATTCACGTCACTACCGCGGGTCCTGCGGGGGCGAAGGTGATTGCGACCTGGGCCTGGGTGCCGGGAAAACCATTCAACATTCGTGCGCCAGAATGACTGGGGTCGACGTGGGTTTTCGTTGCTGGACCGAATGCGTTGCGTTCCTTGTGCAAGCGGCTATTATCGACCGTGGTTCCTGAAGGAGAATGACCGATGAGCCGACCCGATTTCATCAAGCACTGGACTGAACTCGAAGAACCGGATGCGCATTCCTATCGCGGCGATACCGAGAAAATGGCGCTAGACGCACCGCTTTCCGAGGCACTCGGCATCACGCGCATTGGCATTCATCATGTGAGGCTTCTGCCCGGCCGGCGGACGTCGTATCCACATGCCGAAAGTACCGAGCAGGAATTTGTGTATGTGCTCGAAGGCAAGCCCGATGTCTGGATCGACGGCGTGCTTCATTCCATTACCGAAGGAAATTCCGTGGCGTTTCCGGCAGGCACGGGAATCTGCCACACCTTCATCAACAATACGAAGGACGAAGTCAGGCTGATGGTGGTCGGCGAACGTCCGCGCGACGACAACCGCATTCGTTACCCGGTCAATGAAGCATACGAGCTGACCCGCAAGGATCGCTGGGTCGACTGGCCCGCCAGACCGCTCGGCGACCATAACGGAATGCCGGACTGACGCAGCGCGGATGACCGCTTCGGCGTGCGTCCGGTGCGCGGCTCTGCAAATATTGGCGATTCAGGCTAGGCTACTCTGTGGGCCGTTTTTTGTCGCAACGAGGCGGCCGTGCCACAGGTTATTCTCGTCAGGAAAGCTATGACTCAACAACTCACAATCGATTTCGTCTCCGATATCGCATGCCCGTGGTGTGCAATCGGCCTGTCGTCGCTCGAGCTTGCACTATCGCGTCTTGGCGAAGCGGTCGATGCCCAGATAGTGGTACATCCCTTCGAGTTGAATCCGGAAATGGGTCCGGACGGCGAGGCCATTGTCGATTATCTTGGCAAAAAATACGGACGCACACCGGCGCAGATCGCCGAAACGCAAGCGATGATCCGCGAGCGTGGGGCAAGCGTCGGCTTTACCTTCGGCCCGCGTGCGCACGTCTATAACACCTTCGATGCGCACCGTCTGATGCATTGGGCCGGCATCGAGGGCAAGCAGTTGCCACTCAAACTGGCGCTGCTGCGGGCCTATCATTCCGAGGGCAAAGACCCGAGCAATCACGAAGTCCTGGTCGACGCGGCCCGATCCGTGGGGCTCGACGCCGCGGAGGCGGGCAGGGTGCTGCGAAACGGAGAGTATGCCGACGAGGTTCGTGCGGAAGAACGGGAATACCAGGCCAAGGGCATCCAGTCGGTGCCGGCGATCATCTTTAACGGCCGCTATCTGGTGAGCGGCGGACAACCCGTGGAAACTTTCGAGCAGGTCATCCAGCAGATTCTGGCCGAAGCGTAGTGCGGCGTTGGGGCTATCGCATCGGCAGATGAGGAGCGGGGTTCATTGACCGCATACTGAATCCCGCAACATTTGCCTGACGATACCAGGGAATGCCTAATTGAGCCGCTGCCTTCCAGCAGCGTAAAATCGTGGCACATCGGTTTGGGGGCCCAGCAATGTGTCTGGCTTCTCGTTACGATTTCAGCCGCGATTCCAGCCGCAATACCCGGCGACACCCGGTGCAGCGGCGCCCAACGCTTTTTCGACCCGCTCCTCGCAATGAGGCCAGCGGCGGTTGCGAAATTGTCGTTCAATCCACGCCATGACCCCCCTCATTTCCGTCAAAAGGCTCAACAAGAGCTTTCCCGGCGTGAGGGCGCTTCACGAAGTCCAGTTCGAACTCATGGCGGGTGAGGTCCACGCGCTGATGGGCGAGAATGGCGCCGGCAAGTCGACGCTGATGAAAATCCTCGCCGGCGTTTACACCCGGGATACGGGCGAAATCCTCTATGAGGGTCAGCCGGTCGAGTTCTTGAGCCCGCGCGAGGCGCAGACCTTGGGCGTCGGCATCATTCATCAGGAACTCCAATTGATGAATCATCTGACTGTCGCCCAGAATATGTTTATCGGCCGTGAGCCGCGCGGACGCCTCGGCTTGTTCCTCGACGAAGACAAACTCAATGCGCAAGCGCGCGACATTCTTGCCCGCATGCATGTGAATCTCGACCCGCGCGCGGTGGTCAGCACCCTTACCGTTGCCAGGCAGCAGATGGTCGAGATTGCCAAGGCCTTGTCCTTCGACTCGCGCGTTCTGATCATGGACGAGCCTACTTCGGCGCTTAACGACGCCGAGATCGCCGAGCTCTTCCGCATCATTCGTGAGCTGAAGAGCCGGGGTGTGGGGATCGTCTACATCTCACACAAGATGGACGAGCTGAAGCAGATTGCCGACCGCGTCACCGTGTTGCGTGACGGGGAATATGTGGCCACGGTCACCGCTGGGGACACCAGCGTCGAAGCGATTATCGGCATGATGGTCGGGCGAACCTTGACTGACGCAGCGCCTTCCCGCAACGAGGCAGGCAAAGGCGAGGTCGCACTCGAAGTCAAAAATCTGAATGCCGGACCGCTGGTCAGAGACGTCAGCTTCGCGCTGCGCAAAGGCGAGATATTGGGCTTTGCCGGTTTGATGGGCGCCGGCCGTACGGAGGTCGCCCGCGCGGTGTTCGGCGCCGATCCGATTGAGTCCGGCCAGATTGTCGTGAGAGGGGCGAAGGTGACGATCAGGAATCCGAGCGATGCGGTCGCGCGCGGCATCGGCTATCTCTCGGAAGACCGTAAGCGCTTCGGCCTCGCAACTGGAATGAGCGTCGAATCGAACATCGTGATGTCTAACTTGCGCAAGTTTCTGTCGCTCAATTTTTTCTTGCGCCGCGCCCAGATACGCCGGACGGCCTCCCAATTCATCAGTCTGCTCGCCATTCGTACGCCCTCCGCGGCGCAGGAGGTGCGGCTTCTTTCGGGGGGCAATCAGCAGAAAATAGTCATTGCGAAATGGCTCGAACGCGACTGCGATGTGCTGTTTTTCGATGAGCCAACGCGCGGTATCGACGTCGGCGCCAAGAGCGAAATCTACAAACTGCTGCGCGCACTTGCCGAGCAAGGCAAGGCGATCGTGATGATCTCCTCTGAGCTGCCGGAAATCTTGCGCATGAGCGACCGGATCGTTGTGATGTGCGAGGGGCGCATCACCGGCGAACTGCTCGCGACGGAGGCGACGCAGGAGCGCATCATGCAACTGGCGACGCAGCGTGAAACCTTGAAAGCGGCGTGAGCCTGAAGAGGAGACGTTCAGTTTATGACACTGCCATCGGATACTTCGGCGCTCGCTAACGAGGGACGCTTGTCCGGCCTTAGAGCCCGCGTTTTCACGCCGACCGCGCTGCAAAAGCTGCTCGCCTTCGGGAGCCTGATCCTGCTGCTGGTCTTTTTCAGCTTCGCGTCTCCCGCGTTCATGCAGATGGACAATATGCTCGGGATTCTGCAGGCGACGGCGGTCAACGGCGTTCTTGCGATTGCCTGCACGTTTGTCATCATCACCGGAGGCATCGATTTGTCCGTCGGCACGTTGATGACCTTCACGGCGGTCATTTGCGGCGTGTTTCTGACCTACTGGCATTTGCCGATGTGGACCGGCGTCGTGGCGGCGATTGGGACCGGCGCGATTTGCGGAAGTATTTCGGGAACCCTCACGGCGAAAATGAAAATACCGCCGTTCATTGCCACCTTAGGCATGATGCTGCTGCTAAAAGGGCTGTCGCTCGTTGTCTCGGCGGACAAGCCGATCTATTTCAGCGACACCGAAAACTTCTACCGGATCTCTCAGGATTCGCTGATCGGCTATCTGCTGCCGAGTCTGCCTGTGCCAAACGCGGTCCTGATTCTATTTTTCCTTGCGGTTGTGAGTTCGATCACGCTCAATCGCACGGCGCTCGGCCGCTACACCTTTGCGCTCGGCAGCAACGAAGAAGCCGTCCGCCTTTCCGGCGTGAATGTCGATCGGTGGAAGATCGCCATTTACGGCCTCGCCGGGGCAATTTGCGGCATCGCCGGGCTGCTTATTGCCTCGCGTCTGAATTCGGCCCAGCCGGCGCTAGGTCAAGGTTACGAACTCGAAGCGATCGCGGCCGTGGTCATCGGCGGGACCTCGCTCAGCGGTGGATCGGGCACGATTCTGGGCACGATCATCGGCGCTTTCATCATGAGCGTGCTGACCAACGGCCTGCGCATCATGTCCGTCGCTCAGGAATGGCAGATCGTGGTGACCGGCCTCATCATCATTCTCGCCGTCTATGCCGATATTTTGCGGCGTAGGAAAAGCTGACGAAGTTCGACGAAGGCTGATGTTGCGCGGAACAAGATCAAGAAAAGGGAGCGCCAAAGGCTCCCACAACGGCTGAAGGTTGATAGCCAACTTAGGAGGAGAAACCCCATGTTGAACAGAAGACTAATCAGTGTCGTGGTCGGCGTTGGCGCGCTCATTGGTGGGACGAGTGTTACGTACGCGCAAGACGTCTACATCCCGCTCATCTCGAAGGGCTTCCAGCACCAGTTCTGGCAGGCCGTCAAAGCCGGTGCGGAACAGTCGGCCAAGGAGCACAACGTCAGGATTACCTTCGAGGGTCCGGAAACCGAGGCTATGGTCGATAAACAGATCGACATGCTCTCGGCCGCGCTCGCCAAGAAACCCCAGGCGCTCGGCATCGCCGCGCTCGACAGCAAAGCGGCCATTCCGTTGTTGAAGCGGGCGCAGGCCGCGAAGATACCGGTCATCGCCTTCGACTCCGGCGTGGACAGCGACATTCCGCTGACCACGTGTGCGACCGACAACCTTGCCGCAGCCGCACTCGCTGCCGACAAGATGGCCGAGGCGATCGGCAATTCCGGTGAAGTCGGGCTGGTCGTGCACGACCAGACGAGCCGCACCGGCATCGATCGCCGCGACGGCTTCCTGAATGAGATGAAAGCGAAGCACCCGAACATCAAGATCGTCTCAGTCCAGTATGGCGGCGGCGACCATTTGAAGTCGGCGGAAATCGCCAAGACGATGATCCAGGCCAATCCCAATCTCAAGGGCATTTTCGGCTCGAATGAAGGCTCGGCCGAAGGGGCCGCGATCGGCGTCAAGGAATCGGGCAAGAAACTCGTCCTGATTGGCTACGACTCCGGCAAGGAGCAAAAGGACGACATCAATTCGGGGTTGATGGCCGGTGCCATTACGCAGAACCCGGTCGGCATCGGCAAATGCGTCGTCGACTCCGCGGTGAAGGCGTTGAAGGGCGAGAAGCTGCCCAAGAAAGTCGACACGGGCTTCTACTGGTATGACAAGAGCAATATGAGCGATCCCAAGATCGCCGCCGTGCTCTACGATTGAGCGTCGCCACAAGGCGCGGCGAGAGAGGAAGGGTCGCGGCGTCTTTCGATGCCGCGACCCTCTTTGCTGATAGGCAGAAGTCGATAGCTGTCGTAGAGGAGAGGGTTCAATGCCCACGATCACCAAGCTGTCCGTCCGGGACATCCGGTTTCCTACTTCGCGTTCACTCGACGGCTCTGACGCGATGAACGCCGCGCCGGATTACTCCGCCACCTATGTGACGCTCGAAACCGATTCGCCGCAGGCGCTGACAGGCCACGGCCTCACGTTCACCATCGGACGCGGCAACGAGATATGCGTGAGTGCGGTACACGCGCTTAGCGCCCTCGTCGTCGGCAAAACGCTCGAGGATATCGCAGCGAACATGGGCGCTTTCTGGCGCACGCTGACGTCAGACAGCCAGCTGCGCTGGATCGGCCCGGACAAGGGCGCCATTCATCTGGCGACGGCGGCTGTCGTGAATGCGGTCTGGGACCTGTGGGCAAAAGCGGAAGACAAGCCGGTGTGGAAGCTGCTCGTCGACATGAGCCCGGAAGAACTCGTACGGTGTCTCGACTTCCGCTATGTGACCGATGCGATCACGCCGCAAGAAGCTATCGCCATGTTGCACCGCCATGCGAAGACCCGGGGCGAGCGCGAAAAGGACATGCTCGCGCACGGCTATCCGGCCTACACGACTTCGGCCGGCTGGCTCGGCTACGACGACGACAAGATCCGCCGGCTCGCCCGTGAAGGCGTCGCGCAAGGCTGGACGCATTTCAAGCAGAAGGTGGGCGGCAATCTCGAAGAAGATATGCGCCGAGCCCGGATTCTGCGTGAAGAAATCGGCGAGAACCGCAAGCTGATGATGGATGCGAACCAGGTGTGGGATGTCGATGAAGCGGTTGCGAATATGCGGCGCCTGGCGCAATTCGATCCGTGGTGGATCGAGGAACCCACGAGTCCCGACGACATTCTCGGCCATGCGGCCATCCGCCAGCGGATTCATCCAATCGGCGTGGCGACGGGCGAGCACTGCCATAACCGCGTGATGTTCAAGCAGTTGCTGCAGGCGCATGCAATCGACTTCTGTCAGGTTGATAGCTGCCGTCTGGGCGGTCTGAACGAGGTAATCGTCGTCCTGTTGATGGCGGCTAAGTTCGGCGTGCCCGTGTGCCCGCACGCGGGCGGCGTCGGTTTGTGCGAGTACGTGCAGCACATTTCGCTTTTTGACTATATCTGCGTGTCGGCGTCGCTAGAAAACCGGGTGCTCGAATACGTGGATCATCTGCATGAACATTTTGTCGATCCTGTCGTGATCCGGAATGGCCGTTATATGCCGCCGCAACGTTCTGGCTACAGCATTGAAATGCATGCGGCGTCGCTCGATCAGTATGACTTTCCTGATGGGCCGGCGTGGCGGGTTTGAGGGCGTTTGATTTCGCCTGCACCGGATGATGCGCAAACCATCATCGGAGTAAGTCCAACAGTTTTACAGGAGCCGGTATGAGTACGAAGCACAGCAAAAAAGAACATCTTGAAGCCGCGGCGTCACATCACGAGCAGGCAGCGCAATATCACCGCGGGGCGGCGCGGCATTTCGAGGCCGGTAAAGACTATGCCCATGCCGCACACCAGGCGATGGTGGCTCACGGCCACACGTTACACGCGATCGATCAGGCACACGCTGCGGGTGCACACAGCGCCAGTACACCACAGGCAACGCCTGCATCAACCGGTCCAGGCACCAGCAGCGAAGCGGCAAAACATCACACAGCGGCAGCGGAGCTTCACGATCAGGCGGCGCAGCATATGCGCCACGCGGTCAAGCTCTTCGATCAGGACCGCAGCGCAGTCGCCCACGACGCGCAGCTAGCGCTCTCCCTTGCACTGCGCGCTTTGTCTCACGGCAACGAAGCGGCCCGACTATTCGTCAAGCTCGCTCCGGCCGAAGCTTAAAGATTCACGCATGGAGCGCACGGCTGAGCCGGCGCTCCGTGCGGGACTATGCCTTCCGGTCCAGCAGGTCTGCCGCAATGGACTTCGCATGCGCGACGGCCTCGTGCGGGTCTGGGAATACACCGAGCTGTTCCCAATTTTCTTCGACCGCGTAAGTCCCTTTCATACCGAGCGCCCTTTGCACGCGTAATTGCGCCGCATACCTGCCGTCCTCCAAGGGTCGAGCAGTTGCAATGACTTTGTGTGGGAGATCGGATCTCTCCGGCTGGATCAACTCGACAGGGCCGCCCGGCACGCCGGTATCGTTTAACGCGTTCCTTGTTTTGCAGTCTGGACAGTAGAAGCACCATCCCTCGTTCTCGTGAATGGATTTGACCTGCCCGCGGGCCAGCACGGCGCGGCATTCAACGTTTTCGCAGATGAACGGCATACCAGTCTCCGGAGTTGTTTGCAGGAAATCCTAGCATGACCGCGGACGTCCAGCCATCGGATTGTTGCCGTGCCTGTTCTACGCGCCTTTGTCACCCTGATCCGCTCCCCGGAGATCCCTCAAGCGCCGGTCGGCGCGATCGCGGCACGCGGGCGCAGCGTCGCCATGATCAGGTACATGCCGCCGCCGATCGCCACGCCGAAGAACCACCCATAGGTATTCCACCAGACCGGCAGCAGGTTGGTGAAGTTAGGCAGGAAGGTCGAAAACACGCTGCCGACGGCCGCGGAGACCAGCGCGTTGACGTTCCAGCCACCTTCGTAGCGGTACTCGCCGTACTCCTGATAGAGCGCCGCGACGTTGATGTTGCCTTTGGCCACCAGGTAGTAGTCCACCAGAATGATCCCCAGCAGCGGGCCCATCGTGGCGCCGATGGCGTTGACGAAGTGCGCAGCGTTGCCTTCCCACGGCGCGAACGGGTAGAGCACCAGCGCGATGGCAGCGGCGATGTAGCCGCCCTTCTTGAAGCTGATCCGCTTGGGGAACGTGTTGGAGATGTCGAACGCCGCCGAGACGAAATTGGCCACCACGTTAATGCCCAGCGTGGCGACCGCAAAGGTCAGCGCCGCGATGAGCGCCAGCACCCAGCTGTCGAACTTGGCCGAGATCTGTTCGGGGTGGAGCAGCACTTCGCCGTACACCTTGAAGGCAGCGATGGTCGTGACGCCGGCGACCAGCGAGAACGCGATCAGGTTGACCGGCAAGCCCCACAGATTTCCTTTCTTCACTGCATCGCGGTTTTTCGCGTAGCGCGAGAAATCGCAAAAATTCAGGTAGAGCGCCGCGAAGTAGGTGATCCAGGTTGCGCCCACTGCCATCAACGCCCAGAACGAGCCGGGCTCGCCGCTGACGCCGGCGTCGCTGGTCTTATCGAGCAGCACGTTCATTGGAATGCCACTAGTGAAAGAGAAACCGCCGGCCTTAACGCACAAACCGATCGCCAGGATCAGCATCGCGACCCACACCGCCGGCCCGGCCCAGTCCTGGAATTTGCGCACTGTCTCCATGCCCTTCTGGATGATGAGTAATTGCAGCGCCCAGATAATCACGTAGCAGATCACTTCCAGCCCCGAGTGGCCGAGGAACTGCGTGCCCTTGTGGAATGCCATCAGGCTGTCGCTGCGGATCAGCAGCGCGACCATCGCACTGGAAGCGGCTGCCGTCTGCGCGCCGTACCAGAAGCAGGCCACCACCGCGCGCACCAGTGCCGCCAGGTTGGCGCCCCACACGCCAAAGGAGGCGCGCGCCAGCACCGGGTAAGGCACGCCGGTCTTCTCGCCCGCGTACCCGATCAGGTTCATGAGCGCGAAGATCACCAGCGAGCCGAGCCCGATTGCCAGCACGAAGTTGATAAAGCTGCCGCACAGCAGGAACAGGCTGGCGGCGAGGTAGTAACCCCACAGGCTGTGCACATCCGAGGTCCACACGTTGAAGATGCTGAAGGCCCCCCAGTTGCGTTGCCTGGCGGGCGCGAGATCTTCGTTGTAGAGGCCGGGGGAAGGATCGCGGATTTCCATCTGTCATCTCCTTTGAGTTCGTGGAACTGAGGAAACACCGCTGGACCCTCCTGGGTGGAGATGCTCCCGCGTTTGAGGACAACTGGTATGCAAAAACTGTACGTGCTGCGCCGCATCGTTTCGATGGGTTAACCCTGATCGAGATGCGTGCTGGCGCGAACCAGGCGTCTGTTACGACGCACAATGGACGCCATCGCAATGTCACCGTTGTAATCCACACGACCATCCGGCGAAGTTATTATTGCCCGAGCAAAAAAACTACAACAGGTCGTTACGCGGCTGGATGGTGTTTTGCAACGCGACACGCTGATGTCCCGTCGAATCTGAGTTTGGCGGGGGGGCGGTTTGTCGTGACTTCGGCGGGTGCGAATGTGCGAATCGCACCGTGATTACGGCGCGACAGGGTGGACGTATTGAAGGCGCCGATCGTGGACCGTCGCCCTTTCCTTCGTGTGAGGTATGCCGATAATGGCTGACGTGCGGCACCTCAGGCAGAGGCGTAGATGCTGGTGCCGGCGTTGTCAGCCAGGGATGACGGGCTCGACCAGCATTGCCAGTTGAACAAGCGACTCCTGCCAGCCGAGGTAGCACATCTCCACAGGGATGACCTCGGGTATGCCCTCTTGCACGATGGTGAGCTCGGTTCCGCAGGACACCTGCCGCAATGAGACGGTGACGTGCATCTGGCCGGGCAGGTTAGCGTCGTCGAATCGGTCCGAGTAGCGAATCTTCTCGAACGGCACCAGTTCGATGTACTCGCCGCCGAACGAGTGGCTGTTGCCGGTGCCGAAGTTACGGAAGGACATCTTGTGAGTGCCACCAACGTGGGCTTCCATGTGGTGGACCTGACAGGTGAACCCGTAGGGAGGAAGCCATTTCGCTATTGCGTCGGGTTCGAGGAAGGCCCGATAGATGCGTTCGGGAGTCGCGCGCAAGACGCGTTGCAGATGGACTGTTCCGGTAGTCATGGTGTGCTCGCCTTTCGTGGAGAAGTTGGACATACCCTTACGACGATTAGACGATGCCGGTATCGACATAGGTTGAGACCAGGAAAAACCCGTAGGCGCCGATAGGTTTCTCCTGCTGTCGATATCAGATGCCGTGCAACGGACAGGCGGCCACACATTGCCTGTCTATGTGAAGCGCTCCGACCTTGCATGGCCGCGGTGGAGCAACGGCGCGTACTCGTGCAATTCCGACGGCGCAATGTCGAAGGCGCGACGGAATGCGCGCGTAAAGGTTGACGCATCATTGAAACCCAGCCCGGAGGCAATGTCCTGCACCTCCATCTGCGGAAAGCGCACCAACTCGTCGGCCGCCATTCGCAGCCTGCGGCTGCGGATGTAGGCGGCCAGGCCACCCTCGTGCTCGAATATGCGGTACACGCTGGCGCGCGAGAGATGCAGCGACGCCAACACGCTGTCAGGCGACAAATCCGGATCGTGCAGATGGGTCTCGACATGCCGCCGCACCTGTCCATAAACAGCAGCACGTACCGCTGCGCGGCCGTTGCCGGAAAGACCCGCTTGACGGCTGAACGCTGCGACGAGTAGCTCTACCGCAGTGAGGCAGGACTGATGCGCTTCCTCCTTGCTCAGTCCGACGATTTGCCGCTTTAGCGCCACTAGATGCTCGATCAGCATGCGTGTCAAAGGGGTGGTGGCGTGAACCCAACGGCCATGCAGCGAGGCGGCATCAGGGAACGACCGTTCCACCAGGGCGCGCGGCACGAAAAGGAGCAGTATCCGACCATGAAAACTCCGGATTGTGCACGGCTGATCCATGTCCAGCGCGAGGATACTGGGTACTTGCGGTAGGTACGGCGCGTCGAGCCCCGACTTGCCGCCCAGGAATTCCCCCGGTCGCCCTTCAAGGAATACGTTGAAGCTGATGTCGCGAACGCTTTCGGTCGAAACCCGCCCCAACGATCGCACGGCCAGGTTCGGCCCGGTACGGAAGTCGAAGAGGCTCAGATTGTCGATCGTGTAACGGGACAGGGATGCGTCGAACGTATCCTCGGCTCGTTTTGACGGGGGCTGTATATCGTAGACAGGACTCATACGCTCCTGCCAGGCCAGGAAGCTTTGACGGGCGTCGCCTTGAACGCTGAAATTGCTATGCCCGATGCCGGGCGCAAGCGTCGGGGGCTCCGGCGGCAACAACAAGCGGCCAGGCGGTATGGCAGTATGTAGCGGGTCGTTGTTCAAAGCAGTGCTCATCGCTGATTTTCATCCAGTTTTGATCCGCCCCGTGCGGCTGAACTTTATGTTGAGCCACTAGCCCGCGCTGGAGCGCGCTAGTGTAGGTGGCCAAGCATATCAGTACTTGTTTTTGTCGTAGCGTACAGAGGACGACTCGCTGGATAATCTGTCGTTTCAGTAGTCGACGACCACACGTGTTGCTTGAGCCGTCGCGGGCGGACGACGAAAAATGACCGCGAGAGACAACAGCAGGAGAGCACGCATGGAGATCGTTCCTCAAAGTGCGCCGGGTCGACCGATGATCTATACCCATGTCGATCAAGCCATTCGCCAGAGCCTTAGCTCGCGCCTTCACGCTCGCAGCGGCGGAGGGCTACGGTCTTCCGCGGAGTGTCCGCTATGGGTCCTGGATTCAACTGGTCAGGCATGAGAATAATATTGATGGTATTTAGACCAACAACCGGGAAGACCAGGGGCAGCACAACGGGCAGGGCGGCCGGTTTCGACCCGTGGAGGTCGATGTGAAAATCGTCGTCAATTTGACTTTCTCGCGATAGCTCGCTGCCGGAAAAGAATTATCACCTCGTATCGAACCGATATAAATTCGTGAATCTGTGACGGATTTGTAGTCGGGCGACGTTGAAGAAGGGTTGGCACCGCAGACGAGACAAACATCAGCAATCCACACAACCCGGGATATGAAACGAAGCAATGGAAAATAACATCTTCAGGTCTCCGGCACGTGGGGTTGCAGTAGCCGGCTTTGTTTTGACGCTCGCCGCATGTGCATCGAATCAGGCACCGGAACCGGCATCCGCATCCGCGCTTGGCGACTACAGTCCGCAGTCGCCGTTTCCAGGCGCTGAGTGGACGCAGGCTGCACCGGCTACGCAGGGTTTTTCACAGGAGGGTATCGACCGCGCCGTTGCCTACGCGAAACAGCAAGGCTCGACATCCGGCATGATCGTCCATGACGGGCTGGTCGTGGCCGAATGGGGCGATGTGTCGAGGAAATCCAACCTCCACTCGGCACGCAAGAGTTTCGTGAGTGCGTTGATCGGCATCGCGGTCGCACGCGGCCAGGTGCACCTCGACGATACGCTGGCGCAACTCGGCATCGATGACTACGAACCCTCACTTTCGTCGACGGAAAAGCGGGCCACCGTGCGCATGTTGCTGGAGGCACGCTCCGGGGTTTATCACCCTACCGTGTACGAAACATCGGGGATGGAAGCGTCCAGGCCTCCGCGCTACAGCCATCCGCCGGACACATTCTGGTACTACAACAACTGGGACTTCAATACGGTCGGCGCGATCTACGAGAGGGCAACCGGCGAGAGCATTTTCAAGACGCTGGATACGGAGATCGCTGTCCCAATTGGTATGCAGGACTATCGATCATCAGACGGTCACTATGTGTCGGGCGGCCTCGCCACGCGGTACCCTGCCTATCCGTTCAACTTGAGCGCGCGAGATTTTGCACGTTTCGCGCTGCTCTATCTGCACAATGGTCGTTGGCGCGACCGGCAGATCGTCCCGGCGGAATGGGTCGCTGAATCAACGCATTCGTATTCCGACACGTCGACCGGCGGGTACGGATATATGTGGTGGACCAGCACGCCGGTGAGCGGATCTCGTGGCCAGAAAGTGGCACTCCTAAGGCCTGCTTACTGGGCCGATGGTCATTTGGGCCAGTATGCGGTTGTGGTGCCGTCGCTCGATCTCGTGGTTGTGAATCTGGTCGATTCGCGGCGGACCTCGAAGCGCATGGGACAACTGAAAATGGAGAGACTGGTGTGGCTGGCCGAGTCCGCCGAAAACGCAACCGGTATCGGTCCTGAACCTGGAAAGGTCGCAGACGTTATAGCGCCCTGACAGCTCAGCATCCGGCGCATAGTGGGCCGTTCAGTCGGCCTTTCGTTCTTCGTAATCTGGCGACGTGAACACGGAAGTTCAGCATCGGCCCAGATTCGGCCATGCAGGACACCAGAGCACCCGACGACGCATTGCACTTCGTCAACAGTCGAACCTCATTTTGAAACCGCCGAGCAAACTGGAAGCATGCGATTTTATCAACTCGCACCGGGCGTAACGCTGTCCAGACGTATCCGTTGAGCCTACTCCATGCGTGGTTCATTTCGTATCACCAGTTCCATGAACCCTGAGTCGAAATCGCGCTCCCTGGAGAAACGATGTTCGGGAAGAAGCGCCAGCAATATCTCCGCAGTTGTACGGACCGTGCAACCGCGTCCCACATGACCGCCGAATACTCGACCGCGCGAGTCGGAAACCGACATGTGCAGATGCGCTCCATCGGATGATAGGGACCCCGCGAGCGTCAGGATTTCCAGATCGTCGCGCAACTCCGTTGGATCTTCGTCCCCGGCAAATCGCAATTGGGCAACGCTGAGGCTCCCAATGCCCTGGATCACGAAGGCCGCCTGCACCTTGACCTGGCGCAGCACGTCTTCGAGGGCGACACGCAAATCGTCGCCGGGAAAAAGACGCAAAGGATGTGCTTGCATCGCGCGCTTCCTGGTTGAGGGCCTGGTGACAGGTTAAGGCGAATTGAGCCCGGCCACAATTACGCGTCAGCTTTCGCGCATAACAGGCGCCGTCGGGGTGACAATCAGGTAACTTGCTCTAAAATCAACCCAGCTTCGAGAACAGTGCAGGGCGATGATGGGCTTGGGTATCGCCGGCATGCATTAGCCGGCATGCATTACATGGGGATGGCGGCGATGCTGATGAACCCCGCGATTCGCTACGCGCCAACTATCTTTGCTGGGTCAATTCTGATTGCAATTGCGGCTTCCACCTCGGCACTGTGGGTCGCAAACACACTCCGCGGAGCGGATCAGAACCATGTGATGCCCAAGCGCGTTGGTGCGGCCTGTGTCATGGGCGTTGCCATTGCAGGTATGCATTACACCGGCATGGCCGCGACGAATTTCCCCGTTGGATCGATTTGCGGTGTAGCGAATGGCATTAAGCCTCAATGGCTCGCTGCCGCCGTCATTCCGTTTGCGTTTGCGATTCTTATCGTGACGCTGCTTCTTTCCCGCCTCGATGCCAGGGTCGCGTTTCTCGCCAATTCGGTCGCCCGTCTCAATGATCAGATCGATCGCGTGGGAGGTCCGATACATTGACCGGTCTGCCCAATCGTAGAACACCGACGGAACGGACTGACGATGGATCAGTTTCAACCCCTCGCCAAGCCGCGCTCGCGACGCCGGCCACCTCGTACGACCCGGGCAGTTGACGGCGATTCGACCCCACGGTTGTGCCGCGTGCGACAGCGCTTTTTGTGCGACCGGGGGTTCTCACCTTTTCTTCCTATTCGCCTACTGTTGATCGTGGACCTGCATCGACCAGAAGGTGTGGCGCTGCCCGTGCCGGATAGAAAATTTTTTGTTGTTTGAAGATATCAAAAACGGGTTTTTTTGTTGTCCCGCATTTTCCATAATGAAGGTGAACGCTGTCCCGCAAAGCATGTGCACAGCCCCGCTGTCCGCACTTGCCGTGCCCCTTTTTCATTCATCTTATGCCGGGTTTCTCCATGTCCAAGACCAAACCAGACGATTCGCTCGCCGCACCGGCCACCGGGATCCGTAAGGGTCTCACCAACTATGGTGACAGCGGCTTCTCCCTGTTCTTGCGCAAAGCTTTCATCAAAGGCGCGGGCTACACCGACGAAGCATTGGATCGACCGGTAGTCGGCATTTCCAACACCGGCAGCGCCTACAACCCGTGCCACGGCAACGCGCCGCAATTGCTCGAGGCAGTCAAGCGCGGGGTGATGCTGGCTGGCGGCTTGCCGATGGATTTCCCGACCATTTCCATCCATGAGAGTTTTTCGCAGCCGACCAGCATGTACCTGCGCAACCTGATGTCGATGGATACCGAGGAGATGATCCGCGCTCAACCGATGGACGCGGTCGTGCTGATCGGCGGCTGCGACAAGACCGTGCCGGCGCAGTTGATGGGCGCTGCATCGGCGAATATTCCCGCCATCCAGCTGATTACAGGCTCCATGCTGACCGGCTCGCATCGCGGCGAGCGCGTCGGCGCGTGTACCGATTGCCGCCGCTATTGGGGTAAATTCCGTGCCGACGAAATCGATAGCGCGGAAATTGCCGCCGTGAACAACCAACTGGTGGCGAGTGTCGGCACGTGCTCGGTGATGGGCACCGCCAGCACCATGGCTTGCGTGGCCGAAGCACTGGGGATGACGGTGCCGGGCGGCGCATCGCCGCCGGCCGTGACGGCCGATCGCATCCGCATCGCCGAGGAGACCGGCGCCCAGGCGGTGCAGATGGCACGCAGCGGGCTGACAATCGACAAGATCCTGACCGCCGATGCATTCGAGAACGCCATCCGCGTGTTACTTGCGATTGGCGGCTCGACCAACGGCATCGTGCACCTGACAGCGATTGCGGGACGCATGGGACTGGATGTCGATCTGAAGGCACTGGATCGCATGGGTCGCGAAACGCCGGTGTTGCTGGACCTGAAACCGTCCGGCCAGCATTACATGGAAGACTTCCACCACGCCGGCGGCATGGCGACGTTGCTGCGTGAACTCAAGCCGCTGCTCAAGCTCGACGCGATGACCGTCACCGGGCGTACCCTGGGCGAGGAGATCGAATTGGCCGGTCCTGGCTTCGAACAGGACGTGGTGCGCACAATCGCCGACCCGATCTATCCGCAAGGCGGCATTGCCGTCTTGCAAGGCAACCTCGCACCTGGCGGCGCGATCATCAAGCAATCCGCCGCCGATGCCAAACTCATGCAGCACGAGGGACGCGCGGTGGTGTTCGAGAACGGTCAGGACATGGCCGAACGCATCGACTCGGACGACCTCGACGTCACGGCGGACGATATTCTGGTACTGAAAAACATCGGTCCGAAAGGCGCCCCGGGGATGCCGGAGGCCGGTTATATTCCGATTCCGAAAAAACTGGCGCGCGCTGGTGTCAAAGACATCGTGCGCATTTCCGACGGGCGCATGAGCGGTACCGCCTTCGGCACCATCGTGCTGCACGTGACGCCTGAGGCGGCCATTGGGGGCCCGCTAGCCTATGTTCAAAACGGCGATCGTATCCGGCTCAGCGTAGCCGCCCGAGAAATCACGCTGCTCGTATCGGACTCCGAACTGGCACGCCGCGCGGCTGCCGCTCCGGTAGAGGTGCCGACCGCCGAACGCGGGTATCGGAAACTGTTCCTCGATACGGTGCTGCAGGCCGACAAGGGCGTCGATTTCGATTTCTTGCGCGCCGCCAGGATTCACGACACGACGCCGAAGGGCTAGCGGCTGCGTGCCGCACCGCGAGACACGGGCTTGGCGGTTCCGAAAATCGCCTGTGCCTCCTGGAAAAAATCCCGGGCCAGGGCCGCGTGCGGCCCGTTGCTGGCCCAGATCAAGCCGCTGCGCCGTACTGGAGCGCGGCCCGGCAACGGCAGCCGCGCCAGCGACATGCCGCTCGACCAGAGCGATACCCAGTCCGGCAGCAGCGATACGCCAATGCCCTGGTCGACCAGAGCGGCGATCGCTAATAGTCCATCGATCTCAAGCCGCTGATGGGGATGGATCTGATGATCGCGCAGGTAGCGATCGGCCAACTGACCGCCGAGCACCGAGCGTTCGTAGCGAATGAACGGCTCGTTGCGCAGCACCTCGTGCGCGTCGCGACCAGCCATGGTGGCTGGAGCCACGACTACCAGCGGCTCATCCAGGAAGGGGCGCCATTCGCAGGTCTTGCGAATGGCGAACTGCGGCTCGACTACCACCGCTGCGTCAAGCTCGCCGCTGCCTACCTTGCGGCATAGCTCGACGGATGCCCCAGGGGTGATGAACAAAGCCAACTCCGGATAGCGCGCATAGAGGTTTTTGAGCACAGGCGGCAGGACGTTGGTGAGGGCGGAAACGAAGGCGCCGAGCCGCAACTCGCCGACCCGCGCGCCGTCGCTCGCGATAACACGCAAATTGCGCTCGTCGCGCAACAGCGCGCGCGCCGGCTCGAGAATCTTGAGGCCGGCTTCGGTCGCCTTGACCACCCGGCCGGCACGCTTGAGAAGCTGCATATCGAGGTCCACTTCCAGCGCATGCACGCGCGCTGCCAGCGCGGCCGCCGTCACGTCGAGGCGGCGCGCCGCTTCTGCTAGCGAGCCGCAATCGACGGCCGCCACAAAGCTTTCCAGATAGTCGGTATTCATCGTTTTAGCTTAACTGATGAAGATCCCTCAAACAAAAAATATTTTATGGTCTAAACGCACCAGAAGGTGGTTCTTCTTATGCTCTGAAAAAGTGACACTGCGATCACCGATACCGCATCGATCGCAATCGAAAAACCGGAGACACTTTTTGAATACCCACCCTCACAATGTTGCGACCGACGCTCGCATTGCCGAATCAGCCGACGCGGTCTACAGGCGTATCGCCTGGCGCTTCCTGCCGCTGCTGTTCGCCTGCTACGTGGTGGCCTATCTGGACCGCGTCAATGTGGGATTCGCCAAGCTGCAAATGCTGAACGATCTACAGTTCAGCGAGGCGGTCTACGGTCTTGGCGCGGGCATGTTTTTCATTGGCTATTTTTTCTTTGAAGTGCCCAGCAATCTGTTGCTGCACAAGCTTGGCGCGAGGCGCTGGATCGCGCGAATCATGATCACCTGGGCGGTCCTTTCGATGTGCACCGCCTGGGTTAGTACTCCATTGCATTTCTACATCGTGCGCTTCTTTCTTGGCATTGCGGAAGCCGGTTTCTATCCGGGCATGCTGCTCTATCTGACCTACTGGTTCCCGTCGCACAGGCGCGGCCGGATGGTGGCGTTGCTGACCGCGGGCAATCCCGTGTCCGGCATCGTGGGAGGCCCACTCTCGGGCTACATCATGACCGCGACGGCCGGCATCGCCGGCATGCATGGCTGGCAGTGGTTGTTCATCCTGGAAGCTTTGCCGGGTATTCTGCTTGGCGTGATGGTCTACCGCCGGCTCGACGACAAGGTGGCGCACGCCACATGGCTCAGTGTCGAAGAGCGCGCACAGGTTCAGTTCGACCTCGACATGGAAGGCAAAACCAGGACACATGGTTCGGTAAGCCAGGTGTTCCGCTCCGGCCGTGTCTGGCTGCTCTCGCTGATCCTGTTCGGCATCATCATGGGCTCGTATGCACTGAGCTTCTGGCAGCCGACCATCATCAAGGGCACTGGCATCAAGAGCCCTGCGTTGATCGGCGTGATGACGATGATCCCCTATACGGCGGCACTGATTGGCATGCTGCTGATCGGCCGCAGCGCGGACAGGCGGCGCGAACGACGTTGGCATGTGATCGTGCCAAGCCTGTTCGCAGCCTGCGGCTTCGTGCTGTGTGCCAACATGGCCGACAACTCTGTGCTGTCGATGCTGGGACTGACGATGGTTGCGGTAGGCATTATCAGCGCCCTGCCTATGTTTTGGGCTTTACCCACGTCGTTTCTGGGCGGGGTAGGCGCCGCCGCCGGTATCGCGCTGATCAATTCAACCGCGAATCTGGCCGGGTTCGTCAGTCCGACCGTTATCGGCTGGCTGAAAGGTCAGACTGGCACGCTGTCGTCAGGACTGTACCTGGTTGCCGGTTCGTTGACCCTGTCTGCCTTTCTGGTCTGGGCCTTCATTCCGGCGCGGGTGGTGAACCGCTGAGGCTGCCGCGGACCGCATTGGGACGGAAATCGGCCAGCTTCGGCGGTTCGGCACTGCGGCCGGGACCGTCGACAATCGACAGAATCAAAGATGCCGGGTTTCCGATGGCGGATTGGCCCAATCGTTTTGCAGGCCATTCACGTAGACAATCTGTGTACTCAACGCTTCGTCAACGTCAAGGTCATCGACGCACATGATGTTGATATTAATGTATGGGAATCCGGTTTCGTTTGGCATATCAATGCGATCAAATACGTGGACGCCGCACCGCTTACAGAACGGATGATGCGCAACCGGATTTTTGCCTCGATATACCATGAGTGCATTTTCATCGGAAAGAAGACGGAACGCCTCTAGGCGAACGTTGACGAGCCAGAGCCGCACTTTGCTACAGAAGGTGCAGTTGCATCTCACGGTGCCCCGGCTGAAATCAATCTGAGCTTCGAACCTCACTGATTGGCAATGACAACTTCCTCGATATGTCCGCAGCATTGAGCGCTCCTATGGATTGAGATGCGCTCAGCACGATTCGGGTTTGTCAGCCAAGGGTAATATCGAGCGCTGCCAAAGGCTAGCATTTCGATTATGCATAGGCAACGCTGTGCGTGCATCGCATCAATTTGGACCAACCTGGACGTCAGCGAATGGGAATATCGTTCTAGCGTAGGGTGGAAATGAGTCGTTGGCATGGATCCGTTGCAGCCCAACCCGGGCAGGCGATTGATTTGCGGTCGCAGCATCAAGGGACGCGGTGTAGGCTATCCTTTACGAATTTATCGAGGACGCAGGTATGAATGAACGGCCACGGATTTCAATGACTCGCATTGAAAGTGCGTCTGCCTTGATAGATCCGGTATTCCTCAATTCACCTCAATTCGAGTGTGAGTCACTCTCGAATGTGCTCGGCGTTCGGGCCGTATTGAAGGTGGAAACGGTAAATCCGATTCGCTCGTTCAAGGGGCGGGGTGCTTGTCTTTATATGGCCAACGTTCCGCGCGACTGCGAAGTTGTCTGTGCGAGCGCAGGAAATTTCGGTCAGGCAATGGCTTATGCTGCATGCAGCGGCTCGACATCTTATGCGGCGCTCCTTATCGAAGTGCAGCCGCTACCGCCTCGTCAATCTGCAGCGCAAAGCGCGCTTCAACATCGGGCACCGTGTAGCCAATTGACAGTTCCAGATACGCATCGCCTAGCACCAACTGAACGAATGTCGCTGCCCGCAATGCAGCAGTCGATTCGTCAAATCGCCTTCGCAGAATTTTTGCGGCGAAGGCACGCACGACCTTTGCACCATTTTCGTAAAATACCTGGCCGAGTTCCGGAAGACGCTCGGCCTCAGCAACGATGGCCCGGTAAAGCCGCAGATTATCCGGTGCGATAAGGCTTCGTGCCAGCAACCATCCCAACTCGCGCAACCCGACTTCGGGTGCGCCATCGGATTGCTCGCCCTGAGCGCTGGCAAGCAGCGCGCCCACCTGCGCGCACATCGAACTCACCAGACCAACAAAGAGCGCCTCCTTCGATTTGAAGTGACGGTAGACCGTCTGTTTGCCGACGCCGGCGGCCGAGGCGACATCGTCCATCGTTGCCAAACCGAAACCCTCGCGTAAGAAAACGGTTTTCGCGCCGTCGAGGATTGCAGATCGCTTGCGGCATTGCAGCCGGCTCAGGCCGGGGAGAGAAGAAGTGTCCATGCAAGATAAATAACAGATCGATGAGTAGTTGACAAGACTGGGTAGTCTCGTTTAGATTTGCCAAAACGAGACTGATAAGTCTCGTTTGTATGACTATTCAACCTCGCAGCCAATCATTGGAGAACGCTTTGAAACTGTTCATGACAGGTGGTACTGGCTTTATCGGGCAAGCGGTCGCGCGCAAGGCAATCAGCCTCGGCCATCAGGTGACGGCGCTGGTGCGCGAGGAAAGCTCGGCGGCCGCGAGCGCGCTGGCACGTCTCGGTGTGACACTGCATTCCGGCGACCTGCGCGAGCCGCAGTCTTTCGCTGCGACCGCCGGCGCCGCTGACGGCGTGGTGCACGCCGCGTCGACCAACGATGCTTCCGCCGCTGCGGCTGATGAAGCCGCGGCGGTAGCGATGCTTTCGCATTTGCATCCGGGCGCGGCGTTTGTCTATACGTCGGGCACCTGGGTCTACGGCAATACGGAGGGGGAGTCCGCGACTGAAGCATCGGCGCTGAACCCGACACCACTCATCGCCTGGCGGCCTGCAGTGGAGCAACATGTGCAGGCGCTAGCAGCAAGCCGCTCGATTGCCGCAGTGATCCTCAGGCCGGCGATGGTGCACGGCTACGGCGGTGGTGTTTTCGGCATGCTTGCCGGCATGGCCCATCAGACCGGCAGTGTGAGGGTCGTCGGCGATGGTCGTAACCACTGGCCTGCCGTTCACGTCGATGATCTCGCCACGGCTTACCTGAGCGCGGTGGAGCGAGCGGCAAGCGGGGACGGTCGAGTCGCGGGACAGATATTCAACGTGGTTGCGGAAGATGCCGTTGCCGTTGCCGAAATGGGTGAAGCGATTCGGGCGTCGATCGGCGCCGATCGCGTCGAAGCGTGGCCGCTCGACGATGCCCGCAAATCGCTTGGACCGTTCGCTGACGCATTGGCGCTCGATCAGACAGTAAGCGGCCAGCATGCCCGGCGAGTTCTTGCGTGGAAGCCCCATGGCCTCGGCCTGATTGCGGACCTCTCCGTACAAAAGCACTTTCAGCAAATCAACGGAGCATGACCATGGCGTGGAACAGCGTTCCTTTCGAATCGATTCTCGCGATGATCGTAGCGGTTCTGTTCGCGGTTGCTGGGGTGGTCAATCTCACAGGACTCGGCGCGGTGAAGCGTGACTTCGCGCGCTGGGGTTACCCGGCATGGTTTCATTTGCTCTGTGGCGCTCTTGAGCTGTTGTGTGCGGGACTTCTTTTTGGACAACAAACCAGAGTTCTCGGCCTAACGCTGGCCGGTGCGATCCTGGCCGTCGTGCTCTTCACGTTGTTCCGAAACCGTGAGCCGTTCGGGCATCTCGCCCCTGCGCTGATCTTCTCGGCCCTCATTGTGACTACTGTGGCGCTCCGCGGTTGAGGCTTGCTCGCCGCAGCGCTAGCAGAAGCGCGCTATGGCGCGATTGTGGCCGCGAGCGACGCATGGGCATCGCGCCGGTCGCCACCAGGCCGTTCGCCGTTGCGTGAGGCCGCGTCCGCGTTGTAGCCGCCAATGCGTCCGAGCGGTGGCCAATTTCGTTACGGCCTCAACGCACGAAGTTGTTGGGTCGTGCCCCTCATGCTTTAATTGCGCGTTCTGCTCGAGGCGATCCATTACGTCATGCTTTCTTTCCAGCCCGTTACGCTGACTACCCCGCGCATCATTCTGCGGCCCCCTCGCCATGAGGACCTGCAGGCACTGTTCGCGATCTGGTCGGACGCAGAGGCGATGCGCTACTTTTCATTTTCGGCGATGACCCATCTGGACCAGGCAGAGGAACGTATCGCGGGGGCATTGAAGGCATCCGCTGACGGCAAGGACTTCATTGGCATAGTCGAACATCGAACCACTGGAGAAGTACTCGGCACTTGCGATCTTTTCCATGTGAACGAGCAATGCCGGCGAGCGGAGATAGGTTTTAGTCTGCAACGCAAGCACTGGGGCAACGGATACATGATCGAGGCGGCTTCCGCACTGATCGAGCACGCGTTCGGTGTGCTGAACTTGCGGCGCATCGAGGCGGATATCGACCCTCGCAATCTCGCTTCGGCCAGGCTTCTCGAACGACTTGGATTTGCGCGTGAAGGACTTTTGCGCGAGCGCTGGACCGTGGGCGACGAAGTGTCGGACAGCGCGCTATATGGGCTGCTTGCGGGGGATCGCCGGGCGTATGGGCCCGGCGACCAGAATCAGGATGACAATTTTGCATCGCGTAGGCATGGCGATCGCCGCGATCAAGGAAGGCCCGCTACCGATTTCGATGTTCCCGACCGGACAGACCCCGGGTATCAGGACTAGACCCGCGGCCGTCAGTGCCTAAGCGTGCTCCTTCTTGCCGCTGCAAGAGGACAGCCGGCCAAGGCGCCGCCGCCGCGTTACGGGCTCCTGAACATTCTCCGCAACTTCGCGCCACCACTTCCCGCCGCGGTGCGGTGCGCTCAGATCCAGCCGCTCTCCCATGCGGGGCGTCGCAAGCGGAATGCCGCGCGCGGCGGTGAGCCCGACCACGCGTTCGTACGGTTCCTGCCAGCGATGCATCGCCAGATCGAACGTGCCGTTGTGAACCGGCACCAGCCAGCGGCCGCGCAGATCGACGTGTGCCTGTACCGTCTCGTCGGGCTGCATGTGCACGTACGGCCATTGGGCATCGTAGGCGCCGGTTTCGAGCAGCGTCACGTCGAACGGACCCAGCCGCTCGCCGATCGTCTTGAATCCATCAAAGTAGCCCGTGTCGCCGCTAAAGAACACGCGCAAAGCGTCATCGACGATGACCCACGAGGCCCACAAGGTGCTGTTGCCGTCAAAGAGACTGCGGCCGGAGAAATGCTGCGCCGGTGTTGCCGTGAACGCCAGACCGTCGATCTCAACGCTCTGCCACCAGTCGAACTGGCGGACCTTCGACGCGTCGACACCCCACTCGATCAGACGGTCGCCGACACCCAGCGGCGTCAGAAACACGGCCGTCGTAGCCGCGAGCGCCAGCACGGTTTCGCGGTCCAGGTGGTCGTAGTGGTCGTGCGACAGAATCACGCCGGAGAGCGGCGGCAAGTCTTCGAGTGCAAGGGGTGGCGCATGAAAGCGCTTTGGACCGAATCGCTTGAACGGCGATGCACGTTCAGCGAAGACCGGGTCTGTCAGCCAGAACTGACCGCGCAGCTTGAGCAGCATGGTCGAATGCCCGAGGCGATACAGGCTCCGGTCAGGCGCGGCCTCAAGCTGTTCACGCGACAGTGCGTCGACGGGCAGGGGGGCCGCCGGCACCGTGCCGTCCGGTTTGTTGAAGAAGATATTCCACACGATGCTCAAGGTCTTGCGGATTCCTTCGACCGGACGCGGTTTGACGTTACGAAAGCGCTCGCCGTCGTGCTGGGCCGACGTATCGAACGATTCACGCCCGCGTCGCGCCGCCGTCAGGCCCAAGGCGCGGCGAATAGAACCGGTGAACGATGTCATGCAAACCGCCTCGAAACATAAAGTAGACTGTTGAGTGTAGTTTATTTTCGAGAAAAGTAAACTCCCCGGTGTAAAATTTAAGGATGAATACCAGCGATACCCCCCTCCGCCTGACCGATCGCAAGCGCGCCGCCGTAATTGGGGCCGCTATCGAAGAGTTTCTTGCGGCCGGCTTCGACGCGACCAGCATGGACCGCATCGCAGCGCGCGCGAGCGTCTCGAAGCGTACGGTCTACAACCATTTTCCAAGCAAGGAAGCACTGTTCGCAGCGATCCTGCGGCAGTTGTGGGAGTCGAGTGACACGGAGGAGGCGCCTGCTTATTCCTCCGTGCATCCGTTGCGGGCGCAGTTGCTCCAGCTTCTGTTAAAAAAGCTGAGCCTCCTGAACGACGAGGCGTTTCTGTCCTTGGCGCGCGTTGCGATTGCGGCGGGCATTCATTCGCCGGAGCGCGCGCGCGATATGGTGGCTCGCATGGGCGAGCGCGAGGAAGATTTGACGGTGTGGATTCGCGCAGCCGCTGCCGATGGCCGTCTCAAGACGCCGGACCCAATGTTCGCCTCGCAGCAGTTGCAGGGCCTTGTGAAAGCGTTCGCTTTCTGGCCGCAGGTGACGATGGGCCAGTCAACGCTCAGCGTGGATGAACAAAGACAAGTCGCGGAATCTGCTGCCGATATGTTTCTTGCGCGTTATGCGTGACTCGTTGAGCGCGAGCAGTTGACTCCGCGATCGTCGTTCGCCGCATCCTGCCGTGACCGGTCCCAATTCAATTGGAACAACCTGTTCAAACACTGCGCGCCTGAGTGTAACCGGGTGCGTCTGGATCAAACGTGTTAGCGGGATTTAGCCGTTCGCGACGCGCAGCGATCGCCTCGTCAAGCAACTTGTGGAGATGGTCCGCGCCTCTGATAGCCGGCAAACGCCTCACCGGATGAGCCGGATCGTCGGTCATCAGGATAAGCGTGGCAGTGCCGAATAGACGCTGCCACCAGGGCTGGATCGACGTGATGTGCTGAATCCGGGAAAGCTCGAGAATCGACACACGTCGATGCAGAATGCCCTGCGTCCAGCTAATCCGTGCGGTATCGATAACGATTCGGGTGAACGCAGTCTTGACGAACGGCAAGCTGACACCGACTAAGACCGCGCCGGCTTGTGCAAGCAGGACATGCCACTGAAACGGGAACGAGTTCGACGCGCAGACATGTATCGCGCCGATCATTGCCATGACGGCGCCTCCCTTCAGGAGCGCCGGAAGGTTGCAGGCCTGCGACGGCGCGCCGCTGAAAATTACTTGATTGGCCATCGCACCTATCCTTTTTTCTGATCCACGGCTCTATTCGTCCGTCCAAAAAGGCAGCGTTGCCTGATTCGGTTGCGCGCGGCGAACTGACTGCTGGCCGGCGACAATGCCATGTCCCTTTCGCCCGGCATACCTGCGCGCCGGCTTGGTGGGACACGCTTCAAACGTTTGGTGGCGGTACGACGCATCTTCGACGCATCGGTCACGGAAACAAGCGTAGTCAAGTCGCACGCCACTATCTTGAAGTCGCCGTGGCACGACTGGGTGCCGACGGTATGTCCAGTATAGCCTTTACGGCGCGGGTCGTCCGCGACGCGGCGCGAACGGTGCCGCGCCAGCAAACGTCCCCTGTGAGCCCAACTCACGCTCGATACGGATCAACTGGTTGTACTTTGCGGTGCGGTCCGTGCGAGAAAGCGACCCCGTCTTGATCTGACCGGCGTTTGTTGCGACGGCGATATCCGCAATGCTGACGTCTTCGGTTTCTCCCGAACGGTGTGAGATCACCGCGCTGTAAGCGGCGCGCTGGGCCGTTCGCACCGTTGCCAGCGTTTCGCTGAGCGTACCGATCTGGTTCATCTTGACGAGTATCGAGTTTCCAATGGATGCGTCAATGCCATCCTGAAGCAAGCGCTCGTTGGTGCAGAAGATGTCGTCGCCAACGAGCTGGCATTGTCCGCCGAGCCGGGACGTCAGCAATTGCCAGCCCGCGTAATCGTTCTCGGCCATGCCATCCTCGATGGAAACGATGGGATAGGTAGCCACCAGCGTCGCCAGATAATCGACCTGTTCCTCGATGCTGCGCTCAGTGCCCTCGCCACGATAGACATAGCGGCCGTTGCTGAAGAACTCGCTGGAAGCCGGGTCTATCGCCAGCGCGATATTGACGCCGGGTTTATAGCCTGCTTTCTCGACTGCGCCGACAATCAGATCGAGCGCTTCCTCAGCGGTGCGCAACGTGGGTGCGAAGCCGCCTTCATCGCCGACATTCGTGTTGAAACCCGCGTGCTTGAGCGCGCCACGAAGCGTATGAAAGACTTCGGCTCCCATTCGCACGCTGTTGGCAAACGACGTCGCGCCTATCGGCAAGATCATGAATTCCTGGAAATCGAGCGGATTGTCGGCATGTGCGCCGCCATTGATGATGTTGATCATGGGAACCGGCAGGACAGACGCCTGCAACCCGCCAAGATAACGAAACAGCGAGGTCCGGTTGAAAGCGGCCGCGGCGTTCGCTGCGGCCATTGAGCAACCGAGAATCGCGTTCGCACCGAGACGCTGCTTGTTGTCGGTGCCGTCGAGCTCGATCATGGCTTGATCGAGCTCGCGTTGGCCCATTGCGTCCATGCCGACCAGCGCATCCCGCAGCTCGGTGTTGACCGCATCGACGGCCGCCGTGACGCCTTTACCCAGATACCGCGCAGGATCGTTGTCCCGCCTCTCGACGGCCTCGCGCTCCCCGGTTGAAGCGCCAGACGGTACCGTTGTCCGGCCTTTCGAGCCATCGTCCAGGATAATTTCTACTTCAACCGTGGGATTCCCCCGGCTGTCCAGGACTTCGTAACCCATGACCTGCGCGATCCGGCTCATTTTTAACGCTCCTTTACGATAGAAAAACTGTCCCATCAGACAAACGCGACTGGCGTATGTCCATTGAATGAATGTCCGAAGAATTAGCGATAATATGAAGTAAAAAGTTATATTTTTTGAAATTACTAGCAAAAATACGTTGAATTATTATGGGAAGCAATTTCCATTGAGTGCGAAGATACGCACTTGTGTAGTATTCGAAAACCGAGTTTTATTGCGAGATCGGTCAGCTTTTTTAACGAAGGGATCGTTGAAGTGCGTACATTGCCTCCGCTGTCTTTGCTGCGCGCGTTCGAAGCAACCGCCAGGAACGGTTCCGTGACCAAGGCGGCCGAAGAGCTGTTTCGAACCCACGGCGCCGTGAGCCGTCAGTTGAAGCTGCTTCAGGAGCACGTCGGCTCAGCGCTTTTCGACAAGGAAGGCACGGGTTTGAAGCTGAATCAGCACGGGCAGGACCTCTATGTGCTCGTCAGCTCCGTGTTCGAGCAACTCGAGCACGGCTACACCAGGTTGCAGGCCCAGGTGCAGGGCTCGGGCCTGCACCTGGCTTGCAGTGCGACCTTTGCCATGCGTTGGTTGGTGCCGAACCTTGCCGATTTCTATCGCGCGTGTCCGGACATCCGTATCCGCCTCTCCATGACTTCGGCGCGAGAGATCAGGACCGAAGGTGCTGATCTGGTCATTGCGTGGGATCTCACTTCGTATCCGGAGGCGGACCGTTCCCGCGCGATCCCGCTGGCACCTGTCGCATTCGGGCCTGTGTGCATACCCGGCTACCGGAACTCGGCAACAACGGGGGCGCGTATCGCGCACGACTTCACCTCGAGTGCATGGACGCACTGGGAGGCGCAGACGGGCACCAGAATTGGAACCGGCGGGCAGATTACGTTTCCCCATACGCACCTTTGTATCGAGGCGGCGCTGTCTGGTCTGGGGGTGGCGCTCGTTGAAAAACGGCTGATAAGACGGGAGCTGGATGAAGGGCTGCTGGTGGCGCCGTGGGGATTTGTTCAGCTCCCCTTCAGATTGATGGCCTTGCCGGCCGCGGGTCGAACCTTGCCCAGGAACCTCAATGAATTCACATCCTGGCTACGTGCCCGGCTTGAATATAAAGACGCCGGCTAAGGCAGCTATGCAAATGGCTGTTCCACCTGATAGCTGCCTTGTGCCCCATGTCAATCTGGAGGGCGCATGAATGCAAAGGCCTGGCTTAAGCAGCCGGCGCGGCCGGTGCATTCGGCGTGTATTTCCGCAGTCGCTGGGAAATCAGATGCGAAGGCTTTTCGATCATCCGGTAAAACGCGTAGCTGATGGCGAACGCCAACGCCACCTGTACGAACCAGGCGAATCGCGATGTGTCATCGAATCTGGTCATTTCCAGCAGTGCAAGCGCCATCTTGTGGCAGAGATAGAGGCTATAAGACCACGCTCCGAAAGTAGCCAGTCGGGACCAAATGCTGCTTCTGGACGGTGTGGCTGTCTCCGCCGCGATCCAGATTGCCGCAAGGAACTGAAATAGCGGGAGCGTGATATCCGGTGTAATCAACGGCACACCCGCTGGTTTGAGATTCGATTCGGAGAGCAAAATCATAACGGCCGCTCCGGCCGCGACAACGGTCACTCTCAGCGTAACCAGATGGTTTGCCAGGTAATGAGTACTCCGATCAAGGCCGCGCTTGATCATCATGGTGAGTGGCGAATACGCACCACGGACGTGGAACTGCTCCGCGTTGCGCTGGATTTCCGCGATCAGGCAGCCAAAGATCCATCCAGCCGCGTACAGTAAAGCCGTACCCGGAACGCCATACGTTTCAATGACGCAACCATGGCAAACCGGGTGGCCCACCAGACGAACCGCGGCCACCATCACGCCTGCCGCAAGCGCGCAGCCAACGATCATTTCGCCGAGGTAGCGAAACCGTGGGCGCAAGATCGGATAAGCGGCGTAATACACCATCTCGCAGTAGAGCGACCAAAGCACGGACTCCAGATAATTTTGTCCCGTCGGCAAAGGTTGAACGAGGCACAGCAGAATGATCAGCGGCAGGCCGATGCGGATGAATCTCGACGCGTAATAGTTGATCGGCTTAAGGGTGACATCCCTTTGATATGCGTTGTGGATGCAATAGCCGGAAATGACGAAGAACACGATGACGGCGGCGGGACCCGCAAACAGCGCTGTCGATCCTGACCACAATGCGCCGCCCATGAAGGCAAGCCGGTGTGGCAGAAGTTCTTTAAACGCGGGCGGGCGAAAGTGATACATCAAGACCCAGACAGCCGCGAGGAATCGAATGGCGTCTATCTTCAGGGATTTGTTCAGATTTGCGGACGCTGACAGATTCAAGGTGATCGCCATTTTTTGCCCCTTCTTCTATTCAGGCTGCGACGATCTTACCTCCGCGTTAAACAACAAAAATACCAACAAAAATCGAAAAAAATTGGGGAAATTAATGCCCGCCAAGCCTCGTGATTCGCGCTGGAACAGGGCAGAGTGCGGCCCGCACGCGCAACCGCTTCCTCACCAGTTGTCCCGCATCGGAATCGACTCAACCGATCCAGTTGCCAGCGCGAGTGCCGCCGCAGCGGACAATGCACTGCTGTAACTATCCGCATCCGCGTTCTTCGCCGCCAGCAATTGATTCTGCGCAAGCAGCGCGTCGGTGACCGAGCCGACACCGTGCCGGTACGCGTCGAATGCGGCGTCATACGTTGTCTGCGCCGCAACAAGCAGTTCTTTGGCGGCAGCCTGCGCGGCAAGACTGGTCTGCAGCGTATTCTGCGCAGTAACGATTTGCCGAACCGCTTCTTCGCGGCTTCGGGTAAGACGCGTTGACGCGCTGTCGGCATCGTTGCGGGCCTGCGCGAGTACCGCCGATCGCAAGCCGCCGTCGTACAGCGGAATTGTCACGCCGACGATTACGCTGCCGCCGTAGCGGCCGCCGCTCAGGTTTACCGTCGGCAGTTGCTGACCGATGGCCGGCACCGCCGAAATCGACGAACTACCTGTGTTGTACGCGCCTGTCGCGGAGATGAACACTTTCGGCATGAAGTCCGATTCGGCAGCTTTCACTTTCGCCAGATTGACGCGCTCGGCCGCATAGGCGCTCAACACGTCCGGGCGGCGGGCGATGGCGGTCGACACGATCCGCTCGATCGAGTCGCTCGCCGGCGCCGGCAATGTATGCGCCGGCATCTCCGCGATCCTGGGTTGCGACAATGGCGAAATCCCCATCGCGGAGATCAGCGCGAGATAACTGTTGCTTTCGGCGCCCTGGGCCTGAATGAGCGCGAGCTTGGCCTGCGCGCGATTCTGGTTGGCCTGCGCCACTTCGATGACCGTGCCGATGCCATGCTTGTAGCGCGACTGTGCCGCGGCCAGGATCGCGTCGGCGTTGTCGAGGCCTTGTCGCGTGGTGGCGATGCGGGCGTGCGCGGCCTGGTACGCGTAGAACGCGATGCTGACGTCGAAAATCACCTGCTGGTGGACCGCGGTGAAGCCGATGTTCGCCATTACCGATGCCTGCGACGCGGCCTCGACGCGCGCGGCGCGTCCGCCGAAATCGAACAGCAGCCATTGCAGCGATAGCACCGAGGTCATGCCATGACCTGTGGCGCTCGCCGAGGAATCGCCGAGCACGGATGAGCTCGAATCATGAACGCCGGCGTACTGCCCCATCGCCGCGACCGACAGTTGCGGCAGATAGGCGCTCTTGGCGATGCCGGCCGCGAGCGCCACATTGCGCGCGTCGTTCCAGGCGATGCGGGTCAGCGGATTCGCCGATTCCGCCAGATCGATCAGTTCGGGTAGCCCGTATGCATGCGCCTGCTCCAGGGCTGGCGGAGGCGGCACGGCGGCGAGCGCGGGATTCGCGGGTAGCGGGTAGCCGCGTGGGGATGCAGTCGAAGTCGCGGAGTTAGCCGAGCTAGCCGAAGCCGAAGCCGAAGCCGAAGCTGCGGGCCCAGGCACAATGGCACCGGCCGCGTCCGTCTGCGGTTGCCACGGACGGTCGGGGCTGTCCGGCGCCATGTCAAGGGCCGACGTGGCGCATCCGGCCAAACCCGCCGCGGCCAGGATCGCCAGTGCGGAGGAGGGGTTAAGCCGGCGCATGAGTTGTGAGTTCCTTCGCCGTGTCATTCGACGCAGCGTGTTCGAGTTGAGTGAGGCGTGCATTGCCGAGGTCCAGCAAAGCGGCGCATGCGTCGTCGTCGGATGCCGCGTCCGGCAAAGCCGCATTTGGTGCGACCGGCAAAGCTGTGCCCGGCACAACCGGCAAAGCAGAGTTCGGCACAACCGGCAAAGCAGGGTCCTGCGCGGTGGGCAAAGCAGTATCCGGCACAACCGGCAAGGGTGGCCCCTGCGTGGCGAGCAAAGCCGCAGCCTCTGCGGCCGCAGCAGCGGTTTCGGCTGGCGGCAGCGGCAGCCCGCCCATGACCCGTTTAAACCAGCCGTCGACCGCTGCATCGCCCGGGCGTCGTTCGGCGAGCAGGAACATCGGCCCTTCGAGTGCATCGAGCTTGGCCAGTGCGCTGCGGCGTTCGGCGATCCACTGCGGTTCGGGGCGAACCCACGACGGCTCGTAATGCATCAGCGCGAGGTCCTGTTGCAGCGCGCCGCACTGAGCCATGACGCTCGCGGCCTGCGCCCGGCGCGTGCCGACGTGGGGGAGCGTCGTCAGCCGCTCCCACTGCTGCCGCAGCGCGGCAATCCCAGTGTCGACACGCGCGGCCACGCTGACCGGCCACACGCGCGTGAAAACCAGATAGACGACCACGTTGCCGATCAAAATCCCGATCGTGCGATCCCGCGCGAGCGTCAGATCGTAGCCAGGCGCCGCGCCTTGCAGCACGCACATGAAAAACACCAGGGCGATCTGGAAGCCGGCATAAGCGATACGCGGCGAACCGAAAGCGATCCACGCCGACAGCCACGCACCGACCAGCACGAGCGCCATCAATCCGGCGACGGAGGTCAGCACCGGCGTCACGAAGATGATTGCCGCGGTACCCAGAACCGCACCCACCAGACACCCGGCGATCCGCAGCGTCATTTTCTCGACGGTCTCGGCAGTGGTGCCGAGTGACACCATGTAGACCGTGATAAAGCAGGTGTGGATACCCGGCCAGTTGATCTGCGAATAAAGCAGATAGCAGAACATCGCCGCCGCGGTGGTCTTCAACGCGTAGCGGATGTGGTCGGGATTGCTGAAGGCGTCCGGAAGGAAGAAGCCGCCGCGCTTGCCGGCGGATGCGGGCGTGGTCTTCGCTTCGACTTGAGCCTGGGTTCGTGTTTCGGCTGGCGCGCCGGTTGCGGCTTTGCTTTCACCTTCGACCACGGCAAAGCGAACGATCGCATCATGCAGATCCTCGACGACGATCCGCGCGAGCGGCTTCAGATCCGCCACGTTAGGCAGACTGAGTTCGATGTCGACCGGATAACCACCTGCCTCGAGCATCTGCGCCATGTTCTCCAGCGTCTCGGCAATAGGCCCGGCGAACGATGCCGGCAGCCGGCCCGACGGTTCTCGCGCGGCCAGCTCGGCCGCGACCAGGATCGCCAGTGTTGATGAAACGGCTTGCCGCAGCGGGGCAACATCGGCACGCACCGACGATCCGTCGACGACGGAGAGCTTGAGCCACGTTCCGATTTGCTCGTCCCCCTCGCGCAGGCATGCGCCGAGCGCGCCGTCCGTTGCCCCGGGTTCGGTCAGGCTGCGGGCCGCGATTCGCAAGCGCTTTGCCAACTCGCACCCGGCGAGCTTCCGCGGCGATGGCGCCATTAACAGGTTGACGCAGATCGAGACACCGATCGGAATCGCGACCATCAGCCAGGCGTAGAGCAGGGCGCGCGTCGCCACTTCGCCGAACGGGACGTTGCCGAGCTCGTCGAGCGCAAAGCCGACGATCATCGCGATGATCGCGCCGACCGGCCGCAACTTGCTCGCCGACGTCACGAACAGCAGCCCGAGCGACAGCCCCGCGATACACGCAACCCGCCAGAGCGGATCGTCGAGCGCGAACATGGCCACCCCCATGACCAGTGCGATGATCACCGTGACCAGCACCAGCAATCCTGCACCGAGCACGACGCTCAGCACACGGTCGGGCCGGTTCAAAAAGAACACGACATAGGCGGAAATCGCGGCTTCGGGCGTGCCGTACGCGCTCGTCACGAACGCCGTCAGCGCGCAGATCAGCGCGATGCGGGTCGCCATCGCCGCTCGCCCCGGATAGGGGGCAAGCAGCTTCAGGATGTCGGCGGGGCCCGGTCGGGCAAGATCACCGGCAGGCGGCGCCATGCCGGACCTCGACTATCGCACTCGCACCGATCCGGACGAGCCGGGCCGCCGGCTCGTCGAGACGCACGCGCACGGGAAAGCGCTGGGCAACCCGCACCCAGTTCACGGACTGCTGGACGATCGGCAAGGTGCGCGGCAGATTGATACGGTCGGAATCCGCAACGCCCGCGCCGATGCCGACCACCTTGCCGTGAATCGCCTGGCTCCGGTCGATCATGGAATAGACGGTTGCGCAATCACCCGGCTGGATCCGCGCGAGCGCGCCCTCCCGGAAGTTGGCGACGGCGAACCATTCATCCGCGTGGACGAGCGTGAAGATCGACTGATGCGGCGCGACCGTCTCGCCCGCCAGCACCGACAGGCCCGTGACAAAGCCATTCTGCGACGCGCGCACGATGGTGTCGTCGAGGCCGCGCTGCGCGAGCGCGAGGGCGGCCTCGCGCGCGTGCACCGTGGCGACGGCGCCTGCCTCGTCGCCGATCGTCTGTGCGCTCGCCTGCTTCTGCTCCTGCGCCTGCTTGAGCGACAACGCGGCATCGTGCTGCGCGACTTGCGCTTGATCCAGTTGCTGGACCGGCACGTAGCCCTTCGCCACGAGCGGCGTGAGCCGCTGTACCGTGCGCGACGCCAGTTCGTAGTTGTGTGCCGCTTTGCCGGTCTGGTCACCGGCGATGACCGCATTGGCGCGCTCACCGACAATCGACCTGCGCCGCGTTTCGAGCGCCGCGCGGGCCACTTCGAGGTCGGCCTGGGCTTGCGCGAGCGCGAGCCGATAAGGCACGGGATCGATCTCGAAGAGCACGTCGCCCTTTGCGACACGCTGGTTCTCCTCCACCGGGAGCGTGATGATCCGGCCGCCGACCGGTGACGCGACATGCACGACGTCGGCATCGATCGTTGCGTCGTCCGTCGACGGGAAGCGGGTTGTCCGGTCATAACCGTACCAGACCGCCGCGAGGCCAAGCGCGACGATCACGCCCGCGATGACACGGCCTTTGAAGGGGGCTTTGCGCAAGCCGGCGTTTTTCATAAGAGCTGTCCTGTTCCCGAAAGCCAGAAGAGCACGGCGACCGTCAGACCGATGGCCACGCAGACAGAGAGCTGCAACGGGACGATCTGCGCCCACCCCGTGGAAACGAATATCCGATGGGCAATCAGCGCGCCAACGAGTCCGACCACCGCGCTCAACAGCCAGAGCGGAAAATATGCGCCGAAGATTTCATACGACGGCGCACCGTGCAGCGTACATCCCTGCAAGGTCAGGCTCAGGGCAGCGACGGCCGGAAGATACCGCATGCGGTGCACGATCGAGGTGCGGGCGGTAGAGTGATTGGGCTTGAACGGCATTGCGGCGTCGCGAGGTGGATGCATACGTTATGGGAGCAACGACATCACGGGCACTTTACCAGTGCGGCAGTTTCCTTTCGACGTTTTCCGTTCCCGTACCCGTTCATTCATATCTGGATCGTCGATAATAAAAATGGATACTGATGGTTGAAATGAACGCGCGCCGAAAGCGCTCAGTAATGCGTGGCCCCTATCAGTCCGTCCGTGACGAATATTGAATGCCGTGTGCAAACAGGAGAATACATTGCCATCAACGAGTCTGCGCCTCTACGCCGATGCTCAATTCGCAAGTCCCTATGCCATGTCTGCCTTCGTGGCACTTCACGAAAAGGGCTTGCCGTTTGAGCTTTCAACGGTCGACTTGAGCAAGCATGCAAACCGCGAACCCGGCTATGCCGCCAGTTCGCTCACGCAGCGTGTGCCTACGCTGGTTCACGACGACTTCGCTTTGTCCGAGTCGTCCGCCATAAC
The DNA here is from genome assembly GCF_052682275.1 of Paraburkholderia sp. D1E. Lineage (NCBI taxonomy): Bacteria > Pseudomonadati > Pseudomonadota > Betaproteobacteria > Burkholderiales > Burkholderiaceae > Paraburkholderia > Paraburkholderia sp. D1E. Next base: position 2,177,963 of record NZ_JBQYMB010000001.1, read on the forward strand.
CGAATATGTCGACGAAGTTTTCCCTGGCACGCCGTTGTATCCGGCAGATCAGCGCCATCGCGCGCGAGCACGTCAAGTCCAGGCCTGGTTGCGTAGCGATCTGATGCCGATCAGACAGGAGCGTTCCACCGAGGTCGTGTTTTACGGGGCTTGCGCGGCACCCCTTTCTGATGCAGCACGTGCTGCGGCTGGGAAACTGTTCTCAGCCTGCGAGACACTCCTCGCCGGCAACGCGTTGTACCTCTTTGATGAGTGGTGTATCGCAGACGTGGACCTCGCGCTCATGCTCAACCGTCTCGTTCTGAACGGTGACTCTGTGCCGCCCACATTGGCCAACTACGCGAGGCGCCAGTGGCAACGGCCGTCTGTTCAACTTTGGGTCGACCTGAATCGGCCGCCGCTCTGAAGGCCTTTGAACCGGCGGCGAGCGGTCTGACATTTCTCTTTGTGCTGACGTGCTGGCCGGGATGCAGTGTCAGCGCCGGGCGCACCCGCTCCACTACTTTTGCAGAACAGCTCTCCGAGCCTGACGTCGCAAATAGATATTGTTGAAAATCAGTGCGGCTCCAGTCGTGCACGCGCCTGCGATTTGCCAATGTCCCGGAACTACGCCGGTCAGCGAAGACACGACGAAAGTCGTGACGGGTAACACGTCCATGAACAGGACGCCGTTGAGCGGGGTGAGAATCCTGTTACCCATGTTCCAGAACAGGATCGCGATGAAGCCGGCGATTGGGCCCATATAGAGCAGGTGAGGGACGATCGCGCGCAATGCAGTTGCGGATGGCACGGGTACAGCGTGAAGCGCGAACAGCAATACGTTGAGGCTGATGATCGTGGTGAGTCCGAGCCACGTGGTCATCGTCGTGTATTTGAGTGCGGACCAGCTCTTGAAGTGAGACGCGCCAAAGGTGTATATCACCCAGCACAATGCGCCGAGAACAATCAGGGCGTTTGCAGAATAGTGCTGCGGTTCGCGCAGAACGGCAGCGACATTCCCTTTTGTCACCACGAGCGAGACGCCGGCGAATGACATCAGGATGAACAGAAACGAATAGAACGGCGGGCGGCGTTTGCGCACGATCGCGTTCACGAGCAGGCCCATCATGGGCTGAGTTGCCATCATGATCGATGCAGTCAGTGCGCCTTCGCGCCCGGCCAGTTGCTGCCCCAGAAAGACGAAAGATCCGAATCCGCAAAAGCCGACCGACCCGAGCAGCCAGGCCAATGCAAGCGATTCTCCATTTGCCTTCAGCGCTCCCTTTCCTTCTTTTATCTTCAGCAGGACAAGAAACGCTGTGCCGGCGATCAGATACCTAAGCGACGTAAACGTGAATGGGTCGATATACACGAGGGCGCTCGTCATCACTGGAAACATGATGCCCATCAATATTGTTGCCAGCACGCAAAACACCACACCTTTCCAGTAGCTACCGCGGATCGACTGCGCAACCAGACCGACAGACTGGCTGTCACGACTGGACGCCGGCACGGCAGAAAATTCGAGGGACTTATTCATGAATGATCGTTCCAAAAATACGCAAAATTTTTTAGACTAGCGCGCGCATCGTCATGTCGACGATCGACACCAGTTCGTTCTTGCTGACATTTACTTTTCCCAGCACGCGCAAGCCCTGGACCATGCAGAGCAGGAAGTTGCCGACAGACTGCTCGTCGAGCTCAGCGTTGAATTCCCCCGCCTGCTGGCCGCGGACCACGGCGGCTACGAGATGAGAGGCGATACGTCTCAATGTGGTTTCGATATGGGGACGCAAAGCCTCGTCATCCGGCAACATTTCGATGGCTGCGTTCGTGATGAGGCACCCGTGGCGTCCCGATAGCTTGCTGGCGACCTGGGTGTAATGAAGCAAAGCCTCCCGAAGTGCTTCGCGCGGCGGCAGATCGACGGCCAGCCGTTCTTTCAGGCGAGCAATCGCACCCTCGGCGTAACGATCGAATGCGGCGACGAGAAGCCCGTGCTTATCGCCAAACGTGCTGTAGAGGCTGGCGCGGAAAAGGCCTGTCGCCTGACATAGCGATTCAATCGACGTTGCATGGTAGCCCTGCTCCCAGAATACTTTGCCGGCAATCCCGGTGACTTCGTCAAGATCGAATTCACGCGGCCGCCCACGCTCGGACGGCGGGGTGGAAGGGCGGGTAGAAGCAGGGTGTCGTCTCATGGTGAACGAATATTAAGACTGATCGTTCTTAAATTCAAGAGATTTCGCTGGGGAGAAAGCGGCGTGTGGCTTTGCTGGAACGCAAAGGATCTTTCATGATGTGAAGCATTGCCAATGCGCCGGTGTCCGTCCCGACGCAAGGCGCCTGATTTAACTACCGTCTCCAATGAGCCATCGGTAGTAAGCGTTGCCTGGGTCAGTGCGTAAGACATTGCCGATGTCCTCTGCCCACGCCTCGCGATCGCCCTTATAGGCGTCCAGTCCGGCTGAATAGAAGCTCTGTAGTGCGCTGCGCGAGTTCTCCATGGCGGCGCGGAACGCGTCGTCGGCGCCCTGCAACGGCGGCGCTGTGTGAAGTGCCAGCAGGTGTGTCAACGTCGCCGGGAAGGCGTCGTGACGAACCCACGTGGCGTATTCGATACGCGGTTGATCGTCCGTGACCGGCCGGGCGTCCGCGGCGTAGTACTCGAGACCGGCGCGGTCGGTGATCCAGGTGGCCAGCAACGCTGCGGGCGATGCAATGCCGACTTCGCGCAGCGCCGCAGCGACCTGCGGTTGCGCAAAGCGTGCCTCGATCCGCGGCACGTCCAGTTCGAGCGGCTGCATTGAACCGACCAGCATCATTTCGTGCAACTCGGTAGTCCACAACGCGGCGTGCGGAAACACCTGGATGAAGCTCTGGATCAGCGAGCGCGTGTCCTCTTCATTCTGCGTCGGCAACGGCAGCCATTGCGCGACGATGCCGCCTTGCTGCAGGCGCGACGCCGCGAGGCGGTAGAAGTCCGACGAGTACAGATTGACGACCCCTGCGGCCGACGGCGGTGGCGGTTCGAGCGTGATCAGGTCGTAGCGCCCGGCATTGCGCAGCAGTTCGCGCCGGCCGTCACGCATCCGGATGTCCATGCGCGCGTCGGTACTCATGTTGTAGTTGCCCTTGAACTGCGGCGCGGCACGCACGACGGCCGGCAACAGTTCGGCGACCGCGCGGTGTTCCAGCCCGGGCCAGGTCAGCAACGCGCCGCCCGTAATGCCGGTACCGAGCCCGATCACCAGTGCCGTGCGCGGCGTCTCGCGGTGGATGATCAGAGGCAACAGGGCTTGCAGGCGCATATATCGCAGCGACGCCATCGTGTCTCCGGAGTTGGAGACACCCTGGATATAGAGCCGCCGGAACTGTCGCTGGCCGGCGTTCTGTTCGACGACCGCCACCGTGCCGCCCGCACTCTCTTCGTAGAAGGTCAGATTACCGCCGCGCGATTCGGCGAGCAAAGTGGCGAGCCGGTTGGACGGCGTCACGAATACGGCGATGAGCGTCAGCAACGCAAGGACCGGCACTCCCCAGCGCGCGAACGGCCGCACGTCCGAGCCGCGCAACACGGCGATCAGACTCACTGCGCCCGCGAGGATGGCGAGTGCCGCGAGGGTGTGGATGAGGCCTAGTTCCGGTACGAGCACGAAGCCCGTCAGCAGCGTGCCGGCGATCCCGCCAGCAGTATTGAGCGCAACCACAGCACCGACGTCGTGCCCCGTATGCCGGTTGTCCACGTTAAGACGCAACGCGAAGGGGAACGCTGCCCCCAACAGCAGGGTAGGAACGAAGACGATGCACACGGCCGCCACCGCGAAGCCTGCGCACATGGCTGACAAAAGACTGCCGGTAGCGCCGAGCGCGGCTTCTCGAGCGAAACTTTGCCATTGCGGCAGCCAGTTGCCCAGAACGGCAATCTCCAGCAGCGCGACCAGTCCGGCCGACACGATCAGCACGGCGAACACGCCCCACGGATCTCGTGCCCGGTCAGCGTAGCGCGATACCAGCGCGCTACCGAGCGCGAGGCCCAGGAGATAGGTGGCGAGCACCACAGCGAAGGCAAAACTGCGGGTGCTGATGAATTGCACGATCACCTGCGACCACACCACCTCGTAACCGAGCGCGACGCCGCCCGCGATCGCGTAGAGCACGAGCGCAAGGCGGGCCTTCGAGGTACGCGCGGCGCGTGCGGTGTCGGCTGGGGCGGGGGCGTCGTGCGCGGTCCGCACGGCAGCAGCCGGGGGCGACACGTCGTGCGGGACGTTCGCTTTAGACTGGCCCGAAGCGATGGCCGGTGAAGGCGATCCCACTGCCGGCGCGAAGGCCTGCTGTGTGCGTCCGAGCAGTACGGCGACCAGCGCCGCGCCGGCATTCAACGCGGCGGCGGCGCAGGCGCTGCCCAGCACGCCGAGCCATGGGATCAGGACAAAACTCGCGGCCAGCGTGCCGGCAATCGCGCCGGCCGTATTGGCGGCATAGAGACGGGCGCCGGAGCGGCCCATATGGGCGGCAGCGGGGCACAGCGCGCGCATCAGCACGGGCAGCGTGCCGCCCATCAGTACAGCGGGCAGGCCGACCAGGACGAAGGGTAGCGCCCAGGCCAGCAATCCGATCCGATCTTGCAGCGAGGCGAATGGCGCCGCAGCATGCGGCAGCATCCACGTGCTGGCGAGTGCCAGTACCAGCACGCCGGCTTCGAGCAGCGCGTACAGGCGCAAGGGGCGCACAAGCCGGTCGGCCAGCCTGCCGAAGATCCAGCCGCCTAGTGCGAGGCCAGCAAAAAAAGCGCTGACACCGGTGGTGATGGCTTGCACCTCGACGCCGACCACCAGCGCGAGCTGTTTGATCCACAGGACCTGGTAAATCAGTGATGCCGCGCCCGAGGCGAGCAGAAGCAGCAGCGGCCAGGCGATCGGCAAGCTTGGGCTGTCGACTTCTTTCTGGGGCTCGTGCGAGTGTGCATCGTCGTGACGCTGTGCGCGTTCATGTGCGCGGCGCTCACGGCGTGAGCTTTTGGCACGGTTGGCCAGCGTTTGGGTCATGGGATGAGTTGCGCCGGGATGGTGTGAACTGAACCGAATTGAAGTGATCTGGATCGGTTCGACGCGGCTGCGCGCGACCGAAAAGTTGCGCCCACCGGTTAAAGCCGGCGGGCGCAACCGCACTACGTCTTACTCGAGTCCGCGCTTCTTGAAGGACTCGTCGATCTTCTTGTCGACCTGCTTGCGCACGCCATCCACGCTGAAGCTCGCGGGCCGCTGGCTCGGCGGATAGCTGACGAAGGTCTCCAGGAACGTCGACGCCTTCATCGTGGCGATGCCGTTCAGGTAAACATTCTTCGTGACCCAGTCGTTGTACTGATCCGAAGTGATGTCCGCCCGTTCATAAGGATCCATGCGCAGGTTGAACAGCTTCGGCAGACGCAGGCAGATAAGCGGGTCCTGCCAGATATTCAGATTGCCTTTCGCGCGCTGCTCGCAGAACACGGCCTTCCAGGCGTTGCCGTCCTGATCCCAGCGCATGGCCACCAGATCGCCGTCATCGTCGAAATAGTAGAACTCGGTGCGAGGATCCTTGGTCGTCTGTCCTGTCAGGAACGGTAGCTGGTTGTATCCATCGAGGTGATTCTTGAAGCTCGCACCGCCCGCTTTAGGCGCCCATCCCTTCAGGAGCCGGTCCTTGACGCCAGTGTCACCGGCGGCCGCAAGCAGCGTGGGGAACCAGTCGAGCCCCGAGAACATCTCGTTGGACGTTGTGCCCGGCTTGATATGGCCTGGCCATCGCACCATCGCCGGCACCCGGAACGCACCTTCCCAGTTGGAGTCCTTTTCGCTGCGGAACGGCGTGGTTGCCGCATCGGGCCACGTGAACGCATTCGGCCCGTTATCGGTCGTGTAGACGACGATCGTGTTCTTGGAGATATTCAGATCGTCGAGCAGTTTGAGCAATTTGCCGACGTCCTGATCGTGCTCCCACATGCCGTCGGCATATTCGTTGCCGGGCATGCCGCTCTTGCCTCTGAATTCAGGCCGCACGTGCGTGAAGACGTGCATGCGCGTGTAGTTCATCCAGACGAAGAAGGGCGTGCCGTTCTTGACCTGCTTGCGGATGAATTCTTCCGCGTGAGCGCCGGTTTCGTCGTCGATGGTCTCCATGCGTTTGGCCGTGAGCGGGCCGGTGTCCTGAACCTTGCCGTCCGAGGTGCTATGAATCACGCCGCGCGGCGAGAAGTTCTTCACGTACGGGTCGTTCTTGTCCTTCGGCCAGTACGGACGCTCGGGTTCTTCCTCGGCGTTCAGGTGGTACAGGTTGCCGTAGAACTCGTCGAAACCGTGATTGGTCGGCAGGTACTCGTTCTTGTCGCCAAGGTGATTCTTGCCGAACTGGCCGGTCGCATAGCCGAGCGGTTTGAGCGCCTGGGCGATCGTGATGTCGGTCTTCTGCAGGCCGACCGGTGCGCCAGGCGCGCCGACCTTGGAGAGCCCGGTACGTAGCGGCGTCTGCCCGGTGATGAAGGACGAACGCCCCGCCGTACAGCTGTTCTCGGCGTAGTAGTCCGTAAAGATCATCCCTTCGTTTGCAACGCGATCGATGTTCGGCGTCTTGTAGCCCACCACGCCACGCGTGTACGCACTGATATTCGCCTGTCCGATATCGTCGCCGAAAATCACGAGAATATTGGGTTTCGACGAGGCTTTGGCGGCCGGCTGTGGTGGTGGCGCTTTGGTGGCCGGTGCCGCCGCTGGTTTGGCGGGCGCTTGAGTCTGCGCCGGCGCGTTGATGGATGGAAGAATCAATGCGGCGAACGTGGCGAGGGCGATGACTGTCGCCCCGGCTGCGTAGCGCCCCTTTCGCAGGAACATTCTCATCGTGTCGCTCCAGTGGAGTTGACTTCGGTTCACCCGTTGCGCGTTCCTTGCGCGCCGGGTTGCCTCGTAGCGGCCGCAATTTGCACGCGGCTCGCGCTCTCCCGCATCCGCCTACTGCTTCGGTGCGGGATAGATGGTTTGCCAGTCGTCTTTCATGCTGACCACGGTCCAGCCGTCGGCGATCGCTTCGTCCCAGGCCTTGTCGAGCTTGCCGATCTTCGAGGTGCGGTCATAGGCGAATTCGCGTACTGCGTCGTCGTGATGCACCAGCAAGGCGAGGTGCGGGCCGCTGCCGGACGCGGTGTACTGCAGCATCTGCTGATCGCCGTCCGAATTGCCGAACGCGAGAATCGGCTTGCGGCCGATGTTCCGATAGATGCCGACCGGTTTGCCGGGACCGTCGTCGACGAAATCGATTTTCGGCTGGCGCACCAGCGTGCCCTGACCATCATGCATCTGGTACTGCACGACCTGGCTTGAGCCGATTACCTGCTCGGGTGGAATGCCATACGCCTTCTCGGCCCACGGACGCATGAATTCGATGGTGCCGCCCGACACGATGAAGGTCTTGAAGCCGTTGGCGCGGAGATAGGCGAGCAACTCCAGTTGCGGTTGATAGACGAGTTCGGTATAGGGACGATTGAATTTTGGATGCCGGGCGCTGGCCAGCCAGTCGCGGATGGTCTTGTCGTACTCGTCCACGGTCATGCCGCTATTGGCGGCGGCGACCAGTTGCAGCACCTGTTTCTGCTGGCTTGCCAGTGCGCCATAGTCTTTGGCCACCAACGCCTTGAAGGCCGGATTTTTCTTCCACTCGGGATGCTTCGGTGCTGCGGCTTTCACCTGGTCGAGCATGAAGGCGAACTGGAAGTACAGCGGCTGTTCGCTCCATAGCGTGCCGTCGTTGTCGAACACGGCAATGCGTTCGGCTGGCGGCACGTAGTTCGGCGAGCCTTCGCGGGTGACATCGGCGACGAATTTCTGGATCGTCTGCTTTGCCGGTCCGTCACGCCAGGATGGCAGCGCGGCGGTCGAGTTGGCCGCTGGTGGTGATACGTTCGCGGCGCTACCAGGCGTCGTGCAACCGGCGCTACATAGCGCGGCACTGAGCGCGACCACGGCGACACCGAACACCGACCTGAACGCAGGACGGATCGAACCCGCGACACGCACCGACCCGCTCGGTTGACAGCTTGATTGCATTCGACCTCCATTCCGATTGCACACATCCAGGATTCGCAAGCGCAGAATCCCAGGCGAAACCGTTACAGCTCAAAGGTATGGAGCGCGCTAACCGCCATCGGCGCTGGCGGCGCGGGCCGATGCCTGACGTGCTAGTGGTTGCTTCCAGGTGTCTTCGTCCATCACGAGGCGAAAGCCGAGATGCGACATGCTGTTGTAGGGGTCGGTGCCGCGCCGCGCGCTGGGGCGGTAGCTCAGGCAGTAGGCTTCATTGCAGAGGAACGAGCCGCCGCGTGTCACCCGCTTGGGTGCGTCTACGGGTACGCCCTGGTCGGCCGGGTCCCACGAATCGCGTGGACCGATCGGGTTGTCGATCGTGGCGTGCTCACCGCTTCACGGCGGAACTGGTCGGCGCGATACCAGTCGGCCACCCACTGCCACGCATTGCCGGTCATGTCGGAGAGTCCATAACCGTTCGCCGGAAAGGTGCCGACCGGACTCGTGCCGAGTGCGCCACCCGCCTTGGGGCTGACCACAGGGAATGCCTGCGGCTCCTGACCTTGCCAGACGTTGGCCATCTGCTTGCCGTTCGGTGCGAACTGATTGCCCCACGCGTAAGTGGCCTGTTCGAGCCCGCCGCGGGCGGCGAATTCCCATTCGGCTTCGGTGGGCAAGCGTTTGCCGGCCCATTTCGCATAGGCCTGCGCATCTTCGTAGGACACTTGAACCACCGGGTGATCGTCTTTGCCGATGATGTTGCTGTCCGGTCCGGTGGGGTGACGCCAGTTCGCGCCGGGCACATAGCGCCACCACTGCGAATAGTCTTCCAGCGGCACCGGATGATTCGTGCCGACGAATACCATCGCGCCTGCCACCATCGCGCTGTCAGGCGGACGCGGCGTGTCAGGCGGCAACTGCACCCTCAGGGTGTCCCAATCTGGTTTCTTCTCGGCGGTCGTGACATAGCCGGTTGCTTCGACGAATTTGCGGAATTCGGCATTGGTCACGTGATGACGGTCCATCCAGAAACCGTGCACGCGTACCTTGTGGGCGGGACGCTCGTTGGGCTGTGCCTGCTTCGAATCGCTGCCCATCAGGAACTGGCCGCCAGGAACCCAGGCCATGCCAAGTGGGCCATGCGTTCCGTCGCCGTAGACGACTTGCGGATGGGGTTGGCTATGTGAAGTAACGGCCCAACTGACTGCCGCGCCGACGCATGCGGGAAGCATAACGAGAAGCGCGCCCCATAGGAGCAGCTTGCGATAACGCATGGCGGGCGCCGGGATTGCGGCGGACGCGCCTTTAGACCGGGCAGCCGTTTCCGTGCCACGTTTTCCTGAACTCATCATCTCTTCTCTCAGGCAGGTGAAGCTGCTGGCCCTTTAGCAAATGTGGCCAGTTCTCAGTGGCACAGAAGAAGCTTAGCGATACGAATGATAAATTATGCTGGTAGCAGATACCCCGAATGCAGTTTCTGCAAACGTCAGACGGAGGCTAACAATTTTTCAAATACATTTCACGCTTTTTTTACTTATCGGCGAAACTTTGACGAAATAGCGAGCGTGCATTAACGTATCTGGCGGCGAGCATTGGCATCCAGGTTGGTCTACCGTTCAATGATTGGGGAAATCAAGAGCTATGCGCGAAACGATCCTGCGCTTCGAATCGAGTGTCAACGAAGCGATAGTGGGCCAGCAAGCCGTTGTCCGGCAGGTACTGATAGCACTGCTGGCAGACGGTCACGTGCTGCTCGAGAGCCTGCCTGGACTTGCCAAAACCCGTACTGTCAAAGCCATTGCCACACGTCTCGCCGCCACCATGAGCCGCATTCAGTTCACCCCCGATCTGTTGCCGTCCGACATCACCGGCGCCGAAACACTGCTGCAAAGCGGCACGGAACGTACGCTCAGTTTTCAGCCCGGGCCGATCTTCGGCAATCTGATTCTTGCCGATGAAATTAACCGCGCGCCTGCCAAGGTTCAATCCGCACTATTGGAGGCAATGGAAGAGCGGCAGATTTCCGTAGCAGGTAAAACGCATAAGATGCCGGATCTGTTCCTTGTCATGGCAACGCAGAATCCGATTGAACAGGAAGGTACTTATCCTTTGCCTGAAGCGCAAATGGACCGTTTTCTTCTTAAAGTGCTAATTACTTATCCATCACCGCAAAGCGAGATTGACATGTTGCGGTTGCTGCGGCGCGAAAGCAGTGAGGTTGGCGGCGCGCCCAGCGTCCTCTCGCAAGATGTCATTTTCGCGGTGCGTGAAGAAATCAGGCAAATCACGGTCGCTCCGGCGGTAGACGACTATATTGTGTCGCTCGTTAATGCCTCGCGGCATGGTAAGGACCTCGACGCGGACCTCGGCAAATGGATCGAAATCGGCGCGAGTCCGCGCGGGTCGATCGGCCTCGACCGGGCGAGCCGCGTGCAGGCCTGGCTGCAGGATCGGAAATTCGTCACGCCCGACGATGTGCGCGCCGTCGTTCACCCGGTATTGCGGCATCGGCTGATACTTTCTTATGACGCCAATGCCGAGAATATCGGTGCCGACGCCGTGGTCGACCGGCTCATCGAAAAGGTTGCCGTGCCGGCCTGACTCATAGTGCAATACACATCGTCGCATCGACGCGGGGGATCGCCGTGGTCATGACGTCCGAATCCGAGAACGCTGCAATCGGTCGCGTGTATGTCGACGCGGCGCATCTGGCGAAGCTCGAGTTTCATGCCCGCGGGCTGAGCTTTATCGCACCCGCGCCGGTGTCGAGCGTGCTCTCAGGCAGCCACGCGTCGCGGTTGCGCGGGCGCGGGCTCAATTTCGAAGAGATTCGCGCTTATCTGCCCGGTGACGATGTCCGTCACATCGACTGGAAGGTCTCGCTGCGTCTCGGCAAGCCGCAGATTCGCGCCTATACCGAAGAGCGTGACCGGCCGCTGCTGGTGGTTGTCGATCAACGCATGAGCATGTTTTTTGGGTCGCGGCGCGCCTTCAAGTCGGTCGTGGCCGCCGAAGTGGCTGCGCTTGCCGTGTGGATGGGTTTCACCGCCGGCGACCGCGTCGGCGGCGTGCTGTTCAACGATAACCGGATCGTACGGGTGAGGCCATTGCGCAGCCGCAGCCGCATCAAGGTCCTGTTCGGCGCACTCGCTGGGATGAACCGCGCGCTGCATGCAGATAGCGAAGCACGTACTGACTACGCTCAACTGAACGCTGCGCTCGAAGGGGTGCTTCAGTTAGCCGGTCACGACTACCTGATCTGCATCATCAGCGATTTTGCCGGTGCGAACGAACGCACGCAGCGCCTGTTGCGGCAGTTGTCTGCGCACAACGACGTCGTCGCGGCAATGATCTTCGATCCCTTGTGGCAGCACATGCCCGAACACCGCGCGCTGGTGGTCAGCGAAGGGCATCTGCAGGTGGAGCTGCGTATCGAGCAGGAGCGGGTTCGCGCGCCGCTATCGAGCCTGTTCAGTGGCCGCACCGCCGAGGTGGCGGAGTTGCTGCGCTCAAGCGGCGTACCGCTGATGGCGCTCTCGACGGCAGAGCCGACGGTCGAGCAGGTGCGGCGGCTCTTCGGCCAGCGCGCGCGACCTGGCACGGGGAGCGGTCTATGAGCCGTGCGTTGCCCGTTCCACCCGATTCGTCAGGACAGCTCAAGCCGTTGCAGGAGTTGCCATTGCCTGAGGCTGTGTCGTACGCACCACATACGATCGGCTGGGTGTTCGTTGCCGTCGTGCTGCTGGCGGCGCTTGGCGTGGCGATCTGGTTTGGCCGGCGCCGCCACGAGAAGCAGCGCTACCGGCGGGCCGCGCTCATCGAACTGGAGAGCATCGAAGCCAGTCTCGCGTCCACCCACGCGGACCGTGAGCAACGCGCGAATGCGCTCGCCGCCGTACCGCGCCTGATCAAGCGCACCGCGCTCGTGATCGCGCCGCGCGAGCAGGTCGCTGCGCTGACCGGCGGCGAGTGGCTCGCGTTTTTGCAACGTACGCGCGGCCGCTTCGACGCCAGAAGCGGGGCGCTCCTCGCCCTCGCGAGCTATGCACCGCCCGAGGTGGTTGCCGGGGTTTCCGACAGCGACGCGGCAGCGCTCATCGGCCATACACGCGACTGGATCGAACATCATCATGTGGAAGTTTGATTTCCCGTGGCTGTTCGCGCTGCTGCCTCTGCCTCTTTTCGTGTGGTGGCTGGTACCGGCCTATCGCACCAGGGCTTCCGCGGTGCGTATGCCGTTTTTTCATGAAATGGCGCAGGCCGCCGGCGAAAAGCCGGCACCCGGCGGCGTGCGGTTGCGCCGTAACTGGCTGCAACGTCTGCTGCTGCCCTTGCTGTGGGTGTTGCTGGTGATCGCTGCGGCCAAGCCGGTCTATGTCGAAGCGCCGATCGTACGCGAAGAGCCGGCGCGCGATCTGATGCTCGCCATCGACCTGTCGGGCTCGATGGCAACGCGTGATTTCGTCGATGCCGCCGGTGTTCGGATGGACCGGTTGACTGCGGTCAAACGGGTGGTGTCCGATTTCATCGCGAAGCGTAAGGGTGACCGCCTCGGCCTTGTCGTGTTCGGTGACGCCGCCTATCCGCAGGCACCCCTCACGCTCGATCACGCCGCCGTGCAGGTACTGCTCGACCAGATGCTGATCGGCATGGCGGGGCCGCGTACCGCCATTGGCGACGCGATCGGCCTGACGGTCAAGCTGATGGCAAACTCGCCGGCGCCGGAGAAGGTGCTGATCTTGCTGACCGACGGCAATGACACCAGCAGCGCCATTCCACCTGAGCGCGCTGCTGAAATCGCCAAAGACCATAAATTGGTGATCCATACCATTGGAATAGGCGATCCGGATACGACTGGCGAGGACAAGGTCGATCTCGATGCGCTCGCGCGCATTTCAAGCATTACCGGAGGCCGTGCGTTTCGCGCACTCGGCCGGCAGCAGGACCTGGCCGATGTCTATGCCACGCTCGACAAACTCACGCCCGAGAAAGTGAAGCGCGAAATCTACCGGCCGCAGCGTGATTTCTACTGGGTGCCGGCCGGGTTGGCGGTGGTGATTTTCGCGCTCTACCACGTGCTGGCGCTGCTGATTGCGGTGCTGCGCGCGCCGCGTCGCGAGCGACCTCCGGAACGCGTGGCTATTGCGGAGGTGCGTCGTGGAAATTGATCTGACGGCCTTCCATTTTCTGCGGCCAGGATGGTTGCTGCTGCTGATTCCCGCGGTGTTGTTGCCGCTCGTCTGGTTTCGCCGCAACAGTGTGCGGGCGCGTTGGCGCAACGTCATCGATCCGATGTTGCTGGAACATCTGATCGTTGGCGATACGAAGCGTCGCGTGATTCAGCCGGTTCACACGCTGGCTCTGCTGCTGGGCATCGGCGCGCTTGCCGCGGCGGGCCCGAGCTGGCAGCAGGAGCGTCCGCCGTTCAATCAGGACAAGGCGCCGCTCGTCGTCGTACTTGAACTGGCTCATTCGATGGACGCAACCGATGTCGCGCCCACGCGGCTGGAACGTGCCAAACAGAAGGTGCTCGACCTGGCGAGGGCGCGCAAAGGCGCGCGCACCGGGCTGGTGGTGTTCGCCTCGACGGGTCACCTTGTGGTGCCGCCCACTGAGGACCCGGCCATGCTCGAACTCTACGTGCCGGCGCTTTCGCCCTCGCTGATGCCGCGCGACGGGAAGAACGCGACCGCCGGACTCGATGCGGCCGAACGGCTTCTGGCGAACGATCCCGCTGCGGGCACGATCGTTTTCATGAGCGACGGCTTCGATACGAATCAGACCGACGCTTTCGTGCAAAAGGCCAAGTCGCTGCGGCATCAACTGCTGTGGCTTGCGGTCGGCACGGAAAACGGCGGCCCGATACGTGGCCCTGACGGCATGATCGCGATGGACTCTGAAGGCCGCCCGCTGATGGGTACCTTCGATGCCGATGCGATCCGCAAAGTAGCGGATGAAGCCGGTATTCCGCTCGCCAGCATGCGGGTGGACGATGACGACGTGGTGTGGGTCCAGCATCGTGCGCAGGCTTACCTCGCGCAAGAGGAGGAGTCGAAGATCGTGCCGCGCTGGAAGGAAACAGGCTACTGGCTCGTCCTTCCGTTACTGCTGCTCGCGCTGTGGAGTTTCCGGCGCGGCTGGACCGTGAAGTGGCTGCCTGTGGTTCTGATCTCGCTGGCCTTCAGCGCGATTCCCCGTCACGCACAGGCCGCCGAGTGGCACTGGATCGACCTGTTCGCCACGCACGATCAGCAGGGCCGCTGGAATTTCGAGCACGGCGATTATAGGACCGCCGCACAGCGCTTCGACGATCCGATGTGGAAGGGGCGCGCGCAATATCTCGCGGGCGACTATACCGGCGCCCTGGAAAGTTTTTCGCGTCTGAAAACGGCGCAGGCGTATTTCTACATGGGCAATACGCTCGCGCATCTCGACGACTACGCCGCCGCCATCAAGGCGTATGACAACGCGCTCAAACTTCAGCCCGTGCTGCCCGAGGCCGCCACCAATCGGGACTTCCTGCAGCGACTGCTGGCAAAAGACAAGCAGGATGAGATGGACCCGGAGGAAGATCCGCCCGATCAGGTGGAGACGGACAAAAAGAAAGGGCGGGGCACGTCGACCGTGATCGAGGGCGCACCGCGTCCGAGCGAAGAACTCTGGATGCGCAATCTGAATACGTCGCCGGCCGTGTTTTTGCAGCAGCGCTTTGAACAGGAATCCGATGCAAAGGGAGCGGGCACGCCATGACAGCGGTTTTCCTGCGGTTTCTGCTTGTCATCGCGTGGCTTGGCGCGGCTTGCGTTTCGACACCGGCGTTCGCCGACCCCGCGCCGCGGACCATGGTTCGCGCACATCTCGAACCCGCCGGGCCGGTTGTAGCGGGCAGCGAGGTCAAACTTGTCGTCGACCTGCTGACGACCACCTGGTTTACCGAGGCGCCGAATTGGCCGCTCTTCACCATCGCCGATGCGATCGTGAGCCTGCCGGACGAACAGGCCGACAACCTTTCTGAGGACATCGGCGGTGTGCGCTGGTTCGGCGTGAGCCGGGCCTATCGCATTGCGCCTCAGGCAGGCAAGACCTATGACATCCCGCCTTTTGCGATCACCGTCTTTCCGGGTGGCATGAGCACCCCGGTGCAGGTCATGACCCCCGCGCTTAAACTCGTGACGACTTTGCCGCCGGGTGCGCAGGACATGGCAGTATTCTTTCCGACTCCAAAGCTCACGGCCACGCAAGAAATCGAACCGTCGAATCAGCACCTTCGAGTAGGGGATTCGATTACGCGCACCATTACGCAGAGCGCGGCCGGCACCGAATCGATGATGATTCCGCCGGTGAATCTGGGCGAGGTCGACGGATTGAAGCGCTACGCCAAACCGTCCACGACCCGCAATATCGTGCAGGACAGGGTGGGACTGGTCGCGGGCGAGCGAACTGACAGCGTGACCTACATTGCCGATCACAGCGGCCGGTTCAAACTGCCGCCCGTGACGATCGACTGGTGGAACACGAAGACGCAAAAGAAAGAGACGATCGCGTTGCCGGGTGTGACGTTTTCCGCGGCCACCGTGCGCGAGAAACCTCTCTTTGAAATCCCTGCCGATGTGATGAGCCAGGGTCTTCCGCACAGAATCATTGTGATTCACAGCGGACAGTTGATAGCCGGCTGTGCGATCGCGCTGGGCCTTCTCGTGGTGGTGTGGGCACGTGGGCGCATCGCAATGTTCCTGCGGCGCGCAAAACATCAGGTAGATGACGCGCGAAAACGATGGCTCGAAAGCGAAGCGGTAGCGTGGCGCGGGCTATGTGCGGTTGCGCGTAAGGGCGAATGGTCGCGCACCATTCCGGCTTTGTATCGCTGGATGGACCGGAGCGGGGACTTCGGACACCCGGCACGGCTGGAGAATCTCCCTCGCGCAGAGGACCCGAAGGTAGCGGAGCTGGCCGACGCGGTGACCGTGCATTTTGCCGAAGGTGTTGCGCGCGACTTTCACTGGAAGGATGCGGAAACCGCATTGCGACGCGCCTGGAAAAAGAGAAGATTGCAGCAGCAGGAAAGGGCGCCACTTCCGCCGCTCAATGAAGCGTGATTCGCGTGCCGCTGTGCGTCAGGTAATTGTCAGCGGCCACACTTGAGGCGTATCAGACCCATCTTGATGAAAATCCTGGCAGCGCTTACCTGCGCCAGCCTGCATACTTGCGGCGAGGCCCGGACGCCGGGCGCTGTGATTGAAACCTGAAGGAGACAACAGTTGAGCACTTTCCTCCTACGTAACGGCGCGCTTCTCGATCCTACCCACCCTGATCTGCTAGAGGGCTTCGAAGTCCTCATCGAGGACGGTTTCGTCCGCGAAGTTTCCGACAAGCCGATAAAAAGCAGCAACGCGCGCGTCATTGACGTTAAAGGCAAGACGATCATGCCGGGGCTGATCGATCTGCATGTGCACGTCGTGGCGATCGAGTTCAACCTGCCGCGCGTCGCGACGCTACCCAATGTGCTGGTTACGCTGCGCGCCGTGCCGATCATGCGCGCGATGCTGCGCCGCGGCTTTACCACCGTGCGTGACGCAGGGGGTGCCGGGTATCCATTCAAGCAGGCGGTCGAGTCAGGGCTCATTGAAGGTCCACGCCTTTTTGTTTCCGGCCGCGCGTTAAGCCAGACGGGTGGTCATGCCGATTCGCGCGCCCGTTCCGACTACATGCCGCCCGATGCACCCTGCGGATGCTGCGTGCGTGTGGGTGCGCTTGGCCGCGTGGCGGACGGCGTCGATGAAGTGCGCCGGGCCGTACGCGAAGAACTGCAGATGGGCGCCGACCAGATCAAGATCATGGCTTCGGGCGGTGTTGCTTCACCGACCGATCCGGTCGGCGCATTCGGTTACTCCGAAGATGAAATCCGCGCCATCGTCGCCGAAGCTCAGGGGCGCGGCACCTATGTGCTGGCGCATGCCTATACGCCAGCGGCGATTGCGCGCGCTGTGCGCTGTGGTGTGCGCACGATCGAGCACGGCAATCTGATTGACGACGAGACCGCCCGCCTCGTCGCGGAGCACGGCGCGTATGTTGTGCCAACCCTTGTCACGTATGACGCCCTTGCAAGCGAAGGCGAGAAATACGGGCTGCCACCGGCAAGCCTTGCCAAGGTCGCGGACGTGCATGGCGCCGGCATGCACTCGATTGAAATCATGAAGCGCGCCGGGGTCAAGATGGGCTTTGGCACGGACTTGCTCGGCGAGGCGCAGCGCTTGCAAAGCGATGAGTTCCGGATCCTGGCTGAAGTCCTGTCGCCGGCCGAGGCGATCGCAAGCGCGACGCTCGTGGGCGCGGAAGTGCTCGGTATGCAGGACAAGCTCGGCAGAATCATGCCGGGTGCTCATGCCGATGTGCTGGTGGTGGATGGCAATCCTCTGAAGTCCGTCGACTGCCTGTTAGGTCAAGGCGAGCATATTCCGCTCGTGATGAAAGACGGGCGAATCTTCGTCAACGAGCTCGAGAGCGTTTGAACGTATCGCCCTGCGTCCGCAGCTTCCCGCCGTTCCTATCGGAGCCTGTTCATGTCGATGATCGCCGCCCGTATCGAGCGTCTGCCGTTTTCAGGTTTTCATCGCCGTCTGCTGTTGATGGGCGGCCTCGGCTATACCTTCGATGCGATGGACGCTGCCGTGCTCGCTTTCCTGCTGCCGGTATTGCGCACGCAATGGGGGCTGACGAGTGTGCAGACGGGCGTGCTGGGAAGCGGCACGTTCATCGGCTATTTCGCCGGCGCGATGCTCGCGGGCATGCTCGGCGATATCATCGGTCGGCGCAAGGTCATGATGTATGCGCTCGTGATTTACTGCATAGCGTCGCTTGCCAGCGCGTTCGCGAATGATTGGGGATTTTTTCTTGCGACGCGTATTGCCGCCGGGTTGGGGACAGGCGCGGAGAGCGCCATCGTCGCGCCGTTTCTCTCGGAGTTCGTGGCGCGACGGTATCGCGGGAGTTTCACCGGCAGCCTCGCGGGGTTTTTCTCCTTTGGCTTTGTGGCGGCCGCACTGCTCGGCTATCTGGTGATCCCGCTCGCACCCAATGCGTGGCGCGCAGTCATGGTCATTACCGCGCTACCCATTCTGATGCTGCTCTGGTGGCGCCGCGCGTTGCCCGAGTCGCCGCGCTGGCTCGAGGCGCGCGACCGGCACGCGGAGGCCGATGCGATCGTGTCGCGGATGGAGGCGGAGATAACCCAGACCGGCGTGCAGTTGGAGCCGCTGCCACCCGTGCGCGACGGATCCGTTCCGCTCGCAGCCGGACGCGCCTCGATTGTCGCGAACGTCAAGGCGTTGTGGTCGGCAAAACTCGCGCGCATCACGGCCATGACGTGGCTGATGTGGCTATCCATCACGTTCAGCTACTACGCTTTTTTCACGTGGATTCCCGGCTTGCTGGTTCAGAACGGGATGACGATCACGCGAAGCTTTTCCTATTCGCTCGTGATTTACTGTGCGCAGATCCCAGGGTACTTTTCAGGCGCGTGGCTCAACGAGAAGATCGGCCGGCAGGCAACGATCGCGTCATACATGATATTGGGCGGCGTATCGGCGCTCGGGCTTGCGTTGACGCGTACGGATGCCGGCATCATGATGTCGGGAATCCTGCTGTCGTTCTTCATGAACGGCACCTATGCCGGCGTTTATGCTTACACCCCGGAGGTTTTCCCCACCGACGTGCGCGCAACGGGCACGGGGCTCGCTTCGTCAATTGGCCGGCTGGGGGCGATTGCTGCGCCTATCCTTGTCGGGTACGTTTATCCGTTGCTGGGCTTTGCCGGGGTGTTCGGTGCGACGACGCTTGTGCTGCTAATTGGTGCGCTGGCCGTGGTACTCATGGGGGTGCCGACGCGCGGAAGGTCACTCGAGGACATCGCGGCCGAGCAAATCTGATCGTTAACTCCCGACCATCCAGGATGACGAAGCTTTCAATCACGACATGCCGCAGTACTGTTTTCACAAGGTTGGCAGCCGTGCTGGCACTGGCTGTCATCTTGCCCTTGTCCATTTCGATGCCCGCTTTCGCGCAAACGCAAGGCGCGAGCGCTTCACCAACAACGGGTTTACAACCGTCGAATCAGAAAGGCACATCAATGGCGAAAATATTCGCACCGAGCGGCACCTTGCGTGCGTCGATCAATCTCGGCAATCCAGTCCTCGCAAGTCTCGATCCGGCGACGGGAAAACCGGTCGGCGTGTCCGTCGATCTCGCCACCGAATTCGCCAAACGACTCGGCGTGCCTCTGCAACTGGTCGCGGTCAAATCGGCGGGGGCTTCGGTTGAAAACGTGAATCAGGACAAGGCCGATATTGGCTTCTTCGCCGTCGATCCAAAGCGCGGAGAGGAAATCAGTTTCACGAAACCCTATGTGTTGATCGAAGGCTTTTATCTCGTTCGCGACGCGTCGCCGATTAGCGCCAACGAGCAGGTTGACCAACCTGGTGTGACGGTCGCGGTCGGCAAAGGCAGTGCCTACGATCTGTTCCTGACGCGAGAACTGCATCGCGCGACGATCGTCCGGATTCCGACTTCGCCGGCGGTGGTGGAGGGCTTTCTGGATCAGCATCTGGACGTGGCCGCAGGCGTCAAACAGCAACTGGAAAAAGATGCGGCCAAAGCGGGTGGGTTGCGGTTGCTCGATCAACGCTTCATGGTGATCCGTCAGGCGATGGGTGTGCCGAAAGCAAGAGGCGATGAAGCGGCCGCCTATCTTGCGAAGTTCGTCGAGGACATGAAAGCGTCGGGCTTCGTCGCGGCGGCTCTCGCGCGTCATGGCATCGCTGGCGCGGCCGTTGCGAAAGACAATGACTAGGACGCGACCGGTAAGCGGCGAGTGCGACCGCCCTGGCGGGAATAATCTCGCCGCCTAACGACGCCCGCTGCGGCCCCACACGTAACGCACCCAACGTTGCCATCTGCTCCTCTGCGGAGCGATAGCATTGCGTGACGCCTGCTCTTCGCGGTCGCGCTCGACACTCTTCTGCACCTGTTCGTGGATCTGGCGCAACGTCAGGCCGCCGGGGCCTTTCAGTTTGTCGGGATCGGAGTCGTCTGTCATGGGAATGGCCTGTTCCGGATGAGTCGGCTTGATCTTGAACCAGATGAGCACTCGCAGCAAGTACGCGGAGGCAGTCTGACGACCGACGCCCAGCTAGACAGGCCGTCAGCCCTTCAGGACGGTGCGCGGCGGACACAGAAGCACTGATGAATCCGCGTCAGGCTTTTACATGAACCGACGTTGAATCCGCAGGACTGGCACAATCGGGTGACTTTCGAGTCGCTTGGGAATTCTCATGCCAGACGCTGTCCCGCTTTCGTCACCTTCACCACCTTCACCGCCTTCAGCCCGTATTGGCCCCCTGTTTGCCCTGCTTCCCTTCCTGCGCCCCTATGCCGGCCGCTGGGCGCTCGCGTTTCTCGCGCTGGTAACGTCGGCAGGCGCCACCCTGGTGTTGCCGGTGGCGTTCAAATACCTGATCGATCGTGGCTTTGCGGGGGGAGACCGGGCGCACATCGATCGTTATTTCTTTGCGCTATTTATCGTTTCACTGGTACTGGCTGGCGCCACGGCGCTGCGCTTCTACCTCGTGTCATGGCTGGGCGAGCGGGTCACGGCCGACTTGCGGCGTGCGGTCTATGACCACGTGCTGGGGATGAGTCCGCAGTTCTTCGAGACCACACAGACCGGTGAGGTGCTCTCACGGCTCACGGCCGATACCACGTTGATCCAGGCGGTAGTCGGCACCAGCCTGTCACTGGGGTTGCGCAATTTCTTCCTGCTGACCGGTGGCGTGGCGATGCTGGCGGTGACGAGCCCGGTGCTGTCGGGCTATATCATCGCGACGCTGATCGTGGTGGTCGCGCCCATTGTGATCTTCGGCCGGCGCGTGCGGCGGCTCTCGCGCGCGAGCCAGGACAAGATCGCGAACACGAGCGCGTTGGCGGGCGAGGTGCTCAACGCCATGCCGACCGTTCAGTCGTACACGCAGGAGCCCTTTGAGACGCGGCGGTTTACCAGCGCGGTGGAGGCGGCCTTTGAGACGGCGCTCACGCGCATTCGCGCGCGCGCCTGGTTGACCGCCGTGGTGATCGTGCTGGTGTTCACCGCCATCGTGTTCGTGCTATGGCTTGGCGCACAGGCGGTGCTCGCCGGCCGGATGACGGCAGGCCAATTGTCCCAGTTCATCCTCTACGCCGTGTTCACGGCCGGCGCCGTGGGAGCCGTTGCCGAGGTGTGGGGCGATCTGCAGCGCGCGGCCGGCGCGACCGAACGGTTGCTGCAATTGCTGGCGGCGCGCTCGCCGGTGGTCCAGGCCGAAACCACGGTCGCACTGCCTGCGCGAGGCGAGGGCATCCGCTTCGACAACGTCGGCTTCTCGTATCCTTCGCGCCCTGGCATTGCCGCGCTTTCCTGCCTCTCACTCGATGTCCGTCCGGGCGAACATGTCGCCCTGGTCGGGCCGTCGGGCGCGGGCAAGACCACGCTATTCCAACTGCTGCTCCGTTTTTACGATCCGCAGTCCGGCAGCATTCTGATCAACGGTGTGCCGACGCGCGACGTGCCGCTCGTCGAATTGCGCAAGGAAATCGGGGTGGTGTTGCAGGAGTCGGTGATCTTTTCAGGAAGCGTGCTGGACAACATCCGCTACGGCGCGCCGGACGCCACGCTTGCGCAAGTACAACGGGCTGCCGACATGGCCGCCGCGGCCGGCTTTATCGAAGAACTGCCGCAAGGCTACGACACGTTTCTCGGCGAGCGCGGCGTGCGGTTGTCTGGCGGGCAACGCCAGCGCATTGCGATCGCTCGCGCGATTCTGAAGAACCCGCCCATCCTGCTGCTCGACGAAGCCACGAGCGCGCTCGACGCCGCCAGCGAACGGCTGGTCCAGAAGGCGCTGGACAACGCCGCGCAAAACCGCACCACGCTGGTCATCGCGCATCGTCTCGCGACCGTACAACAGGCCGACCGCATTGTCGTGCTGGAACAAGGTCGCATCGTCGCGCAGGGTCGTCATGCCGAGCTTCTTCTGAGTTCGCCGCTCTATGCCCAGCTTGCCGCGCTGCAGTTCGGCGAGCAGTTGGGACAGACGGCATAGCGGGGTGCTGTGAGCGATTCTGTTGGGTCTGCGTGAAGTCGCAACGTCTGTCCTTAACGTCGGCCTTTGGCGGCGCGAGAGTGCGGTCCAGGCCGGATCGCTGCCGATCGTTATACTTGCGACGGCAAAAAATCATAATCGACTGAGCTGCTGCAAGGCAGTTGAATAGAAAAACTATCGGAAACGGTTACATATGGACAGCGTAGAAAACGTTCGGGCGTTTCTCGCGGTGGCGGAGATCGGCAGTTTTTCCGGCGCTGCGCTGCGCTTGAACCTGGCGGGCTCGGTGGTCACCAAACGGGTCGGTGCGCTCGAAAAAGAACTGAACACGCTGCTGTTTCAACGCACCACGCGCAGTTTGCATCTGACCTCGAGCGGGAGAGAGACGGTTGCCTTGGCGCGCGATTTTCTCGCCTCCTATGAGCGCCTGATGAGCGGCCCCGTCGACGATGGCCCGGCGCTCACGGGCAGATTGCGGATCAAGGCACCGTCGTCGTTCACGAATCATTTTCTCGGCAAACTGCTGAACGACTTTTTCCGTGCTCATCCGAAAGTCGACATCGAGTTGCAATTGAGGAACCGGCCGGTCGATCCCCTGCTCGAGGGCTTCGATTTCGTGATCACGGGTTTGCCGGTCGCCTATGAGGGCGTCGAGGAATTTCCGCTCTGCCCGTTCAAGCGGCTCGTCTATGCGGCGCCGGCGTATCTGGAGAAATACGGCGAGCCGGCTCATCCATCCGAGTTGCCCGCGCATCAATGTCTGCTCTATTCGTATGTCAGTCCGGTTCGCACGTGGACCTTCGACGAACATGGCTCGGGCCGCATCGACGTGGCCGTCAATAGCGCGTTCTCGACCAACGACATCGACGCGATGCATCGCGCTACCGTGGACGGTCTCGGCATTGCGGTGCTGCCGCGTTACCGCGCGAAGGCGAGTGTCAAGCAGGGGCAACTCGTGCAGATCCTCACAGGTTTCGAGTTGCCGGACTTCTGGATCAAGGTGCTGCGCCCAGCGGATCACAACAATCCGAAGTTGTTCCACGCGCTGCTCGATTTTCTGACGCAGGGCCTCGCCGAGCTCGCCCGTGAGGACGATTTCCTCTGACGTGTGTCGCCGCTTCCGGCCGCGCGCGCCGATATTTTCCAGAAACCGTGTTCTGAACTTCCCGTTTGCTGCTATTTCCGGCCGCCCGTTTCGGCGATCATTTCCTGACAGGTCACCCATTACCGGGTGCCCTCGTTAAAAAAGAGGGTGCGCCAGCCGCGGCCCCGGATAACGAACAGGAGACGGAATTGAAACATCTGGTTGCTTGCCTGCCATTGGCGGCGTGCGCGCTAGCGCACGCGCAAAGTAGTGTGACGCTATACGGGGCGGTGGATAGCGCGCTCACCTATACCAACAATCAGGGCGGCAAGTCGGCCGTGCAAACCTATAGCGGCGGGCGCGCCGGCGACAAGTTCGGCATGCGTGGCGTGGAGGATCTGGGCTCGAACCTCAAGGCGATCTTCGTGCTCGAGGCGGGCTTCAGTGTCGAAACGGGGGCCTTTCAGCCCGCCAATACCCTCTTTGGCAGACAGGCGTTCGTGGGTCTGAGCGGCGACTGGGGCAATGTCTACCTGGGCCGTCAGTACTCCATGACCAACGACTACTTCGTGCCGCTGAGCACCAGTTTTCTGTTCGCGGGCGGGCTCGGCGCCACGCTCGGCGATATCGACGGTTCGTGGAATTACAACAAGATCAGCAACGTGATCAAATACGAAAGCCCGGTCTATCACGGCTTCAACTACAGCGCGATGCTGAGCCTCGGTGGTACGCCGGGCGATTTTTCGCACGACAGGACTTACGGCGCCGGCGCGCAATATGTGAATGGCGGCCTCACGCTTGCGGGCGCGTACATGAACATGCGAACGCCGGCGACCTCGATTTTCGGTGCGAGCGCCTCGCCGGTGACGGGCGCGGCTTTTACCAATCCGGTCACCAATCCGATTTTCCAGAACTATGTGACTGCGACCAGCCAGCAGGTGCTCGGCGGCGGCGCGAAATACGTATATGGCCGCTCTCAATGGTCGTTTCTGTATTCGAATGTGCGGTTTCTCGACATTGTCCGAACGGCGTCGAATCGCACGGCGCCCGCGAACGCCGCGTTCAACAACTACCAGTTGAATTACGCGTTCAATTTCACGCCGGCCACAATGGGCGGCGTGGCATGGCAGTACAGTGCTTCGCCAGGCGGTCACTACAACTCGCTCGAAGCCGGTACAGCCTATCTCTTCTCGAAGTCGACTTACGTGTACGGCATGACTATCTGGCAACACGCGAGCGGCGTCGATTCGACCGGCAAACAGGCTGTCGCGGATCTGTTCGGATTATCGCCGTCGAGCAACTCGAATCAGCTGGCCCTGCGAGTAGGCCTCAGAAAGCTCTTCTAAGACACCGGCATCGACCCGCCGAACCACGCGCGCAAAACAGGATGTGAGCAGGAGACATGCAGCATGAAGCAGAATGATTTGATCGATGTGCAGGAGTTTGTCGATACGCAGCCACTCAGCCGTTTCCAGTGGCTGGTCATCGTGCTTTGCTTCCTGACGGTGGCGATCGACGGTATCGATATCGGGCTCGCCGCGTATATCGCGCCGTCGGTGCGCGCGTCGTGGGGGCTGACGGTCAACCAGCTCTCGCCGATTTTCCTGTTTGGCCTGATCGGCATGATGGCCGGCTCGCTGATCTTCGGCCCGCTCGCCGACCGTTACGGAAGAAGGCCGGTGATGCTCGCATCGGTCGCGTTTTTCGGCTTCGCGACGCTGTTCAGCCTGCTGGCCACCAACGTGACGGAGCTGGCGTTGCTGCGATTCGTCGCCGGGGTCGGCATCGGTGGCGCCACGCCGACCGCGGTGACGCTGACGGCGGAATATGCCCCCGCGCGCCGGCGCCTGACCATCATCACGATCATGCTGTGCGGCAATTCGCTCGGCTCGGCGTTCGGCGGGGTGGTGGCTTCGCAGGTGATTTCGCGCTTCGGGTGGCACGCCATGTTGATCGTCGGCGGGGTGGCGCCTTTGTTGCTGCTGCCGGTGTTGTGGTTGTGGCTGCCGGAGTCGATGCGCTTTCTCGCACTGCGCCGTCCGGATCGGCAAGCGGATCTGCGTGCTTTCGGCCAACGCATCGCGGCCGCCGCGGTGCGGGAGGATAGCCAATTTGTCGCGCGTGAACCGGAGCGGCTGCGCTCGGCGGTGCGCGAACTGCTGGTGGCGCCTTATCGCCGTGGCACGCTGCTGCTGTGGACGACCTTCTTCATGGGCCTGTCGGTGCTGTATCTGATGTCGAGCTGGCTGCCGACCATCATCACCCATTCCGGCGGCTCGATGAAGACAGCGGCGCTGACTACGGCGCTCTGGTCCGTCGGCGGCACGTGCGGCGGTCTGCTGCTCGGTCGCGTCATGGATCTGGCAACGCCGCACCGGGTGCTGGGTTGCGCGTACTGTCTCGCCGGCGCTGTGATCTATCTGGTCGGACAGACCTACACGACACCCGCGGTGCTCGGCCCGATTGTTTTTCTCGCGGGCTTTTGCATCAGCGGTTCGCAGGTCGGCGTCAACGGTCTGGCGGCGACTCACTATCCAACCACCAGCCGCGCGACAGGTGTGGCGTGGGCCACCGGCATCGGCCGGTTCGGCTCGATGCTCGGCTCGGTGATGGGGGGATTCCTGCTGTCGTCGGGCTTGGGCTATGAGACCTTGTTCATGCTGGTCGCGGTGCCCGCGCTGATTGCCGCACTGTGCATGTTCAGCATGCCCGCAGCCGCGCCGCGCGTGCTGCACGCCCGCCCGTCCTGAAGTGTTTTCGATTAACTGGAGTGTTGCATCATGGCCATTTCCGGTTCCGCGTTTCTCGCGCTATGGAACGACGTCAGCGCTGAATTCGACACGGAATACAACCGTTGGCATACGGACGAACATGTACCCGAGCGGGTCGGCATTGCCGGCTTCATCGCCGGCCGCCGCTACCGGTCGTCGGCGCCCGGGCAGCACCGTTACTTCACGCTGTACGAGACTGAAACATCGGCGGTATTCGATTCGGCTGCTTATCTCGACGTGATCGAACGGCCCACCGCGCGGTCGGCGTCGATGCGTCCGCTGCTAAAAAACGTGGTGCGTGCGACGTGCGACACCGTTGCGTCCACCGGTAACGTATCGGGACAGGCCATCGCGTGCGTTCGTATCAGTGCGGCCGACCAGTTCGACGGACGGGCGTTGACCGACGCATGCATGGCGTTGGCGGGTGTGAGCTCGGCGCACCTGGGGCAGGTCAGATTGTCGGTGCCGGACGCATTCGAGAAATGGTCGAATGCCGACGAACCGACCCACGTGCTGCTGGCGGAAGGCGTCGACGAGGCTACGTTGAGGGCGCACGAGATCGCGCTCGGCAAGCTCGCGCTTCGGTTTGCCGGAGCCGCGCAACCGGCGATTGTCGACGTCTACGAGCTTGTCTTCGGTATCAGGCATTCGCAGGTGGATGCGTCGTTGCTGCGAGCCATACCGGCCTCCAATTCGCCGCTTTGAACCCGATACTGCTGTCAGGAGCAACTCATGCAAGCATTGCAAAAAACAGCCGCCGCATTCGGCCTCGAACTTCGTGAGGTAGCGCCGCCGCAGGCGCCCGCCGCGGGCGAAGTGATTGTCGACGTGGTTGCCGCCGGCATCTGCGGCAGCGACGTCCATATCTACGACTGGTCGGGCGGTTACGACTTTCTGAAGCAGGCGTTTCCCGTCACGATCGGTCACGAGTTTGCCGGCAGGATTGCGAGTGTGGGAGAGGGCGTTGTCGATCTTCGGGCGGGGCAGCCGATCGTTGTGATTCCGTCGGTTGAGTGCGGCGTATGCCGCTTTTGCACGGCAGGGCGGCGCGACGAATGCCGTGACCGTCGCGGCATCGGCATGTTGCGCGATGGCGGCTTCGCGCGGTCCGTGCGCGTGCCGGCGATCAACTGCCTCGCATTGCCCGGCGATCTCGATCTCGGGATCGCGGCGCTATGCGAACCGTTATCGATCGGATTGAGCGCGGTGAAGGCCGCCGATGTGAAGCGCGGCGACAAGGTGCTCGTGATGGGGCCCGGTACCATCGGGCAGGGCATCGCGTTACTCGCAAAAGCACGCGGCGCGGACGTTGTGGTGGCCGGCTATGACGACAAGGATCGCCTCAATGGAGTGCGCGCGCTTGGCATCGACAAGACCCTCGATTTGAAGGAACGGCCGCTGTCCGATGCGAAGCAACTGAGCGGCGCGGACGAGTTCGATATCGTCATCGAGGCGACCGGTGTGCAGTCCACGGTGCAGGCCGGTCTCGATCTCTTGCGGCCTTCGGGCGTGATGGTGATCTGCGGCATCCACGGCGCGCCGGTCAGTTTCGACGCGGCTAAACTCGTGCGCAACCGTCATCAGATTCGCGGTACTTACCGCGCTTCTCGCGCGACATGGGCGGAAGTGCGTGATTTTGTCGTCGAGCATCATGCCGCGCTGGTGCCGATGATCACGCATCGACTGCCGCTTGCCGATGCGCTCGAGGGCTTCGAGATGGCGCGCAACAAGATCGGCTCGAAAATTCTGCTGATGCCGTGAAGGTGGCGCGGCGCTGCCGGCATGCTCAAACGGAGGAAAGATGCCACGCTATACAGCTTCGTGCCATTGCGGCGCGGTCAAGTTTGCCTTTGACGCGCAGATCGACGAACTCGTGATCTGCAATTGCTCGTTGTGCACGAAGCGGCGCGCGGTGATGGTGAGTGTGCCGCGCGATAGTCTGCAGATCCTGGAAGGGCATAGCGCGTTGAGTTCGTATCGATGGAATACCGGGCAAGCTCATCATCACTTCTGCTCGACTTGTGGCATTTACACTTTTCATCAGCGGCGCATCGATCCTGCCATGTACAGCGTGAACGCATTCTGTATCGACGGTCTTGACGTGTCGGCGATTCCGCTGCGTCATGTGGACGGAAGAAGCCGTTAGTCCCGTTGAAACCTGCTGCGTCTTCTCGTTGCGCAGGCCAAAGACTTCCGCACCCCACCTGGAGTTACCGGCGGCTTGCGTCTATCCTTATCTCACCTCTTTGGCTGCCAGCGGCGCCGACGAGGCCTTTCGCACTCTTCGATAGTGGCTACCGCCCAGCAAGGGCAAACCCAAAAGGAGAAAACCAGATGTCACGATCCATCTCGCAGCGCGCTTTCATGGTGTTCGGTGGCCTGGCCTTGTCGGCTACGCTGACCTTGGCGCAAGCGGCGCCGGTCTCATTTCAGGTGCCGTTGACGGGCGCCCAACAGGTTCCGCCGGTGCAGACTCCCGGCAGCGGCAGCGCCGACCTTACGTACGACGCCAGCACGCGGGTCGTCACCTGGAACGTCAGCTTCAGCGGATTGTCGAGTCAGGCCACGATGGCGCATTTCCATGGGCCCGCCCCGGCCGGTAAAAACGCCGGTGTGAAGGTCTGGCTCTCGCAGAAAGGCACCATGGAGATGACGAGCCCGCTCAGTGGTCAGGCCACGCTATCCCCGGAGGACGCCAAGATGTTTGAAGCGGGTGACATGTACATCAACGTTCACACCAAGAACAATCCGGGCGGCGAGATCCGCGGACAGGTGGTACCTCCGAAGAGCAACTGACGCAATCGCTGAAGCGGCACCCAGAGGTCAGGTTCGCGGCGAGCTGAGAGATAAGCCGCGAGCAGCATCACCACGGCAGCGCCGACACCGAGCGGCAGGAGCGCCAGCAGCGCTGGCCTCTGCCGCGGCGCGTCGATGGACGGAGGCAACAGTTTGTAGCCGGTTAGCATCGGCCGCAGCAGGTTGTGTCGCTTCGCTACTGCGTAGAGAGCGATTACGAGTACGTGCAGCGCCACCGCGGCGAGCAGCACGTCCCAGACAAGCCCGTGCAGCGTCGAGATCGCGTTGGCGAGCCACGCGGGCACCACTTCGCTCAACGGGCCTTCGTCGGCGATGTCGTTGTTGACGTAAAGCCCGCTCAGCGTCTCGACCAGCAGCAACGCGAGCAGCAGCAAGACCATCCAGCCGCCGGCCGCATTGTGGCCCACCTGCACGTCCGGCTCGCGGCGAAACAGGTGACGCAAATGACGCAGCGCAGCCGCGGGCGACGTCACAAAATTGCGAAAACGCGCGGTCTCGCTGCCCAACCAGCCCCACAGCAGCCGGGCAATAACCAACGCGAGCAGTGTCTCGCCGACCCGGACGTGCCAGTCGATCCAGTTCAGCTTCAAGGTGACATAGGCCGCCGTGACCAGCACGACCACCAGCCAGTGAAACAGTCGCACCGGCGCGTCCCAGACCAGTACCGGGCGGCGGACAGGCTGTGTCAGCCGCGTGACAGGTTCGTGAGCATCCATGTGTCGCGCCTCCGTTCGCAAGCGACTGGAAGAGAGTCAGGCCCGGAATGAACACCACGCCGGAGAATAGCAACGCCGTGACGCACTAGCCCATGATGTCCCTTACGCCAAGCCCTCAATCGCGAGCGCCGGTAGCGGCCAGAACGGTTGCATCATATTGGTCCAAACCTCCCTGAAAAGCGATTGCCATCGCTTTCCTGGCCATCTTCCGAAGATCGGCTGCATTTGCACCGCTTGCCACCACCGGGCAGGCCGAGCGGCATTGCGGCGTTCGCCGCCCGTTAGCGACCCGTCGGGGTAAACACCCAGAATATTTCGTTCTGACGGAAAGCAGGCAGAAGGCGTTGGTTTTTTATACTCCATGCAAGCGTTGCATCAGACGATCCGTAGATATCGGGCGGGTGCTTCGCAACAGGAGACACCCCGATATGCCACCGTTCGCCCGCTTCATGGCGCTCGCCTCGACTGCCTGTGCGTTCCTGTTCTGGATGCCCCGTGCCGAAGCGGAGAAGCTGACACTGATGACGGGCGGCGTGTCGAAGATCATCTATCTGCCGGTCACGCTGGCATCGCGGCTGGGCTACTTCCGCGATGAGGGGCTGGATGTCGACATCGTCTCGGAACCCGCCGGCGTCGATACCGCGACCGAACTGATTGCCGGCGCAGTTCAAGGCGCGGTGGGCTACTACGACCATACGATCGATCTTCAGAGCCGGGGCCTGGAAGTCGAAGCCGTCGTCGTGCTGGGACAGTCCGCGGGCCTTGCTGAACTCGCGTCGACCCGGGTCGCGAAGCCGATGCGGACGATGGCCGATGCAGGTGGCCGAAAACTCGGTGTGACGGGGTTCGGCGCTTCGACGTATTTCCTGAGCCGCTATCTTGCGCAGCACGCCGGTGTGGCAGCGAACGCCTATACGGTGGTGCCGCTGGGTCCCGACGACGGCTTTGTCGACGCGATGATGAAAGGATCGATCGATGCAGGCATGGTTGAGGAACCCACGGCATCGAGGCTGCTGGACGCAGGCGCCGCGCAGGTGCTGGTGGACATGCGCAGTATCGAGGGTACGCGTACGGCGTTGGGCGGCCCGTATGCCGGCGCGTGTTTATATGCACAGCGCAAGTGGGTCGCCACCCATCCGGATGCAACGAGGCGCCTCGTCCGTGCGCTTGTGCGCGCACTCGCATTTATTTCCTCGCACAGTGCCGGCGACATCGTGGCCGTGTTGCCGCGGAAATTCGTCGGCACGAACGAGCCGCTCTACCTGCAGGCGCTCACTGCCTCGATTCCCTCGTTTTCGCGTGACGGCAGGATGCCTGACGGCGCGCCGCAGACCGTACTGAGCGCGCTAGCCGCGGTCAACCCCGCAATCGAGCCGCGTCATGTCGATCTGGCGCGAACCTATACCAACAGGTTTGCCATTGAGGCCAATGCCGTAGCGAGCCGCTGATGAACGATCCATGCATCACGAGACGGACACGGTGCCGGCGGCAAACAACATTCATTCGAGACACGGAATACGAGCTATGAAGGCCATACGCATCGAGCAATACGGCGGTCCAGAAGTCCTGCAGCGAGTCGAAACCGGCGTTCCCTCGCCAGGCCCCGACGACGTGCTGATCCGGGTGGGTTGTGCCGGCATCAACTTCATGGATGTTCATACACGTCAGGGCAAATACAAGGACTCGCGTACCTATCCGGTACGGCTGCCGTGCACGCTCGGAATGGAAGGCGCGGGCGAGGTCGTCGAGGCGGGCTCGAACGTCACCTCACTGAAGCGCGGCGACCGTGTTGCCTGGTGTATTTCGTGGGGCGCATATGCCGAGTACGCCGTGGTGCCGGCGTCGCGCGTCGCGCATATTCCTGCGGCGATTCCGTTCGATCTCGCGGCGGCGGCGATTTTCCAGGGATCGACGGCGCACTATCTGCTGGAAGACGTCGCGCATCTTGGCGCAGGCAGCACGTGTCTCGTGCATGCCGCGTCGGGTGGCATCGGACAGTTGCTGGTCCAACTCGCAAAACGGCGCGGCGTAACGGTCTATGCAACGACGAGCAACGAAGCGAAGGCCGAAGTTGCGCGCGAACATGGCGCCGATCACGTGATGCTGTATGACGACGGGCGCTTTGCCGACCGCGTGCGGGAGGCGACGGACGGACGCGGTGTCGACGTCGTGTTCGATGCAGTCGGACGTGCAACCTTGCGCGACAGCTTTCGCGCCACCCGGACTCGCGGCCTGGTCGTGAACTACGGCTCGGTGTCCGGATCGTTGAACGACCTCGATCCGATCGAACTCGGTGAGGCCGGTTCGCTGTTCCTCACACGCCCGCGTCTCGCGGATCATCTCGCGGATGCCGCGACCGTGCAGCGCCGCGCCGACGAAATTTTTGCCGCCTTGCAGGACGGTACGCTGAAGGTCGAAATCAGCGGCCGCTACACGCTCGACAACGTCGAAGCAGCGCACGAAGCGCTCGAGGCACGCCGTCAATTGGGCAAGTCCGTGATGATGATCGGCTGACCCTTCCTTTTCCCTAGTCAACGAAGCCGGACCCGGTGGCCTCAACGGCCGCCGAGGACGTGTTCGTCCCTCTCTTTCGAGGTCACCATGACATTCTCAACTTCGGCTAACGAAACAGCGACGGCGGATGCGCCGCATGCTTCGAAGGAGTCGCGGGTGCGCGCGGTTTTTCGCGTCACCAGCGGTAACTTTCTCGAGATGTACGACTTTACCGTGTACGGGTATTACGCGGCCGCGATTGCCGCCACCTTCTTTCCGACCGGCAACGAATTCGCGTCTCTGATGCTCGCGCTTTCGGTATTTGGCGCGGGTTTTCTGATGCGTCCGATCGGTGCGCTCGTGCTGGGTGCGTACATCGATCGCCACGGCCGCCGCAAGGGCTTGATTCTGTCGTTGATGCTGATGGCGGTCGGCACCGCGTGTGTCGCGTTCGTACCGGGCTACGCGTCGATTGGTCTGGTCGCGCCTGCCGTTGTGCTGTTTGGCCGGCTGCTGCAAGGCTTTTCTGCCGGGGTCGAACTGGGTGGCGTGTCCGTGTATCTCTCGGAGATCGCGACCAAAGGCAATCGCGGCTTCTATTGTTCCTGGCAGTCCGCGAGCCAGCAGGTCGCGGTGGTGTTCGCGGCGTCGCTCGGTGTGCTGCTGAACCGCCTCATCCCTGCGTCGGAGATGAACGCATGGGGATGGCGTATTCCGTTCGTGATTGGCTGTCTGATCGTGCCGTTCCTCTTTTATGTGCGGCGCTCGCTTCGTGAGACCGACGAGTTTATCGCGCGCCGCCATCGCCCGGGGATGGCCGAAATCGCCCGGTCGATGGTGCAGCATTCGCGGCTCATCCTGGCGGGCATGGGGCTCGTGATCATGACGACTGCATCGTTCTATCTGATCACCGCGTACACGCCGACGTTCGGCAAGGTCGTGCTGAAGCTGTCGTCGCTGGACGCGCTGCTGGTCACGGTCTGTGTCGGCGTGTCGAATTTCGTGTGGCTGCCGATTGCGGGCGCTGTGTCCGATCGCGTCGGTCGCCGTCCCGTGCTGCTCGCCTGTACCGTGCTCGCGATCCTTACCGCTTATCCGGCAATGCAATGGATGGTGGCGCAACCGTCGTTCGGGCGTCTGCTGCTGGTCGAGCTCTGGCTGTCGTTGCTCTATGCGTGGTACAACGGCGCGATGGTCGTCGCGCTAACGGAATTGATGCCGGTGCATGTGCGGACGACCGGGTTTTCGA
Organism: Paraburkholderia sp. D1E; assembly: GCF_052682275.1. Taxonomy (NCBI): domain Bacteria; kingdom Pseudomonadati; phylum Pseudomonadota; class Betaproteobacteria; order Burkholderiales; family Burkholderiaceae; genus Paraburkholderia; species Paraburkholderia sp. D1E. Next base: position 2,211,258 of record NZ_JBQYMB010000001.1, read on the forward strand.
TGGCGTACAGTCTTGCCACGGTGATCGGCGGCTTTACGCCTGCGATCTCGACCTGGCTGATTCATACTACCGGTGATAAGGCTTCGCCGGGCGCATGGATGACATTTGCAGCACTTTGCGGCGTGACCGCGACACTGGCCCTGTACCGTTCACCCCAGGCGCGGGAGCAGTACAGAACGGCATGAACGCTTTGGGGATAGATGCGATGAGGCTACTGCTCGTCGAAGACAATGATCAGCTCGCGCACTGGCTCGCGAAAATTCTGCGGGACGACGGCTTCATGCTCGATCGTGTCAGCGACGGCGAAGCGGCCGAAAGCGCGCTGCGCGCGGTACCGTACGACGTCGTGCTGCTCGATCTGAATCTGCCGCACTTGTCGGGTAAAAGCGTATTGCGCCGCATGCGCGAGCGCGAGGACGCAACGCCGGTGTTGATCCTGACGGCGACCGGCGCCGTCGACGAGAAAGTGGTGTGCCTCGGCGCCGGCGCGGACGACTACATCGTGAAGCCATTCGACGCACGCGAGCTGGTCGCGCGTGTGAAGGTGCTGGCGCGGCGGCAGGCGCCGTCCCGCTCGAACCGGCTCAAATGCGGCAATCTCACGTACGACATGGACCGCTGCCAGTTCGCTGTCGAAGGCGAACCGCTGACGCTGACGCCGCGAGAACACGCGGTACTCGAGGCCTTGATCCTGCGCGCGAAAAAGACGGTCGCCAAGACCATGCTCGCGGATTCGCTCAGCAACGCCGATGCGCCGACCAGCGAAGACGCCATCGAGATCTACGTGTCGCGGCTGCGCAAAAAGCTCGAAAAGAGTACCGCAACCATCATCACGCTGCGCGGCCTCGGCTATCTGCTTGAAGACGGCGCCAATGACGAATAGCCTGCGACTAAGGCTGCTGTTGTGGCTGCTGCTGCCGATGACCGTGTACGTTGTCGCGGCGGGACTGATCGCACGCGACAACGCGCAGCGCACGGCGCGGCTGTTGCAGGACGAGGCGTTGCTATCCTCGGCGCGCGTGATGGCGGGCGATATCCGATGGGAGAACGGCTATCTGCACGCGGAGATATCCCCCAGCGCGATCGAGATATTAAGTTCGCCGTACGGTGACCTGGTCTATTTCAGCATTCGCGAAGTGGGCGGCGCGACCATTGCGGGGACGTCGGATTTCCCGCTGCGCGTGCCCGGCGATTCGCCCCTGTGGTACGACGCGACCGTGAGCGGACATCCGATCCGCGCGGTGTCGCTGATTCGCCCGATGTACGACTCGGGCGCGATCAGGCAGGTCGTCGTGTCGGTCGGGCGTACCCTGCGTCAACGCGATGCCACCGCCGCCGCGCTGTGGCGGCCGCAGATGCTGCACTTCGCGAGCATCGTGGCGATCGCGGTGGTACTGGTTTGCGTCGGGCTCACCTTTGAACTGCGTCCGTTGATGAGGCTCGCAAAAGACATGCTCGGGCGTGCACCGAACGTGTCGTTGCGAGTGCGGGCCGATCCGTTGCGCAATGAATTGCGCCCGATCGTCACCGCGTTCAACCAGTGCCTCGATATCATCGAGCGGAAAACGGCGATGCAACGGCGCTTCATTGCCGACGCGGCTCATCAATTGAGAACGCCGCTCACCTTGCTCGGCACGCAATTGCAATATGCGCGACGCCAGGACGATCTCGCCCAAGTGAAGGAGACGCTGGCGGCCATGCACCGCAGCAACCTCTCACTGGTTGCGCTGACCAATCAGCTGTTGCTGCTCGCTCAGGCGGAAGCCGCGGACTATGCCGACTTCGAGGGGGCGCCCGTCGATCTGCGTGCGGTTGCGACCGGAACCATTGAACAGCTTGCGTTGCTCGCGCAGCGCCGGCAGGTTGAACTGTCGGCTGAACTCCATGAGCCTGCCGAGGTGATGGGAAACGAGCCATTGCTGTCCGTTCTGCTGTTCAACCTGCTCGACAATGCCATTCGCTATACGCCAGCCGGTGGACATGTCGCGCTCAAGATCGATTCGACGGGCGAGCGGGTGGCCCTAACCATCACGGACGAGGGGCCGGGTATCGGCGCCGAGCTTCGTGAGCGCGTTTTCGAACCGTTCTTTCGTGCCTCCAGCGAAGAGGGGAGTGGGCTCGGGTTGTCGATCGTGCGCGAAATTGCACGTGCGCATCGGGCTGAGCTTGCGTTGGGCGATGGAACGGCCGGGCGAGGGTTGGTGGTCTCGGTGGTTTTCCCGGCCGTTCGAGGGTGAGACCGGGCCAGCCTTAAGAGAAACGTGTCGCGAAGCTATCTCGCGCTCGCAGGGAGATTGCCAGATCGACCGCAGTCTGCGCCGCCCGGCCACCGCGAAGTCGCCGTCGATGACTTCGCGGTGGCGTGAGGGCCTGGCGCGGCGTCAAAGCGTCAAGCATTCACGCGGCAATGTTGCCCGTTGTCACTTCACACCATGCTTGGCCTGCCAGCGTTGCATGAACGCGATCTCATCGTGTTGAGCCTTGATGATGTTTCGGGCCAGGCGTTTCAACTCGGGATCCTTGCCGTATTTCAGTTCCACCTGCGCCATTTCGACCGCGCCTTGATGATGCGGAATCATGTGGGCGACGAAGTCCTTGTCGGCATCGCCCGTGTAGGCGGGCGCTTCCATGGCTTGCATCATTTTCTCGTCGGCGTCCTTGAATGCCTGTGTCGATGCGCTCGACGCGGTGTCCGCGGACCCGGACATGTCCATGCCTGGCATCGACGCACTCTGCTGGGCGTGGACGGGCGCCGCGGCGACAGCAAACGCAATGCCGCTGAAAAGGCACAAGGCGCGGAATGCGTGAAGATTTTTCATGTTGGGTTTTCCGTTGGGACAAAAGTTATGTCGGGCAACCATAATGCCGCAAACGGGTCGCAAGGCTTAATCGGCAGACATAGCCTGATGCGATCCGTTTAGCGCTTGAGCGAAGGATGAAACCCCGCCGCTTCGATTGCCTCGATGATGTGTGCCGACGACAACGTCGACGTGACCGTCACGATTTTAACGGGGACATCGACCTCGAGTTTCGCCGCGGGGTCGAGTCCGGTCACTGCACGAGTAATGGCGTTGGCGCAGCCGCTGCATGTCATATCCGGGATTTCGAGTTCCATTTCCTGCCTCCAGTGAGAAATCAGAACTCAAGCCTGGGCCTTCCCATGGTGGGAAGGTCAAGCATATATGCCTATTTTCATGCTGTCGCCAACCTTGGCCGTATCGAAGCAAAAAGCCGCGTCAGACTGGTCCGGTTCCGACCTTACAGTCTTCTTAATCAGCATGCTAGACTCCGTACCCATGTCTTACTGGCGCAAACTCTTCCTTGTCGTGCTGCTCGCGCTGAGCCTTCCGGTTCAGTCGTTCGCGGCCGTCTCCATGAAATGCGAGTCCTCGCGTGTTGGTGGAGAAGGGGTGTCCATGTCCCATGAGAATGCTGGCGAGGCGACTCACCCGCATGACCATGCTGCGATGATGGCCGATAGCGCCAATGACATCGCCGGTGCCGATTCGCAGAACCACAGTCATGCTGGTGGCGCGCATCATGCGCACACCTGTTCGACATGTGCGTCGTGCTGTTTCGGCGGCGGCTTGCCGGCCGCTCCGGTTGCGGCGATATCCGCCGACGCAGTTCATTTCGCCGTGCCTCTCGCTCCCTCTGTCCGTGTCGCGTCATTTCTGACTGACGGCATCGAACGACCTCCCCGAATCGCTCTCGTCTAGTTCCCTCGCAGCGTGATGCTGCGATGTTCAATTTCGCCTTGATGGCCGCACGTCACACGTCGGCCGTCCGGGTGACATACGACGAGACAATCAATGCGAACGTTTATTGCAGCGCTGCTCGGCGCGACGGCGGTATTGCCGGCGCTCGTGCACGCCACACCCATAGGCCCTGACCCGGCGGATTCCGCGGCATCGGTTCCGGCGGTCAATGTGCCGTCCGCCTTCGTGGGCTATCGGCCATTCCGGGAGCAGCAAGCGCCGACCTGGCAAGCGCTCAATCGCGCGGTGGCGAGTTCATCAGACGAGCCCGGGATGGAGCACGGTCAAATGCATTCAGGTGACGAGACCAACGGCGGCTCTAACCACGGCGCCCATCACGAGGAGCCGGCGAAATGAGGCCGCATCTTTTTCATCACGGCCGAGTCATCGTCGCCGTCACCGCGCTGGCGTTCCTCGCCGGCTGCGCGACGTTTTCGAAGGACGGCGGCTTCGACACCGTTTCCACAACAGCATCGCAGCGGCTTGAAAAAGACGCCGTGCTGGTCAAGACGGACGAAGACCGAAGCGCTGTCGCCAAACGCACTCAGGAACTGCTATCGCAGCCACTCGGCATGGACGACGCGATCCAGATCGCGCTGTTGAACAACCGCGGATTGCAAGCCTCATACAGCGAACTCGGCATCGCCGAAGCGGATCTGGTGCAGGCGGGACGGCTGCCGAATCCCGGCTTCACATTCAGCCGCACGCACGGCGGCAACGATCTGAGCATCAGCCGCACGTTCACGCTCGGCTTGTTGAACGTGCTGACGCTGCCGTTGGCGACACGCATCGAGGGCCGCCGTTTCGAGCAGACCCGGCTGCTCGCGGCGGACGCCATGCTCAAGGTCGCCGCCGATACTCGACGCGCCTATATCGGCGCGGTCGCAGCGAAGCAGTCCGCAACCTACGCCGAGCAGGTGAAGGACTCGGCGCAAGCCGGCGCGGAACTCGCATTGCGCATGCGGCAAGCCGGCAACTTCAGCAAGCTCGACTATGCGCGTGAGCAGGCTTTCTATGCGGAAGCCGTCGCACAACTGGCGAAGGCGCGGCAGCAGTCCGTATCCGCGCGTGAGAAGCTCACACGCACGATGGGTCTCTGGGGGCCGCAAGCGCAGTACGACCTTCCTGAGCGTCTGCCCGATCTGCCCGCAGCCCGGCCCGAGTTGCAGGACCTCGAGCGCTTCGCGATGCAGAACCGGCTGGACATTCAGGCGGCGAAACTGCAGACCCGGAGTGTTGCAAGCTCACTGGGCCTGGTCCAGGCAACGCGTTTCATCAATGCGTTGGATGTCGGCTATCAGAATAATTTCACGACCTCCGACGGCCGCGAACAGGGCTACGAGATCAGCGTCGAGATTCCGATCTTCGACTGGGGCACCTCGAAGGTAGCGCGCGCCGAAGCGATCTACCTGCAGTCGACGAACCGCGTTGCCGAGACCGCGATCAACGCGCGCTCGGAGGTTCGGGAATCGTATTCGGCCTATGTGACCGACTACGACGTTGCGAAGCACTATCGTGACGAAGTCGTGCCGATCCGCAAAACGATTTCGGACGAACTGCTGCTTCGCTATAACGGCATGCTCGCGAGCGTGTTCGAACTGCTCGCCGATTCGCGCGACCAGATCGGCGCGGTGAACAGCTATATCGACGCGCTCAAAGACTACTGGCTCGCGGAGACCGACTTGCAGCAGGCGCTCGGTGGCCGCTTGCCGACTCTCGCGATGGCTGCTGCGTCAATTACATCCATGACGCCGCCGGCGTCGTCCACAGATTCCGAAGGTCAATAACATGGTGTCTCGTCGAAATTTTCTCAGCGGCTCTGGGGCCGCGCTGTTGGGGGCGGCACTGGTCAGCAAGGCCGGCGCCGCGTCACTGCCTGAGGCGCCCACGATGGCCACGGCCACGATGCAGGCACCGCTCGCACCGCCGAATGGCCAGCCGTATACGCCCGTTGCCACGTTGAACGGCTGGTCGCTGCCGTGGCGCATGAAGAATGGATGGAAGGAGTTTCATCTGATCGCCGAGCCGGTGGTGCGCGAACTGGCGCCGGGTATGAGCGCAAACCTGTGGGGCTATAACGGTCAGGCGCCGGGTCCGACCATCGAGGCGGTCGAAGGCGACAAGGTTCGCATCTTCGTGACCAACAGGCTGCCCGAACACACCACGGTTCACTGGCACGGCATGCTTCTGCCGTGCGGTATGGATGGCGTCGGCGGTCTCACGCAGCCGCATATTCCGCCGGGCAAGACCTTTGTCTACGAGTTCCAGCTGGAGAAGCACGGCACCTTCATGTATCACCCGCACGCCGACGAGATGGTGCAAATGGCAATGGGCATGATGGGCACGTTCATTGTTCACCCGAAAGACCCGGATGTCATGCGGGTGGATCGTGACTTCGTATTCATCATGTCCGCGTATGACATCGACCCGGGCAGTTTCACGCCGCGCGTGAACGAGATGACGGACTTCAACATGTGGACGTGGAATGCGCGCGTCTTTCCGGGCATCGATGCTTTGCCGGTGCGGGCCGGCGATCGCGTGCGCATCCGCGTCGGCAATCTGACGATGACCAATCATCCGATCCATCTGCACGGCTATCACTTCGAAGTGGCGGGCACGGACGGCGGATGGATTCCGCCTTCCGCCCGCTGGCCCGAAGTGACCGCGGATGTCGCCGTCGGCCAGATGCGTGCCATCGAATTCACGGCGAACCGTCCTGGCGACTGGGCATTTCATTGCCACAAATCCCATCACACCATGAACGCGATGGGGCATCAGGTACCGAATCTGATCGGCGTGCCGCAGAAGGACCTCGCGAAACGGATCAACAAGCTGGTGCCGGACTACATGGCGATGGGCAGCACAGGTGGCTCGATGGGCGGGATGGAAATGCCGCTACCCGACAACACGCTGCCGATGATGACCGGCACAGGGCCGTTCGGCGCGCTGGAAATGGGTGGCATGTTCAGCGTGGTGAAAGTGCGAGAGGGGTTGGGGCGCAATGACTATCGGGATCCGGGGTGGTTCAGGCATCCCAGGGGAACGGTGGCCTATGAGTACACCGGGGAGATGCCGGACTGAGCTGGCAATGCCGCTCGCCTATCCAGGGAAAACCTTACCGGTCCTTTGTACGTTAGCTCACTAAGACGAGCCAGACTTACTTGGCTCGACTTTTTGAAATGCTATGCTGGGGCATCCATACCTTCGCAGCAAACAGGTGCGTGCCATTTCAAAGAATACCTAATTAATTAGGAGCCAGGTATGTTGAGAAAGGTGGTCGACCGGGCGAAACAATTCCGACGCAGCGAGGGGTTCAAGCATTCCGTGGCCACGCCGCGCCGGATTTCGCTTCATGCGACACAGCGCCTGAACAGGGGCATTTTTTCCATCGAGATTCAGGAGAACTCCGGGTTTTTCTCCGTGTTGCAGATGGTCCTGTTTATTCTGATGTATTGCGACGAGAAATGCCTTACCCCGTGTATTAGCGCACGCGGTGGGCTGTACGGTGACGCCGAAGGAAAACTGGACTGGTTGTCGGTTTTCTTCGAGTCTGTGCACCCTGCCTCGGGAGCCGCGCTCACCCATAAGGTGAGAACGTCGACAGTTCGCGACCTGGTTCAGTTGGGCTTTCGTCAGCGTTATGAGGCCAGGCTTCAACTCAGAAGCGCAAGCGAACTCTTCTTCGCGCACTATCGGCCGGCCACGCATATCTACGAAGAAGTCGACTCGATCTGCCGGAAGCTCGGGATCGGCACAACGACTCTTGGCGCGCATTTCAGAGGTACTGATAAAACGCTGGAAGCCATTCCGGTTTCATGGGGAAGCTTTTGCCGGCAGGTGGAATCGACGCTTGCGGAAAACCCGCAGCTCACCAATATTTTCGTATCGAGCGACGAGCAGGCGTTTATCGACTTTTTTATCGTCTGGCCATTCAGCAAGCCGGTCAGGGTAGCACCGGCAAAACACCTTGCACGTGGCAGCACGCCCGTTCACTTCAGTGGCTATCCGGGACTCGAAATCGGCCGCGAGGCACTGGTTTCCAGCTTGCTGCTGGCCAATTGCGGGTTCCTCGTGAAGACGCCGTCTTATCTGTCCGCATGGTCGAAAATATTCAATCCCTTACTTCCGGTCAAGCTCGTATCGCCTCCGCGCCCGGACGCATTCTGGTTTCCCGATAGCCAGCTCTGGCTCGAACAGGCCGCGCACGATAAAGCGGCTCGGGCGGCGTAGGCTGCTGTCTGGCGCCGGCTGCTCTAAAGGGGCAGCTCAAAGCGCCTGAAAGTCTCCCAGCAAGCCCATATAGCTGCGCCAGCCCGCAGATCTCTCGCACCACGCCCATCGTTTTTACGAAACTCCGCGAAGTATTAACGCTGCGTTTACGCGGATTTTCCTAGATTTCATGGTGCAGGAGTCCCTCGTGGGAGACCAGACCATGGATCTGCTTTACCTCATCGCAATCATTGCGTTCAGCGGCCTCGTCGCGGCCTTCGTGATTGGCTGCGACAAGCTTCGCCGCGCGCCCGGAGGCCGTCCATGACTACCTGGATGACCTGGCTCGCGGCGGCCTCGACGCTGATTCTGTTTGCTTACCTCGTGTACGCCTTGCTACGCGCGGAGGCTCTCGAATGAACTTCAATAACCTGTTTCAGCCCGGCCTGTACATCGTCGTGCTGATCGCGCTCGCCATACCACTCGGCCGTTATATGACCCGTGTGGTGGACGGTTCTTCGGTCGTTGTTCGCCGCATTGGGCGACCGATCGAAACCGCGCTCTACAAGCTCGCCGGGGTCGACCCCGGCGCCGAAATGTCATGGAAGCACTATGCGCTGGCCGTGCTGGTGTTCAACACGCTCGGTGTGCTCGCGGTGTATGGATTTCTGCGTTTGCAGCAATGGCTGCCCGCGAATCCGCAGGGTTTCGGACCGATGACGCCCGACGCCGCCTTCAACACGGCAATCAGCTTCGTGACCAACACGAACTGGCAGGACTACACGCCGGAATCGACCGTCAGCTATCTGACGCAGATGGCCGCGCTGACGGTGCAAAACTTCTTTTCGGCGGCCACCGGCATTGCTGTCGTGGTCGCACTGATTCGCGGCTTCGCACGCCATACGACGGCGACGATCGGTAATTTCTGGGTCGATCTGACACGTATCACGCTGTATATCCTCATGCCGCTCGCGACGGTTATCGCGCTCGTCTTCATCAGTCAGGGCGTGATTCAGAACTTCAGGTCGTACGAAGACGTGCCGACGCTGCAGGTGACGACGTATCAAATCCCGAAAACCGATGCTCAGGGCAACGCCGTCAAGGACGCCAAGGGCAACCCGGTGATGGTGGACAACAAGGCCGACAAGCAGACCATCGCCATGGGGCCGGTTGCGTCGCAGGAAGCGATCAAGATGCTCGGAACCAATGGCGGTGGCTTTTTCAACGCCAATTCCGCGCATCCGTACGAGAACCCGACGCCGTTCGCCAACTTCGTTCAGATGATAGCGATGCTTGTTATTCCGGCTGCGTTGTGCGTGGTGTTCGGCCGGATGGTGGGCGACCAGCGCCAGGGCTATGCGGTGCTCGCCGCGATGACGATCGCTTTCGCGGTCGCCTGTTGGGGCGAGATTTCGTCTGAGCAGAGCGGTAATCCGCTATTTACGTCGCTGCATGTCGATCAAACCGCATCGTCGCTGCAACCGGGCGGCAACATGGAAGGCAAGGAAACCCGCTTCGGCATCGCGCAGTCCGGCATCTTCACCGTGGCGACCACCTCCGCATCGTGTGGCGCTGTGCTCAACACGCACGATTCGTTGACGCCAATGGGCGGCTTCGTGCCGCTCCTGCTGATCGAACTCGGCGAGGTGATCTTTGGCGGCGTCGGCTCGGGTCTGTACGGCATGCTCGTGTTCGCTTTGCTCGCGGTGTTCGTGGCGGGCCTGATGATTGGGCGAACACCGGAATACATCGGCAAGAAGATCGAATCGTACGAAATGAAGATGGTGTCGATTGCCGTGCTGCTCACGCCATTGCTTGTGCTGGTCGGTGCGTCGATCGCCGTGCTGACGGCAGCCGGCGTGGCCGGTGTCGCCAATCCCGGGCCGCACGGATTCTCCGAGATCCTCTACGCCTACAGTTCGGCCGCCAATAACAACGGCAGCGCTTTCGCGGGCCTCTCGGTCAATACGCCGTTCTACAACGGAACGCTGGCCGTCGTCATGTGGTTCGGCCGCTTCGGTTCGATTGTGCCGGTGCTGGCGATCGCTGGATCGCTTGCCGCCAAGAAACGCATCTCCGCTACCGCCGGCACGCTGCCGACGCACGGCCCGCTGTTCGTCGTGCTGCTGCTCGGCACAGTGGTGCTGGTCGGTGCACTGACGTACGTGCCTGCGCTAGCGCTTGGCCCCGTCGTTGAACATCTGATCATGGTCACGGGACATTGACTGAGAGGATAGTATGACTAACGGACTCCAACCGCCGGTTCATCAGCCTGGCAACATCGGTCAGGCACGTAACGCCGCGCGCTCGATGTTCGATCCGTCGATTGCCCGGCCGGCCCTCGTCGATTCGTTCAGGAAGCTCGCTCCACGCCACCAGTTGCGTAACCCGGTGATGTTCTGCGTGTACGTCGGCAGCATTCTGACGACCATTCTGTGGATCGCCGCGCTCGGCGGCCAGGCCGAGGCGCCTGCCGGGTTTATCCTGGCGATCGCGCTCTGGCTGTGGTTTACGGTGCTGTTCGCGAACTTCGCGGAGGCGCTCGCCGAAGGCCGTTCCAAGGCCCAGGCCGCGTCGCTGCGCAGCGCGAAACGCGACGTGATGGCGAAGAAGCTGCAGGAGGCGCATCCCAAGTCGCCAATCCGCATCACCACAGCAACCGATCTGCGTAAAGGCGATGTCGTGCTGGTCGAAACCGGTGACGTGATCCCGGCTGACGGCGAGGTCATCGAAGGTGTCGCCTCGGTCGACGAGTCGGCGATCACCGGGGAATCCGCACCGGTGATCCGCGAGTCGGGCGGCGATTTTTCTTCGGTGACGGGCGGCACGCGCGTACTGTCGGACTGGATCGTCGTGCGGGTCAGCGTGAATCCGGGCGAGGCCTTCCTCGACAGGATGATTGCGATGGTCGAAGGCGCGAAGCGTCAGAAGACGCCGAATGAAATCGCCCTGACGATCCTGCTGGTCGCGCTGACGCTTGTGCTGCTGTTCGCTACGGCGACGCTGCTGCCGTTCTCGATGTTCTCGGTCGAAGCCGCGAAAGCCGGTCACGTGGTGACGATTACCGCACTGGTCGCGCTGCTGGTGTGCCTGATTCCGACCACGATCGGTGGGTTATTGTCGGCGATCGGTGTGGCCGGTATGAGCCGGATGATGCAGGCGAACGTGATCGCCACCTCCGGCCGCGCCGTGGAAGCGGCCGGCGACGTTGACGTATTGTTACTCGACAAGACCGGCACGATCACGCTCGGCAATCGCCAGGCTTCGGCGTTCACGCCCGCGCCGGGCGTCACGGAGGAACTGCTCGCCGACGCCGCGCAGTTGTCGTCACTCGCCGACGAAACACCGGAGGGGCGCAGCATCGTCGTGCTCGCGAAGCAGCGCTTCAATATCCGCGAACGCGATATGCATGCGTTGCAGGCAACCTTCCTTGCCTTTAGCGCACAGTCGCGCATGAGCGGTGTCGATCTGCCCGACCGCGAGATTCGCAAAGGCGCCTCCGATGCGATCAAGCACTATGTCGAGGCGCACGGCGGCCGTTTCCCCGCGGAGTTGACCGCCGCGGTGACGGAAATCGCGCGGCGCGGCAGTACCCCGCTGGTCGTCGCGCAGCAGGTACGCGGCGAGAGCGCCGCACGCTGCATGGGCGTGATCGAGCTGAAGGATATCGTCAAGGGTGGCATCAAGGAGCGCTTCGCTGAACTCCGCAAGATGGGCATCAAGACCATCATGGTGACGGGCGATAACCGTTTGACGGCTGCAGCGATCGCCGCCGAAGCCGGCGTGGACGATTTTCTCGCCGAGGTAACACCTGAGGCGAAGCTGACGACGATTCGCATGCACCAGGCCGAAGGGCGGCTCGTGGCGATGACCGGCGACGGCACCAACGACGCCCCGGCGCTCGCGCAAGCCGACGTGGCGGTGGCGATGAACACCGGCACGCAGGCCGCGAAGGAAGCCGGCAACATGGTCGACCTCGATTCGAATCCGACCAAGCTGATCGAGATTGTCGAGATCGGCAAGCAGATGCTGATGACACGCGGCTCGCTCACCACGTTCTCGATTGCGAATGACGTCGCCAAATACTTCGCGATCATCCCGGCGGCGTTCGCGACGACCTATCCGCAACTGCGTGTGCTCGATGTGATGCATCTGAGCTCACCGTCGTCGGCGATTCTGTCGGCGGTGATTTTCAATGCGCTGATTATCGTGGCGCTGATTCCGCTCGCGCTCAAGGGCGTGAAGTACCGGCCGCTCGGCGCGGCCTCGCTGTTGCGCCGCAATCTGCTCGTCTACGGCCTGGGCGGGATACTGCTGCCGTTCCCGTTCATCAAGCTGATCGATATGGTGCTGAACGTGTTCGGCTGGGTCTGACCCAAGAGGGTGAACATCATGAAAACGCTGCTTCGTCCACTACTCGTCCTGTTCATCCTGATGACTGTGATCACCGGGGTGGTTTATCCGATCGTCGTGACCGCAATCAGTCATGTGGCATTCGCGGCGCAAGCGAACGGCAGTCTGATCGAGAAGAACGGCAAGGCCGTAGGCTCCGCGCTGATCGGCCAGCAATTCGACGCGCCGTACTATTTCTGGGGACGCCTGTCGGCCACCACACCCCAGCCATACAACGCGCAGAATTCGGGTGGGTCGAACCTCGGCCCGACCAACCCCGCACTTGCCGACGAAATCAAAGGCCGTCTCGATGCATTGAGGGCCGCCGGTAACGACATGTCGCAACCGGTGCCGGTGGATCTCGTGACGTCGTCAGGCAGTGGCCTCGACCCGGAGATCAGCCCTGCGGCGGCCGCTTATCAGGCGGTGCGTGTGGCGGGCCCGTGGTCTGCCGGTGGATCAGGTGGCGAATCTTGTTGCGCGTAATACGTCGGGGCGGCAGTTCGGTATCTTCGGTGAGGCACGCGTGAATGTGCTGAAGCTCAACCTGGCTTTGGACGATCTCAAGCCGATGCATTGAGCCCGTTGCCTGGCTGTTGCTGCTTTGCCGGCGCACGCCTGAAGCGCGCCTGTTCAATAATCTTTGGAGACCCCGCCTGGACGTTGGCCGCGACCTTAACGGGGTGCTGTCGACGTGGCCCATTCATGAGCGATCCCACCGTTACAGTCGTTGTGATCGACGCTGACAAAGCCATTCGCCGTTTCGTTCGCACGTACCTCGAAGCGGCGGGTATGAGTGTCTTCGAGGCGCAGACCGGCGCACAAGGCCTGGCCCATGCTGCGACAAGGCTGGCGGATCTCGTCATTATCGATCTGAGTTTGCCGGACATGGACGGCATCGAGGTGATCCGTGAGTTGCGCGGCTGGTCCGCGATGCCGGTGATCGTCCTGTCGGCGCGCAGCCGCGAGGAAGACAAGGTCGCCGCGCTCGACGCCGGCGCCGACGATTACCTTACTAAACCCTTCGGCTTACCCGAGCTGAGTGCCCGGATCCGCGCGCATTTGCGCAGGCAGGCCAACGGCGGCAAGGTTGGCGTGCCTCAGGTTCAGTTCGGCCTCGTCACGGTCGATCTCGGCGAGCGGACGGTGGTGCGTGGCAGCCGGATCGTCCATCTCAGCCCCACCGAATATCGCCTTCTCTCCGCGCTGGTGCGCCATGCGGGGCGAGTGTTGACGCATGAGCAACTGCTCGGCGAGGTATGGGGCCCCTTGCAAACCGACAACCACCACTATCTGCGGATCTACATGGGGCATCTGCGCCACAAGCTCGAATGCGATCCCGCGCATCCAGAACACATTGTCACCGAGGCCGGCGTGGGCTACCGGTTGGTCGGCGCGCGGTGAATTTCACAGAATTTTTATAGCGCCGGCGGTAATCGTTTCTCGGCCTTTACGGCGTTGCCAGTAGAGTTTGAGTCTGGCGTTCCGCCGCAAGAAAAATCTGTAATTGGCTGGAGGTTGTATGGCATTCAAACAAACAAAGGGCAACGTGACTGTCGAGGCTTGTGTGTTTCCCGCACCGGGCAACATGTTCAAAGGCGCACTGTGTGTGACGACAACCCGGCAAGACAAACAGATCCAGCAGGTGACCGGACGTGGCTGCGGCCGGCCGATGCGTGATTCAGGCGAAGCACTGGCCCTGGCCGAGGTGGAAGCACGCCGGATGCTGGAGGTTTGAGATTCCATGACGCCCTCAAGACCCGCCATGATGCTCAGAGGGATGTGCAAGGTTGTCGCCATCGCCTTCGTCACCAATCAGGTTCTCACGACTATCTTCACGTACGTCGCGCAGCAACTCGATGCCACGCTGCCTCATGAAACGATCTGGCTTTTCAGTTGTGTGACATGCGGGCTGCTAACACTGTGGCTGCAATCCGATGCACGGCGCGCGTTCGGCTTCGCACGTGCAAAGGGTTTCGTAAAGACGGGCGGCGACAGGAAGCAGGATCTGCAGATTGCTGAGGATTGTCCGAAGCGGTGGCTCGTGATTTTGCATATCGAACTGAATCCTGCTGCGATACAGGCATCGTGATGACGCTTGGTGCCGCTGCGCAATTTGCCTCGTCCGATACGGCAAAAACGCGGCTGAGATTTTTACGCGACTTTAACGCGGCTTTGGCTAAGCTCAGAGTACCAGATAGCGGTCCCGGAGTTTTCAATGATACGAATGTTGATCCCTGTTCTCGACCACGGCGGCGCAATAGAAGCCGCGCGTTACGCGGCGTTCATGTTTCTGGAGCGCGGCGTAACCGAAGTCGAATTGCTGGAAGTACTTGAGCCGGTAGATCAGGGGCGCGCGGCGGCCTTTCACAGTCGAAGTTCGCTGGTGCGTCAGGAAAAGCAGGCCATGCTGAAGGCGTTGATCGACGTCCGCACGATTCTCGAAGAAGCCGGCGTGCCATATCACTGGAAACGCGTCTTCGGCCACCGCACGAAAGCGATCGCCGACTACGTGGCGACCACCCAGCCCGACGTGATGGTGATCGATGCCAGTCATATGGGCTTCTTCCGAAGACTGGCCATGCTCGCCTCGCTGGCGAGGCGCACGGTTACCCCGGTGACGATGGTTCACTGACACTGAATCACCCTACGTTCATCGGCAGCACCGCTATTGCCCCGTGTAACCCACAGGTGCCGTGTACTTGCCTTGTATCGCATTCGAATTCGCCAGCACAACGTAAATGGGCGACTCGGTCAGCGTGAGATTCACCACGCCGTTCGTATAGGCCACTGAGGTCACATTGCCCATCATGTCGATGACGCTCACGTTGCCATTCGTGCCGGTTGAGTTCACGGTCAATGCATAGCCGGTGCTATAGGTTGAACTGTATGTACCCGACGACGTCGGCCAGTTCGAATTGTTGTGTGTCCATAGCGCCGCGATCACCGAACCTGAATTCAGTTGCTGGAATGCGTAGCCATAGACCATCGAAGGAAGTCCGTTCAGGACTCCGAGCGTTTGCGTTCCGTCCAGAACGCGGGTCAGCGCGGCGAACGCCAGCGCTTCTGGTTTGGGGCTCAGATTGGTTGCGCCGTATTGCCCCTGTGGATCGGTGAGATCGAAGAACGTGCCGATGCCCACGTCCGCCGGATAGTCCGCGCCGTAGAAGAAGTAGGTGACCTGGGCACCCTCGCCGAGCATGATCAAATGCGCGCGCAATGCGACGGCGGCCTGCCCGTACAGCTGGTTCGCCGGCGGATAGTTCGCCCCGTAAGCCGCGCCGGAGTCGTAGGTGATGCCGAGTTCGGTCACCCACAGGCGCATGTTCGGCTTGACCGTCTGCATTTGCGAGCGCAATGACCTCATCTGCTGATCGAGGGCGTTCGCGACATTCGAGGGATTCGGATCGGTGTCGTATTGTTCGGGAGGATGCGCCGCGAACGTGCCGGCGTTGTAGTAACCGTGTGTCGTCACACCGTCGATGTATTTGCCGAGCCCCAGCGGGGCATAGGTGGCAAGATATCCCTGCGTACATTGCGTCGAGCAGTTTGCAGGAAAGACATTGGACGTGCCCATCACAACCGCGTTCGGATCAGTCGAATGCAGACCTGCATAGACGGCCGCGTACATCGCGATGAAGTTGGCGGTCGAATCGACCCATTGAGGCTCCCACGTTACCTGGTAGTAGTCGTTTTGCTGATTGGGAAAATACTGCTGACGGATCGCGGCGCTATCGGTGCCCACGCGCGCCATGTAGTTCTGATAGTAGGTTTCGTTCGTCGGCGCGTTTGTATCGTCCTGAAAGGCACCCGTCGGACTGGCCCACGCGGGAATGCCGTCCAGCCTGATGAGCCGCATGATCTTGCCGTTCGTGTAGAACGGATCGAGATCCGATAAGGCCGGCGTCCACGTATTCGCAGCATTGGGCTCCATGGCGGACAGCTCACGGTCGTCGATCGTTTGGGCGATGCCGAGCGCCGCGAGCATCGGGCCATTGTCGTTGAAGCCTTGCATGCCGAAGCGGTGCTGTTCCTGATGCGCGTAGCTAACAGCCGGTATCGTGCCGGACAGGTTCGGCAAGATACCGAACGTGGCAATGCCGGTTGGGCGCGTGCCCGATTGCGGCAACGTGCCGCCCGCGTGCGACAGCGTCGCCGTGATCGCGAAGTAACCTGCCGCGGTGCTCTGGCACGATAGTGTGCTGGACTGCGTCCCACTCGGCACGGCGAACGAGCCGCCGCCCTTGATGCTGCCCAGTTGATCCTGCATTGACCAGACAACTGTGTCCGCCGATTTCGCCGTGGTGACGAACGACACCTGAAAGTTGCTGCCCCGATTGAAGAGGCGGGTGCCGTCGCTGCTCGGCGTGTCGGCGGCGATCAGGCCGTTGGCGGTGCCTCCGGCTGTAGTCGTCGGTGCCGCGCAGGCGATCGCAGACGTTGGTGTCGGTGTTGGCGTCGGTGTTGGCGTCGGTGTCGGTGTTGGCGTCGGTGTTGGCGTCGGTGTCGGTGTCGGTGTCGGTGTCGGCGTTGGCGTTGGCGTTGGTGTCGGTGTCGGCGTCGGTGTGGGCGTCGGCGTCGGCGTTGGTGTTGGCGTTGGCGTCGGTGTCGGTGTCGACGCCGGTGCCTTCGGAATCCAGCAGTACTTCGAAGTCCCGTACGCCGGGTCAGTGCCGAAAGCCGTGTTGCTGCAAGTCGTGCCGTTGGTGAAAACTTTGCTCACGTTATTTGCAGTCGTGCTTGCGCCGTAAAGCACGGTCATCTTGCCGGTGAACGAACAGCGCGCGTTTTCGACTGCGCATTGCGTCCAGGCAGGAGCCGGTGTCGGCGCCGGAGCAGGGGTGGGTGTCGGAGTCGGCGTGGGCGTCGAACTGTTTTTGTACCAGCAACTCTTCCCATATCCGAACGCGGGATCCGTACTCGACACCGCTCCCGTCGAGCACTGCACCCCGCCTGTGAACGGGCCATTAATGTCGTATTGAAGGGTAGGGGAAGTCGTGCCGTAGACGACATTCGCCGTGCCCGTGAACGAACAGAATTGACCCTCGGCGGCACAGTACGTGTACGTTGTTCCGCTGATCGTCAACGGGCTTTGCGCATAAGCGGTGCCAACCAGCATACCGCCGACAGGCGCAAGCATCAGAAGCGCACGTTTCATTTCGGACTCCGCGAATAGATGTCGTCAGAGATACCTGCGCGGCAATTGAATGCGTCGAGGTAGTCCGAGGCGTGATCACTGCTGGGGAGCGAGGCAACGAGCTTTAGTTAAGTCGATTTGACAGTTCAGCAACGGACAACAAAAAGCTCTTTCCGGCAAAATCGACTTGTCCCCATTCAATAAACGTAGATTTTGCTCAGTCCGCGCTATTCATATGAACAAAAACCGGTAGTGTAGACGTCATTTTCAGGAGCGCAGTGTCCGCTTAAGTCGTTTTTACTTCAAAAATTGTCCCGTTTGACATTACTTCAAACTTTCCTCGTTATCCCTGACATTGCTTGACTGTCCCTTTTTGACGTCGTCCCGATAATTGGCCCCGGCGCGGTTGGTTTGAGCGCAACACCATTGCTTAACCCGCCACACACACGGTCTTTTAATACGACGCACTATTTATCAATGGGGATAACCATGAAACTCACGCGCTCAGGCGTACTCGCTACGGCTATTGCTGCCGCAGCTGCCATGCCGGCTATTTCGCAGGCTGCAGACGGCACCATTACGTTCACCGGTCAGATTACGAGCCAGACCTGCACGATCAGCGGCAACGGCGCCGGCAAGAACTTTACCGTCACGCTGCCGACCGTCTCGACATCGGCGCTCGCTACTGCCGGCACGACTGCCGGCCGCACACCGTTCAACATCGCACTATCGAACTGCACACCGAACTCGGGCAATGTGTCGACCTATTTCGAGCCGGGCGCTACCGTCGATACGACCACGGGTCAACTGGTCAACGCTTCGGGTACGGCGACCAACGTCGAAATCGGCCTGCTCAACGGTGACAGCAGCGTTATCACGCTGGGTGCCGCTCAGGCCTCGCAGAACTCGAAGGCCGTCGCGTTGGCGAGCGGTGCGGCCACACTCAAGTACTTCGCGCAATACGTTGCGACGAACGGCGCGTCGACGGCGGGTACGGTCAACACGACCGTCATGTACTCGATCGTCTACCAGTAAAAGCCAGACGCTACGGGGCGGTAGCCGGTGCCCGTGAGAGGCGCCGGCTGTCGAGGAGATCAGAGCGAACCCGGAGTTCGCCATGTAATCAGGATAACAAAATGATAATGCGAAAGATTTTATCAAAGGCGATGACGGTTTTCGCATTGTCGTGGTTGGTGAGCAGCGCGCATGCGGGTGTTGTGATCAGCGGGACGCGCGTGATCTATCAGGCCAATGAGCGTGAAGTGACTGTCAAGCTCAATAACGAAGGTGACGCACCGGCATTGGTGCAAGTGTGGCTCGACACAGGCAATCCGAACGCGATGCCGGACGAATCGAAGGTGCCGTTCACCCTGTCGCCGCCGCTGTTTCGCCTCGATCCGAAGAAAGGGCAAAGCCTGCGCCTGATCTACACGCAGGAGCCCTTGCCGCAAGACAAGGAGTCGCTGTTCTGGCTCAACGTGCTTGAAGTGCCACCGCGCGCGGACGCCAGCGCTACTGCGGGCGATCCGAATTCGTTGCAACTGGCGTTCCGTTCGCGCATCAAGTTGTTTTTTCGTCCGACGGGGCTCCGTGGTAATGCGGACGAAGCGGCCGCGAAAGTCAGCTGGAAATTCGTGCGCAAGGACAACGGCGGCTACGCGCTCGAGGCGACCAATCCGACGCCTTATCACGTGACTTTCAGCAAGATCGTCGTGAGCGAGAACACAACGAACTGGACCAGCGACAAGGGCGGCATGGTCGACCCGGGCGCGAGCGCCGACTTCGACGTCGGCAACGTTGCACCGCTCGCCGTCGTGCCTGCGCAGGTCGACTACACGTTCATTAACGACTACGGCGCCGGTGTCAACGGTAAAACGCTGCGTGACGAGACCCGCAAGTAACCATGCGCACCCGGGAACACTCCTCACGGCCGCGAGCCGGAAACTGGTTCGCGCTCAGGCGCAGCCATGCTGTGATGCTTGGCGCGCTGGCCGCCTGGGGCACGGCCCCGGCGTTCGCCGGCTCGACGATGCTTGCCGACGTGCAGTTCAACAGTGAGTTTCTGATGAAGCCGAAAGGGCAAAGCGTGGACGTGTCGCGTTTCGAGCGTGGCAATCCGGTGCGGCCCGGCGAGTACACAGTAGATCTCTACGTGAACGGAAACTGGGTAGGCCACGACGCGTTGCGTTTCGTGGCACGGGAAGGCGCGGGCAACGCGGTGCCGTGTTTCAGCAAGGCGCTGATCGAGCGCCTCGGTCTGGACTTCTCGGCACTGTCGGACAGGGGCCGTGGCGAACTTGCAAAAGCTCAGGCGGGTGAGTGCGCGAACCTCGCCGATCTCGTCGACGGTGCGTCGCAATCCTTCGACCTGTCCGATCTGCGGCTCGATCTGAGCATTCCGCAGGTGGCGCTGCTGCGCAATCCGCAAGGCTACGTGAGCCCCGAGTTCTGGGACGAAGGCGTGACCTCGGCCACCCTGGGCTACAACCTGAACTCGTTTCGCGTGACTGGTTCAGGCGCAGCGAATACGCAAACCTATCTCGGGTTGAATAGTGGCATCAATGTCGGCAGTTGGCACTTCCGGCAGAATTCCGCGCTGACGTGGCAATCGAACGGACCACGCACGTATCAGAATATCGCGACCTACGTGCAGCACGATCTGCCGTCGATTCGCAGTCAGTTGACGCTCGGCGATGCCTTTACCGATGGCGCCGTTTTCGACAGCATCGGCATTCGCGGTGTCGAACTGGCAAGCGACGACCGCATGTTGCCCGATTCGCTGCGTGGCTATGCGCCGCTGATTCGCGGTGTGGCGATGACCAATGCGCGCGTGAGCGTCACGCAGAACGGCAACAAGCTGTACGAGACGACGGTCGCGCCAGGCGCATTCGAGATCAACGATCTTTACGCCACCGGCTACGGCGGCAACCTGCTCGTCACGGTGACGGAAGCCGACGGCAGTCAGCATAGTTTCTCGGTGCCCTATGCGTCGGTCGCGCAGTTGCTGCGTCCTGGCATTACGCGCTTCAATGTCGCCGCGGGCCAGCTTCGCGACGCGCAGGTCAATCAGCACGACAATCTCCTTCAGGGAACGGTGCAGCACGGTTTCAACAACGTCATCACCGGTTACGCGGGGACGATCGTTGCAGAAGGTTATCTCGCCGGGCTGCTCGGCGCGGCGGTCAACACGCCCCTGGGCGCGGTCGCGGTAGACGTGACCGAGGCGCGCGCCAACATTCGCGGCGTGACCAACACCACCGGTCAGAGTGTACGAATCAGCTACAGCAAGCTGGTGCCGGCCACCAACACGAACTTCACCGTCGCCGCCTATCGCTATTCGTCGAGTGGTTTCTGGGCGTTGCGCGACGCCATGCTGGCGCGCAGCGCAGTTGCCGCGGGACAGGACCCGAGCTCGGTCGACCGTCAGCGCAATCAGGTCCAACTGACAATGAACCAGAGCTTCGGCAACGGCTGGGGCAATGCCTATGTGGTCGGCTCGACGCTTGATTACTGGAATCGCGGCGGCACTACCACGCAATTCCAGATCGGTTACAACAACGTGTTGCGTGCGCTCGGCACCAACTTCAGCTACAACGTGTCGCTGTCGCGGCAGCGCGACGGCCTGACCGGTCAGATGAACAACCAGATCTTCGCGAGCGTTTCGATTCCGCTCGGCACCAGCCAGCATGCGCCGACCCTGTCGACCAGCTTTACGCATAACAGTCAGAGTGGTTCGTCCGAGCAGGCAATGCTGAACGGCTCGGCCGGTGTGGACAACGAATTCACCTATGGCGTGACGGCGAACCATGCGCCGGGCTCGAGCACGGGTGGCGTGAACGGCCAGTACCGTAGCCCGTACGCGACGCTTGCAGCGAGCGCGAGCGGCGGCTCTGGTTACTCGCAAGTGTCGGCGGGCGTGACCGGGGCGATCGTTGCGCATCCGGGCGGCGTGACCTTCGCCAACGATCTGGGCGACACGATCGGTGTGGTCGAGGCGAAAGACGCAAAGGGTGCCCGCATCACCAATTCGTCAGGCGTGCGCATCGACAACTTCGGCTATGCCGTGATTCCGTATCTGACGCCGTACAGCCTTAATACAGTCGAAATCGATCCGAAGGGGATCCCGCTCGACGTCGAATTCAAGTCGACCAGCCAGCAGGTGGCGCCGCGTGCCAACTCGGTGGTGATGATCCACTTCGGCACGGTGACCGGCAGGGCGGCGGTGATCGCGGCTCGCTTGCCGAACGGCGCGCCGTTGCCATTCGGCGCGACCGTGTACGACACGAAGGGGCAGAGTGTTGGCGCGATTGGTCAGAACAGCCGGATCTTCGTGCGCGGCGTGGCCGATGACGGGGCGCTTACCGTGAAGTGGGGCGATGCTGCGGATGAACAGTGTGGCTTCGGTTATCACTTGCCGCCGAAGGGCGAAGACCGCGGCGCCTATGCCCATATCGACGCGGTATGCGGCGGGGTGGCCGGCGTGGCGAACGAAGCAGCGGCGGGTTCGTCCGCCGGAGGAAATGCGCAATGAAGATGTCTTTCTCATACGACGCCGTTAGAAAATACTTTGGCATCCTGATGTTATGTGCTGCAGGCTGTGCCGGCCTGATCGCCAGCGTTCCCGCTCACGCGGCGCTGCAATGCACGATTACCGGTTCGGCGGCGATCAGCTTCGGCACGCTCACGGTGCCGCGCGATACACCGGTCGGCACGGCAATTGGGCCGGTGCGGTCGTCGACCGTTTCTGTTAACTGCCCGTCGAATCCCGGTACGGTGCCTCCGTACAACAACGGTTGGTATATCCAGTACTACCCGCAATTGACGAGCAGCGCGGTAGCCGGCGTGTGGAATACCGGCATCGCGGGGATCGGCATCAAGGTTGTGGACGTGACCTACGGCAATACGACTTTGTCCACCCTGGCGCTCGGTAAGTGGGGCGATTTCGGCGCACCGATCACGACGACGGCTGCGTTCCAGGGCAGTTTCACGTTCAGCTATCAACTGGTCAAAACGGCCGCACAAGTGACGACGGGTGGCGCGGTGAACATCCCGCAATTGCTCACACTGGTCAGTCACAATATTCCGGCGAATATCACGTCGCCGGCCCTGGTGACGCTTTCGGTCAACAACACGTCCATCGTTGCGACCACCTGCACGGTGACGACACCCTCGGTCAGCGTCGCGCTGCCAACCGTCAATGCCAGTGCATTGAGCCCTGTGGGCACGACAGTCGGCAACACGAACCTCAGCATCGGACTATCGTGCCAGGCCGGTGCGAATGTCTACGTGACGCTGACTGACGCAACCGCTCCCGGCAACACGACCAGCAATCTGACGCTTGCGAGCGGGTCGACCGCGACGGGTGTCGCGCTGCGCCTGCTCAACAGCAGTGGCACGGTGGTCAGCTATGGGCCGGATTCAGCGGTAGCGGGCAATCCAAATCAGTGGCTTGTCGGTGCATCGGCGAGCACGACCCGCATACCGTTGACCGCGCAGTACATTTCCACTGGCACGGTAGGGCCTGGTACGGTGAAGGGACTCGCCACTTTCACAATGAGCTATCAGTGAAGTTTGAAGGGCGGGCGTATTAACCCGGCGGCGCAGAGACTTCCTGGCCGCGCGTCCCCAGATCCGCAAAGCGGACGGTTCGCGCCGCGCAAGCGTCCGTAAAGGCCGTGTCGTAGCTTGAGAAAAAGACCGTGCGGGTTTCGGCGAGCGTTTTGAACAGATCGACCAGAACGCCGCGCGCCGAGGCGTCGAGTCCGCCGACCGGTTCATCCGCGATCACAACGTTGGTTTCGCCGAGTACGGCGCCCGTCAGGAAGATCTTCTTGCGTGTTCCAAACGACATCTGCTCGAAGCGTTTGTCGAGATGCGGTTCGAGCCCGAAACGATTGGCAAGATCGAGCGTGTAGCTGTCAACCGCTGTCTTTCTCTCCGACGCCACGCGCGCCAGATACTCACGACCGGTCCGGTCCGGATACGTCATGCAGTCTTCGGGGACATACGTGAGCACGGATTGCGCCTCGTGCGGCGCGGTGCGCAGTGAATGGCCGCCGAGCCACACCTCGCCAGCGTCGGGCTCGATCGTGCCGGCGAGGATGCCAAGCAACGTCGACTTGCCGCTGCCGGATTCATCGTTGAGCGCCACGCATCCTGCAGCGGTGTCGTAATGCAGTCGCTGAAAGATGACGTGTTCGCTATAGCGCTTGCTGAGGTTCTCGAATCGAAGCATGGAATGCGAAGGGTGTCAGCCGCAGATTGTGTGACGCGACCGCTCACGCAGATTACGTTCAGCACGATGCCGGGCGGCGGAGATTCTTCGGGAAGTTGGCGGTGCGCAAGTGTAGCAGCGTGGTCAGATGCTTTCACCGCACCTGACAATTACGCCTTGCCGGTTGGGTACGCGACGCGAAGATCGGCGTACTCAGTGTAAAGTTGCGTGGTTTCGCGCCGTTAAAGGAAAGAGCTTTCCCCCATTCTGCCAATCTCCTGAATACCTCGACGCTCCCCCGTCGACCGCAATCCATGCAAACTGCTGCCCGCAAAGCGGGCCAACCGTCCCGCGCCGAACTCAGGCGTATCGTCATCGCCATTGTTATCGGTAACGGTTTCGTCGCGTACGACTTTACCGTCTACAGCTTTTCCGCGGTCATTATCGGTAACCTGTTCTTTCCATCGAGCAATCCCGCGTCGTCGCTGCTGCTCTCGCTCGCCACCTTCGGCGCGGGCTTCGTGATGCGTCCGCTCGGCGCGATCATGATCGGCCATATCGCCGACAGCCGTGGCCGCAAAGCCGGCCTCACGGTTTCACTTACGCTAATGACCCTTGGCACATGGCTGATCGCCTGCCTGCCGGGCTATGCGTCGATCGGTCCCGCCGCGGCGGCGCTGATGGTGCTCGCGCGCCTGATGCAGGGGCTCGCGGCAGGGGGCGAGATCGGGCCGGCATCGGCTTCGCTGATGGAGTCGGTTGCCTACCGGCATCGTTGTTTCATGGTGAGCTGGCGCGGCGCGAGCCAGGGCGCGGCCGCTTTCGCCGCCGCGCTGGTCGGGGCGAGCACCACGGCGCTGCTGTCTCCCGCCGCCATGCATGACTGGGGATGGCGTGTTCCGTTCGCGCTGGGTGGGCTGATCGGACCGGTCGGCTGGTACCTGCGTCGCCGGATGCCGGCCGCCGCGCCGTCGCAGCGTGTGCGGCTTAGCCCGAGGCGCATGCTCGCGGAGTATCCGCGTCCCCTCGTCTGTGGCCTGCTGATGATGGCGGCGCCTTCGGTGGGCATCTACCTCACCGTCTTCTATATGCCGGCCTATCTGGTCCGTACGCTGCATCGGCCGGCGGCAATCAGCCTTCTGACGGCCTGCCTGTCAGGGCTCGTGATCCTCGTGGTGACGCCGCTCGTGGCGCGCGCGGCCGACCGCTGCGCAAGCCGCAAGACGCTGCAATACGCGGCACTTGTGGCCTCGCTGGCGCTCACATGGCCGGCATTCTGGGCGCTGACGCACGGCGTGGGCGACGTCGCCGCGCTCGTCATCATCACGGCGTACGTGGCGCTTGCGGTCAACAACGCCGGCCCAGGTTCCGTGCTGATGATGGAAGCTTTTCCAGCGCATCGGCGCGCGGCCGGACTTTCGGTGATTTACAGCTTCGGTGTTGTCCTGTTCGGTGGATTTTCACCGTTCTTCGTGACGTGGCTGATCAACTGGACAGGCGACCCGATGATTCCGGCGTGGTATCTGATAGGCGCGACCCTGCTCACGCTTGTCGCGCTGAAAGCATTTCCTGAGGCAAAGGCGCCGGATGCGTGCGTTGCCAGTGCTTCGCAGCCGTCGGCGTAAGCTCCCACGCGCTACGGTGTTGCAGGTCCAACGCGCGCAACCGCATATCTTGTGGGCTCATGTCGAAAGCGCGGCGAAATGCGCGAGTGAAATCGGATGCGCTCTGGAAACCGAGTCCGTAAGCGATTTCCGTTACCTGAAGATGCGGGAAACGGACAAGTTCGTCCGCCGCTTCCCGCAACCGGCGATTGCGGATGTAAGCGCCGAGCCCGCCTTCATGCTCGAACCAGCGATAGATCGTGGCGCGTTTCAGTTGCAACGCCTGAACCACACTGGTCGGCGTGAGGTCACCCTGGTACAGGTTGGCTTCGACGTAGCGCCGCACTTGTCCCATCACGGCAGCCTGCATCGCCGACCGGCTCGCGCCTGTCAGACGTGCATCTTTGCGGAAGGCGGCGAGCAGCAGTTGGGCGCTGGCATGTAATGCATCCGCCGCCGCGACCGGGTCGAGCGTGGGGATTTCCCGGGCGACTGCCGCCAGGTGGTCCAGCACGAGTCCGGTCAGCGGCGAACCCTGCTGCACGATCCGGCCGTGAATCGCCGTGCCGTCGCGCAGTTCTTCGTCCACGATCGCGGACGGGACAAACAGGCTCAGAAGCCGGCATTCGGGCCGTTCGGCCCGAAACGGCTGATTCAGATCGAATGCGACGATGCCCCGCACCGAGTCCGGCGAGCTACGTTTCTTGCGCATGCCCGACACATGGCCGATTTCGCCTTCCACGAACAGTTGAAAGACGTAATCGCGCCGCGAGTCTGTGGAAACACGCGCGACCGACCGTTCCAGCAGCATCGATTCCGTGCTGCAGTCCGTAAATACCATTCCGCCGACTGCGTATAGATCGATTTCGCCGCGAAATCCCCCGGCGACCTGCTCTTTCGACGGCGGTACGTCAACCACATGTCCCACGCGCTGGCGCCACGCCAGAAATTGTTCCTCGGCGGGGAGCGCGTGCGTGCTGAAGCGGCTCGTGGAAATAGCGGAGCGCGAGTCAGCTGCGGCGGCAGCGGCCAGGTGCGGCGGCAATGTGCGCTGGTTCATGGATCGGTTGCTGCGAACTGGGGGAGGCGGCTCTAGTGAGGTAGCGATGGTAACCAAATATTTAACATGCTGCCGTCCGGAATTGAGACGTATGGTAAAGCCAAACAAAAAACCTGCGGTATTGTCGGATGATTAGATGCAGCTCGCTTTCGTTGACGGCGCAATAAATCCGTTTAAAACAAGCCCCGTTTCTGGAATCGCAACTGCACGCAGAAAGAGCGCCGATCAGCATTCGCGGCGCAATGGGTGCGAGGCCCAGGCTTTGCCCGGCGGCCAATTTACGGGGTATCAAAAGATGAACGGCACGAATAAGCCTCCGCCCGCCCAGCGTGGCGGGCGGCGTCCGGCCAATCTGGTAGACAGCCAGTTGGAACATCTTGAGAGCATGGTTCAGTACGTAACGCGTGGGGACGCGGTAAGCGTACTAGTCACGCTCGACCATGAGTACTGGGAAAAACGCGTTCGCGCGCTGGAAGAAACTCACGAGTTGATTGCCAGCCAACGCAAACGGATTATCAAGCTTCTCGACCAGCTCGGGAGTGAAACGCAGATGAAGCTGAGGCGGCGCACGGCCGCCTGAGTCTGAATCTGCTGAAGGGAAGGGTTGCAAGGATCGGGGGTAGTTGCGGGAGAGCAGACCGGTGTCTTAAGGCACCGGCAATAAAAAAGAAGGACCTGAGAGTGCGGCGAGATGCGGACAGGCCCATTAGAGGCTCGCCGCTCAGTTGCAAAAAAAGGTGGGCGTCTTGCCCATCGGACGTTCGGGGGTGTTGCTGTATGCGCCTCCAGACTTGGCCGAGCGACCGGTCGAGGGTGGCACATAAGTGTTGTCCTCGCCGGGCGCTCGCTCGGCTGATCTCCAGTATCATTCCTTACACCAGCTAATCGCCGCCAGCCAGCCTGGACGGGCGTTTTCAATATTCCGCGATTTACTGCAATGTTGACCGCTTTTAATAGGGCGCGGTTAAGTGCAGATATTCAGAATACGCGGCGAATAGTGGGCTGATAAACTGTGCGCCGGAGCGGCAGGCCGTCATTTTTGACGCGACGATCGCTCCCCCAATCCGACGGCATGAATCGCCGGATACACGGTAGAAATGGTCCTTTTCCGCAAATTGGAAAGGCGACCATCCGGCATACTGGCCGGTGTGCGAGCCGCTAAAAGGGACGCATGGTTCGATGTCCTTCTTTCCGCGCATATGCGGTGTCGCGTCAGCCGATTCCCCCTCGCCAACCTCTACCACCTGATTTTGACCAGTATTAGGGCTCCATTGGCCCGTTTTTGGAAGTGACTCATGAAGCCGGGAAAGAACTCGCTTGGGAAAAGACGCACACGCAAGATCGCCATTGGGCTCGGCGCTGCACTAGTCGCGGTATTACTCGCATTGAGCGCCTGGCAGTACCAGCAACGCGGCGCGCAGGCCGCCCCGGCGCTTACCGGCATCGCGAGCCAGATGCGTCACGACACCTCGGCGTGGACGCACGAAGAGAAAGACGCGTCGCAAATGTTGCGTGACATCCACGAGGCCAACGTCGCCGCAATCGGCGTGAGTCCCAACGCGATTCTGGTGTCGAAGCGCGATGGCGCGAAATACTTCGTCACTGACCATAACGCGATGTTCTCGCATGCGCTGCTGCTCGGCGAATCCAAAGCTGACCAGACCGCGCCCTATCAGCTCGTTTGGCTGCCCGATGCCGACATCCGGACCGGCGCGGCGCGCTGGGCTCCGGTGTTAGGCCAGGTGCGTGACGCGATCAGCGTGCTGTTGCCGCTGTTGCTAATCGGCGGCATGGTGTGGTTCATGCGTCGCGAGATGAGAGGCGGCGCGTCGCTGCTCAGCAAGGCGCCCACGCTGCGTTTCGACGACGTGATCGGTGCGGGTGAGGCGAAGGCGGCGCTCGCGGACATTCGCGGCTATCTGTCCGATCCGAAGCAGTTCACGTCGATGGGGGTGCGCGCACCGTGCGGCATTCTGATGGTCGGTGGCCCGGGCGTCGGCAAGACGCGGCTTGCCCAGGCGCTCGCCGGCGAATGCGGTGCGAACTTCATTTCGATCACGGGCAGCTATTTCAGTGCGAAGTACTATGGCGTTGGCATCCAGAAGGTCAAACACCTGTTCGAACTCGCGCGCAAGAATGCGCCCACGGTCATCTTTATCGACGAAGCGGACGGCCTCGCCAAGCGCACGGATACCGGCGGTGGTCCCGTCGAAGCCGAGAGCAACCGCATCATCAATCAATTGCTGGCGGAAATGGATGGCTTCGCTTCGAACGAAGGCGTCATCGTCGTCGCGGCGACCAATCATCCTGACAGTCTGGATGAGGCTTTGCGTCGGCCGGGCCGGTTCGATCGCACCGTGCAGGTCCGTTTGCCCGACCGCGAAGACCGCGCCAGGATTTTCCGCTTCTATGCGCAGAAGCTGAAGTCGAAAGCCGCCGACATCGACTACGACCAGCTTGCTCGCCTGACCACGGGCCTTTCTCCAGCAACGGTCGCGATGGTCGTGAATCAGGCGGGGCTGGTCGCGCGCAAAGCCGGCGAGACGGAGATTGCCTCGAAGCATTTCATGGAAGCGATCAAGATTGCGCGTATCGGCGACGTGAGCGGCGCCGAACGGGCACTGAGCGAGGACGAACGCACGCGTATCGCAGTGCACGAAGCGGGGCACGGTCTCGTTGCCGCGCTGCTCGGCACCGGTGTGCTCGAAGAGGTCACAATCCTGCCGCGTGGCGGCGCGTTGGGTGTCGCGCTCATCACGAAGGCGCAGGACAAGCACCTGTACCGCGAAACGGAAATCCGCAACGAAATTCAGGTCTTGCTTGGTGGGCGTAATGCCGAAATTATCACGTTCTCCGAAGCGTCGAGTGGCGCTGCGTCGGATTTGCAGGAGGCATCGCGCATCAGTCTCGACATGGTCTCGAAGTTTGGCTTCAACCGCGACGGCGATCTGTTCAGCCTCGCGGCGCTGCCGTCCCAGTATGCCGGTCTGCAAATGAAGAGCGCCATTGAGCACGCTAACGTGCTGCTCAAGGAATTGAATGAGTTGTGCCATGGGCTGCTGCAGGCCTATGAGCCCGTGCTGCGCGCCATTGCCGACGAACTGCTCGAACGGGAGACCGTTCCTGGCGAAACCGTTTACCGGTTAATCAAGGAGCACAAGAGCGCGCTGAAGATCGTCCACGAGCCGGCTGCCGCTTGAACCGCTTTGCGCTGGCGGGAGCGCAAGAGAACATGTTCCACGGTTTGGATTTGTCGGCACGCGCAGCCCGAACGTTTATAAAACGCCGGATTTCCAAACCATCTGTGCAGCGGCCGCCAGGACGAACACCAGAACCAGAACCCGAAAGGCCCCTGGCGGCAATCTGTCCCTCAGCGGCCGCACTAACAGCATTCCTACGATTACCGGCACACTCGCACAGGCCGAAATGGCCAGATCGCTCCAGCTGGCATGCGCACCGCCACTAAACGTGGCGACCAGCGTGATAATTGAAACCACCAGAATAATCGCGATCTGCTTCGTAAAGACTTTCCCCGTGGCGCCCGTGGCGATCAGATACATCGCCAGCAAAGGCCCCGGCACCGAAGCGATGCTCTCCATCAGTGCCGCACCGAATCCCAACACGAAGCCCGCGGGCTTCGCCCATGCCGGCCTCAACGTAAGTCTCGGCGAAAGCAACAGGAGCAGCGCCGCGACGATCAGCAACACGCCCGCAGCAGCTTGCGCGCGATGCGGCGCAAGCGAGATCAATACGCTCACGCCGACGATGTTGCCAATCACCGTACCGATCAATGGCGCGGCAATGCGCCGGACCGTCGGCAGCATGTCGCCGCCTTCCAGCGCCTGTGGAATATTGCCGAGAATGATCGGCATGGACAGCAATAGAACGGCCTCCTTGATGGGCATGAACTGGCTGAGAATCGGCATCGCAACCAGCGGCACGCCGATACTCACCACGCCCTTGACCATCCCGCCCAGCAACAGCGCCGCAATGATGCCAAGCAGCGCGTAAAGGCTGAGCGTCTGCAGGCTCGCGCCAAGCACGCCATTGGCGAAACTGAAATGAACCATCGTTGAAGTCCGCGAGCCAACCGCGCGGATCAGATGAACCGGAGTGCGCGCGGGCAGTGGTTTGTTTTTATCGTTCGGCCTGTTCAGTGCTCGCGTGTCGCGCAAGGTTCGAAGCAGCCGGCTAAGTGAGGGCGCATGATACCGCGCTCTTACTCAAACCGCCTGCAAGCGAAACGTAAGGGATGGTTCCTTCAAACGGCATCTGAAGTGGCGTCTTCATTCCTCACTGCACGCCCATTGCGAGCGGCAAACGTGGTCGGCGTTTGCGTGGGTGTTGAAGTCGCGGCGTCCACTGGTGCGCGCCGCGTTTTCAAGCGAAGAATCGGTGCTTCGATCAGCCGCCAGGACAGCGTGGCCATCGCCAGTGAAATCAGGAACGAGCCGATAATGCCGGCGACGTGCGCCCACAGCGGCACGGTGCCGCCGAAAAGCGCCGTGGCGTGGCGATTGCGGGTCAGGTCCGGAATCAGATTGTGATAGAGATAAAAGCCGTAGCTGATGCGCCCGAAGCTCACCAGCCAGCCAGTTTCGAGCAGGCCGATTACTGTCGCGTTACGGCAGCATGCAATCGAGCACACAAGCGCCGCAATGCAGACGCCATACAAGGCGCTGACCATCGTGAAAGCAAGCGAACTGCCCAACTGACTCCACCTTGGCTCAGTCGCACAAAAAACCACCAGGCAAATACTCAAGACGAACAGCGTCATGCCATGCCCGAGCACGACTCGCAAGCGGCTTTGTTTCCCAGCGATCATCAAGCCGCCAATCCCACCTAACGCCAGCAGCCAGAAGTTGCTCAGTGGATGCGTATAGATGGTGATTTCCGGCCACTGCGCCGCGCGCATTGCCAGCAGCGAAACCAGTCCAACTACGACGATCGCGAGGCACGCGGCGTAATGCCGCCGCGCCGCAACCAGCAGCAACAGCGGCGCAAACACGAGATAAAACTGTTCTTCGATCGCAAGACTCCATAGATGCGAGTAACGCCCCGGCCAGTAATGCAGCACGGAGCCGATCCAGAAGTTCGACAGATAAGCGAAATGAAACGGCATGCCGCTGGCCAGTTCAGGATTCGCCATGCCGAGCGCCATCAGCACGCACATCACGACCAGCATCAAGTAGTAAATCGGAAATATGCGCAGTGTGCGGCGAAACAGAAAGCGCTTGAGTTCAGCGCCGAACCGGCTGCCGTTTCTTTCGATGCGCGTACGTTGCGCGGACAGGATGCCGATGATCAGAAAGCCGCTCAGCGCGAAGAAGATCCACACGCCGAGGTGACCGATCTCGCCGATCTCGCCGATCTCGCCGAATAGTCGGTGTTGAAAAAATACCATCAGGACTGCAATCGCACGCAATCCGTCGAAGCCGGCAATCCTGTTGTTCATGTGGGTGTCTTCCAGTGTGAAGGTGGCGCGCAAGGCGCTGCCGTTCAGGGCGATAGTGGAAGGACCGGAGCGCATGGGTGACGGTAAATTCAGCCACGGCAAATAGAAGGCGTCGCACTGACGCTCAGCGAGCCAGGAGATCGAAGATCAGCCCGGCAGCGTGTCCGGTCCACATGAGTGGCCGCCGTCGAAGGGTGGCATCGCGCGAAACGCGGGACATCCGACGGGCGTGTATGAATTCATCCTACGATGAAAAAAAGCGAAAAAAATCGCGCGTCACAATCAGTGATTTTTTTCCGTGACCCTTACCGATTGCGCTCGCGCTCGACGCATTAAAGCCGCAAAACTTGCCGCAAGACTTTCCGGTAGCTCAATGCGTGGTGATTCAGTTTTACCGTACGCCGACATCTGGATTTCGGATTGCTGCCACTCCGCGTGCAATTAGAGGGCGGTTGTCAGCGTACGTTGATGTGGTGCACGGCAACGGTGGGAACGTTTTATTGTCATGGAGTTCCTACCGGAAACAACGGTATACGACCGATTTTTACGGCGTATTGCATGCACGCACTATCTTGCGAGAACCTGAATGGACACCCGCCGCGGACGCTCGATCGAAGTGGATTTCTTCCGCGGCGTCGTACTGATTGTCATTGTGTTGGACCACATTCCTGGTAGCACGCTGTCGCATCTGATGTTGCATGCCTATGCCTTATGCGATTCGGCTGAAGTGTTCGTGTTCCTCGGCGGCTATGCGTCGGCGGCAGCGTATACGGCGGTGCTCGCCGGCCGCGGCGAGAGCGCGGCGAAGATGCGCTTCGTCAGGCGCTGCTGGGAGATCTATCGCGCCTATCTATTGACGGCCGTATTGACGCTGTTATCGGGCGCCGTCCTCGCGCTCTTACATCTGAACCAGCCGATGGTCGACCTGACCGGCTGGCAGCCGTTCGCGGTTCAACCGCTGCGCGAGGCGTTCGATATTGCCCTGCTGCGGCGCCAGCCGTATCTGTCGAGCGTACTGCCCATGTACGTGATCTTTGCGTTATTCGTGCCGTTCGTGGTGCCGTTGGCGCGCCGCTCCTCGCTCGCGGCGCTGGGCTTGAGCGTGACGATCTGGGCGCTGGCCCGGCCGCTAGCCGCACTATTCAGCATTGACGACGTGGCCAACTGGGCTTTTAATCCGTTTGCATGGCAACTGATGTTCGTGCTCGGCATTCTGTGCCGGGTGCAACCCATCAGCGAGCGCTTTCACGCAACCCCCACCGCGCGCTGGCTCACGCGGGCCGCGGTGGTCGCGGTGCTGGCGTTCGCCGTCGTTAAACTCTTTGTGCTGACGCAGCCGCTGCCCGGCACGCTTAAACAGAACCTTTCCGTGGACCGTGTGATCAACTTCATCGTCATCGCCTGGGTGGCCGCGCAGTGTGTGCGCATGGGCAGCATCGCTTGGCTCGCACAGCGGTTGCCGGCCGTGGTGACGGTCGGCCGTACCGGGCTTGTGTGTTTCGTTACCGGCACGCTGGTGTCGCTGGTTGTCGATACGGCCACGCCGCATACGTTCCACGGTTTTCGCGGCACGCTGATCGGACTCGGCGGCGATCTGGTCGCCATCGGCGCGGTGTTGATGATCGCGCGCGGCTGGAACGACTGGAGGGGGCAGCAGTCGCGCCCGGCCGCCAACGGCGCAGGTTACGGGTGAGGGCGCGTGTGCGCCATCTGCGTCATGTGCGTTCCACGCTCGGTTCACGCACGGCCGTCACAGCCGTCGGCGCAGTGCTATGGCTGGTGAGCGGCTCAGAGGCATTCGCCGCCCCCAGGGAAGCACTGCTCGCCATGCGTTGCGCAGAATTCGCCGGCGCGGTGCTACCGCCGGAACTGATCGCCTTGCCCACGGCCGGCGTGCAGATCGAAAACGCGGCGATGGTGGCGGCTACCGCGCCTGGCAATCAGCAGGGCGGCGAATATTGCCGTATCACGGGCCGCATCAAGGCGCTCAAGGCAAGCACGCCCGATATCCGCTTCGACCTGAATCTGCCGCGCCGCTGGAACGGCCGTGCGCTGCAGATCGGTGGCGGGGGCTATAACGGCGTGGTGGTGAGCGGTACGGGCGTGATGCCGTTCTCTCCAGATCGCGCACCGCTCGCGCAAGGCTATGCGACCTTCGGCGACGACTCGGGGCATGTGGGCAATTCATCGCTCGCGGTTTTCGGCCTCGTCGATGAAGCCGTGACGAATTTCGGCTACGCGCATCTGAAGAAAACGCACGACGCCGCGCTCGCGCTCATCGCGCGCGCCTACGGCCGGCCGCCGCAACGGATGTATTTCGCCGGCGGCTCGACAGGTGGCCGCGAAGGCTACACGGTGATGCAGCGCTATCCCGACGACTACGACGGGGTGATCGCCAATTCACCCGCGCTCAATTTTTCCGGCGTGCGTTTGATGGGCGTGAAGCTCGGTCAGGCGGAGTACGCGACGCCCGGCGGGTTTATCCCACCGCTGTTGCTCGAGCACGTATATCAACGAACGCTCGCGGTCTGCGACCGGCTCGACGGCGCGGCGGACGGCATCATCAGCGACATTGCCGGGTGCCGGGAACACGAAGCGGAAATCATCGCCTCGTTGCGCTGCGCCGGACGTGCACCCTCGCATGACGAGTGCCTCACCGACCCGCAACTCTCCACGTTGCTGATGATGCGCGACGGCCTCTCGTTACCCTACAAACTGGCGTGGGACGTCACGGGCTATCGTGGCTACAACATCTTCCAGGGCACGCATCTGAACGGCCTGCTCGGGCTGGCGCATCAACCGGAGCGCTTGCCGGTACCGACCTTCTTCGCCAACGGCTACCTGTTCGCGCAGGGAGACGGCTATATCCGCTATTTCGTGACGCGGGACGCGGAGTTCGACTCGCTCAGATTCGATCCGCAGCATCCCGGAAAATATCGTGGGCAACTGATCGCGCTTTCACAGACGATCGGCGCGATGAACCCCGACCTCGCACGCTACGTCGCGCACGGCGGCAAACTCATTACGCTGCAAGGCCTCGCCGACGAAGTCATCAGCCCGAACCAGACGATCGCCTACTACGAAGCGCTGGTCGATCGCTTCGGCATCGACCAGGTCGATGCGTTCATGCGGCTCTACATGGTGCCGGGTTTTCAACACGGCAGCGGCGTGTTCATTCCATCGGTAGATCTGCTGGGCGCGCTCGACAACTGGGTGACGCGTGGTGTATCGCCCGAAACCTTGACCGCTACCGATATCGCGGCGGCGACCAACGGCCGCTCGCGTCCGTTGTGCCGTTACCCGCTGTTTCCCCGCTACAGCGGTAAGGGCAACGTGAATCTCGCCAGCAGCTTCGCATGCGCTGAACCGTGACAGGATCCGGCATATCCAGAATATCCGGCCAAAACCATAGCCGGTCCTGAATGGCAGACGTGCTGCGCCGGCGGACCTTGATCCGGTCTATCGGTTTCTTCGGATTCTCGTGGTTATACTGCACGCTTTCTCACTTTCATTTACATTGCGGGTGCGGTCGCGTATTCGCACCGCCTCCCTCCAATCAAATACCGGTGTCTGCCATCGTCGAATCCATGCAGCCAATCGTCTCGGTCACGAATCTGTCGAAAACCTATGCCACGGGTTTTCATGCACTCAAAAACATCAATCTGGCGATCAACCGCGGGGAAATCTTCGCCTTGCTTGGGCCCAACGGGGCGGGCAAAACCACCCTCATCAGCATCATCTGCGGCATCGTCAAGGCAAGCGTTGGCAGCGTAATGGTGGACGGCCGCGACATCGCGGTGGACTATCGTGGCGCACGTTCGCTGATCGGCCTTGTGCCGCAGGAGCTCACCACCGACTCGTTCGAAACCGTCTGGGCGACTGTCTCGTTCAGCCGCGGACTGTTTGGCAAGCCGAAAAACCCCGCTTACGTCGAAAAGGTGTTGCGCGATCTTTCGTTGTGGGAAAAGCGCGATAGCAAGATTATTACGCTGTCAGGCGGTATGAAGCGCCGCGTGCTGATTGCGAAGGCGCTCTCGCACGAACCGCGCGTGCTGTTCCTCGACGAACCCACCGCCGGTGTCGACGTCGAGTTGCGCCGCGACATGTGGAAACTGGTGCGCTCGCTCGCCGCGAGCGGCGTGACGATCATTCTCACCACTCACTATATCGACGAAGCCGAGGAAATGGCCGACCGCATCGGCGTGATCAATGCGGGCGAGATCATGCTGGTGGAAGAGAAGACGGAATTGATGCGCAAACTCGGCAAGAAGCAGTTGACGCTGCAACTGGAGAGTCCGCTCGCGGAGGTGCCCCCGGCGCTGACCGGTTATGGGCTGGATGTCGCCAAGGGTGGCAACGAGTTGATCTACACGTATGAGGGCGAGGGCGGACGCACTGACATCATCGCGCTGCTCAAAGCGCTCGACGACACCGGCATCCGCTTCAAGGATCTGCATACGACGCAAAGTTCGCTCGAAGACATCTTTGTCAGTCTGCTCCGAGGTAACCAATGAATATCTACGCAATTCGCGCGATCTATAAGTTCGAGATGGCGCGCACCTGGCGCACTCTGATGCAGAGCATCATCGCACCGGTGATTTCGACTTCGCTTTACTTCGTCGTATTCGGTGCGGCAATCGGTTCGCGTATCAAGGAAGTGGACGGCATCAGTTACGGCGCATTCATCGTGCCGGGTTTGATCATGCTGTCGCTGCTGTCGCAAAGCATTTCGAATGCATCGTTCGGGATTTACTTTCCGCGCTTTACCGGCACGATCTACGAGTTGTTGTCCGCGCCGGTGTCGTATCTGGAGATCGTCGTGAGCTATGTGGGCGCGGCGGCCACCAAATCGATTCTGCTCGGGTTGATCATTCTGGCTACCGCCGGGCTGTTCGTGCCGCTGCAGGTGCAGCACCCGTTCTGGATGATTCTGTTCCTGGTGCTGACCGCGGTCACGTTCAGTCTGCTCGGTTTCATTATCGGCATCTGGGCAGATAGCTTCGAGAAGCTGCAACTCGTACCGCTCCTGATCATCACGCCGCTCACGTTTCTCGGTGGTAGTTTCTATGCAGTCAATATGCTGCCGCCCTTCTGGAAGATCGTGACGCTGTTCAATCCGATCGTTTATCTGGTCAGCGGATTTCGTTGGAGCTTTTATGGCCTCGCCGACGTGGATGTCGGTGTCAGCCTCGGCATGACCGCGCTGTTTCTGGCCGTGTTTCTCGTGATCGTCGCGTGGATCTTCAAGACCGGGTATCGGCTCAAGAGCTGATACCGGATGTGCGAACTGGCTCTCTGCCGGTTCGCACATTCATCGAGCCTTTCCGGAACTCAGGAAGCGCCACACGCCTGACAACGATGCGATAAGAGTTCCATGCGCAGCACGGCGCTCTTATGGGATATCACCGCAACGCAACCCTCAGTGTTCTTCAAAACCGGTCAATACGCCCACCGCGTTCACGCCGATCTCTTCCACCGCATAACCGCCCTCCATCACGAACAGCGTCGGTAAGCCGAGTTGTGCGATTGCCGCACCGATTCGCGGATAATCGTCGCTTGTGAGCCGGAACTGCGAAATCGGATCGCCTTCGAACGTATCGACCCCAAGCGAAACCACCAGTGCGTCAGCCGCGAACCGGTTGATCTACGTGCCGGCATGAGCGAGCGCGGCTGAGTACCCGGACCAATCCGTGCCCCACGGCAGCGGATAATTCAGATTGAAACCTTCGCCGGCGTCGCGGCCGGCTTCTTCCGCGTAGCCCAGCAGATACGGATAGTCGATCGAGGGGTCCGCATGCAGCGAGGCGAACAGTACGTCGTCGCGTTCGTAGAAGATCGATTGCGTGCCGTTGCCATGGTGATAGTCGACATCGAGTATGGCTACACGCCTGGCGCCGTGCGCGAGCCAGTGTTCGGCCGCAATCGCGGCGTTATTCAGGTAGCAGTAGCCGCCCATCACGTCGCGTCCCGCGTGGTGCCCAGGCGGCCGGCACAACGCAAAGGCCGCGCGCTCGCCGTTGCTCACGCACTGCGCGCCAGTCAGGGCAACATGCGCGGATTCCTCGATCGCGTGCCAGGTGCCCGAGGTGATCGGCGCACCCGCATCCATTGCATAGAAACCCAGCTTGCCGTCGATGCTAAGCGGCGCGCGGTCGCGCCGCAGGCCGCGCGCCGGCCAGATGGTCGGCAGCGCATCGTGTGTGCGGCCGAGCGCGCTCCAGTCCCGCCATGCGGTCTGCAGAAAATCCAGGTAGGCATCACTGTGTACGCGGCTCAACGTGTCGATGCCGAAGCGAGTGGGCGCGATGACCTCGCCGAGCCCGACCTGGCGCAAGCGATCGTGGACGATCTCGACGCGCCGTGGCATCTCGAAGCACGGCTTCAATTCGCCGTCGATCAGTTCGCTGCGGCCATGATGAAGGCGATGGCGCTCGCCATAGATGGTGATCAAGCGTGTCTCCGAAATGAAATGCTGCTTAATGTAAGCACGATCCGCCGCATATCGACTATCGCAGCAGTCGCATTTTCTTTCCAAGAAGATTAAACCGATCCAATGAAGAGGCACCGTCTATGCAACGGTTGCTTCGGCACGCCCTATGCGTGTGGAGAAAAACATAGGGAAAACCAATTCAATGGAAAGCTAATTAGTTCTTTCGGTGGTTTTTTTGTTGTTGAACAGTCGGGCTGTGAATCCAATTTGACGAATCTCAAGGAACAAGCCGATGAATCAGGAAGATACGATTGGCCGTCTGGAACAAAGCACGATCCAGCCCATTCCTGCCGCCGAACGGCACGGCAAGGCGAGCGATCTGTTCACGATCTGGTTCGGCTCGAACATCATGTTGCTGACCATCGTCACCGGCGCGCTGGCCGTCACGGTGTTCAAGCAACCGTTCTGGTGGGGCGTGCTGGGAATCGTGATCGGCACGCTGGTGGGTGCGGTTTTCATGGCCCTGCACTCGGCGCAAGGGCCGCAGTTGGGTGTCCCGCAAATGGTGCAAACGCGTGGCCAGTTCGGCTCGATCGGCTCGCTGCTGGTGGTGGGGCTCGTGGTGATCATGTACCTCGGGTTCTTTGCGTCGAACCTCGTCCTCGGCGGCCAGGCGCTGCGCAGCCTGACCCCTGCCGTCAGTGTGAACGACGGCGTGATCGTCGTGGGCATACTGAGCCTCGTGGCGACGATCTTCGGCTACAACCTGATTCACGCCTATACGCGGTTGATGACGTGGTGCTCCGGTGCGGTGCTGGTGCTCGCCTTCGTGTGGATCATTTTCGTGCATGGACTGCCAGCTGATTTCTTCGCGAAGAACAGCGCGAATCTGACGGGCTTTCTCGGCACGATTTCAGTCGCGGCACTCTGGCAGATCGCCTATGCGCCCTACGTGTCCGACTATTCGCGCTACATGCCGGCTGAGACCGGCTCGCGTGTCGCATTCTGGGCAAGCTATTGGGGCTGCTCGCTTGGTTCGATCTTTCCGATGGTGCTGGGCGCCGTAATCGGCCTCATGGTGGCGGACGGAGACGTGGTCACCGGCCTCACGACGCTTACGCACGGCATCAGCACGCTGGTCGTGATCGTACTGTCTATCGGCATTGCGGCGACTAACGCAATGAATCTGTATTGCGGAGCGCTTTCGACCATCACGATTCTGCAAACGTTATTTCCCTCATGGTCCGGCAAGGCACGAGCGCGTGCTGTCACCGCTCTGGTGCTGTTTGCCATTTCTCTGACGATTGCATTGTTTGGTCAAAACAACTTCCTCGCGGCCTATACGAACTTCATTCTGTTGCTGTTGTACGTGCTGGTGCCCTGGACGGCGGTCAACCTGATCGATTACTACCTCGTGCGCCATGGCCAATACGATGTCGACTCGTTTTTCCGGCAGGACGGTGGTATTTACGGGCGCTTTAACGGCATTGCGATCTTCTCGTACCTGTTCGGCATTGTCGTGCAACTGCCATTCGTCGCAACCGACCTGTACACCGGGCCGATCGCGAAGAAGCTCGACGGTGCGGATATTTCATGGGTCGTCGGTCTGGTGTTGACCTCGCTGGTTTACTACGTGGGTTGCAAGCGGTTTTCCCGCACGACTGCTCGCGTGCCTGCCTGATCAATCTCCCCGCCGCTGGAGCCCGCACA
Source organism: Paraburkholderia sp. D1E (assembly GCF_052682275.1). Classification (NCBI taxonomy): domain Bacteria; kingdom Pseudomonadati; phylum Pseudomonadota; class Betaproteobacteria; order Burkholderiales; family Burkholderiaceae; genus Paraburkholderia; species Paraburkholderia sp. D1E. Next base: position 2,251,227 of record NZ_JBQYMB010000001.1, read on the forward strand.
AAATGAGTCAAACAGCACAAACAATGGACTTCGACTTCGTGATCATCGGGGCTGGTTCGGCCGGCTGTGTGCTGGCGAACCGGTTGAGTGCGGATGGCCGCTATACGGTATGTCTCGTCGAAGCGGGCGGTTCTGACAGCACACCGCGCGTGCAGGTGCCGGCCGGCACCATCACGCTCTATAAGAGCCCGCAGTACAGCTACAACTTCGAATCCGCGCCGCAAACGCGTTTGAACGGACGTAGCTTGCATTGCCCGCGCGGCAAGGTGCTCGGTGGATCGAGTTCGATGAACAGCATGATCTACATTCGCGGCATGCGCTCGGACTATGACGGCTGGTCCGCGGCGGGTTGCAAAGGCTGGGCCTACGACGATCTGCTGCCGTTCTTCAAGCGCTCGGAAGGCAACCGGCTCGGCCAGGACGAGACTTATCACGGGACGGGCGGCGAGTTGTCAGTCGACCGTCCGCGCGATCCGAATCCGCTCTCGCAGATGTTTATTGACGCCGCGCGCGGCATCGGTCTGCCGCATAACAGCGATTTCAATGCGGGCGACCCATTCGGCGTTGGCGTGTATGACGTGACGCAGAAAGCGGCGCACCGTTTGTCGAGCTATAGGGCGTTCGTACATCCGGTTCTGCAGCGCAAGAATCTCACGCTGCTGAGCGATTGCCGTGCGTTGTCCTTGCGTCTCGAAGGCAACCGTGTGCATGGCGTGTACGTCGAAAAGGACGGCACCGTCCTGCTGCTGAATGCAAAGCGGGAAGTCGTTCTCGCCGCGGGCGCGATCGGTTCGCCGCATCTGATGCTGATGTCCGGTATCGGCGATGCTGCGCATTTGCGGGAGAGTGGCATCGACGTCAAGCATCATCTCGCGGGTGTGGGGCGCAATCTGCAGGATCATCTCGACGGCCTGGTGACCGTGCGTTCGTCGAGCGCGAAAACGCTCGGCTTTTCGCTGCGTTCGCTGCCGAAGGTGGTTGCGTCGCCCTTCAAGTATCTGCTGCGTAAGAAGGGTTGGCTCACCACCAATTACGTCGAAGCCGGCGGCTTTGCGAGAACCCGTTACGCCGCTGGAGGCGACCCCGACGTGCAGTTCCATTTTGTGCCCGGCTATCGCAGCCATCGTGGGCGTCTTTTTGAATACGGTCACGGATTCGCTATTCATACCTGCGTGCTGCGGCCGAAAAGCATCGGCATGCTTACGCTGTCGCGCGAGGACAAGCGTGCGCCGCTGATCGACTACAACTTTCTCGCTCGCGAAGAGGATGCACGTGTGCTGATCGAAGGCATCAAGCTTGCGCGGTCGATCCTCGCCTCGCCGGTCTTCGATCCAATCCGCGGCAAAGAGATGCTGCCGGGCGCTTATGTGCAGTCGGATGTTGCGCTGCTCGATTACATTCGTGCGCACGCGGCCACGGTCTTCCATCCAGCGGGGACCTGCAAGATGGGCATTGATGCCGGCAGCGTGGTCGATCCGCAATTGAAAGTGATCGGGCTCGAAGGCCTGCGAGTGGCCGATGCATCGATCATGCCGACGCTGGTGAGCGGCAACACCAATGCGCCCTCCATCATGATCGGCGAGAAGGCGGCTGACATGATGCTGGCCGACGCTCGCCGCGGCAAAGCCACATACGAGTCCGCAATGTCCGCCGCATAAGCACTCGGATGAAAGAACCACGGCCACTAAAAAAGTGCCCGTCTGACGACGCAAATGCACACGACATGCGAAACTGACGGGCATCCCCACCACGAAGCCGATAGCCACTATGTCCGTCGATTTGAGTCTCATTGAGCGAAGCGCGTGCGAAATTGTCGATCTGTTGCGCGAGGAATCGGTCAGTCCGCATGATCTGCTCGACACGCTTGCCGCTCAGGTGGAGCGCGTTGAACCGCAAGTCAACGCGCTGCCCACGTTGTGTTTCGAGCGCGCGCATGTGCATGCCGATGCGTTGCTGAAGAAGCCGCTCGGTGAGCGCGGCCTGTTATGCGGGTTGCCGGTGCCGATCAAGGATTTGACCGATGTAGCCGGCGTGCGCACCACACGTGGTTCGCTCGTCTACCGCGATCGCATTCCGGAGACATCCGATGCCGGCGTGACACTGCTGGAAGCGCGCGGCGGCGTGGTCTATGCGAAATCCAATACGCCGGAGTTCGGTTCCGGCGGTCATACGTATAACAGCGTGTTCGGCATTACGCGCAATCCGTGGGATCTGTCGCGCTCGGCGGGTGGTTCCTCGGGTGGCGCGGCTGCCGCGTTGGCATCGGGCACGGCATGGGTCGCGCAGGGCTCCGATCTGGCGGGGTCGTTGCGCACGCCTTCGGCGTTTTGCGGCGTGGTGGGAATGCGTCCCACGCCGGGGCGCGTGTCGTATGGTCCGGCTGCCAATCCGTACGACACGCTGGGCATTCATGGACCGATGGCACGCAACGTAACCGATGCTGCGCTGCTGCTCGACGCGATGTGCGGCGAAGTCGAATGCGCGCCGATGTCGCTGAGCGAACCGGCAACGTCGTTTCTGGAGCATGCACGCAGGCCGCAGCGTCCGGCGCGTGTCGCATTCAGCGAAGGGTTGGGTATTGCGACAGTCGAGCCGGAGATCCTCGCAATCTGCCGTAAAACGATGGACCGCCTGGCAGGTTCAGGCATCGGCGTAGATGAAAGCGATCTCGATCTGAGCGGGGCAACCCAGGCGTTCCATGCGCTGCGAGGTATCTCGTACGCGGCGAACTATGAAGAGGTGCTGGCTCACCATCGTGATGTGCTGAACCCCAACGTGATCTGGAACATCGAGTTTGGTCTGCAGGTGGATAACCGCGCCATGCTCGCAGCACACCGTACGCGCGGCTCGTTGTTCCACAAGATGAACGCGCTGTTGCAACGCTATGACGTGCTGATCTGTCCGGCTTCTATCGTGCTGCCGTTCCCGGTGGAAGCGCGCGATATCCGCGACGCTGTCGGCCGGCACTTCGATACGTATATCGATTGGCTCGCCATTACCTACGCTTTGACGCTCACCGGCATGCCGGTCATCGCAATTCCGTGCGGGATGAGCGCGAGTGGCTTGCCGGTCGGTATTCAGATCGTCGGTAAGCCGCGTGGCGAAGCGGCGTTGTTGTCCGCTGCGCGCGCGATCGAAGAGGTCATCGGGACGTGGTTTGTCGGTAAGCCGCAAACGGCTTGACGCGCGCTGACGCGGTGACCACTTGATTGCTTCGACGTGACGGCGAGTGCCGTCACGTCCACTGTTTTCTTCGATGGTGGTTTTCTTCGCAATCCACCTGCAATCTCCCCCGAGACTCCCCCCGGCAATCCCCTCCGCGATTCCTCGGCAGTCCCGTCACCCCATGCAGTCCCCCGCAATCCCGCCGGCAATCCGTCAGGCAATCCCCTTAGTCCATCCGGACGATGCTCGCACGCGTCGTATCGCCGTCAATGGCGGTATGAACCGAGAACCGTGCGACTTGGCTTTCCCGTCCACCGTATCGAGGCGCACAGCCGCGTGGCAGGCGTTGGGGCCGCGTTAGGAATGGGGACGAGTGTGATGAGGAGAGGCGTGATGCGGAGAGGGCTGCAGATGAAATCCAGAGTTCAGCGGGATGGACTGATTGCCGGCGTACTGGTGGCGATCGGCGTGGTCGGCGTATCCGTGCGGCAGCTCTATGCGTGCGCCTGGAGCGACGAATTTCCCGGCATGGTGTGTACGGCCGGTTCGTCGCTGTCGTTGTTTCTGGGCATCACCGGGTTGGCCGCGCTGGCGGGAAGAATCTGGGCGCGCCGCTCGGGCGCCGACGAGCAGTGCTTCACATTCCTCGGGGCAGTGGGCGGTGCGGCGCTGGTGTATGCGATGGTGGTGACCGGCTTCTAGCCGCCGGTGGTGCTGGAAAAGACACGAAGCCGCGCGGCACAGCCCAGCACATCATTCAGAGCTGCTGCGCCGTGCCATACGTGCCGCACACCGTATCAAGCCACTATCGCAGGATGCGCCTGCACTGGCCCACCCAATGCCTCGCGATGCGAGGGCGGCTGACGTCCGTCGAGCTCGGTGATACCGTACTCGCGCGCAAGCTCCGCACCGACCAGCACCAAACCGGATTTCTGCTGACGTTGCGGGTCGCGATACAACGCATCGATCAGGCGTCCCGTGAATTGCGGCGTCTCAGCGAGCTCGCTGAAACCCGCATACTGTTCGGGATGCTCGGCGATCACGCGTGCGGTGCGCTCGGTTTGCAGCATGCCCATCCAGATGGAAGCTGTCGCGACGCCGTACGGTTTTAAATCGACGGCCATGTCTTTGGCGAACTTGTCGACACCCACTTTCTGCGCGCCATACGCGGCGCCATGCATATAGCAGCTCGCACCGAACGAGGACGTAAACGCGATCAGCCCGTCGCCTTGCGCGGCCATCAGTGGCGCGGCATGCCAGCTCGCAACATATGCGGAGCGCAGGCCGACATTGAGAATATCCACGAGGTCGAGCGGCTTTTCCCAGAACGGTGCCGGGCGAATCAGTTCGTCGTGCAACGCAGTGGCATTATTGACGAGGATATCGAGGCGCCCGCTGTTGTGCCGGATGTAGTCGAATACTTCTGCTACCTGGCGGTCGTCGGCGTGATCGCAGGTGAGGGCAATGCCTTTGCCGCCGAGCTTATCGATTTCGACTGCCGTCGCGTGCACGGTGCCTGGCAGTGGCGCGTCGCCTTCGCGTTGTGTGCGTCCGGTCACGTAGACCGTCGCGCCTGTCGCGGCGAGCGCGAGTGCGATACCTTTGCCGGCGCCGCGTGAGGCGCCCGTGACGAGCGCTACATAAGGCTTATTAGGCTTGTTGTGCTTGATCATCCAGGATTCACCAAGAGGAGGCTTCGAGTTCGTATGACGCGGGCTGAGCGTTGACATGCAGCGTTGCGGTGGACCGAAGAGGCACGGACATTCGTGGCGCGCCAACCTTCGGCGCGGCGGGCGCGCGTTCAAAGGCATGCGGATTGTCCAGATCCGCTTCGCCAAGCGGAATGAACGCCATGATCTCCAGTTCGTGCCCGGATAGCGCCGGCAGCCTGAATGGACTCGACAACACATTCAATCGACGCACGCCGAGTTCGCGCAGAATCTGCGAGCCAATCCCGGAGAGTCGGCCGTCCTTGCGTGCCGGCATGCCGTTGCTGCTGTTCATCGCATCGGCCCGCATGTCGCAATCGAGCAGGACCGCTACGCCGCATCCGGCCGCATCGATTTTTTGCAGCGCTGCGTGCAACGGCCACGAATGCGCGGACGGTTCGGCATCGAGCAGATCGAGCAGCGAAAAGCATTCGTGCACGCGCGTGAGCACCGGCACATCGGGCGTTGGATTGCCGCGCACCAGCGCCAGATGCGTGGACTGGCGCACGGTGTCGCGATACTGAATGGCGCGAAATGGTCCCCACGGCGTGTGCAGCGGCCTCTCGCCGACACGCTCGACGAGCGACTCGTGAGTACTTCGATAGTGGATCAGATCGGCAATCGTGCCGATCTTCAAGCCATGGTGTTCCGCGAATTCGATCAGTTGCGGCAGGCGCGACATGGTGCCGTCGTCGTTCATGATTTCGCAGATCACCGCGGCGGGCGTCAGCCCTGCGAGGGCGGTGAGATCGCAGCCGGCTTCGGTGTGTCCGGCACGCACCAGCACACCGCCTCTTCGCGCTGCGATAGGAAACACGTGGCCCGGTTGCACCAGATGCTCAGCGCGCACGTCCGCGCGAATCGCGGTGCGGATCGTATGCGCCCGGTCGGCGGCGGATATACCGGTGGTGACGCCTTGCGCCGCCTCGATGCTGACCGTGAACGCGGTACCGTACTGCGTGCCGTTCTGTTCCGCCATCGGCGGCAGCTTGAGATGCGCACAGTGCTCGGCGCTCAACGTCAGGCAGACGAGGCCGCGGCCAAAGCGCGCCATGAAGTTGATCGCTTCGGGGGTGACGTAGTCAGCGGCAATCAACAGATCGCCTTCATTTTCACGATCTTCCTCGTCGACCAGAATGATCATGCGGCCGGCTTTCAGTTCGGCGACGATTTCGTTGGTAGTGGCGAGTTTCATGGGTTCATCCGTGTGCTACTGCTGTTGTTGCTGTCGCCGCAAATAAGAAAAGCGCTTAACGTGCGCTAGAACCGAACACGGGCGCGCGTTTGTCGAAGAATGCGTCGATGCCTTCGCGGAAATCGTCGCCCGCCGCACAGTGCAGAAAGCTGCGCTGTTCCGCGTATAAATGCTCGGCGAAGCTGCGCTCGGGTGCGTGCAGCATCAGATTCTTGGTTTGCGCGAATGCGTCCGGCGAGAGGGCGCCCATCCGCTTTAACAACGAGCGCGTTTGCGCGGCGAGTTCGTCGTCCGGTACGACCCAGTTGACGATACCCGCTCGCAGGGCTTCGTCGGCCGTATGCCGCTCGTCGAGATACATCCATTGTGCGGCCTGCTTGGTGCCGAGCGCGCGCGGTAACGTGTAGGTTGCGCCGCCGTCGGGGGAGGTGCCGATTCGGCCATACGCCGATGTGAATGTCGCGCTCTTTGCTGCGATAGCCAGATCGCAGGCCGCGACGAGGCTCAAGCCGAAGCCTGCCACTGCGCCGTTGACGCTGGCGATCACCGGTTTGCGCGAACCCGTGACGGTCTCGACCACGGTTTGCGCGAGCCGCACGAGCGTGCCGATCGCGCGGTCCCGTACCACGGGTTTGGCGTCGAGTGCGGCATGCATGGTCTGCAAATCGCCGCCCGCCATGAAGGCGTTGCCGGCGCCGGTCAGCACGATCGCGCGGATCTCGTTGTGATTAGCGAGACGTACGAGCTTGGCGTTCAGTTCGTTTGCCATCGCTTCGTTGAGGGCGTTCAGTGCTTCGGGGCGGTCGAACGTGAGCGTCGCGATGCCGTCTTCGGCCGCGAGGCGGATCAATGCAGTCATGTCTTTTCTAGTGAGCGGGGTCAGGTGTTCTGGGCGTGCAGCGCATGGCGCAAGGTTCGCGCTGCCATTGTGAGTGCGTGGTCGGCCGCATCGAGCGCGCCGAGCAAGCTGGCGAAGCCGTGCATTTGTCCCGGCCAGCGCAGATGGGTCGTGAGTACGCCCGCTTGCGCGAGGCGAGCCGCGTAATGCTCGACTTCATCGCACAGCGGATCGTATTCCGCGCTGATGATGGTGGCGCTGGCCACGCCGGTGAGATTGGTTGCCGCGAGCGGACTGGCGAGCGGATTGGCGCGATCGGCGCCTTCCGCGAAATACTGATTTTTGAACCAGCGCATCATGTCCGCCGTCAGCAAATAGCCGTCGCTCATCGATTTGTATGAAGGATGCTCGGTCGCGCAATCCACCACCGGATAGAACAGCAACTGATGCGCGATACTCACGCCGCTATGACGCAACTGCTGCGCGGCCACCGCGGCCAGATTGCCGCCTGCGCTGTCGCCGGCTACGGCCAGCGCGCCGGGACGCGCGCGTAAATCGGCTGAGTTGGCAGCAGCCCAGCGCACGGCGTCGCACGCATCGAGCGCGGCGGCCGGGAAACGCGCTTCCGGCGCGAGCCGGTAATCGACCGATAGCACGACCGTTCGCGCGCGTTGCGCTAAACAACGGCACAGGTTGGCGTGGGTGTCGAGCCCACAGGAAACGAAGCCGCCGCCGTGAAAAAAGACGGTAAGGGGCAGCAGGCCGTTGCTATCGCCATCTTCAACCACGGGCCGGTAAAGGCGCGCAGCAATCGGGCCGCTTGCGGTCGGAATCATCAGATCCTCTTCCGCCGCGATGGCGTCGCCGGGCGCAAAACCGCCGCCCGCAGCGAGCATCGCGCGGTAAGCGGGCGCGGTGAGTTGCGCGAAGTCGAGCGGGGGCATACCGGCGAATGCGGCGAGCACGGCTTGCGCCTGGGAATCGAGCGCCATCGGGTCTCCTGAGAAAACTGTCGTGAAAGCGGCTATACCGGGTATAAGCGAGGCGGCCGTGCAAGACGCGAATCGAGCCCAAAATCAGGCCATCCGGCGCGCACGCCGCAACACTGAATGCATTGAAGCGCGGCGGCTTCAAGGGGGCATCGTCCGATTGGACGAGAGTTCGTTCGCACGCTCAGCGAAACTTCCCTCAGCTAAGTACTTCCCCCGATGCCAGCAAACAGATCGGCCCTTAAGCTTGGCGACGCGATGCAAAATCGCATGGAGGACGGAGTGTTGATGGAGACAAAATGGGCCCCTGAAGAGGGCCAGGCCATGAGTGAACTGGCCGAGGTGAGCGTCGCGCAGTTCAGCGAGCTGACCGCGCGTATTTATCAGGGGGCGCTGGAAAGCACGCCGTGGGCTAGCGCGCTGGAGTTGATCCGCACCTCGCTCGGCGCGAGCTATGCAACCCTGATTCTGCGTTCGCCTTCGAGCGACCGGCGCGGCCTGATGGTGCATGCTTCCGAAATGGGGTCGGGCGTGCCGGGCGAAGCGTCGTATAACAATTACTACTATTCGCTCGACCCGTTCGTCGGTTTGCCGGCGGATCGCGTGGTCACGGTCGACGAAGTATTCGGCGACACCGGGTGGCTCACGAGCGAGCTTTACAAGCAGTTCCTGAAGCCCGCGGATATCCGCTACATCATGGGCGCCGATCTGCGCACGGAGTCGGGCGTGGAATGCCGGTTTCGCGTCTGCCGCAGCCACGATTCGAAGCATTTTTCCGCGCGTGACAAGGCGTTTTGCGCGCTGTTGCTGCCGCATTTACGGCGCGCGGTCGAACTGCATTCGCGGCTCGATATCGTGGAGTCGGAGCGCACGTTGTATGCAAGCGCGATCGACCGGATGCTAGTGGGCACCGTGACGCTCGACGAGAGTGGCGCGATCATGCGCACCAACAGCGTGGCCGATGAGATTCTCGCGCAGAGCAACGGTCTGCGTGTCGTGCACGGCAACGTGGAGGCCACCGACGCGCAGGAGAACCGCAATCTGCAACGTCTGGTGCGTCATGCGCTAATGGGGCATTTCGGCACCGCCGCGCCGATTGTCGAAGCCATGCCGATCACGCGCGGTTGCGACAAGCCGAAACTCGGCGTGCTGGTGCGCACGATTCCGCTATCGGACTGGTCCGAGGACAACAAGCGCCGCCCGGCAACCGTGCTGTTTTTGCGCGATCCCGATCGCAAATCGCAGGGCTCGCAGGAGATCGTGCGCAAGCTGTTCGACCTCACGCCTGCGGAGACCTCACTCGCCTTGCTGTTGACCAATGGGTTGACGCTGGAAGAAGCGGCCGACGAATTGGGTATCAGCAAGAACACCGCACGGGCCCATCTGAGGGCGATCTTCTCGAAGACGGGCGTAACGCGTCAGGCTACGCTCGTGCGCATTCTTCTGGGTAGTGTGGTGCCGCTCGGTTGAACCGGGGCGGAACTCGTCTGATTTGAACGAAGTCACCGCGTGTGCCGCGCCTGTATCAAGCGCGGCACACCATTCAACGCTTTAAACCGTGCGCTTTTGCGACAACACCAGCAACGCGCCGTTCTTGTCTTCCAGCACTGCGCGCAACTCGTGCGGCCCTTGCTGCACAGGTACCCGCACGGACGCGCCCGCTGCCACTACGCGCTCCATTGCCGCGTACAGGTCATCGTTTTCGTCCACCCGAAACACCAACGCCGCGCGCTCGACGATCCGTTCTTCGGCCGCCACCAGAGCGATGCCCAGCGCGCCGCCGTCGAGCGCGCAATAGCGCTCACCGTCGCGGAATTTCACCGTTAAGCCCAGCCCGTCGACAAAGAACGGCAGCGCCGCATCGATCGTGTCGACCGGGTACAGCATCATCGAAGCCTTCATTGCATTGCACTCCCATCAGTTGAGCCGCTTTATGTAGCGGCTCGATCGTAGCGCTGCGGGCGAACGCAGCACGAGGTCCAATCGGACTAGCCGAAGCATGAAAAAGCACGGCGAAACCCAAGCCGAAAGACAAGGCAAAGAACGCCTTCGATCAAAGCTTCTACGCCAGATCGCACACCGTTAATCCAAATAGACGATGCCGGCCCGCACGTGCGAACTGAAACTTCATTCCGTGGACCGTCACGATCATCGTATGAATCGGTGGGTCGGGAGCGGACCGCCCGTTTCAGCACAGTCCAAAATTCATGGAGACGCACGCAATGAAGTTTTCTCTGATTTACGAAGCCCAGACCACGGACGCTTCGCGGGAAGGCGATCACCGGGTATTCAAGGAGACCGTCGAGCAGGCGTTGCTCGCCGAACAGATGGGTTTCGATACCGTCTGGTGCGTCGAACACACGTCGCTGACGAACTACGCGCATATGAGCGCCCCGGAAACCTTCCTCGCGTATCTGGCCGGCCGCACAACCCGCATCGGCCTCGGCCACGGCGTGATCTGCCTGCCGCCCGCGATGAATCATCCGATCAAGGTGGCCGAACGCATAGCCATGCTCGACATTCTGTCGGGCGGCCGTGTGCATTTCGGCGTCGGCAAAGGCGGCAGCCAGCAGGAAGCGGGGGCATTCGGCTACGACCTCGCCGAGCTGCAACCGATGATCGACGAGTCGATGTACCTCGTGCCGAAGATGTTTGTGCAGGACGAGATCGAGCACGACGGTAAATACATCAAGATTCCTAAACGGCCGATTCACCCGAAGCCGTTCCAGGACCCGCATCCGCCGATGTACATGGCGTGTACCAACAACGACGGCCTGCTGCGCGCCGGTCAGCGTGGTTTGGGCGCATTGGTGCTCGGTTTCGGCGGCCCCGACGAAGTCGCGAAGAAAAACGCGCTGTATCGCGAAGCATGGGCGACCCGCAAAGCCGAGGACCAGGTTGGCTTTCGTCCGACCCAGCATCTGGCGGCCCTGTGCCCGACCGTGGTGCTGAAAGATGGCCAGCAGGCCCGCAAGATCGGCATTCGCGGTCAGCGCTATTTCATGGAGTCACTGGCTTACTGGTACACCGGCGGCGAACGCCCGAATCCGGATAGCTGGGGCGATGACCTCGTGAAGGGCAATACCGGCGAAATGGTGATCCGCTCGCGCTTCGCGTCTGAAGAAGTGGTGGTCGACTTCAGCGATCCGGCGCTTTCGATGATGAACCCGAATCACGCTTACGGCACCGTGGACGATTGCATCGGCTATGTGGGCCGGCTGATGGAAGCGGGTGTGGATGAAGTGCTGTTCCTTTGCCAGATGGGCACGGTGTCTCAGGAAGCGCAACTCGAAACGATCCGCAACATCGGCGAGCACGTGATTCCGTACTTCAACCGTCTGAAGGCCGAGAAGCAGAAGGCAGAGGTTGCCGCATAAGGTCGCTGCATAACAGCGGGCGAGGCAGGCGTCGCTAGTCCCTTCAGACGATGCGACGCCGTAGCCGGAGGTCGAAGATGAACCCAACAGAATAGGCGCGACACCCATTTCGCGCCATGGAGACAGCCGTGCATCGCGACAACGATTCGAACGCCCTTGCAGCCGAACTGATCGCCCGCGCCGAAGCGCTCGCGCCGGTACTCGCCGGGCGTGCTGCTCAGGCCGAGGCGAATGGCCGGATTCCCGCAGAGACGCTGGCCGATTTTCAGGCCGCGGGTTTTTTCAAGGTCCTTCAGCCGAAGCGCTACGGAGGCTACGAACTTGATCCGCAAACCTTCTTCGAAATTCAGATGGCAGTGGCGCGCGGCTGCATGTCTACTGCATGGGTGTACGGCGTGGTCGGCGTGCACAACTGGCAACTGGCGCTGTTCGACGAACGCGCGCAGCAGGACGTGTGGGGTAAAGATCAAAGCACGCTGATTGCGTCGACCTATATGCCGGTGGGCCGGGTGACGCCAGTTGAAGGCGGCTTCCGGCTGTCCGGGCACTGGAAGTTTTCCAGCGGTAGCGAACTGTGCGAATGGGTCTTTCTCGGCGCGCTGGTGCCGCCGGCGAAAGAGGGCGAACCGCCGGAATACCGTACCTTCCTGCTGCCGAAAAGCGATTACACGATCGAACAGGATTGGGACGTACTGGGCTTGCGCGCGACAGGCAGTCACGACATCGTGGTGAACGACGCGTTCGTGCCGGACTATCGCACGCACAAAGCCATCGACGGCATGATGGGCACGAGCCCTGGTCTCGCGCTCAACGATGCACAGCTGTTCCATCTGCCGTTTGCGCAGATCTTCGTACGCGCGGTGTGTACGGCATGCATCGGCGCGTTGCAAGGCGCGCTGGACGACTTCACGTCGTATGCCGCCACGCGCGTGAGCGCCAACAGCGGCGCGAAAACCACCGACGACACCGGTGCGCAAACCGCCTGCGCCAACGCGGCGGTGGCACTCGATGAAATGAAGCTGCTGCTCAAGCGCAACTTCGCCGAACTGCTCGCGGCGGCCAATGGCGGCCCGGCGGTATCGATCGAGCGGCGCGTGCATTTCCGCTATCAATCCGCGCAAGTGGCCGAACGCTGCGCGCAGGCCGCCAATGCGCTGCTGCGTTACGCGGGCGGCAACGGCATTTATAACCGCAATCCGCTGGTACGGCGCTTTCTCGATCTGCATGCGGCGCGCGCGCACTACGCAAACAACCTGGACCGCTTCGGCCAGAATCTCGGCGCGGTGATGCTCGGGCGTCCGAACACCGATTTCTTCGTTTGATGGATGCAGCCATGAGCGAACAGCAAACGCAGACGCATGTGTTCGACGTGGTGGTGGTCGGCTCCGGCGCGGGTGGCATGCTGGCCGCCTGCCGCGCGGCCGACCGCGGCCTGTCCGTCATCGTGCTTGAAAAGAGCGACGTGTACGGCGGGACCTCGGCGGTGTCGGGTGGCGGTATCTGGATTCCGTGCAACCACCATATCGCCGAAATGGGCGCTACGGATACACGCGAGGCCGCACGAACCTACATTGATGCCTGCACGAAAGGCGTGACCGCTAGCGACCGGATCGACGCCTATCTCGACATCGCGCCGGAGATGTTGCGCTATGTCGAAGCGAATACGCCGGTGCGTTATGAAGCATTGCCGAAGTACGCGGACTACTTTCAGGACCTGCCGGGATCGATGCCGGGTTACCGCGCGCTCGATCCCTTGCCGGTGGACGGCGCGTCGCTCGGTGAAGAATTCGCACGGTTGCGTCTGCCTTCACCCGGGACGCTGATCGGTGGGCGAGTGGCGGTGACCTCGAAAGAGGCGCACATGCTGCTGTCGAAAGCGCCGGGTTATATCGGGCTCGCGCTCAAGCAATTCGGCCGCTACTGGTTCGATATACGTGCGCGCAGCCGCTCGCGGCGCGATCGTCGCCTGACGCTCGGCAACGCGTTGGCAGGTGGCCTGCGTCGTGCATTGCTCGATCGCGACATTCCGCTGTGGCTCAACGCGCCAATGTGCGAGTTGCTCGAAGCGGACGGACGCGTAACGGGCATCGTGGTGGATCGCGGTGGCAAGAATGTGCGCGTACTCGCAAAGCGTGGCGTGATTCTCGCGGCCGGCGGTTTCGAACGCAATCAGGCGATGCGCGAGCGCTATCTGCCGTGTCCCACGCAAGCGCAGTGGAGTGCGACGCCGCCGAACAACACAGGTGATGCGATTGCCGTCGGTCAGAAACTGGGCGCGCAGATCGCATTGATGGAACACGTATGGGGCGCGCCGACAGTCCACGTCGACCACGAGGAAAAGCAGCGTGCGCTGTTCGTCGAACGCAATCTTCCGGGCTGTGTGGTCGTCAATGGACTCGGCAAGCGCTTCGTCAACGAGGCTGCACCGTATTCGGAGTTCGTGCCGGCGATGTATCGCGACCATGCGCAAACCGGTGCCTGCGTGCCGGCATGGATGGTGTTCGACGCGCAGTTCCGCCATAAATATCCATGCGGGCCGATCATGCCCGGCGCGATGATGCCGGACACCCGTATCCCCGCGGCGTTTCGTTCCTTGCTCTACAAGGCCGATTCGCTCGATGCGCTGGCCGCTCAAATCGGTATCGATGCACAAGGCTTGCGCGACACCGTGGTGAAGATGAATCGCTACGCCGCGACCGGCGTCGACGAAGAATTCGCCAAAGGCGGCAATGCCTTCGACACCTACTACGGCGACCCCAGCGTCAAGCCGAATCCGTGCCTCGCGCCGATCGGGACCGGACCGTTCTACGCCGTGCGTATCGACGCGGGCGACATTGGCACCAAAGGCGGTCTCCTTACCGATGCACGCGCCCGGGTTTTGCACGCCGACGGCACGCCGATTGCCGGGCTCTATGCGATCGGCAACACCAGCGCGTCGATGATGGGGGCGAGCTATCCCGGCGCGGGTTCGACACTCGGCCCTGCCATGACCTTCGGTTACATCGCCGCGAATCATCTTGCCGACGCTGACGATGATCGCAACGGCGAGGTCAGCACTTCAGGAACAGCACGCGCTGCAAGCAGCGAACTTCGCGGAGTCACGTCATGACCGAACTCACTTCACATCCGTTGCGCGCCGATATGCTGCTGGCGATGCGCCGCCTTGCACGCTCGGTCGCGGTTATCAGTTGCAGCGACGGCGAGCGGCGCTATTCGATGTCGGCCACGGCAGTCGATTCGCTCTCGACCGAGCCGCCATCGCTTCTGATCTGCATTAACCGCACCTCGTCGATTTTTCCGCCGCTGGATAAGGGCGCGGCGTTTTGCGTGAACGTGCTCTCGGCGCAGCATCAGCATATTGCGATCGATTGCAGCGGGCGCCTCAAGGGCGAAGACCGTTTCACGACCGGCAACTGGCAGCGCTCGGATCATGGCGTACCGTATCTGCACGATGCGCAGGCGAGCCTCATCTGCACGCAGGACGGCCGTTTCGACTATGGCACGCATGCGATTTTCATCGGCCGTGTCGAGCAGGTGCTGATGAGCGGCGAGGTCGATCCGCTGGTGTATGTGGACGGTGTCTATACCACCGCTGCGGCGCCCGTGCGCTGCGCAGCGGTCTAAGCGGGCGCGCGGCGTGATGCAGAGCCCTTCGTCCGCCCAGCAGGGATCGGCCACGCCGGTCGAAGCGCCGCTCGTCGTCGACGATCCCGCCTGCGTGCGTTGGGACGACGTGTGCGACGTGCTGGTCGCGGGCTTCGGTGCGGCGGGTGCGTGTGCCGCGCTGGAAGCGGCGGTGGCAGGCGCGAAAGTACGGATCGTCGAGCGTTTCGAGGGCGGGGGCGCGAGCGCGAAAAGTGGTGGCGTGGTCTACGCAGGCGGTGGCACGCGCTATCAAACCGAAGCGGGTTACAGCGACACGCCCGAGGCGATGTTCGATTATTTGCAGCAGGAAGTCGGCGACGCAGTGTCCGCGGCGACGCTCAAACGCTTTTGCGCAAGCAGCGTCGACATGCTGCGCTGGCTCGAACGTCTGGGCGTACGCTTTGCCGCGTCGGTGCCGCCACGCAAGACCTCGTATCCGCAGAACCGCTATTACCTGTACTACTCGGGCAATGAGGCGGTGGGCGATGCCGTGCGCGAACATGCGCCGGCACCGCGCGGGCATCGGGTAGTCGGCGACGGCATGTCGGGTCGCGTGCTGTACGACACGTTGCGACGCGCGGTGGATGCGCAACCATTTGTCGACACGATGTGCCACGCAAGCGTGCGCCGCCTCGTCACCGACCGCAGCGGTCGCGTGATCGGTGCGCAGGTTTGGCAAGTAGCGCCGGGCCGTGCCCAGCGCGCGCATCGGCGCCTTGCGCGCTGGGCGGAGCGCCTGCATAACGGCATGCCGGCGTGGGCCGACCGATTGCGCGTTGCGCTTCATCGCCTCGAGCAGCGCGAGGGTCGGCTCATCACGATCAAGGCCGATGCAGTGGTGTTGAGCACCGGCGGCTTCATTTTCAACCGGTCGATGGTGGCGCACTACGCACCGCGTTATCTGCCGAACTGGCGTCTTGGCACCACCGGTTGTGACGGCTCCGGCATCCGGCTCGGCTTGTCTGCGGGTGGCGTGGCGCGGCGGCTTGAACGTGTGTCCGCATGGCGCTTCATCAATCCGCCTTATGCGTGGGCGCAAGGCTGTGTCGTGGATCGCAACGGCGAGCGCTTTTGCAACGAGGAAGTCTATGGCGCGGCGCTCGGCCACGCAATGTGCGAAACGTGCGAAGGGCACGCGTGGCTGATTCTCGATGCGCGGCTCGTGAAGCTCGCGCTGAGGGAATGTTTGCGCGGCAAGCTGTGGGCGTTTCAAAGCGTGCCCGCGATGCTATTGATGCTGGCAGGCCGCAAGCGCGCCCGCTCGCTGGCAGATCTGGCCGCCCGCATCGGCAGCGATCCTGCGGTGCTCGCGCAAACCGTTAATACCTACAACCTGGGTGCGCTTAACGGTATGGACCGTGTGTTCGGCAAGTCCTCTGCCATGTTGCATCCGCTCGCGCAAGGACCGTATTACGCGATTGACATTTCATCGGACAGCCGCGTGTTCCCTTGCCCGTCGATCACGCTGGGCGGCTTGCAGGTCGACGAGACGACCAATGCGGTGTTGTCGGCGCATGGCATGCCGATTGAAGGCTTGTTCGCCGCTGGCCGGGCCGCGTGCGGCCTCGCATCGAATCACTACGTGAGCGGCCTCTCGCTCGCGGACTGTATCTGGTCCGGCCGCCAGGCAGGCCGGGCCGCAGCGGGCGTGGTTCTCGCGAACACCGCCCATTCCCTGACTGAAACTGACTGACACTGAAAGAGAGAACGAAGATGGGAGACAGACTCAAAGGCAAGATCGCCGTCGTCACAGGCGCCGCGAGCGGCGTCGGCAAACAGGACGCATTGCTGTTCGCCCGTGAAGGCGCACGCGTCGTGCTCACCGACGTCAACGAAGAAGCCGGCCGCGAAGTGGCTGCGCAGATCGGCGACGCCGCGCTGTTCGTGCGTCACGACATCACGTCCGAAACCGGCTGGAACGATGTATTCGGTGCGACGCAAACGGCCTTCGGTACGCCGGATGTGCTGGTCAACAACGCTGCGGTGCTGTTGCTCGGTAGCATTGAAGACACCACGCTCGAACAATGGCAGCGCGTGCTGCGCATCAATGCCGAGGGCTATTTTCTAGGTTGCCGTGCGGCGGTGAAGGCGATGAAGGAGAAGGGTGGCTCGATCGTCAACATGTCGTCGGTGGCGGCGTTGGGTGGGCTCGGCGCGTTCTGCGCGTATTCGGCCAGCAAAGGCGCGGTGACGGCGATGACGCGCGCGATCGCGGCGCATTGCAAGCAGCAAGGCTACAAGGTCCGCTGCAACACGATTCACCCGGACGGCATTCTCACGCCGATGACCGCGCCGTTCTTCGGTGCAGCCGAGGGGACGCGCGAAGCGCTCACGCAGTCGGTCGATCCGCACGCTCGTATGTGTTTGCCGGAAGACATCGCGAATCTGGTGCTGTTCCTCGCCTCCGACGAATCGCGTTTCATCAACGGCAGCGAGTATCGCATCGACAACGCGCAGTTGATCATGGGCGTTGCCTGAGTTCCCACGCCATGGCCGATTCGCGTTTTCACCGGCTCAAAGTGGCGGACGTGATCGCGGAGAGCGCCGACGCGCGCTCTTTCGTGTTCGAGTTGCCGCAGGCGCTACACGATGCATTCAGCTATCGCCCGGGGCAGTTTCTCACGCTCAAGGTGCCGTGCGCGGATGCCACCGTGCAGCGTTGTTATTCGCTCTCGAGCGCGCCAGGCATCGACCGCGCGCCGAAGATCACCGTCAAGCGGGTGCGCGATGGGCGCGTGTCGAACTGGATGTGCGACAGCATTCAGCCCGGTGACGAGCTCGACGTGATGGCGCCCGCGGGTGTGTTCACGCCGCGTTCGCTGGATGGCGACCTGCTCCTGTTCGCGGGTGGCAGTGGCATCACGCCGGTGCTGTCGATTCTCAAATCCGCGCTGGTGAACGGGCGCGGCATGCTGACCCTGATCTACGCGAATCGGGACGCGCAGTCGGTTATTTTCAGCGAAGAACTGCGGCAACTCGGGCAGCGGCACGCAGGAAGATTGCGCGTGATTCACTGGCTCGATAGCGTGCAGGGCATTCCGCAGCAGCGTCATCTGGAAGAGCTGGCGCGGCCATGGAGTATGCAGGAATGCTTCATCTGCGGGCCGGCGCTGTTCATGGAGAACGCGTTGGCAGCCATGCTTGCGCTGGGGTTGCCGCGCGCGAAGGTGCATGTGGAGCGGTTTGCTTCGCTACCGGATTTGCCGGTTACGGCTGGGGTGTCCGTGCCTGGGGTCGCTGGGGCGTCTGGAGCATCCGGAGTGCGCGCTGCGTCCATAGCGCCAGAAGCGCCTGACGTGCCTATCGCAATTGCACCGCCCCAGACAGCGTCCGGCGCAAACGCTGCGATCGAGACCGTGCTCGACGGCAACACCTTCACTTTCATCTGCGAACCCGGCGAAACCCTGCTCGATGCCATGCTGCGCGCCGACGTGCCGGCCCCCAACTCGTGCCGCAGCGGTTTGTGCGGCGCCTGCATGTGCCGGGTCGAAGCCGGCAGCGTGAACCTGAACGCCAACCACGTGCTCGACGCGGCCGATCTGACCGACGGCTGGACGCTTGCCTGTAGTGCGACACCCGCCAGCGCGACGCTGCGCGTGGTTTTCCCCGACTAGGTTCGCGGTTCGCACGCGCGGTTCTCGCGTGTTGCGCTTGCCGCGAACCGTATCCATCGAATTCATCATGACGCTCAACCACATCCTGACGACGCCCGCGCTGATCGCGCGCGGCGCCACGCGCTACGGCACGCGCATCGCGATCGAAACAGTCCAGGGCAACCTGAGCTATGCGCAACTGGACGCTGCGCGGATCGAAGCGGCACGCGCGTTGATCAGTTGCGGCATCCAGCCGGGCGAGCGTGTCGCGATCTGGGCGCCGAACATTGCTGAATGGATCGTGGCGGCACTCGCGATTCACAGCGCGGGCGCAGCGCTGGTCCCGATCAATACCCGCATGAAGGGGCTGGAAGCCGCAGCGATTCTCGAGGATAGCGGCGCGCGGCTGCTGTTTTGCTGCGGCACCTTCCTCGGCGATTCGTATCCGGCCATGCTGGCGGCACACCGTCCTGCCACGCTCGAACGGGTGGTGATGTTCGACGGCCCGGCAGCGGAATCGAGCGGCGGCCGTGATGAAACCTGGGACGCGTTCCTGTTGCGCGCGGCTGGCACCTCGATGGAGGCGTTCCGCGCCCGCGAAGCGGCGGTGCGCCCCGATACGCTGATGGACATCATGTTCACGTCCGGCACGACGGGTCGCCCCAAGGGTGTGATGACGACGCACGGTCAGAACCTGCGCGCGGTTCACGATTGGGCGCAGATCGTGACGCTGCGCGAAAGCGACCGTTATCTGATCGTCAATCCGTTCTTCCACGCCTTCGGCTACAAGGCCGGCTGGCTCGCGGCGTTCGCGAGCGGCGCGACCGTGCTGCCGCATCTGGTGTTTAACCCGGAGCGCGTGCTCGAACGCATTGTGCGTGATCGTGTCTCTGTTTTGCCGGGACCGCCGACGCTGTATCACGCGTTGCTCGACATGCCGGATCTGGCCACGCGCGATCTCTCTTCACTGCGAGTCGCGGTGACAGGCGCCGCCGCGATTGCACCGAGTCTGATCGAAAGGATGTGCGCGCAACTGGGTTTCGAAACTGTATTGACGGGCTATGGGCTCACTGAGTCATGCGGTTTTGCCACGCTGTGCCGCAACGGCGACGATGCCGAGACCGTTGCTAATACATCGGGCCGCGCGATGCCCGGGGTGGAGATCCGTATCGCCGACAGCAGCGGCGACGCGGTTGCCACCGGCGAAACAGGGGAAGTCCTGATTCGTGGCTACAACGTGATGCAGGGCTATTTCGGGCAGCAGGACACTACCTTCGACACGATCGACGGCGAAGGCTGGCTGCATACCGGCGACCTCGGCACGCTCGACGAACGCGGCTATCTGCGCATCACTGATCGCATCAAGGACATGTTCATCGTCGGCGGCTTCAACTGCTATCCGGCCGAGATCGAGCGGCTGTTCAACGCGCATCCGGCGGTGGCGCAGGTGGCGCTGGTCGGCGTACCCGACGAGCGGCTCGGCGAAGTAGGGCATGCATATGTGGTGCTGCGTTCGGGCGAGCAGGCGAGCGCGGAAGAACTGATCGACTGGGCCCGCAAGAACATGGCGAACTACAAGGTGCCGCGGCATCTCACGCTGGTCGATCAACTGCCTGTCAGCGCGGCCGGCAAGGTGCTCAAATACCGCTTGCGGGAAGCTGTCGAAAGTGATGCCAAAAACAACGAAAAAACCGCCGAAAACACCGCTGCAAGCTAGTCCCAACAGACGATGTTAGCCGCCCCCGGGACCGCCAGAATAAGCCTGACAACAACAGCTTCTGGAGGAGTCGGAGATGATCGATGTGCGGGCTTTAGGCTACGTCGTCGTGCAGTCGGCAGATGTCGGCACATGGCGCGGCTACACGGAAAACGTGCTGGGCATGCAGGCGCAAGACGCAACAGATGGCGCGCTGTACGTGAAGATGGACGAGCGCGATTTTCGCTACCTGATCGTACCCGGCGACGCCGATCGCTACTTCGCGTCGGGTTGGGAGCTGGCCGACGCGGCCGCGTTCGACGACGCGATCCGCGCCCTTGAGCAGGCCGGTGTGGAAGCGACCCGCGCCAGTGCGCAGGAAACCGCGCTGCGCCGCGTGCAGGCGATGGTGTGGTGCACCGATCCGTCCGGCAACCGGCACGAGTTCTTCTGGGGCGTGCGCACCGATTTCCGGCGCTTCACCTCGCCGCTCGGCGTGTCCGGGTTCGTCACCGGCACGATGGGCCTGGGTCACGCCGTGCTGCCCGCTCCCCAATTCGACGCGACCGACGCATTCCTGCGCGACGTGCTCGGCTTCGAACTCTCCGACATCTTTCGCGTTCGCTTCACCGACGATCCGGCCGAGCCCGAGAAACGCATTCATTTTCTGCACTGCAAGAACGCGCGTCATCACAGCCTCGCGATCATGGACCTCGCGGTGCCGTCCGGCTGCATCCACGTGATGGCTGAGGTGGACTCGATGGACGAAGTGGGCCGCGCGCTCGACCGGGTTGCAGCGCAAAACGTGAAGCTCTCCGCCACGCTTGGCCGTCATTGCAACGACCACATGATCTCGTTCTACATGAAAACGCCGGGCGGCTTCGACCTGGAGTACGGCTATGGCGGCCTGACGGTCGACTGGGCGCAGCACAACGTCTACGAGGCGACGCGCGTGAGCCTGTGGGGTCACGACTTCAGCGTTGGATTTCGCTAGGCCCTAGTCAGCAAACACGCAGGAAACCTGCAGGAATAACGCATGAAACCACTCGATAAAGCACTCAGTGCACGCGATGCCGTCGCGCAACTCGCCGACGGCATGACGATCGGCATCGGCGGCTGGGGTCCACGCCGCAAGCCGATGGCGCTCGTGCGCGAGATTGTCCGCTCGAATCTGAAGGACCTCACTGTGGTCGCCTATGGCGGCCCTGATGTCGGGTTGCTGTGCGCAGCGGGCAAAGTCCGCAAGCTGGTGTTCGGCTTCGTATCGCTCGATGTGATTCCGCTCGAACCGCATTTTCGACGGGCACGTGAAAACGGCACGCTCGACGTATGGGAACTCGACGAAGGCCTGCTGCAACTCGGCCTGCGCGCGGCGGCGGCACGTCTGCCGTTTTTGCCGACGCGCGTCGGCCTGGGCACCGATCTGCTGAAACACGCATCGCATTTGCGCACCGTGCAATCGCCGTATGGCGGTGAAACGCTGCTGGCGATGCCGGCGCTCGAACTCGACGCCGCGCTGCTGCACGTGAACGCTGCGGACAGGATGGGCAATACGCGCATCGACGGTCCGGATCCTTTCTTCGACGCGTGGTTCGCACGCGCGGCGAAGCAGTGCTTTGTCAGCAGCGAGACGCTGGTCGAAACGCTGGCGAGCGAGGACCTCGATCTCGCGCGCCGCAACACCTTCGAACGATCACTCGTAAGCGGCGTGGTTCACGCGCCGTGCGGCGCGCATCCCACTTCATGCGCGCCGGCTTACGGCTGGGATTTGCCGCATCTGAAGACGTATTGCGCGAGCGCGGAAGATCCGCAACAAACAGCCGCTTACCTGAGTGACGTAGTAGGCGCCGACGAACCGGGCTATCTGCAACGCGCAGGTGGGCGGTCCCATGTAGCGGCGTTGCCGTTGCCGATTCTGTAATGGAGCGCACATGAGCGACTCTCTCGATTATTTCCTCGCCGAATTGATGATCGCCGCGGCGGCACGCGTCTGGCGCGACGACGGCGAAGTGCTGGCGACTGGTATCGGCACGGGACCGCGCCTCGCCGCGGGTCTCGCGCGCCTTGCGTACAACGCGGGTCTGATGCTCACCGACGGTGAAGCGTACCTGGTCGAAAGTCCTGTGCCGCTCGGGCCGCGTGAAGCGGGTTATCGCGTGCAGGCGTCCGGCTTGATGACCTATGAGCGTGTGTTCGATTGCGTGTGGCACGGCAAACGCCACGCGCTGGTGATGCCCACGCAGATCGATCGCTTCGGCCAGGCCAACATCTCCTGGCTCGGTGACGACTATGCCCGCCCGAAAACGCAATTGCTCGGTGCGCGCGGTTTTCCAGGCAACAGCATCAATCACGCGAATTCGTTTTTCGTCTCCGGCCACGGCAAGCGCACATTCGTTGCCGGTGAAGTCGACATGGTGTGCAGCGTGGGCTACAACCCGGCGCGCGAAATCCCCGGCATGCGTGCGTTCACCGATCTGCGCAGCGTGATTACCGATTTGTGCGTGATGGACTTCGGCGGTGCGAATCACGCGGTCCAGGTGCGTTCGCTGCATCCCGGTGTGAGTTTCGACGAAGTGCAGGACGCGACCGGTTTCGAACTGCGCGCGCATACCGACATGCATGTGACACCGCCGCCAGGCGCCGACGATCTGCGCATTGTGCGCGCGCTCGATCCGCACAACCTGCGTGCGAGCGTCGTGCGCAATAACCCCGCGCCGCGTCGCGTGTGAGGGACATCATGCAAGCCACCCACGACATCCACGAAAGCGTTGTCGAGTATCGTGTGAGCGACGGCATCGCCACGCTTACGATGAATCGCCCCGAGTATCACAACGCGCAGAACTCGAAGATGACGTATGCGCTCGACGCCGCGTTCAAGCGTGCGTCGAACGACGATGCGGTGAAAGTCATCGTCCTCACCGGCGCGGGCAAGCATTTCTCCGCGGGCCACGACATCGGCACGCCGGGACGCGACATCGATCAGTCGTTCGAGCGTACTTCGCTCTGGTACGACCATGTTGGCAAGGAAGGCGGCGAGTTTCTGTACGCTCGCGAGCAGGAGGTCTATCTCGGCATGTGCCGACGCTGGCGCGATCTGCCCAAGCCGACCATTGCGATGGTGCAGGGCGCGTGTGTCGCGGGCGGCCTGATGTTGGCGTGGGTGTGCGACCTGATCGTCGCCTCGGACGACGCATTCTTCTCCGATCCGGTAGTGCGCATGGGTATCCCGGGCGTCGAATATTTCGCGCATGCCTATGAATTGAATCCACGTATCGCCAAGGAGTTTCTGTTTCTCGGCGAGCGCATGGATGCGGCGCGCGCGTATCAGATGGGCATGGTCAATCGAGTCGTGCCACGCGAGCGCTTGCAGGACACCACGACGGAAATCGCCGCGAAGATCGCGCGCATGCCGCGACTCGGGTTGACGCTGACCAAGCAGGCCGTGAACCACGTCGAAGAATTGCAAGGCAAGCGCGCGGCGATGGATGCGGCGTTTGCATGGCATCACTTCGCGCATGCGCACAACGAACTGGTGAGCGGCGACAAGCTGGGTGGTTATGACGCCCGCAAGATGGCCGAGTCGCAGCGACCGGGCCCCGCTGCCGTCAGCGATGCAAAGGCCGACGGAGAAGCCGCATGAGCGCAACCTTGCATACGCCCTTGTGCGATCTGCTCGGTTGCCGCTATCCGATTGTGCAGACGGCCATGGGTTGGGTCGCCGATGCCAGGCTCGTCGCCGCGACCTGTAATGCGGGCGGCTTCGGCTTTCTCGCCGGCGCGACGCTCGAAGCCGACCGCGTGGAAGCGGAGATCCTGCGCGTAAAGGAGCTGACGGACAAGCCATTCGGCATCAACTTCCATATGTTTCAGCCGAATGCGGCGCAGGTGGTCGATCTGGCGATCAAGCACCGGCTGCGTGCGGTTAGCTACGGTCGTGGACCTGACGCTAAGACGATCCGCCGCTTCAAAGACGCTGGCGTGATGTGTATTCCCACCGTGGGCGCACCGAAACACGCGGCCAAAGCGGTCGAACTGGGTGCCGATGCGGTCACGGTGCAAGGCGCTGAAGGCGGCGGCCATACCGGCTCGATGCCGACCACGCTGTTGCTGCCTAAAGTGCTGGACGCAGTGAACGTGCCGGTGATCGCAGCAGGCGGCTTCTTCGACGGACGCGGTCTCGCGGCGGCACTCGGCTACGGCGCGGCAGGCATTGCAATGGGCACGCGCTTTCTGATGGCAGCCGAGTCGCCGGTGCCGCGCGCGACCCTCGATCGCTACGTCGCCGTGGCCGATCCTTCGCAAATTCGCGTGTCCGCAGCACTGGACGGCTTGCCGCAACGAATGATCGACAACCCTTATCTGCTTCGCCTTGAAGCATTCGGCCCGTTGCGTCGCACGCTATTCGCGTTGCGCACGGCTGAAGCGTGGCGCCGTCAGAGCGGCATGAGCCTGAGCCAGATGGCGGCGCTCGGCTTCAAGGCACTACGCGATCACAGCTACACCGCGAGCCAGACGTTGATGGCGGCGAACGCACCGTTTCTGATCCAGCGTGCGATCGTCGACGGGAATCCAGACGAGGGCGTATTGCCGAGCGGCCAGGTCGCTGCGGTGATCGGCGCGATCGAGCCGTGCGAGACCTTGATCGCGCGCATCGTCGACGAAGCCGTGGCGAGGCTCGACGCGCTGGCGGCGATGCGCGGCGCGCCGGTTCACGTGTGAATCGACCCATGACGGGACACACGATCCAACGTATGCACCGCCGTTGCGCTACGCCATGCGTGACCTCATAAAGCAAATCTACATCATTCACCAGGGACGGAGACATGACAGAACCTATCAATAGCGTCCGCTCGCTGCCGTTCAGAATAGAACGCGAGGGCGGCATCGGCGAACTGGTGATCGACCAGCCGCCGGTCAACGCGCTCGATGCAAGCGGATGGCAAGTGCTGGCCGACGCAATCGACGCACTCGGCCGCGATGACAGCGTGCACGTGATCGTGCTGCGCGGCGCAGGCCGCGGTTTTTGCGCGGGTGTCGATATCAAGGAACTGGCGGCACATCCCGAGCGGATCATCGCAGTCAACGCCGGAAATTACGCGACCTTTCGCGCCGTACACCGCAATCCGAAGCCGGTGATCGTCGCGGTGCATGGTTTCGTGCTGGGTGGTGGCATCGGCATTTGCGGTGCGGCGGACGTGATTGTCGCGTCCGACTGTGCGCGTTTCGGCGTACCCGAAATCGACCGCGGTGCGATGGGGGGCGGCGCGCATCTGCAGCGCATGTTCGGCGTGCAGAAAGTGCGTGCCATGTATTTCACGGGCGATATGGTCGACGCCGCTGAAGCTTACCGGCTCGGCGCGGTCGAGCGCGTGGTGCCGCGCGAACAACTGCGCGAGGCGGCGTTCGAGATTGCCCGCAAGATCGCCGCGAAAAGCCCCGCGATGCTGCAACTCGCGAAAGAAGCGTTAAACGGTGTCGAAGACGGCGACCTCGAAGACAAATACCGCTGGGAGCAGGGCTTTACATTGCAGGCGTATATGACGAACGATTCGGCGGAAGCGCGCTCGGCCTTCGTCGAAAAACGCGACGCGCAGTTCAATGGTGCCAATGAGGCCGAACGCAAAGCCGGAGCGCGCGCATGAGGCTCGACTACACGCCCGCGCAACGCGCGTTCCGCGCCGAGATTCGCAGCTGGCTCGCGGCCCACGTGCCGCGCGAACCGCTGCCGAGCTTCGACACCGAAGCAGGTTTTGCCGCGCATCGGGAATGGGAGCGCACGTTGCATTCGGGCCGCTGGAGCATGGTGACGTGGCCGCGTGAACTGGGCGGCCGCGGCTGCGATCTGATCGAGTGGCTGATCTTCGAAGAAGAATACTGGCGCGCCGATGCACCGATGCGCGTCAATCAGAACGGCATCTTCCTGCTCGGCCCGACCTTGATGGACTTCGGCACGGAAGAGCAAAAGGCCCGCTTCTTGCCCGCGATGGCGGCGGGCGAACACGTATGGGCGCAAGGCTGGTCCGAGCCCAACGCGGGCTCCGACATGGCCGCGATCCGCGCGAGTGCTATTCGTACTGACGGCGGTACCGGCGGCGAGTACATCCTGAACGGCCAGAAGATCTGGTCGACCCGCGCGGTGTGGGCCGACTGGCTGTTTGGCCTGTTTCGCAGCGATCCGCAATCCACGCGCCACCACGGGCTGACCTTCCTGATGGTGCCGCTTTCAACACCGGGCATTACCGTGCGGCCGATTCGTCAATTGAACGGCCAAACCGGTTTCGCTGAGATTTTCTTCGACGACGTGCGCGTGCCGGTCGAGAATCGTCTCGCCGGTGAGGGCATGGGCTGGCAGGTCGCCATGGCAACCGCCGGGTTCGAACGCGGCTTGATGCTGCGCTCGCCCGCGCGTTTTCAACGAACCGCCGAAGCGTTGCGCGCGCTCTATCTGGCGCACCGCGCGGAGGCTGACCGCGATCCGACCTTGCGCGACAGGGTAATCAGCGCCTGGATGGACGCGCAGGCCTACGCGCTCTCCACCTACGCCACCGCGGGCCGTTTGCAGAAGGGCGGCCACATCGGTGCGGAGTCGAGTACCAACAAGGTGTTCTGGTCCGAACTCGATCTGCGCATGCACCAGACCGCGCTCGATATTCTCGGCGCGCGGGCCGAGGTCGTGCCGCAAACGCACGAGCAACACGCGGCGCTTGGCACCTGGCTCGACGGTTTCCTGTTCGCGCAGGCCGGGCCGATCTATGCGGGCACCAACGAGATCCAGCGCAACATCATCGCGGAACGGATGTTGGGGATGCCGCGCTCATGATGCCGGTGCTGCAACCAGCATGCACTCTGCATTCAGACGCTTAAAGGATTGAGCGAGGAACTATGGATTTCGTATTCAACGAAGATCAGGAAGCGTTGGCGAGCAGCGTCAAGCGCTTTCTGATGACGGAGATGACGCCGGAGCTGATCCGCGAGTTGTGGAACACGCCCACGGGCCGCTCAGAGCGCATGTGGGACCTGTTCGCCTCGCAAGGGCTGACAGCCGTGTCGGTGCCGGAAAGTCATGACGGGTTGGGGCTGGGCGTTGTGGAGTGGGCGTTGCTCGCGCAGACCTATGGTTATTTCGCGGGACCTGAGCCGTTACTCGATACGGCGCTCGTGGCCGTCGGCGTGCTGGAAGGTCTGCCCGCCAGCGTGCAACGCGACGCGCTGTTGCGCGATATTGCAGCGGGTATGGCGCGCGTGGCGATTGCGCATCCGGTGAATCCGTATGTCAGCGATGCGCACGTCGCACAGGTTCTGTTATGCGAGCGGGAGGGTGAATTGCATTGGCTCGCGCCCGACGCTTGCCGATTGAACGCGGTGGAAAGCATCGACCCTTCGCGCCGGCTGTTCGAGCTCGATTGGCAGGCGAGCGCGAGCACACGAGTGGCAACGGCAGCCGAGGCGCAACCGTTGCTGGCGCGCGCACTCGACCAGGGCGCGTTCGCCGTCGCGGCGCAATTGCTCGGCCTCACGCAACGCGTGCTCGACGTTGCAATCGACTACAGCGCGCAACGCAAGCAGTTCGGCAAGCCGATCGGCTCGTATCAGGCGCTGAAGCATCTGCTCGCTGACGTTGCGATCCGTTATGAGTTCGCACGGCCGGTGGTGTATCGGGCTGCCTGCGCGATCGCGGACAACGACCCGAACCGCGCGCTGTATGTTTCCCACGCAAAGCTCGCTGCTACCGCCGCGGCGCAGCTCGCCGCGCGCCATGCAATGCAGGTGCACGGCGCGATTGGCTACACCTGGGAGCTTGACCTGCAGATCTTCATGAAACGCATCTGGGCGCTCTCCGGCAGTTGGGGCGACACGACGTTTCACAAGGCCCGCGTGGCCGACGCGCTGATCGAGTCATGTGCTCCGATTGGACCGGCCCGTACTTTCGAACTGGAATCGTGATGAAACAGGCTTATATCGTCGATGCGTTGCGCACGCCGACCGGCCGTCGCAAAGGCGGACTCGCGCAGGTGCATGCCGCGGATCTCGGCGGCTTCGTGCTGAAGGAACTGGTCGCCCGTAATGGCATTCCCGCCGATGAATACGACGACGTGGTGTTCGGCTGTGTCGATACGATCGGCCCGCTGGCCGGCAATATCGCACGCACCTGCTGGCTCGCTGCCGGTTTGCCGCTGACCGTGCCCGGCGTCACGATAGACCGGCAATGCGGTTCCTCGCAGCAGGCCGTGCACTTTGCCGCGCAGGCCGTGATGAGCGGCACGCAGGATGTGGTGGTCGCGGGTGGCGTGCAGACCATGACGCAGATTCCGATTTCGTCGGCGATGACGGCGGCCGAGCCGCTTGGTTTCACCGATCCGTTCTCGGGCAGTATTGGCTGGCGCGCGCGTTTTGGCGACGCACCGGTCTCGCAGTTCCATGCGGCGCAGCGAATCGCCGATCACTGGAACCTGTCGCGTGAAACGATGGAGCGGTACGCGCTGGAGAGTCACCGGCGCGCGCTGGCGGCAATCGAAGGTGGCCACTTCAAGCGCGAAATCGTGCCGGTCGCCGGTGTCGTACACGACGAGACACCGCGCAAGGACACCACGCTCGCCAAGATGGCTTCGCTTCAACCGCTGATGCCCGGTGGCGCGCTAACGGCGGCTGTCTCGAGCCAGACCTGTGACGCGGCAGCGGCGCTGCTGATCGTTTCCGAAGAGGCGCTCAAGCGTTACGGCCTCACGCCGCGTGCCCGCATCCATCACCTGAGCGTGCTCGGCGACGATCCGCTATGGATGCTCACCGCGCCGATTCCGGCGACGCGTCACGCGTTGAAGAAGGCCGGCCTCTCGCTGGAGGACATCGACGTGGTGGAACTGAACGAAGCGTTTGCCTCGGTGGCGCTCGCGTGGCTTGCCGAACTGCGCTATCCGCACGAGAAGACCAATCCGAACGGCGGCGCGATCGCGCTTGGTCATCCGCTGGGAGCAACCGGCGCACGGTTGATGACGAGCCTGCTGCACGAGCTTGAACGCACGCAAGGCCGCTACGGCTTGCAAACGATGTGCGAGGGCGGCGGTCTTGCCAACGTCACGATCATCGAGCGCCTTTAAATGCGTCACTGAACGCATCACTGTCTACGAGGATCAAGCATGGGAATCTGCAACGACCGCACCGTGATCATCACCGGTGCGGGTGGAGGATTGGGCCGCGAATACGCGCTGGCGTTTGCGGCAGAGGGTGCGGCGGTGGTAGTCAACGATATTCGTCAGGAGGCCGCGCAAGCCGTCTGCGACGAGATCGTTCGAGCTGGCGGCCGGGCACTTGCGAATGCCGACGACATCACGCGTATCGACACCGCGCAACGCATCATCGACGCCACGCGTGAGGCGTTCGGCGAGATTCACGTGCTGGTGAACAACGCGGGCATTTGCCGCGATCGGATGTTCACCAGCATGACCGAAGCCGATTGGGACGACGTGATGCGGGTGCATTTGCGCGGGCATTTCTGTCTGTCGCAACTGTTGACGCGCGAGTGGCGCGACGCGTCGAAGGCCGGGCGAGAGGTGGATGCGCGCATCGTCAATACGAGTTCGGGCGCGGGTCTGCAAGGTTCGATCGGTCAGGCGAACTATGGCGCGGCCAAGGCGGCAATTGCGGCATTGACGTTGATGCAGGCTGCGGAGTTGCAACGTTACGGTGTACGAGTGAACGCGTTGGCCCCGGCGGCGCGCACGTCGATGACCGAAGGCGTGTTCGCCGAGATGATGCAAAAGCCCGCCGACGGCTTCGATTACTTCGATCCGGCCAACGTCGCGCCGCTGGTTGTCTGGCTCGGCAGTGCGCAATCGCGCGAGGTCAACGGTCAGGTGTTCGAAGCGGCGGGCGGCATGATCGCGGTCGCCGAAGGCTGGCACACAGGGCCGCGCATCGACAATGGCGCGCGCTGGCATGTTGCTGACGTTGGCGGCGCGGTGGCGGCGCTGGTCGCTCAACGTAGGCCGGCGCAGCAAGTCTACGGAAGCTGAAGCGATGAACCTCGCTCTCTCCGAAGAACAAACCATGATCCGCGATTCGGCGGCCGAGGTGCTGGCCGAGCGCAGCGCCTCGGCGGCGGTGCGGCAGGCGATCGAACACAGCGCGGGCCGCGACGAGGGGCTGTGGCAGACGCTCGCAAGCGAGCTCGGCTGGTGCGCGCTGACCGTGCCGGAAGCGGTGGGCGGCGCGGGTCTGGGCGCGATGGAACTGGTGTTGCTGATGGAGCAGATGGGGCGGCGCCTTGCCTGCGTGCCTTACTTCGGCACGGTATGCCTGGCGGCGACGGCGTTGGCGCAGTGCGAATCA
Source organism: Paraburkholderia sp. D1E (assembly GCF_052682275.1). NCBI lineage: Bacteria > Pseudomonadati > Pseudomonadota > Betaproteobacteria > Burkholderiales > Burkholderiaceae > Paraburkholderia > Paraburkholderia sp. D1E. The sequence continues at coordinate 2,281,760 of NZ_JBQYMB010000001.1, forward strand.
GCCGCGGCTCGTGAATGGCTCTCGCGGATCGCGAGCGGCGACGTGAGTGCGACGCTTGCGTTGCAAGCAGGCGCTGGCTTCGAGGCAGGAACGGCTTCTGCGTACGCAGCGACTGGCGTCGATGGGCGCACAGCCTCGGCGTACGCTGCGCCTGGCGCTCATGCGCCGGTGGTTTCGGTGTATGCGGAAGAGACGGCTGACGGTTACCGTCTTTCGGGAACCTTGGCACAGGTTGTTGACGGAGCGAGTGCCGGACTGTTGCTGGCGCCCGCTTTGATCGCGAACGAAGCGCAAACCATCGCGCTGTTCGAATTGAACTGCGCTGATCTTGTCGGCCTCACTCGCACGCCACTCGTCACACTCGATGCGACGCGTCCGTTGGCGCATATCGAGTTGAATGCGGTCGATGTGCCGCGTAACGCGCTGCTGGCGTGTGGTCGCGAGGCGCAACGCGCGTTCTCGGTCACCGCGTGGTTTGCGGCGCTGGCACTGGCCGCCGAACAGATCGGTGGCGCGCAGCAATGCCTCGACCTCACGCTTTCCTATACGGCAGAGCGCGTGCAATTCGGCCGTGCGATCGCGTCGTTTCAGGCGGTCAAACATCGCTGCGCGCAGATGATGGTCGAAATCGAGGCGGCCCGTTCGGCCGTGCTCGGCGCGGCGCAGGCGTGGGATCAAGCTGGGGATCAAGCGCGAACTCAGGTGCCGGACGCTATGCGCGCTCAGGCAGGCGCTTCGTTACCACCGGATGTGCTTGCCGATATCGCCACAGCAAAAGCCACCGCTAACGATGCATTCCGCTTCTGCGCTCAGGAAGCGATCCAGTTGCACGGCGGCGTCGGCTTCACCTGGGAATACGACCCTCAACTGTATTTCAAACGCGCGCAGGCTTGCAGTGCGCAATTCGGCACGACCGCGCAGATGCTGTCGTTCATCGCTGAGCAGGTGATCGACCGCGGCGAGGCTTCGAGCGCAGTGCGGCCTGTGCCATTCAATCATGCCGATCACGCGCAAGCCGTCCTCGCGGGAGTGCTCTGATGAACAGCGAAACGCAACAGCAACACTTGCGCGTGGAAGTTGCCGACTGGATGAGCACGCATCTGCGCGGCGAGTTCGCCTGCCTGCAATACCGCGGCGGTCCCGGCGACGAAGAAGCGTATCCGGCGCTGCGAAAAAAATGGGAACGTGAACTGGCAAGCGGCGGCTGGACCGGTCTGGGCTGGTCCGCCGAACACGGCGGCCGGGCGATGTCCGTCGCCGACCAGGTGATTTTTCACGAGGAGTACGCACGCGCCGGTGGTCCAGGACGCATGGGGCATATCGGTGAAGGATTGCTCGGGCCCACCTTGATTGCGTGCGGCACCGACGATCAGCGTACGCGTTTTCTGCCAGGCATCCTGAACGGCACGCAGTTCTGGTGCCAGGGCTATTCGGAGCCGGGTGCGGGTTCAGATCTCGCGAACGTCCGTACGCGTGCAGTCCGTGACGAAAACGGCAATTGGCGCGTGCATGGCCAGAAAGTCTGGACGTCGCTCGCGCACGATTCCGACTGGATCTTTGTGATCGCGCGCACCGATCCGGAATCGCGCGGCAATCGCGGGCTTTCGTTTCTGTTGATGCCACTCGATCAACCCGGCGTCGAGATTCGCCCGATCAAACAATTGAACGGCGGCGCCGAATTCAACGAGGTGTTCTTCGACGGCGCACTTGCCGCAGCAGAAGATCTGGTCGGCGAACCCGGCGATGGCTGGCGCATCGCGATGACTTTGCTCGGTTTCGAGCGCGGCATGTCCACGCTCGGTCAGCAGATGCAGTTCATTCGCGAACTCGATTGGGTGGTCGACGCAGCGCATGAAGCGGGTGTCGCGAACGACCCGCTGATTCGTCAACGGATCGCGCGAGCGTGGGCCGGCTTACGCGTGATGCGTTACAACGCGCTGCGCATGCTGGCCGGCGCGGGTGCCGATGAAGGCGGCAATGCGTTGGGCCGTGAAGCGCTGATCTACAAATACTACTGGTCGAACTGGCATCGCGAGCTCGGCCAACTGGCGATGGATGTGCTTGGGCCCGACGCCAATCTGATCGACAGCGACGATGCAAAGCGAACCCGCCTGCAAGGCGTGTTCCTCTTCTCGCGCGCTGACACGATCTACGCGGGCACCAACGAAATTCAATTGAACATCATGGCCGAGCGCGGACTCGGCATGCCAAGAGAACCCCGAGGAACCCTATGAACGAGTCTCAAACGGTGCGGACCGCACCTGCCTATGTGCCGGGCCATCAACTGCTGGCGGGCAAATCCGTGCTGATTACGGCGGCCGCCGGTGTGGGCATCGGCTTTGCCGCCGCCAAACGCTGCGCCGAAGAAGGCTGCCGCGCGCTCTTCATCTCCGACATTCACGAGAGGCGCCTCGCGCAAGCGGTCGAGACCTTGCGCGCCGAAACGGGTTTGCAGGCGATCTACGGGCGTTTGTGCAACGTCTCGGTGGAAGAAGACGTACGTGCGCTGGTGGCCGATGCCGAAGACAGGATGCAAGGCGTCGACGTGCTGATCAACAACGCCGGCCTTGGCGGCGCGCGTCGCATCGTCGAAATGGACGATGCCGAATGGTCGCGGGTGATCGACATTAGCCTCACTGGCACCTTCCGCATGACACGCGCGATCTTGCCGCATATGCAGCAGCGTGGCCGTGGCGTGATCGTGAATAACGCGTCGGTGCTCGGCTGGCGTGCGCAGGCAGAACAGGCGCACTACGCGGCAGCGAAGGCCGGGGTGATGGCCCTGACGCGCTGCGCCGCACTCGAAGCTGCGCCGTACGGCGTGCGCATCAACGCGGTGGCACCGAGTATTGCACTGCACGATTTTCTGAAGAAGTCGGCTTCGGCCGATCTGCTCGATCAACTGGCGTCGCGTGAAGCATTCGGACGCGCCGCGGAAGTGTGGGAGGTGGCGAACGTGATGGTCTTTCTGGCAAGCGACTACGCGTCATATATGACCGGCGAAGTGCTGTCGGTCAGCAGTCAGCACGCGTGATGGATAGCAATATGGCTAACCTGCGGGCTGAAGTGTGCGGCAACCCGCAACCGGTTCGTGTGTTCGCTCATCCGGACGAACTGGTGGCAGCGGTCGGCGAACGGCTCGGCGAAAGCGCGTGGATGCAGGTCGAGCAGGCGCGCATCGCACTGTTCGCGGACGCCACGCTCGATCATCAATGGGTTCATGTCGATGCTGAACGCGCGCGGCTTGGTCCGTTTGGCGGATGCATCGCTCATGGCTTCCTGACGCTCTCGCTCGTCAATTTCTTTTTGCCGCAGATCGTACGTATCGACGGTGCGCGGCTCGGTGTCAACTACGGCTGCGACAAGATCCGTTTCCCCGCACCCGTGCGAGCCGGTGCACGCGTTCGCGGCGTCGGCCAACTGCTGCGCGCTGAAGCGATAGAAGGCGGCGTGCAGGCCTGGATTCGCGTGACCGTGGAAATCGACGGCGAGACTAAACCCGGGTGCGTGGCCGACACCATCAGCCGCTATTACCTGTAGAAACCCGAAGAACCCTGTAGAACCCGTAGAGGAATAGTTCATGAACGAAGCGGTCATCGTCTCGGTTGCACGTACACCGATCGGCAAGGCATTTCGCGGTGTATTCAACGACACCGAAGCGCCCGCACTCGGCGGCCACGTGGTGCGGTCTGCTATCGAGCGCGCACAACTCGACCCCGCCGATATCGACGACGTGCTGATGGGCTGCGCCGCGCAACAGGGCACCCAGGGCTACAACATCGGCCGGCTCTCGGCGGCTGCGGCGGGTTTGCCGGCTTCGGTGCCGGGTATGGCGATGGACCGGATGTGTTCGTCGGGTTTGATGACGATCGCGACGGCCGCACAGAACATCTTGTGCGGCGACGCACGGATCGTGGTAGCGGGCGGCGTCGAGTCGATCACGCTCACGCAGAATAAACACAAGAATACGTACCGTGCACGTTCGGACGCGGTGCTCGCGCATCAGCCGGCTGCATACATGGCGATGATCGAAACGGCGGAAATCGTGTCGCGCCGTTATGGCATCTCGCGTGAGGCGCAGGATGAATACGCGCTGACGAGCCAGCAGCGTACCGCGGCGGCGCAAGCAGCGGGCCGTTTCGACGAAGAGATCGTGCCGTTCGAGGCGCAGCGCGCGTTGTTCGACAAGGAAGGTAAGCAGGTTGGCAGCGAAAGCGTGCAGGCCACACGTGATGAATGCAATCGCGCCGATACGAGCGCGGCAAGTCTTGCGGCGCTGAAGCCGGTCTGGAGCGGCGGCGAAGCGGTCGCACAGGGTGAATTCATTACTGCTGGCAATGCGTCGCAACTGTCCGATGGAGCGGCGGCGGTGGTCGTGATGAGCGCAGCGGAGGCGAAGCAGCGAGGATTGAAGCCGCTCGGCATCTACCGCGGAATGGCGGTGGCGGGGTGTGAAGCCGACGAGATGGGCATCGGTCCGGCGCTCGCGGTGCCGAAACTGCTGGCGCGTCATCGGCTGACGATGAACGACATCGGCCTGTGGGAGATGAACGAGGCGTTCGCGTGTCAGGTCATTTACTGCCGCGATCAACTGCATATTCCTGCCGACCGTCTGAACGTGAATGGCGGCGCGATCTCGGTCGGCCATCCGTTCGGCATGTCCGGCACTCGCATGACGATGCATGGGTTGCTCGAAGCGCGGCGGCGCGGCGTGCGCTATGTCGTCGTGACGATGTGCGTCGGCGGCGGGATGGGCGCCGCGGCACTCTTCGAAACAGCGGCGTAGACCGTGCTCGGAGCTTTGCATGGGACCAGAGTAGTGCGCTGAAGCGCCAACAGCTTTGCATGGGATCGGAGTAAGTGCTTTGCATGGGCTAAAGCGCCAACTCCGATCGACATCTGGTCGACAGGAGACAAAAAATGAAATCGACAATACCTGGTTTACTGCTTTCGGCGGCGGTGCTGGGCGCGGCGCTGTTTGCGTTTTCGCCTCGGCCGGTGCCGGCTTTCGCGGCTACGACCATTCAGGCCGATCGCCTGCAGATCAACGGACTCGCCAGAGCAGGCACGCGCCTCGTCGCGGTGGGCGAGCGCGGCGTGATCCTCTTGAGCGACGATGCGGGCGCGTCCTGGCGGCGCGCCGCTGTGACGTCCGACGAAGCGTCGGCGCTTACGCAAGTGTTCTTCATCTCGCCGCGTATCGGCATTGCGGTGGGACACGACGGCTGGATCGTGCGTACCGTCGATGGCGGCACACACTGGAGCGAAGTGCGCTTCGATCGCAAGCATTCGGACCCGCTGCTGTCCGTGTGGGGCAATGCGGGCGGACTGGTATTTGCCAGCGGGAGCTTCGGCCAGTTGTTTGTCTCGCACGATGCAGGCGCCACCTGGGCTCAACAGAAAACGCCCGCCGACGATCGTCACCTGAATGCGATTACCGGCGATTCCAGCGGCCGTCTGATGATCGCCGGCGAAACGGGCACGCTGCTGCGCTCAACCGATAACGGCGCGAGCTGGGAGAAGCGGCCCGTGCCTTATCAGGGCTCGCTATTCGGCGTGCTGAAGCTGGCTGATGGCGACTGGCTCGCGTACGGCATGCGTGGCAACGTGCTGCGCAGCACCGATCAGGGCGACACGTGGACACATATCGATAGTCGCGTCGGCACCTCGTACTTCGGCGCGGTGCAACTCGCCGACGGCGAACTGGTGCTGGTCGGCCAGGGCGGCGCGATCGTCACCTCGCGCGATAACGGACAGAGTTTCGCGATACGCAAGGTGGGTGGCGTGCAGAGCCTCGCTGCCGTGGTCGACGCCGGGCATGGCGAGCTTGCATTGGGCGGGGAAGCCGGCGTGGCCTTGCTGCCGGTGTCGCCCGCAGTCCGGTCGCCGCTTGCGTCACCGCTCGGGTCCCCGCTTGTGCCGCCCAGCGCGTCACCTTCCTGAACGCGCGGCTTCGTTCGCCGAAACTCCATAGCGCGCTCGCCGGCCACTGACTCGCCACGCCCGCCGCGCTTCCCGTTTGCCTTGCCGTGAGACGCATCATGAACGCATCGTCCCGTCCTTCTTCGTCCCGCCTTTCGCGTTTTGTCGAGCGTTGCGCCGACGCTATCATGCGACACCGGCGCATCCTGCTGACGCTATGTCTCGCGTTGACGGTCGCGCTGGGCTGTTCCGCGACGCGCCTGCGCCTCGATCCCGGGTTCAACAAGATGATCCCGATGCAGCATCCGTACATGCAGGTGTTCAACCGCTATGCGAGTGCCTTTCCGGGCGCAAATACGATTCTCGCGAGTCTGCGCTGGAAGGGTCACGGCGACATCTACAACCAGGCGTTCATGGACGACCTGCGTCACGCAACCGATGACGTGTTCTTCATTCCCGGCGTGAACCGCTCGCGCGTGTTCTCGCTTTTCACACCGAACGTGCGCTATACGGAGGTCACCGAAGCGGGCTTTCGCGGCGACGTCGTGGTGCCCGGCCAGTTCAGCAGCGCGAATCCCGACGACCTCGCCAAAGTGCGCCGCAACGTGGCGCGTTCCGGGCAGATCGGCAGGCTGGTCGGCAACGACCTGCATTCTGCGCTGATCCGTGCGGAATTGCGCGAGACGGATCCTGTCACCGGCAAGCACCTGGACTACAGCGCGGTGGCGCGGCAACTCGAACAGATCCGCGCGCGCTATTCGAATCAGGATGTCGAGGTCGACATCATCGGCTTTGCGAAACTGGTAGGGGATGTGGAGGCGGGGATCAGTGGCGTGATCGGTTTTTTCGCGCTCGCGTTTCTGATTACCGCGGCGTTGCTGTTTGCGTACACACGCTCGGCGAAGACCACGGTGCTCGCGCTGTTTGTCGCGTTGCTGCCGGTGGTCTGGTTGCTGGGTGCGTTGCCGGTGCTGGGTCTCGGCATTGATCCGATGTCGATCCTCGTGCCGTTCCTGATCTTTTCGATCGGCGTCTCGCATGCCGTGCAGATGACGAATGCGTGGAAGCAGGCACTGGTCGCCGGCATGTCCTCGACCGATGCGGCACGCGACGCGTTTCGCAAGCTGTTCGTGCCAGGCACGGTGGCCTTGCTAACGAATGCGCTCGGCTTCATGGTGATCATGCGCATCCAGATCGAAATCGTGCGTGAGCTGGGTGTCACGGCGTGCCTCGGTGTGCTGCTGATGATCGTCACCAACAAGGTGTTTCTGCCGATCCTGCTGTCATACACGCGGCTGGAAGCAGGCACTCTGGCGCGTGCACAAAGCCGTGCGGCGCAAGGCGGCAGCCGCCTGTGGACGCGCTTCGCAACGTTCGCGCGACCCGTGCCGGCGCTTGGCGTATTCGCCGTCGCGTTGCTGCTGCTCGCGTTCGGCGCGAAAGAGTCGCGCAATCTGCAGATCGGCGACATCGGGGCTGGGGCGCCCGAGTTGCGCAGCACGTCGCGTTACAACCTCGATAACGCGCGAATCACGAGCCAGTACAACATTGGCGTCGATGCGCTCGCGGTGATCGTCGAGACAACCGGTTTTGATGACGCCTGTCTGCATTACCCGGTCATGAGCGCGATCGAGCGCTTCGAGATGGAAATGCGCGGGGTGGCGGGCGTGCAGTCGGTGGTGAGCGTGCCATCGCTCGCGAAAATCTCGATTGCCGCCTTCAACGAAGGCAATCCGCGTTGGGGCGCACTGCCGCGTTCGAGTGATGGGCTCACGCAAGGCGCGAGTGCGTTCGATCCGGACAACGGCATGAACACCGAGAACTGCCAGGCGATTCAGGTCTTGATCTACACCACAGACCATGAGGGCAAGACGATCGCGCATATCGTCGATGAAATCAAACGGCTGGCGGCGGAAGATCACACGCCGAATATTGCGTTCCGGCTCGCCGGCGGCAATGTCGGCGTGATGGCGGCCACCAACGAAGCGGTCGGCGATGCCGAAGTGGCGATGCTGCTGTCGATTTTCGGCGCGATCGCATTGCTGTGCTTCGTGACCTTCCGTTCGTGGCGTGCTGTGTTGTGCATCGTCGTGCCGCTGACGGTGGTGTCGATTTTGTGCAACGCGGTGATGGCGTGGCTCGGCATCGGCCTGAAGGTTGCCACGTTGCCGGTGATTACGCTGGGCGTGGGGGTAGGGGTCGACTACGGCATCTATCTGTACGAACGACTGCAGCATGAGGTGCGCGCCGGCGCCACCTTGTCCGATGCGTTCGCGGCGGCGATGCGTCAACGCGGCACCGCGGCCTTGTTTACCGCGGTGACGATGTTCATCGGCGTGGGAACGTGGGCATTTTCTGCGCTCAAGTTCCAGGTGGATATGGGTGTGCTGCTTGCCTTCATGTTCCTCGTCAATCTGTTCGGCGCGGTGTTTCTGTTGCCGGCGCTGGCGGCATGGCTTGGCGTCGAGCGGGCGGAGCGGCGTGCTGCGCCGAACGTGGCTGTTGGGAGCGTACTGAATGCAGCGGAGTCGGCGAACGCCGCAAGTGCTGCGAATGCCGCAAGTGCCACGAATACCGCAAACATCGCAAACACCGCCAATGTCGCAAACGCCGCCAATGTCGCGAACGCAGAGGGAATCCGATGAATGTGCCCACAGCGCCTGGTGCACCCGTGCGCGGCACTGCATCGACTTCCGGCGAAGTCGAACCGGCTGCGCTTGAGCATGGCAATCCGGGGCACTAACGGGTAGCTGAAGTCCCTAGTCCGTCGGGACGATGAAAGCGGTGCGCGCCACGTCTATCGTCAGGCGTGAGCGCGAAGGTCTGCGCGCTTCGAAAGAACACTGACGACGGCGGCTGGTCCGAAGCGCCGCCTTTTCCATTGGAGGAGATAAGAGATGTCCGCACGTCCATACAAAATTGAATCGCAGCCACTGGTGCAGCGTTACGCCCGCGGTTGGCATTGCCTCGGTCCGGCGAGCGAATACAAAGACGGCAAGCCGCACACGTTGAACATATTTGGTCAACGCCTTGCTGCGTTCATGGATTCGCAGGGGCGCGTGAACGTGGTGGATGGTTTTTGCCCGCATATGGGCGGCGATCTGAGCACCGGCCGCGTGGACGGCGACACGCTGGTGTGTCCGTTTCACGGCTGGCAATGGGACGGTGACGGTAATTGCCAGTCAATCCCCTACTGCAAGCGGATTCCGCCGAAAGCCAAAATTGGCACGTGGCAGACTCGCGAGCAGAATCAACTGCTGTTCATCTGGCACGATCCCGAGGGCAATCCGCCGTCCGAAGAGGTGACGATTCCCCGTATCGACGCGTGTTTCTCCGACGAATGGTCGGATTGGGTAGTCGACAAGATGGTGATCGGTACCAACTGTCGCGAACTGGTCGACAACATTTCGGACATGGCGCACTTTGGAACCGTGCACGGCGCGCCAATCGATTACTTTGCGAATCTGTTCGAAGGACACAAGGCCACGCAACTACTGGTTGGCCGCAGCGAACGCCTTGGCGATGACGTGCTGATCGCGCTGTCCACTTACTTTGGCCCGGCGTATCACATCACCGAGATGACGGGGCAGAGCGGCGGCCATCCGATTCATTCGATTCTGTTGAACTGCCATGTGCCGATCGACATGAACAGTTTCGAACTGCGTTACGGCGTGATGGTGAAGAAGGTCCCTGGCTTGTCGGACGAGCAGAACATGGAGATTGCGCGCGCGTATTCGGCGCAGGCGCAGGCCGCGTTTTATGAGGACGTGGCGATCTGGGACACGAAGACGCGAATCGACAATCCGCTCTTGTGCGAGGGCGATGGACCGCTGTATCAGATGCGCGACTGGTACTCGCAGTTTTACGTCGACACCGCGGATGTGAGGCCTTCGAGTACGGCGAGAAAGGTTGTGGAAATCAAGGTGCGCGAGGGCGCGGTGCCGCCACCGTTGCGACATGTATTCGAGGGGTAACGAAACGAAGCAAAGGCGGTGCATGGACCGCCTTCAGACTGCCGGTCAACCCCACGTTCTTCGGAGCGTGGGGTTTTGTTCTTCAGGTAAGACGAATCGTGCCGTGGGGCGCGCCGCACCGTGCGCGGGAGGCCAGAAATGCCGTGCCTTTTATGGGCTCAGGGATTCGCAGTGACGGACGGCGTTGCCTCGAGATAATTCTGGCGAATTTTCGCCGTATTCACGTGGAGGACGTCGACGAGGTAGTGCTGCATGCCGCCGTATTGCTGATCGATGACTTCCATTGCCGCGCCAATGTAGTCGGGATCGACGGCCAGCAGTGGCGCCAGCACGTCGGGCGCGATGCCGATCTTTTGCAGTTGCGCGGTTGCTTGTGCGTTACCTGTCGCGTTATAGCGGTTCGATTCCAGGTAGTTGGCAATCACGGTTGCACGATCGACGCCTAGCGCGGACAGCAGCAGGACGGTGGCGAACCCCGTGCGGTCTTTACCTGCGGTGCAGTGATAGAGGATGGTTTTGTCTTCTTCCGCCAGCTTCAGAAAACGGCCGAATTGCGGTTGGTAGTCGCTGGGAAATTGCCTGTAAAGCGAGACCATGAATTGATGCATCTGCGCTGGAGTGGAGCGCTTGAGCATTGGAATGATCGCTTCGGGCGAGAGGTTTCCAGCTAGCACCGGGTCGGCTTGCCAGGGGAATTGGGAGGCGAAGGCCTGTTCGGCGGGTTTCTTTTCGCTTGCAGCGCGGAAGTCCAGCACGACGTCCAGGTGCATTGCCTTGAGTTTTTCGATGTCGGCCGGTGTGGCGAAGGCCGGGTTGCCACTACGGTAGAGGCGGCCGGGTTGGATTTGCTGGCCATCTGGTGTTGTCAGGCCCGCCAGGTCGCGGGTGTTCTGGATTTTTTCCATCTGGATGTAGGTGTCGGTTTGTTTGCCTTCGGCGGTGGGTTGTGCTGTTGCTGTTAGGGCTATTGCTGATAGCAGGGCAGCTATTGCTGCCGGTCTATATGGGTTGTGTTTCATGGTTGTGTTTTTGAGGTTTGTAGTTTGGTTGATTTTGGTTGCCTGCGCGGCGCTTTCCTGTCTGCCTATGGCGTTGGCCTTTCCTTGATTTGTTATCGGTTTATTAGCGTCGCCCCTGTGCGGGGCAGGCACCTACTTTTCTTTGCCTGCTGCAAAGAAAAGTAGGCAAAAGAAAGCAGCTCACACCGCTAGCGCATAATCGGGTCCCCCGCACAGTCGCGGTAGTGGTGCATCTGGAATCTGTGTTTTCGCACATTCTGCGTCAGTGACAAGGGCGTCATACTTCCGGCGGCGCTGCGCGCGCCGAAGCCTGTTTACCGAACCGTCTGCTTGTTTTTGCGCCTGCCGTCAGATCTGCGCAATGGTTCATCGTCTCACGCGCTACGGGGTACCGACGCCTCACTCGAAGATCGGGTTTGAACTACCATGCACTTGCGCATCTCATGGCCAGGTAACCGGACATTACGTCGCGCCGAGGCGAAGCCAATGGCACTCGCTGCTCGCAAACGAAGCCTCTGGTTTCCCGTCTCGCGTTGTTCTCATCGAGGCGAAACCGATGGCGCTCGCCGTTCGCAAATGAAGCACTGGTTTCCCGTGTAGCGCTATTCTTGGCGAGGCGAAGCGGATGGCACCCACCACGCCAGAACAGGGCCTCATGCTTTCGATGAACTGTTCCGGCGAGCACGTAGTGCGAGGCGGGAAGCATGACGGCCTTGTCACTGACGCGGAGTGTGCGAGAACACAGATTCCAGATGCACCACTACCGCGACTGTGCGGGGGACCCGCTTATGCGCTAGCGGTGTGAGCTGCTTTCTTTTGCCTACTTTTCTTTGCAGCAGGCAAAGAAAAGTAGGTGCCTGCCCCGCACAGGGGCGAACGCTAATAGACCACTAATCTTACTGTGTCACATATTCTCCAGGCCACCGCTGCAATGAATGGTGCAAGCGTTGCGTGAGCCGTAGTCCGAGCAAGATACGCAACGTAGTGATGGAGTCAGGAACGTGACGTTGTGCGCGCTGGACTGCCGCGTGCGATGTAATCCGCGGGAAGCGCAGGCAGCGCGCGTTCAATGAAGTTTTTTTTATCGCCGCTACCTGATCCCATCCTGAGTCTTTGGGCCATCAGAAACCCATATGCGGCGATACTCAGCGTGGCGTGGTGGTGAAAGCCGCGCCAGCCGCGACCTTCGTAGTGGCCCAGTCCGAACTCCTGCTTCAGGTCCTGATAATCGCGCTCGATACGCCAGCGCATCCTGGTCACCAATACGAGTTGTTCAAGTGTCGCCTCCCCGGGAGCGGTACTGAGAAAGTACTTGAGCGGCTCTGTATCTCCCTCGGGCCATTCGACGAGTAGCCACTCTTCAGCGCGCTGGGTACTGCGCCAATAGTCCTGATGAGCGGGACGAACCCGCACGGCGGCAAAGCGTGAGGAGAGTGCCGCGTTGCTGCCTTCTCTCCAGCTTATGGTCTGCCAGGCATTCGCGGGTAATTGCATGGCCAGCGCCTTGAGCGCTTGTGGTTCGTGGCCGGGCGCACGACGCAGCAGTGTAGGTGGCTTGCCACGCCCACTCCATGGCCTGGGCGGCAACGGTGCCGTACCCCGTGCCCATACTGAGGTGCCCGGGCGAATCCCCACGGCGTATAACAAACCCAGTTCGCTTATCCCTTCCCGAAAGGCCGTTTCATCACCATATCCTGCATCGGCCAGCACGATACCCGGCACAATCCCGGATGCAATCGCTTCGCGCAGTTGGGTCAGTGCAATCTGTGGTTTGGTTGCGAAGGCCTGATCGTCAGGAATGCCCGCACGACGGGCACGGTCCCGATCGTCAATCCATTCCTTGGGGACATACAGTTGCCAGGCGATTGGCAGGCTGCCGCGTTGCGTCGCGATCGATAAACTCACTGCGACCTGACAGTTATCCTGTTTGCCGAGCTGGCCACAGTACTGCCGTGCAACGCCCACCGAATGGCGGCCCTTCTTTGGAAAACCCGTGTCGTCAATAATCCAGTAATAGCCGGCCTCTTCAGCGGCATGCGCGCCTAGCCAGGGCATCACCCACTCGCGCACCCTCTGCATGATCGCCTTGTCGGACCACTCGGCCTTGGCAACAAAGTGGTGGAGCGACTGATGCTTCGCACTGGCATGAAGCGGATCGATATGCGCGGCCATCGGTTCGACGCTCTTGCGTGACAGTGGCATCACCAGACCGGAACAGTAGCCTTTAAGGCCGGCGTGGCGATTAGCGTGCCCTAACTCCTGTGCCAGATGGTCGAGATACGCGTCAAAATTATCGAGATCGTCTGTCATTGCGATACCCCGTAGTCGCGATTACTTCATACTACCAGGTATCGCTTTTAGTTGACACAGTAAGACTAAGAAAGCAAGGAAAGGCCAACACCATAAAAACACAGACAAGCGCCGCGCAGGCAAAAAAACCAAATTACACCAAAACCCCCCGCTCCCGAGCAAGCGTCAACGCCGTATCTTCAATCATATCCTCCTGCCCACCGACAAGCCGCTGCCTCCCCATCTCAACAAGAATATCCCGCGCCGGAACCCGATACTTCGCTTCAGCCCGCTTGGCAAACAACAAAAACGACGAATAAACACCAACATACCCAAGCGTCAACGCATCGCGATCAATCCGAATAGGCGCATCCATAATCGGCAGCACAAGATCCTCGGCAACATCCGAAATCCCGAAAACATCAACGCCAGTCTCAATCCCCATCCGCTCGCACACGGCGATAAAAACTTCCATCGGCGTATTTCCCGCGCCGGCGCCAAGCCCCGCAGCAGCCGCATCGATACGATTGGCCCCGGCAGCAATAGCCGCAATCGAATTGGCGACACCCATCGCAAGATTGTGATGCCCATGAAAACCCAGCTCGGTTTCGGACTTCAACGCAGCGCGAACGAGACCAATGCGCGCGGTCACATCGTCGGGCAGCATATAACCGGCCGAGTCGGTGATGTAGATGCAGTTCGCACCATACGATTCCATCAACTTCGCCTGGCTGACAAGTTGCTCGGGCGGCGACATGTGCGCCATCATCAGAAAGCCGACCGTATCCATCTCCAGCTTGCGCGCGAGACCAATGTGCTGCTCGGATACGTCTGCTTCGGTGCAGTGCGTCGCCACACGGATCGTATGAACGCCGAGCTCGTGCGCCATGCGCAAATGCTCGACCGTGCCGATGCCCGGCAGCAACAGGGCAGAGACCTTGGCCTGCTTTACTTCGGCAATCACGGCGCTCAGATAGGCTTCGTCGGTATGCGCCGGAAAACCATAATTGACCGATGCGCCGCCCAGGCCGTCGCCGTGGGTCACTTCGATCAAGGGCACGCCGGCAGCGTCGAGTCCGCGCGCAATCGAGCACATCTGGTCAAGCGAAATCTGATGACGCTTGGGATGCATGCCGTCACGCAATGTCATGTCGTGTACGGTAATTCGGGTTCCTGCTAAAGACATAGTCGGCTCCTCACGCGGTGGCGGGCGATGCGGCAAGCATCTGTTGGGCAAACAGTTCGGCGGTGCGGGCGGCGGCTGCGGTCATGATGTCGAGATTGCCGGCATATTTCGGCAGGTAGTCGCCGAGTCCTTCAACTTCCATGAACACGGACACGCGGCGGCCATCGAACACCGGGCCATTTTTCAACGTATACCCAGGCACGTATTGGCGTACTTCGTCGATCATTGCGTGCACCGAGGCCGTAATCGCTTCGATATCCGGATCGGTTTCAGTCAGGCAATGGATCGTGTCGCGCATGATCAGCGGCGGTTCGGCCGGATTGATCACGATGATCGCCTTGCCTACCGCCGCCCCGCCGATCTGTTCGATCGCGCGTGACGTGGTGCGCGTGAACTCGTCGATGTTCTTGCGCGTGCCGGGACCGACCGAACGCGACGACACAGTCGCGACGATTTCGCCATACACCACGCGCTGCACGCGCGACACTGCGTACACCATCGGAATCGTGGCCTGGCCGCCGCACGTGACCATGTTGACGTTCATGGCCTGCTGGTCGATCTGCGCAGCGAGGTTGACCGGTGGCACGCAGAACGGGCCGATTGCAGCGGGCGTCAGGTCGATCACGCGTACGCCACGCGCGGTCAGTTTGTCGGAGTGCTCGCGGTGCACGTATGCAGAGGTCGCGTCGAAGACGATGCGGATATCGTCGGCGGCAAGATGCGGCAGCAAGCCGTCAATGCCGTCAGCGGTCGTCTTCAGTCCCATTTCGCGGGCGCGTGCGAGGCCGTCGGAGTCCGGGTCGACGCCGACCATCCAGACGGGTTCGAGCACCGCGCTGCGGCGCAATTTGTACAGCAGATCGGTGCCGATATTGCCGGGCCCGATCAACGCGCATTTGATCTTGCTCATTCAATGCATCCTCAAGGAAAAGACAGTCAAACGGTCAGATGAAGCGCACGGAACAACTGCCGATGCCTTCAATCCGCATGTGCAACTGGTCGCCACACGCAACGGGAATCAATGCCGCCAGCGAACCCGACAGCACGACTTCTCCGGCGAGCAGCGGCACGCCGAGTTCGCCCAGCGTGTTCGCGAGCCATGCGACTGCATCGGCTGGGTGACCCAGCGCGGCAGCGCCGAGCCCTTCCGCTACGCGCGTGCCGTTCTTGTCGAGGGTCATGCGGCAAGCGGCGAGATCGAGCGAGTCAGGTGCGACGCGTTCATCGCCTAGCACGTAGACGCCGCATGACGCGTTGTCGGCCACCGTGTCGCCGATGCGGATCGCCCAGTCGCGGATGCGCGAATCGACAATCTCGAAGCACGCGCCGACTGCTTCCGTCGCGGCAAGCACGGCGTCCCGGGTGACGCCCGGGCCGCGCAAATCGTGCTTCAGATAAAACGCTATTTCGCCTTCCGCGCGCGGCGCGATCAGCTTCGCGATCGGGATGTCCTCGCCGGCGACGTAGTGCATGCCGGAAAGCAGCACGCCGAAGTCGGGTTGGCGTACGTCGAGCATGTCCTGCACGGCCTGGCTCGTCACGCCGATCTTCTTGCCGACGATGGTTTCACCCGCTTCGATGCGGCGAGCGACGAAGTGTTGCTGCACACGGTAGGCGTCGGCGAGCGACAAACCGCCGGCGCGCGCCGAGAACGGTGCAATCGGCGCTTGTTCGCGCCATGCGTGGTAAAGCTCGTCGCCGAGTGTGGCGTGAAGTGTCGAAGTCATGGCGAGCGAAAATAGAAAGAGTAAAGCGCCGGGGCAGAGTCTGAGCTCGTCCCCGGCTTTGGATCTAACAGAGACGCAGCGAAATCAGTTGCCCGCGCCGCGAATCGCGTCGGGCGAGAAAAACGCTTCGGTCATTTGCGAGCCACGTGTGAGCACCGGCATCGGTTCCTGATTCGCCAGACGGTCCGCGTAATAGGCGCCCGAGATCAGGTCGTGATAGAACACAGCAGTCGAGTAGAACGATTTGGCGTCGTATGCATACAGCGTCGGGGCGAAGTTGGTGCGCCACAGCGTGCCGCGGGCGTCGTAGTTGTCGGCGGCGACTGCGTTCCACGTGTCCTCGTCGAGATACAGCACCCGTTTCGCGTATTGATGGCGATAGCCGGACTTGAGCGTGGCCTGCAACACCCACACGCGGTGCAGTTCGAAGCGCATGTACTGCGTGTTCTCATGGCCCTTGGTCAGCAGATCGGTGTATTTGATCGACGGGTCCATCAGCTTGTAGTTGTCATACGGCACATACACTTCGCGTTTGCCGATGATCTTCCAGTCGTAACGCTCGCCCGAACCGTTGAAGAGGCGATCATCGTCGACGGTGCGAAAGCCACCGGGCCCTTCGGGCTGGTCGAAGCCGAACTCAGGCGCCTGGCGCACGCGTCGCGTGCCCGGGTTATACGACCAGGTGCGGCGGGTGTCGGAGCCCTCCTGATCCCACATCTCATAGCCGGTGATGATCGTGCCGCGATCGGAAAGCGGCAGCATGGTGGTCTGACGGAAGAAGCTCTTCGCGTTCAGTGCGTTCTTCGGATCGAAATGCTCCGCGCTGCGCGGCCCGTAAATCGCGTATTGCACCTTGCCCCATGCGATATTGCCGTCCGGGTAGACCACGGCCTGGTCGTAGGTCGCGGTTTCGCCTTCGATCGCCGACGCAAAACGCAGATCCCACATCGCCTCGACGCCACTTTTCGGCACCGGGAACGGCGTGACCGGCGGGAAATCCTTCAGGCCGTTCTGGTCTTTCGTCATCGTGGTGTTGGGCGCGTACAGGCGGATGTTCTTGTACACGGTGTCGCCATAGCTGAAATCACGGTGGCTCGGATAGACGGGAATCTTGAAGCTGTCCGGATACTTCTTGAGCAGGGCCTTCTCGCCGTCGGTGAGACGCGCGTCGTATTGCTGCATGTTTTGTGCGGTGATCACGAACAGCGGCTTCTCGTTCGCATACGGATCGGGGAAGCGCTGGCCCGGCTTGTAGTCGACGCCCGGCGGCGTGCCGACCCATTTGCCGCTCCAGGCGGGGATCGTGCCATCGGCGTTGCCCGCGCGCTCGGCGCCCATCGGCGTGAGCGGGCCTTCGAGTTTGGCGAGATCTTCCGGGCTGGTTTTGGCGAACGACGGGGCGCCTTGTGCGGCGGCGAGCGCGGCACCTGCCGCGAGCACGCAGACACGCAATACGGGATTGAAAATTCGACTCATGACCAAATCCTCTTGCAGTAAAAAGACGGCTGATTCAAAGGGTGATGCATGCTGCAAAGCGCCTGAAGCACAAGGCGCTCAACAAGCTCGGTGCGCAGCATCAGAACGAGTAAGTCGCGGTAGCGAGCACGTAGTCGCGATCCGCGAGCGGGCGATTGGTCGGGTCCGGGCTGCCGAGGAATTTCGCGTAGACGAGGGCGAGTTTCAGGTTGCTCAGACGCGTGAAGTTCACGCCGACGGTGACGCGGTGGTCGCCCACGCCGGTCATCGAACCGAGCGCGCCGGCAAGCGCCGACTTGCCGGTGAAATCGTCGGCATAGGTGATCGGCACGTCGACGTCCCAGCCGTTGAAGACGTTCTTGTAGCTGAGCGTCCATGCCACTTCGAAGGCGGCGGAATTACGCGTGTTGGCGATCGTCGACGAGCCGAGTAGCGGCGTGATGTTGCCGGCGTGCACGTACGAGACTTCGCCGACCAGGGTTTGCGAGGCGGCGAGGAACGTCGGTCCGATCGAATAGATCGCGGAGAGATTCGACTGCCAGACGTCGCCACGTGTCGATTGCGCACCGGCAGGGGTGTTCACCAGCACGGCGGCGCCTTGCCGATAGGACGTTTCGCCGGCCACGTTCACGCCGTTCAGGTCGGTTGAAAAACTCAGGCCGGTGAGTTTGATGTTGTCGAAGTACTTCTGCTGGTACTCAAGCGTGGGAAAGTAGGTCGTCACGACACTCGGATTCATGTCGTTGTAGTGCAGGTAGTACGCACCGATTTCGGTGTCGCCGAATACGCGCCAGCGTGCGCCGAGACCCCATTGACCGCTGTTGCCCGGGCGAATGTCGGGACCGCGCGGAATCTGCATGCCGCCCGGTCCGATAATGTATTCGGCACCGGGGCCGACCACGTCCGAGTAGCTCATATAGCTGCCCGGCGCGCTCAGCTGATTCGGCTGGAAGGAAAACTGGTAGTAGCCGAGCAGGCTGAAGTTCGGCGCGATCTGCCACTGCGTCGAAATTTGCGGAACCGGCAACAGGACGTCTTTCACCTCGGCGCCGGCGACGAACGATTTGGTGGCGTCTGCGGGGCCCTGCGCACCGGCAATGTTCGGGAAGAACACGCTCTCGCCCCAGGCCACCACCTGATCGCCAACCTTCACGTTCAGACTGGTGCCACCCAGCTTGAACGTGTTGTAGACGTAAGCCGCGAGCAGTTGGGTGCGCCCGCCAGCCCAGTAATTTGCCTGTTCGGTGAAGTTGTTGTAGACGCCGCTGTGATTCACCGTGCCGGGTGCGTCGTTGTAGTTCGAGTGCTGATACGCCTGGTCGTAGAACGTGTCGGCTCGCACGAAAACACCCCAGTCGTCGTGCTTGAGGTTCACTTCGCCGAGCAGGCTCACCTGATTCTCGATCAGCTTGTTCTTCGCGAAGTTGCGGTCGCCGTCATCGCCGTTGATGTTCTCCGGCGTCAGCAGATTGCCGCTCGGCGCGCGCGTGCGCATCCCCAGGCCGTAGCCGAGCGTGAAGGTGTAATCGAGCGTGGTGTCCACGCCGAGATTGACGGTGTCGCCCGCGTAAGCCGGCGTGGCGAACGTCGTCATCGTTGCTGCCGACGCCGCTGTCAGCACGGCGAGTCTGCATGCCGCGCACACCGCGCGCAGCGCTGGTGCGCGCTCTTGTGTTCTGTTGATCTGCATCCTGTCTCCTCTGTGGTCACGTCTGAAATTTGTTGTGATCAGAGGTTAGGGGGCACGTGCGGCGCGAGAATCGTCAAAACGGACTAGTCGCTTGCCCCAGGGAAGCGAGGTGTGCGCGTGCGAAAGTGTCTAGGACTTCGTGGCGAACGCCTTGTGCAGATCGGTGGCCGCGAGAAAGGCGGGCACTTCGCCACCGCCTTCGAGGATCAGGTTGCTGCCCGATGCATAGGCGGCGTGCGATGAGGCGAGGAACAGGCACGCGGACGCGATATCGCCGGGTTTGGCAAGACGGCCTGCGGGAATCGTCGCGGCGATGTTGTCGAGTGCAGCCTGTTCTTCTGCCGGGGATGTGCCCGTGTGGCCGCTAGTGGCCGCTTCGGTTTCGACGAGACTCGGGCTCACCGCGCACACGCGAACTTTGGGCGCCCATTCCACCGCGAGCGAGCGCACGGCATTCAGCAGGCCGGCTTTCGCTGCGCCATAAGCCGCGGTTCCCGGCGACGCCCGCAAACCGCTCACGCTGCCGATGAACAGCAAGACGCCACCTTCTGGTTGCTGTTGCATCAGCGCATTCGCACGTTGTGCGATTTGCAGCGGCGCCAGCAGGTTCAGACGGATGACCGCTTCGGTGAAGCGCGGCGAAGCTTGCGCGGCGAGTGCGAACGGGGCGCCCCCCGCGTTGCTGACGCGCACATCGAGCCGGCCGGCTTCGCGTTCGATCTGCGCGAGGAGGGCGTCGATTGCGTCGATGTCGCGCACATCCGCGGCAATGAAGCGGGGGGCTTTCTCAGGAAGACCTTTGTGCAAGTCCTTGCGCGAACCCGTGGAAGAACCCGCGCGGAAGCCATCATGCAAGCCCGGCTCTGCGCTCACAGCCACGCTCGCAGTCGGCGTGCGTCCGCACACGTACACCGTTGCCCCAGCATCGTTGAACGCTTGCGCGATAGCCGCGCCGATCCCTTTGGTGCCGCCCGTTACCAGCACCACCTTGCCGCTGAAATCGAACCCTGTCATTGCCGCTATCTCTCTCTGTTCATGTGGGGCCGATGGTAGGAGAAATGCAGCTTTGCCTCGTAGTCTGAAAAGACGATGCCCCGCTGTGGATTCGAAGGGATGATGTTTTCGCTGGCGACCCTCACACAATCTGCCGCGCCGAAGAGCGCGGCGCGAGACAGGAGACAAGCGCGCATGAACGCAACGCCCACCGAATCCCAACACGCCGACGCGCATAGTAAGTCCGGCAGCGCGCCGCCGACCATGCAGGCGCCCAAGGGGGTTTTCACGGAAGTCCCCGGCGGCCTGACACTGCATCACTTTGAAGCCGGCAGCGGCGCGCCTGTTGTATTCATCCATGGCAGCGGCCCTGGCGCGAGCGGCTTCAGCAACTTCAGGCATAACTATCCGCAGTTCGCCGCGGCGGGTCACCGGGTGATCGTGGTCGATCTGCCGGGTTACGGCGCATCGTCGAAACCCGCGGACGTGAATTACACGCTCGACTTCTTCGTTAGCGCGTTGCGCGCGCAGCTCACTGCGAACGGCATCGGCCGGGCGACCTTGCTCGGCAATTCGCTCGGTGGCGCGATCGCGTTGCAATACGCGCTCGACTATCCCGACGACGTCGACAGCCTGATCATGATGGCGCCGGGCGGCGTCGAGGAGCGCGAGACCTACTTCAAAATGGAGGGCATCCAGAAGATGGTGTCGCTCTTCACGAACTGTCAGATGAACCGCCTCACGATGCGGCAATTGCTCGAACTGCTGGTGTTCGATCGCAGCCTCGTCACCGACGCGCTGGTTGAAGAGCGTCTCTCCGTGTGCGAGCAGCAGCCGCCGGAAGTGCTTTCGACAATGCGCGTACCCAATCTGACGGAACGGCTCGGCGAACTCAAATGCCCCGTGCTGGGTTTCTGGGGCACGGACGACCGCTTCAATCCGGTCAGCGGCGCGATGCGTTTTCTCGAACACTGCGCCGACGCGCGCTTTGTACTGATGAATCGCTGTGGCCACTGGGTGATGGTCGAGCATCGGCGGTATTTCAATCGCGAATGTCTGGAATTTCTCGCGGAGCGGCGCGCCGCTTGAGGCATGCTTCGGGTGCGGCGCGCCGGGCATGATCGGCGTGTCGGGCGCGGCAGACGCAAGGCTGCGCGGCGCAGAAACCCCAACTACAACCTAACTACAACATTACGGAGACGGTATGACATTTCCCCATCAACTGTTCGACATGAGCGGCAAAGTGACCGCCATCACGGGCGGCGCACGCGGCATTGGAGCGCAGACAGCGCGCACCCTGGCGGCGGCCGGTTCCGCGATCGCGGTGCTCGACGTGCTGACCGAACAGGGCGAGCAACTGGTCGCCGAAATCAACGAGTCGGGTGGCCGCGCGGCGTTCTGGAAGATGGACGTCACGCAGGAAGACAACGTGCAGCGCGTGTTCGGCGAAATCGCCACGCGCTTTGGACGGCTCGACGCGCTGGTGAACAACGCGGGTATCGAAGGCGCGAATCTGCCCACGCACGAAATGACGCTGCAGCAATGGCAGAAGGTCATCGACGTCAATGTGACGGGCGTATTCCTCTGCACCAAGTACGCGATTCCGCACCTGCTGACGGCGGGCGGCGGCTCAATCGTGAATCTGTCGTCGATGTATGGGCTGGTCGGTGGCCCGGACGTGCCGGCGTATCACGCCTCGAAGGGTGCGGTGCGGCTGATGGCGAAGACCGACGCAATGCTGTACGCCACGCAGAATATCCGTGCGAATTCCGTGCATCCCGGCTTCATCCGCACGCCGTTGCTGGAAGAGGCATTCGAAAAACTCGGCGACCCGGAGCAGATTTTCGCGCATATGAAAACGCTGGTGCCGCTCGCGAAGATCGGCGATCCGCAGGATATCGCGGCAGGCATTCTCTATCTGGTGTCGCCGGCCGGCCGCTATGTGACGGGCACGGAGCTGGTGATCGACGGCGGCTATACCGCGCGCTAGGAGGAAGGATGAACACCAGTGAAAACATGAAGGCGCGCCTCGTCGACTATATCGAGGCATTCAATGCGGCCGACGCTGCACGTGTCGTGGCGTTGTTTGCCGATAACGCGAGCGTCGAAGACCCGGTCGGCACGCCGCTAAAAGAGGGTAAAAGCGAGATCGAAACCTTCTATACGTATGCGACGTCGCTTGGCGCCCGGCTAGAGTTGATGGCGCCGCCACGCGGCTCGCACGGCAATAGCGCGTCGATCAGCTTTCGCGTGCATATCGCGGCGCAAGACGGCCGGCCCGCGCATATCGACGTGACCGACGTGATGGATTTCGATGCCGCTGGCAAGATTCTGCGCATGCGCGCGTACTGGGGCGCGGACGACTACCACGTGCTCGCAGACGCGAACTGAACCGGGACGGCGACGCCATGGCGTTCTACGAGTTCAACGGCAAGCGGCCGCGCGTCGACCCGTCGGCTTATGTTCATCCGAGTGCTGTGCTGATCGGTGACGTGACGGTGGACGCCTGCTGTTACATCGGCCCCCATGCGAGCTTGCGTGGGGATTTCGGCGCGGTAGTGGTGGAGCGCGGCAGCAACGTGCAGGACAGTTGTGTGCTGCATACCGGCGTGGCGAATAGCTGCTGGCTTGGCGTCGACAGTCATATTGGGCACAGCGCGATCATTCACGGCGCGACTTTGGAGCCGAACACGATGGTCGGCATGCATGCTGTTGTGATGGACGGCGTCGTGCTCGGCGCGGCGAGCATCGTGGCCGCTTGCGCGTTCGTCAAGAAGGACTGGCGGGTGCCCGCGGGCGTGCTGGTGGCCGGGGTGCCCGGGCGCGTGGTGCGTGCACTGAGCGAAGACGAGATCGTGGCGAAATCGTCCGGAACCCGGATTTACCAGCAACTCGCGGCGGATTGCCTGCGCACCATGCGCAGTGTTTGAGGTTCGACGCCGCGCATGATGCGGCGTTGCTGCGGCCGGCTCGACATGCGCACCGGCCGCAGCGCTCTTTGATACCCCGCCTACGTCACATACCCCTGTGCCACATTGATCAACTGCACGCGGTTGCGCACGTTAAACAACTGCCGCAGGCGCCGCAGGTGGTAGTCGACGTTATGCGGCGACAGCCCGAGGAAGTAAGCGATTTCCTTGTCGCGCTGCCCCTGCACCACGGCCTTTAGCACCGCATGCTGCAATTCGCTCAGCGTGACGCGCTGCTGCTGCGCAGGCGCGATCCCGATCACGCTTTTCGCGTGCGTCCAGATGAATTCGTGGATCGTGTGCGCGAACATCAGTGTTTCGGCCACGATCGATTCCGTCATCCAGCGCGGGTTGCCGATCTCCGAGTTGAAGCACAGGCTCGCGCTCAGTTCCGGCTCGGGCAGCGGCATCTGCGTAAGAATCCCGCTTTTGCGGCCGTTGGCCTCCAGCATGTCGATCAGCCCGCCGAGCCGCTCGCTACGCATCTGCGCGCGTGGCAGGTCGGCGCGCATGTCGGCGGTGTTCCACAGGAGCGGCATGCCGGTCGGCGACGCCAGCGCAACGCGCGGATCGAGCTCGAAATAACGCTCGCGGAAATAGCGCGTGAGCCATGTCTGCGACTCGTAGCTGGTCAGCACGAACATCGTCTTATGATGCGCGGTGGTGCGCGTGGCTGAATAGCTGAACGAGTCGAAGCCCAGTTGCTTGATGCGCCGCCGCACGAATTCGATGCGGTCCTGCGCGCTGCCAAATCGCACCAGCGGACTGATTATTGGTGCGGCCCGCCGCGCGGCGGGCGAGGGCGTGCCAATCTCTTCTTCTGTGAAGAGCGTGAGGAAACCCGCGGGCACGATGCCTGATGCAGTGCGGGTGGATGCCCTGGATGCTTCAGCCGCGTGGGCTGATTTCTCGGGTTGCCGCGTGCCGGCCGGGTAAGCCGGTTGTGCAGTAACCACTGAGTTGTAAGCCGCCGACACGTGGCTGGCTTCGCCTTGCGGCGAACCCGTCAGCCAATGCGGCAGCGTATCGCATTCGTGTTCCATGAAACGGTAGCTCCGGCGTTCGAAACGCGTGATGGACGACAACCTGGATGATTAACTATTTCCAAATATTACGGTAGCCGGTTCCTTGCTATCATTTTTGAGATCTTGCGCTGACCTCTAACCGGCGACGCGGGTGTGACAGGGTTTGTTCATGTGCATACGGGACCTCCCAGAAAGAGACGTGATGGCAAAAATTCCAAAGCTGACAACGACGCTCGCCTACGACCGCTACATGGCGGGCCAGAAACTGGTGTCGAGCGTGGATCGCCCGTGGCGGCACCTGGTGCTGCGCTCGTACCTCGAACCGGCCGAGCAGGAACTGCTGGAGGCGCCCGGCCTGCAGGACGTCACGCTGATGACGCTCGGCAGCGGTGCCGAACACCTCGAGCGCAACCTGAACGGGCACTGGGAGAGCGCCGACCTGCGCGTGGGCGACGTCTGGTTCGTGCCGCCCGTACCGATCTCGTGGCGCTGGCATTCGATCAGCGATGAGCCGCTATCGACCGTCCATTTGCACCTGGAGCGCAGCCTGATCGACAGCGTTGCCGACCAGATGGAGCTGGGCGGCTCACGCGAGCTGTCGCTTGGCGACGCGATGCAGTTTCACGATCCACTGATCGTCGCGATGCTCGGCGCCTTGCATCGCGCTGCGGGCGACCCCGCCGACTCGCGGCTGTATGTCGACTCGCTGGCGCACGCGCTCGCCGCTCATCTGCTGCAACATTACTCGCGTGGCCGTCAAGCGAGGACCGGCCTGCCGCCGCAGCCCGAGCGCCTGGTGCCGCGCCGCATTCGCCGTGTAACCGATTACATTCGCGCCAATCTTGCCGCCGATCTGGCCATTAGCGAACTGGCCGCGCATGCCGGGTTAAGCAGCTTTCATTTTGCTCGTGTGTTCCGCCGCGAGACCGGTGAAACGCCCCACCAGCTTGTCACGCGCTTGCGGCTCGAGGAAGCCGCGAGGCTGCTGCGCGCCACCGATCAGCCGGTGCTGCAAATCGCCATTGCGGTTGGTTTCGAGAACGCCAGTCATTTTTCCGTGCAGTTCAAGCGTGGCTACGGCGTGACGCCGCTTGCCTACCGCCTGCGCGGCTGAGAGTCGGGTTGCGCGGCTGGATCGTGCGGGCGGCTCGCAGCTGCGATGCCCAGGCGACAGACGGTTGACGGCACGCGGGCGTTCGCCAGCGTCGACGCTGAGCAGCGCGGGAATGCCTGGCCGCCGCGTGGCATAGTGTATCGAGGCCGGTCGCGGTGGGTCGTCGAGGGCAAAGTTTATTGAATCGCCGAAACGGGAATCACGCACTTTTCGCAGTTTGCTGTGCATTGCGCGCCTTGCAAACTACGAACTTTCGTGGCGCGCTGGGGGATCGACCTGGCACGCACGGGCCTCGATGCTGTTCCGACCACGCCTGGAATCGCCGGGTTCAATATGTGGGCAGTTGGAGCAACGGAAAATCGTTGCGCCTGCTGGGGCAGCGGTGGGTCGCGGCGGGTTGCTGTTGACGGGCGACGGCCTGCACGATGCGCGGTAGCTGCGGCCACTGGATCAACTGGCCTGACCAGTTGTGCGGCAATTGTATCTGTCGAAGCATTGCATCGGCCGACAGAATATTGGGCCTACGGCTTGGCTTTAGCCGGCGTCTGACCGACCATTCCACTCAACCCGCCACACCGGATACCTAGCGATGACCCGACTTCGAATCACCTCCTGCGGCCATGTTTTTACCGCCGAAACTCATCCTGACGCGCCGCAAACGGTAGCAGCCTTTCTGAAGCTCCTGCCGTACCGTCAGAAGATCATTCACGTGCGCTGGAGCGGCGAAGGCTGCTGGGTTCCGCTTGGCGACTTCAAACTCGAAAACGACGGCGTGGCGGTCGGCTTCGAAAATCATACGAGCCATCCGTCGGTTGGTGACATCCTGTTCTATCCGGGCGGTTATAGCGAAACGGAGATTATTCTCGCGTACGGTTCGTGCTGCTTCGCAAGCAAGCTGGGCCAGCTCGCGGGCAATCACTTCCTGACCATCGTCGAAGGCAAGGAAAAGCTGCGCGAGCTCGGTACCAAGGTGCTGTGGGAAGGCGCACAAGAGGTGCTGTTCGAGAAGATCTAAGGCGGCGATGCAGTGTCTGCATGGCCTGCAGGGACCGCGTCCATCACGCTGGTTAATTTCCTCTGCGTAAATCGAGCACGCTGGAGGCGCCCGGGGCGGATCTAACCGCTCACGGCCTGCCTCCGGAGCAGGATTTTCAGTCAACTCCAGGCGCGTTGAGTGTGGCGCGCAGTACCTTGCTTTCGCCGCTCACGCAGCAAGTCGAGGAAACGATTTTCGGAATTACGTTTCCGATGCGCCTCGGCACTTAGGCGGCCTCCCTCCGCGAGCGGCATCAGACCGCACGCTGACTTTTCTCGTTCGATAGCCCTGTCACGCACAATGCCACACCGTGGGCTTAACGCCTGCCCTCGAGGCTTGAGAAACGTTAGGAGCGTGTCTTGACACGGCCTAAAAATATCTCGGCTTATCTAAGATGTTTGGCACTTTGCGTCCTAAACAGGGTATGCCGTTTGTACTTATTCAGGCGAAAAAATCGCTTTTAGGAGTTTTCGTATTCGTCGCGTTGAAAGCTGACGGCACACTATGAACGTCGCGTTTATTGACCAGGTGAAAGCGCGATGCATTCTTAAATTTTTGGCCTTTGAGTTACATACGTATATCCGTTGTTTCTTGAACTGGCGGCAAACTGGATGCGACACGTTTGTCCGTCCGTGAATGTGCGATGCATTCTTAAGTTTCTCTGCAGTTGAGTTAAATATTTAGGATGTCTTAAGAAAAATCTTGGTAACCGCATGTCGATAAGAAAGACTGGGAGGAATGTTGAATAAAACCTACAAGACTGTTTGGAACAGAACGACCCGCACGCACGTCGCTGCGTCCGAGGTGGCGAAGAGCCGTGGCGCGAAGGGCGCGTCGGCACGGGGGGTGATGGTGGCCGCCGGCGCAGGGTTGTTGGGCGCGTTGGCGTTTTCGCTGCCGGCGAGTGCTGAAGAATGCGGGGTGAGCAATGGCGATTGTGCGGCGTTGGCTGGAACGTTGAGTCCGGCGTCCGCGCTGAATGACAACGCGTCGAAGACGCCGCTCAATTTGATTATGAACGGGACTGCCGGGGCGGCGGCCAGCTTGCTGGCGTCCGCCCCGCAGTCACTTGCATCCACGGTGAACAGTGCCTCATTACTGAGGGCGGGCGCTGTGGCTTCAGCAGACGACGAACCGGTCACCCAGTACATCGCCGTTAGTCCGGTGATTACGCCAGGTTTGACAACGACAGCGCTATATGGGGAGAACGCCATGGCGGTCGGTGTCGGGGCGACCGCCTTGGGTGACGGCTCGCTGGCGGTTGGTGCGAGTTCGGGAGCGGCATTGAATAGCGCCACCGCGGTGGGCTCCGGGGCAGGGGCGCTGGCGGTGAATTCAACGGTTGTGGGCGCAAACGCTACGACCAATTACTTCGCTGACAATGGCGTGGCGATCGGTTATCTCGCGAAGGTGCAGAATGCCAACGCGCTGGCCATCGGCACGAACGTTCAGACCAACGCGGAAGATTCCATCGCAGCGGGCAGTAATGCGTTCATTGCCACAGAGGCGAGCAGGGCGATTGCGCTCGGTTCCGGCGCGAGCGCCACGGCCGCGGACTCCGTGGCGCTGGGCGCCGATTCCTCGGCTACTCGCGCTAATGTAATTTCGGTAGGCAACGGCACGCTGCAACGTCAGATTGTGAACGTCGCTGCCGGCATCCAGAGCCATGACGCCGTCAATATCGCGCAATTGAAAGGCGCGCTGGCCGGGATCGGCGGCGGCGCGGACGTTGCGGATGACGGGCAGATCACAAAGCCCACGTACACCGTTGGAGGCGCAACCTATAGCGACGTTGGTTCGGCGCTGTCCGCACTGGCCATCACGGGCGCAGCGGCTACGGCGGACGCAGTCCAGTACGATTCGGCGGCGCACGATAGCGTGACCTTCGGTCAACCCGGCACCCCGGTGCGGATCACCAACATACAGGCCGGGACGCTTGCAGCCGACAGTCTGGACGCCGTGAACGGCTCGCAACTGTTCGCGACCAACCAGGCGGTGGCGCAGAACGCCAGCGACATCGCCGCCAACACCGGCAGCATCACCGACCTCGATCAGCGCGTCACGAATAACACCACGCAGATCACCAACCTCGACGGGCGCACCACGACGATCGAGGGAGACGTGAGCAACATCACGAATCAGATCACGAATGGCGAGATCGGCCTTGTCCAGCAGGATCAGGTGTCGCGCAATCTCACGGTGGCTAAAGACGCAGACGGCGCCAGTGTCGATTTCACCGGCACGGGCGGCGCACGCGAACTGACAGGTATCGCCGCGGGCACCACGGATACGTCCGCGGTCAATGTCGGGCAGGTCAAACCGATCGTGGCTGCGCTCGGCGGCGGCGCGCAGATCAACGCCGACGGTTCGCTGACCGGTCCCACCTATCACATGCAGGGCAGCACGCAGACCACCGTCGGCGACGCGCTCGGCTCGCTCGACAGCGGGCTCACCACCTTGCAGCAAAACATGGAGACCGGCGGCATCGGCATCGTCACGCAAGATCCGGTGTCGCGCATCATCAACGTCGGCGCGACGACGGACGGCAGTCTGATCAACATAGCCGGCACCGCGGGCAACCGGGTGCTCACCGGTGTGGCGCCTGGTGCGGCCAATGCTGGCAGTACCGATGCGGTCAACGGAGCACAGCTCTATGCGCACGCGGCGAGCACGGCGGTGGCGCTTGGCGGCGGCTCGACGGTCAATCCGGACGGCTCGGTGACGGCGCCGTCGTACAGCGTGGGCGGCACGGTCGTGAACAACGTCGGCAGCGCGATCAGCAATCTGGACGGTCGCGTGACACAGAACACCAGCGATATTGCCGGACTGCAAACCACGATCAGCAACATTAGCGGGTCGGTGGCGAACGCTGTCCAGTACGACAGTTCCGCGCACGACAAGGTGACGCTCGGCGGCGCGGCAGCCAATGCGCCCAAGGTCACGCTTACCAACTTGCAGGACGGCGAAGTCTCGGCTACCAGTAGCGATGCGGTGACCGGCGCGCAACTTTGGAACACCAATCAGCAGATCGGCAACCTCGGTCAGGCCGTGAAGAATAGTCAGGTCACCGGCAGCTCATATGTCGCCGTGAACAGTACAGGCAATGCGGCGCAGGCGATCGGCAACGGTACGGTGGCGATCGGTGGTGGCGCACGAGCGAGCGCGCCGAACTCGGTTGCGATTGGCGAGGGCTCGGTTGCCGATCAGTCGAACACGGTTTCGGTCGGTTCGTCCGGCAACGAGCGCCGCATCACGAACGTCGCGGTGGGACAGGCGCCCGGCGACGCCGTGAATATGCAGCAGTTCCAGGGCGGCATGAATGAAATCGCGCGCAACGCGTATTCGGGCACGGCGTCCGCTATTGCGTTGACGATGGTTCCTGAGGTCGATGCGAACAAGAATCTCGCGATCGGTGTCGGGACGGCTGGCTATAGAGGGTATCAGGCGGTCGCGGTCGGTTTGTCGGCGCGCGTTACGCAGAGCCTCAAGGTGAAGCTCGGGGCAGGCATCAGTTCTGCCACGACGACAGTCGGCGCCGGTGCGGCGTACCAGTGGTAGCGGGGCAAGGAGGGTAGGAGGGCGAGCGCAGTTCGCGCGCGCCGACACGCTTTTCCCACACCCCGCACGTTCGCGCGTGTTGGGGTGTGGCGCAACACTTACTTGAACAGCTTCATCGCTTGCGTGAGCGTATTGACCACGCCCCATGCGAGCGGCAGCGTCACATACAACCAGAAGATGGCGAGCTTGACCTTGTTGGTCGGATGAACGGTTTGAGCGGTCGACATGCGAGTCTCCTTAGGCGCCTTTGGCGAGTTGTGCGTCGGTCATGTGGTGCTTGTCATCGACACGCTTGACCAGCAGGTTGCAGACGAAGCCGATCACCAGCAGCACAACCATGATGTGGATCGTCATCGTGTAGGCATCCGCCTTTGCTACGCCGTGCGCCACTTCGTACGCACGGATGTAATTCACCAGCACAGGACCCGCGACACCTGCCGCAGCCCAGGCGGTCAGCAGCCGGCCGTGAATGCCGCCGACGAACGCAGTGCCGAACATGTCCGCGAGGTAGGCGGGCACGGTCGCGAAACCACCGCCGTACATCGACAGGATCACGCAGTACGCGAGCACGAACAGGGCGATCTGGCCGGATGCGGCGAAGCCGGGCACGAGGTAGTACAGCACCGCGCCGAGCGCGAAGAAGATGAAGTAGGTGTTCTTGCGGCCGATCCAGTCCGAAGCCGAGGCCCATACGAAACGGCCGCCCATGTTGAACAGCGACAGAAGACCGACGAAACCAGCCGCTGCGGCAGCCGTCACGGTGTCCTTGAAGCTCTCCTGGATCATCACCGAGGCCTGGCCGAGAATGCCGATGCCAGCCGTCACGTTCAGGAACAGCACCAGCCAGATCAGATAGAACTGCGGCGTCTTCAACGCCTGATCGATGTCCACATGATTACGCGAAATCATTTTCTTCTGATTGGTCGCGGGCGGCGTCCAGCCGGCGGGCTTCCAGTCTGCCGGCGGCACGCGAATCGCGAGCGAGCCGATCGACATCGAGATGAAGTACGCGATACCGAGCACGACGAACGTCTCGGCTACGCCGATGCTGGTCGCGCTGCGGAAGTGGTTCATCAGCGCCACCGACAAAGGCGCTGCAATCATCGCGCCGCCGCCAAAGCCCATGATCGCCATGCCGGTTGCCATGCCGCGACGGTCCGGGAACCAGCGGATCAGCGTCGACACTGGCGACACATAACCGAGGCCGAGTCCGATCCCGCCAATTACGCCGTAGCCGAGATACAGCAGCACGATCTGATGCAGATACACGCCAAGCGCGGAGACCAGGAAGCCGCCGCCGAAGCAGCATGCCGCAGTGAACATCGTGCGACGCGGGCCGACATGTTCGAGCCATTTGCCGGCAAACGCCGCCGACAAACCCAGGAACACGATCGCCAGCGAAAAGATCCAGCCGAGCGACGTCAGCGACCAGTCGTCAGGGGCGGATTGCGTAATGCCAATGACTTTGGTCAACGGACCGTTGAACACTGAGAAGGCGTACGCCTGGCCGATACAGAGGTGGACGGCGAGCGCCGCGGGCGGGACCATCCAGCGCGAAAAGCCCGGTTTCGCAACGGTGGCCTGTTTGGAAAAGAATGGCGCAGAGCCTGACTGGTCATTCGGCTCGGTGATACTACTCATGGTCGGTCTCCCGTGACGAATTCTTTGTTATCGGCGTTTCATACTCAATGCTTGAGTGCCGCGGCGTAAAAATTGCAGATCCATGCTTCGGCGATATATGTATTTTGATTTCATATCGCGTGCGCAATTTTGATATGGAACTTGCTGCGACGAACGATAGGACGCGAACTTAGCCTTTGCAATATGAGATGAAAATGCATAAGGCATTAGCCTGGTGAAATGCGACCGTAATTTGCCGAATTGCGGCAATGCGACATGAACACGTGGAATGGACTACCGAATGCAGGGGGGCTGGACGACGGAATTGGCGCGAAGGCGGAGATGGGGGGAAGCACAAAAATTCACCCCTCCGAAAACAAACGGGCCGGCATTGGCATCCACGCCAGGCCGGCCCGCTGCAACAGTCATCAGCAAGAATCAGGCGACCGTGCGCCCGGTCTTCATCCTCGCCGCCACGAGTACCGAGATCAGGCAGCCGATTGCCAGATAGGCTGCCACCGGATGCCAGGAGCCGCCGGCAAGGCCGACCAGCGCCACCGCGATAAACGGCGTGAAGCCACCGCCCACCACGCTCGCCACCTGATAACCGACGCCCGCGCCGCTGTAGCGGTACTCGGTGCCGAACAGTTCGGTGAACATCGGTTGCTGCACGCTCACGACCATGTCGTGGGCAACGTTGGCAAGCATGACGGCGAAGATCACGATCCACACCGTCGAGCGGGCTTCGAGCGCGAGAAAGAACGGCACCGCGCTGAACATGCCGATCAGCGCGCCGATGATATAGATACGCCGGCGGCCGAAACGGTCCGCAAGCCACGCGAAGCAAGGGATCGTCACGCAGCTCACCGCGCCGACCAGCAGGCCGATCGAGAGGAAGAACTCGCGCGGCATGTGAAGATTTGCGGTCGAGTAGTTCAGTGCGAACGCGGTCACGATATACATCGTGAACAACTCGGCAAGCCGTAGCGCGATGATCAGCAGGAAAGCCTTGGGGTGCTTCAGCAATGCCTCGACGATCGGCAGCCGTACGCTGCGTTCACCGTGCTCGCCGACTTTCTCGACGAACTCCTTCGATTCTTCCATGCTCGAGCGGATCCACAGCGCGATCAGCACCAGCACCACGCTGAACAGGAAGGGTAGGCGCCAGCCCCAGCTCAGGAACGACGCATTGTCCATCGAGCGGCTGATGATCGCGACCAGGCCGGTCGAGAGCACGAGACCCACGCCATAGCCGACCTGCACGCCGCTGCTGTAAAACGCCTTCTTCTTCTCCGGCGCGCTTTCGACGGCCATCAAGGCCGCGCCGCCCCATTCGCCGCCGACCGCGAAGCCCTGGATCGCGCGCAAGGTCACGAGCAGCACCGGCGCCCACCAGCCGATACTGGAGAAGGCCGGCAACAGGCCGATTGCCGCAGTGGAAAGGCCCATCATCATCACCGTGAGGACCAGCATGCGCTTGCGTCCAAGCCGGTCGCCGTAGTGGCCGAACACGAAGCCGCCGAGCGGCCGGAACAGAAAGCCGACGCCGAAGGTCGCGAATGCGGCGAGTGTGCCCATCGCCGGGCTGACCTTCGGGAAGAACTCGGCGTTGAAGACGAGCGCGGCGACAATGCCATACAGCAGAAAATCGTACCAGTCGACCACGGCGCCGACGAAGCTGCCAAGCGCCGCCTTGCGTGCCCGGCTGCGCGCAGTACGGTTGTCGGCGACGGCCGCTTTCGGCGGCTTTGGGATGGTGGTACTCATGACGGTGTCTCCTTGGGATTCTGGGGTGCTGTCTGGGAGCGCGCGACAGGTGCAGGCAGTGGCCGCCGCGGGCTCATCACAGGATTCCCCGAAGGTTAATGATGAGGAGCGGTTCCCACAATCCGCATTGAGAAGAAATTGCGCGATCATCGAACGCGGCTGCGCGCATAGCGCGCGTTTTGCGCGTTTACACGGAGCTTCGCCTGTTTACGCGAGCATAGGAGCCAGCCGCTATCTACCCGTGCTACCTTGAACATGCAATCCTAAAAACAACATCGACTGATATACTACATACGGAATATTGATTTTTGCGGCGCTGCAGCATATGATTGAGCCCTCTGTTCACTCAATCATTCGGAGCTACAAATGGAATTTGTTCCTCTCGCGCTGCTTACCGTTGCTGTCGTGGGTTTAGGTTCTGCCGCCACCGTCCTGTTGACCCGCTGGATCCCGCAGCCGGTTGCGCAGCTCGCCGCACAACATGGCCGGTTCATCGGCCTGGTTGCGCAAGATGGCGGAATGGTTGCGGCGCCGCCGCATCGTGCGCATGTTCAACAAGAGGCGATGAATGTCGTCAGAACTTCAAACTGAAGCAGTGGCCACACCCTTGACGTTGTCGTTGCAACCCATCGGCGCGAGTGCGAGCTTGCGCGATCAGGCGTATGTAATGCTGCGCCAGGCCATTGCCGACGCGGATATCTACCAGACCCGCGAAGAAATCCGCCTCGACGAGCGCGTGCTGAGCGAATCGCTGGGCGTGAGCCGCACGCCGGTGCGTGAGGCGATGACGCTGCTCGAACAGGAAGGTTTTCTACGCATGGTGCCGCGGCGCGGCATCTACATCGTGCGCAAGAGCAAGCGCGAGATCGTCGAAATGATCCAGATGTGGGCCGCGCTTGAAAGTATGGCGGCGCGTCTTGCCACACTGCATGCCACGGACAAAGAAATCGCCCGCCTGCGCCACATGTTCGACAATTTCCGCGACGCCACGCCGGCCGAGCACATCATTGAGTATTCCGACGCCAACATCGCGTTTCATCAGGCGATCGTCGAGCTGTCGAAGTCGCAGATCATTCTCGACACGATCAAGAACATCTTTATCCACGTGCGAGCGATTCGCCGCATGACCATTTCGCAGAGCGATCGCGCGTCGCGTTCGATCGTCGACCATCTGCGCATTATCGAGGCGTTGGAGAAGCGCGATACCGAACTGGCTGAACGACTGGCGCGCCAGCATTCGCTCGATCTGGCGGCGTTTGTGGAAGCGAATTGCGATTTTCTGGATTGACGGCTGCTTAGGTGCCTGATCGGCGCAACGAATGAAAAAGGCCCACGGTGATGTCATCACCGCGGGCCTTTTTGTTTTGCCGGCTCGCGCGTGTCAGGCGAGGCGGGCAAGCCAATAACGCCACGCAGCGCCATCGGAATCGTCTGCGCAACGCCATGTTCAGCCGGCGTATTCGAGGGATATCTACGCGTGTTCACCGACGCCCGATCGGCCGCTGTGATCTTGCACTGCGGGAAAAGCCCGGCTTGACGGCTCGTGAAATATGGTATGTGATATATCAAGAAAGTTCAAAGCGGGCGACAACTCGGTGTTTTCCCTCGGATTGAGCTGATATAGGCGGCACCATTTCGCTGCAACTCAAACCAGGCAGGCATCGAGTACAGAAACCCAGGAACAGCCGCATCTCGAAATTGATCTTGATTGAATCTGATATATCACATACGGTATGTGTCGAGAAGCGCCACCAAGAATCAAACCATGTACAAGTAAAACCGCGGATCTTCAGGAGACTTGAAAATGAGCAAAGCACTCGACGGCGTGCGCATTCTCGATTTCACGCATGTGCAATCGGGCCCGACCTGCACGCAGTTGCTCGCGTGGTTCGGCGCGGACGTGATCAAGGTGGAGCGGGCCGGTGCCGGCGACATCACGCGTGAGCAGTTACGCGATATCCCCGATGTGGATAGCTTGTACTTCACGATGCTCAATCACAACAAACGCTCGATCACGATCGACACCAAGAACCCGGAAGGCAAACAGGTTCTCGAGACGCTGATCCAGAAATGCGACGTGCTGGTAGAGAATTTTGCACCGGGTGCGCTGGACCGGATGGGTTTCACGTGGGAGCGAATTCAGGAATTGAATCCACGCATGATCGTGGCGTCGGTGAAGGGATTCGGCCCTGGCCCTTACGAAGACTGCAAGGTGTATGAGAACGTCGCGCAATGCGCGGGCGGCGCGGCCTCGACCACCGGTTTCGACGATGGTCCGCCGGTGGTGAGCGGCGCGCAGATCGGCGACAGCGGCACGGGTTTGCATCTGGCGCTAGGCATTGTCACGGCGCTGTATCAGCGCACGCAAACCGGGCGCGGTCAGAAGGTGCTCGCCGCGATGCAGGACGGCGTGCTCAACCTGTGCCGCGTGAAGCTGCGCGATCAGCAACGGCTCGACCGCACCGGTACGATGAAAGAGTATCCGCAATATCCGAATGGGAAGTTCGGTGAAGCGGTGCCGCGTGCGGGGAATGCTTCGGGCGGTGGTCAGCCAGGCTGGATTCTGAAGTGCAAGGGCTGGGAGACGGATCCCAATGCGTATATCTACTTCATCACGCAGGCGCCGGTGTGGGCGAAGATCTGCAACGTGATCGGCAAGGAAGAATGGGCCACAGACCCGGCCTACGCGACGCCTGCCGCGCGCTTGCCGCATCTGAAGGACATCTTTGCCGAGATCGAGCGCTGGACCATGACCAAGACCAAGTTCGAGGCCATGCAGATCCTCAACAAATACGATATCCCTTGCGGGCCGATCCTGTCCATGAAGGAAATCGCCGAAGAGCCGTCACTGCGCAAAACCGGCACGATTGTCGAAGTGGATCATCCGACTCGCGGCAAGTATCTGACGGTTGGTAATCCTATCAAACTGTCGGACAGTCCGACCGAAGTCACGCGCTCGCCGCTGCTGGGCGAGCATACCGACGAGGTCATGACGGAACTCGGCTATTCACCCGAGCAGATCAGCGCATTGCGGACCGCCGGCGCAATCTGAGCGCTCAATCTGAAGGCCAAGGAGTGACGTATGGAAACGTGGATGCGTTTCATGTCGAGCGACGGCGGCGTCGTGTTCGGCCGGGTGGAAGGCGGATATCTGCATGAGTACGAAAGTCTCGATCAGCCGGTACCGACCGGCGCGGTGTTGTCGACACGTGCACTCAGGCCGCTCGCGCCGTGTGCACCCGGCAAGATCGTCGCGTTGTGGAATAACTATCACGCGCTCGCGGCGAAGCTCGACAAGCCTGTGCCGGCGCATCCGCTATTTCTGTTGAAGCCGGCGGGTTCGGTGATCGGCTCGGGTGAGCCGATCCGCCGGCCGCTCAGTTACGCGGGGAAGATCGTCTACGAAGGCGAACTCGGTATCGTGATCGGGCGGCGCTGCCGCGA
Organism: Paraburkholderia sp. D1E; assembly: GCF_052682275.1. NCBI lineage: Bacteria > Pseudomonadati > Pseudomonadota > Betaproteobacteria > Burkholderiales > Burkholderiaceae > Paraburkholderia > Paraburkholderia sp. D1E. The sequence continues at coordinate 2,318,569 of NZ_JBQYMB010000001.1, forward strand.
TGCGAGTGCCGGAGAGGCTGCGGAATCGATCTTCGGCTACACGCTCATCAACGACGTGACCGCAGCCGATCTGCTGAACGAGAATCCGCACTTTCCGCAGTGGTGCCGCGCAAAGGGCTTCGATACGTTCTGCTGCATCGGACCCTCGATTGTCTCCGGTTTCGACTGGCATGCGGCGCGTCTCGTGACGATGCTCGACGGTGTGGAGCGGCAGAATTATCCGCTCGCCGATATGGTGTTTTCACCTGCCGAGCAGGTGCGTCTGATTTCACAGGACATGACGCTCGAGCCGGGCGATGTCATTGCTTGCGGCACGTCGGTGGGTGTGGGTTCGATCAAGGACGGTGCGACGGTGACGATCTCGATCGACGGGATCGGCACGCTAAGCAATACGTTGGCTGTCGCGCATGAGGTAGCCCTATGACGCGACGGCCGCGGCTCGTTGCGCTGCTCGGTAGCGTCGTGGGGCTCGCTGTCATGTCGGGCGCATTTGCGTGTTATCTCTCGGCGGCGGCCCAGGCGGATGGCGAGCGCATCGAACTCTATGCCGCGGTGTTCATCGGCGCGCTTATTTTCGCCACGTCCGCAATCGAATTCTGCAAACTGCGTGGCGCGTTGGCGTTGAGCGTGACGGCACACCCGGGCCATCGCATTGTCAATGTGCTGACGCTGCTGCTATGCGGATGGCTCGGCTACGGCTTTGTCACTGAACGCGTTCAACCGTTTGGACTCCCCGCGTTGCTTGCGATGAGCGCGCTGGCCGTTGCACTAGGCGCGCATCTGATGGCGAGCCGCGCCTATTCCAGCAATCCTCGCGCTCATGCATTCGCCGGACGCCGTCACCACGCGTTAACGTTGGAACGGATGGAGCAGTTGGAACCGGACGGGTTGCTGGCGCGCATCGAATGGCACGGAGGCGAAGAACAGGCGTGGGTGCTGCGTGAGACGACAGTGCCAGGCATGGTGCGCGCGGCAGCATTCCGGCACCGCCGCGGCTGGCATGTCAGTGGGAACATGAGTGTACAAAAGCGCGGGCCCGTCCGCCAACGTTCCACTCATCGCGCGATGTACCGTCAAAGATGAATATACAGAAGCGCCGGGTGGCAAGCAGAGCGATTGGCGGGATTGCCCCGCCGAAGCCCTTATTCGCCGGCTGCCGAGAACTCGCTGTAGTACCTGGCCTTCTTGCTCAGGATCATCTGGGCAAGAAACTCGGCATCGTACGCCCGGTGCAGATGCGCGTGAAATCGCTCGATGTAGGCAGTGATACGCGCTGCTTCACTGTTGAATTCCTTCAGCACGTCGAGCGTGGTCTGGTCCCAGCGGAACCGCAGGCCAAGGTCGCTGAAGGCGGCGTTGTACGCGCTCAGATGGGCGTCGTCGGGGCCGTCCACGGTAACGCGTGCGGTAAGCGTGCTGGTATGAGACTCAACCGAAACGTGATTCATGATCGGCCTCCTGGGCTGACAAGTAAGGGAACTCACTTGCAGGATAGGGATACCGATCAATTTGAAATAGTTAAAGTTTTATTGGTTTTCCATAACCTACTGCTTATAGACGCTCAATTCCTTCACGCGCGTGATTTTCTCGATGAGGTTCGCGCCTTCTTCCATCAGGAAGCGTTTGAAGGCCACGGCAACCGGCGGCAGACGCTTGTTCTTGCGATGCACGACGTACCAGTTGAGCATGACCGGAAAGGTCTCGACGTCGAGTACGACCAGATGGCCGAGCTGCAACTCGAGACTGATCGTGTGTGCGGACAGAAATGCGATGCCCATGCCGGCAATGACGGCCTGCTTGATCGTCTCGGTGCTCTTGATCTCCATCGCGATCTTGAGATTGGCGAGGCGGCCGGCGAAGCCTTCTTCCATCGAATTCCATGTGTCCGAGCCGCGTTCACGCACGATGAAAGCCTCGTTCGCCAGCTGGCTCATCTTGATGTTGCGCTTGTGCGCGAGCGGATGCGTGGGCGCCGCCACGATCACATAAGGGTGCGGCGCGAACGGTTCGTTGGTCGCGTCGGTTTCGTGCGGCGGACGCACCATCACCGCGAGATCGGTCTGGTTGGTCGCGAGTTGATGCAACAGTTGTTCGCGATTGTGCACGGCGAGATTGAGCACGACGCCGGAGTAGCGCCGTGTGAATTCAGCCAGCAGGCGGGGAAAGAAATAGTCGCCGGCGCTGATCACCGCGACGTTCAGCTTGCCGCCGGAGACGCCCTTGAGCTGACTCATCGCCTCGTCGACTTCATGGAACTGCTGAATGATCGCGCGGCTGTAGTGAAGCATCTCGGTGCCGGCCGGGGTCAGATAGATTTTTTTGCCGAGTTGTTCGAACAGCGGCAGCCCCGCGTGTTCCTCGAGCTGCCGGACCTGGGTGGAGACGGCGGGTTGTGTCAGATGCAATTCTTCCGCAGCACGCGAGAAGCTCAGGTGGCGCGCTACCGTTTCAAAAACCTTCAATTGCCGCAGAGTCGCATTGCGCATCGTCATGGCCAATGTATAAGCAATCGTGAATCAACATAATAACAAACTTTAATTATTCGTAATTCAGCAATGACCCTAGCATGGGTCTGTATAAGAAAAGCGGAATTGCCGGTGCAGTATTCGGCACATGTTCGGGTTAACGCGTGAATTCGAGGTGCGGCGGGGCAACAGCGAAAGATTGATGCAGTACCGATGCCTAATTGATCGGAATAAAGACCGACCCGAAAAACGGTAATTCAGGTAGGGCGGTTCTTTAAAGAATGCTGATTAAAGATGCAAATATTAAATATTCCCGAATGGCAAGGCTGTTCGGGTCATAACGATAAGGTGAGACGCATACAGTGCGGCGTGACGGCGGGCTGCACTGAATAAATAGCGGAGACAAGGCTCATGGGCGATACCAATCAGCAGGCCACGGCGCGCGTATTCTGGGCGAACCGTTGGTGGCAACTCGTCATCGGCATGATGTGCATGGCGTTGGTGGCCAATCTGCAATATGCATGGACGTTGTTCGTTACGCCGATGAATGCGCGGCATCACTGGGGTGAAGCATCCATTCAGCTCGCCTTCGCTATCTTCATCCTCACTGAAACGTGGCTGGTGCCGGTGGAGGGCTGGCTGGTCGACAAGTTTGGACCGCGGCCCGTGGTTGCCGGCGGTGCGGTATGCGCCGGCCTCGCGTGGGTCATCAATTCGTATGCGACGACCTTGCCGATGCTATATGTGTCGGCCGTCATTGCCGGGATCGGCGCGGGCGGTGTGTACGGTACGTGTGTCGGCAATGCGTTGAAGTGGTTTCCGGACCGCCGCGGTCTTGCGGCCGGCCTGACTGCGGCAGGTTTTGGCGCGGGCGCGGCCGTCACCGTCATTCCGATCGCCAACATGATCACGCGCACGGGCTACGAACACACCTTCTTTGTCTTCGGCATCCTGCAGGGTGTTTGCATACTCGCGCTCGCGTTGTTGTTGAAGAAGCCGAACTTGCAACTGCAAGCCGCACCGAAGAGGAAGTTTGCGGTCACCAAGGTCGATTACACGCCGGGTCAGATGATCAAGACACCGGTGTTCTGGGTGATCTACGTGTCTTTTGTCGCGGTGGCAGCGGGTGGCCTGATGGCGACTGCGCAACTCGGTCCGATCGCGAAAGACTGGGGGCTCGCACGCATCCCGATGACGATCTTCGGCATGACCCTGCCGCTGCTCACGGCCACGCTCTCTATCGACAATATCTGCAACGGCTTTACCCGTCCGCTGTGCGGGTTTATTTCCGACAAAATCGGCCGTGAGAACACGATGTTCGTGATCTTTATCGGCGAGGGCCTCGCATTGCTCGGCCTGATGCAATACGGCAGCAACCCCTATGCGTTCATGACGTTCGCCGCGCTGATCTTCCTGTTCTGGGGCGAAATTTTCTCGATCTTCCCGGCAATCTGCGCTGATACCTTTGGCAGCAAATATGCGGCGGCCAATGCGGGCACGCTTTACACCGCGAAGGGAACGGCGTCGCTGCTGGTGCCGATTGCATCGGTACTATCGGCTACCGGTGGCTGGAATCTCGTTTTTATCGTCTCCGCCGTCGTCACGATCGCCGCGGGCATCTCGGCGAAATTCATTCTCGCGCCAATGCGCTCGCGCTGGATCGAAACGCACAATCAGCCCGAGGGCGTGCTGGCCGTGGCCGGCAGCAAGCCCTCGCGGCTTAGCCACTGGCCTGAGCAATCAGGGGAATAGGGTGCGGAGTCCACACCCGGCGGTTACGCCATGAATGTCTCACTGCAGCAACTCAAGGTGTTCGTCGCCGTTGCACGTGAACGGAGCTTTACGCGCGCGGCGCGCGAGTTCGATCTGACGCAGTCGGCAGTGAGCCGTTGTGTGCGCGAACTTGAAGACGCGGTCGAATTGAAACTGTTCGACCGCACCACGCGCCAGGTAGAACTGACTCATGCGGGCGCGAGTCTGGAGCGCCGAATCGGGCGCCTGCTCGATGAAATCGAATTGACGCTGCGCGAGGAACGAGCCGCTTACGACGGACACACCGGCGTGGTCGTGCTGGCTAGCAATCCCGTGTTGTCGTCGAGTTGGGTGGCCCAGGGGCTGGCCCGTTGCGCGTCGGCGTTTCCCGAGTTGATCGTGTCCGTCAAGGATCAGCCGCAAAGCAGTGTGCTCGCGAGCGTCGAACAGGGGGAAGTGGACTTCGGCGTGGTTTCGGTGGCCGAGCCTCTGGTCAGCGATCAGTTGCATGCGCAGGTGGTGTTCACAACGCCGCTGCATGTGGTGATGCCGTCTGCGCATCCGCTGGCGCGGCAAACCGGCGTTGCATGGAGCGCGTTGCAGGAATGCGCGCTCGTCACACTGAATGCCGATGCGGGCATGCGCGCGGCGCTCGAGCTTGCCTTCAGCGCGCACGGCCTGAAGCGACGGCCGGTGCAGGAACTCGGACACGTCGCGGCGGTGTCGCGGATGGTCGAGCTAGGTATCGGCATCGGCGTTTTACCCATCGATGGCCATTGGCCCCCATACGGCGCCTCACTGGTCAGCCGGCCCCTCATTCCGGAGATGAATCTGACGACGCTGCTCGTGCATCGCCGTAACCGCTCCCTCAGGCCCAACGCCGCGGCCGCATGGGCACAGTTCGCCGCCCTGGCCGATCCGTTGCCAATCAACCCATGCAACATTCCCCGCAAGGAGCTTCATGATGGAAACTGACACCGACCTCAGGCGCCATGATCTGCTGATCAACGGCAAGCGTTTACCGCCCGGCACCGGCGAATATTCCATCGATATCAACCCGGCGACCGAAGAGCCGATTGCGCTGGTGGCACAAGGCAGCGCCGCCGATGTCGACACCGCGGTCCATGCTGCGCGTGCCGCATTGAAAGTGTGGAACGCGATCCGGGCAGCCGAGCGAGGCCGTATCCTGATGCGTCTCGCCGGCCTGATGCGCGCGAATCTGGAAGAACTCGCCGCGCTCGAAAGTATCGACGCCGGCAAGCCGATTTCCGCTGTGATGCGCCAGGATATTCCGGCAGCGATCGATACGCTCGAATACTACGCAGGCTGGTGCGACAAGATCAATGGGCAGGTAGTGCCGGTGCGTCCCGATGCATTGACGTACACATTGCGTGAGCCGGTCGGCGTGGTCGCCGCAATCGTGCCGTGGAACTTCCCGCTGATGATCGGCATGTGGAAAATTGCGCCCGCGCTGGCGTGCGGTTGCACGCTGATCGTCAAGCCGGCGGAAATTACGCCGCTGACCGCGTTGCGCATCGGCGAACTCGCGCTCGAAGCGGGCGTGCCGCCGGGCGTGCTGAATATCGTCACCGGCAAGGGGCGGGTGGTGGGCGATGCGCTGGTGGCGCATTCCGGCATCGACAAAGTGACTTTCACGGGCTCGCCTTCTGTGGGGCGCGGCATTCTGCAAGGCGCGGCCAGCAACTTCAAGCGCGTTACGCTGGAGCTTGGCGGCAAATCGGCGAACCTGATCTTCCCGGATGCGAATCTCGACAATGCGGTGCGAGCCGCGGCGTCGGGCATCTTCTTCAATACCGGCCAGGTATGTTCGGCGGGCTCGCGCATTCTGGCTCATCGCGATGTCTACGACGAAGTTGTCGAGCGTCTCGCGGCGCGTGCGAAGGCGATCAAGGTTGGCGACCCGGCGGCGCGCGAAACCTCGATGGGACCGCTTATCTCCGCCGCGCAGATGAAGACCGTGCTCGGCTATGTCGAGACGGGTCGGTCCGAAGGGGCGTCGCTCGTGACCGGTGGCGCGCGAGTGGGCGAGCGGGGTTTCTTCGTCGAACCGACGGTGTTCGCCAATGTCGAGCATGAAATGCGCATTTCGCAGGAGGAGATCTTCGGGCCGGTGGCGACTGTGATCCGTTTCAACGACGAAGCCGATGCGATCCGTATTGCCAATGGCACGTTGTATAGCCTCGCGGCCGGCGTATGGAGCGCGGATATCGGTCGCGTACATCGGGTCGCGCGCGATCTGAGAGCGGGCACCGTATGGATCAATACCTACGGCTATACCGATGTGCGCTTGCCTTGGGGCGGTTCAGGCGATTCCGGTTTTGGCCGCGAACACGGTGATGTGGCGATTGAAAACTTCACCGAACCGAAGGCGGTGTGGCTGGCAATCGATCAATAACGATGTAAAAAAGGATCGAACGCATGGCGTTCGATCCTCTCCTTTCCTGAACGGAAGCTTGTGAGACGGGTCGCAGTGCGAACGGGTGCTTAATCGCCCTGCAATGCCATCCGTTCGCGCAGCTTGACCAGCGCGAGCACGACGTCGATAGTCGGCGTGGGTTCGGCGACGAGACGACCCATCTCCTGTACCACCGTCAATAGCGGATCGATCTCCATCGGCCGGCGGTTTTCCAGATCGACCAGCGTCGAGGTCTTATGCGCGCCGACCGCGCCCGCACCGTCAATACGTTTTTCCACATCGACGCGAAAATGCACGCCGAACTGATCCGCTATCCGCTTGGCTTCGAGCATCATCGTGCGTGACACCGCACGCGTGCCGGGGTCGCTGGTGAGGACATCGAGCGTGGCGTGGGTCAATGCGCTGATCGGATTGAAGCACAGATTTCCCCACAGCTTGAGCCAGATTTCGTCACGGATATTGTCGCGGATCGGTGCGTCGAAACCTGCTGCTTGCATGATCTCGTGCAACTGTTGAATGCGTGGCGTGCGTTCGCCGCTCGGCTCGCCGATCGGGAATTTTTTGCCGTACACGTGCTTGATGACGCCCGGCTCGACGATCTCCGCGGCGGGATACAACACGCAACCGATCGCGCGTTCGGGCCCGAGCTTCGTCCATTGGCTGCCGTCTGGGTCGATGCTGGCGAGGCGCGTGCCGGCGAATTTTCCGCCGTGCTGATAAAAGTACCAATAGGGAATGCCGTTGACGCCAGTGACGATGGCCGTGTGTTTGCCGAGGAGCGGCTGCATCGCATCGACCACGCCGGGTAGCGAGTGCGCTTTCAGTGTGATGATCACAAAGTCCTGCACGCCGAGTTCGCGCGGATCGGACGTACAGCGTACCGGCGCGCTGTACGTTTGGCCGTCCATGATCAGGCGTGCGCCGTGTTCGCGCATCGCGGCGAGATGCGCGCCGCGCGCGACGAAACTCACATCCGCGCCGGCACGTGCCAGTTGCACGCCCATCAAACCGCCAATTGCTCCTGCTCCGAAGATACAGATCTTCATGATGCCGCCCCTGTGACTATGAGAAGTCTCTTGCCCGTAGCCGCCAATCGTCTTACCGCGGCGCCGGGTCATTCTTCGAGCATAGGGGCGCCGGACGATTACTGACAGTTAAAGTTTATGCTGTCATGCATTAGCTATCGTTTATATATGCGTTAACGGCCGATTACCCTGCAGGTTTCAACGGTAGCAGAGGGTGTAATACAAAACCGAAGCGTGACCGGCGGGACCGTTCGGCAAGCTTGATATTTTTGGTTTTGAGCAGAGGTTTATGTCCGCCGAACTAGCAGAAAGCTCACGCCGATCGTCGCCAGAAACGCGCCGCAGCAGCGATTGAACCACCGGCGAACCTTGGCGCGAACCAGCCACTTGCCAAGGTGCATGCCAGCCCAGGAATAAAGCGCGATCGCCACCCATTCGAGTACCAGAAAGTTCGCGCCGAGCACGGCGAACTGCGGCAGCATCGGTTTGGCGATATCGACAAACTGCGGCAAAAATGCGGTGAAAACCAGGATCGCCTTCGGGTTACCTGCCGCCACGAGACATTCCCGCCGCGCAATCCGCCAGAGCGACGCGTCGTCTTGCTGAGTCGTGTCGATGGCCGGAGCGTCACTGCGCCACAATTGGATGGCAAGCCAGATCAGATACGCGGCGCCGGCCAGTTTGATCGCAAGAAAGAACCACTCGGATGCGTGCAGCACGACGGCGAGGCCGGTCGCCGCCAACACCAGCATCGCCGCGAACGCGACAAGCCGGCCGGTGCCGCCGACGAACGCCGTCATGAAGCCGTGACGTGCGGCGACGTTGATCGAGAGAAGATTGTTCGGGCCGGGCGCGAGGTTGATCGCGAAGCAGGCGGGCAGGAAGAACAGCCAGGCGGTGATAGACATGACGGCTCGCACGGAGAAGGAGAGGGGATGGCAACGAATCGGGCGCGCGCGATGCGCAAGCGGCATTAAAGCCCTGATTCTGCTTTTTCCGCTATCTCCCGATTGTAGCGAATCGGCGGATCGCGCCGATTCAGTTCACATGCTCAATTTACTGATTTAACGAAGCCTGGGTCGCTGATCAACGCATCGACGCTCAGCCTGACGGTGTCTTCGATGGCGATGGTATTGCTGGTGAATTTAGGCGATTTCTGCCGGACCGTCTTGATGGTTGAGAACACAACATTCTGGGTCGCGGCATCGGTCACGACATAGCGCATTTTCAGTGTCCAGAATGTTGGCGAGCGCGAGTCGTCTACCGTGAACTGCTCGATGCTACCGCTCAGAACCTTCCGGCCCCCGGTGAGATGAAAACCGGCGATCCGCAAACTGCTGGCGATGCCGTTGCGCACGGCCTCGTTGATATCGTTCTTTAGCACGATGCCGGTCATCGCCGTATTTTCGATCCGGTTCGGCGAAACCTGGCCGTTGCGAGCCGGCATGTAGACGAAATCACGGGCAGGGGCGATGCTGAGCCAGCCGGTTGAATGCGCGGCCGCGGCGCGCGGTGGATTATTCAGACCGAACCACGACCACGAGCAGGCGGACAGCATCAACGGCAGTGCGACGACGCCGCAACCCTTGAGTACAGTCGATCGCAGGGCTGCACGCGTGGGGCCGAGCGATGGCCGCAGAGACTGACTCTGTGGCGGCGACTCGGACGCTGTGCTGGAAGAAGCGGCAGTCGGGGTCAGAGGAGTTGCCTTTTAGGTTGAGTCATCCCGGGACAGAGCAGCATGGTAACAGTGAGCCGGGAAGGCAAACGATCAAAAAAAACCGGCTTTGCCCTGAGTCATATCCACCAGGGCTAGCCGGGCATCGTCCACCGCGTTGACGGGCAGCCGGACAGTCATTTTCACCAGCATCCCGTAGGCACTGTCCATGAGTGCATAACCTTCAGCCTCGATCCATCTGCGCACTTTCGCTTCGTCGGAGTAACTCACTTCGACGATCAGCGTAACCTGAGCAATCCTCTCTACGCGGGGCGCATCCAGTAGAGCCGATGCAATCGCATCGGTATACGCCCGCACCAGGCCGCCGGCACCCAGCTTTACGCCACCGTAGTACCGCACGACGGCTGCCAGCACGCCGTCCAGATCATGATGCCGCAGTACTTCGAGAATGGGCCGGCCCGCGGTTCCGGACGGCTCGCCGTCGTCGGACATGCCTGACTGGCCACCTGCCAGTAGCGCCCAGCACACATGTGTTGCGCCTGGATGCTCGTCGCGCAGACGGCGCAACTCGGTCATCGCCGCGTCGCGGTCGGCGACCGGTATCGCATGCGCGATGAAACGGCTCTTGCGAATCTCGAGTTCCGCGGACAGCGGCGCGGGCAAGGTATAGGTGGGCAAGGCAAAGACTTCGATGGATGGAAAGATGCAGACCGCATGTGAATCTTATGCGGCCTTGTGCCCGCCATGGTAACGGATCGTCGATGGATATTCGTCTACAATCGTCGGCTGAACGCGTGCCTCTCTGCCGAAGCGGGAGCGCCACCAAGGAGACCACATGCTCGATTTTTCTACGCTAGGAACGTTCGTTGCCGTTGTACTGGGGCTCTTTCTGATTCCGGGGCCGGCCGTGCTGCTGGTTTTGACTCGCACAGTGCATGGCGGCCGGAAGGCCGGCATTCTCACCGGTCTTGGCGTCGCAGTTGGCGATTTCATCCATACGTTAGGTGCATCGGTCGGCTTGTCGGCGCTGCTGATGACTTCGGCACTCGCTTTCAATGCGGTGAAATTCGTTGGCGCCGCGTATCTCATCTATCTGGGCATTCGCGCCTTGCGCGAAAAGCAAGGGAGCGCGCATTTGCCGGCTGTCGTGCAGGTATCCGCTTCCAAGGCCTTTTTTCAGGCGATTCCTGCCGAAGTGTTGAACCCCAAGACCGCGCTGTTTTTCCTCGCGTTCCTGCCGCAGTTCGTTCGCCCTGAGCATGGCTCCTCATTCCTGCAGTTCGCGACGCTCGGGCTGATCTTCGTCGGCATGAGCGCGCTTTATACAACGCTGATCGTGCTGACCATTCGTCCGCTGGGCAAGCTCGTCAAGCGCCTGACATGGCTGAGCCGCTGGCAAAACAAGATCATCGGCGTGCTGTTCATTTCGCTCGGTCTGCGCGTCGCCACGCAAACGCGCTAACGAATCTGCTTGCTGCCGCGCGCCGTTTCGTTCGGGCGCGCGCAAATGTGCAGCCACGCTCGCACTAGATATTCCGGCGCTGCCGCCTCAAGCGGCCCTCGCGTGCGTATTCCATCTGACCCTCTGTTCGCACGGCGAGCTTCTCCTGTTCGGCGCGGCTCATTAGCCGGGTATCGTCGATGTCACCGACGCGCAGCACTTCCTGCGCGATCCGTATGCGTAATGTCATTAATGGCTCGCCGCGTTCGACCAGCGTGCGGTCGGCTGCGCGCGCCTGCTGGACACCGCTGTCGATCAGGTGGCGCAATTCCAGCAACGTGAGCCGCTGGCGTTGGATCTCGAGGATGAGCCGCTGGATGGCCTGCTCGTCACGCGTGCGCCACCAGGTGCGCAGTTCGGCGAGCGTGGGAGGGTCGAAGGGAGGAAGACGCATTGCTCAGACGAAATATACTGTATATATGTACAGTATATCCCCTCTTTTTACGGAAGCACGTAGAGCGCGTTGAGCGGCTGGCAACCCCGGCAAAAAGAGGCGTTACAACGCTCAGGTGAGCGCGAGCATGATGGAGGTGGAGACCACAATGATGAAAAGACAGGCAGCGGTCAGTATGTCGTACGGATAGCTCATGTCGAAACCATAATGTGTCGGGCGGAAGCGCCCATCATAGGCATAACCGTTCCCCGTGACTGTCAAGCATTGCAAAGGCGCGGCTATCCGGCTGCCTATGATCCGGGCGCAAACTGAACGACGTGGGCGAAACACCTTCCGCCTAGCGTCCACGTCTCTTCACTGCGGTTTTGCCCGTTGCCGGCACAGGTGATTCGCCCGCACTGCCGCATATCAATGTCACGCCCGCAACCGCCGTCGCCCGCAGCGACGCGCGCGAATCGCCTGCGCGGGCGCGCAACGCGAGGCTGTGCAAAATCGCCGACGCGATCTTCGCGAGGAGGGGCGGTTGCGCTTCGGCGCTCAGTTCGCCCGCAGCTTGCGCGAGCTTGAAGCGTTTCTCGAAGGCCTTGTCGTAGGTGCGCAGTCCCTCGGCAAGGGCCGCGCGAACCTCGGTGTCATCCACTGCTTCGACTGCGGCAGTGCCGATCATGAAGCAGCCGAGCGGATCGCCGTCGGCGGGCAAGTACCACGCGAGCGCGCCGTCATAAACGCGCAGCAGTGCTTGCGGCAATGGCAGGTCCTCGCCGAGCGCATCAACCATCGCGAGTCGGCCGGCCTCGATATAACGTTCGAGTGTGGTTAGATACAACGCATGTTTATCGCCGAATGCGCCGTACAGGCTTGGGCGGTTCATGCCGGTCGCGGCGCTCAGTTGATCCAGCGAGGTGCCCGCATAGCCGCTGCGCCAGAACACGTTTCTTGCATCGGCGAGCGCCTGGTCGGAATCATAGGCACGCGGACGTCCACGGGGGCGCACTTCTTTTTTTGTACTGGTTGGCATAAAAATATGGCGTAAGTGATTTATATGCAATATAGTACAAAAACTCCAACGACAGAGGATTCCCCATGGATCTGTACTTCTCTCCGCTAGCGTGCTCACTGGCCACCCGAATTTCCCTGTATGAGGCGGGGGCGCAGGCTGGGTACATTCAGGTCGATACGAAGTCGAAACAGTTGTCGGACGGCTCGGACTTTTATCCGATCAGTCCGCTCGGGCAGGTGCCGGTGCTGCGCACGGATGAAGGCTGGCTGTTGAGTGAAAACACCGCGATCCTGCCGTATGTAGCCGATCATTTTCCGGCTGCACGGCTCGCGCCCGCCGCGGGCACGGCACAGCGCGCGCGGCTGCAACAATGGTTGGGTTTTATCAGTACGGAGTTGCACAAGGCGGTGTTCGTGCCGCTACTCGATGCGCGCGCGCCGGAAGACGTGAAGCGCTATGCGCGCGAGAAGGCCGCGTTGCGGCTGGGTGTTCTGCAAGATCATCTGGCGCAAAACGAGTTTCTGCTCGACGCGTTCAGCGTGGGCGACGCCTATCTGGTCACCGTGCTGAACTGGGCGTCGTTTGGCGGCGTCGATCTTTCGCAATGGCCCGCGGTTGCCGATTACTACAAGCGCTTGATGCAGCGCCCGAGTGTCGCAAAAGCCGCTGCGGAAGAAGTCGCGCTGTTTCAGGAAGAAGTGGCGAGGCGCGCAAAAAACTGAGGGGAGGTTGCCAGCTAAGCGATTAGTCGTCGCTGTGCTGGCAGAAGCGGCGCCCCGGAATGTGTGACACCACCGCCTGTGCGATTTCGAGTGGCGTGCTTTCGGCTGGCACCACGCGGCGACTCGATTCGGGGGTGTGCTTCATGGTCCATTCAACGAGTCTGTACGAGCGTCCCCAAGGGGGTTGCAAGGGGTCTGAGACCTTGCACGAGTGGATCTGGCGCACCCATTCGTTGCCGGGCATCGCGCGCAAATGCTCGAATACCGTGTCTTCCACCATCGTTTGACTCCTTCTTCGCAGGCATGCTGTCCATCTATCGGTGCCTCGGCGACATCCCTCGATAAAAAAGCGCCGCCGATGTTCTGGCGGCTCAACAGGGGATGTTGTGCGCCATAGTTACAGGTAAGAATTAAGCCAAACTTAAGATCGCGCTCAAAATTTCCACGCTCGATCCCTCTGCCCGATCGCGCCGCTCAAGCGCTGTTTTTGCGTACGCGTTGATCCAACCCTCAAGACCTCGCGGAATTGGCCGTTATTACAGCGGTTGGGGCCGCCGCCCCCGCTTCGCTTCCGGGCCTGCATCATTGATAACGTGACGAATCTCGCTCAAACGCCGCTTTCAGACCGGCTTCGCTCGCTCGTCGATACCGTGCAGCACAACGAACGTACGCTGCGCCGCTTCCAGAACGTCGAGTTGAGGTTGATCGGCGCGCAGAGTTTTCCGTCGTTTCTCGACACGCTGTTCAGTCATCTGCCGCAGGAATTCTCGCTGGCGAGCGTGACGTTGTGGCTCGATGACCGCGCGCCCATGTTGCTCGAACTCCTCGAGCAGAGCGCCTTGCATGCGCTCGACCAGCCCAATCTGAAAACCTCACGCGAAGGCGGCCTCGCAGGCCTTGGTCTGTGCGACGAGGGACGGCCATGGCTGGGCAAACCGGGCGAGCTGGATGAAACGGCGCGCCGCGCATTCTTCGGCGATGCCGACACGCCGGCGAGCGCGATCTTGCTGCCGCTGGCCGCCGGCGACACCGTCAGCGGCTATCTGTGCCTGTGCAGCGACGACCCGGTGCGTTTCGGCGAAGGCATGGCCACGGACATTCTTGAGCGGTTCGCGAGTATCGTCACGGCGAGTCTCGACAATGTCGCGCATCGCGAGCGGCTCAAGCAACTCGGCATGACCGATTCGCTGACCGGCCTCGCCAATCGCCGCTACTTCGACGAACGCTTGCGCGAGGAGATCATGCGCGCCGTCCGTTATGGCGTGCCGGTGGCGTGTCTTTTCATCGATATCGACAGCTTCAAGCGCATCAACGACACCTACGGACATCGGACCGGTGACCGGGCCCTCGCGGCGGTGGCGGCCTGCGTGCGACAGCAGGTACGGTTGGGCGACACCGTGGCGCGCTACGGCGGCGAAGAGTTCACCGCGCTGCTGCAAGGCGATCGCTCTGATGCATTGACGGTCGCCGAGCGCGTGCGGCTGGCTGTCGAAAGGCTGGATTTGCAGGACGATCACGGCGAACGCATTGCGTTGACCGTATCGATCGGCGTGGCGGCGCGCACGATTACCGGTGCGCCGGCCGAGGCGGCCGCGAATGGCCACGCGATAATGGAAGAAGCCGATCGGGCGATGTACCAGGCCAAACGCAATGGCCGCAACCGCATCGAGGCGCTGGCGAAAGCGGACAGCGATAAGGTGTCACGCTAACGCTTGCCGGCCTCGCCCAACCAGTGGCATGCACAACCGGCAGGGCGCATTGCAGGTGTTTGAGGCAACGCCGTTTCCGAAACCGGCGGCGTCTTGCCGAGTTTTTTCTTCACACCTTCCGCGTCACTCGGATCGACCTTTTCGAACAGCGCCAGTTGCCGGTCGACGATGTCTTTCAGCCCCCCGCCACGGCCCCTCACGCATCCGGCGGCACCCCGAGTAATTGCAGTGCGCCACCGGTCACCGCACCGAACACCGGGCCGGCCACCGTCCCTCCATAGAACGCCTTGCCGGCCGGGTCGTCGATCATGACGGCGACGATCAGCCGCGGGTCGCTCATTGGCGCCATGCCGACGAACAGGGCGCGGTAACGGTTTTTCGCGTAAGTCGCGCCGACCTGTTTGCGCGCCGTGCCGGTTTTGCCGCCGATCCGGTAGCCTTCCACCGCTGCTGCACGCCCTGTGCCGCCAGGGCCGGTGGCCATTTCGAGCATCGAACGGATCGCGCGCGCGGTGGCGGGTGTCGTGACCGCATGGCCTTTGCCGGTGGCCTGTGCCGCGCCACCCGCACCGGCATTCCCGTCCGCATCTCTGTCTTTGTGCAACAAACTCACGGGATGCAGGGTGCCGTCGCCTGCGTAGGCCGTATACACCTGCGCCATTTGCAGCAGCGAAGTCGACAGGCCGTAGCCGTACGCCATGGTGGCCTGTTCGATCGGACGCCAGCGTTTGTACGGGCGCACCTTGCCCGACGCGACACCCGGAAAGGTCAGTTCGGGTCGCAACCCGAGCCCGTATTCCTGATACTTGTTCCAGATCGTTTCGGCGGGCAGATTCAGTGCGAGCTTGGCGAGCGCGATATTGCTCGACTTCTGCACGGCTTCGGCAACAGTCATCGCGCCGTGATTCGACGTGTCGTGAATCACGGCCGGGCCGATCTTGTACCAGCCTGGCGCGGTATTGATGACGCTTTGCGGTCGCACCTTGCCTTCGTCGATCGACAATGCGACGACCACCGGCTTGATCGTCGAGCCTGGCTCGAAGGTGTCGACTACCGCGCGATTGCGCAGTTGCCGTCCGGTGAGACGGGCGCGGTCGTTCGGATCGAAGCTCGGATAGTTGGCGAGCGCGAGAATCTCGCCGTTGCGCGCATCGAGCACGACCACGCTGCCGGCTTCGGCGTGATGTTTTGCAATGGCGTCCTTCAGTTGCGCGTAGGCGAGCTGCTGAATGCGGCGGTCGATCGTTAGATGAATGGTGTCGCCGTTCTGCGCGGGCACGAGCGGCCGGGTTTCGGACACCACCCGGCCCAGGCGGTCGCGGATCACTTCGCGCTGGCCCGGCACGCCGAGTAGTTGCTCGTTGGCAGCGAGTTCGACGCCTTCCTGGCCGTTGTCCTCGATATCCGTGAAGCCGACCACGTGCGCCGCCGATTCCCCTTCTGGGTAAAAGCGCTTCGAATCCGCGATCTGCGTGATGCCGGCGAGGCCCAGTTTATTGAGGCGATCGGCGGTGTCGGCATCCACCTGACGCTTGAGCAGCACGAAGGTTTTGTCGCCGTTCAGACGCCGGCGCAGTTCTGCTAGCGGCAGGTCGAGCAGCTTCGAAAGCGGCGCGAACGCGCCTTCATCGAGCAGCTTGGGGGAGGCCCAGATCTCGTAAGTCGCGAGACTGACGGCGAGCAGCGAGCCATTGCGGTCGACGATGCGCCCGCGCGTTGCATCCAGTTCGATGGTGCGCTGATAGCGTTTTTGCCCCTGATCGACGTAGAAATCCTGATTGACCACCTGCACCCAGAACGCGCGCCCCGCCAGCGACGCGAACGCGCCAAACACCAGCAGGACGACAAGTTTCGAGCGCCACATCGGCAGGCGCGCGATTAGCAACTGGTTCTTCGCGACGGGCGCGTATGGATCGTGCGACTGCGATTTCTTCTTTTGGATCATGAGTGCGGATAACGAACAGTGGTGCGTGGCGAGCTGAAACCGGCAACGCCGGCGGCTTGTTGCGCGTGACTGTTGAGCGTGCTCCTCGAGTGAAAGCCACACGCGTGTGGCGTGCAGCGGGATTAGCTTGCGCCGCCCGGATCGGCGGCGGTGAATACCTTGAGTTGCCGATGAAACCGCATGGCCGGTATGTGCACCGCGAAGCTGGCGCTGCCCAGATTGTAAACAGAACGTAATCTGGATGCGAGGGCCATGCAAGCGGAGAGTGGCGGGGCAGCACGTCGCGCACCGTGCTGCCGCTGCCGCTGCAGACGCAGACGCAGACGCAGACGGCAGGCACAGGCACAGGCACAGGCACAGGCACAGGCACAGGCACAGGCACAGGCACAGGCACAGGCACAGGCGGCCACAAAAAAGCCGCGCGGACTTGAAAAATCCGCGCGGCTGGTTCGTTCGATTGATGCGTCGACTCCGACGCGGCGTGTTAAAGAGGCGCTCCCTGCCTGTCGAGCGCCTTCTTTTTTTGCCTCTCTTCCCCTGACGTCCCGCCGTCAGAAAAGCGCCGGCGGACTCAGGCCGGCAAAGCGAAGCTCGAGATTGCCTCGCGAAGCACGCCCACCTGGTCCTTTAGCGAATGGGCTGCAGCGGCGGCTTCTTCGACGAGCGCGGCATTTTGCTGCGTGACCTGATCCATTTCGCCGACTGCGCGATTGACCTGTTCGATACCCGCGCTCTGTTCCCGCGACGCGTTGCTGATCTCTTCCAGGATTTCGTTGACGCGTCGCACGGACTGCACGATCTCGCCCATGGTCGAACCGGCATTGGCGACCAGCGACGCGCCCGCTTGGACAGTATGGGTGGATGTCTCGATCAACGCCTTGATTTCCTTCGCGGCCGTGGCCGAGCGCTGCGCGAGACTGCGCACTTCTGCTGCGACCACCGCGAAGCCGCGTCCCTGTTCGCCCGCGCGGGCCGCTTCGACGGCGGCATTGAGCGCGAGGATGTTGGTCTGGAACGCGATGCCGTCGATCACGCCGATGATGTCGCCGATCTGCCGTGAGCTGCTGGTGATTTCGCCCATGGTGCGGACCACGTCGTCGACCACGCGGCTGCCGCGCGTGGCCACATCCGCCGCCTGACCGGCGAGTTGTGCCGCTTGCAGTGCGCTGTCAGCGTTCTGCTTCACGTTGACTGTCATCTGATCCATGCTCGACGCCGTTTCGACGAGCGCTGCGGCCTGTTCCTCGGTGCGCTGCGACAGATCCGTGTTGCCGGCGGCGATTTCGGTCGCACCGATATTGATGTTTTCGGTGCCGAGCCGCACGCGCGAAACCGTATCGACGAGACCGGCCTGCATGGTGTGGAGGGCGTGCAGCAGACTGCCGGTGTCGTTCGTGTGCACCGGCACGCGCGTGGCGAGATTGCCGCGCGCCATGAGTTGCGCGGCTTCGACGGCGACTTCGAGATCGCCCCCGAGCGTGCGGCGGATGCTGCGTAACACCAGCAGCATGACGGCTGTGGCGATCGCGCCGAGCGTTACTGTGATGACGAGCCAGCGCAGCAGATTGGCGTAGAACGCGTGCTGCACGTCGTCCATGTACATGCCGGTGACGAGATACCAGTCCCACGGCGCGAAGTGGATCGCGAAGCTGGTTTTCGCCACGGGTTTGTCGCTGCCCGGCTTGGCCCACAGATAGTCGACGAAACCGCCGCCGTCGTGATTGCCTGCGTTGACGATATCGACGAACAGATGGTTGCCGGCCGGGTCGGCGAACTGCGCCATGTTCTTGCCGACCATTTCTTTCTTGATCGGATGCATCAGCATGACCGGTTGCGAGTCGTTGACGGAGATGTAGCCGTCTTTGCCGTAACGCATGGCGGCGAGTGTTTCGAGCGCCTGTTTTTTGGCTTCGTCTTCGGTGATCGTGTGGTGTTGCGCGAGGGTGTAGTAGCGGTTGACGATGTGATTGGCCTGATCAATCAGCGAGGTGAGTTGATCGCGACGGTCCGAGATCATCGACGCGCGGTTTTGCCATGCGCCGAAGCCGCCGATCAGGATCAGGCCGGTCCAGAGGACTGCGATCATTGAGGCTAGTTTTTTGTTCAGAGTCATAGCAATGGGGTTTGCTTTTTTGCTTTCGCTTTCGCGAGGTGGTCGGTCAGGGGTGTTGCTCTTTTGCTCTTTTGTTCTTTCGCTTGCAGCGGTTGGCTTTTCGCTTACTGTGTTTACGGCTTGTTGTTCTTTGCTCTGCAGGGGAGGGGAAACCCGCTGTTTCTTTTTGTCTGATTAATTGGGGTTTTGGTTTGGCTGGTTTTTTTGCCTGCGCGGCGCTTTGTTTGTCTGTTTGTCTGTTTGCCTGCGGTTTTGGTCTTTCCTTGATCTGGCTTTTTGGCCTTTCCTTGTTTTGTTATTGGTCTATTAGCGTTCGCCCCGCACAGGGGCAACACTAATAGACCATTAACGCCATTAATCCATAAATCAAATAACCACACCCAAATATAAAACCCAAACCAGATAACAAAAAAAACCACAAACCCAAGCCCCGCAGGGCCAAAATCACATTCCTCCACACAACGCCAAAAAAATCCAACCCTCAACCACATTGTATAAAAAGCAAAAAAAAGCACATTTCCCCACTTAACAACAACATCATAAAAACCGAATACAACCCGGACAACCAATAAAAACGATTTCAGCTATAGTCGCCATTTTCCAGTCGCCAGCCGGGCAAAAAAGAGCACCAATAAGCCCGCCACCAGGAGTAAAGAAAATGAACGCCCGCGAACCCGCATTCATCTCCGCGTCCCGCAGCGCGCGTCTGCGTCAGATGCTCGTCAGCACCGAACTCGAATTCATGATGGAGGCCCACAACGGCCTCTCCGCCCGTATCGTCCGCGAAGCCGGCTTCAAGGCGATCTGGGGTTCGGGTCTCGCGATATCCGCCCAATTCGGCGTGCGCGACAACAACGAAGCCAGCTGGACGCAAGTCGTCGACACCCTCGAATTCATGGCCGATGCCAGCGATCTGCCCATCCTCCTCGATGGCGATACCGGCTACGGCAACTTCAACAACGTGCGCCGTCTCGTGCGCAAACTCGAACAACGCGGCATCGCCGGCGTCTGTATCGAAGACAAGCAATTCCCGAAAACGAATAGCTTCATCAATGGCGAAGCCCAGCCGCTCGCGGATATGGACGAGTTCTGCGGCAAGATCAAAGCCGGTAAAGACTCGCAGTCGGATGAAAACTTCTCGATCGTCGCACGCGTCGAAGCACTCATCGCCGGCTGGGGCATGGACGAAGCGCTGCGTCGCGCGGAAGCCTATCGGCAAGCGGGCGCCGATGCGATCCTGATTCACAGCAAGCTCTCGCGTCCCGACGAAATCCTCGAGTTCGCGCGCGAATGGGCTGGCCGCGGACCGCTCGTCATCGTGCCGACCAAGTACTACAGCACGCCCACCGAAGTGTTCCGCGAAGCCGGCATCAGCACGGTCATCTGGGCGAATCATCTGATCCGCGCAGCGACCTCGGCCATGCAGGCCGTCGCCAAGGAAATTCACTCGAGCGAAACGCTCGTCAACGTCGAAGACAGCATCGCCGCAGTCAACGAAATCTTCCGTCTGCAAGACGCCGACGAATACTCGGAAGCCGAAGACCGCTATCTGTCGAGTGGACGCGCGGCCGGTGCGGCCGTCGTGCTCGCGGCAAGCCGCGGCAAAGGGCTCGAAGCCGTCACCGAAGATCGTCCGAAAGTCATGCTGCCGATCGCGGGCAAGCCGCTGTTGCGCTGGCTCGTCGACGCGTTCAAAAAACAGAGCGTCAATGACATCACCGTGGTCGGCGGTTATCGCGCCGATGCGATCGATACGGCGGGTATCAAACTGGTCGTCAACGAACGTCATGCGCGAACCGGCGAGCTGGCATCGCTCGCCTGCGCAGCCGACAAGCTTGCAGGCGACACCGTCATCTCGTACGGCGATCTGCTGTTCCGCAGCTACATCCTGCGCGACCTGGTCGAGAGCGAAGCGGCGTTCAGCGTGGTGGTCGATTCGTCGCTGACCGATGCGGAAAACGCCAGCGTGCGCGACTTCGCGTGGTGCTCGGCGAGTGACGATCGCGGCCTGTTCGGCAGCAAGGTCACACTGCGTCACGTGTCGAGCGGGCAGGAAGCAAGCTCCGCCATCGCTTCGCAAACGCCGCACGGTCGCTGGGTCGGTCTGCTGAATGTACGTGGAGAGGGCCGTGAGCGTCTGCAAGCGGTACTCGGCAAATTGCAGGCACGCCCGGATTTCGATTCGCTCGACATGCCCGCGCTGCTGAATGCGCTGATCGAAGCGGGTGAAGCGGTCGAAGTGCAATACGTGCACGGCCACTGGCGTGGTGTGAACGATCTCGAAGACTTCCGCCGTGCAGGCGATTTCGCGCATGCGCAAGCGCCGTTCGCGGCAGCGGTCGGCGGCAAGACGAACGAAGCCAGCGGAGCCGCGCAATGATCGAGGCAGCACAGTTCGTCGAGGCGGCTCGCGAGCGTGGCTTCGACTGGTATGCAGGCGTGCCGTGCTCGTATCTGACGCCGTTCATCAACTACGTGTTGCAGGACGAGTCGCTGCATTACGTCTCGGCGGCCAACGAAGGCGATGCGGTCGCGCTGATCGCGGGTGTCACGCTCGGCGCGCAGAACGGCCGGCGTGGCATCACCATGATGCAGAACTCCGGCCTCGGCAATGCGGTGAGCCCGTTGACCTCGCTCACGTGGACTTTCCGTCTGCCGCAATTGCTGATCGTGACGTGGCGCGGGCAACCCGGCGTCGCGGACGAACCGCAGCACGCGCTGATGGGCCCGGTCACGCCCGCGATGCTCGATACGATGGAGATTCCGTGGGAGACCTTCCCGACCGAAGCCGACGCGATCGGCCCGGCGCTGGATCGCGCCATTGCGCACATGGATGAAACCGGCCGCCCGTACGCGCTCGTGATGCAAAAGGGCAGCGTGGCGCCGTACGAGTTGAAAGAAGGCCATGCGGGCGCTCGCCGCGTGCCGGTTGTGTCGCGTTCGCAATTCGGGAACGTGGCCGAAAATGAACTGGCTTCACGTCACGACGCGCTGCAGAAGGTCATTGCGCATACGCCGCTCGAATCGACGGTCGTGCGCGCGTCGACCGGATTTTGCGGCCGCGAACTCTATGCCATCGACGACCGTCCCAATCAGTTGTACATGGTCGGCTCGATGGGTTGCGTGACACCGTTTGCGTTGGGGCTTGCCCTCGCGCGTCCCGACCTGCACGTGGTCGCGCTCGACGGCGACGGCGCCGCGCTGATGCGCATGGGCGCGTTCGCGACGCTTGGTGCGTACGGTCCGTCGAATCTCACGCACGTGCTGCTCGATAACGGCGCGCACGATTCGACCGGTGGTCAGGCGACAGTGTCGCCGCAGGTGTCGTTTGCGGGTGTCGCCGCGGCTTGTGGTTATGCGTCGGCGGTTGAAAGCGACGACCTCAACGTGATCGACGAGCTGTTCGAAACAGTACCGTCGCCCCATGGCCCGCGCTTCGCGCGCCTGGCGATTCGCCGCGGTACGCCCGATGGCCTCCCGCGTCCCACTATCACCCCGCCCGATGTGAAGACGCGCCTGATGCGCCACATCGGCGCCGTTTAAGGAGTGTCACTCATGTTGCTGCTCAACCCCGGCCCGGTGACGCTCACCGAACGTGTCCGCAATAGCCTGTTGCAAACGGATTTGTGCCATCGTGAAAGCGAGTTTTTCGACTTGCAGGAAGAGGCGCGCACACG
Source organism: Paraburkholderia sp. D1E (assembly GCF_052682275.1). Lineage (NCBI taxonomy): Bacteria > Pseudomonadati > Pseudomonadota > Betaproteobacteria > Burkholderiales > Burkholderiaceae > Paraburkholderia > Paraburkholderia sp. D1E. Next base: position 2,340,987 of record NZ_JBQYMB010000001.1, read on the forward strand.
TCTGGTCGAACTGTATGGTCTCGACGCAGGCGAATGGCAAGCGGTGCTGATGACCGGTTCCGGCACGGCTGCTGTTGAAAGCATGACCGCCGCGCTGGTGCCGCAACACGGCAAGCTGCTGGTCGTGGAAAACGGCGTGTACGGCGAGCGTATTTCGCAGATCGCCGCGCAATACGGCATCGCGCACGAGTCGCTGAAACACGACTGGATGCAGGCGCCGGATCTCGCGAAAATCGCCGAACGCCTCGACGCGGACAAAGCGTTCACCCACGTCGCCGTGATTCATCACGAAACCACGACAGGCCGTCTGAACGATCTGCAGGCGCTCGGGGCGCTGTGCCGCGAACGTGGTCTGCGTCTGCTGGTGGATGGCGTCAGCAGCTTCGGCGCGGAAGCGATCGATTTTGCCGACGCCAGTCTCGACGCCGTGGCGGCGACCGCGAACAAGTGTCTGCACGGCGTGCCTGGCGCGTCGTTCGTGCTGGTGCGGCGCGCGGCGCTCGAACAGGCGGCGAGCCGCACGTATTACCTGGACCTCGGGCGCCTCGCGCGTTTGCAGGATCAGCGCAATACGCCGTTCACGCCGTCGGTCCATGCGTACTACGCGCTGGTCGAAGCATTGCGCGAACTCGCCGACGAAGGCGGTTGGCAGGCGCGCCACGCACGTTATGCGGCGCTCGCCGAGCAGGCTCGCGCGGGCCTGGCTGAGCGGGGCGTGGGCAGTGTGTTGCCGCCGGAGCAGTCGTCGGTGGTGTTGCGCGCGTACCGCTTGCCTAATGGCGTGGCATATCCGCAACTGCACGACGCGCTGAAAGCGCGCGGTTTCGTCATCTATGCCGGTCAAGGCGGGTTGTCGGCCGAGCTATTCCGTATCTCGACGATGGGCAATATCCATGCCGCCGACATCGACCGTCTCTTGCAAGGCTTTAGCGAGCTGACGCGCTAAAGCGCGCGTTCACGCACGCGCCCGGCAACAACCGGCACGGCGTCACACCGGGTCTTTGTCCGGTGGCCCATCGGGCCGCTGCGGCTCCTCGGTGTGATGGCCGGGCGACGGGGGCACCAGTGGATCGCTTTCCGGGTCGCGGTTCGGATCGGCGTTCGGGTCGGGAATCGGACTGGTATGCATGTCGTAGCTCATTGCATCACCTCTTTTAGTTGGGAAGAGGGCCTGAAAGCGGGCCTGAAAGCGGGCTTGGAAGCGGCTTTCGAAGCGGGCCGGAAAGTGGCCCGGGACGCCGGCTGAACAGCGAGCTGAAAAGCAGGCGGTCCAGCCGGTCGAATGCGCATAAGCCCCGGTCATTCTCTTCAAGCGTAGGCGATCCGGCACGCGGCGCGGTTCTTACTTTCGCGCGCGGCGGCCCACGCTCAATTGCCAGTAACGTTCGGCGGCGAAAACATCGTCATAAATGTCTGCACCGAAAGCGCGCAGCTGGCTTTCGTAGGCGTTGACCGCTTCGCGTTTGAGCTGGGTACGGCGCTGGAGATCAATCGTATGGCCTACGCTCGGATAGGCCGGCGTTGCGACGATGCTGCGTTGCGCGAGGTCGGCGAGCCGCGCCTGCACGACACCTGGCGTGCGGCGGTGAATCGCTTCCTCATAGGCGAACCACGTGAGATGCGACAGGCGCGGCAGGATTTCGCAGCAGGCTTCGAACACCCGTACGTGATCGTCGTGATACAGGCCGAGCGGCATTAGCAGCGTGTTCGCGGTCGTGCGGTAGATGGTCTCTTCAAGCACCGCCGCCAATTTGCTGATCGACGGCGAGTCCATGTATTGGCCGTCGCGAAACGGCATGCGCAGCGGAATCGCGTCGAGTACCTCCAGCGCGAGGTTGTCTTCGCGCGTGCGGGCGTGGATGGCCTGATGGGCGCTCGTGAAACCTGACTTTTCATCCCATTCAGTATGCATCTCCTGCTCGGGGGGCGCGGCAAACACCGTGCAGACCGCGGCGTCAGGATGGGCGGCGAGTAATGCGCCGCAACTGAAGACGGCGTCGTCGAAATGGGGCGAGACGATAAAAAGGCGTGGGCTGGTTTCGCTCATGGATGTGTGGTGGTTTCGAAGCGCGCGGGGCCGCATTCGAAGCTTCAATATTGCGCGAGACAAGCTTGCTGGATGTGCGGCGTCACATCAGCTTAGGCGGAATCGGCGCGGCTTGTGTAAACGTTGTGGCCGCCGCAAGCCGCATGCCCGACTGGGCTGATTCTGTGGGGGCTTCCCGTAGAGGCTCACCTTTGTGCATTTGGCATATCCCGAACCTGCTCACCTTGAATGGGTGCGCTGTCGACCGCCAGCGCTGCCGCGCGGCCGAATGCCGTCGCAATGGTCGCCACGATATCGTCGCGCAACCTGGTGTCGGCCGTTCGTAGCGCATACGACGGATGCCAGGCCGGTACGATCAGACGCCCGTCATGGGCGATGGTTTGGCCGAGGTATTCGGACAGACTGACGTGCGCCCCGGTCAGCGCTTTCAGCGCGGTTGCGCCTAGCGTGACCACCACACGCGGCGCTATCCGCGTCAGTTCTTTTTCCAGCCAGTACTGGCAAGCCTCGACTTCGCGCCGCGCGGGCGTTCGATGGATGCGCTCCTGGTCGAGCGTTTCCCATTTGTAATGCTTGACGGCGTAGGTCAGATATAGCGCCTCCCGTTTCAGACCGGCGCGCGCAAGCACGGCGTCCAGCAGTTGACCGGCCGGGCCGGTGAAGGGCTCGCCCTGCTGGTTCTCGTACTCGCCTGGCTGTTCGCCGACCACCATGATCGCCGCATGGGCGGCCCCGGCGCCCGCAACCGCCTGCTTCGCATTGCGCCACAACGCGCAACGGCGGCAGGTGGCAAGCGGGCCCGTGGGCTCCCGTAAGGGGGGCGTCACCGCTGAATATTCGACCGGTGGCGCGGGCGGGACGGTGACGGCGGCGCTTTGCGCGCCGAGACGGCTGCGCGCGCGCGCAAGGTGTGCGGGCAAGGGTGGACCCGCGGGCGGTGTTCTCCAGTAACGCAATGGCACGGGCGAGGGCTGACCATTGAAGGCGCTGGCGTAATACGCAAGCCAGAGCGCTTCCGCGGGCATGCTGGTGAGGGCTTCGCCGGTCATGGCGTTTTCTGGTAGCGCCAGCGTGGTCTGCTGATGTTCCTCCGCCGGCGGCCGGTCGATGCGCAGCAGCATGCCATTCCAGAACGCCGCTCCGTACGGTGTGGCGAGCATCCACGTGGAATCGCCCATGGGCGTGGCGAACAGCGCGGCGGCGCGCTCCAGCAGGTCATGATGCGGCTCGTACCAGCCGACGAATTCGGGTAGCCCCATCAACGGATCACGCCGTCTGAACCGCGTGAGTAGCAGCAGATCGGCGGTTTCGTGTTCGACCGCCTTGATGCGTTGATCGAGCAACGCGCCGTCGGGGTCGTCGAGATCGAGGACGTTGCGCTCGGCGCGCGTCCAGCGCCACAGGACGCGGTACAGCAGCGCCCAGCGGTCCGGCGCGCGGAAGCATGCAGCGGTGTTGAGCCAGGAGAGCAGTTCGCGCGGAATCGCGGGCGCGGCTGAGACACCTGGCCCAGTGCAAGCGGGCGCCGTGTTTGGTACGTCGACAGGCACCTCGACAGCGATCGTGCTGGCGATCCTTTCAGCTACGGACGTTGCCGAAGATTGCGCAATTTGCCCCGAACCATGGCGATCCCCATCACTTTCGGCCGGTGCTTCATTCCCGGACTCAAGCCACTCGATCTGCGAAGGCTCGACACCTTGCCGCAGCAGCACCCGCGCGGCGCGCCGCCATGCGGCGAAAGACGGTTCAATCGGAATGCGTTTCATGCTGACGCGCCGTGGATGCACGCAGCGCGGTGCCGCCATGCGCCAATTCATGCGCCCAGAGTACTGTATAGATGTACAGTATGCGCCCAAACGCCAGCCTGGATCAAGCCCGCCGGTTGGCAGGCGCCGCGCTCAAGCTCAAGCTAAACGTTGCGCAGATCGTCAGGCGTATCCACGTCGCGCAGAATCCCGGGGTCGTCGACGTCCAGCCGCACCACATGCTGCGACATCAGCAGCGCGCGCGCGCCGGTGTCGCCGTCGAGCGTTATCAGTGCGTCCCGATGTTCGACGCCGAAGCCGACCGGGTGGCCGCGCTGTCCCTGATAAAACGGCGCGACGATTGAAGCGCCGCCGTCGAGCGAACGCGCGACTGCTTCGATCGTCGTGGTGGCAATGCGTGGCATGTCGGCGAGCGCGACGAGCCAGCCCTCGGCATCGTCGCTGGCTTCGATGCCGGCGGCGAGGCTTGCGCCCATGCCACGTTCGGCATTGGCGGTGAACACCACGTCGCAACCGGCGTCGTTCAGGAGACGGGCGAGCGCGTCCGAACCCGGTCGCACGACGGCCAGCACGCGGCTGACAACCCGCAGCAGTCGATGCGCGGCTTCGTGCGCGACCGGCGTACCGTCGGGCATGTGCGCGAGCAGTTTGTTATGCCGGCCGTCCGGGTCGAAGCGTGAGCCGAAGCCGGCGGCGAGCAACACGCCAGTGGCGAGCGAGGCATAGGCCATGGACGGGCACCGGTAGACAGAATGAGACCGATTGTGCGTTGCAACGCATCGTCAGGCAAGCGGCAATACATAAGCCGGCGCGTGCCGTCATGCTCGATCCGACACGTCGCGTGTGAATGTGTGAGGGCCAGGGCCGCGTATGCGCAGGGGGGCGACCACGCCTCATACCTGCATCGTCCCCATCACCTTATCGAGCGTCACCGGCAGATCGCGCACGCGTACGCCGGTCGCGTGATACGCCGCATTCGCAATCGCCGCCGACACGCCGGTGATGCCGATCTCGCCGATGCCGCGTACGCCGAGCGAGTTGATATACGGATCGGGCCGATCGATGAAGGTGATATCGAGCGAGCCGATATCGGCATTCACCGGCACGTGATACTCGGCGAGATTCGCGTTGGTGAAGCGCCCATAGCGTGTATCGAGCGAAGTTTCCTCCTGGAGCGCCGCCCCCACGCCCCATACGATGCCACCCATCAACTGGCTGTGCGCGGTCTTCTGATTCAGCACGCGTCCCACGTCATACACACCGACCACGCGTGCCACGCGGATCGTGCCGAGGTCCGCATCGACGTGGACTTCGGCGAACACCGCGCCGAACGAATGGAGCGAGTACTTCTGCTTCTCGTCACCCGGTTTGACCGTCACGGTGGCTTCGATCGGCTTGCCGCCTGAGCGCGCGATGATCGCCGCCGCCGGATCGCGCTTCGTGGGTTGCGAGCGGCTCATGACCCAGCCGTTTTCCACCGTGATGTCGTCGAGTGCGATGCCGTGCACCGGTGAGGCCGCGTCGGCAAGCGCTAGCGCGATCAACTGATTGCGCGCCTGAGTCGCGGCATCGCGCACGGCCGGCGAGACGCTGGCCGCCGATTGCGAGCCGCCTGACCCCGGCGCTTTCGGCAGCGACGAATCACCGAGCGCGAAGTGGATATTTTCCGGCGCGAAGCCGAGTGCATCGGCCGCCACCTGGGTCATCACCGTGTAGGTGCCGGTCCCGAGGTCCTGGGTGCCGGAGGCCACCATCGCGGTGCCGTCCGGCAGAATCCGCGCGATGGCCGCGGCTTCGCTGCGATTGGCCGGATAGGTCGCCGTCGCCATGCCCATGCCGATCAAGGTGTTGCCGGCGCGCATCGAACGCGGCTTGGGTGTGCGTCGCGACCAGCCGAATTTCTCGGCCCCGATCTGATAACACTCGCGCAACGCTTTGCTCGACCAGGGCTTGTTTTCCTGCGGATCGGCATCGGCGTAGTTCTGGATGCGCAGCGCGAGCGGGTCCATTTTCAACGCGACCGCGAGTTCGTCCATCGCCGATTCGATCGCGAACGAGCCGGTTGCCTCGCCGGGCGCGCGCATGAAGGTCGGCGTGCCGACATTGAGCGGCACGATACGGTGCGTGGTGACCTGATTGGGCACCGCGTACAGCATGCGGGTGACCATGCAGCAGGTCTCGGTCCAGTCTTCGATCATCGACGTGTTCGAGATGCTGTCGTGGCGCATCGCGGTCAACGTGCCGTCGTGGCGCGCGGCGAGGACGAAATGTTGCTCGGTACGCGGACGTCCGCCCACCGGGCCGAACATCTGCGGCCGCTCCAGGACCAGCCGCACCGGACGCCCGGTCTGTTTCGCCGCCATCGCGCACAAGGCCACATGCGACCACGATGAACCCTTGCAGCCGAAGCCGCCACCGATAAACGGCGAGATTACGCGTACATCGCCGGCTGGCATGCCGAACGTCCTGGCGACTGCCTGCGCCGCGTTGCTGACGCCTTGCGTCGAGTCATAGAGCGTGAGTTGCGGACCGTCCCAGCGCGCCATCGTCGCGTGGGGCTCCATGGGGTTGTGGTGTTCCATTGGCGTCGTGTAAACAGCATCGATGTGTACCGCGCCGCTGCGCATGCCGTCTTCGAAGCTGCCGCGCTGCGTGTCGGTTGTGCGGCCCTGCGGTTTGTCCGGCGCGTGTCCGTTCGGCTTGGCCAGCGTGAAGTCGAGTGTTGCGGCCGTGCCTTGATAGGTGATGCGCAGTTGGCGCGCTGCATCGGTGGCATGTTCGAGCGTATCGGCGACCACCACCGCGACCGGCTCGTTGTTGTAGTGAATCTGGTTGTCCTGCAGCAGTGACAAACGGCGGCCCGCCGGTGGCGCCAACGCGGGTTTGCCGCCGTTCGGCAGGCGCGGCGCGTTCTGGTACGTCATCACCAGCAGCACGCCGGGCAGCGCCTGCGAACGGCTCGCATCGATCGATGCAATCGTGCCACGCGCAATCGTGCTCGTGACGAGCACCGCATGCGCGAGCCGTGCTTCGGGAAACTCGCCGGCATAGCGCGCTTCGCCGGTGACTTTCAGCAGACCGTCGATGCGGTCGAGCGGTTGACCGATCAGATTCATACGACACCTCCGGTGCGGCCCGCGGCCTGGTTCACTGCGCGCACAATCGCGCGTTGCGCGAGCTGCACCTTGAAACGATTGTCGTGCTGTGGTCTGGCATCGCGTAGCGCGGCGGCAGCAGCGTTATGCAGCGTCGCCTGCGTGAGCGGCTGGCCATTGAGCATCTGCTCGGCGGCGCTCGCGCGCCACGGTTTGTGCGCGACGCCGCCTAATGCGATGCGCGCGGTTGTCACGTGGTTGCCGTCCATCTGCAAAACGGCGGCCACCGAGACCAGCGCAAATGCGTAACTGGCGCGGTCACGTACTTTCAGGTAGTGGGCGTGCGTGCTGAACAAAGGTGGCGGTAAATCGACAGCGGTAATCAACTCACCCGCCTGCAATGTCGTATCGACATCGGGCCGGTCGCCGGGGAGCCGATGAAAGTCAGCAAGCGGAATGGTCCGTTCGCCTGCGGGGCCATTTACGCGCACGACGGCGTCGAGCGCGGCAAGCGCCACGCTCATATCCGATGGATTCACGGCGATGCATTGCGGACTCGCACCGAGAATCGCGTGCGTGCGATTGTGGCCTTCGAGCGCCGCACAACCGCTGCCGGGTATGCGCTTGTTGCACTGTGTGAAGGCGGTGTCGTAAAAGTAGCCGCAGCGGGTGCGTTGCAACAGATTGCCCCCCACCGTCGCCATATTGCGCAGTTGCGACGAGGCGCCCGCCAGGAATGCCTGCGACAGCAGCGGATACTGCTCGCGCACCAGCGCATGATTGGCCGCATCGCTATTGCGCACCAGAGCGCCGATGCGGATGCCGCCATCCGGCAGCGTGGTGACGGTATCGAGCCCGCTGATGTGCGTGATATCGATCAGGCGCATTGGCCGCGCCACGCCGCCTTTCATCAGGTCGAGCAGATTGGTGCCGCCGCCGATGAACACTGCACCCGGTTGCTGCGCCGCGCGCACGGCACCGGCGACATCGCTAGCGCGTTCGTAAGAGATCGCATCCATGCTGGTCGCTCCGTCAGGCGTTGACGCTGTTATCGCCGCTGTTGCGGCTGGCGCTTGCGCTGTTCTGCCCGCTGCCCTCATGCACGGCGCGCACCGCCGCGACGATATTCGCGTACGCACCGCAGCGGCAGATGTTGCCGCTCATGCGTTCGCGGATCTCGTCGTCGGAAAGTTGCGGCGGACGGCTGCGGACATCGGCGGTCACGGTGCTGGCCGTGCCGTTACGGAATTCGTTGAGCAGGGCAGTCGCGGAACACAACTGCCCGGGCGTACAGTAGCCGCACTGGAACGCATCGTGTTCGATGAAGGCTCGTTGCATCGGACTCAGCACGCCGTTGCTGGCGAGTCCTTCAACCGTCGTGATGGTCTCGCCTTCATGCATCACGGCGAGCGTCAGGCAGGAATTGATGCGGCGGCCGTCGGCGATCACCGTGCATGCGCCGCATTGTCCACGGTCACAGCCTTTCTTCGTACCCATCAGGCCCGCGTATTCGCGCAGCGCATCGAGCAAGGTCACGCGCGGCTCGAGTTGCAGCGTGTAAGCGCGGCCGTTGACGGTCAGCGTGACCGGGCGGGCCGGCACAGGTGCATGGACTTCGGCGGCCGGCGGCGCGGACGGGGTTTGTGTTTGCGCGCGCAGATGCGGCGCCACGCCGACTGTGGCAGCCGCGGCGGCCGATTGCAGAAAGCGGCGGCGTGACGGTTGGGGTGGCGTGACGGTGGGCGCGTCGCCCGAATCCTGACGTTTGTTTTTCGTGGACATGACGGTCTGCTGGCTCCATTGAAAGGTCAATGCAGGCTGGCGAGATGCGGCTATCCGACGTGCGGGTAACCGAAGCGTCGCGGTCTAACTCATCACTCAGCAATTTCGGTGCCGTCGCGAATGCGACGGTATGTCGGCGCGGCGCAGTTGCTTCCGCCATAACCCGCTAGTGAGCCATGGTGAACCGGATCGAAGCGTGGAAGCGCCGCTAAAAATGCAGTGTCGCGCATCAACCCCGCACGTTGCGCTTAACTAACTGGAAAGTAAATACACGGACGTGCCTTCTTTCTGGGTGCAAAAAGAAAGACTGTTTTGTGCGGGACGAGGAGTCCGCTCAATCAGGCGTCGGCCCAGCGGCGCAGCAGATTGTGATAGATGCCGGTGAGACTTGCTACGGTTGCGTCGTTCGAACCTTTTTCGGCAGCCAGACGTTGCACGTCGTTGTCGAGTTGAAACAGCATGGCGCGTTCGCCGTCGTCGCGCACCATGCTCTGGATCCAGAAGAAAGACGCGACCCGCACCCCACGCGTGACGGGACTCACGTGATGCAGGCTCGAAGCGGGGTAGAGCACCATGTCGCCGGCCGGCAGCTTTGAGCGATGCACGCCGTAGGTGTCTTCGACGCAGAGTTCGCCGCCGTCGTAGGTATCCGGCTCAGCGAGAAATAGCGTGGCCGATAGATCGCTGCGGATACGGAAGTCGGTGCCACGCAACTGGCGGATCGCGTTGTCCACATGCGTGCCGAAACCGTCGCCGCCTGCGTAGCGGTTAAATAGCGGTGGAAAGACTTTCAGCGGCAATGCGGCGGAAAAGAAACGCGGATTGCAGCCGAGTGCGTCCTGAATCGCATCGCCCACCGCGCGCGCGGCGGGGGAGTCTTCGGGCAACTGCTGGTTGCGCTTGGCCTGCGCGGACTGTGCGCCGGAAGTCGCATTGCCGTCGATCCATTGGGCCGCGTCGAGGATTTCGCGGCATTGCGCGACCTGTTGTTTGCTGAGTACGCCTTGCAGATGCAGCATCATGTGATGTCCGCACGCATATCTGCATGGATGCCTTCAGCAAGCGCACGAAATGCGCTGACCGGCGAAGCGGCAAGCCACGCCTGCATCTTCGCAACGAACGCGGTTGTTGCCGTGTGCGGCACACGCCGCAACCATGTCAGCGCGGCTTCGATCTCACCGCGACCGGCCAGTAGCCGCGCATAGTTGAACTGGCCGCGGAAGTCACCGCCCACTGCCGCGCGATGGTAATAGTCGAGCGCGATGCTTAGGTCGGCATCGACTTCCCAGCCGTCCTCGTAAAAGCTGCCGATAAAGTTGAGCGACTTCACGTGACCCATTTCGGCGGCGCGCCGGAACCATTGCAGCGCCTGCGCGCGATCGCACTCCAGACCATTGCCGAGCGCCAATGCGGACGCATAGTTATACATGCCCCAATCGAGTCCCGCCTGCGTCGCGAGCCGGTACCAGTAGACTGCCACTGGCGCGCACGCGATGGTTCCCCAGCCGTGTTCGTAGCATCGGCCCAGCATGTTCATCGCCATCGGATGATCCCGCCGGGCCGCGTGCTTGAACCACGTCACCGCTTCTTCAGCATTGCGTTCCACGCCGTGACCGTCGAGCAGATACTGGCCATATACCGCCTGCGCTTCGACGATGCCGTTATGCGCGGCCGCCGCTACCCACGCGGCGGCCTGAGCGGGCGGCCCGGAGAGAATCGCGGCGAGCTCGTCATGCGACACGCTCGCCAGCGCCTTCAGCGTCACCTGTTCCATCATGCCGTGCCTAGTAATGCGCGTTGAGCGTCAGAAAGGCGGAACGGCCGGCTGCGATCGACGCGTAGTGCGCGGGATAGGCCTGATCGTAGTACGTCCGGTTGAAGATGTTCTGCACGTTCAGTTGCAGATCGACCTTCTTGTTGATCCGGTACGACGCCATGCCGTCGAAGCGCCAGTACGAGGGCACCGCACGCAGATTCGCCGTGTCGCCGTACACCTGCGACATGTAGAACGCGCCGCCGCCGATCGTGAACTTCGGCAGTACGTCGTAGTTGGTCCACAGGCTGATGCTGTTCTTCGGCGTGTTCGGGAACTGATGGCCGTTGTCCGAGGTGGTCTTGCCGTTGTCGCGCAACTGGCTCTTCATATACGTGTAACCGCCGAACACCTGCCACTTGTTCGTCAATTGCCCGGCCACGCCGAATTCGAAACCTTGTACGCGCTTGTTGCCGACCATCGCGTATTCGTTGTTCGGCAGCGTGACGCGGGCGTTGGTCGTGTCGATCTGGAACAGCGCGCCCGTCAGCGAGAGGTGGTTATTCAGCACATTCCACTTGGTGCCGAGTTCGACGCTGCGGTTCTTTTCCGGCGCAAGCTGATCCGCGTTCGCACCGACACCGCCACGGCCCGGCGTTAGCGATTGCGTTTCGCTGCCCTGGCCGAGCAGGGCGCCGGCCGGCGTCGACGACGTCGCGATCGATGCATACACGCTGCCATTGGAAGCCGGTTTGAAGACGAGGCCGAACTGGTAGTTGAACAGCGTGTCGTCGCGCGAGGTGCGCTTGCCGCCGTTGGCAACCGTGTTGCGGAAATCGGTCGAGTAATCGTCGACGCGCAATCCGACGTTGGCCTGCCAACGTTTCGTGAGTTCGATCGTATCGAATGCGTACAGCGATTTGGTAGTGGTGCGCTGCTCGCTCGGATCATTCGCTTTACTAACCGAACCGGCCCACGGATCGTTCGGATTCGGCGACCACAGGCTGGTGCAGTTATAACCCGACGCCGCGCCGATGCCCCTGGTTTTGCAGATCGCGCCGGTGGCCGCAGCCACGGCGTACGAATCGTTCACGCTGGTTTCGCGCGACAGTTCGAGGCCGGTGGTGAAGCTGTGCTTCAGGAACCCGGTCCTGAACTCGCCGAACAGTTCGGTCTGGTTCGCGAGGCTGTAGACGTCGCTGGCACGCGTATTCGCGCGGCGCCACACCATACCGTTGACGACGTTGCCCTGGCTGTCGTCCGGCTGGGTCCAGATGTAGTCCTGAGTGGACTTCGTATAACGCGTGGTGTTGCGGATCGTCAGGTTGCTGTTGATGTCGTGTTCGATGCGCACCGTGCCGACGTCCGAGGTCGTCTTGCGGAAATCGCGGTCGATCAGGCCGTAAAAGTTGTGACGATCCACGTTGGCCGGATAGATCGTGTCGACGTTGGCCGGCTTGTTGGTGGTCGTGTAGAAGTACGGAATACCACTGTCGGGCAGGTCGTCGGTCGAGAGATGGTAGTAGCTCGCCGTGACGCGGGTCGGCGTGCCGAGGCCGTAGGTGAACGACGGCGCGATGCCCCAGCGCTCGTTGTTGACTGCGTCGCGGCCGGCCACGTCGTTGTTGTGGCTCATCACGTTCAGGCGGAACGCCGCGTGATCGGCCATTTGCCAGTTGCCGTCCGCGGTGAAGCGGCGGTAGCGGTCGGTGCCGAGGCCCGCGCTGCCGTCGGCGGAATTACCCAGATGCGGGGTCTTGGTGATCAGGTTGATGCTGCCGCCCGCGCCGCCGCGGCCGCCATAGACGCCGTCCGAACCCTTGGTCACCTCGACGCTTTCGATATTGAACACTTCACGGGTGGTCGCGCCGATGTCACGCATGCCGTCGACGAAGGTGCTGCCCTGCGCGTCGTAGCCGCGAATGAAGGGCCGGTCGCCGAGCGGATTGCCGCCTTCGCCGGCACCGAAGGTAATGCCCGGCACCGTGCGCAGCGCTTCGGTCAGCGTCGACGCACCGGTGCTCCTGATCAACTCCTGCGGAATCACGGTCACGGACTTCGGCGTATCGACCAGCGGCGCGGTGAATTTGACCGAGGCCGAATGATCGGTCTTGAAGCCCTCGTCCGCCTGGCCTTGTACGGCGATCGGCGCAAGCTGGCTCTCCTTGTCGGGCGGCGCCGTGACGGCCGTGCCCTGCGCGAGAGCGGGACCGGCCGCCAACATGCCGCACAGGGTCGTGCTGATTTTGCCGAGCTTCGGTTCGTCGGACCGCAACTTCATTTTTATCCCCATCGTTGAGTGCTGGTGGCCGGGTGAGCAATGCATTCCTTACCCGTACATTCCATATTTATTACAAAGTGTTTTCGGCGAGCATTCTATGCAATATGCTTGTAATTGAGAAGCGTTCTCATCATAAAAATTCAGAATGTGAGATTTAAAACATGAGCCACCGTATGAAGTTGGTAGGGTGATCGGCGAAGATGGGTGGGGAAGATGTAGGTTTGGCGTCTGCGGAGACATGGCGACGAATTTGCGTTCGTCGCGCGAGTGGCTTTTGTTGTACGTGATGCGCCGCTTCTGATTGAAGGGCGGACTGTATCCGCCTTGATTTCTTACTGTGCCGCCAACCCGGCCAGCGTCTCCCGCAGCCACACCAGCGCCGGATTGGCCTGGTTACGCGGATGCCATCCCGCGTACAACGTGAAGCCGCGCGCGTCGAACGGCAGCGCGAAGATATCGAGCCGATCGACGTAGCGGGCCGCGAAGCGCGACGGCAGTGTCGAAACATAGTCAGTGTTCGACAACAGGTCAGGCACCAGTGTGAAGTGCTGGACCGACAGCGCGACGCGTCGCTCGCGGCCGAGTTCGTCGAGATGCTCATCCATGAAGCCGTGAAAGCTGCCGCCGCTGGTCGACACGAGTACGTGGTCGAGCGCGCAGTAGGTGTCGAGATCGAGTGGCGCAGTGCCGCACAGGTGGCCCTTGCGCTGCACGAACACGAAATGCTCGTCGTAGAGCTTGCGGGCTTTCATCGACGGCGGAATCATCCGGTCGGAACCTAGCAGCAGGTCGATTTCGCCGCTTTCGAGCCGTGACGCGGCGGGCGGCTCGTGCTGATGGGCAGCATGCAAGTGGACTTGCCGATTCCGTACAGGGAGATGTTGCTGAACAACTGGGAATTGATCGGCCACTTCATGTACACGCGCGCCGATTATCTCGCGCTGGTTTCGCTCGTGACGTCCGGACAGGTTCTGCTCGAGGCGGTCGAGTTGAAGTCGTATCCGTTCGCCCAGCTCGAAGCGGCCATCGACGCTGCCGGCCGCATGTCGGGTCTGCAATGCACGGTCGTGGAAGGCCAGTCCCACGAGCGTGGGGTTGAGCACGACGCATTGGGATCTCACTCGGGAGCCCGTTCCGGATGGCGAAGGCGCGAATGATTGCGGCCGTAGATCCCATAGATGACGAGCCCGATCACGAGCCAGACAACGAGCCGTAGCCACGTGACGAGCGGCAGCCCGGCCATCAGCAGCAGGCAAAACAGAATGCCGAGGATCGGGATCACCGGCACGCCCGGCGCGCGGAATGGCCTGGAGGCGCCCGCGTCGCTGCGGCGCAGATAGATCACGGCGCCGCAGACGAGAATGAACGCGAACAGGGTGCCGATGCTGACCATCTCGCCTAGCACGTTGATCGGTGTGAACGCGGCCACAATCGCGACGATGGCGCCGATCATCATCTGGCTCAGATGGGGTGTTTGCAGACGCGGGTGGACGCGCGCGAACAGGTGCGGCAGGAGGCCATCCTGTGACATCGTGAAGAAGATGCGGCTCTGGCCATACAGCAGCACGAGTATCACGGTCGTTAAGCCGGTCAGCGCGCCGATCTTGATGAGCACGGAAAACCAGGTGACGCCGATCGCATCGACACCTTTCGCGATCGGGTCCGGCACGTTGAGCTCGGCATACGGAACGAGTCCGGTCAGCACGCCCGCGACCGCGATGTAGAGCACGGTACAGACCACCAGCGAGCCCAGAATGCCGATCGGCATGTCGATCTGCGGCTTGCGTGCCTCCTGGGCCGCGGTGGACACCGCATCGAAGCCGATGAAAGCGAAGAATACGACGGCCGAACCGCGGAGAATGCCGCTCGCGCCGAAATTGCCGAATTCGCCGGTATTTTGCGGAATGAACGGATGCCAGTTGGCCGGATGCACAAAGAAGGCGCCGATAACGATGAACGCCAGCACCACGGTCAGTTTGATCGCCACCATGATGTTATTGAGCCGCGCCGACTCCTTGGTGCCGAGCACGAGCAAGGTGGTCAGCACGGCAATAATGAAGACCGCCGGCAAATTGACGATCCCGGCCACCGTGCTGCCATCGGCAAGCGTTACCGTGGTGCCGGGCGCAGCCGCCATGGTGGGCGGAATGTTAATCCCGACGTTGTGCAACAGGCTCACGATATAGCCCGACCAGCCGACCGCAACGGTCGCCGCGCCCATCGCATACTCGAGGATCAGATCCCAGCCGATGATCCACGCGAATAATTCGCCAAGCGTGGCATAGGTGTAGGTATAACTGCTGCCGCACACCGGCAGCATGGCAGCCAGTTCGGAGTAGCAGAGTCCGACAAAGGCGCAGGCGATCCCGCCGAGCACAAACGAAAGAATGATGCTCGGCCCCGCATAATGCGCCGCGGCCGTGCCGGTCAGAACAAAGATTCCGGCGCCGATGATCGCGCCGATACCCATCGCCGTAATGCTGAGCGCACCCAGCGACTTCGACAGTTGCCGTTCACCGCTCTCTGCGCTTGCGACAATATCCGCGACGGATTTGCGCGCCATGTAACTCGTGTCAGCCATGATGAGTCGTCCAGTTCGTATGTTGGTGAATCCGAAATCAAATCGATTCGTGACGCACTGCAATAAGCGACTTCTTTAAAGACGACTGACACTGTTGATGTTGCGGTTGAGGAGGGCTCCGACGAATCCAGTCTAGTCCGGATTTAATCCGGTGTGTATTGAAGATCGATGTTGCGGATGCCGAAGCGGCCTTGCGGGTGAGCCGCAAGGCCGCCTTTCAATCATCTGAATCCTGATCAATCGATGCCGTGAAACACCGCGTCGTCTGGACCGAGATACACGGGCGGGCGCCACGCGGCGTCGCGCATCGAGTGCTGAACCAGCTTTTCGACGCCCAGCAGCACTGCGAAAATCGCCATCCGCACCGGAATGCCGTTATCGGTTTGCCGGAAAATCGCGAGGCGCGAATCGTGATTCAGGTCGACGCTCAGATCGTTCGCGCCCGGCCGGCTGTCACGCGGCAGCGGGTGCATGATCAGCGTATCGGCGCCGCACACGCTGTCCATCAGCGCCTGATTGATCTGGAAATCCGGCGTATAGCCTTCGAACGATTCGTCGGTGAAGCGCTCTTTCTGGATGCGTGTGGCGTACACCACGTCGGCGCCGCGCAGCCCGGCGGGCAGGTCATGGGTCTGCTCGATCACATGATCGTTGCGTGAAATCTGCTCGATGATGTAGCTCGGCATTTCGAGCATGGGCGGCGAGATCAGCGTGAACTTGATGCCGCGATACAGCGCCAGCAGCTTGACCAGCGAATGCACCGTGCGGCCATATTTCAGGTCGCCGACCAGCGCGATATGCGCACCGTCGACGATCTTGCCGAGCCGCGAGAACTCGCGCTGGATCGTGTACAGGTCGAGCAGCGCCTGGCTCGGATGCTCGCCCGGGCCGTCGCCGCCGTTGATCACCGGCACGTTGGTCGCGCGCGCGAATTCGGCCACCGAGCCTTGTTCCGGATGACGGATCACCAGCGCATCCACATAGCCGCTCATCACGCGGCTGGTGTCGTAGATCGACTCGCCCTTGGCCATTGACGAAAATGTGAAGCCGGTGGTGTCGCACACCGAGCCGCCGAGCCGGCAGAATGCCGCGCCGAAGCTCACGCGAGTCCGCGTGCTGGCTTCGAAAAACAGATTGCCGAGCACCGCGCCTTCGAGCACGCGGGAGATTTTGCGGCGCCGCGCGATCGGCTGCATGATGTCGGCGACGCGAAACAGCGCCTCGACCGAGTCGCGCGAGAACTGATCGACCGAGAGCAACTGTGGCTTGCCTTCGAACAGCATCTGGCTCGCAAGCGACTGCGAGTCTACGCTTTGCGTATACTTTTCGCCCGGCTCGCCATGCACCACGATTTCCGACACGAAACGCTCCACGATCTCCGGCATGGCCCGCGATTCCTGCGAATCGTCCGGCAGCAGCCATGTGTCGAGCGCGCGGCGCGATACGCCGATGCGGCTCGCGAACGTGTCGCGGGTCATGTTCAGGCGACGCATCGCGTCGCGTAGGAAGGCTTGTTGTGGGACGCTCATGCGGGCACCTTGTCGGGAGTGGGTCGCGTACCGGGCATGTACGCGGTGCGTATATTAGTTTCCCTGTCGCAGAAGTCAAGCAATTTTGCGAGTTTGGCAAACCCGTTTGCCAACCCGCTTTGCAAACTCAAGCCGGACGCGGTTACACTGCGCTTCATGCATCCCGGCCAAACGCTCCGACTCCGTCCGTCAACCCTTGCACGTCTCGTTTTTGCGAGCGTCGTGGTCGCACGCGCGAATGTCGCGAGCGTTAGCGCCAAAGCCAAAAAACAGCCGCTCATCTGACCGGAGCACGCTGTTCCGTCAGATGTGCGACGGAACAGCCGGTCAACGCCCGCCTGCGGCATTCCCTGTTTTTCCTCCCTCGCACCGCTGACTGGAATCGATACGGTCGTCATCGAGGTAAAGACATGTCTATTTTTTCGGGTATCTGGGTTCCGCTCATCACGCCGTTCGCCGATGGCGAGGTGGATCACGCCGCGCTGCGCACGCTGGTGCGCCGCTATGCCGACGCGGGTATTGCCGGGCTGGTCGCGCTCGGCACGACCGGCGAGCCGGCCGCGCTCGACGCCGCCGAACAGGACGCCGTGCTCGCGACGATTCTCGACGAAGCGCAAGCCATCGACCGCGGCACAGTTGACGCACCAGCACTGCCGGTGCTGGTCGGCGTGTCGGGCAATCACACAGCGAGCATGAAGGAGCGCATCGGGCAACTGAATTCACTGCCGATCGCCGGTGTGCTGATGGCCGCGCCGTATTACATCCGGCCTTCGCAAGCCGGCATCGTCGGGCATTTCATGGCGCTTGCCGATGCGAGCGACAAGCCCGTCGTGCTGTACGACATTCCCTATCGGACCGGTGTGCGGCTCGAACTCGAGACGTTGCTGACGCTCGCCGCACATCCGCGGATTCAGGCGGTGAAGGATTGCGCCGGTTCGCTCGATACCACGCTCGCGCTGATTCGCGACGGCCGCTTGCAGGTGCTCGCCGGCGAAGACATCAATATCCTCAATACTTTGTGTCTGGGTGGGAGTGGGGCGATCGCGGCCTCGGCGCATGTGCGGCCGGAACGGTTCGTTGCGCTGTATCGTGCGCTGTCCGCGGGCCGGCTCGACGAAGGACGACGCATTTTTCATGCGCTAGTACCGCTGATCCAGACGTTGTTCGCCGAACCGAATCCGGCGCCGGTTAAGGCCCTGCTCGCCGTGCAAGGCCTGATACGCGACGAGTTGCGCATGCCGATGACGCCCGCCGGCGATGCGCTGGTCGCGCGGCTCAGGGCATTGGAAGGGCTTGATCGGATCGAGCCGCAGGCGGTGGCATTGTCCGCTTGAGTGCCGATGCCCTTGCCGTGCGCATCGGAGCACAACGCGCACGGCAAGCTCGCCGCATTAGCAGACCGCATCTGATGCGCGGCATCCGGCATCCGGCATCCGGCACACGCCATCTGCCGTCTCGCAGTGCCGTCTGTATTTGAGATGATGGTTCGTGATGCCAGGCGATAATCGTCGCCCTTTGTTCATTATCGCAACCGGTATTTTGTCCGGTCGATGCCACATGCAGTTAGTCTTGTCCACCAATCTCCTGTGCCGCTTCAGCTCGCTCAGTACGCGGGGCACAGTCAATACACCGAGTACGCTGAACGTGCGTTGTGCGGCCCGTGCGTGGCCTTGCACGGGCCGCATGGCGCGCTCCGGGAGCCGTTGATGTCCTCCCTGTTTCGCGGCGGCAGTCAGCTTTCCAGCGGCTCAATCAGCTTCGTCACGCGCCGCACCGCGCTGACCATCGCGATTGCCACGGCGTTCGGCGCAGCCACGCTGGCGCTTGCCGCGGGCATGGCGATCGGCATGCATTGGCCGGTGCACGGCGGCTCAGGCGATCAGGCCGCGAACCGTGTCGAGCACGACTATGCAATCGATCAACTCGGCAAGCTGAACGCATCCATGGCGCAGATCGAACCGCGCATCGCGCGCCTGACGATGCAGGTCGGCGCGTTGCGCGATTTCGAAGCACGTCTAAATACGCCGCGGCCGGCACCGCGCGCGCCGGTCATGCCCGCCGCGCCGGCTACGCCGGGCGCCGCCTCCGAGCCCGACACATCCGCTACCGATAGCGAAGGCGAGGGCGGCCCTTCTTTGCCGCCGCGCCGCTGCACGGATGTCCTGCCGCAACCGGCCGGCCATGCCGATGCCGGGCGCACACGCCAACAATTGGACTGCATCGCCGCGACGCTGTCCGCGCTCGAGCAACAAACCGCTGACCACGCAATCGCGTACGCCGCCTTTCCCGGCCGCATGCCCGCCGATGGCGCGCGCTTCGGTTCGCCGTTCGGCAATCGCACCGATCCGTTCACGCATCGGTTGAGTTTTCACCCGGGCATCGACCTGGTCGCCAAAACCGGTACGCCGATTCTGGCGGCAGCGGGTGGCCGCGTGATCTTCGCCGGCGAGAAGTCGGGCTATGGCAACGCGGTCGAAATCGATCACGGCAACGGCCTCGTGACGCGGTACGGCCACGCGTCGCGCATTGTCGTGCATGTCGGCGATCTGGTGCTGCCGCGCCAGTATGTTGCCGATGTCGGCTCGACTGGCCGCTCAACCGGACCACATTTGCATTTCGAAGTGCTGGTCAACGGCGCGCCGGTCGACCCGTCTGCCTACCTTGCGCTATTTGAGCCCACGCCCCATGGTTGAACGACGTTTTTCCCGCGATGCGGGCAATCTGACCCATCGTGCCTACACGTTGCAGCCCACGCGGCCGCTCGCCTTTCGCGTGACGGTGTGGGTTCTGGTGTGCGCGCTCAGCGCGGCAGGCGGCGCGGCGGCTGTTGTGGCGTGGCACGCGCAGCACTCCGGCACGTCGACTGACCAATGCAAGGTGGCGCCCGTCGATGAAGGCAGCGAGGAGACGGAGCTTGCACGTACGCGGCTTGCGCTGGCGCAGGAATCGGTGGCGCGCGCCGCGGTGCAGAAAACCGCGGACGGCGCCGCAGCCGACGTCGCGCGATTGAGCGCCGAATTGCAGTTCCTGCGCGGTCAGAGCAAGACGAAGCCGCCGGCGCAAACGGAAGCGCCGCGCCGCTAACCGTGGGTGAGCGGCATGGTATGCAGTACTGACCCAATGCAAACAGCACTGCAAAGCGGCAAGCGCAGCAACTGATCAACCAACGCCCGGATCGTCGCCCGGCAAGCACCACGCGACGAACATTTTCATTTCCGAGAGATATTTATGTTCAGCAAGAAAAAACAGGCGGGCATCCAGCAGACCAAGCTCGCCACCCTCATCGCACACGACGTGCGGATCACGGGCGACCTCCTGTTCAGCGACGGCCTGCGCATGGACGGCCACGTCAAGGGCAATGTCAGCGGCGCGCCGGACAGCCAGACGCTGCTTGTATTGAGCGACCGCGGCTCGATAGAGGGCAACGTGCATGGCTATGACGTGGTGGTCAATGGCAGGATCGTCGGCGACGTGATCGCCGATCACTTTGTCGAGTTGCAGAGCAATGCGCATGTGACCGGCAATATCTACTACCAGCAGTTGCGAATGGATTGCGGTGCCTCGGTGGACGGCAAGCTCACCAAGCGTGAAGCCGCTCCGGCAACACCGGTTCTCGTGTCGGTTGCCGACACCGCGCGCGAGGAGCGTAAGGCCGGCTAAGCAGCCGCGCTCTGCATCAAACCGTCCCCGGCAGCGACTGGCGTTGCGTGGGTGCGTCGTGGCCGAGCATATCGCCGCGTGGCGAATGGGAATCGCGCAGTCCGCGCATTTCACGTGATTCGGCGAGACGCTCCAGCGCGCCGCGGTCGAGTGTGGCGAGCATGTCGCGTTCAACGATCAGTTGGCGCAAAGCCATCACGATCAGGCCGACAGTCAGCAGCAGATCACCGGCAAACACGACGGCGTAAACCACTGAGGTGGTCCGGGGATTGCCGTACAGCAGCGTCATGTTGGCGCGGTCGAGCGCCACGAGTACGAGCGGCACGATGGCATTGAGCGTCGCGATAGCGCTACCCAGCGCCACGAGCATACGTGCCGGTCCGAGTTGCGGACGGCGCCGGCGGTACACCTCATACAGCGTCGCCGCCCGGCACGGCGCGAAGAACAGCGCCAGCAAGCTGGCGCGGACCAGCAGCGGGGCATCCCATGCCAGCGCGCTTCCATACAGGAGGGAGAACACCGCGGTGACGACAAGACCGGCGCGCCACGGCGCCGAAGCCCCGAACAGATCGCGTGTGCCTGCCCAGATCAGAATGCGGCTTTGCAACGCCAGCGTCGCGGTGGCAAACAACAACAGATCGGTGTGCCAGATCGCATGCAACGCGAAGCATGCCGTGGCGGTGGCAAGCAGATAAAAGCCCACCGCCCAGAAGCGAAAGGCGCCGACGTGCGCAAACATGCGCGAAAGCGCGGTCGTGATGAGGGCGCTGCACAGAAACGTGATCAGCCACACCGTTTGGAACGTCGCTACATCAATTTTCATGAAATCTCCAGGACCCAAACTGCCTGTTCCTGCTTTTCGGTAAAACGGGGCCACGCAGCGGAGTGCGCCAGATGAACAACCGAACTGCGTAGCCCTGCGAGTTTCAAATCCGGATGCTTAGGCGGCCACCATTCTTTCACGGAGCAGCTCGCCGAAATCGTCGGCGGTGAGCGGCTTGCCTAGCAGGAAGCCCTGCATCTCGTCACACATCATCGACTTGAGCATGTCGAACTGCGATTTGGTTTCAACGCCTTCGGCCACCACGTCCATTTCCAGCGAGTGCGCGAGCGCGATTATCGCCGAAACGATTGCGCTGCCTTCCGGACCATGCTCGTCGAGCCCGTTGGTGAAGAAACGGTCGATCTTTAACTGCTTGACGCGAAAGCGTTGCAGATAGGCGAGGCTGGAATAGCCGGTGCCGAAATCGTCGATGGCGATTTCAAAGCCGCTGGCCTGGAATTCGCGGATCATTTCGATGGTTTTCGGCGCGTCCTGCATCGCGACGGTTTCGGTGATTTCGAACATGATCTGTTCGCATTGCACGCCTTCGGCTTTTACGATCTCGAGCATCGTGGCGACAAGCTTCGGTTGCGACAACTGGCGCGGCGACAGATTGATCGCCACTTTCATCGACGGCAGGCCTTGCTCGACCCAGCGGCGAATCTGCTGGCAGGTTTCGCGCAGGACCCAGTAGCCGATCTGTACGATCTGGCCCGAACGCTCGGCCAGCGGAATGAACTCGAGCGGCGCCAGCGTGCCAAGTTGCGGATGATGCAAGCGGATCAGCGCTTCGGCCCCCGCCAGTGAGTCGCCGTTGCCGTGGAACTTCGGCTGGAAATGCAGCGAGAAATGTCCGGCGGTGAGCGCCTCGTGCAGCGCACGTTGAATCTGCAGCGCGCGCGTCGCGGCTTCATTCATGCTTTGCTCGAAGAAGCGATAGGTGCTGCGGCCCGCGCGCTTGGCTTCGTACATGGCCGCGTCGGCATGTTTCAGCAGCGTGTCGACGGTATCGCCGTCGTAGGGATAGAGCGCGATGCCGATGCTCGGCATTACCTGCAAAGGTTGCGAATCGGTCCATACGCCCTGACGCATCCGCTCGAGCACGTCTTCGGCCATCGTGCCGGCGTCTTCGCGCGAAGCCAGGTTCTCGGACAGCACGACGAACTCGTCGCCGCCGAGACGCGCGACGGTATCGCTCGCCCGTACGCACAGCAGAAGACGCTGTCCGAATGCGGACAGCACTTCGTCGCCGGCCGAGTGGCCGAGCGAATCGTTGATGGTCTTGAAGCCGTCGAGATCCATGAACAGGATGGCGAACAGCGAGCGCTGCCGGCGCGCGCTTTGGATTGCGCGGTCGATGCGATCGGTGAGCGTGCTGCGGTTGGGCAGGCCCGTCAGCGTGTCGAGTGTGGCGAGCCGCACGATCTGACCGCTCAGTTTCGACACCGAGCCGATCAGAAAGCTGGTGCGTGCATCGAAACGCGAGAGGATCAGCGTGACAATCAGAATCGCGAACGTGAACAGGATCACCGAGGTGGCGAGCCACGCGGCGTCCACGCCCCTGGCCGCGCCGCACACGGCGCCGAGCGGAAACCCGGCGGCGGCCATGCCGGCGTAATGCATGCCGCTGATCGCGACGGCCATCACCAGCGCGGCGCCAAAGCGCTTGCGCACCACGTGGTGGTCATCGTCGTTGCTGAGCGCGCGGGCCATCCACAACGCCGCGGTCGACGCACCGATCGCGATCGTAAGCGAGCCGGCGAACCAGCCCGGCTGATAGTGGATGCCCGGCTCCATTTGCATCGCTGCCATGCCGGTGTAGTGCATGCTGGCGATGCCGAGGCCCATCAGCACACCGCCGGCCACGAGCCGAAGCGGCGTGAGCCGTGCGTGGGTCGTCACGACCAGCGCCAGATACGAGACACCGATCGCGAGTCCTAGTGAATAAGCGGTAGTCGCGAAGTCGTAGCCGAGCGGGATCGGCAGCGAGAAGGCGAGCATGGCGACGAAGTGCATCGACCAGATCCCGACACCGAGCGCCGCGGCGCCGCCCAGGCGCCAGGCGTGCCGCAGACGTGCCGAGGCCAACAGGAAGATGCGGCCGGTCAGATCGAGCGCCGTGTACGACGCTAGCGCCGCGACGACGAACGAGATTGCGACCAGCCAAAAATTGTATGAGCTCTGCATGTTAAGTCCAACCGCGGGAGAGGTGCGGCTGAACCTGTTATCGACAGTTCGCGGCGTTTATTTAATTGATTTTCAATATCTTAGTCATGTGTGTTGAGCGCCTCCCGGCTGGCCGGGGTTTGTGCAAGGGTGAGCCCTTCGGCGAGCCAGCCCGTGATGCCGCCGATCATCAATTTGACGGGCCGTCCCAGTTGCGCGAGACGCAGTGCGCCGCGCGCGGCGCCATTGCAGTGCGGGCCCGCGCAGTAGGTGACGAACAGCGTGTCTTGCGGGTACCCGGCGAGCTTCGACGCCACGATCTTGCCGTGCGGCAGGTTCAGCGCGCCCGGCACGTGGCCCTGCTCGAACAGCGCTGGGCTACGCACGTCGAGCAGCACGAAGCCGGGCGTGCCGCTCGCGAGTGCTGCGCGAACGTCGGCGCAATCGGTTTCGAATTGCAGCGACGCCTGGAAGTGGGCGAGGGCGGCGGCGCTATCGGCGGCGGGGACGGCATTGACGGCATTGCTGGTGGGGCTGGTCGGCATGGCGGGTTTCCGGTAGGGGAGTGAGCGTGGCTGGGTGGCGAAGCGATTCTGGAGCCTTCATTGTCGCGACGCCGCACGCGCCAGGTAAGTGGCGTAATCGTCAATCTCCGGTAACATCGCGCCATGCACAATCATCTTGTCGTCGCGCTGGCTTACGACCGGCTCTGTACGTTCGAATTCGGCTGCGTGACCGAACTGTTCGCGCTCGAACGTCCTGAACTCGGCGTGGACTGGTATCGCTTCGCCGTCTGCGCGAGCGAACCCGGTCCGATTCGCGCAGCCGGCGGCATCACCGTCGCCGCGCCGTACACGCTCAAGCTGCTGGATCACGCCGACACGATCGTTATCCCCGGCTGGCGCGACGCTGACGAGTTGCCACCCGAACCCCTGCTGAAGAAGATTCGCGCCGCCTACGAGCGCGGCGCGCGGCTGTGTTCGATCTGCTCCGGTGTGTTCGTGCTGGCAGCTTCGGGAGTGCTCGACGGCAAGACCGTCACGACCCACTGGCGCTACGCCGACAAATTGCAGCAGCGTTATCCGCAATTGCATGTGCAGCCGGATGCGTTATATGTCGACGAAGGGCAGATCATCACTTCGGCGGGATCGGCGGCGGGCCTCGACATGCTGCTGCATCTGGTGCGGCGCGATCACGGCAGCGCGATAGCCAACCGGGTCGCACAGCGGCTCGTGGTACCGCCGCATCGCGAGGGCGGTCAGGCGCAGTTCGTGCCGAGGCCCATGCCGCAGGACGAAAGCGGCCGCCTTGCGAAACTGATGGACTGGGTGCGTCACCATCCCGCGTTGCCGCACACCCTGCGCTCGCTTGCCGAACGGGCGGCAATGAGTCCACGTACGCTGCAGCGGCAGTTTCACGATGCCACTGGCATGGCGCCCTACGAATGGCTGGTGCGCGAACGCGTTGCGATCGCACGAGAACTCCTCGAAGCGCCGCTCCCATTGCCGATGGCGCGCGTTGCGGAGCTGGCGGGCTTCGGTTCCGAAGAATCGCTGCGGCGGCACTTCCGGCGCATCGCGTTGACAAGCCCGGGTGCGTATCGTAAGAAATTCGGGGCGCAGGCCGGGGTGTAGGCGGCCGGATAAATGCGTATCACGTAAGGGTTCGCGCAATCGCCGGTTTTCTGTCAGCATCACGGCCAGCGTCCGTGGCAACCTGGGTCAAACGTGCCGCGCATACGGCTACTTGAAGCGCACGTTCGAAATGCGTCACCGCCACCGTCCTCTCTTTCTCATGAACGTCAAAACCGCCGTCACCGCTGCTGCCGTTATGGTCTCTGCTGCTACTGCCGCGCTCATGCCTGCGCTCGTCGCGGCGCAGACGGACGCCGCCAGCTCGCGCGCCGAACTTTATCGCCGCAACCTTCTGGCGGGCAAGGACGTGCCGTGCCGCACGAATGCGTCATGCGCGGCGTTGGGTGTGGCCGCGCTCGAAGCGGGGCGCATCAAGGACGCGCAAACGCTGGTCGAGATGGAGGCCGCGCTTGCTGAGGCCACCGCCATGCAGGCCGGCGAGGAGAACTCGCCGAAAGCAACCAGTTCGGCGCGCGCTCGCGTGGCGATGGCGCTGGTCCATCAGGGTGACGTGCAAGTGAAGCTGGGCGCGCTGCCGGATGCACGCGCGTACTACCGCACCGCGATAAGCCGCGGCAACGATTATCCCAATGACGCGCTGCTTGGCCGTGCCGTGGCGGCGGCGCGTCAGCGTCTCGAGTCGATTGCGGACAAAGCGGTGGTGAACGGTGTGCCGCCGAGCGGCGCGCGTTTTGCGAGTTATATGTTTTTCGGCGCGTGGAACAGCATCGAGGTGAAGCCGGTGAAAGGGCGGCGCGGCGTCTATCGGATCGACGGCGACTTCATGTATCCGACCGTGGGCACCGACGGTCAACCGAGTGCGAACATGGGTAGCCTCTCAGCCTATGTGCGGTTCTACGACGGCGTGGCGCGCGTGCCGGTGACCGATGGCGGCGGCGATGCGCCGCTCGATGCCACCGCGAGGATCAGCAACCTCGCGTCTTATGACAGGCAGGGGGACAAACACGCCGACAAATGCCTGATCGAGTTCAAGCTCTCGGCACCGGAGACGCTCGATGTAGCGACGCACGGCTCACTGACGGAATGCGGTTTCGGTTTCAACGTCACTGCGGACGGACGTTACTATCTGATGACAGGCTCCTGACGGTCGGCATGCTGCCGCTCACGCGCCTGTCCACCTGCCACCCCCCGCGCTTTCCCATCCGCGCTGCGTCTCTTATGATGCAGTGGCCATGCACGTTTAATGTCCGCTCAAAGCGTTCCCGCTAACTGAACTCTGATAAAAAAAGACGCTCGCTCATGCAAAACATTTTCGATTATCCGGCACTCGTCTTTATCGCTTCATTTGTTGCAATGTGGCTGGCGGCGCGCATCGGCGCGTCGCTGCTGCGCAGATTCAGAAGAATCGACGAGGCTGCGCGCGACGACTTCAGCGTAATTCAGGCCGCCACGCTGACGCTGCTCGCGTTGATCATCGGTTTCACGTTTTCGATGGCGGTGGGCCGCTACGATCAACGCAAGAACTACGAGGAAGAAGAGGCGAATGCGATCGGCACCGAATACGTCCGCGCCGATCTGCTGCCCGCCGCCGATGCGGCGACCGTGCGCGCCTTGCTGAAAACCTATCTCGACGAGCGCGTGCTGTTCTACACGACGCGCGACGTCGGCGAGCTCGCCAAAGTCAATGCCGAGACAGCGCGCCTGCAGGATGCAATGTGGACTACAGTGAAGAATGCCGCGGCCGCACAGCCCACACCGGTGGCTGCGCTTGCCGTCGCCGGAATGAACGATGTGCTCAATACCCAGGGTTACACGCAAGCCGCGTGGTGGAATCGCATTCCCGTAGCGGCGTGGGCGCTGATGGTGCTGATAGCGGCATGCGCCAATGTGCTGGTCGGCTATGGCGCACGCAGTTTGAAAGCGGGAGCCGGTTTGTTGCTGATCGTTCCGCTGATCGTGTCGTTGTCGTTCATGCTGGTCGCCGATATCGACAGCCCGCGCGGCGGTGTGATTCGTGTGAAGCCGCTCAATCTCCATGCGCTCGTGGATTCGATCCGCTCGCATTGAACCCGTACTGAACCACAACGCGCTGCATGAAGGGAAAACACATGTCCGATATCGCGCAGACCATCGCCAGCTTCAATACCGGTCGTGATCCTGAACGGCTCGCGATGAAATACAAGCTCATGCGCGGCTCGCCGTTTGTGTTTCTGCGAGGTACCTGTCATCTGTTTTACGCAAGTCTGCCACGTGACAAGGTGCTCGACGATGCACCCCCGGTGTGGATTTGCGGCGATATGCATGTGGAAAATTTCGGCAGCTACAAGGGCGACAACCGCCTCGTCTATTTCGACAACAACGATTTCGATGAGGCCTGCCTCGCGCCGAGTCTTTACGAACTGGTGCGGCTCCTCACGAGCGTGCTGGTCGGCGCGAGCGACCTCAAATTGAGCCGCGCGCAGGCACTCGCGCTCTGCCACACCGCGGTCGATGCCTATAGCGCGGCGCTTGCCTTTGGCAAATCGCGCTGGATCGAAGCAGAGACGTCGACCGGTATGGTGCGTGATCTGTTCGACGCATTGGCGAGCCGCACGCGCGCCGCGCATCTGGACCGGCGCACCACGCTCAAGGGCAAGACCCGCGTGCTCAAAGTGGATGGCAAGAAAGCGCTGCCGGTTAGCGACAAGGCGCGCGCCACCGTCACCGAATTCATGCACACGTTCGCAGCCGGGCAGCCCAATCCCGACTTCTATCGCATCATCGACGTGGCGCGCCGGATTGCCGGCACCGGCAGCCTGGGTGTGGACCGCTACGCGATTCTCGTCGAAGGCAAGGGCTCGCCGGACGGCAACTATCTGCTCGATCTGAAAGAGGCGCTGCCTTCTTCGGTGACACCGCATGTACGCACGCCGCAGCCGAAGTGGCAGAGCGAGGCGCAGCGTGTGGTCGAAATTCAGCGGCGCAATCAGGCAGTCTCGCAGGCGTTCCTGCACGCGGTCGACTTCAATCAGTGCTCGTATGTGCTGCGCAGCTTGCAGCCTTCGGAAGACCGCGTGGCACTGAGCGACTGGGACGGCAAGCTGCCGCGGCTCGAAGAAGTGATCAACAGCATGGCCCAATTGAGCGCCTGGGGGCAACTGCGCAGCGGCGGCCGGCAGAAATCGTCGATTGCGGACGAGCTGATCGCGTTCGGCAATCGCAAGGATTGGCAATTGCCGATGATCGAACTCGCGACGCAGTGCGAGGCGCAGATGAACGCCGATTGGAAGGCGTATTGCGAGGCTTATGATCGCGGCGCGTTCAATCTGCCAGCCAAGCCCTGAAATTCGCCGTGCTGGTGGCGGCTCCGCACCGATTGCGCACGCTGTATGGCGCGCACAGCGGCGTCGCCGTCATACCGCATCTGGCGCTTCTATCGTTGGTCGTCAGGTTGTTCTAAACGTCTCCCATGCGCGGCGCATCGCAACGCCGCGCATGCCAGCAAGCCCTCCAGACAAACCCTGATTGCTGCGCTGAATCCCACACTGCTATCGTTCGCAGGTCTTGTGGAAGCGCTTCCACTCCAGCTTCCGCCTTACGGTTCAACGACCTCAGCGCAGGAGAATCCGTGGCAAACGACGCATTCGCTGTATCCGACGCACGCCCCTCAGCCGTGTCCAACGGCGCACTCGCCGATCCCTTCAGCCCGCCTGCGGACTCGTCTCTGTGGCGCAAGAACTTCCTGCTTGGCGCCGCCACGGCTTCGTATCAGATCGAAGGCGCGGTGAATGAAGACGGCCGCCTGCCGTCGATCTGGGACACCTTCTCGGCCAAGCCCGGCAAGGTGCTGGCGGGTGAAACCGGCGCCGTTGCCTGCGATCACTACCATCGGTGGGAAGCAGACATCGAATTGCTGGCCTCGCTTGGCCTCGAAGGCTATCGGCTCTCGATTGCATGGCCGCGCGTCATGGACGCGGCAGGCTTGCCCAATCGCAAGGGGCTCGATTTCTACAAGCGGCTCCTGAACCGCCTGAAAGAGAAGGGCATTACGACCTCCGTGACGCTCTATCACTGGGACTTGCCGCAGCATCTGGAAGATCGCGGCGGCTGGCTCAATCGCGACACCGCTTACCGCTTCGCCGACTACGCCGACCTGATGAGCCGCGAACTGGCCGGCACGGTCGACGCATGGGCGACGCTCAACGAGCCGTGGTGTTCGGCCTATCTCGGCTATGGCAACGGGCATCACGCACCGGGCCTCGCCGACGGACGCTTTGCGACGCAGGCGATGCATCATCTGCTGCTCGCGCATGGCCTCGCGATTCCGGTCCTGCGCGCCAACGATCCGGCCTCGCAGAAAGGGATCGTCGCCAACATCGGCCGCGGCACGGCCAATAGCGACAGCGCCGCGGATCAGCGTGCGGCGCATCTGTTCGAAGTCCAGCACAATGCGTGGATTCTCGATCCGCTCCTCAAGGGCGCGTATCCGCAGGATCTGTTCGAGTTGTGGCCAGGCACCGAGCCATTGGTGCTCGACGGCGACATGCAGACCATTTCCGCGCCGCTCGACTTCCTGGGTATCAACTACTACTTCCGCACCAATGTTGCGAGCGACGGCGCGCATGGATTCCGGGACGTGCCGCTGGAGGGCGTCGAGCGCACGCAGATGGGCTGGGAGGTGCATCCCGATGGCTTGCGCGATCTGCTAATCGGTTTCAATCGCACGTATCGCAACCTGCCGCCGATCTACATCACCGAAAACGGCATGGCCTCGGACGATAAGGTGATCGACGGCCACGTCGACGATACGCAGCGCATCTCGTTTCTCAAGCGCCATCTCGCGGCGGTCGATCAGGCGATCAAGGCCGGCGTGGATATTCGCGGCTATTTTCTGTGGTCGCTGATGGATAACTTCGAGTGGGCGTTCGGTTATGAGCGGCGCTTTGGTGTCGTGCACGTCGACTACAGTACACAGAAGCGTACAGTCAAACGCAGTGCGGAATTGGTGGCGAAATTCTTGAAGGAGCGTAGAGCACAGGCGTAACAGCAGGTGGAGCTGGTTTGTATGTCGACAGGAGACGGAATGAACAGCAGAAAAATGCTCTTACGAGGCGTGGTTGCGGCACTGGCGTTGGTGGGCGTCGTCGCGCATGCGGCTGAACCCTTGAAGGCTAACGTGATTCACTGGTGGACTTCAGGCGGCGAGTCGGCCGCGATTCGCCAGTTCGCCGATGCGTATAACAAGGCCGGTGGCCAGTGGGTC
The DNA here is from genome assembly GCF_052682275.1 of Paraburkholderia sp. D1E. Lineage (NCBI taxonomy): Bacteria > Pseudomonadati > Pseudomonadota > Betaproteobacteria > Burkholderiales > Burkholderiaceae > Paraburkholderia > Paraburkholderia sp. D1E. The sequence continues at coordinate 2,371,307 of NZ_JBQYMB010000001.1, forward strand.
GACAATGCGGTGGCCGGCGCCGATCAGGCGCGCTCCACCGCGATCAACCGGATCATCGGCGGCGATCCACCCACCGCCGCGCAGTTCAATACGTCCAAGCAGTTTCACGATCTGATCGACCAGGGCCTGCTGAACAACGTCGACACCGTTGCCGCGAAAGAAAACTGGAACGGCGTGTTCCCGCAGTCGATCATCGACAGCATCAAGGTGAATGGGCATTACTACGCCGCGCCGGTCGACATTCACATGCCGGCCTGGTTCTTCTACTCGAAGCCGGTGTTCCAGAAGGCCGGCATTGCCGCCGAGCCGAAGAGCTACGACGAATTCATCGCCGATCTCACCAAACTGAAAGCCGCGGGGGTGATCCCGCTCGCGCTCGGCGGTCAGCCGTGGCAGGAAAAGATCACGTTCGACGCGGTATTTGCCGACGTCGGCGGCCCCGACCTTTATCTGAAGGTGTACCGCGATCGCGACATGAACGCGGTCAAGTCGGATGCGTTCAGGAAGGTGCTCGCATCGTTCAAGCGCTTGCATGATTTCGTCGACCCGGGCTCGCCTGGCCGCAACTGGAACGATGCCACCGCGCTGGTGATTTCCGGCAAGGCGGGGGTGCAGATCATGGGCGATTGGGCCAAGGGCGAATTCTCGGCGGCCAACCAGACTGCCGGTAAAGACTTCGGCTGCTTCCCGGGTTTTGGTCCGCACTCGCCGTATCTGGTCGCGGGCGATGTATTCGTGTTCCCGAAAACCGACAATGCCAACGCGATCAAGGCGCAGAATCTGCTTGCCACGGTGATGACCTCGCCTGCCGCGCAAGTCGCATTCAGCGCGAAGAAAGGCTCGATTCCGATTCGTCCCGATGTGGACGCCAGCAGTCTCGACATCTGCGCAAAGGAGGGCATGGCGATCATGAAGGACAAGTCGCGCCAGTTGCCGAATCCGGAAATGCTGCTCTCGCCTGACACGCAGGGCGCGTTGATCGACGTCATCACGAACTTCTGGAACAAGAACCAGTCGGTCGACGATGCACAGAAGGCGTTTGCCAGTGCGTTGAAGAGCTAGGCGCTCACCATGCAGGCGCTCAAGCTGCAAACCGCCGGCTCCGGGCCTCGCAAAGGGCCGCTGAAAAAAACGCTCAGGAAGCGCTTGCCGATAGCCGCGTGGGTGGCGCTCCTGCCGATGGTCCTGACCGTCGTGTTCGCGTATCTCGGCACGATGGTCTGGACCGCGCGCGTGTCGCTGAGCAACTCACGCACGTTTCCTTCGGGGGACTTCGCGGGCCTCACGCAATACACGCGGCTCTTCAATAACGATCGCTGGCTGCTGTCGCTGCAAAACATCGTGATCTACGGTGCATGCTTCATTGTTGCGTGCATGGTGATCGGTTTGTTGCTGGCGATTTTTATCGATCAGCGCGTGGTGGCGGAAGGCGCATTGCGCACGGTGTTTCTCTATCCGTATGCGATGTCGTTTGTCGCAACGGGTTTGGTCTGGCAGTGGATTCTCAATCCGGAACTGGGCGCGCAGGCCGTGTTGCACAAACTCGGTTTCGTGCACGCGCGCTTTGACTGGATTGTCGATCAGGACTGGGTGATCTACACCATCGTCATCGCGACGGTGTGGCAGGCCTCCGGTCTCGTGATGGCGCTGCTGCTGGCCGGCCTGCGCGGTATCGACGACGAACTGTGGAAGGCCGCGCGTATCGATGGCATTCCGCGCTGGCGTGTGTACGCGAGCATCGTTGTGCCAATGCTCGGGCCTTCCATGTCCACCGCCTTCGTGCTGCTCTTCGTGATGGTCGTGAAGCTCTACGACGCCGTGGTCGCGATGACGCAAGGCGGACCCGGCACGGCGAGCGAAGTGCCGGCGAAGTTCATCATGGACTACCTGTTTGGCCGCGCGAATATCGGCCTCGCGTCGGCCGCGTCGATTGTGCTGCTGGCCACGGTGCTCGCGATTCTCACGCCGTTCTTCTATGCCCGCAGCCGCGCCGCGTTGCGCAAGGAGGTGTGATGAACATGCTCAGTCCTCCCATGAAGGGCGGCGCACCGAGCCATGGCCGCAGGCGCCGCCGGGCGTTTACACCCGCACGCTTGGGCGTCTACGCATTTCTCCTGACCGCCGCGTTGTTCTTCCTGTTGCCGCTGTACGTGATGCTCGTCACATCGGTAAAACCGATGAGCGAGATTCGCCTCGGCAATCTGCTCGCTTTCCCCACGCATTTCACCCTCGACGCATGGAGCGCCGCATGGCAATCCGCCTGCACCGGGCTCGATTGCAACGGCATCCAGGTCGGCTTCTGGAATTCGGTGCGTATCGTCGTGCCGAGCACGATCCTCTCGATCATGATCGGCGCGGTGAACGGCTACGCACTATCGTTCTGGCGGCCGCGCGGGGCAGGGCTGCTGTTCGGCGTACTGCTGATGGGCGCCTTCATTCCCGTGCAGGTGATGGTCTATCCGCTCGTGCGCGTGCTGGCGAGCGTGCACCTGTTTAGCTCGCTGCCAGGCATCGTGGTGATTCACACCATCTTCGGCATGCCGGTGATGACGCTGCTGTTTCGCAACTACTACGCGTCGATTCCGCAGGAGCTGTTCAAGGCGGCGCGCATCGACGGTGGCGGTTTCTGGCGCATTTTCCTGCAACTGATGTTGCCGATGTCCACGCCGATCATCGTCGTCGCGGTCATCATGCAGGTGACGGGCATCTGGAACGACTTCATACTTGGGCTGGTGTTCGCGGGCACAAAAAACCTGCCGATGACCGTGCAATTGAACAACATCATCAACACGACGACCGGCGAGAGGCTCTATAACGTCAATATGGCGGCGACTATTCTGACCTCCATGGTGCCGCTTGCTGTCTATTTCATTTCGGGCCGCTGGTTTGTGCGCGGCATTGCGTCTGGCGCCGTCAAGGGATAGGGCGATCAAGCATGACTAACCTGGTGAATGGGGCAAATGCGGTGGCAAATGCAATGGCAAACACGGGAGCCCATGCGGCAGACGTGACGAACCTCGGCAATGTGGCGGATGCGGCGGGTTTATCGCATCCAGCCAACGTGTCGGTGCGCAATCTGAAGATCCAGCTCGGCGCGAATACGGTGATCGAGAATCTCGATCTCGACGTGCGAGCGGGCGAGTTCGTGGTGTTGCTCGGCCCATCGGGTTGCGGCAAATCCACCTTGCTGCACAGTATTGCGGGCCTGATCGACGTGAGCGACGGCAGCATTGAAATCGCCGGCGAAGACATGACCTGGGCTGACCCGAAAGATCGCCGTATCGCGCTGGTGTTTCAGTCGTATGCGTTGTATCCGACCATGAGTGTCGAGCGCAATCTGTCGTTCGCGTTGCGCATCAACGGCACGCCGAAGGCGGAAATCGAGCGGCGCGTGACGCGGGCGTCCGAGATGCTGCAACTTGGCCCGCTGCTTAAGCGCAAGCCGGCCCAACTCTCGGGCGGCCAACGGCAGCGTGTGGCGATCGGCCGTGCGATCGTGCGTGAGGCCGACGTGTTCCTGTTCGATGAGCCGCTGTCGAATCTCGACGCCAAATTGCGCACCGAATTGCGCCGCGAACTCAAGCAACTGCACCAGCGTCTGGGCGCGACGATGATCTACGTGACCCACGATCAGGTCGAAGCGATGACGCTCGCGACGCGCATGGCCGTGATGCGCGGCGGCGTGATCCAGCAGTTCGGCACGCCCGCCGAAGTCTATGCGCGGCCGAATAATCTGTTCGTTGCGACGTTTCTGGGCACGCCCGCGATGAATCTGCTCAAGGGCACGCTTGAGACGCGTGACGGCTCGCTCTGCTTTTGCACAGCGCATTTGCAGCTCGATGTGTCGGCTTACCCTTTCAAAAACCTGCCTGCGGATCGTCTGCCTTGTGTGCTCGGCGTACGGGCAGAAGACGTGCGCGCAGGCGAGAGTTCGAGCACACAATTGAACGAACGCGCGAACATTTCACTGATCGAGCCGATGGGCAACCACCGGGTCGTCTGGCTCGACTATCATGGAGTGCAAATCGCGTCGATCGACCAGACGAAGACGCCGGCGGCGGTAGGGGATGCCGCGGTGTTCTGGTTCGATAGTGCGCATATTTCGCTGTTCGACGAAGAAGGCGGCGCGCGTTTGTAGTGGCTGCATGCAGCGTCGTTGAATACAACAGGGCTTGACGGAGAACCGCGTGGCAACACTCAAAGATGTCGCGGCACTGGCCGGCGTTGGCATGTCGACTGCCTCGCGTGCCATATCCGGCAAAGGCCCCATTTCCGCCGATGCTGCCGCACGTGTGAAGGCCGCTATCGAAGCGCTGAATTTCCGGCCGTCGTCCATTGGCCGCGCAATGGCGACGCAATCGCTGGGCATGATCGGCATTTTCGTGCCGACCTTCTTTGGCTCCTACTACGGCACGATTCTCAAGCAGACCGATACTGAACTGCGCGCGGTGCGCCGCCACGTGGTGGTGGCAACGGGTTGCGGCGAAGTGTCGCCGCGCGAGCAGGCCATCGAGGCGGTGCGTTTTCTGATCGGCCGCGATTGCGACGGCGTGGTGGTGATCAGCCACGATCTGCACGACGACGATCTGGACATGCTGCATCGCATGCATCCGAAGATGGTGTTTTTGAATCGCGCGTTCGATCAGTTGCCGGAGGCGTCGTTCTGCGCGGATCATCGGCGCGGCGGTCAACTGGCGGCACGCACGCTGCTCGATTATGGGCATCGGGACATCGCGGTGATTTCCGGGCCGTTCAGCGCGTCGGACAATCAGACCCGGCTCGAAGGCTTCTTCGCCGAATTGTCGCGCGAGGGCATCGCACGCGAGAACGTTACGCTGATCGAATCGGACTTCTCGCCGGAAGGCGGCTACGCTGCCGCGCAGAAACTGCTCGATTCGCAGCGGCGCTTCACCGGGCTCTTTTGCGCGAACGACACGATGGCGGTGAGCGTACTGGCGCGCTTTCACCAGGCCCGCATTGCCGTCCCGGACGAAGTCTCCGTAATTGGCTACGACGATGATTATTCAGCCGCTTACGCCGCGCCTGGACTCACCTCGGTGCATATCCCGACGGCGGAGTTGACGCAGAACGCGGTGCGCTGGCTGGTGAATCAGTGCTACCGGACCTCGTGGGAAATCTTCCGCGAGTTTCCGGTAAGCGTGACGATGCGGGAGTCGGTGGGGCCGGCACCGGGTGTGGCGGCTTCATCGGTCAAGGTCACGGCGGGCAGTTTCAGTAGCGCGTCGTAGCTTCGTTGCACAGCGAGCAACGCATAGGGGCACCAGACCCGGCTCATTGGATTGGCCGCTTACGCGTAGCAGCGTAGCGGTGGCTCAGGTGCCGCTGCGCAGCGATTCTTCATAGCGCAGACGCGCTTCTTCGTCGAGCCGCGTATCTTCGAGTTCCTGTAGCACGGCTTCGAGATCGATCGGCGTGGTGTCGAGTTCCACGTGGCCGGTGAGCTTGGCATCCACGTTCAAAGCGCCCGCTTCGTACAGCGACCAGATTTCCTTGCCGTAGCGCGTGTCGAGCAATGCCGGCGCAAAGCGGCCGAAATACGTGGCGAGGTTGTTGACGTCGCGCTCCAGCATGGCCGGTGCTTCCAGATTGCCGGCGGCATCCACGGCTTGCGGCAGGTCGATGATCACCGGGCCGTCTGCTGCGAGCAGGATGTTGTATTCGGACAGATCGCCGTGAATCATGCCGGCGCACAGCATGCGCACCACCTGGTTGAGCAGCAGCGCGTGCAATTCGAGCGCGCGCGTCTCGGTCATCTCGACATCGTTCAGACGCGGCGCGACGTTGCCGTCTCCATCGGTCACCAATTCCATCAGCAACACGCCGTCGGTGCAGATAAAGGGCTGCGGCACGCGCACGCCTGCATTGGCGAGCTGGAACAGAGCGTCGACTTCCGCGTTCTGCCACGCCTGTTCCTGCACCTCGCGGCCATAGCGGCTGCCTTTTTCCATTGCGCGCTGCTGGCGGCTGTTCTTGACCTTGCGACCCTGCTGATAGGACGCGGCCTGGCGGAAACTACGCTGTTTGGCGTCTTTATAGACCTTCGCGCAGCGCGTGGACTCGCCGCTGCGGACCACGTAGACGGTGGCTTCCTTGCCGCTCATCAACTGCGAGATGACTTCGTCGATCAGGCCTTCTTCGATCAGCGGGAGCAGACGTTTGGGTGTTTTCATGCGGCCGCCGGAGAGCGTGGGGCGGTTGATTGGCCGTGCGCGGCCGATTGCGAGGGGAGATGGTGCAGGATTCGGGTCATGCCGGATTATAAGGGGTGGCGGAGAAACGGCCTGCCTGCGGGAAAACAGATGATATTGTCGAGCCGGTAGAAACACTCATTTAATCGTTTTGCCGCGAAGATGAAAGTCGACGCATGCATGACGTAACCGGTTTGTAGGCGAGCAAAGGTTTGCGCGTTATAGCGCTTCGTGTTGTACGCGCTTCTTTGGTGCGATTTGCCGTATTTCAGGTGCATTTTCATGCGTCGCGCTCCGTCGGGCAGTAACGACGTTGTAATGCGTGGCAACAGTGTTTTGCGTTTTCCCTCATTCATTTCGCACGACAATCGCTTAAACTTGCGGTAACAATTTGTTACGGGGTGCAAGATGTTGGCCGTGTTCATCATCGCCTGTCCGATCTGTATCGCCGCGTTGTTTGGTTTCGCGCGGCACGTGGATCCGCTCACAGGGCAGTTCAAGCGTTAAGACAAAGTGGGGCGGTAACAGCGGGGGGGTTCGGAGCCATTGCCGCCTGTAGCCATTTTCTTTTGCCGATCAAAGCCTCAAACCTTGCCTTTGAGTGCGGAGTCACGGCACGATGCGCGATAACCTAAGTTCGGGGCACCATCGCGTATGCGGGATTTTCTGGCAAACATCACTACCCGCCTTGGCGTACTGAAGGGCGTACTTCCTTTGAGCCGTGCCGCGGCGGCGCGCGATGCGCTGGCCGGCGTGCAACTGGCGTCGATGGATATTCCCCAGGTGCTCGGCTACGCACGCATTGCCGGCATGCCTGCCGTCACGGGCCTTTACACCGTCTTTCTGCCGCTTATTGCGTTTGCGTTTTTCGGCGCGTCGCGACACCTCGTGGTCGCTGCAGACTCCGCCACCGCCACTATTTTCGCCAGCCGGCTCTCAACCATGGCGCCGGCTTCGAGCGCCGAATATGCGGCGCTCGCGGGGATAGTCGCCTTGCTCACGGCCGCGCTTCTGTTTATCGCGCGCATCTTCAAGCTCGGTTTTCTCGCTGACTTCCTCTCGCGCACGGTACTGGTCGGCTTCCTCGCCGGCGTTGGCGTGCAGGTCGGCATCGCCATGCTGGGCGATATGTTCGGCGTACCCGGACATGCCGCGAGCAGCATCGGTCAACTCGCGCTCGTGGTGCGCGAGTCGGCGCAGATCAATCTGCCAACGCTCGCCATCTCTGCGCTGGTGGTGGTCGCCATTCTGGTTTTCAAGCGCTTTTTGCCACGTCTACCGGTACCGTTGATCGCGGTAGTGGCAGGCATTGCCGCAAGCGATATTTACGGGTTCGCGGCGCACGGTATTTCCGTGCTGGGGCCGGTGGCAGGCGGACTGCCCCCGCTGCGGATGCCGTCCGTCACGTGGCCGCAGTTACTCGATCTGTTGCCCGTCGCCGCCTCGTGCTTCGTGATGATCGTCGCGCAAAGCGCTGCTGCGAGCCGCGTATTCGCCGAGCGTTATCACGAATCCGTCGATACCAATGCCGATCTGCTGGGTATCGCCGCTGCCAACGCGGTGGCAGCGTTGTCAGGCGCCTTCGTGGTGAACGGCAGTCCGACGCAAACCGCCATGGCCGATCGCGCCGGAACGCGCAGCCAGTTCGCGCAGATCGTCTTCGCGCTGGTGGTGGTCGTGGTGCTGCTGTTTTTCAGCCGGTTTTTGCAGTACCTGCCGCACTGCATTCTGGCCAGTATCGTGTTTACGATCGCCATCGGCCTGGTCAATCTGAAGACGCTCTTTTCGATCCGCCGCGAAAGCCCCGGCGAATTTACGCTGGCCGTGTTCACCGCCGCGGCCGTGGTGTTGATCGGTGTCGAGCACGGCATTCTGGTGGCGGTGGCCTTATCGCTGCTGCGGCATGTGCGGCACAGCTACCGGCCGCACACCATGATTCTCGCGCCCGGCGAAGACGGCATCTGGGTGCCGGTGCCGGCCGCACCCGGACTCCAGACCGCGCCGGGGCTGATCGTCTATCGCTTCGGCGCCGACCTGTTCTACGCGAACGACCATTTTTTCGTCGACGACACCCGCAGCCTGATCGATCATGCGCCGAGCGCGGTGCGCTGGTTTGTGATCGACGCGAGCGCGATCACCGACCTCGACTATTCTGCGGCACGTTCAGTCGGTGAGTTGTGCGAGACGCTCAAGCGCAGCGGCATCGAGGTGATTTTCGCGCGGGTGAACCGTTATTTGCGCTCGGATATGGACCGGCATGGGATTACGCCGATCGTCGAGACACGCTGCATTTTCAGCACCTTGCACGAGGCGCTGCGCGCGGCGAACGTGGAGCAGCCTGGTCAGCATGTGAAAGAGGCGACATAGGTGCCTGTTTGCCGGGGCGCGCCGGAACGCGTTAGCCCTGCGGCTCGTCATCAGCAAAGAAGTAGCCGATAAAAAAGCATGCGCCGGCGAGCAGTACGCCAAGCACGGCCACCGTATAAGCGAGCGCGGTACCGTGCCAAAGACCGTCGAACCACTGATGGAGCTGCGCCATCAAAACGGCCGCGTTACCGCCGATGCGCTGCAATTCGATCTGATAGCGCGGGTCCGCGATCCCGTACATGGAGACGGCGCTGTCTGGCGCCGGAGCCGTTGCATAGATGATCGCCGCGGCGATCAGCGCGACGAGCGCCACCACCGTGCCCGCCAGATAAAGCCGTTTTTGAAATGGCGAGTGATTCGCTGCCGGATTCAGGTCGTTGCCACCGCTCATCGTGTTCGCTTGTCCGCTCGAGTCATAAGAGCGACAGTATCGCAGAGGGGGCGCGCACCGAAGGCGCTGCTAGCTTTTCGACGTCAGCAGCTTGATCCCGGCAATGCCGAACATGATCGCCAGCGACCCATCCAGCCAGCGACGGATCGCGGTATAGATGCGCCGTGCGGACGCGGTTGAAAACAGCACCGCGTAGCTGCTGAACACGGATACGCCGATGCACATGCAGCCGAGCACCACCGGCGCGGTGTACGAGGTGCCGCCTGCCGGCGACATAGCCAGCGAAACGATCGAGAGCCACACCAGAATCGCTTTCGGATTGGTGAGGTGCAGCAGCAGGCCGCGCAAATAGAGCCGTTTGAGTGGTTCGCCTTCGCGTGCGGTATTCGTAGGCAGTTTTTCCGCGCTGAATGCGGAACGCGCGGATTTGAAGCCTAGCCACAGCAGATAAAGCCCGCCGGCAATCTTGACCGCCACGAGGCATTCCGAATAAGTGGCGAGTACCGCCGACAAACCCAGCGACGCCAGCAACGCCCAGAAGAACGAACCGGACACCACGCCGAGCGCGAAGGTCAGCGCGGATTTCCTGCCGGCGCTCATGGCGAGCGACATGATCGCGAGATTGCTCGGCCCCGGGCTCGCCGTGCCGACGAAGTAGGCGCTATAGGCGATCAGGACATCGGCGGTGAGGAATGGGCTGGCGGTCATGGGCTGATAAACCTCGGCGGCAGGAAAGCCGTGCCGCTCGTCGCGGCACAGGCGAATCACATGGATCGATGCGCGAACAACAATTCTGCTCGCCCGCGTGCCAATCTCACAGATACAGTTGATGGCCTGTGCAACAGCACAATCGTGCGTTTGCCGGATAACCCGGCGAACCGGGGTAATGCCCCCATGGCTGACCGGCCTTCCTGCTGTTCGAATCCGAAACGGCTTAGCGATTCACCAACTGCGCCGGGATGAACACCAGAATCAGCACGGCGGATAACGTCAGCGTGCAGGCCGTCAGCACGAGCCCGGACGCCAGCGTATGCGTGTACCCCTTGAGCCAGCCAATCACGGTTGGACTGATGAAGCCTGCCAGGTTACCCGTGCAGTTGATCAGCGCGATCCCCGCCGCTGCGCCGCTGCCGCCGAGAAAGGCGGTGGGCAGCGCCCAGAACATCGGCAGCGCGGTGACGACGCCGGAGACGGCCAGGGTGAGGCCGATCATCGACAGCAGCGAACTGTCGCCGTTGATCGCGCACAGGCTGAAGCCGCTCGCCGCCACCAGCGCGGGCACGACGATATGCCAGCGCCGCTCGCGCGTGCGGTCTGCGTGACGGCCTACCGTGATCATCGAGATCAGCGCCACCGAGTAGGGAATCATCGTCAGCAAACCGATCATCAACGGATCGTCGATACCCGTGCCGCGAATGATGGTGGGCTGCCAGAAGCCGATCGCATACGACCCCATGACTACACCGAACAGGACAAGGCACAGCAGCCAGACGCGCGCCGAGCCGAACACCGCGCGCACCGAACCGTGCGTGCGCACGACGGCGTCGGCGTCGATTTCGTCCTGAATCAGGCGCTTTTCTTCGCTGCTGAGCCATGCCGCATCGGCCACACGATCGTCGAGGCAGCGATAGATGACAAAGCCGAGCACGATCGAGGGCAACGCTTCGACAATGAACAGCCACTGCCATCCTTCGAGACCCCATGTACCGTTGAAGGCGTGCATCAGATAGCCGGATAGCGGGCCGCCGAGCAAACCGGAGACCGGGATGCCCGCCATCAGCAGCGCGGTCATCTTGCCGCGCCGGTGCGAGGGAAACCAGTAGGTGAGGTACAGGATCATGCCGGGAAAGAAGCCCGCTTCGGCAACGCCGAGCAGAAAGCGCAGCCCATAGAACATCAATGGCGTGTGGACCCAGGCGGTGAGCATCGACAGCAGCGCCCACGTAATCATGATGCGGGCGATCCAGCGCCGCGCGCCGAAGCGATGCAGCAGCAGGTTGCTCGGCACTTCGAACAGAAAGTAGCCGATGAAGAAAAGGCCGGCGCCGAAGCCATAGGCCGCTTCGCTGAAATGCAGGCTGCTGAGCATTTGCAGTTTCGCGAAGCCGACGTTGACACGATCCAGATAAGCGACCACGTAGCCGACGAACAGCAGCGGCATGAAGCGCCACGCGACGCGCCGGAACAGTTGATCGGCCGGGTTCGCATCGGCAGTGGCAGAGTAGGACGTTTGGGTCAGCAAGGGTTGTCTCCTGGCCCGCCGTGCTGGTTGTTTTGAATGCTGGGGCGGGCGAACGGTGTGAGAGTGTACGGGCAGGTGGGCCGCGTTTCCATGGCTAGGCGGGGCTGGCCTCCTGAAGGTTGGCTGCGAGCGTCGAAGCGTTTTCGATTTCGAATCCGGTCCGCGCGAGTGCCTGCTGGAGTTCGCGTTGTTGTGCGTCGTCGAGTTCGATCAGTGGTGGGCGCATCGTGGCCCATTGCGGATCGCCCGATTGCCACGCGATAGCGGCCTTCATCGCGGCGATGATCGGGTAGCGCTGGAATATCGCGCGCGTGTCGTTGAGCCGTTGCTGCTGGTCGGCGGCATCCGTTGCGCGCCATGTCTGCGCAAGACGCACAATTGCGGCCGCGTTGACGTTGCCGGTCGCCGTGATGCAACCGGCGCCGCCGTTCTGCAGGGTCGGTAGCAGCAGTGTTTCAGTGCCGGCGAATACATCAAAGCCGGCGTTCTGGAATTCCTTCAGCAATGCAGCGGTGTGATTCCAGTCGCCGGAACTGTCTTTGATGCCGGCAATTACGCCCGGATAACGCTTGAGCAGACGCTCGATCAACTCGAAACTGATACCCACCTGGGCAACCGGAGGAATGTGATACAGATAGACGCGCAGGCGCGTGTCGGCCACCGCTTCGATGACTTCGGCAAAGCCACGAAACAGACCTTCGTCGCTTACACCTTTATAGAAAAAGGGTGGCAGCATCAGCACGCCAGGGCAACCGCTTTTCACTGCATGGCGGGTGAGTTCGATCGCATCGGGCAGCGCGCATGCGCCCGTGCCCGGCATCATGCGCGCGGACGGCAAGCCGGCGTCGAGCAAAGCGTCGAGTAGCGCGCGCTTTTCGCTCACTGTGAGCGAGTTCGCTTCCGAGTTTGTGCCGAATACGGCCAGTCCCACGCCCTGGCGCAACAGCCAGCGGCAATGTTTGACGAAACGGGCGGGCGAGGGCGAGCCGTCGGCGTTGAATGGCGTGAGTACGGGCGACAGGACGCCGTGTAAGCCAGGCGTGGGCGTGCTCATGGGAATGTCTCCTTCGATGTCCATGCGGGTCGCGTCCTTGAATACCTGGCAATGCCCGGCATGCCGGTGCGCAGCATTCAGGCGCCGAGGCAGTATTGCGTGACCGTGAACAGCGAAGAAGCGCGAGCCGCTTGCTTCAAACGTTAATTATTTTTGTGTCTCGCCGGGCGAGGCGTTCAATGCCTGTGCCGCCTTCAGGAACGCGTGGACGAGCCGCATGCGCGCCGACGAGCGCCCCCACAACAAGCCGACCACACGCTTCGGAAACGCATGCGGCAACGGCCATTTCGCCAGCGACAGCCCGGAGAAGCGCGTCATCAGCCAGTCCGGCACCAGAGACATGCCAAGCCCACGGTCCACCATGACCGCGATGGCATCGAGCCCATCGAGCTCGCAGCGCTGATGCGGCTGGATACCGTGCTGACGCAAATATCCATCGGCCAGTTGCCCGCCGACCACGTTGCGGTCGTAGCGCACGAACGGCTCGCGTCGCAGTACCGCATGCGGATCGTCGACCTGCATCGACACGGGTGTCAGCAGCACCAGCGGCTCCTCACGAAACGTGTGCCAGTCGCAGCTTTTCGGCAGATCGAAGAGCGGCTGAACCAGCATCGCCGCATCGAGATCGCCGCTCACTACCTTGCGGTAGAGGTCGACCGAATTGCCCGGCTCCAGATAGATATCGATCTGCGGATGCTGCGCGAGCAACCCGGCCAGCGCGTCGGGAATCAGGCTTGTCATCATGGTGGGCGTGCCGCCCAGCCGCAATTGACCCGCGAGCACCGATTCGTCGTTGAGATCGGACTTCAGGTCGCGGATATCGTGCAGCACCGTGCGCGCGCGTTCCAGAATGCGTTCGCCCGCCTCGGTTGTGCCGACCGTGCGGCCCGAACGGCGCACCAGCTTCGCACCGAGCTCCTGTTCGAGCATCTTCACGCGCTGCGCGACCGCAGCGGGCGTCAGATCGAGCCTGCGCGCAGCTTCGGCGATCGATCCGAGTTCGACCACATAGACAAAGCTCTGCAGATAGCGCGAGTCCATCGAATAGAATTTTTATCTTTTGAAGAAGCCAAAGGATACTGTTTTTGAGGCCTCGCGGCTATCACACTTCGATCTCACCGAACGCGCATCAGACGCGGACGGCCTGCAAAAAATGGAGGAGTGTGGAAATGCCAAGAATTGAATCGGTGTCGGTTTGCGCGGCGGGTGTACCGCTCGATCGCGTAACCTCGTTTGCAACGCGCACGGTCTCGACGCGTCACTATGGGTTGGTGAAAGTGCGCTCGACCGATGGCGTGGAAGGGATCGGCTTCTGTTATGTCGGCAGTGCGGGTGGCGAACTGCTGCGCGTGGCGGTCGAGCAATTGCTGGCGCCTGTCCTGGTCGGCAAGGACTCGTATGCGGTCGAAGGGCTCTGGCAGGCGATGTATCAGGAGGCGTTGCTGCACGGCCGGGCTGGAACAGTAATGCGCGCAATCAGCATTCTCGATACGGCGTTGTGGGACCTGAACGCGCGTAGCCACAACGTGCCGCTGCACAAGTACCTCGGTGCGGTCGAACTCGATACCGTGCCCGCGTATGCGAGCGGTGGCTATTATCTCGACGGCAAGTCCGCAGGCATGCTCGGCGAAGAAATGGCGAGTTACGTCGAGATGGGTTTCAAGGCAGTGAAGATGAAGGGCGGCCGCCTCTCACCGCGCGAAGAAGAGGCGCGCGTGCGCGCCGCACGCGAAGCGATCGGCCCGGACATCGAATTGATGATCGACATCAACAACGGCTGGACCGACACAACCCAGGCTTTGCAGCATCTGCGACGAATCGAGCAATACGATCCGTACTTCGTTGAAGAGCCTTTCTCTCCTGACGATATCGACAACCACGCGCGCCTCGCCAGGCTGACGCGCGTGCCGGTGGCGAGCGGCGAAATCGGTTACGGCCGCTGGTATCACAAGGAGTTGCTCGACAAGGGCGGCGCGGCGATCCTGCAAACCGACGCGGTGGTGTGCGGGGGCATCAGCGAATGGCGGCGGATTGCGGCGACTGCCGCAAGCTATGGCGTGGTGATGTGTCCGCACTGGTTCCATGACGTGCACGCGCCACTGGTGGCGGCCACACCGAATGCGCGCTACGTCGAGTACTTCTGGGACGACCAGGTGCTCAATTTCCGTCGCCTGATCGATCGTCAGCTTGGTCACAGGAACGGACGCATCGTATTGCATCAGACACCCGGCCTCGGTTTCGATTTCGACGAGCGTGAGGTCGCGAAGTACGGCACGTGGACGGTGATTGGCCAGGCTCGACACAGGCTCTTTGCATGACGCCAATCTGAGCGTAAGGTATTTGCATTGCGCAATTTAATCTAAAGGCATGTTTCGCGGTATTACAGCGAGACATGCCTTTAGCAATTCCATTAAAAGCGCTTATCTCCCTCTTATCAAACGTTTGCGCATCATCAACCCGCATGCGTTTGAAGCATCGCCTATCCTTGCATTAGCCTTCCTGACAAATTCGCCATTTTGGCGCCATGCAGGCGTTGGTGCTACCGATCTAGCATAAGGCCTGATTCACCGGGAGAGGCGCGGGCATTGGCCCCGGCAACGTGGTCTCATGTTTGCCGGCTTCAGCATGTCGAATGCTGAAACAGCGCGACCGTCCAGTCACGGCGATTCAATTCCTTATCGGCATTCTCTCGGGCGCGTTTCATGTGGATCGTCAACGTTGCGCTTAAGCGGCCATACACGTTCATCGTGATGGCCATCCTGATCTTGCTGGCAACGCCCTATGTGCTGTTGACCACGCCGGTCGACGTGTTGCCGGAAATCAATATTCCGGTGGTCAGCATCATCTGGAGTTACACGGGCTTGTCGGCCGAAGACATGGCCAACCGCATCACGTCGGTCAACGAGCGCAGTCTGACCACCACGGTCAACGACATCGAGCACATCGAATCGCAGTCGCTTGCGGGCATCACGATTCTCAAGGTGTTCCTGCAGCCGAACGCGAATATCCAGACAGCGATCGCCCAGACGGTGGCCGTCGAACAGGCGCAGCTCAAACAGATGCCACCAGGCGCCACCCCGCCCCTGGTGATCAGCTACTCGGCTTCCAGTATTCCGGTGATCCAGCTCGGCTTGTCGAGTCCGAAGCTCTCCGAGCAGGCGCTCAACGACACTGCGCTGAACTTCCTGCGCCCGCAACTGGTGACGATTCCGGGCGCGGCCGTGCCGTATCCGTACGGCGGCAAATCGCGTCTGATCTCAGTCGACCTCAACACACGCGCACTGCTCGCAAAGGGCCTGACGCCATCCGATGTGGTCAGCGCGTTCAATGCGCAAAACCTGATTCTGCCCACCGGCACGGCCAAGATCGGACCGAAGGAATACACGATCAATATGAACGGCTCGCCCGCCACGGTGGAAGGGCTCAACGACATTCCGGTGCGCACGCTCAATGGCGCGACGACGTATCTGCGTGAAGTCGCTCATGTGCGCGACGGCTTCTCGCCGCAAACCAATATCGTGCGGCAGGATGGACATCGCGGCGTACTGATGTCGGTACTGAAGAACGGCAGTGCGTCGACACTCTCGATCGTCAATACGCTGCAAGGCCTGCTGCCGGCGGCGCGCGCCGCGTTGCCGCCGGACCTGCACATCACGGCGCTGTTCGACCAGTCGGTGTTCGTGAAAGCGGCGGTGCAGGGTGTGGTGCGTGAGGCCCTGGTTGCCGCCGCGTTGACTGCTGCGATGATTCTGCTGTTTCTCGGCAATTGGCGCAGCACCTGCATCATCGCGATTTCGATTCCGCTGTCGATCCTGTCCTCGCTGATCGCACTGCACGCGCTGGGGCAAACCATCAACATCATGACGCTGGGCGGCCTCGCGCTGGCGGTCGGGATTCTGGTCGATGACGCGACGGTGACGATCGAGAACATCGAGCGGCACCTGCATATGGGCACGAATCTGCACGATGCGATTCTCGACGGCGCCGGCGAAATCGCGATTCCGGCCCTCGTGTCGACGCTGTGTATCTGTATCGTGTTCGTGCCGATGTTCTTCCTGACCGGCGTCGCGCGTTACCTGTTCGTGCCGCTCGCCGAAGCGGTGGTGTTCGCGATGCTCGCTTCGTACGTCCTGTCGCGCACGCTGGTGCCGACGTTGGCGATGCTGTTGATGGGCCACGCGCACAAACCCAAGGCCGGTGCCAGGCCGAATCTGTTCATGCGGCTCTATCACCGCTTCGACGCCGGTTTCGAGCGCATGCGCGGCGCCTACATCGTAATTCTCAGTAGCGTGCTGGTGCGCCGGGGCCGCTTCGGCGGTCTGTTCCTTGGTTTCTGCATCGTGTCGATGGGACTGGTCTTCGTGCTCGGCGAAGACTTTTTCCCGAATGTGGACGCGGGCGACATTCGCCTGCATATGCGTGCGCCAACCGGCACCCGCATCGAGGAAACCGCGCGTCTCGCGGATGAAGTCGAGAAAGTGATCCGCGAGGTCGTGCCGCCTAAAGATCTCGGCACGATCCTCGACAATCTCGGCTTGCCGTATAGCGGTATTAATCTCTCGTATAGTAACTCGGGCACGATTGGCACGCTCGACGGCGAAATTCAGGTGGCCCTGAACGAAGACCACAAGCCGACGCAAACCTACATGGACAAATTGCGCGCGGTCTTGCCGAAGCGCTTTCCGGGCGTCGAGTTCTTTTTTCAACCGGCCGACATCGTCACGCAGATTCTCAACTTCGGCCTGCCCGCCGCCGTGGACGTGCAGATTTCCGGTGCGGATCAGGAAGGTAACTTCGATGTTGCACGCAAGCTGCTAAAACAGGTGCGGATGATCCCCGGCACCGTCGACACTCACATCCAGCAGAAACTGGACGAACCGGCCATCAATCTTCAGATGGACCGCACGCGCCTGCAGCAACTCAACCTGAGCGCGAGCAATGTGGCGCAAAACGTGCTCATTTCCTTGTCGGGCAGTTCGCAGACGTCGCCGGGTTTCTGGTTCAACAACAAGAACGGTGTCGAATACAACGTCGCGGTGCAAACGCCGCAGTATCAGATTTCGTCGATCGATGAGTTGCTGCGTACGCCTGTATCGGGCGCGGCCAACGGACCGACGCAACTGCTCGGCAACCTGGTGCGGGTCTCGCCGCAGAATCAGTTCGCGGAAGTTACACACTACAACATCAGGCCGGTGATCGACCTTTACGTGAGCGTCGAGAAGCGTGACCTGGGGAGCGTCGCGAATCAGGTCGACAAGCTGGTGAATAACGTGCGTGCATCGCTGCCGCGCGGCAGTCAGATCACCCTGCGCGGCCAGGTGCAGACCATGCGCAGTTCATTCTTCGGTCTGGGTCTTGGCGTGGCGATGGCGATCGTGCTGGTGTATCTGCTGATCGTGGTGAATTTCCAGTCGTGGGTCGATCCGCTGATCATCATCAGCGCCTTGCCCGCGGCACTGGCGGGCATCGTATGGATGCTGTTTTTGACCGGCACGCATTTGAGTGTGCCCGCATTGACCGGCGCGATCATGACAATGGGCGTCGCGACTGCCAACAGTATTTTGATGGTGTCGTTCGCGCGCCAGCGGCTCACCGCTGGTGCACCGCCGCTCACCGCTGCGCTCGAAGCCGGTGCAAGCCGGATCAGGCCGGTGCTGATGACCGCGTTCGCGATGATCATCGGCATGATTCCGATGGCGCTGGGTCTCGGCGAGGGCGCCGAGCAGAACGCGCCGCTTGGCCGCGCGGTGATCGGTGGATTGCTGTTCGCTACCGTGTCCACGCTGTTTTTCGTGCCGCTGGTGTTCGCGGGCATTCATACGCGCCTCGCGCGGCGCCACCGCGACGATGACGACACAGATACCACGGGTGGCCACGGCAACGACGGCCCAGCGCCAAACCACGGCGGCGAAGGCAAACCCGCGTAACGTTAATTGACGGCTGACTGAGATGGCTGACTGAGATGACCGAAAAAACTCATGCATCGCTGGCGATTCCCTCGCGAGAAACCGACGGCGGCCACGCCTTGCCGCCGCGCAATCGAGAATGGAAGCGCGCCAAAATCGCTGTCTGGATCGTGCTGGTGCTGCTCGCAGTGGGCGCGTTGCGTACAGTGATCGCAGATGTTCTGCAAAACCGCTCGGTCGCTGAAACGACTCAACAGAACGCCGCGCAGTATGTGAACGTGGTGAGTCCGACGCAAACGGAAGGTGGCGGCAACACTTTGCTGCCGGGCACGTTGCGCGGCAATGTCGAATCGCCGATCTACGCACGCTCGACTGGGTATCTGCTGCACTGGTACGCCGATATCGGCGCGCGCGTGAAGCAGGGGCAACTGCTCGCCGATCTGGATACGCCGGAAATCGATCAGGAACTTGCGCAGGCGTTGGCACAGCGTCAGCAAACCAGTTCGAGTCTCGGCCTCGCCAAAAGCTCGCTGGATCGCTGGCAGCAACTGCGTCAACGCGATGCGGTCTCGCAGCAGGAACTCGACGAACGGCAGAGCACCTACACGCAGGACATCGCCAACCTCGCCGCTGCCGATGCCAACGTGAAACGCCTGCAGCAACTCGAATCGTTCAAGCGCATCGTCGCGCCGTTTTCGGGTGTGATCACGCAGCGTAATGTCGATGTCGGCGACCTGATCGACGCGGGCAGCGGCACGAGCCGTGCGCTGTTCGCACTGGCGCAGTCGGACCCGTTGCGGGTCTATGTGCAATTGCCGCAGGCGTACGCGCAAAACGTGTCGGTCGGACAGAAGGTCGTGGTCACGCAGGCTGAATTGCCGGGTCAGCAGTTCCACGGAACGATCACGCACATCTCCGGTGCGATCGACGTGCCGACCCGCTCACTGCAAATCGAAGTGACCTTGCCGAATCCCGACGACAAGCTGCGGCCCGGCGCGTATGTGCAGGTGGCCGTGCCGGCGGTCGCCCATGCGCAATTGATGGTGCCGGGCAATGCCTTGCTGTTTCGCGCCGAAGGACCACGCGTCGCGGTGGTCGATGCGAATGGCAACGTGGAATTGCGCAAGATCGTGATCGCGCAGGACCTGGGGCAGTCGCTCGAAATCGAAAGCGGGATCGAGGCGAACGACAAGATCATCATCAACCCGAGCGATTCGATCGCGGACGGCGATCACGTGCAGATCACGCAGCCGCAGAAAAACGGCAAGGGGGCGTCGTGATCTCGAAGCAGGCGGGCGCTTATCGGGCAGCGGTAACGACGCAGACGACACTGAGGGCACTTGCGGCCGCCGCGAGCGCGGCCTTGCTGGCCGCGTGCACAGTCGGCCCGGATTATCAGCGTCCGCAAGCCGAGGTACCGCCGACCTGGCAAACCGATTCGTACTGGCGCGTCGCGGCGCCTTCGCATGCGCCGATCTCGCCGGACTGGTGGAGCGCATTCGGCGATCCGACGCTCATCACACTGGAAACGCAGGCGCTCGCGCAGAATCAGACGCTTGCCGCGGCGAGCGCGCACTATGAGCAGGCCAAAGCCACGCTTGCGAATACGCGCGCCCAGCAGATTCCCGAGGTCGATGCGACGGCGGCGGGATCGCGCTTCAGAGTCTCAAAGGACCGTCCGCTCACGAATTACGCCACACCGACTACCTCGACCGTGCAGAACAATCTGCAACTCGGTCCGACGATCAACTACGACACCGATTTATTCGGACGGATACGTCGCGAAGTGGAAGGTGCCGCTGCCTCCGCGCAACAATCGGCCGACGATCTCGCCAACGCACGGCTCGTCCTTACCACCGATCTCGCCACCGACTATTTCTCGCTGCGTGAACTCGACGCCGAGATCGACGTGCTGAATCAATCGGTGAAATTGCAACAAAAGGCGCTCGATTACGTCACGAGCGAGCACGACCTCGGCTCGGTGTCCGGACTCGACGTGTTGCAACAGAAGTCGCTACTCGATTCGACCCGTGTGCAGGCGCAACTCCTGTTGAATCAGCGCGCACAGTTCGAACATGCGATTGCCGCACTGGCCGGCGTGCCCGCGCCGCAGTTCGCCATCGAACCCAAGGTAATCGACGTGGGTGTGCCGCCGATTCCGCTTGGCTTGCCGAGCGACGTATTGCAACGCCGTCCGGATATCGCATCCGCGGAGCGCGCGATGGCCGCGGCGAACGCGCAGATCGGCGTCGCCAAAGCAGCGTTCTTTCCGAGCCTGACGCTGACGCCGGGCATCGGCTGGGAAAGCACGCAGTTCGCAAGCCTGCTGAGCGCGCCTACGCTGATGTGGACGCTTGGCGCGACGGTTGGCCAGGTACTGTTCGACGGTGGCCGCCGGGCGGCGAACGTGAAATTCGCGAGCGAAGGCTACCAGGCGAGCGAGGCGAATTATCGGCAAACTGTGCTAACCGCGTTCCAGCAGGTGCAGGACGGCATCACCGGCCTGTCGGTGCTGGACGGTGCGGCGAAGCAGTCGCACGAGGCGGTGACCGATGCGCAGCATCTGCTCTCGCTTGCCAACGACCGTTATTCGGGCGGCCTGGTCGCCTACCTCGACGTCATCACCGCGCAGCAGTCGCTACTGACCAGTGAGCGTCAGGACGTGCAGATTCATGGCCAGCAGATGACGCTGTCGGTTTCGCTGGTGAAGGCGCTGGGCGGCGGTTGGGACGCCGACACGAAGATTTCGGGCGTGCAGGCGCCCAGCAGCACCGCGGACACGAAGGAGGCAATGGCTCCCGCGAAGTGAAGTGAGCCGCCCGACAATGACACGGCCAGACAGAAACGAGGAAAGCGAAGCGTTTCGTATAATGCAGATACAAGGGGACGCGCATGAAATTGCTGATCGTTGAAGACGAGCATAAGGTAGTGGACTACCTGCGCTCCGGTTTGACAGAGCAGGGCTGGGTTGTCGACGTCGCGCTCGACGGCGAGGAAGGCATGCATCTGGCCACCGAATTCGATTACGACGTCATTGTCCTCGACGTCATGCTGCCCAAACGCGACGGCTTCAGCGTGCTGAAAGCGCTGCGCATGCGCAAGTCGACACCAGTGATCATGCTGACCGCCCGCGATCACGTGAACGACCGTGTGCGCGGTCTGCGCGAAGGCGCCGACGACTACCTCACCAAACCCTTTTCCTTTCTCGAACTGGTCGAGCGGCTGCATGCGCTGGCGCGCCGCACGCGTTCGCAGGAGTCGACGCTGATTTCCGTGGGCGATCTGTTCGTCGACCTGATCGGCCGGCGCGCCACCCGCGACGGCGTACGTCTCGATCTGACCGCCAAGGAATTCCAGTTGCTTAGCGTGCTGGCGCGCCGCCAGGGCGACATCCTCTCGAAGACCGCCATTACCGAACTCGTGTGGGACGTCAACTTCGACAGCCATACCAACGTAGTCGAAACCGCGATCAAACGACTGCGCGCCAAACTCGACGGCCCGTTTTCCTCGAAACTGCTGCATACCGTGCGCGGCATGGGCTACGTGCTCGAGGTACGTGAGGAGGCAGAACAATCATGAACCGTTCTATCGCGCGCCGCCTTGCGTTGATGTTCGCGCTTGTGGCGCTGTTCGTGTTCACGCTGGTCGGCACCGGGCTCTTTGTGGTGTTGCGCACGCAACTCCAGCACCACTTGCGCGAGTCGCTCGACGATCGCACGGAAATCGCACGCATCATCGTTTATCACGCGGTGACACCGGAAAAGTGGCGCATAGCGCGCGAAAAACTCACTGACATGACACCGCACGACGGCAGCACGATGTATTCGGTGTTGAGCACCGATCCGTATTTTCACTATGGCAATCCCGTCGAGGGACCGGTGGTATCGAGCTGGCCGGGCGGCTACACAACTGTTTCACCGGTCGGCGGCGGTGCGGACATGCTGACGATCACGGTGACGATACCGGCTAATGGCGCCCGCCCACCCGTGCAATTGCAGGTCGCCGCCAGCTGTTCGCCAAACCTTCGCACGATGCGCGTGTTCGGTTCGGCGCTCGCCGCGCTGTCCGCATTGGGTAGTCTCGCCGTGCTGTTGCTGAGTTATTCGGTCACGCGGCTCGGTCTTGCGCCGTTGACGCGCCTCACGCGAGATGCGTCCGCGGTGAGCCCGAATAACCGCTCGCAACGTCTGAATACGGCCTCGCTGCCACTTGAATTGAGCGATCTGGCCAACTCGTTCAACGGCGCGCTCGAACGTCTGGACGGCGCATATGGCCGCCTCGAGTCGTTCAACGCGGACGTGGCTCACGAACTGCGTACGCCAGTGACGATTCTGATCGGCCAGACCGAAGTGGCGCTGACGCGTAACCGCTCGGTCGACGATTTGCGCCATACGCTGCAATCGAATCTCGAAGAGTTCGAGCGCATGCGCGCGATCATCAACGACATGCTGTTCCTCGCTCGCGCCGACCAGGGCGAGCGCGCGACGGGCCTCGTCGAAGTGTCGCTGGCCGCGGAAGTTGCGCATACGCTGGAATTTCTGGAGATTCCGCTGGAAGAAGCGCGCGTGCATGCGCAATTGCGCGGCGATGCTGTGGCACGTGTGAACCGCTCGCTGTTCGGCCGTGCCTGCACGAATCTGTTGATGAACGCGATCCAGCACTGCGCGCCGGGCGCGGGGATTACGGTGACGATCTCGGATGCAGCGGATCAGTTGCGCGTAGCGGTGGCCAACCCGGGGGAGCCGATCGAGCCTGCCGTGCTCGAACACCTGTTCGACCGGTTCTATCGCGCGGAAGTGTCTCGCACCAATAGCCGCGAAAACCATGGCTTGGGTCTCGCGATCGTGAAGGCCATTGCGGAAATGCATCGCGGCACGGTGTCGGTGGAAAGTGCGGACGGAGTTAACACGTTTGCGTTTTCGATTGCGGCGTCGAGTGTGGAAACCAGCTTGCCGGCGGCGCGCAAGAATGCCGGTGTCCCTGTGGAAGCGGCAGGTTAATCGTCGCCGGCAAAAGGCAAATCGGCCTGAACCGGCAGACGCTGTTTCGCCGGTTGCGCGTTGGCCGGCGTCAATGCGCTCACGCGCACCCCCAGCAGCCGCAGCTTGCGATTCAATTCCACGCGCCTTAGACATTCGGTTGCGGCGCGCCGTATTTCGGTAGCGTCGGCGGTCGGTTCGTCGAGCGTCAGGTCGCGCGTGACCGTGCGGAAATCGTCGTAGCGCAGCTTGATGCCCACGGTGCGGCCCACATATCCTTTGCGCACCAGATCTTCCGCGACCCGCACGCATAAGCCGGTAAACGAACTCGACAAGGCCGGGCGATCATGACGCGGATGCAGATCGCGTTCGAAGGTCGTTTCACGACTCATCGACTTGGGTTCCGATTCGACCACGACTGGCCGCTCGTCGTAGCCTTGCGCGACTTGCATGAGCCACGCCGAGTAGCTGCGCCCGAAGTGGTCCTGCAGCAGACCCGCGTCCGCCGCCGCCAGATCGCCCACGGTGCCGAGACCGAGCGCGGTGAGTTTTTCCGCGGCCTTCGGGCCGATCCCGTTGACTTTGCGCACCGGCAACGGCCACACGCGTAATGGCACGTCCGCAGGCGTCAGGATCGTGAGACCGTCGGGTTTGTCGAGTTCGGAGCCGATTTTCGCCAGCAGCTTGTTCGGCGCCACGCAAATGGAGCAGGTGAGGCCGGTCGCCTGATTGACGGCCTGCTTGATGCGCGCGGCGATCTCGACTGGCTCGCCCGGCAGCTCGGTAAGGTCGATATAGATTTCGTCGATACCGCGGTCTTCGATCCGGTCCGTGAACGCGGCGACCGCCGCTTTGAACAGGCGCGAGTAGTGGCGATACGACTCGAAATCCGTGGGCAGCAGAATCGCGTCGGGCGCCAGCACGGCCGCTTTCATCATGCCCATTGCTGAGAACACGCCGAGCGCGCGGGCTTCGTAGGTGGAGGTGGTCACCACGCCGCGGCCCGCGTAATCGCGCAGCTTCGCAAAGCGGCGGCTGCCGTCTTCAAGCGTTTGCGGCACGCCATTGCGGCCGCCGCCGATTACCACCGCCTTGCCACGCAGTTCCGGATAGCGCAGGAGTTCAACGGACGCGTAGAACGCGTCCATGTCCAGGTGCGCGATGCGGCGGCTGACAGAACTCATGGGTGGCGGATGGGGTGACTGCGCGGGCAGCGAGCATAACAGTCGATGCACTTGCCGTGCTGCCGCTGTCTGATGGCTTGCTGCGTCGGGTGTCAGGACGCGCGAACCATAATGCGCGCGCGCCGGACGCCAAACCGTAATATTACCTTGCTCCGCCTGGGCAAGGTGCCGCGCCTGAGGGCTCGAACAGGCACAACCCGTCACGAGCGGTTACACATGATCCGGGCGCTGGAATGGCGTCCGGATCAGGCGTGCCTGATGTTACCCACGCGCATCACCCGCAAGCCGGTTTGGCTTTCTTGCATGCGTCGGCCAGTTGGGGCGGCGGGTCTTTCTTGAACACCGTCTTATAAGACTCGAGCACGTTCGACTGAACCACCGGCAGAGACTGCACGCCGATCCACGCGGGCGGTGTCTGTCCGATCAGCGCCTTCATCATCGCCATGGCCTCGGCCACGCCTTGATCGTACGGTCGTTGCGAGCCGGTTGCCTTGAGCGGTCCGCCCTTGGCAATTTCGATCGCGGACTGAAGGCCCAGGTCGACCGTCGTGACGGGAATATTCACACCTTGCGCCCGCATCGACGTCAGCGTGTCGAGCGCCGGTTGATCCCAGACGGCGAACAAGCCCTTGACGTCCGGATTCCCGGTGAGGAAATCGCCCGCGATTTGCCCCACTTTCGACGGATCCGTAAAGGCGACCTGTTTGACCTTGATGTCCGGACGATTTTTCTTGATCCAGTCGTTGACGGCCTTGGTGCGTTCCGTCGTGCTGAAGTAATCCACGCCGAAATTCACGAGCCCGATCGTGGCGCCGTGCGGGACGCACGAGGCGAGCACCTTCGCCGCGATCTGGCCGTTGCCTTCGCTGTCGGCGGAAATCATCGACGCGTATTGCTCAGGATGCTTGAGGCCCGTCGGCACGTTGTCCATGAACACGAGTTTAATCCCGGCCTCGGACACTTTCTTGTAGGTGGCAGCCGTTGCCGTTCCGTCGACCGGAATGGAGATGATGCCGTCCGGATGGCGCTGGATCGTGTTCTCGATATCCGCGATCTGCTTGTCGACCTGGTATTCGGCCGAAGCCGTGCCGATCACTTCCACGCCGTATTTTTTGAGCGTATCCGTGATGCCTTGCACCTGCAATTGCGACCAGTCGAGATTCATGGTCTGCATCGAAATGCCGACCTTGAACTTGCCGGCTTTGATTTTGGCGATGTCGGCGTCGCTTAGCTTCACGGCATCCACTGAGGCTGCTTTTTCGCCGTTCGGCCCTTGCCCGACAATCGTCTTCGGTCCGATCGAACCGGCCGGCAGGCTGGTCACGCATTGCGCGTAGGCGGCGGGCGTTGCCAGCGCCACGACGGCGGCTGCCGCCGCGATGAAGCTGGGTAGAACACTTCCTGAGCCACGACGATGTTTCATGATTCTTCTCCGTTGGTCTTCATGTTTGTGTTACGTCTCCTGCCATTCACGAACAACGCGGGCACGTGACATCTCGCGTGATCGACGTGCTTTCATTACTTCCCCGGTCACTTCCTGAATCACTTCCTGGTGAAGGCCACAGCCGCGACGATGATCGCCCCCTTGATAACCAGTTGCAGCGATGAACTGACGCCGAGCAGGACCAGCCCATTATTGAGCGTGCCGATGATGAGGCTGCCGAGCAGCGTGCCGAGCACAAAGCCGCGGCCACCGAAGAGACTGCAGCCGCCGAGCGTCACGGAAGCGATCACATCGAGTTCGAGTCCCTGCACAACATCGGGCCGTGCCGCATGCGAGCGCGCGGAGAGCACGAGCGCGGCGAGTCCGGCCAGTGCACCGGTGAGAATGAAGGCGAGCGTAGTCACACGTCTCGTGTTGATGCCGGAGTAGAGTGCCGCCGTTGGATTGCCGCCGGCCGCATAGATCTGCCGGCCGAACACGCTGTAGTGCAGCAGCAGAATGCCCGCGATCACGGCAAGCAGCGTCCAGATGATCGGCACCGGCACGCCAAAAATGTCGCCCTCGCCGAAGATCGCGATGAACGAGTCGTTGGTGATGATCACGGGTCTCGTCGTCGTCACCATCAGGGCGAGTCCGCGTGCGGCGCTCAAGGTGCCGAGCGTCACCAGGAACGAGGGAATGTTCAGTCGCGTGGTCACGACCCCGTTGAGCGCGCCGACGATCGCACCGGTGCCGATGCCGGCAATCGCACCGATGATCCAGTTGTCACCCACGTACGCCATCGCAAGCGCCGCAGACATGCCCGACAGCGCGAGCGTGGATCCGACCGACAGATCGATCTGCCGCGCAATGATCACGAAGGTCATGCCGATTGCGACGATCGACACGAGTGCGGTTTGGCGGCCGATATTCAGGAAGTTGTCGATGGAGAGAAACCAGGGCGACGCCAGGCTGAAAACCACCAGCAGGATCGCGAACGCGCCGTAGAGCGCGTAGGGCCGGTCGCCTTGCAGCAGGAGTTGCGCGATGCGCCGCATACGGCTCTTCTGCGGTGGCGATGCCTGCCGTTCGGCCGTCAGCGGCGAGACAGAATCGTTCATAGTGCGTGCTCGGGGGACTCGATGGAAGAACGGGACAGTTGGATCAGGTGATGAAGCGCTTCGGCGTTGGCGAGTTCAGCGCGCTCGACGGTCTTGACGATCGAGCCGTCCGCGACGATCGAAATCCGGCCGCACAGGCGCAACAGTTCATCGAGGTCCGAGGAGACGACGAGCACGCCGGTGCCCGCGCGCGCGGCATCATGAATCACGCCGTAGATCTCCTCGCGTGCGCCGACGTCGACGCCGACAGTCGGTTCGTCGAGCAGAAGGATCTTGGGGCGCGGGTGGTTCCACTTCGCAAAGACCACTTTTTGCTGGTTGCCGCCGGACAGGAACCTGACTGCGGTCGACGCGCCGGGTGCCTTGACGGACAGCTCTTTCATCGAGCGCTTCGCCTGGTGGACGGCTGCCTGGCTGCGCAGCCATCCCCAGCGAGAAAATTGCGGTAAGCGCGGCAAGGTCAGGTTGCGCTCGATCGAATGATCGAGGACGAGCCCTTCAAGATGACGATCTTCGGGCACCAGCGCCACGCCGAGCTGGATGGCTTCGGCGGGCGTGATACGCGAACGGGATTGACCGTCGATCTCGATGGCGCCCGCTTCGATCCTGCGAATGCCAAAGATGGTTTGCAGTATTTCCGTGCGCCCACTACCGATCAATCCCGCGAGCCCGTGAATCTCGCCAGGACGAATCGTGAGATCGACGTGGTGAAGCCTGTCATTGCTAACGTTCGACAACGCGAGAATGGGTGCAGCGGCGGTGGCGGTGTTGGATGTGGCCAATGTTTGCCGCCCGATAGCAGATTCGTCATCCGCCACGCCGGCGGCCGTCCTCTCCCTCGCCTGCAACGCGGCATGGCCAGGGCCGACGATCGCCGCGACCAGTTGCTTCATATCGGTGTGCGCCGTCTGGAATACGCCGGCATTGGCCCCGTCGCGAAACACGGTGACACGCTGCGAAATCCGGAACACCTCGTTCAACCGATGGGTCACGTAGATCACGCCGACGCCTCGATTCGTGACTGCGCGAATCGCGTCGAACAGGATCTGCTCTTCGCCGCCCGTCAGCGCTGAAGTGGGTTCGTCGAGGATCAGCACGCGCACGTCGCCCATCAGCGCCTTGCAGATTTCGGTCATTTGCCGGTACGCGAAGGGCAACGCGCCAACCGGTGTGCGCGGATCGAGCGGGATGCCGTGCGAGCGGAGGAATTCGCTGACGGTCGCCATCAGTTGCCGGTTCTTCACAAAGCCCAGACGTGTGCGGGGCTCGCGCCCGAGCATCAGATTCGCCCCGACCGACAACGATTCGACAAGGCTCAGATCCTGGTAGACCACGGCGATACCCGCCTCACGCGAGCGCGCCGGCGAATCGAATGCCACTTTCTGACCGGCGATCTCGATGACGCCGTCGTCGTAGGTATGAACGCCGCTGAGAATCTTGATCAACGTGGATTTGCCCGCGCCGTTTTCGCCGAGCAACGCGTGGACTTCGCCGGGCAATACGTCGAGGCTGACGCCGCGCAGCGCCTGTACGCCACCAAATCG
The DNA here is from genome assembly GCF_052682275.1 of Paraburkholderia sp. D1E. Taxonomy (NCBI): domain Bacteria; kingdom Pseudomonadati; phylum Pseudomonadota; class Betaproteobacteria; order Burkholderiales; family Burkholderiaceae; genus Paraburkholderia; species Paraburkholderia sp. D1E. Next base: position 2,399,727 of record NZ_JBQYMB010000001.1, read on the forward strand.
CTTGGTGACGCCCGCAACACGGATCAATGGAACCTGAGGCGATGGCGCGACCGCAACCGGCTCACTCATCTGGCATGTCTCCTTCGTCGAACCGACGAAATTTTTCTCTTTGTATGGTGCTGGCGATCGAAACCGTCTTGTGATCTTCGCATCATGAATATGGTGCGTCAATAACATTGCAGGGTGTGGAGAGGCTTTGGCGCCCACTTATGTAACGATCGCACCGAGAAACTTGTTATGATTCTATCAATCGTTGTAGCATAAGTGCGAATAACTTGCCGGCGGCTGTTGTGCGCCGCATCAAATTTCCGGATGTCTTATGCCTGAAGCCCCTGTGCTGTCTTCTTCGGTCGTCGCGTTGCGCGGCGGCTCGCTCGTCCATCCGGTTCGCAATCCGGGCACGCCCTTCGACGCGTCCTGGCTGGACGGCTTGCGCGTCAATCAGTCCGCGGTCGAACGGCGCACGGCGACGCTCGCCACGCGCCGTACCGTCAAGAAAGATGCGCAGGCGGCCTGGTTGCTGAAGGCCGTCACCTGCATCGACCTCACCACGCTCAACGGCGACGACACTGAAGGGCGCGTGCGCCGTCTCTGCGCGAAGGCGCGCCAACCGGTGCGGGCCGATCTGCTCGACGCGCTCGGCATCGCGCCGCGCGGCATCACGACGGGCGCGGTCTGCGTTTATCACCGCTTCGTGGCGGCGGCAGTGGATGCGCTGCAGGGCAGCGGCATTCCGGTTGCCGCGGTCTCCACAGGATTTCCCGCCGGACTGATTCCGCATCCGCTGAAGCTGAAGGAGATCGAGGCCTCGGTCGCGGACGGCGCGCAGGAAATCGATATTGTCGTCACGCGTGAATACGTGCTGACCGGCAACTGGCAGGCGCTTTACGACGAAGTACGCGACTTCCGCGCAGCCTGTGGCCCGGCGCATCTGAAGACGATTCTGGCGACCGGCGACATCCGCACGCTCTCCAACGTGGCGCGCGCCTCGATGGTCTGCATGATGGCCGGCGCCGACTTCATCAAGACGTCGACCGGCAAGGAAGGCGTTAACGCCACGCTGGATGTCTCGCTGGTGATGGTGCGCATGATCCGCGAGTACCAGGAGCGCACCGGCGTGCCGATCGGTTTCAAGCCGGCGGGCGGCGTGTCGAGCGCGAAGTCCGTCCTGTCCTATCAGATCCTCATGAAGGAAGAACTCGGCCGCCCGTGGCTCGAACCAGAGCTGTTCCGTATCGGCGCATCGAGCCTGCTGGCCGATATCGAACGCCAGCTCGAACATCATGTGAGCGGCCGTTACTCCGCTTTCAACCGTCACCCCGCAGCCTGAACAGAAGACCGATCCCATGAGCGTAGCCGAGTATTTTTCATCGATGGAGTACGGTCCCGCACCCGAGGACGATCAACCCGCGCGCGCGTGGCTCGCGCAGCATGAGTCGGGCTTCGGGCATTTCATCGGCGGGGCGTGGCATGCGCCCGCCGCCAGTGAGCGCTTCGCCTCGCACGCGCCCGCCACGGGTGAGCGGCTCGCCGAAATCGCCCAGGGCGACGCGGCCGATGTCGACGCGGCGGTGGACGCCGCGCGTGCCGCGCAGCCGGGCTGGCTTGCGCTCGGTGGCGCCGGCCGGGCGCGGCATCTGTATGCGCTCGCCCGCATGGTCCAGCGTCATAGCCGCCTTTTAGCCGTACTCGAAGCGCTCGACAACGGCAAGCCGATTCGCGAAACGCGCGATATCGACGTGCCGCTCGTCGCGCGGCACTTCCTGCATCACGCGGGGTGGGCGCAGTTGCAGGAGAGCGAATTCGCCGATTACGCGCCGCTCGGCGTCGTCGGGCAGATCGTGCCGTGGAATTTTCCACTGCTGATGCTCGCGTGGAAGATCGCGCCGGCGATTGCGACGGGTAACTGCGTCGTGTTGAAGCCGGCCGAATACACGCCGCTCACCGCCTTACTGTTTGCCGAACTTGCCCATCGGGCCGGTTTGCCGGCAGGTGTACTGAACGTCGTGACGGGTGACGGCCGCACCGGCGCCGCGCTCGTCGAGCATCCGCGGGTGGACAAGATCGCATTCACGGGTTCGACTGAAGTGGGGCGCCTGATTCGCGCGGCCACGGCCGGCTCGGGCAAATCGCTGACGCTCGAACTCGGCGGCAAGTCGCCCTTCATCGTGTTCGACGACGCGGATCTCGACGGTGCCGTCGAAGGTGTCGTCGACGCGATCTGGTTCAACCAGGGGCAGGTCTGCTGTGCGGGCTCGCGCCTGCTCGTGCAGGAGGGGATCGAAGCGCGCTTCATCGCGAAGCTGAAGCGCCGTATGGAAACGCTGCGCGTCGGCACGTCGCTCGACAAGAGTATCGATATCGGCGCGATCGTCGATCCGGTGCAGCTCGAACGCATTCAGTCGCTGGTGGAAACCGGGCGGCACGAAGGCTGCGCGGTGTGGCAGTCGCCCGCTACGACGATGCCGGCCGGCGGCTGTTTCTATCCGCCGACGCTCGTCACCGGTGTGGCGCCGGCTTCCATTCTGGCGCAGGAAGAAATCTTCGGACCGGTGCTGATCACGATGAGCTTTCGTACGCCGGATGAAGCGATCGCGCTTGCCAACAATTCGCGCTACGGCCTTGCCGCGAGCGTGTGGAGCGAAACCATTGGCCGTGCGCTGGATATTGCGCCGCGCCTTGCCTGCGGCGTCGTGTGGATCAACGCGACCAATCTGTTCGACGCGGCGGTCGGTTTCGGTGGCTACCGCGAGTCGGGCTATGGTCGCGAAGGCGGTCGTGAGGGCATCTACGAATATCTGAAACCGCGAGCCTGGCTCAATCTTGCTGACCGTCAGGCCGTGCGCGGCGAACAGACTGCAGGCACAGGCGAGCGCGAGCCGTTGTCGAATGTCACGCTGATCGATCGCACCGCGAAGCTCTTTATCGGCGGCAAGCAGGTGCGTCCGGACAGCGGCTATTCGTTGCCGGTTCATGCGCCGGATGGCTCGCTGGTCGGTGAGGTGGGCGAGGGGAACCGCAAGGACATTCGCAACGCCGTCGAGGCGGCGCGCGCGGCGCAGAAATGGTCGCAGGCGAGTACCCATAACCGCGCCCAGGTGCTGTTCTATCTCGCGGAGAATCTGGCCGTTCGTGCGGATGAGTTCGAGCGGCAACTTGTGACGAGAAACGGTGCGACGGAAGCGGCGGCGCATGCGGAAGTCGAGGCCGCGATCGCGCGTCTTTTCACTTACGCGGCGTGGGCCGACAAGTTCGACGGCGCCGTGCATACGCCGCCGCTGCGCGGCGTCGCGCTGGCGATGCACGAGCCGCTCGGCGTGATCGGCATCGCCTGTCCGGACGAAGCGCCGTTGCTCGGCTTCGTGTCGCTGGTGGCGCCCGCGCTGGCAATGGGCAATCGCGTGGTGGCGTTGCCAGGCGCGGTATGTCCGCTTGCGGTGACCGACTTCTACCAGGTGGCCGAGACGTCGGATGTACCGGGTGGGGTGCTGAACATCGTCACGGGCGAGCGTGGCGCGCTGTTGCCGGCGCTCGCCAAACACGACGACGTCGATGCTGTCTGGTGTTTCGGCAAGGCGGCGGATTCGACGCTGGTCGAGCGCGAGTCGATCGGTAATCTGAAACGCACCTTCGTCGATCACGGCCGCCAGTTCGACTGGTTCGACCGTTCGAGCGAAGGCCGGCCGTTTCTGCGTCAGGCCGTGCAGGTGAAGAACATCTGGATACCGTACGGAGACTGACCGACAGACCGACCGGGTGTCGGAACGACATGCACGCCAACCAGAAAATGGAGGAGACAACGTGCTGAAGTATCTGGATCTGCTGTTGAACACCGTCTTGCTGCGCACGGCGAATGCCCCGCGCGGCGGCTTCCTGATGAACGCCCCTCAGGGAGAACGCGAATGAGCACGTCTTTACAACGAAACGGACGTGTCGTCATTCTCGGCATCTATGTCACGGACCTGACGTTTCGCGCCGCGCGTATGCCGCTGATCGGCGAGACGATCGCCGGCTCGGCGTTCGCGATGGGGCCGGGTGGCAAGGGCTCAAATCAGGCGGTGGCGGCGGCTCGCGCCGGCGCCGAGGTGGTGTTCTGCACCCGCATCGGCAATGACGCGTTCGGCGAGATCGCGCGCGCAACATGGGCGAGGGAAGGCATCACGGCGCGCGCCTCGGTGATTGAGGGCGTGTCCACGGGGGCGGCGCATATTTTTGTCGACGACACTACGGGCGGGAACGCGATCATCGTCGCCTCCGGCGCGGCCGGCACGATGAATGCAGCCGACGTCGACGCGATCGAAGCGGACATCGCCGCCGCGCGCGTGTTCGTCACGCAGCTCGAGCAGCCGCTCGCTGCCGCGCGCCGCGGCCTTGAGGTGGCGCGCCGGCACGGCGTCATCACCGTATTCAATCCGGCGCCCGCCTTGCCGCTCGACGACGACATCTTCCCGTTGTGCGACTACATCACCCCCAACGAAACCGAAGCCGCCGCGCTCACCGGCGTGCCGATCGCGAATGCCGACGACGCGCGCCGTGCCGCCGATGTGCTGCTCGCCAAAGGTGTGGGCGCGGTCATCGTCACGCTGGGGGAAGGCGGCGCGCTGCTGCACTCGGCCGCTCAATCCGTGCTCGTGCCGGCCTATCACTGCGGCCGCGTGGTGGAGACCGCCGGTGCCGGCGACGGCTTCACGGGCGGCTTCGCGGCCGCTCTCGCACGCGGCGACGACGCCATCACGGCGCTGCGTTTCGGCTGCGCGCTCGCGGGCATTTCCGTCACGCGTCCGGGCACGGCGCCTTCCATGCCGACGCTCGACGAAGTGAACCGCGTGTTGAACCAGCCCGCCGGAATGTCCCAGGCATTCTGACCGCTGTCCCGACCATTCGCGAAGGCTGAAGGAGATTGTGCTCACCATGAAGTCCTCGTTCACCGCTGGAAAAATGTTCGGCGACCGCCAACTGAATTTTCTGCTGATCGTCAACGTGCTTGTCGTGCTGGCCGCGACATGGCTCTCGCACGGGCAATTCGTCGATATCGACAACCTGCAGTCGATGGGCGGACAGTTGCCCGAACTCGGCCTGCTCGCGCTCGGCATCATGTTGTCGATGGTGTCGGGCAATGGCGGGATCGACCTGTCGGGCGTCGGGCTCGCGAACCTGTCCGGCATGGTCGCCGCGCTGGTCGTGCCGCGCTTTGTCAACGGCGACGACTCACCGGCGCTTTACACGTCGCTCTTCTGCGTCATTGTGGTGGTGATGGGGCTGCTCGGCGGACTGCTGAACGGTGTGGTCATCGCGCGGCTCAGACTCACGCCGATTCTTTGCACGCTCGGCACGCAACTGTTATTCACGGGGATAGCGGTGGTGCTCAGCAACGGCGCTTCGGTGCATGTCGACTATGTCGACCCGTTGTCGAATATCGGTAACGGCACCGTGTTTCAGGTGCCGATCGCGTTCTGCATCTTTATCGCCGCCGTGGTCGTGTTGGGATGGCTGCTCAAACGCAGCCCGTTCGGCCTGCGTCTCTATCTGATGGGCACCAATCCCAAAGCCGCGTTCTATGCCGGCATTCCGCGCGCACGGATGCTGATCACGACCTATGCGATGTGCGGCGTGCTCGCTTCGCTCGCGGGTCTGATCAGTGCGGCGCATACGTCCAGTGCGAAATGGGATTACGGGAATTCCTATCTGCTGATCGCCATTCTGATTGCCGTGATGGGCGGCGTGAATCCTGCCGGCGGCCACGGCCGCATCATCTGCGTGTTTTTCGCCGCGACGGTGCTGCAGTTTCTGTCGAGCCTGTTCAATCTGCTGGGCGTGTCGCAGTTTTTCGGCGATTGCGCATGGGGTTTCCTGTTGCTGTTGTCGCTCGCGTTCGCGGGCGGCGAGCGGGTGCGCGCGATTTTCGGCTTCGGCGGTAGCGGAGGTGGGGGCGCCGGTGGTGCGGCGCGTTCCGGCACGGCGCCGAAAGGTTAGCGAGCCGATCAAACGCGAGGCGCAATCAAAAGTTTCAGTACGCGGCGGACAACAAGCCCTGGCTGTCCGTGACGGGTGAAGTAGGGCGTCATCGAACGATAAAGGAGACATTGCATGAAATTGACTCGACTGGGCACCGCGCTCGCAGCAGGCGCTCTTACGGTGGGTGTGATCGCCGCGGCACACGCGGCGACCAACGAAACGATCGTCACGGTCGTCAAGGTGACCGGTATCAACTGGTTCAACCGGATGGACGACGGCGTCAAGCAATTTGCAAAAGACAACCCGGGTGTGACCGCGTATCAGACCGGCCCTGGCCGGGCGGACGCGGCGCAGCAACTGAAGATCATCGAAGACCTGATCGCGAAGAAGGTCACGGCGATTGCCGTGGTGCCCTACGATCCGCCGACGCTCGAACCGGCGCTGAAGAAGGCGATGGATCGTGGCATCAAGGTCGTCACGCACGAAGCCGACAACGAGAAGAACACGATGGTCGACATCGAAGCGTTCGACAACACCGCCTACGGCGCCGGCCTGAACGAACGTCTTGCTTCGTGCATGCACGACGATGGTAAGTGGGCGGTTCTGGTCGGTTCGCTGGGCAGCCGCTCGCAGGTGCAATGGGCCGACGGCGGCATCGGCAACGCCAAGGCCAAATATCCGAAGATGGATCTGGTCGAACCGAAACTCGAAACCAATAACGACGGCGAGCGCGCCTATGAAGTCGCGAAGGAAGTGCTGCGCAAGCATCCGGACCTGAAGGGCTTCCAGGGCTCGTCCTCGCTCGACGTGATCGGCATTGGCCGTGCGGTCGAAGAAGCCGGCATGCAGGGCAAGATCTGCGTCTACGGCACGGGCCTGCCGACTGAGGCGGGCAAGTTCCTCGAGAGCGGCGCCATCAACGGCATTGCGTTCTGGGATCCGAAACTTGCGGGCATCGCGATGAACAAGATTGCGCAGATGCTGATCGATGGCAAGACGGTTGAGAACGGCGCCGATCTCGGCATTCCGGGCTACACGAAAGTCACCGTCGCGAAGGGGCCGGGCAAAGGGATCATCGTGCGCGGCCAGGGCTGGGTGAACGTCGACAAATCGAACTATAAGCAGTATCCGTTCTGATCGGGTTGTTTTGCTTTATGTGTCACGGCGTCCCCCATTCCCTGAAGGGGATTTCCTTCGGGGTGGGGGGCTTCCTTCAAGGCGTGCCCGTATGAGCACGCCTTAACTTGCGACTCGCCATCATGAATCAAGACGTATCGTCTCAGCAGCCGCAGTCCGACACCTCGCAGCCGTTTTTGCAGGTTGTCGGCGTGCACAAGCGCTTCACCGGCGTACATGCATTGCGCGGCGTGAGCCTGTCGTTCGAACGCGGCCAGATCTACCATCTGCTCGGCGAGAACGGTTGCGGCAAGAGCACGTTAATCAAGATCATCTCCGGCGCGCAGCCGCCTGACGAAGGCGAACTCGTGATCGAAGGCGTTCGGCATGCGCGGCTTTCCGCGCTGGAATCGCTGGCGGCGGGAATCGAAACCGTCTATCAGGATCTCTCGCTGCTGCCGAACATGAACGTGGCGGAAAACGTCGCACTTACTGCCGAGCTGGCCACGCACGAAGGCCGGCTCGCGCGTACCTTCGACCGGCGGGCGCTCGCACGTACGGCAGCGCGAGCGCTGCAATCGGTCGGGCTGCCTGGCGACGCCGAATTTCAGGCAACCCTGATCGAGCAATTACCGCTCGCCACGCGTCAGCTCGTCGCCATTGCTCGCGCGATTGCCAGCGAAGCCAAGTTTGTCATCATGGACGAGCCCACTACCTCGCTCACGCAAAAGGAAGTCGACAACCTGATCGCCGTGCTCGCGAATCTGCGCGCGCAGGGCGTGACGGTACTGTTCGTGAGCCACAAGCTCGACGAGTGCTACGCAATCGGCGGCGAAGTCATCGTGTTGCGCGACGGCCAGACAATGGCGCAGGGGCCGATCGCGCAATTCACCAAGGCGCAGATCAGCGAGCTGATGACGGGGCGCCATCTGTCGAACGAACGCTATCGTGAAGGCGCATTTGGCCAGGACGTCGTGCTCGACGTGCGTGGTTTCACGCGCGCGGGCCAGTTCAGCGACGTGTCGTTCGCGCTGCATGGCGGTGAAATTCTCGGCGTCACCGGTCTGCTCGATTCCGGGCGCAACGAACTTGCTCGCGCACTCGCTGGCGTGGCGGCGGCGCACGCCGGACAGGTGAGGCTCGACGGCAAGGTCATTTCATTGCGCACGCCCTCGGACGCGAAACATCATCGCATCGGCTACGTGCCGGAGGACCGCCTGAACGAAGGGCTGTTTCTCGACAAGTCGATCCGCGACAACGTGATTACCGCGATGATCGCCAGCTTGCGGGACCGCTTCGGCCAGATCGATCGCACGCGCGCGCAGGCGCTCGCGGAACAGACGGTGAAAGATTTGCAGATCGCCACACCCGGCGTCGACAAGCCCGTGCAGTCGCTCTCGGGCGGCAATCAGCAGCGCGTGCTGATCGGCCGTTGGCTCGCCATCGATCCGCGCGTGCTGATTCTGCATGGACCGACGGTCGGTGTCGACGTCGGATCGAAGGACATCATCTACCGCATCATGCAACGTCTGTCGCAGCGGGGCATTGGCATCATTCTGATCAGCGACGACCTGCCTGAACTGCTACAGAACTGCGATCGCATCCTGATGATGAAGAAGGGACGTGTGGCAAGCGAATATCAGGCCGATGCGTTGAGCGAAGCCGACCTGTATCACGCGCTGCTTTCGGAAGCCGCATAAAGGACGTCGACACCCATGAACTCGCGCATCCAGTCGCGCATGAACCAGACCATGACCACCCCGACCGTTGTCGAAGTCGCACCTGAGGTCAAGCCGCCTACCTTGTGGACCAGGCTCGCGCGCAACCCCGAATGGTTCACCGTCGCGTTGATCGCGGCGACGTGCCTGATTGTCGGCGCGATCAATCCGCGCTTCTTTCAGCTCGCGACGTTGTTCGATCTGCTGCATTCGGCCACCACGATGTCGCTTTTTGCGTTGGGCACGCTGGTTGTGCTGGCGTCCGGTGGCATCGACGTCTCGTTCACCGCGATTGCCGCGCTGACGATGTACGGCATCACGAAAGCGGTATTTGCCTGGTGGCCGGATGCGCCGTTCGCGCTGATCCTGATCACCGGCGCGCTGGGTGGCGTTGTGCTCGGTCTCATCAACGGCCTGCTGGTGCATCGTTTGAAAGCGCCTTCGCTGATCGTCACGATCGGCACGCAGTATCTGTATCGCGGCCTGCTATTGACGTTCATCGGCACGACGTTCTTCATGAACATTCCGCGCAGCATGGATCATTTCGGCCGGATTCCGCTGTTTTTCTATCACACCAATGAAGGTCTGCGCGCGGTACTTCCCGTTTCGGTGCTGGCGCTGGTGGCGGCCGCCATTGTCACGTGGTGGTTGTTGAACCGGACCATGATGGGGCGCGGTGTCTATGCGATGGGTGGCAGCCTTGCGATCGCCGAGCGGCTCGGCTACAACCTGCGCGCGATCCATCTGTTCGTGTTCGGCTACACCGGCATGCTCGCAGGCATTGCGGGCATTCTGCATGTATCGAACAACCGGCTCGCGAATCCTTTCGATCTCGTGGGCTCGGAACTCGATGTGATCGCCGCGGTGATCCTGGGCGGCGCGCGCATTACCGGCGGAACGGGTACGGTGGCCGGCACGTTGCTGGGTGTGGTGCTGGTCACGCTGATCAACAGCGTGCTGATTCTGGTCGGCGTGCCGAGCACCTGGCAAAAGGTGATTATCGGCGCGTTCATTCTGATCGCCGGGACGTTGTTCGCATTGCAGCGCAAAAGCTGAAACTGAACGTTTGTTGCACAGGCAGCATCGGCTACGCCGCGTGGTGCGGCAAGCGCACCTATTTGCGCTTGCGGTGTTCCTGGCCTTGTTCAGTGATGATGGAATCGAAGTCGTCGATTTGCGAGAAACGCACCGCCTTGACGACGCCGAACTTGCTCTGGTCCACGACCAGATGCCGTTCGACGGCATTTGCCATGGCCGCCTGTTTGAGCGCGACTTCGTGAAAATTCCAGCAGGTGACCCCGCGCGCGTTATCCACGCCGCCCGCGGAAATGAACGCCTTATTGATGCCCATACGGCGCAGCATCTCCAGACTCTCTTCGCCTGCAAACGAATCTGAAGAAGGCACGTAGACGCCGCCCAGCAGAATCATCCGCACGTTCGGCTTGCGCCGCAGAATCTCCGCGACATTCAGCGAATAGCAGACCACGGTGACGTGACGCTCGAGCGGAATCAGGCGCGCAAGCGTGGTGAGTGTGTGCCGCAATCAATGAAGATCGTTTCATGGTCGACGACGAGCTTCGCCGCAATCGCCGATGCTTCCGCCTTGGCCTGCGCGAAATGATCCTTCTCTTCTTCGAGTGAATAGCCGGCGTTATTGGGTACGTCGGTCGCGCTGACGATGTAGCCGCCGAGATACGTGAATCGCTCCGGACTGCCTGCGATATCGCGCCGGACAGTCATCTCCGATACGTCCAGCAGGCTGGCGGCGTCGCGCAGTCGCATTACGCTCTGCTTGGCCAGCGCATCGGCGAGGGCGCGGAGGCGGTCGGGTTTCAGCATGGAGGTCCTGTCGCGCAGTGTGGGGAGGCGTTATGTTTTGTTCGACTTGGTGAGAGGATTATAACAAGAGGTCGTCTGCGCGGCGAGCCTGTTTGAGGCTCGAACACAAACGGAAAACGCGGGAGATTTCCGTTCGATGACGGGCGGCTGAGTGAAGCGGGGGCATGGAGATGGAGCGGGTTGCGGCAACATGGCGGTCTTTTTACCCGTTGCCGCAACCGCCTGAAGCAACTGCATGAAGCCGTCGCCTGAAGCAAGCTGAACGGGCTAACTGTTACTGCTTGATGCCTTCGGCCTGAATATGCAGCGTGGTCTGCATCTTGAAGCCGTAGGTCTTGCCGAAGTCGACGCCGAAGTCGTCGCGATTGAACGTCGCGGTCGATTCGGTGCCGCACACTTCGCGCTTGAGCATCGGGTTCATGATGCACTTGAACGATTCGATCTTCAGGTTGACCGGCTTGGTTACGCCATGCATGGTCAGCGTGCCGATCACTTCCACCGGCTTGTCGCCGTCGAAGCGGATCTGCGTGCCCTTATAGGTTGCGCTCGGGTACCTGGCTGCATCGAAGAACTTGTCCGTGACGAGTTCTGCGTCGAGCTTGTCGTTACCGATATCCACCGAACTCATATCGATTGTCACGTCCACCGTACCGGTTTTCGCCGCGCGATCCAGTACCACGGTGCCGCTGCTCTTCTTGAACTTGCCGCGCCAGATCGACAGTCCGCCGAAGTGATCGGTTTCGAAGCTCGGGTAGGTGTGCATCGGATCGAGTTGATACGTATCGGCGGCCATTGCGTTGAACGACATGGCTGCGGTCAGCGCGCCTGCGGCGAGCAAAAGTTGTTTCTTCAAGAGATTCTCCAGATTTCAGAAAGTGCTGTGACGCTTCGGTGTGTCCAGTTACTTCTTCGAAGCGACGATGTGAAATTTGATAACGACTTCGTCGGCGACAACCGACGTGTCTTTCCATTCGCCCGTACCGACATCGAACTGCGAACGTTTGATCGGCAATGCGCTGTCGAAGGTTTGCGTGTTGTCCTGCCTGGCAATCGTGACCGGCACCACAACGGTCTGCGATTTGCCCTTGATGGTGAGCTTGCCGGTGATCTTGTACTGATTGCCGCCGGCCGGCGCGATCGCGCTCGAGACGAACGTCGCGGCCGGATAGGTCGCGCTATCGAACCATTCCTTGCCTTGGGCCTGCTTGTTGTAGTCGTCCGCGCCGAGGTCGTAGCTGCCCGTGTCGATCGACACGTTGGCGCTACCGGCGGCCGGCTTGGCTGGATCAAAATTCAACTGCGCCGAGAACTTTTTGAATTTGCCGTCCACCGGCACGTTCATCTGCTTCGTCGTGGCAATGACGCTGCTTTTGCTCGTGTCTACATCGGCGTGCGCGAGGCTTGCGCCGAGGAAAGAGAAAGCGGCAACGCCGGCGAGAATGGAGTGGTAAAAGTTTGATTTCATCGTGGTACGCATCCTATCGAACCCACGCGCTGTGATTGCACACCGCTGGGAATTAGATTGCCAACAGGTTGTAGCCAATCGTCCGCTACCCGCCTGCTTCACATCTGCTTAGGTGTTATCTGAGGAACGGAATCATCCGTGCGAGTAATCCGTCGCGGTCGACGAATTGATGCTTGAGCGCCGCGAGCACATGCATGGCAACGAGTGTCAGCAAGGTGTAATTGAGCAGCACGTGGACCGTGCGCAGGCTTGCCTTGAGCGCCTGGTCGGGGCCGATGAGGGTGGGCAGCGGCACGATACCGAGGTACACCACCTGAATGCCCGCAGCCGAACTATAGAAGTAGCCGGACAGCGGAATCGCCAGCATCAGAACGTAGAGCACGCCATGCACGAGATGGGCGGCAGCCTTCTGCCAGGTGGGCGTAGCGCTATCGAGCGCCGGCGCGCGGTGAGTGACGCGCCAGAGCACGCGCGCCACGGCCAGCACGAAGACTGTCACGCCGATCCACTTGTGCCACGAAAAGTACTTCAGCTTGGTGGGCGTAAAGCCGGGGATATCGGTCATGATCCAGCCGATGTAGAACCCGCAGATGATCAGCAATGCAATGAGCCAGTGCAGGGCGACGGCAGGGCCGCTGTAATGCTCGACGTTTGAAGAACGGGGTTTCATGGGTTGATGCTAGCTATCCGTGGTGCTTGCCGCGTGCGGTGTGCGGCGTATCGCATGTGAATGCGGATAGTAGGCACGCCAATGAAAACTGAATAGCCGGGGAGAAGAGAACAGATTGTTCTAGCCGTGACACTAATGTGGATGGAATAAACTCACGGGGCAGCGTGAATTGTGTGAGCACACAAATTGTGTGAGCACACAACTTGCGCCCGACCCGTGCGGCATCCCGGTCATGGGTTATGCTGCGCTCCACTACCACGCTCGCGCACAATCAGAATCCAGGAACCTGTTTGGTGAATTCCGTCTTCCTGTCTTGGGGTATAGCCATAGCCGCCACGGCCGGCGTCATCACCCGGCCGTTCAAATGGCCCGAGGCCGTGTGGGCCGTTGCCGGCGCGCTATTACTGGTGTCACTGGGCCTGCTGCCCGTCGATCTGGCCATCGAGGCCATCGGCAAAGGCACGGACGTCTATCTCTTCCTGTTCGGCATGATGCTGCTATCGGAAGTCGGGCGCCGCGAAGGTCTGTTCGACTGGGTCGCCGTGCTCGCGGTGAACCACGCTAAAGGCTCGCCGGCAAAGCTCTTTCTGCTGGTCTATCTGGTCGGCGTGGTCATCACCGCCTTTCTTTCCAATGATGCTACCGCGGTCGTGCTCACGCCGGCCGTTTTTGCCGCCGCCAAAAAAGCGAAGACGCATCCGCTGCCCTTGCTCTTCGTCTGTGCGTTCATCGCGAATGCCGCGAGCTTCGTGCTGCCGATCTCGAACCCGGCAAACATCGTGCTGTACGGCAATCACACGCCGGCGCTCGGCGCCTGGCTGATGCGCTTCACGCTGCCTTCGGTGCTCTCGATCGTTGCGACCTATGTGCTGTTGCGCTGGACCCAGCGCGAAGCGCTCGCCGGTACCTGCGAGGCCAATCTTGAACCGCTCGAGTTGTCGTCGAGCGGGCGCATTGCGCTGGCAGGTATCGCGGTGACAGCAGTCGTGTTGCTGACGGTTTCCGCCTTCGATGTCCCGCTCGGCCTGCCCACCGCGATACTCGGCGCGCTGACTGCCGTGGTCGTGCTGATCCAGGAGCGCAAATCGCCGCTGCCGATGATCAGGGAAATATCGTGGAGCGTGTTGCCGCTCGTCGCTGCGTTGTTCGTGCTCGTCGAAATGCTCGATCACACCGGTGTCATCAAGACGCTCGTCGCTCAGGTGCAAAGTGCGACCCAACACAACGAAATTGCGACGGCAGGCTGGGCCGGCACCATTGTCGCGATCGGCAGCAATCTGATGAACAATTTGCCGGCGGGTCTGATCGCCAGCTCGACGGTGATGCAGGCGTATAGTCCTGAGCGCGTGATCGATGCGCTCCTGATCGGCGTCGATCTGGGTCCGAATCTGTCGATTACCGGCTCGCTCGCAACGATCCTCTGGCTCAGCGCAATTCGCCGCGAAGGCGAAGACGTGAGCTTCCTGAAGTTTTTGAAAGTGGGCGTGGTGGTGATGCTACCGGCCCTTGCCCTGGCGCTTGCGGCGCGGATTCTGACCGGTTGAGCCGAGAACATGCGGAGGTGGCCTTGACACCCCGCGTGCTATCCATGCCCGCTCGGCGATTGTCGCTGATCTCCGGCGCGAGGGCGGTCAGTCACTTGCCCAGGCTTCCCATCATGGCAGTGTGCCGGTCGAACGCATGGGTGGCTCGGCCACGAGCATTTGCGCGGACTGTTCGAGCGAGCGCAAGGCGGCATCGAGCCGTGCGAGGCGCGCCCGTTGCGTGGGCATCAGCAATGTCTTGGGGAGCATGCGCAGGCGATTGCGCCAATACGACAGCGGAATGCGGTCGTTGGTGGATATCAGCCCGAATACGCGTTCGAGGTGGGCGATCTCTTTGTCTATATCCTGATAGCTCATCTAACGTTCCGGAAGAAGAGGTGAACGGGCAATGAAACGGGGTAAGCGGTACGGCGGCAATTGGACAGATATGTCCAACTCATTGGCACGCTGGGGCGCTAGAACAGGATTCAGCAAGGACCGTACCGCAGGCCGCGATGTCGAGTTGACATCAAGCTTTCAAACGTGATGTATTTGTCTGATGTATCGACGCCGCCCAATCAGGGAGGCCTTCGGAGGAGGCATGTCTTCCATCTGTTTTAATTCGCGCAACGTGTAGCGGAACGCTGAAGCGGCGAGCCCATCCCACGTCTCTGTCTGTAAGAATCGTGTCGTAGAACACTAGTTACCGATCGGTGAGCATGCCGCGTCCCAAGTCGTCTGATGAACCGCTTCGGCTGCTTTAGCGCGGCACCGTCATCACGGGTTGCGTATAGGTGACGGCGGGGGCCGGCACGATCGCGTAGTGGGGCGGCGTGGACACCACGACGCTCGCGTATGGGGCGAGGGCATTCGCAGGCAGCGGCACGGGCGTGCCGACCGCTACAGCAACGGGAACCGGAGCCGGCGGCGCCACCACGTAGACCGGCTTGACCGGCACGTAGTAATAGACAGGGCGTGGCGGCGGTGCATAGACCACCGCAGCGGGCATATAGACGACCACCCGGGCGAATGCCGTCGACGAACAGGCGAGACCGATGGCGGTGAAGGTAGAGGCACAGACGAGACGAATACTCATTTGATTGATACTCCTGAGACATTGAGCGGCGCGTCTTCCGGTGAAGAAGCAGGCCGGCTGGTTCGGATTGCTTGAGAGTTCTGCCGAACCGGTGAGGCGCCGATTGTGGTGCTTGTGGTGCTTGTGGTGCGTACGGCGCCGGCAGACGAAAGATACGCAAACCGCCTTCAGAACGGCAGCGCGAACTTATTTCATTCAATGTCGCGCGAGAGCGGACTATGACGACATAAGCGTGCAGGTGTCGGGAACGCATCCTGGGTTACGTCGACAGCGCGCGTGCTTGCCGTACCGACGCCACTAAAACGATGACATATGGCGACACGATTCTGAAATTGCCTTCCGGCGGCGCTTGAACAAGAATTCGGCCTGTCATCGAACGGATCGCGGCGGTTTGCAGGCGACGCACGATGAGTCCAATCGAAGGAGTCAGTCATGAAGAAGTTGATCGCTGTTGTGCTGCTGTGCTGCGCATCCACCGTTACGTTTGCCCAAACCGCCGCGCCGCAGGGCGGCAATCCCCAGCGCATGGAACGCATGGCGCAGCAACTGCAAACGCGTTTTTCGAATGCCAACACCACGCACGACGGCAAGCTGACGAGAGACCAGGCGGCGGCAGGCATGCCGATGGTCGCGAAGCATTTCGATGAAATCGATACGCAGAAAGCGGGCTACATTACGTTGCCGCAGATCGCGGCATTCATGCAGGAGCGCGGGGCAGCGCACTGAGCCACGCGGGCATCGGCGGGATCGTAGGTCTCTTTGAGGCCCCAGCGTGCGATGAAAGCTGCCACGTCCTGTCGCCTGTGCACTGCCCGACGCCTAAACCGAGGAGCTCTCGCATGGATCGCCCCGCCAAAATCATCGTGCTCGACGACGAAGCCGAACTGCGCAACATGCTGCAGCGCTTCCTGCGCGGCCACGGCTTCGACGTACGTATCGCGGAAGATGGCAAACGGCTCGACCGCTATCTGGAGCGCGAGCCGTTCGATCTGCTGGTGCTCGATCTGATGATCGGCGAGGAGGACGGCCTCGCGATCTGCGCCCGCTTGCGCGCACAAGGGCAGACGTTGCCGATCCTGATGCTGACCGCGAAGGGCGATCCGCTCGACAAGGTGGTCGGCCTCGAAACCGGCGCCGACGACTATCTCGCCAAACCGTTCCTGCCGCGTGAACTGGTGGCGCGGATCAATGCGCTGCTGCGCCGCCAGAAGATGGCCTCGGGCGATGTCACCGTGACCTCGCAGAGCGTGCGTTTCGGCGATTTCAGTCTCGACGTCGGCAAGCAGCAGTTGTCGCGTGCTGGAGAACTGCTTGAGCTTCATTCGGCGCAGATGCTGTTGCTGGTCTCGCTGGCTTCCTCGCCGAACCGGCCTGTGAGCCGTGACAATCTGCTGGCGCGCGCCCGTGGCCGTGAGCACGATGCACTCGATCGCAGCATCGACGTGCAGGTGCTGCGGCTGCGGCAGATCGTCGAGGACGATCCGTCGAAGCCGCGCTTCATCAAAACCGTGTGGGGCGTCGGTTACATGTTGATCGCGGACGTCGACTCATGACGCGCTCGCTGCTGCAGAGGGCGCTGCCGAAAACGCTACTGGCGCGCAATATCGTCTTGCTGATCGTGCTGCTGATGCTGAGCCAGATATGCGTGCTCGGCGTCTTGCTGCACTATGTGCAGCGGCCTCGCGTCGAACGGGCGGCCACGGTGTTCGCCACCTACGTAACGACGCTCGACAATCTGCTTCAGGCCACACCGCCTGGCGCGCGTGCCGATTTGACCGCACGCCTCGACGCTCGCGCGCAACTCCCCGCCGAAGCGGCTGGTGCGCCGCCGCCTGGTCTGATGCACGCCTATCGCACGTATCAACGCAACGTGTTTCTCGAGAGCTTGCGTGCGCACCTGCCCGCCGACATGCCGGTGCGCTGGCAGTCCGAAGGCGGTCAACGGATGTGGATTCGCATGCACGCGCCAGCCGATGCGCCGCGCACGCCGTACTGGATCGCGCTGCCGATTCCCGAGGACGCGCAAGGCGCCGGACTCGACGCGGCGATCCTGCTGTCGCTCGGTCTGGGTGCACTGGCGGCGCTGACTGGCTACGTGATCCAGCGCCACCTCAACCAGCCGCTCCAGGAATTGACACGGGCGGCGCGCCGCGTGAGCGCCGGCGAAACGCCCGCGCCGTTGCCGACCGATGGTCCTGCCGAGATCGCCACGGTAAGCAGCGCGTTCAATCAGATGACGCATGCGTTGCAGCAAGCCGAAGCGACGCGCGCGCTGATGCTGGCCGGTATCTCGCACGATATCCGCACGCCGCTGACCAAACTGCGCCTTGCGATGGCCATGGCGATGCCGGACGGCAGCGACAGCAGCTTCGTGGTCGCCGCCGAGTCGTACCTCGATCAGATCGAGACGATCTTGCAGCAGTTCATGGACTACGCGGGGAGCGGCGAGCGTGAAGCGGCGGCGCCCGGTGATCTGAATGCGTTGATCGAACGGCTGGCCGGCGATTTCGCGGGGCTGGGGCATGAATTCGAGTTGTCGCTCGCGAACTTGCCCGCTGTGGCCTACCGGCCGATCAGCATGATGCGGCTCCTGATGAACCTGATGCAGAACGCGATCGTATATGGCGGGACCGGGCTCGCTGTGCGGAGTTGGACCACAAACGAAGCGGTGTATGTCGCGGTCGGCGATCGTGGCAAAGGGCTTTCGGCGGAGGAGTTGGAGCAGCTAAAAGCGCCGTTTCAGCGTGGCCGCAATGCCCGCGCGCACAGCGGTGGCACCGGGCTCGGGCTTGCGATTGTCGAGCGGATCGCGCGGCTGCACGGCGGCAGCCTGCAGTTTCATGCACGCGAAGGCGGTGGCCTGGAGGTGTGGGTGGTGTTGCCGCTCATTTCCGATCCAGCCACGCATCCAACCCGACGCGGAACGCCACGCCCGCTATAACCGGCACGGTCAGCATGAGAATGATGCCGAAGTTGGGAATCTCGTCGCCGTAAGTAATCGGACCGTAGAGCACGACCGTCGCAACGATCGCGAAGACCACGACGCCGACTGCAACCATCATAAGATTGCGCGCCACAATGGACAGATCCTTGCGCTTTGCCTTGCCCGGCTCGGTGCTGGAGGTGGGGACTTCGTCGTGTTGGGCGGGCATGATGGTTCTCGTGACTGGAAGAAGTGCCGCGCAAGACGCGGCTGCCAATGCAACTTCAAAACGCGTGACAAAACGCAATGACAAAATGCATTACAACGCGTGCATTACAAATGTGCAGCGGTGGGTCGAACGCCGACCCGTGCACGATCGGCATCATACCCGGGGTCGTTCGTGCCACGCACATCAGGCTGCGCCGGCCAGTAATCCCGCGGCGACGATCACCAGCACGAGGGCGGCAATCGCGCTGAACCGGTAGTCGCGTTGATGCAGGAACATCCCTAACATCAATATAAGCCGCATTATCGGCAGCAGGATAAAAAGCGCGATGCCGACGCTCACAATATGCATGCCGGCCGACGTTGAAAGCAGTCCGGCGGGAATTTGCAGGCCGGGAAAAGCGCCTCGAAGGCTGGCTGGAAGGCTAATAGCAAGGCCGGTCGCAATCGTGCCTGTTGCCACCCATGTGCCGTACTGCAGGAGCTTCGCCAGCCAGTACTCGAGCCGTGCCCCGCTCGACGCGATGCGGCTCATGCCGGCGCTCCGGAAAGATGGACGCCGAATGCTTCGAGCAGCATCTGCACGGCGAGCAGCGCAAGCACCACGACAAAAAGCACGCGCAGTTTCTCGCCCGATACGCGCGTGAGCACGCGCGCGCCGAGCACGGCGCCCACGACCGAGCCCAATGCCACCGGGCCGGCGATCGCGACCACGATCTCACCGCGCAGGAAGTAAGCACCGGCGCTGGCCGCCGCCGTCACGCCGATCATGAAATTGGACGTGGCGGACGAGACCTTGATTGGCAAGCGCAGCGCCGTGTCCATCGCCGGAATCTTGAGGACACCGCTGCCGATGCCGAGCAACGCCGAAATCAACCCTGCGCCGTACATCAGGGACAAACCCAGCGGTACGCGTTGCACGCGATAGTCGACATCGCGTCCGAGTGCGCGATCCGGATAACTCGAATCCAGTTGCAACGATGTGCCCCACGAATTTGCGCCCGGCGCGTTGGCGCCATAGCTGGCGATCGGGTCGGCACGCCGCGCCAGCATTTGCTGGGCGGAGAGCAGCAGAATGACCGCGAAAATGAAAAACAGCACGGGCACCGGGATAAGCCCGCTCAGCAGCACGCCGGACAACGCGCCCAGCGTGGTGGCGGTTTCCAGAACCACGGCGAGACGAATATTGGTCAAGCGACCGCGCAGGAAGGGCGCTGCGCCGCCGCACGAACAGGCGATCACTGAAACAATGCTGGCGCCAATTGCGACGTGAATATCGAGGTGGCCGAACATGGTCAGGATGGGCACGATAAAAATGCCGCTTGCCATGCCGAGCATGCCGCCCAACGCGCTTGCCCCGACTGACACCGCGAAGAGCCACAGCGTGTAGCTCAGATCCATCGTAGCCTGCGCGCCGGTCATTGGCCGTTCGGCTTGCGCCGGGCGAGACGGGTGACGAACTGGATCTGATCGCCGCGGTAGTACAGCTTTTCATAATCGACCGGACGGTTTTCGTCGCAATACGAGGTTCGCTCGATCAGGAAAATCGGGCTGCCCACGTCGACCTCGAGGGCCTGCGCAACGGCTTCGTTCGCGGCGATCGCTTCGAGCCGGTATTCGGCTTCGATCAGCGGAATGCCGTACTTCTCTTCGAGCAGCGTAAAGATCGGCTCCGCCTCCAGATCGTTTTCGATGATCTTTTCGCCGATGTCCTTCGGTAGCCAGGTTTCGTCGAATGAAAGCGGTGTGCCGTCGGCGATACGCACGCGCTGAATATGGACGACGGGCGTGCCCGGTTCGAGCGCCAGTTTGCCGGCGACGGCCTCGCTCGCGGTTTCGATTTGTCTCGCTAGCAGCCGGGCGGTGGGATGGCGGCCCTGCGCACGCATATCTTCGACAAAGCCGCTCAGCTCGGTGAGCGGCTGCGTGAGGCGCGGCTGGGTCACAAAGGTGCCCTTGCCGCGGCGGATTTCGATCAAACCGCGCGTAATCAGGTTCTGCACCGTTTTTTGCAGCGTGGTGCGGCTGATGTTGAAGCTCGCCAGCAGGCTTGCTTCATTGGGCAACTGCGTGCCTGGCGGATACGTGCCGTCTGTGATCCGTGCGGCGAGTACGGCTTCGACCTGCGCGTAGAGGGGGAGCTGGCTGTTACGGTCACTGTTCATCGAAGACATCATGACGTCATGATGTCTTGGTGTCAAGGCGCGATTTCGGGCGTGGTGTGGGGAAAAGCGAGAAATGGGGCGCGGTTGGACAGGGAGCCTTTGATTGCGTCCTGCAGTCGTCGTTTCCCCTTAGTCGGGATGGACTACGTGCGATTGAACCGGCGGTGTTAACCTCGCTTTGCACCAGAAACGGCGGTCCCGATCGCGGAATACGCCGTTTTTTTTGCCAGTGGGCAGCACGGGTAATTACATGCCCAGTGATTCAATCCGATTTAGTTCGTCATGCAAAGCAATTGGGATGTATGTCGATTCGATCGGATCAGGAAAACACAATTAAAAGGGAAGGGAATGTCAAAACGCACCTTGATGCGCACACTTTTCGCTGCCATTTCTGCTGTCCTCGTAGGCGCTATCGTCGCCGCGTGCGGCTCGTCGTCCTCGTCGCTCAATGTGACCGGGCAGCAGCAGATCAAGCATGTTTTCGTCATCACGCTCGAAAACGAGAACTATGCGACTACCTTCGGCGCGAACAGCAAGGCGC
This sequence comes from Paraburkholderia sp. D1E, assembly GCF_052682275.1. Classification (NCBI taxonomy): domain Bacteria; kingdom Pseudomonadati; phylum Pseudomonadota; class Betaproteobacteria; order Burkholderiales; family Burkholderiaceae; genus Paraburkholderia; species Paraburkholderia sp. D1E. The sequence continues at coordinate 2,420,963 of NZ_JBQYMB010000001.1, forward strand.
CCTATCTGTCGCAGACGCTGGCTTCGCAAGGTGCGCTGGTGCAGCAGTACTATGGCACGGGCCACGTGAGCCTCGACAACTACATCTCGATGATCAGCGGTCAGGCGCCGACACCGGAAACGGACAACGATTGCCCGATCTACCAGGACTTCAAGTTCGCGGGTATGACGCCGGACGGTCAGGCAATCGGCTCGGGCTGCGTGTATCCGGCCAGCATCAAGACGCTGCCGGACCAGCTGAAGGTCGCTGGTTTGACATGGAAGGGCTATGAAGACGACATGGGCAACGACCCCACGCGCGAAGCCGCTACCTGCGGTCATCCGGCGCTCAACACAACCGACCTCACGCAGGTTGGGCAAGCGCCGAGCGCGGCCGTGCCGCTGGGCGACCAATACGCAACGCGTCACAACCCGTTCATGTATTTCCACTCGATCATCGATTCGCCGGACTGCGGCCAGAACGTCGTGAACCTGAACAAACTCACAACCGACCTGCAATCGATCTCGACCACCGCCAACTTCAACCTGATTACGCCGAACCTGTGCGACGATGGCCACGACGCGCCGTGCGTGAATGGCCAGCCCGGCGGCCTGACGAGCGCGAACACATTCCTGCAGAAGTGGGTGCCGATTATCACCGCCTCGCCGGCATTCCAGCAGGACGGTCTGCTGATCATCAACTTCGACGAGAGCAGCTATGCGTCGGTGACCCAGCCTTCAGCGGGACAAACGCAGTTGACTTTCGCGGGTACAACCTGCTGCAGCCAGCAGCCGGGTCCGAATCTGCCGGCGTTCCCGGAGACTTCGTCGCTGTCGTACAAGGGTGCGACGATCAACCTGACCAAACAGAGCTTTGGCGGCGACCAGACCGGTGCGGTGATGATCTCGAAGTTCATCAAACCGGGCACGGTGTCGACAGTGCAGTACAACCACTACTCGATGCTCAGGAGCATTGAAGACATTTTCCAGCTGGGTTATCTCGGCTACGCGGGGCAGGCTGGCCTGGTTGGGTTCGGCAACGACATCTTCACGAACCTTTAAGCCGATGACGGTTTCCGCAATGCGATTCGCAGCGCTCGCCGTGCTGGCGGGCGCTGTACTGCTGCCGATGGCAGCGGGTGCGGCGCCGAACGACGTGCCGCCTACATACAGCGATGCCGCTGCGCTCGGCAAGCTGATGTTCTTCGATCCGTCGTTGTCGGCCTCGGGCAAGATGTCGTGCGCGAGCTGTCATAGCCCCTCGCACGCATACGGGCCGCCCAACGGGCTGGCCGCGCAACTGGGTGGACCCGACATGCGCTCGCAAGGCACGCGCGCCGTGCCGAGCCTGCGCTACGTGCTGAACCGTACGCCGATGTGGAGTCATGCGCAGGCGGCCAGTCTGTCCGAGCGCCTGAGCGAGACGGATAACGCGCCGGTTGGCGGCTTCGGTTGGGATGGGCGTTTTAACCGTCTGCACGATCAGGCGAGTTTCCCGTTGTTCAATCCGGACGAGATGGCCAACCGGGATCCGGCGGCGGTGCTCGCGAAACTGGAGCACGCGCCGTACGCGGCGCGCTTCAGCGAAGTGTTTGGCCAGAACTTTTTCACCGACCCCAGCAAGGCATTCACCCAGGCGATGTATGCCATCGAGCGCTTCGAGCTCGAAGACCCGAGTTTTCATCCGTACACCAGCAAATTTGATTACTACCTCGACGGCAAGGTGCAGTTGACGGCACGCGAATTGCGCGGCAAGAAGCTGTTCGACGATCCGGCCGCAGGCAATTGCGCCTCGTGCCACATCGATCAATCGGGTGTCGATGGCTCTCATCCACTTTTCACTGACTTCAACTTCCAGGCGCTCGGCGTGCCACGCAATCCGGACTTGCGTGCGAACGCGGACCCGAAGTACTTCGATATGGGGTTGTGTGGACCGCTACGCACCGATCAGTCGAACGACAGAAGCAACTGCGGACTCTTCAAGTCCGTGTCGCTGCGTAACACGGCAACGCGGCATGTGTTCTTCCACAACGGCCGCTTCCATACGCTGAAGGACGCGCTGCGTTTCTACGTTCAGCGCGATACGAATCCGGCGAAGTGGTACCCGACAGATGCGCATGGCAAGGTCGATAAATTTAACGACTTGCCGGTTGCGCTGCGCGTGAATGTGGATACGACCGACGAACCGCTCACGCGCAAGGTGGGCGAGCGCCCCGTGTGGTCGGAGCAGGATATCGACGACGTTGCCGCTTTCCTCACCACCCTGAACGACGGCTACAGAAGATAGTGGCCGGACAAGAACGGCGACGCTTTCGAATCGGAGGCATACGCTGGCAGCGGAGTGACCAAGGCGCGGCGCTTTATTATTTCGCCCCTGGATCTGCGGGTGGATGAAACATCGCTATTTGAATTGGACCACTTGCCCGCTCTTGCCGGGCTCATCGTTCTTCCCCTCTGAAAGCAGGGCTTCGCGCAGAGACAAGCCGGTCCGTTTCACCTTATGCCCAAGGCAGAATCCCTCAAGCGTACGGTAGTGGCCTTTCATCAATGCCTGAGCACGTGTCACCTCTCCAGCTTGTAAAAACCCGATGATTTCCTCGTGATCACGGCACAGATGACCGTGATCGAAATCGTCGTAGTGAAATGACGTGAAGAGCCGTTCCTGCGCGATCAGGCTCGCGTGAATGGCCTCAAGCGTGCGATTGCCGGCCATCTGCACAACCAGCAGATGGAAATCCGGGCCAAGCCGGTATTCGAGGTCGACGTTGCTGCGCTGATGCGCGACGCGCTGCTCGCTCAGATGCTGATGCAGACGTTGCACGTCCGAAGCCGTCATCGTGCCGGCAAATTTCTCCATGGCCGCGCATTCGATCATCGCGAGCGCTTCGAACGTTTCGTGGATTTCAAACTCGGTGGGCTGCGCGACTGACGCCCCACGGTTGTGTTCGATCCGTACAAGTTTGCTTTGCGACAACCGTATCAGCGCCTGGCGGATGACGGTGCGCCCGACCTCGAAAATGGACGCGAGTTCGGCCTCACCGAGGCGCGTTCCTGGGGCGAGGCGTTGCAGCAGGATCGCGTCGGTAATCGCACCGACAACGGTTTGGGTGGACGTTTCCTTCATGGCTTACAGCCTTTTCTGCCGCTAGTACATGGTGCGCAAAATTGCATGAACAGCATACTCAAGGGTATACACTGTTGTCAATCCTTATTGATTGCATACAATGTCTGAAAATCGTGTGCAAATAAGGAGGCGTAATGGCAACACCGCTCATTCCCGATAAGTCGTTCCTCAAGCACTTCTGGCATCCGGTCTGCACGCTTGCAGAGTTCGAAGAGGCGCATGCTTCCGGTGCGGGTCCCATGGCGGTCCGGTTGCTGGGCGACGACCTCGTGGTCGCAAAACTCGGTGAAACGATGGTGGCGATGCGCGACCGATGCGCACACCGGTGCGCGAAGCTGTCGCTGGGTCGAGTGGAAAACGAACTGTTGACGTGCCCGTATCACGGTTGGGCGTACGACGCAGCGGGAGTCTGCCGGAATGTGCCTGCGTGTCCGGACCTGCCGATTCCGGGGAAGGCCCGGACTGAAGCGTTTGATTGCTCTGTGCGCTACGACATCGTTTGGGTCAGGCTCGATAACACTTACGACTGTGCGCAGATTCCGGCCTTCGGCGACTGGGACCGTGAAGACATGCGTGTGGTTGTCGATAAATCCTATGTGTGGAACACCTCGGCCGAGCGTCGCTGGGAAAACTTCACCGACTTTTCTCACTTCGCGTTTGTTCACCCCGGAACGCTTTACGACGCTGCCTATGCGCGCCCGCCCGTGGTACCGGTCGACAGGATCGACGGCGAGTTGTGTTTCGACATCGAGCCCGCGAGGGAAATGCTGGAGAACCTGCCCGAGGCGTCGCCGCTAGGCAAGTTCAACTATCGTTGCACGATGCCCTTCACGGTCAATCTGGAGATCGATCTATACCGGCAGCCGGGGCGCTTTGTGATCTGGACTACATCATGCCCGGTGGACGACAACGTCTGCCGGAATTTCATGATCATTGCGCGCACGGACAACGGTGAAGCTGATCCGGCTAGCGAAGATGCGTCGCACGTCGCATTCCAGAAGCAGGTGCTCAACGAAGATCGGCCGATCATTGAATCGCAGACACCGGCTGTGCCGATCGCCGAGGAAGTGTCCGTCATGACTGACAAGGTCTCCATTCAGTATCGCAAGTGGCTACGCGAACTTGCTGCTGCGGCAACGGCCGGCCGGGAACGCTTTGCGGCTTGCCTGCTTTCCAGGGTGATCGAGCATCGCCGCGCGGAGCCCGTCGGAACACAGCTCATCAACGAGGAAACCAGACTATGAAGAAGATGTTTCCGCTTGCGTGCGCCGGCCGAGGTATCCAGCCTTCGTCGATGACTCATCCTGTGAGCGAGCAGGAGTTGCCGGTCATGGAACAGTTCCGGCTGGTTGCTGAATCCGGGCTGTGGGATTTCTTCGATCGCATTCCCGAAGAGAGCAATCTGCACGAGTATCAACGGGCGATCGACACGTATCAGATCCCCGTGCTTTCGGGCAGTTGGACCTATCAGCTGGGCCATGACGAGCCCGTGATCGAAGCGAACCTGCGGCGCGCGAAACGGGTCGGCTCGAAATACCACAATCTGATGGTTTGGGCTCGTCACCATGATGGCCGGATGGTGACCAATGCCGAAGTGATCGATTCGTATCTGCGGACCTTTGAACTGGCCGATTCGCTCGGTTTGAGCATCACCTATGAGGTGCATGTCGACATGTGGTCGGAGGCATTTCCGCGCATCGAGGAAGTCGCTGATGCCATAGAGGCGCGTGGCGTGCCGTTCCAGTTCTGCATGGACTACAGCCATTGCATTTTCAAGATCGAAAACGAAGTCGAGCAGGCCGTCTCCGGCATTCGCTCCGACCCGGACAGCGTGCGGCGACTCGACCCGTTCAACGCGGACAGTTTCTGCGATCGCTGGCTTGCCCGCAACATGGTGTGGTGGACGCAGGTGCGTCCCGTGGCGCCGAATGGGCCGAGAAACTGGTGGGCATACGAGAGTGGGCCGTTCGATGGCATGGGTTGCGAGCGCCCCGGCCGCGGTATCCAGTATCCGTTCGAGCATCCCGCGCCGGGCGAGTGGCATACCGAGACATGGCATGCGCACAAACTGGCCTGCACGATGGAGGTCGTACGCAAGGTCATCGATCAATATCTACGCCATGAGGCGTCGTCGATGCGGATCATGACCATCGACAACATCAATCTGTCTGCCTACGGCGTTGGATGGAAGTACAACATGTTTGCCGACAGCTGTGCCGTGGCACGCGCAGTCAGGGCGCTCTATGCCGAACGCGCGGCGGTGCTCGATGCGGAGCAGCAGGCCGGTTCCCGGCAGCACCTCATCGATTCCTATCGGCCAGCTGCGATTCAGGGCTAGTCATTCCATGCGGGCTGCGCGTTGACGACGCCCGTGCATTCCTCACGCAGTTCCCGCAGGAGTTTCGTATGGACGACACGATTCACCCCGTCGACGAGAAATTGCCGCTGCCGCGTCTGGGCATCCTCGGCTTGCAACATCTGCTCGCCATGTATGCCGGCGCGGTCACCGTGCCGCTTGTGCTGGCTGGGGCGCTAGGTCTCAGCAGGGATGCCACCATCGCGCTGATCAATGCCGATCTGATCGCAGGCGGCCTTGTTTCGATCATCCAGTCACTTGGGGTGGGGGCCTTCGGCATTCGCTATCCGATGATGATGGGTGTGACTTTTGTCGCGATCGGGCCGATGATCGCCATCGGTCTCAATCCGGAGCTGGGGCTTCAAGGGATTTTCGGCGCAGTGATCGTTGCCGGTATTGTTGGTCTTCTGCTCGCGCCGCTTATGGCGCGTTTGCTGCGCTACTTTCCGCCTGTCGTGACGGGGTCGGTCATCCTTGTGATTGGCGTATCGCTGATGGGAGTGGGTATCCACTATTCAGGCGGGGGCTATGGGGTGCCTGACTTCGGACGACCGGCGTACATTGGCATCGCAGCTTTCGTCCTGTTAGCGATTGTTGCCATCAGTCGCTACGCAAACGGATTCGTTGCGAATATTTCGGTGCTGCTTGGCATCCTGCTCGGCTTCCTGTTCGCTTTTGCCGTCGGCTTCGTCAAGCTCGACGGGCTGGCTGAAGCACCGTGGTTTGCGATGGTCTATCCCTTCCAGTTTGGTTTGCCGAAGTTCGACCTGCTTGCAGGCATCTCGATGTCGCTGGTGATGATCGTTACGCTGATCGAATCGATGGGCGGGATCTTCGCACTGGCCGACATCATCGACAAAAAACCGACTCAAACTGATCTCGTGCGCGGCCTGCGCACCGATGGGCTCGGTGCGATCATCGGCGGCGTCTTCAATACATTTCCGTACACGAGCTACTCACAGAACATCGGACTCGTGCATGTCAGCGGCATTCGCAGCCGCTATGTATGCGTCGCTGCGGGCGTCCTCATGATTCTTCTGGGTTTTGTGCCGAAAATAGCCTTTGTCGTGGCATCGATTCCGCATTTCGTGCTCGGCGGCGCCGCGTTCGTGATGTTCGGCATGGTCGCGGCGAACGGCATTCGCATCCTGCAGAGCGTCGATTTTCGCGGTAACCGTCACAACCTGATGATCGTTGCAGTCAGTCTCGGCATGGGGATGATTCCGATGGTCTCCGACAAATACTTCGCGAAGTTTCCGCCGGACATCGGCACCTTGCTGAACAGCAGTATTGCGCTATGCGCCGTCACGGCAATCCTGCTCAATTACTTCGCGAACGGCGCCGCAACGATCGGTGCGGTCGAGGCGGCGATCAAGGACAGCGTCAGCACAACTCATTGAGCTTGCTGGCTTCATGCAGCCGCTGCGACACAGTCGGGCGCGCTGTGGCTATATTCAGGCGAATTAACATGGACAAGATTTCTGTCATTGTGCAAAGGAAGTGGCCTGTTGCGGCCGATATCGTTGCGCTCGAACTCGTGGCCGCGCATGGCGAGCGCTTACCGCCTTTTTCGGCGGGCGCGCACATCGACGTTTTTCTCGACGCGCCAGACGGCGAACGCCCGATCATCCGGCAGTACTCGCTTTGTAATGCACCCAAAGAAACCGACCACTACATTCTCGGCGTCAAACTGGAACCGCAATCGCGTGGCGGTTCGCGAGCCGTTCATGAGCGGCTCCGGGAAGGCGCGCCTTTGACCATCAGCGCGCCACGCAATCATTTTCCGCTGCACGAGGACGCGGACATGACGGTCCTCTTCGCCGCCGGAATCGGTATCACGCCGCTGCTCGCGATGGTGCAAAGCCTGCGTCAGGCCCGGCGCGATTTCCGGCTCGACTACTTTGCGCGGTCTCCCGAGCACGTTGCGTTTGCCGACCGGCTGATTGCAGCAGACGACGTTGCATCGATTCACATCCACACAGGCGCTTCGGTCGAGGACACGGAACGGGTAATTTGCGACGTGCTGGCCGGCATTGGGTCCACCGCACACGTCTACGCGTGCGGTCCTGGCGTATTCATGGACATGGTGGGGCGCCACGCCGCCGGACGGGTGCCACGGGCGCATTTTCACGTTGAGCATTTTGCCGCGCCGGCGGCTCCGGCTTCTGGGCGAGAAGTGTTCGAGGTCGTGGCCGCCAGAAGCGGCGTGAGGTGCATGGTACGCGCCGACCGGAGCATCGTGGAGACGTTGCGGGAGTACGGCGTGGAGATCGACGTATCGTGTGAACAGGGCGTCTGCGGCACCTGTATCACACGTGTGATTTCCGGCGTTCCGGATCATCGGGACGTCTACCTCTCGGACGACGAAAGAGCTGTAGGCGATCAGATCACGCCGTGCTGCTCGCGCGCGCTGAGTGACACGCTAGAACTGGATATTTGAACGAGGCAACGTTCGACGTCAAGCATAGGCGTTTTAGCAATTTACATTCGGAGAATCGATGAAAACCAAAGCAGCAATCGCCTGGAAAGCCGGCGCCCCGTTGACGATCGAAGAAGTGGATCTGGAAGGCCCGCGCGCCGGTGAAGTCCTGATCGAAGTGAAAGCGACAGGCATCTGCCACACCGATTACTACACGCTCTCGGGCGCCGATCCGGAAGGCATCTTCCCGGCGATTCTCGGCCACGAAGGCGCGGGCGTGATCGTCGATGTCGGCCCGGGCGTGGGCACGTTGAAGAAGGGCGACCACGTCATTCCGCTCTACACGCCGGAATGCCGCCAGTGCAAATTCTGTCTGTCGCGCAAGACCAATCTTTGTCAGGCGATTCGTTCGACGCAAGGCCGCGGCCTGATGCCCGATGCAACGTCGCGCTTCTCGCTGGACGGCAAGCCGCTGTTTCACTACATGGGCACGTCCACGTTTTCGAACTACATCGTCGTGCCGGAAATCGCGGTCGCGAAGGTGCGTGAAGACGCACCGTTCGACAAGATCTGCTACATCGGTTGCGGCGTGACGACGGGCGTGGGCGCTGTCGTGTATTCGGCGAAGGTCGAAGCGGGTGCGAACGTGGTGGTGTTCGGTCTCGGCGGCATTGGTCTGAACGTGATCCAGGGCGCGAAGATGGTCGGCGCGGACAAGATTATCGGCGTCGATATCAACCCGGGCCGCGTGGAGCTGGCGAAGAAGTTCGGCATGACCCACTTCATCAACCCGAACGAAGTCGAGAACGTGGTCGATCACATCGTGCAACTCACCGATGGCGGCGCGGACTACTCGTTCGAATGTATCGGCAACACCAGGGTGATGCGTCAGGCACTGGAGTGTACGCATAAGGGCTGGGGCCAGTCGTTCATCATCGGTGTGGCGGCAGCGGGCGAGGAGATCAGCACGCGGCCGTTCCAGCTGGTGACGGGCCGCGAGTGGAAGGGCTCGGCGTTCGGCGGCGCGCGCGGCCGTACAGACGTGCCGAAGATCGTCGACTGGTACATGGAAGGCAAGATCAATATCGACGACCTGATTACGCACCGTCTGCCGCTCGAACGCATCAACGAAGGCTTCGATCTGATGAAGAAGGGCGAGTCGATCCGCTCGGTCGTCATTTACTAGCGCACCACAGCGCACTTACGCCCCCCTGATCCCACGCCCGATCTTCGCGAACGACACCAGCATCGCCGTCAACGCCGCCGCGATCGGCGACAGCGGCGGGCTGGCGCGATGAACGATACAGATCGTGTAGACCTTCTGCGGTTCGCGGATCGGAATGCGTGCCAGGCCGTCCCGCATGAGGCTGTGTGTCAGCACCGCTTGCGGCAGCGGTGCGAGCAGATCGGTGCGGGCGATCAGCGATAGCGTGTCGAACAATGAGTCGCACACGACGGCGACATTTGGCCGGCCGAGCCCGGCCTCGGCGAACAGGTCGACGATGCTGCTGCCTGGCGCGCCAAGGCTATCCGCCACCCCGGTGATCACCCATTCACAATCGACCAGTTCCTTGATCGAGCGGCTCTTCGCAAGCGGGTGATCGCGTCGTCCGACGATAGACGGTTCGGTCGGAAAGAGCGGAATGATGTGCAACCCAGCGGCGTCGAAAGGTTCGGGTACCGGCGTGATGGCGATATCGAGTTGTCCCGACCGTACGGCGGGCAATAACGAATGTGACAGGCCGTGCGTGACGTGAAGCCGTGCCCGTGGATAACGGCGGCGAAACTCGGGCAGCACGGCCGGCACCAGATGAATCGACGGCGCGGGCGACACACCGACACCGACTTCGCCTGCTTCGTCGCCGCGCAGCTGGTTCAGGTCCGCTTCGGCGCGGTCGCATTCGCGCAGGATGATCGCCGCGTGTTCGAGCAGGCGTTCCCCGAATGCGGTGAGGGCGACCCCGCGCGAAGTACGAACGAACAGTGACGCCTGCACTGACGCCTCCAGTTTCGACACGCTCTTGGTGAGCCCCGCCTGCGACACATCGAGTGCGCGCGCCGCCGCGCGCACCCCACCCTGGTTCACGATTGCCGTGAAATCGCGCAATTGCTGCAATGTCATGTCGTTACTCCGTGGGTCGATAGTGATCGCTAAAGGCGATCATGATAGCCAAAAAAGGCTTTCGTGGTTATCTCTAAGGTGACACGATTCAGTCAGGCAGGAACCCGCGCAGTCGGGGCACGCCCATCCAGGAGCGAACTGGAAAGACCCCTTCAGGAGGTTGGAGACATGCAGGAATTGTTCAAACACCGTCGCGTGATTTTTGCGTCGACGATCGGTAACGTGCTGGAGTGGTACGACTTCATCGCCTTCGGTTATCTGATGGGCGTGATCTCACGCCACTTCTTTCCGGCCACGGCCGGGTCGTCGGCCACGCTTCTGACCGCAGCGACATTCGGCGTTTCGTTCGTGGCGCGTCCGGTCGGCGGCATCGTGCTGGGCATCTATGCCGACCGCGTGGGCCGCAAGGCGGCACTGTTGCTGGTCATCGCAATGATGACCGTGGCGACTGCAATGATCGGTCTTGCGCCGACTTACGCGCAGGCCGGCGTGGTGGCGACCGTCGTCATGGTGCTCGCCCGTGTTCTGCAAGGCATTTCGGCCGGTGGGGAGTTCGGCAGCGCGACGTCGATGCTGGTCGAGTCCGCGCCGGCCCACCAGAAGGGCCTGTTCGGCAGTTTTCAGATGTTCGCGCAGGCGGTGGCCGGTGTCCTCGCGTCGCTCGTCGGCGTGCTGATCACGCAGGGCCTCACCCCGGCGCAACTGGAGTCATGGGGCTGGCGGCTGCCATTCCTGTTGGGCCTGCTGATCGGGCCGGTCGGGCTGTATATCCGGAACCGGGTGGACGAACCCGAGCTCTTTCGCGTGACGCGGGAACGCGAGCCGAGCCTGCCGTTCGGGCAACTGCTGCGGGGTTACTGGCGCGAAATCGTTATCGCGAGCGGGCTGGTGGCGGGCACCACCATCATGCAATTCGTCTTCAACATCTATATGCCGACCTACGCGGTGCAGTACCTGCGGATGCCGCCGAGCACGCCGTTCGTCGTGATCGCGATATCGGGCGTGGTGCGCATTCTGGCCTGTCCCGCATTCGGCGCCTTATCCGATCGGGTCGGACGCAAGAGCGTGCTGGCGTGGGGGTTCGTGTTCAGCCTGGTTGCTGTGTGGCCATGCTTTGCCTGGCTGAAGGCCGACCCGGCCATGAGCACGCTGCTCGCGATCGAATTGCTGTTCGGCGTGCTGGGCGCGGCGGTGCTTGGCCCGCTTTCCACCGCACTGGCGGAGATGTTCCCCGTGAGTGGACGCTCCAGCGGTCTGTCGGTCAGCTACAACCTGTCGACCACGGTTTTCGGCGGCTTTACGCCGCTCATTGTGACGGGACTGATTGTCGTCACTGGCGACCGGATGGCTCCCGCGTATTACGTGATTTTCGGTGTCCTGCTGGGTCTTGCCGCTGCGTTGGCGCTACCCGGAGCAGCCGCGAGACCGACGGCGCAAGACGCGCCACAACACGGTTGATGCGGCTCAGACATCGAACTCAAACCTCTCCAATTTGCAAGGAAGTGACTCCATGAATATGACCGGCGGACAAGCGCTCGCGCAGCAACTGGTGCGTGAAGGCATCACCGATATTTTTGGCATTCCGGGTGTCCAGCTCGACTGGGCCGTGGAAGCGCTGCGTCAGCAGAGCGACCGGATCCGCTACTGGGTGCCGCGTCATGAACAGGCCACCGCGTATATGGCCGACGGCTATGCACGCACGACAGGGCGCATCGGCGTCAGCATGGTCGTGCCCGGCCCCGGGCTGCTCAATGCGATGGCGGGGCTGTCGACCGCCTATGCTTGCAATTCACGGGTGCTGGCCATCACCGGCAACATCCATTCGAGCGGGGTCGGCCGCGGCTACGGGCTGTTGCACGAAATTCCGAACCAGACCCAGGTGCTGGCCAGCGTGACGAAATGGCAGGGCAGTGCAGCGTTGCCGCAAGCCATTCCAGGGCTCGTGCGCGAAGCGGTGAAGCAGTTGCGCAGCGGGCGGCCGCGTCCGGTCGGCATTGAAATTTCGCATGACGTATTGAGCGCGAGCGCCGATATCGCGCTCATCGATCCGCCTGCGAATGAAGATGATGCCGGCCGTGTGCGGCCTGATCCAGTCGCCATTGCCCAGGCCGCCGGACTCCTTGAGCGGGCACGCTTTCCTGTGATCTACGCGGGTGGCGGCGTGCTGGCCGCTGGCGCGAGCGAGGCGCTGCGCCGTTTTGCGGAGAAATTGCAGGCCCCGGTCGTACTCGACGATAACGCACAAGGCGCCTTGTCGAGCCGGCATCCACTCGCGCTGAATACGCTCGGCGGTCGCGCCGTGTTCCCGCATGCGGATGTCGTGCTGGTGGTGGGCAGCCGTTTTCTCGACATCATGACGCCTGCGCCGTCGTGGCCGGGCGTAGGCATCCGCTACATCTATCTGAACGCCGACGCGGCCGACTGGTCGGCGCCACGCGCGCCGGGTCTCGGGATTGGCGCCGATGCGCGGCTCGGTCTCGAAGCGTTGTGCGACGAACTGAGCGGCGTGCGCCGCGCTCCCCCGGCCGACCTCGACATCGTGCGTGCGTGGGCTCAGCGTCAGGCCGACAAGATCGAGCCGCAGAGTGCCTACACACGTGCGTTGCGCAGTGCGATTCCCGACGACGGCATCCTCGTCAACGAACTGACGCAGGTCGGCTATTTCGCGCGGCTGATGTATCCGGTCTACCAGCCGGGTACGTTCATCACGCCGGGCTATCAGGGCACGCTCGGTTACGGGTTCGCCACTGCGCTCGGCGCGGCTGCCGGCAACCCGGGTCGTGCCGTGGTCAGCATCAACGGCGACGGCGGCTTCGGCTGGAACATGCAGGAGCTGGCGACGGCGCGCAAGTATGGCGTAGGCCTTGTCACGGTCGTATTTAACGACGGCCATTTCGGCAATGTGCGGACGATCCAGAAACAGACCTTCGGCGAAAACATCGCGGTCGAACTGTGCAATCCGCATTTCGATCGACTTGCCTCGGCCTTCGATCTGGATTTCGAACGCGTGACCAACCCGCAGCAGCTTGAGGGGGCGGTACGCAATGCGATTGCCGCACGTGCGCCTGTGGTGATCGAAGCGCAGGTCGGCGAGATGCCGAGTCCCTGGCATCTATTCCGCCTCAAGGCGCCGCTCAAGCTGGCAGGCCGCGAAGCGCCGCCCAACCCGCTTGGCGAACCGGCCAAGGCGGCATAAGGGGAAGGGCGTGGAAAATTTCGATACTTTCTATTGCGACGGTGATTGGGTCCCCGCTGCTGGGCGCGACAGGCTCGCTGCCTTTGATCCGTGCACCGAGCGTCAATTTGCTTCGATTGCCGTGTGTGACGCGGACGACGTGGATGCGGCGGTTACCGCGGCGCGGCACGCGTTCGGTGGTTGGTCCGCCACGCCGGTTGAGCAGCGCTGCGCGGTATTGAACCGCGTGCGTGAGGGCATTGCGCGGCAGCTCGATGGCTTCGCCGCCGATCTTGCCCAGGAGATCGGCGCGCCGTTATGGGTCTCGCGGCAGATGCAGGTGCCGATGCCGTTGCGTAATCTCGAACTGGCGATCGAGGCGATCGGTTCGATGGCACTTGAAACAAACGTGGGCCACTCGCTCGTCGTGCGTGAAGCGGTGGGTGTGGTGGCGGCCATTACGCCATGGAATTTTCCCTTGCATCAGATTGTCGCCAAGGTCGGCGCGGCGCTCGCGGCCGGTTGCACGGTGGTTCTCAAGCCGAGCGAGTTAGCGCCGCTTGCCGCTCGACGCTTTGCCACGATTGTTCACGAAGCCGGTCTGCCGCGAGGCGTGTTCAATCTCGTATGGGGTGATGGGCCGGGCACGGGCGCGGCGTTGGCGGCCCATCCCGAGGTCGACATGGTGAGCTTCACCGGGTCTCTAACGGGCGGGCGTGCCGTAGCGCGCGCTGCGGCCGATTCCGTGAAAAAAGTCGCGCTTGAACTGGGCGGAAAGTCGGCAACCATCCTGCTCGACGACGCACCGCTGTCTGACGCGGTGTCAACCGTGCTGCGCCAATGCTTTACGAACAGCGGCCAGATTTGCGCGGCACAGACGCGGCTGCTGGTACCGGCTGTCCTGCTGAGTGAAGTCGAAGCCCTATGCGCGCAGCACGTCCGGGACTGGATCGTAGGCAATCCTGATCGTCCGGAGACCCGGCTCGGACCGGTTGCCAACCGCCGTCAGTTCGAGGCCGTGCAGCGTCATATCGGCACCGCGCTCGCACAGGGGGCGCGGCTCGTGACTGGCGGTGCCGGCCGCCCCGTTGGTTTTGAGCACGGCTATTTTGTGCGACCGACCGTGTTTTCCGCCGTGACATCAGACATGACGTTAGCGCGTGAGGAAGTCTTTGGTCCCGTGCTGGCGCTGATGAGCTACACGGATGTAGAAGAAGCGGTGGCGATCGCCAACAGCACGCCCTATGGACTGTCCGGCGGCGTCTGGAGTGCCGATGCGCAGCGTGCGCTCGGCATCGCCCGGCGCCTGCGCACGGGACAGGTCGTCGTCAACGGCGCACCGCAGAATCTTGCCGCGCCGTTCGGCGGCTATCGGCAATCGGGCATCGGACGCGAAAACGGACGTTACGGTGTCGAGGAATTTTTCGAATTGAAGGCAATACAGGGAGGCTGTACCCATGCGTGATACCAGCGAAACGGCACTGCGACTGCCGGCCCACATTCGTGCGACGAAACCGTATCAGCCGGGTAAGCCGATTGACGCTTTGGCGCGTGAAATAGGTGTTCAACCCGAAGCGATCGTCAAGCTGGCCTCAAACGAAAATCCGCTCGGCATGAGCGCGGCAGCCCGTGCTGTTCTGACGGATGCCGGCACCGAACTGGCCCGGTATCCCGACAACGATTGCCATGCATTGCTAGCCGCGTTGTCGCGCAGGTTCGACGTGCCGGCCGAATGCCTGGTGCCGGGCAACGGTTCGGAGTGCGTGCTGGGATTGGCCGCCACGGCGTTTCTTGAACCCGGCCGCAATGCGGTCTATGCGCAGTACTCGTTTCAGGCGTTCGTCAATGCCGTGCAGCGCACTGGCGCCGCACACAAGGTGGTGCCGGCACATAACTACGGCTGCGACCTGGAGGCGATGCTCGCCGCCATCGACGAGAATACCGCGCTTGTCTACCTCGCCAATCCGGGTAATCCGACCGGCTCGTTCGTGTCGGGCGCGGCGCTGGAGCGCTTCCTTACTGCAGTCCCGAGCCACATCCCGGTCCTGCTCGACGAGGCGTATAGCGAGTATTTGCCGGTCGACGATTGTTACGACAGCCTGGCATGGGTGCAGGGCTTTCCCAATCTGATCGTGACTCGAACGTTTTCGAAGGCGTATGGACTGGCTGGCCTGCGAGTCGGATACGGTGTTGCGCAACCGCCGTTGGCGGCATTGCTGAACCGCATCAGACCGGCCTTTGTGGTGACGGCGCTGGCAGAGCGCGCAGCCGTAGCGGCGCTCAATGACGAGGCTTTTCTTGTGCGCAGTTGTGCTGAAAACCATAAGGGGCTGGCGCAACTCTATGCGGGCTTCGATTCGCTAGGCTTGCACTACCTGCGTTCGCGCGCGAACTTCGTTCTTGTTCAGGTAGGCGATGCGGCCATGGTCAATGCCAGCCTGTTGCGTCAGGGCGTAATCGTACGGCCTGTCGGCGTTTATGGCTTGCCGGACTGGCTGAGGATTTCGGTCGGCACGGGAGCCGAGAACTTGCGGTGTCTGGCAGCCTTGAAACAGGCGATGCAAGCTTGAATGCAATGTGCCTTTCGGTAGGCATGCGAATGAGTCAGCCGCCTTGCTGGATGTTGCAAAGCGGGTCTTTCAGATGTATCCGGTCCACTCGCCAGCGGGTGAGGCGGCGGAATTAACGGAGGCTCGCCTAGGAAGCCGCCTCCGTGTGATCGAGCCACTCCGCGAGCTCGCGCCGTAACTGCGAGATATCGAGCGGTTTGCCGAGCAGTCGCGCGCCGGGGATGGCCTCGCCGATCTCGGCACTCCTGCCATAACCCGACACCAGCAACACGCGGATATCCGGCTGCTGCCGCAGCACCGCACGCGCCAGGTCGTCGCCGGACATGCCGGGCAAGGTCAGGTCCGTGAACAGGATGTCGAAACGTTGCGCGGGCACGAGCGGCAGCGCTTCTTCCGCGCTCGCGACCGCCGTGCAGTCGAGACCCAGCGCGCCGAGCAGTTCGCTGACTGCGTCGCGCGAATCGGGGTCGTCTTCGACCAGCAGCACGCGAGCCGGCGTGCCGGGTTGGTGTGACGGCGGACTTGCCATTGAATTCCCAGGCGAACTCCCAGGCAGACCCGCCGGAGCGTTGGCGGGCGAGCTTTCTCCTGCGGAGTTTGGCTCGTGCAGCGGCATTTCGCGCGGATCGGACGCTGCGAATACGCCGGCTGGATCGTAGACCGTGCGTGGCACGCAGGGGGCGATCTGCCCGTCGCTCATGTCGGCGGCTCCAGCGCGCAATACGCCGCGCACCTTGCGCGCGAGATCGTCGCGCCGGTACGGCTTGGAAAGCAGCGTGATGCCGGCATCGAGTTTGCCGTGGTGGACGATCTCGTCGCGCGTATAGCCCGAGGTGAAGAGTGTCGGTACCGAGGGCGAGCGCGCCGCCGCACGCTGTGCCAGTTCCACGCTTTTCACCTGGCCTGGCATCACGACATCGGTAAACAGCAGATCGATCGGCACGTCGCTTTCGATGAATTCGAGCGCCGCGTCGCCACTCGATGCCGTCAGCACCTTGTAGCCGAGTTGTGCGAGCATTTCGACGGCGGTCAGGCGAACATCCGCATCGTCTTCGACCACCAGAATCGTTTCGCCGCCGCCCACCGGCGCTGCGGTCTGATCGACGGCTTCGGCTGTTTCCGGCTCGCAGCAGCGCGGGAAAAACAGCGAGACAGTGGTGCCGCGTCCTACTTCGCTGTCGATCAACGTATGGCCGCCGCTTTGTCTGACGAAACCGAACACCATGCTTAAGCCCAGGCCGGTGCCATGGCCGTCGGGCTTGGTCGTGAAGAACGGTTCGAACACACGTTCCAGAATTTCGGGCTTCATGCCGGCGCCGGTATCGGTCACCGAGAACACTACGTATTCGCCCGGCGAGAGTTCCGGCTTGCGGTGGCAAAACATCGAGTCCAGCACGCGGTTGGTTGCGCAAACGGTAAGCGTGCCGTCGGCTTGCATCGCGTCGCGCGCATTGATCGCGAGATTGAGCAGCGCGTTTTCAAGTTGATTGCGATCGGCCTGCACGTGCCACAGATCGTCGCTCAATACCGTTTCGATCTTGACGGTCTCGCCAAGCGCGCGGTGCAGCATCTCGCTCATGCCGGCGAGCAGGCGGCGCGGGTTCAGCACGGTCGGCGAGAGCGGCTGACGCCTCGCGAAGGCGAGCAGATGCGCGGCCAGTTTCGCGCCGCGTTTGACGGCATCGGTCGCGGCGGACAGCCGCCGCAACGTGGCCGGACTGTCATTGGCGTCGGCGGCGAGCATCTGCAGATTGCCGTTGATCACTTGCAGCACATTGTTGAAGTCGTGGGCGACGCCGCCTGTGAGGCTGCCGATCGCTTCCATCTTCTGAGCCTGGCGCAACTGCTCTTCGGCGACTGCCCGTGCCGCGACCTCGTCGGTAACGCGCTGTTCGAGCGTTTCGGTCAGCTGGCGCAGCGATTGTTCGGCGATCTTGCGTTCGTGAATGTCGATCAGCACGCCGGGAAAGCGGGTCGGCTCCCCCTGCTCGTCGAATTCGCACTGACCGTTCGCCTGCACCCACATATAGTCGCCATCGGGGCGGCGAATCCGATACTCGGCGCGAAATGGCTGGCCGGTGCGCATTGCTTCGATCGTCATGCGGTCGTTGAGCGGCTGGTCGTCCGGATGGATCACTTGTGTCGCGGCATTGCGCTCGACCCCGGTCGCGGCCTCTTCGAGCGGAAACGAAAAGGTGCGCGCGAAACGTTCGTCGCCGGTGACGGTGCCGGTGCGCACGTCGAGCACCCAGGTGCCGAGCACGGCGCCGGTATTGAGCGCGAGTTGCAGCCGTTCGTTGGTCTCGTGCAGCTCCGCTTCGGCACGCTGCCGCCAGCGTTCGGTGAGGACACGCGTGGTGGTTTCGACGACCATCGCGAGTACGCCCGCGGGTGCGCCGCTATCGTCGGCGACCGGGCTGTAGTAGAGGTCCATCCAGACGTCTTCAGGCTTGCCGTCGCGCAGCAGGACCAGTTCCTTGTCGCGATACGACAGGGTGCCGCCGGCGAGACACGTGAGCATCACATGCCGGTTGAAATCGGCGATCTCCGGCCAGCCGTGCTCGACCGGACAGCCGAGCAGATACGGATGCCGCCCGCCCGCGAATATCGCGTAGGCGTCGTTGTAGATCATGTAGCCAGGCTTGCCCCATAAAAGCACGAGGGGCACGGGCGAGGCGAGCAGCATTTGAACGGTGGCGGTCAGACTGCGCGGCCAGCTTTCTATGGCGCCGAGGTCGGTCGCGGCCCAGTCGAATTCGTTGATGCGACGCGCCATTTCCCCGTTCCAGCCGGGGCAACCATGGTCTTGTGCTGGAAAGGGCATTGCTGCGCTCCACAGAGATCACGTCAACGAGTATGTCCCCACTCTGCCGGCGCGCATGACGCGGGCGGATGTTCAGCAGGAGGCGGGATGAATCTTCTGCCGTGCACCGTGCACCGTGAGCCGGCGCGAAGCGGCCGGGTGGCAGCGATAATTGTAGGTCACAACGCTTGCCTGGTGGCGTATCAGAAGGGGCTGTGCGGGTTTAGCCGACCCATCGGCGCGAACTGGCTCGCAACTTTTACCTGCGTTGCTCAAGTAAGCACGCGGGATCCGGAAAGAAGCGCACATGTCGCCGGTTTTGATTGCATGTCGGCTGCTTTGGCGCGACCCGAACGGTGTACCTGGGCGGCAGGAAAAGGGACGGGCGTGTTTGGGCGATGCAATGATAAGTCGGGGTTCCGAGCGAAACACGAGCACCAAAACGCGGCGAAGGCGTTAAGAAGTACCCTTCGGCGCGCGCAGCGCCGCCGGAAGTATGACGCCCTTGTCACGAGAGCGGAGTGCGCGAGAGCACGGATTCCAGATGCACCACTACCGCGACTGTGCGAGGGACCCGCTTATTAGCTAGCGGTTTGAGCTGCTTTCTTTTGCCTACTTTTCTTTGCAGCAGGCAAAGAAAAGTAGGTGCCTGCCCCGCACAGGGGCGACGCTAATAATCCAATAACAATTCAAGGAAAGGCCAACACCATAAAAACACAGACAAGCGCCGCACAGGCAAACAAACCAGAAAAAACGGCACCACCACAAAACCACCAACACTGCCGTCGCCAAAGACAAAAACCAATCCCTAGTTCGACAACGACAAATACGGCGAACTAAGCGGCGTAGGCGGAAACGGCTGCAAGCCCGTCTGTTTACTAAAGCTATACCGCACATAAACAGCCGCGAGCCACTCGCGATATTCGTAAGCATTACCGAGCGACGCAGTCGCCCCAAACGCCAGCTGCGGCGCAAGTTGATATTCCCCCACCGCGCTAAGCGAATAGGAAACCCCCGTCTTACTCTGGCCAGGATAAACCGCACCACTATCAACACCCGTACCAACGAAAGCAGCATTCGCTGCAGCCGTCGCCTGCGGCGCAGAAGAGTCGTTGAGCGGGAAATAATTCGACGAATCCTGCCGATAGTGCTGGACGCCGATCGACCCCTTCACGTCATAGGTAAATGCACCATTGCGCCCCGTCCATTCGACCGGCAGATTCAGAATCACGTACTGCTGCGGGCTGAAGTACCCGCCCTGACCGTACGTGAAGTACGAGAGGTTCTTGTCGTAACTCATCAGCGTCGTGTTAACGCCGATCGTCAGCGTCTGATCGGCATCCTTCAGCAGGCGCGTGTAGACCCCGCCGCCGCCTTTGACTGCGTTATTGCTCGCGACGTGAACGCCCTGGTAGTGCTGATACGCAGCGTTCACATACAGGCCGCTGGTGCCGTCGTCCCATGCAAGGCTGCCGAGACCGCCGTTGGATGTGACGCCGCCCCATTCGAGCCCGGAGCCGGAGTCGCGCGCGCCGGCATACGACAACAGGCTGTCCGTCACGGCGCGACGTGCGACAGCCAATGAATACGACACCTTGTCGGTAATGGCGCCGTTGTATTGCGCCCCCCCCACGATGGTCTTCTCGAGGAAACCGAGCGGCGTCACGCCGATATCGCCGCTGATGTTGCGGCCTTCGTATCCGAGCGATAAACCCACGCCATTCGCAGTCTGGCTGCCGTAAGTGTTGGTGCCGGCAATCGCCGCCGCCTCGGACTTGCTGTTGGACAACCCCGCGCCGAATCGCGCGAGCGTCGAGACATTCCCCGAGGCGCTACCGGCATCCAGCGTAACCGGGGTCGCCGTCACGACGATATGGCCGTTGCCTGCCTTGATACGCCCCTGAATGGGCGCTTCGATATCGGTGAGCGTCGACAGGCCGTCCTCGCCCGTGCGGTTGCGGAACACGATCCCGCCCGACACGGTACTCGACTGCTCGCGATTGACCTGCGCCAGTTCTTCGGCCACGCCGAGCGTCTGCGTGTTGGCGACGTTCGGCTGCGGGTAGTTGCCGCCATTACCATTCGCGCCAGGTTGTTGCGGGTAATACGGCTGCGCATAACCGGTCGGCGGCTGCGGGATATACGGCTGCTGTTGCTGCGCGTAATAACCCGAGCCCTGATTCGGATAGGGCTGATAAGGCTGCTGACCGTAAGCCTGCTGCGCGTAGCCCTGTTGTTGCTGCGGATATGGCTGCTGGCCGTAATAGGGCTGTTGCTGCTGCGGATAACCTTGCTGCTGCCCATACGGCGCCTGCGCATAAGCTTGTGCGCTGCGCGTGCTCTTCGACGTGCTTTGCTTCTTGCCGGCCGCGTGTTTCGTGCTCGTGGTCGAGCCCGTGTAACGCGGCTGTTGCATCGAACCGGCGTTGGCTTGCGCTTCGCGTGCCGCGGGCGACATCGGCCACGGCGTGGGCGCATAGCCGTCCGGCGCCTGTTGCTGATACTGCGGCTGTTGAGCGTATCCGCCCTGTTGCGGGTAACCGGCTTGTTGCGGATACCCCGCCTGCTGCGGATACCCGCCGTTGTACTGCTGCTGCGGCGACATCTGCGTTTGCATCTGCGGCTGGCCTTGTCCCGGGTACGGCTGCAACGGCGCGCCCGACTGACTCGACCCGTTGGTCCCCTGGCCGTAGCCACCGGTGTTGGTATCGGGCCGCGGCGCGTTATAGGGAACGGCGGTGGGCGCGGCGTTCGGCGAATACGGCTGCGCAGGCGTCGTATAAGGCGCGACATAAGGCGTGGGCTGCGAGGGAGGCGGATAGTTCGGCACGGTCTGTGACGGCAAGGAAGACTGCGAGTACGGAAGCGACGCGCGCGCGGCATTAAAGCCACTCTGGCTAAGCGCGGCATTGTCGGCGTCGGTCGGCGTGACCGTGGCGGTTTTACCTTCGAAGGGATTGGTGCCCGGCAGCGGCGTCGCGCCGATCCGGCGCATCGCGACTTCCCAGCCACGCGGCACGTTGCTCGGCGCATTGGTGCGCGGCGCGTTGGCCATCAGCGGTGTATTGGCCGCGACCAGCGAGCGTTGCAGATAAGTCGACGCGAGTGACAGCTTGCCTTCGGCGCGATACATGCGGCCGACCGTCGCCAGCACGCCCGGGTCTCCTGGCGCCGCAGCGAGCGCCTGATTGGCGAGCGATTCGGCGTAGCTGAATTGTTTCGCGCCGATCGCAGCGGGAATCGTCGCTTGCAGCAGGTTCAGGTCGTCGGGCTTGCGCTGCAGCGCGACGCGGTAACTGGCGAGCGCATTGCGGTCGTCGCCGGCGCTCGAATAGAGGCGGCCGAGGGCGGTTTGCAGATCGGGATTGTCGGGCATCGCCGCCAGCCACGGCGCGATCACATCGTAGGCGGCGGCGAGGTCGCCGCGCTGACGCACCACGTCGCATTGCTTGATGACGATGCCCAGATTCAGATTGCCGAAATCCGTGCGCTGTTGCGGCGTCAGTTGCATCGATGCGAGGCGTCGCATCACCATGCCGAGTTCGGCGTCCTGCTGCGTGGCGGACAGAATGCCCGCATATTGGAGCAGCAGATCGGTATTGCCGGGCGCCACGGTCATCGCGCTGCGCACAAGGCCCAATGCGCGATTCGGGTCGCCAGCTTGCTGATATCCGGCCGCGATCACGCCGATCAGTTCGGGGCTGTTGCCCGCGACCGGTTCGGCCGCGTGCAACGTCGCCAGCGCTTGTTGCGACTGGCCGTTGCGCGCCATCCGCGTCGCGAGGTCGGCCTGCTGATGCACCCAAAGGCGGTGTTGCAAGGTCGTCATCGCGTCGGTGCGTTGCGCGACCGGAATCCGTTCGAGTTGCGCAAGACCGGCAGCCCAGTCCTGTGTTTCCGCCGACAGCAACGCGCTCGCATACAGCGCGTCGGTCATGTCGGGATGCGCGGCGAGCAGTCCGTCCATCATGCTGCGGGCATTCGCAACCGCGCCCTGGCGCACGTAAATGCGCGCGAGGTCCAGACGCAGCCAGGGGTCGTCGGGATCGTTCAGCAGCGCGTCTTCAAACAGGCTGCGCGCGCTGCCGAGATCGCCGCGCGCTTCGGCCGCGCGCGCCTGCGCTGCCTGCGCTTCGCCACGCAGACGGTTGATGCCGCCGGCCTTCGATTGTTGTTCGGTGTTCAACTGATTGGCAAATTGCAGCGCTTCGTCGCCGCGGCCTTGTGCGGCGAGCGCGCCGACCAGGCCGCGAATCGCATCGGGATTGTCGGCCTGGCGGCGCAGCGCCATCCGGTAAGCCTGCTCCGCGCCGACCGGGTCGCCGTTCGACAGCAGCATTTCACCGAGCAGCACCTGCGCCGTGACGTCGGACGGATTGAGCGCGATTGCCCGTTCGAAGAGTGCCTTCGCCTTGGCGAATTCACCGTTGCTGCGTGCGCCGATCGCGTCGCTGGTATAGGTCCAGTAGGTCGCGCTATCGAGCGCGGTTTTCCAACGCGCCGGATTGCCGCTGCGCGACGCGCGTTCCAGATAGTTACGGGCTTCGGCGAAGCGTTCCTGCTTCAACGCGGCGATACCCATGCCGCCGAGCGCGTCGGTGTCGTTCGGACTATTCGCCAGGATTGACGAAAACTTCGCGCGCGCCGTGCCGAGGTCGTCACGATCGAGCGCGGCAAAACCGTCGGCGACGGTGCGGCCGCGGGCGTCGACAGAGGCATTTTGCTGTGCGCGATCGCGAGCCGACTTGTCCTGCTGAACCATCGACTCGAAGCGCGCCTTGACCGCGGCGTCATCGGTCGCGCCTTGCAGATACGCTTCGTATAGCGCGGCGTCGGAGGGTCGCGCGTCAAGCCACAATAACGCCTGACGCCAGCTCTTTTTCGCCGATGCGCCGACCGTGCTGTCGGCGGCAAGCTTCTGCAGCCGTGCAATACCGTCGCGGCGCGTCACATCGCGATACGTCAGATGCTGTGCGTAGGCGAGGGCGTAGCGCGGGTCGTCGGGGTTGTCGCGTGCGAGCTGTTCCAGGCCGCGGCGCGCCTGATCCCAGCCTTGCGGTGTGGCCGAGAGCGCCTGGTAATACTCGAGTTGCAGTTCGGGCGTCGCCGGCTTGCCGTTCAACGCGCGCTGATACTCCTGTACGGCGCTCGCGCTTTGACCGGTTTGCGCAAGGCGCCTCGCGTCGTTGACACTCTGGTCACGCAGGCTCGATTCGCCAAGACGGCGGCCCAGTTCGTCCAGATTCGGATAGTTCGGCGCGACCGCTTTGAGGCGCGCCAGATATTGCTGCGCGCCCGCACCGTCCTTGCGGTCGGCGAGCACCATGCCCATGCCGTAGAGCGCATCGGGTTGCTTCGGATCGATACTCAGCACTTTCTGCCACGCCTGCTCAGCGAGGTCGCCACGGTGATGCGATTGCCAGTACTTGCCCTGATCGATCAGCACGCTCAGAGGATCTTTCGACGCCTGCGCCAACACGTCAGGCGAAGCCGTCGCCACGCAGCAGACGGCCGTGAGGCTCAGCGCGAACCGCAATGAAAACGCGAGGGCGCTCAATCGCATGCATTTCTCCAACTCGGCACGAGACGGCCGGCTTCGTCGAAACGATAGCGACCGTCGATGAATCCGGTGCCGAACAAGCCCAGCACACGATCGTAATAAACAGGTTCACGGCCCGGCACGCTGGTGTCGAGCACGGCGAGATGCGTGCGCGCGAGCCCGAGGCCGTGCTCGTCGCCGAGCGCCTTGAAGTACGGCGCGAGCGCGCCCCAATAGCTCAACGGTCCTTCGCCGCTTGCCGTGCCGGTGGTCGACGAGACCTTCTCGGGCGGAATGCCGGTTTGCGCGACCCTCGCGCGCATGCCGCCGAGCGCTGCGAGCCAGGGTTTGGCGAGCGGATCGGCGGGCGACGTGAGGCCGGCCCACAGGTAGACGCGGATCGCGTCATAGCTGCCGGTGTCGCCATCTTTGGGATCGACCACGAACTGGCCGTTCTGCCATGCTGCCCAGTCGGGCGCGAAGCCTTGCGGCGCCGTGGTCTTGATCAGCTTGTAGGCGCTATCGGCGAGCCTGGCCCATGGACCATTCGGCATGTCCTTTGCGAAAGCGCGTAGCACCGGCAACGGCAGATAGCTCGGATTCAGGCGCGTCACGCCGCCGTCCTTGAAACCCTGCGGTCCGGGCAGCAGCATCGGGCCGACGCCTGGCAGCGTGGTCACTTCCTGGCGCGCGATCTGCGCGGCGAGTGCCTGGCCGAGTTGCGTATAACTTGCCTCACGCCACAGGCGGCCGGCTTGCAGCAGATCGTAGGCGATCCACAGGTCAGAGTCGGACGCGGCATTCTGATCGAGCACGCCGAACGAGCCGTCCGGTTTCTTGCCCCAGAGCCACGACGGCAGCCGGACATTTTGCGGATCGAACTGATTGCCCGCGAGATTGGTGCGCGTCCAGTTCAGAAGCCGGTCGAAGGTGGCGCGGTCGTTCGCGACCAGCGCGAAGAACAGGCCGTACGACTGGCCTTCCGAGGTGGTCTTCAACTGTGGCGACGAGTAATCGATCACGCGGCCATCGGCCTGCACGAAATGTTCGACGAACGTGCGGTATGCCGGCCAGTCGTTGTTGCACGGACCCGTCTGGGCGGGCGTCGACGTGCTCTGGGCGACCCTGATGATGTTGGCGAAACTCGTGGCCGCCGCGAGGACAAGTCCAAGACCAAGCCCGAGCGTCAGCGCCACGCGTGTCTTATTGGTTCGAACCCGCATATCAGTCCTGTCCGTCCCTTAGGCGGCGCGCGGCGATCGAACGCAGCGTCCGATAGAAGAGGCCGGCGATGATCAGCGCGGCGAGCACTCCGCCCAGCATCAGCAACAACGGATGTGACGACAGCGCCCAGCGCAAGTATTCCTGCGGCGACAAGTGGCCGACATAGTACGCTTCGCCGTTCGACGTGATGGTGACGGTACGGCCGTGGATCACGGCCATCGCGCCTTGAATCCCCTGCAGCACGTCGGCGTCGAGCAGGGCGGCGGACAGATCGGCGTCCGACTGGCCGGCCGCGCTCACCAGCGCGACGGCGCTGCGGTTTTTCTGCAGCGGCGATTCGAAACCGGTCAGGAGCGCGTCGCCGTTCGAACTCACGAGCGTCAGGTCGGCACGCGCCGGCGAGCGTTCGACGCCGCGTTCGCCATGCCACCAGTCCTCGAGTTTGAAGACGACGTCTGAGAGCGCGAAGGTCCGCGAATCGCCGTCGCTGGAGAACGGCATCGACCTGGCCCAGCGCTGCAGCAGCGGTTGCTTGCCCGGCGCGCCGAAAATCAGCAGATCCTTGTTGGCGTACTTGTCGACGTCGTCAGCGGTGCCAACCATGACGCCGTTCACCGGATAACCCGTCGAGGCACCCATCCGGCCCATGGTCAGCAGGAACAGGCTGTAGTCGCTCGAATCGGCCTCGTTCGGCAAGACCACCGCGGTCTCCGAGAGGTCGGCCATGCGCGTGAACGGGAAACCGCTGTTGGCGAATGCGGCCAGATCGGGCAGCGCCATGTAATGCGGGAACGACGAGAGGTCGATGGTCGAGTTCGGATCGATCGCGCCGACCACGTTTTCCAGCAGACGGCCGTGACATTCGCCGGTGTTCGGAATGTCGTAGTAGAAATGCAGGCGCACTTGCGCGCGCGGCGTCAGCAGCAGCGGCGGAATATGCACGGTGCGGCGTGCTTCGGCAGTCTTGTCCGGCAAAACGCGCGCGAAGTAATGACTCAGATCGAACACGGAGGCCGACTCGGCCGGAATCGGCAGCGCTTGCACGAAGCCGTCATTGACGCTGACGTTCAGCGACGAACGGTCCCGCAGTGGACGCACTGTGTAGCGGTAGCGCAGATCGATCGGTGCGCCCTTGGTGTGCCACATGAACAGATCGGGCGGCACGCGCAGATTGACGCGCACGGCGTCGGCATCATAGCCGGACACGGTCAGGTCGCGCGCGTCGGCGAGCTCGCCGAAACGCACTGGACGGTTGGTCGGCAGCCAGTTCGGCGCGTCGTACGGCGCACGCGGCGCGAGTTCGTTCAGCTGCGTGATTGTCGCGCTCTGTCCGCTCAGCGTGTTCTGGCCGATGCTGAGTGCCTTGGCGGCCGTTTTCAGTTCGGCTTCGGTGCGGCCGAGTACGAGCAGCAGCTTGCCGCGCGCCGGCGCTTCACGATCCACCACGGCAATAGTCGGGCCGGAAATCGCCGGAATTGTCACGCCGGCCGGGCGCTGGTCGTCGGTCGCGAACACCACCGCGTTGCCCGACAGGGGCACGTTATCCAGTTGCGCCGGAAACAGCGCGCCGCGATAGCCGGCGAGCGCACCGAACCATGACGCGACGATGCCGCCCGCTTCGAGCATCGTGGCGCCGGGTTTTTGCGGAAACACGAACGGCAGCTCGAGGCGGCGCACGTCGCGGCGGTCGAAGAATGGTTGCGGCAGGGCAGCCAGGTCCGGCTTGCTGGTGAGCGACGCGTAGGTCAGATCGAGCGAACTCGCATTGCTGACGGTGGCCCACAGCGACGAATTCGCCGGGTCTTCGCAGCTCGTCGTGTAATGGCCGATCAACTGCACGTTCAGGTGATTGAATTCGGTGATGAAACGCGGATCGATCGAGATGTCACGCGCCACCAGCATGCCGGCCTGTTCGTGCGGCACCGGCAGCGTTGCGGCGACTTCGCCATTCACCAGCACTTTTAGCTGGGAGATATTCGCGAGCAGCGCGGGCGAGTAGCTATAGACCAGATGCAGGATGGCGCCCGTCACCACTTCGTCGCCGCGCACCGAAAACGCGACGCCGTTCTGGCCGTCGGTGCCGCGCAGTTGCAGCGGATCGTGCGCGCCGAGGTCGGCGAACGTGAGCGTTTGACGGCGGCCGCCGGGCACCAGCGTGCCCGGTTCGGCGGTGGTCGGCGTTCTGATACCCAGGGCTTTTACCGACGCCGCGGCGAGCGCCGGCGTGGGCGTGGCCAACTGCGCCTGCGCGATCATGTTCGGATCGTAGACGACAGCCGCGCCCGGTGCAGGCACACTGCCCACGCCGGTGGCGACACGCGCAGACGGCGCGCTCTGGGCCGCTGTCGACTGACCAGCTTGCGAGGCACTCGCGCCGCTCATGGCCGCCGCGGCCACTTCAGTCGCCGAGGCCAGCGGCGCCGCCAACGCGGTCTGCAACGCGAGCCAGCAGGCAAGCCCGCGCATCAGGCGTTGCGAAGGGGAGCGTCCAGACCGACGTGGACGTGCCTCTGGTTCCATCCCACTGCGCTCGTGATTCGAGCGTTCGATGTTTGCCTTCGCCATCCTGTTGCCCATAGATCAGTCTTTGGTTTTTAGCTTCTTGACGTCCACCGGACGGCTTTTCATCGAGCTTCGAAGGTCGGCATAAAGATGCTCGAAGAGACCCGCAATGCCGCGTGCGCCGACCATCAGCACATGCGACAGACCGCGCAACGGTGTGTCCTGCTGACGCCCTTCGGCCCAGCCGGTCCATGCGTCGGCGCGCGCGAAAGTGGTCTTGACGAACTCGTATTCCTGTTCTCGCGTCATCGCGGAGAAGCGCAGGCCTACGCGGCCCGGTTCCGTGAAACCGACGGTGGCGGGGAAGGCATATTCCTCGTCGCCGCGAAACAGCGATACGGTCACGCTTTCGTGCATCGGCACTTCGATCGCGGCGGGCAGCGCCACGCCGACGCCGCCTTCCGAGTAATCGATGGTTTCGCAGGCGAGCGTGCGGCCGGTCGAGAATTTCAGCATCACGGGCATCGTCATCGCCACGCGGTGCACCGCGCGAATCTGCCGGCGCTCGCTTGCCGCCGCCACGCTCGCGCCGAGAATCAGCATGTTGTAGGTGGTCCAGGCGAGGTTCAGGATGGTCGTGTTCACCACGCTGCGGATGTGCAGGTTCAGATAGATATGCACGATGCCGACCACAAAGCCGATCAGGTTCAGCAACAGCAGGAACAGATACGGCCGCGAGATCGCCCAGTCGAAGTAGTTCTTCTCGATCTGGCCACCCTTGGCCGTCACGTTGAATTTGCCGAGCTTCGGGTTGATCAGCGCGAGCAAGGTAGGCGCGGTGATGTACGACGCCAGCACCGATTCGTAGACTTCAGCCCAGAACGAATGGCGGAACGAGCGCTGCATCCGCGAGTTGGTGATGCTCGCGTGGAACATGTGCGGCAGCGCGTAGATCGCGATCGTGCTGGCGGCGGCTTCGATCACATGCGCGCCGAAGAACAGATACGACAGCGGCGCGGTCAGGAACACCAGACGCGGGATGCCGTAAAAGAAGTGCATCATCGCGTTCAGATAGCATAGCCGCTGGCCGATTTTCAGGCCCTTGCCGGTCAGCGGATTGTCGATCCGGAAAATCTGCGTCATACCGCGCGCCCAGCGAATCCGCTGGCCGATGTGGCCGGAGAGACTTTCGGTGGCGAGACCCGCCGCTTGAGGAATCGCCAGATATGCCGTGGTGTAGCCGAGGCGGTGCAGTTTCAACGCGGTGTGCGCATCTTCGGTAACCGTTTCGACTGCGATGCCGCCGATCTCTTCGACCATGGTTCGGCGCAACAGCGCGCATGAGCCGCAGAAGAAGGTGGCGTTCCACAGATCGTTGCCGTCCTGCACGAGCCCGTAGAACAGTTCGCCTTCGTTCGGCACTTTGCGGAAGGTGCCGAGATTGCGTTCGAACGGATCGGCGGAGAAGAAGTGGTGCGGCGTTTGCAGCATCGACAGCAGCTTGTCGCGCAGGAACCAGCCGAGGCCGATCTGCAGGAACGAGCGGGTCGGAATGTGATCGCAGTCGAAGATCGCAAGGTACTCGCCCTGGGTGATCTTCAGGGCTTCATTGATGTTGCCGGCCTTCGCATGGCGGTTGTGCGTGCGGATCGTCCAGTTGACGCCGACTTCCTCGCAGAACGCCTTGAACTCGGGACGGCGGCCGTCGTCGAGTACGTGGATCGAAATCTTGTCGGCCGGATAGTCGAGCGCGAGCGCCGCGTAGATGGTGGGCTTCACCACCGAGAGCGGCTCGTTGTAGGTCGGGATGAACACGTCGACGGTCGGCCACAGCTCGCGCGAGGTGGGCAGCGGCATCGGCGTGCGTTTGAGCGGCCATGCGGTCTGGAAGTAGCCGAGCAGCAGCACGATGGTCGAATAGACTTCGGCCGACACCAGCAGCAGCCCCCACGCGGCATCGAGCGGATGTTCCCAGTAAGTCGTCGAGGTCAGCCGCCAGTACATATAGCGGCCCGAGGTGACCACCGAGAGCATGATCATCACCATCGTCGCGTAACGGCCAGGCAGGCGGCGGAACCACAGCGCGGTGACGAAGCAGCAGGTCGCGAACGTCAGTTGCTCGTAGAACGCGAGTGGCACCGTGAACACGAAGTACAGCATCGTCAGGGCGAACAGCGTGACCAGACCCGTCACGATGCGGCTGTTCCAGAAGCGTGCGTCGACGAAGCGTTCGAGCCGCGACGGCTCGCCGGCCTCGATGTCCTGCGACTGAGGCGTGCTCATGCGACGTTCCTTGGCGAGACGGCGATCGCGTCGACCGCCGTCATCAGCCAGTTGCCACACGAACGAAAATCGGCGGCCGCCTGGCTGAGTGGATCGTAGTGAATCAGCGTGGTGTCGCACGCGAGCGCTTCGCTCACGCCTTCGTCCAGATGGATCACGCCCGGGAAGAGTTTGCCGCCGAGCATCTGGCGCAAAACCTTGAGGACGTCTTTGGTCAACTGGCGCGACTGGTCGATCTGGTTGATCACGTAGCCTTCGCCGCCGAACTCAGGGCGCGGCGCCGCATACGTTTCAATCAGCCGTTCCATTAACGGAATGGCCGCGTACGAAGCAGCGTCGGCGAGCACTACGTTCAGCGTGAAGGTGGCCGCGCACAACGCAGTGCGTACATACAAGGACGAGCCCGGCGGCGTATCGATGATGACGATGTCGGAGGCGTCGAGCCGCAGCCTTTGCAGCGACTGCGCGAGCCATCCCGGCTCCTGGTCGATATGCGCTTCGAAGCGGCGGCGGTCGTCTTCGAGCACCGCGCCATAGGGCACCACGGTCACTCCGTCTACGCCGTCGAACATGACGGTTTGCCAGGGATCGCCCGTCAATGTGGCACGCGACAAACCGTCGATGCTGTCGAGCGGCACGCCGAAATGCAGACGCAGCGCGTTCTGCGGATCGAGGTCGAGGGCAATCACGCGCCGGCCGCTGGCGGCCAGCACAGACGCGAGATTGGCGGCGAGGGTGGTTTTACCGACCCCGCCTTTGGCGGACACGACCGCGATGACTTTCATGAGCGACGAGGGCCGTTGACCAGCCACGAGTTGGAGGCGGCGGGCGTGGCGGCGCGCGGTGCGCCGGCCGGCGCGGCGGCCGTTTGTGCGGGTGTGCCGCGCAGACGGTCGAAGACCGATTGCAGCGGCGCGGATTCGCCTGGCGCGGCGGCAGCTTGTGGCGGCACGGGTTCGGGTTCCGGGGCGAACAGTTTGCCGAGGATCGACGCGGGCGGCCTGGGTGCTGCGGGTGTCATCGCGGAGGTGGGGGCGGGCGCGAGTGCTTGCGCCCATGTTGGAGCTTGGGCCGGCGCTTGCGCCCACGTTGGCGCGGGTGCAGCGACTGGCGCCGGTGCGGCGGCGCGTGGCGTGAGCGGCGGGATCCCGGCGCGCGGCGTCAGCGTGTTGGATGGCAGGCCCGCCATAGCTTGCGTGACTGGCGTTGCCGGCGTGCGGAACTGGGCCACCGGCGGAAGACTTGCAGGCGGCATGGCCGGAGGAACCGGTGCGGTGGCCACCGGCGCTGCTGGTGCGGATGGCGGCGCCGCTTCATCGTTCGTTTCGAGCGCGCCGAAACGCGAAGCGCCACTCGGCGCGGCAGGCTGAGCGGCGACGACCACTGGCGGAATGTCCCGCCGATGTGACCGGGTAAACAGAGGGGCCTTCGCACGTGTGACCGAGGCAGCGTCTTTGGGCGTGGTGTCCTGGCGATCGGCAGCCGGCGCCGCGTCTTGCGCCAATGCCGTGCTAGCAGGTTCGCGGCGCTGCCCGATCGCGGGAATCGTCGGTTGTGTCAGATCAAGTGTCACCAGCAGCGGCCAACGTGTGCGCGCCGAACGCGCTTCGTTTTCGCGGCCGATTTCTTGGTACGCGCTGGCGTCGCCGCCAAAATGATCGAACAGTTTCTCGATATCGCTCGATGAACTCATAGTGCCGCCGTCTTGTTCATGACTTGCGTTGCCTCGATCTTTTTACTTTTTACTTACTCCGCTCAACCCGGGTGCCGGCCCAACCGGAACTCGATCGAGGTATCCGTGCCGTACTCGCTCGTTTGCGCCACCGACAGGCCCTGCGCGCCCAACGCGCTCAACCAGGTCTGATAGACGCCTTCGAGAAACGCAGGGGTCCATGCGAGCGCCGGGTTGCCAAACGCTTGCAGCGGCGCACAGTAATGCACGATGCGCAGCGATTCAGCTTCGTCGGACAACTCGACGTAGCCCCAATCCATGTCATGCCAATACAGATTCAATACCTGAGCGAGCTCCGCAGTCGACCCGCAAGCCGGCAACTGATGCGCCGCGGCAAACCGGCAGCCTACGCGGTACATCAGTTGGCGCAGTTCGTCGCGACCGATCTGCGCTTCAAACTCCGTTGCCAATGCAGTCAGCATGCCGCGCCATTGCGGCGAGATCTGGCGTTCCAGCAGGTAATCGAGAATTGGGACCATGTTTTCCGGGAAGTGGCCGTTGCTTCGGCCGTGTATAAAAACGGGTGCCGACGGTCGAATGCAAAGTGAAAGTGTTACGGAAAGCCGCGCGTTGCACGCGTCCAAGGTTATTTTTACCGGACTGTCTAGTCTGTCCGCCACACTTCGGAGGAGTCTACTTAAGACAGTAAGTTTTAGCCACTTTACATTCGTCTGCGTTATACGAGCAAACGATTGCGGCGGATGCCGGTCAATCACGTAATTTTTGTTGGTCGAATGGCTTTTTGCGCTTCCTTATTGCGGTTATCCCTGGTGAAAGTGTTCACGATCGATGCTGGTATGCACAAAGCATGTCTCGCACGACTCATAAACAGCGTCGGTATGCCGTTTGGAGTCCGGCTTGTTGAATGCTTCGCTGCCGCCAGGGGGTGGGACGAAATCGCGTGAGGGCGGTGTAGCCCTTACTGGGCGGGGCGCAATTCTATTTGCGGATAGGGCATAAATATTTGTCAGACGGTTGCCGTTATACATTGGCCGAGTGACCGGAGCCAGCCTGATATCTATCAATATGCTTTCTACCTCAACGAAGCGACTGTCCGATTCCGGTTTGCGCGATCGCTTTCATAAACGATCGCTGGAACACCAGCGTCCACTTTCGATCGTGACGATGGCCTTTACCGTTGTCGCGTTCCTGTGTTTCGTGGGGGCGCGCAACCTGGTCGACGGCCCGGCGACGCCGCTCGCTTACCGCCTTGCCTGCGCGCTGGTGCTCGCGCTGCTGGTGATGGCGATTCCACGCGCCGGCTCGAGCCGGACGTTCGGCGCAATCGGTGTCGCGTACTCGCTGGTGCTGGTAGCCGGTCTCGTGCTGAACGTCTCCGGCGTCGAACAACCGTTGTTGTGGATACTGCCGGCCATGGTTGCGATCCCGATCTGCGCCGCGCCGCTATGGCTTACGCCAACGCATTTCCTCGTCGGCAGTGCGATTTTCTATGCGGCGGCGTTTGCCTTGCTATTCGGCGAGCCGCGCACGCATGACGTCGACGTGGTCGTGTGGATGTGGATCGCGGCGATCGGCATACCGACTTCCGCTGTGTTTCACTTCAGCTTCTACCGGTTCCGGCGCAATCACTTTCTGCTCGAGAGCCAATTGGCGCAACTCGCTGCGACCGATCCGCTGACTGGTTTGCAAAATCGCCGTGCGTTTGTGAAGCAGGCCGAGCGACGGCTCGACGCCATGAAGCCCGATGCACGGGTCAGCGCCATATTTCTCGACATCGACAGTTTCAAATCGCTGAACGACCGCTTCGGCCACGCGGTCGGCGACCATGCGCTGTACCAGGTCGCCCAGGTGCTGATGGAGGAGACGGCCGCGGACGACAGCGTGAGCCGGATCGGCGGCGAGGAGTTCGCGGTGCTGCTGCGCGACGGCCTGGCCGGCGCACTGGCGCTCGCCGAGCGCCTGCGCGGCGCGATTGCCGTGATCGAGCGCCCTGACGGCCATCTGACCGCAAGCTTCGGCGTGGCCGAACACCGGAGCGGCGAAAGCATCATGGTATTGCTCGACCGTGCCGATGAAGCCTTGCTGCGCGCCAAGCATTCGGGCAGAAACCGCGTATGCGCCGAACGCGCGTTGCCGCTCGATGCGCTAAAAATGCTCTCCGCCGATATGCTTGCCGAGGGCGAGGCGGTGGCGCCGCGGCATCTCTGGGACGACTATTACCTGACTTCGCACTTCCAGCCGCTCTATAGTTTGTCGCATCAGAAGCAGGTGGGCTTCGAGGCGCTGCTGCGAGGCGAGCAGAACGACGGCACGCTGGTGCCGCCCGTGGTGCTGTTCGCGCCGAAGCCGTCCAGCGACGAAGGCGCACTCGATCGTGCGAGTCATGCCGTGCATCTGGCCAACGCGCGCAAGTCGTTGCCCGGCGACGCGTGGCTGTTCCTCAACATTCTGCCCGCCACGTTTATCTCCGAAGGCTATGCGAATCAGCTCGCCATGATCGTGCGAGCGGTGGGGCTCGAACCTGAGCGAGTGATTCTCGAAATTCTGGAGTCGCATGGCGGCAGCGTCGACGACATGTCGCGCGCCGCGGCTGTGTACCGCGAGCACGGCTTCCTGATCGCCGTGGACGATTTCGGCGCGGGTCAATCGAATCTTGACCGGCTGTTCCGGATTCGGCCGGATATCGTGAAGCTCGACGGCGAGCTGATTCGCGCGACCAGTCACGGCTCCGGGCAGCCGATCTTGCCGAAGCTCGTTTCGCTGTTGCATCAGGCGGGGATGCTGGTTGTCGTGGAGGGCGTGGAGACCACTGAGGAGTTGATTCTTGCTGTTGAGTCGAATGTGGATTTCGCGCAGGGGTATCTGCTTGGACGGCCGGCTGCCGAGATTGCGCGGCCGGAGTCAGTGCATCGGCGGATCGATGATGCTTTCGATGTGATTGCCCAGGGGAGGGCGTATCAGTATGCGTTGTTCGAGTCGGAGGTCGAGCCGTATCGGTCGGCTTTGAGCCGTGCCGCTGATGATTTGCTGGCGGGCGCTTTGATGGATCAGGCGTTTGCTGTGTTGGCTACGTTTGATCGCTGTATCAGCTGTTTTATTCTGGATGATTCGGGGCGGCAGATTGGGCATGAATTGCGTGGGCCGGCCTGGAGTAGCGAAGCGGCCTCGCTGCATCCCGTGGCCAATCCTCGCGATGCGAGATGGGATCATCGGCCTTATTTCCGTAATGCGGTTTTGTTGCCTGGGGTTGCTGTGGCTAGTAATCCTTATCTTTCTTTGGCCAGTGGCCGGCCTTGTATTGCTGTTACTTTGGCTTTGCAGTTTGCTGCTGAGAGGTCTGTTATTGGGGTGGAGATGGATTGGTCGGCGGTGGGGTTGCCTTGGCCGGCGGGGGAATAAGGGGTGGGGTTTTTGTTTACCTGCGGTGTTGGGGTTTTGCTTGGTTTTTTTTGCCTGCTCAGCGCTTGGTGTCTGGTTGCCTATGGCGTTGGCCTTTCCTTCATCGGGCTTCTTTGGCTATTGGCCTTTCCTTGAATTGTTATTGGTTTATTAGCGTCGCCCCTGTGCGGGGCAGGCACCTACTTTTCTTTGCCTGCTGCAAAGAAAAGTAGGCAAAAGAAAGCAGCTCACACCGCTAGCTTATAAGCGGGCCCCTTGGCTTGGAGGGGGTAGTGGTGCATCTGGAATCTGTGCTCTCGCACATTCGGCGTGAGTGACAAGGCAGTCATGCTTACGGCGGCGCTGCGCGTGCCGAAGCGTGCTTCAAACGCCATGCGCTACGTTTTGGTGCCCGAGCTTCTTTCAACGACTGGGCTGGCCGTTGCTTCACCTATGCTCTGATAGAGGCGCTGGTGATTCATTCACATCAGCCTTCCGCAGAGGCGGAGCTGAAGGTTCCCACCACGCCACCGAAGCCCCGTGTTTCCATATAGCACCATCCTCGCCGATACGAAGCCGAAGGCCCCACCGCACCTAAACGAAGCCTCTGATTTCCCATGCAGACTCATCCGCGACGCACGCAGTGCGGAGTGGGAGCGGATGAGCCCCTTGTCACTCACGCTGAATGTGCGGGAACACAGATTCCAGATGCGCCACTATCCCCTCCGAGCCAGGGGACCCGCTTATGAGCTAGCGGTTTGAGCTGCTTTCTTTTGCCTACTTTTCTTTGCAGCAGGCAAAGAAAAGTAGGTGCCTGCCCCGCACAGGGGCGACGCTAATAATCCAATAACAATTCAAGGAAAGGCCAACGCCATAGGCCAACAGACAGACAGACAAACAAACGCCCCGCAGGCAAAAAAAATCAAGGAAAGGCCAACGCCACCGGTAGGCAAACAAGAAAGCGCCGCACAGGCAAACAACTCAAGTAAAGCCCAACACCGCAGGCAACCAGACACCAAGCGCCGCGCAGGCAAACAAAACAGTCATGCCTCAATACCCGCCCTTCACGGGCATTGCCACTCCGGCAGTCTTCTTGTACGAGGCCGCCAAATCTGCGGCCGCCCGGCTCAACAACCCCGTATCTGTCCCCACTGCAACAAACGTCGCGCCCGCCGCCATGTACTCGGCGGCGATCCCCGAATCCGGCGCCAGTACCCCCGCCGCTTTGCCGGCGTCCCGCACCTTCCTGATGCCGTTGCAAATCGCCTCGCGTACGCTCGCATCACCGGGCTTGCCCAGCAATCCCATCGATGCACTCAGGTCCGACGGACCAAAAAAAACACCGTCTACTCCTTCCACCGCCGCAATCGCGGAAAGATTCTCCATTCCCTGTACCGTCTCAACCTGTACCAGTACACACAACTCGTCTGCCGCGGTGTTCAGGTAGTCCGGTATCCGGTTCCAGCGCGAAGCCCGTGCCAATGCACTGCCCACGCCGCGAATGCCCTGCGGCGGGTAGCGCGTGGCCGCTACGGCGTCCGCGGCCTGGTCCGCTGTGTCGATCATCGGGAGCAACAAGGTCTGTGCGCCTATGTCGAGCAATTGCTTGATCAACGCGCTGTCGCTGCGCACCGGACGCACCACCGGATGCGATGCATACGCGGCCACGGCTTGCAATTGCGCCAGTGTGCTGCGCACGTCGTTCGGTGCGTGCTCGTTGTCGATCAGCAACCAATCGAAACCGGCGGTAGCCAGCAACTCGGTTACGTAGGCGTCGGCGAGCGCGGCCCATAGGCCGAATTGCGGTTTGCCCTCTGCCAGCGCGCGCTTGAATGTGTTTTTCGGTGGGGACATGTCGATTAACTCAAATGAACTCAAATGAAATTCAAACCAATGCCGCCCAGCGGACCATAGTCGACGTGGAACGTGTCGCCCGCCCGTGCCGTGATCGGACTCGTGAACGAACCGCTTAGAATCACGTCGTTTGCATTCAGCATCTCGTCGTATGGGGCGATCTTGTTCGCGAGCCATGCAACGCCAGTGGCGGGATGGTTCAGCACCGCGGCTGCCAGTCCGCTTTCTTCAACAGCGCCGTTCTTGTAAAGCAATGCGCCGACCCAGCGAAGGTCGACGTCCATCGGACGCACCGGACGGCCACCCAATACGATGCCGGCGTTGGCCGCGAAGTCCGAGATGGTGTCGTAGACTTTGCGCGGCGCCTTCGTCTCGCGGTCGAATTGTTCGATACGCGCGTCGATAATCTCCACTGCGGGAGTCACGTAGGCGGTGGCGTCTAGCACGTCGAATAGCGTGACACCGGGGCCCTTCAAAGGTTTGCTCAACACGAAGGCCAATTCCACTTCCACACGCGGCGCAATGAAACGGTCGGCGCGGATGTCCTGACCGCTTTCGATGAACATGCTGTCGAGCAGCGGCGCGTAGTCGGGTTCGTCGATCTGCGAGGAACGCTGCATGGCGCGTGAAGTCAGGCCGATCTTGCGGCCCTTGATCACATGGCCTTCGGCCAGTTTGAGTTTCACCCACTCGCGCTGGATCGCGTAACCGTCCTGTACGGTCATCTCGGGATACTTGGCCGAAAAATGACGCAGTTGGGTGCGCGTTTTCTCGGCATTGTCGAGTTGGGCCGCGAGATCGCGGATAGTCTGTTCGTCTAGCATGATGGATTCTCTATAAGCCGCGATCAGGCATAGGTAGTAGGACCGAGCGCCAGGCTCGGGTATGAGGTCCGGGACTAGGCCTTAAGCCGCGCGTGCAAATTGTTGTGTTTCCATGTACCGGTTTCGCTGAATTCATTGATCTCCAGCGACAACGCCATACCGTGTTTTTCAAATTCAGCGGCGAAGTGCTGCTTGATCACTTCAAATAGCGCATCGCCAGTCGCCTTTTTTGCGGCGTCCGAGCGACCAGCGGCGATCTTCAGGTTCGCGTGCAGAAACGCGGCGTCGGCTCTGCCGTCGGCAACGCAGTACTGCTCGCAGCGCAAGGCGCGCACGCGGATGCCGCCGAGCGGATAAAGGCGTTGTTCGTTCTCGCGTTGTGCGTCGAGGCAAGCGGCGAGCGACGTGCAAAGCTGCCCGATGCTTTCTTCGCCGGCGAGATTGGCGCTGTATTCGAGTGTCAAATGCGGCACAGTAGGCTCCTTACTCAGGGCTTAAGCGGGTAGGGGCGTCACAGGAAAGATCGCGTTGATCTGGCCAGTGCCCGAACTGCCGAAATACGGCGTGACGACTTCAACCTTGCCGTCGTAACGATCCCAACCGAGCGCGCCGAGCAGCATGGCGGTGTCGTGCATGCCACCTTCGCCCCAGCATTTTTCGTTATAGAGCGGCAGCATCTCGCAGAAGGTCTTCCAGTCGCCGGCTTCCCACAGCTCGACCACCTTGCGGTCCATCTGTTCGAGAAACGGGCTCCACACCTTGTGCATGAACTGCTCGGCCGTGCCGTTATTGGCGAAGTGGTGGCTCAATGAGCCGCTCGCCAGAATCGCCACGGTGCCGGCGTAACGTTCCTCGATGGCCTTGCGCACCGCGAGGCCGAAGCGCGCGCTGGTTTCGAGGTCGTGCCACATGCACCACCCGGCTACCGAGACCGTCTTGAAGTGCTGGTCGCTATTCATATAGCGCATCGGCACCAGCGTGCCGTACTCGAGTTCGAGCGTGGTCTCGCTGTGCGCACGGCTTTTCACGCCCATCTCATTCGCAACTTCCGCGATCAGATCGCCGAGCCCGACATTGCCGGGATACGCGTACGGCATGTTCTTGATGAAATGCGGCAGTTCATTGCTCGTATAGACGCCTTCGAATTTCGGCGCGCAATTGATGTGGTATTCGCTGTTCACCAGCCAATGCACGTCGAATACGACGATCGTATCCACACCCAATTCGCGGCAGCGCCGGCCGATTTCATGGTGGCCGTCGATCGCGGGCTGACGGCAACCCTTATGCGGACCGTCGAGTTCGGACAGATATAACGACGGGACATGAGTGACTTTTGCTGCCAATGCGAGTTTGCCCATCGCGGTCTCCTATTCTGTGTGGCGCGCGAGGCACGATGGCCTCGCGCGAAAATGACCAGCGTTTCAGACGCCCCAGCGCGGAATGTGATGCGAGCCGAGCGACACGCACACGTTCTTCGGTTCGAGGAACACTTCGTAGCTCCACGTGCCGCCTTCCCGGCCCACGCCCGATGCCTTGGTGCCGCCGAATGGCTGGCGCAGATCGCGCACGTTCTGACTGTTGACGAAGCACATGCCGGCCTGAACCGCAGCGGCGACGCGCAAGGCGCGGCCAGTGCTCTCGGTCCAGATATAGCTCGACAAACCGTAGGAGATGTCATTGGCGAGTTTGATCGCGTCGGCTTCGTCGTCGAACGGGATCAGGCAGGCGACCGGGCCGAAGATCTCTTCCTGCGCGATCCGCATGCGGTTGTCGACATCGACGAATACCGTTGGCTGAACGAAGTTGCCTTTGCGCATGGCTTCGGGCAAGTCGGGTGCGTCGAGTCCACCGCATGCAAGGGTGGCGCCTTCTTTTGGACCCAGTTCGATATAGCTGCGTACTTTGGCCAGGTGCCCCTGGCTGATCATCGGACCAACGATCGTGCTGTCGGCCAGCGGATCGCCCACCGTCAAGCGTTTTGCACGTTCGATGAACCGCTCGGCAAAGCGCGCGTAAATCGAGCGTTGCACCAGAATGCGCGAGCCCGCCGTGCAGCGTTCGCCATTGTTCGAGAAGATCATGAATACAGCGGCATCGAGCGCGCGTTCGAAATCGGCGTCGTCGAAAATCACGAACGGCGACTTGCCGCCCAGTTCCATTGAAAACTTCTTCAGGCCCGCGGTTTGCACGATGCGATTGCCGGTTGCCGTCGATCCGGTGAACGACACCGCATGCACATCCGGGTGCGCCACCAGCGGCTCGCCAGTGTCTTTGCCGAAGCCGTGCACGACGTTCAGCACGCCGGCCGGAATGCCGGCTTCCAACGCGAGGTTGCCGAGCATCGAGGCAGTGAGCGGTGACAGTTCGCTCATCTTCAACACGGCGGTATTGCCGAACGCAAGACAGGGGGCGACTTTCCACGTTGCCGTCATGAACGGCACGTTCCACGGCGAGATCAGCGCGCAGACGCCGACTGGATGGAACAGTGTGTAGTTCAGATGCGTATCGGTGGGATACGTATGACCGTCGACGCGCGTGCACATCTCCGCGAAATAGCTGAAATTGTCGGCGGCGCGCGGCACGAGTTGCTTGCGCGTCTGCGAGATCGTCTGACCAGTGTCCTTCGTCTCGGTCTCCGAGATTTCCGGCACGTTCTTCGCGATCAACTCGCCGAGCTTGCGAATGATTTTTGCACGTTCCGCAGCGGGCTTGCCGGCCCACGCCGGAAACGCATCTTTGGCCGCGCGCACGGCGGCGTCGACTTCTTCCGCACCGCCGCGGGCGACTTCGGCGAGCACGTCTTGCGTCGCCGGATTGACGGTCTCGAAGTAGTCTTTCGCGGCGCTCGATTTGCCGTTGATCAGATGTTCGATTCGCATTGCCTTGTCCTTTCTTTCTGGTGTCGATCCGGGTTAGTGCTTCAGCTGTCGGCTGGAGTTTGTGCTTTAGCACTTACTCCGGCCCATGCAAAGCGCTTACTCCGATCTCATGCAAAGCCTGTCGATCAGGCGCGGCCAAAGTCCGCGTCGGATGCAATCGTATTGACAAGACGGCCAAGGCCGTCGATTTCGCAGACTACTTCGTCGCCTGCATTGACGTTGACGATGCCTTCCGGCGTGCCGGTCAGGATCACGTCGCCGGGTGCGAGGGTCATGAAGCTGCTCAGGTATTCGATCAACGCGGGGATATCGGTGACGAGATCGCGCGTGTTGCCGTGTTGCTGCCGCGTGCCGTTCACGAACGTGCGCAATTCGAGTTGCGTGACGTCTGTGACATCGGCCGCATCGACGAACCAGGGGCCGAGCACCGTGCCACCGTCGCGATTCTTCACACGCAGGTTGGGGCGGTAATAGTTTTCCAGGTAGTCGCGGATCGCGTAGTCGTTGGCGATCATGTAGCCGGCCACATGCTGCATGGCGTTTTCGCGCTTGACGTTCTGCGCGGTTTGGCCGATCACGACGGCCAGTTCACACTCGTAGTGCATGAAGGCGACGTCGGCAGGGCGGCGCGTGAAGCCACGGTGACCGATGACCGTGCCCGGGCCTTTGAGAAAGACCAAAGGCTCTTCCTGCTTGTTGAACTGCAATTCCTTCGCATGCTCGGCGTAGTTCAAGCCGAGCGCGAAGATCGTGCCGACTTCGACCGGTGCGAGCCACACCACCTCATCCTCACGACGCACGCGGCCGTCGGCGAGGCGCACGCCGTTGGCGTCCGGATAAGCCTCGTGAATCGCTCCTGCATACGCAACACGGCCGCGCATCATTGCTGTTCTCCATGTTGTTCTTCCGCGCCGGCAAACGACACCTCGAGCGGCGGCAAGCCGCCAATCGACAGCGTGGCCGTATCGCCGATATGCGCAACCGGCGAACCATGAGGCACGCCAAGCGTAATGACGTCGCCGGCGCTGAGCGTCATGAAATCGGTCACGTCCGCAATCAATTGAGCGACCTTGCGTACCGAGGATGCAGTACTGGCACTGAAAACCTCGCGTCCGGGAAGTGAAACCGTAATCGTCAGATTGTCTGGCGCAGCAACATGATGCGCGGCAACCACGGCCGGACCGATCACGCAAAACCCGTCGCGTGCCCGAAACCGTACCGAAGGCCGATACACGCTCGCATGCGGTACGCTCAGATCGGCGACCAGCGTGTAACCGGCGATGTAGTCCAATGCCTGGGCCGCGCTGACGCGTGTTGCAGTGCGGCCAATCACGATACCCAGTGAAGCGCCGACTTCCACGCCCAATGCATCGTCAGGTACGACGACACGCGCACGATGACCAGCGAACGTATTGCGCGGCTTCAGATAGAGAATCGGCGCTTTGGGCGGTGCTTTATACGGAGCGGCATGAACCGCATCGCCCAATGCTTCCAATGCGGCGCGGTCGTTCAGCAAGGTTCCATAAACTGCGCCGGAAACGGGCGCGCGGCAGGCTACGCCGCGTGCGAGCAGCGCGGCAACGGTGAGCGCATCCACGTCGCGAGGCAGCGCGTCGCCTTCGGGGTGTAGCAGGTGATCGGCAAGTGCAAACATAAATTAGCTGTCTCTCAGAGAAAACACTAACATGTTAGTATTATTGCGCTTGATATCATCCACGGTCAATAGCCTGTCGGCTGATTGCGGGTTTTCCCTTAAGCTTCGACGGCTGCCTTTTATTTATCTTCCACCATGTCCGCTTCCGCTTCTACCCGAGTTTTACACCGCAACCTGCCCATGCTGTTGCTGCGCGCCAGAGAAAAAATGATGGAGCGTTTCCGTCCGTTGATTACCGCGCACGGACTGACCGAACAGCAATGGCGCGTGATTCGCGCGCTCAATGAGCACGGCCCCATGGAGCCGCGCCACATTTCCGATATCTGCACGATTTCGAGCCCGAGCATGGCGGGCGTGCTTGCGCGCATGGAGAGCATGGAGCTGCTGACAAAGGAGCGTTTTGCGGAAGACCAGCGCCGCGTGCTGGTGTCGCTCACCAGCACGAGCGTGGATCTGGTGCGCGTGATCTCGAAAGATCTCGAGGCGCACTATCGCGAGTTGGAGCGCAAGGTGGGGCCGGAAATCGTCGAGCGCGTGTATCGCGCGGTCGACGATCTGCTTGCCGGCCTTGAAGAAGAGGACGAGTGAAGCAGCCGCTCAATTGCCCTGGCCGGGCACCGGGGCATTTGTAGCAGCGGTCTCCCTCAACCCAAGTAGCCACGGAATC
Source organism: Paraburkholderia sp. D1E (assembly GCF_052682275.1). NCBI lineage: Bacteria > Pseudomonadati > Pseudomonadota > Betaproteobacteria > Burkholderiales > Burkholderiaceae > Paraburkholderia > Paraburkholderia sp. D1E. Next base: position 2,464,007 of record NZ_JBQYMB010000001.1, read on the forward strand.
TGGCTTTTGTCGTGCATGCCGAGCTTCTTGTACGCGCAGCGCAGATAGTGGCGCACGGTGGCAGGCGAAATCGCCATGCGTTGCGCGACTTCCTTGTGTGAGAGGCCGTCGCCGTACAGCTTGATCGCACTCAGTTCGCGTGGACTCAAACGGTCGAGCGGGGAGCGTTGGCGCGCTTCCAGCTGAAACAGGCCAACCACGGGCGAACAACTTACGGTTACCGTCTCGCCGACATACGGGTGGTCGGTGTCCGCATGCAAATGCGCAATCAGCGGCGCCGGCAGATGCTGGTTCTGATAGCCCGGCCACTCGCTGCGCAGAATGGTTTCGAACGCCTTATCCGCCTGGTGCACGGCACCGAAGCCGTCGCAGATCGCACGTGCAGGCGTTGAAACGCCTTCGCCACGCTCGCGCGTCAATTGAAACGAGCGGCTGATCGTAAGCGCCGCGCTTAAGTGCGGAATCACGTCCTCCAGCGTTTGCGCGTCCGCTGCGGAGAACGGTTTGTCGAGCGCGCGGCGATACACCGAGAGGAAGGTCGCGAGCCCGAAGCGATGATCGAGCGCCGACACCACCATCAGTTGCGCGAGCCCGTATTTGATTGCCCAGTTGCGAAAGCGCGGATCGATGCCGGGCGCCACGATCGACACTTCCAGCGCGCGGCCGTAGCGGTTCATCGAGCCGAGCGCGAGCGGATCGCAGTCGCGCACGCGCTGCCAGTCGGTAAAGAACTCGCCCGGCAATCCATAGACGAAGCTGTTGTGCATCACGGGACCGTTGGCCGTGTGCGTCGTCACGCCAGTCCAGCCGGCGTCGAACGGCAAATGCTGCGATAGGAGGCGGAAGAAGCCGTGCTCGAATTCGCCGATGCCGGTGCGGTTGGCGAGCGCATAGAGGTCGAGCAGGAAAAGGCTCAGGCCGCGCGCAGCGGTGCCGTTGCCGGAAAGCGTGCCTTCAAAGTCGGCGCTGCGCTGTTCGAGTGGCGCGCCTGCGTAATCGTCGAGCGGAATGGCAGGGGGCATTTCACCCCACTGATCGATAACCCGCTTTGTGTCCGCGGTGACTGTCACGCTGGCTCCTTCGGCTGTCGATAAGGCGCGTCCGGCTGCTCGCGCGGCGTGCCGATCGATTATACGTGGCGTTTTTTTGAAAAACGCAGCGACCGAAATGGCGCTACACCCCCTCATTTGAACGGCCCCGGGCCGCGGATGCCGCGCCGCGTCATTGCGCCGGGCCATTCAACATATCCACGCATGTCAATCGCACTGGGGCTTCACGCAAGCGCGTGCGGGTTTTCCATACCGTTCATCTGGACGTCTATTCAGCGCAATTGCCGCTACCGACACTGCCGTTGCACTCGATGAGGGATGCAGCCCGCAGCAACGGACACATTACAAAAACATCAGACGGTTTGGAGCTTCTCGATGAAACGAAACGTATCGCGGCAGCGCGGCGGTCGACGAAAGACATTGGCGGTATTGAGTGTGGCGGCCGGTTTCTGCGCCACGACCGCCCACGCGCAATCGAGTGTCACGCTGTACGGTCTGGTCGACGCCGGCATTCAGTACCGCACGAACGCGGACGGCCAGCACAGCGCGGTCAACTTGCAGAACTACGGCGTGTTGCCGTCGCAGATCGGTTTGACGGGCACGGAAGACCTGGGTGGCGGCTTGCAGGCGATCTTCCGCCTCGAGCAGGGCATCAACGTGAACGATGGCACGGCCACGGTACCTGGTTACGCATTCTTTCGCGGCGCTTATGTCGGTTTGACCGGCAAATTCGGCACCGTCACGCTCGGGCGGCAGTTCAGCGTGCTGTTCGATCGCACGGTTTTCTACGACCCGCTGCTGTACGCGGCGTACAGCGGACAGGGTGTGCTGGTGCCGCTGTCGGCCAACTTCATTGATAACTCAGTGAAGTTCAAGACTGCGGATTACGGCGGCTTCAGCGCCGAAGCATTGGCGGCGACCGGTGGTGTGGCGGGCAATTCGCGCTCGGGCCGGGTGCTGGAAATCGGCGCGCAATACGGCGGCAACGGCTACGGTATCAGTGCGGCGTTGCATCGGGCGCAAGGTACGGCATCCGGCGATGTGGATACCTCGGGACTGCAGCAGACCATTGGCACGCTGGCGGCGCATTGGGACATCGCGACGCTTTCGCTATACGGCGGCGCGGAACGGCAAACCGGATCGCTCGCGCCGTCGAAAACCGTGGCGTGGGGCGGGGCGCGCTACCAGATCGACAATTTCTTTGGCCTCGCGGGCGGTGTCTATCAAACCTGGTCGAACACGCCAAGCGTCGGTCATCCGACGCTGTTCATCGCGAGCGGCACCTATGCACTGTCAAAGCGCACGGTGGCGTATGTGAATCTCGGCTACTCGCGCAACAGCAGTCAAAGCTCGCAACCGGTCTATGAATACGACGCAACGTCGCTCAACGGCGCCTCGCAGTTCGGCGCGATGCTCGGCATGTATCACACGTTCTGATTGCCCGCCGCCGGTGTCGAGAACGCCGGCTGGTATTCGTCTCTCATAGCCCGCGTATCGGCTTTTGTTGCAACCGCAACCGTTACCTCTGAGCCCCATGAAAACTTCTTCGACATCTTCTTTTGCCACGGCCGCTGCGTCCGCGACATCCGCGGCGGCGCCGCGCGAATTCGCGACGTCCACGCTGCTGTCGCTGGTGGTGTTTGCTGCGATCACGCCGTTGTTGCTGCTCGTCGCGCCAGCAGTCGCTGCGCAACTCGGTGGACAGCTCGGTTTGAGCGCCTCGCAGATCGGCACGTATTTCTTCGTCGAACTCGGCGCGTTCAGCTGCGCGACCTTGCCATCGCTCTTGTGGTTGGGTCGAGTCGACGCGCGCCGTGTCGCGGCAATCGCCACGGCGGTGTTTTGCATCGGCAATCTCGCCACAGCGGTGCTGATGCCCGGCTTTGCCGTGTTGCTGGTGCTGCGCGCGTTGACCGCGCTCGGCGGCGGCACGCTGATGGTGCTGTGCATGACGAGCGCGGCGACGAGCGGCAATCGCGACCGCGTGTATGGCTTGTGGGTGGTGGGTCAACTGGTGGCTGGTGCGCTCGGCCTGTTCGTGCTGCCGCATCTGTTCGACGCGTTCGGTTTGCGGGCGCTGTATGTAGTGCTGGCCGCGCTCGCGCTGATCGCATCGCCGCTCACGCGCGGCTTCGATCCGGCCTTGGGCGGCGCCAGCGGCAAGCAGGTGCAACAGGCTGGGTCCGGCATCAACGGTACAGGCAGCAGGTGGTTTCTCGCGACGCTGGTGATCGGCGGCGTGCTCGCTTTCTATGTGGCAATCGGCGGCGTCTGGACGTTCGCGAGCAAGGCGGCGTCGCTCGCCGGACTCGACGCTGGCCACACCGGCGAACTGCTCGCGACCGCAAGCGTAATGGGAATCGTCGGCGCGGCAAGCGCATCGTTCATCGGCAACCGGATTGCGCGTGCCGCGATGCTGCTGACGGGTTACGCGATTCTCGTCGCGGCTTTGCTCGGTCTGTCGGCGCATCCAGCTTCGATGGGCTACGCCGCCGCGATCTTCGCCTTCAAGTTCGCGTGGACCTTTGTGTTGCCGTTCATTCTCGCCGCAGCCGCAAAAACCGATACATCCGGGCGTTTGATCGCCACGCTGAACTTCGTGATCGGCGCGGGGCTCGCAGTCGGTCCGCTGATCGCCGGTTTTCTCCTCGACGCGGGGGTGGGACTCAATACGTTGTTTCAGGGCGCGGCGTTGATCTGCGCGTTGTCTTTCGTTTGCCTGCTACGTGTCGAGCGTAGCGGGCGTGAAGTGCCGGGCGCGCGTGGGTGACCGTGCCGTCGAATCCGGTCGATTTGAATCCGCAGGTGAACTACAGGTAAGAGACATCATGAGCAAAACGGCATTTTTTACGGACGAACGCACTTTCTGGCATACAGGCGGCACGCATGCGCTGTTCTTTCCGGTCGGCGGCTGGGTGCAGCCGCCGTCGAGCAGTGGTTACGCGGAGTCGCCCGATTCGAAACGCAGGCTGCTGGCGTTGATCCAGGCCTCGGGGCTGGCAGCGTCGCTCGACATGCAGGGGGCGGAGCTTGCCACTGAAGACGATTTGCTGCGCGTTCATCCGCGGGACTATCTGAATCGCTTCAAGGCGCTCAGCGACACGACCGGCGGCGATCTGGGTGAGCTCGCACCGTTTGGCAAGGGCAGCTATGAGATCGCTGCGCTTTCCGCAGGGCTTGCCATCAGCGCGATCGACACCGTGCTCGACAAGCGGGCAAGCAATGCATTCTCGTTGTCGCGCCCACCCGGTCATCACTGTCTGCGTGACAAGCCGATGGGCTTCTGCCTGCTCGCCAATATTCCCGTTGCGATCGAAGCGGCGCGTGCGAAGCATGGCGTTGAACGCGTCGTGGTGATCGACTGGGATGTCCACCACGGCAATGGCACGCAGTCGATCTATTACGACGATCCCAACACGCTGACGATTTCGCTGCATCAGGACCGCTGCTTTCCGCCGGGTTACAGCGGCGCGGATGAGCGCGGCGCGGGTGCGGGCGTTGGAGCCAACGTCAACATTCCGTTGTTGCCGGGCGGCGGCCATGACGCCTATCTGTATGCGTTCGAGCGCATCGTGCTGCCCGCGCTCGATGCGTTCAGGCCGGATCTGATCGTCGTGGCGAGCGGACTAGACGCAAGCGCGGTCGATCCACTCGCGCGCATGCTGCTCCACAGCGAGAGCTATCGCACGATGACGCAACTGATGTGCGATGCCGCCGAACGATATTGCGGCGGCCGGCTGGTGATCGTGCATGAGGGCGGGTATTCGGAAGCGTATGTGCCGTTCTGCGGGCACGCGATTGTCGAAACGCTGGCTGACGTGCGTACGCAGGTGACCGATCCGATGCTCGATCTGGCGATCGCACAGCAGCCTAACGAGCGCTTTAAGGCGTTTCAGCGTGGGCTAATCGATGAGATGGCCGGCGAGTTTGGGCTGTCAACGCGTTAAGGGCTCAAAGGCTCCGCCGTGTCTAAAGGCCATGCAGCACCCAAAGGCCACGCAGCACCCAAAGGCTCCGGAATGTCTAAAGGCCGCGCAGCGCCCAAAGGGTCCACGGGCCTTGGGGCGTCTGGCCTTTCAGACGCACTGGGCCACTTGAAGTCACGGGCGTTGTCATCCTTATGGTCGATGCCGCCGGGCCCGAGGCCTCCGTACAGTAGTCACAGGCGCCACGGGCTGCCGCTCGATGCGAGCGGCGCCGCGGCAAATCATCGAACTACTGGAGCAATACAGACAATGACATCTCAACCCGTTTTCATTCAGGTCGGCGCGCTGGCCGAAGGTTTCGCGCCCGACAGTCACATCCTGCCGCCCGTCGATGACTTGACTGGCCGCACATTGCAGCTTGAATTGGCCGATGGCTCCGCTGAGACGTTGACGTTCGTCTCCGCGGATGTGCTGCATACGGCTGATGGTCAATGCGAATGCCGGGTCACCTCGGTGCGCGACGGCATTTACTTCGTCGATTACATCGGCGGTGGCGATGGCTCGCGGCCGGCAGCGACGAGCTACGTGCTCGATGTGAAAAAGGGCTTGTGCACCGCAGTGGCCGGCACCTTGCCGAATGAAAGCGAAGCCCGTACCGATGCGTTCACGCGTGTCGAGCGAGGCATGGAGTTGACCGGTGTACAGGTGCAGTTCCGCCACGGCAGGATCGCGCAGCAGGGCGCTAACACGGACGCGGCATTGCATCATCCGACTCGCGAGCTGATCGGCATGCGCAACCTGTACACGTATAGCGCCACGGAACAGTACGAACACGTCTATCTGAACGACAATTTCTATGCGTGGCAATGCCTCGCGGGCGTGGAAGCAGGGCTCGCGGATGTGGACCGTTGCCACTACATCGCCATCGCCAAAGATCTGTACCTGTTCGTCTGGCGCGAAAAAATCATTCCGACGCTCGGTGTGGTGATGATCGACCTCGAACGCAAGAAAACGGATGGCAAGATTTTCGGCTATCGGGGCAACCAATTCGACGCGCTGTCGAATTTCCCGGTCGGCGCACTCGCACAAGTGCTCAACGTGACGCTGCATCCGCAATGAGCGACGCCGCGCAGCATATGACGAGCGTGCGTGATTTCGCCGGCAAGGTGGTGCTGGTGACCGGCGGCGCGCAAGGCATCGGGCGCGGCATTGCCGAGGCGTTTGCCGCGCGCGGCGCCTCCGTGGCGATCGCGGATCTACACCGCGACGCGGCCTCGGAAACGGCGCAGCGTCTCGCGCAGCACGGCGCCGCCGCCCGCGCCTACGAGGCGGATATGGCCGAGTACGCGCAGATCGAGCGCCTCGTTGGTGAGGTGGAATCAGACTTCGGCAAGCTCGACGTGGTCGTGCATAACGCAGCGTATTTCCCACTCACGGCCTTCGATGCGATCACGCCCGCGATTTTGCAGCGCACCCTCGCCGTGAATCTTGCCGCGCTCTTCTGGCTCGCGCAGGCGGCGACGCCCGCGTTCATCCGGCAAGGCGGCGGCCGGATGCTGGCGACCTCGTCGGTGACCGGGCCGCGTGTGGCGTATCCGGGGCTCGCGCACTATGCGGCGTCGAAGGCGGGCGTGAACGGCTTCATTCGCGCTGCGGCGCTGGAGCTGGCGAAGCACCGGATCACGGTCAACGGCGTCGAGCCCGGCATGATCCGCACGCCTGCGATGGGCAATCTCGGCGACGACGCGCACAACCGTCGTATCGAGCAGGCAATTCCGCTCGGGCGCCTGGGCGAACCGTCGGATATCGCGGCGGCCATGCTGTTTCTAGCGTCCGACGCGGCCTCGTACATCACTGGTCAAACCATCGTGGTCGATGGCGGCGCGACCTTGCCAGAGTCGACCGCCGCGATGAGCTGAGGCCTTGCGGCCTCGCTTACATATGGTCGAAGGCGAGCGTCGGCACGTCGACGATCGAGGCGCCGCCGTCGGCCACGAGGGTGGCGCCCGTCACGATCGACGCAGCGGGCGACGCCAGAAACTCGCATAGGCCGGCGATTTCTTCTGCGTGCGCGGGACGGCGCAACGGCACGTCGGCGCAGACGCGTTGATAAGCCGCATCGAGCGTTTCGTCGTAACGCTGCATCAACGGCTGCATTTCCGCATCGGCCATCGGCGTGCGGACCCAGCCGGGGCATACCGCGTTGACGCGCACGCCATGCGGGCCGTAGTCGCGTGCGAGCGAGCGTGTGAGGCCGATCAGCGCGTGCTTCGACGTGGTGTAGCCGCAAACGGCGGGCCCCGCTGCGAGCGAAGCGATCGAGGCGACCAGCACGATCGCGCCACGTCGTTCGATCAGATCGGGCAGGCAGGCGCGGGCGGCGACGAAGGCCGTGTCGAGATTCGCGCGCATCGCGGCGGACCAGGCGGCGTCGTCGGTCTCGATGGCGGTGCCCATGCCGAAACCGCCGGCGCAGGCGATCAGCGCATCGACAGTGCCGCCGTCGGCCTTGATCGCGGCGATGAAACGCTGCCAGTCGGCGGTGCTGGCAGCGTCGCCATCGAGCGCCAGGCCGCCGGTTTCGCGCGCCACCCGTTCGAGTGGTTCGCGGCGTCGGCCGATCAATGCCACGCGCGCGCCGCGCGAAGCAAACAGGCGGGCGCAGGCTTCACCGATGCCGGTGCCTGCGCCTGTGATGACAACCGTGCGTTGTTGGGACATGGCGTTCCTTATGAACGTAATTGAACGTGACTGGATGTGATTTAGCGTGATGAAAGGAGTGAAGCGTGAGTCCAGAGTCTAGACACGCGGGGCGTGCCGCGAAATCAGGCAAAAGGATGACAACGATACCGTCGTTCGACTGCGCGGATCGGGTCGATTTGCCAATTTGTGCTCACGCTGCGGAATCGCACGTTCGTACGATGGTCTTGAGCTGGTGAACCGGGAGAGCGCCATGTTGAACACGATTCGCGACGAAGCTGCGTCCCAAAGCGCTTTCATGCCCGCACTGGGCGCCGCAGTGGATGCGCTCGCGCAACTGGTGCGACCCTCGGCGACGGTCTTCTACTGGGTCGGCGCGGACAACGAACCGTCCGGCTTCGAGCTGTTCGGCATGACCGAGACGATGCATCGCACGTATTTGCAGCGTTACTGCACACTCGATCCGATGCATCCGTCGCGCTTTTCGACGCAGACGGGCAGCGTGCTCACGCTCGCGGGCGAACTGCCGGAGACGGTGCGCGGCGGCTCGGTGTACTGGCGGCGATTCCTGAATCCGCATCAGGTGGTCGATGTGATGGAGGTTCTGCTCCGGGATGGTACGCGAGGCACCCGTCCGGTGGCCGCGTTTTCACTGCTGCGCATGGCGCCCGCGGAAGCCTTTTCCGACGACGATCAAAAGCATGCGAGGGCGGTGCAACCCCTGCTGGAAGCCGCACTGGTGCCGGCGCTGCGCGATCAGCGGCCAATGCGCACGCATCTGCGCCACGACGGAGACGTCGATACCGATATCCGTCCGAACCTGACACATCGCGAACAACAGATCGCGCGCCTCGTGCGCAATGGCTTGTCGAACAAGGAGATCGGACGTGACCTCGCGCTCGCGCAGCCCACGGTCAAAACCCACCTGTTGCGCATGTTCCGCAAGCTCGGCGTGTCGAGCCGCACGGAAATGATCGGCGCGCTGTTTCTATAAAGGATCGACGCCATGATCGACACCTGGCCGATGAATGACACGCGCGTCGAAGCGGTCGAGGCCGATGAGCCGATGCTCCTCTACGCTGTCGCGGCCGTGGCGGTAGAACGCGCCGACAGCATGCATGGCGCTCGCTGGTTCCAACGCCGTCAGGCCGCGCTGGCCGCCGTGATCTCTCGCGAAGAAGACGTGTCGGACATTCTGCTGCGTTTGCCTGATAGCTGGAACATCGTCGATGGCGCACGGTGCGTCGGCCTGCATGACGACGTCGACATTGTGAGCGGCGATCCGCGCTTTAATCGCGGCTTCGTGGAAGCGAACTGCGCAATTGTCGGGCATAGCGACGGCGCACGTTTTGCGCTGCTTATGCAGATCAATGCGGCCGAAGCAGTGTTGCTGCCCGAACGGTTGTTCGTGCAGCGCGACGCATTCGAGCGTTGCCTTTACGCATAACTGCAAGCAACCGGCCGCGAGCGCGTAATCCCGGCTACGTAACCGCAAACGAGCGCTAGATGTTTTCCCTTAAGCGCGGCGTGCCTGCCGATTTGCGCTAACGGTGGACGAACCGGCGTGACACCATTCTTCAACACGATGGCCTCCGCGGCCATGAATCGGATAGCAGCGAGACATCAACGAGAGGCCCAGGATATGAGTAACGATGCAACGGTTGTCGTCAGTGATGCGGTTCGCGCGTTCGTACAACGCGATTTCGGCCTGTTTATCGGCGGCGCGCAGCAACGCGCGCATTCGGAGCGTCGTCTGGATGTGTTCAATCCGGCGAGCGGCGAACGCCTCGCGACCGTAGTGGACGCGGATGCAACCGACGTCGATCTCGCGGTGAGTAACGCGCGCGCTGCGTTCGATGCGCGGGTATGGAGCGGCCTGCGTCCCGCCGATCGCGAGCGCATTCTGCTGCGCTTCGCCGACCTGCTCGAAGCCAATGCCGAAGACCTCGCACAACTCGAAACCTTGAATCAGGGCAAGTCGATCAACATCGCCCGCGCGGTGGAAGTAGGTGCGACGATCGAATATGCGCGCTATATGGCGGGCTGGGCGACCAAGATTACCGGCGAAACGCTGGACGTGTCGATTCCGTTTCCGCCCGGTACGCGCTATACGGCGTTCACGCGCAAGGAGCCGATCGGCGTCGTTGCCGGCATCGTGCCGTGGAATTTCCCGCTGATGATCGCCGTGTGGAAGCTGGTGCCGGCGCTTGCCGCGGGATGTACTGTCGTGATCAAGCCGTCGCCGGAAACGCCTTTGACTGCATTGCGTCTCGCCGAGTTGGCGCTTGAAGCCGGTGTTCCTGCGGGCGTATTCAACGTTGTCACCGGAGGTCGTGAATGCGGCGCCGCGCTGGCGGCGCATCCAGGCATCAGCAAGATTTCGTTCACGGGCTCGACGCCGACGGGCAAGCTGGTCGGCACGGCCGCCGTGCAGAACATGACGCGCTTTTCACTGGAACTCGGCGGCAAGAATCCGGCGGTGATGCTTGCCGATATCGACGTCGAGCAGGCGATTCAAGGCGCGTTGGCCGGCGGCTTCTTCAACCAGGGGCAGGTGTGCGCGGCGGCCTCGCGCATTTACGTGCATCGCAGCAAGTACCGGCAAGTGGCGGAAGGTCTTGCCGATATTGCCAACGCCATGACGCTGGGACCGGGCCTCGACCCGGCTGCGCAGATCAATCCGTTGGTGTCCGCGCAGCACCGCGACCGCGTCATGCAGCACATCGCGCGCGCTCAGGCTGCCGGCCTGAAGTTTCTGGCGGGTGGCAAGCCGGTGGATCTGCCGGGCTACTACGTTCGCCCCACCGTCATCGCCGACGTGCCCCACGACGCGGCAATCGTGCGCGACGAAGTGTTCGGTCCGGTGCTCGCCATCGTCCCGTTCGACGATCCGCTCGAAGCGCTGCGTCTCGCCAACGACTCACCGTACGGCCTCGCCGCGAGCCTGTGGAGCAATGACCTCAAGACCGTGATGAACCTCGTGCCGCAAATCGAGGCGGGCACCGTGTGGGTCAATTGCCACGTACCGCTCGATCCGGGCATGCCGTTCGGCGGCTTCAAACAGTCGGGCATTGGCCGTGAATTCGGCAAGTACGCCATCGAAGGTTTTACGGAAACCAAGTCCGTGTGCATCGCGCATTGAGCCGAACGCAGCCACACGAACCTACCAGCAAACTGGACTTAATGGAGTAAGCACTATGGGAACGAACGATTCCGCTTTCTGGCATCCGATGCAGCACCCCGCTGAAATGCAGCATCGCGAGCCGATCCGTATCGTGCGAGGCGACGGCTGTTATGTGTTCGACGATCGCGGCAATAAGCTCGTCGACGGCGTGGCGGGTCTCTGGAACGTCAACGTCGGGCACAACCGTCGTGAAGTGAAGGACGCGATTGTGCGTCAGCTGGACGAACTCGAATACTTCCAGCTGTTCGACGGTATTTCGCATCCGCGCGCCGAGGAATTGTCGAGGGTACTGATCGATATGCTCGAACCGGAGGGCATGCGCCGCGTGATCTACAGTTCGGGCGGTTCGGATGCGGTCGAATCCGCGTTGAAGCTCGCGCGTCAGTACTGGAAGCTGAAAGGTGAGGCGGACCGCACCAAGTTTATTTCGCTGAAGCAGGGCTATCATGGCACGCACTTCGGTGGCGCGTCAGTGAACGGCAATACTGCGTTCCGCCGCAATTACGAGCCGAACTTGCCGGGTTGTTTTCATGTGGAAACGCCGTGGCTCTATCGCAATCCGTTCACTCAGGATCCCGCTGAGCTCGGCCGGATTTGCGCCGAAATGCTGGAACGCGAGATCATTTTCCAGAGCCCCGATACGATTGCCGCGTTCATCGCGGAACCGGTGCAAGGCGCGGGCGGTGTGATCGTGCCGCCGGAAAACTACTGGCCGCTGATTCGTGAAGTGTGCGACAAGTACGGCATTCTGCTGATCGCCGACGAAATCGTCACGGGTTTTGGCCGGACCGGCAACATGTTCGGCAGTCGCGGCTGGGGTGTCAAACCCGACATCATGTGCTTCGCAAAGGGCATTTCTTCAGGCTACATTCCGCTCGGTGCGACCGCATTCAACGAGCGTATTGAGCAGGCCTTCATGAACAACGCGAATTTCACCGGCGCGTTGATGCACGGGTATACCTATGCGGGGCATCCGGTTGCGTGCGCAGCGGCGCTGGCCAACCTGAAGATCGTCAAGGACGAGAATCTGCCGGCCAACGCCGCGCGGCAGGGCGCGTATCTGCTCGAAGCGCTGCGGCCGTTCACCGAACGCTATGCGGCGGTGGGCGACGTACGCGGTAAGGGCCTGATGGTCGCGCTCGATCTGGTGAAGTCGAAGCAGACTCGCGAACCGATCGATCCGACCTCGGGCTATGCCAACGCGGTGGCCGAAGTGGCGCGCGCGCACGGCGCCCTGGTACGGCCGGTCGGCACGAAAATCATCCTGTCGCCGCCGCTGGTGGTCGAATCGTCGCAGCTCGACGCGCTGGTCGGTGCGTTGGCCGCTGGCTTCGATGAAGTGAAATTTGCATAATTGACTTGGTCAAGTGTTGAGGCGCGCTGCAGAATGCACCAGTGCATTCCGGGTTGGAGCAGCGCGCGATGAAATTGAATCCGCGGACGCGTCGCCGTTTTTTAAAATCGAGCCACATCCGCCGGCCTGGAATAACATTGCTTCTTCATTTGCAGAGGGCGCCGCGCACCGCGGCCTTCGTCTGCATCCAGGTTGGCGTCCGCTACGACAGGCCGGGCCGTCATCGCATGAATGTAGCCTGTTCAGAGTAGGCGGGAGGGGACATGGACTTCCGGATCAGTACGCTTGCCGACGTGCACGATCATTCGCTGGCGGTGAGTGGCTGGGAGCAGGTTTATCGTCAGATGACGCCGGGCCGCTTTCAGAGCACGCTCGTGCAGGCGAGTTCGACCGACTTTCATTTCTTTCGCGAAACCACCAATCGCCGTGTGGCGCAGCATGGCGTGTCGCCGGCCAGTCTGGCTTCGATCGCGGTGCCGCTCTATGCGCCGCTCGTCGGCACGTTTCAGGGGCGGCGCGTGGATGGTTACGCGCTGCTGCTGCTCGGTGCGGGCGAGGAGTTTCGCTTCTACACGCCGGAGTCGATGCACTATGCCGGCATCAGCGTCTCCGCCGAGATGATGGACGAACTGCTGAACGTGACAGTGGGCGAGCACGCCGGCCGTCAGATAAAAGGCGGTGTGCTGGCGCTCTCCGCCGAGCACGGGGTGATGCTGCGTGAGCGGCTCGCGCCGTTTCTCGACTCCGCCGAACGCAATACCGCTGCGTTCGCGCACCCTGCCGCGACCAAAGTATTCCGCGACGAAATGATCAGCGTTCTGCTCGGTCTGATCGAAAGCGCGTCGCAGACGCCGCTGCGAGACCTTACGCACACCACGTATAGCGACATCGTGCGGCGCTGTGAACGTATTCTGCAAGACAACGCCGAACAACCGATCACCGTGCTCGATCTATGCCGCGCGCTGCGGTGCAGTCGCCGAACCTTGCAAACCAGCTTTCAACGCGTGGCCAACGTGACGCCCGTCGAATACCTGCGCTCGATCCGGCTCAATGCCGTGCACCGGCTGCTACGTATGACGAGCGCGGAGGAACTCCTGATTGGCGATGCCGCTTGCCGCTGGGGTTTCACGCACCTTGGCTATTTCGCCCGCGAATATCGCGATCTGTTCGGCGAATTGCCGTCGCAGACGCCGCGCCTGAGCTAACGCCCAGCGCGCGTTGTCAGGGCCACGCAGATGCGTGGCCCTCCTTGTCTGATTCTCACTCATGAACGAATCCCGTTTGCGGGCGTGCCTGCGCGCGTCCCGCCCGATCTTTCACGTCCAGATTCAATGCCCTGGTTGGCTGCGTAGGCGAAGCCTAGGCGTAAACCCAAGTTCGCGATGCGTTGCCGATTTGTGCTCCCGCTCGGCATTTTTGGCTTTCTACAGTGCATCAACACTTGCACTGCGCCCGACTTCGTCGTGATGCAGACGAATGAAAATCCAGGAGCCGAAAACATGAGCGTCGTCGCTGAACCGTCACCGTCCACCGAGTTACGCAAGGGGGCGTTAGGACTCGGCTTCATTATCTTCTTCGTGATCTCGGCGGCCGGGCCGCTGGTCGCGATCGCCGGCGGCTTTCCAATCGGCATCATGCTCGGTAACGGCGCAGGTACACCGGCCTTGCTGGTCGCCACGGTAGTGATTCTGCTGATGTTTTCCGCCGGATATACGGCAATGTCGCGGCACGTGACCAACGCCGGCGGTTTCTATGCGTTCACGGCTCGCGGTCTCGGCGGCACCGCGGGCGGCGCGGCGGCATTGATCGCACTGCTCGGCTACAACACGATGCAGATCGGTCTGTACGGCATGTTTGGCGCGGTGACCTCGGGCTTCCTGAACGCGCACTTCAACCTCAATGCGCCGTGGTGGATCTGCTCGCTTGTGGCGATGGCCAGCATCGGCGTATTCGGCTACCGGCAGATCGATCTGTCGGCGAAGGTGCTTTCGCTGCTGGTGTTCGGCGAATATATCGTCGTGTTGATCCTCGATCTGGCCATTCTGAAAAGCGGTGGCGACAGCGGTATCAACGCAGCTTCGTTCACGCCGCATACCTTCATGAGCGGCACGCCTGCAATCGGTTTCCTGTTCTGCTTCGCAAGCTTCATTGGTTTCGAAGCGACCACGATCTATAGCGAAGAGGCGAAAGACCCGCAACGCACGGTGCCGTTGGCGACCTATATTTCGGTGCTGCTGATCGGCGTGTTCTATGCGTTTTCCGCGTGGTGCATGGTAATCGGCGCGGGCAGCGACAAGATCGTCAAGACGCTCACCGCATTGAGCGATCCGACCACGTTCCTCTATACGCTCTCCGATCACTATGCCAACAAGACACTCACCGCCGCGATGAGCGTGCTGTTCATCACAAGCGTGTATGCGGGCTTGCTGGCTTTTCACAACTCAGCGTCGCGCTATTTCTTCGCGACGGGTCGTGAAGGTTTGCTCCCGCAGGCGCTCGGCCGCACGCATCGCGTTCATTGCAGTCCGCATATCGGCTCGCTGTTGCAAACGGCGGTGGCCGCAATCGTTGTGCTGGTGTTCATCGCGGCGCACGCCGATCCGGTTCTGACGCTGTTCTCGTGGCTCACGAACGTGGCGACGCTTTGCATCATCGCGCTGATGGCGCTTTCTTCGGTGGCGGTGTTCGTGTTCTTCAAGCGGATCGGCCGTGACGACGCGGGCGTGATGCGTGTGGGCGTGCTGCCGGTGCTGTCCGGTCTCGCTCTCACGGTTGTGCTGGTGCTTGCGATCGTGAATTTCCCGATGCTGACCGGTGCGGGTGTGGGTGTGTCGTATGCATTGACCGCGTTGCTGCCGATTTTCGCGGTGGCTGGCGTGTTCGCGGCGAAAAACCTCAAGCAACGCGACCGTGAAGCGTTCGAGCGGCTGGGGCGGTCAAGGTTGTAAAGCATTTCGTCAAAGCTTCATGGCAACAAGACATGAATCGAGGTTAGGAAGACATCGTGGAAATGGAGATCAAATGAGCTTTCGTACCATCCTGGCAGCAACCTTCGTAGGCGGTGCGTGTACCGTCATGATGCCGCTCGCGCAGGCGGCTGCCGCGGCTGCTGCAGCTTCCGCACCGGCTGCGCCGGTGGCCGCACCCGGCGCGCGTCCCAATGTACTGCTGATCGTCGCCGACGATGTCGGTCGCTCGGACATCGGCGCATTCGGCAGCGAAATTGCGACGCCGAATCTCGATGCACTGGTCGCACGCGGCCGTCTGCTCGACACCATGTATGTCGCGCCGACCTGTTCGCCGACCCGTTCGATGCTGCTTTCCGGCATGGACAATCATCTTGCCGGCCTCGGCAATATGGCGGAGATGATCACGCCGCATCTGACACCCGAAGAGGTCAACCATCCCGGCTACGAAGGCGGCTTGAACCAGCGGGTGGCGGCCTTGCCGGAAATCATGAAAGACGGCGGCTACTGGACCGTGATGGCCGGTAAATGGCATCTGGGCGGCAGCGACGGTATGCGCCCCGATCAGCGTGGCTTCGAACGGTCTTATGCGCTGATGAACGGTGGCGCGTCGCATTTCAGGCAGAAGGTCATGACGATTACGTCGGATGCGCCGGAGCCGACCTATCGCGAGAACGGCAAGAAGATCGATTTGCCGGCCGACTTCTATTCATCGCGGACATACACCGACAAGCTGATTGCCTATCTGCAGGATTCGCAGCGCGGCGGCAAACCGTTCTTCGCGTATGCGGCTTATACGGCGGCGCATTTGCCGCTGCAGGCACCTGACGATGAATTGCAAAAGGTGCGCGGCCAGTACGACGTCGGCTATGACGTGATCGCCCAGCGCCGTATCGACAAGATGAAGCGCCTCGGTCTCGTGCCGAACGACGCGAAGCCCGCGCCGTTGCCACAGGGCACGAAACCGTGGAACGCCTTGAGCGTCGACGAGAAGGCGCGTTCGGCCCGCACGATGGAGGCCTACGCGGCGCTGGTGGGCGATCTCGACCGTAACGTCGGCCGCCTGATCGATTACCTGAAGGCGAGCGGCCAGTACGACAACACGCTGATCGTGTTCCTGTCGGACAACGGCCCGGAAGGCAACAAATGGGAAGAGGATAGCGGCAACGCCAAGTGGATCGCGCAGACCTTCGACAACTCGCTCGATAACATCGGCCGTGCCAATTCGTTCGTGTTCGAGGGGCCGGCGTGGGGACAGGTGAGTGCTCAACCCTTCCGCCTCTTCAAGGCGTACACCAATGAAGGCGGGATCCGCTCGCCGGCATTCGTGTCGTTCCCCGGACATGTTCAGGCGGGCAAGAGCGAGCAGGTGCTCACCGTCAAGGATCTGACGCCAACCATTCTGGACTTCGCCAATATCAAACAACCCGGCATCGAATTCCACGGCCACACCGTGCTGCCTATGCAGGGCATGTCGATGAAACCGTACCTGACCGGCGAGCGCAAGCGCGTGCATGTGGACGACTACGTGTACGGCATGGAGCTGATGGGGCGTAATGCGCTGCGCAAGGGCCACTGGAAGCTTGTGTATTCCTACGACAACGGCAAGGGTCACTGGCAACTGTATGACCTCGCGCACGACATCGCCGAGCTGCACGATCTTTCCGCGAAGCGTCCCGATGTACTCGAAGAGATGCTGACCGAGTGGGCGCAATACGTGCAGCAGAACAACGTTGTCGAGACGTGGCGCGATACCTCGTATCCGCGTATGGACTACTGAGGAGTGCCGGCATGAGCATGCATATCCGAAATTTGATCGCGCGGTATGGGGCAACGGTTGCGTGCGTCGTGCTGGCTCAGGTGGCGCTGGCGGGGACGGTGGCGAACGGTGCCGCACCGCGAGCTGTGGCACTCGGTAACTTGCAGGCGTGCAAGGCGTTCAACGGTTTGCCGCCGGCATCGTCAGAGAGCGATCAGGTCCGCGTGCCTGCCGGCAGCTTTGTGATGGGCTCCGATGGCGGTTATCCGGAAGAAGCACCTGCGCGGAGCGTCAAAGTGGGCAGCTTCATGATCGATCGCTACGACGTGACGAACGCGGAGTACGCCCGCTTCGTTGCGGCGACGGGGTACAAGACTCTGGCTGAACGTGGACTCGATGCGAAGCGTTATCCGTCGTTGCCGGCAGAGATGACGCGGCCCGGCTCGACGGTGTTTCTGCCGCCGAAGGACCTGCTGGTCGGCGCGATGCAGTGGTGGCATTTCGTGCCGGGTGCCGACTGGCGACATCCCACCGGGCCTGACAGTTCGATCGATGGGCTCGGCAATCATCCGGTCGTGCATATCGCGTATGAGGATGCACTGGCCTACGCGAAGTGGCGCGGGCGCGATCTGCCGACCGAAGCAGAATACGAGTACGCGGCGCACGGCGGCACCTCGACCACCTACCCGTGGGGCGACACCTTCGCTATCCGTTCGAAGATGATGGCCAACACCTGGCAGGGCGCCTTTCCGTTTCAGAACACCGCGAAAGACGGCTTCGTGTCCACTTCTCCGGTCGGTTGCTTTCCGGCCAACGGCTATGGGCTATACGACATGGTCGGCAATGTCTGGCAGTGGGTGAAGGATCCGTGGCAGCAGAGCCATGCGCAGCAGGCGAGCGAGCCGCCGCCGAACCCGAACGTGGATCTCGAGGACGCGCTGGTGGCCAAGGCGCGCAGCACAGAACTCGGCACCATCAAAGGCGGCTCGTTTCTCTGTTCGCCGATCTATTGCAAGCGCTACCGGCCGAGCGCACGCCACGCGCAGGACGTGACGATGGGCACCAACCACATTGGTTTTCGCACGGTGCTGAGATTGCCCGGGTCGTAGGCACGCCGGTTTTGGCGCCACCAGTAAAAAACTAGTCACCTGGATTTGGAGAGTACTTTGAAATCACGAGAAAAAACCGTGAGGATGACGCTCGTCGCTGCGTCCTGCGCCTGGTTGTTCGGTGTGCCGTTCGCCGCTCATGCGCAAAGTCGCGTCACCCTGAGCGGCATTATCGATACGGGCATCCTCTACGCGAACAATAGCGGCGGCCATTCCGACTGGTCGACGACCAGTGGGCAGTTGACCGCGTCGCGCTGGATTGTGACTGGCAGCGAAGACCTGGGTGGCGGATCGCATGCGATCTTCCGTTTGATGAGCCCGTTCAACATGCAGAACGGGCACGGCACCGGTCGCGCGTTCAACGTAGCCTACGTGGGCCTCGCCGACGACCGCTTCGGCACGCTGACGATGGGCCGGCAATGGGACACGACGATCGACACCGTCTCGGGTTTCGCGACCAACGAAACATGGGCGGGTTACATCGGCGCCCACGTCGGCGATGCGGATAACACCAATGCGAGCTTCAAGGTCAGCAATACCATCAAATACGCGAGCCCGCAGTTCGCCGGATTGAGTTTCGGCGCAACCTACGGTTTCAGCAATCAGGCCGCGGCCACGGACGGTTCGTCGGGCTTTGCGAACAATCGCATGATGAGCGCGGGCGCCGCTTACGCACGCGGACCGTTCGCGGCGGGTATCGGCTTTCTGCAGGCTGATCGGCCTGACGCGCAGCCCGCCGGCGCATTGGGCGCGCCGGGTGCAGGCGTGTACGACGACTATGAGAATACGTTTTCGAGCAGCATTGCCAGCACGGCGGGGGTGAAGCGGCAGCGTATCTGGCTCGCGGGGGCTTCCTACCAGTTCTTCGGCGCACTGACATTGGGCGGGATGTACTCGAAAACGCAGTACCGCTATCTGGACGCGACCGCGTTGACGCTCGATAACTACGAGGCGAACCTGACGTGGCAGATTACGCCGTCGTGGGAAACGGGCGTGGCCTACATCCGCACCAATGGACGCTATTCAGGCAGTGGCACGGGTGATGCGGAACCGGGCTGGGATCAGATCAACCTCGGTACCGAGTACGCAATATCGAAGCGCACGACGCTCTATCTGATCGGTGTGGCGCAACAGGGGCGGCATGCGGTGGCGCAGATTTATGGTGTGTCGCCATCGAGTACGCGCCGGCAACTGGTGGTGACGTCAGGCATTCAGCATCAGTTCTGATTCGATGAGGCGCGGCACGACACGGCACGGTGATGCTGTTCGGCGCCGTGCCGGCTTTTCATGAGTGTCGTCGGCGCCGCGGCAGCCGGTCTGCAACCCGCGATCAGTTCTTCACCAGCCCTGAAAACGTCGCCACTCGACGCTGTCGCCGTTCGCCGAGACGGCGTGATATTCGGGGAACTGCGCGCCAGTCGCGCAGGCGTGATTGGGCAGGATGCGCAGCTTCATGCCAATCGGAAAGCGCTGCGTGATATCACCGGCGTGCGCGCCTTCTTCCGATGACGACAGAATTCCGTGCTCCTGATTGGCGCCGCTCACCACATAACCACCAAGCGGTGTTCCGTTCAGCAGACAGGGCTGACCGTAGCCGAAATCGTGCGCCTGCTTCGAGGTGCCGCGATCGCGGCTCATCGCCATCCAGCCTGCGTCGAGAATCGCCCAGCCTTTATCCGCCTGATGGCCGATCACGGTGGCGAGCACGCTGAGCGCGATATCTTCAAGCGTGCACACGCCGACGTTGTGCATGACCAGATCGAAGAAAACATAGACACCCGCGCGTACTTCGGTCACGCCGTCCAGTTGCCCGGCGGCGAGGGCCGTGGGCGTTGAACCGACGCTGACGGCCGGGCAAGGAATGCCCGCATCGCGCAGGCGTTGTGCCGCGCGCACGCAGCCCGCGCGTTCCTGCTCCGCAAGCGCGGCAAGCGCTTGCGGCGTATGAAGCTCGTAGCTGGAACCCGCATGGGTCATCACACCGCCCACCTTGACGCCGTTCTCATGCAGGATCCGGCCGACTTCGAGCAGCGTGTCCTGTTCCGGCGTAATACCGGAGCGGTGGCCGTCCGTGTCCACCTCGATCCACACTTCGAAGGATTCGCCGTGCTGGTCCGAAAATGCAGCGATGGCTGCGGCGGCGGTCGGATTGTCGACCACCAGCTTCAGATCGCAACCCTGGCGGCGCAACGCCCGCGCTCGTGGCAGCTTTGAAGGGGCGATGCTGACCGCGTAGAGGATATCGCTGACGCCCGCCGCGAAGAAAGCCTCCGCCTCTTTCAGGGTCGAGACCGTGATGCCGCGTGCACCGGCGGCGATCTGCGCGCGGACCACGTCGATGCATTTGGTGGTCTTGACGTGCGGACGGAATGCAACGCCCAGCCCGTTCATATGGCCCTGCATTCTCGCGATGTTCTTCTGCATCCGGGGGATGTCGATCAGCGCGGCAGGGGTGTCGATGTGGTCGAGTTTCATGTGTTCACCGGGGAATGGAGTGGCCTCAGGTCTGGCCGAAGCGGCTGAGCCATGGGACTAGCGAGTCGAGCGTCGGCGCCTCGATCTCGGGCGGCTGTGCTCCGCCACCAGCGGCAGATCTACGCGGTTGTGCCAGTAAGTCCGCAAGCCGACCGCGGCCGTGCCGAACATGTCGTAGCTGGAACCGGCCACGAACGCGGCCTCATGGGCGCCCACGCCAAGTTTGCTGAGCGCGAGCCGGTAAGGCAACGGGTCCGGCTTGTACATGCCGGCTTCTTCAGCGGTGATGATAGCGTCCCAGTGGATTGGGAGAATATTGGCGGCCTGTGTACCGAGGTGAATGGAGCAATTCGTGACGATCGCCAGCTTGCAATGCGGGCGGAGCGCCTGCAATGTGTCGAGGGCGCCGCTCCAGGGCGCAAGCTTCAACCAGTCGGCTTCGAGCGCGATTGCCGCGGATTCCGGCAGTCCAACTTCGGCGGCTGCCTCGCGCACCAATTGTTCATACGCGATGTATTGGCCGCAGCCGTAGGTCAGGCGCAAATAGGCGGCACGCCATGCGCGGCCCGCGGGTTCTGAACCTGCGGCGTGATTCCATGACGTCCACGAGTCGAGCAGGGCGGTCAGGAGGTCGAAGAGGACCGCCTTGGGGTAAGCGGCCGGAGACGATAGAGAGGTCATGATTTAACCGGCGAGGAACGGTGAGAAGCGGTAAGCCGATTATAAAGTCCAGGTGTTCGCCCGACGTTCAGACAGGCTAACTCTCAAATTCAGTTTGATTGAATCTACCCCGTGTTTGACTCATGCGATCCGTACGCTAAACGTCTATCTTCTCCACGGCGGTAACGGCATTCGGTGCAATCGCGTAGCCGACCAGATTCGATACCGGTAACTCGCCGATATGCACAACGATGTCGAAACGGTCCATCGTCTCGGTCAAAGGCTGGTCGGATAGCGTCAGCGCCACATCGATATCCGGGTTCTGCTGCTGGAACCCGGCGATGGCGGGCGCCAGGTGGCGCCGCCCGAATCCCAGTGGCGCATTGATTTTCAGCGTGCCGACCAGACCGCCCCGGCGGGTCTGCAGGTCTTCGAACAGCGAGTCGAACTGCTGGACCAGTTCGGCGCCGCGTTCGCACAGCAGTGCGCCTTCTTCCGTGAACTGCAAACGGCGTGCCGTGCGGTTCACCAGTTGCGCGCCCACCTTCTTTTCCAGTTGCTGAAGGCGCTGGGTCACCGCCGAGGGTGACAGTCCCAGTTTTCGTGCCGCGGCGATCAGGCTGCCACTTTCGCGGATGGTCAGCAGAAACCGGATATCGGCCGAGTCGTTCATCGTGGCAGGGCCTCGGTTGTTTTTCTCAATGTTTATCCGCCGCCCGAGGGTCGCGCGTAACTCGATACGTAGTCGTATTCCTGTGTGTTCACATGGGTGAGCCGATACTCGACCGGCTGTTCATTGTACGAATACGCAATCCGCTCGACTTCCAGGACGGATGCGCCAGAGGCGAGTTCGAGCAGTCCACTCTCAAGTTCGCTCGCCTGTCCAACGCGCACCCGCTCATCCGTACTCACCACGTTGATGCCGAACGTATCCTGATAGAAGTTGTAAAGCGTGTTCGGACGATTGCGCAGCGCGGCTTCAGTGAGGTCTGGGAAGCGCGCCTGCGGCACCACGATGTTCTCGACGATCACGACCACACCGTGCAGTGCAAGCTGATTCGTGAACTGAAAGACCGGCACTCCCTCGCTGATTTGCAGGCGCGCCGCGACTTTCTGCGCTGCCTTGGCTTTACGGAAGTTGACGAGGCTCACGGTGGGGTAGGTCTTGTCCCCATCGTTGCGCACGATGCGAAAGAAGCGGAAGAAATGCCGATCGCGCTGGTGCATCGCGACGAAGGTGCCAAGGCCCTGGTGCCGAATGAGGATGTTTTCAGCGCACAGTTCGTCGATAGCCTTGCGCAGCGTGCCGATCGAGACGCCAAAGCGCTCTGCGAGACGCCGTTCCGCCGGAATCGCTTCGCCACCCTTCCATTCATGCGCCGCGAGGGCGGCCAGCAGCGCGCTTTTCACTTCCTTGTACCGCGTGCCGCCGACGGCGGCCGGCGTTTCCGTCATGGTGCTCATGGTTCTCCCTGAATTCTTCTGAAGCGCGTTGACACGATTTTACGGCAATAAGCCATTCATGTAACACATATAGATGATCTAGTTGACATGGATGAATTTGACGCCTAGGATGACTTCAACACAACGCAGCGGCGACATGAGATTCGCCGCCCGGCACGCACTGGCCACTTATTGAACTCAACCAGGAGACGCAGATGAGTCACGCAGCAGCAGAAACGAATGGCGCCGCGAGCACGGCGGCTGAAACGGGCGGACGCAAGACGATCCACATCGTGTTGCACGAGGCCAGAGACACGGTGGGTGTGGCGGTTGTCGAAGGAATTCAGGCGGGAACGCAACTGAACGCGTGGATCATGGATGAGGACGAAATCGTGACCGTGGCCGCGAAGCAGGACATCCCGATCGGCCACAAGGTGGCGCTCAAGGACATGGCCGTCGGCGACACGGTGTTCAAGTACGGCGTCGATATCGGCAAGGTGGTCGCGCCGATCACCGCGGGCGAGCACGCCCATGTGCACAACATCAAGACAAAGCGCTGGTAAGCCGCGTGCCCCAGGCAGCAAACAACATTTCGCTTTCCCATATCGAGAGAGACACCATGAGCGTCATTGAACTGGATACGACTTTCCGCGGCTATCGCCGCAGCAACGGCCGTGTGGGTGTACGCAATCACGTGATCATCCTGCCGGTCGACGATCTGTCGAACGCGGCGGCGCAAGCGGTCGAGAACAACATCAAGGGCACGATGGCGCTGCCGCATCCGTACGGCCGTTTGCAGTTCGGTGCGGACCTCGACCTGCACTTTCGCACGCTGATCGGCGCGGGCAGCAACCCGAACGTCGCGGCGGTCGTTGTGATCGGCATCGAGGAAGGCTGGACCAAGCGCGTGGTCGACGGCATCGCTGCGTCGGGCAAGCCGGTCATGGGGTTCGGCATCGAACTGCATGGCGACCACGACACCATCATGCGGGCGTCGAAAGCAGCCAGGGAGATGGTGCAATATGCGACCGCGCTGGAGCGCGAAGAGTGCCCGATCAGCGACCTGTGGGTGTCGACGAAATGCGGCGAGTCGGACACCACCTCCGGCTGCGGCGCGAACCCCACCGTCGGTAACGCGTTCGACAAGTTGTACGGGCTCGGCACCACGCTCGTGTTCGGCGAGACCTCGGAGCTGACGGGCGGCGAGCAGATTGTCGCCGCGCGCTGTGCGAACGACGGCGTGCGCGAGCGCTTCCAGTTCATGTTCGATCGCTACCAGGACATGATCAATCGCTGGAAAACCGACGACCTGTCGGAGTCGCAGCCCACCAAGGGCAACATTGCGGGCGGCCTCACGACCATCGAGGAAAAGGCGCTCGGCAACATCCAGAAGATCGGCAAGAAGTGCATGGTCGACGGCGTGCTCGACAAGGCCGAAATGCCGACACATCCGGGTCTCTGGTTCATGGATTCGTCGTCCGCAGCAGCCGAGATGGTCACGCTGTGCGCGGCCTCGGGTTTCGCGGTTCACTTTTTCCCGACAGGCCAAGGCAACGTGATCGGCAACGCGATCGTGCCGGTCATCAAGATCTGCGCGAACCCACGCACCGTGCGCACGATGAGTGAGCATATCGATGTGGACGTATCCGGCATCCTGCAACGCGAGCAAAACCTCGACCAGTCCGGCGACCGCCTGCTCGAATGCATGCTCGCCACGGCGAACGGCCGCTGGACTTCGGCGGAAACGCTCGGCCATCGTGAATTTGTGCTGACGCGGCTGTTCGAAAGCGCCTGATCCGCCGCAAGCACAAACGCAGCACAGCATCACTGCATTACCGATAGAAGCAGCAGGGCAAAACGAAGTCCCCGTCCGGTGCGCGCCGGCACGACACCGTTCGACGAAGCGGGCGTGCCGTACGGCGCGCCCGTCTATCTTCTGGCAGCAGCGAGTGGAGGAGACACCATCTTGCGCGTGCTCAAGCATCTCTATGTGCAGGTCCTGATCGGACTTGCGGCCGGCATTCTCGTCGGTCATTTCGCGCCGTCGCTCGGCGTTCAGTTCAAGCCGCTCGGCGACACTTTCATCCGCCTGATCAAGATGTTGATCACGCTCCTGATCTTCTGCACGGTGTCGATTGGCATCGCGCGCATGGAGAACCTCAAGCAGGTCGGGCGCGTGGGCTTCAAGACGATCCTTTATTTCGAAGTCGTGACGACGATCGCGCTCGTCATCGGGCTCGCGGTCGCGAACCTGGTGCATCCGGGCGCGGGACTGAACATCGATCCTGCGACACTTGACGCGAGCGGCGTGTCGCGCTTCGTGAGCGAGGCGCATACGCAGTCGCAAGCGAGTTTCCTCGATCAGATCGTGCCGAATTCGGTCGTCGGCGCGTTCGCGCGCGGCGATCTGTTGCAGGTACTGCTGTTTTCGGTGTTGTTCGGGATCGCGTTGTCGATCATGTCCGGGCGCAGCCGGATTCTTCAGCGTGGCATCGAGCAGTTCGGCGACGTGCTGATGCGGATCGTCGAGATGATCATGCGGCTCGCGCCGCTCGGCGCCTTCGGCGCGATCGCATTTACGGTTGGCAAGTACGGCATCGCGAGTCTGCAGCAACTCGGCCTGCTGATCCTGTGCTTCTACCTTACGAGCATCCTGTTCGTCGTGATCGTGCTGGGTACGGCATGCCGCTGGGCGGGCGTGGGTCTCTGGCCACTCCTTAAATACCTGCGCGAAGAACTGCTGATCGTACTCGGCACCTCGACCACCGAATCCGTGCTGCCGCGCCTGATGGAGAAACTCGAACGGCTCGGCTGTCCGAAGTCGGTCGTCGGTCTCGTGCTGCCAACCGGCTATTCATTCAACCTGGATGGTGCCGCGATTTACCTCACGATGACCTCGCTCTTCATCGCGCAGGCGACCAACACGCACCTCACCTTGATGCAGCAGATCGGGCTGCTGGCGATCCTGATGCTGACCTCGAAGGGCGGGGCGGGGGTAGCCGGTGCGGCGCTGGTTGCGTTGACGGCGACGCTGTCCACCCACAACATCATTCCGGTGGCGGGCATCACACTCATCATCGGCATCGACCGCGTGCTGAACGAAGTGCGTGCGATCGTGAACATGATAGGCAATGCAGTGGCGACGTTAGTGGTCGCGCGCTGGGAAGGCGTGTTCGATGTGGAGACGGCGCGTGCCGTGCTTGCTTCGCCGCGCAACGCAGCGCTACAGGACAGCACGGATGAGGTGGACGGCGCGACGATGCCGCTGTCCTCGCGTCAGGCGATGCGTGAGAGTCACAAATGAGCGATTCGAACCTGCGATACGTTGCGGCCGATGAACTGGGCCAACTTGCTCGCGCGGCCTTGCTGGGAGCAGGCGCGACGCCTGCGACGGCCGATGCTACGACGCGCGCGCTCGTCTACGCTGACATGCGCGGGCTCGCGTCGCACGGCGTAGCGCGCCTGCCGATGTACGTCGCGCAACTGCGCAACGGCCGCGTCGATCCGGTGGCCGTGCCGGGCATCGTACGCGACAAGGGCGCGGCCTTTCTGATCGACGCGGCCGACGGCCTCGCCTTCGCGGCCTGCGAACTGGCGATTGCGACCGGCATCGAGCGGGCACGGCAGTTTGGTACGGCAGCGGCAAGCATTGTGCGCAGTCATCATTTTGGCGCGGGGGCGTATCACCTCGAAGCGATCGGCGCGGCCGGGCTCGTTGGGCTCGCATTCAGCAATGCGCCTGCGTCGATGCCGGCCTGGGGCGGCAAGAAACCGCTCTTCGGCACGAACCCGATCGCGGCCGTCTTTCCTCGTTCGAAGGGCCGGCCGCTCACCATCGACCTGTCGCTATCGCAGGTGGCGCGCGGCAAGATCATGGTTGCGGCGAGAGACGGCAAGCCGATTCCGCAGGGTTGGGCAACCACCGCGGACGGCCAGCCGACCACCAATGCGCAGGCCGCGCTCGACGGCATGATGCTGCCGTTCGGCGGCGCCAAGGGGGCCATGCTCGCGCTGATGGTTGAATTGTTGGCGGCCGCGTTATCTGGAGCGCAGTTCGGGGCGGAGGCCGGATCGTTTCTCACCGCCGAGGGCGCGCGTTCGCGCGTCGGGCATCTTTTCTGGATCATCGACCCGGCTGCGCTCGCGGGCACCGCGATATACGAGGCGCGGATCGAGACGCTGATTGACCTGATGCTCATGGACGACGGTGTGCGTCTGCCAGGTTATCGGCGAGATGAAGTGGCCGAGGCTGCGGCGCGCGACGGCATCGGCATACCGGCAACGCTGCTTGCGCAACTGGAGGTGCTTGCCCGAGCCGCAAGTTAAACTGACGCTTCCGTAACGAAGCCGACAGCCTGACTAGCATGCCGAACGATCCCGCTTCCCAGCCAGCCGAAGACCCGCAACACAGCGCCCTGAAACGGGGGGTATTTCTGCACACGGGGTGGCGCAGCGCGGGGACGTGGGTCTGGTCGCGTCTGCGCGCACTCGATTCCGTGACCGGATTCTATGAACCGTTCAGCAACGTGCTCGCCAATCTGAGCCTTGCCGACGTTTCCGCGTCCCGTCCTACCCTGACCTCTGGACATCCCCCGCTTGCCAAGCCGTATTTCGAAGAGTACCGGCCGTTTCTGCAAGAGGGCACGCGCGGCGTAGCCGGATACAGGAAGCGCTTCGGTACCGATCGATTTTCGCCTGTGCCGGATGTGGAATTTCCCGCGCTGCAGGCTTATTTGACCCATCTGTGCGAGCGGACCGCCGCGCAAGGCAGCGCACCTGTCTTCAAGTTTTGCCGTTCGTCGGGCCGTCTGCCGTGGCTCAGGCGCGCATTCCCGCAAGCCATGCATGCCGCGGTGCTGCGAAATCCCGCATCGCAATTTGCCTCGGGGTGGCTGCTCAACCAGCAATGGAGCAATCCGTTCTTTGTGGCCGCACCGTTTCGCGTGCTGGGTCTGAATCAGTCGGAGCCTCTGGTTCGGCAGGCTATCGAAATCTGCGGCGTAAGCTTGCCGCCTGCCGTGCCGACTTCGGATGACGCTTACGCCATGGCATGCGAGCAATATGCGCGCACAGCGGAAGGCAACAACGCGTATCGGGCGTTCGTCGCGTTGTGGATTCTTGGCGCGTTGCGGATGGTGGACGGCGTCGATCTGATGATCGACATCGACCGGTTGGGACAGTCGCGCGACTATGCGGCCGGATTGCGCGCCGAGTTCGAGGCGCAGAGTGGTTTGTCGCCTGACTTCGGCAACGCACGCGACCTGGTCGAGGAAACGCGTCGCAGCGCGGCGCGCATGGCTGGGATCGACGGCCGGTCAATGCGAGCGGTTCATTCCGCGGCGTTGAAATTCCTTAAGACGCAGGGCGGCGCGGACGCCGGTTTGACTGAACTCATCCGCGAGAAGATGGTGCTGGCCAACGAATTGACCGAGCAGTGGCGCTGACGCGTGAGCGGATCATCGACCGTGGTTGCGATCGGTTTTTCTAGCAATCTCGGCCTCACCGGCCAGTACAGTTGCCGCGCGAAAAACAATACAGTGAGGCGCGGTTTTATTGTGCTGTATCGGGAATATGACCGGTACCGTCGATACAGTTGGCGGGTCTTGATGGAGCCTGCCGGCAAGTGGGGTGCGCCTTGCGGAGTGCTGTCCAGCGGAGCGCCGCCCGGCGGAATGCCGCCCAGCGGAGCGCCGTCCGGCAGATCCCCGCCCGGCATTTCACCGCTCGCGTGCTGCGCGACGTAGCTTGAACTTTTTGCTTACGGCCCGGTGGTCAACCCTTGCGGCCTATCCCGAACTCGAGGTAACGAAATGAATGCAGTGAACGAACAAGCGAAGCTGTCGGTGCAGCAGTTGGGCCATTACATCAATGGTGCGCCGGCTGCGTCGACCAGCGGCCGCGTCAAGGACGTGTTCAATCCCGCTACCGGCCAGGTGACCGGCTCGGTCGCTTTGGCATCGGTCGGGGAAGTGGACGCTGCGGTTAAAGCTGCGAAGGCTGCCTTTCCCGCCTGGAGCGAAACCGCGCCGATCAAGCGCGCACGCATTCTGTTCAAGTTCAAGGAACTGCTGAACCGGCACCACGACGAACTCGCCATGCTGATCACGCGCGAACACGGCAAGGTGTTCACGGACGCGCAAGGCGAAGTGGTGCGCGGTATCGAGGTCGTCGAGTTCGCTTGCGGCATTCCGAATCTGCTGAAGACCGATTTCACCGATCAGATCGGCGGCGGCATCGACAACTGGAATCTGCGTCAGGCGCTGGGGGTGGTGGCGGGGATCACGCCGTTCAATTTCCCGGTGATGGTGCCGATGTGGATGTTCCCGGTCGCGCTCGCCTGCGGCAACACGTTCGTGCTGAAGCCGTCGGAGCGTGACCCGTCGGCGTCGTTGCGCATTGCTGAACTGCTGAAAGAAGCCGGTTTGCCCGATGGCGTGTTCAACGTCGTGAACGGCGACAAGGTGGCCGTGGATGCGCTGATCGAACACCCCGACGTCGCGGCGCTGTCGTTTGTCGGTTCCACGCCGATCGCTGAATACATCTACACGGAAGCCTCGAAGCGCGGTAAGCGCGTGCAGGCGCTGGGCGGCGCGAAGAATCATCTGGTGGTGATGCCGGACGCCGATCTGGACCAGGCTGTCGACGCCTTGATCGGCGCCGCCTACGGTTCGGCGGGCGAGCGCTGCATGGCGATCTCGGTCGCGGTGGCGGTCGGCAATGTCGCCGATGAACTGATCGAGCGTCTGGTGCCGCGTGTGAAGTCGCTGGTGATCAAGAACGGCGAGAACCTGGACGCCGAAATGGGTCCGTTGGTTACCGCGGAACATAAGGCCAAGGTGGCCGGCTATATCGACTCGGGCGTGGCGGAAGGCGCGAAACTGATCGTCGATGGCCGTGCACATCCGGTCGTGAACGAAGACGGTTTCTTCATCGGCGGTACGCTGTTCGACCAGGTCGGCACGGAGATGAAGATCTACAAGGAAGAAATCTTCGGGCCGGTGCTGGCGGTGGTTCGTGTGCCCGATTTCGCGAGTGCGGTCGAGTTGATCAATGCGCACGAGTTCGGCAACGGCGTGTCGCTGTTCACGTCGGATGGCGGCGTGGCGCGTGCGTTCGGCCGGCAGATTCAGGTGGGCATGGTCGGCATCAATGTGCCGATTCCGGTGCCGATGGCATGGCACTCGTTTGGCGGCTGGAAGCGTTCGCTGTTCGGCGATCACCATGCATATGGCGAAGAGGGCGTGCGTTTCTATACGCGCTACAAGAGCATCATGCAGCGCTGGCCCGATAGCATCGCGAAGGGTGCTGAGTTCACGATGCCGGTCGCGAAGTAAGCCCGCAACTTTACGTATCGCCCGGTGCGTAACGGCATGCTGAGTGGTGTGGCAGGGGTGTAACCTCAGGGATTGCACCCTTGTGCCGATTGTTGAATGGTCATCACGACAGCGATATGTCATTCTGTATCGGTCCAGTTGCCGCATCGCACGGCACCATGCGCTTGCTCATGGTGCATAGGTGAACTCCCACTGTCGGTAGCTCTGCGCCACGGCAAATGCTATCTGATTCGTCGTGAATCCGGCCACCTTGACTGGCTTTCGTAGGGACATGCTGCGTACCCCCATCACGCCGCCGTCGGGCGCAGGAATCGGCGAGAACGCCTGTCCCGTTATCGGATCGGGATAGAGCCTGCGCAAATAGCGGCGTATCACAGGATAGCGTGGGTCGCGCAGCAGATCGTCGAGTTTCTCCGGGTAGCGTTTGGCTCCGATTGGCGTGCTCTGCCAGTACTGCCGGATCGCGTTCTGATACAGATTGCCGGTATACAGCAATTCTGCTTCCCGAGCGCGCTGGTTTGACTTCGCCACATCTTCCAGCAGCTTGCCAAGACCGAGCGTGATGAACAGTACCATCAGCAGTGCCCAGAAATAGGCTACGCCTCGCTGACGCCCTAAGCTGGAGAAACTTCTCACCACGAGTCGTATTCCGTGCCGTCGAGCGCTTTGCCTCGCGCGCCACTTTTCACATCAACAACAGTTTTGTCGTCTTCATCGGCACCCGGCACCGGCACCCAACTGTCGGACCGGTTGGTCACCGGGTCCACCGGCAGCGCCCGCAGATAGTGCCGCTCGGTTAGCGCGGAGAGGTTTTCCGGGTACTTGCCAGTGTCGCTGTAATACTCGTCCAGCGCCCGGCGCAAGACCGATAGATTTGCTTTCAACGCCGCTTCCTTTGCGCGGTCGGTCTGGTGAACATAGCGCGGCGCGACGATCGAGAGTAGCGTCGCCACGATGGCGAGCACCACCAGCAATTCAATCAGCGTGAAGCCACGATTCTGCTTTTGCGGGACCATCTACTCTTCACCATTCTCGATACGGGATGCCATTGGTTCCCTTCCGGTCACTCAACGAAGATACGTCGTACACGTCGCCGCTGTCTTGCGGATCGTCAGCTTCGCTGGAGTAGCTGCGCTTACCCCAGCTGTCTTGAGCGGGCCCAGACAGCGCCGGATTCATCGGATCGCGCGGCACGCGGCGCAGGAAGTAAATCTTCCTACCTTTCGGGTCGTGCTTATCTGCCACGCCGGTTACTAGTTCGTCCAGTGACCGTGGATAACCGGTCGAATCGATCGAACGCGCAATCCGGCCTTCGTCGCCCGCCAGTTTGTAGGCATCGATCGCGGTCCGGATTTCTCGTAACGACTGTTTTAGTTCGCGTTCCTTCTCACGCTGTTCATGCAATTTGACGAACGGTGTCGCAACCGAAGCAATGACCGCCACCAACGCGACAGTGACGATCATTTCGATCAGGGTAAAGCCGGAATCCAGAGGCTTCTGTTTCATCTCACGGGGAAACGACGATCTGTTTGGGGAGGGCCACCGTACTGGCCATCTGCGCGTGGCTTTCTTTCTCCACCCTCAGGTTCTGCAATGACAGATTGACTGGCCCATTCGACGGGTGATCCGCCTGAAACGTGATCATTGCGAGCGAGCCATCGGCTGTCGCCTTACCGATCGAAATATGAAGACTGTTGCCTTCCTGCTTCGCATCGAGCGCCACGCCCGCACGCGGCTCAACCTTGAGCAGCTGGATATCGGGCTGGTCCAGCACGAGATCGAGTTCCGCTTTTTCAAAGCCGGGGCCATTGGCGAGCAGATTGACGGTAAAGCCGGTTTTTGATGTGACCTGTGAGGGCACGGCCAGATCGAAACGGACAGCGTCCGCCCGATTCTGTGGGTTTGGCGAGGCGCCCAGAGCCGACGCGGCGGTGGGTGACGCGATCGCAGCGGCGCTCGGTCCAGATGCCGGCGGCGCGGTGACTGCGGCATCCGCCGCCGAAGCCGCCGGAGGAGTTAGGCTATCCGAATCGCTGTACTGTGCCGCAGGCGTTAGCCGTAGTGGCCGGGTCGACACCTGCTCGGCAGTTCCGCTGGGGAATGCTTGCGCGTAGGAGTTCGGCATCGCCAGTGAACGCGCCACATGAGGCGTAATCAGCAAAACGATTTCGGAGCGGGTATTGCTATCGCTATCGTTAGAAAATAATCGCCCGAGCACCGGAATTTTCCCCAAGCCGGGAATATGGGTACCGGATTCCTGGCTGTCGGTTTTGATCAACCCTGCCAGCGCCTGGGTTTCACCTTCGTGCAGGCGCAATACCGTGTTCGCGTTGCGCGTACCGATCTGGTATGCAAGCAGGCCGGTGGCGGAAGAGCGGACTTCCTTGACAATATTGCTTACCTCTAGCGCGACTCGCATCGTCACATCATTGTCGACGTGAATTTCAGGCTCCACTTCTAACTTCAGGCCGACATCAAGATAGCTGACCGATTCGGTGATCGCATTGGAAGTCTGGTTCACGGTAGATGTGATCACGGGCACCTTGTCACCGATCAGCACACTGGCCTTTTCCCGATTGAGCACGCGGATGCGCGGGTTGGCGAGCATGTGCGTATTGCTGCTGGTCTGACGCAGGTTCAGGACCGCGAGAGGGTCGGGAAAGGTCAACGGGAAGCTATTTTTGTTCAGGCCTTTCAGCTGATCGATGGTCAGACTGGCAGGTACGCCCGCCGGTCCAACGAGGCTCGCGCTGACAGTGTTCGGAAACTGAATGCCCAGGTTGAGCAGATCGTTGGAATTGACCTCGAGCACTTCCACATCGAGAATCACCTCTGGACTGGCAATGTCATAGAGATCGAGCAGCCGAACAATGGTGTCCTGGACCGATTCGGTATCACGTACCACCAACATTTTCAGTCGGTCATCCACGTATATCGACTTCGGCGCTACCACTGTGCGCAGCATCTCCTGGACTTTCTTTGGATCGGCGCTGTTCAGGTAATAGGACCGGACGACCAGGTCGTCATACCGCTTTCTTTTCTCATCGGTGGCCGGGTAGATAAGAATTGTGCTGTCGTTCAGAACCTTCCTGTCGAGTTGCGAGGTCTGCAGAATCAGGTTCAACGCATCGATGACCGTTGTGTTCCTTGCGTAGATGGTGGCGCGTAGCTCAGGACTCACGTCCTTATCCAGCACGAAGCCGATGCCGGATGTCTGCGTCAGGATCGAAAGAATGGAGCGGATGTCGACATCCTTCAGTTCGAGCGTAACCGGGGTCTGCAACGACTGGTTCAGGGCCGGCAGCACCATTGCGGTACGTGTGTATTGCGCGTCGATCTGCTGCAGCATCTGGCGTGCTGGCGCATGGCTGGAGTTCTCCGACAGGATCGCATTCAGCAATTGCCTGGCCGTGGCCGCATCACCCTTGCCGAGCGCGGACCTGGCCTCTTCCAGTTCTGTCTTTTCGCGTTGCTCACGTGCGATCAACGCAACGCCACGCAATGCTTCCGTATTCTGCGGGTCGTAGCGCGATATGTCCTGATACGCTGCGAGCGCTTCGTCGGCGTAGCCGTTATAGCGAGCTGCTGCCGCCTTTTGCATCAGTGATTGCACTTGACGATCGCGCTGGGTAATGAACTTCATCCGGTACTGTTCAGGATTTTCCAGCGACGCCTTCTGCATTCGCCCTAAGCCTTCGCCGACCTTGCCTTCCTTGAGCAGCGTGTTCCCATCGCGCCAGTCGTTGTAGCCGGCACAACCGCCGACGCCGGACACGACTGCACCAATGCACAGCGCAAGTGCCAGCCGTTGCGCATGACTGAGTGCGTGCGCGCACACACTCCGATTGCAAAACCACTCGTTGCTCATCCGTCTACCTGTTAGTCGGTCTTTTGCTCTTGTACGGGTTGGCTCGCGAGAAAACGTTGGCCGACCTGAACCGTTGCCACACTACCTGGATGGGGATCAGGGCTGCCTCCCATCGCAACCTGCCGTGTTTCCCCTGTTTGCAAGTGATGCAGCGTGACTTCCGTTGTCGAAATTGCTTGAATGCGCCAACTGCCGTTGAGCACGTCGCCTGCGCTCAAGACGACCGGATCGCCGTTCGATGCGAAAAATACCTGTACTTTGCCGTCCTTGATCATGCGGCCCAGATACACCACATCCGGCTGCATCAGCGCGGCTGGGATGGGAGGCAACGGAGGCGTCGGATTCACGTCTGGTTTAAACCCGGACGGCGGAAGAGGGGGCAATCCCGATGCCTGCGGAACAATAGTTTTGGGTGCCACGGGCTCGGGCAGCAGCGGTCGGTTCCACGGCCGCTCCTCTTGATGCGCGATCTTCGCCGCAGTGATCTGCTGCCCCGTCGCAGCCGATGTCCGCGCGACGACAGGTAGAGGCAGCTCGACAGGTTCAGGACGGAGTAGCAGGACGCCGGACCCCACTACCGTCGCTACCAGTAGCAATTGCAGGGGGGGTGAAACAGTCAGTCTCATGCGGAGGCCTTCGTGCGCAACTGGTAATACAGATTGACGTCCAGCTTCTGCTCGACCTTGGTGGCGCCGTCTGTGCTCTTTGCAAACGCGAGGCGCGCGACCGACAGGTTCGGAATGGCGTTCAGCGTTGTTTGCAAGAACCTGCGCTGCTGCGCTTCGTCTCCTCTTATGTCCATACGCAGAATCAGCTTCTTGATTGGCAGCGCAGGTATCTGTTCGTAACGGTAATCAATGCGCGTGATGACGACGCTGCTTTTGTCCGCCAGCAAGCTCAACTCGCGAAGCTGTTCTGAATACTTTTCAAATTCGGGCAGGGACGCCGTAAATTCATGCGTCAGATCGCGCGGTGCTGACGGCTGCGTGGCTGAGCGCGGCCTTGTCGGTTTCAGAGCCATGTGCTGGGCTAGCCGCAATGTCATCTGCCGCGTTTCTGCGCGCAGTGGCCAATCTATCGTGCCGATCAGCGTTGCCCATAAGACCAACAAGCCCATTGCAGTGGTGTGTTGCCACTCCATCCGGTTCAAGACGCATGCGAGGCACCAGGAGATTTTTTGCCGAAGCTTTTTCCCGTTCACGGTCGCCCCCATTCGGCTACCAGTGAAAACGAAATGCTACGAGGGAGGGCGGTGGGCAGTCCCGGAAGCGCGGAGCCGTTGGCGTGCGGCATGCCGGTGTCGTCGTTTCTCGTCTGGCTGATTAGTTGCACCGAGGACCAGGCTTGGTCGCCCTGCAGCGCCGAGATCAGATCGAACACGTCTTGGGCCTGGTTCGCCACACCACTGATGTGCACGCGCCGGATCGCGCCGGCGTCAGGTTCCAGCGTGAGCAGGTCAAGGCCGGGTTTGGTCACCTGTTGCAGGCTGTCTAGCACTTCGGTCCACGGATAGCGCATCTCCGCAAACACCTGGTTGAGTGTGGCAGGTGGCGGAGAGGAAACCCGATGCTCGCGGGCCGCTGCACGGTGAAACGCTTCTTGCGCTTGCTCGACCACGTGTTCACGCCGATTTAGCAGGTCGTGCCGCCACCACAATGCATGGATGCAGCCAGCCAGCGCGAGGACGCAGACGATCGAACACGGTTGAGTCCACCCACGCCGCTGGGCAAAATTCCAGTACAGACGTGCCATTCAGAAGACCCCGCAGAGTGCGTATGCGAAGCGTGCGTCATCGTCAGGCGCCAAGCCTTGCAGCGTCAGGTCACCGTTTGCCGGCATTGTCAGGTTCTGTGCCGGGAAAGCGAGTGTCACCCCGCCCGGAATGGCCGGTGTCCGCTCGCCGGAGAAGGGCTGCACGAATAGTGAAGTGACGTGCCCGTGGTCATACGTCACGCGCAACAGACGCTGTCCTTCAACGAGCGCCAGCACGCCGGAATCGTTTTTTATTCGGACAAAAAAGCGATCCCAGACCACGCTCAAGGCCGGTGTAATGCGCCGGGTGCGGCACTGGTGGCGGGATGCGAATGCGGTAATTTCTCCGATGACTTCGCTAGGGATCAGCGCCGCCAATAGCGGCTGGCCGAACGAGCGTGGTGCAAAGCGCATCTGGTACGCGGAAAGCGGAATATCACTCGCTGTGGACTGCTGGGCGAATAATGCAGCGGCCAGCGTATGACAGAACGAATGGCTCGAGAGGCGTTCGTCCCATGGCAACAGCAGATAGCGCACGTGGTCGATACCGATGACCCATTCGATCGAACTCCGGAACGGATGCGTGTGCAGCCATGTGGTCAACGCAGCGAGCGCCGCTGAAACGCTATGAGTGGCATCGCAGTCCGATATGGTGGAGGGCAGAATGGCTTTACTTCGCACCACAGGCCGGAAGCGGCCGGTCACCACGCAAACCGCCAGCCCGCTTCGGTCGAGGTAAATGCGCAGCCGTTCAGGACGGCCGAGTCTGATGGACAGGCTGCAGACCCTCTTGACGAACTGAATCAGCCGGCTAGCCGGTAAACGTGACACGGTTGATTTCCTCCAAGGTTGTCTGACCGAGGCGCACCGCATCGACCGCTTGCTCTCGCATGAAACGCATGCCGCGTTGGCGTGCCATTTCCTTTAACTGACTTGCCGGCATCTGTTGCAAAATGGCCTCGCGCAGGTCGTCGTCCAGCGTCAGCACTTCGGCCAATGCGCGCCGGCCGCGATAACCACTGCCGCGGCAATGCGCACAACCCGTCCCTTTCATCAGACTGCCGTCCGCTAGCTGCTCGCGCGTGACACGCGAATCCTGCAGGAGTGCGTCGTCCGGGATAAACGGTGCGGCGCATTGAGTACAAACGAGCCGGACGAGCCGCTGCGCTACCACGCCGTTCAGGGCTGTCACGAAGCTATAGGGGTCAATCTGCATATGCCGGAAACGGCTCAGCACATCGAACACGTTGTTTGCATGGACCGTCGTGTAGACCAGATGACCCGTCAGGGCAGCCTGAATCGCGATTTCTGCGGTTTCTCGATCTCGTATCTCGCCGACCAGTATCCGGTCGGGATCATGCCGCAAAATCGAGCGTAGTCCGCGGGCAAACGTCAGCCCTTTTTTTTCGTTTACCGGAATCTGCAGAATGTCTTCGAGTTGATACTCGACGGGGTCCTCGATGGTGATGATCTTGTCATCGCCACGCTTGATCTCGGAAAGCGTCGCATACAGCGTGGTCGTTTTGCCAGAGCCGGTCGGCCCAGTCACAAGTAGCATGCCGTATGGCTGATTCGCCAGTCTGCGCATCACCTGGCGCGTCGTCGCATCGATACCCAGCATGTCCAGATTCAATTGCGCCATGTCGGCTGTCAGCGATTGCCGGTCCAGGATACGCAACACCGCATCTTCACCGAACAGGCCGGGCATGATCGAGACGCGAAAATCGACCTCGCGTGCCTGCATGGATACCGAGAACCGTCCGTCTTGTGGAATCCGCTTTTCGCCGATATCCAGTTCGGCCATCACCTTCAAACGTGAAATGACCTGCTCGGCTAGGCCGGGGTCCGGCAATGCGCGTGCAGTAGAAATCACGCCGTCGATCCGATACTTGATCGTCAGTCCGCGCAGGGCGTTCTCAAAATGGATGTCGGAGACGCGGTTGCGATGAGCGTCGTAAAGTGTTGAATTCACGAGGCGCACGACCTGGCTTTCGTCGCTGGCGATCGACGCGAGCGAAATCTCTTCAGCATCCAGCACGCCGGTATCCGACCGGTCGAGCTGGATCAGTTGAGTTAGTGCCTCCTGATCGCTGCCAAAACGTGTAAGCAAGACCTTTAGTTCGAGCGGATGCGCGCATGCCACGTCGAAATAGCCCACCAGCCGATAACTCGCGAGTGAAATCAGCGTGTCGTTCCAGGGATCGTCGCAGACGAAGATCCGGTTGGGCTCGCTGCTGCCGCCGTCCGCGTCGCCATCTGCGGCATTGTTCAGAACGACGCAGTTTTGCTTGAGGCATTCCGCGTAATCGAACACCGAAAAATCGGGCAGCATGGTTTCCATTTGTGCGAGCCGCCGCACCGGCATACCGCTTTCGCGCGAGGCAAACAGCAACGTCTCATCCGGGGACAATCCGGAAAGCCGTTCCAGCGCGCTCAAAACGCCTTCGCCGCCAGTGAGCGCGAGTTCGCGCGCTCGCTGGAGTTGCAAGGCTTTCTGAGTGGGTTCGGCGAGCGCTTCGGCTGTTGAGTTGCTCATTGCAGACTCCCAGCCAGGTCGAAAATAGGCAGGTACAGCAGCACGACGATCAGCCCGATTCCCAATCCCATTACCAGCATCAGTACCGGCTCAACCAGACGTGCAAACCGTTCAATCCACTGCATGATTTCCCGTTCATGAAACAGTGCCGCTTGCTCCAGCATTCCGGCTATCTGGCCGTTGCGTTCGCCAGCACGCAACAGGCGCAGCGCAACCGAGGTCATCAGATTTTCGTGCTGCAAGCTCTGGCTCATCTTCTTGCCCTGAGCAATGCCCAGCATCGACCTTGTGAGGCCGGCCTGAAGCGTAAGCGGCAAAAGCTCTCGCGTCATTTCGAGTGATGGCAGTAGCGCAACGCCACCTTGCAGCAGCATTCCAAGCGAGCGGTAGAAGCGAGCCAACTGCATCAACTTCAACATTCCGCCAATCCATTCGATTCGACCGAGCATTGCGAGGCATTGCTGCTGCACCGTCGGACGCATCGGCAGCGCGACCGCGGCGGCGAGCGTCGCGATCAGGCAGGCCAGCGATGCCGTTGTGTGATTGCTTACGAAGAGCCCAAAGCTGATCAGCCATTGCGACAGCAACGGCAACTCGGTATGCGTCATCCCCTCGTACACATGCCCGAAGCGCGGTGCGAGGAACCAGACCAGAAAGAAAGCGACAACCGTTCCCGTCATCAGAAGCATCGCCGGATATAGCGAGGCCGCGATCATTTTCTGCCGAACGAGGGTCACCTGAGCGTCATACTGCAGATATCGCTCTAACGCCTGCGTCATCCCGCCCGTCTGCTCACTCGCTGCAACCATGGCGACAAACAGCCCCGAAAAGCAGTCCGGATGCCTAGCCAATGCGGCTGAAAACGATTTGCCTTCTTGCATCAGGCGAATCAGTTCGGGCAGGACGTAGTGACTTTTCTCCTCCACTGACGTGCCGGCGCCGTTCTGCCGCCAGCGCTCGTCCAGGGTTTCCAGCGCCTCGGTCAGGGCGAGCCCGGCGCGCAGCAGTGCCAGCAGTTCGTACACGAACAGGGATAAATCGAAACGTTTGCGCCGGAGTAAGCCGGCGAGAGAAATGCGCTCGCGGGGCGACCCTGCCGTGCCGGCGCCGGCAGCACAGACTTCGACCATCTGTACCCCAGCTTGCCGCGCGCACCGCACGCCTTCCTGCTGCGCATCCTTTCGATTCGCGGCGAGCAGGTCAAACTGCTGCAGTTCCCCACGCGCATTCAGCCCGAGCAAGACAAATTTCGTCACGATCCTGGATCACTTACCTGTTACAGCCGCCCGTGGCCTAGTTGTGGATTTCCGCGCTTGCGTTGGCGCCCGCACCTTGCTTCTCCGCACCATCCGACACGATGTCGTAATCCGGATTACGCGTGCCGGGAAAGACGTAGCGGTACGGCATGCCCCACGGATCCAGCGGCACGGTCTTGGTCAGATAGGGGCCACTCCAGCCGGGAGTACCGTCGGCGGGCGGCGACGTAAGCAGGGCCAATCCTTCCTGTGCCGAAGGGTAACGGCCGATATCCAGCCGTAGCTGTTCAACCGCTTTGCTCAAAACGTTGATCTGCGCCTTTGCC
This sequence comes from Paraburkholderia sp. D1E, assembly GCF_052682275.1. NCBI lineage: Bacteria > Pseudomonadati > Pseudomonadota > Betaproteobacteria > Burkholderiales > Burkholderiaceae > Paraburkholderia > Paraburkholderia sp. D1E. The sequence goes on from NZ_JBQYMB010000001.1 coordinate 2,503,704, forward strand.
GTGGTCACCTTGGATTTATCCACATTGGCAAACAGCCGCGGACCGACAATGCCAGCGAGCAGGCCGATGATCACCAGTACAACTAGCAATTCGAGCAGCGTGAAGCCGCGCTGGTCGCGTGCCTTTACATTTTTCATCGTTTTGCTAAGTATCGTTTGGCCTATTTTGCAGACCTGGTTTGACTAGCTTGACCCAAGCAGGCAGATCCGGAGCATTGCACGTCGTCGGACCAGATAGCAATACGTTGTCACCTAATTTGACACTTTCATTTGACGCGCTTGATTTAGTTTGGATTTCTAATCGGTAGAAAAATTTGATGTTGATCGTGTGTTAAGTGCTATGTAATATCTATTACAGGTTAGTAATGCATAGTGAAAGACGGGAGGCAGCAAAGTGACTAGCAGAGAGTCGTTGGAAAGCAGGCTAGAAAAACCACACGGTGCAGCTCGCAAGTGGATGGGGAACAAGGGAACTCGGCAAGCAATCGGTCTTGCAGCCAGCATCGTTTTGCTAACGTCTTCCGCAGCGGTGTTTTCCGCTAGTGACGCTAACTACACCTATGACGCGCTGGGACGGCTGGCAAAGGTCGCCTACAGCGACGGTGGCCAAACTACCACCATCACCTATAGCTATGACGCTGCCGGTAACCGTACCAGCGTTGTCAGCATCTCGCCTTCATAAGCTCCATTCCGACCGTCCGCGCCGGACAGTCATCGGGATAGATCGGTAGCGCCGGTTGTAACTCCATCCGCACTCTTTAAGGAGTGTGCAGATGGAGACCATGGCGGCTGATTGACTCGCACGCCCCTGAAAAAGTATTCATCCCTTGCGCCAAGGGAGGGGGCTCTCTGCGCGCAAATTTGGTAGCAGCAACTAAAACACCAACACTCGAGGAAATGTTAGATGCCCGAGGCCGCATACGTAGAAATCCGCGCGACCAGCCGCCGCACCCCCCACAAATGCAAATCGGTTCGCCCTGTTGTGCTGACCGCACTGGCGGGCATGCTGGCAATGTTTCTTGGCACCGCCGAAGCCGGCAACGTCCAGTTCTCCAGCGCCACGCCGGTCGTCGTCGACAAAGATGCCGGCGCGAATGCGCAGCAAACCCAGCAGCAGCCGCTCATTCGCCGCGGCCGTGAGCCGTCCACGCCCGCCGCGCCGAAGTTGTTGCGGGCCGCTCCAACCCAGTCCGGCCAGGAATTCGCTCCGCAGCCGAACAGCTTGCGAGCAGTCATGCTCCCGGTCACTGAAGCTGAGGCTACGGCGCACGACAAGGAGGTAGCCCGTGAATTGCCGGCCGGCATCAACGCCAATGGCACGATCGAGACGCTGCCGAAGCTCGATCTGCAGCGCACGCATGCCACCGCGGAGGGCGTTCATCTGCAGAGCTTTGAGCAAGCGAAGAAGGGGCTGCTTCGCGGTGCCGGTGTCACTGGTGCTAATGGAATCGTCACCAACGATGCGCCTCCCGGCCCGGCGTCGATTGACGAGCTCGCTCGCGCGCTGCGCTACAACCCGGACCTGATTTATCAGTTCGTCCGCAACAATATTGAAATCGACCCGGTGCGCGGCATCCATAAAGGCGCGCTCGGTGCGGTGCTCGATAACCAGGGCAGCGCGTTCGACCAGGCGCAGTTGATGGTGTCGCTGCTGCGCACGTCGGGTTACGACGCGCGTTTCGTTCGTGGCGTGATCAAGCTCAGTGCGCAGCAGTTCTCTGAGTGGTATGGCGTGCCGGTCGGCAACGTGTGTGCCGTTCTGAACCTGATGGGCCAGACTCAGGTCCCGGTCTATAGCATCAACGCGATACAGGCTGGCAGTTGCCCCGGGTTGAATGCTGCGCTGACCGACATCTCGATCGAGCATCTGTGGGTCAAGGCCAATATCGGAGGGACGTGGTACACGTTCGACCCCAGCTACAAGCCGCACACCCTCAAGTCCGGTATCGACCTGAACGTAGCCGCCGGCTATAACGCGTCGTCGTTTTTGAGGAACGCTACCACGGGTGCGACCGTCACGCCCGATCTGGTGCGCAGCTTGAACCGCACGGGCATCCGCTCGGATCTGCAGACCTCCGCGTCCAACCTCGCAAGCTGGATTCGCAAGAACAAGCCAACGGCAACCCTCAGCGACATCGTCGGCGGCAAAGCGATCACGCCTTTCTACGGCGGTGCTCTACGGCAGACCCAGAATCCGCTGCTTGATACGCGCTGGACTCCAGAAGAGTGGACCGACATTCCGGCTGGCTACAAGCCGACCGTGCGTGTGGTTTATCAGGGAATTGACCAGACTTTCACGTCCGACGCGATTTACGGCAAACGCCTGACGATCACGTACAACTCGTCGAGTCAGCCTGTGCTCAAACTTGAAGGGCAGACGATCGGTGCGCCGGGAAGCGCTGTCGCGCCAGGGGCCGATAGTGTCATCAGTTTTATCGTGTGGCATAACGCGTATCCCAACGCCGACTCCGACCATGCGTTCGACCAGCACATCAAGGGGGGCGGCACGTACCTGGTCGTCAACGGTTGGGGCCCGACCGGTCGCGGCTTGTCGCAAAGCTATCTTAAGTATCTGGAAAACATTCGCGCGGCCGGCAACGCCGACACCAGCGAGCCAGTGCTCGGCGCAAGCCTCGGCGTGATGGGCGCGCAATGGGTGTCACAGACTACGGCCAGCGCCTCGATTACCGACCGCCTGGCGAATGCGTACTCGGTCCAGCAGCACCAGATCGGCATCGCCGGCTTCTATGACGGTCCGTACGTCGACCTGCCGAGTAACATGAGTTCGACCGCCCAGATGACTGGCGATACGAACCTGGAAAAGGCGGTGTTCGACAGCAACGGGATGCATCTTTCGATCCTTGAGTCGACCGCGGTCAATCAGACCTCTGGCGTGTCGGCGGTGTCGACCGTGAAGCTGATCGACATGGCGCTGAGTCAGGGGCAAACGATCTACAACACGGGCGGTGGTCACTACGCGAATGTGATTCAGCCCGCGCTGGCTAACTGCCAGGCTCATCTTGGCAACTTCCAGAATTATCTGAACCAGGGCTACCGGTTGCTGATTCCGGGCAACTGCCAATTGACCGAGAACAGTTGGAAGGGCGTTGGTTACTTTGTCCTCGGCACCGGAAAAGTGCGTCTGCTTGGCGCGACCATTAGCGGCGGATATTCGGGCGGCTTCTTCACGACGCCGCAGTCCGCGGTTAACTACACCGTCGCCGCAATCAATAATTCGCAGTCACCGCAGAAACAGATCAACTACTTTGGCGCGGCACAGATTGGTGGCGACCCGATCGATATGGTCCACGGCAACTTCCTGTATGAACATCAGGACCTCAAAACTGGCTACGGCGATACACCCGACAGCCTGAACTTCCAGCGCCTCTACAGCAGTGGGATGAAGACTCAGAGCGGCGCGCTCGGCAAAGGCTGGACACACAACTACGACATCCGTCTTCGCAGTGCCTCCGATGGCTTCCTCGGGTTGGGCGACCGGCTTGCGCTCGATGCTGTGGGTGCGATCGTGGAGCATAAGGCGTCTCTTGACCTGCTGAACGATCCGGTTGCCCCAGCTGAGAAATTCCTGAGTGCGGTGGTGGCTCAGCGCTGGTTTGGCGACCAGTTGGTCGACAACACCCGGATTGCAACGTTCGGTCTGAACAGCGATGTGTTCGTGCGGTTGCCCGATGGCGATTACAGCTCGCCGCCGGGCAAGGCTGTGCATCTGAACGTTTTTCCTGCCCAATCAGACTACGTCATCCTCGGCGGCGCACGCTATACCTTCACTTCAGGAAAGGTAAGCTATTACCTTCATCCGGATGGCAAAACGGTTAGCTTCACCTGGAGCGGCGATCTGCTGACGCGCATCGCCAATACCGTTGGTCGTAGCCTGACGTTGACCTACGCGAACAATCGTTTGCAGAGCGTCAGCAGCCCCCAGCAGACCGTACGCTACGCGTACGACGGCAACGACAACCTGGTTAGTGAAACTGATCAGGAAGGCTTTGCGACGCGCTTCGAGTACGACCAGCCCGGGCGTATGAACAGGTTCTATCAGCCTTCATTCCCGAACACGCCAGTGGTCAGCAATACTTATGACTCGTTGGGTCGCGTGCAGACGCAGACAAGTGGCGCTGGCAACCTGTTCAATTATTACTTCGCCGGTTATCGCAGTGAGGAAGTGGGCCCGGGTGGATCGAGCCGGGCGAACTATATCGACGGCGAAGGGAACCTGCTGCAAGTCAGTGATCCAATGGGCAACTGGACGATCAAGGAGTATGACGGCCAGAACCGCCTGGTTCGCGAGACTCGTCCTGAGGGCAACCGCACCGAATATACTTACGACGACGCGAGCTGCGCGCTCGCGTACATCCCGCTGCCGGGCTGTACGCATAACATAGCAACCGTATCACGGTATCCCCGGCCCGGTACCAGTGATCCGGTGTTGACGCAACGCTTCACCTATAGCCCGAGGTACGGCAACGTCCTCACTGCCACGAACGCCAAAGGTCAGGTGACCACGACTACGTACAACGAATGGCTGCCGACCAGCGTCACGCGGCCTGCGGTGAACGGCGTGTCGCCTAGCACCGCCATCGCTTACGAGTCGGCCCAAAACACGAGCGGCAGCAAGTTTAATCGGCCAGTGCGCGTGACCGAGAAAATCGACGCAACGCGAAGTACGGCGATGACGATCAGCTATGCTGCCGACCATACGCCGTTGACCACGACTAAGGACGCGGACGGCCAGGCCATCAAGACGGTCAACATCTTCGACAGCGAAGGCCGACTGCTCACGAGCAAACGCGATGGCGTTGCGACCGTCACGTACACCTATGACAAGCGCGGCAACGTGACCCGCACGAACGCGAACCTGCTGGCGAGCGACGAGGTGATCACCTACGACGCGGACAGCCGCGAGATCATCCGCGGCGTGGCGATTGCCGGTGGCGCGATGGTGACGTGCAGGCGCTACAACGCGATGGGCGACGTGGTACGGGTCTGGGGCCCGGCTAAAACGGCGAATGTAAGCACCTGTCCAGTCGAAACCGCGCCGACGCCGGTCACCGACACGGCGTATGACGACCATCATCGCCCGTCACGGGTGACGCGATACCTGGTGGCGGCCGACGGCGGCAACCGCGTCACCGAGACGGTGTACAACGCGAACGACAGCGTGAAGAGCATCCGCAAGGCGGTGGGCACGGGTCTGGAGCAGAGCTACGTGAGCTACACCTACAACCCGAACGGGACGGTGGCGCTGACGAGTGACGCGAAAGGCAACACCACGGTGAACCTGTATGACGGCCACGACCGGCTGTACCGTACGCACTTTCCGCTAGACGGGCAGCCGGGCATGGGCGACGCGAATAACTACGAGCAGTACGCGTGGGACGCGAATGGCAACCTGATTTCGCTCAGGAAGCGTAGTGGCGACACGATCGGGCAGAGCTTCGACGCGCTGGATCGGTTGGAGGCCCGCACGTTCCCAGCCGGGATGGGCAATGTGCAGTACAGCTACGACCTGCGGGGCTTGAAGACGGCATCACAATTCAGCGACGGCAGCCATACGATCACGAACAGCTATGACGGGATGGACCAGTTGACGCAGACGAGCGCTGCGGGCAGGACGCTGCGTTACACCCGTGATGCGGCCGGCAATGTGACCGACATCGCATGGCCGGACGGATTCCACGTATTGATCAGGTATGACAGCTACAGGCGGCCGGTGCAGGTTATCGAGAACGGCGAGTCGCTGCTGGCCCAATACCGCTATGACGCGCTGAACCGCCGGACCGCGGTGGACGGGGGCAACGGCACTTACACCGAGCTGGCATACGACGATCAAGGGGGGCTGTCGAACCTGAACCACCGCTTCACGGGCAACTCGGAGGACTGGGCGGCGAGCTTCACGCGCAACCAGCTGGGTGATATCAAACAGGCGCGTGTGACGAACGGCCGGTACGCGTGGAAGCCTGCTGCAGCGAGTACCGCGTACACGGCAAACGCGCTGAACCAGTACGCGGGTGTGGCGGGCAAGGGTTTTACGTACGACCGCAACGGCAACCTGACGAGTGACGGGGTGTGGATTTACGGCTACGACGCGGACAACCGGATGACATCGGGGACGCGCGCGGGTACGAGCGCGACGCTCAGCTACGACCCGGAAGGGCGGCTGGTGCGGACGAAGGTGATCGGATTGGCCCCGACGGACACGACTCTGCTGTACGACGGACAGAACCTGGTGGCTGAGTACGACAGCGCGGGCAAGCTGACGCGGCGCTATGTGTTCGGTCCTGGGGTGGATGCGCCGTTGGTGCAGTACGAAGGCGCGAGCACGGAAGCAAGGAGCTTTCTGTACGCGAACCAGCAGGGCAGCATTGTGGCGCAGGCGACATTCACGGGTGCGACAACGGGTAGCCAAGCGTACGGGCCGTTCGGGGAGACAGAAGGAGTGCCGGCGTCGCGCTTCGGATACACGGGGCAACAGTATCTGGCGCCGTTGGGGCTGTATTATTACAAGGCGCGGATGTACTCGCCGGCGCTGGGGCGGTTCCTGCAGACGGATCCGGTGGGGTATCAGGATGACCTGAACTGGTATGCGTATGTGGGGAATAACCCGGTCAACTTCGGTGATCCTTCTGGATTGGCTGCGTGCTCTGCAAAGTCGGCACTAACAGATTTGGCACTGGGTGGCCCGCCGAAAATTGACAGCAGCGGTTGCATTGCGACGGGCGGGCCAAGTGTTTGCCTAGGGCCGGCAACTATTAAAGAAGTTGGCAGTGCTTTGGCCGGTGCTGTTAACTCAGCCGTTCGGGCAGTATCTGGTCCGGTATACGCGACCACAAAAGAGGCAACGGCGGCCGCAGAAGCGCTTGGATTTAAGCGGATTTCAGAAGTTGTAAATGGACAGGCAGTATATTCCAATGGCAAGAGCTACATCACAAGGGATATAGATGGCCATAATGGCGGCGCTTGGAAAATGGCCGATTCCGTTAAAAATCTGATGTCCAAGGATACGCGCCAGGGAACGTTTAGTGCTGATTTGACACGTATAGGAAAATAAGATGCCGACCGACGAACCTAAATATCCGGAGTGGGTATATCGCGGAAAATCAATTCGCGATCTGATTAAAGAGCTTCAATCGTTTGATGACCAGGATATAGAGGTGCAAATCTCAATTGACTACGGCGACACTCGAAAACCCATCAGTTTGGTAACAAAAACTGACGGGCGATGCCTCTTGATGTTCTGCGGCGAATAGAAGCCGATTGTGAAGTTGACGTGAATGCCCAGGGGCCGCGCGAGCGGTCCTTAGTCATTCGGTCATCCGTGATCGGGCATGATGGTAAGTCGTGCGTAGCGGTAGTCGATACTGAAGCTGACGCGCTCACCGGGTTTGAAGCCGGCTGTGGCGAGCCAGTGGTCGGCGATCTGCATCCACGGGAAATAGGGCTGTCCGTCTGGTTGCGTGGGCCCAGGATCAGGGGTGTTTCGCAGGATGCCGCTGCAATGCTCGTACTCGCGCTGACGAGGTTTACGGGTCTTGCGGGGTTGTGCTTTAAGATCGTGCCTAGTCATCGTCAACTCTCCCATTGAGCTGGTGGTGATCAGCGGGCGGTGAGTGTTGGTAGCACTCATCGCCCGCGCTTCGTTTACCAGTGTGGTCTCTTCTGTTCGCTGCGTGGCCTATGCGTAGGCTTCTCGTTCTCGGTCACGCGAGCTATTGCACCGGCTACCTGATTCTTGAGGATCGGGCGCCGTCAAACCCGGCGGGCGAGTGTCACGTTATCCATCCGGCCAGGTGTCGTTACGCAGTAACACCTGGCATGCTGGTGTTACTGCGTAACGATGAGAAGGAGGCTTCATGGCAATGAGTAGTGCGGAACGGCAGGCGGCGTATCGGGAGCGGCATCTGAAGGACGAGAACGGCAAGGGCGAGCGGCTGGGCCTGGTGATTGATCTGCATGCGAAGCGTGCGCTGGAACGGGTGGCTGCGTGTTACGGCGTAACGCAAAGGGCGATGCTGGAGCGGCTGCTGGTGCAGGCCGAAGAGGTGGCGCTCAAACGGGCAGGGAAGTTACCCAAAGGGCAGGCCGATTACTACGCTGGACGGCTCAGGCTGGATATGTGACGCGTTACGCGGTAACGCTGGTGACGTCCGTGTTACTGCGTAACGAGCCGCAGGAACAACTTGTTTCGAGATGCGAAGTAATGGAAAATCGCGTCTGGAAAAATTCCCTGTGACGATGCATGTGATGGGCGGGAAGCCTTGCTGCATAAGGGAAAGCGTCCCGTGTGAGGGAAGTTCGCGTCAAGGCGAACAGAACTGGGGCTGTACTATTACAAGGCGCGGATGTACTCGCCGGCGCTGGGAAGGTTCTTGCAGACAGACCCCATCGGTACGACGGACAGATCTGAACCTGTATGCGTATGTGAAGAACAATCCGGTGAATTTCACGGATTCTAGCGGATTAGCGGGACTGTCAGGAACAGCATTCGCCTATACTCCAGCAGGCTTTGGTAGTGGTGCGCAGGTTGCAATGGGGCCGCTATTGCCGTTCCTTGCCCTTGGATTACTCGCTAACGAAATTGCCAATAGCGATGTACCAATGATCGGAGGGTCACTTGCCAAGGGGGTAGCGGCGGGGGCAAAAGAGGTAGGGCTAACTGCGACACAACTTAAGAACGTTGAGCGGTTTACGCAGAAGCTACCTGCAAATGCAAAAGACAGCGTCGGACTAAGGTCTCTTCCAAATGAGCGTGTTGCGGCGCAGGCTACGTCGCCCGGTCGCGTTCCGGGGTTGTCTGATGTTTATGAGAAACAGATAGATTCCACTGGGAAAACGATCCAGTACACAAAGACGACATATGATCCAGCTGGCAATATCATCCACGTGAAGGACAAGATCGACGGAGGGGTATTCCCATGACTTCAAGCGGAATGGATCGGCTCGCGGTAGTGCGTGATTTGTTGGAGTTGTCCCGGCCACTTGAAAAAATCATGGCACAGCTCGCCGTGTTTGACTGGGATTACGAAGGGGCTGGTGTCAAGCTGACGAAGAAGCATTTGTCGATGGCATTGCAACGATATCTTCGAGGCGAATTCTCTGGCTTTGAAATCGAGTCTTGGGCAAATCAAATCGAAGGGCGAGAAGATATTCAGTTCGAGGCTGACTCTGTGCGCGAAATTGGAGATGTTCTCTATGAGCTTGCAAATCCGACGTTGACTCAACCATTGGATTATGCGAGAGCGAAGACGCTTCTTGATGAATTGTTGGTGCCGTAGATGGTGTGCCGTTGACGAACAACGAAGGGCCGCTGACGCGGCCCTTCGTCTTTTAAGCTGGGGTAATGATAAGTCGCTGGTGCTCGACGGTGATACGCACGCGCTGTCCGGGTTCGAAACCGGCGGTCTCGATCCAGCGTCCGGAGAGCTTCATCCGTGGAAGGAGGGGCGGTTCCTTGCGGCTATGAAAGGGCAGGCGTGCCAGTTTCTGATATCGCAAGGCCTCCTGGATGGTGACAAACCGTGCGGTGACGCGGACGTTTTTCATAACCGGCGTTAGCCAGTGTGTCATGAAGGCTCGAATCATGAGCCATGCTGTCAGTAAGATGGAGGAAGGTCCTCCGCTAACGTCTTACAAGGGGAGGGCAGCAAACCACCTCATTGTCGTCCCGTATGCCGTTTGCCGCGCTTCGCGCCGCGGCCCTTAAACACCAGCGGACGAATCCTCTTCCGCTTCGCTCAGCACGGCATTCTGCACAGCGGTTGCGGGGCTGACGTAGAGCGGCGCCTGACGCGGGCTGTCGATGCTGTAGCGCAACCAGCCCGACTCGACATACACGCGCAACTGACGATACTTGACCAGATACATCAAGCCGACGACCGCCGCGGCGAAGCCCGATGCAGCGCCGACGCCGAGTGCCCAACGCGGGCCGAAACGATCCGCGACCCAACCCACCACCGGCGCGCCGAGCGGCGTGCCGCCGAGCGCGATGGCCAGCAGGATCGCGATGACCCGGCCACGCATGGCCGGCTCGGTGGAGATTTGCACGAGGCTGTTTGTCGACGTGTTGAACGTCTGCGTCGCCACGCCAACCACGACGAGTGCCAGGCCGAACAATACATAGTTCGGCATTAGCGCGGCAATCGTGCAACCCACGCCGAAAACCGCCGCCGCGCCGAGCAGAAGAGCCATGCGAGGTTTCGCCCTGCGTGCGGCGAGCAGCGCACCGGTGACAGAGCCGATTGCCATGGTCGAGCTCAGCACGCCGTATTGACTCGCGCCCGCATGAAAGGCGGTAACCGACATGGTCGAAATGAAGATCGGGAAGTTCAGCCCGAAGGTGCCGATCAGAAACATCATCAACAGTGCGGCCTTCAGATCGGGACGCGTCCAAACATACTTGAAGCCTTCCACGAAGCTGCCGCGCGTGCGTGTCGCACGCGGCTTCAGATTCAGTTCGCTGATGCGCAGCATGCGCAGCGAACCGAGCACGGCGACGAAGGAGAGGCCGTTGATCAGAAACACCCAGCCCGTGCCCACTGAGGCGATCAACAGCCCCGCGACAGCAGGCCCGATCATGCGTGCCGAGTTGAACGAGGTGGAATTCAGCGCGACCGCGTTCGACAGATCGGCTTCTTTCACCAGATCGGAGACAAAGGTCTGACGCGCCGGTGAATCGAACGCGGTGACACAGCCGAGCAAGCCCGCAAACACATAGACCTGCCATAACTGCACGAGGCCGGTCACGGTGAGAATCCCGAGGCATAACGCCAACGTGCCCATCGCCCCCTGGGTGGCGAACAGCAGCTTGCGGCGGTCGAAATGGTCGGCCGCATAACCGGTTAGGGGCAGCAGGAGCATTTGCGGCCCGAACTGCAGCGACATCACAATGCCTACTGATGTTGCATTGTGATGCGTGAGTTCCGTAAGTACGAGCCAGTCCTGCGCCGTGCGCTGCATCCATGTCCCGACGTTGGAGACGATCGCGCCGCTGGCCCAGACCCGGTAGTTGAACGTGCGCAACGAACGGAATGTGCCACTCACCGGGACATCCCCGTGTGGTCGATCCGCGCCGCGCAGCGGTTCAAGCGAGTGCTCATGCGCGCGATTTTTCGAGCAGGTCGAGGACGTCTTGCGTCGTGCCGGTCTCGCCGAGGCGCGGGAAGATTCGCGCGATGCTGTTGGTGTGAGCGTCCAGGTTCATGTCCGTCATCGCGTCGATCGCGAACGTAACGTTGAAGCCGAGTTCCTGTGCGAAACGCGCGGTGGACTCGACGCCGATGCTGGTGGCCACGCCGACCAGTACCACCTGCGTGACGTCTTGTTTGCGCAGATACGCTTCGAGGTCGGTGTTCGTGAACGCGCCCCAGGTGCGCTTGGTCACCAGATGATCCGACGGCTGCTGGTTCAGTTCGGGAACGAGGTCTGCAAAGCCGGCGGGGAAGTCACCGGCAGGACGCGACTGCTCCGCGCGGCCTGGCGCGCCGCCCGCCACGTTGACGAGCACCACCGGCAGACCGTGGCGACGAAATGCATCGGCCAGACCAACGGAGCGCTTGACGACCTCCGCGGTGGGGTGGGCGGTGGGCAGTGCGACGATGCCTTGCTGCAAATCGATGACGACCAATGCAGTCTTTGCGTCGAGCGTAGTGAGGGCCATGGTGTTTTCCTGGAGGTTACGAGTCGATAAGGCGCTTGAGCAAGTCGACGCCGATCGCGAGCTGTTTCTGTTCGGCGGCGGAGAAGCGGGTCTGCATCGTACGGAACAGCCAGTCTTCGCGTGCCGCGCGGCTTGCCTTGATCTGCTTGCGGAAGGTGGGCGTGAGGGAGAGAACAGTTTTCCGCCCGTCGTTCGGATCCGGTGCGCCACTCACGAGCCCGGCAGCTTTCAGAATCGAAAGCGTCTCGCCCATGGATTGCGGACGCATACCGTGGATGCGCGCGAGCGTTGTGACCGTTGCCGGACCTTCGCGCTCCAGCAGGATCAGAACCTGCACCTGCGACGGCGTGAAATCGCCCACGTGCGCTTCTTCGCGCAACCGGCGGCGCAGCTTGCCGACAAGTACGCGCAAGTCTCCCGCCGTTGCGTGCAGGGCGTCGGAATCGGAGGAGGAGCGTGTGGGCTGAGTGTCGTTGCTGGACATACCGGCAGATGTGAAGGTTACCTTCGTAGGTTACCTTCACATCTGCCGGGAGTCAAGTTGACTGGATTGACAGCGGAATGCAAGATGAGCCGCGCATTCCGTGTCTGGCTTGAATGATTGAGTTGAGTTGGCGCGTGGCGACGCGCCTTCTAGAATTTATGGCGAAGCGCCACGCGAGCCACGACCTGATTCTGCGTCGACGAAGGAGACTGCGTGCCTGGGACGAATGCGTCATCGAGAATCGAGTTGGTCGAACTGCCGGCGACCTTCTGATACTCGCCCTGGATGTAGACGTCCGTGCGTTTTGACAGGTTGTAGTCCGCCATCAGGCCGACGGAGTGGATCTTGGGTTTTACGCTGCCTGTCGAGGCGTCGTAAGTCTCCATCGTGTAGACATACTGTGCGCCAACGAAGAGCGCAGGTGTGATCTGGTATTTGCCGTTCACTTCGAAGTTCTGGTATTTCAGCGTATTCAGCAGGACGCCGTTTGCAGCGAGCGGGATACCGATATAGCCGTTACCGATGGGATCCTTGTAGTTCGAGTTGGTATACGCGAAGCCGACAGTCGCCGAGCCGAACGTGTAGTTGATCCCGCCGCCGAACACGCGCATACGTCCAGCGATGAAGCTTGCATCGTTCGCGGTGATTGCACCGTTCGAACCGACGCCGGGATTATTTGCTTGCAAATAGGCCGCTGCGACCAGCAGACCGCCGTTTGCGTACTGAGCACCGAAGCTGTACTGACGGTTGTTGGCGAAATTCGTATCGTTGCTGAAGCTGTACGTGCCACCGAACTGGAACCCCGAGATATCCGGGCTAGCGTATTTGATGGTGCTATCGACGCGGAACGAATTATCGGTGTTGTCGTTGTCGTACGGATGCGCAAACAGATAGCCGGCCCAATTGCCGTTGGCGGTGGTCTGCGCGAGATAGTCGACCACCGAATCGTATTGACGGCCTAGCGTAACGGTGCCGAAGCGGTCGCTGCTCAGACCCACATAGGCTTGCCTGCCGAACATGCGGCCGCCCTGATTGAGCCGGCCGGAATTCAGATCGAAGCCGTTTTCGAGTTGAAAGATTGCTTTGAGGCCACCGCCGAGATCTTCCGAGCCTTTCATGCCCCAGCGGCTGCCTTGTGCGTAGCCGCTTGCGAGCTCCACGACGCTACCGTGTCCGACGTTATTGGTGTAGTCGACACCTTCATCGATGACCCCGTATAGCGTCACGCTGCTCTGTGCGAAAGCGGGGGACGTGGCGCCGAGCAGGGCGAGGGCGATGACTTTCTTTTTCATAAGATATCCAGAATGGTTTGGGCAAGTGGCCGACGCATGATTTTCCGGCCAATACTTTTTGCAAAGCGAGGAATTCTGATGGGATCAATCGGAAACGCCGATGGAGCAAGCGCTGGAGAGTCGCCAGCCGAATCACGGAACGTTTGCTATCCGAATGACTTGACGAGGCGGGGAGAGAGCGCGCGAAGCGAGGAGAGACAAGACGAGATGAGATGAGACGAGATGAAGAGCGGAGCAGTGAAATGAGTCGAGAGGGGAAGAACTGAGACAGATGGTTTTAAGAATTACGGGTCGGCGCGCGCAGCGCCGCCGGAGGCATGACTGCCTTGTCACCAGGGCGGAATGTGCGAGAGCACGGATTCCAGATGCACCACTACCGCGACTGTGCGAGGGACCCGCTTACGAGCTAGGGAAGGTCTTATGTGGACGCCTCCCGGATTGCAAACAGTTTTGCGATGTTGACTGGCAGGTTTAGGCAGCACGCTTATGTCCGGCCCGTTTGCGCAGGTCGTTATTTGCCTGCAGGCCCTAATGGAATTCGCTGGCGAGGTCCTCATCTGCATATCGAACACAATGGTTCATCTTCCCTATCGGGTTTTCCTCGCCCCGGTCCAACCTGTTAGCCATCATGCAGCACGTGCTTGCGCTCCTTGGGGAAGTTGTGAATGTTGTAAATCGATAAACCGAAGCTAGGCGGTAGCGGGCGGCGATGCTTGATATTTCTCCGGTCGCGCCAGCACCGCCCAGATGGTTCTTGCTAACTTGTTGGCGACAGCGGCAACCGCTACGTTAAATGGCCTACGCTTGAGCAAACCATCAACCCAAGCCGATCGTTTGCCTTGGATGATCACCGAGCGGGCACCGTGCATCAATAGCGTGCGTAAATAAGTGTCGCCGCGCTTGCTCAGACCCATCTGCCGGACCCGTCCGCCGGTGCCGGATTGTCGCGGCACGAGCCCCAGCCATGCGGCGAACTCGCGGCCGGATTTGAACGTGCGTACGTCGCCTATAGCTGCGACGGTCGCTGTTGCAGTCAAAAGCCCAACACCAGGGATATCGGCAACCTTCTGACAGTCCGGGTTGTGGCGAAACAGGCTGCCAAGGCGCCGCTCCAGAACGGCCATTTCTCGATCGGTGTCCTGAGCGCGAGCCCATTGTTCCCTCAGGCTGTCGATTAGCATGGCGGGCAAACGTTCAGCGGCGCGTGCAAGCGCGGCGGGGAATGCTTTGCTGAAGGCCCGATAGCTTTCGGGCAACACTTCTCCGAATTCGTACAGCAAGCCACGCAATGCGTTCGTTTGCATGATGCGAAACTTCATCAGTTGAGCTCGCAAACGATGTATCGCCAGAACTGTTTGCTGAGCTTCGCTTTTGACCGCTACGAATCGTGCCTCTGGCTGTTGAGCAGCGGTGCAGATTGCCCGCGCGTCGGCCGCATCAGTTTTGTTCCGCAGTACAAAGGGTCGTACAGAGCGTGCAGATATGAGCTTCGCTTCATGCCCAAGGGCTTGCAATCGTCTCGCCCAGTCGTGGGCACTTCCGCAGGCTTCCATCACGACAATCGAGGGTGCACGTTTCGCAAAGAACTCGAGCACTTGCGCGCGCTTGAGTTTGAATCGTTCAACTTGGCCGCTCTGCGGATCGAGCGCGTGAAGTTGAAATACTTGCTTGGCGATGTCCATCCCGATGATCGTGAGTTTCATTTCAGATTCTCCTTGAAGAACGGTTGACGAGCATCCTCACTTTCGCACATTCGGGCGACCGCGAGTTCTACTTTCCGCACTCGCTTCGCCATCTCCACGACGGCCCGTTTCCGGGGGGAGGCGTCCATACCATCTGCACAACCCGTTTTCTGTGCGTCGGCTGTTTGCAGCGCGTGGCGCATTTACACTGCAAACATGCAGGGATCTTGATCGCAGATTCTGATCGGCCAGGGCGACTCGCATTTGCAACGCACATGGCATCTACGCCTTCGTGTTTTACGCTTTGAGCAATTGCTTACGCGCCATCCACAGGTTGCCCAGCGCGAACAGTGTTGTGATCTGGGCCGTGTTTTTCGCCAGGCCCCGGTATCGGGTCTTTGTATAGCCAAACTGCTGCTTCAGCACGCGGAATGGATGCTCAACCTTGGCCCGGATTCCAGCTTTAAGACGCTCAATCTGATCGAATATTGCGTCCAGACGGTCATTCAGATCCAGCTGCTTTCGTCTGGATGGCCTCATCGCAACATGCCAGCGCGCTGAATCCTCATCGCAGCGCTTATGAATACCCTGATAGCCGGCATCAGCGTACACATCCGTTTCTTCGCCATGCAACAGCGACTGAGCCTCATTGATGTCGGCCATGTTGGCCGCTGTGCCGACAACCGTGTGAACCAGGCCCGACTGCGCGTCCACGCCGATATGCGCTTTCATCCCGAAGTACCAGCTACGGCCTTTCTGTGTCTGGTGCATTTCCGGGTCTCGCTCACCCGACGTATTCTTCGTCGAAGTGGGTGCTGAAATCAGGGTCGCGTCAACGACTGATCCTGCCTTGAGCATCAATCCCCTGTCGATCAGAATCTCATTGACCAGCGCAAACATCTGCACAGCCAGACCGTGTGCTTCGAGCAGGTGGCGAAACCGCAGAATCGTACTTTCGTCCGGCAACCGCGTCATGCCGCCATCCAGTCCCGCAAACTCGCGGTACAGCGGCATGTCATAGAGCGCCTCTTCCATCGCCGGGTCCGACAGTCCGAACCACTGCTGCATGAAATGGATCTGCAGCATCGTGGCAATCGGAAAGGGCGGGCGTCCCGTCTTACCCTTCGGGTAGTGCGGCTCGATCAACGCAATCAGCTTCGACCACGGCACCACGCACCTCATCTCTTCGAGAAATTCCCGCTTACGCGTGCGTTTCGTTGACAGATCCAGACCAAGACCCAGTTGCGCCATCAAGACTCTCCCTGATTAACTATCCTTCTTCCAGGATAGTCCACACACACGTCAACGCCAGGACTTTTGCAGATGGTATGGACGCCTCCCCCCGGAAACGGGCCGTCGTGGAGATGGCGAAGCGAGTGCGGAAAGTAGAACTCGCGGTCGCCCGAATGTGCGAAAGTGAGGATGCTCGTCAACCGTTCTTCAAGGAGAATCTGAAATGAAACTCACGATCATCGGGATGGACATCGCCAAGCAAGTATTTCAACTTCACGCGCTCGATCCGCAGAGCGGCCAAGTTGAACGATTCAAACTCAAGCGCGCGCAAGTGCTCGAGTTCTTTGCGAAACGTGCACCCTCGATTGTCGTGATGGAAGCCTGCGGAAGTGCCCACGACTGGGCGAGACGATTGCAAGCCCTTGGGCATGAAGCGAAGCTCATATCTGCACGCTCTGTACGACCCTTTGTACTGCGGAACAAAACTGATGCGGCCGACGCGCGGGCAATCTGCACCGCTGCTCAACAGCCAGAGGCACGATTCGTAGCGGTCAAAAGCGAAGCTCAGCAAACAGTTCTGGCGATACATCGTTTGCGAGCTCAACTGATGAAGTTTCGCATCATGCAAACGAACGCATTGCGTGGCTTGCTGTACGAATTCGGAGAAGTGTTGCCCGAAAGCTATCGGGCCTTCAGCAAAGCATTCCCCGCCGCGCTTGCACGCGCCGCTGAACGTTTGCCCGCCATGCTAATCGACAGCCTGAGGGAACAATGGGCTCGCGCTCAGGACACCGATCGAGAAATGGCCGTTCTGGAGCGGCGCCTTGGCAGCCTGTTTCGCCACAACCCGGACTGTCAGAAGGTTGCCGATATCCCTGGTGTTGGGCTTTTGACTGCAACAGCGACCGTCGCAGCTATAGGCGACGTACGCACGTTCAAATCCGGCCGCGAGTTCGCCGCATGGCTGGGGCTCGTGCCGCGACAATCCGGCACCGGCGGACGGGTCCGGCAGATGGGTCTGAGCAAGCGCGGCGACACTTATTTACGCACGCTATTGATGCACGGTGCCCGCTCGGTGATCATCCAAGGCAAACGATCGGCTTGGGTTGATGGTTTGCTCAAGCGTAGGCCATTTAACGTAGCGGTTGCCGCTGTCGCCAACAAGTTAGCAAGAACCATCTGGGCGGTGCTGGCGCGACCGGAGAAATATCAAGCATCGCCGCCCGCTACCGCCTAGCTTCGGTTTATCGATTTACAACATTCACAACTTCCCCAAGGAGCGCAAGCACGTGCTGCATGATGGCTAACAGGTTGGACCGGGGCGAGGAAAACCCGATAGGGAAGATGAACCATTGTGTTCGATATGCAGATGAGGACCTCGCCAGCGAATTCCATTAGGGCCTGCAGGCAAATAACGACCTGCGCAAACGGGCCGGACATAAGCGTGCTGCCTAAACCTGCCAGTCAACATCGCAAAACTGTTTGCAATCCGGGAGGCGTCCACATAAGACCTTCCCTAGCGGTGTGAGCTGCTTTCTTTTGCTTACTTTTCTTTGCAGCAGGCGGTGTGTGTCAAGGTAGTTGTCGCATGAACCGTTACGCTGCGTGCTTATACATTTTGGCCGACGCGTGAGTTCGCTCCGGGTTCAGATAGACCGAGTCTGCCAGGTGCCAGTTGCGGATGGCACCTGACCAGCGTGCGGGGTTCTGCCTGCGCGCGTCTTCGTACAGCGCACACCGGCGGGCCAGCAGATCGTTGGCTTCGCCGCGATGCCGTTGCCCCGGACTGACATACTTCAGGCCGCTGTGACAGTGCTCTTCGTTGTACCACTGCACGAAGCGCTGCACCCATTCCCGGGCCGCCTCCAGCGTGTCGAACGGCTGCTCGGGCCATAACGGACAGTACTTCGCCGTGCGGAACAGCGACTCGGCAAAGGCATTGTCGTTGCTCACGCGCGGCCGGCTGAACGAAGGCTGCACACCCAGATCGATCATGGCCGCGCGCATCGTGGCGCCTTTCATTGCACTGCCGTTATCCGAGTGCAGCACCAGCGGACGCCCGGCGATACCTTCACGCAAACATCCCTTGTTCAGCAACTCGCTCGCGTGCTCAGCCGACTCCTGCTCCCACACCTCGTTCATCACCAGTTTGCGGCTGTAGATGTCTTTCATCATGTACCAGTAGAAGTACCGGCCCCTGACCGTGCCCGGCATCCACGTGATATCCCAGCACCACACCTGGTTCGGACCATCGGCACAGTGCGTCGTGAGCGTGCGTCGTTGCGGGGCTCGCGCGCGGCCCCGGCGCTGGCCCTGTCCTGCTGCTTTCAGTATCCGGTAGAACGTCGATTCGCAAGCCAGATAAATCCCTTCATCCGCCAGCTTCGGCACGATCTGGTGCGGCGTCAGGCTCGCGTAGCCCGGACGGTTGGCCGCATCGAGCACGGCCTGACGTTCTGCCTCACTCAGCCTGTTGGGCGGCGCTGCACGCTTCACCTGAGCGCGCCCGTCCTGCGGCGACAGGCGCCAGCGCTGGACACTGCGCACGCTGAGCCCCAACTGCTCGCACGCACGCGAGCGGCGCGCTCCCTGCTGTACAGCTTCATCGATCAACTGCATGGCTTCATCGCGATCCGGGCGGCTGATCAGTCTTCCTCTTCCTTGCCCCAGATCGCTTCGGCTTTTTTTCGCAGATTCAGCAAGGCCGCCGCCTCCGCGCGGGCCGCGTCAGCGCGTTTGAGCTGGCGCTCGAGTTCACGGATGCGCTTTTGCGCAGCCTTCGCCTCGTTGCGCTGGGCCGCCGTGGGCTTCGTTTCAGGCACCGCGTTGGCCTGCTCGCACGCCTCGCGCCACTGCCGGATCTGCTCCGGATAAATGCCTTTACTGCGGCAGTATTGTGAGGTCTCGATCTCGTTGAGCGACGCCGTCTCCAGCACCGCCCTGAACTTCCCGGCGCTTGACCACTGATCGCCCGTTTTGCCATTGCCCGGCATGAATTTCCCTGTATCTCTTGCATGCTGCCGCCAGGTCCGCAGCGTCACCGTGGTGATGCCCGTCGCCCCCGCCAGCTCGATGACCGCACGATTGAACGGCGGCATCATCTGCTGGATTACCCATTCCCGGGTTTCCGCTGAATAGCGTTTCATCTTCCATTCGCTGTCCGCCCCCCATCTTTACACCAATCGGTTCGGGTGAGGCGACAACTAGCCTGACATGGAGGGCAGGCAAGGAAAAGTAGGTGCCTGCCCCGCACAGGGGCGACGCTAATAGACCGATAACAAATCAAGGAAAGGCCCAAAGGCCAGATCAAGGAAAGGCCCAAAAGCCAGATCAAGGAAAGGCCCAAAAGCCAGATCAAGAAAAGACCCAAAAGCCAGATCAAGAAAAGACCACCCCCACGAGACAAGCAGCACCGCTAAGCGCTAACAGCAACCGCCAAATTGCGCCTCTCAACAACCATCTCCTCAATCAAAGCCGCAAGCACATCCACAGCAGGATCCCGATTAACAGAAGCCCGATGCAACTCAAGATCGGCCGCGGGCAAGGCGGGCAACCCATCCTGAACCCCAAGCACCCGCCAGTTATCCGGCAACGTACACCGATCGATAATCGTAACAGCCGCCCCATGATTAACCGCAACCTTGATCCCGGTAGGACTCTGACTCGTATACACAACCTGATAGTGCCGCTCAACCGCGGCAAGCGCTTCAAGCCCCCGCTGCCGATAGCAACAAGTCTCAGGAAACAAGGCAAGAGGCACCGGCGCCCCAGCCTCCAGAACAAAACCCCGATGCGCGGCCCACACTACTTCCTCACGCCCGAGATGCCGCCCACTGGTCTGCGACCCATGCCGCACCACTAAAGCCAGATCCAACTCCCCAGCCTGCAACCGCTCCAGCAACTCCAACGACATCCGGCAATGAATATGCGGCCGCGCACCCGGCCTCAGCGCATAAAACTTCTTGAGCAATTCAGGCAGCCATAACTCTGCATAGTCCTCGGGCAGGCCAAACCGGATCACCCCATCGCTATTACTCCGGTTCAGCGCGGCGATCGCCTCGTTTTGCACCTGAATAATGCGCCGGGCGTGAATCAGAAAATTCTCGCCATCGCGCGACAAAGCGAGCCGCCGGCTGCTACGCAAAAACATATGTGTTTCCAACCGCTCCTCCAGCGTGCGGATCCGCAGACTGATGGTCGACTGGGTGCGGTGCAGCAGTTTGGCCGCCGCGGTGAATCCGCCGCTGTCAACCACGGTAACGAATGCCCGCACCAGTTCGGGGTCCAGAGAACTCAGTTTCGACCAATCGGGTCCGCTGATGGAAGCCATCGGAATTACTCGCTTTCCAAAGAAATTTGGCGATCAAAACATGGGGGCGTCAGTGAGGTGATTGTTGTCGAAAACAATTCGCGTCACAAATCAGTCTGAACCCCTAATCTGGAGTCTCTCCGTGTCAGTCAGTTTTCCTCTTGCCGATGCCGAATGCAACGATTTGAGCGACATCGTCGATACCGGGCGCTATCCCTTGCACGATCCGGACCATCCCCGCATGCGCGAACTGATCGCGAACTGCCGCGCCCACCTGGCGGGCAACGGCAGTGCGGTGCTGCACGGCTTCCTGCGGGCCGAGGCGCTGGCCCAGGCGCGGGCCGAAGGCGTGGCCCTGGCGGGCAAGACCTACTTTTCGATTCGTAAGGTCAACGCTTACTTCACGGCGGACGATCCGACGCTGCCTGCCGACGATCCGCGCCGCGTCTTCATGGACCGCACCAGCGGCTTTGTCACCCGCGATGTCATCCCCGCCGACGCGATCGTGCACCGCATCTATGTGGCCCAGGCGATGAAACGCTTCGTTGCCGCCTGCCTCGGTGAAGCGCGCGTTTGGGAATACGCGGACCCCTATGCCGGACTGGTTCAGAACGTCATGCCGCCCGGCACCGAACAGCCGTGGCATTACGACACCAACGAATTCATCGTCTCGATGATGACGCAACAGCCGGAAGCGGGCGGCGATTTCGAGTATTGCCCGAATATCCGTTCGCCCCAGGGCGAGAACTATGGCGACGTGGGCAGCGTGGTGCGTGGCGAGACGCGCGCGCCGGTCAACGTGATCACGTTGCAGCCCGGCGATCTGCAACTGTTCAAGGGACGTTTTTCACTGCACCGCGTCACGCAGGTGCAAGGCGGAATCGACCGGCACACAGCGATCTTCGCGTACTCGCAGAAGCCTGGTGTGATCGGCAGGCTCGAACGCACGCGCCAACTGTATGGACGCGTGTCCGAAATGCATCTGGAAGCCGAGCAACGCCTCGTGCGTGCCGACAACCTCGTCGATTGAAGTTTTTTCCAAAACCATCCCACGTCCCCTTCAAAAACATGACGATTATTCGCCCGACTCACCGCCCGGAAGATTGCGAACCAACCGTGGAGGAAATCGCGCAGATCCAACGTGACCGGCTTGCCGCCGTGCGCCGCGAACTGAAAAAGCGCGATCTGACCGCCGCGATCCTGTTCGACCCCACGCATATGCGTTATGCGACCGGCTCGCGCAACATGCAGGTCTATTCGATGCGCAATCCGGCGCGCTATCTATTCGTGCCGGCCGAAGGCAAGGTTGTGCTGTTCGAATACGCAGGCTGCGATTTTCTCGCCGACGGACTCGATACGGTCGATGAAGTGCGGCCCGCCACCGCGATTTCCTATTACTTCTGCGACGACATGCTGGGCCGCGTCACCGAGCGCTGGGCCGATGAAATGGATGAACTGGTCAAGCAGAGTGGCGGCGGCAAACGCATCGCCATCGAAAGTGCAACATCGGCGGCGGCCTTTGCATTGCAGGCGCGCGGCTACCAGATCAGCGACGCACAGGAACCGCTCGAACGGGCGCGATCGATCAAGGTCCCCAACGAGATCAAGATGATCCGTTCATCGCTGCGTGCTGCCGAAGAGGGCGTGCGTAAGCTGGAAGCGGCGCTCGTGCCCGGCATCAGCGAAAACGAACTCTGGTCGCATCTGCACAAGCACATTATCGAAACGGACGGCGACTACGTGGAGACACGTCTGATCAGCTCGGGGCCGCGCACCAATCCGTGGTTCCAGGAGAGCAGTCCGCGCAAGATCCAGGTCGGCGAGTTAGTCGGCCTCGATACGGACGTAGTGGGACGCTTCGGCTATTACGCCGACTTCTCGCGCACCTTCCTGTGCGGCGACGGTCCGGCCACGGCAGCACAGAAAAACCTCTACACGCTCGCCTATGAACAGGTCCATTCGAACATGGAGAACGTGCGTGCCGGCGCGACGTTCCAGGAGTTCATCGCGAAAGCGTGGAAGATTCCCGGCCCTTACCGGGCGCGCCGCTATTTCGCACTCGCGCATGGCGTCGGCATGACCGGCGAATATCCGTACATCGTCCATCGTGAGGACAACGACGCCAAGGGTTATGACGGTGTGATCGAGCCTGGCATGACACTGTGCATCGAAAGCTACATCGGTCATGAAGACGGGGGTGAAGGCGTCAAGCTGGAGGAGCAGGTGTATGTGCGCGACGACGGCCGTGTGGAACTGCTGTCCGACTATCCGTTCGAGAAACGCCTGCTCGCCTGAGCGCATGGCGCGTCTTCACCGGTATGTGAGGCAGAGGTTTGCCCTCTCGCGCATGCCGGCTCAATGCAATTCAACGCTCCAAGGGTGATCGACGATGCAATTCAGACAACTTCGGGTGGTGCTGTGCGCCGCCGCCATGGCCTTGACCGGCGTTAGCGCGCACGCTGCGGGTAGCTGGTGCGCGCAGGGCAAGACGGTGCATTTCGCGGGCATTACGTGGGAAAGCGGCTCCTTCGCAACCGAGGTGCTGCGGCAGATTCTGGAGAAGGGCTACGGCTGCAAGACCGATGTCGTGCCCGGCAGTACGGCGGCGACTGAAACCGCGCTTGCGCACAACGACGTGCAGGTGTGGGCCGAACAGTGGACCGGGCGCAGCGAGATTACCGCAAAAGCCGTGGCTTCGGGCAGCGTCAAACTGGTCGGCGACACCTTGCCGGGTGGGACGAAGGAAGGTTGGTTCGTGCCCGAATACGTGGTGAAGGGCGATCCCAGCCGCGGAATCAAGCCGGTCGCAGCGGGCCTTGTGTCGGTGACTGACCTGCCTAAGTACAAGAGTGTATTCGCCGACGACGAGGAACCGGACAAGGGCCGTTTTCTCAACTGCCCGACGGGTTGGGATTGCGAACGGGTCAACACACGCTTGCTGAAGGTGCTCAATCTCGATGCGAGCTACACCAATTTCCACCCGGGCACGGGCGCCGCGCTCGATGCCGCTATCGCTTCCGCGTACCAGCGCGGCGCGCCGATCGTGTTCTATTACTGGGGCCCGGCCGCGCTGATGGCGAAGTACAAGTTCGTCGAGCTGAAGATGCCCGCCTATAACGCGGCGTGCTGGAAAACCTTGCGCGACGAAAGCAGTACCTCGCAATGCGCCTCCTCGTACATGGTCTCGCATGTCACCGTAGGCGTATCCACGCCGTTCTATGACGCCGACCCGCAGCTCGTGTCGATGCTCGGCAAGGTCAGGTTTCCGATGGACTTCCTCAACAGCACGATCCTCGAAATGAGCACGAAGAAACTCGACGGCTCAGCCATGGCCACGCAATTCTTGCGCGAGCATCCGGAGATGTGGAAGCAATGGGTACCTGCCGATGTCGCGTCGAAGGTGCAGGCCGGACTTGCTGGTGCCTGACAGGCGGTAACGTCAGGCAGATTTCGACGGCACGAGGTCTCGCGGCGTCGTGCCGGACAGCAGGTTCGTGCAGCCTGCTGTCCACCTGTAGTGGAGGTTTGATCATGAATTCGTTTTTTCTGCATCTTTCGATTGCCGACTGGGTGAACGACGCCGTGCAATCGTTCGTTACCCGCTACGGCGACAGTTTTCACCAGTTCAGCATCACACTCTTGCGCTATGTGCTCGTCCCGCTCGAAGGCGCACTGCGCGCCTTGCCGCCATGGCTGATCCTGCTGGCGGTCGGCGCAGTGACGTGGAATGCGACGCGGCGCCTGAGCATTGCCGGCTTCTTCATGCTGCTGCTCTATGCGATCGGTTGCTTCGGCCTGTGGGAAAAGCTGATGCAGACCCTCGCGTTGATGCTGGTCGCGACGGTGCTATCGGTCTCGCTCGGCGTGCCGCTCGGCATTCTGACTTCGCGCAGCGCATGGCTGAGGCGTGTGCTGTTGCCGACGCTCGACGTCATGCAAACGCTGCCCAGCTTCGTCTATCTGATTCCGGTATTGATGCTGTTCGGTCTCGGCAAGGTACCGGCGATCCTCGCCACGATCATCTATGCGTTGCCGCCGCTGATTCGTCTGACCGATCTCGGCATTCGTCACGTGGATAGCGAGGTGGTCGAGGCGGCACGCGCATTCGGCACGACGCGCTGGCAGTTGCTGGTCAACGTGCAGATGCCGCTGGCTCGGCCCAGCATCATGGCCGGCATCAACCAGACGACGATGATGGCGCTCTCAATGGTGGTGATCGCCTCGATGATCGGCTCCCGCGGCCTCGGCGAAGATATACTCGCCGGCATTCAGACACTTGATGTGGGCAAGGGGATGCAGGCGGGTATCGCCATCGTGATTCTCGCGATCGTGATCGACCGCATCAGCCAGGGCTATGGACAGGACCGACGCGCGCGACGCCTGTTCGCGCAACGCAGAAAGGCCAAAGCGGCTTCGCGCATTCCTTATCGCATGAGCAGCACGAATTCGGATGAAACGTCTGCGGCTGAAGGCGGGCTCGAAACCCGCGCGGCCAAGTAGCAGGAAAACGAGGCAAGCAAGGAGAGCAACATGGCAGCGATTGAAGTCAACCACGTGTACAAGCTTTTCGGGCCGCCCACCAGTCATGCGCGCGTGCTCGATCTGTTGCGAAGCGGCAAGGGCAAAGCCGATGTGCTGGCCCAGACCGGTTGCAATGTCGGTCTGAACGACGTCAGCCTGAATATCGGCGCGGGCGAAATCTTCGTGATTATGGGATTGTCCGGTTCCGGAAAGTCGACCCTGGTACGGCATTTCAACCGGCTGATCGAGCCGACATCGGGCGAGATCGTGATCGACGGCTCGGACGTCATCAAGCTCGGCGCGCAAGGCTTGCGTGAACTGCGCCGCTACAAGGTCAGCATGGTGTTCCAGAATTTCGGACTGTTGCCGCACCAGACTGTGCTCGACAATACGGCGTATGCATTGCGCGTGCGCGGCGAGAGCAAGACCGAAGCCAACGAGAAAGCCCGTGTCTGGCTCGGCAAGGTGGGGCTGAACGGGTACGACGAACATTATCCGGACGAGTTGTCCGGCGGCATGCGCCAGCGGGTCGGATTGGCCCGCGCGCTAGCCGCGGATACGGACGTGTTGCTGATGGACGAAGCATTCTCCGCGCTCGACCCGCTGATTCGCACGGAAATGCAGGACCAGTTGCTACAACTGCAGGCTACGCTGAAGAAGACCATCGTGTTCATCACGCACGATCTCGATGAAGCACTGCGGATCGGTAACCGCATCGCGATTCTGCGCGACGGCAAACTGGTGCAGGAGGGGACACCCAACGAGATTCTGACGCGCCCCGTGGATGACTATGTGAGGCGCTTTGTCGAGCGCCGCTCAGATCGCGGCACGACCAGCCATTGATGCGATTGCTTACACGCGCGGCTGTCGATGCATCCGGCTTCGCGGCGCACGCTCCGCGAAGCCGGACAAGGCCGAGGCGCGGGCTGAACAATTGGGCGGCCAGCATGGCCGGGGCGTTTAGTCAGGCCCGCAAGACTCTCGGGCGATACCGAAGTGCCGGTTGAGTCCATCCCAGCCGAGCGCCGTGACGGTCACCGACCGCGTAGTGGGCGATCGCTGCATCCAGCCCCATTCAAGAAAGGCGTCCATTAACCGGGCGCCTAACGGTCCCGCGACGTGATACTGCCGCTCGGTCCAGTCAAGACATCGGCGCGCATGGTCAGCGTGATCGAACCCCGCATCTCCCATGTCGATGCCGAGTTGCTGCAGCCATTCGCAACCGGGTGCGGTGAGTGCGTATTGGCGCTCGCCCGTCTCGACGATGAAGCCCCGCGTGAGCATGCTTTGCGTCACCGCGACGCCGACCTGACCCGCCAGGTGGTCATAGCAGCAGCGCGCGAAACGCAGCGCCTGGGCCGAGCGACTGGGCGTATTGCGCCAGGCCGGGGTGACCGGCCCAATCGACGCGAGGCTTTCAAGCACATGCGAAACGTGCGCGCCGGCGAGACGGTAATAGCGGTGCCGGCCTTTGCTTTCCACGCTCAGCAAGCCGCCGTCGAGCAGCTTGGCGAGGTGCGAACTGGCGGTTTGAGCGGTCACGCCCGCCGCTTGCGCAAGCGCGCCGGCCGACATGGCGTTGCCGTCGGCGAGCGTGATCAGCATCACCGAACGAACCGGCTCGGCGATCAGGTGCGCAACGCTTGAAATATTGTGCTGGCCCATTTATGTGCAATGTCCGTCATTGATGTGCGAGTGATGCCTGCTGGCAGGCGAAAAACCGTTCGGTTGCACACTTCGATACAGCCCGAAGCATTCTCTGTGCGGGTCGCCTTATAGTCAATGGCAAACCAATAACGACGGGCTGGAACTCATTGAACAATGAACGTGAATATCAGAAGCGGGTATTGATCGCGACGAGCCTCAGCTACGTCATTGTCATACTGGACACATCGATCGTAAACGTCGCGCTGGAGCCGATTGCGGCCAGTCTAGGCTCGGATATCAGCGGCCTGCAATGGGTGGTCAACGCCTATACGCTGACATTTGCCAGCCTGCTGCTGAGCGGCGGCGCACTCGGTGACCGGATCGGCGCGAAGACCGTCTACCTCGCCGGATTGCTGATTTTCGCTTGCGCATCGGCGTTATGCGGATTGGCGCGGGATTTGCCGATTCTGGTGGCCGCGCGGGTATTGCAAGGTGTCGGCGCGGCATTGTTGGTACCGTGTTCGCTGACCCTCATCAATCATGCTTTTCCGGTTGCCCGGCAGCGAGCCAGCGCGATCGGCGTATGGGCCGGATGCGGCGGTATCGCGATGGCGGCGGGGCCTCTGGCAGGTGGCCTGCTGATTCATCTGTTCGGCTGGCGCAGCATTTTTCTGGTGAACGTGCCGATCGCGTTGATCGGCGCGTGGCTGACTACGCGCGTCGCTTCGGTCCGTCCAGCGGCGTCGGACAGGCCGATGGATGTCGCCGGGCAGATGCTCGCCATCGTTGCGCTTGGCGTGTCGGTAGCCGTGCTGATCGAGGGGGCGAAGCTCGGATGGCGGGCGGACGCGATACGTGTGGGCGCGGCGCTTGCGCTTGCCGCCTGGGTTACGTTCGTGCTGGTCGAGCTCAAACGCAAACAGCCGATGCTGCCGTTGGGTTTCTTTCGCAGTCCGGTGTTTTCTGCCTCGGCGTTCGTTTCGCTGATTTCCGGCCTGATTTTCTACGGTTTGTTCTTCCTGCTGAGTCTGTACTTCCAGTCTGCTCGCGGATGGTCGCCGTTGCGGACCGGCCTGGCGTTCCTGCCGTTGACTGTGATGGTGACCATCGGCAGCTTCGCATCCGGCGCGTTGAACCGGGCGTATGGCGCGCATCGGCTCGTTTGTGGTGGCTTCCTGCTGTATGCGTTCGGTTTCGCCGGTCTCGTTGCGCTCGCGGACGATGCGCCGTATTGGCGTATTGCACTGTGCTTTCCGGCGATCGGTTTCGGGGCGGGATTGATTACGCCGGCGGCGACAGCCGCCTTGATGACGGCGGTAGACAATGCGCGTGCCGGCGTCGCGGCGGGCGTGCTCAACGCGAGCCGGCAGACAGGGTCCGCTTTTGGCGTCGCGATCTTCGGCGCGCTGATGAGCGCGATCCAGCCGCTCGACGCAGGGATTCGCGTGGCCGTCTATCTGGCGATAGGGCTGTCGTTACTGGCGGCGCTAGTCTGGAGCATCGCGTTGGCTGTGGCGACGCGTTACGCGGGCAGTGATGCCTGGTAAGCGGGTTCGACCGCAAAGTCTCGTGCGTGGGCGGCCCTGGCGACGGCTTCCGACGGCGCGACGGCCCTCGCTGCCAGCGACGGCAAAACGGAGTGCCTCGCGTGCCAGTCCTGGCTGGCACCATCGAAAGGACTCTGTTGGCACTACGCGGGCGTTCGGAATCCTGCGCCGATACCGGCCCTCTCCTGAAGATGTCGTCGTGCGCAGAACGTAGCAATCGATTGGACCTTCGATTCTCCGTTTATAGCGAACAAACGACTCATGAATGTTGCCGATACCTCTTTCGTACTGGGATGTCTGACCCTGGTGACCCTGATTGCGGGCATGGCAAAAGGTTTGACCGGATTCGGCGGCGCGCTCGTCATGGCGCCATTGTTCGGGCTGTTGATTCCCGCACCCGAAGCCGGCGTGCTGATCGTGCTGATCCACTTTGCGACCTCGCTGCAAGGCGTGCGCAGTTGGGCGAGCGCGGTGCGCTGGCGCACCGTGATTCCACTCGCGCTGGTCGCAATGGCTTGCACCGCCGTCACGACATGGTGGATGGCAAGCGAGAGCGCAGTCGAGCTTCGACGGCTCGTCGCGGTCGCCGTGCTTGCCTCCACGGTGATGCACATGCGGGGCTGGCGCTGGCTTCACGATAGCGGCTGGCGGCCGACCTTCACAGCAGGCGCCATGAGCGGCGCGTTGACCGCGCTGGGCGGCATTGGCGGTCCGCCGGCCGTTTACTACCTCAACGGCATCGGCCAGGGCTCAGCGCTGCGCGCCAATCTTCTCGCTTATTTTGCGGTGCTCTATGTGGGGGTGGTGGCCCTTTTTGTGGCCGAGCACCAGGTTCACAGGCCACAGCTCAGTTCACTGGCGCTGCTCGTGCCGGTGTTCGTGCTCGGTGTCTCCGTGGGGGAGCGCCTGGGTCCAAAGGTGCCTGTGCGTCGGCTCGAACATCTCGTGAGCGCGTTGCTGCTGTGTTCCGGGCTGGTCGCCCTGGTCACGTAGAGACGCACAAAGACGCATAGAGACACGTGAGAGGGCGTAGAAAGGCGTAAAAACGACCTTGCCATCTCCCTGCGAGCGGGTGCAATGCCCGTTCGTGGTCCCTCATGTGGACCAGGCGATTTATTATCGCTGGTACTAGTCAGGTGCATTTTCGGCCACCGATACTGAAGTCGTCTGCTATGGCTGTCATGCCATATCCGTTCGCCGCGGACCGCCACTAACCCATGCGGTTTTCAAATGGCAGGCGGAATCAGCAGACATGATTTCATCGATCACAAAAAGCAGACGGAGACTTCATGCTCAAGTTCTTGATTGGGATCGGCATCCCCTATATCGGGGTGATAGGCCTGCTGCCCTGGGTCGCTTCAGTGGATAGATATGTCCTGGGCGTGCCGTTCATCTATGCGTGGATCTTCGCGTGGTTCGTCCTGACGTCGCTCTGCCTGCAGGTGTGCTGGCGTCTGTTCGATCGCCGCGCGGACGATGCACCTCCGCAAACCCACTGAAGCAGCAGGAGAGCCAGGATGTCCACCGTTGTCTTTCTCGGTTTGATTCTCTTCTCGCTGTATCTGGCGATTCGATCCAGAAAAGGGCATGGCGCGCAAAGCGTTCATGATTTCTTTGTCGCGTCGCGGCAGTTCGGCGCGTATCTGGTTTTCTTCCTCGCCGCGGGTGAAATCTACAGTATCGGCACGATGGTCGGCTTTCCAGGCGGCATCTACGCCAAGGGGCCGACTTATGGGGTCTGGTTCCTGGGCTATATCCTGCTGGCGTATCCCGTCGGCTATTTCATCGGGCCGAAAATCTGGGAAGCGGGGAAACGGTATAACGCCATTACGCTGCCCGACCTGTTCAAAGGCCATTACGGCAGCCGCGCGCTGGAGGTGATCGTCGCCGGATCGGCGATCCTGTTTCTGCTGCCTTGGGGGGAATTGCAATTCACGGGGCTCATTGCCGCGTTCAAAGGTCTTGGCTGGAATTTCCAACCGCTCTATCTGATTCTGATCTCAGCGATACTGGCCTTCACCTACATCGCCATTTCGGGAGTGCGGGCGTCGGCGTACATTGCGGTTCTGAAAGACATACTGATGGTCGCGGCGATTGTGATCACGGGGCTGGCGGTCTCGTGGGAGTCCGGCGTCACGGAAGTTTTTCACGCCGCGAGCCTGCACGTCAGCAACAGCATGAACGCGAATCAACTGACGTTTTCGATGAGCACCATGCTATTCCAGTCGTTAGGGTTCTACGTGATGCCGTTCGCCGTGCAGGTCTTTTTCACGGCCGCAAGTCCGAACACAATCCGGCGCACCCAGGTTGCGATGCCGTTGTACATGCTGATGTATCCGTTTCTGGTCATTGCCTCGTACTATGCGATCAGTCAGAACCTCCACCTCGCGTCGCCGAATGAAGCGTTCTTCGCGGCGGCGATCCGGTTGCTGCCGGGCTGGTTGCTGGGTTTGGTCGCGGCCGGCGCCGCGCTATCCGGTCTGTTGGTGCTGACCGGAATCTGCCTCGCCATCGGTCCGCTAGTGACACGCAATCTGTTGCCGAAGATGCCCGAGAGCAAGCAGAAAGCGACCGCGAAAACGGTGATCGTCGTCTACCTGCTGGTCTCGATCGTGATGACCTTGCTGACGCCGAATCTGATGCTCACACTGATCAATACCGCGTACTACGGCGTGACCCAGTTTTTCCCGGGCGTGATGATCATTCTGTTTTCGCTTCGCGTCAAACCGGCCGCCGTTGCAACGGGTATTCTGACTGGCCAGATACTCGCGATCATCCTTTACATCCTCCATGCCGATCTCGGCGGATTCAACCTTGGACTGCTGTGTCTCGTGATCAATATCGCGGTGACCGCCGTACTGAACTATGGTTGGAAGCGCAAGCCAGTGCATGCGCTGTCCTAACCGTCCGACCCGCGTCCTAAAGCAAATAACGCCTATTTATGAATTCGATTGAACGAGGTCCCATCACAGTCTTCGTCGCCAGAAAAATTCTGACGATGAATCCGGCCCAGCCGCACGCCACGCATGTTGCCGTGCGAGACGGCAGAATTCTCTCCGTCGGCAATCTGGAGGAGGTCAGTCAGTGGGGCGAGGCGGAGATCGTCGACACGTTCCAGGACAAGGTGTTGATGCCGGGTCTCGTCGAAGGGCATTGCCATCTGATGGAAGGCGCCATGTGGGACGCCGTGTATCTTGGCTACTACGACCGGCGCGGCCCCGACGGCAAGTTGTGGCGAGGCTTGAAAACGCTGGACGAGGTGATCGAACGGCTCGGTGAAGCGCAACGCACGATGACCGACGCGGCGACGCCGCTGCTCGCGTGGGGTTTCGATCCAATTTTCTTCGGTGCGAGCCGCCTGTCGGTCAGGGAACTCGATACCGTTTCCGCGAGCCGCCCCATTGTCGTGCTGCATGCGAGTGTGCATCTGATGAACGTCAACAGCGCGATGCTGGCGCTTGCCGGTATCGACGGCGATACTGATATCGACGGTATCGATAAAGATCAGAACGGCCAGCCGACTGGCGAGTTGCAGGAATTCGCGGCGATGTTTCCGGTGTATCAGGTGATCGGTAGTCAGCTTTCCATTGCGGCGAGTGAAAAGAAAGAGGCGATCTGGAATTTCGGCAAGGTCGCACAACTTGCCGGTGTGACCACGGCGACGGATCTGGTCAACGATCTGTCGGCGCTGGGCAATCGCAACCTGCGTGAAGTCACGGCCGACCCGCAATATCCGGTCAGGATCGTGCCGGCATTTGCTCCGCAGCGAAGCCCGGACAACGGCGTCGAAAAAGTGCTGTCGGCCATTCGCGACAGCACGGAAAAATTGACGTTCGGCCCGGTCAAATTCATCGTCGATGGGTCGATTCAGGGCTTCACAGCGCGGCTGAAGTGGCCGGGCTATGTCGGCGGGCAGCCGAACGGATTGTGGCTGATTCCGCCGAGTCAATTGGAAGAGGTGTTCACACCGTTTCACCGCGCAGGGCTGCAACTCCATATTCACACCAACGGAGATGAGGCCACCGAGGTCGTATTGAACGCCCTCGAGAAGATGCTCGACGCCTGTCCGCGCAGCGATCACCGTCACACGCTGCAGCACTGTCAGATGGCCGACGCGAGCCAGTTGGCCCGTGCGGCGAAACTCGGCATGTGCATCAACTTTTTCTCCAACCATATCTACTACTGGGGCGACGCCCATTACGCGCAGACCATGGGCCCCGACCGGGCGAACCGCATGAACGCGGCGGGTACGGCGCGGCGGCTGGGCATTCCCTTTGCTTTTCATTCGGATGCGCCGATCACGCAGTTGAGCCCGCTGTTTACCGCCTGGTGCGCGGTGCAACGCAAGACCGCATCGGGACGCGTGCTGGGCGCGAGCGAGTGCATTCCTGTGGCCGACGCGTTGCGCGCGATCACGCTGGGAGCAGCCTATACGCTCAGGATGGACCATCTGATCGGCAGTATCGAGGTGGGTAAATTCGCGGACTTCGCCGTGCTGATGGATGACCCGAGCGAGGTCCCTGCTGAGAAGTTGAAAGACGTCGAGGTGTGGGGCACGGTGCTGGGCGGCCGCGTGTTCAGATCGCCGGCAAAAAATGAATGACGCTGCGGCCGTGAGCGTGCGGCCACCCATTCCCCTGGTCGTGCTCGGTGGCTATCTGGGCGCGGGCAAGACCACTCTTCTTAACCATGTGCTCTCGAATGCGGGGCATTGCAGAGTGGCTGTGCTGGTCAACGATTTCGGCGATATCAATATCGACGCCGCACTGATTCGCGAACGTACGGACGACGTCATCAATCTGGAGAACGGCTGCGTTTGCTGCTCGATCGGCGGCCGCCTCGTCGATGCGCTCGTGAAAATCGGCGCGCGGCCCGAGCGTCCCGAGTTGTTGATCATCGAAGCCAGTGGTGTTTCCGATCCCGTGAAAATCGCGCAGATCGGCCTGCTCGACCGGGCATTCAGGTTGGTCGGGATCATCGTTGCCGTAGACGCCGAGCGAATCGGCGCAACCTTGCTCGACCCGTACGTTGGCGATATTGTGCGCCGGCAGATCGCGGGTGCGACGGCCCTTGTGCTCACCAAGACCGACCTTGTGACTGAGCGGGAAAAAGCGGCGGCGACAGAGGCGGTGTCGTCGCTCGCGACCACTTCCATCCTGCTCGAATCCGCAAACGGATCCATTCCGCTGGAGCTGATCTTCGACGCGAGTGTCGCGCCTCGCCGTCGTACCGCTGGGCTCGCTCTCGCGGCGAGCGAGGGCCTCAATAGCCATCAGGACATCTGCAGCTTTTCCTTTCGATCGGATTTTCGCCTCGACAGGAAGAAACTCAGGGACGTGTTTCGCAGCCTGTCTGTCCCGCTATTGAGAGCGAAGGGCATCGTCTGGCTCGACCAGGATGCCTCTCCGCAGGAACTTCATGTGGTCGGCGGCCGCATTCTGATCACGCCTTTTGCGGGTCATCCAGCGGGTGAGTCGACGATCGTTCTGATCGGCCGTTTTACCGACGAAGACGAGCGTACCGTGAGGCGCTGCCTCGAAGGTACGCAGGCGCTGAACTAACAACCCCCGTTTCGCGTCAGCGTGCCGCGATCATTGCGCCAGGCACACCAGGCACGCAGCACACCTGGCGCACCAATCCCACGAATCCCACCAACGGCCCGAATCCGAATCCCCGGTTCCAGGCCAGTCAACTCACGTCTCCCCGGCACACGCTGCACCAGGCGAAAGCAGCGCACTGGCCCTACCGTCGAGCGGACACGAAACTTACACTTTTCCATAAGAGATCGCCGCTTAGGCAAGCTCACGAGTCTCACCCAATTAACCAAGCAGGAGACATGCATGGCCACAACAGAAACGTCCGCACCCAAGGTCACCGCGGATACGCTCGCCGCATTTTCCGCCGCGTTCAATCGTCACGATGCGAATGCGCTGATGGGCTTCATGACCGAAGACTGTGTGTTCGATGCCGCCGGCGGAAGCGAAGTCTACGGTGCGCGCTTCGCTGGTCGCGAGGCAGTGCGCGCAGCGTTCGAAGCAGTCTTCAAGACCTTCCCGGATGCGCATTGGGGCAAGGGCCGTCACTACGTCGTGGGCGACCGTGGCGTGTCCGAATGGGTATTCGCGGGTACGCATGCGGAAGGCTGGCGCATCGAAGCGGAAGGGTGCGATCTCTTCGAGTTCCGCGATGGTCTGATCGCAGTCAAGCGCGCGTTCCGCAAGGAACGTCCGAAGCAGAACGTTTGACGCCGACGAGGAGCTTCACATGGAGCAAAGTGTCATCACACGGGTCGGCGAAGGTCTGTCAGCGGGGCGGGACAGCGCGACGCAGTATGACCCGAGATACGACCCGCTGATCTCGCCGGGACCCGGGCACGGCAAGCAATACGCACCGACCTACTGGGCCGCGACCGCCGGCACGCCGCCGCCTGACGATGGTCCGATCACGAAAGACATCGACGTGGACGTGGCAATCATCGGCGGAGGATATACGGGACTCGCGACAGCGCTTTGTCTCGCGCGCGAGCATGGAATCAAGGCGGTGGTGCTCGAGGCCAACAAAACCAGTTGGGGTTGCAGCAGCCGCAATGGCGGACAAGGGCAGAATGCGTCGGGGCGTCTGTCGCGCTCCCAATGGGTCGAGCGTTGGGGTAAAGACGTTGCGTTGAAAATGCACGACGAGATCCAGGAAGGGTTCGACAACTTCAAGTCGCTGGTGGCCGAGATCGATTGCGATCCGCAGCCGGGCGGCCACTTTCTGATTGCGCACCGGCCACGCATGATGGCCAAACTCGCCGCCGAAGCCAAAGTCTGGAAAGACGTTTTCGGTTATCCGTCCGAGCTCATCGACCAGGCCACGTTTCGCCGCGAGTACGTCAACGATAGCGAGGCAGCTGGCGCACTCCACGAACCCGAGGGCATCGGCATCCATGCGTTGAAACTCGCGTATGGCTATCTGCGGCTGGCGCGTGAAGCGGGCGCGAAAGTTCATCCGGCGAGTCCGGTGATCGGCTGGGAGACCATCAACGGCATTCATCATCTACGCACGCCGGGTGGCATCGTGCGGGCTCGATCCGTGGGGATCGCGACTGGCGCGTATACGGCGCCCGACCTCCACCCCTCGCTGACGAGCCGCGTCATGCCGATCCTGTCGAATTCGATGGTGACGCGGCCGCTAACGCAGCAGGAAATCGCTGCCTGCAATTTTCGAACGACGCAGGTGCTCACCGACACGCGCACCTTGCGTTTCTACTATCGCTTCCTGCCGGACAACCGGTTGCAGATCGGCAGCCGTAGCGCAATCACGGGTGCGGACGCACCGAATCCACGTCATTACGAGTTGCTCGTCGAAGGAATGGGCCGCAAGTTCCCGGCGTTGCGCGGTGTCCCGATCGACTATTCATGGTGGGGCTGGGTGGATGTGAGCCACGACATGATGCCGCGCGTGTGTCAGCCGGATCCGAAGCAGTCGGTGTTTTACGCACTGGGCTACGGCGGCAATGGCGTGTCATATTCGCAGCAGGCGGGTCGCCGGCTCGCCGAACGGATCGCGGGGAAAGGGTCGAAGCAGACGCTGCCGATCTTCACGTCCCCGTTGCCCGGGCATCCGTTCGCACCGTTCCGTCGTATCGGACAACGGATGCTCTACCAGTTGTATTTCCGGCGCGACGAGAAACCTTGAACATGGCCTGCGTGCCGCGCCACCCGCGGCACGTTATTCGCCGGCCGTCGTGCGTCACTCGCACGGCGTTGCGCAGCCAGACCGGTCTGCGCGTTAAATCATAAGAAAAGACACGATGCAGCGAGACGCGCAAGCGTCCTTGCTCGATCCGAATTGACGGCGCTCAGGTGCCGGGAATGCGCGCAGCTTCGCACGCAGCCCCGTACGACCAGCGCCGGCATCAACAGGATGTGGAGGTGACATGCAAGTATCGAATCAAAGTGAACTGAAGACCGGCCTGAAGGAGCGCCACATGACCATGATCGCGCTGGGCGGCGTGATCGGCGCGGGCCTGTTTGTCGGCAGCGGCGTCGTGGTCCAGCAGGCCGGCCCAGCGGCAGTCCTGTCGTTTCTGATTACCGGCGGTCTGATCGTGCTCGTCATGCGCATGCTCGGCGAAATGGCGTGTGCGATGCCGGCAGTGGGCTCGTTTTACGAGTACGCGCGACTCGCCTTTGCCGGCAAGCGCGGCCCGGGCAAACTGGCCGGCTTTCTGACCGGGTGGATGTACTGGTATTTCTGGGTCATCGTCGTGGCCGTCGAGGCGGTGGCCGGCGCGAAACTGGTTCAATTCTGGCTGCCGGATACGCCGGCGTGGGCGATCAGTCTCGTGCTGCTGGTGGTGTTGACCGCGACTAACCTGATTTCGGTGGGCAGCTACGGCGAATTCGAATTCTGGTTCGCGTCGATCAAGGTCGCGGCGATCGTCGTGTTTCTGTTTCTCGGCGGTCTGTATGTGCTGGGGCTCTGGCCCGCGTCGATGCACACCACCTCCGTGATGCCCACGCTCTTCTCGCACGGCGGGCTGATGCCGAAGGGAATCGGACCGGTATTGAGCGGCGCGGTCGCGGCGACGGGCTTTTACTTTGGCGCGGAGATCGTCACGATCGCAGCGGCCGAAGCTCACGAGCCGGTTAAGGCGGTCGCCAAAGCCACTAACTCGGTGATCACCCGCGTGCTGATTTTCTATGTCGGCTCGATCCTGCTCGTGGTGGCGCTAGTTCCTTGGGATTCACCGAAAATGGCGACGCCGTATGTGAGTGCGCTCGATGCGATGGGTATTCCGGCCGCCGCGAACGTCATGAATGCGATCGTGTTGACCGCCGTGCTCTCCGCGCTCAATTCCGGCCTCTATGCGGCCTCGCGGATGATGTTCGCGCTGACCCGCCACGGCGACGCACCGGCTGCGCTCGCCAAGGTCAATCGCCGCGGCGTTCCGGTTCGCGCGATTCTGATCGGCACCTTGTTTGGCTATGTGTCGGTCGTCATGTCTTATGTATCGCCCGACACGGTGTTCGCATTCCTCGTCAATTCGTACGGCACAGTGGCGATTTTCGTCTACGTGTTGATTGCCGTGTCGCAATTGAAGCTGCGCGCCCGGCTTGAGCGCGAGGCGCCGGAGATGCTTCGCGTGAGGATGTGGTGCTACCCGTATTTGACCTGTTTCGCGATTGTCGGCATGGTCGGCATTCTGGTGGCCATGGCGTTCATACCGGACCAACGCACGCCGCTGTGGCTGGGCGTGGTGAGTCTCGGCGTGCTGCTCGTGGCGTATGCGTGGCGGGCCAGGAAACGCGGCGCAGCATCGACTGAGCCGGAATTCGTGGAATATCGGCCCCACACGCATTGATGCCTGTCTCGCGCGTGTTGATTGCAGCGCAGCAGGTGTCGTTCGCGACAACCGCTGCGCTGCAGCGATACGTTACTGGCGTGCGCAGTTGCAGTCTCCCTACTTCGACACGGCCATCGCGGCCGTAGCCGCCGTATTCGCGGTTGCAGGCTGCAGCAATGGTCCAATGCGCACGGCGATCTCCTTGAGCTTCGGCACCGCTTTCAACAGATCCTCCAGACTGGAACGTGCCGTGGGCGAATGAACGGCCAATGCCGCGAGCACACGGCCGTCCTCGACGTTGCGCACCGGCACCGCGACCGCCACCATCCCGCGCACGAATTCCTCGTTGTCGACACCGATGCAGCGCATGGCTAGACGGTCGAGTTCCGCTTCGAGCAGATCGATATCGGTCAGGGTGCGATACGTCATCGATTTGAGCGGCAAGCGCCTGATGACGAGTCCGCGCTCGGCCGACGTCATCTGCGACAGAAACAGCTTGCCGCTGGCGGTGCAATGCAGCGGGACGCGCGTGCCCGGTTGCATATGCAGACGCAAGGGTTCGCTCGTCTCGACGCGCTCGACGTACAGCACGGTATCGCCGTCGAGCACGGTGAGATTGCAGGTCTCGCCGAGCGAGTCCACGAGCGTGCGCAGCAGCGAGCGGCAAGCACGGGTAAACGTGCTGTTCGCGAGTGTGGTCAAAGCGAGCTGCGCTGCGCGCGGCCCGAGCGCAATGGCGCGATCGGCCCCGCGCGAATCCGGCATATGTGTGACGTAACCGCGTGCTTCGAGCGACTCGATCAGGCGCATCAAGGTCGCCTTCGGAATCTGCAGACGTGAGGACAACTGGGAAAGTGAGGACGGCTGTCCGGCGGACGCAAGTTGTTCCAGCACGCTGAGCGCGCGCAGGACGCGGGTGTCGTCAGCGGGCTCGTGAGCAGGTGAGGGGAGGTGCGTGGTGTCTCTCATTGTCCTTCCCGAAGCGGATGAAGGTGAATGCAGCCCGAACGGATCAGTGACAACCCGGATGAACGCGTGCGGACAGACTGAATAGTGAAACGAAAAAGTCGGTTTTCGTACCGGATTATTCAATCGTAACCGGATTCGCTTGAAGTCGAAACTCCCATCCAATAAATTGAGACGAAATGATCCGTTTTTAAAAAACAAAGGCATCAGCACGGAGACATCAATGGTACGGAGTTTCGACTACGTGGTCGTCGGCGCGGGATCGGCCGGCTGTGTACTGGCCAACCGCCTCTCTGAGAATGGCCGCTACTCGGTATGCCTGCTCGAAGCCGGGCCGCCCGACCGCTTTCTGTGGATCCATATTCCGATCGGTTACGGCAAGACCATGTTTCATCCGGTCTACAACTGGGGCTTTTACACCGACCCGGATCCGAACATGCACGATCGCAAGCTCTATTGGCCGCGCGGGCGCACATTGGGCGGCTGCAGTTCCATCAACGGGTTGATCTACATTCGCGGACAAAAAGAGGACTACGACCACTGGGCCGCGCTCGGCAATCGTGGCTGGAGCTGGAAGGAGTGCTTGCCTTACTTCCGGCGGCTCGAACACAACGAGCTCGGCGAGTCGCCGACACGTGGCGTGGGTGGCCCGTTGTGGGCCTCCACGATCAAACAGCGCCACGAACTCGTGGATGCATTCATTGCCGCGTCGAATCGCCTGGGCGTCCCAACGGTCGACGACTTCAATCAGGGCGATCAGGAAGGGGTTGGCTACTACCAGTTGACCACGCGGCACGGATGGCGTTGTTCGACGGCTGTCGCTTACCTCAAACCCGCGCGCAGCCGTCCGAATCTGCAGATCGAGACCGACGCGCTGGCCTCGAAGATTCTCTTCGACGGTACACGTGCTACGGGTATTCGCTATGTGCAGCATGGCAAGGTGCACGAAGTGCGCGCGCACCGTGAAGTGGTGCTGACGGCAGGCGCACTGCAGTCGCCGCAATTGCTGCAGGTGTCGGGCGTCGGCCCGGCCAGATTGCTCAATGATCTGGGTATTCCGGTGGTCGCCAATCGCGCCGGCGTTGGCGAAAATCTGCAGGACCATCTGCAAGTACGCCTGACTTATGAAGTGACGCGGCCGATCACGACAAACGACTTGCTGCACTCCTGGACGGGCCGCGCGAAGATGGGCCTGCAATGGGCGCTGTTTCGCGAAGGGCCGCTGTCCGTCGGCATCAATCAGGGCGGCATGTTCTGCCGCGCCTTGCCGGATGAGGCGAAAACGCCCGACATCCAGTTCCACTTTTCCACGCTCTCAGCCGACACCGCGGGCGGCGATGTCCACGCGTTCCCAGGCTGCACCTATTCGATCTGCCAGTTGCGGCCGGAGTCGCGCGGAAGCGTGCGAATCCGCACGAGCGACATGCGCGACGCCCCGTCGATCCAGCCGAATTATCTGGCGACCGATCTCGACCGCCGCACGACGGTCGCGGGGGTGCGTTTCGCGCGCCGCGTCGCCGCCACGGAGCCTATGGCATCCCTGATGAAACGCGAAGTGCGTCCTGGTGGGGAAGCGCAAAGCGACGACGAATTGCTGGACTTTTGCCGCGAATACGGCCAGACGATTTTTCATCCGTCCGGCACCGCGAAGATGGGCGTCGCGAGCGATCCGGGCGCGGTGGTCGACGAACGATTGCGCGTGTATGGCACGCAAGGATTGCGGGTGGTCGATTGCTCGATCATGCCGACGCTGGTCTCCGGCAATACCAACGTACCGATCGTGATGGTCGCCGAAAAGGCGTCCAGCATGATCCTCGAGGATGCGCGCGCCGGCGACCGGCCGGCCGGGCAAGTGCAGTCGCGGAGTATGGAAGCGCAGTACTGAAGTAGAAGTAAAAAGCAGAAGCAACGAAGCGAAGTGGCTACAAGAAGTAAATCGATCGCTACCTGACTCGCAGCATCCGAAGTCGATAACAGCAGCATGCAGGTGGCGAAATTCGTGCCCCCGGAGGAGACAGTCAGGGGCTCAAAAAGTGCGGCGTAGCCGGGACGGCACGCGGCCATCCATTGGAGGAGGCGCTATGGCAATCGATAAGCGGGTGATCCGCCGCGTTGCATTCGCGAGCGTGATTGGAGCGA
This sequence comes from Paraburkholderia sp. D1E, assembly GCF_052682275.1. Classification (NCBI taxonomy): domain Bacteria; kingdom Pseudomonadati; phylum Pseudomonadota; class Betaproteobacteria; order Burkholderiales; family Burkholderiaceae; genus Paraburkholderia; species Paraburkholderia sp. D1E. The sequence continues at coordinate 2,544,528 of NZ_JBQYMB010000001.1, forward strand.
CGGTCGAATGGTATGACTTTTTTCTATACGGCGTCGTGGCGGGCATTGTGTTCAACAAGCTTTACTTTCCCGCTCACGATCCGCTCGTCTCGACGATGCTGGCCTATGGCACATTCGCCGTCGGCTTCGTGACGCGGCCGCTCGGCGGTGTGATCTTCGGTCACTTCGGCGACAAGGTCGGACGCAAATCCGCGTTGATCTGCACACTCGTCATCATGGGGATTTCGACGGCGGGGGTCGCCTTCGTGCCGACCTTCGATCAGATCGGCATCTGGGCGCCGATTCTGCTGCTCTTCTTGCGCGTTTTGCAGGGTATCGGGCTCGGGGGTGAATGGGGCGGCGCGGTGCTGATGGCCTATGAATATGCCCCGCCGAACCGGCGCGGTCTGTACGCAAGTTTGCCGCAGATCGGCTTGTCGATTGGCTTGTGCCTCGCATCGGGCATCGTCGCGGGCATTTCCCGGCTGCTGCCGGAAGCGGCGTTTCTCTCGTGGGGCTGGCGGGTCGCGTTTGCTGCTTCGTTGCTGCTCGTGGTGCTCGGCCTCTACATCCGCGTCAAGGTGATGGAGACGCCCGAGTTTCTTGCGCTCAAACGTAACCGCCGCGCCGTGAAAATTCCGTTCGTGGACATGATCACGCGCTACCGCAGTTCGGTGCTGCTCGGCATGGGCGCGCGCTGGATCGACGGGGTGTTCTTCAACATCTTTGCGGTGTTCATGATCGGCTACCTCACGCAACGTCTTTCGATGAGCCGCACGGAAGCACTCACCGGTGTGATGATCGCGGCGATGGTGATGTGCTTTTTCATTCCTTTCTTCGGCAGGATGTCGGACCTGATGGGACGCGCGCGCGTGTATCGCTGGGGCTCGCTGATCTGCGGCGCTTCAGTGCTGCCGGCGTTCTGGCTGATGGAGACTCAGGCCGGCAATACCTTGGCCGTCTGGCTCGGCGTGGTGATTCCGTTCGGCATCTTCTACGCCATGGTCTACGGTCCGGAAGCCGCGCTTTTTGCCGAGCTGTTCGATCCTGAGGTGCGTTATACCGGCATCTCGTTCGTGTATCAGTTCTCGGGCATCTTCGCGAGCGGCCTCACGCCGATCATTGCGACGGCGCTGCTGCGCCTGGATGGTGGCAAGCCCTGGTACGTGTGCGTCTACGTGATTTTGTCGGCGCTGCTCTCTGCATGGTCGGCGCGCGCGATGGAACGGCGTGCGAAACCTTTCGACGGGATGGCGACGGTGCGTTGATGGCGTGGGCCGCCGGGGTCGATGCGGACGAAGTGCCGTTCAAGGTGCGAGATTCTGTTTATAATTAAAACGGAACAAAATGTACCGAAAAACACATAATCGCCCGGCGGCGTAGAACGAATGTCCCCAGAGCGGGGAGGAGAAAGAAGTGACTGATATCGTGACTGGCAAACCCGACACAATGGTCGCGGTACGAACCGTTTTCGGCATCGATTCCAGCCTGATGGTGCCCGCGTTCAGCGAGCGCGACGACCACGTGCCGGAAATCGACGAGGTTTACCGTTTCAATCCGGAGGTGACGCTGGCGATTCTGGCCGGCTTCAGCCGTGACCGCCGGGTGATGGTGCAGGGCTTGCACGGCACCGGGAAGTCGACCCATATCGAACAGGTGGCGGCGCGTCTCAACTGGCCATGCGTGCGCGTCAATCTCGACGGCCATATCAGCCGCCTCGACCTGGTCGGCAAAGACGCGATCGTGGTACGTGATGACCTGCAGGTCACTGAGTTTCAGGAGGGGATCGTGCCGTGGGCATTGCAGCGCCCGGTCGCCCTGATCTTCGACGAATACGATGCAGGGCGTCCGGATGTGATGTTCGTGATCCAGCGCATTCTCGAGCGCGACGGCAAGTTCACCTTGCTCGACCAGAATCGCGTGATTCATCCGCATCCATACTTCCGCATGTTCGCCACGACGAACACGGTGGGGTTGGGCAATCTGAACGGTTTGTACCACGGCACACAGGTGCTGAATCACGCGCAGATGGATCGCTGGAACGTGGTGGCCACGCTCAACTATCTGCCGCGCGCGGAAGAGGCCGGTATTGTGCTTGCGCGCGTACCGGAACTCGCCGACGAGGCGGGACGCGCGCTGATCGAATCGATGGTGAGCGTGGCGGAACTCACGCGCAAGGGCTTCGCGAGTGGCGATCTGTCGACGCTGATGTCGCCGCGCACAGTGATCAACTGGGCGGAGAACTGCCAGATCTTCCGCGATTCCGCGATGGCGTTTCGTCTGACTTTCCTGAACAAGTGTGATGAGGCTGAGCGGTCGATCGTGGCGGAGTATTTTCAGCGCTGCTTCGGCACTGAACTCGAGGCCGACGCCAACGCTGAAGGCCACGCAGCGGGCACCCGCTGATGACGTCGGACAGGCAGACGGCCTTAGGTCAATCGGACTCGTGCGACGCCGCACTGCGCCAGACGGCCCAGAACGAGGCACCTTTGCGGCAAGCGGACCCGAGCCACGTGCCCCCGAGCCAAGCGGCTCAAGACCAGCCGACTGAGCGCCAGGCGACCCTCCGCGCGGAACAGCGCGAGGCGCTCTGCGCAGCGACCGTGCGTGCCCTCACCGGCGACGCCACCTTGCACTACCGCGACGGCCGGTTGTGCCGCGACCTGCGGCCCTTGCCCTTGCACGCGCCGCATCTGCGCACCGACCCGCAGCAAGACGACTTCGCGTCCCTGCGCGGCGCCGCCGACGGCGCGGCCTTGCGACTCATGCACTCCGACGCGACCTTGCACAGTCGGCTTTGCCCAACCGATTCCGTCGAGCGCCTGGTGTTCGAACTGCTCGAACAGCTACGGTGCGAAACGCGGACGCCGCCCGGCATGCCGGGCCTGGTGCAGAATCTGCGCGAGCGTTTCGAGGCCTGGTCGCGGGCCTTCCATCACGCAGGGCTCGCTGAGGACCATCTCGGCATTCTGCTGTTCACGGTGGCGCAGATTGCGTGGTCGCGCCTGACCGGCTGGCCTGTGCTTGAACAGATCGAAGGCTTGATCGAAGCTACGCGTGCGGCCATCGTGCCGGCCCTGGGCGTATCGTTGGCGGGTTTGCGCCGGCATCGGGCCGAGCAGGGCGCGTTCGCTGTCCATGCGCTGGCGCTGGCGCGGTTGGTGGCAGAGATGATCCGTGCCGCCCGTGCGGACGCGCTGGACGATGCGCAAGACGACCCGCAGGAGGAGAGCGACGACAAAGCCCCACGCACGGCGTTCTCGCTCTGGTTCGATGTCGAGGACGACGAATACAAGGACATGGCCGTTGCGCTCACCGGCAGGAGCCGCGTGCTCGAAGCATCGGAGCAGGGCTATCGTGCGTACACCACGCGCTATGACCGCGAGCTTGTGGCCGGCACACTGGTCCGCAAAGCCTTGCTCGGCGAGTTTCGCGAACGGCTCGACGAGCGCGTCGCCGCACAGGGCATCAACGTGGCGCGGCTCGCGCACGCGCTGAAGGCAGCGCTGGCGATACGGCAACGCGATAGCTGGTCGTTCGGTGAAGAGCATGGCCGTATCGACGGCCGGCGTCTCGCGCAACTGGTCAGCTCTCCCGCTGAACGACGCCTGTTCCGGCTGGAACGAAACACGCTCATTGCCGACTGCGTGGTCGGCTTCCTGATCGATTGCTCGGGCTCGATGAAAGCGCATATCGAGCCGGTGGCGATCATGGTGGACATCCTCACCCGCGCGCTCGATCAGGCCGGCGTGACCACCGAGGTCCTGGGCTTTACCACCGGCGCCTGGAACGGCGGCCGGCCCCGGCTCGACTGGTTGGCGCAGGGGCGGCCTCATCATCCGGGCCGGCTCAACGAACTGTCTCACCTGGTGTTCAAGGACGCCGACCGGAGCTGGCGACGCGCCCGCGCCGACATTGCTGCGCTCTTCAAGGCGGACCTGTTTCGTGAGGGCGTGGATGGCGAAGCGGTCGACTGGGCCTGCGCGCGTCTGGTCGCCCGTCCTGAGGCGAGACGGATTCTGATCGTGATCTCGGATGGCAGCCCGATGGACAGCGCGACGGGCCAGGCCAACGACGCGTTCTACCTCGACAACCATCTCAAGAGCGTTGTCGCGCGCCATGAAGCCTCGCGCGACGTGGAGGTACTGGGCCTGGGTGTCGGGCTAGATCTCAGTCCGTATTACCGCCGTTGTCTCGCCGTGGACCTTTCCGTGCCGCCTGACATGAAGCTATTTGCGGAGATTGTCGGTTGGATCGGCGCACGCGGGCGGGCCGGCAAAGGGTAGCGGGTATCGCGGGCTTACGGCTTCACATCGCGGCTTCGCATCCACGGCTCCACGTGGATATTGCGGCGCCTGTCAAGGCGAGTTGGACCCGCATCTTCTCAGTGGTCATGATGCGTGGTGCGGAATGGCGTGCGCGGTCGCCGGCTCAGCCGCGGTTTGTGCCTGCACGGCCGTCACCGCGATCACGTAATAGATGTCGTCGGCGCTGCAGCCGCGCGAAAGATCGTTGGCCGGCTTTTTCAGGCCCTGCAGCAAGGGGCCGATTGCCTTCGCATCGCCAATCCGCTCAGCCAGCTTGTAGCCGATATTGCCGGCCTCCAGGCTGGGGAAAATCAGCACGTTGGCGTGCCCCTGCACCTGTGAATGATCGATTTTGCGCAGGGCGATTTCGGAGACGAGTGCCGCGTCAAGTTGCACGTCGCCGTCGATCGCCAGATGCGGGCGCGCGGCTCTCACCTGGCGCGTCGCTTCCACGACCTTGTCGACGGCCGCATGCCGGGCGCTGCCGCTGGTGGAGAATGACAGCATGGCCACGCGCGGCTCCTCCATCAGCAGGCTTTGCGCGCTGTCGGCGGCGGCCATCGCAATCTGGGCCAGCTCGCCGGCGTCGGGGTCCACCACCAGTCCGCAGTCGGAGAAAATCAGGCCGCCTTTGAGCGTGTGGAAGGGCTCGCACAGCATCATCAGAAAGAAGCTCGACACCAGTTTGAACGACGGATCGAGACCGATGATCTGGATCGCCGTGCGGACCACGTCGGCGGTCGTGTGGACGGAGCCGGCCACCGAGCCGTCGGCGTGACCGAGCCGCACCATCAGATTGGCAAAGCAGAGGGGCTTGAGGATTTCCTGCTTGGCTTCGTCCAGCGTCATGCCCTTCTTGCTGCGCAGTGCGAAGAGTGCCTCGGCAAACGAGGGGCCGAGCGGCGAGGTCGTGGGATCTACCCACTCCATGCCGGATAGTTCGATGTTTTGTTCAGCAGCCGCCGCGCGAATGCGCTCGTTCGGGCCGACCAGCACGATGCGGGCAATGCCCTCACGCGTGGCGCGTTGCGCGGCTTCCAGCATGCGGGGATCTTCCGCCTCGCAAAGCACGATGCGTCTCGGCGAAGTGCGGGCGCGCTCGATGATGCGGTTGATGGCTTTCATGGCACTGGGCGGCGGTCACGGTTGAAGAACGGGAACAGCAAACGAAAAAGGCCGGAAACGAAAAGGCCGGGAACGAAAGAAACCAGAAACAACCAGACCGGAAACGGCAGGGTAAATCCCGTCTTCGGCCTGCCGGACACGAGGCGATGTGCGCCTCGTGTCCAGACCTTCAGACAACGGATGGGTTAGACATAGTCCTTGTACTTGTCGAGCAAACGCACAGGCTTGGCCAGCGCATCGCGACGGAACGGGTCGCCGAGTTCGCGGGTGCACATGATCTCGATGATCGTGGTCTTGCCGTGGTTCATCTGCATATCGATCGCATGCTTGAGTGCAGGGCCAACGTCCTCGAGCCGGTCCACCGTGACACCCTCGGCGCCCATCGCGCGAGCAATGCCGGCAAAGCTCTGGTTATCGAGTTCTCCGGCGACGAAGCGACGGTTGTAGAAGTCGACCTGGTTTTTCTTCTCGGCGCCCCATTGCCGGTTGTGGAAGACCACGGCGGTGACCGGAATGTTGTGACGCACGCAGGTCATGGTCTCCATCAGGCTCATGCCCCACGCGCCGTCGCCGGCATAGGAGACAGCGGGACGATGCGGTGCTGCAACCTTGGCGCCGATGATGGTCGGGAACGCGTAGCCGCAGTTGCCCCAGCTCATCGCGGCGAAGAAGCTGCGCGGCTTGGTAAAGCGCAGGTAGCTGTTGGCCACGGAATTGATGTTGCCGATGTCGGTCGAGACCATCACGTCTTCCGGCATGGCCTTTTCGAGTTCGCGCAACACCTGGCGCGGGTGCAGATAATTGCCGCCGCCGGGCGTGCGCTCGTCTTTCTGCTCCTCGATCATGTCCATGCTGTAGGGGTCGCGCTCGTGGGTCCAGCTGTCGAGCTCTTTCTCCCATGCGGCCTTCTCGGCAGCGATCTGGCCGGCGCGCTCTTCAAGCGAGGCGTCGCAGACGAGCGTGCGACCGGCGAGGCGCTGCGTGAGTGCAACCGCGGCGGCTTTGGCGTCGCCGCAGATGCCCACGGAAATCTTCTTCACCAGACCGAGCATCTTGTGATCGGCATCGATCTGGATGATTTTGGCGTTCTGCGGCCAGTAGTCCATGCCGTGCTGCGGCAGCATGCCGAACGGTCCCAGACGCGAACCGAGTGCAACCACCACGTCGGCGCGCTGGATCAGCTTCATCGCCGCCTTGGAGCCCTGATAGCCGAGCGGGCCGCACCACAGCGGGTGGTCGGCGGGGAAGGAGTCGTTGTGCAGGTAGCTGTTGACGACCGGTGCGCCCAGCCGCTCGGCAAGCGCCTTGCACTCCTCGATCGCATCGGCCATGACCACGCCGCCGCCGGAGATGATGACGGGGAACTTGGCCTGAGCGAGCAGTTCGGCCGCTTCGTTCAGGCGTTGATCGCCGCCGGGGCCGCGGTCGAGGCGCTGCGGTTGCGGAATCTCGGCCTTGATCTGGCCGTAGAAGTAGTCGCGCGGAATATTGAGCTGGGTCGGGCCCATCTCGGCCATTGCACGGTCGAAGCAGCGGCCGGTGAATTCAGCCATGCGCGCAGGATGGGTGACGTGGCCCTGATACTTGGTGAACTCCTGGAACATCGGGAGTTGCTTCGCTTCCTGGAAACCGCCCAGGCCGATGCCCATAGTGCCCGCCTCGGGCGTGATCATGACCACGGGGCTGTGTGCCCAATAGGCCGCGGCGATGGCGGTCACGCAGTTGCTGATGCCGGGGCCGTTCTGGCCGATCACCACGCCGTGGCGGCCCGATACGCGGGCATAGCCGTCGGCCATGTGGCCGGCGCCCTGCTCGTGCACCACGGGGATAAGGCGGATGCCGGCGGGCGCGAAGATGTCCATGGCGTCCATGAAGGCCGAACCCATGATGCCGAACATATCGGTCACGCCGTTCGCGGCAAGGGTTTCGACGAAAGCTTCTGACGGGGTCATGGCCTGCGGGCCGCTGATGGGGGTGTGATCGCTCATGAGGGCTGTCTCCGATGTTTAGTAAAAATGGAACAAATCGTTCCGAAAAGTTGTTTTATAAAATGTAGAGCATGCACCTGAGGTGGTCAATAGGTGATGCGAAATAAACGGTGCAAATTGTCTCGAAAATTGATGAATGCGATGCTGGATGGAATGCGGGGAGAGCGGCTCAATCCCACGGCAGTGAATAGGTCTTCACATTGGTGAAGCTTTTCATCGCTTCCTGGACGCCTTCCTTGTAGCCGAGACCCGAATCCTTGATGCCGCCGAATGGCGTCAACTCGAGCCGGTAACCGGGTACCTCACGCACGTTCACACTGCCTACCTGCAGTTCGGCGATAAAGCGGGTGATGTAGTCGAGGCGATTCGTGCAGACCGAAGACGAGAGTCCGTAGTCAGTCGAATTGGAAATCCGGATCGCGTCGTCGATATCGCGAAAGCGGATCACCGGCGACACGGGGCCGAAGGTTTCGTATTTGACGAGCGGCATGTCCGGTCTCACATGATCGAGAACCGTCGGTGAATAGAGGGCGCCGTCGCGGAGATTGCCGAGCAGCAAGGTCGCGCCGCGGCTGACCGCATCGTTCACCTGTGCTTCGAAGAATTTCGCCGCCGTTTCGTCGATGACGGTGCCCATGTCGGTCGCCGGATCGGCGGGGTCTCCATAACGTATGGCCCGGGTCTTCTCCACGAGCAGTTCGACGAAACGGTCGGCCACCGCCTCGTGCACCAGAATTCGCTTGATCGCGGTACAACGCTGACCGGAGTTCTTGTAAGACCCGGAGACCGCGAGCGTGCTGGCTTCTTCCAGATCGGCGTCTTCCATCACGATGATCGGATCGTTGCCGCCGAGTTCGAGCACCGCGCGCCGATAGCCCATCTTGCTGGCGATAGTTTTGCCGATCTGTACGCCGCCCGTGAAGGTGATCAGATCGACGTGCTGGTTCGTGATCAGTTCGTCGGCGATGTCTTTCGGGTCGCCGGTGATGACCTGCAGCATTTCTTGCGGCAGGCCGGCTGCGTAGAAGATGTCCGCGAGCAGGAAGGTGGACAGCGGTACCTTTTCAGAGGGTTTGACGACGATGCGGTTGTTGGTCGCAATGGAGGGCACGATCTTGTGCGCGACCTGATTCATCGGATGGTTGAACGGAGTGATCGCGGAGATGACACCGAGCAACGGATCGCGCTGCGTGTAGACGCGGCGCTTCTTGCCGTGCGGCGTGAGATCGCAGGAAAACACCTGGCCGTCGTCCTTCAGCGCTTCGCTGGCGCCGAACGTCATCACGTCTGCGACGCGGCCCGCTTCGTACAGCGAATCCTTCTTGCACAGGCCGGATTCGGCGGTAATCAGACCGGCGATTTCTTCAGTACGCCGACGGACCATGTCCGCCGCGCGCAGCAGGATCTGTGAGCGCTCGTAACGCGTGAGCCGGGCCCGATACTGGTGGGCCCAGGTAAAGGCGTGCTGCACGTCGGCGAGCGTCGCCTTGGGCACCGTGCCGACCAGCTCGCCGGTATAGGGATTGAAGACTTCGATGATCTCCGCGCGCCGGACTTCTTCCCCGCCGATACGCAGCGCTTCATGACGAACCTGCGGCGATGGCCAGACTTTCGCGATCGAATTCATGCTGCACTCCAGCGATAACGGATAGCTGAAGTATTGCGGAGGGCACCGTCATCAGAGTAGTACCAGCCGCCGCCAATCGCTGAGTCCACGCCGGCGTGGGGCGCTGCGCACGGTGCCATGAGGCGCAAGCGGCCGCTACCGGGCCGCTATGGGGCACTCGTGGGTCACTATGGCGGCACTATGGGCCGCGCTGAAACGATCGCACTCGCCGGATCACACCCGGCCTTTCCACGGCACCAGCACGCGCTCGAGGTGGCGCATCAGCAGGTCAAAGCACAGGGCAAAGAAGCCAATGACGATAATGCCCATGATCACCACGTCGCTGGCGAGGAACTCTGCCGCGTTGAGCACCATGAAGCCGAGGCCACTCGTCGAGGCCACCATTTCCGCGGCGACCAGTGTCGTCCAGCCGACGCCGATGCCGATCCGCATACCCGTAAAAATCTCCGGCAGCGCGGATTTCAGAATCACATACAACACGACCTGCGTGCGCGAGGCGCCCATCGAATAGGCCGCATGAATCTGCTCGATCGACACGGAACGCACGCCGGATCGCGCGGCGATGGCAAGCGGCGCGAAGATGGCCAGGTAGATGAGAAAGACTTTGGAGAATTCACCAATGCCGAACCAGATGATGATAAGCGGCAAATAAGCGAGCGGCGGAAGCGGCCGATAGAACTCGATGGGCGGATCGAATATCCCACGTGCAAAGCGCGACACACCCATCATCACGCCGATTGGAATCGCGGTCACGCAGGCGAGCGCGAAGGCGCCGAACACGCGCAGCAAGCTGATGCCGGCGTGCTGCGCGAGCGTGGAATTGGCGAAACCTTCCGTGGCGACAAATACGAACTTTGCATACACCGCCTGTGGCGACGGTAGAAAGAGCGGTTTGATCCAGTGCAGGTTCGTCGTGACAAACCACAGCCCGATGAATAGGGCGACCGTCACGAGGCTCGTGACGACGCTGCTGCCCTGGCCAGGCACGCCGAATGTGTCGCCTGGCCTTGCGGGTTTCTTGGCGAGAATGCGTGGACGTCGACCGGGTGTGCGCGGTGGCTCCATCGGCGAGTCGGATCCGAGCGAGGTCTGCTGGCCGTGCGCCAGGGCATGGGCCCGTTTTGAACTAAACATGTGTCACCTCGGCTTCGGCGCTGTGCATTTTCTCGTCGCCGTAAATGATGCTGAGCACGCGTTCGCGCATTTCGATGAAATCGGGACTCGATTTGATGGCGCGCGCGTCGCGAGTTTCGAGAAAGCGTCGATTGAAATCCAGCTCATAGGTGTGAGTGATGCGCCCCGGGCGCGGCGACATCACGATCAGGTGGCTGGCCAGAAAGAGCGCCTCCTCGACGCTGTGCGTGATGAAGAAGAACATCTTGCTGGTCTTGGTCCAGACGTCGAGCAGCAGTTCCTGAATCGTTTCGCGGGTCAGCGCATCGAGCGCGGCCATCGGCTCGTCCATTAGCAGCATGGCGGGGTCGCAGGTCAGCGCGCGGGCAATGCCGACACGCTGCTGCATTCCGCCAGAGAGCTGATAGATCATGTGTTTGTGAAAGTCCTGCAAGCCGACCAGCGCCAGATTGCGCGCGGCGATCTCGCGCCGCTGCGCTTTGCGCACGCCCTGAAGCTTCAGGCCGAACTCGGCATTGTCGATCACGTTGAGCCACGGCAACAGGGCGTGCTTCTGGAACACGACGCCACGGTCCGAACCCGGTCCCGCGATCGGTGTGCCGCCGAGCAGCAACTCGCCGCTGGTCGGTGCAATGAAGCCCGCCATAAGCGAGAGCAAGGTGGTCTTGCCACAACCTGAGGCACCGAGCGCGACGACGAAGTCGCCGGAGTTGACCGTCAGATTGATGTTGTCGAGCGCGTGCACCGTCTGGCCCGGCTTGCGCCCTGGAAAGACCACGCTCACATTCTTGACTCTCATGCTTTCCATGTTGCCTCCTGATTCGACGGAACCGGCCTACGTCATTTGAGTTTCATTGCCGCTTCGGCGTATGCCGGGGTCACGAACTTCGAGTAATCAGGCAACACCGCGCTGATCTGTTTCTGATCCTTCAGGAAGTTCGCCGTGTCCTTCAGTGCGAAGGTCGCGCGGCCCGCGCTGCCGCCGCCCAGCCATTGCGATGAGGCCTGCTCCTGGATCGTCGGGAACGCATAAAGCGAGAGCGACTCGGGCACATCCGCCGCCGAGCCGCCGATCATCTTGGCAATGGCTGCGGCCTGTGGCGAGGTGGCATTCCATTGCGCCGTATTCTTGCGGTACTGTTCGTCTGCATCGGCGATGGCTTTCACGAGTTTTGCCATGAAGTCCTTATGCGCCTCGCCCCATTGGCGATCGACGGCGATCCCGTCGAATGTCGGTTTGCCGAGTTTCGACAGGTCGCCGGAGGTAATCAGGACCTTGCCGCTCTTTTTCAATTGCGCAAGCGCCGGATCCCAGACATAGGCGGCGTCGATATCGCCGCGCTCCCATGCCGCGACCAGCTGATTCGGCTGCATGTTGAGGATCTTCACTTCCGACGGATTGATGCCCCAATGCTGCAGCGCGAACATGGTGTGATAGTGCGTGGTCGAGACGAACGGCACGCCGATTGTTTTACCCTTCAGATCGGACGGTTTGGTGATCCCGGAGCCATTGCGCACCACCATGGCTTCGGCCTGGTTGATGTTGTCCAGAATCCAGAAGAGCTGCAGATCGAGCCCCTGGCTGACCGCCGCGGCGAGCGGGCTCGAGCCGATCACGCCGACCTTCACGTCGCCCGAGGCCATGGCGGTCGCGACTTTCGCGCCGGATTCGAATTGCCGCCAGTTGATCTTGTAGCCCGTCTCTTTCTCGATGGAGCCGTTGGCGATCGCGACGACCCATGGGTCGACAATCTGCTGATAGGCTATCGTGACCTCCTTGTCCTGCGCGTAGCCGGGTTGCGCCGCCATGCAGGCGAGCGCAGCGAACGCCGCCACCGTCATGCGGCGTGTCAAAGCGCCGAACCAGCGGGACAACTTCGGTTGTTTGTCGCTTTTCATTGTAGGTCTCCAGAATGGCCTTGTGGGTACGCGAGTACACGTGAATCCAACGCCCGCCGACGGGGGCTTGTCCCAATCGTCGACAATGGGGTGATGCGAGTATCGTCAGTAAAAAATAATGCGGGTTAGGGCCAGACGTGGCTGATCGTTGAGTCCACACCGCTGCACCAGAGTGGGCTGTCGCGCCGGTCTCGCCGGCAACCGCCCCGGGGAGGCTGGCAGGCGTTTTTTTGCGCGTCCACAATGCCGGTGTCCGCCTTTGTGCGGGCGGGCTCCGCCTACAACAATCAGGAGAAAGCATGGCAAGTCGCACCTCGGTGGCTCTTTGGAGCCAGCGATTCCAGCGGTCACCCGAGTCGAATATGAGCCTCCAGGGCCAGATTCGCCAGATGCTGGTGGCCGCGATTCTGGACGGCCAGCTACTGCCGCATCACGCGTTGCCATCGAGCCGCGAGCTGGCCGACCAGTTGAGCGTCGCTCGCAATACGGTCGTGCTCGCTTATCAGCAGTTGGTGGAGGAGGGCTATCTGATCTCGCGCGAGCGCAGCGGGCATTTCGTCAATCCGGCCATCCTCGAAGGGCGGCACGCATTTTCGCCGCTGCAAACAGTTCCGACGCAAGCCGCCAACGAAGCACTCGCGCGGCCGGACTGGGACCAGCGGGTCAGAAGAAGGCCCTCGTCGCAACGCAACATCGTCAAGCCGGGTAACTGGCTGAGCTACGAATACCCCTTTATCTACGGACAGTTTGACCAGTCGCTGTTTCCAACCAACGACTGGCGCGAATGCTGCATGAAAGCGCTGTCGGTCATGGAGATTCGCAATTGGGCGCCGGACCTGATCGAGCGCGACGACGATACGCTGATCCAGCAGATCCGCACACGCGTGCTGCCGCGGCGCGGTGTATTCGCCATGCCGGACGAAATCGTCGTGACGATTGGCTGTCAGCAGGCGCTTTATCTGATCGCGGACCTGCTGGCGAGCGAGCGGACCACGATCGGCTTTGAAAACCCCGGTTATCCGGATGCCCGCAATATCTTCGAGAACCGCAATGCGCGGCTGCAGCCGCTGCCTGTCGATGGCGGCGGTGTGCGCCCCGTCGAGGACGCCGATCTGCTCGCGCAATGCGATTACGTCTACGTAACGCCCAGCCACCAGTGCCCGACCACGGCCACCATGCCGATCGAGCGGCGCCATGCGCTGCTGGAACAGGCGCAGGCCCATGACTTCGTCCTGATCGAAGACGACTACGAGAGCGAAAACAACTTCTCAGGCACACCGCACCCGGCGTTGAAGAGCCTCGATACCGCAGACCGGGTGATCTATATCGGCAGTCTGTCGAAGACCTTTGCGCCAGGGCTGCGGCTGGGTTATATCGTCGGGCCGCGTGAACTGGTCCGCGAACTGCGCGCGCTGCGGCGCCTGATGGTGCGCCACCCTGCAGCGTATATTCAGCGCGCCTTTGCCACCTTTCTGGCGCTCGGGCACCACGATGCACTGCTGCGGCGGCTCGCCCACGCCTATCGGGAGCGCGCGCAGGCGTTGATGGCTGCGCTCGACACACATCTTCCCGAAGCGCGCTATTTGCCGGTGGGGGGCGGCGCGTCGTGCTGGGTCGAGGGGCCACCGTGGCTCGATGCGACACGCCTCGCCGCGGATGCACAGGCGCATGGCATTCTGATCGAACTGGGGCGGGTCTTTTTCATGACCGGACTGGAGCAGAATCACTGCTTCCGGATGGGCTTTTCGGCCATCAAGCTCGAAAAGATCGATGAGGGCGTGCGCCTGCTCGCGGAGCTCGTGCGCGCGCAGCAGCCCGTGGATTAGGCGGCGGACTAAGCAACGCCGCAAGCGATGGCAGAAGCGCTAGCAGAAGCGGTGCCGCAAGCGACGGCACAAACGACGGCACAAGCGACCGCCAAAGCGCGCTAGAAGGTTTTGGCGAGTTGTCGAGCGGCTTCCTGCAGGCGTGGCACGAACTCGAGGGCGCGCGACAGCGGCGCACGCGAGACCGGCGCGTGAACGGCGATCGCCGCGATACACGTGTTGCTCTCATCCATCACCGGCGCGGCCACGCACGCAATGCCGGCGACAAATTCCTCGTTGTCGATGGCGATGCGCTTGTGCGCGGTGCGGTCGAGTTCCGCTTCGAGCAGTTCGGGATCGGTGATGGTATTCGGCGTGAAGCGTTCGAGCTTCAGCGTGCGGACGAGGGCGGCGCGTTGTTCGCGCGGCAGCATGGCCAGCAGCAGTTTGCCGCTCGCGCTGCAATGCGCCGGCACGTGCGAGCCGGGCTTGAGATCGAGCCGCAACGGCCAGGGCGCTTCGAGTCTGTCGAGATACAGCACCTCGGTTTCGTGCAGCATCGTGAGGTTGCAGGTCTCGCCGAGATCGGCGACCAGGTGGGCCAGGATCGCATGCCGCAACCGGCGGGCACCGGAATGCATCATGACGCCAAGACCGAGTTGCGCGAGGCGAGGGCCGATCACGTAAGCGTTTTTCTGTCCCGGCTCGCGGATCACGAGACCACCCGCTTCGAGCGAAGCCAGCATGCGGTGCAGCGAAGCCTTCGGCAGGTCGACGTCCTGGGCAATGTCGGCAAGCGACACCGGCCCTTCGGCGCGCACGAGATGTTCCAGCAGGGCGAACGCGCGCAGGGTAGGAGTATCCACTTTAGTCATGTGTGCCGTTCCGGAAAATGGACCGGCATCATTGTAACGCGCGCCTTTGTTGACAGCGGTTTTCGCGGGTTTATGGTGGTTTAAGAGCGCGATTTAAGCGGCGATCATCCCGTTTTTCGGAATGCGGTCCAACGCTGCCTCACGGGAACGCGAATGCCCGTTCGAACTGATGGCGGACCTGTTTTTGACCCGCGTCCTGGGGCCACCGCTCGTTTTTTGCCTGGACTATTGCCGGAACGTTTTGGCGGTCTCCTCGGCAGCCAGACGCAGATCGGGCAGGAAGGCCAGCAGGTCGTCGAGTGCGACCCGCCCAACCGGCGCCTGCACGGCGATGGCCGCGCAGGCGCGATTGCGATCCAGCATGACCGGCACCGCGATTGCGATGAGTCCCTGCAAATGCTCCTGATTATTGATGGCGAGCTGGCGACGCCGCGTCGCGGTCAATTCCTTGCGTAATTCGCCACGATCCGTAATTGTCCGCTCGGAAAAAGCACGCAGCGGCAAGGTTTCGATGACCCGTTCGCGCCTTTCCTTCGGAAGAAAGCTGAGCAACAGCTTGCCGCTCGCCGAGCAGTGCAGCGGCACATGCGAGCCGGGTTGCAGGTGCATGCGCAGCGGCCACTCGGTTTCCACCCGGTCGACATAGACCACGTCGTTGCCGGCCAGCATTGTCAGATTGCAGGTCTCGCCGATTTTGGCCACCAGTTGTTCAAGCAGCACGTGCCGGGCAGCGGCCGGGCCGGCATGCATCAGCACATTGACCGCCAGCATGCGCACGCGCGGTGAACACTCGTAGAGCCGGTCGCCGGCGCTGCGCGTGACAAGCCACGCATCCATCAACTGCACCAGGATGCGATGCACCGTCTGCTTGGGCAATTCGAGGGCATGGACGAGATCCGTCATCGAAAGCGGGCCGCTTGCCTCGGCCAACGTTTCAAGTACGCGAAATGCACGCACGGCCGCCGCATTCGATTGATTCGAAGTCGACACACTGTCTCCTCAATGTCGTAGTTATAAGTTGGATTGTGCATCGGTCTGTTTAGTTTTCGGGACTATGGAAAGTCCCGAATTTCGCACTTTTCGATTCTCGCCGGTTCAGCGCAAGGGATAGTTCAAAAAACGGGACTCCGAAACAGGCACGGCTCACTAGATTGGTACCAACGCCAATCTTTTCAGTCCGGAGTGAACCGTATGAATGTTAGGGCCACAGAAGCGGAAGCTACGCACGCGAGCACACAGAATGAAGTCGAACGCGTCGTTGCGTCGATAGTTGCGCGTGCGCGCGCCGCGCAAAGCGGATTCGAGTTTGCGGGACAGGACATGCTCGATGCCGCCGCCGACGCCGCGGCGTGGGCGATCATGGAGCCCGCGCGCAACCGGCAGCTTGCCGAGCTGGCCGTGCGCGACACCGGTCTCGGCAACGCGGACGACAAGTTTCGCAAGAACTATCGTAAGACACTCGGGCTGTTGCGCGATCTGCGCGGGCAGAAGACCACGGGGGTGATCGAGCGCAACGACGCCACTGGCATTGTCGAGATCGCGCGGTCGGTCGGCTTGGTGGCTGCGATCACGCCGTCTACCAATCCGGCGGCCACGCCGATCAACAAGATCGTCAACGCCCTCAAATGCGGCAATGCCGTCATCGTGGCGCCTTCTCCCAAGGGCTATTCGTCGTGCGCGCTGCTGATTGAGTTTATCCACGCGCAATTCGCCAAAGTCGGACTCGCGCCCGACCTCGTGCAGATGCTGCCTGCGCCGATCAGCAAGGCGGCCACCGCTGAACTGATGCGGCAGTGCGATCTGGTCGTCGCGACCGGGTCGCAGGCGAATGTGCGGATGGCTTACGCAAGCGGCACGCCCGCGTTCGGCGTGGGCGCGGGGAACGTTGCTTCGATCGTTACCGCGTCCGCCGATTTGAACGATGCAGCGCACAAGATTGCACGCTCGAAAACGTTCGACAACGCGACGAGCTGTTCATCGGAAAACAGCGTTGTTATCGAAGGGGCGGTGTACGCAGACATGCTGGCGGAACTGACCACCTGCGGTGGCGTAATGCTCGACGCCGAGCAAAAGGCGCGACTGCAGGCCGTCCTGTGGTCGAACGGCAAGCTGTCGGCACACTGCACTGCGCGCTCGGCCGCGTCGATTGCACGTGCCGCGGGCCTCGACGACATTGCCGCCCGTGAGCCCGCGTTTCTGATGGTGGAGGAAACCCGCTTCGGTGCCGACTACCCGTTCTCGGGTGAGAAGCTCGCACCGGTACTAACCGTTTATCGCGCGGAAACTTCCGATGCCGCTTCCGACATCGTGCGCAGTATCTACGCGTACATGGGAGCAGGGCACTCGGTCGGCCTGCATTCCACCGACTCGGGCCAGGCGGTGCAGCTCGGTTCGACGCTGCCGGTTGCGCGCGTAATCGTGAATCAGGCACATTGCCTCGCGACCGGCGGCAACTTCGATAACGGCTTGCCCTTCTCGCTCTCGATGGGATGCGGAACGTGGGGTCGCAACAATTTCTCGAGCAATCTCAACTTTCACCACTACCTGAATATCACGCGCGTGGCCTTCCCGATCGAAGAGCGCGTCCCTGAACTGGACGACGTACTCGGGGATTTCTTCGGGAGGTATGGCAAATGAAGACGCCGCATACGATCCGCGCGCTGATCGATGCGCGTGCTGCACAGTATCCTGACAAGCCGTTCCTGCTGACGGCTCCTGACTGCGATGAAGGCGGTGATTCTACTGCGCGTGCCGACGCGCTGACCTTCGCGGCGCTGCGCGACGACTGCCGCGCGCTTGAGACGGTCTTTCACGAAGCAGGCTTGCAGGCCGGCGATGTTGTTTCGGTCTTCATGGGCAACGGTATCCATACAGCGAGGCTGTTGCTTGCTGCCATGTACAGCGGGCTTGTCGCCAACCCACTCAATCTGTTGTGCCAGCCGTCGCAGTTGCGCTACATCGTGGAGCATTCGGACACGCGCATGGTCTTCGCTTGCGCCGATACGTACGCGGCTATGTCGAGCGCGATCGCCGGATTACGTGAGCAAGGCATCACCCGCACGGTTGCGCTGATTCGTACAGAACCCAATGCGGCCGTTGCGTCTGTACTGGCTTCTGTGCCGGCTTTTGTTGAATCCGCGCTGGTGGAAACGGCAGGTGTGGCTGCCGCGCAGGCGGAATCGGCAAATGATTCGCGCTATGCACCGCCTGTCACCGCCTGGGATTCCAAAGCGTCACCAACCGGCGAGCCGGACGCAAGCGACGTCGCGCTGCTGATGTACACATCCGGCACTACGGGTGCACCGAAAGGCGTCCTGCTGGACCATCGGAACCTGCTTGCCAATGCGCGCAACATCTCGCACGAACACCGGCTCGGCACCAGCGACCGGGTCTTCGCCGCATTGCCGCTTTATCACATCAACGGTCTCGTCGTGACGCTGCTTGCACCGCTCTTTCATGGCGGATCGGTCGTCATGACACCGCGTTTTTCCGCTCGCACTTACTGGCGCGATGTCGCGCGGCACGGTTGTACGTGGATCAACGTAGTGCCGACGATCGTCGCCTATCTGCTTAACAACGACGAAGCGTGCACGTTCGACCTGTCCGCGTTGAGGTTTTGCCGCAGCGCGTCGGCGGCGCTGCCCGTTGATCATCACCGCGCATTCGAGGCGCGCTTTGGCGTCGGCATCATCGAGACGATGGGTATGACCGAAACCGCCGCACCCGTGTTCAGCAATCCGTACGATTCGGAGAGCAGAAGAATCGGCAGTATCGGCCTGCCTTCGGGGAGTGAAGCGAAGGTGATCGATCGTGACGGCCGTGAGTGCGCGCCCAACGAGTGCGGCGAACTGGTGTTGCGTGGCGAACAGGTCATGCGCGGCTATTACAAGCGCGCTGAGGAAACGCGCGCGGCCTTCACCGCCGACGGCTGGCTGCGCACCGGCGACCTCGGTTATCGCGACAGCGACGGTTACTTCTATATCAATGGCCGCGCGAAGGAATTGATCATCAAGGGTGGCGAAAACATCGCCCCGCGCGAGATCGATGAAGTGCTGCTTAAACACCCCGGTGTACTGGATGCGGCGGCGGTAGGTGTGCCGGATGCCGCTTACGGGCAGGAGATCGTCGCCTTCATTGTGCCTCGTGTGGCGCACGGGCAGGGCGCGCTCGACATAGCGGATCTGCATGAGCACTGTCTGCGCGAACTGGGCCGCTACAAGACGCCGAAGGAGTTTCGCTTCGTCGCGGAACTGCCTCGTGGACCCTCAGGCAAGGTGCAGCGCCTGAAGCTCGTGCCCACCTGACGGCAGCACGTATCGGCGTGGCCGGATCGCGCCGGCAGGGTCAGGAGGGCGCGATCCGGCGCGCACGCGACTCGACGCAGTACCGACGTACGGATCGAACGACTACAGGCGCCTCTGGCGTCACATAAGAGAGACAGGAGACAGCATGCAAACGCACAAGCGGCGTGTGAAGACGCGCCACATTATCCTGGCCGTCATGTGTCTGATGTATTTCATCTCGTACATCGACCGTGTGAATATTGCCGTGGCCGGCCCTATCATCCGGCACGAAATGGGGCTGACCACGGTCCAGCTCGGCCTCGTGTTCTCGGCCTTCGCCTATCCGTATGCGTTCATGCAGGTCATCGGTGGCTGGCTGTCCGACAAATACGGACCTAAGCTCGTGCTCACTGTGCTGTCGCTGATCTGGGGGGCGGCGACGCTCGCCACCGGATTCGCCGGCAGTGTCGCGATGCTGGTCGCACTGAGGTTCGCGCTCGGAATCGGTGAGGGCGGCGCGTTCCCGACGGCCACGCGCGCATTTACCTACTGGATGCCGGTGGCGGAGCGTGGTTTCGCTCAAGGCATCACTCATAGCTTCGCCCGCCTCGGCGGCGCGGTGACGCCACCGCTCGTGCTCGCGGTGGTGGTGACGGGCGGCTGGCGCGACGCGTTCATTCTGCTCGGCGTGGCGAGTCTCGCGTGGACGGTGCTGTACCTCTGCGTCTTTACGAACTCCCCGGAGCAGAACCGGCGCGTGACGCCCGAGGAAACGGCGGAGATCGGCTATCGTGCCGGCGACTGCGAACGCGCCAAGCGTGCGGCCACGCCGTGGCGCAAACTGATGCGCCGCATGTGGCTCGTCACGTTCGTCGACTTCTGTTATGGCTGGTTGCTATGGGTCTATCTGACCTGGCTGCCTTCGTACCTGAAGGAAGCACGCGGCTTCGATCTCAAGCAGTTGGCACTGTTCACGGCGTTGCCGCTGCTCGCGGGCGTGATTGGCGATACCCTGGGCGGCGTGGTCTCGGACCGGCTTTACAAGCGCACCGGCCGACTGCGCTTTGCGCGCTGTGCCGTACTGGTGGTGGGCATGGGCGGCTCGCTCGCGTTCCTGCTGCCGATGGTGTCCGCGACCAATCCATTGATGGCGGTGGTGTTCCTGTCGGCGTCGTTCTTCTTTCTCGAGATCACGAATCCGGTGTTATGGACCTTGCCGCTCGACATCGGCGGTCGCTACGCGGGTACGGCGGGCGGCATGATGAACACGGGCTTCGGCGTCGCCGGCATGATATCGCCCGTGGTGTTCGGTTATCTGATCGAGACAACCGGCAGTTACAACGTGCCGTTTACGATTTCCGCATGTTTGCTGGGGGTGGGGATCGTGGCCGCACTTTTCATCGATCCGGCCAGAACGGTCGAGGCCGACGAGGAGCGCGAGCGGCTTGAAGGCGGACAGATGGACGGCATGCCAGCGTTTGTCCCGGTGAGCGCCGCAGTGCGGCTGGAGCGGCACCATCTGCGCCGTCCGTTGCGCTGGCGCAGATAGGGCGTGCTTTAGGGGCGGGGGCGGCAGGCGTCCGCTCCGCTCCGCTCGCTCGTTCGTGGCTCTCTTTAGCCGGTGGCGCTGATAGTTCCGGATGGACGAAATCTGGTCTGAGATGACGGGCTAATTTGTTGATGAAACGGGACTTGTTCTCCGTCTACGGTTTGTCCACGTAGCAAATAAAGTTGGCCCAGGGTTGCAGGCGGTCTTTTGCCGGCTTGCAAACAAGAACTGGGCCGGCTCGCCAACAGTGTATTTCGCGGCAAAAACTGGTTCATTCGGCGGCGCTTGCACAGAGCGCTGATGGTCGTTCGCCGTTTTGACGCCAGGTAAGTGAGGCCACCTCGGCCCACGCGACCCCGGCAGTTTCTTCCCCCTTGCCCCTCATCTATTTCGCCTCCGAGCGCTGACCAATGGCGCGCGCCCCTCGCGTAAACCCCGGGCCAATTTCACCTTGCGTGTGTATTTTGGTAAACGTATATTGCAATACACCATCAACTATCTCTATGAGATAACAAATGAACGAAGACATCCTTGTTTCAAACCATGGGCGCGTCGCCGTCATCACGTTGAATCGCCCGGCGCGCCTGAATGCGTGGACTACCGCGATGCGCGAGATGATCATCGACACCCTGGAGCGTTTCGACGCGGATGACGGTGTTGCCGCGATCGTCATGACAGGGGCGGGCGACCGTGCGTTTTCCGCAGGGCAAGATCTGTCGGAGGCGCATGACTTCGATGGCGAGCGCGCGGTCGCATGGGTCAAGGAGTGGGAGCGTTATTACACGGTTCTGCGTGGACTGAAGAAGCCGCTCGTCATGGCCTTGAACGGTACGGCAGCCGGCTCCGCGTTTCAGGTCGCATTGCTCGGCGACATCCGCGTCGGCCATCCTGGCGTGCGCATGGGGCAGCCGGAGATCAACGCGGGGATCGCCAGCACAACTGGCCCGTGGATCATGAGCGCGATGCTCGGTATGTCCCGCACCATCGAATTGACCCTGACCGGCCGTCTGATGGAGGCCGAAGAATGTCACCGCATCGGGCTGATACATCATCTCGTCCCGGCGGATCAGGTGTTCGCCAAGGCCCTCGAAATTGCCACTGAACTGGCCGCCAAACCGCCCATCGCGATGCGTCTCGACAAGCAGCGTTTCCGCGAGATGACGGAGCCGAGCTTTCGCGACGCGATCGAGGCGGGCGCGCGTATCCAGCGAGAAGCCTACGACTCCGGTGAGCCGGCGCGAATGATGGAAGCGTTCTTCCGCGAACGCGCGAAGTAAAGCAAACCGCGACCGTTTCTTTTCATCCTGTGCGGGAGACCTGAGCATGACGCAAGACTTCAACCTGACCCGGCGCCGCTTTCTGCAAGGCGTTGGCGGTGCCGCACTCGCTGGCGCCATTCCGGTACTGGCCGGCGCGCAGTCGAAACAGATCATCGTTTCCGATCCCGGCGGTCCGTACACCACCGCGTATCGCCAGGCGTTTTACGACCCTTTCGAAAAAGCCACCGGCATCAAGGTGGTGAGCGTTGCGCGTGAATCCCAACCGGTTGCGCAGTTTGCGGCGATGGTGCAAACCAGAAATTATGTCTGGGACGTCACCACGCTCACGCTTTCCGCAGACATTCCGTATCTGGAATCAAAAGGTTTTCTCGAACCGATCGGCTTGAAAGGCAGCGACTTCCCCGATGTAATGGCCGAAGCGGTGACGCCGAACTGGCTCGGCGTCGATGTCTATGCCACCGTGCTCGCTTACCGGCAGGACAAGTTTGGGCAAAACGGTCCGAAATCGTGGGCGGACTTCTGGGACGTCAAACGTTTTCCGGGCCGGCGCTGTTTGCGCCGCAGTCCGCTGGACACGCTCGAGCAGGCGCTGCTGGCCGACGGGGTTCCGCTCGACAAGCTTTACCCGCTTGATGTCGATCGCGCCTTCCGCAGTCTCGACCGGATCAAGCCGTACGTGAACATCTGGTGGACGTCCGGCGCGCAGGCCATGCAGGCGATCCAGAGCGGCGACGTTGACATGATCTCGGCGTGGAACGGCCGTGCCCAGGCCGCGCGCGACGGCGGCGCGCCGGTCGCGATTGTGTGGAACCAGGGACTCTATTCGATCGAAGGGTGGGGCATTCCGAAAGGCACCCCGCGCGCCGACTTCGCCCGGCAGTTCGTGCGCTTCTGCGGCGATGCGCAGCGCCAGGCCATGCTCACCGGCACGCTCGCTTACGGTCCGACCAACCGCAAGGCGTTCGACTCGATCCCGGCTGCTCGCGCCGCCATTCTGCCGACCGCGCCGGACAATCTGCGCAACATGCGCCTGCCGAGTCCGCAATGGTGGGCCGACAACCGTCAGAAGGTGACCGAGCGCTTCAATACCTGGATTATTTCCTGAGGAGCGGCGCGATGAGTGCGAAACTTGAAACGATCGGGATTGCGAAGAACTACGGCGAAACCGCCGCGCTGCAACCTACCGATCTGACCGTGCAGGCCGGCGAATTTCTCACCTTGCTGGGTCCCTCCGGATCCGGCAAGACCACGCTCCTGCAGATGATTTCCGGACTGGTCGCACCGACGGCAGGGCGCATCGAAATCGACGGCCGCGACGTGACGCACGTGGAGCCTGGCAAGCGCGGCATCGGCATGGTGTTTCAGAGCTATGCGCTGTTTCCGCATATGAGCGTGTGGGATAACGTGGCGTACGGCTTGCGGATGCGCCGCAAATCGCGCGAAGACGTCAGGCGAGCCGTCGACGACGCATTGACGATGGTACGCATGAACGATTACGCGAAGCGCTACCCGAAAGAGCTGTCGGGCGGCCAGCAGCAACGCGTCGCGCTGGCGCGCTGCTTCGCCTACCGGCCTTCTGTGATTCTGCTCGATGAGCCGCTCGGTGCGCTCGACAAGAAATTGCGCGAGCACATGCAGTCCGAGATTCGCCGCTTGCACAAGGAACTCGGCGCGACCTTCGTCTACGTGACGCACGACCAGGACGAAGCGTTGACGCTCTCCGATCGCATCTGCCTGATGAATCAGGCGCGTATCGAGCAGGTGGGTACACCCGTCGATCTGTACGACCGGCCAGCCACGCGTTTTGCGGCCAGTTTCATCGGTCATTCGAATCTGTTGGAAGGCGCCGTCGATCATGCGCGTGGCCCGCGCGGCGAGGCGATTTTGCTGACCGCCGGAGCTCGCGTGCCATTGCCGCAAACCGGCACCGGCGCGCCGGGGTCCCCGGGCGCAAAACATTGTCTGCTGCTGCGTCCGGAAGCGCCGCGTCTGGTCGAGCCGAAGAGCGGGTTCCTCGACGGGACGATCTCCGACATTGTGTTCTTTGGCAGCGATACCCGCGTGCAACTGACATTGTCCGACGGCAGCCACCTGAGTGTGCGTTGCGAACGCAGCCTGTCGCCGTGTGTCGGCGACACGGTCGGTCTGGTGTGGGACCCGCATCGCACCACGCTGCTGCGTGCCTGACCGACGCCAGGGAAAAATCATGACCATTGCTCTCGAGGCTCAGCCTTCGCGCGACACGGCGCGCCCACGCCGCTTCCGATGGCTCGCGCAGTCGATCCGTTTTCTGCCGATCGTTCCGACGCTGTTGTTCCTGCTGGTCTTCTTCATCGTGCCGGTCGGCGAGATTCTGCAAGGCGGGCTCTTCAATGCCGACGGCACGTTCGGCCTCGGCCAGTTCGAGCGGATCGCGCGCACGCCGGTCTACGCGAAAGTGTTGTGGATCACCTTCTCCATCTCATTCATGACGGCCGCGATTGCCGTGCTGCTCGGCTATCCGGTTGCGTATTTGCTGAGCCGGCTGTCGGCCCGTGCACGTGAACGGTGGCTACTCTGGATCATGCTGCCGTTCTGGACCAGCTACCTCGTCAAGACCTATGCGTGGATGCTGTTGCTGTCGAAGACAGGCGTGTTGTCGACCATTGCGCTGGCGCTGGGCCTCGTAAGCGAAACCAGCGGCACGATTCCGTCGCTGACCGGTGTGTTGATCGGCATGGTTCACGCGATGTTGCCGCTCGCGGTCATGACCATGTTGCCGGTGATGCGCGGCATCGACGATCGTCTCGCGCAAGCCGCCGAAACGCTCGGTGCGGAGCGTAGCACCAGCTTCTTCACCGTGTTTCTGCCGCTTTCCTCTCCAGGTGTCGCTGCGGCCGGTTTGCTCGTGTTCATTTCGAGCCTCGGCTTTTTCATCGTGCCCGCATTGCTCGGTTCGCCGAAGGAAACGATGATCGCGCAACTGGTGATCTCGTCGGTGCTTGAACTGTTCGACATGCGTTTTGCCGGCGCATTGTCGACGGTGTTGCTGCTGTGTTCGATCGTGATCTTCCTTGTCTACGACCGGATGGTTGGTCTGTCGTCGCTGACGGGCGAGGTGCAGGACAAGCGCCGCGGCTCGCGTGCGCAAGGCATAAAACTTGCGCTCCTGATGGCCGCGGGCAGGCTGGCCGCACCGCTCGTCAGACGCCGTATGGGTGCGGCGCCGTGCGCCGATAGCGGCTTCGGTCCATTGCGTATCTACACATTTGCGGTGCTTGCGGTACTGGTTGCGCCGGTGCTGTCGGTCATTCCGTATGCGTTCACGCGCAGCGACTTCATTGCGTTTCCGCCGCGACTGTTCAGTCTCCGTTGGTTCGGCACGTTTTTGCAATCGCCGGTATGGCAGAGCGCGCTGATCCGCTCGTTCGAAGTGGGCCTCGGCACGGCCGTGCTGTCGCTCGCGCTGGGCTTCGGTGCGACGCTGGCATTGACCCGCATGTCGCAGCGCGCGAGCAAACCACTGTTCGCTTTGCTGGTGGCTCCGCTGATCGTGCCGCGCATCGTGGTGGCGGTGGGGCTGCTGTATCTGTTTGCGACTCTCGGGCTGACGGGCACCAATGCCGGACTTGTGATCGGCCACACGGTACTGGCGATTCCCTATGTGGTGGTGACGCTCGCAGCGGGCTTCCGGCAATTCGACTGGCGTCTGGACGACGCTGCCCGGGTGATGGGCGCTTCACCCGCCAGACGCATTGCGACTATCGTGCTGCCGCTGTTGATGGCAAGCGTTACCGCGGCATTCCTGTTCGCCTTCATCGTGTCGTTCGATGACCTGACGATCGCGATTTTCGTCAGCGGCGGCATTAACACCACGCTGCCCAAACAGATGTGGGACGACATCCAGCTTGCCGTTACGCCGACGCTAGCAGCGGTGTCCACGACGCTGATCGTGCTGATCGCGCTGGTTGTCTTCATTTCGTCCCGGCTTCGCCGCACGACACGCTAACCGTTTCGTCTTCCTATTTTTGCCATGCACAGCTATTCAGAATACTTTGCTCACCGTTATCCGCAGGATGCGTTGGACTGCGCACCGCTGATCGTTGCCGGCCTGCGTGATACAGCCGCCGGCGCCATGCTCCATGTCAATGAACATGCGATCCCCCGCGCCGAAACCGCGCGGCGTGTCGCCCACCTGCAACGCTGGTTCGTCAGGCAGGGTCTCGTGGCCGGCGACCGCGTGGCCGTTATGCTCGGCAACAGCCCGGAACATATTCACATCATTTACGCACTGATTGTCAGCGGGCTGGTGTGGGTGCCGGTGAATACCAGGCTGCGCAGGGCCGGGCTCGAATACCTGCTCGGCCACGCGGAACCGAAACTGCTCGTGTCCGAGCCGAGATTCGATGAAGTGATCGACGGCGTCGATTGCGGCCGGACATCCCGCGTGCAGATGCCGGCCTTCGGCGCCGACGATACCAGCGCATGCCTGTGTGCGCCCCATATCGAACCATCCGATCCGCTGTGCGTGATCTACACGTCCGGTACGACAGGTGCGCCGAAAGGCGTTATCTTCACGCACCGGATGATGCGTATCGCGAGCGAAGCCGCCATTCGGGTCGCCGACATTCACCCCGGTGACCGGCTGTTATTGTGGGAGCCGCTGTGCCATATCGGCGGTGCGCAAATGCTGCTGGTGCCTTTTCTGGAGCCGGTGGAGCTCGACGTCGTGGCGCGTTTTTCCGCGACGCAGTTCTGGGCTCAGATCGCCCGCTCGCGCGCGACGCAATTGCATTATCTCGGTGGCGTGCTCGATATTCTGATGCAGCTTCCTGCCGAGGCCCAACCCGCCGCGCACACGATTCGCGTGGCGTGGGGCGCGGGCGTGAGTGCATCGGCCTGGGCGGCGATTGAATCGCGCTTGCAGGTGCGGTTGCGCGAGTGCTATGGCATGACGGAGTGCTCGAGTTTCGCCACGCTCAACGCGAACGGCAAGCCCGGTTCGGTCGGCAAGGCATTGCCGTGGATCGACGTGGAATTGCTCGATGAGAACGGCCAGGCCGTCGCGGACGGCGAGGCGGGCGAAATTGTGTTGTCGAGCCGTGTGGAGGGCGCCTTTCTGCCGGCCTACCTGAAGAATGGCGAGGCTACGCGAGCGGCGTTGCGCAACGGCAAACTGCACACCGGCGATAGTGCACGCCGGGACGCCGACGGCGACCTGTTCTTTGTCGGGCGCCGCACGGACAGCATGCGTGTGCGTGGCGAGAACGTGTCTGCATGGGAGATCGAGCGCGTGTTTGCGCAGCATCCCTCAATTCTCGCAAGCGCGGCGATCGGCGTGGCTTCGGAGATCGGTGAGCAGGATATTCTGCTGAACGTGCAGTTCAGGGACGCCGCCGTCGACTGGGAGTCGATGCATGCGTGGGCTGCGGAACGTCTCGCCAGCTTCCAGTTGCCGCGTTACTATCGGGCGGTGGTTCACTTTGAACTGACGCCTAGCGAGCGGGTAAAAAAACATCTTCTCCCGCGCGACCTCAGCGATGCGTGGGACCGAATCAGCAAGGTAGCAGCATGACAAGGTCTATCGCCAATAGATAACCTATTATCTTCATGCGATAATGATTACCTGTTAGAACAACAGGTTTTTATCGTGACCACTGCGTTGTCCAAACCCCCGCGTAAGAAAAAGAGTGACGCGACCGCCGTCACGCAAGCCGCTGCCGACCCGACTGCGTCTTCCCTGTATGTGCAGTCGGTCGAGAAAGCGATGACCGTGCTCACGGCGTTCGACGGCAGCAAGCGGCAATTGTCGCTTTCGGAGATTGCCGCCCTCACGGGCTTCGATATGAGCGCTACACAGCGTTTTACGTTCACGCTTGCAGCGCTTGGGTATCTGTTCAAAGACCCGGATAGCCGCAAGTACGAATTGTCGCCCAAGCTGCTCGATTTCACGTACCACTATCTGACCTCGAACGATCTGGTCAGCCGTGCCACGCCGTATTTGCAGCAACTTGGGTCAGAGACCGAGGAAGCCACCAATCTCACGGTTCTCGACGATACGGACATTATCTTCGTGCTGCGCATAGTCAGCCGCAATGTTTTCAACGCGCATGTGATTACCGGCTCGCGTTTGCCGGCCTATTGCACCGCGCCAGGACTCGCGATTCTCGCTACCTTCGGCGACGACGAGATCGACGATATTCTTGGCCGCACGAATCTGGTGGCGTACACGGCGGCTACCGTTTATCAGCCGCGCAAAATCAAGGAGCGCATTGCGCAGATTCGCAAGCAGGGATATGCACATACGGAAGACGAGTACTTCGTCAGTGATATTTCTACGGCAGCAGCTATTACGAATGCGCAGGGGCGTGCGGTCGGTGCGGTCAATATCGCGGTTGCGCGGCCGCGTTGGCAGCCGGATCGCGACGAGCGGCGCTTTGCCGACCTTGTGATATCGACGGCATCCGCGATTTCATCGCGGCGAAGAGCGGATTAAGGCTCTGTCTGAATACAAAAACTCCTCCTTGCTTTTCCGATTTGTTTAACTATAGTGTTAAATATTAACTGGAAGGTTTATAAAAGGAGGCAATCATGAACGGGCCGTTTCATCGTCCTTCGCTGGGCGCGTCGGTGTACTACAAGGACCCGTTTGCCGCGCTCGACTGGCTCGAGAAAGCGTTCGGCTTCGAGCGTCAGATGGTGATCACGGATAGCGACGGCCAGTTGGGCCACTCGGAAATGCGCTTCGGCGACAGCTACGTAATGATCTGCCGCGAATGGTCGGAAGACGCGGCGAGCCCGGCTTCGATCGGTGGCAAGAATACGCAATCGGTGCATGTGCAGCTGCGCGAGGGTATCGACGAACATTGCACCCGCGCGCGCGCCGCGGGCGCCGTAATCACCCGCGAGCCGGCGGATCAGTTTTACGGCGACCGTGTTTATGCGGCGCGCGATCCGGAAGGGCACGTCTGGAGCTTCGGTCAGACGGTTCGCGAGGTGTCGCGCGAGGAAGCTGAGCGCGTGAGCGGACTGAAAATCGAAGGCTGGGTATAAGCGATGGGATTGCCAGCCAGCGTCTCGCTCGACCGCACGTTGGCCGCACTAGCCGATCCGAACCGGCGTCAGGTGGTCGATCTGCTCAGCCAGCAGCCGATGCGCGCCGGTGAACTCGCGCAAGCCACCGGTCTTTCGCCGCAGGCCATGAGCCGGCATTTGCGTGTGCTGCGCTCGAGCGAGTTGATCGAAGAATCGCATGACGGTGTCGATGCGCGCGTGCGTCTTTACGTGCTGCGATCGGCGCCAATGAGCGAACTGAAGGCATGGCTCGAACAGACCGAAGCTTTATGGTCCGAGCAATTGCTGTCGTTCAAGGCGCATCTGGAGCAGCAGGAATGAGTTCGCGCGTGCAGGTGTCGCTACGCGTTGCGGCAACACCGCAGCGCGCATTCGATGTGTTCACGCGCGAGATCGGCAGATGGTGGCGGCCGAACGCGCTGTTTCAGTTCACGCCGCAAGGCGCGGGCATGCTGTCGTTCGAATCTTCGCCGGAGTGTGGCGAACACGGGCGCCTCGTCGAAACACAACCGGACGGCCGCGTGTTCGAGATCGGCAGAGTCACGGCCTGGGAGCCGGGCGAGCGCCTGGCATTTGGCTGGCATCAGGCCAGTTTCACCGAGGCGCAGCACACGCATGTCGAGGTGCGTTTCGAAGCGGTGGGCGACGAAACGCGCGTGACGGTCGAGCATCGCGGCTGGGATACGGTGCCGCAGGACCATGTGGCGCGCCACCATTTCCCCGAGCGCGTGTTTCTGTTGCGGCACGGCGAGTGGTGGCAGGTTTTGCTGGCGTCTCTACGTTCAGAGGTACAGGCCGCGGCGCCGCTTCAATGAGCGCGCAACCTTCGGTTGACGAAGCGCCACACGGCGCTCACCAGCAGCGATCCTACGCCGAGCGAGACCCCCAGCAGCACGATCGAACTCATATGATCGCGCACCAGCGGCACATTGCCGAACAGATAGCCGGCCGCCACTAGCGACCCAATCCACAGCGCCGCGCCCGCCGTGACGAACGACACGAAACGTGCAAACGTCATGCGCGAAACGCCGGCGACGAACGGCGCGAATGTACGCACGACGGCAATGAACGGCGACAGCAGAAAGGTCAGACCGCCGCGCGCTTCGTAAAACGCATGCGCTTTACGCAATGCGTTCTTGTCGAGCCAGCGGTAGTCGGCGGTATAGACTTTCTCGCCGATCGCGCGGCCGATCGCATAGTCGACAATGCTGCCGGCCACGGTGGCGGCGAACAGCACAGGGATCACGAGCCACACATTCAGCGCGCCGGTTGCGGCCAGACCCCCGCAGATGAAAATCAGCGGATCGCCCGGCAAAAAGAATAACGGCAGGAAGCCGATCTCGACGAACACGACGAGAAACAGCATCGCGTAGACGGCCGTGCCGTATTGCACGATCAAACCGCTCAGGTGCTGGTCGAAGTGCAGGGCGACCTGCAGCACATGCATGAAATCCATCTTGGTTCGAAAGGGATTTAGGTGTTCAGGAGTTTAGTCCTGTGGCGGCGCGGGCACTTGTTTATTTCGCGGTGGTGATGTCAATATTGAAGCCTGCGTTGCCGAACCACGTCTGAAAAATCTCTACGAAACGCTTATGCAATACGCTTCCAACTTCACATTCCGCCTTGCCGGGCCTCACGATGCAGACGCTATCCGTACGATCGAATTCGAGGCAGGCCAGCGCTTTGTCAGCGTCGGCATGACCGGTATCGCCGATGCAGCGCCGATGGAGCTGGAATTCGTCTATCGCAAGATCGACGCGCAGCAGATCGTCGTCGCCGTGGATGCTGATGCGAGCTGTGTGGGGTTCGTAATGTTCGAGCCGCAGCCCGGGTGCTTCTACGTTCAGGAGGTCGACGTGTTGAGGTCGCATGCCGGGCAACGCATCGGCGCTGCGCTAATCGAGCAGGTCGCGCAACGCGCGCTTGCACAACAGGTGACGCAACTCACGCTGTCGACGTTTCGCGAGGTGCCGTGGAATGCGCCGTACTATCGGCAGCTAGGCTTTCGCGATATCGAGGAGGCCGATCTCGATGCGGCGTTGATCGCCCGGCGCGCCGCACATATCGCGCGAGGACTCGACGAATCGAAGCGCGTGTTCATGCGGCGAGATCTGACATGACAGCGGGCGCGGGGCCTGGGTTGCTTGTGGCGCGGGGCATGTGTGCCGCGCGCAACGTCCGGTGCATAAAAAGAGTGCGGCGGGTGTGACCGGATAACGTTCCGGCCACACCCGCCGCGTGGTCTTGCAGCGTAGTACGGGTAACTTGCCGCTTTAACGAGGCGGCTTATGCTCCGCAGGCTTCAAGTCCTTACTCGACAGTTTCCAGCGTCGGATAGTCCACGTAGCCGGTTTCTCCGCGTGCATAGTACGTCGCCGGATTCGGCTTGTTCAGCGGAGCGTTCGTCTCGAAGCGGCGCACCAGATCCGGATTCGCGATGAACAATTGACCCCATGCCACCGCGTCCGCTTCACCCGCGTCGAGCACGTGCTGCGCAGTTTCCTTGGTGAACTTTTCGTTCGCGATGTACGGGCCGCCGAATGCCTTCTTCAGTTGCGGGCCAAGGCGGTCGTCGCCGAGCGCTTCGCGAGCGGCGATAAACGCAATCTTGCGCTTGCCGAGTTCGCGTGCCACGTAACCGAAGGTCGCTGCCGGATCCGAATCACCCATGGTGTGCGAATCGCGGCGCGGTGCGAGGTGCACGCCGACACGGTTCGCGCCCCAGACGTCGATACAGGCGTCCGTGATTTCGAGCAGCAGGCGGGCGCGGTTTTCGATCGGGCCGCCGTAGGTGTCGGTACGCTTGTTGGTGCTGTCCTGCAGGAACTGGTCGAGCAGATAGCCGTTCGCGCCGTGTACTTCCACACCGTCAAAACCTGCCGCCTTCGCGTTTTCGGCGCCCTTGCGGAACGCGTCGACGACACCGGCGATTTCGTCGAGTTCAAGTGCGCGCGGCGTCACGTATGGACGCTCCGGACGCACCAGGCTCACGTGACCTTGGGCTGCGATGGCGCTCGGCGCGACCGGCAGTTCGCCGTTCAGGAACAGCGGGTCCGAAATACGGCCGACGTGCCACAGTTGCAGGAAGATCTTGCCGCCGGCTGCGTGCACGGCGTTCGTGACGATCTTCCAGCCTTCGACCTGTTCCTGCGACCAGATGCCCGGAGTTTCGGCATAACCGACACCTTGCGGCGTGACCGAAGTGGCTTCGCTGATGATCAACCCTGCCGTGGCGCGTTCGGCGTAGTACTTCGCCATCAGCGCGTTCGGCACGCGGATTTCTTCAGCGCGTTGACGCGTGAGCGGCGCCATGATGATGCGATTTGACAACGTAATGTCGCCAATCTGGAGCGGGTCAAAAAGAGTCGGCATATGAGTTCACCTTGGGTGGCGGGCACGTGGCCCTAGCCTTAAAAAACTGCATGATGAAAGAAGCGTGGCGATGTGGATGACGCGTTCAGAGCCCGGTGTTCATGTGCTCGATAAACGCCTGAATGACGGCCTCGTTGCGTTTGAAAAACACCCATTGACCAACCCGCTTCGACGTGACGAGACCGGCCCGCTGCAAAGCGGCGAGATGCGCCGACACGGTGGACTGCGACAGGCCGCAGCGCGCGTCGATCTTGCCGGCGCACACGCCGTAGTCGAGCGGCAGGTCCTGGTCGGAGAAATGCGCATACGGCTCGCGCAGCCAGCCGAGAATCTCCCGCCGAACAGGGTTGGCAAGCGCTTTGTGAATCGCGTCGATATCGAGCGTCATGTGAGTCAGTTTCAGGTCATCGACAACGGGCAGACGTGGCGCCGGTTAGCGCTCACGCATCTACATCGCTACAAGACGAATCATATATCGCAATTTTACGATATGCTTGAAGCCATTACTGGCAATGGGGTCGATAGCTATCGTTGATCGAGGAGGCGGCCGCCAATGCATCGCTCGCGACGAGGCAAGACCGAGCTCGCGTCTCTCCGATCATTTTGTCATGGTGACGAAATCACGGCTGCTTGCGTGACTTTCCTCTGCCCGTGGTTTGCACTTCGGGTGTGCGCCCCTCGTCACCTTCCCGGCTCCATTGTTCAAGCAGCATGCGTGTCTGTCCCCGTATGGTCGACTTGATCTGCTCTGCCTTCTCCAGATCGATGTTTTTCCAGCCGAGCAGCGACAACGTCGAGCGATGCGCGACGTGAAAAATCACCAGTTGCCCATGCAGACTGAACGTGCGGATCAGTGTGACGGGATCGTCGGCGGCACGTCCGGAAATTCGCGCCACCAGCGCCGCGCTCGCATTGTTTAGCGGTTCGCGGATCCGGCAGCTCAGAATCCGCGTCGCGCTTTCGGGCTCATAGCCAGCCTGCTCGCGCGCGAAGAAAAGCCGTCGGCCCGGATTGTTCGCTTTCGCGAAGGCGCTGTCCGCGATCGCTTCCTGAATGCGGATGAAGGCATCGATCAACGCCGCAGTGTCCGCGTTGTCACGCAGCGCTTCCTGCGCCTGCTCGATGGGCGGCCCGAATGTTTTCCATGCATCGTCGGCGAGCATTTCGACACACGCGCGATACACGCCTTCCTTATTCTCGAAGTAGTACTGCAGTGCAGGCGCGTTGACGCCGGCGTGAGCCGCGATGTCGCGCGTCGACGCGCCATCAAAACCGTGTTCACCAAATAGTTCGACCGCCGCCTCGATGATCCGGAGACGCGTCTCGTTGCCGCGCGCATAGCCGCCCTCCGGCGGACGACGCAGCCTCTTTGCGGTGTTCATGCATTTCTCTCCGCATTTCTCTTCATTACGCCCGAAGGAAATCCTCTGTAGGGACATCTTCCGAAATATATCACTTGACACAATTGTATCAAGTGGAATAATTATGCCAATCGGAAATAATTGGACCCATACGATGTCAGCGACCGCAGGCTCTCCCTCCCGCCCGATACCCGCCGAAGACGCGCCTGCTTCAGGCACGAGGCGTCCCACCCGGCGAACGGTGCTGATCGCACTCGGCATTGTCGCGCTGATTGTCGGCGCGGTCTGGTTCACGCGATGGTGGACGGTGGGGCGTTTCATCGAAAGCACCGACGATGCCTATCTGCAGGCCGATAGCGTCACGGTCGCGCCCAAGATTGCCGGCTACATCACGGAGGTTTACGTCGTGGACAATCAGGTCGTGAAACCCGGCGATCCGCTTGTCCATCTCGACGCTCGCCAGTATCAGGTCGCACTCAACCAGGCGCTGGCCACGATCGATGCGCGCAGGGCCGACATCGAACGCGCGCAGGCCGATATCAAACAGCAGCAGTCCAACATTGCGCAAACGCAGGCGCAGCAGCAGGTGGCGCGCGTGAGCGCGCAGCATGCGAGCGACGAAGTGCGGCGCTACGCGCCGCTCGTTGCAACCGGTGCTGAAAGCAGTGAACGGCTGGCGGAATTGACCAGCAGTCGCGATCAGGCGAATGCCACGCTCGCCGCGAATTCGGCGGCGGTTGACGCAGCACGCTCGCAGATCGGTTCGGCCACGGCGCAGCTCGCGCAGGCACGCGCACAACTCGAAGCGGCCCAGGCAAGCGCACAACAATCGCAACTCGATCTCGATAACACCGTGGTGCGCAGCGTCCTCGGCGGCAAGGTCGGCGATCGTAGCGTGCGGGTTGGTCAGTACGTACAACCCGGCACGCGGATGCTGACAGTCGTGCCGGTCCAAAGTACCTATTTGCTGGCCAATTTCAAGGAAACGCAGGTGGGCCGGATGCGCGTCGGTCAGCCGGTGGACATGCAGGTCGACGCGTTGCCCGGTCATACGCTGCACGGCGTGATCGACAGTTTCTCTCCCGGTACGGGCTCGCAATTCGCGCTGCTGCCGCCGGAAAATGCCACCGGCAACTTCACGAAGATCGTGCAGCGGGTGCCTGTGCGGATCCAGATCGACACGGGAGTGGAGACGCGTAGCGTGCTGTTGCCGGGGCTGTCGGTGACCGTGGATGTCGACACGCGTTCCGCCCGCGATCGTGACGCGCGCATCGATACCGAGAACCATCGTGGCTGATGCGAGCACCGCGGCGCCAGCCGCACCGCATGCCGAGGAGCGTGCCAGCGTCAGCGACTGGATCGCCGTCGCCGCCGGCGCGCTCGGCGCCTTGATGGCGACGCTCGACATCTCGATCACGAACTCGGCGCTGCCGCAGATTCAGGGCGAAATCGGCGCCACCGGTACTGAAGGCACCTGGATTTCGACGGGCTACCTGATGTCGGAAATCGTGATGATTCCGCTGGCGGCATGGCTTACGCGCGTATTCGGCCTGCGCAATTTCCTGCTGACGAATTCAGTGCTTTTCATCGCGTTTTCAATGATGTGCGGCTGGTCGCACACGTTACCCATGATGATCGCCGGCCGCATCGGGCAGGGCTTCACGGGTGGCGCGCTGATTCCGACGGCGCAGACCATCATCCGTACGCGCCTGCCGCTATCGCAGTTGCCGGTCGGCATGACCATGTTCGGCCTGATTGTGTTGCTCGGACCGCTGCTTGGACCGGTCGTCGGCGGCTGGCTCGCGGAGAACATCAGCTGGAGCTGGTGCTTCTTTATGAATCTGCCGATCTGCCTTGCGCTGATGACCCTGCTGATCGTCGGCCTGCCGTCGGACCGGCCGCACTGGGAGGCGTTTTTCAAGGCGGACTGGCTCGGCATCGTTGGTCTCGCGATTGGCCTCAGTTCGCTCACCGTGGTGCTCGAGGAGGGTCAGCGCGAGCGCTGGTTCGAATCGCCGATGATCGTGACACTCACCTGCGTGACGGTCTTCGGCATGCTTCTGATTGCCGCTTCGCAACTGAGTGCAAAGAAACCGATTGTGCGCCTGAGCCTGATGCGCAATCCGAATTATGCGAGCGTGATCGTGATTGTGTCCGCGGTCGGTGCGGCACTGTATGGCGTGTCGTATCTGCTGCCACAGTTTCTTGGCGTGGTCGCGGGCTACAACGCGGAACAGTCCGGCGCGATCATGCTGCTTTCCGGGTTGCCCGCTTTCCTGATCATGCCGGTGCTGCCGCGGCTGCTTGGCAAATTCGACTTCCGCGTGCTGGTGATCACCGGGCTGGTGTTGTACGCGATCAGTTGCATGATCGACATTAACCTGACGGCGCAGAGTGTCGGGCACGATTTCATGTGGTCGCAACTGATCCGTGGCACCGCCCAGATGCTCGCGATGATGCCGCTTAATCAGGCGTCGATGGCGGCCGTGTCGCGCGAAGATTCCGGCGACGCTGCCGGTCTCTACAACATGGCGCGCAACCTCGGTGGGTCGATCGGCCTTGCGATTATCGGTACCGTGATCGACCGGCGCACGACGTTTCATACCGCGATGATCCGCGAGTCGGTCAGCGCAAATTCGCTGATCGGGCAGGAGAGCCTTGCGGCGAACGCCGCGAACTGGTTCGCTCATACCGGAGACATGGCCTATTCGCAGATGCGCGCGCTCGGGCAACTCGGCGCGCAGATTACGCAACAGGCCATCGTGATGACCTATTCGGAAACCTTCTATCTGCTCGGCATCGCGCTGCTCGCCTGCATTCCGCTTGCGCTGTTTCTGAAAACGCCGAGCAGGAATGCGCCGCCGCCTTCGTCCGCTGGACACTAATGTCTTTCCATCTCCCCATGATGTTCACCCGACCCTCGTGTTTCGCGCTGGCCGCCGCCGCGCTTCTGTTCTCCTTGTCGGGTTGCACGGTCGGCCCGGATTATCACGGCGCGCCGCCGCTTGCGCGGGACGCTCACAGCAGCGCGACCTTTGTGCGCGCGCCGGCCGCCGGAACGACTGCAACGCCGGCGCCGAGCCAATGGTGGCTCGCATTCAACGACCCGCAACTGAACGACCTCATCGCCGTCGCCTTTGCACACAGTCCCGATGTGCATATCGCCCAGGCGCGGCTGCGGGAATCGCGTTCGCAATTGCAGCAGCAACGTGCAAACGCATTGCCGAAGGTGTCGGGGGATGCTGCCGCGCTGCGTATGCGCGAGCCTGATCTGAGTTCGCTCAGTTCGGGAAGCTCGTCAGGCAGTACTGCATCGTCGGGTCGTGGCCCGCTGCAGCTCTATACCGCGGGCTTCGACGCCACGTGGGAAATCGACCTGTTTGGCGGCACGCGGCGCGCGATCGAAGCGGCCTCGGCGGATGCGGAAGCCGTCAACGCCGATCTCGCGGACACCCAGGTGTCGCTCGCGGCCGAGGTTGCGCAGACCTACATCGAACTGCGCGACCAGCAGACGCGGCTTGAACTCGCGCAGCGTCAGGCGGAGACCGAACAGAAAATGTTGACGCTCACGCAGCAGCGCCGGGAGCGGGGCACGGCGGCGGATATCGATGTCGAACGCCTGAACACGCAGGTCGAGAACACGCGCGCGACGCTGATTCCGCTCGACGCGCAACTGACCGATTCGCTCGACCGCCTCGCCGTGCTGACCGGTCGTGAGCCCGGCGCGCTGGACGAACAGCTCGCCGGCACGCGGCCGCTCCCGGCGTTGCCTGAGACAGTGGCGATCGGCGATCCGTCGGCGATGTTGCAGCAGCGCCCCGATATTCGTGCAGCGGAGCGGCGACTCGCGTCGAGCAATGCGCAGATCGGCGAACACATTGCAGACTTTTTCCCGAAGGTGACGCTGCTTGGTGATATCGGCTTCAGCGCGAGCGATCCGGGCCACCTTGTACGCAAGAGCAATTTCAGCTGGATCGGCGCGCCGTATCTGCAATGGAATGTGTTCGATTTCGGTCGCACGCTGGGTAGCGTCCATGCCGCCGAGGCATCGCGTGACGAAGCCGAGGCCCGTTATACGAAGGCCGTGCTCGGCGCGCTGCAGGACGCGAACTCGTCGCTCTCGCGTTATGGGCATCAGCACGAGCATGTCGTCACGTTGCAAAAGGTGGAAGCGTCGGCCACTCACTCGGCCACGCTGATGCGGCAGCGCTATTCCGCCGGAGTCGCTACCCTGATCGATCTGCTCGATACGCAACGCCAGGAGTTCACCGCGCAGCAGGACGTCGTCGCGGGGCGGGCTGAGTTGCTCAAGGACTTTGTGTCGCTACAGAAAAGCCTCGGCACCGGCTGGCAAGCGCAGCAAGGTTAGCGCGCGGGCGCGGCCGTTGTCGAAGCACGACCTGGCCGCGCAGTGCGTTTCAGTGTGACCGGGATGCGAGGGCGCCTGGTGCTTCCCGAAGAAAGTGCGGATTGCATCGCCGGGCTTATCCACAGAAAATGTTCATATCCTTGTGGACAAGTCCTGGCTAAACCCGCCAAGTGATTGAGCACAGAGCGATTTCCTGATTGATGCGGCGAACGCGCGCATCCAGGCAGACCGCTGTCAACGCGCCGCTCATTCCACTGGAGCGGCCAGTAGCGACACCGGCACGCCATGGCAACTCACTTTGGCCACGAGCGCAGCGCCGAGGCCGGCGCTCATTCTGGTGTGAGCATCGAACGTCGACACTTCCTTGTCGACGCGCAGAATGTTGATCGGCCAGGACGCTCGGGCGAGCCGTTCGTGCGCGAAGGCGCCGACCCACAGCGGCGTGGCTGACACGCCGTTCTCCACGGCATAGCCGCTCGGCCAGAAGCGCAGGACATCGCGTTCGTCGCGGGTGTCGCCAGGACGCATGAAGACCAGCGACGAAGGCACGCCATTGTTCAGCTTCGGCAAGACCGGCAGCGCCACTGCCGCGACGTTCGGCGAGGCAAGCGAGAGCAGGCTGTGCGCAGACAGGTCCGTGCCCTCGATCCATCCCTGGGCGCGCAGTTGCCCGCGGATCGAATCGAGGTTCGACACCCATTGCAGCGTAAGCGGTTCCTTGTGGTCGCCGCCCATATCTGAGCGATAGCATGGCAGTCGCTTCGACAGCGACGCCGTCCACTCTGCCTGCGTGACCAGCACGGGCGGCGGGCGCAGCGTGTTGTCCGATGGCGGCGCGGGTGGATTGACGCCCAGTTGGACCCCCACGCTCCCGAGCATCACCACCAGAACCACGACCGGCATGAGGCGGCGCGCAGGCGGCACTTCTGGATGCCGCAACATCGCCGTCAGCGCGACGATTGCCACCCAGATATACGCTAGAGCCGCGCCGCCGATCGCGTCGGAGACCGAGTACCGGCCGAAATAGAGTCCCGCCAGCGCGACCACAATCACGACGACCGTACTTGCGGTCGCCACCAGCAAACCTTCCAGCATGCCGACCCGGCGCGCGAGCAGGAACGCCAGGAAGCCGTAGACGATCACCGTCGCGGCGACGTGATTGCTCGGAAACACGTAGGCACCGGACATGAGCTCATTGGGCGGCGCGCGCTGCATGGCGAACTGCAGGGCGAAGATCAGCAATTGCGAAAACACGACAGCGGCGAGCCAGTAGCCGATGGTGCGCCAACGTCGCTCCAGCAGCATCCACACCACCACCGTCACGATCAGCGCCGTCAGCGTGGCGACGCTGCCGAGAGTCGCCAGTCCTGCCAGGATGGTGTCGCTCCAGGGCGTGCGGACCGATTGCAGGAAGTGATAGACGGATAGATCGACGGTGACTAGCGGATCGCCGCTGATGACGTCTTCGAGGACCCCGAAGAAGAGCGCGCCCGACACCAGCACGATCAGCGACGTCACTACGATGCTGCTGGCATCCGGCTGTTCGGGGTCCAGCAGCCGCCGCGCGAGACGGCCGAACGGCCCCGGGTGGCGGCAAGCCCAGCTTCCCAGATAGCGGCCCGCCGCGCTCGACCACGCACTGGCGTGCGAGAGCAGGAAACGCATCGCGCGAAAGCTGAGCCAGACGATCGCCACCAGCAGCGCGATGATGACAACGAGGCGGAACGACACTGCACCGGCCAGCAGCACCGAGGCGCCGAATACCACGCCCGGCAGGATATGCGCGGGTGCCCATAGCAGCGCCGACAGTACGTTCATTGCGTAAAAGCGCAGCGGCGTCATACCCAGCATGCCCGCTACCACCGGCACGATCGCCCGTAATGGTCCGATGAAGCGGGCGAACACGACGCTCTTGGCACCGTGTTTCTGAAAGAAGCGCTGGCCGGCGTCGAGTATCTGCGGGTGTGTGCGGAACGGCCAGAGTTGGACGATCCTGGCCTTGTAGCGACGGCCGATCCAGAAGCTCATGCCGTCGCCGGCGATGGCGCCCGCGATCGCCCACAGGAACACCCAGCCGAGGCTCAGTGAGCCGGTGCCGGCCAGCGCGCCGGCGAGGAACATCGCAGTGCTGCCTGGGATGAAGGTGCCGACGACGGCGATGGCCTCCAGGAAGGCCGCAAGAAAGATGACCGTGAGCGTCCACGCCGAATGGCCGGCAAGCAGATGCAAAAGGTGGATGTAGGCGTGCTCCATCGTGCGCGATCAGCCGTTCTGGCGTAACGGTTGATCATAACGCGCACGGCGTTGCACGACATTTTTGCAAACCGGCATCGGGCGAGATGCCGGCGTTGACTATCACGAAGCCGTCAACGAATCGCCGGATACGTGAACCCGCTCGCCGATCTGAACGTCCGGCTGAGCCTGGTAGCTGAAGTTGCGGT
Organism: Paraburkholderia sp. D1E; assembly: GCF_052682275.1. Taxonomy (NCBI): domain Bacteria; kingdom Pseudomonadati; phylum Pseudomonadota; class Betaproteobacteria; order Burkholderiales; family Burkholderiaceae; genus Paraburkholderia; species Paraburkholderia sp. D1E. The sequence continues at coordinate 2,584,975 of NZ_JBQYMB010000001.1, forward strand.
AGCTGCCGTCCTGCATGCGCACCTGGACCTGATAGGTGGTCTGTTTGCGCACCGCGTGCTCGATGCCGTTACCGGCAAGCCCCCCGCCGACAACGCCCGCAATGGTGGTGAAAATCTTGCCACGTCCACCGCCGATCTGATTGCCGACCAGACCGCCCGCGACCGCTCCGCCGAGCGCGCCGAGTCCGGTGGTTTGCTCAGGCGCCTGGACCGTGTTGATGGCGACGACTTCACCCGCATAAGGATCGGCGACCGGCCTTGCCGGCGCGGATTCATACGGTGCCTGGTATCCCTGATTGTTTGCGTACCTCGGCGATTCCGCTGCGGGCGTGCTGTGCGTGTGATGTACGCGCGGCTGTGCCGGGGCTGCTTGCTGAACGGTTCGCTGAACCGGGTTCGTTTGGGGCACGGCGACCGGTGCGCTCGCAAGTTGCGCTGCGGCCGTCGTGGCAGGGAGTGCGGGCTCCATAATGGCGTGCGAAGTCGGCAGAAGACCTGTCATTGCCGCGATGCCGGTGGCGCTCGCAAGAATGACGGCCACTGCCGCGCCGGCGACCAAGGGGTGGATGCGGTTGCGCTGCGAATTGCTGGAAGTGATGTTCGTGTTCATCGCGGACTCCGCTGGTAGGTGCCTGCAATAACGCCGCAGCAGCGCGGGCGGTGTACGTGGGAAGCGCGCTGCTTTGTAAGCATTTGTACAACTTGCCGATCGGGATTGGTCCGCTCAGATTCCGTCGGTAAATTCGTAGATCAATCCCTGATTGTCTTTGATGAACAAACGCGGCTGGCAACCAGTCTTACTGTTTGACCGGGTTCCTCTATGAGCGTCGTTCGCTCGACATCGTTACGATGGTGTGAGTGCTTCGGTCGGGCAATTCGACGGCATGACGGAGTGGACTATGGAAATCGTGACTAAGGTGATTTTTACTTCGGCGCTGATGATGGGTCTGACGGGTATGGCTTATGCCCAGTCGGCAAACCTTGGCGCCAACGGTACGAACGGCTTGCAGGCAGGCGGGGCCAATGGTGCGGGAGCAGGGCTGGGCACGGGGGCGGCAAGCCCGAGCCCAATGCCGGGCGCGGGCACGGTGGGCGGCTCACCCACAGTCGGCGGAGGAGGCATTGGATCGGGACCCGTGCTTAACAACATGCGAGCAAATGGCACCAGCCTGAATATGAATCCGAATCCGCGAGCGCCGAACCTGACGGGAAAAGCGCCCGGGCAGCAGTAGTCACTCAGCCCGGACCCGTTGCAGAACGATGCGCTTCGCGGACGCGAGATGTTCCACCGTCATCGATCGCGCGAGGCGGGCATTGCCCGTCTCGCATGCTTCGAGAATCTTGAGATGCTCGTCCTGGAAGGCTGGTGTGTCGGCGAGCAATGTGCTTTGCAGACGTTCGTAGCGCTCGACCTGGGCGCGCAGCTCGCGGATCGTTTTCAGTTGCCGGCCATTCGCGCAGGGGCGGTATAGCAGCTCATGAAACTCGCGATTCAGTTCGCCCTGTCTTTGCGCTGTATCGGCGTCTCCCAGCAACCGGTGAACCAGTTCGGCGCGCGATAACGTTTCACTGTCCATGCGTTTGACCGCGTGGAAGATGGCGTCACCTTCGAGCAACATACGCAGGGCGTAAATTTCATCCAGGTCGGACTCCGTGAGCGTTCGCACGACGGCGCCGCGATTGCGCATGAGTTCGATCAGTCCTTCGCCTTCGAGCTTCTGTATGGCCTCTCTCATCGGCACCCGGCTCACCCCGAATCGATCGGCGAGTTCGCGCTCGACCAGCCGTGCGCCGTCTTCCAGTTCGCCGGCCGCGATCAGTTCGCGTAGTGAGACGGCGATTGCGTCGGCCGTCGAATCCAGTTTGTGGTCCATATGCGTTGAGCCCTTGTCATTTGGAATAATGGTATACCAAAATCAGCGTGCGGATATAGAATCCATGTGTTGCGAATTCAATTCCGGGCAATAGCAAAGGAGATGGGCATGGCGCACGGCGAGCACAAATACGCGGTATCGGTGCAGTGGACAGGAAACCGTGGCAGCGGCACTTCGGGATACCGTGAATACGGTCGGGACCACGTCATCGCTGCGGGAAGCAAGCCCGACATTCCCGGATCATCGGACGCGGCGTTTCTCGGCGACGCAAGCCGGTGGAATCCGGAAGATCTGCTGGTCGCCTCGGCCTCCGCCTGCCACAAGCTCTGGTATCTGCATCTTTGCTCGGACGTGGGCATCGTTGTTCTAAGCTATCGCGACAACGCCGAAGGCACGATGCTCGATAGTCCGGAGCAGGGGCGTTTTTCGCAGATCGTTCTACGCCCGCACGTCGTCATTCGGGCAGGCGGCGACCTCGAACTGGCCGGGCGTTTGCATCACGTGGCGCATGAGAAGTGCTATATCGCGAACTCGGTCAACTTTCCGATTCTGTGCGAGCCGGTTATCGAGGCGGATGGGGCGTGACGGATGCGTGGCCGTGACCAGCACCTGCATCCGGTAGCGAAATCGCAACGCACCTGATAAAGCAGGGTGGGGTGTAGTACGGAGGCGGCCGCTTGCCCGCCGCTTACCGAAACAACCGGGAGCGGGCGGGATCGATTTAATGCAGCAAAGTCATCTGCACGACCTTGACGATCACGAGGGCGACAGCCACGATCAGATAACCGCGCAGCACACCCATCCAGATGCGTTTGGACACGGTCAGTTGCGGCGCCGGCAGTTCTTCCAGCGGCGGCATGCGCCACGTATTGCGTGCTTCTTTCGAAAACGGTTGCTCGTTATCGGAGACCCCGGAAACCCCGGCATCCGCCGTAACGGGTCGCAGTCTGCGGACCGTTACGGTTGCAGCGTAACCGACTACAGCCAGCAACGTGCCGCCGGCCAGTACTTCAATGATGGCTTCGCCGGTAATGTCCGGATACATCACCGATGCAGTCAGGACGATGGATAGCATGACGAGCACCCAGACAACTGCGCCTGTAAAGAAGTTGAGTTTCTTTGAGTTCACCCACGGACCGAGAACCGCCCGGTCGTTGCACAACAGCAGCAGAAACACCGTTGCGCTCGGAAGCAGCACGCCTGCGAGCGTCTGCACGGCTTCAGTCAGTAGTCCGAGCGGGCTGCCGGGAATCAACACCAGCGCCGCTGCGGCCGCGATAATACCGAAGTAGACGAGGTAAAAGCCCTTCGCGTCCGTCACGCCGCGATGCAGCGAGTGGCGAATCTTGAATACGTCGCCAATAGCATAGGCGGTGGACAACGAGACGGCGGCCGCGCCGATGATGCAGGCGTCGAGCAGCGCGACGGCGAAGAGAACCGCGGGTGTGCGTCCGGCATACTTTTCGAGGCCGGCGATCACGCCGCCCGCATCCGTGAAATTGCCGAACTCAGGCTTGCCTGCGTACAGTGCGGCGCAGAACGAGATCATGGCCACCGCGCCGATCATCACGAAGACGATGCCGATCCACAAGTCGGCTTTCTCATACTTCATGAAGCGCGGCGTGATGCGTTTATCCACGATATAGCTTTGCTGGAAAAACAACTGCCACGGCGCCACCGTGGTGCCGACAATGCCGATCACGAGCAGCATCACGTCGCTCAGTTTCGAGTTGGAAGGCCAGTTCGGAATGAAGAAATCGTGCGTCATCTGGGCAACCGGCGGATGAATCGACACCAGTACGGGCACCAGTAACAGGCTCAACAGACAGAGCACAACCGCGAAGCGCTCGAAACGCCGGAAGTTGCCTGTACTGACCGCGGCCATCGTCACTGCCGCAGCAATGCAAACGCCGGTCACCTTCGAAATGCCAAAGAAATCCAGCACGAACGTGATGCCGATGAATTCGGTCACGATAGTGAGCGCGTTCAATATGAACAGGTCGACGACGCTGAATGCCCCCCAGAATTTGCCGAAGCGCTCGAAGATCAGCCGTGCATGACCGACGCCGGTGACGGCGCCGAGGCGCAGCACCATTTCCTGATTGACGAAGAGAACGGGCACGAGCAGCAGCATGGTCCACAGCAGGGTGGTTCCGTAATTCTGTCCCGCCTGGGTGTAGGTGCCGAAAGCGCCGGCATCGTTATCGCCGACCATTACGATGAGGCCAGGCCCGAGGATCGCGAGCAGTGTGCGGATACGGGCCCACCAGTTATTGCGAGGTGCGGTGTCGTGATGCGCGATAGTGCCGAGTGCGCCTTTGATGTCGCCGAGATGGGCTTCGTCGAGAACGGCGCTGCGTGGTGGTGAGACGTTAATTGGAGTGGACATTTCTAACCGCCTGAGTGGGTGTGATTTGATTGCAGTGGCGCGCTTTCGGGATCCGCAGCGCGAGCGTCGTCGAACGGGGTCGGGCGACAGCCGCGCATGCGGATCGCGAAGGCGTGCGGGTACTGGCTGTGGGTCGTTAAGCCGAGTGCGAGAGGAGCGCTTTGACGCGATGCCAGGACGCGGCAAACCAGTGCGGCTTGATGCTGTGAAGCGCGAGTGCAGCGTCGCTGTGGATATGCGTTTGCTGCAGGGTCGGTACGAGGATGGCGATGTACATGGTATTTCTCCGGGCGTATAGCTTTACGCGAGTTGCGGAAAGCCAGCAGACACGGAGCGCGGCCGGCACTATGCGCGCGGCGGCGAACGTCTACTCGCTTTCCTCAGGCAAAACAAAGATTGCCTGGCAATTGAGCGGCATAAGGGATAACTGTCACTGTCTGGCATGGCGGCTCCTTATCGGTGTTGTTTATCGGCGTTGCTTGTCGGCATTACTTTTTGGCGTTAAGCACGCACGTGTTGATCCACGCGCCCGGCCATGCCGGCGTTCGAACGGATCGAACCGGCGTGAGTGAGCGCTGACTCGAGCGGATGCTCGCGACGCGATGCCATACGGACGTGTGGACGCGCAGACGCAGGACGTGCGTAAGCGCGGCGCGGCCGAATGGCGCTAGTTAAGGTGCACGGAGAGAGTTACTACGGCGCGCACCGTCTGCCTGCTGGCAAGACGGCGGCTGAGAAAAGAGAGCGCGGGCGTCGGGCCGGTCAGGCAGTGAAACTGTTCGAAGATCGACTACTGCTGGTGTCCAAGGCAATGGCCCCGTTTGTGATGACGGGCGAATTTTAGGCACTGCCACAAGCAGAAGTCAACATGCTTCGTTAAGCGAATCAAATATTCTTTTTTTACGTGTGGGGGAGCGCGCTTTGTCATCGCTAGACGAGCCTGAGTCTTTCAGAAATGACAGGAAGGACAGGTGGATGACGGGCGCAGATGCAGCAATGAATACGACAACGGGATATCGCTCGAAGGCCGCGCCGGCAAATTCGGAGTGCGATCTCTTTTGTGTGTTTTTTACTTGCGATTTTATAAGCGTGCCGAATACAATCCGCCCGTCTCAGCAAAAAGGAGTCCCTCGTGGACACATGCTCCAGTAGTGGAAGTCCGATGCCGGTCTACGCCGGCGCAGTATCCGCGAGTTAGCAACAGGATCGCTCCTTAGCCGCTAACTCGCTCCGTTCGAGTTAGCGCGCCTCTTCAGTGACCGGTTCCTGCCGGTCATCCAGTCGCACGCTCCCTCTGTTTGATCGTTATCGCGTTGTTTGCGAGACCCGGTCACGTCTTCGTACATCGCCCGGCCTGGCCGGGCTCGATGGGAGTGAGCTTATGTTCGTCAAATCCTTGTCATATCGTTCCCTGCCGCGCCGCATGCGCAGCGCTCAACCTTGTCTCGTGGAGAAAAACCCTGCGAAAACCGGATGGTGGATGTCACGCGGTCCCCTCGGTCTTACGTTCCTGCTGTCGTTTGGCGTGGCGCCTTCTGTGCTGGCACAGGCGCCGGCAGTGGGTCAGGCACCTGTCTTGGATCAGACACCTGCTGCAGTTCAGGCTCCAATTGCAGGGCAGACGCCTGCTGCTGAGCAGACCCCCGCCGCGCCCACCGGCCTCTGGGATCGCTCGAATCTGTTCGGCGAAATGGGCGGTCTGCGTCCATGGCTCGGTAACTACGGGGTGAGCTTCAACCTGCAGGAAACCAGCGAGTATCTGAACAATCTGTCGGGCGGTACTAAACGGGGCGGTGCTTACGATGGACTGACCCAGTTCGGTATCGTCGTCGATACGGAAAAAGCGCTGGGATTGCCAGGCGGCACGTTCAATGTGTCGGCGTTGCAGATCCACGGCAGCAATCTGAGTCAACGGAATCTGCTGACCCTGCAAAGTGCGAGCGGCATCGAGGCCGACGACACGACTCGGCTGTGGGAGCTCTGGTATCAGCAATCCCTGATCGGCGGAAAAGTGGACGTGAAGGTCGGGCAACAGAGTCTCGACCAGGAATTCATGGTGAGCCAGTTCGCGACACCATTCGTCAACGCGACCTTTGGCTGGCCTGTATTGCCGTCGGTCGACATGCCGGCGGGCGGTCCTGCTTATCCGCTGTCGTCACTGGGTGTGCGATTGCGCGTCAAGCCTGCGGATGCCTGGACCGTGATGGCTGGTGTATTCAACAGCAATCCTGCGGGCAGCGATACGGGCGACCCACAACAACAGAACCGCCACGGCACGAATTTCAATTTGCGCGGCGGCGCGTTGTTCATCGGCGAGGTGCAGTACGCAATCAACCAGCCTGCGGCGAATTCCTCGGGTACGCAGGCCACCGGACTGCCTGGCACCTACAAACTGGGCTTCTGGTACAACACGCAAAACTTTGCGGACCCGCGTTTCGATAGTGCCGGTTTATCGCTGGCGAATCCGGCGAGTAGCGGCGTGCCGGCGAATCACCGGGGCGACTATAGCTTCTACGCGGCTGCTGACCAGACGGTCTGGCAACGAGGCGGGGATAGCCCGCAGTCGGTGGGCGTTTTCGCGAGAGTCATGGGCGCGCCGGGCGATCGCAATCTGGTGGACCTGGGCGTGAACGCTGGCGTGACGCTCAAAGCGCCGTTCAAAGGACGCGACAACGACGTTGCCGGATTGGCGATCGGCTACGCGAAGATCGGCTCGCATGCCCAAGGGCTCGCGAGCGATACCGCCTCGCTGACGACGCCGGGCTATCCGTCGCGCAGCGCCGAGACCGTCGTCGAAGCGACCTACCAGTATCAGGTCGCATCGTGGTGGCAACTGCAGGCGGACTTCCAATATGTGTTCCGTCCCGCCGGCGGTATTCCTGATCCGAACAATCCGTCACAGCGGGTCGGAAATGAAGCGATCGTCGGGTTGCGGACCAGCATCATTTTTTGAGCGGATGGGGGGGTGTTTCGACGCGCTTCTGGACGCAGTAACGCGTTGAGGCATTCGGAATCGGGCAGGGGATGGGCGATCCGGCGTTGTGGAAATTTCAGTTCCAGGACGTTAATACGCAACTAACGGTCAAGTCCCGCTAGCGCCTCCAAATAACGCGACGACCGTTTCGATGGAAACTAAAACGATCGCCGCTCGCGTACTACGCAGCAGCTATCCAGTGAAGAGCCCGGCTATGTCACTCAACGATTGCCGTCAAGCAGATCACCGAGTAATTCGTCGAATGCGGCTTGCGCGTCTTCGAGTTCCTGCAACGCAGCGTCGAAGGTTTGCAGCGCGAACTGCGAAGGCTGGCCGCTGCCGGCCGGCGGGAATTGCGATTGCAGCGACGCAAAGGCCGCCTTTACCCGCGTGGTTGCGGTCAATACGCGCTCCATCGCGGCTGTCTCTTCGGCTCGCGCCTTTTCGTGATCCATGAAAACTCCGTGCTCGTCTGGTCGGCTCGCGCCGTATCAAATGGGTGACTATGCCACGTCCGCATTCAGGACAGCGGCAGCCCGCCGTTAGCCTTGACTTCCCGCAGCGACAACGCCGACTCCACCGATGTCACGCCCGGCAGGCTGCGCATCTCGTCGCGCATAAAAGTGCCGTAGTCGTCGAGATCGCGCGCGACCACTTGCAGGATGTAGTCGGCGCTGCCCGAGACGTTGTGGCACGCCAGAATTCGCGGAATTGCCTGCACTTCGCGCTCGAAACGGGTGGCCATCGCGCGGTCGTGCACGGCAAAACGCACGTAGACGAACGCGACAACCCCAAGGCCGAGGGCGGAGCGCGAAAGCATTGCGCGGTACCGGTCGATATAGCCGTCGTTCTCAAGGCGCTTGAGGCGGCGTGCGCAAGGCGTCTCGCTCAAACCGACCATTTCGGCCAGCCGTGCATTCGACATGCGGCCGTCGTTCTGCAGTGCGGCGAGGATGGCGCGGTCTGTTTTATCGAGGTCGGTTGTCATGGTTTTGGGGCGCTTACTGTGTGCTAGCGGAAAACATGGCTTGAGAGCAGAATTTTAGCGTATTCCTTCAAAGGCAACGCGCCTGCTCCTGTATTTCGCCAGCAAACGCTCCGCTGACGATAGCAAGATAGAGCCCTTAAAAACAAGAGGCTTCTATGATTTCCGCACACCTTCTGGTCGTTTATATCGCTGCGTTGTTTGTGGTTTATGCCGTGCCCGGGCCCGACATGGCGCTGGTTCTGCAGACCAGTATCGGACGCGGCGTGCGCAGTGGCTTTGCGGCGGCCGGCGGTTTGGGGATGGCGCGTGCAACGCACGTCACGCTGTCGGCATGCGGGGTGGCGGCGCTGTTGCGCAGTGCGCCCTGGCTATACGACGTGATGCGTTACGGCGGCGCGGTGTATCTCGCGTGGGTCGGTATCCAGATATTCCGCTCACCCGTGTTCGCGTTGCCTGAAGGCGGCACGGTAAGCGCCGAGTCACGGCCGTTGCATGCCGCTTTCGTCAAAGGCTTGCTGACCAATCTGTTGAACCCGAAAGCGCTGCTGTTCTGCTCGGTGCTATTGCCGCAGTTCGTGCGTCCGGAGGCCGGACCGGTTGCGTTGCAGATGATCGAGTTGGGTCTGGTGCTGCTCGCTATCGGCGCGTGTTTCGACGCAATGTACGCGATCGGTGCGGCGCGCATCGCCGGCTGGATGCGGGCTCATCCGCTCGCGCAGACGCTGCAGCGTTGGACTTTCTCAGCGGCGCTGATCGGCTTTGCGCTGCGGCTTTCGCTGGATTGATTGCTCATGACAGATAGCGAATAGGGATCGGGCGCAACGACTGTTGCATGTGCCGTGCCCGCATGCAAAGTGATTGTGTTAATAAAGCCGATAGACAGTCGCGCGCGGTGTCGCGACAACACAATCATTCGCTTCTATCTGTCGATGAAAACTTTTCTGCTTTATGCCGTGACTGCCATTGCCGAAATTGTCGGGTGCTATTTGCCTTGGCGCTGGCTGAAGGAGGGCGGCTCCATCTGGCTGCTGGTGCCCGGCGCGCTCAGTCTCGCGTTGTTCGCCTGGCTGTTGACGCTGCACGGCGCCGCCGCAGGCCGCGTGTATGCGGCTTACGGCGGTGTCTACGTGGCGGTGGCGATTGCGTGGCTATGGTGCGTCGACAAAGTGCGGCCCACGCTGTGGGATGCGGCCGGCGTGGCATTCACACTGGCCGGCATGGCGATCATCGCGTTCCAGCCACGTGTTTGATGCCGTTCACGGACCGCTCACACGCTGCTCATGGACTTGTTCATGCACGTACGGTCCTTGCATGGTTCACACATGGCCGATGTGCGACCCACGCGCTGCTTATACCTCGCTGCAACCGCGCTCACGCATTAGCATGCGCGCCTTCTTACTTGATGCCGCCCAGATAGTCGAGCTTGCCAAGTTCGACGCCGTTGTGACGCAGAATGTCGTACGCCGTCGTAACGTGAAAATAGAAGTTGGGCAGCACGAATCCGAGCAGATATGACAGCCCGGTGAACTCGATCGGGCCGCTGCGCATTTTCAGCGTGATTGGACGCTCTTCCGATCCGTCGATCTGCTGCGCGTTGAATTCCTTCAAATAATCAATCGTCTTTTGGAGGCGGGCATCGAGTTCTTCGAAGGTCTGTTCGACGTCCTCGAACTTCGGCGCTTCGACGCCAGCGAGGCGCGCGGCGCAGCCCTTGGCCGTGTCGCTCACGATATAAACCTGGCGTATCAAAGGCAGCATGTCCGGCGCGAGCCGGGCGTTCGTGAACACGGTCGGGTCGATCTGCTTCTCGGCAGCGTGCGCTTCGGCTTTGCCGAGGATGACTTGCAGATTGGTCATGCCGCGCACCAGCACGGGCAATGATGCTTGATACATCGAAATTGACATGGGGTTCCTCTGATTCTTTGATCGTGCGCGCGGGTGGCGCGCGAGGCGCTGCAACGGCTGGATTGCCGCTTCAGCATCATAGCGCGGGTGCTGCACGATGCGCATTGATCCAACCCGGCGTTAGCCATTCGGACAACTGCCGCGCACACCGGAACTGTGTTCGAATGCATAGGTCGGATGGTTTGGCGAAGTCCTTGAAACAGCAATTCGCCGCCGGTGCCGAGGCGGTGAGTTCGTGCAGGCGCGTGCCGTGCTTGGGGTGTACCTTGCGCTCCGCGCCGTCACGCTAACAGGAGAATCGACACCATGGTCAATAGACAACCGCTGCCGGGAAGCGAGCGAACGGTAGAGCAAGGTTCGAAAGTTGTTGGGCAATGCGATCCGTCGGAACGGATCGAGGTTTTCGTGATACTGCGCCGTCAGCGGCAGGCGCAGTTCGACGCACTGATGAGCAAGATCGAAGCCGGCGACCCGAGCGTCAAACCACTTTCGCGCGTGGCATTTGCAAAAGATTATGGGGCCGCGCCGGAAGACATCGCCAAGGTCAAAGCCTTTGCCAGCGCACACGGCTTGACGGTGGTGCAGGAGGATCCGGCGGCGCGCTCGGTGTCGCTGAGCGGCACGATCGCGCAGTTCCAGGCCGCGTTCGGTGTCAAGCTGGAACATTATCAACATCACACGGCGGGCCAGTTCCGCGGCCGCACTGGCACGATCAGCGTACCGGACGATCTGCACGGCATCGTGGAAGCCGTGCTCGGGCTCGATAACCGGCCTCAGGCGCGACCGCACTTTCGCATCCGGCCGCCGTTCCAGGCGGCTAAAGGACACCAGGTTTCGTTTACGCCACCGCAGCTCGCGTCGCTGTACCAGTTTCCGCAGGGCGACGGTAGCGGCGAGTGCGTTGGCATCATCGAACTCGGCGGCGGGTACAACGCGTCCGACCTGAAGAGTTACTTTGCGAGCCTCGGCGTCGCGTCGCCGAAGGTGAAAGCGGTGGGCGTCGATCAGGGCAGCAATCAGCCGAGCGGCGACCCGAATGGGCCCGATGGAGAAGTCACGCTCGACATCGAAATCGTCGGTGCGATTGCGCCTGGCGCGACCATCGCGGTCTATTTCACTCAGAACAGCGATGCCGGTTTCATCGACGCGGTGAGCCGCGCGGTGCACGACACAAGCAATAAACCCTCGGTGATCTCGATCAGTTGGGGCGGACCGGAGTCGAACTGGACCAGCCAGTCACTGCAAGCTTTCAACAGCGTGCTGCAAACGGCGGCGGCTTTGGGTGTGACTGTCTGCGCGGCGTCGGGCGATAGCGGTTCGAGCGACGGCTCCGGTGGCGACCAGGTCGACTTTCCGGCGTCGAGCCCTTATGTGCTCGCATGCGGCGGCACGAACCTGGCCGCGTCGGGCACAGCGATCTCGCATGAGGTGGTGTGGAACGACGGCGCGCAGGGCGGCGCGAGCGGCGGTGGCGTGAGCCGGACCTTTCCAGTGCCGGTTTGGCAGCAAGGCCTGTCCGCCACTTCGTCGAGCGGCGCCAGGACGGCGCTCAGCGGGCGCGGTGTGCCGGACGTAGCCGGCGACGCGTCGCCTGTCACAGGCTATAGCGTCTTGATCGACGGCACGCAGACGGTGGTCGGCGGCACCAGCGCAGTCGCACCGCTGTGGGCGGCGCTGATTGCGCGGATCAACGCCGCGAAAGGGCAGCCGGCCGGTTTTATCAACCCGAAGTTGTACAAGGCGCCGGGCGTGTTTAACGACATCACCCAAGGCAACAACGGCAGCTTCGCCGCGTCGCCGGGTTGGGATGCGTGCACGGGACTCGGCAGCCCCAATGGTCAGAAGGTGGCGGCGGCACTATAGTCTGATGAGTTGCGGATCGGTTCGGATGGGCGCCTGGCTGAGTGTCAGATCCGGCGATCGCCAGCCGTCCGCGCTTGTTCCCAGGGTGCGCTGCTTTCAGGCCGCTGGCGGTACGGTGCATGGCTTCAAGAGACGCAGGCAATGCAGGACATACAAGAGACGGCTAGACACAGAAAGACAGATCAAGATATATCAAGACGTTAACGAACCCATGGAGCGATCATGACGAACCCCGAGTCAGCTTCCGTTAGTCCGCAGTCGTCACACAACACCCATGCTTCGCCCGCAACTGCTGCCAGCAGCGTGTCGCACAAAGCAGGAGATCAACCGTTCTTCGATCCAGTTGCTTATGGCAACGGGCCGGACGATTCCGTCACCGATACTACTGAAACCGCCGCGGTGACGCACCATTCGACTACGATCGGCGGGCAGAAGATCAACTACACGGCGACGGTGGGTCATCTCGTGATCGTCGACCCGAGCAGTTCGCAGCCTGAAGCCAAGATGTTCTACATCGCGTTTACGCAGGACAGCCAGAAGGAAGAAACCCGCCCGGTGACGTTCTTCTACAACGGCGGCCCGGGGTCGTCTTCGGTGTTCGTGCTGCTGGGCTCGTTCGCGCCGCGCCGCATCAAGACGTCGATGCCGGGCTTTACGCCGCCCGCGCCATACTCGATGGAAGACAACCCGGACAGTCTGCTCGACAAGAGCGACCTCGTCTTCATTAATCCGGTCGGCACGGGCTACTCGGCGGCCATTGCACCAAAGACGAACCGCGCCTTCTGGGGCGTCGACCAGGACGCCGACTCGATCAAGCAGTTCATCAAGCGTTTTTTGACGAAGAACGATCGCTGGAATTCGCCGAAGTACCTGTACGGCGAATCTTATGGTACGGCGCGCAGTTGCGTGCTGGCGTACCGGCTGCATGAAGACGGCGTCGATCTGAACGGCATCACGCTGCAATCGTCCATTCTCGATTACACGCAATCCGGCAACCCGGTCGGCGCGTTGCCCACAACCGCCGCGGACGCGTGGTATCACAAGAAACTCGGCATTGCGCCGCGGCCAACCGACCTTGGCACGTTTGCCGAAGAAGTGGCGCAATTCGCACGCACCGACTATCTGGCGGCGCTGCGCAAGTTTCCGACTACGGATTCCGCAACGGTCGAAAAGCTGAGCGAGTACACCGGTGTCGACAAAACCACCCTGCTCGCCTGGAGCCTCGATATCGCGTCGTACGACAGCCGCGGTAATTCGCTGTTCCTGACCACGTTGCTGAAATCGCAGGGGCTTGCGCTTGGCGAGTACGACGGCCGCGTGACGGCGATCAACACCGGTATCGCCGGCAAGATCGACCCGAATTCCGGCGGCAACGATCCCACCATGACGGCGGTGACCGGCGTCTACACGACGATGTGGAACGTGTACCTGAACGAGCAGTTGAAATACACGTCGAATTCGGCGTTCACGGACCTCAACGATCAGGCATTCCAGTATTGGGACTTTAGCCACATCGACCCGACCGGCGCACAGAAGGGGCTCGATGCCAAAGGCAACGTCATTCTGTATACCGCAGGCGACCTTGCCGCCGTGATGGCACTCAATCCTGACTTGAAGGTGCTGTCCGCGAACGGTTTCTTCGATTACGTCACGCCGTTCTATCAGACCGTGCTCGATTTGCAGCAAATGCCGCTTGTCAGCCAGCAGGTCCGGCAGAATCTGTCGGCGCGTTTTTATCCGTCAGGCCATATGGTCTATCTCGACGGCGGCTCGCGTACCGCGCTCAAGGCGGATCTCGCCAAGATGTATGAGTCGACGGTGTCCAATACTCCGGCGCTCGGCCGTATCCGTGCCTTGCAGGCCCGGATGGCGAAGCCTGGCTGACGTAGCGTGCTGTCGGCGTCGTATGTGGGCGGCGCGCAGGCAGCGGCATTTGCATTTATCTTGTGGTTCGACGCGGTCTTGCAACGTGGCTTCATGCACGGCAAGACCGCGCCGGCATTCACCCGCGAGCGCATCTGGACGCATCTGTACCAGCCTGCGCAAGTGCACCTTTTTCACGCATGCATTTTGAATGTGTTTTAATTAGCCTGCGAATTGAACTATTGCGCGCCGCTGCCGGCGCGCCGACGAATGAACGCAGGCATTGCAGACAGGCGTCGCATCATCCATAACAGCGACGCAACCAGCAGTACCGATCAGACGATTCCGCCGACGCTCGCGCGCCGGTGCGGCGGCACGCGTCCGGCCCGCGCGATGCGCGTGGTGTTCCTGCTCGGCTTCGCCGCGATACTCGCATTGCGTGTTGGTGAAGCCTGGGCTCAGGATTCCGCGATGCTCGACGGGCGCGTCACGCAAGAGTCGGTCGGCGAAACGATTTGCCGGCCCGGCTATGCGGACACGGTCGCACCGCCGTTCGACGAACTGATGGCCCACAAGGACCGCATGCTTGCCGCGCGCGGCATCGATGCCGGCAACGGTCCCACGTTCGCGCTGGACAGGCGCGTGCCCATTGTGCTCGGCGGCTCGCCGAATGCACCCTCCAATCTCGATCTTCTGCCATGGGCAGGCCAGCAGGGCGAGCGTCGTAAGGCGCGCGCTGCGGTCATGCTCAAACGCTGCGTTTGCGAAGGGAAACTGAGCCTTGCGGAGGCGCAAGCCGCGATTGTCGGCAACTGGTCGGTGGTCTATTCGGGCTTTAGCCAGACGTCTTGCGACGTAAGTCGTCTCGATGTCGCGACCGGCGACAGCAACGGGCGAGGCGACGGTCGTGACAGCGGGCCATGAGGCCGTCTGTTTTCGCCTGCGTCGCCCTCGATGTTCAATCGCGTGTATCCAGCCGCATCGCTCGCAGTGCGCTGTCCCAACTTATTCTCGGAGAATCACCATGACTCATTCACGCCTTGCCGCACTGGCGCTCACTTTCGGCTGTTTATTCGGCAGCGCTGCGGTGCTTGCCGCCGAACCCGTGCGCTGCGGGGGCGCCGACTCGCTGCAGATTCGCGGCGATGTTCCCGCGGCAATCAGTTTCGACGTGTACCGGCAGCTGCGACCCTTGAGCGCGCAGCGCGTCGCGCTGTTCCAGGCGGCCGGCGAGGTGAAACGGCTGCCCGACGGTCTGGCGGTATGCCAGGTCGCCGACGACGGTGTCGATGATCCCTCCGCCGTGCTGGTTCACGTGCCGCAGGGCAAGAATGCGTGGTGGGTGAGCGCGGCCAACGTGCAAGCGGCGGACTGATCCCGACGATCAGCCCGCCCTTTGCTCACGTCCCCCGCAGGATGCCGTCGGCGATGCGTATCGCGGCCCGGTTTTTGCGTCTAGCGTCCGCGTCTGGCGCGTGTGCCGGGTCTGCACCACTGAATGAACATGTGTTTTGCTGTTTTTACCGCTGCTTATTCAGGTACAGTGCATTAACGGAAGTTTTAAAGTCCGTCTTTTACGACATTGTGTCGCATCGCTTTTGTTGTCGATTGTGGCTATCCTGAAAACAGGACGAAATTCGAAGGGGAGATTTAAATGATTGCCTTCTATCTGTCATTGGCTGCTTTGGGTGCGGCCGGCGCTGCATTGATCCGCCAGCTCGCGGCTGCCGAGGCGAAACAGCGTGCCGCGTTGCGCCCAGTGCGCGTGCATGTTACGGATCGCAACGCGCGCCGAGGGTAGGCGGCATGAACCTGATCGTGCGCAATATCGCGGAATCGTGCAGCGAGCAGGAAGTGCGGGAATTTCTCGAACGTGAGCTTGGGCATTATGCAAAAAGCGTCGAGGTGATCGATGCCGGGAAACCCAGTGCCTATGCCACCGTCGAGTTGGACGCAGATGTGCCGTATGTCGGCGACGTAATCGCGCGGCAGATTCACGGCAAGCATTTAGGCGGTTTGGCGCTCGAGGCGAGCGCCGATCTGTTCAGCGACGACGAGTCGCCGCCTGCTCATTGAGCCTCTCGCAGTGGCGTCTGCCGAATGCGCCGAGTGGGTAAGGAGTCGCGCGCGCTGCGTCTGACGCGTTCCTGACGCGCATCCTCCCCGCATGTTCTCGTTGTTACATTCCTTCTTTCATTCCCCGCTTTCTTTTACCGGCCAATCGAACGGCGTGTACGGCAACGCCCGCTTGTGCCGCGTGACATCGTAAAAGCGCAAGACCGTCTCGCGCGCGGCGTCGCTCACAGGTTTGCCTTCCAGAAAGTCGTCGATATCGTCGTAAGGGATGCCGTAAGCGTCTTCGTCGGGCCGTTGTGGACGCAACATTTCGAGGTCGGCGGTCGGCACTTTGTGCGCCAGCGCTTCGGGCGCGCCCAAGGCTTTGGACAGTGCCCGCACACGACGCTTGTTCAGGCCCGTAAGCGGCAGCACATCGGCGCCGCCATCGCCGAACTTCGTGAAAAATCCCATCACCGATTCGGCCGCGTGGTCCGTGCCGATCACCACGCCGGCCCGCGCGCCGGCTACCGCGTATTGCGCGATCATTCGCTGCCGCGCCTTGATATTGCCGTGGATGAAATCCTGCTGTGAGTCGTCGTTAAATGGCATACCGCTGTTATCCAGCGCGGCGAGCATCGCATCGGCGGCGGGTTTGATGTCAATGGCGAGATTTTCGTCCGCGCGAATGAAACTCAGGGCCTGCTGCGCGTCAGCTTCATCTTTTTGCGTGCCGTAGGGCAAACGGATCGCGACAAAGCGCGCGTCGTAATGTTCGGCGCGCAGGCGTTCGACCGCGAGTTGCGCAAGCCGCCCGGCGGTCGTTGAATCGACTCCGCCGCTGATGCCGAGCACATAGGTTTTCAGGCCGTTACTGCGCAGATAGTTCGCCAGAAAAGCGACCCGGCGCTCGATTTCCTGTGCGGTGTCGAACTCGGCGGTGACGTGCATTTCCGCTGCGATGCTTGCCTGGCGGGCGGTTGGGTCCTGTTGCGTCATATTCCTCTCTTCTCCGTGTGCGGTGGTGCGAGTGTCGACCATGAACGCTCGCGCGGATTGCACGAGCGGTGGCCCCATGAACGGGCCGATTCTTCATCGACAGATATCAATGTGCTTAGTAACATCCTCGTTCCGAGCGCCGCATGAGCCGGCGAGCAGTCGATAATAATCAGGTTTGCTCAAATGCGCGATGAACTACCCCAATCGGCCTGGCCAGCCTGCACTGGACCGCAGTCCTTCCGCATCGGTAGATCGTCAAAGCGAAGTGGTGGGTATGTCGGATTTACTCTATGCGCCGCGTTCCGCGCGCGCAGTTCTTTCAGTGCGCTATCTGGCTCGCGCGCTGGGAGCCGTTTTTTGTGCGGTGTCATGTAGCGTTGCAATCGCGGCCCCGGCCCCGGCCCCGGCTTCGGGCACTACGCTCGTCCGGGCATCGGCATCGGCATCGGCATCTGTAGCGGCGAAGCGCCCGGCGCTGGCTGTCAAGGCGTCGACCGTTGCCGCGCCCGATGCGGCGGGGGTGGTCGATCCGCGCCGCGCGTTCCTGCTGCGGGACGTGTTCGCGCAAGACGTGACACGTCGATTGAAAGTGCCGGCGGCGGAGCAGCACGCCTATGCCGACCGCCTGCAAACGGCGCTCGGCGGGCACATGCTCGGCAGCCTGTCAGGCGAATATGTCGTGATGGTCGACCGGAACGCCAATGTGCAGGCGCTGTTCATCTATTTCCGGGCGACCCCGGCCGATAGCTGGCAGATGATCGGCGCGTCGCCGGTTTCAACGGGTCGGCCCGGCGAGTACGACCACTTCATCACGCCGCTCGGTGTGTTCGACCATACGCCGTCCAGTATGGATTTCCGCTCCGAAGGCACGCTGAACGAGAACCGCATCCGCGGCTACGGCAAGCGCGACATGCGGATCTTCGACCTCGGTTGGGCCCAGGGCGAGCGAGGTTGGGGCAAGGGCGGCATGTCGCAGATGCGTTTCCAGATGCACGCCACCGACCCGGACCGGCTCGAGCCGCTGCTCGGTATTCGCCATTCAAAAGGCTGCGTGCGGATTCCCGCGTCGCTCAATGCATTTATCGATCATTACGGCATTCTCGACGCCGAATATGCCGCGCTCGTCGAGTCCGGCAAATCGCTGTGGGTGTTGAAAAGCGATCGCCAGGTGACCCCGTGGGCGGGACGTTACATCGTCGTGGTCGATTCGCAGCGCAAAAGCCGCCCGGCCTGGTCACCGGCCCCGGGCAGCAAGGCGCGCGCAAAAGTGCCGGCGGGCGCCGATACGGCGGACTGATTCGCGAGCGATCAAACCCTCACGACCGCGCCAGTAGCACGCCTGCCAACGCCACGGCAAATCCGGCGATCTGCACCGGCAGCAGCATTTCGCCGAAGCCGACATATCCTTCGAGCGCGGCGAGCGGCGGCGCGAGGAACATGAGCGCCGTGGCGCGCGCAGCATCGCCGCGCCTGACCATCCACACCAGTAAGGTGACGCTGATCCCCGACAGCATCACGATGCCCCACGCAAGCGCCCCCCACAAAGTCGCGGAAGCAATCCAGCGATGCTCGCCGAGCGCCAGTGCAAGAATCGACGCAACGACCGCCGCGCCGAAATTCTGCACTGCACTTGCGCTGCGGATATCGGCCTTTGCCAGTGAGGTCTTCTGAAACAGTGTGCCCGCGGTGATCGCACCGATCGCGAGGATCGAGATGAGCACAACCAGCCACGGCGGCGCGTTGCCGTGTGGGGTGGGCGGTGCAGCCGCGGCGAGTTTCGGTTCGAGGACCAGCACGACGCCCGCGAGCCCGAGCGCCATGCCGGCCCAGCCACGCCGCGAAAGCCGCTCGCCGAATAGCGGTGCCGCGACGGCGGCGGTCGCGAGCGGCTGCAGCGCGCCGAGCAATGCCATTACCCCGGCACTCAAGCCCTGCGCGACGGCCCAGTAGCCTGCGCCGAGGTAGACACCTTGCAACAACGCGCCCGCCAGCAGGTGCTTGCCAAGATCGCGGCCGGTCGGCCACGCGGCGCGTGCGCCGAGCGCGGCAAGCGCGAATATGAGCGCGGTGCCGCCAAAGCGCGCGAGCAGGAACAGATTGGGATCGGCATAGGGCGTGATCGCTCGGGCCACCACGAAACCGGTCGACCACAAGACGACGAATACGGCGGCGATGGAGGAAGCGAGCATCTGAGACCGGTAACGTGAAAAGCCGCCATCTTGCCGGGACACTCGAAGCACGTCTTGTTCGAAGCTGCAATCGCGGGTGCGGGATCAGTGGCAGATTGCTTCACTAGAGCGCCGGAGCGTTCGCAGCCTCCTCGGGGCATCACCACATCAACAATACCGTCCCCGCGCCGAGCATCCCGCCGCATACCGCGCAAGCCCACAGCAGCACACGCGTACGTCGATATTCACGGCCGATATCCAGCATCAGCTGTGCATTCTGCTGCGGCGTGCGGACGCGATCGTGCTCATGCTGCAGGTAGCGCACGGCCAGTTGCGGCACGCGCGGCAGCATGTGCGCCAAATGGGGCAACTCGTGCGAGATGCGCTTGATCCAGCCGCGGTGGTCCATATCGCGCTGCGCAATCCCCGCCAGCACCTTGCGCGTGACATTCCACGTATCGACACCCGGATGCAGCGCGCGCGCCAGCATTTCCGCCTGCTGAAACGAGCGCTGCGCCGTGGCGAGCCGGCCAGGCACGGCGCCGTCGAACGGATGCACCGCGTGCAGCAGGTGATGAAATAGCGAACCCGCCGACCGGTCTGCCGGTTCGGCCGCGAAGTGCGCTTCGGCGCGAGTGCGCAATTCGGCTTCGAGCATTTCCGTTCGCGTGTCGTGCGGCACATGCCCGGCATCGCGATGGAGTTCGGCAAGCCGGCCGTAGTCCTGATCGAACAGCGCGGTCGCGCCGTGCACGAAAAATTCTCGCTCGCCGGTCGACAGACTCGACATGATCGAAAACTCCGCCAGCACGAGGCGTCCCAACGTGTCCGGTTCGACGCTCACGCGCACCCGGCGTGCATCGAGCGTGGCGTGAAAGAAGCCGTGTTCGAATGCCTGCTCAGTCACCACCTCGACGATATGCGCGGCGAGCGGCGCGAGCTTGATGTGATGCGCATGCAGGCCGGGCAGGTCGCTGGCCGGAAGGGTGTTGATGCGCTGCATCGTCAGCGTGTGGTTGGTGCAGAGGTCCCAGATCACGTCCGGCACGACGATGCGCCGGTCGCCGTCGAAATGATGGCCGGTCTGACTCAGATTGGCGGCTTCGGCGCGCAGATCGAAGCGGCGCAGGACGTCGTCGGTGAAGGTCTGCGCGAGCGTACGCAGTTGCAGGCGGCGGGCGGAGCTGGAAAGTTTCTCCAGCCAGCGCGCGACCCAGCGTAGCAGCGCGAGTTCGTCGCCGATCTGTTGCAGTTGATCGGCGCGCACCAGCTTGATGGCGACTTCGCTATGGCCGTTGACCGGCACGATGAGTCGCGCGAAGTGCGTCTGTTCGGCGAAGCCGCCGCGCACCGGCACCAGATCGACAGCGCTGAAGAGGGTGGCGAGCGGCCGGCCGAACGCGCGCGCCAAAGCCTGTTCGGATTCCTGCGGCGGCAGTGGGGCTTCGAGGTGGTCGATCGCATCGATGGCGTCGTGCAGGGTACCGGTCGCGAGTTCGGGCCGTTCCACCAGGGTCTGCGCGAAGCGGCTCGCGAGCGGCCCGAGTGCGGGCAGCACACCGTGCAGGCTCTCGCCGCTGCGCCCGGAAGCATGCACGCGGCCGAGCAGTTCGATCATCCAGTGCAGTTTGTGATCGGGCGGAGCGGCAAGCCAGATCAGGCGCGAGCCATAACGCAACGCGTGGAACAGCAGCAGTAAACGGCGAAACAGTGGCGGCATCGGCAGTTCGGTTGACGGATTACGCGGCATCGACAGGCGTCGGCGCGCGGCCAAGGGTATTCAGGTTAGCAGGTAAGCGCGCGAGGAGGAGCATCCCCGCTCCACGCGTAATACAATACGCCGGCCTTCCACCGTGGTGAAACTCAAGCGTGCCGGCTTCCGGCCCTCAACAGATGCTCGCAGAACAACGTCACCAATACATCCTGGCGCAAGTCGCCAAAACCGGCGCGCTCTCGGTTGCTGAACTGGTGCGCGAACTGAATGTGTCGCGCGAGACGATCCGCCGTGACCTGAATGCGCTGGCCGGGCGCGGTCTGCTGGTCACGACCCATGGCGGCGCGCTGTCCAGCGACCGGCGCGAGCCCGACCTCGATACGCGCGAAGCCGCCAACACCGGCGCCAAGCGGGCGATCGGCGAACGCGCGGCCGAATTCGTGCCGGACGGGGCCTCGCTGGTCATCGATTCGGGCAGCACCACGCAAGCGGTGGCCCGGGCGCTGCTCGACCGGCATCGCCTGTCGGTCTATACGAACGACTGGCGTATCGCGCTGCTGCTCGGCCGCCGCAACGATAACCGCGTGACGCTGCTTGGCGGTGAACTGTCGGATATCGAAGACGCTACCTTCGGCCTCGACACGGTCCATCAACTGACGCAGTACCACGCGGACTTCGCCTTCATCGGCGCGGGCGGCATTTCGCCGGACGGCTATCTGACCGACTACAGCCGCATGGCGGCTGAAGTGCGCAGCCGCATGATCTCCGCCGCCGACATGGTGGTGGTGGTCGCCGACCACTCAAAGTTCGGGCGCGTGACGCCGGTGCGCATCAACGGGATCGAGTCGGTACGTTATCTGGTCACCGAACTGGCGCCGGAGAAGGTGCTCGGTAAGGCGATCACGGCGCATGGGCCGGAAATCCTGATCGCCTGATCGCCGAGTGCCCGGATACCTTGGCACCCGGGCGGCTGACGGCCAGAGCGCGTGAGCGAGCGCCTCGTGCACCCCGTGCGCCACGGGTGCGCCGCGGCGCCCAGTTCACTTCACACGAATCCCGAGCTGTTTCAGCGTACGGCCGATCGCCGCCACAGCGTTGTGCAGTTCGTTCGCATCGATCGCGCCGATGCAACCCACGCGGAATGTTTCCACTTGCGTGAGCTTGCCCGGATAGAGCACGTAGCCTGCGTCGCGCACCGCAGCATAAAAGTTAGCGAAATTCCACGCGGGGTCGCGCGGCGCGTGGAACGTGACGATCACTGGCGCCTGCACCTCGGGCTTCAGAAACGGCTCGAAGCCAAGCGCTTGCATGCCGGTTATCAACGCCGCACAGTTTTGCCTGTAGCGGGCGCCACGCGCTGTTTGTCCCCCTGCCGCGATGAACTGATCGAGTGCCTGACGCAAAGCCGCGACCACGTGAGTCGGCGGCGTGAAGCGCCACTGCGTCGTCTTCTGCATATAGACATATTGATCGTGCAGATCCAGCGCGAGCGAGGGCGAGCGTCCGTCGCTCTGCTCCAGCACGCTGCGCCGCACAATCACGAATCCCATCCCCGGCACGCCTTCAAGGCATTTGCCGCTCGCCGAAATCAGCGCGTCGATGCCGCCGCGCCGTAAATCGATCGGCAGTGCGCCGAACGAACTCATTGCGTCGACGATCAGGCTCTTGCCGTGCCGCTGACACACCGCGGCGATATCGTCGAGCGGATTGAGCAGACCGGCGCTCGTTTCCAGATGGACTTGCGCGACGTGGCTGATACGCGAGTCGTGATTGAAGGCGTCTTCAATGGCAGCGGCGCTGACCGGTTCGTCGTCCCGCAGCGCCAGTTCGACATAAGCGATGCCCATTCGCTGCAATATCCTGATCAGACGGGCACAATATGCGCCGTTGTTCGGAACCAGTACACAGCCTTGACGCGGCACCAGCGTGCCGAGCGCCGCTTCGACCGCGAACGTGCCGCTGCCTTGAAGCGGCACGCATACATAGTCATTTTCGCCATGTACGATTTTCACGAGGTCGGCGCACACGCTATGAGTCATACGGTTGAACGCGGCGTCCCACGATCCCCAGTCGCGCAGCATTGCCTCGCGGGTTTGCGGCGAGGTGGAGAGCGGGCCCGGGGTCAACAGGATGGGGTCGTTTCCAAGGATCACATAGCCTCCGTCATCAGATGAATGGTCGCCGCCCGGCCAGGGCGACGAAAAGATTGATTTGGATATTATTGGCGAATTGTGTCATTTTTTGGAAATCGCCAGAATAGTCATGGCGTTGTCATGGAAACCTGTGATTCTTGCCGTGCCCATTCAGGCATGGCAGGCAGCGCGAGTGTCGAAGGTAAGCTGTAAGTCAGGCTGGAGAAGAAGCGGCAAAGTTGTCGGCAATCTGCAATCCGTACGAAACTGCACGACAACTGGCTGCGGGCAACACGCAAGCGGCACGGCGCTACCGCCGTTCAATCACAACAGGTATCGGGTTATCCCGACCGTCTGGTTTTTTGCCTTTCGGAGAGAGCGACATGACAAAGACGAATTCCTTTCACGCCACGGCTGGCCTCGCACGCAAACTATTGCCGGCGCTGATCGCCGCGGCAGCGTTCGGCGGCACGGCGATGCAGGCCCACGCGGCTGACGCAGTGGTGCTGTACACCGCCGACGGCCTCGAAAACCTCTATAAGGATGTGCTGCCGGCCTTCGAAAAGAAGGAAGGCGTGAAGGTCAACATCGTCACGGCGGGTAGCGGCGAAGTGGTGAATCGCGCCACCATCGAGAAGGACCAGCCGAAGGCGGACGTGATCGTCACCTTGCCGCCGTTCATCCAGCAAGCTGACCAGGCCGGCCTGCTGCAGGCCTATCAGAGCGCCAACTACAAGAACGTGCCGGCCATCGCCAAGGCGCCGAACGGTGCATGGGCGACCTTCGTGAACAATTACTTCTCGTTCGCGATCAACCCGGACGTCACGAAGAACCAGCCGAAGACGTTCGCCGACCTGCTGCACCCGGATTACACCGGCAAGGTTGCTTACTCGAACCCGGCCACGGCTGGCGACGGTATGGCCGTGATCATCCTGACCACGTCGCTGATGGGAGAAGACAAGGCGTTCGACTACCTGAAGAAGCTCGAAGAGAGCGCCAAGTTCCACACCAAGGGCACCGGCTACCTCGACGTGCTGCTCTCGCGTAATGAAATCGCCTTCGCCAACGGCGACCTGCAGATGGATCTGGACGATGCGGCCAACGGCGGTCTGTCGCTCAAGCCGATCTTCCTCGCAGCCGGCGCCGGCGGTAAGCCGACCACCTTCCAGCTGCCGTACGCGATCGGCCTGATCAAGAGCGGCCCGAACCAGGCAGAAGGCAAGAAGCTGATCGACTACCTGATGTCGACCGACGTGCAAGCCAAGGTGCCGGACATCTTCGGTATCCCGGGTCGCACCGACGTGCCGCTCGCCGGCAAGAACGGCGAAGCAGTCAAGAAAGCGATCGCCGGCGTGACGCTGATCCCGGTGGACTGGACGCAAGTGATGGCGAAGAAGGCTGACTGGACGGCACGCTGGAAGAACGACGTGATCGGTTCGTCGGGCAAGCAGCTCGAAGTCGTCAAGCCGAAGTAAGCCGGACAATTCGCCATTGAGTCAGGCGGCGCCCCTGTATTCGTACGGGGTGCCGTATCAGCATTAATCTAGTCGGAGGATGAACCCGGTGAATACGGCCAGTCTTGCTCACCCAGGCGCGCTCGGCGCCTCACCGGACGCGCTCGACGCCGCGCGTTCGAACACGCCGGGCGGCGTGCAGATCGACCATCTGACGGTGCGCTTCGGAACGCGCACCGTGCTCGACGATCTGTCGCTGACCATTCAGCGCGGCGAATTGCTCACCGTGCTCGGCCGCAGCGGTTGCGGCAAGACCACGCTGTTGCGTTTCATCGCCGGGTTCATTGAAGCGGACGGACTGTCCGGCACGTTGACTGTTGCCGGTCACGACCTGACGCATGTGCCGCCGCATAAGCGCAATCTCGGCTTGCTGTTTCAGAGCTATGCGCTGTTCCCGCATCTGTCGGTGTTCGATAACGTGGCTTTCGGGTTGCGCGCGCGCCGAATGCCGTCGAAGGATGTCGCGCGACGTGTGGCCGATGCGTTGAAGCTCGTGCAACTGGGCGACGCCGGGCATCACATGCCGGCGCAATTGTCGGGCGGCATGCAGCAGCGTGTGGCGCTGGCGCGCGCGCTCGTGATCGAGCCCGATGTGCTGTTGCTCGACGAGCCGCTCTCCGCACTCGACGCCAATCTGCGTGCGTCGGTGCGTTCCGAACTGAAGGCGCTGCATGAGCGCTTGCCGAATCTGACGATCGTCTGCGTGACGCACGATCAGGATGACGCGCTGGTGCTGTCCGACCGCACACTGCTGATGCGTGAAGGCAGCATCGCGCAACTCGGCACGCCGCAACAGTTGTACGACACGCCGAATGACGGTTTCGTCGCGCGCTATCTGGGCGCGGCCAATCTGTTGCCACCGCAGGTCGCATTCAGCATGGACGACGTGCGTTACAACGAGCGCGACCGGGTGGCCTGTCTGCGTCCGGAAGCGCTGCGTATCGTGCCGCTTGGCGAAGGGCAATTGCATGGCGCGATTGCGTCGGTGGAGTGGTATGGCGCGGTGCTGTCGGTGTCGGTCGCTCTGGACGCGATGCCCAATGAGCCTGTGCTCGTTACCATGCAGCGCGGCCACGGCATGATGCCGGAGAAGGGCGCGCGTGTTTCCCTGCGTTATGAGGCTGACGATGTCGTCCTTATCAACCCCTGATACGCCAAATCCGCTCAACGCTGCCGCCGACGCCCGCCGCAGCGCGAGCGCGGCCTCGCACACGGCGGCGGTGAAGCGGCGCGAACGCGTGGCGCAATGGCACCTGCTGTTCCTTGCGGTGGTCGTGCTGGGTCCGCTGGTGATCTATCCGCTCGTGCGCCTCGTGCTGCTGAGTCTCACCGGCCCGCATGGTTTGAGCCTGCAGGCTTACTCGGCGTTCTTCGGCAACCCGGAAACGAGCGGCGTGATCGGTACGACGCTGTGGATTCTGTTTGCCAGCGCCGGCCTCGCATCGCTGCTAGGTGTGGCATTGGCGTCGATGCTGTTTTTCAAACCATTTCCCGGCGCGCGGATGATCACGCGTTTCCTCGAGCTGTTCGTCGCATTCCCGTCGTTTCTGGTCGCCTTCACGTTGATCTTTCTGTACGGCTCGCAAGGCTCGGTCAGCATCGGCCTGCAGCAGTTGTTGCATCTCGAGGCGCCGCCGCTCAATTTCCTGTTCGGCGTGGGCGGCGTGATTCTCGCGGAAGTGGTCTTCTACGCGCCGTTTGTCGTGCGTCCAACGCTGGCGTCGTTCGCCACGCTCGACATGCGTCTGATCGAAGCCGCCCGCAGTCTCGGCGCAAGCGGCTGGATGGTGGCGTTCAAGGTGATCCTGCCGCTCGCGTGGCCGGGCATCGCCGCGGGCACGATCCTGTGTTTCCTGCTGACGTTGAACGAGTTCGGCATTCTGCTGGTGCTCGGCAGCGCCCATCTGATCACGCTGCCGGTGGCGATCTACAGCTCGGCGACTGTCGACCTCGATCTGCCGACCGCCGCCGCCGGTGCCGTGGTGATGCTCATCATGTCGCTGTCGCTGTACGCGTTGTACCGCCAGGTCAACCGCCGCAAGGTGAAAGGAGCGGGCCATGGCCGTTGAACTCGATCCGACCGTTTTGCCGGTCATGCACAAGAAGGCGCGGCCGGTCCGGCACAGCTTGCTGGTGCGGATGCTGGGCGGCCTGTTTCTCGGCTTTGCCGCGTTGCTGTGCTTCTGGCTGTTCGTCTTGCCGGTGCTGGTGGTCGCGCTATCCAGCGTGGCCGGGCACTGGTCGGGCACGATCCTGCCGGACAGCCTCAGCATGCGCTGGTTTGAACGGCTAGGTTCCAGCGATTTCGACGCACTGGCTACGAGCCTCGAAATCGGCATGGGCGTCGCCGTGCTCGGCACGATTCTCGGGCTGTGGCTGGCGTTGGCGCTGGAAGGGCGCGACCGGCGTGGTCTTGGCGCGTTCGTCGACACGATCGCGATGATGCCCAATGGCGTGCCGAGCGTGGTGCTCGGGCTGGCCGTGCTGATCGCGTACCACAAGCGTCCGTTCGATCTGTCCAGCTCGGCGGCGATTGTCGTGTTCGTACAGCTCGCGCTGGTGTTGCCGTTCTGCTATCGCTGTGCGGCCGCCGCGTTGCGTCCGGAACTGACCATTCTGCGCGAAGCGGCAGCGAGTCTGGGTGCCCCGCCATCGATGGTGTTACGCCGCGTCGTGCTGCCGCAACTGGTGCCGGCGATCCGCGCGAGCCTTGCGCTCGGCTTCGCGCTCTCGCTCGGCGAACTTGGCGCCACGCTCACTGTTTACCCGCCGGGATTTGCGACGGTGCCGATCGTCGTGGTGGGGCAGGTGGAGCGCGGTTATTACCTGCCGGCCTCTGCGTTATCGCTGATTCTGCTGATGGTCTCGCTTGCTGCGCTGTTGCTGATCGCGGCGCGCGTCCCGCGCCGTCGGGCGGACTGACGCGCATCCTCTGATGGTTGTGTTTGCGTGCCACGCGGCGCGCAAACACATATCGATGTGGCGAAATTTGTCAAAATGACCGAATATATGCAAACTGCTTCTGTCGATCCGATTGAGGTTGTGCGCAGGCATTCGCTGACGACGCTGGTCCGCGACGAAATCGAACGGCACATCATCGAAGGGGCGCTCGCGCCCGGCGACAAACTCAACGAAGCCGATTGGGCCGCGCGTCTGCAGGTGTCGCGCGGGCCGGTGCGCGAGGCGTTTCGCGCGCTGGAGCAAACGGGCCTCGTGCGCACCGAGAAAAACCGCGGCGTGTTCGTGCGGACGGTGTCGCTGGCGGAAGCGGACGAGATTTACGCGGTGCGTGCGGTGCTCGAAGAGGCGGCGTGCCGGATGCTGGCTTCGAGCATCGATGCACGCAAGCTTGCCGTGTTGCGCGAATGGCTCGACGCGATGCGCGCGGCGCTCGATGCGCAGGATCACGATGCCTATACGCGCGCCAATGTCGCGTTCCACGACGCGATCGTGGCGGCATCCGGCAACGTCAAGCTGTATGAGACATATCGAAGGCTGGTGAGCGAATTGAGTCTGTTTCGCCGCGCCGCGCTGGTGGTGCACGCAGATGCGATGGAGCGCTCGCTCGCCGAACATCGCGCGATTCTGACGGCGCTGGCCTCGCGCGACGCTGAGCATGCTGCCGCGCTGATGCATGCGCATGTGAACGGCGGCCTGCAGCGCGCGCGTGAGGCGTGCGAACCGGCGGGGCAGTTGGGCGCGGTGCGGATGTCGGCGGCATCGAATGATTGAGACTGGTTGCAACGGATTGACTAGAGGCGCGTCCCTTCACGCATGGAAGGTAACAATGGCAAACGCAAGCGAACGTACGATCGAAGTCAATGGCCGCAGCTACCGGCTACCCGCGCAACCGACGGTTGTGGTGTGCGTCGACGGCTGTGAATACGATTACCTCGAAGCCGCGGTCGCCGCGGGTGTCGCGCCGTTCATCGGCAAGATGCTCAAGGACGGCGCGGCCTTCAAGGGCGACTGCGTAATTCCGTCGTTCACCAACCCGAATAACCTCTCGATCGTGTGCGGCGTGCCGCCCTCGGTGCATGGCATTTGCGGCAACTACTTCTGGGACCCGGACGCGAATGGCGGCGAAGGCGCGGAAGTGATGATGAACGATCCCGCCTATCTGCGCGCCGGTACCTTGCTGGCAGCCGCGGCCGAGGTGGGTGCTTCCGTTGCCGTGGTCACCGCGAAAGACAAGCTGCGCCGCCTGCTCGGCTGGCAGTTGAAGGGCATCTGTTTCTCGGCGGAAAAAGCCGACAAGGTGACGCGCGAAGAAAATGGCATCGACGAAGTGCTCGATCTGGTCGGCCTGCCGGTGCCTGATGTGTATAGCGCGGGTTTGTCCGAGTTCGTGTTCGCCGCCGGCGTGCGGCTTGCTGAAACCCGCAAGCTCGACCTGATGTATCTGTCGACCACCGACTACATTCAGCACAAGTGGGCGCCGGGTACCCAAGGTGCGAACGACTTCTACGCGATGATGGACGGCTATCTCGCGAAGCTCGACGCGCTCGGCTGGGTGATCGGCCTGACCGCCGACCACGGCATGAACGCCAAGCACGATCCGAAGACCGGCGAGCCGAACGTGATCTACCTGCAGGATGTGCTGGACGATTGGCTTGGGCACGGGAAAGCGCGCGTGATTTTGCCGATCACCGATCCGTATGTCGTCCATCACGGTGCGCTCGGTTCGTTCGCGACAATTTACCTGCCACACGATGTGAGTGTGGCGCAGGTGATAGAGCGGATCGGCGGTTTGCAGGGCATTGAAGTCGTGCTCGACAACCTCGCCGCATGCGAGCGCTTCGAGTTGCCGAACGACCGCGTGGGCGATATCGTCGTGGTCAGCACCAAACATGTCGTGCTTGGCACGCGTCGCGATGAGCATGATCTGTCCGGACTGACCGTGCCGTTGCGCTCGCACGGCGGCATCTCCGAGCAGGAAGTGCCGCTGCTGTTCAATCGCCGCGTCGAGGGTCTGCCCACCGATAAACGGCTGCGCAACTTCGATATCTTCGACGTCGCGTTGAATCACG
Source organism: Paraburkholderia sp. D1E (assembly GCF_052682275.1). Taxonomy (NCBI): domain Bacteria; kingdom Pseudomonadati; phylum Pseudomonadota; class Betaproteobacteria; order Burkholderiales; family Burkholderiaceae; genus Paraburkholderia; species Paraburkholderia sp. D1E. Next base: position 2,614,443 of record NZ_JBQYMB010000001.1, read on the forward strand.
TGTCGGCATCATGAACGCCGTGCTGCGGGACCATCCGGCATTCCGGGCAGAAGCGCTGCGGCTCAAAGGCGAGCGCGCGACGCGTTCGCGCACACTCGACGTGCTCGATCCTTTTACGGGAACGCGCGTGGGCACGGTCCCGTTGGCGAGCATCGACGACGTGCGCGCCGCGTTTGAATATGCCGCCGCGTATCAGGCGAAGCTCACACGCTACGAGCGTTCGCAGATTCTCGAACGCGCTGCGGCGTTGCTGCGGGAGCGAACTGAAGAAGCCTCGGACCTGATTTCGCTCGAGTCGGGTTTGTCCAGGCAGGATTCGCGCTACGAGATCGGCCGGGTTGCCGATGTGTTCAAGTTCGCCTCGATCGAAGCTTTGCGCGACGACGGCCAGAGCTTTTCCTGCGATCTGACGCCGCATGGCAAGAAGCGACGGGTGTTTTCGCAGCGCGAGCCGCTGGAGGGCGTGATCGTCGCAATTACGCCGTTTAACCATCCGATGAACCAGGTCGCGCACAAGATCGCGCCGGCTATCGCAACCAATAATCGCGTCCTGCTGAAGCCGTCGGAGAAGGTGCCTCTGTCGGCACTCTATCTTGCGGATGTGTTGTACGAAGCCGGCTTGCCTGCGCCGATGTTGCAGGTGCTGACCGGCGATCCGCGCGAAATCGCCGACGAACTGATCACGCATCCGTTGGCGGAGCTCGTGACCTTCACGGGCGGCGTGGCGATCGGCAAATACATTGCGGCGAAGGCGGGTTACCGGCGCGTCGTGCTGGAACTGGGCGGCAACGATCCGCTGATCGTGCTTGAAGATGCCGATCTCGATCGCGCGGCGACGCTTGCCGTGCAGGGCTCCTACAAGAACTCCGGCCAGCGGTGTACCGCAGTCAAACGGATACTGGTGCAGAAGAGTATCGCGGCGGACTTCACCGATCTGGTCGTGGAGAAGACACGCGCATGGACCTGCGGCGATCCGTTCGACGCGTCGAATCAGATGGGCACCGTGATCGACGTCGCTGCGGCACAACTATTCGAGGCGCGCGTCAGCGAGGCGGTGGCGAGCGGCGCGCGCTTGTGCATCGGCAACCAGCGCGACGGCGCGCTTTACTCGCCGACGGTGCTGGATGGCGTCGATCCGTCAATGACGCTGGTGCGTGAGGAAACCTTCGGCCCGGTGTCGCCGATCATCACCTTCGATACGCTCGACGACGCCATCCGTATCAGCAACGGGACGCCGTTCGGGTTGTCGTCCGGTGTGTGCACGAACCGGCAGGACGCGATCATGCGCTTCATCAACGAATTGCGCGTGGGAACGGTCAATGTGTGGGAAGTGCCGGGATACCGGATCGAGCTGACGCCGTTCGGCGGCATCAAGGATTCCGGGCTTGGCTATAAGGAAGGCGTTCAGGAAGCGATGAAGAGCTTCACCAACCTGAAGACGTTTTCATTACCGTGGGAGTAAGAGCGTGGCATTGAGTCTGAGCGATATCCGTTCGTTATTCGAGCAATACGGCAATCTTGCCTACAGCGGCGAACCGGTGACGCAGCTTGAACATGCGCTGCAAAGTGGTGCGTTGGCAGAAGAGGCGGGCGTTCACGATGAACTCGTTGCCGCCGCGTTTTTGCACGACCTCGGCCATCTGCTGAATCTGCAAGGTGAAACGCCGACGGAGCGGGGTATCGACGATCTGCATCAGTATTTCGCGCTGCCGTTCCTGCGGCCGGTGTTGTCGGATGCGGTGTTGGAGCCGATCCGGCTGCACGTCGACGCCAAGCGCTGCCTATGCGCAATCGACGATACGTATTTCGGCCAGCTTTCCATCGATTCGGTGCGGAGCCTGGAACTGCAAGGCGGTATCTTCAGCAAGGAAGAGGCTGAAGTGTTCTTGCAGAAGCCGTACGCGGAGGACGCATTGCACCTGCGTAAATGGGACGATCGCGCAAAAGAAGAGAACCGCGCTACGCCGGGACTCGATCATTATTTGAGTGTAGTCGAGCGTGTGATGCAGAAGCGTGTGGCTGCCTGAACGAAGGGGTTTTCGGTTGGTCTTCGGGTGAGCTTGTTGTGCCATCTTCGCGCCATTTCTGGCGCAATCCATGCGTATCAAAATAACGCTTGCAAGGCGTGGTTGGGCTCGCTAGAATCTCGCTCTTTCGTGCTCCGGACGCCGGGGCGCGGGAGACGGGAGAGCCAGCAGTGGCAAGGCTTTGCGCGAAGTGGGCGGGTTGAGAAAGTTGGAAAAACCTGTTGACGGCGTAGCGAAAGTTCTTCATAATCTCGTTTCTCTGCTGCAGATGCAGCGACGCAGAACGAAGCGGTGCCGGGTGGTTGTGAGGTTGACGACACGCGGTGCGGTTTTTGGTAGTGAATGCGAAATCGATCTTTAAAAATTAACAGCCGATAAGTGTGGGCGCTTGATGCGCGACGCGGCGGTGGGTCCTTCGGGGCCTGCTGCAAAAGCGAAAGTATCAAGTCTCACACTAGTATTAAAGGAAGGTTTTCCTGCTGGGGTGGAAACACGGCGGCAGGATGATCATTCGTCAGTACGTTGAGTGAGCGACCGGGTTCGAAAGAGCCCGAAAAACAGTAACAGGTTTGAACTGAAGAGTTTGATCCTGGCTCAGATTGAACGCTGGCGGCATGCCTTACACATGCAAGTCGAACGGCAGCACGGGGGTAACCCTGGTGGCGAGTGGCGAACGGGTGAGTAATACATCGGAACGTGTCCTGTAGTGGGGGATAGCCCGGCGAAAGCCGGATTAATACCGCATACGCTCTACGGAGGAAAGGGGGGGATCTTAGGACCTCTCGCTACAGGGGCGGCCGATGGCAGATTAGCTAGTTGGTGGGGTAAAGGCCTACCAAGGCGACGATCTGTAGCTGGTCTGAGAGGACGACCAGCCACACTGGGACTGAGACACGGCCCAGACTCCTACGGGAGGCAGCAGTGGGGAATTTTGGACAATGGGGGCAACCCTGATCCAGCAATGCCGCGTGTGTGAAGAAGGCCTTCGGGTTGTAAAGCACTTTTGTCCGGAAAGAAAACTTCTGCCCTAATACGGCGGGAGGATGACGGTACCGGAAGAATAAGCACCGGCTAACTACGTGCCAGCAGCCGCGGTAATACGTAGGGTGCAAGCGTTAATCGGAATTACTGGGCGTAAAGCGTGCGCAGGCGGTCCGCTAAGACAGATGTGAAATCCCCGGGCTTAACCTGGGAACTGCATTTGTGACTGGCGGGCTAGAGTATGGCAGAGGGGGGTAGAATTCCACGTGTAGCAGTGAAATGCGTAGAGATGTGGAGGAATACCGATGGCGAAGGCAGCCCCCTGGGCCAATACTGACGCTCATGCACGAAAGCGTGGGGAGCAAACAGGATTAGATACCCTGGTAGTCCACGCCCTAAACGATGTCAACTAGTTGTCGGGTCTTCATTGACTTGGTAACGAAGCTAACGCGTGAAGTTGACCGCCTGGGGAGTACGGTCGCAAGATTAAAACTCAAAGGAATTGACGGGGACCCGCACAAGCGGTGGATGATGTGGATTAATTCGATGCAACGCGAAAAACCTTACCTACCCTTGACATGTATGGAACCTGGCTGAAAGGTCGGGGTGCCCGAAAGGGAGCCATAACACAGGTGCTGCATGGCTGTCGTCAGCTCGTGTCGTGAGATGTTGGGTTAAGTCCCGCAACGAGCGCAACCCTTGTCCCTAGTTGCTACGCAAGAGCACTCTAGGGAGACTGCCGGTGACAAACCGGAGGAAGGTGGGGATGACGTCAAGTCCTCATGGCCCTTATGGGTAGGGCTTCACACGTCATACAATGGTCGGAACAGAGGGTCGCCAACCCGCGAGGGGGAGCCAATCCCAGAAAACCGATCGTAGTCCGGATCGCACTCTGCAACTCGAGTGCGTGAAGCTGGAATCGCTAGTAATCGCGGATCAGCATGCCGCGGTGAATACGTTCCCGGGTCTTGTACACACCGCCCGTCACACCATGGGAGTGGGTTTTACCAGAAGTGGCTAGTCTAACCGCAAGGAGGACGGTCACCACGGTAGGATTCATGACTGGGGTGAAGTCGTAACAAGGTAGCCGTATCGGAAGGTGCGGCTGGATCACCTCCTTTCTCGAGCTAGACGTGTCAAAGCGTTGAGCGCTCACGCTTATCGGCTGTGAAATCAGGACAGATACGCAGACAGACTCAGGGGTCTGTAGCTCAGTTGGTTAGAGCACCGTCTTGATAAGGCGGGGGTCGATGGTTCGAATCCATCCAGACCCACCACTGTTTCTGCGGTGGCTGCAGCTAACCGGTGAGGACCCCGGGGCGAACAGGTTGCGTGATCTGTATGACTGGGGGATTAGCTCAGCTGGGAGAGCACCTGCTTTGCAAGCAGGGGGTCGTCGGTTCGATCCCGTCATCCTCCACCAATCTTCAATGCCTAGCGTTCGGTATTTACCGAGCTTTATGCATTGGCGATTGAGCCAGTCAGAGTGATATGAAGCAGAGCTTTATATCGGCTGTCGTTCTTTAACAATCAGGAAGAAGTAGTAAAGAGATTCACGAAAGCGTGTCTAGAGATGGGCATGTGAGTAGGTGAATCAGGGTTGTGATTGTATCAATGTATGAAAAGGGAAATCGAAAGATTGCTCTTGGAATACGGCGCAACACGAATACTCAACCTGTAGCGACTGTGACGAAACACTTCATCCCCCGTGGATGCAGTGCGAGACACACCCGTTATAGGGTCAAGCGAACAAGTGCATGTGGTGGATGCCTTGGCGATCACAGGCGATGAAGGACGCGGTAGCCTGCGAAAAGCGGGGGGGAGCTGGCAAACGAGCTTTGATCCCCCGATGTCCGAATGGGGAAACCCACCTCTATTGAGGTATCCATGGCTGAATACATAGGCCATGAGAAGCGAACGCGGTGAACTGAAACATCTAAGTAACCGCAGGAAAAGAAATCAACCGAGATTCCCAGAGTAGTGGCGAGCGAAATGGGACCAGCCTGTACTCTTTATCTTCATTGTTAGTCGAAGGCTCTGGAAAGTGCCGCCATAGCAGGTGATAGCCCTGTAGACGAAAACAGCGAGGAAGAACTGGGTGTACGACAAGTAGGGCGGGACACGTGAAATCCTGTCTGAAGATGGGGGGACCATCCTCCAAGGCTAAATACTCGTGATCGACCGATAGTGAACCAGTACCGTGAGGGAAAGGCGAAAAGAACCCCGGGAGGGGAGTGAAATAGATCCTGAAACCGCATGCATACAAACAGTAGGAGCCTCCTTGTGGGGTGACTGCGTACCTTTTGTATAATGGGTCAGCGACTTACATTCAGTGGCAAGCTTAACCGATTAGGGAAGGCGTAGCGAAAGCGAGTCCGAACAGGGCGTTCAGTCGCTGGGTGTAGACCCGAAACCAGGTGATCTATCCATGGCCAGGATGAAGGTGCGGTAACACGTACTGGAGGTCCGAACCCACTAACGTTGAAAAGTTAGGGGATGAGCTGTGGATAGGGGTGAAAGGCTAAACAAACCTGGAAATAGCTGGTTCTCTCCGAAAACTATTTAGGTAGTGCCTCGTGTATCACCTTCGGGGGTAGAGCACTGTCATGGTTGTGGGGTCCATTGCGGATTACTACGCCATAGCAAACTCCGAATACCGAAGAGTGCAATCACGGGAGACAGACATCGGGTGCTAACGTCCGGTGTCAAGAGGGAAACAACCCAGACCGCCAGCTAAGGTCCCCAAATATTGCTAAGTGGGAAACGAAGTGGGAAGGCTAAAACAGTCAGGAGGTTGGCTTAGAAGCAGCCATCCTTTAAAGAAAGCGTAATAGCTCACTGATCGAGTCGTCCTGCGCGGAAGATGTAACGGGGCTAAGCAATATACCGAAGCTGCGGATGCACATTTATGTGCATGGTAGGAGAGCGTTCCGTAAGCCTGCGAAGGTGCATTGAAAAGTGCGCTGGAGGTATCGGAAGTGCGAATGCTGACATGAGTAGCGATAAAGGGGGTGAAAGGCCCCCTCGCCGTAAGCCCAAGGTTTCCTACGCAACGTTCATCGGCGTAGGGTGAGTCGGCCCCTAAGGCGAGGCAGAAATGCGTAGCTGATGGGAAGCAGGTTAATATTCCTGCACCATTGTTAAATGCGATGGGGGGACGGATCGCGGAAGGTTGTCCGGGTGTTGGAAGTCCCGGTTCCTGTGTTGGAGAAGGCGCTCAGGCAAATCCGGGCGCGCAATTCAAGGGCATGGGACGAGCCGCTTAGGCGGTGAAGCAACTGGAAGTGGTTCCAAGAAAAGCCTCTAAGCTTCAGTTTAACAAGACCGTACCGCAAACCGACACAGGTGGGCGAGATGAGTATTCTAAGGCGCTTGAGAGAACTCGGGAGAAGGAACTCGGCAAATTGGTACCGTAACTTCGGGATAAGGTACGCCCCTGTAGCTTGATGCGCCTGCGCGCAAAGGGTGAAGGGGTTGCAATAAACTGGTGGCTGCGACTGTTTAATAAAAACACAGCACTCTGCAAACACGAAAGTGGACGTATAGGGTGTGACGCCTGCCCGGTGCCGGAAGATTAAATGATGGGGTGCAAGCTCTTGATTGAAGTCCCGGTAAACGGCGGCCGTAACTATAACGGTCCTAAGGTAGCGAAATTCCTTGTCGGGTAAGTTCCGACCTGCACGAATGGCGTAACGATGGCCACACTGTCTCCTCCCGAGACTCAGCGAAGTTGAAGTGTTTGTGATGATGCAATCTCCCCGCGGCTAGACGGAAAGACCCCATGAACCTTTACTGTAGCTTTGCATTGGACTTTGAACCGATCTGTGTAGGATAGGTGGGAGGCTATGAAGCGTGGACGCCAGTCTGCGTGGAGCCGTCCTTGAAATACCACCCTGGTTTGTTTGAGGTTCTAACCTTGGCCCGTGATCCGGGTCGGGGACAGTGCATGGTAGGCAGTTTGACTGGGGCGGTCTCCTCCCAAAGTGTAACGGAGGAGTACGAAGGTACGCTAGGTACGGTCGGAAATCGTGCTGATAGTGCAATGGCATAAGCGTGCTTAACTGCGAGACCGACAAGTCGAGCAGGTGCGAAAGCAGGTCATAGTGATCCGGTGGTTCTGTATGGAAGGGCCATCGCTCAACGGATAAAAGGTACTCTGGGGATAACAGGCTGATACCGCCCAAGAGTTCATATCGACGGCGGTGTTTGGCACCTCGATGTCGGCTCATCTCATCCTGGGGCTGTAGCCGGTCCCAAGGGTATGGCTGTTCGCCATTTAAAGAGGTACGTGAGCTGGGTTTAAAACGTCGTGAGACAGTTTGGTCCCTATCTGCCGTGGGCGCTGGATATTTGAAGGGGGCTGCTCCTAGTACGAGAGGACCGGAGTGGACGAACCTCTGGTGTACCGGTTGTCACGCCAGTGGCATCGCCGGGTAGCTATGTTCGGAAGAGATAACCGCTGAAAGCATCTAAGCGGGAAACTCGCCTTAAGATGAGATATCCCCGGGGCTTCGAGCCCCTTGAAGGGTCGTTCAAGACCAGGACGTTGATAGGTCAGGTGTGGAAGCGCAGTAATGCGTTAAGCTAACTGATACTAATTGCCCGTAAGGCTTGATCCTATAACAGGTGTGTTTTGCGTGATGAGTTAGCACTTCAGTGCTTACTCAGGACCACCCCCGAAGGGGGCAGGGACACGCGACGCACGGTTGAGATCAGTGTTGTGCCAGAAACAACACAACTCCCGCTGGTGAGCATCACCAGAAACTACTTCTTCCAGATTGGCTGTATTGCTCCCCGAGCAGTACGGCAACAAGTCATGCCTGATGACCATAGCGAGTCGGTCCCACCCCTTCCCATCCCGAACAGGACCGTGAAACGACTCCACGCCGATGATAGTGCGGATTCCCGTGTGAAAGTAGGTAATCGTCAGGCTCCCCTGCAGTAACAGAAACCCCACCCCTCAACGGTGGGGTTTCTGCGTTTACGCGCGCAGATTTTCAACAAATGGCCTGCACTTTGTTATTCGCGTCGCTGCTTTGCGCAGGCGCGGTCTGCCCTTCAGCTTCAAAATCTGCGTCAGTGCGCAGCGACGTCTCCGTCCCCAATGCCGGCCGCTCCTACAGGTACCGCGCCATCCGCTGCATACATCTGGCCGACTTCGGCAAGTAACGCCTCGTCGCGTGCAATCACTTTCGGCAGATGCATACGTAAGAACTCGACCCAGGTCCGCGTCTTTGCGTCGATGAACTTGCGTGACGGGTACAGTGCATAAACGTTCGTCTTCTGCAGGGTATATTCGGGCAGGACGCGGATTAACGTCCCATCACGTAATCCGGTGATCGCTGCATACAGCGGCACCATGCCAATGCCCATTCCCTCGTGAATCGCGACGATCAGCGATTCCGCGATGTTCACGTGGACAGGACCGTTCACTTCCATCATCTCGCTGCCGTTCGGGCCGTCGAGGACCCATTCGTGTGGCGGAAATGCCGGTGTGTGCAAGATCAGACATTCGTGACGAGCCAGATCGCTGGGCTGTTGCGGTGCGCCATGAGCACGCACGTAAGCAGGCGATGCGCACAGGATGCTGAAAGTTGTACCAAGCGGGAGCGACACGAGGTCGGAATTCGGCAGCGTCGAGGCGGTGATCACCGCGACGTCGGCGCTGCCTTCGAATAGATCGGGCATGCGCTGCGACAACGTCAGCTCGACGGTCACTTCGGGATAAAGCGCGCGATAGCGCGAGATGGCCGGCAGCACGTAATGCTGGCCGATGCTGGCAAAACTATGCATGCGCAATGCGCCGCTCGGGCGTTCGTGCGCGCAACTTGCTTCTTCTTCCGCCGTATCGACATCTGCAAGGATTTGCTGGGATCGCTTCAGGTACCGTTCGCCCGCAGTGGTGAGCGCGAGCCGCCGCGTCGACCGGTTCAGCAGGCGCGTACGTAGATGAGCTTCGAGTTCCGAGACAGCGCGGGACATTGCGCCGGTTGTCGAATTGAGCGACTGCGCGGCGGCGGTGAAACTACCGGCTTCAACTACGCGCACGAACACTCGCATATTTTGTAACGTATCCATCAATCCTTCTATTTCACGGCTGAGGCCATATTGTCCGCCTGTCCTGGACGCGCATTGTTGTTCGTTCTGGAAGAGAGGTTCCTGGCCCGTTGTATTAATACGGGTAACGCATGCTCCTACAATCGGCGCCTTGCCTGCCGGCGTGCGCAGAGTTCACCGGTGCTTCTTTCAGCGACAAACCGGGACACGTTGCTTTCTGATGAAACGCCAACATCCGATCAAACCGACGGAGGATTCCCGCTGGCAGTGGACCGTCATGTTGCCAACGCTCAGTCCGGCCATTCGCGACTGGGCGAACAGCGACGGTTTGATCTGGCTGCATCTGCTGAAAACGGTCATTGCGGGTTTGCTGGCGCTGGGCATTGCCATGTTGTTGGATCTCCAGCAACCGCGAATTGCGATGACCACGGTGTTCGTGCTGATGCAGCCGTTCAGCGGCATGGTGCTCGCCAAGAGTTTCTACCGGATTCTCGGCACTGCAATGGGTACGATCGCCGCACTGGTGCTCGGCGCGCTGTTCGTCCAGCAGCCCGAGTTGTACATGCTCGGCATGATCGGCTGGGTGAGCGCCTGTATCGCGGCAGCGGTCCGGTATCGGCATTTCAGATGGTACGGCTTTGTGCTGGCAGGTTATACCGCCGCGCTGATTGGCATTCCGAATGTCACGGCGCCTCACGACCTGTTTCTGGCGGCCCTCACGCGAGCGGCGGAGGTGGCGGTCGGCATCGTGTGTTCGAGCGCGGTGAGTGCACTGATCGTGCCGCAGCGTTCCAGTCTTGCATTGCGGCGCACGCTCCACATTCGGTATACAAATTTTACTGCGTTCGCGGCTGACGTGCTGGGTCGCGGAATCGAGCGAGGTCAGTTTGAACGGCACTTTGCGGATATCGTCGACGAGATCGTTGGCTTTGAAGCGACGCGCACTTTTGCTGCCTTCGAGGACCCGGCCATGCGCTCACGCAGTCAGTATCTCAGCCGTCTGAACGATGAATTCATGGATGCATGCGCGCGACTGCACGCTTTGCATCAGCTGCTCAAGCGTCTGCGCGGCAGCGGCCCGCGCCGCATGGCCGATGCCATCACGCCGTACTTCCGCGAGTTGTCGGCGCTGCTTGCGTTAACCGGGGATGCAAGCGTCGATGCACCGCGCATTGCAGCCCGCATGCGGCTCTTTCACGCCAGTTTGCCAAGGCGCGTACGCGAAACGAGACGGCCGTTGGAAGCCACACCCGCTGAATCGCTAGCGAACTTCGATACGGCCGCGGAATTGCTATATCGTTTTGTCGACGAATGGATCCGTTACTCCGAGACTTATACGTCTTTGGCGCGGCGTAAGCCGGGAGTCGGGCAGCGCACCGCCGGCCGCTATGTAAGCAAGACAAATGGTTTTGTGATCGCGTTTACCTTTGCGAGGTCGGCTGCAGTCATGGCAATTGCGGGCTGGTTCTGGATCGCCACCGACTGGCCGAGCGGCGGTCTTGCGGTGATCGGGGCAGCGCTGGCTTGCGCGTTGACATCCACGGCGCCGAACGCGCCGAAAATGGCCGTGCAGATGGCAGCCGGCGCAATCCTGGCGACTATGACCGGCTACCTTTTCACGTGCTACGTGTATCCGAACATCGATGGTTTTCCACTGCTTTGCGTGGTGCTCGCACCGGTTCTTGCACTCGGTGCCTTCATCGCATCGCGTAAGCTCTCGGCAGGGTATGGCATCGGCTTTTCGGTGTTCTTCTGCCTGCTCGCCGGACCGGACAATGTCGTCGCGTACGCGCCCGATCTGCTGATCAACAACGGTATAGCGATCACGGCGTCGCTCCTGCTTGCAGCGATCGTTTTCACGGTGATTTTTCCAGCAGATATACCGTGGCTCACCGAGAGAATCAAAGGTGATTTGCGCGCGCAGGTCGTGTCTGCGTGCAAGGACGAACTGCCCGGGCTCAATCAACGTTTTCAGTCGGGCACGCACGATCTAGCCGCGCAGTTGCGCATGTTGCTGACGCGGTGCTCCCGACGCCGCCGTGATGCGTTGCGCTGGATGCTCGTCACCCTCGAAGTAGGACACGCTGTGATCGATCTGCGTAGTGAAGCGTCGCATGCCGGCTACGCGCGCGCCCTTCATCCGCGCTGGAACAGTAGTCTGGCGCGAACTTGCGACGACCTCGCACGACTTTTCGAGCGGCCCGACGCGCGTGGCCTCGAGCGCACACTCGCATCCGTGCGCTCGACCACCTGGGCCGCGCAAGACGTCCTGGAAACTGTTCATGGCGACCGCGACAAGCGGCACGACCTGCAGCGCATCCTGAGTTCCCTGCACTTCATCCGCACGGCGTTGCTCGACAAAGACGCGCCTTTCAATACGCACTGAGCAGCACACATTGGATTGGGGGTGCGCCCCGATCCTTCTGCCAGATGGAAAGATCACTTCCGTCCAGGCCCGTTTATCTGGGCGCGTTGCGGTCATATAGTTTCATCGCTGCCACGCAGTCCCTTAAGGGGACTTTCTACGGGGCGGCAACCGTAAGTACTGGAGAACGAAATGAATGCGTTGAAGATTGCCCTGATTGCCTGCTCTTTGTCCGCTGCTGTCGCTCATGCACAAACGGCTCCGGCCGCCCCTGAACAGCAGGTCGCGCAAGTGAGTGCACCGCGCGCCGATAGCGTCGCTGCGCAAAACCGCGTCACCGTACCGAAGGCCAAACCTGAAGAGTGCGTCGGGCCTGTGAGCTTCTGCAATATCTATTTCGGCAGCTAAGCAGCGCCACGCGCAACACCCACAATATCTGCAGTACCTGTCGCGGGAATTTTGCACGCGACGAAACACCTGGCCGCGATGCCTTACTGTAGAGGCGCCGCGGCTGGTGCGACAATCTGGCTACTGAGCGAAGCACACCGCAGACGTGCGCACCGTTAGACTGGACTGGTGACTATGGAGAGACTCAGTTTCATGTATCAGGACCGGATTCGTTGCTCCGCACTACGCGGAAAAATCACTTCAGCCGCCGAGGCGGCACTTCTGATTAAGGACGGTATGCGCGTCGGCGCCAGCGGCTTTACGCGCGCGGGCGACGCCAAGGCTGTCCCTGTCGCACTCGCCGAGCGCGTCCGTCAGGAAGGCAAGCCTCTGCAAATTACGTTGATGACCGGCGCATCGCTCGGTCATGACGTGGATCGCATGCTCACCGAGGCGCATGTGTTGGCGCGCCGCTTGCCATTTCAGGTCGATAAGACCCTGCGCGATGCAATCAACCGCGGCGAAGTGATGTTCGTCGATCAGCACCTGTCCGAAACTGTCGAGATGCTGCGCGCAAATCAGCTAGGCAAACTCGACATCGCGGTTATCGAAGCCGTTGCGATCACCGAAACTGGCGGTATCGTTCTGACCACCTCGGTCGGCAACTCGGCCAGCTTCGCGATCCTCGCCGACAAAGTCATCGTCGAAATCAATCTCGCCCAGCCGCTCGCGCTGGAGGGACTGCACGACATCTGGATTCCAGGCCGCAGGCCGAACCGTGACCCGCTGCCTATCGTACGTCCGCAAGACCGCGTCGGCACGCAGGCCATCGAGATTCCGCTCGAAAAAATCGCGGCGATCGTGATTACCGATAAGGCAGACAGCCCGTCCACGGTACTGCCCGCAGATGCGGAAACCGAACTGATCGCGAGCCATCTGATTGAGTTTTTTCAGCACGAAGTGTCGCGCGGGCGTATGCCCCAGCACTTGCCGCCGTTGCAGGCGGGTATCGGTACGATTGCCAATGCGGTGCTCGCCGGCTTTGTCGATTCGCCTTTCGAGGCTTTCGAAATTTATTCAGAAGTGCTGCAGGATTCGACCTTCGACCTGATGGATGCCGGCAAGGTGACGTTTGCCTCGGGTGCGTCAATCACGTTGTCGGCCGCGCGTCAGGTGCAAGTATTCGGTGAACTCGAGCGCTATCGCGATCGCCTGGTGTTGCGTACGCAGGAAGTCAGCAACCATCCTGAAGTGATTCGCCGGCTCGGTCTGATCGCGTTGAATACCGCATTGGAGTTCGACATTTACGGCAATGTGAATTCCACGCACGTGGGCGGCACGCACATGATGAACGGCATTGGCGGTTCGGGCGATTTCGCGCGCAATGCGTCATGCGCGATCTTTGCGACGAAGTCGATGGCGAAGGGTGGCTGCATTTCGAGTGTCGTGCCCATGGTTCCGCACTGCGATCACAACGAACACGACGTGGACGTGGTCGTGACGGAACAGGGCCTCGCGGATCTACGCGGACTGGCGCCGAGAGAACGCGCTACGCTGATCATTGAGAAGTGCGTGCATCCGCTCTATCGCGATCTGCTTCGCGACTACTATCGGGACGCCTTGCAGTGGGGTGGGCAAACGCCGCATCGGTTGGACCAGGCTTTCGCCTGGCATACGCGGTTGCGTGACACCGGCTCGATGTTGCCGGCAGTAGAGGGGCTTCTCTAAACACCAGGTAAAGCCGGCGTCAGGTGGCGTTCGCCCCTGACGCCGTAAGACATCAGGTGCAACGCTCAGGTACCGCGCCGGACGAGCCGGATAAGAAACAGCAGGATGACGGCGCCGATCACAGCGGTAATGATCGAACCGATCCAGCCGCCGCCGAGCGAAATGTGCAACACACCGGCAAGCCAGCCACCGATGAACGCGCCGACAATCCCGACAATGATGTCGACGATCAGCCCAAAGCCGCCGCCCTTGACGAGCACGCCAGCCAGCCAGCCGGCGACCGCGCCGATGATGAGCCATGCAATGATGCCGTGTTCCATAATCGAGACTCCATAGTTGAGTGTGAAAACTTCACGGTGACAGAGCTTAGTCGAAGGTTATGGGACAGTCCATATTCAGGACGGGGAATTAACATTGTCTGAATCTATTGCAAGCTAAGTGTAGACGATGCGCGCAAATATGGGGAGCTTACGCGTGGTGGCTCACTCCGGCGTCGGCTCCGCTTCTTTGGCCGTCCAGCTGACGCTCGATACGCTCTTTTCCATACTGATGCGGCTCGCCATCTGCTCGAGCTTCGGCTGATCTTTCGGATGCAGCTTTAATGTTGCCGTCACGCGGATGCGTCCGGCATCACCTTCGACGTCTTCGCTCGTCAGGCTCTGGAAAGACAGCGGCGCCGAATACATCGAGTTGGATACCACCGTACGAATGTGAATCTCGTCGGCCTCCCGGCACACGATCGTCAGCACATACTCCCGCACCAGATCGGCGTTCGAAACGGGCGTCGCGTTGATGGCGCGGCTCACTCCACGCAGCACCGTATTGGTCAGCAACACGACCGCGGTGCCGGCGAGCGCTGGTCCGTAATGACCCGCACCGCACAATACGCCGACCGCCGCCGAGCACCATAAGGTCGCGGCGGTGTTGATCCCCTGAATGGAGCCCTTGTCACGCATGATCACACCGCCGCCGAGAAAGCCGACGCCGGATACGACATACGCGGCAATCTGCGTGATGCCGGCCGTGCCGTTGCCGGTCAGCACGCCGAGCGTGACGAACAGGCACGCGCCGCTGGCGACCAGCGTGATGGTACGCAGGCCGGCATTGCGCTGGCGCATCTGCCGTTCGAGGCCGATCGCGACGCCGCAGCTGAAGGCGGCAAAGAGCCGCCAGACGAATTCAATTGTCATCGGTAAGAAAGGTTGAGGCGCGTGTTCGCACAGTGTGAAGCTTACGCGTGACAGCCGCACGTAATCCACACGTGGAACGTGGCTGCGGTCAGGCGTGACGAGGCAAGCGAGCCCAAGGCTCGCGCGCTAAAGTCATGGAGCGTAGGCAAGGCATTGAGCCATGCAGCGCTTCACTGGCAGTACGAGGGTATAAACGACGTGCACCGTCTGGCCCGAAGGCAAGACGGCGACAGGCAAAGGCTGGCGCGGAAATCTTGCCGATCAGGCGATCGGGCGAATCGAAACTCGACTGGTAATACTGCTACTGTCCAAGATCGTGATTCCGGTTAAATAAACTGGGCGAATTTTAGGCAGCTCTGCAAAGTTAAGTCAAGCTGAGATGACGGAGGGCGGCGGAATGGGTTGTGGAGCGTTTGAGGAATCTTCCGCGATAAGCTCAGAATTTTCCTCGCATAAATACGGACTCCGAATATTGACGGCATCCATCCCGGAAAACACACTGTTTGCACACTTCGAAACACGTCGTGCGTTTTGGGTTCAATCCGCGTTTCACTTTACGCGGTCTCGCCCAGAAATTTTTCGGCTGTGCTTGTGCTATGCCAGGCGCGTCCGATCCGCACGGCATCGTCTCTTTTCCGCTGTTCACCCAATTGAGGAATGTATGAAAGATAAGGCTCTTGGCATCATTGCCGGTGCGTTGATTGCCGTTGCTCCGCTTGTGTCGTTTGCGGCCGGTTTGCCGGCGCCGTTTGAAGGCAGCAGCACACTGCAGGCAGATGGTGTTGTGAAGTCGGTCGACCTGGCTAAACATTCAGTGACCGTGCTCGACGCACAGGGCGGCGAGGCTTCGTTCAATATCACCGATACGAGCAACCTGGCGCAGATCAAACAAGGCGGCAAGGTCCACATCCGGATGATGCGCACTGCCATGGTCAGCGTTACGCACGGTGCTGACGGCCACGGCACGGCTGCTCAACCGGCACAGCAGAACACCGCACAGAACCTGACCGCTGAAGTTCAGGCTATCGATCACGCGTCAGGCATCATGGCCTTGAAGGGCCCGAATGGCGCGGTGTTTCATATTCAGGGGCGCGAGCTGGCAAAGGTCGCCGGTGTGACGCCGGGTATGCAGGTGTCGGTGGCGTTCGCACCGCAGGTCAGCGTGGCTGTGGCGCCCGCGCAATAACTCAAATTAGCTGAAGCGGCGCGTGAGCGCATGAGCGCCGGAGCGCGGATGTCCTTTTCGGACGTCCGCGCTTTTTTTGCTGCGCAATTCAGTATGACTTCGGCCCGGCGATACTTCGCGCTTGAGGCGGCGGGCTCGGCGCTTCAGTCGGGCTCGCCGGGCACCAGGCGCAATCGCGTGATCTCCGAGGGGGCCCCCAAGCGCTTCGGCGGGCCCCAATAGCCGGTGCCGCGACTCGTGTAGACCCACAGGCCGTTCAGCCGTGCGAGACCGGCCGTGAATGGCTGCTGGAAACGCACAAAGAAATTCCACGGGAAGAACTGGCCACCATGCGTGTGGCCGGATAGCTGCAGCGTGAAACCTGCGGCCGCGGCCGCTTCGGCGGAGCGCGGCTGGTGCGCGAGCAGTACTTTGATCAGCACGTCGCCTGGCGCACCGGCGAGGGCCGCAACGGGGTCGCTGCGATGCAAGGGGTCATGATGGCCCGCCGAGTAATCCGTCACGCCAGCGATCACGGCACGTGCGCCGTCGTGTTCCACGATCACATGCTCGTTAAGCAGCACGGTCAGCCCCAGGCGCCGGAATTCGTCGATCCAGGCGTTGGCGCCGGCGTAATACTCGTGGTTACCGGTCACGAGGAACGCGCCGTGACGCGCACTGAGTCGCGACAGGGGTTGCGTATGTTTGGTCAGTTGCGGCACGCTGCCGTCGACCACATCGCCGGTGACGGCAATCAGATCCGGTTTCAGACGATTCACCGCGTCGACGATCGCGTCCACGTAACGGCCTTTTATGGTCGGGCCGACGTGGATATCGCTGATCTGGACGATCGTGAAGCCATCGAGTGCTGGCGGCAAATCGTCGATCGGCACATCGATCGTTACTACCCTGGCGCGGCGCCGTGCGTTGAACAGGCCGACAAGTGTCGAGAGCAACGCAAGCAACGGTACCGCTGCCGCCGTGCCGATGCGCCAGTGCGCGATTGCAATCGTGTTCGGCCAGATTGCATCGACAGTAAGCAGCGACGCAAGAGCGAGGTCACGCGCGAATGTGAGAACCAGTAACGACGAGAAGAATCCCATCGCCAGCAGGCCCACCCAGGCGAGCCGGTCGCCAAGCGGTTGTTGTTTGATGGTGCGCGCCAGCATGCCGAGCGGTATCAGAAAGATCGACAGCACCAGCCACAACGCGCACAGCCATCGGCCGGTGGCACTGACCGGCATGTCGGGAATCAACCGAAATCCAACGTAGATATGCAGCAGGATGCTAATCAGAATGATTCGAACAAGAAACGATGAGCGGCGCATAGAGAGGATAGAGGCGGGAAGGGGCCGATACGAGCGGAAGATCGGCGGCGGCTCGTCAACCGCAACCATGAAAAAGCGGACGAGCCGGATCATTCTACCGAGATGTGGAACCCCTTGCCGACGGCGCCATATTTACGCCCACGCGACGACCGAACAGGTCCATGTGCGACGCGGCAGGCGGGTGTCGCGCTGCAGCAATTTGCCTCGTCGCGCACCGCCTGGCTGAACTGCCGTAGCACTCTAATTAAATGGGCTTTGAATTGTGTTGCGGGTGGACTATTCTCAAATAGAACTGGCTTGTCTCAGGGCCATCGCGGCCCGGTGATGGTTCGTTTGTCGTCGGTTGACAGCGAGGCAGGAGGCGCATCATGAAACTGCTTGGATCAGGCAATCACGTACGCGACGCACTTCATGGGCATCACGTCGGACGAGAGGGCAGCCACGTCATGCTGCCGCTGGTGGGCATATCGTTGATGGCGCTTGCCTTGTACTTCGGCGTGCGCGATATCGACTTCTCCGAGCTGGGCAAAAGCGCGTTATTCGACGTGGTGATGCTAAGCGTCGCGCTCGGCATCGCGGGACTGTTTGGCGTCATCGGCGCGTGGTTGCGTTCCAATGGCGATGACGCCAACGAAGGTTTCTGCTTTATCGGTGCGTTGATCGGCGCAGTAGTGTTTTACGTCGCGCTCTTCAGATAAACGCACCGGCGGGCAAAGACCTGTCAGACGATCCGGACGGCTTCGTCGAAGGAAAAGCGCGGGCTGCGCGCGAACAGCTTTGACGGATCGCCGTAGCCCAGATTGATCAGGAAGTTCGACTTCACGGTCGTGCCGGCGAAAAAGGCCTCGTCGACCTTGGCGGCGTCGAACCCCGACATCGCACCCGTGTCCAGGCCGAGCGCGCGGGCGGCGAGAATCAGATAGCCGCCTTGCAGCGTCGAATTGCGAAAGGCCGTATCCGCGATCGCCTTGTCGTTGCCGGCGAACCAGCTGCGCGCGTCGGCATGCGGAAACAGTTTTGGCAGATGCTCGTAAAACGCCAAATCCATTCCGACGATTACCGTGACCGGCGCCGCCATTGTCTTCTCGAGATTGCCCGGCGATAAGGCCGGCCGCAGCTTCTCTTTGCCTTCGGGCGTTTTCACATACACGAAGCGGCCGGGGCTCGAGTTGGCCGAGGTCGGTCCGAGCAGCACGAGCTCGGTGAGTTGCTTGAGCACGATGTCGTCGACCGGTTTGGCCTGCCAGCCGTTATGTGTGCGCGCTTCGCGAAAGAGCTGGTCGAGAGCCTGATCGGAAAGAGTCATGGTGGTAGTCCGTTGAAGTAGCAGAGTGGGAAAAGCGAATGACAGCGCAAGCCTCTAGTGTGAGCGTCGTCGTCGTTACCGCCATAATAGCCAGGGTTCTCACTCGCGCACGTACCGTGTGTGCAATCGCATTCAGGCAATCTCATGGCGGACCTTTTCGATGACCTTCCGACGCCCGACGTGGACTGGTATCCCGAGTGGCTCGCGCCCGAGGCTGCGGCGCATGCATTAACGCAACTCATCGACGAAGTGGAATGGCGTCAGGACATGATGGGCACGCCTGCCGGCCGCGTGCCATTGCCGCGGTTGACGGCCTGGCAGGGCGAACCGGACGCGGTCTACGTCTACTCCGGAATTCGCAACGTACCGCAACCGTGGACGCCGACCGTTGCCGGCCTGCGGACCGCTGCGGAGGCGGCCTGCAATGCGCCCTTTAACAGCGTGCTGATCAACCGGTACCGCAGCGGCACCGACAGTATGGGGTGGCATGCGGACCGCGAGCCGGAGCTCGGCGCCCAGCCGGTGATTGCATCGATCAGCCTGGGCGTCGCGCGCACTTTCGACTTGCGGCACAACGGGACCGGCGTCGTGCAGTCGTTTTCGCTGAAGGGCGGCAGCTTGCTGGTGATGAGGGGCGACACGCAGGCTAACTGGCGGCATCGTGTACCGAAGGAGCCGCGTGTGGCCGGAGAGCGGATTAATCTGACGTTTCGTTGGGTGACGCCGCGCGGGGAAAATCGCCAGCTTGCAGGGCAGCCGTCGGTCGTTTGATCCTTAGCCCGAAAGCCTCTCACCGCCTGCTCCAGCTCGACATCGAGCACTTAAACGCATAAAAAGCATCCCCCACGCCACGCTCCGGCGCCGCCATGCCGGAGCGATCTCCGCAGCATTGCCCACGTCCACGCCACAGCCGATACCGCCCGCTATACCGAAATTGGTATCGCCTGCGCGAATCATGTGATTGGACGGTTAACGCCCCAGACACTACGCTACAGCACGATCCACGCACCATGAGGGCCGCAAACGCTGGGCGGGTTCGATGGGTCGCCTACACAACAACGATCAGGAGACAGTCATGGCGAATACACGACGCGCCGCATGTCGTGCGTTGGGCGCACTCGCGCTTTGCTCGAGCATCGGTGCGCTGGCGCTGACAACGCCAGGCGCTTACGCGCAGGACAAACAGATCACGCTTGGTTTCGCGCAGGTCGGCGCGGAAAGCGCATGGCGAACCGCCAACACCGAGTCGGTGAAGTCCGCGGCGGCGGACGCGAAGATCAAGCTCAAATTCTCCGACGCTCAGCAAAAGCAGGAAAACCAGATCAAGGCGATCCGCTCATACATTGCGCAGAAAGTCGACGTGATCGCCTTCTCTCCGGTCGTCGAGTCCGGTTGGGAGCCGGTACTGCGCGAAGCGAAAGCCGCAAAAATTCCAGTGATCCTGACCGACCGCAACATCGACGTGAAGGACACCTCGCTCTACGTGACGATGATCGGCTCGGACTTCATGGAGGAGGGCCGGCGCGGCGGTCATTGGCTCGCAGATCACTATAAAAATGATCCGGGTCCCATCAACATCGCCGAACTTCAGGGAACGGTCGGCTCGGCACCTGCCAACGACCGGCATTCCGGCCTGATCGAAGTGATCAAAAGCGATCCCAAATTCAAGATTATCGCGTCGCAAAGCGGTGACTTCACGCTTGCTGGCGGCAAGCAGGTGATGGAAGCCTTTATAAAAACTTATGGAAATAAAATAAATGTAGTTTATGCGCATAACGACGATATGGCGCTCGGCGCCATTCAGGCGATGGAAGAGGCCGGCATGCATCCGGGCAAGGACATCACCGTCGTCTCGTTCGATGCGACCAAGGGCGGCTTCCAGGCAATGGCCGCGGGCAAGATGAACGTCGATGTGGAGTGCAGTCCGTTGCTGGGGCCGCAACTGATGTCGGCGGTCAAGGACGTGGTGGCCGGCAAACCGTTGCCCAAGCGCATTCTGACGGAAGAGACGGTATTCCCGATGAGCGTCGCGGCGCAGACTCTGCCGACACGCAAGTATTGATGCGGACAGTATCGGGGCAAGGTCTGGTAGCTAACTGATTAGCTATCCATACGATAGACGCAGAACACAAGCGAAGTACGGACAGATAGCAGGGTTTCTCCAGTGGTGCCTGACCGCTTGACTGCTTCGGCAGCGGGCGGTCTCTTTTCCGCTGAATCAGGTCGGCTCCAATTTGGTCCGCCTGTGCCCACCCGACCAACGCAACGCCGATCGAGCGAGGTCTATGACGCATCCCGCACCGGAACCCAATCCGCCGGCCACGAAAGCTATCACAGGCGACGCTCGCTTAGACGCCGCCTCGAATGCACGCGAGCCTATTCTGGCCACTGCCGGTGTCAGCAAGACATTTCCGGGCGTAAAAGCGCTACAGCGAGTCGACTTCTGCCTGTATCCCGGCGAGATTCACACGCTGATGGGGCAGAACGGCGCCGGAAAATCCACTCTGATCAATGTGCTGACTGGCGTAGTCGCGCCGGACGCCGGCACGATTCGTCTGGGTGGCGAGATCGTGGCGTTTGCTTCGCCGCAGGAGGCCGAGGCGGCTGGTGTGCGCACGCTGTATCAGGAAGTGAATCTATGCCCGAACCTCTCGGTGGCGGAGAACATCTTTGCGGGACGGCAGCCCAAGCGGTTTGGCGCGATCGATTGGCCCAACATCAAGCGTCGCGCGCAGGCCGCGCTGCTTCGTCTCGACGTGACGCTCGACGTCACCCGATCGCTCGACGCCTATCCGATCGCCGTGCAGCAGATGGTGGCGATCGCGAGAGCGCTGTCGGTCGACGCACGCGTGCTGATTCTCGACGAGCCGACTTCCAGCCTCGACGATAGTGAAGTCGCCCAGCTTTTCAAAATACTTCGGCATCTTAAGCAATCGGGCATCGCCATTCTGTTTGTCACACATTTTATCGAGCAAACCTATGCCATCTCCGATCGCATCACGGTGATGCGCAACGGCGAGCGTGAAGGCGAATACCTCGCGCGGGATCTGCCGGCCGACCAGCTGGTCGCGAAGATGGTTGGTCACGAGCGCATGAGCGCGCGCTTGCGCGAAGCGGCACATGAAGGCCACGTTGCCCATGAAGGGCCTCAGAGTAAAGAAGCTGTTCAGCCGTTTGTCGAACTGCGCGGCGTCGGACGCCGCGGCACGCTTCAGCCGATCGACCTCGACGTGCAGCCGGGGCAGATCCTCGGCCTTGCCGGTCTCCTGGGCTCTGGCCGCACGGAAACCGCGCGGCTGTTGTTCGGGGCGGACCGCGCCGACAGCGGCACTATCCTGATCAACGGCCGGCCCGTGCGGCTGCGTTCGCCACGAGACGCAGTGCGTCACGGTATTGGCTACTGCGCGGAGGACCGCAAAAAAGAGGGCATCGTCGCCGAACTGTCGATTCGCGAGAATATTCTGCTGGCGTTGCAGGCGCGGCGCGGCTGGTGGCGCAAGATCAAACGGAATCGCGCGCATGAAATCGCGGACATGTGGATCGAGCGTCTCGGCATCAAAGCGACGGACGCCGAGCAACCGATCGGGCTGCTCTCCGGCGGTAACCAGCAGAAAGCACTGCTCGCACGCTGGCTTGCCACCGACCCCAAGCTGCTGATTCTCGACGAGCCCACCCGCGGCATCGACGTCGCCGCGAAGTTCGACATCATGGACCGCTTGCTGGCGCTGTGCGCGAACGGGCTGAGCATCCTGTTCATTTCGTCGGAGATCAGCGAGGTGCTGCGCGTCAGCCATCGCGTGGCCGTGCTGCGCGACCGCCGTAAGATCGCTGAAGTGGCCGGCAAGGCATCGAACGAAGACAACATTTATCGACTCATCGCGGGGAGCGGCGAATGAAGCTATCGAACTGGTTCGTGCGCGATGGTACGGAGCGTCCGTTGATCTGGCCGTGCGTCACACTGGTGCTGTTGTGCGGCCTGAACCTGTGGGTGAATCCACATTTTCTGTCGTTGCGGATGCTCGACGGCCACTTGTTCGGCGCGCCGATCGACGTATTGAATCGCGCGGCGCCGCTGGTGTTGGTCGCTACCGGCATGACGCTTGTGATTGCGACACGCGGTATCGATATTTCGGTTGGCGCGGTCGTGGCGATTGCCGGGGCCGCCGCGGCCACGATACTCGCCACGCAAGCCGAACCCAGCGCCGGACTGATCGCGCAGGCCCTGGTAGCGGCGTTGATCGTCGGCGTGTTGAGTGGCATGTGGAACGGGCTGCTGGTGTCGTTCGTCGGCATGCAGCCGATCATCGCAACGTTGATCCTGATGGTCGCCGGCCGTGGCATTGCGCAATTGCTGACGGCGGGGCAGATCATACCGATCGGCGCGCCCGGCTATCTGTTCGTCGGCGGCGGTTACTGGCTTGGCGTGCCGTGCTCTGTGTGGATCGCGAGCGTGGCCGTGCTGGCCACCGCGGTGCTCGTTGAAGGCACCGCGCTCGGGCTCTTCATTCGCGCGATCGGCGTCAATCCGGTGGCGACACGGCTTGTCGGCCTGCGCTCGAAAGCGCTGGTATTCGCGGTATACGGTTTCTCGGGGCTGACCGCCGCGATGGCGGGCGTCCTCATCAGCTCGAACGTGCGCAGCGCCGATGGTAACAACGCGGGCCTGCTGCTCGAACTCGATGCAATTCTGGCGGTGACGCTCGGCGGCACGTCGCTGCTCGGCGGCCGCTTCAGTCTGACGGGCACCGTGCTCGGCGGGCTGATCATCCAGACGCTCACCTATACGACCTATTCGATCGGCGTGCCGCCGGAAGCGACGCTCGTCGTCAAGGCGGCCGTGGTGCTCGCGGTGAGTGTGATCCAGTCGCCCTCGGCGCGCACGCTCACGATGTCGCTCTTTACGCAGTGCGGGGTGGCGCGATGAGACGAATCCTCGAAGCCTGGGCCCATATTGTCGATCCGCGTACGCTGCCGATCGCCGTCACCATCCTGTTGTTTTGCGCGCTGTTCGGTTTCGGCTCGGTGATGTACACCGGTTTCTTCTCCTGGCAAGTGCTGCTCGATCTGCTGGTGGATAACGCTTTCCTGCTGATCGTCGCAATCGGCATGACGTTTGTGATCGTGTCCGGCGGGATCGATCTGTCGGTAGGCTCGGTGGTGGCGCTGACCACCATCGTCGAAGCGGTGCTGTCCGAACACATGCATCTGCCGGTCTGGCTGATTGTGCCGATCGTGTTGCTGATGGGCACGGTGTTTGGTGCAGTACAGGGTGCGCTGATTCACTTTTTCCGCTTGCAAGCGTTCATTGTCACGCTGGCCGGCATGTTCTTCGCACGCGGCTTGTGTTTTCTGATCACGACGCAGTCGATCACCATCAACGATCCGACGTTCCAGAAGATCTCCGCGTTTCGCCTCGATATCGGCGTTGGTTCGGTTACAGCCAATGTGTTGATTGCACTTATCGCACTTGTCGCGGCGATTTATGTCGCGCATTTCACGCGTTTTGGCCGCAACGTGTATGCGGTTGGTGGCAATCCGCGCTCGGCGTTGCTGATGGGCTTGCCGGTCGCGCGGACGCGGATCGGCGTGTACGCGTTGAGCGGGTTCTGTTCGGCGCTCGGCGGTGCGGTGTTTACGTTCTATGTGCTATCCGGTTATGGCCTGCAAGGGCAGGGCATGGAACTCGATGCGATCGCGGCGACGGTAATCGGCGGAACCTTGCTGACGGGAGGCGTCGGTTATGTGATCGGCTCGCTGTTCGGTGTCGGCATTCTGGGCACGATCCAGACGTTGATTACCTTCGACGGCACGCTCAGTTCGTGGTGGACCCGCATTGTGATCGGGGCGTTGCTATGCGCGTTCTGCCTGCTGCAACGGCTGATCGAGCGGCATGCAAAATCGGCGCGACGTCCGGGTGGAACCGGCGCTGTCGTGACACCGGGCCTCGAGCGTGAGCGCGGACGGGGTGACGCAGCCGCGGCGTCCGATTCGCATGCGATCGGACGTGCGCCGGAGCAGGCCGCGCGCAGCGCGTGTGATCAGTATGCGAAGGCGATGGGGCGCCAGTTGATCGAGCGGCGGTGAAGTGCCGTCATGGGGGAGGCTTGCTCCGCTTCAGCAGACGGAATTCAAATGCAATGGCGAGGCCGCGTCCTAAAGCCCATCCGTGCCGAGGCGCCGACGCGCCGTAGCGACCAGCTTGTCGAACGAGAAGGCACTCGCGGCAAGCGCGGCGGTATCTGGACAGTTCTCACGCGCAATGTCCGTCAATACCTGGCCCGGCGGCGCTTCGATCAGCACGTGTGCACCCATTTCCAGCATGACGGTGAGCGCGTCGAACCAACGTACGGTGTAGCGCATATTGGTCGCGAGATCGTCGCGAATCGCTTGAGCCGTGTACAAAGGCCGGCCGCCGCGATTGCCGATGTAGGTGCTTTGAGGCGCATGAAAAGGCACATTCTGCGCGTACGCAACCAGTTCGTCCGTGACGTGCGCGAGCAGTTCGCAATGCGACGGCACGCTTACCGCAAGCCGGACGGCTTTGCGTGCGCCTGCCGCCAGAGCGCGTTCGATGAACGTGTCCAGCGCATCGTTCGCCCCCGCCATGACGATCTGGCGCGGCGCATTCACATTGCCAACATAGACACGTCGATTGTCTGCATCCACGTGCTGCGCCGCGAGTGTTTCCAACTGGTGTTCGGTCAAACCCGACACGGCCGCGAGACCGTGGCCGGACGGGTATGCTGTCTCCATCAATTCTGCGCGCTTGCGAACCATCTTTAACGCGTCGCCAAAGTGAACCGCGCCGCAGCTTACCGCCGCTGCATACGCGCCCACCGACAAACCCGCGCTGATCTCAGGCATGAGCTGTTCGCCTGCCAGTGCGCGCGTGAAAGCCACACCCGCAACTGTCAAACCGATCTGAACGGCTACGGTCGAGCGTAGCGCGTCCGCGCTGTCGAGCGTGAGTACGTCGATGCCGAGCACCTGAGACGCTTCTTCGAGTGTGTCACGCACAGTGCGGTGCTGCGGCAGACGGTGCAGGAATCCGTCCGACTGCGCGCCCTGGCCGGGAAACAGAAGGGCAAGCATCAGGCATCGCCGTGAGCGGGTGCCCACGGATCGGCAATCAGTTGCGGGCCGCGAGCGTGGCGCACCATCACGCGTGCCTTGCCCGCTGCCCATTCGGCCAGCGCAATTCCGCCTGCGGGCGTTTCCAGTTGCGCATCCACGCGAATGCTGGCGCGTTGTGCGATTGCTTGCAGATAGTTCAGCAACTGAAGGGCAGCGTGGTGCGAGAGTTTTTCAGGTGCGCGGATCAGCAGATCGAGATCGCTGGAGAAAGTGACCGTGGGTGCCTGAGTTGCGAGTTCGAAGCCTGTGCTGCCGGCGGGTCCCCAGACAAACCCAACCAATGTACCGGCTATGTCGCGTTGTAATGCGACAAGGGCCGCGAACGCAGGCAACGCAGCGCGCCCCGCAAGAGGGCTGCGTTGCGCTAACGCTTCCGGCGGCACGGCGGTTTCGATATCGTCCAGATGCACCCAGGTGCCGTAACGCTGCGACCGCTCCGCACCGCGCAAGCCGACTGCAACGAAGCCGTCAGCGGCGGGCGCGCGCCTTACGACGGCATACGGCGCGCGCTCGAAAGACCCGTGAACCCACGCCGGTTCGCCGTCAAACGGCGGCAAACGATGCAAGCGCAGCAAATCATGCGGCCGCCACCGCGCGTCGCACGACATTGCGTGATTGCTTGCAAACGGCGGCGCTGCGCAGACGTGCATTACACGGCATCCCATTGTTCGGCGAGACGACGTCGCACCTCGATCGACGCCGCGCGATTCGTTTGAGCCGCAGCCGATTCCAGACGATGTGAAAGATCGGATCTTCCATCGCGCGCGCTGTGAATCTGTTTGGTCAGCACCTGACGCACGCGCTCGATTTGCGCGGCATCCGGTGCATCGGCGTCGACGCCTTCGATCAGTTGATCGAGCAGACCGAGTTTGGCAAACGACGTCATCGAGTACGACATCGGCACAATGGTTTCGCCGAGGGCGTCGAGTGCTTCGACGGTGCGCCGTGTGACGCGGGCGGCTGCTTCCTTGCCCATCGCGTGGACCATCGTACCGGGCGCGTCGAGCGCGACGATCCGGTTGGCCTGATAGCCGTGCGCGAGGAACGCGCCCGACATGGCGGGCCCGACGATCAGTGCGATCACCGGATGCCCGGCGTCGCGCGCCGACGCATAAGCGTCGACCGCAGCGGCGCAGGCGAGGTGAATGCCGAGCATTTCTTCGCGATAGCCGTACGCCTGACTTTTGACATCGACGATCGCGACGATCGGGCGGCGCGTGCCGCTCGCTTTGTCCTGCGCGATGACCTCGCGTACTGCGCGCGCGAGCTGCCAGCCTTGTTCGAGGCCGACGACGTTATCGGTCGCGCGCGGAAAGCGATTGTCGGGATCGGGGACGACCGTAATGAAGCGCGCGGTCTCGCCGCCGAGCGACGCATCGCCGCTCCATACGGGTGCCTTACCGGACGGTTCGCCGGCCAGAGCATGGAACCAGCGCGCGCCGCGGCTGAGAGTGGTGTCGTTCATGCCTGCTCCTTGCGCGCGTTGTACACGTCACGCATTGTCTCCGGCGTGACGCTGGCCGGGTCGATCTGCGCGAGACGGTTAAGGAAAATGTCGACCTGTTCGCTGCGATGCGCAGCCGGCACGCCTTGCGTGAATGCTGAACGCACGGCGGCGCGTATGGCATCCACATCGTCGTCGACCAGTTGATCGGCGAGCGCGGTCGCAGCCCGTTGTTCGCCGCCGATCAACTGCCACACGCGACGCCGATCGCTCGCGTCGAGTTCTTCGATGCCGGCTTCCTGTTCGATCACTTCGGGGCCGTTCATGCCGAGCCGCCCTTGCTTTGTGACGACAAGATACGAGCACAAGGCCGCGGCCAGCGACATCCCGCCGAAGCAACCGACCATGCCCGCGATTACGCCAACCACCGGCACATGCCGACGCAACGCGACAATCGCGGCCTGAATCTCGGCGATCACCGCGAGGCCGAGGTTGGCTTCCTGAAGTCTCACACCACCGGTTTCGAACAGGACGACAGGGCGCACGATCTTGCCGCGTTCGCAGTCGCGCAGGGCCATTTCGAGTGCGGCGGCAATCTTGCTGCCGGACACTTCGCCGATGCTGCCGCCCTGGAACGCGGACTCGATGGCAGCAACAACAGCCGGCTCGCCGTCGATGGTGCCGCGCGCGATCACGCAGCCGTCATCCGCCTGGCAGACGACGCCTTGCAGCGGCAGCCACGGCGACTCGATCTTGTCGAACGGTCCGAGCAGTTCGCGGAACGTGCCGGCGTCGAGCAGCGAGCGCGCGCGTTCGCGCGCGGACAATTCAATGAAGCTTTCGTGCAGCATCGACGCGGGACGTGCAATGGTGACGGTCGTCATGCGTCGTCTCCCTGTTCCGCGGCTTCGATGGCTTCCGCAAGCCGCAGCGCGACGACCCCGGGCGTCGCGCCGAAGTCGTTGATTTCGATCTGCGCGGCGCCGTCGTAGCGCGTGAAGAAGCGGTCGAGCACGCTCTTCCAGATGTGGCTATAGCCGTCGACACTGGTACGCACGACTACATGCGCGCTCAGGGCCGCGCTGTTTTCTGCGGGCGACAGCAGGACTTCCAGATCGCCCGAACCGACCACGCCGACATGCGCGCGGGTCGTGACGGCGCGTTGTGCCGGATAGTCGAAGGTCAGATGTTCCATGAGGCAGAGCTCCCACTGGCGTCGTGATGCGCCAGCATGTCGAGAAAGAGGGTGGCGGCGAGCAGATCGGCTGCGCCGCCGGGCGATGCGTTGAGCGACAGCAATGCATGCTCGAGTGCGACCAGGGCGGCGTGACCGTCCGCCGTCGAGCTTCCGCCCGCTTGCAGGACGCGGCGCGCGCCTTGTTGTGCAGCGTGCAAACCAGGCAAACCCGCGCGATGCAGCAGGCAGGTGTCGTCGAGCGACACCATGATCGAGAGCAGGGCGTCGATGCGCGCGGCGTTCTCGCTGACGCCACCGGCTCGCGCTGCGAGTAACGCAGGCAAACCGATATCGATGACGTGCGGGAAACCGTCTTGTGCCTCACGGCGCGCTCCGCCTACCTGATAACGCTGCCGCGCCCGCTCGCCGTGACTATCGGCGGGGGCGGCGAAGCAATCCGGGAAGCAGGCAATCTGCGCGGCGAGCGTGCAGACGTGCGACGCTTTCGGATGCGTGGCGTTGCCCGTCATTGACGCACCCGCCACCAGCAGGCCGACGATCCAGATCGCGCCACGATGCGCGTTGCTACCGCCGGTGGCATGCAGCATGTCCTGTTCGCCGGCGCGACCGATCTGTGCGAGTTCAGTACGCAAAGGCGCGGAGGGTTCACGCTGGCGGCGCGCTGAGCGTGCAAGCGCCGCGAAGGTCGGTTCGAGCGCATGGGCCGAGCGCAGCATGGTGGCGAGATCGAGGTCGCGATGCGCGCCGCTGCCGCGTCGGTCGACTAGCGCGGGTTTCGGCGTGAGTTGCGCTTCTTCGATCAGCGCGGTGACGGCGTAGCGTGCGAGTCGCGCATCGAACGTTCCCGTTAGTACAGTAACCGTAGGGCCATTTGCCGTGCTTGCCGCGTGCAAAACCGTGCCGCGCTGGCGTGCCGGCGCGATGTACGAATGCACGGCGACATCAGTTGCCGGCGCGGCGTCGGTCCCACGCTCGAGCAAAGCTTCGCGCGAGCCCATCGTCACCAGCTCCTGAAGCGAGCCGGCGGCGCGTACAGGCCGCCCGACCACGTCACCAGATCGTCGATGCTGCGTGCCGCCAGCAGCGAACGCTTTGCTTCGCCGCGCCGAATGCCGAGATCTTCCGGATACGCGACGATGCCGCGCCGGCGTAACTCAGCAGTCTTTTCCGGCCTGGCGCGCAGCCCGATCGGCGTTACGCCGGCCACGGCAGCGAGTGCCGCGCGACGCTCGTCGATCCCTTCGGCTTTATGCAAATACGCGATGCCTTCCTCGGTGACCACATGGCTCACGTCGTCGCCGTAGATCATCACGGGGGCGATCGGCATGCCGCTCTTCGCGCCAACGGCGACCGCATCGAGTTCATCGACGAAAGTCGGTTCACCGCCTTTCTTGTAAGTCTCGGCCAACTGCACGACCAGCTTCTGTCCGCGCGAGACCGGACCCTGATCCTTCAGCAGCTTGAGCCACGCTTCGCTCGAATGACGCCGGCCGCGCGGATCGTGGCCCATGTTCGGCGCACCACCGAAACCGGCAAGGCGGCCGCGCGTAACGGTCGATGAATTCGCGTCTGCATCGATCTGCAAGGTCGAGCCGATAAACAGATCGACGCCGTATTGCCCGGCCAGTTGGCACAGCACACGGTTCGAGCGCAGGCTGCCGTCGTTGCCCGTGAAAAATACGTCGGGGCGCGCTTCGATGTACGCCTCCATGCCGACTTCGCTGCCGAAGCAATGGATGCTTTCGACCCAACCCGATTCGATCGCGGGGATCATCGTGGGATGGGGATTGAGCGTCCAGTTGCGGCAGATTTTGCCCTTCAGGCCAAGCGATTCGCCGTAAGTAGGCAGTAGCAATTCGATCGCCGCGGTATCGAAGCCGATGCCGTGATTCAGCGAGCTCACGCCATACGGCTCGTAGATGCCGCGAATCACCATCATCGCGGTGAGCACCTGCAAGTCGCCGATATGACGCGGGTCGCGGGTGAACAAAGGCTCGACGGCGAACGGCCTGTCCGCCTGCACGACCACGTCGACCCACGAACCCGGAATATCGACGCGCGGCAGTTCATCGACGATCTCGTTGACCTGCACGATTACGATGCCGTGCCGGAACGCAGCGGCCTCCGCGATAGTCGGCGTGTCTTCAGTATTCGGGCCGGTGTACAGATTGCCGTGACGGTCGGCTTTCTCCGCGCACAGCAGCGCGACGTGCGGCGTGAGGTCAACGAACATCCGCGCGTACAACTCGACGTAGGTATAGATCGCGCCGATTTCCAGCTGGCCGTCTTCCAGCAGTTGCGCGACGCGCAAACTCTGCGGCCCGGCAAACGAGAAATCGACCTTGTGCGCGATACCACGCTCGAACAGCGTCAGATGTTCAGGGCGGCCGATGCTCGATATCAGCAGATGCACGTCGTGAATCTTTTGCGGATCCACCTTGGCGAGCGAACGGGACAGGAAGTCGGCCTGCTTCTGATTGTCGCCTTCAAGCGCGACGCGGTCGCCTGGTCGAATCAGCGTTTCGAGTGCATCGACGATGAGGTTTGTCGGCAGGACCCCGTCTTCCAGCCACGGCGCAATGGCCGCGAGGCGACGGTTCTTTTCGTCGCGGCGCGTGGTCCAGGAACGTGCGGTGGTGGACGCTTCGACGGCTTCGGCGGGTCGGTTCATCGGCGGATTCAGCTCCCGGTGGTAGTGCGCGTGCGTTTGGCACGCGGCTTGGGTTGGTTCGCAAGCGCGGCTTCCGTCTGCGCGCGTTCAGTCAGGAAACGATGAAGCAGATCGCCGGTGCCGAGCAGATGCGCGACGACCAGGGACTGTGCAGCAGGAATATCACGGCGTTTGACAGCGTCGAGCAAGGCGGCGTGTTCATTGTCCGACTCGCCTTTGTATGAGGGCAAGCCGAACTTCAAACGCAGATACCGTTCGCCGCGCCGATGCAGCGTGCCGATCATATCTTCGAGTTGTGGACGGGCCGCGGGCGCATACAGGCTCATATGAAACGCCACATTGCGCGCGACGTACAACGACGGGTCCGACTCGCGTTCAGCGGCGCGGCACAGGCTCGTCGATTCCCGCAGCGTGACAGCGGTGTGATTCGGAATTGCGAGGCCGATGGCGAGGCTTTCCAGCGCGGAGCGGATTTCGTAGATTTCGCGCGCCTCATCCGCCGATAACGGCGCGACGGTCGCGCCTTTATGCACGGCGGCTCTCGCCCAGCCTTCGCTTTCGAGCTGACGCAGGGCCTCGCGCACGGGAATGGCGCTGACCGAGAAATGCCGCGCGATTGCGTCCTGCCGCAGCGGCGCGCCAGGCGCCAGCGTGCCGTCGACAATCGCCGCGCGCAGCGCCTCCGCGATGACGCGGGACGTGCTCTCACGCGGCGCCGCCGCGGGTAGAAGCGGACTGCGCGCCGGGGCGTCCAGGGGAAAACCATCTATTGCGTCGCTCATAATATCAAATATTATATATAAAAAAGTGCGCTTTGCAGGCGGGCAAACCCGGAAAGTTTTTCACCATCGGCGGCCCGCGGTACGCGCTCACGTTACACAGGGCACATCGATCCACTAACGGGCGCGTCTCGTCGTTCCCTTGATAAAAGCCAGATACGCCATGTACGCCAACCGCAGGGCCGGAGGAGCATGATGAATTCACTAACCGACCGCACGCCGGTCGTTCGGCGCCGCACGCCGCTCAATCGTTCGCAGATCGCAGGGTTTTGGGGAGCATGGGCTGGCTGGACGCTCGACGGGATGGACTCGTTCATCTACGCGCTTGTGTTGACGCCGGCGTTGACCGAGTTGTTGCCGCGCTCGGGGTACGCCGCGACGCCCGCGAATGTCGGCCTCGCCGGCTCGATTCTGTTCGCGCTGTTTCTGGTCGGCTGGGGGCTGTCGTTCATCTGGGGGCCGCTGGCTGACCGCTTCGGCCGCACCAAGGTGCTGGCGGGCACCATTTTCACGTTCGCCATTTTCACGGGACTTGCCGCGACCTCGCACAACGTGTGGGAGCTCGCCATCTATCGCTTCATTGCCGGGGTCGGCATTGGCGGCGAGTGGGCGTTGGCGGGGACGTATGTGGCCGAGGCATGGCCGGAAGATCGCCGCAAGATGGGTGCGGGTTATCTGCAAACGGGTTATTACGCGGGATTCTTCCTTGCGGCGGCGCTCAACTACACGATCGGCGTGCATTACGGCTGGCGCGCGATGTTCCTGACCGGCGCCGTGCCGGTCGTGGTCGCGATCCTGGTGCTGCTGCGCGTGAAGGAATCGGAGAAGTGGCAGAAGGCGGAGGCCGGCACTGTGCGCGCCAAACCGCTGCGCGAAATCCTCGGGCCAGCGTATCGGCGCCGCACGTGGGTCGCGTGCATTCTGCTGACGATCGCGATCATCGGTTTGTGGGCGGGCGCGGTATACGAGCCATCGGCTGTGATTCAACTGGCGACCAAGGCCGGCATGGCGAAGAACGATGCGATCAGGACGGCGTCGCTGGCAACCGGCTTGCTCTCCATTGCGACGATTCTCGGCTGTCTCGCGTTGCCGCCGCTCGCGGAGCGGATCGGCCGCAAGAAGACGCTGGCGATTTACTTTCTCGGCATGGCGGTGGCGATTGTCGGCAGTTTCGGCTGGGCGTTCTATCTGCCGAATGGGCTCGCGCCATTTATCGCGTGGCTCTGCGTGCTGGGCTTCTTTGGCGGCAATTTCGCGCTGTTCAGCTTGTGGCTGCCGGAGCAGTTCGAGACCCGCGTACGGGCGACGGCGTTCGCGTTCTGCACGTCGTTTGGACGGTTTGTCGGGGCGGGTGTCAATTTCCTGCTTGGCGCGGCGGTGCTGCATATGCATACGCTTGGCCTGCCGGTGGCGCTGACGGCGGTGGCGTTTATCGTCGGCTTGTTCGTGATTCCGTTCGCGCCGGAGACGAAGGGGGAGGTGTTGCCGCAATGAGGTTGGCCGTTTGGCTGAGTGGCGCGCACGATCGCTAGCGGGCATGCTTCCTATTATTAGACGACGTCTTCCTGCGCAGTTTTCGGTTTGCTGATCTGTACGTAACTCTGTACAATGATTGCGGTGGTTCGATGCGGTTTTGCTGCTGTGAACTGCCGCTTCACATTTGGCAGCCTTCGGGGTACAGGTACTCTGTTCGGCGGTGGAAACGTCTCTAATTTTTGACAGGAGCGACTGGGGGAAACCCTCTCAGATCGAGAAAACGAATGAACGTCCTTACTTACAGCGAGGCGCGTGCCGGCTTTAAGCAAGCGATGGACGACGTCTGCCGCGATCACACGCCCATGCTGATAACCAGGCAGAGCGGAGAAAATGTGGTCATGGTTTCGCTCGAGGATTTCAATGCGATGCAAGAAACCTTGTATCTCCTGAGTTCTTCGAAGAATGCCCAGCGGCTCGCCAGGTCCATCGCCCAGTTGAATGCCGGTGGTGCGTCCCCGCGCGAACTGCTGACCGATGAACAAACAAAGAAGCCGCAACGAGGAGGCCGCAAAGGCGGATAGTGTTTTTATGTTCACCGATGAAGCATGGGACGACTATCGGTATTGGCAGGAAACCGATCGCAGAGTCTTACGCAAAATCAATACTCTGCTAGAGGAGTGCCGGCGCGATCCTTACTGCGGCACCGGAAAACCGGAGGCGCTTGTCGGCAGCTTAAGCGGCTTCTGGTCAAGACGCATTACTCACGCTGATCGCCTGGTCTACTTGCCGAGAGACGGAAAGGTCTATGTGATCGCTTGCCGTTTCCACTACGACGACTAAAACAAAAAAACCGGGCACGTTGCCCGGTTTTTTTGTTTGACGCATCAACGCGTGCCACGCGTTACAACAATCATATATGCCACCTTGCCGACACCGTCAGCGTGCGCGGCGCGCCGGGCATGTTGTACATATCTGCGTTGCCGTGCGCCGCGATGAAGTACTTGCGGTCGAACAGGTTATCCAGCGTTAATGCCACGTCCACGTTCTTGCCGTGATACCCCGCGCCGAGATCGAACGTCACGAAAGAAGGCAACGTGACCGCATCGCTCGCTGACGTATAGCGCGCCGACTGGAACTGTGCCCCGCCCGCGGCATAGAAACCGTACTTTAGATCGCGCTTGATCCACACGCTTGCGCTATGACGCGGCATCAAGCCTGGCGTGTTGTCGTGCAGCACCAATCCCGCGGAACTCGCTTGCGGCGAGCCATCGACGTTTCCATTCAGATACGCATAGCCCGCATACACGGACCACTTCGGCGCGATTTCTCCCGTCGTGGATAGTTCCAGCCCGCGCACGTGCTGCGTGCCGATCGGTAGCGCGTAAGTCGGGTTGGATGGATCGGCGATCTGCTGATTGGTCTGCTTCATGTCGAACAGCGCGACGCTCGCGCTCGCGCGGCCCAGGTCGAACTTCGAGCCGATTTCGAAGCTGGTGGTCTTTTGCGGCGCCAGCGCCGAACCGTTGGCAAACGCGCCGCTGCTGATCAGCGTATCGGCGAGCGGTGAGAACGACTGGCTATACGACGCGTACAGCGACACCCAGTCGAGCGGTTCGTAAATCAGACCGACACGCGGACTCCACGCGCGATCCGTGCGGTCCAGATTCACGTGCGCCGTGGTGTAGTCGTTGCGGGTCTGCGTCAGGTAGTCGAAGCGCAGGCCGGCGAGAATCTTCCAGTGCTCGGTCAGCGAGATCAGGTCTTGTGCATAGACGCCGGCGAGTCCCAGCACGGTCGATGCATTCGTCTTCGCCGCCGTACCCGGCTTCACACCCGGCAAATCGATGAGTTGCGGATCAAACAGGTTATATGTCGCGACTTTGCTGGTCGAGTAGATGGTGTCGAATTTCTGCTGTTGCGACAGTTCAACGCCGTATAGCAACTCGTGCTTCATGCCGAACAGCGTGGTTTTCTGCGTCAACTCGAAGAGACCATCCACGCCGTGATCGTGGCGAAAGCGGGTGCTTTGATCGAGCGTGACGACCGGATTCGGCGCCGTCCTGATCGGCTCATACGTGACGTAGTTTTTGCGTTCGAGCGAAAAGTCGTACGCGCGCACGGCGGTGTGCAACGACAGCGAATCGTTGAAGCGATGATCGAGCGACGCGGTCGCGCTCTTCGCATCGATATCGTTATAGGACGTGTTCGTGGCGTTTGCCGAGCCGTAATACGTGTTGATCGGCACGTTGACCGGACGGCCGAGGTAGGCGGGCAGGCCTTGGTCCGAGGTGCGGCGGTCGTGCAGATAATCGGCTTCGAGATTGAGCGTGGTGTCTTTATCGATACGGAATTGCGCGGATGGCGCCACGGCCTGACGATTCAACTGGAACTGGTCGCGAAAGCTGTTCGAATTCTCGGCAGCGCCGGTGATGCGAAAACGCGCGGTGTCGTTCGCATTCCAGCCGAGATCGAATTCGCCGCGCCGTTCGCCTTCGGTGCCGAGCGTCACACCCACAGCTTGCTGTGGATCCGCTGTCGGCTTCTTCAGTACGCGGTTGATCAGGCCGCCGGCCGAGCCGCGTCCATAGAGTACGGCTGCGGGCCCCTTCAGCACGTCGACACGTTCGACGTTCGACAGATCGCGATAGTAGAGTGCATCGTCGCGAATACCGTCGACGTATTGATCGGTGATGTTGTTGAAGCCACGCAAGGTGATCTGGTCACGCTGGCCGTCGCCAACCGAAAAGCCGATGCCCGGCACATTGCGCAACGCGTCCTGCAGCGAGGTCGCGTTCTGTTCGTCGAGTAGTGCGCGCGGCACGACGTTGACTGTTTGCGGCACGTCCATCAACGACATATTCATCTTCGTCGCGGTGTTCGAGGTGCCCGAATCGTACGAGCGGTCGGCCGCGGCTTTGACGGCGATGGCGGGCAGCGTGCTGTCGGTCGTGCCGGCGGCCGGCGTAGCTTCCTGCGCCAGCAAAGGTTTGGCGCTGGCAAGAGATGTGGCGAGCAGCAGCGCGCGATAGGTATTCTTGTTGACGTTCATGGCAACGTTCTTCGAGTGTGGATCGGTGGTGCTATTGGTTTTGGCGTACAGCAAAAGCGGTAATGCAAAAGCACCAGGCTGGCGCAAAGACGGCGCAAGCAGGCGCGCACGGCCACGCAGAGGCCGTGTGGTCGGTCAGGCGAGATGAAGTGGTGAATTCCCCTGTTGCTATCGAACGAATTCGGAAGTTGAAACGGCCGGGGCGCCGCGTGTCAGCGCGTGAAATGCGCTGACGTGACATCGGCTGCCTCGGAATGGCATGTCGATGTGGGGATGGGAGGTGCAGCAGAAGCCGGATCAGTGCCCGGCTTGTAATATTTTGAAATTATAAACGAGAACTATTCTCGATTGTGCGAAATGAATGGAAGTTGCAGGGTTTTCGTATGCTCAATGCTCAATCCGCGTGATGCCGCGCCCGTCCGCCGGGGCGCAGCATCGAAAGTAGCGGCCAGCCGAGATTCACGCCAAGGCTGGCGATCACGATCAACGCCATGCCCGCGAGTTGCGGCAGCGACAGCGCCCGCCCATACACAACGGCATCGACCACGATCGCCGTCAGCGGATAGACGAACAGCAGCACGGCGATGATCGGCGTGGTCAGCTTCGGCAGCGCGCCGTAGATCAGCACATACGACAGCCCCGTATGCAGCACGCCCATGCCGACCAGCCAGAACCACTGCATTGGCCCGATATGCACGGCGGTCAGCGGCGCGATGAACGGCAGGCACACCACGCCGACCGCGCATTGTGCGAGCGTCAGCAGATGCGGCCGCAAGTTGCCGAGCCCTTTGGCAATCAGCGTGACGCTCGCGTACAGCACGGACCCCGCCAGCGCCTCACCGATGCCGATCAGATAGCTCGTGTGACCCTGCAGATTCTCGGTAGCCGCAACGCCTGAGGCCAGAACAAGCCCGACGAACGCGGTCGCGATCCAGCCGAGCCGGTCGACGCCGAGGCGTTCGTTGAACAGCGCCGCACCCATCAGCACGACCCAGAACGGCTGCACATGAAATACCACCGTCGCCACCGCAATGCTGGTGCGATGAATCGCGTCGAAGAAACCGACCCATTGCGTGACCATCAGCACGCCGGAGATCAGCGCGAGCGTGACGGTGCGCCGCGTGAAATGCGCTCGTGTGAAGAAACCTTTCCACGCACAGTACGCGGCGAGCGACAGGAAACCGAACAGGCAGCGAAAGAACACCAGCGTCAGCGCGCCGAGTCGCGCTTCCTCGACGAAGATGCCGAGCGTGCCCATCAGAAGCCCGCCGCTGGCCAGCGTAATAGCGCCTTGTTGACGTTGGGTGAGGGACATGCCGAGCAGCTCCGTGAGGTGGAGTCACAAGTATTGCGCGGCTTGCGCAGCACGGACAAACGAATTAAATTGAGTAATTCCATAAGCTGGATTGATAAATCATGCACCCCGAATTCGACGTCGATTTGCTGCGAACCTTCGTCGCGGTGGTGGAAACGGGCAGCTTCACGAAGGCGTCGACGACCGTGCATCGCTCGCAGGCGGCGGTCAGCATGCAGATCAAGCGGCTCGAAACCATGCTCGGCACCACACTGTTCGCCCGCACCACGCGCAATCTCTCGCTTACGCGGCCCGGCAATACGCTGCTCGAATACGCACGGCGTGTGCTGGCGTTGCATGAGGAAGCGTGGTCGGCGATCGTGCGGCCCGAGGTGACCGGGCGCGTGGTGCTGGGCGCACCGGACGATTACGTGTCGTCGCTCCTGTCGCCGGTGTTGCGGCGCTTTTCGAATCTGTATCCGCATGTGGAGATCGAGATCGTCTGCGCGCAGAGCACGTCGCTCGCGCCGATGCTGGCCGATAACAAGATCGATCTGGCCTTCGTTACGCGCGACCGCAAACTGCGCGGCGAATTCGTACGCAGCGAGCCGATGGTGTGGGTGGGGGCGTCGATGGATACGCCGGTGCTGGCGGCGTCACCTTTGCCGGTCGGGCTTTACGAGCCGGGCTGTGTGGCGCGCCAACATACGCTGGCGGCGCTGGACGGTGCGCGTATCCGCTATCGGGCGGCTTTTAGCAGTGCAAGTCTGATGGGTTTGGTGGCGACCGTCGATGCGGGGCTTTCGGTGATCGCGCTTACGCGCTGCAGCGTGCCGCCGCGGCTGGCGATACTCGGCGAAGCGCAAGGCTTGCCGAAGATTGCACCGCTGGAAATCGTGGTGGCGCGCAGCGCCAAATCGGACCGGCCGACATGCGATTATCTGGCCGCGCAGATGGTGCAGGATTTGTCGCTG
Source organism: Paraburkholderia sp. D1E (assembly GCF_052682275.1). Lineage (NCBI taxonomy): Bacteria > Pseudomonadati > Pseudomonadota > Betaproteobacteria > Burkholderiales > Burkholderiaceae > Paraburkholderia > Paraburkholderia sp. D1E. The sequence goes on from NZ_JBQYMB010000001.1 coordinate 2,652,996, forward strand.
CGGCCGCAGACACGTGGGGCTGCGGCCTAACTGCATGGCTCTACCTCGCGGCTCAAACTCGCGGATAAGCCGTCACCTCGCCATCCACGGCGAGCCGCACGTGTTCGCCCGGACGCGGCGACAGATATCCAGGCACGCGAGCGCGCACCACGGTCCGCGCGCCGGACTGCAATTGCAGCGCGACGCCTGCGTCCTGCCCCTGAAAGATCACCTCCTGCACGACGGCGTCGTAGGACGCCACGCCATTCGGCATCGTTTCCTCGGCGCGCAGCAGACGGATCTGTTCCGGCCGTACCATCACGTCGACCGCGCCGTTGCCCATCGGCTCGCACAGCGGCAAATCGCCGAGCTCGCAGTTCACGCGATCCTGCTTCACCACGCCCGGCAGCAACACGGCTTCACCGACGAATGAGGCGAGTTCACGCGTCACCGGCCTGCGGTACAGCGTCTCCGGAGTCGCGGTCTGGATCAGCCGGCCGTTCCACAGCACGGCGACCTCATGACCGAGCGACAGCGCTTCCGATTGATCGTGTGTGACGAGCACCGCGGTCGCGCCGGCCGCGGCCAGGGCGCTCGCCACCGCTTGCCGTGTTTCGAGCCGCAGTGCGGCGTCGAGCGAGGAGAAGGGCTCGTCGAGCATCACCAGCGTCGGCGACGGCGCGAGCGCACGAGCAAGCGCGACACGCTGCTGCTGACCGCCTGACAGTTGCTGCGGCGCCCGCCCGCTGAAGTTCGCCGGCAAGCCGACCAGCTCCAGCAATTCGGCCACACGATGCCGCGCGCGTCGCTGCGTGCGCGGTAAACCGAACACGATGTTGTCCGCCACGGAAAGATGCGGAAACAGTGCGCCTTCCTGCGGGACATAGCCAATGCGGCGCTGCTCGGAAGGCACATGCAGGTTGTCGCCGGCGACGCGGCGGCCGTCGATTTCGACGCTGCCGCTATCCGCGCGTTCGAAGCCGCACAGCAGGCGCAGCAAGGTGGTTTTGCCGCTGCCGGATGGTCCGAGCAGCGCGAGCAGCGTGCCGCGCTCGACGGAGAGATCGATACCGTGCAGCACGGGATGGCCGTCGAACGATTTTTGCAGTCCGCGGATACGAAGTTCGCTCATGAAAATCCGATGTCTAGGAGCAGGGCGATGGTGCGCGACGTTCAGTTGCGTTCGCCGAGTAAAGCCGATTTGCCGAGCAACGCGAACAGGAGGCCGGAGGCGAACAGCGAAATGCCGGTGAGGAGCGCCGCATAAGGCGCCGCGGCGGCGAACGCCATCGTCGACGTGTCGGCCCAGACCTGGGTCGCGAGGGTTCGCGTGTCGATCGGGGAGAGCAGCAGCGTCGCGTTCAACTCGGTGACGACCGAGATGAACACCATCGCCGCTGCCGCGCCAAGCCCGGGACCCGCCAGCGGCAACACCACGCGGAACAGAGTCTGCGACCAGGTCAGACCGAGGGCGCGCGCAGTCTCTTCGAGGCGCGGCTGCGCCTGCATGAAGGCGGCGCGCACGCTCACCAGCGCCACCGGCATGAACAGCATCGCGTAAGCGATCACCAGCAGCGTCGCGCTTTGATAGAGCGGTTGCAGCGCATGCACCGCGAGCGATACGATCGCCAGCGCGATCACCAGCCCCGGTATGCCTTGAGCCAGAAAAACGGTGCGTTCGAACAGCGTCGCGAAACGCGTCGGATAGCGCACCAGCAGAAACGCGAGCGGCACGACCAGCAGCGTGGTCAACAGCGCGGCAGCGAGCCCGAAACCGAGCGACGAGATCGTCGCGCTGAACAGCAGTTCGGGCGACACGTCGGCCGGTGTGACGGCGGCCGCGCCCGGTTGCGTGAGCCAGTAGCCGATCATGCCGAGCGGCACGCCGAGCGTCGCGATCGCCAGCGCAGCGAAACCGGCCACGACGATCCAGCGCCACGCGCCGAGGTCGTAGCGCAAGACCGCGCGACGCGTCCCGCGATCGACGCGTTCATAACGCGCCGCGCCGCGTACCCGAAACTCGAACGCCAGCACGATCAGGCAGATCACGATCAGCAGGCACGCGAGCAGTGAAGCGCCGCCGCCATCGAAACTGGTGCGGTATTCCGCATAGATTTGCGTGGTGAAGGTGCGAAAGCGCAGCAGCGTAAACGCACCGAATTCGGACAGCACGCCAAGCGCCACCAGCAGCATGCCGCCGAGCAGCGCGGGGCGCAGTTGCGGCAACACGACGCGAATGAACGTGGCCCAGCGGTTGCAGCCGAGCGCGCGCGCGCTTTCTTCAAGTGCCGGGTCCATACTGCGCAACGCCGCGGCCACCGGCAGATAAACGAGCGGGAAATACGCGGCGCTCAGCACCAGCAGCGCGCCGTTGAAGTCCTGCAGATCCAGGCTCAGCGACACCCACGCATAGCTCGAGATGAAGGCCGGCATCGCGAGCGGCGCGGCGGTGAGCACGGCCCAGATACGACGCCCCGGCAAATGCGTGCGTTCGACAAACCATGCGGCCGCCGTGCCGACGACAGCGCAGACGAGCGTGGTCGATACGGTGATCAGCAGCGTGTTGACCAGCAGTTCGCCGACCAGTGGCCGGAAGATCAGATCGACCGCCTCGTCGATGCCGAAGCTCGCCGCCCGCCAGAAGGTAAACGCAATCGGCAGCAACACCAGCAAAGCGCTGAGTGCTGCTGCCGCAAACAAACCGCGCGGCGCGCGCAAACGGGCGCGCGCCGGGGCGGAGGTTACAGCCGGAGGCCCGGCTGACACGGCATCGCTCATTTACAGCAAGCCTGCCTGACGCAGCAGTTTGCCTGCCAGGCTGTCGTCGCCGAGTTGCTGGATCGTCAGCGCCGGCGGGTTCAGTTCAGTGAAGGGCTTGAGGATCGGGTCCGGTGCAACGCCTGCATGCAACGGATATTCGAACATGACGTGGCTGTTCGCCATCAGCTTCTGTGCACGCTCGCTGACCAGATACGCAAGAAACTTCTGCGCGCCGTCCGTGTTGTGCGCGGACTTCAGCACCGCTGCGCCCGATACGTTCACCAGCGCGCCGGCGTCGCCGTTGCCGAAGTGATAGATCGCGCTGCGGGTTTTCGCATCGCCGATTTCAGCGTGCAGACGTGCCCAGTAGTAGTTGTTGATCAGACCCGTCGCGACACCGCCGCGATTGACGGCTGCCACCACGCCTTCGTCGTCGTCGAAAATCTGCGAGTTGGCTTTCAGGCCCTTCAGCCATGCGACGGTTTGCGCTTCACCCTTCAGTGCGAGCACGGCGCTCACGAGCGGCAGGAAGTCGCCGTCGCTCGGTGCAATGCCGACCTTGCCTTTCCATTCCGGCTTGGCCAGATCGAACAGCGACTGCGGCAGTTGCGATGCCTGCACCTTGGCCGTGTTGTAGGCCAGCACGTTTTCGCGTGCGGTCACGCCAACCCATACACCGCCCGGCGAATTGAAACGCGCCGGCACGGTGGCGAGCGTCGAGTCGTTCACGTGGCTCAGCAGGCCTTTCTCTTCGAGCAGCATCAACTCAGGCGAGTTTTCCGTGAAGTAGACGTCAGCGGGCGTGGCGGTGCCTTCCGCGACGAGTTGCGCGGCCATCGCCGGGCCTTCGCCGCTGCGGATCTTTACCGAAATGCCCGACTCTTTCTCGAAATCTTTAGCCAGCAGATTGACGACCTGCTCGTGCTGCGCGCTGTACAGCGTGATCGACGCAGCGTGGGCCGTCGACGGTACGGTCGCGAAGGCGGCCAGCGTGAGGGCGGCTGCGCTGCTGAGCAGGCGCAGGCGGGTGCCAAACCAGGAATGAGCCATGATCCTAAAATCCGTTAATGATGTTATTGGTCTTCGCCATGCCGCTTGCCTCGTGGCATAGCGGCTTACTTCGCGGCTTGCATTACGTCTCGAACAGTCCTGCGCCGATATACGAACCCGGCTTCGCGCCCGGCGGCACAGCGAACACCGCGCTGCCGACGTGCGTCGTGAACTGGTTCATCATGTCGAACTTCGCGAGCTTGTCATTGATCGGAATGAAGCCGGTACGCGGGTCGCTCTGGTGAGCCACGAAAATCAGGCCCGCGTCGTACTCGGTTTCCTGACGCCATGGCGGCCAGCGCTCGATGTAGAAGTTCGTGCCGTCGTTGTACGAGTACGAGCGGCGCAGAATCTGCGCACCGTTGTTGCTCGCCTGATTCGACAGACGCACGTGCGAGTTCTCCGGAATCACCGGATTGCCGTCCTTGTCTTCTTCCTTCAGGTCCACCGCGTCGAACTCGTTCTTCTTGCCGATCGGCGCGCCGCTGTATTTGTGGCGGCCGAATACCTGCTCCTGGAAATCCACCTCGGTGTTGTCCCAGTGTTCGAGCGTGATGCGGATGCGCCGCACCACCGTATAGGTGCCGCCTTCCATCCAGGGTGCGTCGGCGGTGGCGCCGGCCCAGATGAATTCGTTCATCAACTGCGGCTTCGCGGTCGACGGATTGTTGGTGCCGTCCTTGAAGCCCATCAGATTGCGCGGCGTCTGACCGCGCGGACCCGACAGGAAACCGGATTGACCCCAACGCATCGCTGCGGTGCCGTACGCGAGACGCGCCAGTTGCCGGACCGCGTGAAACGCGACCTGCTGATCGTTCGCGCAGGCCTGGATGAACAGGTCGCCGCCGGTCTTCTGCTCGATCAACTGATCGCCGTTAAAACGCGGCAGATCGACGAGCGCGGCGGGGCGGCGCGCGGCGAGGCCGTAGCGGTCCTTGCCGTCTTTCGTGAACAGACCCGGGCCGAAACCGAACGTGATCGTCAGGCCGCATGGGCCTAAGCCGAGCACGTCGCCGGAATCGGGCGCGGCTTTGGTGTTGGTCCGGCTGTAGGCCGCGTTGTCGGCCGTATTGTCGGCCTTGGCATCGGCCTTCGTAACAATCGTGGTGTCGGCCAGTTCCGCTTTGGCCGCGGTGCCAGTCGGCAGCGGTGCGGCCGTGGCGCCTTGCGTCAGACGCGCAGCGGCGTCGGTCCAGGCGCGCAGCAGGGCGATCACGTCGTCGCGTTTGTCGGTCGTGAGATCGAGCGCGGCGACATACGTGTGACTCTGCTGCGGCGTGACGATGCCGCCTTGATGCAGGGCGTAGAACGGCTCGACCGCCATCAGCGGATCGGCGTTGTGCGCCGGCGTCTTGCCAAGCGCGGCCTGGGCGACGCCGGTCGCACCGAGGCTCGCGCCCGCTGCGACCGCCGCACTGCCGGCCTTCAGAAAACCGCGCCGTGAGGGCCGCGGGGGTTGATCGTTTGCCATGGTTACTTCACCTTCAGTTGGCCGTGGGATGTGCCGGTTTTGCGACCGGCTCTGAGGCCGGGTTCGCTTCGCTCTTTTGCGTGGCTGGTTTGCCTGTCCTGTTTGCGTCGCTTACCTGGCCAGCACCAGCGTATTCACATCGTCCTGCACGTAGTAGAAACCGTCGCCTTCCGGGGTCATCGCGAGACCGAACAGGTCGCCGTTGCCCGGGGGCGATTGCGCCTTGTCGGTATCGATCCAGCGTGCGTAGAGTTGCTTGCCGGTGGCAGGATCGATTTCGACGATCTGGCCGTTCAGTGCATTGGTGACGAGCAGGTGGCCGTTAGGCGCCGTGACCATCGCGAGCGGGCGATGCAGCAAGCCGTCGGCGGTCAGTTGGCGGCCCACGCCCGCGCTGGTGTCGCGCGTCATCGGATCGTCGATTTCGGTGACGCGGTTGCCGATTGCATCGGACACGTACAGCAGTTTCTGATCGCCCGAGAGCGCGAGGCCGGTCGGGCCGACGAGGAATACGCCCTTGTCAGCCTGCGCGCCGAAGCCGCTGCCGATCACGGTTTCCTTCTTCACGACCGGTGGCTTGCCGGCCGGCACGTCGAGGTCCAGACGCAGCACGGTGGCCTGCTTGAACACCGGCGGATTGCCGTTCGCACCGCCCACGCCGAAACCGGCGTTGCTGACGAACAGCGTCGCGCTCGTGCCGTTGTCGACGACCGCCATGTTGCCCCACGGATCGTTGATGTTCGGACTGTTGATGGTCGATGCGACCTTGCCGTTCGGATCGATCACGATCAGGCAGCCGGCGCCTTTGGTGCCCGTGGTGCCGTCATTGCTCGGCGTGCTGCCGACGATCACGTAGCCCGACTTGAGCATCGTCATCGCGGTCGACAGGCCGATGCCGCCCGGGCATTCCTTCAGATCGCGCGGCACCGTGGCGAACACCGTCATCTGTCTGGTGTCCGGGTGATAGTTGATGATCGTGCTGCCGGTGCCCTGCAGATTGGTCGAATTATTGAAGTTGCCAACCAGCACGTCGCCCTGCTTGACGGTACCGGCCGTGACCGGTGCGACCACTACCGCATACGGATTCTGGTCGCCGTTTTCCGGCACGGTGTTGATCAGCGTGGTGTGATGCTTGACGGTTTCGAGGAAACCTTGCGGTTCGGCGTGCGCAATGCCGGTCGTCGCGAATGCGGCGGCGCTGACGGTTGCGGCAAGCAGGGCCCGCGCGGCGCGCGGCGAAATAAGGCGCGTGGGGTTGTTCATGAGTGAGCCTCCGTGCCTGCGCACAAAGCGGTGGTTGCGGTCATGATCGAAAGCATGGGATTCGATTGGGCTAGAGCGTGTGTGATGGCTGGGAACGGCATCAGAATGTGATGTTGGTCCGCACGCCGATGACGAACGTATTGCGCAGCGGCTGCGTGGGATCGCTCGGGTTCTGACCGGCGCCGGCATTGAACGTGTATTGCGCATCGGCTTGCAACTGCCACCACGGGTTGACCTGGTACTGGTAGGTCGCTTCGAGTGTGGTTTCGCTGGTGCGCACGCCGTACGGGCCGCCACTGAATGCCAGGTTATCCTGATCGAGACCGTTCACATGGTTGCCGATCTTGATGTACGTGAGCGCGATGCCGGCGCTGTCGTTGTCGCGGCCGGCGAACGGCGCCTTCAGCACGATGCCGAGATTGGCGGCGACGCTTACCAGGTTACGGTCGCCCGGTGCGCCCATTACGCGCGCGAAGACGTTGAGGCTACGCGGCTCGTCCGGATCCGGGCGCCAGATCATCTGGTCGGCGACCGCGTAGAAGCTGTAGTCGCCGTGATGATTCTGCGCAACGCCGGTACTTGCCGGGTTCGCAAGCGAGAGGCCGGTGTTGTCGAAGCGCTGATCAGCGAAGCTGCCGTTGTTGTACCAGACGCCGACCTTGTAGGTGCCCGGCAAACCGCCGCCGCCCATACCGACCATTTCCCCGTCAGCCGGCTGGTTGATCGCATACTGCAACTCGCCGATGAACAGCGTGCCGTTATGCAGGTTGAAGTTGGTGCCGCTTATGTTGTTCGGGTTGTTGCCGAGCGGATCGCCGTCGAATACGCCGGCGAGCGCTGTCAACGAAGGCGTGATCTGTCCGCGCACGCGCACGCCGAGGTCGGCCAGCGGATAAGCGGGACCGCCGGACGGCATGTCGTAGGACGGCAGGGCAGGCCAGCCGAACATCGTGTTCACGAACAGCGCCGAATTCGTGCTGGTGATGAATTCCTGGTCGATACTTTGCTGACCAACCTTGACGTCGATGCGCTTGTTCAGGAACGACTGCTGGTACCACAGTTCCCACAGGCGGGTCGTGTCCTGGGCTTCGATGCCGCTCGCCGTATTCAGCGTGCCCAGCTTGTTGGCGCTGAGGTTGGCGCCGTGGATCTGCAATGCGCTGACGTTGAACAGGCCGCCTGGCAAACCGAACGCTTTTTGCGTATCCATTTGCACGGTGGCTGTCGTGAGACCGTCGTAGTCCGCTCCGCGCGCGAGGCCGCCGCGGACATTGCCGAGCACCTCACTGGTTTCGGTGAGCGCGAACGTCACGCCATATTTGCCGAGCCAGGGGCGCAGACCGCCAATGTCGCCGAGCATCGTCGGGCGATTCCAGAAGCCGGTCCATTGATTCGTTTGAGCCGCCTTGATGTTCAGGTCGGCTTCCGGCGCTTCCGGTGCGGCATCGGGATTGGCGTCGGCCATTGCGGTGCCGGCACTCAACGTGGCCCAGGCGAAAGCCGTGCAAAGCGCGGCGTGGCGTATCGAGGGCAAACGCGAGCGGCGCACGGCACCGATGCGCGAGGCGGAGTCGCGAAGCGAACGCGCCTGGCCGGCGGGTTCTGTTGATCGGGCGAACTTCATCGAAATCCTTATTTGTGTTGTATCGACTCATCTGGGCATCGCGGCGGTACATCACTGTGCGCCAGCGACTTACTGCATCGGTTCGCGACGCCGGATGCAGCAGATGGCGAGATCGTACGCATGCGAAATAGGTGCGTCAACACAAATGAGAACGATTCGCATCAATATTACTGATGTGTAATTATGAGCTTTACGGACTGCTACTAAAGGTTGTTTGTGCGTAATTAAAATGGAATATAAGAGTAATGTTTTAGTATGGTTTGGCCGTATCAAACCGGCGCCGGATTAGCGGAGCGCTTTCTGAAGTAGCCGCCGTTCCGAACAGGAGCGGCGCCAATAGACAAGGGCGGGTGGCGACGAAGACAAGGAGAGGTGGACGCCTCGGGCAGGCAACAAAAGACGCTATGATCATCTTCCGAAGCCACGCTGTCATGCCAAGCCCTTAAATGCCCAACGCCCAAAACCATACCGGGACGACACCGATGTCACACTCAGTGAATCTGGACAATTACTTCACCCGCATAGGCTACAAAGGACCGCGCGCGGCGACGCTGGAAGTACTCCATGAACTCCATAAGCTGCACCCCAGAGCGATCCCCTTTGAGAACCTGAATCCGCTCACACACCGCGCGGTAAAACTCGATATCGAGTCAGTCGAACACAAGCTGATAACGCAACACCGCGGTGGCTACTGCTTCGAACAGAATGCGCTCTTCGCGAACGTCCTGACGCAGTTAGGCTTTAACGTTACGCCGCTATTGGGCCGAGTCCTGTGGGGCCGTGAATCCGGTGCAATTCCTCCTCGCACACATATGGTCCTGCGCGTCGAGATAGAAAGCGAAGCATGGATCGCCGATATCGGTTTCGGCAGCGTGACGCTGACAGCGCCGCTGCGCCTGATCGCGGGCATCGCGCAACCCTCGCAACTAGGCACGTTCCGTCTGGCCGACGCCTCGCACGATGCGCTCTACCTCGAAGTTCAATCCCGCGATGAAACCTGGGCTCGCGTCTACCGTTTCGACTTGCACCCGGTCGAATGGATCGACTACGAGACCTCGAACTGGTACACGTCGACCGCGCCGGATTCTGTTTTTCTGAACAACCTGATCGTGTGCCGGGTTCTCGCAGAATCGCGCCTGACACTGCTTAACGACCAACTGAACGAACGCGCTGCGGACGGCCAGCTCATCAGCGAACGGCAACTAGAAAGCGCAGATGAACTGGCAAGCTGCCTGCGCGATCAATTCGGTCTGAATACGGGTGACATCGACATGGCGGAAGTGTTCGGGCGCGTGCGCTCACCGGCGGCGGGCTCCGCCTGACGAGAGCGTACCGGGCACCTGCCCACCCCGAGTCATCAACGACCCTTAGCGAACGCCACAAACTCATCATGATCACGCGCCTCATTCTGCAAACGGTGGCCTGGCTGATATGCATGGGCGCGCTGCTGTTCGGCGCCGCCGGTACCCTCGCATGGCCTGCCGGCTGGTGGTATCTGATCGAGACAGGCGCATTGAGTTTGTGGGTTGGCTTCTGGCTGGCACGCCACGACCCGGGCCTCCTCGCCGAGCGTCTCGCGCCGATCGTTCAGGCGCAGCAAAGCCGCTGGGACCGCTTCTTCATGATTGGCGTGGCGCTGATGTGGACCGCCTGGCTCGTCCTGATGGCATTCGACGCGATGCGCTATCACTGGTCGGCGCCGCTGCCGGTATGGCTGGTGAGCCTCGGCTCGCTCTGCATCTTCCTCTGTATCTTCATGTGCCGTTTCGTGTTCCAGGCCAATAGCTTTGCCGCGCCGGTCGTGAAGATCCAGACAAGCCGTGGTCACAAAGTTATCGACACCGGCCCCTATGCCTATGTGCGTCATCCGATGTACTCGGCCGCGCTGCTGTTGTTCATCGGCACGCCATTGCTGCTCGGCTCATGGTGGGGTCTTGCCTGCGTGCCGCTGCTAGTGATCGGTATCGGCTGGCGCGCGGTCCGCGAGGAGCGCGTACTGGCGCAGCAACTCGACGGCTACACCGCCTACACCTCACGCGTGCGTTACCGCTTCGTCCCGTTCATCTGGTAAGGCGCGCAAGGCGCCAATTCGAAGCGCGCCAAGCTCTCAAGCACCAACCTGTCTAGACAAAATGCACCACGCTGACGCACCCGGTCGAGCGCGGTGCATTGTCTTTGCACGTTCAGAACTCCCTTAAAAGCCTTGTCGCGCGGCAATTCATAGGGGCTTACCCGATGATTCCGACGATTTCTAACAAATCCTCTTGCGACTGCTTTTTGACTCATGCAGACTTGTCTATACAAATTAAGCGGCAGAAAAAACCCAGCTCGACGGTTTCCTCAATCAAAGGAGTTTCGACGTGAAAGTGAAGCGCACGACGTTAGCAAAAGCATTGATGGGCGCCGTTCTCGGCGCCGCGACGATTTTCGCGGCACCGGCGCAGGCCAAAGACTGGAAGACGGTGACGATCGCGCTGGAAGGCGGTTACGCGCCATGGAACCTGACCTTGCCGGGCGGCAAGCTGGGCGGCTTCGAACCGGAGCTGGTCGCCAACCTGTGCGAGCGCATCAAGCTGCAATGCAACCTTGTGGCGCAAGACTGGGACGGCATGATCCCCGGTCTGCAAGCCGGCAAGTTCGATGTGCTGATGGACGCGATCTCGATCACACCGGAGCGCGAAAAGATCATCGCGTTCTCGAAGCCGTACGCCGCTACGCCGGCCACGTTCGCTGTGACTGACGCGAAGGTGCTGCCGAAGGCCGTGCCGACCGCAGGCGTCGTGAAGCTGTCAGGCGATCCGAAAGCCGACCAGCCTACCGTCGACGCCTTGCGCAAGCAGCTGAAGGGCAAGACCATCGGCATTCAGTCGGGCACGGTTTACACCAAGTTCATCAACGACGGCTTCAAGGACGTCGCCACGATCCGCGTCTACAAGACATCGCCCGAGCGCGATCTCGATCTGGCCAACGGCCGCATCGACGCCTCGTTCGACGACGTGACCTACTACGCCGCCAACATCGACAAGAAAGATACCGCGTCGATCGTCATGGCCGGTCCGAAGATTGGCGGCCCGATCTGGGGTCCGGGTGAAGGCCTCGCATTCCGCAAGCAGGACGCCGACCTGAAAGCGAAGTTCGATACCGCGATCAGCGCCGCGCTTGCCGACGGCACCGTCAAGAAGCTCTCCACCAAGTGGTTCAAGACTGACGTCACGCCTTGATTCGCCTGAGCGTTCAGATGTGCGGCAGGCGGGGTGTGAAGAACCGCGCCTGCTGGCTGGTTCGATCCGCTGTAATGGATGAGAGGTAGGGAATGGCTCTGATAGAGATGCTCGGCTTCGGGCCGGAAGGCTGGGGCGGCGTGTTGCTGCTTGCAGCATTGATGACGGTCGCACTCACGCTGGCGGCGCTCGCGGTCGGCGCCGTGTTCGGCGCGCTGGTCGCGGCGGCCAAGCTGTCGCGTTTTCGCACGCTGCGCGTGATCGGCGATGTGTACACCACCGTGTTTCGTGGCGTGCCCGAGTTGCTCGTCATCTATCTGTTCTATTTCGGCGGTTCGACGCTCGTGACCACGATCGGTCAATGGTTCGGCGCGGACGGCTTTGTCGGCGTGCCGCCATTCGTGATCGGCGCACTCGCAGTCGGCATGATTTCCGGCGCGTATCAGGCCGAGGTGTACCGCTCGGCGGTGCTCGCGGTATCGCGCGGCGAGCTCGAAGCGGCGCGTTCGATCGGCATGCCCACCATGACGATGGCGCGCCGCATTCTGATTCCGCAAGTGCTGCGTTTCGCGTTGCCGGGCATTGGCAATGTCTGGCAATTGAGCCTGAAAGACTCGGCGCTGATTTCCGTCACGGGCTTGGCCGAACTGCTGCGCACCAGTCAGATCGCGGCGGGTTCGACGCATCAGTACTTCACGTTCTTCGTGGTGGGCGGCGCGCTGTATCTGCTGATGACCAGCATCTCGAACCGGATCTTCAACCGCGCCGAAGCGCGCGTGGGCCGATCCTTCAAGCGCAACTTCGCGCGCAACTGACGAGGACCGGACATCATGCATTTCGACTTCGATTTCCTGCTCGACACGCTGCGGCAACTGATTGCAGCCGTGCCGACCACGCTAGGGCTGTTCTTCTGCTCGCTGATTCTTGGTGGCTTGCTCTCGCTCGTGATCGTCACGATGCGCGTGTCGCCGCACTGGCTGCCGAATCGCTTCGCGCGCGCTTATATCCTCGTATTTCGCGGCTCGCCGTTGTTGATCCAGATGTTCCTTGTCTACTACGGCATGGGCCAGTTCGGGGTGATTCGCGAGAGCTTCCTGTGGCCAGTATTGCGCGAGCCGTACATGTGTGCGGTTTTATCGCTGGCGCTGTGCACCGCCGGATATACCGCTGAGATTATCCGCGGTGGTTTGATGGCCGTGCCGGTCGGTCAGATCGAAGCGGGCTATTCGATCGGCCTGTCGGGTTTCGCGCTGCTGCGCCGCGTGATCGGTCCGATTGCTTTGCGCCAGTGTTTGCCCGCGTATTCGACCGAGGCCGTGCTGCTCGTCAAATCGACCGCGCTCGCCAGTCTCGTTACCGTGTGGGAAGTGACCGGCGTCGCGCAGCAGATCATTCAGCAAACGTATCGCACCACGGAAGTATTCATCTGCGCCGCGCTGATCTATCTGTTCCTGAATTTCGTCATTGTGCGTTTGCTCGGTTTCCTCGAGATCCGTCTGTCGCGCCATCTGCGTGCGGCGCCCACGCAAAGCTCGCCGAGCCGGCCGGTTTCTGCCACGACCGAAGCACGCCGCGCCGCACCCTGAACGATCGCAAATCTTGCAGAATCTGGAGAATCCCATGAACGCTACGGCACCTGTTGCACTGTCGGTCAAGAACATCCATAAATCGTTCGGCGACCACCACGTGCTCAAAGGCATTTCGCTCGACGCCCATCAAGGCGACGTGATTTCGATTCTCGGCGCGAGCGGCTCTGGCAAGAGCACTTTTCTGCGCTGCCTGAATCTGCTCGAAACGCCGGACGACGGCTCGGTGGCGCTGGGCGGCGAAGAGCTGAAAATGAAGCGACGCGGGGACGGCAAGCTGCATCCCAGCGACCGCCGCCAGGTGGATCGTGTGCGCTCGCAGCTCGGCATGGTGTTTCAGAACTTCAATCTGTGGTCGCATATGACCGTGCTGGAGAACCTGATCGAAGGGCCGATGCGCGTGCAGAAGCGCAGCCGCGCCGAATCGGTTGAAGAAGCGGAAGCACTCCTCGCGAAAGTCGGTCTCGCGGAAAAACGCGGCCACTATCCGGCACATCTGTCTGGCGGCCAGCAGCAGCGCGTGGCGATCGCGCGTGCTTTGGCGATGCATCCGAAGGTGATGCTGTTCGACGAACCGACCTCGGCGCTTGACCCCGAACTGGTTGGCGAAGTGCTGCGCGTGATGCGTTCGCTCGCCGAAGAGGGCCGCACGATGCTGGTTGTCACGCACGAGATGGGTTTCGCGCGCCATGTGTCGAATCGCGTGATGTTCCTGCATCAAGGTCAGGTAGAAGCCGACGGTACGCCGGACGAAGTGTTCGTCGAATGCAAGTCGGACCGCTTCCGCCAATTCGTGTCGAGCCACCAGGATCGCACGACTAACTAACTGATCAGCGTTAGCTGGTCACCCCCTCATCACTTCACTGGGCAGCGCACTATCATGGCCGTGATCCGTTCCGATTGTTCTCTCAACTGGCGTCAGGCCGCAGCAGTTGCGGCGGGCGAGCCGCTTGAGCTTTCCGCCAGTTCGCGTGCGCGGATCGCGGCGTCACGCGAGCTGGTCGAGCAGATCGTCGCGCGCGGCATTCGCGCGTATGGCGTGAATACCGGCGTCGGGGCCTTGTGCGACGTGATCGTGTCGCCGTCCGAGCAGCACACGTTGTCGCGCAACATCCTGATGAGTCATGCAGTCGGCGTCGGCGTGCCGCTCGGTGCGGCTGAAACGCGCGCGATCATGGTGGCGGCCGTCAACAATTATGCACACGGACATTCGGGGATTCGCCTCGAAGTCGCCGACCGGCTCGTGGCGTTGATCAACGCCGATTGCCTGCCCGAAGTGCCGACGTTCGGCTCGGTCGGTTATCTGAGCCATATGGCGCATATTGCGCTGGTATGTATCGGCGAAGGCTATGTGCGCTATCGCGGCGATCGGCTCAAAGGGCGCGACGCGCTGCAGATGCTCGGGCTCGAACCCCTGGTGCTTGAAGCCAAGGAAGGCCTGAGCCTCGTCAACGGCACACCGTGTGTGACAGGTCTCGCAACGTTGGCATTGGCGCGCGCCGAGCAGTTGCTCGACTGGTGCGACGTGGTTGCCGCGATGAGCTTCGAGAATCTGCGTGGCCAGCTCGCCGCGTTCGATGCCGAATCACTGGCATTGCGCATCTCGCCTGGCCTGAGCCTGGTCGGCGAACGGATGCGCACGGCGCTCGCAGACAGTGGCATCCTCGCTGCGGTAGTCGGTCAGCGCACGCAAGACCCGTTGAGCTTGCGGACCATTCCGCACGTGCACGGGGCCGCGCGCGACGTGCTGGCCGCGACCGCCGAAGTGCTCAACCGCGAGCTCGCATCGATTACCGACAACCCGATCGTAGCCGGCACGCCGGAAAACCCGCGCGTCTATTCGCAGGCGCACGCGGTGGGGGCGTCGATCGCACTGGCAATGGACAGTCTCGCCACCGCGATCGCGCAAGTCGCGGCGATGGCCGAGCGGCGTCTCGACCGCCTCGTCAATCCGCTCGTCAGCGGCTTGCCGGCGTTTCTCGCGGAGCCGGGCGGCACCTGCTCGGGCTTCATGATCGCGCAGTACACGGCGGCCTCGCTGGTCGCGCAGAACCGGCGCCTCGCGATGCCCGCAAGTCTCGATGGCGGCATCACGTCCGGTCTGCAGGAGGACCACCTGTGCCACGCCACGCCCGCTGCGCTGAAAGCGTTGGAGATCGTCGACAATGCCGGGCGTATCGTCGCGATCGAATTGCTAGCGGCGGCACAAGCTTACGATCTGCAAAGCGTCGATGCCCCGCGCGCACCGCACACCGACGCGCTCTGGCAACGCGTGCGCCGCGTCGTACCGACCTATCGCGACGACCGGCCACTCGCGGACGACATGACGATTGCGTTTCGCATGATCGCCGATGAAACACCGCCGCCGCTGCCAAACCCGGGTAATATTCGGCCCGGGCTGGACGCTTCAGTCTGCGGCGCGGGTCCTGCCGCATTGGCGAGTGTGACGAGCGTTGCCACTACGGGCAAGGTCGACGCCGACCCGGCGGCCAATGACGGCCGGGCGGCTGCCCACGCAGGTTGAAGGACTCAGTTGCCTGGCCTGAGTTGATGCACCTGGATTGATGGAGACAAAGCCGGTGAGCGGGCTTACCCGCCGGTGAACCGGCCTGACGTGTACCACCCGTGTACCATCCGCGTACCACCCACGAGGTCGACGTGAACACTATTACAAACGCGCAAACCGCAGACACGCAGGACCGCCCTGATCGTACCCATGAGACACCCGCGAAGGCGATGCCCGCCTATGAGCAGATCAAGCGCTATGTGATCCGGCGCATCAGCGAGGGGGACTGGAAGCCGGGCGGTTTGATCCCATCCGAAACAGAGCTGGTCAAGGAATTCGGCGTTGCGCGCATGACGGTATCGCGCGCGCTGCGTGAACTCACGACCGACCGCGTGCTGACGCGTGTGCAAGGCTCCGGCACGTTCGTTGCGCCGCAGCGCTACGAATCCACGGTGCTTGAAATCCGCAATATCGCCGACGAAATCGCGGCGCGCGGCCATCGCCATTCAGCGCGTGTGCTGACGCTCGAACCGAGCGACGATCCGCACGCGCTCGAAGCGCTCGGTCTCGCCGGCGGCCCCGCGTTTCACTCGTGCATCGTGCACAGCGAAGAAGGCGAGCCGATTCAGTACGAGGATCGCTACGTCAATCCGAAAGTATTCCCCGACTACCTGCAACAGGACTTCACCGTCGAGACACCGAATCACTACATGGTGCGGCTCGCGCCGATCCAGCGCGCGGAGTTTCGCATCTATGCGCAGAAGCCTGACGCGTATGTGCGGCGGCATCTGATGATGGATATCGGCGAGCCCTGCTTGCAGCTATGGCGCCGCACATGGGTGGGTGACGACGTGGCGACGTCGGTGCAGTTGTGGCATCCGGCATCGCGTTTCCATCTGGCGGGCAACGTGTGAGTGGCAAGACCTGGGCGAGGGCACGGGGCTCGCGTCGCTAGCCCTGCCGCTGCGATAGATCGGGTGTGAACCGGCAACCCAGTCGGTACCGCGAACCCGGGTGCACGAAACGCGCGAACGTGACCGCAATGCCGCTCGTCCACGTGCGGCGCATCAGCGTCAGGCAGGGTTCATCGACACGAATTTCCAGTAACTCGGCTTCGGCGCGCGTCGGCAGACCCGCGTCAACGATATGCTCGACGTCGTGCGCCGGGACGGTCTCGAACAGATACTCCGATGGCCTCGTCGTGGAGAAATCCTGCTTCAGGAAGTCAGGTGCCGTTACTGGATTGACGTAGCGGTCTTCGAGCTGCACCGGCAAACCGTTCTCGCGATGCACGCATATCACATGAAACACGGAAGCGCCAGGTGCAAGTCCTAAAGCGCTCGACACGGTTACCGGCGCGGTTTCGCGTTGCGAAAGGACCGTGTCGTAGCCGTATTCGTGACCCCGCGAGCGGATCTCGTCGCCGATATGGGCGATCATCAGCAGTGTCGATTGCGGTTTGGTTTGCGCGACGAAAGTGCCCACACCGGACACGCGGGTGACGAGGCCTTCATCGGCGAGTTCGCGCAACGCGCGGTTCACCGTCATGCGCGACACGCCGAGCGTCGCGACCAGGTCCAGTTCGGACGGTAGCCGCTCACCCGCTTGCCGCGCGCCCGATTCGATAATCTGGCGGATGTGGTTTTTGACCTGTTCGTAGCGGGCGGCCGGTGCGTCGTTAGCCCTGCGCGTGGCTTTTATCGCCGCGGCGGATGGGTGGCCGTGAGTTTTGCTGCGAACGGTAGAAGACATCGGCGGCCCTTGCGCTACTGTCCGCACGAAACGGACGAACCACGCGAACCACGCGAACCACGTGAACACCGGTGCAGGTTCATACCGGCTCCGCATCGTCAGGACCGCGCGCCCAGAAGGCATTGCGGTCGAAGTAGTTTTGCAGGAACTGCCGCAAACGTGGCTGTCCGGCGTCATGAAAAACTTCGCGCGGCTTGCCTTGCACGGCGATGCGCCCCTGGTCGATGAACATCACCTTGTCGGCCACCTGTGCCGCAAAGCCCATTTCGTGCGTGACCACGGCCATTGTCATGCCGTCGCGCGCAAGCTGCTTCATGACCTGAAGCACTTCGCCGACCAGTTCGGGATCGAGCGCCGAGGTCGGCTCGTCGAACAGCATGATGTGCGGCTCCATCGCCAGCGCGCGTGCAATTGCAACGCGCTGCTGTTGACCGCCCGAGAGTTTCGACGGGTAGGCATCGCCTTTGTGTGCGAGGCCGACTGTTTCCAGCATCGCATTGGCGCGGCGGCGTGCTTCTTCACGCGACAGATGGCGCACACGCAGCAGTGATTCCATCACATTGCCGAGCGCCGTCATATGCGGCCACAGATTGAATTGCTGAAATACCATGCCGACGTTGCGCCGCACGCGATTGATCTCGCTTTGCGACGCGCGTACGCGTTTTCCATTGCGCTCGCTATAGCCGAGCAGTTCGCCTTCAATGCGCACGTCGCCCTGATCGTAGGTTTCGAGCGCGGCGAGGCAGCGCAGCAGCGTGCTCTTGCCCGAGCCCGACGGGCCGATGATGCAGACCACTTCGGAACGGGCGATCTCGAGATCGACGCCACGCAGTACTTCGACTTCGCCGAAGCGCTTCTTCAGGTCGCGCACTTCGATCAGCGGCGCGCCGGGCAGCGTAGCGAAGGTAGCAGTGGATGCGGAGGATGGCATGTCGGCGATGGCGTTCATAAGGTGGTCCGGATTTCCGTTCATGCCATGAAGCGCGCGATGCGGGTTTCGGCCCACATGCCCACGCGCGAGGTCAGTTCGACCAGCGCGAGATAGCACACGCACAGCACCAGCAGCGTTTCGACGAAAGCGAAGGTGGCCGAACCGATGCCGGTCAGCACGAACGTGAGCTCGGGCACGGTGACGATCGACAACACCGCGGTTTCCTTGCTCAGCACGATAATCAGATTGGTCAGCGCGGGCACGATCAGGACCAGCATTTGCGGTACCTGAATGCGCAACACGGCTTGCCAGCGGGTGAGTCCGAGACATGACGCCGCTTCGAGATGACCCGGCGGCACCGATTGAAAGCCTGAGCGGAAGGCTTCGGCGAAATACGCGCTGCCATAGAGGCCTAAGCCGAGCACGCCGGCCGTCATCGGTTCGAGCGTGAGGCCGAAGGATGGGCCGCCGTAGTACAGCAAAAACAGTTGCACCAGAAATGGCGTGCCGCGAAATAGCTCGATATAGAAGCGCAAAACGCCGCGCACCCAGCGTCCGCAAAAGAGCTGGAGCACGGCGATCAGAAAGCCGATCAGGATGCCGATTGCCACGCCCGCGGTCCAGGTGCCGAGCGTGGTCGCGAGACCGGCGGCGATCGGCTGCAGATTGTGCGTGATGACGGTGGGGTCGAGCTTTTGCATGGCTTAGTTCAATGTCAAGCTCAGGGCCGGTCAGGCGTGCTGCAAACGGTATTCGGCGGCGTGCGCGACGAGCGCCAGGCTTCCGCAGATCACGAAGTAAATCAGCCCGGCGGCGAGGTAGGCTTCAAGCGGCCGATAGGTGCTGGCAGCAATGTTCTGCGCGGTGCGCGTCAGCTCGGCCACGCCCACCACCGAAATCAGCGACGAAGCCTTGATCAGCAGCACCATTTCATTGACGAGCGAGGGCAGCGTCAAGCGAAACGCCTGCGGCACCAGAATCCGCCGCAGCATATCGAACGGTGAAAGCCCGAGCATGCGCGCGGCTTCGATATGACCCGGCGGAATACTGAGGAAGCCGCCGCGCAGAATCTCGGCGATATAGGCCGCGGAACACAGCGACACGGTGCTCACCGCCGCGACGACGGGCGAGACATTGATTCCGGCGAACGGCAGCAGGTAGTACACCAGCAGCAGTTGCACCAGCATCGGCACGCCGCGAAAGAAGAACACGTAGGCGCCGCCAAACATGCGCGCGGCGCGCTTCGGGGAGAGGCGGGCAGCACACACGCCGATCGCGACGAAGAAACCGATCACGAGACCCGTCAGTGAAATACCGATAGTGGCGAGCGCCGCATGCAGCAGCAGCGGCAAACCCTGAAGGAAGACGGTTGTGCTGAACATAAGCGTCGCACTCGCTAGAACGGGGAGGGCGATGCGGCTCGCCGGAGCGCCCGCATCGCAAACATCAGAAAAGCGTGCTGCAAAACATCAGGCCATCGCTGCGCCAGTGCATCAATAGTTCGGCGCGGGCATCGTGGTCGGCGCATCCATTGCGACACCGAACCACTTTTTCTGCAAGGCCGCGAGACGCCCATCGCTGTGCATTTTCACGAGCGCGGCGTTGAAGGCGTCGGCGAGCGGCTTGCTGTCCGCGTCTTTACGCAGACAGTAGGCAAAGTACACTTTCGCGCCAAACGGCGGCTGTACTACGGCGAAGGCCTCGGGGCGTTGTTTGGCGACGTACGCGATGTTGGTCATCGAGTTCGCGACCGCCGCGATACGGCCGGCGGCGAGATCGGCATAAGCCTGATTGTTGTCGACGTATTCGCGGATTTCAGGCGGCTTCGGCAAGGTAGCAACGTAGGCCTTCAACTGGTCGAGCTGGGCCGAGCCTTTGCCCGCGCCGACAGTCTTGCCGGCGATATCCGACGATTGCTTGACGGAGGCGTCGTTGGCTCGCTTGAGCAGCGCGTCGGTGGCATCCGCGATCGGCAGGGTGTAGGTGTAGCGTTCCATGCGCGCTTTGGTGACCGTCAGCGGGCCGCCCACCATATCGAACTTGCCGGCTTCGAGACCTGGCAGCACACTCGGCCACGGCAAGTCGATGAAGCGCACCTTCACGCCCAATTCCTTGCCGACCTCGGCGAACAGATCCTTGTTAAAACCCGCTTGCTGGCCGTTTTCAAGAAAGTCGAAGGGCGCGAACTGCATTTCGGTACCGACTACCAGTTCGCCTGCTTTCTTCACTTTGGCGAGCTGGTCTTCCGCGTGGGCGGTGACGCTTGCCGCGCACAGCGCCAGCATGACCAAACGACACTTCCAGCCTGCAAGGATGTTCATGGGATTCTCCGGTTGGCAAAGCGGTGTCGCGCGAAAGCGGTTCGTCAGGGAGGCCCTGCGCGAGTCATGCGAGGCAGTATATACCGCAGTTTTCGTGCAAAATAAATAAACCCGCGAGTAGAGAAAAGCCCTTATGTGAAGCCCCATGAAGCAACTTGCGAGTACGCTTTTGGCGGTATATACAACTGGGATGCACGAGGCGCGAGCGCGCTTGTCGCAAGTCATCCGCACGCCTCTTTCGTCAGTTGAATTGGCCGGCTTTTCAGGGAGCAATGCAATGCCCGTGACCCGCATTCCGATCATCGATCTTGCCGGCGTGCGCGCCGGCGACCCGCAGGCTTTGACGCGCGTGGCGCAAGAAATCCGCGAAGCGTGCACGACGATCGGCTTCTTTTACATCGTCAATCACGGTGTGCCGCAAGCGGCAATCGATGCTGCCGAACTGGCGGCGCGCACGTTCTTTGCGTTTCCGGTGGAGACGAAGCGGCGCGCGGCGGTCAATCAACGGCATCGAGGTTTCAACGCGCTCGGCGACGCCACTATGTATCAGGCCAAGCGCCCCGACTACAAGGAGTTCTTCAGCATCGGTCTCGAGTTGCCGGAAGACGATCCCGACGTGCTGGCCGGGCAGGCGCTGCGTGGGTCGAACAACTGGCCGGATTTCATGCCTGAACTGCGGCCGGCGCTTTACGGTTATTACGAGGCAATCGCCGCATGCGGCGCCGATCTGCTGCGGGCGGTCGCGCTGAGCCTTGGCGTCGACGAGCATTTCTTCGCGCCGCGCTATTCGAAGCGGATGCAGCGCACGCAGATGGTCTACTATCCGCCGCAACCGCCCCAGCCGGACGCGGATCAATTCGGTGTCGCGCCACATACCGACTACGGCTGCATTACCTTGCTGTGGCAGGATCAGGTGGGCGGCTTGCAGGTGCGTGAAATCGCCAACGATACATGGGTCGATGCGCCACCGATCGAAGGCAGCTTCGTCGTGAACGTCGGCGATCTGCTGGCGCGCTGGACCAATGACCGCTTCCGCTCCACCTTGCATCGCGTGATCAATGCGTCGGGGCGCGAGCGCTATTCGATCGCGACGTTCTATGATCCCACTTACGGTGCGATGGTCGATCCGCGTGAACTCGGTACGGGCGAAGCCGACCTCAAGTACCAACCGGTCGCCGCGGGCGACTACATCCTCGGGCGGATCAACGATTCGATGGGTTATCGGAAGAAAGCAGCAGTTGAAGGAACGCAAGGAACCACTGCATGACAGATAACAGTTCGGCAAACGGCATGGCGAGCAACGTAAGCGGCAATGCAGGCAGCAGCGCAACCCACAGCGCGGCGCGGCTTTCCGCAACACTTGACGCGTTGCGTGCCGCGCTCGGTGCCGACGCGGTGCGCGTCGGCGAGCAGATCGGCGAACGCGCGATGACCGACTGGACACGCCATGATCCGACGCGTCCTGCTGCGCTGCTTTTGCCGCGCAGCACGGAAGACGTCTCGCGCGCGCTGGCCATTTGCCACGCGGCGCATCAACCGGTGGTGCCGCAGGGCGGCATGACCGGCCTCGCCGGCGGCGCGATTGCGCGCGCCACCGATATCGCGCTGTCGCTCGAGCGGCTCACCGGCGTCGAAGAAATCGACACCGCCTCGGCCACGCTAACCGTATGCGCCGGCACCACCTTGCAAACCGCACAGGAAGCCGCCGCCGAAGCAGGCTTCGAGCTTACCCTCGATCTCGGCGCACGCGGCTCGTGTCAGATCGGCGGCAATCTGGCGACCAACGCGGGCGGCAATCGCGTGATCCAGTCGGGTACCGCGCGCGACCAGGTGCTCGGGCTCGAAGTCGTGCTCGCCAATGGCGACGTGCTGACTTCGCTCGGCAAGATGGTCAAGAACAACACCGGCTACGACCTGAAACACTGGTTCATCGGTTCGGAAGGCACGCTCGGCGTGATCACGCGCGCGGTGCTGCGGCTCCATCCTAAACGCGCGGCGCGCCACACGGCGCTCGTTGCGCTCGACGGTTATGGTGCCGCCGTGAACCTGCTGCGCCGCCTGTCGACGCGTTTTGGCAACGACATCGGCGCGTTCGAGATCATGTGGCCGGACTTCTACGATTTCGGCGTGAAACTGACGGGCACCCGCTCGCCATTCGCCGACTCGCATCCGCTCTATGCACTGATCGAACACGCGAGTTTCGATGCAAGCGACGACGGCGAACGATTCTCCGCCGCACTGACCGAAGCGCTCGATTCAGAAGCGATTCGCGACGCGGTGATCGCGCAATCGGTGGCCGACGTGCGCGCTTTATGGGCGATTCGCGAATGCACCGCCGAGTTTCCCGTCCGGCTGGATGCGATCAACTTCGACGTGAGTTTGCCGATCAGCGAGATCGGTGCTTTCGTCGACCGCTGCCGCGCGGCGCTCGATCAGCGCTGGCCGGGCAACGTGTCGTATTTCTTTGGGCATATCGGCGACTCGAATCTGCATGTCACCGTCGACGGTCATTCGATCCCCGGCGTGGATCACCGTTCGGTGTATGCGTTCGTCTATGAGATGCTGGGACCGTTGCACGGTTCGGTGTCGGCGGAACACGGGATCGGTTTGCTCAAGCGCGAGTTCTTGCCGATCTCGCGCTCGCCTGCTGAATTGGCGGCCATGGCCGCCATCAAACATGCGCTGGACCCGCACGGCATTCTGAATCCGGGCAAGCTGTTTTGAGCAGGACGTATCGCGCGAATTACTGCGGTGCGTCCACGGCGTGCGTCAGCAGTTCGCTGGCGTAACGGCGGTACAGCCATGACAGCGAGGCCGCCGCGAACACGATGAACACGGCATTGAACAGCGCCTGAACGATCGCGATGACGGCCACGGCCTGGGTCTGGTGCGCGGCCAGCATTTTGGGGCCGGCGAAGAAAAGGAAAATGGCGCTTAGCACGAAGAGCGGCAGATACGTGACGAAGCCCACGCCGATCATGCTCCACACGTGCCCGCGGCTGTCTTTCCAGGCGGCGCGCAGCGCGAGCCTGCTGCCGAGCGCAATGGACGGATAGAGCAGGATCAGCCGCATGGTGACGAACAGGTAGATCACCAGCATGGGCAGGTAGATCAGGACACCGAGCCGAAAAGCGCGCATGGCGACGTAAGCCAGAGCGGCAAACACCAGCATCGACAGCACGACAGTCAGCGAGACCAGCGCGTAGCGGCCGAGCGGTTTGCCATTGAGCGGCACGAGCGGCTGCACGCCTTCGCCGAGCAGCACGAAGCGGTGGACCTTGATGGTCAGCGTGCCACCCACCACCAGTTGCAGCGCGGTCCAGACGAGCGGCAGCAGCCCCTGGCCGAGATGCGCGATTGCGTCGACACCCTCGGCGGCCGTGGTGGCCGGGTGTGGGCGGGCCAGCAGCGACGTGCAGGCCAGTACCGCGCAAACGCCCAGGAACAGCCAGGGCATCTGCGTAACGGCTTGCCACGAACTGATCCATCCTTTCTTGACGCAGGCCCCGAAGGTCAACTGTTCCATAGTTTTTAGTGAAATCGCTTTGACGTGTGAAGCCCCTCAGCTAGGCGTATATCGAAGGAGGGGGCCAATTCTGTTTTTCAAGGCAATGTGGACGGCATGAGACGTATTTGCCGGACACGCTCTGGCCGCTTCGTCAATGCGTTGCGACGGAGTCCAATCCGGTCGATGTGACCTCGGGTTGCGCGGCGGGTGAGGCGAGGTAGTCAAGCAGCGCCTTGGCCTCTTTCGGATGCTCCGCGTTCACAGGGATGCCCGCGGCAAATCGCGTGACGGATTGCACCGACTCCGGGATCTTTCCAACGAAGGTCACGCCCGGCACCGGCAGCAACTCGCTGATCTGCTGGAATCCCACCTCGTAATCGCCATTGGCGACCACCGACGCGACCGGGATCTTCGGAACCATCTTCGCTTTGGCTTTCACCTGATCCTCGATGCCGAGCTTACTGAAGAGCTCGCGCTCGATATAGACACCGCTTGCGCTGTCCGAGTAAGCGATCGATCGGGCATGCAGCAAGGTTTCTTTCAGCGCATCGACCGAGCTGATATCCGGTTTCGGCGCACCGCTGCGCACGACCATGCCGATGCGGGAATCGGCAAGCTCGACACGCGATCCGGGAATCACCTTGCCTTGCTTGATCAGATCGTCGAGCGCGTAGCCGACCATGATGACCACGTCCGCGTGCTCGCCGCGTTCGAGGCGGTTCGGAATGGCTTCCGGCGATTTGCCCATCGAGGGCCCGAGGATGGTGTCGAGCGTATTGCCGGTCGACGTCGCGAACCTGGGACCGAGCAGTTTGTAAGCGGCGGTGAAGCCGCCCGAACTCATCACGTGAAGTTCTGCCGCCTGGACGTTTGCGGATGCAACGGTGCTGGCCAGCAGCCCAGCGCTCAATATGGTCAGAAAGAAGGTTTTCATCCGAATAAGCGTGGCAGTCTGATGGGATAAGGGCGTGATGGGCTCACGAGGCCGGGCGCGTCGACCGTAAGCGCAGCAACCCGCCCCTATATACCATACCTCGACCGGCGCTGGAACAGCCAGCGGCGCGCAACCCGTGCACGCGCCTGCCGGTTTTCCGATCCTATGGCGACGTCGCGTTCAACCATGTCAATGCGCATTCAGATACCGCGCAATCACCGGATAGACATCCACCGCCGCGTCTTTGCCGAAGATGCAGTCAACGTGGCCGTAGCCCGGAATCAGATGCCGCTCGTAAGGCTGCTCGGGGAAGTGCTCGACCAGCATGTCGTACGTGAGCTGGGTACTCTTCGGCAGATAGGTTTCGTTTTTTTCGCCGTGAATGAAGCCGATCGGCAGACGCATGCCCTCCAGACCTTTCATACCATCCGTGCCCCTCAGGTAAACATCCTCGCCCTGGGCATTGACGACCTTACCCGCTCGTACCATGGCGGCCAGATGCTTGAACACCTCGATGTCGTGGACGCCGAACAATTCCTGCAGATTCGAATGAAGCGTCTCGTTCAATTGCCCATGTTCGTAGAGCAGGCCGTAGAGGAAGGTCGCCCGGTGGCAGATTGGGCTGCCGCAACCCTGTTTGTGATTGAGCGGGTAGAGCCGCAGCGCTTCATCGAGCAGGTTCTGGGGCCACGACCTGTGCTCCGTAAATGCGGTCAGGTCGAGTACGCCGAGATGCCCCATGATGTCCGGCACGTGCAACCCGCACTTGATCTTTTCCAGCGTGCCCGGCACCGGGTGTGCCGAGACCTGCGAGATGACTGCCGAGCGCACGCCCTTGAGGCCGTATAGCAGCGACATGGTCAACGCCATCCCACCCATGCAATGCCCCAGCGCCTGAATATCCGGTACGCCGGTCAACTCCCGCACTTTGGCGACCGCGCCCGGAATGTCCTCGCGAGCAACCTTGTCGACATTGGTCGGCACCAGCACGCTGGGCATTTCGATGCTGACGCGCAGATCGACAAGCCATACGTCGTAGCCGGCCGCATAGAGAAATTCCACCAGGTTGGTTGCGATCAGATCGGTGGAAAAGATCCGGCTCGATACGCCGGAGCCGTGAACCAGCAGCACGGGGTGCAGCGGTTTGTCGGGCGAACCGGCGTAGCGCGTGAGTCGGAGTGTGGTCCCGTCGGGCGTGTCGAAGAAGACTACTTGCGGCACGGGCGCGCGCAGCGCACGCTTCAGACGCGGCGGCGCCTTCGGATCATAAAACTGCAGAGGCGCGGCCACGCCGCCATATTCGGTGAACAGCACGCCCGCGAAAAACTTGCCGAACTTCAGGGTCCATTCAAGGCGCGTTGTCAGATCGGGCGTGTTGGTGACTTCAAGCGTGCGTTGCTGTTTGAGGAAATTCTCCGGCGTGATGATCAGCGTTGCTTTGCCGATTATCAACGCATCCGCTTGCGCCGACTCGCGGATTTCGGCGTAGAGCGTGTTGGTCTGCTCCCACAGATTGATCGGCGACGTACGCGTGATGATCTTCTGTCCGCTCAGATAATACGTTCTGCCTTCAGTGGAATTGAGCGTCATGTGGTAATTCATGTTGCGCTCGTCCACGTCCGATTCATTGACCACGAACAGATTGAAGGTGCCGTTGGTGATCGTCATGGGTTGCGCGGAGAGCGCGGGGCAAGTCAGCGTGCCGGTGGTATGCGCCAGATGTTGCGGATTGCTGAGCATATCGGCCAGATCGTCCGATTCGACGGTCAGCGTGAATTCAATCGGACTGGTGGCGTCGCCCACGACGGCCGGTGTATAGGTGCCGATCATCGTTTCGGTGAAGTGCAGGCCGATCTTTTGCTGTGGGGGCGTAGCAGTCGTGCCTTTGGATAAGTAGTCGATGTTCCAGCCTCGCGCGTTTGCGAGCAGCGCGCAATTGCGTTCCGCAAGCGCTGAAATCGTCAGCAACGGATTGACACCGAGCGACATCGGCATGACCGCGCCATCCATCACATACAGGCCGTCGTGCACCGCATTACCCATCGTGCCGCTGAAAACGCGTCCCTGCTGGTCGACGACGCCGCGCTCCGCATCTTCGCCCATCCCGCAGCCGCCGAGCGGATGCACGGTGACGGTACGGTTCTTGAACAAGTTGGTTGAAATCGGGTTACGCACGTATTTGCCGCCCAGCGGTGCCTGCGACTTCTCGAGCGTTTGTTCGACGATGCTGTAGATCGGCTGCTTGCCGGCGTTCGGCCAGTCGATGCGCGCTCTGCCTTTGTCGTTCACGCTGATCTGGCCGCTTTCGTCGTCATGCGCCATGACCAGATAGGCTTGCGTGTGGTTGAGGGCGCCGTGATAGGGGCCGCGCAGGAAGCTTTCGATCACACGCGCGTCGTAGCCGAGCGGCTCCCCGGCCGGGTGCGGCGCGGGAATGTCGACGCCTTCGAGCGGCGCGGCGCCACCGAGCAGGGCCACCATCGCCGCGCCGATCGGCCCGGCGAGCGAACCTTCTTCAATCACGAAGCCGTCTTTCACGTCCGGGGTGTTGCGGTGGTCGATGATGCCGGTAATGGTTGGCCCGACCGGCGGAATGTCGCCCTTCCGGTGCGCACCCCAGCCGACGCCGTTGATTACCTCTTCGGTGTTGTACGCGAAGGCCAGGACATCGCCGTTCCCGGTGAAGTGTTTGCCGAGCATGGTCGAAACGGTCAGCCCCGCCTCACGCGAGCGCAACAGCAGAGCGCTCGAACCGATCGTGCCGGCCGACACGATGACGATATCGGCGCTCACGAACAGATCAGGCGCGTCATAACTCTCGCGGCCGAGCTTGACCTCCTGAAAGCGCACGATCCATTTTTGCGTGGCTGCGTCGCGCAACACCGAATGCACTGCTGTGCCTGTGAAAATATGTGCGCCGTGCGCGACCGCATCGGGCAGATAGTTCATGTGCGTCGAATTCTTCGCGTCGTAGTTGCAACCCGAGTTGCAATCGCCGCAGCCGACGCAGGCCTTCTGCTCGACACCTGCCGCGTTGATGCAGTCCTTGAAGGTGACGGTGACCGGCGGCGGGTAAAAACGATCTTCCATACCGAGCGCCTGCGCGGATTTTTTGAGCGCCTGCAGTTTCGGCAACCGCAGGAAATCGCCCGACACCGGCGACGGTTGCAGCATGGCGCGGGCAAGTTCATAACCCTTGTCGCGTCCCGCCTTGTCGGCGCGCAGCGCCGCGGGCCAACGGTCGTCCTCCCATAACCGCGGTTCGGCTTCGAGCGCGACGTTCGCGTTGATCAGCGACGTGCCGCCCAGCCCGCACCCCACCACTGCATTCACATCTTCATTCACGTGCACTTCGAGCAGCGCGAGCGGCGTGCCGATTTGCGCGAGGGCGGTGTTGTATTGCATCTGCGCGGCGCCTTCGAGCGGCGTGCGTGGATAGTCGCCGGCCATGAATTCGCGCCCACGTTCCAGCACGCACACGCTTTGGCCGGCGCGCGCCATACGGCTCGCGGCAATCGCACCGCCGTAACCCGAACCCACGACCACCACCTCGTAATGCGATTGCATCGCCGTCAGGGCGCTTGATAAGCGGTTCATTAAGACCACCTCGTCAGGAATGGGATGCCGGGTGGGGGAACCCGGACTTCGGAAGGAAGACGGTGTGCGGCTAAGGCTTTTTTATCGTAGGCGGTGCGCGATGACAAAAAAAGGCGCATCGTACGTGGCGCGCGGGGCATGCGTGCAGGGTGCCCGACTTCCTGAAGGGAAAGGAGCCGCCGCCGGCCCACGCCACTGTGTGCACGCGCTATTACGCGGCTACTTCATTCATTTCGCTGTCGCTCGATTCGGCGGCGAGCAGGTTCAACGCAAGCAGAATCGCCGCGCGATTGTCGATGTCGATCTCGATGCCGAGCACGTCGGTCAGCCAGCGGCCGATCTTGGTATTGGAAAATTCGTCGGCGCCGGCCGTCTTTTTCATGGTGACGCCAAGTTTGACGGCGCGATAGTGATACGAGGGCACACGATGCTGAGCAGCGACTGCCGACAGGCCGCCTTTCCCTTCCGAGCACCAGCCGAGGCTGCCGGCCAGCACGATGCGCTCCGGCTCGTCGAGGCTGTCGATAAAGGCGCGCGCCGCGAGCCGCACGCGTTGTTCGTCGAGACCGTACTGCAGCAACACGCTTTCGACGGGGTCTTCCAGCGCTTGCGCGTGCAAATCGATTTCCTGTGCCATGCCTTCGTTTTCCATCGACACGTTGCGTTGATGGCAGGCGCTGCGCAGGCAGTCGATCAGGTAACGGCGAAAATACGCGCACAGTGCGTAGCCGTTGGACGGCGCGCTGTCGGCGCAGGCATTGGTTTCCGTGTGGCCGGGCGCGAGGCGCAGTACTTTCGAGTAGATGAACTGCGCGACCAGTTCTTCCTTGTCGTCGCCGAGCGCCTGCAATTCAAGTGGGTGATAGGTGCGCAGCGCCCGTTTGACCAGATCGACCATCGACACCATTTCGTCGGCGGACAACTGGGTACGCCGACGCCACAGGTCGGGCAGGATCGCATCGTCGAGATTGCGGACGAACGCGTGGCTCGGAACTGCGCCCATGAAAACCTCCATAAGGGGTAAGACCAGGAGCGCGGGAGCCTCGACTGCAGGCAAAGAAGGGGGGGGTGGAGCTTTTAAGCCGCGCTGGAATGTGAAGCCAGTATGGTTGCCGGCGGCGGCTTCGCCTATATGGATTAAGTGGTAGCTGATGGGTAAACTGTCGGGTAAACCATCCGCGCGTCCGTCCGTTTGCCGTTTGAAAACCGTGTGCTGCACCAAAAAGCTGCCGACCAAGGAGACCGCATGATGCGGGCTGACCCAATTCAGCGTGCGATCGACGAAGACCTGGTGCGCGTGCTGTACGCGCAAGATCCGATCGCCTTCTTTTCGCACTGGTTTTCGATGGCGGTGCTGGTGGCGATCTACTGGCCGAACATCCCTTCGCCGCGGCTGTTCATCGCGTGTTTCGGGTTTTATGCGGTGGCCAATTGCGGCAGCCTCGCGCTGTGGATCTGCAATCGCCATTATCCGCACCTCGTGACGCCGCGCGGCTGGATCAACTTGCACGCGGTGCGGGGCGTGCTGCTTTACAGTGCACCGGGTATCGCGGTGTGGTTCGCGTTCCAGAGCCCGCAAACCGATTTGCCGCTGCTGCACACTGTGATGCTCGTTACGCTGGCGGCGGGCGTGTTCATGTCGAACGGCTTCGATCTGCTGAATTTTTCGACCGCAATTCCGTTTCTGCTGTTTCCGTCCATCGTGCTGCATTTCGGCTCGCATACGTTCGACCGCACGATTCTCGCGATCGTCCTGGCGTTTTTCTTCTGCGCGATCAATGTCTATGCGCTGAGCTATCGCAAGCTGTTCCAGCAGGTCGTGCAGGCGCGTGTCGATCAGCAATACCTCGCGGAGTCGCTGGCGGCGCAAAAGCGGGTCGCCGAAGAGGCCAGTCTCGCCAAAACACGTTTTTTTGCGGCCGCGAGCCACGATTTGCGCCAGCCGCTGCATGCGATCGGACTGCTGGCTGCTTCGCTCAACGACACGGCGGCGACGCTCGCGCAGCATGCGAAGACCGCCGAGCACATTGTTTATAACGTCGAGGCGTTGAACCAGCTGTTCAACCAGGTGCTCGATCTCGCCAGACTCGAAAGCGGCGTGACCCAGGTGATCCGTTTGCATTTCCGGCTTTCTGAACTGTTCGAGCGGGTCGGCAGCCAGTACCGGCCGCAAGCCGCGGCCAAGGGGCTGGCATTGCGGATCGCGCCGGCCTCGGTGGTCGTGCATGACGATCCGGTGCTGCTCGAACGCGTGTTGAGCAATCTGCTCTCGAACGCGGTGCGCTATACCGAGGAAGGCGCGATCTGGGTCGGCTATCGCCGGGCCGGGCGTCTTTCGGGCGGCTATATCGAGGTGCGCGATTCCGGTATCGGCATTCCAGCCGAAGAACATGAACGCATCTTCGAAGAGTTCTACCAGGTTGCCAATCCGCAGCGCGACGCGCGCCAGGGCCACGGTTTGGGCTTGCCCACGGTGAAGCGCCTCGTCGAAATGCTCGGCGGCGAGTTGCAGTTGCGCTCGGCGCCGGGCCGTGGCTCGGTGTTTCGCTTTCCCGTGCAGGCGGGCGACGCCGGCGGGATTGTCGCGAGCCTGAACGAGGCGGTGGTGGGCGGTCCGTCGGCGCAGGGGCGGCGCGTGCTGTGCATCGACGACGACCCGTCGATACTCGAAGGTCTCGCCAGTCTGCTGGGCCGCTGGGGTTGCACCGTGCGCGGCGCGCGCGACGAGGTCGACGCGCTCGTGGCGCTGGAAGACGGTTTCGTGCCCGACGCCGTGTTGTGCGACTACCAGTTGGCGAACCACCGAACTGGCGCGCAGGCGCTGACGGCCGTGCGCAATGTGCTCTCAAGGGCGGGGCACGAGGGCGTGGTGACGTTGCTGATTACGGGCGACATGGCGTCGGCGGAACTGGCCGCGCTGGCCCTGCAGGGGATTCCGGTGCTGCATAAGCCGGTCACGCCGGCGCGCTTGCGGCGTACGCTGGAAATGCTGTGGCAGCAGGCGGAGTTGGACAAGGTACGGAAGGCGGCTGCGCCCGAACTGCGCGCCAGCGAAAGCGTACGTGAACCAGGCGGCTGGGCGGCGAAGGGCGTGGCGGGGGACGTAGCGATGCGGCCGCCGGGTGAAGCGGGGATTTAGTCGCAGAATCAGTCAAGGAGCGAGTCGCACAACAGGCGGCGCGAGCCGCCCACTCCCACTGCCGGCTACAGGGTTTTCCCCGCCTCCAGCCAGCCGTTGATTACGGCGATCGCCGTGGACCGGTTATGCACGCCGAGCGCCCGGAAGATCACCGACAAATGCACCTTGACCGTACCTTCCGCGACGCCCAGCTCACGCGCGATCATTTTGTTGGTCCAGCCGCGATGTACCAGCCGCATGATGTCCTGCTGTCTTGGCGACAGGTTCTCCAGCAAATGTTGCTGATGCGGCTGCAGTGCCTGGATTTGCGTGATCGGTTCGGTGAGCGCGGCGCTGCCCTGAGTCGATGCATGGGCGGCTCCCTGAGCGGCAAGTTCGGTGGCCGCTTCTGTCCGCGCAGGTGCGGCCTGGGTCTCCCGTGAACCCAGCAGGCTGAGCGCTTCCATCGGCACATAGGCGCCGCCTGAGAGGACCAGTTCGATCGCCTTGAGCATGACGCTGGCGGGTTGCCGCTTGGGCACGAAGCCGAGCGCGCCGGCGGCCAGCACCGCGCGCATTTCGTCGGGCGATTCTTCGGCGGAGAGCACGACGACCGGCAACGCGGGGTTCGCCTTCAACAGCACCTCAAGCGACGACGCGCCGCTCATGCCCGGCATATGCAGGTCGACGATGGCGAGGTCGTGGTCGGCATCGGGCCGCGCGGCGGCGGCAAGCGTTTCCCAGGTGTCGGCTTCGTCGAATTGGGCGTCGGGGTCGAGGCCCCGTAACATCCCTTTGACGCCTTGCCGGATCAGTTCATGATCGTCGGCCACAAGAAACTTCATGATGTCTCCGCGAGTCGGGCCTGCGCGTAGTGGACTACCGCCGCTGCGCTTCTGGCGTTACTTCCCGTTTTACGTCTTTTCTCGAATCGCGTCATTGCCGGCTCCCCGCGATCATATGCTGATCGGTGGCGCGGCGCGCCTTCTGGTTTGCCGCGCCGCATAAGTGACTGTCTATTTGTATGATCGCCGGCTGGTTCGCCGCACCAGCATGATGTGTAAGGCAGGTCTCCCGCGCATAGGTTCCGGCTTGCTACGTAGACGAACCGCACGCCCCAATTTTGAAGCCGCTCACCCAGGAAGCCGAAGGTTATGCCCGTCGAGTGAAATCACGCTGAAATCACCCAGAAGCAGCATTCATCTGACTGCAAACAACGTCGCATTCATCAGGAGCTTGAACGCGAAACCGAGCGACACCGCCGAGCCTACGCCGAAACACCAGAGCGCGACGAACCACAACCAGCCTGGCAGTTTGCGCGCCGCAGTTTGAGACGCGCTGCGGTCGGCCTTGGCGTCCGCGTCCTTAGTGATAGTGATGTTGGTCGCCATGACGCACCTTGCCACGAAATACCCAATAACCCATCGTCGTATACGCGATGATGACCGGCAGAATCACCGCTGCGCCGACCAGCGTGAACATCTGGCTCGAGCGCGGCGCAGCGGCTTCCCAGAGCGTCATGCTCGACGGAATCGCATATGGCCACAGGCTCACCAGCAGCCCGGCATAACCGAGCAGCACCAGCAGGAGCGCCAGCACGAACGGGGTGTTGTGATGCCGCGCCCGCACCGCGCGATGCATGAAGAACGCACAGGTCGCCACGAGGAACGGCACCGGCAGCAGACGGTAGAACAGGTTGTCGTGGAACCAGCGTTGCGCGATATTCGGATCTTGCAACGGCGTCCACAGGCTGACCATTGCGATGAACCCGAGCAGCACGAGCGTCAGCGGCCACACCACGCGATGCAGGCGGCGTTGCAGATCGCCTTCGGTCTTCGCGACCAGCCAGCAGCAGCCGAGCAGCGCGTAAGTGATAATCAGACCGAGGCCCGTCAGCAGACTGAACGGTGTGAGCCAACTGAAGGCGTCGCCGGCATAGCCGCCGTCGATTACCGGAATGCCTTGCAGGAACGCGCCCAGCACGATGCCCTGAAAGAACGTCGCGCCCGCCGAGCCGCCGATGAATGCCAGATCCCACAGATGTTTCGTGCGTTTCGCCTTGGCGCGAATCTCGAACGACACGCCGCGGAAAATCAGGCACACGAGCATGAAGATCAGCGGCAGATACAGTGCGGAAAGCACGGTCGAGTAGACCACCGGAAACACCGCGAACAGCGCGGCGCCGCCGAGCACCAGCCAGGTTTCGTTGCCGTCCCACACGGGCGCGACGGTGTTCATCATCAGATCGCGTTCTTTCTCATCGGGGAAGAACGGGAAGACGATGCCGATGCCCAGATCGAAGCCGTCCAGCACTACGTACATGAATAGGCCCAGCGCAATGATCGCGGCCCACGCTACGGTTACGTCCATTTTATTTCTCGCAAGCAGGGAGTGAAGCAGGTGAGTTCAGGCGGCGTCGATCATCTGATCGGCGGCGGACAGTGGGCGGCGCGCGGTCTGATTTGGCGTGTATTCAGGCACCCCGTGCGGCGTTTGTCCCGGTAGCGCCGGACCCGCGCG
The DNA here is from genome assembly GCF_052682275.1 of Paraburkholderia sp. D1E. Classification (NCBI taxonomy): domain Bacteria; kingdom Pseudomonadati; phylum Pseudomonadota; class Betaproteobacteria; order Burkholderiales; family Burkholderiaceae; genus Paraburkholderia; species Paraburkholderia sp. D1E. The sequence goes on from NZ_JBQYMB010000001.1 coordinate 2,687,137, forward strand.
CATCAGCTTGAGCATGTAGTAGATGCCGGTGCCGAACACGAGGAAGTAGACAACCACGAAGGCCATCAGCGAGATGCCGACCTGTTGCGTGGTCAGCGGCGATACCGCCTGCGAGGTGCGCATCACGCCATACACCACCCACGGCTGACGGCCTGCTTCAGTGGTAACCCAACCCGCCAGCAGTGTGATGAAGCCGGTCGGACCCATTGCCACGGCGACGCGCTGGAACCACTTCGATTCGAACAGTCGATCGCGGCGGCGGAGCACCCATGCGGCCAGAGACATCAGGATCATCAGCACGCCGAGCCCGGCCATGATGCGGAAGCTCCAGAACACCACCGTCGAGTTCGGCCGGTCTTGCGGCGGGAATTCCTTCAGGCCGCGAATTTCGCCGTCCCAGCTATGCGTGAGGATCAGGCTGCCGAGGTGCGGAATCGACACGGCATAACGCGTGGTCTCCGCTTGCATATCGGGAATGCCGAACAGATTCAGTGGCGTGCCGCCTTTCTCGGTTTCCCACAGACCTTCGATCGCAGCGATCTTGGCCGGCTGATACTTGCGCGTATTCAGCCCATGCTGATCGCCGACGAATGCCTGGATTGGCGTGAGGATCAGCAGCAGCCAGAGCGCCATCGAGAACATCTTCCTGACGGCTGGATCGCGCCGGCCGCGCAGCAGATGCCATGCGCCCACCGCCGACACCACCAGCCCCGCGACGATGAATGCCGCCAGCGCCATATGCGCGAGCCGGTACGGGAATGAGGGATTGAAAATGATCTTGAACCAGTCGAGCGGCACGACATGGCCGTCGACGACTTCAAAGCCTTGCGGCGTTTGCATCCAGCTATTGGACGCGAGAATCCAGAAGGTCGAGATCAGCGTGCCGATCGCCACCATCAGCGTCGCGCCGAAGTGGGCGCGCGGGCTCACGCGCTGCCAGCCGAACAGCATAATGCCGAGGAAGCCCGCTTCGAGAAAGAACGCGGTCATGACCTCGTACATCAGCAACGGACCGGTAATCGGACCGGCGAAACTGGAGAAGCCCGACCAGTTGGTGCCGAACTGATAGCTCATCACGACGCCGGAAACGACGCCCATACCGAAGGCGACTGCGAAGATCTTCGACCAGAACAGGCAAAGATCTTTGTAGTACGCCTTGCCGGTTTTCAGCCAGCGCCATTCGAGTACGGCGATGAAGCTGGCGAGGCCGATGCTGAGCGCCGGAAAAACAATGTGAAACGAGACGGTGAACGCAAATTGAATGCGGGCGAGATCGAATGCCGAAATTGCGGAGTTCATGAGCGTGAAGTGCTGTAGGTGCGTCATGCCCGGAGGCGGACTACGCGCGTCGACCGGTGTCGGCGCGCACTGCGCTGGGCAGATGGCGCAAGAGTAGGGGATGAGTGATTTTTTTGCTGCGATGCGACGTGCGTCAAAAAACCACGTTGTTTTGCGCGGTTTTTCGCTTTTGAGATGACAAAGCCTTGATAGGTATCAAGTTTTGCTTACTACGTGTCTGCGTGTGTTTCTCGTGATCACCGTGGAACTGCGGCAATAGACCGCGCTGCAGCAACGGTGCTCGGCACCCCGGCGGCCGATGCGTCGGCCTGGTGTTTCCCCGCAATCTGCTTGACTTAGATATTTCCTGAGCATAAAGTTTTATTCATGTGCAGGAATTAACGGCCGCGGCGCACCGTCGGCCAATCAGGAGACAAGCCTTGCTCAATCTCACGCCCGGTTCGCTCGCGGGACTTCGCATCATCGATCTGTCACGCGTGCTGGGTGGTCCGTATTGCACGCAAATCCTCGCCGACCACGGTGCGGAAGTCGTCAAGGTCGAGCCGCCTGACGGCGACGAAACCCGTACCTGGGGGCCGCCGTTCGACGGCGACACGGCGTCGTATTTCGTCGGCGTGAATCGCAACAAGCTCGGCATCGCGCTCGATCTGGCGCAGGAAAGCGAGCGGGACAAGCTGCTGCAACTGCTTGAGACAGCCGACGTGCTGGTCGAAAACTTCAAGATCGGCACACTGGAGCGCTGGGGACTCGGCTATGACGCGTTGCAGGCGCGTTTTCCTCGCCTCGTGCACTGCCGCGTCTCCGGCTTCGGCGCGGATGGTCCACTCGGCGCTTTGCCCGGCTACGACGCGGCGGTGCAGGCGCTGACCGGCTTGATGAGTGTGAACGGCGAGGCGGGCGGCGCGCCGTTGCGCATCGGCGTGCCGATCGTCGATCTGGTCACCGGGCTGAATGCGGCGCTCGGCATTCTGATGGCGCTGCGCGAACGCGAGACGAGCGGGCGTGGTCAGTTCGTCGAATCGACATTGTTCGACAGCGCGTTATCGATCCTGCATCCGCATACGCCGAACTGGTTCTACTCGGGCAAGGAGCCGCAACGCAGCGGCAACGCGCATCCGAACATCACGCCGTACGACATGTTCCATACGGGCAGCGTCGACATTTTTCTGGCGGTGGGCAACAACTCGCAATTCGCGGGACTGTGTGCCGTGATTGATGCACAGCCGCTCGTCGACGATCCGCGCTTTGCCAGCAACAAGGAGCGCAGCGCGCATCGCCGCGAATTGCGCGCTGAACTCGAGAAGCGCTTTGCGTCATGGGAAGGTGAACTGCTTGCCGATACGCTGATCCGGCGCGGCGTGCCATGCGCGCCGGTGCTTGGGCTGGGAGCGGCGTTGGAGCATCCGCATACGGCGCATCGTGGCATGCGGGTGGAGATGGGCACGTACAAGGGCATTGCGTCGCCGATCAAGCTGAGCCGCACGCCGGCCAGTTACCGTAGCACGCCCCCGGCGCTCAATGAGCATGCGGAGCAGGTCTTCGGCAAGCCGCCGGCGGACAGCTGAAGTTTTCGCTTCGCCTCGATAAACCCCGTCGATACAACAACGAGCGGCCGCGTGCCGCCAAGGAGACAGCATGTGCATTAGCCGCGCAGGACGACGCTCGCCGTCGGGTTTCACGTCCCGTTTCATATCGATCGTTGAATGGCCGTCCAGCATGCAAGGAGCCACACCATGCTCGCGCTGATCGGCACGGTCGCCATCGTCGCGCTGTTCGGGCTGATCATCACGAAGCGCCTTTCGCCGCTGGTCGCGCTGATCATCGTGCCGATCGTGGCGGCGCTCATCGCCGGTTTTGGGCTTTCGACGGGCAAGTACATCGTGCACGGCGTGCAGAACATCGGGCCGGTAGCCGGCATGTTCGTGTTCGCCATTCTGTTCTTCGGCATCCTGACGGATGCGGGCATGCTCGATCCGATCATCAACGGCGTCTTGCGTGTGGTCGGCTGCCATCCGACGCGCATTGTGATGGGTTCGGCTTTGCTCGCATTATTGATTCACCTGGATGGCTCCGGCGCGGTGACGTTCCTTGTTACCTTGCCAGCGATGCTGCCGCTCTATACGCGACTCGGTATCGACAAGCGGATTCTCGCGTGCGTGGCGTCGATGGCGGCGGGTGTCAATTTTCTGCCCTGGGTGGGGCCGATGCTGCGGGCCTCGGCGGCCTTGCATATTCCGGGCACAGTGATTTTCTATCCGATGATTCCGGTGCAGATCGTCGGTCTGATTTTCGTGTTCGGCACCGCGTATATGCTCGGCAAACGTGAAGAAAAGCGCCTCGGCCTCGACCGCGCGAATGCAGCAACGGTTGCGGCGGCGACGCGTGAACTTACACCCGAAGAGCAGGCGCTGCGCCGCCCCGGCCGCTTCTGGATCAACCTCGCGTTGACGCTGATCGTGCTGGTCACGTTGGTGTCGGGCATCGTCGATCCGATGGTGATGTTTATGCTCGGCACGGTTGCCGCGTTGATCATCAATTATCCCGACGTCAAGCAGCAGCGCGAGCGCATCGACGCGCACGCCAAAGCCGCGCTGATGATGGCGAGCGTCCTGCTCGCAGCGGGCGCGTTCACCGGCATCATGTCCGGCACCGGCATGCTCACGGCAATGGCGCAAGTGGTGGTGCAGCACGTGCCGGTCGACCATGCACGCCATATGCCGTTCGTGCTCGGGCTCGTCTCGATGCCTTTGAGTCTGCTGTTCGATCCCGATTCGTTTTACTTTGGCATCCTGCCGGTTCTGGCCGAGAGCGGGAAGATTCTCGGTGTGCCGCCAGTGCAGATGGCGCAGGCCGCCTTGCTCGGTCAGATGACGACCGGTTTTCCAGTCAGTCCGTTGACGCCCGCGACGTTTCTGATCGTCGGCCTGACCGGCGTCGAACTTGCCGAGCACCAGAAATTCACGATTCCCTTTCTGTTCGCCGCCACCATCATCATGGTGTTGACCGCGGTGCTGGTCGGCGTGTTTCCGCTTTGAGTGCGTTCCGGGAGTGTTTGACGATGCGCACGTACTAAACAGTAACAACCCAGGACGTTGACATGAATTTCGATCTCACCGAAGACCAGCAATCGATCCAGGCCGCGATCGAAAAGCTCTGCGAAAAGTACGACGACGAGTACTGGCTTGCACGCGACCGTGACGGCGGTTTTCCGCACGACTTCCATCGCACGCTGGCCGATGCCGGCTGGCTTGGTATCGCGATGTCGCCGGAATACGGCGGCTCGGGTCTCGGCATGACCGAAGCTGCGCTCATGATGCGCACGATTAGCGGCTCGGGCGCCGGCCTGTCGGGGGCCTCGGCCGTGCATATGAATATCTTCGGGCTGAACCCGGTGCAAGTGTTCGGTAGCGAGGAGCAGAAGCGCCGCTTTTTGCCGCCCTTGATCGAGGGCCGCGACAAAGCCTGCTTCGCGGTAACCGAGCCGGACGCCGGCCTCGATACCACGCATCTGAAAACCCAGGCCGTGCGCGACGGCGACCACTACGTGCTGACCGGCCGCAAGATCTGGATCTCCACGGCCCAGGTCGCGAGCAAGATGCTGATCATCGCGCGTACCACACCACTTGAGCAGGCCGCCAAGCCGACCGACGGTCTCACACTGTTCTATACCGACCTCGACCGTGAGCACGTGGAAGTACGCGAGATCGAGAAGATGGGCCGCAAGGCGGTCGATTCGAACATGCTGTTCATCGACAATCTGCGTGTGCCGGTCGGGGACCGCATCGGCGACGAAGGCGCGGGTTTTCGCTATCTGCTGCATGGCCTGAACCCCGAGCGGATCCTGATTGCCGCCGAAGCCATCGGTCTCGGCCAGGTAGCCTTGAAGCGCGCAACGCAGTACGCGAAGGAGCGCGTGGTGTTCGGCCGCCCGATCGGCCAGAACCAGGCGATTCAGCATCCGCTCGCCCAGGCCTGGATGCAGCTCGAAGCGGCCAACCTGATGGTGTTCAAAGCCGCCGCGCTCTACGATGCGGGCCAGCCCTGCGGCGCGGAAGCCAACGCGGCCAAGTACCTCGCCGCGGAAGCTGCGTTCCAGTCGTGCCAGACAGCGATCGCCACGCTCGGCGGAATGGGCTATGCGAAGGAATATCACGTCGAACGTTATCTGCGGGAGTGTATGATTCCGAGGCTCGCGCCCGTGAGCCCGCAGATGATCATGTGTTTCATCGCGGAGAAAGTGCTGGGCCTGCCGAAGTCGTACTGAGCGTTTTACCCCACCGCCATGGATGTCAAACTCGTTGCCCGCACGTTAGACCTGTTCGAATTGTTCGCTGCCGAGCAACGGCCGCTGCCGCTCACTGAACTCGCGCGTTTGCTGAACGTACCTGTGTCGAGCTGCCTCGCGCTTGCCCGCACGCTGGTGAGCCGCGGCTATCTGTACGAGGTCAGAAAACGCGGCGGCTACTATCCGACACGTCGCTTGCAGATGCTCGCCAGCGCCATCAACGCGGTCGACCCGATTGTGGAGATGGTGCATCCGCGGCTCGTCGAACTGCGCGACGCAAGTGGTGAGACGGCGGTGCTCGGCAAGATTCACGGCACGGCCGTGGTGTATCTCGATGTGGTTGAATCGACCAAGGCGATTCGCTACACGCGAGCGCCCGGCGAGTTGCGGCCCTTGCATGCCAATTCGATCGGCAAGGCGATTTTTGGTGAACTCGATGCCGCCGCGCAGCAATCACTCGGCGTGCAACTCTCGTTCGAACACTTTACGGCTGCGACCGTTGCCGACCTGCCAGCGCTCGTCGTGCAAGCGGCGGCTGCGAAGGCCAAGGGCTGGTGTGCCAATCTTGGCGAGAGCGCGCCGGAGTTGTCGGCGGTCGCGGTGGCTGTGTCGATTGGCGGGGACCTGTACGGTCTTTCGGTAGTAGGACCGACCGAGCGCATACAGAAAGATCAGAAAACCCATGCGGTCGAATTGATGCGCGTGAAGCAGGCGATCGAAGCGCAGGAGCAGCAGGAGCCGCAGGAATAAGCGACGCGTGGGGCGTTAACTCTCGATTGGCAACTCCGTGAAGACACACTCGCGAAGACTTAATTCCGCAACGAAGCGGCCCCGTGAGCGGCCGCTTCGCGAAGGCCCAACGCGAGCGGCATGCTGGCTACGCGATCGAAATAAACAGTTGCTTGCCGCACGCGGCCGCGTATCGACGCAACGTGTCGATAGAAGGCGAGTGCTGCCCTGAAGCAAGCGCCCGTTCAAGCCGGGTGATGGCCGGCGCTTTCGTGCCCATGCGCTCGGCGACTTGCGCCTGAGTCAAACCGGCTTCGCGGCGCGCGGCGAGCATCTGATCGAGCAGCGCGAATTCTTCGCGATTCAACCGCTCGTATTCGGCACGTACTTCCGGGTCGGCGAGCGCCCGTTCGCGCATTGCCTTATAAGTTGCCATTTCTGATCTCCAGCAATCTTTTGCGCGCCACGTCCAATTCGTTACGCGGCGTTTGTTGCGACTTCTTCACGAAGCAGTGAAGCATGACGATTTTCTGTTCCACGATCGCGCAGTAGAACACTCTGGCGATACCCTCGGCGCCTTTCAGGCGCATCTCGAACAAGCCGCCACCCATTGAGGCAGTGTGGGGCTCGCCGAGATTCGGGCCGTATTCCTCCATGCGATCGGCCAGCGCGATGAAGCGCGCGAGCAGCGTTTTCGGCAAGGAGGCAACGTTCACTTTGACCTTTTCGTTGTAGAAACCGATCGTAAATGCCATTGGAATTCATGGTAACAAATATGTTATTAACGCGCAAGCAAACGACCTTGCCAGTTGTTGCTGTAAATCAGCAAAAACCGGCGGCGTTGCCCGGCAGGGAATCGAACGATCGGAAGAGGGCGAAGGCAGGACCGCGATGAGTGGTTACGACGGCGTTGGCGCAACGAGCTGTTCGGCTGGGTTGAGTCGTGCGGGACGCGATATGGGGCGCGGCGCGGTGGCTGTCTCCTTTGACATTGGCTGGTTGAATGGGAGTAACGAACCAAGGTCCATTCGTCATCAACCGACAATAACTCCGTTCGCGCCGACTTTCTATTAGCCGGTCGGCTAGTCAATGGGCTGGTTTGCTTCTACCATGCAAGCAGCTAACCGGAGACTCAACCGGCGTGGCCGCATGCCCGAAGCGGATGAGCGTCGCGTCGCCATTTGCTGCTTCATTCAGGATAGTCATTTCGAATACCGCGTGAACCATTGCGGTTCTCCGTGAGTCCGTCACAAAAGCGTGTTGCAGGCCGTGTCATGCTTTGAACAAGCGCCGTGCCGTGCATCGGCCGGTCGTTTTTCTTCCCCTGTTGCAATTGCCTATGCTTTGAATTCGCTGTTAGCGGGTTTCGTCGGGCGGCGCGGCGTGTGCCGCTCCCATGGTTTGAGAGAGCACGCTTCATCCACCTGTCGGCGACGACAGACTTCATCCAAGGAGTCAGCAGATGAGCACGATCACCACGAAAGACGGTACGGAAATCTTCTACAAGGACTGGGGCAAAGGCCGCCCGGTGGTCTTCTCGCATGGCTGGCCGTTGTCCGCGGACGCCTGGGACGCGCAGATGCTGTTCCTCGGCAGTAAAGGCTTTCGCGTGATCGCGCACGACCGGCGCAGCCATGGCCGTTCGGCGCAGACCTGGGATGGCAACGACATGGATACCTATGCCGACGATCTCGCCACGCTGATCGAGCACCTCGACCTGCAGGACGCCACACTGGTCGGCCATTCGACCGGCGGCGGCGAAGTCGCGCACTACATCGGCCGTCACGGGACGAAGCGCGTGGCGAAGGCAGTGCTGATCGGTGCGGTGCCGCCGCTGATGCTCAAGACTGAAGGCAACCCGGAAGGCACGCCGATCGGTGTGTTCGACGGCATCCGCAAGGGCGTGGTCGACGATCGTTCGCAGTTTTTCAAGGATCTGGCGCTGCCGTTCTACGGCTACAACCGTCCGAACGCGAAAGTGTCGCAAGGCGTGATCGATTCATTCTGGGCACAAGGCATGGTCGGCTCGATCAAGGGGCTGTACGACTGCATCAAGCAGTTCTCCGAAGTCGACTACACGGAAGATCTGAAGAAGATCGACGTGCCCACTCTGGTGCTGCATGGCGACGACGACCAGATCGTGCCGATCGACGCGGCAGGGCGCAAGACAGCGAAGATTGTGAAGAACGCCACGCTCAAGGTCTACCCGGGCGGCCAGCACGGTATGTGCACCGTCGAGGCAGACAAGGTGAACGCCGATCTGCTGGAATTTATCAGCTCATAGTGCGCTGACGTAGCGAGTGCGGCGGCGCGCGGCGATTGCTCTGCGCCCGCCGCACCTTGTAACTGCGTATGGCTGCGCTGCTCAGGCAGTTGGCCAGCCGATACGTGCCGCGCGACGCAACGCCGAGCGAGCGACCAACCGATGGAATGGCGCGATGACGAGGATATAGAACCGCCCGAGTCCATTGTGGCAGTGCACGACGGTCGAGAGGATCAAATAGCGTGCGCTGCCTTCACGCGTATCGCGCGTTTGCTGTAACACCGAAACCCTGAAGTCGAGATGGCTGTCGTTCTCGCCGAGGATGATCTCGCGCGCGCTGCGCGTGTAGATTCTGAAGACGTCGACCCGCTCCCTGGCGTCGTGGGAGCCTGCCGCGCGCAACTGCTTTGACGTCTTGATGCCGAAGCGGGCGACCAGCGCGTCGCGCAATCCCATCAGTTTCGCGACCCATTCCGCCTGGTGTGCGAACACAAAACGCGCGAGCAGTTCCGGGTCGTCGATTGCATTGTCCGGCAAACGGACCGCGTATGCGTCCGCGAGGTCCGGGGCATCGTACAGGCGGGCCACGCCTGACTCGGGCGGCAAAGCGACGGAAAGCACGGAAAGGTGGGCGTTTGGCATGAGGAGGTGCTGCGTTAAAAATGGATCGGGCAGGGAAGGGGTGACTTCGCTGCGGTCGCGTCGCAGTTCCAATCGCGCACGTGCATCAAGTCTACGCGTGCTTGAGTGAGGCGGGATCGCTCTCGGTCCGTTATGTATTGGGACAAGCACGGCATCGAGAGTATTTGTGTGCGCATCGGCAGTTGCCTCGAACGGCCAACCGAGCCCAGGCACTTGAGCACCTGGTTCGGTCATCGCGACCTGCTGCATTTCCTCGACCGCTGTATCGACGCGGAGGACGTAGGGTTCATCACCGTGTGGGGTATGTCGGCCAATAAACGTAGCTGGTGGGACAACAGCGGCGCCGAAGGCCTCGGTTACCGGCCGACCCAGGACGCCGAGGCTTACGCCACGGAAGTGCTGGCGCAGCCGAATCCGCTCGATGCATTGGGCCAGCGCTACCAGGGTGGCAGCTTTGTCGGCATCGACTACTCGCGCGACGACACCGCGAGCCGGCCGCTCTGACTGCTTAAAGAATACGAGGAGACGTAGTCATGAAAATCAAGGGCATCCGCTGGTGGATGGTCAGTCTGGTCGCGGCCGGACTCATCGTCAATTACCTCGCGTGCAATACGTTGTCGGTGGCGGCGCCGACGTTGATGAAGGACCTCAATATCACGACCGAGCAGTATTCGCATATCGTGGTGGCGTGGCAACTTTGCTATGCGTTCATGCAACCGGTCGCGGGCTACGTGCTCGATACCGTCGGCACCAAGATTGGCTTTGCAGTGTTCGCGCTTGCCTGGTCTCTGGCCTGCGCCGCGGCCGCATGGTCGACAGGTTGGCGCAGTCTGGCGTTCTTTCGCGGCGTGCTCGGTATCGCCGAAGCGGCGGGCATCCCGGCCACCGGACCCTGCGCGACGATCGCCTGGAAGCACGAGCCCGACGTCGCGGTAAAACCCGAAGTCAGCGCGTAGCTCACCGCGCCCGACGTGTTGGTTGCGTTCACGTTTGTGACGTTGACATTGTTGATCGTCGCCAGATCATAAGTCATCCATAATATTTGCAGCAAAGTACCAGGGATGAGCACAAAACCGTTGTCGTTGAGACTGGCTCGCTCGGGCCGCGAACGTGCAAATGCGCCGCGCCAGCTTCTCTATCTGTAATAGAGCAGGTGGAACGGCGTCTGAGGTAGGGTCTGTGGGTTTAGCTGGCCGGCTGGCCGATTTCGTGATTGGCGAGTATTTCGAGCGCACGCACCATGGCGGAGTGATCCCATGCCTTGCCGCCATGTGCCACGCAGGCGTTGAAGAGTTGCTGGCAGGTGGCCGTATTGGGCAAGGACACGCCAAGTGCCTGGGCTGTCGAGAGCGCGAGATTCAGATCCTTCTGGTGAAGCTCGATGCGAAAGCCCGGATCGAAGGTGCGCTTCGTCATCCGTTCACCGTGCACTTCGAGAATGCGCGAGGACGCAAAGCCGCCCATCAATGCTTCGCGCACGCGCGCCGGATCGACGCCTGCCTTGGAGGCGAGCAGCAACGCTTCGCCGACGGCCTCGATCGTCGCGGCCACGATCACCTGATTGGCAACCTTGCACACCTGACCCGCGCCGACCGCGCCGATCAGCGTGACGTTCTTGCCCATCATGTCGAACAGCGGCTTGACGCTTTCGAAGGTTGCCGTTTCGCCGCCCACCATGATGGTCAGCGAACCGGCCTTGGCGCCGACCTCGCCGCCAGAAACCGGCGCATCGAGATAGTCCGCGCCGCGTTCACGCACGCGGGCCGCGAACTCGCGCGTGGCCATCGGCGAAATCGAACTCATGTCGACCACGGTTTGTCCCGGACGCAAGGCCTCGGCGAGACCTCGTTCGCCAAACAGCACGCGTTCGACGTCCGGCGTATCCGGCACCATGACGAAGATCACGTCGGCATGCGCGGCCACGGCGGCCGGGCTGTCACACGCGACGGCGCCGGCCTGGGTGAGATCGTCGGGCACGCCGCTGCGCGTAAACGCGGCAAGGGCTACACCATTCTTAAGGAGGTTGGTGGCCATGGGCTTGCCCATGATGCCGAGTCCAATAAAGCCAGCTTTTTGCATGGAATTCTCCGGAGATGTCATGGCGGCCGTCTCTACTTCGAGTCCGCTTATTTCTGCATGAAGTGTTTTTGAACCGTCTGTGCAGCGGCTTTCAGCAGCCCCATATCAGCACAGACCGCGACGACGCGACAGCCCATCGAAATATAGCGCTCTGCGTCGGCCTGCACGGGGGCGAGAATGCCGCTCGGCTTGCCGGCGGCCTGTGCGCGCTCGAAAACGCGCGCAATTGCCTGTTGCACGTCGGGATGGTTCGGGTTGCCGATATGGCCGTAGGCGGCCGCGAGATCGGACGGTCCGACGAACACGGCGTCGACACCGTCCACAGCAAGAATCTCGTCAATATTGTCGACGGCCTTGCGGCTTTCGATCTGAACGATGACGCAGACGTTGTCGTTGGCGATGTCGAAGTAGTCGGCGACAGTTGCATAGCGATTGCCCCGGTGGCTCACCGACACGCCACGGATGCCCTGCGGCGGGTAACGCGTCGCGGCGACGGCGTGGGCCGCGTCTTCGGCGCTCTCGACGAACGGCACGAGAAAATTCGAGAAGCCGCTATCGAGGAGCCGTTTGATGAATACGCTGTCGTTGGCCGGCGGGCGCACCACAGGCGCGCTCGGGCTGTCCTTGAGCGCCATCAACTGGGGGATTAGCGTCAGAACGTCGTTCGGTGCGTGTTCGGCATCCAGCAGCATCCAGTCGAAGCCGACGATGCCGAGCAGTTCGGTAACAATCGGGCTGGCGAGCGAAGCCCAGCAGCCGATCAGGGTTTCGCCGCCGCACACGGCGCGGCGAAAGCTATTAGGCAAGGGCTGGTAAGGCGTGACGGCTGTCATGGGATGTCTCCTCGAACGGCAATTTACCGGGTAAGCTCCGACGTCTGCTGGATCCTATGTTATAGGTCGTCGTATGTCTTGGTGCAGATTAGCATTAGGTCGCCCGCCTGTAACGGTCACGTAAACCCGAATTCCTCACGGGGTAGGGGTTTCAGGTTGCGCGCAGGCTCATCTATGTTGTAGGATGACCTATATCTAAGATGTCCATCCAAGGAAAGTGAAATGTCTATTACCGGCGAAATGCTGATTGGTCGCAAAGCAGTGCGCGGCGAGGAAAAACCTTTGCGAGCGTTTAATCCCGCCACGGGCGCCGACATCGCCGAGCCGGTGTTCGGCAGCGGCTCGGTGGCGAATGTCGAGCTTGCCTGCGAACTCGCGCAGAAAGCGTTCGACCCGTACCGGCATCTGCCGCTTACGGTGCGCGCCGAGTTTCTCGAGCGTATCGCAGACGGCATCACAGCGCTCGGTGACGCGCTGATCCAGCGCGCGCACGAAGAGTCTGGCCTGCCGAAGGCGCGTCTCGAAGGCGAGCGCGGCCGTACGTCGGGCCAGCTCAAACTGTTCGCCCAGGTCGTACGCGCCGGCCAGTGGCTCGCAGCGACGCTCGATTCGCCGTTGCCAGAGCGCAAGCCTTTGCCGCGCTCCGACCTGCGCATGCAAAAGATTCCGTTGGGACCGGTCGCCGTGTTCGGCGCCAGCAACTTCCCGCTCGCGTTTTCGGTGGCGGGTGGCGATACCGCCGCGGCGCTCGCGGCGGGCTGCCCGGTGGTGGTGAAGGCGCATCGCGCTCACCTGGGCACCTCGGAGATGGTCGGCCGCGTGATTCAGCAGGTCGCGCAGGACATGGACTTGCCTGAAGGCGTGTTCTCGCTGATCGTCGGCGCCGGCAATTCCGTCGGTGAAGCGCTGGTCGCGCATCCGGCAATCAAGGCGGTGGGTTTCACGGGTTCGCGCGCAGGCGGCACGTCGCTGATGCGCGTCGCGGCCGCGCGGGCCGAGCCGATTCCGGTCTACGCGGAAATGAGCAGCATCAACCCGGTGTTCCTCCTGTCGAATGCGCTGTCGCAACGCGGTGAGACTATCGCGCGCGGCTTCGTGGATTCGCTGGTGCTCGGCGCGGGGCAGTTCTGTACCAATCCGGGGCTCGCCATCGCCGTCGACAGCGCCGCACTCAAAGGCTTCGTTGCAACGGCATCCGAAGCATTGAGCGGCAAGCCGGCCCAGACCATGCTGACAGCCGGCATCCACGCGGCCTATGAAGATGGCGAAGGCAAACTGGCCGCAACGAGGGGCGTCGAAACGATTGCGCAAGGCGTTGACGCAACGGGCCCGACGCAGGCTCGCGCGGCTTTGTTCGTGACCGATGCGCTGACCTTCCTGTCTACGCCGGCGCTGGAAGACGAGGTTTTCGGGCCCGCGTCGACAATCGTGCGTTGCAAGGATGAGCAGGAAATGCTCGCGGTAGCCGAGCACTTTGCCGGTCAACTGACGGCCACGGTGCAGATGGACAGCGCCGATCTGCCGGCGGCGAAGAAACTGGTGCCGATTCTCGAGCGCAAAGCCGGCCGGATTCTGATCAACGGTTTCCCGACGGGCGTCGAGGTTTCACATGCGATGGTGCACGGCGGCCCGTTCCCGGCGACCTCTGATAGCCGGGCGACGTCAGTGGGGACGACGTCGATCGAGCGCTTCCTGCGTCCGGTGTGCTATCAGGATTTCCCGGCCGATCTGCTGCCCGAGTCGCTGGCCGACGGCAATCCGCTGGACTTGTGGCGTCGTCGTGACGGCGAGATCACGCGTAGCTAAGCGGTGTCGCAGCTAAGCGGTGCGTGAGCAGCGCGCAAGCGGGCGCCGCGTGAGATAGAAAAATGGCCGGGATATCCCGGCCATTTTTTGCGCCCAGCGCGACGAATCAGTGGTTGCCCAGCGCGACGAATCAGTGGTTGTCCAGCGTGACAAATCAGTTGTTGTCCAGCGTGAAGAGTCAGCTGTTTGCTTCCGCGGCTTCGTTGGCGCGCCGCAGCCGCTCGCGGCTATTGGACAGGTGCATGCGCATTGCCGCGCGCGCGCCTTCGGCATCGTGCCGCGTGATCGCCTCGAGAATGCTTTCGTGCTCCAGATTGACGAGCGACAGATACGCGTCAGGCTCGGCACGCGCGATCCCCGCTGAATCGAGCCGGTTGCGCGGAATCAGTGCGCTGCCCATCTGCGTGAGGATGTCGACGAAATACCGGTTGCCGGTGGCGCGCGCCACGGAGATATGGAACTGCAGGTCGGCGTCGACGCTATCCCGCCCGTTGTGGCGGGTGGCTTCGATCGCATCGAGCGCGGTGCGCATGCGCGCGAGATCGTCCGGCTTGGCTCGTTGAGCCGCGAGACCCGCGCACTCCGTTTCGAGGCTGATGCGCAGTTCCAGGATCGACAGCACGTCGCGCAAGGTCGTGGCGGGCACCATGTCGATGCCCAGCTTTTCGCGCTGCGGTTCCAGCACGAAGCTGCCGATGCCGTGGCGCGTCTCGATGATCTTACCCGCCTGCAAGCGTGAAATCGCTTCGCGGATAACGGTGCGGCTCACGCTCAGCGTGACCATCAATTGCGATTCAGTTGGCAGTTTGTCGCCGGGCTTCAACGCGTTAGACGAAATTTGCTCGGTGACGTAGCCGACGACAAACTCGGCAAGATTGCGCGCGCGTCGTGGCGGTACCGCGGATGCCAGTGGTGTAGCCATCGAAAACGCCCCTTGAATCAGATAGTTGCAGATACTTCCTGCGATCCATTATACCGTCGTCTGACGACTGATTATATAAACGCCGGATCATTTTCGGCATCGACGTCAGACTGGGCGTCGATGCCCGGTTTAAGGCGCCTGGCGGAGCGGTCACGGTGTTTCTGCGAGCGCCCCGGGAAGTACGATAACCGCCCGGCTGCTAGCCCGGGCGTAGTTCGACCCGCTTGATGTCTTTCACGATCACGAGGTAACTGAACACCGTCAGCAAGGCATTCAGGCCGACGAAAACCAGCGCGCCGTTGAACGATCCGGTCTTCGCGACGACGTAGCCGATCACGATGGGCGTCACGATGCCGGCGACGTTGCCGAACATGTTGAAGATGGCGCCCGACAAACCGAGGGCTTCCTTCGGCGACGTATCCGCCACCACGGCCCAGCCGAGCGCCCCGATACCTTTGCCGAAGAACGCGAGCGACATGAGCGCGACGACGATCCAGTCGGTCGACACGTAGTTGCAGCCGATGATGCATACCGACAGCAGCATGCCGCCGACTATCGGCACCTTGCGCGCGATCGTGAGCGAATGTCCGCGCCGGATCAGCCCGTCGGACAGGATGCCGCCGAGCACACCGCCGGAGAATCCGCAGATCGCGGGCAGCGACGCCACCAGACCCGCGTGCAGAATCGTCATGCCGCGCGCCTGCACGAGGTAGATCGGAAACCAGGTCAGGAAGAAGTAGGTCAGCACGTTGATGCAGTACTGGGCGAGATAGACGCCGAGCAGCATGCGGTTGGTCAGCAGTTGACGCACTAGCGACCAGCCTCCGGTGCTGGCGATGTCCGCGGCCCGGGCTGCTTTCGTGTGCCCGTTCACCACGCCGCCGCCCTGTTCGATGTAGTCGAGTTCGGCGCGCGAGACGCGCGGATGGTCGGCGGGGTTCTTCATCACCTTCAGCCAGGTGAGGGCGAGTAAAAGTCCGGCCACGCCCATCACGAGGTAGACCGTGTGCCAGCTGAACGCGTGGGTCAGCCATGCCATCAGCGGCGTGAAAATGACCGCCGCGAAGTATTGAGCTGAATTGAAAATGGCGGAGGCCGTGCCGCGTTCGTTGGTGGGAAACCAGCTCGCCACAACCTTGGCATTGGCCGGAAACGCCGGCGACTCGGCCGCGCCCATTGCGAAGCGCAGCACGAACAGCGCGGTGACGGCGGCCGCTGCGCTGCCCAGCAGACCGATCGAGCTTTGCAGCAACGTAAACAGCGACCACAGGAAAATACTTGCCGCGTAGACGCGCCGCGCGCCGAAACGGTCGAGCAGCCAGCCCGCCGGCAATTGCGACAGAACGTAGGCCCAGCTGAACGCGGAGAAGATGTAGCCCATCTTGATGGCGTCGAGGCCAAACTCGGCGCGCATCGCGGATCCGGTTACCGAGAGCGTGGCGCGGTCCGCGTAATTGAATGTCGTGATCAGAAAGATCAGCAACAGAATCGCGTAGCGGACGTTGGTGCGCTTTGCGACGTAGGCGGGACTCGCGGTACGGCTCATTTCCATCGTCATCTCCTGAATTTTTATCAGTAAAAAAGCGCCCGGTGACGTTGCCGTCCCGGGCGCTCCTTGCAGTGCCGTGCGCGCGACCCCGGTTCGCCCGGCCTGACGCCGTACTGTCTTACTGCGCGCCGAGCTTCTTGATCAGCACGTCGAGCTGCGCCGTTTCTTCTTCGGTCAGATCGGTCAGCGGTGCGCGCACCGGACCTGCGCTGTGGCCGACCAGCTTCGCGCCGGCCTTCACGATGCTGACCGCGTAACCCTGGCGGCGGTTGCGGATCGCCAGATACGGCAGGAAGAATTCGTCGAGCAATTTGCCGACGCTCGCCTGGTCGTCCGCGGCGATTGCACGGTAGAAGTCCATCGCGGTCTTCGGAATGAAGTTGAACACCGCCGACGAGTACACCGGCACGCCCAGCGCCTTGTAGGCGGCGGCGTAAACTTCAGCGGTCGGCAGGCCGCCGAGGTACGAGAAGCGGTCGCCGAGACGCCGGCGGATCGACACCATGTTCTCGATCTCTCCCACGCCGTCCTTGAAGCCGATCAGGTTGGGGCAGCGCTCGGCCAACCCTTCGAGCATGTCGGCGTTAAGCTTGGAGTTCGCGCGGTTGTAGATGATCACGCCCATGTTCGGCACGGACTTGCAGACTTCTTCTGCGTGCGCTGCGATGCCTTCCTGGCAGGCTTCGGTCAGGTAGTGGGGCATCAACAGAATGCCGTTCGCACCGTGACGTTCGGCTTCCTGCGCATAGGCGATCGCCACGCGGGTCGGGCCGCCCGCGCCGGCGAGAATCGGCACCTTGCCTTTGCAGACTTCCGTTGCCGTGCGGACGACGTTTGAGTAGTCGTTATGCGTGAGCGAGAAGAATTCACCCGTGCCGCCGGCGACGAACAGCGCCGAAGCACCGTAAGGAGCGAGCCATTCCAGGCGCTCAGCATAGGTATCGGCGCGGAATTCGCCTTGTTCGTCGAAGTCGGTAACGGGGAAGGACAGAAGGCCTTCGGAAACGATCTGCTTGAGTTCCTGCGGTGTCGTCATGATGAATATCCAGGGCGTCGAATAGGGGTGGTATGTAGAAATGGAGATTTCTTATACGTCATCGTACAACAACAAATTGACTAACTCAACGGTGTTTTCACGGCATAATGCGCGTCATAGGGTAAATACGGAACGTCTGCTTAATCGTCTATGTTGTAGGATGACGTATGAATGGTTGGCGCAGCAGGCGTGAAACCGCATAAGGATCGATGCAATGGAACAAACCCCGCTCTACATTCGCGTTCACCCCAATGACAATGTCGCGATCGTCGTCAACGACGGCGGTCTGGGCGAGGGCGCCGTGTTTCCCGATGGTCTTGCGCTGCGCGAGCGTGTTCCGCAAGGGCACAAAGTCGCGCTGGCCGATCTTGCGGAAGGCGACGAGGTCATCCGCTATAACGTGGTGATCGGGTACGCTCTCAAGGCGTTGCCGAAGGGCAGCTGGATCAACGAACACGTGATTCGCATGCCGAGTCCGCCCGGACTGGAAGATCTGCCGATCGCCACCATCAAGGCGCCGGATATGCCGCCGCTGGAAGGCTTCACGTTCGAGGGTTATCGTAATGCCGACGGCTCGGTCGGTTCGCGCAACATTCTGGCCATTACGACCACGGTGCAATGCGTGGCCGACGTGGTTCAGCACGCGGTCACGCGCATCAAGGCCGAGTTGCTGCCGCAATACCCGAATGTCGACGATGTAGTGAGCCTCGGGCACACCTATGGTTGCGGCGTCGCGATCGACGCGCCGGACGCGATGGTGCCGATCCGCACCGTGCGCAACATCAGTCTGAATCCGAATTTTGGCGGCGAAGTGATGATGGTCAGCCTCGGTTGCGAGAAGCTGCAG
This sequence comes from Paraburkholderia sp. D1E, assembly GCF_052682275.1. Classification (NCBI taxonomy): domain Bacteria; kingdom Pseudomonadati; phylum Pseudomonadota; class Betaproteobacteria; order Burkholderiales; family Burkholderiaceae; genus Paraburkholderia; species Paraburkholderia sp. D1E. The sequence continues at coordinate 2,705,427 of NZ_JBQYMB010000001.1, forward strand.
CCTGAACGCCTGATGCCGCCGGGCACGATTCCCATCGCCGCTGCGGCGAATATCGCCGAAGTGGCCGACATCGGCGACGTCGCGGCCGATCTGAATGGCGACGTGGTGGTGCTGCAGGACGAAGCGCATGTCGGCTTCCAGTCGATGATCGAGTCGATCATGAGAATGGCCGACGGCCATCTGAAGCGGCTGAACAATCGCCGCCGCGAGACCTGCCCGGCCTCCGATCTGGTAGTCGGCGTGCAATGCGGCGGCAGCGATGCCTTTTCCGGGCTGACCGCGAATCCCGCGGTGGGCTTTGCCACCGATCTGCTGGTGCGCGCGGGTGCGACGGTAATGTTCTCCGAAGTCACCGAAGTGCGCGACGGCGTCGATCAACTGACCGCGCGCGCGGCCAATGCGGACGTGGCTGCGGCGATCATCCGCGAAATGCAGTGGTACGACGATTATCTGAAGCGCGGTGGCGCGGACCGCAGTGCCAACACCACGCCGGGCAACAAGAAGGGCGGTCTGTCGAACATCGTTGAAAAGGCGATGGGTTCGATCATCAAGTCGGGCAACTCGGCGATCTCCGGCGTGTTGTCACCTGGCGAAAAGGTCAGGCAGAAAGGCTTGATTTACGCGGCCACGCCGGCCAGCGATTTCATCTGCGGCACGCTGCAAGTGGCGGCGGGTATCAATCTGCATGTGTTCACGACCGGCCGCGGCACACCGTACAGTCTCGCGGAAGTGCCCGTCATCAAGGTCGCGACGCGCTCCGATCTGGCGCGCCGCTGGCATGATTTGATGGATATCAATGCCGGTACCATTGCAACCGGCGCGGCGACGATCGAAGACGTGGGCTGGGAATTGTTCCGCCTGATGCTTGAGGTCGCAAGCGGACGTAAAGAGACTTGCGCGGAGAAGCTCAAACTCCACAATGCGTTGACGCTGTTCAATCCGGCGCCGGTGACCTGATAGCACCGATCGTAATCATGACGCAATCACGAAAAAGACTGAAACATGACTGACTCGAACCTCAGCCGCCCGGCGGCGCAGAAACCATTCCGCCGTCTTCTGCTCACCGGCGCAGCCGGCAACCTCGGCCAGCAGTTGCGTGGTGCGCTCGCCGCGTGGGCCGATGTGGTGCGCGTTACCGATATCGCGCCGCTGGGTGAAGTGGCGGCGCACGAAGAAGCATCGATCGTGGATCTCGCGGATGAAGCCGCCGTTCACACGCTGCTCGAAGGTGTGGATGCGGTCGTTCATCTGGGCGGCATTTCCATCGAGGCGCCGTTCGAAGATCTGCTCGAAGCGAATATCCGCGGCCTGTACAACCTCTATTCGGCTGCGCAGAAGCAGGGCGTGAAGCGCATTGTGTATGCGAGCTCGAATCACGCTGTGGGTTTTCATCCGACGACATCGGTGCTCGATATCGACGCGCCGCTGCGTCCTGACAGCCTGTATGGCGTGACGAAATGCTTTGGCGAATCGCTGTCTCGTTACTACTTCGACCGCTTCGGTCTCGAGACTGTGTGCCTGCGGATCGGCTCGTCCTTCGAGCAGCCGAAGAATCCGCGCATGCTCGTCACCTATCTGAGCTTCCGCGACTTTATCGAACTGGTGCGCTGCTCGCTGTTCACCAACCGGGTCGGGCACGCGATCGTTTATGGCGTATCGGATAACCGGACCACGTGGGTCGATAACACCAAGGCGGCGTTCCTTGGCTTTCGCCCGCAAGACAGTTCCATCGAGTTCGAGCACCTCTTCCCGGTCACGGCGCCCACTGCCGAGCTCGACGATCCGACGCAGCATTTCCAGGGCGGCCCGTTTGTGCTGGCCGGTCCAATGGAACCGAAGCGGTGAGCGCCATGGCGAACCCGCGGGTGGAGCGTGTTGAGGCGGCGGGGCAAGCGCCCGCGTCGGTCGGCGAGAGTCCGGTGTGGCGCGCAGCGGAACAGGCGCTCTACTGGGTGGATATTCCGGCCCAAAAGATCGTGCGGCTACAAATCGATTCAGGAGAGCGCGCCGAGTGGTTATTGCCGGAGAAGGTGGCGTGCATCGCTTTCGATCGACACGGCAAGGTGCTGGCTGGCTGTGAGACGGGACTCTTCGCGGTGACGCTGACTGAAGGGGCACCCGGTGGCGAACCGGTGAAGGTGACGGGCAGAAAACTCGCCGCGCCGGTCTTCGCATTCGAAGATATGCGCTTCAACGACGGCCGTTGCGATCGGCAAGGGCGCTTCTGGTCCGGCACGATGGTACAAGACATGGCGGCCGCCAATCCCGCGGGCGCGCTCTATCGATTCGATGAGCGCGGCGTGTTGTCGGAGCCGGTCGTCGATGCGTTGATTACGCAAAACGGTCTCGCGTGGTCGCCCGATGGGACCACGATGTATCTGTCGGACTCGCATCCTCTACGCCGGCAAATCTGGGCATTCGATTACGACATCGAAGCAGGCGAGCCGCGTAACCGGCGCGTATTCGCCGATCTGCATCACTATGCCGGTCGGCCAGACGGCGCAGCGGTAGATGCCGATGGCGGCTACTGGATCTGCGCGAACGACGCAGGCCTGTTGTTGCGCTTTACGCCGCAAGGCAAGCTCGACCGGCAGATTGCCGTGCCGGCCGTGAAGCCGGCAATGTGCGCATTCGGCGGCGCCAATCTGGATACGCTGTTCGTGACGTCGATTCGTCCTGCGACTGGCGCGAGCGAACACGACGGCCATCTCTTTGCCGTTCGCCCCGGCGTGACCGGCCTGCCCGAGCCTGAATACGCGGGCAAACTCTGAAAAAGCGCGGTGCATGAGACGGGCGTCGAGGCATTAGTGCGTCGACGCCCAACAGTCGCAGCTTTTTATTCATCACTCGTCGTACAACATAGTGGCGTAAATGCCACTTTCGAGCCATCTCCCTCGCTACGAAAAACATAAATCCGCGAGGTGCGGATTTCGCTCGGTTAGGCTTCTGTATTGGCTTTCAAGCCAAAAATCAATTCGGAAACTCTTACGTCCGATCGGCCGCCGTGCGGGTAAATACCGGCTGTACAACTCATACGACGTTTTATAGACTTCATATGTCGTCGTACAACATATAAGCCCAAACAAATTGCTTTCGAGATAGCTTTTGGGCCGCTGGACAAAGCGGGCAGCGTTCTCTGCGCGTGTGACCAACTTCACGCGGGATTCATGCCGATGCAGTCGAAGTAAATGAAGTCGAGTTGTCTGACAGGAGTGCTGAGCATCTGTGCCGGGGACGTCAACACAGGCCAGCACGGCAAAGCGCTTGCTTACCCGTATGGGTGGCGCGCGTAGAGCCGGGAGACGTATCAAAACCATGTCGCATCCCAAAGCGGTCCGCCGCAAGCGGCCCTCCGCAAACGGTCATCCGCAATCGATTGGATGATCTATTTTTCAAGGAATGTCACGATGAATAAGAAGTTTGCCTCTTCCCGTGTTTCGATGATTGTCGCGGCCTCCGTGCTGGCGTTCAGCACGGTGTCGGCACACGCCCGCGTGTTCCGTGTGTCGGACGTGCATGGCGATACTTATCCGACCAATATGGCCGTGAAGTACATGGGGGAAGAAATCAGCAAGGCAACCGGTGGCAAGGATTCCGTGAAGGTCTTTGGCAACAGCGCGCTGGGTTCCGAAAACGACACGATCGATCAGGTGCGCATCGGCGCGCTGGACATGGCGCGCGCCAACGGTGCGGCGTTCAACGAGATCGTGCCTGAATCGATGATTCCGTCGCTGCCGTTCCTGTTTCGCGACATCGACCATTTCCGCAAAGTGATGTACGGCCCGGAAGGCCAGAAGATCCTCGATGCCTTCAAGGCGAAGGGCATGATCGCGCTGACGTTCTATGAGAGCGGCGCACGCTCGATGTACGCGAAGAAGGCGATCCATTCGCCCGCAGACATGAAGGGCCTCAAGGTGCGCGTGCAGCCTTCGGATCTGATGGTCGACGAAATCAAGGCGATGGGCGGCACGCCGACGCCGATGCCGTTCGCCGAAGTCTATACGGGCCTGAAGACGGGTCTGGTGGATGGTGCGGAAAACAACTTGCCGTCGTACGAAGAGACCAAGCACTTCGAAGTCGCACAGGTCTATTCCGAAACCCAGCATTCGATGACGCCGGAAGTTCTGGTGTTTTCCAAGAAGGTTTGGGACACGCTGACGCCGCAAGAGCAGGACATCATCAAAAAAGCGGCGGCTGACTCGGTGCCTTACTACGAGAAGCTGTGGACCGCGCGCGAAGCCGACGCGGCAAAGACGGTCACGAAGGGCGGCGCGACGATCATCCCCGCAGCGCAGATCGACCGTGCTGCTTTCGTGAAGGCGATGCAGCCGGTCTGGGCGAAGTATGAGAAGACGCCGCAAATGAAGCAGCTCGTCGACGAAATCCAGGCAGTCAAATAAGTTCGGCAATAACGCGGTGGTGAAAAGCCTTGCAGCAAGCGCTGGAGGTTTTTCCTGCCGCGCGGTTTCCTGAACCGATACCGGTTAGCAGGATTCCTGAAGATTAAATATAAGTCCGCTGTAGGCAAGGATGGGGTCAATGAGATTCATGAAGCGCCCAAATGATTTTCTCTTCCGTGTGCTGGTGGTCGTGGCGTCGGCGAGTCTTGCCACGCTGTGCCTGTTGGTGATTTATAGCGTCGTGATGCGCTATGCCTTCAGCGACGCACCGGATTTCGTCGAGCCGATTGCCCTCTTGCTGGTGATTGTGATCGCCATGTTCGGCGCCGCGCTCAAAGTTCGCGAAGGCGGCCATATCGGGCTTGACTCGCTAGTCAAGAAATTGCCGCCGAAAGGTCAGGTGGCCGCCCATGCGTTCCAGCATATCTGCCTGATCTTGCTGGCTGTGGCGATTTTCTTCGGCTGCTGGCAGATGGCGGAGACGACCATGGATGACAAGATCCCGATCCTGGGCCTTCCGGAAGCGCTTCGTTATCTGATTCCGATTATTGCTAGCACCTGCATCGCTCTGTTCTCGTTCGAGAACCTGCTGGGGCTTTTCGCACAGAAACAAAAATAGAAGAATCATGGAACTTGCCATCCTCTCAGTTAGTTTCCTCGTTTTCCTCGTGTTCGGGGTTCCTGTTTCGTTTGCGCTGGGACTCTCGTGCGTCCTGACTTATCTGTATGAAGGCCTGCCGGCGGCCACCGCCATGCAGTCGATGATTTCTGGAATGAACGCGTTTTCGTTCCTCGCAGTCCCGTTCTTCATTTTCTCCGGCGAGTTGATGCTGCACGGCGGTATCGCCGACCGCATCCTGCGTTTCGCGCAGGCCACGGTGGGTCATTTCCGCGGCGGCCTCGGCATGGCTAACGTGGTCGCGTGTACGTTGTTCGGCGGCGTGTCCGGTTCGCCGACGGCGGATACTTCCGCCATGGGCGGCGTCGTCATTCCGCTGATGAAGCGCGAAGGCTACAGCGCGGCCTATGCGGTCAACGTGACGACCCATTCGTCGCTGGCGGGCGCGTTGATGCCCACATCGACGAACATGATCATCTATGCATTCGCGGCCCAAGGCATTACCGGGACGTTGAACGGCCACCAGATGAGCGGCGTGTCGATCGGCGATCTGTTGTTTTCGGGTCTGTTGCCGGTTTTGTGGGTGATGGGTTTCGTGCTCATCGCCGCGTACTGGCAGGCGGTGAAGTTCGGCTACCCGCGCCGTCCGGACGGCTCGACGGAATTGCAGCGCTTTCCTGGCTGGTTCGCCGTGGCCCGCACGTTCCTTGGCGCATTGCCGGGCTTGATGGTGATCGCGATCATTCTGGTCTGCGTGGCGAGAGGTATTGCCACAGCGACGGAAGCGGCAGCCATTGCCGTGGCCTATTCGCTGGTATTGACCATCGTCGTCTATCGCACGATGACGATGAAGAAGCTCTCTCATGCACTTTCGAAGGCGGCTAAAACCACCGGCGTGGTGCTGCTGCTGATCGGTGTGTCGAACATGCTGCGCTACCAGATGGCCTATCTGGAGATTCCCGACGCAATCGAACACATGCTCGACGGTGCAACGAGCCACGCCTGGTTGATGTTGCTTTACATCAACGTCCTGCAGATTTTCCTCGGCACGTTCGTCGACATGGCCGCGCACATTCTGATCACCACGCCATTGTTCCTGCCGATGGCGATGCACGCGGGTGTTGGCCCGGTGCAGTTTGGGATCATGATTTTGCTGAATTGCGCATTGGGTCTCGTGCATCCGCCGATCGGTTCGGTGCAGTTCATCGGCTGCGCGATTGGCAATGTGTCGATCGGTGAAACTACCAAGGTGGCGTGGCCTTATTACCTGGCTATCTTCAGCGCGATCAACATTGTGACCTACGTACCGATGTTTTCGACGTGGTTGCCTAGCCTGATCAATGGCCACCCGGTGTTTTGAACGCTTGACCACGAGGCGGCGCCGGTGAGGCATTGCCAGACACACAAATAAATTTTTTACAGAGGAGCAAAAATGAAAAAGGCACTAGCAACCTCGGCCCTTGGGTTGGTCGCCCTCGGCGCGCACGCTCAGACCAGCGTGACGTTGTACGGTATCGTCGATACGGGTATCGGCTATCAAAGCAGCTCGACGTCGCTCGGTTCGACGACTGGCGGCCGCTCGGCCGTCAAGATGGTCAACGGCATCTGGGCGGGCAGCCGCTTCGGCCTGAAGGGCAGCGAGGATCTGGGTGGCGGCACGAAGGCGATCTTCCAGTTGGAAGAGGGCTTTAACAGCGCAACCGGCGCGCAGTCCGTCTCCGGCCTGGCGTTCAACCGGCAGGCGTATGTCGGCGTGGCCAATGCCACCTACGGCTCGCTGACTGCCGGGCGCCAGTACACGTCGTACTACACGTTGCTCTCGCCCTATAGCCCGACCACGTGGTTGACGGGCGCGTACGGCGCACACCCGGGCGATATCGATTCGCTGGATACGCTGTACCGCGCGAATAACTCGCTGGTGTATACGTCGCCGAGCATGTACGGTCTGACGGTGAGCGGTTCGTATTCGTTGGGCGGCGTGGCTGGCAGCACCAATGCCGGCTCGACGTATAGCGCGGCGGTTCAGTACCTGAACGGTCCGTTCGGCATCGCAGCGGGCTATCAGCGCATCAATAACTCGACGCCTGGCGGCGGCGCGTGGGGTGCTGATTCCACCACGTCGAATGCCGGCGCGCAGACGGCCGTGTCGGGCATCAACAACGGCTACCAGACGGCGCAGGCGCAGCAGCGCGTTGCGGTGACCGGCGGCTACGCGTTCACGTCGCAATGGGACGTCTCGTTCTCGTACTCGAACGTGCAATACATCCCGGGTGTGAATTCGAAGTTCCACAACCAGGCGATCTTCAACACGGCTGGCGCAGTGCTGCACTTCAAGCCACTGACCGCGCTCGATCTGGCGGCTGGTTATAGCTACACGCGCGCCACGCAGTCGAACGGCATCTCGAGCTCGGCTCGCTACCAGCAGTTCAATCTCTCGCAGTACTACAGCCTCTCCAAGCGTACGGGCCTGTATGCGCTCGAGGCATATCAACGTGCGGGTGGTCAGACTCTGGGAACGAACGGCACGAGCATCATCAATGCAACGGCCGATATCGGCGACGGCCAGAACGGCGCGCCGTCTTCGTCACGCAGCCAGTTTGCTGCGGGTGTGGGCATCATCCACAAGTTCTGATCGTGTAACAGAGTGACGGCGTCTGTCGACGCCGTCACGGCGACGCGTATCCGATACGCGTCTGCTCAGAAGTACTGGCTGCGCGCGCAATGCGCGCAGCATTTTTGGCGATGCACCGCCTTCGAGCATCGCGCGCGCCGGCGTTCAAGCCTGCGCTTCAGACCACAAACGCCCACCCGTTGCCCAGTTTTCACGCTTGACGTCGGTGAGGATAATGTCCACCGAGTTCGGTTCGACGCCGAGCGATTCGCAGGTCGCTTTGGTGATGGCTTCGACGAACTGGCGTTTCTGTTCCAGCGAGCGGCCTTCGAAGAGTTCGATATGAAACGTGGGCATTGCATGACTCCGTGATGGGTGACATTGGGAAATAAATTTAATCGCGGTACGTGCGATCAAGCCGGTCGAGCTTGCGCAGCAACGCCGGCCATTCCAGTGTGCCTTCGATCGCACCGCCGTCGTATAGTTGGTCGGCGGTGCGTGCGGCGATTGCATTGCCTGGCACGACGAGCTCGCTGCCGCATGCTTGCGCCTGCAACTGGATTTCGCAGGCCTTGATCAGCGTTGCCATGAGCACATAGGCCTCGGCGACAGTGCGGCCGGCAGTCAGTGTGCCGTGGTTGCGCAACAGCATGGCCGGTTTGCCGGCGAGATGCGCGACGAGGCGTTCGCCCTCAGTCGGCGTAAAGGCGAGGCCTTCGTAATCGTGATAGGCGAGGTGGCCGTAAAAGCGCAGCGCATGTTGCGACGCCGGCAGCAAGCCGGCCGGTTGAGCGGAAACCGCCACGCCCGCCGTATTGTGCAAATGCATCACGCAGAAGGCATCGGGGCGTGCCGCGTGCACGGCGGCGTGCAGTGCGAAGCCCGTCGCGTTGACGGGATGCTCGCTCGTGCCGACGATGTTGCCTTCGATATCGATCTTCACCAGATTCGACGCACACACTTCATCGAACGCGAGACCAAACGGATTGATCAGAAAGTGGCCGGGTTCACCGGGAACACTGGCTGAGATATGCGTGTAGATCAGGTCGTCCCAGCCATTGAGTGCCGCGAGGCGATAGGCGGCGGCCAGGTCGATGCGGGTCTGTTGTTCGGCGTCGGACATCGGCCCCGCCTCGGCGACGCGGCCGGCGGGCGTGTGGGTGAACGACATGTCTGTCTCCTGAAATTGTCTGGTGGGCCGTGACGGCGGCCGGGGTCTGGGGGATAAACCTGCGGCTTGAACCTGCGGCGCCAAACCCATGGCGCTAACCCGCGCGCCTGACCGAAGCCGCTGACGTAATCGATGCCGGTGACGTGACGGGCCCCCGGGCTTCGATGCATTCCGCCGCTTCGGACACTGCTGCGTCACGCATAAACCGTCGAGTGAACCACTGCATGCTCCACGTCGCGAGTACGAACGGTGCCGTCATAGCCGGCAGCGCATAGTAAGTGGCCGCCGTTTGCAACGCGACCGAAAGTGCAACACCGCCGAGCGTCACCGCGATGCCGCAATCGGCCAGCGCGATCGCGCTCAGCGCACCGTTGAATCCTAACAGGCCTGCTTCGAACGAGCTTGCACTTGCGCCGAACTGCAGGTGCACGGCGCTCGCGAGGCTTGCGCCGACCAACGCCCACAGCGCGTGCCGGCGTGACGCCGCGGCGATTCCGATCAGGACGAGCAAACCCGGTAACGCGCCGGACGCAAAGCCGGTTTGTGCGAACCCGGCGAGTAAGCCGCTGCTCAATTGCGTGGCGTCGAGCGTGTGCTCAGCGGTGAAAGCTGTTTGCTGGGAAACTCGTGTCACCAGCGGTAACCAAAACCACGTAACGATCAGGCAGGGGCTCGAGAAAAACCCGAGATCCCGTGCACGTAACCAGCGCGACCACGGTTCCAGCAGCCACGCGGCGCCCGTCGCGGCCAGAATCGCCACGGCGGCGGCTGTTGCATTGTCGGCGATGAAGCTGAACGCAGCGAGACCGGCCAGCGCGCCGTTAAAGCCATGCAGGCCGGCGCGGGTCGCATCCTCGCGATAGCCGGCCAGCACTGCGCTTACGTTGGCTGCGATCGCGCCCATCAGCGCCGCGCATGCGAGGCGCGGATCGCATAGCAGCCATGCGGCGAGCAGGCACGCGCCGGTGAAAGCGTTCGGTTGCAGCACGATCTGGCCGAGGCTGCGCAACAAGGTGCGCAAGGCGGCGGATTGTGCTTCGGTTGCGGCTGCGGGCATGGTTTGGGGACGGCGAATTCGATACGGCGCGACTTTGCCGCGTGCAAGCCAGGCGCGCGCGGCGGGTCAGGTTGAGTGTGACCCGCGAGCATAGGCCACTTGCCCCCCGCCAGGCATTGCCGGGCGTTGATAGTGGCTATTTGCGACACACGCGCACCATAGCGCCCCTGACCGAAAGGCCGAAAAACAACCTGTCGGCGAACCGAAAGCTTTCGCGCTACGATAGGAACCCGGCGCGCTGGCCGTGCCGTTTCACAAGGAGACAGGCGGATGCGTGAATTACGATGGGCATCGGAAGAGGACGACGGCATCGAACATCTGGTGTTCGAGGCGCGCGCGGACGGCTTTACGGTGGAGAGCGCCCTGGTCGGGCAGCGCTACGGCAAAGCGTATGGCCTGCACTATCAGGTGCGCTGCGACGCGCAATGGCACACCACGTATGCGTGGCTGAAGATCGTCGGCGGCGGTGAGCTGGAATTGCACGGCGATGGCGCCGGCCATTGGCACGATGGCCACGGCCGCGTACTGAGCGCGATTGAAGGCTGCATCGATATCGATATCGCCGCCACGCCCTATACGAACACGCTGCCGATCCGCCGTTTGCAACTGGCCGAAGGCGCGCGCGAGCCGATTTCCGTAGCCTATATTTCGACGCCGGATTTGCAGGTCACGCGCGCCGAGCAGGCGTATTCGTGCATCGAGTTGAATCGCGTGTATCGCTACGAGGGCATCTTTCGCAATTTCACTGCGGACCTGACAGTGGATGAAGACGGCCTCGTGATCGACTATCCGACGCTATTCACACGCCTGCCGCGCGGGCGTTGATCGTCGGGATGCCGGGGCCGCCAGCCCGGTGCTGTTCGACAAAGCGCTCGATGCCTGCTGCGATGCGCTCGGGTTCGCGCAATACGACCCAATGCCCGGCATCGATTTCCGTGCGGCTATATGCGCCGAGCCAGCCTTCGAGCCCAAGGGAAAGCTCGGGCCCGACGTAGCGATCGCGCAGTGGCACGATGAATTGCACCGGTGCCTGCGCATGGCGCGCGCGCGGGTGCAGCAACTTGTCGATGAAATTGGCGCGGTAGAGATTGAGGCCGTTGATTGCATTGCGCGTTTGCGCAGGATCGCGTTCAGGGCGCACGCTTTCGGTCAGGCGCAGCCATAACGGCCACATGCGTGCGCCGCCCGCGCGCCACACCAGTTCCGGCAGCAATGGCAGGTGAAAGAAGAAGATGTACCAGGATTTGAGTGTCTGCCGAAGACCGCTGCCGAATGGGCGCTTTGCTGCCTGAGGCGCTCTGGATTGTTCCGCAGGATCGGCGCCAGCGCCGCCGCGTAAGCCGAACGACGCGTGATCGAGGCACGGCCCGGAGATCGACGTGTACGAGGCAATGCGGCCTTTGAAGGCCGGATCGGTGACTGCTTCCCAGCTTTGAATCGAACCCCAGTCGTGGCCAACCAGGTGAAACGGCCGCGCGCCGCACGTTGCATCGGCGACGGCCGCGAGATCGGCGGCCAACCGTTCGAGCCGGTAAGCCGCGCGCGACGCTGGCGCGTCGGATGCCCCCGCGCCGCGCACGTCATAGCTGATCACCCGGTAGCGCGCGTCGAGTTGCGCGCGCACCGGCTCCCACACTGCCGCCGAATCCGGATAACCGTGCACCAGCACGATCGGCGGCGCGTCGCGCGGCCCACTCACGTAGACCGCGAGCCGCACGTCGCCGGCCTCGACCGACAGCGTGTCGCGTATCACGCGGCCGCCTGCACGCCGCGTCGCGCGGCTTTGCGTGCGCTCGGCGTGGCCGCGTTGGAGGCGTCGACTGCGGCGACGAGGCCGTCGATACGTGAGAGTTGCGCGCGATTGTCGTGATCCCACGGATGGAAGCCCGGGCGGAAAAAGCTCAGCCATTCGCCGGCGATACGCGGAAACACGCCGTGACGCGGGCTGTACAGATACTTCACGACGCGCCACATGCCGCGGATATGGCCGCCGCGTTTGCGATCAGCGATTAGCAGACGCACGTGGAAGTCGAACACGATCAGCCAGAAGGTCAGGGTAGTGGCGAGCATCGTGCTGGTGCGCAGCAGATAGCGTCCGAGGCCGGGTTTAACCACCGCATTCCACACGTCGTACGAAACCGACTTGTGTTCGGTTTCTTCGAGCGCATGCCAGGTCCACATCTGCGCATAGCCTTCAACCGAACCTTCGATACGCGATGCGTCCTCCAGCAGCAAACCCGCCAGCATCGCCGTGTAATGCTCGAGGCAGACCGTAACCGCGAGTTGATACGAATGCGGCAGGATCTTGCGGCCGAAGTTGAGAATCGCCCACAGCCGCTTGTCGAGCTTGTGCGCGGGCAAACCGGCTTCCTGCAGCAGATCGTTGTATTCGATGTGCTCGCGCGTATGCATCGCTTCCTGGCCGATAAAGCCGAGCACCTGCTTCTTCAGCACGGGGTCGTCGATCTGGTCGCGGTAGTTGCGCACGCTATCCATGAAGAAACGCTCGCCGGCTGGGAATAGCAGCGAAAGCGCGTTGAAGAAGTGTGTCACATGCGAGCCCTGCACGTGCCAATCGGAGGCACGTTCGGACGGTAAGTTGAAACGGAGGTCGCGGCGAACCGGCATCATGGCCTTGCTCCTTGTGATCTTTTATGTGCTGCTGATTGTGCTGATCGGGTGTTATGCATCGCGTTACGTGTCGGTCCGCGCATCACGCGCGACGGCCGTCCATTTGCGCGGCACGGCGCGCGCGCTTTTCCGCAATGCGTTTCATGCGGCGCGTCTGCATCACGACCAGCGCCTGATACGCCGCCGGCAACGTACGCGCCATCCAGTCGGCGGCGCGCGCATCACGGCCGATCAACACACGCCGTTTGTTCTTGCGCACACCGTCGAGAATCACGCGTGCGGCTTCGTCGGCGGTGGTGATGAAAAACTTCTCGAAGTCGTCCTTGCCTTGCTGTTCGGTTTCCAGCATGAAGCCGACCATGTTCGACGAGATCCGGCTCGACTGTGCGATGCCGGTGCGAATGCCGCCCGGGTGCACGCAAGTCGCCGACACGCCGCACTTCATCAGATCGAGTTCCTGGCGCAACGCTTCGGTAAAGCCGCGCACAGCGAATTTGGTCGCGTTGTAGCCGCTCATGCCGGGCTGCGAGAACAGGCCGAACACACTCGACGTATTGATGATGTGTCCCGCACCGGAGGCCTTGATATACGGCAGAAACGCCTTCGTGCCGTGCACCACGCCCCAGAAATTGATGCCGACGATCCATTCCAGATCGGCGTACTCCATTCCTTCGATGGTGCTGGACAGTGCGACGCCCGCGTTGTTGAACACGAGGTTCACCCGTTGATGCTGCGCGGCCGTTTCGGCGGCCCAGTCGAACATCGCGGCGCGGTCCGACACGTCGAGCACACGCGTGGTGATACGCAGCGGCGAGCCCACGATATGCGGCGCGGCTGCCTGCGCGAGTTGCGCGGTTTCTTCGAGGCTCGTGGCGTTGCGGTCGGCGAGCGCGAGGTGGCAGCCTTCACGTGCCAGCCGGATCGCGAGTGAACGGCCCATGCCTGAGCCTGCGCCGGTGATCGCGGCCACTCTGTCGGTGAAGTTTTTCATGGCTTATCTCCTGTCCTCTCTGAACGGTGCCTTGTCGTTGTGCTCTTTTTGGTTGTGCTTTTTCAGGTTGCTTCCGCGGATGTCGTGGCCGCGTTGCCGTGAGCATGGACAGGCTGCGGCTGCGTGTCAGCATGCCCGCTCAGCGGCTGCACGGCGGGCGAATACGCGAGGTAATCGTCCATGCTGAAGGTGCTGGTGGCCTGGCGGAATTTGTAGGCGAATCCTGGCCACAGCGTTGTGTTCTTGCCGGTCTTCGGATCGAGATACCAGCTCTTGCAGCCGCCCGTTGACCAGATCGCACGGCCGAGTTTCTGCTGGATCTGTTCGTTGTAGGTACGCTCCACCTGCGGGCGCACTTCGATCGCATCGGCGCGTTCGGTCTTCATCGTCTTCAATGCGCGCAGGACGTATTCGACTTGCGATTCGATCATGAACACCATCGAGTTATGACCGAGACCGGTGTTCGGGCCGACGATCATGAAGAAGTTCGGATAACCGGGCAGTGTCGTGCCGAGATACGCATGCGCGCCATCGCGCCACGTATCGACGATATCGACGCCGCCACGCCCGCGCACCACGCCCGCCGGAAACAGATCGGCCACCTGGAAGCCGGTGCCGAAGATCAGGCAGTCGGCCGGATGGCGCGCGCCGTCGGTCGTGATCACGGCGTCTTCTTCCACGCGAGCGATGCCGGTGGTCGTCACCGACACGTTCTGGCGCGACAGCGCGGGGAAGTAGTCGTTCGAGATCAGAATGCGCTTGCAGCCCATCGTGTAGTTCGGCGTGAGCGTGGCGCGCAGTTGCGGATCGGGCACCTGGCGGCGCAGATGGCGCTCCGCAACTTTCTGCGCGGTCTTCATGAGCGAAGGATGAACCGCGAAACCGAGGGCGCGTGATTCGAGCATGCAGTAGAGTGCCGAACGCATGATCTTCTGCGTGAACGGCAGATGCCTGAACAGCCACTGTTCGAACGGCTTCACCGCGCGGTCGGCCTTCGGCATGATCCACGGCGGCGTGCGCTGGAACAGGTTCAGATGCGAGACGCGCGGCGCGATCTGCGGCACGAACTGAATCGCGCTCGCACCGGTGCCGATCACCGCGACGCGTTTGCCTTCGAACGAATAGGTATGGTCCCAGTGCTGCGAGTGGAACGCTTTACCCTTGAATTTCTCGATGCCGGGAATGTTCGGCATGGCCGCGCGCGACAGCCCGCCCATCCCCGAGATCAGCACGCGCGCCGACCATTGCTGACCGTTCGCGAACGTCAGTTGCCAGCGGTGGCGGGTTTCGTCGTAGATCGCGCTCGCCAGCTCATGGCCGAAGCGCAGATGACGCTGAACGCCGAAGCGTTGCGTGCACGCTTCCAGATAAGCGCGAATTTCCGGCTGGCGCGCGAACATGCGGGTCCAGCGCGGATTTGGGGCGAAGGAGAACGAATAGACGTGCGATTGCACGTCGCAGGCACAACCGGGATAGTGGTTGTCGCGCCAGGTGCCGCCCACCGACTCAGCCTTTTCGGCAATGATGAAGTCGGTCATGCCGGCTTGCCGCAACCGGATCGCCATCCCAAGGCCGGCAAAGCCGGAGCCGATGATAGCGATATCGGTATCGATGGGCGTGGATGCGTCGGGCGCCGATGCGCCGGGCGCCGCGTCGTCGAGGGGCATCATGCGTGCGTTCATCCGATCCGTCTCCGTTTTGTTCGCTTTTGACTGTTACATTGGTTGATGTAACAATAGAGGCTGTCAACGGATGACGCAAGCGGGCTGTTAGACCCTCCGCTCTAAGAATGGCCGCATGATTTTTCACTATGTGAAAAACGGCTGCCGGCGTCAGGCATAAAAAAAGCGGACCCGCAGATCCGCCGTTTTTCGCCTCGCTGGATACTCAGTGCCGCTTCATTTCGCCGCCAGCGCCGCTGTAACCGCGCGGTTTTGCCAGACGTTGTCCTTCACGGTCACTTTCTTCGGAATCAGATGGGCGCCGTAAAACGCGTCGGCGACCACCTGCTGCGAGCGCACGATCTCGTCGGTCACGGTGGTGGTGCCGTACGGATAGCGGCGCACCCAGGTTTCGACCAGCTTCTGATCCAGACCGACCTTCGGCGCGATCAGCGCGGCGGTTTCCACCGGATGGCCGTTGACCCACAGGCCGGCGGTGCGCAACTGGCCGAGAATCGCGCCGATCACGTCCGGATGCTGCTGCGCGAAGTCGCGTGTGGCCTCGTAGAAGTTATAGGGGGCGTTGAGGTCCGAATAATCGACCAGCGTGCGAGCCTTCAGCGCCTGTTGCGCGGCGGCGTAATACGGATCCCAGATCACCCAGGCGTCGACGGTGCCGCTTTCGAAGGCGGCGCGCGCATCGGCGGGCGCCAGATACACCGGCTGAATGTCTTCGTAACGCACGCCGGCTTTTTTCAGCGCTTCAAGTAGCAGATAGTTCGAGCTCGAACCCTTCTGCAGCGCGACACGCTTGCCTTTCAATTCTGCCACGCTATGCAGCGTCGAATCGCTTCGGACCAGAATGGCTTCGGCATGACGTCCGGACGGCTCCGCGCCGACGTACACGAAGCGTACGCCACCGGCCTGCGCGAACACCGGCGGCGGCGCGCCGGTGTAGCCGAAGTCGACGCTGTTCGCATTCAGTGCTTCAAGCAGTTGCGGGCCGGCCGGAAATTCGAACCATTTGATGCTGTAGCCAAGCGGTTTGAGCTTGTCGTCGAGCGAGCCTTGCGCTTTCAGGATCGCGAGCAAGCCTGATTTCTGATAGCCGATGCGCAGTACTTTGGCAGGCTCCTGGGCGGCGCCGGTGCCGCTGCTTTGCGCGCTTGCGCCCAATGTCGTGAATGCCGCCAGCAATGCGGCGGCGATTGAAAGCGAAAAACGGGTATGACGGGCCATCCGGCGAATCTCCATTGCGTTCGATTGGTCGAAGATCGTCGCATGGACGTCCCGCCGGGCAAACGAAGCAATGCAGATTTGAATATGACGCGCGCGGCGCTATTTTTTAGGTTTTTCTTTCTTTGCGGCAGCGCGCTCCGCCGTTGTGCCTTCAGGCGGATGGCCCAGCTTCTTTTCCATGATCGCCGCAACGCGGTCGCCGAGATAATCGCCGGAAGCTTCTTCAAGCGCGCGGTTCATTTCACTTTCAACCAGCACCATTGCCAGCGGCCGCACACGCCAGATCGCTTCGACCAGGGCGGGTACGTCGGCAGGCGGTGGCAGCGCGTCGGCGTCGTAGCGGTCCAGTTGACGCACCACCAGATCGACCAGCGCCTTGGCGACCGCATTGAAGTGCGGCCTCGCGGTACCCACGGCATCAAGCAGGTCGGTGAGTGGAATGCCTTCCTTCGCCAGGGCGGCGCCGGCGGTCAGCGCCGTGGGGTTGCCCGACACGAACGAAAGGCCGTCGCGCTCCAGCAAACCGAGATCGACGGCTTTGCCGAGCGCGCTCGGGGAGGCTTTATTGCCGAACAATTGCAGCAGTTCGATCAGCGAGTATTTTTTCGGCCGTTCGCGCGACCAGCGGCCGCCGATTGCGGTTTCAAGGCCGAGGATCGAACGCAGATCGTGGCCTTCATCGACGGCCATGATCAGGTCCTGGATGTTCGCGAGCGTGTAGCCGCGCGTCAGCAGGTGGTTGATCAGCTTGAGGCGCGACACGTGCGTGTCGTCATACACGCCCACGCGGCCGCGCTTTTCCGGCGGCTCGAGCAGGCCGCGATCCTGATACGCGCGTACGTTGCGCACGGTGGTGTCAGTGACCCGCGCGAGTTCGTCGACGGTGTATTCATTGCGCGGCACGGCGCTTGCCGGGACGTTCGAGTCGTCGGGCGCGGGCGAAAAGGAGGGCGGCGGTTTGGGCATGGGGGGATTTTAACGCGCCGCGCAGCGCTTCAGTCGTGTCCCTGCGCCACATCGTCCGGTAAGGATGAATCGCCTGTGCCCAAGGTCCGCTGCATCAGCGTGGTGTCGAGCCACCGGCCATGCTTGAAGCCGACCGCCTTCAACGTGCCGGTCAATTCGAAACCCAGTTGCGTATGCAGCGACAGTGAACCGCCGCTGCCGCCGTCGGCGATGACGGCGACCATCTGCCGCCAGGGGCCGGTTTCGCAGCGTTCGATCAGCGCCTGCAATAGCGCGCGTCCCAGGCCTCGCCCGCGATACGCGTCGCCGATGTAGATCGAATCCTCGATCGTGTGGCGATAGGCGGCGCGCGGCCGGTAGGGCGTGGCGTAACAATAGCCGGCGACCTCGCCGTTGATCTCCGCCACCATGTACGGCAGCCCGTGGCTGCGCACGGACGCGAGGCGCGTGCGCAGGTCGTCGACGGAAGGCGGAATTTCTTCGAACGAAGCGACCCCGGTCAGCACGTGGTGCGCGTAGATCGCCTGAATCGTGGGCAGATCGACTTCGGCGGCGTCGCGGATGACGGGCGCGGTGGGCGGCAGCGTGGCGGCTGAGTCGGCTGAGTCGGCTGAATGGGCCGTGGAGGGTGCGGGACGGGTGGTGCTCATACGTGTTCCTGTCGTGGCCGGTCGGTCTGAGAATACGTTTTACTATGCCCGCCGCGCGCGCGAATTTGAAGCGAGTCAAAAATCGCTACGTTCTATAGGCGGTATCAGCGTATCTACAGGTGACAGGCGTACGCCAGACCTGGCGTGGAACGCCCGGCCATGCGGCTGGGCCGGGCGCTACGGATTTTCGTCGCCAGCACGCATCCGCGCGGCATGCGTTCCGGGGATCAGTTATGCGAGTACGTATCAGGCTGTGTCACGTGTCCGCGGTAATGCCGGTGATGCTTGCTCTTGTGCTTCGGTTTGGCCTTGGCCGGCGCGTGCTCGGCAGGCTGGGCTTGCGGCTGACCTTGCGGCGACTGCTGTGGCTGGGCCTGTGCGCCCGGCGCGGGTGCCGGATGGGCATTGCCGGACGGCAGCGAGCTTTGGCCTTCGCCGAAACGGAAGGTCTGCGAGGTTTGCGCGTAAGCGCCGGCGGACAGCGTTAGGGCGGCAACTGCCAGGCAAATCGAAAACTTCATGAATCCATCCTCCTTCTTAACGAGCCGGTGAGAATACCGCAATGCGGCTTGCTGTTCCCCCGGCGCGCTCAGACGGGCATGGCCGCAAGCACTGATTCGTCAAGCTCGAATACCAGGCGGGGGCTGCCGGACACATTGACTGGCGTGCTTCAGGATCAGGCGTCCGCGGCAGGAAACACGGGTTCGCCAAGCGTGAGCATCAGCCGATTGGCCCACGCGAAGATCGCAATAGCGTGAGTCAGGTCGAGGATTTCCGCGTGCGTCAGGCCATGGGCTTCGAGCCGTTTGATGGCGGCTGCGTCGACATTTTCAGGGCGTTCGGTCAGTTCGATCGCGTACCGGATGATCGCTCGCTCGCGCTCCGTGGTGCCTGCGGTCAAGGGGTCTTCGAACACCTGCTCGATCGCGTCCGTCCGCTTCGCGAGCTGGCCGAATCGTTGCGCGTGCACCGAAGCGCAATACACGCAGCCGTTCACACGCGACACCACGGTGCTGGCAAGCTCGCGTTCGGCGCGCGGCAGGTCGCCGGGCGCATACATGATCGCGTTGAAGACCCCGGAGCGCTGCCGCAGGATTTCCGCCTGCTGGACCAGCAGCAGATAGTAGTCTGAGGTCTTGGCTTCAGGATGGCTCTCTTCGAGCACGGCGATCTGCTCGGGTGTGGCGCCGCCGAGGCTGACCGTGTCGAGCCATGCGCGCCAGCCGAGCGTATCGAAGGTGAAGCCGTTGAACCGGTCAACCGGCAACGCACTGGTATTCACATGACTCATGCTGCCTCCTGGGCGGCGCGCAGTGCCTTCAGGCCCACTACGACACGCAACTGATAGGTGACGAACGCAATCAGTTGCGACAACGCGACGATACCGCGCGCCGTGATACCGGCCTGCTGCAGCGTCAGCAGATGTTCGGGGCGTGCATCGACAGGCGCGAGTGTCAGCAGCTTGACGTGCGAGAGGATCGCGATCAGGCGCGCGTCGGTGGCGGGGTCGAGCGTGCCCGCTTCGATTGAATCGAGTGTAACCGGTTGTGCGCCGGCGGCGATGAGCCGGGCGGTGTAGGCGTCGGCGAGATCGTCGGCCCGCGAAAGGCGCGCGGCATACCACGCTGCAAACAAACGCTCCTGCAAGGAGAGATCGGGCAACGCGGGATCGAACAATGCATCTTCGCTGCGCTGTGTGTGCAGCGCGACTTTGTCGCGGGCATGACGGATCGCGGCGAGCGGGCTGCCGGCTTGCAGGCCGGCAAGGGCGTCGACGGTGTCGCTGATGTCTGCGCCATTCGCGTCTGAGGGCGCGGACGGCTGGTTGGGTGAGGCGAGGTCGGTCATGTCTGCTCCGGCGGGTTAATCAGTGTTTTCAGCGGTTTTTTCTGCTTGCAGGTGAGCGCGCGAAGTGCCGGACGACGCATCCGCATCGGTCCATTCATCGCCTTGCAGCTCCGCCGTATTGAAGGCGAGGAGTGCCTCGTAGTGCCGCTCACGATCCGCGTCGAACAGACGGCTCGCGATACCACGCGCAAGACGCTGTGCGCCGTCGCTGATCGCCGGAATGTCGCCGGACAGCTTTCCATGACTGAGGCTTGCTGCATGATTGAAGCAATGGATCTGCGTCAGCGCCACACACGTGCCGCGTTCGCGTTCCTGAAACGCGAACGCAGCGCCGAGATCCGGTGATTCGGCCAGTTCGTGTGAAGGCAGCGACGGGTCTGCTTGATAGCGATCTTTCCAGCGCCGCACGTAGCGCGCGAACGGCGCGAATTCGGAACGCGTGGAGAGATCCGAATGAAAGCCGGTCGCGAAGATCAGAAAGGCCACCCCGTAACGGCCTTTCGGCGTTGTCACCGCGAGCGAACCGTCAAGTTCGTCGAGCGCAACGATCGGGCTGCCGACGTGAAAGCATGCACCGTCATGGCGGGAAACTCGCAGCACGCTGTCGCGCGGCGGGGGTGTTTGTTCAGTCTGCGCGTAGTGCAGGAAGCGCCATCTGGAAGCAT
Organism: Paraburkholderia sp. D1E; assembly: GCF_052682275.1. Taxonomy (NCBI): domain Bacteria; kingdom Pseudomonadati; phylum Pseudomonadota; class Betaproteobacteria; order Burkholderiales; family Burkholderiaceae; genus Paraburkholderia; species Paraburkholderia sp. D1E. The sequence continues at coordinate 2,725,936 of NZ_JBQYMB010000001.1, forward strand.
CGTCGAGATCGGCGAAACCGTGCACGAGGCCCGGACTGCCGATGCCCGTCAGCTTATTCACACGCGGAATATCGTCGCGGCGGATAAACAGATCGACACTGGCCGCACCTGCTTCGAGTGCGGTCGCGGCATTGTCGAAGGCAGACGCACCCGCGCCGACGACACCGACGCGCTTGCCGGCCAATGCGGCGAAGTCGATTGCATCCGCGGAGTGCGCCCAGTAGCGGGGCGCAACCGTGTTGGCGATAGCCGGTACAAAGGGACCGCCCAAACCGTCGCGTCCGGTGGCGAGCACGACATGCCGCGCGAGCACCGTGCGCTGCGCGCCTGCTTCAGCGAGATCGAGCGCTAGCAGGCCGTCGTCGTGCGGCCGCAGCGAGGTCAGCGTGGTGTCGTTATGCACCGGCAGATCGAGCACGTGGCGATACCAGCGCAAATAGTCCATCCACTGTGTTCGCGGAATCTTGTAGAGCGCATCCCATGCGGCGCTGCCGAATTGCGCTTCGTACCACGCGCGAAACGTGAGGGCCGGCATGCGCAAGGCGGGCCCCGTGAGCTGCTTGGGCGAGCGCAGCGTTTCCATTCGCGCGAACGATACCCACGGACCTTCGTGTCCGGATGGTGCGCGGTCGAACACCCGCAGATTGTCGATGCCGAGCCAGCGCAGTTCTGCCGCCGCGGCGAGCCCCGCCATGCCGCCGCCGATCACCGCGACATCGAGCACGCGTTCAGCATCGGCGAAACGCGGCGGGACCCATGAGGGCGCGGGCAATTCCAGCCAGCGCAGATCTTCACGCAAGCGGGCTTCGAGTGCGGCAAGGCGATTCATGCGGTGTGTTCCAGATGTTTGGTGCGCGCACGGGGGACGCGCGTTTCGCGCTGTAGTAGCGCATCGTGTTGCTGGGCGGGATGCAGCACCACGCCTTCGAGCAGTTCGCGCGTCGCGTGTTCGATGGCTTGCAGCAACGCGTCGACGGCGGCGCGGCGCGGTTTGCCAGCCGGCGTCACAACGCCGAAGAAGAACGGAATCGCACAGTCGAGTGGCCGCGCCGTTACGCCTTCGATCGACAGGCCGAGACCCGTTGCCGGATCCACGATCGCGACTCCGGCACCCGCCCGGGCGGCCATCACCGCATTTAACGATGCGTTGGTTTCGAGGAACACATCAGCGGAAATACGCGCGGCCGCGAACGCCGCGTCGATCCGATGCCGTAGTCGAAACCGGTTCGCCACGGTAACGATGCGCCGGGTCGCCAGATCGCGCAGCGCGATGTACGGCTGCGAGGCGAGCGGATCGCCGCTTTGCACGAGCGCCACGCAGGGCGCCTCAGCTATCCAGTGGATGTCGAGTCCCGCATGGCCGATCGGCAGCGTGACCAGGCCGATATCCGCGGAACGGGTCAGTACTTCATGCACGACGTGTTCGGCCGACAAACTGCGTAACTGGAATTGCGATGCATGGCCGAGCGGCGGCAGCGCGGCGATGGCTGGCGGCACGATTGACGCCGCCAGCGCGGGCGTGGCCGCCACGCGCAGCGGTTCCGCTTCGCCGAGACCGATGGCGCGCGCCCGTTGCTCGATGGTCTTCAGTCCGATTAGTGAACGCTCGACTTCTTCGTAAAGCAGAAACGCACGATGCGTCGGCGTGACACGCGGACCATTGCGATTGAAGAGGGCATAGCCGAGATCCGCTTCGAGCTCCTGAATCTGACGCGTGACGGCGGGCTGCGAGCGCTCGAGTAAACGCCCCGCACCGGTGATGCTGCCGGCGGACATGACCGCCGAAAACGCTTCGAGTTGATGCAGCTCCATGGCTGGCCCTGGCAATTCGGTCTGCGCATTGTAGGGTCGTCTGAATGCGGGATTTATATAATCAATTCCGATATCGACAGCCGAAAAAATGCGAAGCGGATCGGTGGACGAGCGCGTGGCGTCTCAGGTTCTGTTCCATGCGGTGCGTTTCGAAAGAGAAAAAAATCAATTGCATCAATGAGATGCTTCAGCGTGTTTGCGGATGAGGGTGAACATGGGCGCATGGCTTCGTCTTGCGCAAGCAGAGGCATGCGCTCCAACGTGATAACCATATTCCCAAAACTTCGTTGGTTCGCCGGAATTCACCGTGGTTACATGGCCCCACTTTGAAGATGAGAGTCGGGGCAAACATGAAGCACGTATCGAAATCATCGCGGACCAGCTGGTCACGCTGGCTAAAAACGGTGCCGGTGCTCGCCGCCGTGGTGGGCATCGCAGCAACCTCGCCGGCCTATGCCGGCGCCGCGGCGGGCGAGCCGTATCTGATCGGCGTGAGTGGGCCGCTTACCGGACAGGACGCGCAATACGGCACGCAGTGGAAGCGCGGCTTCGATCTCGCGTTGGAGCAGATCAACAGCCAGGGCGGCATCAAGGGCCGTCCGCTTGCCTACGACTTCGAGGACAGCCGTGGTGATCCACGCCAGGCCGTGTCGATCGCGCAGAAGTTCGTCGGCGATCCGCGCATTCTGCTGGAGTTGGGTGACCTGTCGAGCACGACCTCAATGGCGGCCTCGCCGATTTATCAGCGCGGACAACTCGTGCAATTCGGCTTCACCAATTCGCACCCTGATTTCACCAAGGGCGGCGACTACATGTGGAGCACGGCGCTCAGCCAGGCCGAAGAACAACCGCTGCTCGCGCATTACGCGGCGAAAGAACTCGGCTTCAAGCGCATTGCCGTGCTTTATCTGAATACCGACTGGGGCCGCACCAGCAAGGACATTTTCTCGAAAGCCGCCGCGCAGGATGGCGCGCAGGTCGTCGCGGCGGAAGGCTATCAGCCGACGGAGAAAGACTTCCGCGCGACGCTGGTGCGCGTGAACGAAGCGAAACCCGACTCGCTCGTGCTGATCTCGTACTACGCGGACGGCGCGCAGATCGTGCGCCAGGCGCGCTCGTCAGGATTGACGCAACCGATTGCGGCAGTGGGCTCAATCTATTCGCCGAAGTTTCTCGAGCTGGGTGGCGAGGCCGTGAACGGCGTGTTCACTGAATCGAATTTCTTCCCCGGCGACAAGCGGCCTGAAGTGCAGGACTTCGTGCAACGTTATCGCGCGAAGTACAGCGGCGAGCCCGATACGTTCGCCGCGCGTGCTTACGACGCGATGATCGTCTCGGCGGAGGTCATGCGCCGCTACGGCGTGACCCGTCAGGCCGTGCATGACGGTCTGAAGCAGATCAAGGATGTGCCGAGCCTGATCTTCGGCAAGGTGCAGTTCGATCCGCAGACGCGCCGCGTGGCCGGCGCGCGCAGCGTGTACCTGGTCGTCAAGGACAACCGGTTCACACAATGGGACGGTTCCAAGCCACTGGTCGCTTCGAAATAACGCTTAGGCAACGCTCACGTGTCTGCTTCTCACCGGATCTGATTGCTATGGCCTCATGGCTCGACTACACGATCAACGGACTGATCGTCGGCAATATCTATGCATTGCTGGCGGTCGGCCTCGCGCTGATCTTCGGCGTGTCGCATCTGATCAACTTCGCGCACGGCTCGGTGTACATGATCGGCAGCTTCATCGGCTGGTTGTGTCTGACGCGGCTCGGTTTGCCGTTGCCGCTGGCCTTGCTGGCGGTGGTGCTCGGCTGCGGGCTGCTGGGCATCGCGATCGAGCGTATCGGCTTGCGGCCGCTGCAGGGCGCGGCGCGCATCGCGCCGTTGCTCGCGACGATCGGTATCAGCTTCGTGCTCGATCAATGCGCGCAGTTGCTATTCGGCGCCGATCCGCGAGCCGTGCCGAGCACGCTGCCCGATTGGCACTTCCGTCTTGGCGGCGCGACGATCGGCTCGCTGGATCTGCTGATTGCCGGCATCGGCGTGACGGCTGCTGCCGTGCTCTATGTGTTTTTGCGTTTCACGCGGCTCGGTTGGGCGGTACGCGCAACGGCGCAGGACCGGGACGCGGCGCAGCAGATGGGCGTGAACGTCAACGGTGTGAATCAGGCGGTGTTTGCGATCGCGTGCGCGCTTGGCGGCGTGAGCGGCTTGCTTGTCGGCATGTACTACAACAGCATCGATCCGGCGATGGGCTTTCAGGCCACGCTCAAGGGCGTGGTGGCGTTGCTGATCGGCGGACTGGGCAATGTGCCGGGCGCGATTGTCGGCAGCCTGCTGCTGGGTCTGGTCGAGAGCTATGGCGTGGCGATCTTCGGCACCAGTTACCGCGATCTGTTCGCGTTCGTCCTGCTATTGCTGTTTCTGGTGTGGCGTCCCAACGGACTCTTTAGCGGCAGCCGCCGATTGCCGCCCGAGCCGATGACCGGTACGTTCCTGTCCGCCGGCAAGGCGGTGAAGGTGCCGCGCGCTGTGGTGATTGCACTGACGCTGGCTGCGGTTGCGTTGCCGTTCGTAGCCAGTTCGTCCTATTTCCTGCAAACACTCACCAATGCCTGGCTGTACGGAATGCTGGCGTTGAGCCTGACGCTGGTGGCGGGCACCGTGGGACAGATTTCGCTCGGCCATGCCGCGCTGCTGGTGATCGGCGCGTACGCATCTGCGTTACTGTCGACGAATCTCGGCTGGTCACCGGTCGTGACGATTTTTTGCGCCGGTCTGATCACCTCCGCACTTGGCACGCTGCTGGTCTATCCGGCATTTCGTTTGCGCGGGCACTATGTGTCGATTGCGACGCTCGGCATCGGCGAAGTAGTGAGCCTCGTGATCCTCAACTGGGACAGCCTGACGCGTGGCCCGCTCGGCATCGCGGGCATTGCGCCGCTGTCGGTGTTCGGCTGGACGCCGGACAGTGCTCGTGCGATCTACTGGTTTGCGCTGGGCGTGCTGATCGTGCTGGCGTTGCTGCAAACGCGGCTGCTGGGCTCGCATCTGGGCCGCACGCTGCGCGCGATTCGCGAAGACGAGGTCGCTGCGCGCTCGCACGGCATCCGCCCGAACCGCTACAAGGCGATCGCGTTCGCGTTCGGTGGGCTGGCCGCCGGCATCAGCGGCGGGATCGCGGCGCATCTGTATAGCTACATCAACAACCAGACCTTCGACTCGCAAGTGTCCATCCTCGCCTTGACGATGGTGATTCTCGGTGGCCTCGGCAACGTGCTGGGCGGCATCGTCGGCGCGGTGGCGCTGATCGGCTTACCGGAGATTTTCCGCTGGGCCGCCGATTATCGGATGCTGATCTACGGCCTGGTGTTGCTGCTGCTGGTGCGATTCCGGCCGCAGGGTTTGCTGGGCACGGTATGACGGAGCGCACATGACACAAACTCTTCTCGAGGTGCGCGGCGTGACGCGGCGCTTCGGCGGACTGACCGCGGTGAACGGGGTCGATCTTTCGATCTCGGAAGGCGAACTCGTGAGTGTGATCGGGCCGAACGGCGCGGGCAAGTCGACGCTGTTCAACCTGATCACCGGGCTCGATACGCCAGACGCGGGCCGTGTGCAATTCGACGGCCGCGACATTACCGGCGTGCGGCCGGAAAAACTCGCCGCGCTCGGGCTGGCGCGCACGTTTCAACATGGCCGGGTGTTTGGCAACCTGAGCGTGCTCGACAACGTGTTGATCGGTGCTCACGCGCGTTTGCGCACCACTCGCACAGGTTGGCCGATTGTCGGCGCGATTGCCGAAGTGGCGCGCGCGCTCATCGGGCCGGCTTCGATCCGCCGTGAAGACGCGGCGTTGCGCGACGAAGTGCGCGAGATCATCGCGGGGTTTGGCGAGCGCCTGACGCCGCGCATCGATCATCCGGCGCATAGCCTTTCGTATGCGAACCGGCGGCGCGTCGAGATTGCTCGCGCGCTCGCCTTGCATCCGCGCATCCTGTTGCTCGACGAGCCGACGGCCGGCATGAACGAGTCCGAAACCGCCGAAATGCTCGTGCTGATTCAGCAACTGAAAGCGCGCGGGCTGACCATTCTGCTGATCGAACACAAGCTCGACATGGTGATGCGGCTATCGGACCGCGTGATCGTGCTCGACAACGGCGGGAAAATTGCTGAAGGGTTGCCGCGTGACGTGCGCAACGATCCGCGTGTGATCGAGGCGTATCTGGGTCATCGCAATGTCGGCGGCGCGGCGACCGTGCGCGTCGCGGCCTGAACTTCTGGAACCTCGACAATGAGTGACGCTCTACTGAAACTCGAACATATCGAAACGTTTTACGGCCCCGTCCAGGTGCATTTCGATGTCAACTTCCAGGTACGGCGCGGCCAGATCGTGAGTTTGCTCGGCGGTAACGCGAGCGGCAAATCGACCACGATGAAGCTGATTCTCGGTCTGCACAAGCCGCGTGCCGGCAGCATAACGTTCGAAGGCGAGGCGATCACGGGCCTCAGCACGCCGCAGATCGTGCGGCGCGGCGTCGGTTCGGTGCCTGAAGCGCGAAGGCTGTTCGGCGACATGACGGTGCGTGAAAATCTGCTGATGGGCGCCTATACGCGGCGCGACCGTGTTTCCATCGACGAAGACTACGAGCGCGTGCTGGGCCTTTTCCCACGCGTGAAGGAGCGCCTGACGCAAAAGGCCGGCACGCTCTCCGGCGGCGAGCAGCAGATGCTGGCCATGGCGCGTGCGCTGATGAGCCGGCCGAAACTGATCTGCATGGACGAACCCACCATGGGTTTGTCGCCGCTGTACGTCGATAAAGTGCTGGAGCTGATCGACACGATCAACCGGCAAGGCGTGACGTTCTTCATGGTCGAGCAGAACGCCAGCCTCGCGCTGGAGATCGCGCATTATGGCTACGTGTTGCAGACCGGGCGCGTCGTGCTCGAAGGCACGGCAGAATCGCTGCTCGGCGATGAGCGGATCCGCGACGCTTATCTTGGCGGCGAGGCGGCTGCGACGACAGCTTCCTGACGCGATCAACGCACGATATCGGGCGCAGCGGGCGGTTTATGCGGGATCACCTGTGCATTGCGCCGCGTAGCAACATGCGCTTGCCATGCGTGGCGTGGCGCACTCCGGTGAGCCGATCGCCAATCACGTGGCTGATCGCGAAAGCGGCGTCAAAGGTCGAACTGATCGAATTCGCTTTGCAGTTCGCGATTGCGTGCAACGCGTTCGTCGATGCCCGGGCCGAGCCGTTCGACAATCGCCGACATCAGCAGGTTGAACAGGCACGTGAGCGGCGCCAGCGAATCCCAGAACTGACCGACATCGGTTTTCACCTGTAAAAGATCGCCGTCGAATTCGCGCGCCCAAGGACAGTAAATATCGGTGACGAGCGCGAAGGGCAGGCCACGGCGCGTGGCGGCTTCGCAATAACGGCGCGCAACCGACGAGTAGGCGCGCGTATCGGTGATGATCAGATACGGTGACTTGAACTCGGAGTTCAGCGAATCGACATATGAGCCCGACATGCCGTCGGAATAGAACACGCGCGGGCGGATGTATTCAAGGTAGCTGTAAAACGCGTTGCTGATGCCGCGCGTGGACTGAATGCCGAGGATATAGACGGCGTCAGCATTCGAGATGCGTTCGGCCACACGGGCGAACACCGGCGATTGCGCAAGCTGGTAGACATGCTGGATCGCACCGATTTCGAGTTCGAGCGAGTGGGTGAGAGCCGGGTTGGGGGTGGAACTGGAAGCGTTGGGTCCGCTTGCGGTGGGTGCGGCTTCGTCGTGTTGGCCGGAGGCGCGGCGAAATGCGTCGAGGCGGTCGGTGATCAGCCACGGGCGTTCCTGCGCGCCGCGCAGTTCGCGCTTCAGGTCATCGAGGTTCTGGTAGCCGATGCTGCGCAAGAACCGGCCCACCGAGATGCCGCTGGTGCCGGCTTGCTGGGCGATCTGATCGGCGTTTTCGAGGCCGAGCCGGTCGAGATTCGCCAGCATGTAGCTGGCGACACGCTTGGAGGTGGGCGTGAGTTCGGCAAAGCGGGCTTCGACGGTTTGTGCAAAAGCGGTCGGCATCGTAGTTGCGGCGCGGAGCGGGTGGTGGGTCGATCACCAGGATGATGACATAGTCGACCGCGAGCCGACCCCGCACGATCCTAAAAATCAGGGCGCGCCCGTGCGGGCGAGGGCCTGGTCAGGCTGCCGGCCGGGCCGGCGCCGTTCGCGAAAAGTGTCGCGCGCCCGCCACGCACGCCACCACCACGACGGTCACCAGGATCATCGCGGGGGGTACCTCTTCGTGCAGCAGCAAACCGGCGAGCAGCAGGCCGAAGAACGGCTGCAGCAACTGCAACTGCCCGACACCGGCGATGCCGCCGAGCGCCAACCCGCGATACCAGAACACGAAACCGATCAGCATGCTGAAGAGCGACACGTACGCGAGCCCCCACAGCGCGGCGTGGCTCACGCCTTCAAACGATGCGGGCCGCGTCCACCAGGCGAGCGGCAGCATCACCGGCAACGACAGCACCAGCGCCCACGAAATCACCTGCCAGCCGCCGAGATGGCGTGACAGCCGCGCGCCTTCGGCATAACCCAGGCCGCAGACGACAATCGCCGCCAGCATCAGCGCATCGCCGACTGGCGACGCGTCGATGCCGTGGCGCAAGGCGAACGCGACCACCGCGCCGCTGCCGAGCGCCGAGAACAGCCAGAACGCCGGCTGTGGGCGCTCGCCGCCGCGCAGCACGCCGAAGATCGCGGTGGCCAGCGGCAGGAGTCCGACGAACACCACGGCGTGCGCGGCGTTGACGTGGCGCAGCGCGAGGGCGGTCAGGAGCGGAAAGCCGACCACTACGCCGAGCGCGACCACCACCAGCGGGATGAGGTCGCGCCTGGCGGGCCGCGCCTGGCGGAATACGAGCAGAAGCAGCAGACCCAGCGTGCCCGCGATGGTCGCGCGAGCCACCGTCAGAAACACCGGATCGAGACCTTGTACGGCGATACGCGTGGCGGGTAGCGAGCCGCTGAAAATCAACACACCCACCATGCCGCTCACCCAGCCGTTTGTTGTCTTGTCCATCGAAAGAGTCCATGCGCATTGAAAATGGAACCCACAGCATGCGCTTTCAGGCCGCAAAGGGTAAGCTATGGATCAGTACAATTCGTACAAACTGTACCGAACATGGAGCAGTACAGATGGCGGAAAGCGATAGCAGTCGGGTGGCCCCAGGCATGCAAACCGGCATGCAAACCGGCACGCGTGTCGGCACGGTAATGGACAGTTTGCGCGAACGCATCGCGCGCCGTTCACTGACGCCGGGCGCGCGCGTGCCGTCGATCCGCATGATGACCGAGACGCTCGGCGTGTCGAAGTCGACCGTGGTGGAAGCGTACGACCGGCTGGTCGCGGAAGGCGTGATCGTGGCGCGGCGCGGTTCCGGCTTTTTCGTGTCCGGCCATGCGCCGCCGCTCGCGCTCGCCGATCTCGGGCCGCGGCTGGATCGCGAGGTCGATCCGTTATGGCTCACACGGCAGTCGCTTGAGGCCGGTGCGAAGGTGTTCAAACCCGGCTGCGGCTGGATGCCGCCTTCATGGCTGCCGGAAGACGGCGTGCGCCGCGCGTTGCGTGCCGTGGCGCGCGATCCGCAGGCGCCGCTTGCTGAATACGCTAGTCCGCGCGGTCTGCCCGCGCTGCGTCAGCAACTCGCGTGGCGGCTCGCCCAGCACGGCGTGGAAGCACCGCCCGAGCAGATCGTGCTGACCGACGGCGGCACGCACGCACTCGATCTGGTCTGCCGGTTCCTGCTCGAACCTGGCGACACGGTTCTGATCGACGATCCGTGCTATTTCAACTTTCAGGCGCTGCTGCGCGCGCATCGCGCCCGCATTGTCGGTGTGCCTTATACGCCGTCCGGGCCCGATCTGGCGGCATTCGAGCGGGCGCTGATCGAGCACCGCCCGCGGCTCTACGTGACCAATTCCGCGATCCACAATCCGACCGGCGCCACGCTTGCGCCGGCCATTGCGCACCGGCTGCTGAAACTGGCGGGCGAGCACAATCTGCTGATTGTCGAGGACGATATCTTCGCCGACTTCGAAGACGAACCCGCGCCGCGTCTTGCGGCGTTCGACGGTCTCGCGCGGGTGGTCTCGATCGGCAGCTTTTCGAAAACCTTATCCGCGGCGGTACGCTGCGGCTACATCGCGGCGCGCAGCGAATGGATCGAGCCGCTGGTCGATCTGAAGCTGGCCACCTCGTTCGGCAATGGCCAACTCGCGGCGAGCGTGGTGCATCGCCTGCTGGTGGACGGCACGTACCGGCGGCATCTGGAATCGATGCGCGCGAAACTCGCGGACGCCATGGGCGAGACGATCAGGCGGCTGGGCTATGCCGGTCTTGAAGTGTGGACGCGGCCACGCGCCGGGATTTTTGTGTGGGCGCGCCTGCCAGATGCGCTCGATGCCGCCGATATCGCGCGTCACGCGTTAGCCGAGAGTGTGGTGTTCGCGCCGGGCAATGTGTTCAGTGCGTCGCAATCGGCAACCGGCTTCCTGCGCTTTAACGTGTCGCAATGCAACCGGCCGAAGGTGTATGAGGCGCTGCAACGGGCAATGGACGTGTCGGCCGCATCGAAGGAGTACGCCTGAGCGCGCGCTTCTCACCGCGCGCGCAAGCTTACTTGCACAGCAAAAGCAGGCGTTCCTGATCCGTGCAGGTGGAGCGCGGTTTTTGCGCGGCTTGCGCCGCCGTCGCGCTGATCGCCGCACTCTTGTTCGCGAGGCACGCGCGCAAATGTTTCTCCACCGGGCCGTAGTATTTCCATCCGTGCACGAGCGTCGGCAATTCGAGTTTCACCTGCTTCCACTTCGGATGCCCGTGCTCCTGCAGATTGTCGAAGTTGGCGCACAGTGAGTCGGCAAAATGATTCAGATTGCCGACGGTATCGCGCAGGCCGTAATCGTAGGTGACGAGAAAGGCCTTCACGGTCAACGTGGGAACGTCTTCTTTCAACCAGTTCGGGTAGCTGGTCGCGCGGAGCGTCGCGGGAAAATATGTCTGTTTCGCGCGGGCGGTTTCGGGTGCGTTGGGATCGACCCTCAGAGGGCGGATCTGTTGCAACAGTTCTGGGTTCATGTCGTTGAACAGTTTCGCCGGCTGCCCGACCACGATGATCGCAACGTCCACCTTCTTGACGATCAACGCGGCCAGCGCGTCTTCGTTACTCAGATGCTGGATGTTCTGCTCGGGAATCGCCTGTCCGAACATCAGGTGATAGAGGGTCGTGGCGGACTGAGCCGTGCCGCTGCCGATCAGACCCACGCTGATGCTCTTGTCCTTGATGTCGGCGAAGGTTTTCATCGGCGAGTCCGCGCGCACCACGACGTTAATTTCCTCGTCGTAGAGCGGCATGATGAGCCGTAGCGGCCGGATCGCCGTGCCTGCATCGGCATTGCCCGCGTTGGCCATATCGATGTAGGCCTGGTACACGTCGGATTGCACCAGCGCGAGCTTCACACCCGGCTCGAAGCGCATGCGCTGCACGTTTTCAGCGGAACCCTTCGACGCCATTACTTCCAGGTCGATGCCCGCCGGCTGCGCGACCCATTTCGAAAGATCCTGGCCGAACTGAATATAGGTGCCCCGTTCCGGACCAGTGACGATCTTGTAGTGCGCAGGCTCCGCGCAAGCAAACGAAGACATGACCATCAGCGTCAGCCCCAGCCATCCCGCCAGAAGTTTCTTCAGCATGGTCTATCTACCTATCGGTCAGGGTTGAACGGCTGCTTGCGTCGGCGCGCGCAAAGCATCGGTGAGCCGGCTTGCCGTCTCATGTTCAATGCGTTGCGTGCGTCTTGTCCGTCTGTTGCCGCTCAGAGGGCACGTGATCGCCAGTGCGATCGGGCATGCCGTGAATCAGGCCGTCTGTCGCACAAGCGGCTATGAAATTCGGTATCCAAACTATTTTTTGCTAACCGGGTTGTCTATCGCTGCATGCGGGTTGAGTGGCGCCCAACCTGTCTCGCGAATCACGCGTTCAAGGATTGTCTTCGCGGTCTCGTTGCCGGTGTCGATCGTGAGCGCTTCGTTGGCGTGCTGGCGCGCGCAGTTCCACGACTGCTGCGAAACACACACTTGCGCTGCCTGCAGCGCGGCGTCGCGATGCGCGGCGAGCGGCCTCAATTCGGTCAGCAGACTTTGCGCGTCGGTGTTGCCTGGTTGCAGTGTTTGCGCCGCGCCAAGCGCCGCTTGTGCCGCGGATAGATCGTTGGCGCGGAAGGCCATATGTGCTGCCTGCAGTGCTTGCGCGGCATCGTGGAACTGCGGCGCAGCAGGTTTGACAGGTGTTGTGACCACCTGCGGCACGATGGGCGCGGTCTGCATCGCTGGCGCAGCCCTGGCAGAATTGGTGGGGGCAACAGGCTTAACGGCGGCAGTCTGGTTCGTCGATTGAGCCGGTGCGTACAGCGCAATTGTGCCGGTCGCCGTTCTGGCATCCTGAACGTTGTCGGCGTTCTGTTCGGTGTTGCCGTTCTGCGATTCGTGGTTGTCGCTGAATAGTTCATAGGCGACATAGGCTAGTCCGATTGCGCCAATGGCTACGATCGCGAGCAACACGCGGCGCACTGGGAGCGCGTGGAGACCGCCAGAACGTGGCAGATCGGCGAGCGGGGGAATGGGTGCATCCGGAGACGCGAGTATCGGCGCTTGTATTGGCGTCCCGGCACGGGAAGCTTCGTCGGTTAACGCAACCTGCGCGGCGAGCTCGGTTTCGCCCGGCTGTACCGGATCGACGTCGTTTTTCTGCGCCGTCTTGCTCATGGCGCTGGCGCGGCTGCCGGGAATCACAACGCGCTTGTGTGGGCCGGCGTCGAGCGGGTGCACCGCGCCGCAATACGGGCAATAGTCGACTTGCCGGTACAGGGCACCGCCACAGCGTTTGCAGGGCGTCGGGAAACTATGGCCGAGTATTGTCTGGGTGGACATACTGTGGACCCACCTGTGGAAAACAATGCCGTTACGGCATGCTCCAGATCGTGTTGAGGCAGGAGTAATTGTCCGCGGAAATCACGATCCACATGCACTGGAGAGCCTTGAGGCGCAAGTCCTCGCTTGCGGTGCTGCTGCTTGCAATATGTGGCGTTTCGATGAGAACGTCAATCGACGTTCTTACCTACTTTATGTGCGGTAGAACACATTTGCAGGTACGACGAAACACTGCATATGTCGGCAGAACGAACAGACGGATGGTTTTTTTCACACCGCATGCGTAGTCACGATGCGCACGTGATGATTCGATGGCGGAATCGGCAGAACGGCATGGCGGCGATGAAAAGAAACGAGGTCGAAGCGCGTGGCGTTCGACCTCGTTATCAGGCGTTTGCAGGAAACGCTCATAGAAAACGTGATGCGGGATTAGTGCTTGCGCAGCGGATGATCCTTCAGAAGCCACGCGAGTGCGAAGGCCAGCACCACCACGCAGGCCGCCGATAGATACACCAGGTGCAACGCACCGGCAAACGCCTGCAGATAATCGCTACGCAACGCTTCAGGCAACTGGTGAATGGCAGCAGGTCCGAGCGCGTGCGGCAATTCGGTGTCGGGCGGAATCAGCTTTTCCAGGCGCGCGGCGAGGCCGTTCGAAAACACCGCACCAAAAGCGGCCACGCCGATCGAGCCGCCAATCGAACGGAATAGCGTCGCGCCGGAAGTGGCGACGCCCATGTGCTTGAATTCGACCGTATTCTGGACGGCGAGAATCAGCACCTGCATCACCATACCGAGACCGCAGCCGAGAATGCCCATGTCGATATACATCACATGAATTGGCGTGCTGATCTGCAGGCGCGCGAGCAACACCATTGCCACGGCCACGAGGAACGTGCCGGCGATCGGGAACATGCGGTACTTGCCGATCTTGCTGATCAGGCGGCCGGTTACCATCGACATCACGAACAGGCCGCCCATCATCGGCAACATCTGCATGCCGGCTTCCGTAGGTGTCGAGCCTTTGACCACCTGCAAATAAAGCGGCAGGAAAGTGACCGAGCCGAACAGCGATACGCCGATGATGAAGCCGATCAGACTGCTCAGCAAAAACGTGCGCTGTTTGAAGAGCTCGAGCGGCATGATCGGTTCGACGGCAGTACGTTCTTCATGGATGAAACCCCAGATCGCCACCAGTCCCATCCCCAGCGTGAACCACAACTGCGGCGACGACCACGGCAGAATCGTGCCGCCCTGGCTCGTGAACAGGATGATGCAGGTGAGGGCGCCGGCCAGAAACGCGGCGCCCATGTAGTCGATGGTGTGCTTCACATGCCGCACGTGCGGTTTGAAGACCGCACCGATTACGGCCAGCGAGATGATGCCGAGCGGCAGGTTGATATAGAAAATCCAGCGCCATGACAGGTGCTCGACGAGAAACCCGCCGAGCAGCGGCCCGACCACCGTTGCGAGACCGAACACGCCGCCGAATACACCCTGATAGCGGCCGCGTTCGGCTGGCGGAATCACGTCCGCGATAGCGGCCATTGTCACGACTAGCAGACCGCCGCCGCCGAGCCCTTGCAACGCGCGCAGCACGATCAACTGGGTCATGTTTTGCGCGACGCCGCACAGCGCCGAGCCGACGAGGAACACGACGATCGCTGTCTGCAGCACGATCTTGCGGCCGAACAGATCGCCGAATTTGCCGTACAGCGGCACGACGATGGTCGAGCTGAGCAGATACGCGGTCACCACCCATGACAGGTTATTGAGCCCGCCAAGTTCGCCTACGATGGTCGGCAGCGCGGTCGAGACGATCGTCTGATCGAGCGCGGCGAGCAGCATGACCAGCAGCAATGCCGGGAACAGCAGGCGGATCGGCGGGTGATCGGCTGCCTGCGTGCCGGGCTGCGCGTCTGGCTGCATTAGCCCGGTGGGTTGAGTCGTTGTCGATTGGTCCATGGCGCCAGGGTGTTGAAATTAATTAATTCAGGGATTAATATATGCGACATCGCGTCACTCGTCAAATTGAATGCAATGGCAAGGATTCCGTCAGATGAACAGGAAGTGAAGCGCGCGCCGCGCAGCACGGCCGCCGTGAAGGCGCGAAAGCTTTCGAAGCCGGCGTCAGCTGCCGTGGGAGATTCTGCGGACGTTGCAACGCCGGCCCCCGCACGCCGCCCCGGCAGGCCTACGGGTTCGGCGCGCGGCCCGGAGCAGCGCAGCCGCCTGCTGGATGCGGCACTTGCCTTGTTCGCGCGGCAGGGCATCGTCGATACCACGCTTGGGGAGATTGCCCGCGAGGCAGGTTTCACGCCGGCGATGATGCATTACTACTTCAGGACGCGCGATCAACTGCTCGACGTGCTGATCGACGAGCGCTTCGGTCCGCTACGCGCGGCGCTCGGCGTGCCGTTTCAGGAACATCCCGACGATCCGGTGGCAGCCATCACCCAACTCGCCCGGCGTTTGGTGCAGGTGGCGAGCGACAACCCGTGGTTTCCCTCGCTGTGGGTGCGCGAAGTGATTAGCGACAGTGGTCTGCTGCGCCAGCGTATGCATGAACGCTTCGGCAACGCGCATCAGAAGGCGTCGCTGTCAGCCATTGCACGCTGGCAAAAGGAAGGGCGCCTGAATGCGGGGCTGGAGCCGTCGCTGGTGTTCGTCACGCTGCTAGGCCTGACAATTCTGCCGCTGGCCACCTCGAAGCTGTGGCGAAACGATCCCGTGCGGCGCAATATCGGCGGCGAGGAGATCGCCCGGCACGTGGTGGCCTTGCTGGTGCAGGGCATCGGTCCCAGCAAAGCGGGCTGACCCACCACTGACTCACTCAAGATTACATTTCTGCCACCCCCGCCGATCGAAAGCACCGAGGCACGCAACATGCTACCTGAGGGGTGGATGCGAATGCCGCGCGAGAGACGCAACAGCGTTGGCGTCGCAAAAGAACAGGGATGTCAGGGAAGACGCCGCGCTGGCAGGGCGATGCACACGGGTTTGCAGCGGCTGCCACGGCGAATCGGGTGTCGGCATCTGTCTGCCGGGGCATTGGCGTCGAGGCCGGTTTTTCATTGGCGTGCAATTTTGGCGCGTTACTGTGCGCACGCGTTGCGCTCAGGCCGTGTTTTACAATCGCGGGCCTGCATGCAACTCAACGCATGAAATCGAGTCGGACCATGAACAGCAAGACAGCAGCCGCGCAAATCGGCGGCAAACAGCAGAGCGATACGTTGGCCGCGTCTGACGGCCCAACCGGTTTTTTAGAGCAACAACGGAACATGAACGGAGCATTGAGACTCGATCAGGCCACGATCGTGCTCGTCGAAGACGACCCGGATAGCCGGGAATCACTGGCTTTGTTACTCGAGGCAGAAGGGGCGCATGTCGTCGCTGTGGCGGATGCGGAAGAAGGTGTCGAAGCGGCGCTGCGGCTATTGCCTGACGCCGTGGTGTGTGACCTCGAATTACCGGCCATGGACGGCTTTTATCTGATCCAGCGGCTGCGTGATCACGAGATTCGCGGCGATCACGCGCCTTCGGTGGCCGTGGCGCTCACAGGCCATACCGACGACGCTTACCGCTTGCGCAGCATCGGCGAAGGCTTCCAGCATTTCATGATCAAGCCGGCATTGCCGGAAGATCTCGTGACCTTGTTGCGCGACGCGATCGAAGCCCGCGCGGCGGGCTGATCCGCCTCACTCGCGGGTGAGGCTGTTATTTGGCAACGGCGACCGGTGTTGCGGCACTGGCGTTGGCGCTGGCTGCTTCCGCTATCTGACAGGCGGAACACAATCCCTTCAATTCGATTTCGTCGCTGGCGAGGCGGTAGCCCGCGTCTTCGATTTGCGCGACGAGAGCCTGACGCAGCTTGGGCTGATGCAACTCGGTAACGTTGCCGCATTGCTGGCAGACCACCAGAATGCCATGTTGGCATTGCGTCAGGTCGTGGCAGACGGTGAATGCGTTAATTGATTCGATCCGGTGCACGAGCCCGGCCGTGAGCAGAAAGTCGAGCGCCCGGTAAACCGTGGGCGGCGCCGAGCCGGGATGGATCTGGCGCATGTCGTCGAGCAACGAATAAGCTTTGGTGGCGCGCCCTGAATTCAGCAGCAATTCGAGCACTTTGCGGCGGATCGGCGTGAGTTTTTCGCCGCGTTCGCGGCAATATTCTTCCGCGAGAGTCAGTGCGGCTTCCTGCGATTCACCGTGCCCATCGTGCATATGCCCCGGCTCATGATGATGAGCGGAGGCGGCGGGGGTGGCTTTGTCGGCGGTCGCGGCGGGCTTGGCGGTCTTCATGGGTCGATTATAAAGGCCATCGTGCTTCGCTGTGCCGGTGTGCGTCGTGCCGGCCGGTCGCGGCCGGGCGGCGCGATGAGGCATGAGGCCGCCGGATGGCTCAAGTCATGCTTAATCAAGTCATGCTTAAGTCAGCGGGAAATCGACGTATTTCTTGAAACCCGGGCGCGTCGCAATCCGTGAATACCAGCGCTCCAGATTCGGCAGCGGGGGACGTTCCACGCCATCCAGCCCGAACCAGCGTTTCGCGTACGAGCCAATCACGATATCGGCGAGCGTGAAATTCTCGCCTTCAAGGAAGAAACGGCCTTGCAGATGATTGTCCAGTAGCCGCCACAGCAGCGTGACTGCGGCGAAGTCGGTGGCGAGTTTGGCGGCGTCGCGCTCGGCGGCCGGCGTGCGCACGAGAGCCCAGAACACAGGTTTCTCCGCGGGTTGCAGCGTGGTGAGCGACCAGTCGAGCCAGCGGTCGATGCTGGAGCGCAGTTTCGGCTCGGCGGGATACAGGAGGCTCGATTCGCCGTATTGCAGCACCAGATAGCGCAGGATCGAGTTCGATTCCCACAGCACGAAGTCGTCGTCGACCAGCGTCGGAATCTTGGCCGTCGGGTTCATTGCGAGGTAATCGGGCTCGTTGTTGCGCCCGAATTGCAGGCCTGCATCGATGCGTTCGTACGGCAGCACCAGTTCGTCGCAACACCACAAGACTTTCTGTACGTTGACCGAGTTGGCGCGTCCCCAGATCGTAATCATCCGGCAAATCCTTTTCTTTATGCTTACAGTTGGCAAGCCGCGTAAGGCACGCGGCGTTCAGCCAGCAACGATACACGATGCACATGGGTTTGCGCGCCGCCGGCCGGCAATTGGCCGCGTGCAGTGCTGGCCGAAGTGTGGTCTGAACGTGGGTCAAAGCGCTAGGTAAACGTGGCCGAAATGTGTTCAAAGCACCGCCCATCCGGGGCCCGAATACCGGCCCAACCACCATGCCGGCAACACGCGGGCGTTGCGTACAATGGGCGCACCCGAATACGATGAGGCACCGCATGGCCCGCATTGTCCCCGACGACTGGAAGAGCCTCGCCGCCACCGGCGCGGCGGCACGCGAACGCGAAACCCTCGCGTTGCTGGAAGACGCCCTTCCCGATGGCTACACCGTCTATCACGGCGTGCACTGGACCCGCCTGAATCAGAACTTTTCGGTGTTCGGCGAGGCCGACTTCGTGATCGTCAGCCCGGCCGGGCGCGTGATGATCGTCGAACAGAAAACCGGTTTCCTGCGCGAAACGCCGAAGGGGCTCGTCAAGGTCTATCTTCAGACGGAGCGCAATGTGGCAATCGCGCTCGCGCACACTGTCGAAACGCTGCACCGGCGCTTTACCGCGGCGTTCGGCGCGGGCACGTATTTCATCGAAGAACTGCTGTATTGCCCGGACCACGTTGTCAAGGACGCGGCGATTGCCGGCGTGAATCCTGCGCGGATCGTCGACGCGACGCGTAAAGACCGGCTTGCCGCGATTATTCGTGAAGCCTTGCCGGCCGACGAATCGCGTCTCGCCTGCGCGCCGAAAATTCACCACTTCTTTGCCGACGAACTTGCGCTCACGCCCGACGCCAGCGCGCTGGTCGGCCAGGCCGGCACGCTCGTCACGCGCCTCGCGGGCGGCCTCGCAACCTGGGCGCGGCGGCTCGAATTTTCGCCGTTCCGGCTGCGCGTGATTGGCACGGCCGGCTCAGGTAAAACTCAACTGGCGGTGCAGGTGATGAGCGACGCGGTAGCGCGCGGACAGCGGCCGCTGTATGTGTGTTTCAACCGGCCGCTCGCGGATCACATCGCGCGGGTGGCGCCACCTGAGGCGAAGGTGGCGAACTATCACCAGCTATGCGACTGGATTGCACGCGACGCGGGCCGCGAGCCGGATTTCCAGTCCGGCGACGTGTTCAATCAGCTTGAAACGACTTTCGCGGGCGCGCCGATCGACGCGCGCTGGCAATTCGACGTGCTGATCGTCGACGAAGGGCAGGATTTCCAGCAGCCGTGGGTGGCGGCACTCGAGCGTCTTTTGAGGCCGGGCGCCGCGTGGTGGTGGCTCGAAGACCCGCTGCAGAATCTGTATATGCGCGAGCCGGTCGAACTGCCCGGCTGGACCAGGCTGAAAGAGACCACCAACTATCGCAGTCCGCGCGACATTCTCGATTATGTGCGCGACGTGGTCGGCGCCTCGGTGCCGGTCGCGGCGGATCTGGCGTCGGGCAGTCCTTTCGACGGTTCCGATATTTCGCTCTCCGTCTACGACGAAGTGAATGCCGCTGAAGGCAGCATCGAGGCAACCAAGCGGGCGATCACGCAGGCGTTGTCGCTCGGCTTTCGCAAACAGGACATCGCAGTGCTCTCGTTTCGCGGCCGCGAAGGCTCGGCGATGACCGCGCAGGATCATCTCGGCCCGCATCGGCTGCGCAGTTTCACGGGTAAGTACGATCTGTTCGGCAACCCGGAGTATCGCGAAGGAGATGTGCTGTTCGAGTCGATCTATCGCTTCAAGGGGCAGGCGGCGCCGTGCGTGATTCTCACTGAAGTCGACTTCGATATGTTTGATGAACGCATTGCGCGCAAGCTGTTGGTCGGCGCCACGCGTGCGACGATGAAACTGATCATCGTTGCTTCGCAGCGGGCCGCAGGGTATCTGCGCTTGCGTGATGGTAAAGAGGTCAGGGAAACCAAAGAGATCAGAGAAGCGAAAGAAGCTTAGCGCCCGTCTGGGCCGATGCGCGCGCCAGAACCTGTGCGCCAGGGTTCGCACCCGGTTTCATGCACACAACAGGCCCACGCCTTCAAGTCCACGCACGCGCGCCCACCAGCATTCCGGTTTGCGTGGGCGCGTCCCACCAGATCACGCGCAGCAGCGGCGCCTGCTGCGCGATCAGCAGTGCCTGCACCGGATCGCTCTCGACAAAATGCGTGACGCCGCCGCGCAATGCCGCAGCAGCCTTGTGAGCGGCGGCGCCGGCGGGACTTTCATCGTGCGTGCCGGGCGTGCGCATTACCAGTTGCATATGACCGAAGCCGTGCCGCGCGAGCCACGCTTCGGTGCGCGCGCGATCCAGTTCCGGCCGGCCGGTGATGATGGTACGAACGCGTTGCAGATCGAGGTCCGGCAGCATCTCGAACGGCAGCAGCGCGTCGCGTTCGGCGAGCGCCGCGGCCAGATCCTCGTCGTAGCGTGCGAGCGGCACGTCGGGCAGCAGAATGCCGTCGAGGTCGATCGCATAGGTAGCGTATTCGTGATCGTCGGCCATGGCGGGCGCGGTGCCCGCTTGCACGCGCTCCCAGTCCTCACGATAGCGCGCGGTGTAGGCCTGCCGCTCCCACGGAAACAGCGCGAAGTAGCCCCGGGCGTCGATCGCGTAGTCGGGTTGCATGCGGCTCAGGTCGTCGACCGCGGCGGTCAGCGTCCTGACGTCGAGGCCATGCTGCAGGAGGAATGCGATGCAGTCGGTCAGCGTAAAGCCGCGCCCCGCGATGTCCTCGCACAGCAATACCTTCGAGCCCGCAGGTGGAATGGGCAGAGTCGAATCCCAGGCAACCGTGCGCGACTGGCGGTCGTAACGCAGGAAGGCGACCGGCGTGCCGGCCGCATGCGAAACCATCAGCGCAAGCGGCGCGCCGCCGCGCAGAATGCCGATCGCCAACGTGAAACGCTCCGCCAGCAACGCGGGTTGCAACGATTCGATCCAGTGATCGAGTTGTTCGTACGTCAGGGGCAAAACGGGCTTGTTCATGACTCTTTGGGCGTCGCGTGGAGTACGCAGGGCAGGTGTCCCGTAGGCGGAGAGCGGCGCGCGGCGCAGCGCGGCGGCAGGTCCTCGTTTTTGAGACAAAGATTTTTGGCGATATTATGCATGCGGTTCAAAGATCGCGCGTCGGGGTGACGCGCGTCGCCGGACGGGGCGCGTCGCAAAGACCGGCGCCGCCGGCGGGGAAAGGGCACTGCAGGTTCGCTGGCGGGTTGAGCCGGCGCAGCGTGGAGCCGCCCACAAAAATAACAAACGATGGAAAAGCCAGGCAAATGACCAAGTTGAGCGCAGCGGTGGATGGCAGGAAAGGTGTGTGCAGGGGCGCATGGTGGGGGCTGGGTCTGATCTTCGCGCTCGCCGCGTGGAGCATGCACGCCCAGGCGCAGGCAGAGTCGTTGCCGTTGTCGCTCGACGTGAAGGGCAAAATCAGCAAGACCAACGACGCGGCACGCCATCTGTATCACTTCACCGAGGCACAACTGCTCGCGCTGCCGGTCCATTCGATTACGACCGCCACCACCTGGACTCCACGTTCCACCTTCACAGGACCACTGCTCGCGGATATCCTGAAGGCAGTCGGCGCATCTGGCAGCGCAGTCGAGATCCATACGCTCGACGACTATACCTACACCATTCCGGTGTCGGACTGCGATCGCTACGGCGTGGTCGTTGCATACAGCATGAACGGCCGGCGCCTGAAGATCAGCGACTTCGGGCCGCTGTTTCTTATTTATCCGCGCGACGCGTTCCCCGATGAACTCATGGGCGCGGCGGGCGACTCGAAATTCGTATGGCAGATCAAGGCACTCATCGTCAAATAACGCGCCGCCCCTTGCGTCGTGTCCTCTATGTGCTGATCTGGCTGACCGCGCTCGCGGCGCCGGCCGGCGCAATCGGCTATCTGTTGTACGCGAACCTGCTCAATCCGCGCGCCACCGAGCAGTTGACCGGTTCGTACGACGGCTTCTATTGGGACGCCGCGCAACTGCAGATCGCCTACGCGCGCTTCGAGAACCAGTTATTGCTGTATCAATCCGGCGTCGACGACGACTATCCGCGGCTCATGTTGCGCTACCAGTTGCTGCAATCGAAGCTGCATGTGATGGCCGGTTCGACACGCCGGCTGACTACGCAGCTCGCGCTGTTGCAGCGGCAACTGGACGAAATCCAGTCGATCGACCATCTGCTGGACGGGATTGAGCCCGAGGTCAATGCCTTGCAGAAGGACCGCAGCCGCGCCAGTCAGATAGTCGGGGAGTTGCGCCAGCATTGGAATGAGGTCAACGATCTCGCATTGAGCCGCCGGTTTGCCGACGTAGCCGACCGTGAGGCGATGAACCGCGATTTCATCGACAAGCGCCGCATGCTGTTCGCGGGCGGCCTGTTGCTGCTGTTGCTGTCGGCGGCCGCGACCACGCTGCTCGTGCTCAACGGCCGGCGCCGCACGCGCCTGATGCATCAGCAGCACGCGGCGCTCGAAGCGGAGCATCAGGCGAGCCGCGCCGCGCGCGAGTCGAGTCTCGCGAAAGACGCGTTTCTCGGCATGATCAGCCACGAACTGCGCACGCCCTTGCACGCGATCGTGTCATCGATCGAATTGCTGGGCTTTAACTATCACTCGGAGGCCGACCGCAAGGTCATCCAGCGGCTCGAAACCGCGGGGCGGCATCTGGAAGCGCAGATGAAGGATCTGACCGACTATGCGCGCCTCGGCGCCGGCAAGCTCGAACTGCGTCACGAGCATTTCGAGCCGCGCGAACTGCTGGCGTCGATCGTCGATGAACACGCGATGTCAGCCGCCGCGCGCGGTCTCAAGCTGGAAAGCGAGGCGAGCGGTATGAACGGTCTCGTCGATTCCGATCCGCACCGCATCCGCCAGATCGTCAACAACTTGGTCACCAACGCGATCCGTTATACCGAAACCGGCACCGTGCGCGTGCAATTGAGGCAGCGGCCGGCGGTGCTGATCTTCGTCGTCAGCGATACGGGACCGGGCGTGCCGCATGCGCAGATTCCGCTGATCTTCCAGGAGTTCACGCAGTTGGATGCGTCGCGCACGCGCCGCTTCGAGGGTGCGGGCATGGGTCTCACAATCGTGCAGGGGCTGCTCAAGCTGTTCGGCGGCACCGTCGAGGTGGCGAGCACGGTGGGTGAGGGGACGACCTTTACGGTGACGATCCCGGTCAAGCCGGTCGCGGCAACCGCGCCGGCCGGCGTTGCGGCACATGCCGAACCGGGCGGCGCGCGCCCGTGTGTCCTGATTGTCGACGACAACCGGTTGATTCGCGAGTCGCTCAGCGAAATGGTCGCGCACATGGATTTCGACGCGCACGCCGTCTCCAATGCCGACGATGCGCTCGTGTGGCTAGACGCGCATCACTGTGACGTGATGTTGCTGGATCTGCATATGCCGGATCGCGACGGTTATACGTTCCTCGCGGATTTCGCGGCACGCGGGGGGCCGTCGTCGGGTGTCCCGGTGATCGTGGTGAGTGCGTATGCGCCGGAGACGGCGAGTGGGGGCGGTGCGGCGGGGGAAGAGGGAGAAGCCGGCTTGCAGCCGTTTTTTGAAGCGTTATTAAAGCCGGTACATTACGAGGAACTGCGCAGCGCCTTGCAGCGTGCTTTGACTTCGCGGCATACGGTGTGATGTGACGCCTGGAAGACGCAGATGGAGGAGGGCTCAGCCTGAGCACACACCTTCAACCGCTTGCCGGCTCGTCAGGGCCGGTTGAGGCGCTTGGACAGATCGGCGACCAGGATCGCCATACGCGCGGGCTTTTCATAGCACGCGACGTCGTAATTGCGGATGACCTGGCTGATCTCCGATTCGCTAGCCTTGCCGGTCAGCAATTCGCCGGTCAGCACGAAAATCGGCGCGTCCGGATTTTCCGACGCCCGTACCGCGCGGATCGCCGCCGCCGAGGTCTGCGAGCCGAACAGCCAGTCGATCACGACGCCGTCGAAGATCTGCGTTTGCAGTTGTTCGGTGAACGCCGCGAGGCCGTAGATCGCCACCGCCGCGAAACCGCTGCGCTCGAGATAGTCGCGCAGATTGTCGGCTGAGGCCTGATCGTCGTCGACCACGGCGATGGTCGGCTTGTCGGTTTCAGCGCGGCGCGGATAGATCTCGATCTTGTGGACTTCGTACGCGCTTTGGTAAAGCGTACCGTCGTGACGCGTAACGCGCCATTGACCGAGCTTCGAGTACGCGACAAATTCAGGGCGGCTGCCAGGTTCGAGCGCGGCGCCGACCCAGGCGGTGCAGCTCAACTCGATTGCGCCGATGCTGAACACCGCCTCCTGGGCAATTGCGCCGACCATGCCCGGATCGAGCGACTGCGCGCCGAATAGCTGAGCGGCAGGTTCGCCGAACACCTCGGCGACCTTCTTGATCTGCGAGAGGGTCCACGGGCTGTTGCCGCGCAGCTTGCGGTGCCCCTGCGAAAAACTCAGATCGAGGATGCGGCACAACTCAGTGGTTTGCTGGCGTTTGCCAATTCCATGCCGGCTCATCAACTCGCGCACGCGCTCGGCGACAGCGATGGAGTCAGGTGAGTGTGTTTCGTTGGTCATACTGCGTGAGGATCTGCCTTCTTGAAGGGTGGCTGGGGCATGCGATACGGCACGCGCAGCGCGACAATGCACATTGAATGCGCATTGACGCCACTACGCGGGGGACAGCAAATGTACCGTAAAAAGTCTCACGGTCTGTATTTTGGTATGACTGCCGCTGAGCCTGTGGGTGCGAGACGCAAACCGACAAACCCGGCGATCTATTTATGCTTTTAGCATTGGAAGCATTTTACCGATTAAACCGGTCGGAATCTGTAAGTAATTCCGATTGAATTTTTCCTCATCCGCCGTTACGCCGGCGGCATCTTGCCGAGCGTGGCTGCCGAGCTTTTCAGGCCTTTGAAAATCCGCTCGGCGACCTTACCCGGAAACCGCTCGGGCAATTCGGCCGAGACCCGCGCGATGACCTCCGGCGTCTGTTCGATCAGCCGCTGGATCAATGGCTCGGCGTTCGCGCCGTACGAACATCTCAGCGCCATGGTGTTGAAGTGGCGCCGCTGCACGTCGCGGAAGGCGTCGTGTTTGCTGCGCGACCACATGGCCATGGCAAGCTTGGCCTTGAACCACGACCACTGATTCGGGCCGTTGCCTTCCACCGGCCAGATCGACATCACGTCGTAAAGCGGCGTGAGACGGTACTGGCCGCCCGCCAGCAGGCGAATGCTGAAGTTCTTGGCGTGGCCGTCCGGCGCCGCCAGCATCCAGAACAGGATCTGGCTTGCCAGCAGTGTCTCGATGTCCTGCTGCGCCGACACCGATTGCTGAAGAATCCGCGCGAGGTCCAGCACGCCCGGGCCGCCTTCGTTTTCGTACTTGCGATGCGACGGCACGCCGTACACCTGGCAGAAGTCTTCCTGCGGCAGGCGCAGCAGCCATTGCCCGCTTGAATGCAGTTGCCGGTCGAAGCGTTCGACGCTCAGTACCCGCTGCTTGCCGAACGTCATGATTTCGGCGTTGGCCACCGGCAGGCCGTAGGCGCGCAGGATTTGCAGACACAGCCATTCGTTTTCGACCGAGGTGCTGAGGTCGGCAAGCTTGTTGCCGACCAGCCCGAGCGGCAGCTTGAAAATGTGCGTGGTCGGCGTGGCGCCATGCGGACGCTGCCACTTGCCGTCGTGCCACAGCAGGGCGGTTTTCTCCTGCGCGCCGGCGAGCGAGATGCGGAAATCGTCCGCTTCGTCGCGCGCGCCCAGGGCGGGGCTGCTGACGGTGCGCGCCAGCATGGCTTCGATCTCACTGTCGGAGAGCGGCGTGCCTTCGATACGTTCGACGCCGGCCGGCGCGTCGTCAACGGCCAGCAACTGGACGGCGCCCACGCAATCGCGGCCAATGGCTTGCAGCAGGTCGAACGCATCGAGCGTATCGGTCTGGTAGCGCTGCGCGATGCGTTTTCTGATCGCCTCGCTGTCGGGCAGCAGATTGTCGAAATAGTTGAGCACCCGTGGCCCTTTGTGCACCACGTTGCCAGGCGCGAACGGCAACGAGAGCGAAAGCGGCCGGCCCGCGGGCGAGGCGACCCACGCGGGATCGTAAGCGAACTCCATGGGACCGCGGGTGGGCAGGCGCCAGACGCCGACACGCTCGCCGTTGGCCCACACCGAAAGCGCCCGCGAATGAGTTTGACGGCCCATGCTTACCATTCGATCAAAGGCGCTGGCTCAGGCGCCGGCTGGTTCTTGTCGCGTACCTGCAATTGCAGGCCGTAGGCGCCGCACAGCGCAAGCAATTGTGCGAGGGTGAGACTGGTGGCGTCGGTTTCCAGCGCCGAGATGCGGCTCTGGCTGACGCCGATGCGCGAGGCGGCTTCGGCCTGGGTGAGACCGGCCTGGCGCCGGCCGGCAGCAAGTAGCTGGGCCATCTGGTCCTGCGTGGAGACAAGGTGGATCATGGCAAATTATCCGTGAAACGAATAAATGCACTTTATGCGTCAGACAGATATTTGTCAAATATTCATATGACGCATATTTTGCAAATATCTGTCTGGCGCATAAACGGAAAATATCTGTATTGCGAATAAAATTGGTCTGTCTGCATTCCTGGCAGAGGATGGCCGTGTAGCATGCTGTGAAAACATTTTCTACCGACTCCATTCGACTCATGAACCCGCCGACGCTACGCCACACCGACGTGCCGTACTACACGCAATGGGGCAGCCCCGACTGGGTGCGCCACATCGTCGAACAACAGGGCGATCCGTGTGACGACCCATGCTGGCAGCGCAGTGGTTTTGCCGACCCGGAGCGTTACCGTTTCTGGGCCAAACGCCTGTGCGGTCTGACCTGCCTCGAATCCGCGCTTGACTACTGGCGCATAGAACACGCGCCGCGCGCCGTGCTGCTCGATGAAGCGTTGCGTCACGGCGTGTACCGGTTGCGCGACGACGGCGGCGTCGATGGGTTGATCTACCGGCCGTTCGCCGATTGGGTTGACGAGGCGTTCGGCATTCAGGTCGAGGTGCTGCCGCAGGCGCCGCTCGAAGAGATCGCCGTGCGCATTGACGGCGACACGCTGGCGATCGTTTCCGTGAGTCCCGAAATCCGTTATCCGGAGCGGCCGAATCAGCGCCAGGGCGGCCATCTGATCCTGCTGCACGGGCGCGATCGCGATGGCGTATGGTTCCATAATCCGTCGGGCATTGCGCCTCACCAGGCGGATGTGTACCTGCCGTTCGCAACGATGGCGCGTTTCTACGCGGGGCGTGGCATGACGCTCACCCGCATCGTCGGCTAGGGGCGGCATCAGGCAAGCCGTACGGCGAGCGCGATGATCGGGCCCGTTTGCTGCTGGAAAGTTTCCCACCGTCCTTTGCGATACCGGAAACCCGACATGAATCGAACCTATGCCTTGCTTGCCGCGGGCCTTGTCGCGCTCAGCGCCGTCACCGCAGCGAATGCAGCCACCGAGGACGACCAGGCCAAGGCCTGCCGCGGCGACGCGATGCATTTCTGCTCCGCCGAGATTCCGAACAAGGAAAAAATCACCGCCTGCATGAAGCAGCACCTCGACGAACTCAGTCCGGCGTGCCGCGCGATGTTCAAGGGCGGCAAGAAGGGCGACGCCAAAGCCGCTTCGCAGTGAACGTGGTGGCAGCGCGCCGCTGCGTTTCGGTGGAGTGCTTCGGTGGAGCACTTCGGTGAACCACGCTAACCCCTGCGTTGCAATCGCGTTCCCGCGATCCGGCCCCAGGGCGCGCCGCACGTCGTAGAATCGCTTGTTCCCGATTCCCGGAGTAGCCGCGTGTCTGACCAGCCACACCCCCAGCCACGCCCACCACGCTTTCGCCTGCCGCGCCGTGCTCGCACGCCCTGGCAGGCGCCGCGCGCCCGCACACTGTTCACGCGCCCCGCGGCGTCGCCGCAGCGTGTGTTGCTGCAGCGGATCTATCTCGTGCTTGGCCTGTGCGTGCTCGCCTTCGCCGTGCTCTATCTCGACCGCGACGGTCTGCGCGACGCCAACCGCAAGGTGCTCGGCATCGTCGACCTGATGTACTTCACGATGGTCACCGTCGCCACGGTCGGTTATGGCGACATCGTGCCGGTCACCGCCCGCGCGCGGCTCATCGACGCCTTCTTCATTGTGCCGATTCGTATCGTCATCTGGTTCGTGTTTCTGGGCACTGCTTATCAGTTCGTCATTCAACGCGTCATCGAGGAATTCCGCATGAAACGCCTGCAAAAACAACTGCGCGATCACGTCGTGGTGTGCGGCTACGGATTAAGCGGTTCGGTCGCGGTGCGCGAGCTGCTCGAAAGCGGCTTTGCCGCGGAGTCGATCGTCGTCATCGATTCGCAGCAGGAGGCACTTGAAGCGGCCACGGCGTTAGGTGTGGCGGGGTTGCTCGGCGATCCCTCGCGTGAGGACCTGTTACAGCAGGCGCAGGTGCGCATCGCCAAAGCAGTGATCATTGCCGTCAGCGACGACGCCATCGCGATCCTGCTCACGCTGACCGTACGCAGCGTCGCGCCGGACACGAAAATCGTCGTGCGGATTCAGGAGCAGACCTATCAGCGCCAGTTGCGCCAGGCCGGCGCGGACGTGATCGTTTCGTCGACCAAGATTGGCGGGCTGTTGCTCGCCGACGCGGTGGACAGCAACTACATCGTGCCGTTCATCAACGATCTGTTGTCGGCGCGCGGCCGTGTCAATCTGGTGGAACGGCCTGCTACGGCGCTGGAAGTCGGTCGCTGGAGCAATGCGCTGCCGGGCGCGGTGGTGGTCGGGCTGATACGTGCGGGGCGCATGCTGTCCTTCTATGAAGACGAGCCGTGTCCGATTGAGCCGGACGATCTGCTGATGGTGATCCAGTCGTCGCGCCATGCGGGCGACGCGTCCGGCGGCTAGTGCACACCGCCAGGCGCGCGGCCGGGCCCGGCCGCTTCAAGGCGAGGCCCCCGCAGATTGACGACGATGCGCATGTTTATGTTTTTGTAAACTAGCTCGCCGACGAACGCGATTCATTGACATTGACTTACGGTTTTCAGGTGCGCTGAATTGAACGCATCATCTTGCAAGGACAGGAAAAGCCCGCTTATGACTCACCCGACCACGCAGATCTTCGACGACGCCGCCACCGCGCGGCTGATTCCGTATGCGACGCTCGTCGACGCTTTGAAGCGCGCAAGCATCGACTACGCGCAGCAACGCATTAAGAGTCCTGAACGGCTTGTCGTGCCGCTCAACGAAGGCGGCATCATGCTGTCGATGCCGGCCACCGCGCCCGATCTTGCGATTCACAAACTGGTCAACGTGTGCGCGAGTAATAGACCGCGCGGCATTCCGACGATCCACGGCAAGGTAATGGCCTTCGATGCCGACACCGGCGAGACGCTCTTCATCCTCGACGGCCCGACGGTGACCGGTCGGCGCACGGCGGCGATGTCGATGCTCGGCGTACACACTTTCGCGCGGACCCGGCCGCACGAATTTCTGCTGATCGGCACGGGCACGCAGGCAGTGAACCATCTGGAAGCAATCGGCGAACTGTTTCCCGACGCACGTGTGTGGGTGAAGGGCAGTGCGCCCGCGCGGGCTGAAGCGTTTTGCGCTAAACATCGCGGCAAGGCGTACGACCTGCAACCGCTGCCGCATCCCGACGCCGCACTTCCCGATTCGATCGACGTGGTGATCGCACTGACCACCAGCAAGCAGGCCGTCTACAACGAAGCGGCGCGCGCGGACCGGCTCGTGATCGGCGTCGGCGCGTTCACGCCGGCCATGGTCGAGATCGGCGCGCATACGATTGCTGGTAGCGCGCTGTTTGTCGACGACGAAGCCGGCGCGAGGCATGAAGCCGGTGATTTCATCCAGGCCGGCGTCGATTGGGCGCAAGTCGGCGGAATTGCCACAGTGGTGGAAAACGCTGCTTTGTGGCTGCAGGGGAAACCGATTGTTTTTAAAAGCGTCGGTTGCGCGGCCTGGGATCTGGCGGCCTGCCGCGTGGCGCGCGAAGCCTTGTCCGGCGGCTGATCGCGGATCGTTTGCAGCGCCCGGCGCAGGGCGGTTCGCAGGCCCTGGTTGGCATCTTGCGCCAACCTGCGGCACATGTTGCCGTGCAAACAATCTCAAAACGTTGCACCATAGGCGTTTGCCAGAAAAAAGCGCCGGTCCGCCTGCGTTTTTTGCCCTTTGTCCTTTGAACGCCTATCACGACGCTGCGACCGCGCTATGACGACCCACCACGCTTCTGCCACTCCCGACCTGCCGCTCGACATGATCATCTTCGGCGGCACCGGCGACCTGTCGTTTCGCAAGCTGCTACCCGCGCTCTATATGGCGCATCTGCACTGCAATCTGCCGCCGGATACCCGCATTCTCACGATCGGCCGCAAGCCTTGGTCACGTGAGGAGTACATCAACGAATTCATGGAAGCGAAGGCGAAGCCCTTCATCGAAAAGAAGGCGTTCGATGCCGCCGCCTGGGACAAATTTCTGGCGCTGTTCGAGTACGTGCGCATGGACGTCGATTCGGTCGAGGACTACCAGCGTCTGAAGGAGGCGTCGCGTGACGGTGTGCGGCGCGTGTTCTATCTCGCGACCTCGCCGGATCTGTTCACGAACATTTGCGACAACCTGTCGGCGGCGGGACTGGTCGACGAGAATTCGCGGGTCGTCCTCGAGAAACCGCTGGGCCACGATCTGGCGTCCGCGCAAGAGATCAACACGGCGGTCGGCAAACATTTCAGCGAAGCGCAGATCTACCGGATCGACCACTACCTCGGCAAGGAAACCGTGCAGAACCTGATGGTGCTGCGCTTCGGCAATCCGATTTTCGGCCCGCTGTGGCAGGCACCGTATATCAAGAGCGTGCAGATTACGGTGGCGGAAACGGTCGGCGTAGGCAGTCGCGCGGGCTTCTACGACAAAACCGGCGCGCTGCGCGACATGGTGCAGAACCACTTGCTGCAATTGCTGTGCATCGTTGCGATGGAGCCGCCGGTGTCGCTCGACCCGGATGCGGTGCGCGACGAAAAGCTCAAGGTGCTGCGTTCGCTGCGGCCCATGACGCCCGAGGACATCGCGCGTGATACGGTGCGCGGCCAGTACACCGCGGGCGCCGTGGACGGCGAGGCAGTGAAGGGCTATCAGGAGGAAGACAACGTGCCGCCGGGTAGCCGTGCCGAGACTTTCGTCGCGTTGCGCGCGCATATCAACAACTGGCGCTGGGCCCACGTGCCGTTTTTCCTGCGCACCGGCAAGCGGATGCAGAAGAAGGTGTCGGAGATCGTCATCGAGTTTTCCGAGTTGCCTTTCTCGATCATTCCGAACGGCAATAGCGGGCGCAACTATGGCAACCGGCTCGTGATCCAGTTGCAGCCTGAAGAGTCGATCCAGTTGCAGGTGCTGGCGAAAGAACCGGGCAGCGGCATGCATATGCTGCCGGTGAATTTGAACCTCGACTTGCAGCAGGCGTTCACCGAGCGTCGCGCGGAAGCGTATGAGCGTCTGCTGATCGACGTGATTCGCGGACGCCTCACGCACTTCATGCGCCGCGATGAACTCGAAGCCGCGTGGGCATGGGCCGAACCGATTCTTGAAGGCTGGGGCAAGTCGGGCGACAAGCCGCGTGGCTATACGTCAGGTACGTTTGGGCCGGCTGCGTCGACCGCGCTGATGGCGCGGGAAAACGCCGTATGGGCGGAAGAATCGCAGTAAGTCAGCCGGCAGCCGGGCGTCGGCTGTAGGTCGACGCTTTGAAGTGTTCGTCTGGCATTAAAAAAGGCGGCCCGTTTTTGCGGGCCGCCTTTTTTATTACGTGTGAGCCGTGCTGCTCTACGGCAACGAAATCGTCAGCGTGGCCGATTGCGGTCCGAGCTTGACCACCTGCGAATACGGCGCGAGTGTGCGCAACGTCTGATCGCGCAGATAGGTGTTCAGACCGAGATAAGCGAGCAGCCCGACCAGCGCGAACACCGCACCGATCGACCACAACGGCACCTCGCGCTTGAGCCGGTGAGCGACCTGGTCCGGCAGCGGCCAATGTGGGGCGAACGGTGCACGCTTGCCTTTCATATGCGCGATTTCGTCGCCGATCCGCGCAGTCAGATACGCAAGCTTCTCTGGACCCTCGAGCAGATACTTGCCCTGGAAGCCGAGCAGCAGGCACATGTGGAACACTTCGAGCGACTGCAGACGCGCGGCGCCCTGGGCGCGGCATTCCTCGAGATACTGGAAGAACTTCTCACCTGCCAGTTGCTCGCCGAACAGCACCAGCTGCAGCGGCCGGCGCTCCCATTCAGTGCGAATCCTGAACGTTGACGACAACACCGATTCGTCAATGGCCGCGCAGAACGCAAACTTCGACGCGTAGACATCTTCCGCCGATGCATTGAGTTTTTTCGCACCGCGCTCGAAGTCGCCGAGAAACTGCTGGATACGCTGGCTGAATTCGTTCGCGTCGCCGGGTTCGCGGCCGTTCTTCAACAAAAACAGCATGAAGAAGCCGTCGTATAGCAGATCGAGCAGCGAGCGGACCTGGTAGCTCGGCTCGCTCATAGGGGCGGGCGTCGCGGCAGGTGTGCCGCCGCCAAACAGGGAAGGCGCGTAGCTCATGATGTGACGGCGATCAGTTCGAGTTGAAGATCGTTGATGCCCGACGGCGCGTAGATCATTGCCGATTGGGCCTGCAACATACGGTCATACAATGCGCCGCGCGATTCGCAGGAGAAGTAGCACGCGCCCGGCCGTACTGGAATGGCGGGCGGTACTTGCGGCGTGTAAACGAGGCGCACGCCCGGCATGGCCGAGAGCACCAGCTTGTCGACGTCGTCCGGCGCGCCGACCTTGAAGCGGGCGGGTACGGCTTCGACGAGTTCCGCAGTCGGCATGTCTGCGGAGACGGCGATGTAGAACATGGTCTTGTCGTCGATCTTGCCCGAGTCGAGACGGCCCGCATGGAACGACGGACGCACTTCTTCGAGCGCGATCGCGAAGTAGCGCGTCGAGATCACGGTTTCGAGCAGATCGCGCAGGATCGTGTCGAGGCGCGCAAAACCGGGGCCCGGATCGTCGTGCCGGTAAGCCGGCAGGTCGGACAGCGCATAGCCCTTCGAAAACGTCATCAACTGGCCGGCGAGACGCAGCAATTCCTGAAACAGACGTTCTGGATGCAGCGCCGAATGCTGATACAGATGCGCAAGCGAGGCAAACGCGGCACTGGCGGTGTGCAGCAGCCAGAACGACGCGATGTCGCCCGAACGGAATTCGATGATGTTCTTGGTCGGCTCGCGGTGAAAACCATACAGCGCGTTGACCTTGGCCTGTAGCGCGTCGATCAGTTGACGCAGCCGTTGATGCAGGATCGGCGAGGCGTCGATCGCGAGGCAGGGCGGCACGAACGTGTCGTCGATTTCGAAACCCGACGTGGCGGTGCGGCGCACGCGCACGAGCGGCACCGACAGCAACTGGTCACGCGGCTCGCTATGCGCAATGAGTTTGACGCTGGTCTTCAGGAAGGTGATGTCGGCTTCGGCGGCGTCTGTGAAATGATCGGCCACCGGCGTCTGCTCGCTGACATAACGCGACACGAAGCCCGCGTTGCTGTCTTGCGAATAGTTCGCGCCGGCTTCGCGCAGCGGATGCAGCGCCAGATAAAACGTGAACTCATTGATACCGTCGGGCAGCGTGTCGAGCGCGATCGGCGGCGGCAGGTCGTCGGCTTGCGGCGCGGAGTAGAGCGCGCCATCCGGAAACACCAGCGAGAGTTCGCTCACGCGCAGCACATTGCTGCCGAGCGCGTCGCGGTCGAAACGCGCCGAACGCACGCCCCAGTTGTATGGCTGGATCGCCTGGATCGATTCGAACAGGCGCGCCTCATGATAGGCGTCCTGACGCTGAAAATGCTGTGGCCTCAAAAACAGGCCTTCCCCCCAGAGCACTTTTGCCGAATAACTCATCTCAAACCTGTTATATACGTTCAGCGTGTGGCGCGCCCGGAGATAACCGATTCGAACGCCGTATTGTTAATTCTATAAAAACTGTTAAATCGTATTTGACCGGCATCTTTAACCGCAGCTTACTGAAGAAAGCATATTCAGCGGCTGGGCGGGCAATCCCTGTTCAGGCGGGATCACAGTGCCGTTGGTCACCGTCATTGCGCAGTTATGCAGGCCGATCATTATGCCGGATTTCTCCGACTTCGCCGGGTCAAACGCGAATTTCCAACGCTGCATGGCCGGGTCGCGGAATAGAGCGACGATACCGAATGCCTGAGCTTCACGCGAGACTTTTTCGGTAACGACGTAACGCTGACCGGGGATCAGCGTCACTTCGCGCACACCCAGCAGATCGCCGCCCAGTATGGTCTTTTCCTTGGCTGGATCGGTAAAGGCGTCGAATGGCGCCTGCTGGAATGAAGTGGGGTCTTTCAGCACGTAAAGCCGTACGACGAGTGCCAATGGGCGCTGGTCATTGGCGGCATTGAGATTCTGTGCGGCGTATAGCGTGAGGCCGACATTACGCGGTGGCTTTTGCGCGTCCGGCAGGTCGGGCTTGCCGAGGCCGCTCGCCTGCAAAACCGCGTTGGCAGCGGCTCCCAGCACCGGCACGGCGGCCGCGCAGCCGTCCAGCAGCGCACACACGGCGGCGCTGGCAATCAATAGCGATGCATAGCGAACAAGACGCGAATTCATATACATCGACCGGCTCGGCGCCGTCCCCCGTCAAAACATCAATAACGAAATCAATCAGGCAAATTTTCAGCAACGCTATGCCGCGTAATGCCGCTTTATGCAAAGCGCATTGCTCTCCGACACTTACCTGTTTGCTGCCTGGCATGCGGAAATTTTTTCCGTTCTCCGCATTGTGGCTATTGCACCAGGAAACAATTTCTGCATGTTTCGTTTAAATCATCCACATGCATTTTTTTTGTGCAATCCTTCTTCACACGAAAGTTGAATTATCGAAAATTGGCCTGTACTATACCCGCGCAGTTGAAGCAAAGCAAAACTCCGGTTTTCCCTTGAATTAAAAAAATCGCACGTCGGTGAAAAACGATGAATGAGCGTCTGTTAGTAAAACTATCTGGGGTAGTGTTGGCATGCGGCGTGATTGCCGGTTGCGCGACACAGGGCAACAACACAGCGACCACACCGGAGGCTTTTAATAAGCAACTCGCGGACGCGGATACCGTCGCCAAGGGCGGAGATCAGGATCGCGCCATCGCGCTTTATCAGCAATTGTCAAAATCGGATCCGACCCGTGAAGAACCGTGGTCGCGTATTGCGCAGATCCAGTTCACGCAAGGTCATTACGGTCAGGCTATTG
Source organism: Paraburkholderia sp. D1E (assembly GCF_052682275.1). Taxonomy (NCBI): domain Bacteria; kingdom Pseudomonadati; phylum Pseudomonadota; class Betaproteobacteria; order Burkholderiales; family Burkholderiaceae; genus Paraburkholderia; species Paraburkholderia sp. D1E. Next base: position 2,761,176 of record NZ_JBQYMB010000001.1, read on the forward strand.
TCGCCGCGCAAGAAGCGTTGCAGCGCGACCAGACGGATCGTCAGGCAAAGAGCGTGCTGGCTGTAGCCGGCCTGCGCGTGGCCACGCAATCGCTCGGCGAACTGCGTCAGGATGCGTCGCTCGCGGGTGACGCGAAATCAGACGCGCAAGCGCTCGCCAAGCAGTTGCGCGACACGCTCGGCGAAGCCACGTTGTTCCCGCCTGATCCGAACGACAAGCCCGTCGTGAAGAAGAAGCGCATTATTCGCCATGTTGCCAAGGGTAAGGCTGCGGAAACGCCGGACGCAGCCACCAGCGCCGCGGCTCCGGCCGCTACGCCGGCTGCTGCTCTCGCAGCACCCGCGCCGGCGCCTGCAGCACCCGCCAAAGCCGCACAAAGCGGCGGCGCGTCCGATCCGTTCAGCGCGCTGCGCTAATTCAGGCCTGATTCATCTGCATCCGGGAGCCGACGATGGCGAAGAAAGAAAGTATTCAAAAACGTTTGCAAAAAGTGCGACCGCCACGCGTTCAACTGACGTACGAAGTTGAGCGTGGCGATGCGATCGAAATCAAGGAACTGCCTTTCGTCGTCGGTGTGGTTGCCGATCTGGCAGGGCAGTCCGAAGTCGAGCAGCCGAAGCTGCGCGATCGCAAGTTCGTCAGCATCGACCGTGACAATTTTGACGACGTGATGAAAGCGATCGAGCCGCGCGCCGCGTTTCAGGTGGAAAACCGTCTGAGCGAGGCAGGTGGCAAATTCGCTGTCGATCTGCGTTTCAAGTCGATGGCCGATTTCAGTCCGGATGAGGTGGTTGCACAGATCGAGCCGCTGCGCCGTCTGCTCGATGCGCGTTCGAAGCTCGCCGACCTGCGCAACAAGCTGGCCGGCAACGACAAGCTCGAAGACCTGTTGAGCGAAGTGCTCAACAACACGCAGCAGTTGCAGACGCTGGCGAAAGATCAGGGCAACGCAGCAGACCAGCACGCCGGCGCGCCGGATCACGACAAGCAGGGCGAATAAGTACGCACGGGGTGTGAGATGAACCAGCAAACGGCAGCAGCCCAACTCGCCGCGGCGCAAAGTGGCGCGGAATCCACGTTGCTCGACGAAATCGTCGAGAAAAGCCGCGTGGCGAAGTCCGAGTCCGAACATGCGCGCGCGAAAGACCTGATCGGCGAACTCGTACACCAGGTGCTCGACGGCACGGTGGTGATGTCCGACAACCTGTCAGCGACCATCGACGCGCGCGTCGCGGAACTCGACCGCCTGATCTCCGCGCAACTGAGCGCGGTCATGCATGCGCCGCAATTCCAGCGCATGGAAAGCACGTGGCGCGGTCTGGACTATCTGTGCAAGGAAAGCAATACCGGCTCGACGGTCAAGATCAAGGCGCTGCACGCGCCGAAGCGCGACCTCGTGCGCGACTTCAAGAACGCCATTGAATTCGATCAAAGCGCACTCTTCAAGAAGGTTTATGAAGAAGAGTTCGGCACCTTCGGTGGCGCACCGTTCGGCACGATCATTGGCGACTTCGAGGTGACGCGTCAGCCTGAAGACGTGTATTTCATCGAACAGATGGCGCACGTCGCGGCCGCGGCGCACGCACCGTTTATCGCATCGGCGTCGCCTGAACTGATGGGTCTCGAAACGTTTGCCGATCTCGGCAAGCCGCGCGATCTCGGCAAGGTGTTCGATACCGTTGAATACGCGAAGTGGAAGTCGTTCCGCGACTCTGAAGACTCGCGCTATGTCGGGCTGACTTTGCCGCGCTTTCTCGGCCGCCTGCCTTTCAATCCGAAAGACGGCGCGACTGCGGAAGGCTTCAATTTTGTCGAAGACGTAGACGGCACCGATCACAGCAAGTATCTGTGGTGTAACGCAGCGTGGGCCTTCGCGGCGCGCCTGACGGCCGCATTCGACGATTTTGGCTGGTGCGCGGCGATTCGCGGCGTGGAAGGCGGCGGTCTGGTGGAAGATCTGCCCACCCACACCTTCAAGACGGACGATGGTGAAGTCGCGCTGAAATGCCCGACCGAAATCGCGATTACCGATCGCCGTGAAAAGGAATTGAGCGACCTCGGTTTCATTCCGCTCGTGCACTGCAAGAACTCGGATTACGCCGCGTTCTTCGCCGCGCAATCGGTGCAGAAGCCCAAGAAGTACAGCACTGATAGCGCGAATGCGAACGCTGTGCTGTCCGCGCAACTGCAATACATCTTCTCGGTGTCGCGCGTGGCGCACTACCTGAAGGCGATGATGCGCGACAAGATCGGTAGCTTCGCATCGGCGCAGAACGTTGAAGTATTCCTGAACCGTTGGATTTCGCAGTACGTGCTGCTGGACGACAACGCGACCCAGGAGCAGAAAGCGCAGTTCCCGCTGCGCGAGGCATCGATACAGGTCTCTGAGATTCCGGGCAAGCCTGGTGCGTATCGTTCGGTCGCGTTCCTGCGTCCGCACTTTCAACTGGACGAGCTTTCGATCTCTTTGCGGCTTGTCGCTGACCTGCCGAAACCGGCAAATTCATAAACGAAGTCAGAAAGCCCGTGCCGGCCGCACGGGTTGGCTGTTAAAACCACCTCTTTGGGGAGTCGATGAGTTATGAAGGACATCTATTTAAAATTCGGCAATCCGGCGATCAAAGGCGAGTCCGCCGATAAAGATCATGCTGGCTGGATCGAAATCGATTCGTGGAGCCACTCGATTACGCAACCGCGTTCGGCAACAGCTTCGACGGCGGGTGGTCACACGTCCGAGCGTTGCGAGCACGCCGACATGCAGTTCACGAAAGATATCGACGTGGTCAGCCCGCTGATCTATCAACACGCATCGGGCGGTACGACGTTCGACGAAGTGACGATCGACTTCATGCGTTCGGACGGCGAAGGCAACCGCATCAAGTACCTGGAAGTGAAACTCAAGTACGTGATCATCTCGAGCGCCACGCCGAGCGTGGTGGGCGAAGGCCTGCCGACCGAACAGTTCTCGCTGAAGTACGCTGCCGTGCAGTGGAAGTACACGCAGCAGAAGATCGGCGGCAACCAGGGCGGCAACGCGCAAGGCGCGTGGAGCCTGACGAAGAACGACAAGACGTACGCGGTTTGATGCCGGGGTGCGCGCGGCGTGCGGCCTGAAAAGGCTGACGCCCGCCGCGTGCGCCTCGCGTCGAACCGCTTCTTCGGACGCTGATGAAACGCTTCGAACCCAGCTTTCTCGACAAGCTGTTCGACGACGAACCGCATTTGCCGGCTTCCCCGGCGATGCGGCAATTGTCGTTGGACGAGTTGAAGGCCACCGTCGCGCGCGACGTCGAGGCGATCCTGAACACCCGGATCGCTCTGACCGAGCACGAGCTGGCGGCGCTGCCGGAATGTCAGCGCTCGGTGCTCACATACGGTCTGAACGATTTTGCGGGCTTGAGCCTCGCGAGTCACTATGACCGCACGTTTATCTGCAAATCGATTCAACAGGCAATCGCACGGCATGAGCCGCGCTTGCAGCAGGTGGCGGTCACGCTCGAATTGAACGAACAATCCACCAACGCGTTGAATTTTGCGATTCAGGCGTTGCTGGTCGTGCACCCGGCAGAAGAACCGGTGAGTTTCGATGCAATGCTGCAGCCTTCTACGCTGCAATATTCGGTGACGCGTGCACGCGCCAAGCTTTAGTGCCTGATTTTAGCGGCTGAGTTTTAGTACCTGCGTTTTGGTGTTTTTAGTACCGCTTTGCTGCCGTTAACGCGCAACGGTGGCATGGATTGGGCGGAGAGGATTCAGGTCCGGGGATATCGATGGAAGAATTGCTGCCGTATTACGAGCGCGAATTATCATTTCTGCGGCGCTATTCGCGCGATTTCGCCGAGCGCTATCCGAAGATCGCAGCGCGTCTGGCAATGTCCGGCGAGCACTGCGAAGATCCGCACGTCGAACGGATGATCGAATCGTTCGCGCTGTTGGGCGCGCGCATCAACAAGAAGCTCGACGACGATTACCCTGAATTCACCGAAGCGCTGCTGGAAGTGCTGTATCCGCACTACCTGCGGCCGTTTCCGTCGTGCTCGATCGCGCAGTTGGGCACCTCGGCTGCGCTCAGTCACCTGACCGAACCGGTCCTGGTCGAGCGCGGCACTGAACTCAAGTCGCGCCCGATTCGCGGCGTGCAGTGCCGTTTCCGAACCGCCTACGACGTGACGCTGGCGCCGATCCGTATTTCGGAGGCGAAGTACACGTCGGTGGCAATGGCGCCGAGCGCGACCGTCTTGCCGGGTAACGCTACGGCGATCGTGTCGATCACGTTCGAATCCACGGCCGCGCAGCTCGATCTCTCCGCATTGAAAGTCGGCACGTTGCGCGCCCACCTGCATGGCGAGCAATCGTTTATCGCGGCGCTGGCGGACTGTCTGTTCGTCAACGCAATGGCCACGTATGTCGAAGCCGACCGCCGCGGCGTGTGGAAGCAACTGCGCGAATCGCCTGTCGTACAAGCCGGTTTCGATGAAGACGATGCACTGATCGATTACCCGGCCAAATCGCACCCGGCCTACCGGCTGCTGACCGAATATTTCGCGTTCCCCGAAAAATTCAATTTCACCGATTTCGATCTGGCGGCCATGACGCGCGCGAGCGGTCGCTGCCAGCGTCTGACGCTGCACGTCGTGCTCAAGGAAGTGCGCAGCGATTCGCACATCGCGCGTCTGCTGGATTCGTTGTCCGCGCATCATTTCCGCTTGTTCTGCACGCCGGTGGTGAACCTGTTCGAACAGCACGGCGAGCCGATCCGCGTCAGCCACCAGGCGGTTTCATACCCGGTGATCGCTGAGGCGCGTCGCGCGTTCGCGTACGAGGTCTATTCGATCGATTCGGTGAAACTCGTCCGGCAGAAGGCGCACGAAGAATCGGTGATCGAATTCCGGCCGTTCTATTCACTGCATCACGGCGAAGCGGCGCGTGCGGGGCACTACTGGTTCGCGCGGCGGAACGATTGGGTTGCGCAGAAAAGCCCGGGTTACGAGACCGAGATCTCGATCGTCGATATCGACTTCGAACCAGCAGCCCCGCAAACCGATACGCTGAGTCTCGATCTGACGTGTACCAATCGCGATTTGCCGGCCGGCCTCGCCGTGGGGCTCGAAGGCGGCGACCTGTTTCTGGAAGGCGGTTCGCTGACCGGCAGCATCGCGATGCTGCGCAGGCCGACGCCTAGCGTGCGCTTCGAGCGCGGGCGCGCCTCGCACTGGCGGCTGATTTCGCATCTGGCGTTGAATCATGTATCGCTCGCCAATAGTGGCCTGTCAGCGCTCAAGGAAATGCTGGTGCTTTACGATTTGCGGCGCACGGCGGTGTCGGCGCGGCATATCGATGGATTGGTCGGCATCGAGCAGCGCGCAGCGGTGCAATGGCTGCCGGGCAAACCGTTTGCGACCTTCGTGCGTGGCATCGAGATTCGTTTGACGATCGACGAAGAGCATTTCGTCGGCACGAGTCTCGCCTCGTTCGTGCGGGTGATCGATACGTTTTTCGGGCTGTACGTGCATCTGAACAGCTTTGTGCAACTGGTCGTCGTGTCGAAGCGCACCGGCGAGGAGATTCTGCGATGCAAACCGCGCAGCGGCGAATCGATCCTGGCGTAGTCGAGCAGCTTCTCGACGAACCGCATCGCTTCGAATTTTTTCAGGCGGTGCGGATTCTCGAGAAGTGGTTCGCGCAGCAAACGCCGTCGAGTAATAGACGCCCCGGCGAAATCGTCGCGCAGCGGATTGCTTTTCGCAATTCGCTGTCGATGTCGTTTCCGCCTAGCGAAATTCACAGCGCGCAGTCGTACGACGATGCAGGTACGGCGCTGAAAGAGAAGCCGCAGCGCACCGCCGCGCTTGCGGCGGGTTCGCTCCACAAGGTCGATATCACGCCGGCGTTTTTCGGGTTGCTGGGCGGCCAGGGTGCGTTGCCGCTGCATTACACCGAGCAGATCATCGCGCGCGAGCAGATTCAGCGCGACCGGGCCGCGCGCGAATTCTTCGACGTGTTCTCGAATCGCGCGACCGCGCTGTTCTACGCGGCATGGAAGAAGTACAGGCTGCCGTTTCATTACGAACTGGATCGCGACGAACGCTATCTGCCGCTATTGCTCGCGCTGGCAGGCGTCGCCGACGACGACACGCGCAACAGTCTGCAAAGCGGCGACGGTGCGCTATTCGACGAAGCGATTGCCGGTTACGCGCTGGCCGCACGGCATCGGCCGGTTTCCGCGGCCTATTTGCAGCGTACGCTGTCCGAATACTTCAAGGTGCGGGTACGCGTCGAGCAGTTCGTAGGCAAATGGTACGACGTGCCGCGCGATCAATTGACCGTGCTCGGCGGTGTCAACGCGACGCTCGGCGCCACCGCGCTGGCGGGCGAGCGCGTCTGGCAGCGCGACATGCGCGCGCGTCTCGTGATCGGACCGCTCAACAAAGCCGACTACGAAGCATTTTTACCGGGCGCCGACCGCGCCGTGGCGCTCGAACGCATGCTGACGCTGCTCGCCGGCGTGACGCTCGAATACGAGATTTCGCTGGTGCTGCGCCGCGCGGAAGTGGGGCCAAGCATGTTGAGCGGCGGCGCACGCCTCGGCTGGGACGCCTTCCTGTGCACCAAGGCAGCCGACCGTGACCGCGCGGATGCCCGCTACGAATTGCACGTGATTCACTGACCACAACGATAGAACCTGGACCCGGATCGCACGACATGAGTACGTCCCTCAATACCCTGATCGCCAAACTGAATCCGACCTGCCGGCAGGCGGCTTTGCTCGCGGCGAACAACTGTCTCGCGCGCGGTCACTATGAGGTCGACCTCGAGCATCTGTTGCTGGCGCTGCTGGATGAACCGGCGAGCGATGTCACGCTGGCACTGCGTGCGAGCCGGGTCGACGCGCATGCTTTGCGCGCGGATATCGAGCGCGAATTGCAACGTTTGAAGACTGGCAATACGCGCACGCCGGTGTTTTCAAAGCATTTGATCGACTTGCTCGAACAGGCGTGGCTGATTGCATCGCTCGATTCGCAGATTGGACGGATACGCTCAGGGCATTTACTGCTCGCATTGTTGACGGCGCCGGATCTCGCGCAGTTCGCTGAGCGCATGTCGCCGCTGCTGCGCGACGTGCGGGTGACGGATCTGAAGCACAAGTTCGACGAATTGACCGCCGGCTCGCGTGAAGTCGAACGCAGTAACGCTGCGGAGAACGCGGCGGAAGGCGCGAGCGATACGGCTGCGGCCGAATTGGCACCCGGCGCGCCTTCCAGAACTCCCGCACTCGATACGTACACCAGCAATCTCACGCAGCGTGCACGTGAAGGCAAGATCGACCCGGTGATCGGCCGCGAAGGCGAGATTCGCCAGACCATCGACATTCTGATGCGCCGCCGGCAGAACAATCCAATCATGACGGGCGAGGCGGGCGTTGGTAAAACAGCCGTGGTCGAAGGTCTCGCGCTGCGCATTGCGGCTGACGATGTGCCCGCGCCGCTGAAAGGCGTCGCCTTGCATGTGCTCGATATGGGGCTGCTGCAGGCAGGCGCCAGCGTCAAAGGCGAGTTCGAGAACCGCCTGAAAACCGTGATCGACGAGGTGAAGAAGAGCCCGCATCCCATCATTCTGTTTATCGACGAAGCGCATACGATTATCGGCGCCGGTGGTCAGGCCGGGCAGAATGACGCAGCGAATCTGCTGAAGCCGGCCTTGGCGCGCGGCGAATTGCGCACCATCGCGGCGACCACGTGGAGCGAATACAAGAAGTACTTCGAGAAAGACGCGGCGCTGGCGCGGCGTTTCCAGGTCGTCAAGATCGAAGAGCCGAGCGAGACCCTCGCGGCGGCAATGTTGCGCGGCATGGCCGCGTTGATGGAAAAGCACTTCAACGTCCGTGTACTGGACGATGCGATCACCGAAGCGGTGCGTCTGTCGCATCGCTACATCAGCGGCCGCCAACTGCCGGACAAGGCGATCAGCGTGCTCGACACTGCCTGCGCCAAAGTCGCGCTCGCCCATAGCTCGACACCTGCCGCGATCGACGACACGAAGAAACGGCTCGAACGCATCGACACCGAAATCGCCGCGCTGGAACGCGAGGTGGCGAGCGGCGCGTTGCACGACGAGCGGCTCGCGGAATTGCGCAGCCTGCGCGAAGAAGACGTGAAGGACCTGGCCGTTGACGAGGCGCGCTACGACAAGGAGCGCGCACTGGTGGCGGAGATCGTCGGCTTGCGTGCGGAAATCGACGCCGCGCGCGTGAGCAGCGCGGACGCCGGCCAGGCCGACAAGGCGCCGCAGGCGCGCGAAACGCTTGCCACGCGCGTGGCGGAATTGCATGCATTGCAGGGCGGCCAACCAATGGTTCCATTGCAGGTTGATGGCCACGTGGTCGCCGAAATCGTCGCTTCATGGACCGGCATTCCGCTCGGCCGCATGATCAAGGACGAAATCCAGACCGTGCTGAATCTGCAACCGCTGCTGGCCGCTCGCGTGATCGGGCAGGACCATGCACTCGATGCGATCGCGCAACGCGTGCGCACGGCTAGCGCGAGTCTCGAAGACCCGAACAAACCGCGCGGCGTGTTCATGTTCGTCGGACCGTCGGGTGTCGGCAAGACCGAAACCGCGCTGGCGCTCGCCGATGTGCTCTACGGTGGCGAACGCAAAATGGTCACGATCAACATGAGCGAGTATCAGGAGGCGCACAGCGTATCGGGCCTGAAGGGTTCGCCACCGGGCTACGTCGGCTATGGTGAGGGCGGTGTGCTGACCGAAGCGGTGCGTCGCAATCCGTATTCGGTGGTGTTGCTCGACGAAGTGGAAAAGGCGCACCCTGACGTGCTGGAAATGTTTTTCCAGGTGTTCGACAAAGGCACGATGGACGACGCCGAAGGGCGCGAGATCGATTTCCGCAACACGCTGATCATCCTGACTTCGAACGTCGGCTCGCAGGCGGTGATGCAGGCATGCCTGAACAGGAGCGCCGAAGAACTGCCGGATACGGACGAACTCGCGGAGACATTGCGTCCGCAACTGTACAAGGCGTTCAAGCCGGCGTTTCTCGGCCGTATGAAAGTGGTGCCGTACTACCCGATCTCCGACGACGTGCTCGCCGAAATCATCGCTTTGAAGCTGGAGCGGATTCGCCGCCGCATCGAGTCGAATCACAAGGCGGTGTTCGAGTGGGACGAGTCGCTGGTCGATGCGGTGCTCGCACGCTGCACCGAAGTGGACTCCGGCGCGCGCAATGTCGACCATATTCTGAATGGCACGCTATTGCCGGAAGTCGCACAGCAGGTGCTGGAGCGCATTGCCAACGGCACCGCGATCGAACGCATCGCGGTACGCGCGAGCGAAGCGGGCGAGTTCGAATACACGGTTGTGTGAGCGGGCATGCCCCGCCTGCCTGCCAATCTGTTTTAATGCCGTACCGGATACTTATTGCTTTCTGTCATGCCGACTAATCTGAACACGCTGCTGGCCCCGATCAGCGAAGCCTCGCCTTGTGGCGAAGACCTGCTGTTTTCAGCGGATTTCGACGCGATCCAGCACGCGCGCCGATTCGAAGACCCGTCGCTGGATCAAGGCGAATGGGTCACGGATATCAAAGAGGCCGACTGGCCATTGGTGGTCGAACGTTCCAGCAGCCTGCTGCAGACGCAGACCAAGGATTTGCGTCTCGCTGTCTGGCTCACCGAGGCGCTTGCCATCGAAGAGGGCGTGACCGGTCTCACGCAAGGGTATGCGCTGCTGACGGGGTTGTGCGAAAAGTACTGGGATCACGTGCATCCGCTGCCGGAAGGCGATGACACCGAGTATCGCCTCGGCAACGTCGCGTGGCTGGTCGGCCGCACCGGCGATCTGCTGCGGGCGACGCCGCTCACATCGTCGCAAGGCAATTCGTACAGCACGATCGATTGGGACGTGGCCACGCATGTTGCGCAAGCGGTCAAGCGCGATCCGGATCACGCCGACGATATCGCGCGCGGCAAGCCTTCCATCGAGCAGATCGAGGCGTCGAAACGTGCCACGCCACCGGCGTTCTACTCAACGCTGCTGGTCGATCTGAAAGCGTTCGAAGCGGCGATACTCGCGCTCGAACAGGAACTGGACCAGCGCGCTCCCGATTCGGCGCCGAGCTTCCGTCAGGCGAAAGATGCGTATGAAAGCGTCTACCGGTTGGCGGAACGCTTCGCACGCGAGTTGGGCGTAAGCGCCGAAGCGTCGCCGCCAAAAACGCCGAACCCGGACGAGCACGAACGCGCCGAGCCTACCTTCAAGACTTCACCGCAACGCGAGGAACCCGTGTTGACGACCAGCCAGACTATCCCGAGCGGCCCGATTGCAGGAATCCAGAGCCGTGCGCAAGCCGTCGCGCAGTTGCGTGCCGTGGCTAAATTCTTTCGCAGCACCGAGCCGCATAATCCAGCTGCTTACCTCGCCGACAAGGCGGCGGAGTGCGCGGATATGCCTTTGCATCAGTGGCTTTCCTCGGTAGTGAAGGACGGTGGGTCGCTCGCGCATATTCGCGAGCTGCTGGGCGTGAAGCCCGAGGACAACAGCTAAGACTTCCATAGTGCAAACAAAAAAGCCTGGCATCGAACATCGGTGTGCCAGGCTTTTTTTTTGATCACGCGCTCAGGCAAGCAACAACTCAAGACCCCGCGCGAAACTCAATGCGTCTGTTACGCGCCCGCCCATCGGTCGTGTCGTTCGATGCAATCGGCTGATCCGGACCCACGCCTGTGGTCGTCATCTGCTCGGGCGGGATGCCCTTGGCGACCAGATAACCCTTCACCGCGTCCGCACGCGCCTGGCTCAGCGCGATATTCGAGGTGCGATTCCCCGAGTTGTCGGTATGGCCGATGATCGCCACCGTTTTCGTCTGCATCTTCGACAACACGGCCGCCATCTGATCGAGAATCGCGCGGCCTTGCGGCGTGAGCGTCGCGCTGCCCGTCTCGAACTCGATGGTGCGATTCGCCAGAGTCTGATCGAGCACGCCCTGTTCAGATGCGCTCACGCGTAGACCGTTCTTGATCGTGTAGGTCGGATTCAGTGCGTTCGCCATATCGCTTGCGAGCTGCTGACGCTGCGATTCGTTGTGCACTTCACCTTTCACGTCGATCTGCGTGCCGTCGATCTTCAACTGGCCTTTGCTGATCTGCTTCAATTGCGGGCCGATCAGCTTTTGCACGTTGGCGGACCAGTTCGGCGGCGTCGCGACGTCCGCGACTTCGATCTGATCGACTACGTTGGACGCGCCGTAGGTGTCGCGCAGACGTGCCAGCACGGCGGCCTTGGTCGCTTCATCCGGCACTTTGCCGCCCACGACGACCTGGCCCGGCATGGCATTGGCGGGCGGCGGCGATGCGCTGATCGCACCGGTGCCGGCGCCGGTGGTGCCGCTGGCGAGCCCGGCCGTGGTGACGGCAGGGCCTGCATTGCCCGGCTGCGCCGAAGGCGCGGGCAGAATCGTTGTGCGAATCGCAGTGCCGCTGTTGTCCACCGGCGTGACGCGTGCCGGGCCGTCGTTGTCGGCATGGGCGAGCGTGCTGATCAGAAGGCCGGCCAGCAGCGAGGCAATGCGCGTGTGTTTGCTCAACATCGTGTCACGCTCCCGTGAATGCTTCGCGGAACGTGTCGATGCTGACACGCAACGACAGTTGCGGTTGGTCGAGGTAGCTGACGAGCTTGCTGATGCCATGGTCGTTTTGTGCGTGCTCGTCGATCCACTCGGGATCGTCGATATCGATGTTATGTGCAGCGTACGCCTGCGGATCGACCACGCTATGCAGCGTTTTGGCCGAGGCGCCGTTAAAGCCGATGATGAGTCGCTCACGCTCGGCAATCGTGCCGATAAAAATCGCCAGTTCGAAATCGGCCTGCGAGACGAACGGCGCGATCAGTTCGAGCCAGAATGCCGCGACTAGCGAGCGATAGAACGGATCGTTCGGCAGCGGCAAGGTCAGCCCACGCTCGAGATGCGACGAACCGCTTTGCATCACCGGGCGCAGCAGCGAACCGAGCGCCAGCATCGCGCCGCGCAAGCGCACCGGATGACCGCTCGCGAGCAGCATCTGTTCGAGGCCGGCGAGTGTCTGATGCTCGACGAAGTCGTTGAAGGTGCCGTCGTGCGGATTGCCCGGCCCACCGCCGATTTCGATCTGCACTTGTGTTTCGCCCAGCGCCTGGAGCGCGCCGGCCGGCTCGCTCACACCGAGCAGCGGCTTCATCTGCGAGGCGACGCGCGACCACAGGCGTGCGAAGGCGAGCGGACTGCGCGCGAGGAACGTCAGCGGCTTTTCGACTTCCAGCGCGGTCGCGGCAAGAAACGGAAAGCGCCGCGACGACTGATCCTGACTCGCCACCATATGCCCCGCGATCGCCAGTTTGCTGCGCGAACCGAGGAACGCGAAGTGCATGGGCTGGGCGCTTTCGTAGACGATCTTCCAGCGTGGGTCGTCGGTGAGCAGTTCCATCGCCTCGGCGATCCAGCGGTCGAGCGTGGCCAGCAATTGCGGGTTATGCGGGCTTTTGACGAAGTCGCCGCGCGACGGAATCTTGCCGAAGTAGGCGATCTGCGCCTGCACGGTTTGTGTCATTGCGCACCCCCTGTGTTCGAAACCGCGGCGGCCGTTGCCGGCCGTGCCGCTTGCGACGCCGGCGTGGCAGCGGGCGCGACGCCCGGTGCACCACCCGCGGCCGTCGCATTGACTGAATTCGCCGCCGCGCTCACATCCGCCACCGAAGACGGCAGCCGCAAGCCGCGCAGGCTCTGTTGTTGCGGCGCGTCGCTGGTGGCGCTGCCCGAAGCCTGCGACGTGCTGATGATGCGCATGCTGACCGCCACGGTCACGTTGCCTTGCGTCCAGGACAGATCGAAGGTGCCGTCCGGGCGGCGCTTGCGTTGCGCCGAGTTGATCAGCTTTTCCAGACCGTAGCGGCCCGGCTCGTTGACCAGTTGCAGCGTGCGGCCGTCGAAGGTCGTGGCATTCAGCGTCGCGCCAGGCGAGCCCGACGGATTCGGCCAGACGAAGTTGGTCCATTGCGGCGGCGTGTTGCGGTAACGCATTTGCTGGCCGTCGATCGCGAGCGTGTATTCCGTGGTGCCGCTGCTTGGCTGCGGCAGGATCTGGAACACGGTCTGCGGCTCGGCCGAGCTTTGACCCGACGAGCTCGCGGCTCCCCCGGCCAACGGCGCTACCCAGCGCGCGAAACCGCTGGTGAAGTCAGGCGTCAGCGCGAGGCCCATATCGCCCCATGTGCGCGAGGTCAGCGTGTCGCCGCGACGCACCGCGAGCGGCCCGAGCGTGGTGCCGACAAACTTGGCGATCGCGCCGTCCGGCCCGAACACCTGGGCGATTTCGCCGGCGCCGGCTTCGACCTTCGCGTCGCCTGCAAACGGATACTTGTTCGCGAGCGAGCTCTGGAAGGTCTGATAGACCTGCGCGTTCCACACCTTGTTGACTTCGACGCTGGCCGGCTGGATCACCACCGCATAGGCAGCCATCAGCGGACGCACCAGCAGCGGGCGCAGCGCCTTGCGTTGCGAATCGGTGAGGCCCGTCAGCATCTGTTCGTCGACGTACTTCAGCGAATCGGCCAACTCGGAGCCGCTGCCGTCGAGCGTCTGCTGCATCAGCTGACGCGCGCCCGGTCCCGGATCGCCCTGGTTCTTGATCACGTTAAAGCGGGTACGGACCTTCGAGAGCGTGTCCATGTAGCCCTTCAACATCGAGCCGTTGTCGCCGGAGACGACGATGCGGCCCAATGCCGAGAACTCCTGGCCGATCGGGCCCATCGGTACTTCGACCGGATTGCCGTTGATGTCGATGTTGGCATTCAGCTGGCCGGTCGGCGCACGCGAGAACCAGTTCTTGAACCAGCTGGTCATGCCGGATTGCGCGCGTTTCAGGTTCGCGTTGAAGAGCGACGGGTTGTCCCACGAGGTCTGGTCATACGCGGTTTCAAGCACCTTGCGGATCGGCGAGTCTTGCGGATCGCCAAGACGGTTCATCGCATCCACCGCCTGGCCGAAGCTGCCGAAGCTCTGCACGGCAATGCCTTGCATGAACTTCTGCCAGTGCATCGCGTACTCGGTCTTGTACATTGCCACCAGCGCTTTCTGGATCTGCTCAGGGCTGCCTTCCAGCGTCAGGTCGTCATGCGCGGAGGTGTTGAGCACCCAGTCTTTTGCCTGCAATTCCTTGGTGGCGGCGTCACGAATTGCCGGCTGCACGTACTGGAACCACGCCTCACGCGTGAAGGTGCCGGGGATCGCATAGCTGCCGGCCACCAGCGCCGTATTGTTTTCGCCGACGATGCGCGCGATCGTCATCGGCGCGAAGCGGGTCGACGCACGCGCCTTGATTTCCTCGTAGACGCGCTGACGGGCCGGCATGCCGCGCACCACGCGGCGCAGGTTTTCACGCGTCTGGTCGACGAGACCGAGGTTCTCGTCGATCATCGGCCAGTCGTTGTCGGACACGCGCGACAGATAGAAAGTGATCATGCGCTCGGCGCTGCGGATCATCTCGTCGCGGGGCATGTTGCCGCGATTCGTCTCGAGCCAGCCGCGCCAGAAGCGGGCGACCTGATCGGTCAGGTGAGCCGTTTCCACGTGACGCTTGTCACTGAGCATCAGGTAGGTCTTGAGCGCGTTGTACGCGTCTTCGACGTTGGTTGGCGACGCGTCGCTATACAGGCCGCCCTGGCTGTTCGCCGCCATCGCCGCGTGTGCGGACACCGGAATTGCGGCGGCGTCCGGCGTGCGGTTCAGCGGCGCGAGCTGATCGGGGTGCGCGTTGACGTCTTTCAGGAACGAGGCGAGATTCTGCGAGACCGGGTCGAGCAGGATCTGGCGCACGCCGTTGTAATACTCGGTCAGCAAGTGCTGCTCGAGACGGTCGCCCTGATACAGCCCGAGCGACACCGCCAGCGGCTTGTCGCGGCGGAACTGCTCAAGCTGGTCGATGCGGTCTTCCAGAATGTCCATAGCCTGCAAACGCGATTGCAGGTCGTTGCGGTTCTGCTGCAGGCGCACCACGTTATCGAGGTCCGCCTTTACATTGTCGGCGAGCTGCTGATTGCCGATCGTCGACCACGTCCAGCCGCCGAGCGCCAACGCGAGCACCGCGACGAAGCCGAAGAACGTTGCATAGCGCATGCGTGTCTTGGCGGGGCTGGCGAACTGCTTGACGGTCTGCCGGTCGGCGAAGATCACCTTGGAGAACAGATCGCGCAGGAAGAAGCCGTTCTTCGAGAACGCGCTATGCGGCTTGGGCAGGCTGTCGGCGGAAAGGCCGAAACGGTTGGCGATGCGTGTCGCAGCGGCGCTGTTGGTTTCGCCTTCCTGCAACGCGCTGGTGAAGTAGAAGCCGCGGAAAATCGGCTTATGCTGGAACGGATTGGTTTCGAACAGCGTGGCGAGAAACGCGCGCAACGCGGGCTTGATCGCCGAGAATTCGAGCGGGAAGCTCAACTGACCCGGCGAGAGCTTGTTGCCGCGGTTGATCGACATCTGCGCGACGCTGATTTCTTTCAGGCCGTCGTAGAGCTCTTCAAAGTGCTCGTCAAAGAGGCCCACTACGTCGCGCTTCTCGTCCGGCTGATAGGGCAGGGTGGCGCCCCATACGCGGTCGTATTCGTGACGGTCATTGCCGCTGAAGAATTCGGTGAAGCCCGTGATCAGATCGGCCTTGGTGAACATCACGTACACCGGCGCGAACACTTCGAGCTTCTCGGTCAACTCCTGAACCCGTTGGCGCAGGTTTTTCGCAAGATTGATCGCGAATTCGGGCTTGCTGCTGGTCAACTCGGCAATGCTCGCCGTCACGATGATGCCGTTGATCGGTGCCTTCGGCCGGAAACGCTTGAGCAGGCCGAGGAAGCCGAGCCATTCGGTGCGGTCTTCTTCGTGCACCGAATAGCGGCCGGCGGTGTCGAGCAGAATGCCTTCGGTCGTAAAGAACCAGTCGCAATTCCGCGTGCCGCCGATGCCATGAATCACCGCATTGTTCTTGTCAGCGAAAGGAAATTGCAGGCCTGAATTCAGCACGGCGCTGCTCTTGCCCGCAGCAGGGTTGCCGATCACGATGTACCAGGGCATTTCATACAGCGCCGAGCCGCCGGACATCTGGCCGATCTTCGAAGTCTTGATCGTTTTCACTGCGTCGACGAGGCGCGTGCGCAGCACGTCGAGTTCGGCCTGGCGCGCGGGCGTCGGGGCGGGGCCGGTTTCGGTCTGCTTTTCAGCCTGTTGCTCGAGCATTTCGCCGAGCTTGTTGTTCGCGCGCCGTGCGCGCAGTCGGCGCACCACCCAGACCAGCAGCCAGAGTGCGATCACCGCGCCGAGCACGATGGCAGGCCACATCGGATCGATCTGCAGGGTATCGGCGCCGATGAACAAAACAGCAGCGAGCGCGAGCAAGCCGATGATCGAGAGCGTGCGTGTATGGGTCAACACGTTAAGAATGCGTCGCATAAGCCGTTCAGGTCTTGGTGATGTGTGTTGTGGCGCGTGTGTGGCAAACAGCATGACGCGAGCGCGGACAAAGTCTGTCTGCGCCGCGTTTGAAACAAAACGAAAGCATATTCAAGTGGAGGTGAATGCGGCTGGATTGTTAAATCCGCCATGGGATGGCCCGCCAATGGCGATTGGACGAATGTCGTTATGCATGCGACATTGCCGATTTTTGCCAGAAAATTTGATTGAACGCCCCATTGCAACCTCTTTATTGCCCACTTCGTCTTAATGACCGCGCCCCAGGACGAAGCCCGGTTTGTGATATTCAACGTGCCCGAGATCCATCATTTTCCAGCGGCCGCCCCACGTCAGGCCGACCTGTTCGGCCGTCTGTCCGTATAGCTGATAACCTCGCATGGCCCAGGGATCTTTTTCTGAAATGACGAGCTTGCCGTCGCGCAAAAACGCGTTATCCGCGGCAAGACCGTATTGGTGATAGCTCTGAAACGCAGCGGCATTGGTGACGTTACCCCCCATTTGCGCAAGCCGGTTTTGCCGCTCCGGACTGCGATAACCTTCCAGCAATGCCATCTCATACCCGTATTGCTCGTGCATGATTTTGTAAACGAGCAATAAACGCGTTCTGAAATCGGCGTCGAGCAAATTCCAGTCGCGGCTCGCATCTTTCAGTGCGGGCCGAATCTGCTCCACTTCCTGCGTTGCAAATACCTCGGGCGGCAGCGGCGGCGGGGGCACGAGCTGTTCGCCATTCAATAACGCGGCAATTTTCTCGTCCGGTACCCGTGCAGTGTCATCGAATTGGAATAATTGCCGGCCGCGTAAAGCCAATGCCACCAACGGCGGCGTCGCAAGAATACCTGTGGTGGTAAAAATCAGCAAGCGCCGCTTTGCCAGTAACTTTTGCATATCGACTGCAGTCGATTGCGAAATTTTTGCCGAACGTGCTAATTGACCGCGAGCACGAGAAGCGCCTTGCGATGCCCCGCGCATAACGCGGCCATGAATAGCGAGTGCGGCGCCTAATAAAGAGGCGCGTACCGCCGGCAATAGCAGCATTGCGGCGATCACAACGGCGATGGCGAAATAGGCGAGAAGTACTACGGCAATCAAAGTCGACCCCGGAAAATTGGAAACAATTGTATTTTGTAATGCTTGCTCTTAGAATCAGGCCTGCTCGGAGAGGAGCCGGAACGGTATTATCACGGCGAAATAATCCAGGATTCAATGAGACAGTGAATGAGTGCGCCGGAAAATTCGAATTCCAAAGCCCCGCCTAGCCTGTTATCGGATAAGGCTAAGGGCGCCGATGGCAATGGTTCGCGAATTCTCGCGAATCTGGAAGGCCGCGTCGAGCCGCCTGCCGATAAACCACGCCGGTCGAAAACGCCGCTTATGCTGGTCGCCTTGCTGGTGATCGCTGCGGGAGGTTGGGGCGCGTGGCATATGCAGCAGCGTGTGAAGACAGAGTCGTTAGCGTCAGCCACGCCGGCCAACGCTGAGAAAGCTGCCGTGCCGGCGTCCGCCGCCAGCGGTGCGCCGCAGGTCATCGCGAAAGCGGAGGCCCCGGCTGCAGCGTCGTCACAGGCGGCTACGATCGTTGCTGACGACAGCGACAGCAAGGCATCCGCGGCATCCGCGAGTACCCCCGCAAGCGGCGATGACAGCCGCTTGTCGCGTGCGCTCGCCGATGGCGCCGAACCGAGCAATGCTGCTGCGCCGGTTGCGTCGGCAACGGCCGCGTCGGCGGTAACGGTGCCGGCGGCGAAGCATGGCAAAAGCTCGACGGCTGTCGCCAGCAATGCCAAGCGCGATACGGCGACCCACGGCAAGAAGGAAAGCACGGTCGCAAGCAATCATCACGCGAGCGCACCGACCGCGGCCGCTCAAACGAAGAAATCGCGTGCGGCCGGTAATGCTTCGAAAGATGATTCGGATGCCGATCTATTAGCCGCGCTCGTGGCACGGACCAAACCGGCTGACGCGAAAGCGGCAGACGGCAACACGGCTACCAAGGTCAGTGCCCCGGCTACCCCTGGGAACGCCAGGCTGGCCGAACGCGTGAAGGAATGTGGACAACGCGGCTTCTTCGAAGACCAGTTGTGCCGCTGGCGCGTATGCGACGGACATTGGGGTAAAGACCCGGCCTGTCCGGGTTCGGCGCCACAGGCACACCAGCCTTAAGTTCGGGTAATGTGCGTCCTGGTGACGCACTACCGCATAAGACACGACGCTGGGTTGATTTGAGTCAATCCAGCGTCGTGTCTTATCTGGAGGCGGCGCATAGAATCTTTGGATGCGTCCCGTCTCCTCCTGGCCTCTCGCCACCAAACTCGCCGCTCTTGTCGCTACGTTGCTGGCGTTGGCGTTGGCGTCGATTGGCCTGACACTCTGGATTACCTGGCAACTCGACGGCGGTGCAGCCGCGATCAACGAGGCCGGGCGCATGCGGATGCAAACCTACCGCGTTGCGCTGATGCTGCGCGATACCCCGTCTCGGGTCGATGCGTTCGCACGGCAATTCGACGACAGTCTCACGCTGCTTGAGCAGGGCGATCCAGCTCGTCCGCTGTTCGTTCCATGGAATGACGAGGCGCGCCAGCGCTTTGCCCGCGTGCAATCGCAGTGGCAGGTACTGCGTCCGGTCTGGACCCGTACCAATCCCCCTCCTGCTGCCGAGATCGATCGGCAAGCCGATCAGTTTGTTTTACTGATCGATTCATTCGACAGTTCGATCGAAGCACAACTTGCGCGTTGGACCTCGATCCTCAACGCGTTGCAACTCGCGCTGCTCGTGCTGGCGATCGGCAGTGCGCTGGCGTTGCTGTATGTCGGCCATTTGAGCGTACTCGCACCGGTCCTCAGGCTCACTGGTGGTCTCGCGCGGATCGAACGCGGCGACTTTGACACGCGTGTTGAAGTGACGACACAAGATGAATTCGGTGAGCTGTCCACCGGTTTCAACCGGATGGCGCAGAACCTGCAACAGCTTTATGCCGGTCTCGAACAGAAGGTCAGCGAAAAAACCGCCAGCCTCGAGACAGAGCGCGCGCGTCTGGCCGCACTCTATGACGTGAGCGCATTTCTTGCGGATGCCAATACGCTGGATGCCCTTGCGCAGGGATTCGCGCAACGTATTCGCCGTATCGCCGGGGCCGATTCGGTGGCGATCCGCTGGTCGGGAGAGGGCAACGAACGTTATCTGCTGCTGGCCGGAGACAATCTGCCGCGCTTCATGGTTGAAGACGAGCAATGCCTCGCGTCGCGCAGTTGCCTGTGCGGTCATCCGCAGAGCGTGCCTGGCGCGCGGGTCATTCCAGTGCTGGCCACTGGTCCCGGCGCGGCGACGCTCGGACATTGCGCGCGCGCCGGCTACGCGACGCTCGTGTCAGTGCCTGTGATTCTGCATCAGCGCACGCTCGGCGAGATCGACCTGTTCTTTCGCGAGACGATTCAGTTGTCTGCCCAGGATCGCGATCTGCTCGACACACTCGCGAGTCATCTGGCGGGCGCCATGGAGAATGTGCGTGTGAGTGCGCTAGAACGTGAAACGGCCGTGTCTGATGAACGCGCTTTGCTCGCGAGCGAACTGCATGATTCGATTGCGCAGTCGCTGGCGTTTCTAAAAATACAGGTGCAGTTGCTGCGCGACGCGTTGCCGGTTCCTGCCGATTCATCTGTCGCACGTATCGTCGATGAGCTGGATGCGGGTGTGCGCGAAAGCACCGGCGACGTGCGCGAATTGCTGATGCATTTCCGCACGCGCGGCAACACCGAGGATATCGAACCTGCGCTGCGCACCACGCTGCGCAAGTTCGAGCACCAGACTGGACTCGCCACAAACCTGTCGGTCGAAGGCCACGGTCTGCCGCTCGATGCGGACGTGCAGGTGCAGGTGTTGCATGTATTGCAGGAAGCGCTGTCGAACGTGCGCAAACATGCGCATGCGCGCGAGGTCTGGCTGGAAGTGCAGCAAAGCCCGGTATGGAGTTTCGAAGTTCGCGACGACGGCGAGGGGTTTGACATACAGCAGCACAAGCCGGGCGAGACACACGTGGGGATGCGCATCATGCGGGAACGCGCGGCGCGTATTGGTGCGACGGTGGCGGTCGACTCCGTGGCTGGCGCGGGAACGTGCGTCACGTTGACATTGGCGCCATCCCAGCGCGGTGCGCCGGAAGCGGTTCATGAAGATCGGGCAGAGGCTGCTTGAACGCCAGCCCAGAACAGGTAGTCGATGATGATTCCAATTCGTTTGCTGGTGGTCGATGACCACACGTTGTTCCGGCGCGGGCTGATTGCATTGCTGCGTGAAGATGCACGATTCCAGGTGGTCGGCGAAGCGGCCGATGCCGGCGAGGCGCAACGGCGCGCCAGTGATTTGCAGCCCGATCTGATCCTGCTGGACAACCATCTGCCTGGTGTAAGCGGGATCGACGCGCTCAAGGATTTGCGAGAGGCCGCACCACAGGCTCGAGTGCTGATGCTGACCGTGAGCGAGGACGAACGCGATCTGGGTGCTGCCTTGCGCTGTGGCGCGCAGGGCTACCTGTTGAAGACTGTCGACGCAGACATGCTTGCCGAGTCGATTATGCGGACAATGCGTGACGAGGCTGTTGTGAGTCCCGAGATGACGGGCAAGCTGGTGTCGGCATATCGCGCCGCGGCGGCGAATGATTTTTCGACGGGTACGGGAGCCTCGGCTGAGATGGCGGCGGCGCGACCGGTCGTGGTGGATGCTGCCCAGGCACAGCTTGTGACGGACGTCGCGCTATCGGCCCGGGAGCAGGAGATTCTCGCGCATATCGCTCGCGGCGCGAGCAACAAGGAGATCGCTCGCGCGCTGGCGATCGCGGAGACCACCGTCAAGATTCACGTCCAGCATATTCTGCGCAAGCTTAAGTTGGGATCGAGAGTGCAAGCCGCCGTTTATGCGACAGTGAATTCAATCGCAATAGATTAGCAATACTCCCAAAGAACTACGCTCTAAGAATCCTCCTACTCCTTCTGCACCAAGCCTGACCTCCATCAGAAGGATATTCACGTCTCGCCCAAAACGGCAAAGTCAGAGTCATGGAACAAGGAGTCAATCCCATGACAAAGACCGCGGCCGGCAGCAGCGCCGCAGCGCAACCCAAGGCATGGTCGGTTCTGATCGCGAGCACCTTCGCGTTCACCGTGTGCTTCATGGTGTGGATGATGTTCGGCGTGATCGGCATTCCGATTCGACAATCTCTCCATCTGAACGAAACAGAGTTTGGCATGCTGGCCGCGTTGCCAGTCCTGACCGGCTCACTCGTGCGTGTGCCGCTCGGCATCTGGACCGATCGCTATGGTGGCCGAGTCGTCATGGCCTGTCTGATGCTTGCCACGGTGCCGGCAATCTGGCTCATGAACTACGCCACCACTTATTGGCAGTTCCTCGTCATCGGCCTGTTCGTCGGCCTGGCAGGCGGCGCATTCTCGGTCGGCACGCCGTATGTGGCCCGCTGGTTTCCGCAGGAACGCCGCGGCTTTGCGATGGGCATCTTCGGCGCGGGCAATTCCGGTGCGGCCGTCAATAAGTTCGTTGCGCCGGCCATCCTCGTCGCCTTCGGCTGGGGCATGGTCGCTAAAACCTACGCCGTCGCCATGCTCGCCGCGGTCGCGCTGTTCTGGCTCTTTACCGCCACTGATCCCTCGCATCGCGTGCCGACCAACCAACGCTTTGTCGATCAACTCAAGGCGCTCAAGGATCCGCGCGTACTCAAGTATTGCCAGTACTACAGCATCGTGTTCGGAGGCTATGTCGGGCTCTCGTTATGGATGGTGCAGTACTACGTTGGCGAATACGGGCTCGACATTCGTGTTGCGGCTTTGCTCGCCGCGTGTTTCTCGCTGCCTGGCGGCGTGCTGCGTGCCGTGGGCGGCTGGCTCTCGGACCGCTACGGCGCGCACTGCGTGACATGGTGGGTGATGTGGGTGAGCTGGATTTGTCTGTTCCTGCTCAGCTATCCGCAAACCGTTTTCACTATCGCCACCGTCGACGGTCCCAAGGTCTTCCACCTCGGCCTCAACGTGGTGTGGTTCACGGTGCTGATGTTCGTGCTGGGGATCGCCTTTGCGTTCGGCAAGGCCAGCACCTTCAAGTACATCGGCGACGAATTCCCGCACAACATCGGAGCGATCTCCGGCATCGTCGGACTCGCGGGCGGCCTCGGCGGCTTCGCGCTGCCGATTCTGTTCGGACTGCTGGTCGATCTCACGGGCATTCGGTCGAGCGCCTTCATGCTGCTTTACGGCGTCGTGTGGGTCTCGTTGATCTGGATGTATCTCACCGAAGTGCGCCGCACCAATGTGATGAGGCCAGGCGCAACCGCCGCCGCCGGCATCGCATCAGGTCAGGCCCCAACGCAAGCCCCAACGCAGGCTTCAAATCAGCCTTCTTCTCAAGCAGGAACCCCATCATGAATATCTCGACAGCACGCGCGCGAGCCGGCCGTACGCTGACTCTCTGGACGCCGGAGGACAAGGCTTTCTGGCAGCAGGAGGGTGAATCCGTCGCCAAACTCAATCTGTGGATTTCCGTGCCCGCGCTTTTCCTGGCATTCGCGGTCTGGCAGGTGTGGAGCGTGGTGGCGGTCACCTTGCCCTCACTCGGTTTTCGCTATTCGACCAATCAACTGTTCTGGCTGGCCGCGGCGCCGGCACTCTCGGGCGCAACGCTACGCATTTTCTATTCGTTCATGGTGCCGATTTTTGGCGGACGCCGCTGGACCGCGCTTTCCACCGCGTCCTTGCTGATTCCCGCCATCGGCATCGGTTTCGCGGTGCAGGACAACACCACGAGCTATCCGACCATGCTGTTGCTTGCGCTGTTGTGCGGCTTCGGCGGCGGCAATTTTAGTTCGAGCATGGCTAATATCAGCTTCTTCTTTCCGAAGGAGCGCAAGGGTTCGGCGCTAGGCGTGAATGGCGGATTCGGCAATCTCGGTGTATCCGCGGTGCAGTTTTTGTCGCCACTGGTGATCACGGCCGGCGTGTTCGGCATCTTCGGCGGCGAGCCGCAACTGATGACGAAAGCCGGTCATGCGTCGCAGGTGTGGATGCAGAACGCCGCGTTCATCTGGGTGCCCTGGATCGCGATTTCCGCGCTCACCGCATGGTTCGGCATGAACGATCTGGCCACTGCCAAGGCGTCTTTCGGCGCGCAAGCGACCATTTTCCGTAGTCGTCACAACTGGCTGATGTGCACGTTGTATCTCGGTACGTTCGGTTCGTTCATCGGCTACTCGGCCGGTTTCCCGCTGCTCATCAAAAGCCAGTTCCCTGACATCAACCCGTTGACGTATGCGTGGGTCGGACCGTTCGTCGGCGCGGCGATCCGCCCGGTAGGCGGCTGGCTTGCCGACAAGCTCGGTGGTGCGCGCGTCACGTTCTGGAATTTCGTTGTGATGGTGCTGGCGGTGGTGGGTGTCCTGTACTTCCTGCCGAAAACCGGCAGCGCCGCATTTCCGTGGGGCCCGCAAGCAGGCGCATTCGGTGGCTTCTTCGCGATGTTCATGTTGCTTTTTTTTAGCACAGGTGTCGGCAACGGCTCCACGTTTCGCATGATTCCGGTGATTTTTCTGAATCTGCGCCTGCATTGCGTGCCGTCCAACGACCAGGAAGCACTCGCTCATGCGAACCGTGAAGGGAATACAGAAGGTGCGGCCGCAATTGGTTTTGCCGGTGCGATCGGCGCGTACGGCGGTTTCTTCATTCCGAAGAGCTACGGCAGTTCGATTCTCGCCAGCGGCGGTCCTGAACTGGCGCTGTACGGCTTCATCGCGTTTTACGTGTTGTGTGTCGGACTGACCTGGTGGTTTTACGCGCGGCGCCACGCCGGTATGCCGTGTTGAACGCGGCATTACAAAGCATTCGAAAAGGAACTGAATCATGAGCCACTTTCTGGACAGACTGAAATACTTCGCGCAGCCGCGGGAGCGTTTTTCCAAAAATCACGGCGTGACCACGGGAGAAGATCGCACGTGGGAAGACGCATACCGCGCGCGTTGGCAGCACGACAAGATCGTGCGTTCGACCCATGGCGTGAATTGCACGGGTTCGTGCTCATGGAAGATTCACGTGAAGGGCGGAATTGTCACGTGGGAGACGCAGCAGACCGACTATCCGCGCACGCGCGCCGATCTGCCGAATCATGAGCCGCGCGGTTGCGCGCGCGGCGCAAGCTATAGCTGGTATCTGTATAGCGCGAATCGCGTCAAGTACCCGTTGGTACGCGCGCGCCTGCTCAAGCATTGGCGCGCCGCGCGCGCAGTCGCTGCGACCCCGGTCGACGCGTGGGCCAGCATCGTCGAGAACGACGAGCAGCGCCGCGACTACCAAAGTCAGCGCGGTTTGGGTGGTTTCGTGCGAGCTGACTGGAACGAGGTCAACGAAATCGTAGCCGCAGCCAACGTCTATACGATCAAGAAGCATGGGCCCGACCGCATCGTCGGCTTCTCGCCGATTCCGGCGATGTCGATGGTCAGCTATGCAGCGGGCAGCCGCTATCTGAGCCTGATCGGTGGCGTTTGCATGAGTTTTTACGACTGGTATTGCGATTTGCCGCCGTCGAGCCCGCAAGTGTGGGGAGAGCAAACGGACGTGCCGGAATCGGCGGACTGGTACAACTCGAGTTACATCATCGCGTGGGGCTCGAATGTGCCGCAAACGCGCACGCCCGACGCGCATTTCTTTACCGAGGTGCGTTATCGCGGCACCAAGACCGTTGCGGTCACCCCGGACTATTCAGAAGTCGCAAAACTCGCCGATCTATGGATGCATCCGCGTCAGGGTACCGATGCGGCGCTTGCGATGGCGATGGGTCATGTGATTCTGCGCGAGTTCTACTTCAACAAACGCAGTGCGTATTTCGACGACTACGCACGCCGTTACACCGATCTCCCATTGCTCGTGCAACTGAAGCCGCACACGCTGCCGGATGGCCGCGAGATGATGGTGCCGGATCGCTATGTTCGCGCCGACGACTTCAACGGAAAACTCGGGCAGGACAACAACCCCGACTGGAAAACGGTGGCCTTCGACGAGCAGGGCAAGGTCGTCTTGCCGCACGGTTCGATCGGTTTCCGTTGGGGGCCGGACGGCCGAGCCGACGCCGGCCGCTGGAATCTCGAAGCGAAAGAAGCACGCCACGGCGACGCAGTGAAACTCAAGCTCTCCGTGCTGGAAGATGGCGCGCAGCAGCATGAAATCGTGCCGGTCGGCTTCCCGTATTTCGGCGGTATCGATACACCACATTTCACCGCCAGCAAGCAGGGCGATGTCCTGGCGCGCTCAGTGCCCGCAGTACGCATTTCGTTGGGCAAGGCAGGCGAGGAGCGTCAGGTGCTGGTTGCCACCGTATTCGATCTGATGGCCGCGAACTATGGCGTGGACCGTGGCTTCGGTGGCGCCGTGGACTATAACGACGACGTGCCGTACACGCCCGCGTGGCAGGAAAAAATCACGGGCGTCTCGCGCGAGCAGGTGATCACCGTCGCGCGTGAATTTGCGGAGAACGCCGACAAGACGCACGGCAAGTCGATGGTGATCATCGGCGCGGCGATGAACCATTGGTATCACGCCGACATGAACTACCGCGGCGTGATCAACATGCTGATGCTGTGCGGCTGTATCGGCCAAAGCGGTGGTGGTTGGGCGCACTACGTGGGCCAGGAAAAGCTGCGGCCGCAAACCGGCTGGACCCCGCTGGCGTTTGCACTCGACTGGATTCGTCCGCCACGGCAGATGAATTCGACCAGTTTCTTCTATGCGCACACCGATCAGTGGCGCTACGAAAAATTGGGTGTCGACGAGATTTTGTCGCCGCTCGCTGATAAACAGCAATACAGCGGCTCGCTGATCGATTTCAATGTACGCGCCGAGCGCATGGGATGGCTGCCTTCAGCACCGCAGTTGCAAACCAATCCTTTGCAGGTTGCCGCCGACGCGCAAGCTGCCGGACTCGATGCGAAGGACTACGTCGCGCGCACGCTGAAAGACGGTTCTCTGAAAATGAGTTGCGAGGACCCCGATCATCCGGACAACTGGCCGCGCAACATGTTTGTGTGGCGCTCGAACCTGCTTGGCTCATCGGGTAAAGGTCACGAGTATTTCCTCAAGCATCTGCTCGGCGCCAGTCACGGCGTGCAAGGCCGCGACCTCGGCGACGACGATGCCAGGCCGGAGGAAGTGACGTGGCATGACAGGGCGCCCGAAGGCAAACTCGATCTTCTGGTGACACTCGACTTCCGTATGAGCACCACCTGTCTGTATTCCGACATCGTATTGCCGACGGCGACCTGGTACGAGAAGAACGACCTGAACACGAGCGATATGCACCCGTTCATTCATCCGCTCTCGAGCGCGGTCGATCCGGCGTGGCAGGCACGCAGCGACTGGGATATCTACAAAGGTTTCGCGCAAAAGTTCAGCGAAGTCTGTGTTGGCCATCTGGGCGTCGAGAAGGAAGTGGTGCTGACGCCGTTGATGCATGACACCGCGGCCGAACTGGCGCAACCCTACGATGTGCGTGACTGGAAGCGCGGCGAGTGCGAATTGATTCCAGGCAGGACCGCACCGCAAGTCAATGTGGTCGAGCGAGACTATCCGAACGTGTACCGGCGCTTCACGGCGTTGGGGCCGCTGATGGATAAGGTCGGCAACGGCGGCAAGGGTATTGCATGGAACACCCAGACCGAAGTTGGGCAACTGGCCGAACTGAACGGCACGGTGCGCGACGCAGGCGCGACGCAAGGCATGGTGAAGATCGACAGCGATATCGACGCCTGCGAAGTGCTGTTGATGCTTGCGCCTGAAACCAACGGGCACGTCGCGGTAAAAGCGTGGGACGCCTTGTCGAAAATCACTGGTCGTGAGCATACCCATCTGGCAATGCATCGCGAGGACGAGAAAATCCGCTATCGCGACGTGCAGGCGCAACCGCGCAAGATCATCTCGTCGCCCACGTGGAGCGGTCTGGAAAGCGAAAAGGTGTCGTACAACGCCGGCTACACCAATGTGCACGAACTGATTCCGTGGCGCACGCTGACAGGCCGTCAGCAGTTTTATCAGGACCATCCGTGGATGCGCGACTTCGGTGAAGGCCTCGTCAGCTATCGGCCGCCGGTCGATCTGAAGGCCGCTTCGCCCATGCACGATCGCAAGCCGAACGGCCATAAGGAAATCGCGCTGAACTTCATTACGCCGCACCAGAAGTGGGGCATTCACAGCACGTATACCGACAACCTGATCATGCTTACGCTTAACCGCGGCGGTCCGGTGATCTGGCTGAGCGAAGACGACGCTAAGAATGCGGGCATCGAAGACAACGACTGGGTCGAACTCTTCAATATCAACGGTGCGATTGCGGCGCGTGCGGTGGTCAGCCAGCGCGTCAATCCCGGCATGGTGATGATGTATCACGCGCAGGAAAAGATCGTGAACGTGCCAGGCTCGGAAATCACCGGCACGCGCGGCGGTATTCATAACTCGGTGACACGCATCGTGCTCAAACCCACCCACATGATCGGTGGCTATGCGCAGCTTAGCTACGGTTTTAACTACTACGGAACCATCGGCACCAATCGCGACGAATTCGTCCTCGTGCGCAAGATGGCGAAGGTGGACTGGCTCGACAACGAACCGGTCCTCGCAGCAAACGGAGGTCGGCAATGAAAATTCGCGCACAGATCGGCATGGTGCTCAATCTGGATAAGTGCATCGGCTGTCATACCTGTTCGGTGACGTGCAAGAACGTCTGGACCAATCGGGAAGGCGTCGAATACGCCTGGTTCAACAATGTAGAGACCAAGCCCGGCATCGGCTATCCGAAGCAATGGGAGAACCAGGACAAATGGAACGGGGGCTGGAAGCGTAACGCGGATGGCTCGATCGAGCCACGCCAGGGCAGCAGGCTGAAAGTACTCTCACGCATTTTTGCGAATCCGAATCTGCCGCAGATCGACGACTACTACGAGCCGTTCACATTCGACTACGAGCATTTGCAGGCTGCGCCGGAAAGCAAGGCGCCGCCGGTTGCAAGGCCACGCAGCCTCCTGACCGGCAAGCGGATGGAGAAGATCGAGTGGGGCCCGAACTGGGAAGAAATTCTGGGCGGCGAGTTCGAAAAGCGCAGCAAGGACAAGAATTTCGACGACGTGCAAAAGGATATCTACGGTCAGTTCGAAAACACCTTCATGATGTACTTGCCGCGGCTTTGCGAGCACTGTCTGAATCCGGCCTGTGTCGCGAGTTGTCCATCGGGCTCGATTTACAAGCGCGAGGAAGACGGCATCGTGCTGATCGATCAGGACAAGTGCCGCGGCTGGCGCATGTGCGTCTCAGGCTGCCCGTATAAAAAGATTTACTACAACTGGCAGTCCGGAAAGGCGGAGAAGTGCATTTTCTGTTACCCGCGTATCGAAAGCGGTCAGCCGACCGTGTGTTCGGAAACCTGCGTGGGCCGGATTCGCTATCTGGGCGTGCTGCTGTACGACGCGGATCGTATCGAGGAAGCCGCATCCGTTGAACGTGAGACCGATCTGTATCAGGCGCAGCTCAATGTGTTCCTGGATCCGAACGACCCGAAGGTGATCGAGCAGGCCCGTGCCGACGGCGTGCCGCAAACATGGCTCGATGCGGCGAAGCAGAGTCCTGTGTACAAGATGGCGATGGAATGGCGCGTTGCCTTGCCGTTGCACCCGGAGTACCGCACGCTGCCGATGGTGTGGTACGTGCCGCCGCTTTCGCCGATCACCGCAGCGGCAAGCGAAGGGCATATGAGCCTGAATGGCGAAATTCCTGACGTCACGCAGTTACGTATCCCCGTCAAATATCTGGCGAATCTGCTCACTGCCGGCGACGAAGCGCCGGTGATTCGCGCACTCGAACGCATGCTGGCAATGCGCACCTATCAGCGTGAAAAGCACGTGGACGGCCGTGAAAACGCGGCAGTGCTCGCGCAAGTGGGTTTGAGTCAGCATGAAGTGGAGGACATGTACCGCGTGATGGCACTCGCAAGCTATGAAGACCGCTTCGTGGTGCCGAGCGCACACCGCGAATATGCGGAGAACCTGTACGACCTGAAGGGCGGCTGCGGCTTTTCGTTCGGCAACGGTTGCTCGGATGGCGCAAGCGAAACGAGTCTGTTCGGCGGTAAGAAGAGACGCACGATTCCGATCAAGGCAAAGGTGTGAGAGGTGCAGTGATGATCAACGAGTCCATTTATGAACCCCACTGCGCGGCAGCACGAGTGCTTGCCGCTTTGCTGAGCTATCCGGATGCTCAGTTGCGTGCGTTGCTGCCCGAGCTGAGCATTGTTTTGTCGCGCGACACGGTGCTGTCGGCTGAGCGTCGCGATGCGGTCTTTGCGCTTACCGTCGACTTGCAACAAAGCGAGCCGCTCGAAGCGGAGGCGCGCTATCTCGACACATTCGACCGAGGCCGCCGCACGTCGCTCCATCTGTTCGAGCACGTGCATGGCGATTCGCGTGATCGCGGCCCGGCAATGATCGATCTTCAGCAAACCTATGCGCAGGAGGGTCTGTTGCTCGCGTCCGGCGAGTTGCCCGACTACTTGCCGGTGGTGCTGGAGTTTGCGTCGACGCAGCCCTACGGCGTCGCGCGTGAATTCCTCGCGGAAATGGCGCATCTGCTGCAGTCGATTCACGCTGCGCTGGCGCGTCAGCAGAGCCCCTATGCGGCAGCCGTTGCCGCCGCGCTCGATCTCGCGGGCGAACCGGTGCAACAGCCCGAGACCGTGCCGGAAGCTCCCGCCGAGGCTCCGCTCGACGAGCAATGGGCCGAACCCGTTGTCTTCGACGGCTGTTCCGTGGCCGGGCAGAATGCCGGGCCTCGTGTACAGCCCATCCAGATCGTTCGGCGTGATGCTGCGTCGCCACGCCGGTCCAAGGAAGCCATTGTATGAATTACCTCGATACGCTCTTATTCGGCATCTATCCGTACATTTGTCTGGCGGTGTTTCTGATCGGCAGTCTGCTGCGCTACGACCGCGATCAGTACACGTGGAAAAGCGATTCGTCACAGATGCTGCGCACCGGCACGCTGCGTTGGGGGAGCAATCTGTTCCACGTGGGCGTGCTGTTCCTGATGTTTGGCCACTTCTTCGGCATGCTGACGCCGCATGTGGTCTATGAATCGTTTATCAGCGCCGGCGCGAAGCAGGTCGTGGCGATGGTGTCGGGCGGTGTTGCGGGCACGCTCGCGTTTATCGGCGTGACCATGCTGCTGATCCGCCGGCTCGGCGACCCGCGCATCCGCGCTCATTCGAAGACCAGCGATATCGTGCTGCTGGTGTTGCTGTGGGCGCAACTGGTGTTGGGTCTGGGCACGATTCCGATGTCGGCGCAGCATCTGGACGGCAGCATGATGATGAAGCTCGCCGG
Source organism: Paraburkholderia sp. D1E (assembly GCF_052682275.1). Classification (NCBI taxonomy): domain Bacteria; kingdom Pseudomonadati; phylum Pseudomonadota; class Betaproteobacteria; order Burkholderiales; family Burkholderiaceae; genus Paraburkholderia; species Paraburkholderia sp. D1E. The sequence continues at coordinate 2,792,082 of NZ_JBQYMB010000001.1, forward strand.
CTGGGCACAGCACATCGTCACATTCCAGGGCGGTGCCGCCACGCTCATCGCTGAAGCGAACTGGGTGTTCAAGGCACACATGTTCCTCGGCATGACGCTGTTTCTGGTGTTTCCGTTCACGCGCCTCGTGCATATCTGGAGTGGCTTTGCCTCGCTCGCGTATCTGTTGCGGCCGTGGCAGGTGGTGCGTGACCGGCGTTTGAACGTACCCGTGGGGCAGAATACGCCGCGGCGGCGTTCGTAACGCGGCCGCCCTCGTTGCTGGCGATGCGCGTCACTCGACGCGCATCCGCTCCACCGGAAAAGTCGGGCAACTGTTTCGCGATGACTCGAAAGCGCGGCGCTGCGGCTTTCATGAATTTACCGATACAGCGGCGATGTTTATCGGCATTTTCGGCGATCTACGGCGCAGAAAGATCATTCCATGAATTACGCATTAAACCTGACGATTTTATTTCGTTAGGTTTACGTCTATGATGAGCCTCCTTATTCGAGCAGCACGACTGCATAAAAAGGAGACATCGGTGAAGAGGCTCTTCATGGTATTGACATGCGTAGCAAGCGTGGTGGCTGTCTCGGCCCTGTCGGCGTGCGGCGGCAGCGATCTCAATGCGCAGACGAACCCGCCCAAAGTGATTATCGACAGCGACTACAACACGCTGAGCGATGACGGCCAGCTCGGCGTAATGGCCGCGCAATTGCAGGCGCAAGGCTCGCTGAAAGTATTGGGTATTACGGTCGTCTCCGGTAATCAATGGTTGAAGCAGGGCGTATCGGACGCATTGAAATCGGTTGAGCGTCTTGGCGTTGAAAAACAGATCGGCGTATATGCGGGCGCCAATTATGCGTTGTCGCATGATTTCGCCACCATTCAGGCCGAGCAGAAGCAATTCCCGGGTGGCGACGGCTATCTCGGCGCGTGGAATACGCCCGAACCGAAGTCGGACAGCGACCTCGTTGCACCGCCGGACGGTTTCGCCACGCACACCAAGGTGCAGAGTAGGAGCGCGGTGGATTTCATTGTCGATTCGGTGAAGCAATATCCCGGTGAGGTGACGATTCTCGCAATCGGCCCGCTGACCAACATCGCGCTCGCCACGCGCCAGCATCCCGAGATCGTGCCGCTGATCAAACAGATCATCTACATGGGCGGTGCGATCGATGTGCCTGGCAACACGACGCCGACAGCTGAATTCAACTGGTGGTTCGATCCTGAAGCGGCGAAGGCCGTATTGCGTTTGCCGATCAAACAGGTGGTGATTCCGCTCGACGTGACCGACACCGTGAAGATGGACAAAACGCTGTACGACCGTGTTGCGCATGATCCGAGCAAACAGACCATCATCACGCAACTGTTCAAGACGCTGAATGGCTATGGTTTCGATGGCAAGAACGGCTTTGAAACGAATCCGAACTACACCACGAACATCTGGGACACGCTGACGCTGGCCTATCTGATGCACCCTTCGTTTGCAACGCAGACGGTGGATGAATGGGTGGACGTGGATATGAGCTTTGGCGCCAATGACGGCAAATCGACCGGTTACACCAGTTCGCCGCCGGCGGGCTTACAGAAGATGACGGTCGTCAAACGGTTCGACAATCCGGGCTTTTTCAATTTCTACGTTGATCTGCTGACGCGTCCGGTGCCGGTGACACTACCGAACTAACGCCTCCGTGGTGTTGCGAGCCTGCATGAAACCCGCTTCAGGCGGGATGCAGGCCACGCAACAACTGACGGACTCGCGACAGGTCCTGGTCGACGTGTTCGGTTTGCTCGAACAATTCCGCGAGCCAGTCGACGAAGGCGCGCACGCGTGGCGACACCCTGCGGTTTTTCACATAGGCGACCGAGACCGCCATCGGCACGGGTTTCCATTGCGGCAGTACTTCACGCAGCAGTCCTGAATCGAGATAGGGCTGTGCGGCGATCCGCGCCGGTTGAATCAGCCCCAGGCCTTGCAATCCGCAGGTGAGATAAGCCTGCTCGTCGCTGACTTTGACGAAGCCTTTTACCTTGATGTTTTGCGCTTCGCCGTCCACTTCGAAGTCGAAATCGACTTCGCGGCCGTTATGCGGCGACATGCAATTGACGGCGACGTGTCCGCGCAGATCGTCGAGGTCGGCGGGCGTGCCGTGGCGGCCCAGGTAGGCCGGGCTTGCGCATGTTACGTGCTCGAGAGTGCCCAGTTGCCGCGCAACCAGATTCGAGTCTGGCAATTCGCCTAGCTGGATACTGCAGTCGATGGCTTCCGAGATCATGTCGACTGTCCGGTTGCTGATGCCGATGGCCAGATCGAGATTTGGGTAGCGGGCGTGGAAATCGTCAAGTGCCGGCAGGACGATGGTACTCGCTACTGCACCGGGCATTTCAATACGCAGGCGGCCGGTCAGGTTATCCGTTGAATGACGGAGACTGGCTTCCATTTCGTCGATGTCGGCGAGTATTTGCGCGCAGCGTTCGTAGTAGGCTGCGCCTTCCGGGGTGATGCTTAGGCGCCGCGTCGTGCGGGTTAGGAGGGCGGTGCCGAGCAGGGCTTCCAGATTCTGGACGATTGTTGTCGCTGTCGCGCGGGGGATGTTGAGTGATTCCGCTGCGCGGGTGAAGCTGTTTGTGTCCACGATTCGGATGAATGTCCGCATTGCAGTTATTCTGTCAATCACGATTCAAACTCCAGTTAGTGAAATTAGGGTTGGTCTTTTTGCCTTTGGCGGCGGCGTTGTTTTTTGTTTGTCTGTGGTGGTTTTTTTGTTTTTTTGTATTGCTCACGCTTGGGTTTGTTTGCCTGCGGTGTTGGCGTTTTTTGGGGCTCGTTTGCTTGTGCGGCGCTTTCTTGTCTGGTTGCCTATGGTGTTGGCCTTTCCTTGTTTTGTTAGTGGTTTATTAGCGTCGCCCCTGTGCGGGGCAGGCACCTACTTTTCTTTGCCTGCTGCAAAGAAAAGTAGGCAAAAGAAAGCAGCTCACACCGCTAGCTCATAAGTGGAGAGGGTGTAATTAGTTTTGTGTAAACGGTCATTTGGCAGGAGACTGCCAGTAATCAGGAGCGACGATGACCGTAGCGAAACGCAACAAACGCGTGAAACCCGACCCTGAGCTCGTCAAGCTGGCCGACAGCCTGCTGGCGAACTACCAGAAACCAGAGGACCTGATTGGCGAGAACGGCCTGCTCAAGCAGCTCACGAAGATGCTGGTTGAACGGGCGCTAGAGACGGAGATGTCCGAACACCTGGGCCACGGCAAGAGCGAAGCGGTCACCAATGCCACGGGCAACACCCGCAACGGCCATAGCGCCAAGACGTTGCAGGGGGAGTTTGGCGAGTTGCCGCTCGATATCCCGCGTGACCGTCAGGGTGCGTTCGAGCCGAAGCTGGTGAGTCGTCATCAGACGCGCTGGTCGGGCTTTGACGACAAGATCATCTCGCTATATGCCCGCGGCCTGAGCGTGCGGGAGATTCAGGGGCATCTGGAAGAAATGTACGGTACCGAGGTGTCGCCCACGCTCATCTCGGCCGTAACAGACGCGGTGAGCGAGGATGTGAAGGCCTGGCAAGCCCGCCCGCTCGACGCGCTTTACCCCATCGTTTATCTCGACTGCATCCACGTCAAGGTGCGCGACAGCGGTGCTGTACGGACCAAGGCGGTCTATCTCGCCATCGGCGTGAACATGGACGGCCACAAGGAAGTCCTGGGGCTGTGGATCGCCCAGACCGAGGGCGCGAAGTTCTGGCTGCAGGTGGTGACCGAGCTGAAAACGCGCGGCGTGCAGGACATTTTTATTGCCTGTGTCGATGGGCTCAAGGGCTTCCCCGAAGCCATCGAAGCAGTCTATCCGAAGGCAGCAGTTCAACTGTGCATCGTGCATATGGTGCGCAACAGTCTGAACTTCGTGTCCTGGAAGGTGCAGCGCGAGGTCGCCGCCGACCTGAAGACGATCTACACTTCATCGACGGTCGAGCTGGCCGAGCAGAAGCTGAGTGCCTTCGAAGCCACGTGGGACAAGGACTATCCGTCCATCGGGCAGAGCTGGCGGCGCAACTGGGCACGCGTCATTCCGTTCTTCGACTATCCGCCGGAGATCCGGAAGGTGATCTACACCACCAATGCCATCGAATCGATCAACATGAGCCTGCGCAAGGTGATCAAAACCCGCAGTTCGTTCCCGACCGACGAGGCCGTGACCAAGCTGTTTTACCTGGCACTTAACAACATCAGCAAGAAGTGGTCGATGCCGATCCGGGACTGGAAGGCAGCCCTGAACCGCTTCACTATCCAGTTCGAAGACCGCCTGTTACCGGGTTAAATCAATACCCGTTTACACAAAATTCCGGACACCCTCTAAGTGGATCCCCCGCACAGTTGCGGTAGTGGTGCATCTGGAATCTGTGTTCCCGCACACTCCGCGTGAGTGACAAGGCAGTCATACTTCCGGCGGCGCTGCGCGCGCCGACGCGGTACTTCATTAAGGCGCCTGCCGTTTTTACGCTCTGTGGTACTTCATTAAGGCGCCCGCCGTTTTTACGCTCAGCAGCACTTCATAAAGCTGCCCGCTGTACTCGACGCCCGTGGCATTTCATCAGGTTTCCTGTCGTACTTGATATTCTCGACACTTCAAAGGGCAGGTTGCCGTTTCAGAGTTCAGCCGCATTTTGTATGCTGCGAGCTACGTTTTGCGCCGAAGGAGCGGTTCAATGCTATCGACTCAAGAAGCTAAAATGGCGATCCAAAACACTGAGCCCATTGGCATTTCGCCGAGGCGGAGCCGATGGCCGCACCACACCTGAACGGAGCCATGGGTTTACACGATGAACCCTTCCGGCGAGCACGTAGTGCGAGGCGGGAAGCATGATTGCTTTGTCACTCACGCCGAATGTGCGAGAACACAGATTCCAGATGCACCACTACCGTGGCTGCGCGGGGGACCCGCTTATGAGCTAGCGGTGTGAGCCGCTTTCTTTTGCCTACTTTTCTTTGCGGCAGGCAAAGAAAAGTAGGTGCCTGCCCCGCACAGGGGCGACGCTAATACACCAATAAGAAAACAAGGAAAGGCCAACACCATAAAAACACAGACAAGCGCCGCGCAGGCAACCAAATCAAGCAAAGCCAACGCCGTAGGCAAGCAAACAAGAAAGCGCCACGGAGTCAACCAACCAAACCAGAAAAGCCCCCGCCTGCAAGGCACCAAAAACCCCACCTGGCGCCTCACAGGCAAAAAACCAATTACTTCCGCATGGAATCCAGATCAACAACAAACCGATACTTAACATCACTCTTAAGCATCCGTTCATAAGCCTCATTAATCCCCTGCATAGGAATCACTTCAATATCCGAAGTAATCCCGTGCTCGCCGCAAAAATCGAGCATCTCCTGCGTCTCGGCGATCCCGCCAATCAACGACCCAGCCAGGCGGCGACGCTTGAAAATCAGATTGAACACCTGCGGCGACGGATGATCATGCTCCGGCGCACCGACCAGCGTCATCGTGCCATCGAGCTTCAGCAGACTCAAAAACGGATTCAAATCGTGCTGAGCCGCAACGGTATTCAGAATGAAATCGAAGCTATTGGCATGCGCGCCCATCTCTTCAGCATTCTTCGAGATGACAACCTCATGCGCACCAAGTCGCTTGGCATCTTCAATCTTCGACGGCGACGTCGTAAACAACACCACGTGCGCGCCCATTGCACGGGCCAATTTCACGCCCATGTGCCCCAGGCCGCCAAGGCCGACAATCCCGACCTTCTTGCCAGGACCGGCGCCCCACGTGCGCAGCGGCGAATACGTCGTGATACCCGCGCACAGCAACGGCGCCACACCCGCGGGGTCGAGATTCTCCGGCACCCGCAGGGTGAATTCCTCGTCCACTACCAGTTGCGTCGAATAACCGCCGTAGGTGATCTGACCGTCAACCCGGTCCACACCGTTATACGTGCCGACAAAACCGTTTTCGCAATACTGCTCGAGACCTTCCTCGCAACTCGCACACGTACGGCACGAATCGACCAGACATCCCACGCCCACCAGGTCGCCTGCCTTGTACTTCGTTACGTCCGGACCGACCGCCGTCACGCGGCCGACAATTTCATGGCCCGGCACCACCGGAAAAACCGTGTTCTTCCATTCGTTGCGTGCCTGATGCAAATCGGAATGGCACACGCCGCAAAACAGGACTTCCATCTGCACGTCATGGGCGCGCAGTTCGCGGCGCTGGATTTCGAACGGGGCGAGCGGCGTGGTAGCGTCGCTCGCTGCATAGGCATAAGTCGTGCTCATGGGTAGCTCCAGCAAAGAGGGTGATGTCACAAGGCGCCGACGATTGGCAACGCGCGTTGCCGATGCAGCCAAACCTTGTTGTGAACCGGGATCACGGCGCAAGCGGTGGTCGACGTATTCACCGAAATGGTGAACTGGCAACCAGGCCCGGCGCAGCGCGGAAAAAGATGATCCGGAAGGGTTCCCATAGTAGAAGCCGGGAGCGAATCGGGGAATACCTGAATATCTTGAAGGTTTGCCTAAAACTCCTGGCGATGAGCGCAGTAGTCCGTTTGATGCTAAATTTCAAGCATTATTCTCTTGTGCGTCACTATACCGTCATGTCAACCCGTTCTGTTGAACCCGTATCGGCCGGGCCGCGCTCGGCCGAGCACAACCCGGCCGAGCGCGGCCCGGCCAGTCGTGGCCCGGTCGATGCTGCCCAGCAACGTCTGGTCGAATTGTTCGATGTACTTGCGCCCAATCCGGGCTTCACGCGCTCGAGCCTGGAAGGTGTCAGCCTGATGCGGGCCAACCAGCCGATGCCGCGTATGCCCGTGATGTACGAGCCGAGCATCGTGATTGTGTGCCAGGGCCGCAAGCGCGGTTTTCTCGGCGATCAGGTGTTCCAGTACGACGCGCAGCAATATCTGGTGCTGTCGGTGCCGCTGCCGTTCGAATGTGAAACCGAGGCGAGCCTGGAAGAGCCGTTCCTCGCCATCTCAGTGCGTGTCGATTTGACCATGGTGGCCGAGTTGCTGATGGCGCTGAACGAAACGCAAGGCGCCACGCACAACGAGCCGCTAGGCATCTATTCGACGCCGCTCGATCCCGCCCTGAGCAATGCCGTGCAGCGTTTGCTGGAAGCGTTAGCTTCGCCGCTCGACGCGCGCATTCTCGCGCCAGGTGTAGTGCGCGAAATCTGCTATCGCGTGTTAACGGGCGAGCAGGGCGATGCGATTCGCGCGGCGCTCACGCATCAGAATCATTTCGGCCGTATCGCCAAAGCGCTACGGCGCATCCATGCCGACTACCACGGGCAACTCGACGTCGATACGCTCGCCTCCGAAGCGGGCATGAGTCTCGCCGTTTTTCATGCGCAATTCAAGGCCGTGACGTCGACCTCGCCGATGCAATACGTGAAGACCACGCGTTTGCATCACGCGCGCTTGTTGATGGTGCAGGATGGTTTGAACGCAGGCGCGGCCGCGGCACGCGTCGGCTACGAAAGCGCGTCGCAATTCAGCCGCGAGTTCAAGCGCCTGTTCGGCCTGAGCCCGGTCGATGAAGTCAAGCGGATGCGCGCCGCGTACGACGCACCGCCGCCGCGCGTGGTCAAGCCGGCAGCGCGTTATGTGACCGCGGTATGAGTGCGTTTGCTGGAGGCGTTATAGACCGCTAAACCAGTTGTATCCCTGGTCTTCCCAATAGCCGCCGGGGTTCGTGTTGGTCACGAAGATCGCCGCGATGTGCTTCGGATTCTTGAAGCCGAGTTTGGTCGGCACACGCAGCTTCAGCGGGTAGCCGTATTTGGCCGGCAGGGGTGCGTCGCGGAAGTCGAGCGTCAATTGAGTTTGCGGATGCAAGGCCGTCGCCATGTCGAGGCTCGAGTAATAACGGTCCGCGCATTTGAAGCCGACATAGCGCGCGTTCAGATCGGCGCCGATGCGCTCGAGGAACGTGCGAAACGGCACGCCTCGCCATTGCCCGATCGCGCTCCATCCTTCGATGCAGATGTGCCGCGTAATCTGCGAAGCCTGCGGCAAGGCGCGTAGTTGATCGAGATTCCACGTGCGCTTGTCCGACACTAAACCTGACACTTCCAGTTGATACGTCGAACCGTCGATATCCGGCGCGTCGAACTCCGGATAGAACGCGTTGAACGGGAACGGATCGGTGATCTCGCTCGCCGCATAAGTCGGCGCGAGCTTGTCGCGATCGAACAGCCAGCCCTGCACACGATCGTTCCAGCGCGACATGGCCCACAACACCTTGTCGACCGAATCGCCGTCCTGCATGTTGCAACCCGAGAGCATTGCCAACGCGCCGATCGAAAGTGACGAGCGCAGGAACAGGCGCCGCTGCAGGCGCTCGATTTGCGGTTTATGGTCGGCGAGGACAATGCGCGTGCCGCGCGAGTCCTTGCGTTCTGATTCGCTCATGCCTCGCTCCTTTCGTGCGTGGCGTGCCGCGCGCGGCCGGTCAACATGGGCAGCAGCGTGCGCGGCACCAGCAGCACCAACGCCAGATGCACGACGACAAACCCCACCACGCCGGCCATTGCGACAAAATGCACGCGGCGCGCGAAATCGAAGCCGCCGAATAGCGCGGTAAGCCACGAAAGTTGCACCGGCTTCCAGATCGATAGCCCCGACGCGACCAGCAGCACTCCAAGGAGCAAGACGAAGAGATAGAGCGCGCGCTGCACTGCGTTGTATTTGCCGTTATCGTGCGGCAGCTTGAACTGCATGGCTAATCTGGCATCGTGTACGACATCGCGCGGAGAGACTGGCAATAGCTTGCGACGAAAATGCCCACGCCCGATGCCATACGCCAGATACAGCAGGCCGTTCGCGCACAGCAGCCACATCGCCGCGAAATGCCATGCAATAGAGCCGCCCAGCCAGCCGCCGACGGTCGCCCACACGGGGAATCTGAACGGAAAGAAGGGCGACGCGTTATAGATCGCCCAGCCGCTCATCACCATGCAGACCATCGCAAACGCGTTGATCCAGTGCGTGATTCGTACGACGAGTGGGTGGACGATGAAGCGCGCTTGCGGTTCGGGCATGGTGAGCGGAGTTGAACTAAAGAAAAATCTGAAAGCCGCGTCATCGAGGCACGCGGCTGTTCGAACGGCTGAAAAAACGCCGTATTACATCGGCGGCGTTACACCATGCTCGCCTGCCGAGATAAAGTTCGCCGCCATCGAGCCGTCGGCTTCCTTGTGGGCGAACAGCACGACCTTCGTACCCGGCACCAGCAGTGAACGGTCACCCGCTTCCAGGGCGACGATAGGCACGTCTTGCGGAATCACGATCTTCTTCTCGCCGTCCTTGTACTTGACGGTAATCGTGCGGCCGTTGCTGACCACGAGCGAGCCGACCGTGCCGTTGGTCATGGTGCTGTTCGAGCCGAGATCCCACGGACGATGGCCTTCGCCCGAGCCGCGCATGCTGGCGGGGAACACGTGCACTTCGAGCGCTTTCAGCGTGCCGTCGGCCTGCGGGATCGCGGCCGTGCCGACATAGCTGTCCGGCTTGATGTCGTTGACGTTGGCGATCGTAACGCCGCGAATCGGCGTGTCCTTGCTGAGCTTTACGTCGACGTCTTTGCCGTCGCGTGTGTGGACCTTGAGCAGATCGCCCGAGAGCGAGGTCACGGTGCCGCGCACGCCGGTGGGCGCGGCGGTTTGGGCTTGCACGGCGGATCCTGCGGCAAACAATGATGCGGCGACGAGCGCGGGGGTGACGAAGGCGCGTATCGCATTAGCGGAAACAATCTTCATGAGTCTGCTCTGGGTGGGTGAAGGATAGGGGCAGATTAGGCGTGCGAGCGGCTCCGGCGAGTGACAGACGGATGACAAAAACGTCATGAACGGCGCAGCGAGGCCACGTAGAATGACCCCCATATCCACGTCCCCATCCATGACCCACGCTCGAAGCGGCGCGGGATTGGAACCCCAGGCACCATGAGCATCCTCGTCATTGAAGACGACCCGAAAACCGGCGACTACCTGAAGAAGGGGTTGCGCGAGAGCGGCTATGCGGTCGACCTCGCGCGCACCGGCACGGATGGCCTGCACATGGCGCTCGAACACGCGTATGACCTCGTGGTGCTGGATGTGATGCTACCGGGCATCGACGGTTGGGAAATCATGCGTGCGCTGCGCGCGCGGCGTGATCTGCCGGTGATTTTCCTGACCGCGCGCGATCACGTCAGCGACCGCATCCGCGGCCTCGAACTCGGCGCCGACGATTACCTCGTCAAACCGTTCTCCTTCACCGAGCTGGTGCTGCGTATCCGCACGCTGCTGCGTCGTGGCGTGATCCGCGAGAGCGATGTGTTCGAGATTGCCGACCTCAAACTCGACGTCCTGCGCCGCAAGGTCACGCGCGAGGGTGTCGAGATTCCCTTGACCAACAAGGAATTCATGCTGCTGCACCTGCTGGTGCGCCGGCAGGGCGAAGCGCTGTCGCGCACGCAGATCGCCTCGGAAGTGTGGGACATGAACTTCGACAGCGACACCAACGTGGTGGACGTGGCCGTCAAACGCCTGCGCGCCAAGGTCGATCATCCATTTGAAAAGAAGCTGATTCATACGGTGCGCAGCATCGGCTATACGTTCGGCGACGGCTCGTGAAGCTGTGGACCGAACGTTCGTTGACGGCCCGCACCACGGTGCTGTTCGCCTCGATTGCGTGCGTGGTGATCGGCACGCTGGGCGCGTATTTCTATCATTCCGCCGAGTTGTCGTTGCAACGCCGCGCGGACCTGGTGCTCACCGGCCGTGTCGAGCATTTCAGCCGCATCGTGCGCGATCTCTACTCGGTCAGCGAATTGAAGAACCGGCCTTTGCTGTTCGAGAGCATGCTCGGCGCGGAGGAAGACGTGCTGCTGTTTCGCCGTCCGGGCGAAGCGCCGTTCATCGACGTGAATCCTGGCAACGTCGCGGTGCCTGCCCTGCAGACCGGGACAGAAGACCGCTTGCCGACACTCTCGGACATTCGCCAGACCATGCTGCCGGACGGTGTGCCAGTTCATTGGGCGATCGCCACCGTCAAAGCGCGCGAGGACGGCAGTGAGGTCGAGGTGATTGCCGCGCATCCGATGACACAGGAAGTGCGGATGCTCGCCGCCTACCGCAATCGCATCGTGCTGGCCACGCTGATCGGTATGCTCGCCGCTACGTTGCTCGCCTACTATGTGCTGCGCCGCGCATTGCGGCCAGTGCGCGAGATCGCCACCCGGGCGGCGCAGATCAGTCCGGCGAGTTTGTCGGTACGGCTCGACAGCGAGGCGGCGCCGGTCGAATTGCGCCAGCTCACGGACGCGTTCAACGCCATGCTCGACCGTCTTGCCGATGGGTACCAGCGCCTCTCGCAGTTTTCCGCGGATCTGGCGCATGAAATTCGCACGCCGGTGGGCGCCTTGATCGGCCAGACCCAGGTGACGCTCGCCAAACCGCGCGATGCCGATGAATATCAGCAACTGCTCGAATCGAATCTCGAGGAACTGAGCCGTTTGAGCCACATCGCGGAGAACATTCTGTTTCTCGCGCATGCGGATCATGCGGCGCTGTCCATCGACCGTGAGCCGGTCGATCTGCGCGACGAACTCGTCAGGATCGCCGACTATTTCGAAGGCCCCGCCGACGAACGCGGCATGCGCTTTACCGTCGAGGCTCAAGGCGTGGCGTCGGTCAATCCGATGCTGTGCCGGCGGGCGATCAATAATCTCGTCGTTAATGCGGTGCGATACGGCGCGGGCGATACGGTCGTGCGGTTGCGCGGCACACAGGACGAACAGGGCGCGACCGTGGTGGTGGAAAACGACGGCGCGCCGATTCCTGGCGAGCAACTGGACCGTCTGTTCGATCGCTTCTACCGTGGAGATGCTGCACGCAGCGCATTCACCGAATCAAGCGGGCTCGGGCTCGCGATCGTCAAGGCGATCATGCATCTGCACGGCGGCACGGCGCGCGTGGTGTGTCCGGTGCCGGGCGTGGTGCGCTTCGAATTGCACTTTCCGGGCACTTAACCGGCTGTTTGCCTGGCTAAGGTCGTCTCCGGCGCATGGCAGCACACACAGAGTTTATTGCCGTCGGGATCGCGAAAGTACGCGCCGTAATAGTCCGGGTGATAGTGCGGGCGCAAACCCGGCGGACCTTCGCAGGCGCCGCCGTGGGCGAGCGCCGCAGCATGCGCGTGATCGACTGTGGCGCGGTCCGGGGCAAGGAGGGCCAACATCTGGCCGTTGCCTACGGTGGCAGGACGCCCGTCGTAGGGCTTGCTGATCACGAACAGCGGCCGCGGCGCGTCGGCTGCCATCCAGCCGGCCCAGCACGCATCGTCATCACGGAACTTGAGCCGCAGCCCTAACGTGTCCATCAGCGCGCTATAAAAGCCGAACGCGCGCGCGAAATCCGTGATGCCGACGAATGCGTGGGAAAACATTACTATCGCTCCTCGTTTGCGCTGCAGGCGGGCCCAAGCCGGGCCAGATGCATCAAACCTTCTTCAGATACTCGGCCTTCAGCATGAAGTTGCCTGCCTCCATCTTGCAGTCCACTTCGTGATCGCCGCCGACGAGGCGAATGCTTTTGACCTTGGTGCCCATTTTCAGCGTAATCGACGAGCCTTTCACTTTCAGGTCCTTGATCAGCACCACGGCGTCGCCGTCGGCCAGCGGGTTGCCGTTGGCGTCCTTGACGACACGATCGTCGGATTCGTCAGCGCTCGCGGCAGCGGTCATTGGCCACTCGTGAGCGCAATCCGGGCAGACGTAATTTTCGCCGTCCGGGTAAGTGTTTTCCATCGCGCATTGTGGGCAGGCGGGAATCGTCGACATCATTTTTTTCCAGACCGCGGCTCGGCGCGGATAACTTCAGGGCCGGCGAGTATAGCGGACGTTGACCGGGCGGCATTCGTCCAGCGCGCGGGAAGCTGTTTTAACGCAAGCCGGTAATGGCGATACTGGGATGATTGCGCAACTGGTTGCGGCGGCGCTTCGCCGATACGATGAAAACACCTCATCCTAACTGTCAGGACCATTGCTATGAAACGCTTCCATATCGCCTTGGCCGTCGCCAGCCTTGACGCCTCGATCGAAGATTACACCCGTCGTCTCGATCAGCCGCCCACCGCGGTTGTACCCGGTCGTTATGCAATGTGGCGCACCGATCTGCTCAATTTCTCGATCAACGAAATGCCGGATAAGACTGGTCAGCTTCGCCATGTCGGCTTCGAGGACGATTCAGTGGAAGGGTACTCGAGCAGCAAGGATGTCAACGGCCTCGAATGGGAGTTGTTTTCGGTAGAGGAGCAGGATCGGCGGATCGTCAGCACGTATGGCGAGGCGGTGCGGACCGGCAATAGCTGAGGCGCCTGTTTGCCAGCGCGCGAGACGCCCGGGCGTCACTCGCCCGGCGCGTCCGCAGCCGAACGGTTCGCATAGTGCGCGTGCTTTTCCTCATACATCAGCAGATCGGCGCGTTGCACGCCGGCTTCGAGCCGGTCGCCGCGCTGGCACGTCGCCGCACCCATCGAAAGACTCAGCAGCGAGCCCGGATAAAACTGGTTGTTCAGCTCGACCAGCTGGCGGATCGCATCGACCATCGCGGCGCCGCCTCGCTCGTCGGTGTTTGGGAGCAGGATCGCGAACTCGTCGCCGCCAATGCGCGCCGCATGAAAAGGCGCATCCGTCGCCTTGGCAAGGACTTCGCCGGCCCGCCGTAGCAAGGCGTCGCCGGCCGCGTGGCCGAGTTGGTCGTTCACGCGTTTCAGGCCATTCAGATCGGCCATGATGATCGTCACCGGCCACGGGCCCTTGCGCTCCAGCCGGTTCAGTTCGTCGACATAGAACGAGCGGTTGCGCAGCTTGGTCAGCACGTCATGCTTGCCCAGGAACTCCAGGTAAGCTTCGGCCTTCTTGCGCGCCGTGATGTCGGTGAGGGCCACCAGCACCAGATCCCAATTGCGTTCGTGGCCGGGCAGGACGGAGAACTGCAGGTGTACGTGCACCTCGCTGCCGTCGAGCGAATAGTTGAGCACTTCGCGTTGCTGGAATAGCTTGCCGTCCCATAGATCGATCAACTGCTCGCGGAAATGCGCTCGCATGTCGTCACGGAACACGTCGGGCAGTCGCGCCAGCAGCGTTCTCTTATCTTTCGCCGCGAACATGTCGAGCGTGTGCTGGTTCACGTCGAGCACGTGAATTTCCTGCATGCAGCGCTCGACAAACTCGGGATGCACGTCGGTGAACACGCGAAAATCGCTGATGCCGGCTGCACGAGCGTCGTCGAGCAGACGCTTGACCGCGCTGAAATCCTCCACCCACAAGGACACCGGTGAATATTCAAACAGGCCGCGCACATACTGTTCGGCCAGCGTCATGCGATGCCGCGCGCCTTCCAGTTCGGTGATGTCTTCGACGGAGACGAGCACGCGGTCCCAGCGTGCTTCATGGCCGGGCAGTACGGCGCCCTTGAGCAGCACGTCGAGCCGGCGTCCACCGAGCGTGTAGTTGACCGTCTGGCTGGTGAACTGGGCTTGCCCGGCCCACAATTGGCATAGCTCTTCGAGGTGCGTCTTGAGCATGTCGTCGCGGAACACCGAGGCGAGATTGCCCGTGAGCGCGTCGAAATCGGCGGCCTCGAATTGCGTCAGCGTCTTCTGATTCACCTTGATGACGCGGATGCTGTGTGCGCAGTCGGCGACGAGGCTCGGATTCCCAGCGAAATGGGCGCGCAGATCCGTCACACCTTGTTCCCGCCATGCGTCGAATAGCGTGCGCACGCCGCTGAAGTCTTCAAGCCAGAGCGAGACGGGCGCCAGTTCGAACATTTCGGAATCGTCCCGCAATCCCCCAAGGGGACTTCCTTCGGGGCGGAGGACTTCCAGCGGGGCATGGTTGGCGGGCGCTGAGCCGCGCGGGAGGCTGTCCTGCATGAGATTCCCGTGGTCGGAGTTCCGGCTATTCTAAGACGGCTTGGGTTTGGCGAGGAAGAAAGACGCGTGACGGGGCCTGTTTGCGTCCGGTCCATTCAATAAGATAACGGCATGGTTCGAATCGACTTTAGGCGTATGGACGGCCGCGGGCCGCAGCAGGGCACGCCTGCTTGCGAGCATTTGTGGGCACGTCTGACAGCTTGTGACAGCTTGTGACCGGTAACCAGCGGGGCCGCGGGAGGCTTGTTACACTGACTCGTCGTGTCTCCCATCCGTCACCGCCCCAAGAAAAAACGCCCGCTATGAAGCCATCCCTGCTGGTTCTGATTTCCTTGAACGACGCAAGCCGCGCCAAGGTCGAGGCTGCTTTCGACGTCGTCTATGCACCCGATGCCACCCAGCGGACCGCCGCGATTGCCGAACATGGCGAGACGATCCGCGCCGTGCTGACCAACGGCACGAACGGGCTCACGGCCGCTGAAATCGACCAGATGCCGCAGCTCGAGTTTGTCAGCGCACTCGGCGCGGGCTATGAAAACCTGGCCATCGACCACGCCCGCTCACGTGGCATCGTGCTCGCCAATGGCGCAGGCACCAACGACCATTGCGTGGCGGATCATGCGTTCGCCTTACTGCTCGCGGCGGTGCGCGACGTGCCGCAACTCGACCAGGCCACCCGCGAGGGCGTCTTGCGCGACATGTTGCCAATGCGCCCGAACGTTTCCGGCAAGCGGCTTGGCATTGTTGGGCTCGGCAATATCGGCGAGAAAGTCGCGCGGCGTGGCGCCGGGTTCGATATGGACATCGGTTATCACAACCGCCAGCCGCGGGAAGGCTCGGCGCTACGCTATTTCGACAGTTTGCAGGGCCTCGCGCAGTGGTGCGATTTCCTGGTGGTGGCGACGCCCGGCGGCGCCGGTACGCGTCATCTGATCGGCAAGGCGGTCCTGGACGCACTCGGGCCGGACGGTTTCGTGATCAATGTCTCTCGCGGCAGTGTGGTGGACACAGCCGCGTTGGCCGAAGCGCTCGCTGCCGGCACGATCGCCGGTGCGGGCCTCGACGTCTACGAGGGCGAGCCGGATCCGCCCGAAGCCTTGCTGACGCTGCGCAACGTGGTTTTGACGCCGCATGTGGGCGGCCGCTCGCCGGAGGCAATTACCGCCTCCGTCGACAATTTTCTGGGCAACGCCCGGCGCCATTTTGCGGGCGAGGCGGTGTTGACACCGCTCTGAAATTTGAAGGCAAACTGAAACCATCAGTTCAGCGGATAGTTTCTGTCACAAATCGCGATTTCCCTTGTGGACTCACGGCGCATAGGATGGTCGATATCGAACCCACATCGCTTCGACACAGCCGGAGCCGCGACGGAGATCCCGCATGGAACACCACGCCCGCACGCAGGACGAACGGCTCGAGATCAAGACGACCACCTGCTACATGTGCGCCTGCCGCTGCGGCATTCGCGTGCATCTGCGTGAAGGCGAGGTGCGCTATATCGACGGCAATCCAGAGCATCCGCTGAACCAGGGCGTGATCTGTGCGAAGGGCGCCTCGGGCATCATGAAGCAGTACTCGCCTGCGCGTCTGACCCAGCCGTTGATGCGCAAGGCGGGCGCGGAGCGGGGCAGCGCGCAGTTCGAGCCGGTGTCGTGGGAGGTCGCGTTCGACGTGCTCGAAAAGCGTCTTGCCACGATTCGCGCCACCGATCCGAAGAAATTCGCGCTTTTCACGGGCCGCGACCAGATGCAGGCGCTTACCGGCCTTTTCGCCAAACAGTTCGGCACGCCGAATTACGCGGCGCATGGCGGCTTCTGCTCGGCCAACATGGCGGCGGGCATGATCTATACGATCGGCGGCTCATTCTGGGAATTTGGCGGCCCGGATCTGGACAGCGCCAAACTCTTCTTCATGATCGGCACGGCGGAAGATCATCATTCGAATCCGCTCAAGATCGCGATTTCCAAATTCAAGCGCGCGGGTGGACGCTTCATTGCGATCAATCCGATTCGCACCGGCTATGCCGCGATTGCGGACGAATGGGTGCCCATCAAGCCGGGCACCGACGGCGCGCTATTCATGGCGTTTCTGCACGAACTGATCGCGGCCGATGCCTGGGATCACGAGTTCGTGCAGCGCTATACGAACGCGGCGGAACTCGTCGATCTGGACGAAGCCAGCGAAAACTTCGGCCTTTTCGTGCGCGATCCGGACCGGCCTGCCGGCAATCCGCTCTTTCCGCAAAATCATCTCTGGTGGGACGCCACGGCCGCACGCGCCGTACC
Organism: Paraburkholderia sp. D1E; assembly: GCF_052682275.1. NCBI lineage: Bacteria > Pseudomonadati > Pseudomonadota > Betaproteobacteria > Burkholderiales > Burkholderiaceae > Paraburkholderia > Paraburkholderia sp. D1E. The sequence continues at coordinate 2,809,286 of NZ_JBQYMB010000001.1, forward strand.
GCATCATGCCCCCGGCGTGACGCCCGCACTCGACGGACGCTATACGCTCGACGACGGCACGCCGGTCACGCCGTCATTCGCGTTGCTGCGCGAACGCGTGGCCGACTGCACGCCCGAGTGGGCCGCCGGCATTACCGGCATTGCGGCGGATACGATTCGCCGCCTCGCCGGTGAAATGATCCAGACCAGCCGCGATCACCGGATCACGCTGCCGATCTGCTGGACCGATGCGTGGGGCGAAACGCATGAGACCGTCACCGGCAACCCGGTCGCTTTTCACGCGATGCGCGGACTGGCCGCCCATTCCAACGGTTTCCAGTCGATCCGCGCGCTTGCGGTGCTGATGTCGCTGCTGGGCACGATCGATTGCCCCGGCGGCTTTCGTCATAAATCGCCGTTTCCCCGCGCGGTGCCGCCGTCGGCTAAACCGCCAAACAGCCCCGACGCCGTCAAGCCGAACACGCCGCTCGCAACCGGGCCGCTCGGCTGGCCGGCCGCGCCTGAAGATCTGTTCATCGACGAAAACGGCGGTCCGGTTCGGATCGACAAAGCCTTCTCCTGGGAATATCCGCTCGCCGTGCACGGCCTGATGCATAGCGTGATCACCAATGCCTGGCGCGGCGACCCCTATCCCATCGACACGCTGCTGATTTTCATGGCCAACATGGCCTGGAATTCGTCGATGAATACGGTGAAGGTGCGCGAAATGCTCGTCGACAAGCATGCGAACGGCGAGTACAAGATTCCGTTTCTCGTGGTGTGCGATGCGTTCCAGTCGGAGATGACGGCGTTCGCCGATCTGATCCTGCCGGACACGACTTATCTCGAGCGGCACGATGCCATGTCGATGCTCGACCGGCCGATTTCCGAATTCGACGGTCCGGTGGATTCCGTGCGTGTGCCGGTCGTGCCGCCAACGGGCGAGTGCAAGCCGTTTCAGGAGGTGCTGATCGAGCTGGCTTCGCGCCTCAAATTTCCTGCTTTCACGGCGGCCGACGGCACGCGCCGCTTTCGCGACTATCCCGACTTCATCGTCAATCACACGACGACGCCTGATTCCGGCGTGGGTTTTCTGATCGGCTGGCGCGGCAAGGACGGCGACAAGGCGCTGGTGGGCGAGCCGAATCCGCAACAGTGGGAACAGTACGCAAAGAACAACTGCGTGTTCCATTACCGCTTGCCGGAGACGCTCCAGTACATGCGCAACTGCAACGGGCCGTATCTCGACTGGGCGGTGGAAAAAGGCTTCCGTAAATTCAAGGAGCCGATCCTGATCCAGCTGTACTCCGACGTTATGCAGAAGTTCAGGCTCGCCGCGCAAGGACGCACAAGCGGGCGGCAACCTCCCGAGCACTTGCGGGCACGGGTCGAAAAGTATTTCGATCCGCTACCGTTCTGGTATGCGCCGCTCGAAAGCGATTCCACCGACCTCGCGCGTTTTCCGCTCGCCGCCGTGACGCAACGGCCCATGGCGATGTATCACTCGTGGGATTCGCAGAACGCGTGGCTGCGGCAGATTCATGGCGAGAACTATCTCTACATGAATCCGCTGATGGCGGCCGAAAACGGTATCGCCGACGGTAGCTGGATCTATGCCGAATCGCAATGGGGCCGCGTGCGCTGCATGGCGCGCTTTAGCGAGACCGTCGAACCAGGCACGGTATGGACCTGGAACGCGATCGGCAAGGCCTCGGGCGCGTGGAATCTCGGCGCGGGTGCGAACGAATCGCAGCGCGGCTTCCTGCTCAACCACCTCATCACCGACGAGTTGCCCGGTCGTGACGAAGCGGCCGCGCGCCTCTCGAATTCGGACCCGGTGACAGGGCAGGCCGCGTGGTACGACGTACGCGTGCGCATCTATCCGGCGGAAGCGGACGCGCGTCATACGCTGCCGCAGTTTGACGCGATGCCCGCGTTGCCGGGGTCGAACGGGGTGATATCGCGGATCGTGCAGACCTATTTCGCGGGACGAGGCGAATTCGCGGCACGGTTGCGTGGTGCAGCCGGGCGCAAGTAGCGCACCAGCATCGGATATAGGTAGCGCGTAAGTCACGCAAGGAAAGCAGCAAGGAGCGATTCATGACTCAGATGGCGTTGGTGATCGACCTGAACGTGTGCGTGGGATGTCAGGCTTGCGTCACGAGTTGCAAGGAGTGGAATACGTCGGGCGAGTCGGGCAGTCTCGCCGACCTGAATCCGTACGACGCCGATCCGTCCGGCACGTTCTTCAATCGCGTGCAGAGTTTTGAAGCCGGCAGCTACCCGAACGCCGAGACGATCCACTTCCCGAAGTCGTGCCTGCACTGCGAGGACCCGCCGTGCGTGCCGGTGTGTCCGACCGGCGCCAGCTACAAGCGCAAGGAAGACGGCCTCGTGCTGGTCGATTTCGACAAATGCATCGGTTGCAAATACTGTGCGTGGGCGTGTCCGTACGGCGCGCGCGAACTCGATGAAGCGCGCAAGGAGATGACCAAGTGCACCCTGTGCGCCGATCGTATTCACGATGAAAACCTCTCCGAGCGCGATCGCCAGCCGGCATGCGTGCTCGCGTGCCCGACCTCCGCGCGACTATTCGGCGATATCCATGATCCGGAGTCGGTGGTGTCGAAGGCGATTGAGGAGCGCGGCGGCTATCAGTTGATGCCCGAGTGGAATACGCGGCCGGCGAACCACTATTTGCCGCGCGTCACGACGTCGGCATCGGGTTGCGGCAGCAGTGCCTGCTCGTGCAAAGACGCGGATACGGCGCTGAAGATGCCCGAATCGGTCGATGCGCAGCTCGAGCGTGGTGAACTGCATCTTGCGTCGATGGCGACGCGTATCTAAAGGACTTCGCGATGAATCCGGCTTTTTCGGTGGTTTTTCTCACTACGTTGAGCGGCGCGGCGCAGGGTCTGCTGATCGCGCTCGTCGGCGTGGAGACGGCCGCGCATCTGGGACTCGTCACGGCGCCCGCGGATGCGTTCTATGTCACCGCCGCGGGCTTGTCGGTCGTGTTGGGCGGCCTCGGACTGATTGCCTCGTTTTTCCATCTCGGGCATCCGGAGCGCGCATGGCGTGCGGTTGCGATGTGGCGGACGTCATGGTTGTCGCGCGAATGTCTGTGCCTGCCGGCGTTTCTCGCCTGTGTTTTTTTCTATGGTGTCGCGCACTGGTTTGGCTCGCCATGGTCGCTCGCGATAGGCTGGCTCGGCGTGGCGGCGAGCGCTCTGTTGTTCGTCTGCTCGGCGATGATCTACGCGTGCCTGCGTTTTCTGCAGGAATGGGCCACGCCGCTGACGCTGGTCAACTTCGTGCTGCTAGGTTGCGCGTCCGGGTTCACGCTGGCGACGGCGATGACCGCGTGGTTCGCGCCGGGTCTGACAGCGGGCCTGGCTATCTGTGCCTGCATGCTGACGCTCGCGGGCTGCGGGAGCCGTTCGGCATCACTCGTGCGCAATGCGCGGTTGCGGCCGAAGTCCACCGTGCAGAGCGCAACCGGCATCAAAAACCCGAAGCTCGTACAGGTCTCGCGCGGCTTTACTGCAGGCGCGTTCAACCTGCGCGAGTTCTTTCACGGCAAATCGGTGGGGACGCTGCGCGGGGTCAAATGGGGATTCCTCGGGGCCGCGTTTGTTGCGCCCGTCGTGTTGATGGTGCTGGGCGCAAGCCTGCATTCGATCGGCGTCTCGTTCAGCGTGCTGGCGGCCGCGTGTCTCGTGCAATACGCGGGTTTGGTGGCGGAGCGGTGGTTTTTCTTCGCCGAGGCGAAGCATCCGCAAAACCTGTATTACGCGAGAGTGGGGTGAGGCCACTCACCCACACGCGCCGACCTCGCCACATGCAGTACAGAAGTCGCACCCATCCTTGCGAATCACCGCGTTCGCACCACACGAGCCGCACTTGCGTCCGAGCATGGTGTGCAGCCCTTGCACGCCACCGGGTTGCGCCAGCGTCGACTCGTCGTTAGCGTCACCGGGATGCGGACGGATGCCGAAATCTGCGGGCAACGCCGTTTCAGCGTTCATCTGCCCGCGCGGTAGACGCGCCAGCATACGCGACGGCACCTGATTGCCCTCGGCGTCGAGAAAACCGCGCCGATGCAAAATCTGCTGGATCGCAAAAGCGAGCGCCGCCACTTCGGAATCGTGCCAGCGTGGCGTGCGATGACCGTCAAGACGTTGCACCTCGCCGAGCCGCACCTGCCCGCGATCCCACGACACCTTGCGCATATCCTGCAAGTTACGCGCGACAAATCCACCGCGTGCCGCGAGCGACAGCGAACGCATTGTCGCCGTGATCCATTGCTGCGATTCGTCGCGCTGACCGGTCGGAATGAAGAACTCGATGGGGCGCTCGATCGTGACATCTTCACCGCCGAGGCGTCCCGTTACTTCGATGAACGACACCGCCACGTAAAGCGACTTCTTGCCGGCTTGCGTCAGGTATTCGACCTTTTCGATGATCGCCGGCAACTCGCCCTTGGGGCGATGATCGATCGCGATCCGCAGCGGATCCTGATCGGTTTCGGCCAGCGTGTCATCCGCTTGCGGCGGGCTCACGCTCAGCACCGCGCCGAGCGTTTCATTCGGGCGGTACGTGGCGAGACCCTTGAGGCCGTTTTTCCACGCGTCGAAGTAGAGGCTCTCGAACGCTTCGAACGGATAGTCCGCCAGTACGTTCACCGTCTTCGAGATCGACGTGTCTACGAAAGGTTGCACGGCGGCCATCATGTCGAGGTGGTCGCGCGCCGACATTTCGAGTGCGCTGACGAAGTAGTCGGGCAGGTTTTTCACATCGCCGCCGAGCTCGCGGTAGAGGCGATACGCGTAGTCTTCGACGTCGAACGATTCGCGGCCGCCGTCGGCCATCACCTTCATGCGCGTGTAGGTCCAGGAGAAGGCCGGCTCGATGCCGTTTGACGCGTTATCGGCGAACGCGAGACTGACGGTGCCGGTCGGCGCGATCGACAGCAAGTGACTGTTGCGGATGCCGTCCTCACGTATCGCATCCTTGATGTCGTCGGGCAGGCGTGAGGCGAAGGTGCCCGCTTCCAGATAACGCCCGGCGTCGAACAATTCGAACGCGCCACGCTCGCGCGCCAGTTCCACCGATGCCCGATAGGCTTCGTCGCGCATCAGCCGGGCGATGCGTACCGCGAAGTCGCGGCCTTCCAGCGAGTTGTAGCGCAGGCCGAGCATCACCAGCGTATCGCCGAGGCCGGTAAAGCCCACGCCGATGCGCCGCTTGGCGCGCGACTCGTCATATTGCTGCTGCAGCGGCCATAGCGTGACGTCGAGCACGTCGTCGAGAAAACGCACCTGGGTGCGAGTGCGTTTGGCAAGACCGTCCCAGTCGAACGAAGGCTTGCGGCCTTTCATTTGCGCGAACGGATCGAGCACGAAACGCGTGAGGTTCAACGGTCCGAGGTTGCAGCAGCCGTAAGCGGGCAGCGGTTGTTCGCCACATGGATTGGTGGCGCGGATAATTTCGACCGCGCGTAGATTGTTGTCCTCGTTCATGCGCGAGATGAACACGATGCCGGGTTCGGCGACGTCGTAGGTGGAGCGCATGATGCGATCCCAGATCTCGCGAGCGGGTCGTTCGCTGTATACCCAGAGGCCGTCTTCGCGTTGCCGCACATCGCCTGCCGCGCGCATCGCCGGCGACGGCTCGGCGCGGTGCACGAGCGGCCAGGGCTGATCGTCTTCGACGGCGCGCATGAATTCGTCGGTGACGCCTACCGACACGTTGAAATTGTTCCAGCGGCCTTTCGAATGTTTCGCCTCGATGAACTCGATCAGATCGGGGTGATTGCAGTCGAGCACGGCCATTTGCGCGCCGCGCCGCGAGCCGGCGCTTTCGACGGTCCTGCAGGAGGCGTCGAATACGTCCATATAACTGCACGGGCCGGACGCCGACGAGCTGGTGGTATGAACGCGGGCACCCTTGGGCCGGATCGCGGAGAAGTTGTAGCCGACACCACCGCCGCGGCGCATCGTTTCGGCGGCTTGCAGCAACGCCACGTAGATGCCGGGAAGGCCTTGATCGTCGACACCCTGAATCGCGTCGCCGACCGGCTGCACGAAGCAATTAATGAGCGTGGCGGCGATGCCCGTGCCGGCCGCGCTCATGATGCGCCCGGCGCCGAGTGCGCCGTGCCGCAGATTGTCGACAAAAAGCGCTTCCACCGATCCACGCAACGCTTCCGGCTCCGCCTGAGCGACGCCGCGGGCGACGCGCTGGAATACGTCGTCGGCCGATTGCTCGCCGCCTTTCGCGTATTTCTCGAGCAGGACGTCCAGCGAGAATTGTTGCGGTGCAACTAGCTGGGCGGGAGGAACCGCTGCGGCGCGGGTTTCGGGGGTGTCTTCTGCCATGGTGTCGCCTCTCGTTTGCCGCCAGACGGGCTGCGGCGCGTTCGAATGGGATGGAGGACATTCATTTAACGATGCGCGTCTGGCAGGTGTGGTGACCTGGCGCAACGGGGATCACCTTAACGCACGTGGCGAAGGGCCGCAATCAGGCTTTTGGGGCAGGGATACCAATCGGCTGTTCGGCAGCCGCAGTGGCCTTTTGCCGTGGCTTTTCAGGCAGAAAGTTGACAAGCGGCGCCAAGCGTGTGTGAGTGCGGCCGGGAAGGAGTCGGCGCGCAGGGAATCAACGCAAATAGATCACGGGAGGGATCAACGCAAATAGATCACGGGAGGGATCAACGACGGCAAACGCCCTAAGCGCAGATCAGCAAATTGCCGTCCAGGGAAAAACCTCAGGCCTCAACAAGTTCGCCCAGCACCTCAGCACAAATCATTGCAGAAGCATTCGAAGGTGCCGGCCGCTCAGCCGGTTTGAACACCGCATCGCCACGGCGAATCTTGCGTCGCGTTACCGCGCAGGTTCCCGAGGTATGCGCGGACCGCCGCCGCCACCGCTGCTCGCCATAATGACAGCGCCCCGGTTCGACCCAGCGGATCACCAGCGTGGTGTCGGAGCGCTCGAGAATTTCGATGCGTACGCCATTGGTACCGTCAAGGGGGATGGACTCTAAGGTCATCATCGTCGGCTCCGTATTGTGGTGTGCCGAATGTAGTCCCGTGCGCCCTGGATAGCCATTGTGCCGGCGTTGAAACACTGTTCTCGAATTAGCAACAATGAAACTTGACATCCACGCTTACACGAAACGGCGGGGCTTTGCGGGCCATATGCGTTGTGAATTTGCGATAGCGTGGATTTTTGCAACGCAGTGTTGTACGCAGCGCGACGAAAATGCCGGCTGCAAAGGGCTTCGGCGCTTCCTTTAAGATGTCGTTATTGTTGAGCGACCGTGCGATGCAAGTGTAGCGGGTTTGCATTTTTCCGGTCGGCTCGCGCGCATGTCCACAAGACTTTAAGAGCCCACATGATTTCACGCCCCCCGGTAGCGCCGCCAGAATCGCCGACACCGCCTGATCGCCCGAAAAAGCAGAAAGCGGCTTTACTCGTCCTGTATATCGCGCTCGTGCTGCTGGCGCTGTGGGTCGTGCGCGATTTCATTGCGGCGGTGGCATGGGCCGGCGTCATTGCAATCGCGCTGTGGCCGTTTTTGAAAAAGGTGGAAGGCAGCCGCTGGTTCACCGGCCGCACGACGTTGATCGCCGCCGTGCTGACACTCGCTATCGCGTTGCTCGTGGTGCTGCCGGTCGGGATCGGCATTACACAGGCGCTGCGCGAAGCCCACGACATGAATGAGTGGTTCAAGACGGTGCAGGAAAACGGTATTCCGATGCCGGACATCGTCGAGCGCTTGCCGTTTGGCGTGCAACAGATTTCAGCCTGGTGGCAGGCCAATCTCGCTCAGCCGCTGCGCGACTCGGCGGCCATGAAGGGGCTGCACAGCACCACGGTGATGACGCTCGGCCGCCACTTCGGCGCGCGCGCGGCACATGGCTTGATGGTGTTCGCTTTCATGCTGGTCACGCTGTTCGTGATCTTTCAGGCGGGGCCGCGTCTGTCTGGCTCGCTGATGAAAGGCGTGCGGCGCGGCTTCGGCGATGACGGCGCGCAGTTGCTCGAGCGCATGGCCGCGGCAGTGCGCGGCACGGTGTCGGGGCTGGTGGTGGTCGGGCTCGGCGAGGGCGCCTTGATGGGCGTTGCCTATTTCGTGACCGGCTTGCCGCACGTCGCGCTGCTCGCATTCATCACGGCGATCGCCGCGATGCTGCCGTTCTGTGCGCCGATCACGTTCGGCCTTGCGGCCTTATGGCTGTTTTCACAAGGCTCGGTTGCCGGGGCCATCGGGCTTGCGGTGTTCGGCTCGATCGTGGTGTTTGTCGCCGAGCATTTCGTGCGGCCGGTGCTGATCGGCAACTCGACGCGATTGCCTTTCCTGCTGGTGCTATTCGGCATTCTCGGCGGGGCGGAGACGTTCGGTTTGCTCGGCCTCTTCATTGGGCCCGCGCTCATGACCGTGCTGATGGTGCTGTGGACCGATCTCGTGCAATAGTTGCACGCAATGTCCCGACGCAATCAGGACTGCTGATTCGCCAGGTTACTTTTCCTGCTCGCGCGCTGACTGATTGACGCAGCCCAGCGTGTATTTCAGCGCGGCGGGCAATAGCGCGCTCCAGACATCCCACGTATGACCGCCGTCGATGATGCGCAGCGCCGCCGGATTTCCCGCCATCCGGAGATGGGTGTAAAGCGATGACGCATCGGCCTGGATCGCGAGGTCGTCGTCGCCAGCGGCGATGAACATCGGCAGGCGATAGGGCTGGCTCATGTACCGTTCCCATTGCGCCGGATAGTTGAGCGCGTGCCAGACATGCGGATCGAACTGCCGGTCGCCGAACACGCCGACGCGGCGCGCAGCTGAAGCGAGCGGCGGCTCATTGGCATAGATCGCGGGGCTTAGCAGCAGCGCGCCGCAAAAGAGCTCCGGTTGCGTCATGGCGTAGCGCAATGCGCCGAAACCGCCCATCGAAACGCCGCCGATCATCCGCCCGCCGCGCTGCGTCGCGACTGCGTAGCGCGTTTCGATCTCCGGCAGCAGATCGCTGAAGAATGCGGTCTCCATCTTCTCCTTGCGATCGACATACCAGTCTGTGCCGCCTTGCGGCATGACGATCACAACCGGCGGCATCTCCCTGCGCTCGATCAGTGCATCGGCGGTGGCTTGAAGGTGGCCTTGCGTGAGCCAGTCGTTGGCGTCGCCGTTATTGCCGTGCAGAAGGTAGAGCACGGGAATGCGTGCGGCGTCGTGGCGATAGCCGGTGGGCAGATAGATCGTGTAGGCCCAGTCGCGGCCGAGCGCTTCGGAATGGAAGCTTCGGCTGATGACGGTGCTGGCGCTTGCCGGCGCACCGACAGCAGCGCACAGCGCGAGGAGTGCGGAATGTAGGAATAGACGCATGTCAGGGTAAGAGGCCGCCGCGCAGGTCGCGCGCGGTCGTCATGCTATCAGTATCGGCAGTGGAAATCGGCAAGCGGAAATCGGCAAGCACTAAGCACTAAGCAGTAAGCGGTAAGCGGTAAGCGGAGTGAGCGAGAACGCGGAAACCCGGTGGGCACGCAAGCGGCAACCCGGCATGCGACAACCCGGCATCCGGCGACCCAGCCAAAGCTCGCGCGTGCATGCGCACGCTGCTCACTCAGGGCGACGTTCTGAGGCGCAAGCTCCAGAGGCGCGCCGTGATGCGCTTGAGCGGATCCGACGCCCTGGCGACGGCGAACAGTGCGCCGACCGCAAATGCATCCGCTACCAACCCGAGCGGATAGTTCAAGTAGCCGTCGGTCGCGGCATTCAGCACCGAATCGACGACCAGGGAAATCACAGCGCCCGCGATAAAACACAGCAGCCCTTTGCGGCCGATCATGCCAACCCACGGCATCCATTGAGCGAGCTTTCTTGCCCAGCCGAGCTGGATCAGGTTCGCGACGAGCCACGCAATCGCAAGGAAATTGACCGCACGCAGATAGGAGAGGTTTTGCTTGAAGCTGCCATCGAGCGGCTCGCGTTCGATAAACAGCTTGTAGTAGGCCGCGGCAGCGACCACGGCGAACGCCAGTAAGCTGACCAGCCAGCCCAGACGGTGCGCGCTGATCCGCTGATAAACCGGCTGGCAACGTGCCAGCGCGCCGAGCACGAACAGCAACTGCCAGGCAAACGGGTTGAAATCCCAGTGCATGTCAGGTGCGGCGGGCAGGTAGGCGTCGATAGCCGGTGCGCCCGCCCACAGCGCGACGCTGCCGGCCAGCAGCAGCCATGGCTTGCTGCGCGCGAGCGGCAGGATCATCGGCACCAGCAGCGCGAAGAACGCGTACATCGGTAACACGGAAGCGAGATACGGCTGACGGCGGAATAGCAGGATGTCGCGCAGGGCGGCCACGGGGGCGTCCATCAGATCGTCGAGATCGGTGGTGGCGAGATTCGGGCCGTCGATACTGAACGCGGTCAGCACCGCGCTGACCAGCAGCATCAAGCCGGCCGTGATGAGGAAGGCGCGATAGATTTCCAGCGAGCGCCGCAGGAAACGGCTGCGCGCGGTCGCCTCGTTACGCCGTTCGGCGAGCGCGGCGTAGGCCGTAGCGGTGGCGAAACCGCCGAGGAACACGAAGACCTCGGCGGCGTCGCACAGTGCATAGGCATGCAGCGTGACGCGCGACAGAATGCTGCCGCCGATGTGATCGACGACGATGATCAGGAGAACCAGCCCGCGAAAAAAATCGAGCTCGATCAAACGGAATTGCGACTTTTGCATTGTGTGGTGCCAGAAGCAGCCCCGTGCGACGGCGCGCTAGTTCAGCGCGGCAGACGTCTCACACAGCTTTTTGAAATTGGATCGGGTGCAGCGGCGGGTGGCCGCCCCGCGGATGGCCACCCGTGTCACCGCTTGAATCGGCCACGCGAAGTGCGGTTGCCGAGGCCAGTAAAAATGACCCGTTTAACGCCGCGGAGTTCCGCTGCGCCGCCGCAAAAGCTTTCGATTATATTTCTTTCGATGACAAACCCGCTACGGGACGTGCCGGGCTGCCGCGTCCAATGCGACAGCCGGCTTAAGTCCGGACAACGCGGCGCCGTTTACCTGAATAAGCGCCGCGAAAAAAGGGGCGCCCGACGCAGTGGAGATTTCGCAACGTTTTGAGATATGGGACGCGACACCTGATAGACGGCGGCGTAACGGCGTGTGAGGATTTCCTGAAAGCGCGTCGGGGTCGGTAAACGCCTCAAGAAGCGTCAAAAGAAAGCGGTCGGATCGAGTTGTCCCATTACTCGAGTTCTGGGAGATCTTCATGAACAAGCAAGTGTTCGCGCTGGCTGTCTCCACCGCTTTGTCCGTCACCTCGTTAGCCATTTTCTCCGCGCCTGCTTTTGCCCAGACGAGCGTGACGCTGTACGGCGTGCTCGATGAGGGCATCAACTACACCAACAATGTCGGCCGCGGTCATGTCTATGAACTCGCAAGTGGCGATGCGCAAGGCAGCCGCTGGGGCCTGAAAGGCGCCGAGGAACTCGGTGGCGGCCTGAAAGCGATCTTCCAACTGGAAAACGGCTTCGACGTCAGCTCCGGGCAGCTTAACCAGGGCGGCCGGATGTTTGGCCGCCAGGCGTTCGTCGGCTTGAGTTCGGAGTCCTACGGCACATTGACGTTCGGCCGTCAGTACGACTCGGTGGTCGACTATCTGGCGCAGACCACGGCCAACGGCAACTGGGCCGGTGCGTTGTTCTCGCACCCGTACGATAACGACAACACCGACAACTCATTCCGTCTCGACAACAGCGTCAAATACGCCAGCCCGTCGATTTCGGGCTTCCAGTTCGGCGGCGTCTACAGCTTCAGCAACGACACCGGCTTCGCCAATAACCGCGCGTACAGTTTCGGCGGCCAGTACACCTACGGCGGACTGCTGGTTGCCGCGGCATATCTGCAGGCTGACAACCCCGGCAACGGCTCAAACGGTGCGATTACGGCGAACGACGCCAGTTTTATCGCCGCCCGCATGCGCGTGTTCGGTGGCGGCATCACCTACACCTTCGGGCCGGCCACGGCCGGCTTCGTGTACACCAACTCGAACTACCTGGACCCGACCGGCAACGGCTATCTCGGCGTGACGCCGCTTGTGCCGCCGGGGGTATTGTTGAACTCGTTGAAGTATCAGAACTTCGAGGTGAACGGCAAGTATCAGATTTCGCCGATGCTGTTCGTCGGCGCGCAGTACGTCTATACGATGGAAACCTACGACGCTTCGAGCGGCGGCGTGAAGCCGAAGATTCATTCGTTCGGCTTGATGGCGGACTACAACCTGTCCAAACGCACCGACGTGTACATTCAGGGCGAGTATCAGCAGGTGACCGGCGACGCCACCTATTCGATTCTGGACGATGCCTTTACGCCCGGCACCCAATCGCCGTCATCGACTTCGAAGCAGGTCGTGGTGCGCGCGGCGATACGGCATAAATTCTAGGGGCGCCGGTCGTGTATTGAATGATGACGGCAACGCCAGGTGCGATAAATACCGCTTTCCCGTGCGACGGGAAATCAGTTCATCACGTAATTCTGAATCAGAATCCCGATTACCACGCCGGCGGGAATGCCAAAGGTTCTGCCGCGAATGGTCGCGGTCAGATCTTCATCGAGTACGAAGCTGCAGCGGCGATCACGCCAGACGGTTTTATAGGCCAATGGTTTTGCATCGACGATAACGAGGGAAATGAGCGCGGTCAGGATGACCTGTGCCAAAGCATGCAGCTTCGCTATAAACGGCGAAAAATCACCGGCATTGCACAGCAATACCATCACGACTGCAGCGACGAGGGTGCCGAAAAAGAAGCCGCCCATGAATCTGTTCGCTGAATTAAGAGAATCCACTTAAACCTCAAATCATTCGCCGGCTTTATCGAGCTGGCGAAGTAAAAAATATACTAACGGAAATGGCCTTTCCGGTTGAAGACGTGCAACGCGCTGACAGAGAGGCAGGCAGACTCCAAAGGGACCCGTAAGGATATTTTTTTGACGTTCGTCAACATATCGTCCCTTTCCCAACCTTGTGTGAGATCAGTCCGAAAAATTGGGCGCGCGGCCAGATTGCTGGCTGAACAGCCGCAGCGGCGGCAGAGTGCGCTCGTCACACTCCGCCCACGCGCCTATGCCCGTCAAGGCGATTTGGTGGCACGGCCTGCAAGTCGCCGTTTACACGCCGAACAGATTCAACTTTGCATACTGCAACAACATAATCGTCTTTCCGTCGACGATCTCGCTACGCTCGACCATCGCCAGCGCCTCGTCCAGCGGCAGTTCCAGCACCTCGATATCTTCGCCTTCGTCGGCAACGCCGCCGCCTGCGCCGACCTTTGCCAGCGCATCGTATTCGGCGACGAAAAAGTGCAGCTTTTCCGTTACCGAACCCGGGCTCATGAAGGCTTCGAACACCTTGCGTACCTCATGCACCCGGTAGCCGGTTTCCTCTTCGACTTCCGCGCGGATCCGTTCTTCAGGCGAGGCCGCCTCCAGCAGACCTGCCGGCGTCTCGATCAGCATGCCGTGATGGCCGTTGACGAACGCCGGCAGGCGGAATTGCCGTGTCAACACCACCATGCGGCGGCGCGGGTCGTACAGCAGCAGCGTCGCGCCGTTGCCGCGATCATAGGTTTCGCGGCTCTGGCGTTGCCAGCTGCCGTCCGCGCGTTGGTAATCAAAGGTGGTTTTTTTCAGGACGTACCAGTCGTCCGATAGCACTTTCACATCGACAATCCGTACCCGCCCGGCGATTTCGTTCATGACTCGCATCCTGTCCTGTGGGAATCCTGCTGGAAAACGCGGTCTGCACCGCACGCAATTCATGGTATCGTGCAGTTTCATGCAAAAACAAGAAATTTCGTGCAATCTATCAAAATGCCTTCAGGACTGCCGCCGTGCTCACATCGCAAAGAAAACAGTTGATCCTCGAAGCGCTCAAGCGTGACGGTCAGGTGATCGCCAAGACGTTGAGCGTCGAATTCGACGTTTCCGAAGACACCCTTCGGCGCGATTTGCGCGAACTTGCCGCCGAGGGGCAGCTTCAGCGCGTGCATGGCGGCGCGTTGCCGGCCTCGCCGGCGGCGGTGGATTTCGCCGGGCGCGAGCGCATCGAATCGACCTCGAAAGCGGCGATCGGCCGGGCGGCGGCGGGCCTGATCGGGCGCGGCCAGATCGCGTTCATCGATGGTGGTACGACGGCCGTGCAACTGGCGCGTCATTTGCCGCGCCAGTTGCGCGCGACGATCGTCACACACAGCCCGAGCATCGCGGTCGAACTGGCGGAGCATACGGAACTCGAAGTCCTCATGATCGGCGGCCGTCTGTTCCGCCATTCAATGGTCAACGTGGGCGCAGCCGCTATTGAAGCCCTCAGCCACATTCGCGCCGACCTCTATTTCATGGGCGCGACCGGTGTGCATCCGCAAGCGGGTCTGAGCACCGGCGATATGGAGGAGGCCTACGTTAAGCGTGCGCTCGCGGAACATGCGGCGGAAACGGTGGTGCTGGCGTCGGCGGAAAAACTCAATGCGGCGTCGGCGTACAAGATTGCGGATGTGACGGCGGCCAGTACGATCGTCGTCGAGCGGAATACGCCAGCGGTGCTTACCGCGCCGTTCGAGGCATTGGGCATCACGATCCTGCGGGCTTAGTCAAGCATGCTTGCAAGTCGAAAACCGGGCGACCGGGACCGCTGCGAGACCAATACAAAAAACGTCGTAAACCGAACGCTATAGCGGTTCATACTCAATCCGTTATTTGCGAGATAGCTGACAAAAATTGACGCACCGTGCGTCTAAACAGCGAGATAATCCCGGCCCTTGCCCTCTGTAGGGCAGGGAAAAGGCAACTCACGGTAGCTCCAGGTAAATCAGATCGACTGCGGCATTGCCGAAGTGATGGCTGCTGCACGTCGCCGGTACGCCCGGGCGCACACTAGCGTCCGCGGTTCGAACACCTCCCTCGTGGTTTACAGCCGTTCAGCGCAGGTCCGCCGCGTGTAAGCTGGCATGTGGCCGCGCCGCGCCGGCCTGTGTTCCGCGTTTGTCCTGCTATTGGGTTGCCGCTGTGTTCACTAAAGGAGAAGTCCATGGGGAAACTCGACCTTTCACGTCGTAGTTTTCTGAAGGCCAGCGTGTTGGCGGGTGTGTCGGTGTATATCGCGCCGATGGGCAGCCGCGCATTCGCTGCGTTGTTCGAAGAAAAAATTCTGACACCAGTTCAGTGGGACGCCGCCAACGGGCAGGCGAAATTCCGCATCGACGGTATCGCCAAAGTGACGGGCTCGAAAGTGTTCGCGCGCGACATCCGCGCGACCGACATGCCGCACTGGCCGCAGCAGCAGTCGCACGCGTTCATCCTGCGCACGACGCAAGCCGACCGCAGCTATGAAGGCTTCGACCTGTCGTTGCTTGGTGACGAACTGAAGCCCGATCGCGTGGTTACGGCGGACGATCTGACGCGCGACGGCCTGATCTTTCCGGCTTTCTACGGCGACGACATGTTGCTGCCGCCGGGCAAGACGCCTGCGTATCTCGGCCAGGCGGTCGCGATCCTGATCTATCACGACTTCGCGCGCTTTCGCTTTGCAAAAGACAAACTGAAGTTTCAGGATCAGGTCATCCGTTACGGCGCGCAAACCGGGCCGCTCGAACGCGATCCGTGGGGCACGTTCCGCTTCGTGCGCGTCGGCGGCAAGACGCCGTATGACGACGACATCTTCTCCAGTCTGAAAGACGCGCCGGTGTTCCCGAGCATGATGCGCAAGCACCAGCCGGTGTGGCCGGACGGCGTCGAACACGGCAAGCTCGACGAGCAGGGCATGTTTCATGCCGCTCAGATCCAGCAGGAGCTGGATCATCCGTCGGCGGACTGGCTGGTGATGGAGCGCGAGTACAACACGCAGTCGATCGACACGGCCGCGCTCGAACCCGACAACGCGAACTGCTGGTACGACGCGGCGACGCAATCGCTGCACATGGTCGTGCCGACCCAGGCGCCGTCCGAGGTCGTCGACAGCGCGGTCGGCATGGTCGCGAAGTGCGCGTTCCCGGTGAAGAACCTGTTCGTTCACCCGTGCTACACAGTGGGCTACGGTTCGAAAGATCACTTCAACGTGCCGTTCTACGGCCTCGTCTGCGCGATGTATGCGGATGGGCGCCCGGTGCGTCTTGCCAACGATCGCTACGAGCAGTTCCAGACGTCGTTGAAACGCCATGCGTTCAAGATGAACTACCGGATCGCGGTCGATAAAAACACGGGTCTGTTGCAGTCGTTCAAGGCCGAGATGGAAGCAAACGGCGGCGGGCGGTGTAACTTTTCGCCCTCGGTGGCGATGGTCGGCGCGACTGCGGCGCAGTCGATCTACTACTTCCCGAAGAACGATCTGTCAGCGGTTGCGGTCGCCTCGCGCGCAATCGACGCCGGTTCCGCACGCGGCTACGGCACGCTGCAAAGCATGGCCGCGACCGAGATGATGGTCGACGAAATCGCTGCGCAACTGAATGTCGATCCAATCGACTTCCGCCTGAAGAACGGGCTGCGTTCGGGTATGAAGAACACGCAGGGCGCGGTGCCGGCCGGCGCGATTCGGGTCGACGATGTGTTGCAGAAGGCGAAGGTTCATCCGCTGTGGGTGAATCGCGCGAAGCGTAAAGCCGAATTCGAAGCCGCGCATCCGGGCAAGCGTTATGGCGTCGGCTTTGCATGTGTGCAGAAGGACTTCGGCACCGGCGCGGAAACCTCGTTCGCGAAGGTCGAGTTCAGCGCTGACGGGAAGGTCAGCCTGCAGCACACGGCTGCTGAAATCGGCACGGGCGTGTCGACCTCGCAGGCGATCGCCGTCGCGAAGTGGCTCGGCAAGCCGGCCACCGACGTACATGTCGCGATCACCGATTGGCCCGACCTGCCGGTCGTCACGAGCGGCGATCCGTACATGATGTCGCAAGCGGACCAGGACAAGCTGGCCGCGAATCCGCGCTGGTCGCCGGGTTATGCGTCGCCTTCGAGCGCGACGAACTCCGCGTTCTATTTCACGCACAGCACGCGCGAAGCGGCGCGCGTCGTTTTCGCGCACGGCTTGTGGCCGGCTGCGATGGCGATCTGGAGCCAAGGCGGCGGCGGTGGTCAAGCCGCGCCGCTGATGGTTCGCATCGAAGACGCGCGTTGGGTTGACGGTAAGCTGTCCGCGGCCGGGCTCGAGGCACTGCCGTTCGAACAGCTCGCGAAGAAGGCGCATGAATTGGGTCTCGTAACCGGCGCGACCGTGCACGTGTTCAATCGCTGGCAATGGACCGAGTCGGACTTCGAGATCGACGGCAGCGCCGAGCGTTTGCCGCTCGATGGGCTCGCGCTTCGATACGGCGACAACGCTTCCGCCGATAAAAAGAAACTGCAAACTACCGCGAACCACTACCGCGTGCTCGACCGTCAGCGCGTGTTTATTCCACCGGTTCAGCGCAACAACGCGGCTGTGACGTACTACAGCGCGGTCGGCACCCTGGTCGAGCTGTCAGTGCATGAGGCGAGCGGCAAGGTCGACCTGCTCGCGCATCACTCGATCATGGAATGCGGCAATCAGCTCTCGCCGCAACTGGTGTCGGGCCAGCTGCAAGGCGGTCTCGCCATGGGCATTGGTCATGCATTGCACGAGTACCTGCCGCTATACGAAGACGGTCCGGGCAACGGCACATGGAACTTCAACCGGTATCACTTGCCGCGCGCGACTGACGTCGCCGTCTGGGCCCAGACCGGTGAAGTGTTGCCGCCGCTCACCGAAACGGATCCACCGAAGGGCATCGCCGAAGTGGTGATGATTCCGGTGGTCGGCGCCATCGTAAACGGTATCGCGCACGCGATCGGCCATCGCTTTACCGACCTGCCGGTCACCCCGCAACGTATTCAGGAGGTGCTCGCATGACGGCCCCCACTCAACCCCCCGTTAATGCTGCAAGCGGCGCCAGCGCGGCCGGTGCTCTTGCTGCTTCAGGCGCTGCTTCCGCTGCTTCAGGTTCTTCCGTTGGCTCGGGCGCTGCTGTCGCCAACGCGGCTTCCGGCGCCTCGAGCGTTGCCGCCGGCGCGCCGGGCGCTACCGTGGTCGAGCGTCCGTTGACGCATTTCCGCACGCTGCCGGTGTCGGTCAAGGTGAACGGCGAGATCGTCGGCCCGACCGACGTGCCCGCCGGTCTGATGATGATCGATTTTCTGCACGAGTATCTGCACCTGACCGGCTCGCGCCTCGGCTGCGGCCAGGGCATCTGCCACGCGTGCGTCGTGATCGTCGACAAGCCGGACGGCACCAGCGAAGAAGTGCGCACCTGCATCACGGGCGCGAACTTTTTCCACGGCAAAACCATCCGCACGATCGAAGGCCACGCGAAGCGCAACGAAGCAGGCGAGGTGATCGAACTGTCGCCGATCCAGCAGAAGTTTCTCGAGCACTTCAGTTTTCAGTGCGGCTACTGTACGCCCGGTTTCGTCAACGCGGCGACCGTGCTGATCGAACGTCTGAAGCGTCAGCCGATCACCAAAGACCAGGTCGAGCAAACCATCACCGAAGGGCTGAACGATCACATCTGCCGGTGCACGGGCTACGTGCGTTACTACGAAGCCGTGAAGGAAGTCGTGATGACCACGCCCGGCCTCGTAAAGGACGCCGCATGATGAGCCCCTCGATGAATGTGCGTCGTGCGCTGCTGTTGCTCGCCACGGCTGCTTTGCTAAGTGCTTGCGGCAAACACGACGACTCCGCTGCTGCGATGCAGGCCGCCGCCGCGCTGGGGCCGCAATCCACCGCCGCCGATCCGCTCGCGCGCGGCCGCTATCTCGTCAAAGCCGCCGACTGCGCCGCCTGCCACACCACGGCAGATAGCGCGCCGTTCGCCGGCGGCGTGAAGCTGGCCTCGCCGTTCGGCACCTTCTACGGCACCAACATCACGCCGGACAAGGATCACGGTATCGGCAACTGGAGTGCGGACGATCTGTACAAGGCGCTGCACGACGGCGTTACGCCGACCGGGCAGTTGTATCCGGCCATGCCGTATACGTCGTACCGTCAACTGTCGCGTGCGGATAGCGATGCCATCTACGCGTATTTGATGGCACAGAAGCCGGCAGCCGTGGCAAACCGCGAACCCGAACTGTCGTTCCCGTTCAACATGCGTTTTGGCGTGCGCTTCTGGGACTGGGTCTTCCTGACGGACACATTGCCGGATGCATCGAAAGGGCAATCCCCCACCGGGACTTCCTCAGGAGCATCCTCGGACTGGAATCGCGGGCGCTATCTGGTGAACGCGCTTGGCCATTGCGCCGAATGCCATACACCGCGCGGCAAGTTCGGCCAGCTCGACGGCGCGAAGCCGCTGACGGGCGCGGCGCTCGGCCGGATCGCCGCACCGGACATCACGCCGCATGGTTTGGCGGCGCGTGGCTGGAATGCCGCCGACCTGCAGGCGTTCTTCGCCACCGGTATCGCGCCGCAAGGCTCGGCTTTCGGCGAGATGTATCCGGTTGTGCATCTGAGTACTCAGTACATGACGCACGACGATCTGCGCGCGATGTCGACGTATCTGCTCGGCGACCAGGCTCCGGCGCCGCAACCGTTGCAGTCGGTCTCCGCCGATGCCGCGCAACTCGAGGCGGGGCGCAATGTGTATCTCGCGGTGTGTGCCGGCTGTCACGGGCTTGGCGGTGCGGGCAAGCCGCACGTCGCCGTGCCGATGCATGCCAACTCGACCGTGCGCCAAAGCGATGCACATAACCTGATTGTGGCGATGCTGGACGGCATTGGCGCGCAGGATTTTCCGGGCCTTGAACGGATGCAGGACATGCCGGGATTCGCTACGCAACTCAGCGACACGGAACTCGCGCAACTCGCGAATTACCTGCGCGCGACGTATGGCGGCCAACCTGCCGACGTGACGGCCGATGCGGTGAAAGCACTGCGATAAGGTGTGTCACGCGTTGGGCGCTGCAAGTCTGGCGTCGAGCGTGATTTAGGGAATAGCCGGTGCCGTTAAAGGCGCCGGCTTTTTTTATGCGTGGGCCGCGATGCGCAATATCAACACGCAGCAGCTTCCGGCAAACACGTCAACCTTGCTCTTCCAGCAACGCCTTCAGTTTAGCGAGATCGCGCTCGACCCACTGCGCGTCGGCGGCGAATTTCTCATCTGTCATGCCAGGCACGCGAAACAGGGTGAACTGCACGTCGCTGCCGCTGCCATTGGCGATCACCCGCAGCGGGATGTAGATCTCGTTGCCGTCGGGCAAGAGCACATAGTGGTCGAGCACACCGTAGTCGTTGATGGCGGAGAAGCGCACGGTTACCGGGCCTTCGCTGCCTTCGAATATCCACTTCGTACCTTCGTGGCTCAGCGGTTTGCCAAGCCCCGATGCCCAGATCGGAAACGCTTCCGGTGGCGAAGTGAAAGCGTAGACATCGCGCCAGTCGCGTGCGATATGGGCGCTGATGATTTGCGCTTGTGAAGGCAAGGTCATTGTGTCTCCTGTGAATGGCGCGTAATGAACTCGCGCGCATGGGTCTGCTCAAATGGTATCGCGCCGCTACCGCCCAGCGGCACGGCCTACGTTTCGCCGTAGACCAATCGGGTTCCCTTCACGGAGACTTCATGAATAATCTCGCGACGCAGACTCTTCCTCATCATAGTTCCCCTAATTCGCTGGGTGCGCCGCTCGCCTGTGTGCAAGCCACGATCAGCAAAGTGTTCCTCAGCCCCGAGTTTCACCATGCCGCCGATCATCAGCAATTCGTCATCAAGATCGACACGGTCGTGAAGTTCGAGGGCGGCACGCAGAACCTTGTCGGCACGGAGGTATTCGTTGCCGTGCGCTTCGGCGATAGCGAGGGGCTCGCGCAGCAAATCCCCGGCTTGCAGGTGGGGCAACCGATCGAGGTGCAAGGCGAATACATTTCCGAAGCCAGCGCCTATCCCACCGCCGATAACAGCAACCCTGTTCTGCCGGTGCTGCACTTCACGCATCATCCGGTCGGCTACGTGAAGTATCAAGGCCAAACCTACAGCTAGTCGGCCGCTGTCTTATCGAGCAGGATGGGCAGAGGCTCGTGTGCTCGCCAACACATTTTTCCCTCCACGCTTAGCGTTGCGGCGACCGGCGATTCAAGTTTTGGCGGCGTTTTGCCGTTAAAGCAAACGTTATCGTCCGGTCGTCCGGCGGCGCAGCCGTTTACGGGTTTTGCGACGGTGCGTGTGGGCGCTTCAAGCTACCACTATGCATGCGGCGCGAACGGATCTGGAACGCCGGCTAATACAACACTAGGGCAGTGGTAACCGGACCTGCACGGAGCAGCGGCTGCTCGAGAGCATGCCGCGCCGGACTGGTTGCACGCGCAACCGTGTCTGCAACACCGTGCGTAAGGTTTGTATCAAAACGTGTGAGACGGGACGTTTTTTGCAAAACGCACTTTACAATTCCGCGTGAATTTTAATCGGCAATCTGGCCCTTTTCGCGGAAGATCGCCTCTTATCGGCATCGGACATCAGCAGGGCGAAAGGGGTTGGGTTGGACGGCAGGGCATGGGTGGGCGTCGCACGAGGCGGCCTCGCTGTGTCGCGAAAGAAGGCAGCGCTTCGTCAGAATGCGCGCGTCGTACGCGACAGGGCGGCACCCATCCCGCCAATAAAAAGCAGGAGTCGAACATGTTGGGAAAGCGTTTCGACAGAACGATGATGGCCAGTCTGGCTGGCGCGTGGGTCGCGCTGGCGGTCAGCGGTTGTGCGAATGTGGGGCAGCAGGGCGCGCAGACCGGCGCGGCAGTGGGCGCATCGGGTACATCGGCCGCGTCCGCTGTGCCGGCGGCGGCTGCGGCGCCAGCTTCCAATGTCGTCGCAGGCACGTCGGTTCTGCCAGCCGCGGACGACGGCACGCCGCTAAAAAAGGCGCCGCCGTTGGTGTATCGCGTCAAGCGTGGCGACACGTTGGCGCGCGTTGCGCAGCGTCATCATTGCAGTGTCAGGCAGTTGCAGGCGTGGAATGATCTCAAGCCTTCCTCGCGGTTGAAGCAGGGGCAGGTGCTGCACGTCGCCTCGCCGGAAACGGTGCGGGCAGTCAATGCGGCCAACGCTGCAGCGGCTGCGGCGGCGTCCGCTGTTCCGCTTGCAGCGCGGCAGACGTCGGCGGCAACCACGTCGCAGGCAGCGGCACAGTCCGCCACACCCGCATCCGCGCCTAGCGCCGCCGAGGTGCGCGAAGTCGCGCAAGAGACTTCGCGGCACGCGAACGGCGTGTCGCTGGCATGGCCTGCGGGTGGCCGTGTAGTCGAAGCTTTCCAGCCGGGTGAAACGCGCGGCATCGAAATCGGCGGCAAGGCGGGCGATCCGGTAAGGGCCGCGGCCGACGGCAAGGTGATGTACGCCGGCACCGGTCTGAATAGCTACGGCAGTCTGATCATCGTCCAGCACAACAAGGACTTTCTGACCGCGTACTCGCATAACCGCAAGCTACTGGTCAAAATCGGTGACGTCGTGCGGCAAGGTCAGCAGATTGCCGAGATGGGCGATGAAAATAACTCGCGCGTTTCCGTGGGCTTCGAGTTGCGCCGCGACGGCAAGCCGATCGATCCGATGCCGTATTTGCCGCAAGGCCGCGGCTAGCGGTATATCAGCGGGCGTTTCCGTCGCATCGGCACAAGCAGCGATCCCGGTAAATCATTTGCCGGGGCCGCTGTTTTTCCACATCCACGCATCCGTATCCGGTACTGAATAGCGCCGGTAACGGCCCACGCCTTCAACCGAACCAGCGCAGCGCCGCCGCGACGATCGCTTCGGGCGCATCTTCCTGCATCAGATGCCCGGCCTTGGGCACCGCCTGAAAGCGTGCCTCCGGTATGGCTGCCGCCAGGTGCCGGCCGCGTTCGAGCGGAATCCACTGGTCTTCCACACCCCACAGGATTTGCGTCGGGCAACGTATCTGCGAATAGCGTGCTTCGACCTCGTCGGTATAACGCTGATCCATTTGGGCGATCTGGCGATAGAACGCGGCTCGTCCGGTTGCGCCGAGCCACGGCGTCACATAAGGCGCGAGTTCCTCGTCCGGAATGTCGCGAGCGATGGCGCCACGCACGTACGCCTTCACCACCGCTTCATGGATATAGGGCGGCAGCCCGGCGAACGCCGCGCCGTGTTCGCGCACGTGCCGCACGAACGGCGAACCCCATGGCGCGACGGCAACCGGATCGATCAGTATGAGGCTCCGGTAGTCACACCCGTCAATGAGATGCGCGCGCAAGGAAGTTGCGCCGCCGAAATCGTGCGCGATGACGTCTGGACTCTTCAGTTGCCAATGCGCGAGCAATTCCGCCAGCAGCACGTTCTGCACACCGAGCGAGACATCCTGAGCGTCGCGCTGTTCGGATTGCCCGTAGCCAAGCAGATCGTAGTAATAGACGGTGCGAATCTGTGCGAGATGCGGAGCGATGCGATGCCACACATACGAAGAAAACGGTGTGCCATGAACCAGCACCAGCGGCGGACCGTTGCCGGCCACGTTAAAGCGCACGGTTTGATCGCGGAACGTATAGCGTTCGGGAAGCGGCCAGTTTTGCATAACGGTGAGTGTCGTGAGAAAGCCTGCTTACCTTAGCAGGGTGTTCCAAAGCGCGCTGAAAGGCATTTCGTAGCATCCGCTGAAAGCATCCCGCAAAAGCTCACCTTTGTTTTATTCAGCAAAGCCAGGCAAATTCAAAAGATTGTGATTGACGGCCGCACTGGATTGAGCGGTGAGCGGCGCAGGTACGGCCCACTATTACGAATCGAGCATAAATCACCTTGAAATAAGGTGTCGTTGTGCTGGCTGGATGCGGAAAGCCTGGTAATCGTCGCGAATGCGTCGATCCTGTATTCAACAAGACGACGCGTGATCGACCGAAATGCACGCCTGGCAATGGTGAGTGAATTCGGGAGCCAAAGGTGCCAGCATCACCAGCACATCGTGCTGCCGCGCTCAACCACAGCGACGACGCCTGGCTAATGCCAGCGAATCCCCAGACGAAGTAACGCGCCGCCGGCTACTTCGATTCAGTGCCGCGCAGCAGTTGCGAAACCTGCCCGTGATGATGCAGGATCGCCGGGTCGGCTTGCAGGAGCGGCAGGTAGCGCGGCAGGAACGCGTTGTCGGGCTGGTCGGGAGAAAAGAGGCCGGTGATTGCTTCGGCTGCGGCGAGCCGATCGGCAGCATCCGCTTCCTTGTCGTCGAGAATTTCGTCGACGTTCGCGATCACCGTGGAGAGCGGCGTGAGCCAGCGGAACCCCGAACCGTTGATGAGTACTTGCAGGAACGCTGCCGGTGTCACGGGGCCGAATTCCTTTTCGTACGATGCACGCTCGTGATCGAGAATCGACTTATGCAGCGCCAGTAGCGGTCTGCGAATCTCCGAGAGGAATTGAGTGCATTGCTGGTCGTTCATCTTGCCGCTCCTTCGGATAGTCATGCCGGATCAGGCCGGGCGATCGGGTCAAGCCAGATCCATGCTAACAAAATCGCTCGAGGATGCACCAATAAGAATGATGCGCGTACGCGAAGCGCCTCTGATCAAGCCAGTGTGGCAATGGTAACGCATTGATTTGAATCTGGTTTCACTTCCAGAAAGGACTGCGGCCGCCTCTCTTTCGGCGCGTGGACGCCGTGGAGATGCACGCGTTGTCGGCGAACTTCTTTATCCGCGACTACAATTTCCAGGTCCGCTTCCAGCGCGCTCGCGCTGCGCATCATCTAATGTCGTCATTGAACTGCAGCCGCATTGCGTATTAGCACGACTTGCTGAATAAACACGGCAAGTCTTTGCGTTTTGGTTCAACGTCTCTGTCTAAACAGCCTGATAAACAATAAACCCCACCCGGAGCCGCCCATGACAACGTTCAACATCAACGGCCAGACTCATACTGTCGACGCACCGCCCGACATGCCCCTGCTGTGGGTCTTGCGCGACCTCGTCGGCTTGACCGGCACCAAGTTCGGTTGCGGCATTGCGCAATGCGGCGCGTGCACGGTGCATCTCGATGGCGTCGCGGTGCGCTCGTGCGTGCTGCCGGCCGCGGCTGTCGGCGACAAGAAAATCACCACCATCGAAGCGGTCGGCGGCACGCCGGCCGGGCAGAAGGTGCAACAGGCGTGGCGTCAGCTTGACGTCGTGCAGTGCGGCTACTGTCAGTCGGGGCAGGTGATGTCGGCGGCGTCGCTGATCGCGAGCAACCCCGATCCAACCGACGCGGATATCGACGCCGCCATGGCCGGCAACATCTGCCGCTGTGGGACGTACAACCGCATCCGTGCGGCAATCAAGCAAGCCGCGAAGGGAGCCTGACATGTCCCAGGGATTGCTCGATGCACAAAACGGCGCGCAGCCGTCGAAGGGTGGCAACGGTGGTATCACCCGCCGCACGTTCCTTAAGTTCAGCGTCACGGTAGGCGCGGCCACGGGCGGCGGTTTGCTGCTCGGCTTCAGCATGCCGGCCGCGAGTCAGGACCAGAAGGCCGGCAAATCGGTGATCGGTGGCGACGCTGACGAAGCGCCTCAAAACGGCGTGTTCGCGCCGAACGCCTTTATCCAGATCGACACGGCGGGCAAAGTCACCCTGGTGATTCCGAAGGTCGAAATGGGGCAAGGGGTCTACACGTCGATCCCGATGCTGATCGCCGAAGAGCTTGAAGTGCCGCTCGACTCGGTCACGCTCGACCATGCGCCGCCGAACGAAAAGCTCTTCATGGACCCACTGCTCGGCGGCCAGCTCACCGGCGGTTCGACGTCGATCCGCTTTGCGTGGGAACCGATGCGCCGTGCCGGCGCCGCCGCACGCACCATCCTGATCAGCGCTGCCGCGCAGCAATGGCAAGTCGATCCGGCGAGCTGTCATGCACAAGCCGGGCAGGTGATTCATGCGGCCAGCAATCGCAGCATCGGTTACGGGCAGTTGGTGAACGCCGCGGCGAAACTGCCCGCGCCGCAGAACGTACCGTTGAAAGACCCGAAGGATTTCAAGCTGATCGGTACCCCGGTCAAGCGTCTCGATTCGCCTGAGAAGGTGGACGGCACGGCGCTGTTCGGACTGGACGTGCGCGTGCCCGACATGGTCTACGCGGCTATCGCGAATTGCCCGGTGTTCGGCGGTACGCTTGCGAGCGTCGACGATACCAACGCAAAGAAAATCCCCGGCGTGCGCCAGGTCGTCAAGCTCGATAATGCAGTCGCTGTAATCGGCGATCACACGTGGGCCGCCAAACGTGGCTTGCAGGCGCTGGACATCAAATGGAACGAAGGCGCGGGCGCGCAGATAGGGATGAAGCAGATCGTCGACGATCTCGCCAATGCATCGCAACGCAATGGCGCGGTGGCGCGTAAAGATGGCGACGTCGGCAACGCGTTTTCAAACGCGAAGACACGCGTCGATGCCGTGTATCAGCAGCCGTTCCTCGCGCACGCCACGATGGAACCGATCAACTGCACGGTGCACGTGCGGGCCGACGGCTGCGACGTCTGGCTCGGCTCGCAAGTGCCGACGCGGGTGGTGGACGCCGCGGTTGCCGTCACCGGTTTGCCCGCTGACAAGATCGTCGTGCATAACCATCTGATCGGTGGCGGCTTTGGCCGGCGGCTCGAGTTCGACATGGTCACGCAGGCGGTCAAGATCGGCAAACAGGTGTCGACGCCGGTGAAGGTACTGTGGACGCGCGAGGAAGACATCCAGCACGACATGTACCGGCCGTACTACTACGACAAGATCTCCGCCGGACTCGACTCAAACGGCAAGCCAATCGCGTGGCAGCATCGGATTGTCGGCTCGTCGGTGATGGCGCGTTTTGCACCGCCGGCGTTCAAGAACGGTCTCGACCCGGACGCGGTGGAAGTCGCCTCGGACCTGCCGTACGACCTGCCGAATCAACTGATCGACTACGTGCGCCAGGAACCGCATGCTGTTCCCACCGCATTCTGGCGCGGCGTGGGACCGACGCGCGGCACCTTCGTGGTCGAGAGTTTCATCGACGAACTCGCCGCCCAGGCGAAAGTCGATCCGGTCAAATACCGTCAGGATCTGCTCGGCAAAACGCCGCGCGCGCTGAACGTGCTCAATACCGCCACGCAGGCGGCGAACTGGGGCAGTACGGTGCCGAAGGGCCAGGGGCGCGGTGTCTCGGTGATGCATGCGTTCGGCAGCTTCTTCGCGATCGTCGTCGATGTCGCGGTCGATCAGGGCGAGGTGGCCGTCAAGCGTGTGGTGTGCGCGGTCGATTGCGGGATGGTCGTGAATCCGAACACGATCGAAGCGCAGGTGCAGGGCGGCATCATTTTCGGCATCACGGCCGCGCTCTACAGCGAGATCACGATCAAGGACGGTCGCGTCGAGCAGAACAATTTCACCGACTACCGGATGCTGCGGATCGATCAAACGCCGCCTATCGAGGTGCATATCGTGAAGAGCAGCGAGGCGCCGGGCGGCATCGGCGAACCGGGCACGGCGGCGCTCGCGCCCGCTCTGACGAACGCGATTTACGCGGCCACCGGCAAACGGCTGCGGCAATTGCCGGTCGGCAGCCAACTGCAAACCGCCTGACAGGAGCCCAACATGAAAAACACACTCAAGGGTTTCGGTGCGGCGCTGTGCGTGACGTTGCCGTTCCTGACGCAAGCCCCGGCCCAAGCAGCCGATCAGGCGCTGGTGCAGCGCGGCGCCTATCTGGCGAAGGTCGGCGATTGCGTCGCCTGTCATACGGCGCCGAAGGGCAAACCGTTCGCGGGCGGCCTGCCGATGACCACGCCGATGGGCCGGATCTACACCACCAACATCACGCCGGATCAGCAAACCGGCATTGGCAGTTACTCGGAAGAGGACTTTGCGAAAGCGATGCGTGAAGGCGTCGCGAAAGACGGTCACAACCTGTATCCGGCGATGCCGTATCCGTCGTATGCGAAGGTCAACGACGACGACATGAAAGCGCTGTACGCGTACTTCATGAGCGGCGTGGCGCCGGTGCAGCAGGCAAACCGCGAGCCGGACATCAAATGGCCGTTGAACATGCGCTGGCCGCTGAAGTTCTGGAACATGGTGTTCCTGGAGAAGGGCGTCTATCAGGACAAGCCGGGCAAGGATGTCGCGTGGAATCGTGGCGCGTACCTCATTCAGGGCCTGGGGCACTGCGGCTCGTGTCATACGCCGCGTGGCATCGCGTTCCAGGAGAAGGCGCTCGATGAAAGCGGCAGCGCGTTCCTGACGGGCGGCGTGCTCGACGGCTGGTTTGCGGCGAATCTGACCGGCGAACACAACGTCGGGCTGGGTCGATGGAACGATCAGGATCTGCAGGCGTTCCTGAGGACCGGGGCCAATCGCCACGCGTCGGCGTTCGGTTCGATGACCAGCGTGATCAACAACAGCACGCAGGCCATGAACGACACCGACATCGCGGCGATGTCCACGTACCTGAAGTCGCTACCGCCGGCGGCCGGCAATGGTGCGCCGCCCTATACGTACGACAGCCAGGCGACGAAGGTATCGTTGAACCGTCCTGCGAACGATGCCGGTGCGCGTGTTTATACGGCGTATTGCATGCACTGCCACGGCGTCGACGGGCGCGGTTTTGCGCCGATGCTGGCGCCGCTGGCCGGCAACCCGAACGTGCTGGAGAAGGATCCGTCGTCGCTGATCAACGTGACGCTGAACGGCACGGAAGATCTGGTGATCGGCGGCATTCCCGCGCCGTATCCGATGCCGAAGTACGCGCCGGTGCTCAACGATCAGCAGATCGCCGATGTGCTGACCTTCGTGCGGGCCGGTTGGAATAACGGCGGCCCGGCGGTCACGCCAGGTGACGTGGCGAAGTTGCGGAAGTCGACGCAGGCGGCGAAGTAGTCAAATCGCTGTGGCAACAAAAAAGCGGCAACCGTGTAATCCGGTTGCCGCTTTTTTCGTGAATGCGTGCGGGAGCGACAGAGCTTTTCGAGGACCGTCCAGTGCGGCAACGCGCTAATCGAGCGCAGCAAAGAACAGCCCACGGCAAGTTACCGGTGCTGTCCGATCTTCTGCCGCTTCTCCAGCACGCGCGCGTACCACGTCAACGGGAAACACATCGCGAAGTAAATCATCGCGACCATGCCGTAGATCGGGAACGGTCGGAATGCGGCGTTCGTGATCATCGTGCCGGTCTTGGTCAATTCCGTGAAGCCGATGATCGACGCGAGCGCCGTGCTTTTCACCACCTGCACCAGGAAGCCGACGGTCGGCGCCACGGCGATCTTCAGCGCCTGCGGCCAGATGATGTAGCGCAGTTGCTGGCTGAACGTCATGCCGAGACTCGCCCCGGCGGCCCACTGGCCACGTGGCACCGCTTCCACGCAACCGCGCCAGATATCGACCAGATACGCGCTGGTATAAAGCGTCAGCGTGACGGCTGCCGCAACCCAGGGCGACACGTCGACACCTAGCAGCGGCAGGCCAAAGAACGCCAGAAACAGCTGCATCAGCAACGGCGTGCCCTGAAATATTTCCACATACACGACGACGATCCGCCGCAGCCACGGCAACGGCGATACGCGCATCGCGAGCAGAATCAGCCCGACAATGCCGCCGCCGACAAACGCGATCAGCGATAACAACACCGTCCAGCGGGCGGCGAGCAACAGGTTGCGGGCGATGTCCCAGAGGGTGAATTCGACCATGATCAACGCTCCGTCGGCAGGGTGCGGGCGCCGCGCCACATGAGGCGGGTGCGCCAGTTACGCGGCACGCTGTCGCTGCTGCCGCCGCGAGCCACGCGGCCCGCAAAGAGGCTGCGGCCGAGCCGGTTCATGAGTTGCCGCAATACGATCGACAACACCAGATACGTCGCGGTGATGATCACGTAGCTCTCGAACGAGCGGAAGTTGCGCGACTGGATGAAGTTGGCCGCATAGGTCAGATCGGGCACTGAGATCTGCGAGACCACCGCCGAACCGAGCATCACGATCAGTACCTGGCTCAGCAGCGCGGGAAACACGTTGGCGACTGCCTGGGGCAACACGACGTAACGAAACACTTGCCGTCCGTGCAGGCCGAGCGCTTGCGCCGCCTGCACCTGGCCGCGCGGAATCGAATCGATACCGGCGCGCACGATTTCGATCGCGTACGCGCCCAGGTTGACGGTCATCGCCAGAATCGCGGCCTGCACTTCGTCGATATGAATACCGAGGCTGGGCAAGCCGAAGAAGATGAAGAACAACTGCACGATGAACGGCGTATTGCGGATCAACTCGACGTAAGTCGCGACCACCCAGCGCGCCCACTTCGGCCCGGCCACCGCGATGCTCGCGCCGCCAATGCCGACAACGCCGCCGAGCACGGTGGATACGGCGGTCAGCCCCAGCGTGACGGCGACGCCGCGCGCGAGCAGCCCCGCATAGAGGCCGAAGCCGCTGAAATCGAACGCATAGGTCATGACTTGGCGCTCATCGTGAGGTCAAACTCCGGCGCGGACCGGCCTGGCCGGTCCGCGCAAAAAAGGTTCAGAGGTCGGCCGGCAGCGGCGTGCGCAGCCATTTCTGCGAAATCGCGTTCATGGTGCCGTCCTTGCGGGCCTTGGCAATTGTGTCGTCGACTTTCTGCTTCAGACGCGGCTCATTCTTGTTCAAACCGACGTGGTCCGGCGAGCTGAACAGCAAGAACTTCTGCTCCGGATCGTTCGCCGGATGACGCGCAAGAATGGTTGCGCCGACGTCGTTGCCGACTACCATCAACTGTACCTGACCAGAAAGAAACGCCGAAATAGCGCCGTTAGGATCGTCGAAACGTTTGATGTTCGCGCTGGGCGGCGCGATCTTGGTCACGCTCAGGTCTTCCAGCGTGCCGCGCGCGACCGAAATCGACTTGCCGGCGAGGTCGGCGGCGTTCTTCACGGGCAGCGTTTTCGGACCGAAGACGGCGAGGTAGTAGGGCGCGTAAGGCTGCGAGAAGTCGATCACCTTTTCGCGTTCCGGCGTCTGACCGACTGAAAGCAGCATGTCAGCCTTGTGATCGGCGAGGTAGGCCATGCGGTTGTCGCCGGTCACCTGCACGAGCTCGACCTTCGCGTTGAGCGACTTGCCGATCAGATTGGCGACGTCGATGTCGTAGCCCATCGGTTTCATGTCCGGGCCGATCGAGCCGAACGGCGGGTAGTCTTCGAATACACCGATCCGTACCGTGCCGGACTTGGCGATACTGTCGAGCGCGTCGGCATGCGCGGCGGACGAAAACGCGCACAGGGCGCCGACGCCGGTGAAGGCGAGCGTCGCGGCGAGGGTGGCGAAGACGCGGCGCGCATTCGATGGAGCAACTTGGGGCTGATTCATGGTCTTTCCTCTGTCGAAAACTCGGTATTGGAATCGGTTTTTGTGAACGCTTCAGTGGCGTGCCTCGGTGGCGTGTTTCAGTGCCATGCCTCAGTGGCGTTCTTGAGTGACGCGTTTCAATGCGCCGCGCGGGCCGCGATCAGTTTGCACGCGTGCGGTGGCAATTCCGCGAGC
The DNA here is from genome assembly GCF_052682275.1 of Paraburkholderia sp. D1E. Lineage (NCBI taxonomy): Bacteria > Pseudomonadati > Pseudomonadota > Betaproteobacteria > Burkholderiales > Burkholderiaceae > Paraburkholderia > Paraburkholderia sp. D1E. Next base: position 2,840,759 of record NZ_JBQYMB010000001.1, read on the forward strand.
ACCGGCATGCCGAGCGTCAGCCCCGGTGTTTCGCGTGGCGTGGTCGCGGCGGTCAGCGTGAACCCCGCGCAATCGATCGTCGCTTCGAGCGACGCCCCCACGTCGCGGATAAAAGTCACCGTACCCGCGAGCCGGTTCTGACCCGCAGCATCGGACGCCGATTTGACGCACACGTCCTCCGGCCGGATCAGCAGACGGATATCGCTGCTGGACTCCGGCACCCGCGCTGGTTGCGCAACGGCAATGCGCCTGCCGCCCGGCAGACTGACGCCGCCCGCGCCGTCATAGGTAACCGGCAGGATGTTGCCGAGCCCAATAAAGTCAGCGACGAATTCGCTGACCGGGTCGCGATAAATATCGAGCGGTTTGCCGACTTGCGCAATCCGGCCTTTCTCCATCACCACGATTTCGTCGGCCATCGTCATCGCTTCGCGCTGGTCGTGCGTGACCATGATCGTTGTGATGCCGAGACGCTGTTGCAGCAGGCGGATCTCGACCTGCATCGCTTCGCGCAGTTTGGCGTCGAGCGCGGAGAGCGGTTCGTCGAGCAGCAGCAGTTTCGGTTGCGACGCGATTGCGCGTGCAATCGCCACACGTTGCCGCTGGCCGCCGGAGAGTTGCGTGACCGGCCGGTTAGCCATATGCGGCAACTGGATCAGTTCCAGCAATTCGGTGACGCGGCGCGTTTGCGCGTCTTTCGAGGTCTTGCGCAGCTTGAGCGGATACGCGACGTTCTGCGCGACCGTCATATGCGGAAACAGTGCGAGCGACTGAAACACCATGCCGAAGTCGCGCTGGTTGGCGGGCAGGCGCGTGATGTCACGACCGGCAAAATTGATGTTGCCCGAGCTCGGCGTTTCCAGCCCGGCGATCATGCGCAACAGGGTGGTCTTGCCGCAGCCGGACGGCCCGAGGAAGCACACCAGCTTGCCGTCGGGCACGCTCAGATCGACGCTGTCGACGGCATGGGCCGCGTTGAAGCGCTTGGTCACGGCCTGCAAGGTCAGATGGGTCATCGAATGCTCCAGCAAAAAGGCATCAGCACCGCGCGAATCGAAAGGATGGTCAAAGCGCCACCCCTTCGTCGCCGATCAGCTTTTCGAGCAGCCAGATCAGCGCGAAGTCGATCGCGACGATGAATACGGCGAAACAGAACACGGTCGGATCGAGCGACGACACCGTGCGGCTGTAAAGCCACACCGGCAGCGTCATCGTGTCGATGCCGTACAGGAAGAAGGTCACCGTGAATTCGTTGAACGAGATGATGAACGCGAACAGCATGCCGGCGAGAATACCGGGGCGCATGAGCGGCAGGATTACGTCGATCAGCGCGCGGCTTGGGCTCGCGCCCATCACGCAGGCCGCTTCCTCGAATTCGGGGCCGATCGAGGCCACCGACGCCGCACAATTTTTCACGGTGAACGGCAGGGCCAGAATCACGTGCGCGATGATCAGGCGGAATACGCCGAGTTCGACCGGCAGCACGTTGAACACCAGCAGCAGCGACAAGCCGAGCATCACCAGCGGATAGACGAGCGGCAACGCCACCAGTTGTTCGACCGCGGGTTTGCCGCGAAAACGGTAGCGGCTCAATGCGTAGGCGGCGGGCACCGAGACGAGCGTGGCGATGACCATCGTCGAGAGCGCGACGATCAGGCTCGTGCTGAGCGCGGCGCCCATCGAGAGCGCGTCGCTTGCATCCGGCGAGACGAAGCTGTGCCACGCTGCGCGGTACCAATGCAAGCCGTAGGCATGCGGCGGGAATTCGAGCGTGTCGGCCGCGCTGAACGACATCGTGATCATCGTCAGGATCGGCAGCGCGGCGAGAAACAGCACGACGGCGGCGAGCAGCGCGGTGGCTTTGCCGAGCTGGCCGGGCATGGTCATCGGCAAACGCGGCAGGCGCGGTGAACCCGGCGGACGCATCAGGCGTGGGGTTTGAACCGGCGTGCTCATGCGTGGGGCTCCTCGGTGAGATGTTGCGTACGGCGCACGAGGCGCTGTGACAGCGCCATCACCGTAAGCGTCGCGATCATCAGGACGACGCCCGATGCGGAAGCGGCGGGCCAGTTCAGCAAGGGCGCGACCTGGTCGTGGACCAGCACGGCGAGCATCGGCACACGGCGTCCGCCGAGCAGCAGCGGCACGGCGAAGGCGCTGGCGTTGTACGCGAACACGAGCAGGGCGCCGGACACGAGACCTGGCATGGCGAGCGGCAGCAAAACATGACGCAGCGTTTGCCAACGCGTCGCGCCAAGCGTGGCCGCGGCTTCTTCATACGAGCTCGAGACCGCGCGCATGGCACTCGACAACGGCAGCACGGCCAGAGGAAACGCCGTCTGAATCAAACCGAGCAATACGCCGTGTTCGCGATACAGCCACATCACCGGACGGTCGACGAGGCCGCTGCCAAGCAGTGCGTGATTGAGCAGGCCGGCCGGTCCGAGAATGATCAGCCAGCCATACCCTTGCAGCAGCAGATTGACGAGCAAGGGCAGCAGCACGCCCGCGAGCAACAGTCGCCGCGCGAGCCGCGATTTGGTGCGCGCCATTGCCAACGCGACGGGAATGGCCAGCAGCACCGCGCAGATCATGCTTTGGAACGCGAGCTTCAACGTGAGCCATAGCGACTTCAGGAAATAGCCGTCGATGAGATCAGCGTAGTTCTGCAGCGTGAAGCCGTGCCATTCGCTGCCCTGGGTGCCGAAACTCATACGCAGCACGACGAGGGCCGCCGCGCCGAGTATGGCGAGAAATAGCAGGATCGGCGTGAGTAGAAGCCAGGGGCGCACTTTCGCGAGTGCCGTGGACGCCTGCTCGTCCGGTGCGCCGGACGCGGCGCCGGGCGAGCCGGAAGCTGCACCCGCCGCATCACCCGCCGCAGCGTCCGACGTCGATGAGACCCGCCGCGAAAAGCGCGCGAGCATCGCGGTCATGCCGAGAAAATTTCGGTGTAGCGCTTGATCCACGCAGGCTGCACGACGGCGAGCGCCTTGTCGTCATGCAGGATCGCTTTCTCGGCGATCTGCTGCGGACTCGGCACGAACGCGCGGCTTTCGGCGGAAATCACGGCTTTCGAATTGACCGGGCCATTCAGCACGTCGGCAGCCATGCGACCTTGCACGCCGGCGTCGAGAGAATGGTTGATGAAGGCGTGGATCAGATCGCTGTCGGCCGGGTGCGACTTTGGAATCACCGTGAACATCAACTGCGTGGCGAAGCCTTCCTTCATGCCGTAGGTCACGCCCATTTTGTACTCGGGCTTGCGGATCTGGTCGGGGAAAAAAGCCGGCGAATAGATGCCGCCGATATCGAGCGAACCGGTGCGGAACAGATCGGCCACCTGATTCGGGTTCTCGCCGAGCGTCATCACGCGGTCTTTCAACTGCATGAGCTTCTTGAAACCCGGCTCGATGTTCTGTTGCGAGCCGCCGTTCATCTTCGCGGCGATGATCGCGAGGTCCACGGCCTCGGCCCATTCCGGCGGCGGCAGGAAAAGGCGTCCGGCGTACTTCGGGTCCCACAATGTTTCGTATGTGGTCGGTGCGGTCTTGACCGTCGACGTGTTGTAGATCAGGCCGTCCGACCACAGCAGGTAACCGACGCCGAAACCATTCGCCCCCGTGCGGTATTGCGGCGCGACGTCCTTCAGGTTCGGCAGTTTGTCGAGATCGGGCTTCATCAGCAGACCCGCGTCACCGAGACCCGCCGCGCCGACGCCGGCTAGCGTGATGACGTCGTAAGTGGGGCGATCGCCCGCGGCCTTGACCTTGGCGACCATGCCGGAGGTGCCGTCGGCGCGGTCGGCGATGACTTTCGCGCCGGTCTTCGCCATGAACGTGGCAGCGATGTTGCGCAAGGCGGCCGCGCCGGTATCGTCCGACCAGGTCAGCAAGCGTAGCGTCTTGCCGGAGAAGTTGTGCTCCTGTGCTCTCAGATTGATGAACGGCATCGGCAAGGTGGATGCCGCGAGCGCTGCGCCGATCGTCTTGATGGCCTGCCTTCTACCCCGTTTGATCTCTTGCATGGCGGTCTCCTGTGTTGAACGCCTGTTGCCTGGTGAGTTTCGCTCTGACCGCTGCCGCTGCATCGCCCATATGCGCTGCCTGTGGAGCCCAACCGCACGCAATGCCGGATGCGTTGCGTGTGGATGCACTCTAGGTTTGCCAAAATCCCCCAACAAACGAAATATGCGCATGGAGCGCATGACGGAATCTCATGGGTCGGCTGTTGCGCGATGCTAGCGACGGCTTTGCTGCGATCCGTTGGAACGCCGGGACAGTGGCGTATCGGGGTTAACGTCCATGATTTTTTTGCGTGGACGAGCGTGAAGGAGGTATGAGGAAAGCTCGGTTCTGGTGCGGTGTCAGGCGGGATTTGCCCTGAATCGGTGCAGGTGGGTGCGCTTAGGCTGGACCGGATGGTCGCGTCATGAGCCAAATGCATGCGCGTTTGCCCGCGCGCAACGCGTACGGGACAATCTGATCGCGTATCCTGTGGGCTCAATGGGTATGACGGCGCGCAACGCCGCCTATCCGAGCAATGACTTTTTCTGATCCCGGACCGGACTACCCAGATGCGACGTCTCCCGCCGCTCAACGCGCTGCAGATTTTCGAAACCGTCGCGCGGCATCGCAGCTTCACGCGCGCCGCTGACCATCTATGCCTGACACAAGGCGCGGTGAGCCGGCAGATCATCGCGCTCGAGGATTACTACAAGTTTCCGCTCTTCAAACGCCATGCAAAAGGTCTGACGCTGACCGCCGAAGGCGAATTGCTGCTGCCGGCCGTGAAGGAGAGCTTTGCGCGTATCGAAGAGATATCGCTGCGCCTCACGCGTCAGCGCACCGATCTCGCACTGAAAGTGCCAACTTGCGTAATGCGCTGGATGCTGCCGAAGATCATGCGCTTCCAGGCCGAGTACCCCGAGTTGCACGTTCAGATCACCACGACGTGGCAGCACGACGTCGACTTTCAGCTCGAGCCGTTCGATGCGGCGATCATCTATGGCTCGTCGCCGGGGGCGGACGTGCAGGCGGTGCCCTTATTCGAGGAGCGTCTGACGCCGGTGTGCGCGCCGGACCTGCTGAAAGACAAACCGCTGGACGAGGTGGCCGATCTGGCGCGCCACACGCTGCTGCATCCCACGCGCGATCATCGTGACTGGAAGATGTGGCTCGCCAAGGTGAGCGAGGTCGATGCCGCCAATACACACGGTATCGACGCCGGCCACGGCCCGAGCTTCGACACGCTCGACATGGCGACCAACGCCGCGTTGCAGGGCTTCGGTGTCGCCATCAGCGACCTTGCCTTGATCGATGAAGACGTCGCGGCCAAGCGCCTCGTGCGGCCGTTCGATACGGTGCTTAAGACCGGCTGGCGCTATTACTTCGTGTATCCGGATTCGGTCGCGCATCAGCAGAAGCTGAATCTGTTTCGCGACTGGATCGCGGAGCATTGGGAGGAGTAAGAAGGAGCCCGTTGTTCCGGTAGAGCGAGGGCCCCATTCTGTCGTCAGGGCGCGAAGGACAGAAACAGATACGCCGCGAACAGTGACAGATGCACGGCGCCTTGCAGAATCGTCGTGCGTCCGCTGCTGAGCGTCAGGGTGCCGACGACCAGCGTGAGCATCAACAGCACGGTTTCCTTGCCGTCGATACCGAGTATGAGCGGCTGGGCAGTCCACAAAAACACCGCGGCAACCGTTGGAATGGTCAGCCCGATACTGGCCAGCGCCGAGCCGAGCGCGAGATTCAGGCTGTTTTGCAAGCGATCGGCACGCGCCGCGCGAACAGCGGCGAGTCCTTCGGGTAGCAGCACCAGCGCGGCGATGATAATGCCGACCACCGCCGGTGGCGCGCCCGCGTTCTTCACCGCGGTTTCGACCACCGGCGAGAGCACTTTCGCCAACAACACGACGGCGACCAGGCACACCACCAGCAAGCTGCCGCTTGTCAGCGCGACGCCGATACTCGGCGGGGCGGCATGAACGTCCTCGTCGGGGACGTCGGCGAGAAAGTAATCGCGATGCCGCACGGTCTGGACAAACACGAACACCCCGTACAACACTAGCGACGACACCCCGGCGAATGCCAGTTGCGACGACGACAAAAGCGGGCCGGCGCTGGTCGTCGTGTAGTTCGGCATGACCAGCGTCAACACGGACAACGACGCGAGCACCGCCAGTGCCGCCGCGGCGCCGCGACTCTGAAAGTCCTGCTCGCGATGCCGGATGCCGCCCACCAGCAGGCAGATGCCCACGATCCCATTGCAGACGATCATCACCGCAGCGAACACGGTGTCGCGCGCGAGGCCGGCCTTCTCGGGACCGGACGTCAACATCACTGAAACGATCAGCGCAACCTCGATCACCGTCACGGCCACCGCCAGCACCAGGGTGCCGAACGGCTCGCCGACCCGATGCGCGACCACTTCCGCATGGTGCACCGCTGTAAACACGGCCGCACACAGCGCTACGCCGATTAACGCGAGCAGCAGCCCGTTGCCCGGCAGGGCATACGCCATACCCAGCACGATCCAGGCGACGAAGGGCGCGGCTATGGTCCAGCGGGGCAAAACGGTCGCGGGCGTAGTCATTCAGGGCTTCCTTTCGGTGCTTGTTCTGTTTGCTTGGGACTGGCGCGACGCGCGCAGACGGGCGCCGGTGAAACCCGGCCGCGAGCACAAATGCTAATCCATCCTGTCAACAACGCGTTCTAACGCATTAAATTATAAAGGATAATTTTCAACGAACGAGGTTTTGTCAGTTCGCGGGACAGCGTGTGTCGACGGAGTGGCGAAGGCGGTAAGGTAACGGGCTGCCGTTCTGCGTTCTGAAGGCGTGAGCTACGCAGGATTGCGCGGAAAAACGCGGCGCGGTTGCGATGGTTGAAACACCCATCGGTGGTACGGAACTGCCGGGCTAACAAATCAAACGAAAGAAACAGGATGTTCCGGTCCGGACGCGCGGCCTTCTGACGAAGCGTTGCGCCCGGATATAGCGCTACAACTGACTGACGCGTTTACTGTCCGACCGGACGAATCGTCAGGGCGTTCTTGACCGATGTCACGCCTGCCACGCCTTGCGCGGTCTGGGTTGCCAGGTCGACTTGCGGTTGCTCAGGCACCGTGCCGGCCAGCGTCACTGCGCCGCTACGCGAGCGTACGGTGATGTTGGCCACGCTCAGGCCCTTGGTCTTCGCCAGTGCGGTGCGCACTTTGCGTCCCAATGCACGGTCGGCTTTCTTGACCGACTTCGCGCCAGGTGCCGACGAAGCTGCCATGGGCGCAGCCGGAGCTGCCGCATCGCTGCTTTGCGCATACGCATTGACGGACGCCAGAACGATCAGCGCGCCGCCGACCATCTTGATTGCCTGGAATGCTTTCATTCAACTCTCTCCTATTGTCATGAATACGACGGCCCCGGATGGGCCGGTGTACTGCACCTGCGGGTACTTCGGGATCAAATCTGAATGGAACACTGCTGCGGGTCGTGCAACTTCTTTCAGTCTGTAAGATGATGGGGCGGACCTGAACACCATACCGGCAAAGGCTGTCCTGCAGGCCGGAAACACACGATACTCCAATTAGTGCCATGGTGAATGCGACCCTGCCCGGAAATGAGGTTCAGGTACAACGAATGGGCCGAGGAATGCAGGCCGATGGCGCCTGTCGCTTGCTGCCGTGTGGGCTGCATGCCTGTTCCTGCGTCTGCGGCGCATCCCTCGAACCCTGCGCTTTGCGCTTCACATCCAGTCCGAACCGCATGCCGACTCAGCCGCTGCCCATCCTCCCATTGCTTCGTGACGAATTGCCGCTCGATACGGTCGCGCTGGCGCGCTTCATGATCGGCAAATACCTGGTGCACGATCTCCCGGAAGGCCGCATCAGCGGCCGGATTGTCGAAACCGAAGCCTATCCGCTCGGCGATTCGACCAGCCACGCGTTTTTAGGCCGCCGCCCCTATAACGGCGCGATGTTTCTCGCCCCCGGTTATGCCTATGTCCGGCTTACGTACGGGCTTTCGTACATGCTGAACATGTCCGCCGAAGCGGAGGGGATTGGCGCCGGCATTCTGCTTCGCGCCATCGAGCCACTGGAAGGCTTGCCCCTGATGGAGACGCGGCGGCCTGGCGTGCCGCTGCGCGACCTCGCGCGCGGCCCGGGCCGGCTCACCATGGCCTTAGGCATCGGCCAGTCATTCGACGGCCGCGATCTTTGCACCGGGCGCGATCTGTGGATCGGCGCGATAGAGACGGGGGACGTGCCGATAGGCGTGACGACGCGCATTGGCTTGTCGCGCGAGATGCATCAGCCGTTACGGTTTTTTGAACCGGGTAGTGCGTTCGTCAGCGGGCCGCGAAAACTGCTGCTTCCGCCGCATGCCGGCGCTTTGGCGGGCGCGCAAATTTAACTAGCGGTAGTAAAGCAACGCGAGGCAACGCGGTAAAAAAAGCCCAGTGGACACGCATTTTTGAAACGTCAGACACAAAGGGTTACGATCCCGACAATTATTACGGTAAAGCTATCCCTTCAATATATGCAAACAGCAACTTCCGACGCATTCTTGCGTTTTCAACAATTATGTATCTCGTAATTAAGGGTTTTCCCTCGGCAATCGGGTGACTAGACTGAAACCAGTCGCTTCTCACGTTGTGTGGTTAGCGAACCAAAAAAACCAAGTCTGGAGGTAAGTCATCATGAAATCGATTATCAAGGCAATCACCATTGCAGCTATTCTCGCCGCCCCGGTCGCTTCGTTTGCTCAATCGAGTGACCAGCCCGTGACCCGCGCGGACGTCCGCAATCAATTGATCCAGCTGGAGCAAGCCGGCTACAACCCGAGCACGAGCAACGACCCGAACTATCCGGCTGACGTTCAAGCCGCCGAAAGCCGTGTACAGGCGCAAAACCCGGCCGTCGCACAGACGCAGGAACCGGTCGCGAATACCAGTGGGTACGGTGGCGCGGTGAACGGTTCGTCGCAGGCGGGTGGCATGGTCCAGCAGATGTCCGGCCCGAAGTCGGTTTATTTCGGTAACTGATTTCGACGATAGCCGGCACGGTTCGCCGGTCGTTGATCGAAGCGGGGCGCGCGAGGAATATTCCGGCGCACGTCCCGGGATCATCCAGCAGTTGATGGAAGCACGGAAATGCGCGCCTTATGCGGCGCGCATTGAAGAACTTTGTGTTTTGCCGATGGCGGCGTTCGACAGCTTGTACCGCCCGTTAAACGAATTCGCAGTGCCGCGTCCGGTTGCGGTTCACAATTCAGGAACCTCCGCTGCCGCAAGGTAGCTTCGCCCAACCTCTTTCAAGGATTGGGCTTTTTTTGCGCCCTGTGTCGCGCAGCGTATGATGCCCGAAGTGCCGCGCGGCGTGCGAAAGGCGGCGAACCTCAGGGTCGTTCGCCGTGGATATAGAACTCCAGTTGCTGAATCGTGAACTGCTGCTCGGCGATGATGTTCTTCACCAGGTCGCCGATCGATACCATGCCCACCAGGCGATCGTTTTCGATCACCGGCAAGTGGCGCATGCGCCGCTCCGTCATCAGGGCCATGCAGTCATCCGTGGTCTGGTCGGGACGGACGAAGCGCACGGCTTTGCTCATGATGTCGCGCACCGGTGTCGCCTTCGACGAACGGTCCATCAGGACGACCTTACGCGCATAGTCGCGCTCCGTAATGATCCCGGCGATGCTGTCGCCGTCCGTCACAACCAGTGCGCCGATGCCCTTTTCGGCCATCAGCTTGATTGCCTCGTAGACAGAATCGTCGGCCCCGACCGTGAAGACGATGGTGTTGTCCGGTTTCGTTTTAAGAAGTTGTGCAACGCTTGTCATGGAGCGGCTCCGTTTCGCAGTGCAGCACGCCGATGCGGCGCGCTGTCGTGAGGGACAGGCTGTTTCAGTATAGGCGCGACGCGCGGCCGGGGTACCTCGGGAATACCTGTGGCGCGCGGCACGTTTAGTCCGGATACCGGGCGCCGCCGCAGCGGTTCCGTGCGCGGCGTATGGACATCCGGGTGCATCGCGCCGATTAGCGGTAAACTCCCAGTCCGTACCTTATTCCCGGATTGATCGGGTTCATGTCAGCACCATTGTCTAAAGCCATGCTCACGTCTCACGATCCGTCGCAAGCAGCAGACGGCGCAATCAACGGCGAATGCGTCGTCCTCGACGCTACCGCCACGCTCCCCACGCGCTACGGCACGTTCACTTCCTACGTGTTTCGCGTGGCCGAAAGCGGCGCCGAGCATCTCGCGCTCGTGATGGGCGATGTCGCAAACAAGTCGTCCGTGTTGACGCGCCTGCACTCCGAGTGCCTGACGGGCGACGTGCTCGGCTCATATCGCTGCGATTGCGGCGAGCAACTCGATCTGGCGCTGCGCTATATCGCGGCCGAAGGCTGCGGCGTGCTGTTGTATCTGCGTGGCCACGAAGGGCGCGGCATTGGCCTGTCGAACAAGATTCGCGCGTATGCGCTGCAGGAGCAGGGCCGCGACACCGTCGAGGCCAATCTCGATCTCGGCTTGCCTGACGACTCGCGCGAATACGATTCGGCGGCGGGCATTTTGCGCACGCTGAAGGTCACCTCGGTGCGCCTGATGAGCAACAATCCGGAGAAGTTCGATACGCTGTCGAAGCACGGCATTCCGGTGTGCGAGCGGGTCGCGCTGGCGATTCCGATGCGCGAGGAAAACGAGCGCTATATTCGCACCAAGCAGGTGAAGTTCGGGCATTACTTCGACGAGAACGAGTAACTAGCGCATGGGTACAGGCCGCCTTTTGCAAACGGCGGCCTGTGTTGAAGCGTCGATTTTGTCAACTTATTGCGTTGTTATGCTGGTGAGATTCGCCGTAGATATGTACGGCGAATCTATGACGCATCCATGATGCATCGAGTCAAGTCGAGTCGCTGCGAATCAGAACAAACCAAAGTCGTCGTTGCTGTCGGGAATTGCGTTGAGCACGTCCCGAAGCGCTCGCCAGCCTGTCAGTCCCGCAAGACTTGCCGCGATTGCCATCCAGTAGCGGGCGTTCGTGGTCGCGCGCGTTTGCGGCGTTCGATGCGCCGCGATTTTCCGCGGTTCCACCGTTGCGCGCAGCAAAGGGCAGGTATGCATGCTGTTTCTCCTATCGCGAGTGCTGTCTAACGCGCTGTTGAAGTTGCACTTGCAGTTGACGTTACCGCAACGCGCGCCAGGATCGACGCAAACACGTCCGCTAGCGCGGTCGCGCCGAAGCGCCGTTCGCTGATCTCCGTTTCGACGTCGATGCGGCCCGCGTTGTGCGCGTCGTACAGATCCGTGATGAGTCGCGCGTGGTTCTCGCCGAGTCCCGCGCCCTGGAGCATGGCGGCCCATTCGCCACGTGGCACTTCATGGGCCGCGATCGGACGGTGTGTCAATTCACTGAGCGTGCGTGCGACGTCTAGCGCGCTGACGCGCGCCTCACCTTCGATACTAACCACCCGTGGCGACACCCTGGCCGGTCTGTCGTCGAGCAATAGTTCGGCGGCCAGCAGGCCGACATCCTCAGCGGCAACCGTCGGAAACAGCTTGCTCAAGGGATGATGCAGACTCGGCAGCACGCCCCTCGCGAGCGCGATGGGTAATACGCGAGCCCAGTTGTGCATGTGTTCCGCTGCGCGCAGAAACGTCAACTGTGAGTCGATAGGCGCGAGTTGCGTTTCGAGGGTGTGAAACAGTGTCGTGATGCCGGTGCCGCTCGCGTGTTCCGCGCCGTAGTCCGAGAGCGCAAGCAGGCGTTGAGGCGGGTTGGCGCGTAATGCGTCGGCGCTCACGTCGATCATGCGCCGCATCGTGTTCGCGGGATCGGCATCTGCACGCGGCACCGGGCACAGTATCTGTACCGCGTACGCGCCTTCGATAGCGCGCGCTACCGAAGCCGGGTCGAGCAGATCGGCAATGGCGATTTCACAGCCGATTTCTGCTAACACTTCACCTTGCTTGCCGTCACGCACGACCGCGCGTACCTCACGGCCGGCCCGGCGCAATGCCGCGGCGCTCACTCTGCCTACATCGCCTGCTGCTCCAAAGATGACGAACACGTTGGGCTCCTTGCCGTATCGGTGTGTCGTCATCTTAGGGAGGTAGGGATGGAGAAACGCGCGGGCGCGGATTGTCGTGCGCAGATTCGGATGATTGTTTTATTTTGTGGCGCCGCAACATGCGGGTTGAGGCGGTGCGGGTCAAGCAAAGCCAGGAAAAACGCAGCACAATGCACACACGTTGGCCGCCATCCACGAGGGGAAGCAATGAATGCCGTGACACCGATACCGCAGCCGCACAGTGGTTCCCGCATTGCATTGCGCTCAAGCAAGGCACTCGGCTGGCGAGGCTTCGGCGCGGAGCTGGTCAACGTGTCAGCCGGATTGCACCGGATTCCAGCACTCAAGCATCATCGCGTGGGCGTGCATGTCGGCGCGCCGGTCAAGGCGCGTTGCATGTGCAACGAGCGCCGCTACTCGCGGATTCAGGCGCATGGCGATGCGGATGTGATTCCGGCGGGCGTCGACGGGCAGTGGACCGATGAATCCGCGTGCACGATTTTCAGCGTGTGGATCGCTGAAGAGTTTGCGCAGAGGACTGTCGAACAATTGGAATTGAAGACGAGCGATGCGCAGCTTCGCCCGCAATTTCAGATGCGCGATCCGCGCTTTCAGCATCTGGCCTGGGCGTTACGTGCCGAACTCGAAGCGGACGATGCGTCTGATCCGCTGTATGCAGAGAGTCTGTGTACGGCCATGGTTGTGCGGCTGATTGGCAGCGCGCCGGTGCTCGACAAGCTTGAGAGCAAGCGCCGTACGCTGGCGCCGAAGACCGCTGCTCGCGTGATCGAGTTTATCGAAGCACATCTCGATCAGCGCCTCACGCTTGGCGAACTGGCTGCGCACGCCGAGTTGAGTGTGCCGCATTTCAAGGTGCTGTTTCGCGAGACGCTCGGTATGCCGGTGCATCAGTATGTGGTGCAGCGGCGAGTGGAGCAGGCGAGAGCGCTGTTGCTTCAAGGCAGGCTGAGCGCGAGTCAGATTGCGCTGGAGACGGGCTTCGCGCATCAGAGTCATATGGCGCATTGGATGGGGCGGTTGCTGGGGGTTACGCCGCGGGAGCTGGTCAAGTCAAGCCCGAATCCAGGCAGCATTATCGAACTCGATACCTTCGATGCTCACCGCATCGCAACACGGCGCTAAACCCTCAACTCGCACCGTTCCATAGCCAGTTTTGAGTTCCCGCTCTATTGCCCTCACTCGATTTGTATAGCTAAATACGCGGACTTCGCAACCGGAGGCCGTCACATGTCGAAATCGAAGGGTTCTCGTATCGTCGCCTGGGCGATCGCTGCTGTTGTCGCCAATGCTCCGCTCGCCGTTCTTCTGACGCTCGCCACACCAGCCGGTATAGATCGCGCTGTCGCCGCGACGTCGAACGCCAGCACCGACGATTACGCGGCAACCCGCTATCCGATCATTCTCGTACATGGCCTCACAGGCACCGACAAATATCTCGGCGTGCTCGACTACTGGTACGGCATTCAGTCTGACCTCCAGCAGCACGGCGCAACCGTGTACGTGGCGAACCTGTCAGGCTTTCAAAGCGACGACGGTCCGAACGGCCGCGGCGAACAGTTACTCGCTTATGTGAAGCAGGTCCTGGCCGCAACCGGCGCGCAGAAAGTGAACCTGATCGGCCACAGCCAGGGCGGTTTGACCTCGCGCTACGTCGCGGCGGTAGCGCCGGAACTCGTTGCGTCGGTCACCACGATTGGCACGCCGCATCGCGGCTCGGAGTTCGCCGACTTCGTGCAGGACGCGTTGCAAAAAGACCCGACCGGTCTTTCGACTCCGATTCTCGGTGCCTTCGCGAATATATTCGGCATCCTGACGAGTAGCAATCACAACACCAATCAGAATGCAGTAGCCGCGCTGCAAACGCTGACCACGGCGAACGCCGCGGCATACAACTTGCGCTATCCGAGCGCGGGTCTCGGTGCGCCGGGTTCGTGTCAAACCGGCGCGGCGACTGAAACCGTCAATGGCAACACGCATCTGTTGTACTCGTGGGCGGGTAGTGCGATCCAGCCGACTTCACTGCTGGGCATTCCGGGCGCCACCGACACCAGCGTCGCGCCAATCGATTCAGCCAACCTTCTTGATCCGTCGACACTCGTTCTGTACGGCACCGGCGCGATCATGCTGAGCCGCCAGTCGGGACAGAACGATGGACTTGTATCGGTGTGCAGCGCGCTCTACGGCAAGGTGCTCGGCATCAGTTACAAGTGGAACCATCTCGACGAAATCAACCAGTTGCTCGGCGTGCGTGGCGCGAATGCGGCGGACCCGGTGGCAGTGATTCGTACGCAGGCAAACCGGCTGAAGACACAAGGCGTTTGAGCGGATGCGGCGATTGGATCGGCAACGGGGCAGTGCGCGGAGCCAGTGGCTGGTTTTCGTGGCGGTGGGCGTGGTGTCTGCCGTGGCTGCGTTGTGGCTGAACCGCCCGCCGTCGGCGGGTGATGCATCAGCGCCGCATGCGGCGAATGCAGCGAGTTCCGCGCAAACCGCGCTCGCTTCGAGCAAGGGCATGGGCGCCAGCGCGTCGATGGCTGATGCATTGCCCGCTTCGCTCGACGGTTCGTCACCGCCGCATCTGCCAACCGATGGCCACGGCCACCTCGCGCGCACGCGTGCGGTCCGCGATTTCTTCGATTACTTCCTGACGACGCAAAACGAAATCTCCGCCGCGATGCTCGATGCATTGGTGCGTCGCCAGATCGCCGCGCAACTCGACGGCACACCGGCCGCCGATGAAGCGGTGACCGTCTGGCAGCGCTACAACGCATATCTCACAGCACTCGCACAAGTGCCGCAGAATTCCCCGACTCAAAACCAAAACCAAAACCAAAACCAAAACCAAAGTCAGAGCGGCGCAAAGCCGGACCTCGACGCGTTGCAACTCTCACTCGACCAGCGCGACGCGTTAGGCGCCCGGCTGATGGGCGAGTGGAACGAACCGTTCTTCGGCGCTGAATCACAGCAGCAACACACGGATTTGGCGCGCTTGCGTATCGCATCTGATGGCTCGTTGAGCGCGGCGCAAAAAGCGGCGCGTCTCGCCGCGCTAGACGCGGCACTGCCGCCGGAAACCCGCGCGGCCCACGAGCGTGCACGCCAGCAGCAGGCCGCACTTGACGCAATCGGCCAGGCGCAGAAGCAGGGCGCTTCGCTCGATACGATGCGTGCGCAGATTACGCAGACACTTGGGCCTGAAGCGGCGCAACGCGTCGTGCAGATGCAGCAGGCCGAAGACGCCTGGCAAGCCCGCTACGCGGACTATTCGAGCCAGCGCGCGCAGATCGACAAGCAGGATTTGCCGCCTCAGCAACGCGATGCGCAGATCACGCAGTTGCGCCGGCAGTTCTTCACCAATCCGAGCGACGCAATGCGTGCAGCGTCGCTCGACCGCGGTAGCGGTTCAGCAAACTGAAGCCACTATCGTGCCGCGATGCGGCATCCTCAACCCGGAGCGACCCCGGTCAACTGCGAATACACGTCATGCGACAGTTGCAACAACGCCTTGCGATCGATGCCGCCTGACACCGCGTAGCCGAAGTCGCCGTCCACCCAGTAGAACACGTTCACCGGTCCGTCCTGATACAGCTTGAATGCAGTGGTATTCGCGTTCACCTGACGATGCGAAATACACAGCGTCACGCGTTCGCCGTTTGGCCCGCGATACATGAATTGCGCGGTCGGCCCATCGGCACCCGGCAAGAGGCGGCCGCCTGACAAATTGAAACCGCTCTTCGAAAGGATCGGCGGGTGCACGTTGGTGCCGAGCCGGTTGGACAGCCACTGTACGAAATCCTGCTCGTGATCGGCATTCATGTCCGCCGGACGGTCGACAGCGGGCATATAAACCACATGCGCCACCGCGGCTTGCCGTGCGAAACCCTCGGAACTATCCACGCTAACGGGCCGCGTATCCGACGAGTGACTGGCGACCGGCGCAATGACGTCCTGCCCCATATGCGTGCCCACGCCGATGCCCACGCCCATCACCAGCGCCGCAGCCATCCCGGCGAACTGCGGCCAGTTGGCGGCAATGCGCCAGCGGCGCCCACTGGCCAGAGGCGTTTGCAGGCGTTTCGGCACGGGCTCGCTCAGCACGCGGTCGTAGCGTTCATGGAACATGTTGTTCAGCGAAAAATAATCGCTGACGCGCGTGGCCAACTCGGGGTTCTGTTCGAGCGCGCGTTCTACCTCGACGCGTCGTTCGTCGGACAGCGTGCCGTCCACGTACGCGTGCAGGTCTTCTTCGCCGATCGGCGTGTGTTGGTCGCTCATCGCACCACCTGTAATTTTGCACCGGGCTGCGTGCCCGCCATCAATGCTCGAAGCCGCTCGCGGCCGCGCGAAAGGCGCGACATCACCGTGCCGATCGGAATGTTCAGCGCAAGGGCCACGTCGGCGTAGCTCATTTCCTCGAGGCCGACCAGCAACACGACTTCGCGCTGCTCCATGGGCAGACGCTGCAACGCGTAGTCGAGGTCGCGCATTTCCAGCGAACGGGTCTGATCGGACGGTACGGCAAATTCGCTTTCGTGAACGCTGTCGTCGTCGACCGCCACGTGGACGGCGCGCGCCGAGGCTTTGCGCGCCTGGTTGGCGAACACGTTATGCATGATCGTGAACAGCCACGCACGCAGATCGGTGCCGGGCTGGAACATGCCGGTGCGGCCGAGCGCGCGTTCGAGCGTGTCCTGCACCAGATCGTCGGCGAGATCGCGATTGTTGATCAGCGCTCGCGCATAGCGCCGCAAGCGCGGCACATGCTCCATCAACTCGTCACGGACATCCATTGTTTATCCCAATCGTGGGGCTTCTCGCGGGCGCCGGGTGGGCGGCTGTCGATTGAATCACCACGCGCATTCGAGGTGCAAACACGCGTGGGCGCATTTTATTCCGTTGTGTTTGGCTGCGTTGCGAAAATCCGGACAGGGCTTAGCGCATGGTCATCACGTCGGCGGCGCGCATCAGGCCGTGGGTGCGGGCGTCGCCGGCAACCACGAAGCGCTGCCGCCGGGCTGTCCAGGTCAGCAGGCGGATCTCGCCGATGCGGTGGGCGGCCCATTGCGGCTGAGCCGGCGCCAGCAGTGCCAGCGTCGAAATCAGCACCACCGGACGGTTGTCTCCGTTCAGATAAATGAACTCGCTGGCGCGTTGGAATGGGCCAAGCGATAGGACCCTTTGATCCACCAGTCGCAACCCGATTGCAGCGAGGTTGGGCGCGGACACGTCGGTCCGCGTTGGCGATGCGGCGGAAAACCGTGCGTCGGCGGTTTCTGCCAGCGCCATCACGGCGGCATTGTCGAGTGCCTGGCGGGACACCTGAGTGGCGGCCAGCCAGCCGCTCGCGGCCGCCAGCGTCAGCACGAGCGCTCCGAACGCCTTCACCGCTTTGCCCGGACGCCTCGCGGCCTTCAGTGGGTCGAGTGCGCGGCGCCATCCTTCGGCACGGCTCGAAACGGGTTCTTCAGTTGTCTGGAAGGCCTGCTGCATCTGCGCGTTCAGCCTGCCGTAGAACGCCACCCGGCGCGCCTCCGCCGGGTCCTTGCCGAGATAGTCCTGCAGAAACGCGGCGCGTTCCGGCGTCAGCGTGCCATCGGCATAGGCCTGAATGTCGGCTTCGGAAAGCGGCGAGTCGGAGGGGACGTCGGTTGAGGTCATGGTTTTGGCGGTTGTCAGATTTCAGCTATCGAGTGGCGAACACGCGCAAGTGCGGGTTTATTCCGGGTTCGAAGTTTGTTTTTTTCGAATCGCCAATGCAGGAATAAAAACCACGAACCCGTGGTTCTCCCTCATGCAAGCCCGCGCAAAACTCACTGGAGTTCATCATGAAGAAGATTACTTTTGCCGCATTGTCCGCCGTCGCTTTTGTCGCTTTCGCCGCTTCGTCGAGCGCTTTTGCAGAAGGTAAGACACGTGCTCAGGTGTACCAGGAATTGATTGAAGCTCAACAGAACGGCCTCGATTACGTGACCGACGCATCGTATCCGGATGTCAATCCCGTTTTCGCACGGCAAGTCGAGCAGCACAAGGAAGCGCTCGCTGCACAGGCGGCCGCCGCAAGCCACTTCGCGAGCGGCAGCGCGTCGGCGGGTGACGTCAATTGAAGCGATCGATCTCCGGCGCGCATAGTGAACGGACGCGCCGGATCTCGGATGGAATAGATCACCGAATGCGGTGTTAGCCGATGAGTGCATCTATCCGAGAGTCAAGGAGCCGTCGTGACAAAACCATCCGTTCCCAATACTGAGCCTATATGCGTGCCATGCCGGCTCGCCGCGATCGGCGCGGTCGTTGCAGTCCTTGCCGGCGGCTTTGCCTATACGGCGGGCTGGCTGACACCGGGGCGGCTCACCGCGCCGCGTTTCATCAATACGTTCGAAGCGGTGGCCGGCCAGCCGCATCCCGGCTACCGCCGCAACCATGCAAAGGGCCTATGCGTGGAGGGCTATTTCGACAGTAATGGCGACGGTGCGGTGCTGTCGCGCGCCGCAGTGTTGGTTGTTGGCCGTACACCGGTCACGGGCCGTTTTGCTGTGCCGGGCGGCAACCCGTCGGCGCCCGATACCAGCTCTCCGGTACGCAGCATGGCCTTGCTGTTCCAGTTGCAGAACGGCGAGCAGTGGCGCACGGGGATGAATTCGACACCCGTTTTTGCCGTACATACGCCCGAGCAGTTTTATCAGCAACTGGTTGCGGCGAAACCTGATGCCGCGACCGGTAAACCGGACCCTGCGAAGCTGAAAGCGTTTTACGCCGCGAATCCGGAAACCAAACCGTTTCAGGCTTGGGTGAAAGCGCACCCGCCGTCATCGAGTCTGGCGAATGCCGCGTACTACAGCATCAACGCATTCCGTTTTACCGACACCGCCGGCAATAGCCGCGCGGTGCGTTGGGCGATGGTGCCTGAGACGCCGTACGCGCCGATTACCGATGCGCAAAAGGCAGAGAAGAATTTCCTCGAGGCCGATCTCGACCAGCGCCTGCAAAGTGGACCGCTGCGCTGGCATCTGATCCTGACGGTCGCGCGGCCGGGCGACCCCACCGACGACGCAACGATGCAATGGCCCGACGATCGTCAGCAGATCGACGCGGGCACGCTGGTGATCGATCACACGACATCGCAGGAGAACGGTGCCTGCCGCGACGTCAATTTTGATCCCACCATTTTGCCGAGCGGTATCAAACCGTCGGACGATCCGTTGCTCGCCGCGCGCTCGGCTGCGTACGCGCTGTCGTACAAGCGCCGTACGCGTGAAGAAACGCTGCATCCCGAGATTCATCAAACGCAGACAAACGGAGGTCGGTCATGAAGCCGGCACACGCACATTTCAGTCCGCTCGCGCGGCTCCTGCATTGGACGATGGCGCCGCTGATCATCGCGATGCTGTTCATCGGCGTGGGAATGGTCGCGACGGTGTCGCATGCGCATGGCACGCTGGTCGCGCTTCACAAGCCGCTCGGCATTGCGTTGCTGTTGCTGGTGATATTGCGTGCGAGCGTGCGTATCAGGCGCGGCAGTCCGCCGTTGCCGGTAGACATGCCGGCGCCGCAGCGCATCGCGGCCAAAGCCTCGCATCTGGTTCTCTATGCGCTGATGGCGGCGATGCCTTTGATCGGTTGGGCGATGCTATCCGCCGCGGGAGATCCGCTCACGCTATACGGCCCGCTGCATTTGCCGCCGATTGCACCGTATAACATCGAACTGTTCGCGGTACTGCGTGCACTGCACACATGGCTCGCATTCGCTCTGTTCGCCGCGGTGCTGTTGCATCTCGCGGCGGCGCTGTTTCATGGTTTGATCCGCCGCGATGGGGTGTTGTCAAGTATGGCGCGCGGCGGACGCCGGGCTTGAGAGACGCGCCGCCCAGGTCTTTCAGGCGAGGGCGGCGCTGTGTCGTAGGGCTGGGAGGCGAGCCCGCTGATCAATCTGGCAGGCCTTATCGGAACACCACGGTTCGATGTCCGTTAAGAATCACGCGATGCTCCAGATGCCACTTAACCGCCCGCGACAGTGCGACACATTCCACGTCGCGTCCGATCATCGTCAGCTCGTCGGGGTCCATCGCATGATCCACACGTTCAACCGCCTGTTCGATGATCGGTCCTTCGTCGAGATCGGTCGTCACGTAATGCGCCGTTGCGCCGATCAGTTTCACGCCGCGGTCGTAAGCCTGATAGTAGGGCTTGGCGCCCTTGAAGCTCGGCAAAAACGAATGGTGAATATTGATGGCCCGGCCGGCCAGCTTCTCGCACAGGTCCGCTGAAAGTACCTGCATATAGCGCGCGAGCACCACCAGATCAATTGCATGGTCCTCTACCACCTCCCAGATCTTCGCTTCCTGCGAAGCCTTCGCCGCAGGTGTCGACTGCAGGAGCGGGAAGTGATGGAACGGAATGTTATAGCTCGCGGCTAACTGGTAGAAATCCTTGTGGTTCGACACAATCGCAGGAATCTCGATGTTCAGTTGTCCGGTGCGATAGCGGAACAGCAGATCGTTCAGACAATGCCCGATCTTCGACACCATCAGCAGAACGCGTGGCTTGTGAGACGCATCGGCGATCTGCCATTGCATGTTCAGGCGTTGCGCGAGCGGTTCGAAGTGCTTGCGCAGGTCGTCGCAGCTCGCGCTGCCGCCGGTTTGCAACTGAAAATACGTGCGCATGAAAAAGCGCTCGGTGCGGCGGTCGCCGAATTGCGCGGAGTCAACGATATTCGCGCCGCTTTCGAGCAAGGCGGCCGAGACCGCGTGCACGATACCCGGCTGATCGGGACACGACAGCTTCAGGATGTAGCTGTTATCAAGGTGTGGCATGAGCGGTTCCGGTTCGATCAGCTTTTGACGCGTTCTGAGCGCGGGTCGTAGGGTGCTTTGAGATGCACGGTGGCCGGCAGAAGGTCGCCGGCCACGTCGAACTCGTAGCGGCCGCTACTCAAATACGCCGTGTCTGCCGCGCCGTCCGGATTGTTGATGTAGCCCATCGCCACCGGGCAGCCGAACGTATGGCCGAAGGCCGCCGAGCTGACGAAGCCGACTGGCTTGCCGTCGCGCAGGATCGCCTCGCCGCCCCACAGCATGCGATCGGCCGCGCCGTCTGCGGTAAGCACGACCATGCGTCGGCGCAGCGGTTCCGCGCGCAGTTTCAGCAAGGCCTCGCGGCCACGGAACGGAATGTCTTTATTGAGCTTGCAGGCGAACGAGAGACCCGCTTCGAACGGGTTCGAGTCCGGCGTCAGTTCGCGGCCCCATGCGCGATAGCCTTTCTCGATGCGCAGCGAATCGATGGCGTAATAGCCCGCATTGACGAGGCCGAACGGCTGGCCCGCCGCTTGCAGCGTCTCGTAGACGCCCGCCGCGAACTCGACCGGCACGTACAGTTCCCAGCCTAGTTCGCCGACGTAGGTGAGCCGCGTGGCGCGCACCGTTGCATAGCCGATATCCACTTCACGGCTCTGGCCGAAAGGAAATGCCGTATTGCTCCAGTCTGCCTTCGAGATGCTCTGCAGCAGCTCGCGCGAGCGCGGGCCCATCACCGCCAGCACTGCGTATTGGCCGGTGACGTCGACCAGCGTGCAGTGCTTGTCGTGCGGGATCGATTTCTCGATGTAGTCGAAATCGCGGGTGGTCTGCGCCGAGCCGGAGACGATGAGGTATTGATCGTCGGCGAGACGGGTCAACGTGAAGTCGGACTCGTAGGTGCCGCGCTCGTTGAGCATGCCGGTGTAGACGGTGGTGCCGGCCGGCACCGCAACATCGTTGGTGACGATGCCTTGCAGCACGCTTTGCGCGTCACGCCCCTTCACGAGGAATTTCGAAAACGAGGTCATGTCAAACAGCGCCACGCCTTCGCGGCAGGCACGATGCTCGGCGCCGCTCCACGGCAGCCAGTTCTGCTGGCCGAAGGCGTAGTCGATCTTCGCTTCAGCCACGCTTGGCGCAAAGAAATTCGGACGCTCCCAGCCCATCTTGCTGCCAAAGCTCGCGCCCTGGTCACGCAACATCGGGTAGAGCGGCGAGCGGCGGAACGGTCGCGCGGTATCGAGTTCGCGGTTCGGCCAGGGCATGGCGTAGTGCAGACCAAGCGTTTCCTTCACACGGTCGTGCAGCCAGGTGTCGTTGCCGTTAAAGCGCGCGAAGCGGCGAATGTCGACCGGCCACAGGTCCATGGTCGGCGTGCCGGCAACGATCCATTCGGCGAGCGCCATGCCGGCGCCGCCGGCCGACGCGATGCCCATCGAATTGAAGCCCGCGCCGACAAAAAAGCGCCGCAACTCTGGCGCTTCGCCGAGCATGAAGTTGTTGTCCGGCGTGAACGACTCCGGGCCGTTGTAGAACTGCTTCACTTGCGCTGTTTCGAGTGCGGGCACGCGCTGAAGCGCATTTTCCATCAGGATTTCGAACTGATCCCAATCGTCCGGCAGCAACTGGAATTCGAAATTGTCCGGGATGCCGTTCATGCCCCACGGTTTCGCGTTCGGCTCGAAGCCGCCCATCACGAGGCCGCCCACTTCCTCCTTGAAGTAGATGAAGCCGTCCGGATCGCGCATCACCGGCAGGTCCGGATGCACGCCGGCAATGCGTTCGGTGACGATGTAGTAGTGCTCGGCCGAGTGCAGCGGCACGGTCACGTCGCATAGACGGCCAACCGCCTTGGCCCACTGGCCCGCGCAATTCACGACGATGTCCGCGCTGATCGTGCCTTCTTCGCCGTCCTTGTTGCGCCAGGCGAGGCCGCTGACTTCGCGTGCGCCTGTCGTGCCGTTTGTCCTGTCTTCGAGCGCGGTGCGCGTGTGAATTGCCGTGACGCGGGTGTTCTCGACGATACGCGCACCGCGTGTGCGGGCGCCGCGGGCGAGGGCTTGAGTCAGGTCGGTGGGATTCGCTTTGCCGTCGCCCGGCAGCCAGACGGCGCCAAGCAGGTCGTCGGTGCGCATCACCGGCCATAGAGCGCCGGCTTCCTGCGGGCTGATCACGTCGCACGCCACGCCGTAGGCACGCGCGACGGCGGCGGTGCGCTTGAGTTGCGTCATCCGCTCGGCCGTACGGGCCACCGAGAGCGAGCCGCATTGTTTCCAGCCGGTCGCGAGGCCGGTGTCGGCTTCGAGTTCGGCGTAGAGGGCGGTCGAGTAACGGATCAATTTGGTCATGCTTTCCTGCGCGCGCAACTGACCGACGAGGCCAGCCGCGTGCCAGGTCGTGCCGCACGACAGTTGGCCCTGTTCGAGCAGAACCACATCGGTCCAACCCAGTTTCGTGAGGTGATAGGCGACGGAGCAGCCAATGATGCCGCCACCAATGATGACGACGCGTGCGTGGGCAGGAATGGATGTGGACATGTGTGGGAATAGGTTGAATGACTGTGCACAGATTGCCGTAAAAAAACACGGAGTGCAACATCTGTCTGGAATTGTTGCGTGAGTGCTGGCGTCACAAGATAGCCATAGTGAAACGCTATTAGCCTGTGCGAATGGTCGCTTCCAGTGCACAACCGCCTCGATCGAGATTCGCTTAGCGTCAATTTTAGATATGGTTTTGCTTGGTAATGTGTGGGTATCTCCTCCATTTAAGTGTGTGTTTTGCTAGACTCTTTCCATCAGTTATCGCACGAGCCCTATGTTCTCCACCCAACGCCAAGCCGAAATTCTGCGACTCGTGCACGAGCAGCGCACGTGCACGATCACTGATCTCGCCGGCCGCTTCGAGGTTTCCGACGAGACCATCCGCCGCAATATCAAGCCGCTAATTGCCGATGGCCTGCTCATCAAGGTCCACGGCGGGATCATGCTGCCCGAGCGGCTCGACGAGCCGCCGTTCCAGCGGCGCATGGTGGCAAGCCGCGCAGGCAAGCAGGCCATTGGCGCGCGCATCAGCGAGCTCGTGCGGGATGGCGACTCGTTGATCCTCGAAGGCGGTACGACCTGCCTGCACATCGCGCAGGCGCTGACCGCGCGCTCGCGGCTCACGGTAGTGACCAACTCGATCGAAGTCGCCCGCGTGCTGGCGCCGCGCAACGGCAATCGGGTGTTCATCGCGGGGGGCGAACTGCGCGCCGACGACTCCGCCGCCGTTGGCGACAGCGTGCTTGCCTTCCTGCGGCAGTTCCATGTGCGCTACGCGATCGTTTCGGTCACCGCGATCGACATGCAGGGCCGTTTCATGGACGCACTGCCCGCCGACGTGGCGTTTTCGCTCGCGGCCTTTGCGCAGGCCGAGCGGCGTGTGGTCGCGGCGGATCACATGAAATTCGGCCATAGCGCGCTCGTCCACGCCTTCGGCCCGGATGCGGTCGATCTGCTGGTCACCGATCAGGCGCCGGCTCCGGCACTTGCTCAGGTGTTTGCTGCAACGGGTCTGGAAGTCAGCGTCGGGGCGCCTGCGCAAGGCGGCTCCGGGTCAGATGCTGGAGACGGTAGTCGCGTCGACCCGGCGGCTGCCGCTACGCGCTAGCCCGGGCCGTGTTTTCGGCGTCTTATGCCGCCTTCAACGCCGCCTCCACAGCCAATTGCGTCCAACGCGTAAAATGGCGGGTTACCACGGGCAATCTATGCAGGACCGAGTTGCGCGGGCAGTCGCCATTCATCGCCTGCCGGGTCGCTTCTGCGTCCGCGCATAGTCGCCTTCGCCGGCTTGAAAAGGAATGGACCCTGATGTCGTCAGTTTTCTTCGATCGGGAACGGATTACAGAATGGCTGGGTGACCACACCGTCGCCAAGGCACGCTCAGTCGGCGCAGTCACGAAGGTGGAGTGGCGCGGCGACACGCTCAGCGGCAATGTACAAGGCACGCAACGCCAACCCTACCGCACGCGAGTGCGATTTCGTACCGATGGCGGTTCACCGTGGGCGCAGGGCGACTGCAGCTGCCCGGTCGGCCGCAACTGCAAGCATGTCGCCGCGCTGCTGCTCGCCGAGCTCGCGTATCACGACGAGATGGACCACATCACCAACGTCGACATCGGCGCCGACGAGCACGCGTCCGCCGGCTACCCGCAGACACCGTCCGGAACGGCAGTGCAGGCGCAGTCCGGCGTGCGCCCCGAGCTGGTTAGCTGGCTCGAGCGTTTTCGCGCGCGCGCCGAGGCTGCCGATGCGGTCGCCCAGAAGGCGGACGCAGCGCGCACCCAAACGCTGGCCTATCTCCTGAACTGGTCCAGGTTCCACATGCGCCATGAGGTGGTGTTGTACCGGGCGCGCTGCAAACCGGACGGCACGATTGTCGACATCGACGAGCCCTGGGGCAATGTGGAAGCGGCCCTGCTCAAGCAACCCAGATTCGTCTCCGACGAAGACCTGTCGATTCTGCGCGGCCTGTGGCTGGGGCGCTCGCGCGAGGACTTCGGCCAGTTCATTCTGCGCGGTACGAGCGGTGCGGAGATGCTGCAAAAGCTGATTGCCACGGGGCGCCTGTTCTTCGAGTTCAAACCGGCGCCGGGTCACGAGGGGCCGACTCCGCTGTCGCGTGGCGCCGAGCGGCCCGGGCGGATCGAATGGGAACCGCTGGCGGACGAACGCCTGCGGCCCGTGCTGTGCACCGAGCCGCGCGCCACCATGGTGCTGCCCACCGAGCCGGTCTGGTATGTAGACGGTGTCGCGAATGAAGCGGGCATCGTCGAGTCGTCGTTGCCGTTCCAGCAGTTGCCCGATTACCTCGCCATGCCGCCGATCTCGCTCGCCGAAGCGCCGCTCGTCGCCGCGGTGCTGCGCGAGATCGCGCCCGATCTGCCGCTGCCGCCCACGCAAGATGCGTCTTCGATCCGCGTGATCGACGTCGATCCGGTGCCGGTGCTTACGCTCAACAGCCATGCGCTGCCTTCGGCCGGTAAGACGGGGCCGCGCAAGTCCGAGGCTGTTGAACTGGCCGGCGTCAGCTTCGATTACGACGGCGTCAGCATCAACGTCGACAGCAGCGTCACGCTCGTGCCGATGCCGGGCGGCGACGTCATTCATATCCGCCGGCGCTACGAAGCCGAAAAGAAGCGCCTGCTCGAACTGCGCAAGACCGGATTGCAGAAAGTCCCGACCAGCCGCGTGTATGCATCGCGGCTTCTGCCCGACACGATGCTCGGTCTGCCCGATGCCGAATCCTGGTCCGCCTTCGTCAACGACGCGGTGCCTGATCTCGTGAGTAAAGGCTGGCGCGTGACGATGGCGCCGACGTTCCGCTACAACGTCATCGAGATCGACGCGATCGACGGCACCGCGCATCAGGCAGGCGACGGCTGGTTCGATCTGGAGATGGGCATCCGCATCGGCGAGCGCAATGTGCGGCTCGAGCCGCTACTCGCCGATCTGTTCCGGCGCGACCGGCGCTGGCTTGGCGGCGCGCTCGAAACGATCGCCGACGACGAACCGATCGAGCTGAAGACCGATGAAAACAAGCGTCTGCGTCTGCGCGCCGACCGGTTGAAGCCGGTAGTACGCGTGCTGGTCGACCTGTTCGACGCACTCGGCGGTGCGCTAGCAGACGGCGCGCCGCTGCGCGTGCCGTCCGTCGATGCGGGCCGGCTCGAAGCATTGAACAGCACCGGCCGCTGGCAATTTCAGGGCGACGACTCGATCCGTCAGTTGGCGCGGCGTCTACAGGCCGGCCCGGGCTTGCACGAGGTGCCGGTGCCGCGTGGCCTGAAGGCGGAACTGCGCGTGTATCAGCAGCAAGGCCTGAACTGGATGCAGTTCCTGCGTGAACACGATCTGGCCGGCGTGCTCGCCGACGATATGGGTCTCGGCAAGACCGTGCAGACGCTCGCGCACATCCTCGCGGAGAAAGAAGCCGGACGGCTCGACCGTCCCGCGTTGATCGTCGTGCCGACCACGCTCGTGCACAACTGGCGGGAGGAAGCGCGCCGCTTCGCCCCCGAACTGAAGGTGTTGATATTGAATGGCCCGCAGCGCAAGGAGCGTTTCGAGCAGATCGGCCAGCACGAACTGATTCTCACGACTTACGCGCTGCTGTGGCGCGATCAGAAGGTGCTCGCCGAGCACGACTATCATCTGCTGATCCTCGACGAGGCGCAGTACGTCAAGAATGCCTCTACCAAAGCGGCGCAGGCGATTCGCGGATTGCGCGCGCGGCATCGGCTGTGTTTGACGGGCACACCGCTGGAAAATCACCTCGGTGAGCTGTGGTCGCAGTTCGACTTTCTGTTGCCGGGCTTTCTCGGCAGTCAGAAAGACTTCACCAAACGCTGGCGCAATCCAATCGAGAAAAACGGTGACGGCGTGCGCCGCGCGCTGCTGGCGCGCCGCATCCGGCCGTTCATGCTGCGCCGTCGTAAGGACGAGGTCGCGAAGGAGTTGCCGGCCAAGACCACGATCGTATGTTCAGTCGATCTGGAAGGTGCACAGCGCGATCTATACGAAACCGTGCGTACGGCGATGCAGGAGAGGGTGCGCGCGGCGGTCAGCGCGCAGGGTCTCGCGCGCAGCCACATTATCGTGCTCGATGCCCTGTTGAAACTGCGACAGGTCTGCTGCGATCCGCGCCTCGTGCGAAAAATCAAGGTTGACGAGAATCAGGGTGAACCGGGCGAGAAGCGCTACAAAGCGGAAAAAACGGAACGAGCCGAAAAGGGCGCGCGCGTCATGCGTTCGGCCAAGCTCGATTTGCTCCTGTCGATGCTGCCTGAATTGATCGAGGAAGGACGGCGCGTGCTGTTGTTCTCGCAGTTCACCGGCATGTTGTCGCTGATCGCCGAAGCGATCGAGGAAGCTGCGATCCCCTATGTGATTCTGACCGGCGACACGACGGACCGCGTCACGCCGGTCGAGCGCTTCCAGCAGGGCGAAGTGCCGTTGTTCCTGATCAGTCTGAAGGCCGGCGGCGTGGGCCTGAATCTGACCGCGGCGGATACCGTGATTCACTACGACCCGTGGTGGAACCCCGCCGCCGAGAATCAGGCGACCGACCGCGCGCATCGGCTGGGGCAGGACAAGCCGGTGTTCGTCTACAAACTGATTGCCGCGGGCAGCATCGAGGAAAAGATCGTGGAGTTGCAGGAGCGGAAAGCGGGTCTCGCCGACAGCATTCTCTCCGAAGACGCCGCCGGCGCCGCCAAGTTCTCGGACGACGATCTCGACGCGCTATTCGCGCCGATGCCCGAGATTGAGAGCGTCAGATAGGCCAGTTGCGCAACGCGGATTCGAAAGGACCCTCTCAATCTCAATGTACGTCTGAGGCGGGCACCGCGCCTCAGACGCTGTGCGGGGCGAAAACGCCATCGCCACAAGGATCCGGCCCCGCGATTGACGATCGGGTGGGAGTAGAATTCCCGCCAGGAAACATCATTCGCTAGTTGACTGACTATTAAAGCCCTGTTTTTTTACAGGGCTTCATATTTTTTTTGAGCACTATTTTTGGAATTTCCCCATGGAAATTAAAGTCAACTTTCTCGATAAACTACGTCTTGAAGCCAGGTTCGATGACTTCACGGTAGTGGCCGATCAGCCTATCCGTTATAAAGGCGATGGCTCGGCGCCTGGCCCCTTCGATTATTTTCTGGCCTCATCGGCTTTGTGTGCAGCTTACTTTGTGAAGTTGTACTGCGTAACTCGCAATATTCCTACCGAAAATATCCGCCTGTCACAGAATAATATTGTTGATCCGGAAAACCGCTACCAACAGATTTTCAAGATTCAGGTTGAGTTGCCGCCGGATATCTCTGCCAAAGACCGCCAGGGTATTTTGCGCTCCATCGACCGTTGTACGGTTAAAAAAGTGGTGCAAGCCGGACCCGAGTTTGTCATTGAAGAGGTCGAAAACCTGGATGCCGATGCTCAGTCCTTGCTGATGTCGAAGCCGGCTTCTGATACCAGCACCTATATTGTGGGTAAAGATTTGCCGTTGGAGCAAACCATCGCCAATATGTCGGGCGTTCTGGCGGCCTTGGGCATGAAGATTGAGATCGCTTCGTGGCGCAATATCGTTCCCAATGTGTGGTCGCTTCATATCCGCGATGCGCACTCGCCGATGTGTTTTACCAATGGCAAGGGAGCGACCAAAGAAAGCGCGTTGGCGTCGGCGTTGGGAGAGTTTATCGAGCGCCTGAATTGCAACCATTTCTATGGCGGCGCATTCTGGGGCGAAGACATCGCCAATGCGGCGTTCGTACATTACCCGAACGAGCGCTGGTTCAAGCCTGGCCGCAAGGATGCGCTGCCGGCTGAAATTCTGGATGCGTACTGCCTCGAAATTTATAATCCCGATGGCGAGTTGCATGGCTCGCATCTGTACGACACCAACTCCGGCAATGTGCAGCGCGGCATCTGTTCGCTGCCATTTGTGCGGCAGTCGGACGGCGAAGAGGTGTATTTTCCGTCCAACCTGATCGAAAACCTGTTCGTCAGCAATGGCATGAGTGCCGGTAATACGCTGGTCGAAGCGCAGGTGCAATGTCTGTCCGAGATTTTCGAACGGGCGGTAAAGCGCGAAATTCTGGAAGGTGAAATCGCATTGCCCGATGTGCCGCACGAAGTGCTGGCGAAATACCCTGGCATTCTGGCCGGGATTCAGGGATTGGAAGAGCAGGGCTTCCCGGTGCTGGTAAAGGATGCGTCGCTGGGTGGGACCTACCCGGTGATGTGCGTCACATTGATGAACCCGCGCACAGGCGGTGTCTTTGCCTCGTTCGGCGCACACCCGAGCTTCGAGGTGGCGTTGGAACGGAGCCTGACGGAATTGCTACAGGGGCGCAGTTTTGAAGGCCTGAATGATCTACCTCAGCCTACCTTTGTCAGCAACGCGGTGACTGAACCGAATAACTTTGTTGAGCACTTCATTGATTCCAGCGGTGTGGTGTCGTGGCGCTTTTTCAGCGCCAAAGCGAATTTCGAGTTTGTTGAGTGGGATTTTTCCGGCCAGGGCGAAAACTCCAATGCCGATGAAGCCGCAAGCTTGTTCGGCATTCTCGACGACATGGGCAAAGAGGTTTACACGGCGGTGTATGACCAACTGGGTGCCGTAGCTTGCCGGATTCTAGTGCCCGGTTATTCGGAAGTTTACCCGGTAGAGGATTTGATCTGGGATAACACGAACAAGGCACTGTTGTTCCGCGCCGATATTTTGAACTTGCATCGCCTGGACGATGCCGCCTTGGCAGCACTGCTTGAGCGGTTGGAGAACAGTGAGCTGGACGAGCACTCCGATATTGCCACTTTGATCGGCATCGAATTTGACGAGAATACGGACTGGGGGCAGCTAACAGTTCTCGAGTTGAAGCTGCTGATTCATCTCGCCTTGCAGCAATTTGAGGCGGCGCAAGAACTGGTGGGAGCCTTCCTGCAGTACAACGACAACACGGTCGAGCGCGGATTGTTTTACCAGGCCTTGAATGTGGTGCTGGAGGTGCTGCTCGATGACGACCTGGAACTGGACGACTACGTGGTCAACTTCCGTCGGATGTTTGGCAACGCCCGGATGGACGCCGTAATGGGATCGGTAGACGGCAGCGTGCGCTTCTATGGCTTAACGCCAACGAGTATGAAGCTGGAGGGTCTCGATAGGCACCACCGCCTGATCGACAGCTATAAAAAATTGCATACGGCGCGGGTCAATGTGGCCGCTACAGCCAGTTAGCGTGACGAGTCATGGCGGGCTACATCCTCCTCGAGTACCTGCACTCATGAACGAGTGCAGCGACCTCGGGGCCCGTCAGTAAACGCTTGTCCGTGACACGCGCACCGTTGCGACTGCGCCCTTACTGCGCAACCGACCACGCATGATCTGGCGCCACCAGCCTGGCGTATTTTCGGGAAGCCGGGCGGCGTCGAGCGCGTAGTCCCACGCCGCCCTAAGTTCCATCTTGATGCTGTTCGCATAGGTGGGGCGATCACGTAAGCTTTCCAGCAGATCGAAGGCCATCTTGTGGGGTGACAGTTTCAGGAAGCTTGTCCAGGATCGGCTCGATGTCTATCTGCGATCGCATCCTCAAATCGGTTTGACAATATTTAAACGATTTATTTTGAGACTGTTCCTATACTGAGTCGCAATTGTCAAATCGCTGTTACCCGAAAGCGGGGCACGGCCACCTATGACAAAGGTAGACGGGGCCAATCACCGTGCGTGCGAGACCAACCGATCCAGATAACGACCCGTAGAGGTCGATTTCAATAACAGGCAGGGCCTGAGAGACGTTGTAGAAAATCGATAGAACGGCCCCCAGTGGCCGAGCCGGGCCGGATCGCCGCATAATCGCATCCGGGAAAGAGAAGGGCCATTTTCGATTATGATGATCTGCCCCCTCGGTAATCAGCGCGCTAAAGCCAAAATACGCGCCAATTTCGAGATAGTGGGGCGGCGGAACGGGGCGCGAGGCGAGGGACCTTTAATCGAAAAAGAGTGCAGCCGAATACGAAAACAGGAAGCTGGATCGTCGGTGCTAGCGCCGTCATCCCGGCCATCTGCCGGCTCACCGGCCATCAATTACGAAGGACGTTGCCGCGTTGCGGGGTTTTATGAGAATTGCAGTCCTGGATGACGATTCGGCTCAGGCCGACCTTGTTTGCCAAACGCTCTCGGCGGCCGGCCACGTCTGTCACGCTTATGGCGCGGGCCGCGAGTTGGTGCGGCAGCTGCGACGCCAGACCTTCGACCTGCTCGTGCTCGACTGGAACGTACCCGACATGTCGGGCGAAGAGGTGCTGCACTGGGTGCGCGGAAGCCTTTCCGAGCGCTTGCCGGTCCTGTTCATGACGAGCCGCGGCCGCGAAACCGATATCACCTCGATCCTCAACACGGGCGCGGACGATTACGTCGTCAAGCCGGTCTCCGCGGCGGTCCTGCTGGCGCGCGTCGGCTCGTTGCTGCGCCGGGCGTATCACCTGAAACCGCCTGCGGCCAAGGAAGTTTTCGGCGATTTCGAATTCGATCTGGGCGCGAAGCATGTGGTGGTGCGCGGCGCGACGGTCGCCGTGACGCAGAAGGAGTTCGAGCTCGCGCTGCTGTTGTTCCAGCACCTGAGCCGGCCGCTGTCGCGCGCGCATATTCTCGACGTGATCTGGAAGCAGGCAACGGACATCCCGTCGCGGACGATGGACACCCACGTATCGATGCTGCGCAGCAAGCTCGGCTTGCGCCCGGAGAAGGGCTATCGTCTGACGCCGATCTACGGCTATGGATACCGGCTCGAGCGGATCGAATCCGATACGCCGCCAGCGGCGGCCGAAAACCGCCCCGAAGCGGGGGACGCGTGACGGTTTCTTTCGCTGTGGTCGCACCCGGCTGCACAGGTTCACCGGGCCGCCGCGCCGGCGCAGTGCTGGCGATGGCCGGCCTGATCGCGATAACGTGCTTCGCGCCGGTATCGGCGGATGCGCAAACGTCCCGCGCGCCGAAGCAACGCGCCAGGACGGCTGCGCCAGTCTATGTGTCCTACGTGACCCACGAAGGCGACACGTTGTATGAAATCGCCGGCCGCTATCTGCGCGACTCCGGCGACTGGGCTATGTTGAGCCGCCTGAATCATGTGCCCGCGCCACGCCGCATGCCGGCTGGAATCGCGCTGCGTCTGCCGGCCGACAGGCTCAGACAGGACGCTGAGTCGGCGCATGTGATCGCGACGAGCGGTCCGGCCGAGCACGCTTTCGGCACGAATCCTTACACGCCGCTCTCGGCGGGCACGACGCTCGGCGAGGGCGACCGCATCCGCACCGGCCATAACGGCTTCGTGACACTGGAGTTGCCGGACGGCTCGCACGTCACGGTGTCGCAGGACGGCCAGCTCGACATCGGCAAGCTGCGGCGCACCGTGCTGACCGGCGCGGGCGATCGCGTGCTCGATCTGCAGCATGGCGAAGTGGAGAGCCAGGTCACGCACGCCACCAAAAAGGACGACCGCTTCCAGATCCGTTCGCCGTCGGTTGTCGCGGGCGTGCGCGGTACGCGCTTCAAGGTTGCTTACGACGGCGAAGAGCGAACCACGGCAGTGGAAGTGCTGGACGGCGCCGTTGGCGTCGACCCGGCCGCGGTCGGCGGCCAGGCCTCTGCGCCACCACCCGGCGTGCCGTTGCAGGCCTCGGCGCAACTCATCAAGGCAAGCTTTGGCAGTATCACGCGGGCGGGCAGCGCGATCGGCAGTCCGGTGGAATTGCTGGCCGCGCCGTCGCTCACCGAACCGGCAAAAGTGCAGGACGGCAAAACCGTCGCTTTCGACCTCGTGTCGGCCGAGCGCGCTGTGGCCTATCGCGTGCAGATTGCACGCGACGCCGATCAGCTCGACCTGATCCGCGATCTGCGCGTGAGCGCGCCGCATGCGGACTTCGGCGATCTGGCCGACGGCACGTATTTCGTGCGCATCGCCGCGATCGACGCGAACGGGCTCGAAGGCCTGCCCCAGGTGTACGGTTTCGAGCGGCGCCAACTTGGGCTGGCCGCGTCGGCGGGGCCGCGCGCCGGCAGCCGCGACTACGAGTTCCGTTGGTTCGTCAGCCGCTCCACGGTCGAGACGCGCTTTCGCTTCGTGCTGGCCACGACCGCCGACCTGAGCCATCCGCTCGTCGATCGGACCGATCTGACGGGTGGCCAACTCGTGGTGAGCGACCTGCCGGGCGGGGTCTACTATTGGACGATCGTCGCCGAGCAGTTCGAAAATGGCCGTTTCTATGAGAAGAGCAGCGCGGTCCGCTCGTTTACGCTTGCACGCTGACGCTGGTAGATTCACGGGGCCGAGCCACCAAGCGGCCCGCTCCTTAGCTCTCGACCACGCCACGCCTTGCCGAATACACACACGCGCCTGAGCCTCGACCCGCGCGCCCGCCTCGGCCGGCGCGCGGGCCGCCGCTTCCTGCTCGAATGGGTGGCGATCGGCTGCCTCGGCATTGTGGTGATTCTGCTCAGTTCGCTCGGCCGGATGACCGCGAGCGTCGACCACCTCGTCTACGACCGCTTTCTGAGCCTGCGCACGCCGCCGTTGCTGCACGACATCGTGGTGCTCGAAATCGACAATGCCAGCGTTGCGCAGCTCGGCCGCTGGCCGTGGCCGCGCAGCGTCCATGCCAGGTTGCTCGAACAGATTGCGAAGGCGAAGCCGGCCGCGGTGATCTACGACGTGCTCTTTACCGAAGCCAATCCGGAAGACGCCCAGCTCGCCCGTGCGATCGCCCTGAGTCCCACCTATCTGCCGATGCTGCTGACTCCGCCGGACAGCGCCGGTCAGCGCGTCGCGGTCGAACCGGTGGCGCCGCTCGCGCGTGCCGCGGCCGGACTTGGGCATATCAATCTCGAAGTCGACAGCGACGGCATTGTGCGCAGCGTCGCGCGGTTCGAAGGCGACGCGGATTCGCGCTGGCCGCAATTGATGGTGCCGGTCGCCCAGGCCGTCGAGCGTGGCGCGCTGCAATTGAACGGGCGGCCGCACAGGCAGCCTTCCGGCGACGCGGTGACGCAATCCAATGACAATGATGAGGGCGAAGACCGCTTCCTGATCCCCTTCGGCCTGAATGCGCAGAACTACACGAAACTGAGTTTCGCCAGTGTGCTCGCGGGTGATGTCCCGGCGGACAAACTACGCGGGCGTATCGTGCTGATTGGCGTGACCGCGTCCGGCTTGTACGATCGCTTTGCTACACCGGTGTCCGGCGAGCTGGGGCCGCTGCCCGGTGTCTATATTCATGCGAACGTGCTCGATACACTGCTGACCGGTCGCGAACTCGAACCCGCGGAGCCATGGGTGCTGTTCATCGCGTCGCTGGCGCCGCTTGCTGCGCTGCTCGCCGGTTTTCTGGTGCTGTCGCCACGCCGCTCGTTGCTGCTGACCGTGGCGTTGGGCGTGCTCGCCACGGCTGGCAGCGCGGCCTTGCTGTACGGCGCGCGGCTCTGGATGTCGCCGGTGCCGGCGATCTTCGGCTTGATCGTGGTGTATCCGATCTGGAACTGGCGGCGCCTTGAAATGACGATGGCCTATCTGCGCGAAGAGCTGCAACGGCTGGCCGACGAGCCTCACCTCCTGCCGGAAACACCACAGCGCCGCCGCGAGTTCGGCGGCGACGTGCTGGAGCAGCATATGGCGTTGATGGCGCAGGCCGCGCAGCGCGTGCAGGACATGAAGCGCTTTGTATGGGACAGCCTCGACAGCATGCCCGAGCCGATTCTGGTGAGCGACGTGGAAGGCATCGTGCTGATCGCGAACCATGCGGCCAAGGCGCATTTCGCGCGCCTTGGCGCGCCGCTACCGGAAGGCCGGCCGATGCGGGCGGTGCTGGGCGGCTTGACGCTGGTCAAGACCATCGACAGCGGCGCGCCGTCGGACGCCGAGAACAATCTGCTCGCGCATGCTCAGTGGCCCGCGCTGCTCGATCCCGCGCGCCATGAGTTCGCCGCACTGATGGCGCAGGGCGTGGAGGTGCGCGACGCCCACGAGCGCGATCATCTGCTGCGCTATGCGAATTGCACGAACGAGCAAGGTGAGACGACGGGCTGGATCGCGGGTCTGGTCGATGTATCGGCCCTGCATGCGGCGGAGCGCCAACGGGAAGACGCGTTGCGGCTGCTGTCGCACGATATGCGTTCGCCGCAGGCTTCGATTCTGGCGCTGGTAGAGATCGAGCGGGCGCGCAGCGAGCCGGTGCTCGCGCGTGGCCTGCTGGAGCGCATCGAGCGTTATGCGCAACGTGCGCTGACGCTTGCTGACGACTTCGTGCAACTCGCGCGTGCTGAATCGCAAACCTATATGCTCGAACCGGTGAGCATGACCGAACTGATGATCGACGCCAGCGACGAGGTTTGGCCACAGGCCCACGCCAAACGCATCACGCTGCAAACGAATACGGAAGACGAAGCCGACGCCGGGGAGGAGGGCCACTGGATCTGCGCGGACCGTTCGCTGATGACGCGCGCGCTCGTCAACATTCTGAATAATGCGGTCAAGTACAGTCCGCCGGACACGCAGATCACGTGCAGCCTGAAGAGCATTGGCAGCCTTGCGCAGACGGGCGTGCCCGGCGCGGCAAAACGCGTGTCGTGCACGATTCTCGACGAAGGCTACGGTATTCCCATGGAGCAGCAGGCGGGTCTGTTCGAGCGCTTCCGGCGCTTTCACGAGACGGAGCGCCCGGAAGTGGGCGGCGCGGGATTGGGCATGGCGTTCGTCAAGACGGTCGTGACGCGCCATGGCGGCGACGTCGACGTGGTCAGTGCGCCTGGCAAGGGAACGGCGTTCACGATTTCCCTGCCGGCACTCGACGAGGCGCAGTCCGATGCCGCCGCAGCCGCGCGCTGACGACTTATGACTTATGAACACTCACCTTATTGAAGCGAGAAGCTGGTGAAAGCGATATTGATCTGTGCCGCGCTGGCCGCGGCGAGTCTGACCGGATGCGCGGGTTTGAGCGCCGACGTGCACACGGCGAATCCTTCGGCTGCGCTGCAGGGGGCGCGTACCTATACGATTTCGCGCATGCCGTCGCAGGATGCCAGTACCGATCATCCGCAATTTGAAACCATGCTGCGCGATGAGCTGGCGAAGAACGATTTCATCGATACGGCGGGCAAGTCCGCGCATTATTTACTGTCGATTGCGTATGACACGCGGCCGGCCACGGTTGGCGTAAGCGTGAAGGATTGCGCGCCAGGCGCATGCGAACGCGCGCCCGAACCGCCGTTTGCGCTATTCGGCGGACGCGCTTATCAGCATTCGTTGACGCTGCGGTTTTTCGAGCAGTCGAGCGGACAGGAGGTCTACAGCGTGAACGCGGCCAGCAGCGATCGCGATGCTGATCCCCTGCATGCGATGCCGGCGCTCGTGAAAAGCGCCCTGGCAAAATTCCCTTTCGATGCGCCGCCCGACTGGCGCGTGAAACTGCGGACCGATCAGGCGAGCGGCATGCCGAATGTGGTTTCGGTTAAGCCGGTGCAGCCTTAAAACATCCCGCGCTATTCCGGCGTTTTGCCGTCTTCCGGCCAGCGGTTTTCGAACACGCAATCGGCGAGCGGCATGCGGCTTGCCCAGCGCTCGGTTTCCAGCATCGGCTCGCTGTAGAACTGATCGACGTGACCGAGACACAGGATCGCCACCGGCCGCGCGCCCTCGGGCATATGCAGCAGCGTACGGACCATGTCGACGTCGAATAACGACACCCAGCCCATTCCCAAACCTTCCGCGCGCGCGGCGAGCCACATGTTCTGGATCGCGCACGCCACAGACGCGAGATCCATTTCCGGCAAGGTGCGGCGTCCGAAGATGTGCCGCTCGCGGCCGTCCATCAGCGCCATCACCAGCAGTTCGCCGCAGTCCAGCATGCCTTCCACTTTCAGCTTCATGAATTCTTCGCGCCGCTTGCCGAGGGCGTCGGCGGTGGCGAGGCGTTCGCTTTCGACCGTCGCGTGCAACGCCGTGCGCAAAGCCGGATCGGTGATGCGCGCGATGCGCCAGGGTTGCATGAAGCCGACGCTCGGCGCGTGATGCGCCGCGTCGAGCAGGCGTTGCAACACGGCAGGGTCGACCGGCTCGCGCACGAAATGGCGCATGTCGCGCCGTTCGTAAATCGCGCGGTAGACGGCTTCGCGCTCGGAATCGTTAAAAGGCTTCGCCATGGAACAGGGCGGCCGTGAAGGCCGGGTTGGAGGGCCAATAAGCGTGCATATAGGTTGCCACAATCGAACCGGCGCGGAACACGTTCTCGCCAGGCGCATCGCCGTGCGGCCGGGTGGCTGAACGAAGCGGCGTGAGCGATGTCGTCAGTTTAGAGTAGTGGAAGGTGTGGCCGGTCATTGGACCATGCAGGCTGTCGATCTGTTGCATGCCGAGCGCGGTGAAGCGCGTTTGCATCGTTGCGTGGCCGGGCAGCAGGCCGAGCATCGGCGTTGTGGCGCCGCTCGTGTCGGTCAGCTGTTCAAGCAGATAGAGCATGCCGCCGCATTCGGCGACGACCGGTTTGCCGGCGGCCGCGTGCGCGCGAATCGTCGCGGCGCTTTGCGTGTTGCCTGCGAGCACTGCCGCATGGAGTTCGGGATAGCCGCCTGGGAGGTACAGGGCGTCGGCGTGCTCCGGCAGTGCTTCATCGGCGAGGGGTGAGAAATAGTCGATGTGCGCGCCGAGTGTCTCCAGCAGCGTGACGTTGGCCGGATAGATGAACGAGAACGCGGCATCGCGCGCTATCGCGATCCGCTTGCCTTCCAGAAGACGTGGCAGGGCTTCCTGCGCGGGCGCCCCGAATTCGACCGGTGGCGGGAGTTCAGCCAATGCGGTTTGCGCGAGTGCATCGGCGGCGCGATCCAGGCGCGTTTCCAGGTCGTCGATCTCTGCGGCTTGATGCAGCCCGAGGTGGCGATCGGGCAACTGGATTTCGTCGTTGCCGGTGATGTGCCCACACCAGCGCAGGTTCGGCGGTAACGCCTCTTGGAGCATTTGCGCGTGCCTTGGCGAGCCGACGCGATTGGCGAGCACGCCGTAAAACGGCACTTGAGGTCTGAATTGCGCAAGGCCGAAGGCGACCGCGCCGAAGGTCTGCGCCATCGCTTTTGCTGAAATCACTGCGAGCACCGGCACGCCAAACGTGGTTGCCAGATCGGCGCTGCTCGGCGTGCCGTCGAACAGACCCATCACGCCTTCGATCAGGATCAGATCCACTTCAGCCGCCGCTTGCGCGAGCAGGTTTCGGCAGGCCGATTCGCCCACCATCCACAGATCGAGCGACAGTACCGGCGCGCCGCTGGCACGCGCCAGAATCATCGGATCGAGAAAGTCAGGGCCCGTCTTGAAGACGCGTACGCGTCGTCCGAGTCGCCGATGGTAGCGCGCCAGACCCGCGGTAATCGTGGTCTTGCCTTGGCCCGACGCGGGCGCGCTAATGAACAGGGCGGGGCATGCACCGAAGGAGGTGTCCTTGAGGGACGTTTCGAACGAAGCCCCCCGCCCCGAAGGAAGTCCCCTTGGGGGATTGGAGGACGCGGACATTGCTCAGAACTCCACGCCGCGCTGCGCTTTCACGCCTTGCTCGCGATACGGGTGCTTGACGATGCGCATTTCGGTGACGAGGTCGGCGGCTTCGATCAACGCGTCCGGCGCGTGGCGGCCGGTCACCACCACGTGCAGCATGTGAGCACGGGCGTTCAGGACCGACAGCACTTCGTCGAGCGGCAGGTATTCGTACTTCAGCACGGTGTTCAGTTCGTCGAGGATCACCATGTGATAGTCGCCGCTCTCGATCATGCGGCGCGCTTCGTCCCAGCCTTTGCGCGCGGTGGCGATGTCGGCGTCGCGATTCTGCGTGTTCCAGGTGTAGCCGTCGCCCATCGTGACGAAGTCGCAATTGGCGATCGCACCGAGGAAGTCGCGCTCCGAGGTATGCAACGCGCCTTTGATGAATTGCACGACGCCGAGGCGCATGCCATGCCCAAGCACGCGCACGGCCATACCAAACGCTGCCGTGGTTTTGCCTTTGCCGGTGCCGGTGTTGACGATCAGCAGACCTTTTTCGACGGTGGCGCTGGCCTGCTTTTTCTCGTGACCTTCGCGCCGGCGCTCGGTCATGCGTTGATGCGATTCGGGATCAGTCTTCATGAAAGGTCCTGTTTTTGGGTGTCGTTGTTTGTCGGTTCGCCGGCGGGGTGGACGGTGGTTGAGGCTATCGCTACCGTGACGCCGTTGCGAATGGTTTTGCGCACGAGTAGCCGTGCGTTCGCGGCACTGAGTGCAATCGACGCAGGTGAGGCGATTGGGGCAGCCGATTCAGCCGATGCAACTGACGCAAATGTCGACGCGTGGGCGGCGCCTGGTGCGCTGGCCGCCTCAGATTCGGCCGCTGCGGCGAGCAACGCGCACGGTTCGCAGACGCCGTCTATGCCCAGATGCTCGCGTGCTGCCGCCGACGGATCGTCCACCGCTATCGCCGCAATCTGCGCGCGGCTGAACAGCATCAGCGGCAGGGCATGACGCGCGCAGAATTCGAGCAAGCCGGCTTCGTGGGCTTTGGTGTCGATCGAGGCAACCGTGCTGATTTCATCGAATGTGTGCGAGCCGAGTGTGGCGCGCACGGCCGCTTCAATCTCCTCAGCCGGGCTGTGCAGGCGGCAACCGATGCCGACAGTGAGCGTTTTCATTGCGCGTCCAACCCGCCCACCGTACTGGCATTCACAGCATCCCGCGCCAAAGCCAGCGAAGCCACTCCGCCGATCACCACGATCGCCGGCGATCCGAGTCCGGCACGCGAGACTGTATCCGCGAACTCGCCGAGCCGCGCGAGCACGTGCCGTTGCTCAGGACGCGTCGCCGATTCGATCGCCGCGGACGGCGTATCGGCGCTCATGCCGGCCGCGAGCAACGCGGCGGCAATATCGTTCAGGCGACGCATGCCCATGTAAATCACCAACGTCATCCGCGTGGCGACGAGCGCGGCCCAGTCCGGCTCGCCACTGCCGGCGCCGTGTCCGGTGACGAACACCACGCCTTGCGCGTAATCGCGATGCGTCACAGGAATACCGATTGCCGCGGGCGCTGCAATCCCGGCGGTGATGCCGTTGATCACGTCCACGCTGATGCCCGCGGCATGCAGCGCCTGCTGTTCTTCGCCGCCGCGGCCGAACACGAACGGATCGCCCCCTTTCAAACGCGCGACGCTGCGCCCGGCCTGCACATGTTCGAGCATCTGCGCGACGATGCCGGCCTGCGGTGTCGACGGATGCCCGCCACGTTTGCCGACGTACACGATCTGCGCGTCGGCGCGCGCGAATTGCAGCACGTCGGGGTTCACCAGATCGTCGACCAGCACCACATCGGCTTGCGCCAGGGCGCGCGTTGCCTTGAGCGTCATCAGTTCGACGTCACCGGGGCCTGCGCCGATCAGCCAGGCGCGGCTCATCGCGGCGCGCATGGCGTGCGCCATGTCATGACAAGCGGGAACGGGTGAGACGCGAAGAGGCCCGGGGCGGCAGAAATTGAGGTCATGCGGTGCGACAGGGTACGCGCGACGAAAAACGCTGCTCGCCGCGTTTCCCACGGGAAAACGCCAACGGCCGCGCCACGTCGTGCTTCAGCGCCTTCACATCCGTCCCTCGCGGATTCCGGCGGACGGCAGCGTGACGTTCACTGCCTCCGCGTCTGGCCGGTATCCGGGCTGGCGGCCTCATGCGTTTTGCCTTCCCGTCCAGATTCGTCAGACAGTGGCATCAAAAACGCATGCGCGATGCGAAAGCACCGCAGGTCGCTTACCGTTGCGGGGACAGCACAGGTTGAGCGCAGCGAGCGCGGCCTGTTTCCCGTTTAACTGCACATGCGAACGCATGTGCGGGCACCAAACGCGCGCATACGATAGCACACGGCAGGCCGCGCCGGCACTGCGGAAAGGCCCTGCGGACGCCTGCGTTTCCTTGACGGCACGGGGCGCTCGGCCTAAACTCGCACGCACTTTGGTGCTCGCATGCGCGCTCGTGCGCATGCAGTTAAACGGGAAACAGGGTGCCCACCTGCAATGGATCGGGTCAACCTGTGCTGCCCCCGCAACGGTAAGCGAAAAGCGGTTCCAGGTTGTTTGCCTGGCGCCGCGGAGCCGGCTTCGATGTCCACGCGCAAGGCCGCGTCGGCATATAACCACTGGGCGAGAAACCACTCGCCCGGGAAGGGGAAGCGGCGCTTTCGCCAGCCCGGATACCGGCCAGACTACGAAGAATGACCACCGCGGGGATGCGGCGGCGCGTTCATGACCTCATTCCCGTTTTCTGTTTTCTGTTGCCCCGGCAACGCCGTTGTTCGTCCTCGTGTCTGGTTATTGTCGTGGCTTAGGGCATGCGCCCCGTTTGCACGGCCTATACAGCCAGACGCGCAGGCGCATCGGCGTGCACATGCAACTCCTACGGATGGACCTCACGATGCAAACTCAAATGCGCAAGATCCCCGTCACCATCGTCACGGGCTTTCTCGGCAGCGGCAAGACCACGCTGTTGCGGCACATTCTTCAGCATGCGGGCGGCAAGCGCATCGCGGTGATCGTCAACGAATTCGGCGAACTCGGGATCGACGGGGAAATCCTCAAGGGTTGTGGCATCGGTTGCGATGAAAACGGCGTCGAGACCGAAGGGCAACTGTATGAGCTTGCGAACGGTTGCCTGTGTTGCACCGTGCAGGAAGAGTTTTTCCCGGTGATGGAAAAACTGGTGGAGCGACGCGAGCAGATCGATCACGTGCTGATCGAGACATCCGGTCTCGCGTTGCCGAAGCCGCTGGTGCAGGCGTTCAACTGGCCGCAGATCAAGAACAGCTTTACCGTCGACGCGGTCGTCACCGTAGTCGACGGCCCGGCCACGGCGAGCGGCCAGTTCGCCGACAATCCGGCCGCCGTGGATGCGCAACGCCAGGCCGATCCGAATCTCGACCATGAATCGCCGCTGCATGAGCTGTTCGAAGACCAGTTGTCGGCAGCCGATCTGGTGATTCTGAACAAAACGGATTTGCTCGACGACGCACAGCAAGCTTCTGTCGAAAGTTCGATTCGTGAAGAAATTCCGCCGCAAGTGAAGATCGTGCGCGCGCAGATGGGCCAGCTCGATCTGCATACGTTGCTCGGCCTCGAAACGGCCTCGGAAGAAACGATTCACCTGCGCCACGACCATCACGGTTCGGCCGAAGATGCCGATCACCATCACGACGAATTCGATTCGGTGGTGGTGCATGCGAATGTTTCGTCGCGCGAGACTGTGATCGCCGCGTTGCAAGGGCTCGTCGAAACGAACACGATTTACCGCGTTAAAGGTTTCGCGGCATTGCCGGGCGCCGCGATGCGTCTGGTGATCCAGGGCGTGGGCCGTCGTTTCGATAGTTATTTCGACCGGCGCTGGCAAGCGGGTGAAACGGGCGAGGGCGTGCAAAGCCGCTTCGTGCTGATCGGCGAAGACCTCGACCAGGCCACGCTGCAACAGACATTCGACGCCGCTTTGGGCGCCGTGGCGAACGCCCAACCGCAACAGGCGTAACCGGTCATGCATCTGCTGCGCACTACGCCGGGCGGTTTTGTCGACGATACGCAAGGCGTGATCCGCATCGATCAGCAGCCCGCCGATATCGTGGTGCTCAGCTCCGCCGATACCACGCTGTCGCTGCTGGCGAGCGTGGTGCCTCGTCTGGGCGAGGGTTTTCCGAGCGTACGGCTCGCGAACGTCACGTATTTGCGGCAACCGGCCTCAGTCGATTTCTATGTCGAAGACGTGTTGCAGCATGCGCGTGTCGTAGTGGTCGATCACCTCGGCGGCGAGGCGTACTGGCCGTATGGAATCGAACAGGTGGTCGCGCTCGCCGAGCGCAAGCAGCAGACGCTCGCGATGTTCTCCGGCGATCTTCAGGAAGATCCGAACCTGCTCGCGCGCAGCACTGCCGGCGCCGATCTGTGTCATCAGTTATGGCGCTATCTGCGTGAAGGCGGGCCGCAGAATGCCGAGGCGTTCCTGCGCGCTATCGCGTACCGCTCGCTTGGCTGGGGGCACGAGCCTGCGCCGCCGCGCGCCTTGCCTGCCGCGACGCTCTATTATCCCGAACGCGATACCCCGACGATGGCCGACTGGCAGGCGCGCTGGGTTAAGGGCGCGCCGGTCGCTGCGATTCTGTTCTACAAGGCGCATCTGCAAGCGGCCAACACAGCCGTGTTCGATGCGCTGGTTGATGCGCTCGAAGCACAAGGTCTGAATCCGCTGCCGGTCGCGATTACTTCGCTGAAAGATGCGATGAGCCGCGAAGTCGTGCAGCGGTTGTGTGCGCAACACGATGTCGCCTTGGTGCTGAATACGACTGCATTCGCCGCGTCTGCTATCGACGACCCCGAACCGCTTGCGCTCGCCGGCGACGCTCCGGTGATGCAGGTGATTCTGAGTGGCGGTAACCGCGAGGATTGGGTCAAGGACAATCAAGGCCTCAACTCGCGCGATATCGCCATGCATATCGCGTTGCCGGAAGTGGACGGCCGTATCATCACGCGGGCGATCAGTTTCAAGGGGCTCGCCTATCGTTGTCCGCACACCGAAGTCGATGTGGTCCGCTATCAACCGGACCTCGAACGCGTCGGCTTTCTGGCCGAACTGAGCCGCCGCTGGTGCCGTCTGCGCACACTCGATAACGCGGACAAGAAACTCGCGCTGATTCTCGCCAATTACCCAATGAGCGAAGGGCGTATCGGCAACGGCGTGGGGCTGGATACGCCGGCCTCGGTGGTCGGCATTCTGTCCATGTTGCGCGACGAGGGATACCGCCTCGCAGCATTGCCTGCCGACGGCGACGCCTTGCTGAAGGCGTTGACCGAAGGCGTGACCAACGATC
Organism: Paraburkholderia sp. D1E; assembly: GCF_052682275.1. Taxonomy (NCBI): domain Bacteria; kingdom Pseudomonadati; phylum Pseudomonadota; class Betaproteobacteria; order Burkholderiales; family Burkholderiaceae; genus Paraburkholderia; species Paraburkholderia sp. D1E. Next base: position 2,885,077 of record NZ_JBQYMB010000001.1, read on the forward strand.
CGGTCGTGCGTGATTTGCGGCCCGCGTTGCAAAGCCTCGCGCTCGACGACTATCTGGTGCATTTCAATGCGTTACCCGCCGAAGCGCGCAATGCGGTGAACACGCGCTGGGGCTCGCCCGAACAGGATCCGACGTTGCGGCGCGGCCGCTTCATGATTGCAGGCTGGCGCTGCGGGCAGGTGTTCGTCGGGATTCAGCCGTCGCGTTCGCGTGAGCAGGGCGATTACGCGAGCTATCACGACGCTGAACTCGTGCCGCCGCATGCGTATCTGGCGTTCTATTTCTGGTTGCGTCATCAGTTCGGCGTCGACGCCGTCGTGCATGTCGGCAAGCACGGTAATCTCGAATGGTTGCCCGGCAAGAGCGTCGCGTTGAGCGATGCGTGCTGGCCCGATCTGATTCTCGGCCCGATGCCGCACCTGTATCCGTTCATCGTCAACGATCCGGGCGAGGGCAGCCAGGCGAAGCGTCGTGCGCAGGCCGTCATTATCGATCACCTGATGCCGCCGCTTACGCGCGCTGAAACTTACGGGCCGTTGCAAGACCTCGAACGCCAGGTCGACGAATACTATGAGGCGCTGATGGTCGATCCGCGCCGTTCGAAGCTGTTGAGGCGCACCATTCTCGCGACCATCGTCGAGCATAAGCTGCATGACGAATTGAGTCTCGCGGAGCCGAACGGACAGGACGCCGAGGACGCGTTGCTAACGCGCGTCGATGCATGGCTGTGCGAGTTGAAAGAGGCGCAGATTCGCGATGGTTTGCATACGTTCGGGCAATCGCCTGACGGGGTGCAGCGGCGCGATACATTGTTGGCTTTAGGGCGCTTTCCGGTCGGTGATGGTCAAGGCAGCAAGGCTGGTTTGATCGACGCATTGGCGCGCGATCTGCAGATGGATCATCTGTTCGATCCGCTGTCGGTGGATTGGTCGGCGGCGTGGGACGGTCCACGTTCTGACGTGTTGCAACAGGTCAGCGATGCGCCGTGGCGGCACTGCGGCGATACACGCGAGCGCCTGGAACTGCTGGCGGCCGAGATGTTGCGTGAAGTGTGTGGTGATGAAGCGTCCGACTTTGTGTCCGTGAGCGGAACCTTGCCTCAAGCGGAACGAGTGATCGAGCGACTGCGCAACGATGTACTGCCGCGGCTCGACGCCTGCGGTCCGCAGGAAATGCGGCATCTGAAGCGCGGGCTTGAAGGGCGTTTCGTGCCGCCGGGGCCGAGCGGTTCGCCTTCGCGTGGACGGCCCGATGTGCTGCCCACCGGTCGCAACTTCTATTCTGTCGATACGCGAGCAGTGCCGACTCAAGCGGCATGGTCGCTTGGTTTGAAATCCGCGCAGCAGTTGATCGAACGGCATCTGCAGGAAAAAGGCAATTACCCGCGCGCGATTGGCCTCTCGGTGTGGGGCACCGCGACCATGCGCACCGGTGGCGACGACATCGCCCAGGCGCTCGCTTTGCTCGGTGTGCGGCCGAAGTGGGCGCCAGGCAGTCATCGCGTGACTGACTTCGAGATCATGCCGATCGAGGTGTTCGACCGGCCGCGTATCGACGTCACCTTGCGCGTATCCGGCTTTTTCCGCGATGCCTTTGCGAACGTGATGCATCTGTTCGACGCCGCCGTGCAGGCCGTGGCCGAACTCGACGAACCCGAAGACCTGAACCCGATTCGCGCGCGCGTGCTGCGCGAACGCGACGCGCTGATTGCGCGCGGCATGGATGCCACCGAGGCGCGCAAGCGTGCCGGCTGGCGTGTCTTCAGCGCGCGGCCCGGCGCGTATGGTGCGGGTCTGCAGGACATGATCGACTCGCAGCAATGGCAAACCGACGCGGACCTTGCGACTGCCTATCAAGCGTGGGGTGGTTACGCCTACACGCAGAAAAGCGCTGGCGAAGAAGCGCACCACGCATTCGGCGCACGTCTCGCCGCGATGGATGTGGTGCTGCAGAACCAGGACAACCGCGAGCACGACCTGCTTGATTCGAACGATTACTACCAGTTTCAGGGCGGCATGGTCGCGGCAGTGCGGCATCTGGCGGGCAATCAGCCACAGGTCTATCACGCGGACCACAGCAACCCGGCCGCGCCACGCGTTCGCACGTTGCATGAAGAGATCGCGCGCGTGGTCCGCTCACGCGTGGTCAATCCAAAATGGCTCGATGGCGTGAAGCGCCACGGTTATAAGGGCGCTGCTGAAATCGCAGCGACGGTCGATTATCTCTACGGCTACGATGCGACCGCACGGGTGGTCGCCGATCATCAATATGCGCTCGTCACCGACGCCTATCTGAACGATGCCGATACGCGCGCGTTCTTGCAGCGGCACAATCCGCACGCCATGCATTCGATCTGCGAGCGTCTGCTCGAAGCGATGCAGCGCGGTCTGTGGCAAGCGCCCGGCGATTATCGCGCGCAAGTCGAACAGCATCTGCTCGCGAGCGAGCAGCAGATCGAAGGAATGCAAACATGAACGCAGCGACCCAGCGGCCCGCTTTTCCCTTTGCCGCGCTGATCGGCCAGACACCATTGCAGCAGGCGCTCCTGCTCGCTGCAATTGACCCGGGTCTGGGCGGCGTGCTGGTGAGTGGGCCGCGCGGCACGGCGAAATCGACCGCGGCGCGCGCGCTCGCTGAGTTGTTGCCGGAAGGGCAGTTGGTGAATTTGCCGCTCGGCGCGAGTGAAGATCGTCTGATCGGCACGCTCGATATCGAAACCGTGTTGCGCGATGGCTCGGTGCGTTTTTCGCCGGGTTTGCTCGCGAAAGCGCATCGCGGCGTGCTATATGTCGATGAAGTGAATCTGCTGCCTGATACGCTCGTCGATGCACTACTCGATGCAGCTGCCAGCGGTGTGAATACTGTCGAGCGCGATGGTGTTTCGCATAATCACGATGCGAGCTTCGTGCTGATCGGCACGATGAATCCGGAAGAAGGTGAGTTGCGGCCGCAACTGATCGACCGCTTCGGTTTGATGGTCGAGTTGGAAAACTGTTTTGATCCGCAGGTGCGTCAGCAGATCGTTAGGGCGCGTCTCGCGTTCGATCTCGATCCGCGCGGTTTTCGTGCTGGATTCGCGCAGCAGCAGGAAACGTATGTTCAACGGATTCGAGCGGCGCGTGAAGCGCTGCCGCAACTCGATTTCGACGACGCCGTGCATGCGCATGTTAGTGCGCTGTGCATCGACGCGGCAGTCGACGGCTTGCGTGCCGATCTGGTGATGTTGCGCGCGGCGCGGGCATTGGCTGCCTTGGAGCAGGCGGTTGCGGTCACGACTGAGCATGTCGAGCGGGTCGCCGAGGCGGTGCTGATGCATCGGCGCCACGATCGCGAGACGCGGGCAGAGGGCGACGTACGCGGGAACGAAGCGCCGCGGCAGGCCACTGACGATGCGAATGCCGCGTCTTCGCAGTCTTCTCACGATACAGCGCCAGGCGCGGCTGCCGACGATAGCGATTGGGGTTATTTACCACCGCAGCCCGCGGGCGTCGCGCAAGTCAAAGGCGTTATTCCGCTCAACGCAAAAAAACGCTGAGCCATCGGAAGGGTGCCGCCGCTGACTCGCGCAGCGGTTTTCGATGGCGGCAAGGTGCCGGCGCAGGTTCGCGTGGCCGTTTGCAAGGGACGCCGGGCAAGCGCATCGCATGGTTGCCGACGCTCACCGCAATGCGTCAGGACACCTTGCGCGCCGAGCATCTGCGCTTCGTGCGTGAGGCGCCGCGGGGCGGTGTACTGCACTGCTTCGTGCTCGATTGTTCCGGTTCCATGCTTGGCGGGCAGCGCCTCGCACTCGCAAAGGGTTTGCTGAGCGCGTTGTTCGATCGCGCAAGCACTTCGCGCGCCGAGGCGGCGCTGGTGTGTTTTGGCGGCGCCGGCGCCGATCTGCGTTTCGGTCCCGCTGTGCCGCGCTGGTGGAACGAGCGATGGCTAAGGCCGGTGGGTGGAGGTGGCGGGACGCCGCTCGCGTCCGGCGTGCGTCAGGCCGCGCAGGTGCTGGAGCGCAGCGCCCGACGCAAGCCCGCGCAGCAGCGCTGGCTGTGGATCCTGACCGACGGCCGCAGCGGCGATCAGCCGGCGCGGCCGCTTCACGCGGACGAAGTGATATTCGTCGATTTTGAGCGGGAGGCGATTCGGCTGGGCCGTTGCAGGACGCTTGCCGATGCATGGGGCGCGGCGCTTTTTACACCGGAAGAACTGATTGCCTGAGCCGCACGCGCGCCATGCCGCGCGTTTTCGTGCGCTTATTTCAAACCGTTAGACCAGCATTGCACGTCGTCCTGGCGGTCGAATACGAAGACTTTCATCGCCATCTGCTGTGCTGCATCGAGTTGATCGAGTTCGAGACCGTGGATCGACGGCTCGCCCGGCGCGCTGCCTTTCTGCACGTTGCGGATGATTGCCGTGGTTTCGATCATGGTTTGCAGTTCTGCCGATTTGAGGCAGAAGGCGACGCGCAATCGTTCGCCGACTGCACCGAGCGTCCATGAGGCGCTCAGCGACATGCCGAGTGTGCTGATGCTGTTGGCCACGCCCAGACTTTCATATGAATCGCCAGTTTCGCCGATGCCGAAGCGCACCGCGAAGTGCGCGTGGACGCGGATCGACTTGCGTTCGCGCAGGCGGCGGATCACGCCGGGTTTCGATAGCACTACGTAGTCGAACGGGGCGCGACAAACTGACTCGACCGTGCAGACGAAACGAAACACGGCGTGGCTCGCTATGGCGACGATCTCGATGTTTTCGCCGAGGCGTAGTGGGAGGATGCGGCCATTTTGCAATGGCGGTGTCACGAAGAGCGCGTGGTTGGGCGCGAAGCCGATGATGCGGCATGGATGCATCGGAGCGCCGCTACCGAGTTGGGAGCGTACGCCTATTAATGCACCTATCGTCAGGTGCATGTCCTTTATTGTGAGTTTGCCGGTGGAGTGGTCGGGTTGGGGTTCTGGTTCTGGTTGCGTGGCCGCGTTCAGTAAGTCGCCGCGGTGCGGGTGGAAGTTGTCGAAGAGGAATTTGCGCTCGTCTGTGGTGGCCAGGATGGCGCCGCTGGCGAAGAGGAGTGTGCCGTCGGAGTCGGTGATTGGCCAGTCGAGGGGCGTGCCTGTTGGGACTGCTTCCAGAAGCAGGTGGGGTGATGGGGAGTCTGTTTGGGCGTCTGTTTGGGCGTTTGCCTGGGTGTCCGCTTGGGGCTCTGCTTGGGTCCCTACTGGTTTTTCCATGGTCGGCGGATAAATGTGTGGCTGAATTACTTGTTTACGGCTGCGCCGGATGGGGGCTTTAGTGGTTTTTGTTTGTTTTGGTTTTTTGTTTTTTGCTGGTTTTGTTTGCCCCAAGGTGTTGGGCTGTCCTTGATCTGGCTACTTTGGCCTTTCCTTGTTTTCTTCGCGGTCTATTAGCGTTCGCCCCTGTGCGGGGCAGGCACTTACTTTCTTTGCCGCCGCAAAGAAAGATAAGCAAAGAAAGCGGCTCACCCCGCCAGCTTATAAGTGGGTCCCCCGCGCAGTTGCAGTAGTGGTGCATCTGGAATCTGTGCTCCCGCACATTCGGCGTGAGTGACAAGGGCGTCTTACTTCCGGCGGCGCTGCGCGCGCCGAAGCGTACTTCACAAAACCACTCTCCGCGTTCCTGCTTCCTGGTTGTTCTTGTTTGTCCTCGTTTTGTCTTCGTAGCTTGCGCGTAGTTTCTATTGCGCGTCCTCGATTCGCCCGTTCCCGCTGCTTCCTCTTCGTCCTTGTGTCCCCTTGGGGGCGTGCGTCTGAGTGTCCCCGTATCCCCGTGTCCGGAGTGCTCCGAGTGCTCCGAGAGTCCCGAGAGCCCCGAGAGCCCCCGAGAGCCCCCGAGAGTCCCCGGTGGCGCGTGATCGTTCAATCGAGTTAGCGTCTCTCGCTTGCAAAAATATGCAATCACTGGTATTGCGTGAAAATTAACTCGGATAACTAAGTATTTTTTGCGATGCCCGAGCAAAGGCTGTTTTGGTGCTTCTCAACTTTTTGAAAATAATTGCACAAGAGGGATTGACGACATGCCGGCCGTTCTCCATAATCTCGTTTCTCTGCTGCAGATGCAGCGACGCAGAACGAAGCGGTGCCGGGTGGTTGTGAGGTTGGCGACACGCGGTGCGGTTTTTGGTAGTGAATGCGTAATCGATCTTTAAAAATTAACAGCCGATAAGTGTGGGCGCTTGATGCGCGACGCGGCGGTGGGTCCTTCGGGGCCTGCTGCAAAAGCGAAAGTATCAAGTCTCACACTAGTATTAAAGGAAGGTTTTCCTGCTGGGGTGGAAACACGGCGGCAGGATGATCATTCGTCAGTACGTTGAGTGAGCGACCGGGTTCGAAAGAGCCCGAAAAACAGTAACAGGTTTGAACTGAAGAGTTTGATCCTGGCTCAGATTGAACGCTGGCGGCATGCCTTACACATGCAAGTCGAACGGCAGCACGGGGGTAACCCTGGTGGCGAGTGGCGAACGGGTGAGTAATACATCGGAACGTGTCCTGTAGTGGGGGATAGCCCGGCGAAAGCCGGATTAATACCGCATACGCTCTACGGAGGAAAGGGGGGGATCTTAGGACCTCTCGCTACAGGGGCGGCCGATGGCAGATTAGCTAGTTGGTGGGGTAAAGGCCTACCAAGGCGACGATCTGTAGCTGGTCTGAGAGGACGACCAGCCACACTGGGACTGAGACACGGCCCAGACTCCTACGGGAGGCAGCAGTGGGGAATTTTGGACAATGGGGGCAACCCTGATCCAGCAATGCCGCGTGTGTGAAGAAGGCCTTCGGGTTGTAAAGCACTTTTGTCCGGAAAGAAAACTTCTGCCCTAATACGGCGGGAGGATGACGGTACCGGAAGAATAAGCACCGGCTAACTACGTGCCAGCAGCCGCGGTAATACGTAGGGTGCAAGCGTTAATCGGAATTACTGGGCGTAAAGCGTGCGCAGGCGGTCCGCTAAGACAGATGTGAAATCCCCGGGCTTAACCTGGGAACTGCATTTGTGACTGGCGGGCTAGAGTATGGCAGAGGGGGGTAGAATTCCACGTGTAGCAGTGAAATGCGTAGAGATGTGGAGGAATACCGATGGCGAAGGCAGCCCCCTGGGCCAATACTGACGCTCATGCACGAAAGCGTGGGGAGCAAACAGGATTAGATACCCTGGTAGTCCACGCCCTAAACGATGTCAACTAGTTGTCGGGTCTTCATTGACTTGGTAACGAAGCTAACGCGTGAAGTTGACCGCCTGGGGAGTACGGTCGCAAGATTAAAACTCAAAGGAATTGACGGGGACCCGCACAAGCGGTGGATGATGTGGATTAATTCGATGCAACGCGAAAAACCTTACCTACCCTTGACATGTATGGAACCTGGCTGAAAGGTCGGGGTGCCCGAAAGGGAGCCATAACACAGGTGCTGCATGGCTGTCGTCAGCTCGTGTCGTGAGATGTTGGGTTAAGTCCCGCAACGAGCGCAACCCTTGTCCCTAGTTGCTACGCAAGAGCACTCTAGGGAGACTGCCGGTGACAAACCGGAGGAAGGTGGGGATGACGTCAAGTCCTCATGGCCCTTATGGGTAGGGCTTCACACGTCATACAATGGTCGGAACAGAGGGTCGCCAACCCGCGAGGGGGAGCCAATCCCAGAAAACCGATCGTAGTCCGGATCGCACTCTGCAACTCGAGTGCGTGAAGCTGGAATCGCTAGTAATCGCGGATCAGCATGCCGCGGTGAATACGTTCCCGGGTCTTGTACACACCGCCCGTCACACCATGGGAGTGGGTTTTACCAGAAGTGGCTAGTCTAACCGCAAGGAGGACGGTCACCACGGTAGGATTCATGACTGGGGTGAAGTCGTAACAAGGTAGCCGTATCGGAAGGTGCGGCTGGATCACCTCCTTTCTCGAGCTAGACGTGTCAAAGCGTTGAGCGCTCACGCTTATCGGCTGTGAAATCAGGACAGATACGCAGACAGACTCAGGGGTCTGTAGCTCAGTTGGTTAGAGCACCGTCTTGATAAGGCGGGGGTCGATGGTTCGAATCCATCCAGACCCACCACTGTTTCTGCGGTGGCTGCAGCTAACCGGTGAGGACCCCGGGGCGAACAGGTTGCGTGATCTGTATGACTGGGGGATTAGCTCAGCTGGGAGAGCACCTGCTTTGCAAGCAGGGGGTCGTCGGTTCGATCCCGTCATCCTCCACCAATCTTCAATGCCTAGCGTTCGGTATTTACCGAGCTTTATGCATTGGCGATTGAGCCAGTCAGAGTGATATGAAGCAGAGCTTTATATCGGCTGTCGTTCTTTAACAATCAGGAAGAAGTAGTAAAGAGATTCACGAAAGCGTGTCTAGAGATGGGCATGTGAGTAGGTGAATCAGGGTTGTGATTGTATCAATGTATGAAAAGGGAAATCGAAAGATTGCTCTTGGAATACGGCGCAACACGAATACTCAACCTGTAGCGACTGTGACGAAACACTTCATCCCCCGTGGATGCAGTGCGAGACACACCCGTTATAGGGTCAAGCGAACAAGTGCATGTGGTGGATGCCTTGGCGATCACAGGCGATGAAGGACGCGGTAGCCTGCGAAAAGCGGGGGGGAGCTGGCAAACGAGCTTTGATCCCCCGATGTCCGAATGGGGAAACCCACCTCTATTGAGGTATCCATGGCTGAATACATAGGCCATGAGAAGCGAACGCGGTGAACTGAAACATCTAAGTAACCGCAGGAAAAGAAATCAACCGAGATTCCCAGAGTAGTGGCGAGCGAAATGGGACCAGCCTGTACTCTTTATCTTCATTGTTAGTCGAAGGCTCTGGAAAGTGCCGCCATAGCAGGTGATAGCCCTGTAGACGAAAACAGCGAGGAAGAACTGGGTGTACGACAAGTAGGGCGGGACACGTGAAATCCTGTCTGAAGATGGGGGGACCATCCTCCAAGGCTAAATACTCGTGATCGACCGATAGTGAACCAGTACCGTGAGGGAAAGGCGAAAAGAACCCCGGGAGGGGAGTGAAATAGATCCTGAAACCGCATGCATACAAACAGTAGGAGCCTCCTTGTGGGGTGACTGCGTACCTTTTGTATAATGGGTCAGCGACTTACATTCAGTGGCAAGCTTAACCGATTAGGGAAGGCGTAGCGAAAGCGAGTCCGAACAGGGCGTTCAGTCGCTGGGTGTAGACCCGAAACCAGGTGATCTATCCATGGCCAGGATGAAGGTGCGGTAACACGTACTGGAGGTCCGAACCCACTAACGTTGAAAAGTTAGGGGATGAGCTGTGGATAGGGGTGAAAGGCTAAACAAACCTGGAAATAGCTGGTTCTCTCCGAAAACTATTTAGGTAGTGCCTCGTGTATCACCTTCGGGGGTAGAGCACTGTCATGGTTGTGGGGTCCATTGCGGATTACTACGCCATAGCAAACTCCGAATACCGAAGAGTGCAATCACGGGAGACAGACATCGGGTGCTAACGTCCGGTGTCAAGAGGGAAACAACCCAGACCGCCAGCTAAGGTCCCCAAATATTGCTAAGTGGGAAACGAAGTGGGAAGGCTAAAACAGTCAGGAGGTTGGCTTAGAAGCAGCCATCCTTTAAAGAAAGCGTAATAGCTCACTGATCGAGTCGTCCTGCGCGGAAGATGTAACGGGGCTAAGCAATATACCGAAGCTGCGGATGCACATTTATGTGCATGGTAGGAGAGCGTTCCGTAAGCCTGCGAAGGTGCATTGAAAAGTGCGCTGGAGGTATCGGAAGTGCGAATGCTGACATGAGTAGCGATAAAGGGGGTGAAAGGCCCCCTCGCCGTAAGCCCAAGGTTTCCTACGCAACGTTCATCGGCGTAGGGTGAGTCGGCCCCTAAGGCGAGGCAGAAATGCGTAGCTGATGGGAAGCAGGTTAATATTCCTGCACCATTGTTAAATGCGATGGGGGGACGGATCGCGGAAGGTTGTCCGGGTGTTGGAAGTCCCGGTTCCTGTGTTGGAGAAGGCGCTCAGGCAAATCCGGGCGCGCAATTCAAGGGCATGGGACGAGCCGCTTAGGCGGTGAAGCAACTGGAAGTGGTTCCAAGAAAAGCCTCTAAGCTTCAGTTTAACAAGACCGTACCGCAAACCGACACAGGTGGGCGAGATGAGTATTCTAAGGCGCTTGAGAGAACTCGGGAGAAGGAACTCGGCAAATTGGTACCGTAACTTCGGGATAAGGTACGCCCCTGTAGCTTGATGCGCCTGCGCGCAAAGGGTGAAGGGGTTGCAATAAACTGGTGGCTGCGACTGTTTAATAAAAACACAGCACTCTGCAAACACGAAAGTGGACGTATAGGGTGTGACGCCTGCCCGGTGCCGGAAGATTAAATGATGGGGTGCAAGCTCTTGATTGAAGTCCCGGTAAACGGCGGCCGTAACTATAACGGTCCTAAGGTAGCGAAATTCCTTGTCGGGTAAGTTCCGACCTGCACGAATGGCGTAACGATGGCCACACTGTCTCCTCCCGAGACTCAGCGAAGTTGAAGTGTTTGTGATGATGCAATCTCCCCGCGGCTAGACGGAAAGACCCCATGAACCTTTACTGTAGCTTTGCATTGGACTTTGAACCGATCTGTGTAGGATAGGTGGGAGGCTATGAAGCGTGGACGCCAGTCTGCGTGGAGCCGTCCTTGAAATACCACCCTGGTTTGTTTGAGGTTCTAACCTTGGCCCGTGATCCGGGTCGGGGACAGTGCATGGTAGGCAGTTTGACTGGGGCGGTCTCCTCCCAAAGTGTAACGGAGGAGTACGAAGGTACGCTAGGTACGGTCGGAAATCGTGCTGATAGTGCAATGGCATAAGCGTGCTTAACTGCGAGACCGACAAGTCGAGCAGGTGCGAAAGCAGGTCATAGTGATCCGGTGGTTCTGTATGGAAGGGCCATCGCTCAACGGATAAAAGGTACTCTGGGGATAACAGGCTGATACCGCCCAAGAGTTCATATCGACGGCGGTGTTTGGCACCTCGATGTCGGCTCATCTCATCCTGGGGCTGTAGCCGGTCCCAAGGGTATGGCTGTTCGCCATTTAAAGAGGTACGTGAGCTGGGTTTAAAACGTCGTGAGACAGTTTGGTCCCTATCTGCCGTGGGCGCTGGATATTTGAAGGGGGCTGCTCCTAGTACGAGAGGACCGGAGTGGACGAACCTCTGGTGTACCGGTTGTCACGCCAGTGGCATCGCCGGGTAGCTATGTTCGGAAGAGATAACCGCTGAAAGCATCTAAGCGGGAAACTCGCCTTAAGATGAGATATCCCCGGGGCTTCGAGCCCCTTGAAGGGTCGTTCAAGACCAGGACGTTGATAGGTCAGGTGTGGAAGCGCAGTAATGCGTTAAGCTAACTGATACTAATTGCCCGTAAGGCTTGATCCTATAACAGGTGTGTTTTGCGTGATGAGTTAGCACTTCAGTGCTTACTCAGGACCACCCCCGAAGGGGGCAGGGACACGCGACGCACGGTTGAGATCAGTGTTGTGCCAGAAACAACACAACTCCCGCTGGTGAGCATCACCAGAAACTACTTCTTCCAGATTGGCTGTATTGCTCCCCGAGCAGTACGGCAACAAGTCATGCCTGATGACCATAGCGAGTCGGTCCCACCCCTTCCCATCCCGAACAGGACCGTGAAACGACTCCACGCCGATGATAGTGCGGATTCCCGTGTGAAAGTAGGTAATCGTCAGGCTCCCCTGCAGTAACAGAAACCCCACCCCTCAACGGTGGGGTTTCTGCGTTTACAGCAGCAAAAACGGCGCTCACTCTCTCCCGATCCGCAACGCGTTCGCGTAACCCGTCAGTTCCAGATAAGCGTGTCCAACGTCCACGCCTTCGCGACCCACCCGCACCGCACCTTCCCAATACACAGCACCAGTCGATTGACGGGAATCGAGTTCCTGGTCGTCCATCAATGGATCGAGGCGCCACATCAGCGTACCGGTTTTGACCATCATAGAGACGGGATACGACGTGTTCGTGCGTGGCGAGCGCCATGTGCGAATCGGAGTGAAGTCGACCTCATCGCGGCCAAACGTCTTCACCTGACCATCGCGATTTCTCAGCGCTGCGTGTGCCCATACCGTGTGTCCATCGCGACTGCGGACCTTGAAAGCCATCAAGGCTGAACCGTCCGTCAGGTTGGCGCCGAGCCAATCCCATCCGACCGCGTCGGTATCGAGCAGCGTGCTCGACCATTCATGATCGAGCCACGCCGCGCCGGTAACGGCCGTTTCGCCTGTCGATTTGCCGCCCGCTGCGACCGGTCGAACTACGCTGCCGGCCACGCGCAATTGCGGCTCGCTGTAGTAATAGCTCGCCTGTTCGGGCCGCGGACCTTTGCGCGAGTAGCCGCCTTCGCCCTGGACTAAAGGTGCTTGTGTCGGCGTCAGCGTGAGATGCAGCGCGAATCCGTTCGCGTCCACTGTAACGTCGTAGTGACCATCGGCGGCACGGATAATTTTCCATGTGTCGAGTTTGACGTCGGTATTGCCCGGCTTCGCATACGCGAGTCCGAAACCTTGGCGGGCAATGCGCTGATCGTGCGTAAGATGGCCGAGCGCTGGATCGCTTAACGCGGCATGGGCAATGATCAATTGCGATGGTGCGAACGCGCTCGGATCGGTGGGATCGTGACCGGTTGCCGAGCGAAAGAAAGTGATCTGGAAACCGAGGGGATGATTGTCCGGTGTCGTGAGCCAGCCCGTTGCGTACCACCACTCGGTGCGAAAAGCCGGGTGTGCCCCGGTGTCTTGCGGAAGAACGATGGGATGATCTGGCGTGACAGTCGCAAACTCGAGCGTCGCAGCGAACGCAGACGCGGCAGCCAGAAAACCCATGCAAAGTAACGCGGCACGAATCCTGGCGTTTAGCCGCCGTGCGCCCGCAACGCGAGGCAACGCAGTTGGTGACGTGCGCGACAAGGCGGGCGCGAGCCAGAGGCGACTCGCGCAACAGAGGCGAGTTACTCGATAATCTCGCTCCTCGCCCTCATGCGCCGACGCTCGCGTCATCTCACGCGGCAATCTCTCCATCACCAATCCTCCTTCACCGCGCGCACTGCATCCACCGACACTGCGCCGCGTCCCGCAATCACCGCTGTCGAACACGACGAGGCCAACATCATCAACGCCACCGTGCCGAGCACCGTCCATGGAACGTGCAGCGACATGCTCCAATGAAACGACTGCGGATTGACGACGAACACCAGAATCAGACTGATTGCGAATCCGAGAACAAAACCCATCGCGATGCCACATGCCGTGAGCATCCCGCCTTCGAGAGCGAGAATCGAAAGAACCTGTGAGCGAGTCACGCCCACGTGCCGGAGCATGCCGAACTCCCGGGCTCGTGCGAGTGTTTGCGCTGAGAACGTCGCCGCGACGCCGAACAGGCCGATTACGATCGCGACACCCTCGAGCAGATAAGTGACGGCAAAACTCCGATCGAAGATAACCAGCGTATGCGCGCGAATTTCGCCCGGTAGCGAGAGATCTAGCGACGCACCGTAGGGCAGCGCACGCAGCCCGGCAATCACGCGTTCAACGCTCGTCCCGGGTTGAACGGTGACGGCCACATCCGTTGCGCCTGTATCTGCAGTTAAACGCCGGTAATCCGCAAGCCGTATCTGGATCGCACCGGTCTGACGCACATAATCACGCCATATGCCGGCCACAACGAATACATGACCGCGCTCGCCGAGCGGCAATTGCACGCGCTGGCCAAGTTTATATCCATACAGATCGACCATTGCTTCGGACACCCAAACAGGTGTCTCGCCCTCATGCAACGCGGAAGGAGGCAGAACCGGCCCGGTCATCTGCAGATTCGCACCTGGATCGGCGGCATCGATTTCACGTGCGAGCACGGCGACGTCCGGCCGTGCAGGATCGAGCGTGAGATGCGAAGTGCGGGCAAACGCAGCGGTCTTGATGCCGGGCACGGCACCCAGCAAAGTCTGTTCGTCGGGGCGCAAGCCACCGGTGTCGCCGTTCGGTGCGACGCGAACGTACAGATCGGCCGAGAGCAGGTGGCCCAACCAGTCTTCGACGGAAACGCGGAAGCTGGCCACCATGATCGCCATCGCGACGATCAGCGCGAAGCTCGACAGCACGCCGCCCATTGCGATCGATGCATGGCCTGGGGCATTCGCGAGACGCGCCAAGGCCAACGTGCTCGCCGCGCCGGCGCGACGCCGCGCACCGAGCGCACGGCTCGCCGCACCAAAGATCAACGCGGTCACGCGCGGCATCAGCGCAATCCCGCCGACCAGCAACAACGCAACGGCGAGATAGCCGCCGATAGGCGCATCGAACAAGGGCGGCACTTGCGTGAGCACGGCGGCAACCAGCAGACATGCCAAAGCGGGCCACGGCGTAGCGAGTCGCGCCAACGCGCCTTCTTCGGCGCCGGCTTTGAGCGCTGCTGCGGGCCGCGCACGCGCCGCCTCCAATGCGGGAGCAAGACTGCCTAATACCGACACCGCGATGCCGAGCGTCAGAAATAGCGCGGTCGCCAGCGGTTCGAAACCGACGTGTGGCTGCACGCCAGGAAAGTAGCCGCCGCCCAGATCGCTGCCGAAAAAGCGCAATGCGCCGCTCGCCATCGCATAGCCGAGCGCGAGGCCGGACAGCGAACCGAGCAGGCCGAGCAGCGCGCCTTCTATCAGGATCTGCCGCAACAACTGCCCACGCGTCAGACCAAGCACGCGCAGCATCGCGAACTGCGCGCGCCGTCGCACGACACCCAGCGCCTGCGTCGAAAACACGAGGAAGGCGCCGGTGAAAAGCGCCACCAGCGCGAGCACATTCATATTGATCCGGTAGGCGCGCGACAGACGATCGGTCCGGCTTTCGGCGTCGCGCGTCTCGGAGATCACCCACTGCGTGCCGAGCCGTGCCTGCAGGTCACGCTTGAAGCGTTCCCGGTCGATGCCGCGTTCGAGCTGCACGTCGATGCGTGACAGCTTGCCCACCTTGCCGAACCTCCACTGAGCGGCGGCGATATCCATGACCGCGAGCCGCTGACCCGGCCGCGTTCTCACGAGGCCGCCTGCCACGCGCAAGTGCACGATCGACGTGCCGCTTCGCAGCGCTACGTCATCGCCGATTTTCACCTTTAGCCATTGCTGCGCCGCCGGCGAGAGAAATACCGCATTAGCCGCGAGCGTATCGAACGGCCGCTCCGGTGACGGCACGCCGATCAGATCAGGCGCAATGCGGCTTGCCTTGAAGACATCGATGCCGAGTACGGGCAGCGCGGCGTTCTGATCCGGCACGGTGACATCGAGAGCGAGTACGGGACTCGCCAACGCCACACCGGACTCAGTCGACAAACGCGGATAGATGGACTCGTCGAATAAAGGTTGTGCGCCACGCACCTGCAGATCGGCCTGGCCCGACAGGCTGCGAGCCGCCGCTGAGAATTCATTGAAGGCCGCGCTGTTGATCAATTGAACGGCGTATCCCAGTGCGACGCCGAGCGCGATCGTTGCGATCGCAACCAGTGCGCGTGCGCGATGACTGCGCCACTCCGCACCCAACAGCCAACGCGCGAGTATGCGATGACCTCGCATTCGCTGCAGCGGGCGTGGGTCAGCGTGCATCATCGGCTGAACGCGCAATGGGTCTGGCGTCGGGCTGCGAGCCGGAAAAGGCCCTGCGCCCGGATGACGCGTGCAAGCCGCCTTCGCTCAGAATCAGAATGCGGTCCGCCACGGCTGCGGCCGCTTCCGAGTGCGTGACCATGATGGTGGCCGCACCCGTTGCCTTGCTTTGCGTGCGGAACAAACCGAGCACGTCGTGCGCGGTATCGGGATCGAGGTTGCCGGTGGGTTCGTCGGCGAGAATCAGTTTCGGACGATGCACGAGCGCCCGCGCAATGGCGACGCGCTGCAATTCGCCGCCCGACAGTTGCCGCGGAAAATCATCGCCCCGGCCGCTCAAACCGACGGACGCGAGCATATCGAGCGCGCCGGCCGCGGGTAGATCGTTTAATAGCAGCGGCAGAGCGACATTCTGCGCAAGCGTCAGATGCGGCAGCACGTGAAACGCCTGGAACACGAAGCCCAGTTTTTGCCGGCGCAAGCGCGTTGCCGCGTTGTCATCCAGACGCGAGACCGCGCTGCCGTCGATGATCACGTCGCCGCTATCCGCGCTGTCGAGCCCTGCAATGAGATTCAGCAGTGTTGATTTGCCGACGCCGGAGTCACCCATGATCGCGACGAACTCACCCGGCGCGAGTGTGAAATCGAGGTGCGCCAGCACGATGCGGCCAGCGCCGTAGGTCTTGCTAAGCGCGCGGCATTCGAGCGCGGGAACGACACCTTCATCATGAAGCACCATGCGGGATCCAATAAGTCTTGCCGGTGAGGGCGGCGTCTAACCGTGCAAAAACTACCGTGCTGCGCACGAACGTCGGCCCTTGAACCGCCGAAGTATATTCGGGTTTTGTAAGGCTAGCAGGCATAGGCCGCCACTGCCTGATACCCATCTGAAAGCAGGCGGGTGAATGGATCGCGTGGGTCTTTTCGGGGCGCGCCGACGTTTCTTTAGAGTGCCGGATCAAAAAATTTTCTGCGCGCGGACGCGCTAAATTTTCGCGGCCCCCTCGAAACCGGCCTTGATGGCACGTCATGCACCAGCATGATTTATTCCAATCCAATCGTTGCGTGGACACGCTCGTGCAAGAGTGCTTAAGTTCTGCCCAACTGCTTTCTTCTCCATACAAAAAGCATGGTGAAAAGCCATCGGCGATAAATTTGTGCATCTGCACATTTTTCGGCGTTTCGCAAGGGCAGGCGTGGCAACAATACATTGCCAAAGGTGTTGCAGCATTGTTGCGCTGCAAAAGTATTCTTATCTTGGTAATCTCCCACCCTTGGTCATTCGACTGCGGGTAAACGTGAGGCGGGCAGCGCCGCTTCCACGTCAATTTCAGCGAAATCCAGCCTACATATCCATTTCAATGCTTTCGTTTTTGAAGGCGTTGATACGGCGTTTTGTATTTCAAGTTTTCAACAGAACACATGCCATTGCCTCCGCTTCTTAGCCTACTCATCTGGATCCCTATTGTCGCCGGCCTGGTGGTTTTGCGTGCCGGATCTGACGCGGCACGTAGCCGCACGCGATGGCTTGCACTGATCGGCGCGGTAGCGGGTTTCCTGCCGGTGATTCCGCTCGTGTCGAATTTCCGCAACGACGTGACGTCGATGCAGTTCGTCGAGAACGTCCGCTGGTCGCCCACCTTCGATATTGCATGGCATGTGGGCGTGGATGGGATTTCGCTGTGGCTCGTCGCGCTGACCGCGCTGACCACGATCATCATCGTGGCCGCCTCGTGGGAGTCGATCACCGAACGCACCGCGCAGTACTTCGGCGCATTCCTGATGCTGTCGGGTTTCATGCAGGGTGTGTTCACGTCGATGGACGGCATGTTGTTCTTTATCTCGTTCGAAGCGACGCTGATTCCGCTCTACCTGCTGATCGGCACGTGGGGCAATTCGAACCGCTCGTATGCGGCGGTGAAGTTCTTCTTCGTCTCGTTCCTCGGCTCGCTGATGATGTTGATGTCGATGCTGTACCTGTACGCGCAAACGCACAGCTTCGATCTCGCGCTGTGGCGTGAAACGCATCTCGGCACCTGGGCGCAGGTGCTGGTCTTCCTCGGCTTCCTTGCTGCGTTCGGTGTGAAGGTGCCAATGTGGCCGCTGCATACGTGGCTGCCGGACGTTCACCTCGACGGGCCGACCGGTGCTGCCGTGATGATCGGTATGCTCAAGCTGGGCGGCTACGGCCTGCTGCGTTTCGCGCTGCCGATCGCCCCGCAGGCCAGCCATTTCTTCGCGCCGATGATGATCACGTTGTCGCTGGTCGCGGTGATCTATTCCAGTCTGCTGGCACTGGTGCAGACCGACATGCGCCGCTTGCTCGCATATTCGACGATCGCGCACATGGGCCTCGTGACGCTCGGTCTGTTCGTCTTCAACCGCATCGGCCAGGCCGGCGCGATCGTGCAGATGCTGTCGTACGGCGTGGTTTCCGGCGCGATGCTGTTGTGCACGGGCATGCTCTACGACCGCACGAAGACGGCTTCGATCGCCGAATACGGCGGCGTAGCCAACACCATGCCGCGCTTCGCTGCGTTCGTCATGCTGTTCTCAATGGCTAATATCGGCCTGCCGGGCACGTCGGGTTTTGTCGGCGAGTTCATGGTGCTGATGGGTGCGATCCGCTTCAATTTCTGGATCGGTGCCATTGCGGCATCCACGTTGGTCCTGAGCGCGGCCTACACGCTGTGGATGTACAAGCGGGTGATTTTCGGCGCGATCGCCAATGCACGCGTCGCGAAGCTGCAGGACCTCGGCAAGCGCGAGTTCGTGTTGCTTGGTGCGATGGCTTTGTTGGTTTTGGCCATCGGCATCAATCCGAAGCCTTTCACCGATGCGATCGACCCGTCGGTCGGTACCCTGCTGGCCCAATCGGAACGAAGCGCACATCCTTCGGACTCCGCACCGGCTGATGGTGGCGAGCACTTGCAGGCGGCGGCACCTGCTGTCGTCGCGGCACGCACGCCGGGCTGACCGGAACGAAGTGCAGCGCAACGCAGGTGCAGCATTCGTCGCGCGGATGCCGCCCTTGCTGACACAGCCTTATCGCATCGGCATACGCCCCTTTTCGAGCATCAGGCGCGGCGCAACCATCCAGGTCGCGCCGCGTTTTAATGCTTATATAAAGGGGCTTTCGTAATCCGGCGGCTCCGACAACACTTTGCAATAGAGCATTGCAGACCCACACGTGCGCACAGTCGTGCGGCAACGTGTCGCACGGTGTTGCGACGCAATAGATTGTTGCTAAATCGGGTGTTTATATCTCATTGACGTCCCCCTATTATGCGATCGCTTACTAAGGGAGAGCGGTCGAATGACGTTCGTTGAAGTCGTAAATGAAGGGCAATGGATATGAAAGGAAAGACTCTGCGAGGGTCGATAAGTTTCCTTTCCGCCGGCCTCGTGTTGTTGCTCTCGGGTTGCAGCAACCTGGATGTTTTGAATCCGAAGGGAAGTGTGGGTCTGGCCGAACGTGAGCTGATTACCACGTCGACCGTGGCCATGCTGATCGTGGTTATTCCGGTTATTGCGCTCACGCTGCTGTTCGCATGGCGCTATCGCGCGTCGAACAAGAACGCGGAATATCGTCCGGGGTGGGTGCATTCCACCGGCATCGAAATCGCCATCTGGACGATTCCGACGCTGATCATTCTTTTCCTCGCCGTGTTGACGTGGAAAACCACGCACGAGCTCGATCCGTATAAACCGCTCGAGTCGCAGGTGAAGCCGATCAACGTCGAAGTCGTCGCACTCGACTGGAAATGGCTCTTCATCTATCCCGACCTCGGCATCGCCTCGGTGAACCAACTGGCGTTCCCGGTTGGCACGCCGGTGAACTTCCTCATCACGTCCGATACGGTGATGAACTCCTTCTTCATTCCGCAACTCGGCGGCCAGATCTACGCGATGGCGGGTATGCAAACGCGTCTGCATCTGATTGCCGACGAAGCCGGCAACTACGCAGGCACCGCGGCGAATTTCAGCGGCAAGGGTTTCTCGGACATGAAGTTCCGCGCACTCGCTACGTCGCCTGACGAGTTCAATGCGTGGGTCGCCAAGGTGCGCGGCTCGTCCGACCGTCTCGATATGGACCGCTATCACACGATGTCGGCGCCTACGGAGAAGGAGCCCGTGCGCTACTTCTCGTCGGTCGATCCGAAGCTCTTTCACAACATCATTGCCCGATACAACAACGGTAACGTCCTCGACAACATGAAAGACGCTAACTGTGCGCCAAAGGGTAAGGGGTAACGCATGTTCGGAAAACTTACGCTCGATGCGATTCCGTATCACGAGCCAATCATCGTGGGCGCGGGCGTCTTCATGGCGCTCGTCGGGCTGGCCGTGCTCGGCACGATCACGTATCTCGGCAAATGGCGCTACCTGTGGACGGAATGGCTGACCTCCGTCGACCACAAGAAGCTCGGCATCATGTACATCATCGTGGCGATGATCATGCTGCTACGCGGCTTCTCGGACGCGATCATGATGCGTCTGCAACAGGCGCTCGGCTACATGAGCCCGGGCTATCTGCCGCCGCATCACTACGACCAGGTGTTCACGGCACACGGCGTCATCATGATTTTCTTCATGGCGATGGCGTTCATGATTGGCCTGATGAACCTGATCGTGCCGCTGCAGATCGGTGCACGCGACGTTGCATTCCCGTTCATCAACTCGCTGAGTTTCTGGATGACCGCCGTCAGCGCGATTCTGATCAACGTGTCGCTGGTGATCGGTGAGTTCGCACAAACGGGCTGGCTGGCTTATCCGCCCTTGTCCGAATTGCAGTTCAGTCCGGGTGTCGGGGTCGACTATTACCTGTGGAGTTTGCAACTGTCCGGTATCGGTACCTTGCTTACCGGCGTGAACTTCTTCGCGACCATCGTCAAGATGCGCGCGCCGGGCATGACGTTCATGAAGATGCCGGTGTTCACGTGGACCGCGCTCTGCACCAACGTGCTGATCATGGCGTCGTTCCCGATCCTGACCGTGACGCTCGCGTTGCTCGGTCTGGACCGCTACCTCGGCATGCACTTCTTCACGAACGACGGCGGCGGCAACGCCATGCTGTACCTGAACCTCATCTGGGCATGGGGTCACCCTGAGGTGTACATCCTGATCCTGCCGGCGTTCGGTATTTTCTCGGAAGTCGTGGCGACCTTCGCCAAGAAGCCGCTGTTCGGTTACAAGACGATGGTATGGGCGACCTGCGCGATCATGGTGCTGTCGTTCCTCGTGTGGCTGCACCACTTCTTCACGATGGGCTCGGGCGCCGACGTCAATGCGTTCTTCGGTATCGCAACGATGGTGATTGCAATTCCCACCGGCGTGAAGGTGTTCAACTGGCTGTTCACGATTTACAAGGGTCGTCTGGAATTCACCACGCCCGTGCTGTGGACGATCGGCTTTATGGTCACGTTCACGATCGGCGGTATGACCGGCGTGATGATGGCGATTCCGGGTGCGGACTTCGTGCTGCACAACAGCCTGTTCCTGATCGCTCACTTCCACAACGTGATTATCGGTGGCGTGCTGTTCGGTTATCTGGCCGGCTTTAACTACTGGTTCCCGAAGGCATTCGGTTTCAAGCTGAATGAAAAGCTCGGCAAGGCTGCGTTCTGGTTCTGGCTGGTCGGATTCTATGTCGCGTTCATGCCGCTGTACGTGCTCGGTTTCATGGGCATGACGCGCCGTCTGAACCATTACGACAATCCGGCCTGGCATCCGTGGCTGATCCTCGCTGCGTTTGGCGCAGGGCTGATCGCTATCGGCATTGCTTGCCAGTTGGCGCAACTGTACGTCAGTATCCGCGACCGCAATCTGCCGGAAAACCGCGATGTCTCGGGCGATCCGTGGAATGGCCACACGCTGGAATGGGCAATGAGCTCGCCGCCCCCGGTGTACAACTTCGCGCTCATCCCGACGGTACGCAAGCTGGATGCATTCACCGACATGAAGTCGCGTAAAGCGCCGCAAACAGAGCCGGTTTATCGCGACATTCATATGCCGTCGAATACGCCTGCGGGTCTGCTGGTGGGCTTGTTCTCGCTGGCGCTCGGCTTTGCCGGTGTATGGCACATCTGGTGGCTTGCGATCGCCGGCCTGGTCGGCGCAGTCGGCACGGTCATCGTCTACAGTTTTATGGACAACGACGGCTACTACATCCCGGCAGACACCGTCGCGCTGACTGAAGAAAAGCGCACGGGTGCGGGCGCCCAGGTCGCGTTGGAGGTGGACTGATGTTACAGAAGACTATTGCGGTTCAACCGCATCTCGCGCCGGACCATGTGCCGTCGCAATCGGTATTCGGTTTCTGGCTGTACCTGATGACCGACTGCATCATCTTTGCCGCGTTGTTCGCCGTCTTCGCGGTGATGGGCCATCAGTTCGCGGGTGGTCCGACCGGTAAAGATCTGTTCGAGATCCCAGGCGTCGCGCTTGAAACGTCGATGCTGCTGCTGAGCAGTATCACGTACGGCTTCGCCATGCTGGGCGCGCATAAGAACAAGAAGGGCGTGCTGCTCTTCTGGCTCGGCGTGACCTTCCTGCTGGGTCTCGCGTTCCTCGTGCTGGAAATGCGCGAGTTTTCGCACCTGATCGCACAGGGCGCAGGCCCGAGCCGCAGTGCGTTCCTGTCGTCGTTCTTTACGCTGGTCGGCACGCACGGTTTGCACGTAACGTGCGGCCTGATCTGGATGGTGGTACTCGCGATTCAGGTGATGCGTCACCGCGATCTGACCGAGCGCGACATGATTCGCCTGACGTGCCTGAGCCTGTTCTGGCACTTTCTGGACGTCGTGTGGATCGGCGTCTTCACCTTTGTCTATCTTGCGAGCGTGATCTAAATGGACCATAGCCATCACTCACACCTGGCGCACTCGGACGAAGGACACGGGGGTGAAAGTCACGGCAGCATCGGCAGCTATACGATAGGTTTCATTCTCTCTGTCGTGTTGACCGCCGCGGCGTTCGGCCTCGTGCTGAACGGCACGTTGACGGGCGAGAACGCGTTGCTTGCGATCGCGGGCCTCGCGCTCGTGCAGATCGTCGTGCACCTGGTTTTCTTCCTGCACATGAATACGTCGTCGGCACAGCGTTGGAACGTCATGGCGTTCGGCTTTACAGTGCTGACGGCCGTGATTCTGATTGTCGGGTCATTGTGGATCATGCATAACGTCAGCATGCACATGATGTCGCGATAAGCGGAAAACGTAGTTGCTTGAGAAAAGCCCCGCAAGACGAAAGTTTTGCGGGGCTTTTACGTTTTCTGGCGAGACGGCTACGCGCGGGGCGTGAGCCTTTGCCGGAAACGCCATGACGCATGGCGGATTCCGTTGCGGGTCCAGCGGATTGCCTTGAGCAATGGCCGCTTCCGGTTGCCGCGGACTTGTTCGAGCGGTCGCGCAGCCTGCGGTGCGAGCTGTTCGACTACCGCTTCCGGCGTGGTGAAAAGACGCGTGCGCCAGTCCCAGTAGAGGGGGTAGCGCAGCAACACGCCCGCGCACAACATGTCCAAAGTCAGTGTGCGATAGCGCCATGGTAATGGCGTGAGTGCGTCGTGCGTCAGTCCCCAGCCTGCATAGAAAGGCAGCCCGTAGGTGAAGACCGCTTTGCCGCGCAACAACGCGTCGAAGCCTGCGAGTGACGACAAGGTGTGCACCTCGTCCGCCACGTCGACGAGCGAGAGCAAGTCCGCTTCCGTGTCGACAATATCCGCGAGTTGTTGCGCGTCGATCAGTCCATTGCGATTGCCCGACAGAACATCCGGATGCGGCTTGTAGACCACGAATGCATCGGGACGCAGCCTGCGCACTTCGCGCAACAGTGCGTCGGCGGTGCTGATGACGCGCGTGCCGAGGCGGATCGATGCGTCGTCGGCGACTTGCCCTGGAACCAGGACGACCCGCTTGCCTGCCGGCGCAGTCCACGCAGGGCGACGCCGGCCAAGGTTGTACTTGGTAACGCCAAGTGTCACCACGCGCTCGCGCAGTGCCGCAGCACGCGCCAGCTCGCTAGCGCTGAACTCGGTTTCATTGAGCAGTACGCTGAGATCGCTTGGCTGGCTGGCGTCGAAGTAGAGGCCGCGGTGGTCGATGACCTGGCTGCGTGGCGCGATCATGTCGGAGCCGAGGCCCGTCGAGTGAAAGAAGCCGTCTTCGATTCTGACGCGGCGAACCTCGGGGGCAAGACCGTCCGCGCTGCGTGCGCCCCACAGTACCGCGCATTCGTTCGCCTGCACGGACTGCGGCTCGCGCGTCCAGCGTAACGTTGCGCCGCCGGCGCTGATGTACGGCATCGCAAACGGGCGCTTCCACCACTGAAAGCGGATTCCTGCTGCGTGTTGCACGTCGGCGAAACGGTGCTGGACTGCTCGCTGCAACTCGATGCTGTCGAGCAGATCGTCGAGCGTACCCAGAGCATGCGTGGACGGATTCAGGTAGCGCGCAAAGCGCAGGAAGACCACCTCGAATAGTGCGGCGAGCGTGGGACGTGCGCTGCGGTTCGGCAAGTGCAGGTCGTCGTCGGTCAACCCCCAGCCCGCGTAATAGGGTGCACCGAATACGTGCGTCGGCACGCCGGCCAGCAGGGCATGCATGCCCTCCGAGGCGGCCAATGTATAGACGTGGTCGATATGAGGCAACGCTGCGCACAGCGATTCGTGATCGGCAAGATGCCGAGCGCCGGGTGGCATGCAGTCGGCCGACACGGAGAGCCAGCGCCCCGCGCCTTTATCATCCG
The DNA here is from genome assembly GCF_052682275.1 of Paraburkholderia sp. D1E. Taxonomy (NCBI): domain Bacteria; kingdom Pseudomonadati; phylum Pseudomonadota; class Betaproteobacteria; order Burkholderiales; family Burkholderiaceae; genus Paraburkholderia; species Paraburkholderia sp. D1E. The sequence continues at coordinate 2,909,437 of NZ_JBQYMB010000001.1, forward strand.
ATCGGGCGATCCAGAATTCGGCTTGCGGATGAGCAGAGCGTGCGGCGTGCACCATTCGCATGAAGGCTCGACGTGAGTTGCGAACCGCGATCGCGCCAAGTCCATGAGAACGTACGCGCTCGTCGACCAGCATGACGCGGGTTGTGCGTTTGGTTTCGAGTAGAGCGGCGGGACAACTGGATTGCGATCGGCGCTGTGTCGAGGCACGGCTGTGCGCGAACCGTTGCATCAGCCGCTCGACATTGGCCTTGGCCTCGACTTCGGGCAAAGCGCTGGCGCTCCGATCGTGTTCGAGCGCGGCGGTGAGTGCCGAATTGATCGCGACAACGAAAGCATCGGCGCCGGCATCCGTCACCGGAGCGCTGAACCACGACAACAAGGGCGTACCGGACGCGCCGTGCGACCAGACCGGACCTGGCCAAGCGGCGCTGACGCGCTTGCCGCCTACACGGGCGAAGCGCAATGCGACGCGGCCGAACAACCGATCGATCCACAGATGTTCCGAGCGTCCGGCCAGCCAGTTTAGCGAGCGGAAGCCGCGCGTTATGGCGCGCAGATTGATCGCCGGGATATCCGGAGCCGGTTGCCCAGTGACGCGTTGCTTCATCTAGCGCAGCGTCTCAAGAAAACCGTCCACGTGTTCGAAATGCTCCGCCCATGTCGGCTCGCGAAAGCGTTCGATGCGGGCCAATTGTGCGTCGCGCGCCGGACTGTTGGCCTGAGCATAGGCCTGAATTCGGGCGAGCCAGCCGGGACCGTCGAGCGGGTCGAGGTAATCCGGAATGTCGTCGGCGATTTCATGGAAGACGTCCAGGTCGCTGGCGAGCACCGGCACCTTGAGCGCGAGGGCTTCGGCGAGCGGCATGCCGTAGCCTTCGACGAATGACGGGAACAGCAGTGCCTGAGCGTGCTGGAGATAGGCATGAAGCTGCTCGTCGGAGCAGTGGGCTTCTTCTATCACGACGTTTTTCAGGCTTTGGCAGCGCTCCAGCATATCGACGACGTTTTCGCATTCCCAGCCGCGCCTGCCGATCACGACCAACTTTGGAGCAGTTGCGCCGAGCTGCTCGACCAGGCGCCGCCACACGTGCAGGATGAACCAGTGATTCTTGCGTGGCTCGATGGTGCCGAGCATGACGAAGTAGGGCGTGGGCAGCGGGCGTGGGGCGAGTGGTTGCTGGGTGACGCCTGAGGCGAGGCGTGCCACCACGCTCGGCGGGAGCGGCAGATTGGCCTGGTGCGCTTCGGCCGCGAGCGAGTCGAGTGTGGCTTGCGAATTGGCGATCAGGCCGCTCGCGTGCCTGAGTGCGGTATGCATGCGGTGCCGGTGAGTCGCCTCCACTCCTGGTCGACAGTATTCGGCATGAGTCAACGGAATTAAATCGTGGACCATGAATACGGGGCGTATTTCGCGTTTCGTCATTGCCCGGTAATAACGGCCGAATTCCATTCCGTTGTGACTTGTGTGCAACAGGATTCCGCCGAGGCTTTTTTCTCGCAGGCGAGAAAAGCATGCGCGTACAACTAATGTGCGGATTGCGTTCTTGTTGCAAACAGACGAACGAAGCCATGCAAACGTTTGCTGGGAGTCTCGCTCGGATAAAACCGTCGAAAAGCCGCGTTCGCTGAGGACTGCGCGCGCATTTGCACTGTACTTTTGAATGTATGCGAGGCCGACGCGGTCTACGCCGGTGGGCAAAAGCCCGTCGTAAAGGCGCGTGAGGAGGCGCGTGACGTCCAGGTGGATGGTTGACACGGGAGTGCAGTACGGTTTGTTAGCTGGCGCGCGGAATTTTCTGGTCTTTCTGGCAGGGATTTTTTATTACAGAGCGCCATTCTACCCGAGTGCGTGAGACAATTCGCGCCGACGTTTTACTTACTAACTCTTGCTAACTATTGCAATAAATGCCGCGTCTGTCACGTTGTCTTGTTTTCACCACGGTTGCCGCGGGTGCGCTTTTACTGGGCGGCTGCTCGAGCATTCCCAATTCCGGCCCCAGTAGTTCGCAGATTAGCAAGGTTGGGGCTGCGGCGAATCCGGCTGGCATCCAGATTGTCGATGTTACGGACGATATCGCCAGAAAGCTTTTCGCGGAGCGCAGCGTTGGCGATTTTTCGGTTGAGTTGGGTGATAGCACATCGTTCCAGCAACAGCTAGGTGTCGGCGACACGATCGAAGTTTCGATCTGGGAAGCGCCGCCCGCTACGCTGTTTGGAGCAACCCAGCCTGACCCTAAAGGCGGTGTGAGTAACGCGAGCGTGACAGTATTGCCGGATCAAACAATAGACGGTTCCGGCAAGATCAATGTGCCGTTTGCCGGCGAAATTGCCGCTGTGGGCCGCACGCCCACTCAACTGCAACGCGACATTGCTCTTCGTCTGAAGAATATTGCCCATGACCCGCAGGTTGTGGTGAAGTTGTCGCAGAATGCCACTTCATACGTCACAGTGGTTGGCGATGTAGCCAGCAGTAACCGTATGCCTCTCAGCGCGCGTGGCGAACGATTGCTTGATGCCTTGGCCGCCGCTGGCGGGGTGAAACAGCCGATCGACAAGATCACTATTCAGGTCACGCGTGGTAATACGGTTGCTTCGCTGCCACTCGAGCGCGTAATTCGAGACCCTCGGCAAAATGTGCCGCTTCACGCCGGTGATGTAGTGACTGCCCTATTTCAGCCATTCAGCTTTACCTCATTGGGGGCGACCGGCAGAAATGATGAGATTAATTTCGAAGCTCAGGGAATCACTCTGGCTCAGGCATTGGCACGCTCGGGTGGGTTACAAGACTCCCGGTCTGACGCTCAAGGCGTATTCATCTTTCGCCTTGAAGATGCCAATGCACTCCACTGGCCGGTCTCTCCTGTCCAGACGACCGCGAATGGAAAAGTGCCTGTCGTCTATCGCGTCAATCTGCGCGATCCTAATTCATTCTTTATTGCACAAAGTTTCATGATGAACAATAAGGATGTTTTATACGTATCCAACGCACCGATCGCTGAGCTTCAGAAATTCCTGAATGTGGTCTTCTCCGTTGCTTACCCAGTCGTGAACACGGTGAATAGTTTTAAATGATTTGACGATATTTTATATTGTTGCGTGACACGCCGAAAAATTCCAGAAAGGCGTATTTTTGGATAAGCAATTGCGCGTCAAAATTCGCTAAGGTACTGCCAGGTTTCCTGGCGCGCGCAAGAAAATTTGATAGTTACTGGGCTTGCTCAGGGAATCCGAGACGAAAAGAGCATGGTGCAATATTCGGACGTGGCCACAGCCAATTTTAAAAACTGTGAAATCCTGATTGTTGGCGATCTTATTCTTGACACCTTTGTTTACGGGCACGTGTCGAGAATTTCACCTGAGGCACCGGTGCCAGTATTAAGCATCAAGTCCGAAGAAAGCATGTTAGGCGGCTGCGGCAACGTCGCAGCGAATGTGGCGGCTCTGGGCTCTCGCGCGAAATTGCTTACGGTCGTCGGAGACGACGAAGCTGGAGAAAAATGCCGAAGAATATTGGCTGACACCCCTCGCATCGAGGCGCTTCTTGTCACAGACAAGAGCCGTCGTACCACCCTGAAAGAACGGTATGTTGCCCAATCGCAGCAGATCCTGCGAGCAGATTCTGAGGACGTTCGTGCAGTTTCAGTTCAAGTTGAAGACGCCCTGATTCGCGAGTTTGAAGCTGCATTATCCAGTGCGCATGTGGTTGCAATATCCGACTATGGCAAGGGTGTGCTAACGGACCGAGTCCTTAGCGAATGCATACGCATCGCACGTCAGAAAGGAATCCCCGTCGTGGTTGATCCGAAGCGAAAGGATTTCGAAGCGTACAAGGGTGCTGCCGTCATCAAGCCGAACTGCTCGGAACTAATCGCTTCAACGGGACTACCTTGCGGTACCGATGCTGAAGTCGAAACGGCTGCGCGCGTATGGGCGGATAGACTTGGAGCAAGCATATTCGTGACTCGTTCCGAACTTGGCATGTCACTGGTGCGGCCATCCGAGTTGATCGTCCACTCGCGAGCAGTGGCTCGGGAGGTATTTGATGTTTCGGGTGCGGGTGACACCGCTCTTTCGGTGTTTGCAACGGCTATTGCGGCCGGGCTTGATGCGGTGCAAGCAATGAAACTGTCGAACGCAGGCGCAAACATTGTGGTGGGCAAGCGTGGCACTGCAACGGTCAGTGCAGAAGAGTTGGCTGCCGTTCTGTTTGAACTGGCTGGCAGCGAGGCGGCAGATTGTTTGGCATAACGCGGCCAGAAGGCGCTGCAACTACGCTTTGACGCATATTGTTAACGCGTCAGCTTACGATTGTCGGGACAATGCCGAAGTCCAGTGGACATGAGGGGGCACAAGTTCATGCGTACCTTCTGGGTGGGGTGTTTCTCAATCGCCCCGGCTTTCATGATTCGACGTGTTCATAAAGTTATAGGGTGAAAAATGCTTGAGTTCCTTCCGGCTAAATCGAAATTTGGTGGGAACAATCCCGGTCGGGTAGTGAAAATGGCTGATGAGGCACGAAGCCGGCAGGATTGGGTATCGGCTGCTTCGTATTATCAAAAGGCTTATCAGATTCGACCAGAGCGACTTGACCTTCTGGTGCAATTCGCCAACGTTAGCAAGGAGGCGGGCAATTACGGTGCCGCTTATGCTGCATATATGAAGGCGCTGGCAGCGACCCCGAATGATGCAGACATCTTGCTGCAAATCGGTCATCTCTTGAAAATAAGCGGTAATTTTCGAGCGGCTTGCGACTTTTATTCGCGCTCTGCCGATTCGGGCGATGCCCGCGCCTCCTTGGAACTAGAAAGCCTTCGCGTAGTATCCCTTGATCTTGCCCGGGATGTTGCTCAGGTACGCCTTTCTGCACTTCATCCGTCGGACGGTATCGACGGTGCACTTGTTCGCGCGCTGACAACCGAATTGCTAACATTTGACCAGCGGCGAAGCGCAAACTCTATTATTAGCATTCGCCGATTGCTAACCGGAAAAATCGAAAATTTACCGGAGGCGCGTGTTTTCACAACCCTCGCTGGTTTGTTTCTGGAGCTTCACGGCGACGATAGTCATCACTCGGCTCGCTGGCAGTCGGTCCTTGCGCCTGTGGATACGGCAATCGTATCGGACAACAAAGTTCTGCACGACTTTGTGGAAGCGTTGATTGCCGATCACCAGGTGCCCTCTGACGTTGCTCGTCGGTCAGATACATCGGCTTTGAAGATTGAAGAGATTACCTATGATGTGTGGGATGCTCGGTCTGCCGCAGAAAAAATCGACCAGATAGCTTCGAGCGTTGCTTCATTTCAATCTTTTCACAACCAGGCTTTTCTTGAAGCGTACGCACGACAACGTTTCGAGCATACGCCTTGGGCGGAGATCTGGAATCGCCACTGGCAAGATATCCTGGTTCTGGACGTCGAGGACGAGCGGTCTTTTGTTCAGGCGTGGTTGCTGCGCGCTGCAAATGCAATGGCCCGCGACCTATTTCTGAGTCTACGGCAATACTGGAGCACGCCTTGGCCTGCGGGTCTTGTGTACCGACTTGCAATGGCTCAAGTCGGCGTCTCGATTGACCTCCGTCCGTTCGGTATCGGAGAGCGAGCGCCGCACGCGCATGTCTTTGAGAAAATCAGGACGCTGCTCAGCTCTCATCCGGAATACGAACAGAAACACGAGGTCATCGACGCAGTCTCGAACGCGCTAGTAGCGATTATCTGTTCTCGTTATGTGCACGGCGATGCAACGGCAAGTTACGTTGCTGACCTGGTTCGACCGCAAAGAGGCATGGTCGCTTCGGTGGTGTTGCGAAACTGGCTGTCTGCAGCAAACAGAAGTTTTGCCGAGTGCAGGATTGCAGGCAATCTTTTGCGAGAGTCAGGAGACTGGACAGGTGCTCTCACTCTTTTTAGATCACTGAGTGAGCGTGCAGGCAACGTATACAGCGAAGTTTTTGTCGATCTTGCTATCACGGAAAAGACCTGCGGAAATTTTGCCGAGGCCGCTGAATGTTTCCGTCGCGCATCTGAAAATAACGTTCAGCGCGAGTTTTGTATTTCGGAATACCTCCGACTTCTACCAGAGGTATTTGACGGCACGGAATTAAAAGAGAAAATTCTTGGGACCGCTTCGCCGTCTGAATTGCGATCGATTGTCGGGGATCATTTTATAAACGAACTACTCTACGCTTTGGACGACGCGCGAGCGGAGTATTCAGGCGGACAAGTTATACCCGAAATAGTGGAGTCGCTGCTTCCTTCGCGAAGCGACGACACTTCGGGTTTGCAACAGGCGGGTGTCCGTATACGTCGCATTGGTAGTGGCGAAGTCGAGAATGCTGGACGCCAACTGCCGCTATGTTTGGGTGTTTCTGCTGTTCGAGTCGATGTCACCTCTGCGAAGGAAGTCGTAGCCTGCAGGTTGAGAATTTCCGGCCGGACGCTTTGCCGAGAGCTTGCTCCAAAACCCCTCGTCAAGCGTGATGCGTCGGGTCACGTTTACTACGAGTACCGCTTTAATATTTGGTTTAACGTAGACCGTCTTGAAACCAAAGGGGTGAAGACACTCGAACTCTATTTTGAGGAAGCTTCCAGCGGTTACTTTACGCATCGAACGCAGGTGGTGCTGGGCACGACGTTGTCGACACCTGAGTCCTCAGTGCTTATGAAGGATGCAGCAGCGCTGGTGGCTGAACGGCCGACCCAAGTTCATTCGGCTCAGCGTTCGGCATTTCAAGGACCATTCAATCGGGTTGTTTTTGTTCGACCGGATCAACTTGGCGATGCGGTATGTTCAATCGGCGGCGTTGCGCGGATACGGGAGCTTTTTCCCGACGCTGAAATTGTCGGTATCGTCAGTCGTTCGAACTCGGGCCTATTTCGATCGTTGGGCATCGTTGACAGGCTTGTGGAAATCGATTTCTCGTACAACGAGATCAGTCGGCGTCGAACATTGTCAATTGCGAATCAGGAGCGACTGATCCAAGAGTTTCAGGATACTGCTGTTGACCTTGCAATTGATTTAAGCCCGGGCGCGGATTCTCGACCGATACTGAAGCTTACCGGTGCCAGGTATAAGGTCGGCTTTTCTCCGGATAGATTCCCTTGGCTCAATCTCGGCGTTGAAATACGTGCGTCGACTGGGGCCAACAGGTCGCAAGCTTTGTCGCAAGGGGCCATGATTCGGTCGTTGTTGGAGGCGGTTTCTGTTGCCACTTCTGACGAGGTGCCGAAGATGAGTGGCCGTTCAACCGCTGCTGAGACATTACGCGACTTAGGCCTCGAATCTGGCAAGTACGTGGTTCTACACAGCGGTGCTCGAACGGAATCCCGAAAGTGGCCCATTCAGAACTACATCGAACTGGCTGAGCAGATCACGTCTGAGCGACACGTTCCGGTAGTCTTTTTCGCGGATACACACGAAAAAGAATGGGTGGACGCGCAGTCGTTGAGGATCGGTGACAAGTTCAAGCCGCTTTTTCATCTGGCTAATTTTGAGGCCTTCGATCATGTCCTGAGCGGTGCCGCTGTGTTTGTTGGCAATGATTCGGGCCCGAAGCACCTGGCGGCCTATCGCGGAGTTCCGACCATATCCTTGCATATGGGGGCGGTACCTTGGGAAGAGTGGGGACAAGAGGGCGCGGGCGTAATTATGTCGCGATGGGTCCCCTGTATAGGATGTGGCATCGAACTCAATCGTGAGTGCGGTCGCGGAGTTCCGTGCCTAACTGGCATCAAGGCGGTTGAGGTCGCTGAGCAAGTATTCCGCGTGCTGGATTGACAAGGTAGTTTACCGCCACAATTGCTCGAAACGGACTGAATTTACAGGACTATTGTATGTGGACAGACGATCCATCATGGGTGAAAGCAGCTGGTTGGGTAAAGACGCTGCAGGATTCGTATAGCTACGTGCTCGCGCCGGATAGCCTACAGGGTGTGGCCACACGCTGTTTGCCTCTCGAGTATTCGCACATTGCGGATATGAGAAGTTGTGCGATCGTTATGCCGAAAGACTCCGTAGGCAGGCTGGCGTTGTCCTGGATAGAACAATTAAAGACCTTCGAAGTAATCTGGGTCGATGAAGTGTTTGTGGTGCTCGGTGGTTCAAAAAGGTCGGGCTTGCCCACAGCCACAGAAGCTGAACTTGTGCACATAGGGTTCCTATGGGACAGGGTCGCGGCAGTACTGGGTGGCCGACCGATTCGACCCAACAACATCGACAAAGACCTCTCCAGTGCAGAGGACGACAGACCTTACATCTTGATGATCAATGCTTGCCAGACGGAAAATCCTGGCGAGAACCTGATGGCGGCCGCGGTTATCCGGACTCTGAGTGATTTGTGTCCAAATCTTCGCTGGGTCATTGCTGATCCAGCCGTCGATCGCACGCTTGTTGCTGGCGCTGAAATAGTCGTTCTGGGGCCGGGCGGTTACCTGTACGACCTGGAGGATCATGCGGAATTAAGAATCGATTTTCAAAACACGGCAAATTATTTCCGATTTGGTTTTGAAGCGAGAGAATATAAGAAGCCTTTCTTTGTTGTCGGTATTGGGCACCAGCAGGATATTGTATCGGTGACTACCACGCGCTTCATCTCCAAGGCGCTGGAAGATGCTCGATTTCTGACGACGCGCGACATGGAGACGGCGAGCCTTGTTTTCAGCAAGATCGGGTTTGGCGCGCCCTTGGTTGCGACGGAGGATCTCAGCGTCGCTTTCGCTGAGGAAGTCCGGTTGCGTGCAGGGCTGGCAAGTGACTCAACGCGCGTACTTGCTGTAGCAGGTGGATTCAGTGTTGAAGAGTTGTTTGAGACAATCCCAGCCGCTGATGGCACAATAAGATTCATATTGCAATCGATAGAGGACGTGCAGTGGTTCGCGCAGAACGAGGCGCCCATACGCAGCAACTTCAAGTCGGTCGAGGTCGTAGATGTTCATGGGTTCGGTTACGACATATTGATCGATGCGGTTGTGTCTGCCGATGCACTCATTACCTCGCGTTTTCATAGCATGATGATCGGTTTGATGGCAGGAATTGAGACGCTTGCCTGCGGAAAATCCGGCGATAAGCGTGAGCGAGTCTGTAGAAGATTTCGGCAGGAGTCGTGGGTCAATTTTGTGGATCTTAGTAACGGGCGAAGTGAACAGTTCTGTCAGCTCGGAACGAGAGTTGCGCGAGAGGGCCGGCGTGTGCCGTCCCGGGGTTTGTTTTCGCCAAGTGACTTGGCTAGCCTGCGGAACCTGTTTTCAGTCACCTTTCCAAAATGAACCAAGTGTGAATCTGAAGTAGCAGCCTCTCGTGACCAGAGAGAGGCTGCCGCACACACGGCTAAAGCGCTGCGTACGCCGTTGCCAGATGATAGGGTGTTGTCGACGGCATATCCTCGCGAATAATTTTCGCAGTAGGCGTCATTGATTCGAACCAGCCGGTAGAGTGCAGAAATCGCGTTTCGAATTTCTTCATCTGTTCCAGTAGGATGACCGCTGATACGTCGTCGTCGCGTATCGCGAGCGCGCGTAGATATTCCGATTGCGCCCAGATACGCTGTGTCGCATCGATAGTTGCGCCTGTTTCGTCTAGCGCAGCTGAGACCCCGCCACTCGCCTGATCCACGCCATGACTTTGGGCGAACATGAACGCTCGCGTCAAATTTTCGATTAGCCCTGTATTTTCGAAAATTCGTCCTGCGCGATTAGCCAGCCAGAACCATTCGAATTGGTGACCAGGTTCGATACGGTTATTCGACATGCCGATCGGCAGCTCAGCGATGCACCCCGTATTTTTTTGGACAAAGCTGTCGGAGATCGTATTGCCGAGTCGCAATAGCGCGTCAGAGAATGCTGTGTCTTCGGTCGTCTCGTATGCGGCTAGCCAGGCTTCCGTCAGATGCATCAGTGGATTCTGAATTGGCGTGCCAACAACCTCGCCGAAATGTTCATCAAGTGCCGCATTGAACATTCCGGATTGCGCGCCGAACTTATCCTCTATTATGGAGCTGGTTCTATGGAGAACGCGAATAGCATCGGAGTTCGCAAATCGCGCGGCATACTCTGCGCACGCAAATATAATAAATGCATGCGTGTACAAGTCGCTTGTCGTGTCCAACGGGCGCCCAGCGGCGTCGATGCTATAGAACCAGCCATCGTTATTGGGGTTGCGGAAATGATGAATGAGCGATTCGAACAACATATGGGCATGCTGTGTAGCACCAGCTTGCGAGAAAACGAACAATTGCCTGGCGCAGGCCATTGCCCGGTAACGAGATACCGGCGCCACAGTGTGAGTCGATGCCGAGACTGCCTCATATGGCAGTCTCATGTCTTTATTGAATCCAGGTCCTTGCCAGATCGGTAGAACTACGCGCGAAAAATGTTGGCGAAGTGCGTCCTTGAGCGTCGCAACGGAATCTAACTTACTCATACTTTTCGTTAATAAAATGTTTTGCAGTTTGCAGGCAAGTTCGACCTACATAGGTTAGTCGTGGCACGGGAGCTCAATTCTTAATGGAGATATCCCATTACGCGGTGTACAGAACGTGTGCCTACTGACCTCTTATCGGTTTCCGTGTAACAAGCTCTCGTACAGGTTGCTAAGCTTCTTTTGGTGCGCACTGTCGCTGAAAAGCGATGCGCGCAAAGTACCTTCATTCGATAAGCGTTGGCGAAGCATGTCGTCGACATCGAGAGCGCGAATTGCTTCGGCGATTTCATGAGTATCATATGGATTCACGAGGATCGCTGCCTTCCCGGCGACCTCCGGAATCGAACTTAGATTGGAACTAAGAACCGGAGTGCCGAGCAGCATGGACTCAAGCACTGGCAATCCGAATCCCTCGTATAGCGATGGGAAAAGCGTTGCCTTGGCCCCTTTGATGAGGCTAATCAGCAAAGAGAAGGGTACATAGTCGATTCGCAGAATTTTAGTACGTGACGACGTTTCGTAACTTTTATCAACCTGAAGATTCTGATTGTCGCTAAAGAAGCGCAGTTCCTGATCTGCTTTCCAGGCTTTGGCCCCGACGATCACCAGCGGAGTGTCAATGCCGCTTCCACAATACGCCTCTATCAGACGTCCAACGTTCTTTTTGGGTTCAATGGCGCCGTAGTAGAGAAAGTAATTTTTAAACGATAGCCCGAATGCACCCTCCAGTTCACGCTTGATAACGTCCGCAGGTTTATTAGCGAATTTTTCGTGAACGTGCACTGACTGGTAGGTGTTTGTCACTTTCTCTGGGGCGACACCTAGCATGTTGATGATGTCGGTTCGAGATGTTTCTGAAACCGTTACGATGTGGTCAGCTTCTCGGGCAAGCGTCTTGCAAAGGTTCAGGTATCTTTTTTTATTATCGAGTGTCGTGTAGGGGAGGCGTAGCGGCACAAGATCGTGTAGCGTATAGATATTTTTTGCCCCTTTGATCTTGATGGGCAACGGATAGGTCCAGTGCATTATGTCTGGAGTTTCTGGCATTCTTACTGGAAATATTTTTTTCCAGTAAGAGTACGAATCGTGAGCGCGACGAAATAAATCGCGTACGTTCCAGATGTTGTCGAAATACGGAAGGCGCGAAGTAAATCCTTCTGAGACCACGGCGCCTGTTATGGGCACGGCGTGGGCATCGTAGCCGCGAGGAGACAGCGCAACATCCCGCGCTTCTCGGAGGAACTTGGAAATCGGCCCCGACTTCGACGTCAGGGGGTCGAAGAAATTGATCTCTCGCATGAGCGGAGATGTTTTTCCGGAAGAGGAGTTGCCGTACAGTACGTTGACCTGGTACCCGAGGGAACGCGCGCAGTAACTCAGATTCCGCGCGTACGTTGCTACACCGGTACCCTTCTCGAGCCGCAGGTTATAACCGTCAAGCATCACTTTCATACCTTCTCCAGGATATCCTTCTCTTATTGGACGAAGGAAGCTAGGCGTTTACCGGCCTACCAATACACGCATGTTGTAGTTTGAGAAGCTAGGGCAGACAGAAGATGCGGGTCTTCTCGTTAGTGCTCCATCGCCCGTGTACTAAATAAAAACGACTAGATCGCCGCGAATAAGCGCCGCGTTCAATCTTTGTTAGTTTTCAACCCACGAGATGGGCGCTGAATAAGCCACATGTCACAGCCGCTCATAATGCTCGTACGCGGCGTCGATATCTGGAAATTCAAGCAGATTTCCGCCATCCAGTACGCAAGCGCGAGTGCAGTGCTCTTTAATCATTCCCGGATCATGCGAAACGATGATCATCGAGCGATCCGAGCGCTTGCCGAACAGTTCGTCATGGCATTTTTGTTGAAAGTTGGAATCGCCTACGGCAATCACCTCGTCAATCAAAAAACAATCGAATTCGATCGCCATCGACATTGCGAACGCTAATCGTGCACGCATCCCGTTCGAATACTTCTTAACGGGCTCTCGTAAATACTGGCCGAGGTCCGTGAATTTTTCCACGAACGGCAGTGCGACGTCGTAGGGGGCATTGTAAATCCGGCACACGAAGCGCAGGTTGTCGAGTCCAGTCAGGCTGCCTTGGAATCCTCCGGTGAACGCAAGAGGCCAGGACACCGCCATTTCCCGCTCGATTACTCCTGCCGATGGAAGTTCCGATCCGCCGATTAGTCTCACGAGGGTAGATTTTCCGCTGCCGTTCTTGCCGAGAATTCCTACTCGCTCACCCTTTTTGATGTTGAGGCTGATGTTGTTCAGAATGACCCGTTTACCGCTGCGTACTCTATATCGCTTAGTGACGTTCCGAAGTCGAATCATTGCGACTCCACGTGTTTGGAGGCGTTGCGGACCACGGCTAGACCTAGCCAGGTCAAAACGAGGCAGATAACCGAAACATAAGGCACGTTGTAGTAGGGCGTGATGCTGTTGCCGAAGTATCCGTATCGGAACATTTCGACACAATGTGGTACGGGGAAAATCATCACGATGTCACGTAATTTTGGCGGCAACCAACTAGCCATGACAAATGCGCCAGAAATAGGCAGCTGAAAGTAGGAAATCGGATGCCACAGGCGTTCGACCATTTCACTGTATTCACTAAGACCTCCGATCAGCAATGCCATTGCGCAAGAATACCAAGCTAGCAATGCCCATCCGGCCGCCATTGTGAGCATGTCCTGCGGCGCTGGAATCAGCCCCGCAATCACACAAAGGGTCAACAAAACGACCATTGACAAAGTAATGCCGGCTATTTCTAGAACGATGCGTGCCAGAAAAAGATCAATTATCCTGACGTTACGATGGAACAGAAGTGCCGCGTTCGGCTCTACCGCGTGCGAGCATCTGCCAATAGTATTTCGCCAGACAAGCACGGTGGAGTAGCTTGTGATAGCGAACGCCATGATGCTGAGATGATGGCTTGAAGAGATGTCGTGCAAGGTGCTCCAAAGCGCCATGACTCCGATCGTGAACAGCATCGGCTCGACAAACAGCCATGCAAACCCAATGTTGTGGCGCCCATACCGCGTAATGATTTCGCGCATCACCAACGCGTAGATCACGCGGGCCTGGATCGCGAGTGAGCGCTGGAGTGTCGTTGAGGATTCGTTTGCCATCAATCGTCTAGTCGCGATGTTCGCGGATGCTCGCAATAAGCAGGCTTAGAGCGCCCCATGCAATGAAGCCCAACACGATAGTCGTCAGTATTCCCCGGATCCGCTTCGGTTCGATTGCGACGTCGGGCTGATTGGGCTGGACAAGGCGTTCGAGATACAGTTGTTTGCGCTGGGCTTCCGCCTTTGCGTTGTCGAGTGCGGTCAAGGCGGACGCGAGTTGCTTATCAGAAAATTGGGCGTCCAACTGGAGGCGTGCATATCCGGCGGCTTTGTCGGAGAGCGAATTTTTCCCGCCACTTACGCCGCCAGTCGCGCTATCTATCTGCTTTTGAATTGTCGCAATGCTTGTTTTGAGAATTGCTATCTGCGGATTTTGCGGCGCGATGGACTCGAGTTGAACGAGTTGTGTCTGTGCCGCAAATAATTGAGTCTGGAGGCTCGTCACCTGCTGCAATTGCAGCGCGGATTGCCTGTCGGGGTCAAAGATAGTGTACGAATTTCGGAAGGTTGCCAGAGCGGCCGCAGCATCCTTTGCCTTCGACGCCGCTGTGTCGACTTGACCTTGGGCGAATTGAACAGCGTCAGAAGCGGCTCGTTGGTTCATGCGATTGATGAGACGCTCGCTCATTTCGAGCAGCGATTCATTAATCTGTTTCGCGTCTTCGGCGGTGAAGGCGCGAACCTGTACCGTAGCAATGGCGGACGTTGGGTCAAAGTCCACTAGCACTACGTGCTTGCCGTAGTATTTCCACAGCCCCTCGAAACTGTCATCGAGTGTGCGGGGGAATCGGCTAAGGAAGTCGCCGTGGTCACCGTAAGCTTTGCGAATGTAGTCGGCGTGATTCAATTCACGTAAAGCGTCGCGCGACTGAATAAAGTCAATGACAGGATACGTATCGTCTTCTGCGCGGGCGAATCCCGTGCCTTGAAGCAGGGCGCCCATTACGCTCGTCTGGGCCTGGCGCGACGGGCTTCGGACCACGAAGCGCGACTCAGATACAAACACGTCCGAAGCTACCAATCCGAAGTACAGGATGGAGATGGCTGTGGGGAGGACGACCGTTAGCATGAAGAGCCGGTTAGTCCTCTTTACGCGCTCAATCAGATCTGGTTTTTTCCTGATCGGGAGGTTTGTCGTGTGGTTGCTAGATGCAGTTTCCAACGTGTCGTCCAAGCTAATGTGGTCTTTAAGACCCTCCGCTTTGGCCAAAACAAAGCTGTGGCAAGGGCCGTACTGCAGAATTCGGCCCTCGAGTGCCTGCGCAAACGTTTCCGGGTATTCCGTTCGACGATCTTTGCCATACTTGCTTTAATCCCGCTCCGCAAAAAGGGGCGGTATGCCTAAGTATTAGTTGTCAGTCGTGCCAAAGCGCTGGGGGCGGCCGATTATAGCCATACGGAATCGTCTGCGCCACGCAGACCAAACACCTCTTCAGAAATTTCGTCGTTTTTTGGTAAGTTTCTTTGTCTTACTCCTGTAATGTTGTATTCTTCGAGCCTACGAAAAACCGACTAACCCAGAATCGCTACCCGGCTACGGATAGTATGCACGGCTTCGTGTGCGCTGCCCGCCTGGCTTGTGTTGCATCGACGTTCCAACATGCATCGCTCCTTTCTCGCTCTGCAAGGCACGGCTTCCTCGTTTTTTAGCCGACTCGCCATAGCATTATGCGAACGTGGCCACTCAGTGCGCCGAGTTAATTTCTGCGGCGGTGATGTGATTTATGCCGGTAATGGCAGGGCATGGGATTTTCGCGGCCCATCAATTTCATTAACTGAGTGGTATGTCAACAGATTAAAAAGCGGAAATTTTACCGACGTAATAATGTTCGGTGACTGTCGCGAGATTCACCGCCACATGCATCCAGTCGCGCAAAGTAATGGCTTGCGCGTACATGTATTCGAAGAAGGTTATGTCCGCCCACACTGGTTGACCCTGGAGTGTCACGGCGTAAACGGCCGTTCTAAACTGCCCCGCGATCCCGCGTGGTACCTCGACCAACGCCGCCATACCCCCGCAAGCCCATTAGCCCACCCCACCGGCTACAACCTATACGAACGCGCTTTCCACGACATCCGCTACCGCAGTGCCAATACATTGTTCGCCAAGCGCTTCCCGCACTACCAGAGCCATCGTCCGAGAAACGGTTTCTTCGAATACTCGGGCCTTGCCGCCCGCGCATTGCGTCAACGTCAGCATCATCGCGATTCCGATAAAGTCACTCGCGATCTGCTCGAAGCCGGTCACGCGTACTACATCTTCCCGTTGCAATTGAATTCGGACGCGCAGATCGTCGTCCATTCGCCGTTCGATGGTGTGCGTGAAGCAATAACAAAAGTACTCAGGTCATTCGCGCAGCACGCGCCGGCCGATAGCTGGCTTGTGATCAAGAACCACCCCCTCGACACGGGCTTGATCGACTACCGCCGTCATTCCGAACAGCTTGCACGCGAGCTCGGCATCGCGGATCGCCTGCGTTTCATCGACGCCGGCCATCTGCCGACGCTTCTTGATCACGCGCGCGGCGCGGTTGTAGTCAACAGCACGGTCGGTTTGTCCGCACTGCATCACCGCCGTCCGCTAATCGCGCTCGGCACGGCGATCTACAGCATGCCGGGTCTGACCTGGCAAGGCACGCTGGACGATTTCTGGCAGCACGGTGAGCAGCCGGACATGCATCTGTATCAAGCCTTTCTGGACTACGTCGTCCACCACACCCAAATAAACGGCGATTTCTACACCCGCACCGGCATTGCCATGGCAACCGCTGGCGCAGTGCAGCGTCTCGAGGCCGCCGCGCATGCCTAACGCCGTCCCGCGCCACATTGTGATCACCGGCGCGAGCGCGGGGCTCGGCCGCGCGCTCGCGCTGGCGTACGCGGCGCCTGGCGTGGTGCTCGGTCTCATCGGCCGAGACGAAGGACGTCTGGAAGCTTCAGCCCAAGCCTGCCGCGCAAAAGGCGCATCAGTCAAAACCGGCCTGATCGACGTGCGCAACGCTCAGGCGATGCAAACCTGGCTGCACCAATTCGACGACACCCATCCCATCGACCTACTCATCGCCAACGCCGGCGCGGCCAGCACGCTCGCGTCCGCGCAAGACTGGGAAGAACTCGAACGCACGGCCGCCATCGTCGACACCAACTTCTACGGCGCGATGCACGCGGTCCTTCCGGTCATCGCCCGCATGCGCCCGCGCCGCAATGGTCAGATCGCACTGATCAGTTCGCTTGCCGCGCTACGCGGCATGGCAATCTCGCCGGCCTACTGCGCCAGCAAGGCAGCGATCAAAGCCTACGGCGATTCAGTCCGCCCGATCCTGTCGCGCGATGGCATCCGCGTGTCGATCGTCCTACCCGGATTCGTGAAGACGGCCATGAGCGACGTCTTCCCCGGCGACAAGCCGTTCCTCTGGTCGGCCGACAAAGCCGCACAGCACATCCAGCGCAAACTGAAAGTAGGGCGCGCGGAAATCGCTTTCCCAAGCTTGCTCGCGTTCGGCATGCGCCTTCTGCCGCTGCTGCCCGCCGTAATGGCCGATGCGATTCTAGGCGGACTGTCCTATCTGCCACGCGAGGAACGCTGAGTGGAAACGACGCTCGCGCTCAGCTTCGCAATCGCTGCCGGCCTCGCGCTTCTGCCCGAAGCGATCGCGGTGCCGCGCGCGTCGTTGCGCCGCTCGCCGATCGCCTTTGCATTGCATGTGGCCGCAATCGCTTTCATCTGTCTGTGCGTGTTGCTGGTCACGGGGCGCGTCAGGTTTTCCGCATTTGTCGCAATTGCGCTGGTCGCCTTGCTTGCCGGTGTGAGCAATGCAAAATATGCGTCGCTGCGCGAGCCGTTTGTCTTCACCGATCTCAGCCTCTTTAGTCAGCTATTCGCGCATCCGCGTCTGTACTTGCCGTTTCTCAGCGCAGGGACGGTGGCAGCGATCGTGGTTGGCATCGCCGTGGTGATCGGCGGTTTCGTCGCGGACACGCCAATGGCCAGCAGGCCATTCGGCGCTGTCATCATCGCTGCCGCCACCTGCCTCGCCGCTGCCTACCTGCTCGCCGCACGCTTACCCCTCACACTGAATCCGTCCGATGACCAGAAGCGTCACGGTTTCTTCGCCGTCTTCATCGCCTATCTGCTGAACGGTATGAAACCGGCTACGCCGCGTCAATTGCGCGACGCGCTGGCCGCGGGGCCCTTCGCCACAGGTGCGTCGCGATCGACGCCCGACGTGATCCTGATCCAGAGCGAATCGTTCTTCGACGCGCGTCGCCTTACTGAATTGATCGCCCCGGCCATCCTGCATCACTTCGACACCGCACGCCGCGAGTCCTTCCAGTACGGCGAACTGACGGTGCCCGCATGGGGTGCCAATACAATGCGCACGGAGTTCGCGGTGCTGACCGGCATCGATCAAACGCAGCTCGGCTATGCGCGCTTCTATCCGTACGCATTCGTGCGGCGCGCCTGCACGTCGCTCGCTTCGTGGTTCAAACGGGGCGGCTATCAAACCCAGGCAATTCACCCGTACTACGCGGATTTCTTCGGTCGCGAACGCGCTTTCAAACATCTTCAGATCGACCGCTTTCTCGACATCAAATCGTTCGCCGATGCTCAGCGCGCCGGTCCGTACGTCGCCGATATGGCGGTGGCGGAGTCGATTATCCAGGCATTAGACGAACCGCGCGACAAGCCCGCCTTCATCTTCGCCATGACGATGGAAAACCACGGCCCCCTGCATCTGGAATCCGTTCAGGCAGGCGAGGGCGCGGCATTTCACACGCTCGGCGACGACGTCCGCTGGCACGATTTAACCGCTTATCTGCGTCATCTCGCCAACGCAAACGCCATGATTGGGCGTCTGTTCAACGAATTGCGTTCGCGGCGCCGTGATACGGTGGTGTGCTTCTATGGCGATCACGTGCCGGCGCTGCCACACATATTCAGCGAGCTCGGTTGCGAACCGGCTCGAAGCGACTATTTTATCTGGCGCAATTACGGCGAAGCGCCCGCCAGGAATGAAGCATTGCGCGCCGAAGACCTCGGCCTGGCCCTGATTCGAGCACTTGATCCGGGTTTGCCGAGCGGGGTATTGGCGCGCACGTTGCACCCGAGTACAGAACAATGACCAAACAGATTGCAATTGTGGGGATGGCCTGCCGCTTTCCGGGCCATGTTGAGAGCCCCGATGATTTTTGGGCGCTGCTGCGCGACGAAAAAGACGCGGTCACGCAAATTCCGGCGGACCGTTTCGGCACGGAGTTCTATCAGCACCCATCCAGGCGCGAAGCAGGCAAAAGCTATACGTTTTCAGCGGGTGTGCTCGACGATGTCGCTGGTTTCGACGCCGCCTTTTTCGGCATTTCGCCGCGCGAAGCACAGCAGATGGATCCGCAGCAACGCCTGTTGCTCGAACTCGCATGGGAAACCTTCGAAGATGCGGGCGTGCGCCCGCGTGACATGGAAGGCAGCAATTGCGCGGTCTATATCGGCGTCGCGAGCCAGGACTATGGCAATCGTTTCGTCGACGACTTGAATGCCGTAGATCCGTATTCGGCTACCGGCAATACGCTCAGCATCGCGTCCAACCGTCTGTCCTATCTGTTCGATTTGCGCGGGCCGAGCGTATCGGTCGATACGGCGTGTTCGTCGTCGCTGGTCGCCTTGCATCAGGCGTGTCAGACGCTGCAATCGGGCGACGCCGAGGTGGCGCTCGCGGGCGGCGTCAATCTGCTGCTGCATCCGTTCGGCTTCGTGACGTTCTCTAAAGCGTCGATGCTGTCGCCCCGCGGGCGCTGCCGCGCGTTCGACGCGACCGGCGACGGTTACGTGCGCTCGGAAGGCGGCGCGCTGGTGATGCTCAAGACGCTCGAGCGCGCCCTGGCGGACGGCGACACGATTCACGCGGTGATCGCCGGTTCGGGCGTCAACTCGGACGGCTACTCGCAAGGCGGGATCAGCGTGCCGGGCGCGGCGACGCAGGCGGCATTGCTGCGCACGGTCTACGAACGCGCGGGTGTCGATCCGCGCTCGCTCGCCTATGTCGAGGCACACGGTACGGGCACGGCGGTCGGCGATCCGATCGAAGCGCGCGCATTGATGGAAGTCGCATCGGCGGGGCGTGCGGTCGATCAACCGCTGTTGATCGGCTCCGTGAAGACCAACGTCGGCCACCTCGAAACGGCTTCGGGTATGGCGGGGCTGATGAAGGCGATTCTGTGCCTGAAGCACCGTGCTGTGCCGAAGACGTTGCACTTCGAAACGCCGAATCCGGCGATCGATTTCGTGGGTGGCCGCTTGCGTGTTGTAGACCGGCTGACGCCGCTCGACAGTGGCACGGAGCCGTTGGTGATCGGCGTCAATTCGTTCGGTTTTGGCGGCACCAATGCGCACGTCGTGTTGCGGGAAGCACCGGCAGCAGGCGCCATCGCGCGAACCGAAAACGACTCACAGGCACTGCCGCCGCTGATTCTCTCGACTCGCACCGCAGCCGCGCTGCCCGCGCTGGCCGCACGCTATCTGTCGATGCTCGATAACGGCACGCCGTGGAGCACCCTGGCATCGAACGCGGCGCACCGCCGCCAATGGCTCAAGCACCGCGCGATCATCGCGCCGGCGACGCCAGCCGAGGCGCGCGCCGCGCTTGCCGTGCTAGCCGACCCGACGTCGGATCACACAGAACCGGCATTCGTGCAGGGTGAAACCCCGGGCGACGATACCCGTCTCGCCCTGGTGTTCTCCGGCAACGGCTCGCAGTGGGCCGGCATGGGCAAGCAATTGCTCGAACAGGAGCCGGTGTTCCGTGCCGCGCTCGATGAACTCGACGCGTTGTGGCGCGCCGACGGCAGTGCCTCGCTGGTCGAGGTGCTGCGCGAAGGCGTTACCACCACCACGCTGCAAGCCACCGAGCACGCGCAGCCGCTGCTGTTTGCGATCCAGGTGGGCGTAGTGCGTGTCATTGAAGCACGTGGTGTCGGCTATGACGTGTGCCTCGGCCACAGCGTCGGCGAAGTCGCCGCGGCGTGGGCGTCGGGTGCGCTGACGCTGGCGCAGGCCGTCCATGTGATCAAGATTCGCAGCCGCGCGCAGGCAAGCACGCGCGGCACGGGCCGCATGGCCGCCGCCGGGCTCGGCGAAGCCGCCATGCGCGCGCTGATGGCGCAACTCGGCGTGGACACCGCGGTGGAAGTCGCCGGTGTCAACAGCCCGCAGGCGGTCACGCTGGCCGGCCCGCTCGGCGCGTTGCAGGTGCTCGAAGCCGCCGTGAAGGAAAGCGGCCGTTTCTTCCAGATGCTGGAACTGGACTACGCGTTCCATAGCTGTCAGATGGACCCGATCGAGCCGGGCGTGCTGCAGGGCCTCGCCGATCTCGCGCCGAATGCCGCAACACGTAGCTTCGTTTCGACCGTCACAGGCGCCGAACTCGCGGGCACCGAACTCGATGCGCACTACTGGTGGCGCAATATTCGCGAACCAGTGCGTTTCGGCGATGCCGTTGCGCAGATCGCCCAGACGGGCGTGCGCCTGTTCCTCGAAGTCGGCCCGCATTCGATTCTGCGCAGCTATGTGACGCAGACGCTCGACGAGGCCCGCGTCAGCGGCCGCTCGCTGCCCACGCTCAAGCGCAATCACGACAGCGCGCAGATGCTGCACCACGCGATCTACGCGACACTCGCGAATGGCGCGCGCGTCGACGCCGAACGTTTCGCGCCGTTGAGCGCGCGCGTGGCGCTGCCGTCCTATCCGTGGCAGCACGAACGTTATTGGGTCGGCCCGACCGCCGAGGCTTATAACCTGGTCAATCGTCGCCGCGAACATCCGCTGCTCGGCTACCGTCTTAGCGAGCACGCGCTCGCCTGGGAAAATCAGCTCGATCCGGCCGGCCTGCCTATGCTGGCCGATCATGTGGTCGATGGCGGCGTAGCGTTCCCGGGCGCGGGCTACGTCGAAATGGCGCTGGCGGCCGCGCGCGTGCATTTCGGCACGCAAAGCTGCGCGGTCGAGAACCTCGAAATCCGTCTGCCGGTCGTATTCCAGCCGCAGCATTCGAAACTGTTCCGCTTCACGGTCGATGTGCGCACCGCGAGCTTCACGATCGAAACACGCGACCGCATGTCCGACGAAGCGTGGTCGCTCAACGTCACCGGCCGTTTGCTGGCGAGCGGTTGCGCACTGGGCACGGAAGGCGGCGCGGGCACACTGCCGGCCACCACGCTCACCGACCTGTTCGCGCAGCCGGCCATGTCCGGCGCAACGCTGTATGCAAACACCACAGCGATCGGCCTGAGCTATGGCCCCGCATTCCAATGGGTGCGCGCAGTGCACGTCGACACGGACGCCGACATTGCGCTTGCGGAACTGGAAGTCCCCGCCATACTCGCGCAAACCGAAGCCGCACTGAGCGCCTATGCGCTTCATCCGGCATTGATGGACAGCGGTTTCCATCCGCTGTTCGCGTTGCTTGCGTCAGCGGATCAGGCTGAAATCGAACACGCTGCGTATGTGCCGGTGCAAATTGGACGCATCGACTATCTGCGCGGCGACGCGATTCGCTACGTGGTCGCCCGGATCGAACGGCGCAGTCCGCATTCGGTGGTGGCATCGTTCGAATTTGCCGACGCGCATGGCGCGATCGTGGCGCGGCTCGGCGCGTGCCGTTTCCGCCGGGTCGATCTGATGGGACGTCGCCAGCATGCGCCTGCACGTTATGCGTATGTCGCCGAAGCGAGGCCACTTGCCGCCGACCTCGACGCACACATGTTGCCCGAGCCGGCTGCATTGCTCGAAGACGGCGTGGGGGCATTGGTAACGCAGGAAGATCAGCCGCGCCGGCAGGCCCATCTGACCGAAATGCTGCCGCTGCTCGACGTGCTCGCCAGCGCGTACGCATTGAACGCGCTCGACGCGATGAACGTTTTTGCGCAAGCAGCGCTGCCGGACTGTGCACACCCCGCATTGCTGGCGCGTCTCGTGCAGATCGTCGTTGAAGATGGTCTGGCGCAGCGCGACGGTACGCGTCTCGTGCGAGACGCCGCGGCCTGCGCAACTCTCCCGGGCATCGACGAACTGTGGCGCGACCTGCTTGCGCAGTCGCCCGCGCACGTGGCGGAACTGACCCTGCTCGCGCATTGTGGCGCGGCGCTGCCCGCCGTGTTGCGCGGCGAAGTGAGCGGCGCGCAGATCCTGCCGCCTTCGCGCAGCAGCCTGGTCGAGCACTTCTTTGAAGCTTCGCCAACGTGGGCGCATGTCAATGCGTTGACCGGTGCTTGCCTGCATCGCGCGATCGAAGGGTGGAGCGAACCGCGCCGCTTGCGCGTGCTCGAACTCGATTCGCCCTTGAGCGACGTGCTTCAACCGCTCGCGATTCACGTGCCGGTGTCACGCTGCGACTACACGATTGCAGGTACGCATGAGCAGTTGAGTGGCTTCGACGCGAGCGAGCATCCGTCTATCCGCATCGCGAACATCGAGTTCGGCGACGCGCCGCGTCTGTCTGGAATCGAAGCCGGCGAGCGTTACGACATCGTTGTGGCGAGCCACGTGCTTGCCGCACAGAACGAGCCGCGCGCGCTGCTCGCCGCGCTGCGCGGCTGGCTTGCGCCGGGCGCGTTGGTGGTGATCGCGGAGCCGCGCAATAGCCGCTTCGCCGATATCGTGTTCGATCTCGACGCAGACGCCGCGCACGCCAACGCGCGCCGCGCGGCATGGCTCTCGCCGGTGGCGTTGACGAAACACCTCGAAGAAGCCGGCTTTGAACAGGTCGCACGGCATACGGAGCAGGGTCTGGATCTCGAAGGCGCACCGACGCTGATCGTTGCACGCGAGCCGCGTACGGGCGCTTCTGCTGGCAACGAGAGCGAAGCGCAGGCGCCGTCAGCGCATTGGTCCTTGCTGTACGCAGCGGAAACCGCAGCCGACGAGACCCTGACCG
The DNA here is from genome assembly GCF_052682275.1 of Paraburkholderia sp. D1E. Taxonomy (NCBI): domain Bacteria; kingdom Pseudomonadati; phylum Pseudomonadota; class Betaproteobacteria; order Burkholderiales; family Burkholderiaceae; genus Paraburkholderia; species Paraburkholderia sp. D1E. The sequence continues at coordinate 2,932,907 of NZ_JBQYMB010000001.1, forward strand.
CTGCCTTGCGGGCCGCTGGCCACACGACGTCGAGCAGTACGCTCGCGGCGCTGCGTCACGACATGAGCAAGCTTGAGGCGCCGGCAGGGCGTCCGCATCACGTTGTATTCGTCGCGCCGGATCACACACTGTCCGCCGATGCGGATGGCGCGGAAGTGATGCACGTTCAGCAGCAAACCACGCTCGCGCTGGCGCAACTGGTGCGTGATCTCACCGCGGTTGCCGGCGTGATGCAGCCGCAATTGTGGATCGTGACACGCGGCGGTGCGCCGGTCGCCACACCGTTTGCCGATGCCGCGACGCTGCGTCCTGAGCAAGCCGCGATGTGGGGGCTCGGCCGTGTGCTGGCCAACGAGCATCCGGAACTGTCGTGCCGTTTGATCGACCTGTCTCCGGCGTGCCGCGAGGCAGGTGCCGAGTTGGCGCACGAACTGCTTTCGTCCGACGGCGAAGAAGAAGTGCTGCTCACGTCACATGGCCGCTACGTGCCGCGCATGTTGCCGGCGGCGAGCGCTGCACTGCGCAGCGAATCTGCCGCGGTACGTCCACAGAACGAAGCAGCGGTGCTCGGTTTTGCATCGCCCGGTTCGTTGCGCAATCTCGAATGGTTCGCGCTCACGCAACACGAACTCGCCGCCGATGAAGTCGAAATCGAGCCGGTTGCGACCGGACTCAATTTCCGCGACGTGATGTACGCGATGGGTTTGCTGTCCGATGAGGCCGTCGAAAACGGCTTTGCCGGCGCGACGATTGGCATGGAACTGTCGGGGCGCGTCGCGCGCGTCGGCCGGAACGTGCGGCGTTTCGTGCCGGGCGATGCGGTGCTCGGTTTCGCGCCGGCCTCGTTCGCGAGCCACGTGCGTACGAAGGCCGAGGCCATCGCTCATAAGCCCGAACGTTTGACGTTCGAAGAAGCGGCCACGGTGCCGACCACCTTCTTCACGGCGTACTACGCGCTGTGCGAGTTGGCGCGACTGCGCCGCGGCGAGCGCGTGCTGGTGCATGGCGCGGCGGGCGGCGTGGGGATTGCCGCGATCCAGCTCGCGCGCCATCTGGGCGCGGAAGTTTTCGCGACCGCCGGTAGCCGCGAGAAGCGCGAATTCGTGCGCCTGCTCGGCGCCGACCACGTGTTCGATTCGCGCAGCCTTGCATTTGCCGATGAAATCCGCGAACGCACGCAAGGTGCGGGCGTCGATATCGTGCTCAATTCGCTGGCTGGTGAGGCGATGGTGCGCAGCATCGACACGCTGCGTCCGTTTGGCCGTTTTCTCGAACTCGGCAAGCGTGACTTCTACGAGAACAGTCGTATTGGTCTGCGGCCGTTCCGCAACAACATCAGCTATTTCGGCATCGATGCTGACCAGTTGATGAGCGCACTGCCGGATCTGACCGCGCGTCTGTTCGAAGAGGTCATGCAACTGTTTGCGGACGGCGTGCTGCATCCGTTGCCGTATCGCGCATTCCCGGCCGAACGGGTCGAGGAAGCATTCCGTCATATGCAGCAGGCGCGTCAGATCGGCAAGATCCTCGTGACGTATCCGGCCGGCACACCGAATCCGTCGCGCGTGACGGACGGCGCTGACACGCTGCGACTCGATCCGAAAGCGGCATATCTGATTGTCGGCGGTACGGGTGGGCTTGGGTTCGCCACCGCGCGCTGGATGATGTCGTGCGGCGCGCGACATCTGACGCTTGCGAGCCGTTCAGGCACGCTCGCACCGGAACTCGCCGCAGAGGCCGCGCTTTGGCGTGAAGAAAATGGCACACAGGTGTACACAGCGGCCTGCGATGTCACCGACGCAGCCGCGCTCGACATAGTGTTCGCCGATATCGCCGCGCGCGGCACACCGCTCAAGGGCGTGCTCCATTCGGCGATGGTGATCGACGACGGCCTCGTGCGTAACCTGGACGACGCACGTTTCGCCGCGGTGCTCGCACCGAAGCTGGCCGGCGCATGGAACCTGCACCGCGCCACGCGTGGCATGACACTCGACTTCTTCGTGGTCTATTCATCGGCAACGACTTTCCTCGGCAATCCGGGGCAGTCGAGCTATGTGGCGGCCAATACCTTCCTCGAGGCGCTGGTTGCCCAACGCCGCGCGGCCGGTTTGCCGGGCACCTACATGGCATGGGGCCCGCTGGACGACGTCGGTTTCCTCGCACGCAATGCGGAGACTCGTGAAGCGCTGCAGGCACGCATCGGCGGCCTCTCGATCACGTCGGCCGAAGCGCTTGCTGCATTGGAACGTGCGATTGTCGACATGAACGTGGGCGAAGCGGTGGTACGGCTCGACTGGCAGGCGCTTTCGCTCGGCATGCCGGCCGCGCGCGCTCGCCGCTACACGGACATGCATGCGCGCGGCAGTCACGAACCGGCGCGTCAGGGCGGCGCGCAGATGCGTGACCAGATTCTCGGACTGGCATTCGCGGATGCGTTGCAACTGGTCGCAGAAACCTTGCAGGCACAGATCGCGCGCATCCTGCATATGTCGCCGGAAAAAATCGAAACCGGCCGTTCGATTCTCAACATGGGCATGGATTCGCTGATGGGCATGGAGCTCGGCATGGCTGTTGAAGAGAGCTTCCAGGTCAAGCTGTCGATCATGACGATGGCCGAAGGCGCAACGGTGCATTCGCTGGCGCAACGGATTGTCGAGTCGATTCAGACGCAGAACGAGGCCGCCGAGCCGAATGGCGTCGCGGCTCAGGTGGCCACATTCGCCGCGCAACATGCGCTCGATGTCGGCACGCATGCGCTGGCCGATGTCGCCGGTGCGTTGTCGGGGCGGGCGGACACCACAACACCGGTCTCGACACAAGCCGCGACGGAGCTCGTCTGATGAACGCGCCCGCAGGTTGGAGCTGCCGCGAAGGAACGCTCGCGCGACCGCTGGCGTTAAGCGGTCACGGTCTGCATACCGGGCGGCGCGTGAACGTGCGAATCCTCCCGGCCGAAACCGATAGCCCGCGCGGCATCGTATTCCGGCGCATGCAGGGCGCCGGCGTGCTGGCCGAGCTCGCGGTGAGTCCGGCGTTGCGCCGCGGCCAGCCGCTTTGCACGATGCTCGAAAATGCAGATGGCGTCCGCGTGCGCACCGTCGAGCATCTGCTGGCCTCGCTGCTGACCTGCGAAATCGATCGCGCGACCGTCGAACTGGATGCCGAAGAAGTCCCGATTCTGGACGGCAGCGCTCAGCCTTGGATCGACGCGATCCGTGCCTGCGGACGAATCGAATTGCCGCATGCCAAGCGCTTCATTCGTGTGCTGCGGGCTGTGAAGATTGCCGACGGCGAAGGCACGCGCGACGCACGCAGCATCTCGATCGAGCCGTCGTCCGCTTATGAAATGGCTGTGCGTAACGACCTCAAAGGGTTCGGCGCATTGCACTGGGATGGCGCGGTAACGCCCGCGAGTTTTGCCGAAGAGATCGCTCCGTCGCGTTCATATGGACGGGTCAAATGGGCGATCCCCGCAATTCTCGCTGGCTACGTGCGCGGCATGCCGATTCTGCGTGGCGCGCGTCTATCGTGCACCGCTGCGATTGTCGGTAACCGCGTGCTGGGCGGTATGCGCGTGCCCGATGAGTTTGTGCGGCACCGCGTGCTGGATCTGGTCGGCGACATGGCGATGGCCGGCGCGCCGCTGCTCGGTCGCGTCACCGCATTGCGGCCGAGTCATGAAATGAACTACCGGCTGGTTGCCGAACTGCTCGCCACGCGCGACGCGTGGGAATGGGCCGAATTTCCGGCTTGATATCGACATCAGGCCGGCACCTCACAGGGTTATCTGAATAGCATGGGATTGGGTGATCACATCCGCCAGCAACTCGCCGCGAAGGCGTTGATGCGGCAACTGGAACGCGTCTCCGAAGAGGCGCAGACGCCGGGCGCGCCGTTGCCTGCCGGCGGCACGCGCGCGGCTCAGGACGCTTCGCGCGCTGCGCTGTGCCGCTTTGAGACCATGCCGGGTTATCAGCAGGTCGAAATAATGCGGCAGATGGGCGAGAAGCTGCAGGTGCAGTCGCCGTTTTTTCGCGTGCACGAAGGTATTGCGGGCGCGACCACGCAGATCGGCGGCGCGGAGTATCTGAACTACGCGAACTATAACTATCTCGGTCTCGCCGGCGATCCGCTCGTTTCCGCGCGCGCGAAAGCGGCGATCGACCGCTACGGCACGTCGGCATCGGCGAGCCGGATGGTGGCGGGCGAACGGCCCGTGCAGCGCGAACTCGAAGCGGCGCTCGCCGCGTTGTACGAGGTGGACGATTGCGTCGTGTTCGTGAGCGGCCATGCGACCAACGTGACGGTGATCGGTTCGCTGTTCGGTCCCGGCGATTTGATCGTGCACGATTCGCTTGCGCACAACAGCATCGTGCAAGGCGCACAATTGAGCGGCGCGAAACGGCTGAGCTTTCCGCACAACGACTGGCAGGCGCTCGACGCATTGCTCGCACGCGTACGGCACGATTACCGGCGTGTGCTGATTGTGATCGAAGGCCTGTACAGCATGGACGGAGACATTCCCGATCTGGCGCAGTTCGTCGACATCAAGCGCCGGCATGCCGCGTTTCTGATGGTTGACGAAGCACACTCGCTCGGCGTGCTGGGCGAACGGGGCAAGGGCGTTCGTGAGCATTGCGGCGTGGCGAGCGGCGATGTCGATATCTGGATGGGTACACTCAGCAAAACATTGGCGGGGTGCGGCGGGTTTATCGCCGGCTCCCAGGCGCTGATCGATATCTTGCGGCATCTCGCGCCCGGCTTTCTGTATAGCGTGGGCCTCGCGCCGGCACTGGCGGCAGCGTCGCTTGCCGCGCTGGAAAGACTGATTGCCGAACCGGAGCGGGTGGCGCTGCTGCGCGCGCGTGGCAAACAGTTTCTCGACGAGGCGCGGGCCGCCGGTCTCGACACCGGTAAAAGCGCGGGCTATGCGGTCGTGCCGATTATTACCGGTAGCACCCTGAAGGCGGCGCAGTGGGCCAACGCGATGTTTGCGGAAGGCATCAACGTGCAGCCGATTTTCTATCCCGCTGTTGAAGAAAAGGCGGCGCGTTTGCGGTTTTTCATCTGTTCGACGCATGAGCCGGAACAGATCAGTCGAACCATTGCGGCGCTCAAGCGCCTGCCTCGTTAGAGAGGAACACCCGCCATGTACGCCGTTCAATCAGAGCGCGTTCGCGCGCAGCAGCAGGGTCGGGAATCGGGCGCGTTGCAAGCCCGTCCCGCGCGAGCGGAAGACGCCGAGGCGTGCGCGCCGTTGATTTTCGCCTCGGGCGTACGGGAGTTCGGGTTCTTTCTCGGTGAATCTGACAAACGGTGTGCCGAGTTTCTGGAATTCGCCTTCACGTCGAAACACGGCCGTTTCTCCTATCGGCGGCACCACGTCGCCGTGACGGGCGACGGCAAGGTGGCGGCGGTGCTTGCCATGCATGACGGCCGGAACACCTGGTTTGACGATCCGCATGTCGCGCTGATGCTGCTCATGTTTTTTGGCGTGCGCCGTACGGTTGCCATGCTGTTGCGCGGCTTGGTGCTGGAGAGTGAATTGCCCGCGCCCAAGTCGTCGCAGACACTGATTGCACATTGCGCAACTGGTGAACAGATGCGGAGTACCGGTGTGTTCAGCACGCTATTTACCAGCGTGTTGCGCGCGGGCCTGATGCACGACGAACCGGATCGGCAGATCGTCCTGGACGTACTGGTCAGCAATCGGCGCGCGTACGATTTGTATCAACGCCTCGGCTTTGTCGAACTGCCGCGCCGCGCGCCAATTTCGCGCCGTTTGCCGCATGAACTAGAATCGGTGCGAATGCAGCTTATGCGCCGGGCTTGAATGGGGGCAGAGGGAATCGGCTCGCGCAAATTCAAACAATACCTAGAGAGGAAAAGACCATGCATATTCATCCAGTGATTCTTTGCGGTGGGAGCGGCACCCGGCTGTGGCCGATGTCGCGTGGCGGATATCCGAAGCAATATCTCAAGCTGACGGGCGAAAACACCCTGGTTCAGCAAACCGCGCTGCGCTTGAGCGGTATCGCCGACGTCGCATCGCCGATCGTCGTGACGAATAATGAACAGCGCTTTCTGGTTGCCGAACAGTTGCGCCAGGTCGATGTCGTATCGTCGGCGATGTGCTCGAGCCCGCCAGCCGCAACACGGCGCCGGCTATCGCGGTCGCGGCGTTGCTGGCACTGCGCGAAAGCCCGGACGCATTGCTGCTCGTTCTGCCGTCCGATCACGTGATCACCGGCGAAGCGGTTTTCGTCAAAGCGGCTGAAGCCGCCGCCCAGATTGCCAAAGACGGCTACCTGGTCACGTTCGGCATCACGCCGACCGAACCGCATACCGGTTACGGCTACATTCGCTCGGGTGCGAGTCTCGTCGAAGGCGAGCCGACCTTTGCGGTCGACTCGTTCGTCGAGAAGCCGGATGCAGCGACAGCGCAGCGCTTTCTCGAGGATGGCAACTACTACTGGAATAGCGGCATGTTCATGCTGAAAGCGTCCACCTACATGGAGGAGCTGCGCCGCTACGAACCTGAAATCGCGAAGCAGGCTGAACTTTCACTGGAAGGTGCGCAGCGCGACAACGATTTCGTCCGTCTCGAAGCACAAACTTTCGCGGCCTGTCCCAACATCTCGGTCGACCATGCCGTGATGGAGAAAACGAAGCGCGCCGCCGTGGTCGCGGTCGCGGATCTCGGCTGGAACGACATCGGCTCGTGGACCGCGCTTGCTGACATTGCGGAGCGCGACGCGCAGGGCAATGCGCTGCTCGGCGACGTGCTGACCGACGCCGTGACCAATTCGTACATCCGCGCCGAGCACCGGCTGGTTGCCGCGATCGGGCTGGATAACGTCGTTATCGTCGAGACCGCCGATGCTGTGCTCGTGGCGCATCGCGACCAGGCGCAGGATGTCAAAAAGATCGTTGCGCAGTTGAATGCCATGGGACGTCACGAGTCGGTCACGCATCGTCGCGTGGTGCGGCCGTGGGGATCGTATGAGGGTATCGACAGCGGCGACCGGTTCCAGGTCAAGCGCATCGTTGTCAGCCCCGGCGCGCAACTGAGCTTGCAGATGCACCATCATCGTGCGGAGCATTGGATCGTCGTCAAGGGCACCGCGCTCGTTACCAACGGCGATAAAGAGATCATCCTGACCGAAAATCAATCGACGTACATTCCGCTCGGCGTGACGCATCGCTTGCTGAATCCGGGCAAGATTCCGCTCGAGTTGATCGAAGTGCAGTCCGGCGCCTATCTCGGCGAGGACGACATCGTGCGGTTCGAAGATACGTATGGGCGGGTAGCGAAGGCTTAAACGCAGTCGCGACTGATCGTAGTGCACACGGCGACAGGATAGTTGCCGTGTGCCGATCGGTCCTGGTTGAGACGTTCGGCAGAGGCACAAACCACGAATTACATGCGACCCGAGGCGTGGCACGCGCCAGACCATGTTCGAGATTGACCCGCGTCGAAACACGCGTTAGCATCGTTTCCATGACCGCTTCTATCCATTCCCGTTCGCATTCTTTGCGCGCATGCTGTTGCAGCCTGCCAAGGGGAGCTTGCGTCTAGCGAGTCGATCTGTACACGTCCATAGCCCTGAGGCCACCCGTCACACGACCGGTGGCCTTTTTGTTTTGGTTTTTTCATTTTCGCTTTTTGCGCGCTGTTTCTACGTTGAGTTTTACGTTCACCAACGCGTTCGACACCACAGGAATTCACATGCCGCTCGCCCTCTACGACACCTGGTCGCGCACCTTGCGCGCTTTCACTCCGATTCAGGCAGACCATGTGGGCCTGTATTGCTGCGGCCCTACTGTGTACGACCACGCGCATATCGGCAACCTTCGAACCTACGTGTTCGAGGACGTGCTGCGGCGCGTGCTGGCGTTGAACGGCTATGCCGTGCGGCACGTCGTCAATATCACCGACGTGGGTCATCTGGTCTCCGATGCGGACGAAGGCGAAGACAAAATGGAGAAGGGTAGCCGGCGCACGGGCGAGTCGGCCTGGGCGATTGCGGAACGTTACACAGCAGATTTCATGAGCGACTGGCGCGCGCTGAACCTGCTGGAACCCACCGTGTGGTGCCGCGCGACCGATCACATTGCCGAACAGATCGAGTTCATTGCCGAACTCGAGCGCAAGGGCTACACATACCGCACGGCCGATGGCGTCTACTTCGATACGGGCAAACAGGACGATTACGGCTTTCTCGCACGACTTGATATAGCCGGCCCGCAGGCAGGGAAGCGCATTGCACTGGGAGAGAAACAGCGCGCGACGGATTTCGCGCTGTGGAAATTCAGCCCACCGGACACCATGCGGCAAATGGAGTGGGATAGCCCATGGGGAAGAGGTTTTCCCGGTTGGCACATCGAATGCTCGGCGATGTCGGCGAAATATCTAAGCCCGTGGTTCGACATTCATTGCGGCGGAGAAGATCACATCGCCGTGCATCACAGCAATGAGATTGCGCAGACCCAGGCGCGCCACGGAACCCGCCTCGCGAACTTCTGGATGCACGGCCATTTCCTCACGCTCGACGCGGGCAAGATGTCGAAGTCGGGTGGCGACTTCGTGCGCCTGCAGACGTTGATTGAGCGTGGCATCGATCCGCTTGCGTATCGTTATTTATGCCTGAGCGCGCATTACCGGAGCAGCTTGCGTTTCAATGCGGACGCGCTGGACGCTGCGCAATCCGCGTTGGACCGTTTGCGTAGAACTTATGTGCGGTGGCCAGACGGCGGTACGCCCGATCTGGATTTTTCCGCCCGCTTCCAGGCTGAGGTCGATCAGGATCTGAACCTGCCACGTGCGCTTGCTGTGTTGTGGGAAGTGGTCAGAAGCCATCTACCGGCGGCGACGCGGCGCGCAACGGTCGATCGTTTCGATGCCGTACTCGGGTTACGGCTCGCCGAATGGAAGGAGGACGCGGTAGCGGTTCCCGCGGATATCGCGCATATCGTCGGTGAGCGTGAAAAGGCCCGCGCGGCTAAAGACTGGAAGGAGGCCGACCGTCTGCGTGACCACTTAAGAGCCGAGGGCTGGCATGTTGAAGACAGTGCGAGTGGGCAGGTGCTGCGTCGGCTCGATAAGATGCAATAGCGATATCCGGGCGTGGCGGCCGTGCTCGTGCGTTCCAACGGCGCAATGCATTCGCTCGATCCGTCGGAATTCTGGGCACAATAGGCAACGCCGCGCCACTCGCGCACGAATCGCCGATTCCCCGCCGATTCCCGTTAGCAAGCAAAGGAGGACGTATGAGCCAGCTTAAAGCCGTTGAATATTCCGCAGCTTCGCCCGAAGTCAAAGCTGTCTACGACGACATCAAGCAGACCCGCCAGGTCGACGACGTCAATAACTTCTGGAAATACATCGCCCAGCATCCCCCTACGCTCGCTCGTACGTGGGACAGTCTGAAGGACGTGATGGCGCCGGGCGCGCTCGATCCGCTGATCAAGGAATTGCTCTACGTTGCCGTGAGCGTGACGAACAATTGCGCTTACTGCGTTGCGAGCCATACGGCTGCGGCCCGCCGCGCCGGTATGACCGACGAGATGTTCGGCGAGCTGCTGGCAGTGGTCGGCATGGCGAATGAGACTAACCGCCTCGCAGTGGGATATCGCGTACCGATCGACCCTGCGTTCGAGTAACGGCGCGTGCTCTCAGCCTTGCACGCCACGCCAGCCGGCGAGCAACGCGGGCAATTCGGCCATGTCCCGGAACACATGAACCGCGCCCGCGCCATGCAATGCAGTGGCGCTGCTGTGGCTCAGTTCCTTCGGGCAATAGCCGAACACCGTGGCGCCGGCGGCCACGCCTGCAGTCACGCCCGTGACGGTATCGTCCACGACGGCACATCGTTGCGGTTCTATGCCGACCCCCGCGGCCGCGGCGAGGTAGACATCGGGATACGGCTTGTTGCGCGGTGTTTCGTGGCCGCTGAAGATGCGCCCGTCGAAGCAGTCGAGGATACCGGCCTTCACAAGTTGTAATTCAACTTTGATGCGATCGGCGCCCGACGCGACCGCGATGCGTCCGTTAAGCGTCGTGTAAAGCGCGCGTACTGCTGACGCTGCGCCGTCAATCGCCATCAACTCGCGATCAAGCGCTTCATTACGGCGCGCGCGAAACTGCATGAGCCAATCCGCCGTAATCGCGAAGCCGGTGCGTGCTTCGATAAGTGCGGCTTCATCCTTGACGGCCTTGCCGACAAAAATGCGCATTGCCTCTTCAACGGTCAATTGCCAGCCCAACTCGCCGAGCATCTCGGTCAGCACGCGGTTGGTAATGGGTTCGGAGTCGACGAGCACGCCGTCGCAGTCGAAGAGTACGGCGTCGAAAGGGAAATCGGCCATCGGGCAGGATACGGATAGAGGTCGCGGAACCAGCAAGGATACCCCACCGGCTCGCGCGACGCTGCGCAAAGGCTATGTGACCGCCTCCTGTGGAGGTCAGGACCCTGCAGCCTTATACCCGTCACTCAGCGTTTTCATAAACGCAATGATGTCCTGAATATCCTGATCCGTCATGGCCGGTTGATCACCGAACTTGCGATCGAACGGCGCATCGGCGACGTCGACATTGGCGTGATACTGGGCCGGTAGATCGTTGTACTTCTGTACTTTCCCGGACGCATCGCGCGGATAGATCTTCTCAGGCGCCGTATTGCGCAGGTTGTAGAAGTCCATGACCTGCTTGAGATCGTGATACACGCCGTTATGGAAGAACACCTTACGCTCGGCAGCGTTGCGCAGGGTCGGTGTCAGGAACATTCCGCAGTACTGCGTTTCCTTCGTCATGTCATCGCGGAACGGGCCACACACGCCCATATCGAAGAACTTCGGATCCTTGTTGGCCGGAATGGCCGGATTACGCGGCACGCCGAGCGCCTCGTACTGCGTATCGGTAAACACCGGCGGCAGGCCATCCTTGCTAGGCTGACTCAAATGGCAACCCGCGCAGTTAGCCTTGTCCTTATCGTTGAACAACTGCAAGCCATGCAATTCAGCATGCGTCAGCCGTGCTTTACCTTCGAGCCAGTAATCGTACTTGCTGGTAAAGGCATGAAACGATTGATCTTCGGTCTGATACCGTCCCACGGCGAACATGGCTTCGGAGATCAGCAGGCTCGGATTGTTGAGGATGCCCGGGCCGAATATCTGTTTGAACTGCTCAACATACTTCGTTTGCAGCAGCTTGTGCGCGACATCCGCTTCTGTCGCATTGGCCATCTCCACCGGATTCATCAGCGGGCCGATTGCCTGGTTTTGCAAGGTATCGGCGCGGCCGTCCCAGAACAGTCCGCCTTGCGGCACCATCGCCGGAGCGGCGGGCGCGGCGAGCGCCGTCTTCTGTGCGCGCTGCACGCCGGCCGCCTGTGACGCCAGTTGCGTCATATCCACAGGCACATCGGTATCGCCCTGATCCGGCCCGATGCTGAACGGCGCCTGGCGGTACAGATACGCCAGCGACGGCGGCGGCCGATAGCCCGCCTGATTCATGTGCGCGCCGCCGAGTTGAACCGGGAATGCGTTATCCGGTGCGTACGAATGCTGCGCCGAGTGGCATGACGCACACGACTGCGTACCCGAGGCCGACAAGGTCTGGTCGAAGAAAATCTGTTTACCGAGCAGCGCAACCGCGCTCAGCGGCGCATCTTGCGGACGCATCAAACGAACCGGATGAGGATTCGCGCCGGTGATTTCTTCGACGATCGCGCCGACTGCGGGCGGCATCCGTTCCGGGTAGACGAGCGCGTACGCGCAAACCACGACGAGCGCGAGCACGATGCCGGTGGCGCTCCATGCGAGCAGCCTGAGCCACGAGCGACGGGTAATGACGGGACCCGGCTCACCGCCGGCAGGCAGATGCGAGGGCAGCACGGCGTCTGAAGGATGATTCATGGCGATGGTGATGAGTAATTCGATCGGATGCGATCAAAAAAGCAAATCGAGCCAGCACGTTTGCACTGGCTCGACGCCTAACTACAGCTTGGTGTGTTTCCTGTTCTTCCCCGCGGCGTGCTTCGTGCCGTCATGCACGAACAGCGCTCGTGCATGACGTGAAGGGAAGCGCACCGGAAGGGCAGTCCGCACGCGTGCCGGGATCAGCTGGCCGGCGGCGCGGACAGCTTCGTACCCAGGTTCTGATCCAGATACACCGTCGGATTGTTGCCGGAGCCTGAGAAGTTGAACATGTTCATGATGCTGCCCGCCGCTGCATCGAACGAACCGTTGCCAAGGCGTTGACCGCCGAGCCAGTTGTCCTCGATGAACTTGACAACCGACGCCTGGGTGATCGGCGTATCGTCGACGAAATTAACCTTCGCCCACGGCGACACTACGATAAACGGCGTACGCGTACCCGGGCCGCAACGGCCATTCACTGCGCCACCATTCACGCCCTGCGGTTGAACCGCACCCGTTGCCGTACACGCACCGGTGCCGCTCAGGTTGTCGGTGCCCGCCACCGTCTTGCCGCCCGCGGATTGCGCCGTGGTCGAGTCGAACGACGAGCTCGTCGGCGCCTTGTAGCGGTGGTCGTACCAGCCGTCCGAATCGTCGTAGGCGATGATCACGGCGGTGTTCTTCCAGTCAGGCTGTTGCTGCAGGAAGTTGATCACCTTCGTGACGAAAGCCTGTTCGTCGATCGGGTCCGAGTTACCCGGGTGCCCGTCGCTGATTGCCGGTGCCTTCAGGAAGCTCACCGACGGATAGTTGCCCGCCTTCACTGCGGCGAAGAAGTCGTCGGTGTCGTACTGGTGGTGAACCGGCGTTGCGGTGTTGTCGAGCGGATCGGTCGCGCCGATCACAGCCGCCGACGAAGGACGCGTATGCGCGAGGTTAGCCGTGGTCGGGTAGTATTGGAACCACGCGTGATGCTGCACGTAGTCGGCCTTGGTCGCGTTCAGCACTTGCGAGAATGTCGAGCGTGCGCAACCGGTCGTGCCGTTGGCATTCGTGGTCGTCAGATTGAAGCCGCCCATGAAGCCGCCCCACGTCAGACCCTTCGCGTTGAGCAGGTCGCCGATGTTCTTGTTGTTCGACGACATTGCGCCCGTCGGGGCGCTGCCCGCTGCGATCGTGCAGACGTCACCGGTCGGATCCAGGTCGCCGATCATCGTGAAGCCACCGGTCGAATCCGGAATCGCGTTGGCCGAGGTTCCGCCCGTCACCACGACGCCGTTGTTCTGGCCCGAGACCACTTCGAGTGCGCCAGGCGTCGACGGACCGTACGTGTCCGTGTACGCGTTCTGGTTCAGCGCGAAGTTCTGCGCGTAGTTCCACATCGCCGTGACCGTATTGCCGTCGAAGTAGCCGAGCACCTGGCCCTTCGTGGCGAACGCGCCGGTACTGCCAGCAATTGTCGAACCTGAGGCCGTGAACAGCGGGAACGAGTCCATCGCGCCATTGTTATACGCGAGCTGTTCCGCGGCATACGCGTGGTTCTGGCTCGAGGTATTGGCTTGCGAACGATCGAGACGGAACGGCAGCAGATCGGCTGCCGGCAGGCCGAGGCCCGCGATCGTCACGGCGCCGACCGTGCGGCCTGCCGTGTTCGGCGAGGTCGCGAGCGCGTTCGGGTTCGCAGTGATCAGGTTGTTGCTGCTGAGGTTGTTGACCGCGGGCGTGCCTGTGGCTGCCGTGAATTGCGGCTCGCCAACCGGGTTGCTGGCCTGCGGGTAGGTCGCGAAGTAGTGGTCGAACGAGACGTTCTCGCCAAAGATCACTACTACGTGTTTGATCGGCGTGGTCGTCGTGACAGCGTCCTGCGCCGACACCGTGACTACCGGTGTCGATGCAGTCGCCGGCGCCGACGCCGTCGAGCTCACACTATTGTTTCCGCAAGCTGCGAGCGCAAGCATCGCAGCAAACGGGATGGGTAAGAGGGTTCTACGGAACATGTGACTGGCTCCAGATTCGACTTCGCCGTTCAGCGTTTCCAGTGATGCACGTGTGGATGTTCGCTGGGGATATTGTTAGAAATACAGCTAGTGGTCTTACCGCAAGAAACAGCGCGCATTGGAACACCCGCTGATTAAGATTTGAGGGCGCGAACATTACGCTACCTATCTGTCGCCATTCATTTGAATAACGTTTGCTGTCGTTAAGCTTTCGTTGGCCTGCGATGTGAAGGCCGCTTTGTTGGCTACGACGGGCACGCATCGGCACGTTTCTCTCTCATGCCAATCAGAGCGACGGATTTCTCCGGCTACTGCGTTCAAGAAGAAACAGAGCCGCTTAGGGCTTCAACCCTTGTGGGAGAAAGCAACATCATGTGGAGCCGCATGCCTTGAGCGAACGCGATCCCGATGCGGAACTGCTGGCGGGGGTTGCGCGACAAGACCCGGCCGCCGTCCGTTCGCTCGTCGCGCGCAAGCTGCCGCGTCTGCTCGCGCTCGCCACGCGCATGCTGGGAGATCGCATGGAAGCGGAAGACGTGGCGCAAGAAGTCTTCGTGCGGATCTGGAAACAGGCTTCGCGCTGGCGAGAGGGCGAGGCGAAGGTCGATACGTGGGTGCATCGCGTCGCGCTCAATCTTTGCTATGACCGCTTGCGCGGCCGCCGCGAAGTCCCGTACGACGACATGCCCGACGAGATCGACCCTGCCGCGTTGCCCGACGCCGCCCTCGAAGCGCGCGCCCAGGACGAGCGCGTTCGCGAGGCGCTCGCCGCATTACCGGCACGCCAGCGCGAGGCGCTGGTGCTCAATTACTACCAGGAGATGTCGAACATCGACGCTGCCGCCCTGATGGGCATCACGGTCGATGCGTTGGAAAGTCTGCTGGCACGTGCGCGCCGCAATCTGCGCGCCCAACTGGCCGGCAGCGGCCTTAGCAAGGACAAGTCATGACGCCCGAAAGATTTCATCAGATTGTCGAAGCCTACGGTGCCGATCCGCGCCGCTGGCCGCAACAGGAACGCGCAGCGGGAGAGGCCTGGGCCGCGGCGCATCGCGTCGAGGCCGATGCGCTGCTGGCGGATGCGGCCGGCATCGATGCGTGGCTGGCGGCCGACAAGGTCGATCCGCCGGGCGCGGCGTTGCAGCAGCGCATCATCGGCAGCGCACCGGAACGGCGGCCTGCCGCGCCGCGCCGGCGCTTGTGGTGGTCGGGTGCGGCCGTGGCAGGCGTCGGACTGCTCGGTGGCGTGGCCGGTGCTTTTGCAGTGTCGTTCTTCGTATTGACGGGAGCGGTTCCGCAGGCGCATGAGTCTTCTTACTTAACTTCGAGTTTCGGTGGGTCCTCCGCCGATTGGAGCGGCGAATGAACGGCCGGTCATGGAAAATCGTGCTGGCGGTTTCGCTGGTGCTCAACGTGTTTCTGCTGGGCGCGATTGTGGGTGGTGCTTATCAATGGTTCGCGGCGCATGGCGCGATGACCCCGGTGCTGGCGCAGCAGCGCACGGCGCTGCGCTTCGCCGCCGAAACGCTGCCGGCCGAACGTCAGAAGGCCTTTATCGACGGCTTGAGGAATGCACGCCGCGAGGGCAAGGAGTTTGCCCGCGAGGGGCGTGAAGGGCGCCACGACGTATTGCGTCTGCTTGCCGCGCCACAGTTCGATCGCGCGGCGCTGGACGCAGCGTTGGCCCGCACGCGTGAGGCCGACAGCAGCTTGCGTGCGCAAGTGGAGGGCAGTGTGGCGGATTTTGCGGCAACGCTGTCGCCCGAGGAACGCGTCGAATTCGCTGACAGCCTGAAGCTGCGCGGTCAGTGGCGTGAGCCGCAGCCGGCGGCCAATCCGAACAAGCCGCAGAAGCCGGCTGCGAGTGGCGCTTCGAGTGAAGCTTCTGGCGAATAAAAAATTCTGGGCGAGCGCGACGGATTTCATCGTGGCGGTCGTTTAAAGAAATATCCAACGCCGAAGAGGACGGTATGGCTACCTCACCGAACATGAATGCCGCGGCGATTGCGCTGAACCGCTTCGGCCTTGGTGCCCGTGCCGACGACACGCCGCCCGCCGACCCGAAGGGATGGCTGCTCGCGCAGTTCGAGCAGTATCAGCCGCGGCCTGCCGCATGGGCGAGCCAGCCTGATTCGGTGGTGCTGTCCACCGAGCTGGCACAGCAGCGCATGCAACTGAACCAGTTAAACCGGCAGAATCCGCAGAACCTCAGCGATGGCGCAAGCGCCAATCAGGCGAATGTGCAGGCCAATGCACCAACCAATGCGCAAACCAATGCGCAAACCAATGCGCAAACCAATGCGCAAACCACTGGCCAAAGTACACCAGAAACCACTGCCCAGACTGCTAAGCAAGCCGAACGAAAAGCGCTGCGCGGTGAAGTGCTCGACCTGTACCGTTCCTCGGTGAACGCGCGGGTCGCAAGCGCACTGACCACGCAGACGCCTTTCATCGAACGGCTGGTTCATTTCTGGGCGAATCACTTCGCAGTATCGACGGAAAAACCTGGCGTCGCGGCACTGGCCGGCTCGTTCGAAGCGGAAGCGATCCGCCCGCATGTGCTCGGCCGTTTCGAAGACATGCTGGTTGCGGTGGAACGTCATCCGGCCATGCAGTTGTTTCTCGATCAGACGCGCTCCGTCGGTCCGGACAGCATGGCGGCGATGCGCGCCGCGCAGCGCAATCCTGACGTCAAACGTGGTCTGAATGAAAATCTGGCGCGCGAAATCATGGAGCTGCATACGCTCGGCGTGCGCAGTGGCTATAACCAGGACGACGTCACCGAATTCGCCCGCGCACTGACCGGCTGGAGTCTCGCCGGTAATCCTGGCAATCCGAACAATCCAGGCAACCCGCTTCGGCAAGGCATGCCGCCGAATACTGCGCCAGGCACTTTCGTATTTCGCACCGCGCTGCACGAACCGGGCTCGAGAACCATCATGGGCCGTCGTTATGACCAGCCGGGAGAAGAGCAGGCGCTCGCGATCCTGCATGACCTCGCAAGCGCGCCCGCGACGGCGCAGCACATCGGCGGCAAGCTCGCCCGTCACTTCGTCGCGGACAATCCTCCGCCGGACGTGAGCGAGCGGCTCGCGAACGCTTTCGCGCGCAGCGGTGGCGATCTGCCGACCGTGTACCGGACGTTGCTCGACATGCCGCAAGCGTGGTCGCCGATCGCGGTGAAGTTCAAGACACCGTGGGAATGGACCATTTCTTCGATGCGCGGGCTCGGCTGGCAGGACGTCGGCAACCTGCAGACCGCGCCCATTCTGACGCAGCTCGGTCAGCCAGTATGGCGCCCGGGCTCGCCCGCCGGTTACGACGACATCGCCGCGAGCTGGGCGGCGCCCGATGCGCTCGTGCGCCGCGTCGAAGTGGCGCAGCGCTTCGCGTCGCGCGTCGGCGACCGGCTCGATGCGCGCTCGCTCGGCCAGACCTTGCTGGCCGGCTCGCTCAGTGCGCCGACTGCTGAGGCTGTGTCGCGAGCCGAAAGCGCGTCGACGGCGATTGCACTGCTGCTGGTCTCGCCCGATTTTCAACGGAGATGAACGCCATGCTTTCACGCCGCAAATTTTTGAGCGTCGCCGCTGCAGGCGCAGGCGCGATTCTCGTGTCGCCGCAGATTGCGTTTGCCAGCGTCGCAACCGATCGCCGCTTCGTGTTCGTGATCCAGCGTGGCGCGGCCGACGGGTTGAACATCGTCGTGCCGTACGCCGAACCGGCCTACGCGACACTGCGCGGTGCGCTCGCGATCGACCCATCCAAAGCGACCAGGCTCGACGGCACCTTCGCGCTGCATCCCTCGCTCACGCAGACCGCCGCAATGTATGCGGACCATCAGGCGCTGTTCGTCCACGCGGTGGCGTCGCCGTATCGCGATCGCTCGCACTTCGACGGGCAGAACGTGCTGGAGACCGGCGGCACGTCGCCGTATCAGATGAAGGACGGCTGGCTGAACCGGCTCGCCGCATCGATGCCCACCACGCGCGAGAACGCGATCGCCTTCGCGCCGACTGTGCCGATGGCGCTGCGCGGCAAGGCGGCGGTGACGTCGTACGCGCCCTCGGGCTTGCCGCAGGCGCCTGACGATCTGCTCATGCGGGTCGCGCAACTGTACGACCAGGATGCGCAATTGCGGCCGCTGTGGGAGTCGGCAATGACCGCGCGCGGGCTCGCGGGCGACGCCGGTGCGCGTCAGGACCCGGCGAGCCTCGGCAAGCTCGCCGCCGGTTTTCTGTCGCGCGACGACGGTCCGCGTATCGCGATGATCGAGACCGGTGGCTGGGACACGCATACCGCGCAGAACGCGCGCCTCGCCAATCAGTTGAAAGCGCTCGATACGATGCTTGCGGCGTTGCGCGACGGCATGGGTCCGTTGTGGAACAAGACCACCGTCGTGGTGGCCACGGAGTTTGGCAGAACCGCCGCCGCTAACGGCACGGGAGGCACCGACCATGGCACCGGCTCGGTTGCGATGGTGCTGGGTGGATCGGTGGCGGGCGGACGCGTGCTTGCCGATTGGCCCGGCCTGAAACCGGGCGACCTTTACGAAGCGCGCGACCTCAAGCCCACCATGTCACTGGATGCCTTGATCGCCGGCGTTGCGAGCGAAAGCCTCGGACTCGATCCGCAACGCACGGCCAGCACGTTGTTTGGCCAGACCGCGGGAATGCGGCCGATGACGGGCCTCGTGCGTGCGTAAGCTGATTATCACCATGGGCACGTAATACGTCGATTGCGCGCAAGCGCGCCTGGGTGATGGTTTCAAATACCAGGACAATCTGAGGACGATAGGCACCGCCACAAATGGGTTTTTGCGGTGCTGCCTATCGCAACCTGTCGTCGTTCATCATGCGCCTGGCGCGATTAACCCCCACCGCCTTGCGTGCCGAGCGTCAGCTTGTTGTTCACCGACTTTACGCCGGCAACACCCTTCGCCACTTCCTCCGCTTGCGGAATCTGCGCACCATCAGGCACCGATCCAGTCAGCGTTACTGCGCCGCCACGCGCCCGGACAAACACGTTCGACACATCAAAACCCTGTGCTTTCGCCAAAGCCTTGCGTACGGTCAGACCCAACTTGCGGTCCGTGCTCTTCATCGCCTTTGTATTCGGAGCCGGCGCCGCCATGGCGCCCGACGCCATGGCGTCGCTCGACTGGGCATAGGCGCTGGACGCAGTCGCCACACACAATGCGATGCCGAGCGCCTTCAATAGATTGACTGTTTTCACGTTTTCTCCATTTCTCGAAAAGTTGATGTCGCATCGTTGCATGCAAAAAACCACGCGCCTGCAAGCATTTTTCCGCCCACATGGAGTTCCCTGTCTTGTAGAAGAGTGACGTGTGAAGCTCCCAGCGCGCTTAAACAATACTCCAGCAAACGCACCCGTGTTGAAAAAACTGACCCATCCGCCCGGTGCACGATTCACCTATCATGGCGGCTTCGATCATCAAAGGCGCTCCGCAGATGTCTGACGGCGTACAGCAGCAACTCCTTGAGCCACGCACGGATGCCCCTGCATCGTCGATCGATTACGGCCTGTGGGCATTGACCTTCAGCTACGTGCTCAGCCAGTTTTTTCGCAGCTATATCGCTGTGATCTCCACCCAGTTGATCGGCGATTTCCATTTCTCGCCGCAAATGTTCGGCTGGTTCGCCGGTTCGTTTTTTCTCGTGTTCGCCATGGCGCAACTGCCGGTCGGCATCATGTTCGACCGCTACGGCGTGCGCGGACCGACCGCGCTTCTGATGGGCATCGGCGCCGCGTGCGCCGGCATTCTTTCGATGACGACGAGCGCAACCGTTGCGCTCGTCGCGCAAGCCGGCATCGGACTGGGTTGCGCGCCCATCTTCATGGGGCTGCTCAATTACGTCCTGCATTCCGGCCACGGCACGCGCAATGTGCGCGCCGTCACGACGGCGAGTGCGATCGGCATGGCGGGGGCACTGCTGGCTGCGTTTCCGCTGAGCCGGGCAACAGCGAGCTTTGGCTGGCGTCCGGTCATGGTCACTGCCGCGCTCGCCATGCTATGCGCGACGCTTGGCGTCGTATGCTTTGTGCGCCGGCGCGATGCCGCCGCGCATGAACAAAGTCTCGCTGCATTGCAACACGCCGCAAGCGCAGTGAAACGGCGCACTGGTTTCTGGACCTTGATGCCCGCTTGTCTCGCGCTATCGGTCGGCAGCACGTTCCGTACGTCATGGGGCGGACCGTATCTCGCCGACGTATACGGCTTCGACGTCATCGCGCGCGGCAATGCAATGACCGTCACCAGCGTGATCGGGATCGCCGCCTCCTTCTGTATTCCTGTGGCCGTGCGGTTCTGCGCGCCCAAGCTTATTTCGCTGCTGTGGCTGATCGCCGGCGTGCTGGCGGCGTTGGTGCTCGCCGTCAGTCCGGACGGCAACTGGCTCGTCAGTGTTGCGTTGATATGCGTGTTGTTCTCGGTCGGCTCGATTCATCCGCTCGTGATGTCGCAAGCGCGCGCCATCATTGCGCCGCGCCGGCTCGGCCTCGGTTTGGGCCTGCTCAACAGCCTCGTTTTTCTCGGTGTGGCGCTGACCAGCAGTTGTTTCGGCTGGATCGCGGGCGCCGCGAAACAGGCGCATCTATTGAACGCGGGAATCTACTCGGCGTTGTTTGCCGTGACCGTCGTGCCGCTTGCGATCGGCGCGGTGGTTTATTTTTTCAGCCCGGTGGTCGCTGCGCCGAAAGAAGAAATCTGAGCCACTGTTTGCGTTGAGCTGCTTAAGCCTGCGTCCAACTTCAGTTCAGACACGTCTTCGCCAGGTGCCCGCACCGATTTCGTGCGCGCCGTGACTCCGGACTATAATTTCGCAGCCCGGCTTACCCTTGGTCCGGGCACGGTTTGTCCTTCAAAGGGTGCCGTTTCGCGGGAGCGCGTTTCATTTTGAGCAAAACCCATAACAGCCCGATCGATAATCCGGTCGACATCCCGAACGTCGGCGAAGCTGCGCAAAAACCCGCTGCGGCCGCGAGAACCAATACGGTCCTTGCGAGCCGGACGGCGCACGAGGCACACAAAGACGACCGCCATTTCGTCACGGCGCTGGCACGCGGGCTCGAGGTGCTGGCGTGCTTTCGCTCAGGCGACAAATCGTTGAGCAATCAGGAACTCGCATTGCGTTGCAAGTTGCCGAAATCGACGGTATCGCGCTTGACGCATACGCTTACGCTACTCGGCTATCTGATTCATTTGAAAGAGAGCGGCAAATACCGGCTTGGCACGGCTTCGCTCGCGCTAGGCAGCGCGATGCTGGCGCGGCTCGATGTGCGCAAGATTGCCCGGCCGGTGATGCAGGAACTGGCCGACATCTCCGGCGCAACGGTGTCGCTGGGAACGCGCGACCGGCTCTCGATGATCTACGTGGAAAATTGCCGGGCCTCCGTTGCGCTCACGCTGACGCTTGAAGTCGGTTCGCGTATTCCGGTCGCCACGTCGGCGATTGGCCGTGCGTGGCTCGCGGCGATCCCTGAACACGACCGTCTCAGCTTCATGGAACAGGTGCGTGAGCTCGATCACGTGGCGTGGCCGAAAACCCGTCGCGGCATTGAGAAGGCGCTCGAAGATTACAGCACGCTGGGCGTCACGACTTCATTCGGGGACTGGCAGAAAGAGGTGAACGGCATCGCGCGTGCTTTCCAGCCGGGTGGCGAACTGCCGATCATGGCGATCAATGTCGGCGGCCCTTCATTCAAGCTCTCCAAAGAATTTCTGCTCGAAGAAGTGCGGCCCCGGTTGATCGATGTGGTGACGCAGCTGGAAAGCGCGCTGTCGCATTGAACGGTATCAAGCGACATCCAGCCACAAGGATGCCGCGTCTACCCGAATAGCGTCGCAGCACTCAGAACCACTGGGGCGCCATGCTGAGCGTCGTATCGTCGAGACCGCGCAGCGTGGCAAGCATTAGCGAAACGCGCGGCAATTCCCAACGGAAGAACCACTGGCAAGCATGCAGTTTGCCGCGATAGAAGTCGCTATCGGCTGCGCTTTTCGCATCGGGTAGCGCAGCGCTCGCGACGATCGCCTGCCGCAACCAGGTCCACGCAATCACGATATGGCCGAATGCTTCGAGAAAGGCATTCGCGTTGGCGAGCGCGCGCTCGCTTTCGCGGGCCAGCGTGGGCAATAACGCTTCGACCGTGCCAGTCAACTCGTTCCATGCTTTGCTGAGTGAATCGGCATGCGCCTGCAGCGCCGAATGAACTCGCGCCGCTTCAACGCTGCGTTGTATTTCGCGCTCCAGTTGCTTGAGCGCAGCGCCCTGTTTCATGACCACTTTGCGGCCCAGCAGATCGAGTGCCTGAATACCGTGCGTGCCTTCGTGAATCATGTTCAGGCGATTGTCGCGATAGAACTGCTCGACCGGATATTCACGCGTATAGCCGTAACCGCCGTGAATCTGGATCGCCAGGCTATTCGCTTCAAGGCACCACTGCGAGGGCCACGATTTCACCACGGGTGTTAGCAGATCGAGCAGCAGGCCCGCTTCCGCGCGCGCCGTATCGTTCTCGCCAGTATTCTGTTCGTCGACGAGGCGTGCCGCGTACAGGCACAGCGCGTATGCGCCTTCCACGTAGGCCTTTTGTGCGAGCAGCATGCGGCGCACGTCGGCGTGTTCGATCAATGGCAATTGCGGATCGAGCGGGTTCTTGTTATCCGGACGCCGCCCTTGCGGCCGTTCGCGTGCGTAATCGAGCGAGGCCAGATAGCCGCGATAGCCGAGCATGACCGCACCGAGGCCTACGCCGATGCGCGCCTCGTTCATCATGTGGAACATATAAGCGAGACCCTGATGCGGCTCTCCCACCAGTTCGCCGATGCATTCGCCGCGTTCACCAAACGACAGCATGGTCGACGTCGTGCCGCGCCAGCCCATCTTATGAATCAATCCCGCGAGCGCGACATCGTTACGACCGCCGAGGCTGCCGTCGTCGTTGACGTGGAACTTTGGCACCGTGAACAGCGAAATGCCTTTAACGCCCGGCGGCCCGCCGGGAATGCGCGCCAGCACCAGGTGGACGATGTTCTCGCTCAATTCGTGGTCGCCACCGGAAATGAAAATCTTGTTGCCGCGGATCGAATAGGTGCCGTCTTCGTTGGGCGCCGCACTGGTGACGAGATCCGAGAGACTCGAGCCCGCTTGCGGCTCGGTCAGCGCCATTGTGCCGAACGCGCGGCCTTCGAATAAGGCCTGCAGATACTTGCGTTTCTGCTTGGCGCTGCCGAAACGTTCGATCACGTTCGCATTCGCCGTGGTCAGCATCGCGTAAGACGACGTGGCGATGTTGGCGCTCTTGAAGAGCGACAGGCAGGCAAAGGAAATGACCGAAGGCAACTGCATGCCACCCCATTCGTAGTCTTTACCCGACGCAAGAAAACCGGCCGAACGGAATGCGTCGAGTGCTTCCTTGACCTCCGCGGGCATCGTGACACGTTGGCCGTCGAATTGCGGTTCGTGCTCGTCGGAGAGGCGGTTGTGCGGTGCGAACTTTTCGGTGGCAACCGCATGAGCGGTTTCAAGCGCGGCGTTGAAAGTCTCGCGGCTGTGGTCGGCGTGGCGTGTGCGCTGTGTGAGCGTTTCGGCTTCGAGCACTTCGAATAGCTGGAATTCCAGGTCACGCGAGTTGATGATCAACGCATCTTGCATGGGAGAAGACCCGTCTAAAAGTGAGCCGCTATGCAGAACAGCTACGCGACAAGTACAAAAACGCCTGCGTTCGCACTGATGCGGCCCGATTGGGACGTGCGGTATTCGGGTAAGTCCCGATGATCCGCCCATCGAAGATGCGTGTCAGTTTAAATCAAAAGTGAATGAGCGTGCTTTTATTTACACGCCGAATTTCGGCACGTATGATGGTCACAGAATCTGGAATATAAGTCTGCATTGCAGAACAACTTGGAGGAGCGTCGTAATGTCTGTGAAAGACCTGTTTCAACTGGACGGCAAGGTTGCACTGATCACCGGTGGCTCTCGTGGGCTCGGCCTGCAAATGGCCGAGGCGCTGGGAGAGATGGGCTGCCGCGTGGCCATCACGGCGCGCAAGGCCGACGAACTCGCCGAGGCGAAATCGCATCTGCAAAGCCGGGGCATCGCGGTGCAGACGATAGTCAACGATCTGCAGCGCTTCGAGGGTATCCCTGGTCTCGTGGATGAAGTGCTCGGCCTGCATGGCGGCATCGACATTCTCGTGAACAACGCTGGTGCGACTTGGGGCGCACCCGCCGAGGACTATCCCGACGAAGCGTGGCACAAGGTGATGAACCTGAATGTCCACGCACCGTTTTTCGTCGCTCGCGAAGTCGGTAAGCGCAGCATGATTCCGCGCCATGCCGGCAAGATCATCAATATCGCCTCGGTAGCGGGGCTGAAGGGCTCGCCGCCCGGCATGAACACGATTGCGTACAACACGTCCAAGGCCGCGGCGATCAACTTCACGCGGGCGCTCGCGGCGGAGTGGGGCAAGTACAACATCAACGTGAATGCTATCTGCCCGGGCTTCTTCCCGTCGAAGATGTCGGCAGGCTTGCTCGACAAACTCGAAGACACCATCGTCTCGCGCACGCCGTTGCAGCGTCTCGGCGGCGACGAAGATCTCAAAGGCCCGGTCGTGTTCCTCGCGAGTGAAGCGTCGCGTCATATTACGGGCCAGTATTTCGCCGTGGATGGCGGCTCGATCATTGTCTGAGTGACCGGTTTCGAGGCGCAGTGCGAGGGTATTGCCGCGCTTCGCTCGCGTAAACAACAGCTTTGCATGGGACCGGAGTAACGCGCTAAAGCGCGAACTCTGATCGACCGCCTTGCATGGGACCGGAGTAAGCGCTAAAGCGCTAACTCCGGTCGACAGGAGACGCCGTATGGATTTTCAGTACTCGGATAAGGTCAAGAGCTTGCAGCAGCGCCTGAACGCTTTCATGGACGAATACGTCTATCCAGCCGAGGCGATCTTCGAAACGCAGATGGATGCCGCGCGCGAATCCGGTAACCGGTGGCAGCCCGCGCAGGTGATCGAGGAACTGAAAGAGAAAGCGAAGGCCGTGGGCTTGTGGAATCTGTTCCTGCCCGAGTCGAAATACGGCGCGGGGCTCACCAATCTTGAATACGCGCCGCTGTGCGAAATCATGGGGCGCTCCCATATCGGTGCGGAGCCGTTCAACTGCTCCGCGCCGGACACGGGCAACATGGAAACGCTGGTGCGTTACGCCACGCCCGAGCAGCAACAACAATGGCTGCTGCCCTTGCTCGACGGCACGATCCGTTCGGCATTTGCCATGACAGAGCCGGAGGTGGCGTCGTCGGATGCAACCAATATCGAAGCGCGCATTGAACGCGACGGTGACGACTACATTCTGAACGGCCGCAAATGGTGGACCTCGGGCGCAAACGATCCACGCTGCAAGGTGCTGATCTTCATGGGCAAGTCCAATGCGGATCATACGAACCGGCATCAGCAGCAGTCGATGATTCTGGTGCCCAAGGACACGCCCGGCGTGAAAGTGCTGCGTCATCTGCCAGTATTCGGCTATGACGACGCGCCACACGGCCACGCCGAAATCTCATTTGAAAACGTGCGCGTGCCGGCCAGCAACATGCTGCTCGGCGAGGGCCGCGGCTTCGAGATCGCGCAAGGGCGGCTCGGACCGGGCCGCATCCATCACTGCATGCGATTGATTGGGCGCGCGGAGCGCGCACTCGAAGCGATGTGCCGCCGTTCGCTGGAACGCGTGGCATTCGGTCGGCCGATCGCCGATCAGGGCGTCACACGTGAACGGATTGCGAATGCGCGCATCATGATCGACCAGACGCGTTTTCTGGTGCTGAACGCGGCGCACAAGATGGATACGGTCGGCAACAAGGACGCGCGTCAGGAAATCGCCATGATCAAGGTGGCGGCGCCCAGCATGGCATGCCAGGTGATCGATTGGGCGATGCAGGTGCACGGCGGCGGCTCGGTCAGCGACGACTTCGGCCTCGCGCGCGCGTATGCGAGTTCGCGCACGCTGCGTTTTGCGGATGGTCCCGACGAAGTGCACCGCAACGCCATCGCAAAGGTGGAGCTTGGACGCTACCTCGGGCGTTGATGAAACGCCTGACGCCGTTGACTCATTAGCCGGTCGCATCCGCCACGCGGCGGATGTGAATGAAGCGCGCACCCTCAGGGTGAAACGCGCACAGACAGTAAGGCAGGAGACGCCTATGAACGAACGCCATCACCCGCATTGGCCGCCGCAAGTGCCACTGCATCTGACGCTGCCCGAGACCAGCATTTTCTATAACGCCGAGGTGTCGGCGGCGCGCTTTCCCAACAAACCGTTCATCGTCTTCTACGACACACCGGTCACGTTCGGCGAGTTCAAGGACGAAGCTGAGCGCATCGCGGGATTCCTTCAGCAGGAGTGCCACGTCAAGGCGGGCGACCGCGTGCTGCTTTATATGCAGAACAGCCCGCAATGGATCATTGCCTACTATGGGATCCTGCGCGCGAACGCCGTGGTGGTGCCGGTCAATCCAATGAACATGACCGGTGAGTTGGTTCACTACGTCGAAGACAGCGGGGCGACGACGATCATCACGCCGCAATGCCTGTTCGCGAACGTCGAACCGTTGATCGGCACCGGGCCCGGTCAGGGTATCGAGCATGCAATCGTCGCGACGTATAGCGATTACCTGAAGCGGCCGTCGCCGATTCCCGTGCCGGAATTCGTGGCGGCGCCGTGCAAGACCTTCGATATTCCCGGCGTCACGCCCTGGCGTGACGTGCTCGAGCGGCGTATCGCTCCGGGTCCGCTCACCAGCGGTCCAGACGACCTGTGCGTGATGCCGTATACGTCCGGCACCACGGGCAAGCCGAAGGGCTGCATGCACACGCACCGCAGCGTGATGAGCACGCTGCTCGGCGGGTGCGTGTGGTTTTCGGCGCCGCCGGACGGTGTGTATCTATCGATATTGCCGTTCTTTCACGTGACCGGCATGCAAGGCGGCATGAACAGCGCGGTCTTCTCGGGAGCCACGATTATCGTGTTGCCGCGCTGGGATCGGGAAGCGGCGGCGCTATGCATGCAGAAATATCGCGTGACCGCGTGGCAGTCGATCACGGCGATGATGGTCGACTTTCTCTCGAATCCGAAGCTCGGCGAATACGATCTGTCGAGCCTGACGGGTGCACGCGGCGGCGGCGCGGCGATGCCGGATGCCATTGCCAGAAAGCTCAAATCGCTGACGGGGCTCGATTATGTAGAAGGCTACGGCATGTCCGAAACGATTGCCGGCACGCACATCAATCCGCCGCATCGACCGAAACCGCAATGCCTGGGCATTCCGGTGTTCGACGTGGACTCGCGCGTGATCGATCCGGTCACGTTGCAGGAACTCCCGCAAGGCGAAACGGGCGAGATCATTGTGAACGCGCCGCAGGTGATGCAAGGCTACTGGCGCAATCCGAAAGGTACCGAAGAAGCGTTTATCCAACTCGACGGCAAGCGTTTTCTGCGGACCGGCGACCTCGGTCATATCGACGAGGAGGGGTATTTCTTCATGACCGATCGCCTTAAGCGCATGATCAACGCGTCAGGCTACAAGGTCTGGCCCGCGGAAGTCGAAGCGCTGATGTACCGGCATCCGGCGATTCAGGAGGTGTGCGTGATCGGCGTGAAAGACGCGAAGCGCGGTGAAACCGTGAAGGCGCTTGTAGTGCCCGCTGCGACACACGCTGGCGCGATCAGCGAGCAGGACATCATCGACTGGTCGCATGAGCAGATGGCGTCTTACAAGGCGCCGCGTATCGTCGAATTCGTGACGTCGCTGCCGAAATCGGGTAGCGGCAAGATCCTGTGGCGCAAGTTGCAGGAAGAGGACGCGGCGCGTACGGCGGCGGCCGATGAGAGCAACGGTACCCGGGGAGGCTGACAGCAATGGGCTGGCTCGAAGCGTTATTGGACGAACCGTTCGTCTGTATCACCGACATGCTCCACCGCTTCGCCAAAGAACGCGGTGAACACGCGGCCTTGATCTGCGACGGCGAGGTGGTGACTTACGCCGCGCTGGACGCGCGAGTCGATCGCTTTGCGGCCGCATTGCAGCGCGACGGCATCAAGCCTTGCGATGCGATTGCGTTGTGCGCTGCCGCCTCGGTGGAATACGCCGTGGCGTTTCTCGGCGGCCTGCGGGCAGGGGCGGCGGTGGCGCCGCTCGCGCCGTCGTCGAGCGCGGCGAGTCTTGTCAGCATGATTGGCAACTCGGGCGCACGGCTGCTGTTCCTCGATGCAGACGTCAAACGTCTGCTCGAACCGGTGGCCGCGGAGATCAGCGCAATCCCCGTAGCGTTAGATGCGCACGCAGGCAGCGCCGCACTCGAAGCCTGGCTCGCGCCGAACGGCACGACGCCTGAAGCCGTAACGATCGATCCGGCTTGGCCATTCAACATCATCTATTCGTCAGGCACCACGGGCACGCCTAAAGGCATCGTGCAATCGCACGGCATGCGCTGGGCCTACGCGGTGCGCAGCATTCTGCGCGGTTACGGCCCCGACGCCACGACGCTGATTTCCACGCCCTTATATTCGAACACAACGCTCGTGAGTTTCATGCCGACACTGACCTTCGGTGGCACGGTCGTGTTGATGCCGAAATTCGACGCCACACGTTATCTGGAACTTGCGCAACAGTACCGCGTCACGCACACGATGCTGGTGCCGGTCCAGTATCAGCGCCTGATGGCGCATCCGGAGTTCGACCGTTACGACCTTTCCAGTTTCCGGGCCAAGTTCTGCACGAGCGCACCGTTTGCCGCAAGTGTGAAGGCGGACGTGGTGCGCCGCTGGCCGGGCAAGCTCACCGAGTACTACGGTATGACCGAAGGCGGTGGCTCATGCCAATTGGAGGCCGATGAATTCCCCACCAAGCTGCATACGGTCGGCAGACCGATGGAAGGTCACGATATCCGTCTGATCGACGAGCTCGGTAGCGAAGTGGCGGCGGGTGAGGTGGGCGAAATCGTTGGCCATTCACCCGCGATGATGACCGGCTACTACCGTCAACCGGACAAGACCGCCGAGGCGGAGTGGTACGACCCGAGCGGCAAGCGTTTCATCCGCACGGGCGATATGGGCCGCTTCGATGCCGACGGTTTTTTGACGCTGCTCGATCGTAAGAAGGACATGATTATTTCGGGTGGCTTCAACGTCTATCCGAGCGATCTCGAAGCAGAACTGTGCTCGCATCCGGACGTTGCGGATGTGGCCGTGGTGGGCGCACAGTCGGAGCAGTGGGGTGAGACGCCGGTTGCGTTCGTGGTGTGCCGCCCGCTTGCACAGATCGATGCCGACACGCTACTTGCCTGGGTCAATGCGCGGCTCGGCAAGATGCAGCGACTCTCCGCGCTGACCTTCATGGACGCGTTGCCGCGCAGTCCGATCGGCAAGGTATTGAAACGCGAATTGCGCGAGCAGTTCTATCCCGCTGGGCGTTGACGCGGTGTAAAGACGCTTCGGGACGCTTGAATACACCAATTGGCAATGGGACAAGGCATGGACAATTTTGAAGGCAAGGTTGCGGTGATCACCGGCGCCGGTTCCGGATTCGGCCGTGAATTCGCACGGTTCGGCACGAAACTCGGTATGCGCCTCGTACTCGCCGACGTGCAACAGGACGCACTCGACGAAACGTTCGCCGAGGTGAGCGCAGCCGGCGCGCAGGTCATCGCGCGCCGTGTCGATGTCGCGAAGGGTGAGGAAATCGACGCGCTGGCCCGCGCCACGCTCGACACCTACGGCGGCGTGCATCTGGTCTTCAACAACGCAGGCGTAGGCGGCAGCGGTGGCCTCATTTGGGAGAACACCGAACGCGACTGGCAATGGTTGCTCGGCGTCAACGTGTGGGGTGTGATTCATGGCGTGCGGGCTTTCACGCCGCTCATGCTCGAAGCTGCCAAACGCGATCCGGCCTATCGAGGCCACATCGTCAATACGGCTTCGATGGCGGGCATGCTCAATCCACCGATGATGGGTCCATACAACGTATCGAAACACGCGGTGGTGTCACTGACTGAATCGCTATATCAGGATCTTTCATTGGTCACACAGCAGGTGGCGTGCTCGGTGCTGTGTCCGTACTTCGTGCCGACAGGTATCGCGAAGGCGCATCGCAATCGTCCGTCCGAACTGGACAACCACACGCCGCCGACCTTGTCGCAACGTGTATCGTGTGCAATGAGCGAGAAGGCAGTGAGTTCGGGGAAAGTGAGCGCGGAGCAGGTCGCGGCGATGGTGTTCGATGCGATCCGTGAAGAGCAGTTCTATATCTTTTCACATCCGCATGCGCTAGGCGCCGTGAAAACGCGCGCCGAGGATATCGTCACACCGCGCAATCCAACCGATCCGTTTGCCGAGCGGCCTGAGGTGCGCGCGCAGATAATCGAGGCGTTGAAGGGATAGTCGGGGAGTCGGCGGAGGCGCCGGCTTCAAAAACACGAGACTTCAAATACGCAAGGCCTCAAAAGCACAAGGCGCCGTGAAAATCACGGCGCCTTTTCTTAAACCTTCCTCTATGGCGCCGTCACTTCGCCGCGGTCAGCGAGCTCAGCACCGCCGACTTCAACTGACCACCCTGAACCACCGCCGCAACCGGATTGCCGATCACAAAGCCGCCGTGATCGTCGACGCCTGTCACGCTTTGTGGATTCGCCTGCGGCGGCAATGCCTTCACCGCCTTGTCGAACTGATTGCGGATCGCAGTCGCGTCGCTGACGCTACCGGCCAGCTTCATCGCGAGTGCCGTTGCGTAGACCGCGGTGTAGTTCAGCGATACCTCCTGACTCGGGTCCCGCCCGCCATGGCTTTTGCGGAAGCGTTCCACAAACATTTTAGCGTTCGGCGTGTCGTCGTTCGCTAACGGCAGTACCCCGATCGCACCGTTCAGCGCCGCATAGCCGCCGGTGACCTTGGCCACTTCATCGAGCTTGGCCTGGTCCATCACGATAAAGCCACCCTTGAAGCCCAACTCGCGCGCCTGCTGCGCAATCAGGCCGGTCGGCTCGGACGGGCCGCCGATAAACATCACATCGGGCTTGGCCGCCAGCACGCGGCTCACGCCGCTGTAGAAATCGGTGGCGCGGTTATACGACATGGCGTTGTCCGCGACGATCGTGCCGCCTGCTGCTTCCCACGCGGGTTTGAATGCGGCGACCCAGACCTTGCCGTAGTCGGTATCGGTGGCGGCGAGCGCAACCTTCTTGCCGTACGTCGCCATTTCGTACTTGATGAAGGCGTTCAGATACGACGTGAACGCGGGCGGAATGCGCACCGTGAGCTTGTTGCCGCGCTCGCTGATCTGCGGCACGCTGGTGTACGAGAGCAACAGCAATTTCTGTTGCTCGTTGCTGGTCTGCACCGCAAAGCCGCCGCCCGAATGCGGCACGAGCACCACGGCGGCCTGCTGTTCCTGCGCGAGACGCCGCGCGTTGATCGCGGTTTCGGCGGGGTTGTACTTGTCGTCGAGCGGCACGATTTCGAGCTTGATTTTCTTGCCGGCCACTTCGATGCCGGCCTGATTGACGTCGGCGGCGGCCATCTGCATGCCTTCGAGCACTTCCTGGCCGTACTTCGCCGCGCCGCCGCTCAACGGACCGGAGTAGCCGATATGCACCACCTGCTGCGCCATCGCGGCGCCCGAGCTCAGGAGCGCAGTCGTGGCGACTGCCGCGCACAGGCCGGCCCGTCCGCACAAGCGTTTGATCGTCATACGTGTCTCCTTTGATTTATAAAATGTGCCCGCGCTCACGGTCTCGTTGCGTGGGCCGTGCATCAAATTCGTTCAGCCGCCGACGTAAGCGCGCCGGATCGCTTCGTTGTTCATCAGACTCGCGTGATCGCCTTCGAGCACGATGCGGCCGTTCTCGATGACATACGCACGGTGCGCGATCTTCAATGCCGCGAACGCGTTCTGTTCGGCGAGCAGTACGGTTGTGCCCGCGCGATTGATCTGCTGGATCACCTCGAACACCTGCTTGACGACCAGCGGTGCGAGCCCGAGCGACGGTTCATCGAGCAGCAGCACCTTGGGCCGGGCCATCATCGCGCGGCCGATCGCCACCATCTGCTGCTGTCCGCCGGACAGCGAGCCGGCTGGATGGTCCTTGCGTTCGGCCAGAAGCGGAAATAGCGAGAACACCTGGTCGAGATTGCGCTGATTGCCGGCCTTGTCGCCGCGATGCACGTAGGCGCCGAGCGTGAGATTCTTCAGCACCGACATGCCAGGAAACAGCTTGCGGCCCTCGGGGCATTGGATCACGCCGCTGCGCACGATCTGCGCCGGCGTCATGCCGAGCAACTCGCGTGTTCCGAGGCGCAGACTGCCGCTCGCGGCGCGGCGCAGGCCGCTCGTCGCGAGAAAGATCGAACTCTTGCCCGCGCCGTTGGCGCCGAGCAGCACCACCAGTTCGCCGTCGTCCGCGTGCAGATTGATGCCGTCCAGCGCGCGGAAACTGCCGTAATCGAGCGCGACGTTCTCAAACTTCAGCATGCTCGCTCCCCAGGTAAGCGTCGATCACGGCCGGGTTCGCGCGAATTTCGGCCGGTGTGCCTTCGGCGATTTTCTTGCCGTAGTTCAGCACCATGATGCGATCGGCAAGCTTCATGATCATGTTCATCTTGTGTTCGACAAGGCACACGGTCACGCCGTGTTTGACCAGCTTGCGGATCAGTTCGGCGAGGCCCTCGGTCTCTTCGGGATTCACGCCGCCCGCCGGTTCGTCGAGCAGCATCAGGCTCGGTTCGGTGGCGAGCGCGAGCGCCACAGCGGCGCGTTTGCGC
Organism: Paraburkholderia sp. D1E; assembly: GCF_052682275.1. NCBI lineage: Bacteria > Pseudomonadati > Pseudomonadota > Betaproteobacteria > Burkholderiales > Burkholderiaceae > Paraburkholderia > Paraburkholderia sp. D1E. Next base: position 2,965,655 of record NZ_JBQYMB010000001.1, read on the forward strand.
TCTTCCTGCGAGATGTCGCCGGCCATCCGTTCAGCCATTGCCGACAAGCCGACGAAGTCCAAAGCCTCGCGCGCCTTCTCGCGGCAAATGCGTTCTTCCTGCTTGAGCCGTGCTGAATGTGTCAGTACGTCCCACAGCCCCGAACGTGTGCGCAGCCGGTGGCCGATGATCAGGTTGTCGAGCACGCTGGCCCGGTCGAACAGCGCCGTGGATTGAAATGTGCGCGCCACACCGAGGCGCGCCATCTGATCGGCGCCCAGCTTTGTCACCTCCTGACCTTTGAAGACGATGCGCCCTGAACTCGGCAGATGGGTGCCGCTGATCAGATTGAAGAAGGTGGTTTTGCCCGCGCCGTTCGGCCCGATGATCGCGTTGATCTTCCCGGCTTCGATATGCGTGCTGACGTCGTCTACCGCGATGAGGCCGCCGAAGTGTTTGCTGAGCGAGTCGATTTCAAGCATGGCGGTCTCCGCGCGTGGGCTGCGATTGACGCGTGACGATGTCGTTTTTCGTCGTTGCGAGTTTCGCGCGCTGGCTCTTTCTCGCCATATACAAACCGACGATACCGTTCGGCAGAAAGATGACCAGCAGAATCAGGATCGGGCCGAACACAACGAAACGGTACTCCTGCAAAAACTGCAGATACTGTGTGAGCCATGGAATAGCGAGCGCGCCGAGCAGCGGGCCGGCGAGGGTGCCGATGCCACCCACCAGCATGTACATCGTCATGTCGAAGGTATGGTCGACGCCGGCCAGATCCGGCGCGAGAAAGCGCACGGAGCCCGCATAGAGACCGCCCGCGAGCCCCGCATAGACGACCGACAGGACAAAGGCCATGACCTTGTTACGCATCAGGTTGATGCCGAGCGACTGCGCGAGTCCGTCGCTATTGCGGATCGCCATGAAGGTCCGGCCGAGCAGCGAGTTGACGATTCGATGCATCAGCCACACGCCGAGCACCAGAAACGCGAACACCAGGTAGTAGAGCGGCCGCGGATTTTCAAACGAGACGATGCCGAAACCCGAAGGCGCGGGAATGCCGACAATGTCCGTGACGCCGTGCGTCAGGCTGTCCCATTTCTCGATCACGAGAAACATGATGTAGCCGACGCACAGCGTGAAGATCGAAAAGTAATGGCCACGCAGACGCAGCGACACGAGGCCGACCAGCGCGCCCAGTATCGCGACGACGACGCCCGAGGCAATAAACGCGAGCCAGAACGGCACCTGGTGATCGACCGTGAGAATGCCCACCGTGTACGCGCCTACCGCCATGAAGCTGCCGTGCGCGAGATTGAACTGCCCCGTGTAGCCGGTGATCAGGTTCAGCCCGACGGTGGCCAACGCGAAGATGTATGCGGTGGACATCACGGTGAGCATGTAGTCGTTGCTGGCCAGAAACGGAAATACGAGACCGAGCACGAACAGCAGCGTCCACCCCGGCTTGCCCTCGAATAATTTCATGACAGATCTCACGATGCGCGCAGCTCCCTGGTGAACAGTCCTTGAGGACGAACCGACAGAATCACCACCAGCAGCACGAAGGCGATGATGTCCTTGTAGTCGGTCGAGATGTAGAAGGCACCGAAGCTCTCTGCCATGCCGATGATCAGCCCGCCCACGATTGCACCCGGCACGCTGCCCATGCCGCCGAGAATGATGATCACGAAGGCCTTCAGGATCACCAGTTGGCCCATCGCGGGATAGACGAGGTTGATCGGCGCGTACAGCGTGGCCGCCACGGCGGCGAGCAGGCCCGAGATGCCGAAGGTCAGCATCGTCACCTTGTTGGCATCGATGCCCATCAGTGAGGCGCCTTCACGGTCCTGCGCCATCGCGATGATGCTCGAGCCGATCACCGTGTATTTGAGGAAGAGCTGCAGCAGCACCACCAGCGCGAACGCGGCGCCGATGATCAGCAGGCGCTGCAGCGGTGCGGTCACGCCGCCCAGTTCGATGATCCCGGCGTAGGGTGTGGGCATGCGGTGAAAATCCGCGCCCCAGATCGCTTGCGCGCCGGCTTCGAGAAATAGCAGAAGGCCGATCGCGGCGATCATCGGATGCAATTCGGAGGATTTGCGCAACGGATGAAACACCAGCCGCTCCGCGAGAATCGCGAGCACGGCGACCGCGACGCCGGAGCCGATCATGGCGAGCCAGTAGTTCCAGCCGAACCGGCTCATCAGGTAGAACGAGACGAACGCGCCGACCATGTAGAACGCGCCGTGAGCAAAATTCGGCACCGCGAGAATGCCGTAGACCAGCGTGAGTCCGAGTGCGACGAGGCTGTAGATGCCGCCCAGCGTCAAGCCGTTGAGAAACTGCTGCAAAAACATATCCACGCTTTTACACCCTCCAACGGAGGCGCGCCGCGCAATGGTCACCCGTGCTTCTGGGGACGCTTCGCCGCACGCCTGACTACGGACGGGACAACAGCCGCTGCTCGAATCCGGCGACTGTTATCGACGGTTATCGACGGTTTGAAACGCGCACGCACCGGCAGCAAACTGCAAACAGCCATGTGCGGTGGCGTGAGAGAAATTTGGCACGAGCGTTCACTTTGCGTCAACAGGTTTTTCCATTTGCTTGTTCTGCATTGCAGATTATTAGGGAAGTCACTTAGATCGCTCGCGCTCCAGGCGGGCACGCTGGGTGCGCCATATGCCGATTGCAAAAGAACCGCACCGTTGCTTGCATTCAGCATGGATCGGCGACTTGTCGATCACGTGCGCGAGCAGCGTCGGCGAAAATGGAAAGTCGGCTTGACTTCACTTTGCACGCCCCAGTATTCTGCAATGCAGAAATTAACCCGCCGCTCACGCGCTCGACATATCCCGGCGCGAGTGTTTCGCAACGCGGCCGTCAACATGATGTTCTTCGCTTTCTCAAGGTGTCCCGCCCATGAACTCCGCACTCGATATCCCCAGCGTTCGTCAGATGGTGTCCCCTGAGGAGTGGCAGGCCCGGGTCGACCTTGCCGCCGCGTACCGGCTGGTGGCTTTGTTCGGTTGGGACGACCTGGTGTTTACGCATATTTCGGCGCGCGTGCCGGGACACGAGCACCAGTTTCTGATCAATCCGTATGGCCTGTTCTTCGAGGAAATCACCGCGTCGAGTCTGGTCAAGGTGGACCATGAGGGGCACCCCGTCATGCCCACGCCGTGCGACGTGAATCCTGCCGGCTTCGTGATTCATAGCGCCGTGCATGAAGCGCGGCCCAACGTGAATTGTGTGTTGCATACGCATACGGCCTATGGCGTCGCAGTCGCGGCGCAAGAAGAGGGTTTGCTGCCGTTGTCGCAGCAATCGGGTTTCGTGCTGACGAACCTCGCCTATCACGACTATGAAGGCGTCGCGCTGCGCGACGCGGAAAAGGCGAGGCTGGTCAGCGATCTCGGTAACGCCAACTACATGATGCTGCGCAATCACGGCCTGCTGACCTGCGGACGCACCGTCGCCGAAGCGTTTCAGGCCATGTATCTGTTCGAAACGTCATGTCGTATCCAGATCCTCGCGCAAGCAGGCGGCAAGCTGATCGAAGTGCCGCAGTCGATCATCGAGACGATGGGCGAGCAGGCGCGTCAGGTCAGCAAAGGCAAGGGCGCCGATCTGGTGTGGCCAGGCTTGCTGCGGCGTTTGACGCGGCGTAATCCTGGCTACGATCAATAGGGCCACAATTTCGCATGACCCGGCGCACCGCTCGCGCGGCACGCCGGCATCTCGCGTTCCGCATCCGCTAGAACATGTGCCGGATGCCGACGTTCACGCCGGCCGTTGTGCCCGTGGCTTCGTTCAGTGCGTTGTTGACGGACAGTCCCGTGTGCATCGCGCCGTGGTTCGTTACGAAGCCGCCTTGCCCGTACACCACAGTGGCCTTCGACAGCGAATACTCAAGCCCGGCGGACGCCAGTATCGAATTGTTCGACGAGTTGTTCCCGTCGCGCGTCACCCACACGCCCGCGTCGACATTCAGCGCCGGTGTGATGCGATAACTGGCGCCGCCTGAATAGACGCGATCGTTGAACGAACCGGCCACCTTGTACTGTACGTACGACGCCTTCACGGTCAGGCTGTTGAACACGTAGCTGGCGCCGATTGCCCGGCCGTCGAATTCGACCACGCTTGGAATCGCGATCGAGGCAGCGCTGCCACCGGCGTTGCCGCTGTAGAGCGCGGCATCGACCGTCAGCGAGCCGAGGTGGTAGCGCAGGCTCGCCGAGTACTGGCGGCCCGCCTGAAAATCCCCGGCTGTGCCGCCTAATGCCATCATCGCGCTGGCTTGCAAGCCGGCGATTTCCGGCGACGTGTACGAAATGCCGTTCGGGTTGAACAGGCCGGTCACATAGACGTTATTGAGGTAGGTGACGAGGCCGCTGCCGAAGTACGACATCTCGCGCGGATCGAAGTCGTACACCGCGAGGAAGAAGGGCGAGAACTGCAAGCCGGCCTTGACCGTGCCGTAGCGGCTGTCGATACCGACCCACGCCTGCCGCCCGAATTCGTTGCCGTTCGAATTGCTGAGCGAACCGTTGGCAATGCTGATACCGCTTTCGAGTTCGAAGATCGCGCGCGTGCTGCCGCCGAGATCTTCGGCGCCACGCATGCCGAAGCGCGAACCGGAGAGGCCGCTGTCGGTGAACGAGTATTGGTGACCCGCGCTCTGGCCGGTCGTCGCGTTAAGCGTTTTGCTGGTGTAGAGGAGAGAGGCGTCGACGATACCGTACAGCGTGACGCTGCTTTGCGCATGGGCGCACTGGGCGGCGCCCAATGCGCACGCGCCTGCTAATCCGAGAATGGCTCCAACCCGATTGCGATGACTTGCCGGCATGCTTCGTGTCTCCTTGTTTATTGAAATCAATTGAACTGGCGAAGTAATGCGTGTGCTGCAAGATTCTGGCGATCTGTTGCGCGATACGATTTCAACAGGCGATAACGAGCCTTCGCAATCTGATAAGGGATGCGAAATAGTGGGTCTGCTGGTGCGCGCCTTGTGTCCGGTTGCCTGCTGGGTTGTCTCCTGATCGCTGGGGCGGCTCGGCGCTGCTATGAACTCATTGATCGCATGCTTGCGCACAGGATGCAGGCGCAATTTGGCACGACCGTTCGTTCTATGTCAACGAGGGAAATCGCTCGTTTGGACTGCAATGCAGGACAAAATAGGGAAAACACCTGGCGCTATGCGCGTGCTTGATTTGTGCCGTAAGGCTATGTAATGCAAAGGAGTTGGCGGAATTATCTAGTTTGAATTGGCGACGAGGTGCTTGGCACCATAGTTCTGCATTGCAGAACTATGAGGAGGCTGACTCAACGCGCTCCAAACGTCTCTATCAGCATGTCGACGAATGCCTTGACCCGCGCCGTCATTTGCAATTGTTGCGGGTACACCGCGTAAATATCGGCACCCGGTGTGCGGTATTCCGGCAGTACATGAATCAGGCGGCCGTCGGCGAGATACTCCGCGATATCCCATTCCGCCCGCATCAGAATGCCGTGGCCGTCCAGTGCCCACTTCACCGCGATCTCGCCGTCATTGGTGGTGAGGTTGCCGCGCACGCGTACTGTCTCGGTCTTTTCGGTTGCGCCGCGTCCGCTGGTCAGACGCCATAGCCCGTAGCCGTCGTCGCCCTGACGAATGCCGATGCAATTGTGTTGCGATAGTTCTGCCGGACTGCGTGGTGCGCGCTGTTTGGCGAAATACGCAGGTGACGCGCAAAGCAGCCGCCGATTGGACGCGACCCGGCGCGCTATCACGCGAGCATCCGGCGGTTCGCCGAAGCGCACGCATACGTCGAAGGCGTCGTCGCTGATTGGCGGCGGGTCGACGGAGAGTTGCAACTGCACGTCCACCTCGGGAAAGCGCCGCACAAACCGGGAAATCAGCGGCGCCACGTGACTGCGGCCGAAACCCAGCGTTGCGTTCACGCGCAGCAGACCTTTCGGCACCGCTTGCGAGCCGCCGAGCAACTGCGCCAGGTCGTCCATTTCGCCCAGGATGCGCCGTGCGCGCGTCAGATAGAGTTCGCCCTCCGGCGTGAGGCTCATGCGCCGCGTCGTGCGGTTGACGAGCGATACGCCCGCGCGCGATTCCATTTGCGACAGATGCTTGCTCACGGCCGCGGTACTCAAGCCGAGTTCGCGTGCGGCCGCAGTCAGGCTCCCGCCCGCGGCGAGCGTGGAGAAGAAGGCGAGGTCGTCCGGATGTATCGACGAGGTCATGGTGAGTGAGGCAATGAGCAGCCCGGCGAGCCACTCATTATTAACCTGAGGTTAAAGATGCTTTGAGTCTAGCAGCGTTTTCATGAGCGCTACTCGTTCTAGGATGCAGCCATACGTTCAATATCACGGAGACGCCAGTGAAGACCTATCGCATCGCAACCATTCCAGGCGACGGCATCGGCAAGGAAGTCGTTCCCGCGGGCCAACGCGTTCTCGAAGCTATCGCTGCGCGAAACGACGCCTTCCAGTTCGAGTTCGAGAATTTCGATTGGGGTGGCGATTTTTACCGCCAGCATGGTGTGATGATGCCGGCCGACGGACTGGATGCCATCCGCCACAAGGACGCAATTCTGTTCGGCTCCGCGGGCGATCCGCATATTCCCGATCACGTGACGCTCTGGGGTTTGCGCCTGAAGATCTGCCAGGGCTTCGATCAGTATGCGAACGTGCGTCCCACCCGCATCCTTCCCGGCATCGACGCACCGTTAAAACGCTGCGGGCCGAAGGATCTCGACTGGGTGATCGTTCGCGAGAACTCGGAGGGCGAGTATTCCGGCGTTGGCGGACGCGCGCACCAGGGCCATCCGATCGAAGTCGCCACCGACGTCTCGATGATGACCCGCGCGGGCGTCGAACGCATTCTCCGTTTCGCGTTCCGCCTCGCCCAGTCGCGGCCACGCAAGCTGCTCACGGTGATCACCAAGAGCAATGCGCAGCGGCACGCCATGGTCATGTGGGACGAGATTGCCCTGGAAGTCTCAAAGGAGTTTCCCGACGTCGCATGGGACAAGGAACTCGTCGACGCCGCAACCGCCCGCATGGTCAATCGTCCGGCCACGCTCGACACGATCGTAGCCACGAATCTTCACGCGGACATTCTGAGCGATCTGGCAGCCGCATTGGCCGGCAGCCTCGGTATCGCGCCGACCGCGAATCTGGACCCCGAGCGCCGTTATCCCTCGATGTTCGAGCCGATTCACGGCTCTGCGTTCGACATTATGGGCAAGGGTCTCGCCAATCCGGTCGGCACGTTCTGGTCAGTTGTGATGATGCTCGAGCATCTCGGAGAGACGGCCGCTGCGCAGCAACTGATGAATGCAATCGAACGCATCACGGCGAACCCGGCACTGCACACGGGCGACCTCGGCGGCACGGCCACGACCGTACAGGTGACCGATGCGGTCTGCGCAATCCTCGCAGCGGAACCGGCGGCAGAGTTCAAGGCGGCTTAACACAATAGACACAGCGCGCGATATGCGGCGAGCAACGCGCAAACGCGCGCATGACACAAAAACATAACGCCCGGACGACCACGTCACGGGCGATTCAGAAAGCGGAGACTGGCATGACCAATGAATTGCAAGCCCGTGTGGTTCGCAAGCTGACGTGGCGCATTTTGCCCTTCGTTATGCTGCTTTACTTTGTCAGCTTTCTCGATCGCGTGAACGTCGGCTTCGCCGCGCTCACGATGAACAAGGACCTCGGACTCTCGCCGACCATGTTCGGGCTGGGCGGCGGCATTTTCTTTCTGGGGTACTTTCTATTCGAAGTGCCTTCGAACCTCATTCTGAACAAGGTCGGCGCGCGTATCTGGATCGCACGCGTGATGGTGACGTGGGGCCTGGTGTCGGCGGCTTCCGCGTTTGTCGTCGGACCGAACTCGTTCTATACGCTGCGGTTTTTGCTCGGTGTGGCCGAAGCCGGCTTCTTTCCCGGCATCATCCTTTATCTCAGCCAGTGGTTTCCCGCACGGCAGCGCGCCGTCGCGGCGGCTGCATTCATGGCGGCCGCGCCTTTGTCGACGGCAATCGGGTCGCCTATTTCAGGCGCCATCATGCAGATGCCGGCCCTGTTCGGATTGAAAGACTGGCAATGGCTGTTCATCATCGAAGCGATTCCTGCCGTGGTTCTCGGGTTCGTGGTTTTGAAAGCACTCACCGATTCACCAGAAAAGGCGACGTGGCTCGCCGCGGATGAAAAAGCGTGGCTCGTCGCGACCCTGCGCGAAGAACGCGCGGGACGTGAATCGCAGGCAGGACATGCGGCAGGTGCGCTCGCGGCACTGCGCGACCCGCGCGTGTGGATCATGTCGATGATTTACTTCGGCACGTCTGCGGGTCTTTATACGCTCGGGTTATGGGCGCCCTTGATCATTCGTCAATTCGGCTTTAGCGCGCTTGGCACTGGGGCGTTGAATGCGATTCCCAGCGTGCTGGCCGTGATCGGCATGGTGATGTGGGCTCGCCATTCGGACCGCACTGGCGAACGCACGTGGCATGTGGTGATTCCGTGCGTTGTGGCGGGCATTGGGCTCGCATGGGCGGGTTTTGCGGATACGATCATTGCGGTGGTGCTGGCGCTGATCCTCGTGAACGTGGGCATTAGTGCGGCCAAGGCGCCGCTGTGGGCCATGCCGAGTACTTTTCTTTCGGGTGCCGGCGCGGCGGCCGGTATCGCCATGATCAACTCGATCGGCAACCTTGGTGGTTTCGTCGGCCCGTTTGCAATTGGCTGGCTGAAGAGCGTGACGGGGGGATATGCAGCCGGACTTTATGTCGTGGCGGCGAGTCTCGCAGTATCGGCCATGCTCGCCCTGGCTATTGGGCGGCGAGGATATCGGGCGGCTCCCGCGCCGCAATGATCTCGCGGGTTTCTGGTTGATTTCCGGATTGAAAATATGCCTTGCTCCCGCGCTGATTTTTGTCCGTTGACTTGCTGCGAGTCATGGAAAGCGCGGAAGTGCAGGGCATCATCGCGCGTATTCAATGATTGAACAATCGCGAGTTCTTGCCCGCGAAATGCATCGTTGAGGATTGCGAAAAGCTTGTGGCCGGTCCGCCGTAACCCGAGCTGTCACTGTATCCAGATGTCTTGTGCGAAGGCTGCTGATATTGCGCACCCGACTGATTGTTCTGCGTGTCGTGCATCGAGACGGCAGGTGTTGCCGTTGTGTCGTTCATCGGTGTGTTTACCTGCTGGGCAAACGACAGGGTCGGGATAGCGACGATCGAAGCAATGAGCATGATGTGTTTGAGTGCTTTCATGGTGGTTCTCCAATAGAGTGATGGTGCCGCGCCGGCCATTCCGGTCGATGCGTGTCCACAGAATAAGCAGCTTTGCTTAACTTCTCCTTAGGGGCGCTCAAACAACTTTCTTCCACGTTTTGAAGCACAAGCCGTGGCGCGGCCGATGCCGGCACCAGGGCTTGCCTTGCGCAGCCGTTACTTCATTTTTCTCAATCCCCATCCCAGCCGTGACGCTCGTGCCATTCGCGCTCGTGCTCCTCATGCTCATGGTGGCGCCACTGCCGTTCGCGCCATTCCTGCCGCTCGTGCCATTCACGGGCACGCCAGTCATCGCCGTAGCCATAGCCATATCCCACGACGGGTGGGGGCGCGTAGACGACCGGCGGAGGCGCGATATAGGCCGGTTGCGCGGGCACGAAAACCGGCCCGGGAATGCCAATGCCGATGCCCACGTCGACGTGGGCGCAAGCGACCGTGGAAGCCACTAATAGCGCGCCGCCGAGAATCGCTGATAATAGGTTCTTGCGCATGTTTTTTCGTGTCGCCTGGCGATTGCAGGCGATGATAGTGAAGATGCTGCGCAGTGTAGGCAGGGCCGCAGTTTGCAGGTGCAAGAGGGATGCGAGATTGGTAACACGGAGTAACGCCGAGCAGCCTTAAGGTCGCCGTAATGATTCCCGTGCACCATAAACCGGCTAGACCTCCGGTTTCTTCCCGCTGCATGCAAAACCAGCGACGCTGTTTTCGTCACGAACCGGCAATTAATAGCCCGGTCGTGCTGTTTCGAATTTTGCTGACTGATATCCACGTTTGATCGGGGAATGCAATGGGTTTTTCCGCTGAAGCTTGGGCGCTCGCGCGCCTGTGGTGCATGTACCCGGTGCTGGGCGGCATTGCGATCTGGTATTTTTCGCGGGCGGAACGTCTGCTGCAGGCTGTTCGCGCACGCAATTGAGCGCCAATTCATTGATCATCAGACGCCCCCACGAGTGTGCAACGGCGACCGCTGAGCAACTGCACGCCTGCTGCACTGCGGCAAGTGCGCCTTCCACTTCCCCGACACACCTGTTTTCTCCGCCAGACCGCATTCACTTGCTCTGGCGCGACATGCCCGCCTGACCACCCCTGCGCCCCGAAAAACCTTATCCAGCAAGGGTTTGCCCGCCATCTGGCGGCGCCCGCGCGAAAGCGGTGTCGCATTTCCACATGTGGTTGTCGCAAATAGTCGGCTAGGCATACTTTTTTCTGGCAACTATGTATGCACAGCGCGGACGGACGTCCGCCACTGCACCAACTATCTTGCATGGGACCGGAGTAAGTGCTTTGCATGGGACCAAAGTAAGCGCTGAAGCGCTAACTCTGGCCGACAGCTAAAGCGCCAACACCGGCCGACATAGGAGAGCATTCAATGAATTCCCCCAAGGTCGTGGTCGAAGGGTTGTGCAAAGTGTTCGGCACCAACCCGAAACAGGCGGTCGGCATGCTGGCAGGCGGCGCTACGAAAGAGGAAGTATTCGCGCGCACTGGTCAGATAGTCGGCGTCCATAACGTATCGTTCGAAGTCAAGGAAGGCGAGATCTTCGTGCTGATGGGCCTTTCGGGCTCCGGCAAGTCGACACTGATTCGCCTGATCAATCGTCTCGTCGAGCCGACGGCCGGCAAGGTGCTGATCGACGGCCGCGACGTGGCCAGCGTGCCGCGCTCGGAATTGACGGCGCTGCGCCGCAAGGACATGAGCATGGTGTTCCAGTCCTTCGCGTTGATGCCGCAGCGCACGGTGCTGTCCAACGCGGCGTTCGGGCTGGAGGTGGCGGGCATCGGCAAGAAGGAGCGCGAGAAGCGCGCCATGACCGTGCTGGAGCAGGTCGGCCTCGCCCCGTTCGCGGAAAAGCTGCCGGCCCAGTTGTCGGGCGGTATGCAGCAACGCGTGGGGCTTGCGCGGGCGCTGGCGGTCAACCCCTCGCTGATGATCATGGACGAGGCGTTCTCCGCGCTCGATCCGCTCAAGCGCAAGGAAATGCAGAACGTGTTGCTGGAACTGCAACGCGAGCAGCAGCGCACCATCCTGTTCGTCTCGCACGATCTGGAAGAGGCGATGCGCATCGGCACCCGGATCGCGATCATGGAAGGCGGCAAGGTAGTGCAGATCGGCACACCGCAGCAGATCATCACGAATCCCGCCGACGACTACGTACGCGCGTTCTTCGAAGGCATCGACACCAGCCGCTATCTGACGGCCGGCGACCTGATGCAGACGGACGCCGTGCCGCTCATGCAGCATTCGCCGCAGATCGACGCATCGAGCGTGGCCGCTACGCTGAACGGCAGCGCCGAATATGCGTTCGTGCTCGACGGCGAGCGCAAGATCCGCGGCTTCGTGTGCCGCGATGCGATGGGCAGCGCGTCGCCGCAGCTCAATCACATCGAATGCATCCGCCGTACGACACCTCTGGACGACGTTGTGGAACGCGTGGTGGCGAGCCGCGCGCCGCTGCCGGTCGTCGAAGCGGACGGCTCCTACTGCGGTTCGGTCAACAAGACGAACGTACTGAACGTTCTCACGCGCCATCGAGGTTCCCATGTCTGAAGTCATTCCACTTGGCGCCTGGGTCGATCACGGCGTTCACTACCTGCTCGACCACGACGCAGCAACGTTCGATTCCATCGGCAAGGTCATCGAGAGTTTTGCCGCGCTGATCGAGCACGGCCTGCAAGCCGTGCCGATGTGGGCGCTGATGGCATTCTTCGTCGGTATCGGTTTGTGGCGGGTGGGCTGGCGTTTCGCACTGTTCACCTTGCTGGCGATGCTGCTGATTTACGGCACGGGCTTCTGGGATCAGATGGTGATCACGCTTGGCCTCACGCTCTCGTCGACGTTGATCAGCCTGTTGCTCGGCGTGCCGCTCGGCATCTGGACCGCGAAGAGCCGCACCGTCGAAATGATTGTGCGCCCCGTGCTCGACCTGATGCAGACCATGCCGGCGTTCGTCTACCTGATCCCGGCGGCGATGCTGTTCGGTCTCGGCCGCGTGCCGGGGATTCTTTCCACGGTGATCTTCGCCATGCCGCCGGCTGTGCGCCTGACGTCGCTCGGCATCAAGCATGTGAATCGCGAAATCGTTGAAGCAGGGCAGGCGTTCGGCTGCACGCCCTTGCAGTTGCTCTACAAGGTGCAGTTCCCGAACGCGCTGCCGTCGATCATGACCGGCGTGAACCAGACGATCATGATGGCGCTCTCAATGGTGATCATCGCCTCGATGGTGGGCGCGGGCGGTCTCGGCAATGACGTGCTGGCGAGTATTCAGCGGCTCGATATCGGGCTTGGTTTCGAAAGCGGACTTTCAGTGGTGATGCTCGCGATCATTCTCGACCGCATCACGGAAAGCTTTGGCCGCACGCCGGGCACCGCGCGGGCGCCGTTGCTGTCGGGCTTGCGCAGTGTGATGAAGGTGCGCAGGGCGCCGGCGGCGCAGCACGGCTGAGCCGCCTATGAAGCGCGACGCGATCTCTCCTGTCGAGGTTCCATCCGAGTCGCCGCTGTCCAGGCTCGCGCACTTCGGCTTTCTGACGCTGCCGAACTTTTCGATGATCGCGTTCACGAGCGCGGTCGAAGTGCTGCGCATGGCCAACTACGTAGGCCGCGCGCAGCACTACACGTGGTCCGTGATCACGCCGGACGGCGAACCGGCGCGAGCGAGCAACGGCATCACCGTAAAGCCGACTACGACGCTGGCCGAAGCGGGCATGCCGGATGTGCTGATCGTCTGCGCCGGCTGGCACGTACGCGATTACGTGGACGACACGGTCATCGCATTACTGCAGGACGTTGCGTCGAAAGGCATTCCGCTTGGCGGCATTTGCACGGGACCGTACGCGTTGCTGGCTGCAAATCTGCTCGACGGGTATCGCTGTACCGTGCATTGGGAAGACATGTCACCGCTGCACAAGCGTTATCCGCATGTGCGTTTTGCCGATGAACTGTTCGTGATCGACCGTGACCGGATGACCTGTACCGGCGGCACCGCACCGCTCGATCTGATGCTGAAACTGGTCGGCATGCGCCTCGGCCATGCAGTTGCGGCGCAAGTGTCCGAGCAGTTCATCGTCGAGCGGATTCGCGGTTCGACCGATTACCAGCATATTCCCGTCGACGCGCGGGTTGGCTTCTCGCGTGCGGAACTGATCGAAGTGGTGCGCCTGATGGAAGCGAATATCGAAGAACCCTTATCGCTCGATGAACTCGCGCGGCTCGTGCATCTGTCGCAACGTCATTTGCAGCGCATGTTCAAGATGTTTCTGAGCGTGTCGCCAACGCACTATTACCTGACCCTGCGTTTGCGTCGTGCGCGTGAACTGCTGCGCAATACGGATGCGTCGATTGCGCGGGTAACGGCGGTGTGCGGCTTTCATTCGCCGTGTCATTTCAGCAAGGCCTATCGCGCTCAGTTCGGTCATGCGCCGAGCGTCGAGCGGCGGTTGTCTGCGTAGATGAGTCTGCGTGAGTGAGTTGACGCCAGTGAAGTCGACGCAAGAAGCCGCATTTTGAAAATCCGATTCAGTTCGGTCATGCGCCGAGCGTCGAGCGGCGGTTGTCTGCGTAGATGAGTCTGCGTGAGTGAGTTGACGCCAGTGAAGTCGACGCAAGAAGCCGCATTTTGAAAATCCGATTATTAAAACCAGTGAAGCATCAATCACCCAAAGGGAACGCCATGAAACGTTTGTTGGCTGCGTCGTTGTGCGCGCTGTCGGTATCGCCCGTCTTTGCCGTGGAACCGGCCACCTGCCGGGACGTCCGGTTCGCCGATGTTGGCTGGACGGATATCGCGGCGACTACGGGTCTCGCTTCGACGGTGCTCGAAGGGCTCGGCTACAAGCCGACCAAGACCATCGCCTCGGTGCCGATCACCTTCGCGGGTGTGAAGAGCAAGCAGATCGACGTGTTCCTCGGCTACTGGTCGCCGACCATGGATCCGATGATCGATCCGTTCAGGAAGGCCGGTCAGCTTACCGTGCTGCCTGCGCCGAATCTGACCGGCGCGAAATACACACTGGCCGTGCCTGACTACGCGTATCAGGCGGGCATCAAAACCTTCACCGACATCGCGAAGAACTACGACAAGCTCGACGGCAAGATCTACGGCATCGAACCGGGTAACGACGGCAATGCGCTGATCAAGAAAATGATCGACAGCAACCAGTACGGCCTGGGCAAGTTCAAGCTGGTGGAATCGAGCGAGGCGGGCATGCTGGTCGAAGTGAATCGCGCGGTTCGCGACAAGAAGCCGATCGTGTTCCTCGGTTGGGAACCGCATCCGATGAACGTGCAGATGAAGATCGATTATCTGTCCGGTGGCGACGACGTGTTCGGCCCCAACTACGGCGAAGCCAGAGTGCTGACGGTTGTGCCGAACGATTACTCGACGCGCTGCCCGAATGTCGCGAAGCTCGTGTCGAACCTGCACTTCACGACGGATATCGAGAACCACGTGATGCTGCCGATCATGAACAAGACAGATCCGAACAAGGCGGCGAAGGATTGGCTGAAGGCGAATCCAGGCGTGCTCGACAAGTGGCTTGCGGGCGTGAAGACGTTTGACGGCAAGGACGGGTTGCCGGCTGTGAAGGCTTATGTCGCGGGTAAATGACGTTTGAGGGTTTTGGCTTTCGCGCCGTTCCGGCGGCGCGAAAGCGGGGCTGTAAGACCCGGTCGACAAACGCCACGCTCAGATCGCCTGAGCCCGCCCCGGAAAAGTTTCGTCATAGCCGGAGCCCTCGTCTACTTGAGCCGCCGTACCGCGTTGCTCGCGGTACATCATCGGCGGCAGGCCGAACTGCTTGCGGAATTCGCGTCCCAGATGCGACGCATCGGAAAAGCCACAACTCGACGCGATATCCGCCACCGTTTTATCTGAACTCGTCAGCAGCCAGGCCGCCGTGCGCAAGCGCACCTGCTTCGCATACGCCTGCGGCGCTTTGCCGGTTTGCGCCTTGAAGAGCCGTTCGAGTTGACGCGGCGACAGATCAAGCTTGCGCGCCAGTTCATCGAGCGACAGTGAACGCCCCACATGCTGCTCCATGAGCAGAATCGCGCGCTTCACCTTCGGATGCGCGGCGGGCGCCAGCCCCGGTGGATGCGGTTGCGGCGCATTGCCTTTCTGCATATCGTCGACCAGCAGAATCCGTAGCGCCTTTTGCACCGTGGCCGTTTCAAAGTGGCGCAGCAGAATCGCGGCCGCCACGTCGATCGACGCCCGCCCACCCGAGCACGTAATGCGCCGACGGTCGATCACGAACAAGCGGTCCGCCACCAGCGCGTCCTCATTGACCGAGGGAAAGCGCTCGATGAAATCCCAGTAGTGAAACCAGCTCACGCAGATGCGGTGGCCGTCCAGCACGCCCGCGCGCATCAGCGAGAACACCCCCGTGCACATGCCGACGAGCGTTGCATCGGTAGCGGCGGCGCGCCGGATGAAGGCCAGAGTCGCATCGTTCGCGGCCGGCCCGGAATGCAGCAGGCCGCCCACCACCACCACGTAATCGAACGGTTCGGCGTTGTCGAACGTCTCCCACGGCGTGATCTGGATCCCGCAACTCGCACGCACCGGGGCGAGGGTTTCCCCTATTACGCTCCACGAACAGCGCACGGGCTTGCTGAAATCGCCTTCATCCGCGGACAGGCGCAGCAGGTCGACGAACCCCGAGAACGCCGTCAGCGTGAAGTTCGGCAGCAGGATGATGCCGAAGCGGATGCGCTGCTTGGTGGTGCCGTCGATCGATTGAAGGGGAAGCGGTTCAGCGGAATTCATGCACGCAGCCAGCAAGGGAAAAGGGTAGAAACAAGCATAGCACCGGGAATAGCGTCCGCTTTAACGGGCCAATGATCGGGCCAATGATCGGGCCACTCATTCGGGCCGTTTCAGCACCACCAGCATCGCCAGCCGCAACCTGCGCGCCTGTCGCAAATGCGTCAGAAGTCATCGCAAATCCGCCGCCGTGCTTTGCCGGCGGCCCGCTTGACGCCACTATCCCACTGTCATGCCGTTTTTATTCTATCGGTCCAATTTGACGTGCGGTGCAATAGGGGCTAGTTCAAGCCAAACCCGGCAACCCATGCATCGCAACGTATAAGGCACGTCATGAACGTCAGCGTCTTCGATCTGTTCAAGATCGGCATCGGTCCCTCCAGCTCGCACACCGTCGGGCCGATGATCGCTGCGTGCCGCTTCGCCTCGCATATCGAAGACGCCAATCTGCTGAGCTTCGTGCGCCGCGTCAAGGTCGAACTGTTTGGCTCGCTCGGCGCGACCGGCAAGGGGCACGGCACGGACAAGGCGGTGCTGCTCGGCCTCGAAGGCAATCTGCCCGATCTGATCGACCCGGACCTGATCGAACCGCGTCTGCGGGCGATGCGCGAAACGAAGCAACTGGTCCTGCTCGGCAAGCATCCGGTCAAATTCGACGAACGCGAACACCTCGGCTTTTTTCGCAAGCTGATGCCGGGCGCGCCCGGTTCGAGCATCGTGCATCCGAACGGCATGCGTTTTCAGGCTTTCGACGAAAACGGGCAGTTGCTCGTGGAGAAAGAGTATTACTCGATCGGCGGCGGCTTTGTGATCAACCGCGAAGGCGACCGCGTCAATGGCCTGCGCGCCGGCGCGGAAGTACCGTTTCCATTTCGCACGGGCGACGATCTGATGCGCGTCTGCCGTGAAACGGGCTTGTCGTTCGCAGAGATCACGCTGCGCAACGAATGCGCGTCGCGCACCGAACAGGACGTGCGCGAAGGGCTGCTGGTGATCTGGCGCGCCATGTCGGCCTGCGTCGAACGTGGCTGCAAGGGGCGTGGCGAGTTGCCCGGTCCGATGCACGTGAAGCGCCGCGCGGCCGACCTGTGCGCGCAATTGCGTTCGCGTTCCGAAGAGTCGCTGCGCGATCCGCTGTCGATGCTCGACTGGGTCAATCTCTACGCCATGGCCGTGAACGAAGAAAACGCAGCGGGTGGGCGCGTCGTCACGGCGCCGACCAACGGCGCGGCCGGCGTGATTCCCGCGGTGCTGCATTACTACGTGAAGTTCATGCACGCGTCGAACGACGAGGGCATCGTCACGTTCCTGCTGACGGCGGCTGCGATCGGCATCATCTACAAGGAAACTGCCTCGATCTCGGGCGCCGAAGTGGGTTGCCAGGGCGAGGTCGGTGTTGCGTGTTCGATGGCCGCCGCGGCACTCGCGGCTGTGATGGG
This sequence comes from Paraburkholderia sp. D1E, assembly GCF_052682275.1. Taxonomy (NCBI): domain Bacteria; kingdom Pseudomonadati; phylum Pseudomonadota; class Betaproteobacteria; order Burkholderiales; family Burkholderiaceae; genus Paraburkholderia; species Paraburkholderia sp. D1E. The sequence continues at coordinate 2,983,139 of NZ_JBQYMB010000001.1, forward strand.
CGGCACGCCGACCCAGGTCGAAAACGCCGCCGAAATCGGCATGGAACACAACCTCGGCATGACGTGCGACCCGGTCGGCGGACTCGTGCAGATTCCCTGCATCGAACGCAATGCGATGGGCGCGATCAAGGCGCTGAACGCCGCGCGCATGGCAATGAAGGGTGACGGTCAGCACTACGTGTCGCTCGATAACGTGATCAAGACAATGCGCGAAACCGGCGCGGACATGAAGACGAAATACAAGGAGACGTCGCGCGGCGGCCTCGCCGTGAACGTCATCGAGTGTTGAACGAGTCAGGAATCAAAGAGTAACAACAGGACCCAAAGGACCAACGATGAGCCGCTATTCGATATTCAGCCTGTTGCGCAACGGGATGTCGTATCACGAGAACTGGGAGCGTCAGTGGAAAAGCCCCGAGCCTAAGCGTGAGTACGACGTCGTGATCGTCGGCGGCGGCGGGCATGGTCTCGCCACTGCCTATTACCTCGCGAAAGAGCATGGCGTGCGCAATATCGCCGTGCTGGAGAAGGGCTGGATCGGCGGCGGTAATACCGCACGCAATACGACCATCGTGCGCTCGAATTATCTGTGGGACGAATCGGCCGCGCTCTATGAGAAAGCGATGAAGCTGTGGGAAGGTCTGTCGCAAGACCTCAACTACAACGTGATGTTCAGCCAGCGCGGTGTGATGAACCTTGCGCATACGCTGCAGGACGTGCGTGACACCGAACGTCGTGTGAATGCAAACCGGCTGAACGGTGTGGATGCGGAATTCCTCACACCGGCGCAGATCAAGGAAATCGAGCCGACCATCAATCTGAACAGCCGCTATCCGGTGCTCGGTGCGTCGATCCAGCGGCGCGGCGGCGTGGCCCGGCACGATGCGGTGGCCTGGGGTTTCGCGCGCGGCGCGGATCAGGCCGGCGTGGATATCGTGCAGAACTGCCAGGTCACGGGGATTCGTCGTGACGGCAGCCAGGTGATCGGCGTGGATACCACCAAGGGTTTCATCAAGGCTAAGAAAGTCGCAGTGGTGGCAGCAGGCAATACGTCCTCGCTCGCCGACATGGCCGGCATACGGTTGCCTTTGGAGAGCCATCCGTTGCAGGCGCTGGTGTCTGAGCCGATCAAGCCGGTCGTCAATACGGTGGTGATGTCGAACGCGGTGCACGCGTACATCAGCCAGTCCGACAAGGGCGATCTGGTGATCGGCGCGGGCGTCGATCAATACACGGGTTTCGGCCAGCGCGGCAGCTTCCAGATTATTGAAGGCACGCTCGAAGCGATTGTGGAAATGTTCCCGGTGTTCTCGCGCGTGCGGATGAATCGCCAGTGGGGCGGCATCGTCGACGTGTCGCCGGATGCCTGCCCGATCATCAGCAAGACCGACGTGAAGGGGCTTTACTTCAACTGCGGCTGGGGCACGGGCGGTTTCAAGGCGACGCCCGGTTCGGGTTGGGCTTTTGCGCACACGATCGCGAAGGATGAGCCGCATCCGCTGAACGCGCCGTTTTCGCTGGACCGTTTTTACACGGGCCATCTGATCGACGAGCACGGCGCCGCTGCTGTTGCCCACTAACGCTCTTTGCAACGAGTTGCATGGGACCAGAGTAAGGCGCTAAAGCGCCAACTCTGGTCGACACGGGAGAAGAACCAGATGCTGATGATCGAATGCCCATGGTGCGGGCCACGCGCCGAAACCGAATTTTCTTGCGGCGGCGAAGCGGATATTGCGCGTCCGCTCGACACCGACAAACTCACCGACAAGGAATGGGGCGACTACCTGTTCATGCGCAAGAACTCACGCGGCGTGCATCGTGAGCAATGGATGCACACCCAGGGATGCCGCCGCTGGTTCAAAGCGCAGCGCGACACCGTGAGCTACGAGATTCAGGGCTACGAGACGTTCGAACGTCCGCTGCTCGCGATGGACAGCAACGAGGCTAACGCACAAGACAAGGCACACGAGGGTAAGGCACCATGAGCCAGAAAGACCGACTCCCCAGCGGCGGGCGCATCAACCGCGCAATCGTATTGAACTTCACGTTCAACGGCCGCAAGTATCAGGGCTATCAGGGCGACACGCTCGCGTCCGCACTGCTCGCGAACGGTGAGCACTTCGTGGCGCGCAGCTGGAAGTACCACCGGCCGCGCGGCATCGTGACGGCGGGTGTGGAAGAACCGAATGCGATCGTGCAACTCGAAACCGGCGCGTACACGGTGCCGAACGCGCGTGCGACTGAAGTGGAGCTGTATCAGGGGCTCGTTGCGACCAGCGTGAACGCGAAGCCGAACATCGAGAAAGACCGCATGGCAATCAACCAGAAGTTCGCGCGCTTCATTCCGGCGGGCTTCTACTACAAGACCTTCATGTGGCCGCGCAAGTTCTGGCCGAAGTATGAGGAGGTGATCCGCGATGCGGCCGGTCTCGGCAAGGCGCCCGAGCAAACCGATGCGGACCGCTACGACAAATGCTTTGCGCATTGCGACGTACTGGTGGTCGGCGGTGGCCCAACGGGTCTGGCGGCGGCGCATGCGGCGGCATTGTCAGGCGCGCGCGTGACGCTGATCGACGACCAGCCGGAACTTGGCGGCTCGTTGCTGTCGTGCCGCGCGGAGATCGATGGCAAACCCGCGCTGCAATGGGTCCACAAGATCGAGGACGAACTTCGGCAGATGCCCGATGTGAAGATCCTGTGCCGCAGCACTGCATTCGGTTATCAGGACCATAACCTCATCACCGTCACGCAGCGGCTCACCGAACATCTGCCGGTGTCGCAGAGAAAGGGCACCCGCGAGCTGATGTGGAAGATTCGCGCGAAGCGCGTGATTCTCGCAACGGGCGCGCATGAGCGGCCGATCGTGTTCGGCAACAACGATCTGCCGGGCGTGATGCTGGCTTCGGCGGTGTCGACGTACCTGCATCGCTATGCGGTGCTGCCCGGACGCAATGCCGTGGTGTTCACGAACAACGACGACGGTTATCAATGCGCGCTCGATCTGAAAGCGGCGGGTGCCCAGGTGATGGTTGTCGATCCGCGTGTGGGCGAATCGAAGGGTACGCTGCCTGCGCTCGCCCGGCGCTATGGCGTCAAGGTGATGAACGGTGTGGTCATTACGGCCGCGCACGGCAAGCTTCGCGTCTCGTCTGTAGACATAGCGTCGTATTCGAACGGACAGGTCGGTGCAAAGCAGGGCGAACTGCCCTGCGATCTGCTCGCGATGTCCGGCGGTTGGAGCCCGGTGCTGCACCTGTTCGCGCAATCGGGCGGCAAGGCGCACTGGCATGACGACAAGGTCTGCTTCGTGCCGGGCAAGGCGATGCAGGCGGAAACGAGCATTGGCGCGTGTGCCGGCGACTTCACGCTAGGACAGGGCATCCGCTTTGCGGTCGATGCCGGTGTCGAGGCGGCGCGTGCGGCTGGCCACATCGTTGCACGACCGAATCCGGTGCAGGTGACCGAGATTACCGAAACGAAGATGCAACCGCTGTGGCTCGTCGGCGGTCGCGAACTTTCGACGCGCGGGCCGAAGCAGTTCGTCGACTTCCAGAACGACGTCTCGGCGGCCGACATTTTTCTCGCGGCGCGCGAAGGCTTCGAGTCGGTCGAACACGTGAAACGTTATACGGCGATGGGTTTCGGCACCGATCAGGGCAAGCTCGGCAACATCAACGGCATGGCGATTCTCGCGCAGGCGCTCGGCAAGACGATTCCCGAAACCGGCACGACGACATTCCGTCCGAACTACACGCCGGTGACGTTCGGCACGTTTGCCGGTCGCGAACTCGGCGAGTTTCTCGATCCGGTGCGCAAGACAGCGGTGCACGAATGGCACGTGGAGAACGGTGCGGCGTTTGAGGACGTCGGCAACTGGAAGCGTCCGTGGTACTTCGCGAAGCCGGGCGAGGACATGCACGCCGCTGTCGCGCGTGAGGCGCTGGCGGTGCGCACGAGCGTCGGCATTCTCGATGCCTCGACGCTCGGCAAGATCGATATTCAGGGCCCCGACTCCGCGAAACTGCTGAACTGGGTCTACACGAATCCGTGGAGCAAGCTGGAAATCGGCAAGTGCCGCTATGGTCTGATGCTCGACGAAAACGGCATGATTTTCGACGACGGCGTGACCGTGCGTCTCGCCGACCAGCACTACATGATGACCACCACCACGGGCGGCGCGGCGCGCGTGCTCACCTGGCTTGAACGCTGGCTGCAAACCGAGTGGCCGGACATGCGCGTGCGGCTTGCTTCCGTGACGGATCACTGGGCGACCTTCGCCGTAGTCGGTCCGAACAGCCGCAAGGTTTTGCAGAAGGTGTGCCACGACATCGACTTTGCAAACGCGGCGTTCCCGTTCATGAGTTATCGCGAAGGCACCGTGGCAGGCGCAGCATCACGCGTGATGCGGATCAGCTTTTCAGGCGAACTCGCTTATGAAGTGAACGTGCCCGCGAACGTAGGTCGCGCGGTGTGGGAAGCGCTGATGGCCGCGGGCGCGGAATTCGACATCACGCCGTATGGCACGGAAACTATGCACGTGTTGCGTGCGGAGAAGGGTTACATCATCGTCGGTCAGGATACGGACGGCTCAATGACACCGTACGATCTCGGCATGGGCGGGCTGGTCGCGAAGTCGAAAGACTTTCTTGGCAAGCGTTCATTGACACGAACGGACACGGCGAAGGCGGGGCGTAAGCAGCTGGTCGGGCTGCTCTCCGACGACCCGTCGTTCGTGATTCCCGAAGGCTCGCAGATCGTTGCGGGTCCTTTCCAGGGCGATACCGCGCCGATGCTCGGACACGTCACGTCAAGCTATTACAGCCCGATCCTGAAACGCTCGATTGCAATGGCGGTGGTGAAGGGCGGTCTCGACAAGATCGGCGAAACGGTCACGATTCCGCTCGCGAGCGGCAAGCAGATTGCAGCCAGGGTCACCAGTTCGGTGTTCTACGACAGCGAAGGAGCACGTCAACATGTGGAATGAAACTAGAGGGACGGTGTCGGCGGTGGATTGCGCGGTCGGCCAGCAAACGGGCGTGTGGCAGGAGTCGCCGCTGGTGGGGACGGATGCGCTGCTGAAGAAGCATCAGGCGACGGCCTCGGCGGCGTTCCGGTTGAGCGAGCGGCCGTTTCTGGAACTGGTGAACGTGCGCGGCGATACGCGCGATGCGGCGTTCATGAAGGCAGTGGAAAGCGTGATCGGCTGCCGCCCGCCCGAGAAAGCGAATACCTTCGCCCGAGGCAATGGCTATGATTTGCTCTGGCTCGGCCCGGACGAGTGGCTGGCGCGCTCGGCGATGGCGCACGACGCCACCCGCACCGCGCCGTTGCAGGCGAAGCTCGGTGCTGCATTTGCGGGCGTGTTCGCATCGGCGGTGGATATCGGCAGCGGCTATACAGCGCTCGAAATCAGCGGCACGCGTACGCGTGAAGTGTTGGCACGCGGTTGCCCGCTCGATCTGCACCCGAAATTGTTCGGTGAAGGGCAGTGCGCACAGAGCCACTACTTCAAGGCATCGATGACGCTGTTGCCCACAGGCGCGGATAGTTTCGATATTGTCGTACGCCGCAGCTTTGCGGACTACTTCGTCAAGATGATGCTCGACGCGGCCGAGCCGCTGATGTCGTGAGATGCGGCGAGTGGTGTCTTGCTGAGGCACCGCTCGCGGCTCTCCGGGCCGCCGACTGACATGACGTCGACACGTCTCACTACCTCGCGCCTCACTGAGCGCGCGTGCCATCAAGGCGATGCGCACGCCGCGCTCGCGCTGCTCGATCAGAGCATTGTGTTGCGGCACCGGCGCATCGCGCTGATCCGCTATCTGCTCGCGCAACAACTCGGCGCACCGCTTCAAACGCGGCATCACGAATACGTTGAGAAAATCGCCGCCCGGTTGAGCGTGGATGCGCTTGCGCGCATTGCCGGCGCTGCGCGTGCACGGCTGCGACCGTAAGGCTCGCGAACGGCCGGAACGACGCTCCCGTTCCATCCCCATGACGTATTTCTTCTATGTGGCCGATTTATGTCGGCGTCTACTGAATTGCACTGATCGGAACGTCCACGCGGCAGCCGCCGCATCAACGAGGGAATGACATGTCCACCGCTTTTCAGCCTCGCGCGAGCGCAGCCGCCAGACTCGAGCGACTGCCGTTCTCCGGATATCACCGGACCATCTTCATCATCATCGCGGTCGCATTCTTTTTCGACTCGGTCGATCTCGGCACGATGACCTTCGTGCTCGGCTCGATCAAGACCGAATTCCATTTGTCGACCGCGACGGCAGGGCTGGTCGCAAGCGCGAGCTTCTTTGGCATGGTGATCGGCGCGGCCGTTGCCGGATTGCTGGCTGATCGTTTCGGACGGCGTCCCGTGTTTCAGTGGAGCATGGTGTTATGGGGTCTCGCATCGTATCTGTGCTCGACGGCGCAGAGCGTCGAGGCGCTGATTTTCTATCGCGTGCTGCTTGGTTTCGGTATGGGGATGGAGTTTCCCATTGCGCAGACGCTCCTGTCCGAATTCGTGCCTGCCGCGTCGCGCGGACGTTTGATTGCGCTGATGGATGGCTTCTGGCCGCTCGGCTTCATCACGGCGGGCGTGGTGTCGTATTTCGTGTTGCCGGCATTCGGGTGGCGCACGGAGTTCGCGCTGCTGGCGATTCCTGCCGTGTTCGTGCTGATCGTGCGCCGCGTCGTACCGGAATCGCCGCGCTGGCTGGAGCATCGCGGACGCCTCGCCGAAGCGGACAAGATTCTCGCCGAAGTCGAAGTGAAGGTGATGAAAGCGGCCGGCCTGAGCCAGTTGCGTGCACCGGTGATGCTGCAGGAACCGCCGGCCGCGAAGGGCTCGGGCGCATTTCGCGAGATCTGGAGCATGGCCTACCGGCGTCGCACGATCATGGTGTGGACGCTGTGGTTCTTCGCGCTGCTCGGATTTTATGGGCTGACGTCGTGGCTCGGCGCGTTGATGCAGCAAGCGGGCTTTGCGGTGACGAAGTCGGTGCTGTATACGGTGTTGATTTCGCTCGGCGGGATTCCGGGCTTTATCTGCGCGGCGTGGCTTGTCGAACGTTGGGGACGTAAGCCGACCTGTATTGCGTCGCTGGCCGGCAGCGCAGTGATGGCGTACGTCTACGGACAAACCGCGCTGCACGCGCAAGCGCCGACGCTGTTGATCTGTGCCGGGCTCGCCATGCAGTTCTTCCTGTTTGCGATGTGGGCCGTGCTTTACACGTATACGCCTGAGCTTTATGGCACCGGTGCACGGGCTACCGGGTCGGGGTTTGCCTCAGCGATCGGCCGCGTGGGTTCGTTGATCGGCCCTTACGTGGTGGGTGTCGTGCTGCCGGTGTTCGGCCAGGGCGGCGTGTTCTCGCTCGGCGCGATGTGTTTTGTGATCGCGGCTGCGGCCGTGTGGATCATGGGGATCGAGACGCGTGGACTCGCGCTGGAGACCCTGGTGTCCGAGGCAGTTGATTCGGACGCGCATGGGGTGTTGAGTCCTGCGCGGGAGTGACCCAGGCAATAAGGCCGCGAAAATATTCGCGGCCTTATTGCTGACACCCGGTTCGATAGTTTGTGTCGACGTGCATTAGACCGTCGCCCCTTCACGCTTCCTGGACGCCACGCCGTTCGCCACAAAGTAGGGCGTTTCCACCCGGGCCAGTGCTTCCCGACCACGAATCCGATCCGCGATCTTCTCTGCAAGCATGATCGTTGGCGCGTTCAGATTGCCCGTTGTGATCAAGGGCATGATGGACGCGTCGACCACGCGCAATGCTTCCATGCCATGCACGCGCCCTTCGTTATCGACGACAGACATATCGTCGTAACCCATCTTGCACGAGCACGACGGATGAAACGCCGTCTCCGCGCGCATCCGCACGAAAGTGTCGAGTTGCTCGTCCGTGGTCAATTCCGCGCCCGGATTCAACTCCCGGCCACGATAACGATCGAGCGCCGGCTGGCGCATGATCTCGCGCGTTATGCGGATGCCGTCACGGAATTCGCGCCAGTCGAGCGGATCGGCCATGTAGTTGAAGAGGATGCTCGGATGTGCGCCAGGATCGCGCGACGTGAGCTTCACACGGCCACGGCTCGGCGAACGCATCGAACCGACATGCGCCTGAAAACCGTGCATTTTGATCGCGTTAGACCCGTTGTAGTTGATCGCGACGGGCAGGAAGTGATACTGGATGTTCGGCCATAAATCCTCGTCGCGAGTACGGATGAAGCCGCCCGCTTCGAACTGGTTGCTTGCACCAATGCCCGTGCCATTCAGCATCCATTCCAGCCCGATTGCTGGTTGATTCCACCATTGCAACGCCGGGTACAGCGAGACCGGCTCCTTGCATTCGTACTGGATATACATCTCCAGATGGTCCTGCAGGTTTTCGCCAACGCCCGGCAGATCGTGCACGAGCGGCACGTCGAGTTCGCGCAGCCACGTCGAGCGGCCGACGCCTGAGCGTTGCAGCAATTGCGGCGAGGCAATCGCGCCGCTGCATACCAGCACTTCGCGGCGTGCGTGCGCAGTCACTGCACTGCCATGATGCAGATACGCGACGCCAATCGCACGCTTGCCCGAGAACAGCACGCGATCGGTCACGGCATGCGTCACGATGGTCAGATTCGCGCGCGTCTTCGCGCGATCCAGATAGCCGCGCGCGGTGCTGGCGCGTCGGCCGTTCGCCGTGACCGTGCGATCCATCGGACCGAAGCCTTCCTGTTGATAGCCGTTCAGATCGTCGGTACGCGGAAAACCCGCCTGCACGCCGGCTTCGACCATCGCCGCGAACAAGGGATTATTGCCGGGCTTGCTCGTCGTTACATGCACGGGACCGTCGCCGCCGTGATATGCGTTCGCGCCCACATCGCGCGTTTCGGCTTTGCGGAAGTACGGCAGACAATCCAGATACGTCCAGTCTTCCAGCCCAGGGCGTCCGGCCCAGCCGTCGTAATCGAGCGCATTGCCGCGGATGTAGCACATGCCATTGATCAGCGACGAACCACCGAGTCCCTTGCCCCGTCCGCATTCCATGCGGCGGTTGTTCATATGCGGCTCGGGGTCGGTTTCGTATGCCCAGTTGTAGCGCCGCCCCTGCAGCGGATAGGCGAGGGCCGCGGGCATCTGCGTGCGGAAATCGAAACGGTAGTCGGGGCCGCCTGCTTCGAGGAGCAGCACGGTCACGCCCGCGTCTTCGGTCAGACGCAAGGCGAGCACGTTGCCTGCTGAACCCGCGCCGACGATGATGTAGTCGTATTCGTTCGAAGCCATCGTCGCCTCTCCTTAGAACACCGGTTGATACGGGCCGAGTTCGACCTGCACGGACTTGATGCGCGTGTAGTGTTCGAGCGTGGTGATGCCGTTCTCACGGCCGACGCCCGATTGCTTGTAGCCGCCCACCGGCATCTCGGCCGGCGATTCGCCCCACGTATTGATCCAGCAGATACCCGCTTCGAGACGATGAATCACGCGATGCGCACGTGACAGATTCTCGGTCACGACACCTGCGGCGAGACCGTAAGCGGTGTTATTTGCACGCGAGACCGCTTCGTCTTCGTCGTCGAACACGAGGATGCTCATCACCGGGCCGAAGATTTCTTCGCGCACGATACGCATGTCGTCATGGCAGCCGGTGAAAACCGTCGGTTCGACATACTGGCCGTTGGCGAAGTGGCCTTCCGTCAGTCGTTTGCCACCGGCAATGAGTTGAGCGCCTTCCTGCACACCGTTTTCGATGTAGCCGAGTACTTTTTGCAATTGCGCGGCGCTGACCAGCGGGCCGAAGTTGGTATCGGCGTCAGTTGGCGCGCCGACGCGAATCCGCTTGACACGTTGGAGCACCAGCGCTTCGAACCGTTCCAGCACGCTACGCTGCACGAATACACGCGTGCCGTTCGTGCAGACCTGACCGGAGCTGAAGAAGTTGGCGCTCATCGCGATGTCGGCGGCGCGCTCGAGATTGGCATCGCCGAAGACGAGCAGGGGGGACTTGCCACCTAGCTCCATTGTCACTTCTTTCAGCGACGATGCGCCTGCCAGCGACATCACCTTCTTGCCCGTTTCCACACCGCCCGTGAACGAAATCTTCTCGATGTCCGGATGCGCGGCAAGCATCGCACCAACGCGCCCGTCGCCTTGCACGACATTGAACACGCCCGCCGGTACACCGGCTTCGGTATAAATCTCAGCGAGTTTCAACGCGGACAGCGGCGTGATTTCGCTCGGCTTGAAGATCATCGCGTTGCCGGCCGCCAACGCGGGCGCCGACTTCCAGCACGCTATCTGAATAGGGTAATTCCACGCGCCGATACCAGCGCACACGCCCAGCGGTTCACGCCGCGTATAAACGAACGACGACGGCCGCAACGGAATCTGCTGCCCCTCGATCGCGGTGGCGAGTCCCGCGTAGTACTCGATCACATCCGCGCCGGTGACGATATCGACCGCCTGGGTCTCCGCGATCGGCTTGCCGGTGTCGCGCGTTTCGAGCGCGGCGAGTTCGTTGTTGCGTTCCCGCAGGATATCGACTGCGCGGCGCAGGATGCGTGAGCGCTGCATTGCCGTGAGCGCGGCCCACTCGCGTTGACCTTCGCGTGCCGATTGCACTGCGCGATCGACATCGGCCGCCGAGGCCTGTTGCACCGTCGCGAGCGTTTCGCCGGTGGCGGGGTCGAGCGTGTCGAAAGTTTCGCCACTGGTTGCGTCGACGTAGGCGCCGCCTATATAGAGACGTTGCGTTGCGAATACCGCCATGACTTGCTCCTTTCTAAAATGTCGCCGGTCTAGTTGCGTGCTTCCAGGACCAGATCGATGTATTCGTTCGCCACGCGCAGTGCCGCCTTCGTATCGAAGGGTTCACCGGACAACGCGCCGCGCAGCCATAGACCGTCGATCAGCGCCGCGAGACCGCCAGCCGCACGGCGCGCCGCCGGCCGCGGCAGCGCTTTCGAAAAATCCGCGCACAGGTTCGAGTTCAACCGCCGCGTGTTGACGTACTGAAGCCGCCGTAATTGCGGCTTGTGCATGCTCTCGGACCAGAACGCGAGCCACGTTTTCATCACGGGGCCGCTGGTTTGCGCTGCGTCGAAATTCGCCGCGACGACGGCACGGAGTTTCGAGCGCGGATCCGCCTTCGCCGCACGGCGCCTGCGTGAGGTGGCTTGCCACAGATCGCGCAGCACGTGGCGCATGGTGGCTTCGAGCAAACCGTCCTTGTCGCCGAAATAGTGACTGACGATGCCGGTGGAAATGCTCGCGCGCTGCGCGACCGAGGCGAGCGTTGCGCCGGCGAGACCGGCCTGGTCGATGGTCAGCAGCGTGGCGTCGATCAACTGTGCGCGGCGGATTTCGCGCATTCCAAGTTTGGGCATGGTGCTGGAGGCGGCAGGCGCAGGCAGGCCGCCCAAGTGTTCGATGGGCTATGTTAGTTTTTTTATATTGAACGGTCAATCAATAAAAAACGGGTTGCATCAGTGCACACATGAGCATTGCCCGGGAATCAACGCCGCGTTGAAGCGCAGGCGTTTAAGCCTCACGCCTCGCGACTTAGCACACGGAATCGGCCGGGACTCTGTCCGGTGGAGCGCTTGAACGCGATGCTGAATGCCGTGTCCGACAGATAGCCGATTCGCGACGCGATGTCCGTCAACGGTTCCTCCGAATGTTTGAGCGCGGAGCGGGCAATCGTCATGCGCCATTGAGCGAGGTATTCGACCGGCGCGCAGCCCACTTGCTGACGAAAGCGCGTCGCAAACGCGGTGCGCGACATGCCCACCGAAGACGCGAGGCTATCGACGGTCCAACGTTCGCCGGGTTGCGCATGCATCATCGACAGAACTCCGCCGATCTTCGGATCGGCCAGGGCGCCCAGCCAGCCCTCGGGTTGCGGCGTTGACGCCAGATAAGCGCGTAGCACGTGAACGAGAACTAATGCGGCAAGACTGCTGCTCGCGACATCCGCGCCGGCTTGCAGGCCGCTCGTTTCCCATTCAAGCAGGTCGAGGAGACGCGAAAGCGCGTGCGACCCCAGATCCGCAGCACGAAGATGAATCAGCGGCGGCAGATGCCTGAGCAGAATCTCCGTGACGTCGTTTTCGAACGTGAAGCGGCCGCTCGCGATGCTCACCTGTTCGTGATCGCCATCGTCACCCTGGTAGCGAACCACGCCGTTGGCACCGCGAATGCTGCGATAAGCCGCCGGGCCATCGAGCGGCACACGCTCGGGGTCGCTCGCCGAACAGAATTGCTGGCCGTCCGTGAGCATGTAGAAATCGCCCTTTTCGAGCGTCAAAGGCGCTTTGCTGCCGACGATCCACAGATGAAAACGCCCCGATAGCACGCCGCCGAACTTGACGCCCTGGTATGCGGGAAAACGGAAGGCCCACGCGCCACGTCCTTCGAAGCGGGACGACAACACGCTGCTTACCCGCAGCATCGAGAGCACGTCGGAAAGTGCGTCCATAAATGTACGATCTAATAGAAATGAGGGCGTTTCTATTATAGGCACGAATGTTCGTTAGCAGGATCATAGCGTCAACCTTGCATCGAATACCCCGCTTGACGTACGGAGCATCTACCCATGAAAGCCTGGCAACTCGAGCGGCTCGGCGGCACGCTGAGCCTGACCGATATTCCTGTTCCTGAACCACGCGCGGGCGGTGTCGTGGTTCGCATCGAAGCGTCGTCGTTGATGTCGTACATGAAGCAGTATGTCGGCGGCGAACTGCCGATCTATCATGCGCCGCCGCAACCGTTTATTCCCGGCGGAAACGGTGTGGGTGTCGTGCATGCGGTGGGCCGCGACGTGTGGCATCTGCAGCCTGGGCAACGTGTTGTCCTGCAGTCGCATTTCGTCGCGCAGGAAAACGTGCGGGAGCCGGCGCAGATCCTGATCGGCGTGACGGCGAACGGATCCGTCGGCCACCGTGTGCAGGCCGACTGGCCGGACGGCACGCTCGCTGAATATGCATCCTTTCCTGCGAGCGCGGTGACGCCGGTAGACGATCTGCCGCAACTCAGCGCAGTACAGCTCGCTTTGACGACACGCTGCATCGTGCCGTTCGGTGGTTTGCTGCGCGGGCGTCTCGCAGCGGGAGAAACGCTGATCGTGTCAGGCGCGACAGGCGCGTATGGCAGTGCCGCCGTACTCGTCGCATTGGCGATGGGGGCGAGCCGCGTCGTCGCGGTCGGAAGAAATGCGCAAGTACTCGAGTCTGTTGCGGCGCTCGGCCGCGGGCGTGTGGTCACGGTGGTGGCGACAGGCGATGTAGCTGCCGACGCCGAAGCGATACGCGCGGCGGCAGGTGGTGGCGCGCACATGGCGTTCGATATGGTCGGCAACGCGCGCGACCCCAATCTGACGCTTGCCGCGCTGCGCGGCCTCGCTCAGGGCGGCAGGCTTGTGCTGATGGGCAGCATGACCGTCCCGCTGCCGATTCCCTATACCGAAGTCATGCTGAACGGCTGGGAGATTCTTGGCCAGTTCATGTATCCACGCGACGCGTACCGGCGTCTGCTCGATCTCGTTCGCAGTGGACAACTTCACATCGCCGCGCTGCATGCGCGTGTTTATCCGCTCGCTGAACTACCGGAAGCCATGGAGGCCGCCGCGACAGCGAGCGCCTTTGAATGTGTCGTCATCGATCACGAGCAATAGGGACTCATGCAAGTACTCAAAAAGGCCTTCGGCAAAGGCGCGCTCAGGCAGCACTTCATTTCAAGGAAAATCCATGACAAACCTGCAAACTCCGCTTCATTCCGGATTCGGTTCGCGTAGCACCGCGGCCGACGTGATCGCCGGCGTCGATCTGCGCGGCAAGGTGGCGATCGTCACCGGCGGATATTCCGGCATCGGCCTCGAGACGACACGCGTGCTGGCCGAAGCAGGAGCAACGGTGATCGTTCCCGCGAGGACGCCGGACAAGGCCTATGAGGCACTCCACGACATTCCGCGCACCGAAGTGGCAATACTCGACTTGCTCGATCCCGCCTCGATCGACGCTTTCGCGGATACATTTCTGTCGAGCGGTCGCCCGTTGCATCTCCTGATCAATAACGCGGGCATCATGGCTGTGCCTTTCACGCGCGATACCCGAGGGTATGAGGCGCAATTCGCGGCAAATCATCTGGGGCATTTCCAGCTCACGGCGAGGCTCTGGCCGGCACTGAAGCGCAGCGGTTCCGCGCGGGTTGTCACGCTGTCGTCCGGTGCGCACCGGCGCGCCGCGTTCGATTTCGACGATCCTCACTTCGAACGTCGTCCCTACGATAAATGGATCGCCACGGTCAATCCAAAACCGCCGGTGTGTTGTTCACGATAGCGCTCGACAGGCGGGGCTCGCCGCACGGCATTCGCGCATTCGCGGTGCATCCAGGCCGGATCGAGACGGCGCTGCAACGATCGATCACGACGGAGGAGCTCCAGGCGCTGGGTTTTCGCGACGCGGCGGGACAGATTCCCGCGGATCAACGGTCGTTATACAAGACCGTCGGACAGGGCGCGGCCACGACAGTATGGTGTGCCACGAATCCGGCGCTCGAGCATATGGGTGGCGTGTATTGCGAGGATGTCGATATCGCAGAAGCCGTGCCGGCAGATCACAAAGCGTTGAACGGCGTGTTGCCGTGGGCCGTTGAAGCAGATGCCGCGGAACGCCTGTGGGCATTGAGCGAGGACCTGAGCGGGGTGCGTTTGTAGCGGCAGTAGCACGGTCTGGTTCGACACTGACGAAAACAGGTCACCGTTCATACGGTTGCGCCTTGCTTGTCGGTTCCTGCCAAACCGGTGTCGTGTTCGGTGCATGTCCTTTGTTTCGGCGGGCGCTACGCTCGTTGAACGGCGTGTCACGTAGAGACAGGCGCGCCGCTCACGAGACATGGAGACAGACAAATGAGCAGCAATCGCGGCGTCGTGTATCTAGGGCAGGGCAAGGTGGAAGTGCAGTCGATCGACTATCCGAAGATGGTCGATCCGCGTGGCCGGTCGATCGGCCACGGTGTGATTCTGAAGGTGATAAGCACGAATATTTGCGGCTCCGACCAGCACATGGTGCGTGGCCGCACAACCGCCGAAGTCGGGCTCGTGCTCGGCCACGAAATCACCGGCGAGGTGATCGAAATAGGGCGTGACGTTGAAACGCTCAAGATCGGCGACCTGGTGTCAGTACCGTTCAACGTGGCCTGCGGACGCTGCCCGACCTGTAAGGCGCAGCACACCGGCGTGTGCCTGAACGTGAATCCGTCGCGCGCGGGCGGCGCTTATGGCTACGTCGACATGGGTGGCTGGATCGGCGGCCAGGCTGAGTACGTGCTGGTGCCGTACGCGGACTTCAATCTGCTGAAATTCCCCGACCGCGCTCAGGCGATGTCGAAGATCCGCGATCTCACGTGCCTGTCCGATATTCTGCCAACCGGTTATCACGGCGCTGTGATGGCGGGCGTGAAGCCTGGCGCCACGGTCTATATTGCAGGCGCGGGGCCGGTGGGGATGGCAGCGGCCGCTTCGGCACGCTTGTTGGGCGCAGCCTGCACGATCGTCGGTGATATGAACGAGGAGCGTCTTGCACATGCTCGCAAGATGGGATTCCAGACTGTCGACCTGTCGAAGGACGCTACGCTAGGCGAGCAGATCGAACAGATTCTCGGCACGCCCGAGGTGGATTGCGCGGTGGACTGCGTCGGCTTCGAGGCGCACGGCCACGGCAGCACCGGCTCGCATGAGGAAGCACCAGCCACAGTGCTCAATTCGCTGATGGAAATCACCCGGGCCGCTGGCGCGATCGGCATTCCGGGTCTGTACGTAACGGATGATCCGGGCGCCACCGATGCCGCCGCCCGCAAAGGCAGTCTGAGCATCCGCTTCGGTCTCGGCTGGGCCAAGTCGCACTCGTTCCATACCGGGCAAACGCCGGTGATGAAGTACAACCACAATCTGATGCAGGCGATCCTGTGGGACCGGCTGCCGATCGCGGACATCGTGAACGTGACCGTCGTGTCGCTTGACCAGGCGCCGGACGGCTACCGACAGTTCGATGGCGGTGCGCCGAAGAAGTTTGTGATCGATCCGCACGGGCTGTTGAAAGCGGCCTGAGGCACGGAGCGGCATGACACGGGCGGGGAATGTTTCGCGATCTCGCCCGAGACTGCCGGGTAAGCCTGAATAGCGTGACTAAAACATAACGCGTTGAACGGTTTCCCGTTCAACGCGTTATGTTTTCAGACGGTGAGGTTGCCGGCGAGACGAGCGGATCAAGCCGCCATGACCGGCACAGCAGCCAGCGAGGGCGCCTGCTTGCGCCGTTCGCGCGTCGGCGCGGTGCCGAATGCGTCGCGATAGCTCTTCGAGAAGTGGCAAGCCGACTGGAAGCCGCAAGCCATCGTGATATGCATGATCGACATGTCGGTCTGCAACAGTAATTCACGCGCACGCCGCAAGCGCAGCGTCAGATAGTAATGCGTTGGCGTCATGCCCAGATGCTCCCGGAACAGGCGCTGCAACTGCCGTTGCGACATACCGGCGAGCCGCGCGAGTTCTTCGCGTGAAAGCGGTTCTTCGATGTTGTTCTCCATCAGCGAGATCACTTCGAAGAGCGACTTGTTGGCCGAGCCGAGTCGCGCCACCAACGGCATTTTCTGTTGTGCGCTCGTATCGCGTACATGTTCGACAATGAACTGCTCCGCGATCTGCGTGACCCTCGCCGTGCCGACACGCGGCGCGATCAGGTTGAGCATCATGTCGAGCGGCGCGACGCCACCCGTGCACGTGACGCGATCGCGATCGATCACGAACAGTTCTTTCAGAAAACGCGTATCGGGAAACTCTTCTTTGAGCGCCGACATGTTCTCCCAGTGAATCGCGCACGCGTAACCGGCCAGCAAGCCGGCGCGCGCGAGCGCATAGGTGCCGGTGCACAGGCTGCCGAGCACGCTGCCCGTGCGGGCGAAGCGGCGCAGGGCGGACAGATGGGCGGGCGTCGTAGCGCGCTGCACATCGATACCGCCGACCACGAACACGATATCCGGCTGACCGACGCATTCAACTGGGCCGGTGTCGACCGAGAGGCCGTTGCTTGCCGTCACCGGACCGCCTTCGGGGCTCACGATCGACCAGCGGTAAAGCGTTTGTCCTGTCAGGTAGTTCGCCATGCGGAGGACTTCGATCGCGTTACTGAACGCAATCATCGTGAAGTTCGGAACCGGCATGAATGCGAAATGCGACAGCGACGCCGTGCGATCGGTGGACATGGGAGGAATGATTCCTTCGAATCTGTAATGTCGCGTCGCCGTGGGGAGCGGCGACTCCTGCAATTTTGAGGACTAGCGCAACTACCGTGCCATCAGGCTAAACCCTCGGTTACACATTAATAAAGTTGGATAGCTAAACAAACGGCACCAGAACGGCGCCGCCAGCGTTCGTACACGCACCCGAACTGCGCACAGCGATCAGCCGCAGTGCAGCAAAAGCGCGAACGCGCGGACGACCGTTCGAGATTCACCCTCGCCGACTTGTCGAAAAAGGACGCGGATGGCGGAAAAGGCAAAGAACACGTCTGAATTCGTAAATTGACGCGCGGGGCGAACGTCAAGAATAGACGCAATGCAGACCGGTAGCGACAGGGCTTTAGAGCCCGCTTCACAGCCCGCTTTAAAGCCCGCTTCACGGCAGCTTCCGGCCCTCCGCCAACCACCCCACGGACCTTCCATGTCGAACCCGAATCCTTTCTTCGAAGAGTCGCTCGCCACGCGTGATGCGGCGGTGCGCGGCGCCGTTCTGAAAGAACTTGAACGCCAGCAGTCGCAAGTCGAATTGATCGCGTCGGAAAACATCGTGTCGCGCGCGGTGCTCGAAGCGCAAGGCTCGGTGCTGACCAACAAGTACGCGGAAGGGTATCCGGGCAAGCGCTATTACGGCGGTTGCGAATACGTCGACGTGATCGAAACGTTGGCGCTCGATCGCATCAAGCAGCTCTTTAACGCGAAATTTGCCAACGTGCAGCCGCATTCCGGCGCGCAGGCCAACGGCGCGGTGATGCTCGCACTGGTCAAGCCGGGCGACACGGTACTCGGCATGTCGCTCGACGCGGGTGGTCACCTGACGCATGGCGCCAAGCCGGCGATGTCGGGTAAGTGGTTCAACGCGGTGCAATACGGCGTTAATCGCGACACGATGCTGATCGATTACGAGCAGATTGAGGAACTCGCACAGCAACACAAACCGGCGCTGCTGATCGCCGGCTTCTCGGCCTATCCGCGCGCGCTGGATTTCGCACGGCTGCGCAAGATCGCCGATGGCGTGGGCGCGAAGCTGATGGTGGACATGGCGCACATTGCCGGCGTGATCGCGGCGGGGCGTCATCAGAATCCGGTCGAGCACGCGCATGTTGTCACGTCGACCACGCACAAGACTTTGCGTGGTCCGCGCGGCGGCTTTGTTCTGACGAATGACGAGGACATCGCCAAGAAAATCAACTCTGCCGTGTTTCCGGGTTTGCAGGGCGGCCCGCTGATGCATGTGATCGCCGGCAAGGCGGTGGCGTTTGGCGAGGCGTTGCAACCTGGCTTCAAGACTTACATCGACAACGTGCTCGCCAATGCGCAGGCGTTGGGCGATGTGTTGAAAGCGGGTGGCGTCGATCTGGTCACGGGCGGCACCGATAGCCATTTGCTGCTTGTCGACCTGCGCCCCAAGGGCCTCAAAGGCAATCAGGTCGAGCAGGCGCTGGAACGCGCCGGCATCACCTGCAATAAGAACGGCATTCCTTTCGACACCGAGAAGCCGACGGTCACGTCCGGCGTTCGCCTCGGCACGCCGGCGGGGACGACGCGCGGCTTCGGTGTCAGCGAATTTCGCGACGTCGGGCGGTTGATTGTCGAAGTGCTCGATGCGCTGCGCGATTCGCCGGAAGGCCATGCTGCAACCGAACACCGCGTGCGCCGCGAGATTTTCGCGCTGTGCGAACGCTTTCCCATCTACTAAGCACGCCTGGAGCAAACGATGAGCACTCTGCACGACAACAGCATCATCATCGACGGTTTGAACATCTCGAAGTTCGAGCGCTCGGTGTTCGAAGACATGCGCAAGGGCGGTGTGACGGCGGTGAACTGCACCGTGTCGGTCTGGGAAAGTTTCCAGAAGACCGTCGACAACATCGCCGGGATGAAGCAGCAGATCCGCGAATACGGCGAGATCCTGACGCTCGTGCGCACCACCGACGACATCTTCCGCGCGAAGAAAGAGAACAAGACCGGCATCATTTTCGGCTTCCAGAACGCGCACGCGTTCGAAGACAACCTCGGCTATATCGAGGCCTTCAAGGACCTCGGCGTGAACGTGGTCCAGCTTTGCTACAACACGCAGAACCTGGTCGGCACGGGCTGCTATGAGCGCGATGGCGGTCTGTCGGGCTATGGCCGTGAAGTGATTCAGGAGATGAACCGCGTCGGCATCATGGTTGATCTTTCGCATGTGGGCGGCAAGACTTCATCCGAAGCGATTGCCGCGTCGAACAAGCCGGTGTGCTACTCGCATTGCTGCCCGTCGGGACTGAAAGAGCATCCGCGCAACAAGAGCGACGAGCAACTGAAAGAGATTGCAGATGCAGGCGGTTTCGTCGGCGTAACGATGTTCGCGCCGTTCCTCAAGCGCGGCCCGGACGCGACGGTCGAAGACTATATCGAAGCCATCGAATACGTGGTGAACCTGATCGGCGAAGACCAGGTTGGCATCGGCACGGACTTCACGCAAGGCTATAGCACGGAGTTCTTCGACTGGATCACGCACGACAAGGGCCGTTATCGTCAGTTGACGAACTTCGGCAAGGTGGTGAATCCGGAAGGCATCCGCACGATCGGCGAGTTTCCGAACCTGACGGCCGCGATGGAACGCGCCGGCTGGAGCGAAACGCGCATCAAGAAGATCATGGGTGAGAACTGGGTACGGGTATTCGGCGAAGTCTGGACAGTCTGATTCTCCATTCACCGAACCTGAACCTGTAAAAACGGAGCCCCACATGCAACCCCAACTGCCTATCGACGTCGATCCGAATACCGGCGTCTGGACGACCGACGCGCTGCCGATGCTTTACGTGCCGCGTCATTTCTTCACGAACAATCACACCGCCGTCGAAGAAGCACTCGGCCTCGACACGTATGCCGAGATTCTCTACAAGGCCGGTTACAAGTCCGCGTATTTCTGGTGCGACAAGGAAGCGAAACAGCACGGCATTGCCGGCATGGCGGTGTTCGAGCATTACCTGAACCGTCTGTCGCAACGTGGCTGGGGCCTCTTCACGATTTCCGAAGCCGATCCGTCCAGCTCGCGTGCCCGTATCGAATTGCACCACTCGTCGTTCGTGCTTGCGCAGCCGGGCAAGGAAGGCAAGCTTTGCTACATGTTCGCCGGCTGGTTCGCGGGCGCGATGGACTGGGTCAACGACACCGCCCCGGAATCCCAGCGCAAGGGTCCGCCGTCTCATTCGAAGGAAGCGCGATGCGCGGCTGAAGGCCACGATCACTGCGTGTTCGAAGTGTCGCCGCTCGCGTCGTAAAACGCAAAAAAGCCTATTCATTCCGAGGTCGATCGCGATGCGTTACCCGAACCTTTTCAAGCCTCTCACGCTGAACAAACTGACCTTGCGCAACCGCATCGTCAGCACCGCGCACGCGGAGGTGTATGCGGAACCGGGTGGTCTGCCCGGCGACCGTTATATCCGTTACTACGAAGAGAAGGCCAAGGGCGGCGTGGGCCTCGCCGTGTGCGGCGGCTCGAGCCCGGTGTCGATCGACAGCCCGCAAGGCTGGTGGAAGTCGGTCAATCTCTCGACCGACAAGATCATCGATCCGCTCGCGCGGCTCGCCGAAGCGATGCATCAGCACGGCGCCAAGATCATGATTCAGGCCACGCACATGGGCCGCCGTTCGGCGTTTCACGGCGAGCACTGGCCGCATCTCATGTCGCCGTCGGGCGTGCGTGAACCGGTGCACCGCGGCAATGCGAAGATCATCGAAGTAGAAGAGATTCGCCGGATCATTTCGGACTTTGCAGCGGCGGCGAAGCGCGTGAAGGATGCCGGTATGGACGGCATTGAAATCTCGGCGGCGCATCAGCATCTGATCGATCAATTCTGGAGCCCGCGCACGAATTTCCGCACCGACGAATGGGGCGGCTCGCTAGAAAACCGTCTGCGTTTCGGCACGGAAGTCCTGAACGCAGTGCGCGAAGCGGTAGGCGCGGATTTTTGCGTCGGTCTGCGTATGTGCGGCGACGAATTTCATGAAGACGGTCTTGATCACGAACAGTTGAAAGAGATCGCTCAGGCGATGAGCGAATCCGGCCTGATCGATTACCTCGGCGTGATCGGTTCCGGCGCGGATACGCACAACACGCTGGCAAACTGCATGCCGCCAATGGCGTTGCCGCCCGAACCATTCGTGCATCTCGCAGCCGGTATCAAGTCGGTGGTGAAACTGCCGGTGATGCATGCGCAAAGCATCCGCGATGCGGGCCAGGCGGAACGCTTGCTCGCGAGCGGCATGGTCGATCTGGTCGGCATGACGCGCGCGCAGATCGCCGATCCGCATATGGTCATCAAGATCCGCGACGGCCGCGAGGACGAGATCAAGCAATGCGTCGGCGCGAACTATTGCATCGACCGCCAGTACAACGGGCTTGACGTGCTGTGCGTGCAGAACGCCGCGACGTCGCGCGAAGAAACCATGCCGCATGTAATCGCGAAGACACGTGGGCCGAAGCGCAAGGTGGTCGTGGTCGGTGCAGGGCCGGCCGGACTGGAAGCCGCACGCGTGGCGAAATCACGAGGTCACGACGTGGTGCTGTTCGAGAAGAACGATTACGTTGGCGGTCAGATCATGCTGGCTGCAAAAGCGCCGCAGCGCGAGCAGATGGCGGGCATTGTCCGCTGGTTCGATATGGAAACGAAGCGCCTCGGCGTGGATCGCCGTCTCGGTGTCGCTGCCGACGAAAAAACCATCATGGCCGAGAAGCCGGACATCGTGGTGCTGGCCACGGGCGGTTCGTCGTTCACCTCGCAAGTGCCGGCGTGGGGCGTTGAAGACGGGCTCGCGGTCAGTTCATGGGACGTGTTGTCGGGCAAGGTCGAACCAGGCAAGAACGTACTGGTTTACGACGGTGTCAGCACGCATGCCGGCGCAGGCGTCGCCGATTTTATGTCGAGCCGCGGCTCGAACGTCGAGATCGTCACGCCTGACGTGAAGGTTGCCGACGACGTTGGCGGCACCACGTTCCCGATCTTCTATCGCCGTCTCTACGCGCAAGGCGTGATTCATACGCCGAACTACTGGCTCGACAAGGTCTACGAGGAAGATGGCAGGAAGATCGCCGTGATCCGCAACGAGTACACGGAGGAGCAGGAAGAGCGCGTGGTCGATCAGGTGGTGATCGAGAACGGCAGCACGCCGAACGACGAGCTCTACTGGACGCTCAAGCCCGAGTCGGTCAATCGCGGTCAGGTAGACGTGCACAAGCTCTTCGCATCCGAACCGCAACCGTCGCTCAGCGAAGAACTCGGTAACGGCCGCTTCCTGCTGTTCCGCGTCGGCGACTGCATTTCCATGCACAACATTCACGGCGCGATCTACGACGCGCTGCGCCTTTGCAAGGATTTCTGACGATGAGCCCCGTGTTTGTCATCACCGTCCTGCTGTGGTTGTCGGTGGCGGGTCTCGCGTTCGCGCTTGCCAAACGCGCTGCGTACTGGCGCGAAGGGCGCGCCACGGCGGCGGGCGCGTACGGCTGGACCAATCTGCTGTCGATTCCGAAGCGTTATTTCGTCGACTTGCACCATGTGGTTGCGCGCGACCCATACATCGCGAAGACGCACGTGGCGACAGCGGGCGGGGCGATCCTCGCGATGGCGCTGGTGTTCGTCAACTACGGTCTGGCGATCTATTCACCGTGGCTTGATAAGCTGATCTTTCTGGCGGCGCTGGTGATGCTGGTCGGCGCGGTGTTCGTCTGGCGCCGGCGGCATGGCGCGAAGGCCGTGCCGGCACGGCTCTCACGTGGGCCCTGGGATCATCTGCCGTTACTGCTTGGCTCGTTCGCGCTTGGCCTGGTGCTGTTCATCGCACTGCCTGCTGCGGCGATGTCCGGTGCGCTGGCGATTATCGTGGCGTTGCTGATCGCGGTGGGCGCGTTCACGATGACCTTCGGCGCTGCGCGCGGCGGTCCGATGAAGCATGCGCTCGCCGGTCTGCTGCACCTCGCGTTTCATCCGCGTCAGGAGCGCTTTGCCGAGCACAACGACAATGATGTCGTGCCTCCGACCGCGCTGAAGGCGCCGCTGCTCGACGCGAAGGAATATGGCGTTGGCAAGCCGGTCGAGTTTCGCTGGAACCAGTTGCTGAGCTTCGACGCCTGCGTGCAGTGCGGCAAGTGCGAGGCAGCGTGCCCCGCGTTTGCTGCCGGGCAACCGCTCAATCCGAAGAAGCTGATTCAGGATCTTGTTACGGGTATGGTGGGCGGCACGGATGAGGCTTATGCCGGTAGCCCGACGCCCGGCATTCCGGTCGGCAAGCATAGCGGCGCGCCGGGCAAGCCGCTTGTATCGAGCCTGATCGAAGCGGACACGCTGTGGTCATGCACCACCTGCCGCGCGTGCGTGCAGGAATGCCCGATGTTGATCGAACACGTCGACGCGATCGTGGATATGCGCCGCAACCAGACTTTGGTCGAAGGCACTGTACCCGGCAAAGGCCCCATCACGCTCGCCAATCTGCGTGAAACCGGCAGTTCGAACGGTTACGACATCGGTGCGCGTTACGACTGGGCAGTGGACTTGCAGGTTCAGGTCGCGCAACCGGGACGTCCGGTCGACGTGCTGTTGATCGCCGGCGAAGGCGCGTTTGACATGCGCTATCAGCGCACGCTGCGCGCACTGATTAAAGTGCTGAATAAAGCAGGGATCGACTACGCGGTGCTCGGCGGCGTCGAAACCGATACCGGCGATACGGCACGGCGTCTTGGCGACGAAGCAACCTTCCAGCAGCTCGCGCAACGGCTGATCGGCACGCTGTCGCAGTACTCGTTCGGCAAGATCGTGACCGCCGATCCGCACGTGCTGCACAGCCTGCGCAACGAATATCGCGCGCTCGGCGGTTTCTACGAGGTGCAGCATCATACGGCGCTGATCGACGAACTGGTATCGAGTGGCAAACTGTCGCCGAAGGCAGTCGCCGCGTTCACGGACCGCAAGATCACGTATCACGATCCGTGCTATCTGGGCCGCTATAACGGTGAGACGGAAGCACCGCGCCGTTTGCTGAAATCCATCGGCATCAAGGTGGTCGAAATGGAACGCAACGGGTTGCGAGGGCGTTGCTGCGGCGGTGGCGGCGGTGCACCGTTGACCGATATCCCGGGCAAGCGGCGCATTCCGGATATCCGCATCGACGACGCCCGCGCGATCAACGCGGAGATCGTCGCGGTGGGCTGCCCGAATTGCACGGCGATGCTTGAAGGTGTGGTCGGCCCGCGTCCGGAAGTACTGGACGTCGCCGAACTGGTTGCAGCGGCGCTGGAGTAACGCCATGAACACTC
This sequence comes from Paraburkholderia sp. D1E, assembly GCF_052682275.1. NCBI lineage: Bacteria > Pseudomonadati > Pseudomonadota > Betaproteobacteria > Burkholderiales > Burkholderiaceae > Paraburkholderia > Paraburkholderia sp. D1E. The sequence continues at coordinate 3,007,717 of NZ_JBQYMB010000001.1, forward strand.
TCAAACGAATCGATCCGCGCCGGCCGTTCACGATCACGGCCGAGGGGCTCAAGCGCATCACGCTCGGTATGACGTCTGTTGCCGGTTCGATGGAATTCGCGGTGCATGGCTCAACCGGGTCGGCGCATCGCGAACACGTGAAACCGTGCCGCACGACAGCGACGCCACAGCGTGTGCTGCTGGTAGCCGCGCACACGGACCGCGGCGCGCTGGATGATCACGCGTGCCAGACCCTGGCCGCCGCCGCGCTGATCGCGGACGCGACAACCGAAGTCGTACTGCTCGTATTCGGCGAGTTTACCGGCGACGCCGCCGCGCTCGGTGCCGACAAGCTGATCGAGTTGCCGATATTCGACCGTCGCATTTTCGCGCCACTGGACGAATTGAACGCACTGGCTGCGTGCGTCGCGGCCTATGCCCCTGCGCACATTTTCCTGCCCGACAACGCTACCGGTGACGGCGACCTCGGCCGCCGTTATGCGGCGGCCGCGAACGCGAGTGTCGCGACGCATGTCGTCGAGATCGACGCGGCCCATGTCGCGGCTTATATCCAGACGAATACGGCGTTCGCCGCGCGAGCACTGCCTGAAGTCGTTTTGCTGGCACCGAATGCGGTCGATCCGAAATTGCCGTTTGTCGGCGCGGGTGAGCGCGTGGTGTGGCGTTTTGATGGCGAACCGGCTTCGTCCAAGGGCATCGTGCGCGATTTGGGTATCGAGGAAATCGATGCGGCCCAGCTCGCGCTCGAAGAGGCGGATTTTATCGTCTCGGCAGGCAATGGTGTCCGTGACGTCCCGGCGTTCGAGCGTCTTGCGGCCACGTTGGGCGCCGCGATCGGCGCAAGCCGTGTCGCCGTGGACGACGGCAAGTTCACCCGCGACAAGCAGATTGGCGCCACCGGCAAGACGGTCGAAGCCAGCGTCTATATCGCGTTCGGTATTTCCGGCGCGGTTCAGCATCTGCAGGGCATCAAGGATTGCCGGCACGTGATCGCCGTGAATCTCGACGCCAGCGCGCCGATCGCCAAACGCGCGAACCTGACCGTCATCGCCGACGCGGAGGAAACGATCGCGGCGCTGAACGACGCCGCGGCGGCCGCGCGCACGGCACGCGGTACCGGTGCTGCGCTACTGAATTCAACGGCTGTTGCGGAAGGAGCGCTTGCATGAAGATTGCCGTACTGGTTTCCGTGGGCCGGCATCCGGTGAGCGGCACGGCGCGTTACAGCCGTAACGACGCCGCCGCGCTGACGATCGCACTCTCGCTCGCTAAAACGCACGACGCGACGCTCGACGTGTTGCACGCGGGCGATCCGTCGAATCCGGCGCTGAAGGAGTATCTCGCGCTCGGTGCGCGCGCTGTCGAAGTGCTGGACGTGTCGGCAACGTCTGAATTGCCCGGTGATGCGATAGCGCCGCTCGCCGCACGCCTACGTGGCTACGATCTCGTATTGACCGGCACCCGCGCCGAAGGCGCATTCGATAGCGGCATGCTGCCGTATCGCGTCGCCAGTGCGCTGGACATGCCGCTGGTCGGCGCAGCAGTCGATCTGACGCTCCACGACGGCTGCGCGGAAGTCCGGCAATTCATGCCGAAGGGCTTGCGCCGCCGCGTCGAAGTGCAATTGCCGGCCTTGATCGCCGTGCATCCGATGGCGAATACGGCCCCGAGCTACGCCTATGCAAGGCTGCGCGAGGGCACGATCCGTCCGGTCGCGGCACAAACACCTGGTAACCCCGACGACCTTGCCTGGACCACCCGTCCCGCGACGGCCAAACCGGTGCGCCTCGCCGCCGCCGAAAAGCGCTCCGGCCACGCCCGCATGCTCTCGGCGACGACGACCGAAAGCCGCGGCGGCAGCGTCGTAATAGAAGGGAGTTCCGTCGAAAAAGCACAAGTGATTCTCGCGTATTTGCGCGAGCATCAACTCGTGGATTACTGATTTCCGGTTCGGGCCAGCATGCGACCAGGAGGGCCTGGCGCAGCGCCAGACGTGACATGCAACGGAGCACACAATGAAAGTTTCGGCAGACGTTCGCGCAATGATCGAACGCCGCAAAAAGAATCACACGCTGGAAGCGCCGTTCTATACGGGCGAGGGTATTTTCGCGCTCGATATGGAGGTGATTTTCCGCAAGCACTGGATTCAGGTCGCGGTGGAACCGGATGTGCCAGAACCTGGCGACTACATCACGGTGGAAGTGGGCAACGATTCGATTCTGATCGTGCGCGACGACGATATGCAGGTGCGGGCGTTCCATAACGTTTGCCGCCATCGTGGTGCGCGTTTGTGCAATACGGACAAGGGTTCGCTCGGCAATATCGTTTGCCCGTACCACAGCTGGACGTACAACCTGAACGGCGATCTGATGTTCGCCGAACATATGGGCGACCAGTTCGACCGCTGCAAGCACAGCCTGAAAGCGGTGCACCTCGAGAATCTCGCCGGGCTGATCTTCATCTGTCTCGCGGACGAACCGCCTGCCGACTTCGCCGTGATGCGCGCCGCGATGGAACCGTATCTGTTGCCGCACGATCTCGCCGGTTGCAAGGTTGCGGCCTCGATCGACATCATCGAAGAAGGCAACTGGAAGCTCACGATGGAAAACAATCGCGAGTGCTACCACTGCGTCGCGAATCATCCCGAGCTGACAATTTCGCTTTACGAATACGGTTTTGGCTATCAACGCACGCCCGCCAACGAGGAAGGCATGGCTGCATTCGAAGAGACCGTGGCGCGCCGTACCGCGCAATGGGAGGCGATGAATTTGCCGTCGGTGGAAATCGACCGCCTGGCCGATCTGGTCACGGGTTTCCGCACGCAACGCCTGCCGCTCGATCGTGACGGCGAATCGCAAACCATGGACGCAAAAGTGGCCTCGAAGAAACTGCTCGGCGGTTTCGAGCAGGCCGATCTCGGTGGCCTCTCGTTCTGGACGCAGCCGAATTCGTGGCATCACTTCATGAGCGACCATATCGTCAGCTTTTCAGTGATCCCGTTATCGGCGGGGAAAACGCTGGTGCGTACCAAGTGGCTCGTTCACAAGGATGCACGCGAAGGCATCGACTACGACGTGCACAATCTCACGGCCGTGTGGCGTGCGACCAACGACCAGGACCGCGCGCTCGTCGAGTATTCGCAACGCGGCGCGACCAGCAGCGCCTACGAGCCGGGCCCGTATTCGCCGTTCACCGAAGGTCTCGTCGAGAAGTTCTGCGAATGGTACATCGGCCGTATTGCGGAGTACAGCAATGCGCCCCAAACCCAGGATGCCGGCGATGTGCCGGTTTCGCACGGCGAAAAAGTCGTGTCCTTCATGCGCTGAGCGCAACGCCGCAACCAGGAGCGGGAGAAAATGATGATGCGCGATCAGGCGATGTTTCAGCTAAGCCCCGAGCCGGCTCCAAACCCCGAGACTTCAGGCAGCGAGACATCGAGCCGTGTCACGCAACCCCGATTCTGGGAGGCGTTGCCGGCACGCTGGAACAGCGACACCGACGAAACGCTGGTGTGCTGCCAGGTCCGTCAGGAAACCCATGACGTCAAGAGCTTTTTCTTTCGCGCGCCTTCCGGGCGGGCGTTCGTATTCGAGCCAGGGCAGTTCATCACACTGGAGCTGGAGATCGATGGCGAGGCGGTGAATCGCTGCTATACGATCTCTTCGCCACCCACGCGTCCGCACACCATCTCCATCACCGTGAAGCGTGTGCCGGGCGGCAAGGTGTCGAACTGGCTGCACGACAATCTGCACGCAGGGTCGCAGGTTCGTGTGCTGGGACCGGCCGGCGAGTTCACCTGCGCGCGGCATCCGGCGCGTAAGTTCCTGTTTTTGTCGGCAGGCTCGGGCGTTACGCCACTGATGTCGATGAGCCGCGCGCATCATGAGCTTGGCGAGGACAGCGACATCGTATTCGTGCACAGCGCCCGCACGCCAGACGACATCATCTTCGCGCGCGAGCTCGATCTGATTGCGTCGAATCAGACCCATTTTCGCACCGCGTTCGTCTGTGAACGGCTTGGCGCGCGGACCAATTGGCCCGGCGTCATGGGTTTTCTGACCTTGCCGTTGCTTAAACTGATCGCGCCGGATTTTCTCGATCGCGAGATTTTCACCTGCGGTCCTGCACCCTATATGCAGGCCGTGCGCAATCTGCTAGATGAGGGCGGCTTCGATCGCGGTCATTATCACGAGGAAAGCTTTTCGTTCGAGACGATCGGAGAAGTGGCCGCGCAATTGACGACCGCGCATGTCGCGGATGCGTTGCAGGCGCCGACCGCCACTGCGGAGAGCTTTGCCGAAGCGCGTGAGCAGGCGCCTGGCTTCACCCCCGCACAGGTCCCGCTCGAGACGGACACAAAGTTCAAGGTGAGTTTTGCCAAAAGCAATCGGGAGATTGAATGCGGCAGCGGCCAGCATGTACTCGACGCGGCGAAGAAAGCCGGCGTGCGGCTTGCGGCGTCGTGCACGCAAGGCATGTGCGGTACTTGCAAGGTGAAGCTGGTGTCAGGCGAAGTCGCCATGAAACATGCTGGCGGAATTCGTCAGCGCGAAATCGATCAGGGCATGGTGCTGCTGTGCTGCAGCAAGCCGTTGAGCGATCTGGTGGTCGATAAGTAAGACAAGAACGGGACCCGGACTCGCGGTCGAGGTCGCCTGCGGACAACTGGATGTCGGAAAACAACGCTACCCGGCAATTCTGGCTGGCGATTCTAAATGCTCAATGGGTAGGACGGCGAACGGGAGAACGGCGATGAGACTGGTCAAAAAGATACTGATATTGAGTGCGTTGAGCGCGGCGCTGGCAGCAAGCAGCGTGGGTGTGTCGGCCGATGCCAGGCCGACGATCAAGATTGGTTACGTGGAAGGCTGGGACGACAGCGTTGCAACGTCGAACGTAGCCGCGCGTGTGATCGAAAAGCGCCTCGGCTATCAGGTGCAACTCGTGCCGGTCGCGGCCGGTGTGATGTGGCAAGGCGTGGCGCGTGGCGACCTCGACGCAACGCTGTCCGCGTGGCTGCCGGTCACACATGGCGCGTACTGGAACAACTTCAAGGACAAGGTTGTCGACCTTGGCACGAACTTCAATGACGCGAAGATCGGTTTGATCGTGCCGGATAACGCGGACGTGAATAGCGTCGGCGATCTGGAAGCGAAGAAGGCGGAGTTCGGTTCACGCATTGTCGGCATCGACGCCGGCGCGGGCGTGATGGAGAAAACCAGCGAAGCGATCAAGGCATACGGGCTCAACTATACGTTGATGTCGAGTTCGGGCAGCGCGATGACGGCGGAACTGGCTCGTTCGGAAGCGGCGAGCAAACCGATCATCGTAACGGGCTGGAAGCCGCACTGGATGTTCGCGAAGTACAAGCTCAAATTCCTCGACGATCCGAAGAAAGTGTTCGGCGAAGCGGAGCACGTGGATAGCGTTGTGAATCCTGATCTGGAGAAGAAGGCGCCGTCCGTTGTTGCGTTCCTCAAGAAGTTCCAATGGAAGCCGGGCGAGATCGACAGCGTGATGCTCGCAACACAAAACGGTGAGAAGCCGACAGCCGCCGCCGATGCGTGGATCGGTGCCCATACTGATCGCGTGGATAGCTGGGTGAAGTGACTTCGTGCTTCGCGTGAATGCGTTGCCGCTTCTTTTGAGCGGCAACCTGAACAGGAAACGCCGCTATTTTCAGCGGCGTTTTTTATTGCAGCACGACAGTGCGGTCGCCGTTGATGAATACACGCCGCTCGATAAACGCCTTCACGGCCCGCGCGAGCGTGATGCATTCGACGTCGCGTCCCGTCGCGAGCAGCCGCTCCGGGCTGTACGAGTGATCGACGCGCTCTACGACCTGCTCGATGATCGGACCTTCGTCGAGATCGTCGGTGACGAAGTGCGCGGTTGCGCCGATCAGTTTCACGCCGCGTGTATGCGCCTGGTGATAGGGTTTGGCGCCTTTGAAGCCAGGCAGAAACGAATGGTGAATATTGATCGCGCGAGCCGCGAGCGCACGGCTCGTTTCGCCCGAAAGAATCTGCATGTAGCGTGCAAGGATCATCAGCTCAGCGCCGGATGTTTCGAACAGGTCGAGCAAACGTGCCTCCTGTTGTGGTTTGGTATCGGCACTGATCGGCAGATGATGGAACGGCAAACCATGCTGCTGTGCAAGCGGTTCGAAATCGCGATGGTTCGAAGCGATGCCCACGATATCCATCTTCAACTCACCCATGCGCCAGCGGAATAGCAGATCGGCGAGACAGTGTTCGAGTTTCGATACCATGATCAGCACCTTCGGCCGCATGCCGACGTCATGCATGGCCCATGTCATCTGAAAGTGCCCGGCGATTGATTCGAATTCGCGTTTCAGCGCCGCGATATGCAGGGTTTCGTTGGTGTCGACGCCATGAAACACACAACGCACGAAGAAGCGCTCGCTGAGGTCGTCGTCGAAAACGGTTAGTTCGTCGATATAGCAATGGTGCCGGTCGAGAAAGCCGACGACGGCGGCAACCTGGCCCGCCGCGCTCGGACACGCGACAGTGAGAACCAGTTGATCGGGACGGGAATCGGCAGACATGCACTCTCCACTTGAGGCGATAGGGCAACGCCGCGGGACGCGGCATGCATCATCGCAGTAGAGCAAATCAATGGTGTGCGGGGATAGAAGCTAAACGCCGTCGCAGTGGAATGGGAGCGTCAGGCGAAGCCGGGCCGGGGCGACGGAACGCAAGGGAAGGGCATTGACGTGTCTTAGGCTCATTCGGCATCGAGTCCGCATTCGCCGAGGAGCCATTGGCGGAATGCGCTGACCGCCGGAGTCGCCGCGCGCTGCGTGACGAGCAGATAGCCGCGCTCAGTGACCACGGACGTATCGAACGGTTCGACGAGTTGCCCTGTGGCGAGCAGTTCGTCAACCAGAGGCGCCCAGCCGAGCGCGATGCCCTGGCCCATGATCGCGGCATGAGCCACGAGCGTAAAACTGTTGAATGTGATGCCGCGATGCGCGGCAGGCGCATCCAGATCGTGCGCCGTGAACCAGTCGGCCCATGATAGCCAGCGTGCGGGCTGCGTGGGTTCGAGATGCAGCAGCGGCAAGCTCATCAGATCGGACGGCATACGCAACTGCGGATGCGCCGCAAGAAACGCCGGACTGCACACCGGCGTGACGCGCTCGGGAAATAGCTTGATCGCGCCTCGTGCGGTCCAGTCTGCATCCTCATCGCCGAACGCTATCGCAATGTCTGCCTGATCGTGCGATGGATCGAACACGTTTTGCGACGTGATGATCTTTACGTCTACGTCCGGCATGAACGCCTTGAATTGTGACAGGCGCGGCATCAGCCAATAGGTCGCAAAACCGAAGTCGGTGGAGAGTGTGAGGGTTTGCGGCGTGCGTCGCGCGCGGATCTCGGCGGTAGCGAGGCGGATGGTGTCGAGGGCGTTGCGCACCGCTTCGAAGAGGCGCACGCCGTCTTCCGTCAGCGTGACGCCGCGGTGGCCGCGCTCGAAAAGCGGCGTGCCGAGTGCTTCTTCGAGTTGCACCACGCGCTGGCTGACCGCCGGTTGCGTCGAACCCAGCTCGCGCGCGGCCGCCGTGAAGCTCGCGAGACGCGCTGCGGATTCGAACATCGCCAACGCCTGCATTGGCGGCAAGCGATCCTGCCTCGACATAAGGCCCCCTTATAGGCATATAACGATTTGCCGTCTTCACAGCGGCGAATTGGACGGCAATAGTGGTGTCATGCGGAGCCGGCACGCCGGTTATTCCGCTTGCAACGACACTGCACCAACACTTGCGATTCTATTCGAGGCGCGCTCCAATGCTTGACACGAAACAGAATATTCTCATTCTGATGGCTGACCAGATGACGCCGTTTGCACTTGCCGCATACGGACATCGTCTAACGAAGACTCCTAATCTCGACCGCCTCGCGAAGCAGGGCGTGGTATTCGACTCGGCGTATTGCGCCAGTCCGCTATGTGCACCGTCGCGCTTTTCTTTTTTGTCGGGCAAATTGCCGTCCGCGATCGGCGCCTATGACAATGCAGCAGAATTTCCGTCGCAAACGCTGACATTCGCGCATTATCTTCGCGCTGAAGGGTATCGCACGATCCTGTCCGGCAAAATGCATTTCTGCGGCGCCGATCAGTTGCATGGTTTCGAAGAACGGCTCACAACCGATATCTATCCCGCCGATTTCGGCTGGACGCCGAACTGGGACGATTTCGACACGCGGCCTACGTGGTATCACAACATGAGTTCGGTGATCGACGCAGGCCCTTGCGTACGCACGAACCAGCTCGACTTCGACGACGAAGTTACATTTACCACCCGCCAGAAGCTCTTCGATATTGCGCGTGAGCGGCATGCCGGCAAAGATGCCCGGCCGTTCTGCATGGTCGCCTCGCTGACGCATCCACACGACCCGTACGCAATTCCACGGAAGTACTGGGACATGTATGCGGACGAAGACATCGAGATGCCCGCGCATCGCGACTCGTTCGACGAAGCCGATCCGCATTCGAAGCGCTTGCGGCATGTGTGCGAAACCGACCGCACGCCGCCGACCGATCAGCAGATCCGCAATGCGCGGCGCGCTTATTACGGTGCGATCTCTTACGTCGATGACCAGTTCGGTGCGATCCTCGAGGCGCTCGAACAGTCTGGGCTCGCGGAAGATACCGTTATTGTGGTGACTTCCGATCACGGTGAGATGCTCGGCGAGCGCGGGCTCTGGTACAAGATGACCTTCTTTGAAGGCGGCTGCCGCGTGCCGCTGATCGTGCATGCGCCGCAGCAGTTCGACGCGCATCGTGTGCACGAGTCGGTCTCGCATCTCGATCTGCTGCCCACGCTGGTGGAAATGGCGCGCGGCGAACAACCCGCGGTGTGGCCGGATCCGCTCGATGGGCAAAGTCTCGTGCCGCATCTGCAAGGTACCCAACGTGGTCACGACGAAGCGATCGGCGAATACCTGGCGGAAGGTGCTATAGCGCCGATTGTGATGTTGCGGCGTGGACGCTTCAAGTTCATTCACACGCCGGCCGATCCCGACCAGCTCTATGACGTGGCAGCGGACCCTCTGGAACGCGAGAACCTCGCCGCGCGCGCCGAATATGCACCGCAGGTCGCTTCGTTTCGTGAAGAGATCGCACAGCGCTGGGACCTCGCCGCACTGCACAACGAAGTACTGCGAAGCCAGCGCCGTCGTCATTTCCATTTCGAGGCCACGACGCAAGGCACCGTCGCGTCATGGGACTGGCAACCGCATGTCGATGCGAGCCAGCGCTATATGCGCAATCACATCGATCTCGACACGCTCGAAGCGATGGCACGTTTTCCCGCTGTGACGCGTTGATGTCTTTGCTTACGATTCATCCCACCTACAGGAAGCCGACATGATGAAAAAGCTCTTCAAACAGGCTGTATCCGGCGTTGCGCTGCTGTGCGCGGCGACCACCTTTGCCGCGGCCGCCGAGCCGCAGTCCTGTACGCAGGTCAACATGGCGGGGCCCGGCTGGACCGACATCGACGCCACCAATGCAATGACCGGCGTGCTGTTGAAGGCGCTCGGCTATCACCAGAACGTATCAAATCTGTCGGTGCCGATTACCTATCAAGGCCTGAAGAAAGGACAGATCGACGTGTTTCTCGGTAACTGGATGCCGGCGCAAGCGCCGGTCGTCAAGCCGTTCGAGGATGAAAAATCGATCGAGGTCGTGCATCCGAATCTGAGCAACGCGAAGTTCACACTTGCGGTGCCAGACTACGTGGCGGCCGCGGGCGTGCATTCATTCGCGGACCTCGCGAAGAACGCCGACAAGTTCGACAGCAAGATTTATGGCATCGAACCCGGGGCGCCGGCCAATCAGAACATCAAGAAAATGGTCGACGACAAGGCGTACGGCCTCGGTAGCTGGAAGATTGTCGAATCGAGTGAGACCGGCATGCTCACGCAGGTCGACCGAGCGGTGCGTGAGAAGAAATGGATCGTGTTCCTTGCGTGGGAGCCGCATCTGATGAACACGAAGTTCAAGCTGTCCTACCTCGACGGCGGCGACAAATACTTCGGGCCGAACTACGGCGGCGCTACGGTCAATACCGTTGCGCGTAGCGGGTATGCCGAGCAGTGTCCAAATGTCGGCCGCCTGTTCAGGCAGCTCACGTTCAATGTCGATCTGGAAAACGGTGTGATCACCGAAGTGCTGGAGAAGAAAACCGGCATCGATGTGGCTGCGACCGAAGCACTCAAGCGCCACCCCGAATTGCTCAAGTCATGGCTCGACGGCGTGAACACCGCCAGCGGCAGCAACGGCTTGCAAGCGGTACAAACCGCACTCGGTGTGAAATAACCTCGGCATTCCTGGCGCCCAGGTCGCTACTCGACAGATTCATGTCGCATCCGGTCGAATCCTTATAAATCTGGACCCGTATTCTTGATCCGTCGATGCAGGCATGCCAGATGATCGTATGCAGTGCCGATAGCTTCAATCAGCTTAGTCAGCTTTAATCAGCTTTAGTCGGCTTGGTCTGCGCGAGTGAGCTTCAATCCGTTTCAATCAGTCTCAGCCGGTTTCGAACTGCCCGTCATGCGAGAAGCGCCGCGCGTTGGAAGAAGGCGCGCAGCGGGGATCGCTTTATCCAACGAAATACGCAGGCAAAGAGCAGGGGAGAATTAGATGAAGAAGAAAAATGCCGTTAGTCTTTCGGGGCTCGCCCTCGCGGCAAGCGCGGTATGCGCACCGACGGCGGCCCATGCACAAAGCAGCGTCACCCTGTACGGGATTCTGGACGCCGGCATCACCTACGTGAACAATGCCGGCGGTGCACATCAGTTCAAATTCGACGACGGCATTTCGTACGGCAACCGGATCGGCTTCAAAGGCGTGGAAGATCTCGGTGGTGGCATGCAAGCGGTCTTCGTGCTCGAATCGGGTTTTCACCTGGGCAATGGGCAATATGCATTCGGCGGTGCTGAGTTCGGACGCCAGGCTTACGTCGGCATCAAGAACTCGTGGGGGACTTTCTCATTCGGTAATCAGCTCGATATGACCGAAGAGTTTGTTTTTCTGTACAACATCTCCGCATGGGCGAGCGGCTACGCGATTCACCAGGGTGACTTCGACCGTATGAACGGCGACCGCCTGCCGAACTCGGTGAAATTCCTGTCGAACGATTTTGCCGGCTTCACCTTCGGCGGTATGTACTCGTTCGGTAACACCGCCGGCGACTTCCATCAGAAGAGCGCATGGAGCGTGGGCGCGCATTACGACCACGGTCCGTTCAACATGGGCGCGGCGTATACGCAGTTGAACAATCCGTACGGCATCTATGCTTTCGACCCGTACGCGATGATTGGCACGCGCACCTTCCTCGGCCAGCCGACCGTGTCCGTCGATCCGGCCACCGGCGCGGTGACCGATCTGTATAGCTCGTCGGCATTCCCGGTGGATAGGCAGGGCGCGTTTGCGGTCGGCGCCGCCTATACGATCGGCAACCTGATGCTTACCGGCGATTTCACCTATACGACGATCAAGGGCTTCGGCCAGACCTCGCACATGCAGGTTTATGAAGCGGGCGCCTCGTATAACTTCACGCCTGCGCTGTCGCTCTACGGGGGCTATCAACACACGAGCTTCGAAGGCAATCACTGGAATCAGGGTTCGCTCGGACTGCACTACCTGTTGTCCAAGCGTACCGATGTGTATATTTCCGGCGACTATCTGCGTGCGTCGGATGGCGTGAATGCCGTGATCGGTTACAGCTTCGCGCCGTCGTCGTCGAATACGCAGTCCGATGTGCGGATCGGGATGCGGCATTCGTTCTAGTCTCCAGTCTATTGAAGCGGGCGGCGTTCCGGGTTGCGGGTGCCGCTCGCGTGTTCATTGCCTCACCATCGTATGCATTGCCTGGCGTCGGTTTAACGACGTTGCCGATCATCGTCGACATGCAGGTACTGGTTCTCTCTTACGCGCCGATATGCCGGGCGCTCCGTCATCATCTCTGAAGTAGCCGGCCCCCGCCGCTCCTTGCCTGCCGCCTTTTCCCAATATGTCCGGCCATAAGAAATCTTCGCCGTTTGCATCGCGACGGCCGAAGAATTGACTTTCGAATTAGGTATTTGACGGTTTACGTTATATTATTGACTGAATCCATTGAGTTACCGTCATGTCCGATTCCCAGTCCGATGAAACACGCCTCACTAGCGAAATCGACCGCCTGAAGGCCGAATTCCCCAAAACCCGCGAGCTTTATCGTGAGGTCTGCGCGCTGCTGTTCTTCCGTTTCGGTATTACGCCGACTGCTAACCGGCTGTATCAGCTGGTGAAGCGCGGCAGCATGAGTACGCCGACTCAGGTGCTTGGTGAGTTCTGGGTTGAACTGCGCGAAAAGAGCAGGGTGCGGATCGAGCATCCCGATTTGCCGGCGGAGTTGCGGGCGGCCGCCGGGGAATTGGTCGCGACGCTGTGGACGAAGTCCACAACGTCAGCGCAAGCAGCGCTTGAGACACTGCGGAATGACGCCGAGGCAGAGAAGGTCAGTGCGCGCAATGACGTGACGTCATTGCAGGCCGAGCTCGCGCGAACCGAAACGGCGCTTGAGCAGCGCACCGGCGCGTTGCTGGTGGCCCAGGTGCGGATTCAGGAACTCGAACAGGCGCAGGCTGCAGCGGAGGCGACGCGTCAGGCACTCGAGACTGAAATCGCGCGACAGCAGGACGAGATCAGCGCACGCGACCGGGCGCTGACGCAGGCGAGGGTCGATTTTTCAGGGGAGCTCGACAAACTACGGGGTAGCGCTGCGCTTGCGGAAGAGCGTCTGCGAGCGGCCGAGAAGCGGGCGCTGCTTGAGATCGAACGCGAGCGGGTTGTGAGCACGCGGTCCCAAAAGGAGCATGAGGCAGCCGCGCGCAGGGCGGAGCAGAGCGAAAATCGGCATCGGGAGGAAATCCAGGCGCTGCAGGTCCAGCTTGGCGACGCGCGTCATCAAGCGGGTGTCATGGAAGGGAGCCTGGTGGCACTTCGCGATTCGAGTGCTGCATACGTCGCGGAACTCAACGTATTACGGTTGCAATTGGCAACCGCCAGGACGAATCAGACAACAACACAAAAGCGTCCGCGATCTTCTGCTGAGACTCGTCAGCCTCGCCACGTCACACCCAAGGCCGCGACGAAGAAACGCGCGGCATCCTGAGATGGCAACTTCGGCCGATAGTCCGTCGAAGACGAACACTCAACATTGAGAAGACGATGATAGAACGACATAGGGTTACGACGGCGTTTGAGCTTCCTGGCCTCAGGATAGAGCGATCCTTCGGAGTTGCTCGTGGGATCGTCGTCCGGTCCCGATCCATCGTCGGAGCGCTGGGCGCATCGCTGCAGACGATCTTCGGGGGCAACATCACGCTATACACGTCGCTATGCGAGCGCGCGCGTCAAGATGCGTACGAACGGATGATTGCGCAGGCTGCGGACTTGGGCGCAAACGGCATCATCGGTATGCGGTACGACGCGACCGAGATCGCCAGAGGTATCACTGAGGTGTTGTGTTACGGGACGGCGGTCCATGTAACGTTGCTGGTTTGATGCGTGCGTGCTGGTCGACGCTGGTGACATAGCCATATGACCATGCACAAAGTTCGGAGAGAAGCGGACGGTTATGTGAGCGGTGCAAGCGTGGAACGGTGGTCTTTGGGTTGGACAGTTTCTTGTGATTTCTTAATTTGACATAAGATAAATTATCAACAATTAAGTGGCTATTTAAATAAGAGAGCCGGGTTTGCCCCGGTCCTCTTTGTTTGGTGTTTGTATGTTTTATGTAAGTTATGCGTGGGCACGTCAGGGGCATGTCTTCTTCAATCTCTTACAAGAAAAGCACCATGAAATATCCAAACCTCCGATATGGCAACCCACGCGAAATGGCCTACTACGCGCAAGGCCGCAGCCTTAAAGAGCTTGCGCGTGAATTGCGCCGGTCCGAGCGCAGCGTGCGCGACTGGTTGACCGGCCGGGAACGCGTACCCTGGTGGGTGCCCGAGCTTCTGAGGCTCCGGGACATGGAACATGACCTGCGTCTTCGGCAAATGAATATAGGCCGCCTGGCGCCATCCCTCGGCGTCGTCGGCGAGCCACCTTCAAACGTCTCGCGGCTACGCCCGTTAATTGGCGACAACCTCGCCACCGAACCCAGATCAACCCAGCCGGCGGCCGACGAACAGGAAATGTCGCCGCGCGTCGCCTGACCTTGCAGCAATCATTTATCGTATGTACAATAAATCAAACGGGATCGAGTTCGACCCAGCCAAAGACCAGATCAACCGCAGCAAGCATGGTGTCTCTCTCGCTCTTGCCGAATGCTTTGAATGGGACCGCGCGCTCGACGCACTAGACGACCGACACGCATACGGAGAACCGCGCTTCTTTGCGTACGGGTTGATTGACGGTCGCGTCTACTGTCTGGTCTATACATTGCGTGGCGAAACGCTACGAGTTATCAGCCTTCGCAAGGCAAACAAACGTGAGGTGAATGATTATGTTGAGCAAACGCACGATCGTGATGCCGACTGATGAGGAAGACGCAGCGATCAATCGCGGCATTGCGTCAGATCCCGATACGCGCGAGCTGAGCACCGAAGAAATCCGGCGTATGCGACCAGCGCGTGAGACGCTTCCCCAGCGGATCGGCGAAGGTGCGGCGGCCGAACTGCTGAAGCGCCGCGGCCGGCCGCCGGCCGACGTGACCAAAGTCGCAACGAGCGTTCGTTACGATCGCGACGTGCTCGATGCTTTTCGTTCGACCGGCGAAGGGTGGCAGACACGGATGAACGACGCCCTACGCGACTACGCCAGGTCGCACGGCATGATGTAAAGAAAGCCCGCTTCGGCGGGCTTTTTGTTGTCCCTAAGCTTATATGGGTTCGACGAGGTCCGGCCCATCGGGTCCAGTCCGGTTGACTTTGCGCGACACGGGAAAACTGGCAAACGCCTCGGATGGCTCGGCGGCGGTGCGCGCGAGGTGAACGGCGCGCTCGACGGAGGTTGCCGGGTCCAAATACTCGCGAGCGGCGTCAGCCGAGAACACGACTGGCCGCCGGTCGTGCACGTCTACCAGTCCGGTGCCCGCCTCTGCCGTGACGATCACGAAACCATCGCCTTCCCGTGGCTCTACATCCGGACGAACGTTGGTCAGGCCGGCGACGTACAGAGGCTCGCCGTTCTTTGCCTGAATGGCATAGGGCTGCTTTCCGTTGTTCTCTGTTTTCCACTCGTACCAGTAGTCTGCCGGCACAATGACGCGCCCTTCCCTCCACATCGCTGCCCATGCCGAACTGGTCGCCTTTTCGAGCTTCGCATTGATCATCTGCGGAAGGCCCTTCGCGACAGCCCATGCGGGCCGGTATCCCCAGTGCACCAGCCGCACGACGCCATCTGAATAGATCACGGGTTGCCGACTTCCCGGCGCCGCATTCCAACTTGGTGTATCGGTCGGCGCTGAGTCGTTCAGGATCGGCCAGCGAGTATCACGGTCGCTCGCGAGAGGGATTGCGTAGTCGATGCCGTAACGGGCTCGAGCGTAACGACCGCACATAAGCGCGCTCCTGGTCGTGGGCAAAATTAGCCACAAGGCTTGCATCGAATGATCGCACCATCCAGCAATCGTCGTCCATTGCGGATGACGCCGAACGGCCGGTTCTTGTCCGCCGCTAATCAGCAATTCGCAATTGCTCGATACGACTTGGGATTCGTAGGGCTGCGAAAACCTGGCCTGCACAGCTAGCATTCAGGTACCTGATGGATTGAACTGCCGTCGCTTGCCAGGCACGGCTTGCCGCACGCGTTAAGCCTTGAGATCGCGAAGGCATTAATCGAGTGACCTTGACTTTCAAGGCCGCACGGCTATCACTAATCATTGCTGTCAACCGGTAAGCCGAATGTCCACTCAGGACCGTCGGTCTGGTTTCACCGTGCCGCTGCGAGCTGCGCAATATGTGCGCATGTCTACCGACCATCAGCAATGCTCCCCGATTTTCCAGAGACAGGCGATTGCTGAGTACGCTGCTGCTCACAATATTCGCATCGTTCGCGACTATGAGGACGCCGGTATTAGCGGCCTCACGCTGCGCGAGCGCCCCGCTCTCATCCAGTTGCTGGTGGACGTTGAAAATCCAGCCCGCAAATTCAGCGTGATTCTGGTGTACGACGTAAGTCGTTGGGGACGATTCCAGGATATTGACGAGGCCGCATTTTACGAATACACATGTCGCCGTGCTGGCGTAAAGGTGATTTACGTCGCCGAACCGTTCGAGGACGACGCCAGCCCGACAACGTGCGTCATGAAAGCGCTTAAGCGCGCGATGGCGGGAGAGTTCAGTCGCGAAATCTCGCGCAAGGTGTTCCTGGGGCACTGCGTCAACGTTCAGCGAGGCTACCACTCTGGCGGCCCACCCGGCTATGGTCTTCAACGTGTACTGGTGGACGCCCAAAGCGGCTCCCGCCGACCGCTGGCACCTTATCAGTACAAAAATCTCCAGACTGACCGAGTGATTCTCGCCCCGGGGCCACCTCATGAAACGGCGCTCGTCAGAAAGATGTTTGAGTGGTACGCCGTCCGTGGAACGACCGCTACGGATGTAGCGCGCCGACTGAATGACTTCGGCATCTGCAACGGCGTGGGCCGGCCATGGATGCCCCGCAACATTCTCCAGATTCTCCGCAACGAAAAGTATGTCGGGACTAACGTCTATAGCCGGACGTCTTCGAAGCTGGACGCCGCATGGGAGCAGTTGCCCGCGGAAGAATGGATACGCGTAGCCGGTGCCTTTGATCCCGTCGTGGGCAATCAGATATTTTCGGCTGTTCAGCGCAAGCTCGCCCGTAGCAGACACATTCCCAGCCGGGACGACATCCTCTCTGGCCTGCGCAGGGTCATTGAAAAGGCTGGCAACTTGAACCAGGCAACGCTGCGGCGCTATCGAAGTGCACCCTCGGTTGAACGCATCATGCGGGAGTTCGGCAGCTTGTACGAAGCGTACGAGGCAGTCGGCTACACCCCTCACCTGAATCCTGAGCGCTCGCGGAACAGGCACGTCGAACGACGAACGGAACTTTCAATGGCAGATGTCGCGGCGGAGGAGTTGCGAAGCCGAGGACACGAAGTCAAATTCGAAAAGCACACCAACGTCATGTGCCTGGACAACACGCTCAGGCTGCAGCTTGTGGTGCGAAGTTCATGGCTCATCCGCGGGCATTCACCATACTGGATTGCGCGATGGCCAGATTGTTTCGCCATCGATTTTCTGGTGTACGCCCGTATTGAGCGAGCGGACCCGGACCTGCTCGATTTTCACCTCTTTCCTCGAGGCAGCCTCACGCCCGGGGCTTACACCGTGATCCACAGAAACGGCGTTTCGAGATTTGAAGATTTTTGCCACCCCGACCTGAAGTCGGTCGTCGAACTTTCTGACGTGGTTCCCCTGGAAGTGCTGGGTCGCGCTTCACGTGCGGATGCATGAATCCTCAAACCGCAAAGTTCGACTCAGAAGGCAATGGTAGCGGTCTGCTCACAACATCCGGGGGCAGCATGCACGACGAAGTGGCGGTACCTGAACAGGTTCGAGACAAACAGGCAGCGCGCAAACCGGCTGGGATCAGAATATGGGAAGAGATCAAAGATGAATTTGAACGACAACGTGCTGCGCTCGCCCGGAAAGAAGTTGCGAACGCTCAAATAGCACTTCTTGGAAGCATTCTCGGAGAACTGTTATCTCAGGCCGAGTTTGTTGCCGTGCTCAAGGCCGCGGGATTCACAACAATCCCCTGTCTCATTAGACAGCGTTTGCAACCGCAATTCCCGGAAGCCCGCGCTGTTCCGGCGAGACCAGTCACAGAGTCAGACATCGTCTCTTGTCGGCAAGACAGGCAGATCAATACTCTTGAGGAGGCCGCCACGATCCTCGCGGGGAAAACGCTACCAGTAAGGGCAATTCAGGCACTTGACCGGATGTCCCCGTTGCGCAGGATAGCCGTCGCCAATCTGATGAATGCCGTTGACAACGTGAAGGGAGATTTTGCCCAGGCACTTCTGGCTGCAACACCTGACGGCATGAGAACACACGTCGCTCGATCGCAACGAGTCGATAGCCGCCGTACGCAAAGCTTCGCGAGGATTGAAAAACAGCTGTTGGCAGTACACGCGAGAAACGAGATTCTGTCCGCAGGACACAATGACAGTCTCCACTATCTGGCAGTCTGCGTCAGCTACATCCGTGGCTGGACTCACAATGGTGACGTACTCGCCTGGCTACGGTTACGTTATCCGACCTATGTCGTATCGTTTGAGCGGATCGTTGAGGAAGCAGATTGCGCAAACGAGCCGAAGCGGCCAATGAAGCTACCTTACGTGCGCGACAGGACCACAGTTCCAGCGAAAGAAATCCGGCGACGAGGGCACACACGCGGGACGTAGTGCCTATGAAGGAGCTGGGCCAGTCAGATACGATCAGACGACAACCATTCGCCGGTCAGTTGCCGAGCGACCAGCTCAACGAGAATGTCACGATCAGAATGAATCGATCAAATACGGCGCCTTGTGAGCAGGTCCGCCACCCCGGCACGGGTGGCGATTTCCCAGATATATCCGCGAGAATAGTCAATGCCTACCCGCTGATAAAGCAAGGTGCGCAAATGCGCGGTCGTCCAGTGATCAGCATCTATGTCATGGGCTCGAGGCGACTGCCTGAGCGCCGCGGCAATCCATGCCAGTATTTCGTCATTGATCGGGGAACGCCCCTCCTCTGTTCGCCGCTTCGGCGATCGCATCCGGTGGTCCATTCCAAGCTTCTCGACGACGGTTCTCACGTGTCCACTGGAATGGTAAACGCCGAACTTCTCCTTGATCAACTTTTGAACATCTCCGTTTCTCCAGAGTTCGGTTTCATAGCCATGGCCTATCGGGCTGCCTTCCAATGCCGCCCGTAACCACTCAAGAGCCTCGGGGCCAAGCGTAGCCTTGCGCCCGGATGACTTGAGCTGTTCAACAGCCCCAACTCCATCAGCAACTACCATTGCTCTGTATTTTGTAACGGTGCGCACGCTGATGTTAAGCGCTTTCGAGATGCGCTCGACACTGTCCCCATCCACCAACATTTTCGCAGCAGTCTTCCGACGCGCGGCATAGACGTCGCTCTGCGATTTCTGAGCGCTAGCGGGTGACGCCCTTTCTAGCGTCGAATAAGTGAGGCGATATGCAAGGCCATAGCCTCGAACAACGTGACCAACGTGCGAAGCTGAAAACTGGACTCCGAAACGCCGAAAGATCAGTTCGCGCAGTTGGCCTATAGTCCAGGTCGGCCCCGGATAGCCGTGAAGTTCAGGTGAGTGTTTGATCGCGCTAACGAGCCAGCTTTGCGCAGCATCATCCAAACGAGGGATGTTCCCATGGATACGAAGCCGCGCCAAGGCATCGGGTCCGCCCTGTTCTATCAGGTGCTTGTATTTGCTCACGGTCGGAATACTCAGCCCGGTCTTCCTGGATACGTCGCTGATACCTTCACCGTTCAACAGGAGTTCAGCAGCGAGAGCCCGACGGCGCGGGAGCGGAGCATCGTCTATGTGTTTGCTCATTGTAATTTTCGGAAGTGCTTTGGCGACTATATCGCGCTGGTATTAGCGATATTTATACACGATTTCCAACAGGTTTCGGGCAGCACCAATGGCCGCCGCTCAACAGGATACGAACTCGTACCCATCGGGCATCAGCGGTTTCACTCGAAGTTCAATTTGTGATTTTAGAGATAGCTTTACGGAGAGGGTTGCTTAGGCGATTTGGTTAAATTTAAACGGTCCTAGCCCGGCTTCAACTTAACTTCGCAGGCCGCATAGATCGTTCGGACGATCGGCGACCGGTAGTCCATACGCCAGCCATCGGTGAACAGTTGTGCAAGCGAATCCGAATCTGCACACCCCGGCAACCCAACAAAATCCATCGCTACCTTTTCCGATAGGGCGCCAAGATGCACACGGTCCAGCCAGTTAGCATGGGCTCCGTTGCCGGTTACCCAAATGCTCAGCAACTCCACCACATGATCGGTTCGCAGCCAATCGCCTGTACGCGCTCGCGCGACCAGTTGCCCCACTACCAGGTAGCAGAGCAGTTCAGCGCTGGCTTCGTCGTCAAGGTTGCTCGAATCGGTCATTTATTTGGAGCAAAGGCTACTTCTCTACACGGGCCAACAATGCGCGGCCGCCGCGAATCGCGAGCCAAAGGATCAGGGCAACCGCCACGATTGACGCGAGCAATATGAAGACGAGCGTCAACGTTTCCATGTCATCCACGTTGTCCAGTCGGTTGAGCCCGACTGCTCGCAAGACAAACTGAATTGAATCGGTAAGCGGAGTCATTTCATAGGGCAACCCGGCGACGTAGCGGGCTAACAGATCACCCAAAACGACAGTTGCAACGACAAAGAGAGTAATGCGCGCGAACCTTTTCATTGCACGTCCACCCAGCCGTACGCCTTAAGAGAGCTGCCCGGAACCGGCCACGTAGCGCCCTGCTTCCTGAGGTATGTCGCAAACTGCGCGAAGCTGTGTGGACTGGTCAGCGTGATGCATCCCTCGCTTAGCCCCTGTGGGCCAATCGGATGCAAACGGAACTGGCCGCGGTGAACGCCGTTAATGATTGTTGAATCGCCGGTCTTTTCTCGCCAGAGAGCAAACCATTGATCTCGGTCAGTGCCATAACCGTATTTCCGAACAACGTCGTAAAGCCAGCCAAGATGGCCGCCGGATTGGCGGTCGACTATGTAATAACGGCCGGGCGGCAGCGGTCCAATCATTTCCTTCTCGACGGATGCGGGGTTGTCCCTGCCGCTATCACGACCCGAGAAGGCAACGAAGTTACCAATACCTGCACATTGCAGGACAGACGTTGGTTTGGCGTTTAGCTGAAAAGTGCATGCAACAGGCATAAACGGCCTCGCTTTGCTGTTGAGTGGCCGTCAATTTACCAGAGGATTCACTGCCCGCCTTTTCGAAAGTGCGAGCGGTGCCGCTCGGTCGTCGGGTCGTCGCGCATCTCCATATCGAGCGAGGTCGAAAATCCGCCGTCAGCGTTGATCGTGTGCGTCGCCCTTTTTACAAGCCACGGCGTTTCATCTATCTCCGGTTTGAAGCCCGACACGGTCACGGGCATTTCGGGAAATATCTCAGGCCGCGCCAGTGCCAGCTCGTAACCGAATGTTGCCTGGCTGCGTTGCGTGCGGTCGTATTCGGCTTGCGCCGCCGCACGGGCCTGTGCTTCATTGGGATAGTCTTCAGGCAGTACCTTCACGTTCTTGTTGTTCTCCCCGCCGATCACGACAGATTTGCGCTTGCCTTTCGAATTCGAGTGATAGTGCGCGCGCACGGCCGCGTAACTCTCCCGCTGCGAAACGTGGTATCGATGCCGGTCGCCGCTCGCGCGCGTAATGTCGAGAACGCCTAACGCCTTGCCGCTTACCGTCTTGCCCGTGCCGATCGGCATGAACAGCAGGCGCAAATCCTTCACGTTCATCACGGCGTCGTATCGCTTCGCGAGGCGCGTGAGAAACGACATATCGCTTTCGTGGGTCTGGTCGATGTGGTCGATCAGGATTTTCGCGAGCGCGTCGCCGATTGCCGGCTTGAGGTCGTGCCGGCCGGCGATCGCGCGCACGATCGCGCCGATCGTCTGCCCGTGCCAGCTCTTTTCCCGCCGCTCATGCATTTCGTTGGTCATCGAGGCCGATCGCGCGCGCACGGTGATGATATCGGGCGTGCCGCTGTGTTCGGCTTCGTTGACGGTGAATGTTCCCTTGTCGACGAGCTGGTCGCCGACCCATCCGATCGCCACCTTGATCTCAGCGCCGCGTTTCGGAATGGCGAGATCGCCTCTTGAGTCGTCGAGTACGAGGTCGAGCATGTCGGCTTCGTCGCCGCGTGACTCCGAAACAGACAGGGATATCAGGCGCGGGGCGATCAGGCGAGACAGGTCGCGCCCGTCTAGCGTGATGCGGTAATCGGCTTGTGGCTCGACGCGGTCGATCGGGTCGGCCGTGCGTGCCGTGGCGTTGTTCTGCGCAGCAAACATTATTCGGCCGCCTTCTCTTTCTTCCGTTTAATCATCGAAATCATGTCGTCATCAACACGCTTAAGCGTCAGCGAAAACTCGACTTTTCGCGGGATGCCTTCGGGGGTGTGATACGTCTGCGTTTCGTCCAGCCCGTCAATAATCCATGCGCCGTACACGTTGCCGGCGCCGTCCACCAGCACATAGGCGTCGCCGGTGTCGCCCATGTCGGCCAGTTGCCTGATGGATGCAATCGAGCCGATCGACTCGGGCGCGACGGTGCCGGAAAGCGTGATCGTGTCATCGCCTGCGCCGGTGAACTGGCTTGAATCGCGGGCGCCCACGCGCGAGCTGGTGCGGTGCTTCCAGTTGCGCCGGCGTTGCAGCTCCTTATAGGGCACGGTGGTCAGGCTGAAAACGAACTGGTCGAGGGACATCATCATGATTCTCTTCTCCGTCCGTTAATCCGACAGGCGCGAAGCAAATCGCGACTGCTTTGCGCGCTCGCGCTTGTCCAGCTCGGCAGATACCGCCCGCGCGATCGCGGCCGGGTCGTCGCCCGGTGCCGGGTAAATGTTGATGGTGATCGGCGCCGGCGCCATCGTCTGCACGGCGGCCGCATTTCCGGGTGCTGGTGAGGCTGCGAGGGGGGGCCGGGTGTCAATGGGTACGGTCGCGCGCACGATCGGCACGGCGGCCGCCTGTGCGATCGCGGCGCCGTTAGCCAGTGCCGGCATGCCGAACGAGGTCGCCGCGATGGTGGCGAGGCCGATCGCCGCCTTCGCTACCCTGCCCTGTTCGCCTTCCATGCCGATCGCTGCGCCCTGGGCGATGAAGCCGCCCAGCTCGCCGAATACGCGACTTGGGCTATGGATGCCGAGCTTTTCCTTGAACCATCCGACCGTCGAATCAGCGACGCCCGTAATCGCATCCTTGACGGCGCCTAGCCCGCTGGTGATGCCGTTGACGAGGCCGGAAAGGATGTTCGTGCCGAACTCGGAAAACTTCGCCGGCAGATCAAACCCGAACCATGACAGCACGCCGGAGAACGCCTGGTAGAACACGCCGAGCGGGGACCAGTTGAGGATCAGCGCGCCAATGCCGGCGAGGCCGCCACCAAACGCCGTGGTCGCATCAGACAGGAAGGATTCGATCACGCGCGGCAATGCGGCGATGCCCTTGGCCAATAGCTCAAGCGGCAGGAAAACGAGCCGCAGCGCCCCGCCGAGTACTTCGCCGAACGTGCGGCCGTAGCCGGCGGCCGCACTCAGTTCCACGCCCGTGCTGCGTACTGGGTCGAGCAGGTGCGAAAACCAGTTCCAAAGGCCAGCAAAGAGGTCGATAACCGCCGCAAAGATCGGTTTGAGCGCGGCGCCGATCGCACCCAGGGCGCCGAACGCTGCACCGAGTGCGGCGCCGATCGGCGCAAGGCCGGAAAGCAGACCGTCGAACATGCCGCCGAAAATGGCCTTGATTGGCTCCCAATACTTGCGGATCACCAGCGCCGCGACGGCGACGACCGCGACAATTGCGGCGATTGCCAGCCCGATAGGTGTCGTCAGCATGGCGCGGCCGGCGAGCATCGCGGCCTGGCCAAAGCCACGCCATGCGGTCGCGCCGGCGCCTAGCGCGCGAGTTAGCAGGGCGCCTTGCATGCCAAGCGCTTGCATGCTGAATTTCACAATCGCAAGCGGGCCGAGTACGCCGGCGAGCGCGATCGTCATCGTACCGACGACGACCAGCAATGTGGCGAGCGCGGCCAGCGTAACGAGGATCACGCGGGCGGCCGTGCTGTGTTGCTTCATGAAACCGACGACCCTATCGGTCGCCGCGGCCGTTGCCTTGAGGCCGGCGTTATAGAGCGGCGAGATTTTTTCACCGATCTCGAGCTTGAGGTCGCGCAGTTTGGAGAGTGCTGCGATTTCGCGGCCGTGCGTGAGTTGCTGGCCTTTCGCGTTCGCCTCTTCGATGCCATCGGCGCCGGCGTTCAGGTGCTCGTTCTTGTGAATTTGATCCTTCTGCATATACATGGTCGTGAACAGATTGGCCGCCGTCCGATTCGTGAAAATCGTGGCGATCATGTCCTTAACCTTGTCCGGTTCGGTGATGCCCTTCGCGGCCAGCTTGGGCAGCAGAACCTTTTCCATCCATTCGAGCGGCGAGGCCTTGAGCATGTCGCCGCCGGCCAGCGCGCCGGGTTTGATTTGCTTAATCATGCCGATCTTGTTGTATTCGACCTTGTTCTTATCGAACAGATCGAGCGCCATCATCTGCTTTGCCGCCTTCACGGTCGTCTTGCCCTGATAGACGTTGCTGTAAGCGGACATAAGCCCGGTGCCGACAGCATGGCCGCCCATTTCCTGAATAAGCGGCTCCATCTGGTAATAGAACGCATCCTTGCGCATCTGTTTGGCCGCGACGCCGCCCGTCTGGATGAAGTTACGCCACTCGTCGCCGCCCACGCGGCCGCCGGTCGCCGTCAGCACCTTTTGCACCATGTTCGCCTCGTCCTTGAACGTGGCTTCGTCTTTGGTGCCGCCGCGCAGCTCGATCACCTTCAGCATGTTCATGAACTTTTCTTCGTTCGCGTGCGCGTCCTCCGCGCCGAACATCGCTTCGTTGGCGAACTTCATTTTCGACAGCGTCGGCATGACCATTTGCGCATGATGTTCGTCCGCGAAAATCGTCAGCGCGTCGCGCATCATCGTGACATTGTCGGTCGTACTAGTGCCATAGACTTTCATTGCGCGTGCGTACTTCGCCGCGTCTTCGGACGCGTGATTGCCGAGACCCAGCGCCCGGATACGCATCACTTCGATTTCGTATTTCTTCGACTCGTCGAGCGATTCGCGCATGTCGCCAAGCATATGCGTGCCGGTCGATCGCGCCGCATAGCCGCCGACCGCCATGCCGGCGGCCACGCCCTGCATGGCCTGCATCTGCGTACGGGCGGCCGCCATCTTGCGTTCGCGCTGGCTGATTGCGTCGAGCTTGCCCATTTGCGCATTCATCGTTGCCGTGGTGGCGGCGATGTTCGTGCGCAGCTCGCGTTCGTGCTGTGACAGATTGCGCGTGTCGATGCCGGCGCCGGCGAGGCGTTCGCGCATTTCCTGCAGGCCGGCCGTCTGTTTCTTCTGTTCGGCGTTGAGCTGCGAAGCGGCCTGGCGTGCCTTCGCCAGATCGGCCGTCATCTGCTGCGAGGGTGGACCAAAAGCGCGCAGCGAATCGGCCATTTCCTTGACACGTTTGCGGGCCGCCGTGAGTTTGGTCGAGGTCTCCGACAGACCTGCATGCATTTCACGGAACGCGCCAACGTTCTTTTGCGCCTTGCCCATTTCGGCCAGCTCGCGCCGTGTTTCCTTGAGCGAGCTGGCAAGCCCCTTATTTCCGGCCAGCATGTTTTTCAGGGGCTTCGTGAATCCGTCAATCATGTCGAACATCACGCGCAGTTTCAGGGCGTTATCCATCGCTATTTGTTCCGCTACGTTGTCGCGCTCGCTCGCGCCATTCCATCAGCTCGGTAAGGCTGAAGGCGTCCATCGCGTCCGGCATCCATCCAAATACCGTCGCAATATCGGCCATCGGGTCTTCTACGCGCTCAGGGATTCCAGTTTCGATTTCATGGCCTTCGGCATTAAAAAACCGGCGAAGATACCCCCCAATTGAACGAGGTCGGCCGGGTCGATTTGCGCAACGTCCATTTCGGTGAGTGTCGGCGTGCTGATACGTGGCAACACCT
Source organism: Paraburkholderia sp. D1E (assembly GCF_052682275.1). Taxonomy (NCBI): domain Bacteria; kingdom Pseudomonadati; phylum Pseudomonadota; class Betaproteobacteria; order Burkholderiales; family Burkholderiaceae; genus Paraburkholderia; species Paraburkholderia sp. D1E. The sequence continues at coordinate 3,033,534 of NZ_JBQYMB010000001.1, forward strand.
TCTGCAATGCTGCGATATCCAGATCGACGAGGCTAGACAGGGACGTGCCGCGCAGCTCGCCGGAAGTCGGTCGGCGCAGCGTGATTTCAGTGATGGTCTGTTTGCCGCGCACGATCGGGAAATCGAGCGTGTGAGTGTTCGGGTCTTTCGCCGTTGCGCTGGCGTCGGCTTCGGCGCAGTGGTTGTGGGCTGGGTCGGAAACGCCGAGGCTGTGAGACTGGCCGGCGTCCGTGATGCTGTGTGCGTGCGAAGCGGCGTCTTGCGTGTTCATGGTCTATCCGTGAGAGTGATGAATGGGGGTTGTCAGGCCTGCCCGATCATGGGGCAGGCCTTCGGGAACTACAGGCCGATCGCGTTGCGCAGTTGTTGCAGCAGATCCACGCCATTGATTTTCTCCACCATGTTGATGAAGTCCATTTCAATGAGGTCTTCGCCGTTCATCGAGAGCTTGTAATAGCTCGCCACGGTCGTAACCTTGAAATCGGTGTCTTCCTTCGGCTTCGCGGTGCCGGGGTCGATTTCCTTGTGCCGCCCCTTCACGACGATTTCGATCGCGTCGTAAGTGTCCCTGTCTTCGGCCTGGTAGCCGCCGGCGAAGCGCAGCAAGACGCCATCGTGTTTCGTGATGCCGTACTGTTTGATGACTTCCGGCATAAAGCCGCCGCACGTCCATTCCATCTGGATGGCTTCCTGCCCAAAGTCGATTTGAATCGGGCCGCTCATGCCGCCGCCCATATATTCCTCCATCTTGCGCGATAGCTTCGGCAGTGTGATTTCTTTCGTCTGACCGACGAAATTCGCGCCGTTCTGGAACAGGTTGAACCCCTTAAGCTTGCGTGGCATGCCCATCTGTTTTTACTCCTGGTTAGGCCGTGACGCGTGCAGCGAAATCGGCAAGATAGCGGTCGGTGATACGTTGGCGAAGCATCAGGTTTTCGAGCGGTGGAACCGGGCAATAGTCGTAATCGATGTACGACTTACCCGACTTGAGAACATCGGTTGTATTCGGCTCGGGATCGAACCATGACGAACCGTCGATCAGATAGCCTTGCGATTTCCACTCGCGGAACTTGCCGTTAATGCCTTCGATAATGTCGCGGGCAAGCGACGGATTAAGCGGGCCGTCGACGACCGGCATCTGCGCTTCGGCCATCGTGTCGGCCAGCACCTGTGCGGTACGCGTGTAATTCTCGAATGCGAACAGCGGATCATCGGAACAGGTGCGCGAACCCCAGAAGCGATAACCGTTCCGGTTGATAAGCGTCGTCACGTCCTGTTCGTTCAGATAGCCGGCATCGGTGGCCGGGTCTTGCAAATCCCATGAAACCGGAATGCTGATACCTGTAACGCCGTTGACCGCCACATTGGAAAGCGTCTTGTGCCAGCCGGTTTCTTCGTCGATGCGGGCGCGCAGACCAACGGCGTAAGCCGTGGCTGGCACTTCGACCGTTTTGTTTTCGTTGTCGTCCCACGCAAGGAAATTCGGCCAGATCACCATGACTTCGCGGCCGCTGAACTGCTTGCGGTAGGCGGTCGCTTCTTCCTTCGTCCCGGCACCGGCGGCGTAGATATAGGCGAAGCCTTTCAGCGCTTGCGCGGTGGCGGCCAGCTCAGTCCCAACGGCCTGTGTGTCGAGCAATGGTGCGCCGATGATGCGTGGCTTCACGCCGAGCGATGCCTGCGCCGAGCGCAGCGCCTTGAGACCCGTATATTTGCCATCGGGCGTAACCTTGCCGATCACGTTCGAGGTCGTTTCGGCATCGTCCTTGCCTTCCGCGACCCGCACAACGACCGTGATTGGCTTGGTCTGTTTGCCGATCGCGTTCAGCGTCTTGTAAAGCGTGCCTTTCGTGCCAGCCTTGCCGAGCGCCGAAACAACGTTCGTCAGCAGCACGGGCGTGTCGAGCGGGAACGTGGTTGCGTCCGCGTCTTCCGCCGTGCAGACAACGCCGACGATCGCCGTCGAGATTGCGCGAATCGGTCGCGTGCCCTGGTTGATTTCTTCGACGCGTACGCCGTGGTGATAGTCCTGCGCCATTTTGTACAGATCCTATGGTGAGAGAAAACGGGAGTCTTCCCGGTTGGGTGTTCCGGCGCCAGGCCGGCGTATGCCATGCGGGCGACTAATTGGCGATTTCAGCGCCTGCGAACAGGTATCGGTTCTGTGAGCCGGGATACAAGGTCGGTTCGTTTGCGCCGTCTTCCGGTACTTTCTGCGCAAGCATTTGCTCGGCGTAGCGGAAACAGTCGACGCCTTCGTCCGGGATGCCGACGAGCGCGATTGAGGTCGCCATGCCGAGCGGTTGCTTGCCGGCCTTACAGGTTTCTTCCGTGTAATAGCTCGTGACCATAACGGCGGTGATATTTGAGCTTCGGCTCACGTTGACGTTATCGACGACATGGAACGCGGCCGGGACGCCGATAGAGTCAATCAGAATGGTTTTCTTGAGGGCCATGCTTTGCCTTTCGAGGTTGGGTATTGAAAGCCAGTGTTGGGCGTCGTGATGCGATTTACGCGGCCGGCGGTGCCGGTTCTTCCGCGCGGTGTTGCTGCGAAAACTGCGTTTCCGCCTGCTGCATAAGCGGGTGTGCAATCCGGTACGGCAGCTCGGCAACGGCGGTCATAACCATTTCCATCGCGGCAACGGGCAGCGTCAGCGTGTATTCCTTTGCTGGGGTGTTCATGTGTTTTTCTCGGTTCGGAAATGTGGTTTAAAGTCAGGCCGGAATAGCCGGCCAGGTGATATCGAACGGGAAACCCGCCTGGTTGGTAACGTCGCGCAGTGCGTCGCGATACTCAGCCCAAGCCGCCGCTTTCGCCTTGGCGGACTCGGGCGCATCGGTCGGGGCGTCTGCCCGTCCGTCAGAATTCAAAAGCGCTTCATCGCGATAAGCACGGACGCGTGCCGCGCGCAGCTCGTGTTCGTTGTCGAGAAAATGCTTGCGCACGTCATCGGCGGACGGTTGCGGGACGTCGCTATTCCATGCAGCAATGAACGGGTCGCCATCCTGTTCGCCCGTGGTGCGTGATATCGGATGCGCTACCCAGAAATCACGCCCGTGTACGAGGGTCTTGCCGAACATGCCGTGAATGGCCGACACCATCAGGTCATGCGTGTAATTTTTAAAGTCGAGCATTGCGTTTCCTTATTGGTTTCTCAGCACAACGCCGCGTTGCCAGATTCGGTTAATGTCGGTGCCGACTGCGACGCGCAGTCCGGTCACAACGTAAGGAGCAGGGAGATCAACAATCGAAACGGTTCGGCCGTTCGCTTCTGCAAACTCAACAAGCCCGCTGTCGTACTGCACGCGCGCGTTAATTGCTGCCTTGCCGTTGATGTTGTTTTGAAGGCTACTAATGTTGCTATTCAGCCAGTTACTCAGGTAGCCGCCCCAAATGCCGCCGTAGACGTTGCCGTCCATAGCGAGCCACGAGCCGCCGCCGCCTGTGCTTACAGTGCCGTTCACCCGGAAATTGCCCGTGTTGTCCATTGAGGCCGGGACGGAGTTGTAATCGCTATTGACCCACTCCATGCCGCCACCGCTTGCGCGGCCACGCATATACATGAACGTGTTGTCCGAGCTACGCAATCCAAGCTCGCCATACGACCCGCTTGCCGTGAGCGTGAGGCGGCCAGTCATCGTGCCGCCGCTCAAATTCAGCTTGGCAGCCGGGTCGAAATTCCAGCTACCCCACACGGAGCCACCAGCGCCGCGAGCAATTTCATTGCGGCCAAATGACCAGGCGTTATTGCGGCCATCAAGGTGAAAAACGATTGATGGTTCAGTTGTGGTCAGGCCGCCTTCATAGCCTTCGATTGCTGCGAAATGTCGCCCGCCCCAGCGCGTCCAGCGCATTCCCAAGTAGGCGGCCGCCGGGTCGAATGCATCAATCTGAAGCCCTGGAATGCGTTTGTTGGTGCCGTTCCAGTCCGCGAAAGCGCCGCCGATATTGCCGGTCGAGCGGAAAGCGCCGAGAGTGTTCGCGCTAACCGTTGCGCTAGACGTGAGGCTTACCGTCGCCGCCATGCTTTCGGTGCCAAAGCGAACGGTTTCCTTGCCGTTGTTGGTGATCCCGAATACGCCATCGGCGATATGGAATAGCCCAGTGTCGGGCGCACCGTCATTGATGAACGTGAGCGAGGGAAGGAGCGCGCTACCCTCACTCAACCAGAGCCGCTTGCCCGCCGCAAACGCCAGGTCGTTATTGAGCGTGCCGCCCTTGTTCGCATCGAGCGGGACAAGGTTGCCTGCATGCCACACCGCATTGTTACTTGCGCCGACAAACAGGTTTTGATTCGTGAAGTCGTAACGAAACGCGCCCTTTGTTGGCGAGTACCAGCCGCATTGCGCAGCGTTGCCGTAGAAATATCCATCGTTGCCGCCAAGTGCCAGTTGGCCTTCCCCGGCGACCCGGTTGACCGAAATACTCCCGGCTATCTGCAACCGGGTATTGCCGTCATCGGTCGACGTGCCGATAAGCACACGGCCACCGTCGTTCATCAGCTTCATGACGCCTAGATTCACGCCGTTGCCAGTCGGCCGCGTAATTTCAATTGCCGACTTTCCCGCCGAGTACGCATCATTCACGGAGCGTAATGAGAGCGTGCCTTGGGAACCAAAGAGCAGTTCCCATTGCCTTTCGTCAGCCGGCGCACCCTCGCGAGTGAGCATGAGCGAAGTCTGTCCGGTGCCGCCACCGTTCGAGGCATAAAGCGCTCGCACCGCTGCAATGCCCTTGACGATGCCATTGACCTGCAAGGTGCTCGCGCCGTCATCGGTCGACGTGCCGACGAGCATGCGGCCGCTGGGTAGGATTCGGGCGCGCGCGGCGTTGCCGGCAAAGAGATCGAGAAATCCCATGGTGCTTTCGGAGCCGACCGATACGTGACCATTCGAGCGGAAATAGGCCATCGTCGCGTCGGCCGTGACCCATCCGACCGTCGCGCCATAGCCGAACGTATGCACGCCGCGCGTGCTCGCGTTGCCGCCAATCTGCACGAGGTTCGTGCCGTCATCGGTCGCGGTGCCGAACAGCGCGCGAACGCCGGCCGCGACCTGAATATTCTTGTCGAATACGGTTCCACCTGCCGTGAAGCGAGCGACAGATTTCCCGTTACTGGTGATGCCAAACGAACCGTCAGAGATGTGATACAGGCCGGTGTCAGGCGCACCGTCTTTGTCAAACGTCAGGCTAGGAACAAGAACGCTCCCTTCGGGCAGGACAACTTGCCCGCTAAACGTGGCGCCCGTGAGCGCTGCATAACGGGCCGCCGCCGTCTTGGGGGTAATGGCGCGCAAGTCGTCAGTGCCGGCGTTGACTTCGGCTTGCGTCGCCAGCTCGACGACGCCTTGCCGCTCGGTCGTCGCCGGCGGATTGGTGAAGCTGGCATCGCCGAAAACCAGCTTCGTCGCGTCGATGGTCGTGAACTGCATATCGGCCGAGAGAAGCAGCAGCGCCGCCGGCGACTTCTCCATGATTGGGCCGTCCGCGGCGTTCTGGCAATAGACGCCGAATAGCACGCCGTTTTCGAGGTACAGGCCGAGGCCGTACAACTTGTACTGGTCGGGCGTGTCGTCCCGCAACGTGACGTGAATCGTATCGAACGCGACATTCTCGCCCGCGAAAGTGGCGATGCGCTTCAACTCGTTCGGCAGTTTCTTAAGCGTGTGATCGGTCGCATCGAACAGCGCAGTACTCAGGCCAATTTCGACGATCTTGTGTGCGTTGGTGCCAGCGTTGCCAGGCGCGACGAGCGCGGCACGGCCAGCATCGGTGATGTTTATGAGTGCTCCGGCCATGTTCATTTATCCGTGAGTGAAAGGCGGCGATACAGGGCCGGCCGAACGGCCGCTGCAACGCCTTGACGGCCTTGCATGGAAAAGCCTTGAGTGAAGGTGTAGTGAGCGCGTACCGGCTTGGTGCGTTCGATCTCCGCGATGATGTCGGCGACATAGGCGGCCGTGGCCGGCACACCATCACGGCCGCTTACGGTCATGACAATGTCAAACGTGCCGGGGATGCCGGGCGGGTTCATCTGAAACCATTCGCGCAGCGCGATATTTCCGCCGAACGTCGCAACGACTTCGCGCACCGCTGCCGCCGTGCCGTTCTTTCGGGCGATCGGGATCGCCGCCTTGACGCGGGCGCGCTTGATTTGCTCGGGCCAGTAGTCTTTCCATGCGTCGATGCCCATGTGCCACGCGAGCCAGGGCAACAGCGCGAGCGGAATTCTGTCCGGGTTCATCAGGTCGCGCAGTGGAGTTTCAATGTCGCTAATACGCGCATTGACGGCTGCAAGGTTGCGTTCATGCACCGTCGAATTCGGGGGCAGCAAATTAGACATTCGCGTACACCCCGCCGTCGCGCAGATCAATAGACGTGCAGTAAGGCGCTTGCGTCTTCGATGCCGGGATGCTCGCTAGTGGGCTTTTGAGATTCACCTTTTGCACGCCAGCCGCACGCGCGGCGCCATAGATACCGTCAAGCGTGATCTCCATGCCAAGTTTGTGCATTTCGATCGTGTACGCGGCCATGCGCTTACGAGCTTCCGCGAGTGCGACAGAGCGGTCAGGCCCGGAAAAGAAAACCAGATCGGCGCTTACCGCATAGCGGTTGATGCTTGCGCCTTGCACAGTCACCTTGTCGGTGAGCGGGCGAATATCGTCGGCTTGCAGGTTCGCGGTTACGGCGTCGATCAGGTCTTTGGGCGCGGTGCCGTCGCCTTCACGCGAAAGGATTGTCACCAGCACTTCGCACGGAGCGGGACTAATCGCCGAGGCATCCAATACGCGGCCATCGGTGTTGAGCGCGTGCGAGATATACGCGCCTTCGGGGCCGGCCACAGAGAAGCCTTGCGGCGCGAGCTGCGTGCGCTTGCGCAAGTCCGTATTGCTTTCCATCACCGCCGGCATGCCGTTCGCGGGATCGGCAGGCGTCAGCGTAAGCCGCTTGATATCGAAGAACGCCGCGAGCTGTTCGAGGTCGCCGTCCATCGCGTAGGCGAGCATGACCGCGCGCGCGGCGTCATTTACGCGCTGACGCAAGACGACTTCACGATAGGCGTTCTCTTGCAGAGAGATCGCCATCGGCTCTGATTCCAGTTCGAGCGCTGCGGCAACATCGGCTTGCTCGTCGACCGGATACAGGGAAACGAGCCGCGCCTTGCGTTCGGCCAGCAGCGTTTCATAGTCGATCGTTTCGACGATATCCGGGGACGGCAGCTGCGACAGGTCGATAGGGGTCACGCTCACGCTGCACCCCCGTTGCTAACCGGTATGCGCGTTGCTACTGCGTCGCCCGTATCGGTCGTCGTGCCTTCGATATCGACGACCTGAACGCCAGCGCCGCTTTCCGTGGTATCGGTCGAGAGCTGCACGCGGGTAAGCGTCAAACGCGGCTCCCAGCGCATGAGTGCGGTCGCGATCGCGGCATACAGACGCACACGCGTTTCACCATTGTTCGGTGCGTCGATCAGGTCGGGGATTTCAGAGCCGAACGGCCGGCGCTTCACGCGCGAGCCGATCGAGGTCGTCAGAATCTTGGCGATCGATTGGTAAAGGTGAGCCAGCCCGGAAATGGCGCGGCCGGTTTTAGCGTCCATGCCTTTCATTTCATCGGCTCGCTGGTCGGGGCGTTAGCGCCTTGCGCCTGGTGTTTGTGCGTCGATACGCTCACGCCGGCCGCAGTTACGTCCTTCGTGAATTCCGCCCCGCCGTCGATCTTCATGACTGCATCGCCGCCGGCGCCGCCCTTCCCTGTCATACCGGCCTGGAAAGCGAATGCGCCGATCACGGTCATTGACCGCTTGACGATCACGTCCGCATCAAGCGTGACGGTGTCGGCCGTAACCGTGGCTTCCTTCGTGTTGACGTTGACCGCGCCGGGAGCCGTCACATTGACGGTTGCGCCGGCGGGCAGCTTGGCAGAAAGCGAATGCTCGGCGTGGTTGTATTCAACGATCGCGCCATCGGGGTAAGCGCGGGTGTGCGTGTCGGGGCTATTGCTGGGTGCCGGCGCATCGTCAGAATTCAGGCCGCAGAGAACAACGCCTTGCGCGGGGTCACCCATCGGGCAGAACAGCACGACCTTTTCATCTTTGGTCGGCGGGTTCCATTCGCGGGTCGCGCCGGCGCGGGCCGAAATGAACGGCAGCCAGTCCGTTTGCAGGCCTTCGCCGTCCGGGTCGGTCGGGTCGCCAACAGACACGCGGCAAGTCGGCGGGTTGCTGGCGTGATTAACGTCCATGATCGCGCCCTTGCGGATCATATTGATAATCAGTCGTCGGATTTCGTTAGCGTCCATGCCGACCATGTTGCCGGCCACATGCGCGCGACGCGAGTCGCGGCTAATGTAGGTGGTTTGGGTACAAAGAAGTCCTTATACAAGGGCTATTTCGTGATGTGCTTAAGCAACACGTCGCGTATCAACTCGCGATCTTGGGCCGTGAAGCCGAGCAGCGATCGCGCGGGGTATTGGTATTCGACGCCTTTGGGTGAGACGCGATCGCGTAACCCGAACTGGTGGACGCGCGCTACGCGGGAAACGCGGCCGGCGAAGCCAACGGCGAGGCCCATCGCATCCGATTCGACTTTGAGATAGCGAGCCGTGCGCAGCTTCGCGAACATAGCGGCACGTTTGATGCGCCCTTTCTTTTCGCGCAGCTTGCCGCCCTTCCCTGTCCGCGGCTTGCGTGCAGCGAACGGGCTTTCGTCGGGGTTGCGCTGCGTGCCAATGCGCGTTTGCTGGCTGCGACGCAGCTCGCGGGCCACGTCGCGAGTGACAGCGCGCCGGCCAGCCGGCGCGAGCTGCGCCAGCAGACCGCCTGCCCACCTGTCGAGCGCCTGTAGATTGTTGTCCATCATCCAAGCCAGTGATCGGCCGCGTCGTCGACGTGCCTGATCGTGCGTTTGCCGCTTGCGTCGGTCGATACGACGACGCTTTCAGTGAGTTGCAGCTTGATCGACAGATCGACCGTTTGATTGTTGAGAATATCGGCTTCGAAAGTAATGCCGGATTCGCGCTGGTCGGCATTCGTGACAAGGTCAGGCTGATTGGCACGCGCCCATTCGACGATAGCGATAAAGACTTGATCGGCTTCACCGGCGAAGTCCATCACCAGCGCATTCACGGTGTACCGATATTCGAATGACGGCGTCCGCGTGCCGGTCGCGACGATATGGCCGGCGTCGATGAAAACGGTAAGGCGATCGGGGTCGGTCGCCAGCGATGGAATAGCGGCGACGAGCGCCGCGCGCAAGCTGGCCGGTTTAATCATGGTCGGCCGCCGGCGCCGTATGGTTCGTGCTTTGGGCCTGGCAATCGAAAATCATATCGACCTTGGCCGCGCAAGCCGCCCACGCGGCTTTAACCATGTGTAGCGCGTCATCGAGCGCGCCGTTAGTCGTCGGTGCCATCGCCGGCAGCGTGCAGCGCGTCACCGCCTGACACTCTTGCAAGGTAATCGGCGGCGCCGGTGAGAGCGGGGCTTGTGTGCATGCGGACAACGTCAGCAGGCAAAGCACCAGCAGCCCACGCGCGGAATTCTGCGTTTTCATTGTTGTAGTTCCTGATTTCGTCACGAATGCCGGCGAGCTTGACCTCGATGCTGTTGCGATCGGCATCGAGCTTGCGCTGTTGTTTTGCCTTGTCGGTCGCATCGTCTTGCAGGCGTCTGATAGTTTCGTCACGGCCGGTCAGATCGTCCTTGGCGCGTTTGGCGGTGTCCTGTGCGCCGGCCAGCTCGGCGCGCAGCTCGCGCACGTACAGCACGCCGGCGACGATCACCAGTAACGCGACGACCCAGGCGATGCACTTCGCGGCGATCGCCTTCATGCGGCCGCCTTGTCGGCGCCCGCGTACTTGAGCCAGGCCTGTGCGAGCTTCGCGTCGTACAGGTTGCGGGCGTAATCCGGGCCGTTGTAACCCTTGGCGAACGCCGCCCACTTCCTACCCTTCAGAGCTGAAAGCAGGCCCGTATCGGCCGCCACATAGCGCACGAACGCGTCGAGCTGGTCGCCTTCGCTGTTTTCCATGCGGGCGACGAAATCGTCGATGCTCGAATAGCCGAGTCGTTTCCAGTGATAGCCCATCACCTGAAACGCGCCCCAGCTCGCCGACTCATACGCGGCGCCGGCGTCGATCAGCTCGGCGGACGCAAGGCGCGTGTACTCGGCCGCTTTGCCGAGGTAGCCGCCGGCGGTCTGCGAAAGGATGTTCGGATACTTCGCCGCGATCGGCGCCGGATCAATGCCGCGCGCCTGTAGCTGCTTCCAGAATTTGTGGCGCTCGAACAGGATCGCCGGCCGGCCGTCGAGCAGAAATCCAGATCCACTTGATTCCACCTCATTGACGGCGCGCACGCATGCGAGTGGAACGCCGAGCTTGTCGGCCGCTGCGACGAGGTCAGCCAGCGACAGGTGTTTAGGGTCCCGCCGGCCGGTCGCGAGCGCGGCCAGCGTTTTCGGGCCGGCGACGCCATCATCGACAAGGCCGGTTTTCTTCTGTAGCGCGATCACCGCGGATTCGGTGGCGGCGTCGTACAGGTGCGTGACGTCGAGCGGATAGCCCGCGCGGATAAGGCGGCGTTGCAACAGGCCTACATCGTCGCCGTGGTCGCCAAAACGGTACGTCATCATGGTTCATTGCTCCAGAGCAGGCGCGCGACGTTGCCGCGCACGCCAAACACAAACAGAGCCAGCAGTACCGCCGAGCCAGCTTCGAAAATGCCGACAGATTTCGCGTGGAGCGCCAGCTCGATCGCCGAGCCGCCCATGACGACGACAAGCGCCCAGGCGATCCAAGAGACATGGCGCCGGTGCCGCGCGCCCTGCCTGCGATACGTCAGCACGCGCATGATTGCGGCGATGTAGGCCGCCAGAGCGATCAAGGCGATAGGGGCGAATTGGGATAACACGACGGCTTACCCTCCCTTCTTAAACATCGCGAACAGGTCTAGCGTCTTGACCCGGTCGATGAGTTGTAGCGTCACGGTGATAACCAGCGCGGCCGCGAAAAACGCCGCCACGCCGGTTGACTTGATCGGTGTCGCGTTGACGATCTCGGACGCGGCCAGATAGCCCATCACCAGCGAAATCAGCATGTAGGCGACGCGCTTCAAGGTGCCGATATCTTTCGACGTAACGACGACGAGCGCGGCGCCCGTGAAGGCGCCAATCAGCGCGTTGCCATCGATACCCGGCGCAAGGCTCGCGAGGCCGATCGCGGCCGACAGTGCGAGAGTGGTGGTGCTCGGTTCGGCCATGTCGGCTCCTGAGTCCGTGTGGATCAATCAGTCAAATAGTTGCAGGAGGGGCGTCGATGTATCGACGCTCGCCAGCTCGGGAAGAAAAACAGGGGTGCCGATCGGCAGAAAGACGCCGTAGTCAGCGAGGCCGGCATTGGCTTCCAGAACCGCCTCAACGGTGCTATCGGTGCGGCCGTAGTGGCGCCAGCAAAGGGAATCGACCGTGTCGCCCTGTTGTGCAATCACGATCATCAGATCAGCTCAATCGTTGAGCGCGACAGGCCGCGCATGTCGCTCAGTGCCCAGCGAACGTTACGGCGCGCATCGCATATCGTCGTTTCGAGGTCTTCGGCCTTCTGCCCGCCTGATTTCGTCGAATCGAAATCGCGGTACCGCTCGGTTAGGTCCGCGTGTGCGTAGTTGAAAACGGCGCGGCGATAGCGCGCGAGCTGCACACTTTCACCACCGATGTTCGGCGCCGGTACGGTGGCCAGATCGGCATAGCCGGCCGCGACATGGCCGGCTTGCCATGTGCCCAGCTCCGCATTAACGCTGGCGATCGCATCGATCGTCGCGTCGCGCAAGCGCTCATGCGTCGCGGTGCCGTCGAGCCGCATCGAGGCGCGCAAGGCGTTCATGTCGATGTCGGGAAACCAGCCATCATTTGGGACGATCGCGGCATTGGCCGGCGAGCCAGGTGTCTGGGGCGTGGTCGGTTCGGCGGTCGCGAGGAAGCTACTCATGGGACATGGCTCAGAGAATGATGGCGGTGGGCCGGCGTCGGAAACGCGTTTCCGTCAGGTGTTGCGTTTCGTCAGCCGGCGCCGCCATGCCGGTGGGGGCTCTTTACTTGCGGCCAGCTTTGGTGCCGGCCGCATCGCTCAGCTCGGTTTCGAGCCGGGCAATGTCCTGTTTCACGCCGGCGCGTTCGTCGAGCTGCAACGCGCGGCGTAGGTGGTCGAGGGCAGCAGCCCTATCAGAATCCTGTAGAGCTTTACCAAGCGCCTTATGCAGCTTGGCGCGTACCTGGTCGTGCATGTCGGCCGACTCGGTCAGCTTCATTACTTCGGCGAGCTGGTCCGCGTCGAACGTTTCGCCGAGCTTGAACGCCGTCAGTGCCGTCTGCGCGAATTCTTCGGCGATCGCGGTCGCGAGCGGCCGGTCGTACTGGTCGGGCAGCGTCATGCGGTGCGCGAGTGCATACCGGGCGATATCGAGCGCGCCAGCGAAGTCTCCCGCGTCGACGCGCCAGATCATCACGGTCGTAAGAACATCGTCCTGAGCGCCCCGCCCGCCGCTCAATGCGCCCGCGACATAGTCGACGTACTCGGGCAGCAGCTCGGCGCGCTTCACGTCGATCTTGCGTTCGATCGAATGGATCGCTTTCAGGCGCCGGCGATCGGTCGCCAGCTTCGCAAGCATCAGCTCGTATGCGCTCGCGCCGGCGAGGGATTCGCCAGGCGCGGCCGAGGCCGCCGCCAGTTCGGCCGAGACGCGCTCGTAATGGCGTTGGGCGGGGCTTCTCATCATGCGGCCTTCGGCAAGAGTTCGATGTTTTCGGCCATAGCGCCGCAGCCGAAATCTTCGACGACATACGCATCGTTGCTCGATTCGTAGTTCTCGATTCGGTCGCGCTTCGAGTTATCGACGATGTTGCGCCGGCGGCCGCCGTCCTGCGTGTAGATCGACAGATTGTCGAAACGCGTAATCAGCAGCGCATGAGGCGGGAAGGACGGCACGCTAACCGCCGGCAGGCCGCCGATGCGCTTCTGGCTCACGATCACGTCAGCCGCGAGGGTTTCAGTCGGTGCCTGCGTCGTATTGATGATCGGGAAATACTTGTCATGCATGAGGCCACGCCCGCAGATAACAAAGAGCCCGGTGTCGTCCTGATGCCACGGATCGACCATGCTCGCGAGAATGTCGAAAACCAGCGCATCGAGGTTTTCGTAATCGCCGCCCTTGCCTACCTGCACCTTGCCAGCCGCTTTCGTACCTTCGTGCAACACGCGCGCCGCGGCTTCGTCACGATACTTCTGCAACCAGCCCTTATTGACGTCCTGCAGCAGCGGGTTCTTCGTGCGATCGGACGTTGCCGCGCGCGAGGTGCCATTGAAGCCGATCGCGATGCGGTCGAGCGCCTGACGCTTCACGATCGCGTCACGCAATTTCGCCTGAAAGTCGGGGAACTTGGCCCACGCGTCGAGCTTCGCATACGTGATATGCGAATCGAAATTCGTTTGCGTGCAGATGTACCCTTTCGCATCGAGGTCGCTAACGTCAGTCGTTTCGCGATCCTGTTTCGTGGTGTCGGTCGTGCCGGCGATCGGCGAGCCGATGCCGAGGCCGAGCTTTTCGCCTTGCTGTTCCGTCACGCCAATCATGTTGACGCGTTTCAGAAAGTCGCTCGACTCCTGAATGCGGGTCTCGAGCTTTTGCTGCACGCTGGGCGAGACTGCAAATTTCAGTGTGGCGTCTTGTACGCCGTTCAATTGTGCGATCGCTTCTACATACTTATTGAAAGCAATCCGTGTTTCATTGCGCATTTAAAGGTTCTCCGGGATCAGTGAGGGGGACGATTGCGGGTCAGCAGTCGGTGACAACAGCAGCGGGGGCGCCGGTTGCTGGCGGCCGTGTTGGCGTGTTGCGAGTTGTCGAAAGCTGCGTGTGCAGTTCGTCGAATGCCTTGCGGTCGGCTTCGCGCAGATCGGTCAGATCCGCGACTGTCTTCGTGAGCGTGGCGACGGCTTGAGCCTGTTCCTTGCTGTGCGTTGCGAGCGCTTCGACGGCCTGCCCTACGTCAGCGAATCGCGTTTCGTCGTTCGCGTCTTTCTTTTTCGACATGCCGAGCAGTTCGGCGACGCGGGAGAACAGCGCGCCGATGCCCGGCGTCGGGGCGGTTTCATCCAGCTCGATCGTTGCCAACTCGGCCGCCGTGAAAACGTTCGTCGGCGAAAGCTTGCGACTTGCGAACGGTGAGGCCGCCGGGTTTTGAGCTGCGAAAGAAAGAATCTGCGTGCCGAGGCTCGCGGGGCTATCGGTCACGGCGAGGCCGACCAGATACGCCTGATTCGTGTCTGCGAAAGACGGGTCGATTTCGCACGACGTGTAAATTTTCTGCTTTGCTTTCGTCAGTGCGACAAGGTCGGTCGTCGGGGCGATTTGTGCATACAGGCCGAGCTTTCCGGCGAGCGGGCCGGTTTCGTCGCGGGTTTCCAGTGCGATCACGTCGCCGTATGCCTTGAATGGGCTGTCAGGAATGATGCCGCGGTAGTGTTCGAGGTTCAGCCGTGCGCCGTACACATCGGGGTTGTAGTTCTTCGCCATCTGCACGATCGACGCGCGATCGATACTCCGGCCGTCACTCGTTGCACCTTCCACGGCAATGCGAAAAAACTTGGTTGCCGCATGCTTGACCGACTCAGCGGCGCCAGTTGCTGCGAGCGAGCCGATTGCAAGCGCGCTGGCGCCGAGGTGGCCGCCGATGAAATCGGAATGGTTCAGAACGCTACTCACGGCGAGCGTTGCCGCGTGTGCGTCCATCGTGAAAGCGAACGCGATCGCCGCAACGGCGAACGACATTAGCGACAACTTGCGAGATTGCATTTGTTAGGTCTCCAACAGGGTCGAAAAGGTTGGTTAAGCGTGAGTCCATATCTTGCGTTTGCGAACGACGCGACTCAACGTTTTGCGTTTGTTTTCGGTTTGGATACAAACACTTAAGCGTGCTTGCGCGCGCGCGTCGCGAGAAACTTGGGGCCATGCTAGAAACTGCCGAAATAGCCCCTGTCCTTGAATCGAATGCCGACCCCCGCCGTATAGCCCGCGCGCTTTACTGGCAGGGTTGGCGCGTCACGTCGATCGCACGCCACCTGGAAATCAAGCGCGCGACGGTCGAAGCGTGGAAACAGCGCGACGAATGGGATAAGGCGACGCCGATCGCGCGCATCGAGTCATCGTTAGAAACGCGGCTTGCGGTGTTGATTGCCAAGCCGGAGAAAGACGGCCGCGACTTCAAGGAAGTCGATTTGCTCATGCGTCAGGTCGAACGCATGGCACGTGTCTACAAGTACGGCGAGACAGGCAGGGAGAGCGATCTAAACCCAGCCATTGAGGTGCGCAACACGGCGCCGCGCAAGGCCAAGGCAGTACGTAACGAATTCAGCGACCAGCAGCGCGACAGGATTGTCGAGGCGTTCCGCGATTCGCTGTTCGATTATCAGAAGGTCTGGTATCGCCAGCGCGATCAGCGCACGCGAAACATCCTGAAATCGCGGCAGATTGGGGCGACGTGGTACTTCGCCCGCGAGGCGCTGATTGATGCGTTAGAGACCGGCCGGAATCAGATTTTTCTATCAGCCAGCAAAGCACAGGCGCACGTGTTCCGGCAGTACATGTGTCAATTTGCACGCGAGGCCGCGGACGTTGACCTGTCCGGTGAGCCGATCCTGTTGCCGAACGAGGCAATGCTCTACTTTCTCGGCACGAACGCCCGCACCGCGCAGAGCTATCACGGCAATTTCTATTTCGATGAGTATTTTTGGGTCGGCGGCTTTCGCAAGCTGAACAAGGTTGCATCGGGCATGGCGATGCATAGCAAGTGGAGAAAAACCTATTTCTCCACGCCGTCGAGCATGCAGCATGAAGCCTATTCCTTCTGGACCGGCGACCATTTCAACCGGGGCCGCGCCAAGGTCGACCATCTGCACCTTGACGTAACGCACAAGGCGCTCGCACGCGGCCGGCTTTGCGAGGACCGGCAGTGGCGCCAGATCGTGACGGTCGAAGACGCCGTGGCCGGCGGTTGCAATCTGTTCGACCTCGCCGAGCTGGGGCTTGAATACAGCCCCGAGGAGTATCTAAACCTGTTGATGTGTCACTTCATTGATGACACGGCATCGATTTTCCCGCTCGCTGACTTGCAACGCTGCATGGTGGATTCGTGGGAGCTATGGGAAGACTTCAAGCCACTGGCGCCCCGCCCTTTCGGTCACAGGCCCGTATGGGTCGGCTACGACCCTGCGTTATCCGGCGACTCAGCCGGCCTGGTCGTGGTGGCGCCGCCGGTCGTGCCGGGGGGCAAATTTCGCGTGTTGCACAAAGAGCAATGGCGCGGCATGGACTTCGAAGCCCAGGCGGATGCAATCAGGCGCATCACAAAGGATTTCAACGTTGAATACATGGCGATCGATACGACCGGCATCGGCCAGGGCGTGTACCAGCTCGTTCGCCAGTTCTACCCGAACGCCGTCGCGCTCAACTACTCGCCAGAGGTTAAGGGCCGGCTCGTTCTCAAAGGATTGTCGGTGATTGGTAAGGGCAGACTCGAATTTGATGCCGGGTGGACCGATCTCGCGCAATCGTTCATGGCTATCCGCAAGACCATGACCGCGAGCGGAAGACAAGTCACCTATGAGGCGAGCCGCAGCGAGGAAACCGGGCACGCCGATCTTGCATGGGCATGCCTGCATGCGCTCGGCAATGAGCCGCTAGAGGGCGTTACCGCCAACAACACTGGTTTTATGGAGTTTTCAAATTGAGCAAGCGCAAACACAATCGATACACCGCAGCGACGCCGGCGCCAGCCGCAACGCCACCACGCGCCGAGGCCTTCACGTTTGGCGACGCCATGCCCGTTATGGATCGTGCCGAGATTCTTGATTACGTCGAGAGCTGGTCGGCCGGTGACTGGTTCGAGCCGCCGGTGTCGTTTGCCGGTTTGGCGAAGTCGTTCCGCGCCGGCGTGCATCACAGCTCCGCGATTTACTTCAAGCGTAATGTGCTGTCGTCCACGTTCGTCCCGCACAAATTGCTCACGCGCGAGGAATTCGACAAGTGGGCGCTTGATTTCATGGTGTTCGGCAATGCCTACCTTGAAAAGCAAAAGAGCCGCCTCGGTGGGACGCTCGCGCTGAAACGCGCACCATCGAAATACATGCGCCGCGCGTCCGATTTGCAGCGTTTCTTTCAGGTCAACGGCATACAGGAAAAGCACGAATTTGCGGCCGATACCGTTCATCACCTGATGGAACCGGATATCAATCAGGAAGTGTATGGCCTGCCCGAATATCTCGGCGCTCTGCATGCGGCATGGTTGAACGAGTCGGCGACGCTGTTTCGCCGGCGCTACTATGAAAACGGATCGCATGCCGGGTTCATTCTGTACATGACAGACGCAGCTCAGAAACAGGAAGACGTCGACGCGTTGCGCGAAGCATTGAAAAACAGCAAAGGGCCGGGGAATTTCCGCAACCTGTTCATGTACGCGCCGGCCGGAAAAAAGGAAGGGATTCAGCTAATTCCGGTGTCCGAGGTCACGGCCAAAGACGAGTTTTTTAACATCAAGAATGTGACGCGCGACGACTTGCTCGCCGCGCATCGCGTACCGCCGCAGCTTATCGGCGTCGTGCCGAGCAATACGGGCGGGTTTGGGGCCGCAGACACGGCGGCCGAGGTATTCGGTGCGAACGAAATCGAACCACTACAGCGCCGCTTTACGCAGCTCAACGAGTGGATCGGAGATGAGGTCGTGCGCTTCAATCCCTACACCATCAAGCGCCCACTCTCCACGGCTTGATTAGCCCTTGTCCATACGCCCACTTGCTCTGCGTTTGGACATGTTACACGCCGACGAGCAGCTTATCGCGGCGTAGACTAATCCGAGTCACCCGCCTGCTCTGACGCGGTATTTTGTGTCTTGACTTTCACCCCAGCGGCCATCGCCCCGTACACGTTGCGCTCAGCGTAGATGCTGGCCAACTTTGGCTGGTCGAGCCCCGCAAGTTCCTGAATGTCAGAAGCGTTCGACAAGATCTCAATTAGCCGTTCCTTCGGGATATTTCGGTAACTCTCAAGGAAGAAGTCATAGAGTTCCAGGGGCGTTTCTGCCTTGGTGTGCCGCTGACCAACTTCGCCAAAGAAGGTGTCAGGATGCTGTCGCCACGCCGACATCTCATGATCCGAAAGTGGCAAAGTGCACAAAACGCTTTTGCCTGAATCCAGTTGGAGGCCGCACCAAGCCCATTTCTTCGCTTCTACTACGACCGCACAGGTCAGCTCTCCTGAGGCATCATTGCCTTCCTCGTCTTTGACGAGGTAGCGTCGGCCAATCATGAGGCGAGGCGCTGTCTCGCCGTATGCGAACTCAGGAATCTCCCCATCGAACGTGCTCGGTATTTTGCTGTGATCCTGGATCGACTTCATCAGCTCATGAAGCTCAATGTGCCGCTCTCTGGCATCTATTGCGTCGCGTAGACTTGGCGCCGGCACGTTGGCCTTGAAATCAGGAATCTGAAACCCGTCAACATCCAAGCAACAACGAAAGGATGTCGAGTCTAGGTGATGGTGCCAAGGTGTATTCGTAACGATCACATAGGCTGCTGGTAGCGGCTTACCATTGATCAAGTTTCCCTCAAGCCCCCTTAGTTTTCGAATCGCGACATTCATCATTGGCGGCCCGTTTTGCGTGCCGCCATCGTCTGGCATGTTTGCGTCAATGAAGACGATCCGGGGATGGTCAGCTTTCTTTTGCATAGCATTGATGAATAGCCGCCCCAACCGCGGCCTAGCGCCCGCGCGATGTTTTGCTTCCACCGAGAATTTCTTACCGCTCCTTTTGAACCTCGCCGTGAATTCGCAATGGGTGGTGGTCCGATCATCCTCATTCTCAAATTCAATCTCAAAACCAGCACGAATTAACGTGGCAGCAACGAAAACTTCATAACGTGCACCTTCGAAGTTATCGATATTTTTGAGGCGAGCGATCAGTTTCGCCTGAAGTTCTGCGTTGTGAGCCAAGGCGTAAAGATCGTAGGCGAGAAATAGATACGCAGCATCTGCCCCAGTCATCGGGCCAGAGCCCACCTTTCCGGGTTCCTTAACATAGCGCCTCTGATTTGCGCAGGCGAGCTGATACCAGTTGCTGACTGGATGGCGAATCATCGGGGACTTCGCCAACTCTGCTGCTCCCCAATCCGCGCCTAACACACTCGCAATGTACGCAACCAGAAAGTCATGAAATGTCTTCCATTTGTCCGAATACATTAGCTTGTCTTTTACGGCGACAAAGCGATACCCATTTTCAGTCTGCGCCGAGATGATTGGACGTCCCAGACCCTGCTGGCGCGCACGCTGTACTTCGACTGCTTGGGCCTGTTTGACGATTTTTTGTATCTGCGTTCGCTGACTTTCTTGATATGCCGGAGAACCGTGACAGTGCTTAAACTTCCTGCCGCCTCCACAGGGGCATGGATCATTCCGACCAATCTTGGCCATGGCGTTCGGTCACCCTTCTTTTCGATCGTCTTCAATCGGATCCGCCAGCCGTTTCAACGGGTGGCCGACTGTGTAATAGTCGTAGTAAAAGTCGCTTCCATTGCTTATTGCGAGCAACATCCGGTTCATCATGACCCGCAGGACTTTGTTCTCTCGGATCAAACGAATTCCTTGGTCGGCGTGCGTGCTACCGCCATGTGCAGCACGGTTCCGGTTCGCCCAAACAGATCGTTCAAGGGCGTCGAGCTTCAGCCCTAGCGTGTCAAAAAGTCGATCGGCAACAACTCCTTGAGGGGCAAAGTTCATATTTTGTGCCCGCTTGATAAGAAGCTCTTTCTGCATCGCAGTCGTATCAGACTTTGTGATGCAAGCGGCGACTTCTTTGTAAAGACGTTTCCACGCAATCTCATCCGCTACGATCCTGCGCTGCGCCTCAGAGCCTGTGGCATCAAAAACTGCCTTCTGTAAGGACTCGATAGCCGCGCCGAAATGTGCAGCTGCCATGTGCACCGGAGCAGCGAGAGCGTGCCAGTAGCTCCAAAACACGCTCTGCAGTCTATAGGCGTCGTAATGCCGATATAGCGACGAGACCATTCTCCCTAGCATGTCTGGCGATATCTCATGCAGATATCTCTGACCGAGTGGCGCCGGTTGAACGCCCGTCAGGCTCGCCGCCTCCTCAACCAGCGCGTGCCCGCTTCGCGCGGTGAACGTTACAGGCGTCCACTCGTCGTCAAAGGAAGTCTCGCCAAGGTAGACCAGGAAATTTCCGAGCGAAAACGACAAACAGTCTCTTATCTTTCTTCGTAGATCCTCGTCAGGTGCCCCTTTGTACAAAATAAAACCGGGCTTCGAAATGTGTTCCAGCTTTGCCTTTGAGACGCCGATGAATATCTCAAGCCCCTCAACAAATAGATGCACGCAGCTGCGGCTAAATTCATCCGAGTTGACGGGAACCGAAAAGACGACTTCGCCCATTGGGCTATGAAGTGTTCTGCGCTTCTCCCCCGATCGCGAAAGGCCATCAGAGTGCGGCCATACGAAAGGCCCAGACATGTTCTCGACCCATTCTATGGTGTAACGAACCTCGCCCAAATCTTTTCGCTGCCATTGCAACGACTGAATCGAAGATGTTTCGGTTGTGGCGCTCGCTTCGGAGGCCCTCCCTGTAAATTTGGTGTAGCTGAGTGGGATAACTCCGGTTGCGGTCGCTTGTGCCCCAAAACGGCCTGCTAGTTTCACCTCTTCCGTCGCGATATATACAACGCCAGCTTTCGTAGGCTTTGCACTGGACGTGCTGTCAGCGGCGGAGGTCGTTGCCAGCATCAAGTCAAGCGCCTTGTTCCGCGTCAAGGCGAATCCCGTCACGGGTCCGCGTAGAGGTCCATGATCAGTCACGGCGTAATGATCGGCCATGACCTCTGTAGCAAAAAACTCCCAATCCCAAGAATCCATATCGCCCCGCACCTCGTTTTATTGACTGTTGGTTCCGAGATTAATCGACGAAGATTGTATGCCCAACTATTCACTGTGGCATGTTTTGCGGCGCCATAGCGGGCCGGAGGGACGCGGCGAGGAGGCAGCCGCAACTCGGCTGTAAGGACCATGGGTGGCCTTGGGCATTTCGATATCGCAGTCCCCCTCCCCGCCTGCCCTCCGCTACAGTGGCTGGTTCTGATGCAGTAGGCCGCCGGTTGGTGCAGCACCTGTCTGTGCGGGGTTTAGGACGATTTCGGGGCCGGCCGAGTGATGCATTTTGATGCGTGCAGAGGGCGATTCTGTCGGTTGCAGGGCCGGCTTCGAATGCTTCTCACCGCCTCCAAAGGTTCTAGCGGCAAGTGCCGGTTCGGAGGCGCCCGGCCCCGCAACTCCTCTGCGACGGCTGCTGCCAAGGTTTTCTGTCAGTTCCTTGGATTCATAGACAACCGACGAACCATATACTCCGCAGCCTTGCGCGAAAGTTCGCCGAGCATTTCCTCCGTTATGATCTCTCCTGTATGCGGCAAAAGCACATCGTCAACTATCTTTGACAGATTCTGTTCATCTGCACGCCTGTAGTACCGTGCAAGAATGCGAGAAAATCTGGCGCTATAGCCTGGCCACACCGATTCGTCCGGGAGCTTACTGCCGGAATCAAATGCTGGAATGCTTTCTATTTCGAAATCTGGATTTCTAATCTCCGCCGGGTCGCCCTCCCGAAACGGGTCGACTACGTATCCATAGCAAAATTCAGGTCCAGTGTAATTTTCAGCCAAGCGAATCAGATATCCAATTTCTCCATAAAAATGAATATAACCATCAACGAAGCCATTTTTTGAATAAACCCCGACAAATTGATCAAAATCACCAATGCGAGGCAAGGCCACTTCGTCAGAAGTTTTCAGCCAGCGAATAAAATTGGTGCATTCACCTGTTCCGTTGAGGATGAACTCTCTCGCCCGATCAAAGATAGAGAGGAGCGCAGTATCAGCATCGCAAGCGCCGAGAAGGTTAAAGGTGGCTTTCATTGCCCCTCTAAAAAATTCATCCCCGCCCAGGCCGCTTCTTAGATTCAAGTGTTCATCTACATAACCGGTTTGGGCAACGGCGTGCTGCCTTAGCTGCTCGACGTCAATGCTTGCATCCGGGAACATTTCCTTGAGCTTGGCAACCGCCCACCCAAGCTGCTTCATATTACCGAGAACCACCTGGGCTTGATGAGTTCCGTCCGGAAGCGGAGTAGTTTTGATAACCGGCTCAGCAATACTTGGGGCGCCACCGGGGGCTACTGTGAATTTTGTCCCTGAGCTGCCCGAGACATTCTTCAGCGGTGGTCCCGCTTCTCCCCGTCCCCCGCGGGTTCCCAAGAGATTTCGAATCTCCTTCAAGCCATCCGCTAAAGCAACATCGATACTAGAGCCAAATTGATGTTGAGCCGCGTTGGATGAGATTTGCGAAGACGTCCATCGAGCGCTGAGGAAGTTCTGAAGAATATGTTCGCCGTCTGCTACTTCGAATTGTTGTTTTGTGTAAATGCATCGATTCATATTTTAATCTCAAGGCGTGGGTCGTCTATATGTCCCGTTTGTCTTAAAAACGAGCTCTGCAAAGCTGTCGAGCAATACAGCCACGGAGCCGGTCATCCGGGATTTACCCCGGGCGTTGTTCCCCGTGGAGGCCTAGACTTGATTCTCCTTGGCCTCCCTACCAATGGCAGATATAAAGCTGCTAGGCATCTCACATACCCGCAGCTTTGTCGTAACCACGTGAGAAGCGGCGCACGGCGTCAAGCCGCCCGGCTCTCGCGGCCGGCCTCTAGCAATTTATTCATCAATTTTTTCGAGCGTCGCGGCATCAAATACGTCTTCGACCTTTTTCTTGCCATCGAACCAAATGCACAGCACACCGTCTTGTGGTCCAGTTCCCATTCCCGAATAGTCGCCGACATTTGAAACGGTCATCGCCGGACCGCCACTCTTGACTTGCACCACGTCGCCTTTCGAAAAGCCTGCCATCTTGAATCCCCTTGGTCAAAAAGTAAGAATGGTTGCAAAAATTAAGTACGCAGTGTTTGAATTTATTACGGTCATTTCGCGTCGCTCTCTTCCTGCTTTTCCGAGTTGAATTGGTAAGCGATGCGTGGGGTAAGTTCAGTCATTGCATAATGGACAAACTGCGTTCCAAGTTCAGTGAGTTCATACAACTCATCCTCGTCAAATGCAGATTTGAGCACATTCGACGTGCTGCCGGACGTCCTTTTGCCTGTTTGTTTTGCGATAAAGTTTCCGTTGTAGTCAGTCTCTCGATGTTGACGTACCACGCTACCCATACTAAGGTCACGGAACAGAAGCTTATACAAGTCGGCATCCGCGGAATCTTCGCGGACTTTTCCTTTTCCAATCTTCCGCCATACAGCGCCGCGGCTGATTCCATTCGAATTGTAGATCGCGCCGATCACACGAAAATGGAGCTCAGAATATTGTCCAATCCAGTCAATAAACATGCGGACAACATCGTCGCTAGAAATCGCGGATGCGGCTGCGTTCGTTAGTACGTTCCGAATCAGAACGCGCTTATCTTCACTCTCCGCACCAGACCATTCCCGAAACGTCTTTTTCAGTAGTGATTGGTACTCGCGACTCTCTACCCGAGCGGCCACTTTCTCGTCTTGAAGATCAAGACGGGCCATTATTTCGATGACGGTCGCTTCTTTTTCGTGGATTTCCTCTTCGAGCATCTTCACCCATTGCTCGAAGAAACGATTGACTTTGGCCTGCTCATGTTCGGACCAAGCGCCAGCGATGGCTGAAAGGATGCCTCCCACAAAGGGAACAGCTCCGCTAGCGACTTGGAGAGCACCACGCACCGTTTTCCGCCCTGCTCCTTCACTCGGCACGCCGTTATCGCTAGGAGTCGATTCGTCTGTCATTGCTTGCTCTATGGACGAAATGCAAGGTCAATGCTATCGGCCGACGACGGCTATTTGACATCCGTCCGTTTGGGTAGCGTTTAGACAGCCACTACGTCGCCTTCGACTGACAGCGCTTACGTTCTTTAACGCGTATTGAAAGTCCAATAGCGAGTGGTGAATCTGTATCGCAGTTCTCGGAATCGCGCTCTTTTACGCGAAATCAGTCTATTGCTGAGCGTCGGTTGAGAATAACGCACTACGGCGCAAACGGCTAGCGAGATCAGCCATCAATGATCTTCGACAAATTGCGCTGCTCGGCCATTTCAACGACGCTTCACAATTGGGCGTTGGAAAATGCCAACCCGGCGGCCCCTAGGTATGAAGCCTATGCGTTAGCAGCGGCCTTCTGATTGCCTCCATGAATCGCGACATTACCGGTGCTGTCGCGACCGCGAGGCGACCGTCCCCTCTATTGCTAAAAGGCGAACTGGAGCGCAAGCGTTTCGGGTCGAGCCCGCTTCGGTATAGGAAACTGCGGCGGATACATTTCGAGACGCGTGCGATACGTGTGACCGCAAGTAACGTCGTCGCACTGAAAATCGATTGTCCAGAGCGTGTCCGACGTTTTTTCCATCGCGCGGGCTATGCCGCGCGCACCGCAATGCGGACAAGCGATGCTGAATCTCATGCTGCTGTCGTCCGCAGCACTGTCGTGCGCGCGTTGACTGCACCGCGCAGCATTGGCGACGGCCTAACTTCGAGGTATACGCCTTCTCGCGGGCGTGCCGACGCCGATAGCGAAAACAAAATCTCGAAGCCGGCCGGCGTCCTATATCCACAGTCGCCGCAGACGAAATACATGCGCCGCATCGTCTGCGACATGCTTTCCGTGTGCCGTGCGTCAATCTCGCCACTGCAGCACGGACAATCTATCTTCATTCGCATCATTTCGGCCTCCAATCGTGGCTCAAGGTGCCCCAGTCCAAACCCTTCGTACCCACACGCTCACTGCACGGCCGACGGTGGTCGCTCTTTCGCCCGCTTCATGGCGCCGCTGAGCATCGCTTTGATCGAACCGCCTGGTGGAAGCGATCGCGCAGATTCCGCGACCTGCGCGGAAAACGCCGCATCACGACGCACCATTTCTGCAAGCTGCTTCTTTCTGGCTTCACGTCCCGCGCACACGCGCCCTGCGTGTTCGGGCATGAAAACCCCGTTTTTTGCGTCACTGACCACGCTGGCGAAGAATTTTGCGGGATAGCGGATACCACCTGCCTGTATAGCGCCCTGCCATTCGTCTAGAACCTGCTGCTTAAGGGCGGGCGCTAGGCTAGCCATCAGGGTAACCATAGCGGCCCGTTTGGTGGCTTCGAGGTTTTCAGGCCAGATCAATTCATCGCCACCGCCACCGCCCTCCGTCGCTCCGTCTGCCCTACTAACGTGTGTAGTGGCGGAGGAGGTATTAGTAAGAGCTTCTCCGGATACCGGGTGTGTGTCGGCTTGTGCCGACTGCACCCTGTCGGCTTCGCGGCGTTGAGCTTTTACTGGCGCGGGTTTCCTGGTGTCGGCTTGACCTGTCGGCTTCCTGTCGGCTTTTTTCTGGACGCATGAATCCGTTTCAGCGAGAAGCGTTCGGAAAACAAGATTTTTTTCAGTCGATTCGCAGCGCAGTAACCCTGCTTTTTCAAGTTGGCGTGCAATGCGCCGTATCGCTTCAATTGACGGAACCGTTGCTTTGACGCCCTGCCGCGGTTCGACGTAGATCCACTCGCGCAGGGCTTGCCACGAGATGCGTGGCGCGATGCCGACCATGCCTGTCGCGAAATCCATGCGTGGTCGGATCGCCATTACATAGAGCGCGATCGCCTCGTATCCGAGGCCATAAAGTGCCTGCATTTCAGCTTCACAAAGCTTGATTGAGGCCATGTGTGGCGCCCTCCGTCAGGTCGCACAGCGTCACATGTTCAAAAGAAACGTATTCAGAATTTTCGGGAGTCATCGCGTCACCGTTCCGTCGTTGGTGATCTTGACGAGCGCGAGCGCCGTGACCATGAAGAAGCCCGCAGCAACAAAGCCGGATAGCATTCCGGCCCCGAACATGATCCAGTCAGAAGTCATCTGCCCCACTCTGTCAATTGACGAACAAGAAGCGCCAGCGCAATCGATACGACGATGAGAGCGGCCGCCAACAGGACCGCAGTCACCGCGATGGCGGTCATCCGCGGCGCCGGTTAGAAAACAGATCGAGCGCGAATGCGCCGACCGCGATACCCGCAAGAAACGCGATGAACAGGATCGTTCCCATTACGCGCCGAGCCAGTAAAAGAAAGAGTTGATTGCCAGAATCCGGCGCGCACGACGCTCTAATGGACTGACAACGGAAAATCCGCCATGTGAAGATCTGCGAATTTGTAACGAAATGCGTCCCATTCCACTCCTCAATAGCTCCATCCCGACCACTAGAAAAAGCCACCCCGGCCTTGTCAGATGGGGCTCACGCGTCGATTGGGAGGGTAGATTACCGACGGCTTACGGGGTGACTTTCCGCAAGGATAGTGTCATTTGGTGACACATGTCAATCGATGACATGTTGTCATTTGATGCCTACTGTCATACGCTGCCAGTAGGGTAGATTTCCACAAAGGGGTACGGGAATGAAAACGACTGTTGAATATCTGGACGCGCTGCGCGAAAAGCTTCACTTGCCGTCCGACTACGCCGCAGCAAAAGTGCTGGGCGTCACGCCATCGACGGTTAGCAAGTACCGGCTTGGACGTTCGGTTTTTGACGAGAAAGTTGCCATTCAGGCAGCGGAGTTGATCGGTATCGATCCGCTTGAAGTGATTTCCGCATGTAAGGCGGAAAGCGCATCGGACGACCACATTCGTGCGGTGTGGACCGGGGCTTGGGAAAAATTCTCCGTGGGTTTTCGGTCGCTGGTGCTACGCGCTAATGCTTGCGGGACTCTGGTTCCGCAGGTGTAACACCAGCTTTAATTAGTCACTTTACTGTCGATAAATTATCAACATATTGGCTGTTACGGCAAAGCTGTAATGTCGTACCTGGGCAAAGTTGAAACGTCGCATGTCATGCTGGCTGACCATTTGAATGGGAGGCTCGCATGACGACATCCGGGACAATCACCATGACGATGCGTGGGCTGGACAGATTCAAGGTCATCCAGGCGATGGCGGACGATCTGCTTAAACCGTGGCGCGCTGCGCAGCGGCTCGGCCTGACGGCGCGGCAGATACGGCGACTGCCAGAAAATTGAGGTGCGCAGCTTCACCAGCTTGCATCCGTTAGACATCAACCCACTTCGCCCGGCTCGCGTCACAATTGGAACCCGACGCTGTCGTCGCCCCCGAACAACGATGGATGACTAAGATCTTCATGCTAGCGTGCTGATCTTCTCGATCTGGAAACCTGGCAATTATGGAAACTGGTATCACCTCCGCGCATTCGACCAGGGTGGGCTCCCCCTTGGAGGTTCTCCAGGTTTTCCTCAAATTGGGGCTGACCTGCTTCGGCGGACCCATTGCCCATCTGGGATACTTTCGTCGGGAATTCGTCGAGCGGCGCCGCTGGCTTGATGACGAAACCTTCTCAGACCTGGTCGGGCTCTGTCAGTTTCTTCCGGGACCGGCCAGCAGCCAGGTGGGATTCTCGATCGGTCTTTTGCGAGCCGGCTGGCTCGGGGGACTTGCGGCCTGGTTCGCATTCACACTGCCTTCAGTCCTGCTGCTGCTCGGCTTTGCTGCCATCGCCCCGAGCCTCGGCGGGCAGATCGGTGGCGGCTTGATCCATGGCCTGAAGCTTGTCGCTGTGGCAGTCGTCGCTCAAGCAGTCTGGGATATGGCACGGCGCTTGTGTCCGGATCAACGCCGTGCAGCCATCGCGCTCATCGCCATCGCAGTGCTCAGCATTCTGACGACCGTCTATGCGCAGCTCATCGTTATCGCCATCGGCGCTGTGCTCGGACTCGCGTTGTGCCAGACGACGGGATCGTCAGACATCAGTCGCGTATCACAGAGCACTCACGAAACCCGCGTTTCCCGCACGGTAGGTGCCGCCGCGTTGATTCTCTTCTGTGTCTTGCTGTTCGGGCTCCCTGCATTGGTCGGACTCCACGCGGGTCAGGCGGTCAAGGTTTTCGAAGCGTTTTATCGCTCGGGTGCGCTGGTGTTTGGCGGCGGGCACGTCGTGCTCCCGCTTCTGCAACAGCAAACCGTCGCGACCGGCTGGATATCGTCGAACGATTTTCTCGCGGGTTACGGCGCCGCGCAGGCTGTCCCGGGCCCCTTGTTCACGTTCGCTGCATTTCTCGGATGGATGATGGTCGGAGCGCCGAATCACTGGATTGGCGCGTTGCTCGCCACAGTGGGCATTTTCTTGCC
Source organism: Paraburkholderia sp. D1E (assembly GCF_052682275.1). NCBI lineage: Bacteria > Pseudomonadati > Pseudomonadota > Betaproteobacteria > Burkholderiales > Burkholderiaceae > Paraburkholderia > Paraburkholderia sp. D1E. Next base: position 3,061,841 of record NZ_JBQYMB010000001.1, read on the forward strand.
GGGCCTTTTACTCGTGCTTGCGGCGCTGCCTTACTGGCAAGCGCTGCGCGCTCGCCCGTCAATGGCTGCGCTGCTTGCAGGTGTGAATGCTGCAGTCGTTGGATTGCTGGCCACCGCACTGTACTCGCCTGTTTGGACCAGCGCGGTTCTCTCGGAGCTTGACTTTGCCATCGCAGCCATCGGCTTTTTTCTGCTGGTGCGCTGGAAGATTCCTCCGCTCGCTGTCGTTGTGCTTTGTGCTCTGGCCGGTATTGTCGAGGCGACCCTGCACTGACAGTCGGCACGGGCCTGTAACGATGACCGTTTTCTATGCTCTGCTGACGACTGAAAAATAACCTTGGCCGAAAGCTGGTCAATGACGGCGATCTCCGCAGCAGATGACGGACGAGCTCGCTCAATCGAATATCCGCATTGCCACGGACGGAGAGGTGAGCCTGATTCGAAAATGCTTCGATGTGAATCCGCGAGCTGGTTCTCAAATGACAGCATCCTCGGTGGTTTGTCGGACCCATAATTGGCCAGAGCGCTTGCCGATATGCATGCTGATATCAGTCGCAGTTGGACGGTCGCCGAATTAGCTGAACGCGAATTAGCTGAACAAGCGGGAATGTCGCGTTCGGTCTTCGCGCGCCGCTTTTGGTACCGGACCGGTCGAGTATCTCCTTCGCTGGCGAATGGCGTTCGCAAAGCAAGACCGGCGCGGGCGTCACCGTTTCGGACGATGGGCCGGGCATTGCGCCTGCCGAACAGCAAGCGGTGCTGCGGCGCTTTTATCGCGGTGAGGCGAGCCGGCACACACCCGGCAGCGGGCTTGGCCTGAGCCTTGTGCTGGCGGTGGCCGGCATGCACCGCATGTCCATCCGTTTCAAGGATGCGACACCCGGCTGCGAGGTCATGCTGGTCAAGCCGAACGAATAGCGCCGCGTGCATGGTGCGTGCGCGCGGCAACTGCTCACAAGGCCTTTTACTACACCGCCGCCCCCGAATACGCAGCCTTCAGCGTGGCGAAGTCGAACTTCGTCATTTTCATCATGGCATCGGCAACGCGCCCGGCCTTTACTGGATCGGGGTCAGCCATCATTGGGATGAGATCGTTTGGAACAATCTGCCACGAAACACCGAAGCGGTCCTTTACCCAGCCGCACTCCTCGGTCGAACCGCCGCCCTTGAGAAGAGCGTCCCAATAGCGGTCAAGTTCTGCCTGATCGCTACAGTTGACCATAAGGGATATCGCGTGATTGAACGGGTCGAGCCGGCCGGCGCTCATGGCGATGAAGGGCTGCCCAAAGAGAACAAACTCGACGACTTTCGTGGAACCGGCGCTCGGCACCGCCGTGACCCGAACGACGCGCGAGTCCGGGAAGATGCCCGCATAGAAAGCCGCGGCCTCCTCCGCTTCGTTCGAGTACCAGAGAAAAGGCGTGATCTTTTGAATCGTCATGATAGATCTCCTGTCAGTTTTGGCTGAATGCGCAGGCAAGCCGCATGCATGCCGACATTGATACGACGAAGGAAGACTATCAAAATCGACACGCCGGGAAGAAAAATCTCGCTTTACCGCCCTCACCGCTGTCCTGACGCGTCTGGCGACGGGTTGTCGAGAAGCTTGTGAATCGCCCCTATCAGTCGGCCTATCGGGGCCGGCTTCAACAAAAGTACGTCCCATAGCGGCTCGTCCGGATGAGGCGGCAGCGCGGCTGACAGCATGATTACCGGAATGCCCGCTGTCGCGCTGTCATCCTTCAATCGTCGACACAACTCAATGCCATCGACGTGCGGCATCATCCAATCCGTCACAATGAGACTGGGACTCTCGATGGCCGCGACGGCCTGCGCTGTCTCGCCGTTCTGCGCCGTCAGCACGCGGTATCCCTCGCGCTCTACAAGCAATTGAAGTGGGCGCAAAATATTCGGGTCGTCATCAACGAGAAGTACGGTTGCCAATTCGGGTGCCAGGCTTGGTTGGAAGGCAACACAATTAACGGCGCAATCTATGTACCTGGCGGGCATTCCGGACGTCCCGGACGACGCCTGGACAACCGTCAGGTGAAACGGGCACGGTGCTCACAGACGAAGCTCGTGGCATCGACGCATTACGCCCGGCAGGGCCGGATAACCGTGGCCGTCAACATATGTTGAAATTTCTACGAGCGGTTTGAAAACCGTTCACCCAGTCGAACAGTTCGCGTCATTCTTCAGGGCACGCGGCGCATGCGATTCCTGGTGCCACGTCGCGCGCGGGAATGGCTTATGTGCTCTTCCCTCCTCCGTCGATGCCGGCGCCTTTGCGCCACACTTCCTTTCCTTTTTCGGAAAGCTCGCCGCTGCTATGCGTGGCATCGGGCTCCGTTCCTTCGACGGCCATCGAACCGCCCGATTGTTCCTGCGCTTTCTGTTTCTGCTGCTTTCGTGCAGCACTCCGTTCATCGTGAGACCGCCCTGCGTAGTGATTCATTTCGCTCTCCGTGAGTTTCAACAGGTCACTTCAGCTCGCATGTTGTGCGCGCATAAGCTGTGCCTAAGTCCAATCGCGGGAACGCTCGATTCCGCAGCCTGTTCGAATGGGCATTTTCTTTGCTTCCATCGAAAGTTGGAATCACCGTTGAGTCGCCGAAGGTCTATAACAGTAGCGGTAGTCCGCGATAGCCGTCTGCGCAACCGCCGATGGCGCGGAAGCCCGCGAACTTTTGACTGGAGAAGGAGGTTTAGCGATTACGACCGGACGAATCCATGCTTTGTCTTTTCGAATCCCGAATAGTCTGAGTATCGGAGGCAATCATGCAATGCGGGTACCGTGGTTGGATCATCGACGCGACGCCGGATTTCTCCCTTGGGAAATTCTTCGCTCACGCGCGACTGGTCCGTGTTTCGCCTGACGATGACCTTGATGGTGAGATGCATATCGAGCGGGATCTTTCGTATTTCGACACGGAAGATGAAGCGATCGAAGTTGCCCAGGATTGGGCGTTTGCATGGATCTGCAAGCGCGACAGCATCGTCGATAGTACGCAGGACCAGACGCTAACATTCCGGCACAGCATTCCGGCCGATACGTCAGCCAGATGAACCGGGATGCGCCGCACCCCTGGCCGTGGCCGGACGTGACCTGGCAGCGCCCTCGCATCTCGCAGGTTGGATCATTCTGATAGGCGGCGTGGCGTGGGGACCGATGGCGCTGCATGTCACACAACATACGATCGCGATCGAGGCGGTCATCATGTTCGGCCTCGCGGTAATCACGGGCGCCACCCGGGCCCGTAACCGCGACCGGTCATAGCGCCTGGCTCGTTATCATTTTCATCTTACATTTTGACATGTTATTATGATAATAATTCTCATTTACAATGGCGTCGGATCCACCGATCTGGCGCACACGGTAGGCCATGGCGGCAAACGAATCGGCCCTGCATCGCGAAATGCACGTGCTCTACAGCAATCATCACGGTTGGCTCCAGGCATGGCTGCGTAAGAAGCTCGGCTGCGCGCATCGCGCTGCCGACCTCGCGCACGACACGTTCGTGCGTCTGCTCGCCCGCGATGAGCCGCTCGGGCTGGAGGAGCCACGTGCTTTCCTGACCACGGTCGCGCAACGCGTGATCGCCAACTACTGGCGGCGCGAGCAGATCGAGCGCGCTTACGTGGAAGCCTTGGCGCTCGTGCCCGAAAGTTTCGCGCCCTCGCCTGAAGAACGTGCGCTGCTACTGGAAGCGCTGTGTGAAATCGACAGTCTGCTGGAGCGGCTGCCGGTCGCCGTCAAACGTGCCTTTCTGCTGGCCCAGCTCGACGGCCTGAGCCATGCCGAGATTGCCGCCCAACTGAAGCTTTCCATCTCGACCGTAAAACGCCATCTGGTGCGTGCCGGCGCGCAGTGTTTCTTCGCGCTGAGCGCGGCCTGACGGATGACCGGATGACCGGATGAACGCGAGCGCGAGACCCGATATTCCGCAACACATCGCCCTGCGCGCCGTGGAGTGGTGGATGGAGCTGCAATCCGGCGAAAACACGCGCGCGCTGCAACTCGCGTTGACGCGCTGGCGCGCCGAGCATCCCGATCACGAACGCGCATGGCAACACATCTGCAGCGTCAGCAGCCGCTTCAGGGGCCTTGCTGTAGCAGGCACGGGAAGCGCAGGCGCAAGTAGCGCGTCGGCCGCACGCGCTGCGCTGACGCGCACAGGTACAACGAGGCGCCGCGCGAGCGCCAAAGTGCGCGCAACCCTGCTGTTCGCCGGCGGCGCGACATGGATCGCCAGTGAACACGTGCCGTGGCGCGCATGGAGCGCGGATGCGCGCACCGCGCTCGGCGAGCGCCGCACCCTGACGCTTGCCGACGGCACCCGCATGACGCTGAACACCGACAGCGCCGTCGATATCCGCTTCAGCGGCGCCGAGCGGCGCGTGCGTCTGATCAAAGGCGAAATCATGATCGCGACCGGTCGCAGCCGCGGCGAGCGGCGGCCCTTCATCGTCGAGACCGCGCAAGGCAGTTTGCAGCCGCTAGGCACACGCTTCGCCGTCAGACAGCAGAGCGCGCTCTGCCGTCTCGATGTGTTCGAGGGCGCCGTGCGGATCAGCCCCCTCGATGCGCCCGGCCTTGCGCCAGTCGTCCGAGCCGGCCAACGCGCCCGTTTTACGCGCGACGAGGTCAGCGCGATCGAGCCGATCAGCGAGAACGATGCGGCATGGACGGATGGCTTGATCGTCGCGAGTGGCATGCGGCTCGGCGATTTTGTGAGCGAGCTTGACCGCTATCGCGCGGGACATCTGAGCTGCGATCCCTCAGTGGCCGGCTTGCGGCTCTCGGGGACTTACCCACTCGCCGATACCGACCGCGTGCTGGACGCCGTGGTGACAACCTTGCCGGTCGAGGTCGTATTCATTACGCGCTACTGGGGCACCGTGCGCGCGGCACGCTCCTAAAACCAGACGCGCGCCACCGGCGCTGAAATTTTTTCGTTGTTTGTTGTGAGCTGTTTTCGAGTCTCGCGGGACAAGGGAGATGAGAGCAACACATCGTCTACCTTCCAGCGAGCCTTGAACATGGGACAGTATCGAAAGACCGGGGCCGGTAACGGCGATAGCGGCAGCCGTGGCAACCGTCGCACGCCAGGCGCTTTGCGCGCACGGCAGCCGGCACATTTCGCGCGGCATCTCGCAACGGCCGCGCTGATCTCGGCGGGATTGCCGTTCAACGTCGCGCTGGCAACCGATGCCCCTCCAACCGCAGAGGCGCCGGCGCGCAAGAGCTACGACATTCCGGCTGGCCCGCTCGAAGCGGCGCTCAATCGCTTCGGACGCGAGAGCGGGTTGCTGCTGTCGTTCCCGGCGGCACTGACGGCCGGACACATGAGCGAAGGCCTGCACGGCGACTACGACGTACGGCAAGGCTTCGAGCGAATCCTGCGCGGTACGGGGCTCGGCGCGGTGCAACAGTCCAATGGCAGCTATACGCTCGTGCAGCACGCTGAATCGGCAGCGGACAGCAGCAACACGCACGACGCCACCCTCCCCGCCGTGACCGTCAACTCGACAATGGTGAAAGCAGGCAGTTACCGGCCACCCGTCGACGCGGTGGTGACGCGTTCGGACACACCGCTGCTCGACACGGCCCAGGCGGTCAACGTGGTGCCGGCCCAGGTATTGCGCGACCAGCATCCGCGCAATCTGGACGATGCGCTCGCGAACGTGAGCGGCATCGTGCAAGGCAATACGCTGGCCGGCACGCAAGATACGCTGCTCAAGCGCGGCTTTGGCGGCAATCGCGACGGTTCGATCATGCACAACGGCATGCCGCTCGTGCAGGGGCGCGCGCTGAACGCGGCCGCCGACAGCGTCGAAGTGCTCAAGGGCCCGACTTCGCTGTTGTACGGGATCATGGACCCGGGTGGCGTCGTCAACGTGGTGAGCAAGCAGCCCTTGCTCAAACCCTACCACGCGATTTCCGTGCTCGGCTCGACCTACGGACACGGCCGCAACGGAGCCGGTGCGACGCTCGATACGACCGGGCCGATCGGTGACGCCGGCCTCGCCTACCGGCTGGTTGTCGATCAGACCGACGAACAATACTGGCGCAACTTCGGCGAACATCGCGAGACGCTCGTGGCGCCGTCGCTCGCATGGTATGGACGTGATACCCAGGTGGTGGTGTCGTACGAATATCGCAAGTTTCTCTATCCGTTCGACCGCGGCACGGCGCTCGACCCGAAGACCAACAAACCGCTCGCCATCTCGAGCCGCGAACGTCTCGACGAACCGTTCAACGAGATGGACGGCGAATCGAACCTGGCGCAGATCAGCGTCGATCATCAGATCAACGCCAACTGGAAGGCTCACTTCGGCTATAGCTACAACCGCGAGACGTACGACGCGGGCCAGTTGCGTGTGCAAGGCATCAACAGCACGACCGGCGCCGTGTCGCGCAGTAACGATGCAACGCATGGCGCGCTCAGTACGGACAGCTACGCGATTGCCTATGTGGATGGCCATTTCGATATCGCCGGCTTGCGTAACGATCTGCAGATCGGTGTCGACGACGAATATCGTCGCATCTATCGCAAAGACCTGCTGCGTCAGGCCACGAAATATTCGTTCAACTATTTCAACCCGGTCTACGGCCTGGAGAGTCCGGCGACTACGGTATCGGCAAGCGACAGCGATCAGACCGACACACTGCACGACCGCTCGCTCTTCTTTCAGGACAGTTTGCATCTCACTGACAAGTGGATTCTGATCGGCGGCGCGCGTTTTCTGAGCTACAACCAGATCGCCGGAAAGGGCCGGCCGTTCGTCGTCAACACGGACATCAACGGCACGAAATGGCTGCCGCGCGCCGGCGTAATTTATAAATGGACCGACACGGTGTCGCTGTACGGCAGCTATACGCAGTCGCTCAAACCGACTTCGACGATTGCGCCGCTTGCCTCTGGCGTGGTGATCGACTCGTCGGTACAGCCTGAGGAAGCGACCTCGTGGGAACTCGGCGCCAAGGTGGCGATGCCCAGCGGCCTGACCGGCACCCTGGCGCTGTTCAATATCGACAAGAAGAACGTGCTGGTGCAGCAGTACAACGACACAACCAAACAGACCGACTGGCGCACGGCCGGCAAGGCGCGTTCGCGCGGCGTCGAGCTTGACATCGCCGGTCAGATTGGCCAGCACTGGAGCGTGATCGCGAGCTACGCGTACATCGACGCGAAGACCACCGAGGATCCGCTCTACGCCGGCAAGCGCCTGTGGAACGCCCCGCAGAACACGGCATCGCTCGCCGCGGTGTACGACTTCGGCACGATTTTCGGCGGCGACCAGTTGCGCGTCGGCGCCGGCGCGCATTACGTCGGTGTACGTCCGGGCGATTCGGCCAATAGCTTCACGCTCCCGGCCTACACCGTCGCCGACGCCTTCGCCACTTACGACACCAAACTCGGCAGCCGACGTCTGTCGTTCCAGCTCAACGTGAAGAATCTGTTCAACAAGACCTATTACCCGTCGAGCGCGAACAGGTATTTCGTCGCGGTCGGCGACGCGCGTCAGGTCTCCTTGCTGTCGACACTCGAGTTCTAGGACATGCCGGCATTGAACGAGCTACACGCATTCAACTAATCAACACAGGACGGGAATCGTTATGAAGCGTCAAAATCACGGCCCAGAAAAGGGCTCAGCGCCTGCGCCCAAGCGCCGGACATTCCTGACTGCGGCGGCGGGCCTTGGTGCTTTGCTGGCTGTCACGACACCTGGCGCACGTGCGGCATCGAACGGACCACGCGCGGGCAAAAAAGTCGTCATGGTTGTGCAACTGAACGGGCCAAATCTGGCTGTCGACCAGAAGATCGCGGCACACCTGGACGCACGCGGTTACAGCGTGCGCATGCTGGATCAGGCGCAACCACCTGAGGCAAGCGGCGATGCGGATCTTGTCATCATTTCGTCGACGGTCTCATCCAAACAGGTGGCAGGCGGCTGGCGCTATCTGGCCAAACCGTTGCTGACATGGGAGAACGATTTACTCGACGACTTCGCGATGACGGGCAAGCGCCACGACGTCGATTTTGGCGAAGCGGAGAAAGAGCGTTACCTGTGGTTAGTGAACGCCCCCCACCCGATCGCGGCCGGCTTGCCGGCAGGCGTAACGAACGTATACGGCAAACAGGCCGCGATGAGCTGGGGCAAACCGGGCCTTGGCGCGACGACGATTGCGACGCTGTATGGCCAACCGGAAAAGGCCACGATCTTTGCGTACGAGAAAGGCGCGACGATGGACTACGAATCGCTGGCCCCGGCCCGGCGCGTGATGTTTTTCCTGAACAACGACACGTTCGGAAATCTCTCGCCGGCGGGAAACAACTTGTTCGACGCAGCCGTGGATTGGGCGGCAGGGATGAGTTGAGAGGCACAACCCAACGACCGAGACTGAGCACGGCAAAATACCCTTCGGCGCGCGCAGCGCCGCCGGAAGAATGACGCCCTTGTCACTCACGCGGAATGTGCGAGAACACAGATTCCAGATGCACCACTACCGCGACTGTGCGGGGGACCCGCTTAAGAATTAGCGGTGTGAGCCGCTTTCTTTGCTTATCTTTCTTTGCGGCGGCGTAACTATTCAGCGGCAGTCAGAGGCGAAACGACGAATCCGGCAAAGCTCAACGCCAGCGCATTGATCAGCGAACGGTTCTGTTTGCGCAGAGTGGCCAGGTAGGAGCGGATCGTACAGAACGCCTGCATGCCCGATTCCGAGCGGAAACAGCCGGAGATTTTCTGTTTGAGCTTGGGCATGCGGATATCGCGTTCGGCCTGGTTATTGTCGAACGGCACCCGGTGATCGGCAATGAAGCGCCACACCTCGGTCGCCTGCAGATGCAGCCGCCGGACCAGATTGCAGGTAAAGCTTTGTCTGATCCTGCCGCGCAACTCCACGCGTTCAGGCGCGCGAGCCTGTGTCGGATTAAGCTTGCGCGCCTGGGCGATCAGGGCCCGAGCGCGTCGCCTGTAATAGCGTTGCCGCGATGGATCCAGCGCCGTGTTGCCGCAGGCCGCGCTGCGGTCGACCTCGCGTTTGGCCTGGCAAAGCAGATTGATCATCTGCTGGGCCCAGGGTTGTTGCGTCGACTCCGCGACGAACACCAGTTCGCGCAGATGATGAGCGTTGCACAGCGCATGTTCGCACTCATAGGCAGCGTATGGCCTCCAGCCGTCGTGTACCGCGACGCCCTTAAAACCGGGAAGGATGCCGAAGCTGTCGAGCGCCTCGCGACCGCGCTTGCGATGGGCGCCATACCAACTCAACGTACGGGTCGAGGCAAGATGCAGCCAGTAGGGCATACGACTGACGCGCATGCAGCTCTCATCGAAATGCACCACGGGCTGCTCGCGTAACGCCTCGTTGATCTGCCTGACTGCCGGCGCCAGCAGGCGGGCAGCCTCATCGATGCTCTGCTGCACCGTGCCCGTACTCACGCGCAGACCGAACAGATCTCCCAGTGCCTGAACCGTACGCGCCACCGGCAACTGCTGGTACTGCGTCAGATAGACGGCCGCCGCCCGGATCTGGGGACCGTACTGCACCGCCTGGCTCACGCCCTCGGGAAACATCCCCGAATGGCGCTTGCCGCAGGCGCACTGCGCGACCTGGACGCGATGCTCGGTCACCTCGAAACGCGTGGGCGGCAGATCGATCACCTGACGGCCTTCGGGTAAGACGGTGATGCGGGCGGATTCGATCTGCTGGCCGCATGCATCGCACACCGGCGCCACCGGATGAATCTTGATGTGATCAGGCTGAGCCACGCGTTTGAGCGTCTTGCCCTTGTGCCCGGGTTGCGCGCCGGGCCTGGCGCCGCTCGTGCCACGCAATGACTTCGGTTTGCGCCGCGGCCCATCGCCTGACGGCGGCTTGCTGGAGTTATGGCTGTCCTTCTCAAGCTTTGCCTCAAGCTCGTTCAGACGCCTCACCAGATCAACGATGAGTGCGTCCTTCTGCTCCGGTGTCAGGTCCTTGATGTCAGGCATCTTCGTCATGTCCTTCACTATGCACAGCCTGGTAGCAGTTTACAAGCGCTGAATAGTTACGCGGCGGCAAAGAAAGTAAGTGCCGCCCCGCACAGGGGCAACACTAATAGACCACGAAGAAAGCAAGGAAAGGCCAACGCCGCAGGCGAAGAACACCACTAGCATCAATTAGACGAAGCCCCAGCATCAGCACCCGGCACCCCTGCCGTCTTCACAGCGCCAGCGCCATCCTTCCCATGCTGAATAGCATAGATCTCCCGATTCCGAGCAATCTCCCTGGCCGTGGGCGGATAGTCATTATTAGGCGTCGGCACAAGTCCTTCTTCCTGAGCCTGCTGCAACTGCGCCATAACATCGGCGCGCGTCAACCCTGACGGATTAGATTGAGCAAAGGCATTCGCCCCGAACGGCAGGCTAAGGGCAGCAACAGCAATAGCGGTAAGCAGTTTCATGATGTCTCTCCGATGAAGTGCAAGAAATGAGTGGCCTGAACCACGCTTCCCATTCTTGTCATTTCAGCTGTCGGAGCACTGACCTTCAGATTACCGTTTTGTTATCCAGGCACCACGCTTGAACCCAAACGCAAGATAACAGAACGGTAATCTACCGGACCACCCCCGGTAAGCGCCCGCCCTCCACACTCCTGACTTACAAAGAAGCCCGCGTCCCGCGCCGCCAGGCGCGTCAAAACCCGCGCGCCTCCCTCTGCCTCTTTTCAGGAAACCGTCATGTGGATCGTCAAGCTCGCGCTGCGCCGCCCATATACATTCGTGGTCCTCGCGGTGTTGATCTTTATCGTCGGCCCCCTCGCGATACTGCGCACGCCGACCGATATCTTTCCGAACATCGACATCCCGGTGGTCAGTATCGTCTGGACGTATAACGGCTTTTCCGCCCAGGACATGGCCAACCGCATCACCTCGAATTACGAGCGCGCCCTGACCTCGGACGTCGACGATATCGAACACATTGAGTCGCAATCGCTGAATGGCGTCTCGGTAGTGAAGATCTTTTTTCATCCGGGCGCGGATATCAATCGCGCGATTGCCGAGGCGGCCTCCAATTCCGCGTCCATTCTGCGTGTGCTGCCGCCTGGCACGCTGCCGCCGAACATCATTACGTATAACGCGTCGACGGTGCCGATCCTGCAACTCGGGCTCTCCAGCGACACGCTATCCGAACAGCAGCTCTACGACCTCGGCAACAGCCAGATCCGCACGCAACTGGCGACGGTGCAAGGCGCGTCGGTACCGTTGCCGTTCGGCGGCAAAGTCCGCCAGATCATGGTCGATATCGATCCGCGCGCGCTCCAGGCCAAAGGTCTTGCCCCGCTCGACGTAGTCAATGCCGTCAATGCGCAGAACCTGATTCTGCCGGGCGGCACCGCGAAAATCGGCACGAAGGAATACAACGTGCAGATGAACGGCAGTACCGACACGGTGGCCGCGCTGAACGATCTACCGATCAAGACAGTGGCCGGCGGCGTGGTGTATGTGCGGGACGTGGCCCATGTGCGCGACGGCTACGCGCCGCAAACCAATATCGTGCGCAGCGACGGCAAACGCGCCGCCTTGCTCACCATCGAGAAATCCGGCAGCACGTCCACGTTGACCATCATCCAGCAGGTCAAGGCGATGCTGCCGCATATCGCGGCCGGCTTGCCGAGCGCTTTACACATCACCGCGCTGTCCGACCAATCGGTGTTCGTCAAGTCGGCGGTCGTGGGTGTGGCGCGCGAGGCTGTGATCGCCGCGGCCCTGACGGCCGTGATGATCCTGCTGTTTCTCGGCAGCTGGCGCGCCACGCTGATCATTGCGGTGTCGATTCCGCTCGCGGTGCTGACTTCACTGATCGCGCTTTCCGCGCTGGGCCAGACCATCAACATCATGACGCTCGGCGGACTCGCGCTCGCAGTGGGTATTCTCGTGGACGATGCCACGGTCGCGATCGAAAACATCACGCATCATCTGGAAAACGGCGAACCGCTGCACGACGCAATTCTGAACGGTTCAGGTGAAATCGCCGTGCCGACCTTCGTCTCGACACTATCGATCTGCATCGTGTTCGTGCCGATGTTTCTGCTCTCCGGCGTCGCGCGCTATCTGTTCGTGCCGCTCGCCGAAGCGGTGGTATTCGCGATGATCGCGTCGTATTTCTTCTCGCGTACGCTGGTGCCGACGCTCGCGATGTATCTGATGCGCGCACGCAGCAATACGCCGGTGACGGGTAATGGGCCGATTGCGCGGTTGATCCGCTTCCAGGCCGGTTTCGAACATCGCTTCGAACGCCTGCGCGAAGGCTATCGTGGCGTGCTTGCGAGGGCAATTGCGCGCCCGCGCCGCTTCATTGTCGTCTTCCTCGTGCTGTGTATGGGCTCGCTCGCACTGGTGCCGTTTGCCGGCCGGGACTTCTTCCCGGCGGTCGATACCGGCGAAATCCGCCTGCATCTGCGTGCGCCGACCGGCACGCGTATTGAAGACACCGCGCGCATTACCGATGAAGTTGAAGCCCGGGTGCGCAGTGTGATTCCGAAGCAGGAACTGGCCGCCGTGCTCGACAATATCGGCGTGCCGGTGAGCGGCATCAATCTGACCTACGATTCGTCGGACCCGATCGGCCCGGAAGACGCCGACGTGATGATCACTCTCGCGGCCAAACACAAGCCCACCGCGGCTTATGTAGCGACGCTGCGCACAACCTTGTCCAGTGATTTTCCCGGCGTCACGTTTGCATTCCTGCCCGCCGACATCGTTAGCCAGATTCTCAATTTCGGCTTGCCGGCGCCCATCGATATCCAGATCGTCGGCAACAAGCTCGACGCTAACCGCGTGGTCGCGAACCGCTTGCTCGCGGAACTGCGCAGCGTGCGTGGTCTCGTCGACGCGCGGATCCAGCAGCCGGGCGATGCCCCCGCAATCAACGTGAATGTCGACCGCACACGGGCGATTCAGGCCGGCCTGCTGCAACGTGACGTGTCGCAGAACCTGCTGATCGCGCTCTCCGGCAGTTCGCAGACCTCGCCGAATTTCTGGCTCGATCCGCGCAACGGCGTCAGCTATCCGCTCATGGCGATGATGCCTCAGTACGACATCAATTCGCTGCAATCGCTCGCCAATATTCCGGTCGCGCAAATGGGTGGCACGGGTGCCGCCGTCATGAACGCGTCCGTTGCGGCAAACGGTAACGGCCCCGAGCCGCAAAACTTGCTCGGCGCGCTGAGCACGCTGACACGCGGCACCCAGCAGGCTGTCGTCTCGCACTACAACGTGCAGCCGGTGCTCGATATTTTTGCATCGACCCAAGGGCGTGATCTCGGTGGTGTGGCGGCCGATGTGACCCGGCTCGTCGATCAGATCCGGCCGCAATTGCCGCCGGGCGCGTCGATCGTGGTGCGCGGCCAGGTGCAGGCGATGCACGACTCGTTCAGCGGCCTCGCAAGCGGGCTCGTGTTCGCGATCGCCCTTGTCTATCTGCTGATGGTCGTCAATTTCCAGTCGTGGCTCGATCCGTTCATCATCATCAGCGGCCTGCCGGGTTCGCTCGCGGGCATCGCGTGGATGCTGTTCAGCACCGGCACACGTCTGAGCGTGCCGGCACTGACCGGCACGATTCTGTGCATCGGCATTGCCACGGCCAACAGCATTCTCGTAATCAACACCGCGCGTGAATTCCATCACGCTGGCAAGCCACCGTTGCAGGCTGCGCTCGAAGCCGGCTTCAGCCGCTTCCGTCCGGTGCTGATGACCGCGCTCGCCATGCTGATCGGCATGCTGCCGATGGCGCTCGGCCTTGGCGACGGCGGCGAACAGAACGCGCCGCTCGGTCGCGCGGTGATCGGCGGCCTCGCGCTTGGCACGGTGTCCACATTGCTGTTCGTCCCCGTCGTCTACGGGATGGTGCATGCATGGCTCGACAAACGCCGCGCGGCCCGCACCGACACACAAGAATCCGGCGTTTCCGCCCGCACACTTTGACTCCGACGAGAGCTCGCTCATGAACAATCCATCACTTCCGCCCGACCTCGGCGACAGGTCTCAACCGGACGTCGAGGCTGATCGAGCCGCTGAGGCCGTGAAAGCCGACGAAGCGGCCCGCTCCGCCAACGTGAGCGCAAGCCCGAAGCCGCGCCGCCGTCTCTGGCCGCTCGCATTGACCGGCCTCGCCGCGGCGCTGCTGATCGTCGGCATCGTGCCTCGTCTGCACGCAAGCGCTGCGTTGACGCAACAGACACAAGCGCAAAGCATCCTCAGCGTTTCCGTGGTCACACCACGCGCCGCGCCGGCCGTCCACGAGTTGCTCTTGCCCGGCGCGGTGACACCGTTCGCCGAAGCGTCGATCTATGCGCGTACGAGCGGCTATCTGGCGCACTGGAACACCGACATCGGTGCCCAGGTAAAAAACGGCCAGACGCTCGCCACGATCAGCGCGCCCGATCTGGATGCACAACTGCGCCAGGCCCGTGCCGACGAAGCCACCGCGCAAGCCAATTTCGACTTCGCGAAGACCACCGCGCAGCGCTGGCAGGAAATGCTGAAAACCCAATCGGTCGCGCAACAGGATGCGGATACGAAAGTCAGCGACATGGAAGCGCGCCGCGCGATGCTGGCGTCGGCGCAAGCCAATGTCGCGCATCTGGCCGAACTGGTGTCGTACGAAAAGATCACCGCACCGTTCGACGGCACGATCACCGCGCGCAATGTCGATGTCGGCGCACTCGTGACGGCGGGCGGTACGCCCGGTACCGCAGGTATGTCGGGTGAGCTGTTTCATATCCAGCAGACCGGCGTGTTGCGCGTGTTCGTCGACGTGCCGCAGAACGACGCGCCGTACGTCACGCCCGACACCGGGGTGTATCTGAGCGCCCAGCAGTATCCCGGGCGGCACATCGCCGCAAAGGTGGCGCGCACCACCGGCTCGATCGATCCGTCGAGCCGCACGCTGCGCGTCGAGGTCGACGTCGATAACAAGGACGGTGCGCTGATGCCGGGCGCCTACGCGCAGGTGCATCTGCAGTTGCAGTCGACCACGCCGGCGCTCGATCTGCCCGTCAGCGCCCTGCTCTTCCGTCCGGATGGCGTGACGGTCGCCGTGGTCGACGGCGACGGCCGTGCGGCGCTCAAGACGGTGCACATCGGCCGCGATTTCGGCACGCATGTGGAGATCACCACGGGCCTCGCGGCTACCGACCGTGTGATCGACAACCCCGGCGATTCGCTGAGTACCGGCCAACTCGTGCAGATCGCGCCAGCTGCGCATAGCTGAGCGCCAGTCATCGAAAGGATGAGTCGAATGTCTTCAATGTCTGTTTCACGGCGGCTTTTGTGCGATTCGCCTTTGAGCCGCCCGTCTTTGCATCGTCCGTTCCTGCGCCGGTCCGTTGCGGTCACGCTGATTGGCGCACTGCTGAGCGCCTGCTCGACGTTGCCGCCGTACCAGCGTCCCACCGCCGGGATCCCCGCGCAGTACGCAGGCGCGGCGCCTGGCTGGGCCCAGGCCGCCCCTGCCGACACGGCACCGCGCGGCCCCTGGTGGACGATCTTCAACGATCCGGTGCTGAATCAACTCGAAGCGCGCGTCGAGGTCTCGAATCAGACCGTACGCAAGGCGGTTGCACAAGTCCAGCAAGCGCGTTCGATGGTGGATTATCAGCGCGCCGGCTTTTTCCCGACGATCACCGCCGGTGCCGCCGAGAACCGCTCGAGGACCTCGCAGAACCTCGTAGACCGTTCGCTTGCAGGCAAGACCATCCCCGATTATTCGGCCGGCGTGTCCGCGAGCTGGGAGCTGGATCTGTTCGGCCGGGTGCGCGACACGGTGACCGGCGCGCGAGCCGATGCCGATGCGAGCGCGGCGGATCTCGAAGCCGTGCGTCTGTCAATGAGTGCCGATCTCGCCGTCGACTATTTCTCCCTGCGCTCGCTCGACACGCAAAAGAAGTTGCTCGACGACAGCGTAACCGCCTACGCCGCCGCTTTGAAACTCCTGCAGCAGCAACTGAAAGACGGCGCGATCGATGCCTCCGCTGTGGCTCAGGCCACTACCCAACTCGAAGCAACGCGCACGCAAGATACCGACATCGACGTGACGCGCGCGCAGATGCAGCATGCGATTGCCACGCTGATCGGCGAGCCGGCCTCGACCTTCACGCTACCGCCGAACGGCTCGGCTGCAACGCCGCCGGCGATTCCCGTTGGCTTGCCGTCGCAGTTGCTCGAACGACGCCCCGATATCGCCGCCGCCGAACGGCGCGTGGCGTCGGCGAATGCACAGATCGGCGTGGCGCACGCGGCGTTCTTCCCCGATCTGGTGTTGTCGGCAAGCGCGGGGCTGGAAAGCACCTTCTTCGCGCCCTGGCTCAGCGCGCCGAGTCTGTTCTGGTCGCTCGGCCCGCAACTGGTCGGCACGCTGTTCGACGGCGGCAAGCGCACGGCCAGTCTGCATGGCGCGAAGGCGCAGTACGACGGCGCGGTGGCGGATTACCGGCAATCGGTGCTGGCGGCCTTCCAGCAGGTCGAGGACAATCTGTCCGCCTTGCATTCGCTCACCGACGAAGCCGCCAGCCAGCAGCGTGCGACTACCGCCGCGGATCTATCGTTGCGGCTCACGACAAACCGCTTCAACGCGGGCGCGGTCAGCTATCTCGACGTGGTGACCGCACAGACGATCGCGCTGACGAACCAGCGCACGGCAGATCAGATCGCCGCGCGGCAGTTGGAGTCGAGCGTGTTGTTGTTGAAGGCGCTGGGTGGGACGTGGCGCAGGCAGGACGATGGTGTGGCGGCGCAGGATGGGGCGGACGCGGCGAGCGTCACCGGGTCTGTCGCCCCATCAGCGGCCCAACCCAGCACCACGCTTGCTACTGCGCCCACCGGACAGCACGCCCCTAAACCCGCCGGAACGTAAGAACGAAACGCGTACTCTGCGCGTCGCTCTCAGCGTGCACCGTGCCGCCGTGCAACTCCATGATCGTGCGGACGATGGCAAGGCCGAGCCCCGTCGAACCGGTGGACCCTTGCGACGAGCCGGACGAAGGCAAGGCGCTGCGCGACGGATCGATGCGATAGAAACGGTCGAAGATCCGTTCGAGATGCTCGGCGGCAATCGGCTGCCCCTGGTTCGACACGGTGACGCGCACCTCGTCAGCCGTTGTGCGAGCATCGAGCGTGATCTCGCCGCCGCGCGGCGTATAGCGGATCGCGTTGGCCAGCAGATTGCTGACGGCGCGGCGGAACAGTTCAGCATCTGCCGTCAGCATCGCCGCGCCGGTGACCTGCACCCGGACATTCGCATCGTCGGCAATACCTTCGAAATATTCGGCAATCCGCGTCAGTTCCTGCACGGCGTCGAACTCGCGCATATGTTTGACGAACTGCGGATGTTCAGCACGCGCGAGAAACAGCACGTTTTCGATCATTCGCGACAGACGATCGCACTCTTCCAGATTCGATGCGAGCACGGATTCATATTCGTCGGCGGAACGCGGCCGGGCGAGCGCGACTTCGGCGGCGCCGCGCATGTTGGCGAGCGGCGTGCGCATATCGTGCGCGAGGTCGGCGGTGAAACGCGACAGGCGCTGAAAGCCGAGATCGACGCGTTCGAGCATGGCATTCAGCGACGCCACCAGTGTTTCAAGTTCGCTCGGCACACGCGCCACCGTAATCCGCGTATTCAGACGATTGACCGTGACGAGCCCCGCGCTCGCCGCGATATCGCGCAGCGGCCGCATGGCCGCGCGAATCAGCAGATAGCTCAGCAACATCGCCAGAAGCACGCCGGCCGCGCCGGCGATGTTGAGCTTGTCGCGATAGCGGTCGAGCAGCCGCCAGCGGTCGCTCATATTGCGCGCGATCAGCACGGTCGCCGTGTCGCCGTCGTGCAGCCGCGCGTCCGCAAGAATGCCGCGGATCGGTGCGCCATTGCGGCCGGTCCAGGCGCCGATATCCACTTCAGTAATGCGCGCCGAAGCGGCAATACGCGTGAGCGGCGGCAACGCGGCGATCGTCTCGACGCCGCCGGCTTCAGCGGTTTCGCCGGCATCGCTGGGATCGCTCGTGTCGCCTGCCCCATTGAGTGCGACCGAAGCATCGGGCGCATTTGAGACTGTAGACGCAGCGCTGCCTGCCGTGCCGCCTGGCGCCGGGAAGGTCTCTCCGGCGTTGTGTTCGATCGCCATACGCCCATCGGGACCGAACACTTCCATCGACATCGCTTCATTCCCCAGCACGGTGCTGGCCAAGCGCTCGCCGTGCTCGCGAATGCCTTTCGATGCATCGAGTTCCTGCGCGAGCCGCCGTGCGTGGCGTGCGGCGAGCACGATGTCGAGATCGTCCTGCGCCTTGATCTGCTTTTCCAGCGCAAGATACAGAAAACTCCCGACCAGCACGAAAACCGCGAGCGTGGTGACGCCGAAGGCAAGCGCGAGCGTCGCGGCGAGCGAGCGGCCACGCATCAGGCGGCGTCCTTCAATTCGAGCACATAGCCGACGCCGCGCACCGTGTGAATCAGCTTGACGGGAAAGTTATCGTCGATCTTGGTGCGCAGCCGGCGGATCGCGACTTCGACGACATTGGTGTCGCTGTCGAAATTCATGTCCCACACATAGGACGCGATCTGCGTGCGGCTCAGCACTTCGCCCTGACGGCGCGCCAGCAACTGCAGCAGCGAAAACTCGCGCGGCGTGAGATCGATACGCGTGCCGCCGCGTTTCACGCGCCGCCGATTGACGTCCATTTCCAGATCGCCCACCTTGATCAGCTCGCTTTCGCGCGGCGGTCCACGGCGCGCCAGCGTACGTACCCGGGCCAGCAATTCGACGAAGGCGAAGGGTTTGACGAGGTAATCGTCCGCGCCGAGTTCAAGGCCGCGCACGCGGTCGTCGACGTCGTCGCGGGCCGTGAGGAACAGCACCGGCGTGGTACGCGTGCTGCGCAAGGTCTTGACGATGGTCCAGCCATCCATGCCGGGCAGCATCACGTCGAGCACGATCACGTCGTACTCTTCTTCCTGCGCGAGGATCAGCCCTTGTGGGCCGTCGTTCGCGACATCGACCGCGCAGCCGGATTCTTCGAGGCCTTTCTTCAGATAGGCCGCTGTCTTGAGCTCGTCCTCGATCACCAGGATTCGCATGGGGAGTGCTCCGCTGTGCTTGACTTGACCGTCAAATCATACCGGCAAGCGGCGTGCGTGATGATTACGATCCGGTAATGTTGGCTGCGCACAGTGCCAGGCCCTGCCCGCTCGCAGAAAGGCCACGTTTAACCGGCCGCCGTGCCGCTGAACATCGACATCCTTTCCAGCATCCAGCGCAGCAGTTCATCCGCGGCGGTGGCCAACGGGCGGCCCGCTCGAACCAGTATCCGGGCCTTCGCCGAGGCAAACAGCGGATGCTCGATCGGCAACGCAACGAGTTCGCCCGCCGCGATTTCGTGCATCGCGGCGAAGCTGCCGATCAGCGTCGCCCCCTCGCCCTTCTTGACGAAGCGTTTCAACACCGTCAGCGAGTTGGTGGTGAGCGTCGGCCGGATCTGCACGTTATCGGCGAAGGCCAGCATCTGCACGGCTTGCCCGAGACCGAACGCCGGCGGCATCAGCGCGAGCGGACACTGGAGCATTTCGTCGACGCTGACAGGCCCACCACGCACCGCCAGCGGATGTCCGGCGTGCACGAGCAGCACCACCGGCTGCAGTGAGGTGGCCCGGTACTCGATGTGCGGATCGCTCGGCGGGTTGTACGCCAGCCCGATATGGGCACGGCTTTCGACGACTTCGCTCACGATCTCGTTAACCGGCAGCATTTCCACCGTGACGTCGAGCTTCGGATAGCGGGCACAGAAGTCGGTCAGCACCTCGTCCATCAGGCCGTCGATATAGCCTTCGCTGATCACCAGCCTGATCTGCCCCTGCTGCAGCCCATGGAGCGCCTGCAAGCGCTGTTCGAACTGTTCCTGCTGCGCCTGGCAGCCGTGCCAGAATTCGATCAGATGCTGTGCCGCTTCGGTAGGCGCGACGCCGCGCGCGTGGCGCTCGAACAGCGGCGCGCCGATCTCCTCTTCAAGCAACCTGATTTGCCGCGTAATCACCGAAGCCGCCGTGTTCAGCTGGTCCGCCGCGCCGCGAATCGAGCCGTGGGCGAGCACTTCATGGAAATAGCGCAAGCGGCGCTGGTTGATTTCCCGCATCGTCTGGCTCCTGTGCCTGTGCCTGTGCCTGTGTTTGCGTTTGTGGCGTTGCTCAATTCCATGCGTCATCGAGCGTTGCCCAGCGAGCAACAATACTGCACTTTAGTTGCTCTTGCTATCCAGTTATTGGCTACCGACTATCGGCCCGGTACCCAATCAAGCGAAATCGCGAGCCACTCGTCACATCGTCGTTCCCCACCTGCCGTTCGCAACCGTTCCCCTGGAGGCTGTCCGTGTCCGCTATTCCATCGAATCCGAGTGCCGACGAGGCCACGGCGCTTTACAGCCGGCTCAACTGGCGTTTGTTGCCGTTCCTGCTCATCTGCTATCTGTTTGCGTGCCTCGACCGGCTCAACATCGGCTTCGCGAAACTGCAGATGCAAAGCGATCTGGGTTTTTCCGATGCGGTCTACGGCGTCGGCGCAGGCATCTTTTTTCTCGGCTATGTGCTGTTCGAAGTGCCGAGCAATCTGCTGCTGCCGAAAGTGGGTGCGCGCAAAACGATCAGCCGCATTCTGGTGCTGTGGGGCCTCACGTCCGCGTCGATGCTGTTCGTCCACAACGTGCCGATGTTCTACGGCCTGCGCTTTCTGCTCGGCGTATTCGAAGCCGGCTTCGCGCCGGGGATGATCTTTTACCTGACCTACTGGTACGGCGAAGCCCGCATGGCGCGCGCGATCGCGACCGTGATGATCGCCGGGCCGCTTAGCGGCGTGGTCGGCGGCCCGTTGTCGACGTGGGTCATGACGGCCTTTGCGGGCGCTTATGGACTCGCCGGCTGGCAATGGATGTTTCTGGTCGAAGGACTGCCGTGCATCGTGCTCGGTGTGATCGCGTGGTTCTTCCTGGTCGACCGCCCCGCCGATGCGAAGTGGCTCTCGGCCGACGACAAACGGGTGCTCGCCAGCGGGCTGGGCGCACCGCCCGCGGCGCATCACTCGTTCGGGCAGATCGCGCGCGATCCACGCGTGTACCTGATGGCGATCGCATATTTCTGCGTGATCTGCGGCATCTATACGGTCAACTTCTGGCTGCCGACCATTCTCAAGGCCGACGGCGTGACCGACACGATGCAGATCGGCCTGTATTCGACGATTCCCTACATTGCCGCGGTGATCGGCATGTATCTCGGCGGACGCAGTTCGGATCGCCACGGCGAACGACGTTGGCACAGTGCGGTGCCGGCACTCGTCGGCGCGGTGGCGCTGGCCGTCGCGACGCTGGCGAGCGGGCATCTTGTGATGTCGCTGCTTTTCATGACCGTCGCCACGGCGATGATGTGGGTCTCCTACACCGTCTTCTGGGCCATTCCGTCCGCTTATCTGAAGGGCGATTCGGCCGCCGGCGGCATCGCGCTGATCAACACCATCGGCCTGTTGGGCGGCTTTCTGAGCCCCACGATCATCGGTTGGGCCAAGACGGCGACGGGCAGCCTGCAGGCGGGGCTGTACGTGATGGTCGGGCTGCTGGCGCTCGGCGCGATTCTGCTGGTCGCGAATCGCGTGCCTTCGCCAGCCGCCGCGCAGGCTCGCCGGGCCTGACCCGCCGACTCGCGTGACTCAGTTCACTGACTCAATGAACTGACTCAGTGAACTGACGCAGCGACCAACCTCCGTCACCAACCTGACTGACCGAACTGACGGACCAGACTCAACGGACATGCCGGCGCGACCCTGCGTGCCGGCTTCTTCAACGGAGAGCATTAACTTGGCATTCAAGATCCTGATTGCTGGCTTCCAGCACGAGACCAATACCTTCGCGCCGTCGCCCGCGACCTACGACAGCTTCGTGCGCGGCGAGGGCCATCCGGCCATGACGCGCGGCGACGCTGTGCTCGCGCTGCGCGACGTCAACCTGCCGATCGGTGGTTTTATCCGTGCAAGCGAGCAGCACGGACATACGCTGATGCCGGTGATCTGGACCGCCGCCAGTCCATCCGCGCAAGTCACAGAAGACGCCTACGAGCGGATTGCCGGCGAGATCGTCGCGGCCGCCGGCGCCGGCGGTTTCGATGCCATCTATCTCGACTTGCACGGCGCGATGGTGGCGCAGCATGTGGACGACGGCGAAGGTGAACTGCTCGCGCGCCTGCGGGCGAAAGTCGGTGCGTCGGTGCCGATCGTCGCCTCGCTCGATCTTCACGCAAACGTGACCGAACGCATGCTCGCGAGCGCGGATGCGTTGGTCGCTTACCGCACCTATCCGCACGTCGACATGGCCGCTACGGGGGCGCGGGCGGAGCGCCTGCTTGCGCGTCTGCTGGACGAGCGCAAGCCGCTCGTGTGCGCCGCGCGCCGCTTGCCGTTTCTGATTCCGATCAATGGCATGTGCACCCTGCTCGAGCCGGCTCGCTCGATGTACGCGGCACTCGGCATGCTGGAAAAAGATCAGGTCGTCTCGCTCTCGTTTGCGCCAGGCTTTCCGGCTGCCGATTTCCCCGAATGCGGCCCGGTTATCTGGGGCTATGGCGACAACGCGGCGGCGGCGCGCGCGGCCGTCGATGCGCTCTACGACACCATGCTGCGCGACGAATCGTTATGGGCTGTGCCATTTTTGTCCCCCGAGGCTGCCGTCGCTGAAGCGATGCGCCTCTCCGCCACGGCGCAGAAACCCATTGTGATCGCGGACACGCAGGACAATCCGGGCGCGGGCGCCGATTCGAACACGACCGGCATGCTGCGCGCGTTGCTGGCCGAAGGCGCACAAGACGCCGCACTCGGCCTGATCTGGGATCCGGAAGCGGCCGCGCAAGCGCATGCGGCAGGCGTGGGCGCCACGCTCGAGCTGGCGCTGGGTGGCCGTTCGAACGTGCCGGGCGACACGCCGTTCGCGGGCCGCTTCGAGGTCGTGGCGCTGTCCGATGGCCGTTGCCGCTACGACGGGCCGATGATGCACGGCATGCAGGTGAATCTCGGCCCCGTCGCCTGCCTGAAAATCGGCGGCGTGCGGATTGCCGTGAGTTCGACCAAGGCGCAGATGCTCGACCGCAATCTGTACCGGGTCGCGGGCATCGAGCCGGAGCAGATGAAAATACTCGTGAACAAGAGCTCAGTGCATTTTCGGGCCGACTTCGAGCCGATTGCGCACGCCGTGCTGGTCGCCAAGGCTCCAGGTCCGATGACCGCGGATCCGGGCGACTTGCCGTGGACGCGGCTCACGCCCGGCATCCGCACGCGACCGATGGGCGCGCCGTTCGCCGGCTAGGTGCGCAGACTGAGCGCAATGGCCGTCTTCACTCGACGTTGTCGGCCACGTCCACCATCCGGATCATATGGGGTTTGACGGCGTCGTCTTCCTCGTCGGCGGCGGCTGTGGGCGGATGAATCAGCGTTTCGAGCCGCGCCCTGGTGGCAAGAAATTCCGCTGACGTGACCTGCGAATAGTCGCGCGGACGTGGCACCGGCACTTCGATCAATTCCTGCACCTCGCCGGGATTGGCCTTCAGCACCAGGATGCGGTCGGCAAGAAAAATCGCCTCATCGAGATCGTGCGTGATGAACAGCACGGTGACGTCGATGTTGCGCCAGATATCGAGCAAATGCGTCTGCATCTTCGCGCGCGTTTGCGCATCGAGCGCGCCGAACGGCTCGTCCATCAGCAAAATGCGCGGCCGGTTCGCGAGCGCGCGCGCAATCGCCACGCGCTGCTTCATCCCGCCGGACAATTGATGCGGATACGCGTTGGCGAACTTCGTCAGGCCGACCAGATCGAGCCATTGCAGCGCTTCGCGCTCGGCATGCATGCTGCTGTGGCCGTTCATCTTCAGGCCGAACATGACGTTTTTCTTGACCGTCAGCCACGGAAACAACGTGTAGCCCTGAAACACCATGCCGCGATCGGCACCGGGCCCTTCCACCGGCTTGCCGTCGAGCAGCACGCTGCCGCTCGTCTGCCGCTCGAGGCCCGCGAGAATGCGGATCAAGGTCGACTTGCCGCAGCCCGACGGTCCGATGACGCAGACGAACTCGCGCCGGTGCGTCTTGAAGCTGATGCCGTTCAACGCCGTGCACTCGCCCTGTGCGGACTGGAAACGCTTGTCGAGGTCGCGAACTTCCAGAATCACTTCGCGCGACTTCAGACGGTCGAAACGCTCGCGCACCGCCTCGGACTGGATCAGGTACGACGGAATCGGTTGCGGATTTAACATGATGGAATCCTTTGAATGCGGTGCAGCGGGCTGCAATGCGCAGTGGTATGAACCAGGCCGCTACGCTTTGAGCGTACGGTCCCACGGAAACAGCTTGCGGCCGAGATACGCCAGCACGAGGTCGGTGCCGAGCCCGATGATCCCGATCATCATGATCGCCGCGTAGACGTTGTCGAAATGCTCATAGCGCGCCTGCTGCGTGATGTACCACGTGATGCCGGAGCTGGTGCCGACCAGTTCCGCCACGATCAGGTAGGTCCATGCCCAGCCGAGCAGGATGCGCTGGTCGCGGTACAGGTCCGGCAGGATGCCGGGAATCACAACATGCGTCAGCAGCTTGAGTTTTTTCGTGCCGAGCGTCATCGCCGCTTCGAACAGGCCGTACTCCAGCTTGCGCGTGGTGTTCGCCACGATCAGCACCTGCTGGAACAGTGTGCCGATCACGATGATGGCGATCTTGGGGCCGTCGTAAATGCCGAGGATCGCCACCATCAGCGCGCCGAACGCGGGCGCCGGCAAGTAGCGGAAGAACTCGAAAAAAGGCTCCTGCAGCCGGGCGATCGCACTGTACGTGCCGCACACGATACCGATCGGCACGCCGATCAACGACGACAGCACAAAGCCCCAGAAGATCACCTGGATGCTGTGCCACAGGCTTTGATGCAACCACACGCCGTCGCGCGACGCGGGCGGCGTCGTGAACGCGGTGTAGAACGCACGCAGCACCTCGTGCGGCGCGGGCAGGTACACGGGGTTGACCAGCTCGCCCGTCGGCAAGGCGGTATGGCTCGCCTGCGCATGGCTCAGTTCGTCGGCGAACACGGCTTTGTCGACGCGCATGCCGGGCTGGAAATAGTCGACGCTGCCTGGGCTGTCGATCAGCACCTGCGGATGCCAGGCGAACGGCACGTAGCTGACGATGCACCACACGAGCAGCGGCAGCAGGAACGAGCCGGCGCCCAACAGCCACTTGCCGCGCGCCGAGAGTTCGCGGCGCACCGCGAACCAGTCGCTCCTGTTAATGACTGTCATGGGATTCTCCGAGGCAAAGTTCGGTTGCGTCGCTGTCGCGGCTCGTGTTCTCCGCACCGTTTGCGGACGTTGGCGCCGCCGGCACCAGGCTCTGCTGCTCGCATGCCGTTTCGCCGAGCCAGGCGCGCGCCAGATCGAGCAGCATCACATCCTGATGCGCGCGAGCGACGAAGGTTATGCCGAACGGCAATCCGGCATGCGCACCGCTCGTGCAGACACCCGCCGGCACGGCGAGCGCCGACAGGTCGAGCAGATTGACGAAGTTCGTGTAGTAGCCGAAGCGCGAGTTGACGCGAATCGGATCCGCCTCGAGTTGGTCGACGGTGGCGGTCGTGGCCGAGGTCGGCGTGACGATCGCATCGATCTGCTGCCACACCTGACTGGCCTCCATGCGCAGAACGGCAAGGCGATCGAAGGCGGCGAACACATCCGCCGCGCTCCAACGTGCCGCGCCGCCGATGATCTCGCGGATCACCGGATGCAACGCGTCCGGCTGCGTTTCGACGAACTCGCGGATCGCGGCGAGCCGCTCCGCGACCCACGGCCCCTCGTACAGCAGTCGTGCGGTGGCAAGGAACGGTTCGAAATCGATCTCGATCAACTCGGCGCCGGCTTCACGCACGCGTGTCAACGCGGTGTCGAAGGCCTGTGCGTACGAAGTGTCGCCGAAAAATTCGAGCTGGTCCGCACGCGGCACGCCAAAGCGCACGCCGCGCAAAGACGAT
Source organism: Paraburkholderia sp. D1E (assembly GCF_052682275.1). Lineage (NCBI taxonomy): Bacteria > Pseudomonadati > Pseudomonadota > Betaproteobacteria > Burkholderiales > Burkholderiaceae > Paraburkholderia > Paraburkholderia sp. D1E. The sequence continues at coordinate 3,087,925 of NZ_JBQYMB010000001.1, forward strand.
TGCGAAGCAGGCGGCACTGATTCGCGCGTCACCGGATCAGGTGCGTGCTGCGGCGACGGCCGTAACGGGTGCGGTTGCATCAGCGGCTCAAACTCGCGTGCATACGGGTCCGCTTCCGCGACGCCGCGTGCCACCTCGAACACGCGCTGCGCATCGTTCGCCGAGCGCGCGAAGATCGACACGCAATCGAGCGACTTGCAGGCCGGCACCACCCCGAGCGTGCTCAGCACGCCCCTGGTCGGCTTGAGTCCGATCAGGCCGTGAAACGCAGCCGGTACGCGCCCCGAGCCGGCCGTGTCGGTGCCCAGCGAAAATGCCGCGAGGCCTAGCGCAACCGACACCGCCGACCCGGAACTGGAGCCCCCGGACGCATACCGCGGATCGAGCGCGTTGCGGCAGGCGCCGTGCGGCGAACGCTGCCCGGACAGGCCGGTGGCGAACTGATCGAGGTTGGTCTTGCCGATAGGAATCGCACCGGCCGCGATCAGACGTTGCACGACCGCCGCGCTTTTGTCGGGGGTGTAGGCATACGCCGGACACGCGGCCGTCGTCGGAATACCGGCCAGGTCGATGTTGTCCTTGATCGCGAACGGAATGCCGTAGAGCGGTAGTGCTTCGATATCGCGGCCGGCGAGTGCATCGACGTGGCGCATCATCTCGTCGCGGCTCAACGGACGAATCCACGCGCGATGAGGATCGTCCCCCGAGGTTCGCGCAGCGATCGCTTCGACCACCTGCGCCGGCGTGAGACTGCCATCGCGGTAGCGCGCCTGCAGCGCTGCAATCGACATCGATTCGAACAGATCGTCGTGTTGTTTCATTTGCACGTAGCCTCCTCTGTGGCGTCGGCTGCAACGCCGGCACGCAGCACCATCAAGCGCTGACCCGCAACAACCGCCGCGCCGGCCGCACAATCGATCGTTTCGATCACGCCGTCTTCCGAAACGGCAACGGACACTTCCATCTTCATCGATTCGACGATCGCCACCACCTGCCCTTCGCTGACGCGCTCGCCCTCGCTGACGAGCAGTTTCCAGACACTGCCCGATACATCGGCGACGATGCTCTGCTGACCCGCCGCGAGTGCGTCGGCCGCCCCGTTGCCGGACGCCGAACCCGCGTCGCTGCCCGGCTCGCCGACATACTCCGCGTGGCCGGCTGCAGCCCAGCGTTCGCGTTCTTCGTCGAAAGCCGCCTGCTGCGCGTTCTTGAATGTGGCGATCGATCCGGCTTCGTCCTGCAGGAAGCGGTTGTATGCACCGAGGTCGAACACCGACTCTTCGATCTTCAGACTTGCGCGGCCGGCGATGAAGTCGGCGCGTAAGCCGGCAAGCTCGGTTTCGCTCACTTCGTAGAAGCGGATCTCGTCGAAAAAGCGCAGCAGCCAGGGCTTGCCGGCTTCGAACTCGCGCGTGGTGCGATAGCGATTCCACATCTGCACGGTGCGGCCGACAAACTGATAGCCGCCCGGCCCTTCCATGCCATACACGCAGAGATAGGCGCCACCGATCCCCACCGCGTTCTCCGGCGTCCACGTGCGCGCCGGGTTGTATTTGGTGGTGACGAGCCGGTGACGCGGATCGAGTGGCGTCGCCACCGGCGCGCCGAGATAGACGTCGCCGAGACCCATCACCAGGTAGCGGGCATCGAACACGATGCGCTTCACGTCGTCGATGCTATCGAGGCCGTTGATGCGGCGAATGAACTCGATATTGCTCGGACACCACGGCGCGTCGGGCCGCACCGATTGCATATAGCGTTCGATTGCGATCCGCGTCGACGGGTCGTCCCAAGACAGCGGGAGATGCACGACGCGGTTCGGCACGCGCATCGCGTCGACGGCGGGCAATTCGCGCTCGGCGCGTTGAAGATGCGCCAGCAAGGTCTCGTGCGACAGCGCGCGCGGGTCGAAATGCACCTGCAGTGAACGGATGCCCGGCGTGAGATCGACAATGCCGGGCAGCCGGTGGGCATCGAGCCAGTTCATCAACGCATGCACGCGAAAGCGCAGGTTCAGGTCCAGCATGAGCGGACCATATTCGACCAGCACGTTCTGATCGCCGGAGCGACGGTACACCACGCCGGTGCCCTCGCCTGCAGATGGATCGCTGTAGAGAACGCAATCGTGGGCATTGAGGCTCGCGCCGGCCGCGGTGGTCGAGGATGCCGTCCCCGACGGTTGCTCGCGCACGGGCTCGAAGCTCACCGTATCTCCTGGCCGCAGTTGCCCAAGCTTCCATAACTCGTCGCCCACCACGGTCACCGGACAGACGAAACCGCCGAGGCTCGGACCGTCCGGACCAAGAATGACCGGCATATCACCGGTGAAATCGACCGCGCCGACCGCATACGCATTGTCGTGAATGTTCGACGGATGCAGCCCCGCCTCGCCGCCATCCGTGCGGGCCCACTGGGGCTTCGGGCCGATCAGGCGGACGCCTGTGCGGCTGGAGTTGTAGTGAACCGTCCAGCGCGTGCCGTACAGCATGGCGATGTCATCGGGTGTGAAAAAATCCGGCGCACCGTGCGGGCCGTCGAGCACGCCAAGGCGCCAGTCGTGCGTCAGCACCGGCACGCGTGCAGGATCGAGTTGCGCGCCCGCTTCGCCACGGCCAGCGTCGGCGGCGAGATGCAGCACGTCGCCTTTGCGCAAGGCGCGCCCCGCGTGGCCGCCGAACTGACCCAGCGTGAAAGTCGCCTTGCTGCCGAGGTAGTCCGGCACCTGCAAGCCGTCCTTGAGCGCGAGGCACGCACGCATGCCGGCGCCGGTCACGCCGCCGAGCTTAAGCACCGAACCTGCCGCCGCCCGCGTGACCTGCCAGAGCACGACCGGCTGGCCGTTGAGCTTGGCGGCGAGCGGTGCGCCGCCCAGCACGAACAGCGTTGCGGTGTTAAAGCGCAGCGTCGCGCCGACCATCGCGCATTCGAGCCCGGCCGCGTCGGCTGGATTGCCAAGCAGTTCGTTGGCGAGCCGGAACGACAGATCGTCCATCGGGCCGGACGGCGGTACGCCGATGTCCCAGTAACCGACGCGTCCAGGCGTCTGCTGCACGGTGGTCTGCACGCCGCCGTCGAGCACGTCGATGGTGTGCGGTGCGAACACGAAGCGCGTGAGGAAGGCGGTGGTTTGCTCGCCGCGCGCGAAGGTAGCCGAACCGGCGATGGCGCGCAGATAGTCGAGGTTCGTCTCGATGCCGTATAGCTGTGTCTGCTCCAGCGCAGCACGTAACGCGGCGAGCGCGGCATCGCGGCTTGCGCCTTTGACGATGATTTTCGCGAGTAGCGGATCGTAGAATGCACTGACTTCGGTGCCTGCATCGACCCATGTGTCCACGCGTGCGTCGGCGGCGAATGCAACGTGCGTCAGCACGCCTGCGCTCGGCTGAAACTGCTTGTGCGGATCTTCCGCGTACAGGCGGACCTGGATGCTCGCCCCGCTGGGCGTCGGAACGAGCGTGTCGAGCGGTGCAAGCTCGCCCTCGGCCTGACGAATCATCCACTCGACCAGATCGACGCCCGTCACCTCCTCCGTGACGCAATGCTCGACCTGCAACCGCGTGTTCACTTCGAGGAAATAGAAGCGGCGCGTGTCGGCGTCGAATACGAACTCGACAGTGCCGGCGGATGCGTAGTGCACTGCCTGAGCGAGGCGCACGGCGCTTGCGTGCAGTGCCGTGCGTTCCGCTTGCGTCAGACCCGGCGCGGGTGTCTCCTCGATCACTTTCTGATTGCGCCGCTGCACCGAGCAGTCGCGTTCGCCGAGCGCAATCACCCCACCGCGGCCGTCGCCGAAAATCTGCACTTCGATATGGCGCGCGTTCTCGACGAACTTCTCGATATAGACGCCCGCGTTCGCGAAGTTGGCCTCGCCTAGCCGCGCGACCGATGCGAACACGCTCTCCAGTTGCGCCGCATCGCGGCACAGCGACATGCCGATGCCGCCACCGCCCGCGGTGCTTTTCAGCATCACCGGATAGCCGATTGATCCGGCCTCGCTTAAGGCGGTTGAAACATCCGGTAGCAAGCCCGTACCCGGCAGCAACGTGACCTCATTGGCTTTCGCGAGATCGCGTGCCGTGTGCTTCAGGCCGAACTCGCGCATCTGCTCGGGGCGCGGCCCGATGAAGCGGATGCCCGCGTCTTCGCATGCCTGCGCGAAAGCGGCATTTTCCGAGAGAAAACCGTAACCGGGATGCACGGCGTTCGCGCCGGTCGCGTGCACCGCTTCGAGAATCGCCGCGCTATTCAGGTAGCTGCCGGCCGCCACCGCCGGGCCGATGCAGATCGCTTCGTCGGCGAGCATGACATGCATGGCGTGACGATCGGCTTCCGAATAGACCGCGACCGAGGCAATGCCAAGACGCTTGAGTGTGCGAATCACACGGCAGGCAATTTCCCCGCGATTGGCAATCAGGACTTTATCGAATCTCATTGGGCATCCCAGATGGTCAGCCGCACGGGCGTCGGGTTGTAGCCGTTGCAGGGATTGTTCAACTGCGGACAGTTCGAGATCAGTACCGTGACGTCCATTTCGGCGCGCATTTCGACGTATTTGCCCGGCGCCGAGATGCCGTCTTCGAAGGTCAGTTTGCCGAGCGGCGTTACCGGCACATTCATGAAGAAGTTGATATTGCTGACAATGTCGCGTTTGGTCAGTTGCGTGCCCACGCCGCACGTGCAATGCGTGATGGCGTGCAGGAAGCTGTCACGGCAGCTATGCATATGGCGCTTATCGAGCGCATAGCGGACCGTATTGCTCTCGGCCGCGCAGGCGCCGCCGAGCGTATCGTGGCGCCCGCACGTATCCGCCACGATGGTCAGCATCGGCTTGCCGAGGTTCGACATCAGTGTGCTGCCGGCAGACAGATAAAGATTGCGTTGCGCGCGGATCGTGTCCTGCGCGCTGTAGCGTTCGAGCGGATCGGCGCTGTTATAGAACAGCGTATCGACGGCCTGATTGCCTTCCAGATCGAGAATGCGGAACATCTGTCCGCGCTTCACTTCATGCAGCCATGGTTCGCCGGACGGCAGCGTGAGGTCGTAGACCGCATGGCGGATATCGAGTTTGCTTTCGATGATAGGCATCGCGGGTCTCCTTAGGCGAACAGACGATCGGTGTTGACGAAGCCGCGTTCATTCTCAGGACAGGCTGAGCGGCAAGGATCGTCGGCCGGTACGGAGGCATCGGCGGCATACGCGCGATACGCAATCAGCTTGACTGGCCTCGGTTCGTATTCGGATGATGGGTTCAGCGGATGCGGTGCGCTCGAAAACGCGGCGAGCGTGTCCATTTCGAAGCGCAGATCGAACGCCGCGCCGGCTTTCGAATGGCCCGTCACGAAGTCAAGCGAGCCGTCCTCATCGATATCGAGTTTGCTGAAGAAGTTGATGCTGGCAACGAGATCGCGCGCGCCCAGACCGTGTTTGGCCAGTTCAAGCAGCAGGCTGTCGCGGCCGTTGCGGATCATCGCATTGCGATGTTGTTGATAGCGGGCCTCGCCGTATTTGCTCGCAAACCGATCCGCGTCGCCGAGACCGCCGAGCGGATCGTGCCAGCCGAGTGTGTCGGCGGTGATCGATGCCATCACGCGGCCCATATCCGAATAGAGCACGTGGCCACGCGTCAGATGCGCGGTGTGCTGCGCCTTCAGCGTATCGGCCATGTTGTAGCGCTCGAGCGGCTCGTCGTGCCGGTAGAACACAGCGGCCAGATTGGCGCCGCCTTCGGGATCGGCGACGCGTAGCGCAATGCCACGGCGCAGCACGCCGGACCAGTGAGTGCCGGCGGGAATCACCGTTTCCCACAACACATGCGGGATCGGTGCGAGATCGACTGGGGATTGCGTCGACATGGAGGCTCCAGGTATCGGTTGGGAAAAAGCATGAGAGGGCGATTGACCGACATCGCGACCTCCCGGGCTTTTATCCCTCCGTGGAGCCTCGCCGGCGCCTTGAAAGAAGGTGAGCGGCAAGACCGGATTGCTCTCGGACCAGACATCGTGCGTGCTTTAAAGCGCTTTTAAAGCCTTTAAAGCGGTACGACCGGAACCCTAGCGATCCTGAAGATGATGCAAATTACTTCGCACCTCTCGCGGTGTAGCTAAGCGAGTTGTGTGCCAGCGTCAGGTAGCTGATGCCGGAAGTGCATCGTGGCAAGGGATTGAATGCGGGCGACGGGACAATGCGGCGGCTGGCGATTGATCGGGTTGATCGTGCACGCACCACGGCTGAGAGCGAATAGGCACCAGTTGAATGCGCAGAGCACCATGATTGGGCTGGGTGCCCGCGTGATTCACGTGCCGCAGGGGCTCTGCGCGATGGCACGATGTGTGCAAGTTATGGCGTTACACTTCTCACCGCCATCATCCGACCATGCTCACGCTTGCCACGCTTCGCCGCACGCTCTACTCGCTGATGTCGGCACGTTTCATCGAACTGCAAAAGCAACGGCGCCGCTCGTAAGCGAGGCGGCACCGTGGTCGAGAACCTGTTCCTTGCCGGTGCGTTCCGGTCAGCTAACCGGGACCGAACGGGCTCACCAGGCGCGTCAACAAACGCCATCCGCTAGGCAACATCCTCCTCAGCGCCCGCATAGCGCGCCTGTTGCCCAAAGCTCGCCAGCCCCTTCGACCCATCCGGCAACGCCAGCTCACCGCGCTCGAGACGCTGTTTCAGATAGGTAAAGCTCTGCGCTGTCTGTGCGAACAGATGATCGCCCGCCGAGACCGGCGGGTATTTCGCCACCGCCGCGGGTGTCGCGAATTGCGGCAGTGGCGCGACCACCGTGTGGTAGTCGCAGGCGAAGAAAAGCGGAAACGAATAGCGCTCTTCCCTCACCTTGCGCACGCGATGTGACGTGGCCACATAGGTGCCGCCTGTCCACACTTCCAACATGTCGCCGATGTTCACGACGAACGCGTTGTCGACCGGCGGCGCGTCGATCCACTCACCCTCGCCGTTCATCACTTCGAGGCCCGGGGCCGTGGGCAGCAGGATCGTGAAGCACTCATAGTCGGTATGCGCGCCGATGCCTGGCCGGTCTTCCGCGGATGGGTCGAGCGGATAGTGAATCAGGCGCAACTGGCTCGGCGGCTTCTGCAAATACCGCTCGAAATGCGTTTCCGGCAGGCCCAGTGCGAGCGAGAAGCCGCGAAACAACGCGCGGCCGAGCGCAAACGCCGCGTCGTAATAGCCGCCGATCGCTTCACGAAAACCCGGCTGCCCGGGCCACATATTCGGCCCGAGCATCGGCGTGCCGGCTTTGACGTCGGGGTCGTCGGGCGGCAGCTCCCGGCCCGTATCGAAGGCTTCTTTTCTGTCGCGCTTGCCGCCCGCGAAGACCTCTTCGCCTTCGGGCACATAGCCACGATGCGCGGTCGATTTGCCGATGTAGTAACGCATCTTCCAGTCATCGGGGGCGGCGAAGAACTGCTTGGCCTGTTCTATTAGCGCAGCTTGCTGTGCGCGCGAGATCTGATGGCCGGTAACGTAGAAAAAGCCCGCGTCACGCGCTGCGCGGTCGAGTTCGCGGGCGGTCACAAGACGCTGGTCCGGGTCATCGCTAAAGAGACCGCTGACGTCGACGACGGGCAGGCAGTCGAAACCTGTGTGGGTTTGGCTCATGAGATTTGCCTATACGTGCTGCGGTTCGACGGGCGATTGGGTCTGCGAAGGCGTTTGCTTTTGCGGTTCGCTTTGCTGGTCGTCACGCGCTTCACGTTCTGCAAGAAACGCCGCAAAATGACGCCGCTCTTCACGCCCCATCCAGGTGTTGATTTCCCACAGATCGGCTACCGGCGCATTCGTGAAAGGCAAGGTATGCAGATAGCCATCGGGGCCAAACTCGGGCGTCATCGTCGTGGTCGTGTAGCCCTTCCCGATTTGCGCGCGCCACAGCGCCTCCCAGATCCGTTGGTGGGAAGCGAGGCAATCCGCGTACTCGGGCGCAGCGGGATGCGGAACCTGCGGACCTTGCGGATAGCCTACGCGCCCATGCAGATGATGCGCATGCGGCGCCAGCTCGAGGATCGTGTCCCATTCGCCGTCGAGCAGCCGCTCGCATACCGATACCCAATGGCTGAAGTCGCATGTCAGCTTGAGCGATGGCACCGCACGCGCAACATCGCGGGTAATCCATGGGTTGTAAAACGAGCGGCCGCGGTGCGTCTCGAAGCTGCAGATCACCTCGTGCCTGGCGGCGATGTCCACCGCGCGGGCAAAGAAATCCACTTGTGTGGCGGCCGGCCACGCATCGCAGCCTGCCATCACGTTGAAGAAACGCGGCTTGAGCGGCTTGCCCCACACGATCTTTTCCTCGAAGTCTCGCAGATGGTCCGCCGGCGTAGCAGAGCGTTCCGGAACATAGCTGCCTGCCGTGGTGATCTCGGCGATGAATGCGAGACGTTCGTCGGCAATTGCCTGCGCAAAAGCTTCACGCTCAGCCCCACCCGCCGGAACCGGCGCTTCGATTCCGTCAAAGCCGGCGGTGCGCACCAGCGGTGCGGCATCACGCGGGCCACCGTTGAATCCCCAGAACGTCTTGAATAGTTCGAATTTCATCGCCTCTCCTAATTGCATGCAAATTTGCATGTAATAGTACACATGAAATTCGCTCGCCAATAAGATATCTTTGCGTTGCCGCGCATAATTCTGGCGCGCCCGATTTCCGGCTCAATTAGCACTTAAACTGTGCACCTGTCCTCCTCGTGGTGAATCGATGAAGAAAAAACTTGCGCGTCACAAGGGGCAATCCGTCGCGCGCGCCATTCTCGACATGGACTGGCAGTGGTCCTCGCATTTCGGCGATCTGGGGCTGAACGACCTCAACTACAGCGATCTGTTTTGCCGGATGTGGGTAGACCCGGAAAACAACTTCGCCAAGACGGCGCTCTACGATTTCATGCCTGGCGTGAGCCGCCGCACGGCGGTTCGCTACGTGCAGGAGTTGATCGACGCCGGCTGGCTGCTGGAGACGAGTTCCGAAGCGGACCGCCGCATCAAACAGATCAGCCTCGCGGCATCGATTGAGGAGCGCCTCGAGCAGTTTCTCGCTTACGTGCATCAACGTTTTGCCACGCTGGATTGAAGCTTTGACGCCATGTTTGCGTTGAAGCATAGGCATAACAGCGTCTCGCGGCATCACCCAATCCGGCTGGCATATTTCTCGCTAGATTAATCACTGAGAGGTGCGGCAGCGTCGCATCTTAGGGATGCTAGGGTTCCGGTTCGCAAGAATGTCTGGTCCGAGAGCAGCCCGGTGCACCGGTTCGTTCGATATGAGTTCAACTCGGATCTCAACTCGAAAGCGAGCGGCGGTTGCACTACACGGCGGGACAAAAGCCCGGGAGATTGGCGATAGCAATGCCTATCGTGCCTCTCCGTGGCCGGCGTTTGTCTCCCGCAGTTTTCGCGCAGTGTCCGCGCCGTTCGGATTCTCGCGGGAACCGGTCATGTTGTTTTATCGCGCCGTCGCCGCGCGATCCAACTCAACAATCGCAATTGACCGGTCTCCTGGAGAAAACGATGAAACGCTTCGAATCCGCCCGTACGTCCCTCACCCCATTGAACTGCATTGCCTCGTCGCGCCGCGTGCGTGGCGCGATTGCCGGCGTTGCCGCCGCGCTTGCGGTCGGCTTCGCGGCTGCACCCGCACAAGCGGCTGCGCCCCTCGCCATCGGCTACAGCGACTGGCCCGGCTTCGTCGCTTTTCAGATTGCCATCGACAAAGGCTGGTTCAAGGAGGCCGGCGTGGATGTCAATTTCCAGTGGTTCGACTACTCGGCCTCACTCGATGCATTCTCCGCCGGCAAGCTTGACGCGGTCGGCGCAACCAACGGCGACGCGCTGGTTACCGGCGCAAGCGGCGCCAAAAACGTCATGATTCTCCTGACCGACTACTCGAGCGGCAACGACATGATCGTGGCCAAGCCGCCCATTCGCACGGTGGATGGACTCAAGGGCAAAAAGGTCGGTGTCGAAATGGGGCTGGTCGATCACCTGCTGCTGGACACGGCGCTCGAAAAGCATGCGCTCAAGGAATCGGACATCACGCTCGTCAACGCGAAGACGAATGAGTTGCCGCAGGTGCTGGCGTCGTCCAACGACGTCGCCGCGGTCGGCGCCTGGCAACCGAACGCCGGCGAAGCGCTCAAGCGCGTGCCGGGCTCACGTCCGATCTTCACCTCGGCCGACGCACCGGGCCTGATCTACGACGCGATCACGGTCAATCCAGTCAGTCTGCAGTCGCGCAAGGCCGATTGGGCCAAGGTAATCAAGGTCTGGTATCGCTGCGTGGCCTACATCAACGATCCGAAGACGCAACCGGATGCCGTGAAGATCATGTCCGCGCGCGTTGGCCTGACGCCGGCCCAGTATCTGCCGTTGCTGAAAGGCACGCACCTGCTCGACGCGGCGGCGGCTCGAAAGGCTTTCGTAAAGGGTGACGGGCTGGACTCGGTGTACGGTTCGAGCCTGAACGCGGACAAATTCAACGTGCGCAACGCGGTCTACAAACAGGCGCAGAACGTGAACGCCTATCTCGACCCGGCGTTGACCAATGCGCCGTAAGGACAGCGCGGTGGCCTGACCGCGCCGGCCGGCTGAAGTGGCAACCGGGGCGCGCCAGCCCGGACACGGTAATATGGGCGCCAGCACGCGCTGCCGCTCAACTCACACGATTCGTTGCGGCGCAGACGCACGGCCACAAGGAGGCAATCGTGTATAACAACCGGTCTTGCTATCGCGCCCTGCGCGGGCTGGTGCCTTTGCTGGTATTGGTGCTGCTGGCCCAGCCACGGCTCGCGTCCGCCAGCGAGGACGGCGCCAACGCCAGCGCGGAAGCCGCAGGCCAGCGTGCCCGCTTTGACCAGGAGTTCTGTGGCGGAACCGCCCAGGACGTGGCAGCGTACAAGGAAAAGCTCCGAAAGGTTCTCACCGAAGCCAGCCAGTTCGATACACGCTGGCAGCGCGGGGATAGCGATGCGATCCAGATGCGTTCGCTGCAGCTCAGTTCCCCGGCGGAATTCGCCGTGCGGGTCAAAGGCAACTGCGAACGCATCAAATGGCAGGCCGACAACCTGCTTCGGGTCCGCCCACCTAAGTAGCCGTCCGCCCGAAGCTGTTATTCTTCCCTCTCTCCCGACCGTCAACTGGTCGCCTGCCGCCTCCGGGCGGCATTCCCAAGCGGCGCGCTCACGCGCCCGGCATCAGCGAGACAGGAATTTGCATGTTCGGTTTTCTGCGTGGCTATTTTTCCAACGACCTGGCAATCGACCTCGGCACGTCGAACACCCTCATCTACATGCGTGGCAAGGGTATCGTGCTGGACGAACCTTCAGTGGTCTCGATTCGTCAGGAAGGCGGCCCTAACGGCAAGAAGATCATTCTGGCCGTCGGCAAGGAAGCAAAACAGATGCTCGGCAAGGTGCCGGGCAATATCGAGGCGATCCGCCCGATGAAGGACGGCGTGATCGCCGACTTCAACATCACCCAGCAGATGATCAAGCGCTTCATCCAGATGGCGCACGAGTCGCGAATGTTCGCGCCGTCGCCGCGCATCATCATCTGCGTGCCGTGCGGGTCGACTCAGGTCGAACGGCGCGCGATCAAGGAAGCCGCGCACAGCGCGGGCGCCTCGCAGGTCTATCTGATCGAAGAGCCGATGGCTGCGGCCACCGGTGCGGGGTTGCCCGTATCCGAGGCGACCGGCTCGATGGTGGTCGATATCGGCGGCGGCACCACCGAAGTGGGCGTGATCTCGCTCGGCGGCGTCGTTTATAAAGGCTCGGTGCGCGTGGGCGGGGACAAGTTCGACGATGCGATCGTCAACTATATTCGCCGCAACTACGGCATGCTGATCGGCGAACAGACCGCCGAGGCGATCAAGAAGGAAATCGGTTCCGCGTTTCCGGGCTCCGAAGTCAAGGAGATGGAAGTCAAAGGCCGCAACATGTCGGAAGGGATTCCGCGCAGCTTCACCGTGTCCAGCAACGAGATTCTCGAAGCACTCACCGATCCGCTGAATCAGATCGTCTCTGCAGTGAAGATCGCGCTCGAACAGACGCCGCCGGAACTCGGCGCGGACATTGCCGAGCGCGGCATCATGCTGGCGGGTGGCGGCGCATTGCTGCGCGACCTGGACCGGCTGCTTGCCGAAGAAACCGGCTTGCCGGTGTTCGTCGCCGAGGCGCCGCTGACCTGTGTGGTGCGCGGCTCGGGCATGGCGCTGGAGCGGATGGATAAGTTCGGCGGGGCTTTCTCTTACGAATAACGCTTACGAATAACGCTTACGAATAACGCGTACGAGTGGCGGCGTGGCGGCTGTTTCGCCACGCATTGCGTCACCCCTCTCACGGCACAGTCAGTCCGTTCAGCAGCCTTGGGTCTCTCAGGCCCTTGCCCTTCAGGACACGAACGGCAACTTGCTATCGCGCGCTGCGGCTAGCATCGACAGCGTGATCTTGCGAACCTCGAGCTTGCTCTGCGTGATGTGCGCGCGCAGCAGGATGATCGCTTCAGTCAGCCGGTTGCGTTCGATCAGATTCAGCATGGTCGAATGCTCGTCGTAGGTCGCGCTCGTGCGGTGGGGTTTCAGAAAGTCCAGCCGTCGCACGATGCGGATGCGCTCGGTCACTTCGTTGTGCACGCGCAGCATCTCCGCATTGCCGGTCGCGGCGATCAGTTGACGGTGGAAGTTCTCGTCCATCCCGAACATCTTCGCGGGGTCGCTCTCGCGCAATTCCGGCTCGACGCACCAGATCGCCTTCAATGTTTCGACGGCCGCGTGCGCGGCGTCGCCGCCCGCCCCCAGCCGCTCCACGGCGGCCACTTCCAGCACGATGCGCAGATCGTAGAGCTGATCGAGCTGGTCGAAGTCGATCGGCGAAACTTTCCAGCCGCGCCGGAAGCCGACTTCCAGATACCCCTCGCGTTGCAAACGAAACAGGCCGTCACGCATCGGCGTGCGCGACACGCCGTAGTGCTGCGCGATGCCGTTCTCCGAAAAACGGTCGCCGGGAAACAGGCGGAAGCTGAAGATATCGCTCTTGAGTTGCTGGTACACCTGCTCGGCGAGCGGATTGGCCGCGGCCGGCACGGCAGGCACGCCCGGCACTCCTGGTGTTCCAGGCTCAGCAGGCGTCTCGAGCAGATTCGTCGGGTCGTGGTTCATTGATGCCAAATTCCCTTTTTACTTATTATCGGCGTTTCATGGCATGGCGATAAGACTGACGTGAGCGGCGACAATCTTCCAGCCGTCGGCGGGACTGAGCCTGGCCCACGTCTGCATCTGACGGCCGAGTAAAGGCGTCGTGTCGCTGCTGAATTCTGTGCTGACGGTGGCGAAGTCGGTGCCGAACGTTGTGACCACGGTTCGATGCAGCGTACGCGACTTTGGCACCGGCTCGCAGGTCTCGCGCCATGCGCGGATCGCTTCGCCGCCGTGCTGGATTTCGGCGATGCCGTAACGAACCGTCTCCGGCGTGTGCCAGAAAAACGCATTCATCGCCGCGATGTCGTTGTCGACCAACGCCCGCTCGTATTCGATAAACGCTGCTTCTACCTGGGCTACCACGTCGGGCTGATTTACTTCCATGGGAGCGTCTCGTCGAGTTTCGTCAATGAGGAAAGCGGCGCGGTCCAGCCGACAATGCCGCCTTGCGAGTGCACCATGTCGAGGGTGGCCTGTTTGAACGCGGGGAAATAACTGGCGGTGGCGTCTTCCACCAGCAGGCTGTCGTAACCGCGATCGTTGGCTTCGCGCATCGAGGTCTGCACGCACACTTCGGTTGTCACGCCTGCAAACACGAGATGGGTGATGCCGCGCATCGCGAGCTCTTCGCCGAGCCGGGTGGCGTAGAACGCGCCCTTGCCGGGTTTGTCGATCACGAGTTCGCCTGCAAGAGGCGTGAGCGGCTCGATGATCGCATTGCCCGGTTCGCCGCGAATCAGGATGCGGCCCATCGGTCCTGCATCGCCGATGCGGGCATTGGGTGCGCCTCTCAGGCGTTTTGCCGGTGGGCAGTCGGACAGATCCGCCGCATGCGATTCGCGGGTGTGCACGACCAGCCATCGGTGCCTGCGCGCGAAGGCCAGCAGCGCAGCCACGGTCGGCACGATCTCAGCCAGCAGCGATACGTCGTTGCCGAGCGATTCGCCGAAGCCGCCCGGCTCGATGAAATCGCGCTGCATGTCGATCACGATCAGCGCGGTTTTAGTGGGCTCGAAAATGAACGGACCGGGTTGGGCGTCGATAGTCAGCGAGGTTGGCTGGGTCATCCGATAGCTTCCTTCATTTTTTCAACGACCACGGCGTGATGCACCGGGGCCTCGCTGTGCCCTGCCATATGCTGGCCCAGCACGGTCCGATCGGCGCGTGCCGCCGGCGTTTCGAACACCAGCGCGCCCTCCGCGATCACCATGATGCGGTCCGCCAGTTCCAGCAACTCGTCGAGGTCCTCGCTGACCAGCAGCACCGCGGCGCCTGCGTCGCGGGCGGCCATCAGACGTGCATGGATATCGGCCACCGACGCGAAATCGAGGCCGAACACGGGGTTCGCGACAATCAGCACATCCACCGGCTGCCCGAGTTCGCGCGCCAGCACCGCACGCTGCACATTGCCGCCCGACAGCGTGCCGATCGCCCGGTCGGGCAGCGGCGGGCGCACGTTGAACTCACCGATCAGCTGCGCGGCGCGCTCGCGTACCGCGCGCCGGTCGAGCCACCAGCCGCCGCGCCGCAACGGCTCGCGATCGAAATCGCGCAGCGCAAGGTTCTGCGCCACGCTCATCGCCGCGACGCAGGCGTTCTTCAGCGGCTCTTCGGGAATCGCGAACACGCGCCTCTGGGTCATCTCCTCGCGGGTCGCATGGTAGGCATGGCCGGCCACCTGCATGTCGCCGGTTTTCACGCGACGTTGACCGACCAGCGCCTCCACCAGTTCCTTCTGCCCATTGCCGGAAACGCCCGCCAGTCCGAGGATTTCGCCCGCGCGCACGGACAGCGTCACGTGCTTGACCGCCATGTGGCCGCGATCGTCCTCCACCGATATGTCGCGCAGCGCGAGACGCACTTGCGCCGTTTCGTCGACCGGTTTGCGCGGCACGCGCTCTACTGTCACCGCGGCAATGGCCGGCGCTTCGTCCGTCAAGGCGACTTCCTTCGGGGCGTGCGTGGCGACGGTGCCCATCATCCAGGCGGCGAGTTCGTTACGGCTGGTGTTGGCAACCGCACTCGTGCCGACCTGCCTGCCCTTGCGCAACACGGTGACGTCGTCGGCATAGGCCATCACTTCGCGGAACTTATGCGTGATCATCAGCACGGTCAACTCACCGCTCGAGGTCAGCTCGCGCATCAGGCCGAGCACTTCATCGGCTTCCTGCGGCGTGAGTACCGAGGTCGGTTCGTCGAGAATCAGAAGGCGCTGCTGCAAATAAAGCTGCTTGAGGATCTCGAGTTTCTGCTTCTCACCGGCGGCGAGCGCGGCCACCGGCGCATCGAGCGGCAAGCGAAACGGCATACGCTGCATGAATGCGGCTAGTGCTGCACGCTCAGCCTTCCAGTCGATTTTCCATGGCAATTTTCCGCGCGCAAGCAACAGGTTATCTTCCACCGAAAGGCCTGAGGCCAGCGTGAAATGCTGATACACCATGCCGATTCCGAGCGCCTGCGCATCGCGCGGCGACGCGATGTGGACTTCGCGGTTGTCGGCCGTGATCTGCCCTTCGTCGAGCACGCCATAGCCGACCAGCCCCTTCACGAGCGTACTCTTGCCCGCGCCGTTCTCGCCGAGCAGCGCGTGAATCGTGCCGGCCTTGACCTTGATCGAGACGCCATCCAACGCGCGAAACGCGCCGAACGATTTGCTCGCGTTCAGCACTTCCACGCCCAATGCTTTCAGAGCGGTCGACATGGTTTATCTGCCTGACGTGGCCAGCGCCGCTGCCGGCGCCACCGTCGTAGCCAGTAGCGTAGCCAGCAGCGCGTGCGAGTCCGACACCGTGCCGAACACGCCGCCTTGCATGGTGATCATGTGCAACGCGGCGGCGTGGTTCCCCTTGTCGGTCGCGCCGCAGCAATCGGCCAGCACCGTGCATTCGAAGCCGCGGTCGTTGGCTTCGCGCATCGTCGTGTGGACGCAGACGTCGGTGGTGATGCCCGTCAGCACCAGATTGACGATGCCGCGCGTGCGCAGGATCAGGTCGAGATCCGTCGCGCAGAACGAGCCTTTGCCGGGTTTGTCGATGATGATTTCGCCGGGCAGCGGCTTTAGTTCGTCGATGATTTCCCAGCCCGGTTCGCCGCGCACGAGGATCTTGCCGCACGGGCCGTCGTCGCCGATGCCCACGCCGCCGGTGCCCGCGCGGCGGCTGCGCCAGCGTTTGTTGGCGGGCAGATCGGAGAGATCAGGACGATGGCCCTCACGCGTGTGGATGATCGTGAAGCCCAATTCGCGCATCGGCTTCAGCACGCTGTTGATCGGTTCGATCGGCGCGCGCGTCAGCGACAGGTCGTAGCCCATTTTGTCGACGTAGCCGCCGTAGCCGCAAAAGTCCGTCTGCATATCGATGATCACGAGCGCCGTGTTGTCCGGGCGCAGGTTGCCGTCGTAGGGCCACGGATAGGGCTTCGCTTCGATAAATCGGTTCATGGTGGTGAGATCCTTGTTGGGTCCGTGAAGGCACGCAGGGGCGAATTTAATGTGGCGAGCTCAAGCTATGTGAGTCAGGTTCAGCAGCTCGGCTCTGCGGATCAACTCAGCGGATCAGACTCAGCGAGTTCGCGTTCAGCGAGTCAGACTCAGTTCACCCGGCGCGCCAGCCAACGTACGATCAGGACGGCAATTGACGATCATGATCGCGAGCGTCAGCACATACGGCGCGGCGTTGTAGAGGTAATAGCCGCTCGTCACGCCGATCGCCTGCAGCGCGGGGCCGAGCGCGCCGGCCGCACCGAACAGCAAAGCGGCCCACAGACAGCGCAACGGCTGCCAGCGCGCGAAGATCACCAGCGCGACCGCCATCAGTCCTTGTCCGCTGGAGAGCCCTTCGTTCCAGCTCCCGGGATAGACCAGCGACAGATACGCGCCGCCGATGCCCGCGAACACACCGCCCACCGCAGTCGCGGCGATGCGCACCCGCGTCAGCGGATAGCCCATCGCGCGCGCCGTTTCAGCGTGATCGCCGACGAGCCGCAGCACCATCCCCCAGCGCGTATTGCGCAAGCCCCATTGCAGAACGAAGGCCAGCACCACGCCGATCACGAACAACAGGTTGATATGCAGCGCGTTATGCAATTGTGGCGACGAGGTCCACGTGCCGAGGTCGATGAACGGCAGCATCGGCGCTTGCGGTTCGATAAACGGTTTGCCGAGATAGAACGCGAGTCCGGTGCCGAGCAGCATCAGCGCGATGCCAAATGCGATGTCCGACACGCGCGGCAGCGAACACACGAGGCCATGCAGGCAGCCGAGCAGCAAGCCTACGAAGCCGGCCGCGCGCACGCCGGCCCATGGTGAGCCGGTCAGGAAAGCGCCGGCATAGCCGCTCATCGCGCCGGACACGAGGATGCCTTCGAGGCCGAGATTCACGCGGCCACCCTTCTCGGTCAGACATTCGCCGAGACTGACGAACAGATAAGGCGTGCTGACGCGGATCGCACCGGCGAACAGCGACAGCAACAGGATCACGATGGGCGAGTGCATATCAGGCATGGGTCTGCTCCAGTTGCACGGGAAGATCGGTCTGCGTCGCGGCCTGCAATTTGACGCGCCAGGCGGCGATGCGCCCACCGAGCGCTTCCCACGCCAGCAGATTGGCGAACAGCAGGCCTTGCAAAACGAGCGTGGTGGCATCGGGCAGATCGAGCCGCCGTTGCAGCAGCGAGCCGCTCGCTTCGATGCCGCCGATCATCAGCGCACACGCGATGATCGCGAGCGGATTCTGACGTGCGGCGAACGCGACCAGGATGCCCGCATAGCCGTAGCCCGCGAGCAGGGATGCATTTGCGCTGCCCTGCACGGCGGCCACTTCGAACATGCCGCCAAGTCCCGCTGCGGCGCCGCCTAATACGCACGCGGCAAGCGCAAGCTGATTGACGGGCAAGCCGACCAGACGCGCCGCGCGATTGCTGCCGCCCACCACGCGCATCGCGAAACCCCTGGTGCTGAACTTCACGAACACCCACGCCGCGAGGCAGGCCACGACGCCCCAGAACAGCCCCCAATGCGTATCGAGTCCGGGGATCGAACCGATCATCATCGCGTCGGGTACCGGATAGGTAGACGGCTTGTTCAGGCTCGCAGGATCGCGCAACGGCCCTTCCACCAGATGCTTGAAGAGCGCGATCGCGACATACGACATCAACAGGCTGCTGATCGTCTCGTTGACGCCGCGCCATTGCCGCAAGGCGCCGACCGCACCGATCCAGACGCCGCCGGCCAGCATGCCGGCCACCGCCATCAACGGCGTGGCAATGAGCCAAGGCGTGCCGTGCGGCAGCATCTGCGGGACGATCGCCGCGCACATGCCGCCCAGCGCGAGCGCGCCTTCGCCGCCGATCACAATCAGGCCGACCTGCGCGGGCAACGCGACACACAAAGCGGTCAACATCAGCGGCGATGCGCGCAGCAAGGTGCTTTGCCATGCGAACGAAGAACCGAATGCGCCTTCGAAGATCAGCCCGATTGCATCGGGCGCCGGCTGTCCCTGCGCCAGCAGGAACAGCGAGAACAGCAGCAAGGTGCCGAGCACCGCCAACGCGGTCGGCAGCACGGGCAAGAGCGACAACATCACTCTCGCGGTAGGGGCATTGGGACGCATCACGGCTCCTTCGCTCAGGCAAACTCAAGCAGACACGCACGCCGTCGTCAGATCTGACCGACGACGCCCGCCACCAGATAGTTCATGCTTTCGAGCGTGTAGTCGGACTGCACATGGCTCGCGCCCGAGGCGATCGCCATGCCGCCCTTGTTGTCCTTCATCGGGCCTTTGAAGATCACGAAATTGCCGGCCACCATGCTGCTTCTGATCGAGTCGGTGTTCTGCTTCGCTTGCGCGGTGACTTTCGCGCCGTACGGCGACATCTTCACGAAGCCCTCTTTCAAACCGCCGCGCAGCACATTGGGTTGCGGCGTGCCAGCCTGAGCGCCCGTGACCAGTTGTCTGTATGGCGTCGCCCAATCCCATTCCGCGCCGGTCAGATAGCCCTTCGGCGCGAGCGCCGCCTGGCTGGCGTGATAACCGCAACTCATCGCGCCACGCTTCTCCGCGGTTTCGACAACGACCTTCGGACCGTCGACGTGACAGGTCAGCACGTCGCAGCCCTGGTCGATCAGACTGTTGGTGGCTTCCGCTTCCTTGACGGGCATCGACCAGTCGCCGGTGAAAATTACCTGCGTCGTGATCGACGGATCGACGGACTGCGCGCCGAGCGTGAACGAATTGATGTTGCGCAGCACTTGCGGAATCGGTTTGGCGGCGACGAAGCCGAGCTTCCTGCTCTTCGTCATATGGCCCGCGACCACGCCGTTCAGATACTGGCACTCGTCGATATAGCCGAAGTAGCTGGTGATGTTCGAAGGGTTGCCCTGCTTCCACAAACCGCCGCAATGCGCGAAGCGCACCTTCGGATATCTGGCCGCCATCTTCAGTACGTGCGGATCGAAGTAACCGAACGAAGTCGCGAAGATCAAGGTGGCGCCGTCCTGTTCGATCATCGCTTCCATGGTCTTCTGCACGGCGATGGTTTCAGGCACGTTCTCCTCTTCCACCACCTTCACGTCAGGCATCTTCTTGATGACAGCCGCGGCCGTTGCCTGAGCCTGGTTGTAGCCGTAATCGCCGCGCGCGCCGACGTAGATCACACCGACGGTCGTCCTGGGCGCGGCGAACACCGATTGAATCGGCAGGATGTTGCCAAGCGTCAACAGGCTGGCGCTCTTGATGAAATTGCGGCGGCTGGTCATGGTGTCCAATTCCTGGTTAGAGTTAATGAGCGTTGGCCTTCAGTTGACATTCAGGCTGTCGAGATAGGTGATCCAGCCGCCAAACGCGGTGATTTCTGTCGCACCACTGTCGGCGCCGACCGCCGAGGGCTCGCAGATAAAGCCTTTCACGGTGAGGCCGTTGGCGAGTTGCAGCGTGCCGATGCCAAGCGGCGCGGGCACGTCGGCGACGAATTTGCCGAAGGTGCGCAGTGGGACTTCCCAGACTTCGACGGCGATGGGTTGGCCTGTCTGTTCGGCCGTGCGCACGAGGCCCGGTTTCGGTGGCTGCGTGTTGGCGAGTGCGTACAGCCTGTAACTGGGCGCGGTGTGGGTTGCTTCGATAAACCGCGCACCGGCTTCCTGCATTTGCCAGTTCAGTGGCTGTCCGCGCAGATGCGCGCCGACCACGGCTAGCGCGACTGTCGGCTCCTGAAACGGGAGTGGCTCGATCGTGTTCGCCGTGGTTCCGATTCTGGTTTTTGTTTCGACCACGGTAGAGGTCTCGCTCCGGGTCTCGGTCGCGCTCGTGAACAGCGCCTGAATCCGCTGGCCCAATTCGGCGAGACGCCGGTCCGCGCCGCTCGGTGCGATCAGCGTGACGCCGGCCGGCAAGCCGTCATGGCGACGCTGGCACGGCACAGCCAGCGCGCACAGATCGAGCAGATTGACGAAGTTCGTGTAATAGCCGAGCTGGCTGTTCAACTCGACGGGATTGGCCTGCACATCCGCGATCAACGGATGCGTCGGCGTGGTCGGAACGATCAGGATGTCGATCGCCTCGAAGAGATGTTCGGCGTGGCGCTTCAGGTCGGCGAGTGCGTACTGGCCGTTGAACGCGTCGACGGCACTGAAGCTATCCGCCTTGCCGATCACCGTTGCGACGACCGGATCGATCGCTTCGCGATGCGTCTCGAAGAATCCGCCGAGCGCGGCGCGCCGTTCGGCCACCCAGGGGCCGTCGTAGAGCAACGCTGAGGTCGCATTGAGCGGCTTGAAGTCGACCGGCAAGGGGCTGAGGTGCAGATGCGTCGAGAGCGCGTCGAGCGACGCGGAGAACGCCTGGTTTGCCGCTGCGTCGCCGTGGAACTCCAGGTGGTCCGGCACACCGATGCGTGGCGCGCCGCGCAGCAGACCGAGACTCGGTACCTTGCGTGAGTAGCCGTCGAGGGAATCGAAGCAGGCGATTTCGCTGAACACGCGCCACGCATCGTCAACGTCGTGCGCGAATACCGAGATCGTGTCGAGGCTGCGGCACGCCGGCACGACACCGCGTTTGCTAACCAGTCCCAGCGACGGCTTCAAGCCGACGAGCCCGTTGAATCCAGCCGGCACGCGACCCGATCCCGCCGTGTCGGTGCCGAGGGAAAAGGCCACGCAACCCGCGGCGACCGCAACCGCAGAGCCGGAACTCGACCCGCCCGACACGCGCTGCGCAAACTCGGGGTGACGCACCGCGCCATAAGGCGAGCGCGTGCCGACGAGGCCGGTCGCGAACTGATCGAGATTGGTCTTGCCGATCAGGATCGCGCCGGCGTCGATGAGGCGCTGCACGGCGAACGCAGACGTGTCCGGCGTATAGCTGAAGGGTTCGCAGGCGGCGGTGGTGGGCAAGCCGGCGACGTCGATATTGTCCTTGACGGCGAATGGCACGCCGAACAACGGCATCCGCTCGAACACGGCGGCGCCCTGCTCTTCGTAAAGCGCTTCGAGTACGTTGACGCGTGCCTGCACGTCCGCGGCGGGCACACGCAAGATCCAGACTTCCGGCCGGTCGCTTTGGTCGATGCGCGCAAACGTCGACGCCACCGTTTGGGTTGGCGTCAGACGTTTGCCGGCATAAGCCTGAAGAAGACCGCTGACCGTCAGTGGTGAAGAAATAGGCACCTGTTTTTCCTTGAGTTCAATCTTGAATACAAGTTTGAACTCAACTTAGCAGGAGCTATGCCAAGTGCATTCCGGGCTGGCTGGAACGGGTGGCCAGCCTTGTCAGGACTGGGTTTGCGATGATTCGACGGGAGCCTGGCCAGCGCCTTGCGCCGCAAGTTGCTCAACGCCTGATGGTGCAGCGCTCCCCAACTCGGGGCTCAGGCGCCCCGCATTCGCGCCTGCCCTCCTTCCGTCCTCCGTCTGTAGGCACATCAAACCCAAAGCGAAAAAACGTGCTAAAGCGCGTGCCCAAAGCATTCGATAATCGGCGCTCGCAACGCGCGTCGACCCTAAGCCTTAACGTTGGCGTCGCTTTGACGACCCGACACGCGGATCGGCAATGCCGGCTGCGGCGCACCGGCTACGACGAACGCGCGCACCATTTCATGTGCCTGGGCCTTGTGATCTTCCTGCCACTGTGTGGCGAGCATGTCGGTGTTGAAGATCCGCGATAACGTAAAAGCGTTCGACTTGTGAAAGGAACACAGACTCACGAGCGCGACATACAGATGAAGCGGGTCCATGCCCTTGCGCAGCGAGCCGTCGCTTTCACCACGCGCGATTACGGTACCCAGCAGACTCAACACCGGCGACGACATTTCCGGAATCGCGCTGGAACGCTTCATCACCCGGGCGCGGTTCAGATTCTCGAATGACAGCAGCTTCGACAGTTCGGGATGCGCCGCGAAATGCCCTTCGATGAAGTCGTAAAGCTGCACGATAGCCGTGACCGGATCGATCTGGTCGACATCGAGTTTGAGCCTGAGTTCGGCTTCCCGCAGGCGCGCCAGCACGAACTCGAGCACCTCCAGATAAAGCGCCTCCTTGCCGCCGAAGTAGTGGTAAATCATCCGGATGTTGACCTTCGAGCGGCTCGCGATCGTCTCCACCCGCGCGCCGCTCAGGCCCTTGTCGGAAAACTCGGCGATCGCAATTTTGAAGATGCGCTGGCGGGTCGCCGCAGCGAGCTTCTGACGCTGGGTCGTGGGCGTGGCGGATGCAGCGGGAGTCGATCGGGCAGAAGCACGTGTCATATCGATAGAAAGCCAGGCGGCGGCGTGATTGCGTCAAAAGGATGCGTCAGGGAGCGTCAATTCAGGGCATTGTAAGCGCGGCCTCAACGCCGGAACGGCTGGGTCAGCGCGAGCGGTGCGGTTTGCCGGCCGATCAGTCCCGCCACCGCAATCAAGGCGAGCAGATAAGGCAGCATCACCAGCAGCGCGGTCGGCACATGCACGCCGATCAGCGGTAACTGGAACTGCAACGCACTCGCGGCGCCGAACAGCAAACACGCGCCAACTGTGCGGCCGATCTTCCAGTTGCCAAAGATGATCGCCGCAATCGCGAGGTAGCCGGCGCCGCTGGTCATCCCTTCAGTGAAGGTGTGAATGTCGCCGATCGAAATGAAGCAGCCCGCCGCGCCGGACATGATGCCCGAAAACAGCACCGCGCCATACCGCAGCCGGGTCACCGACAGCCCCGACTGATCGACTGACTTCGGCGCCGCGCCCACCGCGTGCAGCGCCACACCGAGCGCGGTACGCCGCATCACGAGCGAGGTTGCCAGCAGAATCGCAAGGCCCAGATAGACGAGCCATACCTGATGAAACACCGGCTCGCCGATGACCGGAATCGCGCCGAGGCCCGGTGGCGACCAGCGCGCGAGGCCGGGAATCACTGCGCTCGAGCGTTCGCCGAACAGCTCGCGATACGCGAGCGTCGTCGCGCCGAGCGCGAGGATGTTGATGCCGATGCCCGTGACGATCTGATTGGCGCGCAACGTGACGCTCAGGAACGCCTGTAGCAAAGCGATCGGCAGCACGCCGAGCATGCCGATCGCGAGGCCCAGCGCCGCGTTGCCGGTCGCCCATGCACCGGCCGCGCCGAGAAACGCACCCGACAGCATCATGCCTTCCACGCTCATGTTGAGCACGCCGGCCCGTTCACTGATCAATTCGCCGGTCGAGGCCAGCATCAGCGGGGCGGCAAAACGGATCGACGAGCCGACGAAAACCGCCATGAATTCCGCGTTCATCAACGTGCTCCTTTCGGCTCGAGCCACCGCGAACCGCCGGCCAGCGCGACGATCACGATGCCCTGCACCACCAGCACCAGCGCCGACGGCACGGATGCGACCATTTCCATATTGATGCCGCCCGAGCGCATAAAGCCGAACAGCAACGCCGCCGTGCACACGCCGGTTATCGAGCCGCGCGCGAGCAAGCCGACCACGAGGCCGTCGAAGCCATAGCCCGACGAGAAGCCGGCTTTCAGCGAGTATTGATCGCCTTGCAGCATCAACGCGCCGGCGAGACCGCCGAGCGCGCCGGCCAGCGCCAGTGCACCGACGACGGTCGACGTGATCGGCATGCCGGCGCGGCGTGCAGCCAGCGCGTTCAGGCCGACCGCGCGCAGATGCATGCCGAAGCGGCTATACACCAGTACCAGGGCCACCGCGATGCACAACACGATCGTGATCGGCAAGCCGATATGCAGCCCGGTCGAACTCGTGCTCGATAGAAGCGGCAGCTTGGTGGAGTCAGGAATGTCGAGCGACTCGGGCAGCGTGACTGCATTGGTCATCGGCTGGCGCAGTAGCGCTTCCGATTGCACGCACCAGTAGAGAAACCACACGGCGATGAACGTCAGCAGCAAGGTGCTGATTACCTCGTTGGTGCCGGCGCGTGCTTTCAGCCAGCCGGGAAGCGCGCCCCATGCGGCGCCGGCCAGTGCGGCGGCCAGCATCGGCACGATGAACGACAGGCCGAGTGGCAAGTGCGCGACGTGGCCATAAAGGCTGACCGCGGTGGCGGCGATGCCGCCCATCGCGATCTGCCCTTCACCGCCGACGTTGGTCAGCTGCGCGCGGTTCGCCAGCACGAAGCCGCTGCCGACCAGCGCGAACACCAGGCTGCGATTGATCGATGCACCGATCGCGTAAGGCGAGCCCCACGCGCCGTCGGCGAAGGCGGCGAGCGCGTCGCCGAGTGACACATGAATGCTTGCAATCAGCGCCAGCGCCGCCGCAACCGCGATGAGCGCGGCGCCCCCTAGCACGGCAACGGTTCGCACGCGCCGCGAACCGCGCCATGGCGCGCGGGGAAAAGAAACCAATGAAGTCGTGGGAGTCATGCTGTCTGGCCTGCCATCCATGCGCCAATGCGCTCGCGTTGAAGAGTGAGTTGCGACGCATCCGGCACACAGGTGCCCATAATGCGACCGCGATACATGACGAGGACGCGGTCGGCCACCGCCATCAACTCGTCGAGTTCGGACGAGATCAGCAATACACCGACGCCCTCGTCGCGCGCGGCGCGTATGTGGTCATATACCGCCGCGACCGCGCCGACGTCGAGGCCTCGCGTGGGCTGTGCCGCAACCAGCACGGCGAGGCCCTGGAGCGTAAGTTCGCGCGCGAGCACCGCTTTTTGCTGATTGCCGCCCGACAGGCCGCGAAACGCGACATCGGGGCTCGCGGCGCGTACATCGAAACGCTGCATCAGCGCGCGGGCGTCGCGGCGCATTGCGCGACGGCGCATGAAGCCATGCCGCGCATAGTCGTCAAGGCGATTGAGAAAAAGGTTTTCGGTCACGCTCATGTCGGGCACACAGCCAACCGCGTGCCGGTCTTCCGGCACTACGCCGACACCCGCCATCGTCAAGGTCTGCGGCGCGGCCTGCGTGCAGTCCTTGCCCTGTACAAAAAAGCGCCCGGCACTCGCTCGCTGCATGCCGGCCAGCACCGCGCCGAGTTCGCTCTGACCGTTGCCCTCCACGCCCGCAATGCCCACGATCTCGCTGCGGTTGACCACCAGCGTGCAGTCTTCGAGACGCGTGACGCCGTCGGCATCGCGCACCGTGAGGCCGTCGATCTGCAAGGCTTCGTCGGCGAGCGGCCGCCCGTAGGGTGACGCGCTGCGGGGTTTTGGAGGCGATGCGGCGGTTGCATTCGAGCCGGTGGTTTCGCTATTCGCCGTGCCCGGGCGTTGAATCATCGCGCGCACGAGCGCATCGACATCGGCTGACGGCGTGTTCGAACGGGCGACCACACGGCCGCTTTGCAGCACCGTCGCGCGGCCTGCGATCCGGCGGATCTCCGCCAGCTTGTGCGTCACCAGTACGACCGCGCAACCGCGCGCGACAACCCGCGTACACGTGTCGAGCAGCGCATCGATTTCAGCCGGTAACAGCACGGCGGTCGGTTCGTCCAGCACGAGGAGCCGAGGTTCACGGATCAGACACTTGACGATCTCGACGCGCTGCTTTTCGCCGATCGACAGATCCGCGACCCGCGCGTCCGGATCGAGCGCAAGACCCAGTTCGGCCACCAGCGCGCGCACGCGCTGCGCCTCCCGCTTGCGATTGAGCCAGCCACGAACCTGCCCCAGCAGCAGATTGTCGAGCACGCTCACATCTTCGACCAGGCTGAAGTGCTGATGAACCATTGCAATACCGTGAGCAAGGGCATCGCGCGGACTGTGCGGCTGATACGGTGCGCCATCCAGCCACATCGCGCCCGCGTCGGGCTGATATACGCCGAACATCACGTTGCATAGCGTCGATTTGCCGGCGCCGTTCTCGCCAAGAAGACAATGCACTTCACCGGCGAAGAGTTCGAGCGACACGTCGCTCAACGCCTGAAACTGGCCGAAGCGTTTGCCGATACCGTCCATGCGCAGTACTGCGGCGCGCGGTGCGTGGTTATTTGCGGGCGTGGTGGCGCCTGCTTCGGCAGACGCCGTTGCGAAAGCGGCAGAAGCTCGAGTCGCGTCCATGTCAGCCTTCGGAGACCTTGATCTTGCCGCTCTCGATGTCCTGCTCGATCTGCCTGATTTTCGTCGACATCTCCGCCGTCGGTTTGCAGATGACCATGCCGGACGCCTTCGGCCCCATCGCCAGGCCGAACGCCTTATAACCCGGTTGCCACGTGCCGGCCGCCATCTGGTCGATCGCGTATTGCACCTGATAGCCGACGCCGGTAATCGAATACGCGATATACAGCGGGTCCGTGCCGCAGCGGTCCGTATAGCTGCCGATCACATGCGTGTGCTTTTCGTTGGCCGCCTGCTCCATGCCGCGCAGACCGAGATTCAGAATGTGATAGTGAACGTCCGCGCCTTGAGAGATGGCCGCCAGCGTGGCTTCCTTCGCCTTCGACACGTTGTCGAAATCGCCCGTGTAGCTCTCGAAATATTTGATCTTCGGATTGATCGAGCGCGCGCCGTTACCGAACTCCTTGCCGGCGTTGACGATAGACGGAATCTCCATGCCACCCACGTAGCTGACCGCGCCGTTCTTCGACAGCATGGCCGCGGCCGCGCCGGCAACGTAAGCGATTTCCGCCTGCTTGACGTCATAGCCCGCCACGTTCGGCGGCATGTCCTGCCCCTTGTTGCCGCCAACGATCGCGAACTTCACATTGGGAAAGCGTTTGGCGATCTTCAGCACGGATGCCTGCGTCTGGCCACCCACACCGATCACCAACTGGTTCTTCGACGCGAGGTTGGTCAGCGCCTGTTCCATGTCCGCGTAGTTGATGTTCTCGATCATCTGCGTCTTGAGCTTCGGACCCAGTTCTGTCTGCGCGGCGACGAGACCGTCGTAGCCGGATTCCATCCAGCCTTTGTCCGACTTCGAGCCGGGAATCAGCACGCCGACCCGCAACGGATCGGCCGCGACGGCATGCATCGCGCTGGTGGATGCGGCGAGCGCGACGACACAGGTGGCGAAGGTTTTGAACTTGGCGATCGACATTCTGGCATTCCTCTTGCGTTTGGTTTGGGTAAGTAGGTTATTCATGAACGAAACAAATGCAACTTCAATGCCAAGCCATGGTTTTTATGGGCGCCGGCGTTCGTTCCAATCTGCTCCAAACAACGGCCAGAACGCCGCGCCCGCAATGCGCGGCGGCATCCGGGCAGCCCATTCTTTATAGCGATTCAGACACGATGGAGAACTTCCGATGAAACAACACGACGCTTACGGCACAAGCGTTTCCGGCCAGTTGGGCCGCGACGGCCGCCATCGCTGGCACGCCAGCGAGAAGCTTGTCGACCTGTCGTTGCCCGCGCCGGAACCTGTCGTCGCGACACTGTCGTGCGAACCGCAAAACGTGCGCATCGACCTGCGCAGCACGGCGATCGTCGTGATCGACATGCAGAATGATTTCTGCACCAACGGAGGATGGGTTGCCCAGATTGGGGGCGATTTCGAGGCCGACCGCGTGCCGATTGCACCATTGCAGCGCCTGCTGCCGGTTCTGCGTCAATGCGGCGTGCCGGTCATCTGGGTCAACTGGGGAAATCGGCCCGACCTCGCCAACATGCCGCCGAATCAGTTGCATCTATATAAGCCGACCGGCACAGGCACGGGCCTTGGCGAACCGCTCGCGAGCAACGGCGCGCATGTGCTTGAAAAGGATTCGTGGGCCGCTGCGGTGGTCGATGAACTCAAGCCCCTGCCCGAGGACATCTGCGTGGACAAGTACCGCATCAGCGGCTTCTGGGACACGCCGCTCGACAGCATCCTGCGCAATCTCGGCATTCGCACGGTGATGTTCGCGGGCGTGAACACCGATCAGTGCGTGCTGCATTCGCTGACCGACGCCAACTTTCTCGGCTACGGCTGCGTGCTGGTGGAAGACTGCTGCGCGACGTCGTCGCCGGCGTTCTGCACGGAGGCGGCCGTCTGGAACGTGAAGAAGTGCTTTGGCTTCGTCACCGATTCGGCGCGTATCGTCGATGCTTTGGCGGACTGCGCATGAGTGCATTCATCTCGGGCCCGCGCGTGCAGGTGGGCGCGACGGCGAGCGGGCCGCTCGACGGCCTGCGCTTTGCGGTGAAGGATCTGATCGACGTCGCCGGCGTGACGACCGGCGGCGGCAATCCTGACTGGCGGGAGAGCCATGCGGCGGCACGCCGTCATGCGCCTTGCGTCGGCGCGCTGCTGGACGCCGGCGCTGCTCTCGACGGCAAGACGATCACCGACGAACTCGCCTATAGCCTCGAAGGCGCGAATCATCATGACGGTACGCCGCTCAATCCGCGCTGGCCGCATGCATTGCCGGGCGGATCGTCGAGCGGCTCGGCTTCGGCGGTGGCGGGCAGTGAGGTGGACTTTGCGTTGGGCACCGATACTGGCGGCTCGGTGCGTGTGCCCGCTGCGTTCTGCGGGTTGTGGGGCATGCGGCCGAGTCACGACGCGATTTCGCTCGAGGGTGTGCTGCCGTTCGCACCGTGCTTCGACACGGTCGGCTGGTTCGCGCGGTCGATCGATGTGCTTGCCGCGGTGGGCGATGTATTGCTGCCGGAAGCGGTCTCTCCGGCTACTGCGTCCGGGCAGCCGATACGCCTCGCGCGTGTCGTCGAAGCGTTCGCCGCGCGTGAGCGCAACGAGCCCGACGATGCTTTACGCCTCGATGCCTTAGCCAGATCGTTAGGCGCGGACACGTCGCTCGATCTGTTCGCCGGAGACGAGGCGCGCTGGCTTGCGTGCTATCAGATCGTGCAGGATCTTGAGATCGACGCCTCGCTCGGTGACTGGATCCGTGCCACGCAACCCCGTTTCGGCCCGTCCATTGCAGCGCGCTTTGCGCGGCTCGAAACGCTCGATCGAAAGCAGGCCGCGCAATGGCGCGCCACTCAGCGCGAATTGCGCAGCGCGCTCGATGCGATGCTCGGACTCGATACCGTGCTGCTTATGCCGACCACACCCGTTGCGCTGTTACCGAAAGATGCATCGGGCGCCGCAATCGGCCGCTTCTACGACGACGCGCTCACCATGAACGCGATTGCCGCGATCGGCGGCCTGCCGCAAATCACGCTCCCCTTCACCGACGAAATCGATCGCCCGCTCGCACTGTCGATCATCGGCGCGCGCGGCAGCGATCGCGCGTTGCTTGCCTTCGCGCGCGATCTATACTCGCGGCGCACTTCGGCGAACCTTCGGTAGTGGAGCATCGATGCACAATCTGAAACTCGCCAGCAGCACCGGCGGCATGGTTACCAGCCCGCACGCGATGGCCAGCGCCGCGGGCCTCGACGTATTGCGCGCGGGCGGCAACGCGATCGAAGCCGCGATCGCCATCGGTGCGGCGCTGTGCGTGACGTATCCGCATTTCACGGGACTCGGCGGTGACGCTTTCTGGGTGATTGGCGATCGGCAAGGAATGTTGCGCACGGTATCAGGCATCGGCCAGGCCGCGGCGCAACTGCCGGCGTTCAGCGGCGCGATTCCTTTGCGCGGGGCAGCGTCTGCGATCACCACGGCCGCGACCGTCGATACGTGGAATCAGGCTTATAAAATCAGCCAGACATCGTGGGGTGGCCGGCAATCATGGGCATCGCTGTTTGATCGCGCGCTTGAATATGCATCGGATGGATTTCCGGTCACGCCTTCGCAGCATTTCTGGCAATCGCTTCGCGCGAATGAATTGCGTTCGTTGCCCGGTTTTGCAGCGACTTTCGCGCCGCAGGGCCGTATTCCTGCTATCGCTGAACGCTTCGTGCAGCCCGCGCTGGCAAAGAGCATCGAGCGGATTGCCCGCTTCGGCGCGTACGAATTCTATGAAGGCGAGCTTGCAGAGCGAATTGCGCGCGGTTTGCACGAAGCCGGCTCGCCGCTGACGTCGAGCGATCTGGCGCGAACGCAAGCGCGCGATGAAATGCCGTTACGTGTTGCTTATCGTGGCGGCGAGCTGGTCAGTATGCGACCGCCGACGCAAGGGGTGACGACACTGCAGATCATGGGCATCCTCGATCGATTCGATGTTGCGCAGATTGCAGAAGGCAGCGCCGATTACTACCACTTGCTGGTGGAGGCCGTGAAATGCGCGTTCCTGGATCGCGACCGCTTCGTGTCCGATCCTGAGTTCAACAACGTGCCGGTCGACGACATGCTGTCGCCCGTTGCGCTCGATTCGCATGCACGCTCGATCAATCTGCGTGAAGCGCGTGCATGGCCCCACGTGTTCCGCCCGGGCGACACGGTGTTTATCGGCGCGACGGATAGCGAGGGCCGCAGCGCCAGTGTTCTGCAAACGGTTTACTTCGACTGGGGGAGCGGCGTGGTGGCGGGCGATACGGGCATTCTGTGGCACAACCGCGGCGCGTCGTTCAGCACGAATCCCATGCATCACAATGCGGTGCAGCCGGGTAAGCGGCCGTTCCATACGCTCAACCCCGGCATGTATCTGAAGGATGGCCGGCCACACCTGCTGTTCGGCACGCAAGGCGCGGACGGTCAGCCGCAAACGCTGGCCGCGATACTCACGCGCCTGATCGACTACGGGATGGACCCGCTCACTGCGCTCGCCCGTCCGCGCTTTCTGCTGGGCAAGACCTTCTCCGATACGCGCGATGCCTTGAAGCTCGAGCAAGACGTCGGCGCCGACGTGTTCACGGCACTTGCTGAGCGTGGGCATGAAGTGAGCGCCATCCCGGCGCAGAGTCCTCTAGCGGGGCATCCTGGGGTGATCCGCATCGAGGCGGATGGTTCGGCTTCAGGCGCTCACGATCCGCGCAGCGACGGCCGTGCGCTTGGGGTCTGACGGAGCCAAAGCATGTTAGCTATGCGACCCACGTCAGCCGAGCGTAAAGCGGTCGCGCGTCGTCACGTAATCGCTCGCACCGAAGCGGCCCACCGGAAAGTAATGCTGCAGCCGCACGCGCCAGGTCTCGGTGTCGATCAACTCGTCGCGAGCATGCAGCCGATGCACACGGCCGATGAAAATCTGCCGGCTGGTCGTCTCCAGCGTCTCCCACGTTGTGCATTCGAACGCCACCGGCGCTTCGGCGATACGCGGCGGCGCGACGTGCGTACTCGGCACCGGCGTCAAGCCGACCTCCACGAGTTCGCTCACATTCGGCGGCAAACGCTCACCGCAACGATGCATCTTCTCCGCGATCGCCTCGTCGGCGAGATGCACGACAAACTCACCCGTTCGCACGATGTTCACCGCCGTGTCCTTGAGCGTGCCGTCACCGACGCGATTGATACTGATCATCACGATCGGCGGTTCTTCTCCGAGCATGTTGAACATTGAAAACGGTGCGGCATTGATCGTGCCGTCCGCACCGAGTGTGGTCACGAGCGCGATCGGACGCGGCACGATCAGGCTCGCCATCAGTTTGTAGCGCTGGTACTCGGTGATCGCTTCGAAGTCGATTTCCATGTGTGGGGGCCTAGGTTTGAGTAGCGTAACCGGTGATGCCGAGCAACTGGCCGAGGCTTTTCTCGCCGCGCATCCGCGACGTTTCGATCCGCTCTTCGATATCGCGAAGATGCGCTTCCATGTGGGCCATTGCACCTGCGGCATCGCGCGCCTCGATGCAATCGACAATCGTCGCATGCTCCGCGTGCTCGCACGGCGCATGTCCTGGCGGTTCGTATACACCGACAATAAGCGAGCAGCGCGAAACCAGTTCCTTCAGATAGTTTTGCAGAATCGAGTTGCCGGCGAGCGCGGCGATGCGCATATGAAAACTGCTGGCGAGCGTGGCCCACGAAGGCTGGTCGAAGCGATGCATCGCCTCGTGCTCGTTCGCCAGCTGTTGGCGCAAGGCCTTGATGTCTTTTGCGCTCGCTCGCTGCACGGCAAGCTCGACCAGCATGCGCTCGACAGAGCGCCGCGCCTCGAAAATTTCGCGCGTCTCTTCCGGCGTTGGCTCCGCGATCACCGCGCCCTTGTTCGGCCGCAGCACGACAATGCCGTCGTAGGCGAGCTTTTCCAGCACCCGCCGCACGACCGCGCGGCCCACGCCGAACAGTTGACACAACTCGGGTTCCGGCAGCTTCGTGCCGGGCGTCAAACGATGATTCAACACACCGTCGAAGATCGACTGATAGAGGCGCGCGTCGACGTCCGCTTCTTCCTTCGGCGTTTTTCTGGTGTTGGCCGCACCGGTTTTCGGGCTCATGCTCATGCAACCTCAGGGCGCAGCATGCCGTCCCGCTCCAGTTCGTCCATATGACGTGCGATCGCGCCCGGTGTCGCCATCCACACATCGCCTTTCGCGCGTGCCGTGGCGATATGGTCGAGCGCACGGCGCAAATGCCGCAGTCTGTAGGGCTGCCCCACCAGATAAGGATGGAGCGCGATGCCCATCACGAGCGCCTGAGGCTGCGTGCCGCGATTGGCCTGTTCGAGCATCTCGTCGAACTGATCGACGATCATGTCGGCGAACGCGCGTCCGTCCATATGACGGCCCACCATCATCGGCAGATCGTTGAGTTCCTGCGGGTACGGAATCGACCATAGCGGGTCGCCCCGTGTGGCCATGCGTACCGGGCGATCGTCGTGACACCAGTTCAGCGTGTAGCGATAACCGGTCTCAGCCAGCAGATCGGGCGTCAGGTGCGATTCGGAAATCCAGGGCGAGAGCCAGCCCGCCGGCGCCGTGCCGGACGTTTCGGCGATACGGTCGCGACAATGCAGAAGCAGCTCGCGTTCGCCGGTTTCGTCCAGGTCGCTTTGCCGATGCGCATTCGTGTGCCCGTGGCCGATCAGTTCGTCGCCGCGCGCCACGCAGGCCGCGATCAGTTCCGGGCAATGGTCGTAGAGCGCGGTATTGATGAGCGTGCCCACAGGCATTTCCAGCTGATCGAACAGTTCGATGCAGCGCCACGCGCCCACGCGGTTACCGTATTCGCGCCAGCTATGGTTCAGCACGTCGGGTTGCGGTGAGGTCGGGCCGAGCGCGGCGCCGAGTCCCTCGCCGAAGGCGAAGTGCTCGATGTTGAAGCCGAGGTAGACCGCGAGCCCGCTATCGCCGGGCCAGCGGAAGGCGTCGCTGTCCGTGATCGGGCGATACGCGAAGCGGCCATGCGTGGTGATCGATTGACGGGCGCGATTCTCTGCTGCGGGCATGTTCCGTGTGTCGTTCATGTAAAGACGCCGTGAGTGACGAAAAGCGGTGCGTGGCGTTCCGGATGAACCGGGTTGGGCCGGATCATGCCCCGGGACGGACCGAAGACGCACCGCGATTGCGCAAAAAAATCTCTTTGATCGCTGACGATCGATGCTACGGATCGTTTGCAATATGTGAGCCAACTCGTCGACGTTAAGTACACCGGCGCGTTTGCGATCGGCGAGCGTCGCGATACGGCGGATGGCACATGTCTTGCATTTGCATGGTCTCGCACAAGGCAACGCGCGTGTTTTAGCGTGTGTCTGCTCTTCGCCCGTTCACGAGGACGTCCACTTCATGATTCAGTCTGCTTCAACGGTGCTCGAAACCAAAGCCGCCGATATCGAACTGGTGCACGTGTCCAAGCAATACGGCGACTCGCTTGCCGTCGACGCCATCGATCTGCGCATTGCCGGCGGTCAGTACTGCTGCCTGCTCGGGCCGTCGGGATGCGGCAAGACCTCGACTTTGCGCATGATTGCCGGGCATGAATCGGTCACCGAAGGTGACATTCTGATCGCGGGTCGCAACGTGACGCGCGCGGAACCCGCCGCTCGCGGCACGGCGATGGTGTTTCAGAACTACGCGCTGTTCCCGCATCTGAGCGCACTCGATAACGTCGCGTTCAGCCTGAAGATGCGCGGCATCGCGAAGGATGTGCGCCGCAAGCGCGCCGGCGAACTGCTGGAACTGGTCGCGATGTCCGCCTATGCCGAACGCAAACCCGCACAGTTGTCAGGTGGCCAGCAGCAACGTGTCGCGCTTGCTCGCGCGTTGCTGAATCAACCAGGCTGTCTATTGCTCGACGAACCGCTGTCCGCGCTCGACCCCTTCCTGCGCGTGCAGATGCGTGCGGAACTCAAGCGCTGGCAGAAAGAACTCGGCATTACGTTCGTGCATGTCACGCATTCGCAGGAAGAGGCGATGGCGCTAGCCGATCTGGTGGTCGTGATGAGTCATGGGCGGATCGAACAAAGCGGCACACCGCACGAAGTATTCAACCGTCCGCGCACCGAATTCGTCGCGCGTTTCCTCGGCGGTCACAACGTATTCAACGCGAACGGCCGATCGTTTACCGTGCGCGCCGATCATCTGCGGGTGGTGCCGCACGGCGTCACGCCCGTCCAGACGGCAACCGGCGAAAGCGGCCTGACCCGGATCGGCGGCGTCCCTTGCAAGGTGCGCGAAGCGGAATACCAGGGCACCCATTTGCGTATGACGCTCGATCCGCTCGACGGCTCGCCTGAACTGATCTCGCTGGTAAGCGACAGCGACTACGACCCGGCCCGGCTCGGCCCCGACGCGCGCGTGGTGGTCTGGTGGAACGAGCAGGACGCGCATCCGCTGGCGGCCTGAGCCTGTGCGCGGCATTACGTGACACGGCAGCGAAGAGAACGTCTGAACGAGAAAACCGAACGTCAACTGAGGAGAAAGCAATGAGTGAAGCGAACGAAAGCCCGGCAGCGGCCGCATCCGACCTGACGGAAAAAGGCCTGTCGCGCCGCACGTTCATCAAGGGCGCCGTGGCGGCGGCCGGTATTGCCGGTTTTCCGTACGTCCATGCGCAGGAGAAGATCACCTTGCGCTACCTCGGCACGGCGGTGAATCAGAGCGCCGACATCGCGAAGAAATTCAAGGAAGACACGGGCATCGATATCCAATACGTGCCCGTGACGACCGACGATGTGGCCAAGCGCATCATCACGCAGCCCAACTCGTTCGACATTGTCGACACCGAATACTTCGCGCTCAAGAAACTGATTCCAGCCGGCACGCTCGCGGGCATGGACGCGAAACGCATCAAGCTCGCCGACAAGATCACGCCGGTGCTGACGCGTGGCGAAGTGAACGGCAAGAAGATCGGCGATCAGGGCACCGCGCCGAAGAAAGTCATGTTCCTGACCGGCCCGCGCTCCACCGAATTCTCAGCGACACCGACCGAATGGATGACGCTGATTCCGACCACGTACAACGCGG
This sequence comes from Paraburkholderia sp. D1E, assembly GCF_052682275.1. Taxonomy (NCBI): domain Bacteria; kingdom Pseudomonadati; phylum Pseudomonadota; class Betaproteobacteria; order Burkholderiales; family Burkholderiaceae; genus Paraburkholderia; species Paraburkholderia sp. D1E. The sequence goes on from NZ_JBQYMB010000001.1 coordinate 3,123,716, forward strand.
ACACGCTCGGCATTCGTCCGGACCTCATCAAACGCCCGATCGACAGTTGGGCCGAACTGCTCAATCCACAATTCAAGGGCAAGGCTGCACTGTTGAACATTCCCGCGATCGGCATCATGGATTCGGCAATGGCGATCGAGGCGATGGGTCACATGAAGTACGGCGACAAAGGCAACATGACCAAGGCCGAGATCGACCAGACCATCAAGATCCTGATCGAAGCCAAGCGTGCCGGCCAATTCCGTGCGTTCTGGAAGGACTTCAACGAAAGCGTGAACCTGATGGCTTCCGGCGAGGTGGTGATCCAGTCGATGTGGTCACCGGCCGTAACCAAAGTGCGCACCATGGGCATTGCGTGTAAATTCCAGCCGCTCAAGGAAGGCTATCGCTCGTGGGCGTCGGGTTTCGGCTTTCCGCGCTCGCTGCAGGGCAAGAAGCTCGACGCTGCGTACGAGTTCGTCAACTGGTTCCAGGACGGCTGGGCGGGCGCCTATCTGATGCGTCAGGGCTATTACCCGGGCGTGCTCGAGACCGCGAAAACGCACATGCAGCCTTACGAATGGGACTACTGGATCGAAGGCAAGGCTGCCGCGCAGGACATCAAGGCGCCCGACGGCCAGTTGCTCGAGAAAGCAGGCACCGTGCGCGATGGCGGCTCCTACACCCAGCGCATGAGTGCGATTGCCTGCTGGAATGCGGTGATGGACGAGAACATCTACATGGTTCAGAAGTGGAACGAGTTCATCGCGGCCTGATCCTGATCGATGCAGTTGCATGAGAGGCTGCCGGCGCACGACACGCCGGCGGCTTTTCGATGACGCGCTCCTTCCGTAGCGCTGTGTTTCCACAGATATCCGCCCATGGCAACGATCGAGCTTCCCTCTCACGCGCAGGACGAACCCGTCAAACACCGGCGCGTGCCGGCATGGCTGCAGGCCACGCCGCTTTCGCTGACGTTCCTGCTGTTTTTCATCGTGCCGCTGGTCATCACGTTGATTGTCAGTTTCTGGGACTTCAACGAATACCAGATCATCCCGGCCTTCACGCTGAAAAACTACGCGGCGATTTTTAATGGCTGTTCGTCGATGACGGACGTCTGCGTGACCTTCAAGACGTATTGGTCGACGCTCAAGTTCTGCGCCATCGTGTGGGCCGTAACCTTGCTGCTGGGTTTTTCGATCGCCTACTTCCTGTCTTTCCATGTGCGTACAACGAGCATGCAGACCATACTGTTCCTCGTCTGCACAATTCCCTTCTGGACCTCGAACGTTATCCGGATGATCTCGTGGATGCCGCTGCTCGGCCGTAACGGCCTCGTCAATCAGGCGCTGCTGGGCGTGCATCTCATCGATCAGCCGCTCGAGTGGTTGCTGTACTCGAACTTCTCGGTCGTACTGGCGTTTGTGCATCTCTACACGTTCTTCATGATCGTGCCGATTTTCAACGCGATGATGCGCATCGACCGCTCATTGCTCGAAGCGGCGCGCGATGCCGGCGCGAGTGGCTGGCAGGTGATTCGCGACGTGGTGTTGCCGCTGTCGAAGACCGGCATCGTAATCGGCTCGATCTTCGTCATCACGATCGTGATGGGCGATTTCCTGACCGTAGGCGTGATGGGCGGCCAGCAGATCGCATCGGTCGGCAAGATCATTCAGGTGCAGACCGGCTACCTGCAGTTTCCCGCCGCAGCCGCCAACGCGATCATTCTGCTGGCTGTGGTGTTGATGATCGTGTGGGGTTTGACACGGGTGGTCGACATCCGCAAGGAGCTGTGACGATGCAGACCATTCGTTTCAAATATCGGGAGCATCGGCCGGCCAGCTTTTACTGGCTTGCGCTGTTGTTCGGCCTGTTCGTCCTGTTTTTATACGGACCGGTGATTACGATTTTTATTCTTTCATTTCAGGGGCCCGAGGGCGGATTGACGTTTCCGATGCGCGGTGTGTCGCTGCATTGGTTTGCCGTGCTGCGAGACGGCGTGGGCGATGTCGATATCTGGGGCGCATTCGGCCGTTCCGTGCGGCTCGCGCTGGCGGTCACTGTTCTGACCGTTCTGTTCTCCGTGGCGGCGGGGTTGGCGTTTCGCCGGCGGTTTCGCGGGGATACGGCGGTGTTTTATGTGTCGGTTGCCAGTCTGATCATGCCGTCCATTATCGTTTCGCTTGGCATCGGGTTGACGTTCCGGTTGCTCGATAACGGGGTGAAGTATCTCGCTTCCGCGTGGGGGGATCCGTCTTTTGCCGATACTTATACGACGTCGATGGGCTTGTTCACGTCGGCGCTGGGCGCGCATTTGACGTGGACGTTGCCGTTTGGTTTGCTCGTGATGTTTGCGGTTTTCAATCGCTTCAATCCTGCTTATGAAGAGGCTTCGCGGGATCTGGGCGCCACGCCGTGGCAGAGTTTCCGGCATGTCGTTCTGCCTATTATTGGACCTTCCGTGGTCGGCGTCGCCATGTTCGGGTTCACGCTTTCATGGGACGAGATTGCTCGTACCTCGCAGGCGATCGGGGATCAGAATACTTTGCCGCTTGAGTTGCAGGGACTGACTACGTCAGTGACTACGCCGGTGATTTATGCGCTGGGGACGATGACTACGGTTTTGTCGCTTGCTGTTGTGGTTTTTTGTTTGTTCGCGGTGCGGGGGTTGGGGCGGAGGCGGGTTTCGGGAGGAAAGGGGTGAGGGGTTTTTTTGCCTTTGGCGGTGGGTTTTCGTTGGTCTGGGTTCTTTGGTCTTTCCTTGTTTTCTTGTTGGATTGTTGGCGTTCGCCCCTTTCGTTGATCTGACTGCTTTGGCCTTTCCTTGAATTCTTATTGGTTTATTAGCGTCGCCCCTGTGCGGGGCAGGCACCTACTTTTCTTTGCCTGCCGCAAAGAAAAGTAGGCAAAAGAAAGCGGCTCAAACCGCTAGATTATAAGCGGGTCCCCTGGCTCGGAGGGGATAGTGGTGCATCTGGAATCCGTGCCCCCGCACAATCCGCGTGAGTGACAAGGCCGTCATACTTCCCGTCTCGCCCTGCGTGCTCGCCGGATGAATTCATCATGCAAACCAATGGCTTCGTTCACGTGCAATGAGGACCGCCGGCTTCGCCCTCGGCGAACCGTCTCTGCAATCATACCCCCCACTTCGAACTAAATACCGGGGTGTCGCAATGGCTGTCGCTGTCGGTTAGGCAATGACAAACTGCAGTTCCGTGCAAAACGTGAGCGTCAAAACGCAGCGGGTGGTTTTATGAAGTACGCGTCGGCGCGCGCAGCGCCGCCGGAAGTATGACGGCTTTGTCACTGTGGTGGAGTGTGCGAGAGCACAGATTCCAGATGCACCACTACCGCGACTGTGCGAGGGCCCCGCTTAAAAATTAGCGGTTTGAGCCGCTTTCTTTTGCCTACTTTTCTTTGCGGCATGCAAAGAAAAGTAGGTGCCTGCCCCGCACAGGGGCGACGCTAATAATCCAATAAGAATTCAAGGAAAGGCCAAAGCAGCCATATCAACCACAGAGGCAAACGCTAAAAAACCACTACCAATTCAAGACAAGGCAGCGCCCAAAAAACCCAGGTCAACAAAAAACCACCCCCTCAGACACACAAACAACAAGCGCCGCGCAGGCAAAAAAGAACCATTTCACTACACCTTCTAAGAATCAACCAAATACTTGGTTGCTAGCCCCCCATCCCTCCCGTACCGTTCTCAGACTGCGCCCGGCGCGCCTCCCTGCTTTGGAGAACTCATGTCAGCATTCGAATCAAACCCGAATCACACAACCGCAGACGCCGCCCAGCCTTTCGGCGAAGACGCCCTCACCCGCCGTTTCGCGCCCGTATTCGCACGTATCGCCGAAGGTGCGGTAGAACGGGAACAAAATCGGGAGTTGGCCTACGCGCCCGTGGAATGGTTACGCGAAGCCGGCTACACCCGACTGCGCGTACCGAAGCGCTATGGCGGCGACGGCATTTCGCTCACGGAGTTCTTCGCCCTGGTCACGCGTCTTGGTGAAGCAGACTCGAACCTTCCGCAAATCCTGCGTGTGCACGGTGGCTTTATCGAATCGCTGCTGGAAAATGACGATGAACCGCTGCGCGACCGATGGCTCACGCGTATCGCCCAAGGCCAGATCATCGGCGGCGCCGTGTCCGAGCGTACCGGCATCACTCAAAACAGCGTGCGCCTCACGCAAACCAATGGCGCGTGGCATCTCGATGGCGAGAAGTACTACACCACGGGCACGCTCTACGCCGACTGGGTCGACGTCACCGCACACGACGGGCAAAGCGACGTGCGCGTGCTCGTCAGGAGCGATACACCAGGTCTCGCCCGGATCGACGATTGGGATGGCTTCGGGCAGCGTCTTACCGGCAGCGGCACGGCGCGCTTCGAGCATGTGCCGGTCTCGCCCGACAATCTGTACCGCCGCTATAACGCCACCGAACCACGCCGTAACAGTCTGCTCACTGCCTACTATCAGGCGCTGCACGTCGCGAACCTGGCCGGTATCAGCCGTGCGGCGCTGCGCGATGCGGTGGCGTTCACGCAAGCTAAAACCCGAACCTTCGGTATCCCAGGAGAATCGAGTCCGCGCGACAATCCGCTGGTGCATCGCGTAGTCGGCCGTCTCGCGAGCCTCGCTTACTCGACGCAGAGCATCAGCGCTTCGCTTGCCCGCGCGATCGATGACGTGTCAGTGGCCCGACAGGAAGGCCGGAGCGGCGAACAAACCTACATCCATCTGGATATCCAGACTTTCCAGGCGCAACAGATCGTCATCGAGCAAACGCTGCAAGCGGCCACGCTGCTGTTCGAAGTGGGGGGCGCATCGGCAACTAGCGAGACGCGCCGCTTCGATCGCTACTGGCGCAATGCGCGGGTACTGGCGTCGCACAATCCGGCAATCATCCGCGAAGCCGCTATCGGCGACTTCTATCTGAATGGGAACGCGCATAACGAAAGGTTCGGTGTGGCGCGGAATCTGGAAGCATCCACGGTACCTGCCCAGCTTTAAAAAACACGTCAAGCACGCGCTCAAACAATTAAGGCCGCGTGCGCGGCCTTAATTGTTTATTTGTCACCGGGCCCGGAACCGGACCGATGACAGAATCAACGGCTTCCCCGAATTACTTCGCGGATGGCGTCCAGATCCTGATGTCCGTCGCTTTCAAGGTGGCGGGAATAAGCCCGGCCGCACGATACGTGTCAGCGATGCGCTGCTGTTCGGCTAACTGATCGCGTTTCACGGGCACGATGTCGTAGCTGCGGCGGCTATTGGCCAACTCCACCGTCGGTCCAGGAATATTGCCCCACATCGGGCCGAGAATCTGCGCCGCTTCCTGTGGATGTGCCTTGACCCACTTGCCCGTCGTGTTCAATTCGTCGAATACGACGCGCAACACGTCCGGATGCTTGTCGGCAAAGGCTGTTGTCGCCGTGTAAAAACGGTTGTATTGAGCGACACCGCCGCTGCCGTCCGCAATCACGCGAACATGCGCCTCACGTTGCTGGGCAGCGAGGAACGGGTCCCAGATGGCCCATGCGTCGATGTTGCCGCCGCGAAAGGCAGCGAGCGCGTCGGGCGCCTCCAGATAACGCACCTGGATATCGTTGATCGTCAGTCCCGCTTTAGCCAAAGCGCTCAGCAACAGGAAGTTGCAACCTGAGCCTTTGGAAACCGCCACGCGTTTGCCCTTCAGGTCCGCCACCGAGTGAACCGGCGAATCCGGCGGCACGATGATCGCCTGAGCGGTGGGCGCAGCGGTTTCTTCGGCGTAGTACGTCAGCGGTGCATTGGCGGCCTGCGTAAAGAGCGCAAAGGCATCCGCCACATCCGCATGCAAATCGACGCTGCCCGCATTCAGCGACTGCAACAGGCCTGTCGAAAACTCATGCCAGCTCACGTCGTAGCCGAGCGCGTTGAGCTTCTTCTCCAGCGCGCCGGTTCGCTTCAGCAGAATGAAGAGCGTCGACGAACGCTGGTAGCTGATCGACACCGTTTCGTTAGCGCGTGCCGTGCCGAATGACAGCACACCGCCGATCAACATCAGGCACACGCAGAATTGCCGCAGGTTTCGGGAGCCGGAGAAAGCGAGGTGCATCGAATGAGATCCATGTGAGTATGCGGAATCGCTGAATATATAAAAGAACGGCGCACGGCTTAAGACCGATTTCATCGATCGATATGGGCAGAAATTGGAACGCGCGGCGGCGCTATCGCTCATCATTCGAGGTTTGATGCGAGTTGAAGAACACGCCTTTCCCGCGGAGATTTCAGCATGATGTCGACACTTCCTCCCCGCTTCGGCATCTGGGCGCTGGTTCACGGCAGCCGTGCCGCGCTGCAGGACCCCGATGAACCGTACGACGCGTCATGGGCGCGAAACAAGGCCCTCGTTCTCGAAGCCGAGCGGCTCGGTTATGACTCCGTGCTGGTCGCGCAACACACGATCAATCCGCACAATCCCGACTTCGATCAGCTCGAAGCGTGGACCGCATCGGCAGCGCTTGCGGCGCTGACCGAACGCATCGAGATCATCGCCGCAATCAAGCCGTATCTGTATCACCCGGTGGTGCTGGCAAAGATGGCGCAGCAGATCGAACACATCAGCGGCGGGCGTTTCGCGATCAATCTTGTCAACGCATGGAATCGTCCTGAGCTGGAGCGCGCCGGCATCGGCTTTGCGGAACACGACGCGCGTTACGCGTATGGGCGCGAGTGGATTACGGTGGTCGATTCTTTGCTGCGCGGCGAGCGCACGCGTTTTCGCGGCGAGCATTTTAATGTGGATGACTATTTATTGCGCCCGGCGGACCCGTTTCGCAGCCGTCCGCGCATCTACGTCGGCGGTGAATCGGAACCGGCGCGGGAACTGGTCGCCGACAAGGGCGACGTGTGGTTCGTCAACGGCCAGCCGCTGGACGACGTCAAGGCGTTGATCGCGGATGTATCGGTCCGCAAGCGCCCCGCCGCGCACGAGCCGTTGCGTTTCGGTTTGTCAGCATTCGTCATCGCTCGCGAGACGGATGAAGCCGCAGATCGGCACCTTGACCATCTCTTCGCGCTCGCCTCGAAAGATGCCCCATTACGTGAGCAACAGAAGTCGAACATCGACCCGAAGGCGGTAATGTTCCAGACCTTCGCGCGAACGCCGCGCGTGGGCTCGAACGGCGGCACGGCGGCTGGACTGGTCGGCAGCTATGACACGGTCGCAGAACGGATTGCCGGCTTTCACCGAGCCGGGATCGAGTTGTTCATGCTGCAATTCCAGCCGTTCGAGACCGACATGCGCATTTTTGCCGAAGAAGTGATTCCACGCGTACGCCGCCTGCTCGATTGAGCCGGGCAGGTTCCTCGGCGTTCAGTTCCGGGCCCTCGTGTGGCACAGTATCGTCAAGCGCATGCGCTACGCTTGCGAAACTGACTAGCCACGACGAGCGACATGAAGAACCTGACTGCGTACGAGCCCCCGGTCGACGAAGACCAGCTTCTGCTGAAGTGGATCCGGCGCGCGCGTGAATCCCAGATGAGCCACTACGACATGGCCGACCTCCTGTCGGCGCGTGACCGCGGCGTCGGCTGGCTGGTCACTGTATTGACCGCTTTTGTGGGCACGGCCGTGTTTGCGTCGCTGAGTTCGGCCACCGTCTCACCGGTACTCAGGATCGTCCTGGGCCTCGTGAGCGTGGCGGCCGCGGTCTCCGCCGCGCTGCAAACTTTCCTCCGATACGCGGAGCGTGCGGAAAAGCATCGCGCGGCGGGTGCGCGCTATGGCGCGGTACGGCGCAGGCTCGAAGCGATCTTCGCCGGTGACGCCGATGCCCGCGACGGCCACTATCTCACCGCGATCCGCGACGAGCTCGACCGGCTCGCTGAAGATTCCCCGAACGTGCCGCCGCGCGTCTTTTATCGCACCCAGCGAACCCTGTCCAACGAACCCCGACGAAGCCGCGATGCCTGAGCGACGCCCCGCTCATCTGAAAGCTACCGTGTAGCGGACACGAGCAGCATCATTGGCCGCTCGCGTTCTTCCGCCAGCTCAGGGCGTGCGGCAAGATCGGCATCGGTCGGCCCCCACTCGTCGACATGGGTAATGGTGAAGCCCGCGCCGATCAGGTGGTTGAGCAAGGTGCCGATGGTGCGGTGCTGCTTGATGACACCGTCGGCGAGCCAGTTCGTGACACGTGGCCCTTCCAGTTGGTAGCTGTCGAGCGGCCAGTGCTTGCGGCCGTCTGCGTCGACCGACCAGCAGGGTTGCTGCGGCGCCATGAAAACCGGATGCTCGATCGAGAACACGAGGTGCCCGCCCGGCACCAGCGCGCGGTGCACAACGTCGAGCAAGCCGCGCAAATTTTCGATGTAGTGAAACGCGAGCGAGCTATACACAAGGTCGAAGCCTGCCTGCGGCAAGTCGAGATGTTCGAGGTCGGCTCGGTCATAACGCATGGCCGGATCGTTCGACGGCGATCGTGCCCGCTCCAGCATTTTCTCCGAGACGTCGAGACCGAGCACCGTGGTGGCGCCCGCCTCGCGCGCCCATCGGCAGAACCATCCATAGCCGCAGCCAAGGTCGACCACGGCCAGGCCGCGCATCTCCGGCAGCATGGCCCGCAGCGCAGGCCATTCGGGGGCGCCTGCGAGGCCCTGTTTCGAACGACCCAATTGGCTGTAGTTGTTGAAAAATGCGGGGTCGTCGTAAATGTTCTGTGTCATTTGTAAATAGCATTAACTGTAATTGAGGCAACGCGGCGGCATGATGTATAAGCGAAGAATCTTTACGGCGTGCCATTTACTCCCTGCAATTTCGCTTGCCGGGCAGCTCGACCACGCCTCCTGGCAAGGCGGCTGAAAGCCTGCACAGGCCATCCTTCAGGTCGCTTAAGCGTCATTTAAGCTCGCTGCCCGCACAATACGCGCTGGTGAGAATACCCCTATTCCTGAACATGTTTTTCCGTCAGTCATTTGAAATGCGGTATCCCCACCCGGGCTCCCAGTATTCACATCTTTCCGGGTCTTTCCTTTTGCCCGACTATGGTATTGTCCGACCTGCGCTGTAAAGCGCATTGCCACACTCAATCGGGAAGCATAATCGCTCCCTAAAAAAAAGATTATGGAAGTCCAGAACGCCCGTCGTTGGGCACCAAGGGGAACACGCGTCTGGCTGGGCGCGGCCGCCGCATTGGCGATCGCCAGCGGAGTGCGCATGTTGCTCCATCCGCTTATCGGGCCGATCATGCCGGGCACCGCGTTCTGTATCGCGGCGTCGCTGGTCGAATATTTTTGCGGGCTGGCCCCGGCGCTCACAGTCATGCTGCTCGGCCTGGGTATCGCCGACTATCTGTTCGTCCCGCCCTACGCAGCCATCACGGTATTCAATAGCGCCGACCTGGTCCTGCTGGTTTCCTATCCGCTGGTGACGCTGTTCGTCATCATGCTGATCGAACGCCTGCGCCGCTCGCAGTTTCGTGCGGAACTGATCGCATCGGTTGCGCAGTCGCGCTATGAAATGCTGCTGCGTCACGACAACGAACGCATGCTCGCGCGCCGTGCCGTCGATGAAACGCATCGACTGCTGCGCCATCTTTCGCATCATCACAAGACCTTTATTTTCATTCAGGCGCTCGAGCGCAACGCGCTGCAACCGGCCGACGACCTCAAACCGCAAGGCGCGTTACCGCGTCTGCCTAACGAAATTGCGCCTGGCCCGCGCTTTGCCGATGTCGATCCCGAAGACATTCAACGGCTCAGCAAAGCACTGTGGCCCGGGAGCCACCGCGTGCGCCTGAAAAGCGGCGACGGTGTGTCGAAGTTGACCGAGTGCGTGTGCGAACGGTTCACCACTCATGCCGGCGAGTTTCTCGTGCTGCGGATCGGAGTCTGATCCATGAGCCAACCAACGAGTCTCTTCTTACCCGGCGACGACCATGCCGTACTGATGTTGCACGGCCTGTCGAGTTCGCCGCTCGAATTACGCTTTCTCGCCCGCTATCTGAACGCCGAGGGCTTCACCACCTGCGCGCCGGTCCTGCCGGGCTACAGCGCAGGCTCGAAAGAAGCGGCGATGGAGGCATGGCTCGAGGCCGCCGTGCGCGAGTACGACGCGCTGGCCGCGCGCTTTGCACGTGTCTCAATCTGTGGGCTATCGATCGGCGCGGCGCTAGCGCTGGCGCTGGCGCATCGCCGTCCCGGGGCGCAGTCGCTCGTGCTGTTGTCGCTGACACTCTCATACGACGGCTGGGCGATCCCCTGGTATCGCTTCCTGCTCAACTGGGCGTACTTCACGCCACTGCGCAAGCGCTGGCGCTACCGCGAGGAAGCGCCGTTCGGCCTGCGCAACGTAGCGCTCCGGGCGAAGATCGCCCGTGCGATGCAGCGCAGCGACTTCAGCGAAGTCGGGCCGTCCACGATCTCATTGCCCGCCTTGCACCAGGCGAGCCGCCTCGCCACGAGCGTGCGTACGCAGGTGCGCGACATCAAGACCGATTGTCTGATTGTCCACGCGATCGACGACGAGACATCGAGCCCCCGCAATGCCCGCTTTGTCGCCGCGAATATCGGCGCTGCCTTCTTACGCACAATCTGGCTGGATGATTCGTACCACATGATTACGTCGGACAACGAACGCGAAATCGTCGCGCGCGAAACCGCGCTATTTTTGCGCGAGAGCGAAGCCGCCCACAGCGGCGACGACAGCGGCAAGCAACAGGTCGTCTCGAAGGCTTTGGCGCGACGCCTCAGGCAGCTCGCGGCGCTTGGCAAGGAGCGCGCGTGACGGTGCATACCACGCCCAGATTCAGCAAACCGGCGAGCGTGCCGCTGCGCACCCCATTCAGATTCGGCAAATCCGCACACATGTCACTGCTGCTCGCCGCTGCGCTGGGCCTTTGCACAGCGCGTGCTGCGTATGCGGACGATGCAAGTTCGACCGCGACGACCGACGCAAGCGCGGACGCGGCCACCGACAGCAAGTGGAAAATTGGCGTAGGCCCAGGCGTGGTGATCACGCCCACGTACCCGGGATCGCGACAATTGAAGGTATTCCCGTTCCCTGCGCTGGACATCTCTTACGACGACCGGATTTTCTCGCAAGGCCCTGACGTGCTTGGCGTCAACGTGCTGCGCAGTCCCGCCTATCATGTGGGCGCTGCTCTCAGTTTCGATTTCCAGACTCGCAAGGAGTCTGACGATCCGCGGCTGCATGGGCTTGGCAACGTGTATGGCGGCCCCAAGCTGAAGCTGTTCGCGGACTACACGTGGTGGGCGTTTACCGGCTCGGTGGCGCTGTACCAGGATATCGCCGGGCATCACCAGGGGACCACGGTCAGCACGGATTTCGTGGCTTCTGCACCGGTTGGCGGCTGGTTGTTCTCGGTGGGCCCGGGGTTCACCTGGGCGAACGGGACTTACACGCGGACGTTTTTCGGCGTCTCAGATCAGCAGAGTTCGGCTTCGGGATTGCCCACGTATAGCACCAGTGCCGGTGTGCGGGACATCCATATGAACGCCATCGTGTCTTACGACTTTTCAAAGCACTGGAATGGCTCGGTTTCCGCTACTTTCGGACGACTGGAGCACGACGCGGCGAATAGCCCGATTACCGAAAAAAGGTTCGAGCTGAATACGCTCGCTTCGGTGAACTACAAGTTTTAGTTTTTGGCTTTTTGCGCGCCCTTAGCGCACAAAAAGCCAGTAGCGTTTCAGTCTCCGGCGCCCAGCTCTTCAACTTCGATTCCCAACTCCCCGGCCATGCGCCGCACCACCACCTGAAGCCGGCTCAGTTCATCGGCGAGCCGCTTCTGTTCGGCTTTCAACGCCTCGAACGCCGACAGCGGCACAACCTCATCTTCCCCGCCGGGCGGTGCCAGCTCACTCGCGCTGACTTCGCCGCATAGCAGATGCGTCCAGCGATTTTCGCGCTCGCCCGGTGTCCGGGCCAGCTTCACCACCCGCGAGGGATCCCCGTCGGCCAGTTCATCGAGAAACGCCTCCACCGACGAAATGTCAGCGAACCCATGCAAGCGCGCGCTGTTCAAGCGCAGCTCAGCCGCAGTTTGCGGGCCGCGCAGCAACAGAGTAGTCAGTAGCGCTGCCGACTGACTCGGCAATCCCAACACCCGGTTCATGTTGTGCTCGAAACGCGGCACACGGCTGCTGCTGCCCTCCATCACCAGGCTCAGGCGCTTCAATCCGTCGACGGCAGTCAGCACCTCCGCCTCGGTCGCATTTATCACCGGCGCACGGCCAGTTTTCTGGTTGCAGCCCAAGGTCAGCGCGTTCAGAGAAAGTGGATAACTGTCCGGCACCGTGTGCTGCTTTTCGACGAGCACGCCGAGTACGCGCCCTTCAAGCAAGGTCAAAGCGCGGATGGAGGGACGGGAAACAGCGTCGGGAGTGGAGTTCATAGAGGAAGTCGCGGCATGCGCCGCCAGGTCTCGTGGAGGGTGTGCCTTACCGTTGCACAGCCGGGCGGCAGGTTTTAGTTTGTGGGCCCTATGATAAACGCCCCAGCCGCTCGCGGTGTACGAATCTCCGCAATGACGAGGCGCATCCCAAACGCGCCCGCATCCGTCCCGGCGCATTTTTGTTTTGTTGACATGTTCCCATATTAGAGATAATTTCCCGGATATGGAAAATTCACTCCCAGACGACAACGCCATCGACCGCCGCATCGCCCAGCGCCTGCGAGGGCTGCGTGCCGAGCGCAACTGGTCGCTCGACGATCTGGCGAAGCTCAGCAACGTCAGCCGCGCCACCCTGTCGCGCCTCGAAAACGCTGCCGTGAGCCCAACGGCGAGCGTGCTGGGCAAACTTTGCGTCGCCTACGGTTTGCCGATGTCGCGCCTCATGCATATGGTCGAAGAAGACTTCGCGCCGCTGGTGCCGCGCGAGGCGCAGGCGGTCTGGACCGACGCGAGCGTCGGCTTCCGGCGCCGCTCGGTGTCGCCGCCGGCTCAAGCGCTGAGCGGCGAGGCGCTGGAGTGCGAACTCGATGCCGGCGCACGCATCACTTACGACGCGTCGCCGAGAGCGGGCCTCGAACATCATCTGATCCTGCTCGAAGGGCAATTGCAGATCACCGTCGACGGCCGAAGCCACGATCTGCGTCCCGGCGACTGCGTGCGCTATCAGTTGTTCGGCCCCAGCACGTTCGTCACGCCCGCGCACAGCGCGGCGCGCTACATCCTCTTCATCGTCTGAGTGCGAGCCAACATGAGCGCCACCGCCATCACAACCTTTTCCGCCGACGACCTCGTGCGTCATCTGCCCGAACTCGGCGCGCTGCTGCGTGCCTGCGTCCACGACGGCGCCAGTGTCGGATTTGTATTGCCCTATAGCGTTGAAGAGAGTGAGGCGTTCTGGCGCGACAAAGTGCTGCCGTCGCTGCGCGCGGGCGCGCTTGTGCTGTTCGTCGCTCGTCACGGCGAATCAATCGCCGGAACCGTGCAACTGGATTACGACACGATGCCGAATCAGCGTCATCGCGCGGAGGTGCGCAAGCTGCTGGTGCACCTCGCGTTTCGCCGCCAGGGCATCGCCAAAGCGCTGATGATGGAACTGGAACACCGTGCGCAGCAGTTGCAACGCAGCCTGCTGACGCTCGATACGCGTACGGGCGACAAGGCGGAGCCGCTCTATGCCGCGCTGGGTTATCAGACGGCCGGTGTGATCCCGCAGTTTTGCCGCGACACGCAGGAGGAGCGGCTTGATTCGACCACCATCATGTACAAGACGCTCAGCGCGTAACGCTGACTGGCCGCCCGTGACGCACGCTCAAGATGAGCGATACGCCACCAGGCAGCCCGTCGTGCAGACTCAGCCGAGTCTTCAAGCCGTGGTTTAACGGCGCGAATCGAACGCGATCCGCACAGCCAGACCGGCGAGCACGGTGCCCATCAGCCACCGTTGCACGAGCAGCCATACCGGCCGGCCGGCGAGAAATCCGGCGATCGAACCCGCCATGCTCGCAATCAGCGCGTTGATCGTGACGGCGATAACAATCTGCACGCAGCCGAGCGCGATCGACTGCCTGAGCACGCTGCCGTGCGCCGGTGAAATGAATTGCGGCAGCAACGACAGATACATCACCGCGATCTTCGGATTGGCGAGGTTGGTGACGAGGCCCATGGTGAACAGCTTGCGGCGGCTGTCGTGCGGCAGGTCGCGCACCTGGAACGGTGAGCGGCCACCCGGCTTGACCGCCTGCCATGCCAGATACAGCAGATAAAGCGCGCCGCCGAAACGCAACGCGTCGTACGCATAGGGCACCGTCAATAGAAGCGCGGTGATGCCGAACGCTGCGCAAAACATGTAGAACACGTAGCCGAGCGCGACGCCGCCGAGCGACACGAGCCCGGCCCGCCGCCCCTGGCAAAGCGATCGCGAGATCAGATAAATCATGTTCGGGCCGGGCGTGAGCACCATGCCGAGCGAGACCAGGGCGAAGGCGAGCATCGTTGTGACAGCGGGCACGGCGGTCTCCTGTGTGAGTTGAAAATCGAAGTCGGGCAGTGCCGCTAAATATAGCCGATGTCGCCGATTCAGGCCTTAAACCCACACACGAAAAGTCCCTATACGCAGTTGAACGGGGTTCATTGCACATCGCGATTGCGCTTACACGCGCGGCTCGCTGCGCCGCTTACGCGGTGTCGCGATTGGCGGGCGACGCGCGCCGTGCTCCGCATCACGGCGCGCGATTCACTGCGGTACGGCCAGGCGAGATCAGCTGAGATACGTCTCCACGAGTTTGACCCAGTAGCTCGCGCCGAGGCTGATGATGCGGTCGTTGAAATCGTACTTGGGGTTGTGCACCATGCAACCGCCCCACTCGCCCACGCCGTTGCCGATCACGACGTAGCAGCCCGGCACCGCATCGGACATCCATGCGAAGTCTTCGCTGCCCATCATGCCTTTGGTGTCGGTCAGCACGTTCTCGGCGCCGACCAGATCGGTGATCACATCACGCGCAAGCGCGGTTGGCGTCTCGGCATTGACGACCACCGGCACGAGGCGTTTGTAGTCGATCGAGGCTTCCACACCGAAGCTTTGCGCCTGCAGCGTGACGATTTCATGCACGCGTTTTTCGATCCGCTCGCGCATCTCGGGGTTGGTCGAACGCATGTTCAGCAGAAGCTTCACCGTTTCGGGGATCACGTTGTGGGTCGCGCCCGCATGAATTCCGCCGATGCTCACCACGCCCACTTCGGAGGCCGGCAGATTGCGCGAGACAATAGTCTGCAGCGCCATGATCAGCGAGCCGGCCGCGACGATCGGATCGCGTGCCTTGTCCGGCATTGCGCCGTGGCCGCCCACGCCTGTCAGCGTGACCGTGGCGACGTCCGAGGCGGCCGTCACGCCGCCCGTCTTCACGACGAACTGACCGACCGGAATGCCCGGGCCGTTGTGCAGCGCGTAGACCGAGTCGCACGGAAAGCGCTCGAACAGACCCTCTTCAATCATGCGGCGCGCGCCGCACAGGTTTTCTTCGTCGGGCTGGAAGATCAGGTTGAGCGTGCCGTCGAAGTCGCGGCTCGTCGCCAGATGCCTTGCGGCGGCCAGCAGGATCGCGGTGTGGCCGTCGTGGCCGCAGGCGTGCATCTTGCCAGGAATCCGGCTTGCGTAGGGCAGATGCGTCTGCTCGTGAATCGGCAAGGCATCCATGTCCGCGCGAATGCCGATCCTGCGCGTGCCGTTGCCCAGTTTCAGTTGCCCGACCACACCCGTGCCGCCGATGCCGGTATGCACGTCGTAGCCCCACTCTTTCAGCAAGCCGGCCACCAGTTCCGCTGTATTGACGACGTCGAAGCCTGTTTCCGGATGCGCGTGAATCTGGCGGCGCAGATCGACAAAGGTCTGTTCGTCGGCGACCACGTCCTTGATCAGTTTGGCCGATTGCAGTTCCGCTTCAACGATTTGTGCTTCAAGCATGCGATGTTCTCCTGTTAGTTCTGGTGGTCCTGCCAGCCGTCTCTGATGATGGGCTGCGCTGCATTTAATTGAAATCTCTGGCCGGTGCGCTCAGTCGGCGCGGCGCTCTTTCAACGCCGCCAGTGCGCCGAGCGACACCGCGCTGCACGCGACCATGTACCAGGCCGGCGACATGGGATTGCCGGTCGTGCTGATGAGCCACGTCACGATGAATTGCGCGAATCCGCCGAATACCGACACGCCGATGCTGTACACCATCGAAAAACCCGTGGCCCGCACATGTTTCGGAAAGCCTTCCATGAGAATGAGAAAAACCGAGCTGGAAGCGGCCGCGAGACAGCTAACCAGCGCGGCGATCACCGTCAGCGCGACGCCGAGTTGCGCGGTGTGGTTGAGCAGCCAGAACGCCGGATAGATCAACACGGCGCCGAGCAGTGTGGCGCCGACGACCAGCGGCTTGCGACGCGGCAGGCGATCCGACAGCAGACCTGCGAGCGGCGAACCAATCAGCAAGACCGCGCCCGCCACGCAACCCGATAGAAACGCGGTGCCCGGCGGCATATGCAGCACGCGGATCAGATAGGTCGGCATATAGAACACGACGATGTACATCGATGCCGTGCCGCCGACCATCATGAGAACACCGACGCACACTTGCCGCAGATGACGCGCCATCACCTCACGAAACGCGCTGCTTTCACGCGCCGTGGCATGGTGCGTTTCATCCAGCGCGCGGCGGATATACATCCCGACCGGGCCGATCAGCAAACCGCAAAGGAACGGAATGCGCCAGCCCCAGCTTTCCAGATCGGCAGGCGCGAGGAAATGCGACAGCAGAAAACCGCTCAGCGCGCCGACCAGCGCCGCCGCACCCTGGCTCGCCAGTTGCCAGCCAACCAGAAAACCGCGTGTGGACCGCACGCCCGACTCCATCAGCAACGTGGTCGACGCGCCGATCTCGCCGCCTGCCGAGAAGCCTTGCAGCAATCGGCCGAGCACGATCAGGAGCGGTGCGAACAGGCCGATCTGCGCATAAGTGGGCGCAAGGCCGATGATTGCCGTGCCGAGCGCCATCAGCGCGATGGTCAGCGTCATCGCCGCTTTACGACCGGCCCGGTCCGCGTAGTTACCGATCAGGATGCCGCCCAGCGGCCGCATCACGAAACCAATGCCGAAGGTGGCGACCGCCATCAGCAGCGAGCCGAAAGCCGTATGCGA
This sequence comes from Paraburkholderia sp. D1E, assembly GCF_052682275.1. Lineage (NCBI taxonomy): Bacteria > Pseudomonadati > Pseudomonadota > Betaproteobacteria > Burkholderiales > Burkholderiaceae > Paraburkholderia > Paraburkholderia sp. D1E. Next base: position 3,140,842 of record NZ_JBQYMB010000001.1, read on the forward strand.
CGGAAAAAACAGCTTGCCGATCAGGACCGCGAAGAAGCTGTAGATCGTGAAGTCGAACATCTCCAGCCCGTTGCCCAGCGTGGTCGCGGCGATCAGCGCGAACTTCGAGGCGCGTGGCTGAGCGGACGACTGATCCGACAACGGAGCGAGCCCCTGAACCGGCCCCTGAGACACCGCGTCGACTGACGCGGGTTGCAGCGAGGTGTGCAGATTTGCCATGACGATTCCGATGACTCCGGTGGAAGGGGCTGCGTCGCCTTGCGGCCGACGTCAACCGAACAGTGCGGTCGTCAATTTCCGAGCGCAAATCGTTTGTTTTTATAGCTATCACTTTTATTTATCCCCACACTGGAGGCTGCGGCGGCATACAGCCGAGGCACCCTTCGAGTGGATTCGACGATGAAACTTCACCAATTGCGCTCATTGATCGCCGTCGCGGAGAACGGCAGCATCCACGAGGCGTCGCGTGCGCTGCACGTCACGCAGCCGGCCGTGAGCAAGGCGCTGTCCGATCTGGAGGCGGAACTCGGCGCGCCGATGTTCGTGCGCTCAGCCAAGGGCACGCAACTCACGCCGTACGGACAAAGCCTGATTCGCCACGCGCGCGCGATCGAACAGGAACTGCGCCATGCACACGAGGACATCTCCACGCTGCTCGGCATCGCGCGCGGCACCGTGACGGTGGGCGTCACGCCGGTGACGTCTGCCGGGCCGTTTGCTGAGGCGTTGCGGGAGTTTTCACGGGTTTATCCGCAGGTCACCATTAACGTGTTCGAATTGCGTCCGCCGCAGATCCAGGAAGGCCTCGCGGACGGCTCGATCGATTTCGGCCTGGTCTCGCGCATCGGTCAGCCGACCGACACGCGTTTCCACTGGGAGACGCTCTACACCATCGCCACGACGCTGGGCGTGCGCACCGGCCATCCGCTGCGCGGCACGCATTCTCTGCAGGGGCTCGCCCAGGCGGCATGGCTTAGCTGGGACGCGCTCGACGATTCAACGAGCCTGATCGGCACGCTGTTCGGCAGCCAGGACATCGCGCCGCCGAAAAACGTGCTGCGTTGCACGTCGACGTCGCTATACCTGGAGATGGCCAGCACCACCGACCGCATCAGCCTGTGGTCGGAACTGCCGTTCCATACGGCGCCGTACAAGGGACTGCTGCGCAAGATCGGTCTGACCGAACCGCTGCCGGACATGACGATCGGCTTGATCTGCCGGGATATCGATCTGACCACCACCGTCGCTGCAACGCTAATCGAGATGATTCGCACTGCCTGTACCGCGTTCTCGGGGGTGTACCAGCGCGCCGGTGCGACGCCGGGGCGGCGGGCGCAGGAGCCCAGGGTGCGTCCGTGAGCATGGCCTGGTGGCGGCTGCGGGAATTGAACGCCCCACGGTGAACATGCCGACGCCTCGGACCCAGGCGCCGTAGGCGCGACCGTGAGCCCAGCGTGGGCGCGCCTACGTGGATGGGCCTTTTCAGCGTGCCGTGCACAGCTCCCGGCAGGGCCGATCGGGCGTCGCATTGCAGGAAACACTTGCGGTGAAGTTTTTTGCCCGGTATTGTCGAGCCGTTCTGCAATGCAGCGCGGGAGAGATCGTCAGAGGATTGTGACGACGCCGACGGAGCAACCGCCCCGGAAACTCTCAGGCAAAAGGACCGCGCAGCTGGAACATCTGGAGAGCGGCGCCGTGCGCGCCCACCGAAGGGGATTCCCTGCATACCGCCTAAATTGCGCGCGTATGCTCACGGGAAGAAACTCTCAGGTACATGGACAGATGGGGCATCGACGCCGGTTTCGACACGAAATCGACACCGGTGATGCTCAACTACTCTGGATCATGTCATGTCACGAATCGCCATTATCGGCGCCGGCATTACCGGCGTCACGACTGCTCACGCCCTGGCGCAGCGCGGCCACCACGTTACGGTGTTCGAACGTCATCGCTATGCGGCGATGGAGACCTCGTTCGCCAACGGCGGCCAGTTGTCGGCCAGCAATGCCGAAGTCTGGAACAGCGCGGCCACCGTGCTGAAAGGCTTGCGCTGGATGCTCACGCGCGACGCCCCGCTACTGCTCAATCCGATGCCCACGTGGCACAAGTATTCGTGGATGGGTGAATTTCTACGGCAGATTCCGCACTACCGTGCGAACACCGTCGAAACGGTGCGGCTCGCGATTGCTGCGCGTGAGCATCTGTTTTCGATTGCCGAGCGCGAAGGGATCGATTTCGATCTGGAGCGGCGCGGTATTTTGCACATCTATAAGACGCGCAAGGAATTCGATTCGGCGAGCAAGGTGAATGCGTTGCTGCGCGAAGGTGGACTGGACCGGAATCCGGTAACGGCGAGTGAGTTGCATGCGATCGAGCCGACGATAAAGGGCGAGTTTTACGGCGGCTTTTTTACACCTTCCGATTCCACCGGCGATATTCACAAGTTCACCCGCGGCCTGGCGGACGCCTGCGTGCGACACGGTGTGGAGTTTCACTACGATGCCGAGATCGCGGCGATCGAGCAGCCGGCTGAAGGACAGTTTTCCCTGACGGTTAATCTCGAGGGCGAGTCACAGCGCTTTGCCTTTGAGCGGATCGTCGTGTGCGCCGGCGTGAAGAGCCGCGATTTTGCGGCGATGCTTGGCGATCATGTGAATATCTATCCGGTTAAGGGTTATTCGATCACCGTTTGTCTCGATGATGAAGTGAGTCAACAGAACGCGCCATGGGTCAGTTTGCTTGACGACAGTGCGAAGATCGTCACCAGCCGGCTTGGCGTGGATCGGTTCCGGGTTGCGGGGACCGCGGAGATCAATGGGTTCAATCGGGATATCCGGTCGGATCGCATTGCGCCTTTGGTCGACTGGACTCGACAGTATTTTCCTGAGGTGTCGACTTCGAAGGTGATTCCATGGGCTGGATTGAGGCCTATGCTGCCGAGTATGTTGCCGAAGGTGGGGCGCGGGAAACGGCGCGGCGTTTTTTATAACACCGGGCATGGGCATCTGGGGTGGACGTTGTCGGCGGCTACTGCGCAGGTTGTGGCGGGGGCTGTTCAATAAGGGTTGGTTGCCTGCGGGGCGCTTTGGTCGTCTGGTTGCCTGCTGCGTTGGCCTTTCCTTGAATTCTTATTGGTTTATTAGCGTCGCCCCTGTGCGGGGCAGGCACCTACTTTTCTTTGCCTGCTGCAAAGAAAAGTAGGCAAAAGAAAGCAGCTCACACCGCTAGCTTATAAGCGGGTCCCCCGCGCAGTCGCGGTAGTGGTCCATCTGGAATCTGTGTCTTCGCACACTCGGCGCTGGTGACAAAGGAGTCGTCAGCTCCCACTCCGCACTGCGTGCGTCGCGGACGGGTCCGCCTCGGAAACCATGGGGCTTCGGTTGCGCGTTTAGGGGGCCGTCAGCTTCGACTCGGTGAGGTGCTCGATGAAGCCTGATCGCAAAACATTGTTTAGAACTATCTGCAGCGCTTTCGCGATGGTCCAGGCAGGGCTGCCCTGCCTGGATGCTTATCCGGAGTGAAGCGCCGCCAGGGCAAAACCCGCTGCATCTGCTAGTGTTCTCTAATCGGTGTCCCTCTCGATGGAATCTTCATGACCAGATCCCGCCACACCACGCGCAGAAACGCAGGCACGCGCCTCTCCGATAAACAGATCGCCGTAGAAGCTGCACGGCGCCTGGCCTGGGATGCCGCCGTGCCCCCCAATACCCTGCAAGTCAAAGTCTCACACGGGCGCATCACCCTGCTCGGCATCCTTCCACATGAACAGCAACGAATTGCTGCACTCGAAGACGTCTCCCGTTTGTTCGGTGTCACCGGTGTTTCCGATCACTCCACGATCAAGGCAAATTAGCATCAACCCGCCTGCAATAGCCTCCTGCAATGCCTCGCAATCTGCTTTTCTTCCTCAGTGTGAATCGCCCTCACCTTGCTCGCCGGATCACCTTCCGCTAGCCCCAAAAACGCAAGCCCCTCGCACACGCGTCTGCGAATCTCCTCACTGTGTTCGCCAATGCCACCCGTGAACACCAGCAAATCGATCCCGCCCAGTAAAGCCGCGTAAGCACCAATCGTTTTGCGCACAGCAGTAGCAAACGCCTCCAGCGCCAGCGATGCATTCGCATCGCCTGCCGCGGCGCGCTTCTCCAGCGCCTGCATATCGCTCTCGCCATCGGCGTAACCGGCCAGGCCGCTCTGGCGATTCAACAGCGTCTCCAGCGCGTTGGCATCGAGCTTCTCCACGCGCATCAGATACAGCAGCACGCCCGGGTCAAGGTCGCCGCTGCGCGTGCCCATCGGCACGCCGCCGGTCGGCGTTAATCCCATCGATGTATCAACGGATTTGCCGTCCTGCAACGCACATAAACTCGAACCGTTACCCAGGTGAGCGAATACCGCACGCGGCGGCAATTCGGCGCCGAGCCGCTTCACCAGCGATTCATACGACAGCCCATGAAAGCCATAACGAATCACTCCCGCATCCACATAGCGGCGCGGCAACGCAAGCTGCGCCGCGCGCGGCGGTAGCGTCGCGTGAAAGGCGGTATCGAAGCAGGCGAATTGCTGCGCATCGCTGAAAATCTTCGTTGCCTCGTCGATCAGCGCCAGCGCCGGGGGAATATGCAAAGGCGCGAAGTGCACGGCGTCCTGCAAACGCTGCCGGACTTCAGGCGTCAATCGCAGATGCGTTCGCAAATGCGGGCCGCCATGCACCACGCGATGCCCCACCGCCGTAGGCCGCTCGTGCTTCTGTTGCGCCAGTACGCGCGAGAGCTTCTGCAACGCGTCGGTCTGCGACTGCATCACATGCTCCTGTTGCACCAGCACGCGGCCGTCGGGCGACTTGATGCGCAGGCTGCCGTCGTCCCGTCCAATACCTTCGGCGCTGCCCTCCAGCAGCAATGCTTCGTCACCGCCGGAGTGCGTAAACAGCCCGAATTTCAGCGACGACGACCCGCTGTTCAGCACCAGAATCGTCGGGGGCTGCGTCGGGTCGCCGGTCTTCTCATGAGTCTCCATGGCACGCTCCGCCTAACCCTTCCACGTCCAGTTGCGGATCTCTTCCTTATCGATGCCTTCGGCATGCGCATAAGCAAGATGCTCGATGATCTGCCCGCGCAGCCACTCTTTCACGTGATCGCCAACGCCGCGCAGCGCCGGCACGCGATCGATCACATCGATAGCCAGCGAGAAACGGTCGACCTGGTTGATGATCGCCAGTTCGAGCGGCGTGTTGATGTTGCCTTTCTCGTGGTAGCCGTGCACATGCAGATTGTCGTGATTGGTACGGTTGTACGTCAGCTTGTGCACCAGCGACGCGTACGAGTGGAAGTTGAAGATCACCGGCTTGCCGGTGGTGAACAGCGAATCGAAATCGCGGCTGGACAGGCCGTGCGGATGCGCATGCTCAGGCATCAGGCGGAACAGATCGACCACGTTGACGAAGCGGATTTTCAACTCAGGAAAGCGCTCCTTCAGAATCTGCACGGCGGCGAGCGCTTCCATTGTCGCGATGTCGCCCGCGCACGCCATCACCACGTCCGGTTCGACGCCCTGATCCGTCGACGCCCAATCCCAGATGCCAATGCCCTTGGTGCAATGCGTGACGGCCGATTCCATGTCGAGATACTGCAGATGCGGCTGCTTGTCGGCGACGATCACATTGACGTAGTCGCGCGAACGCAAGCAATGATCGGCGACGCTCAACAGACAATTCGCATCTGGAGGCAGGTAAATACGCACCACGTCGGGGCTCTTGTTGGTGACAACATCGAGAAAGCCCGGGTCCTGGTGCGTGAAGCCGTTGTGATCCTGGCGCCACACCAGCGACGTGATCAGCAGGTTGATCGACGGCACCGGTTGCCGCCAGCCGAGATCGCGCTTTGCTTTCTCCAGCCACTTGGCGTGCTGGTTGAACATCGAATCGATCACGTGGACGAACGCTTCATAGGTAGCGAAAAGTCCATGACGCCCGGTCAGCACGTACCCTTCGAACCAGCCTTCAAGCGTGTGTTCGCTCAGCATCTCCATCACGCGGCCGTCCACGGCGAGTTCGCCGCCGTCGGCGTCGCTTGCCATGGTTTCGGCCAGCCAGGTTTTCTCCGAGGCCTCGTAGATGGCCGTCAGCTTGTTGCTGGCGGTTTCGTCGGGGCCGAATACGCGGAAGTTCGTCATGTTCTTGCGCATCACGTCGCGCAGAAACGTGCCGAGCACCTCAGTGGGCGACGTGTAGGAGCCGCCGGGGTTTTTTACGGCCACCGCGTAGTCGCGAAACGCCGGCATGTCGAGCGTTTTACACAGCATGCCGCCATTCGCATGCGGATTGGCGCTGATGCGCCGCGTGCCGACGGGCGCCAGTTCGCGCAGCTCTTCGACCAGACGCCCTGCTTCATCGAATAGCGACTCCGGTTCATAACTGCGCAGCCAGCTCTCGACGAGCTTCAGACTCCTGCTATTGGTGACCGGATCGAGCACCGGGACCTGGTGCGCGCGCCACGAGCCTTCCACTTGATGGCCGTCGACTTCTTTCGGGCCGGTCCAGCCTTTCGGCGAACGCAGCACGATCATCGGCCAGCGCGGCCGCGTTGCGTCATTGGCCTCGCGTGCATGCTGCTGGATCGCGCGGATTTCGCCGATACATTGTTCAAGCGTCGCGGCCATCTGCTGGTGCATGGTGTCAGGATCGTCGCCTTCGACGAAATACGGCTTGTGGCCGTAGCCGGTCAGCAAGGCGTCGAGTTCCTCGCGGGGAATGCGCGCGAGGATCGTCGGGTTGGCGATCTTGTAGCCGTTCAGATGCAGAACCGGCAGCACCGCGCCATCGCGAATCGGGTTGAGGAATTTGTTCGAGTGCCATGACGTGGCGAGCGGGCCAGTTTCCGCCTCGCCGTCGCCGATCATTACCGCGACGATCAGATCGGGATTGTCGAACGCTGCGCCGTAGCCGTGCGACAGGCTATAGCCGAGTTCGCCGCCTTCGTGAATCGAGCCGGGCGTTTCAGGCGTGCAATGCGAACCGATGCCGCCGGGAAACGAGAACTGCCGGAAAAAGCGCCGCATGCCGGCTTCGTCTTCGCTGCGGTCGGGATAGATTTCCGAGTAGTGGCCTTCGAGGTAGCAGTGGGCCAGCGTAGCAGGCGCGCCATGGCCCGGGCCGGCGATATAGATCACGTCCAGATCGAGCTTTTTGATCAGCCGGTTCAGATGCACCAGCAGGAAACTTTGCCCTGGGTCCGAGCCCCAATGGCCCAGCAGGCGGTTCTTGATGTGTTCGGGTTTGAGCGCTTCGCGCAGCAGCGGATTGTCGCGCAGATAGATCATGCCGGCCGAAAGGTAGTTGCAGGCGCGCCAGTAGCGGTCCATTTTGCGCAACGTTTCGGGTTCTAGGGTTTTCGGCGGGGTCGGACGGGTGGTTGCTTCGGCCATGGCGTCACTCCTTGGAAAGGACTGTCAGGCAGGTTAGCGGGTGCTGCAGCGATTGTTCGTGACGTGGCTGGCGGAGAAGCCAGCCATGCCGGCCGTTATGTCATGCGCATGACATAACGCAACATGACGCAAGCATTCCGGCAAAGCTCCGTTGCTCAGGGCTTTCGGGAATCGGGCCGGGAATCGTCAGGGGTCTGACAGGAAGCATACGTCATGGTTCGACGGATCGTTCGAACCTTGATCTTGCGACGTACGTGCGTCGCTTTCGTGCACGCGTGGGAAGCGTGGATCGTGCATGGACAATGGAGTGGCCGATCCGATTGCCGGCCCGAACGTTGGCTAGCGCCCGTTCGTCTGTTCATTCGCTGGTGTTCAGTTGAAAGCGTTACTCCTGCTCTTTCTCCTCGCGCTGTGGCGGACGGTAGCGCCATTTGCTGGCATTGGGGTCGTTGCGCGCATCATCCTGTTCACGCTGCTCGGCGCGCGCTTCATCGGCGCGGCCAAGTTCAGCGCGGCGGTCACGCACGGCGCCTGGCGAATCGGCTGGGCGCAACGGCGATGGTGAGCGTTTTTGGGTAGGTACAGGTGACATAGGGCCTCCTTTTTTCGGGGATGTAGGACGAATCAACGTTTCTTGCCTGTCCAGCGGCGATCCGGGCGGTGTATGAGACGAAGCTGACGCAGGTACATCGAAGCGCCGAACATCAGCGCTATACCGGCCAGGGTGCCCCAGATTGCGGATGTCATGATTTTTCCTTTAGCCCGCCGGCCGCACAGCGTTTTATCGCCTGCGACGCGAAGGTGGGCAACCGATTGCGCGCATGGCTGACGTTGAATAGACCCGTTCTTGCCGTGCGCCAAGCAAGGATCATGCTCTCATTTGGTCGATAAGTCTGTACGCTGTTGGACAGTCGGCTCGCCGGAGGCTGCCGGTCTTGCGCTAGACTTTAAGCGAGCATTAAGTGAATGCGGCTAAGCTCGCCATGCTAAATGCGCGACGGCGGACCGCATCTGGCGCGTCCTGTCCCGCTCGCCCATCATCTGAACAGCCACCATGTCGACACCCAGCCGCCTCAAAGCGCCCCTGATTCTTGTTCTCTCGCTCGTGCTGTTGTGCGCGGGCGTCGCCGTTCTGGTGGGCGTGTTCGGATTGCTGGTAACGGTGCTCGGCAAGCTGTAGCCACCACTGGGTGGGCGTCAGCGGCGCAAAATGTGTATCCTGAACGATCTTCCCGTGCCGCCTGGCGGCCAGGACTATTGCAAGGAGATTGCATTGACGGACCACGCTGAACCTTCCCCGCCCGCCAAACCGGAGATCGATCCGGCCTTGATCGAACTGGCGCATGAAGTTTTCGATCTCGCACGGCGCGGCGATGCCGCCATGCTCGCCACAGTAATCGAAAAAGGCGTGCCGCCGAATTTGCGCAACGATAAGGGCGACAGTCTTGTCATGCTGGCGAGCTATCACGGTCATGTCGATGCGGTACGCGCGCTGCTCGAGCACGGGGCTGATCCGGATCTGCGTAACGACAACGGACAGACACCCATTGCGGGCGCTGCTTTCAAGGGGTTCAACGCTGTCATTGAAATCTTGCTCGCGCACGGCGCGGATGTCGAAGGCGCGTCGCCCGATGGCCGCACCGCGTTGATGATCGCGGCGATGTTCAACCGCACGGAGATCGTCGACCTACTGATCGGGCACGGTGCGAATCCGCAAGCGCGAGACGCGAGTGGATTCACCCCGCTGGATGCCGCCAACAAGATGGGGGCGACAGATACGCCCGCGCAACTAAAGAAAGCGGGTTCCTGAGCGCTAAACGTAGCTGTGTAGCGCGCTAGCGTCGCTACACAGCCACTCAGCTTCATCAATTCCGTTGCGAAGCCTGCGTTCTTTGCACTGACACGCACGCGCAACGCCGCCAGAAAGGCAGAAAGCCTAAGCCCCTCCCGCAGTGCCTCCACTCAGCAAACCATCCAGATCGATCCCGGCCAGCTCCCCAATCCTCTCAACCGTCACGTCCGCTGGCGGATTGCTTGCAATCTCCCTGGGATCAAAAGCGTAATGCCCCTGGCGAGGAAAAACCGTCGTCAGCCGTTCACCCCAACTCTTCTTCATGGCTGTCAAAATCCGCAATTTGTCATCCACCATCACGTAGTGCCGGGCCGGATAACATTCCATCACCTGATCGAGCATCTGCTCCTTATGGATGTAAATCAAAACCCGCCCTTCGACCTCGTCCCATAAGCCCGAGCGGGCAATCTTCCTTGGCTGGAACACCACATCTCCGTCGGACAGAATCACCGCAGGCCCTCGCTGCGACACATGCCGGATCGCATCCAATGCGCCCGGATAAAGCCGGTTCGCAAACGGATAATCAATCAGAAACGACGACATCAACAACAAGCCCGTGTCCCGCGGATGCTCCTGCCGATACCGCTGCAACGCGCCCAGATAATCGGCATAACCCAGCTCCGCGCGCAGGTCTTCAAAGATTTCCCAGTACCGTGTGCTGTTCTGCTCGCCGAACTGCCGCATCATGTGCGCGCGCAAATCCGCGAGCACATGATCGTTGTCCAGCAACGTGTTATCGCAATCGAACAGAAACACGACGTCGTGAGGCGTGGCGTTGGTGGCTTCCATCGCGGCTCCCGTGAATTAACGCTTCTGTCCATCGGCCGGCGCGGCCGCTTTCTCGACATGACCGCCGAAGTCGTGCCGCATGGCCGACAACACCCGGTTCGCAAAATCCGCATCGCCCCGCGAGCTGAACCGCGCGAACAGCGCCGCACTCAGCACCGGCGTCGGCACGCCTTCGTCGATCGCTGCCGCCACCGTCCAGCGCCCTTCGCCCGAATCCGATACGCGTCCGGCGTAGCTTTGCAGATCGGCGTCACTGACGAGCGATCCTGCGATCAGGTCCAGCAACCACGAACCGATCACGCTGCCGCGCCGCCATACCTCGGTGACCTCGGCGAGATTCAATTCATACTGGTAAAGCTCGGGACGGCGCAGCGGCGACGTTTCGGCATCGGCTTCGCGCGCGTGTTTGCCGGCGTCGGCGTGGCGCAGAATGTTCAGGCCTTCGGCATACGCGGCCATCATTCCGTATTCGATGCCGTTGTGGACCATCTTCACAAAGTGCCCCGCACCCTGCGGTCCGCAATGCAGGAAGCCTTGATCGGCCGTGCTGGCGCTGGCTGTGCGGCCCGGCGTGGCAGGCACCGAGCCCGTTCCCGGCGCTAGCGTCGAAAAAATCGGTTCGAGCCGCTTCACGACTTCCGCTTCGCCACCGATCATCAGACAGTAGCCACGCTCGCGTCCCGCGACGCCGCCGCTCGTGCCGACGTCAACATAGTGAAGCTGACGTTTGGCCAGATCGGCGCCGCGGCGAATGTCGTCGTGGTAGTAGGAGTTGCCACCGTCGATCACGATGTCGCCAGGCTCCAGCAAGGGCACCAGGTTCTCAAGCGTTTTGTCGACGACCGCCGCGGGCACCATCAGCCACACCGCGCGCGGTTTCTGCAACTGCGCGACCAGGTCCTCGAGCGAGGCTGCGCCTGCTACACCGTCCTGTTTCAGCTTGTCCACCGCTGCTGGTTGCACGTCGTAAGCGATACATTGCTGACCGCCCTTCGTCAGGCGTCGCACCATGTCCGCGCCCATGCGTCCCAATCCAATCATGCCTAGCTGCATATCTCGCTCCGGAAAGTGTCTCGTTGCGCTGCCCGATCTGATTCGACCTACTGCGGCCATGCCGCGCGCTTGACTTGCGGCGAGTGGCTTTCCTAACCGTAGTTGCCAGTTGCTGGCGTTGCGTTGCCGTGATCCGATGGACACACGGTAGCAGCCCTGAATCGCCCGTGCAGTGAATCGGGCATTCCCGCCTGCATCAAACGACGATACGCTTCTTTGCAGAGGTTTTGCGCAGCCTGAAGTTCCCGACGTGCATCGGAGTGAGCCGTAGTCAAGACGCCGGCTTCGATTTGGCTAACTACCTTCTTACACTTCGGGCAGGCGATCGGGTGGATGTTTTCGCGGCCGCCGCCTTTGGGCCGGGGGATGGGTGCGGGCGGCGCGAAGCGCGTGCAGCACAGGAATTGCAAACGGAATTGAAAACCCTAGCGCCGCCGTGCCTGAAACTTCCCGTATTGCGTGCGCGCAATACGCTGCACCGCGCGCCACATCTGCGGATAGCGATAACCCGGCACGGCGAACAGCACCAGTGCACAAAGTGCCAGCAAACCGCAGAACAGGAATGTGCCGCGAAAGCTGAATGCCTGCACCAGCAAACCCGATAACACGCCGGAGAGAATCGAGCCGACCCGCGCCGCATTGAAGAACAGCGCGGTCGCGCGGCCGGGCGATTGCGGCATCAGATCCTGCACGTAAGTCATGCCGAGGCACGAGGTCACCGCCACCACGAACGCGTTGAGCATCTGCATCGGAATCAGCACGTGGACAGACCCCGCGAGCGACATCGCGACGAAATACACGGCGTGGACCGCCGCGCAGGCCGCCAGCCAGCTAGGCTTGTGCAGCGTCGACGACTTCGCGCCGAGCGCGAGCATCATCGGAATCTCCATCAGGGCGCCGAGTCCGAGCATGACCGACACGTCGAGATGCGTGCCGTTCAGGCCGTGCACGATGTAAAGCGGGAGCACGATCATGGTGGCGTTTGCGGCCAGACCGAGCAGGGTGAGCGCGGCCACGGCACGGCGGATATCGTTCGGCGAGGCGACGCCCGGCAGGTCCTCATGCGCCTCGTCGCCGGGCGCGGTCAGCGGCGGCACGGTAATGGAGGCCGACGGCTCCGAGGCCGTGTCTTCCACGGTGTGATCGCCCAGATGGCCTTGCGGCTCCCGCATGCGCCAGACGATGGTCGCACAGGCCGCGAAACTGGCCGCCGCGAACAGGAAGAGCCCATAGAAACCGGCGCCGGCAAGCACCAGTGCGCCCACCGATGGACCGAACACCCACGCGGCCGAGAGGATCGTTCGCAACGTGGCGCTGGCGAACGCGCGCTCCGCGGGATCGGGCACCGGCAGCGCCGCACGGCTGAACGAGAACACCATCGAAATGGCCGAGCCGCCCGCGCCGATAAAGACAATGCCCACCACCAGCAACAGCCGGTAATCACGCACCACGCATAGACAGAGATAGCCGAGCGCGGCGGCCACCAGCGCCGCCAGCAATAGCGGCCGGTGCCGTCCGCTCGCATCGCTCCACCGGCCGGCGAAGGTGCTGGCGAGCACCCCGCTGGCGGCGATCAGCGTCATGAATATGCCGAGTTTGAGCGGCGTCATGCCGGCGCGCTCGACGCCGAACAGCGACAGATACGGAGCGGTGAACGACATCGCCACGCCGAGCATAAGGGTGGCGGCAGCCAGAGGCTTGAAGCCGGGGATGCGTAGCTGGTCGAAAAAGCGGGAGGTTTTCAACACGGGGGGGGCGGTGGGTCAGGGAGAGCGAGCCCGCGACGCGACGCGCACCGCGGACTTCGTGGCCGGAACAACCGGGGCATTATCGGCCTGACTTGCGGGCACGTAAACCCGTAGTCCCGCATCCCAAATCTATGTTGCGTGCCGTTGCAGACGAACTGACGGCATAGACGACGCTACTTGCCGTCCGTTGCGCGCATTTGCTGCGCTTGCGCTTTGTAATCGTAGGTCGGATAGAACTCGGTGCGATAACCGCCCCACGCTGTCGTCTCGATGGCCCGGTTGACTTCACGCAGACGGCTGGCCGGTACACGCAGCGTGACCACCTGGCCGATACCCATCATCACGTACCACGACACCACCTCGATGCCGGGCGGCGGAAAGGTCTTGAAGAATCCTTGCGCGCGCAACTGGTCGTTGATTTTCGGCAGCGGCTTCGATTCGTCGTGGCGCAGGAAGATGGTGAGCAGGAAGGTGTCGTCGGGCGCGGTAGCCGACGCTGCGACCGGCATGGCCGCTTGCGTGCCTGCCGCGACCGGTGCACCAGGCGCGGGCGCGGCAGCGGGATCGGCGCTATGTGCAAGCGGCGCGACGCAGAACGACGAGACGAGTGCCGCGCAAAGCAGGCTGCGACGGAGCATGGCGGCAGACCGGACGGACGTGCTTATGGCGATTGCAATTGGCATCGAATGCCTCCATGACGGCGGGGAAGACCCGGCGGCGTGCTTCAGGGGACTTGCTTTGGCGGACCTGCACGCGCGGCCTGAGGTTGAGCAATATCCGCTCCCGCAAGACGACCCTCGCCCGCCGGCTGCACGACCACATATCCGCGTTTTTCGAGCGTCCAGCGGTGCCACTGGTTGCCGTAGGCACCGCAGGCCACGCCGAACAGCACGGACAGCACCAGGCCGATCGTGCCGATCGTTTCACCCCACAAGCCCGAGAAAAACAGCAGTGTATTGACCGCCAGCATGATGAAAGTGGCAAACCACATTCTCTTCGACATTGCCCAGACGAAGCCCAACAGCAACGCGCCCCAGCTGAAACCGGTGGCGACCGCGACCGTTTCGTCCTTGCCGGGGTACTGAAGATAGATCCTTTCTGCCATTTCCTTCCTTAACACGATGACGCCGCTAGAACGAATCATGACGTTTAACATGTCACGCTTGCAAGAACATGCGTTTGTGTGAAATTTACGCGACGACACAACCATTGGCAGCGCCAATGCGATGCGATGCGCTGAATTTTAGTTGCCTTGCTAACCATCTTGCGTTTCAATAGCACCCATGTTCGATCATTGCCTTTACTTCAATTCATCCGCACTGGCGCGACTTGCCGAGCGCGAATGGGGTGCCGTGTACGCCGAATTCGGGCTCACGCCGCCGCAGGGGTTCGTGCTGCGCGTCGTGCTGGCCACGCCCGGTTGCCTGAGCAGCCAGGTGGCGGACCTGCTGGGCATTGCCCGCCCCACGGCAACGCGGCTGATCGATAACCTGAGCGACAAAGGACTCGTGGAGCGCCGCCAGGGCGAAACCGACGGCCGCGAATGGCGGGTGTATGCCACGCGGGCGGGCAAAGCGCTTGAGCGGCCCATCAACGAAGCTAGTGCGCAAATTGCGAGGAATCTGCGTGCCAGGATTGGGCCCGAGTTGTTCGAGGCGGCCGTTACGTCAATGCACGGCGTGCGGAAAGCGCTCGACTGAGGCGCTTTTTTTTAAGCAAATAGTTGTCTTGCTAACCATATAGGGAGAGTATCGAATGGACCATCTGGCGAGTCAGCGTAACGCGACAACCCGCAACGGCATGGGAAGTTTTTCAGGCGGCACGCGGATCTCGGCAAACCGGATTTTCGGCGCCGCGATCGGGTTGTCGCTTTGTATCTTGCTGGGCATCGCGATTGCTTGCGCGCCGGCTGCCGTGCGCAGCAATAACGAGCGCTGCCTGCAAGCCCTGGCGGATGAGCAGCACGTGAGTGTCGAAGATTTTTTCCAGAACCCAGCTGAGCAGGGTGTTTTAGCGCTTGCGGCTGAGCAGTGCACACGATGACTGGCCTGCGTTGCGCTTCGGACGCGGACGGTGGGGCCCATGGATCGATGCAAGCCCGCGCACGGCACGGGAAAGCACCCCTGCCCCCGTCACTGACGATCCCGGCCATAGCTGATACTCTTTTGCTAAATCCACACGCAGCAGAGCCCTGCGCAACAGGAAACCGCTGTCTGCGTAGGTAAAAGCACCGGAGCACCCATGGCAACCCCAAAACCCTATTCCTCCCACGCCCCTTCCCGAGCCGAGATCGACGCCCTGCCGGGCGCCATGGTCATAGAATTCGGCACGGACTGGTGCGGCTACTGCCAGGGGGCGCAAGCGTCGATTGCCAAAGCCTTCGAACCTCATGCCGGCATCAGGCATCTGAAAATCGAAGACGGCCCAGGCCGTCCGCTTGGCCGCTCCTTCAAGGTCAAACTCTGGCCCACTCTGATCTTCATGCGCGATGGCGCCGAAGTCGCCCGCATCGTACGCCCAGCCAACGCCGCGGACATCGTTGAGGCTTTCGCTTCGCTCTGACCGGCGCGGCGCGCAAACACCTGCAAGACTTCATCCGCAAACCGGATTAAAGGGAGCACACCTCATGGACACCCGTAGCGAGCTGCAAGCCACCGTCAATGCGATGGTCCAACCCGGCAAAGGTCTTCTCGCCGCCGACGAAAGCGGCCCGACCATCGCCAAACGCTTCAAGACGATCGGTCTCGAATCCAGCGAGGAAAACCGCCGCGCCTATCGCAACCTGCTGCTTACCACGCCGGGTCTTGGCGAATTCGTGAGCGGGGTGATCCTTTACGAAGAAACACTTGGGCAGAAAGCGGACGACGGTACGCCTTTTCCGCAACTTGCCGCCAGAAACGGCGTTGTGCCCGGCATCAAGGTGGACCTCGGCAAGATTCCGCTTGCGCTCGCCCCGGGAGACGAAATCACCGAAGGTCTCGACGGCCTCGCCAGGCGTTTCGCCGACTACAAGCGGCAAGGCGCGCGCTTCGCCAAATGGCGCGCGGTCTACAACATCACGGCGAGCTTGCCGAGCCGCCTCGCCATCGAAGCGAATGCCGACTCGCTGGCGCGCTATGCGGCGATCTCGCAGGAAGCGGGCATTGTGCCGATCGTCGAGCCGGAGGTGCTGATGGACGGCGATCACACCATCGGACGCTGCGCCGAAGTGACCGAGGCCGTGTTGCACGAAGTGTTTAGCGCGCTGCAGCGGCATCGCGTGGTGCTCGAACATATTCTGCTGAAGCCCAGCATGGTGCTGGCGGGCGCTGAACATGCGCAGCAGTCGTCTACTTCGGACATCGCGGCGCACACCGTGCGGGTGCTCAAACGCACGGTGCCGTCGGCGGTGCCGGGGATCGTGTTCCTGTCCGGCGGGCAAACGCCGGAAGAGGCAACGGCCAATCTCGATGCCATGAATCGCCTTGGGCCGCTGCCGTGGAATCTGAGCTTCTCGTATGGCCGCGCGTTGCAGGAACCGCCGCTACAAGCATGGAAGGGGCAGGCGAGCAATGTGAAAGGCGCACAGGATGCGCTGCTCAAACGTGCCCGTCTGAACAGCGCGGCGGCACTCGGCAAGTACGACGCAGCGCAGGAAAAAGGCTAGCCTCCACGACGGCGAGCGGTCCGCGTATGCCGGCGCTTTTTGATAAGCGCGATCCCTGTCGAACAGGCTTCAACCGAAGTCGTCGCGAGGGAAGATCACTCGCAACTCAACGATTCCTGGGGGTTGCGCGTGCAATCTTGTCGAGTAGCGCCTGCAGCGAAACCGGCTTGCCGATGTGACCGTCGTAGCCGGCGCGGATTGCACGCGTTGCATCCTGAGGCCGGCCGAAGCCCGTCAGCGCGAGCGCAGGCACGGAAGCGGTAGCCGGCAGCTTGCGCAGCGCCGCGATCAGTTCGTAGCCGTCCATGCCCGGCATGCCGATATCCGACAGGATCAGATCGAACGGTTGATGAGCTGCGATAGCAAGCGCGTCGGCGCCATTGGTCTGGGGCCACACTTGTGCGCCTTCGAGTTCGAGCAGGCTCTGGAACGCCTGCAAACTTTCGACCGCGTCGTCTATCAGCAAAATCCTCATGCCTTTGAGCAAGTCGGCGTCGCCTGGCGTGTCGTGGATTTCGTGCTGCGTCACCGTGCTGTCGGCCGGCAGCCAGACGCGAAAACGCGCGCCCTTCCCGACGCCCGCGGATTCCGCCTTCACATGGCCGCCATGCATTTCGGCGAGCTGTTTGACGAGCGCGAGCCCGATACCCAGCCCGCCGCTACGGCGCCGATGCGCCCCCTCGGCCTGACTGAACATGTCGAACACGTTCGGCAGAAAACCGGGCTCGATGCCGCGCCCCGTATCCTGCACCTCGACACAGGCATAGCTGTCTTCACGCGAGAGCGTCAGGCTCACCCGCCCGCCCTGCGGCGTGAACTTCACCGCGTTGCTAACGAGGTTCCACAGAATCTGCTCGAAGCGCACGGCATCGGCGTCGATAAAGAACGGCTCGGCCACGCCGTGCAAGGTCACGCTCACTTGATGCGCCAGCGCATCCGCCTCGATCGCGCTGCCCACCAGCGCCGTGATCGCCGCGATGTCCACGCGCGAGCGCTCCAGCGCCAGTTTGCCGGTGCGCACGCGCGACAGATCGAGCAGATCGTCGATGATCTTGGCGAGACTGACCACCGAACGGCGAATTGCGTCGGCTGCATCGCGCACCACCGGAAGACCTTGCGTGGATGGCGCGCGGTCCAGCATGTCCGCTTTCACGTGAATCAGGTTCAGCGGGTTCTTCAGTTCATGCGACAGCACCGCGAGGAATTCGTCCTTCAAACGGCTAGCCGCCTCCACCTTCTGGCGCACCGAGCGCTCAAGAGAAATCTTGCGCTGTTCGAGTGCCTCGGTGCCTTTGCGCTGTGTCAGATCGCGCACGATCTTGGCGAAACCACTGAACGTTTCCGACGACACCGGTGTGATCACGCCGCTGCAATAAAGCCGCGCGCCGCCTTTGCGGATGTACCAGCGCTCGTCTTCGACGCGGCCGTCGTTCAGCGCGCGCTGACGTTCTACCGATGGTTCGTTGGCCTCGCGCTCTTCCGGTAGATAGAGGTGGTCGAGCAACTGCCCTGTCATCTCGCTCTCGCTGTAGCCGAAGATCCGCTCCGCCCCCTTGTTCCACGTCACCACGCGGCCGTCCATATCCTGCACGATGATCGCGAAGTCGTTGGTGCTCTGCGCGGCGAGACGCAAACGCTCTTCACCCATGCGCACCAACTGCTCGGCACGCCGCAATGCCGTGATATCGACGATGGTCAGCACCGCGCCTTCGATATGATCGTCCGTCGTGCGGTACGGCGAGAGGCGCGTCAGAAAATAGCGGCCGTCAACGCCGCGAACCTCACGTTCGATCAGTTGCAGCGATTCGAAGACGGTGGTTGTGTCCTCGGCCAACTGCGGGTAATCGAGCCGGTGCGTGATGTCGTGCAGCGGGCGGCCCACGTCGGAGGGAATCACGTTGAACAGATCGGTCGCAGCCGGCGTATAGCGCTTGATGTGCATCGCAGGATCGACGAACACCGTCGCGATCCCTGTCGAGGCGATCACGTTCTGCAAATCGTCTTTGGCCTTGCTGGTTTCCTCGATCTTGGCCTGCAACTCGGCGTTGACGGTAAACAATTCCTCGTTCAACGATTGCAGTTCTTCCTTACTGGTCTCCAGTTCTTCGGTGGCCGCGCGCAGTTCCTCGTTAATCGCCTGCAACTCTTCGTTCGATGCTTTGAGCTCCTCAGTCGAAGCCTCCGACTGTTCGACCGTCGAGCGTAACTCCTGCTTCGTGCGATGCAGTTCGTCCTCGAGGTGCCCCAGCAGCGAATCCTGTGCAGCCGGACTGGCCGCCTGAACGGTTGCGACAGGCACACCGGCCGCGCTTTCGTCGAACAGCACCAGCGCGAATTCCGGTGAATCCTCGGTGCGCCGGTACGGGCGTACGATGATCCGCACGTGCGCTTCGGACGTGAACTCGATCGGCGCGGTCGCGACTTCGCTATTGCTGCGCATGGCCTGGAACAGTGCGCCGCGCAGTTGCAGGCGCAATGCCGGATTTACCAGCATGATCAGGTTGTACGACGGCTCACCGCGCGCGAAACGCAGGAAGCGGCCGGCGTGCTCGGACATATGCAGGATGTTCGCATCCGTATCGACTACGACGCTCGGCGGCGCGTACAGCTCGAGAATCCGTTGATGCAAGGCCGCGAAAGGCAGGATCTGCGGCAGCGGCGGCGCGGGTTCGGCGCTGGTGGTGGCGCTCACCCCGCCGTGCTGGACGACCGGCATGCTGATCGGCGGCCGCACGGCGCTGGTAACCACGTTCGCGCGGTAAATGCGATTCTTTTTATCGACCGGCGTAAACAGTTCTCCCGCAGCCTCCGCGGATTCCGAACTGCCGAGCAGCAGATAGCCGCCGGGCTGCAACGCAAAGTGAAACATTTGCAGTACCTGGCTCTGCACGCTGCGATCGAGATAGATCAGCAGATTGCGGCACGATACCAGGTCGACACGCGAAAACGGTGGATCGCGCAGCACGTTGTGCACCGCGAACAATACCTTTTCGCGGATGACTTTGGAGACGCGAAAGTGCGCGCGCTCCGGCGTGAAGAACTGGCGCAGGCGCTGTGTGGGGACATCCGCGGTGATCGACTCGGGATAGAGGCCCGCACGGGCGAAAGCAATCGCGCGCTCGTCGATATCGGTCGCGAACAACTGGACCGGTATCCCTTCGTGCCGCTCCGGATGATCGGCAAGCAACATGGCCAGCGAGTAGGCTTCTTCCCCGGTCGCGCAACCGGCAACCCAGGCGCGCACCGGGTCGTCCGCGGATTTCTTCTGGAACAGCTTCGGCACGATCTCGCGCGCGACCACCTCGAACGTTTCGCTGTCGCGGAAGAAGTTGGTCACGCCGATCAGCATGTCCTTGAGGAGCGCCGGTGTTTCGTCTGGATGCGTGAGAACATAGTCCTGGTACGCCTGCAGATCGGGAATGCCGTTGACCTGCAGACGGCGTTCGATCCGCCGCAGGATCGTGGCGCGCTTGTAGTGACGGAAATCGTGGCCGGTGCGCGCGCGCAAGGTGGCGAGTACGCCGAGCAAAGCCCGTTCGGCGGCCGAGGCCGGATTGGCTTGCGCGGCAGTGAGCGTTTCGGGTTCGTCGTCAGCGGACGGCAAACGGATCGCGCGAGCGTTGTCAGCGAGCTCGCGAAGTTTGCGCGGCATCTCCGCAACCGACAGCGTGAGGTCGATCATGCCCGTCGCCATCGCGTTCTGCGGCATTTCCGGGTATTCGGCATCCGCCGGGTCCTGCGCGATCGTCACGCCGCCCTGCTCCTTGATGCGGCCAATGCCGGTCGCGCCGTCCGCCCCCGTGCCCGAGAGCACGATCGCAATAGCCCGTTCGCGGTGCGCGTCGGCGAGGCTACGAAAAAACAGGTCGATGGCGATCGGGCGGCCGCGCGGCCGGTCGGTTTCGACGGACGTCAGATGGCCGTCCTCGAGTGACAGATCGCTCGACGGCGAAATCACGTAGACATGGTTTTTTTCGACCTGCGTGGCATGCTGCACCTGGCGCACCGGCATGCCAGTGGCGTGCTGCAGCACCTGGTCGGCGCTGCTGACATGGTCGGGAGAGAGATGCAGCACGACGACGAAGGCCATGCCTATATCGGACGGTGTGTTCTCGAAGAAGCGCAGCAGTGCCTGCACGCCGCCCGCGGAGGCACCGATGCCGACCACCGGGAAGTCCAGCGAACTGATACCAGGCGCGCGCGTGGCCGCCGCGTTGGCGTTCGCGCTATCGGTGCCCGGTTGTGCGTCCGTTGGGCTGCCCGCTTGCGCAGTCGACTGCGTTTTCGTCGGAGACGCCCCTGCTTCACTGCCCGCCATACTCATTCCTTGTGCGCTGCGTCCTGGGCCGCCTCATCCTTTTACGGCGATGGGCCCCTGCTGATTCCGCTCGCATTGTCGCGTGTGTTGCGC
This sequence comes from Paraburkholderia sp. D1E, assembly GCF_052682275.1. Taxonomy (NCBI): domain Bacteria; kingdom Pseudomonadati; phylum Pseudomonadota; class Betaproteobacteria; order Burkholderiales; family Burkholderiaceae; genus Paraburkholderia; species Paraburkholderia sp. D1E. Next base: position 3,161,766 of record NZ_JBQYMB010000001.1, read on the forward strand.
CGCATTGCAAAGGTCGGCATGCCTTTAAGCGCGCGACTTTGACCGCGTGATCCGGGCGCAAAAAAGGTCTGGGGGATCGGACCGTTCCGGGCATCCGTCGCTGCTTCACTGGAACCGCGGGAACCATCGGCCCAATACACGCCTTATCAGGCTTTCAGCAAGGGATGTGCCGCGAGGCCTGAAACGCTTCCAACGCAGCCGAACGCGCCGGACAGCGCGAACCTTACGGTTCGCAAACCACCAGTGCGTGCAACTCGTCGATATTGAAGGGTTTGGCGAGTATGGCTACGCCGAGCCGGCGCGCCCGTTCGAGTTCGTCGGCGTAGCCGGTCATCAGCACGATCTTCTGCCCAGGCCAGGCGCTGCGCACCTTCTCCGCGAGGTCGATGCCGTTGAGCCTGCCCGGCATCTGGATGTCGGACAGCACGAGTTCGAACTTCGCGCCGCCGGCCAGCACGTCGAGCGCCTGATCGGCGGTGGGTTCGTGCCGGACTTCGCAGCCAAAGGTTTCCAGCACGGCGGTTACGCCTGCCGCCACGTCTTCGTTGTCTTCCACCAGAAGCACAACGCCCTTTGCTGCCGGTGCCGGTTGGTGCGTCGTTTCCACCTCGGGCACCGACGCCCGCTGCCGCTCGCGATAGCGCGGCAAATAAAGTCTGACCGTCGTGCCGCTGCCCGGCACGCTGTCGATTCTGGCCGTGCCGCCCGCCTGTTCGCACATGGCGAGGACCTGGGCGAGACCGAGGCCGGTGCCCGAGCCGCGCAGCTTGGTGGTGAACAGCGGCTCGAACGCGCGACGGGCGACCGTTTCGGGCATGCCTTCGCCGTCGTCGGAGCAGGCGATCAGCACGTATTCGCCGTCGGGCAGCAAGGTGTCGCTGCCCACCAGACGGTTGTTCTGGCAACGGATCACGAAGCGGCCGCCGCGCGGCATCGCGTCACGCGCGTTGACCGCCAGATTCATGATCGCGAATTCAAGGTCGATTGGATCGGCCAGCACCTGCCAGACGTTGTCCACCATGTTCAAGGCCATTTCGACGTTGTCGCCGAGCGCCGCATCGATCAGCGGTGCGGAGCTCGGCAACCAGCTAGCCAGGTTGACCGGTTCCTGCTTGAGCGGCTGCTTTTTCGCCACGCTCAGAAGCTGACGCGTCAGCGATTCCGCCGTGGCGGTGGCACGCTCGACGGCCTGCACTTCCTTTTCAAGGTTGTTATAGCGCTTCAAACGTGCGAGTTCGGTGTTGGCCGACACCACCATCAGCAGATTGTTGAAGTCGTGTGCGACGTTGGCGACGAGATTGCCGAGCGCGCCCATGCGCTGTAATTGCCGGCTCGACGCCTCCGCGGAAAGACGCATGGCCACTTCGCCCTGCCAGCGTTCCCACGCGCGGCGTTCGCCGGCGAGCTGGCGCAATGAGAAGAACACCAGCAGCCAGATCGCCACGCAGGGCACGGCGGTGATCGCCACGATCATCATGAAGTGCTGACGCCAGGCCGCGCCGATCGCGGCGGTCTCGTACGCGCTCATCACATAGAGCGGATAGTCGCCGACGCGGCGAAACGCCAGCAACCGTTCGACGCCGTCGACCGTGGAAATCAGACGGATGTGACCAAATAGCTGTTTGTCGCGCAACGCCGCGGTGAACGCGCTCTCCTGGGTGGGTTTGGCGCCCGCGGGCCACGCCGGATAACGCACCAGCAGACTGCCATCCTGGCGGTAGAGCCCCAACGACACCGACGTATTGCCATTCGTCAGCTCACGATAGAAGCGCGAAAAGTACTCGGTGCGCAGCGCCACGGACACCACACCGAGAAATTGTCCGTTTTCGCCTGAGCGGCCGGTTGCGGTGTTGAACACATTGGTCTGCGACAGCGGCCCGAACATGGGCAAAGAAAAATACGGCTGCGGCCGCATCGCTTTGGCCGCGGTGAAGTCTTCACGTTGACCGGTCGACATGGGCGGCGCCGGATAAGCGCGGCTCGACACCAGCAAATCGCCGTTCACGCCAAGCACGTAAATCGACGCGACTTGCGGGAAGTCGCCGCCGATTTGCCGCAAACGGTCGTGCAATCCGCTTTCCTGCGCACGAATCTGTGCGTCGTCGTCGTTGCCGAGCAGATCGACGATGCGCGAGGCCACCTGCTGATTGAGGTCCTGTACCTTGACGGCTTGTTCCTCGATCACGCGCGCGAGCCGGTCGATCATGTCGTTCGAATCGGCAATCCGGCGCTGGTAATCGAAATAGCCATAACCCGTGAGGCAGGCCAGGGGAAACACAATCGAGACAGCGAGCACGATCAGAAGCACCCGCCGCGTTGCCGCGAAATTACGCGACGGCATGGGGAAATCGACTACGGCACGCTCCGCACGTTGCACTGTCACGATCTCCATGAAAGATAAATACGGTTCGGTGTGGCGGTGCACAATGTGCCCGCGTTGTTCGAGCGCTATTTCCTTTCCCGGAATTTACCGCACTTCCGCCGTTCTCCATAGGGCGGCGAGCGGTGAAAACATTTTCACTTCTTCGGCGATGCAGCCACCGGGCCGCTTTCAACTGGCGGCGCTTCCTTCTCGATCTCGTCGCGGGCCTGCTCCCAGTACTCGTCAGGCGTGCCCTTTGGATCGGTCGCCTGCTCCCACAGGTAATAGGCGCGCGTGCGAATCTGTTCTTCTCGAGACATGTATTCCTGTTCCATTTGTTTACCCTCGGTTGGATCTGACGAAGACCGATGCCGGCCGTGCTGCGGACCCGTCGAGGACGGGGGCGCAGCTATCCGGAATCGAGCAAGCGCTATACCTGGCAGCTAGCGCTCGCGCCGGCCCCCTAAGCTCGTCACGTTCCCGCAGGGCGCTCGCTTTCGTCCGTGGTAAGTTGTTCTTCCAGCCGATCGAACACGCGTTGTGTCGCGCGGCTCGGCGCGTCAAGTGCGAAGAGCAGCAATGAACGGCCGGTTACCTGATACGCGTCGCCGGCGCTGAATTGAGGCAATTCGGCACGCACCGGCATGTTCGTATCCAGCAGACAAGTCCACTGATCGCCCTCGGGAATGTCCGGGAGCGTGAAGTTGACCACGTCGTGATGTGCATTCAGCACCAGCAGCAAAGTCGCATCGGACGCGGGGCGTCGAATGCCGCTCGCCTGAGCGCGTCCGTCGATCACGAGCCCGAAGCAGCGCATCGACGGATCGTCCCACTGTTCCTGCGAAAGATCGGTACCGTCGGGCGAAAGCCAGCGCGCGTCGGTTACGTCGAGCGCCTCGTTGTATTCGCCCGTGAGAAAACGTCCGCGACGCAGTACCGGCAGACGATGGCGCAGCGTGGTCAGATTCTTGACGAATTCGATCAGCGCGCGCCCGTCGTCGTCGATGCGCTCCCAATCGACCCAGCTGATCTCGTTGTCCTGGCAATACGCATTGTTATTCCCCTTCTGTGTACGGCCGAATTCGTCGCCCGCGAGAATCATCGGCGTGCCTTGCGAGAGCAGCAAGGTAGCCAGCAGATTGCGTTTCTGGCGTTCGCGTTGCTGACGGATGTCCGGATCGTCAGTGGGGCCTTCGACGCCCATGTTCCATGATTTGTTGTCCGAATGACCGTCGTTGTTGTCTTCGCCGTTGGCCTCGTTGTGCTTCTCGTTGTACGAGACCAGATCGTTGAGCGTGAAGCCGTCGTGCGCCGCGATGAAGTTGACGCTCGCCCATGGACGCCGCCCGCGATGATTGAACTTGTCGCCCGAACCGGTGATACGGGTCCCGAGATCGGCCACCTTGCCTTCGTCGCCCTTCCAGTATTCGCGCACGGTATCGCGGAAGCGGTCATTCCACTCCGCCCAGCCGGGCGGAAAGCCGCCCACCTGATAGCCGCCGGGGCCGCAGTCCCAAGGCTCGGCAACCAGCCGCACGCTCGAGAGCACCGGGTCTTGCCGGCAGCTGTCGAGAAACCCGCCGCCTTCGTCGAACCCGTGTGTTTCACGGCCGAGAATCGTGGCGAGATCGAAGCGGAAACCGTCGACCTTCATCTCCGTTACCCAGTAGCGCAGGCTGTCGGTGACCATCTGCAGGACGCGCGGATGAGACAGATTAAGCGTGTTGCCTGTGCCCGTATCGTTGATGTAATAGCGTGGCTCGTCCGGCATCAGCCGGTAATAGGACGCGTTGTCGATGCCTTTGAAGGAAATCGTCGGACCACGCTCGTTGCCTTCGGCTGTGTGGTTGTAGACCACGTCGAGAATGACTTCGAGATTGGCACTATGAAAACGGTCCACCATTTCCTTGAATTCGCCGACCGGGTCAGTCGACGACGCGAAGAAGCGCGGATCGGCCGCGAAAAAACCGATCGTGTTGTAGCCCCAGTAGTTGGTGAGACCGTTGTCGAGCAGATAGCTGTCGTTGACGAAGGTCTGAATCGGCATCAATTCAACCGACGTGACGCCGAGGCCCTTAATGTAATCGAGCACGACCTGCTGGCCGAGCCCCGCGAAGGTGCCACGCAAATGCGCCGGTACTTCGGGATGACGTTTGGTAAAACCGCGCACATGAGTTTCGTAGAAGATCACGCGATCCCATGGCAGCGCATTGCGTTCCGGATGACTCCACGAAAAGTTCGCGTCGACTACCTTGCACTTCGGCACGAAAGGCGCGCTGTCGCGCTCATCGAATGAGAGGTCACCTTCTTCAGAATCGAGCGTATAGCCGAAGATTTCCGGCGCCCATTTGAGCTCACCGATATGGGCTTTGGCGTAGGGATCGAGCAGGAGCTTGTTCGGATTGAAACGATGCCCTTTTTCCGGTTCATAGGGACCATGGACCCGAAAGCCGTACACCGCACCCGGCTTGAGATTCGGCACGAACACGTGCCAGACCTCGTCGGTGTACTCCGGCAGCTCGATGCGTTCGATTTCCGTCTCGCCGGTTTCATCGAACAGACAGAGTTCGACCTTGGTCGCGTGTGCTGAGAACAGCGCGAAGTTGACGCCGCTTCCGTTCCACGTCGCGCCTAGCGGGAAAGGCGTGCCTTCCGCGATACGCGTCGAGTAGCTGGCCTGGGATGACATAGGAGTTCCTGTGGAAGCTGAGGGCATTGGCACACGTGTTTGAAATGGTCAAGCTTGCCTGCTCAGCAAATTCTGGACCCGTGTGTTGCGCGCGTGGCGCAAAGCACCTCTCATACCACCCATTACGTCGTTTTTACGGCGGCCCGATGGCATGCAACGCGGCGGCCGACTCGAGCACCCGCAAGAGGCGCTCCGGAGTCAAGGGTTTCGCACAATGCGCGTCGAACCCAGCGGCCTTGGCGCGCGCACGGTCCTCACGCGAAGCAAAAGCCGTACAGGCCACCAGCAGCATGTCTGAAGTCAACGGGTCGGCCCGCAGGCGGCGAGCCAGTTCAAGGCCATCCAGGCCGGGCATCTTGATGTCGAGCACAACGGCGAACGGCTGCCACTCACGGGCCAGGGCGCAAACGGCGAATGGATCTTCCAGCGCGCGGCACTCGAAGCCGTCGGCGTTCAGAAGCATCTGCAAGGCTTCGGCCGCTTCCAGATAGTCGTCGACCACGAGCACGCGACGGTGCGACACCATCGCATACCGGATAGCCCGCCAGACTACGACGTCATCGTTCTCGTCCATTCTGTCGTTGAACGTCACCCTATTCTCCCTGGCTTCTTGCCGGCGCCGTTTTTGGGCACCCGGGAGCATACGCGCAAGATTCGCTCCCATCGTGCAGCGAGCGTTCATCGCTCGCCAGGCGTTCGCTCCGGTTTTCGCTACGTTGCGTCCCGATGCGCCGCCCCACACGCGTTACCTCACCACCATAGCTCAGCGGATGAACTACCGCTTCCTGATTTATGCCGTCTTGACGCTTCGCGATAGATAGTCGCAAGAACGGGATGTTGCGTTGAAGGATGGATGAAACGCACTTCCGCCGTGCATACCGCCCTTGCTGCGTGCATTGCGCATAACTTTGTGCTCCCCCGACATCATCAGCCCGTTACATACGAACGAATATAGTCGCGGCGAGTTGGGGAAAACACGCAAACGTGCATCGGAAGCAAACGCGAGATTTGTCAAAAAATGCGGTATTACGTTGAAAAGTGCTGCTTGCGGGTTATCCCGCAGGTCATATTCGCCGGACGCACGAGACCGCTGCATCCCTCTGATGGAACGCCGCGGGGCCAGGGCCGCCGATGCGAAACAGGTATGCGAACGCTACAAATGACATCTCCGTGACACCGCACAGCCCAGGCCTGACAGCGAGACTGCGGTAACATTCTCCAAAGATGCCGGACCTGGCGTAATCACCGCTTATCCCGGCAGGCCAGAGGACTCGACGATGAGCATGAGCACGCGCAACAACGCAAGAATACCCAGTAGCGGCAAGTCGCCCATAGCGTTGGCGCACGGCTTCGGCGGCGATCGGCGCATGTGGCGCCGCCGCGCGCGGCAGTTCGCGCACGAATACATGCAACGGATGCTGCCCGCCGGCGCGCGACATCTCATTGAGAACGCCGGCCATTGTCCGCATCCGGGCTCGCCCGGGGCGAACGCCACGGCCATGTGCGCTTGTCTCGAGCGGATGAGCCAATAAAGCGATGCAAAGCACGCACCGTCCGTTACCGTCCTCCGATGCCTTGTTCGAGCATGCTGCCTGCGGTCTGCTCGTGACCGCCCCCGACGGCCGGATCCTGCGCGTGAACGCCACCTTCTGCGGCTGGCTCGGCTATAGCGCGGCAGAGCTCGCCGAGGCCAGACACATTCAGGATCTGCTGACCGCCGGTGGCAAAGTGTTCTATGACACGCACTGGGTACCACTGCTGCAAATGCAGGATTCGGTGGCCGAAATCAAACTGAACATGGTGCATCGGGACGGTCGCATGGTGCCGATGCTGCTCAATGCCGTGCGCCGCCATCACGGCGAAAGCAGCTACCTCGAGGTGGCGGTGCTGATCGTCGAAGATCGTCATAAGTACGAGCAGGAGTTGCTGCTTGCGCGTCGCAACGCGGAGGCATCGGTCGCCGCGCATCAACTCGCGCAGAGAGAATTGCGGGAAAGCCGCGACGTGCTGAGCCTCGCCATGCGCGGCGCGCGCATGGGTGCGTGGTCGCACGAGCCGAAGTCAGGCAAATTCTGGTGGAGCCGCGAACTGGAAGCGCTCGCGGGCTACGCGGAGGGACGGTTTGCAAAAATGCCCGGTGGCTTTTTCGAACTGATTCATCCCGGCGATCTGATTGCGCTCAACGAGGCGGTCGATCAAGCGGTAGCAAGCAGCGACGACTACGTCGCCGAATTCCGCTTCCTGCATGCAAGCGGCGACTGGTGCTGGATGGAAGGCCGCGGCCGTGCCACCTATGACCCCCACGGCGAGCCGCTAACGATCTATGGCCTCGGCACCGACATCACCGAGCGCAAGGACGCGCAAACGGTGCTGCTACGCCAGGCGGCGATTTTCGAGCACCTGAGCGACGCCATCGTCATCACCGACCTGAGGGGCAACATCACCGATTTCAACGCCGGTGGCGAGCGCATGCTGGGTTATCGCATGCGCGAAATTCTCGGCAAGCCGATCGCGATGTTCCATCCACCGGAAGACGCGTTGCGCGTGCGCCGCGAAGTGCTTGCCGCCCTCGCCGCCGAGGGTACGTGGCGCAGCGAACTGACTTTCGTACGGCGAGACGGCACACGCGGGGTCTGTGAAACGGTCGTCAAACCGTTGGCGAACGCGCGTGGAGACACCTACGGCGCGGTCTGCGTGAGCCGCGACATCACCGGGCGCAGACGTGCCGAACAGCAATTGCAGCGTCTGAATCTGGAGCTCTCCAAGGCCGATCGCCGCAAGGACGAATTTCTCGCCACGCTCGCACATGAGCTGCGCAATCCGCTCGCGCCAATGCGCAATGTGCTCGAAATCCTGCGCCTGAAAGAATTCGCCGACTCGCAACTGAGCTGGTCCCGCGACGTGTTCGACCGGCAGTTGCAACACATGACGCATCTGGTCGACGACCTGCTGGAAGTTTCGCGCATCACGCAGGGCAAGCTCGAATTGCGCAAGCAGCGGCTCGAACTCGCGCGCGCGATGCAGTCCGCCATGGAGGCGGCGCAACCCACCGTGCAGGCGTCGGCGCATCATCTGAGCGTGACGTTGTCGCGCGAGCCGCTCTACCTCGACGCGGATCCCACACGCCTGTCGCAGATGATCCTGAACCTGCTGAACAACGCCGCCAAGTACACGCCGCCCGGCGGCAGCATTTCGCTTGCGGCGGAGCGCGAAGGCGATGAAGCCGTGATCGTCGTGCACGATTCGGGCATCGGCATTCCGCGCGAGCATCTGGACAGCGTGTTCGAAATGTTCTCGCAACTCGCGCCGGCACTGGAGCGCTCGCAAGGCGGCCTCGGCATTGGTCTCGCGCTGGTGCGCGGCCTCGCCGAACTTCATGGCGGTACGGTCGCCGCGTTCAGCAGCGGTCCGGGCAGCGGCAGCGAATTCGTGATCCGCCTGCCGTTATCGAAGGCGCCCCCGGTGCCGTCGGATAGCGCACCGTCCGAGGTACTGCACACGGCGGGCTTGCGCGTCGTGATCGTCGACGACAATGCGGACGCAGCCGATAGCCTCGCCATGGTGCTCGAACTCGAAGGCCACGAGGTGCGCACGGCGGGCGACGGCATCGCCGGGCTGGAACTGATCGACGAATTCGCGCCGCAGGTGGTGATTCTCGACATCGGTTTGCCGCGCCTGAACGGCTACGAAGTGGCGCGCCGCATTCGCCAGGATCATCACGACGCCCATATTCTGCTGATCGCCGTCACCGGCTGGGGCCAACAGCAGGACAAGCAAACCGCTGAAGAGGCCGGCTTCGATCATCATTTCACCAAGCCGGTCGATCCGCGAGAATTGCAGCGTGTGTTGAGCGGGCAACGGGATTAAATACTCAGGGCCAACGTGCTTACCGATATTACATTGGCCTTCGCCGCCGTCCTGCACGAAATCCTCTCGCCACGGACGGAGACTTCATCCCATGTTCGATGAAGCTCAGGTAGTCAGTGCGCTCGCCGCGCGCGATATCGTTCCCGATGCAAGTCAGCGCGACGCGATTGCGGCGCTCGTGGCGTTAACGGGCTCTACCGCTAGCGGGCGACGCGCCAGGTCCGGCGATACGCCTGCGCATCAGGGCGTCTATTGCCACGGCCTACCCGGCCGCGGCAAAAGTCTGGTGGTCGACACGGTGTTCGAGTTGGCGAGCTGCCGGAAGCGGCGCCTGCATTTTCACGAATTTCTGCGCGAGATGAACCGGCGTCTGGTGAGCGAGCCACGGGGCGACGATCGGCTTGGGTCAGTCTCGAGACAGTGGCTCGACGGCGTGGAACTACTGTGCTTCGACGAATTTCATGTACACGATATCGCTGATGCGTTCCTGATGGGCCGCTTTCTCGACATTGCGATCAGCCAGGGCACGCGCGTCGTGCTGACCTCGAACTATGCACCGGACACCCTGCTGTCCGACCCGGAGTTTCACGAGCGTTTCCTGCCGACGATCGAACAGATCAAACGCTGCTTCACCGTGATTCACTTCGACGGCGCACGCGATTACCGCTTCGGCGGCGAAGAAGCGGCGCTCCCGCATTTTCTGGCGCCGCTTGACGCGGCAACGCGCGACGCACTCCTGCAAATTTTTGTGCGCTACGAGGGCGACGAGACGCTGGAGCCCGCCACGGTCAGCGCAGCAGGCCGGCCACTCGCTGCGCGCGCCGCGGGGGCGGCACTGCTATGGGCCGACTTCGAAAGCCTGTGCGTGGCGAGCCGCTCGCACCTTGATTATCTGGACCTGGCCGAGCAATGGCATGGTCTGATTCTCGATCAGGTGCACACCGGGTGGCTGGCGAAATCCCATACGCTGCAGCGATTCATATGGCTCGTCGATATTTTCTACGACCGAAAATGCGCACTGTTCATTGCGTCCGATCAGCCGATCGAGGCGGCGTTAAGCGGACTAGAGGGCGCGCACGATCTGTCGAGAACGCTCAGCAGGCTCGCCGAAATGCAATCACGGGCCTATCGCAGCACGCTCGACGGCACGGCAGACAGAATTGATAATACGGCAACGCAGACGGCCGCCCAGCCGTCATAGCGGCGCGCATGTCTGAACGGTGAACACCCAGGACCAACAAAAAAGCCGGCGAACTTCACGCTGCCGGCTTCTTCGCTACTGATGGCGCCTTAACCGCGAGTACGCCTTACTTCTGGCTGCGCTTCGCCTTCACCCGCGCAATCTGCTGCTTCGCCGCGTCATACACATATTCGGGCGTGAAGCCGAACTTCTTCTTCAGGTCGGCGAACGGCGCGGACGCGCCGAACGTATGCATCACCACCTGCGCACCAAGCCGCCCGACATAGCGATCCCAGCCCAGCGTCGACGCCTGTTCGACCGCGACGCGCGCATCCACGTCGGGCGGCAGCACCGAGTCCTGATACGCCTCGTCCTGACGCTCGAAGAGGTCCCACGACGGCATCGACACCACCCGCGCCGCGATCCCTTCGCTCCTGAGCTTCTCGTAGACGTCGACGCACAGCGACAGTTCGCTGCCCGTGGCGAGCAAAATCACTTCAGGCTTCTGCCCGTCTGGCGCATCGGCGAGCACATACGCGCCCTTCTGCACGCCCCTGGCCGACGCATAGCGTGTGCGGTCCAAAGTCGGCAACGCCTGACGCGACACGACGATGCACGACGGCCGCCGCGGATCCGACATCGCCACACGCCAGACCTCGGCAACTTCGTTCGCATCGCCCGGGCGCAGCACGGTCAACCCTGGCACACCGCGCAGCGAGGCCAGTTGCTCGACCGGCTGATGGGTCGGACCATCCTCGCCGACGCCAATAGAGTCGTGCGTGAACACGTAGATGGACGGCACTTCCATGATCGCCGAGAGCCGGATCGGCGGCTTCATGTAGTCGCTGAAAATCAGGAAGGTTGACCCGAACGGCCGTAAATTCGACAACGCGAGGCCGTTTACGGCGGCGCCCATTCCGTGCTCGCGAATCCCGAAGTGCAGGTTGCAGCCGCCATAGTTATCGTGTTCGAAGCTGCCCGCGCCTTCGAGTTTCAGATTGGTCTTGGTGGAGGGAGAAAGATCGGCCGCACCGCCGATCATCCAGGGCACGCGCGCGGCAATTGCGTTGAGCACCTTGCCCGACGATTCGCGCGAGGCGATGCCCTTCGGGTCGGCATCGAATGTCGGGATGCCGCTGTCCCAGCCCTCAGGCAATTCGTGCGCTTCCATCTGGGCGAACTCACGCGACAGTTCCGGGTGTTTCTTGTTGTACGCATTGTATCTGGCCTGCCACTCCTCGCGCGCCGCCTTGCCACGCGCGCCGATGCCCTGCGCGAAGCGTTCATGCACGCCGTCCGGGACATAGAAAAATTTGTCTTCGGGCCAGCCGTAGGCTTTCTTGGCGAGCGCCACTTCTTCGACGCCGAGCGGTTCACCATGCGCGGCGGAGGTGTCCTGCTTATGCGGCGCCCCCCAACCAATGATGCTGTGAACCACGATCAACGTCGGCCGGTCCGTGACGCTTTTCGCTTCGACAAATGCGGCTTCCAGCGCCGCGGCGTCGTTCGCGTCGTTCACATGCAGGGTGTGCCAGTTGTAACCGCGGAAGCGGGTCTCCACGTCGTCGCTATAGGCGAGGTCGGTGTGACCTTCGATCGTCACGCGGTTACTGTCGTAGATCCAGATCAGATTCGACAGTTGCAGATGCCCTGCGAGCGAAGCCGCTTCGTGCGAGATGCCTTCCATCATGTCGCCGTCGCCGCATAGCGCATAGACGCGGTAATCGAACAGCGGTGCATCGGGTTTGTTGAAGTGGCTTTCGTACCAGCGTGCCGCCATCGCCATGCCGACGCTATTGCCCAGCCCCTGGCCGAGCGGCCCAGTGGTGGTTTCCACACCGGTGGTCATGCGGTATTCGGGGTGGCCCGGCGTGTTGCTGCCGAGCTGACGGAAATGTTCGATATCTTCGAGCGAGACGGCGGGCGAACCGGTCGGCTTGCCGTCGTCATCCACAGCTTTGACGTTCGCCAGATGCAGCAGCGAATACAGCAGCATCGACGCATGGCCCACCGAGAGCACGAAGCGGTCGCGATTCGGCCACAGCGGCTCGTCCGGATCATAGCGAAGGTGGTTCTGCCACAAATGATAGGCGACCGGCGCCAATCCCATCGGCGTGCCGGGGTGACCGGAATTGGCCTTTTGCACAGCGTCCATCGATAGCGTGCGAATCGTGTTGATGCACAGCTGATCGCGGGCGGGATCGTTTTGCATGAGGACACTCCTTGTTCGGCGGTTGGAGACATCGCCAGGACACACGGTATCGGCGTGGCCGGCGATCGGTGTTCGTAGGGAAGCGCGTGGAACGACGCATGAGGAACCGCAGCCAGACTCAACGATGATGCGCCGATGCGCGCAAATCTGCACGGCGCGTTACATCCAGCGCCGTGTCGTACTGATGATCGGAGCGTGTTCTTTCAGGCGGCTTGCGGTTATGTGCCGGCACAGCGGGCCCCGTGCATGCAAAAGCGGGAGAAACAAGCTCGCCGCCATTGCGATCATGCCGCGTGCAGCCAGTGTTCGATCAGCGGGCCACGCTTGCCGTCGACCGGATCCATGGCGGGGAACGGCAAAGCCTCCATCGCCGCCTGCTCTTTCGGCGTCAGCGCTTCACGGCGGATATCCCATTGCTGGCCTGCCGGATAACCCGCCACCACCTGAAAGTGACGTGCGAACGATTGCAGGCAATGGCCGGTGCCCGCAGGCAGCAGCAAGGCGTCGCCCGCGGACAGGTTCACCACCCTGCCGCCCGGACCGCCGACGATCACCTCGGCGGAACCGTCGGTGACACCGAGCACTTCGTGCGCGGTCGCATGGAAATGGTGGTAATCGAAAATCCCGTCGCGCCATTGCGGAGGCCACGCGTTGCCTTCGAACAGGATCTCGAACGCGGCGGCAAGGTCACCGCTGTCCGAAGCGAGTGCTCCACGGTAAATGATCACCGGCAACTTTCGGCTGTTCGGCACCCATTCGTGCGGCTCCAGCATGAACGCTTCGTACCGGGTCTGAGCCGCGTCGAATCCGTGCTTCGAATCGTTGTACATGGTCTGCTCCTGTGCTTCACGCGCCAGACGCGGCAATCTGTGCAGCGACGCATAAAACGCGCCCGCCCGTGCGCGCGCTCTGCTGAAGCGCCCGTGCACAGCGCTACGGTTGCGAGCGCGTGTACAAACGTATGACGATATTGCGAGCCTTGCCGGTCGATCGCACGCGCAACATCACTTCTTGCCTTGCGACTCGCGTCCGCCACCGCCCGGTGGCTCGGCGTGCGTACCGGTGCCCAGCGGCACTTCGGCGGTTTGCTTCGGACGCTCGCTCGAACGCCGCGGGTTGGTCTGCGCGGCGACCTCAGTTTGCTCCACTGGCTCGATACCGAGCGGACTGGGCTCGACATAGTGGGCACCGCTCGATTTGCTGCGCGGTTTCGCATCCGGTGCTTCGTGCGCTGCGTTGCGGTCTTCGGTGGATTTACTGTCCTGCATGATGCGCTCCTTGAAGTCGGCGATAGCATCAATGCAGCAACAACCGGTCCCTCTCTGCGACAAGTGTGGCTAGCCCGCTCAGCAGCCGTGCGTGGGCATGGCCGTTGCGGTACCGATGCTGAAGGTCTGGACCATTTTTTGTAAAAAGGTGTCTGTGCATCCCACACTGCCGGACCTGCATCCGGACGATCCGGGCCGATGCTATTGCTCCGGTGCCGCGCGGTCGGCGGCGACGATCTCCCGGCCGTAGTCGATTGCGGCCCGGCGTGCCTCGTCGGCGGTCGCGTAGGGGCCGATCTCCGGTGCGCCGTCGAAGGGAAACAGAATCCTCCTGTCAGCTTTTCTGACGACCTTCAGTCCACCTACGTAACGGCCGTCGCCTGTTCCGTGATAGCTGGCGTAAATCTCGAAGTCGTCGTCAGTAACGTCGGCCTTATGTCGCGCCATGTGTTGTTCCCTTATCCCTGCACCTTGGGTGCGTCAATTCCGGTGTCGTATTGCGTCGTCAGATGCCGTAACGGCAGCGAGCGCGTGCCGACGTCGAGCAATACCTGTTCCACCCGGAGCGGGATGGGTTCAGCGCGACGATAAGCGGACGTACACGGTGCGGACTTAAAATCCGCTGCTTCGTGGTTCAGGGCGTTGTAAGCGCCAATCAAGATGCCAACCTGCAATGAAAAAGGCGCGCCGGCTTTAAACCGGTGCGCCTTTTTTCGTTGCTACCAACGTCCAGAAAGAATACCGCTTAAGGCGCGCTTAACGCAGCTTCGCGACGTCCTTGTCGCTCACCCGCGTGGCCGCCGGATTACCGAACTGCGTGGTCACGTAGTTGGTAAGCGCGGCAACCTGCGCATCGTTCAACTGCGTGGCGAATGCCGGCATGCCGACATCGTTGCCTGCGGTCTTGCGGTGTACGCCATGCAAGATCACCTGCACGAGGTTGCCCGGATTGGACGCGCCTACCGTCGAGTTATGCAGCAGCGGCGGATAGTACCCATCCGGCGTGCCCTTGCCTTGCGCCTGGTGGCAGGTCGCACAGTTGCCGAGGTATAGGCGCGCCGGATCGAGCGTACCGTCGCTCATTGCGATGCCGCGCAAACGCGTGACGTCGGTCGACGGCTTGCCCCATGCGTTGCGTGGCTGCGAACTGCTGTCGTTCACCGCCGGCACCGTGCGCACGTAAGTGGCGATCGCATCGATATCCGCGCCGGTCATCTTCGAGAAGCTGTGCTCGACGGCTTCGCCCATCGGACCGGCCGCTTGCGCGACACCCGGCACGCTGCCGGTTTGCAGATACTGCACGAGTTGCGCGTGACTCCAGCCGCCAATGCCGCTATTGGCCGACGAGGTGATGTTGTAGCCATCCCAACCCGCCAGCACCGAGCCGCCGAGGAAGCCGCTGCCGGTTTCGTCGAGCGCCTGCTCCTGCATCGCGAAGCCGCGCGGCGTGTGGCAGGTGCTGCAATGCGCGAGGCCTTGCACGAGATACGCACCGCGATTCCATTCGACGCTCTGGCCCGGCCTGGCCTGATAGGGGCCGTTCTTCAGGAACACCCAGTTCCATGCCGTCAGCGGCCAGCGCATGTTGAGCGGCCACGGAATGTCGCTCGCGCGCGCGGCCTGGTTCACCGGCGCAACGCCGTAGCGGAAGTAGGCGTACAAGGCCTTCACGTCATCGTCGCCAACCTTCGCGTAAGACACGTACGGCATTGCCGGATACAGGTTATGGCCGTCCTTTGAGACGCCCTTGCGCACCGCGCGATCGAAGTCCTCGAGCGACCACGTGCCGATACCCGTTTGCGCATCCGGCGTGATGTTGCTCGAATAGATCGTGCCGAGCATCGGCACTTTCAGCGGCAGGCCTCCGGCAAACGGCTTGCCCTTGACGGTGCTATGACAGGCCATGCAATCGCCCGCCGTCGCGAGGTATTCACCGCGTTTGATCAACGCGGTGTCGTTGCTGCTCACCGCACCGGCGGAATCGTCGGCCTGCGCTAATGCGGGCAGAACCAGCGCACCGGCCAGCAGCCAGAAAAAGGTCTTTTTCAGCACGTTCAAACTTCCTTCTTCAACTGGTCGGCCATGCGAAGTGCAAGCGCGGCAATGGACAGCGTCACGTTGACGGTGCCCACCGTCGGCATCGTCGCGCTGCTCGAGATGAACAGGTTCGGGTGATCGAAGGTCCGGCAATACTTGTCGACCACCGAATCGCGTGGGTCGCTGCCCATGATGGTCGCGCCCGTGATGTGATTGTTCGGTGCGAACTCGTCCTGATACTCGATCTCCGTTCCGCCCAGCACTTTCGCTGCGTTCGCGTAGACCTCTTTCGTATGGACAGCGCCGCGCTTCACGTAATCGTCGATCGCATAGGTAATTTCGGGGCGCGGAATGCCGATTGCATCGACTTCCGTCTTGCTCGGCACGATGCGGTTTTGCGGTTGCGGCAGGATTTCGTGGAAGCAGTCGAACTCGACAAAGCGCGCCGAACGGTCGCGAATCTGCGCGTCCAGTTCGGCCGGTTTGATCAGCTTGCCCTGCTTGAAAATCTTCGCCGTTTCCTGATCGATACGCGACAGGTTCGACAAGTGGATCTTCTTGGCGGCCTCATTCGCGCGGAATGCTCCGTCGCGAAAGCCGATCAGCGAAGTCATTTCCTGTGGACCGCGGCCCGGCCAGAGTTTTTCGTCCGCGTAGAACGTGACGCCCGTGCCCGGGTGGTCCATCAGATTGCGGCCCACCATGTCGGAGCTATTGCCCACGCCGTTCGGGAAATCGTGGCTGGTGGACATCAGCATGATCTTCGGCGTTTCGATGCCGTTCGCGGCGAGCACGAAATACTTGCCTTCCACACGATGCTCATTGCCCTGCGGATCTTTATACAGAGCGGCGGTGATGCGCTTGTTCGCACCGACTTCGAGCTTGTAGACGACCGCGTTATCAATCAGTTTCGCGCCGGCCTGCTCCGCTTTTTCAACGTGCACGATGCCGTTGTACATCGCGCCAATCGGGCAGATCGGCATGCAGTTGTTGTTGCCGCAACAGGTCGGGCGGCCATCGTACGGACGGCTGTTCCGCGCGACCGGTTCGGTCACGACGTGATAGCGCGAGTCGAACGCGTTGAGCTTGCCCTTGATGGTCTGCTCGTTATACGACAGCGGCAGCGGCGCCATTGGGTACGGCTGGCTGCGCGGCGAACCGAGTTCTTCGTCGGTTGGGCCCCACACGCCGAGTTCTTCTTCGGCGCGCTGGTAATACGGCTCCAGTTCCTCGTACTCCATCGGCCAGTCGCGGCCCACGCCATAGGTGGTCTTCATGCGGAAGTCGTTCGGCATGAAGCGCCACGCGGACGCGGCCCAGTGCCACGTCGTCCCGCCCACGGCACGGATGTACTGCGAGTTGAATTTGTGCTCACCCTTCAGGATCAGATAGTTGTTCGGCGGCCCATATTCCGGATGCGGCGCCCATGCGCTCGACGGATACGGCGCCGAGTTATCGGACTTGTCGAACTGATTGCGAAAACGCTCGACGATCTCCCAGCGTGGCATGCGCGGCCCTGCTTCGAGCAGGATCACAGACTTGCCCGCGAGAGCCATTTGATGCGCGACGATCGCGCCCGCGACGCCCGACCCAACGACGACGATATCGGCTTGTTGTGTGTCAGCCATTGCTTAAGCTTGCCTTTCGATGGGTTTGGCGGCCCAGAAACCGGGTTTGTTGGGGCAATACGAACGGATGATCAGCGTGTCGGAGACGACGTCGTACATCAGCGCCTGTTCATACGTGATCACCTGGTTGTCCACCGTACCGAGATACCAGGCTTCCATGATCTTCAGCGCGAGCGCCTGTTGCGCGGCATCGGCAGAACCGGCTGCGAGCGCGCCGGCCAGCTTCGGCAACTGCTGCGCGAGATCGGGCGCGGACTGCTGCAACGCGGCCAGCAAGCGCGCGCCGACGTTGCGATCGAGAGCGGATCTGGCGGTCAACGATTGCGACAGTGTCATGAAGGCGTCGATCGGCGCGACGGCCGATTCGTCGGCCAATGCCTTGAGCGCGAGCGAACCGGTCAGACCGGCTGCCGTCAACGCGAGCGCGCCTTGCAGCCAGCGACGGCGCGTCATGGTGGACGGCTCGCCGCTCGCGGCATGCGCGCCGAAGGTGGTCCCCTTGAGGGACTCGTCGTGAGAGTCTTGTGGAGTCAATTGTTGTTTTTCCCTTGTGAGGCGTTTTATACGTATTGCAGGTACTGCGGAGCGACAGACCACGCCAGCCGTGTTGCTCGTTGTGCTGCTTTCATGCTGCTTGCTGTCTTGCCGAAGAGGCTGCCGGATGTGCTGAATGTAGCGCTAAAGCGGCGTTAGAACTGATGCATCATCCCGACATACGCGCCGGTTTGCGATTCGCCCGCGAGCGGACTCGTGTTATTGACGGCGTCGCGCGGCGACGCTTCAAGCGAAAAATTCGCGTTGCTGCTGTTGCTGACATAGGCCACCGTGCCGTACAGGAAGGTGCGCTTCGACAGGTTATAAGTCGTGCCGAGCGCGTACATCATGGCATGGCCGGACGGATCGTGCGAGGCATCGCCGCCGCCGTCGCCGACCCTGATGTAGTAACCGCCCCCGGTCACGGCCCAGCGCGGCTGAACGTTGTACGTGACGCCGAGCCAATAGTGATCGGCGCTGTCGGCCACACCCACCGGAGAATCCGGCGCCGCGTAATGCGTATACGCGCCCTGGATCTTCACCGCGTCGAAATGCACATTCGCACCGACGAAGTATTCGCGCGAGCTCTGGAAGATGTTGCTCAAGCGGCCGTTGCTGTCGCGCAGCTCGTCATAAATACCGCGCACGTCGAAGAGTGACGAGTGATACGTGAGCATGATGCCGTCGGAGCGGCCAAACTCGCCCGTCGCACCACTGTTGAACGCGCCAGGCTGATTGCCGAAGGCGTATTGCGCCTGTACGTCGAACCCCCACAGCACCGGGCTGTGATACTCGACGTTATTGCTGGTCTGCTGCCAGTTGCGCCCACGTACGAGCGACGCCGAGGAAAATGCCTGCTGCACGAACGGGTCGAATTCCCACACGCCGTCGCTGTCGATGAACAGATTGCGCCCGGCTTGCAGCGTACCCCACTGGTCGCTCTTCAGCCCGACGAAGGCACGCCGCGACCATAGCCGTCCGCCGCTGCTCGTGCCGTTCATGATTTGCAGACCGGTTTCCAGGTTGAAGATCGCATTCAGCCCGCCGCCCAGATCTTCATTGCCTTTGAGGCCCAGCATACTGGTACCCCAATCGCCGCCTTCAGCACTCCATCGGCTCGAACTGCCGCCCGCGCCATTGTTGATGTGATTCAGGTATTCCACGCCGCCGTCGAGACGGCCATATAACTCCACACTGGTTTGACCGTATGCCAGTGGACTCGCGACTGCCAGGGCCGCCATTAATTTTGTATGTAGTCTCATTGTTTTGCCGTGAGTTTCTTCTGTCGAAATGATGGGCAAAGCCAACTGCCGATGAACCAAAACTACTCGCCGTGTCACACTGCGGCTCAACGTGCTGGCGGGTTGCGGACCAGCGGTACGTGCCGCGCCAGTGGGTCTCGCGCAGACAGTTGAACGGTATGGGCAATGACCTGTTGCACATACCGGGTTGTGCCAGCAGGGTTCTGACCGCATTACGCCGGATTGAACCAGTTTGCCAATGGGATGTTGTAAAACTACACGCTGCGCGCACGCACTATAGGTGATCGACGCTTCATAGCCTATCCGTTTGACGCAATAAACTTTTGCTATCAGCGCACTCGACACTCGACATTGAAATCCGCAATCGAATCGACGCGCGCCAAAAAAGATCCCTGCCGGGCAGATCGAAAGGTACTCACGATAAGATAGTCGGTCATTCGGCCTCAGCCAAATCGAAACGCATTATTTGTTATCTGACCATTCACCATTTGCCACTTGCCATGAACGCGCCTGAACTCACCGAAGACGAAAACCTTGGGCTTTACCAACGCGCGACCGAAACCGGCGCGGAATGGTGGCGCGTCAGCGTGGCGGACCGGCCGGAAAACTACCGGCTCGAGCATGGGGTGGATGAAGGCAACGGCACCGGGTCGGTCGATATCGATCTCGTGGTCGACGCTGAAAACCTGCGCGCGAAGCTGAAGAAGTGGCGCCGCGAAGGCTTTGCGATCGATACACCCGATGCCGCCGACGAAGCGGGTGCGGCACAACGGGTGGCCTTCATGCCGGAGTTGCAGCGCGTCGCGGCGCGGGCCTCGGCGGCGAGGCGTCACCTGCCGGTAGAGGGCGCGGGCGAAACCGTGCGCATCGGCCATGTCGACGTGCCGTGCGGCGTGGACAATCCGCTCGTGCCACGCCTCAATCCGGCCTATCTGTTTTCCGAGCGCTTTAACGACATTGTCGAAGATATCGTGGAGAACCGGCGCGTCATGCTGATCGGGCACACCGGCGCCGGCAAGACCAGTCTGATCGAACAGGTCGCCGCGCGCTCGCTTCACGGCGTGTTGCGCTCGAACATGAATGGGCAAACCACCGTCGGCGATTTTGTCGGTTTCTGGACGGTCAAGGGCGGCGAAACGATCTGGGTGGACGGCGTGCTGCCCACCGCGATGCGCGAAGGTTTGTGGCTGATCGTCGACGAAATCGACTTCGCCGAACCGTCGATTCTCGCCGCCCTCACCGCCGTGCTCGAACCGCACGGGCGCCTCGTGCTGAAAGAGAAAGGCAATGAGATCGTCGCGCCGCATCCCGTGTTCAGGCTGTTCGCCACGGCCAATGCGGTCGGTGCGATGAGCCAGTTCCGCCATCTGTATCAAGGCGCGAATCTGATGAACGAAGCGTTCCTCGATCGCTGGCGCGTCTACATGCTCGACTATCTGACGCCGGCTGAAGAAGCCGACGTGCTGACGCGCACGCTCGCCCCGCATATGACACGTGCGCTCGCGACCACTCTTGCCGCGATTGCCGCCGACTGCCGCGCGGCGTTCGCCCGCGAAGACCTGTCGAGCGCGTTCTCCACGCGGCGCCTCCTCGACTGGGCCGAGCTCATGCTGCGCACCGGCGACCCCGAACGCGCCGCCGGTCCTGCGATTTATGCAAAGGTCAGTCCTGAAGATGCCGCGCTGATTCGGGGCATTGTTCGCCATCACATCGCGCCGGCCGCCTGACGCGGCCAGTGAGCACATCGAACACATCGAGTCCAACCCGCACCATGAGCGCCATGCACGCAACGCGCGACACGCAAGGCTTCGCGTTCGAATCGACGCTCAGCAAAGTGGCGCGCGTGCTGACCGGGCAATACGGCGTGACTGTCGCATTCAGTCCGGACGGTCCGCGTGTCGAACCTGGCCGCATCGTGATTCCCGACTATGAACTGAGCGGCGGCGTTGAGCGTGACGTGCTGATCGGTTATCTGGATCTGCTGGTGGCGCGCGCCAAGCATTCGTCGCTCGCGCAGATGAACGCGCTGCCTGCCGGCGTTGCGGCGAATCTCGCGCAGGTTATCGAGGACCGCCGCGTCTGTGCGCAACTGCTCGACGAGTATCCGGGCGCGCGCTGGTTTATCGGCAAGCTGCGTGTGCATGCCGCCGAACAGGCGCGGCAGCGTTGGCCGAAGCTGCATTGGCGCGACCGGCTGGTCTGGCTGGTGGAGCGCGCGCTGTGGGACGAACAGCCGACACGGACCGAAGCCATTCATTCACTGCTGGCCGCGCTGCACGCCTCGCAGGATCTGCTCGACGAGGCGCGCAGAAGCCGCTCGACCGCGCATAGCATCGCGGCAGCACAGGCGTTGGTGGCACGCGTGCGGGCTTTGTCGGCGGGCGATGTCAACAGCATGGTGTTCACCGCGGATCCGGTTGAGGACATCGATACGGAAACCGCCGCTTCTTCCTCGGCGCCGCTCAATGATGACGACACGGCCCTGCCCGACCAGGACAACGCGGCCTCGCCGCCGTCCGATAAAAGTGGCGGCGCACAGGCGGAGAATGCGGTGGGCATGGGGCAATCGCTGGCCGATGCGCAGCAACCCTCGGCACGTTCCGAAGGCGAAGCCGCTGCAGCGTCAGAAATCGCCCGCTCGCGGCTATCGATTCCGCTTGCCACCGAATTCGACGAAATCACCGACATCACTGGCCAGGGCGACAGTGCGACATGGCGCGAGCTTCGCGCGCAGGCACGGGCGGATACCGCGCCGCTCAAGGAAAAGCTCGAGCGAGCGCTGAGCGCCGACGAACGCACCCGTTGGCGCCGCGAACAGGAACGCGGGGAGATCGACCGTACCGCACTGGCGAAGCTCGCCACCTCGCCTGGCTACCGTACGCCGTTTCGCACGCAGCGGGCGGCCAAAGGGCGCGACGTTGCCGTGACCTTGCTGATCGATCGCAGCGGCTCGATGGCCGGGCGCAAGATCGAACTCGCGCGTCTGTGCGCCACGGCATTGTGCGATGCGCTGACACAGTTGTCGTTCGACTGCGAAGTGCTCGGGTACTGCTCGCTCGAATCCGCGCCGATGAAGCAACTCCATGAACGGCAACTGGCGGCCGGTGCGGATTTGCGACGCTATAACCGCTTTGTCGAGCGGCTCGATCTGAAGGTCTACAAACGCTTTGGCGCCACGGATCTGAGCGGCATTGCCAGGATCGATTGCGGCCACGAGAATCCGGACGGCGAGGCGCTGGCCTGGGCAGCGACGCGGCTCGCCGATCATCAAGCCGAGCGGCGCATCCTGATCGTGTTCTCGGATGGCTATCCGTCAACCGGCGACGGCGATCCGCACGTGCTGCGCCACGATCTGCGCGAACGCGTCGCGGCGATCCAGAAACGCGGCATCGAACTGGTGGGGATCGGCGTGCTGACCGATGCGGTCGAGGACTTCTATCCTCACAACGTGGTGGTGAGCCGCCTTGCCGAATTGCCGTCGACGGTGTTCTCGGTGTTGAGTTCGATGCTGCTCACGCGCTAGCGCATCAAAACGCATTCAACGGAATCTTCAGATAGCGCACGCCATTCGCTTCCGGCTCAGGCGGCATGCCCGCGCGGATATTGAGCTGGATCGCCGGCAGGATCAGCGTCGGCATGCCGAGCGTGCGATCACGCGCGGTGCGCATGGCGACGAAGGCCTCCTGGCTCACATCGTCGTGCAGATGAATATTGCTGCGCCGCTGTTCGGCAACGCTGGTCTGCCAGTTCGGCCCGCGTGACGGCGGCGGGTAGTCGTGGCACATGCACAGCCGTGTTTCCGGTGGTAATGCGAGCAGCTTGCGTGCCGAGGCATACAAGGTATTCGCGTCGCCACCCGGAAAATCGCAGCGCGCCGAGCCGACGTCCGGCATAAACAACGTATCGCCGACAAACACAGCGTTGCCAATCCGATAAGCCATATCCGCTGGCGTATGACCGGGCACGTGCAGCGCTTCCCCACTCAGTTCACCGATGCTGAAATGCTCGCCGGACGCGAATAGATGATCGAACTGGCGGCCGTCGGTATGCATGTCTTCGCCAAGATTGAAGATGCGCCTGAATGCGGCCTGGACGATGCGGATGCTTTCGCCAATCGCAATCTTGCCGCCCAACGCCTCTTTCAGAAAAGGCGCCGCCGAAACGTGATCGGCATGGGCATGCGTCTCCAGCAACCATTCGACGCGCAACCCATGTTGCCTGACGAAAGCGACAACGCGTTCGGCTGAACCGGTTGACGTGTGCCCGGATTTCGGGTCGTAGTCGAGCACCGGATCGATCACGGCGCACGCCGAACCTTCTGACGTGTACACCACATAGGTGAACGTGCCGGTCACCGGATCGTAAAAGGCTTCTATCTGAGGTGTCATGGCGCGCTACACCAGTTTGGGCTTGAACGAATACTGTTCGATCCCGCCGCCGCGCGCGACCACGGCCGTGCTCTCCGGAATCTCTTCCCACCAGCCGGGTAAATCCGCAAGCGGCTCCGACAACACGAGAAACGCGTCCTCGCCAACCGCCGTGATGCGCGGGTCGTCCGGATACAGTTCGTGCAGATGCCGGAACGAGGTGCTGTGGAAGAGCGAGCGCGACTGCCCTTCGCTCGAATAGCGAACCGCGATCACCTGCTCGCCGTCGGTTGCGCAGACCGTCATGTTCAGCGGTTCATCGATACCATGTTTGCGCCCGATGTCCTCGACGAAACCCACCATCCGCTCGATCGCGGTAACCGGCGCCAGTTCGAGACCGAAGGTCAGCGCAAGAAAAAACAGCACCTCGGAATCCGTCGAGCCTTCCACCGATGGAAACAACTCCGGATTGATCGCCAGCATCAGATCGCGGCGTACCGCCGGATAGTTGCGCACCAGCCCGTTATGCATAAAGAGCCACCGGCCATAGCGGAATGGATGGCAGTTGGTTTCCTGCGACGGTGTGTCGGTGGCCGCGCGCACATGCGCGACGAACAGCGGCGCGCGAATGGCCCGCGCGGCCTCGCGCAGGTTGCGGTCGCTCCAGGCGGGCTGAATACTGCGGTAGCGAAACGGGATGTCGGTGGGATGGCCGTACCAGCCGATGCCGAACCCGTCGCCGTTCGTGGTGGTCTGGCCGAGCTGCGAATGCAGGCTCTGGTCGATCAAGGAGTGTTTGGCGTTGAACAACACCGTTTCGAGTTGAAGCGGGTTGCCGGTATAAGCGAGCCAGCGGCACATGCGTTTTCCTCCTGTCGCGACGAGATGTCTGACGAACCTCGCCCAGCCTCGAATAGGCCCGCGCGCCGCCGTTCGCTATTTGACCACGGGTTGCATCTGCGCGATCGGTATCAGGAACTCTGAAAAACCGGTCAGGATAATTTGTACGCCGATGCACAGCAGCAGAAACGACGAAACCCGCATCGCGACCTTGGTGCCGTCCACGCCGAGATATTTGGCGAAAACCACCGCCCGGCTGTAAATCAGGTAGACGGTGAACGCCACCAGAACCGAGATCACGACCGACGCAATGCTCGACAGCACGAACGCCGACAGCTTATGCGTGCGGTTCGCGGTCAGCGCGATTGCAGTAGCGATCGAACCGGGCCCGGTGGTGAGAGGAATAGTGAGAGGAAAGAACGCCTTCGACATGGCGTTATCCGAATCCACGCGTTTGACGGCCGGCTGCTCGGCCGGTTGCGTGTCGGGCGCGTTGAGCATCTGCCAGCCGCCAACGGCAACCGCCAGCCCCCCGCCGATACGCAGTGCCTCCATGGAGATGCCGAAGAAATGGAGAATCGGGGTGCCGACAAAGAAAGCGACGAGCATCACGCACATAACATTGAAGGCGATTTTCTTGGCGAGCGCGGTGCGGTCTTCTGTCGTGAGCGATGCTGTCCGGTCGAGAAAGACGAACGCCATGCCGATTGGGTTGATGATGCTGATCAGCCCGGTGAAGCCAAAGAGGATATCCGAGATCAGACTTTCGACCATATGCGATCCGTTTCGGGCAGCGGCTCGGTCGGGCGGGTTATTCGACTGACTGCCCACCGATGCGCCGCGCTGAGTTGAAGTGCTGGACGCCTTCGGCCTGTCCAGATTGATGCTCAAGTTGCGTGGGTCAGATGATATCGCGGCGCGGCACGCAAATTGGTAAAAAAGGGGGCGATGCAAGCAGCGCGCGGCATTGCACTGCAGCAGACCGGCAAAGAAAGATGTGCGCACAACTTTCAGAAAGCCTACACTTTTTTGACTTACTTTACGTAGTCAAAGCATCAGGCATAAAGTCCTCAGCGAAGCTGCACTTTCAACGAGACGTACTTACCGGTTCGAGGAGTTGCCCCCCATGTTGCTTCGTGTACTCGCTGCGCTGCCGTTCGTCGGCATTCTGCTTGGCGTCCCATTTGTGAATCGTGTCGAGCCGCTAGTGCTCGGCATGCCGTTCGTGCTGGCCTGGATCGTCATGTGGGTGGTGCTCAGTTCGATCATCATGGCGATCATTTACCGCCTGGACCCGACTAACCGTCAGCTTGCCGCGGACGGCGAGGAGGCCCGATCATGAGCGCACTCGTCATCATTGCGGCGATTACGCTGTTTGCGCTGTACCTGGGCGTGCGCGCGCGGCGCGGCCACGACATGAGCCTCGAACAGTGGACCGTGGGCGGCCGCAGTTTCGGCACCGCGTTCGTGTTCCTGCTCATGGCGGGCGAGATCTACACGACCTTCACCTTCCTCGGCGGCAGCGGCTTTGCTTATGGCAAGGGCGCGCCGGTCTACTACATTCTTGCCTACGGCACGCTCGCTTACATCCTCTCGTACTGGATGCTGCCGCCCATCTGGCGTTACGCGAAGAATCACCGCCTCGTCTCGCAGCCGCACTTCTTCGCGCGCAAGTACGACAGCCCGGCGCTTGGCACGCTCGTCGCGCTGGTCGGCGTGGCCGCGCTGATTCCCTACCTCGTGCTGCAACTCAAGGGCCTCGGCATCATCGTCGCAACGGCCTCGTATGGCGCGATTTCTTCGACGGCCGCCATCTGGATCGGCGCCGCGGTGGTGACGGCTTACGTGATCGTCTCCGGCGTGCGCGGTTCCGCGTGGAATTCGGTCGTGAAAGATCTGCTGATTCTGGCGATCGTGCTGTTCCTCGGCATCTATTTGCCGCTGCACTACTATGGCGGCTTCGGCGCGATGTTCCACGCAATCGATGCCGCGCGCCCGGGTTTCCTGACCTTCCCGGCCAAGGGTTCGAGCGTGACCTGGTTCCAGTCGACCGTGCTCCTGACCGCCTTGGGCTTCTTCATGTGGCCGCACACCTTCGGTTCGATTTACACCGCGAAGGACGAGCGTATTTTCCGGCGTAACGCGATGGTGCTGCCGCTGTACCAGCTCATTCTGCTGTTCGTGTTCTTCGTGGGCTTTGCGGCGACGCTGAAGGTCCCGGGCCTGAAGGGTGGCGACATCGACCTGTCGCTGTTCCGCCTGTCGTTGCAGACTTTCGACCCGTGGTTCGTCGGCGTGATCGGCGCGGCGGGGATTCTGACGGCGCTGGTGCCGGGTTCCATGATTCTGACGTCGGCGTCCACGCTGCTCGCCAACGACGTGTATCGCGGCATGGTGAACCGCAGTGCATCAGATGCGACGGTGACCAAGCTCGCGCGCTTCCTGGTGCCGGTGGTGGCACTCGTCGCCGTGGGTTTTACGCTGCACGGCGGCGAGACCATCGTGGCGTTGCTGCTGATGGGCTACAGCTTCGTGACCCAGCTGTTTCCGGCGGTGATCTGCAGCTTGCTGCGGCGTAACCGGGCGACCAAGTACGGCGCGTTTTGCGGGATTCTGGCGGGCGTCGCCGTCGTGACCCTGACGACCACCATGCACCTGAGTGTTGCGCAGTTGATGCCGTTTTTGCCTGACGCGTTAAAGGACATCAATATCGGCTTCCTGGCGCTCGCCGTGAACATCATTGTTTTTGCCGTGGTGAGCGCGGCGACGCAACCGCGGCCGGTCGAGCAGACTCACGCGCCGGTGCATTAAGGTTTTCTTCGGATCTTCCTGTATAGCGGTTGAAGGGGCTGGTCGCCTTGAGCGCCAGCCCCTTTTTCTGCTTTCGCGCTATGCTCTGCGGCACCTATATCATCCGCGGAGCCGTCGATGCAGTCACCCGTTCTCCGAGTCGCTCGTCCAACCAACGATCTGCGCAAGCTCGCCGATTTCTATACCAGGGGATTAGGCTTCGAGGTGCTCGCCCGCTTCGAAAACCACGAGGGTTTCGACGGTATCGTGCTTGGGCGGCGTGAGTGCCCCTGGCACATCGAGTTCACACACCAGCACGGCGTCATGGTCGAGCGAGCGCCTACCGCCGAGCATCTTCTGGTGCTCTATCTACCCGAGCACCACGAATGGCTTGCCGCGGTCGAGCGGATTCAGGCACTTGGTGTCCTTTCCTGTGCACCGGAAAATCCGTATTGGGATCGGCTAGGGAAAACATTCGAAGACCCCGACGGATACCGGATCGTTTTGCAGAACGCGGCGTGGGGACAAAAAAGCATGCGGAGCGAATGAATGAACTACCTTCTTTACTACTCGCCGGGCGCGGCAAGCATGGCCGTTCACTGGATGATGATAGAAATGGGCATCCCATTCGACGCCCATCTCGTCGACATCGACGCCGGCAATCAACGGAACCCCGAATACCTGCGGCTGAATCCCTCGGGCCGCGTTCCTACGCTCGTGGTCGACGGAACGCCGCGCCACGAGTCGGCCGCGCTGCTCATGCTGCTGGCCGAGCGGCATCCTGAAGCCGCCCTGGCGCCTGCGCCAGGCTCCGCCGATCGTGCGGCGTGGCTGGAGTTCATGGTCTATCTGGCCAATACGCTGCTGCCCGCCATGCGCGACTGGTTTTACGCGGATATCGACGGCGAGCCTGCGGGCGCCGAAGCAGTCCGGGCGCTCGCGCAGCGGCGCATCGACGAAGCCTGTGACCGGCTCAACGCAGATCTCGCCGACGGACGCGACTATCTGGTCGGCGGCGAGCTCAGCACCGCCGATTTCCTCGCGGTCGTGGTGATGCGCTGGACGCGCAATATGCCGCGCCCGGCACTCGGCTGGCCACATCTCGCGCGCTATATCCGCGGGCTGCGCGCCCTGCCCTCGTTCATCGAATTGAATGCGCGAGAAGGGCTCACCGAATGGCGCAACCAGGACGATTGATGCGCGCTCAACCAGTTGGCGGACCGGTGGGGGCGGTGGCCGGCGGGACCGAAGGGTCGTGGAAATGACCAGGAAGCCCCCTGGAAATCGCTAACCAGCTAGTTCGCTCGCGTGCCGACGATCACAATGCCGCGTGAAAGTCCGCTCACGTTATCAACCGCCTGGGCTCCTGCATACAGTTGCGTAACCGGGACCCATACCGCTGGATACTTGTAGCGCGCAACATCGAGCAGCAGCGCGCTATCGCTTGCGGCGTCGTATGCGGCAAGTGGCGACCAGTGGCCCCCACCTGCTTCGCCTATCTCCACCCGCCTGAAGTTCAGTAACGCAAAGCGGTCGCTGTGGCCCGTCGTGTCACGAATCAGATCGCGAAACTGACCGAGCGTCAGATCGCCGGCATGGAATTTCCTCACTTCGACAGGAAATGCGCCTAGCGCTGCGCTGAGCTGGTCGAGCGTCATGCCCTCCTTCGATACCCGCGCGGCGTTGGCGACCTGAGGATCGACGCTGCGGAAAAAATCCTGTTGCGAAAAATAGGGGAAATCCGGGTACTGCGTCGACTCGGGACGGCGGATGCCCAACGCATTGAGCGCCATCACCGAGCTCGCAACCGAACAGTAGGCTTCGTTGCGCTGCGTTTCGAAGTACTCCGACAGCGGCCAGTACGACTGGTTATGGGCGGTGGTCATCAACCGCTGCTGGCCGGCCGGTTGTGTCAACGCAATGAGGTTCGGAGGAACAGGCAGCGGTCCATCGGCCGGGCGTGCCGCGCCCGATGCAGTGGCTTGTTGCGAATCCTGATGCGAGCTTTGATTTGCGGCTGGATTTGCAACCGGTGGCAGCGGCGCGCAGGCCGCCAGTGTTGCCGTCAGCGCAACAACGATCCACTCAGGCCGGCTTACGCGCTGCATGGCGCGCATCAACGAATATCTGGACATTAACCCTTCCGCTGCGGATGACTTCGGAACGACTTCGCGCGTGCCAACGCATTTCATCCCCTATCGGCAAGCCTCGTTTTTTTAACACGAAATAAGTCGGCGCGTGAATCTTCAACCAAACGCCACGCGAGCCGAACCGCTGTCCATCCACTCGAATAATATATACTCCCCTAGGGTATATTGGAGAGTATTCATGGGTCACACGATTCGGGAAAAACAGAAGCTTCTCAACCGCGTTCGCCGCATCAAGGGGCAGATCGAGGCCGTAGAACGCGCGCTCGAAGACGAGCGAGGCTGCGCCGACGTACTTCAGCAGATCACCAGTTGCCGCGGCGCGATGAACGGTCTGCTGGCGGTCGTGCTCGAGGACCACATCAGAAATCACCTGGTGGATGCGCATACAGACGAAGAACCTGCGGGCAGTGCTACTGAACAACTCATCGAAGTTGTTCACAGCTATTTCAAATAGATGGGAGCAGCACATGAGTGACTTCAAAAACGCTGCCTTCGGCGCGGGACACGACCATATTTTTCTGGGTGCGGCTCATGAAAAAAACGAGCGCAGAACATGGGCGGTGATCGCTTTGTGTGCCGTGATGATGGTTGCTGAAATCGTCGGCGGCAGCCTGTTCGGTTCGCTGGCGCTCGTCGCCGACGGCCTGCACATGTCGACCCATGCAGGCGCGATGCTGATCGCGGCACTCGCTTATACGTATGCGCGCAAGCATGCGAGCGACGCGCGTTTCGTATTCGGCACAGGGAAACTGGGCGACCTCGCGGGATTCACGAGCGCCATTGCGTTAGCCATGATTGCCCTCCTGATCGGTTACGAAGCGGTGTCGCGCTTTCTCTCGCCGGTGCCCATTCACTTCAGCGAAGCGATTCCGATTGCTGTCGCCGGCCTGCTGGTGAATCTGGCGAGCGTGTGGCTGCTGCGTGGCGATCATCATGGGCACGGTCACGGGCATCGTCACACGCATAACGGTCATGAACACGACGAACACGCGCATGAAGTTCATGGTCACGGCGGTCACGATCACGAAGAAGGACATGCGCACGAAGCTCACGGCAATAACGCTCGCACAGCCCACCACGATGTTGAAGCCGCCACCCAGCAGGATCACAATATCCGCGCAGCCTACATTCACGTAATGGCGGATGCTGCGGTGTCGGTGCTGGCTATCATCGGCCTGGTTCTTGCACGCGAATTCGGCTGGCTCTGGATGGATCCGCTCGCCGGCATCATCGGCGCGCTGGTGATCGCAAACTGGTCATATGGGCTCATGCGCGACACAGGTGCAATCCTGCTTGATATGAGCCCCGACCAGCGCATGACGGAGAACGTGCGTCACGCTATCGAAGATAACGGCGACCAGGTGCTCGACTTGCACGTCTGGCGCGTGGGCCCCGGTCATATGAGTGCGGTAATATCCGTCGCGACCCAGGAAACGCGCCATGACTCGCGTTTCTATCATGCCTTGCTGAAACGCTTCAGCGGACTCTCGCACGTCACCGTCGAAGTCAACCCAACGGAACTGATGGCCTGAATATGGCAATTGAATCACCCTGCATCGACATCTGCAAAATTGACGGCAAAACGGGCTTCTGCATTGGATGCCTGCGCACCCGGGACGAGATTCGCGAATGGAAAAATATGACCGACCACCGGCGCCATCAGGTTATCCATGACGCCTCGCGCCGCAAGGCGAAGGTGAAACCCGCGACGCAAGAGACGCAAGAGACGCAAACCTCGTAAAGGCGCCCGTCAATTCGCCGGGTCAGCGAACGCATAACTGTTCTTGCCGCTGCGCTTGACCCGGTACATCGCTTCGTCGGCCGCGGCCACGAGGCGATGATAATCGTCGACGGAATCTGGAAAACTGGCGATGCCGATACTGGCGCGAACCAGTCCGACCCCCATCTCCTGGTCTGTTTGAACCACGCAGGCAATGAGCCGCCGGGCGATTTCGCCGAGCTCTGCATTTGTTGAAAATTCCCGGACCAGGACGGCGAATTCATCGCCGCCGATCCGGGCGACGACATCGCCTTTACGCACCGACTCGCGAAAGCGTTTCGAAACCGCGATCAGAAATTCATCCCCGACCCGGTGCCCGAGCGAGTCATTGACCTGCTTGAATCCATCCAGATCGACATACAGCACGGCAAATTTGCAAGACGCCGCGACCGCGGGCGATCTCGTCGCCGCCTCGTCGAGCGTGGCAAACAGCTTGCGCCGGTTCGGCAAGCCGGTCATCGCATCGTGCAGCGCCGCGTGCTCGAATTCGTGCGACTGCCCCGCCAGCTGAAGATTCCGTTTGGCGTACATTCCCAACGCGGTGATCAGCATGCAGAACAGCAGTGCCGCCGACGCGATGAGCG
Source organism: Paraburkholderia sp. D1E (assembly GCF_052682275.1). Lineage (NCBI taxonomy): Bacteria > Pseudomonadati > Pseudomonadota > Betaproteobacteria > Burkholderiales > Burkholderiaceae > Paraburkholderia > Paraburkholderia sp. D1E. The sequence continues at coordinate 3,193,316 of NZ_JBQYMB010000001.1, forward strand.
TGCGCGCGACGTGGGCAATCCGCACGCGTACGTCGGCACTGTCGATGTCACGCTGCGCTCGCCAATATGTCGACACGTCATTGAGCAGCGCATCCGTGCCGCGCAGATCGGCGTCGGGTGCAAGCGAAGACGCAAGCAGATGCGGCGCCGCCGACGGACTCGCATTCACCAGCGCCGCGAGCGAGGTGAGGCGATGGGTAAGTTCGGTTCGAGCGTGCAGATACCCGGTGGCTCTGCCCGCCGTGGCGTCGGGCAGTTGTGCCCAGAGGCCGGCCAGACTCCGGGCGCCTTCTGCACGTTCAACCGCTTCGAGAACCAGCCCCGTATATTCCTGCTTCAATTGATCGGAAAAAATCGTCCTGATCTGCAGCACAAGATACAGAAGGCCAATCAGGAGGCAAACCAGCGAGGCGGCGGCGATCGCAGCCGGGCCCGGCCTGAAGCGGATCGCGAAGGCGCGCCCACGAACAGCGCGCCGGATGCGAATCCGCTCAGGGATGGGAATAGCTGGTTTGCTGGCTTCCGGTGCCATGCTGGCGATAGCTTACGCGACGAAAAAACGAACTCATCCGGGCGAACAGACTTTCCTTGTGCCTGGAATTCGCAGTCGAAGATGATCGACGATCCTGCTGGGCGAGACGCGCGTCTCTGCCGGGGCGGCTGGACGCCAACTGTTGGGACGGGTGTGCCGCGCGCTGAGCGGCAGGGACAGAAGGCGCGGTTGCGGCGGGTGTTGCGTCGGCGATGCTGGTTTGACTGGCCGCCGGCGTCGGGAGCCGCGTGACCGGACCAGACCACGAGGCCTGTTTGCTTCCTTCTTCTCCGTCCGATGCTGCCGCTGTTGCCTGCATTTGCGCGGTTGCAGGTGTATCTCCCGTTGTCTGCGTTGCCTTTGTCACTGGCGCAGCGACATTGGCGTGCATGCCGGACGCTGTCCGCTCCGCTCCTGCTGTCGTCGTCACCGATTGCGGCGCTGCGGCGAAAATTGCCGCCTTTGGCGGTGCCATCGATTTCGCCGACGCCGGGCCTATAGCCGCCGACGCAGCGGTCCCGAGCGCCTGCCGGGCGCCCGCCATGGCGTCGGCATACGTTTGCTGATCACGGTTGAACCAGACGCCGTACGCCACCGTGCCCACCACGCCAAAAGCTAGCGCGCTTGCCGTCGCGACGCATAGTGCAAGACGTCCGAAGCGCACAGGCGGTGCCGCAGCCGACGGCTCAGCGCCGGCGTCGAAGCCAGTATCCGGATTCTCTACAGCAGATTTTGGCAAGTCGGTATCGTTGAACATCGCAATACTCTCCGGAATCCTTACGTCTGACATTTAGGCAGACATTGTTCGCACGATTCAGCGGTGGTCGAGCTGGAGTTGTTCGATGAATGGGTTCCGCTACGCCGGGTAGCGACCATACGGTGATGCTGCGCTTTAAACGCCGGTTTTGCGAGCCTGCTATGCACCGATAAGACAGGTAAAAGATTCAACGCCGCGTAGATCACGGGTCGTGCTGTGAGCTGATGCGGGCCATTCCTACGGTGGACTGGAGGCCGGCGATTCGACCATGCGCTGCGGCTCTCTGTCATGCAATAAACACGCCAATATGAAGCGCCGATTTGTGGTCATCGCTTAAAACGCTACGCGTGCTCAGTGAGGGCGCGTGGCGCCCCCACTGAATCCGGCACCTATTGCACGGTGATTGTTTCTTTCATATTCGGGTGGATGCCGCAAAACACCTTGTACACGCCCGGTTTGTCGAACTTGAACTGATACGTGTCGTTCTGGTCGAGCGCGGCGGAACGGAACATACCCGCGTCGTTCACGACCGTATGCGGCTCGCCGTCGAGATTTTTCCAGGTCACAGTGGAGCCGGCTTTGACCGTCAGCGCCATCGGCGAAAACATGAAGTTCTTGATGACCACGGCGTTGGGCGTCTCTGCCCGCGCAACGGAAAGTCCCGCCGACGCCGCGACGAGCGCCGAACTCCCGAGTAGCACAAAGAACGTGCGGCAAATAGTATTAATTTGCATAACTGATCTCCTGCGAGAGAAAAAAAACTGAAATCAAACGAGCGTCGTATCGGCAAGCGTCGCTTTGAGCGGATGACGCGCGATTTTTATGCTGGTCACGCCGAGCATCTTTGGGAGCTGGTCGCTTGCGACCGTAAGTGGCCCGGGGCCCGGGCCATTGCCGGCGGTCGGCTGTGGATAGGCTGTTGAGCGCGCGGTATGGAAGGTGATATTGCCTTCGACCTTCGACACGATCTGATGAATATGGCCGTTCAGCACGGTCACCGAGCCAAAGCGCTTCAGATAACTCATTGCCTGACCGGCATCGCCCGTGCCCCACCCCCACGGCTCGTAGATCGTCCACATCGGCATGTGTGCAAAGACGACGATCGGCGTGCTGGACGAGCGGCCCTTCAGATCATTTTCCAGCCAGGCGAGTTGATCGTCGCCGAGACCACCCAGGCCGTTAGGCTTGAAATGCATCACGTTGACGAGCGCGACGAAGTGCACACCGTTGTGGTCGAAGCTGTAATAACCTCTGTTGTCCGAAGCCTTGCCGAAGCGGCTGAAGTATTCGGTTCCGGGGCCGTCCGTCACGTCATGCTCGCCCGGCACAGTGTGGAGTTCCGTGATATTCAGGCCCGACATCAACTGCGCCGCCAGATCGAACTCCGCCGGCCTGGAAAGATGCGTGATATCGCCCGTGTGGATGGTCAGCGCAGGCTTGACCGGCATGGCGTTGACGTAGTCGATCGTCTGCTTGAGCGTGCCGGCAACGTCCGGGTTGGCTTCTTTATTGAAGCCGATATGCGAATCGCTGATCTGCAGGAAAAGCGGTACGCCCATGGACATCGAGGATGATTTCGCATCGGCTGCGAGGGCCAGCTCCACCGGCGTGAGAATGCCGCCGGCAAGAACGAAGACCGTGCCGACTCCACCGAAGGCGAGACATCTCAGCGCGCCGCGACGGGAGGGGTTGAATGCAGGGTCGAACGCAGGATCGGATGAATGGTGTGACGACATGTTGACCTCACGATAAAGATTCGCAGGCAAACCGCGGGATGATCCGGCGGCCCTCACGACTCGGTTCATCAGGAAGACTGCCGCACCGCCGGTTTTATTCCAGGAACAGCAAATTAGCGCACCGGTTGGCGAATCCAGCCGCGTGGGCCTATATGTCTGAGGCCGGAACAAATGGGAATAACCGCGCCGCGGCGGCGGTCTTGCAGATGAGAGAACCTGAAAGGAGTAGCCAACATGGATATCATCGGCATGGCCCGTGCCTCGGGCATGGCGGTCATCCTCGACGGCAGGATTGGCCGCGAGCAGTATCAGAGCGTGTGCGGCTCGCTGTCCGCGTTACAGCGATTTGCCGAAGCGGTACGCCTGGGTACGGTACAACAGGGCGGGCATCAGAAACGCACCACCCCGCCCGCTCGCAGAGCGTGAGGCAATGCCCGGGCCTGCGCGGCGGCATGCTTGCCGGCGGTCTCTCAAGCCGTCTTGCGGAGCATACGAATTGAAGGGAGGGTAATGTGCGACCGGATTTGCAGACCATTCTGCGCCGCCTGCAACTCGGATCGGGCGTGGTGCTGCTCGTTTATCTGTTTTTGCACCTGGTCAATCATGCGCTCGGTATCTGGTCGCTCGATCTTGCCGGACGCGGGCTCACGTTCGCTCTGTGGATCTGGCACAGCGCGCCGGGCACGATCCTGTTGTACGGTTCGGCCCTGCTCCATTTCGCGCTCGCTGTGCGCACGATTTACGGGCGTCGTCACTGGTCGCTCCCACCCGCCGAATGGATCCGGCTGTGGGCCGGCCTGAGCCTGCCCTTGCTGCTGATCCGGCATGCGGTCGCGACGCGCCTCGCGGCGTCGCTATATGGTTTCGAGCCGAACTACGAGCGGATCGTGATAGCGCTGATCGCGAGCGGCACGCAGGGTCTGCAGCTCGCACTGCTAGCGCCAGGCTGGATCCATGGTTGCCTCGGCGTGTGGTTTCGCTTGCGTCACTATCCGGCGATGCAACGCGCGAGGCCCGCACTGCTTGCCTTGCTCATTGTTTTGCCATTGCTTTCCGCAGTGGGTTTTCTGCGGATGAAGCAAGCGGTCGTGGCAATGCATGCTTTCCTGCCGGCGCCTGATTCGAAACTGCTGGCGCACCAGCTTACGCTCGATACATGGCGCCACAGTCTCGTCACGCTTTACCTTGTCGTGCTCGTTAGCGCGCTTCTGGCAGGTCTGTTGCGGAATTGGCTGGAGCGCCGACCGCGTTCGGCATGATCCGGCAGTTGCGTCAATCTCATCGTTTCAGCCGGGATTTTGTTGGGTGATCAGCGGAGGCACCGCGTGCAGACGGTCCATGTAGTCGTGCCGTGGCCCGCATCACGGAGGATGCGGGCCACGGCTCTGCCCTTTACGACGGCTCGGTACGGCTCGATGCCGTCGATCTGGCTTACCGGGCTTATTGCGCCTGCTGCGCTTGCGGCTTCAGCTTGAACTTGCCTTGATACCGGATCGTCGGACGCAGTGATTGTGTCGTCGGCGCGGTCATCAACATCTGACGTGCAAGCGGCGCGGCAGTTGGGCTCAGCGAACCGATACTGGTAGCACGCGACGGATCCGCCAGACCGTTCTTCACCAGAAGCTTGGCCTCGAGTTGCAGACTGGTCAGCAATACCGGATCCTTCAGCGCGTTACCCTGCGCCAGCAACTGACTCCACGCGTTGTTGCTGTAGTTCGTCACGTAGTAGTCGAGACCGCTCGGATCCGCAAGCACAGCGGAGCAACCGTTCAGGCGCACCTGCGTTTGCGCGTCTTTCATCGCAATCGTCTTGCGCGATGTCAGTCCGTCGCCGTAGGCGAGCGTCAACGGAATGGTCCATTGCGTGCCGGGATACTGGTTCTGGTTCGGAAATGGCGACTGCTTCAGCGTGACCACGGTCTGATTGGTCGTCAGATCGCACTGGGTGTCGAGCGAAAGCAAAGGTACGCCGGTTTGCCGCACGAAACTGTCGCCAATCGCGACCATCGGCTCACCGCTTGCCTTGGCCAGTTCGTCCCACAAACGCTTCGGCGTGCCGTTGCCGAGCGAATAGTCAGCCAGATACGACTGCAGCCCCTTGCGCAACACCTCCTCGCCGAGATAGTTCTCCAGCATCTTCAGCACATGGCCGCCCTTGTCATAGGTAAAGGCGCTTGCGCTCAGCACGAAGTCGTTCGACGCCCAGCCGTTGAAGTTCGGCTGCACCGGGAACGCAGTGGATTTCAGATCGGCGTTGATTACCGCGTACTTGTTCTTTACGTCGTCGACCCAGCTGAAGCGGTCCGGGAAGAAGCGCACCTTGGTCTTGTTTTCGAAGAACGTGGCGAACGATTCGTTCAGCCACACATCGTCCCACCAGTCGAGCGTGACCAGATCGCCGAACCATTGGTGCGCGGCTTCATGCGTCAGAACCGTCACGCCATAGTCGGACATGGTCGTGCCCGGCGCCGGCAGAATGTCGTCGGCGAATTCGAGAATCGCGCCCCAGTTCTCCATCCCGCCGAAGTTCAGGTCCTTTTGCTCCTTGAACGCGTCGTTCGCGGCGATCGTGTCGAACTTGGTGAGCGGCAATGGAATACCGGTGTAGCGATAGTAGTAATCGAGCGCCTGCTTGGTCTGCTGCATGGCCGGTTTCGCCCAGTCACGCATGCCGGGCGGCGTGAAAATGCGCAGATGCAGACCCTTGCCGTCGGGCAGCGGGCTCGAGAAGTCGTCTTCGAGAATGTCGAACTGGCCGCCGCCGAAGAAGAGCAGATACGAAGGCATCGGCGGCGTCTTTTCGAACGACACCAGCTTGTAGCCGCTATCCACGTTCACGGCGGGCTTCTCCGCGGCGTTCGACACGACGTTCCAGTTCTGCGGGACTTCCGCGCTCACCTCATAGGTGGGCCGGAAAGCCGGCTCGTCCCAGCCAGGGAACCATTGCCGCGCGAGGTTCGATTCACCTTGCGTGAGAATTGCGCCGCTCGTCGTGCCATCGGTCGACTTCAGATCGACGCGGAATACGCCCTCCGCCGCGGAGCAACCCGGATAGGGATCGTCGCCGCAACTGCCGCCGGTTTTGGCGACCGGATCGTCATAGGTCTTGAAGTTGATAATGCCGCTCCACTCCATGTGCAGCGAGTAGTTGCCGGCGGCGATCTGCCCGCTCACCGGCCGAAGCTGGTAGAAATCGCCGTCGTCTTGCGGCGTGGCGATCAACTGGATGTTGCCCGGCTGCAGCGTGATCGTGCCGTTCGTGAATTTGACGCGGTGCCCCGCGATCGTGATCGCATTGACAGCCTTCAGCACCTTGATCTGGACGTCCGCGCGGCCGTCGAATGAGGAGAGTGCCGGGTTCGGCCGGAACCACAGCTTGTAGTTGATCGGCGTGACCGTGTCGGGTAACTCGACCGGCGGCACGCTCTTGTTGATCGATGTGTCCGCAACGATCGGCGCCGTGGGTGGCGCGAGCGCCACTTCGGAGGCCGCCGCGGGCGTCTGGGCGGACTTGCTCGAGAGTGATGCCGAGCCGTCTGAACCGCCGCAGCCAGCCAGAACCATTATTCCGGCTAGCGCCAGGCACTGTATCTGTAATCGGAAATTTATACGCATTGTTAATCCTCGACTGACAAAATCGGCATAAAGAAAGTGCGTTGAGTACTTAGGCTGTGTTTCTCTTCTTTTCAGCGAAAAAGGTCTCCCGCACTAGCGCCGGACTGCTAGCGAGAATATATGGACGTGTTACTGCCTCAGCACTTGTGGCTGATTTTAGAATTACACAGATAAATCATTACAATTCTTTCATTTCGACGACGGCGATCAGCCATCGTCATTCGTTTCCACGCTATCGCCTGATCGATGGGCAAAGCAGCGGCTTACCTGCATCTCCATGCAGGTGGACAGGAATCAGATCAGTTTTTAGCGACAGTGCGTAGCCTAGATTGGCAAACGTTCTCGTGTCAACTTCCTTTCACAATCTTTCTTGCACTAGCAACCGTGTATGAAGATCGAATGCATCAAGTAATCGACAGAGTTAATACTCTAAAAGCGGAACGGGCGTACATCTCTACGAGAAACTTTATTTTATTGCAGTGCGGAATGTGATATGCGATGTGACGATAGTGAACGTGTTTATAAAATTAACTAGCCAGTGAGTTCGCCAAAGAAAATAAACACGCAATGACTCAGCCATTCACTGCAATGCCGCGCTGTGAGTCGCTATCGAATGAAATAACCCCAAATTGGCATCGCGCTGAGCCGCGTATAGAACGACCACGCCCTGAAATGCTCGCCGCGCCCGATCTGGAACCGGCGCAGTGTCCAGGCCACGCCTGCTGCGCCGGTAAGGCGTAGAGTGTGAAAGGGAGGCCGACATGTCATCGACTGATTCCACACTATCCAATCTCCAGGCCGAGCCGCTGCGCGCCCCGCTCACCGCCTTCGTGTTTTCAGCCGGAGGCAGTCTGGGTGCGATAGAAGTCGGCATGCTGCGGGAACTGGTCAATCGAGGCGAGCGTCCTGATTTCGTCGTCGGCGCATCCGCGGGCGCGATTAATGCCGCCTATTTCGCGGGAAATCCGACGCGTGACGGTGTGGCCATGCTCGAGGCGTTGTGGTGCCGGGTACGCCGTCAGGACATCATGCCGTTCTCGATGTTCGGGCTGCTCGACATGGTGCTGGGGCGCCGCACGCACCTCGTGGAGGCGACGGCGCTGCGTATTCTGCTCGAAAAGAACCTGTCATTTACACGCGTGGAGCAAGCGGCGTTGCCCTTGCACATTGTCGCCACCGATTTGCTTTCGGGTAACGAAGTCGTCATATCGTCCGGTCCGGTGGTCGATGCCGTATTGGCTAGCGCGGCGATTCCCGGGGTGTTTCCATCCGTACGAATCGACGGCAGGGACCTCGTCGATGGCGGCGTGGCCGATAACACGCCGATATCGGTTGCAATCGCGCTTGGCGCGACCCGAATTATCGTTCTGCCCGCGGTTTTCGCCTGCCCGCTCGATGTGCCGCCTACCAGCGCGATCGCTCAGGCCACGCACGCGCTCACGCTCGTCATTGCACGCCAGCTGGTTCGCGATCTGGAGTTCTACGCCACCCGCGCCGAACTCTTCGTGGCGCCCCCGGTTTGTCCGCTCAACATTTCACCTTACGACTACACGCAATGCGCTCGCCTGATCGCCCTTGCCGCAGAGACAACACGTGCGTGGCTCGATGACGGCGGTCTCGGACACGCTTTCATTGCAGGCGAATTGCGCGAGTATTCGCATACGGCACAATGAAGCCCGGCGCCCCACTTTTTTACGGATCCCTGTCAGAACTTCGGATCTGCTTCGACTAACAACAACGCTGACATTTTTGAATAGGAAATCAGGGTGGATGACATCGATTTCGGATGTACCGCATGCGGCAAATGCTGCCACGACTTGCGCCTGGCGTTGACGGTTGCCGAGGCGATCGCGTGGCTTGAGCGCGGCGGCCAAATGGAACTCATCTGCGAGGCCATACCGTGGCCGGTCGAACCCGAGCCCGGCAATGCTCAAGCTGAATACAAACGGGCTCGCTCGTCACCGGCAATGAGCGGAAGCCTGCCGGTCCGCGTCTCGGTCGTTCTCGCCGCGGCATTCGGTGGCGCATGTCCCAATCTGCACGCCGACATGCGCTGCGGCATCTATGAACAACGACCGCTGGTGTGCCGGATCTATCCCGCCGAAATCAATCCGTTCGTCGAGTTAGTGCCGGAAAACAAGGGATGTCCTTCAGATGCGTGGCAGGGCAAGCCGCTGCAGAGGCAGGGAATGCTGGTCGATGCGACGACCGTCGAACTGGTTGGGCAGTCGCGTCGCGCGAACCAGCTCGAGGCGCCGCTGCGTATGCAGGTATGCCTCAAGCTGGGATTGAACGATGCTGCGCTCGCGAACGAAGGCTTTGTCATGTATTCGCCGGATAGCGAAGCGCTGCTGACTGCGCTGCGCCAGATTCACGCGACCTCCGGATCGCAGGAGACTGCCCCACAGTGGACATTCGTTTCGAATCGCGCCGCCACAGTTGAAACGCTTCTGTCGGTGGGCGCAACCGGCCATCTCGCTGAGACTGGCGCAACCGGCAATTCCCGTTATCACGGGTTTTTCCCGCCTTCATCGACGTAAAACCCCCGGCGGCGGCTCGCAGAGAATCAGGCGCCGCTGCCGCCGACCGTCCTGATGCTCTTCGACTGGCCTTATTGGACCCGGAGCAGCGTGGACGGCCGCCCGCGCAAGCGCCTAACTCTTCACGCTGCGCACCGCGTAAGCAGACCACGTGGCGAGGCGTTCCACACTCAGCAACCGGGCGATGCGTTTCACCGCGTGACGCACACGGCCACGCAGATGCGCCACACGCATACGGCGCCAGAAACGATCCGGCGCAAATTCGGCAAAACGCGCCTCCTTTTCGAGCAACGCCTTGCCGCCCGGCAAATGAACGAACGAGCAGCAGCGAAACCAGCGCATGTCCCGATAATTATTGCCGGGCCAATGACGGCCAACGGCCTGATAAGCGCCGACCTCGATCAGCCCCTGCCCTTCATCGACCAGCGCATTGAGCGCCGCGGAAATAAACGCTTCGTCGCCGTGATGCTTCACGCGCCCGCTTTCGCTGATATAGCGCGCGTAACTGGCGCGTGCACGCGGCACCAGGCGGCGCAATGCGGCGGGCGTCGCCAGAAGAAACTCGCCGCCGTACCAGCGCGGATTTCTGAGCCGCTTGCCCGCCACGATTTCCAGATCCGCAACGACCTGTTCGCTGCCGTACGGCGGAAATACCTGATCCGAAATATCGAATGCACCAATCCCGGCTTCAGCACAGCGCTCGATCAGATTGCGCTCGAGCGGAAGCAACGCGACCATGTCGGCGTCGAGCAGCAACAGCATCGTGTCAGTGGGCAGCGAATCGGCCATCTGATCCATCAGATCCAGCTTGAAATGCGCGGCGTAGAACGGCGTGTTCTTCGGCAACTCGATCGTCGCATTCAATGTCACCAGCGCGGGCCGGTGCTTTGCCGCCATACTATCGAGCCGTTGCGCGACCAGCGCCGGCGCGTTGGTCATGATGGTCAGCGCCGGCATGCCGACCTGCCGCAAGCTGTTGTTCAGGCAGATCGCCTGACTCACATACGACAGCGGATCGCGATTCGTCGAGTTGGGACCCGGACTCGCATCGACATCCACATAAACTAGCGTGCAAGGAAAAAGATTCACGTTGCTCCTCACCTGGCGTGAGAGACGGTTCGCTTTTTCCAGCGCTGCCGTTATCGTTCGCGGATCGATCCACATGTCCTTTTGTGGGGCAAACCAGAAGCCCGCGCAAGGTGCGCAGCCGTCGTGCCGCGGCTCGCGCCTTCATGGCGTCACGCTCGAGCCGGGTGGGCTGATCTGCGGCGATGGAGTCGGATGAACCGGGGCGCAGGGATCAGGTATGACCTATCGTTTCACGTCCGTGCGTTGCCTTTCCGCCAAAAGCCAGCGAGACACAACGCGGGTGCCGTCAATCCGCTTTCGGCCGGTCGAAAGTACGCGACAACAACGGGCTTTTTGACAGTTGAGTGAATAAGTTACCTGAGTGCCGCACACGATCCTTGCGTCAACTTTCGGCCGCGTTGTCTTCCCCATATCGCATGCCGTGCGTGCTGAGCAAACGGTACAGCGTCGCGCGTGAAATGCTGAGTTCGCGCGCGGCGTCGCCGGGCCGCCCGCGATGGCGCAGCAGCGCGAGTTCGATCGCCTGCCGCTCCGCTGTCTCGCGTGCTTGCGCGAGCGTCACCGGCGTGATCGCGACGTAACCCGACAGTTCGAGATCGTCCGCGGTAATCGTGCGCCCCTCCGACATCACAATGGCGCGACGAACCCGATTGATCAGTTCCCGCACGTTGCCGGGCCAGTCGTACTGATGCAGCGCTGCGATCGCGTCGGGCGAAAAACCGTACAGCCGGCGGCTCGCGTCTTTCCTGTAGCGGTCCAGCGTGTACAGCGCGAGCAGTTCGATGTCCTTGCCGCGCGCGCGAAGCGGCGGCTCGTCGATTCGCAGTACGCACAAGCGGTGATACAGGTCAGCACGGAAGCGCCCGTCTTCAATTGCGGCCTCCATATCGACATGAGTGGCGGAGATGATGCGCACGTCGACGTCGATCGAACCGTTGCCGCCCAGCCGGTCGATGGTGTTCTCCTGCAGAAAACGCAACAGGCCCGACTGACTCTCGAACGGCAGATCGCCGATTTCATCGAGAAACACGGTGCCGCCGTGAGCGGCTTCGACGCGCCCTATTTTGCGTTGATTCGCGCCAGTGAAAGCGCCGCGCTCATAGCCGAACAGTTCTGACTGCAGCAGATGCGGCGGAATCGCACCACAGTTGATGGCGACGAACGGCTGGTTACGACGCGGCGAATGGGCGTGAATCGCCGCCGCTGTCAGTTCCTTGCCTGTGCCGGATTCACCGGAGACGAAGACAGGCGCGTCGTTTGCCGCGACTTTGCGGATCGAACGGAATAACGCGAGCATTGCATCGCACGTGCCGATCATCTCGCCTTCAGCCGTGGACGTATCGACGAATACGGGCTCGCCCAGCGAGATCATGCCGCATGCATGGCCTACCGTATCGACAATCCTGGCGTTCGCGGCGGGGAGCGTCACGTAATCGAAGCAATAGTCACGCACCAGCCTGCGCACAGCGGCGTCATCGAGTTCGGGCGCCGCCGTTATCGCCACCCACCCGATGTTCGGCATCGCAAGGCAGGCTTCCAGCGCGGCGATGTCGCGGGAGTCGAACACGCTCGACAAATCGACCAGCCCGGCCGCCAGCGAGCCGTCATGCACGGCTTGCCGCACGTCGTGAACCGAACCGATGACTTCAACTGCCCAGTCGCGCTCCTCAAAGCTCGCCAGTAGCGCTGGCGAAGGATCGCGCGTGAAGTAGATAACACGCCGCGTAATGGCCTTCATTTTTTGCATTGTTTTTTATTGTTCCGCAGAGCCTTCCCTGAGACGTATTGCACTCAGGGCCCTCGTTGCTGCGTTGTTCCTGTTGCCCGTGAACGCGGATGCCTGTCCTCGCGAATCAGGCGCGTACGGGGCGCTGCCATTTCATGGTACATCGGGTTCTGGCGAGTCGACAGCACAGCGACCGCCGGCATGCGGAAAAAACGGGTGCTGTAACGCTCCTCGATCATACGTGGCCGAAGGACCGCCGCGATCAGCCCTGACCAAATTTGATATTCGACTCAGGCATAGTCATTCGACATCTTGTCTAGCCAAATTGGCAAAATAAATCCGGTCGAATCAATTTGGCAAAAATCATCATGGAAATGGAAGATGCCCACAAATCGTAAGCTTGGGAAATGTTTTTGACCAAATATGAAACGACACGACATTTCGGGTAAACGATCAAAAAGTTAACTTGTCTAGACATTTTGAATCACATAAAGTCTCCCCTGGTCGTTAGCCGCCGTCCGGCGTCGGCGATCGGGAGACCCGGGAGACTTCGCCCGGTCGACTGTCCAGCGTTGGCGGCACGCGAACCATGCGTGCCACGGTAAGAGGATTTCCATGTCTGCATCCCAAGGCGGCACGCAAGCTCGCGTCATCGCCGAGCGTCGCACCATCGACTACATTCCCGACAACGAACGTCACGGTGGCCTCTTCAGCCAGTTCACACTGTGGCTCGCCGCCAATCTGCAAATTACCGCCATCGTCACCGGGGCGCTCGCCGTAGTACTGGGTGGCGACGTGTTCTGGTCGCTGATCGGTTTGCTGATCGGCCAGATCATCGGCGGCGGTGTGATGGCGCTGCATGGCGCGCAAGGCCCGCAACTCGGCCTGCCGCAAATGATCTCGAGCCGAGTGCAGTTCGGCGTATATGGCGCGGTGATTCCGATTGTGCTGGTATGCCTCATGTATGTGGGCTTCTCCGCAAGCGGTTCGGTACTGGCGGGTCAGGCCGTCGCGCAACTGCTGAACGTGAGCGACGCAGTCGGGATCGTCGTGTTCACCGCGGTCATCGTGATCTTCACGGTGATCGGCTATCGCGTGATTCACGTCGTGGGGCGGATCGCCAGCGTGGTCGGCGTGATTGCCTTCGTCTACATGTTCGCGCAACTGCTGATCGGCCACGATATCCCGGCGCTGCTCGCGAATCGTCATTTCACGCTCAGCAGCTTCCTGCTGTCCATGTCGCTGTCGGCTTCGTGGCAAATCGCATTCGGCCCCTACGTGGCCGACTATTCGCGCTATCTGCCGCGCTCCACGTCGCCGCGCAAAACGTTCTGGGCCATTGCGCTCGGCGCGGTAATCGGCGCGCAGGTCTCGATGGTGTTCGGCGTGTTCGCCGCGGCGCTCGCCGGCAAACAGTTCTCGGGCCACGAGGTGTCATTCGTGGTCGGCCTGGGCGCAACGGGCACGATTGCCGTACTGCTCTACATCGCGATCGCCTTCGGCAAGATCACCATCACCACGCTGAATGCGTACGGCAGCGTGATGTCGATCGCCACCGTGATCAGCGGCTTTCGCGGCGACCGGAGCCTCTCACAGCGCAGCAGACTCTTCTACATCCTCGGCATGGTCGGCCTCGCGATGTGGCTCGCGCTGGCCGGGCGCCATGCTTTCCTGAAGGAGTTCTCGTCGTTCATCCTGTTCCTGCTGGCCTTCTTTACGCCGTGGAGCGCGATCAATCTCGTCGACTACTACTTCATTACCCGTGACCGCTACGACGTCCCGGCGCTCTACGATCCGAACGGCCGTTACGGCCGCTGGAATGTGACCGGCATCCTTGTCTATGTGGTCGGGGTGCTTGTCCAGTTGCCGTTCATTTCCAGCGCGTTTTATACCGGCCCGCTCGTCGATAGGCTCGACGGCACCGACATATCCTGGATCGTCGGGCTGATCGTGCCTGCCGTACTGTATTTCATCGCGGCACGCCGCACCGCACACCACGCGCCCGCCCATCTGATCCTGCCTGCCGAGGCCGCACGCGCTGCCGAGCTAGTCTCGAAGTAAGCCGGCGCGGCGCATTCCGCGCCGCGCATCCCCTGAATTCACCGTTGCGCCGCCGCGCTCGCCTGTTGACGCACCTAGCGTCTCAACTTCCGGAAAAACTTGCGAATCTCGGCAGCCAGCAGATCCGGTTTTTCCATCGCAGCGAAATGGCCACCGCTCGGCATATCGGTCCACTGCATGACGTTGAAGGTCCGTTCGAGCCACGTGCGCGGCGGATGATTGATCTCCTTGGGAAAATGAGCGAACCCCACAGGCGGTACGACGCGCTGCCCCTCGGTGAAGCGGATCGGCTGCAGCCGGTTTTCCCAATACATCTGCATTGCCGGGCCGATACTCTGCGTATGCCAGTAGAGCGAAATGTTGGTGAGCAATTCGTCTTTCGAGAACACGCGCTCGATCTCGCCGTCGCAATCGCTCCATGCGCGAAACTTCTCGCCAATCCATGCAGCGAGCCCGACCGGTGAATCGTTTAGCGACGCCGCCACAGTCTGTGGTTTCGTGGTGTGCATATGGGCGTAGCCGCCTTCGAGCGCAGCCCATTCGATCTTCTCCCGCAGATAAGTCTCTTCAGCAGGCGTGAGCGGAGTCTGCGCGGCGCCGTTTGCGGGTTCGTACGAGCTCGGCAAGAAGTTGAGATGAATGCCGTCGACAACCTGGTGATGCCGCGACGCGAGCGCGATCGAGACGCCGGCACCGAGATCGCCGCCTTGGGCGCCGAAACGCTCGTAACCCAGGCCACGCATCAGCGAAGCCCACAAGTCCGCCACCTGAAACGACGAGGTTCCAGGTTCTATCGGCGCCTGGGAGAACGCGAAACCGGGCAGCGAGGGAACGACGACGTCGAACGCGTCGGCCGGATCGCAGCCGAACGCGGCCGGGTCGCATAAGCGGTCGAGCAGTGCGTGGAACTCAAAAAACGATCCCGGCCAGCCATGCGTAACCACGAGCGGATAACACGTCGGGCCGACACCGCGCCGATGCACGAAGTGCACGCGCTGCCCTTCGACCTCGGCAAGAAATTGCGGTTGCAGATTCAAGCGGCGCTCGGCTTCGCGCCAATCGAAATGCTCGGCCCAGTACTGTGCGAGTTCGCGCAGCCAGGCGGAATCCACGCCTTGCTGCCAGGCTGGCGAAGGTGTCGCCGGTGCCCAGCGTGTCGCGCGAATGCGGCGGCGAAGATCGTCTATGTCGGCGTCAGGCACGGCAATCTGAAACGACTCTATCTGCATGTCAGTTCATCCGGCACAAGGCGTGGGGATCACGGGTGCTTCGAATCCGACTGCGCTGATCACGGCAATTCAGCGCGTGCGAAGTCACGAAGCGGGCACCGAGCGCGTAAAGCAATCTGCATGGTACACAAAGAGCGCATTTCGCGTTTTGTGTCCCGAAGACCGTCAAAAAGAACGTCCCTGGATGTGTAACCCATGTCCCGATGCGTCTGTTACCTATGTCCCGAGTCCACTCACCGCACCGAACAAAAAAAGCCCGCTACATGCGGGCTTCTTCACACTTTTGGGTCTACGCCGGCCGCTTAGAAGCGGTGACGGATACCCACCGTGCCAACCACTTGCGAGTCGGTCGCCGAGGCGCTCACACCGACGATATCCGCCGTGATGCCCGAGTTGCCCACACTGCCGACATGCTGATATGCCGCTTCAACATACACGTCGGTACGCTTGGACAATGCGTAGTCGGTCTGTAGCGTGATCTGCTGGTACTTCGGGCTCGCGCCGTTCAGACTTGCATCGGTGAACGTGTACGCGCCCGACACCGTCCATGCCGGCGTAAATGCGTAACGTGCGTTCAGTTCATAGTTCGTGAAACGCGCACTGCCGCCCGTCAGTGCGAATCCACTCGTCGTGCCCGACGCCGATGATCCGATCAAACTTGCGTTGTTCAGTTGCGTCTGCGTGAACACGAGACCAACATTGGCCGCGCCGAACGCATAGTTCACACCCGCGCCGTAGGTGCGCTGACGGGCTGCGTTGAACGTGGAGTTGCCGGATGACACGGCGCCGCTCGTGTTGGTAGTCGAGCCGCCGCCGTTCAGTTGCAGGTAGCCTGCCGCGAACTTCAGGCCGCCGAATGCATACGATGCCCCGACGCTATAGGCGCGGCTATCTGCGAAGCTGCCCGCTGCGTTCGAGAAGCCGTACAGCGCGCCAAACTTGAAGCCGCCGTAGTCGACGCTCTGGAACTTGACGGAGTTGTTGATACGCATCGAGTTGTTCAGGTTGTCGTTGTCGTACGGGTGCGATGCGAGCGTGCCGCCATATTGCGTGCCGTTCAGCGCGAGCGGGGCGAGATAGTCGACCACGCTGTCGTACTGGCGACCCAGCGTGACCGAGCCGAACTGGTCGCTCGACAGACCCACGTAGGCCTGACGGCCGAACTCAAGGCCATTCTGACCCAGCTTGCCGTTCGAGAGATTGAAGCCGTTTTCCAACACGAAGACCGCCTTCAGGCCGTTGCCCAGGTCTTCCGAACCGCGCAGGCCCCAACGGTTGCCGTTCAGCATGCCGCTGGCTTGCTGGATGTTGCTGCTGCCACCCGAATTGCTGGTGTAAGTCAGACCTGTGTCGATCAGGCCGTACAGCGTGACCGAGTTTTGTGCGTGAGCGGCACCTGCGGCACCGATGAGCGCGAGCGAGAAGCCCGACAATACGAATTTATTCATTGATTTCTCTCCTGACTCAAATAGCGAATGCTATTGAGCGGCCGAGAATATCCCACCAAACGAAAGACTGTTTTTCAGTTAATTACTGACGTTGTGTTTATGCGACGTCATCAACTTTTAGATTTCCGATCATTTCGCAGAGCGGCTGGCTTGCCGCTGGAAATGAAATGGGGCGTACTCCTCTCGCGAGCACGCCCCAAGTGCCTGATTTAATAATGCTCTCGGAGAATCAAGCCTGCGCAGAATAGCATGGCGCCTCTGCCTCAACAACTCGCATTGGTCAATTTATTATTCCAATTAATTTCCGTTGAAATTAATTGGAATAAATTTCCAGATAAATTAACGCATTCAATTGATTATTGCGCCAATTGAAAATATTAATTGTCAATTTTAAAATCGGTTTATAAATCGTATTATTGGGCTGTTGCCTGGGTTGCCGTCGTTCGCGCTGAGTCAGACTTTCAGCAATCGCGAGAAGGTGCGTTGGGACACCGCACGTACGCTGGCTCCCGGCGTGATTCGCCAATTGCTCGCGATCGAGCACGGCGCCCCCACCTGCCTGAACATCAATTTCCCAGACGTCAACACGGCGGCCGCCGGTCCGCTCACGCCGAGCAAACAAGGTGTCGGATCTGCGCGGCTCGCTGCGTCGTTACGCCAAGCGGTGGCCTGCGCGTCTTCAAAGACGATGTGCGCCGGTCAGGCTCGGCGCGCCGCCGGGCCCGTCTGGATCCGGGTTACCGAATGCGGGAAGGCTGCCATCGGCACGGGCACGGGCGATTTCCGCGCGTACCTGTGCGCGTGTTTTCGGGCCGCCCTCCGATTTCAACACCGCGCCTGCGGGAGGCACGAGTTGAGGTGAGGATTGCACGGGTACAGCTTGCGCGGACAACTCGGCTTGCTGGGCTGGCGGCGGCGATGTCGGCTGCGTCGCTTGCGATTCAGCAGGCGCGCTGGCCGTATTCGAACCCACCATCACAGCAGCGGGCGCAGAAGATACGGCGTTAGTAGCAACACCAGGTGCGCCGTTGGCACGTGTTCTCCCGCTCGTGGTACTACCCGTGCCAACGGCGGTTACCACGGTTTCGGGTACATGCCGGGTCTTCATGTAACTGGAGAACGCACGGTTCGAGTGTTCGTGCATCGCAGCGGCTCTATCGTGAGAGCGACCGGATTTTCCTGAAGACGGCGAAGACAATCGCGCCGATTTCCACCCTTGCCGCACCAGCGCTTCCACATGCGTAGCGGCCGGCGCCTGCTCCGCGCGCGCCGCCACTTCCCTTTGCAGCGCGAGAACCTGATCGTCGTTCCGATGCGCCGGGCGCACCGCGTCCAGTTGGGCTTGCGCGGCGACCAGATCGTTGCGCTGCAGACTATTGCGCGCCGCCTGGAGGTCCCTTGCTATGGCCGTAGCTGAATCGCCGCGCGCGACGACCGGTCCGGAACTTACCGAGCCGCTCATCGTGTCGCCGCGTGTGGAGTAAGCCGATGCATTGTCGTGCTCCAGGCCGAATTCGTCCGCCGACAGCCAGCTTTTGTCCGACTGCGAAATATAAGCCGCGATTGCAACCGCGCAGACAAAAAGGCTCGTGAGAACTATCTTCCTGGGTTCGCTAACCATGACGTCTCCCTCTCAAATCGTGAACATGCGCGTTTTTGATATCGCAAACGTGCCCGAATTCATCAGAGGGTTCGCAGCGAATCAATAGATGCCGCCGCAACGACCGCGAGTTCGGGCCGGCACAGTCACGTACGAGGATGGGTGCAAGCTGGATGCGTGCTATCTGCTATTTATAGCCTCCAAACTTCGATTCGTCCGCTCGCGTGGCGAGTGTTGTCTGAAAAAGCCAGCTTGCTGGCCAGCCTTTCCTACGACGATGGTTGGAACTGCGAAGCAGTGCAAAGCGGGCTCACATCCGGTGAACCCACGCGCTTACACGAGCGGACCCTCAGTCTGCTTGCCGCGCACAGCAACCACAATCGAGCTTCCAACAATCAACGCAATCCCGAACAGCGACATGCTGCCGATGGTCTCGCCCCACACGATATAGCCGAATAACGCGGCCCACACGATGCTGGTGTAGTTATACGGCGCGAGCGCGCCGGCGTCGGCCTGTCGGAACGCCATCGTCATCAGCAACTGCCCTGCCGTGGCGAACCCGCCGAGCAACGCCATTACCGCGAGTGCTTCGATCGAAGGCGTACGCCACGCGAAAAATAGCGATGCGCCGGTGACGATCGTACCGACCACCGTGAAATACAGCACCGTGGTGCCCGAATCGTCCGTGGCGCGAATCCGCTTGATCTGAATGATCGATAACGCGCCGAAAACCGCGCTCGACATCAGCAGGACCGGACCGAGCCAACTTGAATGAGAACCATCCGGTCGCACCACGAAAAGGACGCCGATAAAACCGACCGCGGCGGCAAGCGCATCGCGTGGTTTGAGCGTTTCTTTCAGAAGCAGCGGTGCCAGAACGATGACCAGCAAGGTCTCCGAGTAAACGATCGCCACTGCTTCACTGAGCGGCACATAGGGCAGCCCCGCAAAGAACAGCCCCGAAGCGCCGAGCAAGGTCAGCGAGCGCACGGTCTGCCCACGCACATCCATATGTTTAAGACGCTCGATGAGCGGTTTGCCGCGCAGGCAAACGGCCACGGCAGGCAACAGGCCGAACACCATCCGGAAGAATGTCACTTCATTGGCCGGATAGGCGAGCGCGACAGATTTCGCCAGCGCATCGACGAGCGCGAAGCAGAACATCGAAACCAGAATCAGCGCGACGCTGCGTAGCGGCACGGCTCCATTCCGGACAGCGGTGATGGGCGGCATGAGTTTTCCTGAGAGCGCGCACAGCAACGCGTCGCTTTGGTTTCGCCGCCGATGAAAGGTAGGCGTAATCGGAAAACGGATTATGCCTGCTGCTCCTCGTGCTATCGACTGGAATAACCGCGGGCATCCATTGCGCATGGCGCCGGCGCGCGCGCCTGCTCCCGGCCTCGCTCCCTGCCCCTCTTTTGCACGCTATCGGGTAAGTACCGATACAGGTCTTGCCAACTAATAATATTATTCATATCGATTTCCGCATCCATGGGGCTTAGAGATACTGTCTAAGGCCTTATGCAGATTTAATAATAATTATGACCATCAATTAAGCGGGGACATCAGGAGATACAGGTGCGCAATTACTTTGTGCTGGCAGCGCTCGCCATGCTGGGCGCTTGCGGCGGCAATGACGGTTCGCCGGACGTGGCTGCGTCAGCGAACAAGCAGATCGCGGCAGTCGATTCCCCTGCGGCGGCATCAGCGGCCTCAGCAGCGGCGGCGGCCTCGGCGGCGGACACCGCCAACGTTGAAGCCGAGTTCAGGGCCGCGAAGACCACCCCGCTGGGGATGAAAACGACGACACCGCCGCTCGTGATCGCAGACCCCACCCTCAACCTTCCGCCCTACACGCCACCGCCCCCGCCCACTCCGGTTTCCACCACGACGCTCAACTTCGGCGACTTCACGAGTTACCTCGCGCCCGGATCGACACAAGGATGGCAGCCCGGCACAAGCAGTTCGACCATCACGATTCCCCCGCCGGCTACCAACGGCACGGGCGCCGGCGACAAAACAGTGGCGCTTGCAAGCACGTATGCCACGGCGTCGTACGAAGCGGACGTGACGGTGAGCGCACCCGTGGGCAACGGCGCCGCGAACGCCGGCTTTATCGTCCGTACGACGAACCCCACCGCAGGCGGCCCCGATAGCCTGACCGGCTATTACATCGGTCTCGATACCGGCTCGCACGTACTGCAGGTCGGCCGGGAAAACAACAACTGGACGAACTTCATCGCGTATCCGATGAGCACGATCGTGGGCGGCAGCACGCACCATCTGAAGGTCACGACGAGCGGCACGGCAATTACCGTCGACTTCGACGGTCAGCGCGTGATCAGCGTCAACGACGCCACCAATGCGCTCCCCGCCGCGTTCCAGTCGGGCAGTTTCGGGTTACGGCGATTCGGCGTCGGCGCCACCTTCAGCAACATCACGATCCACACGTATCCGACCGTCACGTCCCCCACCTTCGATTTTTCCAAGGTTGTCGGTGCGGTCTACACGCCATCAAACGCGGTGAACGCGATCGACTTCTGGGAGAACTACGATCCCGAGATCGTCAACCGTGAGCTGACCTACGCGCAAACGTACGGCATGAACACCATTGCCGTGTATCTGCATTACCTCGTATGGGCGAACGATCGCGTCGCATTCCTGAGCAAGTTCGAGAACCTGCTGAAAATCGCCGCGCGGCATGGCATCAAGGTCTCGCCGATCTTCTACGACGACTGCTGGAATCCAACGCCCGCCTATGGTCCGCAGCCGGCGCCGATCTGGGGGGTGCATAACAGCCAATGGGTGCAGTCGCCTGGGACGCCGGTCGAACAGGCGTATTTCCAATCGACGGCGGCCAATGCCAGCATCACCTACAAGCAGAGTCTCGCGAGCTACATCACCGACTTCGTCGCGCCACACCGCAACGACCCGCGCATCATCTTCTGGGAACCCATGAACGAACCGGGTTGTAGTGGCAACGGCTCATTGCAGCAAACACGCGCCGTGATGATGAACGATGCACGCATCGCGATTCTGAATGCGGGTGCGACGCAGCCGATCAATTCGCCGCAAGTGCAGGAGGACGAAGGCTCGTACTTCTCGGACTTCTATGCGTTCCACCCGTACGGCAACCCGTACACGGGTCCGGTGAACGGCAGCAATGTCAGCGCGCTGAATTCCGAAACGCTGCAACGCGGCTTCCCTGGCACGACAGGACAGACGATGCCGGGCATTGTGTCGAACTACGGCGGCACGACGGGTTTCCTTGTGTGGGAACTGATGATCGGCCGTACCAATACGCGCTTCCATTGGGGCCAGGTACCAAGCGCGCCCGCCACTGTCGAACCGGCAACGCCCTTCCAGGGAACGATCTATCCGGACGGCCACCCGTGGCAGACGTCGGAAACGCAGGCTTTGACGGGGGGATTCGATGTGAAGCTGCCGGTGCTGCAAGTCGGCTACTACAACGATCCGACCTTCAACAGTGCGCCGGTCAAGACGTCGGTCACGCCATTGATCGATTTCGACCTGAACACCGAGCGTGGCACCGATTCGCCTGATGCCTCCGCGGGCATTAACGCAACCGGCTATGGCGTGCGGTGGACCGGCGCGATCCAGGCCGCCAGAACAGGGCTCTACACGTTCTCGATCAATAGCGATAACGTTGCGCGACTCTGGATCAACGGGGTGCGGGTCGTCAACAAGAAGACCTCGACGCCAGGCACCGTGAGCGGCACGACCTGGCTCTCTGCGAAGCAGCGCGCCTCGATCAAGGTCGAGTATGTGCATGGCACGGGTCCGGCAAGCATGCACCTGTCGTGGTCGAGCCCGGCAGCGCAGAACCCTGGGGCACTGCGGATCGTGCCGTCGGATTCGCTCGTGACGTCGAACTGAACGAGACTTAAGGAAACTTAAGGAAACCTGATTAGCCAGTCGGCAGCGTGGACGCTGCCGACTGGCGGGTTAAGCGCATTCCATCGGCTTACGCCGAGGACCTCGGCGCATTCCCTGCGCATAATTTGAACCACCGTCCGTTTTATGCGATGCTACCTGCGCCCCAACAATCATGAGAAGAAAAAGGGCGTGAGGCAGACCAGTCCTGTTGTCCATTCCTCAGGAGGAGACATGATTGTGTCATCGCAATTGCGCAGCATCGGCCTTGCTCGTCGGCCGACATTTCCCCCGTTGGTGGGGGCTTCCAGTTTAAGAAAAGCAACCGCTGTTTCCAGCTTCGTCTTCCTCACCAGTCTCATCGGCGTGTGTCACGCCGACACTCAGGTCGGCGGCACACTTCCTCCCGCTCCCGACAAGCTTTACGGCGATCTATTCGTGGCCGTGCAAACCGCGCAGATCTATCCGGATCAAAAGACTTTCGTCGACGCAACACCGAACGCCGACCCTGCCGCGATCGTGCAACTGTACGAACAACAGAAGAACAATCCCGGCTTTTCGCTAGCGAACTTCGTCAACCAGTACTTCACTGCGCCGAGCGAGCCTGTCATCACACCGCCCGCGAATCAGACGCTGCGCGAGCACATTAACTGGCTGTGGCCTGCCCTCACCCGCACCACCACGAGCGCACCGGCGAACAGTTCGCTGATTCCGTTACCGAAGCCTTATGTCGTGCCGGGAGGCCGCTTCCGCGAAGGCTACTACTGGGACACGTACTTCACGATGCTGGGTTTGCAGGAATCGGGCCATGAGGATCTCGTCGACAACATGCTCGACAACTTCGCGTATGAAATCGATACGTTCGGTCACATTCCAAACGGCAATCGAACCTACTATCTGGACCGCTCCCAACCACCGTTTTTCTCGTACATGGTGGCGCTGGCGGCAAAGCTTGAGGGCCGTAGCGTCTATCAGAAGTATTTGCCGGCCTTGCGCAAGGAGTATGCGTACTGGATGCAAGGGGAAACCACGACGCAACCCGGCCAGGCGACGCGCAATGTGGTCGTGATGCCGGATCGTACGGTACTCAACCGTTACTGGGACGAACTCGATACGCCGCGTGACGAGTCGTATCTGGAGGACATTCAGACGGCCCAGCAAGCCAACGGCCGCAATCCGAACGAGGTCTACCGCGAATTGCGGGCGACCGCCGAGAGCGGCTGGGATTTCAGCTCCCGCTGGTTCGGCGACAACATGACACTCGCGACGGTGCGTACCACGTCGATCATCCCGGTCGATCTGAACAGCCTCATGTTCCACCTTGAAATCACCATCGCGAAAGGCTGCGGCGAGACGCGCGATTTCCGTTGTGTCGGCGAGTTCGCCGAACGCGCCGCGAAACGGGCGCTCGGTATTAACCGGTACTTGTGGAATGCCAACGGCTACTACGGCGATTACGACTGGACGCTCGGGAAACCGCGCGACAACAAGACCGCGGCGATGGTGTTTCCGTTGTGGGTCGGCGCCGCGTGGCCGGAACGTGCGCAAAAGACGGCCCAGCAGGTGCAGTCCATCCTGCTGCAACCGGGCGGCCTTGCGACCACCACCTATAACACCACGCAGCAATGGGATGCACCGAACGGCTGGGCGCCGTTGCACTGGGTCGCGATCGAAGGCCTGAAACGCTACGGCCAGGATGCGCTCGCGCAGCAGATCGGCACTCGCTTTCTGGCCGACGTGAAAGGCGTTTATGCGTCGGAGAAGAAGCTGGTCGAAAAGTACGTGGTTGAAGGCGCGGGCACCGGAGGTGGCGGCGGTGGCGAGTATCCGTTGCAGGACGGCTTTGGATGGACCAACGGGGTGACACTCAAGCTACTCGATCTGTATAGCCCGGGCGAATAGGCATGCTGTGAAGCACATCTGGATGAAGCGAGGCGCCCACGTCAGCATCAAATGACGTGGGCGCCTCGCTTTACCGCGTGCCTCAATACGTCAGGCCATATCCGAACGGATACAACGGATGCGCGGTATCGTGCGGCACGTCTTCCAGTTGCGCGGTGACCTCGGCCATCGACGAAGGCAACTCGAACGGCAGTTTCCCTTGCGGTTGGCCTTTGCCGGTCAACACGTCGAATAGCGCTGCATCGCTTGCGCCGAAATTAGCGAGGATGGCGGTCGCTTTATCCTGGACGTTGGTGAGAATCGCCGGGCGATCCATGTACACCGACACGATCGACTTCGGCGCGTTAGCGGCCTGCTTGATCGCCTCATAGTCCTTGTTGCCGTCGACGAACGCCAGGCTGCCTTCATGCTGCATCGAGCCGAACATATAGTTCGGATGCAGCGTCTCATACGGCGTGCTCACGCGCAGGATCGCCACGTCCGCGGTTTGCGGCGTATCGACAACCTGGTAGCCATATTTCTGCGCGACGGCCGGATCGATACCGTACAGCCAGACTTTCTTCCCCGCTGCCGTCATGGGCAGCAGTTTGCCGTTGTTTTGCAGCAGCACCATGGAACGGCGTTGCGCATCGAGCGCTTGCGCCTGGAAATCCGCATTGCCCACCACCGTGCTCGCCTGGTTCGCATCGACATAAGGATGATCGAACAAGCCTTGCTGGAATTTCTGCAAGAGGATCCGGTACGCCGAATCATTGAGGCGCGCTTCCGTCAATTGCCCCTGATTCACGGCCTGAATGAGGAAGCTCGGATCGTCTTCGCCGCCGAACTGGTCGACGCCGGCGTTGACGGCTCTCACAAAACGCTGCAGACGGGTAGCGGTTTCCATGCCCCACGGCATGCCGAGTCCGACAAACGAGGGCGTGCCGGAGGACGCGCCGTTCATGCAGTTGGCGTCGCAGTCCGAGGCAATCAGCCAGTCCGACACGATCACGCCTTTGAAGCCGTACTTGCCGCGCAGCAGATCGGTCAGCAGCGGTTTGTCATAGGCGGCGCCGACCTGTTCCAGCGCAATGCCGTCGATGCTCACGGGTCCGTCCGGCTCGGAATAAGTCGGCATCACCGAACCAACGTTAGCGGCGAAGGCACCTTCAAACGGCTTCAGGTGATAGGCGAAATTGTTGCCTGGATAGGTCGCATAGCGGCCATAGTAGTTATGGCTGTCGAAACCGGATTTCTGCGCGCCATAGCCGGCCCAATGCTTGACCACCGCAATCACGCTATTCGCCTGGATGCCGTTGCTGCCGCCCTGAAAGCCCTCGATATAGGCCTGCACCTGCGACTTCGTCAGATCCGCATCTTCGCCGAAGGTGCCGTTGATGCGAGCCCAACGCGGCTCAGTGGCCAGATCGGCCTGCGGCGAGAGCGCCACGGTAATGCCGACGGCGCGATACTCCTGGCGCGCGATGTCGCCGAACTTGCGCGTCAGGTTCGCGTCGCCAATCGCGGCGAAACCGAGCGTTTCGGGCCACTTCGAAAAGCCGCTGTCGCCGGCGCTCGCGCCCAGCACGTATTGAAAGTGATTACGCGGATCCGTGCTGATCGACACCGGAATACCGAGCCGCGATTGCTCCGCCAAGGTCTGAATCTGGTTGTACTGGCTGGCCATCGTGTTGGCATCACCGCTCATGCGCGTGATGTACGTGCTGATACTGCGGTCGTTGATCTGCGTCTTCAAAGCGGCCATATCGTAGGCCGTGCCAGTGCCTGAGCCCGTCGTATCGTTCAACACAGGCGCGGTGCCGTGCATCATGAGGCCGGCTTTTTCGGCGAGCGTCAGCCGGCTCACCAGATCGCGCGCGCGTGCGTCGGCGCTTAAACGCCAGTCTTCGTATGGCTCGAGCTGACCGCTCCTGTTCATGTCCTTGAACTTGAGGCCGTCTTTAGAAATGAGGTTGAGCGTCGTATAACCGAAGTCCTGCTGCGCGACGGGTGCATCGAGTTTGTCGCTGTTTCCGCAAGCGGCGAGGCCTAGCGCGAGCGCGGCACTGGACGCCGTCAATGCCGATCGGCGAAAAACAGGCCCTGAAAAAATGTGCATCGATGTCTCCTGGGATTTGATTCGTTTTGCTCGCTTTTGAACGGCCAGACAAACAGCCGTGCGTCACTCTACCGACCCAGTCCGGTACCCGTTTTACTGCCGGGTGCAGGTTTTATCCGCGTGGAGCACGACGCGTGATGCGACGCATCAAAGCCCTTCTAATTCCGCCTGGCGCATGCGCCCTGAATCACCTTGCGCCTTGGAAAGCTGCATGGCGCGACGCTCCGCGGGCAACTGGCAAGTAGTGGCAATTCCTGATGGTGCCGGCGAACATGTCTGCGCATCATTCTGTAAGGAATGTTTTCGTAAACTACATGTCATCCAGAATGCAGGTTCGCTTTAGCGGCAACAGCCGTACTGTCTCCAATCGCATTGCTGTTTTTGCCATGGATGCGGCCGAGCGTGCCGGTGTATCGCCGCAGCTTTTCACTGCCCGCACCGGCATCAGCACGCAGGATCTGATCGATCGAAACGGCCGCATCGATGGCGCGCGGCATCGGCGCGTCGTGGAGTTGATGGCGGCTGTGAGTTCGCCTTCCCGGGTGATCCCGGACGGCCCACAAACTTTTTTCCCGGATTTTCCGGTACTGGGCAACCTGTGCCTCAACGCACGCACGCTGCGTGAAGCTATCGAGTCATTTCACACGTATCGCCCGCTCATCGGTGAGTTCGATTTTCTCTGCTACAAAGAGACGTCTGAACTCGCCCGGTTCGACTACATTGCCGAATTCGCCCCAGCCGACGGCTTTCAGGCGCTCGCCAACTTTCAGGTGCTCGCCGGCCTGATCCGCGCTTATGACGTGGCGCGACGCACGGTATTTCAGGTTTCGTTAATGGGGCGCAGATTGCCCGGATCTCAGGATTCCAGTGAGTTCTTCGGCGCCGAAGTCCGGTATGGCGCCGATGCGAACCGGCTGCAGTTCGCCGCCGCGCAACTGGACGTGCCGTTCCCCCAGTACAACGGCACGCTGGCGCCGTTTCTGCAGCAGCAGGCTCAACAGGAACTGCTGCGAATCAAGCGAGGCCATCTGTTCTCGAACAGCGTCGAGAACCTGATTAGCGAAATCATCATCGACACCTCCGACGAGCGGCATACGTCGTCCTCGTTGCTCGCGCAAATATGCGAGCGGCTCAATACCTCACGGTGGACGCTGCGCCGCCAGTTGCAGGCGGAGGGCCTGCATTTCACCGAACTCGAATCCCGTGTCAGGTTCAAGGAAGCATGCCGATTGCTGAGCGAAACCCGCTTGAGTCTTGCGCACATCAGCGAACAACTCGGCTTCTCGTCGCAGAGCGCTTTCACGCGGTTCTTTCGTGCCCGCCATGAGATCCCGCCGCTGGCGTTTCGCCGTCGCGCGCAGTTGGGATAGCAAACGCCCAGCCAAAACACTGTATAAAAACACAGTATAATGACCTGCATGAACAGCCCTGCGCTCCTGCCGGGCTATCGCTACTCCACAGTTGGAATGTATGGCGCATCAGCAAGGCTTATTCGCACCCGAGCCTGTGTCCCTTATCCATGACGAGGAAGGCGGAATTCGTTACTTGCCCGAGTCGATCCCGGCCCAGGTCGCGCAACGGTGGTTCGAGCAGGCATTTGAAAATATCGGCTGGATGAGCCAGCAGCGCATGATGTATGAGCGGGAAGTGGCGGTGCCACGTCTGCTCGCCACCTTCTCACGTGAATCCGAGGATCTGCCCGCGCCGCTAGGCGAAGCATTTGAAGCCGTGCGCTCGCTGCTCGGCGTGCCGTTCAATCGCGTCGGCCTCAATCTCTATCGCGACGGCAATGACAGCGTCGCGCTCCACGGCGACAAGACGGAAAAACTGTTACCCGCTCTGCCGATTGCCATCGTCTCGCTGGGCGTGAGCCGCCGCATGTCGATCCGGCCGAAGGCGGCCTCTGGCCGGATCGTGCATGTGGAACTGGAGCCAGGCAGTTGCATCGTCATGAGCTATGCCTCGCAGTTCACGCATGAACACGGCATCCCTAAGGTGGCCGGTGGCACCGAGCCGCGTATCAGCCTCGCGTTTCGCTGCTTTGCCGGCTGAGGCTGCTTCTGAGTCCGCTTCTGTGTGTGCTTCCTGGTCGACACCATTCGCGCGCACGCTGCGGTGAGTGTGCAAGCACCGTGCTGATGACAAGAAAGCGGCCAGTATGTTTCGCATAGTCCGCGACCTTCAAGACCGCATTCCGGTCGATCTGCCGATCCCGCTCCGCCGCCTCACGTCACACCGAGTTTCGCGAGCAGCGCTTTGGCCGCGGCTTCCGACGACGCGGGATTCTGCCCCGTAATCAGATTGCCCGCGACCACCACATGCGACTGCCAATCCGGCCCCTTCGAATACCTGGCGCCGCTCTTCTTCAACATGTCTTCAACGAGGAAAGGCACGACGTCCGTGAGCCCGACTGCCGCTTCTTCGGAATTGGCAAAGCCAGTAACGGGTTTATCGCGCACGAGTGGCGTCTCGTCCGGCCCCTTTGCATGACGTAGCACACCGGGCGCATGGCATACCGCGCCGACGGGTTTTCCACCGGCATAGAGCGCTTCGATCAGGGCAATGGAATGGGGGTCCTCGGCGAGATCCCACAGTGGTCCGTGACCGCCGGGATAGAACACTGCGTCATAGTCCGCAGCCGACACGGTGGAAAGCTTCGCGGTATTCGCCAACGCGGCTTGCGCCTGCGGATCCTTTCTGAATCGCCGGGTTGCGTCGGTCTGCGCGTCGGGGTCGTCGCTCTTCGGGTCGAGCGGCGGCTGGCCGCCTTTAGGAGAAGCGAGTGTCATCTCGACGCCGGCATCCTTGAACACGTAATACGGCGCGGCAAACTCTTCGAGCCAGAAGCCGGTTTTCCGGCCTGTATTGCCGAGCTGGTCATGTGAAGTCAGTACCACCAGAATCTTCATGGAAACCTCGCGAGCGGATTCAATGCGCGTTGCACCAGGCTATCGAGCGGAGTCGTCGGCGCGTATGGCAACATGCCGTGGAGCGATGTCGTCGGCTTCAGGCGCTCTGGCAGTATAGGTGGCTATCCGGAACGCCGAAGAGGTTTTCCGGTTTTACCGCGCGCGCTTTTCACGTCCGCCCGTGCGCGGCTACACAACACAGATTTCAGGGTTGTCCGCCAATAGCAAAAACTGTCCTGTGCGCCCATCGAGTGCGAGCATCGTGCCGCTTTCGATATTGAAAATCCAGCCGTGCAGTCGAAGTGTTTTGTTCGCCAGACCCACGGCCACTGATGGATGAGTGCGGATGTTGGCGAGCTGAGCAATCACATTGTCTTTGACCAATGCGTCGAGGCGTTCCGCGTCTGACGCGTAAGTTCGCGACGCGTTGATCGCTTTCGCCGCGTCGGCGTGACGCAGCCAACCCGCCACGGCCGGCAGATGGTCGAGGTTCTTGCACGTGCAAATCGCTGTCATTGCACCGCAATTGGAGTGGCCGCAAATCACGATATCGCGCACGCCGAGTACCGCCACGGCGTACTCGACGGTGGCCGACACCCCACCCGGCTCCGGGCCGTAAGACGGCACGATGTTGCCCGCGTTGCGGATCACGAACAGCGCGCCGGGCTCCACTTGTGTCAGCAACTCGGGAACGACACGGCTATCCGAGCAGGTCACGAACAGCGTGTTCGGACTTTGCGAAATCGACAAACGTTTGAACAATGCGCTCTGCTGCGGGAAGACTTCGCGTTGAAAGCGGATGAATCCTTCTATGATTTCCTGCACGACGTTCTCCGGATAATCAAAGCCTCAGCCTGCGGCAAGCTGAGGCGTGTCTGCGATCGGTTCGCGCGACTATACCGTAGCTGAAGTCGCTTCATGGTCCGGCAGGTCGGCGCTTCTTCCAGATAGGGCGATCGATCGGATCTTCTTCGATTGATGAAGGCCATGAAGACGATGAAGGCGCTGTCGCCTGGCCGCTCACGTGCTGATACATCGCCTCGGCGGACACGCCCATGCGCAGCGAAAAGCTATCGGAGCAGGCCCGGCGCTCAGCAGCCGGCCTTGCCCCTATGTCAGGAATTGGGCCGCTAGTGCCTCAATTGAAATCCCCGGTTTCGAGTTCGACGGACTGTCCCCCGTTTTTCTCGAGAACCCGCCGCGTTGCATTTTCAATTCGCGCGCGATTTGCCTCGAAAGTACCGACCAGAGTGTGGGCCGATGGCCCCCCGTTGCCGAAATGGTCGTTCAGCGCGTCCAGCGACACGCTGCACCAGACGTCAGCCCCATCGACATTAGCTTCGAAGGCTACGCGCGCCGCTGCCACCACTTCACGGCGTCCGGTGAATTCGATCCTCATAATGACCCTCCATTTGTCGAAAGTAACATCGAGCGCGCAAAGGCTGTGCCAAGCTGCTTTTACGCCGCTTCAGCCCTGCTTCAGCTTCGCCATATCGGCTCGCGCCCAGCGCACATTCTCCACAAGGTGCATACTTGAGATCGGCCGCCTTCGGGCGGCCGCGCTTATGCGTCGCGGCGTGCATGTCATGTGTCACACCGTCAAACGCCTCCAACATACTAATACTACCCGCCCCATGTCCCGCAGCCCGCAATCGTCGCGTCCTTTAGTCATTGCCGCAGTCATGGCTTCGATGGCGATGGTCGCCATCGAAGCCACCATCGTTTCCACCGCCATGCCACAGATCGTCGCGCAACTCGGCGATCTGCATCTGTATAGCTGGGTCTTTTCGTCGTTCCTGCTCACGCAAACCGCGATGACCGTGGTCTTCGGCAAGCTCACCGATCTGTATGGACGCAAGCCGGTCATGCTCGCCGGTATCGCGATCTTTCTGCTCGGCTCGGTGCTGGCCGGCTTCGCCTGGTCGATGCCCGCGATGATCGCGTTCCGACTGATTCAGGGCATCGGCGCGGGCGCGATCCAGCCGGCCACGCTGACCATCGTCGCCGATCTCTATCCGGCGCGCGAACGCGGCA
This sequence comes from Paraburkholderia sp. D1E, assembly GCF_052682275.1. Taxonomy (NCBI): domain Bacteria; kingdom Pseudomonadati; phylum Pseudomonadota; class Betaproteobacteria; order Burkholderiales; family Burkholderiaceae; genus Paraburkholderia; species Paraburkholderia sp. D1E. The sequence continues at coordinate 3,224,486 of NZ_JBQYMB010000001.1, forward strand.
AGGTGCAAGGCTATCTTGCCAGCGTATGGGCCATTTCCGCGGTGGTCGGGCCGATGGTGGGCGGCTTCATCATTCACAATCTGTCGTGGGCGTGGATCTTCTGGATGAACGTGCCAATCGGCCTTGCGTCCGCGGCCGGCTTCATCGCTTTCCTGCGCGAATCGGAGCGGCATGCGCGTCCGTCGATCGACTTCGCGGGCGCGGCGCTGTTCATGGCGGCGATCGCGGCACTCATGATGGCGCTGACCTACGCGGGCGACGAGGACATCGTCAAGGCATTGCTCGCGGGCGGTGCGTTCATGGTGTGCCTGGTGTTGTTCGTGTTTCAGGAGCGCCGCGCGGCTGAGCCGATGATCTCGTTCGCGCTCTGGAGCCGCCGGCCGATCGCCGCGTGCAATGCCGCGACCGTGCTGTCCGGCATGATCCTGATGGGCGCCACGACCTTCCTGCCGATGTATGTTCAGGGCGTGCTGCATCGCTCGCCTGTGGTCGCCGGTCTTGCGCTCACCATGATGATGGTGGGCTGGCCGGCGGGCGCGACGCTCGCGGCGAAAACATTTCACCGCCTTGGCTTGCGGCGCATTCTGATCGGCGGCAGCGCGTTCGTGCCGATCGGCGCGGTGCTGCTGCTGTTCCTGCAACCCGGCGGCTCGCCGCTCGTCGCGGCGTTCGGTTCGCTGATCATGGGTTTCGGCATGGGCACGTCGAGCGTCAGTTCGCTGGTGCTGATCCAGGAAATCGTCAAGATGGACGAACGCGGCAGCGCCACCGCCTCGAATCTCTTTTCGCGCAATCTCGGCAGCACGCTTGGCGCGACGCTGTTCGGCGCGGTGCTCAACTTCGGGCTCAGTCACTCGAAAGGTGTCGCCGCGGTCACCTCGGATCAGCTCAAAGCGCTGCTGCAGAATCAGGCGGCGAGTCTCGCTAACAGCGACATGGTCCGCATGGTGTTGCACCAATCGCTTCATCTGACCTTCATCTCGATCTTTGCGATTGCGATCTTTGTGGTCGTACTGCTGGGCTTCGTGCCGCCGATCAATATCGGACCGGCGAAGACGGTACCACTTGAAGCGTTTTCACCGCTTGAGGACTAAGCTTCGCGACGAGCCACCCGCAGGCAATACCTCGAGCGCCCGTTGAGCGGTCTGTGCATGAATCGCGTCGCGATGCATGCACACTCAACGCACGCTCGGCGTTCAATACTACAATCAGAATAACGCGACGCCGGAAAGGCGCACACCAAAAAAACATAGAGAGAATGGGGATCGTATGGATCGTGTGGAACCCATCCTGACAGCACCAGGCCACGCTTCGGGAGCCGCCCTTTTTGCCGATTGGGACGACACGCAAACGTTCGGCGTGCGCTACTCAATCAAACCTCCCGGTAGGCAAGGTATTTTTTCCGCAATCCGCTATGCAGCCGGCATCAACGGTGAACTGTCGTTTTCAAAAGATGACATCACACTGCACGGCTCGACCAGCGCCGAGCAACGATACCTTCAGCGGGCGGAAATCTTCGACATCAAACTCGCCGGCCGTCGCATTTCGTTCGATCTGCATGGAGCGCAAGGCGGCATTGAGCACGTCGTCTTGAAGACACGCAGTGAGGAAGACGTTCGACGCATCCCGCACCGCGCTAAGGCAAGCGATGCTGCGCTACATCGACGACAACCGCCGGTTCGCCCACGCCGCGGCCCTCATGCTCACGCATACTCAGGATGTCGATTCGGTGGCGATGGCGCCACTCCATGCGCTCAGCCAGGATGCGATAAAACAGGCCGCGCTGATCAGGAAGCTGGCCGCGGCGACCAACGGGCCGCCACGCTGATGCAGACGTATGCCATCCCGACGCGCAACTGAATCCGCCGCGTATCAATCGCCCTCCCGGCAGAGCCTCATCATCCACGCATAAACCGCATCCACCGCCGCGGAGCGCGCCGGCTGTGCCGAGCGCATCAACCAGAGCGGCGCGAGCGCGAATCCCGGCACCTGCGGTAAAACCTCGACACGCCCGCTTGTCAATGCATCGCCGGCGGTGAGCCGGGACACCATCGCGATGCCCGCTTCCTGCTCGGCGGCCGCAACGAGGAAGCGTGAATCGCTGACGGTCATCGCACGCCGCGTACGCAAGCCGCCCCGCCTTAACTCAGGCAACCATGGCGCCCACTCCGCACGCGCCTCGTGAACCAGCAAGGGCGCCTGCGTCAGGACCTCTGGAAATGATGCCGAGCGCAGCCGCCGTGCAGTGATGGGGCCGCAGATGGCGACCGCCTCTTCTTCGAGCAGCAGTTCGCACACCACTTCCGGCGTGCGAATTTCCTTTGCCGACACCACCAGATCGACGTCCACGCGATCGATCTCGTTGACCTCCTCACCGGTTACGAGCCAGATCTCGAGATTCGGCAGCGCCTCGGAAAACGCCCGCATGCGCGGCATCAGCCAGCCGGAGGCAAACTGCGGCGCACACACGAGGATCACCGAATCGGGATTGCCGTATGGTTCGATGCGATCACGCCCGTCGGCAAGCGTGGAGAGCGCGGTTGTCACGGTCTGCGCGTACAGCGCGCCCGCGGCCGTCAACGCGACGCCGCGGCCAATCCGCCGGAACAGCGGCTGGCCGGTCCATTCCTCGAGTTGCTGAATCTGATGGCTGATCGCCGATTGGGTCAGCGCAAGTTCCTGCGCGGCCCGCGTGAAGCTGCCGAGGCGCGCGGCGGCGTCGAAAGCGAGCAAAGCCTGCAGTGGGGGAAGTCTACGCATCGGATCGTTAGGGCCAGAGTCGCGGTCAGATATTAGAAATATCGATACTTCCAGCAAGATTCTTCGCTTTTCGCCGGAATATTGCCCCGCAATGATAGCGCCAGTTGCACTTCACACGCCGCAGCTGCTTCGGCAGACATGAGGAAAATTTGTGTGACGGTACTCATTGAAACTGACCGGATCGACCTGTATGACCCAGAACCTGAACGCTTTGCACCGCACCGCCACCACGCCTGCCCCCGGCGCTGACGCAGCCGGGCAACCCGCTGCGCCTACTTACGCCGGCGTGCTGTCCTTCATGCGCCGGCCCTACACGCGCGATCTCACCGGCGTCGACGTCGCCGTATCGGGCATTCCGCTCGACCTTGCGACCACCTTCCGCCCCGGCACGCGTTTCGGCCCGGCGGGCATGCGCGCGGCCTCAGTACAACTGGCCGACCTGGGCGCGTTTCCGTGGGGCATCGATCCATTCGATCATCTCAACGTGGTTGACTACGGCGACTGCTGGTTCGACGCCCACAACCCGCTCGGCATTCGCGCCGCGATCATCGCTCACGCCCGCGAGATTCTCGCCACCGGCACCCGCATGCTGACGTTCGGCGGTGATCACTACATTACCTATCCGCTGCTGGTCGCGCATGCTGAAAAGTACGGCAAGCCGCTGAGCCTGATTCATTTCGACGCGCATTGCGACACCTGGCCGGACGACAACCCCGATTCGCTGAACCACGGCACGATGTTCTACAAGGCGATCCGTGAAGGACTGATCGATCCCGCCCGCTCGGTGCAAGTCGGCATTCGCACCTGGAACGACGACTTCATGGGCGTACGCATTCTCGACGCACCATGGGTCCATCGCAACGGCACGCAGGCGACCATCGACGAAGTGCTGTCGATCGTCGGCGATGCGCCCACCTACCTCACCTTCGACATCGACTGTCTCGATCCGGCCTTCGCACCCGGCACGGGCACGCCGGTGGCGGGCGGTCTGAGTTCGGCGCAGGCGCTGGAAATCGTTCGCGCGCTGGGCCCCGTGAATCTGGTGGGCGCGGACGTGGTGGAAGTGTCGCCCCCCTACGACCACAGCGACGTGACCGCGCTCGCCGCGGCCCACCTTGCCGCCGACATGCTGTGCCTGATGCGCAATCAGAAGCTGCAACGCCATCAGCGCATGTAAAGCCACCACTCCTTTGTTGAAACCTCTCTGGATGACCACCATGCCCGATACCGTCATAAAGCGGACGCCCGCTGCGCCTATGCTTGCCGCGCTGCTGTTCTGCGCGTTCGGCGCCACCGCGCACGCCGACCAGAAGCAGCTCAATCTGTACAACTGGGCCGACTACATCGCGAAAGACACGGTGCCGAACTTCGAAAAAGAGTCCGGCATTCACGTGCAATACGACGTCTACGACGGCGACGAAACCTTGCAGGCGAAACTGCTGACCGGTTCGACCGGCTACGACGTCGTGGTACCGACCTCGAACTTTCTCGCCAAGCAGATCGAAGCCGGCATCTACCAGAAGCTCGACAAATCGAAACTGCCGAACCTGGTGAATCTCGACCGCACGCTCCTGAAGCTGGTCGCCGATGCGGACCCCGGCAATCAGTACGCGGTGCCGTGGGCGTGGGGCACCACGGGGCTCGGCTACAACGTCACGCGGGTCAAGAAGATTCTCGGCAACGATGCGCCGCTCGATAGCTGGGACATCCTGTTCAAGCCCGAGTATCTGAGCAAGCTGAAGAGTTGCGGCGTCTCCGTGCTCGACGCGCCGACCGATGTGTTCGCAGTCACGCTGCACTACCTTGGCCGCGACCCGAACAGCACGAACCCAGCCGACTATCAGGCCGCGTACGACGCGCTGAAGAAAATCCGCCCGTATATCACACAGTTCAACGCGACAAGTTACATCAACGACCTCGCGGGCGACGACATCTGTTTCGCGCTGAGCTGGTCGGGCGACGTCTCGATGGCGAGCCATCGCGCGCGCGAGGCCAACAAGAGCTACGAGGTTAAATACTTCATTCCTCAAGGCGGCGCGCCGGTCTGGTTCGACATGATGGCGATCCCGAAAGATGCGCCGCATCCGGAAGCCGCGCTCGACTGGATCAACTACATCGAGCGTCCCGAGGTTCATGCCGGAATCACCAATGCGGTGTTCTATCCGAATGCGGACGCGGCCGCACGCAAATTCGTGCGGCCGGAAATTCTCAACGACCCGACCGTGTACCCGCCTGAGTCCGTACTGAAAACGCTGTTTCTGCTCAAGCCGCTGCCCGCCCCGATCAAGCGCCTGGAAGGCAGGTTGTGGGCGCAGTTGAAGACCGGGGGATAGAAAGTTCTCTGAGCCTGGGCGCGCAACTGGACCGCCCAGGTCCTGGCGTGGCCCTAAGCCGCGAGCAGTTCGATTCCATCTAACTGCGCCGCGCATGTATCGCGCACGATCCTGACGAAATCGTCGAAGTAAGGGCGGCTCGCGAAGCCTTTGCCGGCCACCGCATAAAGCTCGCTCCACAAGCCCTGCGTGCCGACGCGTTTGGCCAGCACGTAGTCGTGGTCGACATAGTTTTTCACGCCCCAGTTCGGCAGCGCCGCGATCCCGCGGCGGCTCGCCACCAGTTGCATGATCGCGATGGTCAACTCCGCCGTGCGCCGTTCGAGTTTGATGCCGGCCGGCTCCAGCACTTCGCGAATCAGATCGATACGCGCTTCGGGCACAGGATAGGTAATCAGCGTCTCGTCGTGAAGATCGTCCGACACCACGCGCCGTTTATTGCGCAACCGGTGCTCGTTGGCCATCACCACCAGAATTTCGAAGCGAAATAGCGGCGCGATATGCAGGCTGCGCCTGGTGGCCGGCTTCGAACCGATCACCACGTCCGCCTTGCCGTCGCTCAACAGGCGCAGCGGGTCCGCATGAAAACCCGCGACCAGATCGACTTCGACTTCCGGCCAGCGCCGGCGGAACTCATCCATCACCGGCATCAGCCAGTCGAAACACGTATGGCATTCCAGCACGATGCGCAATTCGCCGCGCGTGTCGCCTTTCAGACGCACGAGATCGCGCTCCGCTGCGCTCACCGCGGCAATCGTCTCGCGCCCGAGCGCCAACAGCCGCTCGCCCGCCGCCGTGAAACGCAAACCCTGCCTGGTGCGCTCGAATAGCGAGACCTCGTAATGCGCCTCGATATCGCGAATCTGATGCGACAGGGCGGACTGGCTCAGATGAACGCGTTCGGCAGCCGCCACCAGCTTGCCGGAATCGGCGATGGCGATCAGCGAACGCAAGTGGCGAAGCTCAAGCATTTCGCGGCCCCGCTCTGGAAGATTCTATTTGGATATGAATTTGGCTCATACATTGGTGAAAACATGTCGCTTGATGAATCATAGCGCGACTTTCACACTGAGCGCCAATTCATACAACGCACGAAAGGAATTCGCATGGCCCGCACGCATATCCCCGGCTTTCCGCGCATTGGCGCGCAACGCGAACTGAAATTCGCGCAGGAATCGTTCTGGCGCGGCGAATCGGACGAAATCTGTCTGCGTGGCGTCGCAAAGGCGTTACGCGCCCGTCACTGGCAGTTGCAGCAGGACGCCAGGCTGGATTTCGTCGCCGTCGGCGATTTCGCCTACTACGATCAGATGCTCAGTCTGAGCGCGCTGCTCGGCGCGTTGCCGGAGCGCTTCGGCTTCGATCCGAAAACGCTGTCGCTCGGCCAGTACTATGAACTCGCGCGCGGCAACCACGCACAACCGGCGATGGAAATGACCAAGTGGTTCGATACGAACTACCACTACCTCGTGCCGGAGCTGGGTCCGGATACGACCTTTAACGGCGGCGTCGAATGGCTGTTCGACGAGATCGACGAAGCACTCGCGCTGAATCTGCCGGTCAAGCCGGTGCTGATCGGGCCGATTACCTACCTGTGGCTGTCGAAGAGTCACGTGGCCGGCTTCGACCGGTTGTCGTTGCTGCCGAAGCTTGTGATCCGCTACAGCCGCATTCTGGAGACGCTCAAGCAACGTGGCATCGAGTGGGTGCAACTGGATGAACCGGCGCTGTGTCTCGATCTGCCGACGGAATGGCTCGACGCGTTGTCCGCTGCGTATGACGTGCTCGGCACATCGGGCGTCAAGGTGCTGCTGGCGACGTACTTCGAAACCGCCGCAGATCACGCGCAGCGCGTCGCCAGCCTGCCGGTTGCCGGCGTGCATATCGATCTGGTGCGTGCACCGCAACAGCTCGATGCATGGCGTGCCGCGTTGCCCGCACACGCCGTGTTGTCGGCGGGGGTGATCGACGGCCGCAATATCTGGCGCGCGGATCTCGGCAACATCGTCGAGTCGTTGCAGGCGCTGCATGCGGAGCGTGGCGAACGTTTGTGGATCGCATCGTCCTGCTCGTTGCTGCATGTACCGGTTTCGCTCGACGCGGAGAAAAAGCTCGATGCCGATCTGAAATCCTGGCTCGCCTTCGCCACTGAAAAACTCGACGAAGTCGGCACGATCGCCCTCGCCCTGCGCAACCCGGCCGCCGCTGAACCGAAGCTTGCCGCTGCTGATCGCGCACTGGAAGCGCGCCGCCACTCGGGCGCGGTCGTGAATGCATTGGTGCAAAAACGCGTGGCCGCCGTGAACGCTGCGATGGCGGAACGTAAAAGCCCGTTCGCCGAACGCAATCGTGTGCAGCGCGAAGCGCTCGACCTGCCGCTCCTGCCCACCACCACGATCGGTTCGTTCCCGCAAACACCGGCCATCCGTCAGGCGCGCGCCGCCTACAAACGCGGCGAACTGCGCGCGCTGGACTATCTGCAGCGGATGCGCGCCGAAATCGAAATCGCTGTGCGCAAACAGGAAGAACTGGGGCTCGACATCCTGGTGCACGGCGAAGCCGAACGCAACGACATGGTCGAGTATTTCGGCGAACAATTGTGGGGCTATGCGTTCACGGAGAACGGCTGGGTGCAGAGTTACGGCTCGCGCTGCGTGAAACCGCCGATCATCTACGGTGACGTCTATCGCCCCGAGCCGATGACGGTCGAGACGACCCGCTACGCGCAATCGCTCACCCATCGGTTAATGAAAGGCATGTTGACCGGGCCGGTGACGATGCTGCAATGGTCTTTCGTGCGCGACGACCAGCCGCGCTCGACCACCGCGCTGCAACTTGCGCTCGCAATTCGCGATGAGGTAGTAGACCTCGAAAAGGCCGGCATCCGCATCATTCAGATCGACGAACCGGCTTTCCGCGAAGGCTTGCCGTTGCGTAAAGCCGATTGGTCCACCTATCTGGAATGGGCGACGCGTGTGTTCCGCATCTCGGCGGCGGGCGTCGCCGATCAGACGCAGATTCACACGCATATGTGCTATTCGGAATTCAACGACATCTTGCCGTCGATCGCCGCGATGGACGCCGACGTGATCACGATCGAGACCTCGCGCTCAGCGATGGAACTGCTCGACGGCTTCGGCGCCTTCGCGTATCCGAACGAGATCGGACCGGGTGTCTACGATATCCACTCGCCACGCGTGCCGAGCACGGAAGCCATGCAGCGGCTGCTGGAGCGCGCATGCGAAGTGATTCCGGCTGCGCGCCTGTGGGTCAATCCGGATTGCGGACTGAAGACGCGCGGCTGGCCGGAGACGGAAGCAGCGTTGACGAATATGGTGCGCGCCGCGAAGGCGTTGCGGGTGAAGCTGGCGGCGAAGCAGCTTGAATTGACTGACTAAACGTTTGAACAGACGCCGCCTGCAACGCTCATCCGTAACCCACTCCTTACGGATGAGCTTGCAGGTGTCTATTACTCAATCTCCTTTCGCGTACAACGTCGACTCAGCAAATCCTTTGGCAGCCAGCACCTGTCCCACCAGTATCAGCGCCGTCCGCTCGATATGGGTGGACTGCACTTTGCCGACGATATCGTCGAGCGTTCCCGTGATTTTTTCTTCGTCCGGCCAGCTTGCACGATAGATCACTGCGATCGGGCAATCACCACCGTAGTGCGGCCGCAATTCATCGACGATGCGAGCCAGGTGGCGCACGCCGAGGTGAATTGCCATCGTCGCGCGATGTCTCGCGAGGTCGCCGAGTTGTTCGCCTTCCGGCATGGTGGTTTTGCTTGCAAAGCGCGTAAGGATCAGCGTCTGCGAAATATCGGGCAACGTGAGTTCGCAGCCGAGCGTCGCCGCGCATGCGGCGGTCGCCGTCACGCCGGGCACGATCTCGTAGGGAATATCGAGTTCGCGAAGTCTGCGAATCTGCTCGCCGATCGCGCCATACAACGACGGGTCGCCGGAATGCACGCGCGCCACGTCCTGGCTTTTGTCGTGCGCTGCTTTGAGTAACGCGACGATCTGATCGAGATCGAGGTCGGCGGTATTCACGACCTGCTCCGCGCGATGCCCTTCCAGCACAGCGGCCGGCACCAGCGAACCGGCATACAGGATCACCGGGCAACTTCGCACGAGGCGCTGCCCTTTCACCGTGATCAGTTCCGGGTCACCGGGGCCCGCGCCGATAAAAAACACCGTCATTCAATACTCCATGATTCGTTTGGCCGGCATGTCATGCATGCGCCATTTAACCTAAGACTTGCAATGCTTCCAGCAGGTCGGCCACGTTAACAAACTCGCGATCGACCGCGGGTAATTCAGGGCGCCGCAGCATGACGACCGGCAAACCACGTTCGCGCGCGACTTGGAGTTTCGCTTCCGTGGCGCTACCGCCGCTGTTCTTGCTGACGACGGCATCGAACGCTTCCGCGCTGAACAGCGCTCGCTCGCCTTCGAGCGTAAACGGGCCGCGTGCCGCCAGAATCCGTGCACGTGGATTGGCCTCGTTTGCGTCAAGGCAACGTACCGTCCAGAACTGCTGCGGCGGGATTTCGTCGAGATGCGCGAGCGGTTCGCGACCGAGCGTGAACAGTGGCCGTTTGAACGAAGCGAGTGCGGCTGTCAGTTCGGCCCAATCGTCGACCATGCGCCAGTCGTCGCCGGTTTGCGGCTGCCATCCCTCGCGACGCAGTGCCCAGCACGGCACGTGCGCGGCGCTACTCGCTCTCGCGGCGTTTGCGCTGATCTGCGCGGCGTACGGATGCGTCGCGTCGATCACGAGGCCAATGCGTTCGTCCTCGATATAGCGCGCCATGCCTTCGCTGCCGCCGAAGCCGCCCACCCGCACCCCGCACGACAGATCGTCCGGCACCTTGCCGAGGCCCGCGAGACTGTACACGTGCCCAGGGCCGAGCTGTCTTGCGATCCGCAAAGCATCGCCGGTGCCGCCAAGCAGCAGAGTCCGCGTCATTGCGCGACTCCGATCAGCTTGCCCTGGCGGTCGATGGCGAACATTTCGACGGCGACCTGCGGCGGCACGATATCGCGCGCTACGGCGAGCGCGTGACGGCAGACGATATCGCCGAGCGGCACGTTTTGCGCGTGCGCCAATGCGACGGCCTGCTGGCTCGTGTTGGCGGCGAGGATCGCCGCCTGCAAGGCATCATCCGCACCATGTTCAGAGGCCCATGTTGCAAGCCGTTCCAGATCGATGCTCGAATTCCGGCTATGCAGATCGAGGTGCCCGGCGGCCAGCTTGCTGAGTTTGCCGAAGCCGCCGCACACACTCAGGCGCTCGACCGGCGCGCGCTTCATATGCTTGAGCACCGCGCCGACGAAGTCGCCCATTTCGATCAGCGCGATATCCGGCAGACCGTAGTGCGCGCGCATTGCGTCCTCGCTTGCGTTGCCGGTACAGGCCGCGAGATGCACGTAACCGTTGGCACGCGCGACGTCGATACCCTGATGAATCGATGCAATATAGGCCGAGCACGAGAACGGCCGCACGATGCCGGTGGTGCCGAGAATCGACAGACCGCCGAGAATGCCGAGCCGCGGGTTCATCGTTTTCAGTGCGAGTTCCGCGCCGCCTTCGACGCCGATCGTCACGTCGAAACCGCCGGTGTATCCCTGTTCGGCCGCTAGATCGCTCAGATGCTCGGTCATCATCTTGCGCGGCACGGGATTGATCGCCGGTTCGCCGACCGGCAGCGTGAGGCCGGCGCGCGTCACCGTGCCAACGCCAGGCCCTGCCCGGAATATGACGCCTGGTTCGGCCCGCAGCCGCACACGGGCGAATACGATCGCGCCGTGCGTGACGTCCGGGTCGTCGCCGGCGTCCTTGATGGTGCCCGCTTCCGCGCCATCATCGGTCTGGCGGCAGAACACCAGTGGCATCGGCACATGCTGGCCCTTCGGCAACACAATCTCCGCGACCTCGCTGACGATACCCGCTAGCAACAGACGCGCAGCCGCCAGCGACGTCGCGGTGGCGCAACTGCCGGTCGTGTAGCCGCTACGCAGCGGCGCGGATTGTTCGGGCGTTTCTTCGCGCATTACGGTTGGGGTGGGGAGTTGGCCGGCTTGGTGACATCCAGCAACGTGATCGGCAACGCCTGGCGCCACGTATCGAAGCCGCCGAGCGGCTGTGCGTCGGCAAGCGCGATGCGGGTCAGCGTGCCGCCATGGTGCTCACGCCACGCCGCCAGCGCCGCCTCGCCTTGCAAAGTGACCGCATTGGCGACCAGTCGCCCGCCATCGCGCAGACGCGCCCAACAGGCGTCGAGCACGCCCGGCACCGTCACGCCGCCGCCGATGAACACGGCATCCGGCACAGCCAGTCCTTCCAGCGCATCGGGCGCGCGACCGGCCACCAGTTGCAAACCCGGCACGCCCAATGCATCGCGATTGTGTTCGATGAACCGCTGCCGTTCCGCATGCCCTTCGATTGCGATCGCGCGGCAAGTCGGGTGCGCGCGCATCCATTCGATGCCGATCGAGCCGCTGCCCGCGCCCACATCCCATAGCAATTCACCGGGTGTCGGCGCGAGGCGCGCCAGCGTGATCGCGCGGACGTCGCGTTTGGTCAACTGACCGTCGTGGCGAAAGGCGTCGTCGGGCAAGCCTGAGGTCAGCGGCAAACGCGGGGCGCCTTCCGTTGCACGGCATTCGAGCGCAATCAGGTTCAGCGCCGCCACTTCCTGTGCCGACCATTGGTCCGCGCGTCCGTCGATGCGCCGTTCCAGATCACCGCCCAAATGCTCCAGCACGGTCATCCGGGTCGCGCCGAAACCACGCGCATTCAGCAATTCGGCCAGTGCTGCGGGTGTACGCCCATCGGCGCTCAGCACGAAAACGCGCGCGCCGTCGTGCAAATGAGCATTCAGTGTCGGCAATGGCCGTCCCACCAGCGAAACCGTCGCGACATCCTGCAATGGCCAGCCCAGCCGCGCGGCCGCCAGCGACAACGATGAAGGCGCGGGCAGCACCCGCAACTCACCTGGCGTCAACTGCCGCGCCAGCGTCGCGCCGACGCCGAACAGCATCGGATCGCCGCTCGCCAGCACACACACGGACCTTGTACGCTCCGCCAGCAACGGCGCGAGATCGAACGGCCGCGGCCATGTCTCGCGCCGCGCGGCGAGGCGCGCGGGCAGCATCGCCAGATGCCGTTCGCCGCCGTAGACCACCGACGCCTCCAGCAAAGCACGCCGCGCAGGCCTCCCCAAGCCGGCGAAGCCGTCATCGCCTATGCCCACTACGGTCAGCCATGCCGGCATGAATCCATCCTCAATCTGTATCTTCAAATATTGCGCTGTGCCACGCCGATCAAAGCGTCCAGCCTCGTTGTGCTGTTCGAAAAAAGGCATAATACAGCCGCCGGTGCCCTTCGGGGCCGAAGAGGGAACACAGTGCCACTGTGGCTGCCCCCGCAACTGTATGCAGCGAGTCCGCCTGCGCTCCGCGCCACTGGTTCGACCGGGAAGGCAGCGGCGGACCACGACCTGCCAGCCAGGAGACCTGCCGGCGAGACTGTTCGTGCCAGCCTACATCGGGCGGGGTGTACCGATGCCGCAGCAATGCCGCCTTGCGGCTTGCTCGGGCCGTCGCGCGACGCTAAACCCGGTGTCCGTCTTGAATCAAGCTTCGCCCTCCACTGCTTCGTCCGACGCGGCCCAGACGCTGCGGCCCTCGGCATGTCCCGGGCTGCTGCGCATCGTCGCCGCACGCGATGGGGGGATTTGCCGGATCAAATTGCCCGACGGCGAGCTGAGCGCGGCGCAAGCCGTGGTGATTGCCGACGTGAGTGAGCAGCATGCGGCCGGCGTGGTCGAGTTGACCAATCGCGCGAATCTGCAGGTGCGTGGCGTGCTAAGCGGGCATGAAGCGGCGTTGATCGCGGCGCTAGTCGATGCGGGGTTAGGTCCGATTGGGGCGGCCGGCGCGGTGGATGCTTCCCGCTTGCTGCTCGCGACCTCAGCGGATGCTTCAGACACATCTCGATTCGGCGCTGCGGACGATGTGCGCAATGTGATGGTGAGCCCGACTGCCGGGCGCGATCCATTTGCGCTGTTCGACACGCGGCCGCTTAGCCTCGAACTGCTCACCTTGCTGCAAACCGAAGCGCGTTTTGCGGCGCTATCGCCCAAATTCGCGCTACTGCTCGATGGCGGTGAGCGCCTTGCGCGGCTCGATCATCCGCATGATGTCTGGCTGGCGGCAACGCAGGCGGAAGACGGCGTGCGGTTTGCTGTTGGTTTGGGGGGGTGTCCGCCGGTAGTGGCGAACGCGAACATTGCCGTTGAAGCCGATGCGGCCACGGATACATTCCAGCATGCCGGATACGCTAACTCGCGTGACGCCACGGAACGCCCCCGCACGGATAGCACAGGCGCCCTCGCCGCCGTGCTCCCTGCGCAAGTCACTGGTCTTGTTCGTGCACTGCTGCACACGTTCCTCGATCTGGCCGCCGCCGATGCCACGCGCATGCGTCATCTGCTTGCCACGCATTCCGCCGATGCGCTATTGCAGCACGCTCAAGCGTATGTCGATTTCCCGCTATCACGCGACACATCGCTCGCAAACTGGCAACGCGGCACGCCTGCCGATGCCACGCTACGACTCGGCGCGCACGCGCAGCGCGTGGTGGGGATGCAGCACGTAGGCGGCCAACCGCCGCTTGGACGACTCGACGCCATCACCTTGCGCGGCCTCGCCACGCTCTCGCAACAGCAAGGCAACGGCACGCTGCGCATGACGCCCTGGCAAAGCGTGTTGCTGCCCGATGTCGCTGCAAATGCAGCACCCACCGTGCTCGCTGAAATGGACACGCTAGGCCTCGCCTGCGATCCCACGCAGCCTCTTACACGCTTGATCGCCTGCGCCGGTTCCACAGGCTGCGCAAAAAGCCTCGCCGACACCAAAGCCGACGCACTGCTTTTAGCGAATCGCTTGCCCGAGGGCATCGACGTCCATCTGAGCGGCTGCCCGCGCTCATGCGCCGCCGCGCATTGCGCGCCGTACACGCTGCTGGCCGTGGCGCCCGGCATCTACGACCTTTATCGACGCGACGGCCAGCCGGATTTCGGCTCGTGTGTCGCGCACCAACTCACGATCGAACAGGCCGCCGACATGCTCGACCCATTGGCACACCTGGCCCGGAGCCCTTTTGATGCTTGATTACATTCGCGACGGTCAGGAGATCTATCGCCAATCCTTCGCGACGATACGTGCGGAGGCCGATCTCTCGCGCATCCCCGCCGACCTCGAAAAGCTCGCGGTGCGCGTGATCCACGCGTGCGGGATGGTCGACGTCATTAAAGATCTCCAGTTTTCTGCAGGCGCAGGCGTCGCGGGCCGCACGGCGCTGGCACAAGGCGCGCCGATTCTGTGCGACGCCGGCATGGTGGCGCAAGGCATCACGCGCGCGCGACTGCCCGCGAACAACGAAGTAATCTGCACGCTCACGCACGAAGACGTGCCCGGATTGGCGCGCGAACTCCGCAATACACGCTCGGCCGCCGCGCTCGAATTGTGGCGGCCGCATCTGGCCGGCAGTGTCGTCGTGATCGGCAACGCGCCGACCGCGCTCTTTCATCTGCTCGACATGCTCGATGCCGGTGCGCCGAAGCCCGCGTTGATCCTCGGTTTTCCGGTGGGTTTTGTCGGCGCGGCCGAATCGAAAGCGATGCTTGCCGAAGACAGCCGCGGCGTGCCCTATGTCGTGGTTCACGGCAGACGTGGCGGCAGCGCGATGGCCGCCGCCGCGGTGAATGCGCTGGCGACGGAGGTCGAATAAATGACCGTGCAAGGACGTTTATTCGGACTCGGCGTCGGCCCCGGCGACCCGGAACTCATCACGCTGAAAGCGCTGCGTTTGCTGAAGGCGGCACCCGTGGTCGCGTATTTCGTCGCGAAGGGTAAGAAAGGCAACGCCTTCAGCATCATCGAGGCGCATTTGCATGACGCCCAGCAGCATCTGCCGCTCGTCTATCCCGTCACCACTGAAGCGCTCGAGCCTCCGCTTTCGTATGAAGCGATCATCGCCGACTTCTACGACACCGCAGCGCAGATCGTCGCCGGCCACCTCGATGCAGGTCGCGACGTCGCGGTAATTTGCGAAGGCGATCCGTTTTTCTATGGCTCGTACATGTATTTGCACGACCGCCTCGCGGCGCGCTTCGAAGCCGAAGTCGTTCCCGGCGTGTGCTCGATGCTCGGCGGCGCAGCGGTGCTCGGTTCGCCGCTGGTGTATCGCAATCAGAGTTTGTCGGTGCTGTCCGGCGTGTTGCCCGAAGACGAATTGCGCCGGCGCCTCGCCGATGCGGACGCTGCCGTCATCATGAAACTCGGCCGCAATTTCGATAAGGTGCGGCGCGTGCTCGGCGAGCTGGGGCTCGCGCATCGTGCGCTTTACGTCGAACGCGCGACGATGGGCAATCAGCGCATCGTGCCGCTCGCCGAAGTCGATCCGATGGCGTCGCCGTATTTTTCGCTGCTCGTCGTGCCGGGGGAAAAATGGCAAGCATGACGCCACCCGCGATTGTGATTCTCGGTTCGGGCGCGCTGGCGACTGCGCGGCGTATCCAGGCGTTGTATGCGGGTTGTCAGGTGCACGCCTTCCAGGGACGAGTCGAGGCTGATGTTTCTTATACGGAGCTCGGCGCTCATTTGCGTGATCTATATGCGCGAGGCACGCCGATTGTCGCGTTGTGCGCCGCCGGGATCGTAATTCGTTGCGTTGCGCCGTTGTTATCGAACAAGGGCGCGGAGCCGCCCGTGCTGGCGGTTGCGGAGGATGGCAGCGCGGTCGTGCCGTTGCTGGGCGGACTTGCAGGCGTCAACGTGATGGCGCGTGAGATTGCGGCCGCGTTGGCGGTGTCGCCTGCGATTACGACGAGTGGCGAACTTCGCTTCGGCACGTGTGTGCTCAATCCGCCCGAGGGCTATGCGCTCGCCGATATCGCGCAAGGGAAACGCTTTGTTTCGGATCTGCTGGCGGGCGAAAGCACGCGGATCGAAGGCGAAGCGCCATGGCTGGAGGATGCGCAACTGCCGCGCTCTGAATCGGCACGTTTGGCAATTCGCGTGACGCCGCGTGCGTGGGATGGGCGTGATGATGAACTGGTCATTCATCCGCGGAGCGTGGTGGCGGCGGTGACTGTTCAGGGTGCTGGTGCGTATTCCAATACGGAGGCGGGCCTTGGCGTAAATCTCAGTTCAGACGCGCAGACGGGTTCCGGCGCGCGAATCACTGCGCTCGTGCGCGAGGCCTTGGACGCGCATGGGCTTGCGACGCTTTCGCTCGCGGCATTGCTCGCGCCTTCTGAACACATGGCAGACCCGGCGCTCGCCGATGCCGCGGCGAGCCTGAACGTGCCATTGCGTTTTGCTCAGCCGCTCCCGGAAGATGGCGAGGCGCCCAGCAATTTGCTGCATGCCGCGCTGCGCTTCCCTTATGAAACGCTGCACGACGACGCGGACGCAGGGGTTGCGCTCGCGTTGGCACCGTTGGCAATCGACCCGGACACGATCGGCCGCGCACGCGGCCGCTTGACGGTGATCGGCCTCGGTCCCGGCAGCGCCGACCTGATGGTGCCTGCCGCTCGAACAGCGCTGAACGAAGCCACCGATATCCTCGGCTACGAAACCTACGTGAAAATGGCCGGGCCGTTGCGTGCCAATCAACGCGTACATGGCACGGACAATCGCGAAGAGATGCAGCGTGCGCGTCATGCGTTCGACCTCGCCAGCGCAGGACGGTCAGTAGTGATGGTGTCGTCGGGCGACCCTGGCGTGTTTGCGATGGCGGCCGCAGTGCTTGAGGCGCTGGAAGAAGGAGGTTCGACGAACGCTGACTGGCGCACGGTCAAACTCGCTATCGTGCCGGGGGTGTCGGCGGCCATGGCGACCGCGGCGCAAGCCGGTGCGCCGTTGGGTCACGACTTCTGCATGCTGTCGTTATCCGACAATCTGAAACCGTGGAGCATCATCGAAAAGCGCCTCCGGCATGCGGCCGAAGCGGATCTGGTGATGGCGTTCTACAACCCGATCTCTCGCGCACGGCCGTGGCAGTTGGATAAAGCTTTGGACATCGTGCGGGAATATCGCGCTGCGGAGACAAAGGTGGTGCTCGGACGCGACATCGGCAGGCCGGGCAGCACACTGCGCACGATCACGCTCGGCGAGCTGCGTTCAAACGATGTGGATATGCGGACAATGGTGATCGTGGGCTCGTCGACGACGCGGGCGTTTGCCAATGGCATCGATGGAGGCGAGTGGGTTTATACGCCGCGGTGGTATGAGTGAGCATTGTGCTCGCTCCGCTCATTTTTACTTGCGCCCCATCCCCCTCACCACCGCCTTCATCTGCACGCCATCCGCTCGCGCGAGGTCCTCAAGAATCGTAAAGTGATTGCACCCGGCGAGCGGCACAAACTCCGCCTGCTCACCCGCCTCCCGGCACGCCGCCGCGTATTCCTCCGAATGACGAACCAGTTCTGGCAACTCGGCCGTGCCGACGGTGACCGTCATCGGTACACCTTTACCGATATGCCGCATCGGGCTATAAGCATCGATCTCGGCCTGCGTTAGCTGCAGCTTCTCGTTGAGCCATGACATCGCAATCGGCTCCAGATCCACCAATGCACTGATCGGCATGGCGTGCACGACCGACTCATGCGCGCGATAAACGGCACTCAACTGCCCACCCGCGGAATGCCCCGCAAGGCAGACGGGACCGCGTGTTCCGAGTCCATCACGATCGGCCGCCAGCGCCGCCAGCAGCGCATCGATTTCACCGACGATCTGCGTCATCGACGCTTGCGGTGCCAACGTGTACTCAGCGAGCACAACGTTGAAGCCGCACCCTAACGGCCCACTGGCGACGAACGCGAAATCCTCCTTGCTGCGCGCCTGCCAGTAGCCGCCGTGTATGAACACGAAAATTGGCGCGTCAGGCTTCCCGCACGGAAACCAGTCGAAACGTTGCCGGGGGCTCGGCCCGTATGCCACATCGCGCCGGCACGGCGCCGCGGCATACAACGCCGCGCTGCGCGTCTGAAAGCCGAACATGCGCTCGGCGACATCGGCCACCGCCGCCACGTTGTCGTAGGCCGCGCGTAGCGCCGCCTGATCCATGCCGCGATAGAGCTGAGTCATGATGTCCCCGAGTCATTAATCGAAATCAAAGCGTCGCAAGCGCGCTAGGCCGCAACCTTCAGATCTTCAATCGCCCGCTGCCGCACACCCAGATCGTCCCACAGCTCCGGATGGCACGTGAACACCAGAATCTGGTGCCGCGTGGCCGCATCGATCAATGCGCGCTTGATCGCATCGCGCCGCGTCGCATCGGTGTGCACCGCGGCATCGTCGAGCATCAGCAAGGTCGGCCGACCCGACGCTTTCAAAAGATCCGCATACGCCAGCCGCGTCAGAATGCCCAACTGCTCCCGCGTGCCGAAGCTCAACGCGTCGAGCGTATCCGCACGCCCATATCGATCCAGCGTCGCGGGACTCAGATCGTCGCCGAGTGCAATCGTTGACTGCGGGAAAATCCGCTTCAGATAGTGCCCTAGCCGCTCAGTCAACGGCGCACGCAGTTGCGCGACGGCCGCATCGCGTTCGCTGACAAGCACTTCGTCGAGCAGACTCAACGCGCTCGCCCGCAAGCTGAGTTCGTCCTTGCGACGCATGGCCTGTTCGACTGACGCCTTCACCGCCGCAAGACGTTCCCCGAGCCCGGACGCGCCCACTGTCTCCAGTTGACTGCGCAATTGCGCGATCCGTAATTGCCGCTCGTGCTGCTCGTTGCGCGCAAGCTCCGCCGACGCGCGATAGCGTTTCGCTTCAGCCACCGGATCGTCGAGACGCGCAGCCCCCAGTTCGCGCTCCCTTCCTTCGCGCTGCTTCTTCAGCGCCTCGACCTGCACACGCTGTTCGACGATTTTCGTTTGCCACTGCGCACGGTTGCGGCCAAACGTTTCGTCGGCCAGTTGCGCTTCCTTGCGTTGCAACTGGGCAATGAGCGATTCTGTGGTCGCCATAGCGGTGGATTTTTTTTCAGCCGCCTGCGCCAGTACTTTTCTGGCGGCTTCAAGCGCGTCACGCGCAATCTCGGCATTGCGGCGAGCCTCATCGAGCGGTGGCGCGGCGGACACATCCGGCAAGATCGCCAGCCGCGCGTTCGACGCTTGCAACCGTGCAGCGGCCGAAGCCAGCGCAGCTCGCAGCGCATCGATACCCTGCGGCGCGTGCACATCAAGAATCTTCGCCTGGCTTTTCTGTTGCGCAACAAGTGCTTTCCACTGCTCGTGCCGGCCCTCTGCCTCGCTCAGCGACGCCACGCCCAGCGCCTGCAACAACTGCGCATGCCGGCCTTCCAGCGACGCAAGCTCGGACAACTGCGCAGACAGATCGGAAACACCCGGAATCACACGCAGTTCGCCAAGCTCGCCAAGACCGATCCGCTTCTCCTCGTCGAGCCGCAGCACGCCCTCGCCGCTTACCTTCGTATCTCCGACGGTGATCGCGCCATTCAACCGGTATTCGATACGGGTCATCGCGGCTTCGGTGCGCGCGCGCAGTACGGTCAGATCGGCATCGAGCGATTGGAGCCGCTTCAATTGCGCCCCGTCGATTTCGACCGCCGCTGCTGCACGCGTCGCTTCCAGCACGGCCTCGTTGGCGTTGCCGGCGGCGGCGATAACCGCTTCAAGCCGCTCGCTCTCGGTGCTGTGCAGTGCCATCTGGCTGCGCAAATCGCCTGCAGTCACCGCAGCGTTCGCCAGTTCGTGCGCACGGCTCGCATCGGCGTACGCCTGCTCGAATTGCGCCACGCTCGCCTGAGCCTGTGCATGTTCGTTCTGAACCGCCGACACGTTGGCTCGCGCGGCGTCGAGTTGCTGCCGCTCGCGTGCAACGGCCGCCTCCAGTTCGTTCGCAGCCTGTTCCTGCTGCAAGGACAGCGCCAGTTCGGCCTCGCTCAATTGCAGCGACTGCGAGAGCCCCTGGAGACTGCGCTCGAGTTCCGCCGCGGCATCGGCGCGCTGTTGTGCCTGCACCGCCTTCTGCTCATGAAGCTCCCAGGGGCGCTTGTGTTGCGCGTCGTCGAAGGCTTCCTGCTGACTGGCGAGTCGCACAATGTTCTCGTCGAATTGCTGGCGCTGCTGTTCGAGATCGTCGCGTTGTTCGATGAGCGCCGCCAACGCCTGTTCAGCCTCGGCCAGCGGTCCGGTGGATTTCTGCGTGCGCGCCGTGAGCAGTTGCCGGAGCTCGCGCTGCACCGCGGCGATCAGCGCATCCTCACCGGCGGATTCATTGCCGCCCGAGAGTTGCGAAAGCGCATCACGCAGATACTGCGCCGCGTGCCCGGTGGAATCGCGCACCTCCTGCGTGCCGCCTTGTTGCACCCACAACAAACCGGGGACGCCGGCGTTTTCCGCCTTCAGCGGCCCACGCGCGGCACGCGAAAATCCGAGCAAGGCGGCGAGCTTGTCTTCCGCTTCGTCCTCGCCGAACACCGCCTGGCCTATCTTCAGTTCGCAGCGCTGCCGCGTGACGAACTGCTTTGAGAGCCTGCACGCTGTGCCGTCCATATCGAACGTCACTTCAACCGATGGCTGCCCGCTCGCCTTGCCCCACGGCAACAAATCTTTCAGATGCGAAGCCTTGTAGCGTTCGAGGAACACCGCTCGCACAGCTTCGGCGATCGTGCTCTTGCCAGCCTCGTTCGGGCCGGTGAAGAGATTGAGTCCCGGTTGCAGATCGTCGATCACGAGCCGTCCGGTGAACTGCTTGAACTCCTGAATCGCGATACTTTCCAGCTTCATGCGGACCTCGCTTCGCGCGGCAGTTCACGTTGAAAACGCGCCAGAAGCAATAACGCCTCGGCCGCGCGCTTGACCTGCTGCGGGTCGGACTGCGGGTCCTCCTGCAGGCCGCGCAATCGCGCCACCACCTTCGCCAGGTAGCCGCTCTGCGCGCCGAGCTCCGCGAGGTCGTCGGCGGTGGGCAACACCTGCAGGCCGCTCAGATCGACACGTAGCGCACGCACCCGCGCGCGGGTCTCTTCCACCGCGACGTGAATCGCTTCGGCCTCGGCCAGCGCGGTCGTGCCGCTTACGGTGACCCGCAGCACATCGTGGCTGCCTAACGCGCCGAGGCGCATCTTGAGGGAATCCACATCGGTCGGCACCGAGATGGTCTCTTCCCAGCGATGCCATTGATATTTACCGACCCGCACCGCTTCAACTGCCGGCACGACGCCAGGCCCGGTCAGCGTGACGTCGAGCATGAAGCCTGGATCGTTGGCGCGGAAGCGGTCCTGCTCATGCGTGCCGGCATACCAGGTGCGCTCGTCGACGCGCAAATGGCCATGCCAGTCGCCGAGCGCGAGATAGTCCAGACGCGCACTCGCGGCACGCGTCGGGGCGATCGGGTTCGACGAGTCGATGCCCTCCTGCAGAATCCCGCTTACGCTGCCATGCGCGAGCCCAATGCGGTGATAGCCGCCCGGCGTCTCCGTTGTGTCGAAGAAGCCCGTTGTGTCGTCGTAAGTGATGCGTTGCGTGAGCGGCGCGCAGAGCAAAGCGCACTTGCAGGCATCGAGCGTCACCACGCCGGGTTCGAGCACCACCCGCACGTTCGGCGCAACGCAGTTCAGGCGCTGCGCACGGGTCCACACGCTCTCGACCAGGGCGGCATCGTGATTGCCCGGCAGCATGATCCACGGTCCGGAAAACGCTTGCAGCGCGCCGAACAGGCGGCGGATCACCGTATCCGATACAGTCTGCAGATCGAATACGTCACCGGCGACCAGCACGGCGTCGACCTTGCGTGCCGCCGCTTCCTCGGCGATCCGGCGCACGGTTTCGAAGCGCGCTTCCGCGAGATGCGCCGCTTCGTCCGGTTCGAACTGGCCGAATTGCGTGCCTATCTGCCAGTCCGCGGTATGCAGAAACCTGATCACTGTGCCTCCATTCCGTTCAATTGCATCGTCATTCAACGCGCATTCAGCGCTCGCCCGGGCCATTCTCCCGGGCATCGCCCCGCAGTCTAACCGTAGATGTTACCGCGTCAGCGGATCAAAGAATGTCCCAAGCCGGTGCCGCACGGCCGGAACAGCGGCGCTACACTCCCGTTTCTGGACGAGCGCCCCAATCGCACCGCAACATTTCAATCAAATCGAACCCCGCTGCCCCGCTGCCGATGAACAAAGAAACCGAACTGAAACAGGCCAAGCGCACGCCGTTGCTGCTGCTGGCGGCCGCCGCCTGGGTTTTCCTCGTGACCGCTTTCATGCCGCGCGGCCTCTGGGTGGACGGCATCAAGGCAGTGGCCGAAGCCGCGATGGTCGGCGCGCTGGCCGACTGGTTCGCCGTGGTCGCGCTGTTTCGCCGTGTGCCGATTCCAATCGTCTCCGCGCACACCGCGATCATTCCGAAGAACAAGCACAAGATCGCCGACAACCTCGCGGTGTTCGTGCAGGACAAGTTTCTGGACGTACAGTCGCTGGTTGGCCTGATCCAGAAACACGACCCGGCGCAAAGCATCACCGGCTGGCTGACGAAGCCCGCGAATACCGCGCGTCTGGGCGACTACGTGGTCAAACTGACGGGCGGCATTCTCGAATTGACCGACGACGTGCGCATTCAGGTCTTCATCAAGGACGCATTGCGCGACGTGCTCGCCAAAGTCGATCTATCGCAATCAATGGGCGCAATTCTCGACACGCTCACCAAAGACGGCCGTCACCAGGAACTGCTCGACGCCGGCATCGAACAGGTCGTGGCGCTGCTGCGCGAACCGCAGGCGCGCGAGTTTATCGCTGAGCGCATCGTCGAGTGGGTGAAGAGCGAATACCCCAAGATGGAGATGATTCTGCCGTCGGCGTGGCTCGGTGAAAAAGGCGCGGACGCGATCGCCAACGCGGTGAACCGGATGCTCGAGCAGATCAGCGAGAACCCCACCCATCAGCTTCGGCAGAAATTCGACGACGCGGCGCAGAAGCTGATCGTCAAACTCAGGAGCGATCCGGCGTTCCTGCAAAAAGGCGAAGAACTGAAGCGTTATCTGGTGGAAGGCGAAGCGCTCAGCACCTATGTGAAGGACATGTGGGGCGAATTGCGCGCATGGCTCAAGCGCGATCTGCAAAACAGCGATTCGGCCCTGCATGCCAGGGTGATGGCGATGGGCCAATGGGTAGGCCGCGAACTGGCGCACGACCCCGCGCTGCGTCAGTCGCTGAACGATCACCTGGAAGAAGCGGCGCGCGCCATGGCGCCGGATTTCGCACAATTCCTCACGCGCCATATCAGCGATACCGTGAAGAACTGGGACGCACGCGAAATGTCACGGCAAATCGAGCTGAACATCGGTAAGGATTTGCAATACATCCGCATCAACGGAACGATTGTGGGCGGCTTTATCGGCTTGCTGCTCTATGCAAGCTCACAGTTGTTCGCGCTGTTGCGTTTGCACATGGGCTAGGGGATACGTCCTCCGCGAGTCAAAGCGCCTACAATCCAGGCATATGAATTGCGCAGGCGCTTTAGCTGACTGCTGCCGTCCCCTACGCGCGCCCTCAATAAAAGCGACTGCGCCACAACATCGAAAAGTGTGCTCATGAAAATATCGTTACCGCCGCACGGGACGCCGAACCGCGTGTACCCGCCCGGCACCCCCACTTTGCATGGTTTGGCTTCGATCATCACCGGCGTCGTGGTGGTGTGCGCACTTTACTTCGGCCGCGAGGTGTTGATTCCCATCACGCTCTCCGTGCTGCTCAGCTTTCTGCTCGCACCACTCGTGCAGGCGTTGCGGCGGTTGCACATGGGCCAACTGCCCTCGATCTTTATCGCCGTGCTGTTCGCCCTCGCCGCTTTGCTGGCCGTCGGCGCGCTGATCGGTGCGCAACTGGTGCAACTGGCGGGCGATCTTCCGCAGTACCAGGTTGCGATCGAGCAAAAGATCGAAACGGTGCAGGAGAAAACCGTCGGCCGGGCCGATTCGCTGATGAGCCGCGCCGCTGCCACGCTCCAGCGCGTTGCACCGAGCAAGCCAAGTCCACCGCGCCTCACCGGACGCGCGGCACGCAATGCGCCCGCTGTGCCGACACCGGTCGAAGTGCACGAGCCGTCGCCCACGCCGATGCAACTCGCTCAACGCGCACTGTCGCCGGCGATCGCGCCGATTGAGACCACCTTCATCGTGCTGGTCGTCACGATCTTCATCTTGCTGCAGCGCGAGGACCTGCGCGACCGTTTGATCAGTCTTTTCGGTTCGCGCGATCTGCACCGCACCACCACCGCGCTCAACGACGCCGCCGTGCGTCTGAGCCGCTACTTTGTCGCGCAACTGGGCGTGAACCTGAGCGCGGGAGGGGTCATCGCTATCGGTCTGGCGATCATCGGCGTGCCCGGGGCGCTTCTGTTCGGCGTGATTGCTGCCTTGCTGCGCTTCGTGCCGTACATCGGCATCTGGATCGCCGCGATTCTTGCCGTGTTTCTCGCCGCCGCCATCCAGCCTCAATGGACGATGGCGGTCTATACGCTGATCCTGTTTATCGTCGTCGACGTGGTGGCCGGGCAGATTGCCGAGCCGCTGCTGTACGGCCATCGCTCCGGGCTGTCGCCGCTGGCGGTGGTGGTAGCGGCGATTTTCTGGAGCTGGCTGTGGGGGCCGATCGGCCTTGTACTATCCACCCCGCTCACGCTGTGCGTTGTCACGCTGGGCCGCTACGCCGATCGTCTGAACTTCCTCACGGTGCTGCTGGGCGACCAGCCGGCACTAACGCCCGCGCAGAATTTCTATCAGCGGCTTCTGGCGAACGATCCGCACGAAGCCATCGTGCAGGCCGAGCGCCTGCTGCGCGAGATGTCGCTAATCGATTACTACGACAAAGTCGCGCTGGAGGGCCTCAAGCTCGCGCGCAACGATGCGATGCGCGGCGTGTTGATGCCCGAGCAGTTGGCACGCGTCAATGACGCGCTGGTCGATATCGTCGAAAACCTGGAAATCGCCGATGGACTGCCGGACCGCCTGTCGCGCACGGATCCGGCCGACTCCGCCGACGCGCACCTGGCTTCGGCGTCCGCCGATCTTTCGGAGCGGCACGACAGCCCCATTTCGGCCCGCCCACCGTTGCGCCATGAAACCGAAAAGACCTCGGTGCTGTGCGTGCCTGGGCGCGGCGCATTCGATGAGGTCACCGCCGCGATCGCCGTGCAATTGCTTGGACGCCAGGGGCTTGCGCCGATGATCGCCACGCACTCGGGCTATCGCAGCGCGCATGCCGACGAACCGAGCTTCAAGGACGCGCCGATCATCTGCATCATCTCGCTCGACGCGCCGGAGTCGCCGCCGTATCTGCGCAATATGCTGCGGCGTACGCGGGAATGGCGGCCCAAGGCGACAGTCGTGGTCGGCGTCGGCGGGGCGCCGGAAGGCGGCCCGGAGATGGGTGCGACCGGCGCTTCGCACGCGGCGCCGACGTTCCGGGCGATGATCGAGGAATGTCAGGTGAGTGCGAGCCTGCGGCACGCGCGCCAGCCTTCGCATGCGGCTGGGGCGGACTAGGCCGTACCCAAAATGAGGACGGCCACGCGCCACCCCTCCTTCATACTTCATGTGTCGATTCGCACCGCCTCCGAGGAGCGTCCAGGCCCTGGCGGGCAATCCATCTGCATCGAAGATCCAGGAGACACGCATGAGCCGCAGCTTCAAACCCTATCCGTTCACGCCTCGCCACTACGCGGGCGTGGTGCCGCCGCTGATTGACGGGCGCGACCCCGTGCGGCGCGCCGTAGCGATCGTCGGAGGCGGTCCGGTCGGCATGACGCTGGCGCTCGCGCTGGCTCGCCAGGGTGTGCGCTCAGTGCTGATCGAAGCCGACGACGGCGTCTGCACCGGCAGCCGCGCGATCTGCATTTCACGGCGCAGTCTGGAGATATTCAAACGCCTGGGTGCGGTACACGGTTTCCTGCAAAAAGGCCTGCCATGGACGGGCGGCCGCAGCTTCTACCGCGACGCCGAAGTGTTCCGCTTCGCCATGCATCAGGACGACGAGCAATCACTGCCGCCGATGATCAACATCGCGCAATACCAGATCGAACAATTGCTGCTCGACGAAGTGGAACAGCACGCCGATCTGATCGATATTCGCTGGCAAACCCGCGTGACCGGCATCGAACAACATGCTGATAACAGCGCGGCTGGCGCTACGCTCGACCTGCGCACCGGCGACGCTGCATGGACAATGCGCGCGGATTGGGTCGTCGCGTGCGACGGCGGCCGCAGCACGATTCGCGAAGCACTCGGCCTCAAGCTCACGGGTACGACGTACGAGGGCCGCTACGTCATCGTCGATATCGAACTGAAGAGCGCGCGCGCCACCGAGCGCCTCGCCTATTTCGATCCGCCCTCCAATCCCGGTTCGACGGTGCTGGTGCACAAGCAGCCCGACAACGTCTGGCGCATCGACTATCAGCTTCGCGACGATGAAGATCCCGACGCCGCGGTCAAGCCAGAGAACGTCATGCCACGTGTGCAGAGCGTGCTCGACTCAATGGGCGAAACGGGCGAATGGTCGCCGATCTGGATCACCGTCTACAAGGCCAACGCATTGACACTCGAACGCTACCGCCACGGCTCGGTGCTGTTCGCGGGCGATGCCGCGCATCTCGTGCCGATTTTTGGCGTACGCGGTGCGAATTCCGGCATCGACGACGCCGACAATCTCGGCTGGAAACTCGGTTGCGTGGTCAACGGCATTGCATCGGACCGTTTGCTCGACAGCTACAGCGACGAGCGCGTTTTCGCCGCGCGTGAAAACCTGAGCTATGGAATGAAGAGCACGGAGTTCATGGCGCCGCCCTCGTTCGCATTCGATCTGATGCGCAACGCAGTGCTAGGACTTGCCGAGCGCCATCCGGCGGTGCGGCCATTGATCAATCCACGGCAAACGCATGCAATTGCGTATGCTCAGTCGCCGCTCAATCCGGTTGCGGCTACGGCTACGGGCTCGTTCGCCAAAGGGCCGGTGCCAGGCACGGTGCTGGCGGAGTGCCGCCTTCAGCGCATGTGCGACGGTATAACAGTGGATATTCATCTCACCGATCTGCTGGGGCCTTGCTTCACCGCGTTGCGCTTCGGCACAGACGTGGCGCAAGACGAAGCATGGCAGCAATTGCACTATGCGCTCGGCGAACACAGCATTCCGTTCAAAGCGGTCACGCTGGTGACGGGCGACGCGCCGCGTGCCGCCAGCCCGCATGTGGTCGATCCGGCGGGACGGCTGCACGAGATGCTCGACGCGACGCCGGGTACCGTCTATCTGATCAGGCCGGACGGCCATGTGCTCGCCCGCTGGCGCAACGGCAGCGCGGCGAACGTGCAAAGCGCCGCGACGGCCTGTTTGACGAACTGATGCAAGAGGAAACCCAACCATGACCGATAGCGAACTCGACCTCGTCTACACCACACTCTGCAAGACGCTGACCGCTGAAGGCGAAGCGCAAGCATCCTTGTATCTGGCCCGCCTCGCGCTGCTCTCCGTGACGGAACTCGGCGACACGCAACGGGCGTTGTCGTTGATCGAGGCGGCGAAGCTGCTGCCATCTTCGGCCGTGGTTGCGTAATGCGGCGGGAGTACGGCGCAACGCCAAAGAACTAACACGTAGGACGAAAAAAAACCGCACCGCTGCTAATGCGGGGCGGTTTTTTTTCATGGCAACGTTCACTGTCGCGGATACAAGCCCAACGTGCTCGCATGCAGGCGCGCGAGCCCAAGCAATGCGTCCGTGTACGGCGTAGGCACATTGGTAAGCTGCCCCAGTTCACGCACTGCGGCCACCAGCGCGTCGAGTTCGATCGCCTTGCCCGCCTGCACGTCCTGCAGCATCGAGGTTTTCATCGCGCCGAGTTTGAGCGTGACCTCGTGGCGATCCGCTGGCGCCTGCTCGATCGGAATGCCGAAGCGTGCGCCGATCTCCTTCGCTTCCAGCATGATGCTCGTGACGAAGTCGCGCACCAGTTCGTCGCTGAGAATCCGGTCGGTGGTCGCGCCAGTGATGGCGCTGATCGGATTCATCGTCATATTGCCCCATAGCTTGTACCAGACGTCGCGCTGAATCTGCTCCGACATCGAAGCATTGAAGCCCGCTGCGGCCAGCGTGGCGGTAAGCGCGTTGACGCGTTCGCCCGGTTGCCCTGACGCCTCGCCGACGATCAGCCCATTGCCCTGATGATGCCTGATAACGCCCGGCGATTCGATCAGACAGCTGGCATGCACCACGCAGCCCACCGTCTGTGCAGTCGGAATCGCGGCAGCGATCGCACCGTCAGGATCGATCGACTTCAAGCGCTTGCCGGCGAAATCGCGGCCGAGTCCGTCGCAGAACCACCATGGCACGCCGTTCATCGCCGTCAGCACAGTCGTCTGCGGGTTCAGCAGCGGCGCGATATGCGCGGCCACCGACGCCATTGCCGGGCCCTTGACCGCCACTACGACGAGGTCCTGCACACCGAGCTCCGCCGGTGATTCGCTCGCATTCACCTTCACGGTATGCGTCACGCCGCCTTCGATCAGACGTAAGCCGTGTTGTTGCAACGCACTGAGCGTCGCGCCGCGCGCCACCACGCTCACGTCGTGGCCGGCCTGCGCGAGCTTCACCCCCATCCAGCCACCGATTGCGCCTGCACCGTAGATTCCTACTTTCATCGCCTCAATCCTTGTTAATCCTCGGGTCAATCTTTGCTTCAATTTTCGCGTTAGTCCTCGCGTCAATCCTTGTAGCTTGCGTCGATGCGATCCACGCGCCGCACCAACGCGTCGAACACATCCTGTCCCGCACCGTGACGCGGATCGAATTGCAGCGAGTCGCGCGAGCAGCGGATCGCCACCGCTTCCGGCACCGGCCGCGCGCGGCCCATGGAGAACGTGGCCATCTGGATTTCGCACGCGCGGTTGAGCGTCCACAGAATAGCGAAAGTCTGCGGCAACGTATGGCCCCATGCAAGCAGGCCATGGTTGCGCAAGATCACCGCCTGCCGGTTGCCGATATGTTCGAGCAGACGCGGGCCCTCTTCCGCATGCACGGTGATGCCTTCAAAGTCGTGATACGCAATGCGGTCGTGCAACTGTGCGCTATAGAAGTTGGTTTGCTCCAGGCCGTCTTCCAGGCAGGCCACCGCGACGCCCGCCGTAGTGTGCGTGTGCATCACGCAGTGCGCATCGGCCAGGCCTTCATGAATCGCGGCATGCACGACGAAACCCGCGGGATTCACCGGATACGGCGAGTTATCGAGCACGCGCCCTTGCGCGTCGATTTTCACGAGGTTGCTCGCTGTCACTTCGCTGTAGTGCAGACCGAATGGATTGATCAGGAAGTGGCGCTCGTCGCCGCTCACGCTCGCCGGCACGCGCAACGTGATGTGGTTGTAGATCATCTCGGTCCAGCCGAGCATATCGAAGATGCGGTAGCACGCGGCCAGTTGCACGCGTGCCTGCCATTCGTCGGGATGCATTGCGGCGAGCTTCGGCGGGGTCGCCGCCTGCATTTCAAGAGTCGTCATCAGGGTCTCCGTTGTTATCGTTTGCGATGCTTATGTTCAGTCGTTGCGGGTAACAGCCGTTATGCGCTCGCCACTACCGCTGCGATCGACGACGCCACATAGCCGGCGTTGCGTGCATTCAATCCGGCGACGCACATGCGTCCCGAGCGCAGCACGTACACCGCGTATTCACTGCGCAAACGCTCGACCTGGGCTTCGCTCAGGCCCGTGTACGTGAACATGCCGCGTTGCGCGACGTAGCGCGCTCGCATCACTTCATCGACGCGGCCGGCGAGCCCTTCGTGGATCGTGCCGCGCATGGCCAGAATCCTTTCGCGCATGGCGGCGAGCTCCGCTTCCCACGAAGCGCGCAAGGACGTGTCCGACAGTACGTTGGCCACGAGGCGCGCGCCGTGCGTCGGCGGATTGCTGTAGTTGGCGCGCACCGTCGACATCAATTGACCGAGCACGCGCGTGGCCTCTTCTTTACTCTTGCACACGACGCTCAACGCGCCGCAGCGCTCGCCGTATAGCGAGAAATTCTTCGAAAACGAATTGGCGGCGATCAACGGCACACCGGCGTCGGCCAGCTGGCGCACGCAAGCGGCGTCCTCCTCGAGACCTGCGCCAAAACCTTGATACGCCATGTCGACAAACGCAATCAGTTTGCGGCGCTGCAATACCGGCACCAGTTCCGCCCATTGCGCCGGGCTCAGATCGACGCCAGTCGGGTTGTGACAGCACGCGTGCAGCAGCACGATGCTCTGTTCCGGCAAGCGGCCGATCGTGTCGATCATGTCGGTGAAACGCAAGCCGCCGGTGTGTTCGTCGTAATACGGATACGTGTTGACCGTGAGGCCCGCTCCTTCGAACACTACGCGATGGTTTTCCCAGCTCGGATCGCTGATCCAGATCTGCGAGGCCGGGAAATAGCGCTTCAGAAAATCCGCACCGACTTTCAGCGCGCCTGAGCCGCCGATGGTCTGCAAAGTTGCGATCCGGCCCGCGGCGCGCGCTTCGTTGTCCGCGCCGAACACCAGCGCCTGTGCTGCGTCGCGGTAAAGCGGCAGGCCCGCCATCGGCAGGTAGGAGCGCGGGCCGATCGAATCGAGCAGCGCGGTTTCGGCGCGCCGTACGGCGTCCATCACCGGCAGTTTGCCGGCGTCGTCGAAGTAGATGCCGATGCTCAGGTTGACCTTGTTGGGCCGCGGATCGAGTTGAAAATCCTCGTTCAGGCTCAGAATCGGGTCGCCCGGATAGGCGGGAATGTGGTCGAACATGGCAATTCCTTGAGTGGAGCCCCGCATGTGGCTTGATTGCGGCCTGCGTATACCCTGGCGGTGGGCTGTTGCAACCTGATCGTAGCCGCGTGAGCGAGACGGAAGTCTAAGCGGGTTTCCGGCTTCGCGTCGATCAGCACGAGTGTCGGCCAATGGCTCGCTACATACAATCAATCGATTTTTCACGATTCGTAAGTTTTTCTTTAGAATCGCCTGATGCCACTTACACGCGTCACCATTCGTCAGTTCGAAGCGTTTCTCGCCATCGTCGATTTGCACAGTATCGGCGCGGCGGCGGAACGGCTCGGGCTGACCTCGTCGGCGGTCAGCCAGTTGCTGGCCGAACTGGAAACGGAACTGGGCTTTCGCCTCTTCGACCGGACGACGCGGCGCGTCAATCTGTCGAGCGCGGGGCAGGACTTCCTGTCGTCCGCCGAATCGGTGTTGCGCTATGTGCGTGCGGCGGCCCAATCTGCCGACGACATCCGCAATCGCGCCGCCGGTATCGTGCGAGTCGGCGCGCCGCTGGTGCTCGCGGCGACCGCGCTCCCGGCGGCCATCGCCGAATACGCACGCGGCAAACCCAAGGTGGTCGTACGCATTTGCGACACCGTGGTCGAACAATTGGTAGAGCGCGTGGAAAGCGGCGACGTGGATCTCGCGATCGGCCCGGATCGGCAGAGCGGCACGCGGGTGCGTTGCGATCCTGCCTTCGCGAGCCCGTGGGTGATGTGGTGTGCGCCAGCGCATCCGTTGAGCGCGCGGCGCCGGGTGCAGTGGCAGCATTTGCGCGACGTGCCGATTGTCGCCACCGGCCGCGATCATGAGCGCGCAGTCGAACAGATGCTGGCGAATCTGCCGGTGGAGGCGCGCATCATTCCCGTGGACGTGGTGGACAACGTCACCACGGCGTTCGGTCTGGCTTCACAGGGGCTTGCCGTGACGCTCGCGCCCGCCTATGTCGCGCCGCTCGCGCGAACCTTCGGGCTGGTGATGAAGCGGATCGTCGATCCGGAAACCATCCGCGAGGTGTGCGTGTATCGCTCGACCGAACGTGCACTGTCACCACCCGCGGACGGATTCGCGGAGTTCATCATGCCGTGGTTAAAGCGCTGGGATCGTGAGACACAGGCCGATGCACGGGCGAAGCGCGGGTGATTGCCGGTGCGAGCTCAGTTGCGCTTTGACCGTGTTTCGGCCATGTTTCGGCCGTTCTTCGACGGTGCTTCGGATCATCATCGGCTGCGTCGCGGTTAATATTCGACCGCCACTTCGGCGCGTCGGATCGGGACCGCTCAGGACCGCTCAGGCAGCAGACACAGCGCAAACAACTGGCGCTGGCTGGAGATACCTAGCCGCGCGTAAGCGCGTTTCTGATACGTAATGACACTCGTTGCCTTGACGCCCATTTGTTCGGCGATCTCGGTGGCGCTTGCGCCTTCGAGCACGCCGCGCAGCACGTCGATCTCGCGCGGCGTAAGCGCCGGGCAGGCGCGTCTGACGCGTGCCAGCATCACGGCTGCCGCGCCTTGCTGATGCTGCCCGTTGAGTGCGTAATGGCTTTTCGCAGCGTGCGCGAACAGATGCGCCACGCTTTCCACGTGCTCAAGTTCGCCTGGCTGGAACATGCCGTAGGCGCTGTCGCGATACAGATTGATAGACAGCCAGACTTTTTCCATAGGTTGCAGCAGCAACGACAGACGGTCGGACACGTTGGGCTGCGCATAACAGGCGGCGCGATAGGCTTCGTTTTCGATTTCTTCGCTTTGCTGCTGGTGCAGCACTAATGCTTCGCGCACTTGTTTCGCTGGCGGGCCGCCGACGATGGCGCGGTTGCCGTCGAGCGCATAAAAGTGCGTGGCGTAGCGGTCGGCGACATCACGGAGGAAGCGGCCGCCGCGATGGTCGGCGGCGGAGACGGTGCGCGGCCTCGCGTCGAATTCGTAAGCGAAGATCGTGCACTGCGAAACCGGAAGCGTGTCGCCAATGGTTTTCAGAATGCTTGCGGCGAGCGCGTCCGGGTCGGCATGCGAGATCGACATGACGAGGTCGGTAACACGCGACGTGTTGATGTGCCCACTGCGGGGCGGTGTGGATATGCGCCAGGAACGCATGATGATGGCGAGGTCACGGTACGTGGTTTTCGGTCTGGCAAGCGTAGCACAATGAAGCATTACACCTGCTGTTGCGCTGCTTTCACTGCGAAGCCCGCTCACGCCCTCAGGGCCCAGGCAACCCTTGCGGTGGACGGGAAATTACAGCGTCCCCAGTTTGACAGCAAGGAAATCGACCAGTAGCCGTGTTCTCTGCGGCAAACGCCGTGTCTTCGCCCACATCGCATGTAACGGCAAGGGCGTAAGCTGAAAATCCGCCAACAAGACCTCTACCTTTCCTGCCTCGACCCATTCCTGAATCTGCCAGAAGGCAGCGATCCCTACCCCCATCCCACCCAGCACGCCTGCATTCACCGCCGCCACCTGATTGCTGTCAAAGCGGCCTGCCACGTTCACCGCGATCTCGTTTCCATCGGAAGACGTAAACGCCCACCGCCCAGGATACGGCACGCCGGTTCGAACGACACAATCATGTCTCCCCAGATCCCGCGGATGCGACGGCCTGCCGTGTTCGGCAAGATAAGCAGGCGCGGCGAACACCACCCGCCGAAGCGTACCGATCCGCCGCGCCACGAGCCGTGAATCAGGCGTTTCGCCGATACGGATCGTCACATCCGCGCCGGTCTCGACCGGATCGCGATACGTGTCGCTCAACTCGAGCGACAACTCCAGTTGCGGATGACGCTGCAAAAACTCCGCGGCGAGCGGCGCAACGAATTGCGGTCCGAACAGTGTGGGCGCATTGATCAGCAAGCGGCCGGTGAGCCGGTGCGCTTCTTCGGCCAGTTCGGTGCGTGCCAGTTCGAGTTCGCTCAGCGCGCCTTTGACGCGTTCGTAAAAACGCATGCCGGCTGCGCTCGGCTGCGAAGTACGCGTGGTTCGCACGATCAAGGTCGATCCGTGCGCCCGCTCGAGCACCTGCAGCGACCGGCTGACGGCCTGCAACGACCGGCCAAGCCGGCGCGCGGCGCTCGTCAGACTGCCCTCCTCGACAATCGCCACCAAGGTTTCAAGATCGCGCAACGCATCCATTGCCGATTCTCCCGTTTTTCGTGAGGATGTATCCAATTCAGTGCGAATTGTGTTTATCCGACGTGAGAGTAGCATCGATTCAACCTCACTTAACGGCTAGCCCGACGATGGACTCTCCCACGATTCAATGCGCGATTGCAGCCCAAACGGCTACGCCGCCGGCCCAGAGCGTTCCGACCGCCCGGTTCGCCGCGATGGTCGCGGTCGCCGTGTTGCCCCTGTATGCGTCACAAACGTTGATCGGCCCGCTCAACGTCTCGCTGCGTCTCGGCGCATGGACCACGCTCGTCACCGCCTTGACGTTGCTCGGCTATGCGGTCGGCCTCGTCGGACTTGTGCCGCTGATCGACCGCTTGCCCAACCGGCCCTTGATTGCCGCGACCTTGCTCGCGCAGATCGCGTGTCTCACATTGGCCGCTATCGCGCCGCTAGCACCCGTGTTTCTGGCGGCATCGTTCGCCGTGGGCGTGACGTCGAGCGTCGTGCAGATGCTGGTGCCCGCGGCGGCATCGCTCGCGCCGCCGGCTTCGCGCGGCAAAGTCGTCGGCAACGTGATGAGCGGTTTGATGCTCGGCATTCTGCTGTCGCGCCCGCTTGCCAGTGTGATTGGCGGCGCATTCGGCTGGCGTGCGTTTTACGCTGCCGATGCCCTGTTGCTCACGGCTGTCACGCTTGCCGTGGTGCCGCGTTTGCCGGATGTTCGCCCAGCCGGCGCTCCGCCCTATGCCGCGTTATTGACGTCGATGGCGCGATTGCTCGCGCATGAGCCCGTGCTGCGCCGCCGGGCGCTGTATCAAGCCCTGCTCATGGCCGGGTTCAACGCGTTCTGGAGCAGCATCGCTATTGTCCTGACGCGCGCGCCACTCGGTCTGAACAGCACCTCCGTCGCGCTATTCGCGCTGGCCGGCGGCGGCAGCGTTTTCATCGCACCGTTGGCGGGCCGCGCCGGCGACCGGGGCTGGTCGAAGCCCGCCAGCATGCTCGCCCATGCGGTCGCCCTCGCGGCCGCCTTGATGGCAGCATTCGCGTTGACGTCGGGGGTATCGCGCGCCGCCTCGATCGCCATGCTCGCCGTGGCAGCATTTTTTATCGACGGTGGCGTGATTGCCGATCAGGCGCTCGGCCGGCGTGCCATCAATCTGCTTGCGCCCGAATCGCGCGGCCGGGTGAATGGACTCTATACGGGGCTCTTTTTCATCGGCAGCGCGCTGGGCGCCACTATCGCCGGCCCGGCGCTCGCGCATTGGGGCTGGCCGGGTGTATGCGTCGCGGCATTGGGTTTTTTCGCCGCGGCAGCGGTTCTGCATCTGCGCGACAGTTTGCGCGCCGCATGAGCGATCTTACGAAAGATTGAAGGAGCATGGTCATGACATCCACACGCACCGGAATGCGCTATCGCAGCATCGAGCTCGACGGCCTCGACATTTTCTATCGCGAGGCAGGACCACGCGACGCGCCTGTGGTTCTGTTGCTGCACGGTTTCCCGTCGTCGTCGCGAATGTACGCGACGCTGATGCCGCTGCTCGCGCAAGATTACCGGGTGATCGCACCGGACTATCCCGGTTTCGGCCACAGCAGCGCACCCGCGCCCGACGCATTCAAGTACACGTTTGACCACCTCGCCGAAGTGATGGCCCGTTTCACCGATGCACTGGAACTGAAGCGCTACACGCTGGTGATGCAGGACTACGGCGGTCCGGTGGGGTTTCGGCTTGCGCTTTCAAACCCCGAGCGGATTGAGGCGTTGGTGGTGCAAAACGCCGTTGCCCACGAAGCAGGCCTCGGTCCGTTATGGCAAACACGTAAGGCCTTCTGGAACGATCGCGCAACGCATGAAGCGGCACTACGGGCAAATTTGCTCTCGTTTGAGGCGACGCGGTTACGGCATGTCGGGCGTAGTCCGAGTGTCGATCGCTACGATCCGGATACGTGGACTGATGAATTTGCGTTTCTATCGCGGGCTGGCCAGATCGATATCCAGACTGAACTCTTCTACGACTATCGGACGAATATCGAGCG
Source organism: Paraburkholderia sp. D1E (assembly GCF_052682275.1). Taxonomy (NCBI): domain Bacteria; kingdom Pseudomonadati; phylum Pseudomonadota; class Betaproteobacteria; order Burkholderiales; family Burkholderiaceae; genus Paraburkholderia; species Paraburkholderia sp. D1E. The sequence continues at coordinate 3,260,575 of NZ_JBQYMB010000001.1, forward strand.
GTATCCGCAGTGGCAGCGGTATCTGGAAGAACGTCAGCCCCCCATGCTGGTGCTGTGGGGGAAGTACGATCCCTCATTCGAAGTGGAAGGTGCGTACGCGTATCGCAGCAATCTGCCCGGCGCAGAAGTGCATCTGCTCGAAGGTGGACACTTCGTGCTGGATGAAGCAGTCGATCAGGTTGCGGCGCTGATGGTTCAGTTTCTGGGTGTGCGGCTGGCACGATAGTGTGCTTCAAACGGCGTGCCGTAATGGCACGCCGTTGTCCCTGGCCAAAACGCGAAAACCGTTGCATCAGAAACGGTAGTTGATGGAGATATCGGCCACACCGGTGGCCCTGCTGTGCGTAATCGGACTGTTCCCCGCACTGCCGACCAATTGTTCGAATGCGCCGTCCGCAGTTGCAAACCAGTGCTTGTCGAACAGCCACACCATGCTTATGCCGAAGCCCACCGACTTGAAGCCCGCGCTCGCGTGATACTGCGAGTATTGCGAGTGCGCCGCCTGATTCTGATTCACACCGTACCAGCTGTTCATGTAGGTAGAGTCCGCGAGTGTCACGTTCGGACCGGCGAACCAGAAGAATTTTTTGGTGCTGCCCGGCATCGGTAGATAAGCGCCCAGATCGCCGGTCCAGCCGTTCGAACCGCCGAAATAGCGTCGCACGTCGGCGCGCAGCACGAGTGGGAAATCCTTCGACACGACGTATTCGCCGGAGAGTTTCAGGCCCGGCGCCGGATTGATGTTGCCGAGACCGTTCAACTCCTCCGGATCGTCATGACCGCGACGCCCGAGATCGTAGACGGCGGCGAGGCTAGCGCGCCAGTTCTGCCCTTGCGCGAAGTTGACCCCAAGGCCTTCGCCGCTCGAAAAGAAGAACAGGTCCTTGTAGCGCACGTCGACACTCGGACCGGCCATCACGTGATACCGGTCGGAGCCTTCATAACGTGGCTGGAACGACGTCGCCGCGCCAATGCGCACCTGCCAGTCCGGAATATCCGGCTGCCACATTTTCTGCAGCGGAATGCCCACGGAGTACTGCCATTCGCCCAACGGCGAAGGTGTTTGGGCCACGGCCGAAGCCGGCAAAATGCCGATACCGCCGATGGTCACGGCGACCAGCGATGATGCCGCGATGCCTGTTTGTTTATTGCGAATCTTGCCGATCCGCTTTCTACGGCTATTCAACACCAGAAACCTCCGTTTCTCGCGTATCGCGAAGGGGTTCATGTTCTTGCCGGATGTCCACAACGGATTAGAAAACATCCGGGTGACCGCCGCATTGCAACACACGGCAAGTAATTTTTTCAGCAGACGACACGCATTTTCCCGGCAAAACGCACAGTTCGAACCTGATGCCGCCCCGTAAATTGGGCATTCGTACGAACCGACACGTGCGAACGATTTGCCGACGCCTGCTTCTGTGCAAAATGCGGGCCTGGTCGCTGGAGGGTCGGCTCGGCCCGGATTGGTTCGGATTGGCTCGGGAAAAACGGAAGGACAGACCGACGGACGCCCGCAAGCGCGCCGCGGCGATGGTGACAGGCAGAATACAGCCACAAAATATCGGCTGGCGCCGCACGAAGCGACGCCGCAAAGGGAGGATCGCCGCCCTCGCGGCGCTCGCCGTTTTACTGTGCCGCTTCGACCAGCACAGCCTTCTCGCGATAGAGATTTGGAAACAGACGCTTCAGGTTTGCGACCTTCGGCATATCGTTGATCGCGATATATGCGGAGTTCGGATGCAGCGTCAGGTAGTTCTGATGGTAGGACTCGGCGGGATAGAAGCCCTTGAACGGCTCTGTCTTCGTGACGATCGGCGCCGGGAAGGCATGGGCCTTCTCGAGTTGGGCGATGTAACTTTGCGCGACGTGCCGCTGCGTGTCGTTCAGCGGAAATACCGCCGAACGGTATTGCGTGCCGCTGTCCGGCCCCTGACGGTTCAACTCGGTCGGGTCCTGAATCACCGAGAAGTAGACCTGCAACAACTGCCCGTAAGTGACTTTGGTCGGGTCGAACGTGACCTGCACGGATTCCGCATGGCCTGTTTCGCCGCCACTGACAGTCTCATACTGCGCGGTGTCGCGCTGGCCGCCCGAATAACCGGACACCGCCTTCGTGACGCCCCGTACGTGCTGGAACACGCCTTGCACCCCCCAGAAACAGCCGCCCGCGAACACAGCGGTTTCTTCGTGCGCGGTCGTGGCTGAGATCGGCTCGTCGAGCGCAGGCGGCGCAATGACAACCGCAGCTTCCGACGAGAATGCGACGCGCTGTGCCAGCAGCAGCGCCAATGCACCTAGCCCGAGCAAAAGCGCGGCCGCCGCCCGGCGTAAGCGGGCCGGTTTGCCGATAATGCGTTTCTCGATGTTCATGATGTCCGTCCTGATTCGATCAACTCGTGCCGCGCGCGGCGGGTGCGAAAGTTAGAGCGAGGCCGTTCATGCAATAGCGCAGGCCGGTCGGCTTGGGGCCGTCGTCGAATACATGACCCAGATGGCTGCCGCAGCGCCGGCACAATACTTCGTCGCGCGTCATGCCGAACGACTTGTCGGTATGCGTGATGACCGCGTGGTCCAGTGGCTGCCAGAAACTTGGCCAGCCTGTGCCGCTATCGAATTTCGTTTTCGACGAAAACAGCGGCAGTGCGCAACCGGCGCACGCGAATGTGCCTGCGTGGTGCTCGTCGTTCAGCGGGCTGCTGAACGGCCGCTCCGTGCCGGCTTCGCGCAGCACGCGGTACTGTGCGTCCGTGAGCAGCTTGTGCCATTCAGCGTCGCTATGCGCGACCTCGTAGGCCGCCGCGGTGCTCAACTCCGCCGCGCCTGCCGTACGCCATGCCGCGGTTCCGCCGGCGAGCGACGCCGCGCCGATTAACCTGAAGAAACTCCGTCTGCTGCAAGCCATGATGATCGTCCCGGGAAGTCCGTACCGTTCACCCGTTGAGGCGCTGACCGCGCCGCCCGCGAGTGGTCCTGCCACTTAGTCGGCCAACAAGGAGATTTATGACAGCATGCGCGTCTTTTTGCGTGACGGCGGCGCTTACAGCGGAAATTTCGTGGTGGACAGGATTTCTTTGAGCACCATGAACGAGCGGATTTGCCTGACGCCTGGCAGATAGAGCAACTGCTCCGCGTGCAGACGATTGAAGCTCTCGCTATCGCGCGTGCGGATCATCATGAAGTAGTCGAACTCACCGGTCACGACGTGGCATTCCATGCACCCCGCCACCTTCTGCGCCGCTTTCTCGAACTCGGCAAAAGACTCAGGCGTAGACCGATCCAGCACGACGCCGATGATGACCACCATACCCGCCCCGACCGCCTTTGGATCGATCAGCGCGACGACACCCCGGATCAGCCCTGATTCCTTTAGCCGCTCCACGCGCCGCAAACACGCCGGCGCACTCAATTTAACTTTGGCCGCGAGCGCGACATTCGAAATCGACGCATCGGTTTGCAGTTGACGCAGGATCGCGCGATCGATCCGATCGAGCGCATGAAGAGACTCGGCTTCCGCGGATGAGAGTGTGACACCCGCAACGGCCTCAGCGACCGGGGCGCGACGACCTTTTGTTGCGCTCATAGCTATTTATTGGACTCTTTATTAGGTCGCAGACTACCGACGATTTATAAAAGTATGCCCAACGAAATTTCTTTGCAAGCTAATTTCCAGCTAAGCACGCGACTGGTGGGCGTACCGACGGTGTGCGTGCGAGGACAAATCGATGCACGACATAACCGACATGGTGCACAACGGCGAGCGGAACCGACGAAACCAACGACTAAAGCGCGCGAGTGTTAACAGGTACCCTTCGGCGCGCGAAGCGCCGCCGGAAGAATGACGGCCTTGTCACCGCGGCTGAATGTGCGAGAACACAGATTCCAGATGCACCGCTACCGCAACTGTGCGGGGGACCCGCTTAAGAATTAGCGGTGTGAGCCGCTTTCTTTGCTTATCTTTCTTTGCGGCGGTGTGTGTCAAGGTAGTTGTCGCATGAACCGTTACGCTGCGTGCTTATACATTTTGGCCGACGCGTGAGTTCGCTCCGGGTTCAGATAGACCGAGTCTGCCAGGTGCCAGTTGCGGATGGCACCTGACCAGCGTGCGGGGTTCTGCCTGCGCGCGTCTTCGTACAGCGCACACCGGCGGGCCAGCAGATCGTTGGCTTCGCCGCGATGCCGTTGCCCCGGACTGACATACTTCAGGCCGCTGTGACAGTGCTCTTCGTTGTACCACTGCACGAAGCGCTGCACCCATTCCCGGGCCGCCTCCAGCGTGTCGAACGGCTGCTCGGGCCATAACGGACAGTACTTCGCCGTGCGGAACAGCGACTCGGCAAAGGCATTGTCGTTGCTCACGCGCGGCCGGCTGAACGAAGGCTGCACACCCAGATCGATCATGGCCGCGCGCATCGTGGCGCCTTTCATTGCACTGCCGTTATCCGAGTGCAGCACCAGCGGACGCCCGGCGATACCTTCACGCAAACATCCCTTGTTCAGCAACTCGCTCGCGTGCTCAGCCGACTCCTGCTCCCACACCTCGTTCATCACCAGTTTGCGGCTGTAGATGTCTTTCATCATGTACCAGTAGAAGTACCGGCCCCTGACCGTGCCCGGCATCCACGTGATATCCCAGCACCACACCTGGTTCGGACCATCGGCACAGTGCGTCGTGAGCGTGCGTCGTTGCGGGGCTCGCGCGCGGCCCCGGCGCTGGCCCTGTCCTGCTGCTTTCAGTATCCGGTAGAACGTCGATTCGCAAGCCAGATAAATCCCTTCATCCGCCAGCTTCGGCACGATCTGGTGCGGCGTCAGGCTCGCGTAGCCCGGACGGTTGGCCGCATCGAGCACGGCCTGACGTTCTGCCTCACTCAGCCTGTTGGGCGGCGCTGCACGCTTCACCTGAGCGCGCCCGTCCTGCGGCGACAGGCGCCAGCGCTGGACACTGCGCACGCTGAGCCCCAACTGCTCGCACGCACGCGAGCGGCGCGCTCCCTGCTGTACAGCTTCATCGATCAACTGCATGGCTTCATCGCGATCCGGGCGGCTGATCAGTCTTCCTCTTCCTTGCCCCAGATCGCTTCGGCTTTTTTTCGCAGATTCAGCAAGGCCGCCGCCTCCGCGCGGGCCGCGTCAGCGCGTTTGAGCTGGCGCTCGAGTTCACGGATGCGCTTTTGCGCAGCCTTCGCCTCGTTGCGCTGGGCCGCCGTGGGCTTCGTTTCAGGCACCGCGTTGGCCTGCTCGCACGCCTCGCGCCACTGCCGGATCTGCTCCGGATAAATGCCTTTACTGCGGCAGTATTGTGAGGTCTCGATCTCGTTGAGCGACGCCGTCTCCAGCACCGCCCTGAACTTCCCGGCGCTTGACCACTGATCGCCCGTTTTGCCATTGCCCGGCATGAATTTCCCTGTATCTCTTGCATGCTGCCGCCAGGTCCGCAGCGTCACCGTGGTGATGCCCGTCGCCCCCGCCAGCTCGATGACCGCACGATTGAACGGCGGCATCATCTGCTGGATTACCCATTCCCGGGTTTCCGCTGAATAGCGTTTCATCTTCCATTCGCTGTCCGCCCCCCATCTTTACACCAATCGGTTCGGGTGAGGCGACAACTAGCCTGACATGGAGGGGCGGCGGCAAAGAAAGTAAGTGCCGCCCCGCACAGGGGCAACGCTAATAGACCACTAAGAAAGCAAGAAAAGGCCAAAACCATAAAAACACAGACAGGCGCCGCGCAGGCAAAAAAAAATCAACCCACCAACCCCTTCCCCAAATGCTCCCGCAAAAATTCAACAAAAAACCGAATCGTGACAGACCTCTGCCGATGCTGCGGATAAACAGCATAAACACTAGCCACCGAAGGTAAAAACCCATCCAGAACGCTCACCAACCTCCCACCCCGAACAGCATCAGCAACAATAAAATCAGGAAGCCGAACAATCCCCAGCCCAGCCACCGCCGCATCGCGAATCAACTCCCCATTATTAGCCCGCAGCGGCCCATGCACTTCAAACCCTTTCGAAACACCATCAACAACAAAATCCCAACTCACCGCCCCGCCATGCCCATACAGCAAACACGAATGCCGCGCCAGATCGGCAGGATGAAGCGGCGCCCCACGCCGCCGCACATACCCCGGGCTACAACATGCCACCATCCTGACATCGATGAGTTTCTGCGCAATGAGCGACGAATCCGGCAACGTGCCGATCCGGATCGCCATATCGAACCCCTCACCCACCACGTCGACAGTGCGATCGCTCAACTCCATATCGAAACGCACATCCTCATGCTCGCGCAGGAAGTTCGCCACCAACGGCGACAGATGTGTCATCCCGAACGACATCGGCGCACTGACCCGCAACAGCCCACGCGGCCCGGCGCGGCGCAGCGACATTGCCTGCTCGGCGTCTTCCACCTCGCCGAGAATGCGCCGCGCACGCTCATAGAACTCCTGGCCCAGTTCAGTTACGGCCAGCTTGCGCGTATTGCGGATCAACAGTTGCACGCCGAGTGCCTCTTCCAGCGCCATCACGCGCCGGCTGACGAACTGCTTCGACAGCGCCAGCCGCTTTGCCGCCGCGGTGAAGTTATGGGAGTCGACCGTGGCGACGAAGATCCGCATGTCATCGAGTTGCATTTTATTGTCCACTTTATCGTGACAGTGTTTCCTATTTCAATCCGATTATAACCATCCTGATTGACCTACACTGTCATTCATGGATCGCGGCCAAACAGCTGGCCGGATCGCACAACCAGAACCAGGGAGAAATACGATGCTTGAAATCAGACACGCCAATCAACGCGGCCGCGCGGAGCACGGCTGGCTTAGCTCGCGTCATACGTTTTCCTTCGCGAACTATCACGATCCGAAGCAGAACGGCTTTTCCGACCTGCTCGTGATCAACGACGACCGTGTCGCACCGGCGCAAGGTTTCGGCAAGCACCCGCACCGGGACATGGAAATTTTTTCGTACGTGCTGGAAGGCGCGCTGGAACATAAAGACACAATGGGCACCGGCTCGGTGATCGTACCTGGCGACATCCAGTTGATGAGCGCGGGAACCGGCGTCGCGCATAGTGAATACAACCATTCGAAGAGCGAGCCCGTGCACTTCATGCAAATCTGGATTGCACCGGCGCAGAAAGGCACCGCGCCGCGCTATCAGCAACGTCACTTTGGCGCGGACCAGAAGCGCGGTATGTTGCGTCTGGTGATGTCGCCGGACGGTGCGCAAGACTCGCTAGTGCTGCAACAGGATGCACGGGTCTATGCCGGTCTTTTCGACGGCGACGAAACCGCGCGTCTCGAACTGGCCGACAATCGCTATGCTTATATTCACGTGGCGCGCGGCAGCGTCACGGTGAACGGCGTCGAACTCGGCGAAGGCGACGGCGCACGGGTGCGCGGCGAAGAAGCCCTCACCTTGACGCAAGGTCACGACGCGGAAGTGTTGGTGTTCGATCTGCGTAACATCGAGATGTCAGAATTGTGGGCTTAAGCGGCCTGGTCCTGTCGATAGACCTGGCCGGCTTGAGCGCGGCTCGCGGCGAACTTTGCGGCGAGCCGCTCCCGTCCTTACCTACAGAGAAAAATCATGCGCTATACGTTATTTGAAAACCAGAAAGACGCAGTCATTCTCGTCGCCCGCATCCTGTTGATGGTGCTATTCGTGATGTTCGGCTGGTCAAAGCTGACCGGGTTTTCCGGCACCGTCGCTTACATGACGTCGACCGGCGCGCCGGCGCCTGAGTTGTCGGCGATCATAGCCGTGGTGATGGAGTTTGTTGTGGGCATTGCGCTGCTGGTGGGCTTCTACACGCGGCCGCTTGCTTTGCTGCTGGCGCTCTATACGCTGGGTACGGCGATCATCGGCCACCACTACTGGAACATGACGGGTGCGATGCAGTACGAAAACATGATCAACTTCTACAAGAACATCAGCATCATGGGTGGACTGTTGCTGTTGTGCGTGACCGGCGCCGGCAAGTATTCGATCGACCGGCGTTAAGGCTGCGCTGCCGCTATTCGATCAGCTCCACAAGAAAGCCGCCCGGCATTGGCCAGGCGGCTTTTCTTTGTATCAAGTAATCCACGCTAGCCGGCAAACTGCGCCAACACGCGCTCACGAATTGCCGGCCGGATATTCGACTGCGCCATATTGCCTTGATAATGCGCGACCACACGTGGGTTCATCACGTGAAACCACAGTGGCGGCACATACGCGAACATGATCATCGTCGCGTAGCCCGAGGGCAACTGCGGCGCGCCGTCGAAATGACGCAGCGCCTGATAAGAACGCGTCGGATTCGCATGATGATCGGCGTGACGCTGCAACTGGTACAGAAACAGATTCGTCACGATGCGGTTGCTGTTCCATGAGTGCTGCGGCTGACAGCGCTCATAACGGCCGCTCGCGAGTTGCTTGCGGCCAAGTCCGTAGTGCTCTAGATAATTGACCACTTCGAGCAGCGAGGCGCCGTACGCCGCCTGGATCAGCAGAAACGGAATCACCGTTTTGCCGAACAGCGCGATCATCGCGCCCCACAGCACGACGGTCATAGCCCACGAGTGCAGGACTTCATTGCGCCATGTCCAGGGCGATTTGCCAAGACGTTCGAGCCGATGCTTCTCGAGGCGCCACGCCGACGCGATGCTGCCGAACACTGTGCGCGGCAGAAAACGCCAGAACGATTCGCCGTAGCGCGCACTCGCCGGGTCAGGCGGTGTCGCTACGCGCACATGATGTCCACGATTGTGTTCGACGAAGAAATGACCGTAGGCGACCGGCGCCAGCGTGATCTTGGCGAGCCATCGTTCGAAACCATCTGTCTTGTGGCCGAGCTCGTGCGCGGTATTGATCGATACGCCGGTGGCCGCGCCCAGCGAGAGGGCAAAGCCGAGATAGTCGTACCACGTCAGCGAGTGCGTGCCGACGATCCACAGCGCGCCGATGAACGACACGTATTCGATGAAGGTGGCGAGATAGACCACGCGGCGGTAATAGCGCTCTCTTTCGAGCGTGGCGACGACGTCCTCGGGTGGATTGCTCGGGTCGTCGCCGATCAGATAGTCGAGCACGGGAATAATGCCGAACACGAAAATCGGCCCGAACCACCAGAAAATGTGCCAGCCGGTTTGCAAGGCCAGATTGGCCGCATTCAGCGGCAAGGTGATGGTGAGCGCACCGAGTAGCCACAAATAGCGTTTGCCGTCGACCCACCGAGCCGGGGCCGCTTGCGATGTTGCCATTGTCTCCCTCCTTGTTTTATGTCGCCTGGTATCGGCAAGCTGTGCGCTTGCGAGCCAGTACGCATGTCGGCGGGACCGTGCCCGACTCCCAGATTTATATGGCCTGACGGGCGTGATAGCCAAGGAATTGACCCAGGTGGGAGGCTCCAAACAAAGGGGCCGTTGATGTGGCATTCAGGGTGGGCTTCGAGCGGGTGAATGAAACGGGTGTTTGCGGCATGGTAAAACCCATCCGCCGGCTGCGCCCCGCCTGCCGCAGCGCGTCGCGCCGTCGTCCGTTGCCGCCGACCGCTTGACCGCGGCTAGCCAGATTCATATAATCAGGGCTCAAAACTACGTACGAGCGGGTGTGAAAAACGTAGCGCCACCCGGGTTGCCGGGTTCCACCTGGAGTGGAAATTTCACCGCAAGGTGAATAGAGAATCCCGCATGCGACGGCTGCCGAAAGGCAGCCGTTGGTTTTTGTGGCTCGCCATCTCGGCTAGGGACGAATCTTGCGCCCCTCATAGGTTGCCCGCAGCAGGGTTTTGAACGCGACCTTTTTCGCTTGCCGCTGACGTTTCGTCAGTGCTTTTTCGAGAAGATAGGCGGATTGAACTCGCAGAATTAGCCGCTGCCTTCTTGTCCTATCTTTTTCCACTTCAAAAAACACCGCGTATAACGACGTGGTGCCATCGGCATTCGTCTTATGCAGCGTCATAAAATTCGGCTGCTGTTCGTCAGCGACGACAATGGGACGCTCACCAAGCGTCATGACCAAATCCCGCAACAGGTGCTTCGACAGCTCATAGCGGCTCGAATCAAGAACTCGCTGCTCACGACCATCATCGTAGATCTCGGCGTTCGAAATTTCAGTGCGCGCTCGTCCGTCCCGAGCAAAGCTGCGGGAAAAACAATGGCACGAAAACATCACGAGCACGGTCACCACGCTACTTAGACCAAGGTCGCATTTAAAGGCGAATGAATCGAGATGGCTCAAGTCCCACGTTGCACCGTTGTGAACAACGGGTTGAAAGCAGTGAGTTGCAAATTCTGGCGATTCAAAAACTTGTACTTCAAACTTCGGCATAGGCAATCGACGACTTTGGATCGGTCAATATTCTACGTCTGTCGAAGTCGTTCGTTTTCCGAAATAACACTATCGAATGGCATAGGAATTGGGGCTTTTCTCACAACACTCTCAAAACCTCTGAGAATGGCAGTTCCCTCGGAGGTTTGTGTAAGATTTTCCTGACAGACCACCGTTCCTGCTTTCGCTCAGCCAAAACAAAGCCCGCTCAAAATCGGCCCTGGTCTCATCTCAAACAAAAACGGCGGCCCCAAGGCCGCCGTCCACTACTCACACAACCCCATCAAACTGTCGCTTCAGTTTCTGCTTCGGTAACCACTTCTTCGGGATCACTGCTGCGAATCAGGTGATCAAACGCGGAGAGCGATGCCTTCGCTCCCTCACCCACCGCAATCACGATCTGCTTGAACGGGACCGTGGTCACGTCGCCGGCAGCGAACACGCCCGGCACCGAGGTCGCGCCGCGTGCATCGACGACGATCTCGCCGTGCTTCGACAACTCGACCGTGCCCTTCAGCCATTCGGTGTTCGGCACAAGACCGATCTGCACAAACACGCCTTCGAGTTCGATGTTCTTCGTTTCGCCGGAACGCAGGTCCTTGTAGACCAGACCGCTGACCTTCTTGCCGTCGCCGGTGATTTCCGTAGTCTGTGCCTGGGTGACGATCGTCACGTTGGCGAGGCTGCGCAGCTTGCGTTGCAGCACTTCGTCAGCACGCAGTTGCGCACCGAATTCGAACAACGTCACTTCACGCACGATACCCGCGAGATCGATCGCCGCTTCGACGCCCGAGTTGCCGCCGCCGATCACCGCAACGCGCTTGCCCTTGAACAGCGGACCGTCGCAGTGCGGACAGTACGCCACGCCGTGGTTACGGTACTCGCGCTCGCCCGGCACGTTGATTTCGCGCCAACGGGCACCGGTCGCCAGAATGATCGTCTTCGCCTTCAGCACCGCGCCATTTGCCAGACGCACTTCGTTGATCCGGCCCGGGATCAGTGCTTCAGCGCGCTGCACGTCCATGATGTCGACTTCGTAGCTCTTCACGTGCTGTTCGAGCGCAGTGGCGAACTTCGGTCCTTCCGTTTCTGTCACGGAGACGAAGTTCTCGATCGCCAGCGTATCGAGCACCTGGCCGCCGAAGCGTTCCGCCACGACACCCGTTGCAATACCTTTGCGCGCCGAGTAAATCGCCGCAGCCGCGCCTGCAGGGCCGCCGCCGACGATCAGCGTATCGAACACCGGCTTCTTTTCCAGTTCCTTAGCCGCACGCGCGCCGGCGTTGGTATCGAGCTTCGCGAGGATTTCCTTCACGCCGCTGCGGCCCTGGCCGAACACTTCGCCATTCATGAACATGGTCGGTACCGCCATGATCTGGCGCGCTTCGACTTCGTTCTGAAACAGCGCACCGTCGATCGCCACGTGGCGGATGCGCGGGTTGATCAGCGCCATCACATTCAGCGCCTGCACGACTTCCGGGCAGTTCTGGCATGACAGCGAAAAATACGTTTCGAATTGATAGTCGCCGTCGAGACTGCGGATCTGTTCGATCACCGCATCGTCGAGTTTGACCGGATGGCCGCCGACCTGCAAAAGTGCGAGGACGAGCGACGTGAATTCATGCCCCATCGGAATACCGGCGAAACGGATGCCCGTTTCCTTACCCGGCTCGCCAATCGAAAACGACGGCTTGCGCGCTTCGTCGCCGCGACGCTCGATCACGGTAACGCGTTCCGACAACGTCGCGATATCGTTCAGCAATGCCAGCAGCTCTTGCGATTTCGCACTGTCGTCGAGTGATGCGACGATCTCGATAGGCCTGCTAACCTTTTCGAGGTAGGATTTCAACTGAGTCTTGAGATTGGCGTCCAGCATGGCTTTCGATTCCGTGACGAGGGTGTTGGGTCCCAGGTGCCGCACGCATCCGGATAGGACGCGCACAGCCCGGGGGCGTGCGAACCGCGGTAAGAAGCGGTCCGCACAGCGGTGCGCCGTAAGGCGCCTACTGCGAGGGTCTTTTAGACCTTAGATCTTGCCGATCAGGTCGAGCGACGGCGTCAGCGTTTCTGCGCCCGGCGTCCACTTGGCGGGGCAAACTTCACCCGGGTGAGCCGCGACGTATTGCGCAGCCTGCACCTTGCGCAGCAGTTCGCCGGCGTCACGGCCGATGCCGTTGTCGTGCACTTCGCACAGCTTGATCTCGCCTTCCGGGTTGATCACGAACGTGCCACGCAGCGCCAGGCCTTCTTCTTCGATCAGCACGTCGAAATTGCGCGAGATAGCCAGGGTCGGGTCGGCGATCATCGGGTACTTGATCTTCTGGATCGTGTCCGACGTGTCGTGCCATGCCTTGTGCGTGAAGTGCGTATCGGTCGACACGCTGTAGATTTCAACGCCGAGCTTCTGGAATTCGGCGTAACGATCGGCCAGGTCACCCAGTTCGGTCGGGCACACAAACGTGAAGTCAGCCGGGTAGAAAACGAAAACCGACCACTTGCCCTTCAGGCTTTCTTCAGTGACGGTCACGAAATCGCCGTTGTGATATGCCTGTGCTTTGAACGGTTTAACTTGGCTGTTGATGATCGACATTTACTGAGTCCTCTTTCGGAGTGGTTGGAAAGTGGAGTCAGTATGTCAGACGACGCTTAATAGGTAAAGCGGATTGTTTTAATGATAGCGATAGTTATACACTATTTACCGATCTACCGGCGGCTATTGCGCCGGATCAGTCCTTCATGAGCCGCCAAAGGGTGGTGCGGCCGATTCCCAGTGCCCGGCTTGCCGCGGCGCGGTTGCCGCCGGCGTGTTCGAGGGCGCGTATAACGTCCTCGCGGCTGGGTGACGCGCGGGCGGGAACATCGCCGTTGCCGGGGGGCACTGCGGCAGACGCTTTCAAGGCCGCCGCCTGCTGCATCCGGCCGAATTCCGGAAACACCGTCTGCAGATCCTGCCCGCTCTCTCCGGCCGAATCGCCCAGATAAATCGCAGCGCGTGCCAGTAGATTTTCCAGCTCCCGCACATTGCCGGGCCACGCATAGTGCTCGAACAAGGGCGTGAGGAAGGTCAGCACCCGCTCGGGCGCGCCGCCCGACAGCCCATATTGGAGCGCGCTGCGGCCTAACAGGTGCCGCGCCAGTTGCGCGATATCGCCACGTCTTTCGCACAGCGGCGGCAATTCTATCTGAAGCAGGTTGAGACGAAAATACAAATCCGCGCGAAACACGCCCTGCTCGACCAGCGCATGCAAATCGCGATGGGTGGCGGCGATCACCCGCACATCGACGGGCGTCGCGCGCCCGGAGCCGAGCTTCATGACTTCGCGCTCCTGCAACACCCGCAGCAGCCGGCTTTGCAACGCCGCTGGCATCTCGCCGATTTCGTCGAGAAAGATCGTCCCGGTGTGGGCGATTTCGAAGAGGCCCGGCTTGCCGCCGCGGCGCGCGCCGGTGAACGCGCCTTCCTCATGACCGAACAGTTCGCTTTCGATCAGTCCTTCGGGGAGCGCCGCGCAATTGAAGGCGACAAACGGATTGCCGCGCCGCCGGCTGGCATTGTGGATGCCTTGTGCGACCAGTTCCTTGCCGGTGCCGCTTGCGCCGCTCAACAGCACGGTGGCGTCGTGAGCCGCGCCTGCGCGTGCAAGCCGCCGCACCCGCTCGAGCGCCACCGAGTTGCCGACCAGATCCTCCAGATGGTGCCGCGCGACCAGATGTTTCGGCCGCTGGCTGGTACGCAGCGAGCGGTCGATCCGCTGCGCGACCCGCGCATCCTGCACGGTGAGCACCGAGCCCGAACGCAAGCCCTGCTCGACGATCGGCACACAGTTGACAATCAGCGCGCGGCCGCCGATCTGCTCGATACGCTCCTCGACCGGCATGTCATGCTCGAGCGTTTCGCGCAGCAACGGGCCGACGGCGCGCATCAATTGCGCCGGGACGTCCTGTTCGCGATCGAGCCCGAGCAGATCGAGCATCGCCGGATTGACTGCTTCGAGCTGACCGGCGTCGTCGAAGGCGGCCACGCCGTCGCGCAAATGGGCGACGATCGTGTTCAGGCGCACCCGCTTCGACTCCTTCTGGCGGCTCACGCGCGCCAGTTCGACCGAGCGTTCGAACGCCTCTTCGACCGCGCCCAGCGAGTACAGAAAAACGCTCTCCAGACCGCCCTCCTGGGCAAAATCGCAGGCCATGCCGGGGCCGATGATCACGCTGCAACCCTCTGCTGCGAGGCCCGCGACCGCGAGCCGCACTTCGTCGATCGAGCGGTAGGCGCGCTGTTTCAGGTCGACGTTCAGCCATGCGCTCAGGTCCGCGAGTTCGTGCGAGATGGTTTCGTGCAGGACCAGGCCAATCTGCGCGCCGGGCCAGGTCGTCGTGGCGCGGGTGATCGCGCTCAACACGTCGAAGCCGTTCACCTTGACCATCACCACCGGCACGCTCAGGTTGTCGCGCAAGTAGGCGCCGTTCGATCCGGCGGCCAGCACGACATCGACCGAACCCGCGTCCACATAGGCCTGCAAGGCCGTGACGGCGGCGCCGTAACCTTCCCGGACCGAAAAGAACCGGGCCCGCTCGGTGTAACGAGGCGCGACCGTCTCGCAAAGCGATTGCAGGCGGCTGATACTGACCAGTGCGACGCCAGGGCGGCCAGAATCAGGATTGGCAAGGGACGACAAGAAAGTGGACACTGCAACGCTCCGCTCGTGGCTGGAACGTTCCATGAAACGTTTCATGGAACATGCCGGCATTCTGCCATGAACCACGCTGTCACGCCCTTTCTGGCTAAGTTACTGATTGTTCGGCACAACTTCTGGGAACCGGCGAATGGCATGCTTCCTGCACTTTCAGTTCAGCGTTCTATCACCGACTTCCCCAACTGGAGACACATCATCATGAGCACTTCCGCTAACCGCCGCACCGCGTTCCGCGCCAAGGTCAATCAACGCCAGGGCCTGCTCGTGCCGGGCGCCTTCAATGCAATGAGCGCGCGCGTGATTGAAGACGCCGGCTTCGAGGCGATCTACATCACGGGCGCGGGCGTCACCAACATGTCGCTCGGGCTGCCCGATCTCGGCTTCATCGGCCTCGCCGAAGTCGCCGAGCATTGCGCGCGGATTCGCGACGCGGTCGCGCTGCCGCTGATCGTCGACGCCGACACCGGCTTCGGCAACGCACTGAACGTGCGCCAGACCGTGCGCGTGCTCGAACGCAGCGGCGCCGACGTGATCCAGTTCGAAGACCAGGTCATGCCAAAGAAATGCGGCCACTTCGCCGGCAAGGAAGTGGTCAGCGCCAGTGAAATGGTCGGCAAGATCCGCGCGGCCGTCGACGCCCGCGAAGACGGCAACCTGCAGATCATGGCGCGCACCGATTCGGCTGCGGTTCACGGCATCGAGGACGCGATCGAACGCGGCCATCGCTTCATCGAGGCCGGCGCCGACATTCTGTTTATCGAAGCGACCGAATCGCTTGCCGACATAGAGCGTTTGCCGTCGCTGTTCGACAAGCCGCAATTGATCAACATCGTGATCGGCGGCAAGACGCCGGTGCAATCGCGTGAAGCGCTCGCCAAGCTCGGCTACGGCATCGTTCTGTACGCCAACGCGGCGCTGCAAGGCGCGGTGCTCGGCATGCAACGCGCGCTCGGCACGCTGAAAAGCAATGGCCGCCTCGACGAAGACGCCACCCTGGTCGCACCGTTCAGCGAACGCCAGCGCCTTGTGAACAAGCCGCTGTACGACAAACTCGATCGCGAATACGCAGCGAAGGACTGAGCGGCGGGACAAGCTGTGTTTCCGGTACGTCACCTGGCACCGGTGCCGCTGCGTGCCGGCATATGCGGTCGTGCGTAGCTGCGTGTGGCTGCGCCCGATTGCTGTTGCCGCCGTGCTTTGCGGCGTGCCGCCGTAGACCGCTGCATGCCGCCGTGCGTTGGCGCGCGCCGCTGCCTGCCGCGAATTGTTGCGTTACGATGCAGGGTTGGCGGCTGGAGGTGACAGCTTAAACACGCTTTCGAAAAGGTAGTCGCAAGAACATGAAGTCAAAACAATCGCGCGGGATATACCGGCACGCTCAAGGCGTCATTGAATTCACACGCAATGACAAGGTGGCGAGGACGGTGCAATGACCGCTGGCGCACGCAACTCGCATATCGGCTGGCTGCCGTATATCGTCGCAGCCACCTTTTTCATGGAGTATCTCGACACCACGGTGATCGCCACGGCCTTGCCGCAGATGGCGCACTCGTTCGGCGTCGGACCGAACAGTCTGAGCCTCGGCATGACGGCTTATATGCTGGCGCTGGCGATTTTCATCCCGGTGAGCGGCTGGGTCGCCGACCGCTGCGGCTCGCGCACCGTGTTCTTCAGCGCGATCGGTGTGTTCACGGTGGCTTCGGTGTTGTGCGGCCTGTCGCAGAACGTGACCGAATTTACGGCCGCGCGACTGCTGCAAGGCATGGGCGGCGCGATGATGGTGCCGGTGGGCCGGTTGATCGTGGTCCGCAACACGGAGAAGAGCCGCATGATGCAGGCGATCTCGACCATCACATGGCCGGCCATTGCCGCGCCGGTGGTCGGGCCGCCGGTGGGCGGCTTCATCACCACCTATGCGTCCTGGCGCTGGATCTTTCTGCTGAACGTGCCGTTCGGTCTGGCTGCGATGGCCGTTGCGCTCGCGCTGGTGCCGAACCTGCGCGGTACCGAACGCAAGCCGCTCGACGTCGTCGGCCTCCTGCTGAGCGCTACGACGTTGACGGCGATCCTGTACGGCGCGGAACTGGCGAGCCAGCCCGGTGAGAATCCCTGGGTGGCTGGTGCGTTCATCGCCGGCGGATTGCTGATGGGCGTAGTGGCGTTCCAGCATGCGAAGCGTCACCCGCATCCGCTGATCGACGTCTCCACGCTGAAAATCCCGACTTTTTCGGTGACGGTGGTAACCGGCTCGTTCACCCGCATCGGCATCGGCGCGGTGCCGTATCTGATGCCGCTGCTGTTCCAGGTCGGCTTCGGGTTATCGGCGTTCAAGTCGGGGCTTTTGTTACTGGCGAGCGCGCTGGGCAATCTCGGCATGAAGGCGCTGACCACACGCATCCTGCAACGCTACGGCTTCCGGATGGTGTCGATTGTCGACGTGGCGGTCGCCGGCGTATTCATCATTGCCTGCGGGCTGTTGACACCGAATGTACCGCTCGTGCTGGTTCTGTTCGTCGTGTTCATTTACGGCGTAGCGCGTTCGATGCAATTCTCGACGCTTGCCACCCTCGCCTACGCCGACGTCGCACAGCCGCAGATGAGCGCGGCGAGCACGCTATGGAGCGCTGCCGCCCAGATGACGATCGGTTTGGGCATTGCCTTTGGCGCCGTCTCGCTGCGCGCGGCAGCGGTCTTCAATGGCGAGACGACCGGGCGTGTTTTCACGCTGGACGATTTCCGCCTGGCGTTTCTGTTTGCCGGTGTGCTGACGCTGGTGTCCGTGATCGGCTACCTGGGTCTCGCGCACGACGCCGGACAGAGCATCGGCGGCGGTTCGCGCAGCGTCGAGGACCCAGCGAAGAGCTGAGCGCAAAGCGGGCGTGATGGAAGAGTTTGACGCCGGCGCCGAACCGGCGCCGCATCCCTTGATTGCCTGACCAGAACAGGTGGAGACACGCGGTGCAAGCCAACGAGCTGACGATTTCGAGCAACAAGACCGACCTCGACATAGAGATGATCTACGCGTTCCTGTCGCAGGAGACGGCATGGGCGAAGGGCATGCCACGCGAGACGTTCGACCGGGCGATAGCAGGGTCGCTATGTTTCGGCGCCTACATCGACGGCAAACAGATCGCATTTGCTCGCCTGATAACGGACCAGGCGACATTTGCCTACCTGTGCGATGTGTTCGTGCTGCCGGCGTATCGCGGCAAGAGATATGCGTCGGCGTTGATGGCACACGTATTCGCCAGCCCATTGCTGACCGGCTTGCGCAGAATCGTGCTGGTAACGACTGACGCCCACCACGTCTACAAACCGCACGGCTTCAAGGAACTGACGACGCCGGAGCGCTATATGGAACTGCACAACCCGGACGTTTACAAGACGGCTTGAGCGATGGCTTGAGCACTAAGCAAACACCCCTTCCCTGACCCACTTGGTCATAATCCATTTCTCGCCTTCCAGAACAGGCGCGCCGCCATGCAAGCTCAAAGGATCGAGTTGCCGCGCACCGTTCATATAGCGGAAATAGACAGCGCCACCCCGCTGAGGGGCAACAGACACGCCAGCGTCGGGGAAAAAAGTCTCCCCTCCGGTGGCCACGTCGTTGAGATACAGAACCAGCGTGGCGACCCGCTGCCCGCCGTGCGCTATATGCACGCCACTCCCCGTGTACGACGGCGGGAAATAATCGAAGTGCGCCCGATATTCGGCGCCAATCCCGTACCTCAGCACCTGTAAGCCTTCGCCATTCTCAACCGGCCAGTTCATCAAACTGGCAAAGCGCTTTTCGAGCCGTTCCAGGAAAGCGTCCGCACCGCGATGATACCAGGCGCCTTCGCTAGTGCGATTAGGAATCACGTCTCTCGAGCCGTTCTCAGGGTTGACGGTGGTGGACCGCTTAAGCAACGGCCTCGACCGTTCGATCATCTCGTCGCACTCTTCGTCTGACATCACGTCGGCGAATACGACGATCTGCGGCCGCTCGCAGCGCATCAGTACCTTGACGTCACGATCGCAGGCACGAATCACGTTGCCCGCGGCGACCGGCGCCGGATCGTAGCGGTATTGGCCCGCGGCCGCCTCGATACCGCATGGCGTGGCAGCGGCGGCCGCGCGTGCCGCCTCGGCAGCATCGAACGAAGCGTTCACCGTGGCTCGCGCGAGTTCCGATTCAAAGCCGGCACCCACCATCGCATCCACCAACGCCGCAGGGCTGAAGCCGCGGTCGATGTGACTGTTCAACCAGGTTTTCACGGCATCATTTACGACAGGCATACGTTTCATCCCACATCCGAAGTTCGCTCGCTCAGCACGCGCAGACCGGGCGTGCGGCCATTCGAGCGATGCTGACGAAAGCACAGGATGATAGGTGGCCATCCCGTCGCAATTCACGCGACGATTCGGAAACGGGCCTTGGTTGAAACGCATTCAGCGTCGGATGCGACGCATTGGCAGCTACGAAATTTCCGGCTCGCAGGCTCTTGAGCGGACCAGGTGCATCTGATTGCCGGCAGCCGTTACCGCACTGTCATCGGCGCGCCACGTTGGACGGGTACTTTCCTGCGACAACTCAACCCGTCCCGACCCAATGCCACAGCCTTCCGAGCGCGAAAGCCGCAGCTGCACCATCAAGGGCGGCCGCCTTGCTTAAAGCCGCCTCCGCCAGCGCGCTGCTCAACGCCTTCCTCATGGCGATGCAGATCGCCATCGGCT
The DNA here is from genome assembly GCF_052682275.1 of Paraburkholderia sp. D1E. NCBI lineage: Bacteria > Pseudomonadati > Pseudomonadota > Betaproteobacteria > Burkholderiales > Burkholderiaceae > Paraburkholderia > Paraburkholderia sp. D1E. The sequence continues at coordinate 3,280,304 of NZ_JBQYMB010000001.1, forward strand.
TAACCGCGCATTCGGACGGCCTGTTCGCGGACGGCGTTCACACCTTGAGTGACCTGGCGGCCGACAGCATCGTGCTTATCGTGCTGTTCCTCAGCACGAAACACCCGAACGCAACGCCGCCTGACGGGGACAGCAACGTCCCGCAAGCCGTGGCATCCCTCTTCATCGCCGCACTGTTAATCATCACAGCAGCCGAAATGCTCTGGCACAGCATCGCGCAAACCGCCACGTTGAGCGGCAACACGACGATGCAAGTCAGCGCACTCGCCGTCAGCGGATTCGTCACGATCACCAAGGAAACGCTGTTCCGCTATATGCACGCTGAAGGCCAGCGCACCGGCTCGGCGATTCTGCTGGCAAGTGCATGGCATGCACGCATGGATGCGGTGTCCGCGCTGGTCGCGACGCTGGGTTTGGCCGGCAGCATGGCGGGGATGCCGATGCTCGACCGCGTGGCAGGCGCGGCGATCGGCCTGATGATCATGCGCATGGGGGGTGTCAGCGCGCGCAGCGCATTGCAGCAACTGTCAGCCGGCACGGCAGGAAAAACCGCCGCAGGTCACACGGCCGAATAGCGTGCGTCTTAGCCGTAGGCCCGCTCGCGCATCCACTTCGTCATGATCCATTTTTCGCCGCCGAGCACCGGTGCGCCGCCGTGCAAGGTCAGCGGATCGAGTTGACGCTGGCCGTTCATATAGCGGAAATACACCGCACCACCTTGCCTCGCCGCGACTGACATGCCCGCTTCCGGGAAAATCGTTTCGCCGCCTTCGAGTACGTCGTTCAGATAGATCACCAGGGTCGCCACCCGTTGGCCGCCCTGGGCGGTATGCACCGCGCTGCCGGTCTGATCGGGCGGGAAGTAATCGAAATGCGGGCGATATTCGCCGGTCGTGCCGTAGTGCAGAATCTGCAACCCTTCGCCGTTTTCAACCGGCCAGTTCATCAGGCCAGAGATGCGGCGGTCCATCTGCTCGATGAACGCGTCTTCGCCGCGCTGGTACCAGATACCTTCGCTGGTGCGGTTGCGAATCACGTCTTCCTTGCCGGTGAGGGGATTGACCGTGGTGGAGCGTTTCAGCCGATGGCGCGAGCGTTCGATCATCTCGTTGCACTCGTCAGGCGAGAGCACATCCGCGAACACAATCACTTGCGGCCGCTCGCAACGCATCAGCACGCGGACGTCGCGATCGTAGGCACGGATCACATTGCCGCGGGCAACGGGCGGCTCGTCGTACTGGTATGTTTGCGGTGCGGTTTGTGCCAGCGCCGCCTCGGTCGCTGCAGGCGGCGAACCCGCTGCATCGGCCGGGTTCTTACCGAACGCCTTGTGCACTTCCGCGCGCGCGGTTTCTGTGGCGAAACCGGCTTGCACCATCGCGTCGATCATCGAATCGATGCTGCAACCGCGCGCTACGTTGCTGCTCAGCCATGCTTCCCATGACGCATCCACTACCGGCATACAGCTCCCCGCTTGTCCATGTCACGAAATACTGCATCAACTGGCCGGCTGATAGCAAGACTGGGTGTATTGCGCCGGGTTGTCCTGTCAGGCGCGGCGCTGCCTGCGTCGATAGAGGTCGAGCCCTTTTCTCGCCTGCGCCCTGATTGCGCGCTGCACGAAGGGTGTCCAGCCGAGCAGCGCGCCCTTGATCCCCAACGCCTGACGGGCCCAGCGCCAGAGGTCGAAGGTATCGCGATGTTCGGCGATGCGGCCTTCACGAAACACGAAACGCGCATCGATGCGGTTGACCACCGTACGGCCCGTCTGACTGAATGTGTAACGGGCCACCCAGTGGGCGCGGCCGTTCAGGTCGTCCGCTTCGACGCTGTCGAAGGTCAGAGAAAAGTCCTGCGCGCGCGCCACCAGCATGCGCCACATGTCGCGCGCCTCGTCGCCGTGCAACTCGCCAAATGCCGGATCGCTGAAGACCACATCGTCGGCATAGCAGGCGGCCATTGTGTCGGCGTCGCGCTGCTGGAACGCGGTGTAGAAATGCTCGATCAGTTCGGTGTTGGGATGGCTCATGTTCTTGTGCTGTGCGTTGCCTGGTCGTGGAAACGGCCTGGAAAGGAGCGTGCGCCGAAGTTTGATCGCACACGAAGCACGATATCGGAAAACGGGGCGGCCGGGGCGGTGAAGGCCGGACGGACGGCAAGGCCGCGGTCCGGGCGGCGGGCCCAGCCGAGTGGCAAGGCAACTGTCCGGGGCGACGAGGCGCAGCCGGGTGGCAACGTAACTGTCGGGACAGCAAGGCCCGGCCCAACGGCAAAGCCACTGTCGGGACGGCAGTCGCCTATCCGTTCGCCGCAACCCCGGACACGCCTACAGCGTCGCCCTTGCGACCCAGCAGCCAGATTCCCGCCGCAATCGTCACAGCAGCCGCGCCAGCCAGATAAAGCGCCGCGGCAAAGCCGCTGGCAAAACTCGCGTGCGCGGCCGACACCACCGTGACCCGCAGCGCGGGCGGCAGATGCGCGGTGGCCTGCGCCATATCGCCAGCCAGCAAGCGCGACATGAAACCCGCGTCGAGCGCGGCGCGGATATCAGGCGTCATTTGCATGCCGGCCACGAATGCAGCGTGGGTGCGGGCGGCGAGTACCGCGCCGAGCACGCCCACCGAGGTGACGATGGCCGTGAAGCGTGTCGTCGTGCTGATACCGGACGCCATACCGGTTCGGTTTGATGGCACGCACGCCATGATGGCCTTCTGCGTGTCGCCATTCATGATCCCCGCGCCCAACCCGGTCACGACCATGCCGAGCGCCACCAGCGCATAACACGCGTCGCCGGCGACCAACGCCGTCAGCAGATTGCCGGCCGCAATCAGCAACAAGCCTGTCGACAGCAACGCCATGCCCGACATCCGCCTCGCGAGCCCCGCGCCGACATAAGGCCCAACCACCATCGCCAGCGCGAACGGCAGCATGCCGACGCCCGCCGCCACCGCCGACAGACCGAACGCGTTCTGCAGATAGAGCGGCAAAAACGTCATCATCACCTGCGCGCAAGCGGCGTAGCCGAACATCGCGAGCACGGCGGCGACAAAGCGCGGCTGGCGGAACAGAGCAAGGTCGACCATCGCGTGTGCCCACGAGCGTTGCACCTGGACGAACGCGCCGAACAGCAGCGCGCATGCCGCGAGCCTCGCGCCGGTTGCCCAGCTCGCGAGGCCGTCGGTCGGCACCTCGATCAGCGCCCAGATGCCGAGCGCGAGCGCAAGGCCGAAGAGGATGCTGCCGGCGGCATCGAGCGGGCCAGGTTCGGGATTGCGCGACTCGCGAATCGCGCGTGACGCGTACCACGCGAGTACCGCACACACGGGCAGATTGAGCAGGAAGATCCAGCGCCAGCCGAGCCATTGGGTAATCACGCCGCCGACGAGTGGCGCGACTGTCGTCGCGAGGCCCATGCAGGTGCCCCACACGGCCCACGCGCGCACGCGCGCCGGACCTTCGTGAAAGGTATTCGCGATCACGGCGAGCGCCGCGGTGAGCAGCATGGCGGCGCCGACGCCTTTAACAGCGCGCGCCACATTCAGAATGGCCGCCGATGGCGCCGCCCCGCAACCCAGCGATGCCAGAAAGAACACCGCGAGGCCAAGCAGCAGCATCCGCTTGCGGCCGACGCGATCGGCGAGACCGCCCGCGGGCAGCAGACATGACGCGAAAGCGACCATATACGCACTGACCACCCATTCGACATCGGCGAAACTCGCGTGAAACGAGCGCGCAATCGACGGCAAAGAGACGGCCACGACGTTGGTATCGAGGACGATCAGCGCGCAGGTCGCCGACGCGGTGGCCAGCACGAACGCGGGGTTGACGGGTTTTGCACCTTTCGAGCCGGGCAACTGTGCGGGCAGCGTGGGACGCACGGACGTGGATGACATGCAGGCAGGTGGAATCGAATCGAAGTCACTCGATGGTAACGAAGCGCCTATTGCCTGTCATTGGCATAAAATCACAAAATAATTAGCTTCAGCGGAAATACCGAAAACCATGCGAAAGCTCGAACTTCGCCATATCCACGCATTCGTTTGCGTCGCGAAGCATCTGCACTTCTCCCGCGCCGCGGATGAATTAGGCATCGCGGCGCCAACGCTAACCAAGCTGATCCAGGAAGCGGAGCGGCTGCTCAGCGTGCGGCTGTTTCACCGCACCAAGCGGTCGGTCGCGTTGAGCGCGGCAGGGAGCGCCTACCTCGCCGAAGCGCACAGTGCGCTCGAGCACCTCGCGCGCGGCGAAGAGCGCGCGATTCTCGCCGAGCGCGGCGAGTTGGGAAAGATCGAAGTCGGCTACGTGGCTTCGGCCCTCTATGCAGGCGTATTACAGCGGGCGGTCGGCGGCTTTCGTGCTCAATATCCGGGCGTCGACATTTCGATTCGCGAGGTACCGATGGACAGCGCGGCCGAGATGCTGCGTGACGGTCTGCTCGATGCAGCCTACGTGCGCCCGCCCATGCCGCTTGTCGAAGGGATTCAGGCAACCACCGTGCACCGGGATACTTTTGTCCTTGCGCTGCCGGAAAGTTGCGCACTGGCTCGCTCGCCAGGCATCAAACCGTCGCAACTGCGCGACCAGTATTTCGTGCTGCCCGAACAGGAAGCCGGCACCTTCGAAGTCGCACGGCGGGGGCGTTTTTCGCCGCAGCTCGGGTCGCGTCCCGGCACGCTCGCGGCGGTGCTGGCCTGTGTATCGCTAGGCGGCAATGTGGCGGTCGTGCCGCATACGCTGGCCGATTGCATCGCCCTGCCGGGGGTTGTCTACCGAAGCATTGCCGGCAAACCCATTGCTTCGGAAATCGCCATTGCTTACCGGAAGTTCGAGCGGGCGCCCGCCGTGCAAGCGTTTCTCGAGTTCGCACGAAGCAGGTAAAGCAGGCCTCCGCTACCCTCGCGGCGGCTTTCGTTATATCCTGTCGAATATCACGGTATGCTCTCGTGGAGCGCGTCGGGCCACCCGCCGATCGCGCACGACGAAGCGAAACAAGCAAGCAGGAGCCAGTAGCGGTGCGTAGTCGACCCACATTGCGAGCCACATTGTCCGACCCGGCGGGACGCGCCCCGAAAGGGCTTTCGTCGACTATCGTTGCGGTGAAGTCGGTGTCCGAACGCGGCCGCGCCGAGCTGATCCGCGATGTCGTCGATGCCTACCGACGCCTTTACGGCAGCGTGCAGCGCTTTGTGCTGATGCTAACAGACGACCAGTTGAACTTCGCATCGGTGGGCACTTCGGGCTCACACTCACTGAATCAGTTGCTGTCGATCCTGGCCGAACAGGCCAAAGCGGCGGCTTTCGCCCGTCTGCGTGATCTGAAAGCTTCGATCGAGGAAGCGCGCTCGGCCGAGCAACTTCGCGACGCGATTTTCTCGGATGCGTTCAGCAACGACCTGGCCGCGTTACGCAAGGTGGTGGCGGAACTCGAACGGCTCGACACGGCATTTATCGGCCTGAGCGTCGGGCACGTTCTGGAGCAGCATGCGCGGGCAGCCGGCGATATAGCGCCTGCCGTCGTCTGGCACGCCACCGGTCGCACTATCGCTGCAGCACCCGCTGCCAGTCAGCGCAAATCACGCGCGGAGCCCGTTCTCGTCCGCCCAAACGACTGATCCGTCATTGCCGCACATGAACGTTTTATTCTGCTTATCGCTATATCCTTTCGAATATACCGCTGGTAGCGCGTGCGCGGCGAACGTGTCCAGCACGCACATTCAATCAGCCTGACGCCAGAACCGGATTCGAGGTCCTCATGCACACGCCGCCGTTTCGTCTCGCGCAGCCCCACCGCCTCAAACTGTCTGGCGACGAAGTCGCCGGCACCGGTTTGCGCGCAGCCGACCCCTGTTGCACGCCCGCCCAGGCGTCGTTCTCGAATACCAAACGGCGCGCGCGCCTCGCGGAGCTTGACGGCCAACTGCACTGTTCAATCATCGGCACCTGCCTCAGCACGCATGAACTGCGTAAGTTAGTGCCCAGATTCACTGGTCTCGATCGCCGGGACGCGAGCGATGTCGAGATTCATCACTCGGCCGTCGAACTCGCGATCGATGGCGGCGCGGGCGCCAAAGCCCTGCACAAATTGCTCGACGAGCACTATGCGATGGCGATCCGTCGCTTCGACAAAGCCGCCGACGACGTCGAGTTGCTCAAGCTCTGGGACGAAGCGGTGAAAAGTGGCGACATCCCGCCCGCTTACTGGGCCTTGATGACGCATCCGTACGCGACCTTGCACGTGCGCCAGAAAGCGTTTGGCGAATTGCACATGCTGTCGCATCTGGTCGGTGCGGCGAATCGCGCGGACATCCGCAGGCTGGTTGCGCTCGAAGCGGAAAACGCCGAGTTGAAAGAGAAAGTCGAGCGGCAGCAAACCCGCCTGCAGGAGCTCAGCACGCAGCGCGACACATCGATCGCCGCGCTCAACGAGCAGATCGCGCAGCTCGCCGCCGTGGCTACGCGCCAGACGCCAGCGAATCCCTCCGATCTCGAAGCCGAGGCAGCGAGGCTGCGTGATAAGCTGGCCGACACCGACCAGCGGGTGGCGCTGCATACGAGTCGCCGTGAGGCCGCGGAACAACGCGTACTGCAGGAACAAGGCGCGGCTCTCACGTTACGCAGGAGCCACGATCAGGCGCTGGCGCTTCTCAAGCTGGTGCAAGGCGAATGCGATGCGCTGGAACGCGCGACGGTGGATGCAGCGGACAGCCATGGCGCGGGCACGCGGCAAGCCAGCCTCGACGGGGTGCGCGGCAAACGGATTGTGTATGTGGGCGGGCGACCCGGCTCGAATGCCGCGCTCAAGCGACTGGTGGAAGCCGCCGGCGGAGATTTCGTGGTGCACGACGGCGGCGTGGAAGATCGCAAAGGTCTGCTTGTCGCTGCGTTGCCAGGCGCGGATATCGTCGTGTTTCCGGTCGACTGCGTCGATCACGATTCAATGAATACGCTCAAGCGGGTTTGCGAACGCCATCAGATCGACTACCACCCGTTGCGCACAGCGAGCGTGGCCAGCTTTGTCGAATTGATGGATCGCCTGCGCCCCGAGCATCTTGCCCAGTTGGGCAATCCGCCGCCGTCAGCGTTTTGCCTGCGCCACGGTTGAAACTTGAGACCTGAGCTCTGAACCGGACAAGCCTCAACCGCTCAGGAGCGAATCATCCTGGTCAGCTCGGCGAGCTGTTTCGCGCAGCTTCGTTGCGCCTCGACTTCGACATCGCGGTACAGACGAATGATGTTTTCGCCGACCGGCGTCAGCGTACAGCCGCCGCCGCTTTGGCCGCCTTGCTCCGAGTGCGTGGCGGGCGCTTTGAGCGAGCGGTTCAGCTCGTCGATCAGCAGCCAGGCGCGCCGGTACGACATGCCGAGGCTGCGCGCCGCAGCGGAGATCGAGCCGTATTCGCGCACGGCTTCGAGCAGTTCGACTTTGCCCGGCCCAAGCGCGACCGCGTCACCGCTACGGATGCGCATTCTGAAGCGCACTTCGGGGCGCGGTTTCGCGGATTTTGTCACGGGTGCTGGTTTGGTTTTCGCGGTATCAGCCATGCGCGAAAGCATACACGAACCGCCTCGCCCTGCCACCCTGGCTGAATGCCTTCAGCGGTGGTCCGGGAAGCAATGCCCGTAGTCTTCGCAGCCTAGGCAACCAGGAGCCGGGCCAGGCTGAAGTCCCAATGAAAGCGCGCGTTGCTGGGCGAGGAATTTCTTCCAGCGCAGATTGCCAACATTCAGCACGACGAGCGAGGGGAAGTACCGCGTCAGCATCCAGGTGACTTCTTCGCGACCCGCGAGGCCGAGGTCGCGCCACAGGTGATCCGGCCGCAAGCATGCGTGAGCGATGATCGAGGCGAGGCAGCGAGCGTCGTTCGCGTCGACAACCGTGCTGGAATACGTCAGCAGCAGCGCGCGTAAGGTTTCGACGAATTCCGCATGTTCGCCGGTGTCGACGGGCGGCAATGAAGACAATGGTGCGGGCACGGCCGCGTGCACAAAGTGCCGCTCCAGTAGCGCGCGCCATGCCTGCTGCGACAAACCAGACAGCGCAAGTTCGTGGCGCACGTCGCGCGCGGCAATCAGTTTGGCGAACAGTTGAGTATCGGGCGACGCGGCGTCTGTGGCCGCGGCCAGCCACTTTGCCATGCACTCGGCAACCTGCGCGTCGAGCGACGCAAACAACGGTTCGGGGCTGCGCGCGGCAACATCCGCAACAGGCGAAAGCGGTTCGTCAGGCATGGCGGCAACACGTTGATGAACAGCCAACCATGTTACGCCTGTCGCACGAATCGCTTACGCCAAAGGCTTCAGAACATGCGCCTCGATACGCGCGAGACGTTTGACGTGGCGTGGTGCGGGCAGGATGTCCGAACCGGAAAACAGAATCGGCGCACCGTCCTCGGCATCGAGCGCGCGGCCTCCGCATTCGTATGCGACCAGCACGTTCTCGCCGACCGGCGTGTTGAACAGCTCATGCCACGAGAACGTGACGACGTAGCCATCGTGCCCCACCGCCACGAATACCGTGCGCTTGAACTCACCCGGCACCTCGTTCGGCAGGCCCGCTTCCGAAATCAGGGTCGTCAAACGCACGCCGCGATACGGTTCGACGCTGCGGATAAAACGATTCGTCGTGTAGCAACGCAGATCAAACGGCGTGGCCAGCACGCTTTCGTAACCGTTGAGCCGCGCGAGGTCAAAAGACAGCGGGCGTTGGAACCGTCCGCTCAGGACGAGCGCGCCGACGACTGCAGGCGCGGCAATCACATTCACACTATCCATCTGCACTTATCTCCAGCATTGATGCATGAGCGGCTTGTTCACTCGCTATGTCCGTGTGTATATTACGCTGCGATGGCCGCCGCAGCACGAAAATGCATCGATACGCACTATATCGCCAGGCATATCGAACACTCCGCCGGCATCATCCACACCTATAAAAATTCACGGCCCGTGTCGACAGGCCGGCTTCGCGGCCGGCCTTCAATCCGGCCGGCTCAGGAGATCACATGCGCTTTTCACCCGCTCTCTCGCCCGCTTTGCTCCGCACCACCCGCCTCGCGCTCGTCAGTTGTGGTTTGATCGCCTTGCTGGCGGGTTGCGGTGGCGATGACGTCACGGCAGTGCCACAACGTATCGCCGTCAGCGCTTCGCCGAATGGCATTGCGGTGCGTGCGGCGGACGGCGCCGTCTTCATCACCGACGATCAAACCAACGGCGTGCTTTCCTCACCCGACGGTCACACCTTCTCGCATTACACCACCGTACCGGTCGTGGCCGGCCAGGCGAACAGCCTGAGCCAGTTGAGCTTCGCGGATGCCGGCACGCTGATGATCGAACGCTTCGGCTTCGGCACCGCGAGCGCGGTGTTCGGCATCACGGGCGTGGACGCGATTACGCCGCTGAGCGGCCCCGATCCGGCACGACGCCGCCTTGGGCTCATCTCGATCGGCTCGAATCGCTTGCTGTCCACGTGGTTTGTCAAAAGCGGCAGCACGCCGCCACAAGGCGGCCTCAGTCTCATTACCTACGATCCGAACGCCCATACGGCTGTCGAGCGCGATCTGTTGTCGGGTCTCGGCAAACCGGTCGGCGTTGCCGTGTCGGGCGACACCGTGTACGTCTCCGATCAGGCGAACAACACCATCGTCAAATCGAGTCTGAGCGCGCTGCTCGGTGGATCGCAGGCGGTAGCGCCGAGCGCGACGCTCGCGCAGATCAACAGCCCCGACCTCATGGCCGTCGACGCAAGCGGCACCCTCTATACCAAGTGCAACACCACCGGCCTCTGCCGGATCGCGCCGGACGGCACGATCAGTGTGCTTGCAAATGACTTTCAGGACGCTCGCGGCGTAGCTGTGGACGCGCGGCGGCACCAGTTGTACGCCATCGACCGCGCCGGCAGCACGAGCGGCACCAGCTACGTGCGGATTTTCCCGCTCAATTGACCACATCGCGCGCGCAGCGACGCACAACGCAATGCGATGACGTCGTAATATAGCGCTCTTAATAACGTATCGGGATTAATCGCATGATTCGCAAGCTCCTTGCCTCTTTCGTGGTCGTCGCCGGCGTGGTGACGGCCGCACCCGCCTTCGCGCAGGACAACACGGTCAACGTGCTGTACGCCGGCTCGCTCGTCAATCTGATGGAGCGCAGCGTGGGGCCGGCTTTTGAAAAGGCCACCGGCCAGCAGTTCCGCGGCTATGCGGCAGGCTCGAACAAGATCGCCAACGAGATCAAAGGCAAGCTGCGCCGCGGCGACGTGTTCATCAGTGCGAGTCCGAAGGTGAACACCAGCCTGATGGGCGAGGCGAACGGCGACCATGTCACGTGGTATGTGAGCTTCGCCGAATCGCCGTTGATGATCGGCTACAACCCGCAAAGCAAGTTCGCGGCGGACTTCAAAAACAAGCGCTGGGATCAGGTGCTGCAGGAGCCGGGCATCCGTATCGGCCGTACCGATCCGAAGCTCGATCCGAAGGGCGCATTCACCGTCGAGATGGTGACGAAGGCCGCGGCGCTCTACCATCAGCCGGACCTCGTCGAGAAGACGCTGGGCGACGCGGAAAATCCCGCCCAGGTTTTGCCTGAAGAAACGCTGGTGGGCCGCCTGCAATCCGGCCAGCTCGACGGCGGCTTTTTCTATTCGACCGAAACGTCCGACCTGAAGATTCCGGCGATCCGCCCGGCCCCCGAATTGCAGGCCAAGGCGAGCTACACGCTGACGATTCTCAACGATGCACCGAACCGTACGGGCGCGAGCAGCTTCGTCGACTTCCTGCTGAGCGCACAAGGGCGTGCGCTCCTCAAGCAACACGGCGTGGACGTGATCAAACCCACCGTGACCGGCAACGTGCAGGCGATGCCGCCTTCGGTACAAGCCGTGATCGACGCCGCGCAATAAGGTGGTGAAACAGGCGGTGAAACGGTCCACCGCGCGACCGCTGCTGTGGCTGGCGGCGCTGCTTGCCGTCTATCTGTGCGCCCCGTTTATCGCGAGCGTGCCGCAACTCGGCGCGGCCGACTGGCCGAATGTCGATTGGCGCGCGACGTGGTCGGCGGTCGGTGTGTCGGCAGCAAGCGCCAGCGTGGCCTCACTGGTGATTCTGCTGGGCGGCGTGCCGCTCGGCTATTTTCTGGCGCGCTCGAACTCGCGCAAGATGGCACTGCTCGGCTTCGTCGTGCAGTTGCCGCTTGCCTTGCCACCGCTCACGAGCGGCGTGTTGTTATTGTTTCTGCTCGGCCCGTATAGCTGGGTCGGCCGATTCACTAACGGGGCATTGACGGATTCGTTTGCCGGCATCGTGCTCGCGGAAGTTTTCGTGGCCTCGCCCTTCCTGATCATCGCCGCGAAATCGGCGTTCGCCGCCGTGGACCCCGTGCTCGACGACGTGGCCGCGACGCTCGGTCATCATGCGGGCAGCCGCTTTTTCCGCGTCATGCTGCCGGTTGCATGGCCGGCAATTCGCGCGGGACTCGCGCTCGCGTGGTTGCGTGCGTTCGGCGAATTCGGCGCGACCGTGATGGTGGCCTATCACCCGTATTCGCTGCCGGTGTACACGTACGTCGTCTTCGGCGGCCAGGGCTTACCGGCGATGATGCCCCTGCTTCTGCCCACGCTCGCGATTGCGATTGTGTGCGCAGCGCTGTCGATTTACAGCCTTCGGCAGAAAGCCTCGCTCGAACAAACCGAAAACGGCGACGACGCGCTGGAACCCGGCCCGGATCTAACGGCGAGCCGGGGCGAGATTTCCGATCTTCGTCTCGCCTTTCATTTGCAGCGCCGCCTGGGCGCGTTCGAACTCGATATAGCGTGGACGCCCGCGACGCGGCGGCTTGCGATCATCGGGCCATCGGGCTCCGGCAAATCGCTGGCATTGCGTCTGATCGCAGGGCTCGAATCCAACGCATCCTGTTCCGTTCGGCTTGGCGCCACCGACTTGAGCACACTGCCGCCCGAGCGCCGTCAGATCGGCTATATGCCGCAAGACTACGGCCTGTTTCCACACATGACGGTCGCGCAGCAACTCGCGTTTCCCGTCGACGCCGACACGGCCAGTGCACGTTACTGGCTCGATCATCTCGGCCTCGCGCAACTGGTTGCACGCTTGCCGCATCAATTGTCGTTCGGTCAGCGGCAACGCGTGGCCTTGGCGCGGGCGCTCACGCGTCATAGCGAATTGTTGCTGTTCGACGAACCGTTCGCGGCACTCGATACGCCGCGGCGACGTCGTTTGCAGCAGTCGCTGCGGGCACTGCAGCGCGAGATTGCGGCGGTGACGATTATCGTCACGCACGATCCCGACGAAGCGGCGCTGCTTGCCGACGAGGTGCTGGTTGTCGAACAAGGGCGCGTGCTGCAGGCCGGTTTCATCGATGCCGTGTTCGAACGGCCGGCTTCGATGCGGGTTGCCGAGTTGCTCGGCTTGCACAACGTCGGCGAAGGTTTGATGAGGGCGCCTGGGCGCGTTGAAATTGGCAACGGCCTGGCGATCGCAACGGGCGATAGCGGTTCTGCGATTCCCGTCGGGCAACGGGTGATGTGGCGCATTTCGTCTCACGCCGTGGTTATTTCACCTGATGGCGCGCATGCCGGCGTGGTCGACGCGGTCGAGTTACGGCGCGGTGAGCGGTATGTCCGTCTGAATATCGCGGGGGTGCGCTTCGATATCGCAAACGAAGATGCCCGGCTGCGGGAAGGAAGTGCCTGCCGGATCGATGTGGATGCCTTCGGCGTTTCGGTCTGGAACGTGAGCTAACACGTCTGTTTTGGTGCCAGCAGCAGCGGTGGTTCAACTGCCATGCCGCCGCCGCTGCCAGCACCGAACACCCGGCTAACGCTCACCCGCGTGAGCCCACTTCCTGACTTCAGAAAACGCAACATCGACCAGCAGTTTGCCGGAATCGAAAACAGTGATGAGCGCTTCGTCCCAATCCTCTTCGGCGGTACGGTCATCCCACACCACCGGCAGCGTCACCGTCCGATACTCGCCTGTGTGACGGTTAACCAGCAACGTCAGTCGCCCTTTCATCGACCGCTTGCCGGCATCCGTGACCGGATCCTTGTGTACGTCGTGCCAATCATCGCCAAGCCGGATGGCAGAGCACTTCATGGCAAACCGCTGCGTATCGCGGTTGATCTGCTGCAGCAACGCACCGCCCATGCCGAACACGATGTTGTCCGCTGCGAAGCCGGCCTCATCCATGCCCGCCAGGATCGCCTCGATCGAATCCGGATTCACGCCGTCGCCCTGAATCACGCGGACGTGATTGAGCACGCGCCGCCCCTTGCCGTTCACTGTCGAACCGAACGATGCCTCGAGCGCCCGCATGGTCTGCAGGACAATCGTCAGCGGATCCCCTGAATCAGGGCGGATCACCAGCGTGCCGCCGGAATCGAGCACCGCCTGCTTCAGCTCCGTGCCCCATACCTGGAGCGCGGCGAACAGGTCGTAGGAATCGGACACCACCGAAACGATCGCCCCCGGCTTGCCGAACTTCGCGATCATGTTGCGGAAGGCATCCGTTTCACGCTCGCGCCCCCATGACGTGATCGTGCTGTGTTCAGCTGCCGGCACCGAAAACGCGGCCATCGGTTCGTTGTAGAAATGATTCGCGGCAACGACGCCGAGCACCGTATCCGAACCCATGAAACTGACGAGATGCGCCGCGCCGCCAATCGCCGCCGACTCCGCACTCGACACGCCGCGCGCGCCGAAATCGTGCAGCTTGAACGGCAGTTGCGTGAGGTCGTCGCTGCTTTTCTGCAGATAGGCACGAATGGTCTTGCGCAGATGCCAGCTTTGCGTTGCGACCGTAATCGGATACCACACGCGTAGCAGCATGGTTTCCAGATACGAGGCCAGCCAGAACACCTGAGGATCGTCGCATTCGACGGTGACCAGAACGTTGCGCGTGGGCACCACCGAGCCTTCCGGCACGGCGCGAATCCGCACGGGCAGATAGCCGTTATGGTGCTCGACAATGTAGCGCCAGCCGGCTTCGTTGAATGGCTCGCCATGCGTCGTGAAGAACGCCTTTGCCTGCCCGATCATCTCCGCGGTGATGGGGCGGCACAGATACTCCTTGAGCAGCATCTGAAGTCCGAAGAACAGCGTGCGGTCATAGCGTCCGCCACGCGACTCGATGTATGAAAACATCGCCGTCGCTTCGGGTGGATATTGCAGGTAGTGCGATGCCTTATACGAATCCGTGTTGAGGATCGGATTGGACAGGATCGACGCCATGTCGTTGAACGGGTTTATATCGTTTTGCATGGATGATGCTGGGCTCGTGCGGCTCTCTTAAGGGTAATCGGGTGGGCTGGGGTCTTGCCGCCTGCGCCGCTGGCAAAACTACACCATACACCGGCAAAACATGCCCGGCATGACCCGAAACCGCACCTTACCCCGCCAGGCACGATACTGCTCGACACCGGACAGGTGTCGAGCCTCCCGCGCAATGCGCCCAACCTGCAACGCAAACGGGTATCCGCAAACAACCAGGTTCTGAATCCCGACGTTTACCGGCATTCGGCCGCGCTGCGAACAGGCCGCCGTGTCCCTCTCAACGGTCGACGTTCAGGAATATTCGTCAGGATCGGATGAGTAGATGTCCATACCACGATCGTGCTCCGGTTCAGGCGAAACCGGGATTTCAAACACGGCGTCGCGCAACACCTCGCGCTGAATCTCGGGCTGAGCCTTACGTTTCATCGCTTCGGCGATCACCAGCGTGAGCAGATCGGCTGACGGCGCAGCGAACAATGTACGCTGCCGTGCAAAGTGACGCCGATAGCAGAGACCGGCGCCGTGCGCCGTGGTGTCGTAGTCGAGCCGCGCTGCGGCCGGCTTGCTGATCGTTTTCATGACAACCCCCGAATGATCGGTCATTTCAAGGCCGTATCCAGGTAAGCCATGCCCGCGCTAATACACGGGCACAGCACCCGGTTCACCTCGTAGCGTGTGCCTCTCTATGGAGACTAAGGCCGTTTCCCCGCTTCTTCGCGCCGGCCGGTCCTGACCGTACGCTGCCCTTCCCTGTTCTGTGCGTCGCGCGCTCGCGAATTGCTCGAGTGCGGTACCTGTCGCTATTGGCCATCAATGACGGCCATCTACTTCGAGTCCGTTCAGTTCGACGGAAAAAGTGGCGTGGTCAGCGCTTCACGTTGTCCGGTGACGAATGACCGATACGTCGTATCGATCATTCACCCCGTTTTTTTTGACATCCGTTTTTCATTGGCCCCGCCGCACCCTCGTAAGACACATTGGCTTCCCCGGCCGCGCTTACGAAGACTATGTTTGCCACCGGGTTCCGGCTGCTGTTTCCCCGGCTTTCAGGAACCAGGCGGCAATGCATTCGCTTGTGAGTCTCCTATTGCAATGGCTGTGCCATGCGCCTTCAATCCCATGCCGCAGCGTGATTTTTGCCGCAAAACACCGCGCCGGACCCTGCCTGATGGCACACGTTGATTCGAATTCGAGACGCGGTTGGTTCACCTTCCAACGCGTCAAGGAAGGATCTACCTGCTTGCATACCCGGCTGCACCCTTCAGCGGGCCACGTCCGGCCGTGCTTTGCGGCATGCCCCGGTCAAATGTGCCGATGCGTCGGGCCACGAAACAGCGCTGGAGACCGGGTGCCAAAGATGTCGCAAGCTTGAGACACGTCGACTCGATGGCACGATATCCGTCGCACACCTACAGCAATGTGATTTGCGACGTTGTGTGGCACACCGCGCATAGCCGGGCTTGACCGGCTATTTTTGAACCGCAAGCCAACACGTGGTGACGCGAAAAACGTTTCTGAATCCATATTTGTTTGTATGGCGCTCGAAAGCACTTTCGCTTATGGTTAAGCCATGCGCCACGTAGAGCGCTGGTGTCAGGCCACCAAGGCAAGAAACGGTTTTTATGATGCGGGGATGAAATAGTCCGGCGGTTTCAGCGTTGAGCGCTGTTCTGCCGCCGGTCCGATGTGTAATACCTCGCGGCTCACGCCGCCACTCCATGCCCCCGCCACTGCAGTTACCGTGAGTTTGTCCTTACCGGTTTGTCCAGTTCGAAAAGCAGTTCTGAGAGCAGCAACGATCCGGGGGTTACATGAATACGACTTGCACGCCTGTCGACACCGAACGCACGGTTCTGTACGTATCGAACTCGCCCGATCAGGATCTCGCCAGCTTTCTCGCAGCATCGGGCTGGCAAGCGGTGCACGCCCGAAGCACGGCAATTGCCGAACGCATGATCGAGCGTGACAATATCAAGGTCGGCCTCGTCGAATTGCCCGGTGACTGCACGTCCCAACATCTGTCCGTCCTCGCCTCCTGCATGCGGCGCGTCGAAACCAATTGGGTCGCGCAGATCGCGCCAGGCCAGGCGGAAAACGAACTGGTCAGCCGTTTTATCCTCGACTATTGCTTCGATTTCGTTACCCGGCCGTGGCTGAACGAGCGGCTCGTGTTCGCGCTCGGCCACGCGCACGGGCTGTCGAGCCTGCGGCACGCGCCGGTCGCCCCGGCGCCGTCGCTCGGCCGGCACGGTATGGTCGGGCAATGCGAGGCGATGCAGCAGTTGTACCGTCGCATCGACAAATGCAGCGTGACCGATGCCCCCGTGTTCGTCGCCGGCGAATCGGGCACCGGCAAGGAACTGACCGCCCGTGCGATTCACGAGCGCTCGCCGCGCGCAGGCCTGGCGTTCGTCGCGATCAATTGCGCGGCTATTCCACCCAGCCTGCTGCAAGCCGAATTGTTCGGCCACGAGCGCGGCGCCTTTACCGGCGCATTGCAGCGCAAGATCGGCCGGATCGAAAGCGCGAACGAGGGCACCCTGTTCCTGGATGAAATCGGCGATATGCCGCATGAATGCCAGGCGGTCCTGTTGCGCTTTCTGCAGGAAGGCACCATTGAACGGCTCGGTGGCAATGGGTCGATCAAGGTCGACGCACGGGTGATTTCGGCGACCCACGTCGACCTGGACAAAGCCGTCGAAGATGGCCGCTTCCGCTCCGACCTGTATCACCGCCTGTGCGTGCTGCGGCTCGTCGAGCCGCCGTTGCGCGAGCGCGGCGGCGACATCAAGCTGCTCGCCAACTACGCGCTCAGCATGTACCGGCAGGACGGTGCGCGTAAATTGCGCGGGCTGTCGAGCGATGCGATCGTCGCCATGTCGAACTATCCGTGGCCGGGCAACGTGCGCGAGCTGATCAACTGCGTACGCCGTGCCGTGGTCATGAGCGAAGGTCGTTTTATCACGGCAAGCGACCTCGGCTTGCCGGAAACCGACAACGGGCCGGCCGTGACCCTGGCGGAGATCCGCAGCAAGGCCGAGAAGGACGCGATCGAACACGCGTTGCAGCGGCACGGCTACAAATTGTCCGAGGCCGCGGCCGAACTCGGCATTTCGCGGGCAACGCTGTATCGCCTGATGCATACGAACCGGCTGCATCAGGAGCCGGCGGCCGGGCGCGCCTCGAACACGAACGGCGGCGGCGCAGATGCGGACGACGAGGCGGAGCGGCACGCGCCATCGCTGGTTTGATCGCCCAAGCCACCTAGGCGGGTAAACCTCCGCGAAGCCGCACCGATTGCCGCGCTCCGGAGGGCCGGCCGTCGTAACCGCTGATCGAATCCCTTTGACGATCCGCTCGCAATGCTCGCCATGGCGCAGTCACGCTGTCTCATCCATAGTTCATCAAGCACTGAAACGTCGCGATCAACCTGCCGCCATACTGGTGCTCAGGTCCTCGGACCATCCTTATCCGACTGGGAGCTCGCACATGACGATTACCTGCTTTATCCGTTACCAGATCGACCCCTTCCAACGCGAGGCCTTTGACGACTACGCCCGCAACTGGGGCCGCATTATTCCCCGCTGCGGCGGTCATCTGATTGGCTACTTTCTGCCCCACGAAGGGACCAACGACATCGCGTGGGGCTTGATCGCGTTCGACAGCCTCGCCGCGTATGAAACATACCGGGCACGGCTGCGAACCGATCCCGAAGCGCGGGAAAATTTCAGTTTCGCGCAGACCAGGCGCTTCATTCTGCGCGAGGAGCGGACCTTCACCGAGGTCGTCGAAGGCACATTTGGATTGCCCGCGATGGGCGGGATGGAAGCGACGGAATAGGCATCATCGGACTGGGTGTCCTGGTGGCCGGCGTCCCCGCACTTTCGCTTTTGACGACGCAGCCCCTGTGGCTGCGCCGGCGTCGCGGCTGAAGTACGACGGGGCGGTGCCGCCTGTCAGGCGAGCTTTCTGCTGCCTGACGTTACAATTCAAACCGGCTGGCCAAACCCTCGCGCGACCACCGCAAGCCGCCGCCGATGGAACTTGTACGACCCAACCCGTGTCGGTTCAGGGTCACGTCGCCGAAGCGATCCACGCGTCCCGGCACCGTCGTCCGCACCTGGTACCCCCGCCTTACACCCTATGCGCAAAATATTTCACGCCTGGTTTGTCATTTTTCTCCTGCTAGGCGCCTCGCCGGCCTTTGCCGCCGCGGCGCAACCCGCCGCGGCATCCGGCGCCGCGCTCACCCTGACGCCCGAGCAGGCCCGCCAGGCCCTCAGCGTCCTCAATGATCCCAAGCGCCGCGCGCAAGTCAGCGACACGCTCCAGGCGATTGCCACAGCGGGCGCACTCAGCGCACCGCCTGTCCCGGCGGCTGCAGCCGCTTCGGCGCCCTCCGCGGCCAGCAGCGCCGCCGCGCTCGTTCCGGCGGCGTTCAAGTCCAATGGCCTCGCCTCGCAACTGGCGCGTCAGGGCGCGCATTGGGCCGTGCACCTTGGCTCGTCATTGCGCAGTTCGGCCGCCGCGCTGCTCGACGTAGCGTCGGTGCGCGCCTGGTGGCATTGGCAATCGACCAACCCGCAAGCGCGCAGCGTGCTCGGCCAGGTCGTCTGGTCGCTGCTGGCGGCGCTGCTGCCCGCGCTGGGGCTCGAATGGCTCGCGCGCCGTCTGTTGCGCCGCGCGTACACGGCCCTCGCCGCGCGCCGCGAACGTGGCGATGAAGACAGCGCGCCGCGAGCCGACCTGCCCGTCGACGTCCTGCCGCAACAGGCCGATGCGCCGAATGCCGCACCGCCGCTGCCCGTTGCTCCCGATGCGTCGGTGCAGACAGCGAAGCCGCCTGGCACCTCATCGCCCACGCCCGCCACCGGCCAGGCCACCGAAGCCAAGGGCAAGCAGAAAGCCGTGCATCACTGGACGCTCCTGCAGCGTCTGCCGCGCGCGCTGCTAACGATGGTGCTGCGCCTGTTGCCGCTCGTCGTGTTCGTCGGCGCGGCGAGCGCGCTGATGTCGATCTTCACTGAAGATGGCACGCCGCAGGACCGTGCGCTCGATTCACTGATCGATATCTACGTGCTGTGCCGCGTGATCGTGATCGTCAGCGGCTTCTTTCTGCAGCCCACCGCACCGCGCCTGCGCCTGCTGCGCATGAGCGATGCATGGGCCGTTTTCGTGCAGCGCTGGATTGTGCGGATCGTCGCCGTGGTCGGCGCCGGCTCGGCGATCGCGGAAATCGCGCAGTCGCTCGGTTTGAACGACGCGGCGCATCTCGCGCTGATGAAGGTGGTCGCGCTCGCGGGCCACATCATGATCTCGATCCTGATCCTGCGATGCGCGAAACCGGTCGGCGAATTGATCCGCACGCGCTTCGCCGCGCGCGAGTCGCTGCAAATGTTCGGCAATGCACTCGCCGACGCATGGGCATGGTTCGCGGCGTTCATCGTGATGGCGCTATGGTTCATCTGGGCACTCGACGTGCAGAACGGCTATCACACCCTGCTGCATCTCGGCGGCATTACGCTGGCGATCCTGGTGGGCGCGCGGGTCGTCTCGATCGTGATTTTCGGTGCGCTGGCGCGGCTTTTCCACGTACAGGGCGACGCGGAGAAGTCGCTCGTGCACCAGCATGCCTACCGCTACTACCCGCTGCTGCGGCGGGTCATCTCGTGGATCATCGGCATTGTCACCGCTCTGGCGCTGCTGCAGGTATGGGGCGTCGACGTGGGCGAGTTGTTCAGGGCCGGTTCGATCGGCCATCGGCTGGCTTCGGCGATGATCACGATCGGCGTCGCTGCCGTGATCGCGCTGCTGGTGTGGGAAAGCGTCAACGTGGCGGTCGAACGGCGGCTGGACCGCTGGACCACCAGCGGCGACCTGGTGCGCGCCGCACGTCTGCGTACCCTCCTGCCGATGCTGCGCAGCGCGCTCTTCTGCGTAATTGCACTGGTGGTGGTGCTTACCGGCCTGAGCGAACTCGGCGTGAACATCGGGCCGCTGCTGGCGGGCGCGAGTATCTTCGGCGTGGCGCTCGGCTTCGGCTCGCAAAAGCTCGTGCAGGATTTCATCACCGGCATGTTCCTGTTGATGGAAAACGCCATGCAGGTCGGCGACTGGGTCACGCTCGCGGGCGTATCCGGCACGGTTGAATATCTGTCGATCCGCACCGTGCGCTTGCGCGGCAGCGACGGCTCGCTGTACACCGTGCCGTTCAGTTCGGTCTCGACCGTGAACAACACCAATCGCGGACTCGGCAATGCGGCGGTGAAGGTGAATATCGTGTTCGGCGCGGATGTCGATCTGGCCATCGCCACGCTGAAGGAAATTGGCGCCGCGCTGCGCGAGGACGAGAAGTTCAAGGACGGCATTCTGTCCGACTTCAGCTTCTGGGGCGTGGATGGCGTGGATGGCTCGGCGGTGACGCTGGCCGGCCAGATCCAATGCCGCGACACCGCGCGCTGGGGGGTGCAGCGCGAATTCAACCGGCGCATCCTCAACCAGTTCAGCGCGCGCGGCATCGACATCGCGAACCCGCAGCGGCATGTGCTGACGTGGGACCCGGAGAGCGTACCGGCCAAAGTCGAATCGAACGGCACACCGAATGATGGCCCCGAGGCCACACCGGGAGACAACCCGCCTTCACCGCCGCCCGCCGATGCCTCGCTGAAGGCGGCCGCCGGCAAAGCCGACGCGCCGGTTGAAGATCAACTGCCCGTCGACTCCAAGCCGACCGGTGGCCCAGGAACGCCAGCAAATCCTGGTTCAACTTCTCCGCATGAGTGAGGTACAGGCCGTGGCCGGCGCCTTCGTAGACGTTCAATGAAGCGCCTTCGATCAGCGCCGCAGTCGGGCGCCCAGTGAGCTCGAGTGGTGCAGAGACGTCGCGGTCGCCCTGCACGATCAGCGACGGCGCCCGGACGCGGGCCAGCTCCGCGCCGCTTACCTCACCTGTTTATTGCCTCTGTTATTGCACCTGCCACCAGCGCGGCAACAACCGCTGCACTTCCGGGCGCCGGTAGCGGTCGTCGATCAGATGCACCACACCCTGGTCCTGCTCCGTGCGAATGACCCGTCCCGCAGCCTGCACGACCTTCTGCAAGCCCGGATACAGATACATGTAGTCGTAGCCGCTGCCGAACTTCGCGTCCATGGTGCGGCGCATCTGCTCGTTGACGTCGTTCATCTGCGGCAGGCCGAGCGTCGCGATGAAGGCGCCGATCAGTTGCTGACCGACCAGATCGATGCCCTCGGAGAACGCGCCGCCTAACACCGCGAAACCCACGCCCTGGTTCATGGTGCGAAAGCGTGCGAGGAACGCATCCCGCGCCGCCTCGTCCATGCCCTGTTCCTGCACCCACACCGGCAGCGCCGGATGACGCTCTCGGATCAACGTCACGACCTGCTGCAGATACTCGAAGCTGCTCAGGAACCCGAGATAATTGCCCGGCTGCGCGGCGTACTGCCTCGCGATCAGATCGGCGATGGGCACGAGCGAACGTTCGCGGTCACGCCAGCGCGTCGATACATTGCCCGCCACACGCACCTGCAACTGCTCGGCGCGGAACGGCCCTTCGACATCGAGCCAGGTCGTCTGCTCGGGCAGACCCAGCGTGTCGCGATAGAAATGATGCGGATTGAGCGTGCCGGAAAACATCACCGTGGTGCGCGCGGCAGCGTAGCGGCCCGCGAGGAACGGCGCCGGAATCACATTGCGCACGCACAGCGTGGCGTTGCGCTTGTCGCGCGGCGCGTAACGGTCTGCGCTGAGCGTGATGTCGAAAATCGAATGCTCGCCGAATTGCTCCGCCAGCGCGACAAAATGCATGGCGTCGAAGAAAAACCGCAGCGACGCTTCGTCGATTGAAAGCGGTGCTTCGGCGAGTTGATCCGTCACCGCGCCGATCAGATTCTGTGCGGCCGAAAGCAGTTTGCCGGGCACGTCGGCATAGACCTGATACGAGTCGGTCTGTGCGCGCTTGACGGCGTTCCACTCGCGTTGAAGCCGTTCAAGCGGCTTCTTCAACGTCGCCGGCGCGGTTTTTCGGGCGAGCCGGAACGTCGACTGATCGAGCGACGCGCTGTACATGCGCCGAGCCCGGTCGAGCAGGTTATGCGCCTCGTCAACCAGCACGCCGACGCGCCATTGATTGATCTGCGTGAGCGCGTACAGCATCGCGCTGCTGTCGTAGTAGTAGTTGTAATCGCCAACCACCACGTCGGACCAGCGCACCAGTTCCTGCGCGAGGTAATACGGGCAGACGTCGTGTTCGAGGGCCGCTTCGCGCACCGACGCCCGGTCGAGCCTCGGCCCGGCCAACGCCGCGCTGCGGGCCGCGTCGAGCCGGTCGTAGAAACCGCGCGCGAGCGGACAGGACTCACCGTTGCAGGCCTTGTCGGGATGCTCGCAGGCCTTGTCGCGCGCGACCAGTTCCAGCGTTCTGAGCGGCAATCGCTCAACGGACGGCGCGGCGCTTTGATGAAGTGTTTCGATTGCATCGAGGGCAAGCGCGCGGCCCGGCGTTTTCGCGGTGAGGAAGAACACGCGATCGATCTGATCCGACGCGCACGCCTTGAGCAGCGGAAAAATCGTCGCCAGCGTCTTGCCAATTCCGGTGGGCGCCTGCGCCATCAACGGCTTGCCGTCACGCGCCGCGCGATACACCGACACGGCCAGTTCGCGCTGCCCACTGCGGAACTGGCCGTGCGGAAACTGCAAGGCGCTGAGCGCGGCATTGCGCGCGGCGCGATGTGCCTCTTCCTGCACGGCCCAATCGAGAAAGCACTCGCATTGCTCGACGAAGAAAATCTCCAGCTCACGCGCGGTGTGCGTCTCGGTCAACAACGTTTCCTTCTGCGTGCCGATATCGAAATACACCAACGCAACGGTCAATTCGGCGAGCCCGCGGGCGCGACACAGCAGATGGCCGTACACCAGCGCCTGCGCCCAATGCAGGGTGCGGTGATTGGCGGGCATCCGTTCGAGCGCGCCACGATGGGTTTTGACTTCTTCCAGCCGGTTCGCCGCCCGGTCGTAGCCATCGGCCCGGCCACGCACGGTCAAACCGCGATGCGTGCTGGTCAGCGTGATCTCAGTCTCGTAACCGCCCGTGCGCCGCCCGGCGACCGTCACGTGGCCGGCCATGCCCTCCAGCGAGGTGGGCGCGGGCGTAAAGCGCAGATCCAGATCGCCGCGCCGCGCGGTGAATTCACACATCGCCCGCACGGCGACCACGTAGGTCACGGGGTGGCCTCTTTTACAGCCGCTGCGGTGACTTTTTCGGCGGTCTCTTTCGGAGCCGTTGTCGTGTCCGCTGTCGTGCCCGCTTTCGCGACCGCTGCCATCACCTCAGTTTCGATTTCTGTTGCCACTTCGGACACGCAGGCATCTTCATCCGCCCATCGCACATCGAGCACACGCACCGGCATGCCGTGCTGCGCGCAGTATGCGAGCCAACGGATCTGGTTGTCCTGCAAACGGTCGCCGGGGCCTTTTACTTCGATCAATTCATAACGGCGCTCGGCCGGCCAGAAACGGATCAGATCCGGCAGGCCTGAACGGTTGCCGCGGATGTCGCGCAGCAGACGCTCGAACCAAAGTTTCAGATGCGCGGCAGGCAGGCAATCGAGTGCCAGGACGATGAGTTCCGGGGTCAGCACGCCCCAGAACACGAACGGCGATTGCAGACCGTCCTTGCTTTGCAAATGCCGCAGAATCGTCTCGCGATAGGCGCCGCTGTCGAGTTGCGCAAGACATGCGGCGAATTGTTCGGCACGCCGCGCATGAAAATCTGGCGCATGCAGATCGGCCGGCCCGCGCTGGAACGGATGGAAAAACGCGCCGGGCAGCGCCGCGAACACCGGCTCCCAGCACAGCAAGCCGAACAGCGAGTTGATCAGCGCGTTTTCGACGTAGTGAACCGGCGCTGAGTCGCAAGTCAAATGGTCGCGGGCGACGTATTCGACTGAGTGCGGCGCCTCAGGCCGCGGCAACACCAGTGTGCTGCGCGCGACCGGCCGTGCGGCGGGCACACGTGCCACCGGCTCGCCACGCTTGCGCTGCAAACGCGGCAACATGCGTGCAATTCGCTGCGCTTCTTCCTCACTTTCAGGCGTGGCAGCGGCTTGCGAAGCGAGGGCGAAAGCTTCGTCGAATCGTTCGCTGCGCTCCAGCACACGCAAGCGCCGATGGCGCGCGCCGGGCCACGCGCAACGCTCGTAGACGGCGAGCGCAGCCGGCCAGTTCTGTTGACGCTCGCCATGCTGACCAATACGAAACAGCAGTTTCGCGCGACGCGTTTCGAGCCAGGGGTTCGAGATTTCGATCGCAGCGATCACGGCGACGAGCGCTTCGATCGCCTCAGCTTCCGCTTCTGTGTCTCCTGTGGGCAACCCGTCGAGCGCGTCGCGGCACGCATGCAACGCAAGGTAGACATCGACGTCCACGCGCTGCTGAAACGCGCGCGACGACGGAGCGAATGCGACCTTCTCGTACTGGAACACGCCGAGATCGGCAAGCACGAACTCTGACCAGTCCTGCTGCAGATTGCCGAAGAACATCAGCCGCAGACGCTCGCAAAGCGGCGCAATGGCGACGTGAAAGACGCGGTCGGTGGTTTGGCTGTGCCATGTGGACAACGGATGCGCAAGGGGACCTTGTTCGTCACCCTCACCCTCACCCTCACCCTCACCCTCACCCTCACCCTCACCCTCACCCTCACCTTCCCGTTCACCTTCCCGTTCACGTTCACGTTCACGTTCACGTTCACGTTCGTAAAACGGCCGCAGCGTTTCCAGCAGATCCGGTTTGCGCAAGCTTTTCGCGCCGGGGATCAAAGCGACGGCGTCCGCAAAAATCAGCAGCAACTCGGAACGCGTGGTGAGCGTGAACAGATCGTCAAGCGTCAGAGCCGGCTCGGCATCGACCCAGCCGAGTGCCGCAAGAGGCGCAACTGCCACAAAGGGGCAACCGATCTCGTCATAAGAAAGACGGCTGGCACGGAACAGCGTGCCCTTGCGCATCAGCATGCGAACCAGCAAGGCGCGCGACGGCTGCGGCAAAGCGGCGAAATCGCGCAGGAAGCCGTGCTCGTGCGCGTCCAGCAGATCGTCGTAACGCTCGGCGAGCCACGCCAGCGCACGCTCGAAGTTCAGCAGGTAATAGGGAGCATCAGAGCGGAGGTCTGACGGAGCATCTGTCGCCACGGGTTATCACGAAACCTGTATGTTTATACAGTGATGATATCAAAGTTCGTGGCTAAGTCGGCCGGCGATGTGGCGGTTGCCGTGCTGGCGGAGGCAGCGGATGAGTCATCCAGTTCGGCCGCCGCGCACATCTGGCTGAACGTGGCGACGATGGCGAGGAGCAAGGCCATCGCCAACATAGCGGCCGCCATGGATCCTGCCACCAGTGATTGGCGCAACGAGAGGTAGAAGCGAAGGCCCATGTGCGTGGTTCCCGGCTGCGAGTCGATTTACGTCGATATCCGATTGTCCAGATTAAGACGAACTCGGCGAACGATTCTTGACGCAAGCATCGACTACGTCAACCGAAAACTGGCTGCAACGCGCGCCTCTCCCACGCCGCATCGTTTCATTGGGGGAAACGAAAACAAACCGAAATGGTAACTATTCAGCGGTTGTAAACTGGAACCAGGCCATGCATAGTGAAGGACATGACGAAGATGCCCGACATCAAGGATCTGACGCCTGAACAGAAGGACGCACTGATCGTCGATCTTGTGAGGCGTCTGAACGAGCTTGAGGCGAAGCTTGAGAAGGACAGTCATAACTCCAGCAAGCCACCATCAAGCGACGGCCCGAAGCGCAAACCGAAGTCGTTGCGCGGCGTAAGCGGTGCACGCCCGGGAGCGCAGCCCGGTCATAAAGGCAAGACGCTAAAACGCGTGGCGCAACCCGATTACATTGAGATTCACCCGGTGGCGCGGGTGTGCGATGCATGCGGGGCACGGCTTGATTCCACACGGATCACCGTGGTGACTGAAGGACGTCAGGTGATCGATTTGCCGCCCACGCGTTTTGAGGTGACCGAACATCGCGTGCAGATCGCACAGTGTCGCTGCGGCAAACGTCATTCGGGCGTGTTTCCCGAAGGCGTAAGCCAGGCGGTGCAGTACGGTGCCCAGGTGCGCGCCGCGGCAGTCTATCTGACGCAGTACCAGCAACTGCCAGTGGGACGCACCGCTCAGGCGCTGACGGATCTGTTCGGTCTGCGTGTGAGTACCGGCACCGTGCAGCACAGCATTGATCAGGCAGCACATCTGCTGGCGCCCGCAGTTGAACAGATCAGCCAGGCACTGCATAAGCAGCCGGTCGTGCATTTCGATGAGAGCAGCATGCGCGTGGGACGTACGCCCCACTGGCTGCATACCGCGTCAACGCGCACGCTGAGCTGGTACGGTGCGCACCACAAGCGCGGTCGCGAGGCACTCGACAGTTTCGGCATTCTGCCTGGCTTCACGGGCATCGCGGTACATGACGGCTGGCGACCGTATGCCTACTATGACTGCGACCATGCGCTATGCAATGCCCACCATCTGCGCGAGTTGGTGTTTGTGCTGGAGTCCACCGGGCAGGCGTGGGCCCAGCAGATGATTGATCTGCTGTGTCAGGCCAAACGCGAGAGTGAGCTCAGTCTGGCCTGCGGCAACACGGCACTGAGTCGATCGCGCCAGCGCTATTACGCCAGGCGAAGTCGGGCGCTGATTGCTCTGGGAGACAGGCTTAATCCCCAGCAGGCGCGCGAGTCCAGGCGCAAGGAGCGGCGCGGCAAGATCAGGCAGAGCTTTGCCTACAATCTGCTGCGCCGCCTGCACACACAGACGCGCCAGGTATGGCGTTTTATTGCAGATCACCGTGTGCCGTTCGACAACAATCTGGCCGAGCGCGATATCCGCATGCCCAAACTCAAGCAGAAAATATCAGGGTGTTTCCGCTCTGTCTGCGGCATGGAGGCGTTCTGCACAATCCGCTCCTATCTCGCCACTTTGCGTAAGCAGAACCGCTCGCTGATCGATGCGCTGGCCTTGAGCTTTGCCGGTTTGGTCGTTTCGCCCCTGCCGGCCGCTGAATAGTTACCCGAAATGTTAAAGAAAGCCGGCGCCGGTCAAGGACCCATTTGAAGGCGCCGCATCACAACCTGAGCGCACGGTTTCGCGAAGTACGCTCCCAACCCTTACTACCTTGTCGTATAACCCGCGTTGGAAAAATTAGTGAGCCGACGCAGTAGCGGTCATCGTCACAACCGGCCGGGCACCGAGCGACGCTCGCGCCTTGCCGGCCTGTTCGGCCGTAACAGCGTCCGCCGCATTGCCCCAGCTATTGCGCACATAAGTCGCCACTGCCGCGACCTCGGCATCGGACAGCTTCCAGCTGAAGTTGGGCATCGCCGCCCCAGTCGGGTTGCTTTCGGTCACCGCCCCACGGCTGCCGATCAGGATCGTCCGCAACAGGTTCGCAGGGTTAGGCTGCTGTACGCCCGCGCTTGCACTCAGCGACGACACCATCGCCGGCACGCCCGTGCCGTTCGATCGATGGCAAGCCGCACAGTTGTTCAGGAACACTTGATGCCCCAGACGCATCGACTCACCGCCGGCGTCGAGCGCTGCAGGCGCAGCCTTATCCGAGCCCGGGAAGCTCTTCAGATACACGCCGATCGCCCGCAAATCCGCCTGCGTCAAATACTGCGTCGAATTGGTAACGGCCTCGGCCATCGGCCCCGACGCCACCGAGCGATCATTGCCGCCGTTCTTCAGATAGGCCGCGATATCGTCAACCGACCAGCCACCCAGCCCCATATGCGCATTGCTGGTGATCTCCGGGGCATACCAGCCTTGCAATTCACCGCCCTGCAACGCAGCACCGTCGCCGCCCAGGAAGTTCTTCGGCGTATGGCAGGACGCGCAATGCCCGAGCCCTTGCACCAGATACGCACCGCGATTCCACTCGACCGATTGCTTCGGATCGGCCTTGAACGGGGTTTTGTCGAAGAACAGCAGATTCCAGCCAAACATCAGCAAACGGATGTTGAACGGAAACGGCAACTGGTTGGCGTCGACCTTGTTGCTCACCGCGGGCACCGTGTCCAGATAGGCCTTGATGTCACGCAGATCCTGATCGCTCACCTTCGCGTACGCGGTGTATGGCATCGCCGGATAGAGATATTCGCCGTGCTTGCCGACACCCTGCTTCACCGCGCGGATGAACTCGGCCTCGCTCCAGTCGCCGATACCGGTTTGCTTGTCCGGCGTGATATTGCTGGCGACGATCTTGCCGAACGGTGTGTCGATCGCGAGGCCACCTGCGAACGGCTGGCCGCCCTGGGCTGTGTGACACGCAATACAGTCGCCGGTACGCGCCAGATAGCGGCCGCGCTCGACCGCCTCGGCAGCCGGGCCAGCGGCCGCCGCAACGCCATGCACCGCCTGCGCCGGCGCATCCTGGGCCGCCGCGCGATGCTGCACGCCGATCCACGCGGCCGCGCTCGCACAGGCAAGCGCCACGATCCCCAACAAAGATTTGGTGCGCATGCTCAGGTCCTCACCAGCGGGCCAGGTGACTTCAGGTACTGCGTTCTGATCGCCTCGGCGGCCCACAGCGTGAGCGCGGCGACGGTGCCGGTCGGGTTGTAGCCGCCGTTGTTGGCGAATGCCGATGCGCCGACCACGAAGGTGTTGTGCACGTCCCAGCTCTGCAAGTAGCGGTTCAACGCGCTCGTCTTCGGATCGTCGCCCATCACGGCGCCGCCGGTGGTGTGCGAGGACAGATTGTCCATCGGTGAAAACGGCTTCGCGGTGGGCTCGGAGCGCACCACGGTTTTCGCGCCCATCGCATGACCGATTTCCTCGGAGCGATCAGCCATGAATTTCGCCGAGCGCTTGTCGTTCTCGTTCCAGTCGAAGGTCACGCGCAGCAGCGGCCGGCCGAAGCGGTCCTTGTAGGTCGGATCGAGATCGAGGAAGACGTCGCGATGTGGGTAGCTGTTACCCATGCAATAAATCGAGTTGTAGTTCTGATAACTCTCTTTGTAGGCCTTCTTCCAGGCGCTGCCCCAGCGCGGCGTGCCGGGCGGCACGCCATTGGCGAGACCGATCGGGTGGCCGTTGGTGGAATGCACGAGCGCTACGCCACCGCCGATGAAATCGTGGTTGCTGTGATCGAAGTTGTCGCCGTTGAAGTCATCCACGGCTTGCGCGAGCGCGCCCGCGCCGATGAACGGATTCAGCCGCTGACCTTCGAAGAAAATCGATGCGCCCGCAATCGTCTGATACGCGTAATTGCGCCCCACCACCCCTTCGCCGCGCGCATGATCGTAGGGCTGGCCGATGCCCGAAAGCAGCATCAGGCGTACGTTGTCCATCTGATACGCGGCGATCACGACGATGTCCGCCGGCTGCTCCCACTCGTTGTTGTTCTCGTCGACGAAGGTCACACCCGTGGCGGTTTTCCTGTCGTCGGCCAGATTCACGCGCAGCACTTCCGCCTGCGGGATGACGCTGAAGTTCTTACGCTGCATCAGCGCCGGCATGATGCACGCCTGCGGACTGCTCTTCGACCAGTTGCCACAGCCGAAGAACTCGCAATATCCACAGTACGTGCACGGCGCCATATGCACGCCGAGCGGATTCACGTACGCACCCGAGGTGTTGCCCGCGGGCACCGCGAACGGATGCAGGCCGAGATCGCGGGTGGCCTTGTCGAACATCATGGCGACTTGCGTGCGTTCTAGCGGCGGCAGCGGATAGTCGCGCGAACGCGGACCCTCAAATGGATTGCCGCCCGGCTGGAGCTTGCCCTGAATGTTGCCCGCGCGGCCCGAGGTGCCGGCGAGCCGTTCGAACTTGTCGTAATACGCCTCCAGGTCGCCATAGGTCACCCCCCAGTCCTGCACGGTCAAACCGTCGAGCAGTTTGTTCGCGCCATAGCGTTCGATCGTATGGCTCTTCGTGATGAAGTCGGTGGGCAGAAAGCGCCACGTCATGCCGTTCCAGTGCGTGCCCGCGCCGCCCACGCCAATACCGAACTGGTAGGTGTTCCAGTCGCGCAGCGGCAGCGCGGTTTGCTCGACGGTATTGCGAAACGTGAGCGTTTCGATTGCCGGCGGCTGCATCAGCGAGCGGCGTGTCGCGAAACGCAGTTCATCGGTGTCGATGGTGGTCGGGAAGTCGCTCGACGTGTCGCGCCACGCGCCACGTTCGATCGCCACAACGTTCAGGCCCGCCTGGGTCAATTCGTTGGCCATCAGCGAACCTGACCAACCGAGTCCGACGATGACCGCGTCCACTTTGGCGCGTTTCTGTGCCATCCAGATTCTCCAGGTTTCAATGATCAATGCGCGGGCGCGCGGTCTTGCCGTTCGCGCTCGCAAGGCACGGCGTGCGCCGTGCTGTGGGAACCACGCCGCCTGTTTGCGACGCGCTTGAGTATTGCCTTCTCGTGGGCGTTCTTCTGCCGCGAATCAGCTCTTGCTGCCTATCAGGCTGATTGGAATCACCTTGAGGTCTTCACCGCGCCGGCCGATCACGTCGCGAAAGTCGTACTGCGCGCCGGGAAAGCCGAGCATTTTCCAGCCCGCCATCTCCTTGTTGCCGCCGTAGACCGGATCGGCAAAGAAGCCTTCGCGGACGTTCTGCAGCATCATGTTGAAGAAGGCTGCGCCGTCGACGTTGTCGAACTTGAGCTGGCCGGCTTCGATCTGCTGAAGCAACGTGTCCTGCTGTGCGGCGTCAAGCGCGTGAAACGGCTTGCCTTGCGCGCTCTGACAATGCTGCGCGAGCGAGTTCAGGCCGGCGCGATAGCGCTCGGCCGGGGTCCGGCTGAACTGCGGCCCTTGCTGCGGGGTGCCGGGCGTGACCGGGCCGCTGCGGTATTGCGTCGTCGCGCGACCGAAGTCGCCGCTCAATTGCCGGTCGATAAACACGGCGCAACCGGCTTCACGTCCACCGATGCTCAGTTCATCAGCGGGAATCAGACGATCGGCAATCGCCTCGACAGTTGACGCCTCTTCCGCGGTGAAGAAGGTCCAACCGCCTGCCACGACCGGCTGCGGCAAGACCGCGGGGTCTTTGCTCCATGGCATGCCGCCAAAAATCACCTTCACTTTCGCGACTGCCACACCGGCGACCAGCATCAGCACCGACGAAAGGAATTTCCGTCTCGACATATCGAACTCCTTGGACAAACTCCGTTACGAACAACGGCGCGCCGTATTTTAACTAAATAGTTAGTATACTGCGAGCCCACACGCATTCTCATACGTGAAATTCGCTCTTGCAATGGATGTGACAATGCCGCGGAAGCCGTGTGGCAAGGGCCTGACGGAGTCCGGATGTTCTGAGTAAATCAGACGCGCAGGTGAATTACAACCCTGATTTCAGGTGCCCATGCGTAATTGGACACCCGGGAGTGGGCACCTCGCGCCGGCTCGAAGCCGGGCGCGGGGAATGCGTAAAGGCTCTGTTTGAGGCCGAAGCGCTAGCCCGCCGGCAATGCCTGATCACGTACCGGCAATCCGCCGACGAACGCGGCAATCCGTTCGCACGCATCGATCAGGCTCGCTTCGTCGACCACGAAGCCCAGCCGCACGAAGCCATTCGCCGTCTCGCCGAATGCGCTGGCATCGAGCAGCGATACGCCTTGCGCGCGAAACAGCTGCCAGGTGAAATCAACGGTATCGAGGCCCGTTCCGCTGACGTCGACCATCATGAACATGCCGGCTTCCGGCAA
Source organism: Paraburkholderia sp. D1E (assembly GCF_052682275.1). Lineage (NCBI taxonomy): Bacteria > Pseudomonadati > Pseudomonadota > Betaproteobacteria > Burkholderiales > Burkholderiaceae > Paraburkholderia > Paraburkholderia sp. D1E. Next base: position 3,312,328 of record NZ_JBQYMB010000001.1, read on the forward strand.
CAGGCAACGCAAACCCGGCACGCGGTGCAAGCGCTCGAACACGACGTCGCGGCGACGCCGGTATATCTCGCGCATCTCAGCGACGATCGGTGCCTTGTTCTGCAAGGCCGTTAATGCGGCCTGCTGGATGAAGCCCGGCAAGCCATAGAGCATGGCTAGCGCGAGCCGACCCATATGCTCAATGAGTAGGGCGGGTCCAATCGCCCAGCCCACACGCCAACCCGCCATTGCATGCGATTTCGACAGACTGCCGAGCGTCACCGTGCGCTCCGCCATGCCGGGCAACGTCGCGATGCTCACGTGCTCGCGCTCGAATGTGAGATCCGCATAGACCTCGTCGGACAGCACCCATAGGTCGTGCTCGTTGGCAAGCCGCGCGATGCGCTCGAGGTCCGCACGTGGCATCACCACACCGGTCGGATTGCAGGGTGTGGCAAAGAAAATAGCCTGGGTGCGCGGCGTGACAGCCGCTTCGAGCGCGTCGCAGTCGAGGTGAAACGCTCGTTCGGGATCGACCGGCACGGGCACGAGCGTGGCGCCCGCAGCGCGCACGCAGGCCTCGTACGTGAGATACATCGGCTCAGGGACGATCACTTCGTCGCCCGCTTCCAGCAAGCACAGCGACGTGGCGAACACGCCGTTCTGCGCACCCGCCGTCAGGATCACGTTAGCCGCGCTCGCGGCGCAGCCGGTGGTGCGCGTGTGCTCTTCGGCAATCGCCGCACGCAGCGGCTCACGCCCGGACACGGCGCTGTAATGCGTATCGCCGCTGCGCAACGCCTCGATGGCGCGCTCGACGATCGGCGTGGGCGTCCCGAAGTCCGGGTCGCCGACGCTCAGCACGATCACATCTTCGCCATTGGCGAGCGCCTGTTGCGCGACACGATGGATTTCCCACGCCGACGTGCGCTTGCCTTGCAAACGATCGACCAGATTCGAGTACTTCATTGACTCACCCCGTTTCGACTTGAGCCGCCAATGTAATGGGGCGCGCGCGAAACGTCCAGATACGAAAAAGGGTCATGCGAGCACCCGGTCTCGCATGACCCTTCGATAAAGCCTCGTTCAGAGCGCGGGAAGCACGCTTAAACCTGGCGACGCAGCTCCGCCGGCGGCACTTTCATCAGATGGCGGTATTTCGCTACCGTGCGCCGTGCCACGAGCACGCCCTGATCCGCGAGCATCTTCGCGAGCGTGACATCAGACAGCGGATCGCGTGTGTTCTCCGCGGCGATCATTTCCTTGAGCAGTGCGCGCACGGCCGCAGCCGAACAGGTGCCGCCGCTTTCCGTGCCGAGTTCACGCGGGAAGAAATGCTTGAATTCGAAGATGCCGCGCGGCGTAGCCATATATTTGTTGCCGGTGGCTCGCGAAATGGTCGACTCATGCAGACCGAGCTCTTCAGCCACATCGCGCAGCACCATCGGCTTGAGCGCGATTTCACCGTACTGGAAGAAGGCCTTCTGATGCGTGACGATGCATTCGGCCACGCGTTGAATCGTATCGAAGCGCTGCTGCGCATTGCGGATCAGCCAGCGCGCTTCCTGCAATTGTTGCGCGAGCGGCGAACGGCTTGTACCGGCGGACTGCGCGAACAACTCCGCATACATGCGATGGATGCGCGCGCGCGGCTGCACGGCCGGATTGATCGTCACGACCCATTTGTTGCGCGCCTGGCGCACGATCACGTCCGGCACCACGTAGTTGTCTTCGGTACGGCCGTAGCTGTTGCCCGGCTTCGGGTCGAGCTTGCGCACCAGCGCGCAGGCCACCCGCAGCTCCTCGGCGCTGCAGCCGATCTGCTTTTGCAGTTCGGCCTGTTCGCGGCGCGCGAGGCGTTCGAGATGATGGTCGACGATTTGCCGCGCCACCTCGCGTCCCGGCGTGTCAGCAGGCAAAACGTTGACTTGTAGCAACAGGCACTCGGACAGCGTGCGCGCACCGAGACCCGGACGATCGAGCGATTGCACGAGGCGCAGCGCCACCAGCAATTCTTCTTCGGTCAGCTCAGGTTCGAGGTCGACGCTATCTGCAAGCTCGGAGAGCTCCTGACGCAGATAGCCATCGTCATCGAGGGCCTCGACGATGAAGCGGGCCACTGCGCGGTCACGGTCATCGAGTCGATACAAGCGCAGCGAGTCATGCAACTGCTCGCGCAACGTGGGTTGGGAGCGCGCCCATTCAGCGGGATCGCTGCCATCGGAGTCGCCGTTCTGGCGCGTCGAACTGCGAGTGCTGTAATCGCCCGAGAAGTCGCCGGGAATGTCGTCCTGCTCCGCGCTCTCCGTCGTGCCGCTGGCTTCAACCGGCACCGGTTCAGCTTCGGCTGCGGCAACCGTGTCCGTGGCAGGCGCCGCACCGGCGTCATCGCCCGGTGAGGCGGTGGCGAGCGCGACGTCTTCCGTATCCGACGAGTCGTACTCGAGGAACGGATTGGTGTCGAGCGCGGTTCGCAACTCCTGCTGGAACTCCAGAGACGACAACTGCAACAGACGCACTGATTGCTGCAGACGTGGCGTGAGTGCGAGAGACTGCCTTGTGCGTAGTTCAATTGAAGGCATTGTAGTGAGGTCCCGTTAATCGCTGAGAAATGGTTCGTGACCTCTACAGAGCAACTGTCATACCAGCTCGCTCAATGCACTGTTTTTTCTAAGTTTTGCTCTTTCAGGCCCGCCGATTGCGCAGCGGGCGAGCCCCATTTTTACAAGGACCCGGCAATTTCCGGTCGCACACCTTTCAGCCCGCCAGACAGCGCGCCGCACGTACCCACCTTTCTATTCTTCAGCCTGAATGCCTGGGCCGTAAGAGCTTTTCCGGTGTCGGGGACACCCGTACGGTGAGCCGGGCACACGACTTGCGGACAGATCGTCTTCAGGTAACAAGGCGGTATTTTTCATTAACACCCAAAGGAGAAACCATGAAGACCATCCAACTTTTGAAGACCGCGGGCGGCATCGCTTGTGTCGCATTCGCATTGAACGCTACGGCACAAACCAGCGCGTCGGCCCCGTCGGCAGCGTCCGAAACCATCGGCCAGCACGTCGACGACGGCACCATTACCACCAAGGCCAAGGCCGAGTTGCTTAGCGCGAAGAACGTCAAGTCAACCCATATCCACGTGAAGACCCGCAAGGGCGTGGTGTGGCTCACGGGTTCGGTACCGTCGGCTGACGACAAGGCCGCCGCCGGAGAAGTCGTGAAGGGTGTCGATGGCGTGTCGAGCGTCAAAAACCATCTGAAGGTCGCAGCGGAATAAGACCGGGCGATCCAAACCGGCGCTCCGGAGAGCGCCGTTTCACCGGAACGCCGGCCGCCGGAACGCCGGCCGCCGGTTCGTTACGTTTGCCGCCAATTAACGTTTGGTCGCAGCGTACTGATCGCGCAGGTCACGCACGCGGTCATGGTTTTGCAGCACGCCTTGATACTGACGCTCAACGATAGCGCGCACATCCGCCGGTAATTCCTTTTCGAGCGCGTCGTGATAGCGCTTCTTCGCAACGTCCTCGCCCTTTTCGCATTCGGCCAGGATCTCGTGGTCGCTACGATCCGTCACAGCCGATTTCACGTCGACCCAACCACGATGCAGCGCACCGCTCACGCTGCCGCCCGTTTCGGGCTTGCCGCCCAAAGCTTGAACCGCGTCCTGCAATTCACGCGCACCACGCGTGCAGTCTTCGGCGCGCGTCAGAAACAAGGTTTTCAGTTGCGCGTCATGCGCGTCTTCTGCTGCTTTGCGAAAGCCCTTTTCGCCATCCTTCGACGTTTCGACCAGATCGTTCAGCACGGAAACAGCGTTCGTAGCCATTCAATACCTCCAGGGGTTTTGTTAATTGCGGAATCCGCTGCTACTTACTTCCACGTAGCAACGGGATTCCTCTGCCTATGCGCATGAGCCATGCCTGGCGCGCTGGCCGTCGACACCCTGTGTGACGGCGGTGGCAAGCATGGACAAGCGATCGCAAGCATTGCCAATGCGCGTAAAACTTGCCCGCCTCAGCGACGATCTTTTCACCGGATTCTCGACCGGATGAATGCAAAACGGCCCGACATTTGCCGGGCCGTTCTGTCATTTACCGCGCCTAAGCTCAAACGAAAGCGCTCACCTTACTCAAGCATGTTTCTCGCTGAATTCATTGAGCGGCTCAGGCGTTTTGAGCGGATCAAAGTCGGCCCAGCGTCCCTGCTGCCAGCGCCCGCTTGCGCGTTCGATCGCGAGGCCCCCAGCTTCGCGCAGTACGCGAGCCGCGTCGAACTGATTGTCGGGCGACACATGCACGGCAACCAGCACGCCGGAATCACGCATTTCCTGATGAAATGGCAAATGGTGGCCGCTTTTGCCAGTTTCGCGGGTACGCGCCATCGCGCCGACCAGCGAGCCGACGTACGCGCCGACGCCGGCCGCGATCAGCGAGACGATAATCGGCGCCGAGAACGCCGCGAATATCGCGACGCCAACCACCGCACCCACGACCGCACCGATGGTGACGCCCATTCCTGCGCCTTTCGGCGCGTCCCTCGCGCCTGGGTCGGTGCCGGTGTCGCCGCCGATCGGATAACGCGCGTGCTGGCCGCGCGGATTGACAAAGAACAGCGTGACGTCTTCTTCGACGAAACCTGCGTTGAAGAGCTTTTGCGCCGCGTCTTCCGCGGTGGGGAAAGTCGTAAACCGTGCTGCGACGATGAGTGACATGAGGCCTCCTTGCATCGTTGAATCGCGTTTTGCGGATCATGCCGCCGGACAGCGCCGCGCTAAAACTTGCGCGCAGGCGGCAGGCATGTGCCCGGACTACGCGGTCGTGCCGCGATCGGGCTCCATGCCTTCCACTCTGAACAGTCCACTATGCAACACTACGCCATCGCCACCGTTCTGGTCGAGTGCTTCCGCGCAAACCGAGCGGATGCGGTTGCGCCCCTTGTCGAAGGCAGCCATCAGGGTGGATTCGAGCGCGGAATCGGCGCCGAAATGATCTTCCAGCGCCTCAGCCGTGATCGCGCACTCAACCGCTTCGCCATCGACACGCGCCATGAAGCGCACGGTCAGATTCGCTCCGTCGAAGGCAGGTTGGTCGTCGGAAAAAGTGATGTGCATAAGAGAATCCTCATAGGCCGGCCGCGGCAGGATCGCGTTCATGACGAACCCTTCATTGAGCCGGCGAGTTGCTGCGCCATCGCGAGGTGATGTTTGATGGTCGGCAATGCATGCGTGGCCGCCGCCTTCAGCTGCGAATCGGTGCCGCTCTGACTCTCCTGCTGGAACAGGTCGACCGCGCGCTGATGCGCTTCCACGCCGATCTGCTCGACATAGGCCTGATCGAATTCACGACCCTTGAGCGTCTGCAGTTTGCCGACCAGCGCGGAATCAGCGGACGGCGCCGTGGCAAGCCCCTTCTTCGCGGCGAGTGCGGCCATGCCGCGCGAGAGTTTCGTATGGTCAGTGATCATTTGCTGCGCGAATTTCTTCACGTGCGGATCGCTCGAATTCTTGAGCGCAACTTTGCTTGCCGCGATTTCGGTGGCATCGGACTGTGAGGCATCCTGCACGAATTGCTGATCCGCCGGCGAAAGCCTGGTGCCGCTCACCGGCGCATCGCTCGCGGGGGCGTCACTGGCTTGCGCGTAGACAGTGCCGATCGACACTGCACCGAGCCCCAACGCAACAGTCATCACTTGTAGGGAATACCGGAATTTCATACATTTTCTCCCTGGTGAACCTATCCATCGAAGCAAGCTGAACAACGAGGCACAGCGTTTCGGAACAACGCCTGCGCGCCTCGGCAATTACGCTTCGCTGAGGCAGCCTTGCGCTTGCCATGTCCTTTAACAGCAAAAGGCGTGCCTATGCCTGACCACCGCCTAGCGACCCTCCGGATCTTCGTCGAGGCCATCGTCATTGGCAGCCAGCGGATCGACGACGCGGTCAGGTTCGATATCACCGCTCTCAACGAGCGTCGAATCGCCGTCGGCGGCGGCCCGCTCGCCCGTACCAGCGCGGCCGGTATCGCTGCCGAGTTCGGAATCGCCCGTTTCGAGCGCGTGGTTGTCCAGTTCGGAATCGACATCGAATTCGTGACGCTTCGCACCAGCGACGTCGCTGCCACTATCGGACGAATCGCTCGGGCCGAGCGCACCCGTCGTGCCTGAGGTCTGCTTGACGATCTGTTGCGGCTCTTCATCGGGGTTCAGCGTGCTACTCATGGCGTCCTCCTTGGTTTATCCAGTACCCACCATGAGCGTTCGCAAGGACTGTTCCGCTCACGTCTCAAGCAGTACGCCACGCCCGGCGCCAGGCATCACCTTTGCTTGCGGACAGACACTGGCGCAAACCGCGCGGTCTGCTCGAAACTTCTACCTGCGACGATGGCTGCAACAACCCACCTGAATCAACGCGGTACACAGCGCACCGAACGCGCCGGCAACAAAACCGCGCAACCAGCCGCGCCTGCCGCCATGCCACCGGGCTTGCGCCATGCCGACGACAGCAAACCCGGCTACACCCGCAAGCGTGAAAAAAACGGCTTCATGTATATCGACCAGACCGGCAAGCGCATCGACGACGAAGAAGAAATCAAACGCATCAATGCACTCGCCATTCCGCCCGCTTACGAAGACGTCTGGATCTGTCCCGACGCGCGTGGCCATCTCCAGGCGACGGGCCGCGACGCACGCGGCCGCAAGCAATACCGATATCACTCACGTTGGCGCGAGACACGCGACGCCGACAAATACGAGCGCATGGCCGAGTTCGGCCGTGCGTTGCCGAAGATTCGCGCCCGCGTCGCACGCGATCTGAAACTGCCTGGCATGCCATACGATAAAGTCCTCGCCGCGATCGTGCGGTTGCTCGACACCACGCTGATTCGCATCGGCAGTGCGGAATATGCACGCGATAACCAGTCGTACGGTTTGACAACGCTGCGCAAGAAGCATGTGAAGCTCGAAGCCGGCCAATTGCGCTTCCGGTTTCGCGGCAAGAGCGGCATCGAACACGACGTGACCGTGGATGATCCGCGCGTCAAACGTATCGTGCGCCGCTGCGCCGAACTGCCGGGCCACGACCTTTTCCAGTATCTCGACGACGACGGCACGCGCCGCACGATCGGTTCGGCCGACATCAACGATTACCTGCGCCGTGCGAGTGATGCCGATTTCACCGCGAAGGACTATCGAACCTGGGCCGGCAGCGTCTATGCGCTGGCCGCACTAAGACGGTTGATGTGCAGCAGCGCGGCGGAAGCGCGCCGCCATATCGTAGCGACCGTCAAGGATGTGGCGGCATTGCTGCGCAATACACCCGCGGTTTGCCGGCGCTGCTACATCCATCCTGCAATAATCAGTGCGTTCGAAGCGGATGAGTTGCAGCGCTTGCGGATCGGCCAGGCACGCCGCGGATTGAAAGTGGACGAAGTGGCATTGGCCGCGTTGCTCGCGCATGCGGAGAAACGTGCGGCGATGGGCTGAAGTCACCGCACCGGGATTCACCTGTTAGTGGAATCCCGGTGAGGCGATCCTGTCTTCTGCAATGTCAATGCATGCGCTATTACTGGGTCGACGACCTGGTTTACTGGCTAGCGCCGGAGGCTGCTGAGGCCGCATCAGGCGTACTCGTCGCATCGGCAGCGGCAGCGGCGCCACTGCTCGTATCTGCAGTGCTGCCGGTGGCGGCGTTACCGTTCATCACGCCACTGCTGGCCAGTGCGGAACTGGCGGCCGTGGACGTATCGGTGCTGCCGTTATCGGCGCGTTTGCAGCCGGCGGCCGCGGTCAATAACACCATCGCTGCCACGATCAGCGCCTGCTTGCCCGCGCTTTGTCTGGATAGTTGGTTCATCACGCCCTCCTTCATCGGTTCGCGCATCGGTCCGCGAAGTCCCTCTCCGCTTTCGGTGTGCGCTGTCCAGATACTACGTAGCAATGGTCATGCCTCGCGGGGCAGTTCTCGATACAGACGAAATAGTTTCAAAGGGCCAGCAGCCTTTACGTGCCGCGCCGGCGAACAGCCAGAACAAAGCACTGCTGTTCAGCGCCTCCACTTCTGTTGCGAGTCCACGAGATCTGAGGAACGCCAGTTGCTCAGTTCTCCCTACCTCGAACCGGTAAGGGAGAAACATCATGCTCAACCAGCAACAGACCCCAGGCAGAATGCGCCAGGACCAGGGCGCGCGTATCGTCGGCAAGGACAACCCAAGCGTAAACGGCCCCGGCCCGGACGTGATGGCCGCAGCCACGCTCGACGGCAACAAGGTCATCAGCAGCGACGGCGAGGACATCGGCAAGGTGAAGGACATCATGCTCGACGTCGGCTCGGGTCGCATCGCCTATGTGGTGTTGTCGAGTGGCGGCTTTCTCGGCATCGGCGACAAACTGCTGGCGATTCCGTGGAGTGCACTGACACTCGATACCAAGCAGAAGTGCTTCGTCCTCGATATGACAGCCGGGCGCGTGAAAAACGCACCGGGATTCGATAAGGATCACTGGCCGGCGATGGCCGACCAGACCTGGGCCACGTCCGTGCATCAGTACTACGGCAGCGAGCCCTATTGGGGACGTGACCGGTACGATCGACGCGACGACCTGGGCGTCGGCGACATTCCCCCAGGTTCATCGGATGCGCCGGAAGCTGGGGGAGTGAAGTTGTGATCCGCATGAGAACGATTCGATAAGGAGGCGACACGATGGCCACCCGAAAAACCGCCGGCAAATCGAAACGCCCGGCCGTGGGCGGCAAGTCAGGGCGTCCGCCGCGTCAGCGGCATGCACAGGCGCATGCCGCGCATCGCGCGAAAACTGCCGGCGCAAGCAGCGCAAAGCATCCGAAGAAATGGTCGCATCACGTGATGGAAACTAGCGACGCGATGGATATCGAACATGATATTTTCAGAACGGGCAGTGCGGAATCGATCGCGAAATCGCTGAAACAGTCTTCGACGCATAGCCGCCGTCGCAAAGGATCGCCGTTCCAGTCTGCCATGTCGATGCTGAACTTCTATATCAATCGCGCCGGCAGGAATCTGCCGAAAACGCGTCGCGACACCTTGCAACAGGCCAAACGCAAGTTGCGTGAAGCGTTCGGCCGTGCGCCCTGACGTAAAACGGGGTGACGCAGGGGAAGCGTTCGGACGTGTGCCCCTCAACCAGCCGCGCATGCATTGTGCGCATGCCGGCCCCAACCGGATGCTCATGCACGAAACTCTCTGGTTTCTCATCGTCGGCGCCGTGCTCGTTTTCATGGGCGTGGCGGCGACAACATTCCGGCGCTTGCCCGTCAGCGCCGCCATGTTCTACCTTGCCATCGGCTACGCGCTCGGACCACCTGGCATGGATCTGCTGCGCCTCGACATGGTCACCGATGCGCATCTGCTGCGAATCATCACCGAAATCGCACTACTGGTCTCGCTATTCGCGATCGGCCTGCGTTTGCGGCTGGGCGTACTCGAGACGCTCTGGACCGTGCCGCTGCGTCTCGGCTTCCTCGCCATGCTGGCGACCATTCCGCTGCTCACGCTATTCGGCGTGCATGTATTACATCTTGGCTGGGGGCCCTCCCTGCTGCTCGCGGCGATCCTCGCGCCGACCGATCCGGTACTGGCGCACGACGTCCAGGTGCACAATCCCGGCGATCACGACCTGCTGCGCTTCGCGCTCTCCGGCGAAGGCGGCCTGAACGACGGCATCGCGCTTCCCTTCGCGATGCTCGGCCTCGCGATATGCGCGGTGCCCGCCACTCAAGCCGGCGACGTACTGACTTTCAAGCTCGCCGGCGGCATGGTATGGGGCGTGGTCGGCGCGATCGCGATCGGCGGTCTGTTCGGCTGGGTCACCACGCATGCGGTCGCCTGGTTGCGCACGCGTCATGCACAGGCGCTCGGTCTCGAAGGTTTCTTCGCGTTGGGACTGATCGAACTCTCGTTCGGCGCCGCGCAACTCGCGCATACCTATGGCTTTCTGGCAGTATTCGCCGCGGGCGTTGCGATGCGCCGCGTCGAACATCGTGCGAGTGGCGGCGTTTCAGCGCGCAAAGCAATCGGCACGGTCGATTCCGAAGACGTCGAGGCGACCGCGGCGAACCCGAGCAAAGCGCATGCATATATGACGGAGTCGGTGATGGGCTTCACGATCGAGCTCGAACGTATCGCCGAAGTTGCGGTAATGGCGATGGTCGGCAATGTGCTCGCCACGCTGCACGTGCCGCTTTTTACGTGGCAGACGGTGGCGCTCGCGGTGGCGCTGTTCGTCGTCGTGCGGCCGGTGTCGGTGGAGTTGTCGCTATTGGGGTCGAGCGCAACGCCGGCGCAGCGACGTTTGATGAGCTGGTTCGGCATCCGCGGCATCGGCTCGTTTTACTACCTGGCGTACGCGCTCGAACATGGCGCGCCAGCCGACGTCGTGCCACTGGTGCCGCTCGCGCTGGCGGTGGTCGCGGCTTCGGTCGTCATTCACGGCGTCTCGGCTACGCCTCTGATGAACTGGTATCACAGGCTGCGCAGCAGCGAACGCTAGAATACGAGTCTTTCATGCTGCAACAGGGCTCTTCCCCATTCGATGACCGCTCCCAACGATTCAAGACGCGCAGCGCGGACAAGCGCCGCCGACTCGCTGTTTGCGTTTCTCAAGTCTCTGCCGCTGGGCGACCGGCTGATCGAAGGCGGCGTGATGGCGGCGCAGGCGGTGGCCGGCGCCAGCCTCGCCTTCGCGATCGGCCGCTGGCTGCATACCGAACAGGCCTTCTGGGCCGCGATTACGGCGATTGCGGTCAGCCAGCATAGCTATATCGACACCCGCAAGCTCTCACGCGATCAGTTCATCGGCGCGATGGTGGGCGGCGTGTGCGGTCTCGTCGGCGCAACGCTCGGCGGCGGCAATCTCGCGGCCTATGCCGCCACGGTTGCCGTGGCCATCGTGACCTGCTGGATCGTGAACGTGGGCAGCGCGGCGCGTCTGGGCGGCATCACCGCGACCATCATGCTGTTGGTGCCCGGCGTCGGTTCGCCGTGGGACAAAGCCCTGCTGCGCCTCGGCGAAGTCACGCTGGGCACGGTCTGCGCACTGCTGGTGACCTGGATCATGTCGTGGATCGAGCGGCGCTGGCTCGGCAAAACCGAGAAGGCCTAGCCGGCTTTCTGATCATTGTCTTGCGGTTGACGCCGGTAACGTCCCGGCGTCACACCGATGCTCTGCTGGAACGCCTTACCGAAAGCGGCTTCCGATTGATACCCCACTGCCTCACCGATCTCCGCTGCGCTACCCCGCGTGCGCAGCAGCAGATCGCATGCGATCGTCATGCGGATCTGCGTGAGAAAATCCATCACCGTCATGCCCGCGCGCTCGTTGAAGTGACGCGCGTAGGTCGCGCGGGACATGGCTGCGAGCTCACCTAGCTCGGCGATCGTCCATGCCCGCTCCGGGGCGCTCAGCATGCCTTGTATCGAAGCGCCGAGACGCGCATCGGCCAGCAGCGCCAACACGCCGCAGGCCGATGCGTTCTGTTCGCCATGCACGCGCAAGGCCATTGCGAACAGCGCGTGGCTCAATGCGGTGACGATCGCGAGCGCGCCGGGCTGACGTTGCTCGGCTTCGGTGCGCATCAACGCAATCACCGTCTGCAACACACCGAGCGTTTGCACGCCCGCGAGCGACACATGAAATGGATCGGGCAGCGCGTTGAGCAGCAACGCGGAGGAACCCGGTGCATAGACAAACCGGCCGCATAGCAGATCGAGATCGGCGCCTGCGTCGTTGCCGTCGTTGCGGCGCAATGGCAGCATGCCGTCATGACTCAACGTCAGCGGCGCGGCAACAGCCGCCCGCCCGACATCGCGCACCCGATGCGCGGCCCCACGCGGGAACAACATGAAATCCCCAGCGTGCAGTGCAACCTGCGCGCCATCCTCAGTCTCGACGACACAAGCGCCGTCCAGCACCAGATGAAAAGGCGCAATACCCGCCTCCATCGGCGCATGATCAATGTTGAAGCCGCCCGTGAGCAGACAGCGCAAATCGAGGCTGGCCTGCGGCCGGGCAAGGTCGATCAGTCGGCTGAGCGTATCCATGAGACGATCGCGCTAAAAGTTGAGCGAATCGAGTATTCAGGATGTCGCGGCACAGCGCAATACTTTGTCTCACGACACCGGCACCCGCCGGCTCGCTGCAAACAAAGGAGCACTGTCATGTTGAACTGGATCGATTACCGCAAGGAACTGTTCGGCCGCATCGGCGAGATCGCCAAACTGTCGCCGGATACGGTGAAGGCCTATCAAACGATGTCGAGCGCCGGCCAGAAGGCCGACCTGCTCGGCGCGAAAACGCGTGAGCTGATTTCGCTTGCGGTGGCCGTGACCGTGCGATGCGACGGCTGTATCACCGTGCACACCGCCGAAGCGCTGAAACACGGTGCGACACGTGAAGAGATCGCCGAAGCGCTGGGCGTGGCCGTCGCCGTGAACGCGGGCGCCGCCATGGTGTACTCGGCACGCACGATGGACGCCGTCGCCGCTTATCAAGCGGACAGCAAGCCGGCGGCGTGAGGCACCCGGTGTAGTGGTGTGGCGGCGCGCCAGGTCGGTGGCCCGGAGAAAAACGCGCTGCCCACTATCTGGCCCGGCACGCCGCTACACCGTTCCGCCACGACCTATCCGCCGTGCAATGGAAGCACCGGACCCCGCAGCTTCCACTTAGCCTTGCACCGGATAACGCGCCTCTTCAAGCTGCTTGCGGCGCGGCTCACCCTGGCGCTCCAGCATCCAGCCCGGGTACTCCGGCGGCAGCGTGCTGACCTGATCGAGCTTCGCTAGCTCGTCGGCGGTCAGTGTGACGCCGGTGGCGGCGATGTTGTCGTCGAGTTGCTCGATTTTCTTCGCACCGACGATCACCGAGGTCACCACGCGCTGATGCAGCAGCCACGCGAGCGCGATCTGCGCCACCGACACCTGCTTCGCCTCGGCGAGGTGACGCATCACGTCGATACAGTCGTATGCGCGCTCACGATTGACCGGCGGAAAGTCGAACGTCGTACGACGGCTGCCTGCTTCGCCCTGCTGCTCGCGCCCGTATTTACCGCTCAGCAAGCCGCCCGCGAGCGGACTCCACACCATCAGGCCAAGGCCTTCGCTTTGCAGCATCGGCACGAGTTCGCGTTCGAGGTCGCGGCCCGCCAGTGTGTAATACGCCTGCAGTGTTTCAAAGCGCGCGAGGCCGAGGCGCTCCGAGATGCCCAGCGCCTTCACGATCTGCCACGCGGCCCAGTTCGACACGCCCACATAGCGGACATGACCATGCTGAACCAGTGTGTCGAGCGCGCGCACGGTTTCCTCGATCGGCGTGGCCGGATCGAAACCGTGGATCTGGTACAGATCGATGTGATCGAGCTGCAGGCGCTTCAGGCTCGCCTTGACGCCGTCGATGATGTGATAACGCGACGCCCCGCGCGCATTCGGAAACGCTGCCGTCGCGCCGAATACTTTGGTTGCGACCACAACCTTGTCGCGCGGCACCTTGAGATTCTTCAGCGCCTGGCCCGTGATCTGCTCGGACAGGCCTTCGGCATAGACGTCGGCCGTGTCGATGAAATTGATACCCGCGTCGAGTGCCCGGCCAACCAGCCGCTCCGCGTCCTGCTGCTGCAGATCGCCGATCTGCTTCCATATGCCTTCGCCACCGCCGAAGGTCATCGTGCCCAGACATAGCTCTGAAACAAACACACCGGTACGGCCGAAGGGGTTGTATCGCATCGTCGAGACTCCATCGTGGATTCGTGGATGAGTAGGTCGTACAGAGTACTGCACCTGGCAAATTTCGACAGGACCCGGCGTGATTCCTCGTCAGCCACCGGCGAACGCATGTTTCAAATCCCTTACGGTTCGCACCGGAACTGCGGTGGATATTTCCCCGCTCGAAAACCGCCGGCTCCTCCGCAAGCAAGTCGCCACGCGGGTCTTCAGCAAGCGTCGGTGATCCGCAACAGATTCGTCAGTTATGCCGGGCGCAATTGGAAAGTTTCAGTAAGACGTGTATAAGTCGGACCATTCGCTCGTATGGTGTAGTGCCCTTAAAAGGACCGCGCGTATGAAGAAGAAGAACAGGTTTGGAATTGGCCTCGGCAGCGTCGTGCTGCTCTCCAAAGCACTCACCCCTTCCGCAATGGCCGCGTGCAGCAACACTGCACCGCCGAGCAATACCACCGTCACCTGCACCGGCAGCGGCCTCGCCGCCGTCGTTGCACAAACCGGCAGCACGGGTGTGACGATCAATGCCGATAGCACCGCCTCGGGCAATTTCGTACGCAGCGCCAATCCGGTCGTCTTCAGCGTCGACACCAATAGCACGATCAACAGCAGCGGCAACTTTTCGCTGACAGGCGGCGGCGGTACGGGCACCGTGCGTGGCGCCGTGCTGCTCGGCGTGGGCAACGGCAATCAGATCACTAACGCGACCGGCGGGGCCATCACCACGAGCGGCGCCTTCAACGACGGCATGGCCGCCAACGGCAGCGGCAACACCCTGACCAATAACGGCTCGATCACCACCAGCGGCCCCAACGCTTACGGCATGACGGCCGCATGGGGACAAACGAACGTCGGCCAGTCGAACAACAAGTTGATCAACACGGGCACGGTGACGACCTCGGGCAGCAACGCGCGCGCGGCATCGATTCTCGGCGGCAGCGGCGCCATCACCAACACCGGCACGCTGTCCACCACCGGCGCGGCCAGTCCAACGGCTTATATGCAAGGCAATAACGACCAGTTGACCAACAGCGGCACGATCAGCGCGAGTGGCAGCGGCTCGGATGCGGTGTTTTCGAATACTGCGGGATCGAGTTTCGTGGCGACGATCCAGAACCTCGCGGGCGGCAGCATCATCAGCCAGAACGGCTCCGGCATCCGCACGCTCAACGGCAACAGCACCATCATCAATGCGGGGCTCGTGCAGAGCGGCATCGGCACGGCCATCACGATGGGCAACGGCAACGACGCGCTGATTCTGCAAACCGGCTCCGTGATCAACGGCACGGCCGACGGTGGAGCGGGAACGAATACGGTGACCTTGCAAGGCTCGGGCACGGCTTCGAATGCGTTTACCAACTTCCAGACCCTGCTGATGCAAGGCGCATTATGGAACTGGACGGGCAGCGGGACCTTCACGCTCGCGCACGTGCAAACCGGCACGCTCAATCTCACCGGTACGCTCGGCGCGAGCGCGACGGCACTCGTCGATAGCGGCGCGACCTTGCAGGCGAACGCGCAGAACCTGCCCTCCAACGTCACCGACAATGGACTCGTGCGGTTTGCCCAGGATAACGCCGGCACCTATGCGGGATCGATCAGCGGCACGGGCGCAGTCGATAAAACCGGCGCCGGCGTGTTGACGCTCGCGCCGGCTGCGGCGAACGGCAACACCTACTCGGGTGGCACGACAATCGATCAAGGCACGATCGCCGTCGGCGCGGACAACGCGCTCGGCGCGAACACGGGCGGGCTCACGTTCAACACCGGCACGCTGCAACTGACCACGAGCTTCGACCTCGCGGGCACGCGCGCCATCACCCTGGCCGCGGGCGGCGGCACGATCGATACGCAATCGTTCGATACGACGCTCACCCAGGCAGTGAGCGGGACCGGCGCCTTGACGAAAGCCGGCGACGGCAGCTTGCTGATGACGGGCGTGAGCACCTATAGCGGTCCAACCACGGTCGCGGCGGGCACCCTCGCGATCGGCGATGCAGCGCATGCCAACGCTGCGCTGACGGGCGGCGGCGCCACCACGGTCGCCGCAGGCGCGACGCTCGGCGGCTATGGCAGCGTAACGGGCGCGGTAACGAATAACGGCACGCTCGCGGTGGCGAATGCGTTGCCGTCGTTTGCAAGCGGGGGGAACGGCGCGTTCTCGATCAACGGCTCGCTGGTCAATGCCGGACTCGTGCAGATCGGCGGCCCTGCCGCTGCAGGTGTGGGCAACCTGCTGAATGTGACCGGCAACTATGCCGGACAGAACGGCACCATCGGACTGAACACTGTTGTCGCCGGCGACGGCGCGGCATCCGATCGCCTCGTGCTGAGCGGCGGAACGGCCACCGGCTCAACGCGCCTGCAAGTGACGAACGTGGGCGGCCAGGGCGCGCAAACCGTTGCGGACGGCATTCAACTGATTCAGGCGACCAACGGCGCCACCACCGACGCGAGCGCCTTCTCGCTGGCGGCACCGGTAAAGGCGGGCGCATATTCCTACTACCTCGCAAAAGGCGGTGTGAGCGGCGGTACGACAGACAACTGGTATCTGCGCAATACCGTTGCCCCGCTGCCGCCAGGGGTGACGCCTCCACCGCCGGTCACCACGCCAGGCCAACCCGTCACGACGCCTGGCGAACCACCCGTTGTGGAGCCCGGCGTGCCGATTGCGGCCGAGGGCACGCCACCCTTGCCGCCCGCGCCGCCCGCTGGCTCGGCCGCCACGCCGCTGTATCGCGTCGAAGTGCCGGTCTACGCCGCGGCGCCCGGCGTCGCACGTGAGCTTGGCCTGATGCAGATCGATACGTTTCATGACCGGCAAGGCGATCAGGCCTTGTTGAATGACAGCGGCAAGCTGCCCGCCGCGTGGGGCCGCGTGTGGGGCGGCCATAGCGTACTGAGCCAGGACGGTGCGGCGAGTCCCCAATTCGACGGCTCGGTGTATGGCATTCAGGCCGGCCAGGATCTGTACGCCGATCGCAGCGAGAGTGGCCAGCGCAATCACTACGGTTTGTTCGTCGGCTTCGCGCGGGCAACCGGCGACGTCGACGGCTTCGCGCTCGGCATGCCCAATCTCGCCGTGGGCCACCTGGCAATCAATGCATACAGCCTCGGTGGCTACTGGACGCATATCGGCCCAAGCGGCTGGTACACGGACGCCGTACTGATGGGGAGTTCGTTGACCGTCGATCCGGTCTCGCGCGACGGCCTCAACACGACGACGCACGGCAACGCGGTGACCGGTTCGCTCGAAGGCGGTCTGCCGATTCCGCTCGGCGCGGGGCTCACGCTCGAACCACAAGCGCAACTCGTGTGGCAGCACCTTTCGCTATCCGACTTCAACGATGGCGTATCGAGTGTCGGCTTCAACAGCGGCAATACTTTCGTCGGACGAATCGGTGCGCGCCTGCAAGGTCAGTTCGACGCGTTCGCGACCGCATGGCGGCCTTATTTGCGGGTCAGCCTGTTACGCGAGTTCGGCTCCGACGACAAAGTCACGTTCGGCGGCGGGACCGTGATTCCGGGCACCGTCGGGCAAACTGCGGCCCAACTCGGCGCGGGTGTAGTCGGTAAATTCAGCACCTCGGGCAGCGTGTTCGCAACGCTCGGCTGGGTGACGAACCTGGGTGGCGCGCACCAGAGAACGGTGACGGGCGATGCGGGGGTGCGCTGGGTCTGGTAGTGCCGCACAACCGTCGGCAAGGCCGCTAAAAACCTGCCAGACTGGTCTCTCATCCTCGAAACAGGGCGGCGTTTGCCGTCCTCTGGATATGGCACGGCGCGTCCCCATCTATGCAAGCATGACTTCGGCCCCGACATCCGCCGCCCTGGCGGCGCCTCCCGACTCTTCGACTTTCGATCCGGCCTTGGAGCCGGCTTCAGGGGCCGTTTTGAGCCCCGCTTTGAGCCCCTTCACGGCCGGTGCGCTGGACGACTTTCATCCCGCGGTCGCCGGCTGGTTCCTGAAAACTTTCCCCGCCCCCACCGACGCCCAGGCTGCCGCCTGGCCGCAGATCCGCAGCGGGCGCTCGACCCTGGTGGCCGCGCCGACCGGTTCGGGCAAGACCCTCACCGCTTTCCTGTCCGCGATCGACGAACTCGTCCAGCAAGGCCTCGCCAATGGCGGCGTCCTGCCCGACGAAACCCTGGTGGTCTACGTCTCACCGCTGAAAGCGCTCTCCAACGACATCCGCATCAATCTGCAAGTGCCGTTGCAGGGCATCGCCGCGGAACTCGACGCACGCGGCCTGCCGCCGCTCGACATCCGCACCGCCGTGCGCACCGGCGACACCACGCAGCAGGAACGCAATGCGTTGAAAAAACGCGCGCCGCATATTCTCGTGACCACGCCGGAATCGCTGTACGTGCTGCTCGGCTCGGATTCCGGCCGCCGCATGCTGTCGACGGTGCGCACGGTGATCGTCGACGAAATTCATGCGCTCGCCGGCAGCAAGCGCGGCAGTCATCTGGCGCTCAGCCTCGAACGGCTCGACGCGTTGTGTCAGCGGCGCTTGCCGCGGATCGGCCTGTCGGCGACGCAGAAGCCGGTCAGCGCCGTCGCGCGCTTTCTGGTGGGCGGCGCGAGCATCGAAAGCAATGCTCCTGCCGACTGCGCAATCATCGACGTGGGACACATCCGCGAGCGCGATCTCGCTCTGGAGATTCCGCCGGTGCCGCTCGAAGCAGTGATGCCCAACGAAGTATGGGAGCGCGTCTACGACCGGCTCGCCGAGCTGGTCGCGATGCATCGCACCACGCTGATTTTCGTCAACACGCGCCGCATGGCCGAGCGCGCCGCCCGTCATCTGACCGAACGGCTCGGTAAAGATGTGGTCGCCGCGCATCACGGCAGCCTCGCCAGGGAACACCGTTTCGACGCCGAACAGCGCCTGAAGCGTGGCGATTTGCGTGTGCTGATCGCCACCGCCTCGCTGGAACTCGGTATCGATATCGGCGACGTCGATCTGGTCTGCCAGATGGGTTCGCCTCGCGCGATCGCGCCGTTCCTGCAACGTGTGGGGCGCTCGGGCCACCATGTCGGCGGCATGCCGAAGGGCCGGCTTTTTCCGGCTTCGCGCGACGATCTGATCGAATGCGCGGCGCTGCTCGATTGCGTGCGGCGTGGCGAACTCGACGCGTTGCGGATTCCGCACGCGCCGCTCGATGTGCTCGCACAACAGATCGTCGCCGAGGTATCGAACGCGGAATGGGGCGAAGACGCATTGTTCGAGATGATGCGACGCGCGGCACCCTATGCCAGCCTGGAACGCGAGCAATACGACGCCGTGCTGCGCATGCTCGCCGAAGGGTATACCAGCCGCAACGGTCCGCGCGGCGCCTATATTCATCGCGACGCCGTGAGCGGCACCTTGCGTGGCCGGCGCGGCGGCAAACTGGTCGCCGTGACTTCAGGCGGCACGATTCCCGAGAACGCCGACTACGCGGTGGTGCTCGAACCGCAAGCGATCAATATCGGCACCGTCAACGAGGATTTCGCCGTCGAGAGTCTGGCCGGCGATGTGTTCCAGCTCGGCAACGCGTCGTACCGGATTCTGCGCATCGAGAGCGGCCGCGTGCGGGTCGAGGACGCGCAGGGGCAGCCGCCGAATATCCCGTTCTGGCTCGGCGAGGCGCCGGGGCGCAGCGATGAACTGTCGTTCGGCGTTGCGCGCTTGCGTGAGCAGATTGGGCGCTTGCTCGATGGAGCAGACGACGCCGAAGTCATGACCGCGCGCCTTCAACGCGCGATCGACTGGCTCATCAACGCTCTCGGTCTCGATGAAGCTGCTGCGCGCCAGATCGTCGACTATCTTGCCCGTGCACGCGCCGCGCTCAGCGTGCTGCCGTCGCAAAACACGCTCGTGATGGAGCGTTTCTTCGACGAGTCCGGCGGCACGCAACTCGTGATCCACGCGCCGTTCGGCAGCCGCGTGAACCGCGCGTGGGGTCTCGCCCTGCGCAAGCGTTTTTGCCGGACCTTCAATTTCGAACTGCAAGCCGCCGCCACCGAAGACGCGATCGTCCTCTCGCTGACCGGCAGCCATTCGTTCGTACTCGACGAAGTGTGGCGCTACCTGCATTCGAACAGCGCCGAGCATCTGCTGATTCAGGCGCTGCTCGACGCGCCGCTCTTTGGCGTGCGCTGGCGCTGGAACGCGACCACCTCGCTCGGTCTGCCGCGTTATACCGGCGGGCGCAAGACCCCGCCGCAATTGCAACGCATGCGTAGCGAAGATCTGCTGGCGAGCGTATTTCCCGAGCAGGCCGCGTGTCTGGAGAACATCGTCGGTGAACGCGAACTGCCGCATCATCCGTTAGTGGACCAAACCGTCGACGACTGCCTGCACGAAGCGATGGACAGCGAAAGCTGGATTGCCTTGCTGCGTCGCATGGAACAGGGCGACGTGCAACTGATTGCCCGCGATTTGCCGGCGCCCTCGCCGCTTGCCGCCGAAATCCTCACCGCCAAGCCGTACGCCTATCTCGACGACGCACCGATCGAAGAGCGCCGCACCCAGGCCGTGCTGAACCGCCGCTGGACGGATCCGTCCGGAGCCGACGACCTCGGTGCGCTCGACGCCGACGCGATCGACAGCGTACGCGGCGAAGCATGGCCACAGGCGCGCACCGCCGACGAGATGCACGAAGCACTGACGGGCCTCGCCTGCATCACCGAGGCCGAAGCGCGCAATGAAGAGGGCTGGCCGGCATGGCTCGCCTCGCTCGCCGAATCCGGCCGCGCGACCCGTCTGAGGATCGCCGCCGATAACGTGCTGTGGCTGGCCGCCGAGCGCCTGACCTGCTTCCAGGCGCTCTACCCTGACGCCCGGTCTGAGCCACCGCTCACCCCACCGAAAGGCTACACCAACACCTGGAGCGCCGACGACGCACTGCTCGACGTGCTGCGCGCCCGGCTGACCGGCTTCGGCCCACTGCCGGTACGCGCGATTTCGCAGGCGCTGATGTTGCCTGCGGCATCCGTCGAACAAACGCTGACGCGTCTCGAAGCGGAAGGCTACGTGATGCGCGGCCGCTTCTCGCCGGGCGCAACCGAAGAAGAATGGTGCGAGCGTCATCTGCTGGCGCGGATCCACCGTTACACGGTGAAACGCCTGCGACGCGAAATCGAGCCGGTGGAACGGCATGACTTCATGCGCTTTCTATTCGAGTGGCAACATTTGACGCCCGACACGCGCGCCGAGGGACGCGACGCTCTCGCCGCCGTACTCGACCAGATGGAGGGTTTTCAGGCCGCGGCGGCTGCATGGGAAGAGGACATTCTGCCGGCACGCGTCAAGGCCTACGCGAACGTTTCGCTTGACGAACTATGCCGCGCCGGCAAGATCGTCTGGACGCGTCTGACCGAGCGGGCACGCAGTGCGGCGGGACCGGTGCGCAGCACGCCGATCGTGCTTTTGCCGCGTGCTCAGGTACGCGTCTGGAGCGCGCTGATCGACGCGTCGAAACAACCGGAGTTGTCGGCCCGGGCGCAGCGCGTCTATGACACGTTATCGCAACATGGCGCGATGTTCTTCGACGAGCTGCTAACCGAAGTAAGCGGCTTGCGTATTGAACTGGAGAATGCGCTGGGCGAGCTGGTTGCGGCGGGCCTCGTGAATTCCGACAGTTTCGCCGGCTTGCGGGCGTTGTTGAAACCCGTCGCCAAACGCAGTGCGTACTCGAGTAGCCGGCGTGTGAGGTCGAGCGCATTGATCGGAGGAATGGACGACGCAGGACGCTGGGCGCTGGTCAGCCGGCAGCCGGTTGTCGCTGCAACGGAAACCTCGTCCGCGCACCGCCAGCAGTTCGCCCCCGAAGTACTCGAACATGTCGCGATGACTTTGCTGCGCCGCTATGGCGTGGTGTTCTGGCGGTTGCTTGTACGCGAGGCCGAATGGTTGCCGCCGTGGCGGGATCTGTTGCGCGTGTTTCAGCGGCTCGAAGCGCGTGGCGTGATTCGTGGCGGCCGTTTTGTGAATGGCCTCGCGGGTGAGCAATTTGCGCTACCGGAAGCAATTCCATTGTTGCGCGAAGTTCGACGGCATGCGAACGATGGTGCTTTTGTGTGCGTCGCCGGAACGGATCCTTTGAATCTTGCCGGTACGTTGCTAGTCGGCGAGCGGGTGCCGGCTGTGGCGGGAAATCGGGTTCTGTATCGGGATGGGGTCGTTGTCGCGACGTTGGTTGCCGGGGCTTTCTGGTTTGACCCCGCAGTGGAAACGATTCCCGCGGAACGAGAACACGCCCGGAGTCTATTGGCCCGGCGGTTCTGAAGCAGTGTGGCGCAGCATTGACGCAGTTTCCAGGCTTCCCCCCGCACGCGGCTCATATAAAAGCCTAAAAAAGCGGGCCATCCCAGCCGTTAATGTTTATAGGCCCGAACTGCAGCCGCTTCGCTACAATGGGCCAGTCTTTAAGTATGATGAAGACTGTCTGCCGCCAACCCGGCTTCACGAGCGGCTCACCGGCACACACCGCCCGGGGATCTCATGAACGACGACCAACACGACCAGGTGCTTTTTGCCCAGTTCGGCACAAGCAGCCCTTGCTGGCGTCTGTCGAACGACAGCAACGCGCTGGAACTCACGCCCGTCACCGGTGACGTGCCAGCCAATGTCGCCATTCCTCTGAATCCCCAACAGGCTTCGCAAATCCGTTGCCTCACCGGTATCACCTCGCATCTCATCCTCGACGTGCGGCTGTTCGGCGAACCGCTGCGCCTGCACCTCGTCGGTAAAAAACTCGCCAGCAATACATGGGCGGGCACCGCCTCCGCCTACGACGACACGGAATCCGTCGCGCGCGATCTGGTGCACGGTCTTTCGTTCGCCGAACAGGTCGTCTCCGAAGTCAATTCGGTTGTGGTCATCGTCGACAGGCACGGTCGTATACAGCGCTTCAACCGTCTCGCCGAGGAACTCACCGGCGTGAAGGAAGAAGACATCGTCGGCCGCAATGTGTGGGCGCTGTTCATGACCTCCGAATCCGGTGCGGCGTCGAGCCAGAACATCACGGGGTTCTTCAATCGTGGCGTCTCGTACGAAGTCGAGCGGCGTGTGAAAACCCTCAACGGCGAACGGCTCTTTCTATTTCGCAATAAGTTCGTTCACAGCGGCAGCGGCGTCGAAGAACAGTTCCTGATCTGCTCAGGTACCGATATCACCGAGGAACGGCTCGCGCAGGAACGGCTCACCGAACTGGCGAATACTGACTCCCTCACCGGTCTCGCCAATCGCAACGCGATCCAGGACAAGATCCGCACCGCGATCGAAGAAGCGGCCCCAGGCGAATCGGTCGGCATACTGTTCCTCGATCTCGACAACTTCAAGAAGGTCAACGACCACTACGGCCATGTCTTCGGCGACCGGCTGATCCGCGATGTGTCGGCGGCCATCCGCACCTGCCTGAACGAAGACGATGCGCTCGCGCGCCTTGGCGGCGACGAATTCATCGTGCTCGCCGCCAAAGGCACCGCCCATGATCTCGAAGCCACCGCGCAACGCATTCTCGAACGCCTGCGCACGCCGTTCAGCCTGGGGCTCGTCGAGGTCTATACCGGTTGCTCGATTGGCATCGCGCTGTGTCCGGAACATGGCAACAACCTCGAATCGCTGATCCGTTCGGCGGACACGGCCATGTACGTTGCCAAAGATGAAGGCAAGCGCACCTATCGCGTGTTCTCGCCCGACATGGACCGCAAGGTCGCCGAGTACATGTGGCTCGACACCAACCTGCGGCGCGGTCTCGAAGAGGGGCAGTTCACGCTGCACTACCAACCCAAGCTCGTGCTCGCCACCGGCGCGGTGCAGGGCGCGGAGGCGCTGGTGCGCTGGAACTCGCCGGAGCGCGGGCAGATCATGCCGGCCGAGTTCATCCGTTATGCTGAAGAATCCGGGCTGATCGGCGTGCTCGGCCGCTGGGTCATGGAAACGGCCGCGAGGCAAGCCGCCAAATGGAAGGCGGACGGCTACAACCTGCGCGTCGCGATCAACGTATCGGCGCGGCAACTGGTCGATACCGCCGTGGTGCGGCATTTCAGCGAAGCGCTGCAACGAGCCAGCCTCGACCCGTGTCTGATCGACCTGGAACTCACCGAGAGCTGCCTGATCGAGGACGAAGCCGCTGCGATCGATCTGATCACGCAGTTCCGCCAGCTTGGCGCCCAGGTCCATCTGGACGACTTCGGCACCGGCTATTCGTCGCTGTCGCAATTGGGCCGTATTCCGCTCGACGTCATCAAGCTCGACCGCAGTTTCGTCCGCTCCATCAATGCCGATACCAAAGCGCAGGCACTCGTGCGCTCGATGGTAGCAGTCGCGCAGGAACTGAATTTCAAGGTGGTCGCGGAAGGCATCGAAACTGAATCGGAAGAGATGTTCATGAAGGGGCTGGGCGTCGACTATGTGCAGGGCTTCCTGTACGGCCACGCCATGCCGGCCGCGGAATTCGAACGCTGGTTGCAGGATAGACAGAAGCTCAGACTGATTGCCTGAGCTTCCGCGCACCCCGAAGGAAGGCTCCCTGGGGCGCGCGCCGAAGAAAGTTCTGCTGGGCGGCGCGTTCCGAAGAAAATCTCCTGGGAGCCTCTCCTTGGCGGACCGGACCGCTGCTGCCGCTTGATCTCGCCGGAATCCAGATCCATTCAGGCGAAATTGGCCGCGCTGGAGGCCGTCTGGCGCAGGTTCGAATTACGGCGGTTTTGCAGCATCACCAGCCGCTCCATGAAGGCGAGGTCCTTCTCCTCGATCATGAAGGCGGCATTCACCCAGTCCTCGGTAATTTCCATCAACTCGGCGCGGGAAAGTTGCAGCACGCGCTGGCGCGCCCGCAGCATCGCGCGGATGCCGTTCATCTTCGGCCTGAGCGTGTCGACGAAGGTACGCGTCGCCATATAGGCGTCGCCCGGCTCGAACAGATGGTCGACCAGCCCCTTGCCGAAATGCCACTCAGCCGTATGCGATTCGCCTATGCCGATCAACTCTTCTGCCAGACGCATGCCCGCCTTGCGTGCGACCAGCGAATAACCGCCCATGCCCGGGAACAGGTTGAACGCGATCTCCGGAAAGCCCATGCGCGCATCGTTCTGAGCCAGCAGGAAATGGTGCGCCAGTGCGGCCTCGAAGCCCCCTCCAAGCGCCGTGCCCTCCACCATGGCGATCGAAATCGCCCCCGTATCGAAACCGCGCGCCGCCGCGTGCACACAATCGACGCAAGCTCGCGCATACGCCATCAGCGCCTGGCGCTTGCCGGAGCGGATCGAATCCGCGAAAAAATCGAGGTCGCCCCCGACGTTGAACATGGTCGGAATCAACGAGCCGGTCACCCAGAAGTCGATCGGCAAGCCGGACTCTCGTGCTGCCTGCGCGAGGCCCAGAATGTCGTGCACCAGTTCGAGATTAAAACAGGGACGCGGCTGCGCCCGCAGCATCATCCACATGATGTTGCGGCCTTCTTCGTAGTAAGCGGAGACTTGCGACAAATTGCCGGCTTCGAGGAACGGACGGCAGGCGTGGTGGTTATGCAGATTCATTTTGAATGGTCCTTTTAAGGTTAAACACTGGCATTGCAATGCGAGCCTAAATCAGACCGGAATGGGATGGGAGCGGGGTAACCAACAGATGAATGCAACACGCCTGCCAGGCCCCGTCAGACGGAGCTCGGCGGGGAGGTAAATCGAATGGGAAAGGATGACGCAGGCGCAAACGCTTGCGCACCGGAGATGGGCGAAATTAGCCCACAGATGAGCACGCCGCCGTAATAAATTAGCGATCGAACAAAGCTTGAATTTCTTGCAGGATTTGAAAGGAAAAGAAATAGTTTTCGATTATCCAATGCAATCGAAAATATGGTTTTCAGGTATTTGTTTTTTTATTTGTGGGCTAACAGACGGAATATTCAATTTGCATATTCAGACGCGGGCGCCACAAGGCGCCCGTTGATTCACAAGCAATCGTTATTGCAACTGCGCGGACCACCGCTCAGCCCGCTCCGGGCGCATACCGACGGCCAGCGCCGCTGCACCAATCTGCGCCCACGTGGCGGCATCGACCGGAATACCCTCGGCCTCGCGTTGCGCGCGCATCACCCGCTCGGGTTCGCCGGGCTCATAGATACGGTCCGCGCCGGCCGCGAGCGGCGAAGCCTTCACCCAGTCGATGAATGCATCGGCTTCGGCTTGTGCGTCGGGCGCGTCGAACGCAGCAGGATCGACGATCACCGACAGCATGCAATTGATGATCGCGTTGGTCGTGCCAAGCGTGTCCGTGTGCGTGGTGAAGCCGCCCGACAGCGCACCGGCGAAAATCTCGCACATCGCCGCGAGCCCAAAGCCCTTGTGACCACCGAACGGCGTCAGCGAACCGAACGGCGCTTCCTGCATCACTTTGGGTTCGAGGGTCGGAAAGCCCTCGTGATCGATCAGCGCGCCAGGCGGCACCTGCTTGCCCTGGTTATACGCGACGCGCGTCTTGCCGTACGCCACCGTGCTGGTCGCGAAATCGAGCACGAGCGGCGGCTTGCCCGGCCGCGGATAGGCTGCGCAAAACGGATTCGTGCCGATGCGGCGGTCCGCACCGCCGAACGGCGCGACGAGCGGATCGCCCGCCACGTTGACGAAATGGAACGATACGAGACCGGCGCGCGCGCATTGTTCGGCCCAGTGGCCGATGCGCCCGATGTGGTGCGCGCAGCGCAAGCCGACCGCGCAGATGCCGAGGCGTTTGGCGCGTTCGATACCCTGCTCCATTGCCTCGAACGCAACCACCTGGCCAAAGCCCCTGGCGCCTTCGACGGTCAGGACCGCACCCGCGTCTTTCACAACTTGCGCGTGCAGGTTCAGTTGCAGTTGCGCGTCGGCCAGCGACGCCACATAGCGCGGGATCATCCCCACGCCATGCGAATCGTGACCGGTCAGATTCGCCGCCACCAGATGATCCGCGACCAGTTCCGCTTCGCGCGGTGTACTGCCCGCCTGCTCCCAGATCGCCCGTACGTAGGCATGCAATTGATCGGCCGGAATCCGGAGCGTGGTGAGTTGAGCAGTCGGGTTATCGGTCATTCACAGTGCCGGCTTGGATGGAAAGATCAAGGCGCGGCCGCGATCACCTGGGCAACGGCTGCCGTCAGCTTCTTGCCGTACGGCACGTGCAGGAACTCGTTCGGGCCGTGCGCGTTTGACTTCGGCCCGAGCACGCCGCACACCATGAACTGCGACTTCGGGAAGCCCGACTTCAGTACGTTCATCAACGGAATCGTGCCGCCCTGCCCCATGTAGGCGACGTCGGCGCCGTAGTGCGCGCGCGACGCGTCGTTAAGCGCAGTGGCGAGCCACGGCGCGAGATCGGGTGCGCTCCAGCCGCTCGCCGCGCCGGCGTCCGGCTTGAAGGTGACCTTGGCGTTGTACGGCGGATCGAATTCGAGCAGCGCCTTCAGTTCGGCGACGGCCTTTTCCGCTTCGATCAGCGGCGGCAGGCGCAGCGACAGCTTGAACGCCGTGCGCGGACGCAGCACATTGCCGGCGTCGGCGAGCGCGGGCAAGCCGGCCGCGCCAGTCACCGACAGCGACGGACGCCACGTCGAGTTGAGCAAGGCCTCTTGTGGATTAGTAGTGGTGGGCAGCACCTGACGGCCGTCCTGACCGCAGGCCCACGGCAGCTTCTTCCAGACGTCATCGCCAAGAATTTGAGCGGTCGCTTCCACTTCGCGCAAACGGTCCGCCGGAATCGGGACGTGGAAACCCTTCGGCAACAATGTGCCGTTGGCAGAGTCTTCTAGACGGTCGAACAGTTGCCGCATGATGCGGAAGCTCGACGGCGCGATGCCACCGTAACCGCCCGAATGAATGCCTTCGTCGAGCACCTGGACTTCCAGGTCGCCGGCAACCAGTCCGCGCAGCGACGTGGTAAGCCACAATTGATCGTAGTTGCCCGCACCCGAATCGAGACACACAACGAGACCGACTTTGCCGAGCCGTTCACGCAATGCGTCGACGTACGGTAGCAGATCGTAGCTGCCCGATTCCTCGCAGGTTTCGATCAGGCCGACACAACGCGGACGCTCGATACCTTGCGCGTCCAGTGCGGCCAGTGCCGTTAGGCTCGCGTAGATCGCGTAGCCGTCGTCGGCGCCGCCGCGGCCGTACAGCTTGTCGTTTTCGAGTTTCGGCGTCCAGGGACCGAGGTCGTTGCGCCAGCCGTCGAACTCAGGCTGCTTGTCGAGGTGGCCGTACAGCACGATAGTTTCGTCGCTACCTGATCGGGTCGCGGCCGTTTCGAAGAAGATCACCGGCGTGCGGCCCGGCAAACGGATCACCTCGAGTGTCAGGCCGCGCACGGGTTGCTGTTCGGCCCATTGCGCAGCGTCGGTAATCACGCGCTCGAGATACCCATGCTTGACCCACTCGGGATCGAACGCCGGACTCTTGGCCGGCACGGCGATGTAGTCGGTGAGCGCAGGCACGATCTCGTCGTTCCATTTGCGGTCTACGAATTCGCGTAGCGTGTCCTGATTGATGCGCTGGGTCTGCTGGGTCGTATCGTCGGAGATCATGGTGGCGGTCCGTGGCGGCTCTGTTCAGTCGAAATGTCCATCATAGCCCTGATGCGCGATGCGCTGAACCCCCTCGCCGCGCAGGCATGTTTCGCAGCAACGCAGCGCAAAGAAAACAATCGCGCGACAATCGGGAGATACATCACGTCCTGAGGAGCCAGTCTATGGGTGGCAACGTCGTGGTACAGGCGATCGCCGCGGTGCTCGCGCTGGCGCTGTATTTTCTGCCGAGCATTCTCGCGGACAGGCGCAAGCGTCATGACGTGCTGACGCTGGCGCTCTTTAACGCGTGCCTCGGCTGGACAGGCTTTGGCTGGCTACTCGCCCTCTACTGGTCGCTGCAGCCCAACCCGCCGAAGAATGTGGCCGGCGAAGTTGTAGAGACGCGCAAGATCGTGCGGATGCGGGCGTTTTCGTCGGCGCTTCTGGTACGCGTGCAAAGGCGCGCCGCGGCGCGTGAGCGCCCGGAAAACAAGCAGCCTTGACTCAGCCACAATCGTGCGCGGCAACCGCAGACAGCAAGCTAGCGGTGTGTTTGCTGCCGCGCGTCATAGCGTTCACGCGCAGCGTCGAGTTCGGCCGCGTTTTCCTCGGCCCAATGATCGAGCGTCACCAGCGCGTCACTGAGAGTTCGACCGAGTTCGCTCAGCCGGTACTCCACGTGCGCCACCGCGCCCGGCTGCTCCTCGCGAATCACCAGACCGTTCCGCTCGAGTTCCTTGAGCGTCTGCGTCAGCACCTTCTGTGAAATGCCGCCGATCTTGCGCAGCAAGGCGTTATTGCGCATCGCGCCGGGCAGCAGCGCCGGCATGATGAGCAACGTCCACTTTCCCGCGATTAGTTCGAGCGCGAGGCGCGACGAACAGGCGGCGTCGAAAACGTCCCCGCGATAGGGCTGTTCGGTCGAGGCGAGGGACGCGTTGGCGGACTCGGGAAATGCCATGGTTACCAGTGGGTAAGTAATGGTGAGCACATCACTATAGCCCTAAGCTGGCCGCTCATTAACCACTCACCGATGGGGCTCACGATGGCATGGCTCATTCTGCTCGCCGCAAGCGCGGTCGAAATTCTGATGGCGTTGGCGTTGAAATATGCAAATGGGTGGACACGCTTGTGGCCGAGCATCGGCGGCGTTGCGGCCGCGCTCGGCAGCGTGTTTTTACTGACGCTGGCAATGAAGCATTTGCCGGCCGGTACGGCTTACGTGGTATGGACAGGGATCGGATCGCTTGGCATCACGGTGCTCGGTGTAATGCTGTTCAATGACCCGGTTTCCGCACCCCGTGTGATTTGCATGACGTTGATCGTGCTGTCAGTGGCGGGCTTGAAGCTGATCGATGGATAGATCGATTCGCAGAACCAGCACGCGCGCTGGGCCGCTTCTCTCAAGCTGCCCGGCCCATCCTGCCCCACGTCACCGAGCCGGCGGGGATCGAGCGCGGCTCAGCCCGCACACTCTCGTGCGCGAACATCTCGCGGCGCAGTTCGCCATGTTCGTCGAACCACTCGCAAATCAGCCAGTCGCCAGGATTGAGCGCCACCGGACCGGCGTATGTCACGGTCATGCGCGAGCCACCTTCTTTCAGCGTGACAACATCGCCGACATTGAAGTGTGCGGCTGGCGGTGTTTCGAATACGTCAATGGTAGCGGTCAGCATATTCAATCCCCTACGGAACCCGTTGAGCGGAATTAAGTCATTGCGTCATGCTTTGCAACACTGAACCTGCCGAAGGAAAACTCTAAAAAGAGTGCCCAGATTAACAATCGAAATTAACCGCGGCAAGTGCTTTTTATTGATACCGTTTTCATCGGCACTGGAATAGGTTTCCCAACCCGGCAGTCGACGGATCAAACCGGGAAAACCCGTCTGAATGGCGCCAGTGCGCCACCCGTGCGGCACTGCATGATCGCAAAACTTACGGCGGAAAACCCGATTCGCAGGTAGAAAATACGGCCTCGATTTATCACATCTAAAGCGCTGCCGACAAACCCCAATTCAGGTTTATTCCAATCGTCCACAAACGGAGTTACCTGTGAACGGAAAACTCACCGGTAAATTCACCCTTTTCCCAAACCCGGTTTGTTTAAAGTGCATAATAGTTTTTAGCGGCCACCGTTGAAAACGATTTCCCGACCGCTATTTTCAAACCGGCTGAGCGGCCCGGCGCAATGCGAGTTGTTGATGCCGCACGAGTAACACGCTCAAACCGATACACACGAACATCAGACACGCGTTAATCGCGAGGCTGAGCTGGAAGGCCTGCGCGTACGCGCCCGGCGTCTCGCTGCCGCCGATCACCCCGAAAAACGCACCGCTGATGGCCGCCGTCCCGAACGCCGAGCCGATCTGCAAGGTCGACGACACCACGCCCGAGGCAAGCCCCGCCTTCTCCGGCGCGACTTCCAGCAAAACGATGCGCATAATCGACGGCAGCAGCAGCCCATGACCAACGCCCGCGCATACCAGTCCGCAATAGAACAGCAGGTCCGGCGTAGCGGCGTGGGTCGCGGACCAGCCCGTCACCGTGAAGCCGACTGTCATCATCGAAAAGCCGAGCGCCAGGACATGGCCGCCAATGCGCCTGACCACCGCGGGCGATGTCAGCGGTCCAACCACGAAGCCGATCGCGAACGGCATGATGGCCATGCCCGAGGCGAGCGGCGTCCAGTGCAAACCGGTTTGCAGGAAGATCCCGTAGGTCAGAAAAAACGCGCTGTTGCAGTAGAACAGAAACGCGAGCACCAGGCCCAGTGCGAAGGCCGGGTTGCGGAACAATTGCAGATCCACCAGCGGATGGCCACCGCCGCGCTCGACGCGCCGCTCGGTTGCCACGAATAGCGCGAACGCAGGCACGGCAAGCGCGAACATCACGAAGGTCCATGCAGGCCAGCCGGCTTCACGGCCGTGTGTCATCGGATAGATGACCAGCAGCAACACCATCGAAAGTAGCGCGACGCCCTTCAGGTCGATGCCGGTACTCGTGGCCGGCTGATTTTCCGGCACGAACTTCCACGTGCCGATGAAGGCGACGATGCCGATGGGAATGTTGATAAGAAAGATGATGCGCCAGTCGAGCCCGAACGGATGGTAGGTGATCAGCGCGCCGCCGCCCAGCTGGCCGACGATCGACGAAAGCCCGAATACGAAACCGTAGAGGCTCATAACCTTGGTCTGCCGATGCAGCGGCACGACCGCGCGGATGGTCGCGAGCACCTGCGGCGCCATGATCGCGGCCGCGATGCCCTGCACGATCCGCGAGATCACCAGCATGTGCCCGCTAGTGGCGAAGCCGCACAGCGCGGAGGCGACCACGAACGCCGCCATTCCCGTCATGAACATGCGACGCCGGCCGAACAGGTCGCCGAGACGTCCACCCGTGATCAGCAGCACGGCATAAGCGGATGCGTAAGCCGACACCACGAGTTGCAGTTGCGCATCCGTAGCGTTCAGCCCGGTGTGAATCGACGGCAGCGCGAGGTTGACGATGAAATAGTCGAGCGGCGCGAGGAAGGCGCCGACGAACAGAACGGCGAGCGCGAGCCCCTGGCGCTCGAAGCCGGACACCGCCTTCCCGGCCGCTGCCGCCGCGCTGGCGGCCACCGCACCCACACCTGGACAGACGGCGGCGCCAACACCACCGGCTCCCGACCCCGTCGCGGGTCCAACGGATGCCGCCGGAGCGGGTTTGATGATGTCTATATTCATGACTGTTCGTTCAAGAATTTGGTAAAAAAATTAGACGAGCGCGCGCATGGCAACGTCTACGATTCCGATCAACGCATCTTCCTTGTGGGCGACACGCCCCAATACGCGCAGACCTTGCATCACGCACAGCAGGAAATCGCCGACGGCTTTTTCATCGAGCGTGGAATTGAAAGCGCCGCTCGCCTGACCACGAATCACCGACGCCGCCAGCAAAGTCGCCATGCGGCGCTGGATTGCCGCGACGCGGGTGCGCAGTTCCTCGTCGCCGGGTTGCATCTCCAGCGTGGTGTTGGTGATGAAGCAGCTACGCTCGCCGATCAACGCGCAAGCGACCCGTGCGTAATGCAGCAAAGCATTGCGCAGCGCCTCTTCCGGCGGCACCGGCGCGTTCAGCCGCTCGGCCAGCCGCGCGACCGACCCTTCCGCGTAGTGATCGAGCGCGGCGAGCATGATGCCGTGTTTGTCGCCGAATACACCGTACAGACTCCCCCGCAACAGGCCGGTGGCCTTGCAGAGGTCGTCGATCGAGGTGGCGTGGTAGCCGTGATTCCAGAAAACCTGGCTCGCGCTCGCCAATACGGTATCCGTATCGAACTCGCGCGGCCTGCCCCGGGAGCAGACCTCGCCCGCTTTTTTCACGGATTGCTTCGAATTGCCTGATTGCGTCATGTCACGGATATTATGACTAACCGTTCAATAATGCAAGGCAGTTGAGATGCTTATTTGCCAATGGTTCGGCTTGCAAGGCGCCGTCCGTGGCACAAGCGTCACCGTGCGGTCGTCAGCCGACAGCTTTCGTCAGCCGCCCGCCTGCTTGCCCCACTTCTGCGCGGCGGCCGTGAACAGCTGGTTGATCTCATTGCCGCTGGCGGCCTCTTTCGTGTAGTTGAACGTGCCGTGATCGTGCATTTCGTGCGCCGCGCGAAGAAACGCGCCCAGCGCCGCGCGCGCCAGCGAACCGCCCACGCTGACACGTCGCACGCCCAGCGAGCGCAGGTCGTCGAAACTGAGCAGGACGCCTTGCAGCCCCATCAGCACATTGACCGGCCGGTCGAGCGCGCCGACCACGGCGGCGATCTCTTCGCGCGTCTTCAGGCCAGGTGCGTAAAGCACGTCCGCACCAGCTTCCTGATAGGCCTGCAGGCGCCGGATCGTGTCGTCGAGATCGGGTCGGCCCACCAGATAGTTTTCGGCACGCGCCGTCAGCGTGAAGGGGAACGGCAGAGCACGCGCCGCGACGACCGCCGCGCGCACGCGCTCCACGGCGGCTTCGAACGAATAGATCGGTTCATCGGCGCGGCCGGTCGCATCTTCGATCGAACCGCCGACCACGCCTGCTGCCGCGGCCTGCTTGATCGTCTCGGCGCAGTCTTTCGGGGCGTCGCCGAACCCGTTTTCCAGATCGGCGCTGACCGGCAAGTCGGTCGCGCCCGCGATTTCGGCGAGATGCACCATCATCTGCGCGCGGCCGATGGCGTTATCCGGCAAGCCGCGCGAGAACGCATAGCCCGCGCTGCTGGTGGCGAGCGCCTTGAAACCGGCCAGCGCCAACAGCCGCGCCGTGCCGATGTCCCACGGATTCGGGACGATAAAGGCCTCACCCGCTGCGTGGTATGACTGGAATTGCTGTGCTTTTTCGTTTTGCGTTGTCATCGACAGTTCCATTGAAGACGGCGACCGGCATTTTCGCGCCCACGCGCGCTCAGTCGTCGTTATGTTCGTTAAATGGCAAATGAGTGGTGAACGAACTGCAAATCCGGAAAACCAACGGAAAGTGGCGACCGGCGGCCTGACTATCATTGCCAGCCGGCCCTGCATATGCCTGCAGTGGGTGAGCCGCAGGCTCAGGTTTCAAGCTTCGCGTCCAGCGTGATAGTGGCGTTCAGTACCTTGGAAACCGGGCAGCCTGCCTTGGCGTCCGCGGTGGCCTTCTCGAACGCGGCCTTGTCGCCGCCGGGGATTTTGACGGCCACGTCGAGATGCACTGCGGTGATCGAAAAACCGCCGCCGTCCTTGTCGAGTGTGACGGTTGCCGTGGTGCCGATACGTTCAGGCGTGATGCCGGCCTTGCCGAGTTCGGCCGATAGCGCCATGGAGAAACAACCCGCGTGCGCAGCCGCAATCAGCTCTTCCGGATTTGTGCCAATGCCGTCCGCGAAGCGTGTAGCAAACGAGTATTGAGTTTCCTTGAGGACGCCGCTGTCGGTGGAAATCGAGCCCTTGCCGTTTTGCAGGCCACCTTGCCAGACCGCTGATGCCTTGCGCTTCATCGCTCTCTCCTGTTTGTGCCCTGCTTTGCGCCGCCCCTCAACCCTACGTGATGCCGCCCGCAACGGTCCAGCCCGGATTTTCGTGGTATCGGCATCGGTTGTGAGTCCCCCAAGGGGATTTCCTTCGGGGCATGTCGCGCGGCGCTGCAGGCGCGGGGGTGGACCGAACTTCATCATAGGCGCTTCCGTGTGCCAGTGTCGTGACGACACCGGCATACAGACTCAAACCGGGCGGCGCTGGCGCTACTCGGCGAACGGCAAACTCTCCTGCCCCACGGCCCGCATGTCGAACACGTTCAGCGTCATCGCCACCAGGGCGTAGTAGCCGAGCAGGCCCACCAGATTGATCACCACCTCGTGGCTGAAGCGCTCAACCGCCTTTCTATAGGTGACATCCGACACCCGTTTGGTGTCGTACAGTTCGCTCGCGAAGTCGTGAATCAATGCGTCGTCGGGGTCCGCGAAGGCCGGGCGTTGCCCCTGGCGGATCGCTTCCGCGTCCGCTTCGGCCACACCGGCTTCCAGGGCGATCGGATAGTGGATATACCACTCGGCCTGCGCCTGCCAGCGCGCCGCGGTCACCAGAATCGCAAGCTCCGACAGGCGTAGCGGCAAACCGGTGCGATAGCGGCAGAACGCGCCGAGCCGCTGCGCCTGCTGCGCCAGCGCCGGACTATGAATCCAGCCCAGAAACGGCCCGTTCAGATTGCCACGTGGGCCGGACAGGATCTCGTCGAGCACGGACTTCTGTTCGGGCGTGGCATCGGACAGTTCGAAGTGAGGCAGACGCTCGGTCATCGCAAATCTCGCAGAAAGGGAAAGGACATCAGATGGCGGTCAGCGCGCCTTCGATCGCATCGGTCAACCGGCTGACGATCTCGTCGATGTCGCGCGCGGTGCAGATGAACGGTGGCGCCAGCAGCACATGATCGCCGATATTGCCGTCGACGGTGCCGCCCATCGGGTACACCATCAAACCTCGCGCAAACGCTTCGCGGCGGATCGCCGCGTGCAGTTTCAGCTTCGCATCGAACGGCGTTTTGGCGGCGCGATCCCGAACCAGTTCGACGCCGACAAAGAGGCCTCGCCCGCGGACGTCGCCGATATGCGGATGCTGTGCATAGTGCTCGCGCAGCCGGGCACGCAACTGCTCGCCGCGCGCCTGGACGTTCGGCAGCAGATGGTCGTCGGCAATCACGCGCTGCACTTCCAGCGCCGCGGCGCAGGCGGTGGCGTGGCCGATATACGTATGCCCGTGCTGAAAGAAACCCGAGCCGCCGACAATCGCCTGGTAAATCCTGTCGCTGACCAGCGTCGCGCCGATCGGCTGATAGCCGGCGCCGAGCCCCTTGGCGATGGTCAACATGTCCGGCGCGATGCCGTCTTCTTCGCATGCGTACAGGTAGCCCGTGCGACCCATGCCCGACATGATCTCGTCGAGGATCAGCAGCACGCCATAGCGATCGCACACCGCGCGAATCTTGCGGAAATACTCGCGCACCGGCGGCACGGCGCCGGCCGTTGCACCCACCACCGTTTCCGCAACGAATGCGGCCACCGTGTCAGCGCCGAGTTCCAGAATCTTCTGTTCGAGTTCATCCGCGAGACGCTGCGCGAACTGCTCCTCGGTTTCGTCGGCACGTTGCTCGCGATACGCATAACAAGGGCTCACGTGATACGCTTCGATCAGGATCGGCAGAAACGGTTCGCGCCGCCACGCATTGCCGCCGATCGCGAGCGCCCCCAACGTGTTGCCGTGATAGCTCTGGCGCCGCGCGATGAAATGACGGCGCTGCAACTCGCCCTTCTCGACGAAATACTGGCGCGCCAGTTTCAGTGCGGCCTCGATCGCTTCCGAGCCGCCGGACACGAAGTACACGTGTTCAAGCCCTTGCGGCGCACTCGCCACGAGACGGTCGGCAAGTTCCTCGGCCACCTGGGTCGTGAAGAACGACGTGTGCGCGTACGGCAATTGCTGCGACTGCCGTTTGATCGCGTCGATCACGCGCTGATTGCTATGGCCGAGGCACGAAACAGCTGCGCCGCCCGAGGCGTCGATATAGCGCTTGCCGGTGGAGTCGATGATTTCGATGCCGTCACCGGCGACAGCCACTGGCAGTGACTGCTTCGGCGAGCGATGGAATACGGTGGACATGGTTTCAGTTTCCTTTCTGTTTGCGACGGCTGCTCAGGCGCAGGTCTGCGCAGGCGATATGCGTGCGATGACGGTGTCGAACACGCATTGCCTCTGTCGATAAACTTTCATGGAGACACCGGCACTGCCGAGTTCGAAAAGCGCCGTGGCGAGCGTGTTTTCGTCGTCGGGATCGAGCGGGTCATCGCGGTAGATGGGCAGGCCTGAAGGCGCGCGATCCTGCAGTACTTCGAGCAATGCGGCCGGCTTGATTGGACCGGTGAGCGTGCTCAGCAGATGGTCAACGCGCGCCTGCCGGTCACGCGAAGAATCGGTGACGATTTGCGCCTCGGCTTCATAGCCGGGATGAATCAGATGGTTCGCATGGCCGGCGATAGTGGACACCGTCTGCACGGAACATCGCTGTGCACTTACTTCGATGCTCAGAATACGTTCGTCCCCCGCGCAACCAAGCGTGTGATGAAAACCGCTCGCAGCCGGTGCGTCGCGCAGCATGTGCAGCGCCTCGTCGAGCGAGGCCGCATCGAGCACCGCCCGCGCGAGGATCATCCGCGGCACACCCGCTGCGGGTACGCGAATACGCAGATTGTTGATGGCCTGCACGAGACCGGCGCGGTTGGCGGCGAAGGTGTGACCCGGCAACGATCCGGGGTAATAAAAGCTGACGAAGCCGGGTTTGCCGGCAGGTTGAATCTCGACCAGAGCGCAACGTTCGCGCAGAAAGGGATCGCCGTCTTCATTGTGTGCAATGAAACGCCCATCGCCTCCAACAGAGGCCAAAGTCGTGCAACCGTCCGGCGCGTTGTGAATCAGCTCGCCGCGGCAATTCCACAAAAAAATGTCTTCCGTGGACCAGCCCAGCCCTGCCGCCATGCCGTCGAGCTCGGCCAGCAGCGCAGGGAAATGCGCTCCGGCCGCATCGCGCAGCGTCTGCACGAACGGATCGCCGCGCCAGCGCCGAACCGCCCGCCACGCGCTGCTCTGCTCCATATAATCGGTGAATATCGGCCTGGCAAGTTCACCCAGCCTGTAGCCGATGTCATACGGCTCACCGCTCACCTGAAAAAGACTCAAATCCTGCTTCGACGCCACGACGCACACTCATTCAACAATCGGTACGTATTTATACTTCCAAACAACATTTGTTGTCAAACGGTGTGGCGATGAAACAGATGGCGTGTTTATGCTTCGCGGCAGATATCTGCCTGACTCCGACGAAGCACATCAAGGTACGTACGCGCCCTTGTCGTGCAAGGATTGCTCGGCGATGCCGAGTTGCTCGACGGCACCCGCCCCTTCCAGCGCGAGCAGATGCGCGACCAGCGATTCAGAAATCGCCGTGGCCGCCACCAGCGAAGGAAAGAACGATGGGCTTTCGTGTGAAAAGATCAGCACCTTGTCGGCATTCAACGCGATCGGCGAGACCGCGCTGTCTGTGATTGCGATCAGCCTGCTGCCCTTTTCCAGCGCCGCTTCAGCCACGCGCGCCGCTTCGACGGAATACGGCGCGAAACTGATGACGATGGTCGCGCTATCACGTTCGATCGTGCGCAATTGCATCTCGAGCGTGCCGGCTTCGCCGTTGAGCAGCGACACGGACGAGCGGAACAGCCGGTAGCCGTAGATCAGCCCGAACGCCACCGCATAACAGGAGCGAAAACCTGCGACATGCACATGTGACGCGCGCCGCAACAAACGCGCCGCTTCGACGATCATGCGACCGTTGTGCGCGGCAGTGACTTCCAGATTGTGTTGTTGCGCGGCCAGCAGGTCGTTGGCCAATGCATCTTTCGATTTAACGAGCGAACGGGCGCGGCTGGTGAGCGGCTCGGGCCGCGTGCGCACGCGCGCAACGAACAGATTGCGTAATTCGTTCCAGCCGGGAAAACCCAATTGTTGCGACAGGCGGACCAGCGAGGCGGGTTGCACCTGCGCCCGCTCGGCCACTTTGCGCATTGATGAGACCGCGACTTCGTCGGGATGATCGAGCAGGAACCCTGCTCCCATCTGGAACTGTGGACTCAGTTCAGAGAAGCGCGCCCGGATCAGGGCGGCAAGCTGGTCGAAACTGTCTGGCATGCGATATACCGGGCGAACGGTCGATAGGGATGACAACAAATGTTACCACCCGGTGCATCGCATCCAACAAAACTTCCAGCGTGTTTGCAGCGGGTGTCTAGAGAAGCGCGACCACCCGTACGTCGCCCTGCTCGGCCGCCGATGCGACTACCTTGTCGCCGATTCGCCTGAACGTGATCGACACCGATGAATCACCCACCTTCAGATCACCGACTTCGAGCCAGTCGATGCCTTCGGGCAGCATGGGTTGCTCAATCACGACTTCGCGCCGGGTCGCGTCGATCGTGATGCCCAGACAGGCTTCGAGCATCATGAACGGCGAGCCCGCCGCCCAGGCTTGCGGCAGGCAGGCGACTGGATAGGCGGTGGGCGGTTCGCCGCGACGCCGCGGGAAACCGCAGAAGAGCTCCGGCAGGCGCATGTCGAAATTGACTGCCGCCTGGAATAACGCCTGCAACAACCGCACGGCCGCCGCTTTGCCACCGTAGCGTGACAGACCGCGGGCACAGAGCGCATTGTCATGCGGCCAGACCGAGCCGTTGTGATACGCCATCGGGTTGAAGCGCGCCTGGCTCGCCGCCAGCGTACGCACGCCCCATCCGGTATGGAACAGCGTGGAGTCGAGCGCATGAACGACTGCTTCGCCACGCTCGGGCGAGGGCAGGCCGAAGGCCAGCAGATGGCCCGCATTCGACGCCATCACGCGGCACAATTCACCGTGGCCGTCGAGCGCGATGCCGTAAAAGCCGGACTCTTCCATCCAGTACTTTTCTTCGACGCACTGACGGATTTTCTTCGCGCGTTCGCTGTATTGCCTGGCCGGATCCTGCAGGCCGCGCAGCTTTGCGAAGTGAGCCATTGTGTCGAAAGCCGCGCTCGCATACGCCTGCACTTCGACGAGCGCGATAGGACCGTCGGGGAAGCGGCCATCTGCGTGGAAGACCGAATCGTGGCTGTCCTTCCAGCCTTGATTGGCGAGACCGCCATCGGACTCGCGCTGATAGTCCAGCAGACCGTAACGGTTCTTGTCGCAGACGCCCGCGACCCACTGCGCCGCGCGCTCCAACGCCGGCCACAACTCGTCGATCAGAGCAAAATCCCCCGTGCGTGCCGCATAGGCGCCAGCCAGCACGATGAAGAGCGGCGTGCTGTCGACGCCGCCGTAGTACAGCGCGAACGGCACTTCGCCGGTAGCGGCCATTTCACCCTTGCGCATCTCGTGCATGATCTTGCCGGGTGCGGCATCACGAAACGGCGAATTGTCGCGCGCCTGATGTTCGGCGAGAAAGCGCAGCACGCCCGCGGCCAGATTCGGTTGCAGCCACAGCGTCTGCAACGACGTGATGATCGCATCGCGGCCGAACGGCGTTGAAAACCACGGGATGCCGGCGTAGGGGTACGGACCCGTGGCGAGGTCGGTAGTCAGCAGCCCCAGGTCGGCAAGCGAACGGTCGATCCACGCGTTAAAGAGCGGATTGCTCGAACGCACACGCGCGGTGACGCGGCGCCGTTCGCGCATCACCAGGTGGGCGTCGACCAGTGCGGCACGCACCGCAGCCCGGCCAACGCGTGGGCGCTCCGCGTCGATTTGCGACAGATGGGCTTCGCTCACCGCATGCGTGGGCTGTGCGACGCCCACGGCCGGTTTGTCGGCTTGCGGGACAACTTGCACCGCCACCGACAGATAGATCGATACGCATGCTTGCGCCGGCAGCTTGACGGTGTAATCGGCGCGATCGGCGAAGAGCTTGTCCGGCTCCGGCGAGAAGGCGATCTGCACATTGCGCGCCACGTCATCGAGACCGATATAGCCGAGTAGCACTTCGCGGTTCTCGACGCGCGCCGGTTCGACTCTGCCCTGTTTGTCGCGCTTGAGGCCGCGCACTTCGAACATGTCGCGGAAGTCGCTCGCGAACGAGATCGAGAGCGGCACGACAGCATCGCTCGTGCCGTAGTTGGTGAGTTCGATGGCTTCGTTGAGGACGGTGCCCGAGAGCACGCGTACACGCTCGACGTGGATCACGCCTTCCGGCGTGCTGTCTCCGCCGAGCGGCGGCAGGGGGCGGTTGGTCAGGTGCGCGGTGAACGACGTGTTGTCGCTGTTGACGCTGCCCGACAGCAGCGACGGCGCGCGGCCGCCGAAGGTGAGCCGGAGTTGCGAGAGGACGCGTGTGTCGTTGACGAACAGGCCGTCGTCATGGCCGGTGATATCGCCGAGGGGGTCGTTGACGATAAAGGTGTCGCCAGACTTCAGCACGTGCTGGGTGACGCTCGCGACGTTGAGATTTTCCGTCGGGATGAATGCGCCGTCCGGCTCGGGTTCGTGGTGGTCGATTCCGCCCGAGTGGGACAGGCCGCCGAGGGCTTCTGGCTGCTGCATCAGGGTCGCTCCTATGGGTTCGCTTTTGCGTTCACTTTCAGTTTCGGATGAGGTTGGGCGCTGCCCGGTCGTTTCCGATTGTAGAGGGTCTGTCTGCGTCAGACGAACTTATCACATGGGAGTTTCAGTTTTTTTGGTTTGGCATGGGAGATGCAGGTAAGGGGTTTTGTTCCCTGCGCGGGGCTTGTTCGTAGGCTCGCCTGCGGCGTTGGGCTTTTCTTGAATTTGGTTGCATGCGCGGCGCTTTGTTGTCTGTGTTTTTATGGTTTTGGCCTTTCCTTGAATTCTTATTGGTGTATTAGCGTTCGCCCCTGTGCGGGGCAGGCACCTACTTTTCTTTGCCTGCTGCAAAGAAAAGTAGGCAAAAGAAAGCAGCTCACACCGCCAGCTTATAAGCGGGTCCCCTGGCTTGGAGGGCACAGTGGCGCATCTGGAATCCGTGCCCTCGCACATTCAGCGTGAGTGACAATGCGCTCATCAGCGCCCACTCCGCACTGCGTGCGTCGCGGATGGGTCTGCATGGGAAACCAGAGCTTCGTTTGGGCACGGTGGGGGCCATCGGCTTCGCCTCGGCGAGGCACCCAGCTATTCAAAAAACAAAATCTACAAACGAATGAAAGCGCGAAAAGACTGCCCAAATTAAATGCTAACGCGGCGCAATTTAATTTGCTGCGACGATCGATATCGCAGCAGCGCTGTGGCTGTGGCTGTGGCTGTGATGATGCAACGACGAGCCACGGTACTAAGTAGAATGGGAGTACGAAAACGTAGCGGTAGGTTTTGTGAGATGCCCGTCGGTGCGCGCAGCGCCGCCGGAAGTATGACTGCCTTGTCACTAACGCGGGGTGTGCGAGAACACAGATTCCAGATGCACCACTACCGCAACTGTGCGGGGGACCCGCTTATAAGCTGGCGGTGTGAGCTGCTTTCTTTTGCCTACTTTTCTTTGCAGCAGGCAAAGAAAAGTAGGTGCCTGCCCCGCACAGGGGCGACGCTAATAGACCAATAAGAAATCAAGGAAAGGCCAACGCGACAGGCAAACAACAACAAGCGCCGCGCAGGCAAAACCGCGAAAAAAATCCCCTGCCTGCAAGGCAACCAGACGCCTCGCAGGCAAAACCAAAACCAAACCCCAAACCTTTACCGCTTAGCAAGCGGCCGAGCCTGCCGCTGAACCTCCCCGACGAACAACTGCCGGGGCCGCCCAATCTTCTGCTCCGGATCGGCGATCATTTCGTTCCACTGCGCAATCCAGCCCACCGTACGCGCCATCGCGAAGATACACGTAAACATCGCAGTGGGAATACCCAGCGCGCGCTGAACGATACCCGAATAGAAGTCGACATTCGGATACAGCTTACGTGACACAAAATATTCATCTTCCAACGCGATCTTTTCCAGCGCCATGGCAAGCTTGAACAGCGGATCGTCGTGCAGGCCCAGCTCTTCCAGCACTTCGTAACACGTTTCGCGCATCAGCTTCGCACGCGGATCGTAGTTCTTGTAGACACGATGACCGAAACCCATCAGCTTCACGCCCGAGTTCTTGTCCTTCACCTTCGCAATGAACTCAGGGATATTGTCGACCGAGCCAATCTCCTCCAGCATATTCAATGCGGCTTCGTTCGCACCACCGTGCGCCGGGCCCCACAAACAGGCGATACCCGCGGCAATACACGCGAACGGATTGGCGCCCGACGAACCCGCCAGACGAACCGTCGAGGTCGACGCGTTCTGCTCGTGGTCCGCGTGCAAAATCAGGATGCGATCCAGCGCACGCACCAGTACGTCATTGACTTCGTACTCTTCCGCCGGATTGGCGAACATCATCCGCATGAAGTTCGCACTGTACGACAGGTCGTTCTTCGGATAAACGAAAGGCTGGCCCACGGTGTACTTGTACGCCATCGCCACCAGAGTAGGCAGTTTCGCGATCATGCGGATTGCGGATACGTCGCGGTGCTGCGGATTGTTGATGTCGAGCGAGTCGTGATAGAACGCCGATAGCGCACCGACCGCTGCGACCAGGATCGCCATCGGGTGCGCGTCACGGCGGAAACCGCGGAAGAAGAAATGCATCTGCTCGTGCACCATCGTGTGCATCGTAACGGTGTTGACGAACTCTTCCTTCTGCTGCGCATTCGGCA
This sequence comes from Paraburkholderia sp. D1E, assembly GCF_052682275.1. Taxonomy (NCBI): domain Bacteria; kingdom Pseudomonadati; phylum Pseudomonadota; class Betaproteobacteria; order Burkholderiales; family Burkholderiaceae; genus Paraburkholderia; species Paraburkholderia sp. D1E. The sequence goes on from NZ_JBQYMB010000001.1 coordinate 3,355,334, forward strand.
ACTCGCCCTTCAGCAGCAGGTAACACGTTTCGAGGAAGTCGGCGTTTTGCGCCAGATTGTCGATCGGATAACCGCGATACAGCAACTCGCCTTTGTCACCGTCGATATATGTGATTTCGGAATTGCATGCTGCCGTGGACATGAAGCCCGGGTCGTAGGTGAACTTGCCGGTCTGGCCGTACAGCTTGCGGATGTCGATGACATCCGGCCCGAGCGTGCCCTGATAAATGGGCAAATCAATCGTCTGGTCGCTGTCGGAAAAGCTCAGCGTTGCGTGTGTCTTTGAGTTCATCTACACGTTCCTTTTACTTTCACATCGCACACATGCCGGCATGCTCGATCGTCGGATCGCCGCGTGGCATGCTCAGGCTCCGCTTTGCATTCTACGATCCGAAAGGGTTCTGATTGCGACGATTGCCCGCAACAAACCATCTCGACTGGCGCAACATTCGTTGCCTGAAAGAGCCGCGTAATCGCCTGAAACATACGGAAACAGGCGGAAATACGCAACACGGAACAGCACTGTTTGCGCCCGGCGGCGTCGCCAGCCAAATGAAAGTTAGCACGCTTACTGCAACAATGTTTTGCGGCGCTCAAGCTGCACAAGTAACGCCGCTCTGCGATACTGGATCCGTGTTTTGCTTCCCCTGCGAACACATCGCTGTCTTTGGCCCGCCGTCCTACGGCGGGCTTTTTTCATCAGCCAGAAGAACACGGAAGGACCAGATGAACGCCTCGCTCGAAACACTGTTTCCGGACCACGTCCACAACGAAGACAACATCGTCACCGCGCTGAACCACCAGGACATCGTCGTAGCGTTGTCGGCGGCGCTGAAAACGCAAGACGTGGCGGTGCTGCATATGCTTTACCCGCGTACCGACGCTCGCACCCATCGCAGCCTCGATACACTCGTCGATGTCCTGCACGGCCATGGTCTGCACGAAGTCGCGGATCTGATCGCGCAGGAAGCGCACTATCTGCTGTTCAAAGACCCCGTGAAGGCATGGAAAGCCTTCCACGAAATTCGCAACGACTCGCTCGCGATCGGCGTGCATCTGTATTACCACGGCCTCGTCGGCGAAGCCGCGGAACGCGCGCTCGATAAAGACGCGCACCGCAAGGCTTGAAGATTGAATGGCACGCAGTGACTAACTGCAAGCGCTACGCCCCCCGTGCGCGAATCGGCGCGAGCCAGTCAACATGCGTTCATTGCAGGCTTATCAAGCGCTGGTTGCGCATCCAGGTGCGTACGCTGTGGTGCGAGTACCAGGAAGGCGCTTATCACGCGCGTGTCAAACGTCCATTGAGCGAATGAACTCGTCGACGTAACGATTGAACGCTGCCGGATGCGCGAGATTCATCCCATGCGAGGCGCCGCGCACGGTTTCGCGGCGCGAATCCGGCAGCCATGTTTGCAGCGCCGTCGCAGTGCGGCGAAACATGTCGGGACTCTTTTCGCCATCGATCAGCAGCACCGGGCAGCGTACTTCGGCCGCCTGTTCGGGTACGTAAGCAGGCAACGGATCGTGGAATTGGCGCGCGAGCGTGTGTGCGTTGTCAGTCGCCATCCTGCGAAACCCCGGCGTACTCATCGCCCAGAAACCGGGACGGCTCACCGAATCGACGAACAGCTGCAAGCCCGCTTCCACCTCGCCCGTTTCGATCAACTGTGCGGCTTTCGCGCGCAATGCGTTGACGGTCTCCGGCAAGCTCGCGGGCGCTCGCCCGGCGATCTGCAACGGGCCACCCGGGTCGGCAAGCGTCAAGGTGCGCACATACTGCGGATGGCGCCGCGCGAAATGAAATGCCACGCAACCGCCGCGCGAATGGCCCACAACGTGCGCCGGCCCTGCGCCAAAAAGATCGATGAATTCGGCCACGTCGTCCGCGTGTTCACTCCAGCTGAACGGCTGGTTGGGCTCGGTATCCGTCACCGGCCAGTAATGCGTGAGACTCACCGAGACGCAGCGGTATTGCTTCGACAAACCTGCCAGTTGCGGTTGCCAGTAGCGGTAATCGCACAGCGAGCCATGCACGAACAACAGCAGTTCGCCCTCGCCGGCTTCCACATAGGGCATGCGCAAGCCGCTATGCAGCTCGATGAAGGACGGCGACGCGGGAGAGGACGAAGCGGAAACGGATTGATTCACGGGTGGTTCACGGACGGCGCGGCAGCGGCTGACTGTATCAGCGGAGCCGGCTAGAAATGGATTCGAGGAAAAACGTGTTCGCATCCCTGAAATTGGGATACAGGGCGTATTGTCACACAGCCATTGAATACGCGCCGAGGCCTGTTCAGCGTGCGCGTAGGGACTTGGCTGGGCGCATCGCGATCCGCGCATCGCGGCTGGGGCCCGTACGGCTCATTTCGCGGCCGGTGCGCGTGACCGCGAGCCGGCTGCCAGCCCATACGGCGAGCCCGCCTTGACCACCTGCAAGGCGGCACATGCCACATCAACTCATTCGTAGGCGCTGTCGTCGAGCAAACCGGCGGCAGCCGCCGCGCCCGCGCCACGCACCGCGCAAGTGAGCGGTTCATCGGCGACGCGGACGTCGAGCCCAAGTTCGTTGGTCAAACGGCGGCCCAGATTGCCGAGCAGCGCGCCGCCGCCGGTCAGCACGATGCCGCCGTGCGCGATATCGGTCACCAGTTCGGCAGGCGCCGTTTCAAGCGCACGTTTCACGGCGCCGATCACCTGGCGCAGCGGACCTTCGATCGCTTCAGCGATATCGTGGTTGCTCAACTGAACCGTGCGCGGCAAGCCGTCCTCCACGCTGCGCCCGGTTGCATTCATATGCTCGACCGGCACGTCGCGCACGGCCGAACCAATGCCCTTCTTGACGTGTTCTGCAGTTTGCTCGCCAAGCAGCACGCCATACAGGTTGCGCACGTAACTGACGATCGCCATGTCGAAACTGTCGCCGCCTACGCGAATCGAGCCGCTATACGCGAGGCCGCCGAGTGAGATCACACCGACTTCGGTAGTGCCGCCGCCGATGTCGACCACCATCGAGCCGATCGGCTCCGATACCGGCAGGCCCGCACCGACTGCCGACGCCAGCGATTCGCCGATCAGACTGACCTTCCACGCGCCGGCCGCCACTGCGGCCTCCTTGATCGCGCGCCGCTCGACCTGGGTCGCGCCCGCCGGGACACACACGGTGAATGCGGCACGCCGGCTGAACAACGGCCGCGGGCGGGCCATGTCGACGAATTGCCGGATCATCTGCTCGGCAGCGGAAAAGTTGGCGATCACGCCGTGCCGCATCGGCCGTATGGCTTCGACGTTGCCCGGTGCGCGGCCGAGCAGTTGGCGCGCTTCAGTGCCCACTGCCGCCACGCGTTTTTGCCCGGCGGCGGACTCTTTCTGGAAGGCCACGACAGACGGCTCGTTCAGCACGATGCCGCCGTTGTCGGTATAGATGAGGGTATTGGCCGTGCCGAGGTCCACCGCCACGGCGTGACGGAACAATCGATCGAAAAGCGGGTAATGCGGCGTCGGTCTGGCCATAGGAAGGCTCTGATGTGTCGTTATCCGCCCTTTCCGGGCAGTCTGGAAAATGCGCCCCCGGTCACCCGAACCGCTTGGCACGCCCGGACGGGCGTTGCGCAATCCGCGCGGCGGAAGTGATTTTCATACCAATGAGCAGTTAACGGCAAGCAAATCAGAATCTTTAGGGCCACTTTTTAATTCCGGGCGAGTCAATCGCGCGACAAAGCACCCAATGCATGCTCCAGAGCCTGCTTGCCGAGCTCGACACCGTCCGCGTTAATCGTGTGGCCAATTCCGGGCAACGCGTAGGCGTCGACCGTGTAGCCGGCGTTGCTGAATGCATCCGCGGCGTATTCCAGTTCCTGTACCGGGATCACCTCGTCTTCTTCACCGTGCACGAGCGTAAGCGGTGTGCCGTTCTGCGCGACGATCGCCGAGGCGAGCCGCCCCGAATACGCGACGACGACAGCAACGCCTTCCGCGCTGGCCGCCACGTGATGCATCGCCATGATCGAGCCTTGTGAGAAGCCGACCAATGAAAGGCGATCGAAAGGAAGCTGCCAGTGCGCCAGTTCCGCCTCGAGCATGCGCCGCAACGCTGGATAGGCGGCAGCGACACGCGCGTCGCGATTGCCTTCGTTGACATCGCGCAGACTGAACCACTGCCGTCCGCCGAAGCCGCCGTCGAACGCGTCGGTGCCGTCGAGCGAGGCGAACGCGACGTCCGGCAGGCTCTCGCTCCAGATGTCCGCGAGCGGCATCAGATCGCGCGCATTGCTGCCCACGCCGTGCATCAGCACCACCAATGCCTTGGCAGGCGTTGTCGCCGGCGCGCGCCGCCAACCGTGTTCGAATTGCTCCCAGCCCATATTCAATTCCTCTCTCTGTACTCGCTGTACTCTCGGTTCGTGTTTCCGCACGCGCGGCCAGACACGCGGCAACGTGTGGCCCTCGCGGCGCCTCATGCAGCCTCATGCAGCCTCAGGTCGCTTCGTGTTTCTTCGTGTCGCTGCATGCGGTCTCAGCCAGGAGCATACGCTGCCGGACTGGTTTCCGCCGCTGGATCTGTATGAGTCGACGACGCCATAACGTGAATACAGGTATGCTTTTGCAAGCATTCGACGGGCTGTCTGGCTCCTTGCCCGGGCAGTGAATAAACCGCCGTATAAAACGTCCGTAGCACCGCAATCCGGAGAATCGTTTGAGCCAGCCCTCTGCCGCGCCTGCTGCCACGCCGCCCGCACCACCGCCACCGTTACAAGGCGGCAAACTGGTTCTGGCGACCATCGCCGTTGCGCTCGCCACCTTCATGAACGTACTCGACACGTCGATTGCGAACGTTGCGATTCCAACCATCTCGGGCAACCTCGGTGTCTCGGTCGATGAAGGCACGTGGGTCATCACGGTATTCGCCGCGGCCAATGCCGTCTCGATTCCACTGACCGGTTGGCTCACGCAACGCATCGGCCAGATCAAGCTGTTCGTCGGCGCGATTCTGATGTTCGTGCTGGCTTCGTGGTTGTGCGGTATCGCGCCCACGTTGCCGATCCTGCTGGTCGCGCGGGTGTTCCAGGGTGCCGTGGCCGGTCCGCTGATTCCGCTCTCGCAGGCGATTCTGCTCGGCTCGTATCCCAAGGAGAAATCGTCGACGGCACTCGCGCTATGGGCCATGACGGCCACCGTCGGCCCGATTGCGGGTCCGGCGCTTGGCGGCTGGATCACGGATAGTTATAGCTGGTCGTGGATCTTCTACATCAACATTCCGGTCGGCATTTTCGCAGCCGGCGTGACGTGGATGATCTACCGCACCCGCGAGTCGGCCACCCGCAAACCGCCCATCGACGTAATCGGGCTCGGCCTGCTGATTACCTGGGTCGCGTCGCTGCAAATCATGCTCGACAAGGGCAAGGATCTCGACTGGTTTTCGTCGCCGGTGATCGTGATTCTCGGCATCACCGCGCTGATCAGTTTTGCGTTCTTCCTCGTGTGGGAGCTGACCGAGGAGAATCCGATCGTCGACTTGCGGCTCTTCCGGCAGCGCAACTTTCTCGGCGGCACGATTGCGATTTCGGTGGCGTACGGCGTGTTCTTCGGCAACCTGGTGCTACTGCCGCAATGGATGCAGGAGTATCTGAACTACCGCTCCGTGGATGCCGGTCTCGTTACCGCACCGCTCGGCATCTTCGCGGTGCTGCTCGCACCGGTGATGGGCCGCGTGCTGCCGCGCTCGGACGCACGCATCATCGCGACCCTCGCGTTTATCGGCTTTGCGGTCGTGTTTTATATGCGCTCGAAGTACGTGGTCGAAATCGACACGTGGCACCTCGTGCTCCCCACACTGCTGCAAGGCATTCCAATGGCGCTGTTCTTCGTGCCGCTGACCGCGATCATTCTGTCCGGCCAGCCACCGAGCAAAATTCCAGCGGCCGCTGGCCTGTCGAATTTCGTGCGGGTGTTTTGCGGCGCGGTGGGCACCTCAATCGCCGGCAACGAGTGGAATAACCGCACTGTGCTGCACCACGAACGGCTCACCGAGCGCGCCAGCGTCGATAACCCGCTGTTCAGCCAGCAGATCGATTCGACCCAGTCGCTGCTTCATCTGAATACGCAATCGGCACATGCGCTGTTTGATTTCACGGTGAACACCCAGGCCGCGATGATGGGCCTGAACGACATCTTCTATGTGTCGTCGATCATTTTCATTCTGATCATTCCGCTGATCTGGATTACGAAGCCAGCCAAGGGCGGCGGCGGACCGGGTTCGGCAGCCGCGCACTGATTGCGATGTTGCCGGCGCTGCGTTAGCGGAAATAGCGTGCGGGCGTGTCGCCGAAGGCGTCGCGGAACACGGCAATAAACGACGACACGTCGCCGTAGCCAACTTCGAGCGCCACTTGCGTGACGCTTGCTCCGGCGCCAAGGCGCTCCAGTGCAACCAGCAGCCGCAGTTGCTGCCGCCACTGTCCGAAGGTCTGCCCGGTTTCCTTGACGAAAAGGCGCGCCGCCGTGCGGGCGGTCACGCCGGCGGCCGCCGCCAGATCGTCAAGCACCGCCGGTTCCGCCGGGTTGACGTTCAGCGCTTCGGCGATCCGCTGAATCCGCGGATCGCGCGGCCAGTGCAACGCCAGAGGCGCGCTCGGCAAGCCGGACAAACGGTCCAGCAAAACTTGCAGAAGGCGCCCGGTGGGTTCGTCGACCGGTTTGTCGTGCGGCAGATCGCCCGCGGCGCCCAGCAAAGCTTCCGCCAGCCGGTCGAGCGCCAGCGCGACGTTTTGCGCGGGCAGCGGCGCCGCATCCGCGTCGGCATACAGCGAGTGAAGTTGCACCGGCTCAGCGGCAGACAGGCAATGCTGCACGTTCGCCATCAGCCAGAGCGCGTGACCCTGCGGCACGACCCATCGCCCGGTTTCCGTACGCACGCCCAGCACGCCGACGCTCACATGGATCAACCGCGCACGACGATAGGCGCGCCACGGTTCGTCCAGCGCATCGTAGTGTTCGTCGACCACGAATACCGGACGCGCGACGCCGTCCGGATCGAAAGCTTCCATCATTGATGTCTGTTTTGCCCGGTTGTTACAGGAAAGGCAGCAAGATTATCATAACCCGGGCAAAACATTGCTCGAACCCGGCAGCGCCGCTGCACGAACAATTCGCGCCAGGTTGCCAGTAGAATCGCGGCTTCAACGGTCCGAGCCCAATGAACTACGCATCCATCCTCGAACAGATTCATCGTGATCTTCAGCCTTATCTGGGCACCGGCAAGGTCGCCGACTACATTCCCGAACTGGCGAATGTCCCCGCCGACAGTTTCGGCATGGCGATTGTCACGACCGCCGGCGAGGTCTTCCGCACCGGCGAAGCCGACACCCGTTTTTCCATCCAGAGTATCTCCAAGCTATTCGCCTGCACGATGGCCTTCCGGCTGCTCGGCGACGAACTGTGGCGGCGCGTCGGCCGCGAGCCGTCGGGCACGCCGTTCAATTCGCTGGTGCAGCTCGAAACGGAGCAAGGCAAACCGCGCAATCCGTTTATCAACGCTGGCGCGCTGGTCGTCACCGACGTGCTGTGCCGCCGTTTCGTGCAGGCGGAAACTGCGCTGGTGGAGTTTATGCGGCGGCTGACCGGCGAGGTGACGATCGACTACGATATGCGCGTCGCGCAATCGGAGCTGCAACATGCGGATCGCAATCAGGCCATGGCGCACTTTATTGCGAGCTTCGGCAACATGGAAATGCCCGTCCACGCGGTAGTCGACGCGTATTGCCGGCAATGCGCGATCTCGATGAGCTGTGTCGAGCTGGCCAGGGCTGCGTTGTTTCTGAGTAATGGAGGCGTCGTACCGTCGACTGGGGAACGCATCCTCGACAGCAGTTCGACCAAGCGTTTGTCGGCCCTGATGCTAACCTGCGGTACCTACGACGCTGCGGGCGACTTCGTCTTTCGTGTCGGCTTGCCAGCAAAGAGCGGCGTGGGTGGTGGCATCGTCGCGATACTGCCGGGGGAGATGGCGGTCTGTGTGTGGTCGCCCGGGCTCGACGCGAACGGCAATTCACTTGCCGGCGCGAAGGCACTGGAATCGCTGACCACGATTACCGGGCGGTCGATTTTTTGATTCCGTGCCGCAGGGACGGCGGCCCGATGGACTTATTGAATGTTCAACCTCCTCGCCACGCCGCCGTCGCCTCCTGTTGAACGAGCTCCCCCTAGCCCACGCGCGCGACCAACTCTGCCAACACCGTCTGATAAGCGGTGCTGCCAACCACCCGCTCATTCACGCCGTCTTCGAAATCGATCCACCCGGAATTGAAACCGTCGATCATCTCGATGCGCGGCGCGGGCCATGCCGTGCCTTGTGACTGAAAGAGCGCCTCCCACTGATCGCGCGGCACCGCTTCAGCCTTCACCGAACGACCCAGCACGTCCCCGAGCATCGCGGCGATTTCATCTTGCGTGTAGCGCCGTGGTCCTTCAATCTCGATCACGCGGCGGCCCTGCCAGGATGAGCCAAGCGTTTCAGCGATCACACGACCGATATCCGCAGTTGCGATCATCGGATACGCACGATCGAGCGGTTGCAGGAAACTCGGCATCACGCCGGTTTCGCGCGCCGGCGCGATATCCCACAACGCGTTTTCCATGAACCACGCGGGCCGTAAAATCGCCGTCGAAATTGGCAGATCCGCGAGCGCTTCTTCGAGAATATGCACTTGCGTGATGAGACCGAGGCCCGACTCGCGCTGGCCGCCGATCGATGAGAGCGCCGCAACACGTTCAGGCCTCGCTTTCATCAGCGCCTCTTTCAGCACCGCCACCGCTGCGTGTGCATTCGGATAGCCCGGCTGCGGCGCGAAGTTCGGCGCTACCATCACGAAGACGCCTGCCGTATCGCTGAACGACGCGGCGAGCGCGTCTGCGTCTTCGAAGGACGCGACCGCCACTTCGGCGCCCCGCGCCGTCCACTCCGCCGCCTTGCTTTTGTCACGCAAGACGGCGCGCACGGCGTACCCCGCGTCCAATAAGGCGCGTGCTGCCGCGCCGCCCACCTGCCCTGTTACACCGGTAATTGCATACATATTCATCGCTCCTCGAATACGGCCAATGCCGTTCTGAGCGAGATTGTCGGCATTTCCCAGTGATTTCACGAGAGCATGGATGTCATTTAGTTAATGACATGAAAGCATGCAACGCCTTTCCGTTGACTTCCAATCTGGACCGGCGGCGCTACTCAGAGCGCGGATGCTTACAAGGTGTCGTGTCGAAAAAATTATGTTGCCAATCCAAACCAGATATTGCTTGCGTACAAAGGATTCCTGACAATGGGCGGTTGCTACACAATCAGAACGAGCTGGCACTAACAGCAGATTAACCGCATACGGGAGCTTCGCAGTCACGACATCGAGGCAAAAGTAGCACGCTCAGAGCCACGCGCAGACGCAACCAGAAGAGATAGAAAAATGTATACCCTCGCGTATGCCGTTTTCGTGATTTGCCCCCTATGCTGGGGCATTAGTTCTAGCAATACGAGACCGTTAGTCATGAAGGAAACGTCCACACAAACCGTCGTCGATGCGATTACCGACGCGATCCTGTTGCAACGGCTCGCTCCCGGAACGCGCCTCGGCGAGACCGAACTCGCGTCTATCTTTGAAGTGGGGCGAACGGTGATCCGTCAGGTGCTGATACGGCTGTCGCAAAGCAAACTCGTCCGTGTCGAACACAACCGCGGCGCGTCGGTGGCGCAGCCCACTGAGTTCGAAATTCACGAAACGTTCGAAGCACTCGCGATGATCGAATGCGCGGCGATGGAAAAATTTGCCAGCACGATGACGGCGTCAGATGTGCAGCGTCTGCATCAGCATCTGAGCGAGCAGCGTGTCGCGCATCAGCGCAGCAATGTCGATCTTGAGTACCGGTTAGGACCGGATTTCCATTTGCTTATCGTGCAGACGGCCGGCAATCGCACGCTCGAGGCCATTCACGCCAGCCTGATTGCGCAGGAACGGCTCTTCACGTCGTTTCATTACGACGACTTCGATCACGGTCATCTTTGTCGCGATCACGAGGAAATCATCGGCTTTTTACAAGCCGGAGAGGTGACGCGTGCGCAGGCGTTGATGAAGGGCCATTACCGCACGCTCGAAGGATTCTGCCTGGGACACAAGGTAAAGCGACCCGGCCTGTCCTTGCGTGAAGCCCTGCTTTCAGAGACGAAGAACGAGGAGCCTGGCAAAAGCGGGCAAGTGGTCCAGATCAAATAGGCCGCCGGTTGCCTTGAACCGGCGGCTCTCGCAAGGCGCGCTGCTCGATCATGCTGCGGCAAACGGGGCGAAACGAGTCATCGAATGCGCCTGAGGGCGCGCTTCAGGCTCCCCCATCCGCGGCAACAACATTGCTTTTTTGCGGATCGCGCACCCCGTTGAAAATCATATTGAGGACAACAGCCGATATCGAAGCCAGCAGAATCCCGCTATGCATAAGCGGCGCGAGTTCGACCGGCAACGCATTGAAGAACTGCTTTGACACCATCGGAATCAGCCCGATGCCAAGACTGATCGCCACCACATACAGGTTATTGCGGTTCTCCGCAAAATCGCTGCCGGCCAGAATCTTGATGCCGGTCGCCGCGACCATGCCGAACATCACAATGCCAGCGCCGCCCAACACGAATTGCGGGACGGCGGCCACGATGGTGGCCATTTTCGGCACGAGGCCAAGCAGGATCAGCATGACCGCGCCTGCCACGCAGACCCATCGGCTGCGTACACCCGTCACGCCGACGAGGCCGACATTCTGCGAGTACGACGTGTACGGAAAGGTGTTGAAAACCGCACCGATGAAGGTCCCCAACCCATCGGTACGCAAGCCGCGCGTCAACGCTTTGCCGTCGACCGGCCTGCCGACCAGTTCGCCTACCGCGAGAAACATCCCTGTGGATTCAATGTAGGTAACGAGCAAGACGATCGTCATCGCTGCGATCGCAGGAATATCGAAACGCGGCCAACCGAAATGAAACGGCATAACGACAGCCAGCCACGGTGCTGAATCGACGCCCGCGAGCGATACCTTGCCGAGTAGCGCTGCCACGACGGAACCGAAGAGAATGCCAAGCAGCACTGCGATGCGGCCAATAAAGCCGCTTCCGAACCGCATCACGGCGACAATGAACGCAAGCACAGCAAGCGACACGCCGAGATAAACCGGATTGCCGAAATGCGGATTACCGACACCGCCGCCCGCCCAGTTGATCGCGACCTCCATTAGCGTGACACCAATCACCGTGATCACCGTACCGGTGACCACCGGCGGAAACCACGCGATCAACCGGCTGACAAACGGCGCGACGATCATCCCGATCACGCCGGCCACCATTCCGGCGCCAAAAATATCCAGAATCCCGAGCCCTGGCGTTGTGCCGATCGCAATCATCGGACCTACGGCGGCAAACGTCACGCCCATCATCACCGGCAAACGGATACCGAAACCGAAGATTCCGACGGTCTGAATCAAGGTGGCGATGCCGCTCGCAAAGAGGTCCGCGTTGATCAGAAAAGCAATCTGCTCGGGCGGCAGTTTGAGCGCGCCACCGATAATCAACGGCACAGTGATCGCCCCCGCATACATGACGAGCACGTGTTGAATGCCAAGTACCAGTAATTGCCCGAACGGCGGCCTCTGATCGACGGGATCGACTGTCAGCCTGTCCGCCGTGGCAGTAGCATTGCGCATTTCTTGTCTCCTGAATGCCGCGTCGTTCATGACGTGCGGCTTATGTGGACGGCGTCGCAGATTGCGACACCGTGATCCTCAAACACGACACCCGGTTCAGTGGTCTCTATCTCGACCACGCAGCGCATGCAGTTGCCCCAACATGTCGGCGAACACCCGGAGCATCGTGCTTATGTCTTGGCTAACGACAGGCATCGGGCGTGATGCGCGATGTGATCTTCGATGAACGTCGAGATGAAGTAGTAGCCGTGATCGTAGCCCGCGCGACGGCGCAACGTCAGCGGCTGCCCCGCGGCTTTGCAGGCCGCTTCGAACACATCCGGGTTCAGTTGCTCGGCGAGGAACTGATCCGCCAGCCCCTGATCGACCAGAATCCCTTCCTTGAACTTGCGCGATGCACGAGCGACCAGTTCGCTCGAGTCATACTTGCGCCACCCTTCCCGGTCTTCACCCAGATACCCGCTGAACGCCTTCACGCCCCACGGGCACTGTGAAGGTGCCGCGATCGGCGCGAAGGCCGACACCGAGCGGTAGATCTCCGGGTTGCGCAGCGCCAGCATCAACGCGCCATGCCCTCCCATCGAATGCCCGAAAATGCCCAGACGCGCGCCGTCCACCGGCAGATTCGCAAGCGCCGTTTCGCGCAGTTCGTCACGCACGTAGGAGTACATCCGGTAGTGCTGCGCCCACGGCTGCTGGATCGCGTCGACGTAAAAGCCCGCACCCACGCCAAAGTCCCATGCTGCACTTTCGCCCGGCACACCCGCACCGCGCGGACTGGTGTCCGGCGCGATCAGCGCGATGCCATGCTGCGCCGCGAAGCGCTGTGCGCCCGCCTTGACCGGAAAGGTTTCTTCCGTGCAGGTCAGACCCGCGAGATAGAACAGCGCCGGTACATTCGCGTTGGCCCGCAAGGCCTGCGGCGGCAGATACACCGAGAAACGCATCGGCAGACCGACGGTCTGCGAGTCGTGACGATAGATGCGCTGCTCGCCGCCATGGCAGGCATGCGACGACAATAATTCAAGCATCGATATGCTCCTGTCCGCGCCGCGTTAGTACAACACCACCGAGCGGATCGACTCGCCCTTCTTCATCAGATCAAAGCCTTCGTTGATGCGTTCGAGCGGCAGACGGTGCGTGATCAGGTCGTCGATATTGATCTTGCCTTCCATGTACCAGTCGACGATCTTCGGCACGTCTGTACGCCCGCGCGCGCCGCCGAACGCCGAGCCCTTCCACTCGCGGCCCGTCACCAGCTGGAACGGCCGCGTGCTGATCTCTTCGCCCGCTGCCGCCACACCGATGATGAACGACTGGCCCCAGCCCTTATGCGTACACTCCAGTGCCTGACGCATCACCTTGGTGTTGCCGATGCATTCGAACGAGTAGTCCGCGCCACCATCGGTGAGCTGCACGATGTGATCGACCACGTTCTCCACTTCGTTCGGGTTGATGAAGTGGGTCATGCCGAATTTCTTCGCCAGCTCGACGCGGCCCGGGTTCAGATCCACGCCGATGATCTTGTCCGCGCCCACCATCTTCGCGCCCTGGATCACGTTCAGGCCGATGCCGCCGAGCCCGAACACCACCACGTTCGCACCCGCTTCGACCTTCGCCGAATACACGACCGCGCCCACGCCCGTCGTCACGCCGCAGCCGATGTAGCAGATCTTGTCGAACGGCGCGTCTTCACGCACCTTCGCCACCGCGATTTCCGGCACGACGATGTAGTTCGAAAACGTCGATGTGCCCATGTAGTGAAACAGCGGCTTGCCGTCCAGCGAGAAGCGTGAGGTCGCATCCGGCATCAGCCCACGGCCTTGCGTCGAACGGATCGCCTGACAAAGATTGGTCTTGCGCGACAGACAGAATTTGCACTGGCGGCATTCCGGCGTGTACAGCGGAATCACGTGATCGCCTTTTTTAAGCGTGCCGACACCTGGACCGACGTCGACGATCACGCCTGCGCCTTCGTGGCCGAGAATCGCAGGGAAGATGCCTTCAGGGTCCGCACCCGACAAAGTGTAGTAATCGGTATGGCAGATCCCGGTGGCCTTCACTTCGATAAGGACTTCACCCGCGCGCGGGCCTTCCAGATCCACTTCTTCAATCGTCAACGGGGCGCCGGCTTTCCAGGCGATGGCTGCTTTGGTCTTCATCGAAATTCCTCGTGTATCAAAAGGTAGTCACAAACGCGATGTGATGTCAGCGGTCTGCGACAATCCGCTTTAGTCCATCGCAGGTCATTCATTAAAAATGGATATCCGCGGTCACGAAAGGCGTGCTTTGCAGCGCGCCTTTGACGCTCCGATGATCCGTGCCATATTTATTGATCCAGTATTCCCAACCAAAACCGACGCGCACCAGATCCTTGTGGCCTGCCAGTGCGCCCACATCGAACATCAGCTTGGATCGGAACAACATTTCGGTTTTCGTATCGGCATTGAAGCCGTCTTTGCCTTTTGGACCGACTACATCCAGAAATCCTTCCAGGCTCAGCGGCACACGTCCTACACGAAACGGAATGCCCCACGCGGACTCGATGGACCAGGTACCGCGAAAATTGACTTCCGTGCCTGCGATGCCGTTGTTGTTGTTCTCCTTGTAATAAAGCAGCGCGACATCGAAATGTCCTGGGACCTTGAAAACCAGATTCGGTCCCACCACGATGGCCCGTTTGCGTGATGCAAACGCATTGTTCTTGCTGCCCAGAATGAATCCGGCGTCGAGCGTGAGATCCTTGAGGGGTCCAAGCGCGAACGCTTGTGTACCCGTCACGGCATTCATGCTGAGATTGTGGCGATAGATCGCATAGAACTCAGTCGCCCCGCTGTTCGAATTATTGGACGGATCCGCGCTATTCGACAGCAGCATGTCGACGTTAAAGAAATTGGTACCGTACTTGTAGCCGTCGACGTGGGTAAACGTGACAGTGTTCTTGCCAATATCCTGAGCGTTGCCGTTGCGGTCGGTCAAGGAGGGTTCGTGATAGCTCGGACCGTAGCTCCAGCCAAGCGATGTGTCGCTCCAATCGAACGCGTGCGCAGATGACATCCCGAGCGTCGCTAGCGCAATGGCCAGCAAGCCCCTATATTTTTTCACGTGTCTCCTCCGGATATGTTTTTGTTTTCCGGACGCACTTCGTGGGCGCGTCCTTTGCATGCATTGCGGTCAAGCGCGCGCAGCGGCTGGTTTTTCTGCCTTGATGTCCACCCACGTGCGACGGAACCATTCCGCAATCGCCACGTTCTGCTCGAACAGCGAGTACTTCACGCCGCCGCCGTAATCGGGCATGTCGATCATGTCTGTGGTGATGTAGCGCAGTGGGCTATCAGGTGTGTCGCGGTGATGCCGCAGTACGCGGCGCACGACGTCCTTGCAGGGTTCGACGCGATAAGCGTTCCACGGCAGATGCCACTCGCCCGGCGCCGGTTTGAAAAACGGATACTGGCAAGCACGACCGTAGGTGCCGCCGTCCTTCATTTCCCATGGGTTCTTTGGGCCGTTCGGCGAGACGGGCCTGATCTGCAACCAGTGAGTCATGTTCATACCGATCCACTGGTCGAGCACATTGCCGTCTTCATAGGGATCGATGACAAACCGTCCGGACTCCACATCTTCGCGAATGCCGCTGACGTCCTGTTCCTCGGGGTTGTCCACCTTCAGCAGGACATGGCTGTGGTCGAGAACGAAGTTAAACGGCACCCCACGCTGCTGGACCTGGCGGGCCACCGGCGTGATGCGTCGAAGATCTTCCGACCACATGTAGATATGGACTTCGAAACCGATGGCGATACCGATCTTCTGCCCGAGTTCATGGGCGTGCAGATAAAAGTCGACAATCTCCTGATCGGTCACCACATGACCTTTGGCGTGCTTTGTGTACAGCATGATGTTGTGAAACTCACCGCCGGCGTCCTTGCACAAGCGCAGATTCTTCTCGAGCACCGCCTCGTCCCGGCCCGCGGTGTATGACCACAAGCCTGTGCGAATCGGAATACCATGCCGGTCGGCCGCGCGCAGATAGTCACTTTCCTCACCGGGTTGCGGCATGCGGTCGAAGTGGTCGAATACGCCGGACTCTTTCAACATGCGGAACTGCTCGTCTACCGACACCGGCCGCGTATGCTGTACGCCGCGGCCGTTACAGCCAATCGAAAATTCCATCTCCAGCTCCTGATAGTTACAACGTGGATGACTGTGATTCGCCCGGCGCAGCGTGCAGCACATGGACGATCGGGGACACCGCTTCTTTTGCTTGCAGACGGTCGACCATCTTGCGGATCCGCGCAGGCGCGTTGTCGATGCCGAGCCGGGTGTACTCGCGCACCCCCATGCGTTCCTGCTCACGCTGGACGTAGGCCAGCAACACGGCGTCTTCATCGAACGTGAGCGTCATGAGGCGCGCGACGTCTGCCGACACCTGGACGTCGTGCGGGTGATAGTTGCGCAGATGGAGCCAGAAGTAGTGCGTGGTCGATTCGGTTTCAGGCGTCAGGAAATTGAAGCTGAATGAGCGGAATCCGCGATCCTTATTGGTCTCGGTCGGCTCAACACCCGCGTCGATGCTGCCGAAGTCCACATATGAAGTAGACGGCAGATGCAGGTAGTAGTACTGCCAGCGGTCCACCGTACCCGCGAAATTCGCCATCTTCTCGACGAGCGGCACGGGCGGTGCATTGTTGATCCAGCGGTAGGCGAGCACGTGTGAATCGCCCTGCTCCACCTTGACGCCGACATCCTCGCCTGCCGCGCTGCCAATCGTCTTCTTGTGCACATAGCTGGTATGCGCCGGATCGACGAGGTTATCGGTAATGTTCAGGTAGTTCGACTTGAAGTGAAGGTATTGCCCGTCGACGAGGCCCCAATCCGCGTCGCCATAGTGCGGAACATCGACAATAGCGCGGACGTCGGCTAACGCCGGATCGTCCATCCAGATCCAGACTGCGTTGTACTTCTCCGTGAGAGGAAAGGATCTGACACGCGCGGTCGGTGGAATGTTCTGCTGACCGGGCACCCGCACGCAAGCACCCGCACAGTCGAACGTCATGCCGTGATACCCGCATTGCACATGGTCGCCTTTCAACTCTCCCAGAGAAAGCGGCGCCAGTTTGTGTGGGCAACGATCGACCAGTGCGGCGGGTGTGCCGTCTTCGCGTCGATACAGCACGACCTGCTCGCCAAGGATGGTGCGCGACAACAGTTGCCGCCCGACTTCACTGCTCCACGCCGCAACGTACCAGGCGTTTTTGACAAACGTACTCATCGTGTCTCCGTTATCTTGAGAAATCGTGCTCGACGCGATGTCAGGCATCCAGCACCAGTTCGCCTTCCCTGGCTCGTGAGACGCATACGCACATCAGATGCGCCTGATCGCGGTCGTCATCGGATAGCGCGTAGTCACGGTGCTCCGGCGTGCCGCTCAGCACACGCACGGCGCACACGCTGCACTCACCGCGCCGGCAATCGAACATGGGATCGAGTCCCGCGTCGATCATCGCGTCGAGAATGCTTTTTTCCGCCGGTACGTCCAGCGTCACACCGCTGCGTTGAAGCACGACCCTGCAGGGACGGTCACCGGTTTGCGGAAGCGGCGCGCCGAACAATTCAAAGTGAACATGCCCGGGTGGCCATTGCTGAGCGCGCGCGATGGCAATGACAGCGTCGATCAAGGGACGTGGGCCGCATACGTAGAGATGACGATTCGGGACCGGTTGCCCGATCACGTCTGCCAGTGGCATACCCTGCGTGGGGTCGCCATAGTCGAAGTACAGGCTCGCCTGTTCGCCGCATAACTGCGAGACGCCGGTTCGGTACGCCATCGTTTCCGGACTGCGCGACGCGTAGTGCAAGCGATACGCGGCGCCCTTCGCACTGAGTTCCTTCGCCATCGACAGAATCGGCGTAATACCAATACCGCCGGCAATCAGCACGGCTTCGTGCGGTTCATCGTGTAGGGGAAAATCGTTCTTCGGCAGCGCGGCGCGAATGTGCTCGCCCGTCCGAAGCGCATGCATGAAGCGCGACCCGCCTGCACCTGCTGTTTCCAGTTTGACGGCGATTTCGTAGTAGTCCGACTGATCGGCGCTGTTGACGAGCGAATAGCAGCGTTCGCCGGGCGCCGGTGCTTTTTTCAGTGTGTCCGGCAGCGTGCCGGGATGGCTCGCGCCATCGGCGAGTTCGACTTGAAACTTGATGTGCGCGCCGCCCGAAAACGCGGGCAGCGGTCCGCCATCGGCCGCCTTCAGTATTAACGACGTGATCTCCGCAGTAAGCGGAACGATGTCGGCCACCACGAGTTCCAGTGGCCATTCAGATGTTGTCGACATGTACTCTCCTCCTGATCCGGACGCAGCAGTTCCCCCGGCGCCGTTTTCGAAAACAGGCGTCTATCAAGTGGAACGGCTGGGATTGAGTCGTGCGCTAACGGACTTGGTGCGCGACGAATCGCGCGCCGCGGGCGCGTCACCTCATTGCGAGGGATCGATGCGGGGGAGCCGTGCGTTTTGCATTTCGATAGCTGATGGGTGCGGGGGCATGTTTTCTCCGCCATTGCAGCGGGATGCGATGCATCGCGTGATGCCGCAGATCTTCTTTCCGCGCGGATTCGACAGCCAGGCGAGACATCGCTTCTTCCCTGAATTCGTTGTTGTGAAGCGAGTATAGGGAGAGAGCCGCGCTGAGCGTAGCGGCAAATAAACAGCGTATCGCTGCAATTTTTGCAGCAGCGAAGTTCAGGTCACGCTCGCCTCTTCGCGCTGCAGGTCGCCAAGCTGTTCGTTCATGATGGCAATGAGCGCCGTCACCGCAGGCGGCAATCCGCGCGCTGACCGGATATAGATGCCCAGGTGCGCGGCCACGTTGTCCGACTCGCGCAACGGCACATACGCAAGCCGTTGGTCCGCACAGAGTGCTTTGAGGCCGATACGCGTCTGAAACGCGATGCCGACCCCACGCATCGCCAACTGACGCATCAATTCGATCGCGCCGCTGTACACGACCGGTTGCACGGGCTTTGCTGCTTTCTGCATCAGCGGCAACAGTAGCGAATGCACCGCGAAATCCGGATTGGCCATGACCAGCGGGAAGGCCGCGCATTCGTCGAATGACACGTCCTCGCGGGCCGCAAGCGGATGGTCTGGCGCCATGATCGCGCCGAGGCGGAAGATGCCGCTGCCGACACAGGTCAGATCCGGGCCGCCCCGCATCGCAAACGCGGCGCCAACATCGACCTCTCCCGACGACACCTGCTGCGCAATCGACTCCGACCCGAGCATGAAGGTGTGAATACGCACCTTCGGATAGCGTCGCAGCATGTTTTCGAGCACGGCCGGCAGGAAGTCGGTGTTCAGACTTTCCGCCGCGGCTATACGAATTTCACCGCGCTCCACGCCCTGCAACTGCTCCAGTTCAGCGAGCGTCCGCTGCTCGTCCTGTAGCACAGTGACGACATGTTGCGAGAAAATCTGGCCTGCCTCCGTCAAGCGCAGGCCGCCGGGCAGGCGTTCGAACAGTGCCGCGCCAATTTCATCCTCCAGGTTTAGCAATTGCCTGTTAACCGCCGACCCATCGACGTGCAATCTGCGTGCAGCTTCGCGGATCGACCCCGAGCGGCAGATCACATCGAAATAACGAATTGATTTCGCATGGATATTCATGTGCTTATACTAGCAGACGCTCGTGCGATGACGCATCGGGAGATCCCGTCACGTACCGTCCGCGCTCCCATGAAAATCAGCACTCGGCGGTAGGCTTTCGCAAACCTCGGGATAATCTGCATTCCCGACCAGCATAGATTTCGATATTGATCGCCACCTTGTTCGGTCGGCGAGTCGCCGAACGTCAGCCACGTAACACAAAATCCCGACCTAGAGCATTGAAATTAGTGAACCTGCTCGGTGGGTTTCTCTCGCCCACTCGGAGAATCGCAAATCCACCACCGGCTCATCGTTCTCGTCCAGCGGTTCGGTTCGGTGCGCCGCGAGCAGCAGAAGACCGATCCTGCACTGAAGGGTATGCGCGTGTCGCTGTTGAAAGATGCGGACAAACTGAATCTCGCGCAACTGGCCGATCTCGAGGCGCTGATCAGCCAGTACACCACCAGCCGCACCGCCCGTGCCTGGATGTACCGCTAGCAGCTGCGCGGGATACTCGATCGCAAGCAAATCCATGTGGTCTCCAAGATGCTGCGCGGGTACGCCAGCTTCAAAACCATGCGCACTGTCCTATTCCTCATCGCCGGAAAGCTCGACTTCCAAGCCTTCAACCCACATGCCTCGTAAGCCGCATTACCTGGTCCAATTTTGAAACAGCCATTTAATTTAATTCAACTATGGTGACATGGACGATCAAAACCGATAGCCAATCCCCACGAAAGTCACCAGTGGGTTTTCACGTATTTTTGAGGTCGCCACCACCGTTGACCCTGGAAGATGTGTTTCAATCGTCGCTTTCGAAGAGAAATGAACATAGGTCAGGGATGCATTCAGCGACCAGTGTTTATCGATATTATAGGTTGCACCGACATTGAATACCGGCCCGAATCCAGGATCGAACTTCGCGGTGCTGGGTGAGCTTGCCGTTGCACCGTTTGAAAACTCTAACGAAGCAGCGCTCTGAAATGCCGGATTCACCCGCACATCGGTATCGAATTTGTACATCACGCCCAAACCGACATATGGGCGAAATTTCCAGGCAGGTGTGCCGAGATAGTACTTGAACAGAACTACTGGCGACCAGCTTCGAGCCGTTACGAGGGGATTGATACCGGATGCCGAGAGGTTTCCCGTTCCCATGAATTTCAGCTTTGGCGGTATGCCAAGCCAGGTCTCAGCGGCGATATTGTCGGTAACGAAGTACTGTAGTGTGATCGCGAGCGTATCAGGGTTGCTTCCGACTCCCCCCGTGTTGGTCTGTTCGCCCAGCGGGGGATTAACCACATTCAACGGGCCAGCTACGGCTCTTGACTGAAGGTGCAGCCAGCCCGGCGTCACCTGGAATTCACCCGCACTCTGTGCATGAGCGCCACGGGCTAGAATCATACAGCTTACCGCGAGTAATAGCTTCGCATTCCTCAATTTGTCGTCTCCAATATTCCGTATGATTTGATTTTTTCACCCCACAAGCTACATCGACCTACCGTCCATTAAAAATCGGTTCTCTCTTCTCCATAAATGCCTTAACGCCTTCCCGAAAATCTTCGGTATCGAGCAGTGCCTCCTGACACCGCCGCTCATATTCGAGTTGTTCGACCAAATCGTTGGAATCGGCCACGTCGAATGCCGTCCGGAGTTCTCGAATCGCACGGTTAGGAAAATGGCCAACGGTATGGGCCAACTTTCGGACCTCATCCATCAACGATGCGTCGTCGACGCATTGCCAGATTAATCCCCAATTAGCCGCTTGCTGCGCAGTCAGCTTGTTGCCAAGCAACGCCAATCCGCTTGCACGGGAGCGTCCTACTCTTCTCGGCAGACTCCAAGTCGCACCAAGGTCCGGAAGGATTCCGAGCCGCGGGACAAACGTCAGCAAGAAGCTACTTGAGCGGGCCGCAATCGTCACGTCCGCCGCCAGTGCCAGGCTCACTCCAGCGCCGGCTGCCACGCCGTTGACCGCAGCAATCACTGGAATCGGGAGCGTACTCAAGTCGACGACGAGCGGATTGAAATATTCCGCCATATCGCGAGCCACGCGCTGTCCGATCGACTGCTGCGCCGTCGCTGAAAAATCGTCGCCACCCAATTTCGCACCGGCGCAAAATGCTCGCCCAGCCCCGGTCACTACGAGCGCTCGTACCGCCCGGTTTTCTCTCACCTCGGCAAGCGCATCGCGCGCGTCCCGAGCCAGATCAACACAAAGACAATTAAGTTCCTGCGGCCGATTCAACGTCAACACCGCGGTATCGCAGTCGATTTCCAGTATCACCGATTCATGGTTCACGCCGTGCTCCGGACAGAATATTTCGTCGAGTTCTTATAGCGAGGTTTTTTCAACCGCCTCAACTGACAGATCGAGCCTGCCCTTCCCAGAACGGAGCACGCAGCCTGTACTTGAGTATTTTCCCGGCCCCTGAAATCGGCAGCTCGCTACGAAACTCAATGGTTCTCGGACATTTGTAGGCCGCAATCAGGGATTTGCAATGTGCCTTGATTTCCTGTTCGCTCACACTTGCACCGGGTTTAAGAATCAGTACAGCGTGTACCCCCTCTCCCCATTTTTGATCCGGAATTCCGATCACAGCACACATCGCAATAGAGGGATGTTTCGTGATTGCATTTTCGACTTCCGCCGAATAAACGTTCTCGCCTCCCGTCACGATCATGTCCTTGATGCGGTCGACAATGAAGACAAAGCCATCCTCATCCATGTAGCCGCCATCTCCCGTATGCATCCAACTGTCCTGTACAGCGGCGGCGGATTCGACCGATTTTCTCCAGTAGCCTTTCATAACACTGGGCCCTCGAACCACGACCTCTCCGACGCTCCCACGCGGTACGTCATCACCGGCAGTATCGACAATGCGAATCTCCGCGTGGCAGGCAGCGCGACCGACTGAACGGAGTTTGCCCGCCATGCGTCCTGCTGACGTATGGTGATACGGACGCAGGATCGTCGCCGCGGCGACCTCTGTCATGCCATATGCCTGAATGAACCCGGCCTCGGGAAACACGACAAATGCTCGCTCAAGTATCGCCTCGCTCATGGGCGATGCACCGTAGAGAATGAGCCTGACACTCGACAACTCGTATTCGTCAACAGTCGGGCAATCGGCCAACAGCTGGATCATGGTCGGGACAAGCAGGATGTCGGTGACACGATCGAGATCAATTGCTTCGAGGACCGCGAGGGGCGTGAAAGTTGGAACAAATACATGCGTCGAGCCCCGCAAAAGCAATGCCATGGTCAGCCCAACGTCGGCAATATGGAACATTGGGGCAGCATGCAAGCCTATGCCGTCTTGCGTTGGATAGCCCTCCGCCATAAGGGCCAGTGCGTTGCTATACAAATTTTCATGGCTGAGCATGACGCCCTTCGGGAAGCCAGTCGTTCCTCCTGTGTAGAGTAAACAGGCCAGATCATCCCTCATGCGCATTGCGTTCTCCACCGGACGCGATGCGGCAATCATTTCCTCATAGGGCAGCATGCCTTCTGGTGCAGGGGAATCCCCGATGTACACCACTGTCCGCAACGAACTGGAAAGACGACGCAATTCGCCGACCATGTGCGTGAATGTATCGTCGACAAACAGCAGCGCAGTGTCGCTGTCGTCTAGCGAATAAGCTATTTCGGCCACACTCCACCGAGTATTGACAGGCATGGCTACCCCGCCCGCCCACATCACGGCCAGAAAAGTTTCCAGGTAGCGGTCGGAATTCAAAGAGAGTATTCCGACCCGGTCGTCGGGTCGCAGACCCAGCTTCTGTTGTGCACCCGCCAGCTTCGCAACACGCTCCCCGAGTTCGGCGAAATTGTGACGCCGGTTGCCACATACCGTGGCAATGGCATAAGGTTTTTGTTGCATCGCACGATGCAATCCCTGAGTCAAATACATGCGCTCTGTCTCCTATCATGCAGGATCGGCAGCGTTGCGCCGGCCGCTTCGATACCATGCTCAGATCGTGTTGGTGTCTTTGAGAGTTTGAATCTGCGCCACATCCACTCCCCAATCGGCCAAAATTGATTCAGTGTGCTCCCCGGGACGTGCAGAGGGACGCGGCGTAACGGGCGGGGTTCGACTAAAGCGTGGCGCAGGCGCCGGCTGCACCACGCCGTCAATGGTCACGAACGTTCCCCGGGCCTGATTGTGCGGATGCATGGGCGCTTCGTCCAGGTCAAGCACCGGTGCAAAACAGACGTCCGTACCTTCAAGCAACGAGCACCATTCGGCGCGAGTCTTCAGGCCAAAAACAATCGCGAGCTTTTGCTTGAGTGCCGGCCAACGCTCCACATCCAACTGTGGATGAAAGTCCGGATCGTCGATGCCGCACAGATCAAGCAGCAATACGTAGAAACGGGCTTCAATAGGACCAATCGAAATATACTTCTGGTCTGCACATACGTACGTATCGTAGAAATGTGCTCCGCCGTCGAACAGATTCGTGCCTCGTCGATTCGTCCATACGCCGGCGGCCTTCATGCCGTAGATCATCGCGGCGAGCAGCGCGCTGCCGTCGGTCATCGCCGCGTCGATGACTTGCCCATTCCCGGAGCGGCGCGATTCAAGCAACGCGCACACCACACCGAAAGCCAGCAACATCGCTCCGCCACCAAAATCACCGACGTAATTCAATGGCGGCACCGGTGGTGTGTCCGGACGGCCGATCGGGTGCAGTGCTCCACTCAAAGCAATGTAGTTGATATCGTGCCCCGCCGCTGAGGCCAATGGCCCGGTCTGCCCCCAACCTGTCATGCGGCCATAAACAATTCGCTCATTGCGTTGCATGCAGACATCCGGGCCGAGTCCCAAACGCTCCATTACCCCTGGTCGATAGCCCTCAATCAGAGCGTCAGCCTGACCGATAAGATGTAACAGGACATCGATCGCACCCGGATTCTTAAGATCGATGGCCAGGGAGCGCCGGCCTCGAGCAAGCACGTCGCCTTCCCCGGGAATCGACAACCGTACCTTTGTCTCGTCGACACGCTTCTGGTCGATGCGGATAACCTCCGCCCCCATGTCGGCCAGCATCATGCCGCAGAACGGTGCGGGACCAATGCCGACCATCTCGACGACCTTGATCCCTTCGAGCGGACCTGCCATGTTAAATCACCCCATTCATAGCCCAACTGTACAATTCCACCCTCTGACTCGCAGTCGGCGGCGCTCATTGATCGCTACAAGCTGCGCGCAATGATCTCCTTCATGATTTCACTCG
Organism: Paraburkholderia sp. D1E; assembly: GCF_052682275.1. Lineage (NCBI taxonomy): Bacteria > Pseudomonadati > Pseudomonadota > Betaproteobacteria > Burkholderiales > Burkholderiaceae > Paraburkholderia > Paraburkholderia sp. D1E. The sequence goes on from NZ_JBQYMB010000001.1 coordinate 3,379,936, forward strand.
TTCCGGCGAAAATGCGCTCCACGCGCACATCGGCATACATTTGCGCAATGGGATATTCGAGCATATAGCCGTAGCCTCCGAACAACTGCAGGCACTCGTCCACTACCTTTCCCTCAACCTCCGTGAGCCACAGTTTCCCCATCGAAGCAGTTTCCGTGTCCATCGTGCCGTCGATAACTCGCGCAATGCAGTGGTCAACAAAAACCCGGCCGATCCGTGCCTGCGTTTTCACTTCGGCGAGCTTGAATCGCGTGTTCTGAAGCTGTAACAACGTACCGCCGAACATCTTTCTTTCGCGTGCGTATTCGACGGTGATTTCTAATGCTCGCTCTATGGTCGCCGCCGCGATCACGGCAAGAACTGTGCGCTCATAAGGCAAGTCGCTCATCAGTTGCGAAAAGCCTCGACCCTCTATTCCGCCGAGCACTCGCCCCGTCGGAACGCGAAGGTCGTCAAAGAACAGCTCCGTCGTGTCGGCAGACTTTTGGCCGATCTTCTCGAGCAACCGACCAATGCGATAACCAGGGTCCTGCTTCGCCTCCACGACGAACAGCGAGATACCTTTTGCGCCTGCCTGGGCATCCGTCTTGGCCACCACGACAACCAGATCGGCATGGTGGCCATTACTGATGAACGTCTTGGACCCGTTGATGACGTATTCGTCGCCGATTCTATCGGCGCGCGTTTGCACACCTTGCAGGTCGGAACCCGCACCTGGCTCGGTCATGGCAATCGCACCGATCACGTTTCCAGATGCCATACCCGGGAGATACTTATTTTTCTGCGCTTCCGTTCCGTGATTAAGAATGTAGTGCGCAACAATGCAATGAACGGAAAGTACAGCACAACAACCCCGATCGCTCAAGCGGGCCAGCTCTTCCAGCAAAACGGCAAGATGCGCGAACGTGCCACCGGCTCCACCGTATTCCTCAGGAACGTCAGGCAGCATCAAGCCCAGTTCACCAAATTTGATCCAGAGCTCGCGGTCGATGTAACCCCGCTCACGCCATCGTTGGGCATGTGGAAGCACCTCTGCTGCGAGAAAGCGTCGAGCTGTATCGCGATAGAACACCAGATCGGGATCCATCCACGGTGAAACATAGGAATTCATATCTCTATCCTGATATTTTTCTTCACAGAGGAATCGCGGAAACTTTGCGTTACCCGCATGTCGGTGTCAGATTCGTACACCACCGCCACATACCACTACCTGACCACTCAGATAGTCCGACTCCGGGATACACAGCATGTACACCGAATTGGCCGCATCTTCCGGAGTACCGGCGCGTCCAAGCGGGATGGCATGCTCCATGGCCTTCATCAAATCCGGATTCACCCCGACCTTGATGTCGCGCCCGTCAATGTTGAGCATCGCGTTACCGTCTGCGGTCGCTTCAGTGAGACGAGTCTTGATCAAGCCAAAGGCCACACAATTCACATTAACCTTTATGCGCCCCCACTCCTTGGCTAGCGCCAATGTCATTCCGACGATGCCGGCTTTTGCCGTCGCATAGTTGGTCTGACCGGCGTTGCCTCCCAAACCTGCAACAGAGGAAACGTTGACCACCTTACGATACACATCAATGCCCGCTTCGCTTTCGGCCTTTGACAAACTGCGCATGATCGGTTGGGCGGCTCGCAAAATCCTGAATGGGGCAGTCAAATGAACATCGAGGATGCCGTACCACTGCTCATCAGTCATCTTCTGGATCACGCTGTCCCACGTGTAGCCGGCGTTATTTACGATGATGTCGAGACCCTTGTACTTTTCCACTGCAGTCCTGACGAATCGCTCGGCGAAATCCGGCGCGGTTACGCTACCTATACAAGCAACTGCATCGCCTCCTCCCTTACGAATGATTTCCACCACCTCTTGAGCGGGATCCTCATCCAGATCGTTGACCACCACTCGCGCACCCTCTGAGGCAAGCTTGAGCGCGATCGCGCGCCCGATGCCGCGTCCAGAACCGGAAATCAACGCGACCTTGTCTTGCAGTGTTGCCATGCCACACTCCGTATCGATCGGGATCAAAACGCTATCAGCGCGTCGCCTATAATCCTCAGTTCACCAAATTGGTTAGCGGTCTGCAGTTGCACCTTGATAAGCCGCTCACCATCACGCTCGTTTTTTTCCGTAACCTTTCCCGAGCAGGTAATGACATGCCCAAGATGAGTGATGCCAGTGAACCGTGCATTGAACTCGCGGATCTGCTTCTGCGGTACCCAGTTCGTAAGCAAACGCCCCAGATAAGCCATCGACAACATGCCATGAGCGAACACATCCGGCATTCCCGCGCGGCGGGCCACATCAATATCGATATGGATGGGATTGTGATCGCCGGATGCGCCGGCATATAGCGCCAGTGTCGTTCGATTGATGGGAGGCAGAACCAGTTCGGGTAGGGCCTGCCCGACTTCGATAGTCTCGTAACTCATGTTCATCATGATCTCTGTCTCCATTCGTCAGACATTGCGATAAACAATGACCGATTTCATGTCCGCTACATGAAGCGTATTCTGGTTCGTCACTCGCGTGTTCTTCACTACAAACTCGAGAGCGCCACCTTTTTTTTCGTAGATGTCCTCGATGCGCGTCTCGAACGTCAACTGGTCCCCGGTCTCGATCGGGGCGTGATAGATGAACGACTGTTCGCCATGAAGCACCCGTTGGATATCCATGCCGATTTCCCGCCACCAGTCAAACGGATCCGGACGCTCCAAGTCGAGGCACATCAGAAAAGTCGGCGGGATCGGCATCGAGCCGTACCCTGCCACTTTCGCTGCAGCTTCGTTGCTGTAGACAGAATTGGTCTCGCCAATTATTTTGATGAAGAGGCTCAAACGTCCTGCCTCGACTGTCACGCTATGGACAGACACGACGCGGCCGATATGTTTCCTGTCGAGCATGTGCGTAAGTTTCTCCAGGATGACGGGGTACGTTAGTCGGCCCGATACAGGGTAACCACGCATGCGCCGCCCAGCCCGAGGTTGTGCTGGAGCGCGATGCGCGCGCCGTCCACTTGCCGGGCGGCGGCCGTTCCTCGCAACTGGTGAGTCAGTTCATAGCATTGTGCGAGCCCAGTTGCTCCAAGCGGATGCCCTTTCGACAAGAGGCCACCAGACGGATTGACGACGAATTTGCCGCCATAGGTGTTGTCGCCGTCCTCGATGAATTTCTCAGCCCCACCCGTCGGACACAAACCCAAAGCTTCATAAGTGATCAATTCGTTCTGCGCGAAGCAGTCGTGCAATTCGACCACATCCACATCGGTCGGATCAATCGAAGCCGCTTCGTAGACGCGGCTTACAGCCTCCCGCGTCATGCCAGCGCCCACCACCTCAATCATGTCTCGCGCAGCAAAGGTCGTTTCACGATCGGTGGTCATCGCCTGACCGGCGATATAGACCGCGGTATCGATGCCATTCGCCTTGGCAAATTTCTCGGAAACCAGAAGTGCTGCGGCCGCGCCACAAGTGGGCGGGCAAGCCATCAGGCGTGTCATCACGCCGGGCCAGATCATTTTGTCGCTCAGCACGTCTTCCGCGGTCACGACCGTTCGGAACAATGCAAGCGGATTGTTAGCCGCATGCCTGCTCGCCTTTGCCCGCACCTTCGCAAACGTCTCCAGACGAGTACCGTACTTTTCCATATGACTCAGCCCGGCGCCGCCGAAATATTTCAGTGCAAGGGGCATGTTGGGCACGTCGACCAGTTCTTCAGCCGCCTTGTCAAAACTTTCGAACGCTGAGGGCCTGTCGTCGAAAACCGTGCCCAGCGCGCCAGGGCGCATCTGCTCGAAGCCCAATGCCAGCACGCAATCCGCCGCGCCGCTCGCGACCGCCTGATGAGCGAGGAACAGCGCGGTCGAACCGGTTGCACAGTTGTTGTTGACGTTCACGATCGGAACACCAATCATGCCTACCCGATACAGTGCTTTCTGGCCGCTGGTTGAATCGCCATAGACATACCCTGCATACGCCTGTTGAACTCGCCCATACTCGATCCCCGCGTCCTGAAGCGCGAGCCGCGCCGCCTCGGCGCCCATCACATCGTAAGGCGCGTTTGCACCGGGTTTGGTAAAAGGGATCATGCCCACACCGGCAACGTAGACTCTGCTCATCGTTCGGCTCCTCGTTCTGGATGATGAAATCAATGCTCTGGTAGACCTGCGATCGATTCCGACGCGAGTGCGATGGACCCGAGCCTGTCAGTACCGGAGCGAATAACTTGATTTTCAACCCACCCGGGGGTGACACCCCCCGTCCGAACGGATAGTTTTTGAGCGTACGACTGCTAGTGTTTTCCCTTAGCAGATTGTGATCAGGAGATCAAGCCTGCGCTGCGGGCTATCGCGATCGCCTGCGTGCGGTTGTTCGCACCTAGCTTGGCATTGATATTGCGCAGATGAAATTTGACTGTTGCTTCCGAAATGAACAATTTCTCAGCAATCACGCGATTCCGATTGCCGTCCACCAGCAGGCGCAGAACCAGAACCTCGCGTTCTGTCAACACTTCCTTCGTCTCACTCGATGCTGCTCGCTGAATTAGTGTGCCCTCAGTGGACATTGAACCGAAGGCGGACAGTATTTCTGCAAAGAAAGCCGTGGGCACGCAATCCGAAACCCCGCCTTCATCGTTGCCGAGTCGGTCGCGAAGATTTCGAATAAGACTCGCGACCGCCGGGCCTTCTTCAATAAATATTTGTATGAAGCCGTCCCGGCTCGCCATATGCAGTACTTCGGTGAGCACCTGCATGGCCGAGCCCTCCTCGAAACACCGACTCAGGGCTAGCGCATTGAGTATCTTTAGTTTCATCACTCGTCTGACGTGCCCGTCCTCCTCCGCCCGCTGAATCAGCATTTTAATCTGATTCAATGCGTTTTCAGCATCACCACGATAGATAAGCAATCGCACACGAGATATATCCAATGACTCGATATCGGTAGTCCACATCTGGCGGCCGCCAAACTGAGGCCACGCTTGCGGATTGCCCGCGTATTGAATATATTCTTTAGCAGTATTCAGCTGCCCGTCGAGCAATGCCAACCGGCTTCGTTCAAGCCATGCTGTAGCGACTAAGCGAGGCAACCCTCCGTGATGCCCCAGTTGTTCCAGGTCGGCTAACAGCTTCAAGGAGCGCTCGCCCTGAGACCGGTTGTGCGCAATTCTGGCTAGTAAGATATGGCTGCTGATCAACAGATCCGGAAAACCGATTTCCGTGGCGATCTGAATGGACGCGATTAGCAATCGCTCCGCCTCATCTAGCTGACCTGCTTCATAAAATGCCTCGGCGAGGAACACGGCCGCACCCGCCTTGCTGCCTGTCATATGGTCGCGTTCCTTCGTCGCAATCTCGTAAGCTTGCCGATTGCTCGCGATAGCATTGCGGAGGCGACCTCGTGCCAGATTGATAATCCCGTATCCACATTGCGTGTAAGTCATGCCAAAAATGCTTCCTAGCTCGCTGTGCTGCTGCATGGCGATGTCCAACGCCTGTTGCGCCTCGCGAAATCGGCGGTCTTTTATCTGGCTGTATGCAAGAATCGTTGCAAGCCATGCCTCGGCAAAGGTGTGCGTCGCAACTGATGGCGTGCTTTGCATTGCAAGTCGATAACACTGCTCCACATGATCGGTTCTCAGCAGGATAACGGCGCGCAATGCCGCAATTTCGCTGTGCAGGTCCCCATCAAGTGAAGAGCCGATAGCACCCTCAAACAATGCATCCAGCAGCGCATTTGCCTGTTCATACTGCCTCAGAAACATCATGGCCCATGCATATGCAATTCGCAGCCTGGGAAATTCGTCAAGTAATCCGGTAGGCAGGGCACCAAGCCAACGGCAGAGCAATCTGAACCTCCCTTCACGAAGCAATCGGTTTGCATGCGTACTCAGCAGCGACAGGGCGAATTTAGTCTGACCGGCCGCCAACGCGTGATCGATGGCCTGCACCACCATTGCCTGAGTGAGATACCACTCCGATGCCAGGAAGTGGAGTCGTGGTACGTCATCCGGATAGAGGACCGCCAGCCGGCCCCGTAGAAACGCGCCGAACAGGCTATGGTATCGATATTGGTACCGCGTCGTGTCCAGCGGCAATACAAACAGGTTTTCGCGTTCGAGATGGGCAAGTAACTCCTGGCTATTGTTCCGCCCCAAGACCGCGTCACATAATGGCGCGCTCAGCTGGTCAAGGATGCTCGTCCTCAGCAAGAATTGTCGTGTTTCCTCCGGCTGATGGGCCAACACGTCCTCAGCGAGATAGTCGGCAATGTTCGCGTGAGCACCGGAAAAGCTCCTGATGAAATGGCCGGCGTCCGTTCTTCCTGCAAGCGAAAGGGACGCAAGCTGCAAAGCAGAGGCCCAACCTTCTGTCCGCTTCTGCAGTTCGCCAATTTCAGATTCTCCTAGCGAAAGCCGTTTCTTGTCGAGCAGAAATACCGTTGTTTCCTGAAGAGAAAAACGAATATTTTCTGACCCGATCTCAAGCAATCGCCCATTTGCTCGCAGGCGCGCAAGGCCGACGTCGGGAACACTTCGCGAGCCGATCACAAGCTGGGCATTCGCCGGAAGATCCTTGATCATCTTGCGCAGGTGTTCCAGAGTTTCCGCGTCGCGTATATGCTCGAACTCGTCGATAAACAACGCGAAGCAATCGTGATACGCGGTCATGCTCTCGGTCAACGCAAGAACAAGGTCACCGATCACGGCATTGGCGTCAAATAGCGATTGGCCTGTTGTCAGCGGCTCGGAGGTCGGATCGATTTGCCAAAAAGCAGCGGCAAGGTAGGTAAAAAACCGCTTGGGATCGGCATCGTCAGCATCGATGCGCAGCCATGCTGACGCGACTCCCTGTTGTTTCAGGCTTTCGTAATACTGGCCCAGCAGTGTCGTTTTGCCAAAGCCTGCGGGCGCACACACCGATACCAAGGTCGGCCAGCCTCCAGACCGGATTAGATCTTGCAGACGGGTTCGGAGAACCTCGGAGGGTAGAGAAAGTGGTGGCGCAAGCTTCGAGGACAAGAGTCGCATGGGTACATTCGCGCCTTCGAACACTCTCTGCGGCGCTCAACATTAGGGAAACGTATGCACTATACCCGTGTGCCAACCGCGTCGCGGCATCGCAGACTCCTGCTCGGGGTGCGTTCGCGCAGCGTGCCGGATCAACGTCGTGGTGTTGAGCGGGTATCGATCGCCCATCGTGGATGGACAGCCATGAACAACATCATTTGGATGTGTCGGCAACAGTCGTAACTAACCCTACTCCTGGGTGCGGTCAGCATAGTGAAGCGCGCATTGAATGTGACCAACAAAGGGTTCAGTGCGCACCCGATGAGTCATCATTCCGGCGAGGAATTGCTGTGCATGCCGTCCGCTTCGATTACGTTACGCCTCGCGCGGTGCGAGGAAATCCAGGAGGCCGGTGATAGTGCGCACTTCAATGCGGGGACACCGTGCAAGATCACTTACACGAAGGGGGCGCCCGCACAGCTATCGAGCGTAATTTTTCCGGACGGAAGCGACGAACCCGCAGCCGGGCCGTCGAAAGCCACGCGGCGCTGAACGAATTTCAGGTTGGCGGGAAAGCGGCGGCGCCTATAAAAGCGCGTCGCCGTCCCGTCCTGGCGAACTTTAGCGCAGCCGCATTGGCGTGGACTTCAGCTCGATGTACTTCTCCAACGCGTGCACCGACTTGTCGTGGTCGTTGCACGATTGCTTGTAGCCGCCGAACGGGAAGTTCATGTCGCCGCTTTCATCGTAGCAATTGACCCGGACCGTAGCAGCCGCCGCATTCGCCGCGCGATCAAGGTCGCGGCATCGGGCATCACGATGTTGGGCGACTTACCGCCGAGTTCGAGCCAGACGCGCTTCAGGTTCGACTTGCCGGAGGTGTGTTGCGCGATGTGCTCTGCGGATGTCTCGAGCTTAGGTAAACTCACCCACAGAATAGCTGCGTAAGCTCATTCACATCGACGTACTCTTCAGTATGCTCAAGCGACACGTAGAGCCCGTCGGCTTCGTCGCGAGACCATCGATGCGCCGTGATCCGTTCGAACTTCGATTGCAGTTCACCGCCGGCAAAAGGTTGATCGAAGTCACCGGGATAGCGGTGCGCCGAGCCGCGCAACCGCTCCTGGTTGTCGAGCGTAATTTCGATCGCAGTAAATCGGGTCTTGTCTCCGTCGTCCGGTGTGACGGCGTGGTTCGTCTTGAGCGAAACACGCTTCGCCAAAGCGAGAATGTCGGCGTTGGCCACAGCGGGCTGATCGAACATCGCGATATCCGCGTCGCCGTGATAAAGCCACGTCGCAACGACGAACGGTATCGAAAATCTAGCGGCGATTGTATTGACCGGCGCGACGTTGCTCATCGCCCGCGCGCCGTCGGGCACCTGAACGCGTACCTTCGTTACCCGCCGGAATAATTCCGGCGTCCGGCCGCCTGGCCCAAGCGCCGCGGAGAGCGCCTCCAGTGCGCCCTGCGTGTCACGGCAACACGCGTAGCGTTTCATGAAATTGTGCGACAGCGCCCACTGCGTGCCCAGACCATCGACCAGTTGCGTCGCGTCGAAGCGCTCGCCCCATATGCGTCCGAAGACCGTCTCGAGATCATCCGGGCCGCCGGTGATGCCGGCCATGGCCAGATTGCAACATAGCAGCGCGGTGGATCCGGCCATCCCCGCGTAGATGTTCCTGATCGTCCCCCCGTCAAGCGGAGCTTGCCGGCTCGCCGCGATCGCACTCGATGCACTGATCGAAAGCAGCGACGCATAGTGAACCGCATCGAGGCCATGAATCCGGGCCGCCGCGACTGCGCCACCGCACACGCCCCACGTGCCATGCGGATGAACTTCCGCTCGAAGCGTGCTTGCCGCGCCGATGCGTGCGGCGACTTCATATCCCACGACGAGCGCGGCAAGCAGTTCCGCGCCGCTGGCATGACGCGCCTCAGCCATCGCCAGCGCTGCGGGCACAACGTGAATCGCGGGATGACCACCGGAGCCATAATGACCTTCGTCGAGCTCCGCCCATGTGCCCGCTGCACCATTGAACAGGGCTGCATGCGCGGGCGTGGTCCGCACGGCAGTGCCCAGCATCAGCGCGTTACCGGCAGGCGCTTCGGCACGCAGGAATTCCAGTTCCGGCGCGCCAGCCCCCGCGACGCAGGCCCCAACCGTGTCGGCCAACACCACCGCGGCATGCCGCCGCACCGGTTCAGGAATGTCGTCATAACGCACCGACGCGGCGAACTCACACAGGCGCGCTATCGCGCGCTGCGTTTGGTCTTGACTCATGGCATTCTCCAGCAGGCAACCCGGTCGGAACGTCTGGGCTCAGGGGCGCTCGCCCGCTAACCAGTCGTAGGCGAAACGCGCCACTACTTCCGTGGCGAGGCGCAGATCGGCGACTTTGATCCGTTCGTTCGCACGATGCACGTTGGCGTCCAGCGGATCTTTCGGCCCCGTGCCGTAGAGAATCGTCGGTACCCCGGCCGACGCGTAATGTCGCGCATCCATCAGGTGTGGGCTGCCTCGCGGACCCCGCGGGGTTTCGACGGCGCAGCCACGTTGCCGGTTTCGGCGCGCTATCGCCAACGAAGCCGGTCTTCTGAACTGGACTTTCTGGAGTTGCATCCCATGAGCACCACTGTCACGCCCGCCAGTACCGACATTGCGCGAGCTTCTTCTTTCGTCGATTCAGACCGTCTGTGGAAACGGCATCTCGTGATGGCCAGACTGGGGGCCACACAGGCAGGCGGCGTCACGCGTCTCGCATTAAGCACCGAAGATATCCAGGCACGCGTCCAGTTACGCGATTGGGCGCACGATCTCGGTTTCGCGTTCGCCATGGACGACATCGCGAACGTGTACATCCGCCGCCCTGGCCGGCGAGACGATCTGCCGCCGGTGATGACGGGTTCACACATCGATTCCCAACCGGCCGGCGGACGCTTCGACGGTATCTACGGCGTACTCGCCGGGCTCGAAGCGCTGGAGGCCATTGCGGCGGCCGGCATCGAGACCGGGCGATCCATCGAGGTCGTCGGCTGGACCAATGAAGAAGGCGCTCGGTTCGAGCACTCGCTGATGGGGTCGAAAGCGTACGCATTTCCTGAGCGGCTCGACACCTTGCTCGAGATCAAGGATCGCGCCGGAGTATCAGTGCGCGAGGAAGTCAGACGCACATGGCAGACGCTGGGGGAAACGTCGCGACGCGTACTGGGCGCGCAACCCAAAGCCTACCTCGAAGCGCACATCGAACAGGGACCCATCCTCGAGACACAGGGCAAGCGCGTCGGCATCGTAACCGGCATCCAGGGATGGCGCCGCTTTGTCATCCGCATTACCGGCGAGGCCGCGCATGCCGGCACGTCGCCTCAAGCTTCACGCAAGGACGCGCTGATGGCCACCACGCGGGTGATCCATGCGCTGAGCCAGTTGATGGCCGATCCCGACGACATCGTTCGTTTCACTGTCGGGCGTTTCAACGTATTGCCGAACTCGCTGGCGGTCGTGCCCTCATCCGTCGAATTCACGATCGACTTCCGTCACCCTGACGAGCAGGTATTGACCGTGCGCGGCGATGCAATCGAAGCAATCCTGCATGAACAGGCACAACCGTGCGTTGCAGAGTTGAGCGAAATCTCGCGTGAAAAACCGATCAGGTTCGCCGACGACGCGTTTGCCGCCGTGCGCACGGCGGCTCACGGTCTCGATCACGCCCATATGGAAATCTATTCTGGCGCCGGACATGACGCGCAGAACATGTTCAAGCTCTGCTCGACCGGGATGATCTTCGTTCCTTGTGAAAAGGGGATCAGCCATAACGAAGCGGAGAACGCCACGCCCGAGGATCTCGCGGCCGGCGCGCAGGTTCTCAGCGACGCACTGGTCACGCTCGCCGGTCAATGATCGGCTGACGCCCTCCGTTTTAGTGATGCCCCTGTGGCGATCAAGGAAAAGACATGGAACACGAATCTGTCCCGAGCGGCTTTAGTCCCCGCTTATATAACGAAGATCTCGCGCCGGTCCCGGACGAAAAGCGAACCTGGAAGACGTACAACCTGTTCGCGTTGTGGATGACCGACGTGCACAACGTCGGTACCTATGTATTTGCAGCCGCCTTGTTCGCCACCGGGCTCACCGGATGGCAAGTCCTGATCGGCATGCTCGGCGGCATCATGCTTGTCTACCTGTTTATCAACCTCGTCGGCAAGCCGAGCCAGAAAGTGGGCATTCCGTTTCCGGTCGCCGCACGGATGTCGTTCGGTGTGTTCGGCGCCAATCTGCCCGCGCTCATCCGCGCCACCATTGCGATCGTCTGGTACGGCGTGCAAACGTATCTCGCCTCGGTATCGATGCAGATCGTCCTGTTGCGCTTTTTTCCCTCACTGCAGGCGTTTGCGACGTTGCAACACAGTTTTGTCGGGTTGTCGGCGCTCGGCTGGGGATGCTACCTGTCGATGTGGGCACTTCAACTGATGCTGTTCTACAAGGGGATGGAGACGGTTCGCTCGTTTATCGATTGGGCCGGTCCCGCAGTGTATGTCGTCATGCTCGTGCTGGCAGTCTGAATCGTTTCGAAGGCCGGCTGGGGCAACATCGGTTTAAGCCTGACAAAGAAATCGCTCAGCACTTCGCAGACGGTCGGCGAGATCATCAAGGTCGCGGCCCTGATCGTCAGCTACTTCTCCACCCTGCTACTGAACTTCGGCGATTTCACGCGCTACACGCCCACCGCGAAGGACATGAAGCGTGGCAACCTGCTCGGTCTGCCGATCAACTGGATGTTTTCGATCGTCACAGTGGTCGTCACCTCCGGTACGACAGCGGTGTTCGGCCAGGCCGTGATGGACCCGATCGAGGTCGTCGGGCGTATCGACAACGGCACCGCGATCGCACTGGGGTCACTGACCTTCATCATCGCCGCGATCGGCGTGAACATCGTCGCCAACTTCGTGTCGGCGGCATTCGACCTCGCCAATACTGCCCCTTCGAAAATCAGTTTCAGGACGGGCGGGCTGATCGGCGGTGGCATTGTTCTCTTTACACTGCCATGGCATTTCTACAGTTCGCCGACTGCGATCAATTTCTTTGTCGGCACGATCGGCGGCGTTCTCGGACCGCTCTACGGAATCATGGTGGCGGACTATTACGTCGTCAAACGCCAGGACATCAGACGCGACGATCTCTATTCGGCTTCGTCAAGCGGCCGCTATTACTACACGCGCGGCTGGAATCTCGCGGCGGTCGGCGCACTCGTTCCTGCGGCCATTGCTTCGATGATCATCAGTCTCGTGCCAGCGTTCGATTTCGTTGGCCCATTCAACTGGTTCTTCTCTGCCGCTGCAGGCGCCCTGCTGTACACGGCATTCACCAGAAAGTCTCGACGCATGCAGAGCGCTGCGCAATTTACCGCCAGTCAGATTAGCGAGTGAACGGCGGAACCGCTCGCTCGGCGTGCATGCGCGGAGCGTCGAACTATCCCAATTCATTTAGAGAACGACATGAAGAGAATCATGACGGCCGCGTCGCTCGCGGTTGTCGCACAGGCAGCTGCGGGACAAAGCAGTGCGACGCTGTATGGCTTTATCAACACTGGCCTCGTCTCCGCCAGCAGTGTGTACGACCAGTCGACCGGTCGAAGCGGGACCGTTGTGAAAATGGACGACGGCATTTCCTGGGGGACGTCGCGCTTTGGCTTCACCGGCAACGAAGACCTCGGCGGCGGTCTCAGCGCTATCTACAAGCTGGAAGCGGGTTTTGACACGCCGACTGGCAAGCTGGCCGGTACGGCACTGTTCAATCGAGGATCGTGGGTCGGATTGAACGGCGGGCTCGGCACGGTCACACTGGGCCGCCAGTGGAATCTGGGCGACGACACCATGGTCGGCAGCTTCTTCAGGGGCGGATACAACCTGTCGGTATTCCGCCTGACCGGCTTCGATGAAGTCAGCGACCTGGTCGACAACGCAGTCAAGTACAAGACACCTGTGCTAGGCGGCCTTCAGGCTTCGGCGCTCTATGGCGTGGGAGGTGTGGCGGGAAGCCCGGGTGCAAATCAGGTCATCGAGCTCGCACTCGCCTATGGAAACGGTCCGCTGAATCTAGGTGCCGTGTACCACAGACGTAATGATGCGATTGCGCCCTTCGCGTCGGAACTCTGGGAACTCGGCGCGAACTATACCTTCGGTGTGGTACGTCTGCGCGCGGGGTATGCGAACAGCCAGTACCCGCAGCTCGACGGTTTGTTGCGACGTGCGGCGGTGTATGGCGTCGGCGGTGATTACACGGTCACCCCGGCTCTGGTGCTGTCGGCCGATGCGGTGTACCGGAAACAGACCGGGAGTTCCGACAGTGCGGCTTTCGTCAGATTGACTACCGACTACAGCCTGTCCAAACGGACTGGCGTATTTACCAATCTCGGCCTGCTGAAAAACCGCAATCAGGCTGCGGAAGCATTCTATGGGGACGGCCTCGCCGGACAAAGCCAGGTCGTACTCAATGTCGGTGTGCGGCATGCGTTCTGAGAACGATATCCGCTGAACTACTGTGCGGAAGACAAGAAACGGCGGCCGGCCGTCGCCGTCTTCATTCGTGATCCTTCCGGCACACCGAAAAATTCACTGCGCAAACTGTTTCGCCTGACACCGACCGAAACCGAAATCGCCCTGCTGCTGGTCGACGGCCTCACACTCGACGAAGCAGCCGATACCCTCGGCATGACCAAAATTACAGCGCGAGCGCACTTGCGCGGTGTGTTTGCAAAAACCGGCGCGACGCGCCAGGCGGTGCTCGTGAAGACGCTGCTTAATAGCGTGGTTTACATGGTCTGACGGGCACCGCGCCCCGGCAAAACACTGTCCCTCGAAGAATGCCGTATGGAACCGTTCGATAGAAAGGGGGTTTCCGCCCCTGTGCGAGATCAGGGCAGCAACAGGTGTTTGACGAACACCGCCCTGCGCACAGAAGCCGGCACTACGGATGTATCGGACCGCTTGCGGAAAAGAAAACCGTTCGACCGTCACGTCCCTCGACAACCGCTGTCAATGCGGTCCGATCGGCTCGCTGCTTGCCGGCGAAGCTCACTCCGTCATCCTTGCTGAAAGAAGAAACGCCGTCGAGCCCAACCGTCACCACGGATTTGTCCGGCATCTCAACCATATCCGTCACGGAACTCCTGAACGCCGTGTTCGAGCGCAGCCACGTATTGCCGCCGTCCGTGCTGCGATACACGGTTCCGCGCAATCCGCCAACCAGCAGCGTGCCATCCTGCAACGCAACACCGGTCCAGAACGAACCCGCGTAGCCCGTGTCGACAAAGGTCCATGTCTGGCCGCCGTCGGTCGAGCGGGCTACGCTCCCCTGCTCGCACGCAATAAACAGGTTGTCATGCCGATCCCCGAAAATCGAGTACAGGTTGCGGTCGAGTTTCTTCGCACCCGGCGGTGACAACGTAAGCTTCGACCAGGTCGCGCCACCATCCGTGGTATGCAGCATCAGCGACCAGAGACCGACGGCCCAACCTTCAGTTGAACTTTTGAAGTAAACCGTATAACGCAAAAAGTCGAATTCGCCTTCCGGCACCTTGCAGATTCGTGTCTTCTCCTCGTTGACCGTCAGCTTCAGTTTGCCCATGATCTCGCGCATTCGTGACAATGCTTCCCTTTCTTGCACAGGATCACCAGATCGTCCGCGTTGGTCACAATGCGACTCTCAAGACTGCGCTGAAGTCCGAGCTTCTTCCATGCCAGCACAAACCGGCGCATATAAATATTCGCCTGCAGTGGTGAGATGGGTGACCTGCCAATCACAAACGCGAAGTGACAGACAGTTGATCGGCCTGAGCCGACATTGAACAGATCCGGGTTCTTCTTCGGCAATCTGGCGGATTGTTAGCTTCAAAGAGCCTTGACGTAAGGGCTCGAAAACATCCTTAGCCCACAGAAATTTCCATACCGCCCTGAAATCTCCGCCTGACTAACAGAGATTTAGTGCCCGATCTATCGCAAAGCGCCGCAATACGCGTTCGTCCACTTGCGACTGAGCTCCGACTCGATGGGAAGAAGCTGCAATACGAGAAAAGCTCGCACTTTGCCATCATGACTAGCTTTGTCTACTGGCAGCTCGAGTCTCCGCGGGTGCACTGCAGGCAAATCACTCCCTAAAAAATTGTGCGTCGCACAACGAAAATTCGTGTTGCCGCAGACTTTGTTGTCTCTGAACGGCCCATTTCCGCTTCCCGCAGACTTTGTTGTCTGCCGATATCAGGCACAAAATAAGTTTGACAAAGTATCTTTAGATATATATCTTACGACACATCTTAAGACACAAATGGGAGTACCCAAGATGCGTCATCAACATCGTTTTTCCCGTTCGCATGGTGCGGACGAAGGTTTCTTCGCAGGGTATGACCGCCCGTCTTTGCATGCGCTTTGGCACGCATTCGCCCGTCACTACGAGTACCGCGGCGAGCGCGGCGGTGACGGCTTTGAATCTCACCATGGCGGACGTGGCGACTGGCACGAGTTTCATGGCGACGAGCGTGGCCGACGCGGCCGGCACGAGTTCCGCGGCGACGAGCGTGGCAATGGCCGCCACGGCGAGCGCGGTGAAGGCAGTGACCGCGACGACCGAGGCGGCTTCGGTCACGGCCACCGCTTCGGCCACCACGGCTACGACCGCTTCTCGCTGCACGCGCTGTGGCACGCAATCGGCCGCCATCACGAGCAACGCGGCGGCGGTCGCGGCGGACGTTTCGGCGGCGGCGGCCCGGGCGGCTTCGGTGGCGAAGGCGACGGCTTTCCGCGCGGCCGCAAATTCACTTCCGAAGATCTGCAACTGCTGCTGCTGTCGATGATCGATGCTCAACCTAGCCACGGCTACGAACTGATCAAGGCGCTCGAAACACGCTCGAACGGTTTCTACAGCCCGAGCCCCGGCATGGTCTATCCGGCGCTTACGTATCTGGAAGAACTCGGCTACGTGACTGTGCAACTCGAAGGCAACCGCAAGCGTTACGAGCTGTCGGAAACGGGCCGCGAGTACCTGGCTGCCAATCGCGACCGCGTCGAATTGATGCTCGCCAAACTGACGCATATCGCCCGCAAGATGGATTCCGTACGCCGCGCGTTTGCCGGTGAGGAGCCCGCCGACGTCAGCGAAGGCGGCTGGCTGCCGGAACTGAGCGAAGCGCGCCGCGCACTGAAGCATGCACTCCTGCGCCGTGACAACGTGCCGGCCGCCGAACAGCGCCGCATCGCCGCGATCCTGATGCGCGCGGCAAATGAAATCGAAGGCGAAGGCAATCCCCGGGGCGACGAAGGCAGCGGCGAACCCACCGCTTGAGATCGCGCTATCCGACACTCGCGTTCGAAGGTGCCCATGAGCAGCTTCGAACGCCAACCAAACCGACAGGAGTGGCACCTTATGCTGACAAATGACAACCGGACCGATCTGGCAGTTTATCGCGTGCGGCATCCGCTGAAGTTCCGTCTGTTGCAGGTCAAAGAGGTGCACGCGCTGACCCCGCATCTGATTCGCGTCACCTTCACGGGCGAGGATTTGCACGACTTCGTCTCCGCTTCGTTCGACGACCACATCAAAGTGTTCTTCCCCGAACCCGGCGCCGACAAACCCGTACTGCCCGAAGCCGGCCCTGACGGTCCCGTGTTTCCCGCCGGTCAGCCGCGCCCAATTGCCCGCGATTTCACGCCGCGCCGCTTCGACGCTGAAGCGCGCGAACTGGATATCGAGTTCGCCATGCATGAGGCCGGCCCGGCTGCAACGTGGGCGGCGCAAGCCAAAGTGGGTCAGTACCTCGGCGTCGGCGGCCCGCGCGGCTCGCTGGTGATACCGACTGGCTTCGACTGGCATTTGCTGATCGGCGACGACACCGCGCTGCCGGCAATCGCCCGCCGCCTCGAAGAGCTGCCTGCCGGCGTACGCGTCGCGGCTGTGATCGAAGTGGCCGATCAGTCGGCACAGATCACATTCACGACGCAGGCCGAACTGCATATCATCTGGCGCCATCGCAGCGAATCGGGCTATCGCGGCGACGCCTTGCTGCAAGCGGTACGCGAAATCTACTTGCCCGAAGACGGCGAAGGCTACGTATGGGCCGCCGGCGAATCCGCGACGATGCGTGCGGTGCGCTACCACCTGTGCACGGAACGCGGCGTCGACAAGTCGCGCATTCGCGCCGCCAGCTACTGGAAACAGGGTGCCGAAGCCGTGCATGAAACGCTCGACGACTGACCGTCCGTAGCGGGCGTGTGATGAACTGCGTGAATTGCGTGAGCCGTGTGAGCCGCATGAAATGCGGAGGCCGAGCGGTAATCCGTGAGCCGCACCGGCTACATGAGCTCTGCAAGATGCGTGAACCCAACAACCGGCGTGCTTCGAACAAAAATAAGGAATTGACCGATGTATTCAATTAGCACAAAGCATGAGCGCCGTTTGCTGTGGCTGCTTGCGCTGACGCAGTTCACCATCATCATGGATTTCATGGTGATGATGCCGCTTGGCCCGCAGATCATGCACTCATTCAGTATCACACCGGCCGCGTTTGCGACGGCCGTGTCTGCGTATTCGTGGTGTTCGGGGCTGTCGGGTTTATTCGCGGCGACCTATATCGACCGCTTCGACCGGCGCCGTCTGTTGCTGACGGTGTATGCGCTATTTGCGCTTTCGAATCTCGCATGCGCATTGGCGAGCACCTTTCCCCTTCTGCTTGCCGCGCGCGCTTTTGCGGGCATCACAGGTGGGGTGTTGGGCTCGGTGATCATGGCAATCGTCGGCGACGTCATCCCGGTGCAGCGTCGCGGCGCCGCGACCGGCACGATCATGACCGCCTTTTCATTGGCCGCGATTGCCGGCGTGCCGGCTGGCGTGATGCTCGGTGCGCACTTCAACTGGGCGGCCCCGTTCTATTTGCTGGTGGTGTTGTCGCTGGTCGTCTGGGTTGCCGGCTGGCAACTGGTCCCTTCGTTGGCCGAGCATTTGAGCCGCCACCAACCGGCGCTGGGCGAGGTGTTACCGGATTTGTGGCGTCTATTGAGCAACCCGCGGCACATGAATGCGTTTGCGCTGACGTTCATGATGATGATCGCGCATATGCTGGTGATCCCATTTATCTCGCCTGTATTGGTCGCCAATCACGGCGTGGCTCCGGCGCAGTTGTCGTGGTTGTATATGGCCGGTGGCGCAGCGACATTTTTCACTTCGCGCCGGGTGGGCAGGCTTGCTGATCGATTCGGCGCACGGCGCGTATTCCGGATTGCGGCAATACTTTCGTTTCTGCCCGTCCTGTTCGTAACGCATCTGCCGGATCTACCGTTCTATGCGCTGGTAATGTTTTTCCCATTTTTCATGGTGCTGATGTCCGGGCGGATGGTGCCGATGCAGGCACTCCTAACTACTGTGCCCGAACCTGCCCGGCGGGGTGCTTTCCTTAGCGCCAACAGTGCACTACAGGCTTTGGGCACAGGATGCGGCGCGTGGATTGGCGGCCTGATGCTGAGCAGTTCACCGACGGGGCAGATCGTAGGATACGGGACCGTTGGATGGGCAGCGGTCGCAATCGCGCTGCTCGGAGTATTCTGGATTTCACGCGTCCACGGGGCACAAAGTGCATTACCGCCGACGGGCGTATTGGCCGGCAACACAGTCGGGGAAGCTTAAAACCGACGACACCAACGCCCCGCTAAAACACCATAGAAGCACCGTAGAAGCACCGCATCGGCGCGCGCAGCGCCGCCGGAAGTATGACTGCCTTGTCACCAGAGCCGAATGTGCAAGAGCACAGATTCCAGATGCACCACTACCGCAACTGTGCGGGGGACCCGCTTATAAGCTAGGGAAGGTCTTATGTGGACGCCTCCCGGATTGCAAACAGTTTTGCGATGTTGACTGGCAGGTTTAGGCAGCACGCTTATGTCCGGCCCGTTTGCGCAGGTCGTTATTTGCCTGCAGGCCCTAATGGAATTCGCTGGCGAGGTCCTCATCTGCATATCGAACACAATGGTTCATCTTCCCTATCGGGTTTTCCTCGCCCCGGTCCAACCTGTTAGCCATCATGCAGCACGTGCTTGCGCTCCTTGGGGAAGTTGTGAATGTTGTAAATCGATAAACCGAAGCTAGGCGGTAGCGGGCGGCGATGCTTGATATTTCTCCGGTCGCGCCAGCACCGCCCAGATGGTTCTTGCTAACTTGTTGGCGACAGCGGCAACCGCTACGTTAAATGGCCTACGCTTGAGCAAACCATCAACCCAAGCCGATCGTTTGCCTTGGATGATCACCGAGCGGGCACCGTGCATCAATAGCGTGCGTAAATAAGTGTCGCCGCGCTTGCTCAGACCCATCTGCCGGACCCGTCCGCCGGTGCCGGATTGTCGCGGCACGAGCCCCAGCCATGCGGCGAACTCGCGGCCGGATTTGAACGTGCGTACGTCGCCTATAGCTGCGACGGTCGCTGTTGCAGTCAAAAGCCCAACACCAGGGATATCGGCAACCTTCTGACAGTCCGGGTTGTGGCGAAACAGGCTGCCAAGGCGCCGCTCCAGAACGGCCATTTCTCGATCGGTGTCCTGAGCGCGAGCCCATTGTTCCCTCAGGCTGTCGATTAGCATGGCGGGCAAACGTTCAGCGGCGCGTGCAAGCGCGGCGGGGAATGCTTTGCTGAAGGCCCGATAGCTTTCGGGCAACACTTCTCCGAATTCGTACAGCAAGCCACGCAATGCGTTCGTTTGCATGATGCGAAACTTCATCAGTTGAGCTCGCAAACGATGTATCGCCAGAACTGTTTGCTGAGCTTCGCTTTTGACCGCTACGAATCGTGCCTCTGGCTGTTGAGCAGCGGTGCAGATTGCCCGCGCGTCGGCCGCATCAGTTTTGTTCCGCAGTACAAAGGGTCGTACAGAGCGTGCAGATATGAGCTTCGCTTCATGCCCAAGGGCTTGCAATCGTCTCGCCCAGTCGTGGGCACTTCCGCAGGCTTCCATCACGACAATCGAGGGTGCACGTTTCGCAAAGAACTCGAGCACTTGCGCGCGCTTGAGTTTGAATCGTTCAACTTGGCCGCTCTGCGGATCGAGCGCGTGAAGTTGAAATACTTGCTTGGCGATGTCCATCCCGATGATCGTGAGTTTCATTTCAGATTCTCCTTGAAGAACGGTTGACGAGCATCCTCACTTTCGCACATTCGGGCGACCGCGAGTTCTACTTTCCGCACTCGCTTCGCCATCTCCACGACGGCCCGTTTCCGGGGGGAGGCGTCCATACCATCTGCAAAAGTCCTGGCGTTGACGTGTGTGTGGACTATCCTGGAAGAAGGATAGTTAATCAGGGAGAGTCTTGATGGCGCAACTGGGTCTTGGTCTGGATCTGTCAACGAAACGCACGCGTAAGCGGGAATTTCTCGAAGAGATGAGGTGCGTGGTGCCGTGGTCGAAGCTGATTGCGTTGATCGAGCCGCACTACCCGAAGGGTAAGACGGGACGCCCGCCCTTTCCGATTGCCACGATGCTGCAGATCCATTTCATGCAGCAGTGGTTCGGACTGTCGGACCCGGCGATGGAAGAGGCGCTCTATGACATGCCGCTGTACCGCGAGTTTGCGGGACTGGATGGCGGCATGACGCGGTTGCCGGACGAAAGTACGATTCTGCGGTTTCGCCACCTGCTCGAAGCACACGGTCTGGCTGTGCAGATGTTTGCGCTGGTCAATGAGATTCTGATCGACAGGGGATTGATGCTCAAGGCAGGATCAGTCGTTGACGCGACCCTGATTTCAGCACCCACTTCGACGAAGAATACGTCGGGTGAGCGAGACCCGGAAATGCACCAGACACAGAAAGGCCGTAGCTGGTACTTCGGGATGAAAGCGCATATCGGCGTGGACGCGCAGTCGGGCCTGGTTCACACGGTTGTCGGCACAGCGGCCAACATGGCCGACATCAATGAGGCTCAGTCGCTGTTGCATGGCGAAGAAACGGATGTGTACGCTGATGCCGGCTATCAGGGTATTCATAAGCGCTGCGATGAGGATTCAGCGCGCTGGCATGTTGCGATGAGGCCATCCAGACGAAAGCAGCTGGATCTGAATGACCGTCTGGACGCAATATTCGATCAGATTGAGCGTCTTAAAGCTGGAATCCGGGCCAAGGTTGAGCATCCATTCCGCGTGCTGAAGCAGCAGTTTGGCTATACAAAGACCCGATACCGGGGCCTGGCGAAAAACACGGCCCAGATCACAACACTGTTCGCGCTGGGCAACCTGTGGATGGCGCGTAAGCAATTGCTCAAAGCGTAAAACACGAAGGCGTAGATGCCATGTGCGTTGCAAATGCGAGTCGCCCTGGCCGATCAGAATCTGCGATCAAGATCCCTGCATGTTTGCAGTGTAAATGCGCCACGCGCTGCAAACAGCCGACGCACAGAAAACGGGTTGTGCAGATGGTATGGACGCCTCCCCCCGGAAACGGGCCGTCGTGGAGATGGCGAAGCGAGTGCGGAAAGTAGAACTCGCGGTCGCCCGAATGTGCGAAAGTGAGGATGCTCGTCAACCGTTCTTCAAGGAGAATCTGAAATGAAACTCACGATCATCGGGATGGACATCGCCAAGCAAGTATTTCAACTTCACGCGCTCGATCCGCAGAGCGGCCAAGTTGAACGATTCAAACTCAAGCGCGCGCAAGTGCTCGAGTTCTTTGCGAAACGTGCACCCTCGATTGTCGTGATGGAAGCCTGCGGAAGTGCCCACGACTGGGCGAGACGATTGCAAGCCCTTGGGCATGAAGCGAAGCTCATATCTGCACGCTCTGTACGACCCTTTGTACTGCGGAACAAAACTGATGCGGCCGACGCGCGGGCAATCTGCACCGCTGCTCAACAGCCAGAGGCACGATTCGTAGCGGTCAAAAGCGAAGCTCAGCAAACAGTTCTGGCGATACATCGTTTGCGAGCTCAACTGATGAAGTTTCGCATCATGCAAACGAACGCATTGCGTGGCTTGCTGTACGAATTCGGAGAAGTGTTGCCCGAAAGCTATCGGGCCTTCAGCAAAGCATTCCCCGCCGCGCTTGCACGCGCCGCTGAACGTTTGCCCGCCATGCTAATCGACAGCCTGAGGGAACAATGGGCTCGCGCTCAGGACACCGATCGAGAAATGGCCGTTCTGGAGCGGCGCCTTGGCAGCCTGTTTCGCCACAACCCGGACTGTCAGAAGGTTGCCGATATCCCTGGTGTTGGGCTTTTGACTGCAACAGCGACCGTCGCAGCTATAGGCGACGTACGCACGTTCAAATCCGGCCGCGAGTTCGCCGCATGGCTGGGGCTCGTGCCGCGACAATCCGGCACCGGCGGACGGGTCCGGCAGATGGGTCTGAGCAAGCGCGGCGACACTTATTTACGCACGCTATTGATGCACGGTGCCCGCTCGGTGATCATCCAAGGCAAACGATCGGCTTGGGTTGATGGTTTGCTCAAGCGTAGGCCATTTAACGTAGCGGTTGCCGCTGTCGCCAACAAGTTAGCAAGAACCATCTGGGCGGTGCTGGCGCGACCGGAGAAATATCAAGCATCGCCGCCCGCTACCGCCTAGCTTCGGTTTATCGATTTACAACATTCACAACTTCCCCAAGGAGCGCAAGCACGTGCTGCATGATGGCTAACAGGTTGGACCGGGGCGAGGAAAACCCGATAGGGAAGATGAACCATTGTGTTCGATATGCAGATGAGGACCTCGCCAGCGAATTCCATTAGGGCCTGCAGGCAAATAACGACCTGCGCAAACGGGCCGGACATAAGCGTGCTGCCTAAACCTGCCAGTCAACATCGCAAAACTGTTTGCAATCCGGGAGGCGTCCACATAAGACCTTCCCTACCACGAGCGTAATGGCAATGGCGCCCAAAGGCCCGGCAAACGGCACAAACTCCAGCAACGCCGCGCTCACCGCCAGCAAAAACGCATACGGCACCCCAAGCAACGAAAAAACCACCCCATAACAGATCAAAGTCGCAAGCGACAAAAACAGCAACGCCCGCACATACTTCGACAAAAGCACATTCAGATCCGTGACGATCTCGGCCCACAGCACACGATGCCGGTCCGTCAGCACATCAAGAAACGCATCGCGCATCTGCGGACCTTCCTTGATCAGCAGAAAGCTCAGAATCGGAATCAGCACGAGGTAAATCAGATTGCTCGCTGCATGCACCACGCCCAGCCCGACACTACGCGCCATCGGCACGGCCTTGTCGGAACCGGTCTCGATCTGGCCACGCACGAAATCCACAATCCTTTCGCGCAGCGGTTCAAGAAAATGCGGCAGCGGAAAGCGATTGGGTACATCGGATTTCATCAATTCAGGCAACTGCGCGAACAGATGCGTGGCCTGATCCTGCAGTTGCACGCCGAATAGCGAACCCGCCACCGCGATCACTGCGACCACCACCACGAACACCAGCGCAATCGATGCAACCCGCGGCACGCGGCGCGGCCGGAAGCGGTCGACAAGATCGACCATCGGGTAGATCAGATAGCTGAAGAAGACCGCGAACACGACCACCAGCAAGGTGGACGACGCGCTATAGAGAATGAACAGCAGCAGCGCGATCAGAAACGCAGTCCAGACTTTCCGGGCTGTAGAGACGTCGAATCCCAGCATGAACTTTCCTCGAACAGACGATAAGATCCGGTGCCTCGAACGCGCCGGGATCATCGGACAACCAAGGCGCCCGCAGGGCCGGAGAGACGCGCCTCGTGCACCGGTAGGCGACGCACCCGGCGTCGTAGCGCATCGCGGACTTACATCAGCTTGCCCAACAAAAATCCGACGCCGACCGCGATCAACAGCGCGCCGATGGGATTGTTGCGGGCCGTCTCGGCGACGTGGTCGACGCTATCGCCGTACTTGGCCTGCGCCTTACCGGCGAGTTGACGGACTTTGCCCTCGGCCTGAAGGTCGACGTCGCCCGTCAAGCCACCGACGGCATCCTGCACCTTGCCTGCCGCATCTTTCACGGTTCCTTCGAGCTGGTTTGAATTCATCGATGTTCTCCTTGAACAGAATGAGCAAGCAGTCACCGGCCGTAGCCGGCGTTTTACGGTTGCTGCTTCGTTGTTAACTCGTTAGCGCTTCACGCGATCGCGGACCGCATCCGCAGTTTCACCGACTTTAGACTGCACCTTGCCGGCCAGCTTTTCGGCCGCGCCCTCGGCCTGAGTCGTCCGGTTGCCGGTGACCTTGCCGATCGCTTCCTTCACGGATCCCTTGACCTGTTTCGCTGCACCTTCGACCCGATTCTTATCCATGATGATTTCCTTGAAAGTCTGGGTTGCACACAAAAGACATCGAGCGCGCAATGCCTGAGCGGCTTGGGCCGATCCCCACCGACACTCGACGCAGGATTTCATTGTCCCGGTTCGCCGCCCCTGCCGACAGGCGCGAATGCACCGGATTGCCTGGTGCATTTGAACCGCACGCCACCGCGTCTGAACCTGCGGATCGACCCGCTTCGACGCCTGCCGCGCCGGCTCGGCCGAAGCTCAGCAGCACGGTTCGTTCCCGACCGGGAATCCCGGCGGAAACAGGCGAGAGAACAATACCTAGGCCGTCCTGGGGCCCTTGCGGCGCGGCGCTTTGGCAGGCGTGAGGCCAAAGTGGCCACGGGTCTGCGCCCACACGATCGCCTCGCTCCGGCTATGTACATCGAGCTTCGCGTAAATCGTGGCGACATGGTTGCGCACCGTGTTCGGGGCGAGGCCCAATTCTCTGGCGATCTCCTTGTCCGCGAGACCTGTGCACAGGCAGGAGAACACATCCCGCTCACGCGCGGTCAGATCCGCGAAATGGCCGCCGGCATCGGGCGCGTTCGCGCGCCGCACGTTGACCAGCTTTTCGATCAGTGTCTGGCTGAACCAGGAAGCGTCCTGCATGACGGTTTCGATCGCCGTCACCAGTTCCATTTCGGAGCGCTTGCGCTCGGTGATGTCGAGCAGGGTCATCAGCACGCAATCCTTGCCGTGGATGCTGACCGCTTCGGCCGACACAAGACAGTTCAGCACGTCGCCGGCGTGATTGTTCACCTGGAATTCGACGTTACGCAGACTGCCGGACCCGGTGAGCGCCTCACTGATCCGCGCGCACGCGTCGCCGTTCCACAGACCGCTTTGGTCCAACTGCTTGCCCAGCAACTCTTCGGAGGAGAAGCCGGTGGTCGCCGTGAAGGCGTCGTTGATATCGAGCGTCATGTAATCGCCGGCGACGAACAGCGCGGTGGGTACCGGCGTCATCCGGAACGACTTCGCGAAACGCTCCTCGCTCTGCCGCAGCGCGCTCTCGGCGCGCTTGCGCGGTTCGAGATCCATGAAGGTGAACAGCATGCAGGCTTCTTCGCCGATATCAATCGGCTGGCCCGCCACCACCACGAACTTGTTGCCGCCTTCGGGGAGGCGCAGCAGCGCCTCCATCTGCGGAATGGTCGATCCTTCGCTGAGCCGTTCGATGGCGAGTTCGCGCTTCTCCGCGCCTTCGAAAACGTCGAGTTCGTACACCGAGCGGCCAATCACGTCCTCTCGCACATAGCCGGTCATCTCCAGAAAACCCTGATTGACCTTGATGTAGCGCTGATCGCTGAGGCGGCAGATGATGGCCGGCGCGGGGTTGGCGTTGAAGGTCTTCTCGAAGCGCTTCTCGGCGCTCGCCCACTCGCTCGCGTCGTGCAGGATCAGCGCAAGGCAATCGGGCTCGCCGCGGGCATTAGTCAGCACGAGGCTGCGCACACGATGCACCCAGTTCACTTCGTCGTCGTGGGCCGGAAAGACCTCGACCACCACGTCGCTGAAACACTCGCCCGCCACCACGCGTTCGATCGGATAACTACCCTCGGGCAGCGGATGGTTATTGCGGTAACGCAGCCGGAAGCGCTCGCGGTATTCGGTGACGTCGGCGCCCAGTTGCGCGACTTCAGTGATGCCGTGCATCTCCAACGCGGCCTGATTCGCCCAGACAATGGTCTGGTCCGGCTCGACGAGGATCACGCCCTCGGTCAGCCCCGTGATGATCTGCTGCAACTGGCGACGGTCGGTCTGCGTGCGCAGCACCTTGTCGTCGGCTGGCGGCTGGGGATCGTCTGAGACGGTGGATTGCACCGGTGGGGAGGATGCAGCGGGGGTTGTTGCGGTCATTATTATTGGCACGCGAGGCGCGCACACGAGAGCCTGTCCAGACCGCAGAATGGACCAAATCGCGCCGCCGCGCCAATAGCCAATGCACCAGGCGCTCTGGTGCACTTGCACCAGGTGCCGGGACCTGGCGGCGATCAGCGCCCGCTGCCGCGTCGTAGGGCGTCGCAGGCGCTGGTTACATCAGCCTTCTTCGGCGCCCAATGCAGACAGCGGATGCGTTTCCCTCTTCCACGGCGACGCCAGAAAATGCCGGACGCGATCCGGCCGCACTTCCGCGAGCGTCGCGGGCGCCCACCGGCTTTTGCGATCCTTGTCGATCAACTGCGCCCGCACGCCTTCGCAGAAATCGCCCTCTTCGATCACCCGCTTGACGATGCCCAACTCCATCCGGAAGCACTCAGCCAAGGTCATCTGCCGGCCGCGCAGAAGCGCCTCGCGCGTGACGTAGAGCATCGTGGGCGAGTGCCCGGTCATCGCGTCGTAAGCCGATTGCAGCCACTGCTTCACCTCGCGCGGCGGCTCGCGCTCCAGATCGTGGCGCAATGTCGCGACGATCCGCTCGATGCTCGAACGCCGGTCGAAATGCCTCAGGATCAACGGGGTAAACGGCCCCAAAGCAGCGTGTGGAATGATGTTGCACGGCGGCTCGAACACCCCGCGCAATGCAGCCATCAAGTCCCCTGCGTGCGACATGCGCTGCAAGCGCTCCTCGAAGGTGCCAAGCCACTCCGCCGGCACACACAGGTCCGCCAGTAGCAGGCGCAGCGCATCGGCGCCCGATAACGTCACGCCCGTGAGCCCGACATACAGTTCGACCTCCGCCGGCATCACGCTCAGGAAACGCGTCGCACCGACGTCCGGCAGGAAGCCGATGCGGGTCTCCGGCATCGCAATCTTGCTGCGTTCCGTGACGATGCGCAGCCGCGTCGCCTGGCCGAGCCCCATGCCGCCGCCCATCGAAATACCGTCGAGCAAGGCGACCACCGGCTTCGGAAACGCGTGCAACGCATAGTCGAGCCGGTATTCGTCGACGAAGAACGCAAGCCACCGGCTGTCGCCATTTTTCGCGAGCCGGTGCACCTCGCGTACGTCGCCTCCAGCACAAAATCCCTTGGTACCGGCGCCTTTCAGCACGAGGGCAACGATGCCGTCGTCGGTACGGCAGTGTTCGACCAGTACGGCAAGCTCGCGCACCATCGCATGCGATAGCGCATTGAGCGCGGCCGGCCGGTTCAGCGTGATGATCGCCACACGGTTGACGACACGAAACAGAATCTCGCGCTCCGCTTCAACGTTCGTATCGAGCGCCACGCTCTGCAAGGTGCTCATCGACGGGTCTCCCGCTCAGCGTCCGCTACGTGCTCCGCCTGCCCCACGTGTGTCACCTGCCAGCGTGGCGCGCGCTTCTCGAGAAACGCATTGACGCCTTCGCGCTGATCGGCGCCGTCGAACAGATCGACAAAGCGCTCCCGCTCCACCGCCAGGGCCGCCGCGCGCGGCACGCCATTGCGGCCCTGGTGAATCAGCGTCTTGCTGAAACCAACCGCTTGCGGGCTCAATGTCGCGACACGCGCAGCCATCGTCACTGCTGCCTCGCGCGCCGCGCCCTTTTCCACCACTTCTTCGACG
The DNA here is from genome assembly GCF_052682275.1 of Paraburkholderia sp. D1E. Classification (NCBI taxonomy): domain Bacteria; kingdom Pseudomonadati; phylum Pseudomonadota; class Betaproteobacteria; order Burkholderiales; family Burkholderiaceae; genus Paraburkholderia; species Paraburkholderia sp. D1E. The sequence continues at coordinate 3,407,751 of NZ_JBQYMB010000001.1, forward strand.
AGACCGATACGCAATGCAGTCGCTGCATCGACGCGTTCGCCGGTCAGAATCATTCGCTTGGCCCAGCCTTCGCCGACCAGCCAAGGCAACGTCTGCGTACCGCAGCCGCATGGCAGCAAACCCACCGCCGTTTCGGGCAGCGCCATCAATGCGTGTTGCTCGGCGATACGGATATCGCAGGCCAGCGCGCATTCGAGCCCGCCGCCCATCGCGTAGCCGTTGATCGCGGCGATCACCACCGGCCGCGCGTTCTGCAAGGTCTCGAACGCCGCGCCAAAGCGTGTCGCCGCCGTGCGCGCGACCTCGCGATTGCCGTCAGCGAAGGTGTTCAGGTCGGCGCCCGCGCTGAAGAACCTGGGGCCGTCGCCCGTGATCACGATGGTCCGCACGCGCGCTTCACCGTTCAGACGCTCGACCGTCTGCTCCAATTGCAACAAACCGTCCGGCGTGAACGCATTCGCGGGCGGCCGTTTGAGCGTCAGCAGCGCGACGGCGCCGTCGTGTGCGTAGTCGAGTTCGATCATGACGCGTCTCCGTCCTTACCGTCCTGACGGTACAGCTTGATCACCGCGGAAAAGTCCAGACGTCCTGCGCCTTTGGTGCTCATCGTCTGATAAAGCTGCTGTGCAAGTGCGCCGAGATACACCGGTTGACGCGCGAATTTCGCGGCGTCGGTGGCGAGGCCCAGGTCCTTCAACATCAGATCGGTGCCGAAGCCACCGGTATAACCGCGCGTGGACGGCGCGGTGTCGATCACGCCGGGCATCGGGTTATACGTGTCCGAACTCCAGCAGCGGCCCGTTGAGGTATTGATGATGCCACCCAGCACCTTCGGGTCGATGCCAAGCGCCTCGCCCAGCGACATCGCCTCGGCCACGCCGGCCATGGTGATGCCGAGCACGAGGTTGTTGCAGATCTTCGCGACCTGACCGGTCCCGGTCTCGCCGCAATGCACGATGTTCTTGCCCATCGCCGACAACACTGGCTTGACCTGCTCATAGGCGCTCGCGCTGCCGCCAACCATGAAGGTCAGCGTACCGGCCGCCGCGCCGCCGGTGCCGCCCGAGACGGGTGCGTCGACGAAGGTGTTGCCGTGTTGCACGGCAAGCTCGGCGAATGCCTTGACGCTCGCCGGATCGATGGTGCTCGAATCGATGATCGTCACGCCTTTCGCGATGCCCGCGAAGACCCCGTCGTCCGCTGTCAGCACGCTGCGCACATGTGCGGCGGCGGGCAGCATCGTCACCACACATTCGACGTCGGTCACCGCGGCTTTCGGCGAACCTGCCGCTTTGGCGCCCGCGTCGACGAGTGCCTGCACAGCCTGCGCGTTGAGGTCGAATACGTTGACCGCGTGGCCTGCCTTGAGCAGGTTGAGCGCCATCGGCGCGCCCATGTTGCCGAGTCCGATAAAGCCTATTTTCATAATGTTCTCTCCTGTGTCGATGGGAGTTAGCGCTTCAGCGCTTACTCCCATCCCATGCAAAGCTCGATAGGAGTTAGCGCTTTAGCGCTTACTCCTATCCCATGCAAAGCAATAGACCGCGGGACTCAGCGCAGGCTGATGGTCGTGTTGACGCCGTCGTTGACGGTATCGTCGTCGAACCAGCGGGCGGTGACGGTTTTGGTTTGCGTGTAGAACTGCACAACCTGTTTGCCATAAGGGCCCAGGTCGCCCAGTTTCGAGCCACGTGAACCAGTGAAGCTGAAGGACGGCACGGGTACCGGAATCGGAATATTGATGCCGACCTGCCCGATATCGATCTCGCTCTGAAATTTGCGCGCCGCCGCGCCGCTTTGTGTGAAGAGACCCACGCCGTTGCCGAACGGATTGCGATTGACGAGCGCGATCGCGTCATCGAGCGTCGCGACATTCAGCACCACCAGCACCGGGCCGAAGATTTCCTGGCGATAGATTTCCATCTCCGTGGTGACGTCGGTGAAGACTGTCGGGCCGATGAAGTTGCCTTGCTCGTAGCCCGGCACTTTCACGTCGCGGCCGTCGAGTGCCAGCGTGGCGCCCTCTTTAACACCTGTTTCGATCAGGCCGAGAATGCGCTGCTTCGCCGCGCGTGAGACCACCGGGCCGATGTCCGTTTTCGGCTCGTTGCCCGCGTTGACCTTAAGCGTCCTGGCCTTGGCGACCAGATCCGGCAACCATTGCTGCGCCGCGCCCACCAGCACGACTACCGAGGTCGCCATACAACGCTGCCCCGCTGCGCCGAAACCGGCGCCAGCCAGCGCATTCAAGGTCTGCTCGCGGTTCGCATCGGGCAGCACGACTGCATGATTCTTTGCGCCCATCATCGACTGCACGCGCTTGCCGTGTTCGCTGCCGAGGCGATAAACATGCGTGCCAACCGCCGTCGAGCCGACGAACGAGATCGCTTTCACCAACTCGTGCGTGCAGAGCGCGTCGACCACGTCCTTGCCACCATGCACGACATTCAGCACGCCCTTCGGCACGCCGGCTTCGAGCGCCAGCTCGACCAGCTGCATGGTCGACAACGGATCCTGCTCGGATGGCTTCAGCACGAACGTATTGCCGCAAACGATCGCCATCGGGAACATCCACAATGGGATCATCGCCGGAAAATTGAACGGCGTGATGCCGGCGCATACGCCAATCGGTTGACGCAGCGTGTAGGTATCCACACCGCCCGCGACGTTCTCGGCGAATTCACCCTGCTGCAAGGTGCCGATCGAGCAGGCATGCTCGACCACTTCGAGCCCGCGGAAGATATCGCCTTCCGCGTCGGGAATCGTCTTGCCCTGTTCAGCGCTCAAGGTCCTGGCGATGCGCGGTGAATGCTCGCGAATCAGCGCCTGGTATTTCAGCATGATGCGCATGCGCGCGCCGATCGGCGTGTCCTTCCACGTCTTGAACGCGGTGTACGCCGAGCGGATCGCTTCATTCACTTCATCGGCGGTGGCAAACGGTACGCGTGCAAGCACCTCTTGCGTAGCCGGGTTGACGATGTCGCGCCATTCGGTCGTTTTGGATTCGACGAACTCGCCGTTGATCAGCAGTTTGACGGTGGCGGCCTTGTTCGAAGCAATTGCGCTCATGCTGGAACTCCTGTGCAGTGGCCGCGTCGCGGCCGGACAGTGATTGGGATTAAAAATAATCAACGCAGATCCGGGAAGTCCTCTTCCCAATACTCGCCGGGCAGGCGCGCGGGCTCAGCCTCGCGTTCCATTTCGCGGCGTCGCAATTCGACGCGGCGGATCTTGCCGGAGATGGTTTTCGGTAATTCGCTGAATTGCAGGCGGCGAATCCGCTTGTACGGTGCGAGTTTTTCGCGCGAGAACGCGAAGACCGCGCGCGCGAGTTCGGGGCCCGCTTCGTAGCCCTGACGCACCGTGACGAACGCTTTCGGCACCGACAAACGCAGCGCATCGGCACTCGGTACCACGGCCGCTTCGCCGATTGCCTCGTGTTCGATCAGCACGCTTTCGAGTTCGAACGGGCTCAGCCGGTAGTCCGACGATTTGAAGACGTCATCGGCGCGGCCAACGTACACGTAGTAGCCGTCATCACGACGCAGCGCGACGTCGGAGGTGTGATAGAACCCGTTGCGCATGGCTTGCGCGGTGGCGTTGGCGTTGTTCGCGTAGCCGGTCATCAAGCCGAGCGGGCGTTCGGCCAACGGCAGCGAGATTTCGCCTTCGGTGACGGGTTGATCGTCCGCATCGAGGAGCGCGATTGTGTAGCCCGGCAGCGGGCGGCCCATCGAACCCGGCACCACCGGTTGCCCCGGCGGGTTGCCGATCTGGCAGGTCGTTTCGGTCTGGCCGAACCCGTCGCGAATCGTGATGCCCCACGCGTGCCTGACGCGTTCGATGATCTCCGGATTCAACGGTTCGCCCGCGCCGACGATCTCGCGCAGCTTCACCGGATAGTCGGTGAGATGCTCCTGCACGAGCATGCGCCAGACGGTAGGCGGCGCGCACAGCGTGGTGACGTTGAAACGCACCAGCACGTCGAGCGTGTCTTTTGGCACGAAGCGCGGAAAGTTGAAAACGAACACACAGGCCTGCGCATTCCACGGCGCGTAGAAGCAGCTCCACGCGTGCTTGGCCCAGCCCGGCGAACTGATATTCCAGTGGATGTCGTTCGGTTGCAGGCCGATCCAGTACATCGTCGACAGATGGCCGACCGGATAGCTCTGGTGCGTGTGCTCGACCAGCTTCGGTTTGGACGTGGTGCCCGACGTGAAATACAGCAGCAGCGGATCGGTAGATTGCGTGACACCGTCCGGCGTGAATTGCGGCGACGCGTCATAGGCCGCGGCGAGGTCGATCCAGCCGTCGCGCGGTGCGCCGACGGAGATACGTGTGAGCGGCACATCGAGTGCATCGAATTTGGCCAACTCCGCGCTATCGACCACTACGAAAGTCGCGCCGCCGATCTGCACGCGGTCACGCACGTCGTCGGCAGAAAGCTGGGTGGTGGCCGGCAGCACGATCGCGCCGAGCTTCATGGCGGCGAGCATCACGTCCCAGAGTTCGACGCGATTCGGCAGCATCAGCAGCAAGCGGTCGCCGCGACCGACGCCGAGGCTCCGCAGGAAGTTCGCCATGCGTGACGAGCGTTCCGACATCTGCGCATAAGAGAGACGTAAGCCGTCGCTTGCCAGATCGTCGACGATCCACAGCGCCGGGTTGTCGTTATCTCGCGCGATCACGTCGAAGTAGTCGAGCGCCCAGTTGAATTCGCCTGGCGCCGGCCACGCGAATTCGCGGTAGGCGCGCTCGTAATCGGTTCGATGGCGCAACAACAGGTCACGCGCTTCGAGAAAGCCCTTCGCTGCAGTCATTGTCGTCTCCTTGTGGCGCGATATGCGCTCTGCTTTTTTGCCTCTGCTTCTTACCTTGCTAGCAGGCTATTCTGCGCTCAAACGCCGTCTAACTTGCGTTTAAACGTGGCGCGCGATAACCATCCGCTGCACCTCGCTGGTTCCTTCGTAAATCTGAGTAATACGGGCGTCGCGATAATGGCGCTCCACGGCGTAGTCCTCGAGATAGCCATAGCCACCGTGAATCTGGATCGCATTCGAGCAGATTTCCTCGGCGAGTTCCGAGGCAAACAGCTTGGCCTGCGAAGCCTCGGACAAACACGGCCTGCCCGCCGTGCGCAGCCGCGCCGCGTGATGCACGAGCAAACGCGCGGCATTCAGGCGGGTCGCCATATCAGCAAGCATGTTGGCAATCGTTTGGTGGTCCTTCAGTGCCTTGCCGAACTGGATGCGTTCGTTCGCGTAGAGGCGCGCGGCGTCGAATGCGGCCCGCGCGATGCCGACCGCCTGCGCGGCAATACCGATACGGCCGCCTTCGAGATTCGACAACGCGATGCGCAGACCTTCGCCGGGTTCGCCGAGCAGATTGGCTTCGGGCACCGCGCAATCGTCGAGCGAGATCGGGCAGGTGTCCGAGGCGCGAATGCCGAGCTTGTGTTCGGGCTTGCCGACGTTGAAACCCGGCGTGTCGGTCGGCACGATGAAGGCCGACAGGCCGCGCTTGCCGCGGTCAGGATCGGTGACGGCGAACACGATCGCGATATTGGCGCGCGCGCCGTTGGTCACGAACTGCTTGTTGCCGTTGAGAATCCATTTGCCGTCGCGCAGCACCGCGCGGGTGCGCAGATTGTTCGCCTCGGAGCCGGCTTGCGGCTCGGTCAGGCAGAACGCGCCGATGCGGCGTCCGGTGGCAAGGTCTTGCAGATAGCGGTCCTTTTGCGCTTCCGTGCCGAAGTTCAGGATCGGCCCGCAGCCGACCGAGTTATGCACGCTCATCAGCGTGGCGCAGGCGGCGCAGCCCGCGGCGATCTCTTCGAGCGCGAGCGCATAGGCCACGTAGTCGGTATAGGAGCCGCCCCACCCGGACGGCACGATCATGCCAAGGAAACCCAGCTCGCCCATTTGCGTCACGACTTCCGCCGGCAGCTTTGCGTCGCGATCCCACTGCCCGGCGTATGGCGCGAGGCGCCCAGTGGCGAAGTCACGGGCGGCATCGCGGATCATCCGCTGTTCGTCGGTATAGAAGCTTTCCATGCTCGATCCTGTTATGTGCGTCGAGTCGCGGTGGCGAGGCACGGCCTCGTCATCTGCGACACATCGCGGGGGATGGTCGGCCTCGCCGTGGTGTCTTCGGGCGATCCGTCCCGCGATCGGTTCATGCCAAGTGTAGGGAAGCGGCCGGACAGCTTCGATGCTCAGCCCGATCATTCTGGTTGAGCGTATTTACCATACCGGTATCATGGAGCCATGACTCATGCCACATTTTCAAAGGCTTAGCGAATCGCCATAAGGAAAATGTTGAGCGCATTTGCCAGATAGCCATGAAAAACCTGAAAAACACCAAGAGCGACAGGGGCACGATTTCCGTCAGTCTCGTCGAAGAGGCCCTCGCCCTGGCGCGAGTGCGTGGGTTCGAGGCGCTGCCGCTCGCCGAAGCCGCCGGCATTGCGGCGACAATGCTGGCGTCGCCGAAAAGCCGGGTCTCGTCGGCGCAATACGGCGCGCTGTGGGCCGGCATCGCCCGCGCGCTGGATGACGAGTTCTTCGGCCAGGACTCGCATCGTATGAAAAGCGGCAGCTTCATCGCGATGACACAGATGGCGCTGACTGCGCGTAACGGCGCGCAAGCGCTCGCGCGGGCGGTCGGTTTCATGCGGCTCGTGCTGGACGATCTTGGCGCACAGATCGAGACGGATGCGCAGCGGGTACGGCTCAGGTTCGTCGAGCGCGAGGGCACAAAGCCGCCGGCCATGTTCGCTTATGCGACCTACTTTATCGTCGTCTACGGCCTGCTGTGCTGGCTGGTCGGACGGCGCATCCCATTGATCGAGGCGCGCTTTCGCTGCGCCGAGCCGCCTGCCGCGCATGAATACCGCCTGATGTTCTGCGACGACATGACGTTCGATCAAACCGGGTCGTACGTCGATCTGTCGCCGGCGTTTCTCGACCTGCCGGTGATCCAGACCACGAAGTCGGTCAAGCCGTTCCTGCGCGATGCGCCCGGCAGCTTCATCGTCAAATACCGCAATCCCGGCTCGCTTGCGGCCCGGGTGCGCAAGATGCTGCGCGCGCTGCCGATGGCCGGCTGGCCCGCCGCCGATCAGATGGCGGAGCGCCTGCACGTCGCCGAAGCGACGATGCGGCGGCGTCTGAAGCAGGAAGGCTATACGTATCAGTCAATCAAGGACGACCTGCGGCGCGACATCGCAATCGGCGAGCTGCAGGACACCGACCGCACGATCGCCGACATCGCCACCGCGGTGGGTTTTGCCGAGCCGAGCGCGTTTCATCGCGCGTTTCGCAAGTGGACCGGCATGCGGCCGGGCGATTACCGGCCGGCGCGTGCGGATTTCACGCGTCGCACGGAATCGGACTAAGCTGTAAGCAGCAGGCCAGCCTTTTTTGGGGTATCGGCCCGCGTCGGCCGATACCCGTCGGCATGACGCGGCAGCCGTCAGCGATGAGCACGTTTCCACGTCTCCCGTTCCGGCAGTCTGGTCCGCGCCCGGCGCTTATCCGTGGCCGAGGCGTGGTCCGGTTGATGCGCGGCATGACCGCGTTCGGCGTGCTTTTGGCATTTGGATTCGCGTTGTGCGAAAACACGCCGCAGGCCTGGGTCGCCGAGGCCGCCGCCGCGCCGAATAGCGTTGTCGTGATCCCGGTAAACGGCGCAATCAGTCCGGCCAGCGCCGATTTCATCGTGCGCAGCCTGCAGCGCGCCGCCGACGATCGTGCGCAACTCGCCGTGCTGCAACTCGATACGCCCGGTGGCCTGGATACGTCGATGCGGCAGATCATCAAGGCGATTCTCGGCTCGCCGGTGCCGGTCGCCACCTTTATCGCCCCGAGTGGCGCGCGAGCGGCGAGCGCCGGCACCTATATCGTCTACGCCAGCCACATTGCGGCGATGGCCCCGGGCACTAATCTCGGCGCGGCGACGCCGATCCAGATGGGCATCGGCGGTGCGGAGCCGCCTGCGGGCGGCGGCGGGATGCCGGGCCTGCCGGGCACGGGAAGCGGAAGCGGCGCTGGCGCCCAAAAGAACGAGCCCGCCGGGTCTGCCTCAGCCGGTTCGGTGAGCTCAGCCAGTTCGTCCGCGACCGCGCCCAGCGCCGCCCTTCCGCTCGACACCCAATCGACCGAACTGCGCAAGCAGGTCCACGACGCGGCCGCCTACATCCGCGGCCTCGCGCAAATGCGCGGACGCAACGCAGACTGGGCCGAGCGCGCGGTGCGCGAAGCTGTCAGCCTGTCGGCCAGCGAAGCGCTCGCGCAGCATGTGGTCGATCTGAATGCGCGCGACATTCCCGACCTGTTGCGCCAGGTAAACGGCCGCACGATCAGCACGAGCCGCGGCGACGTCAAACTCAACACCGCCAACGCACCGGTGGTCACGCTGGAAGCCGACTGGCGCAGCCAGTTCCTCGCCGTCATCACGGATCCGAACGTGGCACTGGTTCTGCTGATGATCGGCATGTACGGCCTCTTCTTTGAATTCGCCAATCCGGGTTTCGTGCTGCCCGGTGTGGTCGGCGCCATCAGCCTGCTGATGGGACTCTTCGCGATGCAGATGCTGCCGGTGAACTACGTCGGGCTCGGCCTGATCTTTCTGGGCATTGCGTTCCTGATCGGCGAGGCGTTTCTGCCGACCTTCGGCTCGCTCGGCTTCGGCGGTGTGGTCGCGTTCGTGATCGGCGCACTGATGCTGATCGATACCGACGTGCCGGGCTATGGCATTCCGTTGCCCCTGATCGCGGCCGTGGTCGTGTTCAGTGTCGTGTTCGTATTCGGCGTGTCGAGACTCGCGTTGCGGGCGCGACGCTGGCCCGTGGTGACCGGCTCGGAAGGGCTGATCGGCAGTCTCGGCGTCGTGCTCGACGGTGGCCTGTTGCCGGACGGCGCCCTGCTGCAGGGGGACGCAACGGCAGACGCAACAGCGGGCGGCACGCTGGCGGGCTGGGCTCGGGTACATGGCGAACGCTGGCGGGTGTCCAGCACGGCCCCGGTCGCGGCCGGTCACGCGGTGCGCGTCACAGCGCGGCGCGGACTGACGCTGACCGTGGTGCCCGCGGAAGCACTACAACAAGGAGAACGCTCATGATCGGTTTCACATTTGGCTTCAGCAGCATTCTGATTCTGCTGGTGGCTGCGTTGATTGCTTCATCGATACGGATTTTTCGTGAGTACGAACGCGGCGTGGTGTTCATGCTCGGGCGCTTCTGGAAGGTCAAGGGGCCGGGGTTGGTCCTGATCATTCCGGTCGTGCAGCAGGCGGTGCGCATGGATCTGCGCACCGTCGTATTCGACGTGCCGCCGCAAGACGTGATTACGCGCGACAACGTTTCGGTGAAGGTCAACGCGGTGGTGTATTTCCGTGTGGTCGATCCGGAAAAAGCGGTGATTCAGGTGGCGCGTTATTTCGATGCGACCAGCCAGTTGTCGCAAACCACGCTGCGCTCGGTACTCGGCAAGCACGAACTCGACGAACTGCTCGCCGACCGCGAGCAACTGAACGCCGATATCCAGAAGGTGCTGGACGCGCAGACCGACGCGTGGGGCATCAAGGTGTCGATCGTCGAGATCAAGCATGTGGACATCAACGAAACGATGATCCGCGCGATCGCCCGTCAGGCCGAAGCGGAGCGCGAACGGCGCGCCAAGGTGATTCACGCGCAAGGCGAGTTGCAGGCCTCTCAGCATCTGCTGGAAGCGGCGCAGACCCTCTCGAAACAGCCGCAGGCGATGCAGTTGCGCTATCTGCAAACCCTCACGACGATTGCCGCCGACAAGAATTCGACGATCGTATTTCCGCTGCCGATCGATCTGCTGAGCGCGGTGCTGGATCGCTTCAGCAAACCGTCGCCCTCCTGAACCGGGGATCGCGCCGGTTCAGTTGGGGCCACATTGGATCGCTGGATGAAACGGTGCATTACCTTCAGGCGACTTACTCGAAATGCATGCGAAAACTAAAATATAGGGGTTGTTTTTAACCGCTCCACAGGAGCTAATCATGAAGATCGTTTCTTTAGTTGGACTCGGCGCGCTGTTAGCCGCTGTGAGTATGAGTACCGCGTTTGCACAGACTTCGCGGCCTTACGACCCGTCGGCGCCGCTAACGCGTGCTCAGGTGAAGGCCGATCTGGCCGAATGGCGCGCCGCCGGCTACGATCCGCTCGACTGGATCGACTATCCGGACAACGCACAACGCGCGGGCCGCATCGTCGCCGCGCGGCGGGCGCAGCAAATGGGTGGGAGTATGACGCAGTAGTCGTTTCTGGCCTGGTGCGGCAGGCCGGCTAGCCGCGACGGCAACGGTCGCGAGCGACGCCGGCCTTGCATGCCCGCACATTCGCGCACTAGAGTTACCTGGCTCTCCCGCCGCCTGCCCGCCTGGCTTCACCTTTCCCCACTCCCCCAAAACCCCGCTGTTCGCCGTTCGCTGTTCGCCGTTCGCTGTTCGCCGTTCGCCGTTCGCCGTTCGCCGTTCGCCGTTCGCCGTTCGCCGTTCGCCGTTCGCCGTTCGCCGTTCGCCGTTCGCCGTTCGCCGTTCGCCGTTCGCCGTTCGCCGTTCGCCGTTCGCCGCCACATCGTAAATTTGCTTGCCGCTCCGCCCCGCGCGCAGGCAAGGTATCATCTCGCCCCTTCGGCAAACCCCAGAGTCACGCAATACGGTTGGTTCGCCGCCACCAATCATGATTACAATCCGCCGGTAGGCTTGGCCGCGTGGTGGACCGGTGCCGTGTCGGACGGCACATCCGCCGGTTTATTTGCTGCGCATAGCCCGTATCAACCACAAGAAACGCTTTTTGAACAACAAGAGACCCGCCTCATGGACTCCATAAAACGATACTTCGGCTTCGAAGCCGCCGGCACCAACCTGCGCACCGAGGTGCTCGCCGGGCTCACCACCTTCCTGACGATGGCCTACATCATCTTCGTCAACCCGGCGATTCTCGGCGACGCCGGCATGCCGAAAGACGCGGTGTTCGTCGCGACCTGCATTGTGGCCGCGCTGGCCTCGCTGATCATGGGTCTCTACGCCAATTACCCGATCGCGCTCGCGCCCGGCATGGGCCTGAACGCGTACTTTGCCTACACCGTCGTCAAAGGCATGGGCTTCACGTGGCAAGCCGCGCTCGGCGCGGTGTTCATCTCCGGTTGCCTGTTCATGATCGTCACGCTGTTTCGCGTGCGCGAAGTGATCGTCAACGGCATTCCACACTCGATACGCATTGCCATCACCGGTGGTATCGGCCTCTTTCTCGCGATCATTTCGCTGAAGTCGGCCGGGGTGGTGGTCGGCAATCCCGCCACACTCGTCACGCTCGGCGATCTGCACAACCCGCACGTGGTCCTCGCCGTGATCGGCTTTTTCGCGATCGTCACCCTCGACTATCTGCGGGTGCGCGGCGCGATCCTGATCGGCATTGTCGGCGTAACGGTGCTGAGCTTTTTCTTCGGCGGCAATCAGTTCCACGGCATCGTCTCCGCGCCGCCGTCGATCACGCCGACGCTGTTCCAGCTCGACATTCGCGGCGCGCTCTCCAGCGGCGTGCTGAACGTAATCCTGGTGTTCTTCCTCGTCGAACTGTTCGACGCGACCGGCACGCTGATGGGCGTGGCCAATCGTGCCGGGCTGCTGGTCGAAGGCAAGATGCACCGGCTGAACCGCGCGCTGCTCGCCGACAGCACCGCGATTCTTGCCGGCTCGATGCTGGGCACGTCCTCGACCACGGCGTATATCGAAAGCGCGTCGGGCGTGCAGGCCGGCGGCCGCACGGGCGTGACGGCGATCACCGTCGCCGTGCTGTTCCTCCTGGCGCTGTTTTTCGCGCCGCTGGCCGGCGTGGTGCCCGGCTATGCGACTGCGCCGGCCCTGCTGTACGTGTCGTGTCTGATGCTGCGCGAAATGCTCGATCTGCCGTGGGACGACGCCACCGAAGTCGTGCCGGCCGCATTGACCGCACTGTTGATGCCGTTCACCTACTCGATCGCCAATGGCGTCGCGTTCGGTTTCATCTCGTATGCCGGCCTGAAACTGCTGACCGGGCAGGCGCGTAAAGTGAAACTGGTGGTGTGGATCATCGCGGCGATTTTCCTGTTCCGGTATTTCTACCTCGGCAGCGAATAAGCACGGCTGCGCGTGACGAAAAAGCACGGGACAAAACGTAGCGTGGCGATGGTCATCACCGTGTCACGCCACGCGTCGCGGCCCCGCTGAAAACACTGTGGCAGCGTCGCCATGTTTGGCCACGGTTCGGTCTGGATCAACAATCGTTTTATTGAAGGCGCCCGTTTCGGTCGGGCACCCTTTATCATCCGATGATTGATAAAAACCAACGAACTGGTCACAGGAGTTTCCTGCATGTCGCCCTACAGCCGCGCCTCGGACCGTTATACGACGCCCGCCATCGTCTTCCACTGGGCGATCTTTCTGCTGGTCGCGCTCGCTTATCTGGCAATCGAAATACGCGGACCGAAAGGTTCCGACAGCCGGGCCTTCTGGAGCAGCGTGCATTTCTGGGCCGGTACGCTGGTGCTGGGACTATCGGTTCTGCGCCTGGTATGGCGGCTATGGGCCGGCGCGCCCGCGGAAATCGAAGGCAACCGGCTGTTCGCGTTTCTGGCGCGGGCCGCACATCTCGCCCTGTACATTTTTATCTTCGCGCAGCCGCTGCTCGGCATCCTGATGATCAATGCCGGTGGGCATCCGGTGACGCTGGCCTGGGTCAACCTCAATTACACCCTGATCGGCGCGGATCCGATTGCACGGCCATTGCTCAAGACGGTGCATGAGTGGCTTGGCAATGCGTTTTACTGGGTAATCGGATTGCACGCGCTTGCGGCGATTGCGCATCACGTGGTGTTCAAGGATCGGACGCTGCGGCGGATGATTTAATCAGCTATTTGACCCACTGCCAGCCTTTGGCGCATGCGGCATTGGCGCTTGCGCTCGCAGAATCTTACTTACAGCCGCGCGGATTCGCTCCACCGCGCGGGGCACGCTTAGTTGCGCCAGTTCGCCTCATAGAAACGCACGTAGCCGCTCCTCAGCACCAGGCATTGCGCCCTCGTTTCCGATAGCAGACGTCTCGTCGCTGCTTCGATCCGGGTCCGGTGCGCGTCGAATGCGCCGACCATGTCCTCCAGACGCGGCGATGCGGCACCAAAGTGATCTTCCAGCGCCTCGGCCGTGATCATGCACTCCACCCTTAGCCCATCAACCATCGCCGGGAACGCCAAGGTAAGTTCGCGACCTGAATATTCAGGAGTTTCGTTCGGGAATAGGATCTGCATGGGAGTTCACCTAAAGGTTTGGTGCTGCGCATGGTCGATTGGTACTGCGCACGCTGATTGAGTCTGGTCGCACTCGCAGCGCTGCTTCCTCCTTGTCGGATGCTGGTGGCGCGGGGTCGTCACCTGCCGACGCCGACGGCGGTACAGCTCGCACCGCGCGGAGGTGATTTGATTTACTGTAGACGAGTTCGGGCGCTGCGCAAGTTTTCCTTTTTGTTTGCTCGATTTTGGTGCCCGACGCGGTATTTTTGGGCGCTCTGCCCCTTCAGGGCGACGCTGTTTTTCGCCGCCGCGCGGCTTTCGCCGGGGTCCTGTTTCGTCCTGTAATATCGGTGTTCGGCTGCAGACGCATATGTTGCGCTGCGGAACGTAACGGCGGGCAACGCACCCGCCGGGTCCGATAACCGGAGACATGCCTTGATCCATCGTCCTGCCACACCGCCCACCATCGGTCGGCCAGATGTCATCGCGCAAGCTCATGCCCGCTCGCTCGAAGTCGGCCTGCGTGCGTCGGAAACGCCGGACTTTCATCCGCTGCGCCGCCTTGCGCTGCGTGAGCTCGTCGATCGTAATCAGTCGCTCTATACCCACGCGCTCCCTGTCATGGAGACGTTGCACGCGCAGATCGTCGACACGCAAAGCATGGTGCTGCTCACCGACAATCACGGCGTGATTCTCCACAGTCTCGGGGATAGCGATTTCGTCGAAAAAGCCAATCGCGTGGCGTTGTGTCCGGGCGTGTCATGGGCCGAAGCGGATCGCGGCACGAACGCGATCGGCACGGCTCTGATCGACGGGCAACCGACCGTCGTGCACGCCGGCGAGCATTTCCTGCACGCGAACCAGATCCTCACCTGTTCGTGCGCGCCTATCGCGGATCCGTTCGGGCGCACCATTGGCGCACTCGATGTCAGCGGCGACACGCGCGGCTTCCACAAGCACACGCTCGCGCTGGTGCGGATGTCGGCGCAGATGATCGAAAATCATCTGTTCTCCAATCAATTCGTCGACGCTATTCGCATCCACTTTCACGCGCGTGCAGAATTCATCGGCACGCTGTACGAAGGGCTCGCCGCTTTTGCGCCGGACGGCACTTTTCTGTCCGCGAATCGCAGCGCGCTGTTTCAATTCGGTCAACCGCTCGCCGATCTGGTCCGGCAACCGTTCGACGCACTGTTCGGCATCGCCTTTGCCAGGGTGTTGCAGCAGATCGCCCGCGCACCAGGCGAAAGCATCGTGCTGACGCTACCCAGCGGTGTGCGCGTGGTCGCACGCGGCGAGTTTGCGGCGCCTCGCTATGTTGCTTCGGCTGCTTCAGCAGAAGGCTTTTTTGACTCGGCGCGTACGTCCACTTCGAACGGCGCGCGTGCCGCGGCCCGGCCCTGCGAAGCGGCGCCCCTCGCTACACTTGAAACGCTCGATACGGGCGACGCGCAAGTCTCTGCGATCTTGCGGCGTGTCGCCAAGCTGCGCGGACGCGATATTCCCATTCTCGTACTCGGCAAAACCGGCACCGGCAAGGAGTGGCTCGCCCGCGCGATACATCACGACTCGCCGCGGCGGGCCGCGCCCTTCATCGCGCTGAATTGCGCATCGTTGCCCGACACGCTGATCGAAGCAGAGTTGTTCGGTTATGAAGACGGCGCGTTCACTGGCGCCAGGAAACGCGGCAGCGTCGGCAAGATCGTGCAGGCCGATGGCGGTACGCTTTTTCTCGACGAAATCGGCGATATGCCGCTCGCGCAGCAAGTGCGCCTGATGCGCGTGCTGCAGGAACGCATGGTCGTGCCGCTCGGTGGCACGCGAGGGATTCCGGTCGATCTGCGCATCGTCTGCGCAACCCACCGCAATCTGCGCGCGATGATCGAAGCCGGCACCTTCCGCGACGACCTGTATTACCGGATCAACGGCCTCGTCGTCACCTTGCCGGCGCTGCGCGAGCGTAGCGATCTGGCAGCGCTCGTCGGGCGCATGCTGGAATTGCAGCCGGACGGGGAGCGTTTGCCGCGCCGCGTGTCCGATGAGGTGCTGGAACGGTTTGCGCAATGCCGCTGGCCGGGCAATCTGCGGCAATTGGCTAACGTGCTGCGCACCGCAAGCATCATGGCCGAAGGCGCCGAGCAGATCGAACTCGAGGATTTGCCGGAGGATTTCCTGCAGGACTGCGAGGATGCGCCGGTCGACGAAAGCACCCAACTGCCCGTGGCGCTTTCAGGCAACGGCAATAGCAGTGATGGGTGCGAAAAAGCGGCCGCGCCTGTGAATGGGTCACCCGCCCGGATGGAAGATTGGCAGGCCACGCTGATCGTGCAAACGCTCGCGCGACTCGACGGGAATGTGTCGGCGGCGGCACGCGAGTTGGGGCTGGCGCGAAATACGGTGTATCGGTATCTGCGGCGTGGGGGCACAACACATTGACCCACAACGTATCAACCAGCCAACGCTGAGGCCCAGACATTCGGCGCCGTGCCGTGAGCGCGTTGCGCAGCGTGTAAAGTATGGCGCAATCCGTCACCCGCTCACACGATGTCCGACTCCACCCGCCCGCCTCTCGTCCGCATCGAGCCGCTCGGCCAAAGTTTCGAAGCGCCCGATTCGCTCACGATTCTCGAAGCCGCCGGCTTTGCGAATCTGCGCCTGCCGCGCTCGTGCCGCAACGGTACGTGCCGAACGTGCATTTGCCGCCTAATCAGCGGCTCTGTTTCCTACACCATCGAGTGGCCCGGTTTGAGCAAGGAGGAAAAGGCTGAAGGCTTTATCCTGCCGTGTGTGGCGATCGCGGAAACCGATGTGGTGATCGAAGCGCCGGACGCGCTTGAGTTGCCGCAGCCCGGCGCACGACCTCGCATTCAACCTTAACGGCCGCTGCCCATTGCCCGGGCGATTTTCTTGTCGGTGGTGTACTGGCTCAACGCATACACCGACCAGATCGCGGCCGGAATCCAGCCGATCAGCGTGATTTGCAGGAGCAGGCAGATGATGCCGGCGAACGGCCGGCCGATCGTGAAGAACTGAAACCACGGCAGAATGATGGCAAGCAATAGACGCATTCAGATTTCCTGTTTGTATTGACCTGGCAGTACCCGTTCATTGGGCGCGATCACGCTTGCGATCGCTTGAACGCCCCCGCCTAATTGATCGGTGCGAAGCGCGGCACTTTGGCGCCGTCAACTTCGACCAACTCGAAAAACACCGAAGCCGGACGCGTCCAGATCGTACCATTGCTGGCTTTGTAGACGATCATCGTGACCGTCGGATCGGACTCCAGCGTGGCCTCGCAAACCAGTTCGTAAATGCCGCCTTTGTAGTGTCGATAACGCACCATTCAACTACTCCTGTCCCGATCAACGGAATTTTTTAAGCGGGCCGACGTTCTCCGAAGCAGAGCACGTGGTTTTGTTGCGACTGTCATTCTAAACTCCCGCCGGCTCGCAGAAGATCACTGACACAGGCTTACGCTGCCGCCATCGGCAGTTTTTTCGCCTCGTGCCAAAACGGTGGCACGTAGTTGCGCCAAGTTTTCTGGCGACAATGTCGATTTCCAGCATCCCGATTCGTCGTCATGTAAGAGCCCCCGTAGATCCTGAACCGGCTTCGGGACGGTGCGGCTTCAACAACTCAATCAAGGAGAGTGACAATGCGCGTCATGGTAATGGTGAAGGCTACAAGCGATTCAGAGGCCGGCGCATTGCCCGGCACGGAACTGCTTGCAGCAATGGGCAACTTCAATGAAGAACTCGTGAAAGCAGGCGTGATGCTCGCGGGCGAGGGCTTGCACCCGAGCGCAAAAGGCAAACGGGTGCGCTTCTCAGGCAGCCAGCGAACCGTGATCGACGGTCCGTTCACGGAGACCAAGGAACTCGTCGCGGGGTTCTGGCTGTGGCAAGTCAAGTCGATGGAAGAAGCGGTCGAATGGGTCAGGCGCTGCCCCAATCTTATGATCGGCGATTCCGAGATCGAAATTCGTCCACTGTTCGAGGCTGATGATTTCGGCGCGGAACTGACACCCGAGTTGCGAGCCCAGGAAGAACGCCTGCGCGCCGAGGCCGAAGGCGCGGCGAACAGGCCACGCTAATGCGGCGCGGGGGGCTCCAGTGCGATCTGAGGACCGTCAGCCGCCCTCTTTCATCTGCTTCAGAATCTTGTAGACGGTGGCGCGCCCCATTGTCAGTACCGCGGCGACATAGTTCGCGGAACTGCGGCCGCGAAACGCACCTTGCGCGTGCAACGCCTCGACGATTTCCCGCTTGTGTTCGCGCGTGAGGGCATTGATGCCGATTTGCCGCTCGCGCAGCCAGGTGTGCAGGAACGTGTTGATGCGGTCCTGCCAATCGTCGCGGAACAGTTCCTCCGCAGGCGCGTCCGTCAGATTGCCGCCCTTGATGAACAGATCGAGCGTGGCGCGCACATCTTCGAACACCGCGATGTTGAAGTTGATGCACAGCATGCCGGCCGGCTTGCCCTCGTCGTCAAACAGGATGTTGCTCACGCAGCGCATGCGGCGACCGTCCCAATTGAGCTTCTCGTACGGCCCGATCGTCTGGCCGCGCGCCGCGTAGTGGACTTCATCGAGCACCGAAGGGCCGCCGACTTCGAGCTTCGACAGGTTATTCACGAGATACGCGATCGTCTGATCGCGCAGGTCGTGAATCACGACTTCGGCGCACGGATAGAACAGCGCAGCGATGCCGTCTGCAATAGGTGCGTAGCGGTTCAGCAGCAGGTCTTTCACAGGAGAGACGGTGGTCTTGCGCATTGAGAAATCGCTGTGTTCGAGGGATGCGGCGCCGCTTTTGCCCAAGTGGGCCAGGAGGGGTGCCAAGGTTATGACCGGCGGGCGAGACAAGCATAACGATGCCGGGCAGCCACGCGCTGCAACTCGCCATTGTAACGACCCCAATCGGTAGCGGCGACCGCGACGGCACGGCGATAGCGCAGCGTCCATTTTAGTGCGGGGCCGCATCGCGCGCAGGGCTTTGATGGAAGCTCCGCAGCGTGCTGCCCGCACATTCCGGTTGTTGCATCCGCACACAACGAATTTTGTCTGCTTGGCGAGCGCTTTTTTTTCGTGCGATAAAAGAAGCAACTATTTCACGGAGCAGCAGATGGCCACGCTCGAAGCGTTTCGCGCCGTGCTCGATGACGAGGGCACGCCGGAAATCATTCGCAATCACATCATCGATTCGTTGCAGTACACGCTGCGCAATCACGGGCAGATTTTTACGTCGAAGGAAGTCGAATGGCTTGCCGGCTGGGATGATGCGCGCATTCCGCTCGCCGCTTCACGCGAACTGCAGAAGCGCGTCGCCGAAACCACCCGCTGAAGCGCACCCGCCTTCGCCGTCACGGCGCTCCCTCACACACGGGGTGCCGGTCATACCCCGGCGCGCCGTTCGCGGCAGCCCTTTCCTGCTAAAAGCCCCACCGGCCGGGCGATTTGCCCGCGCGCGGAAGTTTTTGCTATCCAATTAGCCCCATTTAGTGCATCATATTGGAATAGCTGTATTCCGCATCCGAAGCACCGGCAGTACAAGGCAGTATCAATCGGCGTCTCCGCACCACCCCCGACTGTTCGACCGCTGCCTGTCGGCGATCCCGTCACTCCGGCAATGCGCCGCCTGCATTCGCCGTCGCGAGTTGTGCAGCTGAGTGGTTCATTTACGCGCCCGATGTCTGCGCGACATCAGCGCGTTTCTTCTCCATCGAATCCGCGATTTTGCGCGGCCGCGCTCATGCCCTTGCCATCGGGCCTGTGCCAACCTTTTTTCCATGGCTGCGCGCCCCAAGGTGCTGTGCAGCCGGGCCTGTTGTGCCGCGCGTAACACGCGTGACACGGGGGCCACGTAATACAGGACCATGCTTCATGAATTCAGTTGTCAAGACGTACAAGGGTTACGAAATTCACCCGCTCGTCTATCCGCGCCGTCCGGCGGACGGTCAGACGAGCCGCAATCCGGACGCAGGTTACGACGCGTCGGTGCGCATTTGCCGCGTGGGCGCCAATCCGGCTGCCGACGGGCGTGTGTTCCGCCTGCAGTATCTGTTTCCGTTCGACGGCACGGGCAAGGCGCGCATTGCGTGCATGGCCCACGCCGAGCAATTGATCGACGGCCGTGTAGACGGCCAGTCCGTCGCCGATCTTTGAGCGGTACTATCAGCGAATCGGCTGTTACCGCAGCGCAGCTGGCCTGAAAGCCAACTGTCAACCGTATCAGATGTTGCGCCACGCTTAGCTGCGCGGCCAACACCCACTTATCCCATCGACCAGGAGTTATGCATGGCGAAAGAAGAACTGCTTGAACTTGACGGTATCGTCGACGAAGTACTTCCGGATAGCCGTTACCGCGTGACGCTCGACAACGGCGTCGTGGTTGGCGCTTACGCGTCCGGACGCATGCGCAAGAACCATATCCGTATTCTCGCGGGTGACCGCGTGACGCTGGAACTGTCGGTCTACGATCTGACCAAAGGCCGGATCAACTTCCGTCACAAAGACGAGCGCGCCACCGGTGGCGGCGGCGCACGCAATTCGCAATTCCGTCGCCGTTAAGGCTGGCGGCACGCTGACCGTTTCCTAGCGGTTATTGCGTGGCTGTTCGTTGTTCGCGAAGCCTTTCGCGCGCCTCCTCCTGCTTGATTTGCTTGACTCGAGCCTGAGCGGCGCGCTGCGGCGTCGTATGCTTTGCATCCGCGTACCCGCTTTGCACCTGCTTTACACCGCTATTACGCTCTGTGTCTGGTCGACCGTTTTGCTGAGTCGTCTTGCGCATAGTCACAACTAGCGCCCGCCTCAACGGCTTGCGCCGTCCTTCCGCAGTCGCGGTGTCTCCCACCCTTGCGCACTGCACTGCTTCTTTTCTATACCCCGAACACTGCACCGAGATCCTCGCCGGCAGCGCTCCTGCGCACCTGCTCAACCACTCGCTCCTCGAGTTCCGACAGGTGCTCGCGCATCGCCGTCAGTGCCGCGTGCAGGTCTCCCGCATCGAGCGCTTCGATGATCTGCATGTGTTCGTCCGCGGAGCAGGTCGAACCCTTCGACGGGTCGAACAACGCCTTGTACAACTCAGTCTTCGCGACGAGTTGCCCGACCAGGCCGAGCAATTCCGTACCGCCCGCGAGTTCCGTCATCAACACATGAAACTGTCCTGCGAGCCGCACGGATTCCTCGACTGCGCCGGCGCGTGACGCCTTCTCTTCGCCGCGCACGTGGGCGCGCAGGCGGCGCTTGTGAGCCGCACTCAAGCTCCCGCACAACGCCGCGACAATGCCCGCCTCGACAATCTGCCGGGCGCGATACACCTGACGTATGTCTTCTTCGGATGGCGACGGCACAAACGCGCCGCGGTTCGCCTCGAGCACCAGCTTGCCCTCGAAGCCCAGCCGCGCGAGTACCTTGCGCAACGCGCCACGCGTGCAACCGAACGCCGCGGCGAGATCGCGCTCGACCAGTTGCGCGCCCGGCCGCAGACGGCCTTGCAACAACGCCCCGGTAATCGACGCGTAAATGCGCTCTTCGACGCTGATTGAGTCGTCGCCGATCGCGATGTTAAGCGGCGTTTCTATATCGGCGGACGATGCACTTCGGGAACGTGGGGCCATGGAACTCAGTGACGGAAATGGAACGATATCGCCCGGCATTCTAGCGGCGGCCGACGGCAAATGCCATGCGTGTATGGCGCTACCTATACCGGGCATCACTTAAATGGTTAACCATTTTAAGTTATTATGGTTGACCAAAATGAATCGCGAACGGATTTTTCGCTTCGTTCGACGTTCTTTTCCGAGCATGCCGCCAAGGTCGCGCAGTTTGTTTCGCACCTGCGTTGCGGCCAGCGCCCCTCTCTCATACCCAGGCCCATCGTGAATTCGCACTCAAGCGCCACTCCCGCCCATACCGACACCAACGGCACATCCCATGCGTTGACATGGCGTGACGCGTTATGGCTGTGCGTAATCGTGGTGATTGGTATCAATCTGCGCCCCTTGCTGACGTCGATCAGCCCATTGATGACGACGATCCGCGCGGCAACTGGCCTGAGTTTTTATGGCGCTTCGTTGCTGACGAGCTTGCCGGTCGTCGCGATGGGCATCGGCGCATTCGGTGCCGGCGCGTTGACCCGCACGATCGGCGAAACGCGCGGCGTTGCGCTCGGTTTGCTGGCAATCGCGCTAGCGTGCGGCGCGCGTTGGGCAACCACCAGCGGTGCGGCGCTACTTGCGACGGCGACGCTCGCGGGCGTCGGTGTCGCGGCGATCCAGGCGCTGCTGCCCGCCGTCATGAAGCAGCGCTTCCCTGCACGGGTGCCGTTGGCGATGGGGGTTTTCTCGGCATCGATCATGGGCGGCGGCGGCCTCGGCGCGCGCTTGAGTCCGTGGGTGAGCGCAGCGACGGGGTCGTGGCATGCGGGGCTCGCTGTGTGGGCGGTTCCCGCTGTCATGGCGTTGCTGTGCTGGCTGGGTTTGAACCGCGGACCTTCGCACGCCCCCGCAGCGCCGCCGGCTCCGGCAGACGCGGTGATTTCTCCGCTTTGGCGCAAGCGGCGCGCGTGGACGCTTGGGTTGTACTTCGGGATCGTGAACGGTGGTTATACGAGTCTCGTCGCGTGGTTGCCGGCGTTCTATCAACAACATGGCGCGAGTGTCGCGGATAGCGGTTCGCTACTTGCCGGCATGACGGCGTTTCAGGCCGTTGCGGCCTTATTGCTGCCCCTTGCTGCCGCACCGTTTCGGGATCGACGCCCCTGGTTAGTCCTCGGATTGTCGGCGCAGCTGGTCGGCTTGCTTGGATTGATCTTCTGGCCCGATGCCGAGCCGCTGGTGTGGGTTGGTTTTGCCGGCGCCGGGCTTGGCGGGACTTTCGCGCTGACGCTTGTTACTGCTATGGATCATTCGGCGCACCACAGCGTGGCTGGAAAGCTTGTCGCGTTTACGCAAGGGGTTGGCTTTGTTGTAGCGGCCATTGCTCCCGTTTTTGCCGGCATGATCCGGAGTTGGACAGGCGGGTTCGGCGCCGCCTGGGTCATGCTGGCCGTCAGCATCGCCGCCATGACCGTAGTGAGTCTCTTCTTTTCGCCCCGCAGTTACGCGAAATGGAATTGATTCGGGCAGACTTTGCCCGGGTGCCTCCTCGCTGACCCGGCAGCGAGGAGGCCGTCGTACAGCCACCAGCGCTGCGCGTGCCACCCGGTGCGCGATACACGCGAAGACCTCAGCCATCCCCTTCCCCACCTTGGTCGCCCGACTGAGTCGATTCGTTGGCATGAGTGGACACACGTCGATAGTCTTACGCGGCAGGTAAGTTATCTGGCGGACAAATAGAAATACCTGATTGTTTATATCAATCAGGCTATTTATTATCCTACTTAAGCTATTTACCGCGTCCATCCAAACACAAGAACCTGACTGGCTGACCAACAGCCGCAGAAGGTCACGTACCACGCAGGCGTCGCCGACGATCATTAGTTAGGAATATTAATTTATTCAAAACAGCCTGTGCCGGCTGGCCAGAGAACGGTATAGGGCCATGGCGCCGCTGATGACCGCCGTACGACTACTTCATCAAAACAGGGGCAATCGTTTCTGCATGTCGTACCAGGAATAAAAACGTGAACCAAAAGAAAGATGAGAGCGTGCGTCACGGCTCTCGCAGAATAACTGCCTACATTGGCGCACTGTGGTCCAGCGCAGGCGCGCGCTGTGTTCTAGCAGGCGCCACCTGTATTTCGCTTTCGCTGGCACTCGCGGCGTGTGGTGCAAGCAGCGCCAGCGATACGAGTTCCGAAGCTAAAGAAGCAGTCGCGGCGGCGGCAAGCACCGCCAGTTCAAACACCGTTTCATTGCAAACGGCGCTGAAGATGAATATGACCAGCCTGTCGCCGGATGCGTCCAGCAACCGCTTTATTGTCAAGTACAAAACCGGCAGCGCCGAGCGCGGAGCAACATCGGCGGTGCAGTCGAAACTTAACCGGCTGGCGAATGCTTTCCCATCAAAGGCGCACCACCTGCGCCGCATGGGTATCGGCGCTGACGTGGTGACAACGGAGCGCAAGCTGACGGCGAAGGAGGCCAAGGCATTCATGCGCGCTATCGCATCGGACCCTAACGTCGAATATGTCGAACCCGATACGGAAATGTCGACAACCATGGTTCCGAACGATCCGGAGTATTTCAGGCAGTGGAGTTTGGCTTCGAACCTGAAACCCTCTACCCCATATCCGGGAATACGCGCTGAGGGAGCGTGGGATAGTGCTAACGGTTCTGGATCCGTAATCGCGCTGGTGGATAACGGCGTAACGAATCATAGCGATCTGGATGCCAACATCCTGCCCGGGTACGATTTCACCGCTTATAACCGGGGTGGCAACGGCAGCAATCCGGGAATCACAACAGAGACGTGTTCAGTCCAGTGGCACGGCACGCATGTCGCGGGCATCATGGCCGCACTGGCCAACAACGGCCTCGGTATAGCCGGCATCGCTTCTGCTGCAAAGGTCGTCCCGGTCCGGGTGATGAACGGGTGCGGGAAAGGTTTTACGTCCGATATTGCCGACGGCATCGTATGGGCCGCTGGCGGGAGTGTTCCGGGCGTCCCCGCCAACGCCCACCCGGCCAGGATCATCAATGTGAGCCTTGGCGGTAACGGAGTTTGCGAAACGACATTTCAGAACGCGATCGACTATGCCGTCAGCCAGGGCGCCGTGGTGACCGCAGCAGCAGGCAATGACGGGGCTAGCGCAACGAATTTTGAGCCGGCTAATTGCCGCAACGTCATCAATGTTGGCGGTAGCAATCGCTATGGCGCGAGGTGGATCGGTTCAAACTTCGGGGCAGTGGTCGATATCGCTGCGCCGGCCGACTCGATCTGGTCCACCTACAACAGCGGAACACGTGCGCCGGGGGCCGAAGCGTATGCCTTCATGAACGGCACGTCGATGGCGACACCGATGGTAAGCGCTGTTATCGCGCTCGCCCAGTCAGTTGCGCCCACGCCTCTGACCGCCGCGGAAATGCGAACCCTGCTCGCGCAGAATGCGCAGTCCTTTCCCACCGGTCAGCCAGATTACGCGCTAGGGGGAGGCATTCTGGATGCGAACGCAACTGTCGTTGCCGCCAGGTCTGGAAAGATTCCCGCCGCAGCGGATTTCAAATGCGCTGAGAGCGCGACGCTGATGCAGGTGTCATGTACCGACCTCTCTACTGCGAGGGGGGTGCCCATCAAATCATGGGCCTGGAATTTCGGCGCTGGTGCTCCTGATTTCGTGCGTACGCAATCAGTCAATCCGACCGTGAATTATGACTATCCTGGCATTTACGAAATCACGCTCACCGTGACGGATAGCACCGGGGCCGTGAGCCGGCTGACGCGCCCTTTCCGGGTCATACCACCGGCCATTACGGATATCAGCCCCAATGTGCCGGCGACGTTTTCGGCGAACTCGGGCGATATGCTGTATTTCGCATTGGACGTTCCGGCGGGCGTAAAGAGCCTCACTTTCAGCCTGTCACCTGGCGCCAACGGTGAAACCGGAACGCTGTATCTCAGGGCCGGCACGCCTTCCGTGCTTCATCCTGACTGCGGGACTGTCTGGACCAAAGGCGCAAATGCGATCTGCACCCTCTCCAACCCGGTGTCAGGGACTTACTACGGCATAGTGAGTGCCACGAACGCAACCGTCCGCGGCGCTTCCATTCTGGCCACTTATACGCAATAAGCCCGTGACAACGGAATGACGCCTGCGCCCCTGCTGCGGATCGCAGGGGCGGCTTCCCGTACACGATGAGCTTGCATCGGGATATCCCTGTCGATGTTCACAATCTCCTGTGTCAATAACGATGGCGCAGACGTCGAGGCTCTGGTCACGCGTGCGGACGCGCATTTTTCCGCGCGGCGGATGACAGAGGCGATTATCGCTTACCGGCAGGTGCTAAGCGCGCGCCCACGCGACGCTCACGTGCTGCACCGCATAGGACTAGCCTACGTTCATACGAACGACATGGAGCGGGCTCGCGGCTACCTGGAGCAGGCACTGCAGGCGGCTCCGGATCAGGCTGAATTATGGGAGCACGCGGGCCTGCTGGCGGCGTTGGCAGGCAACCACGAATCGGCTGAAGCGTTCTATCGTCGCGCAATCGGTCTGGCGGGCAGTACCGCCAGTCTCCACAGGAACCTGGGCGACTGCCTGCGGCAATCCGGCTGCCTCACGGAGGCAATGACCCACTATGAAAAGTCGATTGAAATCGAGCCGGGACTCCATCACGCAGTTCGCTCCCTGGCCCGCATCCATGCGCAACTCGGGCAGCTCGAAAGCGCGGCGCACTACTGGCGCCGCGCATGGACACTCGAGCCGGCCAGCCTGAACGATGGACTCAGCCTGATTGCCGTACTCGCAAAAGCCGGCCATATACAGCAGCTCGCCCATGCGATCACGCAGATAAGAACCCGCTTTGCCGACGATGTCATCGCACTAAAAGCGCTGGCCTTCGTACTGAACACAAGCGATCGCTTCAACGACGCGCTCAGTGTCGCGAAACAAGGTCTCGCCATCGATCCGCACCATCCGCTCCTGCATCACAACGCGGCGCGCGCACTCAGCGTACGCGGCAAAATCGCCGAAAGTCGGCCGCACAGTAGGGAAGCGGCGCGGCTTCTGCCGGATAACCCCCACATGCAATTCCATCTTGCGGGTGTGCTGCTTGGGCTGGGTGAATTCGAAGAAGGCTGGAAGCGGTACAGATGGTTCTACGACCTGCCGGACAGGCAAAAGGAACGAATCCGGCCCATCTTCCGCGAGTGGAATGGGGAACCCGTTGCGGGTTGCCGGTTTCTGCTCGTTGGTGAACAGGGGCTCGGCGATGAAATACAGTTCATCCGGTTCGCCGAATGGCTGCATCGGCAGCAGGCAACGGTTGATGTGCTGGTAAGCGAACCGATACTGGAACTGGCGACCAGAATGACGGGCGTGCGGGCAGCATTCACCACCCTGCCGCCCGGGCCTTACGACTACTGGTGCTACATGCTAAGGATACCGGAGCATATGAAACTCGATATATCGATGCTCCCCGTCTCCATGCCGTATCTGACGGCGACGCCCGACAAGTCGCGCCAATGGCGGGCTCGTATCGAAGCCATTTCATCGGAAAAAAGACATACCAATAACAGACGCATCGGCGTCGTCTGGGCAGGCAGCCCGAACCACGTTCTCGACCGTTACCGGTCTATCCCGCTCGACGCGCTAAAGCCCCTGCTTGGGCTTGCCGGGGCGACCTGGTATTCGGTGCAAAAAGGCGATCGCGAGCTTGAAAGCGAAAGCCTGATGCATGAATACGACTTGCACACGCTAGGCCCTGCAATCAACAGCTTCACGGACACACTCGCGATACTCCAGACGCTCGATCTTCTGATTACCGTCGACACGTCGGTCGCTCATCTTGCCGGGGCGGCCGGCCTCCCCGTTTGGGTGCCTCGTACCCGCCTACGCCGAGTGGCGATGGTTGACCAACAGAACCGATAGCCCTTGGTATCCGTCAATGCGGCTGTTCCGGCAGCGGGAACTGGGTGAGTGGGATCCTGTTGTCAAAGAAGTGCAGGCTGCGTTGCAGCTGTGACGTGACGCTCCGCTTCGGTGCATGCCTTGCGCATGCCCCGTGCGGGTGCAGCCGCTGTCGCCTACACTGTTTGTAAGCTCATGATTGCGCTACCTTAGTTTCCACCATCCCGCACTGGCATGCACGTTGCTTTATCAGTAGTCAGCCGCCGATAAACCATACCCCATGCTGCGCGTTCTCCTCGTAACCGATACCGACAAGCCGATAGGCGATCTGCGCGACGCCCTCACACGCCTCGGCTACGAGATGCTGGCCGGCACGGCGACACCACAGGCGCTGCATCGCGTGGTTCAGAGCGAACGGCCAGACGTCATCATTATCGATACGGAATCGCCTTCGCGCGACACGCTCGAACAGCTCGCAGTAATGAATGCCACCGCGCCACGTCCTGTACTAATGTTCAGTCACGACGTGAACCAGCAGTTGATCCGCGACGCGGTCGGTGCCGGGGTCACTGCCTATCTCGCCGAAGGTCTCTCCACGGAACGGCTCGCACCGATACTCGAAGTCGCGCTCGCACGGTTTGCGCAGGAGTCGCAGTTACGCGAGCGCCTCGCGCAAGTCGAAAACGAACTCGCCGAACGCAAAGTGATCGATCGCGCCAAACGCCTGCTGATGGATCAGCAGAAGATCACCGAACATGCTGCGTATGCGACCCTGCGCAAGCGCGCGATGAACCAGGGTGTCAAACTCGCCGAAGTCGCGCGCGCCGTCGTCGCCTCCGCAGACTCGCTCAAATGAAGCGCAGATCATGAACTCTCCCGCCTCCCTCACCTCGCCGTCCGCGCCTGCGCCGCTCGAGAAAACCCATCTGAGACTCGGCTTCGTGGCGCTCGCCGATGTCGCGCCGCTCGTCGTCGCGAAGCTGCTCGAATTCGGCCATGCCCATGGATTAACGCTGGAGCTGTGCCGACAGCCTTCATGGGCTGCCGTGCGTGACAAATTGCTGTCGGGCGATCTCGATGCGGCGCATGTGCTCTACGGTCTCGTCTACGGCGTGCAGTTGGGCCTGGGCGGCCCGCAAACAGATATGGCCGTGCTGATGGTGCTCAATCGCAACGGCCAGGCTATTACGCTGTCGAGCCGTCTCGCCGATGCATTGGCCGAACATGGCACCCTGCCCAAGGCTCTGGCTACGCTGGGCCGCAAACCGGTATTCGCGCAGACCTTCCCTACCGGCACGCATGCGATGTGGCTGTACTACTGGCTTGCGTCGCAAGGCGTGCATCCGTTGCGCGATATCGAAAGTGTCGCGATTCCGCCGCCGGAAATGGTGGCCGCGCTCGCGAAAGAAAGGCTCGATGGCTTTTGTGTCGGCGAGCCATGGAATGCAATGGCCGAAGCGGAAGGCGTCGGCCGTACCGTTGCTTATACAAGCGAGGTGTGGCCCGATCATCCCGAGAAAGTGCTGGCGTGCCGGCGTGATTTCGTCAGCGCCAATCCGAATGCAGCGCGAGCGCTGGTGCAAACAATGCTGGAAGCCTGCCGATGGCTCGATGGCGCCGGACACCGCAAGGAGATTGCGCGTTGGCTCGCGCGACCCGAATTCATTGGCATTGGTGAAGCATTAATTGCGGAGCGGCTCGGCGACGAGATCGCGGCCTCGGCGCCGCGCGGCCTGCCCATGCGGTTCTTCGACAACGGCGCAGTGAACTATCCGCGAGCAGCCGAGGGGGCCTGGTTCCTCACGCAGTTCGAACGCTGGGGCATGCTCGACGCACGCACGGATTACGCGGAAATCGCGGCGCAGATCAATCAGACGCAGTTGTATCGCAATGCCGCGGCACGCGTCGGTATTGCGGTGCCAGACGACGACATTTCGCAGGTGTTGGTCGACGGCAAGGAGTGGGGGAGCAGCACGCCATCCGCGGGTTATGCGCAGAGCTTCACCCTTCGCAGGTAAAGCGCACGCAGGTCACGCTTACCGCAGGCAGCGTTACACCGCTTTTAACGCCGGAAACAGCACGCTGACCACGAGTCCGCCACCGGGCGCGTCGCTCAACGCGATCAGCGCGCCGTGCACGCGCGCAATTTCCCGCACGATCGACAGTCCCAGCCCGCTACCCTCCACCGCCTGCGTCGCTTCATTGCGATAGAAACGCTCGAAAACCACATCGCGTTCGCCTACGGCAATGCCCGGTCCGTTGTCGATCACTTGCAGCAGCGCTTGCTCGCCTTCGTATGCAACGCGTACGGTGATCACCGCCCCGTCGCCCGAATAACGAATCGCGTTGTCAATCAGATTGCCGACCAGTTCCGCCAGCAGATCGGTCTGGCCCATCACCTCGATACGCACCTCCTGTTCGAAGCCGAGATCGATGCCACGCGAGCGCGCCACCGGCGACCAGTCGAGCGTCACGCTGCGCGCCACTTTGTGCAGCGGCACGGCGGCATGCTTGACCGTATAACCGCTGTCCGCATCGAGCCGCGAGAGCGAAAGCAATTGCTGTACGATGCGCACCGCCTGCTGCACCGCGCGATTTAGCCGCCGTAAATGCACGCCCTGGCGGCGATTGCCGGTCGAGGCCGCCTCACCACCGTCGATATCGCGCAGCGCCAGTTCGGACTCCGCCTGAATGATCGCAAGCGGTGTCTTCAACTGATGCGCGGCGTCGTTGAAAAATCGCCGGCGCGATAACTGCATCAACTGCGTGCGGCCAATGTACTGATTGATCGAATCGACCAGCGGCGCAACTTCGCTAGGCAGGCCGACCGTATCGAGCGGCGTTGGATCGTCTTCAGCACGCGCCGCCACTTTCGCCGACAAGCGGTTCAGTGGCCGCAAGCCGCGCGCAACACCCAGCCATACGATACCCAGCGCGAGCACGACCAGCAAAAATTCCTGTTGCAGCGAGCCGGTCAGAATCTCGCGCGCCAACGCTTGGCGCTGCTCGATCGTTTCGCCGACCCGCACCATCACCACGCGCGTCTGCGCTGACGGCACGTCGTGGACAGGCAATCGCAGCATCGCGATGCGTAATGGCCGGCCGCGAAACACGTCGTCATAAAACTGCACGCTGTAGGGCTCTGAAGGCGCCTTCGCGCCTGACGGCAGATCCGGATAGCCGGTCACCACCCGGCCACCCTCCTCGCGAATCTGATAGTAAATGTTGCCGCCGCCGTTCGATTCGAACATCTCAAGCGCGAGATACGGCAGATCGACTTCGATCTGGCCATCGCGCAAACGGATGCCGTCGCGTATCGAGCGGAGCGAAAACTCCAACGTGCGATCGAAGGCCGCGTGTGCCGCGTTCATCGCGCGTTGATACGTGAGCCATGCATCGAAGGCGAGCAGCAGAAGCAGCGGCAGCAACAACCAGAGCGCGACGCGAACGCGCAGATTCGGCCGCGTCATGCGCTTTTCGCTTCCAGCAGATAGCCGAGCCCGCGCAGCGTCACGATGCCGACCGAACTGCGTTCAAGCTTCTTGCGCAAGCGGTGGACATAGATCTCGATGGCATCGGCATTCACCGATTCGTCGAGCCCAAAGATTTTCTCCGAGAGCGTGTCCTTGTTGATCGCGCGGCCGTTGCGCAGGATCAGCACCTCAAGCACCGAACGTTCACGGGGCGTCAACGCGAGCGGCTCGCCGTTCAGCGTGAAACCGCGATCGACACTGTCATAAAGCAGCGTGCCGCACTGCGCGTGCAGCGGCTCCTGACCGTGGCTTCGACGCAGCAGGGCCCGCGCACGCGCTTCGAGTTCGGTGAGCGCAAAGGGCTTGGCGAGGTAATCGTCGGCGCCGAGATCGAGGCCGCGCACGCGCTCTTCCACCGAACCATGCGCGGTCAGCATCAATACCGGTACCGCGTTACGCCGTGCGCGCAGCCGACGCAACACTTCGAGGCCGTCGAGCTTCGGCAAACCGATATCGAGAATGACCAATGCGTAGTCTTGCGTGCGCAAAACATGGTCGGCGGACTCACCGTCATGCATGCAATCGACAGTGAGTTTCGCGCTGGTCAGCGCATCGGTTAGCGAGCGGGAAAGGATTGGATTGTCTTCAACGAGCAGCACACGCATAACCAGAATCCCAGGGAAATCCATGAGGCGAATTCGACCATTGTGACGCATTTCTTTCGAAAACTGAAAGCATTCAGAAAGCACGCGTCTCTTACCATTCGCCTACACAAAACAAACACAATGTTTTCTGGAGGAAGACGTGCAAATCTCTTTGAAGTATCTCGCCGTAGCCGTTACGTTCGCCGCAAACTCAGCATGGGCAGCCTTTCCAGCTGGTTATCCCAGCGACTACCAGGCCACCGTCGACGGGGCAAGGAAGGAAGGCAAACTGATCGTTTATTCGGTCACTGACACTGCTCTGGTACGCCCGCTCATCAAGGATTTTGAAAGCCTGTACGGCGTCAAGGTCGAATACAACGATATGAACAGCACCGAGCTGTACAACCGCTACATCAGCGAAAACGCAGCCAGCAGCACCAGCGCCGACGTGCTGTGGAGCTCGGCGATGGACCTGCAGGTCAAGCTCGTCAACGACGGCCTGATGGCCAGTTACGAATCGCCTGAAGCGAAGCAGTTGCCGCAATGGGCGCAGTACCAGAAGCAGGCGTACGGCACCACGTACGAACCCCTTGCGATCGTCTACAACAAGCGCCTCCTACCGCCAGGCGAAGTGCCGCAAACGCGCGCCGATCTGATCAAGCTGCTGCAAAGCAAGCCGGATCAGTTCAAGGGCAAGGTTACGACTTACGACATCGAAAAATCCGGCGTCGGCTTCAACTATCTAACGCAGGACGTGCGCGTCAATCCGCAAGTCACGTGGGATCTCGTGAAAGCAATGGGCGCAACCGGTCCGAAACTGCAATCGAGCACCGGCGCGATGATGGAGCGCATTTCTTCGGGCGAAAATCTGATCGGCTACAACATTCTCGGTTCGTACGCGCTCACCAAAGCGAAGAAAGACCCATCGATCGGCTACGTCTATCCGAAGGACTACACACTGGTGGTGAGCCGCCTCGTGACGATTTCGAAGAAAGCGCAAAGCCCGAACGCCGCGCGGTTGTGGGTCGACTATCTGCTGTCGCAACGCGGTCAGACCTTGCTCGCGAACCAGGCCAGCCTGTTCTCGATTCGCGCTGATGTGGACGGTGAAACGTCAATGGCCGGCCTGACAAAGCAGCTCGGCGACTCACTCAAGCCGATCCCGATTGGCTCCGGCCTGCTGGTCTATCTCGACCAGTCCAAGCGGCTTGAATTCCTCAAGCAATGGCAACAGTCGATCAAGCGCTAAGCCTCGATTGAACAAACGGTGTCTGCGCTGAGACGCGCGGACGCCATGCCTTCCTTCACTACCTGTCGATATGCGGCTCACCTGCCGCAGGGGGACACTCATGCTTTCCACTAGCGCAACCGGACACCGCGACGCACCACCCCGCGCGGCCGACGGCGGCACGATAGGTGCGTTGCCGCGAGGCGGTCTGCAGCCGTTTGCGGGGCTGCTGCGCTGGCTCGTTATCGCGGTGCTGACCGTCGCAGTGGCGCTGCCGCTCGGCTTCATTCTGTTCCAGAGCGTGCTGAACGCGCCGTTCTTCGACGCCAAACGCACACTCGGTCTTACCGGTTTCGAATTCATTTTCAGCGACCCTGACTTCTGGTCCGCGCTCAAGAACTCTTTCGTCATCGCGGCCGGGATGCTGTTCATCTCGATCCCGCTCGGCGGCATTCTCGCGTTCCTGATGGTGCGCACCGATCTGCCCGGCCGCCGCTGGCTCGAACCGCTGCTGCTCACCCCCGTGTTCGTTTCGCCGATGGTGCTCGCGTTCGGCTATGTCGTCGCGGCCGGCCCGGTCGGTTTCTATTCGGTCTGGTGGAAGGAACTGTTCGGTACCGCCGAAGCACCGTGGAGCGTGTACTCGATTCTCGCGATCACCGTGATCGTCGGACTCACGCATGTGCCGCATGTGTACCTGTATTCGTCGGCGGCGCTGCGCAATCTCGGCTCGGATGTCGAAGAAGCGGCGCGCGTCGCGGGCGCACGGCCGTTCCGTGTCGCGCTCGACGTCAGCCTGCCGATGACGCTGCCCGCCCTGCTGTTCGCCGGCGTGCTGGTGTTCTTCCTCGGCTTCGAAGTGTTCGGCCTGCCGCTCGTACTCGGTGACCCCGAAGGACACCTCGTGCTGGCGACGTATCTGTACAAGCTCACCAACAAGCTCGGCGTGCCCTCGTATCACCTGATGGCCGCGGTGGCCGTGTGCATCGTCGCGATCACGTTCCCGCTCGTGCTGCTGCAACGACGCTTGCTGAAGAGCGCGAACCGCTTCGTCACAGTCAAGGGTAAAGCGGGACGTCAGACCGTGCTGCCGCTCGGCGCATGGCGTTGGGTTGCGCTGGCGATCGTCGCGCTGTGGCTGCTACTCACCGTGTTCGTGCCGCTCTCCGGGATCACGCTGCGCGCGTTCGTCACCAACTGGGGCGAAGGCGTGAATCTGGCTGAAGTACTGACGCTCGCCAATTTCACCGAATTGTTCGAACAGGACAACCTGGTCCGCGCGATTCTCAATACGCTCGGCATCGGCGTGATCGGTGGCGCGCTTGCAGTGGGTTTCTATTCGCTGGTGGCATTCGCAGGCCATCGCCGCAACGACTGGGCCACACGCCTGCTCGACTACCTCGTGCTGCTGCCGCGCGCGGTGCCTGGCCTGCTCGCTGGTCTGGCGTTCCTGTGGATCTTCCTCTTCGTACCCGGCCTGAAGGAACTGAAGAACTCCATGTGGAGCATCTGGATTGCGTACACCGTCGTGTGGCTCGCGTACGGCATGCGCCTGATTCAAAGCGCACTGCTGCAAGTCGGCCCGGAACTCGAAGAAGCGGGACGCAGCGTCGGCGGCACGCGGGCGCGCGTCAGTCTCGACGTCACGCTGCCGCTCGTGCGCTTCGGCCTGCTCGCGGCATGGCTGCTGATCTTCATGATCTTCGAGCGCGAATACTCGACCGCTGTCTATCTGCTCTCGCCCGGCACGGAAGTGATCGGCGCGCTCCTGGTGTCGCTATGGGCGACCGGCGCGGTCGATCAGGTCGCGGCGCTTTCTGTCATCAACATCGCGATGGTCGGCGTCGGACTCGGCGTCGCCCTGCGTTTCGGAGTGAAATTGCATGGATAAGCTCTCGGTCGACAACCTGTTTCTCAGCTATGGCGACAACCCGATCCTGAAGGGCGTGTCGTTCGAACTGAATCCCGGTGAGGTGGTATGCCTGCTGGGCGCGTCGGGCAGCGGCAAAACCACCCTGCTGCGCGCAGTCGCGGGACTCGAACAGCCCTCTTCTGGCCGTATCGAACTGGACGGCAAGGTGTTCTTCGACGGCGCGTCTGAAGTCGATCTACCGGTAGAACAACGCTCGCTGGGTCTCGTGTTTCAGTCGTATGCGCTGTGGCCGCACCGCACTGTGGCGGAAAACGTCGGCTACGGATTGAAGTTGCGGCGCGTGTCCGGCGCCGAGCAAAAAAAACGTGTGCAGTCTGCACTCGACCAACTCGGCCTCGGTCATCTCGCCGCGCGCTATCCGTATCAGCTTTCCGGCGGTCAGCAACAACGTGTGGCGATTGCGCGGGCGCTGGTCTACAACCCGCCCGTCATTTTGCTCGACGAACCGCTGTCGAATCTCGATGCCAAGCTGCGTGAGGAAGCACGCGCCTGGTTGCGCGAACTGATTGTCTCGTTGGGCCTGTCTGCCTTGTGCGTCACACACGACCAGACCGAAGCGATGGCGATGTCCGACCGCATCCTGCTGTTGCGCAACGGCCGTATCGAACAGGAAGGCACGCCCGCCGAACTGTATGGCGCACCTCGCTCGCTCTATACCGCCGAATTCATGGGCAGCAATAACCGGATCGACGCGCGTGTAGCCGCGGTCGACGGCGAACGCGTGACGCTGACCGGCGATGGCTGGCAATTGCAAGCCCAGGCGCGCGAAACACTCACCACCGGCCAGAACGCGCAGGCCGTGATTCGCCTCGAGCGCGTGCAGGTCGCCGACGGTCCGGGCGCGAACCGCCTCGAGGCCGATCTCATCACGTCGATGTATCTCGGCGATCGCTGGGAATACCTGTTCCATTGCGGCGATCTGCGCCTGCGCGCCTTCGGCCATGTGCCGCGCGCGGCCGGCCGTCACTGGATCGAATTCCCCGCCAACGACTGCTGGGCGTTCGCACAGGCGAGCTAAAGCGAGTTGCATCGGGCCGATGGACCCCGCAGCACCCTATCCCCAACCGAAGTGAAAAAACCAAGCACAGGAGACTGTTGATGAAGTGGAGTATGACGAAGGCGACCCTCGGCGTAACGTGCGCCAGCCTCGCCGGATTTGCAGCAACGGCGCAGGCGCAATCGAGCGTGACCTTGTACGGAATCGTCGACGCGGGCGTCGAATACGTAAATCACGCGAGCAAGGACGGCGGCGCCACGCGTCTGGTCTCGGGTGGCAAGAACACCTCGCGCTGGGGCCTGCGTGGCGTCGAGGACCTCGGCGGTGGACTGAAGGCGGTCTTCCAGTTGGAGAGCGGCATCAACATTGCGAACGGTCAGTTCGATGACGGCCCCGGCGCCATCTTCGACCGCCGCGCCACGATCGGCCTGAAAAACCGTTTCGGACAGATCACGCTCGGCCGCAATTTCACGACCACCTACGACTACATGCTGCAGTTCGACCCGATGGGTTATGCACCGAACTACTCGTGGGCGACCTCATCCACCGCGACGGGCGGTCGTAAGGACGGTCTGTTCTCGCGCTCGGCCAACGCCGTGCGCTACGACGGCACGTTCTCCGGCTTCAAGTTCGGTGCGATGTACGGCTTCGGTAACGTGCCGGGCAGCATGAAGTCAAGTTCGAAATACGACTTCGGCCTGGGCTACGAGAACGGTCCGTTCGCCGTCGTCGCCACGTTCGACCGGCAGAACGGCGCCAATGACAGCGTGACGCCCGCGGATACCACCAACTACATTCAAGGCATTCACGCCGGCTTGAGCTACGACTTCGGCGCAGTGAAGGCGATGGCCGGGTACCGCAACTATCGGCGCACCTTCCACACCGCCGCACCGACGTTGCGTAGCGATATGTACTGGGTCGGCGGCCAATACGACGTGACGCCGTTCTTCTCGCTGTTTGCCGCGGTCTACCATCAGGACATCAAGGACGCGAGCGACGCCGATCCGACACTGTTCTCGCTGCGCGCGCAGTACGCATTGTCGAAGCGGACGGTGTTGTATATGGCAGGTGGTTACGCGATGGCCAGGCATGACAATGCGGTCAGCCTGTCGCGCGATCTGACCGGTGCGGCGGATACGCAAACGGGTGTCACGGCGGGGATTCAGCACCGGTTCTGAAGCGTCTGGAGCGGACAACGCATCTGAAGCGCCAAAGCGTCCAAAGTCCAAAGCAGAGCGATGCGCGACGCAGGTCAATCCTTCGTCGCGCATCGCTCGTTTGCTTTTGGATAGCGCCAGACAATCCGGTAGCCTAGAATGGATCAGACAAGCCGATAGTGAGGAATGTGATGTCACAAACAAGCCGTGATACCAGTAAGACGTTTCGCCAACGCCTGCTATGGTTCATTGGTTTGTGGCTCCTCGGTGTCACCGGAACGGCACTCCTCGTGCTCCCGTTTCATCTTCTAATTTCCGCAGCAATGCATCACTAGCGTCAAAACCTTCCCCGACGCTACGCGTGCGGACTCAATGTATCGCAGTCAGCGTTGCTCAAGCGTTTTGGGTAACTGTCCAAGTTGCCGGAACACCGATAGCCAATCCTCAAGATGCCAGGTTTTCGCAATCAGACTTCCGCTCATCTGGTGGAAAGAGTGAATCGCGAAACTAATGTGTTTGGAACTTGCATCAATGCCAAGCAGTTTCCCCGTTTGAGTGCCGCTGATCTCCGCGCGAACGCCTACTCGGTCTCCATGAATCAGCAAGTCGAGAATGGTGACTTTCATATCGGGAAGTGCGGCAGCGATGTCGGCGAACACCTGAATCATCTGGTCAGGTCCCGGAGCCGTCCCGGCGGGCTCTGGAATATATTCCCAATCAGGGGTGACGACCTTTCGTAACAACGTGACGCTTCTCTGCTCGATGGCGCGATAGAACTCTTCAATCGCTTGACGAGTTATATCTTCGCTGGGCGTTGCGGTCATGTTCGGTTACTCCTGAAGAATGCTCACAGCAAAGCCTGGACCAAACCATCCTGCACGCGTGCCGGCATCAACGTTGCTAGCCAGCATCCGAAGGGGTACGCGTCTGGTTTGTTCTGAAGTCTACATCGATGAGCATCTGCGCGCTTCGCGCTCGTAATCAGGCAAGGGGTCTGCGAAAAACGTGCCCGCCATAACCAAGCACGATATTGTCGACTTCAAACGGTGACGCCTCCTTCGCCTCGAGAATGAATGCAACGCTGCCGGAAGCCAGCTTGCTGGATATCGATGCGGTCAATTCGTTGTCAAGCGTGTCCTTGAGCGCATGCCCAGCCAATCCACCGCTTGCCCCTATCGTGAAGCCGGCTATCGCACCCGCTGGTCCGCCAAGCATCCCGATCAAACCGCCCGTCAGCGCGCCGATCACTGTCCCCCAGAACGGCCGCGTTTGCTTGTCGAGCAAGATCAGTTTGCCCGTTGCGTCCTTTTGAACCAGCACGCCGCTTTCGATTTTGAACCCCAGGTCTTTTTCCTCGAAATTCCTGAAATCCACACCGGCTCTCCCGGCGACGTCAACACTGTCGAAAACCGCGACAATCAACTGTTGTGCCATTTGATCGCTCCTCGTATCGCTAACGTTATCTATCAAAGATAGTGATTTTCGCAGCGTGCGCCATTTGTTTATTTCCGATTCATGGCATCGGTCGAAGTGGGCATCGATCTCCGCGCGCGCCCCGGCTAGAATTGCCGGCGTGCAATTGTTCAGCATCGTCACAATCAGCCGTATGCGAGGCGGCACCGGACGCTGTGTCTGAATCAGTACATGCAGATCGAAAGGCCGCACCTCGAATTCCGGCAGTATGCGAACCAGGCGGCCGTCTGCCAAAGCATCGGCGCACGCCGGCTCTTCGAGCACCCCGATGCCGGCACCCGAGAGAATCATTTCATACATGGGCCGCCAAT
The DNA here is from genome assembly GCF_052682275.1 of Paraburkholderia sp. D1E. Lineage (NCBI taxonomy): Bacteria > Pseudomonadati > Pseudomonadota > Betaproteobacteria > Burkholderiales > Burkholderiaceae > Paraburkholderia > Paraburkholderia sp. D1E. The sequence goes on from NZ_JBQYMB010000001.1 coordinate 3,445,776, forward strand.
GACTGGTCTTGATTGCGGTGCGGATCGGCACGCTTTCCACAGCGGTCACGCCGTGTCTGAGCGGCAGCTGGTCCGTGACGAACGTGCTCTGGACCCGAATGAATGGATGTTCGATCAGCTCTGACGGCTCGGCAATCGGACCGTGCTGGCTCAGATAGCCAGGCGCCGCAACGAGAACACGCCCAACCCGACCCAGTTGACGGGCAATGAAAGCCCCCTCCCCAAGCTGCCCAAGACGGAACGAAATGTCCACTCCCTCCGTCGCGAGGTCGACGATCCTGTCGTTCAGAACCAGTTCCAGATCCACCTGTGGATACGCTGCGTGTACCAGCGTCAACGCCTCCGGCACGACCGTCTCGCCAAAGCAGTGTGGTGCCGCGATGCGAATCGTTCCCCGCGCAACCTGCTCGTCCTTGGACACCTCGGCGACCGCCTGCTCCACAGCGTGCAGAATCCTCTTGCTACACGCGTAGAAGGTGACGCCTTCGGGTGTGCGATTGAAAGCACGTGCGCTACGGAGCAGGAGCCGGCAGCCGAGGTATTTCTCAAGTCGCTCGATACGCTCGCTTGCGGCCGGCTGCCCGATATTGAGGTCCCTTGCCGCGCCGGAAATGCTCCCACGCTCGACCACCCTGACATAGACGCGCATGGCTTCTAGCAGATTCACGGCATCCAATCTCCATTCGCAATGCAAATTAATTTGCAACGACTTTCTTACGGCGATAGCGAGGCCTGAAGGGAAAGGATCTTTTGGTCTACCGGCTAAGATGAGCCACTGGGAATGAGGAAAATCCGATCAGCGCCATCCGGCTAAACGGATGGTAACGACGTGATAGCAGAATAGGAAGCCTCCAGCGCCGATACGAAGTATCGAAAGCAAGGCAGGGATGTGCGACAAAACAGTGTCGAACTTTATCGCCGCACAGTCCCGCCGGAGCTTGCTTGACACGGAGTCGGCCGGCAAGCACGCGAAACTCAACCTGGCCGCCAATCCGGACTCGAATGCCCTATGCGAATTGACCTGGCGTCTCTGGGCAGTTTCCATAAATTGCCCGGGCGGTATAACATCTCCTGACATAGCGAACGCCAACAATGTCATGCGTATCTGCGCTTCCCCTAATGGCAGGCAACACGCTACGGGCGCCTGCCGCGTCCGCAGCAGCAAACGTGCTTCATGTCATTCGGGCGAAATATTTGCGCGTGCCTCTGGCAGATGATCACGAAGGCGGTCAGACATTCGTTCCCTTCCCGGAATCAGTAACGGTTTATCAATAATCAATCCGATGCCTAAAGAGACTCCAGACGCACCAGAATCGCAAGCCATCTGTAATGACATCACGCCCAGCGCGATCTTCATCGTCGCGACGGTCGCGCCCGGCAGCGACCCAGCCGAAAAAGTGCGTGCGTGGTGTGGCGATATTGCCGCCCTGGTGCGCTCGGTCGGCAGGCGCTCCCCTTCACGCCATCTGTCGTGCGTTGTCGGCTTCGGCTCCGAGGTGTGGGACACGTTGTTCGGCGCCCCGCGCCCGGCGGCCCTGCATCCGTTTCGCGAATTCGGTACGGGCGAGCGCCGTGCCGTAAGCACCCCCGGGGACATCCTGCTGCATATCCGCGCGGATCATATGGACCTTTGTTTCGAGCTCGCCACGCAACTGGTGGGGCGGCTCGGTGATGCGGTCACCGTGGTCGACGAAGTGCACGGCTTTCGCAACTTCGATCTGCGCAGCATGGTGGGCTTCGTCGACGGTACCGAGAATCCGTCGGGTCGCAAGGCCGTCGAGTCGACCCTCATCGGTGATGAGGATCCGGCGTTCGAGGCCGGCACCTATGTCATCGTGCAGAAGTATCTGCACGACATGACAGGCTGGAACGCACTATCCGTAGAGACCCAGGAGCGCATTATCGGCCGCACGAAACTGGCCGACATCGAGCTCGACGAGGCAGTCAAACCGTCGTGTTCGCACAGCGCGCTCACAACGATCACCGAGAACGGCGAGGAAGTAAAAATCCTCCGTGACAACATGCCATTCGGCCGCCCGGGTATGGGCGAGTTCGGCACCTACTTCATCGGTTATGCCCGTTCGCCCCAGCCGATCGAACTGATGATGGAGAACATGTTCGTCGGCCTGCCGCCGGGCAACTACGACCGGCTGCTCGACTACAGCCGCGCGGTCACAGGCAGCCTCTTCTTCGTCCCGTCGGCCACCTTGCTCGAAGCGCTTGCGGACAGCGATCCGCAAGCTGCTGCTGCCACTGAGCAACAGCCCGAACCGTCTTCGTCTGCCGAGCCGCGTCACGACGGCTCGCTAAATATTGGCTCTCTCAAGGGAATTTCTCAACATGAATAACTTGCATCGCGAGCTTGCCCCAATCTCCCGCGCCGCCTGGTCGCAGATTGAAGACGAAGTGGCTCGCACTTTCAAGCGCAGCGTCGCCGGCCGCCGTGTGGTTGACGTCAAGGGTCCTGGCGGGACAGAACTGTCCGGCGTCGGTACGGGGCACCAGATCGCGATCGCCGCGCCGCAGCAGGGCGTTGTGGCGAAACTGTCCGAGGTAAGGCGCCTCGTCCAGTTGACCGTGCCGTTCGAGCTGCAGCGCGACGCGATCGACAGCGTCGTGCGCGGCGCGAAAGATGCGGACTGGCAGCCCGCAAAAGAAGCGGCAAAGCAGCTCGCCTATGCCGAAGATCGTGCGATCTTCGATGGATATAAGGCAGCGGACATAGGTGGGATTCGCGAAGGCTCGTCGAATCCGCCGCTCGCGCTGCCGGCCGACGTCAGCGATTATCCGAACACGATTAGTAACGCGCTCGAACAACTGCGGCTTGCCGGCGTCGACGGGCCCTACTCCGTGCTACTCGGCGCCGACGCATACACGGCGCTCGGCGAGGCACGCGATCAGGGTTATCCGGTTATCGAGCACATCAAGCGGATCGTGAACGGCGACATCATCTGGGCACCCGCGCTCGCGGGCGGCAGCGTGGTGTCCACGCGGGGCGGCGACTTCGAGTTACACCTTGGCGAAGAGCTGTCGATCGGTTATGTGAGTCATACGGACACGGTAGTGCGTCTTTATCTACGCGAGACACTGACATTCCTGATGCTGACGAGTGAGGCATCGGTGTCGTTGAAGCAAGCAGAATAAGCGCCTGAATGGATATCCCGGTATCGGCCATCGCTGCGGGCTCAAGCCCGCAGCGATGGTTTTAGCAGTGCGGACACATTCCCGTCGGGAAGTACTTCAAAGCGACCGGCCACTTCACCGCAGTCGACTTGCACTCTTTCCAGAATTTCCGACGTGCACTTTCTTAGCATCGTCACAATCATCCGTACGCGTGGCGGCATCGGACGTTGCGCCTGGATCAGCAGATTGACATCGAAAGGCAGCACCGAGAATTCCGGCAGTATGCGAACCAGGCGGCCGTCTGCCAACGCATCGATGCAAGCCGGCTCTTCGAGCACCCCGATGCCGGCACCCGAGAGGATCATTTCATACATGGGCCGCCAATGACTGGTCTTGATTGCGGTACGGATCGGCGCGCTTTCCACGACGGTCGCACCGTGTCTGAGCGGCAACTGGTCCGTGCCGAACATGCCCTGGACCCGAATGAACGGGTGTTTGACCAGCTCAGACGGCTCGGTAATCGGACCGTGCTGGCTCAGATAGCCAGGCGCTGCAACGAGAACACGCCCAACCTGACCCAGTTGACGGGCAATGAAGGCCCCCTCCCCAAGCTGCCCAAGACGAAATGAAATGTCTACGCCCTCCGTCACAAGGTCGACGATCCTGTCGTTCAGGACCAGTTCCAGATCCAGTTGTGGATAGGTTGCACGCACCAGCGTCAACGCCTCCGGCACGATCGTCTCGCCAAAGCAATGGGGTGCCGCGATGCGAATCGTTCCCTTGAGATCCTGCCCGTCGTTCGACACTTCAGCGACCGCCTGTTCCACGGCGTGCAGAATCTTCTTGCTACGCTCGTAGAAGGTCACGCCTTCTGGCGTGCAATTGAAAGCGCGTGCGCTACGGAGCAGGAGCCGGCAGCCGAGGTATTTCTCAAGTCGCTCGATGCGCTCGCTTGCGGCCGGCTGCCCGATATTGAGGTCTCTTGCCGCGCCGGAAATACTCTCTCGTTCAACCACCCTGACGTAAATCCGCATGGCTTCTAGCAGATTCATAGTACCCACCCTCCCTTTGTACCGATTTCGCATGATTCGAACCCATCCTTACGCATCGAAACGCCCCGGCGTAGGGGCCTGGCAATGCGCATTCAATAGAAAACAGAGTAAGGCCGGGCCATCAGTCGCAGAGTGCACAAATCGGCCCGGCTCGGGTCAGTACAGTTCTGCTACGATCTCCGCACCAGGCGGCGGCATGACGGCGCGAGCGCGTGTAAGCCGGGGAGAGGCCAGTACAGCTTGCCGCAGCGAAACGCTAAGGGAATCGTCCGATGAATCTCTATGAGAAGCTTGCAGACGATATCGAGAAGCTGATCCGGCAAGGCGTGTACGGTCATGGCGAACGCCTTCCGTCGGTACGGCAGACCAGCCAGCAGCATCGGCTCAGCGTGACGACGGTCATCCGCGCCTATTTGCTGCTCGAAAGCCGTGGCTTGCTAACGGCCCGGCCTCAGTCGGGCTATTTCGTCAACTTCCGGGGAGACGGGGGTGAACGGAAAACGCTCGAGCTCCGGCCATCAAAACCGATCCCGATTTCGTCGCCGGTTGATGTCAGCCGATTGGTGCTTTCCACCTTGCGCTCGATCGGTGTCGACGACGCCGTACCGCTCGGTTCGCCCTATCCCGACCCCGGTCTGTTTCCGTTCGAAAAGCTCAACCGCTACGCGTATGACGCAGGACGAGGCAAGACGCGTTGGGGCGTGACAGACGCGCTCCCCCCAGGCAATGCGGCACTCGTGCGCCAGATTGCGCGTCGCTATCTTGAGAACGGCATGGCCGTCGATCCGAACGAGATCATCATCACGGTCGGCGCCACTGAAGCGATCAATCTGTGCCTTCAGGCAGTCGCGAAACCCGGCGACGTGATCGCTGTCGAGTCACCGACGTTCTACGCGATGCTCCATGCGATCGAACGGATGGGCATGAAAGCGATTGAGGTGTCGACTCATCCGGAGCACGGCATCGATATCGAGGCGCTTGCCGCGATTGTGGAGTCGCAGACCATCACGGCCTGTATGGTCATGCCGAATTTCCAGAATCCGCTAGGATTTCTGATGCCCGACGAACGCAAGCGCGAACTCGTGCAACGCCTGACGAAGTGGGACATCCCGGTCATCGAGAACGGTGTCTACAACGAGCTTCACTATGACAGCACGCACCCGAGCACATTGAAGTCCTTCGACACGAAGGGGCTCGTGCTTCACTGTGGTTCGTTCTCAAAGACCCTCACGGCCGCCTACCGGATTGGTTGGGCGCTGCCGGGCCGATATCGCGATCAGGTCGAGAAGCTCAAGTTCCTGAACACACTAACCTCTCCATCGATTCCGCAAATGGCGATTGCTGAATTCCTTGAGCGCGATGGTTACGAGCACCACCTGCGAAGGGTTCGGAGAACATATGCGCAGCAGGCCAATCTGATGAAGGCGACCGTCTCGCGTTTCTTTCCTGAAGGTACGCGCATGTCCAACCCGGCGGGCGGATACGTGCTGTGGATCGAACTGCCGGCCAAGGTCGACGCGATGCGACTTTATAACCTTGCTCTCGACCAGGGCATCACCATCGGACCGGGTTATATGTTCTCGGTCTCGGAGACGACCTATCGGAACTTCATCCGCCTCAATTACAGCAGTCCCTGGTCGAGCGAGATCGAACAGGCGGTGATTACCGTCGGCAAGCTCGTCGCGATGTGCGCCAGGTAGCGGCGCGCTGATACGCTGGCCAGGGCCTTAGCGCGCGTGGGGCACGGGTGAACTCCGCGCGGCTCGATCGGGATCTTCAGGGCAGCCTCAGCCCCCCGTAACGGGCGGAAAGAACGCGATTTCGCTGTCCTCGCGCACGACAAACGTGTCGGCGACCATCTCGTGGTTAACGGCTGTGCGGAGCGGCCTGCCTGCGCGCAGTGCCTCGGCCATCCGCTCGCCTCTCGATGCGAGCCTGACCCGCAGACAGTCGACCGGGAGTTCGGGCGCGTCAATGTCCACGATCTCCTGCGAGATGCCGAGTTGTTCACGAACGCTAGCGAAATATCGGATGGTGAGTTTCATTCGTCTGTCCCTTTTCCGGCGCGATGTGAGCGAATGGCGCATCAACCCCACCGCAGCATCGACTGCTCGTCGCGCGTCCTGGCTTCGACCCATCTAACCGCCCCGTCGCGCCGGATTTCTTTTTTCCAGAGCGGCGCATGGGCCTTCAGGAAGTCCATCAGGAATTCGCACGCGTCGAATGCCGCCCCACGATGCGGCGCGGCGACCACGACAAGCACCACCGCATCGCCAAGCGCGACACGGCCGGTCCGATGCACGATCTTCACCGCTTCCAGGCGCCATCGTGCGATTGCCTCTTCGACGATGCTGCCGAACGACTGTTCGGTCATCCCCGGGTAGTGTTCAAGCTCGAGCGCGACCACGTCGTCGAAATCGCCGCAATGACGCACCACGCCGAGGAAGTTCACGATGGCGCCCACGTTGGGATTGCGCGAGACCAGCATGATCTCCGCCTGGATATCGATTGGCTGGAGCTGCACACGCACGTCGAAGCCCGACGCAATGGCGGCCTCCAGAAACGCTGGATTGCTTGCACGCTCGTCGATATGCGGTGCGGCAGGCTGTGCGCGATCACTGGACGACGGCGTTGTCATAGCGGCTCTCCGGTCTGTGTCTGCTTCGCAAGGACTGGCCAGGCGTCAACCGCCGACCAGCGACATGCGGACTGTGGGATAGGCTTTCCCCGATCCTGACCTGCCCGGCATCGAGCGAAGCTCGGAGTAGCGGTCGTCGCGCTGGAGCCATCGGCTGCGGACGGCGCCGGCCAGTTGCTCGACTGAAGCGGTATCAGAGAGCCAGGGCCTGAGATCCGTGCCATGTGTGGCGAAAAGGCAGGAATAAAGTTGGCCGTCGGCTGATACGCGGGCCCGCGAGCACGACCCGCAGAACGGTTGCGATACGCTCGCGATGAAACCGACTTCGCCTGCCCCGTCGGCATGGCGATAATTGACGGCGGTGCCCGTCTGGTCGTGCACGACGACGGGTACCAGGGGAAACGCCGATTCGACGATGTCGCGCGTCTCGCGAGCCGTGATCACCTTCGTATCCGACCATCCGCCCGCGCCACCAACGTCCATATATTCAATGAAACGCACGGCGACGCCGGTGCCCTTGAACAGCCGCACGAGCGGCAGGATCTGGCTGTCGTTGACGCCTCGCTCGATCACCGCGTTGACCTTGATCGGCGCGAGTCCCACCGCGCGTGCCGCCTCGATCCCATCCAGGATCCGCGACACGGGCATGTCAACGTCACTCATCCGGCGGAATACCCCGTCGTCCACGGCGTCGAGGCTCACTGTCACGCGGCCTAGGCCGGCGTCGCGCAGGGAACGCGCCTTCGCGGCAAGCAAGGAGCCGTTTGTCGTCAACGCAAGCTCCATCGGTTTGCCGCTTCCGGTCGTCAGCTTCGCGAGCGATTCGATCAGGGATTCGAGCCCGCGCCGCAGGAGCGGCTCACCGCCGGTAATGCGTATCTTCTCCACCCCGAGCAGAGTGAACGCTTTCGCGAGCTTAAGGATCTGTTCGAACGACAGGCGTTCCGAAGACGGCAGGAACCGGTAGTCTGCACCGAAGGTGTCACGCGGCATGCAATACGTACAGCGGAAATTGCATTGATCGATGACGGACAGACGCAAATCCCGCAGTGGACGATTGAGCTTGTCGAGCGTGGTCGTGACAGCACCGGCGGACACACCGTGACGGGATGCTGTACCGGCGAGTATGGGCTGGTCGATGATGTTCACGATCTATCCGAAGGTGGGCAGCGTGCGGCGGCAAATGAGCAAGGGCATGACGGCAGTCGATCTGGCAGACCGGAAGCGCCGCCAGTCCGTCAATAACCTGCTGGCAGGATAGTGCGTCGGCCCTGCCTGCGGGACGCACAGTCTGTGTCGAATTTCAGGAGTACAGTTTGTGCGCCGTATCGAGTATCACGGCGGGGTGTCACGGCGGGCTGTCACAGCGCGGCTGGCGCGCGTAGTGCAGGGCCAGGCCCAGCCGGATGTGTCGAAGAGCGCCTCCTAGGTCAACTGGTACGGGCGCACCGGCACGACCTCGTCGGGAAGTTCACAGCCGCACAGTTCGAGCACCGATCGTTCGATGTTGCGGGTCATGGCGTCAAGCGCCAGCGCGTTCGGCGCGACCGTAAACGGCTCGGCGACTTCGCTGGCGATGGCTTCGAGCGCAATGAGCGTATAAGAAATGAAAACGCAAAGAAGCGGCGTGAAGAATTCCGTCGAATCGACAAGACCGAACGGCAGCAAAACGCAATACGCGTAGACGGTGCGGTGAAGCAACACGCTGTACGCAAATGGAATGGGCGTGGAGGCGATCCGTTCACATCCCCCAACGGTTCTTCCCAATTCGTTGATCTGCGCATCGAACATCCAGAGCTTGGTATCCGACATCAATGACCGCACTTGCAGCTCGGCAAAGTCGCGACGCATGTCATTGAGCAGCGCAGTCGGTTTGTAGCAGGTGTGCTGCAACGCCTCGGTTCGCGTGTGTCCGAGAAAGCGAACGAGATCGGGCGTCGGGTCGGTCCCACGCAGCTGGTGCTTCAGCGCGTACACCGACGCAATCAGTGTATGGGCCATTTGAACGTTGTGATCGCCCCGCGGCACGTAACACAGCATCTGCGACGTCAACGCACGCGCCGAGATGAGGATGCTGCCCCAGAGATGACGCGCCTCATTGAAGCGCTCGTAACTTGCGTTATTGCGGAACGCAAGGAAGATCGCAAGCGCCAGGCCAAACAAGGTGAACGGTGCCGTATTAAGCGGGATCTTCTCGCCGAAAATACGCCCTTGCGTCACCACAGCGAGACTGCTGACAGCGGCCATGAAAGCCAGCTGGGGAATAATCGACTGCAACACGGAACCGTTCCAGACAAACAGCAGGCGGAACCAGTTCTGCCCTGGCCTCACAATCATAATATGCTCTTGTAATGGTCTGACTGCGCCGTCACCCTCAGTGGTAACCGGCGTCCCCTTCCCGCACCTTGCCCCGGAACACGCGATACTGCATAGCGTTGTAGACGAGGATGACCGGCAGCACGATCACTGTTCCGACTAGCGCGAACAGCTGGCTCGAGTGGCTCGACGAGGCTTCCCAGATCGTCAGTGACGGCGGAACGATGTTCGGCCAGATGCTGATGAGCAAGCCGCTATAGCCTAGAAAGCACAGCGCGAGCGTGAGCAGGAACGGCGTCGCTTCGTGCTTCAATCGCAGCGTGCGGAAGATGCCCCACACACATGCAATGACAAGGATCGGCACCGGCAGGAACCAGCCGAGATTGCCGCTTCCGAACCAGCGATGCGCAACCGCCGGCAATCCGATCACCGTCCAGAGACTCACAATGACCATCACCCCGAGCAGGACGCTCACGAGCGGTCTCATCACCTCGCGCATCTTGCGCTGCAGTTCACCATCCGTCTTCAGGATGAGCCAACCGCAGCCGAGCGTCGCATACGTAAAAAGCACACCGATTCCGCAAAACAGGCTGAAAGGCGAGAGCCAGTCGAACGGACCGCCGGCGAAACGGCCATCGACGATCTTGATGCCCTGCAGCAGCGACCCCAGCACGATGCCCTGGCAGAGCCCCGCGAGCGCGGAGCCGCCCATGAAGGCGAGGTCCCACGCGTGCTGGGTCCTGACGGCCTTTGCACGCAGTTCGAAGGCCGCCCCGCGGAAGATCAGGCCCACGACCATCAGGATCAACGGAAGATAATTCGCTGGCAGGAGTGTCGAATAGACCACCGGAAACGCGCCGTAAAGCCCGGCGCCGCCGAGCACGAGGAACGTCTCGTTACCGTCCCAGACCGGCGCAATGGTATTGAGCATCACTTGCCGGTCGCCTTTCTCCTCGAAAAACGGAAACAGCAGGCCAATGCCGAGATCGAATCCGTCCAGCATCACGTAGATGAAAACGCCGAGTCCGATGATCGCGGCCCACACGACAGGGAGATCGATTTGCATGGTGTCACTCTCCTTCCAGTGCGTCCAACGGGCGATTCCGCAAGACCGGATGCCGCCGTGACTCGCGGTGCTCGATATGCTCCTCCGGTCCGCGTTTCATCATCTTCAGCATGTAATAGACGCCCATGCCAAACACCAGGAAATACACCAATACAAAGATCAGCAATGAAACGCCTGCTTGCTGGGCACTGATCGGCGAGAGGGAGTCCGCGGTACGCAGGACGCCGTAGACCGTCCAGGGTTGGCGGCCGACTTCTGTCGTGATCCACCCCGCCAGTAGCGCCACAATTCCAGAAGGCCCCATGCACAGGACGAAACCCTGATACCACCGCGTCTCGTAGAGGCGGCCACGCACTCTGAGCAGCAAGCCGAGCAGCGCCGTCAATAGCATCAACATGCCGAGACCCGCCATGATCCGGAAGGTCCAGAACACGATCGGCGAATACGGGCGGTCCTCGGGTGGAAACTCTTTCAGGCCGCGAATCTCGCCATCCCAACTATGGGTCAGGATCAGGCTGCCCAGATGCGGTATCTGGATCGTGTATCGCGTCACTTCCGCATTCATGTCGGGCAGGCCGACCAGGTTGAGTGCGGTGCCACCGTGCTCGGTTTCCCAGAGGCCCTCGATTGCCGCGATCTTGGCCGGCTGATATTTTCGCGTGTTGAGTCCGTGTGCGTCGCCAACGAAAATCTGTATCGGCGTCAGGAAAAGCAGGATCCACAGCGCCATCGAAAAACTACGCTTGACCGGTTTATCGCGCCGGCCCTGCAACAGATGCCACGCGCCGCAAGCGGCAACAATAAAGCCCGCGACGATGAATGCGGCAATGGTCATATGCGCGAGGCGATAGGGAAACGACGGGTTGAAAATCACTTTCATCCAGTCCACCGGCACGATCCGGCCATTCTCGATGGCGAATCCTTGCGGCGTCTGCATAAAGCTATTCGACGCGAGAATCCAGAACGTGGAAATGAGCGTGCCCGCCGCCACCATAAGCGTTGCGAAGAAGTGCGCACGTGGACTGACGCGTTGCCAGCCAAACAGCATAACGCCGAGAAAGCCGGCTTCGAGGAAGAACGCCGTCAGCACTTCATAGGTCAGGAGCGGCCCCGTGATATTGCCGGCAACGCTGGAAAATCCACTCCAGTTGGTGCCGAACTCGTAGGCCATCACCACACCCGAGATCACCCCCATTCCGAAGCCGACCGCGAAGATCTTCGACCAGAACAGAAACATCTCCTTGTAGGCAACGTCGCCAGTCAGCAGCCAGCGCCATTCCAGCACGGCGAGGAAGCTGGCCATGCCGATGCTGATCGCGGGGAAAACAATATGAAACGAAACCGTGAACGCAAATTGCAACCTGGCAAGGTGGAATGCATCGAAGATTTCCATGATTGTTCAATGGCTCCAGGCAATAAAAGGCGCGAGCGCGGCACTGCGCGCGTGAGATCACCGCCGGCTGGCGTCGCCCAAAGACGGTGTTCGTGCTCGACATCTTGTGATGTCTGTAGGCCGGACGCATGCGCCCAGCCTACAGACTAGCGCTCTCTGTCAAAATCAGACTACCGTTGAGCGGACCACACGAACCGGCGCGGATTTGTAGGAAGGCGTGCCGCTTTCCTTATCAATATAGTCGAGCGGCACCAGAACGTTTGCTTCCGGGTAATAAGCGCCCACCGAACCTGGCGCGATGTCATAGGCGATCGCCGTGATCTTCTCCAGCCGAAGTTGCCGGCCCGGTACGGCCGTCTCGATGTCGACCAGGTCCCCATGTTCGAGTCCGCATGCGGCAAGATCGGCCTCGTTCATGAACAGCACGTCACGCCGGCCGAACACACCTCGGTAACGATCGTCGAGAGCATAGATAGTCGTGTTGTACTGGTCGTGGCTGCGCAGCGTCACGAGACGCAGTATGTCGTCGCCCTCCACGTCCGCGTCTTCCTTCACACCGTGGTACACCGAGAACATCGCCTTGCCGGTCGGCGTCGGGAAAATGCGCTCAGTCGGCGGCAGCGGCATGCGGAAGCCGCCCGGCACGCGGATGCGTGCGTTGTAGCTCTCGAAGCCCGGAATCGTCTTTTCGATCAGGTCGCGGATCTTGTCGTAGTCGGCGACCAGCTCCATCCAGTTGACCTTGCTGTTCGGCAGCGTCGCATGGGCGAGGCCGGCCACAATGGCGGGTTCGGAGCGCAGGAACTCGGACGCGGGCGTGAGCTTGCCGGCCGACGCGTGGACCATCGACATCGAATCCTCAACGGTGATCGACTGGCCCATGCCGTTCTGCACGTCGAGTTCGGTGCGGCCGATCACCGGCAGGATGTACGTTTCCTTCGCAACCAGCAGGTGCGAGCGGTTGAGCTTGGTGCCGAGATGCACACTCAGATCAAGCGCCTTCATTGCCGGAAAGCACTGGTCCGAATCCGGCAGCGCGACCGCGAAATTTCCACCCAGGCAAATCAGCGCCTTCGACTTGCCCGCAATCATCGCCTGCATGGTCGCGACTGCGTCGTGGCCATGCTCCGCGGGTGGCGTGAAGCCGAAGACTTCCTCGATCTTCGCGAGGAATTCCGCTGACGGTTTCTCGGTGATGCCGACCGTGCGGTTGCCTTGCACGTTCGAGTGGCCGCGCAGCGGACAGATACCGCCGCCTTCTCTGCCCATGTTGCCGCGCATTAGCAGCAGGTCGCAGATCAGGCGCACGTTCGCGGTACCCTTGTTATGCTGCGTGACGCCCATTCCATATGTGATGATCGTCGACTTCGCCTTCGCGTACGCGTCGGCGACGTCCGCGAGCTCCTCACGGGTCAGGCCGCTTTCCGCCTCGATGTCTTCCCAGGAAGTGGCCTCGATATCCGCGACGAGCGCGTCAAGGCCTTCCGTGTAGGTGTCGATGAACTCGCGGTCGAGCACGTCGCCGCGCTCGGCGTCGAGCGCGAGTACCGCCTTGATCACGCCCTTGAGCGCGGCCGCGTCGCCGCCTGCTCTCACCTGATGATAGGTCGACGCGATCCGGGTTGAGCCGAACGTCGCCATCTGCAGCATGGACTGCGGATCCTGGAAGCGTTCCAACGCGCGCTCGCGAAGCGGATTGAACACGATGATCGGGACGCCGCGACGCGAGGCTTCCCACAGCGTGCCCATCATCCGCGGATGATTGGTGCCCGGGTTGTGGCCGATCGAGATGATCAGGTCGGTCTTCTCGAAGTCGTCGAGCGACACCGTGCCTTTGCCAATGCCGATCGATTGCGGCAAGCCGACGCTGGTCGGTTCGTGGCACATGTTCGAGCAATCCGGGAAATTGTTCGTGCCAAATTCCCGTGCGAACAGCTGATAGAGGTACGCGGCCTCATTAGATGCCCGGCCGGACGTATAGAAGTCGACCTGGTCGGGCGGCAAACCACGCAGGATCTCACCGATCCGGCCGAACGCCACCTCCCATTCGACGGCCCGGAACGTGTCCGTGTCGCGGTCATAGACGAGCGGATGCGTGAGCCGGCCCATGTCCTCCAGTTCGAAATCCGTTCGTTCCAGCAGTGACGACACCGTGTTGGCCGCGAAGAACTCCGGGCGTACCCGCTTGGTCGTTGCTTCCCAGGTGACCGCTTTGGCGCCGTTTTCGCAGAACTGGAACGTGGACTTGTGCTCCTTGTCGGGCCATGCACACCCAGGACAATCAAAACCGTCAGGCTGATTGGTCCGAAGCAACGTGAGTGGAGCCTTGATGCTCTCCATTTGTAGCCGGATGGCTTGCGATGTCGCTTTAAGCGCCCCCCAACCACCAGCGGGGCCGTCATATTCCCGGATACCGGGTACTTCGCGTCGATTAGTCATCTGTGACTCCATGAACTGCCCCAGGAGACCTGGAGACCGTCCTGCCTGGGGTTACGCCGCGTCGCGGCGTAAGGTTTGGATACGGCTCAGTCTAGTTGGGCTAATGCGCCGCGGAAGGTACAGATCGATCGATGGCGGACGTGCACAGTACAGGTACAACGAAACCAGCGCCTGTCCCGTTCAGGCAGGGAGGCGCCGTACAGCGTCGGCAACGACGCGGCGGCGCCTCCCAGCTTGCTGGGCACATCACTCCTTCGAGGCGGCGCTTTCGGTTGGCTCGGGGCTGCTGACCTCTTTGGACGGTTTCTTCTTCGCGCGTCCGTTACTCCCCTTCGCGCCCGTCACCTTGGACGTAGCCGGAGCCTCGCTCCTGCTGAACTTCACTTCGTCGCTTTCCTTGTCATAACTGACCTCAACGCTGTCGCCCGACTTCAAGGCGTCGCTGAGAATCTCCTTCGCAAGCCGCGTTTCCAGTTCCTGGCGAATCTGGCGCTTCAACTCGCGTGCACCGAACTCCGGCCGATAACCGGCGTCGGCAAGGTGATCAATCACCGATTCGTCTATCTTGAGGGTAATGTCCTGCGCGGCAGCGGTGCGCACGACCCGTTCGAGCTGGATCTGCACGATCGAGCGGATGTTGTCGCGCGAGAGCGCATGGAAGACGATGATCTCGTCGATCCGGTTCAGGAATTCGGGCCGGAAGTGGCTCTTGAGCACCCCCATCAATTCCTCGCGGATCGCTTTTTCAGGCAGGCGATCCGACTCGGGTTTTTCGAGGTTGTCCATGATGATCGATGCGCCGAGATTGCTCGTCGCAATGATGATCGTGTTGCTGAAATCCACGACACGGCCTTTGCCGTCGGTCAGCCGCCCGTCGTCAAACACCTGCAGCAGCACGTTGCTCACGTCGGGGTGCGCTTTCTCGATCTCATCAAGCAGGATCACGCTGTACGGGCGTCGCCGGACACGCTCGGTCAGTTGCCCGCCCTCGTCGTAACCGACGTAGCCCGGAGGCGCGCCGATCAGCCTTGCCACCGCGTGACGCTCCATGTATTCGGACATGTCGATACGGATAACCGCCTGCTCGTCGCCGAACACCGTTTCTGCCAGCGCCTTCGCGAGTTCTGTCTTGCCGACCCCCGTGGGTCCGAGGAACAGGAACGTCGCGATAGGCCGGTTCGCCTGGCCGAGTCCCGCACGCGACAGACGCACGGCATCGCTCACGGCAATCACCGCGTCGTCCTGGCCGACCACGCGCTCGCGCAGCTTCTTCTCCATATCCAGCAGCTTCTGGCGCTCTTCCTGCGTGAGCTCCGTGACAGGAATGCCGGTAAGACGCGACACCACTTCGGCGATTGACTGCACCGTCACTTCGAGCGTTTCCGAGCCGGTCTTGCGCTGCCATGCCTCCATCTGCTCGTCGAGTTTCTCCTGCTTCTCGCCAATACGTGCCTCGAAAGCCTTCGCCTCATCGAAGCGTTTGCGCGAGGACGCATAATCCTGCTCGCGCTTGAGCTGGGCAATTTCGGCTTCGAGCTCCTGGATGGCCGCGGGACGCGAGGTCGCGCCGATACGCACACGTGCCGCCGCCTGGTCGATCAGGTCGATGGCCTTGTCTGGCAAAAAGCGCGACGTAATGTAGCGATCTGAAAGTTCGGCGGCGGCAACGAACGCATCATCGGCGAAAGTCACCTGGTGGTGCGCCTCGAGTTTGTCGCGAAGGCCCCGCAGAATGACGATGGTCTGCTCGACCGTCGGCTCCGGCACCAACACCGGCTGGAAGCGCCGCTCCAGCGCCGCATCCTTTTCGATGTACTTCTGATACTCGTTGAGTGTCGTGGCGCCGATCAGACTGAGCTCGCCACGCGCGAGTGCGGGCTTGAGCACGTTCGCGATATCGAGGCCACCTTCGCCCCCGCCTTGTCCCGCGCCCACAATCGTGTGCAGTTCATCGATGAACAGGATCAGCTCGTCTTTCTTGGCCGTGACTTCATCGATCAACTGCTTTGCACGCTCTTCGAATTCGCCGCGATACTTCGCACCCGCCACCATCGAGTTGATGTTGACCTCGACGAGTCGCTTGCCGCGCAGCACTTCAGGCACGTCACCGTTAATGATGCGCTGCGCCAGCCCTTCGACGATCGCCGTCTTGCCGACACCGGGCTCGCCGATCAGCACGGGGTTGTTCTTCTTGCGCCGCGCGAGCACCTCGATCGTGCTTTCGATTTCCTGCGCCCGACCCAGCACGGGGTCGAGCTTGCCCTCACGCGCCATAGCCGTGAGGTCGCGTCCGAACTTGTCAAGGTTGGGCGTGCCGGTTGGCGTGTCGACGCGGCCGTCCTCCGCGCCTTTGCCCACGACTTTCACGACCTTCTGCCGCAACGCCTCCGGCGTCACGCCATATTTCTTCAGCAGGGTGCCAGCGATACTGTCCGGCACGGCTGCAAGCCCAATGAGCAGATGCTCCGGACCGACGTAGGAATGGCCCAGATCACGCGACGCCTGGAACGCATACTGGAACGCCTTTTTCAGACGAGGTGAGACGGTCATCTTATCGATCGCTGAGTCAGGATCGCCTGTTCCCTTTTTCGCATGCTGATCGATGTATGCCTTGATGTCCTCCGGCGAGAGCTTGAGCTCCTTCAGCAACGCCGCGCACACGTCAGTGTCCGCGAGCACGTATAGCAGGTGCTCGGTGTCGAGTTCGTTGCGACCCAGCTCGTGTGCCTTCTCCGCGGCGCGCTGCAACAACTCGAGCGTCTGCTCGCTGAAAGCATCGGTGGCATCGACCGATTCACGCGGCACCTCGGCGGCGAACCCACCGTCATCGTCATCGTCCTCTGCGCCATCTTCCATGCCGCCGCCGAAGAAGCGCGACAGGCCGCTGCCCCCCAACAGTGAATCGAATGGGTTCACCATGCTTTGGTGCCGCATTAATTGCCGATAATCGTAGTCGCAGATCGATAAAGATTTCCGCTCTCCGTTTTGCACAACGGTCACACGAGCGACAGCGGGACGGGCGTTACAGATTTCGCAGAGGGCTGGCATCGAGAATCACCTTTTCGGTTAAAGCATCCGGCTACTTGAAAGGTTATGGGACGCGTTCACGTGAGTTGCGAAGAATCGACAGGCTTCGGCAATATGTCATCTGGAGTCGCTGTTCAATGATCCGTTTGCCTGTTTCAATAGCCTGGGATCCGTGATAGCGATGACTCATCGAGCGCGGTTGATGTATCAGCGCGGAGCAACTGTTCGTGCCCGAGGAGCACTGTCTGAACAATACGGATTGGTTACAGCGTCGATATCGGCATGATTAGCATAACGAAACCCTAAATCCGCCTTTGGATTCTATGAGTGGCTCGTGAATAAGGAAATATTGGTTTTTCCGATGATAGGCATTGGCGCGACCTGCCAGGGGCGCCGGAAAACTTCAGGACGGTGCCAGGCTTTTTCAGACATCGCAGCGGGGTTTGAACGCCCTTATTTGCCGGTCTCACGACGGCTCTGCTCTGCAACGGTCAGGATCGCCTCCGGGGCGACTTCGAGCCGGGCCTTCGGTATCGGGTCACCGCTCGCATCGGAGAGACCGTAAGTACCTTCGTCGATCTTCTGCAGCGCACGCTCGATATCGCTGACGCGCTGGTCATTCACGTCGTGCAGCGCCTGGTTGACCTCATTCTGTTCCATTCCCTGCGCCTCGTCTTCGGACTCTTCTGCCTCGTCGCCATGCAGCTCCTCGGCCGTCCGCTCGCCCGCGATCGTGTTCTCTTCTCCGCCCAGCAATTGCTGGCGCAACGCCAGGAGTCGCTTGCGCTGCTGCGCGATGAACTCGTCACTCAACTTGAACGGTTGCTCCGACATGGTGCTCTCCCTCGCCGTGGCCGACATGTGATTTGTACAGTAGCAGTTCGTTGTCGGGGTCGCATGACAACCGCGTGAAGGTGCGACAGCCTGATAGTCGGACTGCCGCGCTCTATGCGCCATTGCTTAAAGTCATGCGCCCAATTCCTGAAATGCGTGGCCGTTGGCTTCGAGCCCTTTCAGGATATCTGGCGCCAACTCGCTCTGCCACACGTGGCCATCGAATTGCCACTCACTTGTGTCAACGAGGTCGGGAAGGCCCGCGCCCGTTCGCACATAGAGACCGAGTGTCGGTTTCTTCAGGTTGAGGTAGAAATCGAATTCCTGCTGCATGGCAACACCTCATGCGAGATACGGGGAATCAACTATCGTCAACGTTGTCCGCATAATGGTCGATAGCGACTTTGCACTCGTCCACAACGACCTGAAGGAAAGCGGGTTCATTTCTTTCAACCCACCGTTCCACATGGAGAAAGCGCGCCGTTCCGAGATCGGCGATGCGCTCCGGATCGGCGGTTGTGACATCGACTGTGGCGATCCCCCGGTTACCCTGCAGCGGCGAGATCGACGCGGCGATCAGAAACCGCCGATATGAAAGTTCGTTCTGTGCCATGAAACCTCCACCAACCGAAAAGTTTGAGCCTCGTGATTCGTTTGTACTCGAAGTCTATGAGCAAGTCATGTCCATGTGAACATGAGTTTTTCCGATGCTAGATATTGGTTGAATACGCCTACTGGTTTGCCATTTAACTTCAATATCCGCGTGTCGAACTGCTGAAGTTACGGCATGATGATGCTGGAAAAGAAGCTCGCACGCTGCATTGCGGGTGGATACCAATCCTGAACGCGGCAAAGGAGAGAACGATGCCCACACGCACTGTTTCTTACGGCGAATTCCAGATCGCCGTGCACCCTGAGCGCAACAAGCTCGGCGCCTGGATCGCGAATGTGAGTGTGAGTCACGGCGCCCGAACAGTCGTCGATATTCGTCCCATGACCGTTCAACCCGAGTGGCTAACCGAAGAAGAAGCGGTAAGAGACGGGGTCGAATGGGGACGCCGGTTCATCGATCGCGAGTTCAACACGCCGCAGTCCCGCTCCTGGGTTGCCGAGCGGTCCCACGCGGAAATCTGGTTCCGTGATGCCGAGGAATCGGGTGGCTCGGAAACCAGCGCGTACGCAATACATCGGCCCTGCAAGCCCACGATCCGTGACACAGCTCAGATTCACTGTGTGAAGG
Source organism: Paraburkholderia sp. D1E (assembly GCF_052682275.1). Taxonomy (NCBI): domain Bacteria; kingdom Pseudomonadati; phylum Pseudomonadota; class Betaproteobacteria; order Burkholderiales; family Burkholderiaceae; genus Paraburkholderia; species Paraburkholderia sp. D1E. The sequence continues at coordinate 3,464,904 of NZ_JBQYMB010000001.1, forward strand.
CCACATGACACCCAAGCCAGCCGATCAGTGTCGCCGCAGGTGCGCCTCGATTTCCCGGGCATTGAGCGTCGACAGATCTTCGCTGGTCTGCTCGAATATCAGTCGGCGGGTTTCCTCGCTGAGATCCGCTTTGACCATGCCGAGAAATTTCGGCTCGATGGCAAGTCTCAGCCGATTGTAGAGTTGATGGAGCCGCCCTGCCTCCAGATATTCGGCAACGCGCTTCGCGAATTTCTCGCGGTCCTTTTCGGTCAGCATCGTGCCGGTATATTCAGTGTTGATGAGACTGTCTTTTTCTTGCAAGTCGAGCTTGAGTCCTGGCGTCTGGAAAACACGCGCACGGCCTCCATCAGCCACAACAAGCCACGTCATTCCGATCATCATGCACCTCTAAGCAGGGATTTGTCTGCGTGTACGGCATCCGTTCTGACTGCTTGCCTTCGTCCTCGCCAAAAACCGCGACCGTCAACTGCAGCGTCAATGACCGCCCGTTGCCCGAACGGCTCTCACTCAAGATAGCAGTTCGGGTTCGCTACGCCCACGGTCGATTTACCGATTCATAGTATAGGTCTTAAAGTTCATGCCGAAGCCTCCCGCGCTTATCCGCAGCGGCTTTCGGCTTGACCGGCCGGCATGCATATCCCGTGCCCGAATTTCGGTGTACCGGGATCGATCAGCTTGGGAACGCGACAGTCAATGTCGCGACTGAGGTGGGAGTGGCGCCGTTGTCGATTGAGCAGACGGCGCCGCTATAGTCGAGTTGCAAACAGAACGTTCCAACTTGGGTCCAGCACGCAGCGTGCTGCGTCATGCCGTGCGCGGGGGCGCACGGCGCGCCGGTTAGAAATTGAAGTTGTCGATATTGCTCGCATCAAACGTGGTCGGCGGTCCGAGAATGATTTCGCCTTGCGGTCCGATCGTGCGCTTGCCAAGCTTGCCGGCATCAAACGATTCGCCTTCCTTGCCGGTGATCGTTCCCGAGGACAGTGCCGCTGCCGCATAAGCCGCCAGATAGCCGAGCTGATTCGGATCCCAGAGCTGGAACGCCTTGACCGTGCCGTTCTTGACGAACGCGCGCATCTGATTCGGCGTACCCAGTCCGGTCACCTGCACCTTGCCCTTGCTTGACGACGACGAGATATAGCGCGCCGCTGCAGCAATGCCAACGGTTGTAGGCGCGACGATCGCCTTCAGATTCGGATATGCCTGGAGCAAACCTTGCGTTTCGACGAACGACTTCTGGTCGTCGTCGTTGCCGTACGCGATCTTCACGAGCTTGATCTTCGAGTACTCGGGCTTCTTCAACTCCTCCTGCATCCACTTGATCCACGTATTCTGGTTCGTCGCGTTAGGCGTGGCCGACAGCACGGCAAACTCGCCCTCGCCGCCCATCAGCTTCGCGACCAGTTGAATCTGTCCCCGTCCGATGCCTTCCGCATTCGCCTGATTCACGAAGAGTTGGCGGCCTTCAGGCGCCGTGTCCGAGTCGAAAGTCACGACCTTGATGCCTTGCGACATCGCTTTCTTGAGATACGGCACGACCGCGTTCGCGTCGTTCGCCGCGATCACAATCGCGTCCTGCCGCTGCGTGATCAACGTGTTGATGTATTGCACTTGCGACGATGCGCCCGCATCCGACGGCCCCACCACCTTGCCCACGCCGTTGAATTCCTTGATCGCGGCCATGCCGCCGTCGTCGGCAATGACTTCATAGGGGTTGTTGATCTGCTTCGGCACGAAAGCAATCTTCAGACCGCTTTTCAGGCCGGCCGCGGACGCGGCGCAACTGATCGCGACTAAAGCAATGCAGAGCGCAGTCTTGCTGGTGTGACGTAAAGGATTGAACATAAGGCGTCTCCTGCTTTGTTGTTGGACGACATGCTGTCCGGGTTGTCGGTATTTGGTATTTAGTATTTCTTTTGGAGCCGGTTTAAAGAGAACGTCATAAAGAAGAAGCGGACTTCGCGATGAAACGCCGGTCACGCGCCGCCCGCCAGCGGGCAACCAGATTGGGAATCAGCACTGATGCCAGCAGCAGCACGCCGGTGACGATCGTTAGCGTTTCGCTCGATACATCATCGAGGGTCAGTGCATTTTTCAGCACGCCAATAATCAGCAGCGATAGCAGGACGCCGAACATCGAGCCGCGTCCGCCGAAAATACTCACGCCGCCGAACAGCACCGCCGCGATCACCGACAATTCGAAACCTTCGCCGTTATCGCCGCGTGCGCTGGTAAAGCGCAGCGTATAGACAATGCCTGCCAGCGCGCTCATCGCGCCGGACAGCACGAATAGGCGCAAGCGGATCTTCGCGACTTCGATACCGGAGAAAGCCGCGGCGGTGGGATTCGCGCCGATTGCGTAGAGGCTGCGGCCGAACGCGGTGGACTGCAGCAGCACGGTAAACAAAACCGCACCGACGATCACGATCACAAAGGGCAATGGAATGAACGTCGAGCCGACCGTATCCATGCCGAACGCCGTATAGCCTGCGGGAAAATCCGCGACCGCCTGATCGCCGAGCAGCACATACGCCAGGCCGCGAAACAGCGCCAGCGTGCCGATCGTGACCGCAAGTGACGGCAGATTGAGCTTCACGATCACGAGGCCATTCAGCAAGCCCGCCAGCGCACCGGCAATCAGTACCAGCACGATCACGACCGGCATCGGCAAGCCCATGTGCCACAGCACGCCCATCAACGCACTCGATGCACCCAGCACCGAAGCCACAGAAAGATCGATTTCCGCAGCGACGATAATCAGCGTCATGGGCAGCGCCATCAACGCGATCTCGGTCAGATCGGCGAGGATGTTGCTGACATTCGCACCGGTGAGAAACACCGGCGACAACAAGCGCCCGAGCACGAGCGACAGGGCCAGCACGATGACCAGCAACACTTCCCATTGCAACGGCGTTTCGCGTTTGCGCGTGAGCAGCGCGGAATCGGGTTTAGCCATGATCGCGTTTCCTCATCATGCGTTTGGCGACGGAGCGGGCCAGCAAGGTGTCGGCGGCAATCGCGGCGACGATCAGCGCGCCCTGGATCGCCTGCTCCCAGAATGGCGAGACGTGCAGCACGACAAGCGCGATGCTGATCACGCCCAGCACGAGCGCACCGAGCGTGGCGCCAAGAATGGTGCCCACACCTCCCGTGATCGCGACGCTGCCCACCACGGCGGCGGCAACGACCTGCAATTCGATGCCCTTCGCGGTGCTTGCGTCGACGGTGCCGAAGCGCGCGAGCCACAATGCGCCCGCGAAACCGGCAATCGCGCCGGACAACAGAAAACCCGCCATGACGCGACGTTCGACGTTCACGCCGGCAAGCCGTGCCGCCTCCGGATTCGAGCCGATCGCATAGTGTTCGCGTCCACCGCGAAACTGCTTCAGATAGACAGCCAGAGCGGCCAGCACAACGATCGCGATTAGCGCGAGCGTCGGTATGCCGAAGAATGTGCCGGTAGCAAGATGGGAAAACCCATCGGGCAAACTGGTCGCATTGATCTGGCCACCGTGTACCCACGCGTAGTCCGCGCCGCGAAAGATGTAGAGCGTGGAGAGTGTCGCCACCAGCGAGGGCACGCGTCCCACCGCAACGAGTAACGCATTGATGCCGCCCGCCACGAGACCGATTGCAAGCCCAGCCAGCAACGCGACAATCACCGGCATCTGCGGAAACGCAACGTACAGGCTGCCGACCGCATAGGCGCTGATGCCGACCGTCGACCCCACCGACAGATCGATGTGCCGCATCAGGATCACCACCGTCATGCCGGCTGTCAGCAAGCTGATAATCGACACATTGAGCAGGACGTCACGCAGGTTCTGCAGATTCAGAAACTGCGGCTTCGCGAGCCCTGTACCCACGATCAACAGAATCAGCACGACGAACAGCGTCGTTTCGCGGCTCTTCGCGATACTCGTGATGAAGCCGCCCGGCGCGCTGCCGGAACGCTTCGGCGTTGCGGCCTGAACGGGTGCGGGATGGGTTGGAGAATGGCGCATCATGCCGCGTGCCCCAACGGTGGAACCGGTTGGCCGAGCGCGGCGCCCATGATGCGTTCTTCGTCGGCTTCGGCGCGCGCTATATCCGCGCTGATACGCCCCTCGTGCATGACCAGTACGCGATCGGCCATGCCGAGCACTTCCGGCAGTTCGCTCGAGATCATCAGCACCGCCATGCCGTCGCGCACCAGTTCCGCGAGCGCGCCATACACTTCTGCCTTGGCACCGACGTCGATGCCGCGCGTGGGTTCGTCGATGATCAGGACCTTCGGGTTGGTGGCAAGCCACTTGCCCAACACGACCTTTTGCTGATTGCCGCCGGAAAGCGTGCCGACAGGCGCATGCGGATCACCCGCTTTGAGGCGCAAACGCGTGCCCCACTGATTGGCGAGTTGCGTTTCACTGCGTGTGGAAATCAGGCCATGTTTGACGAGACGTCCGAGCACCGTCATCGAGGCATTGCGCGCAATGCTCAACTCCAGTGCAAGCCCTTGCTGGCGACGATCCTCCGGCACCAGCGCAAGGCCGGCACGTACCGCTGCGGCCGGACTGCCGGCGGCAAGGCGCTTGCCGCCAATCGAAATTTCACCCGAGTCGAGTGGATCGATGCCGAAGATCGCGCGCGCCACTTCGCTGCGACCCGCGCCGACAAGACCCGCCAGCGCGACGATCTCGCCTGCGCGGACGTCGAAGGAAATGTCCTTGAATACGCCCACACGCGTCAGGCCACGCACCGACAGGCGCACTTCGCCCGGTGGCCGGTCGGCTTTCGGATAGAACGTCTCCAGGTCACGGCCCACCATCTTCGCGACGATGGATTCGGTGGTGAGATTGGCGGTGAGCCCGTCGAATACCTTTGCACCGTCGCGCATGATCGTCACGCGTTGCGTCAGCGTGAACACTTCATCGAGCCGGTGCGTGATGAACAGAATCGCCACATCACGCTCGCGCAGCTTGCGTACGATCGCAAACAGCCGCTCCACTTCGGGCAGCGACAAGGCGGCGGTCGGCTCGTCCATGATCAGCACGTTCGCGTTCAACGACAACGCCTTCGCAATTTCGATTACCTGCTGATCGGCAATCGACAAACCGCGCACCAGTTGATCCGCACGCAGATCGACCCCGAGCGAGGCCAGCAAACCATCCACCTCGCGGCGCATCGCGTCGTACTGAATGCGGCCAATCCGGTCGACCGGCTGCCGTCCCATGAAGATGTTCTCCGCGATCGAGAGATCGAAGAACAGCGTCGGCTCCTGATAGATCACCGCCAGACCCGCGTCGCGTGCCTCAGCAGGTGTCGCGAATCCGCGCGCCACACCGTCGACCAGCAGCGCGCCGGTATCCGGCTGATGCACGCCCGCGAGAATCTTCACGACCGTCGATTTGCCCGCGCCATTTTCGCCGAGCAACGCATGCACTTCGCCCGGCCACAACGCGAGATCGCCGTCGGATAACGCACGGACCCGGCCGAATGATTTGCTCGCGTGCCGTAATTCGAGTCTGGGCACAGCGGATGGGGATTGCGGCACTACGTGTCTCCTTCTTGTTCGATTTCGGGAATGCGTCGGCTGCGGTACGTCAGATACGATAAAAGTGCTCCGCGTTACGGCAAAACAGCGCCTCTTTTTCTGCAACGCTCGCGCCGTCGACGATCGACGCGTACGCACGCCACAAATCCTGGTAGGAGCCGAACAACCGATCGACCGGAAAGTTCGACGCGAACATCGCGCGCTCGACGCCGAACGCATCGATCGTTTCAAGCACGTAAGGCCGCAGGCTTTCAACGGTCCACTGGTGATCGAACATGGCGAGTCCGCTGATCTTCACCGCGACATTCCTGCAACCCGCGAGCGTTCGCATCCCTTCACGCCACGCGCGATAACCCGCGACGCTGCTGCGATCCACGAACATGCCCGCATGGTTGACGATAAAAATCGTATCGCCGTGCGCGCGCGCCAACGCAGCCGCCTCGTCCATCTGCGACGGATACAGTTGCAGATCGAACGACATGTCGTAACGGCGCAGCAACGCAAAATGTTCGCGCCACTGCGGCTCGCGCATGAAATGACGCCCCACGTAATCGAACAGCTTGTTCTCGTGCACGTTCAGGATCTGCCTGATGCCACGCATATTGGCGAACGACGCGTGCGCTTCAAGCATTTCCGGCGCGTTCGCCGCCGACAGATCCACGGCGGCGACAATCGCGTTCGGCATGCCGCGCGACGCCGGACGATCCGCAACGGATTGCAACCAGCGGGTTTCCTCAACCGGATTGGCCGGGTCGTGATTCGCTTCCACGTGAACCAGTTTCAGCACCTCAATATCGCCCGCTTCGCCGAGCAAATCGTCGAGCAGATAGTCGTGCTTCAGGTCGCGCGCGTCCCCCACGAACGACACGCCCGGGTTTTCCAGCCACGGATAGCAATGCGTCTTCAGATCCCACAGATGAATATGCGAATCGACAACCTGCATGCGATACCCTCCGCCCATTGGGCCTGGCAGTCAGCGACGTCAGCTAAGCGAATTCAGATGAAAGACCGGTTCGAGTGGCTGCTGAAACGGCATATGGTCTGGGGCCGTCTGCATGATGTCGGCCATGTAATCCCACCATTTGCGCATCACGTCGAGTTGCGGCAACGCATTCATCGTGTGATTCGTGGTGCGCGTCAGAATAGCGAAAAGGTGGTCCGTGCCCGCGTCGAAGAAGATCCGATAGTCGCGCACACCGGCGTGGTGCAATGCATCAACCAGCTCGGGCCAGATTTGCGCGTGACGTCGTTCGTATTCCTCGCGCATGCCGGGGTTGAGCACCATCCGGAAAGCGATTGTTTCCATTACGGCCTGTCTCCCGTCGTATCGGGGCGCTTTTCCGTCCAGGCGTAGAAGCGTTCTGATACGACTATAATTCCTGCGTCGATAGCATCTCAATCCGTTGTTGGGATTGGGCGATCCACAAACCGAATCGCACCGGAACCATGAGCCAACACTCAGCTGCAATCGCACTCGTCAATCGGCTCAAGTTCAAGCACCTCGCGCTGCTCGTCGCGCTCGACGACGCGCGCAATCTCCATCAAGCGGCCGAGGCGATCAACGTCGCGCAACCCAGCGCGAGCCGCATGCTCGGCGACATCGAGGAAGCTTTCGGCTTCCTGCTGTTCGAGCGCAACGCGCGCGGCATGACGCCCACACCGCTCGGCGTAGTCACGCTGGCCTATGCGCGGCGTGCACTTGCCGAGTTGACCCGTTTTGCCGAAGACCTCGACGTCAAACGCCGCGGCGGGCACGGACAGTTGACCGTCGGCGCCATCATGGGCGCTGCGCCCGATCTGCTGGCCATGGCCGTCGCCGCGCTGAAAACCGAAAGCCCTTTGCTCAACGTGCGGATTCTTGGCGAAACCAGCGACCAGGTCGTGCAATTGCTGCACCGCCGCGAAGTCGATCTGGCACTTGGACGCCTGACCAGTCCGTTGCAACACAACGATTTCAGTTTCGAGCCGCTCGCCCGCGAAACTTTGCTGCTGGTAGTGCGTTCGGTTCATCCGCTGGCGCAGCGCTCGCGCATCACATTGCGGGAGCTGATCGACTGGCCGTGGGTGGCGCAACCAGTTACCAGTCCGGCGCGCGTGCTGTTCGAAGAAGAACTCGCGCGAGCGGGACTTGCTACGCCCGTCAACCTGACCGAATGCGCGTCGATCTTCGCCACGCTGCAATTGCTCGAGAACTACGACGCGGTGGCGATGCTGCCCGAGTCGGTCGTGCGCGATCATGTGCGCGGCAAACTGCTGGTCGCGCTGCCGCTCGAAATCGGCAAGAGCCTCGCCGGCTTCGGCATTCTCACGCGCAAGGAAGAAGCCCTCGCCGAACCGGCGCTGCGCTTTATCGATTTGCTGCGCGGCTTCTCGCGCAAACTCGCACGCGACGATTCCGCCTCGGCCGTGACCGCGCCTGTGATCGTATCCGCACCGGTTCATTGACATCGGCATCGCGCGCTACTGCAAGTTGACGAACAGACCGCCGTCCACCAGCAGCGCGGCGCCTGTTACATAGCGCGCGCGATCGGAAGCAAGGAATACCACGCAATCGGCGACGTCCTCCGGGCGGCCCAGTCTGCCCAGTGGAATGCGCTTTTCGAAGTAAGCTTTCTTCGCCTCGTCGGCGAGATCTTCCGCGTTCAGATCGGTCGCGATCGTGCCGGGCATCACCGAATTGCAGCGAATGCCGTACGGCCCCAACGCAACCGCGCACGACTGCATCAGCGAATGCACACCCGCTTTGGTCGGCGTGTAGTGCGTCTGCATGCCGCCGCCTACCAAAGCGCTGATTGAGCTCGTCGCCACGATCGCGCCGCCCGTGCCCTGCGCTTTCATCTGCTGCGCGGCGGCTTGCGTGACATAGAACGCACCGTTCAGATTGACTGCCACCGTCGATTCCAATACCTCGGGCGGCATGTCGAGAAAGGCGTGAAACGGGCAGATACCGGCATTGCTCGCGAGCACGTCGACTTTACCGAAGGCCTCGATGGTTTGGCGAACCAGTTCCTGCCCGGTTTCGCGCGCGGCTACGTTGCCTTCGATCGCGATCACGCGCCGTCCCAACGCTTCGATTTCCGCGACCACTTCGGCGACGGCCGAACGGCGCCCATAAGTTGCGTCGTTATCGCCCCAGTAGTTGATCGCCACATCCGCACCTTCGGTTGCGCACGCAACCGCTATCGCTCGGCCAATGCCACGCGAACCGCCGGTGACGATCACAACCTTGTCCTTGAGCAACACGTCATTCTCCTGTTGGCTGGATCAATATGAAGTCTTGTAGATTGAGCCCGGATTCAACCCACCGTCAACGCGTGTTCAACGCACATTCAACGCACATTCAACGTGGATAGGGCCGCACCAGCGCGCATTCCGGATTGAGCCGCACGCCGAACCCCGGCGTGTCCGGCACCTTCATCCGTCCATTCACGGGGACCGGTTCATCGAGCAACAGCGGCGTAAACATCGGCACCACTTCATCCGCTTTCGGCGCCATCATCAGAAACTCGGCGAACGGCGAGTTGTGCCGCGTAACGACGAAGTGATAGCTATACACCGACGAACCGTGCGGCACCACCATCACATTGTGGGCATCGGCGAGCGCGGAGATCTTGATGAGTTCGGTAATGCCGCCACACCATCCCACATCCGGCTGAATCAGATCGCAGCACTGCATCTCCAGCAGCATGCGAAAACCCCAGCGTGTCGCTTCATGCTCGCCGGTCGACACCATCATGCCGCGCGGCACGTTGCGGCGCAGTTCGGCGTAACCCCAGTAGTCGTCCGGCGGGAGGCACTCTTCGATCCATTTCAGACCGTACTCGTGCGCCGCCTGCGCGAGCCGCGTGGCATACGGTACGTCGAGGCTCATCCAGCAGTCGTACATCAGCCAGAAGTCATCGCCGACACGGCTGCGCATCTCGGCAAGCTTCTCCAGATTCTTCTTGAGACCCGCCTCTCCTTCCGCAGGACCATGCTGCAAAGGCAATTTCCCGCCGATGAAACCCATCTCCTTCGCGAGGTCGGGACGCGCGCCAGTCGCGTAGAACACGAGTTCGTCGCGCACCGGGCCGCCCAATAGCTGGTACACCGGCTCCTTGCGGACTTTCGCGAGCAGATCCCACAACGCGAGATCGACGCCCGAGATCGTGTTCAGCACCACGCCTTTGCGGCCGTAGTACAGCGTCGAGAAATACATCTGATCCCACATCTTCTCAATGTCTGTAACGAGCTGCCCTTCGAGAAAACGCGCGAGATGTTTCTCGACGATGAACGCGCCGATCTCGCCGCCCGTTGTCACTGCAAAACCGACCGTGCCGTCACTCGCTTCGATCTCCACCACCAGCGTGCCGAGCACATTGATACCGAACGACTGGCGGCTCTGGCGATACTCCGGATAACGCGCCATCGGCGTAGAAATGTGATCGTCGATCCAGTGTCCGTCGGGTTGATCGTGATAATCCGCACCGCCACCGCGGACGATGAAGGCACGCACGTGCCGGATAGTAGGCATGGCCATAAAAAGGGCTCCGTTGTTGATGCGTCGAACATGCATCCGACAATGCGCCTAACGGGCGCGGTGCAGTAAGTGTTGGAAAGACCAGGTTGAATGTGCGCCGTCACGACGCAACAGCGTGCCGATCATCAGCGCTGCGAGCAGACTCGAGACGCCCAATACGATCAGCCCTGCCGAGGTCGACGAAAACGCCCGTTCCGCCGCGGTGCGCAAGCTCGGCGCAATAAATCCGCCGAGGCCGCCGAGTGAATTGATCAGCGCGATCCCACTTGCAGCCGCGGCGCCTGTGAGATAGCGCGTCGGGAATGTCCAGAACAGCGGTTGCGCCGCGATGAAACCGCTGGCCGCGCAGCACAGCGCGATCAAGCCGATCGACGGGTTGTGCGCGAGCCCTGAGGCGCCGATACCGAGGCCGGCAAGCACCAGCAGCGCGACCGCCCAGCGCCGGTGTCCACCCGTGCGATCCGCACGACGCGGCACGTACCACGTCACCGCCAGCGCACACAGCCATGGCAGCGCAGCGACGACGCCCACACGCAAGCCCACCGTCGTGCCAAGTAAAGCGGCCACTTGTTGCGGCAAATAGAAGATCACGCCGTAGACACTCATCTGAATCAGCAGATAAATCGCCGAAAGCAGCAACACACGGCGGTCGACCAGCGCAGCGAGAATGTGACGCGGCCCATGCGCCGACGCGGCGCGCGCATCGTCGTCGAGTGCGCTGCGCAAGGTACTGCGCTCCTGCGCATCGAGCCAGCGCGCGTCTTCAGGTCGGTTGTCGAGATACCAGAACGCCCATACACCAACTAACGAGGCCAACGTTCCTTCGATCAGAAACAGCCACTGCCAGCCGGCCAAACCCATCGCGCCATGCAATTCGAGCAAGGAACCCGACAACGGACTGCCGAAGATGAACGCCAGCGGCGCACCGAAATAGAACACGCCCACCGCTCGAGCTCGCGCCGCTTGCGGAAACCAATGGGTCAGGTAATAGATCACGCCGGGGAAGAAACCGGCTTCGGCGACACCGAGCAGAAAACGCAGTGAGTAGAAAGCCGTTGGCGTATGCGCAAGACACATCGCCGCCGAGACAAGCCCCCAGGTCACCATAATCCGGCACATCCACGCACGCGCGCCGACCTTGTGCAGCAGCAGATTGCTCGGTACCTCGAACAATGCATAGCCGATGAAGAACACGCCCGCGCCGAAGGCAAAAGCCGCATTAGACAAACCTGTATCGTGCTGCAACGCCTTCTGCGCGAAGCCGATGTTGGCGCGATCAAGGAACGCCAGCACATACATGAGCAGAAGAAACGGCAACAGCCGGCGCATGACCTTGCTGTTGATCGCCTCCAGTGACGCGGGCGAATGCGGACTCATGTCGTCTCCTTCGCAGAGCTTGCGGGTCGCGCTCTGCGTTTTTGCCTTTTTTGCACTGCTACCACTACGGCCTGGTTGAAGCTGCGACGACTCAATAAGTGGCGCGGCCGCCGGACAGGTCGAATACCGAGCCGGTGCTGAACGCGCAGTCTTCGGAAGAGAGCCAGAGAATCAGCGACGCCGCTTCTTCCGGCAAGAGGAACCGGTTCATTGGAATCTTCGAGAGCATGTAGTCGATATGCTCCTGCGACATCGAATCGAAGATCTCCGTTTTGGCCGCTGCGGGCGTGACCGCATTGACGAGGATGTTCTTCGTCGCAAGCTCTTTGCCGAGGGACTTGGTCAGGCCGATGAGCCCGGCTTTGGACGCGCTGTAGTGCGAGGCATTCGGATTGCCCTCCTTGCCGGCCACGGATGCGATATTGACGATCCGGCCGTAGCCCTGCTTGAGCATTTGTGGCACGACCGCGCGGCAGGTGAGATACGGGCCGATCAGATTCACGTCGATCACGCGGCGCCAGACCTCGGGGTCCAGCTCCCACGTCGGGCCGTTGCCGCCGGTGATGCCGGCGCAGTTGATCAGCACGTCGATCGCGCCATGGGCGGCGACGGTTTGTGTCACCGCCTGAACCACTGAGGCTTCCTGGGTGAGTTCGACCGTGACGGCCGTTACCTTGCCCAGTTCGCTGAGCTCGCGCTCGCTGCGCGCCAGGCGCTCGGCGTCGATGTCCCATAGGGCAACCGACGCGCCCGAGTTCAGTGCCCGCTGGGCCACCGCGTAACCAATGCCGCGCGCGCCGCCAGTAATGGCGACAACACGCCCCTCCAGATCGATTCGATTCATCGCTTTGCTCCTGTGGCAGACCCATGCGGCTTGCCTTTCAGTTGTTGTAGTTTCTGCTGTCCGTGCGGTCTCTGCATTCGTTCAGCAAATATACGAGCGGTGCGATACGCTAACAATCCGTGTATTGGAGAGGGTGATAACAAAAGTGGATCGGTAGGCGTGGCGCTTGATGGGCCTGTCCGTTAATCAGTACACGCCGGACACGCTATCGACTCCGTCGCCACGACCTGCTCACGCCGCCCAAAACTGGCAAGCGCGGCGAGCCCCAGCAGCGCCAAACCGCTGCCGAAAAGAAAGTCGGCGGAAATGCCGACATGGTCGACCACCACCCCGCCGATCAGCGACCCCAGCGCAATCGCCACCTGAATGATGCTGACGAACAGCGCCGAGCCCGCTTCCGGCGAATCCGGCGTAGCGCGTTGAATCCAGACGCTGAAACACAGCGGCAGCGCCCCGAACGAAATACCCCACGCGAGTACGAGCGCGGCGACGCCGATCGGCGATTGTTGCAACAGCGGCATGGCGAACAGCGCGAACATGAGCAGAGAAACCATCACGCCCACGGACGTTTTCAGGTTACGTGTCACCGTCGACGAAACGGCGAAGTTCGAGAAGAACCCAATCATGCCGAAGCCGAGCAGCAGCAAGGTAATCGTCGACATCGTCAAATTCGCGTTACGGAGCAGGAACGGCGTGATGTACGTGTACGAGGAGAAATGCGCGCCGAATACAAGCCCGACCATCAACATGCTCCTCCGTGGATGCGGGCGGCGCAGCAGCGTCACCAGATCGCGCATCCGCAATGCGGCTGTCGACGGCAAGGACGGCACGAAAACGAACTGAGCCACGAGCGCGATAGCAACGAGTACAGCCGTTGCCATAAACGACGCACGCCATGACGCAAAGCTGGCGATAAATGTGCCGAGCGGCACACCGATCACCGTCGCGCAGGTCACGCCGGTCAGGATCGTCGCCATAGCTTTGGCCGAATCCTTCGGCTTGACGAGGCGCCCCGATGCGGCCGTCGCCAGGGTCCAGAATCCGCCCAAGGCCGCACCGAGCAGCGCGCGTCCGAGCAGCATGGACAGAAAATCGGGCGCAAACGCTGAAATCAGATTCGACGCCAGCAGCAAGGCCGTGAGCAACAGAAATACGCGCCGGCGATCCATCCGTCCGGCCACCAGCATCAAACCGGGCGCGGAGATGGCGGCAATCACACCCGGCACAGTGACCATCAAGCCTGCGGTGCCAGGCAGCACGCCCAGATCCGCCGCTATGCGCGGCAGCAATCCGACGGGTAAAAACTCCGTGGTCACGAATGCAAACGCACCGATTGCAACGGCTACAACAGCGAGCCACGAACGCAGGGACGACGAGGCGCCATCGTCCGGCGAAGCAATGCTCGCCGGCAGATTATCTTCCATCAACATAGTATTGTTTGCGAGTAACTAAACAACGAGTGGGATTGGAGCAGTCATACCGGACTAATCAATTCACAAACCGCCAATCACAATTAAAAAAGCAGGCGCTATCTGCCTGCTTATGATTGCGGCCGGAAAACGAACCGGTGAAGACCTGAACGGAACACACCTTAACATCGTATTAAATCGCTCGCTGACCACTCCGTAAAAACGCAGTCGGGCGTGTGGGTATTTCGACAAGATTTCCGTGTGCGGATTGGTTAGAGGCGGTGCGTGCTGCTCCCCCACCGCCTCCTGAATCGCCGGTCTATTACTGACTTACTGACCAAAATAGATTCTGCATTGCGCTCCGGAAGAGCACGGCCGTTCCTGTCGGCCTCCCGCTTCCGTCGCGCCTGCGGCCGCCCCGCCATAGGAGACGTTCTGCACCGGTTGGGCAGCCGGCATCATGGTGCGCCCAGTTTCACCAAACGACATGTCGGTTGCGTCCTGCGCCGATTCATTCGCGTTCTGCTGCATCAGCGCCCGGCCCGACCCAGCGTCGTCCTGCTGACTGTCCAGTGCGCCAGCTGTATTCGGCACCAGAAAGAAAGCGGCGCTTACCAATGCCATCAATAAACGTAGTTTCATGTCCAGACTCCTCGAATCCGGCGCAGCAGCACTCATTCCCTTCAAAAAGAATTGATTCGCGAAAAACGTCATGTCGCCAAATCGAACTGACGGACGGGCGAATGCCTATGCGGGACTGCTGCGGCGAGTCACCGAACTAAACGAGTAAATAGTTGCCAAACCTGAAACCGATGTCCGGCGTGCACGCGCGGCTTACCGGAACCGGTCGCCACCAGGCTGGAAACGCAGAGTGTTGCTCCACAGTTCCGTTATAGGTCGGCCATCCAGGATTTCAATCCCGGCGGCGCAGGCTGTGCCAGCGGCGTCGGTTGCAGGCCGAGACTGTGTCAAAACGCGTAGCACTACGACTTAGCTAGAAAGTTGGCTTGTCAGAACGCTCTATACGGGCTTCGTGACCCTTCCCGAGGGGTCAAGCGACCCCATAAAACCTGGTGTTTTTGAGTTTTGACACAGCCTCGGCCGATCCGGGACGTGCGACAACAAAATCAGCCGGGCTGGCGCGTGCTTTACTCGAACAGTGCGCTATGATGCTGGAATAACGCACAAAATCAGCCCCGCGCGAGGCACCGGCGAGAGACGGAGCGTGGGCATGAGACCGGCCATCCGCAATCAGTGCATCATCATCAGTGTTCTTTCCATCGCAGCCGTAGGGCTTACCCAGCCGTACCTGCCGCGTGGCCGAGCGTTGAATATTCGCTGATTGGCGCGGCCAGCCGTTTAGGCGGCCTGGCCGGGCAAATGCAGTAACGCAATTTATGAGGCATCGTTTTTGACGCTGCTACCAGGATTTCCTTCGATCAATAACTTTACCGCGGGCGGACCCCATTTACGTGGGCTCAATGCTTTCGCGGTTTTCCCTCGCAATCTGTAATTGACAGAACACCGGACGCTTTAGAAGGACGAATATCTTATGGACGAAAGGAAGCGAGATAGCATGATTGCGTATCTCCGCCACCGCATGGAAGAGTTTGGTATCAAACCAGAAGACCTCGCCGCGGTGCTGGCGGCCGAACCGAAGAGGCAAACCGGCGAGCGCTACCGCAGCGCAACGGGAGATAGCTGGGACGGCCAGGGTGACATGCCCCAATGGCTTAAACAGGCAATTAGCGCAGGTCAATCAATCGACCACTTCGAATTGTCGGCCACCCCGGCACCTGCCCCGCAGCCGAGAAAACAGGTGGATTGGCTGAACGACCCGTTTGCGGGAAGTCCGCTCGCGCGCCCGAACAATCGCTAAGCCGGCAGGGTGTTAAACCGCTGGCGCACAGGCATAACCCCGCACTTTTCTGGTGGCAACAACAAGGTCTGACACGTTCGTCGACGCGGACGTGCTCGTGCCACTTATGCTGGCGAAGAGAAGTTGTGCGCCAACCGTTTGCATCCAGACGACTCGGCCCACCGTATATCCGGTCAGAGCAGCGTAATAACGCGTTGCATCCTGAGGGGACCGGTCATGAACAGAAAGTTGGTTTTTGCCGCTGCGGCGTTGTCGATTGCCTCCGCCAGCGTATTCGCGGCGGGTGAAACCGTCATGGTAGGCGGACAGGCGATGTACCCCAGCAAGGACATCGTCGACAACGCAGTCAATTCCGCGGATCACACCACGCTCGTCGCCGCGGTCAAAGCGGCGGGTCTCGTCGACACGCTCAAGAGTTCGGGCCCGTTCACCGTTTTCGCGCCGACCAACGAAGCGTTTGCGGCACTGCCAGCCGGCACGGTCGACACGCTTGTCAAACCTGAAAACAAAGCGATGCTCACCAGCATTCTCACCTATCACGTGCTCCCCGGCCGTTACGACTTTAACAAGCTGGACACGGCGATCAGGGCCGGCGGCGGCAAAGCGTCAATCAAGACCGTCAACGGCGAGATGCTCACCTTCACGGAAAACGGACCGCGCAATATTGTCGTCGCCGACGCAGCGGGCCACACCGCCGACATTTCCACCTACGACGTCTATCAAAGCAACGGCGTCATCATGGTGGTCGACAAAGTGCTGATGCCGAAGTAACGGGCCGCAACCCAAATGTCTGATGAGTTCGCAAGGAGAAATATCATGCGCAATTCCACGCTTAAAATCATGCTCGCGACCGCCGCTCTTTCAATGGCTTGCGGCGGGGTCTTCGCACAAGGTGGCGGCAACGGCCAGGGCGGCACCGGTGGGGGTAACGCGCACGGCGCCCCCACGGCAGGGATGACGTATCACGGCGACCCGGCGACGAGCCCGCTAGCCATGTGGCCCGGGAACCCGTCGAAAATGACGGATCCGAACGACACCGACACGCACTCGATGTCGTCCAACGACCCGATGACACCCCCGAAAACCGCACGGTGAAAACGCACCCCTGCGTTTCGCGCCTGACATTGCTCAGCCGGATGAAACGTCGGGGATGCTCACAACGCGTCGCTCACGCAAACCGGCGCCTCGACGCCCGCAGCCTCTCACGCCGCCGCGTACTGCGGCAAGTCGATGAATGTGCTGACCTGCCGGACGATCTGCCAGAACACCTTCTCAAACGAACGGACTCGCTCAGGCTCGAGCATTCCATCGGCGAGCGGATCAGCAAAGATTCAGCTACACGACGGGGGCGCTCCGGGAAAGAGCGGCGCATTTGCGACGAAGTCCGGCAGCGCAAAGCCGAATCTTTCAGTATGCTGTCAATCGCGCGAGCCGGCCTCTTCAAAACCGCAAGCCGTTCAGGAACTGAAACCAGAGTCCGCCCAGTACGCCGGCCGGATGGGCGTCGCCTGCATTTTCTTCACGCTTGCCTGCGTTACCGCGGTTGCCTGGCACGCCCCGATTGGCGGCATCGTCGTTGGCGGTAGCTGCCTGCGCCTGGGCTGAAGCTTCAGAGACATCCGCCGCTTTAGCGGCCACCTCGGCCGCAACCTCCGCCTTCTCGGCCTCGCGCCGCGACGCCTGCAATGCTGAGACACTATCGGCGATCTGCGCGGCCCGCCGCGCGTCGCATCGACGTCCTAGCAGCACGCCGAACAGCACATCGCGATTGTGGCCATCACCGGCGAAACGCATAGCGAGCGACACCATCTCGGCATAGGCCGCTTCGTCCGCGGCACGCGCCGCCGTCTCGCGTTCGGCTTGCGCCTTTTGCTGGCGTGCTCGCTGCGCCTCCCAGCCACGCATCTGCTCGGTATAGACCGCGTCATACACCTTGCGTTGTACGGCGTCGGAGAGGATCGCGTACGCGTCCTTGATTTCCTGGAAGGTCGCGCGCGCAACGTCTTCGGCGCCGTTGTTGCGATCTGGATGCCATTTCATCGCGGCCTTGCGGTAGGCCCGCTTGATTTCTTCTTCCGTGGCGTGCACGTGCACACCGAGCGTGTCATATAGGGTTGCCATCGCTTGCTCGACCTCGCCGGGAATCGCTTCGCGGACCATCGTAGCATGCGAAAAACGGCTTTATCGTGAAGCGGCAAGCGCTTACACCACTGAAAGAGCAGACAAAAAAAGGCCCCGCCACTGACGTAGCGAGGCCGAGTCCCATGTCAAGGAGATGTCATGGAGGAGACGAGTCGATCATAGCCGTGCGTCCGCGCGCTCCCAACCAATGGATCGCCATATGCTTATCCGGCGTGGCCTCAACTGCATTGCACAGGGCGGCGTATCGGCTTCGAAATGTCCGCCAGACAACCCACAATGCCGCGGATAACCGCGCGCGGTTATATCGTTAGAACAAAAAGTCGCTTCGCCCGGCTCGCAGCGGTCATTAAGATGACACTTCAAAGTCCGGTTCGCCCCGGTTCATCTCTCGCGCAGCCCCGCGCCAGCGTTCCGTGAGCCGCTACCGAAGGAGCATTTCGTTGACCAGTTTCGATCATCATCGCCGGCCGCTTGTCATCGGCATCGGCGGCACGACACGCGCGGCGTCGTCGACCGAGCGCGCGCTCGGCTTTGCGCTGCGTGGCGCGGAAGCCGCTGGCGCGAATACCCGCCTGTTTGGCGGAACTTTCCTGCATAGCCTGCCCCACTACGCGCCGGAAAACCCTCAACGCACCACCGAACAGCTCGAACTGATCGAAGCCGTGCGCCACGCGGACGCGCTCATCATCGCGACGCCCGGCTATCACGGCGGCGTCTCGGGCCTCGTCAAGAACGCGCTCGACACGCTCGAGGAACTGCGCGCCGATGAGCGGCCGTATCTGGATGGCCGCGCAGTCGGCTGCATCGTCACGGCTTATGGCTGGCAGGCTGCCGGTTCGGTGCTGACCTCGCTACGTTCGATCGTCCACGCGTTGCGCGGCTGGCCCACGCCGTTCGGCGCCGGGATCAACACGCTGGAAACGCGCTTCGACACCGTCGACACCTGCTCTGACACCAAGGTTGTCGATCAGCTCGCCACGGTCGGCCAGCAGGCCGCGCAATTCGCTTTGGCGTTCAACGCGCATCGCACGCCGACGGCCGCGCCGTTCGGCAATGCAGTCAAGGAAACTCAACCTGCCCGGTTGCTGCACGCGGTTTAAACGCGAACTGTCTGGCACCGTGGATCGCGGCTCGCGGTCCACGCACCCTCCCTACCGGCCGGTTTCATCGACGCGGCCCCTCTCCTCCCGCTCCAAACCGTGCGCCATACAACAGACCATCCGCCGACAAGGCCGGATAGTGTCTCCGTGCTCATCGCACTATGGTCCGATCCGGCCGCCTGAAGACCGTTCCCGAACCTCGCTGATTTGCTTACGACGAAAGATTGGTTCACCCGCTGCGCGGCGCGGCCTACGCTTGATCCTGCCCGCTCACTCACCGGTTGCCTGACGCACAGGGTTGCGTCCCGCGCGCCGGCTCCTTAGCAATACACGCGGGCACACCCTCACTGCCACGACCATGAATTCAAATATCCGCTACAAGGGCTACGAAGTCGCACCGGTTGCGCAACAGTTGCCTAACGGCCTGTTCGCCGCCAATCTGACCATCGAGAAAACCTCTGCAAGCCAGGGTCAAGCCTACTCGTTCGACGCACTCGATTACTTCTTCGACGAAGAACACGCACTCGCCTATGCGTTCCGTTGGGGACGCATGTGGATCGACAGCCGCAAGTAACGGCAGAAGGTCCATTCGATAGCGCTTGCAGAATCCATAGCGGCGCTCAAGCCGGTCAAACGCGCAGAACCGGAAGGTCCGTCGCCCTAAGAGCCGGCGACTGGCAACCCTGCCAACGAAAGTCACGTTGCCTAACGCGCCGCCGGTCTTTAAGCGGCTGTGCCAGAATAGGCGTCACTTCAGCTCAAGGGGACGCCGGCAATGACATGGACCGTTGATGAACAGTTGGCGCTGACCGCAACGGAAGCGGTCGCAGCGATCCAGTCCGGGCGCCTCAAAGCCGCCGACTATATGGCCACGCTGCTGGCGCGGGCGGCGGCGCTTTCAACCCTCAATGCGCTCACCACGCTCGACCTCGACGGCGCGCTGGCCGCCGCGCAGCGCATCGATGCGTTGCCGCCCGAAGCAAAAGCGCGCTTGCCGCTCGCCGGTCTACCCATCGTCGTGAAGGACAACATCAATACGGCCGGCTTGCAGACTTCGGCGGGCACGCCCGCTCTGGAAGGCTTCGTGCCGAAGACGAACGCACCTTCGGTACAACGGCTTCTGGACGCCGGTGCGATTGTGCTCGGCAAAGCCAACATGCACGAACTGGCGTTCGGCATCACCAGCACGAACCTCGCTTCCCACGCCGGCCCGGTGCGCAATCCGTATGACCCGTCGCTGATTCCAGGCGGGTCGTCGGGCGGCACCGCCGTCGCGATCGCCGCGCGCATCGTGCCCGCGGGTCTGGGCACCGACACCGGCGGCTCGACCCGCATTCCGGCCGCGTTAACCGGCATCGCGGGGTTTCGTCCCTCGGTCGGCAACGGCGGCGCCGAGCGGCGCTATCACGACCTGAATGCCGTCGTGCCGATCAGCCACACGCGCGATACCGTGGGTCCGATGGCGCGCACGGTCGCCGATATCGCGTTGCTCGACGGCGTGATTACCGGAACGGGACCGCTGCCCACGCTCGCGCTGAACGGCTTGCGTATCGGTTTGCCCGCGCCACTCTGGGAAGGCCTCGAAAGGGAGGTGGAAGAAGTCGCGCGCGCCGTCTTGCGGCGGCTCGAAGCTGCCGGCGTTATCTTCGTGCCCGTCGAAATGAGCGAACTGGAAACCTTGAACGGCCAGGTCGGTGGGCCGATCGCAATCCACGAACCGCGCGAAGACGTGCTCGCCTGGATCGTCGCCAACGATGCGCCGGTGAAGACCGTGGCTGACATGGCGGCCCGCATCGCGAGCCCTGACGTGCGCGCGATCTACGACGGCGTGCTCGCCGACGCTCGGCTCGCACTACGACGCAGCACTGAAACAATGGCGGCCGCGCTTGCAGCAGTATGTCGCCGCGACATTCGCGGATGAGCGTCTCGACGCGCTGCTGTTCCCGACCACGCGCCTCACCGCGGTGCCGATCGACGACCTGAACGGATCGTCGACAGTATCGATCGATGGCGCCGCGTCGATCGATACGATGGACGCGTTCCTGCGCAATACGGATCCAGCCAGTACGTCGGGTATTCCGGGCTTGTCGCTGGCGGCGGGGATGAGCGCGAGCGGCTTGCCGGTCGGCCTCGAACTGGATGGGCCGCTCGGCGAGGATCGGCGGTTGCTGGCGATCGGCGTCGCATTCGAGCAATTGCTCGGCGTGCTGCCGGCGCCGGTGCTTTGACGGCATGACGGTGCCGTCAAAGATGCTGTTGAAAACTCCGATAAAAAAGTGCCGATCCGCATGCCGATGACCGCGTCAAAACCAAGCCGCCTTCGGCGAACGCTTCTGCGAACCGTCGCCGCATTAGCGGTCGCCTTTGCCGCCTCCTCCTGCGCACGCCTTGCGGCAGTCGATCCGAACGCGCTCTGGAAAATCGTCGATCTGCGTTGCGTGCCGTCGCAACAGGCCACCGGCACGCCGGGACAATGCACGGTCGTGGACCTCGACAAACGCTATGTGATCCTCAAGGACATCGTCGGCCGCTCGCAGCATCTGCTGATTCCGACCGACCGTGTCACCGGCATAGAAAGCCCATTCGTGCTGGCGCCGAATGCACAGGACTACTGGGACGACGCATGGGCGTCGCGGCTTTACGTCGAAAAGTCCGTCAAGCGGTCCTTACCCGACAATCAACTCGGCATCGAAATCAATTCGCAATACCGCCGCTCGCAAAACCAGTTGCATATCCATATCGATTGCATGCGCAGCGACGTGAGCGATGCGCTCGCGCGTCACGCGAAGGACACGCCTGACGAATGGCGTTGGGACACGCTCAACGGACAGCGCTACCGGATCATGCGCGTCACCTCGCTCACGCAGGCGAACAATCCGTTTCGCATCGTCGCGCGTGACAATAGAGGTGTCGCGGCGATGGCTGTGCAAACCATTCTCGTGACCGGTGCGGGGCCGTCGGCGGAGAAGGACGGCTGGCTCGTCGTGAATAGCGGCCTGGATGCCGACAACGGCAGTGGCACAGCGGAAGGCTTGCTCGATCATGCTTGCCGTGTGGCGGACGGTGGTTGAGCGTCCTCCACCTTTGCACGATTTTGCAGATGCATTGCTGAACAAAATGGTTCTAGTCATGTGAATTGGTCCGTAGGATCAGTCTAAACCTGCATTCCGACCGATCCAGCCGATGGCGATTTACCTCGACGACACGCAACGCAAAGCACTCGCCCGGCAGGCGGCAAGCTTGACATGGCGCACCCAATGGCCAACGTGGCTGCTGATCGTCACGATCTATGGCGGATGGTTTGGCGTAGCGACGCATGCGCGCACGCTCGGGTTGCCATTGACCACCGCGCTGCTGGCACTGCTGGGCGCGTGGTACATGTCTCTGCAACACGAATTGCTGCACGGACATCCGACCCGCTCGCCGCTCTTCAACGCACTGCTGGGATTCGCGCCGTTCGCGGTGTGGTTTCCATATGGCATCTACCGTGATTCGCATCTTCAGCATCACGACGATCCGCATCTGACGCTTCCCCAGCGCGATCCTGAAAGCTACTTCGTCAGTCAGCATGTGTGGCAACGTGCGGGTTTTGCGATTCGCGCTCTGCTGACGTTTCGCAATACGTTCGCCGGACGCCTGTTAGTCGGGCCGGCTTTTGCCGTTGCGGCAACGGGCGCGAATGCGCTCGACAAGGTCAAACGCGGCGATTGGCGCGATGCGCCGATGTGGCTCGCGCATCTGGCCGCGTTAGCCGTGCTGACGGTGTGGCTTCAACGTGTGTGCGGAATGCCTGCTTGGGTCTTTATCGTCGGCGCGGGGTATGGGTCGTTGTCGTTGGGCTCGATCCGTTCGTTTCAGGAACATCGGGCGGAACAGGCGCACGAGCATCGTACTGTCATCAACGAAGCAGGATGGTTCTGGCGTCTGCTGTTCCTGAACAACAACTATCATCTGGTTCATCATGACTTGCCGCATGTGCCGTGGTTTGCACTTCGGGAGGTCTATGAAACGTCCCGCGAGCAATACATAGAACGCTCGGGAGGCTTTCTTGTACGGGGTTACAGCGAATGGTTGAGGCTTTACGCATTCGCTCTGGTTGCGCGTCCTGTGCACGGGGATCCGTCCGATTTCATCCAGAGAAATCCACCGGTTTCCACCAGTTTTGCGGATAAATTGCGGGTAAAACTCACGGTAGGTATCCGTCGAGTAGAACGCCATCAAGCTCACCCATCCACTACTGCTGAACGCCAAACCGCACGACAAGCCCTTTAAGCTCCGTGACCGCGACTCGATGTATCTGCGGGTTCCGGTCCTGGCTTCGAAGGTGTGGAATTTGATTACCGGCTGGATGGCAAGGATTGCAACTATACCCTTGGGCGATTCCCTGATCTGTCGATAAGCGACGCCCGCCAACGTCGCATCGATGCGGCCAGGTTCGTGGCGTGAAGAAAATGACAGTACGGGTGAACATACCTGGCTATACGCCGTTGAGGTCCCCGCTTCTCCTCGGTTGCTCCCTGTGCACGTATTAACCAGGAAGACATATGGCTTTCGCGCATTTATCTTTGAGAAGCCGACATAGTTCTGATCGCCAGAAAGGATGTTTCTACCTGCTTAACTATTATTAAAATTCCAGAAACTTTCGGGGGTTCAGGCAAGCGATCATTGACCGTTGATCCGGGAGTCAGGATGCCTGCGCTGGCCGTGATGAAATCGGGGCAAGGACGCAGGCAAAGGGCTGTCTGCCGCCATTGGCGCCGTCGAGGCGATTTTGATCGTCGCGCCGTCTGTGAGCCGGTCCATGCCGTCGGTGACGACCGTGTTACCGGCCGTAAGGCCCGACGTAATGACCGTGTTCATGCCGTCGCCCGCACCTGGCGTGACCTTACGCGCGGAGACCGTGTTGTTCGCGTTCACAAGGTAAACATAGTCGCCCCGCTCGTCGCTTTGTACGGCCGGGGCCGGCACCAGCACGGCGTGTTGCACCGTGTCTACCAGCAGCTTGATGTTGACGAACTCGTCCGGGTATAACGCCTCGTCGTCGTTGGCGAAACTCGCCCGTAAGTTCACCGTGCCTGTGGAAAAAGCCATCTGGTTGTCGACCGCATATAGGACGCCGGTGGCGATCTGTCTCGTGTTATCGCTGTTGTAAGCGGTGACGGACAGCTTCGCGCCGTTGTTCAGACGTTGCAATACAGGGGCGAGCGATACTTGGGGAACGGGGAACTCCAACGTGGTGGGCCTCATCAGACTTAACCGTGGCCTCATTCTGCTGGACGAGAAACTGCTGGTCGGTGAAGACCTGCTCTGCGATCGACTTGCGCAAGTTCAACCCGGCATAGCGCGCGAGGTCGGAGCGGGCCTGGGCAAGCCCCGCCTGGTCCCTCACGAGTTGAGCCTCAGCCTGCTGCTTGTTGATCTCATACTGGCTCGGATCGATCTGAGCGAGGAACTGGCCTTTCTGTACGTCCTGACCTTCGCGATAACCGACAGCGGTCAGATAACCGCTCAGTTGCGGCAGCACGGTGACGGTCGAGGTGGGCGTCACCGTGCCTGGTTCGCTGAGGACCACCGGCATCGAGCCGAGCTTCGCGTGCGCCACTGTCACGACTTGCGGCGGCATGCCACGCCTGCCTTTCTTCGCGCTGAGTAGATGCGTGAGCATGAGCGCGATCAGCGCCAGCAGAATCACCGCGGCCATGAATTTTCGAGAAAACATTGAACGCAGCGAGAATTATATGAATAGGTGTACAGAGCAACTATCACCGTGATGAAGCCAACTTCGACATGCTACCAATCGCTGACCTCAGTTTAATTACCAATATATTCCGAGCCGTTACGAACGCGCGTGGGCCGTCGGCGATGACGCGCAGCATCAGTCAACCCGGCTCCATTATTTGTCTCATGATACGACCCGGATTACTAACTTTGGATCACGAAAGGAAGGGTAAGTCGCTTGTGGCACATTGCCAACGCTTCGCGAAAAACATTGTGAGCTAATGACGACATCCGCCTGGTGCTGGTCAGCCAGCCGGATAGTAAGGGCAACGTCTCATGCGCACCTAAAGAGGATCCTGCTGTTCCAGCCGATCCGATTGCAGCGGACATTGCGTTATTCAAGCTTATTCCCGGAGAACCTGAAATGAAAAAGTCCCTTGTGACTCTGGCGCTGCTAGTTTCAGCTGTCAAAGTCGCTTACGCTCAAAACAGCATTACCTTGTACGGGATAATCGATGAATCGATCCAGTACACGCATAACGCTACGCCGACCGGCAGCAGTCAGGTGGGCCTCTATTCCGGCAACCTGTCGGGCAGTCGTTGGGGGCTGAAGGGCACAGAGGATCTGGGTGATGGGCTGAAGGCCATTTTCCAGCTGGAGGACGGTTTCAATATTAACAACGGCAAGATGGGTAGCTACAACGGCACGACGTCGGAGTTCGGTCGCCAAGCCTACGTCGGCCTGCAAAGCGATCGCTACGGCACCTTTACGGCTGGCCGCCAGTACGATCCGCTCGTGGACCAGGTCCAGGGCATGACCGAAGATAACTACTTCGGCAGCACGTTCGCAACCGCAGGCGACGTAGACAACTATGACAACAGCTCGCGTACCAACAATGCGCTGAAGTATGTGTCGCCGGTGTTCGGCGGTCTGCAAGTCGAAGGTCTTTATGCACTGGGTGGTGTCGCAGGACAAACCGGTTCCGGGCAGACGTGGTCGTTGGCGGCAGCGTACAACAACGGTCCGCTCGCGCTGTCGGCTGGCTACTTCGTGGCAGACAATGCGAGCACCACCGCCGCAACACGGACAGGCTGGTCGTCGACATCGGACGGCACGTTCGACGGTCCAGTCAACTCCGGCTACGACACGGCTAAGTCGATCAACATTGCGCGCGTAGCGGCCCAGTATGTTGCGGGCCCATATACGTTCGGTTTGAGCTACAGCAACTCGCAATATAAGGCTGACGCCCAATCGGCTTTCCTGAATACGGAAAAATATAACTCCGGACAGGCCTTCCTGAATTATCAGGCGACGCCGGCGTTGCTGTTGGGGCTGGGCTACAGCTACACGAGAGCGAGCGGCAACACGAGCGCCACGTATAACCAGATTTCGCTGGGTGCAGACTACAACCTGTCGAAGCGCACAGACGTCTACCTGGTCGGGGCATGGCAGCACGCCAGTGGCGATCAGTTGAACAGCGACGGCACCGTCAGCAACGCAGAGGCTTCTATCGGCTCATATGGTGTAGCAGGGACCAGCGCGCAAGAGATAGTCAGTTTCGGCATCCGTCATAAGTTCTAAAGGGACGCCCGGGTAACTGTCGACGACACACGTTGGCGTCGACGTTATCACCAATCGTCGAGATCCAGTGACATCTGTTTCTAGCTGACCTATGCACTACTCCTGCGTGCCAAACCGCACGACAAGCCCTTTAAGCTCCGTGACCGCGACTCGATGTATCTGCGGGTCTCTGTTGCGGGCACACACCGAAGAATTGGGATCAGTCATGGTTTCTATCACTCCGGCAGTGCTACGCCGAGGCTTGCCATCAGCCCCCCGTCAACCCTGAACTCCGCTCCGGTGCAAAAACTTGCGCGATCGCTGGCCAGAAAGGCAACGACCTCGGCCACTTCTTCTGGGCGCCCGATACGGCCCAGCGGTTGCGCCTTACCCCATTCCAGGAGGATTTCCTCCTCTCGCCCAGGGGCGGCGTTAGCAGCCGAAAAACGTGTCATCGGCGCATCGATACAGCCTGGGCAGACGGCATTCGCACGTATGCCCGAAGGGCCAAAATCGACTGCGAGAGAACGCGTTAAAGCCAGCATGCCACCCTTCGAAGTCGCATAGGCGGCGACCCGGGTCTGGTTGGCAAGCGCCTGTACTGAGGCGATATTGATGATCGAACCGCGTTGTAACCTGAGCATGTGTGGTAATGCGTGATGACATGTCAGATACGTTCCTCGAAGATTGACACCGATAACGTGGTCCCACTCGGCGGGCCCCATCGACGCAACAGTGCCATAGGGCTGAATCGCCGCGTTATTAACCAGAATGTCGATCGACCCCAGGAATGCTGCGGACTGTTCCATCGCCGTGGCAACCTGGTCCTCGATGCCAACATCGGCGGCGATAGCGACGACATTGAGTCCTTCGGTGCGTAACGTCGCCGCTGCCAGTTCCAGCACTTCGTGGTCCTCGCCCAACAATGCTACGGATCCACCGCGATGCGCAATCAACCGTGCACATGCCAGGCCGATACCGCGCCCGCCACCGGTTACGACCGCGCCCTTCCCTGTTAGCTCACCCATAACGCCTCCGTTTTCCTGCCCGCTACTATCCAGGTAACAGTAGATGGACGGACCATTAACTGTACATCGTCACGGATAAGGGGAGCGACAATAGTCCGTTTGCCGCGCCTTGATCGTCAGCCGGACAGACGAGGCGGCAGGCACGTGTGCCGACGGCCTCGGGCTGACTGCGATCATGGTGTCGCGGCTCGTCCGGGCGTGCTTCAGGATTTGCACGGTGGCATATCGAAATCGCACGAACCGGCGTACCGGGTAGAGGCAAGTTCGTGGCAAATGGGTCTATCTTTACAGTGCAGTCGACGGTGCTGGCAAGACCGTTGACTTCAGCCCCACACGCTGACTTCGATCACTCACGCCTTACATCCGGAAAGCGAAATTCTGTCCAGCGTTAACCGGACACCTGCGATTCAAGCCTTCTCCTGATCACCTCAATCAACGCGCGTACCTTTGCCGTCGGATAACGGGTAGGCGGAAATACCGCGTGTATGCCCTTGGGCTTGCCGGACCAATCAGGCAGCAGACGGACCAGCCGACGCGCCGCCACGTCTGCCGAGATCGAAAAATCAGTCAGCAATCCGAATCCGCCGCCCGCGAGCGTCGCCGCACGGGCTGCATCAGCCGCATTCACCAGCATCGCGTTTTCGCACCGTACGCTTTGTTTTGCGCCTTTCTCGCGCTGCAGATCCAGCGTCAACGGATGCGGCAAGACCGACAATGCGACATGCGGCATAGCAGCGAGAGCAGCCGGCGTCTTTGGCTTGCCCCACGTGTCAATGAATGCCGGACTCGCGACGACCCATTTGACGAAACCGCCAATTTTCACGACCCGATAGCCCGAGTCGGCAAGTTGTCCCAGACGGATCGCTACGTCAATGCCTTCCGCGATCAGATCCACATAGTGATCGTTGCAAACCAGTTCGATATCGAGCTCCGGATACGCGCTGCGCATCTCGACGAGCGCCGGCGCCACCACCAACGACCCATAATCAATCGGCGCACTCACGCGCAAGGTGCCTCGCAGCGGCGCCGATTCGCCCGACACGGCCGATAGCGCTTCCTCAGTCGCCTGCAATATCTTGCAACTTGCCTCGTAGAAGGTACGCCCGCTTTCGGTCACGCTGAGCCGCCTCGTCGTTCGGACCAGCAAGCCTGCGCCAATCTCGCGCTCGAGCCGCTGTAGATGCGTGCTGACCATCGTTTTCGTGAGTCCGAGACGCACCGCGGCCGCGGTAAAGGAGCCCGCTTCCACCACCGCAACGAAAATCGCAAGGCGGTTCAGATTGACATCCCGTATATCTGCCATTTTCCGATTGTCCATCTTCGATTGATTATGTTTTCTAGCTTAGCAGTCTTCCGCGCTACGCCACAGGACGGTAGGCTTGCCTCATTCCAGCCGACGGGTGTCGGCTTTCCCCGATTCAGGAGCTTTCAATGTCTGCCGCCAAACCCGCCCAGCCGATCCGCCTTCACACCACCCAGCTTTCGGGGCACGGGCATCGCGTTAAATTGTTCCTGACGTTACTCGATTTGCCACTTGAAGTGATCGAACTGGACATGCGTGCCGGTGACAATCGCCGCCCCGAATACCTGAAGCTCAACCCGTTCGGTCAGGTGCCGACGATCGAAGATGGCGACACGGTGCTGTTCGATTCCAATGCCATCCTTGTTTATCTGGCGAAACGCTATGGCGACCCGTCATGGCTACCGGAAGACGCTCCTGGCGCCGCCGCCGTGCAACGATGGCTTTCGCTCGCGGCCGGACAGATCGCTTATGGGCCATGCGCCGCGCGGCTGGTGACGGTATTCGGCGCGCCGCTCAATCTCGACACCGCACAGAAGATTGCCCTCAAGCTGTTCGACGTGCTCGATGCGGAACTTGCCAGCAAACCGTTCGCTGCAGGAGACCGCGTGAGCATTGCCGACATCGCCGCGCATACCTACATCGCCCATGCGCCGGAAGGCGGCGTATCGCTTGAACCGTACCCGAACATCCGGGCATGGCTTCGTCGTGTCGAAGCGCTGCCGCGCTTCATTACGATGCCGGCGACGAAAGCGGGACTGCTCGCCGACTAAGCGAAGACAAAACGCACGCAGCAACAACCCGAGTCCGCCATGTCTCAACACTCTTCCAGCACGCCGCGAGCCTGGGACGCCGCCGACTCGCCCTTTCACGCCGCCGAACGCATGGCGCAGCGGCATGCAGGCGTGAGCGAGGAGGCGGAGTCTAGCGGTCGTCGAGGCATTCGCCGCTACATGCCGGATCAGCATCGGCAGTTTTTCTCCGAGCAGCCGTTCATGGTATTCGGCGCTCTCGATGCAAACGGCCAGCCGTGGGCCACCCTCCGCGCGGCCGCGCCCGGGTTTGTGTCGTCGCCTGACGCGCGCACATTGCGGATCGACGGCGGTGTTTTACCGGGCGATCCACTGGCCGGCCGCTGGCAGCCCGGTATGATGATCGGCGGTTTGGGTCTGCAAGCGCAGACTCGCCGGCGCAATCGCGTCAACGGTGTCGTGTCGTCGGTAGATGGCGATACGGTGATGCTCGAGGTCATGCAAAGCTTCGGCAACTGCGCAAAGTATATTCAGAGCCGTACGCCGACATTCGTTGCGCGCGGCGAAACCAGCACGCGGACAGCCGTTGAGATAACGACCGAACTCAGCGAAGCGGACCGCGCATTACTGGCCAACGCGGATACTTTTTTTATCGCCAGCGCGAACGTCAGCGAAGAAGCCGGCCCAGCGCGCGGCGCCGATGTTTCGCATCGCGGCGGCATGCCGGGCTTCGTCCGCATTGATGACGCCACCACGCTGACAACACCCGATTTCAGCGGCAACCGTTTCTTCAACACTCTAGGCAATCTGCTCCACGATCCACGCGCGGGTTTGTTGTTCGTAGACTTTGCGAGCGGCGATCTGCTGTATATCGCCGCCCTCGCCGAGATCATCTGGGACGGCGCGGAACTGGCCGACTTTCCTCTGGCCGAGCGCGTTGTCCGCTTTCGTATTACGGAAGTGCGGCGCGGCCGCGAGGCGTTGCCGTTTCGCTGGTCTGACGTCGCCTATGCGCCGCAGTTTGTGATGCCCGCTTCAGTGGCCGATTCGCTGCCCGATTCCCTGTCGGCCTCACCGCTCGATTCCCTGCCCGCCCGACCATTCGAATCGCCATGGAAGAAGCTCAGGATCGTCGCCGTGCACGAAGAAACGCCCATGATCCGTTCGTTCTATTTTGAATCGATGGACGACAGGCCGTTGCCGGCGTACGAGCCCGGCCAGTACTTGCCAATCCGCGTGCCGGTCGACGGGTTGGACAAGCCGCTGACGCGCACCTATACGCTGTCTGAGGCGAGCAACCGGCAGCAATACCGGATCACCGTGAAGCGCGACGGGGTCGGCTCCGCGTGGCTGCACGAGCGCTTCGCCGCCGGCACGCAGGTCGAGGCCATGGCACCGCGAGGCACATTCACTTACGACTCAGCAAGTCCGCGCCCCGCCGTGTTCATTTCGGCAGGCATCGGCATCACGCCGATGATCACGATGCTGCATCACGCAATCGCAGCGCGCGAGTCGCATACGCAGCCCAAGCCGCTGCATTTCTTCCATGGTGCGCGAAGCGACGGCGAACGGCCGTTCAGTGCGCACTTGCGGGAACTTGCGGCGCGCCATCCCGCGGTCTCGATGCACCTGTTCGATAGCGCCGCCGATCCGGACATGCACGCGCCTTCCAGCATGTTGGCCGGTCGTGTAAGCGTGGCGGAAATCAAGCGCGCACTGCCTTTCGACGACTACGACTTTTATCTATGTGGTCCCTATTCGTTCATGCGTGAACTGTATGAAGGATTGCGCGGACTTAACGTCGCTGATAACAGAATCCGCTTCGAAACGTTCGGACCGGCGTCCGTCAAACGCTTGCCTGTGAACCCACCGGCGCTTACGCAAGACTCGGCGTCCACAAACGCATCGGAAAACGCTGAGGTCGGCATACCCGTCACGTTCGCGCGATCGCAACGCACCGTTCAATGGCTACCGAAGGACGGCACGCTACTTGAATTCGCGGAGGCTTGTGGCATCGCTGCACAGTCGAGTTGCCGCTCCGGAATGTGCGGCACATGCGCCACGCGCGTGTTGAACGGGCGCGTCGCTTACCAGGAAGCCACCGACGCACCGGTCGAAGCAGGCCACGCGCTCATCTGCATGGGACGACCGTTTGCCAATGAAGCCACAGCGCAGAACGGTCTGTCGCTAGAACTCTGAATGACGGGCCCGACATCCTGGCGCGTAATCCGACACCGTATGCTTCCACACGGATGAGTTCTGTTTCCGACCGGCAAGGTAAAGCCGGCGCCAGGCATTTTCAGACCAAATGCCGGTTTTCCCACATACCGAAAGCTTGCAGCCGATCATCCTGATTACTCACGCATGCGGCGGGAGGTTGCCATGTCGGTATATGTCGATGAAGGATTCAGGCCCTGTGTCACGGAATGCGCGACCGTCGCATTCCGGGTCTGCTTTGACGATCGGGTACAGATTTTCGAGGTCAGCGCCGAGGCACTCATGAGCTATTGCGGCGCGGCGAGCAAACGGCGCCGTGACCTCCTTGTCGCGTTCGAAGACGCGCAACTGGAGATATTGAAGGTGGTGGAGTGCAAATGGCCCTTCAGAGAGACCGAACCCGTGCGGTTGGGGCTCGACGAATTCCGAATGGTCAGACATTAGATATGCCAGAATTGCGTCCATGACCTGGATCGCCGCCCTGCCGATGTACAACGTGACGCCCGCGCTTGCCACCGCGTGGCGCGAGTGGCTGGACGACGTCTTGCGCATGGTGAAGCCGGCGTGTCGCATCGTCGAGCCGGACGAGGAACTGCATGCCTTCTGGCAACGCCCGAACGTACTGCTCTCGCAAACCTGCGGCTTTCCATTGATGCATGGTTTAAACGATCACGTTCAGTTGATCGCAACGCCGCGATTCGATGCCCCGGGCTGCGAAGGCGCGGATTATTCGAGCGTACTGGTCACGCGAGCGGACGCACCATTCGATTCGCTTGCGGCGTGCCGTGGCGCGCGTGCCGCCTACAATCAGGACGATTCGAATAGCGGCATGAACGTGTTTCGCCATGCGGTGGCGCCGCTTGCGCGCGAAGCAGCGTTTTTCAGCGTGGTCCTGCGCACCGGTTCGCATCTCGGATCGTTGCGGGCGGTGGCTGCGAATCGTGCGGACGTCGCCGCAATCGACTGCGTAACGTTCGCTTTTGTCTGCGATGAATTGCCGGAACTGGCGCAAAAGGTTCGCCAGATCGGCGTGACGGCAGCATCGCCAGGTTTGCCCTTGATCGCCTCAAACAACGTGCCGCCCGCGACGATCGAGTCGCTACGCGAGGCACTGAATGAAGCGTACCTTGCACAGCCCGAGCGCGCCAAACGCCTGCGTTTGAAGGGCTTTTCCGCATTGCCGCTTACCGACTACGAACGGATCGAGCACCTCGAAAGCGAAGCGCGCACCTTAGGCTACGCGCGCCTCGCTTAGGCATCGCGGTTACCCTACATCCAGCACCAGAAGTTGCGCCCCATCGGCAACCTGATCACCGACCGCATACAGCACTTCCGACACCGTGCCTGCCGCAGGTGCGCCGATCGTGTGCTCCATCTTCATCGCTTCCATCACGATCAGCGGCGTGCCCTTCTCCACCACCGTGCCCGGCTCAACCAGCACCGCGATCACCTTGCCCGGCATCGGCGCGGTCAACCGGCCTTCGCCGCCTTCAGCATCCGCGGCATGCGCGAGCAGGTTCTGCCACTCGAACGCCAGCGTCTCGCCGAGGCAGAACACGTGGAACGTATCGCCGTCGATGAAAACGCGCCCGGTTACCCGCGCATCGCCGATCGTCGCGCGGTATTCGTGCTGGCCTGTGCCGTTCGACCACGTGAAGTCCTCGCGCACGCCGTCGTGTTCGAGCGTTTGCGTGGCGCTGTCGCGTGCGAACGTGACGGTGAATGCACTTTCGTTGTCGCTGTTATCGCCGATATTGCGCCAGCCGAGCGTCTGCGTGTAGCCACTATTCAGCCGCCAGTGCGATAGTGCGTCCCACGGCGACGCTCCATGCGCGGCGCCACCTTCGCGCGTCAGCAACGCGGCGCAGGCGAGCGCCAACGCTTCCTTGAAGGGCTTCTTCACGGCCGCGAACAAGGCATCGTGATGACGTTCGATCAAACCCGTATCGAGATCGCCCGTCGCGAACGGCTCGCTCGTGACGATGCGTTGCAGGAACTCGACGTTGGTGTGCGGGCCGACCACTTCACAGGCACGCAGCGCGCGGTTCAGACGCGCGAGCGCCTCTTCACGCGTCGCACCGTGGACGATCAGCTTGGCAATCATCGGATCGTAGAACGGCGTGATGGTGTCGCCTTCGCGCACGCCGCTGTCGATGCGTACCGACGCTTTGCGGTCCGGCTCGCCGATGGAAAATTCGACGCCTTCGGGCATGCGCAAATGCTTGAGCGTGCCGGTGGACGGCAGGAAGCCACGCGCAGGATGCTCGGCGTAGATACGCGCCTCGATCGCATGGCCGTCGATTTTCAGCTGGTGCTGCGTGAGCGGCAGCGGTTCGTCGGCCGCGACGCGCAGTTGCCATTCCACCAGGTCCTGCCTCGTCACCATTTCCGTAACCGGATGCTCGACCTGCAGGCGCGTGTTCATCTCCATGAAGTAGAAGTCGCCCGTGCTGGTCATGATGAACTCGACCGTGCCGGCACCGACGTAATTCACCGCACGCGCGGCGGCCACTGCTGCTTCGCCCATCTCGCGCTTGATTTCCGGGGATAGCCCCGGTGCCGGCGCCTCTTCCAGCACCTTCTGGTGACGCCGCTGCACCGAGCAGTCGCGATCGAACAGGTACACCGCGCCGCCGTGACGGTCCGCGAACACCTGCACTTCCACGTGACGCGGCCGCATCAGATACTTTTCGATCAGCACGCGATCGTTGCCGAAACTGCTGGCCGCTTCGCGTTTGCACGACGCCAACGCCGCCGCGAAGTCTTCAGTACGCTCGACGACGCGCATACCCTTACCACCGCCACCCGCGCTCGCTTTCAGCAAGACCGGATAACCGATCGCATCGGCTTCGCGATGCAGCAACTGCGGATCCTGATCGTCGCCGTGATAACCCGGCACGAGCGGCACAGCGGCTGCATGCATCAGGGCCTTCGCGGCCGCCTTCGAGCCCATCGCGGCGATCGCTTCGACCGGCGGTCCGATGAATACGATGCCGGCCGCTTCGCAGGCATGCGCGAAGTCTTCGTTTTCCGACAGGAAGCCGTAGCCCGGATGCACGGCCTGTGCGCCGGTTGCGCGTGCGGCTTCGATGATGCGCTCGACGCGCAGGTAGCTTTCCGCTGCGGTCGATCCGCCGATATGCACCGCCTCGTCGCAGGCGGCCACGTGTTTCGCGTTGGCGTCCGCATCGGAATACACGGCCACGCTCGCGATGCCGAGCCGCTTGCAGGTCGCAGCGACGCGGCACGCAATCTCGCCGCGGTTGGCAATCAGGATCTTGTTGAACATGAGGTGTCTCGTTCCGTTCTCGGGCTGTTGTTCTGGTGAAGGCCGGCCTGCGCCTCGGAATAGGTGCCTTCGTGGCGCTTCAACTGCGCCAGGACGGCGTGCGTTTTTCGAGGAACGACGTGACGCCTTCACGGCCTTCCGCACCGGCTCGCGTGCGCGCGATGCGCGCGGCCGTATCCTCGATCATGGCCTCGTTCAACTCGTGCCCGGCGATGTCCTGCACGAGTTGCTTGCAGGCACGCACCGCTTGCGGACCGTTTGCGCAAAGCGTTTCAGCAATCTGCTGCACGGTAGCGTCGAGTTGCTCCATGCCCACCGCTTCGCTCACAAGGCCCAGGCGAAACGCCGTCGCGCAATCGAACTGCTCGGCGGTCATGAAGTAGCGGCGCGACGCCTGCTCGCCCAACGCACGGATCACGTACGGCGCAATGGTCGCCGGTATCAGACCGAGACGCGCTTCCGAAAGGCAAAAACGCGCGCTCTCCACCGCGACGACGATATCGCACGCCGAGATCAAACCCATGCCGCCCGCGTAGGCGTCGCCGCTTACACGCGCGATCACCGGCTTGTTGCAGCGATAGATCGACGACAGCATGTTCGCCAGCAGCATCGCGTCGGCACGGTTCTCGGCGTCCGAGTAACCGGCCATCTTCTTCATCCAGTTCAGATCAGCGCCCGCACAGAACGCTTTGCCGTTCGCGGCAAGCACGACCGCGCGCACGTCATCACGCGCGTTCAGTGCCGTGAAGGCCGAGGTCACCTCGGCGATCATCGTTTCGTTGAACGCGTTGCGCACGTCCGGCCGATTCAGCGTGACCGTGGCAATCTGACCAGAAAACGCGAGATTCAGCGTTTCGTATTGCATCGTTGCAGCTCCTGCGCGTAGCGCGCTGTCACATTCTGAACACGCCAAAACGCGTGTCTTCGATCGGTGCGTTCATCGTCGCCGAGAGGCCGAGACCGAGCACGTCGCGTGTCTGCGCCGGGTCGATCACTCCGTCGTCCCACAGACGCGCGCTCGCGTAGTACGGGTGCCCCTGATGTTCGTATTGCTCGCGGATCGGCTGCTTGAACGCCTCTTCCTCTTCCGCGCTCCACGAACCGCCCTTGCCTTCGATACCGTCGCGCTTGACCGTGGCCAGCACCGACGCCGCCTGCTCGCCGCCCATCACCGAGATGCGTGCATTCGGCCACATCCACAGGAAGCGCGGCGAATACGCGCGGCCGCACATGCCGTAGTTGCCGGCCCCGAACGAACCACCGATGATCACCGTGAATTTCGGCACTTTCGCCGTCGCCACG
Organism: Paraburkholderia sp. D1E; assembly: GCF_052682275.1. Classification (NCBI taxonomy): domain Bacteria; kingdom Pseudomonadati; phylum Pseudomonadota; class Betaproteobacteria; order Burkholderiales; family Burkholderiaceae; genus Paraburkholderia; species Paraburkholderia sp. D1E. The sequence continues at coordinate 3,500,877 of NZ_JBQYMB010000001.1, forward strand.
GCGGTCACCATCTTCGCGCCGTTACGTGCGATGCCTTCGTTTTCGTACTTGCGGCCCACCATGAAACCCGTGATGTTCTGCAGGAACACCAGCGGGATCTTGCGCTGACAGCACAGTTCGATGAAGTGCGCGCCCTTGAGCGCCGACTCCGAAAACAGAATACCGTTGTTCGCGATGATGCCGACCGGATGCCCCCAGATATGCGCGAAGCCGGTCACGAGCGTGGTGCCGTAGCGGGCCTTGAATTCGTCGAAAGCAGAATCGTCGACGATACGCGCGATCACCTCGCGGATATCGAACGGTTTACGCGTATCGACAGGGATCACACCGTACATGCTCTTCACGTCATAGCGCGGCGGCTTCGGTTCCTGCAACGCCACCGGCACCTGCTTCGTGCGATTCAGATTGCCGACGATGCTGCGCGCAATACCCAGCGCATGTGCGTCGTTCTGCGCGAGATGATCGACCACACCCGACAGACGTGTATGCACGTCGCCGCCGCCGAGGTCTTCGGCGCTTACCACTTCGCCGGTTGCGGCTTTGACGAGCGGCGGACCGCCCAGAAAAATCGTCCCTTGATTCTTGACGATGATCGACTCGTCGCTCATGGCGGGAACATAGGCGCCGCCTGCCGTACACGAGCCCATCACGACGGCGATTTGCGGAATGCCTGCCGCCGACAGATTCGCCTGGTTAAAGAAGATGCGGCCGAAGTGATCGCGATCGGGGAACACGTCATCCTGATTCGGCAGATTCGCACCGCCCGAGTCGACCAGGTAGACGCACGGCAAGTGGTTTTCGGCAGCGATTTCCTGCGCCCGCACGTGCTTTTTCACAGTGACGGGATAGTAGGTGCCACCTTTGACCGTCGCGTCGTTGCAGACGATCACGCACTCCTGCCCCGCGATCCGGCCGATGCCGGTGATGACGCCCGCGCCCGGCGCGTCGTCGTTGTACATGCCATTGGCGGCGAGTTGCGAGAACTCGAGAAACGGCGTGCCGGGATCGAGCAGTTTCTCGATACGCTCGCGCGGCAGCAGTTTGCCGCGGCCCGTGTGTTTGTCGCGTGCCGCCTGGCCGCCGCCCAGCGCAAGTTTCTCGATCTTCGCGCGAAGATCGGCGACCAGTACTTCGAGCGCCGCCGCATTGGTGCGGAAGTCGTCCGAGCGCGGATTCAGCTTTGATTCGATGATCGGCATTGCTTGCCTTCTCCTGTGTCGACCAGAGTTAGTGCTTTAGCACTTACTCTGGTCCCATGCAGAGCGCTCCGATCCCATGCAAGGTGGTTGCTATCGCCGCTTCTTGCAGGCCTGCAGGGACGCTGCGCTGGGTCGTGCGTTGTAGTGCACCATAGGCTGCAATGATCACGCGGTGGCTCCACAGTGATTCATTAAGCAGCGCGATGCGCGGTGCCGTAACTCAAGCCGTCTCAGCGAACAGTTCGCGGCCGATCAGCATGCGGCGGATTTCACTCGTGCCCGCGCCGATTTCATAGAGCTTCGCATCGCGCCACAGACGGCCCACCGGATACTCGTTGATATAGCCATTGCCGCCGAGGATCTGAATCGCCTCGCCAGCCATCCACGTCGCTTTTTCTGCGGTGTAGAGAATCACGCCCGCGCAGTCCTTCCGCACCTGGCGCACATGTCCGTTGCCGAGCGTGTCGAGTTGACGGCCCACTGCGTAGAGATACGCGCGACACGCTTGCAGCGTGGTGTACAGATCGGCGACTTTGCCTTGAATCAGCTGGAATTCGCCGATCGCCTGACCGAACTGTTTGCGGTCGTGGATATACGGCACGACTGCGTCCATGACCGCGACCATGATGCCGGTCGGGCCGCCGGCGAGCACGGCGCGTTCGTAATCGAGGCCGCTCATCAGCACCTTCACGCCGCCGTTCAACTGGCCGAGGATATTTTCTTCCGGCACTTCCACGTTCTCGAACACCAGTTCACCGGTGTGGGAGCCGCGCATACCGAGCTTGTCGAGCTTTTGCGCAACCGAGAAGCCCTTCATACCTTTCTCGACGATAAACGCGGTAATACCGCGCGAATTCGCTTCGAGATCGGTTTTTGCATAGACGACGAGCGTGTCGCAATCCGGGCCGTTGGTGATCCACATTTTCGTGCCGTTCAGCACATAGTGATCGCCCTTCTTGTCCGCGCGCAGCTTCATGCTGACGACGTCAGAACCCGCGTTCGGCTCGCTCATGGCGAGTGCGCCGATGTGCTCACCGGAAACGAGTTTGGGCAGATATTTTTCCTTTTGTGCTGCCGTGCCGTTGCGATGAATCTGGTTGACACACAGATTCGAGTGCGCGCCGTACGAGAGACCGACCGATGCCGACGCGCGCGAGATCTCTTCCATCGCGATCATGTGCGCCGTGTAGCCCATATTCGCGCCGCCGTACTCCTCCGAGACCGTCATGCCGAGCACGCCCAGGTCGCCGAATTTGCGCCACAGGTCCATAGGGAACTGGTCTGTACGATCGATTTCCGCGGCACGCGGAGCGATTTCTTTGGCAGCGAATCCCGCGATGCTGTCGCGCAGCATTTCGATTTCTTCGCCGAGCGGGAATTGCAAACCGGGCAGGTTACTCATTGCTGTGTCTCCAGAGTTCGTTGGCGGCCGGCCAGCCTGGGTAGGTGCCGGCTCGTCTGAGTGCGACTCAGCGGACGACGGCAGCCTTATGGGCCACCCTCATCGCTCCGCACGAGACGCGAAACGTTCAAGGCGCATTTCACGCTAGATTTACGTAAGCGTCAATAGGTATTTTTGAGTGTCACTCAGAAATGGTCAGACTCAGTCCAGACAGTTCTATAGCGTGATAGGATCGCCGTCATGGGGCTATCGGCCCGACAAAACTGAACTGGACTCATATGACGGTTGCCTTGAAGGCTGAGTTACCTGCCTCGCGCCGCCGGCCGGCCGGGCGCAAGTCGCAGCAGCGCGTGAAGGAGATATTGCAGGCGGGGCGCGACGTGTTCTCCGAAAAGGGCTATGAGCGCGCGACGACGGCGGAGATTGCGCAGCGCCTGGGCATTTCCGAGGCGACCGTGTTCAGCTATTTCCGCGGCAAGCGCGAGTTATGCGCGCGGGTGATCGGCGACTGGTACGACGAAATCATTGAGGCAATCGAGTCCGGTTTGCCGCGTGATGGCAACGTGCGCCAGCAATTTGCTTTTATTGTGCGCACGCATTTGCGCTTGATGCTGGTCAATGGCACTGACCTGTGTGCTTTGGTGTTGTCCGAGGGCCGGGCTCGGCATCATGAGCTGAGTGAGGCGCTGACGGAATTACAGCGGCGGTATACGGCTCCCTTGATGCGGGTGTTGGCGCAGGGCCAGGAGACTGGGCAGATTCGGGCCGATATGCCATTGAGGCTACTGCGGTCGATGGTGTTCGGACCGATGGAGCATGTGCTTTGGGATGCCACTTTGGCTAATCGGCACATTGATATTGACGCTACCGCGGATCAGTTGATCGATGTTTTGTGGGCTGCGCTTATGCCGCCGGATTTGGCGGTTAGTGCTTTGCAGCAGTTCAGGGCTGAGGTGGCTGAGGCTAACCGGCGGTTTGAAAAGGCTGCACGTGGTGATGGTGAATAGTGGTTTTTTTGCCTGCGCGGCGCTTTGTTTGCTGGTTTGCCTGTGGCGTTAGGCATTGCTTGTTTCGTTGCCTGCGCGGCGCTTGATGTTTGTGGTTTTATGGCGTTGGCCTTTCCTTGAATTCTTATTGGTCTATTAGCGTCGCCCCTGTGCGGGGCAGGCACCCACTTCTCTTTGCCGCCGCAAAGAGAAGTAGGCAAGAGAAAGCGGCTCACACCGCTAACTCTTAAGCGGGTCCCCTGGCTTGGAGGAGCCAGTGGTGCATCTGGAATCCATGCCCTCGCCCATTCTGCGTAAGTGACAAGGAAGTCATCAGCTCCCACTCCGCACTGCGTGCGTCGCGGATGGGTCTGCATGGGAAACCAGAGGCTTCGTTTGAACGTGGCGGAAGCCATCGGCTTCGCCTCTGCGAAACGCCCATGTATCCAAAAACAATCTCCATTCGCCAATCAAAGTATAAAACCACAAACCGAAAAAACACGGTTGCCATGCCGGTGGCGGTGGCGGTGGCGGTGGCGGTGGCGGTGGCGGTGGCGGTGGCGGTGGCGGTGGCGGTGGCGGTGGCGGTGGCGGTGGCGGGCTACGATACTGAGCGAAGCGCAGGTACGAACACGTAGTGATCGGTTCTATGAGGTGCGCTTCGGCGCGCGCAGCGCCGCCGGAAGTATGACGCCCTTGTCACTCACGCGGAGTGTGCGAGAGCACGGATTCCAGATGCACCACTACCGTGACTGCGCGAGGGACCCGCTTAAAAGCTAGCGGTGTGAGCTGCTTTCTTTTGCCTACTTTTCTTTGCAGCAGGCAAAGAAAAGTAGGTGCCTGCCCCGCACAGGGGCGACGCTAATAATCCAATATCAATTCAAGGAAAGGCCAAAACCACAAAAACACAGACAAGCGCCGCACAGGCAAAAAACCAACCACAAACAAATACGCTAATCTACCCCTCCCGGCGGAGCCCCAACGAGGATCAACGAGGACCAACAAAATGCCATCAGCAAAAACCGGACAAATCCGAATCGGCATAGGCGGCTGGACCTATGCCCCCTGGCGAGGCACCTTCTACCCAACAGACCTCACGCAAAGCCGTGAACTCGAGCACGCGAGCAAAAACCTCACCTCGATAGAAATCAATGGCACTTTCTACGGCTTGCAAAAACCGTCAAGCTACGAAAAGTGGTACCAGGAAACGCCGGAAGATTTCGTCTTCTCGCTAAAAGCCCCCCGCTACGCAACCAACAGAAAAGTCCTGGCAGACGCCGACGAAACCATCGAACGCTTCCTCGCCAGCGGCCTGCTCCTGCTAAAACAGAAACTAGGCCCAATCAACTGGCAATTCGCAACCACCAAAAAGTTCGACCCGGAAGACTTCGAGGCCTTCCTGAAACTGCTGCCCGCCAGCATAGAAGGCCAAAAACTACGACACGCAGTCGAAGTCCGCAACGACAGCTTCAAGACCCCCGAATTCATCGCACTAGCCAGAAAGTACAAAGTCGCCATCGTGCTGGCAGCCGACAGCGACTACCCGCAAATCGCCGACATCACCGCGCCATTCGTCTATGCCCGCATCATGGGTACAAGCGACAAGGAGGCTAAAGGTTATTCGCCCAAAGCCCTCGACGTCTGGGTCGAACGCACCCGCCAACTCGCCGCCGGCACGACACCGGACGACCTGGAAACATCAGCCGCAGCCCCCGCGAAAACCACAGCGCGCGACGTCTACCTCTACGTCATCAGCGGCTTCAAGGAACGCAATCCGGCCGCCGCCATGGCGCTGATCAAACGCCTCGAATAACGGTCATCCGGCCTGCACGCGCGAGTGTCATAATCCCGGCAGCCAACTGACGCACTGACGCACCAACACTCACACATTCAGGCCGTGAGACCACCCCAACACCCAAAGTCCGGGAGAATATTTTGAGCGCCATCGACAATCCTTTGCACGATCAGGAAGTCGGCTCGGCCGACGCCACCCAGGACACCACCCGCATCGACGACGTTCGTATCGGCGCGGTACGTCCGCTGATTTCGCCCGCCCTGCTGCAGGACGAGTTGCGTGTGCCGCCGTCGGTGCAGACGCTCGTCGAGAAAACCCGCGCGGAAATCGCCGACATTCTGCACGGCCGTGACGACCGGCTCGTGATGATCGTCGGTCCGTGTTCAATTCACGACCACGATCAGGCGATCGAATACGCACGCAAGCTCAAGGTCGCGGCACAGACCTACAAGGACGATCTGCTGATCGTCATGCGCGTTTACTTCGAAAAACCGCGCACCACGGTCGGCTGGAAAGGCTATATCAACGACCCACGTCTCGATGGCAGCTTCCGCATCAACGAAGGGTTGCGTCTCGCACGACAACTGCTGCTCGACATCAATGGTCTCGGCTTGCCCACGGCCACCGAATTTCTCGACTTGCTCAGCCCGCAGTACATCGCGGATCTGATCGCGTGGGGCGCTATCGGCGCGCGCACGACGGAGAGCCAGAGTCACCGGCAGCTTGCATCAGGGTTGAGCTGCCCGATCGGCTTCAAGAACGGCACGGACGGCGGCGTGCAAATCGCCGCGGACGCGATCGTTGCGGCACGCGCAAGTCACGCGTTCATGGGTATGACCAAGATGGGGATGGCTGCGATCTTCGAAACGCGTGGCAATGACGACGCGCACGTTATCTTGCGCGGCGGCAAGAAAGGGCCGAATTACGACAGTGCGTCAGTTGAAGCAACCTGCGCTGCACTCAAATCGGCTGGCCTGCGCGAACAGGTCATGATCGATTGTTCACACGCGAACTCAGGCAAATCGCATTTGCGTCAACTCGACGTGGTGCAGGATCTGGCGCAGCAACTCTCGCAGCGCGAGCGCCGCATTGTCGGCGTCATGCTTGAAAGTCATCTGGAAGAAGGCCGTCAGGATCTGAAGGCCGATGTGCCACTGCGTTACGGCGTATCGATTACGGACGCCTGCGTGAGCTGGGCGCAGACCGAACCGGTGCTGGAGACGCTGGCGGAGGCGACCCGGAAGCGACGCGCGGGCTGAACTCGCCAACGCGGCCTGCACGATCTCGCGCAACCAATAACCGTAACCGACGGCTGGGAGGCGAGCGTGCATGACGCAAACCAGAAGCAAAAAACCACGGCTATGCACCATAAGGCACCCTACACGCCGCACCAACCACCGATCTAACACCCTCACCGGGGTTGGGCAGCGCGTAGTTCCTCACACCCGATGCATCGGGCGCCGCACTGCTTTAGCAGCGCGCGTGGATGCTCCAGCGCAAGGCGCGTTGCATTACGACGCGTTGACAGCTTCCTTGAATGCCTTGCCGGCGGTGAACTTCACCGTCTTGGCAGCCGCGATCTGGATCTCGGCACCCGTCGAGGGATTGCGGCCCACGCGTGCTGCGCGCGCGCCGGTCGAGAAAGAACCGAAACCGACCAGTTGCACCGTATCGCCACCCACCACGGCTTTGGTCACCGCTTCGACGATAGCGTCGATGGTTTGGCCGGTGGCCGCTTTGCTTTCGCCCGTCGCTGCGGCGACTGCATCAATCAGTTCCTGTTTGTTCATAGCACTTCCCGTATGGTAATCATGGAACCGGCGCCACATCTGTTGCGCCGGGACCGACACACTAACGCATAGGCGCGTATTCACGCAAACCTTGGGTGTAAGCCTTGTATCACCCGCCCAGCGGCAATTTGACGATTTTTTGTCCCAAAGTGCCATAAGAATCGTGCGCTTACGTATTTCTCCCGCTTTACGGCTGCCCGTGGCGCATCACAATCCGTTGCAATTTCAGTGCTTTAGCGGTGGCAAAGCAGCTGGAGCCACGCTTTTTAACTATGTTATGGCAGACCACTAAGATTTGGCATTCAGTAGCGCGCCATGCTCAGCAATAAAAAATCCGGCAAGGATAAAACAATGAAAATTCTCCATATTGCAACATGGGCGACGCCCGCCTGGTCTTGCCCAGGCGAGGCAACGTGCAAATCTCGCACAAGCCGTGCACGGCACAAATGACCCGCAACCGACTCTCTCCCCGGGCGTATTTACCGCTCACTTGAACCCCCGCGCTCTATTTCCACCGAAACGCCCTCAAGGTCTCGCCCGCGCTGCCGATATACAAAGCTGCGTGTGCGGCGCAAACGTTACAAGGACGGGAATGGTTCGGTTACCCAGATTGAGGGAAGCGCTGTCGGTCGCGGAAGGCGATCCTGAACTCGTGCGCTCGCAACTCCAGGCATTCGGCCGCCAGATACCGCTGCTCTATTTCATTCTGCTGGTGAACACGCTCGCGGTCACCGTCACGCATCTGGGATCGGCGCCAGCATGGTTGTCCATCTACTTCCCGGGGATGCTCTGCACGCTGTGCATCGTCCGTTGCGTGCGCTGGTGGCGCGTCCGGCACCGGGTTCTGACGCACGACAAGGCCGTGCCCGAACTGCGCAAACTGATCCGGCTCGCAGGCATCTTCGGCGTCGCCTTCAGTACCTGGTCGCTCCTGCTGTTTCCCTACGGCACCGCCTATGAGCAGGCACAAGTCGCGTTTTACATGGCGACGACGCTGGTCGGCTGTGTGTTTTGCCTCATGCATCTGCGAGCGGCCGCCCTGCTCCTGCTCTCAATCGTCATCCTAAGCTTTTCGACGTTTCTGATTTCCACACGCTCTCCTGTCTTCATCGCGATGGCCGTCGACATGACGTTAGTCGGCGTCGCACTCGCCTTTATCATCGAACTGTATTACCGAAGTTTCGCCGGCGTGGTGCACGCGCAGCGCGAATTGCAGGTGAGCCAGCAGAAAACGCAAAGACTCAGCGACGACAACTTCCGGCTCGCAAGCATCGACAGCCTGACCGACCTGCCCAACCGGCGCAGCTTCTTCGCCTCGCTGCGCGCGCTATCGGAACAGGCGCTCAGCACGGGTGGCGGCTTCAATGTCGGATTGATCGATCTCGACGGCTTCAAACAGGTCAACGATATCTATGGGCACGCAAGCGGCGACCTCGTGCTGCAGGAAGTCGGCGTGCGACTGCTGGCGCTCGCCGAGCCCGGCATTTTCTTCGCGCGCCTCGGCGGCGACGAATTCGGCGTACTGGCCCAGCACAAACTTGCAAACGAGACGCTTGTCGAGTTGGGTGAGCGCATCTGCGAAACGCTCACCGAACCCTATCGGGTGGCCGGCAATGTCGCCGAACTGACAGGAACGATCGGCTGGGCAGCGTTTCCGGAAGCGGGCACAACCGTCCAGCAGGTTTTTGAACGCGCCGACGCTGCCTTGTACGTCGGCAAGGAAAGCCGCCGCGGCACGCCGGTGATCTTCTCGACGGAACATGAAACACGAATCCGGCGCTCGAGTCTCGTCGCCCAGGAACTCCGCCATGCGGACCTGGAGTCCGAACTGTTCCTCGAGTTTCAGCCAATTTACGATGTGCTCACGCAACGCACCATTGGCATGGAGGCACTCGGGCGATGGCACAACGAGCGGCTAGGCGCGGTCGGGCCGGAGGAATTCATTCGGATTGCAGAGCGTACCGATCTGATTCTGCGTGTCACCGAAGTTCTGCTGCGCAAAGCGCTCGCGGAAGTATCGCGCTGGCCGTCCGATCTCTACCTGTCGTTCAATCTCTCCGCGATTGATATTTCGACTTCGCCGCGCGCTCGCCGCCTGATCGATATCGTGCTGGACAGCGACGTACCGGCGCATCGCATGAACTTCGAGATCACGGAAACCGCGGTGACGCGCGATTTCGAGCAGGCCCACTGCTCGCTTACGATGATCAAGCAAGCCGGCTGCCACGTCTCACTCGACGATTTCGGCACCGGCTATTCGAGCCTCAGCTACGTGCATCGCCTGCCCTTCGATACGATCAAGATCGACCGCAGCTTCATGACCGACGTGGATTCCAATAGCGCGTCGAAGAAAATCGTCAAATCGGTGCTCGATCTGTGCAGAAATCTCGGGCTCGAATGTATCGTGGAAGGACTCGAAACGTCATCGCAGGCCGACGTTGTCACGGCGCTGGGCGCTCGCGCGATGCAGGGCTATCTGTTCGGCAGACCGATGCGCGCGAGCGCCGTCTCGACCTATTTGCAGACGACGTTCGGTCAAGGTCACGTCGTAGAGACATAGGCGCTCTGCTCCCCCGGCTCGCGCGGATCAGCAACGCACGCGCGAGACACGCGTGCACGACACGGCATGACTAGCGCGGCACAGCGCCGTATTCCAGCTTCGGATACCAATCGGTGCCGCGGCCGCCGGGCGTCATGTCGAGCACCGTCCAGAGCGGCATCACATCGGGGGCGCCACGTGGATCCTGGCCCGGGTCCGCTGTCGAAGGGCCCATTTCGGCGGCCCAGAAATGCCGCATCGTGTTGCCTGAACGCGTGAACACGTTGAACGCAGGATTATCGCCGCCGCCCGGATCTTCCGCGGCGTAGTCGCGGTTAAAAGTATTCCCGCCCGACGAATACAGCCGCAGATGCCGCCAGCCGCGCTCTTTTTTGAACGCCACCAGCCTGTCGATCGGCGAGCGGCCGATCACGGCAAATGCGACGCGCTGCAATATGTCGGGCATTTCACCGTCGTAAGCGCTCAGGAGCGAGGTGCACATCGGACAGGGTCGCGCGCGCTGCGGGCCGAACATCCAGTTGTAGGTAACAAGGGTGTCATGCGCGCCGAACATCTCCGACAGCGTCACCGGGCCTGCCTCGCCCTCGAAGCGATAGTCCTGCGGCACGGCACCGCCAGGCGGCAACGCACGGCGCTGCACGGCCACGCGTTCGATATGTCGGCGCAATTCGATTTCTTCGGCCAGCAGGTCGTTGCGCGCTCGGCGATATTCCACACTCTCGCCCGGAAACCGGCGAGGCGAGTCAGCCAGCAACCGGGCCGGTTTCAGCGTTTGTGCGGATGGGTCTACGTCAGTCATCAGCCACCTCCTCTTGCGATAAAAAGGATAAAGGGCACGATAGCGGCGCGATGCCGTGCGTCGCAACCGCAAACGCATTTTTCGCCCCTATATAGCCACGACGAACGGCGTGCCGGCAAATCGACAACGCCGGTGAATTTTTTTGCGGGCCGTCCTGCAAGGGCTTTCGAGCGATTCCGTTCGACATGCGGACGAGGCGTGGACAACCCTTAACGGCACATGGACACCCACGGACCACGATCGAAACCGCATTGCAAGGTATCCTTTCGCGAAACAGCATGCGCGCGCCAGCGCGCTATTGCACCGTCACGGTGCCCGCCGCGCCGCCCTTGGGGATGCACCATGCCGCTTCGTCTGCCACCTCTGCCCGCGCTTCGCTTCTTCGAGGCGGCCGGCAGGCATCAAAGTTTCAAGCTCGCCGCAGCGGAACTGAACGTCACGCCAAGCGCGATCAGTCACGGTATCGTCGGTCTGGAGCAGTCGCTCGGCGTCGAACTGTTCGTGCGCGAGCCACGCGGAATTTCGCTCACAGCGACGGGCGTCGATTATCTGTCGTACGTATCCGAAGCGTTTTCGCTGATCGCGATCGGCACGCAGCGGCTGCCGAACCACCGGGCGAATCGCCCGATCGCGCTGAGTTGCGCGCCCACGCTAGCCTCCCGGTGGCTGCTGCCGCGCCTCGCCGCCTTTCGCACGCGCTGGCCGCATGCGAACGTCACCGTCGATACCTCGCACCGTCAGGTCGGCTTTCCCGTCGACGGTTTCGATTTCGCCATTCGCCTGAGCCGCGCCCCGGTCGCTGGGACCGCCTGGACGCGTCTGTTCAGTGAACGCCTGGTGCCGGTGTGCAGCCCTGCTTACGTGGATAATCTGCGCGACGAACATGGCAACGTCGATCTGGGCCGCGCGACGCTCATTCACGTGAACTCGGCGAGCGAGGATTGGGAGGCATGGTTCGACGGGGTCGCCTTAGACGGGGTCGCCTTAGACGGGGTCGCCTTAGACGGGGTCGCCTTAGACGGTATCGAGTTGAACGACGGCTTGCGCGTCGACACAATCCAGCTTGCTTTCGAAGCCGCGAGCATGGGCCTCGGTGTCGCGCTCGGCAGACGGCCGCTGGTGGACCGCGATCTCGCGAGCGGTACGCTCGTCGAGGCCTGCCCACAAACGATCGCCTCCTCCACGGCCTATTGGCTGGTGTCCGCGCAAAACACGGAGAGCGCGGAGCATCGCCCGGAACTGTTCGACTTCAAACAGTGGCTGCTCAGCGAAGCCGCACCGTTCGACGACCCATCAGTTGCTGCCGACACGGGATCGCGCCGCCCCAACCACTGAACCGAGCAATTAGCCTACCGCCAACCTGAACAGGTGAGCCGCGCTCACCTGTCGTCAAAGTCTTTTCCTTTGCTGCTTCTGACGCTCGCTGCGACCATGGTGTCGAAGGAGATCAGAACCATGTCCACGACAAATAGCAAACGCTTCGCCTTCCCATTGAGTCAAACGACGCTCGTGATCCTCGCCGGCGCGCTGATTCTGAGCGCCGCCATGGGCATCCGGCAGACCTTCGGCCTCTTCATCGGGCCGTTCTCGTTCGACCGCGGCCTGCCCGTCACGCTGATCGCTTTCGCCATCGCGCTGCACAACCTGGTGTGGGGCTTCGCGCAACCATTCGCGGGCGCCGCCGCGGACCGCTATGGCTCGGCTCCGGTGGTCGCGTTCGGCGCGACAACCTTTGCAGCGGGTCTGGGCGTCGCCGCCGTAGCACCGTCGGGCCCGATGCTGATTGTCGGCATGGGGCTGCTAGTCGGCATCGGCGTGAGTTGCACGACGTTCGGCGTGGTGTTGCCGGCGGTCGGCCGCATCGCTTCTCCGGAAAAACGCAGTATGGCGATGGGTCTGGTCAGCGCAGGCGGCTCGGCAGGACAGGTATTGCTGATCCCACTCGTGCAGAGCATCCGGCTCAGCTCGGGCATCGCCACCTCGCTCTTTGTGCTGGCCTTCCTGATGCTGCTGGTCGCGCCGCTGGGCATCGTGCTCGACCGGCGTCAGAGTGTCGGCACGCGAGTCCAGGAACCGCCCGCCGCCCCGCTTCGCAAGGTACTCACTCAGGCGGTCCGGCATCGCGGATATCGACTCCTGACACTCGGCTTCTTCACGTGTGGATTTCAACTCGCGTTCATCTCCACCCATCTGCCTGAATATCTGACGCTCTGTCATATGCCTGTCGGGCTGGGCGCCACGGCGCTCGCGCTGATCGGCCTGTTCAACATGGCGGGCAGTTGGGGATGCGGCTGGCTCGGCGGCCGGTTCCGCCAGCACCATGTGCTCGGCTGGCTTTATCTGATTCGAAGCGTGACGATCGGCACCTTCTTCCTGCTGCCTAAGACCTCCACGTCGGTCGTCATCTTCGCGGCCATGATGGGGTTGACCTGGCTCGGAACCGTGCCGCTCACGAGCGGAGTCGTAGCAAAAGTGTTTGGCACGCGGCACCTCGGCAGTCTCTTTGGAGTCTGCTTTCTAAGCCACCAGATCGGCTCGTTTCTGGGCGCCTGGCTAGGCGGCCTGGTGTTCGATCTGACTGGTTCGTATTCGCTGCTGTGGGAAGCGACGGTCGCGTCCGGACTCATTGCCGCGATACTGCACTTCCCGATCGACGACGCCGCGGTCAGCACGCCAGCAATGCGCTCCGAGCCGGTGGGGACATGAGGGTGAACCTGTGAGCATGCGGACGGGCGTAGGTGCGTAGGTGCGTAGGTGCGTGGCAAGCATCCGCACGCACGCCCTAATCCACAGCAATTGCTCCAATGCTATTTTCGCGGCACGTCAGCCGCTGCTTTCGGCACGCGTCCCATCAGATAGAACTCGTCATTTGGACGCATTGAAATGACGTTGGCCATCCGGTTCGACAAACCGAAAAAAGCCGTGATGGCCGCGATATCCCACACGTCTTCATCGGAAAAGCCGTGCTCACGCAGCGTTTGAAAATCGGCATCGTCGACGGTCCCGGATTCGCGGCAGACTTTCAGCGCGAAGTCGAGCATCGCCTTCTGACGCGCCGTGATATCCGCCTTGCGATGATTGACGGCCACCTGATCCGCCAGCAACGGCGCCTTTTCGTAAATGCGCAGAATCGCGCCATGTGCGACGACGCAATACAGGCACTGATTCACTGCACTCGTGGCGACGACAATCATCTCGCGCTCGCCCTTGGTTAATCCGCCTTCTTTCAGCATCAACGCATCGTGGTACGCAAAAAAAGCGCGGAATTCGTCTGGCCGATGCGCCAGCGTCAGAAATACGTTCGGAACAAAACCGGCTTTCTCCTGCACTTCCAGAATGCGGGCGCTGATGTCGTCAGGCCACTCACCCGGCTCGGGCACGGGGTAGCGGCTGATCGGTTGAAGATTTGTCATGCGGTGTCTCCGTTGTATCTGTATGTGCACGACGATTGTAGCGAACTTCGACTCGCTGCCGTCCGGGTCAATCTGGCGCTTTGCTCCGAGCTGAACAGCCACCGGAATAGACTGCACAAGGGCACCGCGGCACGGTCAATCGCTCCATCCCTCGAATATTTGCAGGTACTCGGCCCGCCCCGCAGCGCCCTTTCGCCAACCTGTGCTTAAATCCACATTGGTACTGCTGTGTTCGTACCGGCTGGCTGAACGACCCGCACGGGCGGCGGCCACCCGGCAGGAACCGGCCATGCATGACGTGTTCGCAACGCACGCCGGCTAGGCGCCAACTGTTCCAAATCCTTTCATTGCATCAAGAGGAGCGTGGTTGTGTGGCATTTTCCGGTTGCTATTCCACCCTCGCTGGGTGTGTGGGCCGTGTTCATGAGCGTGCTCGTCACGCAACTCGGCCTGCCGATTCCGGCGGCGCCGATGCTGATCCTCGGCGGAACCATGGCCGCGATGGGACAAACCTCGTATGCCAGCGTCATTGGCGCCGCCGTCTGCGCAACGCTGCTGGCGGACTCGCTCTGGTTCTTCACCGGGCGAACGTACGGCCGGCGGTTGCTGAATCAACTGGTGCGCTTCTCGCTCTCGCTCGACACCACCGTGCGCGTCGCACGCAATACCTATGAACGATACGGCGCGCCGATTCTCACCGTCGCCAAGTTCCTGCCCGGCCTCGGTCTGATCTCCGCGCCCCTGCTCGGTACCACGCCAATCAACGTCGGCGTGTTTCTGCTGTGGGATTTTGTCGGCGCGGTGCTGTGGGCCGGCGTATGGGTGATAGGCGGCGCAGCACTGCATGATCAGATCGTGCAGCTCGTTCTGCTCGTGCGCCACAACGGCGGCACGATTTTCGACGCGTTCGCGGCGATCTTCGTTGCCGTGCTCCTCTATCGCTACGTGCGCCGCTGGCAGTTTCGCCGCTGGCTCGCGCATGTACGCATTTCGCCGGACCAGCTCGATGAACTGATGAAGTCCAATGAGCCGCCGCTGATCCTCGATGCGCGGCCGCACAGCATCCGCGCGAAAGAATCGCACCGGATTGCGGGTGCGCAGTTGCTGGATCTCGATTCACCCGAGCCACTGCATCCCGAGTTGCTGAAACGGCCGATTGTCGTCTACTGCGTGTGTCCCAACGAAGCAACGGCCAAGCGGATTGTCACCCAGTTGCATCGGAAGAATATCCATCACGTAAAAGCGCTTAAGGGCGGCCTCGACGCGTGGGAAAAACGCGGCTATGCGGTCGAGCCGCTGCCGCCCGACTTCGAGACGGCGATGGCCCATATGTCGGAAGACGAGGGCAATGAAGGCGAATACACCGTACGGGCGAGATTGGCGAAGTGACTTCGCGCGCCACCGCCTGGCGCGGAGGAAAAAGCTTGCAGCCTTTGCTTCGTTAGCGCTGCAAGCCGCACGAGCACCTGATCAGATCTTCGCCGTAAACGTCAAACCGAAGACGCGCGGGTCACCGTACAACACCGGATACGCGCCATAAGACGGTAACAGCTCCAGCTTTTTATAGACCTTGTTGGTCAGGTTCGTCACGTAGCCGGTCAGAATGTATTTCTGATTCGACGACACGTACGATACGTGCGCATTCATCACCGTATAGCCTGCCTGCCACAGCTGCGGCACGGTTTGACGCGTCGCGCTGAAATACTCGGTGCTGCGATAGTTGATATCGCCACCGACTGCAATCGAGCCCACCTGCAGCGGCACGCGGTATTCACCGCCAACATCGATCGTGGTGTGTGGCGAGCGTGCGAACGAATTGCCCACTGCGGTCGGCACATTGGCAAACTCGGTAAAGCGTGTGTTCAACAGACCGAGGTTGGCGAACAGATAGAGGCTGTTGAGCGGCTGCGCCTTCAATTCAAGTTCGAAACCATCGGCACGCCCCTGCCCTGCGTTCGACAATGTGGACACCGGTGCACCGCCTAACGGATTTGGCGCGAGAGCGAAGACCTGAATGTCGCGGTAGTCGTAATGGAAGACGCTCGCGTTGGCGGTCAGGCGCTTGTCGAACCATTCGCTCTTGATGCCGGCTTCGTAGTCGGTCAGATATTCAGGCGTAACCGTCGACACGGTGCTTTGCGTATAGGCACTGCCGTTGTAGCCGCCCGAACGGAAGCCGCGTGCATAGCGGATATAAGCCCGCACGTTATTGCTGATCGCGTATTCGGGCGTCAGATCCCACGTCGGCGCACGCCACGTGTTGGTCTGATTCTGCCGCGCGCTCACCGCGAGCGGCGACGTGATCGACGACGGATCCCACCAGTTGCTCACATCGCTGAACGAAACGGGACCGCTATTCTGCAAACCGGTCAGATTGATCGTCTTGCGTTCGATCGTATAGCGCAGGCCGCCGGTCAGGTTGAAGCGATCGGTAAAGCGATACTTCACGCTGCCGAACACCGCGGCGCTTTGCGTGTGCTGGGTCAGTTCGGTCAGGTGGTAATAGGTGGCCGCCGGACCACCCGGTGCGTCCGGCAAGCCGCCACCAGCCCCCTCTTCGCTCAGTTCCTCCGTGAAAAAGTGTGCCCCTGCGATCCAGCTCAGCCGGTCATTCTGCGGCGACTCGAGACGAAACTCCTGCGAGAACTGATGCGACGAAAGCGTATCGTGCGAACGCGCCGCGTCGTAGGGCGAGTAGTCTTCATCGTCCTGGTACCAGCGGTTCAAACCTTCCAGCGCGGTAATCGAGGTCAGCGTCAGCGCGCTGTTGATATGCCAGTGCGCGGTCAGCGAGCCACCATAAGAAGCAATATGATCGCTCGACGGCGCATTCAACGAGACCGTGCCCGGATCGCTTGAGCCAACGAAGCCAAACTGGTTCGAGCCGTTAGCGGCGGCCCCCTGTGCGTGCCATGGGTCACCACCGCCGGTGTAATTCCGGCCGTGGACGTTCAGCAGGAAATCTGAATTCGAGGTCGGCACCGCAAGTAACTGGAAGCGCACCGCGTTGTCGTGAAAACCGCCGAAGCGGCCGCCCGCCTCCGTGTTGGTGTAAAAACTGTCGCCGTTCTCGTGATACACCGAAATGCGGGCCGCCAGCACGTCGTTGCTGCCGATCGGACCGCCGATCGCGGCTTCGGCAAGCCGGCTGTTGTACTGGCCGAAGCCCACCTTCCCATAGCCGTCCACGTCGAACGTCGGCTTCTTCGAGGTCAGGCTGACCGCACCGCCGATCGTATTCTTGCCCCACAGTGTGCCCTGCGGCCCGCGCAGCACCTGAATATTGTCGAGGTCGAAGAGCGGAAAGCCCTGGCCGAACACGCTGTTGATATAAACGTCGTCGAAGTAGACGCCGATCGGGCTCAGCGACAGATCCGACGGATCGTTGCTGCCGACGCCGCGCAGGAACCAGCGGGGCCGTTCACGTCCTTCGGTGGACTGCGCCGTGAAGTTCGGCACGTACTTGGTGATGTCGTTGACGACTCGCAATTCGTTGTTCTTGATGCTGTCGCCGCTCAACGCGGTGACGGCGACCGGCACTTCCTGAATGCTTTCCTTGCGTCGGCGCGCGGTGACCGTGACCGCTCCCAGATTCGTGTCGGGTGCGGCCTTGCTCGCGCTTTTCGCCTTCGGCTTTGCCTGTACCGCCGCACCGGCCGCGTCGGCTGAAGCATCGTTTGCCGCGTTATCCGCAGCCCATGCCGGCGACATCAGCACACCACCAGCAAGCACTCCCCCGAGCGCAACGACGAGTGTTTTTCTCTTGAACATTGACTTCGCTATCCTTATTCAATTGTTGTTTGATTGCGCCCGCAACCGAGTGTTTTCCTTCGTGCGCGAGCGATGCGGCACGCATGGAGTGCTCTATTGCAAGTCGGATGCCAGGCGAAGCGGTCTGTCACACAAGGGTTGCGTGAACGAAGCGAGTGGTAATTGCTGCTGGCGCACCCGTGAAGTGGTGTTGGGGTGTTGCATGTGCAGCACCCCAACTCAGGGACGGCTACTGATCGGGAAAATTCGCGCGAATGATCCGCAAGGTTCGCTCTGTGAGAGCGTGATGCCACCTTCGAGATGGGCAACTTGAACGCGGCGAGGCGACCGCGATCAGAACGATTCGACACCTTCCATCACGATGCCGAATCTGTTTTTCAGATTAAATCGCTACCGGGCTCACCGGTTCAAATCAGATAGCGAGGCGACGTAACGATGTGATTGCGCGAGCGCGCGTGGATCGATCCACGCGTGAATATCGAAATCCGCCGGCAGAAAGTCCCATTCCACCAGGAAGCCTTTGAAATCGTCGAGCGCGGCGATCGACGTGTCGTCGAGATCCGTACGCAAGCGTTGATGCACGTCGTCGCCATAAGCGAGACGCAACCAGTCGTCGCCCGAACCCGTTTCGCGGCCCAGATAACCGAGCACTTCCTGCTTGTGCTCGCGCGCCCAGCCGTCCACGTCGATCACGCGCGCCAGAAACCGGCTGACGATCTCCGGATGATTCTCGAGTGTGGCCGCATTGACCGTCAACGGCCGTGGCGAGCCGTTGTTGATGCGAACCTTCGGCTCTGGATGAAAGCCGATGTCGACGATGATCCGCGCGCCGATCAGGTAAGCACTCTCCAACCCGAGCGATCCCTTCACATAAATCGCATCGACTTCACCTCGCACCAGCGCCGCGATTTCCGCCGAATAAAGACGACGACTGCTCACACTGCCCGGATTGCTGAAGGTCGCCGCGGGCAGCGCGCCGCCATCCGCACGCTCGCGCACGCCGGCCGCCGCGATGTCGACCAGTTCGACATCGCGCGCGGACAAACCCTCGAGCTCCAGCACGCTGACAAAACCGCGCAGCGCCGCCGCGCGGAAAATATCGATCCGCTCGCCCGCGCGCTTCGGCAGGCCAACGCGGCGTCCACGCAAGTCTTTCGCCGTGCGGATGCCGGAGTCAGGCAGCGCAACAATTGCTTGCGCTTCGTCGACCCACGTCAGCGCGATCACGCGAGTATCGGCTCCGGCGGAACGCGCCCACAACGCCGGGATACTGCCGCCCTGGCGAAACGAATTGTTCAGCGTGTGATCAATATGCGAGGCACGCTGCGCCGCATGCTGCGTTTCCTGTAGCGAGCGCACGGTGATGCCATCGCGCGCGAATTCGTCGTCGAGCCAGCCGAGATGCGCGGCAATGCCGAGCGGTGTCGGCACCGGGCAGCGCGTGTACCAGATCGACTGGATGTTGTCTGAAACCGAAGTGCTCATGAATTGGTCCGGTAAGGAGTTCGCGGGGTCGCGGGGTCATGCAACGACCGTGATTAGCCGTTGTTGGCCGTCAGCACCGATAGCCTGCTGATGCCGGCGTGCTCGATCGCCGCCATCAGCCTGGCCACCGTGCCGTAAGGCACGCCCTCGTCGGCCTGCAGGTTGAGCGCGACGTCCGGGTTGTTCGCCTTGAGCGCCGACAGCTCAGCGCCGATCAGGCGCAGATCGGTGGGCCGCTTGTCGAGGTACACCACGCCCTTCGCGTCCACACTGACGGTCACGGCGGGCTTCTGATCAGCGGGCGCCGTAGCGACCGTTCTGGGCAGATTCACGTGCACCGCGTTGTTGAGCAGCGGCGCGGTGACGATGAACGCAACCAGCAGCACCAGCATCACGTCGACGAGCGGCGTGATGTTGATTTCGCTCAGCACGTCATCGTTATCGGAAGAGGATGAGAAAGCCATTATGCGAACGCCTCGTTGACGGTCTTCAGGCTCGGTTGCGCACGCGCTGCCGTGCCCTGCACACGGAATCCGGCCTTCTGCGCGAGCGTGACGAAATCGGTTGCGAAACCGTCGAGGTCAGCGGAGGCCGCTTTCACGCGGCGCACGAAGAAGTTGTAGGCAAGCACCGCCGGCACTGCGACCGCGATGCCGACGCCCGTCGCTACCAGCGCTTCGCCGATAGGCCCAGCCACCACGTCGATGCTGGCCGACGCGCTGTGCGTGATCGCCGTCAGTGCGTGAATGATGCCGAACACGGTGCCGAACAGGCCGACAAACGGCGCAGTGCTGCCGATCGAGGCCAGCACCGCGAGACCTGCTTCGAGGCGGCGGCGCTCGTTCTGGATCTGCTGGCGCAGGTGGCGCTCCAGCAGATCGTGGCGGCTCCAGCTATGTTCGAGATCCTGACCATTGCCTTCGTCGGCGCGTTGCAAGGTCTCGAATCCGGTCGCGGCGACGCGGCCCACCGGGCTCACGCCGGGTTCCAGCGTGGCTGCCGCGTGGAAACTGCTGGCCGCCCAGAACTGCTTCGCAAAGCGCCGGCTCTGCACGCTCGCGCGCACGCTTTGCACGGCCTTGACGAGAATAAGCGTCCACGTCACCACCGAGAAAATCCCCAGTAGCCAGAGTGCGCCCTGCACGATGAAAGTCGTTGAAATGCCATTCATGATGATTGATTCCTTTTTGGTGCGATATACGGTTCGAAATTGGTTCGAAATCCAGATCCGGTGTTGAACAGAAAGCGCGCGATTCGTCCGTCATGCGGACAGCACGCGTCAGCCCAGCTTGAATTCGATAGGCACGTTGACCCAGCCGTCGACCGCTTCGTCTCCCCGTTTGGCCGGCACGAAACTCCAGCGCCGGACCGCGGCCACCGCGGCGTCGTCGAGCATCTTGCGGCCGCTGCTGGTCCTGATATCGACCGAGTCAGGTTTGCCACTTGGCAGTACATGCACGCGCAGCAGCACGCGCCCTTCCCACCCCTGGTCCTGCGCGATCGGCGGATAGTCGGGCGCCGGGTTGTGCAGATACGCGGCGTTGCCGATCGGCGCGGTTTCAGCCGCCGGTGGCGCGGCGGGCGCCGGTGCGACTGGTGCCGGGGTATGCGCGACAGCGGTGTCGGCCGGTGTCGTCGCTTGCGGCGGCGGGGCCACGAGCGGCGTGAGTGCAGGCGAAGGCTTCGGCGCCAGGGCACGCGTCAGCGGGCGTGGCGGCTGCGCTTGCTGTTTGACCGGCTGCGGCGTGGGCGGCGGCGCCTGCCTGGCTTGCGGCAGCGGAACCGGCGGCCGCGTCAGCTCCACCGTCATCGGCAGGGGTTTGGGCGGCACGACAGGCACGCGTGATTCCACGCGTCCATGACTCGCCACCAGCATGAATCCCGTGTGCAACGCGAGGATCAACAACGCGGCAGCGCCGATCTCACCCCATGTCCTGCGCGTCGCTCGGACCTCATGCTCCGCCGCAGGCGCGCGCTGCGTCAGCGGCTGCGGCGGCAGTGGCGCAAACGCAGGCACGTTCGAACGGCGCACCGCCGAGCCGCTCCAGCGCGCCGCATGACGCCGCGCCTGCGTACCCGCACTCTCCATTGTCAGAAACGTCACGCTTCACTCCTTACTGGTTTGCGCGTCGCGCGAGGACGCTCCACACTAGGCGACCCATGCGCGGCGATATTTCGATACCTCGGTGTACGGCTGCGGCTCGATCCATGCGCGCGCATCGAAGTCGTGCTCGAGGAAACCCCATTCGAACAGGAAGTCCTTGAACGCAACGAGACCGTCGATCGAGGTCTGCGCGAGATTGGTTTCCAGATGCCGGTGCACTTCGCTGCCATACGCATAGCGCACCCACTCGTTGGACGAACGAGTCTCACGGCCGATATAGGCAACGGTCTCGGCCGCATGCTTCGTCGCCCAGTCTCCGGCCGCCACCACCACCGATACGAACCGGCTGACCAGATCGGGGCGTTCGTCGATGAGTGCCTGATCGACCGTCAACGTGCGCGGCGTGCCGTTGCCGATGCGCACCAGCGGATCGGGATGCGCGCCCAGATCGATCACCACGTGCGCGTCGATCAGATGTACGGTTTCCAGTCCGGCCACGCCCTTCACGAAGATCGCATCGACATCGCCACGCACTAGCGCCGCCACTTCAAGACCGTATTCATGCGGCCCACGAAACGGCGATTCATTGCCGGGCGCCACCCCAAGCTTGCCGATCGCAATCCGCGCTTCACCAGCGTCGCGCGCCGGCTCCGGTAGATCGACCCATTGCGCGTCGCTATGCCCGAGGCCTTCAAGTTCGAGCGCAGTAAGAAAACCTTTGAGCGCAGCAGCGCGCCAGAAGTCAATGCTGATTGCGTGCTGCGGCAGACCCAGACGCCGTCCGCGCAGATCGCGCGAATGACGAATGCCACTGCGCGGCAGGGTAACAATCGCCTGGAATTCATTGGTCCACGAGAGGCCGACGACCCGCGTCGCCGCGCCTCGCGAACGCGCCCACAGCGCCGGGATATTGCCGCCCTGGCGAAACGACGACGGCAGGCTGTGATCGAAATGCGACTCGCGTTTGGCAGGCTCGCGGGTCTCCTGCAGCGATTTCAGGGTGATGCCATCCGGTCCGAACTCCTCGTCGAACCAGCCGCGGTGAACGGCTATGCCGAGCGCGGTCGGCACGGGACAGCGGGTGTACCACAGTGCAGTGGACGTCGCGGCTTGCGCAACGGTTGTACTCATCGTTGGATTCCTTGCTTGTTGGTGTACGCGGGCTTGATCGCCGATGCGTTAAGGATCGCCGTTGGCTTAGGCGAACGCGACTCGCAGCGCCGCCGCGGTCCTGCGCGCATCGATCGCCCCCGCTACCAGCGGCAGGACCTCCTCGCCGACGCGGTACGCTTCTTCCAGATGCGGGTTGCTCGCCAGAATGAAGGTTGATACGCCGATGCCCACGTACTCGGCGAGCCGCTCCGCGACCTGCTCGTGGCTGCCCACGATCACGCAGCCCGGGCCGCCGCGAATCTTCGACATGCCGGCCCACAGGTTCGGCCCCACGATCAGATCGTCGAAATGCTGGGTGTTGCCCTGATGCAGCGCGAACTGCCGCTTCGCGCCAACCGACTCCGAATCGCCGACGCCAACCGTGCGCCGCGCGCCACCCAGTTGCGTCGAGTCGCTGACGGTGGCGAACATCTGCCGCAGTTCGGCCCATGCCTGTTCTTCCGTTTCGCGCGCGAGGATGTCGATGCGCATGCCGAAGCGCAGATCGCGCTCGGCGTTTTGCGCGTCGAGCGCCTGGCGCGCGCGGTCGATCACCTCCTTCTGTTTGGCAAGCGGCTCGCCCCAACTCAGATGTACGTCACCGTGTTTCGCGGCCACCGCCATCGCGGCATCGCTGGCGCCAGCCAGATAAATACGCGGCACAGGTTGGCTGGAGAGCGGCGCGACCAGGCCACCTGCTTCGACCTGATAGAAGCGGCCCTTGTGCGTGTAGGGCTCACCGGCGGAATAACCCTTCACCACGTCGAGAAATTCATCGGTGCGCGCGTAACGGCTGTCGTGATCGATAAAGTCGCCATACGCGCGCTGGTCCGCCCCGCCACCGCCCGTCACGATGTTCCACTCCACACGGCCGCGGCTGATCCGCTGCAGGCTGGCCGCCATTTGCGCCGCATACGCCGGATGCATGAACCATGGCTGCATGGCGATCAGCAAACGCAGATTGCGGGTCTCGCGCGCGAGCGCCGCAGCCACCACCCACGGCTCCTCAGTAAAGCGGAAGATCGGAATCAACGCGCCGTGAAAGCCGACCAGATCCGCTGCGCGCGCCACCTGGGACAGATAGTCGATATAGCCAAAATCGTCGCTATCCGTTTTCGGCGCGACGCGCGAGGCCGTCTGGTTATTCCACTCGCCACGGGTGTGCCGGTCGTGGGCGCGTCTGCCATCGCCGTGCATCGGCAAGCGCCACAGAAATTCGACAGCCATTGATCTGTTCTCCTTGGTGTTAGCGTCGGGCCGGCCACGCGATGACGCGTGCCGTAACCGGTTCGGCACATCTCTAAGCACGGCCTATGCCAATGGCAATAAAGAGGCCTTCGATCGGCACGCGATGCGCGATGGCCGCAAGCGTTGCGGGCGCTTCGGCTTGCGTCGATCCGGGCGCGGGCAGCCTGCGCGCAAGCTGCTGCATCAACACCCCTCGTGTTGCTGGCGCAACACCGCTTCGGACAACTGCTGCTGGAGCAACACTCGCACGCGCGCCCCTCACCAATCGGCACGGCCTGCATCGGTATGCGCAGCCGAGCCGCATGTCTGCTAAAGGCTGCTCACAGCAATCGCGCGCGCCTGGCCTGGAATTTGCATTTATCAGTCCGCGCCGCCGCTACCGCTTATCGCGCGTCAGCCGGCGGGCAGGACGAACCTCAACATGGAAAACGCACATGACAGACAGGCCCGATTCGTCATCGGACAAACAGCATCCCTTCTGGTACGCACGCTCACCGGTGCCGACGCCGCTCGGCATCGCCGTGCATCTCGGCTGGCTCAACGGCGAGTTGTCGGCCGATGGCGTGGCGATCCGCTCGCTGCGCGACTCGGCAGGACACGACGCGTCGTCGATCAGCGATCACACGTTGGCGATGTCGTTTCGTCAGGGCGGCAGCATTCCGGCGATGTGGGCGCGCTCGCATCGGGCCGATACGCGCGTGATCGGTCTATCCTGGGTCGATGAATCGCAGTTGATCCTGACGCTGCCGGGCTCGGGCATTCAGTCGGTCAAGCAACTGCGTAGCCGGCGCATCGCGATCCCGCGCCGCTCAACTGACCGCATCGATATCTTTCGCGCCTCCGCGCTGCGCGGCTTCGTCAATGCACTAAGTCTGGAAGGCATGACGACGCGCGATGTCGAATTGATCGATGTAGAAGCACGCACGCTGCAGGCAGTCGGCGACGATCCCGCCACGGAACTCTTCACCTTGCCGCTCGGTCTGTCGAGCCGCGCGCTCTATGCCGCCGAAGCGAGCGCCTTGCTGCGCGGCACGGTGGATGCGATCTACGTGAAGGGGTCGGTCGGGCTGGAAGTGGCGCAACTGATCGGCGCGCAAGTCGTGATCGATATCGGCTTTCATCCTGAGCCGCATATTCGCAACAACAACGGCACGCCGCGCCCGCTCACGGTGAATGCGGAAGTGCTCGCCAATCATCCGGACATCGTCGCCGGCTTTCTGAAGCTCGTGGTGGCCGCAGGCGACTGGGCGCGCACGCATCCCGACGAAACCGCGCAGTACGTATCGCACGAAACCGCATCGGCGGTCGAGTGGGTTCATGCGGCCTATGGCGGCAACCTGCATCATCATCTCGGCGTGAACCTCGAAGCGGAATCGGTCGCCGCGCTCGACGACTTCAAAAACTTCCTGTTCGAGTGGGGATTCCTCGAAGCCGATTTCGAGATCGCCGACTGGATCGATCCACGCCCGATGGCCGATGCGCTGCACTCCACACTTAAGCGCCGTGCGTGAACGAACGCACTGCTCGAACCACGCCGCCCGGCTTCCACCATTACGTTCAAGGTCTGATCCGCATATCATGAAACGCTCATCTGCTTTCTCCCTGTTGCTGCGGCGCGCGTTCATCGCATGGTCGATGACGGTGCCGCTCACGGCCGCCGCGTTGCTGGGCCCCTCCGTGGCGCGCGCCGACGATGCGCCGAAAGTCGTGCGGATCGCCGTGGTCGCTTATTCAAACGGCGGCAAAACGCAATATGCGGGCGCCTCCGCTTTAATCGACGCCGACAAGTCGCTGGAACAGGCGTTAGCCGCGCGCCATATCAAGCTGCAATGGGTGCCGGTCTCGACCGCTGCGGTCGGTACGCTGGTCAACGAGGCCTTCACGAATCACAGCATCGACTTCGCAGGCTACGGCGACCTGCCCTCGGTCGTCGTCAACGCGTCCGGCACGCGTACCAGACTCATCGTGCCGGGTGGTGTGGGCAGCAACACTTATCTGGTCGTGCCGGCCAATTCGACGGCGAAGTCGATCGTCGATCTGAAAGGCAAGCGGATTGCGCTCAATCGCGGCCGTCCGTGGGAAGTGACGTTCGGCAAACTGCTGGCGGCCAACGGTCTGAAACTGTCCGACTTCAAGATCTATAACCTCGATCCGCAAGCCGGTGCCGCCGCCGTCGCCGCGGGCCGGGTCGATGGATTCTTTACGCTCTCGGACGCTTACCCACTCGTGGACAAGCAGGTCGGCAAGATCATCTGGTCGACCAAGGAAGCACCCGACGCGTGGAAGATGCGCGCGGAGTTGTGGGCCTCCGACGATTTCGTGCGTCAGTACCCCGACATCACGCAACTGGTCGCGACCGCTTATGTACGTGCGGCCTACTGGATTTCGCAACCGCAGAACCGCGATGCCTACATCAAGATTCTCAGCGCTTCGGGCCAACCTGAAAACGTAGTGCGGCGCGAGTATGACGACGAGAAGCTACCGTGGAAAGACCAATGGACGCCGCTTTTTACGCCGTCGCTCAGCGCACATTACCGCGACGTGTCGGCGTATAGCCAGCAGGCCAAACTCACGTCCGGCGGTGTGGACGTCAATAGCCTGCTCGCGCCGCAGTTCGTCAACAATGCGTTGAAGGAGCTCAAGCTTGAACGCTACTGGGATGCGAGCGCCACGACGAATGTCGCAAACCATTGATACGGTGGCGGGTGCCGCGACATCCGCCCCACCCGCACCCGTCACTCAGGCAAGAGCGAGCACCGCCGCGCGCGCGCGTGCTTTCGCGCGCCGCGCTTCCTCGCTGCTGTGGTGGGTCTCGCCCGCGATGCTGTTCCTGCTCTGGTGGTATGTGAGCGCGCAACACTGGTTCGCGCCGCAACTCCTCGTGCCACCGCACAAGGTCTATGAGACCTTCAGCACGCTCGCGGCCGGCGGCGACCTGCAGGACAACCTGCTGATCACCTTGCGTCGTCTGGCAACCGGCTTCGTATGGGGCGCCTTGCCCGGCATCGCGTGCGGCACACTGCTCGCCGTGAACCGCGTTTTCTCAGACTACGTGCGCCCGCTTTTCGACATCCTGCGACAGGTCCCGACGCTGACGCTGATACCCATACTGATTCTGCTCATCGGTATCGACGAACCGCTCAAGGTGGTGGTGGTCGCCAAGGCGGTGTTCTTTCCAGTCGCACTTGCCACCTACGGGGGGGTGCAAGGCGTGCCGCGCGATCTGGTCGAAATGGGCCGCCACTATGGGCTTGGCCGCGCTGAGTTGTTGCGCGACGTGCTGTTGCCCTCGGCCTTTCCGTCGCTGCTCACGGGTGTCCGCATCGCAATTGCGCGTTCCTGGCTCGCGCTCGTCGCGGTCGAGTTGCTGAGCGCCGATAGCGGCATCGGCGAAATGATGGAGATGGCGCGGCAGATGCTGCGTATCGACATTGTGATGGTCGACGTGATCGCGATCGGTTTGATCGGCTTCGCGCTCGATCAGAGCATCGCACTCGTGCAGCGCCGCGTGTTGCGCTGGCAAACGCCCAACCGTTGAACCCTCTTTCTTCTAGAACGCCTTCCATGATCGCCCTGCACGCAACGTCCCCCCTGCGCCGACGGGCCCGCGGTTTCGTCCTGCCGCTCGCCTTACTCGGACTCTGGCAATTCGCCGCCTATCGCGATGCCGTGCATCAATATGCGTTCGTGCCGATCGAACAGGTGGCGAGTGCCGCAATCGAACTTCTCAGAAGCGGTGAATTGTTCGTCGACCTCGGTGCGAGTCTGCGCCGCACGACGTTCGGTCTCGGTACCGGCGTGATCGCCGGCGTCGCGGTAGGCGCATTGACCGCGTTATCGCGCAGCGCCGAGAAGCTGGTGCACCCATTATTTCAGGCCTTGCGTCACGTACCGCTGCTCGGGCTGATTCCATTAATCAGTCTCTGGTGCGGCACGGGCGAGTTCGCGAAGGTGTTCATCGTCTTCCTCGCCGCCTTCTATCCGATGGTGACGAGCAGCTTCGACGGACTGCGCCGTATCGATCGACGTTACTTCGAATTAGCACAGTCGTATGAGTTGACGCGGGCTGGCTGGCTGCGCGACGTGCTGATTCCAGGCGCGTTACCGGACGTGTTCGCCGGCATCCTGCAAGCGGTGCCGTTTGCATGGATTACGGCTACGAGTAGTGAACTGTTATTCAACGCCGGAGCAGGCGTCGGCAATCTGATGCAGACCGCGCAGGCCGGCGCGCGTGTCGATGTGTTGCTGGTATGCGTGATCGGCGTCACCGTACTGGCAGTGGCGATGGGCATGCTGTGCGAGCGCGTCGCGCAACGCTTGCTGCGCTGGCGCGATCACGCCTGACGGCGGTCGCCGGCTTCGCCCGTTTCAGTTGCGTCCGGTTCGCCGGCGTCGCGCAGCTTGAGGATGCCGAGTTGCGCGAGCCGGGCACGCACGATGTTGCGCGACAGATCGAGCAGGCGTGAAGTGCGAAGCTGATTATTCTCGGAGAATTCGAAGGTGCTGCGATAGACCGTGTCTTCGATATGCTGCCAGAGCCTGGGCGTGCCGAGCTCCAGCAGATCGACGATTGCCTCGCGCAAGGCGTCGGTCGCTTCCGCGGTATCACGCGGACGGCGCGACGGGTTGGCCGCTGCCGCTGCCACAGGTGCGTCCGCAGCCTGTGCGTGAGGCGCCAGAGAAAGCGCGGAAAACTGCAAATCGCCGGCGTCGATGAAACCGCCGCTGCTCACCAGCAGCGCGTGATGAATCACATTCTCCAGCTCGCGAATATTGCCCGGCCATGAGTGAGCATGCAGCCGTTCGAGCGCGGCATCCGTCAGCGCGGGTGGCGTGATCCGTAGACGCTTCGCGTAGCTCTCGAGAAAGTGCTGGATCAGCGGCCCAATGTCGCCCGGTCGCTCGCGCAGTGGCAACAGGCTCAGTTTGACGACGTTCAGGCGGTAGTACAGATCTTCCCGAAAGTGCCCGGCCCGTACCGCGGCTTCGAGGTTCACATTGGTCGCGGTGACCAGGCGCACGTCAATTTTGACAGTCTTGCGCGAACCGACCGGCACCACCTCGCGTTCCTGCAGCACGCGCAGCAGCTTGACCTGCGCCGCAAGCGGCAAGTCCCCCACTTCGTCGAGAAACAGCGTGCCGCGATTGGCCGATTCGAACCAGCCGGGCTGGCTGCTGATCGCGCCCGTGAACGCGCCGCGTTCGTGACCGAACAGTTCACTCTCGATCAGCGTCTCCGAGAATGCACCGCAATTCACCGCGACAAACGGCCCGTCACGGCGTTCACTCAGCGAATGCACGAGCCGTGCGATTAGCTCCTTGCCGGTGCCGCTCTCGCCAGTGACAAGCACGGTGGCATCGCTCGGCGCGACCAGATGGATGCGTTCGAGCAACACCAGCGACTTGGGATCGTCGAAAGTCAGGGCTTTCGCACGAATCGTGATGGCGTGCGAAGCGGGATCGGGAAAACTGAAGACAGCCATTGATCGACCAGCAAGGAATCCAAAGGAAGCCTCGACGATATCAAGCCGGCCGTGCGCTGCGAACCAATACATCGAGCTAACAGTATGACGGAACCGGCAATACCGTTGCCAGGCTGCGTCGATGCGAAAAGCGGCACGGCTAACTGCGCCATGCCGCTCAACGTCGCTCGTTGTCGCTAGCGCCCTGGGTCAGGCGAGGCCAGTCATTTTCCACTGCTGTTCGAGCACGCCCGGGCCGAACTCCTTCGAGCCGCCGAGCGACTCCGCAAGCGCCTGGAAGTACGCGCCCTCTTCGAGGATCAGGATGTACTGCGAGACGTCGAGGATGTTCTTGCCCCAGAAGGTCGCGCCGCCGTTCGCCTCGAGAATCGCCGGAATGTTCGGATCGCGCCGGATCGTGTCGACGATGAAACGCGGCTCGCCCGGCCGGCGGTCGATATAGATCGGAATTTCACGCGCCTTCGTATAACGCTGCGCCGGCGCGTACAGAATCGGCAACGGACGGTGCGCACTCGCCCACGCGCCGAGATACGGACCATGCACGTGAATCACCACGTCGACTTCCGGCGCTTCCTGGAACACACCCGCATAGCGAGGGCCATGGCCGGACGCCTTCGGATCGCCATGGATCACCTTGCCGTCGAACGACACCACGACCGCCTGAACCTCCTGCGATTGCGCCCACGGCGTAGGCGCCGACACGGCGACGACGAGGTCTGTGCCAGGCACACGCTGATACGCCTGGAAGGTGTTGGTAGCCGATAACGTGCGGGTTTCCTTGAGGACGCGCGTGGCTTGCGCGAATTCGCGCCGGATGCGTTCGACGAACGCGACCAGTTCGCCGCTTTCCAGCGTCTGCGTGACTGACATGTTGAGTCCTTTGATGAGAGAGGGATCGATGCGAGGGGTATTTAGCAGCAAGTGTGCCAATCGGCGCGTCACACGCAGACCCTTGTTCGGCGGCTTCGTCGCCGCTCCCCGCGCATGGACGCCCACGTTCGACCCAGGTGATTTTGCTGCTGGACCAACAGCGCAGCATCAGCGGTTGTTGCGCACGACGCAAAGCAGGCGTGTGCGCACATCACACCGCAGCACCGTTGCACCCCGATGCGAGCGGGGTTTCGCCAACCGCGCACGGCGATGGTTCAAAACTTGCGTTGAAGGCCGCCCGGGTTCGACGGACTCACGTCGGCAGGCGTCGCGTGGCCCGCACTTTTCTCACCATCGTTCAAGGCGTCAACATGAAAACAGAAAATAACCGAGCGCCGAAGTGGCACGCGTCGGCTCGCGTCAAATTCGGCGCACGGTTTGCCGCAAGCCTCGCCGCATTGCTCGCGTTCAGCACGGCCTTCGCCACCGGCGCGAGAGCACCAGCGCCCGATCCGCTGCAAGGCGACGGCCGTGTGTCCGCGTTCTACACGTGGGACGATGAGATTCCCGCACACCCCGGCGAACTGCTGCGCTCCGAGAGACTGCCGTCTACACTCGGCCTCGCCAACGCCGGCCAGCAACTGCGCCTGCTATACAGTTCGACCGATGGCATCGACGGCACAACGCCGATCGCAGTATCGGGTGCACTGTTCCTACCCAAAGGCCAGCCGCCGCAAGGCGGATGGCCGATCGTCGCGTGGGGGCACGGCACCTTCGGCATGGCCGATATCTGCGCGCCCTCGTGGTTCGGACGCTCCTATCGCGACGTGCGCTATCTGAATGCGTGGCTCCAGCAAGGCTTCGCGGTGGTGGCGACCGACTATCAGGGACTCGGCACGCCCGGACCCAACCCGCAGCTGAACAATCGTTCGAATAGCTACACGATGCTCGACAGCGTGCGCGCCGTGTTGCACAACGTACCTGGACTCGCCAACCAGGTTGTGCTGGTCGGGCAATCTCAAGGCGGTTCCGCCGTATTCGCCGCCGCCGGCTACGCGAGCACGTACGCGCCCGAACTGGATATCCGTGGCACGGTCGCGACGGGCGTCATTTACAACGCACCGAAGCACACCCTGGCAACACTTGCGCCGTTCAAAACCGCTTACAGACGTGATCCCAATCGGATCGATGCAACACTCGCGTACCAGTTCTATTCAGTGCTGTCGGCGCAGCAGATCGACCCTGGGCTGAAGGCTTCCGACATCCTCAGCGATTCCGCGCTGCCGATTCTCGAACAATCGCGCATCAGTTGCCTCGCGTCGCTCGAGGACGACGCAGCGCTCGCCGGTCTGACCACTGCGAACACCGTGAAGCCGGGCGCCAACGCTCGTTTGCAGGCCTGGTGGGACGCGTATCTGAAGTTTCCGACTCTGAAGATCAAGTCGCCGGTGTTCATCGGCATCGGTGCGGACGACGGCCTTGCTCCTCTGGAGCCTCTCCCTCGCAAAAGACGCCTGCGCGGCGGGTACCACGGTCGAGGCGCATCTTTACGCGGATCGCGAACATAACGGCACGGTCAACACGTCGCTGGAGGATTCGATACCTTTTGTCAGGAAAGTGCTGGCGGGTCAGCCGGTTACGCCAGTGTGCTCGCCAGTCGAGCAGGATCCGAAGCTCTAACGCAGCGCGGCGGGTTTTTGAGGCGGCTTACGGTTTGCGCTGAACGATTGACGGTCACAAAAAATCGCTTGCGCATCCCCACCAATGTGTGCACCATGCATATATGCACGTTGCACACATTGAGGCACCCCTATGACGCAGCGCACAGAGAACCTGCTTGGCGTGCTCGCCCTGCTGATCACGGACGAGATGAACGCGCAGCCTGCCATGGCCGCACTCGCGGGCCCCACCGCCCGCGCCATGCTCAACGCGGTCGGTCAATATCCCGATTCATCCATTGAAGTATTGCGCGAAGCAGTCGATCTTTCGCATCCGGCCGCGGTTCGCGCCGTCGCGGGCCTGGTGGAGGCCGGTCTCGTCGAAAAAAAATCAGGTGCCGACAAACGTTCCGTCGCGCTTGCCTTGAGCGCTTCGGGCAAGCGTGAAGCCAAACGCCTGCAAACGGCACGCGACCGGATGCTCCAACGCATCGCCGGGCAGCTCGACGAGCGCGAGCGCGATGTGCTTGAAAACCTGCTGATCAAGATCCTGTGGAACGAGACCCGCAATCCGGCGCACGCCATGCAACTGTGCCGCCTCTGCGACGACGGTCCCTGCCTGAAAGCCGGCTGCCCGGTCGAATGCCGCGAACAGGGGCTGCCCATGCCCGCGCGGAGCAGCACATGAATGCTGCCGCGCCGGTGCGTTGGCCGGCGATCGCCGCGCTGACCGCGGTCTCGGCGCTTTCGCAGATCGGCCAGTTCGGCATCGGCTTCATGGTGCTGCCTGTGTGGCTGGCCCATCATGGTCTCGACGCACCGCGCGCCGGTCTCTTCTCCGCTTCGCAATGGACCGGCATGCTGGCCGGCTTGTTGATCGCGCCGTGGCTGGTGGACCGTATCGGTGCGAAGCGCGCGGTGTCGCTCGGTCTCGCCGCGACGATTGTCGCGTTCGCCACGATGAACGCGCTGTGGTGGCCGTTGTGGCTCGTGCCCGGCCTGTTGACCGGGTTCGGCATCGGCCTGCGCTGGATCGCCAATGAAACGTGGCTCTATCGACTTGTACCGGCTGAATCGAGCGGACGTGTAGTGGGCGTGCACGAAGCACTGATCGCTACCGCCGGCGTAATCGGCCCGGCATTGGCGGTGTGGTGCGCAGTCGACGGACGCATTACCTTCACGGCCGGCGCGGCCTTCACGTTTGCGGCAGCCCTTCCGCTATGGCTGACCGCATCGGACGATGGGCAGCCTGCTGTTAAGCCAGCACAGCCCATGCGAAAAGGCCGGGCTGAGAAAAGCGCCCCAATCGGCCCATTGGTGAGCCTTGGCATGGTCGTCGTCGCGGCAGGCGGCATTGGCGATGGCGCGCTCTACGGGCTCTTTCCGCTATTTGCCGACGCCCACGGCCTCAATACCACGCAGACGGCTACGCTACTCACGTTATTCGGTGTCGGTGGGATGCTGTTGCAGTTTCCGGTTGGCTGGTTCGCCGATCGCGCAGGCCTCGCCGCCACGGTCATCGTCTGCGCCGCCCTCAGCACAGTGGCGATCTGCGGTTTCGCGTTCGCCGCGCCTGCCTCATGGCTTGCTGGCGCCAGTGCACTGCTGCTGGGTGGCATGAATAGCGCATACATCACGCTCGGCATGGTCGCGGCGGCGTGCAGCGATAAGGCAGCACTCACGCGCAACATGCGGCTCGTGTCGCTTACCTTCACCGCGAGTTCGATCGTGGGGCCGCTCATCGCCGGTTTCGCCATGAAGGCACGCGGGAGCGACATGCTGATGTGGCAGTTGGCGATCATGAGCGGCGCGCTCGTTGCCTACACGCTCGGCTTACGCGAAGGCCGGCGTCAGCCCGATCGATCATCGTCGATGGGCTGAGCCTGGCTTGAGCCGGTTGCGTCTCAAGCCGATTAAAAGTGCCTAGCGTTCAGCCACTTTCCGCTGCCGCCAAAGACACAACAGATCGCACGCGATATGCGCGGCCGCAATCGCCGTGATCTCGCTCTGGTCATAAGCGGGCGCCACTTCCACCACGTCCGCGCCCACCAGATTCAGCGCACTGAGCCCGCGCACGATGGCCAGCCCCTGTGCCGACGACAAACCGCCCGCCACCGGCGTACCCGTGCCCGGTGCGAACGCCGGATCGAGACAGTCGATATCGAAGGTCAGATACGCGGGCCGCTCGCCGACAATCAACGTGATCCGCTCCACCGCCGCTCGCGTGCCATGTTCGTGAACCCACGCGGCATCGAGGATATTGATCCCCATAAAATCGTCGTTCCACGTGCGAATGCCGACTTGCACCGAGGTTTTCGGATCGATCAGACCGTCCTTCACCGCCTTGTAGAACATCGAACCGTGATTCAGGCTGTCTGGGCTGTCATCGGCCCAGGTATCGCAGTGGGCGTCGAAATGGATCAGCGAAAGCGGCTTGCCATACTTCTCCGCATGCGCAATCAGCAGCGGATACGTAATGTAGTGATCGCCACCCAGCGTCAGCATCTTCGCGTCCGAACGCAGGATCGTGCGCGCATGCTCGACGATCGATTCCTTGATCGTCATGGGATTGTGCGCGTCGAACCAGCAGTCGCCGTAGTCGGTCACGGCGAGATCGTCGAACGGATTGAAGCCCCACGGATAGGGATGCAACTCCGACAATTGCACGCTCGCCGCGCGCACCGCCGCGGGGCCGAGACGCGCGCCCGAACGGAACGTAGTGGCCAGATCGAGCGGCACGCCGGAGACCACGACATCGACGCCGTCGAGTTCACGGGTGTACTTGCGACGCATGAACGACAGCACACCCCCATAGGTGTTTTCGATCGACGAGCCATAAAGCGATGAACGGCGAATCGCGCCATCGCCGTAAACGAGTTCAGTCATGGATGACCTGATACCTGATAAACATGCCGGCGCCGCATGCAGGGCTTCCTGGTGATACATGCGGCGTCC
This sequence comes from Paraburkholderia sp. D1E, assembly GCF_052682275.1. NCBI lineage: Bacteria > Pseudomonadati > Pseudomonadota > Betaproteobacteria > Burkholderiales > Burkholderiaceae > Paraburkholderia > Paraburkholderia sp. D1E. The sequence continues at coordinate 3,535,547 of NZ_JBQYMB010000001.1, forward strand.
GGCTTCGGATTCATTGGGAACGCGGCAGTGCCTGTCAGGCGCGCTGCCGCGCTGGCTTGCGAATCCTTTAGCGCAGCCGCACCAGCGTGGACTTCAGCTCGGTGTACTTCTCCAACGCGTGCAACGACTTGTCGCGGCCGTTGCCCGATTGCTTGTAACCGCCGAATGGGAAATTCATATCGCCGCCTTCGTCGTAACAATTGACCCATACGGTGCCCGCGCGCAGCTTGCGCGACACTTCATGCGCGGTGGTGAGGTTCGACGTCCACACGGCGGCAGCAAGGCCGTATTCGCTGTCATTAGCGATCCTGATCGCTTCTTCAACCGTATCGAACGTAATCACCGACAACACCGGCCCGAAGATTTCCTCACGCGCGACCTTCGCACCGGTAGCCGGAATCTCGAAGATGGTCGGTTCGATATAGAAGCCGCCGGTCTCCTGCTTGACACGCGCCCCCCCCAGCAACAGCTTCGCTTCGGCGCGGCCCGCTTCGATATAACCAAGCACGCGTTCGAGCTGCACGTTATCGACGATTGCGCCCATCGAGGTTTGCGGATCGAGCGGATTGCCCGGCGTATAGCTGCGCGCGGCGGCGATCAGCTTGTCGAGGAACACCTCCTTGATGTCGCGATGCACGAGCAGGCGCGAGCCAGCGGTGCACATTTCGCCCATGTTGTAGAAGATCGCGCCGGCCGCCGCATTGGCCGCCCGGTCGAGGTCGGGGCAATCGGGCATCACGATGTTGGGCGACTTACCGCCGAGTTCGAGCCACACGCGCTTCAGATTCGACTGGCCGGCGTATTGCATGATCAGCTTGCCGACGTTGGTCGAGCCGGTGAAGGCGAGACAGTCCACGTCCTGATGCAGCGCCAGCAGCTTGCCCGGTTCGCCCGCCCCCGGCACCACGTTGAACACGCCGGCGGGGATGCCCGCATCCAGCGCGAGTTGCGCGAGGCGAATCGCGGTGAGTGGCGACTTCTCCGAGGGCTTGAGCACAACGCTGTTACCCGCCGCGAGCGCCGGGCCGAACTTCCATGAGGCCATCAGGATCGGGAAATTCCACGGCACCACCGCGGCAACCACGCCGATCGGCTCACGCGTCACGAGACCCACCAGATGATGATCGGCCGGCGCGACTTCGCCGCCGATCTTGTCGATGGCTTCAGCGAACCACTCGACGCAATAGGCCGCGCCCGGCACATCCACCGAGGTGGTATCCGCGATCGGCTTACCTGCGTCCAGTGTTTCGAGCAGCGCCAGTTCGTCCATGTGCTCGCGGATCGATGCGGCCCAGCGCAATAGAATCGCCTTGCGTTTGCGGGGATTGAGGCCGGACCATACACCTGCGTCGAACGCGCGGCGTGCGGCAGCCACGGCGGCGTCGACATCCGCCGCGCCGCTGTCGGCAACCTTGGCAAGCAGCTTGCCGTCGATCGGGCTCAGGCAGTCGAACGTGCGCCCGCCTGCCGCGTCACGGTATTCACCATCGATAAACGCGCGGCCTTCGATTGAAAGCGTAGCGGCTTTGTCTTGCCAGAAAGCGAGAGATTTCTTGTCCATCAGGATGCCTCAATGTTATGCGCTCGACGCACGCCCGCATCGACTTCAGCCGGCTTGGAACTGCGTCGCGGCGCGTTGGCGCGGAGTCTTTAGAACGTGGGCGGCGAATTGGCCGACACGATCTCGCAGAGATGCTCCGCGCTGGGATTGCGAAAACGATGCGGTAGACGGCTTTCGAAGTAGTAGCTGTCACCGGGGTCCAGCAGCCATGTGATGCCTTCCACCGTCAGTTCGATCTGACCGCTGACCACCACCCCGCCCTCGTGCCCCTCGTGTTCCAGCATCTCCGGCCCCGTATCCGACAGAGGCTGATAAACCTCGCGCAGAATGCCCATGTTGCGGTCTTTGATGCTGGAGCCCGCGAGATAGAACTCGATCGACTCATTGCCGAGATTCGGCATGTCGGCGCGACGCGACACGACAGAGCGCTCCACTTCGACTTCAAAAGTGAAGAATTCGGCGAGACTCATGGGTATGCATTCAAGCAGTTTCTTCAGCGAGCCGACCGACGGGCTCACGCGGTTCTGTTCGATCAGCGAGATCGTGCCGTTGGTCACGCCCGCCCGCTTCGCCAGCTCACGCTGAGACAGGCCGTTCTTCTTACGGATGTATTGCAGGCGGGTCGCTACTTCTAAGGACATCGCTAGGTTCTCTGACATTGGAAACGATCGGGGCGCGTGGATCGGGCAACGTGTGCCCGCGAGTGTTGAATATTCTAATCACTTTAATCGTTGCGCCGCTGGGGAAAACCCTGAAAGGATTCCGAAATATGACGTGCGCAACGAATGTTCCCACGGACAGGGATTCCGGCGACACCCCCGGGAAAGCCCTGATAAATCTTTTATAAAAATGATTTGACGGCATTATTGGCTCGTATACGATGGTTCTCAGGCGATCGTCATGCCGACGTCACGAAGCACAAAAGTGTGTTTTTTGACGCAGCGAACCCAGTTCGCATCGGTCAGAGGCGATCAACCCAGCGTGATGTTTCTTTAAACGCCCTGTGCGTTTTTCGAGCAAGCGTTCAATACTTTCAACGTCGCTAGTCGAGTGTAATCGTGAGAGTCCGAGGCCCTTTGGTGAGATGGAATCGAAGTCAGGCGAGTTGTCCTCGCGCTGACGGCGCCATCGCCGACGGCAGCAACGGCAGCCTTGCGTTCCGCCGCTTCCTGTCCGTCTTCACGATCCTTTCCCGCCGTTCAGTTCGACGTCACAACTCCATCTCCGCGCGCGCCTTCATTGCCGTGCGCACGGACGAAGTCGCCTCGTTGCTGCCGTAGCGCCTCCCCCTTTTTACCGTTCGATTCGTCCGTTTGCGTGATCGCGCTCTCCTGAGCCATGCGTTCGTGCATGTGCGGTGCCGTCTACCGCTTGTGCACATCATGTACTTCATGCACTTCACGCGGATCAGATTAATTGCGCACCGCAATGGATCGAATCGAACGGCCTACCTGATTACCACGCGCGGCGCGTTCAGTTGACGACGACCGCCTGCACTACCCCGGTGGTCTGACGCCTTGCGTCCGGCCGCGGAATCGTGCCGCGCTGTGTTTAACGTTGTTCGTGCCGCGTCCCGCGGGGAACACACACGTCTATCTGTTATGCGAAACAAACCTCTCGTCGGCATCAGCGCCGACAGAACGATGATGGGAGTCCACCCGTCGCACGTCACCGGCGAGAAGTACATCGCCGCGATCGTGGACGGCTCACAGGCGCTGGCCATGTTGCTGCCGGCGCTCGGCGAGCGTCAGTCCACCGAGGACGTGCTGGCCACCGTCGACGGCTTACTGTTTACCGGCAGCTATTCGAATGTCGAGCCGCACCGTTACGGCGGCCAGCCCAGCGCGCCGGGCACGCTGCACGACGCCGCACGCGATGCGACGACGCTGCCGCTCCTGCGTGCGGCGATCGCAGCAGGCGTGCCCGTGCTGGCGGTATGCCGGGGCTTCCAGGAAATGAACGTGGTGTTCGGCGGGACGTTGCATCAAAGCGTTCACGCGGTGGCCGGCTTGAACGACCATCGCGAGAACAAGGAAGACGACCTCGACATGCAATACGCACCGTCGCATTCGATCACGCTGACGCAGGGCGGCTTGTTGCAGCGCCTCGCGGGCGGCACGAATGAAGCGCGTGTGAATTCATTGCACGGTCAGGGCGTCGAGCGGTTAGGCGTGGGTCTGGTGGCAGAAGCCACCGCGCCGGACGGATTGATCGAAGCGGTGAGCGTGAAAGATGCGCGTGCCTTCGCGCTGGGTGTGCAGTGGCACCCGGAATGGAAGCATGCCAACGACGCGCTTTCCACCGCGATCTTCCGTGCCTTCGGCGACGCCTGCCGCGATCGAATGCGCACCAAGGCCGGCTATGGCGCGGCATCCGCCGCTGCCACGCATGCCTGAGCCGGTCGCGCACCAAAACTGAGAGAATAACCATGCATGAAATCGACGAATTTCTGAAAAAGAACCGCGTCACCGAAATCGAAGCGATCATTCCGGATATGGCCGGGATCGCACGCGGCAAGATCATTCCGCGCAGCAAGTTCGAATCCGGCGAGTCCATGCGCTTGCCGCAGGCGGTGATGATCCAGACCGTCACAGGGGACTATCCGGAAGACGGCACGCTCACCGGCGTCACCGACCCGGACATGGTGTGCGTTCCTGACGCCAGCACCATCCGCATGATTCCTTGGGCCGTCGATCCGACCGCCCAGGTGATTCACGATTGCGTTCACTTCGACGGCACGCCCGTCGCGATCTCGCCGCGCCGTGTGCTGCGCCGCGTGCTCGAACTCTATAAGGCCAAAGGCTGGAAGCCGGTTATCGCGCCCGAGCTCGAGTTCTATCTGGTCGACATGAACAAGGACCCGGATCTGCCGCTGCAGCCGCCGATCGGCCGTACGGGTCGTCCGGAGACGGGTCGCCAGGCGTATTCGATCGAAGCGGTCAACGAATTCGATCCGCTCTTCGAAGACATCTATGAATACTGCGAGGTGCAGGAACTGGAAGTCGATACGCTGATTCACGAAGTCGGCGCCGCGCAGATGGAAATCAACTTCATGCACGGCGATCCGCTCAAGCTCGCCGACAGCGTGTTCCTGTTCAAGCGCACGGTGCGTGAAGCCGCGCTGCGTCACAAGATGTACGCGACTTTCATGGCCAAGCCGATGGAAGGCGAACCGGGCTCGGCGATGCACATGCACCAGAGCCTCGTGGACGAAGAAACCGGCCAGAACCTGTTCACCGGTCCGGACGGCAAGCCGACTTCGATGTTCACTGGCTATATCGCCGGCCTGCAGAAATACACGCCGGCGCTGATGCCGATCTTCGCGCCATACATCAACTCGTATCGCCGCCTGTCGCGCTTCATGGCTGCGCCGATCAACGTGGCATGGGGTTACGACAACCGCACGGTGGGTTTCCGGATTCCGCATTCGGGCCCGGCTGCGCGTCGTATCGAAAACCGTATTCCGGGCGTGGACTGCAATCCGTATCTGGCGATTGCCGCGACGCTGGCCGCAGGCTATCTCGGCATGACGCAAAAGCTCGAAGCCACCGAGCCGCTGATCAGCGACGGTTACGAGTTGCCGTACCAGTTGCCGCGCAACCTCGAAGAGGGTTTGACGCTGATGGGCGCTTGCGAACCGATCGCCGAAGTACTCGGCGAGAAATTCGTCAAGGCCTACCTCGCACTGAAAGAAACCGAATATGAAGCGTTTTTCCGCGTAATCAGTTCGTGGGAACGCCGGCATTTGCTGCTGCACGTTTAAGGCCGGATGTAAGGCCTTTGTTAATGACGTCGCTCGCAAACGCATAAAAACTGGAGGCAGTATGAGCTACAGAACAGAAGAAGTCGCTTACGTGCAACCGGCGCAACCCAGCGCCGCCGCAAGCGTACAAGCCACGCATCAACGCAGCACCGCCGAATATCGCGCGCTCGACGCCGCGCACCATATCCATCCGTTTTCGGATATGGGTTCGCTCAATCGCGCCGGCAGCCGCGTGATCGTCAAAGCGCAAGGCGTGTACCTGTGGGATTCGGAAGGCAACAAGATCATCGACGGTATGGCCGGGTTGTGGTGCGTGAACGTCGGTTATGGCCGCAAGGAACTGGCCGACGCAGCATATCGGCAAATGCAGGAACTGCCCTTCTACAACACCTTCTTCAAAACGACGCATCCGCCAGTGATCGAGTTGTCGGCCTTGCTCGCGGAGCTGGCGCCGGAACCGTTCAATCACTTCTTCTATTGCAACAGCGGTTCGGAAGGCAACGACACCGTACTGCGTATCGTCCATCAATACTGGGCGACGCAAAACAAACATTCGAAGAAGTTCGTCATCTCGCGCAAGAACGGTTATCACGGTTCGACGATCGCAGGCGGCACGCTGGGCGGCATGGGCTACATGCATGAACAGATGCCCTCGAAGGTCGAGAACATCGTGCATATCGACCAGCCGTATTTCTTCGGTGAAGCAGAAGGCAATCTGACGCCGGAAGAATTCGCACTGGCCCGTGCGCAGCAACTCGAAGCGAAGATTCTCGAAATCGGTGCGGACAACGTGGCCGCGTTTATCGGTGAGCCTTTCCAGGGCGCGGGCGGCGTGATCTTCCCGGCTTCGACGTACTGGCCGGAAATCCAGCGCATCTGCCGCAAATACGACATCCTGCTGGTCGCCGACGAAGTCATCGGCGGCTTCGGCCGGACCGGCGAATGGTTCGCGCATCAGCACTTCGGTTTCGAGCCGGATCTGATCACGCTGGCCAAGGGCCTGACGAGCGGCTATGTGCCGATGGGCGCCGTCGGCCTGCATGATCGCGTGGCCAAAGCGATCATCGAGCACGGCGACTTCAATCACGGTCTCACCTACTCCGGGCATCCGGTGGCCGCGGCTGTGGCGCTCGCCAATCTGAAGCTGCTACGCGACGAGAAGATCGTCGAGCGCGTCAAGACCGACACGGGTCCGTACTTCCAGAAGAAGTTGCGCGACACCTTCGCCAATCACCCGATCGTTGGCGAAATCTCCGGGGCGGGCCTGGTAGCCGGTCTGCAACTCGCAGAAAACCCGAAAACGCGCAAGCGTTTCGCCAATGGCGGTGACGTCGGCACGATCTGCCGCGACTTCTGCTTCAACGGCAACCTGATCATGCGCGCCACCGGCGACCGGATGCTGCTGTCGCCGCCGCTCGTGATCAACAAGCTGGAAATTGACGAGATCGTTTCGAAGGCGAAGTACGCCATCGACGCGACCGCACAACAACTCGGAATTTCGTAACGGCAGTTCGTTCCGGCATGAGCACACCCACGATACGCGCTCATGCCGGTTCTCCACATCAAGGGAAAAAACCATGAGCGTTTGTCATCTTCGTCATGCGGTCGCGGGGGCCGCGCTTCTCGCCTTCGCGGGTTTTGCGGCGTTGTCGGTTACGCCGGCCCTTGCGGCCGACACGGAACTGAATGTCTACAACTGGTCAGACTACATCGCGAAGGACACGATTTCGAACTTCGAGAAGCAGGACGGCATTCATGTCAAGTACGACAACTACGATAGCGACGATACCTTGCAGGCCAAACTGCTTGCGGGCAGTTCCGGCTACGATATCGTCGTGCCGACGTCGAACTACATGGCCAAGCAGATTCAGGCCGGCGTATACATGAAGCTCGACAAATCGAAGCTGCCGAACCTGGCAAACCTCGACCCTGTGCTGATGAAGATGATCGCTGACGCGGATCCGGGCAACCAGTACGGAGTGCCTTGGGCATACGGTACAGACGGTATCGGTTACAACGTGCAAGCCGTACAGAAGGCACTCGGTGCGAATGCACCGGTGGATAGCTGGGCGCTCGTGCTCGACCCCGCTAATCTGTCGAAGCTGAAAGGCTGCGGTGTATCGTTCCTCGACCAGGCCGTCGACGTATTCGCCGCCACGCTGCAATACATGCATAAAGATCCGAACAGCACCAACCCCGCCGACTATCAGGCCGCTTTCGAAGTGCTGAAGAAAGTCCGCCCGTATATCACCCAATTCAATTCGTCCGGCTACATCAACGACCTCGCCAACAACGACGTTTGCGTCGCGGTGGGATGGTCGGGCGACGTCGGCATCGCAAGCCGCCGCACCGAAGAAGCCAAGCGTTCGTATCAGATCAAGTTCTCGAACGTGAAGGAAGGTGGCCTGTTGTGGTTCGACGTGATGGTGATCCCGAAAGATGCACCGCATCCTGAAGCCGCACTGAAGTGGATCAACTACATCTCGGATCCGAAGGTCAACGCTGCAATCACCAATGAAGTGTTCTATCCGACTGCGAACAAGGCCGCGCGCCAGTTCGTCACGCCGGCGGTCTCGCAGGATAAGACCGTTTATCCGGGAGACGACGTGCTGAGCAAAATGACGCTGATGAAGCCGATGCCGACCGACATCCTGCGCCTGGAAAATCGTCTTTGGGCGCAGCTTAAAACCGGCCATTAATTAAGCCAAACTAAAAACTTTCGATCTCGCGCTCAGGGATCGCTCGAACCCTGAGCGCATGAATGGCAGTAACTGTAGTCAGCCTGCGCGCTTTAAGAGTCCCATCTGCGCGCAGTCCCATGTTTTCCGATCGCAGCGCATCTTGCGAGCCGCTTCCCGCGACTCGTATGGAGACACTTGCGCTCGCGATCCGCAAGGAATGGTTACATCATGAACTCGACGACCTTAAATAGCGCGGCCGGCGCCGCCCAGATGGCCCGCCCCGCACCGACGACAAAATCGAAACAGGACGAATTCGTCCGCATCGAAAATGTCGTGAAGAAATTCGGCGACAGCGTCGCTGTCGATAACGTCAATCTGAGCATCGCGAAGAACGAACTGTTCGCGCTGCTCGGCAGCTCCGGCTGTGGCAAATCCACCCTTCTGCGCATGCTCGCAGGGCTCGAGTCGGTGAGCTCCGGGCGCATCTTCGTCGACGGCGAGGATCTCGCCGCGATGCCGCCGTACAAGCGGCCCGTCAACATGATGTTCCAGTCGTATGCGCTGTTCCCGCATATGAGCGTCGAAGCGAACATCGCCTTCGGCCTCAAACAGGAAGGCACGCCGAAGAATGAGATCAGGGAACGCGTCGCCGACGCGCTGCATCTCGTACAGATGAGCAAATACGCACAGCGCAAACCGCACCAGCTCTCCGGCGGCCAGCAGCAGCGTGTGGCGCTGGCCCGCTCGCTCGTCAAGCGCCCCAAGCTGCTGCTGCTCGACGAACCGATGTCGGCGCTCGACAAGAAGATCCGCCAGAAGACCCAGCTCGAACTGGTGAACATCATCGAGAAGGTCGACGTGACCTGCGTGATGGTCACGCACGATCAGGAAGAAGCCATGACGATGGCCGGGCGCCTCGCCGTGATGAGCGAAGGGCGCATCGTGCAGATCGGCTCGCCCAGCCAGGTGTACGAGTTTCCGAACAGCCGCTTCTCGGCCGAGTTCATCGGCTCGACCAACCTGTTCGAAGGCACCGTGGTCGCGGATGAACCCGACCACATCTTCGTCGAAAGCGAAGACCTCGAAACGAACATCTACGTGAGCCATGGCATTACCGGCCCGCTCGGCATGCCGGTGGGCATCTCGGTGCGTCCGGAACGCGTGAAGGTCTCGCTCGAGAAGCCTGCCACGCCGCACAACTGGGCGCGCGGCGTGGTCTCGGATGTCGCCTACATGGGCAGCTATTCGCTGTATCACGTGCGCCTGCCGAGCGGCAAGACGGTCGTCTCGAATCTCTCCAGCTCGCACCTGATGAGCGAAGGTGCGCCGTCCTATAACGACGACGTGTTCGTCTACTGGTCGCCGGCTAGCGGCGTGGTGCTGACACAATGAGCCATCCCACACTCTCCTCCCCCGCGCCGTCCGGCAGCCGTTTGCTCGGCTCACTGAAAAAACGCCTCGCGATGCTGGTGCCGTCGGGCCGCACGACCGTGATCGGTGTGCCGTTCCTGTGGCTCTTCGTGTTCTTCGCGTTGCCGTTCGTGCTGGTGCTGAAGATCAGCTTCGCCGATCTGCGTCTGGGCATTCCGCCGTACACGGATCTCGTGACGGTCAAGGACGGCATGGTGCACTTCGCGATGCAGCTCGGGCACTACGCGTTCCTGCTGCAGGACGATCTGTACGTCGCGACCTACATCAGCTCGCTGAAAATGGCGGCGGTCTCGACCTTCTTCTGCCTGCTGATCGGCTATCCGGTTGCGTACTACATCGCACGCTCGGAACCGGCCCGGCGCAACCTGCTGATGATGGGCGTGATGCTGCCGTTCTGGACGTCGTTCCTGATCCGCGTCTACGCATGGATCGGCATCCTGAAGGACGACGGCCTGCTCAACCATACGCTGATGGCGATCGGCATGATTCATTCGCCGTTGCGGCTCTACCACACGGATATTGGCGTCTATATCGGCATGGTCTATTCGTACCTGCCGTTCATGGTGATGCCGCTTTATGCGCACCTGGTGAAGATGGATCTGACGCTGCTCGAAGCGGCCTACGACCTCGGTTGCAAACCCTGGGCGGCGTTCACGCGCATCACCTTGCCGCTGTCGAAGAACGGCATCATCGCCGGCAGTCTACTGGTGTTCATTCCGGCGGTGGGCGAGTACGTGATTCCTGAACTGCTCGGCGGCGCCGACACGCTGATGATCGGACGCGTGATGTGGGATGAATTCTTCAACGATATGGACTGGCCGATGGCATCCGCTGTCACCGTCGCGATGGTTCTACTGCTGCTCGTGCCGATGGCCGTGTTCCAGTACTACCAGGTCAAGGAACTGGAGGGCGCGAAATGATCAAGCCTAATAAAACGCTGTCCACGAGTGTGCTGACTGTCGGGTTTCTGTTTCTGTATATCCCGATCATCAGCCTGGTGGTGTATTCATTCAACGAGTCGAAGCTCGTCACGGTCTGGTCCGGCTTCTCGCTGAAGTGGTACGGCGCGCTGCTGCAGGACGACGAACTGCTCAGTGCGGCCTGGCTGTCGCTGAAAATCGGTCTCATGACCGCGTTTGCCTCCGTCGTGATCGGCACCTGGGCCGGGTTCGTGCTGGCCCGCTTCGGACGCTTTCGCGGCTTCACGCTGTTCGCCGGCATGATCAACGCGCCGCTCGTGATTCCTGAAGTGATTCAGGGCATCTCGCTGCTGCTGCTGTTCGTCGCGCTCGAACAGATGCTCGGCTGGCCGAAGGGCCGCGGCCTCTTCACGATCTGGATCGGCCACGTGATGCTGTGCGTTTCGTACGTAGCGATCATCGTGCAATCGCGTATCAAGGAGATGAACAGGTCGCTCGAGGAAGCCGCACTCGATCTCGGCGCCACGCCTTTCAAGGTGTTCTTCCTGATCACCCTGCCGCTGATCTCGCAGGCGCTCATGTCCGGCTGGCTGCTGTCGTTCACGCTGTCTTTCGACGATCTCGTGCTCTCCGCGTTCCTGTCTGGCCCCGGCTCGACCACGTTGCCACTCGTCGTGTTCTCGCGGGTGCGCCTCGGTCTGAATCCGGAAATGAATGCGCTCGCCACGATCTTCATCACCACGGTGACGATCGGTGTGATCGCTGTGAACCGCTGGATGCAGGTGCGTGAGCGCAGGCGCGATCGCGACATGCAGATGGCCTTCGCACTCGCCGAGGCCGCCGACCCCTTGCCGTTAGCACCACAACAAGCCGCCGTACGGAAGTCACTCGATACAGCACGCGCATAAGAAGTCCTTTTGCAATACGACCAATAAGGAGAATTTGCATGAGAAAGAAGCTCATCTGTCTGTTGGTGGCGGGGAGTTTGCCAGGCTTTGCCATGGCGGACGCCACCAGCGACCAGATCAAGGCGCTCCAGGCCCAGCTCAACGCACTGCAGAAAGAGGTGAAGCAGTTGCGCTCCGAGGTGGCGACCAAACCGAAAGCGGCCGCGGCTGCTGTCGCACCGGCCCCGGCGCCGGCCGTCGCGGAAGCGCCGGTGGACATCTCGTCGCCGGACTACGGCAAGGCCCGCGCGTCGCTGAGCAACGATCAGGTCGATTCGATGAAGCAGCAGCTCGCCAACCAGCAGCTGAAGGTCGATTCGCTGGTGGACGCGCAGAATACCGGTCCGCTCGCGGGTCTGTCGGTGACAGGCTATATCGATCCGACCTTCATGTATAACCGCGCGGCAAGCAGCGGGTCGTTCCTGTTCGCGAATCACGAAAGTAGCTACAACTACTTCAACAGTACGTTCGGCGATCTGTACCTCGACATCAAGAAGACCTTCGGTGTTGGCCCGATGGCGCCGTCGGCCGAGATCACCCTGATGCCGAACCGCGGCAACGGCATTACGCTGTTGCAGAACGAGCACGGCGAGATCGGCAACAACATTCTGAACACGGCCGTCGTGACCATTCCGATGACGGCGACGACGACCTTCGTAGCCGGTTTGATGCCGAGCTTCGGCGGCTATGAAGTGCAGCAGTCGAACCAGATGCTGACGCTCACGCACAACCTGCTGTATGACTTCTCCGATCCGGGCAGCTATGTCGGCGTCGGCCTGAACTACACGGGCGACGGCAGCAACTGGGCGTGGAAGTTCATGCTGGGCAACGAACAGTACCGCACGTACGGTTCGGTGGTGCAGACCGGCACCAACGCGCTGGGCGACCCGATCACGAGCAGCAACAAGATCCCGACCTTCACGGCCCGGGTCGACTATACGTGGTCGAGTGCGCTGGATGTGGGCGGCTCGTTCAATATCGGTCGTCAGACGCTCTCGGCCTCCACGCAGAACGTGAACGGCAATACAGTCCCGGTGTATGGTGTGGGCGGTGGCGCATCGAGCGCCTTCGGCACGTTCTTCTTCGGCGAAGCGGACCTGGCCTACACCCAGGCTGACGTTCAGTACAACGCCGAAGTCGACTACGGTCAGCAGCAGAACGCCGCGTTCAACGGTGGCCAGGCGCAGTGGTACGGCCTGTCGCTGCTCGCGCACCGCAAGTTCTCGCTGCCGGTGGTGGGGCGTATGGGCGCGACGGCACGCTATGACGTACTGGTCGACAGCAAGAACGGCGGCGGCGGTGGTGGCGTGGCGTTGAATTCGAACGGCATGGACACGGCGGACGGCTTCGGTATCGGCGCGGACTGCCTCGCCAATTCCAAGGCGGGCGGCGGCGTTGGCTTCGAGTGCAAGGGTGCGATCCACCAGGATGTGTCGCTCGACGTGCTGTTCTATCCGACCCAGCAGATTACGGTGAAGGTCGAATATCGCCACGACTGGGCCAACAAGCAGGTGTTCCTGAAGAACGACGGTTCGTACGGCAAGTCCAACGACATCCTCGCGACTCAGTTCATCTACTCGTTCTAATTCGTACCGCCTCATCGCGTGGCCCGGCTTGATTGCGGGCCACGCGCCAAGGTCTCTTCTGCATGCTCTGCCTATGCTCCGATTCTCGAACCAGCCTCACATTACCTCGTATTACGCAGCAACCGCTAATGACACCACCCGCCATCCGCCGCTCGAAGAAACACTTAACGTCGACGTCTGTGTGATCGGTGCGGGACTCACCGGTATCTCGACTGCGTTGAATCTCGCCGAACGCGGCCATTCCGTCGCGGTGCTCGAAGCATCAAAAGTCGGATGGGCCGCGAGTGGCCGCAATGGTGGCCAGTTGATCGGCGGCTTTGCCTGCGATATCGATACATTCGCGAAGTTCATGCCCGCGGATGACGTGAAGCGTGTTTGGGACATGGGGCTCGAAACCCTGGATATCGTCAAGGAGCGCGTCGCGAAACATCAGATCGACTGCGACCTGACTATCGGTTATCTGACCGCGGCGAACAAACCACGCGATACGGACGCGCTGCAAAAATGGCGCGACGAGGCGCAAAAACGCTTCGGTTACGACCGCTTCACTTATGTCGATGCCGATGGCGTCGGCGACTATGTTCAATCGCAGCGCTACCTCGGCGGATTGTTCGATGCGGACAGCGGCCATCTGCATCCGTTAAACTACACGCTCGGTCTGGCGCGCGCGGCGCGCGCCGCCGGCGTGCAGATTTTCGAAGACAGTTGCGTCACCGCGTTGCGCCAGGAAAACGGCCGCCATGTGGCGGAAACCGCGCGCGGCAAGGTGAATGCGCAATTCGTCGTGCTCGCCTGCAATACCTATCTCGGCGAACTCGCCCCGGATGTCGCCAGCAAAATCATGCCGGTCGGCACCTACGTGATCGCCACCGAACCGCTCGACCCCGATCGCGCCGAAGCACTGATGCCGGCGAAAGCGGCCGTGTGCGACAGCCGCTTTGTACTCGATTATTTCCGCCCCGCTCCCGACAACCGCCTGTTGTGGGGCGGCAAAGTCAGCTATTCCAAACTCGCGCCGCGCAACCTCGGTGAAGCGATGCGCCACGATATGCTGAAGACCTTCCCGCAGCTCGACGATGTCAAAATCGACTATGCGTGGGGCGGTTTCGTCGACATCACGATGAATCGCGCGCCGCATTTCGGCCGGCTGTCGCCTACAGTGTATTTCGCGCAGGGATTCTCCGGCCACGGCGTGAACACCACCGGGCTCGCGGGCAAACTGATCGCCGAGGCGATCGACGGCCAGGCGTCACGCTTCGATCTGTTCGGCAAGATTCGTCACCGCAATTTTCCTGGCGGCGCTACACTGCGCACCCCTGCCCTCGTACTTGCGATGGCCTGGTATCGAATGAAGGACCTGCTTTGATGAATGCTCCGACTCCTGGTTTTAATACTCTCGACCGCCGCGCCGATGCGCTGATCGCCAACTCCTACTACGAGGCGAGCGCCGCGCGTCCGCTTACAGACGATCCGATGCTCGACGGCACGCTGGAGGCCGATGTCTGTGTGATCGGGGCGGGCTTCTCCGGTTTGTCGGTGGCGCTGGAATGCCGGGCACGTGGATTGTCGGTGGTGGTGCTCGATGCGCATCGTCCGGGTTGGGGCGCATCGGGCCGCAACGGTGGACAAACGCTGGTGGGTTTCGCGAAAGACGAGGTCATCGAACGGCAACTCGGGCTCGACGGTGCACGTGCCGCATGGGCCATGTCGGTAGAGGGCGTAGCCCTGGTGCGCGAGCGCATCGAACGCTACGGCATCGATTGCGATTTCACCTCCGGTTATCTGACGGTAGCGACTAAACCGAAGCGTGTGCCGGATCTGCGTTCGTGGATGGAATCGGCGTCGCAACGCTGGGGTTATACGAAGCTCGCGTGGCTCGATACCGACGAAGTGCGTTCACGCATCGCTTCGAAACGCTATCTGGCGGGTGTCTACGATCCGTTTTCCGGCCATCTGCATCCGCTCAAATATTGCCTTGGCCTCGCCGACGCAGCACGTCGCGAAGGTGCTCAACTGTTCGCGCATTCGCCGGTGATCGAAGTCGTGCGCGGCGCGCGACCTGTCGTGCGTACCGCTAGCGGCGAAGTGCGCTGCCGGTTCGTCGCGGCATGTGGCAATGCGACGATCGGCGACGTGTTGCCCGCGCCGGTGGCCGCGCGCATCGCGCCGATTGCATCGTATATCGTCGCCACGGAGCCGCTCGGTCAAGCACGTGCCGATGCGTTGGTCAAAGGACGCGAGGCTATTTGCGACAACAACTTCTTCCTTGATTACTTCCGCTTGTCGGCTGATCATCGCGTGCTGTTCGGCGGCCGGGCGAGTTCGACCGGCGCGTCGCCCGTGCAGCTCGGCGAAGAGATTCGCAAGCGCATGATCGACGTGTTTCCGCAACTCGGCGATGTGCGAATCGACTATGCGTGGGGCGGCTTCGTCGACGTGACGCGTAATCGCGCGCCCGATTTTGGCTCAATCGATCCGAATTACTTCTACGTGCAGGGCTTTTCCGGGCACGGCGTGGCGTTGACCGGGATTGCAGGTCGCGTCATTGCAAAGGCCATGGCCGGTGAGACGGCTGCCTTCGATCTGTTCGCGCAGTTGCGGCATGCACGCTTTCCGGGCGGACCCGCTTTGCGTGGGCCGGCGCTTGAACTCGGGATGATGTATCACCGGATTCTGGAGTTGTTCTAGGCCGGTGTTTTAGTTTCCCCTCGCTCCCGGCCCACTCGCCGGGACCTTCCCTTCCCCGCCTTCGTCCCGCTCATTCCCCCTTCAAACTTGCTGGTACATCTGCGTGCGATCCTGGCGTTTACCCGAAAAACACATTATGTCGACTATTTATCGATAAATTATCGTGTTAGATTTCGTCGCCCGAGCGTCGTTGCAACCCGGCGCAACTTGCCACCCGTACCCGTGTGCAACCGGCGTGCGCCAGGCATCCGGAATGGCGCGCACAACGGCAAAAACAACGACATAGCAGCGACACAGGAGAACAGGATGTGGGTTTTGATTGGCGTGCCGATCGTCGTACTCGGCTTTGCATTGCGCTTCAACGCGCTACTCGTGGTGACGATCGCAGGGATCGCCACGGGTGTGGCCGGCGGCTTGCAACCGGTGGAGATCGTCAGCGCTTTCGGCAAAGCGTTCGCCGATAACCGCTACATGGGCCTGATCTGGCTGACGTTGCCCGTGATCGCGCTGCTCGAACGCAACGGCCTGAAAGAACAGGCCAAACACCTGATTTCACGTTTGCACGCCGCCACCACGGGCCGCGTGCTGATGCTGTATTTCGTGATTCGCCAGATCACCGCCGCGCTTGGACTGACGTCGCTCGGCGGTCATGCGCAGATGGTGCGCCCGCTGATCGCGCCGATGGCCGAGGCGGCCGCCGCGAACCGCTACGGCGAATTACCCGATGCAGTGCGTCAGCAGATTCGCGCGAATGCGTCGGCGGTCGACAACATTGCGGTGTTCTTCGGCGAAGACATTTTCATCGCGATCCAGTCGATCCTGTTGATCAAAGGTTTCCTTGAACAGAACGGCATCATGGTCGAACCCCTGCACATTTCAGTGTGGGCGATTCCCACGGCGGTGGCAGCACTCATGATTCATGTCGTGCGCCTGATGCTGCTCGACCGCAATCTGTCGCACAAGATGAATACGTTGGGAATCGAACGGGCACAGGGACAAGGACGAGGTATCGCACGATGATGATCAAGCTCGAATCCCTCTACGTGCTGGCCGGTTTGATGTTTGCCGCGTTCGCGCTCTTCAATCTGCAAGACCGCTCGAATCCGCGCCGCATCGTCAACTTTCTGTTCTGGGGCATCTATGCGATCACCTTCATGTTCGGCGGAGAATTGCCGCATTTCGTGACCGGTTGCCTCGCCATCGCACTCGCCTTGATCGCCGGCTCCGGCAAGCTCGGCAAAGGCAAAGCAGACAGCAATAGTGAAGCGGCCGCCACGCGCCGCGAAGCCAACGCACAACGCTTCGGCAACACGCTTTTTATACCGGCGTTGCTAATTCCGATCATCACCTTGCTCGGCACCCTGACACTGAAATACGTACCGTTCGTTGAACCGAAGAACGTCACGCTGATTTCGCTCGTGCTGGGTACGCTAGTCGCATTCGGCGCAGCACTTTTCATGTTGCGCGACTCGCCAGTGCACGCGTTAAAAGATGCGCGGCACACCATGGATACCGTGGGTTGGGCCGCCATTCTGCCGCAGATGCTGGCCGCCCTCGGCGCGTTGTTTGCGATTGCCGGCGTGGGCCACGTGGTAGCGGATCTCGTGAAAACGTGGATTCCAGTCGACTCCGCTTTCGCGGTGGTCGCGGCTTACACATTCGGCATGGCAATCTTCACGATGATCATGGGTAACGCCTTCGCCGCCTTTCCGGTGATGACAGCCGGTATTGGCTTGCCATTGATCGTGCATCAATTCCACGGCAACCCGGCAATCCTTGGCGCAATCGGCATGCTGTGCGGCTTCTGCGGCACTTTGATGACCCCAATGGCCGCCAACTTCAATATCGTGCCGGCCGCGCTGCTGGAACTGAAAGACCAGAACGGCGTGATCAAGGCACAGTGGCCGACTGCTTTACTATTGCTGGTCGTCAATACCATACTGCTGTATCTGTTCGTATTCCGCTTTTGAGGAGGCGCCGATGACTGTTCAACTCACCCCCGAATTCGCTTCCAGATTCGCCAATCTTGCGCTCGCCCATCTCACGCGTGAGTATCCGAACAAGCTGACTCACTCGCTCGCCGGTCCGCAAGATGTACAGGGCCCGCGTGCATTGCATCCGATTTTTTATGGCAGCTACGATTGGCATTCCTGCGTGCATGGCTACTGGCTGATCCTGCATCTGCTCGAACGTTTTCCCGATCTGCCTGAAGCGGCGCGCATCGTCGCGGTGGTCGACGAGCATTTCACCGAAGCGAATGTGGCCGGCGAGCTTGCGTATCTCGATCTGCCGCACAACCGCGGTTTCGAGCGCCCGTATGGGTGGGCATGGCTGCTCGCGTTGAGCGCACAACTCCATTCGCTGAAGCTATCAGAAGCCGCGCGCTGGTCCAGGATTCTTGCGCCGCTGACCGAAGCCTTTGTCGATCGCTTCGAGGAATTTCTGCCGAAGGCGACCTACCCGTTGCGCGTCGGCACGCACTTCAACATGGCGTTCGCGCTTGCGCTCACGCTCGATTTCGCGCGGCAAACTTCGCGTGAATCACTTGAAGCACTACTGGTGAATACGGCTGAGCGCTGGTTTCTGAACGATGTTGCCTGTCAGGTATGGGAGCCCGCCGGCGACGAGTTCTTGTCGCCTTCGCTGATGGAAGCGGAATTGATGCGGCGCGTGTTGCCGCCCGCGCAATTCGTCGAATGGTTCCGGCGCTTTCTGCCGGATCTCGGCGCGAAAAAGGCCGCCACGCTGTTCGAACCCGTCACCGTGACCGATCGTACCGATGGCAAGATTGCCCACCTGGATGGTCTGAATCTGAGCCGCGCATGGTGTCAGCGGTCGCTAGCGCGCGCGCTGCCCGCCGGCGACTTGCGCCGCACCGTGCTGTTCGATTCGGCCGAGCGTCATCTTCAGAGCGCCCTGCCGCACGTGGCCGGCGACTATATGGGTGAACACTGGCTGGGCACGTTTGCCACGCTCGCTCTGGAAGCGTGAACGATGGGCTGACAGGGACCTCATTGAAGGCAAAAACGGCGCCGCAAGCATGAAACGGTTTTGGCAAACTACCGATTCGCGCCGCGAGCGCCGTTTTCTTTTGCCGCGTGATTCAAGAGCCGCCTGTTGCAGCACGGCCTCCCAATCCACCGGCTCCGTGCATTACTGGCCGGTCAGCTTTTTAGGCTTCGGCGGCGCCTGAACCTTGTTGTACTGAAACTCGGGTGTCGCCTTCAAGGCATCCTTGGTCGCGCCAGCCAGATAGAAATTTCCAGAACGAATATCCAGTGCGGCGACCGGCACCGCTACGTCATGCGACGCCACGCCCAGAAATCCACCGGCGGAGACGATTGCTGCGGACAACGAGCCATCGGGAGCAACCACCAGATCGCGGATCGAACCGATCTTTTCGTTCTGGTCGTTATAAACGGCCTTGCCGAGAATGCTCTTCTTCACACTCCAGCCGCTCAGCAGCGCATTCGACTGCTCGACCGTGACGCTCAGGGGTTGTGTGCCGGCGACTTGCGCCTGCGCACCAAAGCTGGTTGCAGCTACCGCGACCACAACAACGAGTTTGCTCAAAGTCATATCGTTTACTCCGTTCTTGGTAGACTTGACCGGCGCATGGCCTGCACCGAAAGAATCGCTGCAAAACGATCATACAGACTACGCGGCGCGTCTGCATCCAGCCCGCCATCCGCGAGGACCCGCCTCTCTGCAACCCTACCGTCCCGCGGCGGCATCGCTGCTGTATCAGCTGCGCGCCAACCCGGTTGCGATCGCGCCTATACCGCCACGATAACAACCGCATAACGGTAAAATCGAGCCAGGCGATGACGCCCGTTTAGAGGTGGAAGTTTGACTGAGCTTGAACAGGGTTTCATTTTGACCCGACATTGGCGGGACACGCCCGCCGGCACGGAAGTGGATTTCTGGCTGGCAACAGAGGGCGGGCCCCGTCACATCCGCCTGCGCCCTCAGCCTTCGGTGGCTTTCATTCCGGCCGAACACCGCGAGCGCGCCGAAACGATCCTGCGCCGGGAAGCGCCGCTCGATCTGCGCCCGCTCGACCTGTGCGACTTCCAGCATCGGCCGGTGATGGGGCTTTACTGCCCGCAGTACCGGCAATTGACGGGCTTCGAGAAACGCCTGAAGCAAGGCGGCGTCGATGTCTACGAGGCCGACATTTTTCCGCCCGAGCGCTACATGATGGAGCGGTTCATCACCGCGCCGGTGTGGTTCGGCGGCGATCCGCAGCATGGCGGCCCGCTTCTGAACAGTGAGTTGAAGCCGGCTACGAACTATCGGCCGCCATTGAAACTGGTGTCGCTCGATATCGAAACCAGCGCGCACGCCGAGCTTTATTCCATCGCGCTCGAAGGTTGCGGACAGCGTCAGGTGTATATGCTGGGGCCGCCGAACGGCGACGCCAGCGGTGTCGATTTCAACCTCGAATACTGCGAAACCCGCGCACAGTTGCTCGAAAAACTGAACACGTGGCTGGAACAGCACGACCCCGATGCGATCATCGGCTGGAATCTCGTGCAGTTCGATTTGCGTGTGCTCCAGCAGCACGCCGAACAATATCGCGTGCCGCTGCGACTCGGCCGCGGCGGTGCGGTGATGGAATGGCGCGAGCATGGCCACAAACAGAATCACTTCTTCGCGGGTGCCGCGGGAAGATGGATCATCGACGGTATCGAGGCATTGCGCTCCGCAACGTGGAGTTTCCCTTCGTTCAGCCTCGAACATGTATCGCGCACAGTGTTGGGCGAAGGCAAGTCGATCGACAATCCGTACCAGCGCATGGATGAAATCCAGCGCCGCTTCGATGAGGACAAACCTGCGCTCGCGCAGTACAACCTGAAAGATTGCGAACTGGTCACGCGTATCTTTGCAAAGACCGAGTTGCTGCCGTTTCTGTTGGAGCGCGCAACCGTTACCGGCCTGCCTGCGGATCGAAACGGTGGATCGGTCGCGGCGTTCACGCATCTGTATATGCCGCGGATGCATCGGCAAGGCTATGTCGCGCCAAATCTCGGTGACGTAGCCGGCGCCGCGAGCCCTGGCGGCTTCGTGATGGATTCACGGCCCGGTCTTTACGATTCCGTCCTGGTGCTCGACTACAAGAGCCTGTACCCGTCGATCATCCGGACGTTTCTGATCGACCCGCTGGGTCTCGTGGAAGGCATACTGAACCCCGGCGACGATCAATCGGTACCGGGCTTTCTCGGCGCCCGATTCTCGCGCACGCGCCACTGTTTGCCGTCAATCGTCGGGCAGGTATGGCAAGGGCGCGAAATCGCCAAACGCGAGCACAACAAGCCGCTTTCGCAGGCGTTGAAGATCATCATGAACGCCTTTTACGGCGTGCTTGGATCCACGGGCTGCCGGTTCTTCGACCCGCGTCTCGCTTCGTCGATCACCATGCGCGGCCATGAAATCATGCACAGCACACGCGAGTTGATAGAGGCGCAAGGCTACGAAGTCATTTACGGCGACACGGATTCGACTTTCGTATGGCTGAAACACGCACACGACGAGGAAGAAGCGAGCCGCATCGGTCGGGCGCTTGTCGAGCATATCAACGCGTGGTGGCGGCAGAACCTGCAAGAGCGTTTCGGTCTCGATAGCGCACTCGAATTGCAATTCGAGCGGCACTACAAGCGTTTCTTCATGCCGACGATTCGCGGCGCCGAGGAAGGCAGCAAAAAACGCTACGCCGGGCTGACTATCTTGCCGGACGGCAGCGAGGAGATCGTCTACAAAGGGCTCGAAACAGTACGGACCGATTGGACGCCGCTCGCCCAGCAGTTCCAGCAGGAACTCTATGGACGAATATTCAGGCAACAACCGTATCAGGATTACGTGCGCGACTACGTGCGCGATACGCTGGCAGGAAAGCTGGACGATCAGCTCGTGTACCGCAAGCGGTTACGCCGCTCGCTCGGTGACTACGAGCGCAACGTGCCGCCGCATGTGCGCGCGGCACGCGTGGCCGACGAGTTCAACCGGCAACAGGGGCGTCCGTTGCAATACCAGAACGGCGGCTGGATCAGCTATGTGATGACGACCGCCGGACCGGAACCGCTCGAAACGCTGCGCTCGGCGATCGACTACGAGCACTATCTGACACGGCAGTTGCAACCGGTCGCTGACGCGATCCTGCCACTCTTGCGCGACGACTTTACGACCTTGACGTCGGGACAGAAACAGCTGTTCTGAACGTGGCGTAACGTTTGTTCAGCCGTTTCTGCTGGGGCAAAAGACCGTTAAGGTCTATCGTCGAAGACTACCCAAGGTCAAAGCGATCGAGGTTCATCACCTTGTCCCAAGCCGCTACGAAATCACGGACGAACTTCTCCTGCGCATCCGAACTTCCATAAACTTCAACGAGCGCCCGCAGTTGAGCGTTCGAACCGAAGACCAGATCGACACGCGTGCCGGTCCACTTCACCTCCCCTGTTGCACGATCACGGCCTTCAAATACATCGTTGGCGTCCGATACCGGCTTCCACTCCGTGCCCATGTCGAGCAAACTCGTGAAGAAGTCGTTGGTCAGCGCCTCGGGCCGCCTCGTAAAGACACCGTGTTGCGTCTGTCCGTAGTTGGCATTCAGGACGCGCAAACCACCGGCGAGCACGGTCATCTCCGGCGCGGTGAGCGTCAGCAGTTGCGCCTTGTCGACCAGCAGTGTCTCAGCCGATACCGGAGACGTGCCCTTCTGGTAGTTGCGGAAACCGTCTGCGTACGGCTCGAGCACGGCGAAAGCGTCCACATCGGTTTGTTCCTGCGAGGCGTCCATGCGTCCCGGCGCGAACGGAACCGTCACCGCGTGACCGGCGTTTTTCGCCGCCTGTTCGACGCCTGCACAACCGGCCAGGACGATCAGGTCGGCAAGCGAGACTTTCTTGTCTCCGGACTGCGCGCTGTTGAACTCCCTCTGGATACCCTCGAGCGTCTCCAGCACCTTCGCCAGTTGGGCTGGATGGTTGACTTCCCAATCTTTCTGCGGCGCGAGGCGAATGCGGGCACCGTTTGCGCCGCCCCGCTTGTCGGAACCACGGAACGTGGATGCCGATGCCCAGGCGGTCGAAACCAGTTGCGACACAGACAGCCCTGAAGCCAGAATCCTGCCCTTCAGCGCGCCAATGTCCTGCTCATCGAGCAAAACATGATCGAGCGCGGGGATGGGGTCTTGCCAGAGCAGTTCTTCTGCCGGAACTTCCGGGCCGAGATAGCGCGCGAGCGGGCCCATGTCGCGATGCGTCAGCTTGAACCACGCGCGGGCAAATGCGTCGGCGAACTGATCCGGATGCTCGTGGAAGCGCCTTGAAATTTTTTCGTAGGCGGGATCGAATCGCAACGAGAGATCGGTGGTCAGCATGGAGGGCGTACGGCGTTTCGCCGGGTTGTACGGATCCGGCACGGTATCGCTCCCCGCACCACCCTTCGGCGTCCATTGATGCGCGCCGGCCGGGCTCTTCGTCAGCTCCCATTCATAGCCGAACAGGTTGTTAAAGAACTCATTGCCCCACTTCGTTGGCGTGCTGGTCCAGATCACTTCGAGGCCGCTGGAGATCGCGTCACTGCCCCTACCCGTGCCGAAGCTGCTCTTCCAGCCGAGACCTTGCTGCTCGATGGGTGCCCCTTCCGGCTCGGGTCCCACATGAGACGCAGGACCGGCCCCGTGCGTTTTGCCAAATGTATGGCCGCCGGCGATCAGCGCAACCGTCTCTTCATCGTTCATCGCCATGCGCGCAAACGTCTCGCGAATATCGGTGGCCGCTGCGATCGGGTCCGGGTTGCCGTTCGGGCCTTCCGGGTTGACGTAGATCAGCCCCATCTGAACGGCACCGAGAGGATTCTCCAGATCGCGCACGCCCGAGTAGCGCTTGTCACCGCCCAGCCACGTGGTCTCGGCGCCCCAATAGACGTCTTCGTCCGGTTCCCAGACATCTTCGCGGCCGCCGGCGAAACCAAAGGTCTTGAATCCCATCGACTCCAGCGCGACGTTGCCCGTGAGAACGATGAGGTCGGCCCATGAAATTTTCTGGCCATATTTCTGCTTGATCGGCCAGATCAATCTGCGTGCCTTGTCGAGGCTGACGTTGTCGGGCCAGCTGTTGAGCGGTGCGAAACGCTGCTGGCCGGAACCCGCACCGCCGCGGCCGTCGCCGGTGCGATAGGTGCCGGCGCTATGCCATGCCATACGAATGAAAAAAGGCCCGTAGTGGCCGAAGTCAGCCGGCCACCAGTCCTGCGAGTCGGTCATCAGCGCAACGAGATCCTTCTTTACTGCTGCAAGGTCGAGACTCCTGAACTGCTCGGCGTAGTTGAAGCCCTTGCCCATTGGGTCCGACAGCGACGAATGCTGGTGCAGGATTTTCAGGGGTAGTTGATTAGGCCACCAGTCACGGTTCGACGTACCGCCACCGGCGGTGAACTTGAAAGGGCATTTTGCTTCGGTCGACATACGTCTCCTCCGTTGATCACACCTGGCTAGTTGGCCGCGACAGGCAGCCGTTCAATGGCATCGCTTACATCCTAATGCCCCACATCCTAGTGCGGAAATAGGTTTATTTGATGGCGACGCAACAGGAAAGCTAAGGCATGCAATGCGCAAACCGGGACCCCTGAGAGTCGAGAGCCGTTCACGCCCAGGAATCGGAGTTCACATTCGCGATGCCAGAGGTCCGAATCGGGATCACGGTGCCTCGGATCGCAACGGTGTGTTCCGGCTGCAGCAACAAATCTATCTCACAATTTGCGACTGGATCATTATAATGCCTAGGCAACTATTGATTAGGCGCCTAAATAATGACCGAAACTTTTCATCTCTCGTCCGCGGCCGGCGGGGGATACGAAATGGGCGAAAACGTGGGTTATCTGGTCGCACGGGTGACCTCGACGCTGATGAATCTCGTCACGCAGCGCACCCAGGCCGAGCTCGACATTACGGCCGCCCAGGGGCGCACGTTGTACATGGTCGCCAGCGGCAGATGCGTCCTCGCAGTCGAACTGGCCCGGGAATTCGGCATCGACGCCAGCGCGGTTACACGCCTGATTGACCGCCTCGCGCAGCGCAAGCTGCTGACCCGTGAGCGCAGCACGGCGGACCGCCGTGTCGTCCGGCTAGCTGTGACGCCGGAAGGTCAGGACATTGCTGCCCAGATGCCCGTCATTTTCAACGAGGTGCTCGACAGGCTGCTGTCCGGCTTCACGCCAGAGGAAGTCGGATTTCTAAAAAACATGCTGCGTCGCCTGCTCGTCAATCACGCTGATTTCATCGAGAAAAATCATGTCACGGCAACCAATTTTGATAGAAAATCGTAAGAAACCAGTTGCTGAGTCCATTATTAAATCGTACTTCGGTTCACGGAATGGGCTGATGCGGGGCATTTCCCTGCGCGCGGCCGGGTTGTCGCGACGCATGGTTCTAGCTACCGCGATGACAACACTCGTCCTCGGTGGCTGCGCGAATTACGCCGGCATCAGGAGCGACCGGCAGATCGCGAAGCCGGCGCAGTACGAGTCGACCCGGAGCCTGCCGGCCGAAAGCGGGCAATGGCCGGCATTCGACTGGGCGAACCAGTTCGGCGATCCGCAACTGCCGAAGCTGATCGCCGAAGCGCTGGACGGCAACCCATCGATCGCTCAGGCCCAGGCGCGCCTGGCGAAGGCCTCGTCGTATATCGAAAGCACGCGCTCGGCCCTGTCGCCGAAGGTCGACGCCAGCTATTCGTGGAACCGCGAGCTGTTCTCGAGCAACGCGCTGTACCCGCCTCCGTACGGAGGCACCTGGTATAGCGAGAACAATGCGCTCGCCAGTGCATCGTGGGATCTCGACCTGTGGGGCAAAAATCGCCAGCGTCTCGGTCAGGCTGTGTCGCAGGAAAAGGCCGCCGAAGCCGACGTGCAGCAGGCCCGCGTGACCCTCGCCGCGTCGGTCGCCAGCACCTATAACAGGCTGGCGCAGCTATATGCGCTGCGCGATATCGCACAACGCGAAATCCGCAATCGCGAGGATATCGGCCGGATCACCAACGGCCGCGTCACCGCCGGGCTCGACACCGATGTCGAGAGGCAGACCGCTGTCGGCAACATCGCCACAACCCGCTCGAACCTCAGCGATCTCGACGGCCAGATCACAACCACGCGTTATCAGCTCGGCGCGCTGCTCGGCAAGGGTCCCGACCGTGGCCTGCAGATCGCCGCACCAGTGCTGAGCCCCGGTGCGACCGTCGCGCTGCCGGACAACCTGCCGGCCGATCTCGTATCGCGCCGGCCCGATATTGTTGCGGCGCGCTGGCAGGTCGAGGCGGCAATGCACGACGTGAAAGAGGCGAAGGCCGAGTTCTTCCCGGACGTCAATCTCTCCGCTGGTTTCGGTTTCGATGCGTTCGGCTGGGGCCGCTTTCTGACTTCCGCGAGCCGGCAGGCACAGTTCGGCCCGGCGGTACATCTGCCGATCTTCGATGCCGGCGAATTACGCTCGCAGCTGAAGGGTCGCTATGCCGACTTCGATCTCGACGTCGCGAACTACAACCAGACGTTGATCAACGCGCTGTCCGATGCGGCAACGCAGGTGTCGTCGATCCGTTCGATCGATCAGCAGATGGGCGACGCGCAGCGCGCACTCGACGCTGCGACGAAGGCGTACCAACTGGCCGCGATCCGCTACAAGGCCGGCCTGTCGGAACAGTTGCAGGTGTTGAGCGCCGATCAGAACCGCCTTGCCGCCGAACAGACGGTGACCAGTCTCAGGATGACCCGCCTCGATATGCAGATTGGCCTCATCAAGGCGCTCGGCGGTGGTTTCGATGCGACGCAGGCCGGCCTCGTGGTGCCGGGCGATGCCCCGGTCGCCGCTGCGAGTGCCCACCAGGTGTCGGCGAACTGAGCCCAACTGAACCCGAATGTCCATCCCGATGAACGACACAAATTGAAAGAGCACGGAGCTAACCATGAACACCCCGCAGCAACCTGCCGCCGAAACCCAACCGGCCGGCAACGGCAAGCGCAAACACATGACGGCGTTGCTCGTCATCGCAATCCTGCTCGCCGCGATTGCGTACGGCCTTTACTACTTCCTCGTCGCCCGCTTCCATGAAGACACGGACGATGCCTACGTGAACGGCAACGTCGTGCAGATCACGCCGCAGGTTACCGGCACGGTGATCGCCGTGAACGCGGACGACACGCAAACCGTCAGGGCCGGCGACCCGATCGTCGTACTCGACCCAGCCGATGCGCGCGTCGCGCTTCAGCAATCGGAAGCGAACCTGGGACAGACGGTCCGTCAGGTACGCGGCCTGTTCGCCAACGACGATCAATATCTCGCTCAGGTCGCGGTCCGTCAGTCGGACCTGTCGCGCGCGCAGGACGACCTGCACCGCCGGCTGACGGTTGCCGGCACGGGCGCCGTGTCGCAGGAAGACATCTCGCACGCACGCGACGCCGTGAAGAGCGCAGAAGCAGCGCTCGACGCCGCGCAGCAGCAACTCGCCGCGAACCGCGCACTGACGGCCAATACGACCATTGCGGGCCATCCGGACGTGCAGGCCGCCGCCGCGAAAGTGCGCGACGCGTATCTCGCGAACGCGCGCAACACGCTTCCCGCGCCAGTCACCGGCTACATCGCGCAACGCTCGGTGCAGGTCGGCCAGCGCGTGTCGCCGGGCAACCCGCTGATGGGCATCGTGCCGCTGAATGGCGTGTGGATCGATGCGAACTTCAAGGAAGTGCAACTGAAGCACATTCGCATCGGCCAGCCAGTCGAACTGACGGCGGATGCATACGGTTCTTCGGTGGTGTTCCTCGGCAAGGTGGTCGGCTTCTCGGCGGGCACGGGCTCGGCGTTCTCGCTGCTGCCCGCGCAGAACGCGACCGGCAACTGGATCAAGGTCGTGCAGCGCCTGCCCGTGCGTATCGAGATCGATCCGCAGGAACTCGAAAAGCACCCGCTGCGTATTGGTTTGTCGATGCAGGTCGACGTGAACGTCAAGGATGACTCGGGCAGCGAACTCGCCAACGCCAGGAACACCGTCTACCAGACCAGCGTGTTCGAGAACTACGGTAACCAGGCCGACGCGGAGATCGCCCGGATTGTCGCCGAAAACGCTGGAACGAACCGTGCCGCGCAAAAGGTGGCCACTCATGCGGCAAAGACCGGCGCAAAACCGATCGCACAGGTCGATTCGAAACTGATGTAAGCGTCACCGACACCTTACGAGACTTCCCATGGCTCAGGCACCCGCTTCACCTCCCCCACTGCAAGGCCGTCAGCTCGTTCTTGCCACGATTGCCGTCGCACTGGCCACGTTCATGACTGTGCTCGATTCGTCGATTGCCAACGTCGCGATTCCGAACATTTCAGGCGACCTCGGCGTGTCCGTCGACGAAGGCACGTGGGTCATCACGATGTTCGCCGCCGCCAACGCAGTGTCGATTCCACTGACCGGCTGGCTCACGCAGCGCATCGGCCAGGTCAAGCTGTTTGTCGGTGCCATCCTCGCGTTCGTGCTCGCGTCGTGGCTGTGCGGAATGGCGCCGACCTTACCGATACTGCTTGCCGCGCGAGTGCTGCAGGGCGTCGTAGCCGGCCCGCTGATCCCGCTGTCGCAAGCACTCCTGCTCGGCTCGTATCCGAAAGAGAAATCGGCGACGGCGCTATCGCTGTGGGCGATGACCGCGACCGTCGGTCCGATTGCCGGGCCGCTGCTCGGCGGCTGGATCACCGACAGCTACAACTGGTCGTGGATCTTTTACATCAATATCCCGGTCGGCATCTTTGCGGCCGGCGTCACCTGGACGATCTACCGCACCCGCGAAACGCAGACCCGCAAGCTGCCGATCGATGTTGTTGGGCTCGTTCTGCTGATCGCGTGGGTCGCCTCGCTACAGGTGATGCTCGACAAGGGCAAGGATCTCGACTGGTTCCACTCGACCACGATCGTCGTGCTTGCGATCACCGCACTGATCAGCTTTGCGTTCTTCCTGATGTGGGAGCTGACCGAAGAGAATCCGATCGTCGATCTCCGGCTTTTCGGGCAGCGCAACTTCCTGGGTGGAACCATCGCGATCTCGATTGCGTATGCAGTTTTTTTCGGCAATCTTGTGCTGTTGCCGCAGTGGATGCAGGAGTACCTGGGTTACCGCTCCGTCGATGCAGGGCTCGTCACCGCACCGCTGGGCATTTTCGCGGTGATACTCGCGCCCGCGATGGGCCGTATCATGGCGCGCCTCGATGCGCGCATCATCGCAACCCTCGCGTTCAGTGGGTTCGCGATCGTCTTTTTCATGCGTTCGCGATACCTGACCGACATCGACACATGGCATCTGGTACTGCCGACGCTGCTACAAGGCATCCCGATGGCGCTCTTCTTCGTGCCGCTGACAGCCATCATCCTGTCGGGCCAACCGGCGCATCGCATTCCCGCAGCCGCGGGGCTGTCGAATTTCGCGCGGGTGTTTTGCGGTGCGGTCGGCACATCGCTCGCCAGCAACGAGTGGAACAATCGCACCGTGCTGTATCACACCCGGCTCACCGAGCAGGCCAGTCCCAACAACCCGCTGTTCAGCCGGTGGATGGATTCGACGCAGTCGCTGCTGCATCTGAACACGCAGTCCGCGCACGCGCTGTTCGATTCCACGGTGAGCAACCAGGCTGCGATGCTGGGACTCGACGATGTCTTCTACATCTCGGCGATCATCTTCATCGTGATCATTCCGCTGATCTGGATCACGCGGCCGGCGAAGGGCGGTGGTGGCGCCGATGCAGCGGCGGCCGCGCATTGAACGGCGACGAGGAACCTCTCCTCGCTGCAGGAGTCAGGCAGTGAAGCCAGCAGCGTCACCTCGTCGCCTTCGATATCGACACAGACTCGTCTCTCCACGCTACTGAGATATTTTTTCGAGCTCAATACCCTTCGTACGCGGTCCCATCAACCCGATTGCCAGCATGACGATCAGCATCGCCCCAGCGATAAAGACGAAAACACCCGTGGTGCCAAACTGCTTCAACACGGCGGCAATCAGAAACGCTGTGAAGATCGCCGAAAAACGGCTCCACGAATAGACGAAGCCCACCGCCCGCGCCCGGATACTGGTCGGAAAAAGCTCGGTCTGATACGCATGGTAGCTGTACGAAATGATATTGCCCGCGAGCGTCAGACACACGCCAAGGCTCACCAGCAAGACCGCGCCGGACGCCTGGCTGAACCACAGGCCGCACACGATATTCACGGCCGCCATCACCACAATCACCGTCTTGCGCTCGAAGCGGTCGCCGATAAAGAGGCCTATGACCGGACCAAGCGGCGCGGCTAATGCAATGACGCTCGAATACATCAGGCTCGTCGTGATCGTAATGCCCTGCTTGATCAGCAGCGTCGGCACCCAGTTCGCAAAGCCGTAGAAGCCGACCGTTTGGAAGATATTGAAGATCGTCATCATCAGCGTGCGGCTGCGGTACGGCGGGACCCACATATCGCGGAAGCTGCCACGTGGCGCGACCGGCACCGGCGGTGCGGGCGGCGGCAGTTCACGGCCGTATTCGCTGCGCACTTTCGCTTCGAGTTCGTTCATCACGCGATCGGCTTCGGCGAGACGCCCTTGCTGCGCGAGCCAGCGGGGGCTTTCCGGCAACGCGCGCCGGATCCACCAGACAAACAGTGCACCGTGTGCGCCGATCAGCACTACCCAGCGCCAGCCATCGAGTCCGAACGGTGTGCGCGGCACCAGCAGATAGGACAGAAACGCCACCACCGGCACCGCCGTGAAACCGACGGCCTGCTCGCACGCAAAAGCGCGGCCGCGAATCTGTTTGGGCACCAGCTCCGAGATATACGTGCCGATCGTCACCAGCTCGACGCCGATGCCGACCCCCGCCACGAAGCGCCAGAAATTCAGACCCGTCGCCATTTCCTGAAACGCCATCACGACGTTGGCCGCCGTGTACCACAGCAGCGAATACGTGAACACGGCGCGGCGCCCGAAGCGATCCGCCAGAAAACCGCATGCGATCGTGCCGATGAACAGTCCGCTGAACAACGCCGCAATGAAACTCGCGACACCGGTCGAGCCGAACAGGCCATGCGTCGTTGCGGTCAGCAGGCCGCTTTTGACGAGACCGGGCGCGACATAGCCTGAGTACAGCAGATCGTAAAGTTCGAAGAAAAAACCGAGACTCAGCAACACCACCAGCTTCCAGATGGAACGCGTGGCGGGCAGCCGGTCGAGGCGCGCGGAAATACTGCCGGCGTCGAGCGTGGTAGATGCCGCGACTGAGGAAGACGCTGCGCCGTCGGCGCTGCGCGCGACGGACCCGGCGTGATCGGGGGATGCCATATTGTTTGTCTCCTGGTAACGCGGGTCATGCAGGCGATGCACGATGATGCTCGCCGGGGGCCAGTCTTGTGCCGGCCTTTCGTACTTTCGCGTATTACGCGCACCACGATGCCGGGCCACAAGGTGTGTGGCCAGCATTCTAGCTGCGTGCGCGCTTCAGTTGTTCGAAGGTGGTAATTTTTCCAGCTAACGCGCTTGCTGCAACGGTGTAGGGGCTCGCGAGCCACACATTGCCCGGGCCTGAGCGGCCGGGGAAATTGCGGTTGATCGCGCTGATCGTCACCTCGTTCGCGTCGGCCGACTGCCCCGGGCCGCAATTCGCACACGAACCGCAGCCGGGCATCACGAGCGTCACGCCCGCGCGCTCGAAAACCGGCAAATAGCCCTGGCTCTCGCAATACGCACGCACCGCCATTGTGCCGAATTGCAGGAAGAGACGCGTGCCCTTGGGCACACGCATACCCTGCTCCACGCCCCAACGCAATACCTTGTGATAGAAGTCGAAGTCCTCGCGCTTGCCCGCCGTACACGAGCCACCATACGCGATATCGATCGCGACGTCCTGCTCCAGTTGCGGCGCCGGTACGCCGTTGCCCGGATCGCCAGGACGCGCGAGCATCGGTTCGATAGCGCTGGCGTCGATGCGAATCGTGTCGTAATAAGTGGCGCCGGAATCGCTTTTCATCCAGTTTTCAAGGGTGAAATCGACGCCGCGCCGCTCCTTCAGAAACGCCACCGTGCGTTCGTCCGGTTCCACAATGCCCGTGAAGCCGCCCAACTCAGCAACCATGTTGGTCAGCGTCGCGCGCTCGTCGATCGACATCGCGCGCACTGCCGCGCCGCCGTATTCGAACACGAGGCCTATCGCGCCACCCGAGCGGATCGCATCCATCTGCAACAGATGCAGCACGACGTCTTTCGCTGTGACGCCGTTGCGCAACGCGCCGTCGATTTCAATGCGCAAGGTCTCCGGCACTTTGCAGCGCACGTAGCCCGTCACCCAGCTATTGGCGATTTCCGTTGCGCCCGCACCGAATGCGAGGCAACCGAGCGAGCCCGAATGCGGCGTGTGCGAATCGGTGCCGCACGCAACCTGCCCCGGCAACGCGTACTGTTCGGCCATCAGCGCATGGCAGATGCCTTCGGAACCCGGCGCGTTGTCGAGCGCGCCGTGCGAGCGGACCGGATAGTCGCGCGAAAACGACGTGTGCCCTTCCATCAGATTGGCAACGCCCGGCAGCAATCCGTCGCGTACGTGCGGAATGCTTTGCGAAGCGAGCACCAGATGATCCTGGAACGCGATGATGTGATCCGGAGCATGCAGCGGCGCGGGCTTGCCGAACGCGCGATGCATCAGATGCGCGCACATGCCAGTGAAGTAGTCATGGCTGAAGCGCCAGTCGGCGGAGATGAACACGCCGTCGCCGCGCTGCGCGCTTTCAATGCCAGGATGAAGATGGCGCTCGATAATCTTCTCGACCAGCGTCTTCGGTTCGGCGCCGTTTGCACCATGGGCAGCATCTCGCACACGCGGTGCGGGCCAGTCCGCGAACTTGCTGTACGCGAGCAATCCGCCGCTGCGAATAATCTGCTGCGTAAGCGCATCGCGGCCTTTGAGAAACTCGTCGATCGGCACCGCTTCTCCCACGATCAGACGATCGAGCACGGAGAAATCGGTCGTAGTGAGAATGCCGATGTTGTCGCAATTCTGCTGATAGATGCGCTCAAAACTCTCCGCGACGATCAAACGGATGCCCGCCGACAACTCCGCCAACGGACTCGATTCGCGCGACGAACCTTTGCCGTAACGCTTGCCCGCCACCGTCACCTGAAAGCCGCCGTCCCTGATTGCGTTGCGGCCGATCGGCAGGCGTTCGCCCGCCTTGAAGCCAACGTACGGATACTGGCCGAGGCGCTCGTCATAAGTCAGCATGACGGTCACCGGCGTGATTTCGTCGGTGGAGACGTTATCGCGCAGCGCACCTGCCGCGGCACGCGTGAAATTTTCACCGGCCAGTTGCGCCTCGATTACCGCGGCGTCCTGTGACAGGTACAGCACGCGGCCATCCAGACGAATCGTATCGCTCATATGCGTTCTCCTTGCGCTCACTATACGGCGCGTGTCCGCGATGCCGAAGTGCCGGTCGGGCAACGCAGACCTCTCGTTTGGAGAATGATACGAGGCGCCCTGCGAGCTAGGGCTTGCTGCCAAGAAATCCCACCAGCGCCGCGGCGCTAGCGCTTAACTGATCACGCGACTTGAAGATCATGATGAGATGCCGCACCGCCCAGGCATCGCTCAAGGACAGCAAACGCACGTCGAGCGCGTTCACATAGAGCAGTGCCACCTGCTCGGGCACGATCGCTATCCCGAGGCCCGCGTGGACCATCCGGCATAACGCATCGAGGCTGCTGACGCGGATCTTTACGTCGAGTTGCCGCCCCACGCCGGCCGCCTGCTGCGCGAGAAGCTGTGTCAGCGCGCTCTCGCTGCGCAGGCCGACGAAACTATCGTCGAGCAGCGCCTCGAACGCCACGCGCGAGACGCTGGCAAGACGATGGCCACCCGGCACCAGCACCGCCAAGCGGTCTTCCCGATAAGGCATCTGTTCGAAGACTTCGCTACCCGCCACCGGGTTGCAGATGCCAAAGTCCGCGCCATGCTCGCCGACGATACGCAGCACGTCCGCGCTGTTCTCCTCTTCCAGTTCGATCGACACTTCCGGAAACACGCGCCCGAACGCCGCCACGTCTTCCGGCAGAAACTGTACGATCGACGAGAGATTCGCCACCACCCGTACCCGCCCCTTCACCCCCGACGAAAAGCGCGACAACTCGGCGCTCATCTGTTCGATGTTGCCGATGATCGCCAGCGCAAAGCGCAGCACGGTCTCGCCGACCGGCGTCACGGTAATGCCGCGTGACTGGCGTTGAATCACCGGCAAGCCGATCATGGCTTCGATCTCGGCGATGCGCCGGCTCACCGCGGAAGACGCGATGAACTCGCGCTCGGCCGCGCGCGCGATGTTCTGCTCCTGGCAGACGGCGACGAACAGGCGTAGCGAGGTGAGATCGAGCTTCTTGAGGAGATTTTCCATGGAGGTTGCGCTTCACATTTGGACCAGGCCCAACGCTAGCATATAGGCGATCATTGGCTTCACCCCTCTTCCGGATTGATTCAGTTGAGGGCTAACGTCGCGTCCCAATAGGGACGAAGAAAGCGGGACGTAAACGTCCCGCTTTCTTCTCACCTTGTGCTTGTGCTTACGCGTCCAGATAAGCCACTTCGCCATGCAACTCGGTATCGAGCCCCTGCTGCTCGGCGGCTGCATCGACCTTAACGGGCGTCACGCGGTTGATCAGCCATAACATGCCCCACGTGAACGTGAACGCCCAGACGCCGGACACGAGCACCGCCACGCATTGCTTGACGAAGAAAGCGCCGCCGCCCAACAGCAGGCCATCCGCGCCATTGGGATTCCACGCCTTCGACGCGAACACGCCGAGCAGAACGGTACCGACCAGGCCACCTACGCCATGCACGCCCCACACGTCGAGCGCGTCGTCGAGGCCGAGCCGGTTTTTCAGCGCAACCGCGTAGTAACAGATCACACCAGCAGAAATTCCGATCACCGCGGCTGTGCTCAACGACACATAGCCTGCCGCGGGCGTGATGGTCGCGAGGCCGGCGACCGACCCGGTCAGCAAGCCGATGAATTTCGGTTGCCGTGCGTTGGCCCATTCGATCAGCAGCCACGTAATGGCAGCGAACGAAGCGGCGACATCGGTGTTAAGGAAAGACGAAGCCGTGACGGCGTCGACGCGCAGCTCGGAGCCGGCGTTAAAGCCGTACCAGCCGAACCACAGCAGGCCCGTGCCGAGCGCGATCAACGGCACGTTGTGCGGCTTGTGCGTGACGGTCTGACGGCGCCCCACATACAACACCGACGCCAGCGCGGCGAATCCGGCGGTGTTGTGGACCACGATGCCGCCTGCGTAATCGAGCACGCCCCATTTCGCGAACAGTCCATCTGGACTCCATACCATGTGCACGAACGGGAAATACACCAGTACCAGCCAGCCGGTCAGAAACAGGAAGTACGCTTTGAACGTCACGCGGTTGGTGAACGCACCGGTAATCAGCGCCGGCGTGATGATCGCAAACATCATCTGATAGGCGACGTGGACCACTAGCGGAATGCCCGCGTCGTTGCCCGTGTACATGGTTTGCAGCGTAATGCCGTGCAGGAACGCATAGTAGGTCGGGTCGCCGATGATGCCGTGCCAGCTTGGGCCGAAGCACATCGAGTAGCCGAACGCGAACCACAGCACGGTGGTCCATGCGAGCGAGATGAAACTCTGCATCATGATCGCCAGCACGTTCTTGCGTTCGACAAGGCCACCGTAGAAAAACGCGAGACCCGGCGTCATCAGCATAACGAGGCTCGCGCAGAGCAGCATGAAAGCAGTATTGCCAACGTTAATCGGCATGGTTGCGGGAAGCACAGCTTGTCTCCTTGATTGTCGTCGTGAGGTGTGCCCCCAGTGGTGCGTGGCACTGGCGTCGAAAAGAGCCCTTCAGTGCGGAACTTGCTTGCAATTTGTAGGGTTCATCTGTTTTCGCGCGTTTGCAGCAGGCGAAAAGTATTCCCGCGCCGGGGGTGGCGCAATACGGCTGGACGATATAGTGGGATTCACGTGACCCGTATGGCCGTCTCAGGCCCCTGCTGGCGACCGCTCGCCACCGCTGGCGCGCAATAAGCGCGGGTAAACCACGTCCGCTCGGCCAGCCGTTGAGCCTGGCTGGGCCTGGCCTGGCCAAACACCGGGTGCCACATCTGCCCCGCTGACAATCGGTCCCCTGACGAGAATTCCTTGGCGTTTTAGCCTTCGCCTCGCCATCGCGCGAGGTCGACCAGCCATTGATCGTCATGACTCCGCAAAAACGTCGCTTTTTCGCGTCAGTTTCATCGGGGCCGCTCCGGCCTGCCAACAGGCCACATCGGTTAAAAAACACCTATGATTTGAAAGAGATATTTCTTACAAAACGATATTCCGTCACTTCATGAAACAGCTTATTGTAAAAATCCAAAAAGACTTTGGAACCGGTTCCATTTACCATGACGCCGAAATCCGACGACTGCCCCAGGGGCGGCGCCACGGCGCCCTCCCATCTCGTGACATAGAACAATATGGCTCAATCTCCTCTCACTTCTCGTCGTGGCTTCCTGCGCACGGCCGTCGCGCTGGTTCCCGCCGGGACCCTCGCGGGCTGTGAAGTCAAGCAATCCGCAACCACCGCCGCGCCGGGTTCAAACGGCGCCTCCGGCGCCGACTACAAGCCGCATTTCTTCGACGCGAAAGAATGGGCCTTCGTCCATGCGGCCGTCGACCGTCTGATCCCCGCCGACAGTGAAGGCCCGGGCGCGGTCGAAGCCGGTGTGCCCGAATTCATCGACCGCCAGATGGACACGCCGTACGCGCACGGCGCGCTCTGGTACATGCAGGGGCCGTTCGCCCAAGGTGCGCCGGAACTCGGCTATCAGTTGAAGCTCGTGCCGCGCGATCTGTACCGCCTGGGCATCGCAGCGGTCAACGCCTACTGCACGAAGACCTACGCGCACCCGTTCGACGCCCTCGACGCACCCACGCGCGACACCGTACTCACCGCACTGGAGAAAGAATCGATCGATCTCGCGGACGTGCCGGCCGGCGTCTTCTTCGGCCAGTTGCTGCAAAACACCCGCGAAGGCTACTTCTGCGACCCGATCCACGGCGGCAATCGCGACATGGGCGGCTGGAAGATGATCGGCTTCCCCGGCGCGCGCGCCGATTTCATGGACTTCGTCAATCAGAATGGCCAGGCCTATCCGTATGGCCCCGTATCGATCCAGGGAAAACGCACCTGATGACCACGCAAACCAAACCGCACGTCGACGCGGTAATCATCGGCTTCGGCTGGACCGGTGCCATCCTCGCGAAGGAACTCACCGAGGCCGGCCTCAAAGTGGTCGCGCTCGAACGCGGCGAGTATCGCGACACCTATCCGGATGGCGCGTATCCGAACACGATCGACGAGCTGACCTATAACGTCCGTAAGAAGCTGTTCCTCGATCTCTCCAAGACCACCGTGTCGATCCGTCATAACGTCGGCGAAACGGCGCTGCCTTACCGGCAACTCGCGGCATTCCTGCCGGGCGAAGGCGTCGGCGGTGCGGGGCTGCACTGGTCGGGCGTGCATTTCCGGATCACACCGGAAGAGCTGCGTCTGAAGAGCCACTACGAAGAACGCTACGGCAAGGGCTTCATTCCGGAAGGCATGACGATCCAGGATTACGGCGTCAGCTACGACGAACTCGAACCGCATTTTGACTTCGCCGAAAAAGTGTTCGGCACCTCGGGCCAGGCCTATAAGGTCAACGGCAAGGTGGTCGGCGACGGCAACGTGTTCGAAGCACCGCGCACCGACAACTTCCCGCTCGCCGCGCAGTTGAACACGTACTCGGCCGAGCGCTTCGGCAAGGCCGCGCGCGAACTCGGACTGAACCCGTACCGCTTGCCTTCGGCGAACACGTCGGGTCCGTACACGAACCCGTACGGCGTGCAGATGGGTCCGTGCAATTTTTGCGGATTCTGCAGCGGCTACGCGTGCTACATGTATTCGAAGGCATCGCCGAACCTGAACATTCTGCCCGCGCTCAAGCAGTCGCCGAACTTCGAACTGCGCTCGCGTTGCCACGTGCTACGCGTCGAACTCGACGATACGAAAAAACGCGCCAAAGGTGTGACCTACGTCGACCCGGCAGGCAACGAAGTCTTTCAGCCCGCGGATCTCGTGATTGTCGCGGCGTTCCAGTATCACAACGTCCACCTGCTTCTGTTGTCGGGCATCGGCAAGCCGTATGACCCGATCTCGGGCGAAGGCGTAGTGGGCCGCAATTTCGCGTATCAGAACCTCTCAACGATCACCGCGTTCTTCGACAAGGACACCTTCACCAATCCGTTCATCGGCGCGGGCGGCAACGGCGTCGCGGTGGACGACTTCAATGCCGACAACTTCGATCACGGTCCGCTCGGTTTTGTCGGCGGCTCGCCGTTGTGGGTGAATCAGGCCGGCACCAAGCCGATCAGCGGCATCGCGACACCGGCGGGCACGCCGAACTGGGGCGTCGACTGGAAGAAATCGGTAAAGGACCACTACGCCCACACGATTTCGATGGATGCGCACGGCTCCAACATGTCGTATCGCGACGTCTTCCTCGATCTCGATCCGACCTATCGCGATTCGTACGGCCAGCCGTTGCTGCGCATGACCTTCGACTGGAAGGACAACGACATCAAGATGGCCCGCTACGTGACTGGACAGATGCACAAGATCGCGCAGCAGATGGGACCGAAGGACATCAACGTCTATACGCGCGAGTTCGGCGCGCATTTCGATTCGCGCCGCTATCAGACCACTCACCTCGTCGGCGGCGCGGTGATGGGTACGGATCCGAAGACGAGCGTGCTGAACCGATACCTGCAAAGCTGGGACGTGCACAACGTGTTCGTGATGGGCGCGTCGGCGTTTCCGCAAGGCATCGGCTACAACCCGACCGGTCTCGTCGCCGCGCTCGCCTATTGGTCGGCGCGTGCGATTCGCACGCAGTATCTGAAGAACCCCGGGCCGCTGGTGAGCGTATGAAGAAAAAGATCGATATGAAACGCCTGAGGCAGGCATTCAGGCGCGCGGGCGCAGCGTCGTTCTGCGCAGTGGCGACGTTGTCCGCGCCGCTCGGTGCGCATGCGGCAGCGCAATCTCAATCCGACGCGGCCCTGATCGCACACGGCGAATATCTCGCCCGTGCCGGTGACTGCATTGCATGTCACACGGCGCAATCGGGCAAGCCCTTCGCGGGCGGTCTGAAGTTCGACACGCCGATCGGCGCAATCTATTCGACCAACATCACGCCGGACCGCAACACCGGCATCGGTTCATGGACCTTCGCGCAGTTCGATCGCGCAGTACGCGCCGGCGTGCGGCCGAACGGCGACACGCTGTATCCGGCAATGCCGTACCCGTCGTATGCGCGTTTGAGTCAGGACGACATGCACGCGCTGTATGCGTACTTCACGCAAGGCGTCGCACCGGTGAACCAGACGAACCGCGCGGTCGATATCGTCTGGCCGCTATCGATGCGCTGGCCGCTCGGCATCTGGCGTTATCTGTTCGCGCCTGAACCCGTAGCCTTCGACGCGAAGCACTACGCCGACCCGGTGATTGCTCGCGGTGCATACCTCGTTCAGGGCCTCGGCCACTGCGGCGCCTGCCACACACCGCGCGCAGTCACGATGCAGGAGCGCGCGCTGAGCGATCTCGACGGCACAGCGTTTCTCGCGGGCGGTGCGACGATCGACGGCTGGATTCCGTCGAGCCTGCGCGGCAATCCGCGCACCGGCATCGGCGCCTGGAGCGAAACGGATCTCGTGCAATTCCTCAAGACGGGACGCACGCAGCACACCGCGGCATTCGGCGGCATGACGGACGTCGTGCAGCACAGCATGCAGCATATGAGCGACGCCGATCTGACCGCGATCGCACGCTACCTGAAAACGCTGCCCTCGACCGATCCGAAGGAAACGCCGTACGTGTACGACGATACGGCGGCTCGCGCCTTGCGTACCGGCGACGCCACAGCGCCCGGCGCCGCCGTGTACCGCGACAACTGCACCGCCTGCCACCGCAGTGACGGCCGCGGCTACACACGTGTTTTCCCGGCACTCGGTGGCAATCCGATCGTGCAAGGCAAGGACACGACCTCGCTGATTCACGTTCTGCTGTCCGGCAGCACGCTCCAGGGCACGGCAACCGCGCCGTCTTCGTTCTCGATGCCGGCCTTCGGCTGGCGCCTGAACGATCAGGAAGTCGCCGACGTGACGAACTTCGTGCGCAACAGCTGGGGCAACACCGGTTCAACGGTCAGCGCCGCGGATGTCGCCAAGCTCCGTAAGACCGTCACAGTGCGTGTGCCCGAGATGCCGCCTGGCGCCGCGCTCAGTCATTAATTCAGCTATTAAACCGCGCTGTCCCTTGCTACGCGTTCGCAATCAGAGCAAGTAACAAGGTCCGCGCAAGCCGCTTCCCCCCTGCTTCACGCAGTCTGCTCCGTTGTTCACGAGCGGACTGTGTGCACGCGGAAAAAAGAGAGATCGCCATTCAGGCGACTTGAGATAGACGATCCAACCGAGCTATAAAACGATGAAAAAGCACTTGATTGCTGCACCCCTGCTGTTGTCCTTCGCCGGCATTGCGTCCGCGCAGAGTTCCGTCATGCTGTACGGTATCGTCGATGCCGGTATCACGTATCGCAGCAACGAGCGCACCGGCTCCACCGGCGCTTACGCTGGACACTCGAACGTCGCGATGACAAGCGGCAACCTCTCCGGCAGCCGCTTTGGCATCAAGGGCCAGGAACAGCTCGGCGGCGGCTGGAACGCGCTGTTCCAGCTTGAAGACGGCTTCGACATCACGAACGGCAAAACCGGCCAGAACGGCGGGCTATTCGGACGTCAGGCCTTCGTCGGTATCGGCAGCCAGCAATATGGCACGGTCACGCTCGGCCGTCAGTACACGTCGCTGAACGACTTCGTCGCGCCCGTTGCGCCGGTCGCGATGGTCGGTGGCTACGGCGCGCATCCTGGCGACATCGACGATCTCGATCAGACCGCGCGCGTCAATAACTCGATCAAGTACACGAGCGCGAACTACTCGGGCTTTACGTTCGGTGCGCTGTATGGCTTCGGCGGTCAACCGGGCAGCCTGAAACAGCAGAACACGTGGAGCGTGGGCGCGGCATACGGCAACGGCCCGCTGCATGTGGGCGTCGGCTACGAGCGTTCGGACAACAGCAAGAGCGGGACGAAAGACGCGACAGCCGGCAAATGGAACGGCACGGACGACGGCCTGTTCAATTCGTCGATCAATGAAGGCTACGCGAGCGCGCAATCGCAGCAGATCATTGCCGCGGGCGCCACATACAATTTCGGCCCAGCCATTGTCGGAGTGAACTATAGCAACGTGCAATACCGCTCGGGCGCCGATTCGTTGTTCAACGGGCATGCGACATTCAACGTCGCGGGCGTGTTCGGGCAGTGGACCATCCGGCCGGCCGTGCAACTGTTCGCGGGTTATAGCTACACACGCGGCGGTGAAGTGGAAGGTGTGGATGAGCGCGCGCAGTATCACAACGTCACGCTTGGTGCGCAGTACAACATGTCCAAGCGTTCCACGGTCTATCTGATGGGCGGCTATCAGCACGCGTCCGGCGTCACGCTGGATGCACTCGGCAATCCGGTCGCCGCGACCGCATCGGTCAGCGACAAGGGCAACGGCCATTCGTCGGACGCGCAGTCTCAGGCTATCGTCAGCATCGGCTTGCGGCACCGGTTCTGATGAGTCGGAGTGGCACTGGGGCGGTTGGCCGGCGCCGTTGTGCTGCACGCCGCGTCGGCATGGCTGACCGCTTGCGCGGACCGGTAGTGGACTGACAGGAAAGCGCCCGTGGCGATTCGCTCGCCTCGGGCGCTCAGTGCTGTTGCTGGACCGCGTCGATCATCTCAAGATGACGCGCTTCGGTCTCGTCGTCGGCGGGAAACATGCATTCGATGCGCAGTTCCTGCGCAGCGACAGTTTGCGGCGTGCCCACGGTGGCGATCATTGAAAAGTAGTTCAGGACCTTGCCGTCCTTGACGAAGCCAATAGGGATCACCGGCATCGCCGCCGAGGCGGACCCAGCCCCCAAGGTGCGCTGAGCAGACTTCAAGTCAGTTTGCACATCCGGATAAGCGCGCAGCGCGGCAAGCAACTCATGCGTCTGATCGTCGACCACGCGGCCGACCGACTCCCGATAAACACGCTGGATCAGGCTATTCGACACCGCGTGCCAATCGGCGACGAACGGGCGCATCCCGTCCGGATCGAAAATCAGATGCAGCATGTTGCGCGGCCCCGTGCGCGCCGCCATATCGATGAAGCAATTGAAAAAGCGCGGCGCGGATTCGTTGGTCATCAGCACGTTCCAGTAGCGGTCCATGACGAGCGCCGGAAACGGCTCGTGTTGACGCAACATTCGCCCGAGCGCGTTGCTGACGCTCTGCATTTCCTGAGCGTTCCAGGCGCTGTCGGCATACATCGGCGCATAGCCCGCTGCCAGCAGCAACGTGTTGCGTTCGCGTAGAGGAATGTCGAGCGTCTGGGCGATATCCATCAGCATCTGCCGGCTCGGCACGCTGCGTCCGCTTTCGATAAAACTGATGTGCCGCTGCGAGACCCCCGCGTTGAACGACAGGTCCAACTGGCTGATGCCGCGCATGTCTCGCCAGTGACGCAACAATGCGCCGAGTTCATTCGGCGGTGCCTTCCTTTCGGGATTCGCAGGATTCATCGGTCGGTTATCCGCGGGTTGATACAGATAAGGTTCGGTGACCGGTAGCGCCGGAGCATCGTCGATGTCCGGTGCCAACCGGTCGTTCGAACCGCGCAGGTCAGCATACTCCCTGTTGCTGAGCGGTTATTCCAGACAAGACCTACGCGCTCCAGACATAGTCCTGGAACGGCGCTTCCACCGGAGGCCTCGTAATGTTGCCAGCGTAGTTCGTAATCGTCGAAGCGGCGAGTACCGTGAGCACCTCGAGCACCTGGTCCTGACGGAAGCCGGCCTCGAGAAACTGGTTCACGTCCTTGTCATCCAGGTGTCCACGCTTCTCGATCGCCGTTTTCGTCAGGATCGAGAGCGCCGCATGCTTGCGATCGTCCGGCGCGTGGCCTTCGCGAATGGCGTCGACGTCGGCGGGTGAAAGCCCCTCTTTCAGCGCAAGAGCGGTGTGAAACGCAACCGCCCATGAACAGGCATTCGTTACGGCGTTGGTCAGCAACAGCGTCTGAATCTGCGCTTCCGTAAATGTACCGGTATGAACTTTCTGGAAAATGCCGATGAAGCCGCCGATCAGTACCGGCGATTCAGCCATGGCTCCCGCAATGTTGGGGATAAGGCCGAAGTTTTGCTGGAGTTGCCGAAGCACCGGCCTGGACTGTTCGGGTGCGGATTCAATCGTATGGATGTGAAACGTGGGCATGGTGTGTCCTCGATCGTGAGCGCCGCTCGGGATGAGTGGCGCGATGACCGAAGATTAGGCGTGAGGAAGCGGCTCGCCAATTACCTCTGATGTAATAGCCTTGAGTAAGGGGTAAGCCGGGCATGCAACTGTTTGGCCTGCTCTTGCAATTGCCTGTCCGCCATAAACAAAACAGATGGCAATGAAACAAAATCGCAAGCCGCTTGTCAGGCGTGGTGAGACGTCTGGCATATCGCTATACTTGATGGCATCGAATGAGTAGAGACCCATGAACGAGACCACCCAGCACGCAATTGTCCAAACGCTGCGCGAAAAGATCCTTGCGGGCGAGCTTTCGCCTGGGCAACGCCTTGTGGAAGCGCAGCTCGCGCAATGGCTCGGCGTGTCGCGCACGCCGCTGCGGTATGCGCTCAGCGTCCTGTCGTCGGAGGGGTTGCTCGATCGCTCAGGGGGTCGCGGCTATGTGGTGCGGCGCTTCAGCGTGAGGGACGTGCTCAACGCCATCGACGTGCGCGGCGTACTCGAAGGACTCGCCGCCCGCTCAGTGGCCGAAAGCGGTGTGGGCCTGGCGCTGGCGGCTTCTCTCGACGACTGCCTGCGCGAAGGCGACGATATCTTCAACAAAGGTCACCTGAAGAAAGACGACGACGTGCGCTACGCGGAGATGAATGGGCGTTTTCACACGCTGATCATCGACGCGGCCCA
The DNA here is from genome assembly GCF_052682275.1 of Paraburkholderia sp. D1E. Classification (NCBI taxonomy): domain Bacteria; kingdom Pseudomonadati; phylum Pseudomonadota; class Betaproteobacteria; order Burkholderiales; family Burkholderiaceae; genus Paraburkholderia; species Paraburkholderia sp. D1E. The sequence goes on from NZ_JBQYMB010000001.1 coordinate 3,579,288, forward strand.
GAACACGGCTGTCAGCGCCGCGTTGAGCCTGAACAACAAAATCCCCTTCGTCTCGCCCTCCACGATCGCCTTCGACGAGTCCGCGCGGGAACGCCAGTTCATGATGCTCACCTACGCTCATCGTCAGCATCATGCGATCACCGACGCCTTGAAAAAGGGAGAAGGCGCGCGCGTGGAGGCGTTGATGAAAGAACATACCCACATATCGAAGGAAAGCCTGAACCTGTCGCTTCCGGCGTTGTATCTGATCGCCGGCGCAGCGTGAGAACAACGCGGGTGGGTCACGCCTGACCCGAATGCTCGCAGAGGTAACGGGCGAATGTCAGTGCGCGCCTGTCCGCATTGCCCGATATTCGCGTCGCACGATATCCATCAGCTCCTCGACCGAGGTATTGGCTGCCTCTTTCTGGTAAGTCACACGCCCACGCTGCATCAGCATCACACGATCCGCGATGTCGAGCGTCTGCGCGTAGTTGTGCATGATCATCACGATAGACAGGCCGCCTTTCTCCTTGAGCCGCAGGATCAGGTCGATGATCAGTCCGGCCTCACGGGCACCCATTGCGGCGAGTGGTTCGTCGAGCAGGAGTATTCGTGCATTCGAATTGACCGCGCGAGCGACCGCAATAGCCTGCCGCTGACCACCGGAAAGCTGCTCGACCGGCAGGTCCACTGAAGGGACATGTACGCCGATTTCTTCAAGGCACTCCGCGGCACGATTCCGCATTGCGCGGTTGTTCAGGAGTCGAAACGGCCCTCGGCGGATGATCTCCCGGTTCAGGAACATGTTGTGATAAATACTCAGCGAATTGGCAAGCGCGAGATCCTGGTAGACACATTCAATGCCGAGTGAACGCGCGTGATCCACCGAACGAAGCATCGTTTCTTCGCCGCCTACAAAAAGCTTGCCGCTTGTCTGCTGATGAAACCCCGTCAGAATCTTGATCAGTGTCGACTTGCCGGCACCATTGTCGCCAAGAACACCGAGAATCTCGCCCTGTTTTAGCGTGAGCGACACGCCATCAAGCGCGGTGACCGCGCCGAAACGCTTGACAATATCTTCGCCGCGCAGCGCCTCCACCGCCTCTGACATCACAATTCTCCCTTGCGCGCGAGGCGAACCACGTGGATGTTGAAGATCATGGCGCCGAGAATGGCTGCGCCGAGAATCATGTTGAAGGTGAAGGCATTAATACCGATCAGCGTGAAGCCGTCGTTGAGAATGCCCAGCACCGCCGCACCGATCAGCCCACCAATGATCGTGCCCGATCCACCGGCGAGGGGCGTGCCGCCGATCACGGCTGCGGCAACCGCAAGAAACATGATCTGGTTGCCGCCCGCTTGCGGATCAATCGACGTTATACGGAAACCTTCGAGGATCCCGGTAAAGCCGGCAAGCAAAGCGGCAATGATGAAGTTGCCGAGTTTCAGGCGTCTGACCTGTATGCCTGCTTCGCTCGCGCCAAGCTGGTTCGCTCCTGACGCGATCGTATGCAGTCCCCAGCGGGTGTGACGAAGCAGCACATGCATGACGGCGGCGATAGCGAGCGTCCAGATGATCTCGCTGTAACCCCACCCTCCCATGAACGCCGAAAAAACTGAATCCTCCGGCGGCGAAACCGGGGTACCCCGAGAGATCGTCAGCGTGAGGCCATTGACGAAGAACAACGTACCCAGCGTGGTCACAAAGGATGGGATGCGCAGGTACACCGTGACCGCGCCATTGATCAGCCCGACCAGACCCGCTGCGATAACGCCGGCGAACATCGCAAGCCACGGCGGTAAGCCTGCCTCGATCGCAAAATACATGATGAAAGGCGCAAACGCGAAGACCATCCCGGCGGAAAGATCGATCTCGCCACCAATCATCAGCATGATCTCGCCAAACGCAATGATCGCCACCGGCGCGATGAACTGCGAGAGATTCTGCAGGCTCGCGCTGGTCAGCAGGAAGTCGTGGTTGACTGTCTCGAAGTAGATGCTGAGGATCAGCGCAACCGCAAAGATGCGCATTTCGCTGGAGCGCCCGAGCGCGCCTGACCAGCGCCTCGGGTGTCTAGCGGGTTTTTCGGTCTGCGTCACGGGAGACGTCACCCTTTGATCGCCCCCGTGCGTGGCACGATCTGGGCTTTCGTGCTCTTGCCTTCATAGCGCGTCGACGTGCTCAGATAGGGATCGACCGTGCCCTTGGTGACGAACTTCAGGCCCGTGTTGATATTGGCCGGTCCAACGAGCCCACCGGAGGCGAGAAAGATGAACGCTTCGAGCACGGTATAAAAGCCCTGAACATAAGGCTGCTGGTCGATCGTGAAGTCGAGGAAACCTTCGTGGATCAGATCGACCGTGCGTGGCAGCAGATCGAAGCCGCCGCCATGAACACCTTTGGAAGGCAGATTGGACTCCTTCATCACCTCTGCCACGCCCTGGGTACTACCCGCGTCGACCGCGAACATGCCCTTGAGATCCTGGTGGCCGAGAAAGAACGATTTGATCTTCGATAGCTCTTCGTTGACGGTCGCGCCGGTCGCGATGGTTTGCACATCGATCTTCTTGCCCGACTTCTTGATTGCAGCCGCAGCACCGTCAAGCCGGGGCTGTATGTTGAGCTGGCCAGGCGTAGCGATAAAGAGCGCGACGAGGCCGCTATCGATGAGACTCACGATACGCTCGCCCATCTGATAGCCGGACAGGTAGAGATCCTGGCCGATATAGGCGAGGCGCGGGTTGGTCGAACCCGACGGCGCGTCGGCGTTATAGGCGAACACGGGAATGCCGGCGTCGAGCGCGGCCTGGATCGGTTTGTCGAACGCCTTGGGGTCGACAATCGGGACAGCGATTGCGTCCGCTTTCCCGGCAATCGCGGCGTTCACCGCATTCACCATTTCGGCGATGTCGGCATTGGCCGAGCCGGTCCATTGATAGTCCATCCCCAGCAAAGCGGTCGCGTCCTGAATGCCGTATTGCGTAGGAACGAAGAATGGATTCGTTGTGACATGGTTGACGAATACGATCTTCCAACGCTTGTGCCCCGGAAACGAACCCGCTTCTGCCGCCTGCGCCGGCGTGATCACACCGCCCAATAGCGCCAGCGCTGCGCTCAGGCCAGCGCCCTGCAGCAAACCGCGGCGCATGCCCTGCACTTCATCCTTGTCTTCCTGCTCGTGCGCCATCTCACTCTCCGTCTCTCAGTTGATTAACACTTCACTGTGCATGACGGCGCAGGCCGGAAAAGCACCGGAGCCGGGTTTCACACCTTCACGAAACCCGCGTGCACGCGCGTACACATGACGACCCTGCAGAAAATGCTATATCACGGCACTTTTACCTACTAATCGATGTATACCCTTAACTAGTCGGACTAATTAATTCCATCGGTGCAGCAAAGCTTTCTGTAATCAAAGTCGGCAGTGCGGCGTAATGTAATGCTGGTATGGGCCTGATTCAGCGAACACCATCCCTTGGGTATCGACACGATCCATACGATGCGCCGCTTTAATAGTATTACTATCAAAGTAGCTTCACGGAGGAGAGGTTTCATGGCAAACCAATTATTGGGATTTGCGACGCGTGGTCCGAATCGGCGCCGTGTAATGCGCACTTCCGAAAGCTCGCCGAATACGTGAAACGCGGCGTGCTGGAAGCCGCCGGCAAAACGACCCTGCCGACGCGAGCGGCTATCGGCACCTTTACGTTGAGCACGTATTGCGGGCCGATCAGGGATGTGACTTCGATTTTCTGGTGGGCTGCCGGGGGGCGGACGTACCGCGCCATTCGCATTGAGCGGCGCAGACTCAGCCGCCGCGTTCGGACAAGGCTTACGCCGGATACTGGGTCACGGTTTCCAGTACGCTCTCGGCGTCCGCGCGCGCATGGTCGAGTTGAACCAGGCTTGCCTGCCGCGCGCCGAGCGGGTCGCGGCTCTGGATCGCGGTGAGAATCGCCTTGTGACGCGGCAACGAAAGCGCATGCGTGTCGGGATGACGACTCGTCAGCTTGATCGATTCCGACAGAGCGAGAGACAGCATGTTGCCAATATAGGCCAGCAGGTCGTTATGGGTGGCCGCCATGATTGCGCGGTGAAACTCGAGATCGGGATCCAGTAGCGCGCTTGCGGTTTCCGCATGCTCCATCTGGTCATAAGCCGACGCAATGCGCGCAAGATCGTCGCTTGTCGCTGCGGTGGCGGCGAGTGCGGCCGCCGCGGGTTCGATCACGCGGCGCACGGTCAGGAGCGAACCGAAAAACTCGCCTTCCGGAACGCTGTTGATCGTCCAGTACAGAACATCCGGGTCAAGCATGTGCCACTCGGCGCGAGGCTTCACGACACTGCCGACACGCGGTTTCGACACCACCAGCCCTTTCGCCACGAGCACGCGAGTGGCCTCGCGCAGTACCGAACGACTCACGCCATAGCGTTCACACAGGACAGTCTCGGCGGGCAAGCGCTGACCCGGCTGTACCTTGCCGCTCACGATATCCATGCCGAGTTCCCGCACGATGCGACCATGCAGGCTCTTGCGCTGTTGCAGATGACGGTAGTCCATGATCAGCGATCGAGGTCGTGCCCGGCTCAGCCTTGTGCCGACCGGTGCGGCATTCTGAACGGCACTTGCCTTGCCGTCGACACGAATGCAGGTCTGCTTCGTGGCGATCCATTGTCGATTCAAGCATAGCACGCGACATCGGGGCCACTGATCGCTCAATGCACCACGCCGAAGATCGCGCTGACAGCGTCCGCAGGTGCCAGTCCTACGTTGAAATAGCCTTCCAGCCTCACTGCGGTCGCGTCATCGAGTATGAAGGGCGGCCGAATGAAGCCGAGCGAGACCGCGTGGTCGTACCACCCGCTCATCCACGCGCGCAATTCTGTCTCGTGCCTCGACAGTCCACCCGTGTTGTCTGCGGTCATTCGGGGTGCCCCCTGTGCTCATGGTTCCCATCAGATGATCGTGAGGTAGCGACAAAGATTATTCAGTCGGTAGCGGCGGATTGTTGATTCAGGAAACACTGGTTCAACCCTCAGGATTTCCTTAACGGCAGCGTCATTGCGTCACCAGACCGTGCCTGATCGCGTATCGGATCAGCTCGGCGTTATTGCTGAAGCCGAGTTTCTGCATGAGACGCATCTTATGGGTGCTGATGGTCTTGGCGCTGAGCGAACACGATTCGGCTACGTCGTTGAGGCTGTTACCGGCCGCCAGCATTCGCAACACCTGGAATTCACGGTCGGACAGAACTTCGTGGGGCGGTGCGTCGCCGGAATGCGTCTCGAAGACCATGGCATCGACCAGCTTCGGATCGATGAACCGCCCTCCGCCAGCCAGCTTGCGGATCGCGGCGAGAAGAATGTCGGGGTCGCTGTCCTTTGTCACATAGCCCGTCGCGCCGGCTCGCAGCGCGCGCGAAACGACCTGCGCCTCGTTGTGGATGCTTAACACCAGCACGGGCAGGCGCGGCTGTTCGGCACGCAGGCGCCGGATCAGATCGACCCCGCTGATCCCAGGCATCGTCATGTCCAGCAACACAAGATCGAATTGTTCCGTGCGCAGCCGCTCGAGCACTTCTGAACCCTGTGCGGCCTCGGCGGCGACGACGATGTCGCTCGTCGTCGCGATGATCTGTTTCAGACCGCCGCGCACGATCGCGTGGTCATCGGCGATCAGGACGTTAATCATGATGGTTGTCGCCTGCGAGCGGAATGTGAATGGAAATGGCCGTACCCATGCCCTGCGCACTATCGATCGTCATTGCTCCGCCAATCAGGCGGGCGCGCTCCTGCATGCCGAGCAGGCCGTACGAATAACCTGCGCGCGCGGTTGCCGGATCAAAACCGCAACCGTCGTCGCTCACATGGAGGTCGAGCGTCGCCGTGGTGCTGGTCAGCGTTACGTCGACCCGCGCCGCATTCGCATGACGCCCAACGTTGGTCAGCGAAGCCTGAACAATGCGGAAAACGGCGGTGGCGTAGGCATCCGGCAACACCGGCTCGCCGCCATTGATGTGCAACTGGCACGGAATGCTGTTGCGCCGCACGAAGTCCTCGACCAGCCACTCCAGCGCCGAAACGATCCCGAAGTTCAGCGCCACCGGCCGCAAATGGTTCGCGACATTGCGGACCATCCAGATCGTTTTCTCGACGAGTTCGCGCATGTCGTCCGCCTTGCGCATCGCGTCGGGATCTGCGCCCAGACGCATCTTCAGCAGCGAAACGTCCATCCTCAGAGCCGTCAACAGTTGCCCTAGTTCGTCGTGAACTTCCATCGCGATGCGCTTGCGCTCCTCCTCGCGAATCGCCTCCATATACGCGGACAATTCGCGCAATTGATTGCGCGACTCGAACAGCTCCTGCTCAATGCGCTTGCGCGCCGTAATGTCGTTCAGACCAACGTAGATCGCTGGGCCGTCGCCGAAGGTCGCCACGCGCGCGGTCGCCATGGCCCAGAACTCAGTGCCGTCTGCTCGCCGCATATGGACTTCGCTGTTGTTGAAGCTCCCCTCCTTGCACAGATGAGACACCAGCCGGTCACGGTCGCCGGGATCCACATAGAATTCGACGATGTTGGTCAGCATGCCCGTGCGTGCATCGAGACCGAACAGATCCCGCAGCGGTTCGTTCGCGTACAGGATATTTCCTTCGGGCATCGACGTAATGCATAACGGTATGGGACTCGTCTCGACAATGGTGCGAAAGCGCGCTTCGCTCGACTGCAGTTTTGCTTCGGCCCGGCGGCGCTCGTCAACCTGAGCGGAGAGTCTGGCATTCGACTCCGCCAGTTGCCTCGTGCGCTTATCGACGCGTTGTTCGAGTTCATCGCGCACACGCGACAAGGCGGCCTCGGCCTGCTGGCGTACCGACACTTCGGTCAGAAGCTGCTGGTTCTGCGCGACAAGTTGCCGATGCATCACGCGCAAGGCCAGGTGGGTCTCGATCCGGGCCATCATTTCATTGACACGAACTGGCTTGGTCACGTAATCGACGCCACCGGCCGAAAAACCCTCGATCATGTCTTCGCTGCCCGTCAACGACGTCATGAAAATCACAGCGATATCACGCGTGTGCTCATCTGCCTTGAGCCGCCTGCAGGTCTCGAAGCCGTCGATACCAGGCATCTTCACGTCGAGCAGGATCAGGTCCGGCTGCGAAAACAGCGCACGCGCAAGCGCCTCCTCGCCGTCGAGCGCAACGAGTACCCGAAAGCCGCGCGCCATCAGGCTGTCAACGACCACCCCGAAGTTCGCCGGCGTGTCATCCGCAATGAGGATCGTCGGACCTTCGCCGGCATGTGTGTTCGGATCGCTCATGGCTCAGGTTCACATTTCAAATGTCGTTCAATCATCCTCGCGAGCGCTATGGTTCTGGTTTTGACTATTCTGCACGCGTTACGGAACCGGAAGTATGCGCCGCAGAGTCAGGAAGCCCGGAATATGGAGTAAGGAAATCCTGAATACCGGCCCGGCCGCTGCGCTCAGGTTGGGCACGCGGCCAGCACGGGCCTTCCACCTAAGGCCCGGAAAGCGCGGTACGACGCGCACTGCGATCACGCCGCCCGTCGCCCAGCTCAGAACAAATGATGGATCCCGCTCAGAAACACCGTCTGCCTTCCACCTGACGCCGCGCCGATCCCGAGCGTGTTCGCCACTGCCCCGCCACCCGCGGTCTCGAACATCAGGTCCGCGTAAAGTTGCGTCGCTTTCGACAGTGAATACACGTTCGCCACAGTGAATTGCGTCCAGCGACGCCCGGCGAGTGTCGCGGTCCACGCGCCCGCCGCAATCTCCTCCGCAGGCGTCAAACGCACGTTTACGCCGCCGTCGACGGTACGAAAAGCTCGCTGCCGCCGTCCGACTGAATCCGCACATCCGTTGCGAGCGCATGCAACGTCACGCGTTCAAAGCGATACGAACCGCCGATGCCCATGTCGCGCACCTGTTTCGCGTTGAAGCTGGCGCCAGGCGCAAGCGTCTGCCCTTCGAACGAAGTCAGGCCGAGCCCATTGGCAAGCGGCAGCAAACGGTCGCGGTATTCGGAGTACACCGCCACCAACTTGAGCGGCCCGTTCGTGTAGTTAGCGCCCAAACTGATGGTCCGCCCGTTGGTGTTACTGGCCGATGCGCCAGGAAAGCCGTAGAGCGCGCCAAAACTCAGCCCACTGTAATTCACACTCTTCCATTTCACGGTACTCGACAACTGCACCGGCAAGGTGCTGCCGAGACCATCGAGATTGCCGGGATGAAACGCGGAGAAGTCCCCGAGCAGTTGACCCGTCGATACCGAGCCGAGCCAATCGAAATTCCAGTCGCTCTGACGGCCGAGCGTCACGGTACCGAACATCGGATCGGACATGCCGACGTAAGCCTGACGATTAAAGAAGGTACTGGTGCTGGCCGACGCACCAGTCGTCGTGACAAAGCCACTCTCGAGCCGGAACACGACCGATCTGCCTGCGCCAATATCTTCGACACCCTGGAAGCCGAAGCGGTCGGCTTGCAGCGTGCCCTGCTCCGCAATATAAGCGTGAGCACCATGCAGGTTGCTCACATAGCCGACACCCGCGTCGAGACTTCCATACAACGTGACACTGCTCTGGGCGTTAGCCGTCGTGGAAACGACGGGCGCAGCCAGGCACGCGACGACCGTCGCGCGGAAAGCGAAATTGGTTTTCATGGCGTATGGGTTGAAGCGTTCGAGGAAGGACTGCGGAGGGGCGTTGGTTCAAGCCCGGTGAAGCGCGATCAGATGCAATAAAAGCCGGACATCAGGTTGTCTGGATCTTCTCCGCGGACCTGAGGCGCCAAGTGCCGAAAAACAGATTGACGACGATGGCGGTGAGCGTCCCCGCCGCCATGCCGTTGCCCAATACGATCTGCGAATAGCCGGGGAACGATGCGTACACGTTCGGAACCAGAACCGGTATCAGCCCGACAACAAGCGCGGCGGCGAGCGTGTACTGATTGCCGCGTGCATGCAGGTCGACCTTGCCGAGCAGACTGACACCCATCACGCCGATCATCGCGAATACGATCAGCGCTGTGCCGCCCACCACCGGTGCGGGGATCGCGTAAGCAAAGCGGCCCAGCGGTGCAAACAGCGCGATGACCATCAGCATCGCACCGGCCGTTGCGGTCACATAGCGCGAGCGCACGCCGGTGGTCTGCACGACGCCGATATTCTCCGCGCTCGTGATGATGAGCGAGGTGCCCAGCAGCGAGCCGAGCAACGACGCCACCGCATCGCCGCGAATGGTCCTTGGCACATCGCGGCGCATGTCGATCTTCCTGCCGGTGATCTCGCCGACAGCAACCGTCTGCCCCGTTGCCTCGGCCATCGAGATGACGCTGAAGATCAGCATCGGCAGCGCGGCAAGCAGGTCGAAGCGCGGCATACCGAAGGGCAGCAGCGTCGGCAGTGTGAAGAGCGGAGCGCCCCACATGCCGCCTGCCGGCATCAGCCCGATTGCCCAGCCTGCGCCCGTACCGATCGCGAGGCCGATCAGCACGGCAAGGCGCCCCGCCGTGCCCGTGAACAGTCGCGCCACGGCCAGGGTGGCCACGATCGTGAGTAGCGCGAGGCCAAGCGACTGCGGCTGCGCAAAGCCCGGCGTTCCCGGCTGGCCGACGATGATGCCCGCATAGATCTTGATGAGACTCACCGACACCAGCAACAGCATCGTTCCCACCACCACACGCGGGAAAAACCGCAGGCAGCGCGCGAATACCGGCAGTACGAGCCAGTAGAACAGGCTGGTGAGGATCGTCGCGCCCGCGGCGGTGCGCAGATCCGTCTGCGTGGCAATGACGGCGAAAAGCATGGCGGGCGCGCCGCCCGGCACCATGACGAAAGGCAGCCGCGAGCCGATCGGCCCCACCCCGAGCGATTGCAACAGCGTGCCTGCGCCGCAGGCAAAGAAGGTCGCGCCAATCAGATGCACGGTCATGTCTGACGAAAGCGACAACATCCTCGACACCAGAAAAACCGCGGTAACGGGCGACGCCGCCATCGACAGGACATGCTGCAAGCCGAACAGCACGAGTTGCCACGCGGGCAAGCGTGCATCGACACTATGTGTGGCTGGGTCTGGATTCACGTTACCCCCGAGGGATCGAAAACGCGGCGTTCAGGCGCGCAGCCACGGCAATTGCTCGCGGCTGTAGCGGAAGGTCTGGAAGACGCTGTTCAACTGGCCGGGGCCGGTTTTGCGCGCCGCTTCGTCCGGGTATTCGCCGAACCAGGGAATCACATACTCCCACACCACCTCGCCCGCGGGCGTCACTTCGAAGAGGCGGCCCGTCGCGGACTCGGTGATGTGCGTGTTGCCGTTGGCGAGTCGCTGTGCGTTGCCCATGAAAGCGCTGTAGAACGCATTCACCATGTCGTCGGCGTACGACCACACCACCTCGTTGTTCGACGGATCGATCTCCAGCACACGCGAGAAAACCACGTGCGCACCGGTGCGGAAATTGCCGTTGTCGAACGTGAGAATGTTGCCGTTGGCGAGTGCCACGGGTGCGTGCTGGTGCGACACCACGCTCGGCGGAATGTGCATCGTGACGCCACCCGTCTTGCGGTCGACGGCGATAATGCCCGACGTGGTGCGCAAGCTCATCAGCACCTCACCTTTCGCATTCACGCCAAGCCCGTTCACGAGCGGCCAGTGATACCGGCCGAAGCCGGACGCGATCGGAAAGTCCTTGGGGTTAAGGTGTTCCCACGCCTTCCATTCCCACACCAGCTCGCCGGCGCGATTCACTTCGCGGATCACGTCGGCGTACATGACTTCGTCGGGACCGTGCGCCGTACCGCCCGGCACGCGGTCGGCAAATCCAGCCGGCACCGGCGCGCACGCGGCGTAAAGCAGATTGCCGTTGGCGAGCCACTGCGCGTCATGGTGATGCGCCGGATCTTCGTAATGCCAGACCACCTCGCCCGCGGGCGTGACTTCGGAGAAATCACCGCCATGCCACATCGACCACGGCGCGTAACGGTTTTCCGATCTGGCATGGTTGCCGTTGTAGCCGAGATTGCCGTTGGGAAGAATCACCGCGTGGCGTCCGGCCCGCACGGGCATCTTCCACTCGTGAACCACTGCGCCGCCCATGTCGACGAGATAGACATGGCCGCCCGCCGTTTGCGGAGCAATGAGTGTGTAGCCGCCGGCCGACGCCTTCGGATCGTAAGCAATGAGGCCAACGCCGCGGCGCCGCTGGGTAATTTGATCGACTGTCGTGGTCACGGTTCGCTCCGTTAAGATGATGAAGCGAAATCTAGGCTATCCGACCTGTCAATAAAACCTGATTATTCTTAACGGCCCGTATGGAAAAACCATACGCTCGATTTATGCGTCCAATATCGCAGACATTCCGTTGTTTCGACGAGGTGGTCAGACGCGGTTCGATCCGCAAAGCGGCCGAATCGCTGCACCTCACCGCAGCCGCGGTGCACCAGCAAATCCTCAACCTGGAAGAGCAGGTCGGTTCGCCGCTTTTCGACCGTTTGCCGCGCGGCATGCAACTCACCACGGCCGGCGAAATCATCATTGCTGCGGTGCGGCGCGGGCAACGCGATTTCGATAACGCGATGACTCAGGTGGAAGATCTGCGCTCGCTGCGTCGCGGGCATATCAACCTGGCGGTGTCGCCTTCGTCCGCCGAGCAGTTGGTGCCCGAAGCTATTCAGGCGGCCATGAAAAGCTATCCGGGGGTGACTTACAGCGTGCGCTCGGGCAACGGCGAGAGCATTCTCAAGTGGGTGGAGACCGGCGAAGCCGACATCGGCTATGGACTGCGCCGCAAGCCGCCGCCCGGCGTCGTGGAAGTGCGCGCCTTCTCGCAGCATCTCGGGCTCGTCACGGCACCGGGACATCCGCTGACGAAACTCGGCAAGCGGCCCCGGCTGCGGGACTGTCTCGACTACCCACTCATCCTCATGACACCGGATACGGAATTGAGGGCAATGGTGGATCAGATCGACCACCGGGAACAGCGCAAGGCACGTCCGCTGGTTGAGACCAGTTCGGTTTCGATGGTGCGCCGGCTCGTGGCGAACGATGTCGGTATCGGCTTCCTGATTGCGGAGAATGTGGCGGAGGACGTGACGCTGCAGAAGCTCGCGTGGACTCCGCTCGCTGATGCAGGCGCGAAGTCGTTCAGTTGCCTCTATCAACGCTCGGACCTGACCACGACCGTCGCGATGAGCATGTTCCTGCAGTTTCTCGGCCACGCGATCGAGGTGACCGAGAGCCAGTTCCACACCTCGGCGCAAGCGGGCCGCAAGCGTCAACAGCGTGTCAAATGAGGAATCCGAAGACATCCGGTTCGGCACGATCCGTTAGGACTTAGGGCACAGCGCTATACTTTTGTATCCCTCATAGCGGCATGACTCACAACCCCACCATGGAACACATTACTTTCCGGACCGCGGCATTCGCCGATCTTCCCGCCATCATCGGCCTGCTAGCGGACGATAAGCTCGGCAGCCAGCGCGAGACGATCAGCAACCCGTCGGACGAACGATATGTTGCCGCGTTCAAGGCCATCGAAGCGGACTCGAATCAGCAGCTCGTTGTTGCCGTCGACGAAGAGACCGTGATCGGCACACTGCAACTGTCGTTCATCCCCGGCATCGCTCGCCGAGGTGCATGGCGCGGGCAGATCGAAGCCGTTCGGATCGCCGCGGCATATCGCAGCACGGGTATCGGCCAGCACATGTTCGAATGGGCGATTGCGGCGTGCCAATCACGCGGCTGCGCAATCGTGCAACTCACCACCGACAAGGGTCGTCCGGACGCACACCGCTTCTATGAAAAACTCGGCTTCGTGGCCAGCCACGAAGGTTACAAGATCATTTTCTAGCGCTGCAGATTTCGGCAGCATGGTCGGCGGAGAATCGCTCCATACACGCCTGCCGCACTCGCTCGACGCTCACCGACCAGCCCTCACCCGTCTCCCGGCGAAACAGCCGCAGCGTGTGCGGATACCAGGGCGAATCGCTGCGCTCGTGCATCCAGCGCCAGTCGATGTCTTTCTCCGGCAACATCACCCAGCACGGTTTGCCTAGCGACGCGGCCAGATGCGCCGTGGACGTATCCACGCAAATCACCAGATCGAGCTGCTTGATGATCGCGGCGCTGTCCGCGAAATCGTTCACCGCCGAGCCGAGCTCGAGCAGCGGCTGACCGGCGGGCGGGTTTTGCGCCTCATCCTCGCCCTGACCTTTTTGCAGACTCACGAAGCTCAGGCCCGGCACGCTCCAGAGCGGCGCGAGCGTGGCCAGCGTGGGTATCGACCGGTTCGCGTCGTTATGATGTTTCGCATTGCCCTTCCAGACCAGCCCGATTTTGCGGCCGGGCGGCATGGTCTTGAGCATCGGCTGCCACTTTTCGCCGAGTGCCGGCTCGACCGTGAGTCGAACCGCGCGCGGAATCGTCTCGAGAGTCGTACGCAAATGCAACGGCGCGCTCAGCAGACTCGTCCAGCAGTCATAGGTGGACGCGGCTACGCGGACCATTGCCGTGTCGTGATCGAGCACGGCGTCGACACCGTCCACCGAGGCCATCAAACGGTGCAGAGCGGGCACGCACGCAAAAGCGATATGGGCGGCCCTTTGTGCCTTGAGCAAGGCGAAATAGCGGCTGAACTGAACCATATCGCCGAGCCCGTCTTCCTGCCAGACCAGCAGGGACTTGCCGGCAAGCGTGCCGCCTTGCCACTGCGGACAGCTCAACATCGCGCGCGTCTTGTGATGCACGAAACCCGGCTGGTCGTAGCGGCACTCGTACAAGCGCCAGCCTTCCTCAAAGCGGCCCATGCCGAGCACCATCACGGCCAGACCGAATCTGGCGTCGCCGTAATCGGGACGTAATGCGAGCGCCCGAAGGTAAGCGGCTTCGGCTTCGGGCAGCCGCCTGAGTTGCGCCAGCGCGGTCCCGACGTTGTAGTGCGCCTCGGCCAGATCGGGACGAAGCGCGAGCGTCTGTGCGAAGGCCTCAATGGCTTCGGGCAAACGGTCGAGCAGACGAAGCACGCAGCCCAGGTTGTTGTGCGCCTGGACGATGTCGGGCCGGCAGCGAATCGCCTCCCGGTAAGCCGCTTCGGCCTCCGGCAGACGCTCCATATTGAACAGCGCGAGCCCGAGGTTGTAATGCGCCTCCGCATAGTCCGGGCGATGCGAGATTGCGTCCCGGTAGGCCACTTCGGCCTCGGGCAAACGCTTGAGATCCGCCAGCACCGCGCCGAGGTTGAGGTGCGCCTCTGCGTAATCCAGACGAATGGCCAGCGCGAGCCGGCATGCCAGTTCTGCTTCAGGCAGACGATGCGCGGCCTTCAGCACACTGCCGAGGTTATTGAGCGCCTCGGGATACTGAGGCTTGATGGTCAGCGCCTGCCGGTAAGCGGCGTCGGCCTCGGCAACGCGCCCGAGTTCCATGAGCACGTTGCCCAGATTGTTGTGCGCCTCGGCGTGCTCGGGCAGCCCGATCAGCGCCTGGCGATAGGACACCTCTGCTTCGTGCAGGCGGCGCAGTTCGTGCAACACGATGGCCCGGTTGTAGTGCGCCTGGGCATAGTCGGGACGGATCGCGACCGCCTGATGATAGGCCGCCTCCGCCTCGTCCCTGTATCCCATCCCGTAGAGCACGATGCCGAGATTATTGTGCGCGTCGGCCTGATCGGGCCGCAGCGCGACCAGTTGCCGGTAGACCGCTTTGGCCGCCGACAGTTGCCCGAGCGATTTGAGCAGCATGCCGAGACTGCTGTACACCTCAGCGTAGCCGGGTTTGGCGCGCAGGCATTGGCGCCAATAGGTTTCCGCGTCCGACAACTTCCCCAGCGCATACGAACAGGCCCCCGCGATATTCAACGCATCCGCCCGCGCGTCTTCCGATACCTCGGCGCGCGGTTCGAGGACCGGCTTCACCAGCAACCAGGCCTCGGCGAATTGCCCAGCCGAGCAGAGCGACGCCGCTTGCTGATTAATGTCGGTTATCGAGGATGCGCGCGTCTGCGTGGGTGTCATGAGTCGTCATAGCTGGAGTCGGCGGCGTTCAGGCCGGGTCAATCGCATGTTTCACGCCCTGTCCGGCGTGCCGTGTATCCGCGCATTGACACGGGCATGCCGGAACGCCGGCATGGAAAGCCGAACATGTACCACGCAGCTTAAGGGAAACGGACAGGCGGTAACGCCCGGAAATGAGCGGGTTTCGGGCGTCTAATCCACCGCTATGTCCAATGCAATAAACGGAATCACACGAGAAAAGACCGCGCGGCAGTGCTAGAATCGCCCGCGTCTTTACCTTGACCATCATGACTCTACGCTCCCGCAACCGCATGACCGCATGGCTTGGCCTGATCGCCATGTGGCTCGTCGTGTTCGCGCCGGTCGTGAGTCAGATGCTGGTGTCGAACCGCGCGCACGAGCCCTTCGCCGCGCTCTGTTCGGCGCTACAGCCGGTTAATCAGAGCCTCGCGAGCCAGTCCACGCCCGCCAGCCCGGCGCCCGTCCATCTAAGCCACGACGACGCCTTCGGCGCATGCGGTTACTGCCACCTGCTCGAACATCACGTCGCCATGCCGAGCGTCGCGGCCGTCGAACCGTCGGCCGCGCTCGCGCTGACCGGCACCGCGCCGGCCGCCCTCTCCACCCGCTTCACGCCGCTCGGCGCGTTCCCATCCGGACGCCCAAGAGACCCACCTGCCGTTTCCTGATCGCTGTTGTTCCTGATCGCGCATCTCGTCGCACCTGCTGAGGGGCGCGCGATCGCCTGTTCAATGCATCAAGGAAATGTTCATGTTCAACTTCCCTCTGCGAAGGCTGCCCTTTTGCGCCCGCCGCGGCGCCAGGCGCATTACATCCGGTCGGCGGCCGCTGTCGTATTTTCCGGTTTGTCTGCCTGTGTTAGTTCCGGCGTTCGCGCTGGCATTCATCTCATCCCCGGCTTACGCGGATAACGCGCCCGCCGACGCCACGCTGCCCGCTGTCAGTGTCACCGCGAATGCCGTCGCCACCCCGCGCGCGGTCGACCCTAACCTGCCGGCCTCCGTTGAAACCGTAACGCGTGAACAGTTCGACAACTGGAACATCGTCAACACCGAAGACGTGTTGAAGTACATGCCGAACCTCGCCGTGCGCAAGCGATTTATCGGCGATCTGAATTCGATCATCGCCGTACGCGGCACGAGCAACACGCAGAGCGCGCGCGGCCTCGTCTATGCGGACGGTCTGCTGCTCAGCAATCTGCTTGGCAATAGTTATTCGTTTCCGCCGCGCTGGTCGATGGTGTTTCCCGACGAGATCCAGCAGGTCGACGTGATCTATGGGCCGTTTTCCGCGCTCTATCCGGGCAATTCATTAGGCGCCACGGTGCTCATCAGCACCCGCATGCCGAAGAAGTTCGAAACCGACGCGGACGTCAAAGCCTTCACCCAGCATTTCAGCCTGTTCGGCGTGAATCAGAATTTCAACGGCAGCGAAGCGAGCGCGTCGATCGGCGACCGGATCGGTAAATTCTCCTATTTGCTGGGCGTGAATCACCTGGAGAACACGAGCCAGCCGCTGCAATTCGCCACGCTCGCCAAGTCCGGCACGCCCGCGAAAGCCGGCGACACGCCAGCGACCGGCGCGTATTTCTACAACAACCAGACCAATACGCCGACCGCGGTACTCGGCGTGAGCGGCGAAGGGATCGAACATACGGTGCAGGACCAGTTCAAGCTGAAGATGCAGTACGACTTCACGCCGACACTGCAGGCCGCCTTTACGCTCGGCTACTGGCACCAGACCTATAACAGCACGACATCGAGTTTTCTGCGCGACGCGAACGGCAACCCTGTATACAGCGGCAAGGTCGCGATAGACGGCTACGAATACACGATTCCGGCGGCTGCGCTCGCCCCAAGTCTCGGCCACAGCGAGAACTGGCTGTACGGCGTCACGCTGAAGACCCGCAACGCCACCGGCTGGAACGGCGAAGCGATCGCTTCGTATTACGACATCGGCAATAGCGTGGCGCGCACCGCGAATTCAGGGGCGCCGGGCAACGGCCCCGGCACGGTGATCTTCGGCGACGGCACCGGCTGGAAAACGCTCGATCTGCGCACCACCTACACGCCCGTCACGCCGCAAGCGGGGTGGACGAACCACGCGCTGAGCTTCGGCTATCACTACGACAACTACTTCCTCGATAACGAGAGCTACAACACGCTGAACTGGCGGGACGGAACGGCCACGTCATTTGCCAATGCGTTCGCCGGCAAAACGCAGACTCAGGCGCTGTATGCGCAGGATGCATGGCACTTCCTGCCGCGCTGGAAATTGGTCTATGGCGTACGGTATGAAGACTGGCAAGCCTACGGCGGCTCGCAAGCGCTGCCCGGCAAAGCCATTCCGTACAGCGACGCAAATCAGCATCACTTTTCGCCGAAAGCCTCGTTGTCGTTCGATGTCACCGACGATCTGACCTTGCGCGCTTCCATTGGCCGCGCTTATCGCTTTCCGACGGTGGGTGAGATGTTCCAGGGGCAAGTCAACGGCTCGTCGATCATCAACAACAATCCGAATCTGAAGCCCGAGGACGACCTCTCGAAAGAGCTGACCGCCGAATGGGCGCACTGGAATGGCGTGTTCCGCTTCTCGCTGTTTCAGGACGACGTGAAGAACACGATCTTCAGTCAGACCGATACGACCGTGATTCCGAACGTGACGAACTTCCAGAACATCGGCAAGGTGCGCTCACGTGGCGTCGAAACCAGCTACTCCGGACAGGATGTGTTGATACGGGGCCTCGATCTGCTGGCGAGCGTGGCGTACACGCAGTCGAAGATCATCGCGAATGCACAGAACCCGGCGACCGTCGGCAAGTACTTCTATCGGATTCCGTTGTGGCGCGCCAATCTCGCCGTGACGTATCACATCGACGAACGCTCGGCGCTCACACTGGCCGCGCGTTATTCCGGCCGCGAATACAACACGCTCACCAACACCGACACGAATCCCAATGTATTCGGCGGCACCAGTTCGTACACGGTTGCGGATGCGAAGTTCACGTTCAAGCCGACAAAGCTGAGTGAAGTCGGGATCGGCGTGGACAACCTGTTCGACGCGCGTTACTTCGTCTATCACCCCTATCCGGGCCGCACGTTTTACGTCGAAGCGAAGCTGCGCATGTGAACGCGAACACGCGATTGGCACGCGCCATTTTCACTCGCCTCGTAGTCGATGCACTCGATGCACTCGCGAGCGGCAAACCAGCGCGTGCATCGCTGCGCAAACCGATCGACCCACTATCTGTTTCAGGAGGATTCCATGTCCACCACCACCGCTCAACGCACGACCTCGGCGGCAAGCACGGCGAGCGCCGGCTACCGCACGCTCTGGCGCTGGCATTTTTATGCGGGTCTCTTTGTGATGCCGTTCCTGGTCGTGCTTGCGATCACCGGCACGCTGTATTGCTTCCAGCCGCAAATCGAGCCGCTGCTTTACCCGCACCGTCTGATCGTCGAACCGCAAGCTGCACCCAGGCTGACCGAAGATGCATTGCTTGCCAAAGCCCGTACGGCCATGCCGGCCAATGCGCGTGCGGTGACCGCGCCCATCACGCGCGCACCGGACCGCAGCACCGAGTTCATTTTTCGTCTCGCCGACGGCGAAAAACAGAGCGTCTATCTGAACCCGTACAGCGGCGAAGTATTGGGCACGCTGAGCGTCGAGCGCCGCTTCATGCAGGTGGACCGCATGCTTCACCGCAAGCTGCTGCTCGGCAAGCCAGGCGAATTGCTGATGGAGCTGGCCGCATGCTGGACGCTGGTGATGATCGGCACCGGCGTCGCGCTCTGGTGGCCGCGCGAAAAAACTACTGCACGCGCGGCGCTGGTGCCCCGTTTCTCGCTACAGGGACGCCCGTTCTGGAAGAGCCTTCACGCCGTGATGGGTATCTGGCTCGCGCTCGGCGCGCTCGTATTCGTGCTGAGCGGTCTGCCCTGGACAGGTTCGTGGGGTAAGCAGTTCAAGGCGCTCGCGACCGCCGCCAATCTCGGCGCGCCGCCGGGATCCTGGGGTGGCTTGCCATTGCGCTCCGTACTGCCAGGCGTGCACACCGATGCGCAGGCGGGCACGGCGGCAACGCCTGCGAAAACGCAGTTGGCGCATGCATCACCCAATGAACACGACGAGCACGACGCGCACCAGGCGAACATGGACTCAATGCCGGGCATGGTAATGGACGACCTGCCGCTGCCGCTCACGCCATGGGCCGTCGGCAACGCGCCGGTGCCGCAATCCGCCGATGCCCTCGCGGCCCACACGCTACCGCTTGGACGCATCGTCGCTTTGGTCGCATCGCTCGGTGTCCCGCGCGGCTACGACATCGTGTTGCCCACCTCCGCTACGGGGGTCTACACCGTCTCGTACTTCCCGGCCGATCCGAAAGACGAACGTACGCTGTACATCGACCAATACAGCGGCGCGGTGCTGAAAGACATCCGTTACGGCGACTACGGCGCGATATCCAAAGCTGTGTCGTACGGCACATCGTTGCATATGGGCCGCTATTTCGGCCTCGCCAATCAGATTCTCTGCGCCGTGATTTCGCTTGGGCTCGCGGGGATGGCCGTGACCGGCTTCGTGATGTGGTGGAAGCGGCGGCCGCAGCGCTCGCTCGGCGCACCGTCGCGCGAACGTGCCGCACCGCCGATGCGTGGCTGGAAAACCGGCCTCGTTCTGCTCGGCATCGTCTTCCCATTGATGGGCGCTACGCTACTCGCGGTATGGCTCGCCGACCGCACGTTTTTTGGCCGCACCACGCGGCAACCTGCTTAAAGCCTCATTCCCGCAGTCAAAACCAAGGAGCACATCATGAAGATACCCCGCAAACTTCTACTCGCCGCGTTGCTGTGCGGTTCATCCATGCAGGCGTTCGCGGGCGCCGCGGCAACCGCGCACGTATCGGACTGCTGGATCCGTGCGTTGCCGGGCGATCTGCCATCGGGCGGCTATTTCAAGGTCAGCAACACGGGCGACCAACCGGTCAATCTCGTCGCTGTCGGCTCCGATGCGTTCGGCATGGCCATGCTGCATCAGACGCAAAGCCAGGGCAGCACGTCGTCGATGGCAATGGTCGATCAGGTGGCCGTGCCCGCGCACGGCTCGCTCGCCTTCGCACCGGGCAACTATCACGTGATGCTGGAGCATCCGAAACAGCCCCTCAAGATCGGCACGACGATCCCGCTGACGTTCTCGTTCGGCGACGGCGAAAAAGTCACCGCGGCTTGCACGGTAAAAAGCGCGGGCACGATGGCCCCGTGATGGTCCGGATGTCGACCGAAGGGCCCTGAAAATCGTTCGAATACCCCGTCCAGCCGGTCATTTGCAGCGATCGCTCGTTTACGATATATTTTGCTCGATTATGATCGATTTGCAATCAGGCAAGGTAACGTCATGCAACGAACGCGACAGGACGCAATGGACGGGCTTCTGCCCGAAGAACGGGAGCGGCTGATTCTGGAACGGCTGCGGGCGCAGGGCCGCGTCCTGGCGTCCGAACTCGCGGCTGAATTCCAGACCTCCGAACACACGGTCCGCCGTCACCTGCGCGAGCTCGCCGAACAGGGCTATTGCAAGCGCGTTTACGGCGGCGCCCTGCTGATCTCGCCTTCCGGCAAAAGTGCGGAGCTTCCGCATGAGCGAAGCGGTGGACCGCAAGGCTCATCTTGCCGCCGCCGCTGCGTCCATCGTCCGGCCGAAGCAGATCGTGTTGCTGGACACCGGGTCGACCAATGTCGCCATCGCTGCGGCGCTCCCGGACAATGCGGATCTCACCGTCGTAACGAACTCGCCGGAGGTGTGTGCACGCCTTCTCAACCGGCCGGGCTTCGACATCATTCTGATCGGCGGGCGCATCGCCCAGAGCGCGGCCGGCTCCGCCGGCGCCACCGCCTTGCTGCAGATCCAGCAGATCAAGGCCGATCTTTGCTTCCTCGGCGCCTGCGCGTTCGATCCAGATGAAGGACTCGCCGCGTTCGACGTCGAAGAGGCCGAACTCAAACGGGCGATGGTAAAAGCAAGCAGCCAGGTGGCGATTGCCATGACGTCGGAAAAGCTGATGACCACCGCGCCGTTTTCCGTTGCACCGGCATCCGCCGTGGACTATCTGTTCGTCGAACCAGATGTGACGGCCGAGCGGCGTGCCCTGCTCGAAGCGGTCTGCGATAACGTGATGGTGGCGTGCTCATGAAAACACTCGCCAAGCCGTTCGTGCTGCCGGCCACGAGGCCGCTCAAGGAGCGTGTGGCCACCCTCGGTGTGTTTCTCGCCAACGGATTCGGGATCGGCGCCTGGGCGGTCGAGGTGCCGCGCATCAAGGAAAGCCTGTCGCTGAGCGACACCTCGCTGGGCATCGCTTTGTTCGCCTTTGCGCTGGGCGCGATCGTAGCCATGCCGCTGGCGGGACAGTTGGCGCCGCGCTTCGGCAGTGGCCGGGCCACGGCGCTGCTCGGCGCGGCGTTTGTCGTGGCGCTGCCGCTACCCGCGTTCGCACCGAACCTGGCCACACTGTTTATCATGCTCCTCGCCCTCGGCGCGGCGAACGGCGCGCTCGACGTATCGATGAACGGGCACGCCAGCACGATCGAAACACAATGGAAGTCGCCAATCATGTCCTCGTTTCACGCGGCGTGGAGTGCGGGCGGCCTGCTCGGCGCGGCGACGGGCGCCATGATCCAGAAAGGCGGCGTCGGCGTAATCGGCGGTCTTGTGTTGCCAGACGTGTTCATCGCCATCCTCATGGTCGCCGCCGCGGTGCTTGCGTTGCGCGATCTCGGTCCGCGCGCGGCCGCGTCCTCCGGTGGCCTTGCGTTGCCCAACGCCAAGGTGATGAAACTTGCCCTGCTCGCGTTCCTTTGCATGATGGTGGAAGGCGCCGTGGCCGACTGGAGCGCGGTGTATTTGCGCGCCACCTTGAGTGCAGCGGCCAGCGTCGCGGCGGTCGGCTATTCCGCGTTCGCGTTCTCGATGGCGGCGTGCCGCATCGTCGGCGATGTGTCCGTACGGCGCTTCGGTTCGAGCAGGGTGATCGGCTTCGGCGGCCTTCTCGCGGCGGCCGGACTCGCGCTGGTGCTGAGCCTGCCCAGCGTGCTCATGGCTTGCGTGGGTTTCGCGATGGTCGGCGTCGGCCTCGCGAATATCGTCCCGGTGATTTTCAGCGCGGCGGGCCGCTCGACCGTTACACCTGCTGTCGGTGTTTCGATGGCGGCCACGGCGGGTTATGCCGGTTTCCTGGTCGGTCCGCCGTTGATCGGACTCGGCGCGGGCTTGCTCGGCTTACGCGTGGCGCTATGCGTGCTCGTGGTGGCCACCATGATCGTCTGCCTGGCGGGCGGTAAAGCGGTGCGCAGCGCGAGCGTTGCCTAGAACACGCCTGGGATCACGCGATAACGTACGCGCCCCTTGTACGTCCGATACCCTTCGTCCGCCGATAGAAGCCGTTCTTCCCGCACGATTCGGCCCACCTGCAGTGCAAACTGGCAGCCATACACGAGCAGGTTCTGCAGACCGAAGTTCACCAGCAGAAAGCCGATGTCGGCGATGAAGTAACCGAGATACATCGGATGTCGCACAAAGCGATATGCGCCTCGCGATACAACACCGCGATTGGCCGGCAAGATGCCGAACGAGCGGGAGAGCGACCCCTTCGCGAACAGTTGCCAGAAAATGCCCAGCAACTGCAACGACGCACCCACTGTCTCCGGCACAAGTTGCGCGCCGGGCGAAAGGCGTACGGCCAGAAAGTAATACGTGCCGCCCATCGAAAAGATGAACGCGAGCGGCCGCCAGTCGCGTTTCATCGGCGCACGCGAGAACAGCGACAAACCGACCGTCACGCACGCGGCCAGCACCAGCAGGAGCAACGTGATCCGCGACGGCGCCGCGCACCACCGCATGATCGCGGCGTAGGCGAACAGACTCAGCATCGTCGTGGCGCCGAGCCGGGCCGCGATTTCCACCAACGCGTGGCGCAAGCCGGTGGACGCGACCCTATCGGCTGCGAATGCTGGGGAGGCAGCCGCAGCGTCCATAGCGATGAGAGCGAGCGGCAGATCTTGCAAGGATGTCGTGGGTGTCATGGCGCTCACCTGGAAATGCGGAGAATTTGCGAGGCCAGTTGCGAGAAGCACGGCTTCAGATCGGCCGGCGTCGCGGCGTAGCAAAACACGCCGACAGGCTGTTTCGGGTTGTAGCACCGGGCAAGCGAATCCGGCGTGTTAGCCATGCACTTGAGAACGTCCTCGCCCAGTTCGTTGTCCGGCCCGGCCGGCGCGACGAGTTCGGGTCCATAGCCCAGCGTGAACACATAGGTGCCCTCGATGCGCGCCTGCGCCGCCATCGCTTCGAGCAGATTGCGCGAGGCGCGATTGACGTTCACATAGGTGATGTTGCCGTTCGGCACGGCGCGCGGCGCGGTCACCGGCCAGACTGGGAAAATCTGCTCGTTGACGTTGTGCGCGTTGTACCACTTCGGCATCGCGGTGACGAGCCTGGTGACGTTACTTTGAAAGCACGGCGACCCCAGCGCCTGATTCAGCGCGGTCATGCTGTACAGCCCGGACATTGTGCCCGCGCTGTCAGGGCTCGCTATCGTCCCGGCCTTGTTATTGCAGCCGCTCTGATTCGTCGTGAAGAACGACGAGAAGCTGTTCGGCGCGCCGTCCGAGAAAAACACGATCACCCGCAAACTGGACGGCTGCGTGATCACCGTATTCAACTGGTTGCGCGCATTCCAGATCGCTTCAGCCGAGTTGGTGCTGCCATTGAAGGTGTAGTTGTTGATATCCGTGGTCATCGTCGCACGGTCGAAGCCACGTGCATTGCCGTTGAACGGCACATCAACCACCGTGCCGTACGCGAAGTGCATTAGCGCCACGCGATCGTTCGTCACGTCGAAATTGTTCAGGAACGCCACCGCATTCGAGCGCACCGCGGCCGGCACGCCGGACGTGTTGAGCGAACCGGTGTTATCGATCACGAACGCCATATCCAGCGTCCTGCGGATCGCCTGTGAGGAGGCGCTCACGTTCAGCACCTTGAAGCCAAGCGTCTGCATGAACGTGACCGGCACGCTCGCCTGTGCCGTCATGCCGATCGTGACCGTGCCCGCGTTGAACACAATCGACGGCGTACCCGCCGCTACGCTCGAACCGAGAAAACCCGTCGGATAATTTGCCGCGAAGAAAGCGGTGGCCGCCTGCTGCGCGTTCGCGGTTTGTTGCGTCTGGTTGTTGCCGCGTGTGACCGCTTCACCGGCCGCGATCACCGCGCCGTCGGTGGCGGCATCGAGCCGCGCCTTGATCATGTAGCCGAAGCCGGAGTCCACCACGAGCCCGATAATGCCCAGCAACGCAACCAGCGACACCGCCACGATAATGCTGACCGAGCCCTTCTGCCCTTTATGCACCGCTATTTTTTTCATTGCATCCCCCGGCTTGCGTTTTTTATTTGGATCCATTCCTGTCTGAATCAGAACACCGTCATCGCGTAGAGATTTGGCGAAAGCGCTGGTGTTTTGATGCTGCCCAGATTCAATGAGCCAATCAGCGGTGTCTGCAGATAAAACGTCTCGACCGCATAGGCGATCTGACCATCGGAGAGCTTGCCTTGCAGCAGGTTCACCACCGGCGACGTGGTCCCCGCCGCCGGAATGCCGCTGCAACTGCCCGTGCCATCGGTCGCCCAGCGTGTGCCGCTGCTGCCGCAACTCCACAACTGGCTCGCCGGAAAATAATTGCCGCCGTTCCAGCGATACTGGGCGACTACGACGCCCGTGCAGTTGTTGCCGTTGCTATCGCAGTTGTTGTTGCCCATGATCTCGGTGATGTAGATCATCCCGTGCGCGTCCATGTTCAGCGGCGGTGTAGTCGAGGTCAGCGACGACATGATGGTCTGCATCGGATACGTGAGCGACGCGCGCGACGACAGGCTCGCGCCTTCGCGGCTCACGTTGATCAGAATCATCTGCGCCTGGATGTTGCGCGCGATGTCGTACACCGGCAGCGCGAGTGCAACCAGCATCGGCAGCAACAACGCCATTTCCACGCTGACGATGCCTCTGGCTGCGTGGCGGCTTCTTCGCAAGGAACGTGTGCGCATGTCAGAAGCCCTCGTTACGCATCGTCGCCGCGACGCTGAAGCTGAACTTGCCATTGGCAAAGAACGGCTTGACCAGCGGCGTCAGCAGCGGCCAGATGCAATTGATCTGCAGCACGACGATGTCGCCCGGATTACCAAACATGCCGGTGCTGTAACTCGTTTGCGTGTTGTAGGTTTGGGTTGCGCCGTTGATGGTGATCACGTAACTCGGCGAGACGAGCGAGTAGAGACCCATCGAGCTGTTCCTGATCTCCTGCACGATCGCCAGATAACGCTGCTGATTGGTCGCGTTCGGATCGAGGTTGCTTTGCCCCGTCACCGAGTAACGCGCGCCTTCCCGCACTGCGTATTGCATCGTCAGATTGACCCATAGCGCGATGCCCATGTCCATCGCGATGCACAGCAGCAGAAGCAACAGCGGCGCGAGCAGCGCGAATTCGACCGTGACTACGCCGCGCTGCCTGCGTGCTTTGTCCCGTTGCCTGGACTTCAGGAACTGGGGTTTCGGGGTGGTATTCACTTGACCTCCTTATCCGGGATCGCAATCGCTCAGCCACCTGACATGGCGGTCATGGTGGGGAACAACTGACGCGCGACCTGGATCGCTGACGGCCCGATCAGCACAACCAGAAGCGTCGGAAAAATGAAAAACATCAAGGGAAAGAGCAGTTTCAATGCGATCTTTGCAGCCTGCTCTTCAGCTCGCAAGCGCCGTTTGGTGCGCAGGTTGTCGGTATAAACGCGCAGCGAATCGCCGACGCTGGTGCCGAAGCGGTCCGCCTGGATCAGCATCGCGGCGAGTGTGTCGATATCTTCGACGCCGGTGCGCAGCGACAGATTGCGCAGTGCCTTGTCGCGTCCGGACCCAGCACGCAATTCCAGCAGCACCATGTCGAACTCGTCCTTCAAGGCGTGGCTTTTGACGCCAATTTCCTGGGTGACACGCGTCATCGCCGCGTCGAGCCCGAGGCCCGCCTCCACACAGACGGTCATCAGATCGAGTGCGTCGGGCAGGTCTTCGAACAGCTTGCGCTGGCGACTGCCGATCAGGCGCGTGAGCACCAGGTTCGGCAAATAGAAGCCGGCCGCCGACACCGCCAACTCCGTCAGCAGCAGCCATATCCGCTTGTCAGCATCGAAGCTGTTGCCAAGAAAGATCAGTGCGACAGCCGGCAGAACGAGCGCCAGCAGCGTCTTGGCGGCGAAATAGACGGCCGGCGCGGACGGCGTGCGAATGCCCGCGTTCGCAAAACGCAGGCGCAGCGCGGACTTGTCCCAGTCGTCTTTCGGAAGCGAAAGCCTGGCGACATGTTCGGACACCTTGGCGACGGTTTCGACCCAGCTCTTCTGTGCGCCGGCGTCGTCTTCCGCATCGGCGTGATTCATGGCGCCGGAATGCCCGACTTTCTCGATACGCCGTTGCACCGGATCGGGCTTCAGCAGCATCATCGCTTTCAGCGCGGCGCCGAATACGATCAGGAACATCACCCCCAGCATGACGATCTGTTCTGTTTTCATGGTCTGCGGGCGGGGCCCGCGCTCCTCTTTTTTTCAAACAGATGGAACCGATGGAACCCGTGGGCTAGATATGAATACGCACGACTTTGCGCATCCATAAGATGCCGAACAGCATCATCGTCAGCGCGACAGTGGCAAGGTGCACGCCCGCCGGGTCTTGCCAGAACACGTTGATGTAGCCAGGATTGAGCATCGACAGCAGGCCGAGAATCGCAAACGGCAACACACCCAACACCCAGGCCGACAAGCGCCCCTCCGCCGACAGCACGCGCACCTTGCCGAGCAGCTTCAGCCGCTCGCGAATGATGCTGCTGATACTGCCGAGAATCTCTGCCAGATTGCCACCCGCTTCCCGCTGGATCAGCACGGCGATCACGAAGTAGCGCAGATCGTCGACCGGCACGCGGTTCACCATATTCAGGAGCGCGTCGTTCATCGACACGCCGTAGTTGACCTCGTCGAACACCAGCGCGAATTCGCCGCCGAGCGGATCGGGCAGTTCTTCGCCGACCATGCCGAGCGCGGCGGGAAACGAGTGGCCGGCGCGCAGCGCACGAGCGATCAGATCGGCTGCGTCGGGCAACTGGCGTTCGAGTTGCAGCACGCGCTTCGCGCGCTTGCGGCGCAGGATCATGGCGGGCAATAGGCCCAGCACGCCTGCCAGAACCGCCGTCAGCAAAGCCGGTGTCTGCATCAGGAACCCCGGCACGGCGCCGGCGAGCGCGCACAGCAGCGTATAGGTGGCAAAGCGTGCTACCGACCAGCGCAGCCCGGACTGCAGCAACTGGCGGTCGAGCGCGTGCACACGCGGCACATGCAGCAATAACCGCATGACAAACGGCGATTCGCTCAGAAGGCGCTGCTTGAGGATCGACAACTGCTCCTTGCTGATATTGCCGCCCGCCGAAAGCGCCCGGAGGCGCTCGTCCATGCGCTTGACGGCCGTGCCATGACGGCTGCTCCAGAACAGATAGACGGCTTCGATCAGCAGCACGATCGCGAGAAACGCAAGTACCGCAAAGCCGATAAGCGATGTGTTCATGTCCGTCTCCTTGACGCTGTTGCGTACCGCATGCTCACACCTCGAAGCGCCTTGCCGGATCGAACATCTGATCCGGCAAGGCAATGCCGAAGCCCGCCAGCCGGTCGCAAAATTTCGGCCGTACACCGGTTGCGCAGAAATGCCCTTTGATCATTCCGTGTTCGTCGACACCAGTCCGCTTGAACGTGAAGATTTCCTGCATGTTGATGACATCGCCTTCCATGCCGGTGACTTCCTGAATGCTCATTAGCTTGCGGCGCCCGTCGGTCAGACGCGAGGCCTGCACCACTACCGTGATCGCGGAGGCGATCTGCTGACGGATCGCCTTGATCGGCATCGTCAGACCGGCCATGCCGACCATGTTCTCGAGCCGCGTCAACGCGTCGCGTGGCGTGTTGGCGTGCAACGTAGCCATCGAGCCTTCGTGGCCGGTGTTCATTGCGTGCAGCATGTCGAGCGCTTCAGCGCCGCGCACTTCGCCGAGCACGATACGGTCAGGGCGCATCCGCAATGCATTGCGTACCAGCGAGCGCTGCGAGATTTCACCCTTGCCTTCAATGTTCGGCGGCCGCGTTTCAAGCCGCAGCACGTGCTCCTGACGCATCTGCAATTCGGCCGCGTCTTCGATCGTCACGACCCGTTCGTCGCCGGGAATGAAACCCGACAGCAGATTGAGCAGTGTGGTCTTGCCGCTGCCCGTGCCGCCCGAGATCAACACGTTCAGCTTCGCCTTGATGAGCGCTTCGAGCAGTTGCGCCATGGCCGGCGTAAAGCTCTGGTTGTTCACCATGTCGGTGACCGTCAGCGGATTCACCGCGAAGCGGCGAATCGAGACCAGTGGACCGTCGATCGCCGAGGGCGGAATGATTGCGTTGACACGCGAACCGTCGGGCAGGCGCGCATCGACCATCGGCGTGGATTCGTCGATCCGGCGGCCCACGCGCGAGACGATGCGCTCGATGATCTTCATCAGATGAGCGTCGTCATAGAACGTCACGTCGGTGTGTTCAAGACGGCCATGCCGCTCCACGTACACGTGCTGCGACGTGTTGACAAGAATGTCGGAGATGGTCGGATCGTTGAGCAAAGGTTCGAGCGGACCGAGGCCGACCATTTCGTCGTGGACGTCCTGCGCGAGACGACGGCGCTCGAGTTCGTTCATCGGAATCTTGTCTTCGTCGACGATCCGTTCCACCAGTTGCGCAAGTTCGCGTTTGATCTGTTCGGGCGACAGGCGTTGTAGTTTGTCGAGCTCGACCCGATCGATGATCGCCTGATGAATGTTCATCTTGAGTTGCTGGTATGCGCGCCGCGCCGCGAGGCTTTCGGCCGCGATGCCGGCTGCCGCCGCGGTGCCGCCGCTGGCGTCGTCGAACGGCATGGTGCCGTTTTGCATCATCAACTGTTCGCGCAATGACATGGTGCTCTCCGCTTTCTTTTTCGATGACAACCCGGCTCAGTCAGGCCGAGCCAGGCTTAGTGTCCGGTCTTCAGTTGCGGCGGCGCATTCGGCCGGCCACGGAATAGGCGCCCGAGCACGTTCTTACGCACCACGACAGGCCGCGGCCACAGCACCTCAGCCAGTTGCGCGATGCCTTGAGCGAGCGCCCCGCCCTTCGCCGAGGTGACGAGCGGCACGCCGTGGTTGAGCGCCTCGGTGGCCTGCTTCTCGTCACGCGGCAGGTGATGCGTGACCTTCGCGCCGAGTGTTTCTTCTAGCGTCGGCAGATCGATGCGCGCGTTCTTGTCGTACTGATTGACGATCATCCTCACCTTGCTCGCGGGATAGCCGAGTTCCTTGAAGATGTCGAGCATGCGGCGCCCGGCATGCAGATACAGGATGTTCTGCCGCACCACCATGCAGATCGAGTCGCTGTGATCGAGCGCATGAATGGCAAGCGGATTGATGTTCTGGCCGACGTCGATCAACACCGCGTCGTATTGCTCGCGTACCAGCGTCAGGATTCGCTCCAGATGCGCGGCGCGCAGCTCGCCCGACTTGACCGGGTCGCCCGCGCCGGCCAGCACATCGAGATTGGCGTGAACGTGCATCACACAGGCTTCGAAGAAAGCGGCGTCGAGCCGGTCGATTTGCGCGCAGAGGTCGGCGAGCGTCGCGGGCGGCGGTTTGTCGGCCACCAGCAAACTTGCGTCGGCGAACTGCTGATTCAGATCGATCAGCAGCACGCGCTTGTCACGCTGCGCCGCAAGCGTATAAGCGAGATTCACGGCGATCAGCGTCGTCCCGCTGCCGCCTTTGCACGATGTGAACGAAATCACACGGCCATCACGGCGCATGCCCGCGTTTTTCTTCGCCGAAACATGCGCGAGCGCATCGGCAAGTTCCGCTTCGTCGAGCGGCCAGGACAGCACGTGCCGCACGCCAACGCGCATGGCCGCCATTAGCAACGTGGTCGACGGCGCAGGTGTCACCAGCATGCAATGCAGATTCGGCGTGTGCGACAGGGCCTCCTCGACGCCGCTCAGTTCGCGTGGCGTCAACTCGGCATCGTCGATGATCAGCAGATCGGCGTTCTTGATCGCCGCGGCGTGCACGCGCAACTGCTTCGCGTTGCCGTGCAGCGTACGCAACCGGAACGCAATGCCGCTTGCTTCGAGACGCGCGGCGATCTGCGGCCCGCGCTCGGTACTGGACGAAATCAGGAGGGTGTCGATCATGGTCTGTCTCCGCTGGCTCGAACCGAGCCGCCTGGCTGCGCTGTTTCAGTAGCTACTCGACGAACCGATGCCGATCGTGAAGTTATTGGTCGGCGCGGGCGGCGCCGTGAACGATTTGGCATAGCTCTTCTGCGCCGCGGCGGCCGCCACGCCGTCGATACCCGCAACCGGGTCGGTATTGGCCGAAGCTTGCGGATTGAGCGTCTGCATTTCCTTGATCTGGTTGAGCGAGTCGCCGAACGTCGCGTCCCAATGCGGCGTCGAGGTCAGGCAGCCGGCGAGCGCGGTGCTCAGGCCCGCGCACAAGGCGGCGCGGATCAGTGTCCTGGTGGATGTCATGTCGATCTCCAATGTGCCGCGAATCAGCGCGCGGCGTGTGAGTCGGTGCCGGCCGCCGATACCTGGCCGGCGAGCGTGGCGTCGCGGGCCACATCGGGCTTTACGACTGTGAGCAATTGCGGTACACCGCCGTCGCTTGCCGCCGATGGTCGGGTTGGAGCGGTCGCCGCCATCGGCGCTGCCGCGCTATCGTTCGGACCCGGCGCGGGTTGCGTGGGTTGCGTGGGTTGCAAGGGTTGCGTGGACGAGGCCGGCGTTGCGACAGGCGTAGTGATTACCGATGTCTGCGTAATCGCTGCGGGTGTCGCGGGCGCGGCCGGTGCCATGGGCGCGCCAGGCGCCACCGGTGCCGAAGCTCCCGCTGCGGGCGCGCTGCGCTTCGTGCCTTCCATATGGCCGGTCAGATACACGTTCCCTTCACTGGCATCGTTGAAACCATCGGTCGGCAGCGGATAGTGCTGCGGCAGCGGCTTGGCGAGACGCGGCGTCACGACGAACACCAGCTCGGTCTTGTCCTGCTCGTAGCTGGTGCTGCGAAACAGCGCACCGAGCACCGGCAGTTCCGCCGCGCCGGGCAGCCCCTTGATCGAGCCGGTCACGTTGCTCTTCAAAAGGCCACCGATCGCGAAGCTCTGACCGTCGAACACCTGCAGCGTGGTCGAGGCGCGTCGCGTCGTAATCAGCGGCAGGATCGACGTCGTGTTGGAGTTGCCCGCGCTGACCACCACACCGGTCGACGACAGCTCGGACACTTCCGGCGACACCTTGAGATTGATACGGCCACCTTCGAGCACCGTCGGCGTGAAGGTCAGGCCGACACCGTATTGCTCTTCCTGCAGGACGATCGTCGTGCCGCCCGAGCCGTTGCTTTGCGGCACCGGAATGTAGACCTTGCCGCCTGCGAGGAAGCTCGCTTCCTGGCCGCTGATCGCCATCAGATTCGGCTCGGCGAGGATCTTCACGAGCTGATCGGTTTTCTGCGCGTCGACCGCGAGGTTGAGCGGCAGATTGTTCGCTTTCGAGGCGGTCAACGCACTCAATCCGCCGGACAGATAATTGGCCAGCAAGCCGAAACTCCAGCTGCCAATGCCGCCCTGGATGTTGGCCGCGACGCCAAGCTGATCGATCAATGTCTTCGAGACTTCGGCGACTTTCACTTCGAGCATGACCTGCTGCGGCGCGGCGACACGCATCATGTTGATGATGCGTTCGCCGCCCGCCCAGCCGAGCGATGGCGCAGGCGCACCCATTGCCCGAGGCGCGGTGCCGATGGGCAGCGGACCGCTTCCCATGGGCGCGCTGCTTTGCAACGCGGCGGTCGGCCGGGCCACGAAGGCGCGGGCCAGCTCCATCACGCGCTCGGCTTTAACCGCATCGGAAACCGTGCCGGTCAGCACCAGCGTATCGGCGGCTGCTTTGACCTGAATTTCAGTTTCCTCGGGCATCAGCGCGGTGAGCGTCTGTTGCAGACCGCCCGGGTCCGCGCCGACGCTCACGTCGATAATCGTGCAGGAGCCGCTGCGGCCCTGCACGATCATATTAGTAGTGCCGACATCCGTCCCGAGCAGATAAAGGGTTTGCGGCGACACCAGCATCGCCTGCACGATCGACGGATTGCCGACGGTGCGGGTCCGCACCGGCTCGCGCAAGTCGACCATCGCCGACTTGCCGACCGGGATCGTGACCGAGCTATGTTCGGCGACCGGGCCGCTGCAATTCGGCCCACGGCTGCTTTGCGCCGCGCCGCCGGACGACGTGCCGCCGCCTATGCCTGTGGCGGCAATAGTCAGATGCACGGCTCCGTTTGACGCCACGATAAGCGGCATGTCCGGCAGGCCCGGCACATTGCCCGCCATATTCTGGCCGGCCGCCTGCGCCGCCGGCAGCATCGACAGATACAGTCCGACCACCACGCAGGTGCAAGCTTCGGCGATCCGGGTCCGGCCGCGTGGCGAGCGCGCGTTCGCTTTGCGCGGGCCGAGCGGATCCTGCGGCGCGCAAGCGCGCTGATTGGTTCTGGCGTTCATGTCCTACCCCCGTTATGTGCCGCTTTTTTACGTGCTGTACCTGGAGGTCAGTCACGCATCGGTCACGGCTTGCAGGCTAAGGCCTGTCAAAAGCATTCTTGTCTTGCGTCGGCGCCGTCGAGTACGCGCACGCAATTACCCGGTGCACGCGCCGCCACTTTCCGTACGATGCTCACCGGTTTCGGCTCGGGCGCGGCGACCACGGCAACCGGCATCTTCAACAGCGAGGCTTTGGTCGCGCCGGCGGTATCGATGGCCTGCGGGTCGATCTGGTTGCGCAACACCAGCGAGAGCGTGCCGATGCTGCGTGCCAGGTCGATTTTCTCGGCCTGTTCCGGCGACACTTCGAGCGTCACCGCATCGACCACCTTCGGTTTGGTTTCGTCGCGGCCCACTTCCTGCGCGACGGCCAGCACGAGAATCTTCTCGAGTACGATCTTCGAAATATTCTGGTCACGCTGGGCACCGGGATCGCGCGTATCTTTCTGCGTATTGACGATGATGTCGACGTAGTTACCCGGCAACGCGAAGCCCGCCACGCCGATCACGTCGTTCACACGTACCGTGATGGCCCGCTTGCCTTCGCCGATCACCGCCGACAAACCGCCGAGCGTGCCAACCGGTGTCAGCTTCGCTTCGACAATCGGCTCGCCGTGCAGCAGGCTTTCCTTGAGCACCCGGCCGTCGAGTTTCTGGGTATCGGTGAACGCGCCAGGCGGCACGCTGTTCGACGGCCAGTCAGTGAGTTTCAGGAAGTCAGGCCCGATCCGCTGACCGAGATTGATATCGGTTGCGGCCACCACCACCTTGGTCGTGGCATTCGACGCCTGCGAGACCATCCAGCGTGAAGCGAACACGACCGCGGTAAGGCCGGCCAGCGTCGCGATCAGCAGCATCGTTACAGCGCGCGCATTTTTCATTTTCAACCCCCGATTTTTTTGCCCTGCTGGTCAGCGTCACACGCTGTAGAACAACACGAGTGCGCTGCCTATTGCTATAGCCACTCCGTACGGCATGGACCCCGTCGAACTAGTTGCCACATCGCCTTGCCGCTGCTTCGCGCCGTATCCCGGCGTCGTGCAACTCATCAGCAATGCCGCCACCCTGCTCAGTCCGACGCGCATCTGTTGGCGCCGGAGCAATATTGCAAGCGACCCGATTCCACCTATCACACAAGTCGCAAGGCTAATTTCGAATGCGCCGTAAGCGCCGCAGAAAGCGCCGATCGCTGCCATCAGCTTCACGTCGCCCGCGCCCATCAGCCGCATCGCGTAGCCCGGCAGAAACATCGCACCGCCCACGAGCGTGCCGCCCAGCCACGTCTGCATTCCGTCGATACCACCCTGCGTGAACCATTGCACCGGTATCGCTACGATCAATCCTGTCGCCACCAACCAGTTAGGAATCCGGCGCGTTTGTATATCCCACAGTGCGGCGAAGAGCGCCAGCGTTATCACGCACGGCCCAACCGGAAAAGGAACCCCGTTCATTGTCTGCCCCGCTTTGAGGATCGAATTGCCCTTCTTGCGTGTCATTTAGCGCTGGGCCGTCGCTACCCTGTCTCGAAGGACCGTCGAGACAGGGCGAGCGATCGGTATGCGCCTGGTATTGCGTACGGCGTCAGGCCGCGGCCGTGGTGATGGCGGCCAGCGAGTTCGAAATGGTGGTGAACACGCCTTTCAGACTCGTGCTCATTGTCGTCACCGTCCCAATGATTGCCACCGCAATCAGCCCAGCCAGCAGGGCGTATTCGATCGCTGCAACACCGTCTTCTTCGCGCAGGAATTGTTGGATCGTGTTCTTCATGCTAACCCCCGTAAGAGTGAAAATTGACTTCGATTTGTGCCGCCACAGCTGCCTGAAAACAGGTCTGCCGGCGCGGCGTTCAGGTCCGTCCATAGAGACGGAAAAAGTGGCGGGATCATCGCTTCACGTCGTCGCGGTCGCAAGTGGCCGATACCCCGTATCGATCATTCGCGCCGTACTTTATCGACATCCGTTTTTCGCTGGCCCCGCCGCACCTCGTAAAGCGCGTTGAACTCCCCGACGCGTTCTACGAAGACTGTTGCTGCTGCCGGGATTTTTTCTGCTGCGTCCACTCATGTGCTGCTTCCCGGCTGCAACCTGTTTCGCTTTGTGACTCGCTTATTGCACGGGCTATGCCATATGCCTTCAAAGCCTTGCCGGGCGGAGTTGAGTGATTCGGCACACCCCGCGGAAGGGGGATTCGCATCGCGCGATGACTCGCGCCTGATACGCCGTGGATGGCCATCGCGGCGGCCAGTTGTCGTGCACCGCGCGTGATTTCTGGAGGATGGAAAACCCTTGGTCTCGATGACAGGCAATGGTTTGACGAATGCTCAGGTCAAATATGCCGATTCGCAATTCGATGAAGTAGCTTTTTCATGCCCTGGACCGGACTGTCGCAAGCCTGAGACGATGAGCCGCCGTTTGGGCCGATGTGTGATGGGGTCGACGCGGCCGGCGCTTGCATTGCTATGTGCGCTGGCACGCACTACGGGGGTTGACGGGGGATTTATGACTCGCTTGAACGTGGGGCAAGCGGCAAGCGGCGCGCATTTTCTTTGTACGAGGTAAGCGATGCGCCCGTTTCGCGCTCGCGCGAGGCGGAGCGCGTTGCTGGAAGCACGCTACGCAGCGCAGTGGGGGTGTACCAAACGATATTGTTTTGCGCGCGGCCGATAAAAAAACTTCGCGCTTCGCGCGCTGTACAGCGCCCCGGATACGCGCGACGTACATTGCGTCCGGCTTAGCTCAGCACTGCTGTGAGAGGCCGCGTGAATCGGCCGGTTTTGATTCCTGCGGCGCTCCTCGTAATTGGGGTCTGCGTATGAGCCGCGGGACCGGCGGGTCGGATCGGTCGCCGGTCCCGCCGTCATCCAGTTTTTATCAATCTGCTTAAGCGGTCAGTGCTGCAGTCCGGGAGAACCCGGAAGCACCGTTGCCGAGTTGCAGGTCGAGGCCGATCAAGGCAACGTAATCGGCACAGGACGCGTAAGCAAATCGACGTAGAGACTGAAGAAACGATTGTTGTCGAACTGCGTGACATAGGTGATCTTTTTGGGTGACGCGCCCGCCGCGGGTTGATCGGGGTAGACCATCACATGCCCCTGATCCTCGCCGCTCGTGGTATCGATATCCAGGTAGGCGCTTTTCGTCTGCGTGGCATAGGTCGGGTCCATGAAGTAAGCGATCGTCAAGGTGTCGAACAGATCGGTGTTGTCGGCGAATGCGCCCGCATTGGCGATGCCGTACGCCTTGGTCACCGCGGTCTGCTTGCTTGGGTTGTTGACGATCTGGTCGTACACGGTCTGGGTGAGCGGCACCGTGTTCGTGACATCGAGCGGAATGACAGCCTGGGGAATCGTGGTTTGAAGCACCGTACGTACGGCAAGCGGATCGAACCACCAGTTCAGTTCGCCCACGGCATTCGCATTGCCCGGTACCGCCATCGCGCCACCCATGTAGACGATCTGCTTGATCAGCGGCACGATCTCCGGCGCTTTCATGATCGCCGTGGCGAGATTGGTAGGCGGCCCGACCTCAAGAATGGTGACCTGATTCGGATAGCGTTTGATGGTCTGGATCATGAAATCCGCGGCGTTTTGTGCCTGCAGTTTCGTCGACACCGCGAAGCCGTCCGGCGGTGCAACAAGCTGGGACTGCTGGGTCGGTTCCGGGCGGCTCCACGCGCCGAAATAACCTTGCGGATTGGCGGCCTGCTGCGCGCGAATACTCGCCACATCGTATTGCAATGGATAGTCCGCCCCGCCGTAGACACCCACCACGTTCTGCACGCCCATGCGCTCCACGGCCTTCAGCGCATCCGATTCTTCCTGGATTAACCAGTCGTTACCGGTCACGACGGTCAACCCCAGCAGGTTGACCTTGCCCTGCCCCATCAACTGCGTGGTCATGGCGAACAACTGACCGTCGTCGCCCATTGTGTTGAAGTCTGAATCGATGATGATCTTCGGCGCCGTGGCAAGCGGATCGGTGGTCGATACGCCTCCGCCACATGCGCCGAGGATCAGCGTCATCATGAGGATACCTACGTATTGTGATTTCATGTCTCGTCCATTTAGTCTAGTAGAGATCGCGATCAAACCAGGAGACACCATCCGGAGAGGGTGCCGGTCATTCAACGTCAAGCTACCCAGAGTTGCAGGCCGGACTGCCTCATGTCACAACAGGCATCCGTTTCAGGCTGCGCTATCCACTTCCGCGCGAGTCGGGATCGACGGCTGCGCGCCGGCACGCGTGACGGAAATCGAAGCCGCGCGTTGTGCGAGGCTGATCGCGCCTTCCAGCGGCTGGCGGCCGGCGAGTTGTGCGGCAAAAACACCGATAAACGTGTCGCCGGCCGCGGTCGTATCGACGGCCCGCACCTGCGGTGCGGGAAAATGCATGCCTTCGCCGCCTTCCGGCAACAGATAAGCCCCTTGCGCACCGAGCGTGACGATCACGTTACTGGCGCCGCCGCGTTGCAGCTCCAGTGCCGCCCGTCTGGCGCCGCTTTGCGATTCGACCGGCAAGCCGGCCAGGATCGCGGCCTCGACCTCGTTCGGCACGAGGTAATCGATTAGCGGCAGCCATTCCGCGGGCAGCGGGCCGGTTGCCGGCGCCGGGTTCAGCACGGTGACCTTGCCCAGGCGCCGGGCAAGAGCGAGTGTTGCGTGAACGGAATCCCAAGGCGTTTCCAGCTGGCAAACCACGACGTCGCTGGCCTTGATCGCCGCTTCGTGGCGGGCGACGCTCTCCGGCGTGAGTTCGCCGTTACTGCCAGCGACCACGACGATTGTGTTCTGCCCGTCGTCCGATACCGTCACCATCGCAACACCGGTGGGTTGCGCCGGATCGACCTCGATACCCGCGCAGTCGATACCCTCCGCTTCCAGATCCTGGACCCGCTGGGCGCCGTTCGCATCCTTCCCCACGCGTCCGATCATTGCTACACGCGCGCCGATGCGAGCAGCCGCCACCGCCTGATTGCCACCCTTGCCGCCGGCCACCTGCGAGAACTCATGTCCGCCGATCGTCTCGCCGGGCCGCGGCAAATGCGGTGCACGGGCGACCAGGTCGGTATTGATGCTGCCCACCACGAGCACGCGGCCCTGTTTCGCTTCCTTCGACACTTTCATTCTCCTGCTGACCATCCACGTGTGGTCACTAATGGTCAATTTATGCGGCGCGACGCCGGCTTCTATACGTATCCAGCACGACGGCCACGACAATGACGGCCCCCGTGATAATGCGTTTGGTCGGCTCGGTCGCGCCGATCTGGGCGAGACCCGCGGCCAGCACCGAGATGATCAACACGCCAAAGAAGGTGCTGATCACCGAGCCTCGGCCGCCCATCAAGCTCGTCCCGCCGATCACGACGGCCGCGATCACCTGCAATTCGATGCCCGAACCGGCATTCGGATCGGCAGCCTCGAGCCGCGAAATCTGGAACAGGGACGCCATGCCGGCTAACAGGCCCATCATCGCGAATACGGCAATCTTGTAGGGCCGCGGGTTGACGCCCGCGAGGCGCACCGCCTCCTCGTTCGTGCCGATGCCGACCAGATAGCGGCCGAACACCGTGCGGGTCAGCACCAACTGCGCGGCGATCATCACGACGATGGCAATCAGGAACGCGGGAGAAATGCCGAACGCAATCGGGTTGGACAGGAAATCGAACGCATCGCCAATGTAGGCCGTGCGAGAGTTGGTGAGCTGATACGCGAGACCGCGGGCCGCCTCGAGCACGCCGAGCGACACGATGAATGACGGAATCCGCCAGGCCACGGTAATCGCGCCGGTCACGCAGCCCGTCAGGGCCGCGCCCGCCATGCCGAGCAAGGCGGCGGGCAGCGCCGGCCAGTGCCACTGCAAGGCTGCGACGCTCGTGAGCGCCGCGCCGAGCGCCAGCACGGAGCCGACCGACAGATCGATGCCGGCGATGATGAGCACAAAGGTCATGCCGATCGACATCACGACCAGATCGGGAATCTGGTTCGCAATCGTGCTGAAGGTGTCGTAGCTCAGGAAGTGCGAACTCAGCAGCGAGAACAGGACGATCATCCCGAGTAGCGCGCCGAGCAGGCCGAGGTAGTTCGAGAAACCCAGGCGCGTGCCAATCGGCTTCGCGTCTTTGGGTGGTTCGTTCTGCAACGTGGGCAGGCTGGTTGGTGAGGTCATACTTCAATACTCCACAGATTTTGTGCCGGGCGCCGGTGCGGCGGGGGCTTTCGCATCAGGTTCGATCGGATCGTGCAGCAGCGCGTCGCGTTTCGTGTAACCCGCGAACGCCGCTGCGAGCAGCGCGTCCTGGGTCCAGCTGCCACGCTCGAACATGCCCGTCATCCGCCCTGCCGACATCACCCCGATCCGGTCGCAAATCGACATCAACTCGCGCAGATCGCTCGACACCACCACCAACGCGCGGCCTTCCCGCGCGAGCGCGCCCATCAAGGCATAGATATCGAACTTCGCCCCGACGTCGATGCCGCGTGTCGGTTCGTCGAACAGCAGCACCGTGCAATCGCGCGCGAGCCAGCGGCCGATCACCACCTTTTGCTGGTTGCCGCCGGAGAGCTCGGACACCGGTTGCGAGGGCCCCGCGCTGCGGATGCTCATCGCGTCGATCTGTTTGCGCGCCAGCGCCGCCTCACGACGGCCGTCCACCACGCCGTTCTTCGACACCGCGCGCAGATGGCCGAGCGAGATATTGGCGGCGATAGGCTGCGTCAGCAGGAGGCCCTCTCCTTTGCGGTCCTCCGTAATCAGCGCGATGCCGTTCTTCACCGCGTCCGATGGCGATGAAACCTTCACGAGTTCGAGCGGCCCGCCGCCATGCGCGATCGACACCGCACCGGCATCCGCCCGATCGGCCCCGTAGATGAGTCGCATCAATTCCGTGCGGCCCGCGCCGATCAAACCGCTGATGCCGAAAATCTCGCCGGCCTTCACTTCAAAAGATACATCGCGCACGACCGGTTCGCGGGCCATGCCTGCCACCTTGAGCGCCACGTCGCCGATGCGCCGCTCGCC
Organism: Paraburkholderia sp. D1E; assembly: GCF_052682275.1. Taxonomy (NCBI): domain Bacteria; kingdom Pseudomonadati; phylum Pseudomonadota; class Betaproteobacteria; order Burkholderiales; family Burkholderiaceae; genus Paraburkholderia; species Paraburkholderia sp. D1E. The sequence goes on from NZ_JBQYMB010000001.1 coordinate 3,619,078, forward strand.
GAGGTCGATCCGCTCGCCGATATCGCGCCCAACCATCAGCGTCACGAGACGGTCAGCCGAGAGATTCGCCATCTCGTCAACATGCACCAGCCGCCCATCGCGCAGCACCGCGGCGCGCCGCGCAATACGCTTCAATTCTTCCAGTCTGTGCGAGATGTACACCAGCGCCACGCCACGCGCCTTGAGCCGTTCGACCTGCTCGAACAGCAGGTCCACCTCGCGGGCGGTTAGCATCGCGGTGGGTTCGTCGAGGATCAGCACGCGGCAATCGCCGATCAGATTGCGCGCGATTTCGACCATCTGCTGATGCCCGATGCCCAGCGTGCCCACCAGCGTGTCAGGGTGGATCGCGTCGAGCCCGACTTGCGCCATGGCATGCCGGGCGTCCTCGCGCAGCTTGGCGCGGTCGATCCAGCCGAACATGCCGCGCTGCGGCAAGCGGTTCAGAAACAGGTTCTCCGCCACCGTGAGGGTTGGCAGCAGGTTCAGCTCCTGCATGACCATGCGCACGCCGAGCGCCTCGGCGTCCTTGCGGCTGGCCGGCGTATAAGCCGCGCCGCCGAGCGTCATCGAACCGGTAGTCGGTGTGACGAGACCGCCGATGATCTTGGACAAGGTGCTCTTGCCCGCGCCGTTTTCGCCGGTCAGTGCGAGCACCTCGCCCGCGTACAGTTCCAGCGAGATATCGGCGAGCACGGGTCCGGCGTAGGTCTTGCCGATCTCGTGAACACTCAGCACGGGCGGGGTATCGGCAACGGATAGGATGGGAGTGGACATCGCATTGATAAAGCCAGACAAAGATCAGGCAACGTGGCCCGCAACCAGCACGGACCACACGTTGTGCCAGTCTTACTTGGTGACCAGATCGACAGGCGTTTCGACCACGCCCGACAATTCCGACTGCTTCTTGTGTTCGGAGATGGCCTTCAAAGCCGTATCAATACCGAACACGGCCTGTTTGGCGGCGTACTGATTGGCGGTGGCGAGAACGCGGCCGTCGGCGAGCATCGGCTTGATCGCGTCGATGTCGTCGTAGCCTACCACCTGCACCTTGCCGGCCTTGCCTGCCGCGCGCACGGCCGAGACCGCGCCGATTGCCATGTTGTCATTGCCGCACAACAGCGCCTTGACGTCCGGGTTGGCATTGAGAATCTGGCTCGCTACGGCGTTGCCCTTGTCGATTTCCCACTCACCCGATTGCAGCGAGACGACCTTCATGCCGCCCGTCGCCATGGCCTGCTTGAAGCCGGCCGTGCGTTGCTGCGCGTTGGTGGTGGTCGAGACGCCTTCAATAATGGCGACGTTGTCGCCCGACTTCAGATGTTTGGCCAGGTAGTCGCCTACCTTCAGCGCGCCCTTCGCGTTATCCGGGCCGACGAACGGGATGTTCAGGTCTTTCGACTTGAGCACGCCCGGATCCAGCTGGTTATCGATGTTGACCACGATAATGCCGGCGTCGACCGCTTTCTTGAGAACCGGCACAAGCGCCTTGGAATCGGCCGGTGCGATCACGAGCGCGTCGACCTTGGACACGATCATCTGCTCGACAATGCGAATCTGGTTAGCCGTATCCGTTTCGTCCTTGATGCCGTTCGTGACGAGATCGAACTTCGTGGGATTCTGTTTCTGATAGTTTTTCGCGCCGGTTTCCATGGTCAGGAAAAACTCGTTCGCCAGCGACTTCATCACCAGTGCGACTTTCGGCTTGTGAGCGGCCTGAGCAAACGCTGCGGGCATCGGCAGGATCGACGCTGCGAGGAAGGCTGCGCTGGCTACGATGACGCGACGCCGCGCCGGTTGGAAATGACGAATCATTGATGTCTCCGTATCGCTCGTTCGGTCTACGTACTGATAGCCGTTGAGTCGCGTGATGGGTTGGGATGCCACACCTGCCGCCGGCCACCGTGGAAACCCTCGGGTTTCTTTGCCAGATGCTGGGACGAGTATGGCCAAGTCCAATGCTATCCTCGCGATCCACGTTATGCTATGCCTAATTTTAAAATCGAGCGTTTCAAAAATGGAACACGTGGACTGGGACGACCTGCGGATTCTGGTGGCAATCGCGCGCGGCGGGACCATGCGAGCCGCCGCCGTGGCATGCGATCTGAGCGCGCCGACCCTGTCGCGCCGCCTGAGCGAGCTTGAACGGCGGCTGGGCGAGCCGCTCATCGACCGGGTGCCGTCGGGCTGTACGGTGACGGCATTCGGCGCGCGCGTGCTGGCCTGCGCCGAGCAGATGGAAGATCTCGCCCACCAGATCGAGCGCGCGGCGGACGTGACCGGCGGCGCAGGCGCTCACGGCACGGTGCGGATCAACGCCGTGGAATGGCCGTCTTACATCTTGCTTAAGTTGCTCGGCTCGTTCCAGGAGCGGCTGCCCGGCCTCGCTATCGAGGTGCTGACCTCGCGACGGCCGTATAGCCTTGCCCGCCGCGAAGCAGACATAGCACTATGGTCCGAATGCCCGGACGAGGGCGATCTGTATGTCCGGCGAATCGGCAGGATCCGCTTCGGGCTGTTCGGTTCGCGCGACTACTATCTGCGCCACAAGGCGGCGATCACGAGGAAGGAATGGGACAAGCTGTCGTTCGTCGGTTATGACGACCGGCAGCCCGATCACCCGGCCACGCAATGGCTGAAAACCCTGCCGGGCGCCCCTGCGCCTTCGCTTCGAAGCAGCTACGGCATGGGCGTATTCGACGGCGTGCTGGGCGGCTCCGGGCTTGGCGTGCTCGCCCAGCTCGCGGGTGACACGACGAGCGATCTCGTCTGCATCGAGAAGCACATCAAGGCGCTCGACCAGGACGTATGGATGGTGCTGCATCCCGCCCTGCGCGATAGTGAGCGTATCCGGACGGTGGCCAACCTCATTGCCGAGATCTTCCGTTAAGCCGGGGCGGGGGCCATGGCCCCGGCGCTCACGATGTTGCGGCAGCCTCGCCGGGCATCGGCAAAAAACCTACGCTGACATTGCGAGGCAACCCGAACCTGCTGGTTGTCAGCCATGGATACGCGGATCGATTCGGGGAAATCGTAAGGGTTCGCGCGCTTCCCAGGTGCTGCAAAACTCGACGTTAAAAAAAATGGAATAAGCCGCCACTCGATGTGTTTGCCTCTACGTAGACGACAACAGGCACACGGTCAACGAGCACAAGCGGAACTACTTCCGTGCAGATCCAGCGGCACATGGATCATGTAGGCAAACAGGTCAAGACGTAGTTTTCTATCACACCGATAGTTAGATCCAATCATTATCAATTAGGTATCCAGAATGAAACGTAATCTTGCAACTACTCTTTCGATGATTCTCCTTGCATCGGTCGGCGCGGTCACCCGGGCATCCGCACAGGACGCCCAGCCGCAGAATATCCCGGTCCGCAATATCGTGCTCGTACACGGCGCATGGGTGGACGGATCAGGCTGGAAGCCGGTTTATGACCGGCTGACCAAAGACGGCTATCACGTCACGATCGTGCAGGAGCCGCTGAGCTCGCTCGAAGACGACGTCGCCGCAACCAAACGCGTCCTCGACCAGCAGAACGGCCCGACGATCCTCGTGGCTCACAGTTATGGCGGCTCGGTCATCACCGAGGCCGGTGTGCATCCGAACGTCGTCGGGTTGGTGTATGTGGCCGCGCACGCGCCGGCCGTCGGCGAAGATGAAAGCACGCTCGGCAAAGGCATGCCGAGCTACACGTCGAAGCAGCCGGGCGCCATCATGAAAACCGGCGACGGCTACACGTACCTGAACCCCGCGGATTTCCCGGCGGATTTCGCCGCCGATCTGCCGCTCAAGGAAGCCCAGTTCGAATCGCACGCGCAAATCCTGACCGCCGCGAAAGTCTTTTCGACGCCGATGACAGTCGCCGCATGGACCAGCAAGCCGAGTTGGGGCATCGTCGCAGCCGATGACAAAATCATCAATCCCGACCTCGAACGCTGGTACTACGCGCGCGCCCATAGTCACACGACCGTACTCGCCGGCGCGAGCCACTCGGTCTACGAATCGCGTCCGAAAGAAGTCGCTGCTGTGATCGAGGACGCGGCGAAGCATGCCCAGTTGTAAGCGGATCGACGCGTCCGCTTATATCAGGACCAACGGCTTTGAACGTTAAGTCCACAGGAAGATTGATGTGAACACCTGCACGCTCGCCGATGACCTTGTGACATGCGGGTCATGGGCGGCTGCGGGCAAACCGTTCGTCAAAATCGCGCGCCAGCATCCCGACTGAAATTTCGCCGAAGCGTGCAAGCAGCGCAGCTTCAGCCTCTCGAACCGTTTCCGACAGACCGGCGTTGACGGCTTGCTCGACGAGACACTCCGGGTGATCGTCCGTCAGCAATTCGGAAAAAATCGGCGGCTCACCGACTGCCCGATAAACGTCCAATAACGTTAGTTCATCCAGGTTGATCGACACAACCCAACCGCCCCCGTGCCCTTTTTCCGACTGTACGTAGCCCTGATCTCTTAGCCCTGCCAGCATTCGCCGCACCACAACGGGATGGGTGCGAAGCATCTGCGCGATCGTTTCAGACGTTAGCGGACCGTCATGCCGATCCATGTGAATCAGGACATGCAGCATCCGCGACAGGCGGCTATCCGTTCTCATTTATCGCCTCGTGTTCAAGCCGCATTGTGGACAAGTCCACTCATGCAACATTAAGAGTTGCATGAAGTATAACACCGCCCTATCATGCAACTCGTGATGTTTCATGAAACTGCCGGCGTCGGTTTGGCAATGGTCGATAAGCGTGGGCGCCGGCGTGATACAGGAGAGAGGGAATGCATACGCAGCATGATGTGATTGTCGTGGGCGGTAGCTTTGCTGGCTTGTCGGCCGCCATGCAGCTGGCGCGCGCCAGACGGAAAGTTCTCGTGGTGGACGCTGGATTTCCGCGCAACCGATTTGCCTCGCACGCTCACGGATTCTTCGGCCAGGATGGCAAGCCGCCTGCGGAGATCATTCGCGAAGCCGCTTTACAGCTTGCGGCCTATCCGACGATTCAATGGGTCAAAGGCGAGGCTGTCGGCGCTCGACGGACCGACAATGCTTTCTCTGTCGCGCTTTCGGACGGCCGGACTGAACTCGCTTCCCGGCTCATTCTCGCTACGGGCGTGCGCGACGAGTTGCCATCCATACATGGATTGCAGGAACGTTGGGGCACGACGGCATTGCACTGCCCTTATTGTCACGGGTATGAAGTTCGGGATCGCCGTCTCGGCGTGTTGGGCAATCACGCGCTGTCCGTTCATCAGGCGCTTCTGATTCCCGAATGGGGTCCCACAACGTATTTCACTCAGGGGATCTTCGAACCCGGCGCGGAGCAGATTGCACAACTGGCCGCACGCAATGTTCGCATCGAGCGCTCACCCGTGACGGAACTACTCGGTCCAGCGCCGCAACTCGAGGGGCTCAGGCTCGCCGATGGCCGCGTTGTCGAAATCGACGCGTTGTTCGTCGCACCCAGAACGCACATGAACAGCACTCTCGCGGAGCAACTCGGGTGTGCATTCGACGAAGGCCCGCTTGGCGCCGTCATCAAGGTCGATGACTTGAAGCAGACGACGGTCGAGGGCGTTTATGCCGCAGGCGACATTGCCAACAAGATGACCAACGCGACGTTTGCGTCGGCGGCCGGCGTAATGGCCGGCGTCGGTGTGCATCATTCGCTGGCGATGCCAAAGCACGACTAAGCACGATCGCGGCACGCACCCCGTGCCAAATCACTACGGCGGCCCGAATCCGGGCCCCACTCCCGCGTCAAACACCCTCCTCAAGTCCCCCGAGCCGCTCGCAGCGCCTCCCATCTGGTTGTCATTTTTGTTTTTAAATGTAATGATATAACATTCCGAACGACAGAACGACGGCAAGGATCCCGCTTGACTTGGGATCGGTAAGCGCACGCCCTGTCATCCCGATCGCACTCAAGAAGAACGTCAACAAGACGGAACCGCATCCATCCAGTGGTCAACCTCAAATAAACCAAGATGAAAAACCGCACGCGCGTCTCCCACGCAGCCCTGCTGCTATTCGCAATCGCTGCTCACGCCCATGCCGCGCCCGACGAAGGCTCCGTGACGGGCGCGGTCACTGATGCCGCGGGCAAGCCCGCCCGCAACGCCACCGTCAGCGTTCAGAACGCGAGCGGCGCCGCAGTCAATGAGGCGAAGACGGACGCAGAAGGTCATTTTGCAATCGGCCATGTGACACCGGGCACTTATGCGATCGTTGTTACGGCACCGGGATTCGCGAGCGGCAACAGCATAGCGACCACGACGGCGGGTGCGGAAAGCGCGGTGAGTGTCAAACTCACTCAAAGCGACACACTCGATGTTCAGGTGAACGCCAGGCGCCTCGATCGAGCCCGCAACGGACTGTTGCCGGAGACAGGCAGTAGCGTGTACCGCTTCAGCCAGGCCGATATCAATGCACTACCCGCGGGGCAAGATACGCCGCTGAACCAGGTGCTACTCCAGGCGCCCGGCGTGGCAAGCGACTCGTACGGCCAGTTGCACGTGCGCGGAGACCACGCGAACCTGCAATACCGCATCAACGGCATCATCATTCCCGAGCCGATCAGTGGTTTCGGTCAGGCACTCGACACCCGGATCATCGACCAGGTGAACCTGCTCACTGGCGCGTTACCGGCGCAATACGGCTATCGCACCGCAGGCGTGGTGGACATCCGCACGAAGACGGGTGATGCAGGCAACGGTGGCTCCATCGACGTGTTCGGCGGCAGCCATCAGACCATCAAGACCAGCGCGGATGTCTTCGGCACTCAGGGACCGTTCAGCTACTACTTCAGCGGCTCGGTCGGTATGAACAACCTCGGGATCGAGAATCCCACCGCCAGTGCCAACGCGATTCACGATCACACCCGCCAGGGCGACGCGTTCGGCTACATGTCGTACATCATCAACCCGCTCACGCGCGTGAGCGTGATGTTCGGCACGACGAGCAATCAGTTCGAGATTCCCAACACACCCGGCCTGCCGACCAACTTCACGCTCAACGGCAACAACACGTTCAATTCGAGCCAACTGAACGAAACGCAATCGGAGTTGAACAACTTCGCCGTAGTGGCGCTTCAGGGCACCAATGGCGGCGCACTGGACTACCAGGTCGCTCTCTTTACGCGCTATACGCGCACGCAATTCAATCCCGATCCGGTCGGCGATCTGCTCTTTAACGGCGTGGCGTCGCAGGATTTTCACAGCAACTCGGCCAATGGCGCGCAAGTGGACACGACCTGGCGACTGAACGACAAGCATACGATCCGCGCGGGCATCTTCTTCCAGCAGGAACATGCGGTGTTCGACGACAGCGTCAACGTATTCGCGACAGACAGCAACGGCAATCAGCTATCCGATCAACCCTTCAATATTCAGGACTCCAGCAGCAAGACCGGTTATCTGTACAGCGCCTACGTGCAGGACGAATGGAAAATCACGGACAAGCTCACGCTGAACTATGGTCTTCGCTACGACAAGATGGACGAGTACGTCAGCGCAAGCCAGCTTAGTCCTCGTGTTGGCCTCGTCTATACGCTGACGCCGACCACGACCTTCCACGCCGGTTACTCGCGCTATTTCACGCCGCCCGCGTTCGAGTTGGTGTCCGGCTCGACCATCAGCCGCTTCAACGGCACGACCAACCAGAGTCCGTCGAGTCAGAACGACCAGGTTCAACCGGAACGCAGCCATTATTTCGATCTCGGTGTGACTCAGCGTCTCGGGTCGAATGTGACGGTCGGGCTCGACGCTTACTACAAGAAATCGACGAACCTGCTCGATGAAGGCCAGTTCGGCTCCGCACTCATCTTCACCCCGTTCAACTACAGGGAGGGACGCGTGTATGGGGTCGAGTTCACGGCCAATTACAAACAGGACAACGCATCTGCGTACGTGAATCTCGCGTGGAGCCGTGCACAGGGAACACAGATCGATTCGGCCCAGTTCAATTTCGACCCGGCTGAACTCGCCTATATCAACAATCACTGGGTCTATCTGGATCACGACCAGCGCATCACCGCCTCATTTGGCGGAACCTACGATTTCGGCAGAACAACTTTCACTTTCGATGGGCTGGTGGGAAGCGGTTTGCGTAGCGGCTTTGCGAACACCGACCGGTTGCCGCTCTATGCGCAAGTCAACCTCGGCGTGATACAGCACTTCAACCAGCCGCTCATCGGAAAATTCGATGCACGCCTGCTCGTGATCAACGCGTTCAATCGCGTCTACGAGTTGCGCGACGGATCGGGTATCGGCGTCGGCGCACCGCAATATGGCCCACATTTCGCCGTCTACGCGGGCATCACCAAGCATTTCTAATTCCGTCAGGCTACGAAGAGGTAGGTCATGCAAGATTGGGCAAGCGTTCTAGCGGCGGTACGCGTAGGCGGATGGGTTATCTATCCGCTGACGATACTCGCCATTCTGGCGGTCGCAATCGCCCTCGATCGCATCTATGTGTTTCTGCGCTTTGGCCGGTTACCGGGCGCGCTGCGTGGCACAGACGAAATCGCTGCGCCCGGCTCGGCGCTTGACTGGGCCGGCAGATTAAAGGATGCCTCCAGTCAGAACGCGTTCAGGCGTATGAGCGCGCCGTGGGCGCCCGATCCTTCCGTACCGCTGTGGCTGCGCGAGGCCAAGGCGCAATCGGTTGCCTCGCAAATCGAACGTGACATGAGCAAAGGTTTCTGGGTGCTGGAGACCATCGTCACGGCAGCGCCTTTGCTGGGGTTGCTGGGCACCATCGTCGGCATGATGCATTCGTTCCAGTTGTTCGGCGGCGATGGTCTCGTCGATCCGGGGGGCGTGACCGGCGGTGTGGCGCAATCATTGGTGGCAACCGCGATCGGCCTGGTGGTCGCATTGTTCGCGCTCTTTGCGTTCAACTATTTCTCCCGCCGGCTTGAACGCCTCATGGATGAGCTCGAATCGTTCGCGAATGCACGGCTCGGCGAAATCCGTCTTGCCGCCCCGTCTGCGGGAGCGCAGCCGTGAGGTTCAGACGCTCACGCGCGGCGAAGCGCGGTCGCATCGAAATCATTCCGATGATCGACGTAATGTTCTTTCTGCTGGCGACCTTCATGCTCGCGTCGCTCGCAATGCAGCGGCTCGACGCGCTCAAGGTTAAGCTCCCAGCCGGCCGCGCGCAACAGATGACAGCCCATGAGCCACTGACGATCTCGGTGGACAGCAGCAATGAGGTATTCGTGAATCGTCAGGCGGTTCGGCTCGATCAGATCGAGCCGACGGTAAAGCGTCTGCTGCAACCGGACGGCAATGTTGTAATCGCCGCTGACGACGCAGCGGGCCACGGCGTGGTCGTTCAGGCGATGCTGGCCGCGCGCCGCGCCGGCGCTGAGCGGTTTCTGATCGCAGTGCATCGTGAATAGCCGGATGCGCTTCGCGGTCGCTGTGGACGATTCTCCGCAAATACGGATTACGCTAGCGGTGCTGGTCGCGCTCATCGTATGGATCGTCTTCCTGTTTCAGTTGGGGCATTGGTTGGGTCCATCGGCGTCTGCACATGCCCCTGCCAGGCCACTCGAGATGCAGCTGGTGGAGCTCGATCCTCCGAAGGCGCCGGTTGCGGCTCCTTCCGTGGCTCTGGTTACGCACGCCACGCCCGCGCCGATCACTCCGGCAAAGCCACGACAACCGGCCGATCCGCGCCCTCACGTCTCAACCCCGGCACACGCGACGCCAGGTGTGCCCTCGAAATCGGATATGCGATCGGTGCAAAGCGTTGCACAGGCTCAATCGGCCCCCGTAACGGAGGAACAGAAGCAGCCAGCCGAGCCGCCTGCGCGCGCTGCTGCACCTGCAGAAGAAAGCGCAAACGCCGGATCATCCGGCGATGCCGCGGCGCACGCCATTTCCCAACCGTTGCCGGAACTCCCCGACGACCTGCGCGAGCAGGCGTATCAAACCGTCGCGACGGCCCGTTTCGCAATTCACGTCGACGGCTCGGTCCAGGTTGATCTCATCAAGCCGACATCCAACCCGCGGCTCAACCAGATCCTCCTTGAAACGCTGCGTAAATGGCGATTCTTTCCGGCAATGCAGGCCGGACATCCGGTGGAAAGCCGGCAGGATATCCGGGTGCATTTCAATGTGAACTAGCGAGTGTCACCCGAGCTTCCAGGCCGTAGCAAGGCATCCGCAACGATAGAGCGAATGTGTTTCCGTAACGTTCGTTTCACCCCTTCGTCGCCCCAAACGTCAACCCGGCCACAAAATGCTTCTGCATCGCAAAGAACATCGCGACCGAAGGCAACGCGGCAAGAATCGACCCGGCGGACACCAGATTCCAGGCGGTGGTCCACTGTCCCTTCAAAGCCGCGACGCCTACGGTAATCGGCGCGGCATCGTCGCCTTGCGTCAGACACAGCGCCCAGAAGTAGTCATTCCACACGAACGTAAACACAAGAATCGCCAGAGCCGCAAGCGCGGGACGAATCAGAGGCAATACGATCCTGAAGAACACCGTCCATTCATTGGCGCCTTCGATCCGCGCCGCTTCGACCAGTTCAAACGGCAGTTGCTTAATGAAATTGCGCAAAAATAGCGCACAAAATCCCGTCTGAAACGACACGTGGAACAGAATCAACGCGCCCACCGTATTGAATAAGCCGAGTTGCAACGACAGATCCCGCACCGGAATCATCAACACCTGCACCGGGACAAAATTGCCCGCGACAAAGGTCGCAAACAAAGCCGAATTGCCGCGAAACCGATAGATGGCCAGCGCGAATCCCGCCATCGCCGCGAGTGCAATCGAGCCGACCACGGCGGGCACCGTAATCAATACGCTGTTCCAGAAGTAATGCAGCATCGGCGAGGTCGTCAACGCCTCGCGATAGTTATCGAACATCGCGAAATGCTTTGGCCAGCCCCAATAATTGCCCTCGCTCAGTTCCTCCGTCGAACGCACCGAGGTCACGAGAACGGCGATCATTGGCAACAGCCAGATCAGCAGCGCAAGCGGCAACGTCAGTTTGTACACACGGCGCGTAGCCGGCTTCCATTTGTCGATCGGGATTGGAAACATGATCGGCTCCTTATTGCTCGGTGCGCAGCATGCGGCGCAAGTGATAAACGATGTACACGAGCATGATCCCGAACAGCACGACCGCCACCGCCGCGGAATAGCCGACGCGGTAATACTTGATCGCCTGGTCATACATGTAATACGCGAGCACGGTGGAACTTTCAAACGGGCCGCCGCCAGTCATCACCGAAATCAGATCGAAGCTGCGCAACGCGCCGATCACCGTGACAACGATCGCCATGAATGTGGTGGGCCGCAATTGCGGCAGGATCACGTGCCACAACATCGACCAGCCACGCGCGCCCTCCATCCGCGCAGCCTCGATCTGTTCGGCGTTCAGCGAGGTCAGACCAGTCAAATAGAGGATCATGCAATACGCGGTTTGCGGCCACAGTGCCGCAAACACGATGCCGAGGGTAGCGTAGCGGGGGTCCCCGAGCACCGGCACGCCGTGCCCGAGAATCACCGCGAGCAACCCAAAGGTCGGGTCGTAGAACCATGAAAATATCAAACCGACCACCACGCCCGATAAAACGAATGGCGCGAAAAACAATGATTTGACGATGCGAATACCGGCCACCGCCTGGTTCAGATAGAGGGCGACGGCGAGCCCCATCGGCGGGGCAAGCAGAAACAGCAGCAGCCAGATGAGGTTGTTCTTCAGTGCGGTGTAAAACGTCTGCGTATGGAACAACTCAACGTAATTTGCGAGACCGACGAAAGACGGGTCGGTCATCCCGTCCCAGTTGAAAAAGCTCAGGTGGATGGTCGAGATGATCGGCCACACGACGTAGATCGCCACCATCACGCAGGCCGGTGCGAGAAACAGAAAGGCGGCTCGGCGCTGCCGGCGCGCGGTCGGTGATGGACGGCGCCGGCGTGCCACACGCGGTGACCCACCGCGCAATGCTCCACCCGAAGCCGGTCCTCCCGGTGCAGGAAAGCCAGAACCACCGGGGTCGGCAGGGCCGCCAACAGTGTGACGGGTGACGGAGTGCGACACGATCATTCTCCCGATCGAAGATAGCGAGTTGACGCTTAAGCGGGCGGCCCATCAACGGGCCGCCGTTGCTCACTTCTTGTAGATCCGCTTGCGCGTCTGCTCGAGTTGCGCGAGCACGTCGTCAAGCTTTGAAGGATCGGAGACGAATTGCTGCATCCCCTTCATTCCTTCGTCGGCCATTTCCTTGGTCATGTCGCGATCGTAGAACTGCGCAATACCGCCCTTCGTGTTCGAGAGAATCTGGAAGCCGATCTTCGAGATGGGATCCTCAGGCTCAGGCGATTTGCTGTTCGCCGACAGCGAGCCGAGCCCAACCGCCAGCTTCGCGCCATTTTCCGGCGTCTCGACGAACGCGAGGAACGCATGCGCATCCGCCTTGTTCTTCGCCTTAGACGGAATATGCAGCGATTCGACCGGGCCATCTTCGGCGGTCGGCACGTTCGCGTCGATGATCGGGAACTGGAAGTAACCCATTTCCGGTTTCACGTTCGGCGGAAAGCCCGCGGAAATGAAGGTGCCCATCAGCATCATCGCGGCCTTGCCCTGGAACAGGAACGGCTGTACCGAATCCAGATCGTAGGAGAGCGAGTTGTCGATGAAATAGCCGGCGTCGATCAGTTGCTTCCACGTCGTGTAGACCTTCTTCACACGCGGATCGGTGTACGCGATGTCGCCCGCCATCAGTTTCTGATGGAACGCGTTGCCATTCAGGCGCAGGTCGAGGTAATCGAACCAGCCGGCCAGCGTCCATGAATCACGGCCTGCCACGGCAATCGGCGTAATGCCGGCTGCTTTCAGCTTCTTGCAGTCGTCGAGAAACTGGTCCCACGTTTTCGGTTCGCCGGTAATGCCGACCTTCTGGAACAGGTCCTTGCGATAGAACATGCCCCACGAGTAATACACGGTCGGCGCGGCGTACTGCTTGCCCTTATACGACGACGCTTCCTTCGTCGACGCATACATGTCGTTCCAGCCGTTCTTCGCCCAGTCGCCGCTCAGATCGTCGAACAGGCCGCGCTGCGCGTAATACGCCATCCGCTCGCCGTCATGCCAGTTGACGATATCGGGCGCGACCGTGGAGAGCCAACCGGGCAACTGCACCTTGTACGCTTCTTCATCGACGAACGACACCTTCACGTCGGTACCGGGATGCGTTTTCTTGAAGTCGTCGATGATCGACTGCCAGACGGCGCGTTGACTTGCGCCCTTGAACGCGATGTTGACCGCGAGCGTGCCGGCCTGCGCCGTGCTGACAACGGATGTGCCTGTGGCCGCCGCGGCAAGCGCGAGTGCCAGCAGAATCCTGCGAGGTTTCAGTGCCATATTGCCGTCTCCTTTATTCCTTGATTTTGCGTCGTTGTTGTTACTGCATGGAATCCTTCGTTCAGCGCTTCAAATCATGTGTTCGATCGATAAACGGCCACACCCTGTGGTTCGATCACGCGTGAGCCGATCACGAAAGCAGCGTCGGCGACATTGGCAAGCGTGTGGGTCTGATCGCCGTAGTTCAACACGTAGGTCAGCGCGCCACGTCGGCTGATGCGCACGCTGTCACCGAGCGACATCGTGTCGACGCCCGCTTCCCCGGCGATCTGTGCAAACAGGCGGACCGTAAGTGCGTCGTCGAACAGGCCCGCGAAGTAATGAAACGCGCCGCTTGTTACATAGGCGGGATGGCCGTCGGCGAAATGGGCACGCACGTCGAGCAAGTCCGGTGCAGGGCTGCCGACATCGATGAAATCGCGCCAGTGGCGCGCTACGCCATCTTCCGCGGCCGCGTCCTTGCTGTCCGCAAGGCGCACCGCTTCGGTCACATTCGGCCGCATCGATTCGACACGCCACACGCGCAGCGGCATCACCGCGGCAAGAGCACCCGGCGGCAGGTTCGCCGGAATCTGCAAATCCTGAGTCTTCGAACCGGTGCGCGGACCGAGCACGACTTGCGCGCCCGAGCTTGCAAGCCGCGCGGCGAAATCGGCGGGCACAACCGGCAGCGGCGGCACGACGATCAGACGATAGCCATCGAGCGGCGCATCGACCGGCACGATATCGACGTCGAGCCCGAGCGCACGCAGCGCCGAGTAATACTCGAACGCGAAACGCGGATAGTGAAAGTCCGCACCTTGAGGATGAATCTCGAAGAGCCACTTCGCTTCATAGTCGTAGACGAGTGCGACCTTTGAGCGAATCGAAGCATTGGCGTCGGCGTTCGCGGCAAGCACCGTGCGAATCTCGGCGGCGACCTGCGCAGCTTCATTGCCGCCCACGTCGAGCCGGTTGTCGGGCGTATTCAAGCCGGCGTGCATCTGTTCCTGCGCAAACGGCGCCTGGCGCCAGCGGAAATACGACACACAGCCCGCGCCGTGCGCGAACGCCTCCCAACTCCACAGCCGCACCATGCCAGGCAGCGGCGCCGGATTCCACTGCGCCCAGTTCACCGGCCCCGGCTGCTGCTCCATCACCCAGAACGGCAGCTTCGACATGCCGCGGTACACGTCATGATTGAACGACGCGAAGTCGGGATGCCCGCTCCGTAGCCAGCGCGCCTTCACGTCCGGCGCAAACCACTGCTCCTCGAGGCCGCCCAGCGGATAGCTGTCCCATGCCGCGACATCGAGATCGGCCGCAACCTTGTAGTGATCGAACTCGGTAAAGAGCTGCATGAAGTTGTGCGCGACCGGCCGCCCCGGCGAATGCGCGCGGATGATCTCCACCTGCATGCGGTTGTAGCGCGCCACTTCATCTGAAGCGAAGCGCCGGTAATCGAGCCGGTGCGACGGGTGCGCTTCGGTGACGGTCGCCACCGGCGCGTCGATCTCGTCGAAACTGCGATATTCCATGCTCCAGAACACCGTACCCCATGCACGGTTCAGTTCTTCTACGGTTTGATAGCGTGCCTTGAGCCACTCGCGAAAGCGCCCCACCGCCGCCTGCGAATAACTGAGTACTGTGTGATGGCAACCGAATTCGTTATCGGTCTGCCAGTACGCGACAGCCGGATGCTTGCCGTAACGCTCGGCGACCGCCGTGCAGATCCGTTGCGACGCGGCGAAATACGAAGGCGACGAGAAATCGTAATGACGGCGTGAGCCGAACGCGCGCGGGCGGCCGTCCGCGCCGATCGGCAGAATGTCCGGATGACGGTCGATCAGCCACTTGGGCGGCGTCGCCGTCGGCGTGCACATGACGACCTGCAGACCAGTCGCGCCGAGTACGTCCACCGCGCGATCCAGCCAGCCCCAGTCGTATTCGCCAGGCGTCGGCTCCATCCGGCTCCATGCGAATTCGGCGATCCGCACCTGTTCGATGCCGAGTGTCTTCATCCGGCGAGCGTCGTCTTCCCACATCGACTCCGGCCAGTGTTCCGGGTAATAACAGACTCCAAGGCGCATCCGAATGTCCTTTATGCGTAGTGTTCGACGGATTCGAGCGAAGCGGCGGCAAAGCCGTCTTCGGTAAACAAATGGCAGGCGCGGCTCGGGACGCGCAAGCTCGCACGGTCACCCGGTGCGAGGCGCGTGTCGCCCGGCGCCTTGGCGATCAGCGCGGCAGCGCCGGGATGATCGAGGTGGACATAGCTGTGCTCGCCGAGCTGTTCGACGAGGGACACCGTGCGAGTCAGAACGGCGTCCTGCGCGTTTTCAGACGCGGCCGCATTGATGAATTCCAGGTGTTCAGGGCGTACACCTAGCGTGACGGCTTGCGACGTCTGGAGCCCATCGCCGCTGACCGGCACGCGCACTTTTTCGTCTGTGTGATCGAGTGTGATAACCACGCCTTGCGGATCGACCGACGCCACCCGCCCCGGCAAAAAGTTCATGCGCGGCGAGCCGATGAAACCGGCGACGAAGCGGCTCCTGGGACGGTGGTACAACTCGAGCGGCGCGCCGATCTGCGCGATGCTGCCGTAGCGCTCGGTGTCCTTGCCGGCGTGCAGCAGCACGATCTTGTCGGCAAGGGTCATGGCTTCGATCTGATCGTGAGTGACATACACGACACTGGCTTTGGCGAACTGCTTATGCAGCCGCGCGATTTCGACGCGGGTCTGGCCGCGCAGCGTCGCGTCGAGATTGGAGAGGGGTTCGTCGAACAGAAACACGCCAGGTTCACGCACGATGGCCCGGCCAATCGCCACACGCTGACGCTGGCCGCCGGACAATGCTTTCGGCAGGCGCTCGAGCAGCGCCTCCAGTTGCAGGATGCGCGCGGCTTCGCGCACCTTGCGGTCGATTTCGTGTTTCGGGGTTTTAGCCAGCTTCAGGCCGAATGCCATGTTCTCGAACACGGTCATATGCGGAAACAGCGCGTAGCTCTGAAACACCATCGCCACGCCGCGCTGCGCCGCCGGGACGTCGTTGACGAGGCGGCCGGCGATCGACAGGTCGCCGTCGGTCACGTCTTCGAGGCCCGCAATCATGCGCAGCAAGGTGGACTTGCCGCAGCCGGACGGGCCGAGAAACACGCAAAACTCGTTTTCCCCGATCTCCAGATCGACGTCGCGGATCACCAGCGCGCCGTCGCCATACGCCTTCTGCACGCCTTTCAACGAAATGCTCGCCATCGCATCGACTCCGTGATTTAATCGGCTCGATGTCGGAGATTAAGCGCTTAATCAGTAAAGCCTAAAAAATCGATCGCATGCGATCGTGGGGCCTTACCTGTCTCCGATATCGTTTTTGTCTGTGCGGCAAATGGTGCCGCGCCTTTGGCTACGATGCAAATATCGAACAGTCATCCCAAATATTGACAGGCCATGTCCACACTTAGCGAAGTCGCGCGTTACGCCGGCGTCACCCCTGCCACGGTATCGAATGTACTGCGCAATCGCGGCCGGGTCGGCGCGGCCACCCGGCAGCGCGTGCTGGACGCCATCCAGGCGCTCGGCTACCGCCCGCATCTGGCCGCCCGCGCGCTCGCCGAGGGTCGCGCGCCGACGCTGGCGTTGATGGTGTCGAGCATTGCCAACCCGTTCTATCCGGAGTTCGCGCTCGCGGTCGAGCACGCGGCGCGCAGCAGCGGCCACTTCGTGATCATCTGCAACACGAATGAAGATCCGCTGATCGGGCGGGCGTATCTCGACCAGATCGCGGGGACGCTCTCCGAGGGCGTGCTGGTGACGAATGCGAACCTCGATTTTGCGGACCTTCATACGACCGAGTCGCGCGGCACGCCCGTGGTGTTGTGCATGTGGGAGCGGCCTAACGAATCGCCGGGGCTGCCGTGCGTCGCGGTCGATTTTCGTCTGGCTGGCGAATTGGCCGGCACGCATCTGCTGGAGCTCGGGCATCGGCGGATCGGCGCGGTTGTCGGCAGCAAGGCCTCGGGCATTCACGCGGCCCGTTACGAAGGATTTGCCGAAGCAGTGCGTGCGGCCGGTGCGCCCGGAAGCCCCGTCAAGCATGCGCCCGATACGATACAAGGCGGCTACACCGCGGCGCGCGCGCTGCTGGAGGTCGATCCAACACTCACCGCGATCTTCGCGACCAACGATCTGCCGGCGCTCGGCGCAATGCACGCGGCCGCCGATCTCGGTCTGAACGTGCCGGGCGATCTATCCGTGGTCGGCATTACCGATATTCAACTGGCGCGCGAGTCACGGCCCGCGTTGACGACGGTCGCCGTGCCGACCGTCGAAGTCGCCGGACTCGCGGTATCGCTGTTGCGCGAACTGATCGAATCCTCGTACGGGCAAGCGGGTCGCGAGGCCGCCGCAAGCGTGCCGATGCGGATTTCCTCCCCGCCGCAACTGGTTGTGCGCGCATCGACCGGAGTGGCGCGTCAGGCGCGTTGAATGATGCGGGCGAGTGCGCTCGTGTGGCCGTAACGGTATCGAGGACGTTACGTAGCGAACCCTGCATACGCCCATCCCCGCCTTCCAGGCTACCGCCCGCAAACGCCCGTATCAAGCGGTTCCGCGACAAAAATATCGCTCCGATCAGTCCATCCATGCAGTTGGCACGGTCCCTGCAATAAAGCAGGAAAAGGCCGAGCGCCGGCACGACTCACATGCCGCTTGCGCTCCCCCAAACCGGCCGGGCCAAGGCCATAACAAGCATGGATACTCAAATGATTGCCGCTCTTCTGGACGCCGATGTCGCCGAACAGTTCACCGACGCAGACTCGACTTTCGCGCAGCGCCACCCCCTGCAAATCGCAGTTTGCCTGCGCAAGCTGATGGCCGGACAGGACTTCGTGACGGTGGAATTCAACGGCCGCCAGATCGTTACGCAAGTGCTCGATGTCGACTCACGCAATGCCCGCTTTATCTTCGACGCCGGCAGTGTCGATGCCGACAATTACGCGCTTCCGGCTGCGCGCCAGTTGATCTTCCGCAGTTTGCCAGGTGGCATTCGCACGGAATTCACGACACTCAACGCAAACCCAATCATGTTCGAAGGACGCCCGGCCTTCGAGGCAGCCTTCCCTTCGCTGCTGTACTACGTTCAACGCCGCGAATTCTTCCGTGTGCAAACGCCCGTGCTGGATCCGTACATCGCCAGCGGACCCTATGTGGACGGCGGTTCGTTCCGGCTGGAACTGCAGGACCTTTCATTGGGCGGCGTGGCGTTGAAAACCGCCGATGAGCATTTCGGCTCGCTTGAAAGCGGCACCGTATTACGCGACGTGACGCTGCAACTCGGCAGCTTCGGCACGCTGCGGCTCGATCTGGAAATCGTCGCGCCGCGGCAATTAACTACGCCGAAGGGCGACCGGCGCTTCGTCATCGGCTGCAAGTTCGTGCAGACACCGGGGCCGGCGGAACGCACCTTGCAACGTGTCGTCACCCAACTCGAAACGAAGCGTCAAACGCTCGTGCCGCGCCGGTAAGCACCCTCGGGAGCGCGCCGCGATTCTCACAGCATTGATCAGGTTTGCGGTCATCGCTGTGAGAATCGTTGTTTTCAGCCACTACTGAAAATCTTCACGACGCCAGCCAATACGTTCGAGAACGACACCTTAAGATTTCAATTCACCTTCAATCGAGCCAGGACTTTCCCCAAGTTTCCCGGTTCGATCTCGCACCGCATTACACTCGCCAAGCCCCGCCCCATAAGCCATTCCGCCCTCCCGGCCGGTTCCGCATGTCAACGTGCACCTCAATCGTTTTCTTGACGAGCGTCCGCACGCCTGCTGTACTAAATCAATCCAAGTGATTTAGGCGGTCCGCTTCGGATTGCCCTGGAATGGCATCGGGTTCCAAACCCGGTCCCCAATCAGGTTGCAAACAGGTTGCAAGCGCGCAGCGTTGGCGTGTGCAACCGCCCGCAGTCCACAACGTCGTTGCCAATAACCGGAGGAGCGTCCCATGAATCTGAATTCCCGCAGGCACCCTGTCACCAGGAAAATCGTGTCCATGTGCGTAGCGGCATCGGCCGTGTGGTGTGCGAGCGCGAGCCAGGCGGCCGACCAGCCTGTCGTCGGCCTCATCACCAAGACCGACACGAACCCGTTCTTCGTGAAGATGAAACAGGGCGCCGAAGCGGCCGCCTCGAAAGACGGCGCCAAGCTGCTCACCGCCGCCGGCAAGTTCGACGGCGACAACGCGAGCCAGGTCACCGCCATCGAAAACATGATGACGGCCGGTGCCAAAGCCATTCTGATCACGCCGAGCGACACCAAGGCGATCGTGCCGAGCATCAAGAAAGCGCGCGCGGCCGGTGTAATGGTGATCGCGCTCGACACGCCGACCGACCCGCAAGACGCCACTGACGCCCTCTTCGCCACCGACAACTTCAAAGCCGGCGTGCTGATCGGCAAGTACGCGAAAGCCGCCATGAACGGCAAGCCCGCGAAGATCGCCACGCTCGACCTTGCACCCGGCGTATCGGTCGGCGTGCTGCGTCATAACGGCTTCCTGGAAGGCTTCGGCGTGAAGGAAGGCGATCCGTCGATCGTCTGCAGCCAGGACACTCGTGGCGACCAGGCGAAGGGCCAGACGGCGATGGAAAACTGCCTGCAGAAATCACCGGATATCAATGTGGTCTACACGATCAACGAACCGGCCGCAGCGGGTGCGTATCGCGCGCTCAAAGCTGCGGGCAAGGATAAGAGCGTGATGATCGTTTCCATCGACGGCGGCTGCGAAGGCGTACGCAATGTGAAGGCCGGCGCGATTGCCGCGACCTCGCAGCAGTATCCATTGAAGATGGCCGCGCTCGGCGTGACGGCGGGCGTCGAGTACGCGAAGACCGGCAAGAAGGTCTCCGGCTATCAGGACACGGGCGTGACGCTGATCACCGACAAGCCGATGTCCGGCGTCGACAGCAAGGATACGAAGTTCGGCCTCGACAACTGCTGGGGCAACAAGTAACGCGCATCGAACCGCGGCCCACTTTGCTGGGCCGCCGATGGACCGCCAGTTACCGGATGGCCGGCCCCCGGATGGCCGGCCCCCAGATGGCTGGCCCCCGTGCTTACCCCATGGCCTGCACGCCACGTTCATGTATCCAGGACACCTATCATGTCGACTCCTTCCGCGCCCGCCAGCCACTCGCGCCCCTTCAGCGAACGCTTACCGTCGCTCGCTGAAATCGGACCGCTGATCGCCCTGCTTCTGGCCTGCGGCTTCTTCATTTCGCAGAGCAACCGGTTCCTGTCGTTCCAGAACCTCTCGCTGATCCTGCAACAGACGATGGTGGTCGCCGTCATCGCCATCGGCCAGACGCTGATCGTGCTGACAGGCGGGATCGATCTGTCGTGCGGGATGGTGATGGCGTTCGGCTCGATCATCATGACCAAATTCGCGGTCACACTGGGCGTACCGCCCGTTCTCGCGATTCTGTGCGGCATCGCCGCAAGCGCGCTGTTCGGTGCGCTCAACGGCGTGCTGATCACGCGGATCAAGTTGCCGGCTTTTATCGTCACGCTGGGTACGCTGAACATTGCGTTCGCGCTCACGCAGATCTATTCGAACGCGGAGAGTGTCTCGAACCTGCCGGACGCGATCATGTTCCTCGGCAACACGTTCAAACTCGGCCCCGCCGACGTCACCTACGGCACCGTGCTCACGCTGCTGATGTACGTGGTGACATGGTTCGTTCTGCGCGACACCGTGCCCGGCCGGCATCTGTATGCACTCGGCAATAACCCCGAGGCGGCTCGCCTGATGGGTCTCTCGTCGCAAAAGATCCTGCTTACCGTGTATTCGCTGGCCGGTGCGATCTACGGCATCGCCGCGCTGTTGTCGGTGTCGCGTACCGGCGTCGGCGATCCGCAGGCGGGACAAACCGAGAACCTCGACAGCATTACCGCCGTGGTACTCGGCGGCACCAGTCTGTTCGGCGGACGCGGCTCGATTACCGGCACGCTGCTTGGCGCGCTGATTGTCGGCGTGTTTCGCAATGGTTTGACGCTGATCGGCGTCTCTTCGGTCTACCAGGTGTTGATCACCGGCATGCTCGTGATTCTCGCGGTCGCCGCGGACAAACTTTCCCATCGTCGCGGCTGAGCAATTAACAGGAACCCGTCATGTCGACACCTACTTCCGCTTCAGCCGTGATGCCCGTTCTGCAGGCGCGCGGACTCGTCAAACGCTACGGCAACGTCACCGCGCTCGACGGCTGCGATTTCGAAGTGCTGCCCGGCGAGATTCTCGCCGTAATCGGCGATAACGGCGCGGGCAAGTCGTCGTTGATCAAGGCGCTTTCGGGCGCCACCGTACCCGATGAAGGCGAAATCCTCCTCGACGGCAGGCCGGTCAAATTCCGCAGTCCTTTGGATGCTCGCGCGCAAGGCATCGAAACCGTGTATCAGGAACTCGCCGTAGCACCCGCCATGAGCATCGCCGAAAACCTGTTTCTCGCCCGTGAGCTCGTCAAGCCGGGTTGGCGTGGTTCGATCTTCAAGATGATCGACAAGCGCCGCATGCTCGAAGAAGCGACCGCGCATATGAAGGATTTGCAGATCGGCATCCGCTCGATGCGTCAGGCGGTCGAAACGCTCTCAGGCGGCCAGCGTCAAGGTGTGGCTGTCGCACGCAGCGCGGCGTTCGCCCGGCATGTGGTGATTCTCGACGAACCCACCGCCGCACTCGGCGTGAAAGAAGGCAACATGGTTCTCGAACTGATCCGCCGCGTGCGTGAGCGCGGCCTGCCGGTGATCCTGATCAGCCATAACATGCCGCACGTGTTCGAAGTCGCCGATCGCATTCATATCCAGCGGCTCGGCCGGCGTGCCGCGGTGGTGAACACCAAAGACATCCACATGTCGGAGGCCGTGGCGATCATGACGGGCGCGAAGGAAGCGGACGTCAAGGCGATTGCATGATGCATGCATCCCGCTGAGGGGCACGCGACGATGGATACCACCGGCACCCGCTCTCCCGTCAAACGCACGGTCGGCTCGAATCAGGTCGGCATGCGGCAGTTCAACGAACGAATCGTCCTGCAGACGATCCGTTTGCACGGGCCGCTGCCGAAAGCCGACGTAGGCCGTCTCACCCGTCTGTCGATGCAGACCGTGTCGATGATCGTCGACCGTCTGATCGACGACGGCCTGCTCGAGAAGCAGGCGCGCGTGCGTGGTCGTATTGGTCAACCCTCGGTGCCGATCGCGTTACGTGCGGATGGCGCATACACCATCGGCATCAAGGTCGGTCGCCGCAGCCTTGACGTGCTGGCGATGGATTTCGCGGGCCACGTGGTGTGCCGCGACGTATTCGAGTATGCCTATCCCGATCCGCGCACGCTGTTCCCCGCGCTCGAAAGCAGACTGGCGCGCGTGAATCAGACGCTCGGCGCGAAAGCTGACAAAGTGGTGGGGGTAGGCGTCGCAGCGCCGTTGTGGCTCGGCGGCTGGCGTGACTTTCTCGGCGCACCGCCGGAAGCGCTGGAAGCGTGGCACGAGATCGACTTGCGTAGTCGCATCGCAACGATGACGGGCTTGCCCGTCGAGTTCGCTAAAGACACCACGGCTGCTTGCGCGGCCGAACTCGTGATGGGCCAAGGCCGCGGGATTCACAATTTTCTGTATCTGTTTGTCGGCACGTTTATCGGCGGCGGCCTCGTGATCGATGGCCGTTTGCATGGCGGGCCGCATGGCAACGCGGGCGCGGTCGGCTCAATTCCTTTGAGAGACGGCAACGCGAGCAAGCCGGCGCGGCAACTGCTGCACGCCGCATCAGGCTTTGTTCTGGAACAGTTGTTGAGCGATGCCGGCGCGCCGGCTGCCGCCGCGCATGACCATCGTGCGTTGTCGCCTGAACTGTGGCGGCAGACCGAACAGTGGCTCGACACCGCTTGCCCCGCGATCGCCAATGCGTCGACCAATGCGGCGGCCTTGCTCGACCTGGAAGCGGTGGTGATCGACGGCGAGTTCGACCGGCAACTGGTCCGCGAAATCATCCGCCGAACCGAGCGCGTGCTCGATCGCTTCGAATGGGAAGGCATGGTGCGCCCGCAACTACTGGAAGGCACCATCGGCGCCGATGCGCGGGCAATGGGCGGCGCGATTCTGCCGTTGTACGCGCATTTCGCGCCCGTGCACGAGCTATTTCTTAAGCCGGCGACGGACGCGGGATATTAGAAGTCGAGACGCTGTTTTGCTGTTTCGCGCGGGTCCGTAGCGAATGCACCTTCGCCCATCAGGTCTCGCACGGCCTTCATGCGGTCATTGCCCATGGCTAACCCGCCGCTTATTGTGCTGCTACCTTCGCGACAGAAGCAGTTTTGGCCGGCGGATTCTCCAGCAACGGCTGCAACACCGGCGCGAGCGACTTCAGCAATTGCACCGACAGCGCGCTGGTGAAATCGTAGCGGGCCGCATACGGTTCATGCACGTAGGCGGTCAGCGTACCGTAGAAGCGATCTCCCATCACGAACACGAACGTTGCGCTGCGATTCACCTTGCGCGATTCGATCAGGCGCGCGCCTTTGGCCCACACATTGAAGCGCTGGTCGCCGGTGCCGGTCTTGCCGTAAATCTCGAGTGTCTGACCGTTAGGGAACGTCATGCCCTGCGCGAGACGCTTAGCCGTACCGCCTAATACAACATCACGCAACAGCACTCTGACAACACCAGCGATCTCCGGCGACATCTGCTGCTGCGGTGCGACCGCCGCGCGCTGGAAATGCGTTTCGTATGGCGTGTCTTGAGCGAAGTCGAGTTGCGTGAGGCTTTCGGTCGGTACCTTGTTGCCGCCGTTGGCAATCACGCCGATCAGCTGCGCAAGCGCAGCCGGCCGGTCGCCGGACGCCCCAATCGCCGCCGCATACGAGGGCGTGAGCGTCGCGAACGGATAGCCGAGCGCCTGCCAGGATTTGCCGATCGCATCGTACGCGCGCAGTTCGACCATCCGCTTGATGCGGCGATCCTGGGTGGCGTGATAGCGGGTCTTGAAGAGCCACGAATACGTCGACAGACGCACGTCGCGGCTCGCGTTCTGCACCTGATCGAGCGTCGCATCGGGATGGGCGCGCAGATAGTTAAGCGTCCATAGTTCCAGCGGATGCACGCTCGAAATATAGCCGCGATCGTTCAGATTGAAGCGATCGATCGCATATTTGTCGTACAGGTTCGCCAGATCTTCATCGTCCAGCACGGAGGCAGCCGGCGTGTTCTTCAACGCGGCACGCATCTTCGCGTTGAACCACGCATTCGATTCATCCGGTGCGACGCTGCGCAACACCGTCGCCACTTTAGGCGGCGATTTGCGCACACCGAGCAGTAGCAAGGCCAATGCCTGATCGGGCGTTTTGCCGTGGTACTTCGTGTAGAAACGATTCATGTACACGCGGCTTTCCTGATCGGCGAAACGCGTGAGATACATCTTACGGATCGCCGGGTCACCCAACCATTGCGACGAAGGTCCAGTGGTCTGCACCATCTCATAGTGGACGATATCGCGCATCAGACGCACGAACACCAGATTCACCGAATGCTGGAAGGCACGATGCACGGTGAGAATGCGGCTGTTGTCGTCGGAATCGAAGTTGTTGAAGGTCTGCGCCCCACCGCCCGTGTAAAACGTTTCGCCCGGACTCGCCGAGTATTTGCGTTCCACAGCCGCATCGAGCATGGCTTGTAGCGAGCGATCCGAGGTATGCGCCAGATAATCGAGCGCCCAGCGCGTGAGCTGATCGTTCGGATCGGGTTTCAAGGCCTTCAGTTCCGCTGTGCTCAGCGGGGCATAACGTGCATGCAGATCGGAGACGATCTGCAAATAGGTCACCACGGTGCGCATTTTCGCGGTCGAACCGAGATTCAGCCGTGCGCCGGAGTTGATGTCAAATGGCTGGTTGACGCTGTCGGTTTGCACCCGCACGAGGTTTGCGCCATCACGCCGTTCGAACAGCGTGAAGCTATAAGCGATTCTCGACGGATCGTCGGAGGCGCGCAGCATTTCGAAACCGACGAGCCCCGCGGCTTTCGCGCCGTCGCGCGTCGCGGCGGCGGCGAGGCGTTCACTCACGGCCTGCTGCACGGCGTTGTTGAGTGTGCCCTTTGCCTGCAAGTCGAGCCGGTCGAGTTCATAGAAACTCGGAATGCCGAGCGCCGCCAGCAGATGCGAGCGCATCGACGTCACAGCCTTGCGTGACACGAACGAGTCTGCGTTCTGCGTAGTGTTCGGCGCGTGGCGCAGATCGACTTGCGCGGACAGCGCTGCATCACGCAGTGCAATCGTGATGACACCGCCGTTCGCCAGCAGCCGTAAATAGCTATCCGTCAGACGTTCGAGTTCGGCATAGCCGTGATGCAGGAAATACGACGGCGCACGTTGCGCGATCATCAGCGAGAGCACCTGGCGAAACGCCACGCCCTGCTCCGCGAGATTGTCCTGAGTCGACGGCGCTTTGAGAATGCGGTTGACGTCGTTGAAATCGCGGCCGTACCAGGCGGCCAGACCGTCGCCCATCCCGTTGATTTCGCCGATACCCGGTTGCGCGGCAAGCGGCACCGAGTTGAGATAGTGGACGACGATCTGCTGGCGCGCCGGCATGGTCTGCGGGCCGTTCAGATAAGCGCGTACCGAAGCCGATGCGATTTGCCGCAATTTCTCCGGTGGCGTCGCAGTGCGTCCACCCGCCGAGTGGCGGAACTTCTCGATCTGGGTGGCGAGCGTGCTGCCGCCCGGCGTCGACTGATGCCGGTTGAATACACGCGCGCCCTGATCGACTAGTGCGCGGCTAAAGCGCCCCCAGTCGACCGCCGGATTGCGGTTCGGCTGATCCGGATCGAGCAGATAGCGGTCTTCGATAAACAGCAGCGAATTGACGACAAGCGGCGGGATCGAATCGAAACTGTTATAGATGCGCCCCGGAAACTGGGCGCCAAAGAGCGGCGCGCCGGTGCCATCGAAGAGTTGCAGCCCCGCCTGATCTTTTTCGGCGTAAGGAATGAATAGACCATCATCCGCCAGCGATAGCATGCGCTCGGAATCACGTGACTGCGCGCTGATTTCAAACCCGCGTTGAAGCAACCGCTGCTGGAACGAAGGCAGCAACGCGTAGCCGAGGCGGCTGTCGTAGGGGCCTTTGTCTGTCTGAGGGAATCGGATGGAATGACTTGGACCATCCGCGACGGAGAAACCCACGTCGCGCGTGAGTTCGGAGAGATAGCGCGCCTGCAATCGCGAGGTTTCTATCTCGATCTGAACAAAACGGGCCGCCAAGGCCAGCGCAAGCAGAAAAGCCGCTGCCAGCCCCCATTTGAGCCACTTCCTGACGGGCGCCGTGCCTGTCGTGCGAAGCGGTAACCGAATCAGTGGCCGATTCATGGCTGCTCTCCCCGAGCGTGCGCCATGCTCTTGATTCCGGCGCACCTTCAATCAAGTGTAGCGCGGAACGCGAGTGTGCAATCGGTTCGGATTTACCCGACAGTGTCGTCGCCGCAACACCGCAATCGCAGGGCATGGCGGAGCGCCGATTGGCGTGAGATATTGGACGTCTTGAGCGAGTCGAAGAAGCGCCGTTTCAGGCGGTTTTTCGCGTTTTTTGCGGTTTTTCCTTTTTCACCACCGGATTGCTCAACGGCGCCACCGCCTACCCCACCGCCCGCCCATGCAATAACTCGATAAATTGCTCAGCCGGCGGCGACAGCACGCCGCCTTTGCGCGTCACAACACCGAAAGTCTGCGAGGGTGACTTCAGTTTGACCGGCACGAAGCGCAACATTTTCTGCCGTACGAACAACTCCGCGATCGCGGTCGGCAAGAGCGAAACCAGATCGCGGCTGCTTTGCAGAAGCGCCACCGTCACGAAGGTGGAAGCGGTCGAGATCGGATTGTCCGGCATCTCGAGACCCGCCAGATCCATCTCCCGTTCAAGCAACGCGTGCAACGGCATATGCGACGGATACATCACCCAACGATGGCCGGCCAGGTCGCGCAGTTTCACTTCCTTCCTGGGCAACGGCGGATGGCCATAACCCACCACCACGGATAAGGGCTCGTCCCCAAGCGGACGATAGTGATATTTCGACGGATCGGCGGCAACCGCCGCACGCCCGATCACCAGATCGAGCCGGCCCTGATCGAGTTGCAGCAGCATGCGCGCGCTCGTGTCTTCCACCACTTCAATCGACAAACCCGGCTGCCCGGCATGCAGATCGTTCAGCGCCGGCACGACGCATTCTGGAATCGCGCCCATGATCGCGCCGACCGCGAGACGCCCGCCGCGCCCCGAACGTATCTCGGCGACGTCCTGGCACAACGCGGTCAGGTCCGTCGCCACGAGCCGCGCGTAGCGGATCACGCAGTGGCCAAGCTGGTTCGGAATCATGCCGCTCTTCGAGCGTTCGAAGAGCGGTGCCTCGAACATCGACTCCAGCTCCTGTAGCGCCTTGCTGGCGGCCGATTGCGTCATCGACATCGCGCCGGCGGCCTTGTGCAGCGACGTGTGGTCGTCGAGTGCGATCAGCAATTGCAACTGCTTCATGCGCAGTCTCGACAGCAGAACGTTCAGGGTGTCTTTCATGGATTGCAGGGCTGCTGCTGGGTGAGTCGCAAAAGCGATCACAAGATGGAAACAATTCAATATACCCGCCACGCACGCCGCCGTATAGTCAACGGCGGAGACATTCAAAAACCCACGTCTGACCACCTCGGTACAACGCACATCATCATGACCCAGACACCTAACCCTGCTGCATTGCGCGGCGTGTTCCCCGTCGCGCCGACCATCTTCGACGAGACCGGCCGTCTCGACCTGGAAGGCCAGAAACGCTGCATCGATTTCATGATCGACGCGGGTTCGAACGGTCTGTGCATTCTGGCGAACTTCTCGGAGCAATTCGCGCTGTCCGACGACGAGCGCAACACGCTGATGCACCTGGTACTCGAACACGTCGCCGGCCGCGTGCCGGTGATCGTCACGACCACGCATTTCAGCTCGCACCTGTGCGCTGAACGCAGCCGCAGCGCGCAAGCGGCGGGCGCCGCGATGGTGATGATCATGCCGCCGTATCACGGCGCGACGATCCGCATCGGCGAGCGCGGCATCTATGAGTTCTATCGCACGGTGTCCGATGCAATCGGGATTCCGATCATGATCCAGGACGCGCCGGTCAGCGGCACGGCGCTGTCGGCGCCGTTTCTCGCGCGTATGGCGCGTGAACTGCAGAACGTTTCGTACTTCAAGATCGAAGTGCCGCAAGCGGCGAACAAGCTGCGCGAACTGATCGAGCTGGGCGGCGACGCCGTGGAGGGTCCGTGGGATGGCGAAGAAGCGATCACGCTGATGGCCGATCTCGATGCGGGCGCAACCGGTTCGATGACCGGCGGCGGTTACGCGGACGGTATCCGGTTGATCGTCGACACCTATGCGGCGGGCGACACGGAAGCGGCCGCCGCGCATTATCAGCAGTGGCTACCGCTCATCAACTATGAAAACCGCCAGGGCGGCCTCGCGTCGTGCAAGGCTTTGATGAAAGAAGGCGGCGTGATTCGATCGGACGCGGTGCGCCATCCGCTGCCATCAATGCATCCGGCCACGCGTGCAGGCTTGCTGGAAGTCGCGCGGCGGCTCGATCCACTGGTGTTGCGCTGGGGCGGCTAAAGTCAACCCAAAGCGGCCGGGAGCAACCGGCAACGCTCGAAAGAAAAGGCAAACAGGCCCAAACAGGCAGGCGAACCCATTCCGATCCGGGCCGCTGTCGAGCAATCGACAACGGCCCGAACCTCATCTGGAATGAGCCCGCCGCCCTTCACCGTCGAACACGCCCGCGCCGCACTATCCATCCCGCGTCGCGTGGCTCCGTTGCCCGCCACTCATCAGGCTTGTGCAACGGCCCTACGCCTCCCTGCACACGCACCCCGTGTTCAAATCCCCCGTTCATGCGTCTTTAATGCCGCGCCCGTCGCGGCTTAACTCTGCTCTGCGAAGACACAACGCCCGGACGCGCCAAGGCCCCGCACCATATACGCAGCAACAAGCTCGATGGATGCAGCCCACGCGAGAAAAATCACATATAAGACCGGGAAGAAACTGAGTAACATAGGCCCGCAAGCCCACCACATCACTTTCCATGACCGCCAATCCTCGAGAACTGACGCCGGAAACCCTCGCCGGGTTGCTCGAGCGCATTGCCAAAGAAGACGCCGCGGCCCTGCGCGAGCTATATGATCTCGCGGCCCCGAAACTGTTTGGCCTCGCACTCCGTATATTGAGCAGGCACGAGTGGGCCGAAGAAGTATTGCAGGACAGCTTCGTCAATATCTGGCGCTTTGCCGGCGACTATCGCCGGGCACTGTCCGCCCCCATGACGTGGATGTCGGCGATCGTCCGGAACCGTGCTCTCGATCACCTGCGGCGGGTCAATCCACAGGAAACAGAATGGAGCGATGCGTTGGACGATCTTGTGGCAACCGGCGATCCGGATCCCGAAGCGCTGACCGCGGTCAGCCTGCAGGCACGTTTGCTGGCCGGCTGCATGCAGCAACTGGAACCGGCGCAGCGTCAGGCGGTTGCGCTCGCCTACCTGCGCGATCAAAGCCATAGCGAGATCGCCGAAGTTCTAACGGTGCCGCTCGGCACCATCAAATCCTGGATCCGGCGTGGCCTGGCCAAACTGAAAACCTGCCTGGGAGGCGAGTGATGAATCTCCATCGCTATCCTCAACTGGTCGATATGCTGGCCGCCGAGTATGTGCTCGGCACCTTGCGCGGGGGCGCCCGGCGCCGCTTCGAGCGCTACGCGGACCACGATACGGTCATTCGTCAGGCGGTCGAAGAATGGCAGCGGCGGATCTCGCCGTTGGCCGAACTCGCGGAGCCGCGCATGCCGCCGCCCGCCGTGTGGGATGCCATCGAGCGGCGTCTCGGCCTCACCGCAGCGCGTGAAGCGGCACGACCGCGCACCGTGGTCGAAAAGCCCGCGCGGCCGTCCCGCAGCATCTTCGAAAACCTCGCGTTCTGGCGTGGCTGGGCACTCGGCGTCACGGGACTGGCCGCGGTCGCCGTCGTGGTCGCGGTGCGCTCGCTGTTGCCGTCCGGGGTGACGCCTTCCACGGCGCCGACCGTCGCGCAGCAGCCGGAAACGGCCGTTTCGCATGTGGCCGTGCTGAACAATAAGGAAGCGCATCCGGTGATGCTGGTCGCCTGGGACGAAGCCCACTCCACCATGACGCTGCATCCGCTCGGCAAGGTCGACTTGCCGGCGGGCCGGGCGATGGAGCTGTGGGGTATTCCGGCGAACGGCCATCCGGTCTCGCTCGGCATGTTGCCTGACAGCGCCAGCGGCAAGGTGACGGCCGGCGTGCAGAAGCCGGAGAGCTACGAGGCGCTGGCGGTCTCGATCGAAGCACCGGGCGGCTCGCCCGATCACAACGCGCCTAGCGGTCCGGTGGTGTTCAGCGGCAAGCTGCTGCCGGTGTCCTGAACCAGTTCGGTATCAGCGGGCAAGGCCGGCATGCGCTTTTTGCGGATGCCGGCCTTTGTTTTTCCGCATCCCCGGCGCGGTCATCGCGCGATGGCTGGACGTGGGCGCGACATTCCCGTTACCCTGACTCCATGCAAAACTTTTACGAAGCCACCGTCACGCGCTCTGCCGGGCAACCGTCCGCTTACGCGCCGCCAACCGGCCGGCGGGGCGTCAACGTCTGCATCATTGGCGCAGGCCTCGCGGGTTTGTCCACGGCCTTGGGGCTCGCCGAACGCGGTGTCGCCGACGTAGCCGTGCTCGAGGCCGAGCAGGTCGGCTTCGGCGCCTCAGGCCGCAACGGCGGCTTCGTGTTCGGCGGCTATAGCCTCGATTGCGCGGATCTGCTGAAAACCCTCGGGCCGGCCCGCGCGCGCGAACTCTATACGCTGACAACCGACGCGGTCGATCTGATGCGTAAGCGTATCCAGCGCTACCGCATCGATTGTGACGTGACCGACGCCGGTGTGATCCTCGCCAACTGGTTCGACGAACCGGCAAGGCTCGACTTGCAGCGGCGTCTGATGCGGGATTCATTCGGCGTCGAGTGGGAACCCATGGCAGCCGCGGAACTCGCCTCACAACTGAAGACGAGCCGTTATCACGGCGGCCTGTTCGAGCGCAACGCGTTCCACTTTCATCCGCTGAAATACGTGCTCGGTGTTGCTAGCGCCGCGTCCAGCGCGGGCGTGCAGATTCACGAGAAGTCGCCCGTTGTGCGCCTGGAGCGCGACGGCGCCCGGCGCGATGGCGCCGGTTTCGTGGTGCATACGCCGCATGGCGCGCTCGAAGCACGCCACGTTGTGATGACCAGCGGCGGCTATGCGCGCAACGTCTATGCACGGGTCGAGCGCGCGGTCCTGCCGATCGCCACCTACGTGATGGCCACTGAACCGCTCGGCGCACGCCTGAAAGACGCGATGGACACCCGCGCCGCCGTCTACGACACCCGCTTCGCCTTCGACTATTACCGCCCGCTGCCCGACACACGCATTCTGTGGGGCGGCCGCATCTCGGTTCGCGACCGCGCTCCTGACGTCATCGCGCGGCTGCTACGGCGTGATCTGCTGAAGGTGTATCCGCAGCTACACGAGGTGCGTATCGAACACGCCTGGGGCGGCCTGATGAGCTACGCGCGGCACAAGATGCCGCAAATTGGTTGCAGCGCGGACGGCGTCTGGTACGCAGTCGGCTTCGGCGGCCACGGCATGGCGCCCACCACTGTCTCGGGCGAATTGCTGGCAGCGGCCATCTCCGGCGAACGGCCGGTGCCCGACGCTTTCGCGGCCTTCGGCCTGACGCCCACCTACGGCGCGCTCGGTCTCGCGGCCGCGCAACTCACCTACACCGCCATGCAGACGCGCGACGCACTCGCCGCCCGGCGCCCCTCGCCCTGATCGACACCTTGACTCCCTTCGCCGTGAGGCTATTCAATACGCCGCGCGATACGGCGCTGCTTATGCCCGGGACCCGCTCCAGAGGCCGGTTTTACCATGCTAGAATGCGCCGTCACTGCCGCTCGAATACACAATGAAAAAGGGAAGCAAGGCCGCCGAGCCTGATACCAACGGCATCGCGTCCAACGCTCCGCGCACCGACGCCCGACGCAAGTACGATCCCGAACAGACGAAGCGCAACATTCTCGACGTCGCGACGCAGGAGTTCTCCGCGATGGGACTGACCGGTGCGCGCGTCGACGCGATCGCAGAGCGCACGAACACCACCAAGCGCATGCTGTACTACTACTTCGGCAGCAAAGAGGGGTTGTACCAGGCCGTGCTGGAAAAAGTGTACGGCGACATTCGCGCGCTCGAACAGGATCTGCACGTCAGCGAACTCGATCCGATCGAGGGCATGCGCGCGCTGGTCGAGTTCACGTTCGATTATCACGACCGTCAGCGCGACTTCGTACGCCTCGTGACGATCGAGAACATTCACGGCGCGAAATACGTCGAGCAGGTGAAGACCTTCAAAGGCCGCAACGTCACCGTCATTCATACGATCGAAGATCTGCTCTCGCGCGGCATCGCGGCGGGACTATTCCGCAGCGATATCGATGCGATCGATCTGCATCTGATGATCAGCTCGCTGTGCTTTCACCGCATCGGCAATCGCCATACCTTTGGTACGGCGTTCGGCCGCGATCCGTCGCACCCGCGCCTGCGCGCGCGTCATCGCGCGATGATCGTCGACGCCGTACTGCGTTTCGTACGCAAGGAAGACTGAAGCAAGGCGGATACGAAAAAGCGGAACCTGGCTAAGGCCAGGTTCCGCTTTTTTTTGCTCAAGCTATTCAATCAAGCCGTGCTGCTCAATCCACCAGCACGATCCGCTTGATATCGCCGACGATAAAAATGTACGACAGCGCGCCGATCAACGCGACCGCGCCGATGAACACCAGCGCACCGACAAACGAGCCGGTTGCCGCGACGATGAAACCCACCACCAGCGGCGTCACAATGCCGGCCAGATTGGCGGCAAAGTTGAAGATGCCGCCGGTCACGCCAAGCAGGCCTTCGGGCGCAATATCCGACACCAGCGTCCAGCCCAGCGCCGCCATCCCCTGCGCGAAAAACGCCACCGACAGAATCGCGATCACCACTACGTTGCTCTCGACATAGTTGGCGAAAATGATTGTCGACGCGAGCAGCAGGCCGGCGATGATCGGCAGCTTGCGCGCTACATTCGGCGATTTGCCACGACGCAGCAGCCAGTCGGAGAAGAGACCGCCGAACATCACACCGATCGACGCGGCAATGAACGGCATGATCGCGAAGAAACCGATCTTCAGCCATGCCATATGGCGTTCGGTGGCGAGATAGGTGGGGAACCAGGTGAGGAAGAACACCAGCGTCGAATTGCCGGCGAACTGGCCGAGGCAGATGCCCGTGAGCTGACGATGCTTGAGCAGGCGTCCAATGGTGCGCCATTCGAAACCGCTCGTTGCCGCTCCAGCCGGTGCGCCGGAAAGGTCGGCGTCTTTCTTCCGCTGTGTCAGACCGCCGCCTGCTTCGATATAGTCGAGCTCCGCCTGATTGACGGACGGATGATCGTGCGGCTCACGATAGAACGTCCACCAGATCAGACCAAACACGAGGCCCACGCCGCCCACCACGTAGAACAGCGAACGCCAGCCGAACGCGCCCATCAACATGAACAGAAACGGGCTAAAAAACGCCAGGCCGATATATTCGCCGACCGTGTACGTGCCGGTCGCCATCGCACGTTCGCTCTGCGGAAACCATGTGGCCACCACGCGGCTATTGGTCGGAAAGCACGGCGCTTCCGACACGCCGAGGCCGAGCCGGAACACGAACAACGCGCCGATGCCATGCACGAGCCCTTGCGCCAGCGTGCACAGCGACCAGAACGTCATCGACAGGAAATACGTGAGCTTGCTGCCAAAGCGATCGAGAAAGAGACCGCCCGGAATCTGCGAGGCTACATAGCTCCACGAGAACACAGAGAACAGCAGCCCCATCAACGCGGCGTTGATACCGAGTTCCCTGGTCAACTGCGGCGCCGCGATGCCGAGCACCGTGCGGTCCAGATAGTTGATCATCGTGCCGACAGCCAGTAGCCCGAGGATCTGATAGCGGGCTTTCGAACGGCGCCCGGTGCTCGCCGCGGTATTTGTTTGACGCGTCGCGTCGGCGGGCGTGGATTGAATGGGTTGTGGCATGTCGTCTCTGTCTCCTCGGTCTGGTTTGTGTACCGGTTGTGTGCGGTTCGCGTGCTACCGGCTTAGCGTCCCCTAATCCCCCGATCCCCAAAAGGGGGCTTCCTTCGGGACGGGGGACTTCACTCGGGGCGTTGCAACAAGGCCTGGAAGTGTGTGTAAACGCGCTCGGCGTCGGGTTCGAGGCCCGTGAAGATGCGCATCGCGTCGACCGCCTGATACACCGCCATGCCGCCGCCGCTCAACGTGCGGCAGCCGAGTGCTTCGGCGGCTTGCAGCAGCGCGGTGCGGATCGGGAAATAGACGATGTCCGATACCCACAAACCGCGGTGCAGCAATTCGACCGGCAACGGCAAGCCCGGCAATTTCGCCATACCGGTGGGCGTCGCGTGAATCAGGCCGTTAGCAACGGCCAGCGATTCGGCCAGCGAGTTGCCGGCGCTGACGGTCGATGCAGGGAAACGCTCCTGCAATTCCGCGGCCAGCGATGTGGCGCGCACGGCGTCCACGTCAAATAGCGTGAGCGTTTGTGCGCCCATCGTCAGCGCGGCATGCGCGACCGCCGCGCCGGCGCCGCCGGCGCCCAGTTGCACAACGCGCTCCAGCGAAACGTCCGGCAAACCGCGTTGAAACGCGCGGGCGAAACCGGACCAATCCGTGTTGTGGCCGATACGTTTGCCGTCCTTGAACAGAACCGTGTTGACCGCGCCGAGTGCGCGCGCGTCGTCGGAGAGTTCGTCGAGCAACGGAATGACCGCCTGCTTGCAGGGATACGTGATGTTCAGTCCGTTGTAGCCCATGCGTTCCGCGGCGATGAGTAAATCGGGGAGCGCCGTGATGTCGAGCTTCAACGTGTCCAGATCGATGCGCCGATACACATAGTGCAGGCCGAGCTCGCTGCCCTCTTCCTCGTGCATCGCGGGGCTGAGCGATCCTCCGATGCCCGAACCGATCAGACCGACGAGAAACGATTTGGCACTCGTTTGTGTGTTCGTTTGTGTGTTCGCTGGAATGTTCATTTAGCCACCCTATTCTTAAGGATGGTCGCCATCCGCTCCAGAGCGAGCACATAGCCTTGCGTACCACACCCGATGATGATCGCCTCGGCCACAGGCGACACGTACGAGTGATGCCGGAACGCTTCGCGGCGATGCACATTCGAAATATGTACTTCGATGACGGGCTTTTCGATCGCGGTGAGCGCGTCGGCAATCGCTACCGAGGTATGCGTATAAGCCGCCGGATTGATCACGATGCCGTCGACCTTGTCCCGCGCCGCATGCAGCCAGTCGATGATTTGATGCTCGGCGTTCGATTGGCAGAAGCCGACCGACAGACCGAGCCGTTCACCCGCATCGCTGCAAAGTTTCGCGACGTCGTCGAGCGTTTCCGAGCCATAGATAGCGGGCTCACGCGTGCCTAGCAGGTTGAGATTCGGTCCATTGAGGACCAGCACTGATGCAAAACTCATGACGACCACTCCTGCAAAAATGAGGCATAAAGCGGGCCACAGCATGCGCCGTGGCTCTACAACGTGATTGCAGTGTGCGCGCATTGAACGCAATCGTCATTCGGGGTTTATACGAATTTGTACCATCTAGTTAGTTTGTATAAACTATCGGAAATTTCGGTTGGTGTTGGTACTTCTAGCCTGTGCGTTTGTCATTGCAGGTAACCGGATAGACCATTTTTCGCATTGCAGCATGGCGAACTGCAGAGCATGCGGACGCGGCACAGCGGCCACTTCACGCAGTTCCAACAGCCGTTTCATTGTTTTCGCAGGAGCCGTTCATGCAACGTTCGATTGCCACTGTGTCGATCAGCGGGACCCTCGTCGAGAAGCTGACCGCAATCCAGGCGGCGGGCTTTGAAGGCGTCGAAATCTTCGAGAATGATCTGCTGTATTTCGACGGTTCGCCCGCCGACGTGCGGCGCATCGCCGAGGATCTCGGTCTGAAGATCATGCTGTTCCAGCCATTCCGCGATTTCGACGGGGTGAGCCCCGAGCGCCTCGAACGCAATCTGGATCGGGCGAAGCGCAAGTTCGACGTGATGCACGAACTGGGGACGGACCGGATTCTGGTGTGCAGCAACGTCTCGCCCGACACCATCGGCGACGATTCGCTCATGACCGACCAGTTGGGTGCGCTGGCCCGCGCAGCCGAAGCGGCCGGCGTGATCGCCGGCTATGAGGCGCTCGCGTGGGGCAAGCACGTGAAGACCTACCGCCATGCGTGGAAACTCGTCAACGCAGTGAATCATCCGAATCTCGGGCTCGTGCTCGATAGCTTTCACACGCTGTCGCTGAACGATGCGGTGGACGCGATCGCCGAGATTCCGGGCGAGCGCATCGCCTTCGTGCAGATCGCCGATGCGCCGAAACTCGCCATGGACGTGCTCGAATGGAGCCGCCACTACCGCTGCTTCCCGGGTCAGGGGGATTTCGATCTGGCAGGCTTCACTGCGCAGATTGTGAAAACCGGCTACGCAGGGCCGCTTTCGCTTGAAATTTTCAACGATAGTTTTCGCGCGGCACCGACCACCATCACCGCGGCGGACGGCCATCGCTCGCTGCTGTTCCTCGAAGAACAGACTCGCGCACTGCTTGAATCCACCCAGCAGCCGGTCGGCGAGCTCTATCAATCGCCCGCTGCGCCCGCGCACGTTGGCTACCAGTTTCTCGAGTTCGCGGTCGACCACACCACTCGCGCGCAACTGGTCGACTGGCTCGGCAAGCTGCGCTTTCGCCAGGCCGGCCAGCATCGTTCGAAAGATGTGACGCTGTTTCAGCATGGCGCGGCGTCGATCGTGCTGAATGCC
Organism: Paraburkholderia sp. D1E; assembly: GCF_052682275.1. Taxonomy (NCBI): domain Bacteria; kingdom Pseudomonadati; phylum Pseudomonadota; class Betaproteobacteria; order Burkholderiales; family Burkholderiaceae; genus Paraburkholderia; species Paraburkholderia sp. D1E. Next base: position 3,656,494 of record NZ_JBQYMB010000001.1, read on the forward strand.
GAACCGGATTCATTCGCCAACGCCTTCTTCCAGCAGCATGGTCTGTCGCTATGCGCGTCGGCGTTTCGCGTGGACGACGCCAATCAGGCATTCGAGCGCGCCGCCGGGTTCGGCTATGCGCCGTTCTCCGGCCAGATCGGCCCGAACGAACGCGTGCTGCCGGCCGTGCAGGCACCCGACGGCAGCCTGAACTATTTCGTCGACGAGACGCCCGACCAGCCCACCCTGTTCGAAGCCGATTTCCTGCTCACCGACATCAACGGTCCGACCGAAGTCGGGCCGCTCACGCGCATCGATCACGTTTGCCTCTCGGTGCCGGCGCCTTCGCTGGATACATGGGTTCTGTTTCTGCGGACCGCGTTCGGCTTCCAGGCCGAGCCGGGCGTGCTGGTGCCCGACCCGTACGGGCTGGTGCGCAGCCGGGCGCTGCGCAGTCGTGACGGCTCGGTACGCATCGTGCTGAACGCGTCGGTGGATCATCACACGGCAGTCGCTGAATCCTTGCACACCTACCACGGCTCGGGCCTGAACCACGTCGCGTTCAGCACTGGCGACATCTTTAGCGCGATTCCCGAATTCGTCGCCGACGGTTTGCCGGTGCTGCGCATCCCGCGCAATTACTATGACGACCTCGCCGCCCGCTATGCGCTGCCGGACCAGACGCTCGAGGCGCTGCGCGCATACAACATCCTGTACGACCGGGACGAACGCGGCGGCGAGTTCTTCCACGCTTACACCGAACAACTGGATCAGCGCTTTTTCATGGAGATTGTGGAACGACGCGGCGGCTACGACGGCTATGGCGCGGCCAATGCGGCTGTGCGGCTCGCTGCGCAGGCCCAGCGCCGCAAATAGGCGATCGGCCGGCAATGAGGGGGGATCGCGGTGGGCGGTGGGCGAATCCAGTCGAATCGGGCACGGCCCATGCGTCATCGGCTCAAGCGGGTGCGCCGCACCGATATAATGGCGGTTGATCCGCGGTCCGGTGCCGCGTGGCACTCTGCCTCATGCGAGCGCCGCGCGCACCCGTCGGCCGAATGAAACGCCAGGAGAGATATGAAGAAGTTTGCCGTAGTCCTGTCAGTTCCCCTGCTTCTCAGCGCTTGCGCGTACTTCCAGAAGAATCCCGATGCCGGTGAGCCGGTCACGGACACCACCACGCAGCGCTCGGTCAACGATGTGGTCGCCTGCCTGACTCAAGTGGCGACCAGCCACAACGCGGCGTTCAAATCCACGGCAATCCCGCAAGGCCAGATGCTCGACTTCGGCGATTCGAATATCGTCAAGGTGCGCGGCGACAACGGCGCAACGACTTACCGCTTCTACGCGGGCAAGCGCCACGTGGGCAATCTGTGGATTGAATCGGCCAGCAAAACCTGCGCGCCATGAGGTAAGCAAGGGTAACAATCGGCCAGATGTAACGGTCGGTAACGTGTTCCGGCGCAATCATAGTGTCACGGTGTTACATCACAATGGTGTCTTAAGAATCGTTTAAGACTTCATCCGCATGATCCATCCGACACTATCCCGCACAAGGTGCGCTCCATGAACCAGCCCGATCACAACACGAACGACACGCCCGCACCGGCGAAGCGGCCCACGATTCTGCGCCGCCTGCTGAGCCACCATGAACTGGCGACGTTGCTGCTGTTACTGCACGCGCCGATCGACGCGTCCGCGAAACCCGAGATTCCCCAGCTTCACGAAGCCGGCTTGATCGAAACGGTCTCCGGCGATGCAGGCGCCTCGCATATCCGTCTGACGTCTGAAGGCAATGCAGTGCTGCGTGGCCTTGGCGTGAAATAAGGCACGTTTTACATTTTAGTTACGCCTGCCACACGCCGTACCCCGCTTCGCGTAGTCCAATCGCCAATTCCACTTCCATATCCTGTGCGCCGCGGTAAGGCATTGGATTGAACACTTCATACAACTCGGGCACGAGACGCAGGCCGTAATCGCGTACATAGCGATTTGCCTGAATGCCGGCTTTGTGCCGGTCGAATCGCTGATCCGGGTCCAGCCCCGTCATTCCCACGTACACGCAAGGCTTGTCGAACAGGTAATCCGGATTCGCGCGGCGAAAGCGTGCCTCGTTCCAGACGGTGTCGTCCAGCGCGACGACGTAGACGTAGTAATGATGCTTGCGACGAGCCATGTGGGCGGCGGCTCAGCTTCGCGAGGTTCCGTGCAGCAGCATCCGGTACTCGGTCGGCGTGACGCCGACGGTCGCCTTGAATTGGCGCGTAAAGGCGCTGTGGTCCGTGTAGCCGCAGAGTGCCGCAACGTCGGTGACCTTGTCGTGCGAAACCAGCAGCGCGGTGGCGGCGTCCAGTCGCGTTTTCAGCAACACCTGGCGCGGTGTCAAATGAAACACTTTGTGAAAATAGCGCTCCAGTTGCGCCACCGACATATCCGCCATCGCAGCAAGCTGTTTCAGATTGAGCGGCTGCACGTAGTTTTCCTGGATGGACTGCACTACCGCGGCCAACCGGCTGTAAGCGGGATGACTGCTTTCGTCCGCTTTCAGGTCGCGGGAGATGCCCGCGAGACCGACCACCTTGCCCGCCGGATCGCGCAACGGCTGCTTGCAGGTCAGGCACCAACCCGGCTGGCGGCCGGGATACAGGTGCAGCTCCAGCTGATCGATCATCTGGCTGCCGACGTTGATGATCGCTTCGTCCTGTGCGGTATAGATGCGGCCGAATCGGCGCGGGAAGACGTCCTCGGCGGTCTTGCCGAGTAACGCGGTCTTTTCCTTGAAGCCGCAGCGCGAAGCCAGCGTGCGATTGACCAGCGCATAGCGGGCGTGCACGTCCTTGACGAAGAACACGACGTCCGGCATCGCGTCGAACACGGGCTCGAGCAGCGTGAAATGCGACAGCATGCTGGATAGCGTTGCGTCGTCCGGTTCGAGCGGATAAGCCAGCGTGTTCATCGTGCGGGTTCCGTGGTCGGGGCGGTTGCGGTCGATTATAGGGCCGAGTAGCCGCCGACAGTATCCACCAGGCGTATCGATACCGGTGTCATTCAGCCGGCGGCTGCTCGCCGCTCGCCGCCATCAATGTGCCGATTTGTGCCGGACTGAACGGCGGGCGCGGCATCGCAGCGTTCCAGCCGAAATACAGGCCAGCCGCGGCGCCGCAGATTCGTCCCTGGCATGCGCCCATCCCGCAGCGGGTATGCAGCTTCGCCTCGCGCCAATCCGGATAGGCGCGCACCTCGCCGATGCTGACGTCTTCGCAACGGCAGAGCAGCGTGGCATCGTCGGGTGGCGTGCGCGCGGCGACCTGCAACGCAAAGGCCGCTTCGACGCGCCGACCGAAGCGCTGCCATCGCGCGCGTTGCAAATCCAGCGTGGTGCTGGCAGAGGTGGGGCCTGCCGAGCCGCTGCTCGCGAAGCGGCCCGCGATCTCGCCTTCCACACACGCCAGTTCCGCGCCGCCGACACCCGTGCATTCGCCTGCCGCCAGCACGCCGTCGACCGAAGTCCGCTGCTCACCGTCAACGACGATCTCGCCTGCTTCGGTGATCGCACATCCGAGCGCCTGCGCAAGCATGATGTTCGGCACGAGTCCATAGCCGCACGCGATGCGGTCGCAGTCGAGCGTCGACGCGTGTTGACCACGCCGGATCGTCACGCGCTCGACACGGCCATCGCCATCAGCTTGCGCGACGATGCTGCCGGTCCAATACCGCACTCCCGCGAAGCCGCGCGTCATGGCAACGGCTTGCCGCAACTTCGCCGGCTCGCCTAGCAGAGAGATTCCGAATCGGGCGACCTCGAACGCCGACGCCTGCTCGACGACCGCCACCACCTGCGCCCCGGCAGCACGCGCGGTAGCGAGCGCGGCGATCAGCAAAGGACCGCTGCCTGCAATCACGATCCGTTCGCCGCGTACCGGCATGCCGCCTTTGATGAGTGCCTGCAATGCGCCCGCACCGGTCACGCCGGGCAGCGTCCAGCCGGTGAATGGCAATAGACGCTCGCGCGCGCCGGTCGCGAGGATCAACTGATCGTACGTGATAGACAAGCCACCATGTTCAGCCGACTCAAGCAGCAAACCGCCTGGACCCATCGGCGCAATCACGCGAGTCGACGGCATCAGGGTGATATTGGTTCGCGTTTTCAAGGCAGCCAGCAGGCCTTGCAGCGGTGCTTGCGGCGAATGACCGGGACCCTGCCGCCAGATTTGACCGCCGGCGCGCGGATTGTCGTCGAGCAGCGCAACCGTAGCGCCCTCGCGCGCCGCTGCCTGCGCGGCGTTCAACCCGGCTGGACCGGCGCCCACTACGACGATATCGAAGTGCTGATTCATCGCGGGCCTGTGGTGGTAATGGTGGCGGTGGCGCTGATCCCGTTAGTCCCGTTAGTCCCATTGAATACTTTGAACACGTTGGCCGCGCTAGTCCCGGCAGTGGTGCAAACCACCTGCCCTTCGCGGCAAAGCGTCTGACACGCCAACGCGTGAGCCCGGCCGTCGATCGTAACGCGGCATTCCTGGCACACGCCCATCCCGCACAGTGCTGCGCGCGGCTGGCCGCTCACCGAAGTCCGCGTGGCGCTCACACCTGCAATGACGAGCGCCGCGGCCACGGTCGTACCCGCTTCGACCGCGATGCTTCTACCGTCGATCGTCAAGTGAAGACGTGCTGCATTGGCGTTAGTCATGGCCCACCCCTTGCGCAAAACGGACCGGCAAGTATGGCTCGACCGGAATCGGTGCGGCGTTCCCGGTAATTTGCGCGGCGAGCAACTTTGCGGTTGCGAGCGAAGTCGTCACACCAAGGCCTTCGTGTCCGACTGCGAGCCACACGCCAGGTGAAAAATCGCCGGCCGGACCGATCAACGGCAAACCATCGGGCGACGCCGAACGAAAGCCGGTCCACGCGCGGATGCCACTCAGCGTCGGCAGCACCGGCAGATAGTGCGCCGCGCGCTGCAGCATCTGGGCAAGCACCGGCATGTCGACGGCAGGATCGGTTGTATCGAACTGGCGCGACGAGCCAATCAACAACTGGCCTGTCGGTCGCGGCTGCGCATTGAATGCCACCGAGGTGCCGGCCGCGTGATGCGCGCTCTTGATGTAGCCAAGTTCGAGCAGTTGATGACGAATGAGTTCGGGGTAACGGTCAGTGATCAGCAGGTGACCTTTCTTCGGCTGCAACGGCAGCGAGTGGAGCAGTTGCTGAGCGCCTAGACCATTGGCGACGATCACGTGCGCGGCGCTGACGCGCTCGCCATCGGCTAACGTCACGCCGTCCGCACTGATTGCGGTAACGCGTGTACCGAGCCGAACACGGATATTCTCGACTCCTGAGGATTGTGTCAGCAGCCACTCGGCAACGGTGGGCGCATACACCACGCTGTCGTGCTCGATCCGCAAGCCGCCCACCATCGACGACGCCAGCGCCGGCTCGCACGCCCGCAGCGCAGCCGTGTCGAGCAGTTGTGCAGAGACGCCCTGCGCTTCGAACGCGGCATGCATGGTGCGGGCGGCTTGGCACTCCTCATCGTCGGCGGCAACCCATAGCGTGCCGCAACGCGCGAACGCGTCGCGCGTGCGCAGTTGCGGCGCGAGCGCCAGCCACAAGTCGCGCGAATAACGGCTCAACGCGAATTCCGCGGGCGAGTCGTTCATCACGACGATGTGGCCCATGCCCGCCGCCGTCGCGCCGCCGCCGATGCCCTGTGCGTCGAGTACCTCGATCCGCATGCCGAGCGCGGCCAACTCCGCCGCGCAAGCCGCGCCGACAATGCCGGCCCCGATGATCAGCGCGTCCGCTGTCATGCCGTGCGGATGCCCCACGCGAACGGGTCGTGTTCGTCGAAACACAAACGCCCTTCGGCCATGATGTGCGCGTGACCGGTGATGGTTGGAATCACCGAGACACCGTCGTCGGCGTGACGATAGCTCGCCGCGAACACGCTGCCGATGATGCTTTCCTGCTGCCACACGGCGCCTTCGGTGAGCTTGCCGTCAGCGGCGAGGCAGGCGATTTTCGCGCTCGTGCCTGTCCCGCACGGCGAGCGGTCATACGCGTTGCCCGGACAAAGAACGAAGCTGCGGCTGTCAATACCGTCGCGCGAGCCGGGTCCAAAAAGTTCGATGTGGTCGATCAAGGCGCCGTCCGCGCCGGTGATGCGCTGCGCGATCAGCGCATCGCGAATTGCCGCACTGAACGTGGTCAGCTCGGCGATATGCGCTGCCTCCAGCGTGCGCCCGTGGTCGGCGACAAGAAAGAACCAGTTGCCACCCCATGCGATATCGCCACTCAACAAACCGTAGCCCGGCACGTCCACCTGCACGCCGTGCCGGTAGCGATGAGCCGGCACGTTGCGCACAGCCACACTGCCGTCCTCGTTGAGCGTGGCTTCGACGACGCCGACCGGCGTCTCGATCCGATGACGCCCCGGCCCAATCCGCCCCATGTGCGCGAGCGAGACAACGAGACCGATCGTGCCGTGCCCGCACATGCCGAGATAGCCGACGTTGTTGAAGAAAATCACGCCGGCCGCGCACGTGGGGTCGTCCGGCTCGCATAGCAGCGCGCCGACCACCACGTCCGAGCCGCGCGGTTCGGTGACGATGCCTGCACGCCAGTCGTCGAAATGCGTGCGAAACACGTCGAGACGCTGCGCCAGCGTGCCGCCGCCAAGCGCCGGGCCACCCGCCACCACCAGGCGAGTCGGCTCACCGCCGGTGTGCGAGTCGATAATGTCTAGGGTTTTCATGATGCAGATGGTAGGAAAGCCAGGCGTTGGAGTCTTGGTGTGCTTACGCGTGGATTGTGACGATTTCAGCATAATGTTTACGCCCGTTTATTCATGCGTCAATCTTTGAAAACGAGTGGAGTCCACACCTGAGCAGTTTACGGCGACTGGACTCGAGAGCCCACGTAAGGTCCTTTCCATGCAACTTCCATGTACTTTGCGCCCTGTCGCGAAATAGTCTGATTACTCGATCTTGCCTGGCTTACGGGCATAGCCACTATGCTGAAATCGTCACCGGTCACGCGCGAATCGCGCAAGACGGCAACCTTTTCCCTGCTTACACTGCGCTTCGACTCATCACAATCAGGAGAGCAGTCGTGGCGCATATCTGGGAAGGCGTATTACCCGCAGTTACCACCAAATTCCACGCGGATTTCAGCATAGACCGCGAATGGACTGGTAAGAATATCGAGGCGCAGATCGACGCGGGGGTGGACGGCATCATCGTGTGTGGATCGCTCGGCGAAGCGTCGACGCTCTCACTGGACGAGAAGCTGCAAGTGCTCGACATCGCCGTCGAGGCATCACGCGGACGCGTGCCGGTTCTGCTGACCATCGCCGAGAACAGCACGCTCGACGCATGCCGCCAGGCCGAAGCCGGCAGCCAGCGTGGCGCGGCCGGTTTCATGGTGCTGCCCGGGCTGCGCTATCTGTCGGACCGCCGCGAAACGCTGCACCACTTTCGCAGCGTCGCCGATGCGAGCGCGCTGCCGCTGATGATCTATAACAATCCGCTGGCCTATGGCGTCGACATGACGCCCGAGATGTTCGCGGAAATCGCCGATGAAAAGAAGATCGTCGCGATCAAGGAATCATGCGGCGACGTGCGCCGCGTGACCGATCTGATCAACGTGGTCGGCGACCGCTTCGCGATCCTGTGCGGGGTCGACAACCTCGCAATGGAAGCGATATTGATGGGCGCGCATGGCTGGGTGGCCGGTCTCGTGTGCGCGTTTCCGCGCGAGACGGTCGTGATTTACAAGTTGCTGAAAGCGGGCCGTCTTGAGGAAGCACGGGCGATCTATCGCTGGTTCGCGCCGCTCCTCGCGCTCGACGTCTCCTCGAAGCTGGTGCAGAACATCAAGCTGGCCGAAACGATCGTCGGGCTGGGCACGGAGCCGGTGCGGCCGCCGCGCCTGCCGTTGGCCGGAGATGAACGCAAATCGGTGGAAGCGTTGATCCGCCAGTCGCTTGAAACCCGGCCGGCGCTGCCGCAGGTTTGAGTTCCCTACGCGGGCGGACCCGCTCAGGCCGCCTGCTTCTCCGCAGCCACTTCACCTTGCCGAAGATGCAGCAGCCGATAGCCGCTCTTGTAAACGGGTTGCAGCCGGAAGTCGTTCTGCGGCTCGATCTCGAGCAGCAGCCGCAGGCGCGACACGTGGCTGTCAATCGTACGGGTGAATTCGCGGAATTCGCGGCCCCATACCATCGCGAAGATATGGTCGCGCGACATCACGCGGCCGATATTGGAAAAGAACAGCGACGCCAACCGGTATTGCGTACCCGACAGTTGTACCGGCTGGCCGCGCAGCATGACGAGCTGGCGATGCGTGTCGAAATGGTAGGGGCCCACATCGAAGCTCGAGGCGCTGAAACGATCCGGATAGGCGCGGCGCAGCAACGCGGCAACGCGCTCGCGGAACTCGCCCGGCCGCAACGGCAACGAAACATAGTCGTCTGCCCCGCTGGCAAAGGCGCGCACCACGCTCTCCTCTGACGTCTCCGTCGACGCGAACACGACCGGCAGCCGGTCGCCGCCGACGGCACGCACCGACCGCAGAACCTCGGCGCCAGACAGGCGTGTGCCGTGCCAGTCCAGTACCAGCAGATCCACCGTGGAACGGGCAAGCGCTTTCGACATGGTCAAACCGTCGTCATAAGCCATACAGGTATGGCTGGCGTTCATAAGAATCTTTTCGATCGACTGACGCATGACGGGGTCACGCTGAAGGATGGCAATGCGCATTGGGATAACTCTTAACTGATAGCTTGGACGCGATTCTCAGAGGGACGCCCCGGCCATCCCATAGGAGCATTCCTAATTTGCGCACCAATCGCCCCACTCCGACAGGTGTGCGCACCATTCCTACACTCGACCGCTGCGGCTCGCACGACGCGCAACCCTTGCTGTCCTGCACGCCGTCGAAAAGACACGTCTGGAGGAACTTTTTCCAATCTAATTAAGTACTTCCCGAAGCGAGAGTCTTTCATCCTGTAAAATCCCGGCCCGGCCCCAGTCGTCATCGTGCTTGCCCTACCCGGGCCGGCGCGCCGGTGTCCCGTGCTCTACCCAGCGCTTGTCACACTTCTCGCCTGACGACCGCCATATTTCCACGCGCCACGTGTGGCTCCCAATTCAAGACAAGACACAAGCAATGCAAGCGACAAATCTGGGTGGAGCGCAGGCTGTCACCCCACGCCCTCTTGGGCGAAGCGATTACAAGACACTCGGCCTCGCCGCGCTCGGCGGAGCACTGGAGTTTTACGACTTCATCATCTTCGTATTCTTTGCGCCGGCGATCGGCCAGTTGTTCTTCCCCGCCGCGATGCCGGACTGGCTGCGTCAGGTGCAGACTTTCGGCATCTTCGCGGCGGGCTATCTGGCGCGGCCGCTCGGCGGCATCATCATGGCGCACTTCGGCGACCTGTTCGGCCGCAAGCGCATGTTCACGCTGAGCGTGCTGCTGATGTCGGTGCCGACGCTGATGATGGGGCTGCTGCCCACCTACGCCAGCATTGGCGTGATGGCCCCGGTATTGCTGCTGCTGTTCCGTGTGATGCAAGGCGCGGCGGTCGGCGGCGAAGTGCCGGGCGCGTGGGTGTTCGTCTCGGAGCACGTGCCGCAGCGGCACGTCGGCTATGCGTGCGGCACGCTGACGGCCGGCCTCACCGCGGGCATCCTGCTCGGCTCGCTGATCGCATCGGCGGTGAATCGCAACTTCGCGCCCGCGGAAATCTCCGCCTACGCATGGCGCATCCCGTTCCTGGTGGGCGGCGTGTTCGGCATGTTCTCGGTTTATCTGCGCCGCTGGCTGCATGAGACACCGGTGTTCGCCGAGCTCAAGCAACGCAAGGCCATCGCCGCGGAAGTGCCGCTCAAGGCCGTATTACGCGACCACGGCCGCGCCGTGATCGTGTCGATGCTGCTCACGTGGATGCTGTCGGCCGCGATTGTCGTGGTCATTCTGATGACACCGACACTGCTGCAGAAGCAGTTTCATATCGCGCCGGCCACCGCACTGCTGGCGAACTGCGTGGCAACGCTGTGCCTGACCATCGGTTGCGTCATGGCAGGCTCGATCGCCGGCCGGATTGGCGCGGGACGCACGATTTTCATCGGCGGCCTGGCATTGGCGGTGACGTACTACGTGATGTTCCAGCAGCTCGCCGTCGATACGTCGGCGCTAGTGCCGCTGTACGCCGTGGCTGGCCTTTTCGTCGGTGTGATCGGCGCGATTCCGTTCGTGCTGGTCAAGGCGTTTCCGCCGGTCGTACGGTTCTCGGGCATCTCGTTCTCGTATAACGTCGCCTACGCGATATTCGGCGGCCTGACGCCCATCGCCGTTTCGCTGATGATGAAGTCGAACCCGATGGCGGCGCCCCTGTATGTCGGCGCAATCTGCATTCTCGGCGCATTGACTACGCTGTTTATCAAAGACGCGCCGCAAACGCGCTAATCGAGCTATTTCGCTACGGCGCGCCGCCCGGTGCGCCGTTGTTTGCACCGGCTCCGCGCCCCGCCTTTCCGGCAGTGTCGGCGACATCCATACTTCACGCCGGACCGAAACATCGTGCGCTGTATCGCGCTTACGATGTATCTCATTGGTCACGTTCAATCGAAACCTGATCCGGTCAAAACAAATCTGATTTGGCCGTTTTCCACAAACAAATCTGCTCTATACGCACTAACGAGCGCCTCACCTCGACCACAAAGAAATCTGACTTGGCGTTAACCTATTGATTCTCCTGAAATTCCGAAGGAACGCTGAAGGGCTCGGTTTAGTTGAGCAGCTTGCAACCGCTCGTAAAGTTCTGTTCCTTCGGACCTGGTGCAAACAGCGACGAGGCAACTCACGCGCAAAGCCTTATGCAGCGGACCCACGCCCAGCTTTGTGACAAAGAAAACTGGTTTGGTCAAAACAAATTGCAAACAAATCTGACTCCGCCGCCGCGTACGCGAACCCTGCTCCCACCGAGATCCCGGCTGAGCCACTTGCTGCACCTGCGCGTGATTACGCACCACGCCCATTCAGCCCAACGTATCCGTCGCGATTGATGCCGGGACAGAATTAGAACGAGTCCCTTTCATACCCTCCCCCGTCTTAAGGGTAAGCGGCTCGCGCCGGCCGTTATAGGCGGTGACTGAGATAGACACCAAAGTAATGTCCATCATTCCGATTTGATGGGCACCACTTTGTCACAGTCTGAAGAGAAGAAGCCGGGTACCCGAACGGGGCGCCCGAATTACGCCCGGGAGCTTCGTGAGCGACTGGCGGCAGCGGCGTGCGAGCCTGGCGTTTCAGTCTCGAAACTGGCCCGCGAGAACGGCATCAATGCGAACATGCTGTTCACCTGGCGGCGGCGTTATCTGGCCGAGCAGCAAGCTCAGTCTGCAGGGCTCATTCCGGTTGTACTTGTAGACGACACGCGAGCGGAGGTCGGGGCATCATCTTCGATTGAGCCACAAGCGCAGGACACGAGGCCTGCATTAGCTGCCGGCACGATCGAGATCCGGATCGGTCGTGCGGTGGTTAAAGTGGACGGTCTGGTCGATGCCGACCTGTTGCGAATTGTGCTGGGTAGTCTGCGCTCATGATTTCCCTGCCGGCGGGCACGCGCATCTGGATTGCTGCGGGCGTCACCGATATGCGATGCGGGTTTCAGGGGCTGGCCGCGAAGGTGCAAACAGCGCTTGAGGAGGATCCGCTGGGCGGCAACGTCTACATCTTCCGAGGCCGCCGGGGTGACCTGGTGAAGATTCTTTGGGCAACGGAGGACGGAATCTGGCTTCTCGCGAACTATCTGGCTTCATACTACAACTCCTTTGGTTGGATGAGAGGGTTTTGATTCTTTCGTCGCCTGCACCGCAGCTACGCGGTCAGCGAGCCGGTCCCATCGACTACTATGCTTCACCGGTGGGTTCGAATCGGGGACTTCGTAGAGATGCGCATAATCGTTATAGGCGTGTTTGGTGACGATGCCGTGTTCCACCCATCTGACGAGCGTGGCTTCATGGATTCCAAGCCGCGCGGCGGCCTCAAGTCTCGTCAACATGCCACGATCCCGCAGTCTGTCGCGACGGGAGCGGAGCCCGTTTCGCTGAGCCTGATATGCGACGCGCAGCGCGGTAAATCGGATGTCGGCCTTACCTGGCCGGACACAACCACCAGGGCGGATACCCTGATTGTTGAGGATGTCAGCAATCTCGGAGCATATGTGGCTGTCGAGAAGCGTGTCGATGAGTTCCAGGACCTCTGGCCGGGTCTTAACCTGTTGTGCAGAGGTTTGGGGATTCTGCGCCGTCAGGGTTTCAGTCCTGCCAGCCTTGAAGCGGACGTGAATCCTGGTTGTTCCCTCTTCTGGCAGTTTGACCAGCGTGACATCCTCGATAATGTAAGCGAGTAGCCGCTTGCGTTCACGGTTCGGTAGTGATTGGTCACGCCAGAGCGTTTTGAAGTCGGTCGTCATGGCGATGAGTCGGTCGCGGATTGCATCGTCGACCACGAGACGTTCCTCCTGCTGGCTACGCTCCCTTTCCTCCCTGGCGTTGGCCAACGTGCGTAACTTGTCGTTCCATTCATGCTCGAGCGTGTCGGCGACCAGACGATTATCTGGGGCAACCAGCATGAATCGTCGCTGTGCAAGATCAGCCTCGTACTGCGCGCGTTCGACGGCCCGAAGGCGCAACCGGTCTGCTTCGTCGTGGCGGGCTTCGATCTCTCTGCGAATCTCCAGCGCCAATTCAACGGCGGCCGGAGTCATCATGGCGGCGACCAGTGCACCAACCGCTTCATCTATAGGCGCTCCGGCAATCGACTGGCAGCAGGGTTCGCCACGAGTGCCTTGTGCGCGATCGCAGATATACCACGCTTCCTGTCGTCCGCGTCGTGTTGCGTACCGGAGCCGGAAGTGCCGGCCGCAAAGCCCGCAAACCGCGCGCCCCTGTAGCAGGGCTGCGCCTTCCCTGGGCGGCGACGCTCGCGCAACCTCGTACCCTTGACCATTGGTCTTGAGAATCTCGAGATTCTGCTGAAACTGTTCCCGTGTGATGTACCCGGGATGGGCATCCGGGATGCAGGCTAGCCAGTCGTCACGTTCGCGCTTCCGAGTCAGACTCTTACCATCAGCAGTCCGCCGGTAATACCGCCGGCCATAGAAGTAAGTGCCTGCGTAACGCGGGTTGTTCAGTGTCCGGAGCGCGGTCGACGCGGTGAGGGGCTGGAAGGTTATCAGCTTCTCGTTGCGCATGCGGGATGGAAACAGAAGCCCCTCATTCTTGAAGACCTTGACTGTCTGACAGGCAGAGCCTACCCGTGAAAACGTCTCGAAGAAGTACGCGATTGTCTCCCTGACCTGCGAGTCTGGGTCAAGCACCACGTTGCCGAGTTCGTCGTACACGAAGCCTGTCGGAAGTCGACAGCGAAACTCGCCACGGCGCGCCTTGTTCAGGATTCCGCCACGCAATCGGGCCTTGATAACATGGAGTTCGGCCTCGCTCATTGTTCCCTTGAGCCCGAGCAGGAGCCGATCATTGAAGCTGGCCGGATCGTATACTCCGTCTTCGTCCAGAATCAGCGTATCAGCGAGGGCGCAGATCTCCAGCAGGCGATGCCAGTCGGCATTGTTTCTCGCCAGGCGTGACACCTCCAGGCCCATGACGATGCCGGCCCGGCCCATGCCGACATCAGTAACCAGCCGTTGAAACCCCTCCCGCCAGGACGCCGACGCTCCAGATTCACCTTGATCGCTATCGATCGTGATGATCTGGTCATCGCGCCAACCAAGCGCGGTCGCACGACCACGCAGGGCGTACTGCCGTTTCGTGCTCTCGACGTTCTCGACGACCTGTCGCATCGACGACTGCCGAATGTAAAGGTACGCACCCCGCTCGAGGTGATGAGGTTGAACTTTATGCGATGCGTTCATAGTGTTCCCCACTTATTGAATGTCATGGCCATGCCTGCGAGTGCGTAAACCACGGTGTTGCGCTCGAAGGATCGTGCATGTGGTGCGGATTGGGTCGGAATCGGTTCCGGGCGCGTGCCGGTAGTGACCGACATGCATGCCCATGCCCACATGCCTCGATTTAGAAAGACGTTGAGCCCACGCCGGGCGTCTGCAGGCAAAACCTCCCCCAGCATGGCCGAACGCATCACCTCGTACTGCGCGACGACGGCGGGCGAAAGCGTCGGTGGTCTGGCGTCGGCTCTGGTTATTCCGCCGTTTTTTTTACACCGAAGGCACGTTCGATCGTTCTTGGATGCACATCGAGACCAAATTCCTTGCGAACCAGCCTTGCCAGTTCGCGTGCCCGAATCGGCTCTCCAGGGGCAAGCCGTGTCTTGAGAAACGCCAACACATCACCCTGGATCTTGTGTGGACCATGCGGCCCCCGCTTCCTCGGCATCAGTCCAGCGATCCCGCCTTCCTCGAAGTCCATCCGGGCCTGATAAAAGGTCGGTCGTGAGACGCCGTATTCGTCGGAAACCGACGTCACCGATGCCTTCTCGACGGAGACGCGGCGCAACATCTCGTACTTCACCTGCACGGCATCGTGCGGGTCAAAAAAACTCCCTTCCTGAAACTTGGGGTCCAGGACGTTCTCCGGCATCGGATTCAACGCGCCGTCCTCTGTGAGAACGTCGATCTTCGAGCGCTTGCGTTCGATGGTTGTGGGCACATTCAACTCCAGATGACTCAAAGAGTATATGTAATTAAAATATGCCGCAATGCAAGCCTTGTCAAGGTCAATAAAGATGGACTTTAGTCGTAATTTTACGGAATAGTATTGCGACTATGGCTGCGTTAATGAAAGAACGTGCGGCATAATTACATTACATAAGCGGCAAAATTAGGCTTACAGCTAATTGGCGCTATCAGCTCGCCTTTGCGAGGAGAGGCGTGTCACGAGGCAAGCAAGTTCCATCAAGTCCGCTACCGTGAACAGCGCACGTTCTTGCCCCATGGTGACCTCAGGATCAGGCTCGCTCATATCGGTCCACTTCGGGGGAACAGAGCAGAAGCTCTTGTCGTCGATGCGCAGCAAGAGACGCTTGCCGGAGCGGTTATAGCGCTCGCCAACGCAGACGAGCTGCCGGCCACTGAAGGGATGGAAGGGATGAGTTATGCGGACAAGCTGCGCCGAGGTAGCAACAAGGCCTGCATTCCGAGCTATGTTACAAGCGCCTGGAGCGCGGGCGGTTTGTGTGGCCGCGAGCCGATGGCGGCGTGGTCTGTCTGAGCCAGGCACAACTGTCGATGCTGCTCGAAGGCATCGACTGGCGACAGCCGGTCCGCACGACCGAGCCGAGTTCAGCGTTGTAAACCTCCCGAGGCCCGCGTAAACTGCGGGCATGACCACGGCAAACGCCTATCCGGACGACATCGAAGCGCTCAAGGCGATGCTGCTTGAGCGCGACGCGCGCATCGGTCATCTGGAGGATCTGGTCGAGTCGCACGAAGCCGTGGTGGCGACGGACAAGGCCGAGATCGAGCACCTCAAGCTGCTGATCGCGAAGCTACGTCGCATGGCGTTCGGACGCAGTTCCGAGAAACTCGATCGCCAGATCGAACAACTCGAACTAAAGCTGGAAGATCTCGAAGCCGACGAAGGCGCCGCGCCTATCGAGATTCCGAAGACGCCGCGCGCCGCACCGGAGCAGATACAGCGCAAGCCGCTGCCGGCACATCTGCCGCGCGAAGTGCTGACCCACCTGCCCGAATCCGGCGAGACCTGCACGGCCTGCGGCGGAGCGATGAAGCCGCTGAGCGAGGACGTCTCTGAACAGCTCGAATATGTACCCGCCAGCTTCCGCGTGATTCGCCATGTACGGCCGAAACTGGCGTGCTCGTGCTGCGATCACATCGCTCAGGCTGCGGCGCCGAGCCGGCCGATCGAACGCGGTTTGGCGGGTCCGGGACTGCTCGCTCACGTCCTGGTCGCGAAGTTCGCGGATCATCTGCCGCTCTACCGGCAGTCGGTGATCTATGCCCGAGAGGGTATCGATCTCGACCGCTCACTGCTGGCGAAATGGGTCGGTCACAGCGCGGTCCTCCTGCAACCACTCGTCGATGCGCTACGCCGGCACGTGATGGCGGCAACGAAACTGCATGCCGACGATACGCCGGTGCCGGTGCTCGCACCGGGCAACGGCAAGACCAAGACCGGACGTCTGTGGGTGTATGTGCGAGATGATCGCGCTTCCGCCGACATGACGCCACCGGCTGTGTGGTTCGCCTATACGCCGGATCGCAAAGGCATCCATCCTCAGCAGCACCTCGAATCCTTCAACGGCACGCTGCAGGCCGACGCTTATGGCGGCTACCAGGCCATCTACGAAAGCGGTCGAGTTGCCGAAGCGGCATGCTGGGCGCACGCCAGGCGACAGTTCTACGAATTGCATGCCGCTCGCCCGAATGCGTTGAACACCGAGGCGCTGGAACGTATCGGCGCGCTATACAAGCTCGAAGAGCCGATCCGAGGCAAGCCGCCCGACGAACGCCGGGCATATCGGCAGGTCCATGCCCGACCACTGCTCGATCAACTCCACACGTGGCTGAGTACGATGCTGGAGACGCTCTCACGTAAATCCGACACGAGCCGGGCGATTCTCTATGCCTTGAACCGGTGGGCGGCGCTGACGCGCTATTGCGACGACGGTCAGTTGGAGATCGACAATCTGCCGGTCGAGCGCGCATTGCGCGGCGTCGCCATCGGGAGGCGCAATTACCTGTTCGCCGGTGCCGACTCGGGTGGAGAGCGTGCGGCGACAATCTACAGCCTGATCGGCTCTGCCCTATGCCGGATGCGGCATAGGGCGGTTCATGCCGAATCCCGTGCTATGCCGAACGGCTGATGCTGATGGCGATTTGGGCACCGCAAAAGCGACCTCGCTGCCGATCATACATCGGTCGCGCTCGGCATAGTCGGACTCTTCACAACGCGGTTAGGAACTCAAGTAGTTTATCGCCTGCACGGTATCGACCCAATGGTTTACCGTTCGAAGACTTGACTTTAGCCAGCGCGGCTTCCTTGAGGGCTAAATGAGCGTGCAAATAGACCTGAGTGGTTTCGACCGATTCGTGTCCTAACCACAATGCAATGACGGAGCAGTCGACGCCGGCATGAAGTAGTTCCATTGCAGCGCTGTGCCTGAGGACGTGTGGCGTGATTCGCTTACGTTTCAAGGACGAGCAGCAGGCACTCGCGGTGGATACATACTTGCCCAGAAGATGTTGCACAGAGTCAGAGCTGAGCCGACCACCACTTATATTAGGGAATAACGCGTGCGCGCCGTTGCGCGGGGGCTCTTGCAGCCAGGCTTTGAGCGTGGCGATGGTATGCGTTGTCAATGGCGTGCATCGTTCTTTGCGCCCCTTGCCAAGGCAGCGAACGTGTGCGCCGCAACCCAATTGCACCGAATCACGATCGAGCCCTGTCAATTCGGAGAGTCTCAACCCCGTCTGAATCGCGAGCAATAGCAGAGCATAGTCCCGACGTCCAAGCCACGTTGTTCTATCAGGAGCAACAAGAAGCGCTTCGATCTCGGTGCGTGTCAGAAACTGAACGAGTTGCTTATCGTATCGCTTGGTAGGTATCGCGAGCACGCGCTGGATGTGGGCGGCGTATGCAGGCTCCTCGAATGCGGTGAAGCGGAAGAAGGACCGAATCGCGGTTAGACGAAGGTTGCGTGTCCGTACGCTGACTGATCGCTGCGTCTCCAGATCCTCGAGAAACGCGGCAATCAGCGGCGCGTCAAGATCGCACAGGTCGAGACTGGATGGGGGCTTACGCAGGCAGACTTGTGCGAACTTGAACAATAGACGAAACGTGTCTCGATACGATGCGATAGTGTGTGGGCTGACGTGGCGTTGCCGCATCAATCGCTCTGTGAAGAAGCGTTCGATCAACGCAGGCAAGATGTGGGTTGGTCTCATGATGGGGCTCCCCAGCGCACGTCGAGCCTTCGCGCGGCGAGCCCCATCAATTCGGGACACGCCGACAGATACCAGTACGTGTCGCGCACACAGGTGTGCCCCAGATACGTGGACAGCACGGGTAACCATGATTCGACGCTTTGACCCGATCGATACCAGGTGAGCAGCGTCTGAACTGCGAAGCGATGCCGGAAGTCATGCAGACGAGGACCGGAATGGGCATCGGGGCTTCGAAGCCCCGTTCGCCGTGAAAGCTTCAAAAATACCGGATGAACGTATTGGTGCAACAGTTTGCCACCTTGCTCAGCGATGAAAAAGTATGGACTGTGCGGCGGCCAGATGTGCGCGTCTCGTCGTTGCGCATAGTGCGCCAATACGGCTCTGGTTGTGTGGTGGACCGGGACAAGGCGTGACTTACCGAACTTGGTGTCGCGGATCGTGATAACGCCGTCTTCCAGATCAACGTCTTCTCGTCGCAGGTTAAGTACTTCACCGATCCTCAGTCCAGTCACGGCCAGCAGTCCGAACAGACAGTGATACGTCCACCGACGCAAGCCATCTGCCGGAGGAAGTTCTAACGCAGCCGTCAACAACTTCTGTATCTCTACGTCGGTGTAGAGATAGGGTCTCGGGCGTGAGGGACCAACAAGAATGCCCAACGGTGGCACTTCCGTCCTGATTTCCGCAATGCGCCGATAGCGTGCAAATCCGCGCACGTCCGTTAAGCGTAACGCCCAGGACGCGCGCCCGTCTATAGGCAGCATTGCCCACTCAAGAGCGAGCTTGTGCGTGATAATGGTAGCGGCGCGGCCATCCATAAAACGGACAAAGCTCGTTAGCCGCCTCTCCTGGTTCTCAAACTTGAACCCAAAACCACGACGCATGAGCACGTACTGCCGAAGCGCTTGCGAGAGAGTGTTCATCGCACACCTCCCGGCCATGGCAGGCCAAGCGTGCGCAGCGAGGCGATATCGACCTTCGCATAGATTCGGGTCGTGTCATGATCCTGATGACGGAGAACTTGACCGATCTGTGTCAATGACGCACCGGCTCGGAGCAACTGAGTCGCGAGGCTATGCCGGAAGAGATGTGCGCCCTTGTGCGAAACATTATCGATTCCCGCGCGTGTGAGCGCCATCGTGGCGATCATGGAAACCGCCGCCGACGATGCAAACCCTATGTGCGGAGCCAGGTGCCGGAGAAACACGCGTCGGCTCCCGGATTGCGGCCGCCCGTGCTTTAGATAGTCCACCATTGCGGCGCCAACCTCCGCCGGCAACGGTAGCTCAGCTCGTCGCCTTCCCTTGCCGTGAACGGCGAGTTGGCCAATACGCCAGTCAATATCATCGAGCGTCAGCAACGCAATCTCATTTGCTCGCAGTCCAAGGCGAGCAAGCAACAACAAGATCGCGTAGTCTCTGCGTCCGACGGGAGTATGCCGGTCACAGCCGTTGAGCACGGTTTGAACCTGGTCGGGCAGCAGATAGGTAGGAAGCGATGTGAGCTGCCACGCTCTCACACCTGGTACGCAGCTCGCAAGATCGGCGGCAATGTAACCTCGGTATTGCAGAAATCGCATGAACGCGCGAATGGCCGAGCACATATGTTTCGCGGATTGCGGACTGTGGTCTCTTGCATGACGTTCGATGAATGTCATGACGTCCGAACCAGTCAGGCTGGTGATTTGCGGATAGCCAGACAGGCAATACTCCCGCAGAAACTGCCGAGCGAAAGGGACATGGCGAACGGCAGACACGCGCGCCAATCCGCGCTCCTGGATCAGATATCGGTCAAAATCCTGCACAACCTGTTCGAGCTCGTCCAGTGCGAAAGGTGGCTTGGCAGGAATTGCATCGATCTCTCGAAGCAGACCGAGCAGTCTGATCAATGCAGGACGATCACTGAGAAATGGACATCGATATCGGCGACGGAACTCCTGATACTCTTCTATCGATTGCTCGTTGATGTCGTCAAGCTCAAGCCGTTTGCGTGCGAGCCAGTGACTGAAGTCGCAAGCCACGCGAAGATTGCGCCATGCTCCTTGTCGACAATGTCCCTCTCGCAGCAGCCGCGCTGCGAACAGATCGATATGAACTCCCAACGGCCCTTCGTGAAGCCGTTTAAGCATCTTGGGACTGTCGTAATACGCTTCGATGGTCATGTCTACTCCTTCCCGCCAAAATGACAGGAGAGAGCCTCAGACTATGCCGAATGCGCAAACCGCATCGCATGACCCGGAGTGAATGATACGAACTGCTTCGGCATAGCGCGGGATTCGGCATGAACAGCCAAGCTCAACGGCGTCGATCCCGAGGCGTACCTGCGTCACGTACTGGCGCGCATCGCGGATCATCCGATCAACCGGATCGACGAACTCACGCCCTGGGCCGTTGCCGATCAGCTCACCACGCCATAAGCGCCAACCCCGCGCAACACGGTTCTGGCGACACGCTTACGGCATGGCAGGCTTCGCGCTTGTTCAAGAGCGAAATGCTGCATTCTTTCCGTGGGAAATTGCAGGTCCGCAGAACGGTGTGGAGCAATTCCGTGGTGAGTGCGGCAAGGAGAAGGCATGGGAGTTCATGCAGGCATCTGTGAGGTTGATTGAAAGCGGTATCGTTGAACGTACCGCGACAACCGATATCCCGCACGTTCGTCTCGAGCACGTCTTGGTCAATATCCTCATGACTGACCGGCTGGCCAAGGTCGCGAAGAAGGAGTCTCTGGAGCAGCTTGCCCGTCTACCGGAGTTTTCGCGGCCGGCTGACGTAACTGTCCATTGACAGCGTCAATGAGTGAGGCGTTAGGTCAGCTCAGCCGGGCACTGGTCGGCGTGATCGCTAGCACAACTGCAGTCACGTCGGCTCATCTTTTCCGTCGGATTGGCCGGCGGTCGCATCGTAGAGGCGGGCTTCGTCCGAGGTTGCTGCGAGGTCCTCCAGCGCCTTGCGACTTTTGGCTTGTCGATCGCTGCGATAGGCTTCTACTGTGGCAGTCGGAATTCGGCGTTGCCCACCCTCCGTTTTCTCGATCGCACCGAGCTTGCCCGAATCCGCTAATTTGACGACATACGGGCGAGACACATTGAGAATCTGCGCGACGTTCTCAGTGGACAACATCCGGTCCTGCTTGAGGGAGGGTCTCGCAGCGTCAAAAATTTGCGTTGAGATATTGCTGGCGCTAAGAAGCAGCATCAGTGCTGCTCGCGCGTCTCTGGCCGCAACGGCATGCTCGCGCCGCCCCGCAAGGACGGCGTCATCAAGCGCGACCTTCAGCATGTCGTGCAACTGGAAGTGGTTGGGCTTCACGCCGGGATTTGCATCGATGAATTCGCTGAGTTTTTCAGCAAGCACCCGCGCCATTCCGTCGAGGGCTGATTGGTGCAGATTCTCGAGGGCTTTGGGATCGATCAGGTGGAACGCGGCATCGGGAAGCATGATTTTTCGCCAAAGTCTCAAGGCATAGCGCCATTGTGACACAAAACGAATAACTCGAAAAACTCGAAACCGACACTGCGCACCCACGGGCTTCGGGCTTCTAATCGTGCGTCTCACTCTCGGGCGCAGCGTCGCTCGCTGCCGTACATTAGTGCAACGGGCGCCGATACCTTTCGCACTCCGGCGCGGTGAGCCGATGCTCCGCACCGAATCGCTGGTCGACTTAGAACGTGGGCCGAGATTCTGGCCATGAAAAGCTCGCAGCGACGGAAAATTTCGAGTGCGCCATACACCAAGGTACGCACACGCAAGCCCGCTACGAGTTTGTTGGTGAGGATTTTTCGCTGCCGTCGTCCACTGTAAGAAGTTCGCCAATGTAGTCTTTTACGGTCGGTGTCATCACAATCCACACGCATTGGTCATCAGCCTTCGGATATCCGCGAGTGAACGCTGCTTCGAAAACTGCAGCCCGAGAGTCGGAGGCCGCCTGTAAAAAGAAGTGTGCCGTCGTGGCTCCTCCAGAATGGAAGCGGAACCTTTCGATGTCGTCGTTCAGAATGCCGCGTTCGTCTGCGAAAGCGAGACATAGGTGTGCTTCGCCTGTGTGGTGCGCGCCCACCTGCAGACCTCCCTGGTTTTGCCATGCATCGAGCATGGTCCAGGTGACCGGGTCGTTCGGGTCGAGAAACCAGTTGAGGGTTGGCCAATTCTCAAAGGTTGCGCGCAGATTGATGACGGGGCCATAGATTCCTTCAAAGGCGTACGAGCTTAGTGTCCCCTCCAGGAAAAATTCGGGTAGTGGCACGTCAGCAGCGAGCGGCGCTGAAAGCCCGGGAGCGGATGCGAGGACCGACGACTCAGCAGTTTGGAATGGAATAATCCGATTTGCGAATAGCTCGTTCTCTTGGTTGTCTGAGACAGCGGACGTTTTAGTGTTCATTTTCGGAGTCGTGCGGAACGGCACGGCAGATGTTGTAATGGAAAGTAGAGAGACTGGTTTTAGCCGCGCCCGCTCAGCGAGATAATGTCCTGTTGGACATCACCTGAAATTTGAACGATTGCAAATGATCTAGCGGAATTCTGGCAACTGCGCACGGATCAGAAAATGACTGAGTCGGTGGCGCGCAACCATGCACGTATCCTTGAATAGGTAGAGCGCCGGTCCGGAATGTAGGAACTGGAAGAGACGTGGTGCGCGAACACTGGCTCGCCACTCGGAGTGCGTCGCTGTGCCGGAGTGCAGCACGTCACTGGTTATGGCCGTATCACCGCGTCCTCAGCAGGGGTTGACAGCCTGCAGGGAGGATGGGATGAGGCGATGCAGTCCTATTGCGCGGTAGAAGTATTTTCCGCGACGTACCTTTTTGAAAGTGCTCCAGCATTGCGGTAGCTCGCTTCGTTGACCACGTGTGTGAGCAACGATGGTCGGTATTGACTCCATCCACTTGGCCCATCGTACGAGACAGTTCCGTCTTCATCGACGGTCTCTGTCGGGTAGTGCTTCGGAGAAAAATCAGCGATGTATCGAAGGTCGCAGAAGTGGCAGAACGGATACTGACAAATCACCAACGAGCGCTCAAACACGTACACGACCGGAATAGATCGGCGAAAGGCGAACACGACGGGCCAAAGCTGCTCGTATTGGCACCAAAATGCCGGGCTCATAGCCAGTTCGCACCTGACGATACCTGGTTTTCCCTGTTCCGAAAAAAAGGGCCGTAGCTCATAACCCCGACCAAGCATATCGACGTTGTCCAGCCATGACTCGGGAACACGCACTACTAGGGCCGTCTTTTCTGCTATCACTGTTGCTGCTTCGGCGGGTAGCGCGTGTTTATTGACGACAAAGCAAGTTTCAGCCGCGGCGGGCGTGGCGCGCAAACGGTCAATGTATTCATTCGTTCCAGCAGACCGGTCAACTTTTGTTGCTCGGCAAATTTCCTTCGCCTCGCGTCGTCGAATCATGCTCCAGACCAACGACGACCGACGAGAGACCTCAGCTTCGTCCGTGTTGCCTGCGCGCACAATCTTCTTCACTATTTCGATGGCCTCGTGCTTGTCGGGGCATCGTAGTAGAAGCGCACGAACTGGATAATTTACACCTGCCCAGATGCGTTCGACGGCCCTCATTTCCGTAAGAAACCCCCACACGTCGGCAACGTAATCTGAGACGTCACTGGCGCCGAGTATCGACGCCGCAACCTCAGGAATGTCCATCTCCAGCCAGTCCCCGACGATGCTCGGGTACGTCTTCTCCCAGAACTCCGAGTGTGCGCCATCATCGAACAGAATCAGTTCGCGACGGGCATGCAACATGGCTTTCACCGTGTATGGCGGTGTTTGCGCCACATCGTAATCCGGCATGTGAGCGTCCAGCTCATTTTCGATGGTATACGAGTGAACGACGGCGGGAAGACGTTCGCGCACCGATTCCCGGGATAACGCGCGCTGCGGTCGACTTGAAATAGCCCGAATGGCACGTTCAAATAACGCTCGCTGCGGAGTTTCCGCAAGGCAAATTGAACTATGTTCCAGTGCGCACAGCATATCTTCAGCGGTCACGTGGCCATCATCGGGGTAGTCCAATGCCACTTCCGCGCATCCGTCGAGGTATGCCTGATAACGAAGCTCCTCCGCTGACGGTCGCAATGTGCCGTACAGCGTAAGACAGCGACGAAAGTCATCGAATTGCCCGGCATCACGGAGTGCCGTCACAAGAGAGGGATTGAGCCGTTCGATTGCCCATACGACGACTTCGGTCACGAAAATAAATTGACTGCCCGGGGACGACTGTTCCATTTTTCCGATGAGTCGGAAAGCATAAGAAAGGGCTCGCTCGACCGTAGAGTCAGCGTTGCGATGTGAGGCAGAGTATTCATTCATTTGAGTTAGGGTATGGCCTCCGTTGCGATACAGGGTGTAGCGGACAGTTTTAGCCATCACGTTACCGACATGTCTTGAGCACGCATGCAGCCGCTCGTAGATGCCGTCGTGTTTAACGATGCGCCTAGAAAGCAGCATCTCGAGGTCCGCGCAGAATTGATCCATTCGACAGCCGGTTTCTTGCAGCAATTCCTATGCATACAGGAAGGCCTGCTCGAAGCGCGCCTTAAGAGTAAGCGGCTCGCCTAGGCCGTTCGTCCACGCGCGTGCACGTGAAGCATGATGGTGATCCGAACAAGCCCGGTCAGGTCGCGGGCGTCGGCGGACTGGCTGGTGTATGCAACTTGTCGGCCACGCGCCACGGTAGAAGCTCGTCGATGTGATTGATTTTGTGGTCAGCGATGTGAGTCAGCACGTAGTCCAGATAGGCGCGCGGATCGATGTCATTCAGGGCGCAAGTGCCGATCAACGCGTACATTGCGGCTGCCCGTTCGCCGCCGCTATCGGAGCCGGCGAATAAAAAATTCTTCCGCCCCAGGCTTACACAACGCAGCGCGTTCTCCGCGATGTTGTTGTCGATCTCGAGCCTTCCGTCTTCGCAATACAGCGTCAGTGCGGTCCACTGGTTGAGCGTGTAGTTGATCGCCTTGGCTGTATCGGACTTCGACGACAGCGTTTCGAGCTTTGCCCTGAGCCAGGCTTCGTAGATTTGAAGCAGTGGCCTGGCTTTCTCCTGGCGTATTCGCAGCCGTTCGGCCGCAGGCTTGCCGCGAATGGAGGCCTCGATGTCATAGAGACCGCCAATATATTCGAGCGCCTTTTGCGTTGTGTCAGATGGCGTTCGCACATGGATGTCGTAGAACTTTCTCCTTGCGTGGGCATGGCATGCCGCCTCGCGTATCGAGCCATCGCGGAACAGCTCGTCGAAGCCCGCGTAAGCGTCCGCTTGCAGGATCCCTTTGAACCTGGCGAGATGGGTTTGAGGGTGGATGCCTTGCCGGTTCGGCGAGTACGAGAACCAGACCGAAGCCGGTTGCGTCGAGCCCGAGCGATGATCGTCGCGCACGTAGACCCACAGCCGGCCGGTCCTGGTCTTCCTGTTGCCCGGTGCGAGCACCGGGATCGGCGTGTCATCTGCGTGCAGCTTGGTGGCGGCCACCGTATAGCGGCGCAGCGCCTCTGTTAGCGGTGCGCACAGTGCCTCGCATTGGCCGACCCAGCGGCCCATACTGGCCCGGTCAAGCGTCACGCCGTCGCGCGCCGCGATCGCCGCTTGTCGGTACAACGGCTGGTGGTCTGCATACTTCGAGACGAGGATGTCTGCCAGCAAGCTCGGATGGGCGATGCTCCGCTCGATCGGCAGGCCGGGCATTGGCAGCTGGGTGATAGTGCTGCAGCATGGGCAAACCAGTTTGCGCCGGATCGTGCGAATGACCTTGAACGCCGCTGCGACCCGGGCGAGTTGTTCGGACACGTCCTCGCCGAGCATCTGCATTGGTTGACCGCAGTCCGGGCAACTCGATTCGGGCTGGAGTACATGATCCTCGCGCGGCAGATGCGCGGGAAGCGCTCGCCTTGACGCCGCTTCGTCCGTCGTCGCATTCGAGGTGGACGCATTTGCACCGCGCGCCTGCGCACGCTCCACATCCGCAACGCCGCGCCCGGCGGCCAGATCTTCAAGTTGAGTCTCGAGCGTTTCGATTTGCCGCTGCAACTGCTCGGACTTGCGACCGAACTGCATGCGCCTGAGCTTGTCGATCTGGGCTTTGAGCTGCTCAATCTCGACATCGCGTTCGGCAAGCAGACTACGGGCCTCGACCAGCAAGGCCTTCAGGAGTTCGACATCGTCAGGAAGATCGGCGCCGTTCGACATGCGCCGTAGTTTACGAGTCTGCCGCGCGGTTTACAACATCGATAACGCAGCGGTGCGACGGGGCTGTCTCCAGTCGATGCCCTCGAGGAGCATCGACAGTTGTGCGGAGCTCAGATGGACCTTGCCACCATCGGCTTGGGGCCAGATAAAATGGCCTCGTTCAAGGCGCTTGTAACATAGCTCGGAATGCAGGCCTTGTTGCTACCTCGGCGCAGCTTGTCCGCATAACTCATCCCTTCCATCCCTTCAGTGGCCGGCAGCTCGTCTGCGTTGGCGAGCGCTATAACCGCTCCGGCAAGCGTCTCTTGCTGCGCATCGACGACAAGAGCTTCTGCTCTGTTCCCCCGAAGTGGACCGATATGAGCGAGCCTGATCCTGAGGTCACCATGGGGCAAGAACGTGCGCTGTTCACGGTAGCGGACTTGATGGAACTTGCTTGCCTCGTGACACGCCTCTCCTCGCAAAGGCGAGCTGATAGCGCCAATTAGCTGTAAGCCTAATTTTGCCGCTTATGTAATGTAATTATGCCGCACGTTCTTTCATTAACGCAGCCATAGTCGCAATACTATTCCGTAAAATTACGACTAAAGTCCATCTTTATTGACCTTGACAAGGCTTGCATTGCGGCATATTTTAATTACATATACTCTTTGAGTCATCTGGAGTTGAATGTGCCCACAACCATCGAACGCAAGCGCTCGAAGATCGACGTTCTCACAGAGGACGGCGCGTTGAATCCGATGCCGGAGAACGTCCTGGACCCCAAGTTTCAGGAAGGGAGTTTTTTTGACCCGCACGATGCCGTGCAGGTGAAGTACGAGATGTTGCGCCGCGTCTCCGTCGAGAAGGCATCGGTGACGTCGGTTTCCGACGAATACGGCGTCTCACGACCGACCTTTTATCAGGCCCGGATGGACTTCGAGGAAGGCGGGATCGCTGGACTGATGCCGAGGAAGCGGGGGCCGCATGGTCCACACAAGATCCAGGGTGATGTGTTGGCGTTTCTCAAGACACGGCTTGCCCCTGGAGAGCCGATTCGGGCACGCGAACTGGCAAGGCTGGTTCGCAAGGAATTTGGTCTCGATGTGCATCCAAGAACGATCGAACGTGCCTTCGGTGTAAAAAAAACGGCGGAATAACCAGAGCCGACGCCAGACCACCGACGCTTTCGCCCGCCGTCGTCGCGCAGTACGAGGTGATGCGTTCGGCCATGCTGGGGGAGGTTTTGCCTGCAGACGCCCGGCGTGGGCTCAACGTCTTTCTAAATCGAGGCATGTGGGCATGGGCATGCATGTCGGTCACTACCGGCACGCGCCCGGAACCGATTCCGACCCAATCCGCACCACATGCACGATCCTTCGAGCGCAACACCGTGGTTTACGCACTCGCAGGCATGGCCATGACATTCAATAAGTGGGGAACACTATGAACGCATCGCATAAAGTTCAACCTCATCACCTCGAGCGGGGTGCGTACCTTTACATTCGGCAGTCGTCGATGCGACAGGTCGTCGAGAACGTCGAGAGCACGAAACGGCAGTACGCCCTGCGTGGTCGTGCGACCGCGCTTGGTTGGCGCGATGACCAGATCATCACGATCGATAGCGATCAAGGTGAATCTGGAGCGTCGGCGTCCTGGCGGGAGGGGTTTCAACGGCTGGTTACTGATGTCGGCATGGGCCGGGCCGGCATCGTCATGGGCCTGGAGGTGTCACGCCTGGCGAGAAACAATGCCGACTGGCATCGCCTGCTGGAGATCTGCGCCCTCGCTGATACGCTGATTCTGGACGAAGACGGAGTATACGATCCGGCCAGCTTCAATGATCGGCTCCTGCTCGGGCTCAAGGGAACAATGAGCGAGGCCGAACTCCATGTTATCAAGGCCCGATTGCGTGGCGGAATCCTGAACAAGGCGCGCCGTGGCGAGTTTCGCTGTCGACTTCCGACAGGCTTCGTGTACGACGAACTCGGCAACGTGGTGCTTGACCCAGACTCGCAGGTCAGGGAGACAATCGCGTACTTCTTCGAGACGTTTTCACGGGTAGGCTCTGCCTGTCAGACAGTCAAGGTCTTCAAGAATGAGGGGCTTCTGTTTCCATCCCGCATGCGCAACGAGAAGCTGATAACCTTCCAGCCCCTCACCGCGTCGACCGCGCTCCGGACACTGAACAACCCGCGTTACGCAGGCACTTACTTCTATGGCCGGCGGTATTACCGGCGGACTGCTGATGGTAAGAGTCTGACTCGGAAGCGCGAACGTGACGACTGGCTAGCCTGCATCCCGGATGCCCATCCCGGGTACATCACACGGGAACAGTTTCAGCAGAATCTCGAGATTCTCAAGACCAATGGTCAAGGGTACGAGGTTGCGCGAGCGTCGCCGCCCAGGGAAGGCGCAGCCCTGCTACAGGGGCGCGCGGTTTGCGGGCTTTGCGGCCGGCACTTCCGGCTCCGGTACGCAACACGACGCGGACGACAGGAAGCGTGGTATATCTGCGATCGCGCACAAGGCACTCGTGGCGAACCCTGCTGCCAGTCGATTGCCGGAGCGCCTATAGATGAAGCGGTTGGTGCACTGGTCGCCGCCATGATGACTCCGGCCGCCGTTGAATTGGCGCTGGAGATTCGCAGAGAGATCGAAGCCCGCCACGACGAAGCAGACCGGTTGCGCCTTCGGGCCGTCGAACGCGCGCAGTACGAGGCTGATCTTGCACAGCGACGATTCATGCTGGTTGCCCCAGATAATCGTCTGGTCGCCGACACGCTCGAGCATGAATGGAACGACAAGTTACGCACGTTGGCCAACGCCAGGGAGGAAAGGGAGCGTAGCCAGCAGGAGGAACGTCTCGTGGTCGACGATGCAATCCGCGACCGACTCATCGCCATGACGACCGACTTCAAAACGCTCTGGCGTGACCAATCACTACCGAACCGTGAACGCAAGCGGCTACTCGCTTACATTATCGAGGATGTCACGCTGGTCAAACTGCCAGAAGAGGGAACAACCAGGATTCACGTCCGCTTCAAGGCTGGCAGGACTGAAACCCTGACGGCGCAGAATCCCCAAACCTCTGCACAACAGGTTAAGACCCGGCCAGAGGTCCTGGAACTCATCGACACGCTTCTCGACAGCCACATATGCTCCGAGATTGCTGACATCCTCAACAATCAGGGTATCCGCCCTGGTGGTTGTGTCCGGCCAGGTAAGGCCGACATCCGATTTACCGCGCTGCGCGTCGCATATCAGGCTCAGCGAAACGGGCTCCGCTCCCGTCGCGACAGACTGCGGGATCGTGGCATGTTGACGAGACTTGAGGCCGCCGCGCGGCTTGGAATCCATGAAGCCACGCTCGTCAGATGGGTGGAACACGGCATCGTCACCAAACACGCCTATAACGATTATGCGCATCTCTACGAAGTCCCCGATTCGAACCCACCGGTGAAGCATAGTAGTCGATGGGACCGGCTCGCTGACCGCGTAGCTGCGGTGCAGGCGACGAAAGAATCAAAACCCTCTCATCCAACCAAAGGAGTTGTAGTATGAAGCCAGATAGTTTGCAA
This sequence comes from Paraburkholderia sp. D1E, assembly GCF_052682275.1. NCBI lineage: Bacteria > Pseudomonadati > Pseudomonadota > Betaproteobacteria > Burkholderiales > Burkholderiaceae > Paraburkholderia > Paraburkholderia sp. D1E. Next base: position 3,686,176 of record NZ_JBQYMB010000001.1, read on the forward strand.
GCAGCCATAGCCCGTCGCTGGTAGCCCAAAGAATTTTTACCAGGTCGCCGCGACGGCCGCGGAAGATGAACACGTGACCGCCCAGCGGATTCTCCTCAAGCGCCGTCTGTACCTTGGCGGCCAGGCCCTGGAAGCCGCAGCGCATGTCGGTCACCCCTGCTGCGATCCAGATACGTGTGCCCGCCGGCAGGCCGATCATCGCGACAGCTCACGGATCAACAGACGTAGCGTGGCGGGCGAGACCTCGCCGCGGATCCGCAGACACGCATTGCTGAACACCACCTCGCACACGCTCTCAACCACGGTGTTCACGCCCCCCGCGTCGCGCACCGTCACCGGGGTCGATTCGGCGGTGTCGGCGACAATGCTCACCGGCAACAGCGGCGCACTCTCCCGGGCAGGATCGGATATCGTGGGGTTGGGAAGCGACGGGATGCCGTAGGCACCTTGCAGATACTGCCGTCGCCATTTGAACAGCAAATTCGCATTAACCTCGTTGGCACGCGCAATCAACGCTACCGAGGCACCTGGCTCAAGTGACTGCTCTACCAGGCGCCGTTTGAACTCCGTAGGGAAATTCGGTCGCTTATATGCGCCACCGGCTGCGCGCGCCTTCAATGTATTGTCCACTTTGGTGTCCGCAATAATTTGGTGGACACCAAATTACCCAAACCCTCAATCCGCTGTCCATAACGGCCCAGACGAGCCGCTTACACCGCATACCTTCGTGGTCCATTTGCGCAGCAGGTTGGCGTTGATCCCATGCTCCTGTGCCAGACGGGCTACCGACACGCCCGGGCGCAATGCAGCCTCGACCAGCGCGCGCTTACCGTCCTCGTCATAGCGACGGCGCCCGTCGCGGCTTAGACGAACTACTCTTAACTCTGAGTCACTGCCAGCCATAGGTGTCCACCTCCACGTAGGTGGACACCTATGCTCCTCGCTCATGCCGCCAGCCGATAGACGTCGAAGATGGACCGCTTACAATCAACCGCAGGGGGCGTCCGGCGTCATCAACGGCCAGGTGCAACTTGGTGGTCAATCCACCTCGCGAGCGACCGAGCGCTTGCGGACCGTTTTTTTTCGAGCTCCGGACGAATGCTGGTGTGCGCGCACGATGGTCGAATCGATCAACACATGCTTGATCTCGGTTTCGTCGGCCACGGCGTGGATCACACGTTCCCACACACCCTTGCGGCGCCACCGGGAGAATCGCATGTACACCGTATGCCATCGGCCGAACGCCTTCGGCAAATCGCGCCACGGGCAGCCGGTCCGGCCGATCCAGAGGACAGCTTCGACAAACCAACGATTGTCGCTCGCCGTTCGCCCTGGATCGCCTTCCTTGCCCGGCAAGACGGATTCGATTCGTGTCCATACTTCATCGCTCAATAACGTTCGAATCATCTTGCCCTGCTCGCGCAAAAAACAAGATGTAAACACATTTCATCGAATGTAAACAGCCCCTAATACACCGCAGTCTCTTTTGCGTCACGGCCCGCTGGCGAGAGATTTGCATGTGCCTTGAACCATGCGAAGACTCGCCAGCCATGAGACCCGGCAAATGACATAGCGGTCAGCGACTGCGGCGCCGTTGTACCCCGCAGTCGGTTGCAACGTACAACTCCTCGTCATCGGAAGGATGTCTAAGCGACCGCTGCTTCCGGCGCTTGGGTGACACCAGTTGCCGCAACCGTCTTCTTGGTAGCGCCCATTTTTCTCTTTTGAGCCTTTTTAGCCGCGACCTTTTTCGTTGCAGTTGTCGAAGTTTTTTTGGTAGTCGTATTCTTGCCTGCCAAGGCAGCGTTCTTCGCCGGGCCCTTCGCTGCAATAGACTTCTTCGTCGGCTTGCGCGCCTCGACCGCAGCGCTGGCGTCCACTCCCGCGCCTGCACCATCTATCAAGAATTTGCTCCGGTCCGCGCCCAACCAACCTGGTACCCGACCTCGCCCGCTCCAGGTCGCTCCAGATTTCGGGTCACGGTACGTGGCCGGCTGAGGTCCCTTTCGCTGACCTTTGCCTGCAACTGCGCCGGCCGCCGAAGACGTCTTAACTGCGGCCTTCGCCTTACCAGTGGCACCGGCACTTTCGGCAATAGCAGTTTCAGCACCATCTGCAATCAGAAATCCGGTGCGGTCCTTCGCGCCAGCAATCCACGCCGGTGCACGGCCATACCCGCTCCAAGTTGTACCTGTTTTGGGGTCCAGGTACTTCGGTACTGGTTTAGCTTTTTCTCCATGGGCAACTTTCATACTACCGCTGGGCGCGCTGCCATTGAGCGCGTTGCCCTCACGCTTCGCCTTTGCTTTGGTCTCAATGTCAGCCGTGGTAAGACCGTGCTCCAACATCAATGCGCGAATCTGATCCACTACAACCTGCGCCTTCTTCGCCAGCATCGCGTCGGCTTGCGCCTGCAGTTTCTTAAGCTTTGCCTGAACCTGTTCCAATGTCGCCATGGCAATTCACCTTTTTGTTGAGAAAAATCGAACTATGCCACGCACTTGCCTTTTAATGCTATGGATTCAAACACAATCAGCCTCATTTTCATCTTATTCGCCTTGCAAGTGTAAGAAACGGTCGCCGAGCATCAGGATGCCGCCATCTGTTGGCCGCTAATTTGATAGGGTGAAATCTCCCCGGGCAGATTCGGGTAGCGCGCTTATGGGCTACCACAGCAGGACGGCGACGCCGATTCGAGCCGTTGGAGGACAACTCACACATGACTCCCCGGAGCGTCCCGCTGGTACGGCAAAGTGCAGGTTCCAGCCAGCACAAGGCGATTCTCGCCGGCGCCCTCCGGGCGACGATTGCATGGTAGAAGAAGCGCGAAAGCTCCTCCTTGCAGAGATCTGGACTTCACCGCGAAGAAGAAAGCGACAGCCCAGCTCCGCCCGGAAGCGGCGCGCATGCTCTCGGGGCTGCTTTAAGCAAAATACCGGCGACTGCTCGAAGCGCAGTGCTTTCTTGCGGGTGTCGGACTGATCCTGATTGACCCCGCCTATCCGCCGACCATCGGTGTGGTGAGATACGCAGCACGACTGGGCTGGAGTGTGCATGCTGCGGCGTCAGGTGTATCGTCCGTCCCAGACAGACGTTGACGGCGCGTTTGCTACGCGCCGGAACGGTTATTCGTGTGCCGGTGCGGGATGGCCATCACGCCCGCCAACTGTCTGCAGGGAAAAGCTGGGATCCGCGTGTGACTGCCTGCCGCGGCGTTCATGCAGCGCACAGAGGTGTGGTGCGCGAGCATTGACCAGCCACCCGGAGCGGCTCGTCGCCCCGGAGTGCGAAAGGTGCTCATGGTCGCGGCGGTAACTTCGCCCCCTCGACAGGGCAACCGCTTCCTCCGCGAACACAATCTGCATGTGCAGATTTCTGCACCTTCAAAACAGCGGTCAAGAAGGAGATGCTTGGTAGTTTGGCCGCAGAACTTCTGTCGCCCCCCTGAGCTTCGATTCGTGCCGTTCAAAGTCATTTCGGCTCGAGGTTCCATTGCGCGCGCGGCTCCTGCGACCTGGTTACTAGAATACGGTGCTTCTTGTCGCTTCCCATGACACTCGTAGCGGCAGTTTTCGCTGCATCGAGCACGGACGCCTTGGTGTCATCGGTAATCTTGCTATATTCGGCTGGAGGCAACTTAAAGCCAGTGGCGTCAAGTGAGATGGTCCGCCAAAATCCTTCATTTTTCATTTCATCGTGGAGTTTTTCGTACTTGTCCGCATCATGGTCAACTCCGATTAACTCAACTCGCACAGTGTAATTCGCCATAGCGCCTTTCCTCGATAGGAGTGACAAGCCAAATTGCTCGCCTCGCCATACCTCGCCCCTCTTCAGGACGCGAAAACGACGAAAATTCCCCTACCCCATTTCGCCTTCAGTACAGGTAGAAGCACAGGGATCAATTTTACATGTGCGTATGCACATAATTGGATGATCCTCCGAATCCACAACCGCTGTCAACCGATGGACGGGAAGCCCTGCCCGAATATTGGACGCATCGGCGCGATCGCAAACGCTCCAGATTCGCTAAAGCGAAGCGGCATATCTGTCCACAGACGGCAGGGGGCACGTCTCCGGGAGCGCCCAAAGAGGCGCTCCACACGACAGCAAGCCGGTTTTCGCCCGCAGGTATCGACGACGCGGATGGGCGTCGAACGAGCGGAATTTTTTCGGGCTTTGGGCGCCTTATGTAGTTGCGATTCCGTCGATGCATAACCTCGCATGGTGTGATCTGCCGCCGAGGGTCATCGACCAAAAGCGGGAAGTGTTTGAACAATTCGGATATCCGGTCAACAAAGGCTCGCATGGTGTGTGATAGATGCTCGTTCTGTGGACACACGACAGACACGGCAATTGACTTCGGTTTGTGCGCCGGAAGAAGTTCCCTCAATTCTCCGGAGCGTAGGTACGGCAGACTCGTGAGCTGGGGGATCTGTATGATTACAAGCCCCTTTAAGGCGCATGCCAGCTAGGCTTCTATGTCGTTGACTGCGACGCTCGAACGCAAACTTATGTCGACGGTTTTGCGGATGACCTGAAACTGCAAATCGGATGCACGGACTACCCATGGACAGGGATTTCGTATGCCGAAATGCGTCTGCAGTTCGTCGTACGACTGCGGAACGCCGCATTGCTCTAGATAGCGCGGCGCGACGACGCTGACAAGCTGCAGCGTGCCGATGCGCTTGGCCAAGAGGTTTGAGTCCGTCAGTGCGCCGAGCTTGATAACGCAGTCGACCGCTCTCCTGAAATGATATTGACGGGTCTATCACCGAAGTCGATCGTGAGATGAATGTCAGGGCAGCACCTTCGGAAGTCGTCCAGGGCCGGGATGATCAATAGCTTCCCGATAACACCCGGAGTATCGATGTGAAGTCGAGCTCTGCCCCTGTAACTTCGGACCGCATCACACTTGAATTGATGAATTATCGCCGCGCCTGAATCGCGCGGCGGGTGGCACTTCAACACGCTATGAGGATGGTGCTCGTTGCCATGCCCAGACTTGCAGCGAACTGTGCGCCGCTCGTGTTGACCACACGCACGTGGCACGGAAACATGAGACTCGCGCCGGCGTAAGAGAAGGACAGCGTTATTTGGCCCAGTTAACCGAGTAGCCCTGAACGGTAATGCGCCAACTACGCCCCCATATGACGCCATTCCGGCCGCCAGCGTACGAAATCACGGCGCGATAGACCTCAACTGCTTCCCGATAAGATTCCCGACGCAGATCATTGCGAGGGATGCCCCGCCAAGTATTGCAACAACCACGAGGAAGCCGGACGAAAACGAATGGGTGGCGTCTTTGAGCCATCCAAAAGCGATCGGCATCAATGCACCACCGATGCACCCTATTGTGCCAATAAGCCCGATTGCGCCCGGTGCGATCTGCTTGTGCAGGAACGACTGAGGAATCGTCCAGAAGATCGCTTGCCCCGCATAGACACCGATGTTGGCGATACCGAAACCCAACACAATCTCCGGCAGCGACTTCGCAAACGCGGTGAGCAGAAAGCCGGCGGCCGCGAGGGCGAATGCAACGGATGCATGCACAAAGCGGCTTCCCCGTCGGTCGGACCTCTTGCCAAGTGAGCGTGAGCACGTAAATCGATGGGAATTCGGGGCGTTTTGAGCAGCTTGCGTGATGTAGCGGAGGGGGTCTCCCTCAGGCATCTTGCACAAACGACGCCCAAGGGAGAGTCTCGTGTCTGCCAAGAACCGAGACTTCCCGAGTGTGCCACGTGAGTGCCCGCGATCCCAACTTCTATCACCTGCTGTTACGTATCGATCAGGACTACGCCGAACAGACCCGCGCGCAGCGTTGTCGCTGCGGTGGCGTACTCCATAGCGCCCGCTACCCGCGCAAGCCGCGCGGAATTTCATACGAAGCCCGCTGCCACTGCGGGTTCCGCTACAGCTTCTGCTGCGCCGACTGTCGCCGTCGTACCACGCCATTCTCGGTGCGCTTTCTCGGCCGGCGCGTCTACACCGCCGCAATCATGATTGTCGTCAGCGCCACGCGTGCGAGCGCCGGTACGGCCGCGGCAATGCGCCAGCTCGATGCGCTGGGCGTGCCGCCCTCGACGATCGCGCGATGGCGGCACTGGTGGACGACCGGGTTTGTCGGCACACCGCTCTGGGCGCTCGGACGGGCGGCGTTCGTGCCGCCCGTCGAGACCGCACAGGTGCCGGCAAGCCTGCTCGAGCGCTTCGCTACCACGCAGCCTGCCGAACCATTGCCATGGCTGCTGCGCTGGCTCTCACCGCTTACCAGTGCAAGCGCCGTGAGCACCCTGCGTGAGGGACGGTAACCGCCCGCAGAACTTGTCGCTCGCCCCCCTCGGACTGCGCCTGTAGTCTCGCCTCTCCCCCGAATCGCGGCGCGGTGCGCCGCATCCCTGGAGAGAGCATGACTGAACTTCACGATTTACCCCTGCGGGATCGTTGGGCGCGCCTGCGCTTTGCGGTCGTGGGCCCCCTGCTGGCAGCACCGCCTGAACCCGGGCAGGTGCGCGAACTCATCACCGCGCTGGCCGCCAAACGCTGGCGTCATCCCGTCACTGGCGACGATGTCCAGTTCGGCCGCTCCACCGTTGAGCGGTGGTTCTACCGGGCCCGCAAGGCGGCCCACGATCCGGTTGCGAGCCTGCGCGACCGCAAGCGCCCCAGCGGCGCCGGCGCAAGCCTGTCGCCTCAGGCGGTACAGGCGATTCGCGCTCAGTACCGCGAACATCCCGGCTGGACCTGCCAGTTGCACTTCGACAACCTCAAGGTCACGCTCGGCCCGGCGAACCTGCCGTCGTACACGACGGTGCGTCGTTATCTGCGTGCGCAGGGCCTGTACCGTGAACGCAAGCCGCGTCATACCAGCACCGGCGCGATGCTCGCACGCGATCGCCTCGAGAAGCTCGAGGTCCGCAGCTTCGAGGTCGAGCACGTCAACGCGCTCTGGCATCTCGATTTCCATCACGGCTCGCGCAAGCTGCTCACGCATGATGGCCAGTGGATCACGCCGATGCTGCTGTGCGTGCTCGATGACCGTTCGCGCGTCGTCTGTCACGCGCAATGGTTTCTCGATGAAACCGCACGTAGTCTGATCCATGGGCTCACCCAGGCGCTCCAGCGTCGTGGCCGGCCTCGCGCACTGATGACCGACAACGGCGCAGCAATGCTTGCCGAGGAGACGACCGCCGGGCTGCTCTCGCTCGGCGTGCTGCACCAGACGACCTTGCCATATTCGCCGTACCAGTATGTGGCGCACAAATTTATGTGGTCACTGACTCCACGCCGCAGATTCAGCAAAGCGCGGAGCCGGTGCCTTCTCACATAACATCTTCTACAGCGTGCGCAGGAAGGTCATGAGTTCCGGCTGATCCCGCCAGCGCTTTCCATGCTTCATGTCGACCACTGGAGCACAGGTTTCCAGCGCACGGGCCTTCGTTTCGAGATCCGTTTCGGCGTAAATGTTGGTAGTGTTGATCGAGACGTGTCCGAGCCAGGCCCGTACCGTGTTGATATCGACGCCCGAACGCAGGAGATGACAGGCCGTTGAATGTCGAATGATGTGTGGGCTTGCCTTCTTGCCGGAGAGAGAAGAGATTTGGATTGCCGCCTTTGCGGCGTGTCTTTCCACCATCGTGTGAATGCCGAAACGGGTCATCGGCTGGCCGTTGCGATTGACGAACAAGGGTTCCTCTGGATGACGGGAACCGGCGCAGAGTCGTAGCTGCTCGATGGTGCTTGGCCACAACGGGCATGTCCGGCATTTCTTACCTTTACCGAGAAGGCGCACGGAACGGACATGCCAGTCGATATCGGCGATTCTGACTGTACACGCCTCACTGGCACGAGCACCGGAGTTGTAAAGAAACAGGAGCAACGCATAGTCCCGCCTTCCTCGCGGTGAGGACCGATCTGGCGCCGCAAGCAAGGCGTCCATCTCGGGCTTGTCCAGATAGCTCACGCCGCCCTGGGTTGTCTTCTTGAACGGAATCAGGCGAATCTGCATGCACCATTCGACGTGTTCTGGACTGCTCTCGCCGATGAATCGCGCGAGCGCATGGATTCCGGCCAGACGCTGGTTACGCGTGGCCACCGAGCAGTGGCGGGCGTCTTCCAGATCGGCGAGGAACGCCCGGATCAGAGTGGGCCCCAGATCCGTAATCTTCAGCCGGTCGACGCTCTTTCCAACGCGGCGCGCCGCGAAGGGAAGAAGCTGCACGAGCACATCTCGATAGCTGGCCCTCGTGTTCGTCGACAGGTTGCGTTCCATCGTCAGGTGTTCGACAAGGAACCGCCTGATCCATGGGCCCAGCAGTGCACGGTCAGCCATGGTTGACCTCCATTGCGTAGCGCTCGAAGCGCAAGCTCGCCTCGTGCAAAAGTTCCGGCGTCATCGTGAGGTAACGCTGAGTGGCATGAAGGTCGACATGACCGAGATATGTAGCAAGCTTGGGCAGCAAGTCCTGGACATCGTCACCACGGCGATACCAGGCGACGACCCTGTGAACGGCTCCGGAGTGTCGAAGGTCATGCAGCCGAGGCTGCCGACGAGGTCCGCCGTCGCGCTCGATGCCGGCGTAATCACGTGCCCGGCGGAATGCAGCCTGCGCCATGTGTCTGGGTACCGGTCGTCCATCACGACAACAGAAGAAAGGGAATGCTTCCGATGCCGGATGCCTGTCCTTACGGATAACGAGATAGCTGCTCATCGCGCCCGTCAAATCCCGGCCCAGTGGAACAATCCTGGCCTTAAAGAATTTCGTTTCGCGCACCTGGAGGAGTGATTCGGCGAGGTCAACATCCGCAATGGTCAGGGACAGTGCTTCGCCTAATCGCAGCGCTGCACCGTAGAGCAGGATTAGCACGGCACGCAGTACGTAACCCTCGAGGTGACACCTGCCGGGACACGCTGCCGCACATGCAGCGAGCAGCTTCCGGAGCTCGTCCTGGGAGTAGATGTATGGCACGAACGCCGGAGTTGTTCGAAGGGGAATCCGATGCGGCAACGGTGACTGTGTGACGAGTCCGCGCGACAGCGCAAAGCGGTAGAACCCCGACAGGACGTTGTACTTCTTGACCCAACACTCCGTCACCGGACCATTGCCATTCAGAAAGACAAGCACGTGTGTGGCTTTGATGCGATTCATCGGTCGATCGCTCACCGCATTACGGAATGCGCGCAGCATGTGCTCTTCCGTTGCGAATCGATGGCCCAGCGATCGCTTATAGGCAAGGTAGAGCGAGATTGCATTGGAAAGATTCATAGCAGCCTCCCGAGATCAAGCTCCGCGACTCGGCGAAGAGCGCCGATGTCGACCTTCGTGTAGGCCATCGTTGAGTTGGCGCTGCGATGGCCGAGGTGATCACCAATCTCCTTGAGTGTGAAATCGGCGGCAAGCAGGTGCTCAGCGCAGGCATGCCTCAAACAATGCGCGCCTCGGGCATGGGAATGGATGCCAAGGGAGCTCATCCGGTTGCGGACGATTGCCGTGATGCTGTCCGCCGACAGCGCCCGGGTGGGCGCTGACAACGCCAGAAATAGCTCCCTGCATGCACAACGCGGCCTCACGTCCTGCAGATAGCGCAGGATGGCGTTCCCGACCTTGGTCAGGAGGGGGTATCTTTGTGTTCGCCTTTGCTTGGTGCGTCTGATCCAGATGATCTCGTTGTGCCAGTCGAGATCGTCAAGGCGCAGCATCGCAACTTCACCGCGGCGCAAACCGTAGAGCGCTAGAAGCAGGAGAATGGCGTGGTCACGAATGCCAGCCGGGCTGTCGTCAAGCGTCTCGGCGAGTAATCGCTGCACATCCTGCCAGGTTGGTCCTTGTGGAATTCCTTCGCGTGCGTAAACGCGGGGCGATGCGATTGCCGCAGGCAGATTCCCGGAGCACCACCCGCGCGCCGCTGCGAACTTGAAAAAGCTGCGCAGACTGTTGGTCAGTTGGCACAATGAAGCTCGCGACCACCCTTGGGCATGCATCTTCGACACGAAGACGTCGACATCGGCAATGGTGATTCCAGCCAGCGAGTCCAGGGTTCGCAAGCTGTCGACAAACCATGCCAATCGCTCCGACCGAGTTGAAATGGTCACTGGCGAAAGACTGCGTTCGTCCCGCAGGTACTTGGCGAATGCGTTGATCTCGCCGACGAACCTGCGTGCTACTGTTGCTTCAGCGAGCAGGCCCATGCTTCGAAGCCACGCTTCGACGAAACGCATGAAAAGCGCCCGGGATGACACGGCATCCGTGACGCCGCCCGGTTGCCGCAGAACGTGCATCCTGCACTCGATCGCGCGTTGGACATCGAGCGTTGTAAGCGCGCCTTTGTTCAGGTCCAAGGCAGGTGCGACGGTCATCAATATCCATGCGATCTTGACCTGCATGCGGCGCGAGTACCCTTGCTTCGCGCACGACTCGACGAACTGTTCCCTGGCCTCGGCATAGGGGCCGTTGCAATATCGCGCCAACACACCTGGGTACTTGAAAAGAGTCTCATACATGGCTTCGCCTCCTCAAAAGAGCGAGGCTAACCATCTTAGGCGGGGCGAAAATTATGTGGGCCGCGTCGCAACAAGACCGGCCAAAACAACCGCGTCGGCGCCGATCGCGCACATAAATTTGTGCGCCACATACTGGTACAAATGGGGGCGACATCATTTGTACCAGAACGCGAAGCAGGAGACGTTCTGGGCCCGCATCGAAGGGCGCGTGATGGCCATGCTCGAAGGCGAGCCCAATCTCACGCTCGAACTGCTCAATCAGGCCACCCACGCGTGGATCGAGCGCGAGTACCACCACGCGCATCATTCCGAGATCGGTGGCACGCCGCTCAAACGCTATCTGGCCGGCCCCGATGTGGGCCGCGAATGCCCGTCGAGTGACGCGCTGCGCGCCGCATTCCGTATCGACGTGACGCGCGCCCAGCGGCGCTCGGATGGCACCGTGAGTCTGGCCGGCACGCGCTTCGAGATTCCCTCGGCCTACCGGCACCTGCAACGCGTGCACCTGCGCTACGCGCGCTGGGACCTGAGCGGCGTCGATCTCGTCGACGCCGATAGCGGCGCCGTGCTGTGCCCGCTGCGGCCGCTGGACAAGGCCGCCAATGCTGATGGCCAGCGTCGGCGACTCGATGCCGTCAATGTCGAGCCGCCACCGGCCAGTGCGTCCGGCATCGCGCCGCTGCTACGCCAGATGCTGGCCGACCACGCCGCAACCGGGTTGCCGCCAGCCTGGATTCCCGCCAACTGGCAGGAGGAGGCATGAGCCAGCGTCTGCAAGCCCTCTACGGCCTGAAGTGGAACCCGTTCTCGCCGGAGCTTCCCCTCGAGGCGCTGTACGTGCCGCCGCGCGTCGAGAACTTCTGCTGGCGCATCGAGAACGCGCTCGTGCGCGAAGGCGGCTTCGCGATGATCCACGGCGAGCCGGGTACCGGCAAGAGCGTGGTCATGCGCGTGCTGGCCGAGAAGCTCGAGCGACTGACCGATCTGACAGTCGTCTCGATCAATCATCCGCAGAGCAACCTCGCCGACTTCTATCGCGAGATGGGCGACATCTTCGGTCTGGAACTCCGGCCGCACAACCGCTGGGGCGGCTTCAGGTCGCTGCGCGACCGGTGGATGTCGCACCTGCAAAGCACGCGCCGGCGCCCAATCCTATTGATCGACGAAGCGCAGGAAATGAGTCCCGGCGTGCTCAACGAACTGCGACTCATGGCCAGCGCCCGCTTCGATTCGCAGCCCCTGCTGTGTGTGGTGCTCGCCGGCGACACGCGCCTGACCGACAAGCTGCGGCGCGACGAACTGCTGCCACTGGGCAGCCGTATCCGTTCCCGCCTGGGGACCGAGAAGGCTTCGGCCGACGATCTGCTGGCCTGCCTCGATCATCTGCTCGCCAGCGCCGGCGCCCCGCAGCTGATGACGCCGCCGCTGCGCCACACGCTGTGCGAACACGCGCTGGGCAACTACCGCGTGCTCACCACGCTCGCCAACGAACTGCTCACCACCGCCGCGCAGCGCGAACTGTCCGAACTCGACGAGAAGCTGTACTTCGAGGTCTTTGCACCATCAACACAGTCCTCGCGCCGCACGCCAGCGCGTCAACCCAACGGAGCCCGATGACATGTCCCGTAAAGCATCACCTCACAAACCCAACGCCTCCCGGCGCCTGCCATTGCCCGAGCTCTCCGACGAGGCAGCCTACATGATGCAGTTCTTCATCGAAGACCTCTATCTGTGGTTCAGCCGCGCCTACGCCACCCAGATCCGCCGCTATCGCGAGCCCTGGTACCGCGGTCCGACACAGCCGCCACACCAGAGCATCGACGAGCCATTCTGAAACGACAACGGGAGCTTCATCGCTCCCGTTTTACTTCGTCCCTCGAACATCATTTATGTTGCTCATTGCCCCATCGATTTACGTGCTCACGCTCAGCCAAGCGCGACCATGCCGATCAGACCTATCAGCGGTGGAATTGAGGTCACGAGGCCCGTCTGAATCGGGCTCAGTTTGAATCCGTGCACGATCTGCGGAAGCCAATATGGCGGCGTGGTCAGGCCGCAATAGAGTGCTGCGTTGCAGGCCCCTAGGATGAGCACAGTGGGATTTGCCAAAGCCCTCCAAAGGCTTCCCGACTGCACCGCGACAGCCACCTTCGCGTCGCGCTCCAACGCACGCTCAAGGAGACGACGTTCGTCGACATTAAGCCAATGCGCTTCGGCAGGACGATTCGACAGATAAAACAACCCGGCAATTCCAAGGATGACCGCCGGCAGTCCTTCGAGAAGGAACAGCCATTTCCATCCCTTGATTCCTGCCACACCGTCCATCGAAAGGACCGCGCCTGATATCCACGCCGCAATGACATACGACACGGGAATTGCAAGGTTGAATATGGAATTGTAGCGTGCGCGGTAACGTTGTGGAAACCATTGACTGATGTACAGCATGACGCCTAGCAGTAGCCCCGCCTCGGCCATGCCGAGCATCGCACGAAGAATATAGAAACTAGTGGGGCCCGTTGCGCACGCCGTCAACATCGTGGTCAGCCCCCACAGAATGGCAATGCGCGACAAAGTGGCGCGCGCGCCCAAGCGGGCAAGCAACAAGTTGCTCGGTACTTCGAAAAGTGCATACGTGGCGAACATGATGCCGACGCCGAAACCGAACATCTGGGACGAGAGACCGATATCGCGATTCATCGACACCGCGGCAAACGAGATATTCCCGCGGTCCACGATTGCGCAAAAGTACAGTGCGATGAGAAACGGCATCAACCGTCTGCCGGCCTGCCGGATGATCTTGTCTTCATGGCCCTCGTCTAGTCCGACCACTACATTGGAGCGATCTCTAGCGGCAGGTTGTAGCGACGAATAGGACGACTCACGAACTGCCTGCATTGCATTTGCCTCAAGTATTCGTTTCATTCGATTACCCGTCCACACGTTCGACCGCCTCGGCGTCGGTTAAAGTGAGATATCCGTCGTCAACGCAGAGGACGTTCCGGAGCGTCGCACGTAGCAGTGCTACAGCATCTGTCGTACTGGACTGGTCTGCCCCCGAGAGCCTCAACCGCCTCCCGATGAATCCGTCCGGGCGTATAAGGAGCGCGTTGCCATGATCGAGGGAATAAAGCCGACTGAATCGGGGCTCTACGGCAAGGTATTCGCCGCCGCTTCCAAACGTGATTAGCCGTATAGCCACGCCGGTTTCTCGCCCAACTGCGACCACCGCTTCGCCCCACTGCCGGGTTTCGTGCTGAATCAGGAGCACAAAGCCGGTGCCCCAAAGATCCACTGTAGATCGGATCCGGCCGTTCCGGTCCTTCAGCCAGACGTGCGGCGCACGCACGCCGGGCACGGTGCTTTCTTTGTAGTCGGAAAGCGTGCTGGGCGGCGCTATCGCACCATCACGAATGACGGCAGACGAATCGTAGGTGGCGCCGAACTGAAACCCGGTGTGAAGAACGCTGTTGGCGCCATGCCGCTCTACGCCCTCGCGCAGGAACGCGAGGGCACGCGGGCTCAACTTGCCGGAGCGGCTAGCCTCGGGTTCGCCAACCAGCGTTGCGGCAATTAGCGCCTGAAAATTGAGCGAGTTGTAAGTGGCCGCCTTGACGGCCAACTCGGCCTTCGGCTTACGTTCGGCCTCGTAAGTGTCAAGCAGTTTCGACGACGCTTGCCGCCGAATCACGAGCGCGAGTTTCCACGCGAGGTTGTTCGCATCCTGAACGCCTATGTTCGCGCCGTAGCCACCCCACGGCGAGTGCCAGTGAGCGGCGTCCCCCGCGAAGAACACGCGCCCTTCCCGCCAGGAACGGAGTAATCCGGTCGTATAGTCGAACCGCCACGTCTTCACCACCTTCACTGGCAGATGCGGCATACCGAGCGCCCCGCGAATGCGCGCCAGCACCACCCCTGAATCGGGGAGCTGTTCTTCGTCGTGCCGGAAGCTGTAGCGCCAATATCCCGTCTCGGGATGCTGACTGCCGAACCAACCGGCGTAACGCGGGTCCAGAACGAACGAGTGAAAGAACCCATCTTGGCCCAGTGACGCATCAAGGTCTGCTTCGAATTCAGTCAGGATCTGGTTGCCGAAGGTCGGACCATGATCCTCCCCGCGCCCCAACTGACTGCGGACGAAGCTGCGTGCGCCGTCGCATGCCACCAAATAGAGTGCAGAGGCCGCGTATTCTTCACCTGAAGCCTCCCGCACTAACAGGTGGACGGCTTCGCCGGTATCCGTGACCTCGACGACCTCATGTCCGAACCGGAGAGAAACGCAGCTCCATCGGGCCGCCTGTCGATAGAGCGCAGCTTCGTAATCAGACGCAGGAATTTTGCGCGGATAAACCGGCGACAGTTCCTGCCATTTCTCCACGTACTCGCTTTCGATGCCGGATGACTGGCGAATTTCGGCAACCGGTCCCAACGCGACGCGGACGTAGTAGCCTTGGCCATTCGATGCGTCGATGGACCATCCGGCACCGTCAAGGAGATCCCAGACACCCCATTGCCGGTACAACTCGGCCGTCGATGCGTGGACGAACTGGCCCTTGGGGAGCTGGGTTGTATGGCAACGTTTTTCGAACAACACCACGCGCAGGTTTTCGCGGCCGAGCAAGTAGGCAAGCGCGAGCCCCACCGGGCCGCCCCCGCAGATTGCAACGTCATAGGGAGCGGGTTCCCCGACGGCATCCCGCAGCGATATACGCTTCATGCTTCGCCTCCGGTTTTTGCCCGCACCTGACGCTTATCCCGGAGCTTGTGCCATTCGGACCACGAACCGACGTACAAACGCACGGAGACGCCCGCTTCGGCAAGCGTCATCCAACTCAGCGCGGAGAGCACGCCACCTCCGCAGTAGACGATGACCTCGTGGTCCGGGAGCACCCCCGCCTTGGCATATTGGCTGGCGATGACGCGCTCCGGACGCAATCCGCCCGATGGCGTCCACAGGTCAGACGCGGGCGCGTTCAGCGCGCCCGGAATGTGACCGGCCTGATAGGCCGCCTCGTCGCGGGCATCCAGCAATACAACCGCGTCGCTACGACGATTGACCGCATGGAGATCGATATCGGCCAGATTGCCGGGTGACAGCGACAATAGACGCGCCGTACCGGCACGCCGAGGCGGCGCGTCGCCGCGCGCCACAGGTCCGCCAGCAGCCGTCCACGCCCTGAGCCCACCTTCGAGCACGCTGACGTGCTCCAGACCGGCCCAACGGAGCACCCACCAACCGCGTGCCGCTAGCGCTAGGGTTGGACCGTACAACACGATCTCGGTCTGCGCGTCTACGCCCCATGCATTGAGAGTGACGCGCAGGTCCTCAAGGCGACGCAACGGTAGATTGCCACTATGGGCAGTTGGCTGGGCAGCAAACACATCGCGGATCTGCGCGTGAACCGCCCCGTAGATGTGGCCGTCCCGGAACTTCTCGAGTTCCACGTCCGGATCGCCCAGCCTGACATCAACGAACAGCCTGTTGCCATTGGGTGTGGCAATCAACGTTTCGGCATCGACGAAGGGGCTATTCCGGTGTTTTTCGGTAAGTGACATTGCGTCGTGAATGATAGAAGATTCCCTATTTTCACGTGCAAGCTAGAAAAACCCTTACCACCGGCTGCACAAATGCACTTCCACGGGACGCTGAAAACTCGCTCCAGCGGCCCGCGCGAGCGCCACATCACCCGATGTCATATTCAAAGAGGAAATCGATCTAAGCGTGCGGCCTTACGAGCGTTACTCTGCCGGTCGAGTCCGTCCCGGCAGCCGCACATGGCAACGCGCGGGCCGCCCAGTTTCCACGAAACCGTTTGATCATGCGTGATGCGCCCCCCCTTTCCGGCTCCCCACATCTCCGATATTACGGCGGTGCCTTTGGTCGGATCTCCCTGCTGACCACGGCAGCGAGATTCGCCAGTCATGCACGTGAATGCGAGCAAGTCTTGATCAACATCGATGAAAGGCCGCTCGAGGTCGTTGTCGACGACAGGCCTTATCGCCTGTGCACGTTCGAGGCCGTGCTCATTCGTCCACGGCAGCTCTATGCGCTGCCCGCTCACGGCAATGCGGCGGGAAATGCCGCCATGGATCACGGCTCAGTTCTGATCAAGGCGTCCGCGCACCTGCGTCAACAGGCCGGACTAACGGAACTAGCACCCCGTGTCAACGTTCGGGGGAACAGCGTGGTCTCGCCCCGCGCGCAATCGCGCGACATGATTCGCGGCCTCCTGACCGAACTGACCAGCACCGATCCCCGTATCGCCAATGTTGAAGAAGCCGCGCGGGTGGTGTTCACGACCATCAGCGGCGCCATTTTGGCTAACTCGCCGTCGCGGGTCGATCCGCCCGCGCCGATTGAAGGCAAGCTGAAAGCGCTCATTGAGGATGCCAACACACTTTTATTCGACGACGCGAATGCATTTCGCCCCGTACACGATATCGCAAATGGATACCACGTCTCAGAGCGCCATCTTTTCGCTTCTTTTCGTAAGGCGACGGGGTTGACGCCTCGGGCCTTCTACAACATGAGACGACTGGAAATGGCCTTCGCGATGCTTCTCGACAAAAAACGGCGGATCGCAGATATCGCCTACGAACTGGGTTTCAGTGCTCCCCCGCATTTCACGCGGTTCATGAACACCAACACGGGCTGGACACCGACACGATACCGGCAAATGATCGACACTACGCCTCCGGAGCTGCGTGCATCGCTCGATCACACTGTCGCGTTCATACAGTTCGCCGAGGCGGGCATTCGCCGGCTGGAATAGCGCGGCTTGTCATGCGACGAGAATCCGTGAATTCCGGCGATGAAAGCGGGGCATTAGCCACGACGACCTCGACACGATCTCCTGCGAAGGAAAGGTTACGCTTATGTGCTTAGAGAAACTAAGCGGGGATGTGTTGGACTGCCATGAAGGCTGCTTACAACGTCATTTTCCATCGAGAGCCGCTCGCCCTCTACAAGGGTACCGCTTTCGCAACCGACAAACGTTGCCTTAATCAAACACGTCACCACCGACAGCGCGTTCGCGATCGCGTTCGGCAAGAATGATGTCCGCTTCCGTTTCGCCCGACTCAGAACCGGCTAACAACATGGCATCGCCAACGTTCTGGTTAGCTAGTCAGCCGTGCTCACATCAATGGACAAAACCTCGCCGACAGAACACCTGCGCGGTTCGTTGCCCTAGTCACCGGCGACATCTTTGATGCAACGTCAGGCTATTTCAACCGGCTATTCTCTGCCCATCCCCGACGTTCACGATTCCCCCAAAAGCCATGACGTAATCATGGCAAACGGTGCAACGTAGCAGCTCTCCCCACCGGCCAATCAACGGAGGATATGAACAGGCGACGAGTCGGCACTTTCGTTCTTATCTGCCCGCCCACCGGCCTGCGACGAGCCGACGATGCCCGCCCCATACCCGGTTGGGCTAGCTTGTACGATGTCGTTTTGCGCAGCAATACGCGCTTCGGCTGCTTGGATATTTTCCGGGTAATGAATCCAGTCTCTCGGGTTGTAACCCGCGCTCTCAATCTGGACCAAGTCAGCATTAACCTGCGCCCGGGAAATAGGCCGATTCGACTGCGCAAACGAGGCAACGGGAGCGGCGATGACGGCGATTAGCAACGCAGCCTTGATAAGCGATTTCATGAGAAATACCTACAAAGATAGTTTTGTCCGGTGGCGTTTGCTGCGCACACTTTTGTTTTGCAGCGCTAGGGGCACTATAGGGAACCAGAAACCTAGGGTAAATACTTAACTTTCGAATTCACTGTTCGTACAAACAAGACAATCGCAATGCCAGCATCCCGCAGCTCCGAGGCAGAGGTCTCGGTCGAACTGCTCGTCGACTGGAACTTTGCGCCGGGCATCGACGGCTGCGCCGATCATTGGCCCGCGTAACTCGCGCACCCGGCGTCCCTCACGCCTTCGCGGCGACATGAGGCCAACGGGGCACGTGTGCCTGGAGCTTTCTTGGGGCCGATATCGCGACCATGCGTCGCGTGGCAGCCGGCGACGGTTTCATCGCCCCTATCAGGAAAGCGTTCCCTTGGTCAAACCCGGAGTTTCCCTTTCACACGGCCTTAGCGAAGCCAGAATCTCTCGTACTAGCCTCTCTCTCCATTTCATCGAACCGAGGCGCGAGTATTTCGCCAGAACTATGAGCTATACACGGCGGCCGGACTCAGTGTCGGTGCTGTCATGGTCGATTGACTGAGCCCGGCAAGCCGTCGGGGCTGGAACACGGCGTGGTGATCACGCTGGAGTTGCCATGAAGTCGAGGCGCCTCATGAGGCGTTCGCAGAATGCGGGCTGCCTAAGGTCGTCAACGGATCAAGGGCGCCCGTTGGCCACAGCCGAAGTTTCCGCCTCGGTGCTTCGCCGAAAGGTCCTTTGTCGAAGATGAGAGGAGCGCTTGGCGTGAAAAGTATTCATCGAAAGGAAGCGGCGCAGCGTTAAAGTTTGCGGCCTTGAACACTTATAGGGGTGCTTTCGATCCAAAGCCTGATATAACAGCACTGCCCCTCAACCGGTGCCGATCGTGTCCTACGTTCCACCGCAAACACCGGCGAACGCATTGCAGCGCCGTATCGAACTTGGCGATCTGTGATGAAATCCGTCCGTCGCATGCGCCTCCTCCTGCGTCCAGACCATCGGCATCATCGATTTCGCATCGATACTCCCGTCGAGAGCTATCGTGCAACCTTTCTCACGCGACGCCGGGCCAACCACCGCACCGTCAACAGACCAACCGCCATCACAGCCAGGGACGATGCCGTGGTCAGAGTGCCCAGCGCGTAGATTACTTGTGTCGTGACTGAAGTCGTGAGTCCCTTGAGTTCAAGAGGCAGTGTGTTCTGATCACCGATTGCCCGCGAAGTACGGGCGATCTCGTCCCACGAGAGCGTAAAGCCAAACATCCCAACCCCGATCACCGACGGTCCGATGATCGGCAGAACGACGGTGCGAAACGTCTGCCACGGCGTCGCGCCAAGGTCGCGCGCCGTCTCTTCATAGGCCGGATTGAAACGGTTGAAAACGGCGACCATCGCAAGCAAGCCAAACTGTAGCGTCCGGGTCAGATGTGCGACTAGCGCCAAAGTGCGGAGGCCCATCGAGGTAGCGTAGTTGTCAGCGAAGGACTGGAACCCCTATGCTGCCGCAAGGTACTTTGCACCACTGTCGAGCAAGCGAAAGGTCAGCCCGATACCTAATGACACAATGATGGACGGCATAATCAAGCTCGCAGCCGACACATAGAACACGGCAGTATCGCCGCGAAAGCGCTTACGAAACGCAAGGCCGGCCGAGACCAAAACAAAACCGTCGGTACTGTTACGACCAACGCGAGCCGTACCGAGCGCCCAAATGCAGCCCAAATATCGACATCGCCTATGCCTTCGCGCAGGACGGAGAACCAGTGGAGCGAGACGCCGCGCATAGGAATAGGCCCCCCTTCCGGCCCTTGGAAGGACAGGATGAAGACAGTAATGACCGGTCCGTAAAGAAATAGCATGAAGAAGCGGAACAATAGCGCGAGCCAATAAAAACTGGCCGGACGCCGTTCGCGATGCTTGAGGCGGACGGACTGCATGTTAAAGCTCCTTGCGGATGTCGACTACCCGCGTCAACCCCCAACCAATCATCAAAACGACGACACGCAGAACGATCGCGTTGACGGCTGCCGCGGGAAACTGCAGGTAGCCTGTCTGCACCTGAATGATTTTGCCGACCGAGGCGATTTGCTGGCCTCCCATCACGCCTACCGTCAGAAAGTCGCCCATCACGATCGTGATGACGAAGACCGAGCCGACCACGATGCCAGTCTTGGAGCGCGGCAGCACCGCCTCGCGGACTACTTGCCAGCCGCTCGCACCGGCGTCGCGCGGGGCTTCTAGGAGCGAATGGTCTATGCGCATCATCGCGTTGAAAATTGGCACAATCATGAAGAATGTGTAGAGGTGACGAACGCGAGCACGACAGAGAAATTTGAGTAAAGCAGCCACTCACGTGGCCGGTCGACCAGATGGGCGCCAAGCAACGCCTGGTTGACGAGTCCGTTACGGCCGAGCACCGGCACCCACGGGATCATCCGGATCATGTTTGACGTCGAGAACGGGATTGTGCAGACGAGCAACAGTACGGTCTGCATACCCGAAGAACGAACGTGGACCGAGAGTATGCAATCGTGAAGCCGAGCACCGGTGTTGCGGCCGAGACTAGCTGTCATACCGAAGTTATTGCGCTTTGCACCTCAATATGAACCGTCAGCACGGCGCCGTTGCCGAAAGTGCCTGCCAGCACAACCTGATCGGCGCTGGTATCCGGGAACGTTTCTCTGGTTTCCACCAGCGTCACTTTCTTGAACTGATTGACAGTCAGCGCCGACAGGCTCTGAGGATAGCCAACCATCGTCGTAAACAAGGCGTCCAGGAAGTGGCCGCCGTAAATCGATAGCAGGCTGGAGAAGTTCTTTTCGGGGATCGTGAAGTACAGTGAAGTGGGCCGTGCTCTCCGGAAGTACTTGACGCTCACATGCAGGCGCACCGAACGGACTTCGCCGATCTCGCCCTGCTCCAGCAGACCGCGCACATAACGGTAGCCCGGATTGAGCCGTCGTTGCAGACCGATGATGGTGCGCACGCCCGCCTTGTCGGCTAACCGCAAGCAACTCGTTCGACAACTCCGTGCTCGGCGTCAGCGGCCATTCGCAGTAGACGTCCTTACCCGCCCCGATGGCCGCGCGAATGCCCTCTTCGTGCTGGAACGCGGGCGTCAACACAAGGACGAGATTGACCTCCGGATGCGATACCAGTTCCTGCAACGAGGCTGCGGCGTACTTGAATCCATGCCGCTCGGCCAGCGCTGCTGCTTTTCCGGGCTGCGGCTGTACACGGCAGTCATTTCATATTCCGCCAGCAGCTTCAGCGAAGGCAGGGTGCCTATATTCCGACCAGTTGCCGAGCCCGACGACGCCGACCCTGATTTTGCCGGAGCCTGTAGCTCGACTGACGATACTGTTCACAAGAACTCTCCAGTTTGATGCCGTGCACACCATCTGTGCAGCGACAGGGCAATAGTAGAGTTCAGGCGATCGGAGACAAACAGATTGAGGTTTCGATCATTTCGGACACTTCGATCCTGTGTCGCGGTTTTTGCCGATTTTTTCCGCCCCGCCGGGTCAGATCCGCAGGTTCTCGCTGACATAGTCGATAAAGACGCGCAGCTTCGGCGAGGCGTAACGGTTTGCCGGCCACAAGATCCAGAAGGTGACGGTCTGGTCGATAAAATCGTCGAGCACGATCTGCAGCGCACCGCTCGCCAACGCATCGCGCACGAGGAAGGTCGGCACGAAGGCGAGCCCCTTGTTCTGAAGCGCCAGAAAGCCCAGCACTTCAACGGTGTTGGCGACGAAGGTTTGCGGCAACTCGGGCTCCGCTTCCGACGCGGCGAGTCGAAACGGCCAGCGCTCCAGCTTGCCGCTCACGGGAAATTTATGCAGCAGACAGGCGTGCTTAACGAGTTCGGACGGATGCTTGGGTACGCCGTGCTTCTCCAGATAACCGGGCGAGGCGACCAGCACCTGAGCGCAGGAACCGAGGCGCCGCGACACCAGCCTCGAGTCATGCTGCTCGCCCGTGCGTATGACCGCATCGAAGCCTTCTTCGATGATGTCCACCATGCGATCGGACAGATCGACGTCGAGTTCGATGTCCGGGTATTGCAGCATGAAGCCGTCCAGCGCCGGCATGATCAGCTCGAACAGTTGCGGCGTGCTGATTCGCAGTCTGCCGCGCGGACTGCCGGCGGCATCGGACAGTTCGGCTTCCGCCGCTTCGAGCTCGCCGAGGATGCGCCGGCACCGTTCCAGGAACAACGCTCCTTCGGCCGTCAGCGTGATGCTGCGCGTGCTGCGGTGAAAGAGCCGCACGCCGAGTCGCGTCTCGGTGCGCGCAACGCTTTTGCCGACCGCCGAAGACGATACTCCGAGCAGCCGTCCCGCCTCCGTAAAGCTGCGGGTTTCCGCAGCCTGCACGAACACCGAAATACCGCTGAGGCTGTCCATTACCGCATCCTAATGTCATTTAAGGACGCGCTTGTCCCATATGACGGATACCTTAGCCTTATTTTCTGATGTCCGCAAATCGGGCCAGTGTCAGCAACCCGTCCGACAGCGCGTTGCTCCGTGCCAGCGGCAACGCAGTACCCGCTCCGCGACTACGCCACCCGATGCGCTTCCACGTATGCACGATGGCGCAGACAGCGAACAGGCAGAATACGCGCCCGCGCCTACCCCGAACAGGCGTTCGCAAGCCGGCCGCGGCGAACGGACCGATTTCGGATGTTTTTGTCCAATATGTTCGGAACCCTAGTCTATTTTTCTTATCCCCGTCCATCCATACACTGTTCCTCGAGGTCGAAAGCCCGTTACTGACGGAGCGGCACCAACCATAAATCTCGAGGAAGTCATGTCCAAACTTCATTCCGCAGTCAAAGTCGGTCCTTACCAATTTGCCCATCGCGTAGTGCTGGCGCCGCTCACCCGCATGCGTGCCGAACAAGGCGCCAAACCCGGCCCGTTGATGGCCGAGTACTATGCCCAGCGCACGTCGGAAGGCGGCTTCCTGATCGGTGAAGCCACCATCGCAGCAGCCAACGGCAACGGCTACCTCGGTGCGCCTGGCCTCTATGACGATAGCCAGATCGCCGGCTGGAGGCAGGTGACGGACGCCGTACACGCAAAGGGCGGCCGTATCTTCCTGCAGCTGTACCACGCCGGACGCCAGTCCAACAGCCAGTTGCAGCCGGGCGGCGTGGAGCCGGTGGCGCCTTCCGCTGTGCCGCACGGTGGCGTGGCGTACACGGAAGCGGGCTGGATTCCGAACACGCCGAGCCGCGCGCTGACCATCCCCGAGATCGCCGAGTTGGTGGAGAGCTTCCGTACTGCTGCGATTCGCGGCAAGGAAGCCGGCTTCGATGGCGTCGAATTGCACGCTGCCAATGGCTACCTGTTCGATCAGTTCCTGCAGGACGGCAGCAACAAGCGCACCGACATCTACGGCGGCTCGTTCGAAAACCGCGCCCGCTTCCTGATCGAAGCCACCCAGGCCATCATCTCGGTGTGGGGCAGCGACCGCGTGGCCGTGCGCCTCGGCCCGAGCGGCAGTTTTGGCGATATGTCCGACAGCGACCCGACCGCCCTCTTCACTTACGTCGCGCAAGAACTGACCAAGCTGAACCTGGCCTACCTGCATCTGATCGAGCCGCGTGTGCAAGGCAATGTGGATGACGAGAGCAAGGACCCGAACCCGGTCGCCGCGCAACTGATCCGCAAGCACTACAAAGGCATCATCATCGCTGCCGGCGGCTTCAAGGGTCACACAGCGGAAGCCATTCTGCAAGCAGGTGATGCCGACCTCGTTGCATTTGGCCGCGACTTCATCGCCAACCCTGATCTGCCTGCGCGCTTGCGCCTTCAGTTGCCGCTGAACCCGTATGACCGCCCCAGCTTCTTCGGTGGCACAGACGTCGGCTATACCGACTATCCGTTCTATAGCGACGACACGATAGCAGCGTAAGCCGGAGCACACGATGACCTCGGCGGCCAGCCTATTTCTCTTGCACCACGTTGCTGGCCGGCGCTAGGAACGTTCGCGGTCGGCACCAGACCTTCATGATTGCCGGCCTGTTGCCTGACATTGCCGCAGACCTGCATACCAGCATTGTCGCCACGGGCCAGTTCATGACGGTATTTGCCTTGGCTTACGCACTCACCTCGCCGGTCCTAGCGACGCTGCCTGGCGCACTCCATCGGCGCACGCTGATGATCCTGTCGCTGTCTACCTTCACGGTGGCGAACATCATCGCCCGGCTGCCCAGAGCTATTGGGAATTGATGCCGGCGCGCATCCTGCTCGCTGCGGCCGCCGGACTGTACGTGTCCGGCGCCAACGCGCTGGCCGGCGCCATCGCTGCCCTGTCGGCCGCCGCCATGGCAGATCTGCTGCTCGGCCTGCCGCGCAGCATCGGTGCTGGATTGCCGGTTGCCACGCTGCGCGAGCGCATCCAGGTCGCGCGTCAGCCGGTCATTCCGATGACCTTGCCCGTCACCACGCGTTAAGCGACGGGCGCCTACACGATCTGCACGTACCTGGCGCTATTTGTTGCGAGGACCACGCTGTTGCACGGGGCACAATCGGCTACGTCCTGCTCCCCTAGGGCGTTGCGGCGGCCATCGGCGGCAACGCAGTGGATCGCCTCGGTCCGAGCCGCGTAATCATCCCCTGCCTGAGCGTGACAATCCTCGCGTTCTCGCTCCTGTCGGCGAGCGCGCACTGGGTGCCCACGACGTTGGCGCCGTTCCCCGTTCTGAGCTGCGTCGTGGTCTGGGGCATTGCGCACTGGCCCTTCTGCCCCGCGCAACAAGCAGGGGGGAGCAACATTGCCGGCCTGCGCGGCACGCCTATTTCCCTGTCGCGGAACGCTTCGTTCATGTGTCTCAGCTATTCGCTCGGGGCCGCACTCGGTTCCCTGACTATGAGTTTCACTCGATGGTCAACCTGGGTCAGATCGCCGCTCTCTGCAAAGTCGCGGCGCTGACTCTGACAGCCAGCATCGGCAAGCATCTGGCCCAGGCGCAAAAGGAGGCGGTTGACTGCCGCATAAGGTATCCGCTACCGCGAGGCAGACATTTGCGGCAGTTCACAGGGAGCTGATCGGTCACTCACGGCCATATGTCAGGCCGGGAGAATTTGCTTCGGATGCGTTAGGTGTCTCTGACGAAAATGCTGACGCCGGAACGGCCAGCTTCCAACCGGCACTATCCGTGTCCCGGCGAGTAGTGCTTCGCTCAAACACAAGCAGTAAAGGCGAATATGAATATCCCACGCCCTACTTTCAAAATTGGCGGCGACACGGAAATCAGGCAGTTGGGATTTGGCGCGATGCGAATCACCGGTCCTCGCATCTGGGGCGTGCCCACTGATCGGTCCGAAGCCATCCGCGTCCTGCGTCGCCTTCCCCCCACTGAAAGCGACAATACTCGCGCGCACCACATCTGAGGGCAGGAGTCGGAACGCGATCCATAACGAAACGCGGGCGTCCGATCCCATGCAGTCAATCATGCTTAAACAAGACAACTTCACTGGCCCATTCGCTTCAGTCTGGCCTGTAGCGATGCCCTAACGTGCGAGCGCGCCATTTCTTCTGCAGCGCGCGAATCGCGACGCTCTATCGCAGCAACCAGTGCCTGATGCTCCCTTTCCGCCGCAGGCGCCCGACCATCAATAGTTAGGCTAGTCGGACCCAACAAATCGATAGATCCATGAATCGAATTTAATGTCTTTAGCAAATATCGATTGTGCCCGCTCCGGTGAAGCGTCTGATGGAAAAGCCTGTTGTTCGAAACGAGATCTGCCACGTTACCGAGCAGCGTTTCATCTCGATTCGCAATCTCGCGAAGCATGGCAAGCTCGACCGGAGTCGCAAATCGCGCAGCTAACGCTGCTGCCGCACCTTCCAGTATTTCACGCATCGCGTACAGCTCATGGACCTCCTCGATACTGATCCGTGTGACGATCATGCCTCGGGTGGCGTCGAGGGTCACAAGGTTCTCTCCCTCAAGACGGCCAAGCGCCTCACGCACAGGTGTGCGACTCACGCCAAGCTGTTTTGCGAGATCGATTTCACGCATGCGTTCACCGGCCGTGAGCGATCCGTCGCGAATGGCTTCGCGTAGTTTACGGTAGACGAATTCACTTCGAGGAAGTGAAGGATCGTCGAGAGATGCAGAGTCGTCGAGATTCAATGAATCTTTTTCCGAAGAGCTTGACCACATGCTTCGCTAGCGCAATTGTAGGAAACTTGTAAGTCTCGTTGTTTATGGATGAGTCCGTAACCGCCCTGACCGTGGACCACCTTCGGTTTTACAAACTTACGCTTCTCGACCGCTCACTTCAGCAATCCAGCATTGCGGAAAAACACCACGCGAGAATTTGCTAAATGGCAGTATCGCGAACAATGCAACCACGAAACCCAAATGAATAGCGAGTGCATTCGGCACGGTGGCTATGGTATGCAATGCAAGCAACACGATCCTGTTGCCGAAGTCAACTGCAGTAACGCAATGAAAGACCATGGAATTGTTGTCGGCCCGGATCGTCGTGCAATGGAAACCGTCTCACGTCGAACCGCAACAAATCAAATGATTCGACAATCAGCGTCGACGTCGCCGAATACACCCGGATTCACTGGAACGCTCATCGCCGCGTAGGTAGCCCAACAATCGAACGGACAATAATACCCCGTTGCCACAAAGGTCGCTGCGAAACATAACATGAACCCGTAAAGCATACAGTAATGCAAGTAACATCTCGCAAGAGAAAATGAATCGCTTTCGTAATTGCATCCACCGTCGCGCGCACGGCTGAGACGACCCAAAGCGAGAATGCCGCATCTAGCTTCCTCAACCGCGGGAACCCGAACAGATCCGGCGACTGCACACGCCAGAGCTGCCTCATACCGGTGCCCAGTCTGGCGATGTCGAAACGCCAAATATCAGCGCGAGCACGCGGTGGGAAGCGAGCGCGTAGAAGTCCGCGGCCTGCACGAACTCCAATAAAAAGCCGTGCAGCCAACCCCTGCAGCACGAACACCGCCAAGCCACATAGTCGCCGCCAATTATCAGCACTGGAGTTGACCCGGTTTCGTGGACACCTATCCTTTGGAACAGGAGGTGTTCATCATGCAGAGACATCGCCCCCCGTACCCGGCGGAATTCCGGGCACAGATGATCGAGCTGGTGCATGCGGGGCGCAAGCCCGAGGAACTGTCGAAGGAGTTCGAGCCGACCGCGCAGACCATCTACAACTGGGTCGCACAGGCCGATCGCGACACGGGTAAGCGTCACGACGGGCTGACCACGGCGGAGCGCGAGGAACTGACGCGGCTGCGTCGCGAGAACCGGCAACTCAAGCTTGAGCGAGACATATTGTCAAAAGCCGCGGCCTGGTTCGCCCGGGAGACCGGGACCGTGCCCGACAAGGGTTCGAGTTCATGAAAGCGAATCAGGCCATCTGGCCGATTGTCACCATGGCGCGGCTGCTAGAGGTCTCCGCCAGCGGCTTCTACGCCTGGCTCGAGCGCAAACCGTCTGCGCATGCGCGTAGCGATGCGGATCTGCTCTCACGCATCCGTGCGATCTATACGCGCTCACGCGGTACCTACGGAATGCCGCGCATTCATGCGGAGCTCACCGAACAGGGTATCCACGTCGGGCGCAAGCGGATTGCGCGCCTGATGCGCATCGCAGGGCTGCGCGGCGTGAGCCGGCGTCGCTGGTTCAGTACTACGCAGCGGCAGCCCGATGCGCGGCCGGCGCCGGACCTGGTGCAGCGGCACTTCAACGCCGATCGCCCCGATCAGCTATGGGTAGCTGATGCGACCTACGTGCCGACCGCGGTCGGGTTTCTCTACCTCGCGGTTGTGCTGGACGTGTTCAGCCGGCGCGTGGTGGGCTGGGCGATGGGCAACCACCTGCGCACCGCGCTGATGCTGCAAGCCCTGGATATGGCGCTGGCGCAACGTCATCCCAACGGGGTGATTCACCACTCCGATCAAGGTTGCCAATACACCTCCATCGCCTTCGGCAGGCGTTGCCGTGAGGCGGGTGTGCGCCCGTCGATGGGCAGTGTTGGCGACTGCTTTGATAACGCCATGTGCGAAAGTTTTTTCGCCACGCTTGAATGTGAACTGCTTGCACGCTGCCGGTTTCAAACCCACGACCAGGCCAAACACGCGATTTTTGAATATCTGGAAAGTTGGTACAACCTGCGTCGCCGTCATTCCGGCCTGGGTTATCGTTCTCCTGCTATCTTTGAGGATACCTATCGAGCCAAAACGCAAAAGTCCCCTGAGCCAGTCGCGAGTTGCCCACCGCCGGCCAGCGTCATGGTCGTGAGAGGCGACCCGCCGGCCGACGGTGGACAACTCTCATCAGGGATTTAAAGGTGGTTACAGATATCGCATTCAGCATTCAAACGCTTAACCGTCCACTGAGGCGGGTCACCCCCACACTTCTACCATGCGGTCTCCGCAATCGCTCTACTTACAGAGAGGTTCATGGCGTCGCCTCGCCTATCATTCCACGGGTTGCAGTGCGCGGACGCGAAATGATGGCACCGACGCAAATTGTGAGCGCAATGAAAATGGCCAATGCCAACATGCCGGTTGCGAAAGTGCCTGTGAGTTCCTTCAACGCTCCGACCGCGTAGGGAGCGGCAAAACCAGCGACGTTTCCGATCGAGCTGATCACAGCAATGCCGGCAGGGACTTCAGAGTCAGAGATCACGGAGGGCGGCAGCGTCCAGAACACGGGGACGTTGGCAAACGCTCCAAATCCGCAGACGATCAGCGCAGCGAGGCGCACGGGCGGATAGTCGGTAGACGCTACCACCACCAACGCTAGCACTACGATGATCCCCGGAATCAGCAGGTGCCAACGCCGTTCATGCAGCCGATCGGAGCGGGCGCCCCACCAAAGAAGTCCGATCGCGCCAGCGACAGACGGAAGCGCGGAAATCACTCCAACCATTGAAACCGACAGACCAAACGCGCGCACGATCTGCGGTAAAAAAAAACTGACGCCATAGTTCGCTGCAACAATGCCCGCGTACACAAAACCAAACAGCCAAACGAGCGGATTGCGCAACGCACGAGCAACACCGCGATGCTCGCCAGACTGCGGCAACGACTTACGCTCTTCAGAGAGCTTCTGCGTAAGCCACTTGCGCTCTTGATCCGAAAGCCAACCGGCTTTCTCGGGAGAATCGGCGAGCGTGCGCAGCAAGACCACGCTCATGACGAACGAAGGCAGCGCTTCGATAATGAAGAGCCATTGCCAGCCGCTCAATCCGGCTAACCCATGCAGATTAAGGATCAGACCTGACAAAGGCGCGCCGATTGCCGCAGACACCGGCAATGCCATGGAGAAAAAGCCAACCATACGTGCCCGATAGCTAACGGGAAACCATCGGGTTAGCACCAGAATGACGCCCGGATAGAAGCCCGCCTCGGCGGCGCCGAGCAGAAAGCGCAATCCAAAGAATCCCGGCACGCTCCGGACAAAAACGAAAAGGAGCGAAATCACTCCCCACGTGAGCATGATTCGCGCAAACCAACGGCGAGCACCGAATCGACTAAGCGCGAGATTACTCGGTACCTCGAACAGTACATACCCGAGAAAGAAAATGCCCGCTCCAGCGCCAAACACCGACGCTGAAAAGCCCAACTCGTGGTTCATGGATAGCGCTGCAAAGCTCAGATTTACGCGATCAAGGTAGGCAGCGAAATATGAAAGCATCAGCAACGTCACCAGACGCCAGCGAATCTTCGCGATTGTTTTTGTTTCATTGATTAACACACCCGTCTCCTTAAATTGCTGCAACGCGGTCGCGGCGGTCTACAGCTCTGTACACATCATCCCGTCGACACAATGTATACACGAATCGATGCGCATGCAATCGAAGGCGTCGTGATTTCATCAGTCAAATCGCACATCATCACCATAGAAAAAATGAATATATTATCTATAAGCCGTTGATTTTTATGATTTAAATACCGTTTCTTCATTGCGAGTCAGTGAAAACCCTGCATCATACATTCTTGACATGGGCCGTACAAACCTTGGAAACTTCGCCACATTGAAGTTGCTTTTTGGTCTGTCAGACAGACCATGAGATCTGTTAGATAGACCACCGAGAGCCCGTGATTTTCCGAAGATGCTGCACAGCGCCGTCATCTGTTCTGCACATGCAGCAAAAACGTCTGCGCTAATGCTGCGGCGGCGATCGCGCCAAGCACACGCGATTCCGTGAGCAGCGTCGCGGACAAGCTGCCTGCGCCAACTGGCCGGTGCCGTCAGCTCACTGAGGAATTGCGTCACACGCTTTGACGCAGACCTTCTGCTGACCGCCAACTGCCGTTTGACGAGCACGGCCGTGGAGAGATTTTGATTTTGTCGACGATATCGAAGGCCCGCACCTATGCGGACTTGAGTCGACAGTTTTTTTGAAATGAATAACAGATTCAGGAGACCTTGCATGTCGATTCGCATCATCCCTCTCGCTCTTCTTGCTGGCAGTGTCATTGCTGCTACCGCCCCCTCAATTTACGCGCAGGAAACCTTGAAGATTGGTGCCATTGTCACTCTCTCCGGCGCAGGCTCGGGTTGGGGACAGGCGATCCTTTACGGTGCGGAACTAGCTGCCGACGATGTCAACGCGCAGGGAGGTCTTGACGTCGGCGGAAAGAAATACAAGGTGCAGATCGTGCCTTACGACGACAAATACCAGGCTAACGAAGCTGTCACCGCCGCCAATCGACTCGTGTCGGAAGACAAAGTGCAGTACATCATGGGCCCAGTTGGCGGCGCGCCGTTACTTGCTATTTCACCTATTACTGAGCGTAACAAGGTTCTGGTGTTCACTTTGACATTCACACCCAGAGCGCTTGGCTCGGACAAGCCGAACGTGTTCCGCCCGGTCCCGACGACAGAAGAGACTTCCCAGCCCCAGATCGACTGGCTCGTCAAGGCGAAGCACATCCAAAAGGTCGGAGCCCTATTCCCGAATGACGAATCAGGACAGCAGATTTCTCATGACCTGGAGAAGTCGTATGCCCACGCTGGCGTGCAACTTAGCGCAAAGGAATTTTTTGAACGTCAACGAGTGGATATGGTGCCTCTACTCACACGCGTTATAGGCGCGGGTGTTGACACGATCGACCTGAACGGCAACTCCCCAGCTACGGCAGGCATGATCGTCCGGCAGGCTCGTGAACTTGGATTCAAAGGGAATATTGTCCGTACTGGTGGGCCGGCTACGGCCGAGATAGTTGCTGTGACGGGTAAAGACGTCGCTGATGGCATCCTCGTCAACTCTCCCCTCGACCCTGGCAGCCGCGCCATCCAGGATTACAGCGCCCGTTATCAGAAGAAATATGGCAAACGGATGAACGGATTCAGCCCGGCGTATTACGACGAAACACACATGCTGTTCAGGGCGATGCAGCAGGCAGGCACGGTGACCGATACGACGCGTGTAAAGACCGCCCTTGAAGCAGAGAAAGACTATCAGGGCATTCTCGGCAAGCTTAGCTGGGTCGGCAAAACCCGATATGGCATCGATCATCAGATCTCGGCGCCTTTCTATATTTCCGAGATCAAAGATGGGCAGGAAGTAGTTCGAGCCCGTTGTACGTTCGAAGCCTGCCAGTGAACTTCACCGACAAATAGTCACCTGCGGAGATCCGACATTATGAATCTGACCGGCACCTTACTGCAGGCGCTGAGCAATGGAATTATCCTTGGCCTGCTATATCTGTTGATGGCCGTTGGCTTCACACTTGTGTTTGGCGTGATGCGGATAGTGAACTTCGCACACAGCGAGTTCTACATGCTGGGCGCGTTCGCTGCATGGCTGTTCGTTTCGCACTGGTCTGTACCTTTCCCTATAGCGGCAGGAGCGACCTTTGTGCTCGCGGTGATTGGCGGCTGGATTGTCGAGTGGCTGGTTCTTAAACCTTTCCGACATGACGAACTGAACGGCATGATCGCGACAATAGGCCTCGCGATGGTACTGCAAAGCCTAGCGTTGATTGCCTTCGGTCCGGACCCACAATTCATGCCTTCTGTAGCCGACGGATCGCTCGAGCTGGGGCCAATTACTTTACCCATGTCACGTCTCGTCGTGGTCGGATTCTCACTCGCGGTACTGATTGTGCTCTATGGCTTTCTCGGTTGGACCCGGTGGGGGCGCGCTTTGCGCGCCGTTGTGCAGGATATGGAAGTGGCCACGGTTCAAGGCATTCGCGCAAAACTCGTTTATCCGCTTGGATTCGGGATCGGCGTAGGACTCGCGGCAATCGCCGGGGCATTGATGGCACCGCTCTTTTCGGTTTCGCCATTCATCGGCGAGACACCGCTGCTCAAGGCCTTCATCGTCGTGATTCTTGGCGGTCTTGGCAGCATTCCCGGTGCCGCCTTGGCCAGCATGCTCATTGGGGTTGCCGAAAGCCTTGGTAGCACATATTTCGGCGGCAACGTTTCGGACATTGCCATTTTCGTTCTGGTCATGCTGATCCTGACCGTTCGTCCTACCGGCCTGCTCGGCAAACAAACCGCCTGAACTTACTGCCATGAAAATCCAATCTCCCACGTCACTAACCAGCACAGGCCACATCGCTGCTTCCGCCTCAGGCAGTGACCGGAAATGTAGCCCTCGCCGCAATCCGCTTGTCGTCGCTCTTGTCATTGTGCTCATCGCGGCGCTGCCCCTGATATCGTCGCAGCCTTTCTACTTGCACATGGCCATCCTCATCGCGATCAATACGGTGAGTGCGACCGGTCTATCGCTGCTAAGCCGAACAGGTCAGACTTCCCTCTGTCATGGCGCCTTCA
This sequence comes from Paraburkholderia sp. D1E, assembly GCF_052682275.1. Lineage (NCBI taxonomy): Bacteria > Pseudomonadati > Pseudomonadota > Betaproteobacteria > Burkholderiales > Burkholderiaceae > Paraburkholderia > Paraburkholderia sp. D1E. Next base: position 3,719,133 of record NZ_JBQYMB010000001.1, read on the forward strand.
TAGCGATCGGCGCCTATGCTTCGGCATTGCTTTCCCTGCGTCTTGGTATGCCATTCCCCGTCGCCGCGTTGGGTGCCATGGCGGCCTCTACATTGGTCGCGCTCGCTCTCGGTGTGGTGATTCTGCGATTGCGCGGAATCTATTTTGTGCTAATCACGTTTGCTTTCGGAGAATTGGTGCGACTGGCATTGCTGGAATGGGAAGACGTAACGGGTGGCGCGAACGGAATTGTCGGAATCCTCCCGGCTGCCTTCGGCCATATCACATTGGACTCGAAACTCCCATTCTATCTGTTCGCCGCGACGGTAGCGCTCCTATGCATTGCGGCATCGCACGCAATCTTCCGGTCTCCGATAGGTCACCGTATTGATGCGGTTGGTGAAAACGCACCGCTAGCCGAAGCGAGCGGCCTGTCTGTGAGTCGCACGCAATATGCTGCATTTGCCGTAGCTAGCGCGATCGGGGGGTTGAGTGGTTCGATGTTTGCTCACTATATCGGCTTCGTATCGCCTGAGACATTCAATTTTATGCTATCGGTCGGCATGGTTATCATCCTGGTTGTAGGCGGTCGCGGTTATGTTCTCGGCCCGTTCATCGGTGCACTCGTCATGACGCCGCTGCCCGAGCTTTTCCGCGGCGCGGTAGAGATGCAGAACATTTTTTACGGCTGCGCCCTGATCCTGATGCTGCGTTTCATGCCTCGTGGTCTCGCCAGCTTGCAGGCGAATTTCCAGCGAAAACATGCTGGTCACTCAGCAATCCCTGGAGAATCGGCTCAATGAACTCGCAGACTTCTGTTCTTCTCCACGTAGACAGGCTTTCCAAGCGATTTGGCGGACTAAAGGCTGTGCAGGATCTCACGTTTCTCGTTGCCAAGGGCGAAACCGTCGGCCTGATCGGACCTAATGGCGCCGGCAAGAGCACTGCTTTCAACCTGATCAGCGGCGCACTCAAGCCAACTGGCGGAACGATTACCCTGGATGGCAGCGATATAACTGGTTTGCCCCCAAGCGGAGTTGTCAAGCGTGGTCTCGCGCGCACGTTCCAATCGGCCTCAGTCTATCCCGGAGTGACGGTTGCTGAAAACATATATAGAGGCGCGCTTTCAACGTTGCCCGGATCAATGTGGCTGCCTGGGATAGGCGCCGCGAGACACGCGCATCTAGACGGTCTCCGACGCGAAGTCGCCGAAGTCCTCGAAATAACCGATCTTGGCGCGCATCGCGATACCTTGGCTGGCACGCTTCCTTATGGCCTCCAGAAAAAACTAGGAGTGGCTATCGGCATCGCGACACGCCCGTCCCTGCTTTTGCTCGACGAGCCCGCCGCAGGTTTGAATCCGGAGGAATGTATCGCGTTTGGCAAGCTACTCCGCACGCTGCGCGCCGAACGTCAGCTGACTCTTCTGCTCGTCGAGCACCATATGGCACTCGTGATGGATTTGTGCGACCGGATCGTCGTCCTTGTCCAAGGGCGCAAAATCGCAGATGCCGCACCTTCAGTGATCCGAGACGACCACGCCGTAATTGAAGCCTATCTAGGAGCACCGGACCATGCCCACGCTTGAAACCCAATCTCTCGTTGTCCGCTATGGCCAGATCGAGGCCGTACGTGACGCGACCTTTCGCGTGGAAAATGGCGAAATCGTCGCCCTTATCGGCTCGAACGGTGCGGGCAAATCGTCGACCCTTAAAGCAGTGATGGGCATCATCCCAACGGCGAACGGAAAAATCTACTGGGATGGTGAGCCGATCCAGGCACTCGGCGCAGCGCGGCGCGTCGTTCACGGAATTGCACTTTCTCCGGAAGGACGCAGGCTCTTTCCTTTCATGAGTGTGCTGGAGAATCTGCTGGTCGGAGCTCATACGGTTCGCTCGCGTATCAAGATCAGGACCACTCTTGAGCTCGTCTATGCGCTTTTTCCGCGAGTCGCCGAACGTCGACGTCAGCAGGCCGGCTCCCTGTCAGGTGGCGAGCAGCAGATGGTGGCGATCGGTCGAGCGTTGATGGCGCAACCCAAGCTTCTGATGCTCGACGAACCTTCGCTAGGCATCGCACCAAAAATCGTCGCTGAGATCGCCGACGCAATAGAGCGGCTCAATGAGGAGATGCGTCTTTCAGTTCTACTGGTCGAGCAGAATGCACGTCTTGCGCTCAAACTCTCTCGCCGCGCGTATGTATTCGAACAGGGGAGTATCACGCGAACCGGTACGGGCGCTGATTTGCTCGCGGATCCGATGGTACAGAAAGCTTACCTGGGACTATGAGTTGTGCACAAGACTAGTCTCTCACGCCATTACCACTGATTCGCGATAAAAAGCACGATCGGATGCACGGGAAGCGATAACAGATTGGATAGTACGCGTTGAAACTACTAAAACATGCACCGCAATATGGCTCAACAAGTAGATGATCTCTTCCGGGCACTCAAAATGCGTGCTTTTTTCGCATGAATGACAACGAACCACCCGTCGTTCGACGTCGATATCTATATAAGCGAGATCGATAGACTAAGTAGATACTCAATCCTCATGGTCATGTGTCATCTCACGGAGTGTGTTCCAGTCTACCGACTAATGAATTAAATGTTTTGACCTTCTCAAATCCGGAGACGGTTAAATTTTTAGGATCTTACGTTTTTGCCGCCCAAACGACATGTTTGACGACGAAAAGCAATTCGTTTGATCAACAACGTTGATTGAATTCATTTCATCGAATAGAAGTCTCGTCATTTACGTTAGTACAACTATGTAATACGAAGAAGAAGATTTGCCGCAATGTTTAACTACATAACCTGGAGATGTTGCAATGAAAAAGCGTATTTTATCTGTCGTGGTGCTAGGTGCATGTGCGAACGCAGCCCACGCACAAAGTAGCGTGACGCTGTATGGCCTTGTTGATGCGGGGGTGAACTACGTCAACAACGACAAAGGGAAATCGAATTTTCTGATGACAAGCGGTGTCGTTCAGGGAAATCGCTGGGGTCTGAAGGGCGTGGAGGACCTAGGCGACGGCCTGAAGGCAATTTTCCAGCTGGAGAACGGTTTTTCGCTGTCCAACGGCACATTAGGACAAGGCGGACGTCTTTTTGGGCGCCAGGCATGGGTAGGCCTGAGCAAGAACACTCTCGGTAGCCTCACATTCGGACGGCAATATGATTCCATTGTCGACTATGTTCAGCCGACAAGCGGTATCCCTTACACAGCTATCGCAAATCCATTTGACAACGACAATCTCGATAACGATTTCCGGATAAACAATACAGTCAAATATGCCAGTCCCGACTTTCACGGACTGAAGTTCGGCGGATTGTACGGATTCAGTAACAGCGCAAGTACAGGTGCAGCAGATTCCGGATTTTCCGTCAACCGTCTGTGGAGCTTAGGAGCTTCTTACACCACTGGTTCGTTCTATTTTGGCGCCGGATACATGCACCTGAATTCACCTAACAGCAACACGTTGGGCGCAGTATCAGGTGACTATATCAACGTTACTCGGACTTCTGCTCTCCAAGCCAACGGGCTTGCCACAGCGGTTACGCGCTCAAATGTCGCCGCAGCAGGCGGGACATATTCTTTCAACGGTGGCAAGGTCGGCGTCGTCTATAGCCATTCGGAATTCGACTCGGCGACTGATCGCCTTACCTTCAACAACTTTGAAGTCAATGGAAGCTATTACGTAACGCCAGCTTTCTCTCTCGCCGGCATTTACACTTTCACGGACGGCAAGCTGCGTTCAACCGATGCCAGCCCCAAATATCACCAGTTTCAGCTAATGGCTGACTACCTCCTGAGCAGGCGCACTGACGTCTATATGCTTGGAGTCTATCAACGTGCGGCTGGGGATGCTACGGTTGCATCCATCGCTCCTGACTCGTTTGGCGCAGGCGGTTCATCGGCACCCGACGCCTCGACGTCAAAAAATCAGGTGTTGGTCCGCCTCGGTCTGCGGCATAAGTTCTAAATCTGACGAACGAAACCATTTCGCCGGCATTGACTGGCGAAATGGTCGGCACGTTCTCACGGCTGGTTGCGGGGGCAGAACTGATAAACGAGTATAATATGGACGCTGATTTGCCGCACGCAGTCGACGTGCCCGGATGTTTCATCGGGTAGGCCTCGCGAATCAGGCTGTACACACCTGTTGGCGCGCAGTCGACCCGCCCGCCGTTTCAGACATAGTGAAATTTTGATAATTTCCGGCCGTACCGTATGCCCGAATCATGCACTCCTAATCCGTCTATTTCTAGATCTGAAAACACCGAACCCGGCGTTGCTGCCGTCGATCGAGCGTTTGCGATTGTTTCGGCTGTTGCAAATGCAACGACACCGATCTCGCTATCAGAACTTGCGCGAACCACCGGGTTGTACAAAAGTACAGTTCTTCGACTTCTCGCTTCACTTGAGAAGTCTGCGATCGTTGTTCAAAGATTTGATTTAAAATATGAAATTGGTCCATTTGCCTTTCTACTCGGACGGGCATATGAGGTCGGCCATAGTCTGAAAGATCGCGTTGTCGAAACTCTCAATCAGATGATTGCGCAGGGAACCGAAAGCGCGTCTTTCCACGTGCCCTACGATGATGAGCAGCGACTATGTCTATTCCGAATCGACTCGCGGCATCCGACGCTTGACAACATAAGAGCGGGCGACTTGTTGCCACTGCATCTTGGAGCCCCCGGCAAAATCATTGAAATATTTTATCCTCACTCGGGAAGTGCTCCACCGCAAAACAGCCCTCTAAGTTTGACAACGTTCGGCGAACGCGATCCGTCTTGCGCCGCGATCGCCAGCCCCGTGTTTGGCCCGGCTGGCCAATTTCTCGGGGCACTCTCACTTTCCGGAGCTCGAGAACGATATTCCAATGAAGCCATTGTGCGAATGCGTCCGATACTACTTGCGTCAGCTGAGGCGCTTACTCGAAGCCTGGGTGGCCGTTGGCCAACCTTGAAATCACCCTCATAGAATTCCGCAATTTCTAAATGTGAATCTCTCTGACTAATTGAAATATCGGCCGCTGCGGTCAGCGACACGCACGACTCCGACCAACATGTTCATCACGGTTCGAAAACCTGTATCTTCCCAATCCGTTTGACTCGCCAGCGCCGCGTCCCATCATTACGGCTTCGCGGACGTGCGTTCTCCTGATCCCACCAACTTATCTGTAGCTGAAACTGTTGCGTTTGGTGCGTCGCCACCCAAAACAAACGCCCGAATTCTGCGCGTCTCCAGATCCTTACCGGACTTAGCGTAAATCACAATCAGGCTGACTGCGCAAGCAATCGAAATGAAATGCTTGACACATAGCAGGCAGTATCTGGCAACCTGAGCAAAAAACGAGTATCGGATTCTGATCCCAAACTGAATCTTGCTTGAGAGATACGATGAAACCATTACGAATACTGCACTGGAGAACCTTCCTCCGGAGCATTTAATAAGAGCGTCAACCCTCGCTCAGGCGGTCAAATCATAGGAGTTCTAGACTTTTCTTTGCGCAAATCGTGCGATCAATCGCAATGATCACGGAGCTTCCATAACAGCTTGTCCTCCTCCGACCACCTCTCGCATACGACTGTGGCAGATCAACCGGATCGGGACCTATTGTTTGGTGTCGTGCTTGCACACACGCCACTTATTGAACCTAGCAATATGTGCATTGATTATTTGAGATTGTCTGAGTGGCATGGTTCGACCAGACTTCTTCCCGTGGAAACGCAATGTTCAACGCAGCTCAAAATCGGGAAAAATGATGAATACAGCCTACAACGGACCCTTCGCCTGGGAAGCCAAAGACATGGTCGACGAAGCCGAATGGTTGATCCAGCTAGGGGACAGCCAGCTTCGCGAGTTTGATAACGCGCTCCAGTCAGCCAACGCCGACGGCCTGCGCATCGATCAACTCACCAAGGAGAACTTTGCGTTGCCTGAGTTCGGCAGACTTGTTCCCGAGATTCATGAGCGGCTAGAAAACGGACGCGGCATCGTTACTCTCCGCGGCCTCGAGGCGGAGAACTATTCGCGCGACGAGCTTCGGCTCCTCTATTGGGGCATGGGCAAGTGGCTGGGTACCGCTGTGTCTCAGAGCAGTCGCGGAGACTACCTCGGCGACGTGCGTAACTTTGGCGCGGACGTCAATGCCGCTACCGGCCGTGGCTATATGTCAAAGCAGGAATTGCCCTTCCACAGCGACACCTGTGACGTCGTCGCCCTGATGGTGATGCGCAAGGCGAAGTCCGGCGGAAAAAGCATGATCTGCAGCTCCGTCGCCATCCGGAACGAAATCGCCGAAACTCGGCCAGATCTTCTGGATGTCCTTTATCAGCCCTTCTATTGGAGTTGGAAGGGGCAGGAAAAAATCACAGACAAGCCCTACTATCTGCAGCCCCTCTACACGGAACATAAAAATAAATTCGCGTGCCGCTACATCCAGCCGCACATCATGGCTGCCCATCAGCACTTCCCAGAACTTCCGCCGCTCACGGATAAGCAACTGGAGGCAATGTCGCTCATCAATCAGCTTGCGAATGACCCGCGCTTCCATTTCGGAATGATGTTTGAACCGGGTGACATTCAACTACTCAACAATCACGTCGCATATCACGCTCGCACGAAGTTTGAGGATTACGAGGAAGATGATCGCAAACGACATCTGTTGCGCATGTGGCTCTCTGTACCTAACAGCCGTGAATTGAGCCCGTTGATGTCGGCAATCTACCTGGATCAACGTGGTGGGACGGTGCGTGGTGGATTCCCGTCGCGTGCCGGCACTTACAGCTTCGAGACCGTCGCAGCCCAGGACTGAATCAGCCGAAAAAATCACGTTCGGCATCGGGAAGGCTCATGTTGCGCCGGGCTGCTTGGCATCTGCCGGGCGCTAACGACCTCTTCCCGCTCCTCGGCCAGTCGCAATGTCTCAACTTGACGCGCGTCAATGCCCCCACGCTCATTGCTTATCAGCAAAACGAGCTAGCTGTCGTCGCCAATTTTCGCGCTGTGATAGAAATCGCTCCTCCTCGTTCCTCGGACGACAAGCTAAGTTCCCGTTCAAAAGCGCACTGTCGTCTTGCACCGCGCGGTTAGCGTCCTGAGTTAGAAGTTCGCAGTTGAACATTGCAATTGATGGAATGAACCCGGCCTGCGAGGGACAAAATGTGTCAAACGTGCGCGAACAGGATCGTGGCATCAAGTGAAATGGAGAAGAAGTCGTGGATAGTGCGAGAAACTCGTTGCGCGAGATGGTCGAGCATTGGCTCGCCCCGGATCCGGCGATCGGCGTTCGGGTCACTGAGTTCAGAAACAGGCGATCCAAACACATATGTTACGTATGCGTCGAGACATTAACGATGGCGGGTCCTGTTGCACTGTTCTTTTTTCGTCACCAAGACGGCGCTTGGCGCATATTCCCACCGAGTCGGGAAAGACCGGCGATGCGTATCGTCTATGATTCGGCGAACTTTTAACTCACCACACTAGTCATCGGCTCCGATATCGATCGGTGTCCAATGGAAGACGTCGCCCGATTTGACGCGAAAAGATGCCGGGAGATGCTTCGACAATTTTGACCTGAAGTGCCGACAAATTTCCGAGATTTCGACAGATCGGCATCCAGCCAACGCCCCATGAATCGTGTCCCAACGCTGCCCCCGAAGGCAAATCGTCAGATATCGCATCTCGTCTTATTCAACATGCCTATAGGTTTATTACATCAGCGAGGTTGTAGACAACACTACTCTTGAGAAATACTCGATTCTGCGACTGTTATTGCGCTCATTCAGAGGAGACGAACGTGGGACATGAAATTCAGCAACGTGTTGCTGTTGTAGGAATCGGTCAGATGGGCCGCGGGATGGCCATTTGTCTAAAACGAGCTGGCTTTGACGTAATCGGCTACGATGTGAGCGAAGCGAGTCGCACCCTCGCCGCTCAGGATGGGATCGCTGTTGCTTCGGAACTTGCTAATGCTCTCAAGGACCGCGAGGTTATCCTGAGCAGTCTGCCGAATCCGCCTATCACGCGCGAGGCGTGGCTGGGCGACGGCGGGATTCTGGAACACGCCAGCAAGGGGGCGATTGGCATTGAGCTCAGTACAATTGACCCTAATACGATGCGCGAAATCGCCGCAGCTGCAGACCAACGCGGCATCCGGATGATCGATGCACCGGTGAGCGGAGACCCGGCCAATGCACTCAAAGGCGAGCTAGTGCTCATCACCGGTGGGCGCCAAGAAGACATCGGTGCGGTCGACTCGATTCTTGATTGCCTGGCCGGTTCACGTCACTGGACGGGAGATATCGGAACGGGCAAGGCCGTTAAGATTGTCAACAACATGATGACGATGGGCAATCTCGTAATCGCATCAGAAGCATTTGCTCTTGGAACTGCTGCGGGCGTGGATCCGGAGAAACTCTTCGAAATCCTGTCGCAAAGCGGCGGGCGGTCGCATCAGTTCATCAAGCGCTTCCCGAGCGCCATCGCTGGCGACTTCTACGACAAAGCACCCTTCCGGATGGAGCTCGGCGAGAAAGACGTTGCCTTGGGCATCGAGCTCGGCCGTCAGATCCAGCAACCCACACCGGCTGCCTCGACCGTCCGGGAAATGATCTCGCTGGGTATGGCGACAGGTAATCTCGGACGCGACATTGTGGCCATGCTCGATTTTTATCAGAAGTTGGGCAATCGGAAAAGATCCAAATAAGGTCCTGTTCAACAAGCTCCGACAGTATTCACGCGTAAGTCTCGCGCGTCTTCGCCAAGCAGTGTCTCGACGTGACCTGGCTGCCTGACGGTTGCCTGGCTAGTCGCTGAAGAACGTGATCGATTCAACGCGTAGATATTTCTCATGAACTCGGACTTGAGCGCGAGGTTGTGACTAGACGAGTTTCACCCACTCGCGATCGAGACACGTGTTCTCTCGACTCCTGGTCGTGAATGACAGACGCCTCAGCGAGCAGAGTCCATTCTTAAAGAATAAACATGAATCTGAAACTGGAAGGTCGACGCTGCCTCGTCACCGGAGCTAGTGCCGGCATCGGCGCGAGTATCGTAGAGTCGCTGGTCCGGGAGGGAGCTCGCGTCGTGGCGACCGCTCGACGCTCCGACGCACTCGATAAGTTTGCCGATTCGATCGAACGTGTTGGCCATCATCGCCCCGTGACGGTTGCCGGCGACATCACTGAAGCGGATGAAGTCAAGCGGATTGCGAAAGAAGCTGCAGCCGCGATCGGCGACATCGAAATTCTCGTCAATTGCGCTGGCGGGTCAAGACCGTTGCCCATTGATGCCAGCGAAGAGGCGTGGGAAGAGTCTTTTTCACTCAATTTCACACAGGTGCGCCGCATGACAGGCGAAGTCCTACCGGCAATGCGCCGCGCTCGATGGGGTCGAATTATCAACATCACCGGCATCATGGAGCCGCGTGGGATCAACGGGGCAATCGCTGCAAAGGCAGCCGTCCACTTGTGGGCGAAAGGGTTATCTCGCGACGTTGCCCGTGAAGGTATCACGGTTAATAACGTGCCGCCCGGCCGCATCGAGAGCGAGCAGATTGCGAGAATGTATCCACCGAAGGAACGTTCTGAGTTCGTCGATGCGAATGTGCCGATCGGCTACTTTGGCGAACCTTCTGATCTCGCCCCGCTGGTCGTGTTCCTTGCCTCTCCCATCTCCCGATATATTACTGGAACCGTCATCCCGGTAGATGGCGGTATGACTTATTTCGGAGCGGCCTGATCGGAAGTCAACGGTAGTTCATCGTACCAGCTGGTTGGCAAAACATACAACCGCGGAGAGCGCGCGAAGAAGCCTCCAGAACAAACGGCGTGCACTTCCGCTGGATCGTGTTGCTGACCAGCCCGAACGCAGTCAGCATTACCACTGCCTCGCGAGAGGCGAAACATTTAGTGCCCTGAGACTATGCCCTCTTCAAACTTCTCGTCATCTACTGCGGCGTCTGCCTCTACCTGCAATGTGCTTGTCCCCTGTGGCGCCCTCGGCATCGGCGTTCGGGAGAACGACATTTTCGCGGCGCTTCCCGATGCTCACGCTATCGCCGTCGATGCTGGGTCAACCGACAGCGGGCCTGCCTATCTAGCCACCGGGAGAGCAAAATACTCACGCGATGCTGTACGGCATGACCTGTCGGTTCTGATGCGGGCTCAAGCCAAGGCGGGCATTCCGCTCGTCATCGGCTCCTGTGGGACCTCCGGCAATGACGAGGCACTCGAATGGATGCGTGACATAGCACTAGATATCGCACACGAGCACGGCTTGACTCCGCGGATCGCGCTGCTTTACTCCGAGCAGTCTCCCGAAAGCATGGCCGAGCGCGCCCAGGCTGGCCGAATTACTCCCCTCGCACCGTTACAAGACACGAACCCGGAAGATTTCCGCTCGTGCGACCATATCGTTGCCCTGATGGGCGTCGAGCCCTACATAGAGGCCCTACAGGCCGGGGCCGACATCGTTCTCGGTGGGCGCACGACTGACACGGCTGTCCTAGCCGCTGTTCCACTAATGCGAGGCGCCGGCGCGGGACCTGCATGGCACTCGGCGAAAATCGCTGAATGCGGTGCGCTTTGCACAACTCACCCGCGCGAAGGGGGTGTGATGATACGCGTGGGCGCCGAGCATTTCACGGTCGAACCTCTTGCCGCACACAGCCGTTGTACTGAGGAAACCGTGTTCGCGCACATGCTCTACGAGAATAGCGATCCGTTTGTCCTGTACGAGCCGGGCGGCGTACTCGACGTAACAGACGCTGAGTATGTGGCGATCGACGACCGCGTGGTGCATGTAACAGGTTCACGTTTCGAACCGCGTCCGTACACAATGAAGCTCGAAGGTGCGCGCGGCGGCAGTTATCAGACGATCATGCTGGTTGGAATCGAGGATCCGAAAGTACTCGCAAACATCGACCGTTTCGTTGCCCACATGCACGAAATTCTCACGGCACGTGTTGGGGAAACGATGGGCGCACGTAGCGGGAATTTCGACATCTCGCTTCGTCCCTATGGCTGGAATGCCGTGAGCGGTTTGCCTGTAAGCGCTTCAGCTCAACCACCACGCGAGATCGGCTTGATGTTTGTTGCGACCGCAGAGACTCAGGCCATCGCGACGCAAATCGCAAAAACCTGCAATCCATGGTTTTTCCATCTGCAGGTCGAGGCTAGCCTTGAGTTGCCGAGCTATGCTTTCCCGTTCTCACCGGCGGAGCTTGAGCGCGGCCAAGTCTATGAGTTCAAACTCAATCACATTGTGCATGTCGATCACCCTATGGAACTCGTACGCCTTCAGTTTGTAAATACAGAGGTGGCGCATGCCTAAGATTATTGAAGTCTGTAACCAGGTACGCTCGAAGAACGCGGGACCGTTTTGGATTACCATCGATTTGCGCTTCCCGGACGATGCCAGTTTCCAGCGCTACCATCTGGCGCCGGCCTTGCAGCCCAACGCCATCGCCGCTCTGTACGGCGTTGACCCCAACCTGATCAAGTATTTTTCCCTGCCTACGCTGCGAGTCGTTAAAATTTCATATCCACGTTTGTGCCCACAGGGCGGGGCCGTCGAGCGAGACATGCACGGTGGGCAGCAATACGTGCGGCTGCTCGACGTAGAACTTGAAGCCCAGTGAGATGCGTCCGGGTGATACGAAGAAAAGGCAACGTTTGCATCAACGGCTTCTTGATGTAACACTCCGCAAACAATGTCTGGGGGAAGCTCCGCGTTGTGCGGAACTCACGCGCGGGGTATTCCCTTGGTTCTCGACACCACTTCGGATCCCCGCACGCACACATGAAACCGCCGCAACCGCAGGTCAGATTCCACCTTCCCGAACTGGAAACATTTCTTGTAGTCGTCGAGGAAGGCTCATTCAGCAAGGCTGCCGATCGCCTTTGCATCTCCCAACCGTCAGCTTCCAGCCGCATTAAACGCTTGGAGGAAGTATTACGCGTGAAATTGTTGCGACGCACAACCCGCAGTCTGGAACTCACTGAAGACGGCAAATTGCTGAAGGTGGCTGCGGAGGAAACACTCGCCGGACTATATGAGGTTCTCAAGCAATTTCGCGACCGGTCGGAAGCCGCTCGCAACCGGGTCGTCGTTGCTGTCACGCCAATGATCGGCGCGACTTTCATGCCGTGGGTTCTGCAATCGTATCAGGAGCGATATCCCGACGTTGAGGTGGAGTTGCGTGACGTGCCCTACGATCAACTTCTTCGTATGATAAATGACGGGGGAGCAGACGTAGCGGTAGCGGGCGTCGACAGCGATCATGATCATCTTCTGTTCCGCTGTCTCGCTGAAGAAGCTTTGGTGTTGATGGTGCCCGCGAAGCACCCGTTGTCTGGAATGTCGCAGATTCCCCTTTCCACCATCCTGCCATTCCGTATAAATCTCCTGAACCGCTATTCGAGCCTGAGGGAGCACCTAGCTGCTGAGTTTCACCGTCTCGGTACCGAGTTTGAAGCAGGCACGACGGGTACCATGCCTACCCTGCTCGGACTGCTTGATGCTGGCAGTTGCATTACGTTTCTCCCGCGCTCAGTGGCGAAAACGAACCTTCGAGCTGGCCGAGTGATAGTCACGATGGAGAATTTTCATCACGTGCGACGATACGGAACACTCACGGCACCCAAGGTTGCACAAACACCGGCAGTTCAGAGTTTTCGGGAGCACTTGCACCGCGAATTTGGACCTCTCATAGAACGGCTGGACCAAACCACAGACTGACTCCGTGGAGAGTACGCCTGCCGATGCGCAGACACACGCATACGCGGCGCGCGGCAGTCCACGCCAGTGGGACCCGCTCGGCCATTCCATGTGATGGACGCTCGCTCCCGCCAGATTTTCCTCTTCATCCATTGTGTGTAGACCGTGCGCGCATTCCTGCGTACTCAATTTTCCCGGGAAACACGTAGTCTCTCAATACTCAAGCTTGCGTTGATGTATGCGTAAATATCGGAACCACTCTGATGCCGACTGTGACAATACCGATGCGCCATCGCGTCCTAGCCACTCCTTCGGTCTCTGAACATCGATCTTTCGTCTAATTTCACCGCAACTTATTTTGTTCTCCTTTGCGTTCCAGAATCGCATAAAAATGGCCGCCGGCATACGTTCTCCCACGACTGAGGATTGCGCAGTCGACACTCGAATAGCTGAAAGACGAAATACATATTGGACGAAAGCCGCACACTGACACTAAATTCGGTTTTTAGGCATCGCCGCCCGGATACACAGGGCGGCTCCATTACACGCGCTTGAGATAACCCGCAGGAGACAGCATGATCGAGCACAAGCTTTACATTAACGGCCAATATGTCGATGGCCACAGCGGCCGCAGGCTGATCAGCGTGAATCCCTATACGGGTGAAGGCTGGGCCTCCGTCCCCGAAGCCGACGCGCAAGACGTCGCTGCCGCCGTTTCCGCAGCGCAAAGTGCCTATCGCGAGACATGGCGTCAAACCTCCGGGATTGCTCGAGCCGGGATGATGCTGAAGCTCGCATCATTGATCGAGGCATCTGCTGAGCGTATGTCCGTTACCGAAAGTAGCGACAACGGGAAGATAGTGCGAGAGACTTTCCCGCAAATGAAATGGGTGGGACGTCAGCTTCGCTTTGCCGCCGGCTACGCTGACAAGCTCTATGGTCAACATATTCCGCTTGACCAACGCGACACCCTCGACTACTTGATTTATGAGCCGTATGGTGTTGTTGCCCTGATTACGGCATGGAATTCACCGCTATCACTGTTGGCCAACAAGCTCGCTCCGGCACTTGCTGCTGGTAACTGCGTCGTTGTGAAGCCATCCGAGCATGCATCAGTGTCCACGCTCGAATTCGCTGCCCTCGTCGAGGAAGCGGGCTTCCCGCCGGGGGTGTTTAATGTCATCACCGGCGGAGCCGAAGCAGGGCGTGCTTTGGTCAATGCCGAAGGAGTGGCGAAGGTCAGCTTCACGGGAAGTCCTGGAGTGGGTCGTGAGATTGCGGCGGCTGCGGGTCGACGTCTGGTTCCGGTCACGCTCGAGCTGGGCGGAAAGTCGCCCAACATCATTTTTGACGATGCCGATGTTAATAAAGCCGTTGTCGGAGCGCTTGCCGGAATTTTCGGTGCTACGGGCCAGACCTGTATTGCTGGCTCACGTCTTCTGGTACAACGCGGCGTTTATGACGAAGTGGTGCGGCGCGTGGCAGAGCGCGCAGCCAACATCCGCATGGGAAATCCGCTCGATTCCAGCACGGATATGGGCCCAGCAGCTAACGAACCGCAGATGCAGAGAATTCTTGGCGCGATTGAATCGGCTAAGGCTGCGGGTGCGCGCCTGGTCACCGGCGGGAGCCGTGCTAACGGCGCGGGTCTCGATAACGGGTTCTTCATTGAACCAACGGTGTTCTCGAACGTGAGCAATGAAAGTCATCTCGCGCAAGAGGAAATTTTTGGTCCGGTCCTGGCCGCAATTCCTTTCGATACCGAGGAAGAGGCTATCGCGATTGCAAACAATTCGCGATATGGCCTGGCAGCCGGGATTTGGTCCCAGAATATCTCACGAGTTATGCGAGTGAGTCGCGAAGTACAGGCGGGTAGTGTATGGGTAAATACCTACCGCGCCGTCGCTGCGCAAGCCCCGTTTGGCGGTTTCAAGGAGTCCGGCATTGGCCGCGAACGCGGAGAGGCCGGATTGCGGGAATTCATGACGACCAAGAACGTCATGATCGACTTCTCAAGCGCGGAACGCGATCCGTTTTCCGCCAAGCTCTGACAGGAGATAGCTGAAGTGACTTCTCCTTCTATCAGGAAATTGAGACTCGGATTCGTGGGGCTAGGCGTCATGGGCGAACCCATGTGCGCGAATCTGATACGCAAATCCGGTGTTCCAGTCTATGTGCACGACCTCGATTCGGAACGTCTCATACGTGCGGTCGACGCAGGGGCCATTGCCGTAGATTCGGTGGAAGCCGTCGGCGCTGAAGCAGACGTGATTTTCCTGTCGCTCCCTTCGATCGTGCAAGTCGAGGCTGTCTGTGCTTCCCTTCTAGACCTAGGCCGTCCGATCCTGGTCGTGGATATGAGCACCAGCGACGTTGCGCGCACCCGATTGCTCGCGGAACGTCTAGCTGCAGCAAACATTCAATTCGTGGATGCTCCCGTTGCGCGCACGAAGGAAGCGGCCGTACAAGGTACATTGTTCATATCGGTCGGAGGTAGCCACGAGCTATTTGAGACCGTACAGCCATTCCTTGCGCACATGGGAAGCGACGTTTTGCATTGCGGCGATGTTGGTTGTGGGCAGATTGTGAAGGTCCTGAACAACATGATGGCTTTGATGACCATCAATGCTCTTTCCGAAATTTTGACAATCGGACGTCGTGCGGGAATGGACGGAAAACAACTCTTCGACGCTCTCGCCCGCAGTTCAGCGGACAGTTTCATCCTTCGCAACCATGGCATGAAGTGTCTTGTTCCGGACAGCTTCCCGGAAAAGGCTTTCCCTGTGGACTACGCAATCAAGGATGCGTCAACGGCACTGCAACTGGCCGAACAGGTGGACTTCCATCCACGCATCGCTCGATACACTCACGACGTGCTTTGTACGGCTCAGGAGGCCGGTTACGGCCTCAACTATCACCCGGTGGTGATCAGGGTGGTCGACGGGCGTGTGGCGTCGACGTTAGGCGAGCTTTAAACGGTCTTGCCGGATTGCGATCGCGCCAAAGCTCCGGCGAGTTTTGGCGCAAGTTCTGCAACGACCTTACGAGCGAGATCGGCCCCGAGCCGGTCGCTCCAGATTAGCTCCAGACGCAACAGATTCTGACCGTCATCCGGTAGCTCCCGAAGCACCACGCCGGGATAGCACGCCGACTTGTACGATGCGGGAACAAGTCCGAAACCGAAGCCCATGGATACCATCTGGAATATGGTGAATGCACTTCGGGCGGAATGCTTGATAAGTGGACTAAATCCGGCACGCGTACACGCCGAGATAGCGGCGTCGTAGATCGACGGACCGTGGCTTCGCGCAAGCGTCACCATCGGTTCATCTGCGAGGTCGCTTAACGTGAGGTCGTCCTTTCCCACACATTCGTGAGATTCCGGAAGCACAAGGGTCAGATGATCGGTGAAAACACGTGCGCGATTGACGCGAATACGCTCCGGCAATGCGTGAACGATTCCGATGTCCAACGCACCCTGAAGCACAGCGCGGGCTTGCTCGTCAGATTGTATGTCGTTCACCAGCACGTCAATATCGGGAAAAGACGTCCTCATTATTTCGAGAAATGTTGGCATGACGCTGAACAGGGCCGAAGTTGCGACGCCGACTCGGAGCGTGCCCGCATTTGATTCGCTCGCATGAACGGCCGAGTTGACGGCGGTCAGAAACTGCTCCAGAAGTATACGGCTTTCCCGAAGGAATACGGTTCCGGCATGGGTGAGACGAACTTCACGCGAGTTCCGCAAGAACAGTTCGACACCCATCTCCTCCTCCAGAGCTTTGATCTGTTGGGACAGTGGCGGCTGTGACATGTGAAGTCGAGTCGCCGCCTTGCTGAAGCTCAGTTCTTCAGCGACGGTGACGAAGTACCGCAGTTGCTTGAGGTCCATGAACGTGTTTCGACGATCGTAATCGTTGGCCTCGAAATTCCGAGACCAGTGGATGAGCCTCGCGACCTCTGCTATCTGGTCGCGGTGGTGCGTAGTGCCAGAGTGTACGGGATCAGGCGGAGGCAGGCTCGCGAAGAAATCCGATGCCAATTAGCGCCCGGCGTCAGCCGAGGTGGCAACCATATCTCCCAGTCGACTGCACAATCGCCGCCGTTGATACGAGCGAAGGCAGCTACATCGACACAGATCAATAGCCCACCCGTCGCGGGTGGTGGCACAGCAAGAATGCGATTTGCGTTCCGCTGCTCCGGAAGCAAATAGTCATCTCGAAACACGCGTCAGCAATCCCATTGCGCCCATCCGGTCTGACCGCTCCGACCAGCACATCGGTTGCGTTTGAGTCATATCGTATAACGATTTGCTGACAACAGGCCGACTTCCGACAAAACGTGAGAAAGGTCACACACGCCGTCTACGATCTCCTCACGTCAAGGCTGTTATGGAAGAGCGTCCTACAGCGCGCCACCACTAAAAATCAAGCGACACGCCTCGACACCGTCTGCATAGCACACATACTCGAAAATACCCGCGTTGCGATGCCCCGTATCGCAGCCCATCGTGCCACAAACATGTACAAGTCATCACCCCACAACCTGCGAACCGGACTCATAAAATTTCTCTATCAGTCTATTCTCATTGCGACATTGTGCGGTTTCGGCTTCTTCTCAATACTCTGTTCTGTGGTGCTCAGACGAGATTACTTGATGAGATATCTGCCTCAAGTCCGTCCAGCGTCTATACATGCTGCGCTGTGTGCCTCGTCTGTGCTCAACAAAGTTTGACGAAAATGGAGATGAATTGCGAGTTGAAACGGATTCGTTTCGCCAGAAGCACGAGATGCGAGATGCAATCATCTTCGCAACGACTTTGGAGGGAATGAATCTGCATCAAATTGACGTCCGGGACACCAAATATCCTGACGGCCGTGTCCTCGTTGTAGGCGCAGCAGATCGGCGGGTCAACTGTGTCCTTTCGGCGGCGGCGCCGCTAACGTCAGCATCGATCGCGCTCAAGCTACTTATCGGAACCATGAATTACGAGGCACATTTGACATAGCTGTACGATGCCCGACAAAAGGAGATACGGCGCATAGATGTGTGATCTAAGCGGCGCTCTATGCACACTGAGACGTTTTCGTAATCTGCTCGATCAGAGACAACATGGGAAAACAGGACGTCCATGTCCTGTCTAGCGACATCTTTGTGAAGTTCGGGCCAGTGGACTACGTAGCTCGAATCGTTCGAATATCGCTACCCATGATTGTTTCCGAACGCGACACGCACGGCAGTACAGACTTGCAATGGGGTACATACGTTCTAGATCGCATATCCACGACCCTGCATGGTTTTGTGATTGGCGCTATGAATCTCACGTCGAGACTTTTACTAAACCAAACGTGCCTTCTCGAAATTGATGAAGACGTAACTACATGTATTCCTATGACACGCAAAGCGAAGAAATTGAGTATGCGGATTTCCTCCTCTTCTCAAGAAGCTGGAAGTCAATTCCCGATGAGCGATGCTACGCTTCCGACGGTTGGATATGGCGCGCTGTGCAGGAAATTTTGTCTATATGAGCAGCTTACCGAGGAGTTTCAGAAATGAGTGTTGAAGATGATCAAAACCTGTTGCAAATCGTCCAGACCCGCCCAGATCCAGACTGGCTGAGCGTCAGCCGTGAAGATCCTATCGAGCCCGATCTCCCTATTATCGATGCACATCATCACTTTTCGGAGCATTGGGGCGGCTATATGCCCGCCGATCTTATCGAGGACAGTCAGGGCCACAACGTTGTCGCGACGGTATACGTCCAATGTGGATGGAACTATCGCGATGGCGGCCTCGAACGAATGCGTCCCGTCGGTGAAGTCGAATCTGTAGTTGACGTGACTCGTCAAGCCAATTCCAAACAGTCAAAGACGAATCTGGCGGCCGCGATCGTTGGATTCGCAGATCTACGACTCGGTGATACTGTTGACGACGTACTTGCAACGCAAGTTGCCGTCGGCGATGGGAGATTTCGCGGAGTCCGAGTAAATGGGACTCGTCACGCGACGTTTCGATTCGGCATTCTGCCGCGCCCCCCCTTCCATCTCTACACCGATCCGATGTTCAAGGAGGGCTATGCCTGTCTTGGACGTCACGGACTCAGCTTCGACGCGTGGGTCTATCACACTCAACTCGATGACGTAGCCGAACTGGCCGCCGAATTTCCATCTATACCGATTGTACTGAATCATTTGGGCGGACCCATAGGTGTCGCCGGCTATCAAGGTAATCAAGACGTGACGATCAAGGAGTGGATTCCCGCCCTCAAACGTGTCGCGCAACTGCCGAATATAACAGCGAAAATCGGCGCCCTTGGCGCGACAGTATTCGGCTACGACTTTGTCTCGCGCCCTGCCCCACCGACCTCGAAAGAACTGGCGGACGCCTGGCGACCGCTGGTCGAACCGGTCATCGAAACATTCGGCCCCGACCGATGCATGTTTGAAAGCAATTTTCCGTTAGATCGGAGCTCCGGTAGCTATGGTGTGGTTTGGAATGCTTTTAAACGACTTGCTTCGGGGACAAATGCTGAAGACAAGAGAAGTCTCTTTCACGATACGGCTAGGCGGGCCTATCGGATTGGTCAATGACATGCCAATAGACAGACGGTGGACTAAATTATTAGAAGAGGAGTTTCTTCTCGCGGGAGCTCGCCGCACACCACTCATTAGACCGTGGTTGTGAACTTCGTCGAATCGGTGCAAATGATCAGTCGAAAGACGCAATCTCCGGGATTGCTTGATGACCCGATGAAAGGAGACGGCATCGGACAAAGTAAAAATAGAAGGCAGCAAAAAAAATACCGATAGACGAATGTCATTTCATGCGTTCTTTTTCCTCGTACATGTACCGAATCATTAATTCAACAAATACAGATCATGAATCACTACGACGAACTTGAACGAAATAGTGCCAACTATGTTCCGTTGAGTCCCCTCAGTTTTATCCACAGAACTGCCGCAATCTTCCCTGATCGTCTCGCTATCATCTATGGCACGCATCGTCAGACGTGGAAAGAGACTTTTGAGAGATCGCGTCGGCTCGCCAGTGCATTAACGAGGAACGGAATTGGTAAAGGCGATACGGTTGCCGTGATGCTGCCGAACATCCCCGCTATGTTTGAGGCTCACTTCGGCGTGCCAGCCACAGGTGCAGTCCTTAACACGTTAAACACACGGCTTGATTCCGCGTCGATCGCTTTCATGCTCGACCACGGCGATGCCAAAGTCATTCTTTACGATCCGGAATACGCTGACGTGGTCGAAGCGGCAGTGAAATCTCTCGAACGGCCGCCTCTAGTCATTTCTGTTCCCGACGGTCAGTTACAAGATGTCGCACCGACAGAGGTCATCACTTACGAAGACTTTTTGAAACAGGGAAATTCACTACATCCGTGGGACCTGCCCGTGGACGAGTGGGACGCCATCGCGCTGAACTACACCTCCGGTACGACCGGAAATCCGAAAGGAGTGGTAACGCATCACCGCGGCGCATATTTGAACGCATGTAGTAATGTTATCAGCTGGCAAATGCCCCAGCACCCGATTTATCTCTGGACATTGCCGATGTTCCACTGCAATGGCTGGTGCTTTCCCTGGACCATGGCTCTCGTGGCCGGCACGAGCGTATGCACACGGCGCGTGGATCCTCAGACAGTCTACTCTCTCATTAGAGAGCACCATGTCACCCACATGTGCGGGGCACCGATCGTCTATAGTATGTTGGGTGCAGCCCCAGCATCCATGCGTTCAGGCATCGAACACACTATTCAAGGACTCATAGCAGGCGCAGCGCCACCAGCAGCAGTCATCGAGAGTTGCGAATCGGTTGGCATCAAACTCACACATGTGTACGGTCTTACTGAAGTATATGGGCCAGCAGCCGTGTGCGCCAAGCAGCCTGAATGGGAACTTTTGCCGCTTTTCGAGCGTGCGAGACTCAACGGCCGCCAAGGCGTGTCATATCCGTTGCAGGAAGCCGTGGCCGTTCTTGATCCTGTTACGTTCGAGCCCGTCCCCCCAGACGGCGAATCTCTGGGAGAAATCTTCTTCAGAGGAAACGTGGTGATGAAGGGCTATCTGAAGAACGCTGCAGCGACTTCGGAGGCGTTCGCTGGCGGCTGGTTCCACACAGGTGATCTTGCCGTCGTTCATCCTGACGGCTACATCAAAATCAGGGATCGAAGCAAAGACGTAATTATCTCAGGCGGCGAGAACATCAGCTCGCTCGAAGTCGAAGACGTGCTTCACCAGCACCCCTGTGTTCTTCTTGCCGCAGTAGTCGCCATGCCGGACACCAGATGGGGTGAAGTCCCTTGCGCGTTTATCGAACTGAAATCAGGACTCGAATGCACCGAAGGAGAATTTCTGGAGTTTTGTCGTTCTCGACTTGCCCGATTCAAATTACCAAAGAAGATCGTGTTTGGAGAATTGCCCAAGACGTCCACGGGAAAAGTTCAGAAATTTCTTCTTCGCGACCGAGTTGGATCGATTTCGGCTATTGAGTAAGTTGTCCGGTCCGCCGAATCATTTAGGGTACCTCGTTACCTGTCGTTCTGGGTGTACGACATCGCAAACCTGTCATTTCGGTGCCGCGAACGATTGTTTGACGGATGAGCTTCTGCGCAGTCCTGTTCGTACGGGCCGGACTATGCAGAAGCCCAGAAAATTGGTGAACGAGCTCATTAAGACGCAGGACGAGGCTGTGAGTCGTGTCTGATGCGGCGACATCGGTAGCATCGCGACGCCAGTTAATCACGTGCTCTAGACGTTTCGTCAACTATTCCGGAAATCAGCAGGTCTAGCTCCGTCACTTGAACCGTCCAACCGCGTTGAGAATTTTGCCACGTCGACTTCTCCTATTTGATAAGCGCTAATGTTTGACCAAACGTGGCTACGAATTTTGAAACGCATCATTCAAATCTCGTCTCATCGGCACATGTCGAGATGTCTCATTCTATGTTTCCTCTCGCCCTGTATCGACCGTTTTAATCTCGCCGACCCCATACGAACGTTATTGTCATACATATCGCCGGCCGAAAGTCCGGTATCTATATTTGTTTATTTCGGAGTTTGCTATGGATTACAGAGCGCCTCTCAAGGACATGATGTTCGTCCTCACCGAGCTTGCTGGTATCGATAAGATTGCGACATTGCCGGGCTTTGACGATGCCAATGTCGACACAATTCAAGCAATCCTTGAAGAATCTGGACGGTTCTGCGGCGAAGTCGTCGCCCCGTTAAATGTTGACGGAGATCAAAATCCAAGTGCATGGAAGGATGGAAATGTGGCGGCCACGCCCGGTTTCGGCGACGCTTTCAGACAATTTTCTAAAAGCGGTTGGCAAGGAATTCAGCATCCAGACGCATACGGTGGACAAGGTCTCCCAAAGCTGATCGCCACGCCATGCATCGAAATGTTGCATGCAGCAAATATCTCATTCGCACTTTGCCCCATGTTGACCGATGCCGCGATTGAAGCTCTCCTGATCGCAGGCAGCGAATCGCAGAAAAATACCTTTGTCCCAAAACTCATATCAGGAGATTGGACCGGGACTATGAATCTGACGGAGCCTCAGGCGGGATCGGACCTCGCCGCGATACGGACCCGTGCAATTCAGCAATCCGACGGCTCGTTCAGAATCTTCGGGACGAAGATTTTTATCACATGGGGCGAGCACGATATGGCGGACAACATCGTGCACCTCGTCCTGGCACGTACACCCGATTCGCCTGAAGGAGTCAGAGGAATTTCCCTTTTCCTCGTTCCCAAATTTTGTGTCAAGGAGGACGGCTCGCTAGGCGACCGCAACGACGTGCACTGCACATCCATTGAACATAAACTAGGCATCAAAGCGAGCCCAACAGCCGTGCTTCAGTTTGGTGACCACGGGGGTGCTATCGGTCACCTGGTAGGTGAGCAGAATCGTGGCCTCGAATACATGTTCATCATGATGAACGCGGCGCGTTTCGCGGTTGGGATTCAAGGTGTCGCCATATCCGACCGGGCATATCAACATGCAGTTTCTTATGCTCGCGACCGTATCCAGAGCGGCCCAGTCGACGGCTCGACAAAGCAGGCGGTGCCCATCATTGACCACCCCGACGTTCGCCGGATGCTCGCAACGATGCGCGCGTTGACCGAGGCCTCCCGTGCTCTAGCTTACGTGGCCGCGTCCCATTGCGATATAGCTCATCGCGATTCAGATGACAACGTCCGCGCCGAACACAAGGCGATCTTTGAATATATGGTTCCGATCGTCAAGGGCTGGAGTACTGAACTCTCTCTGGAAGTAACCAGTCTCGGAGTACAGGTACACGGAGGTATGGGTTTCATAGAAGAGACTGGCGCCGCCCAGTACTATCGTGACGCGCGTATCCTCCCGATTTACGAAGGAACCACCGCGATCCAAGCCAACGACCTCGTAGGTCGCAAAACGGTTCGCGATGGCGGAGCGATCGCAAAGCGACTGCTTAACGAAATTAACGACACTTTGAAATTGCTAGAGGAGCATAGCGACGCAGCCTTCCTTTCAATGCGTCGTCAACTTGCGCTCGGGCACGCTTCGCTCGCGTCAGCTGTTGACTTCATTTTGGCGACAATGAAAACGGATCCGAATGCTGTATTCGTCGGTAGCGTTCCATACCTGAAACTTGCCGGCATCGTGCTTGGTGGCTGGCAAATGGCCCGCGCCCTCATCGCATCCAAGAAAAAATTGAACGATGACCCTTCGTTCTACAATACAAAAATTGCGACTGCGCAGTTTTATGCTGAGCACCTGCTTCCATACGCTTCGGCGCTCGAAGGAACGATCATCTCTGCTAGCGGATCAGAAGGAATTCTTGCACTCGACGCAGCTGCATTCTAACTTATCCTCTCGGACAACGGAGTCGATCCCTGGCACTCTCACGCTGGGGATACCACTGACCGGTAACTGTCAGATTGAATCGTCTATCATCCACCGGTAGTTTCTTGTTGCTGATGACGCCAGCCGGGCGCGTGCGATTCAAGTGAAGGTAGCATTGAACGAAAAAACACGGCGAAGTGCCAAGCGTGCTATAGCTTGACACATTCAGCGCCGACACCTCGTCTTCGGCATTCCGTTCACGCTTGAGCCATTTGTTCAGCGCCGTTTTGTCGTGCTTTTCAGTCTCATGAACCTGAAGGATGTTTTTTTTCAGATCGATGCCAATGATTATAATCGAGCCTCCTTTCGCATGCCAAACGTTTGCGCCAGAACGCCTGCTTTGCATCGCATGTCTGATGATTCTCGTGTGCTAAAGATTTGCGTTTTGCATGTCGTTATCCAGTCAAATAAGTCAGGACCATCGCACATACCCGCGCCTCATGAAGACGCGGGATGAGCGAGGCAATAGCTCTACGGGGGATTGAATTTTGAATCAACAACGATCGCCATGGTCGCGCGCAGCGGCTCCGGGCGAAGTCATCTATTCCGAAGGCTTCGCGGGCGACGCCGTCATCTACGTAATCGCAGACGGCAAAGTCGAAATCTCCACCCAATGCGACGAAAAGAAGGTCATTCTCGCCACGCTCGGCAAGGGCGAGTTTTTTGGCGAAGCCTCGTTGTTGCCAGCCGAGCCACGAGCGCACACCGCGAAAGCCATCAGCTTCTGTCAATTGACCGTCATCGCGGCAAGCGTGGTGGAAGAGGAGCTCGAACGCGTATCGCCGCTGCTGCGCCATATCGTGCGCACCATGATTCGACGTGTGAGAAAGAAGGACGATGTCCTCGCTACCAACACGCACGCTGATTTTCTGCCAGGGGTTCTTTCCTACGCGCATGTTCTGTCGCTGATGGCGGGTATTGAGAGCGCGGACCGGGTGGATGGGCGCGCGCGCCGCGGCCAGGGGGAGGAGTGCTCGGTGCCGTTGCCCGAAGTCATCAAGAAGTGTCATGCAATTGCCGGTCATTCCCGTCCGCATGTGATGGCGATGCTCAAGCGCATGGAAAAACTCAACCTCGTTACGCTCGAACCAGGCCGCTCCGATCGCGTGAGCACCCTGTCGGCGCGCTATTCGGCGCAGGACGGCGCAGCCGGTCGGCAGCTCGTGACTTTCGATCCCGTGCGGATCACGGAACGGGCCCAGCAGGTGGCGGACCACGATCTCGACGTGTCGATCAACAGCGAACTGGAACTGATCGAACTGGCCGACCTGGAAGCCCTGATCGGTGTCGAGAAGAACCTGATTCTCAACAAGCTCGCGCATGCGGAAATCGCCGAAGACATCT
Source organism: Paraburkholderia sp. D1E (assembly GCF_052682275.1). Taxonomy (NCBI): domain Bacteria; kingdom Pseudomonadati; phylum Pseudomonadota; class Betaproteobacteria; order Burkholderiales; family Burkholderiaceae; genus Paraburkholderia; species Paraburkholderia sp. D1E. The sequence continues at coordinate 3,744,090 of NZ_JBQYMB010000001.1, forward strand.
TCGCGTTCCGCAAGACCAAGGTACTGAACTACGTCGAGGAAAAGGGCGTCACGTATTTTTCCCGGCGTACGCCCCGTGGCGCAAGCGAGCTGAAGTCGCTGGCCGATCTGGAGTTTGTCGACCAGCGAACCCTATTCGAAGCCATCAGCGCTTTCGACACCTATGATCTCGCGAAACTGCTTTCTGCTGTCACAGGCGAGCCGATTTGCGATCGCCTGTTCTCGGTGATGACCGAGGCGCGCAAGAAGGAGGTGTCGTGGGTCATGCGCCGTGAAATCAAGATCGATCCGCTCGAGATTGCCGAGATCGAGGAGCGCTTCATCGAGACCGTGCGCGCGATCAAATCTCCGGCTGCCGCTGCAGCGCCGCTTTCCAATGTGGATGCCTGAGGCCTGATGGTCGGACCACGGACGCTTTCAGGTCCGGTCCGATCACTGGCGCAGCCGTGCGAGAGGATGTATGGATCTGTTGACGCTATTTGGCGCCCTGTTCGGCGTGACGGCTATCGTGGCCGGATTTTCGCTCGAGGGTGGTCACTTCACCTCGCTGTTTCAGCTGGAGGCGTTCGTCATCGTATTGGGCGGCACCTTCGGCGCGGTGATGATCCAGAACACGTGGGCGAGGTTTTATGACGGCATGAAGCAATTGCGGCTCGCGTTTGTGAAAGCGCGGCAGGTCGACCGGCAAAGCTTGTCGGTCCTGCTCGAGTGGGGTGATCAGGCGAAGCTGAACGGCATGCTCGGATTCGAGTCGATCGAGGCGGGCGGCATTAACGCGTTTGCCAAACGAGGCCTGGAGCTTCTGGCCAACGGGGTGTCGACGGCCGTGCTCGAAGACGCCCTGCAACGGGAACTGGATGCCTATGAGCGCAATCACATGGCGGCGGCGCGGATATGGCAGCAGGCCGGTGGCTACGCGCCTACGTTCGGCATTCTGGGGGCGGTGCTTGGCCTGATTCAGGTCACGGGCCATATGCTTGAGCCAGCGCAACTCGGACAAGGCATTGCCGTCGCCTTTGTGGCGACGCTGTACGGTCTTGCGCTGGCGAATCTGGTTTTTCTGCCGCTGTACGGAAAGATCAGGGCGCAGGTGGATAGCGAATTGCGCTTCAGACGTTTGTACCTCGATGGCTTGCTCGCGATTTCGCGCAAGGAGTCGCCCCATACGATCGAAACCCGGCTCGCGGGCGACGTCCGGGAACGATCGGCGGAGTTGCTGGGGTAACCAGGGGTCGCCCTGGGATTGCCCTGGGATTGCCTTGGGATAACTCGGGATAGCCGGCCTCGATCGGTTGGCGCTAGCGCGCGACGCGCCCATTCAAACGCAATTCGGAAGCACACGTTTCGAGCATGACAATCTCCTCGGGTAACAAACGCCTTGCGGCGGACAAAGCCGGTTATAGGCACGACGACGACGACGGCGATGGCGAGGCGCAGTCCGGGCGTTGGTTGATTTCCTACGCGGACCTCATCACCACGTTGATGGTGCTGTTCCTCGCGCTTTACGCGCTGCAGCTGGCGAAAAACCGGGAGCTCGAAGTCAGGATGCTGGAGCGCCGCGAGGTGAAAACGGCGACGGCTGCCGGCACCGCCCACGCGCCGGTGGCAGCAGTGCCGGGCGCACCGGAAGCCGCGAGACGGCAGCTTCTTGCCTTGCTGGCGCCGCTTCAGGACAACCGGCAGATCACGATTTCGAATGCCTCACAGGGCGTGGAAATCGCCATCAACGCGAAAATTCTCTTCAACTCGGGCGACGCGCGCTTGTTGCCGGAGTCGTTCGGCGTCCTGAATCAGATCGCAGGGGTGCTGCGCGACCGTTCAAAGAACAACATCCTCGTCGAAGGGCACACGGATAATGTGCCGATATCGACAGCGAAATACGAATCCAACTGGGAGCTGTCGTCGGCACGCGCCGGCGCCGTGGTTCGATTCTTTGCCGACAAGGGCATTGAGCCTCACAGAATGGCCGCCATCGGCAGGGCGGACAACTTCCCCCTGATCATCGGCGACGCTGCCGCAGCGCGCGCTGCGAATCGCCGTGTCACCATTCTTGTGGATTATTGAGGCACATGCGGTGGCTGCAATGCGTCCCCCGCATGCAATCGCTGACGCATTCTTTGCGACAGCGCCCTCTCCCACGAAAACTCTCGAATCTTGCACAAGCACCCACCGGACAACTAGCGCCTCAAAGCCCATCGAGCAATTCCCCGTCCGGCCCTGACAATTGATATATTCGGAGCGCTGCGGGTCGGACGCTAGCGCTGCCCTTCATGATACGGCCGCAGCTTCAACTGAAAGCTTAGCTCCTGCACCACGCACACGAACGTGCGCAAGATCGCGTGCGAAATCTCCCGTGGGGTTTGCGACACTTTCAACCTCGAGCGCCACATTGCGCGCGAGCAGTCATAGTCGCGGACAGGAGCGCAATCCCCGTCACTCCACGTTCCGGAACACCTCACGAAGGTCGGCGGCGCCCTGCGATGGCCGATCAAGCATCTTTCGCTCGACGCTCTGCAGGTGATGAGACATCAAGCTGACTGCTACTTCTGTGTTCCCGGCCTCAATTGCTTCGAGAATGACTTCGTGCTCCTCATAGGAACACGAACTCCGCCCGAACGATTCGTACAGCGCCGAAATCAGCGTCGAGCGAGCGACCAACTCATCGAGACAATTGCAAAGTACGGAGTTACCAGTGAGTCGACCGAGCTCCGTATGAAACTCACCAGAAAGCCGTACCCACAACGGAAAGTTGCGTCCTTCGAAGGCCTTTTGTTCGCGTCCAATCTTTTCCCGTATTGCACCAAGTCGTCGCGCACGAAGCGATGAGATTCTCTCGACGACTGCAAGCTCGATGATCCGTCGCATTTCAAATACCTCGTGTACATCTTGCAACGACGGGCTAGCAACAAATGCCCCGCGGTTCGGCTCGAGATCGACAAGGCGATCGGCCGCCAGCAGTGCGAGTGCCTGCCGGACAGTACCTCGCTTGGTTCCAAAAACCTCACACAATTGCCCTTCTCCTAATTTCGCTCCCGGCGCCAGCCGGTGTTCGATGATAGCGGCCCGGATGTGGCCGGCAATTGTCTCGGGCTTCGGGCCACGTGAGGTGACAGCTTCTTTTATGGACATGACTTCGTGTGTTAGGGAGCCGAACTAGATCAACTAGAGTCTGGCAGGGTTGCTTCAATATTGTTGACAATATTTTGCATCGACTACAACCAATTGAATGGATTTCTAAGGAATCCGATGACATTGTAGGTGCATTGATGCTTGCACACTTTCGGAGCATGCGGTCGGCCGCCTTACGGCAACCTATCAACGGTCTCACCTTCGACGAGATGCTCTCCCAACTCTCCGGTTAGCCCATATTTTCCGGCATATCCATGCCAACAAGCAATGCAATCATCAAATGCCGACGAAACAACAGGCGAGTACTCGCCGGGTCCTTTCCATCTCTTGGACCATCACTATCGATCCGTCACATGATCGATCTCGGGTCGCCAACAATATTTTATAAATCGTTGACAATGTTTATGTCGTCGCTAGCATGCAGGTTCCATGTGCATACGCACGTAAGCACCGGGGCGGCTATATCAGATACTCGCCAAGTCAATCGTTCGCCGAGTCGGTGCGTGAGGCGAATTATTTAGGAGCCTTCATCTTGAAGAACCATATGAACATACCCCTGCTGTCGGCTTTGACCGCCTCGGTAATCGGCATGAGTGCGTCCTCGTCCTTTGCACAATCAGTGACGCTCTACGGACAGATAGATACAGGGTTCGCTTACGCGACACATGTTGGCGATGGTCATCAATCTGTGCTCAAAGCACAAGACAGCATCCTCGGCGTGTCTAGCTTTGGCTTCAAAGGAAGTGAAGACCTCGGCGACGGAGTGAAGACAATCTTCAATCTTCAGTTCGGGTTCAATCCGTCAAATGGCAAGATGGACAATCCGAATGACCAGGGCTTCGATCGCAACGCTTATGTTGGACTCGAGACCCGGGTCGGAACTGTGACCTTCGGACATCAATGGGGTCTAAACGACGACTGGCTGGTGGGCAGCGTCTTCGGCGGCGGATATAACTCCGGAGCGGCCTTCAAATTTCACGAGTTTGACGCTATCAGCGAGTACTACAACAACGCGGTCAAGTACGTCACACCAGTTATGTATGGCCTGCAAGGCGCGGCGTTTTACTCGTTTGGGGGCACGCCCGGCGACTTCACCCGCGGCTCGGTGTTCAATGTTGGTGCGCGCTACTCTTCCGGTCCGATCTATATTGGAGGCACCTACGACCAGGAGAGTTCCGGTTCCGCAAGCGGTGCCAAGTACAAGCTGCTGACGCTCGGCGCACGCTACGACTTCGAAATCGTGCGTGCCCGCTTCGGATATTCCCATGCCGATGTGACAGGTTCAGGATCGTTTCAGTCAATTGCTGGACAGCCTGCTCAACGTGCGAGTCTCTATGAGGCGGGTATCGACATTCCGTTCACCCCAGCGTTCACAGTGTCGGGCGACTATCTTTATAAAAATAATTCCTCCTTCTCCAATCACACGACGGAGTACAGACTGCTGGCGTCTTATGCGCTTTCGAAACGGACGACGTTGATTGGCAACCTTGCCTACTTGAAGAACTTCGGTGGCGCAACGGAGGCTATGTACAACATGGACAACGTCCCAGCGGGCACTTACGGAGCGTTGCCCAATGGCAGCCAGTTCGCAGTAACAGCTGGTATTCGGCATTCGTTCTGAGTCCACACGCATGAACGGGATGCCCGCTGCGTCACATTACTTGCAGCGGGCTGATGAAATTTTTCTGCGTCATCGTCGGGAGCGCGACATCAGCAAGCGAACCATTCAGAGCCTTAATTCATGGCGCCTGACCCGCGCAACGCTATTCCGTAATTCGCGGATCCTGTGTTCGCTGGTCGCAAACCTCCAAGCATGAAGCACCGACACCAGTTGGTGCATTTCTCCAATGCGCGAGATGACGGCTGCTAATTTCGTTTAACCGGTGCTTTATCCACAAGAGATCAGAATGACCAAACTATACAAACACAAAGAGCTGTCCAAACAAAGCGAAATCGTGACACCAGACCAACCCGTCCTGATCAACTCCAGTGTTGACGAAGGAAATGGGAAAAGTCTATCGCGCCGTACGTTTATCAAGGGGGCCGTCGCCGCTGCCGGTATTGTCGGATTCCCGTATGTGCATGCGCAAGGAAAGATTGCTCTCCGCTACCTTGGCACCGCTGTGAACCAGAGCGCTGACATTGCGAGGAAATTCAAGGAAGACACTGGCATCGAAATCCAGTATGTGCCAGTGACCACCGATGACGTCGCCAAGCGCATCATCACGCAGCCGAACTCGTTTGATATAGTCGATACCGAGTATTTCTCGCTTAGGAAGCTTATCCCAGCCGGCACGCTCGCAGGAATGGACGCGAAGCGCATCAAGCTCTCCGACAAGATTACGCCGGTGCTGACGCGCGGCGAGATCAACGGCAAGAAGATCGGAGATCAGGGCACCGCGCCGAAGAAAGTGATGTTTCTGACCGGTCCACGCTCCACCGAATTCTCTGCGACACCGACAGAATGGATGACGCTGATTCCCACCACATACAACGCCGATACGCTCGGCATCCGTCCGGACCTCATCAATCGTCCGATTGACAGCTGGGCGGAACTGCTCAATCCGCAGTTCAAGGGCAAGGCGGCGCTACTAAACATTCCCGCGATCGGCATCATGGATTCGGCGATGGCGATCGAAGCGATGGGTCACGTGAAATACGGTGACAAAGGCAATATGACGAAAGCTGAGATCGACCAGACCATCAAGATCCTGATCGAAGCCAAGCGCGCCGGCCAGTTCCGTGCCTTCTGGAAGGACTTCAACGAAAGCGTGAATCTGATGGCTTCCGGTGAAGTGGTGATCCAGTCGATGTGGTCGCCGGCGGTGACGAAGGTGCGCACGATGGGCATCGCCTGCAAATTCCAGCCGCTCAAGGAGGGCTATCGCTCCTGGGCCTCTGGGTTCGGCTTTCCGCGCTCGCTGCAGGGCAGGAAGCTCGATGCCGCGTATGAGTTCGTCAACTGGTTCCAAGACGGCTGGGCTGGTGCCTACCTGATGCGCCAGGGCTATTACTCGGGTGTGCTCGAGACGGCGAAGACTCACATGCAGCCTTACGAATGGGACTACTGGATCGAAGGCAAAGCTGCTGCGCAGGACATCAAGGCACCTGATGGCCAGTTGCTCGAAAAGGCCGGCACGGTGCGCGACGGCGGCTCGTACAACCAGCGCATGGGTGCGATCGCCTGCTGGAATGCGGTGATGGACGAGAACATCTACATGGTTCAGAAGTGGAACGAGTTCATCGCTGCATAGGCACCACATGTCAGCGAAGCTGGGGACGCGCCGCTGGCGCGGTCCCACTTCCGTATGTCCACTGGCCAAGCGACGTTCGCAGCCTTGACCTGCGTCACTCACCTCTTTACTTCAGCCAATATCCGCGCTTGATCAGCAATTACAAGTAGATCCTACCGTATCCAAAGCATGCGCTGTTAGCGTAAAGTCAGCTAGTGACCCAGTACTCGCCCACGATACTTCCTAATGAAGTCTGGTCCAAATGGGAAACTACGTCCCGCGAACACACCATCATCGCTCGTGAGCAAGGTGATTGACGAATCAGCGAATCCCGGATGTGTGTAAATCACACAATAGCCCATCGTGGCGCGCGTCAGTTTCAAGCGCCTGACTATCTCTATTTAATTCGCCATCGTCCGCAGACAGGACAATGCGTGCATGTAACCAACGCAGCCGCTTGTCGAGCGCGACCGCACCGTCGAAGCAAGTTGCGACTATTCCGGTTCGCTCAGCGCCAACTCGACCTTCTGTCGTCCACGTCACCCCTTCCGTCTTTTCTTTGATATCCGCAAACGAGATGTGGGCCCGCATAAGCAGTTGCCCCCGCTTCAGCGCCCGAACGGATCGTGCGATCGAAATGCCGCACGCAACGCCGCGTCCCCGTCCCTTCCCGCTCAGCTCCATGTCAACTGGGACACTTCTCGCACCAGGGACACCGCACTAAAACTGCAAACGTCGGCGATCGCCACGAAAGTGGCCCATCCGAAGAATCCGCGACCAAGCATTTGTGAATTTGCTACATAAGCATATGAAACTCTAGCCCATTGCTACGGTGAATGAGGGTGCTTAGACTCACGGCAAGCCGTATCGGACCGACTGAGGCCAAAGCGGAGACGCAAGATCTCAAAGAAAGCCTTGCTGATCCGGACGACGGTGCTCATACTCAATAACGCACTCGTCGTTTTCTTTCTTTCAGACTCGAGTCTGAACTGGCTGCGAGCTACAAATCGACAAGGTTCAGGAGAAACAATATGCAGATGCAGAATTTGGCGGGCAAGGTTGCCGTTATCACAGGGGCATCCAGCGGTATCGGCGAAGCAGCAGCCCGACTTCTAGCAGCCGAAGGCGTACACGTCATACTCGCCGGGCGCCGCAGGGAGCGCATCGATACACTGACAAGCGAAATTGGCGCCCTTGCAACAGCTGCCTACGTGGATGTACGGGAAGCCGACCAAGTGACCGAACTGTTCGACATTGCACGCAAACAGCATGGCGGTCTCGACCTGCTATTCAACAACGCCGGTCTAGGCATTCATGGAGCCTTTGTCGACAGCAAGCCGAGCGAGTGGCGCGAGCAAATCGACGTCAATCTGTTTGGTTTGCTCAATTGTTCACGAGCGGCCATCCCACTGATGAAAGGTCGCGACGGCGCAATGATCTCATCAGTGTCGAGCGTTGGCGGACGGTATGGCGTGCCAGGCTGGTCGGTGTATAGCGCAACCAAGTTTGCCGTCATCGGCTTTCACGACGCATTGCGCAAGGAACTTGGCGGGGAAGGCATCCGTGTTTCGGTGATCGAGCCAGGCGCCGTGTGGACTGAATTTGGTCACAACATCGACCAACAGGCACGCCGCAGTGAATTGAACGCGCTGACACCGGAAGATGTCGCACGGGCACTTGTCTACGCTTTCGCGCAACCCTCGCGCGTACTCGTCGAAGAGATACTGATTCGCCCTGTCAAGCAGGTCGTGCCGTAAAACCATTTCCTTGCGCCCATTCAGAAGGAGAAGCTCGGATTGCCAACAGGACTGCCCGAACAAACGGGTAGCTGACATGAGACAGGAGGGTCAATATCGAATGTATCTGGTCGATTATGGAGTACTCCACCGGTCTTGCTGACGTCTTACCCGAGTGTGGGGAAGGTATCTTTCCGGCAACTTGTCTTTGCACGTCTCATATTGGCGCAAGCAATCCATTCCGACAATTGAATTAATGTTATATATTTTCGCATTGGATAAATGAGCGAACTGCCTCCGAATAGGTGCGGAGATCGACTCTCTTATCCAACCGAAACGGCTAGGCTCCAGATGTTTGGCCAACAGATATTGCCTGCTTCCAAGCGAGTAAAGGTACCTGACGGGTCACCAAGTCACACGATTCAATATATCGAGCGCAAACCGTCGTTGTTGCGTACAATCGGCATCGCGGGTATGCCCGTGACTATCGACTGGTCCGTCATTAGGACGCTGCGGCAATCGAATGACTCATATAAAAGCGCCGCAACAGATCCCGCGCGAAGACGCTCGACGCGTCAATATGTTCGGCAATGTCGGTGGGCGAATCGCATGTAAGCGCGGACGCGTTTTATTTTTTCGCCAGATCCTCCGCGGCCCGAAACAGCCATCATGAGTCGGTCAATCATCAAACCCTGTATCAACAGAAGGACACTCTGTCGATGGCGTCGAAACCATTGAACCGGCATTTCCAAGCGGCCGTGCCGAATGAGGCATGAAGCGATATAGCCTTCATTGCGATCAACGAAAGCTGACTGCACCTCGCAGGCCTGAAGGACTTGTCCAGCGGCGAACCAACCAACTACGCCATAAGCGTGCGTATGACGAGGCATCACGGTAGGTGCGCATTGTTTCGCGCGGTGACCTGACAGTATCCGACGGTCATTCTTATCTGCCACCTGCGTACCAGTTCTACCATTTCGTCGAGAATCGCAGCAGCGGCCAGCAGTTGGGCCCCCCAAGGTGGGCAATTCAGCAATACCGACAGGCCCGGCGAGTTTGGTGAGAACAGAAGTTCATGTCTCCCTGGGGCGCGTCATACCCGGGCGCGATCCATCTCCTCTATCGCATACGCGTAACGAGTACAACGCTCGAAATCAGACTAATCTGTAGTCAATGCGGGCTCTTCCCCCGCATTGGAAAGGCGAGCGGACAGCTCACGTGCGGCTTGGGTTATAGTCATAAACCCCACGGTCGGTTTTCCGACCGAGGAATCCCGCGCCAACCATTTCGCGCAACAGTGGGCTCGCACGGTATTTCGGATCGCCGAAATCCGCATGGAAGACATCCATCACGGCCAGACATACATCCAGCCCGATCACGTCAGCAAGGGCGAGAGGGCCCATAGGATGATTGGCACCCAGTTTCATGCCTGCATCGATCTCTTCGGCCGCCGCCACACCCTCGGCGAGAAGGCAAAACGCCTCGTTGATCATCGGCACGAGCAAGCGATTCACCACGAAACCCGGAGAGCTACTGACGACAATCGCCGTTTTACCCAGCGCGACCGTCAGTTCACGCACGACCTCAACCGCTTGCGTGCCGGTTTGCAAACCGCGCACGATTTCCACCAACGGAAGCAAGGGCACTGGATTAAAGAAATGCATGCCGACCAAGCGTGCTGGATTCGAATTTGCCGCTGCCAACCGTGTGATCGATATCGACGACGTGTTCGACGCCATCACAACGTCGTCGCGGACAGCCTCGCCGATTTGTCGCAGGATACGCAATTTCGCATCAATATTCTCGGTTGCCGCTTCGATCACAAAGTCGACGGCTCGCAATCTCGCGTAGTCTGTCGACGTGGTGATGCGAGTCAACGCATCCTCTTTTGCAACGGCAGTCAGCTTGTCTTTATTGACGAGCCGGTCGAGATTGCCACCGATACTCCCGACTGCATTTTTCAGTGTTGCATCGCTTAGATCCACCAGAACTACGCTAAAACCCGCACAGGCAAAGATCTGGGCGATACCCTGCCCCATCGTTCCCGCGCCAACCACGCCTACCGATTTAATATTCACTTGTGCTCCTTCACCGGACTTTGCCGCATCGGACCAATCGTTCTCAATTCACACTCACATCCGCTCGAACACAGCGGCAATGCACAGTGCACCACCAAAGCACATCGCGACTAGCACATAGCGTCCGCCTACGCGAAGCAACTCATCGACCGCCTTGACGATAATCTGTGCATCTGCCGCGCCAATCGGATGGCCGACTGAAATGCCGGAATCATTGGCGTTTCTTCTTCCGCCTCCCTCCGGCTTCGACACGCAAGAGCACCTCGCGTACAATTTATGCGGCCAAATCCGCCGGCGCGATGTCTTTCAGGCGCCCGTCACAAACTGCCGATCGCAGTCCGCACACCGTCGACCGCAATTTCGCGTTTCATGGTTGTCTAACGGCGTCAATCCGATCCGATCATTCCTGCGTTAAAGAAAACGAGGGTTAAAGGGCTGCAGTCAGTTCGGGGATTGCGCCGAAAAGGTCAATTTCGAGACCATAATCAGCGACGCTGAAAATCGGCGCTTCCGGATCCTTGTTGATCGCCACGATAACCTTCGAGTCCTTCATGCCGGCCAGATGCTGGATCGCACCCGAGATGCCGACCGCCACATACAGTTGCGGCGCGACGATCTTGCCGGTCTGGCCGACCTGATAGTCGTTCGGTACGAAGCCCGCATCGACGGCCGCGCGCGATGCGCCCAGCGCTGCGTTCAGCTTGTCCGCCAGCGGCTCCAGAACCTTGGTGTAGTTCTCGCCATTGCCAAGACCGCGGCCACCCGAGACAATGATCTTCGCCGAGGTCAACTCCGGACGGTCCAGCTTCGTCACTTCACGGCTCACGAACTGCGACAGGCCCGTGTCAGCTGCCGCTTCGATCTTCTCGACCGTTGCGCTGCCGCCTTCTGCTGCGACCGGGTCAAAGCCGGTCGTGCGGACCGTGATGACTTTGATCGGGTCTTGAGATTGAACCGTGGCGATCGCGTTGCCCGCGTAGATCGGGCGCTCAAACGTGTCTGCGCTGTCCACGGCGGTGATGTCGCTGATCTGCGCGACGTCGAGCTTCGCGGCGATGCGCGGCGCGATGTTCTTGCCGTAGGCGGTCGCCGGCGTGAGGATGTGCGTATAGTCCTTCGCGATGTTCATCACGGTTGCCTGGACGTTTTCCGCGAGACCCGCTTCGAGTTGCGCGGCGTCAGCCAGCAGCACCTTCGAAACACCTGCAATCTTCGCTGCCGCATCCGCCGCAGCCTTTGCGTTGTGACCTGCGACCAGCACGTGAATATCACCGCCAATCTTCTGCGCGGCTGCAATCGTGTTCAGCGTCGCAGCCTTGATCGACGCGTTATCGTGTTCAGCAATTACCAGATTCGTCATTTCGTCCGTCTCCTCACAGCACCTTGGCTTCGGTCTTCAGCTTCTCGACCAGCGTCTTCACATCCGGCACCTTCACACCGGCGGAGCGCTTCGGCGGCTCAACGACTTTCAGCGTCTTCAGGCGCGGCGTCACATCAACGCCGAGGTCTTCCGGCTTGACGACTTCCAGCGGCTTCTTCTTCGCCTTCATGATGTTCGGCAGCGTCACATAGCGCGGCTCGTTCAGGCGCAGATCGGTCGTGATCACAGCCGGCAGGCTCAGCGACAGCGTTTCCGCACCGCCGTCGACTTCGCGCGAAACCGTAGCCTTGCCGTCCGCCACGACAACCTTCGACGCGAAGGTAGCTTGCGGCAGATTCGCCAGCGCAGCAAGCATCTGACCGGTCTGGTTCGAATCGTCGTCGATGGCCTGCTTGCCGAGGATGACGAGCCCAGGCTGTTCCCTGTCGACCAGCGCCTTGAGCAGCTTGGCGACCGCCAGCGGCTGCAGTTCTTCACCCGACTCGATCAGGATCGCGCGGTCCGCGCCGATTGCCAGCGCCGTGCGCAGCGTTTCCTGCGCTTGCGTTACACCGGCCGACACGGCGATCACTTCAGTCGCCACGCCCGCTTCGCGCAGACGCACCGCTTCTTCAACCGCGATTTCGTCGAACGGATTCATCGACATCTTCACGTTCGCGATGTCGACGCCCGTGCCGTCCGATTTCACTCGAACTTTCACGTTGTAGTCGACCACTCTCTTGACTGGCACCAGGATTTTCATTGTTGCTCCTCTCACTTTGCAAATCGCACATCACAGCGGACAACACAAGCTCGGCCCGAGCGTAACGCCGGATACTGTCTGGCCCATTACCCAATGATGCCGATTTCATGACAAAATCTGCCAGCTTCGAACATTGCTACACCACGGTTCAATCTATGCAGGGTTCCATCCGCTAGTCATGACATCACCTCAGGCAACCGTCCCGATATCCCTCGTCAATGGATTTCTTGCAGCCGTTAACGTAGAAAAAATGTCCATTGACCGATTCGTGGCTCGCGCGGGCATCTCTCAATCGTTACTCGGCAAACGCGGTGCCCGCGTCACCCAAGTGCAGTTCGCTACGCTTTACCGCATGCTGGCTGTCGAACTGGACGATGAAATGGCCGGGATTTTTTCCCGCCCACTGCGCAACGGCTTCCTCAAATATCTGTGTTTGAGCTTACTTGATGCGTCAAGTCTCGAAGTTGCAATGCATCGTTTCGAGCAGTTCTTCCATCTGATCCTCGACGATGTGGAAATCGAGTCGTCAGTGAACGCCGGCCGCGCGCGCATCGCCGTCGTCAAACCGCACGGCGGCCCTGAGGTGAGCGTGCTTGGTATGGAGTTGACGCTCAAGCTGGCGCACGGCGTCGCATCGTGGCTGGTGGCACAGAAGATTCCGTTGCTGCAGGTGGAATTCGATTTCACCCGGCCGGCGCATGCGAGCGACTACCTCTATTTGTTCCCCGGTCCCGTTCAGTTCAACTGCGAGCAAACCTCGATGCAATTCGAGGCGAGCTACTTCGCATTGCCGATCCGTCAGCGCAAATCCGGCTTGCGGACGTTTCTTGCGCGTGCACCTGAGGACTGGATTTTTACGTCATTCAGCGATCAGGTTGCAAGCCACCGGGTGCGTCAATATCTCGAGTCGAAGCTACCCGAGATCGCGACCGTCGACGTGGTCGCGCATGCACTGCTCTACTCCGCGCGAACGCTGGCTCGCCGTCTCCGCGCCGAGGGCACGACCTTCCAAGCGGTCAAAGACGAACTGCGCCGTGATATTGCAATTCAAAGACTGACCACGACTGACGACGCGCTGGCATCAATCGCCTTCGACATCGGCTTCGACGACCCCACCGCGTTTCATCGCGCCTTCCGGCACTGGACAGGCAGCACGCCCAGCGCCTACCGGGACGTAAGCCGAAATTGAAGTAGTTCAACTGTTCCACGGACGTCTGCCGTCCGCAGACAGGTCAAAACATTCTCAGTCAGCACCTGCTCATATCGCGCAGTGTGCGCAGATCGACCCGCGATCGACGAAGCTATTCCACCTATCGGAGGGGCGTCTGAATCAATCGGCAAGCATCTTCATCGTTTCCGCGATAAAGTCATTGACCAGCCCGTGTTCATCGCGACTCGAAGTCCCGCAGAGTCGCCGTCTGCCAGCGGTTTTTGCGTATGAGCCTCGACTTATATCCGTCACTTTGTACCGTAAATCTGGTCATCTTGCGGCGATAGTCAAATATCGTCATGGGGTGCGAGATTGATCAGAAATAAAAAACCTCTTCGCGGCCTGTGTCGCCTAGCGTCGACGACCAGCATCCATCGATGCAGTCGATATCTCCTTCGCGAAGCGCATCACGCAAACGTCAGGGGGAGCCAGAGATTGATCAGTCCGCTCGAAACGCATGAAAACTGATCGTGCGGCCGTAACCTGAATCCATTGCCAGGTGCACCGCAAACATGCCCATCATCTCCGCATAAAGCGCCGCCGCAAGTTTGCCCCCACTGATCGGCTCGAACCCCAGTTCAGTCGCCAAGCCCGACACTACGTCCTTCGCATCATTTTCGTCCAAGCATACGAAAACGCTAGTCTTGCCAGACCTCCCCGGCTCGCGAATGACGTTAGACCAGATCGATGAAAAAGCGCTAACAAGTGTTGCATCGGGGAGTAGCGCCGGCATGCGTGCCGCAGCGCTGAGTAAGCCGTCGTATCCGACACTGCCGGATACCGATACCGCCGCCACGATGCCCCGATAGTTATTCAAGGTTGCGATCGCCTGCTCAATTGCCGCAGCCGGCGCGACAACAAAGACAATATTGCTCGCAAGAAGATCCTCCGTTGTTGCTTCCCCGACTCCGAGCTCATCGATCAACCTGCGCGCCGACGCGCTACCGGCCTGCGAACCGCGCACTCTCAGCGAATGGCGCGTCTTTCGGCTGATGGCGGTAGCGATGGCTCCCCCCATGTCGCCAGTCCCCAGTATGGATATCTTCAGTTTTTGCGTTTTCTCCCGAAGGCCATCTCAGCTACACTCCCTCAATAGCGAAAATCTTTAGCTTATTAAACACACCTCATTGCTGAAATCGCATATGGGTCAACCGGCCAACATTTCCATCATTTGCGCGTTGAAGCCGTTGACCAGATTTCGTTCTTCCGGTCCAGGATTGCCGCGGAACAGTTTTGCTCGTTCAACCAGAATCTCATCCGCCTCAGTTCCGAGGACAGCGATCGCTTTGTCAATGAAGGCATCAAGCGGCATCGCCTGCTCGGCCTCGCGGCTATTCATGAGATCCGTGCGCACCCAGGGTGGCGCGATCTCTAGTACCTGAATCTTCGTGTTCCGCAGCATGAAGCTTTGCGAGAGGATGTACGAATGCAGCGCGGCTTTGGTTGAAGAGTATACGGCTGTCGCGGCCAGTGGCACGAAGGCCAGCGCCGAGGTGGTATAGGCGACCACGGCGTCGTTCCGGGTTTTGAGATGATCGAGCAGCGCCGATGTCATGCGGATCGGCCCCATGAGGTTGGTCGTAATGGTGGACACCATCAGCGCATCGTCAATGTGGCCGCCCGCCTGGTCAGGCTGCATGATCCCGGCGTTGTTGATCAGCACGTTGAAATCGGGATAGTCCGCGATCAGTTTCGCCGTTACCTTCTCGATGCTGGCCGGGTCGGCAATGTCAAGCTCGATTGCCGACATGCCGGGATTCGCCGCCACCACCTCGTCGAGATGGCCGCGCCGGCGGCCGCTGATGATGACCTTGTTGCCGCGCTTGTGGAGCGCCTCGGCAAGCCCGCGGCCAATGCCTGAACCGCCGCCAGTGATGAAGATCGTGTTTCCGGTGAGTTTCATGATCGTCTTCCTGATGAAGTTGAAGTTGCGGAAAGTGAGGTTGGCGCGGTCAGGCAGGGAACCGGTCGCCAAACATCGGCAAGCCGCTTGCGGATTCGGGCCGGGTTACTTCGTCCTGGAGCACGTCCCAGTGCTCGACGAGCTTGCCGTCTTCGAAGCGGACAATTTCCACGGCAATCCATGCGGCGGGGCGTTCATTGCCGGGAAAACGGCCATGTGCAATGACATAGTCGTGCTCGGCCATGATCAACTGGTTCTCATAGCGCAAGGTGTCGGGAAGGGTGCGGATCAAGGCAAACAGGCCTTCGCGCCCCGACGCGATATGCGCGCTGCGCTGAATGTAGCGATCGGACCAGAAATGTTCGGCAGCCGCGTAGTCGCGCTTGTTGAACCGGGTGTCGAAGTCCTCAAGGACGAGGACTTTGTTCCGCTCAGGTGTGGAACTGTTCATTCTAGTCGGGTGAGGATTCGGTGAGTCAAATCATCTCGACGGGTCAACGAGACGCTGCTTAGAAGTTGGCAACGTGAATATCGGGATAGTCGGAATAACCTTGCGGACCCGACGAATAAACGGTGGGCCAGTCGATTTCGGCGAGCGGCAGGCCTTTCGCCAACCGCTCGACCAGATCGGGATTGGCGATATAAGGCCGCCCAAACGCCACCATGTCGGCGAACCCTTGTTCAAGCAGGCGGTT
This sequence comes from Paraburkholderia sp. D1E, assembly GCF_052682275.1. Classification (NCBI taxonomy): domain Bacteria; kingdom Pseudomonadati; phylum Pseudomonadota; class Betaproteobacteria; order Burkholderiales; family Burkholderiaceae; genus Paraburkholderia; species Paraburkholderia sp. D1E. The sequence goes on from NZ_JBQYMB010000001.1 coordinate 3,760,196, forward strand.
GCCGCGTTCGGCGTCCATCCCGACGTTCGCTATCAGAGTGCCGCTGAATATGGGACGAAAATGGCGGAACATACCGTCGCCCATCAAGGATTCAATAGGCGTGCCGGTGAAGTCCGTCGTGTTGCCCATCAACAGCAGATGCGACAGGTTGTACCCATTTAATTCTCGTATTGCGTACTCCGCCATCGGCAGCGTCTCTTCGTTCGCGGCGAACGGGCCACCTTCGTGCATCGGGCTGATTTTCACGCCGACCTTTGATGGTTCGACCTCGTCGAGCACGGCCTCAACGACCTCGAACAGAATTCGCGCTCGATTTTCCAAGTTGCCGCCGTATAGGTCGGTGCGACGATTGGTCGAACGATTGAGGAACTGCGCGAGCAAATAGAGATAATTGGCGAGGATTTGAACACCGTCGAAGCCCGCCTCGATTGCATTGCGAGCCGCGCGTGCATAGTCCGCGACAGTCTGGCGAATTTCGTCCCGGGTCATTGGGCGCGGTGTGACGGTTGACTTACGTCCACCCGGCGTCACAGATTCCTGAAGCGGATTGATGTCTGACGCCGACAACGGTTGCGCGCCGTTGCGCAGATCTGGATGCGAGATCGCTCCCGTATGCCACAGTTGCGCGATGATGCGCCCGCCCTTCGCATGCACAGCGTTCGTGACACGGCGCCAGCCACGTACCTGCTCCGGACTCCAAAGCCCCGGAGTATCGGCCCAGCCGAAACCTTCGGGACTGATTGCGGTCGCTTCCGCAACTATCAATCCGGCAGAGGCACGTTGCGCGTAGTACTCCACCTGGAGATCGGACGGTACGTGATCGTTCGATCCTGCTCTCATGCGGGTTAATGGTGCCATCACGATTCGGTTGGGCAGATCGAGGCCGCCCATACGAATGGGTGTAAAAATTGATTGGGTGGACATGTTTCGGACCTTGAGTTAATTAGTTAAAGCGTCACGACAATCTTGCCGACATGCTCGCCCGCTTCGATAAACCGATGTGCAGAGACGATGTCGTCAAAGGCAAACGTGCGGGCAATCGTGGGACGTAGCGTGCCGTCGGCAATGCCCTCGTCAACAAAGCGTTTAAGCGCCGTCAGCTGCGTGTCATCGCGCGTGCGGGTCGGGAGGGCAAGCCCGCGAATAGTCAAATCACGCGCCAGGATCTCGAATGGCGGCACAACCGTGTGATCGGTCGCCAGAGCGCCATAGAGAATCAGCATGCCGCCGTTGGCGGTCGCCCGCGCGAGGTGAGCAAAGCCAGGGCCGCCCACTGGGTCGAAGACAAGATCGGCACCCCGATCCTTGGTCAGCCGCTTGACTTCAGCAACCACGTCCTGCTCATCGGCGGATATGGCGGCTACGGCGCCATGGCTTAGCAAGGCATTAACTTTCGCCCGCGACCGGGTCAGCGCGACAGGACGCGCGCCGACACGATTGGCGATTTGAATAGCGGCAAGGCCTACGCTGCTCGACGCAGCCGAGATCAGCACAGTCTGCCCGGCCGTAAGGTTACCAATCGCCATGAGTCCGGCCCACGCGGTTCCATAGGCCGACCACGTCGCAGCCGCCTCGACGAAACTAATGCCATCGCGGACCGCAACCAGTGAACGTGAGGGTGCTACCGACACTTCGCCGTAGAGCGCGTATTCCGCGGCACCGTACGCGGGCACCAACGCCACGCGATCACCCACAGCGAAGTTGAAGACATCAGGCCCAAGTGCTTCAATCACGCCCGCCGCTTCGAAGCCGAGACCGCTCGGCAGCATCGGCCTGACCGGACTTCGACCGGAGCGCAACGTCAGCTCAGTCCGATTCAGACCAATGGCATGAATGCGCAGGCGCACTTCGCCTACCCCAGGTTGAGCCATCGGCACGTCTTCGATGTGTAACACATCGGGATTGCCAAACTCGTGGATGCGCACAGAACGGACCATCGTTTCTTCCTTCACTTCTAATTGCGTTGTGAAGTAGAAGATAACGTTGGTCCCACGCGAGCGGTAGCTACCCGATTCTGCTATCTCTTATGTATGAGGCGCATAAACGACTAGGCACTGACATCTGGAGCCGCGGTACCAAAGAAACCTGCGACCCAGCCACCCGGTCAGACAGAAAAGCGCTCGTCGCGCTTGAAACCCGCGGTGAGATACTCAACGACTGCGCGGCCTGCGGCCCGCGTTGCACGTCCCATGGGAAGGTAGGCGTAAACCGGGATGTCAGCAGTCGTCCAGTCCACCAGCAGCCTGACGAGTGATCCATCGCCCAGTTCACGGCGACACGCCCACTCGCTCGTCGAGGTAATGCCGAGGCCCGCTGTTGCCGCCGCCACGGAACCTTCGTTTTCGTCGGTAAAAAAGTGCGGTTCGAGATCGATGACAATCTCGTCGACCCCGCGCTTAAATTTCCATGCAGCGGAGACCACCGATGCCGGGCCACCGACGATCCGATGCTGCTTTAGTTCTTGCGGGGTAGCTGGCGCGCCGTTGCGTTCGATGTAGGCGCGGGATGCAACGATTACGCGCGGTATTTTGGCAATCATCGACGCTGTTGCACTTGAGTCGAAGAGTCGCCCGAGCCGGATAGCCACGTCCACCGCTTCCTTTACTAGATCCTGTGGGCGATCGCTCAGCAAAATCTGCACTCGAAGCTCCGGGTGCAGGTCAACGAATGTAGCCAGGCGCGGGATGACTTCACGGATCGCCACGCTACTCGGCATGCTCATCCTAAGCGTGCCGCGCAGCTCGTTGCCTTCACGTACGCTGTGTTCGGCCTCATCGAGCGAGATGAGAATCGGGTCGAGCCGGGAGAGAAACTCGGCGCCAGCGTCCGTCATCACGACCGCACGAGTCGTGCGCGTGAGCAAACGGGCCCCCAAATCGCTTTCGAGATCGGCGATGATCCGGGAAACCTGAGGTTGCGAAAGCCCGCACTCGCGCGCCGCAGCAGAGAAGCTGCCAAGCCGCGCAACACGCGTGTACAGCTTCAATGAGAGAATGTCCTTCACGGGGCCAACCTATTGTCAGAGCGAACGAACCTGAGCAAGGCTATCGGATTGATGCAAATTCCGCAACGCGCGCGCAAGACTCAGCAAACGCATCTCCGAGAATCTCCGTCTGCGTTTTTTAGATTAGCGCGCGATGGCTCCAACCATTCAGAACAGGATTTGCCATCGCGGGCGTGATCACTGTCGCGACTGCGAACCTATCTTGCGACGAGTACCCTCAGCAACGATAAGTGCAGAAATCTCTAGTAGAAACGCCCATGAGGCGTCGCCAAGTCACGCGCATCCCCACCAACGCCTATCTGCGGCGCAACCGCTCACACATCGCTCGGATCAGTGAAATAGTGAATTCAGTTCAAGACGCTTGAAAGAATCAATACGGTCGTCCGTTTTTTTTCGACCGTTACTTGTTTTTGAGAGGTCGGTAGTCGGTCAATTTTAAGAGCATCTCAATAAATAGCCTGAATTTCCGCTTGTCCCGTCTGTACGCACATCCATGAGCTCAAAAATAACTTGATTTTTAAGACGGACGGCCATATTGTTCGTCAACAATGAAAACAGGCGTTTCCGACGATCAAGGCGACCGACGACCATATTTTTGAGAGCTGTCAATGGTGAAATCTACCGATGTGCCATCTGCATTAGGCCCAACGATTGTCGCGAAACAACCCTCTGGTTCACTCTGCTGGCTTGCACTGGGCACATTTTCTGTCGGCACAGAGGGCTTTATGATCGCCGCGCTGCTGCCAACAATTGCTGCCGATTTATCTGTCAAGGTCGCGACCGCTGGACACCTGGTCACAATCTTTGCGCTTGCTTATGCCGTTAGTTCGCCCATTCTTACTGCGGCACTAGGCGGTGTCGACCGTCGACGCCTGCTGATCTTTTCGCTGGCCGCGTTTGCTGTTGCTAATCTCGTAGCGGCGCGCGTGCACAGCTTCTGGACACTCGTCGGCGCACGTATCCTGCTGGCGCTCGCCGCCGGCCTCTATGTACCTGGCGCAAGCGCGCTCGCGAGTGCGCTTGTCACGCCGGAGCGCAGAGGACGGGCGCTCGCGATCGTCAATGGCAGAATCACTATAGCCATCGCACTCGGTGTACCAATCGGCGCATTGGTCGGCGAACGATTCGGCTGGCGGATGACCTTCGTGGCCGTCGCCGCCCTCTCCGCGCTGGCAACGATTGCATTGAAACTCCGACTGCCCGTACATATTGGAGCCTGGCTGCACACGGCCACGCTTCGCGAGCGGCTCGTCGTGGTACGGCAGCCCGTCGTGGCGTGGTTGCCTCCGTGGCAATTTCAGCGCCGAACTGCCGAGCCAAAGTTTGCTGATCCGCGAGCATCTGTCGACCGCCTATGCGTCCTGGATGTCGGTGATCGAGAAAGCTGTCAGCGACGGACAGGCCGATGGGTCGATCACGCGCGGCTCTCCCGCACGCCAACTTGCAACAGCGCTACTCGACGCACGGGAAGGGGCGGCCTTGCGGGCGAAGGTGGAACGCAATCACGACGCGTTGAGCGCGCTCATGTCGGTCATCTTGCGCCGAACGTTGGCGTAGTCCGTTTCCCACTCATTGCCGCCAGGTTTACTGCGATCGGGCCGGCGGCTAGCCGGCTGGGGGTCGAGCATGGCTAGCCGGCTGGGGTCAGCCTGGATGTCCCAGATAGCTTCGATGCACATAGTTCCGTCATCCTCAATGACCTCGTCGTTGATCGGGCATATCTCGTTAAGCCATCGCACGCTGTGATCACCATCTAGTGTGCGTACCTGCAAACAGGTCCGTTTGCGTCCAACCGGCGGATCACCCCTGGCGGGACCGCGCACGTGCGCCCGGTCGCCCTGATCGTCAGCCATACCAGAAGGGAGAAAGCAGCATGTCCACTGTGGCTCGAGTCAAGGCGGCAATCCTTGACGATTACCAGAACGTCGCGCTGAACATGGCAGACTGGTCGCCGCTAAACGGCCGCGTAGACATCACCGTCTTCAACGATCACGTGGGCGACGTTGAAAAGCTGATCGATCGCTTGAGGCCCTTCAATGTTTTGTGTGTGATGCGCGAGCGTACACCGCTCACGCGCGACATCATCGAAAGGCTGCCGCACCTCAAGCTGATCGCTTCGACCGGTCCTGCCAACGCATCGATCGATCTTGACGCCGCGGCTGCGCATAACATTCAGGTCGTTCACACTGGATACAGTTCCACGCCGACGATCGAGTTTACGTGGGCACTCCTCCTCGCCATGGTCCGCAACATACCGCTCGAAAATCAATCGCTGCGCCAAGGTGACTGGCAAGTGTCACTCGGCGAGGAACTCGCGGGCAAGACGCTCGGCCTACTCGGTCTGGGCCGCGTCGGCTCGGCTGTTGGGGCGATTGGGCGGGCGTTCAGAATGAACGTCGTCGCGTGGAGTCAGAATCTCACCCTAGAACGCGCACAAGAAAACGGTGTGCAGTTAGTCAGCAAGGACGAGCTGTTTTCCACCGCGGACTATCTGTCCATCCACGTCCGCCTGAGTTCCCGAACCCATTGTCTCGTCGGGGAAACCGAATTGGCCCGGATGAAACCGACAAGCCGACTGATCAACACGTCACGCGGCCCGATTGTCGACGAGACCGCGCTGCTCAAGGCGTTAACGAGCGGACAGATCGCGGGGGCCGCCGTGGATGTCTACGATGTCGAGCCACTCGGCAATCCGCATCCATTGCGCGAACTACCCAACGTGCTCGCAACCCCGCATCTCGGATACGTGTCGAAGGAATTGTATCGAACATTCTATGGCGACACGGTGCAAAACCTCGTTCGCTGGCTCGATGAGACAGCGACGACCTCCGAGGGCTGACGCCCCCAAATCGCGAGCGATGCCGCACATGCGCCGATTCTGACAAAGCGCCGGCGCGCAGTTGTGTCGATGCTTACGCCTGCGCAGCGTTCAAAACCGAACGTGGAGCACCACCTTCAGGAAAACAAGGCGATGAATACTCCCTCCATTGCGAACGTCAACGGGTATGCGATCTGGCTCGATTACGCGAGCTGAAACGCGTGCCGACACAGCTGGTCCAATAGTCAAGCGATGCCCCCTCCTTTGTCGCCCCCACCTACTTTCCACAAGGACGAGTTGCGGATGCTGACGGTCAAGCGGGACCTGTTATGCGGTAACCGTCCGACCACGACCGTTCTTGACAGCGCGTTGATACCGAATGGTTGAACGGCAGCGCATTGAGTTCAGGCGACGTCGTGGTGAAGCTGATCGGCAACGACCCATGGCAACAGTTCGTCGACGCGATTGACGGGATGCTCGGCGATGCGAGCGATGACGTGGCGCAGGTAGGCCTCGGGATCAAGGCCATTCAGTTTGGCGGTTCATGCCGAATCCCGTGCTATGCCGAACGGCTGATGCTGATGGCGATTTGGGCACCGCAAAAGCGACCTCGCTGCCGATCATACATCGGTCGCGCTCGGCATAGTCGGACTCTTCACAACGCGGTTAGGAACTCAAGTAGTTTATCGCCTGCACGGTATCGACCCAATGGTTTACCGTTCGAAGACTTGACTTTAGCCAGCGCGGCTTCCTTGAGGGCTAAATGAGCGTGCAAATAGACCTGAGTGGTTTCGACCGATTCGTGTCCTAACCACAATGCAATGACGGAGCAGTCGACGCCGGCATGAAGTAGTTCCATTGCAGCGCTGTGCCTGAGGACGTGTGGCGTGATTCGCTTACGTTTCAAGGACGAGCAGCAGGCACTCGCGGTGGATACATACTTGCCCAGAAGATGTTGCACAGAGTCAGAGCTGAGCCGACCACCACTTATATTAGGGAATAACGCGTGCGCGCCGTTGCGCGGGGGCTCTTGCAGCCAGGCTTTGAGCGTGGCGATGGTATGCGTTGTCAATGGCGTGCATCGTTCTTTGCGCCCCTTGCCAAGGCAGCGAACGTGTGCGCCGCAACCCAATTGCACCGAATCACGATCGAGCCCTGTCAATTCGGAGAGTCTCAACCCCGTCTGAATCGCGAGCAATAGCAGAGCATAGTCCCGACGTCCAAGCCACGTTGTTCTATCAGGAGCAACAAGAAGCGCTTCGATCTCGGTGCGTGTCAGAAACTGAACGAGTTGCTTATCGTATCGCTTGGTAGGTATCGCGAGCACGCGCTGGATGTGGGCGGCGTATGCAGGCTCCTCGAATGCGGTGAAGCGGAAGAAGGACCGAATCGCGGTTAGACGAAGGTTGCGTGTCCGTACGCTGACTGATCGCTGCGTCTCCAGATCCTCGAGAAACGCGGCAATCAGCGGCGCGTCAAGATCGCACAGGTCGAGACTGGATGGGGGCTTACGCAGGCAGACTTGTGCGAACTTGAACAATAGACGAAACGTGTCTCGATACGATGCGATAGTGTGTGGGCTGACGTGGCGTTGCCGCATCAATCGCTCTGTGAAGAAGCGTTCGATCAACGCAGGCAAGATGTGGGTTGGTCTCATGATGGGGCTCCCCAGCGCACGTCGAGCCTTCGCGCGGCGAGCCCCATCAATTCGGGACACGCCGACAGATACCAGTACGTGTCGCGCACACAGGTGTGCCCCAGATACGTGGACAGCACGGGTAACCATGATTCGACGCTTTGACCCGATCGATACCAGGTGAGCAGCGTCTGAACTGCGAAGCGATGCCGGAAGTCATGCAGACGAGGACCGGAATGGGCATCGGGGCTTCGAAGCCCCGTTCGCCGTGAAAGCTTCAAAAATACCGGATGAACGTATTGGTGCAACAGTTTGCCACCTTGCTCAGCGATGAAAAAGTATGGACTGTGCGGCGGCCAGATGTGCGCGTCTCGTCGTTGCGCATAGTGCGCCAATACGGCTCTGGTTGTGTGGTGGACCGGGACAAGGCGTGACTTACCGAACTTGGTGTCGCGGATCGTGATAACGCCGTCTTCCAGATCAACGTCTTCTCGTCGCAGGTTAAGTACTTCACCGATCCTCAGTCCAGTCACGGCCAGCAGTCCGAACAGACAGTGATACGTCCACCGACGCAAGCCATCTGCCGGAGGAAGTTCTAACGCAGCCGTCAACAACTTCTGTATCTCTACGTCGGTGTAGAGATAGGGTCTCGGGCGTGAGGGACCAACAAGAATGCCCAACGGTGGCACTTCCGTCCTGATTTCCGCAATGCGCCGATAGCGTGCAAATCCGCGCACGTCCGTTAAGCGTAACGCCCAGGACGCGCGCCCGTCTATAGGCAGCATTGCCCACTCAAGAGCGAGCTTGTGCGTGATAATGGTAGCGGCGCGGCCATCCATAAAACGGACAAAGCTCGTTAGCCGCCTCTCCTGGTTCTCAAACTTGAACCCAAAACCACGACGCATGAGCACGTACTGCCGAAGCGCTTGCGAGAGAGTGTTCATCGCACACCTCCCGGCCATGGCAGGCCAAGCGTGCGCAGCGAGGCGATATCGACCTTCGCATAGATTCGGGTCGTGTCATGATCCTGATGACGGAGAACTTGACCGATCTGTGTCAATGACGCACCGGCTCGGAGCAACTGAGTCGCGAGGCTATGCCGGAAGAGATGTGCGCCCTTGTGCGAAACATTATCGATTCCCGCGCGTGTGAGCGCCATCGTGGCGATCATGGAAACCGCCGCCGACGATGCAAACCCTATGTGCGGAGCCAGGTGCCGGAGAAACACGCGTCGGCTCCCGGATTGCGGCCGCCCGTGCTTTAGATAGTCCACCATTGCGGCGCCAACCTCCGCCGGCAACGGTAGCTCAGCTCGTCGCCTTCCCTTGCCGTGAACGGCGAGTTGGCCAATACGCCAGTCAATATCATCGAGCGTCAGCAACGCAATCTCATTTGCTCGCAGTCCAAGGCGAGCAAGCAACAACAAGATCGCGTAGTCTCTGCGTCCGACGGGAGTATGCCGGTCACAGCCGTTGAGCACGGTTTGAACCTGGTCGGGCAGCAGATAGGTAGGAAGCGATGTGAGCTGCCACGCTCTCACACCTGGTACGCAGCTCGCAAGATCGGCGGCAATGTAACCTCGGTATTGCAGAAATCGCATGAACGCGCGAATGGCCGAGCACATATGTTTCGCGGATTGCGGACTGTGGTCTCTTGCATGACGTTCGATGAATGTCATGACGTCCGAACCAGTCAGGCTGGTGATTTGCGGATAGCCAGACAGGCAATACTCCCGCAGAAACTGCCGAGCGAAAGGGACATGGCGAACGGCAGACACGCGCGCCAATCCGCGCTCCTGGATCAGATATCGGTCAAAATCCTGCACAACCTGTTCGAGCTCGTCCAGTGCGAAAGGTGGCTTGGCAGGAATTGCATCGATCTCTCGAAGCAGACCGAGCAGTCTGATCAATGCAGGACGATCACTGAGAAATGGACATCGATATCGGCGACGGAACTCCTGATACTCTTCTATCGATTGCTCGTTGATGTCGTCAAGCTCAAGCCGTTTGCGTGCGAGCCAGTGACTGAAGTCGCAAGCCACGCGAAGATTGCGCCATGCTCCTTGTCGACAATGTCCCTCTCGCAGCAGCCGCGCTGCGAACAGATCGATATGAACTCCCAACGGCCCTTCGTGAAGCCGTTTAAGCATCTTGGGACTGTCGTAATACGCTTCGATGGTCATGTCTACTCCTTCCCGCCAAAATGACAGGAGAGAGCCTCAGACTATGCCGAATGCGCAAACCGCATCGCATGACCCGGAGTGAATGATACGAACTGCTTCGGCATAGCGCGGGATTCGGCATGATCTGCCCTATGCCGGATGCGGCATAGCGCGGTGCCGACCAGGGTGTAGATTGCGGCCCCGCGTTCGCCGCCGCTGTCGGAACCGAAGTGCAGGAAGTTTTTCCGGCCGAGAGCGACGGCACGTAAAGCGCGTTCGGCTGCGTTGTTGTCGATTTCCACGGCGCCGTCGTCGACGTACATCGTGAGCGCGGTCCAATGGTTCAGCGCGTAGTTGATGGCTTTGGCGGTATCGCCTTTCTGCGACACCGTACCCAATGTCGACCGCAGCCAGATCTCGAAGGCATCGAGCAGCGGACGCGCCTGCTCCTGCCTGACACGTCTTCGTTCGTCTGGTGGCTTGCCGCGAATCGCGGCCCCGATTGCGTACAGTTCGCCGATCCGGCGCAACGCTTCAGTGTTGACCTCGCTCCCGCGTGCGACGAACAGATCGTGGAATTTACGGCGCGCGTGCGCCATGCATGCAGCCTCGCGCACATGACCACCCTCATAGATCGCGTTGTACCCCGCGAACGCATCGGCCTGCAATGTTCCCCTGAAGTCCTTCAGATGGGCCTGTGGATATTCACCAGCCCGCGTGGGACTGTATGCGAACCAGACCGCCGGCGCCTCCTTCGAACCAGCTGGCCGGTCATCCCGAACATACGTCCAGAGCCGGACGGTACGGGTCTTGCCGTTCCCCGGGTCGAGCACGGGTACCGGCGTGTCATCCGCGTGGATCTTCGAGGCGGCCATCACGTACCGGCGAACGACCTCTACGAGTGGCCGGAGCAACGCACTGCACTGGCCGACCCAGTCCGCGAGTGTCGAACGGCTGAGGTCCACGCCGTCGCGCGCGTAAATCACTGATTGTCGATACAGTGGAAGGTGGTCACAGAATTTAGCGACCAGAACATGCGCGAGCAACCCGGGACCGGACATGCCGCGATCGATTGGCCGGCTGGGCGCGGCGCCCTGCACAATGCAGTCACAGCAGGTACAAGCCTTCTTGAGTCGCCGGTGACGAATCACTCGCCAATGCCCCGGTACATAGTCGAGTTGCTCGGAAACGTCCTCGCCGAGATCGCCAAGCGCGCCGCCGCATTGCGGACAGCTCGCGTCGTCGGGCTGATGAACAACGTCTTCGCGCCGCAGATGTTCCGGAAGTGGCTTGCGTCCCGTCGGCTTGCCGGCTTCTGAGCGGGACCTTGTCGGTGTGTCGACCATCACCGCGCCGTCGTCGGCCTGCAGATCTTCGAGACGCAATTCCAGTTGCTCGATCTGGCGATCAATCTTCTCCGACTTGCGCCCGAACTGCATGCGCTGGAGCTTCGCGATTCACAGCTTCAGGTGCTCGATCTCGAGCGCCCGGTCGGAGAGTGTCTTCTGGAGCGTCGTTACAGTGTCACGCAGATCCGCGAGGTCGCCTTCGCGCTCACGTAATGCCGCCTCACGCGCGAGCAAGAGAGCCTTCAAGGCCTCGATGTCGTCCGGAAGGGTAGCGTCGCTGGATGCCATGCCGGCAGTTTACGCGCGTGCATTGCGCTATGCCCGCGTTGTCACATACGTTTACAAAGCGCTGGAGGGGCGCGCTGCATCGACGGGTTGTCGTCAGTCGAATCCTTCGAGCAGAAGGCCGAGTTGAGCGCTGGTCAGCGAAACAACACCGCCGTCAGCACGAGGCCACGCAAAGCGCCCACGCTCCAGGCGTTTGGCGAACAGGTGGAAACTATCGACTGAACTAATGCTGTCGAAGGTCGCGGCGATGCAAAACGCGAACAGGCGGCCCATGACGTCAGTTTCGTATTTCAGCAGCCACGGCAACAGTTCGTCATCGTTTTTCGGCAGCAGTTTTTGCCCACTTAACCTAGCCAGCCTCGATCTGCATCCCGGACGGTCAGTTGAAACTCCCCCACTTATGGTCGCGCAAATTCCCCCACCCTGTGCAGCAGGACTAAGGGTTTTATTTAGCTGGTTTTCGATTTCCGCGCAAGCGTTTCAGCGGCTTCCTTGAGGCGATAGCTGCGGCCGTCGAATTCAAGCAGATGACAGTGGTGCATAAGACGGTCGAGAATCGTGGTGCTCATCGTGTTGTCGCCAAGGTATGCGCCCCAATCCTGCACAACGCGGTTGGACGTGACGAGAACGCTGCGATGGAGTTTGTAGCGTTGATGGATCAGGGTTTGCAGCAGCGCGCCGGCGGCCTCGGGGATCGTACGCGACAGGAACAGGTCGTCCAGCACAAGCAGATCGCTCTCGAGGATAGCCCGCAGCCGGGCTTCGCGCTGGGCAGTCGGGCTCAGCGCGTAACGGTTAAAGAAGTCGTCGGTCTCAAGATACTGCACCTTGTGGCCTTGCAGGACGGCCTGGTAAGCGACGGCCTTCGCAACGTGCGATTTGCCGGTGCCTGGTTTACCTATGATCAGCGCGTTGTCGCCGGCGGCGATGAACTTCAGCATGTGCAGCTGGAAGCAGGCCTGACGAGGCACTTTGGGATTGAAGCCCCAGTCGAATTCGGCGAGAGTAAGTTTCTCTTCGAGGCCGGAGAGCTTGTAGCGGCGTTCGATGAGCCGGGACTGGCGGCGATCCAGTTCGTCCTGCAGGATCAGTGCGAAGGTTTCAAGGAACGGCTGCTGGGAGCCTTGTGCTTGCAGTACGCGCGTTTCGAGCGTGTCACGCACGCCGGACAGGCGAAGCTGTCCGAGAGCCCGTTCGATTTCCGGTAACGTCATGGTCATGCCTGTGTTTCTCCCGTTGGAGGTTGAGGTTCGGCGCCGTGCTGCGCACCGAGGGTAAAGAGTTCGCCGTACTCGGCGGCAGGACGGATCAGCGGGTGATCCTGCGTGAGAGGCAGCTCGAGTTGCGGTGCCTGATCGAGACGCTCAAGTGCCTGTTCGAACAGCCGTTCGACGATCGCGCGCACCTGTTTGTAGCGGTAGACGTGATGACGTAACGCGTGATCGCAGGCCTGTTCAACGAGCCGGGCGGGATACTTCTTCGCCAGACCGACGATGCCCCACATGGCGCGGTGGCCGACGCGACCTTCGCTGTCGAACATGTGCTGGCACAGCGCCTTTGTTCGTGGCCCGACGTCGCCGGCGCTCGCAAGCAGGAAGGCGCTTTGGCGGGACGGATTGAACGGGCGTTCGTCTTCAGGCAGTTCAAGCGAACCGGCATTTACGGCGCGAGGATGCGTGCGCAGCAACGCCTGCGTCCGGCGATCGCGGATCTCGATGGTGGAATCGTAGATACGCACTGAAACGAGACTGCCGATCGGTGCAGGCCGCGCCGCATAGTTGCTGCGATCGATGTTGACAGTGGTATCGTCCCAGACAGTACGCACGACCTCCGTGAAGTAGCGAAAGCCGGTGGTCGGCAACGGCCGCAGATGCGGCCTCTCCTCCTGGAACATGGCCTCGACCTGTCGCCGGGTGCTGCCGTGTATGCGTTTGGCTGCCCAGTTCGCCTCCCAATGCATCAGGAATTCGTTCTGTGCTTCGAGCGACTCGAAACGGCGGCCGGCAAGCGCGGTGCCCTGCGTGTGTTGAATCGCGTTCTCGACGGTCCCCTTTCGATTCGGGTCGCGCACTCGGGCAGGGTCGGCGACGACACCGTAATGCTCGAGCATCGTCTCGTAGAGCCGGTTGATCTCGGGTTCGTACAGGTCGGGCGTGATGACGCCCTCCCGGAGATTGTCCAGGACGACATAACTGACAGCGCCGCCGAAGTAGCGGAAGGCTTCTTCGTGAAGCTGGGCCCAGACCTGCTTGCTGGACTTCCAGACCACGCGCCGGAAACTGCGCCGTGAGTACCGCAGGGTCATCACGAACAACCGCGGGCGCCGGTACCGGCCGCTCTTCGGATCGCGGGTCAGTGCGCCTTCCCCATAGTCGACCTGGGCTTCCTCGCCGGGGGCAAACTCGAGACGGTCGAACTGCTCGGGATCGATGTGACGCAAAGCGCGAACGAAACGCTTGACGCTCTCGTAGCTGGCTGCAAAGCCGAACCGGTCGACCAGATCCTGATAGATCGCCTGCGCGTTGCGCCTCAGGCGGACCTGCTGCTCGATCCATTCGCGATGCGGTTCGCTTGCCGAGCGCGCGAAATTGAACGTTGTGGTCTTGCCGGAATTGTCGGTAGCCGGTGGTCGCGGCGGTGGAGGAGTTTGCGTGACCGCCGCTTCAGAGCCGGTGGTCACCGTGGGGGAGTTTGCCGAAGCGGACTTCTCCGACGCGAAGATCGCCTGATAGCGGCGGATCGTCTTGCGGTCGATACCCGTGAGTCGCTCGATCTGGCGCTGGCTCTTGTTGCGTTCGAGTAATGTGAATACGGTGCTTTGCAGGTGCGGCTTCAAGACGTTCACTCCCTGAACTCCTTCTTGTTCGAAGGAGACGAAGATAGACGTCCTGCAACACCTCTCCCGGCAGCTTTAGTTGCTCAGCTGACGGGCGTCAGGTGGAGGAGTTTGAAGTGACCATACCCGGAGGAATTTGACCGACCGCCGGGGATCTGCATAAAGGCCACGCTCGCTTCCATCTTGATGCACCACGCTGTCTGGGGACGGTGGGTCAGCATTCGGTGGAAGTCAACAAGCTACGGCTGGAACAAGTGGGTCGCAAGCGTGACTAGAGAGAGGGCGTGCTTCGAAACAGCAACCTGATACGGCATAAAGCTTGTCCAGAGCAGCATGCCTAAAGGCGCTATGACCGCGAGAAAGAAGTAGAGCATCACGCATGCGAGTGCGGCCCATTTCGAGCCAGCAAGCTTGAACTGGCGTGCTCTGAAACCTTTGCCTGTCAAGGTGACATAGCGCCCAGCCTGCCCCATCGCACGCTGGTAGCCGAACGCCAAAATCACCAACAGTCCGAGAAAGAGCACTGCCATGGCGGAAACGCCGCCGTAGTCTGGTAATCCCGACGGGTTGAGGCTCAGTAGTCGATAGATTCTGGTCGAAAGAAAGTCGATGCGCGCGGGCATCCCAAGTGTGCCGGGCACATCGAATACAACGAATGAAACGATAACAAGAAACATGCAGGTACCCAGAAGAGCTGGCCGCATCAACGGCAAAGCAATCCGCCACATCATCATCCGAGTGGTGGCGCCTGACGCAGCTGCGGCCTCTTCTAGCGCTGGATCGATATTTCGGAAGGACGGCGACAGGAGGAGAAAAGTCGAGGGAACCAACGACAAGCCCTCAACGAATACCATTCCCGCCATCGAGTAGATGTTGAAGGGCGCCGTGGCCAGACCAAATGTGTTCTTCAACAACAAGTTGAGGAACCCGTTACGCGGATTCAGCAGCAGCGTCCAACCGACCGCGAGCAACATCGGCGGCGCTGCCATTGGCAGGATCACGAAAGCCCGGATCGCCCGCCGCAGCGGAACATCCGTACGTTCGACGAGCCACGCAATGAAGATTCCGAAGATCATCGCAATGACCGTGGCGCCTGCCGCGAAAGTCACTGTGTTTCCAATCAGTTTGTAGAAACTTCCGTCGAGAAAGATTTCGGAATAATGGGTGAGAGTCCAACCCTCACTCAACGGAAATCGTCGGGTCGAGCCGGGAGAGAAGCTCGGCATCAGCGTCCATCATCATTACCGTACAAGTCGTACGCGTGAGCGGACGGGCTCTCAAAACGCTTTCGAAGTCGGTGATGATCCGGGAAACCTGAGGTTGCGATAGCCAGCACTTGCGCGTCGCAGCCGAGATGCTGCCAAGCCACGCGACACGCATGTACAGTTTCAAGGAGAGAATGTCCTTCGCGAGGCCAACCTTTTGTCAGAGCGAAACGAATCTGAGCAAGGCTATCGGATTGATGCGAATTCTGCAACGCGAGCAAGGCTCAGCAAACGCATCTTTGAGAATCACCGCCTGAGCTTGTTTGGTCAGCGGACAATGGCCGCAACCGTACAGAACATGATTTACAACCGTGAGCACGATCACTGTAGTGACTGCGATCCTATCTTGCGACGTGGGCCTGCAACGGAGGTAAACGCGCATCGTTGAAAGCTCGCAGCATCCACTGGGCACAATCCGCGTCAATTTAATCGGTCAGAGATTTCGCAGTGGAACGGTTAACAATCAGCATTCGATAACTCGCTGCGCCGCAATCCGAGGAGACAAATCTGTGGTGATTCCCAGTTATCGATTTCAGTAAGATGACGTTTGCTGTCGGATAATGGGCCTCGAAATTGAGACTTAACGCTTTGCTTCGAAAAAGTTGTCCTGGTGCCAGCGTCATTCAGAAATTCCCTCCTCGTCGTCCTTTCCCTGTATCCGAGCACCTACAATGCCGCGGGCAGAATCCCCGCGTCTTTCGTTCGGCTAACGACCAGATGCACGAAAATGTCGGCCAGCGCCCACTCGCGACTTAGGCCACCTTTCGCTCGTTCGACCAGGAATACAATTCCGTCGGCGACAATGCTTTCGAATACAGGAAGCCCTGTAGTTCATCGCAGCCGACGCCGCGCAGGATCTGCGCCTCTCGCTCGCTTTCGACACCTTCAGCGACTACCCGGAGGCCTAGCTCGTGGCCCAGCTCGACGATTGCCTTGATGATCGCGAGGTCGGCGGGTGCATCCAGCATGTCGTGCACAAACGCGCGATCGATTTTGAGCCGGTCAAGCGGAAAGCGGTTTAGGTAGCTTAAGCTCGAATAACCCGTGCCGAAATCATCGAGCGATAGCTTGACGCCGAGCGCGCGAATCGCCCTGATTGCTTGCAAATAGTTCTCGGCGTTGTCCATCAACACGGTTTCGGTAATTTCCAGTTCAAGCCCATCCGGCGGCACCCGGTGGGTCGCGAGACTATCGCGCAGTGTCGCGAGCAGCTCCGGATCGCGCAACTGAATCGCCGAGAGATTGATCGAGACGCGAATGTCGAGCACGCCTTCGGCTCGCCATTGGGCAATCTGACGGCAGGCTTCGTTGATCACCCACGCGCCGATCGGAATGATGAGACGGGTTTCTTCCGCCACCGGAATGAACTGCGACGGCGCCACGGTACCGATCTGCGGGCTGTTCCATCGCAGCAGCCCTTCGACCCCGACGAGTGCCCCGGTGCGAGCATCGAGACAGGGCTGATACGCGAGCTGCAACTCTTTCCGTTCGATCGCGGTACGCAGACATGCTTCGAGCGCCAGGCGATAGCGCGTTTGCTCGGCCATGTCCGGCGAAAAGAACTTGACCAGATTGCGCCCCGCCGCCTTGGCCTGATACATCGCCGCGTCGGCATTCTGCATCAGCGTTTCGATGTCTGGGCCATCGTCCGGATACATCGCGACACCGATGCTACAGGAAACCTGCAGCGTGACTCCACTGATCTCGTGCGGTTCCCGCACAAGCAGTATCAGGCGCTCGTCGATGGTACGCGCCACGTCCGCCGCGTTCGTGACCCCGTTCAGAATGACCGTGAACTCATCGCCGCCGAGTCGGCTGACCGTATCGTTGCTGCGCACGGCTTGAAGCAGGCGTCGCGACACGGATCGCAGGAGCCCGTCGCCGATGTGGTGGCCGAGCGAGTCGTTGATATTCTTGAAACGGTCCAAGTCGATAAACAGAACCGCGACGCGTTGTCCGGTCAGTTGCGCGTTGCCCAACACGACGCCGAGTCGTTTGGCAAATAGCGCGCGATTGGGCAGCTCCGTGAGGACGTCGTGTTCGGCAAGAAACTGGATGCGTGCCTCGCTCTTCTTCCGGTCGGTGATGTCGATCAGCGTACAGATGTAATGCGACACGTTACCACGCTTATCACGCACGGCGCTGACCATCAGCCACGTCGGATAGTCGCCGCCCTCGCGTCGACGCACCTGCGCTTCCCCGTGCCACGTGCTGGAGCGATCGACCCTCGCGGTGACGCTTTCGATCACACTGTCGCCTTTCGGGTCGACGATAAAAGCCGGTGGCTTGCCCGCGACATCGTCAGCACGATAGCCGGTCGCGCGATAAAAGGAAGCGTTTGCGGTCACGAGCCGCTGGTCGTGGTCGAGTATCAGGATAGCTTCAGACGAGGCCTCGAAAACCTTGCCCCACAACTCAAGACGTTGCTCCATCAGCTTGATCTGATGGATCGGCGTGAACGCAGTCAGCATCGCGTCCCGCCCCTGGAAATTCAGCCGCCGCGCCGACAGCATTGCCCATGTCGGCTCACTGGTGGCTTTCCAGCGCACCTCGAACTCGTCGACCGCTTCACGATCCGACAGTTGCTGGAAAAACCGCGCCCGCACCGCGGAGTCAAGACCGGAGGCCCACGGATCGGTGGTACAGCCATTCAACCAGTAGAGCGCGGGCTGGTTGGCATGCAGCACCTCATGACCCGGAATGGCCGTGACCATCATCGGAACCGGCGTAGCTTCGACCAGCGCGTACTGTGCAGCCGATGCGCGAGCCGTGGCGGCCAGCTCCTTCTGCACGTCCCGCTCGCGATCGAGTTGTTCCAGCATCTCGTTAAAGCCGCTCACCAGTTGGCCGATTTCATCCTGGCTTTCCCAGCTCGCGCGCAGCGAATGATCACCGGTACGGCGCACCGTATCCATCACGCGCGCAAGTTGGCGCAACGGCCGCGAAATTTGCTGGGCGACGAAGTAAACCATGCCGAGAATGCTGCACAACAGGAAGAGCGCGGTGCCCATATGCAACCACATCCGCTGGAACAGTCTTCGCACTCGCGCTTGCAGCAAGTCATCCAGTTGGGTGCCGGTGTTGCTCCACGCATCCTGAATGCGGTTGACCACCGTCTGCTGGGCAGCGTCGACAGTGCGCACCTGGTCTGGATCGACCACGCCGCTGTCCACTACGGCGCGCGCGGCACTACGAAAGGTCTCGATCGAGAGCAGCATCTGCTCGACCGATGGCCCAAGCGCGACATCGAGAGTCGGGTTAGCCGCGGTCGTCTCGGCGAAATCGGAACGCAGATCTTGAAGCACTGCGTCGAGTTGCCCTTCCAGCACGAGATAACGCGTGCGCAATTCGTCGTGCGTCCTCGATGTGCGTGGCGCGCTGTGCAGTTGCCGACCTATCCCATTGAGGGAATCGAGCAACGCCGGGTAGCGCAGAATCGACAACGACATCGAGTAATAGCTATCGAGGTCTGGATCCAGAATCAGATTCGATTGATTGCCGACGCGCGTGATCAGTTGGCGGCACATTTCAAGCGCCTCGCTCACGACTGCCGGCGTGGGTTCCGATTGGTGCGCCAGCACTTCAAGCGCTGCGCGCACGCGCTCGTTCAGCGCAGCACTCTCCATGTTGGCACCGTAAACGCGTTCCGCAACGGCGAGACTGGCTGCGGTATGTCGCAGTGAGACCGCGGAGGGGCGCTCGCCAGCGCCGGCGAGGGCGACGTCGACCAGCGCGTCGCGCACGGTCCTCACATAGGCATTGCCAACAATTTCCTTGTCCGAGAAATCGATGCCTATATATTTCTCACTGATCAGAATGCCGCTGATGTAAAGGACTGCGCTCAGATCCAGTAGATAGATAAGCAGGAGTTTTCGACCCACGCGAAGACGCGCGAGCAGCCGGAAGAAGGGATTGCGCTTCATAGATGGTGCGACGTCCCGTTGAGGGCTTGAGTCGGAACTTCAGGCACATTGGCTGGCGGCGAATTGTGCCGATTGTTCTCAGGACAGGTCTCGACAGCCTTCACCCTACACGCCGAACGATCCACAGTCGAACTCCAACGAAGGAAAACACCGAGCGGATTGCAGATCCGCGCATGATAGAAAACAGCTCACCTACGCTCAATATCGGCGTGACAATCACCTTCTTTAGCTTTCGCTTAATTTTCACCAATCCGGTGCGATAGCGCGACAGAACGGCCGGGAAACGCGTGCGCGAGCTTGTGAAACCCGGCTTGTTCAAGCGGCAGATCACGCAACTAATCCGAAGCCGCTGGGCCAGCGGAATAATTCTTTTGTTCAGTTAAATTTGGAAAAAAGCGGCTCGAGGACGCGCTGCAGCGATTTGAGCGGTCAATCTCGGAGCGCCGGGGGCGATGGAGACCGATACTTCGACCGAGGTAGATCAGTGGCTATCCTAGCTCAACCCGACGACCGCGGCCATCGCATGCTCCGCAAGAACCATGATCCCGATCGCATCTTGAATATCTTCAGGATCCGACCGGGCCTCGACCATGAGCCGACAGTCTACGATGCCTTTCTAGTCTTCCACCTTTGCTACCTCAGACGTTACGACCGGCACAGATGCTGCCAAAACTCGACATGCGAAAGAGAGCCCGAGTGCATGCCCCCAGCTCTTTTCCTGATGTACTGAACCGACGAATCGAGAGCCCGCTTTATCAGAACTGCTGACGAATGCCGATGCGAGCCATGAACTGCTTGCCATTCGACGAGGGAGCAGTGGCATCCGCGTTCGCGGCAAATTCCAAGCCAGTACCCTCCACGCCAGAAGCGCTCGCAACCTTGATATAGGTACTCTGCACGTACACGTCGGTCCGCTTCGACAAGTTGTAGTCGACCATTAGACCAAACTGATGATACTTCGGCTTGGCACTACCGCCGGACGTGCCATCGTACGTACCTTGGGTGTATGTGTACATGCCACCAGCGTAGAGTGTCGGCGTAAACTGATACTTGGCGCTCACCTCAAAGTTGTTGAACTTGAGCGATGATGCTGCCCCAAGTGTGGGACTCGCGGACAGACTAGCGTACTGCGTCCCCGACGGCTCCGACAGATTCGTATTCGTGTAGACAAAACCCAACGTTGTGGCCGCGATCGTGTAGTTTATACCCGCCCCAAATACGCGTTGCCGAACGGCAGTCCAACTGCCGTCCGTGCCGCTAGAGCCAAGATTCGCAACAGCGCCAGCGGCACCATTATTGGGGCTATCGACGTTCAGATAAGCAGCGGCAACGGACAAGGGGCCGTTGGAGTACTGGACCCCCACGCTCTCTGCTCGATTGACGGCGAAGTTGGTCGAGTTGCTGAAAGCGTACGCGCCTCCGAAGGAGAAGCCTGCATAGCTTACGCTCGCGTACTTGATCGCGTTGTTGACACGAAAAGTGTTGTCCGTATTGTCGTTATCGTACGGATGCGAGAACATCTGGCCACCCCAGTTTCCATTGACCGTCAACGGAGCCAAATAGTCAACAACAGAATCGTATTGGCGGCCGAACGTGAGCGTGCCTAGCGTCGCGCTGGAAAGACCGACAAATGCCTGGCGGCCAAACTCCTGACCCTCTTGTCCCAGCTTGCCATTGTTAACGTTAAATCCGTTTTCCAACTGGAAGACAGTCGACAAACCGCCGCCCAAGTCTTCGGTGCCCTTGAGGCCCCAGCGCGACCCTTGAGCGTCGCCGCTCGACATTGCATAGAGACTATGGCCACCAGCGTTATTCGTATAGTTCAGCCCTTCGTCGATAAGCCCGAACAACGTGACGCTGCTTTGTGCATGCACTGCACCAGTAAATGCGCCTAAAACACTCAATACAAAAAGAGATTTTTTCATGCTCGTTTATCCCCGAGTAATCACGTTGACCCGCTGGATATCTCGTATCCAGACGGACTTCAGTACATGCTTCTACAAATCACTTGCGCTATGACCTGGACCGCGCCGACGAAATCATCAGCGTTGATGATCGCGGGCACGATAGCGACCGGCGTCCTCTCAGTTTCAGTCTTTGAGGTAGATTCAATCGTCTGTTAGTGTCTCTTCGAGATCCGTGGCATGCGTACTACTCGACTAGTTCGCCGTGCAGGACTATGTCGAGACCTTCACGCTCTCCCTCTTCCGTCACGCGGATGCCCATGACCGTGTCGATGACTTTCAGCAGGATGTAGCTCACCACGCCGCTGTAGACCAGCGTCGTCAGCACGCCCTTGGCTTGCAGGATCACGCTGCCGTCCGCGCCGCCGATGTCCTTGACCGCGAACACGCCGGTCAGGAGCGCACCCACGATACCGCCGATGCAGTGCACGCCGAACGCGTCGAGCGAATCGTCGTAACCGAGCTTGTGCTTGAGCCACGTTGCCGACCAGAAGCAGATCACGCCTGCCGCGATACCGATCACCAGCGAACCCGCCATACCGACGAAGCCCGAGGCCGGCGTAATCGCCACCAGACCTGCGACGGCGCCCGACACGATACCGAGTACCGACGGCTTACCCTTGGTTGCCCATTCGGCGAACATCCATGCGAGTGCTGCTGCTGCGGTTGCCACTTGCGTTGCGAACATCGCGAAACCGGCGCGGCCGTCTGCTGCCACTGCCGAACCCGCGTTGAAGCCGAACCAGCCTACCCACAGCATGGCGCCACCGATCAGCGTGAGCGCCAGGTTGTGCGGCGCCATCGCTTCCTTGCCGTAGCCGACACGCTTGCCGAGCACCAGACAGCAGACCAGACCGGCAATACCGGCGTTGATGTGCACCACGGTGCCGCCCGCGAAGTCGAGGATGCCCGCACTTGCCAGCCAGCCGGTCGGCTCCCAGACCATGTGCGCGATCGGCGAATAGACGATGATCGACCACAGTGTCATGAACACCAGCATCGCCGAGAACTTCATACGGTCGGCAAACGCACCGGTAATCAGCGCCGGGGTGATGATCGCGAACGTCATCTGATAGACGAAGTAGACCGTTTCCGGGATCGTCGGTGCGAGGTGGCTGACGGTCAGCGTCGTTGCCTTGTCGCCCTTGACGTAGTTCATGCCCGCCATGAGGACACGCGAGAAACCGCCGATGAACGAGCCGCCCGGCGTGAAGGCGAGGCTGTAGCCGATCACCGTCCAGACGATCGTCACCACGCAGGTGATCGCGAAGCTTTGCATCAGCGTGGCGAGCACGTTCTTCTTGCGGACCATGCCGCCGTAGAACAGTGCCAGGCCCGGGATCGTCATGAACAGCACGAGCGCGGTGGAGGTCAGCATCCAGGCTGTGTCGCCCGAATTGATCTTCGACGAATCTACCGAGAACGGCGCGGTCGGGGCGGCAGGTGCGGCAGAGGCATCTGCAGCCGGCGCAGATGCCGCTGCGGCGGCCGACGCGTCATCGGCCATTGCGGGTCGAACGATTCCCGCGCCGGCCACGATCAGCAATACTGCCATAACAAACATCATAATTATCTTACGCATATCGGTTCCTCATTTTCCGTGTCCTTTTGGTTGGTTCATTAGTGTGCGTTGTCTTCAGAATGCTCTGTCATCCGGTTCCTCGGTGCCGACGCTGATCGCCTTATCGGTCAACGAACAGAATCTTGCGCAAAGCGATTCTTCCCGTACGTGCCGCGCTCCGGATCGCTCCGATAGCCGAATCAACAGCAAGAGTCGATGACCCCTGTTGAAAACGACGGCGCAACAAGAGCAACTGCCGTGCCAACCGATTAGATGTAACCACATCAGATTCAATGAAGTGCCTGTTTCTTGAGGAGAGGCGCTCACGGAAGCACGCTCGAGTGCAGGCGCGGTGGTCAATCGGACAGACGTGGATCACATTTTCTATGTAGCCGCAGTCGACATCACTCAGTAGCCCATATGGATATTTTGGTTGGCATTTCTAGACGAGCCTCTGCACCATGGCGAGGCGCATTTGAAAATGAGCGACCTGGTGAGGTGCGGTTTGAGGATATTTTGTAGCACCGACCTCTTCCAGCGATTGGGAATTGTGGATTCCTAGCACGGCCTTTGCTCGGGAACCTAGAACAGGACGGACACTTGCGTCGATAGTCCGCGAGTCGAACACCATGCCGTAGCAACGCCCGTTGCTTGGTCAACGGACACCGTCAAGCCCGCCATTTCAACGTCAGGTCGCAAACATGGCAAACGTAATAACTCGCCCGCCGACGACTAGGCCTGACCATCGCGTAACTGAATCTACAATCCATCGGACATCTCTTGACAATTCAATACGGACGTCCATAATGCTCATGATCGAGCCGGTTCATCTGCCGTATCGCAATGAAGATCTGATGAATTTCGCGACTCACATAGTTAGAACAATCGACTAAAGTTGGACGCGCAACTGCATTCGCCGGCGAAGACGAATCGTTCAAGGTGACTGTGCTGGAGAGGCAATGAATCACACCGAAGTCCAAGACGATTGAAAGACTGACACGGCAGCATTCTGGGCAGGTGCGGCTAGATGACCCAGTAGACCAATTCACACAATGACCAGCATGCAGCCGCGGTTTGAACATTGATGACGAATTGTGGACCCTGATGGAACCGTTACTGCCGCCGCCCAAGCCCCGACGCAAAGAGCATCCTGGTCGCCCACGCGTATCGGATCGGGCGGCGTTGAATGGCATCTTGTTCGTGTTGAAAACCGGTCTGCGATGGAACCACCTGCCGACCATATTGGGCTTTGGCTCCGGCGCGACCTGCTGGCGACGACTGAACGACTGGCGCAAGGCAGGAGTACGGTATCGACTGCACGAACTGCTGCTCGACAAGTTGCGCGAGGCCGGGCAGATCGATCTTTCATACGCTGCCGTCGATTCCTCGTCGGTACGAGCTGTTGGGGGCGGGCAAAAAACTGGCCCGAATCCCACGGATCGCTCGCGACCCGGTTCCAAGCACCACATCCTCGTAGACGCCAATGGCGTGCTCATCAGCGCCATCCTGACCGGCGCGAACCGCAACGACGTCACCCAGTTGCTGCCGCTCGTCGACGCGATTCCCCCGATCCGCGGCGCGCGCGGCCGACCACTTCAGAGACCCTAGGTCATCTATGCCGATCGTGGTTACGATTCCGATCCGCATCGTCAGCGATTGCACGAACGCGGCATCAAACCGGTGATCGCAAGGCAGCGCACTAAGCATGCCAGTGGTCTGGGCAAATTGCGTTGGGTCCTTGAACGGACTCACTCGTGGTTCCACAACTTCCGTCGTCCTCGCATACGCTTCGATCGTCGAGCTGACATTCACGATGCATTCTTGAAATTCGGCTGCGCCCTCGTCTGCTGGAACATCCTCAGGGTACGGAGCAGCTTTTTTGAACTGGCCTCTAACTTTGCTCGATTCCCTACGTACCAGTACGCGCCGACGCTACTTCAACAGGCTCGATCCTTGCATGGCCGGATATGTGTTGAACCATCTACCAAGGCGTGACCAATGTCGAATCCTCAAGAAATCGTTGAACTTGCACATCGCGTTAAAAAACTCGCGACAAACAAAATATCAGACATTAACGACATAAATAGAGAAACCACGTTTCTCGCGCTTAATGCACTGATTGAGGCGGCGCGCGCCGGCGATGCCGGCAAGGGATTCGCCGTCGTAGCGAACCAGGTCAAGCAGGTGTCAACACGTATTTCAGACATCACGACAGTACTCAACAAGGAACTCGCCGGGTCGTTGTCGAAACTAACCGAGCTGGCCGACGGCATGATTGAGCGTCTGCGCTCACACGAGGAGCAACGATGCACCGATCTTGCGCTGAATATGATCGATATCATCGACCGGAATCTGTATGAGCGATCGTGCGACGTTCGTTGGTGGGCGACCGACTCGGCAGTGGTCGACTGCCTCGCGAATGGAAATGCTGCTGCTCAAGAATATGCTTCGCGTCGATTGTCGGTTATCTTGGATAGCTATACCGTATATCTGGATCTCTGGATCGTCGACGCTGGAGGCACGGTAAGGGCCAATGGTCGCCCTAGTATGTATCCGGTCGTAGGTAAGAACTTCGCCACTGCCAGATGGTTTGCGGATGCTATGAAAATCAAGTCGGGTTCAGATTTCGTAGCCGGGAACGTGGAAGTGCTCCCGCAATTAAGAGATGCACACGTAGCTACCTATGCCACGGCAATTCGCGAACGGGGTGCAGCTGATGGCCAGCCGCTGGGCGCCCTTATCATCTTCTTCGACTGGGCACCACAGGCCTCTGCTGTCGTACGTGGAGTGCGCCTTAGCGACGACGAGTGGGCGCGGAGCCGCTGCATGATCGTGGACGCGACGTTTCGCGTTATCGCAAGCTCCGATGCGAACGGAATATTGAGTGAACCGTTCCGACTCGTCACTGAGGGAAAAGCCCGTGGATCTTACCGACTATCGGACGGACGGACAGTCTCCTTCGCAGCGACACCGGGGTACGAAAGCTACCGGGGACTAGGCTGGTACGGTGTAGTCATTCAGGCGCAGACTGCCTGACGCTATCCGGCAGCAAGATTCACATGCCCTTGCATATAGGAAACGCCGAAGCCATATGAGTGGTTGTTCGCGAGGCTGCCTGCCTTATTGCTGAACGAATACATCGTTTCGAATGTGACGCCGCTGAACGTCGGGCTCGTGTATTTGACCGAGTTGTTGAAAACGCCCGAATTGGCGGCTAGCTTGTTGTTTTTGAACGGATGCGCAACCATGTTGCCGCCCCACGTGTTGAACTCCACCGTGAGCGGACCGACCAGGTCGTTCACCATGTCAAACTGGCGACCGAACGTCACCTGCCGTATGGATCGCTTTGCAAACCGACCCACGCCTGGGAGCCGGGACCGTCACCGGAGAAAGCCTGGGCGCCGATATTTCGAAGGGATCCCTGCTCCAGCTTTAAAACCGCATGCAAGTCTCACCGAGATCTTCCGAACCCTTGAGACCGAAGACCGTGTTTTGCGTCGAGTTGCTCACTTCCCAACAGTTACTATGTCCGCTATAGATCAATCCAGCATCGATTAGACCATACAGCGTCACGCTGATTTGGTAACCGTCCGACCGTGATCGTATAGACACCCGATGAAGGCGACGCCATGCTTTCCCGGGGCACATATGTCACTGTGCCCATAAAGGAAGTCATGGACACAGTCAATGGATTCACCGAAGTCAAGGCCGCCCGCAAGTATCGCCGGCGTACCGTGGACGAGGAACGCGAGATCGTCGAGGAGACGTTATCCAGTGGACGTTCGGTAGAGGAGATTGCACGCAGTCACGAAGTGAACGCCAACCAGGTGTTCGACTGGCGCAAGCAGTATCTCGAGGGTCGCCTCGGTGTCGACGGTCGCGAATGTGCCTTGCTGCCTGTCACTGTGAACGAGGTCAACGAAAGCTGCGCCGACGAAGCTGGTGATCGCTCTAGTGAACGTCTTCTTGCTTGACGTACTGTCGCGCTTCCGACCAGTTCTCGCGTCCACCAATACGTTCGCGCAGAAAGTCGACAAACGCACGCACACGCGAGGGCAAGTGACGGCGGCTCGGATACATCGCGTAGATGTCCAGCCCGATCGGCGTGAATTCCGACAGTACGATCACGAGTGCACCGCTCGCCAGATCGTCCTCTATCATGTAAAGCGGGTGCATCGAAATGCCGCGTCCAAGGCGTGCAGCGTGCAGCAGTGGCTCACCGAAGTTCGCGCGAACAGAGCCCTTGGGCCGTATCGAGTGCGCGCCGTTCGCGCTCTCGAAGGTCCATAGCCCGTTCGGCGACTTCATCGTGTTCAATAAGCAATCGTGTTTGTCGAGATCGTCAATGGTCGATGGCGTGCCGCGCTGTGACAGGTATCTGGGTGAGGCAACCAGATACTGCGGCACGCGGGCAAGCTTCACCGCGACATAACTCGTGTCTTTGAGTTCAGGCGCGATGCGAATTGACAGGTCAAGGCGTTCGCCAACCAGGTCCGCACTCCCATCATCCAAATAAAGCAGCACCTGTACATCCGGATAGCTCTCGGCAAACGCGGTCACTACCGGCACTAGGTGATATGCGCCAAACGACGGCTGCGTACCAACACGCAATACGCCACGCGCACCGCCGACCGAATGTCTGAGGCGTCCTTCGAGGTCAGACATCTGCTCTAGCATCACCTGTCCACTTTCCAGCAATGTCATTCCAGCTTCAGTCATGCTGACGCTTTTTGTCGTACGCGACAGCAACTGGACGCCCAGGCTTTGTTCGAGCCACGCCACGTGCTTTGTGACGTTGCCCTTCGACATCCCGAGTCGCTGTGCTGCGGCCGAAAAACTCGCCGCGTGAGCCACTTCGACGAACACCTCAATGCAGCGCAGACGGTCCATACACGCTCTTAAAAAAATGGAGGTGGCAGGTCAGTAGCTGCAACCCTGTCTCCGTGATGCAAGTTACGCCGTTTTAGGCGGGGTATGGGACGTCGGAAACGACGTTTCTGGATACGATTCTAGTCCGGCAAGTCGAGACTTAAGCAAGATTAATGGAAACTCACCGTTCTCGATTTGGAAACAGATGCCGCGTCGCCGCGCACAACATCGCCAGAGTGTTCGTATAACCGCAGGGACGAAGGGTTATCCCCTATGAGGTTATGCGCACGTAGTTCCGCGAACTGGCTGTTCTCAATTTGGAAACCAACTGTTCTCCACTGCCCCTTCCCGCGCCTCATGACGCAATCCTAGAATCCTCAGTAAGCGATGATCGATTCAGCCCCATTTACTGTAGACAACTCATGTCGGCAAACATTGATTCATCACCATTTCCGTCCGCCGCACTCGCGTTGCCGAAGCTGACCGAGACACAGTATCGCTTTTTTCTTTGCTTGGATTGCTTCGACTATGACCGATTTGCTCGCTGTGACCTGCGAAGATCTGCGCTGGCATCGACAGGGCCACCTTTTGGTCGGTCACGACGAGTTGCTCGCCGCAATGCACGACCGGCCCGTAATGCAACGTTTTGCGCATGTAATCAGCAACATTTTCGTCGTAGAGTAGCGGACGAATGCAGCACGAAGTCGTACATGACGGCCTATCGATTCGATGACGGCTGCGAGCACAACGGGCCAGTGAAAACCGAGCGATCCTTTCGAATCGATCGTGTAACTACGCGTTTCCACCTTACTGCGGACCGAGATCGGCAAATCGCGCAGCTAGCGCCAACAACGGTATCCGAATTTTAAGGGGTTGCGTGAGTTGTAAGTAACCAGTCGCAGGAGGAAACTATCGTGCGGATCACTCCAAGCTCTCGCGCCTTAGGCGCAATGGTTGAAGGCATCGACTTGAGCCAACCTCTTTCGGACGCAACGTTCGGCTGTTGAAACATCTATCGGACAAGCAGGGTGTGTTGTAGTACCCGCGCCAGCAGTTCGAAGCGACGCAACTGAGGGACTCGCAGGGCTCTTCGGCACGCTGGAGATCAACGTCGAAAATAGCCATCAGGAGCCCGGCATTCCCGAGGTAATTGTGTTTCGAACATCGTTCGCGACGGCAAGCCAATTGGGCTGGTGGATGCCGCCAAAGTTGACACACGGACTTGTCGTATAGCCGCACGATCGCGTTCACGAACATCCTGTACGGCGCCGCAAATCAATTGAAAAGTCATTGACGGCGGGGCTAATGGCCACGGAAAACCGCTTGCGTCTCCTGACTGAAAAAATCGCTCATATCAACTTCCGCGATGCAGGTGCAAGTTACCCATTTCCGTCGCGCGCGCGCCCCGACGCGAGGCGTTATGTACTCGTTGGGGCAGTGCGGCCGGAAGACACGGTTGCGATTTCTTCTTCAAGCACGATGATGGTATGTGACGAGTGTTTCCTCCCGAGACATGACGCCTAGCGACAATTGGTTATGCAAGTGTCGAACAATTGGAACTTCAGCTAACTAGAAGAACAGCGAATGCGAATTAATAGACTGGCGCATCCGCGCGCCCTAAAAATTGAAGCCTTAACGAATCTTAGTGATTGAGTGCATGCCGTTGGCCGTTAGTTAGACCTGCGCTCGCCCACCGTCAACAAACAGTTCGATACCCGTTACGAAACTAGAATCATCGGAGGCCAGAAACAGGGCAGCCTTGGCTATTTCTTCGGGCGTTCCCATCCGACCCATCGGGATGGTAGACACAATCCGCGCAATTGCATCCGCAGGTTGCTGCCCCACCGCTGGTGTTTCGGTCGGACCCGGGCTAAGGACATTTGAACGGATGCGACGGTCCTTCAGCTCAACGGTCCACGCCCTGACGAAACTACGTATAGCAGCCTTCGTGGCTGCGTAAACCCAAAAATTGGGCGTGCCTTTTACGCTCGCAACCGAACCAGTGAGGATGATGGATGCACCGTCATTGAGTAGAGGCAACGCCTTTTGCACTGTGAACAGCGCACCCTTCACGTTGGTGTTAAAAAGCCCATCGAAGTGCTCTTCGGTCATCCCCTCCAACGAGGCAAACGCTCCGTAACCTGCGTTAGCAAAAACAATGTCGATTCGACCTTTCTTTGCGACGGCACCGTAGAGCCTATCCAGGTCGTTAAAGTTGGCAACATCACCTTGAATACCGGTGACGTTGTGGCCAATTGTTTCTACGGCCTCGTCCAGCTCCGTCTGACGGCGACCAGTAATGAAGACATAGGCGCCTTCCTTTACGAAGAGCTGAGCGGTCGCCAAACCAATACCCGTGGAACCGCCTGTAATTACAGCAATTTTTCCTTGCAACTTACCCATAGCTAATACTCCGATTGCTAATCAAAAATATGTATTTGATGCTAGTAGTCACGTCGCATGCATCACGCACATTAAGCAGGGAAGCGGTCTCCGAACATCGGCAGCCCGCTCTTGGATTCCGGCTGCGTCGCTTCATCTTGAAGCACATCCCAGTGTTCGGCCAGAAGACCATTTTCGATCCTGACTATATCGGTGGCAATCCACGCTGTCGGGCGGCCAATACCTGTAAATCGACCATGAACGATGACGTAGTCATCTTCCGCGACGATCAGCCCGTGCTCATATCGAAGGGTGTCGGGGAGGCTACGAATCAATCCCAGGAGCCCATCACGGCCCGGTTCGATATGCGCACTATGTTGGATGTAGGTATCTGACCAGAAACGAGCGGCTGCCTCGTAATCCCGTTTGTTGAAGAGGGTATCAAATGCTTCCAGCACAAGCGTCTTGTTTTCTTCGGGTGTTGTTGTCTTTGACATGAGCTATACCTCGGTAGCACTACATGCGATGGCGCGCTTGGGTGCCGCGCTGTCAAACTAGGGCCTTGAGACGACTGCGCGCAAGGACGTACCGCTCCTAATTTAGGGACCGCGCGAGTTCTGTCCGCCGCCGTCAGTATTGCCAAGTTCGTAAATTGCGCACAGCGATCTCATTCACCGTTTCGCGTATCAACGCATCAACTTTCTGGATACCTTCGTCGCAAGCGCATCACGATGGCCATCGCCATCGTCAGCTCAATGATGACTGCGTCGCACATAGATGTCAATGGCATTCGCCATTGTTTTGTGGGAATATGGCACGAAGCGATGCGCGGGCAAGTAAAACAGCAAGGAGAACAGTTCATGGGTGTCTCAAAGCAGCAAGCCAATAAGAATCGGCAATCGATCATTACTGTCGCGGAGAAGCTCTTCCGCGAACGGGGCGTGGACGCGGTGGGGCTGGCCGAGATCACGAAGGCCGCAGGCTTCACCCAGGGCTGCTTCTACAACCATTTCGAGTCAAAAAATGCCTTAGTGACAGCTGTGATGAACAACGCCATGAAGAACGGTATAGATCGACTACATGAGGATATCGAACAATCCAAGGCAAACGGGATGGATCCCATCAAGCGCCAGATCGATTGGTACCTGTCCCCCGATCACCGGAGCGACGTCGATTCCGGCTGCCCTGTATCCACCTTCGCCGGCGACGCCCGGCGGCTGAACACGGAGGCGCGCAAGGTCTACGCCGAGGGGATCGCACTGAATCTGGATCGCCTCACCGATGCGTTTGCCGGTATCAATATAAAAGAATGCAGAAAGAAGGCTATCGCACTCTTAAGTCAATTGGCGGGGACTTTAGTGCTGTCGCGTGCAATAGCCGACGCCAATCCCGAACTGGCCGACGAAATATTGCAAGACGGCCGTCGACGATTGCTGCTCAATTTGGCCGACTATTGAGACTGTTCGAGAAATGATTGATCCGGGGCGATTTTCCGCGACTATGAACGTCTCGGGCTATCAGGCTGAAGAGAAGAGATGGCATCGACGAATCATTTTGACCGTCTTTGTTGAAGCAAGAAGCTGTGTTAACTTAAGTGCGCGCACAACCCGACGGACGCCATCAATAGCCCCTGTTCGAGTGAACGAGCGACCAGACCGATCAAGTTGCTCAACGTATATGTGCCCGTTCCCAGATTCACCTGGGCAAACATAGAGCTATGTTCGATATCTCGAACGGATTTCCGCCTCCTCTTGTTACCGAAGACTCGAATACATCAGGATGATTCTCTGCCAATGTGCGTTGCCACTCATTAGGCGCATGGATGACACCGCACGCGTTTCGTGGAGATTAACTGGAGGTCCAACGGCGTCAATTGACTCGGCTACGCGACTGGATCACTTCGGACTTCCCGCTCTCGCCTTCGAGCGAACGTAGCTCACCGCTGAAAACGAGGTCACTATGACTATTTGGAGTCAGCGACCGGCAGGCCCACCCAGTCTTGCACATTTCCCCAACGCCGCTCCGATATGTAACCGTCCGACCACGACCGTTCTTGACGGCGCCATGGGGGTAGCGGAGCAGGCGACTGCGGATGGCCGTCGCGCCTCGCATCGCCATGTTGGGCCGTGAGCGTCGCCACAGCCAGTCTCCGGAAACACCCCGCACCGGCAGGCTTCGGACGCGCGGCTCAGAACGGTGCCGAAAACGACAGCCGGACCCCCTGCTGGAAACTGTTCACGCCGAACATAACAGTGTAATCGAGCCCGAACGTCATCGACCGCATCTGGAACTTCGAGCCGACGCCGACCTGGGTCCGGTTCTGGCCAAATGGCGTCGACGTCACGAAATAAGCCGGACCGGCGCCGGCCAGATCGGCGTAAGCGAGACCCGCTGTACTCTGCCCGTTGAAATCGTGTTGAAATTCGATTCGAGCGTAAGGCAGAAGTACACCCCACTTCGTCGGTTGTGCGTATTCTGCGCGCAACCCGAGCGTGCCCGAGACCGTTGTCACCGTTTGTCCAAAATAGCTCAGCGAATCGGTGCCTGCGCCGCTTTCACTAAACGTGTCCAGCGTCGCCTCCGAGTAAGACATCCGGGCGTATGGCGAAATGAGCCACACGTTGGTGCGCCGTTCGTATCCGGCCGAGAGTGACGCGAACGTCTGTCTGCCGTTGCGCTGGCTGACTGCAAATGACCTCGCGCCGTCGTCCCAGCGCCGCGAATCGAAACTGAGGGTGCCGAAACCGACAACGCCGTCGACGAAGAGTGCCGGTTGCGGCCGGTAACTGCCGTATATGGCGAAGCTGTAACTGTCACCGGTGCTCTTTGTGCCGTCGCTGCCGATATCGGTCGCGTCGTGACCATAACCGCCACCAACGCCGATCGAGAACTGATCCGAGACGCGGTAATCTGCGCCGGCCGTGACGCCCGGCGTCGTGAAGCGGAATCCTGAGCGTTGCGTACCCGCATGGTTGAACCCCAGATCGACGACCCCTGCACTCCAGAAGGCGAGGTCAGATAAGCTGCCGCCGGTTGCTGGCGGTTTGCCAGGTGTGGCGTCGCCTTGGCGGGAGCCGCCGGGCGTGGAAGTGGCTGCGCTCAACGTCTGGTTCGCTCGCAAACACACGCCGCGCAGCGTCGGTGCCGACGCGTCGTCGCATGCGGGGGGCGCGTCGGGCGCCTGGCCTGGCAGCAACAGGGAGATGCCGTTGGCAGACGGAGCATGTCCTGTCCCGTGAAGACTTTCGAGCCGCTGGCTGTAGTTCGAAATCTGCGCGTTGGCGAAGCGGCGCGCGGCTTCGACCTGCGCATCGATCAGGCCGACGACGTCCGGGTTGGTCGATGGATCCGGACGTGCCGCGACCACGACGCTAATGATTCCAGGGGCCGATGTCGCAATCGCATTGCTCAGCGTGTAGTTGATCACAGCCGTGCCCGCAAAGGCGGCCGCAGGAACAAATTTGACGTCGAACTGACCTGACTGCGCCGCTGCGGCGGCTTTCATGGCCATCGATGAGACCGTCCCGTTCACGATCGTCGCGGTGCCAGCCGAGGCCGGTGTCACCGAGACGATCGACGCTCCCGTAAATGGACCTCCCGTTGCACCACCGGTGATGTCGATCAACGCGGTCTGGGTGGCCGCCGTGCTCACCTGCTGCGCAGCAGCCGCAACCGGCACGGCATTCACAGTGACGGTCACCGCGACGGGTGCAGAAATGCCCGCACTGTTCGCAATGGTGTAAGTGAAGCCGACATTGCCAGACGAGGCGGCCGCCGGCGTGTAGACAATGTCCTGCCCGTTGACGACTGCCGTGCCGGTCTTAGGCTGTGCTGCAATGACGACTGCGGTAAAGGGCGCACCGCTCGCATTGGCGGTCGCGTGAATCGTCACCGGCGCGGTGGATTGCGTCGTCACCGTGACCGCGGGCGCAACCGGGACCGTTTGATCAATCGCGCGCACATAGCTTTTCGTACCCGCAAACGGTCCTGTTCCGCTGCTGCTATCCTTTGCCTGAACGGTGAAAGTCGAGCTGCCGGTCGTGGTGGGCGTTCCTGAGATGAGCCCGGCCGACGACAGCGAGAGGCCGGCGGGTAGCGCACCGCTCGCCACGCTATAGGTGTAGGGCGCCGTTCCGCCTGTTGCGACTAGTTGTTGGCTGTAGCTTGCATTGAGCACGCCAGTCGATAGCGATGCCGGACCGATAGAGAGGGCGCCGCTGCCGATTGTCAGCGTGTAGCTTGTCGTTCCGGCGAGGTTGTTGGCATCTCTCGCCTGTAGGCTAAACGCGAATGATCCCCCCGCAGTCGGCGTGCCAGAGATGTTGCCAGTGGCGGGATTCAAGGTCAGACCGGGCGGCAATGCCCCGGACGATAGCGTATAGGCGTAAGGCGCCGTGCCTCCACTGGCGCTGACCGACTGGCTATATGCGGTGCCGACTGTCGGGGCAGATAGCGTCGAAGGCGCTACCGTGATGACCGGCGCGGAGACCGTAAGCGTATAGGCCCGCGAAACGGAGACGGGCGCGGCGGGGCCTGTGGTGCTGTCCGTCGCCGTCACCGTAAATGCCACGGTGCCTGTCGTGGTGGGCGTGCCGGACAGGACACCCCCAGCGAAGGCCATCCCTGTCGGGATCGCGCCTGCCGTAACCGAGAGGGCGTAGACATACGGCGGATTGCCGCCGGTGGCGGCGAAGATCTGACTATAGGCGACACCCACGTTCGCCGCCGGCAAGCTAGCGGGCCCGATGGATAGTGTCGGTGCGGAGACCGTAATCGTCACGGTCGCCGGCGAAGATGTGCCGGCAATATTGCTCGCCGTGTACGTGAACGAATCGGGTCCTGCATATCCGACAGCCGGTGAATAGGAAATGGATGCTCCGCTGACCGTCGCGGTCCCGTGGCTCGCCCCGGACGCCACGGCCACACTGGTGGTCGCGCCACCGCTGAGATTGAGCGGAATCGTGTTGCCACTGCTGTCGTTCCCGACCGTCGCGCTAACCGGGCCTGCGACAGGTGGGGCAATGTAGGTGAACTGGTCTGAGCCGCTCGCGGCGCTCGTGCCGCTGATCGTCGTGACCGTGATGTCGACTGTCCCGGCGCTGTTCGCGGGTGTCACTGCGACGACCTGGGTCGCGGACATGACCGCGAATGAGGTGGCGGCGCTGCCGCCGAACTGGACTGCAGTCACGCCGGTGAAATCGGCGCCGGCGATCGTGACCACCGTGCCGCCCGCGGTCGATCCCGACGAGGGGCTGACAGCCGTGACTGTTGGAACCGCAGCGCTGGCAATGCCCGGTAGCGTGAGTAGCGCGGCAAATGCGACAAACGCGAAGCGGATCGCCGCATCGCGCGGCCGGCGCGATCGCGCCAATCCGGTCAACGCCGCAACGGACGCCGCAACGAGCGCGAATGCAGAGCTGATGGGCGGCCGCACCGCGCGGCAGCTAGCGGCCCACGATTTTGCAACACACAAGCGTGACCAGAAAAGACTGGCTACCCGAATTGCCCGGTCCGTATTACCGGACAGGCGTGTTCCCCGATGAATCGTTATCATTTTTCCCCTGGCGTCGTTTACGCCTTTCTTACGTTTTTATTTATCGTTGTTAACGGCAGGTCGCGTGGCCACTATCGCGGCAAACGCCGATCCGTCTTTCATGACTCCCCTTCAGTCGCGCGATCAAATTGGCACGCCCCTGTTCGCATGACGCAATGGCGCGAATCGCAATCGGTCAAATTGCGGTTAATGGCCAATGCTTGCAGGCGGGTCACCGTGTTGGCCGGACTGCGACCCTGCGGACGGCGTCGGTTATTTTCCGCGACGTGGCAAATCTAATATTGCTCAATCGATTAGGTGTGCTGCTCGGACCACCTTCGACAGACTGGATTCTATCCCGACAAATATTTTAATCTGATGAATCAATACCGCGCCTGGCAGGAACCGCGCATGAGCCCATGCTTAACTTACCCGCATTTCAATTGTGATGGCACAAAACACAATGAGCACAGGCAGCGCCGGCCCGTTAGGCTACAGATGTGCGTGCGCACGTAGCAGGGGAGTACGGGCTGATGCGGTGGCGTCTGCAACGATCGGCGACTTTCCACGCTCGATACCTCCCCCTCTGCTCCCGGACTTGGCTCTACCGTGAGTAGATCACACTAGCGAAACTCACTAGCATGGCCTAGCCTGCGCCAAAGTGGCGACGATTCACCCACCTATGCCGAACGGATGATTGCTCCGCCGCAGATCGGGTCTTCGTGGGCAACGTCACCTTGCACGGAACGGCTGCTCTTGAAAATCGCTCCCCGTCTCAGAAGACTATTCGGTAGTCGTAGACTGCGACAGCTGGGTGCCGCTGGATGTGCGACTGCGACCTATGGTCGCAACAAAAGCCACACGAAACAAGAGGCCGAACGATGGACAAGACACCGCACTTTGCCCATCGCAACGGCGATATCAATGGACAAGTCGGCACCTGCTCTCTGCTTGATTTCAAAGCAAAGTGCTCTGTCCATTGCTGACATCCTTAGGTGTCAACCGAGTGCGAGGCATGAGGCCGCGAAACTCGCACCGATTAAAGAGCCGCGCCCGCGTCGGGTTGATAGCGCCATTCGATATAGCTGCCGAACGCATCGATCGTGCGCCCGCGTGACAGGTAGATACAGCGAGGATGACAGCCCTCGGTGATCGAGCCTCGCAAGTTGACCTCCTCGTAACGTGCTCCCGATTTGGCAGGTACATCACCGACTTCAATGCGTGCAATTTCGCTGATTCGCATCCCGCAAGTGACGCCCAGAAGGAGGATCAGTGCGTCGAGTTCCTTGACATATGCCGCATTCGACCTTCGAAGTGCTTCCAGATTCCCCTCTACGACGCCTCCGCGATGACGTGCGTCCCCTGGCTGAACTCCAGCGACTGGATTTCCTCCCGACACGGGGTCTCGTCCAGTTCCGCAATGCACGCTGCGGAATCGAGTCCTTATGGACGCGCGCGCTGACGCCCGATCCCGAGGACTGCCCGCTTCTCTTCTGCCCGTAATTCGCAACCCCGCTAGAATCGCTCCTCGTCATTTTACAGCGCTACGCGGCGGGATAATGTGGTTCGTCAAACAACGATTCACCCTTTATTCCCCGGCCGTTCAGGAGTTCTTCAATTTCAGACAACGCCTCGGGATTGTCGATTGTTGGTGGAATGGAGACGGCTTTGCCGTCAACGATTTGAAGCAGCGACCGTCTGAGGATCTTTCCCGAGCGCGTCTTCGGCAAACGCTTGACCACAAACGCGGCCCGTACGGCTGCTACCGCGCCGACGTGTTTCCGGACAGTCTGCAGTGCTGCCGACTCAATCTCTGCTCGATCAATACTGACGTGGTCCTTGAGGACCATAAATACCACGGGTACCTGTCCCTTTAGCGGATCGGACATGCCCACGACGGCACATTCCGCTACCGGCGAGAGTCTAGCTATAACCTCCTCAATCGCACCCGTCGAAAAACGATGTCCGGCAACGTTAATAACATCGTCGGTGCGTCCCATGACATAGATAAAACCATCCGCGTCGATGTACCCGGCGTCACCCGTGTCGTACCAACCCGGAAACCGCTCGAAGTAGGAGCTTTCGTAACGCGAGTGAGCGTTCCAGATGCCCGTCATGACGCCTGGAGGCAAAGGCAACGCGCAAACAATGTTACCCGAGACGCCTGCAGGAACTTCATTGCCATCGTCGTCGATACAACGCACGTCCCATCCAGGCATGGCGCGCCCCGCTGCGCCTCTTCGTCGTTCACCACACGCATCCTCTTCCAGTGTCGAAGCGGCAATCGCCCAACCGGCCTCGGTCTGCCACCAATGATCGATTGCCGGCACACCCAGCATGTTTTCTGCCCACGTCACCGTCGGCGTATCACAGCGCTCTCCTGCGAGAAAAACCGACCGCAAACTACTGATGTCGTGATGCCACCGCCGCTTGCCCGCGCAAGACTCCCAAAGGAACGAGCCGTCCGGATCTTCTTTCTTTATCGCGCGCAACGCAGTGGGCGCGGTAAACAGGACATTCACGCTGTGCGTGGCAATCACCCTCCAGAACGATGCAGGATCCGGCGTACCGACGGGTTTCCCTTCGTATAGTACAGTGGTGCATCCGTTGAGTAGAGGGCCATACACCATGTAAGAGTGCCCGACGACCCAGCCTATGTCCGAGGCCGCCCAGAACACGTCACCTGGTAGGCATTTGTAGATGTTGTTCATGGACCAGGCGAGCGCTGTCATGTAGCCACCTGTGTCCCGGACGATACCCTTCGGCGCACCGGTCGTGCCAGAGGTATGCAGGATGTAAAGCGGATGCCCCGATGGAACGGAAACGGGGTTGACCGCATGCGCGCCGCGCATGGCTGTATCCCAATCGATGTCGTCCGGCTTCAGCGTGACAGATTCGATTTCGCGCTGGTACACGATAATCGACCCTTCCCACGCCGCAAGCCCGACCGCTTCGTCGACCGTCTTCTTGTAAGGTATGCGGCGTTCACCCTCAAACCCGAACGATGTCGTGACGATTACCGTCGGACGTGTGTCGCCCAGCCGCGCGGCCAACTCTTTGGCCGCAAAGCCTCCGAACACCACGCAGTGCGTTGCCCCGATGCGTGCGCACGCAAGCATAGCCACGACTGCTTGCGGTATAACGGGCATATAAATGACAACGATATCGCCAAGACCCACGCCATAGCTTTGCAACACGCATGCGAATTTCGCCACCTGATCCGTCAGCGCGGCGTATGTAACCGTTTGCGCGCTGCCGGTCACGGGACTCTCGAAAGCGATGGCTGTCTGTTCGCCACGACCAGCTTCCAGATGCCGATCGAGGCAATTATGGCTCGCGTTAGTGCACGCGCCGTCGAACCACGAAAAACGGTTCCCCGGCTGGGTCAGGAGCACATCGTCCCATGGGTTCATCCACTGCACGTGCCCAGCCGCATTTGCCCAGAAGGCTGACGCATCCGACTTCCAGGCGCCTCGGACCTCGGTGTAGTTCATCGGGTCACCTGCACACTTGCTTTGAAATGCCGATCGTTGTCGAGTGTTTCCTTAGCTGGCATGCCTGATTATCCTTTTTTCCGAGCAATGTTGAGGCTTCCGACAGATCAACGAATGTTCTCTGTCGCAATAGAGTTCGACTTATATTAGGGTGATCCGGAAACAAGATGCCCGTGATCGAACGAAACATACTGTTCGCAAGATGGAAACGAACTTGCTCAAACGACCACGGGCCTGCTGCATTCCCCGCTGACTCAGAAAGCGTGTCGCAACACAGTGCGGACGACAAACTGATGGTTGTTCGATGAATCACCTAGATTCACGACATCGGCAACCGCAGGGGCGCCGGTCGAGGATGTCCCGGATGCATGCTGCCAGGCGGCCTCGACATAAATATCGGTCCGCTTGGATAGAAATTGATCCGCTAGCAAACTGATCTGATGGTAGTGTTGATTCCCGACCGTTTTTCCGTTCGCACCGGTAACGCCTTTGCCTGTGAGGTAGTCATAGCCGACGGTAAAAAACAGGAAGGGACTGTACGTGTATATCGCGCCCGAATCAATGTCATTGAAGCGAGCCGTCCCGCCCGCGAGAGCGCCGCCCAAGTTTGCATACTGGATGTTAGCAAACGACGTTACCAGGCTAACCGGGCCGATCGCGTAAGTCGCACGGACGATAGCCACTTGGTAGGCGCTCGCGCTTGCGTAGCCCTTATTCAG
This sequence comes from Paraburkholderia sp. D1E, assembly GCF_052682275.1. NCBI lineage: Bacteria > Pseudomonadati > Pseudomonadota > Betaproteobacteria > Burkholderiales > Burkholderiaceae > Paraburkholderia > Paraburkholderia sp. D1E. Next base: position 3,799,998 of record NZ_JBQYMB010000001.1, read on the forward strand.
TGAATTGGCGAGCTGGGAAGCTCCGTTTGGGTTGTCGGTGAACAGGCCCGATCCGGCCGTGGACGAAGTGGGATTCTTAAAATATTGGAACGCCGCGCCGATCGATAACGGCCCACCCTCATATTTAGCCCCCAACGAATATCCACTATTCGCTGTAGTATTTCCGGGCACGCCGCCGACGCTATACTCGGCACCGTAAGAGAAGCCGCGATAGGTCGGGCTCATATAGCGTATCGCGTTATTGACCCGGACCGAGTCGGCTGTGTTGGCGAGATCGCCCGGCGGTGAAAAGAGGGAGGTACCAATCGCTCCGCTGTTCCGCAAGAATGCAATAAAATAAAAAACCATGTCGTATTGCCTCCCAAACGTAAGGCTGCCGGCCTGGTCGCTTTTCAGTCCGACGAAAATCTGTCGACCGAATAAATCTCCGCCTTGAGCAAGCGCCCCGCTATTCAGATTCACCCCGGACTCGAGCGTGAAAATTGCGTGCAACCCTGAACCAAGATCTTCATTGCCTTTCAATCCCCACCGACTTCCTGTGAGACCGCTTGTCGAATCGAGAAAAATTCTTTTCCCGCCATTCGCGCCGCCTGTATTGCTTTGATAAACGATCCCTTCGTCAATAAGACCATACAACGTGACACTGCTCTGCGCATGCACGGCGCTCGAGAGCATTCCGAGAGCCGTGCAACACAAAGGCGCTATAATTTTTCTTGTCTCCATCATTAGTTCTCCTAATATATTATTTAAATCCGCCGATTTTGTCGGCGCATGCCTCGCCATCTCACTACGTCAAAAGTCAGAATTTCCGCTGTATGACCAAACAAACAAATACTTCGGTCTGGCGACAGCCCGATGGTGTGCCCATCATGCAGCGGCTCGCCGCCATCCCGACACCTCTCAGACTAACTTCCTTCGTTGCGTCTCAATCATCCAACCCAGTGCCGCATCGGCGCGCCAGCGACGGGTGAACGAAAACTTGCTATCCGGTTCATCTTCAGTGAACCGACATAGACGGTCTGTAAATCTTCTCCGCCGAACGTCACGCTGGTCGGGAATTCAATCGTTGAGCCAGCCGGATCATCAAACACTGTCACCGCCGTGCCGTCTGGCTTCAGCACGACGATTTGATTGCGCGTCACTTCTGTCACCCAGAGGTTGTTGTGTGCATCGAACGCTATTCCGTCAACCATCGCGCCTTCGAAGAACGGCATTGGACCAAAGGGCTCTCTTCCATCGAGCGACCCGTCGGCGTTCAGCCGATAACGGGTGATTCCGCCGGCCATGGTTTCGGCCACGTACAGGAATTCCCCGAGAGCGTCGATTCTTACCTCGTTGGTGAACCGGAGTCCATCGGCAACCCGACGCACATCCCCGCCGTCGATCAACAGAATATACCCGTCAGGAATCGCCGCCTTGAGCGCATCGGAACGCGGCTCGGTCACCGTCGAGACGGTTACCCAAAGCCGATCCTTGCTGTCTACGTAAACGAAATTCACCGCACCGAGCCTCTTGCCGTCCAGGCCGTCCAAAAGTATCGTCTTGGCACCACTACGATCGATCCGGTATAGGTTGCCTGCGCCGATATCGGCCACGACGAAGTCGCCGCAGGCCCTCATCGCAATGCCGTTTGGCACTCCCTCGTTCGGGCCAATCAAGCGTTGAGCACCGGTTTGGGCATCAATGTGGGTCATCGCGCCACGGTTGTCGGCAATCCACAACGTGCCGTCGCGTTCTGCAATGATGCATTCGGGCCGGCTCAGGTCGTGACCGATATAGGTAATCTGGTCAGGGTTCACTACGAAATCGTCAATACGGTTCATCACAGTTCCTCTGAATAAATGGCCTTTCCAGAATGACGATGCTACTCGTCACGTTACCCTCCGGCGGTTTTCAGACACCATCCGCTGCGAAGTGGCAATATCCACGTCGGTGGGCAACATCAGATGAGCACACAGCGACCCGAGTAATCCTGTCGCGCCCACGTAGATAGCCACCGACGTCATATTCCCGTAGTGTTCGGTCAGTTTGGTTGCGATGATCGGCACAATGCCGCCGCCAATCGCCGCTCCGATCTGAATACCTAACGAAATTCCCGAATAGCGCAACTCTGCAGGGAACTGGGCGCTGTAAAGCGCCGCTTCGGCTGCATACATCAATGGATGCACAAGCCCGAGCGCAATCGAGATCGCGAGCGTCAAATAGAGCGGCGTTCGCAGTTCTGCCAGAGCGATGATCGCGGAAATGCACACAGCGACGGCGATGCCACCCATCCTCGAAATATTGCGCGCGCCGACCGTCGAACAGAGCCAGCCGGCAACTAGCATGCCTACAAGTTGACATGCCGCGCCGATCATCAGCGCTTCAAGCGTATCGCTTTTGCTGATGCCCAGTCGTGGTGCATAGGAGATCAGGAAGACAGACGCGGTATAGTAGATCGTGACTTCGCCGATTTTATTGCCGATGCTAAGCAGCAGAAACTTCCAGTGAGCGCGCAAAACGCCGAGCGCAGGAATCCTTGCAGTCTTGTTTCGCTCCTGAACAGCCACAAAATCCGGCGTCTCCGGTATAGATTGTCGAATGTAGTAGCCGCCGATCACTAACAAAACGCTCGCAACGAAGGGCAGACGCCATCCCCAGGCGAGAAAATCGCTCTCCGGAAGCCGCGTGACAATCGCGAACGATGTTGCTGACATCAGCAACCCTACCGGAGACCCCGCGAGCGGCAGAGCACCGAGAAAACCCTTCAGCTTCGGAGGCGCATGTTCGACCGCGAGCAGGATGGCCCCTCCAAATTCACCACCGAAAGCGAGACCCTGCAGCAAGCGCATCAGCACAAGGAGTATCGGGGCCCAGACGCCAATCGAGGCATAGCTCGGGACGAGGCCGATCATGCCCGTGGACAGGCCCATCATGATCAACGTGATCGACAGCATCGTCTTGCGCCCGATGCGGTCTCCGTAGTGTCCGAAGATCAGCCCACCAAGAGGGCGTGCAAGCAATCCACTCGCAAAGGTGCCAAACGACGCGATGGTTGCCGTCGCAGGATCGAGATTCGCAAAAAACACCTTGCCGAATACGAGCGCCGATGCCGTTCCATACGCGATAAAGTCGAATCCTTCGATCGCGGAACCTGCCACAGCCGCCGTGCATACACGCCACAGCGACGGTCTGTCGTGCTCCTTTTTTGCATCCATTTATGTCTCCTTGGTTTGTGTTCTTCGGCGTCAGCCGCTAATGAGCGATTTTCTAGAGTGCTCTATGGTTGATATCAATTATTTCGTATAACGTATCTTTAAACTCCGGCGTTGTCCGGCGTCGCCCTTTCCGGCCTTACCCGCGCATCGGCTTTCTCACCGATCCGATGCTAACCGGGCCGAAGGATCAAGAACGGCCGGTGACGGGGTCGTTGGTGGACGCTCCACTAGACTGCCTCTTCGGCCATAGCCGTGAATCACACCGCCACCACGCGATTCAGGAGTGTTCCGATACCCGCAACGTCCATGCGAATCCGATCACCGGGCTTCAGCCAGCGCGGCGGGTCGCGGAACATGCCAACGCCAGACGGCGTGCCCGTCGCTATGACATCGCCCGGTTCCAACGTGAGGTATTGGCTCAAGTACTCGATCAGGACAGGAATCGGGAAAATCATCTGGCCGGAGCGGCCGCGCTGTACGAGTTCGTCGTTCACGCGGCATTCGAGGACGATGTCGTCCAGAGAGCCTACTTCGTCGAGAGTAACGAGCCACGGGCCCATTGGGCAAAACGTGTCGAGACTCTTTGCGAGACTCGTCGAGCCCGATTTTGGCATCATCTGTATCTTGCGTTCGCTGACATCGTTGACGATCGTCAGGCCAGCGATATGTCGCGCCGCTTCGCTGCGCGAGACATTTCGGGCTGTCTTGCCGATCACCACCGCGATTTCCACTTCGTAATCGAGCTGGCGGATTGAAGACGTATAGTGGATGTCCGCGCCATGTCCAATGACTGATCCTGGCCATTTGAAAAAGATCTTTGGCACATCAGGCAATTCAACCGCCATTTCGTTTGCGTGGTCCACATAGTTCCGACCCACGCCTATAATTTTTCCGGGCCGCTCGACCGGCGCAAGCAGGCGCACCTTTTCGATTGGCAAAGGCGGTTCGCCAGTGCGGACCCAACCAGCCGCTTCCGGTGTCACGTGATTCGCTAATGCAGCAAGCAGTGCGGCAAACGGGTCAGTCGCAGCCGATATTTTCGGCCCGGGAGTAATGCCGACGATGCGGTCTTCGTCGACAAAACCGAATCCAATAAGATTGGCGTGCTGGTAACGTGCGATCTTCATGATTGTCTCTGGATTAGCCGGTGTTCACGCAGACGCGGGAATAAAAGCCCCGCGGGTACCACCGTCCACGGGAATCACCGTGCCCGTTACGTAGTTCGACTGTTCACCTAGATAGAACTCGATCACCGCGGCCACGTCCTCGGGTGTTGCGACCCGGCCGAGAGGTGATGTGCCCGACGGTCGATATCTACCAGTGCGGCCAGGATCGCTATTCGCGCGGATCATCGGAGTATCAACAGTGCCGGGTGCCACAGCGTTGACGAGAATGCCGTCCCCACCGAGTTCAGCCGCTAGCACACCCGTCAAAATGTGCAGCGCCGCCTTTTGTGCGCCATATGCCCCATTTCCTACTTTTGGCCGAATTCCCGAGATTGAGCCGACGAACACAATCCGGCGTAGCGCGTCGCTTCGCTGCATTCGCATCGCCTGGATCGCGGCACGCGCGCAAAGCCATGCGCCGCGCGTGTTTACCGTGTAAAGCGTGTCGAAGTCGGTGGGGTCCATGTCGGCGAGCGCACCGATTCGCAATACACCCGCCGAACAGACCAGAGCATCTGGTGCGCCGAAACGATCGGTAATCTGCGAGAACGCCGAATCGATCGATGTGCGGTCCGCGACATCGCAACGCAGCGTGTAGGAGTGTTCATTGAGTGCTGTCATGCCGGCGTCGAATGCGACGTCCAGCATGATGACGGTCCACTGCGCGTTGAGCAAGCGTTGCGCAGCAGCCTGGCCGATACCTGATGCCGCTCCGGTGACAACAGCGATCCTGTTCATATACTGCGCTCCATCAAGAACTGACTGACGATGTGGGTCCGCAAGCCACGTCGATGCAAGACTAACTGTTTCATCATGGGTGTTGGGAGTTGCTGATGCGATTGCCGGAAAGCGTATCCTCGCGAAGCAACGCGCCTGCCGCACCGCGTACGGGATCTTGAGGAGCGCGGCGTGCGCGATGTTTCGCCTCCTTTAGCGATTTGCGCAACTCCCGGAAGTAGATAAGATGTGGCTCCTCGATGGTGTGCCGAAGCGAAGCTTTGTAATATCGCTTGATGAAATCCTTCTTCGCCTCAATAGCAGTGTGCATTTCGTTGACCGCCGGAAGCGTCGCTTGCCCCAGTTCAAACGGCAAGATCCAACGCATCTGGTGCTCGAAGGCATTGGGAAGTGAGGTTGTAGTATTAAGCATGCCAATGAAGTACAGGCCATCCCAGCCAGGAGGTACGATCCGCTGGTAAAGGTCCACCGCATTGTCCTTGATCGGCACAATCGATTCGGAGATGAAAGGCAGCTCAATCTGATAGCCAGTGGCGGCGATCAGCACGTCGAACTCGTCATTAGATCCGTCTACGAAGTGAATGCGGTTCCCTTCAATCCGCTCGATGCCCTGCTTGACATTAATCCGGTCGTAGACGATGTGCTGGACGAGGACCGCGCTGCTGGTTGTGTGAGCCCGTTGGGCCAACGCCTTAAAGCCAAGATCGGTCATGCGGCCGTGGAACAGGCGGACCAGTGTCGATGTAATGCGACTGCGCAGCCAGTTCGGAACCCATTTTCGTTCGAGTTTGATCGTAAAGTCGGTGAACGGACGTCCGAAAATTAGCTTCGGCACGATCATCACGCCGGAACGTGCGACCATTACGGTGCGTTGCGAGTTGACGCAAACGTCGCTGGCAATGTCACAGGCGCTATTGCCAACGCCCACAACACATATGCGCTGGCCAACGAATGGCTCCGGCTCCCGATAGTAATGCGAATGAATGTAAGTGCCCGAGAATTTTTCACGAAATTCATTGACATGCATCGGCAACGACAAGTGGCCGCTGGCCACCATGACGCGGTCAAACGTCGTGATCTCCCCGTGTTCTGTTTCGACTTCCCAGAGCGGTGCTTCCGCACGATAGCATCCGGCCGGCCGGACATCGACGATGGTCGTATTGAACCGAATACGCCGCGTCAGATCGAAATGGGCCGCATAGTCGACCAGGTACTTGTGCATATCCCGATGGTCGGGAAACATCTGCACGTCTTCACGGAAAGGGAAATCGCTAAAATTGGTGAGATTTTTGGCCGAATTGATATGGAGGGTTCGATACGCGGAAGACCGCTCGTTGTCGTTTCGGTAACACCAGACACCACCAATCTGACTGCCGATCTCGAAAATCGTCACATCCTCAAAACCAGCCTGGATCAGATTTTTGGCGCAGCAAAGACCCGCTGCGCCCGCGCCGATGACGGCAAATCGTCGGGTCTTTGAGTCAGGCGCAAGCGCGGATACACGTGTTCGCTGTTGATATTCCATTTCTACTCTTTCCATACGTGTCACAAAATGAACGGATTCCGGAAGGTCGAACTAGCGGTGACCTGGCGGTAATTTGACGCAATCTACTGATTTGGGGAGAAAACGCGCCATATGCTATGAGTGCTGCGTCGCGATCCGATCGCCCCCTGCCGGCGCGTCTGTTTTAGTGGCGACGCCGTGCCTGCCTCCAAAGTTGTCCCACGAGCTACTGACCAGCCAGCCGCAATCCACCGGCAAATTAACTCCGGTAATCGCCGAGGCAGCATCCGACAACAGAAACAGGCAAGCGTCAGCGACTTCGTCAGGTTCTACCATGCGGCCCATTGCCGAATTGCTGTACACATGCGGATCACGCTCGCCAAGCTTGAGACGGCGTTCTACTCTCGCCGTGCGGGTAAATCCTGGCGATACACAGTTGACGCGCACACCGTCCCTTCCCCACTCGGCGGCCAGACATGCAGTCAACGAGATAATTGCCGCTTTCGCCGGCGCATATGAATACAATGGCGCCGAGCGCATTCCGGCCACCGATGAAATGTTGACGATGGTTCCGCCACCCCGCTTCGCCATCGCAGTACCGAACGCGGCGCAACTGAGATACATCCCACGCAGATGAGTTTGCTGCACGGCGTCCCAAGTCTCCAGCGATAACTCGTCCGGTGAATCCGTTGGTTGTGAAATCCCGGCAGAATTAATGACGCCGTAAACCGGCCCAATCTCAGTGTCGATGCGCGCAGCAAGCGTTCGCAACTCGTCGACGCGAAGCAAATCTAATTCGTAGAACACGCCGCTCAGCTCACTGGCGACCTTCTGTCCTGCCTCAACGTCCCGATCAAGGATGACGATGCGCCATCCCTGTTCATACGCAAGCCGTGCGCATGCCTCGCCGATGCCGCTAGCTGCGCCTGTGATAGCTAGCGTCGGTTTTTTTGAATCGTGTCTCATATGCTTTTCCCAATCAATTGATTTCGCTTAACGAATCGAATAATTAATATTCCATTCTCCCGATATTTTTATCGGTATCCGAATTATTATTTTTTCCGAATTTCGATATCGCTATATGAAGCAATGTGTTGCTTGACCATGTTCCTAGTGAATCCTCTCCTGCGGCACGTTCGCTTGCTGAACGTACGATCGAGTTTCCGACCATTTTTGCCGTCCACCGATCTGTTCGCGCAGAAAATCGATGAACGCGCGCACCCGAGATGGCAAATGGCGGCGGCTCGGATACATCGCATAGATGTCCAAGCCGATCGGCGTGGACTCGGGCAATACGATCACCAGCTCGCCGCTCGCCAGATCATCATCGATCATGTAGAGCGGATGCATTGAAATGCCATGCCCAAGACGTGCAGCATGTAACAGCGGCTCACCAAAGTTCGCTCGAACCGAACCCTCGGCCCGAACAGTGCGTGGGCCGTTTGTGCTCTCGAAAATCCATAGCCCGTTGGACGACTTCCTCGTGTTCACCAAGCAATCGTGCTTATCGAGATCGTCGATGCTCGCGGGCATGCCCCGCTGCGACAGGTACCTAGGAGAGGCAACGAGATACTGCGGCACGCGGGCGAGCTTTATCGCGACATAGCTTGTGTCCTTTAGCTCCGGCGCGATGCGAATCGTCAGGTCCAGGCGTTCGCTGACCAGATCCGCGCTGCCATCATCGAGCTTGAGCAAGACTTGCACGTCCGGATGGCTTTCGGCAAAACCGGTTACCACGGGTACCAAGTGATACGCGCCAAACGAAGGTTGCGTTCCGACACGCAACACACCCCGCGTACCGCCGACCGAATTCCTGAGACGCCCCTCCATGTCTGACATTTGCTCGAGCAACGTCTGCCCGGTTTCAAGCAACGTCATCCCGGCTTCGGTCAAACTGACGCTCTTTGTCGTCCGCGACAGCAGTTGCATGCCCAAGTTTTGCTCCAGCCACGCGACATGCTTGGTGACATTACCCTTCGACATCGCAAGCCGTTGCGCAGCGACGGAGAAGCTCGCAGCGTGAGCCACTTCGATAAACACCTCGATACATCGTAGACGATCCATACACGCTCTTACGAAAAATAGGCGGCAGCATCACATGTGTGCCGTCTCCGCCGGGTCAGCAAGGCCGTCTTCAAGTGGCGCGCGATGCGTCAAAAGTCACGCTTCTGGATTCGAATCCTAGTGCCGAGATCACCCGACTCAAAGAGAAAGCGTGGAAACAAGTTGTTCTCATTCTGGAAACATGGAGATGAGCCGAATTTGAAAGACCTGCACCACGTTCAGGCTTTTGCGACACACGGGTTATCCCCTAGGTTTCCGTTATTGTCTTGTCGCGCTCCGGGGTTGTTCTCGTTTTGGAAACAGGCTGTTCTCTGCCGGCCCCCTTTCGGCACTCTACGGGCAACCCTAGAATTCCCACCAGGATGACCGATTCAGCACCCATTTACTGGAGATAACTCATGTCCGCAAACCTCGATTCGACAACAGCTACGCCCACGACACTCTCGCTACTAATGCAGACGCAACATCGTTTTTACCGTTGCCTCGATCGCTTTGACTATGACGGGTTACTTGCCGCGACTTGCAATGACCTGCGCTGGCATCGTCAGGGCCAGTGGCTGATCGGCCATGACGCGCTACTCGCGACTATGCACGCACGGCCGGCAACACAACGCGTCGCGCATGTGATCACCAACACGTTTATCGTCGAATCGACCGTGGACGAATGCACCACCGAGTCATACATGACGGCGTATCGATTCGACGATGGTAGCGAGCATGACGGGCCCGTGAACATTGAACGGCCCTTTCGGCTCGATCACGTTATCACACGCTTTCGCCACACGGCGCAGCAAGGCTGGCGAATCGCGGAGCTGGTGCCGACACCGGTGTTCCAGTTCTCCGGCGCCTCTTGAGCCATTTGCCATCGCATAAGGAAAGCAATCGTGAAAATCACTCCAAGCCCTCATGCACTAGGCGCGATGGTCGAGGATTTCGACCTGGGTCAGCCGCTTTCGGACACGTCGTTCGCGGCGCTGAAACACGCGTTGGGAAAGCATGGTGTGTTGTGGTACCCGCGCCAACAGCTCGAAGCCGCGCAACTGAAGCGGTTCGCTGAGCACTTCGGCACGCTCGAAATCAACGTCGCAAACAGTTTTCAGGAGCCGGGGATTCCCGAAGTAATGGTGCTGTCGAACATCGTTCGCGACGGCAAGCCGATTGGGCTTGCTGATGCCGGACAGAGTTGGCACACGGACATGTCGTACAGCCGCACCATTGCCTTTACGAACATTCTGTATGGCTTAGAAATTCCGTTTCGCGACGGGCGTTCGCTCGGAAACACAGAGTTCTGCAACATGCACGCCGCCTACGACGATTTGCCGACATATCTGAAAACACTTCTGAATGACAAGACCATCGAACACGATTTCAACAAATTTTGGGAGATGATGCGACGTGAGAAAGGCAGTAGCCGCCCACCGCTCACCGCAGAACAGCGCGCTGCTAAACCACCGGTATCGCACCCTGTCTTCCTCACGCATCCAATCACGAAACGCCGCGTGCTTTATGCGAACCCCGGCTATGCGATGCGCGTCAATGGGATGTCCGAGGATGAAAGCCGAGATATTCTTGACTATCTCTTCAAGCATCAAGTGCAGGACAAGTACCGCTACAAGCATCCGTGGAGCGTAGGCGATGTACTGATGTGGGATAACATTGGCACGATTCACAATGCAGTTGCCGACTACCGTCCGGACGAACACCGTCTAATCAAGCGCTGTCAGGTCATCGCCGACAAGGTCTTTGCGGAGGCCATGTGAGTGCGAGCGCGCGCGCACATTCGATCGACGAGTTACGGGCTTTAGCGAAGCGCCGACTGCCACGCGCCATCTTTGACTTTTTCGACGGCGGCGCAGAGGACGAACTGACGCTGGCCGGCAACCGCGCGGCGTTCAGACAGCATCATCTCGTGCCTCGAGTACTGCGGGATGTCAGCCGCGTATCGGTCGACACAACGCTTCTCGGCAAGCGAAGCGCCCTGCCTCTTGCCATCGCACCTACGGGAGCGGTGGGATTCGGTTGGCGCGGTGGCGACATCGCGATCGCGCGATCAGCCGCGCGGTATGACATTCCATATGGACTATCGACATCCGCAACGGCCTCCATCGAGGCCATTGCCGAGCATGCTGCGCCCTCGCGACGATGGTTTCAGGCGTACATCCTGCGCAATCGCGCCTTCACTGACGCGCTGATTGAACGCGCGCAAGCGGCCAATTATGAAGCGTTAGTGATTACCGTCGATTTGCCGGTCGGCGGCAAACGCGAACGTGATTTCCGCAATCACTTCGCGATCCCGTTTCGCTACACCGCCCGTAATCTGCTCGACTTCGCTTCCCGCCCACGATGGGCGCTTGCGATGCTACTCCGCGGCGTTCCCGAGATGTCGAATCTGCGCGGCCTTGACTCGGCCGTAAACAACGCCAATGCGACTGCATCATCAGTTGGCCGCAACTACGACCCATCGTTCAGCTGGAATGACCTGGAACGCATTCGTGCGCGCTGGGATGGGAAGCTGATTGTCAAGGGCATCGTCCATACCGACGATGCCCGCCGTGCCGTTTCACTCGGTGCAGACGCCTTGGTCGTATCGAACCATGGCGGACGTCAGCTTGACGCAGGCATGTCAACTCTTGCAGCATTGCCTGCAATTGCAGCCGCTGTGGGCGATTCCGTCGAGGTCATGATTGATGGCGGTGTGCGGCGGGGTTCCGATATCGTCGTTGCCCTTGCACTTGGTGCCAAGGCTGTACTAATCGGACGCGCGACGCTATATGGCGTATGTGCCGATGGCGAAGCCGGCGCGACACGCGCGCTCGATATCCTGCGTGACGAACTCGTACGTACGATGCAGTTGTGCGGCGTCGCATCAATCTCAGAGATCGGACCGCACCTGCTTCAGCAGTGACCTTTGGCCGGAAGGCAAACCTATCGCCCTGGCTCGTGCAACACGGAGCGGATCAGCGGAATGAAGTCGACGGAGAAACGGATGTGCGCTGGAACGTCTTTGCGTCTGCTGGTCGATAAGTGGCTGATGCCTAATTCGTCAACGCCAGTTCGGGTGGTTCGATTCGGTCGCATCCAGTTTGACGGGACGCGATTCGTGCGCGTTGAGGTATTGCGCCTGGAAAGCTCGGTGGCGCTTTATTTCTTCCGGCACCGCGACGGTACGTGGCACGTCTTCCCTCCTGAAAGGAGACGACCAACGATACATGCCTAGCAGGCTGCGGAAATACCCGAAGCAATCACGAGCGGCTTTCCTCCCGAAGGGGAAGCTGGAGTCGTTTTTCCCACCATCCGGGAATTGATTGTCCGATTCCCGTCTCTGGTGGCTAGTCGGTGCCTTTTTTAGCCCCGATTTAGCTTATTGCGCCACCTGCGGACGGATTTGCCCCAAGGTGCGCATGCGGACCAGGTTGTACGCTGCCATCGTCAGCACAAACATCTGATCCACTTTCTTCAAACCGCGCACCATCACCTGACGCATGCCGCCAACCGTCTTGGCCCAGCCGAAGCCTTGTTCGATCAGTTTGCGCTTTTGCTGCGAGATGGCGTAGCCCTCGCTTTGGGCAATCGCCTTCGGTACCGCAGATTGGCGCCCTGAATTGTTCTGCGCCACATGCGGCGTGACCTTCATGTCCACACAGGCTTCCACGAACTCCTGGGCGTCATAGCCCTTGTCAGCTCCGAGCGTAATCTCACGCGCCGGGTCATCGAGCGCCTGTCTGGCATCGTTAATCATGGCCTTGGCGGCTTCGCGCTCGGCATAACCATCAGCGATCGTCACCACGGCACTGGCCACCAGACCGTGGCGGTTGTCGCTCAAGGTATGGCCCATGTAGCGCAATTCACTGGCCGTGCCGCCTTTGCGAAAGAGTCGTGCATCAGCATCGGTCTTCGACTCATGGGTGTCGTTGCTGCGCTTCTCGCCTTTGAAGTTGCCCCCATCGCCATTGGCCTGGTCGTCATCGTCACGGCGCACAAAGCTCTTATGGCCGGCCCAGGCCTGGATCAGCGTACCGTCAACGCTGAAGTGTTCGCCTGATAGCCAGGCCTTCTGCTGTGCAATGGCCAGCACCTCATTGAAGAACTCGATGACCGCGTCATGTTTAATCAGCCGTTCCCGGTTCTTGGTGAACACGGTCGGCACCCACACGCTATCGTCCATCGACAGCCCGATGAACCAGCGGAACAGCAGGTTGTATTGGACCTGCTCCATCAACTGCCGCTCGGAGCGCACGCTGTAGAGCACTTGCAACAGCATCGCCCGCAGCAGTTTCTCCGGCGCAATGCTGGGCCGCCCGCCCTTGATGTCGGCCTCATACATGCGGGCAAACAACGGCTCCATCTTCGCCAGCGCAGCATTGGCCATCTTGCGAATCGCGCGCAGCGGGTGACTCGCAGGAACAAAGTCTTCCAGCTTACGCATCGTGAACAGGCTCTCGGTGAAGGTATCGGCGCCGCGCATCATCTCTCGGGGTTAGGGCTTCATCACAATAACGTTTCAGCCGTCTCATCCGCTGACTCATCAGCGTCGGTATTTCCGCAGCCTGCTAGGCGAATACCGGGTAAAGGAAACATCGGCAGTTTCTATGGCTTTGTGCGGTCCGCTTAGATTCCAACCGGCTCAACAACGCTCAGCAAAAGGCAAAACAAGGCCGTTCCGACGATATACAAGAACTCGCCGGCAGCCTCCGGCGATACGAAAGTCAATCCAATGTTGTCAACGGGAGACATAAAAATTGAAAACAGATCCCGATTTAATTTGACGGAAATATCATTGCGCGCAGGCCAAAAGCCGAGCATGAACCGCACCGGTTATATAGACCAGCGGTTTGTCTTACAACTAAACATGGGGAGATACTCTGTGAAAAAAACCATCAGCGCCATCGGTGGCGCACTTATCGCCATCGCGGCCCAATCCGCTTTCGCGCAAAGCTCGGTCACCCTGTACGGCATCGTCGACACGAGCGTCCGCTATCTCACCAACGCCAATGCGAGCAACGACAGCCAGGTATCGATGGGCGTCGGCCCGATCACCGGAAGCCGTTGGGGCTTGAAGGGTTCTGAAGACCTGGGCGGCGGCCTTTCTACGGTGTTCCGGCTTGAGAACGGCTTCAACCTGTGGAACGGCCAGTTTGCGAGCCAGAATACCCTTTTCAACCGGATGGCTTATGTTGGGCTGTCTAGCAACCAGTATGGCACGGTGACCTTCGGTCGCCAGAATACGCCGCTATTCGACCAGCTAGGGAACGTCTACGACCCGCTGACCGTCGGTAACTACGATCAGGACGGCTGGCTGCCTGGCGCACTCGGATACGGCCTGCGCCAGAACAACTCCGTCAAGTACAACGGCCAGTTCGGCGGCCTGAACGTGGAAGCCATGTATAGCTTTGGAGGTGTGGCCGGCAGCACCGGCGCGAACAACATGTACGGCTTGACGGCGACCTATACGTACGGCGGCTTGTCCCTTGATGCCGGCTTTCAGCAGAACAGCGATGCACACAACAACAAGTTCAATGTTGTCAACGTGAGCGCTGTCTATGCGTTCAGCACGGTCAAGGCCTACGCAGGCTGGCTGCATGCGCAGGACAACACCGGTATGGTCGACCTTTTCATGTCGGCCGCGAACTCGCCGGCTGCCGCCTTTTCGGCGCCGGTGACGAACACCAACCGCATCGACGACGGCTTCTACGTCGGTACCACCTGGCAGGTCACGCCGCCGCTGCTGCTGACTGCGGCGGCATACTACGATCACTCCCGCAATGCGTTGAACGCCGATGGCACCACGCTTGGTGTTACGTCCCGCTATATTTGGGTTCCAGCGGAGGTGTTTATCTCGGTATCAAATAGGATGAAGTTTGGAACTTAACCCTGAACATCATGAGATGAGACGGACGTAAAGAAGGCCAGTACTGCTCTGTTATCGTGGGAAGTTACGAAGCCCCACACGAACAACAAAGTAGACCGGCCTATGCATCGAATTGTATTCGCGTTTCCTGTTCTTGAACAACATCTCAATGCGGTCGATCGCACGCCGCAAGTGTATCGACCTGTCGCTTGCGTACATTGCGGCTGCTCGGGTGTGTGGTGTCACGGTCGTTACCATCGCAAGGCCGACCGCAGCGCCGCTGGCGCTCTCAATCCGATTCCCGTTTTGCGCTTTCGCTGTCGAACCTGCAGCCGCACGTGTTCGCGCCTGCCGCTGTGCATAGCTCCCCACCGTTGGTACAACTGGGCGGACCAACAGCGTGTCTTACTCCTTCTGTTGGCCGGCTGCTCGCAGCGCCGCGCCAGTGCGATCTTCGCGCTCGGCAGACATACGGTACGGCGCTGGTGGCAGCGGCTTGGCGAGCGTAGCCTCTCGTTCGAATTTCATTTGCGAAGCCGTTTCGCCGAACTCGGGCGATCAGTCGATATCACTGAATTCTGGCTGCGCTGCCTGCAGCGCATGCCGTTGTGCGAAGCCATGGCCTGGCTCGACGGCGACGGCGTTTGCGTCCCGTGATCCGTTTATCCTGATTGGGTACGCGACGACGTAATTTTCGTCATTCCGGGCTCTCCACACACTTTGCCCACTCGCGCCGAATTCGGTTCGCGGTTCTCATGGCACTCCCTTTTTAACCATAGGAGTGAGCATGAAGGACATCGACCCGAAGGCCCTGTTTCGCCTGTCCGTACTCGGACCACTTGTCAGTCGCGAACGGCTTGATCGCGGCGACTTGCAGCAGATCATCCGCCAACTGGCTCAGCAGGAGTACGCAATTCCCGGTTCTCGTCGTCGCCATATCGGCGAGAAGACGCTTCAGTCCTGGTATTACGCCTGGAAACAGCACGGGCTGGAGGGCCTGTGCAGCAAGCCCCGTATGGATCGCGGGCAATCGAAGCTGCCATCGGCCGTGCAAGCTGCGATCCTTGCAGCTAAGCGCGAGAATCCGCGACGCTCGATCCGCCAGATCCGTTTGCTGCTCGAATCTGCGGGTATCGTGGCGCACGACACACTCTCGCGCTGCGCCGTTCATCGGCTGCTGCAAGCCCACGGGCTCTCGCGCATCGTTGGCTCGGCCAGCTTGCCCGAGGAGAAACGCAGCTTCGTGGCCGAACACGCCGGCTCCATCTGGTACGGCGATGTCCTGCATGGCCCGCACTTGTCGCTTGGCCGGGGGCGCCGCAAGACCTACCTGGTCTCGTTGATGGACGACGCCTCGCGGCTCATCGCCCATAGCGCGTTCTGCTTCTCGGAGAGCGCGATCGACATCGAGGGCGTACTCAAGCAGGCCTTGCTCAAACGCGGTGTGCCCAAGATGTTGATCGTCGATAACGGCGCCGCTTATCGGGCGGCGACATTGCAGGGCATTTGTGCACGGCTGTCGATCAGGCTGGTTTATTGTAGACCGTATGCTCCCGAGGGCAAGGGCAAGTTGGAGCGCTGGCATCGCAGCTTACGGGCTCAATTCCTGAGCGAGCTCGACACCACGCACATCCATGATCTGGCGGACCTCAACGCGCGCCTGTGGGCTTGGGTCGAACAGATTTACCATCGCACCGAACACAGCGGCCTGTGTAACCAGACGCCGCTCGCTCGCTATCAGCAGGACCTACCCCGTATCGGCACACTCGGCGCACGCGCCGCACAACTGGACGAACTGTTCCTGCACCGTATCGAGCGCTACGTGCGCCGCGACGGCACCGTGTCATTTCAGGGCAAGCGCTTCGAAGTGCCATACGAGCTGGTCGGCAAGACCGTGTTGCTCGTGGTGGATCCCCATACGGGAACCGTCAAGGGCGTAGAAAGTGAGGCGGGCGAGCCCTTGGGCGCCGCAACCCTGCTCGACGCTGTCGGCAATCGCACACGCAAGCGGCGCAAATCTCAGCCTGAGACCGTCGAGCCGGCCGTGACAGGACACGACGCGCCGATCGAGAACGCGGCGCACGGTCCCAATCTTATCGAGCTTGCCTATCAACGTCACTACGCCCGGGAGCTGTGACATGTATCGACAACACTTCGGTCTACGTTGCGCGCCGCTTTCCAAAGAACATAGTGAGTTGTGGGACGACGGCGCCTTGGCGCAATTCAACGAGCGCTTCCAGTGGCTACTGCATAGTCCCGGTATTGGCTTGCTCACGGGCGAGCCCGGTGTGGGCAAGACTGCCGCGTTACGCCACGCAGCACTGGCCTTGAATCCCCATCGCTACCAGGTCATCTATCTGGCTGAAACCGAGTTCGGGCGCATCGATCTGTACCGCAGCCTAGCTCGGGCGCTGGGTCTGGAGCCCGCCTATCGGCGTGCCGACCTGTGGCGGGATCTGAAGCTGCGCATCCTGGAGCTCGTCGAGAGCAAACAGTTGTTGCCCGTGTGGATTATCGACGAAGCGCAGAACCTGCCCCTCGAATTCTTCCGCGACTTCCCGGCCTTCCTGAACTTCGCCTTCGATTCGCGCGACCTGCTCACTGTCTGGCTCGCAGGCCATCCGAGTCTGGGCCAAACGCTCGAGCGTGCGCCGTACGCAGCTTTATATGGACGTATCCAGGCACGCGTTCAACTCAAACCCGTGATCGAACGCGAGCGCTTCGCCCTGTTCATCCAACACGCATTGAAGAGCGCCGGCTGCAGTCATACGTTGCTGGCCGAATCTGGCCTGGAGTTACTTCGCCAGGCCTCTCGCGGCTTGCCCCGGCAAGCGGGGCGGATTCTGCGCACCGCTATGCAGATGGCCGTGCCCAAAGGACTGAACCATCTACCCGACGAACTGCTACAACAGGCGATCGAGGAGTTGAAATGACGCCCGAGTTTGACACGCTATTCCCCGACGGTATCCCTGATTCTTGTGCTCGTGCTCTGACCGACTTCCTCTACCGCCTCGCCCTTGTATGCGAACAACGATACGAGCACGAACTGCGTCGCGACTCCGACAAACGCTATCGCGAGACAATGGATCCCGATCAACCTTGGCGCCGTAAAACCGACCCTCCAATCTAGCGCCGCCGTCGCGCACTAAACGAGGCCCATTCCATTCCTCATTTAGTGCGCGACGCCCCTCGCAATCTCACGCCACATAGCTCGCGACGACAACCCTAATTTAGGCCGGGACGTAACACTTGGCCGCGGCGTCCGTTACTCGGGCGTGCTGCTAGCCGAATACTCGCTGTCCAAGCGGACCGAAGTGTATGGCACGGTTGATTTCATCCGCGGCACTGGCGCGGCGAAAGCAGACTTTCCAGGCCGCAACAATCAGACCGGCGTTGCGCTCGGCTTTCGCAACATATTCTGACGTGTATTGCCCGGGTTGCCACCGGGCGTTACATTTCGATCTATGAACGCGCGCTCACCGTTGAGCTTTTTTGCGCGTAGGCGTGGCGCAACGTGCTACGGATGCTGGCTCCAAGCAACAACATGCGTGACATGTGCGGCGAGCGAAGAGCCGTTAGCCGCACGTACCAGTCCTTCGAACGACCCTGAAGCGCCGTTCGGACTTGATCATCGCGACAACCGCTTCCGAAATTCCACGGCCGTTCCCTCTTTCTCGTTTTTGTTTGCCGGTTTAATGCGTCCTTGCCCTTTCTAAAGGGAAACGGCGAACGTGGCACAGCTGTCAGTCGAGCCGAGCTCGATTTAGAGGCACCACTGCCTACGCATTTTTGACAAAATCACGAACTCACAAACATTAAATTTCAGGGGGAAACAATGGGGCAGGCGAATGCGCGAGGCACACACATGCCGCAATTCGCCCACGATCGTTTGCGGATTCTTCAGCAAGTTGAAAATCGCGCATACCGCTTCATGCAGCGCGCGAATCGCTTCGGGTGGCTCAGGCGACACGATATCGAGCGTGCAGCGGAAGTTATGCGGAAAAATCGGCACCTATTCGAAACCGGGTTGCTGCACGAGCGGATGCTGCCCGCCGGTTACTTCGACGTCGATCGAATCAATCCGCAATTCACGCTCGGCAGCCTGAATCAGCGTGATACGTGTGATACAACTGCCCAGTACGCCCAGTTGCAGTTCAGGCGAAGCTGGCCCGAGGTTTTAACCGGCGAAATCCACCGGGCTATCACTGATGACCTGGAAATCTCGGATGCGGATTTGCCGCACACCGCTGCGACCCAACGCACGCACGTTGGCCTGCAACTGATTTGCCTTAATATTCGGGTCTTTATGTGCCGCCTCGCGTTATGCGAGTCACGCCGCACGCTTTTGCACCGGGTATTCATTGAGAATTGTCTTGGTGCTACCGTTTAGAAGATGAAGTGTCCGAAGCGAGACGCGTCAACCATCGCGCACCATTCTCCGCATGACAATAGCGAATTGACCTATCCTGACGAGCCAAGCGATGCTTCTTTACTTTCCCTGATGAGTCGCTATCTCATCAGAGATGAAAAGACTCAACGCTAATTCATCAGATCACAATAGCAAATACAGTTCGCCGCTCCCCCAAAGTCCTTTTTCGACGTACGCTTCGCCGTTCGATATAGTTTCGCCGAACTCGCTCAAGATCCGTGTCGTCTGCTTTCTGATCCAGCCTCCTTTGTGCGCACGAGAACTCTTCATTAGCCGAAACGCCGTGACAGTCCTATTGTCCCCTCTTCATCCAAATGAAGCATTGACCATCCAGCCCGAATTGGATGATACCGATGGCAAAAATCGCATGAAGGTCGGTATTGCCCAGATTGTCGCGCCCAACGATTGAGATGTGACTCGGGCGTGGCTCGTTCGAATCGTCGACGTGAAAACTACCTTCGATCGCTATCACAAGGACGTCGAACGATCGCTGCTGTGGCCCGTGCTTGAGATTCGCAAACCTTTTTCCTCGCCGACTCACGACGATCTTCTTATTCAGTTTCCCTATCCGGCCGAGCAGCGTGCTACTGAAGTGGGCGGGGAAAAAAGAACCGATTTCTTAGTCGTTGAGACGCAAAAGGCGAAAATCGATGGTGAGTCGAGGCACTGGTCAATGGCGGCAAGAAGCGGTCGGGCAGACTACCGCCGAAATAATGGCGGAACTTGATGTGTACCGCCGTGATCGCACCACGTATGTGCGATTTTCCCACGACCGCTTTTTTTAGGAACGCAGTAATATAGGTTCAATGTCAGGGCGACGTCATCGAAGCGCCGACATCGTTGATGTGGTCTGCGATGACATTCACCCATTGGCGAACTGCGCCAATCTCGCAGTTCGCCCAGTGCTTTGCACACCGGCATGGATCATTCGTCAATACAACTTCGCGTTAGCCAACCAACTCCGACAAAGCTAACTTCGCCGCTGCCGCGCCGAGTCTTCAGAACCGTGGGTCATTCCTCCCGCTTCAGAAGCTCTTCCACTCGGTTACGAATCGCTTCTATGCTCTCTCGATCTTCTGCGCTGTAGTCTCGTGGAGCGTCGTGGAGCACACAAACTGTGCCGAAAATCGAGCCATCTCTGCCTTTCACCGGGAAACCCAGATAGTTGACCAAGCCAAATTCAACTTCATCTTCATTTCCCGACCATTCCGCGCTCTGACGAGAATCGGGCACGAAAAGCTCCGTACGCGATTCGACCACACGCTCGCAATACAGTTCATGAACATCCGGACCGGCAATGCTTTTCTTCCCCTCGGCACCAACCGCATAGACAGACTCGAACGGCCCACCGGACGCCTCCACTTTCATGTGCCGTTTCTGGGAACTCATGATAAGAATCGACTTAACACCCAGACGCTCCGCCACTCGATCAAGCTCATTTTGAAGAATATTAAATATTTTCGACGATTTCGCCATACAGGTCTCCGCGTCAAATTTTCCCAAACCATCAGTATAGAAAAAAACTCGATCACGGCTAGTACATTTCATCATATGCTTACCACGTTTTGATCTAGAACTTTAGGATGGCTATGGTTTTAAATCAAGATGACAGAAGAGCATGACAGTGCCTGCGCTGAAGCGCCTTGTTCAGCCACGTTCGAAATGATCGACTGACCACATTGGAGTAAGCCGATTTCGCTACACATAACACAAAATCTGTCCAACTCTCTGCTTTGCGAATCGTTTCGTCACTACGTTGTTGGAATCCTATCTTCAAAGCTTATCCATTCTGTTCAACAATCACAGCGAGAGCGCTTTCGACAGCCGGCTAGAAGCGGCGGCGCGGACTTGCAGGACCATGCTCTGCCAAGGCAAATGTTCTAGGAAGTTCTTTCCACCGAAAATTCGGAATCGACTCGGCACTCGTTGGGCAGCATCGGAACTACTGAGTCTCCGTTGAGTTCGCTACCTGTTAGCGGATAATGGATAACGGATAACAGGATCGAGCCTATAGCCGTAGTTGTAGATCGGTATAAGCACGTAGTCAGCGTTCTCCCGCAACTGCAGCTTCGAGCGGATCGCAGAGATGTGCGTCGTCATCGTACGAGTATTGATGCGTTCATCATGGCGCCACACGCATCCCGCGATATACACCCGCGAAACAGGCCGGGAGAGATTGCGAAACAGCAGCAAGGCCAGCAGATACTCCTTTCGCGTCAACGCGACGCGAGTACCGCTGATCAGCGCGCTACGCCCTTCCGGTTCGAACAGATATGGGCCGAATCGCACCGTATCGAGATTCGCGTAGCTATCCCATGCCCTGGCGAGGGTTGTCCTGACACACGTGAGAAGCCTGCTTGTGGAGACGGGTCCGACGAGACGACCGTCCTCGTCCCGGACAACTTGATCGAACTGGTAGTTCCGGCTGCCGATGAAAAGCATCGGTCGGCCAGAACAGAATCTCTGCCGCAGACGCTCGATAAGCTGCCTGTCAAGGTGCATTGCATCTCCATCGATAACGGCAAGATCGGCCTCCTCCGCCCAAGGGCTGTCCATGAGCGTCTGAACCGTTTGATAGCCGCGGCAGTGATAGCCAGCCTGCCGAAGCGCACGTGTCAAGGACCATTGATGATTCGGATCAATCTCAAGTGCAACCAATTTCATGAGGTCTGCTCGCTTAGATAACCGCGCATGAACCACACTGACGGGCAAGCGTCGTGCGTCATTGGGATATCTCTATTACGGCGAAATCCGCGCAAGAGTCAAGACGAATTGCATATCAAATTACTCAATAAATTAGAAAATTGTTTTGCAAAAATCGAAACCGCAAAAACGACCAGCGATAAGATAAGATTGTTTCGTGCTTTCTTGTTTCGGATGCCTTCAGATTCTGCGTCGAGAGATTAATGATCGACCATGGAACCAAGCCACGCGTTGACGTCCCGACGCTTACCACGACGAACCTTGCCCATGGCGGTCTTCGTCTTGTCGTGCGACCGGTGCAAAATACCGTCCCAGGCGACGAACGCGTGATGGTGCGTGCGGGACAGTATCTCAATAGTTGTACTAGATAAGCGCACAAGAGAACGCGCGAGTGCAGCTAGATCTAACTGCGCGACCTGCGGTTTGGTTCGCTCGCCATTGATGACGCGCCCAGTCCTCATTCCAGTTAAACCGGTTCGCTTCAGCAAGAGCAAACGCAGACCGCACGGAGATGCATCGACTTTCGGTCATTACCTATCTTTGTCACCCGCGCCGCTCGAAAGAGCCACTCGATCGGAAGATCCCGTGGATCCCACCACGGTAAAATCAGAGTGAATACACTGGAGCATTCTGTGCCGTTTGCATGAGCGGTTTACTTCCGTCTTTAATCAGCTCGCCTGTATTGCGGGAAATGTGCATCCAGCCTGCACGGGTTTTACTGCCCCACATGGCTCGGCAACGCAGTGCAGCCGCCGATATATAGCGTCCGGTTACGTTTCTTGAAACATCAAGCCGCTTGGCGATCTCGAGTGACGACAGATGATCGAACTATTGATCAACGCCGAACAACGCCCAATATTTCCACGACGACAGCTCAGTCTTCGTTAACTGCCCGGCCCGGCCGTGTGTTCTGTGCCGGCCACCAATATCCGGTACCAATCACTGCGTCATGCGGGCCAGAATCAGCGCAAGTCAACAAACTGACGACCAACAGGATTCGCTATCACTATCTCTCCTCATCGAACTGAGGGCGTAAAACCGTAAGAAATTGATATCCATCGAAAAACAAAATCACTTGCTCCTCTCCAGATGAAATTCATTCGGCCAAATCAAGCAACAACTGTCGGCGACCGTCCTTTAATATTTCATCAGCCAAATCTGGATCGGCGTCGACCAGTGCACGCGACAACACCAAAGTCCCCACCAACTGACCCAGGACTGCGATGGCCTTCCTTCTGCGTTCTCTTTTATTTGCGCCGTGAAGCACGTCGGAGAGGCATTCAAGATTTGTCTCAACCCCTTCCGCGTAGGACTTGCGTGCCTCTGCATTCAGTCGCCGAACATCGCCAGAGAAGGACGACACCGGACAGCCGGAATCAATGTTGGTGCGATGTTCGGGAGAAAGATACCAATTGATCTGATGCGTGATGGGGTCCGCCCCCATATCTTTCGACTCCTCCAGCGCTTTGATCAGTCGACTTCTTCCGTCCTCCATGGCTTTGTCGATCACGGCTACCACTAATGCATCCTTCGACTCAAAGTGGTTGTAGAAGCCGCCCTGAGTGAAACCTGCGGCCTTAGTAAGCTCCGTCAGACCCACCGCGTCCACTCCGCGCTTGCGAAAGAGTTTTTCCGCAGCCGCAATAATCGACTGCCGATTTTTAACAGCCTGCTGTCTTGATACACCCATGAATCGTTCTCCTCACCTGCCCTACTCACGATTTTCCCACAAAACAATGTTGTATGCCATTGACATTGATGGACAGCCGCTTCATGATTGCCAAATCGATGGCGACTGCCATTGTCAAGCGCTTGCAGCTCCGGGAACTAGAACATTCGGGCAGCCGGTCCGCGGGGCGATCTATGTGTATTTTTTGCGCAAACTTGCGAAGTTGGCGATCGCGAACTCCGCCATGTGGTGGAGCGTAATCATGCGGATCTTGGATTCAAAGCATCTACGCGCCCGCCTATGTCGCCTATGTATCAGTTCCGAAGGTTCGGTATGATTGTTCTTCACCCATGCGTCTCGTTGCACCGTTGCTGCAAAGGGAAAACTCATGTCAAAAACCATAGCCGAGCAAAGCGAAACCTTCCTGCTCAAGAAGTTCGACACTTTCGTCCACGGGCAAGACTACGAGACGGGAGTTCATTTCTAGTCGAGTAACTACATTCGACAAAGTGTGCATATCGAAACGGGCAACGATGGCCTCCGCAGATTGATTGATAATCTTTCTAATACCTTGCAACGTAAGCGGGCACTGATTGTCGCAGAAGGGCACCGCCCGGTGATTTTCTGATCCCAATCTCCGCTGCTGAGGCGAACCATCCCGACGTTTTGGTAGCCACAGGAATGTATTTGGTCGATCGGCACGGCGCTATAGCGCATTCCTGTCAGATCGGAAATCAGTCGGGAACCAAATAGTTAGTATCTCCCTCCCCTCAGGAAAATCTAATGTCACGCAGCATCAAGTTTGCAAAGGCCGGCGGCCCGGAAGTTCTCGAATTCGTTGAGGAACAGATAGCTGCTCCGGCCGCCCATGAAGTGCGCATCAAGGTCAAGGCAATCGGCCTGAACCGGGCAGAGGTAATGTGGCGCAATGACGCGTACATCGAACCCGTCAAGTTTCCTGCGGGACTCGGCTACGAGGTCTCCGGCATTGTCGACGCCGTGGGCGAAGACGTCACGGGACTCGCGGTGGGCGACACGGTCAGCACGATCCCGACGTTTTCAATGAACAGGTACTCTGCCTACGGCGAAGTCGTGCTCATGCCGGACTACGTCGTCGTGAAGCATCCGCCGTCACTCTCATTCGCCGAAGCCGCCTCGACCTGGATGATGTTCATGACGGCCTACGGTGCGCTGATCGCGGATGCCCAGTTGACCAGGGGCGATTTCGTCATCATTCCTGCCGCTTCCAGCAGTGTTGGGCTGGCTGCCATTCAACTCGCGAACTATGCCGGAGCGACGCCCATCGCATTGACGCGTACGGCGGCTAAACGGGACCGTCTGCTCGAAGCCGGGGCGGCACATGTCATCGTCACGGACGAGGATGACCTGCTGCAGGAAGTGATGCGGATCACCGACGGGAACGGTGCGCGTGTGATCTTCGATCCGGTCGGCGGCCCAAACTTCCCCAAGCTGATTGCGACACTGGCTCATCGGGGCATCGTCTACCTGTATGGCTTACTTGACGAGGGTGAAACCCCGATACCGATCCTGCAGTTGCTGCGCAAGTTGCCCACCATCAAGGTCTACAGCCTCTCTTCCATCGGCGCCAGTGAGGTCAGCCGGAAAGCAGCTGTTGAATACATCCTCAAGGGACTCGAGAGCGGTGCGCTCAAGCCTGTCGTTGACCGGACCTTCAAGTTTGACGAGATGGTCCAGGCACATCGCTATCTGGAAGGCAACAGCCAGTTCGGCAAGATCGTTGTGACGACCTAGACGACCGGGCGTCTACTGGCGACGCCACGGGATGCACAGGCGCTCTGCGCCCGCACCTGCCAACGACGCGCGATCAATGTGTGATTTTCGCGATCGCGTTGGCGGCGGAGCGCCGAATCGATCTTCGCGTCGTCGGGCGCTTTTTGCATGCTTCCATGAGCTACTTTGCTGAATCAGATGCCTGCATCCAGTCAAATCATCCGAAGGAGGATTCAAAGTGACAACTGCTGCACCGATACTGTACGAATCGAAAGGTTCCCCGAACGCGCGCCGTGTACGCATTTTCATTGCGGAGAAAGGAATCGACATCCAGGTACGGCCGGTTGACCTGGGCGCCAAGGAACAGTTTTCCGATAGCTACCGCGCCATCAATCCGCGCAGCCAGGTGCCTGCTCTGGTCCTCGCAGACGGATCCACTGTTGCGGAAGTGCCCGGCATCTGGCGTTATCTGGAGGAAGCGTATCCGCAGACGCCATTGCTCGGTACCACAGCAAAGTCGAAGGCGCTCGTCACGATGTGGGAGCGCCTGGCCGAACTGGACGGTTTCGCGCCAGTCATGGAAGGCGTGCGCAATGCGGCCGCTGGATTGAAAGGGCGCGCCCTGTCCGGTCCGCATGCGTATGACCAGATTCCCGAACTGGTCGAGCGAAGCCGACAGCGTGTGGGCAACTTCTTTGCCGACTTCAACGATCGACTCGGCGCGGTCCGATTCGTCGCCGGCGATGAATTCTCGGCCGCGGACATCACGACGCTGGTGACGGTTGACTTCGCCACCAACGCGTTGAAGATGCCAATTCCCGCTGGGCACACCGGGCTACAGCGGTGGTATGACATAGTATCCGCACGGCCCGGGGCCGTCGCATAAGGAGTTGAACCGGTAGCAAATGGCGCCCGGGACGCCGCCGAAGCCAGTCAGGTTAGGCAGGGTCGAGCTTCAGTACTCTATTCAGGAGTTTGTCTTGCCACGCAATCGCATGAAGCCGGGCCCGGTTCCAGATGCCGTGTTCGGCCCCTCGCGAACACGCGGGCGACCCCGCGAGTTTGACATTGATGAGATGGCGGCTTGCGCTGCCCAAGTATTCTGGAAACAAGGCTATCACGCCACCTCGATAGAGACCATATGTGATGCTACCGGCCTTCTTCGCGGAAGTCTCTATAGTGCGTTCGGCGACAAGCACGGGCTTTTTGTCGCTGCCTTTGACAGCTATGCGAAAGACGCCGTCACGCGACTTAACGAACAGCTCAACTCGGAGCCCTCCCCCCGCGAAGGGCTTCATCAAGCTTTGCTCCCATACACTCATGTCGCGACACTACCGACCGAGCGGCACGGCTGCTTCATCTCCAACGCAGCGCTCGAACTACTTCCCGCCGACGATGTCATGCGGCCACGCATCGAGGCGACGCTCCAGCAGATGGCGACGCATCTGACTGCCGCGGTGGTTCGAGGCAAAGAAACTGGAGAAGCTCGAAGCACATCTCGACGAAATGGCCGTTGGCACGTTCCTGTTGTGCGTGGTCCAAGGACTACACGTGCTAGGCAAGACTAGCGTCGATGAACAACAGTTGCGTAGCGTTGTGGGCATTGCGATGCGGGCGCTCGTTTAGAACACTTTCCAACTTTCCGAACAGTACATCTGAGTCGGGCATCGCCGAGGATTAGTCGGGAACCTGCAGATCCAGTAGTGGTGCGTACTGCTGGCTGCCATAGACATCGTTGTCGAGTTTCGATTCGAATATTTGCGATCGCGGAAAGCTAACCTTGACAGCCAACGCCGCATCGTAATTCACCACGATGACCTTCTTCGGGTCTTGGTCGAACTTGTGAGCCACGTCCTCCCGGTTGATAACGTGACTGTCTCGGACTCGCTCATACACCTCCACGTCGTCGAACATAATCTCAAACGTCCACCCGAGCGGAGTAACATCTTTCGAACGCACGAGCACTGCGAGATCGCCGATGGTCTTGACTATGATCAAATTCCTCAGGTTCAGTGTTAAACAAACTGGTCAGTCAACCCGGCACCAGTACTTGATTCAGATGGAACTCGTCCATCGTATAGCGATGGGTTTCGTTCGACGAGTACCGCCAGCTCTCGTCAAAAATGAGGCCATCCAGCTTCGGGGTCGGACTGTGCGTGGTCGGACGCGAAGCAGTGCAGGCGATGATATACGACGGGTCCTGCGATTCATTGGTATTGCCCGAGAAATCATGATTTCCTGCCGCCGGCGGCCGGCTCCGGTTCGAGCTCGCTCGTCACGTGTTCTCAGCCGTACACCCATGTGACGATCTCGTACGTCGTGCCACCAATCGTTCCCGACGTTATCGTCGAATCGCGCGAGCCGCTAGTCAAACCTCCTCATGACGTATCTCTCTTGGGTTGCGTCGGGAACTACGGTCGATCAGCCGCGATGCCCCCTTCTGTCTTGATCGTGTACCCAGACATCCGCTTGAAATGTGAATCAAATAGCGACACCGCACGATCGGAAATGACTTCGTGATTCCAGTTTCGGATGAACAGCGTCCCCCAGGGCTCCTTCAGATTCAAATGATCTACGTTTTCGTACAACGCGTGCGAAGCCGGCCTTTGCGGGGTGTGGCGATAATAGTCGCAAAGCGGAAAGACGTCGGACGAATCTTCATTCAGCGCGTCCATCATGTTGTCGGACGTGAGTCGTGCCGCTGCCGAACAGCAATCGCACAATATCCAGCGACCCCCTCGACGTCTTCCGCAGCGGGCGGCTTCGCCCGAGTTCATGGAAAAAATATTTTGCAAATTTAACAATAAAGTCAAAGGCACTAAGTGCCGTTGTATGTTTGTCGGCTTGAATTCATTGCTCGCGCACGAACTCGCCTTCATAGTAGAAGTGTACTCCGTGTATTTCAGCAAGAGCACCGCATCGAAGTGATAAGTACGACGCGTGCGTTTTGCCTCCAACAAAATAAGGAGCGACCTTTCGTGCAATTCCTGAAAAATTTCAGGGTGTTGACTCAACTGATCGTGGGTTTCTTCACCGTAGTCGTCTTATTGATCGGCTTGGGCGCATTCAGTCTGTTCGAAATGAACGCGCAAAACAATCATGTTGTGCAACTGCATAACAACTGGTTGCCGTCCATACGCAGCAGCATGCGGCTGCAGACTACACTTCTGAACATCCGCGCTGCCGAATATGCCATTGAAACTGCGACAAGCCCCACAGTGATTCAGGCCGCCGACGCCCGGATCGAAGAGAGTATCCGCCACTACGACCAAATTGCCGCCGAATATCAGAAGCGCATCACTACTCCAGAGGAACAGGCCGCGTTCTCTCACGTTCAAACACTGATGCCGCAATACCTCCAGATTGACCAGCAGGTTCGCGCGCTCGTCGGACAGGGCAAACAGACGGAGGCAATCGAACTCACGCGAGGTCCCGCACTCGCTCTTCGAAATGGAATAGATAAAGATATCAACACCATCGTTGACTTCGACGGTGCAAAAGCGGATCGCGAAGGGGCAGCCGCGGACCAGGCCTATTCGAATGCTGTTGCGCTCGTGATCGGACTGGTTGCCGTCGCGACGATAGTCGCGCTGATACTGGCATGGATCATTGCAAGCGGTGTAGCAAAACAACTCGGTGGCGAACCCCGCGATGCCGCAACACTGGCAGGCGAAATCGCAGCCGGCAATCTCCGCGCGGAAGTTCGACTAAGATCAGGCGACCGTAGCAGCCTGATGTTTTCACTAAGCGTCATGAAAGATCAGTTGACCACTATGGTGCGGGACATCCAGACTTCCGCCGAGTCCATCTCGACCGCTGCCGACCAAATTGCGCAAGGCAACAGCGATTTGTCACAGCGCACAGTAGAGCAGGCGGCGTCATTGGAAGAGACTGCCTCCAGCATGGAAGAGCTGACCAGCGCGGTCCATCAGAATTCCGACAACGCAAAGCAGGCGAACATTCTGGCCAATACAGCGTCCGGAATCGCGCAGCGCGGCGGTGAAGAGGTCGGCCGCGTTGTCCAGACGATGCATGGAATCTCCACAAGTTCGGCCAAAATGTCCGAAATTATTAGCGTGATCGAAGGTATTGCCTTTCAGACCAACATCCTCGCCCTGAACGCAGCGGTAGAAGCCGCTCGCGCGGGCGAACAGGGTCGAGGATTTGCCGTCGTGGCCGGAGAGGTACGCACGCTCGCCCAGCGTAGCGCGAGCGCGGCCAAGGAAATCAAGGATCTAATCGACGAGTCGGTGAACCGGGTGAACGCCGGCTCCCGGCTCGTCGAAGAAGCAGGCAGCACGATTAACGAGATTGTCCAGTCGGTAAACCGCGTGACCGGCATCGTGAGTGAAATCTCGTCGGCGTCGGAAGAACAGGGCACCGGCATTGAGCAGGTTAGCCAGGCGGTCAGCCAAATGGACCACGTAACCCAGCGCAACGCCGCGCTGGTTGAAGAAGCATCGGCAGCTGCTCAGTCAATGGCTCAGCAAGTCCAGGGATTGCGTGCCGCGGTCGCCGTCTTCAAAATCACCAATACGGAACCGTTGGCATCTCGAGCATTCGCCCCGCAGAACGAACGACGTCAGTCAACACCTATAGTTCGCGCATCCTCTCGCACAACGTCGACAAAGACGTCCCCAGCTCCGATCGCAGATAGGGCCACTGCACTCGCGACCGAAGTAGGCAACGCGGATTGGCAGACATTCTGAAAAGGCTTGGGAAATGAACGAAATCAATGAACCGCTGAACCACATGCGCAGGCTCGTGACAGCCAACACGAAGACCATTAGCATCCTTGGCGCACGGGCGATGGTGCTGGGTAAGTTCTTTGATGCGGTCCTGCCACAGCTCAAAAATTCACAGCATGAAGACATTGCCAGGTCATTTCGGGAAGGCATTGAAGATACCATGTCACGCATGGACGATGTTCCTTTGCCCGCTGAATATCACTCTGCACTTCTTCAACTCACGAATTCGATCCTCGCCGCACTGGATCAAAAATCGGCCGCGTGTCGATAACTGACAAGCTCAACCTTTGCAGAACATAGTGCGCGTCAGGGCGGTCGTCAATTGATGCCAGGACTGACGCTCGACCGGATGTGTCAGGGTAACTGGATCTGAAGCTAACTATCGGAGACTTGACCTCATTTTTCAGGTTCTGACGCGCAGCGCCTCTCCTAACCCCAGAACTTTTTGCCGACCCTAAACCAGTCGGCCGTTTTTAATCGATCATACCGCATGAGCACACCACGTCCCGCCACCGGTTGACCATATTGGCGTCGCGGTTGCATCGCTGCGTCCGTCGAACATTACATTTTTAGCAGCTTCTGTCTCAAATCTCATCTCTGTGACGGGATGGTCTGTGACACTTCGTTTCGCCTAACGAACATACTTCGTATAACACGTTTAGTCGGAAAGATTCGGGAAAACGGTGCTTTCCACCATCTCTAATGCCCCCACCCACAGCACGGTGGTCAACTTTGCCTCCAGTTGCATTAGTCGATCCACCCGGGACGACTTGCTCGGCGGGCAGATTCGAGCCGCAACCGGGTCCGTCCCGAAAGCAGGACGACGACCGTTGTTTTTTATTCGCGGGCATCCGTCAATCAGTATGACTGAGAGGGCATGCGCGACGGCCGTGAAAACAGTCGCCTTACCTAGAGTCAGCATGCGGCTTTACGGCCATAGCTCCCGCTGACGACATCACAAGGCAACCGAGAACGACAAAAATGGAAGTAATTCTAAGATGCGTGTTGCGTCATCGCGAGGACGTCTCAACTATAGACTCGAACGCTCGGAGGACCTTCACGCGCAGTCACATTGACTATCGCGTGCTCGCCGACAACAATCGGTTGAAAACCAGATACGCTCTAAATCACCGAACGCTCAAACTGGCCATTCGTGAGCCCGCTACGGTCTCGACGGCTGGAAAACGATTAGAGGTAGTTATCGCGTCGTTCCAGGATAGCGGAACTTTTGTAGGGAGAAAAACATGAGAAGTCGATTGTCCGTTAATGTTCAATGGCGCGCAGGAATTCTGTACGTGCCTGAATATTTTGTTCGAATTCGCCCGCGTAACATTGCGTGATAACGCGTTCGTCGCCACGTCGGTCTTCGCCCAGCAACAGGCACAGATGTTCGGCCTTTATCAGGCACGCTGCTCCGAGTGCGTGCCCATGAATGATCAGCGTGTTCGCGATCTCGCTTGTTATCCATTCTTGATAGGTGTAGCGATGACTTATCGCATCGATCATACGAGCGATTCGGCCGAAGCCATGCAGGCTTCCGCCAGGTAGATACGCGACATGCGCCACTCCTCGAAATGGCAACAGGTGATGTGGACACACGCCATGCACGGCGATGCCGCGAATAATCACCATGTCGCTCCGAACGTCGGCGAATCCGGAGCCGAGCGCCTCGGCTGGATTAATATCGTACCCATCCAGCAATCGCTTCTGCCACAATTCCCGCACGCGCTGAGCGGTCCGGCTGATGTGAGTGGCACCGATATCGAGGCCACTCGCCTCAAGCATGTCTCTAACCGATTTTTCAAACGCAGTCGCGTCGAACGCGCGAACGCGTTGAATGCCAATTGCGGGCAGGGGGTGTCCCGGGAAGTCGTCACTATCATTCACGGAATGCACGTCCATAAATCGCCCTCGGTATAGGTGTTCCTGAGCATGAAGCCCATACACAGTGCAGCCGGCCTTTTTGCTCGATTGATCCAGTAACAGTCCATCCGCGCGTGGGACGCGAAGGCGGAACTATCGGAAGGCGCCAGATAGAAAATCAAATCAAGATGAACGGGATCGAGTCTACTACGAACCGGTGTGACCGGCATCACGGAGATGCAGGCAACCTACCGCCCCGATCGCTTGTCTGAACTGGTAAACGCTAACAATCTCTATACACAGCTCAACGACGTACCCATGTAACCGCCGACGCAAGGGCTTGCACCAACGCAGATGTTGGAAACAAATTCCGATCCGAAAATCGCCCTACAGATCGTCGTCGAGACGCGCTCGCCCGAGTGTCGTCAGTGCTTCGGCATATCGGTCAGCCGCGGCTGAACCGGAAGCATCAATACGACGTGTTTCGGATCAAGGGGATTCGCCTCCGCGGCATTTGCACTCGCCGGACAACTGGATTGGCATCGAGGTAACGACATCGACGCCACGTCGTGACGCCAAAGTCTTCCGACCTCATTGTGCGACGTGAGCGTAACGCACTTGCAGCGGCTTGGGCTGGATGCCCATGAGCACACGGGGCGTCGGTGCCGTTCAGTCTATCTTGCCGTTGAGCTTCGCGCTCCAGCCGCCGATGAAACGGTTGGCCCTAAGATGCTTAGATAAAGACGACAGCATCTACCGAACGTTACACCAGCGACACCCAAGCGTCGTCGCGCCCGACGCTAATCCCCCCGAATCTCGCCGCCGCCTGCTTCCTTCTATCTCCGGTGTTGCGCACTTCTCGATGACCGTATTTGCTGGTCGAAGTCGCACAACAATTCCGCCGCGGGATAATCGGTTGCGCCGGCACCGCCCCGAGGCCGAAGCAACGACAGTCCCTTTACCATACTGCCGACTAAGCCCCTATTCCAGAGCCGAAATCCATCCGGCTATGGCATCGCCAATTTCATCGGGAGAATCTTCTTGGATGAAGTGCAGTCCCTTAACAGTGACCTCGGTCTGATTGGGCCAACTGCGACAAAACTCGCGTTGAGCTCCCACAAGAATTGAACCTGGCTCTGCGTTGATGAATAGCTTCGGTACGTCGGATTGCCGCAGCCAATCGGCGTACAACTGAACAACTGCAACCATGTGTGCGGGCTCACCTGCGATAGGAAGTAAACGGGGCCAATTCAGCATGGTTTGACGGTCGGCCTCATTTACAAACGGCGCGTAGTAATGCCAAATCTCTTCGCTACTCAATTCGCGCAGCACAGATCCGGGAAGGACGCGCTCGATAAAAAGGTTACGTTGCAAAATCAGATCTTCGCCAATCGGCGAACGAAATCCCTGAAATATTCCTCTGGCCTTCTCTGGCCAATCGTCCCAGGAGGCCCATGGCGCAACAATGCTCTCCATGTACGCAAGGCCTCTCACCCTGTCTGAATGCAGGCGTGCCCAGTGAAAACCTAGTGCGCTGCCCCAGTCGTGAAGTACCAACGTCACCTGTGTGTCCGCACCTATTGCCGACAGCATCGCATTCAAATACGAGAATGCCACTTCGAAGCTGTACCGTGCCGACCCTTCCGAAGCCGGAAGCTTGTCCGAATCACCGTGACCTATGAGATCAGGCGCGATGACTCTGCCGCTGCCAGCTATGTGCGGAATGATATTTCGCCACAAATAGCTTGAGGTCGGATTTCCGTGCAACAGGACGATGGGCGGACCCGAGCCGGCTTCCAAATACGCCAATCTGCGCCCGGCGATGTCACAGAATTTCCGCTCCACGAGTGGCACAGTTGTTTCCATTATTCAATAACGCTCCGTCAAAAGGCACGAGAGGTGAGATCATCAATTTTGCTGCTGACTTGATGCCGCGTCTTTCAATTCACTTGGCGAGAAAGACTTTCCCAATATGGTTTGCGTAATAGATATTTCTGTAGCTTGCCAGTAGCATTCCGCGGAAGTTCATCGCGAAACTCAATGCGTTTTGGGCACTTGTAGCCAGCCAAGTGCAGGCGGCAATGTGCAACAAGCTCTGCGGCAGTCGCTTGCTGATCAGCCTCAAGGACAACAAGGGCAGTTACCAGTTCTCCCCATTTTTCGTCCGGAATACCGATAACCGCGACGTCGCGCACAGCAGGATGCGACGCCACCGCATTCTCGACCTCGACGGACGCGACATTCTCGCCACCCGAAACGATGACATCTTTGATTCGATCAGAAATCGTAAGATAACCGTCTGAAATGACTCCACCGTCACCCGTTCGGAACCAGTCGCCGTCATGTGCCTTGGCAGTTGCCTCAGGATCATTCCAGTATGAATCGAGAATTCGACTTGAGCGAGCAAGCACTTCTCCGTCGGCCCCCACTCTCAGTTGCACACCCAACACCGGTACGCCCGCACGCCCAAGCAACCGGGCTTGCTCAAACGAATCCAGATCATCCCACTCCGCACGCATGCGATTCAGCGTAAGGAGCGGACCTGTCTCAGTCAGGCCATACATCTGTATGAACTCCCAGCCGAGTTCGTCACGCACGCGCTGGATTGTTCGGGTCGGTGGGGGCGCACCCCCACAAATGATACGCAAGCGGCCGTGCCCGGGAATCGGACCATTCCAGGTCTTTGCGCCATCAAGGACAGCGCTCACCACAGCTGGGGCGGCGCAAAGATACGTCACGCCATGCGCCTGGACCCGCGTAAGGAGTTCCGTTCCGTCCATCTTCCTTAAGACTACGTGCTTGACCCCCATCGCAGTTGCGGCATAGATGTGCCCCCACCCGCTTCCGTGGAATGCTTGAACAGCATGCAGATAAACGTCCCTATCGGAGACGGATGTCTGCCAGCCAAACACTGTGGAGTTTAACCACAGATGCCGGTGCGACAATTGCACACCTTTCGGCTGCCCTGTCGTTCCCGAGGTGTAGTTGATGACGGCGGTGGCCATCTCATCTTCGACCCATGGCACCGGGTCCGCGGCGCTGCTCCAAATCCTGTCATCGTCGTCCCCAAGGACAAATGTTCTCTGACATGGGACGAGCTCCGCAAGGTGCCGGAACTCAGGGTCAAGCAAAAGAACCTCCGCGCCTGAGTGAGCCATGATGTGACGGATCTCGGCAGGAGCAAGGCGGAAATTCACCGGCACAAGGACCCGCCCCCACCCTGACACCCCATAGAAGGTACAGATAAGTCGCGCAGAATTCTGGGAAATGATAGCAACACGAGCCCCTACGGGGACTCCCATCTCGTCGAGAGTTGCGGCCTGCGCACGAACCTTACGTCCGAGTTCCGCGTAAGTCACCTCACCCCAAGACCTACCGGGCTGAACCTCTTCGTCGACAATCGCCACCCGATCGGGGTATGCAACGAGCGCACGGTTCAGAAAATCGTTGATAGTCAGTGATTTATACATAGATAGTCCCAAATGATTCTTTGCCAGCGAGATACTCGATCGATCTCTTGAATTTGTACTTACTCTGGGAGACAAACGCGTCAATTGAGTCGAATCCGAAAATCTGTGAAATTTTCCATTTACGTTATCCGAATAGAGACGACGATCAATCACCCCTGAATCAACAACTAAAACGAGTCCGAGCGAAGAAGAATGCTACTTTCTCCCTCGTTTTCCTCTTGGAGCCCGAGAACGGCAATGCAACTCAAGAGGGCCGTCGCTGCTAGCAATAATCCGATCGAGTAACTTCCATAAATCCGTTCGATTTGAGGTGCCACCAGTGGCACGACCCCCCCGCCAAGAACCCCACCCACGCTATACGAAAATCCTGCAGCGCTATACCGATACTTGGTGACAAACAGCATGGGAAGCATGGCCCCCATCGGGCCATAAGCAAACCCGATCGAACCTAGCAATAGCACCATCCCGAGCAGAAAGAATAATGGCGTGGCTTGATTTATAATTGGAAAGAGGAGTAACGCCGCAACAAAGGAGACCGCTCCCCCGAAGAGGATCACTGTCTTTCGCCCGACACGGTCTGACCAGAGTGACCCAACGACGGTGGTAATCGCCCATGAGCAGCCAGAAACAACGCCGATTGCGAGGATGGTGGTCTTACTCAGGCCGAGTACTCGCGTCGCGTAGGAAGTTAGGTTTGACGCGCCGACATAGAAAAACGCAAATGTCGGCAAAATTGCCAAACCGCCAAGTATCGCTTCTTTTCCCTGCTTTCGAAGTACTTCAACAATCGGGACGCGAAGCGTTTGCTTTCGTTCGACAGTACGTCTGAAATCCAGGGACTCTTCGATCGAGCTTCGAACGACGAAGCCAATTACGATAAGTATCGTGCTCAATAAGAACGGAATTCGCCAACCCCATGAGATGAACGATTCTGCACTCATCGTAAGCGCAATGATCAAATACGTTGAACTGGCAAGCGCGAACGCAATCGAGGGGCCTAGTTGCGGAAATATTGCGTACATCCCTCTGCTTGACGGCGGTGAGTTCTCTGCGGCGAGAAGAGCTGCGCCAGCCCATTCTCCGCCGATTGCGAGTCCTTGAGCAACTCTCAGAGCGACTAGGGTAATGGGCGCCCAAATTCCAACCGAGGAGGCGGTCGGGAGAAGGCCAATTGCGACGGTGGAACATCCCATCAGAAGGAGAGTCGCAACCAAGGTTTTTTTCCGTCCCAACTTGTCGCCGAAATGTCCAAAAATCATTGAACCAAGTGGTCGTGCAACAAAGGCTACTCCTTGAGTGGCAATCGCGAGCGCCGTACCTGTAGCCTGCCCCAATTCCGGAAAGAACACCTTGGCGAAGACCAACGCTGCGGCAGTTCCGTAGATGAGAAACTCATAGAACTCTATGACTGTTCCGGTCATGCTAGCGGCAGCAACTTTTTTCATGCTGTTTCGCCCGACATCCTCGGGCGGTACGCCTTTAATCATGACTTATCCTTTCAACTTTAAAGCCGCGATGTAGGGAGGGCCGCAACATGCACAGTGAGAATTAAACGAGTCAGCGGCGTGTCGCAGGCACGAGGGTCGCCTTGAATTCGTCTCGTTGTTGCCTAGTTTGACAAAGTACCGCCCGGAACTCTGTATCAAAGGATACGGGGCGATACAGGGGTTTTCCCGTGCGGTCATGGTACTGGCGTATGTTTACGTTTGCTGGAACTTCCTCGGTGAGAATTGAATGAAAGCGAGGACCAAGCTCATCTATTCGCAAATCGCGAAAGAGCGGGCAAAGGTTTTTGGTTGTCGCCTCGCTGTCTCCAGGAAAATGCTTTCTTCAGCTATCCTTATTATTTCTTGATCGACGAGTCATCGTGTTCTATTTTTGGTAAAGGTTGCAGCGTAACTTCGCTGCAGTCAAACTTTATCGCCAAAGAATTCAAATCGGCCCGACTGTCTGCGACGACCCACAAGTGTCCTTCCCAACGATCCGTGATCGCGCGAAACGCGATCATGCTCGGTGGCTGAAAGGAAAACGGGGAAATTCGCCCGACACATCGAACGCTCTTGAGTCCAAGCCGCCGCTGGACTCCGCTTGCCCACGAGAATTGGCAATGCATCGCCGTTGTACACGGCATTCATCCAGCACCGACTATCGAGGTTATCGGATGTGGTAAGCGCTCTGCGATGACCACCGCGCACAGGGAAAACCATGGGAAGAATTCTACCAATCGCGTCGGCCTGCCTGATGTTGTACGGCTGCGGTACTTTCCGGTTGCAATACCAAACGCCTGCTCCGCCGGGCGACTTCTGCGCAGCAGACCACCAGGCGTCGGATCATTTCGAATGCGTCGCTTCAAATGAATCTTTTGTTCTGGGGTCGCCGGCTTTGACAACGACGCAGGTCAAACCGAAAACGGCAAACGATGGGTGCGGCAATGCACCGCTCGCCGGTGCCGGCGGAAAGCCGACGCTGACGAAAAAGGAGAACGGCTCACGCAGCCAAGCCTGCCGGCGCCAGTGACAGTGGTCGCGCTGGTGCCCCGGCCCAGTCTCAGCGCCAGCTGCGGGAGACGGCGACACGCAGAACCTAGCCGCTCCTGCGACCGGCCCGCTGGCCTGTGTCACAATCGACAACGTGGAATGGAGCCCGCAAGTCGTACCGATGTCTGGTTCTCGATACGGTGTTTCGGTCAAAGGCGTCAGCCCCCTCTGGAAAACCATCACGATCGGTGTGTCGAAGTACCCGAACTCAGATTTCGTCAACTCGGTCAGCAGCAAGGCGGAGAACCTGGTGTCCAAACGCATCGGCCAGATTGCCGGCATCGTCGCGGCCGATGCTCCCCCTCGAGTCTTTCAGCTTCGTCGTCAGCGACACGGCGACGACCGGCAATTTCAACGCCGATTGGAATTACGATCTCGCAGGATCCGCGCGAGATGAGGTCCATCTCTATTTCCTGATGTTATTCACTGACCATTCGCCCTACATGGATCAAGCCTTGCGTAAAATTAAGACTCACCTTGGAATATGGAATATCTGAGGGGCTGTCAAGCGCGATACCGTCCGTGTTAGTACCAGGAAGCTACTGGGCGCTGCGCAAGTAAAGCCTTGCAACCCGGGCGATTGGCCATGCCATATTGGAAACGGAAGGTGCTTATGGCGTGGGCTAGGGGTCGCTTTACGGGAAATCCGGCCGCATGCGAATGCAAAAATGAC
Organism: Paraburkholderia sp. D1E; assembly: GCF_052682275.1. Taxonomy (NCBI): domain Bacteria; kingdom Pseudomonadati; phylum Pseudomonadota; class Betaproteobacteria; order Burkholderiales; family Burkholderiaceae; genus Paraburkholderia; species Paraburkholderia sp. D1E. The sequence goes on from NZ_JBQYMB010000001.1 coordinate 3,838,359, forward strand.
CGTGGATTGAAACGCAAGATCTAGCTAACGCGCCACGCGTTCGCACCCGCCGCCGCGGCGCAGACAAATACCCGTTGATCCTCAAGGCGGCGCGAGGACTCGTCGCCGACGCGGGATTTCGCGAGGGCCAGATGTCGTTGATCGCAGACGCCGCAGGAATAGCGGTTGACACGCTGTATTGCTACTTCCCGTCGAAGACTGAGTTGATGGTCGAGATCGTGAAGACGACCGCGCAGCGGGAGTCGACGTTGTTGCTGGGATTGCGATGCGCGATGGCACCGCGCGCGAGCGACTCGGTGCTGCAGCCTGGACGTTTCCCCGTCGAGCGCTGCGGCGTCACAGGCTTACCTATGCACTGGTCGCCGAGCCGGCGGAGCCAGATGCCGAAGCAGCCCGAATGGTGTATTGCCGTGCGTTATCGCGGGTTTTCAAGACCATCATCGAGCAGGGAATAGCGACAGGTGAGTTCCCCCCTCAAGGACGCAAGGCCTTCAGCCGATTGCATAGTGGGGTGCCTGTTTGAAGGCTTGGTGGCACCACTGACCAATGACGTTGCCAACCGTGGCGAGCACGTGACGACCCATGCATCGGCAATCATCAGCTTTTGCTTGCGGGGCGTGTCGGGAAGTCCATTACCTTACGAGCCCGTGGGCCAATAGCGATCTCCAATAGCGACCTCGACAGGTTGACACGACGCCGGCCACTAAGTGAACGACGATTACGTTCGCTACCGTTTGCCGGGCGAGACGGCCGATCGCGAAATCACCGGAGAGGTCGACTAGGTGCCATTGATCACGTGTGAGGGCGTTTCGGCCGATTCAAGCGGCGGGAAAGACACATGGGCATTCAAGACCGACGGCCATCCGCGCGCCGGCTGATTGTTTCGCGCACGGGCGACCGCCACGCTCAACCGTCCGTGCCAAGCCAAGATTTCCCGCGATCAGCCCGTTGCACATCAAACCGCACGCAACGGTCGATTCCACTGACGACCTGTCTGCTGCAACCCCGGCGAAAGACGTGACGATTGCCGCCGAGGCGGTCCGCGAGTTCGTTGCCGCCACCAACCTCCAGACGCAATAGCAAACCTGTTTTCTCCTTCACGTAGAGTAGACCACGAACCGCTGTGTTAGGGTCTGTCTGCATTTTCACCGGCGGACCGCACGCACACGCAAGCGAGGCAAAGACGAGATAGCTGCTACCGAGCTTGTCATGTCGAGCGGAGACACGACGACGTCGGATCGACATCCTCATTGCCCATGCGCATATCGTTGCAGGGCAGCCGACAACCCCGTAGCGATGAGTTCATCGAGCGGGAAATCATTTTCGACAGTGATCCGGACAGAGAATCTCTACGGCATGATGGTCAGTCGTTTGCGTACTGATGTACCAGTCCGGAAGTGTCGGCGACGGCATGCAGTGCAGCGATGTCCGAGATAATGATTTCCCGACCCATTTTCAGGAGAATTCCTTCCTCCACAAATCGCGCAAGTTCGCGACTCATGGTCACACGGGTCACCCCTACAAGGTGAGCAAAGTCTTCAACGCGGTGACTTTTTGACAGACGCGCGGTATTGTTCGCCTCCAGCGTTCCGTATGCATTGAGCAACTGGACGAACAGCGTCGCCACACGCACGCGCGCTGGCAGACCGGCATACATGACATGCATACATCCGAGGCGGGTCTTCTGCGCCAGTCGACGGGCTAGTTCAATGAAGATCTCGGGGTCAGCCCGACCGGCTGACATGATCGCGGCATTGTCAATCACGAGGACCCGCGAATCTTCAACCGCGACCGCGGATGTGTAACGCGGCTGCTCATCAAAGATGCCGTATTCGCCAAACGTTGTACAAGGTCCCGCAAATGCAACATCCCGGTCCGACCCGTCTATTCCAGTCATGAACACCCGGATTCGGCCTGCCAGCGCGTAGTAGAAAGATGTGGCAAGTTCGCCCTGACGGTACAAATGTACGCCGCGGGCGAAAATGCGTTCCATGCCCAGTTTGGCAATGCTGCGCGGGAGCTCCCTTACTTCCGGGAGCAAAAACGGGGAACTTGCTGGATCACGCGGTGCCGCTCGCGTCTGCGAAACTGTTTCTTCGCTCGGCTGTAATCCCGTCAAGGCTGCGGAAACCCGAACAGCCGTGAACTCGCCCGATAACCCGGTGCTTTGAGCATTCCTCATTCGACGCCTCCTTCGTTCCCTGCCAAGGGAACTCATCGCGCAGTATCGAAGGCGTTCCAGGTGGCTCTTCGCCTCTGTTCGGAACGCATGATCGACAGGGTCTCCATTGAGGTTACTACTCGATATCCGCAGCATCTCTGACCACTTTTCGCCAGAACCGGAGACGGGCTAACCTCGAATTTAATCTGTCGCTCGCTTAAGGATGCCTAATCGTCACGCGCCTGGCATCAGCAATTACACCTATCTTGCCGGTCGGTATCAGGGAGCCTCAAGGCGGAGAACAGGCTGTCGCCGTTCATGTCATCGACGCCGATCGTAGCGATCAAACTGACAGCGAGGATTTGATGCGCTTCTTGACATCGCCTATCTCGGCTCATCGATATGGCCCATGCGGATATAGGTGCCACAACGCTGTGTCAGTCCCATGTTCATCGCTCAATTGCTGCGGATCTAGAATATTTTTTTGATTCGGCCGTCGGTTTTGTATCCGCTGATACAGCGGACTGCAGAACCGGGAAATACAGTGGTATTACGCGAAGCACGCGAAGCACGCGAAGCACGCGAAGCACGCGAAGCACGCGAAGCATTGAATCGTGCAATGCGACAAGATTCTAACCTAAAGATAGAGAGACTTTAATGAACGAAACAGCCTTGAGTCCGTCCAGCTCCGAGACACTGGACATTCGGTCCTCAAGTCCCGTTCCTGGGAGCCACGCCGCTTTGGGCGACGAAGTGACAGTGCATCTGCATCCGCAGGGCATTCCGTTGTTCATCATGCCTGTATCCACGCGCCTCAAGTTAGATTTTGCAGCCTTTCATGCGTGGTTGGTCGATCATGAAGACGCCATCGAGAAACTGCTGCTCGAGTTCGGCGCAGTGCGATTCCGTGGATTTCCAGTCAAAGGGCCGGAGCAATTCCGTGATCTGATGTCTCATTACCCCGTCGCCACCATGGGGTATAAAGGGGGTGGAGGGGCGCGCGCCGCGATTACAGGCAGGGTGATGGAGGCGACGCGTATAAACAATGACCGATTCATTCAGCTACATCACGAGATGTGCTACCAACGTCAATGGCCACTGAAGCTCGCGTTCTACTGCAACGTAACACCGAGTTCAGGTGGCGCCACCACAATTGGGGATATCCGCCGCTACGAAGCGAAGATTCCGCAGCGGATTCTCGACGAGGTGCGCAAGCGCGGTGTCCTCTATCGCCGCAATTTCCGCGACGGACGTACGTCGACGGAAGGCTGGACTCGCGAGTTTCTTAACATGCACCGTCCCTGGCAGGAAGCTTTCTTCACCGAGGACAAGAGCGAAGTCGAATCCGCATGCGAAGCAGCGGGGCTGCAATGGCAATGGCTGGACGATGGCAGCCTGCAAACCGAAGCTCCCAAATCCGGTTTCGTCACCCATCCGGTGCTTGGCACAAACCACTGGTTCAACCAAATCAACAACATGACAGGGTTGCCAATGGGTGATCGGCTTTGGCATAACACGCTGACGCCCGAGGACTATCGGCAAGGTAAGCGTTACCCCAATGAAGTTCTGTTCGGTGATGGCGGCAAGATTCCCGTTGAGGATGTCGAACTCCTGCGCCGGATCGATGACGATGTACTGGTTGACGAGCCTTGGGAGGCAGGCGAGATCATGATACTGGACAACATTCTGTGCACCCATGGTCGCACGCCTTTTGAGGGTAAGCGCGATACGCAGGTTCAACTTCTAGGGACCGGGAGCAATGTCTAAAACCCAAGAGACTGGCGACGCAACAGCGCTGGACTGGCCGGGCGCGGGGCCACTGAATCAAACGCAGGCCGTCGACACTGCGGACGACGACCCGGCCGCACAGGAGTGGCGGGTGCGGGTCGATCTGGCCGCCTGCTACAGACTGGTTGAGCTGTTCGGCTGGAGCGACCTCGTGGGGACGCATATTTCGGCCCGCGTGCCCGGGCACGAACATGCCTTCCTCATCAACCCGTTCGGTATGACCTTCGATGAGATTACCGCTACCAGTCTGATCAAGATCGACCTCGAGGGCAACGTGATCGGCACGTCGTCCGACTATGGGGTCAACAAGGCGGGGTTTGTGATCCACAGCGCGGTCCATCAGGTGCGTGATGACGCCAACTGCGTCATGCATCTGCATACCGTCGACAGCATGGCGGTGTCGGCGCTCTCTGACGGTCTGCTGCCACTGAATCAGACAGCCATGCTCACGACCGGCGACCTCGCGCTACATGACTATGAGGGGCCAGCCCTTCATCTGGACGAACGCGAACGGCTGCAGCGCGACCTGGGCGACAAGCATTTGATGCTGCTACGAAATCACGGCACGCTGGCGGTGGGTGCGAGCGTCAGCGAGGCTTTCGTCCGCATGTTCATGCTCCAGCGCGCCTGCTCTGCACAGGTACGGACCTTGAGCATGGGCCGGCCGCTGCATGAAGTCTCAGCCGCAGCACGGGCCAGCACTGAAGCGATGGGGACTAGTGCAACAACGTTGAGCCGCTATGGGCAGTTGGCATGGCCGGCGCTGCTGCGCAAGCTAGACCGGGAAATGCCAGGCTACGACGACTAGACTGCTACAACAGATCGTCGATCGCAAAAGGGATGCTGTGAGCGCAAGATGCGTGTGAGAGTCTCACACCGCGCTCCACGCTCCTTCCCACAGAATGCGATCGACATCATCGGAAGTCACACTTCGATTGAGCTGCGAATTCTTCGCAGATGAAGAAACATTTGGGAGACAGGACATGACTGCACAAGCCACCTTTGCACATATCGGTAAAAGCACCCCCGAAGACTGGGCTGCCATCCTCGGAGAACTCAGGCCTTATGCCGCCACACTGGCGGACCGCGTACTCGATCATCTAAAGGTGCTTGAAGACGATTGGGGCGGCTTGCCCGTCGCTCGCCTCACGCATTGCCTGCAGACCGCCACACTGGCGCATCGGGACGGACGAGACGAAGAGTACGTGGTCTGTGCGCTGCTGCATGACATCGGCGATACCCTCGGCAGCTACAATCATCCTGATATCGCTGCGGCCATGCTCAAGCCATTCGTCAGCCCGGAAAATGTCTGGATGGTGCAACATCACGGCGTCTTCCAGGGCTACTACTTTTTTCACAACATCGGCCTGGACCCGAACATGCGGGACCGGTTTCGCGATCAGCCGGAACTGTTCGAGCGTACCGCCGAGTTTTGTGAGAAATACGATGCGCCGGCATTCGATAAAGATTACGACACGTTGCCGCTGTCATTCTTCGAGCCCATGGTCCGACGCGTGTTCGCCAAGCCACTTCATTCCATGTACGACAAGATGTTTCGTCCCGCCGAATGAAGCAGGGCGACCACGCTGCGACCATTGCACGTTGTGGAAGATAAAGCATCAGCCCACACAACGTCCGACGGAATAAGGCGACCCGCGAACCGCGTCGTTCGATGAATCTGCCGAAATGCAAACACCCCGGCGCATTAAGCCGCGGCTAGCCTTCAGAATGAATCGCCGATATGGAATCGCGGCAGACAGTGCCGACGTTCCATAGTTCGTTGCAACTCCGAGTATAGGCGGGACTAAAACGCAGGAGGCTGTGTTGAACACGGTGCGTACCGGGCATGAAACGGAGACGCCGTCGACCACGGAGAAGCAACGGTCCCCGTTGAAATAATCGAGGCTCATCCGGACGCATCTATCGAATTCCAGGATGAGTTTGGCGCAGAAGATGATTGCAATTTTCTACTTGCAAGGACGATTCCGCGACGCTCATCCACTTCCCCCAACTCCTTTCACGTCGATTCGCCCGCGCCTTGTGCGCATTCGCCACGACGCGGCGCCAGCCATCAAAAAATTGATCTTCTTTCGCGGATCACTCCGACGAGACTGAACGAAACAACGGATGCTAGCGAGCAAATTTATCCGCGAATTTCTACACATAACACCGATATGGAGGGACCGTCTTGAATGCTCAACTGCGTCTTCACGATCGGTTCTGATATGCAAAATTCTATTTCCATATTACAACGAAACATCGGGAGACTGCCTTAATATTTTGAATTCTAGAGTTGCGCAATTTTCTCCTGTCTATTAATGTCATCGCGATGGTTCCAGCATCTCTACGACCCGATAGCGCTCCGCCGAAAACGAGCGACCATGGCAGTCGCTCGCGGTCTTATTATCGAGTTGATCAGAATTTTACGCGCATACCAACTCGGACGAGCGCAGCGTGATTTCCCGCCGAAGCAGTTACGCTGGTAATGCTGGCAACCGCCGCTTGTCCAGTCGAGTCCACACCAGTTGCCTTCTGGTAGACGCCGAGAATATACAAGTCGGTACGCTTCGAGAGGAAGTAGTCAGCACCTAACGCAAACTGATGGTACCTCGCCCCAGAGTCGTGAAGCGTAGCAAGGGTGCTTCTGACGCCACTGCCGCTCGTGTAATCATAGACAACCCCCAACAACAACGCGGGCGTCAACTGATATTTTCCACTCACTTCAGCGTTGTTGAACGTGGCAGTCCCAGCGTAGCCGAGTGGATTTGGACCCGACGTTGCCGTATCTCCAAGATTCATGAACTTGATGTTGGAATAGGTCGCGCCGACCGTGGCGGAGCCAAATGCGTATGATCCCCCCATCGAGATCACCTGATAGGTGTGCGCCGATGCATAGCCGGAGAAGACCGGATTTGTGGACGGTGACATGTTATTAACCGTGACACCGCCGCCGCTCGGGTTGTCGCCAAAAAAAGAATTATTCGGGTTGCGAACATTCAAATAGCCCGCGCCGAACGCGACCGGTCCATTCGTATATGCCGCGGCCAACGAAAAGACCTGATTGCGCGAAATCGATCCCGGCTGACCGCCGAAGCTGTACAAGCCACCAAAAATCAATCCGCCAAAACTTACGCTGGTGTATTTGATTGAATTGTTCGTCCGAACCGAGTTATTCAGATTGTCTATATCGCCAGGGTGAGAGCCGCGATGACTCGCCCATTGCTGAGCTGCTCCGAAGGGTGCGACGAGATCTACCATAGTGTCATATTGTCGACCCAGCGTAATAGTTCCGTAAACGTCGCTCGATAGACCGACGAACGCTTGACGACCAAACTCAGCTCCGCCCTGATTCAGCTTGCCTGTATTGATTTCAAATCCATTCTCCAATACAAATATCGCCTTCAATCGGCTGCCCAGATCTTCTGCGCCTCGCAATCCCCACCGCGAGCCTTGGAGGCCACTTGTTGCATCCAGTTGGTACAATGCTTTGCCTTGTCCGGGGGCTGTTTTTACATTGCTGACTGCCTCAAAGCCCTCATCGATAATACCGTACAGGGTGACACTACTTTGAGCGTTGGCCGCATTTGCAAATGCGACTATTGCTACAATCACGCCAAATGACTTTTTCATGCTATGAGTCTCCGTTTAATTAGTATTACTAATTTACAAATAATGATAGCAATCTTGACTACGGCGTCACGCGCGTGATTACTTCAAAATAATACCGTTTGCGTGTGCGTTTCGTTGACAGAATTGAATCAAGGTTCAATTGCGTCGTTACAGCACCACCGCTCGTCCACCCACTTCCACAACAATTTCAAACGTCAGATCTCTTGCAAACATTGCTTAACTCGTGAGTCTTTTGGCTTCCAAGTGATTAGTGCATTTTCCGCTGAAATTCAGCTGTCTCTCTCGATTGATTTCTGACATCTAGTGTTTGTGATCATTATTTCCGCTGCTTCTCATCCAAGACAGAAGCCGACCATCGTCGACTGGAAGTACTGCACCTATGATGTCCGCGTGATCTTCGATGCTGCCCGACGCGCCCGCGCTCCACAGTGGCGCGTTATTCCACCGCTTTCACCATATCCTCGATCACCTTCTTCGCATCGCCGAACACCATCATCGTCTTGTCCATGTAGAACAGGTCGTTGTCGAGGCCGGCGTAACCCGCTGCCATCGAACGCTTGTTCACGATGACCGTGCGCGCCTTGTACGCCTCGATGATCGGCATGCCCGCGATCGGCGACTTCGGATCGTTCTTCGCGGCCGGGTTCACCACGTCGTTCGCACCGAGCACCAGCACCACGTCGACCTGACCGAACTCGCCGTTGATATCGTCCATTTCGTAGACCATGTCGTACGGCACTTCGGCTTCGGCGAGCAGCACGTTCATGTGGCCCGGCATGCGCCCGGCCACCGGGTGAATCGCGTACTTCACCTCGATGCCCTTCTCGACCAGCTTGTCGGTGAGTTCCTTCAACGCATGCTGCGCCCGCGCCACTGCAAGACCATAACCCGGCACGATCACCACGGTTTCAGCGTTGCCGAGCATGAACGAAGCATCATCAGCCGAACCGGATTTCACCGGACGCTGCTCCGCCGACCCACCCGCCACCGCCGCTCCCGCCTCGTTACCGAAGCCGCCGAGAATCACGTTGAAGAACGAGCGGTTCATCGCCCGGCACATGATGTACGACAGAATTGCACCCGACGAACCCACCAGCGAACCCGCGATGATCAGCATCGGATTGTTCAGCGAGAAGCCGATGCCCGCCGCCGCCCAGCCCGAGTACGAGTTCAGCATCGACACGACCACCGGCATATCCGCGCCGCCAATCGGAATGATGATCAGCACGCCGAGCACGAAGGCGATGATCGTCATGATGATGAACGGCAGCCAGGATTGCGTGAGGAAGAAGATCACGCCGAAGCCGAGCATCGCGATCGCGAGCAGCAGGTTGATCAGATGCTGCCCCGCGTAGACCACCGGTGCGCCCTGGAACAGCCGGAACTTGTACTTGCCCGACAGCTTGCCGAACGCGATCACCGAACCGGAGAACGTAATCGCACCGACGAACGTGCCGATGAACAGCTCGACGCGATTGCCGTACGGCAGGAAACCCGGAATCGGATTGTCCGGATCGACCAGACCGAAGGCCGACGGCTCCGACACCACCGCATACGCAATACACACGGCCGCGAGACCGATCAGCGAGTGCATCGCCGCGACCAGTTCCGGCATCTTGGTCATCTCGACGCGCGCGGCGACGAACGCGCCGATCGCACCGCCGATCACCAGCGCGACTAGCAGCAGGCCGAGCCCTAACCCGAGATTCGAGCCGAGCGCATTCGCCTGTTTGACGATCAGCGCGATGGTGGTGAGGATCGCAATCGCCATCCCGACCATGCCGAAGGTATTGCCGGTGCGCGCCGTCTTCGGATTCGACAGCCCCTTGAGCGCCTGAATGAAACAGACCGACGCAACCAGATAAAGCAGCGTGACGACGTTCAGACTCATTACGCGTTCTCCTTGGCCGTCTTGTCAGCGATGAGCTTCTTCGGCTCTTTCTTCCTGAACATCTCCAGCATTCGCCTCGTCACCAGAAATCCGCCGAACACGTTCACCGCCGCGAGCGCGACGGCCAGCGTGCCGAAGAACTTGCCGGTGTCGCCCACGGTGAGGCCTACCGCGAGCATCGCGCCGACGATCACGATCGCCGAAATCGCGTTGGTCACGGCCATCAGCGGCGTGTGCAGCGCGGGCGTGACGTTCCAGACGACGTGGTAGCCGACGTAGATCGCCAGCACGAAGATGATCAGGTTGATGACGGTGTGGTTGATGACTTCCATCGCCGTTCTCCTATGCCTTGCGCGTGACTTCGCCGTCACGGGCCAGCAGCGTGGCCGCGACGATGTCGTCTGCGAGATCGATGTTCAGGGCGCCTTCCTTGGTAATGATCAGCTTCAGGAAGTCGAGCAAGTTGCGTGCGTAGAGCGACGACGCGTCGGCGGGGACCATCGAGGCCAGATTCGTATAGCCGACGATCTGCACGCCATGTTTCAAGACGACCTGGTCCGCTTCGGTGAGCGGACAGTTGCCGCCGCGCCGGCCTTCATATTCGGCGCCGCGTCCTGCCGCGAGGTCGACCAGCACGGAGCCCGGTTTCATCGCCTGCACGGTTTCCACCGAGATCAGCGTCGGTGCCGCACGGCCGGGGATCAAGGCGGTGGAAATCACCACATCGGCCTGTTTGGCCCGTTCGTGAACCAATGCCGATTGACGCGCGAGCCACGAAGGCGGCATCGGCCGCGCGTAGCCGCCGACGCCCTGCGCGGCTTCGCGTTCCTCATCGGTTTCGTACGGGACATCAAGAAATTTGGCGCCGAGCGATTCGATCTGCTCCTTGACCGCCGGACGTACGTCCGACGCTTCGATCACGGCACCCAGACGTTTGGCGGTCGCAATCGCCTGCAAGCCCGCCACGCCAGCGCCGAGAATCAGCACCCGGGCCGCTTTGACAGTACCCGCTGCCGTCATCAACATCGGCATAAAACGCGGATAAAGCGTTGCCGCCAATAAAACCGCCTTGTACCCGGCAATGTTCGCCTGCGAGCTCAGCACATCAAGACTCTGCGCGCGCGTGGTTCTTGGCGCGGCCTCCAAAGCGAACGCGGTCACGCCGGCTGCGGCGAGCTTTGATGAGTTTTCGGTATTAAACGGATCAAGCATGCCGACCAGCGTCGCGCCGCGCTTCAGAAGCGGCAACTCGGCATCAGTCGGGGACTGGACCTTGAGGACCAGATCAGCCCCAAAGGCAGTCGCCGCGTCGACGATTTCCGCGCCGGCGGCTGTAAATGCTTCGTCAGGAAAGCTTGCGCCGGTACCGGCGCCGCTCTGGATCGTGACCCGGTGGCCCTGGGTCACATACTTCTTGACCGTTTCGGGCGTCGCGGCGACGCGGGTTTCGTGCGCCCGCGTCTCGGCTGGCACTCCGATAGATATTAACGTTGGCATAGCGACAAAGATAAGTTTTTAATATTTGTGGAGATAGACAAATCACTCGTCTCGACGAAGATGATTCTTTCTGTAACCGTTGCCTGCAGACGACCCACGAAAGCCAAAAAATCGCTCGGCGCCCCCCTTTACATCATTCCCAGAACACGCCGATCAGAACCTGTACACGAACTCGACACCAGTCTGAGTCGTAGAGCTAGCAAGACATCTCTTCGGGGAGTTCAGGGATCCAAAGCAGAGCCGAACGCATTGAACGTTCGCCATTGATAAAGCCAAAGAGGTCGCTCTTCGGCCACCCCCAAGCGCAGCAAAGTCCAGTCACAGTCGGAACGATCCTACGGGCCGAGTATTGAAAAATCTCGAATCGCCCGGCGGCACCCATGCCATCGCCGACGCACATGGCGACCACGCCGTACTTTGCGCTGCGCCGCCTGCCCGCAATCAGGAGATGACCCGTCGTTCGAGCGACCGTCATGCCATAGGGATGGCCGGCCGAGATTGCGCCGCCTGACACATTGAGTAGTTCGTTAGGGACTCCCAGCCTGCCACGGCAACAGAGCAACTGGCTCGCGAACGCCTCATTGCGTTCCCAGATTCTAATGTCGTCAATGGTTAGGCCATGCTGCTTCAACAGCTTGGGTATGGCAAAAACGGGGCCGATTCCCGACTCTTGAGGCGAGCAATCTGCGACGACCATGCCTCGATAGGCGCCAAGAGGCGTAAGACCCCGGCGTTCGGCCAGCTTTGCGTCCATGATCACGCCCGCCGACGCTCCGTCAGAGAGTTGACTGGCATTCCCGGCTGTTATGTTCCTGCCTTCCTGGCCGAGGTCTCCGCCCTTCCACGCGGGCTGAAGCCGCTGAAGATCGCTAGGCGTTGTCTGTGGACGATTGCCCTCGTCAGCCGACAGGGTCACCTCCCGAAAGATCGGGGCACCGGTCCCCTTGCCCACTACCAGCATGGTAGCTGTCATTGCCACAATTTCCCGATTAAATCGCCCCCCGCCCGAGCATGCGCCGTGCGCTGCTGGGATTGGAACGGGTACTGGTCCTGAGATTCACGGCTAACCTTGTAGCGCTCGGCCGCGACCTCGGCGGTCTCGATCACCGTGACGTACATTCCCGGAGTCGCGATTAGCAATTCGGGATCCTTCGCACGGAAAGTATTCATGTACTCGTTCTGCACGAGCGAGGTCGACTCGACGACGCCGCCGACTACGATGTCCATACCATCCACTACGATCCGCTTTGCTACTGTCGCAACCGCCAATAGGCCTGACGAACGTTGCCGCTCCATGGACTGAGCGGAGACCGTAATTGGTAGCCCAGCACGCAGGGCGGATTGCCGAGCGATGTTATATCCAGTTGCCCCCTGCTGCATGGCGGCGCCCATCACTACGTCATCGACCTCGTCACCCGCGACGTTGGCACGTCCCACGGCATGGACGAAGGCGTGCCGACCGAGCGTCCGTGCCTGGGTATCGTTGAAGGCGCTGCGATAGGCCTCTCCAATCGCGGTACGGTCAGTTGATACTATTACTGCTTCACGCAATTGGATCTCCTTCCGGCAGAATCTACCCATCACCGACTAGGTTTCACAGGGTCGACACTACGGTGATGTTTCGGGACGTCGAAGTCACACGAATTTCGCGGTTAGCATTGGACAACAGCGCCATTCTTTATGAGGGAGTCAATTTCCCTCAGTGAAAAATTCCAGTCAGCGAGAACCGCTCGACTGTATTGTCCAGGCTTACAGGGCTCATCGGGCGTCTGCGGAACGGTTCTGCTGAAACGCGGTGCCGGCATGGGGTGACTTATGCCCTTTAATGTGGCGTATGTCTTCCGTGCTTTGATATGAGGATGTTCGAAAGCCTCAGTAATAGAAAGGACCGGAGTGAAACAAACGTCCTCATCCCGAAAAATTTCACACCACTCGTCTCGCGTGTGCTTAGCAATTGTTGCTGCAATTTTTTCCGCCTGCATTTGCCACTTTGAACGATCATTCTGTGGCTGCATGTCAGGGTCCTGAGCGAGACCCAGACGTGCAAGGAGGGGATCGTAGAATTTCTTTTCAATGGCCCCGACCGCAACGTATTTGTGATCTGCAGTTTCGTACGTTCTATAAAAAGGTGCACCACCGTCGAAGGTATTGGCACCTCTCTCCTCGCGCCAAACGCCCGCTTGTAAGAATCCCACGACCATCGTAAGAAGACTAGCCGCGCCGTCGACCATCGCTCCGTCGACTACCTGTCCGACACCGTCGCGCTTAGCGGCAAGGAGACCGCAAACAATTCCGAATGCCAGATAAGCGGCCCCTCCAAAATCGCCGACCAGGTTCAACGGCGGGATAGGTCTGCCGTTTTTCGGACCAATTGCATGAAGCACACCAGTGAGCGCGATATAGTTAATATCGTGACCGGCTTTCGCTGCACATGGTCCGTCCTGCCCCCATCCTGTCATGCGGCCATATACCAGCCGCGGGTTCTTCCCAATACATACGTCGGGCCCGAGACCCAGGCGCTCCATGACACCCGGACGAAAACCCTCGATCAGCGCATCCGCATTTGCGATTAGCCGCAGGACAGTTTCGCGTCCCTCAGGCTTCTTCAGATCAATGGCAACTGACCGCCTTCCCCGACGCACCAGATTGTATTTAGCCTCGACCTCAATGCCGAGGCCCGCGGACTCAGTGCGGTCCACGCAGATAACTTCAGCGCCCATGTCCGACAGCATCATTGCGGCATGAGGTCCAGCACCGAGGCCGGCGATTTCGATAATTTTGAATCCAGCAAGAGGTCCTGTGCGCATCACGATCAAATCCTTCCTTCGCGTCGTCCGACTACCCCAAATAAATCGCCGGCATCAATCCCATCATCATCTCGCGCAAGTCCGGCGCCGCGAGCGTCTGCAACGATCGTCATACAATCACGAATTCGGAAATCCATGGTTCTCCCTCCCTTGTCCGGCGATTTTCCCATCACGCTCAAATGCGAATTCATATCGCACTGGTCGGCATTGGGCAGCCGAGATATCACTGATCTGCGGAGCTCGGTCTTCTACGCTCGATGAACGTCGTGAGTCGCGCTGCAACGTCCTCCGAGGCGAACAGCGTGGCGATATGTCGCCGCTCTACCGCGAAGCCTATGGACTGATGTGTACAAAAACCATCATAGATAGAACGCTTGATTTTACTTATTGCCTGCGTCGCCGCTGACGCGATTTGGTTTGCATAGGCGAGCGTCTGCTCGGTGAGCTCCGCCTCAGCAAACAACCGAGTTATCAATCCGAGCAGGAGCGCCTCTTCGGCAGTGACCGTGGTCCCGGTAATCATGAACTCCAGTGCTCGGGCGGGACCGATCAGAGAAGCAAGACGCTGGGTACCGCCGGCTGCCGGGAATAGTCCAAGTTTCACTTCTGGCAGGCCGATCCGATACTTTCCGGTGGACGCGAAGCGCAAATCACAAGCCAACGCGATCTCGTAGCCGCCACCGAGAGCATGACCGTCGATTTCGGCAATGTAGATCTTTTCGCTCTGCGTCAGCTTGTTGAGCGTTTCGTGCAGAAATGCAATCATCTCCGTGTTCTGTTGCGGCGCGTTCTCTCTGAATTTATTGACGTCTCCACCGCCGGAAAAGAATTCCGATAGATTGCTGCGGACAATTACAACGAAACAATCAGTGTCTCTTTCGGCGGCCTCGATGGCCGCGTCGAAGTCTCGCACGAAGCTGATGTCGATACTGTTGGCTGGCCCTCGATCCATTACGATCGTTCCAACCCGGTCATGCCGAACATATGCTACCTGGCCCATGTCCTCTCTCCGTTTTTCAGTTGGCGAAGCGATTCATGCTACTTTCAGACTATCTCGGAGCCTCGACTTGACGACCTTTCCGGTTGGATTCCGTGGAAGCGTGTCCACAAACACGAATGCATTCGGGATCTTGTATCCGCCAAGATGCAATTTACAGTGAGAACGAATTTCTTCCGGTCCGATCGCGCTAGCTTGTCGTCGAACGATAAAGGCGCAACCAACTTCGCCCCATCTCTCGTTCGGCATCCCCACGACTGCGCATTCAGCTATATCAGGTAGAAGGCCAAGAACCCGCTCCACTTCGGCCGGATAGACGTTCTCGCCACCGGAGATAAACATATCTTTCCGGCGATCCACAATGTAGAAGTAACCCTCGTCGTCGCGATAAGCAATGTCGCCGGATCGAAACCATCCAGACGAAGTAAACGATTCGCGAGTTGCTTCAGCTCTTTTCCAGTATCCTGAAGTAACGGTCGGTCCACGCACCAATATTTCACCAAGCGCGCCATTGGGCACGGGCTCATCATCCGGACCAACAATCATTATTTCAGCCAATATGCTTTGAAGACCGGCCGAACGATACTTTTGAGCCGACATCGCGAGCGGCGAAACGAGTGAGAATCGCCCCGTCTCTGTCATGCCCCAACACTGCCGCACCGGCACCTCCACGTCAGCATATCGTTCAATCGTAGAGGCAGCGCAGGGCGCTCCAGAGCAAGCGAATCCTTGAAGCGACGCCGATCGAAGTCTTTCAAATCCGGGTTCCTTGAGCAGCATCTCGAGAATCGTTGGAACGCCTAACGTGTGTGTTATGCGTCTCTTTGGATCTGTCAGAAGCTCCAGGACCACGCTCGCTTCAAAGTCACGAACGACGACGTTGGCGCCCCCAAAAAAGAACACGGGATTGGTAAAGGGCAGCAAGCCTCCAGCATGAAACTGTGGCAGCATGACCAGATTGCGACTGTCGGCGCTCAAGCGGAACGCCGAACCCATGGCAATCGCGTCGGCCAACTGCATGCCGTAGGTGAATTGCACGCCCTTCGGAAGACCAGTTGTTCCCGATGTGTAGAGCAAAGCCCAGAGGTCCCCTTCCTTGCGGATCCCGTAGTTCTCCCGCATTGGCTCCGCACTTACGAACGATTCGTATTCGCTATTTTCCCCAGCCTTCATCTCAATCGAGTGCTTGATCAAAGCAGTCGAAGCTAACTGTTCAGCCACGCTTCGAAACTCTGCTCCGTAAAAAATTGCCACGGGCTCCGCGTCGGCCACGATCGACTGCA
This sequence comes from Paraburkholderia sp. D1E, assembly GCF_052682275.1. Taxonomy (NCBI): domain Bacteria; kingdom Pseudomonadati; phylum Pseudomonadota; class Betaproteobacteria; order Burkholderiales; family Burkholderiaceae; genus Paraburkholderia; species Paraburkholderia sp. D1E. The sequence goes on from NZ_JBQYMB010000001.1 coordinate 3,854,413, forward strand.
GTTCATTTATCGACAGTCGCCAGTTCAAGGGCACGAAAATCGTCGCTGTCCGCATGCAGGCGAACTGTATTTCAAGGACGTCAGTGTCGTTTCGCGAAAGAACGAGCACGCGATCGCCCGGGAGTGCGTTAAACACCGTCACAAATCCGGACGTCAAGCGAGCAATCCGATCATCGAATTGAGCGTAAGTACGCACGCGTCCCGAACTCACATCCTCACAAGCGACATTGGTCGGCGACACCTTCGCGTGATGGGCGATCCAGTCCACCGAAAAAATCCCGTGTTCCATTGCGTCTCCTCTGTTTTCAGAATTCCTCGGGTCCGTTTTTTTGATATCTGAATCAATATGGACCAACGATTCTTCTCTGTCTTGAACGAAATTGCGGACCAACTCACATCCACTGGATTTGGCCCGCGTAGCGAAAGATATTCAGATCCTGCTACTTGTCTGCGAGATCGTCGCGATGTTGAAAATTTTGTTCCGGCGGTTAGCTGATCGGCTACATTCCGCTGTCTAATGCGAAAGATGACGATTAGAGGGAGCACAACAGGGTCGGGTGCCTATAAGCGGCAAGTGGCGCTGTTTGTGCAGCATTAAAAATAATGTCGAGTAATGAACTCAGCAACGCATGCTGGCTTGCCACTGCCTTCAATGTCGAGCGTCACGTCCCAAATCACTTGCACGCCTCCGGCTTCGACATCAGTCACGTTCATCACCTGGAAGCGAGCCCGCACACGCGTACCCACACGCACCGGCGCGGTGAAACGCACGCGATTGAGTCCGTAGTTGACGACCGTCCGTTGCTGCAGTTCGACCGTCCGGCCGAGCAGTGCCCCAATCAGCGACAACGTTAGAAAACCATGCGCGATGGGGCCGCCGAACGGCGATTCGCGCTCAGCGCGTTCGGGATCGACATGGATCCACTGATGGTCGCCCGTCGCGTCGGCAAATTCGTTGACGCGCACTTGATCTATTTCGACCCAAGCACTCTCTAACGGTGCTACATCGATCAAGGCCCGAAGAGAACTGACATCGGAAACTCGCATGACTTTGTCGGTTTGTTCCATCTTTGACTCCTTCGGTGTTTCGTTCGTTGTTTGAGCGACAATGGAACATCTTCAGGCATACAGAATGCGCGATATCACAGGTTTGAAATTTCTCCAATCGTGAAATCCCGTAGCTCTTCATACCTGACTACGTCCCAGCCACTCTTATCGAAACAGGGCTTCGCAACCTGTTCCGGCAAGAATCTCGTCGACCGTAGCGCGATCAGCATCCCATAGTGCTTCGTGTCCGGCCCGGAGCCACTTCAAACACTTTCCTTGGTACGAAAACGGCACCTGCATCCACGGTTTCCCATCAACCTCTGTCTCGACGGCATCGGAGCCGATCGCTAATGCCCGAGCGTTGGCTAGCATCACGGGTGGGTAGACGCGTCCGATCTCGCCTAACAAATCGATTAAGGTCGCAGGGACTGAGTCCAAACTCATCCAGTCGTCGTCTACCGGTTCCAGCCCTGACAGATCTTCCATCAGCCCAACCCACGCGAATACGCGAGGCGCGATCTTCAGTGTCAGCTCCATGGATGTCGGGTCGAAGCCGGCCAACTGCGTCAGTTGCCCATAGACACCAAAGTCGCATGCGCCGGGGCGGCGGCCAAGAATGAAAGGCTGTAGTTTCAGATGCGATTCGAACGCTCCAAGAAACCGGCGGTAGCTGGCTTCGATCACAGGGCCCGTGACCGCGTTTGATCCGACGACGTAGAGTCGACTGATCTGGCGCTCGGAGAAACTCCTTACAGATGCTGCGTATGCCTCGTCTGACATCGAAATGCCATGCCATAGCGGCAGCACACGAGCCGATTTATCTATATCCTCGTCGTTGGACCAACGATAGTGGTACATGGCCTTTGTCAGCCATTCGTCGGCATAGTCTTCGATCAAGGCATCCAGAAATGCCAGTGCCGGATCGTTTGGGACGACGTTGCGACCTTTCCGCTCAGCATCGAGTCGACAGATGATTGGAGTGGAATCCACCACAGCTTCCAGCTCCCCGCCAGGACCAGGCAGGTAGAAAGTCGGCATCAGTTCGACTTTTGGCTTTGGCAGACTGGCAGTGATGTCGCTACCGGTAATCAAAAGCCGATAAGGAATGCGACGATAGCGCAGCACAGCCAGCATCTTGCGTGTGTAGGGTGATCCTGGGGCGCCACTCAGGGCAATACGATCGGTCTGCGTCATGAAGAGGCTCCTTCGTTATCTGGCTACGACCTATTTTGACGATCGGTCTTGAATGCGGAGATCGTTCGTGATGTTTTTTAGTCGGTCACGTCGGTGACATCCCGCGGTTCAATCAGAATCACGCCAAAACTCGCCCCCCTAGATCACAATGGCACCGCCATCGACGACAAGAATTTGCCCCGTTATATGCCCACCTGCGTCGGAAGCAAGGAGTAATGCGGCGCCCTTCAGATCGTTCTCGCCACCAAATCTCCCCAGCGGTGTTTGAGCCAACAGGTAGTCACCGTGCTGACTGATAGTCATCCGCGACATCTTCGACGGGAAGTAGCCTGGCGCCAAAGCGTTGACGCGAATACCTCGTGATCCCCATTCCGCGGCAAGGGCCCTTGTCATGTTCACGATTGCACCTTTCGCCGTGTTGTAGGCAATAGTGCCGATCATCTGTGGATGGTGACCGCCAAGCCCTTCTGACGAAGCGATGTTTAGCACAACTCCACGTCCGTTTGGCAAAAAAGCCTCCTTCGCGGCTGCGCGTACTAACGCGAAAGGTGCGGTTACATTTACACGCATCACACGCTCCCATCCTTCGGTCGGATAGTCTTCCGCAGCCGCCCCCCAAGTAGAGCCAGCGTTGTTCACGATAATGTCAATTCGCCCGTGACGACGCATGATCTCCTCCACAAGCGTCTCGGCAGTTCCTTCAAGACTCAAGTCAGCTGCGATAGCGTCCGCTTTAATCCCATCGGCGACCAGAGCGGCTACCGCCTCGTCCAGCTCAGCCTGTTTCCGAGCGACCAACACGACGTGCGCGCCGAACTCCCCGAGCGCTTCGGCGATTTGAAGTCCGAGCCCGCGTGACCCGCCAGTAATGAGGGCGAGACGACCTGACAGGTCAAAGAGGTCGCTAAGATGTTTTTTCATGTCAGACATATCGTTCTCAAAAGTGAACTCTTGAAAATACGGGTCAAATGTGATTGGTCGGAGAAACCGCAATTCATTGCAACATTTGATATGGAATTCGTTTCAATCAGGAGCTTTGCGGCCTCCCCAGCGCGTGCTTGCATACGCCAGGCATGAGGGGACAAACCGTAACGTTCCTTGAAGCGACGAATAAGCGAATGCGTCGAAAAGCCAACTTGCTCGGCGACACTTTCAAGCATCGTTCTTTCGAACAGGGTACTGGCCAATATGTGTCTGGCTCGTTCGAGGCGTACATCCGAGTGCCCGATCCACGGCATTCGCGGCTCAAATGAATCGGTATTTTCTGAAAACCACCGGATCAATGACTGCAGCAGCAGTTCTTCTTGTGTCACCAGCTCAGTCGTTTCTGACGCACGGTGGAGATCATAGAATAACGCAACGTCTGGACTTTGATTCCCACACACGGGATTAGCAAAACTAATCACGCCTTTCGCTTTTCGCCACGCATCATCGTGTTTGACTAACAAGCTTGGAGGAAAATGCAGGCTTCGAATTTCCCAACTGTTTCCATCGATCGGGTACGCCGATTGGACTTGATGCGCACCTACCAGAACCATTTGTCCCGCTTCCACGCGCCGAATCACTCTGTCAATCGTTACGTTGACTGTCCCTGCAGTCACCAGAATTGCCGTCATGACGTCGTGCGTATGAGGAATGAACTCCTGATCATGGGCCCCATGGAACATTACAACATCCGTCCGCGTCTTAAAACGCCAGCACTTTCGATTGTCGAGCTTCCTTTCCAGCAACACATTATTGGAACGTAACATTTCCCCCTCCTCCCTAACATCACGTTCAATAGCGTCCCGCTAAATACGCGAGATTTGATTGTCTGCTACGCTTCAAGTGCCGAACCGTATATGTCAATTGACTTGACGCGTGAGATTCTCCCAATACGGTTTGCGCAGTAGATATTTCTGTAGCTTGCCGCTAGCAGTTCGAGGAAGCTCATTGCGAAATTCGACGCGTTTTGGACACTTGTAGCCCGCCACGTGTTGACGGCAATGTGCAATAAGTTCTGCATCGGTCACGTTTTGACCAGCTTCAAGAACGACGATCGCCGTAACCAGTTCTCCCCATTTTTCGTCGGGAATCCCAATGACTGCGACATCGCGCACAGCAGGATGCGATGTCATCGCATTCTCTACCTCAACGGAGTCGACATTCTCACCGCCTGAAACGATGATGTCTTTGATTCGATCAGTAATCGTAAGATAACCCTCTGAAATGACTCCGCCGTCACCCGTTCTGAACCAGTCGCCGTCATGTGCCTTAGCAGTTGCCTCAGGATCATTCCAGTATGAATCGAGAATTCGACTTGAGCGTGCAAGCAATTCTCCGCTCGGATCAATCTTCAGTTGCACATTCAGAGTCGGGACGCCTGCACGTCCAAGCAACCGGGCTTGCTCGAACGAATCCAGATCATCCCACTCCGCACGCATGCGATTGAACGTAAGTAAGGTGCTAGTCTCAGTCAGGCCATACACCTGGATCAACTCCCAGCCGAGTTCGTCACGCACGCGCTGGATTGTTCGGGTCGGTGGGGGCGCACCCCCACAAATGATACGCAAGCGGCCGTGCCCGGGAATCGGACCATTCCAGGTCTTTGCGCCATCAAGGATTGCGGTCACCACAGCTGGGGCGGCGCCTAGATACGTCACGCCATGCAACTGAACGCGCCTGAGAAGCTCGGTTCCATCCATCTTCCTCATGACTACGTGCTTGACCCCCATCGCAGTCGCTGCATAGACTTGCCCCCACCCGTTTCCGTGGAATGCTTGAACAGCATGCAGATAAACGTCCCTATCAGAGACGGATGTCTGCCAGCCGAACACTACCGCGTTTAGCCATAGGTGCCGGTGCGACATCTGCACACCTTTCGGCTGCCCTGTCGTTCCCGAGGTGTAGTTGATGACGGCGGTGGCCATCTCATCTTCGACCCATGGCACCGGGTCCGCGGCGCTGCTCCAAATCCTGTCATCGTCGTCCCCAAGGACAAATGTTCTCTGGCATGGGACGAGCTCCGCAAGATGCCGGAACTCAGGGTCAAGCAAAAGAACCTCCGCGCCTGAGTGAGCCATGATGTGACGGATCTCGGCAGGAGCAAGGCGGAAATTCACCGGCACAAGGACCCGCCCCCATCCTGACACTCCGTAGAAGGTACAGATAAGTCGCGCAGAATTCTGCGAAATGATAGCAACACGGGCCCCTACGGGGACTCCCATCTCGTCCAGAGTTGCGGCCTGCGCACGAACCTTACGTCCGAGTTCCGCGTAAGTCACCTCACCCCAAGACCTGGCGGGCTGAACCTCTTCGTCGACGATCGCCACCCGATCGGGGTATGCAACGAGCGCGCGATTCAGAAAGTCGTTGATGGTCAATGATTTGTACATAGATACTCCGAAGAGATTCTTGTCAGCGAAGCACTCGATGGTTTTTTGGAGAATGTTCGCCCCGCGCCATGATGCGCTGAGTCAGGACTGAAACCTTGTCGAAGACCGGTGCGTGGGCTCTCCATAGTTGAGAAACTGGCAGAATTCAATAGCTGTCCCAGTCACGCTCGCGGCCACAAGTTTTTTCATACTGTTGCGTCCGACATCCCCGAACGGTACGTCTTCAATCATGACTTACCCTTTCAACCTCAAAGCCGCGATGCAGAGAAGTCCGCAACATGCGGGTGAGAGCCAAATCAGTCTGCGCCCCGTCGCGAGCGCTACAATCGCCAAGTAATTCGTCTCGTTGTTGACTAGTTTGACAAAGCCGCGGACGGAACTCTGTATCAATGGATACGGCGCGATACAGGGGTTTTCCCGCGCGGTCGAATACTAATGAAGTCGCGTGCGACTGATAGCCGTCAGCGGGAAGTCGTCGGCGAACGCTGAGCCCTGGTGGCCGGCACGAAGCGTGCTGCCATCCGGGGTCTTGAATGTTGCGGGTTTCTCTGCGTCTCCGGATTTCTGCTCTAATGACGCTGCTGGCGGACATAACTGAGTGCGCATCGACACGGCTCGGGACGGCCTTCCCCAACATGTCTGGATCACCAATGCGGTCGAACCACGCCGGCAAGTCGCCGAGGGCAAAGCGTCTTTGCTCGATTCAATCGCACTCGAAGATAGCTGCCGCACAATGCGATTTCAGTCCGAGACAACTCGCGCCCGGTCGTCGCACCGAACAGGACTCTCCCGGCGACGGTAGCATTGATGCATCGATATAAAAATGACGCGGCAAGAATGCACTCGCGTCTCGCCGCCTGCCGGACGGAAACGTATATCTGTCCGTCTGACGAAGCGGCATCTGAACGCGGAAATTCACGTGATTGCCGAGGAAATTTTTGGCAGGAGTCTTCGTCATAGCTGGAAGCACATTCTGTGCGATGCTGGGAAGGTCGATGCGCAGCATTGTGGTACTCGAGCGAAGTACAGGACGGCCGGATGGGGCGCCGCGCTATTCGACATGCTTCGCCGTCAAGTGCGGTCACCAAGCACGGCTACGCATCTCTGCGCGGGACTGCGCGTAATCACGGCTACGAACACAGCGGCGAGATCGATTCCCTCAAATTCGAGTTCATCCCCTCATTGCGCGGTGGCGTGCGTCTCGACGTGCCAGACTTATATCGTTGAGCAATCTGAATATCCATTTCGCGAGATGCTTTTACTAGCTACCTGCGGGTCACGCCGCCCACCAGACTGCTGTAACACGTGCGATTTCACTACACGTTCAGTCACGTAGGTCGACAGAACCCCGCGAAGTCGAATTGACATCCTCATCGTCGGCGCTCATATCATCACACGACAGTCGACAAACCGCGTGGCGGGAGGTCATTCATGGAAGGTCATTCGACAGGATGCGGACGGAGAATCTCAACGGCATGATGGTCAGTCGTTTGCGTACTGATGTACCAGCCCGGAAGTGTCGGCGACGGCATGCAGTGCAGCGATGTCCGAGATAATGATTTCCCGACCCATTTTCAGGAGAATTCCCTCCTCCACAAATCGCGCAAGTTCGCGACTCATGGTCACACGGGTCACCCCTACAAGGTGAGCAAAGTCTTCAACGCGGTGACTTTTTGACAGACGCGCGGTATTGTTCGCCTCCAGTGTTCCATATGCGTGGAGCAACTGGACGAACAGCGTCGCCACACGCACACGCGCCGGAAAACCCGCATACATGATGTGCATGCACCCGACGCGACCCTTCTGCGCCAGTCGACGGGCTAGTTCAATGAAGATCTCGGGGTCAGCCCGACCGGCTGACATGATCGCGGCATGGCTAATCACGAGGACCCGCGAATCTTCAACCGCGACCGCGGATGTGTAACGTGGCTGGTCATCAAAGATGCCGTATTCACCAATCGTTGTGCAAGGTCCCGCAAATGCGACGTCCCGGTCCGACCCGTCTATTCCAGTCATGAACACCCGGATTCGGCCTGCCAGCGCGTAGTAGAAAGACGTGGCAGGTGCGCCCTGACGGTATAGATACACGCCGCGGGCGAAAATGCGTTCCATGCCCAGTTTGGCAATGCTGCGCGGGAGCTCCCTTACTTCCGGGAGCAAAAACGGGGAACTTGCTGGATCAAGCGGTGCCAGTCGCGTCTGCGAAACTGTTTCTTCGGTCGGCTGAAATCCCGTCAAGGCTGCGGAAACCCGAGCAGCCGTGAACTCGCCCGATAACCCGGTGCTTTGAGCATTCCTCATTCGACGCCTCCTTCGTTCCCTGCCAAGGGAACTCATCGCGCAGTATCGAAGGCGTTCCAGGTGGCTCTTCGCCTCTGTTCGGAACGCATGATCGACAGGGTCTCCATTGAGCTTACTAATTTTCGCCAGAACCGGAGACGGGCTAACCTCGAATCTAATCTGTCGCTCGCTTAAGGATGCCTAATCGTCAGACGGCCGGCATCGGCAATTACACCTATTTCGCTGCCGCACCATGGACCGGTCCCATATCATCGCCCTATGTCGCAGAGTCGTTTTTCTATTTTAATATTGAATTTAGTATCAATTGATACATAGGACTGCGGAACCGGGAAATACAGTGGAATCACGCGAATCGCGCGAGACATTGAATCGTGCAGTGCGTCATGAATCCAACCTCAAGATAAGGAGACTTAAATGAATCATACAGCCGTCAATCCGTCCAACTCCGAAACAGACATTCGCTCCTCCGCCCCCATTGCTGGCAGCCACGCCGGTCTGAACGACGAGGTAACAGTGCAACTGCATCCGCAGGGCATGCCGTTGTTCATCCTGCCCGTATCCAAGCACCTGAAGTCGGATTTTTCTGCCTTTCATACGTGGCTGATCGCCCATGAAGACGCCATCGAGAAACTGCTGCTCGAATTCGGCGCCGTGAGACTCCGCGGGTTTCCCGTCAAGGGGTCGGAGCAGTTCCGCGAACTGATGTCGCACTATCCCGCCGCGACCATGGGGTACAAGGGCGGTGGAGGGCCACGCGCAGCGGTCGCGGGCAGGGTGATGGAGGCAACACGTACAGACAAAGACCGCTTCATCCAGCTACACCAAGAGATGTCGTATCAGCGGCAATGGCCGCTGAAGCTTGCCTTCTATTCCAACGTAGTGCCGAGTGGCGGCGGAGGAGCCACCACGATCGCCGATATTCGCCGCTACGAAGCGAAGATCCCGCAGCGGATCCTCGACGAGGTGCGCAAGCGAGGTGTCCTCTATCGCCGCAATTTTCGCGACGGACGAGTACCGACGGATGGCTGGACCAGCCAGTTTCTTAACATGCATCGGCCATGGCAGGAGGCATTCTTCACCGAAGACAAGGCCGAGGTCGAAGCCGCATGCGAAGCCGGCGGGATGGAATGGCAATGGCTGGAGGATGGCAGCCTGCAAACCGAAGCCCACAAATCCGGTTTCGTCACTCATCCGGTACTCGGCACGCGCCATTGGTTTAATCAGATCAGCAATCAGACCGCATTACCCCAGGGCGACAGGCTTTGGCATAACACGCTAACGGCCGAGGATCTTCGACAAGGTAAGCGTTATCCCAACGAACCTAGGTTCGGCGATGGCGGCAAGATTCCCGTCGAGGATGTCGAGCTCCTGCGCCAGATTGAAGATGAAGTCCTGATTGACGAGCCCTATCTACCCGGCGAAATCATGATTCTGGACAACGTTCTGTGCGCCCATGGCCGCACACCGTATGAGGGTCAGCGCGATACGCTGATTCAACTTCTAGGGACCGGGAGCAGTCAATAAAGCGCACGCGGCCCGTGACGCATTGCTGCTGGATTGGCCGGCAGCCAGGTCAGTGAATCGAGCGCAGTCGTAGACGAGGCCGCGAATTCTTCGCAGATGAAGAAACATTTGGGAGACAGGACATGACTGCACAAGCCACCTTTGCACATATCGGTAAAAGCACCCCCGAAGACTGGGCTGCCATCCTCGGAGAACTCAGGCCTTATGCCGCCACACTGGCGGACCGCGTACTCGACCATCTAAAGGTGCTTGAAGACGATTGGGGCGGCTTGCCCGTCGCTCGCCTCACGCATTGCCTGCAGACCGCCACACTGGCTCATCGGGACGGACGAGACGAAGAGTACGTGGTCTGTGCGCTGCTGCATGACATCGGCGATACCCTCGGCAGCTACAATCATCCTGATATCGCTGCGGCCATGCTCAAGCCATTTGTCAGCCCGGAAAATGTCTGGATGGTGCAACATCACGGTGTCTTCCAGGGCTATTATTTTTTTCACAACATCGGCCTGGACCCGAACATGCGGGATCGGTTTCGCGATCAGCCGGAACTGTTCGAGCGTACTGCCTAGTTTTGTGAGAAATACGATGCGCCGGCATTCGATAAAGATTACGACACGTTGCCGCTGTCATTCTTCGAGCCCATGGTTCGACGCGTGTTCGCCAAGCCACTTCATTCCATATACGACAAGATGTTTCGCCCCGCTGAATGAGTCTCACCGACCGTGCCGTGACTGTCGCACGTTGTGCGGGGTAAAGCATAAGCCAGCACAACGTGCGACGGAACAAAGCAATCCGCGAATGGCGTTGCTTCGGCCTCCGCCTCGAGCGCACTCGTCAACGTGCAGCGCCGTCTGTTGGACAAAATCAATTGTCTCGCTCCATTTCGCGTGATCTATGTCGAGGCAATCAATCGAAATGATGGATGCAAGGGGATGCCAGTAGAATAAATTTTCCGGAGAATTTCCAACTCAAGGCGGCAAATGCGTACGAATCTTGTCAAATGGTCAACGACACTCACCGGCTGGATCTGTGCGACGGTATATTTGGATCAAAACGACAGATTGTCCGACGGCTGATTATCCTCGAGATGGCCTTCGCATCCCCGTAGTTTTCTTTAGCGTTTCCGTCGAACAGCGAGCAATCAACTACATCAGAACCAGATGTCTTGCATGTCGAGGGCGGTCCGGTCAAGTGTCTCGAGCAGATTGAGTTGCGTTGTTACGCGTGGCAATTCCCATCTGAAGAAATACGCAGCGGCAGCCAACTTACCTCGATAGAACGAGTCGTCTTCCTTATTTCCATCCATCGACAGAGCGGAATGTGCCACGATGGACTGTTCCAGCCAGATCCATGCCACTACGATGTGGCCGAATGCTTCGAGATATACCGATGCGTTGGCAAGGGTAAGACTTGAATCTCCAGCCGCCCACAGTCGCCGCGTAACGAGTTTAAGCCCCGCCATCGCAGTGCCCAGCGCATTCGCATATTCGTGGAGTGCAGTATCTTTTTTAGCAAGCGCCCTATGGACGCCGGCCTGCACCGTCTCGCCGAGCATTCTCAATGCCTCGCCGTCTTTCATCATCACCTTGCGACCCAGCAGATCTAATGCCTGGATCCCATGCGTGCCTTCGTGGATCGGATTCAAACGGTTATCGCGATAGAACTGTTCGACGTTGTACTCACGCGTGTAGCCGTAACCGCCGTGCACTTGGATTGCGAGGTTGTTCGCTTCGAGGCACCATTGCGATGGCCAGCTCTTGGCGATCGGCGTCAGGATCTCGAGCAGCGAAGTGGCGCGCTCGCGCGCGGCTGCGTCGCCGCCAACCTGTGCGGCGCGCTCCTCGTCAACTAGCTTCGCACAGTACAGGATCAACGCCAGCGCGCCTTCCGCATAGCTTTTTTGCGCGAGCAGCATCCGACGTATATCGGCATGTTCCACCAGCCTAACCTGTGGGCTAGCGGGGTCCGCTCGGCCTTTACCGATGGCGCGCCCCTGCGGCCGATTACGTGCATAATCGAGCGCGTGCAGGTAGCCTGTATAGCCTAGAACTGCTGCACCTAGTCCTACGCCGATGCGCGCTTCGTTCATCATATGGAACATGCATGCGAGTCCCCGCCCGGGTTCGCCCACTAGATACGCAACTGCTCCAGCTTTGCCGCCTGGCCGATATTTGACGCCTTCGCCAAAATTGAGTAGACAGTTTGTTGTACCCCGATGACCCATTTTGTGGTTCAGACCCGCGAGTACTACGTCGTTGTGCTCCCCGAGCGAGCCGTCATCACGGACGAGGTATTTTGGTACAACAAAGAGCGAGATACCGCTAACGCCATGAACCAGTTTTCCGCCTGGACCCGGAATCTTGGCGAGCACCAGATGTACGATATTTTCCGAGAGTTCATGCTCCCCACCGGAGATCCACATCTTGTTACCGCGCAGGCGGTACTGCTGACCAAACGCGGACTCGCCCTCATATTCGGCACGGGTGGTAATGTCCGAAAGTGACGAGCCCGCCTGCGGCTCCGATAGACACATCGTGCCGAAGAAACGACCCTCCATCTCAGGTCGCACGAACGCATCGACCTGCGCTGGCGAGCCGTACGTGCGCAGCAGGTTTGCGTTGCCGATGGTCAGAAATGGGTAACCAGCAGTGGCGGCGTTCGCACTCAGGAAATATGCGAAGCCGGCCTTCTCCACGACCAGCGGTAGTTGCGTACCGCCGAGTTCATAATCCTGCCCCGCAGCGATCAAACCGGCTGCGTTGAAAGCGTCGAGCGCAATCTTCACTTCGGGGATGATGTGAACAGTTTCGCCGTCGAAATACGGTTCCTGCTGGTCGTTCTTCTTGTTGTGCGAAGCGAATAGGTCGGTGGCGATCTTCTCACAGGTGTCGAGTGCAGCATCAAAGGTTTCACGCGTATGGTCCGCATACCGGGGAATGCTCGTCAGTTCTTCGACCCGGAGCCACTCGTAGAGCAAAAAGTTTAGATCACGGCGTGAGAGAATCAGTGACATGACACCACTCCGTTCAAAGCACTTCGAAAAGACCTGCTGCGCCCTGACCACCGCCGATGCACATCGTGACGATCACGTACCTCACGCCGCGGCGCCTGCCCTCGATAAGTGCGTGGCCAACGAGCCGCGCGCCCGATACTCCGTACGGGTGACCGACCGCAATTGCGCCGCCGTTCACGTTCAGGCGGTCCATCGGAATGCCCAGCTGATCGGCGCAGTAGAGCACCTGCACGGCAAATGCCTCGTTCAGTTCCCACAGGCCAATGTCCTCGATCCTCAGGCCCGTCCTCTTTAGCAGCTTCGGAACCGCGAACACTGGACCGATGCCCATCTCATCCGGCTCGCATCCTGCCACTGCGAATCCGCGGAAAACGCCCAATGGTTGAAGGCCTTTCGCAGCAGCCACGCGCGCATTCATCACAACGGTCGCCGATGCGCCATCAGAAAACTGTGAGGCATTACCCGCCGAGATTACGCCGCCAGGAGTGGCTGAACGAATTTTCGACACTCCTTCGAGAGTCGTATCCGCTCGAATGCCTTCGTCAGCCGAAATCGTCACTTCCTTCGTCACAATCTGACCAGTGGCCTTGTCGGTCACACCGGCGATCACCGTCATCGGCACGATCTCGTCATTGAACAGGCCTGCGGCCTGTGCAGCCGCCGCGCGTTGCTGACTGCGTACGCCGTATTCGTCCTGACGCTCACGGGAAATCCTGTAACGAGTTGACACGTTCTCGGCGGTCTGCAGCATGCTCCAATAAATTTCCGGCTTGTGCTGCACAAGCCACGGGTCACTCGCGAATTGTGTGTTCAACTGCCGCTGCGTCCACGAAATGCTCTCCAGTCCGCCCGCAACGAAGATATCGCCCTCATCGGCAATCACACGCTGCGCGGCCATTGCGATCGTCTGCAAGCCCGACGAACAGAAGCGGTTCACAGTGGCGCCCGGGACCGTCACTGGGCAGCCGGCGCGCAGGGCGGCCTGCCGCGCGATATTGGTCCCTGTCGCGCCTTCAGGATTCGCGCAGCCCATTAACACGTCTTCCACCTCGCCGCCCTCTATACTTGCGCGCGAGATCGCATGCAGTACCGCATGGGCGCCAAGCGTCGCACCGTGAGTCATGTTGAAGGCTCCTTTCCAGCTCTTCGCGAGACCGGTACGCGCCGTGGATACGATCACTGCTTCATTCATGTCTTGTTCCTCAATATGCTTCGACGTCGGACCGTCCGCGGTCACGAACGCATTTCATCCTTTGCGCTGGCCGGAAACGACGAAGAACTGACCTAGTCGTTAAAACCCATACCTGTATCCGCGAGTGTCTGCAGGAGTGGCGCAACCTGCCACGCGTTGCCCTGATAGCCTTTCGAGTAGCGGCGAATCGCCTGCGCAACGTTGTACAGACCAACCTCATCCGCATACTGCATCGGGCCACCACGCGAACGCGGAAAGCCGTACCCGCTCAGATAAACCGTGTCAATGTCTGACGCCTTCGATGCAATTCCTTCCTCGACGATCAGTGCGCCTTCGTTAACGAGCGCGTACATCAAACGCTCGACGATTTCCTCGTCGGAGATTTTTCGCCGCGTGACACCGAGGTGCTCTGAATGCCGGATGATCATGTCGTTGACCTGCTGGCTCGGGTACGCCTTGCGGTCACCCGACCTGTAGTCGTACCAGCCCGCGCCAACCTTCTGGCCGAAGCGCCCCGTTTCGCACAACAGATCGGCCGTCTTTGAATACGCAAACAACGGGCGCTCGACGGCGCGGCGTTTTCTAATCGCCCAACTGATGTCATTACCAGCCATATCGTTCATCCGGAAAGGCCCCATCGCGAAGCCGAAATTCTCGATGGCCTTGTCGACCTGCTCGGGCAGCGCACCCTCGTCAAGCAGGAAGCCCGCTTGACGGCTGTACTGTTCGACCATCCGGTTGCCGATGAAGCCGTCGCACACGCCCGAGACCACCGCGGTCTTCTTGATCTTCTTGGCCAGCTTCATGACGGTGGCAAGCACGTCTTTCGCCGTGTTCTTGCCGCGCACCACTTCGAGAAGCTTCATCACGTTGGCCGGGCTGAAAAAGTGCATGCCGACCACGTCCTGCGGACGCTTGGTGAAAGCGGCGATCTTGTCGACATCCAGCGTCGACGTGTTCGAGGCCAGGATCGCGCCGGGCTTCGCCACTTCGTCGAGACGCTTGAACACCTGCTCCTTGACGCCGAGTTCTTCGAACACCGCTTCGACGATCAGGTCGGCGTTTTTCAGGTCGTCGTAGGAGAGCGTCGGCGTGATCAAGGCCATGCGCTGTTCCAGCGCTTCGGGCTTGAGCTTGCCCTTCTTGACGGTGGCTTCGTAATTCTTGCGGATCGTGGCGAGGCCGCGATCGAGCGCTTCCTGCTTGGTTTCCAGCAGCGTGACCGGAACGCCCGCGTTGATGAAGTTCATCGCAATGCCGCCGCCCATCGTGCCGGCGCCGATCACGGCCACCTGCTTGATGTCGCGCACCGGCGTGTCCGACGGCACGTCAGGGATCTTGCTCGCAGCGCGCTCGGCGAGGAAGGCATGTCGTAGCGCCCGCGATTCGGGGGTGGTCAGAAGGTAGAGGAACGCATCGCGCTCCTCCTTGAGGCCCTGATCGAACTGCTTGAGCGACGCCGCGATGGCGTCCACGCATTTGACTGGAGCCGGGGAATCCCCTGCGTTTGCCACGACCGTATTGCGAACGAAGCCCAGATAGGCTTCTGCGTTTTCGTGGTGCACCTGCAAGTCGCGTATGCGAGGATGCGGGCCCACGGCCGCGGCAGCGTCCCGCGCAAACTTCAAGGCATCCCATAACAAATCGTCGGCCGCAAAGTGATCGAACAGCTTTGTGTCTGCAAACACCTCCGCGACCATCGTCTTGCCCGACACGATCATGTTTACCGCAGTCTCCAAGCCGACCACGCGCGGCAAGCGTTGTGTACCACCGGCCCCGGGCAGCAGGCCTAGATTCACCTCTGGTAAGGCGATCTGCGTGCCCTTGACCGTGACGCGATAATGACAGCCGAGGGCCAGTTCCAAGCCGCCGCCCATCGCAACCGAATGAACTGCGGCCACAACGGGTTTCGCAGACGCCTCGATCGTATCAATTATTGTTTGCAGACTCGGCTCCTGCAGCGCCTTAGACGTGCCGAACTCACGAATATCGGCACCACCCGAGAACGCCTTGCCCACGCCCGTGAGAACAATCGCCTTGATGCCCGGGTCGTCAAGTGCACGCACTATGCCGTCTACAATGCACACTCTTGTGGAATGACCGAGACCATTGACGGGAGGATTGTCAAGCAAAATGACGGCCACACCGTCCTGGACTTGATAATGCGCTGTCATGCCGGTTCCTTTTGGTGTTCCGAAATTGTCTAGCAATTCGGAGATTCAGTCATGCAAGAGCCAGCCTGTTTTCCTGCCGAGGCATGCCAGCCTGCCGCAGATAATCTGCTGCCTGTCGCCCCCACGCGTAACCCGAGACGACGCCCCGCGTCGAATGATTGATGCTGTAGATCCTCCAGCACGTGCAGTTCAGTTCGTGAATTGCGGGGCGCTCGCTGCCGTCATCGTTCTCCACGAACTCGCAGACCATCCGTCGGGCGATAGCAGCTTTCTGTTTCCAGATACGCGTGCGGATTCAATTTCAAGACCACCGACGAGAGGAAGTCGAGCGCCGGGTTGCTACCAGACTTCGGATGATCGATCGGCTCGCATCGTGACGCTAACACGAGCATTTCGTGGTCTCGGCGACGGCAACGCAACGTCTGCGGCACATTGCCGGTACGATGCGATTCGTTTGCGAAACGAATTGTGTAAGCTGCTACGGGTAGCAACGCGGCATCCGGCGCGATGCGAGGAGGTTGCCGACGACGTCGGCACTTCACTACAGCATTGACTATCGACCGCGGAACACGGGTTCGCGCTTCTCGCGGAAAGCTAGTGCGCCTTCTTTTGCATCTTCCGTTTCGAAGAGTGGCACTTGCCCTGCGCGCTCACGGTCAAGGGCCTCGTCCAGATGGGTCAGCGTCGTGGCCGAAATGGCGCCTTTCATCGCAGTAAACGCTTTGGTAGGTCCATTTTTGACCTTTTGCACCAGAGCCGCCAACTCAGCATCGTAAGCCTCGTCGGCTACCGATCGATAGATCAGTCCCGCTTCCATTGCGTCATCAGCAGACAGCCGATTTCCAAGCATGGCCATACTGTTAGCACGTGCGCGGCCAATTGAAGCGCCAATTAACTCCGTTGCGCCGCCGTCCGGCATCATTCCAATGTTCACAAACGCCAGTAGAAAATAAGCGGATCGCCTCGCGAGCGCAATGTCAGCGGCGACCGCAATGGAGCACGCCATTCCAGCTGCAGGACCATTGACCCCGCTTATGACGGGCACACGCGAACGCACAATCGCACGCACAAGACGATGGCCGCTGTCCACGGTTTCAATAGTGATGCCGCTCTTGAAATCGCCTCCGGCGCTGAAGGCACGACCCTCGCCACTGATCACGATTGCGCGCACATCGTTGGGTACATCATTGATAGCCTGTGCGGCATCCTCAAGCATCGAAGCGTCGAATGCATTGAGGCGATCTGGCCTGTTCCACTTGATGGAGAGAACTCCGTCCGAGTTATTGATAAGTACGTGTTGCGTCATGAGCAGCTCCCTTTTCTCCAAGGCGGGCGACGTTTGCCCGCACAATCTGATCTACGCGCGCAGCCCCTGTGGGACCAACATGCAGGGCTACGACAGAATTACGGAACGAGTACGACCTTACCGGTTGCGAGTCTCTGGTCGATTGCGAGCAGAGCCCGCGACGCGTCTTCGAGTGCGTAGCTCGTTCCGATGACCGGACTAAGTGCCCCGCTTTGGACATGTGGCTTGATCGCCGCCCATTGGGATGGCATACGCCCAACGTGCTTGTAAGCGTCCCAGCCAACACCGATCGCGGATGTATTGTTCAGCATCAGACGGTTGACTTGGACAGAGGGTATCGTGCCCTCTGTGAAACCGAGAATGAGGATTCGTCCGTTTGCCTTAAGCGACCTCAGGGAGTCGGTAAAACGCTCACCGCCGACCGGGTCAACGACAATGTCCACGCCGCCGAAGGTCTTTACTGCCTTGGCGAATCCCTCGACCGGGATGAACTCGTCAGCGCCCGCAGCAACAGCAATGGCACCCTTCTCAGGCGTGGATGTTACGGCGATGACCCGGCTAGCGCCGAAGGCCTTTGCAATCTGAATCGCCGCCGTTCCCACCCCACCCGCCGCACCGTGGACGAGCACCGATTCACCTTGCACGAAGTGACCACGCTCGATGAGGGCGAAGTAGGCGGTAAGGTAGTTGAGCGGAAGGGAGGCGCCCTTCTCGAACGAGACATCATCCGGAAGCGCAAATGTCATGTCTACCGCTGCGACCGCTTGCTCCGAGAAGCCACCAAGCATCGGCAGTGCCGCGTGATCTGGACCCTGAAACGACGTGATTGCTGCGACGCGATCCCCGACGGCAAACCCGGAATCCGCAGGGGCTGCAACGACGACGCCCGCGACCTCCGATCCCGGCGTATAAGGCAGGGCGGGCTTTACGTGGTAAAGCCCGCGCGACTGCAGCACATCCGGGAATCCAACGCCAGCGGCGCGAACACTGATTAGAACCTGATCGGGCGCCGGCTTTGGAGGCTCAACGTTCACAAGTTCAATCGAAGTCGGGCCGTCTAGTTTGGTAATCTGTATCGCTTTCATGGAGTTCAGTGTTCCGCGTGGTTTGTGTAACATCACTCTATTTGCCAGCTCCGCCGGCCGCTGTATCAACGGATACGAAACTGACTACCAGATCAAAAAAATGTCCCCGCTCAACGGCATTTCAATGATAAGCATGAGACCAGCTCATCGTTGCACCAGAGAAATTGACAGCGCGCGACCATGAAAACATCATCTGAGCAAACCGGACAGCACCTGATTCGGATGCCCGATAGCGCCCATGTCGGCGACGACGCTAATTGCCGGATGGACTGTGTTTGAGAAACGCATCATGGTGCTGGTCGTCAGTTGGCCGCCACGACTGCGTCGATGACATGGGCGACGACGGCCTGTTCTCGATGCTGTCCTTGCGTCAGTGGCCGCACAAATTCGCATTCGCGCAAAATGCGCTAACGGTCGGAAGGACGATCGAGAACGACGAGTTGAGAGTGCCGTCCTTCAATGGACCACGTTGCA
The DNA here is from genome assembly GCF_052682275.1 of Paraburkholderia sp. D1E. Lineage (NCBI taxonomy): Bacteria > Pseudomonadati > Pseudomonadota > Betaproteobacteria > Burkholderiales > Burkholderiaceae > Paraburkholderia > Paraburkholderia sp. D1E. The sequence continues at coordinate 3,873,097 of NZ_JBQYMB010000001.1, forward strand.
GGCAGGGCAACTCGCTTCCTCGCAACATCGTCCAAGGTTTGCTGTGCGTGCTTCGATGGATCGAATTACGGACATCATGTCGAGCCGGCCATTACCCAGTTCCACGCTTTCCGCGTAAAGTTTTCGACTCAGATCGAGCAAAGGCGAGGCGATGCCAGCGGCGCGTGCCGCATCAGCTATCAACTGACAACTGGAAAAGGCATCCGCTGTAGCCGCCTGCACGGCGAAGTCTCGCTCGACGAGTTTTGGAATCTTCACACTTGTTACGTCGCAGGCCATCGGCCCTGAATCGATTGCGGCCTTAAAAGTATTGAGGTCCAGGCCGTTTCGATCCGCGAAGTGCATCGCTTCGGACAGACCGACGAGCATCGTGTTTGCATAGAGATTGACCGCCAGTTTCATAAGCAGCGCGTTGCCGATCGGACCACAAATCACTGACGCTCGGCACATCGGCGCGAGCATTGGGCGGATTTTCGCGACGATTTCAGGATCGCCGCCTAGCAACGACACCAAACGGCCCGCCTCAGCCGGTTTTCGCGAACCGGACACCGGGGCCTCAACATAACGCCCCCCGGCCGCATGGATGCTCGCAGCAAGTCCCCTTGAGTAATCCGGAGCAACTGAACTCATGCTTATGATGGTGTGCCCTGCGACACGCGATGCGAAGGCCGGCGTGCCAGATCCCAACACTGCGTCTATCACCGAGCTATCCGACAGCATAAGAATCACAGTTTTCGTCTGCCTGAATACTTCGTCAGCAGACTCCGTCACTCGAGCGCCGATGGCACGCAGCGGCTCGGTACGCTCGGTTGACCGATTCCAGACGACGAGCTTTGTGCCAGCCTTAGCCAAATTCAAAGCCATGGGCTGGCCCATCCCGCCGAGCCCGATAAAACCAACTTCCTCTTGCGCCCGAGACTCGGCGCCTTCCGTTGTAGATGTCATTGTCGATATTCCTGGGTTGAGAAACACGGAAATCCGATCTCACTCAAAAGAGCCAAGCCAGTCAATCACATTGGGCTCGATCAAACTTCTGTTGAATCTCCAGTCGCCGCGCTCCGGCGCCCTATCAGAGGCTCATCTTCGTCATTTCCGTCTCGTGAAATTGCGATTACAGCCTTTCACGTTTTTCTAAATATCAGGTCATTCTCGGACACGCCTGAAATGTAGGCTCTGAGGCAGAGCCTAACGATCGCTAATCGCAACAGGTTTCACATTCTCTCGAGTGACATAATCTATACGCCGTCACTCAGCAGAACGCCCCGAGCCGCCTGCAGCAGGGGCCAGATCCGTACGGAACAATCCAGCGCCCCGCTTCGCAGATTTCTTGAATCTTATTCGTTGCTCCCGGATCCTAGAAATTGAATCAACGTATCGCGCTTACCTTCAAACGGCGTGCGGCCGTGGGTGCACAAAATGTTGTCCAGCATCATGATCTCGCCCGCCTCCCACGGCTCGTCAACGCGAATTTCGTCTTCGATCTTGCGCAGCAGCTTGACGTCCTCGGCAGGAATCGTGCCGCCATCGCCAAACAGAACTTCGTTGGGGTAACGTCCTCCGTTGCGCTGGTCCTCGGGTGTCAACGTGTACCATTGCCGAGCACTCGTGGGCAACGCGGTCAGGTTGCTGATCTGGTTGAACCAGTGGCTCGTGCCATGTACCGGATGAGTGACGAAGCCGGATTTGCGAATTTCGGTTTGCAGGCTGCCATCGTCCAGCCATTGCCATTGCAGTCCTCCTGCTTCGCATGCGGCTTCGACCTCGGCCTTGTCTTCGGTGAAGAAAGCTTCCTGCCAGGGGCGGTGTATATTGAGCAGTTGACCGCTCCAGCCTTCCGTCGATACACGTCCGTCGCGGAAATTGCGACGATAAAGTACACCGCGTTTGCGCACCTCGTCGAGGATCCGCTGCGGAATCTGCGCCTCGAAGCGGCGAATATCTCCAATCGTAGTAGCTCCGCCAGAACTTGCTACCACGTTGGAATAGAACGCAAGCTTCAGCGGCCATTGACGTTGATAGCACATCTCGTGATGTAGTGGAATGAAGCGGTCTTTTTCTGTCCGCGTCGACTCCATCACTCTGCCTGCAATCGCTGCGCGTGGTCCCCCACCGCCCTTGTATCCCATAGTGGCGACGGGATAGTGCGACATCACATCGCCGAACTGCTCCGGACCTCTGACGGGAAATCCACGAAGACGCACGGCGCCAAACCGAAGCAGCAGCTTATCGATGACCTCCTCGTGATCAATCAGCCATGTCCGAAAGGCCGCAAGATCCGTCTTGAGACGCGTGGAGACGGGCATGATGAACAATGGAATTCCCTGCGGATGCAGGTGCACTGTTACCTCGTCGCCTAAAGCGGCGTGGGTGCCAGGAATAGGACTGGAAGATCGGATGTCCAGTGTCTCGGGGCTGGACAGACTGACGGCTGTGTCGTTCATTAAAGTCTCCTTACCTTGAGGTTAAAGTCGTGATGCACAGCACGATTAAATTCATCGTGTGGTTCGTGTAATGCCACTGTATTTCCCGGTTCTACAGTTGGCTGTATCAGCGGATACGAAATGGACAGTTGAATCAAAAAATATCTCGAACCTGACGCCGTCAAGCGACAAACACGAAACAGGGCGCAGCGTTGCGGCGAAGAAATGGACAGATACGGCCACGATGGTCTCGTCTGATCAAATCAGATCGATCCCTGATACTGACCGGCAAGATAGGTGTAATTGCTGATGCCAGGCGCGTGACGATTAGGCATCCTTAAGCGAGCGACAGATTAAATTCGAGGTTAGCCCGTCTCCGGTTCTGGCGAAAAGTGGTCAGAGATGCTGCGGATATCGAGTAGTAACCTCAATGGAGACCCTGTCGATCATGCGTTCCGAACAGAGGCGAAGAGCCACCTGGAACGCCTTCGATACTGCGCGATGAGTTCCCTTGGCAGGGAACGAAGGAGGCGTCGAATGAGGAATGCTCAAAGCACCGGGTTATCGGGCGAGTTCACGGCTGTTCGGGTTTCCGCAGCCTTGACGGGATTACAGCCGAGCGAAGAAACAGTTTCGCAGACGCGAGCGGCACCGCGTGATCCAGCAAGTTCCCCGTTTTTGCTCCCGGAAGTAAGGGAGCTCCCGCGCAGCATTGCCAAACTGGGCATGGAACGCATTTTCGCCCGCGGCGTACATTTGTACCGTCAGGGCGAACTTGCCACATCTTTCTACTACGCGCTGGCAGGCCGAATCCGGGTGTTCATGACTGGAATAGACGGGTCGGACCGGGATGTTGCATTTGCGGGACCTTGTACAACGTTTGGCGAATACGGCATCTTTGATGAGCAGCCGCGTTACACATCCGCGGTCGCGGTTGAAGATTCGCGGGTCCTCGTGATTGACAATGCCGCGATCATGTCAGCCGGTCGGGCTGACCCCGAGATCTTCATTGAACTAGCCCGTCGACTGGCGCAGAAGACCCGCCTCGGATGTATGCATGTCATGTATGCCGGTCTGCCAGCGCGCGTGCGTGTGGCGACGCTGTTCGTCCAGTTGCTCAATGCATACGGAACGCTGGAGGCGAACAATACCGCGCGTCTGTCAAAAAGTCACCGCGTTGAAGACTTTGCTCACCTTGTAGGGGTGACCCGTGTGACCATGAGTCGCGAACTTGCGCGATTTGTGGAGGAAGGAATTCTCCTGAAAATGGGTCGGGAAATCATTATCTCGGACATCGCTGCACTGCATGCCGTCGCCGACACTTCCGGACTGGTACATCAGTACGCAAACGACTGACCATCATGCCGTAGAGATTCTCTGTCCGGATCACTGTCGAATGATCTTCCCCTCAATGGTCTGCCTTGTGGCAGTGGGAGTTCGGGACAATCGCGCAGGCCATCGTCAAACAGTTGGCGCAGGTCAATCTTAGCGCCTGCCTGAGCGAGACGATAGGATCGCAGCGGAACGACTGAAGCTCTCACGGCTGAGCCGCGAAAACCGGCAATCAAAAAAAGAAACGTGACATTCTCAGTCGCGTGACTGTCTGATTCGCTCCGGAGCCCGGCCGCGTCGCAGCCAGTGCTACGAGTTCGTGGAGGCGCTCCCCCCGGCGGTCGGTCAAATTCCTCCGGGTATGGTCACTTCAAACTCCTCCACCTGACGCCCGTCAGCTGAGCAACTAAAGCTGCCGGGAGAGGTGTTGCAGGACGTCTATCTTCGTCTCCTTCGAACAAGAAGGAGTTCAGGGAGTGAACGTCTTGAAGCCGCACCTGCAAAGCACCGTATTCACATTACTCGAACGCAACAAGAGCCAGCGCCAGATCGAGCGACTCACGGGTATCGACCGCAAGACGATCCGCCGCTATCAGGCGATCTTCGCGTCGGAGAAGTCCGCTTCGGCAAACTCCCCCACGGTGACCACCGGCTCTGAAGCGGCGGTCACGCAAACTCCTCCACCGCCGCGACCACCGGCTACCGACAATTCCGGCAAGACCACAACGTTCAATTTCGCGCGCTCGGCAAGCGAACCGCATCGCGAATGGATCGAGCAGCAGGTCCGCCTGAGGCGCAACGCGCAGGCGATCTATCAGGATCTGGTCGACCGGTTCGGCTTTGCAGCCAGCTACGAGAGCGTCAAGCGTTTCGTTCGCGCTTTGCGTCACATCGATCCCGAGCAGTTCGACCGTCTCGAGTTTGCCCCCGGCGAGGAAGCCCAGGTCGACTATGGGGAAGGCGCACTGACCCGCGATCCGAAGAGCGGCCGGTACCGGCGCCCGCGGTTGTTCGTGATGACCCTGCGGTACTCACGGCGCAGTTTCCGGCGCGTGGTCTGGAAGTCCAGCAAGCAGGTCTGGGCCCAGCTTCACGAAGAAGCCTTCCGCTACTTCGGCGGCGCTGTCAGTTATGTCGTCCTGGACAATCTCCGGGAGGGCGTCATCACGCCCGACCTGTACGAACCCGAGATCAACCGGCTCTACGAGACGATGCTCGAGCATTACGGTGTCGTCGCCGACCCTGCCCGAGTGCGCGACCCGAATCGAAAGGGGACCGTCGAGAACGCGATTCAACACACGCAGGGCACCGCGCTTGCCGGCCGCCGTTTCGAGTCGCTCGAAGCACAGAACGAATTCCTGATGCATTGGGAGGCGAACTGGGCAGCCAAACGCATACACGGCAGCACCCGGCGACAGGTCGAGGCCATGTTCCAGGAGGAGAGGCCGCATCTGCGGCCGTTGCCGACCACCGGCTTTCGCTACTTCACGGAGGTCGTGCGTACTGTCTGGGACGATACCACTGTCAACATCGATCGCAGCAACTATGCGGCGCGGCCTGCACCGATCGGCAGTCTCGTTTCAGTGCGTATCTACGATTCCACCATCGAGATCCGCGATCGCCGGACGCAGGCGTTGCTGCGCACGCATCCTCGCGCCGTAAATGCCGGTTCGCTTGAACTGCCTGAAGACGAACGCCCGTTCAATCCGTCCCGCCAAAGCGCCTTCCTGCTTGCGAGCGCCGGCGACGTCGGGCCACGAACAAAGGCGCTGTGCCAGCACATGTTCGACAGCGAAGGTCGCGTCGGCCACCGCGCCATGTGGGGCATCGTCGGTCTGGCGAAGAAGTATCCCGCCCGGCTCGTTGAACAGGCCTGCGATCACGCGTTACGTCATCACGTCTACCGCTACAAACAGGTGCGCGCGATCGTCGAACGGCTGTTCGAACAGGCACTTGAGCGTCTCGATCAGGCACCGCAACTCGAGCTGCCTCTCACGCAGGATCACCCGCTGATCCGTCCTGCCGCCGAGTACGGCGAACTCTTTACCCTCGGTGCGCAGCACGGCGCCGAACCTCAACCTCCAACGGGAGAAACACAGGCATGACCATGACGTTACCGGAAATCGAACGGGCTCTCGGACAGCTTCGCCTGTCCGGCGTGCGTGACACGCTCGAAACGCGCGTACTGCAAGCACAAGGCTCCCAGCAGCCGTTCCTTGAAACCTTCGCACTGATCCTGCAGGACGAACTGGATCGCCGCCAGTCCCGGCTCATCGAACGCCGCTACAAGCTCTCCGGCCTCGAAGAGAAACTTACTCTCGCCGAATTCGACTGGGGCTTCAATCCCAAAGTGCCTCGTCAGGCCTGCTTCCAGCTGCACATGCTGAAGTTCATCGCCGCCGGCGACAACGCGCTGATCATAGGTAAACCAGGCACCGGCAAATCGCACGTTGCGAAGGCCGTCGCCTACCAGGCCGTCCTGCAAGGCCACAAGGTGCAGTATCTTGAGACCGACGACTTCTTTAACCGTTACGCGCTGAGCCCGACTGCCCAGCGCGAAGCCCGGCTGCGGGCTATCCTCGAGAGCGATCTGCTTGTGCTGGACGACCTGTTCCTGTCGCGTACGATCCCCGAGGCCGCCGGCGCGCTGCTGCAAACCCTGATCCATCAACGCTACAAACTCCATCGCAGCGTTCTCGTCACGTCCAACCGCGTTGTGCAGGATTGGGGCGCATACCTTGGCGACAACACGATGAGCACCACGATTCTCGACCGTCTTATGCACCACTGTCATCTGCTTGAATTCGACGGCCGCAGCTATCGCCTCAAGGAAGCCGCTGAAACGCTTGCGCGGAAATCGAAAACCAGCTAAATAAAACCCTTAGTCCTGCTGCACAGGGTGGGGGAATTTGCGCGACCATAAGTGGGGGAGTTTCAACTGACCGTCCGGGGGCGCTTCAAACACAATGCTCGGTCGTCCTGTGGGCCGGCTGCCGGAAGTCTGCTCCAGAAACTATCGCGCGCGGCTCAATCCTGCAACATCAGAGCGCGCGCTGGCCGACGCGAAGTCACTTGCGAACATCGGCATTCTTCGCGCGTTCGCGCACAGTTTCTCGGTGAGAGCAAGCATGAGGCGCTGACCCATGCGGGCTGCGAAATCGGCCCGTCATACGACTCGCGGAGGTTTGCCGACTGCCAGTACAGATATACGCGGATGTGCTCTTTGGGAGATCCATGCGCTTCACGCCACAGTCGCAACGTCAAGGTCCCGCACCGATCGAGCATTAGGTCCAGCACGCCGAACGCTGCGGACTCGCCACTTACTCCGGTGCCGATCCTAGACTAAAGCGGTGAGCGCCTCTAACCTTGCGGCCGGCTAAACGCCCTATTGCAGAGCTGAAAGTCACTCACCCAGGACGTTGTAAGTTTCATCGGGGCACCTTCTCGGATGAAACGCAGTCCTTTGAAGGCAAGGTCGGTCAGGTGGGGTCAGCTGCGACAAAACTCCCTTGAAGCGTCCGCAAGAATTGAATCCAGCTCCGCATTGACGGACAACTTGATACGCGGCTTGCGCAGCTACTTGATGTAGAACTGTACAACTGCTTCCCATGAACGATCTCACCTGCGATCGAGATTGAGCTGGGTTGGTTCAGCATGATCTGCTGGTCGACTTAACTTTTTCGCCACAAAAATTGCCGGATGGCGGATTGCTTCGCAACAGGACGTGGAACTGATCTGATCTGGTCTGATCTAGCTTCAGAGTACGCCACTCGACACATGGCAATTTCATAAAAGGTCCGTTTTCCACGGGGTAAAATTTGCTTCCGATATTCAATAACGCGCTGCCAGAAGGCAAGAAGTTTAAATCATTTGTTTCTGACAGGGTCGGCTTAGACGACGCAGGTTACGAATCAGGCCAAAATGCCTCGGCGCGTGGACGCGCACTTCGAAGGGAAAGCGGCTTCACGAGGCCGGAGCGGCGCATCTCGTTGTATCAGCTAGCAAGATGTTATTGCGGAAGCGATGCATATCGTGAATAGCCACAGCGCATGTTGCCTTCGATTCCCTGAGTGGTTCAGATTCTTTAAGTTGATCTTCGCACCCATCAATCACGATATCGCCTACATCCAAGGCGTACCCCGCGCCAGAAGACACCCTTGATGCCGCTGCGATGGTATGATCGGCAAGAAATCAGCATTACAAGAAGTACAACATCTAGCTATCGACGGCGCCGACGTACGCTGAATGGTCGCGGCATAATTCGTTATCACGGATCTCGCGAATGGCGCGTTCAAGCCAATTATCGATTGGTTGTTGAAACTTGAAGGTCCGGTGAAAGTGCGTCGATATCTTGGAAACAATGATCAATTCAGTAAAATCGTTTTCCCTTCGAGCTGATGCTGACTCCAGGGTTGGTTGCGGTACTGCGCCAGCATAGGCCACGAACCTCGATCCAGCGCGCCAATACTTTGCCGCCTGGAACGCTGGTCTGGAGGCTGTCTGTTTGAGGAGGCTCTGGCTTGGCCGAGGGTAGATGGTGCCCTCGTCAGTTCTTTTACCGATGCATACTATCGCCTTCGTACAAGGTCGAGAGGAAGGCATCAATCACTACCTCAAGCAAGGTAGCCCCTTACAACCAATTGATAATGAATACTGGAGCAGACAACATGCCCGCACCCTACACCGGCGGCTGCCAATGCGGCTCTGTGCGTTACGTATTGACGTCGGAACCAATCCGCCTTGCTGCATGCCATTGCAAAGAATGCCAGCGTCAGTCAGGCAGCGCCTTTGGCATGTTTATGGTGGTAAAGAAAGATAGTCTGACATTGACTGGCGCGACGAAGCAATTTGCGCGTCTTGGTGACAGCGGCGGTGAGGTTACAGGTGTGTTCTGCCCCGAATGCGGCGTCCGCATCTATCATGCTCTGAAGTCAGTGCAGGAGGTACTCTCCATCAAGCCCGGCACTCTCGATGACACAAGTTGGCTCCGACCAGCTCAGTTCATTTGGATGAAAAGCGCGCAGGGCTGGGTCCCGATTCCCGACGACGTCCAAGCGCTTGAAGGGCAAACTTAGACGGCGATTTTGCGGTCTTGGGCGTTTCGCTAGGCGAGAATCAGCGCTATTGTCCAAGTCCGCACAGAATGCTGTCGCCAACCCGAATTAACGGAGGCTAAAAATCACGCAGGATCAAAGTTGTTCGGGCCAGAAATTGTAATTCTTCCAGTCACAGCTTCCCCCCCTGCCCAGTTGAGGTTAACAAGGGATTCTCTGCGGTCAGTATCAATCTTGCACGTTCAATACGGCGTAAATGCAGATATTTCCCGCTTTAAATTCCAGAGGACTATGGACACCATGCTGCTGGAATTCCTGACGCCGCAAGCAAGGATGATGTAAGTTACTTTACCCCATCGCCCCATCCATGAACGTCCTGCACGGCACAAGCCATACCGTAAGCACGATAGAGAGATGAGGCGACGCTATGAGTAATTCTTACTCCGACTGCGAAATTGACAATCCGGCGGGTTGCGACATCTATCCTGACTCGCCATCTTCTTTACTCTGTTCAATCCCATAATACGAAGTCGCAAAATCAACAAACGCACGAACTTTCGCCGGCATAAACTTTCGAGCGCTATATGCAAGACGCAGCTCATTGCCGCTTTCGACGACGTTATAGCCGTCTAGGACGCGAACCAGCGTTCCGTCCTTAAGCTCTTCGTTTATCAACGGTTCGGGCAATACGCCGAGCCCGAATCCCCGAACTACCATTTCCTTTCGCAGTGAAGAATTGTTGGAGGCGATCTCGACATTGACGTTGATCGTGTCTTCTTGATCGTTTCGTCGCAAACGCAGCAAAGGAGCCTGCACGGAGGGCGAAATCGCCACAAAATTGAAGTTCACAAGATCGTCCGGCGTCTGTGGTTGACCACGTGAAGCGAGATAAGCCGGAGACGAAACCATCGCCATTGGAAGGCGCGTAAGAAACCGCGTGATCATCCGATCCGTTGTCAGCATAAACGGAAAAAGAATACCTAAATCAAAACCATCCTCGACAAGGTCAACAGACCGTTCGGTGAGCGTGATATCGAGATGCACGGAGGGGAACTGCGTCTTGAAGTCTGCGATCAACGGCACAAGAACGTTCACCGTCGCCGTCGTATGTGCAACGAGTCGTAACACTCCAGTTGGTTCTGTCGTTCCATGTCGCGCCTCCGTCTCGAGCGCACCGAGTTCGACAAGAATACGCTCGCATCCCACAAAAAAACGTTCTGCCGCCTCAGTCATCGAAATGTGACGCGTTGAACGCTGTAAGAGCCGGACTCCAAGCTTTTGTTCGAGATCCGTGACGGCCCGGGACACCTTCGGTATCGACAGCCCTAGCTTTTCGGCAGCACGAGTAAAGCTTTTCACCTCAACAACAGTACAGAAAATTCGCAAAGATTCTAAATGGTCCATCAATCATCCTCTAATGCCCCAAAGGCGGAATGCCCCAACTTCGTTTCAAAAGTCTGACCACGATCTCGATCACAATATTGTGTGGTTCACAGATAAAGGCTTGAAGGGCACGGCACTTCTGCGTAGGTCCATCTCGTCGCCTATCGTCACCACCGACCTGGCACTGCTCCAGTCGAAGTGCGCGTCAAAGACGGCGCGTAGCAACTGATCGACTTCAGGCCACATGCATCGGACGGCAGGACATGCTAATAACTCGCCGCGGCCCTTTCCCAACGTCGTCACCGTGCCCTCCAGCACATTCGCCGGAATCCCGCCGAGAGGTCATCGCATTGGGCAATTCGGAAGCGACTCGCGGGTCATAGGCGGCGTACTGCAATACTGCACATTAAGCCCACCCGATTCTTCGGCCCGACGATCGGCTCAAACATTACGATGATCTGCGGAACATTCGGCGCGGTTCGACCGACTTGACCAAGCGACTCTAGAGAGTGGTGAACATGCCAACCAGGCACATCGACGTTCAGGATATTTGTATTCAGTCTGAATCGAGAACTTAGTCATCATCTCCCCGACCACGGGACGTGATTCCCACAACATTGGTTGTAATCCGCGATCAAACCCGATTTTCACGGCAAGCTGGATCGCCGATCTGATACGCACGCTCTACTCTCTTCGTTCCTACCCGTCAGCTCCCGCTAGAACCTCATCCATTGGGGCCGGCGCATGAACAAAGTGCCCTTGTATGTAGTCGATACCCATGTCTCGCAGCAAAGCCGCAACGGCTGAGGTCTCGACGAATTCTGCGACGGTTCGCTTGCCTAGTGCGTTTGCTACGTCGCTAATGCAGCGCACCATTGCTCGATCAATGGGATCTTTGTCCAGATTGGTGACGAACTGTCCGTCGATTTTCAAATAATCTACAGGTAACGCCTTTAGATAACCGAAAGACGACGCACCGCTGCCAAAATCGTCCAGCGCAAAACTTATGCCCTGCAATTGCAGCAACTCAATGAATTCTGTTGCCACGGGCAGATTCGTGATAGCGGCTGTCTCTGTTATTTCAAAACACAGCTTATCTAATTCGATATCAAACGTGTCAGCCAAGTCCCGCACGTAGCGATGGAAGCTACGATCGCCGATAGATTGGCCCGAAAGATTGACTGAAATGCTTTTCACGTGTCTCAACCGACCGCGGTGACTCGCCATCCATGCGAATACTCGCCTGACTACCCAACGATCAATGCGTGATGCCATCTGGAAGCGCTCAGCCGGCAAAAGAAAAACTCCGGGCAAGACCAGACTTCCGTCAGGCTCACGAAGACGCAGCAGAAGTTCGCACCGAACGCCGTTGTCCGCCGGGTCAATAGCTTCGATGAGTTGGGCGTACAGCTCGAATTGATCTTCGTCAAGGGCCTGCTCCAAGCGAGTCACCCATAGCATCTCGCCGCGTCGCGCCAGCACTACCTCATCCGCGTCAAACCACGAGTGCACGCGGTTACGTCCAGCATCTTTGGCGGCGTAACAAGCACTATCTGCAGCCTGAAGCACGGTCGCAATCGTTGGCCATCGATTGTCAATGGGCACAAGACCGATGCTTGCACCAATATGAAAACGTCGTTGGCTAAAAATAAATCTGAATTCGTCAAGGTGTTGGCAGATTCGGGTGGCGACCCGATTCGCCCACTCCATATCACACTGCTCGAGGATGACACCAAATTCATCGCCTCCTAGCCGGCCCAGTGTGTCGCTCGTCCGGATACATTGTCCCAATTGTGCCGCTATCTGCCGCAGCATTTGGTCACCGGCGATATGACCGAATGTGTCGTTCACGACTTTAAATTGGTCTAAGTCGATATACAGCATCGCATGTTCGCTACCTGTCTCATGCGCATCGGTGAGCATGCGCTCAAGTCGTGTTTCAAATTCCGCGCGATTCAATAGTCCGGTCAGAGCATCGTGTGTGGCACGATAACTCATTTCTTTCGCGAGCCGACGTTGCTCGGTAACATCGTGGAACACCAACACCGCCCCCAGGACTTGCCCGTCCGTGTTCACGATCGGGGCCGCAGAAGTATTTAACACGTGCTCCCTGCCGCTCCGCGATATCAGGACGATACTGTCGGCGCTATCGACCACACGGTTCTCCGTGAGGCATTGCATGACTGGATCCAGTTCCTGTTCACCAGTCCGTTCATTGCGCGCATCAAACACATCTTTCAGGCGCAATCTATCCGTATGTTCGATTGACCAGCCCGTTAGCCGTTCGGCAGCTGGATTAAGATACGTGACGCGACCTTCTTCATCAGTAGTGACCACACCATCGGCAATTGAATGCAGCGTCACCCGCAATAACTGGTGCTGTTTCGCAAGGGTAGACTGCATTTCCTTTCGCTCGGTCATATCAAGGAGCAGGACGGCACATTGACCGGGACCCGGACAATACGCAACCATGTCGACCCAGCCACCCGACGACGTCGGCACATCCTGCAGCGCAATCGGATCGCCAGTGTGCACGACCGACGCGAACGTGCCGAGCCAATCCCATCTTGGCTTACCCGATCTGCCTACTACCTCGGAAACGGTTTTCCCGATTAGAAGATCTGGCGTAAAGTTGCTCGTCTTACTTATCGCCGCATTTGCCGCGACGAACCGAAAGTCAACGATCTTTGAGGCTTCATCGTTTATAGTCTCCAGCACCGCGAATCCTGCTTGAAGATTTTCGACAAGCGCGCGGGATCGACGCTCGTCCTCACATAAAGTGGCCTCCATTTTTCTGTGGTCTGTAATATTTTCGACAACGGCCATGGACCGCAATGGTGTTCCGTCGGGGTGCCGATCCAGCACGACGCCGGACAATAGGACGTCGATTACCTTGCCGTCCTTTCGCATCATCTCGCACTCCACGCCGCGACAATGGCCAACACGAAAGAACTCAGGAAGCACGACAGAGTGGGTGTACTCGCGCGACGCCGGCGTCAGAAAATCGGACCAAGGTCGATCCAGTACTTCATCGCGGCTATAGCCGAGCGTGGAAAGCCACAAATCGCTAACGCTGAAAATGTTACCGTGTGCATCCATCGAGTGGAGCAGCGCTGGCGTGCATTCGCACAGTAGTCTATGTTGCCGCTCGCTCTTTGCTAACGCGAGCTCCACTTGCCTTAATTCACTAATGTCATGCCCGACTGCATAGACTGCCACAGTCCGTCCTTGAATTTCCGCTAACGGTTGATAAGTCCATCGCATCCATCTATCAATATTTTCACTTCCTGCCATGCGTACGACAAAAGGCGCACTTAGTCGTCCCTCAATCGCTCCGCTAATAGCTGTATCGACCGACTTCCAATGTTCCGGGTCAACGAAATCGCGCAGGTTGATGTCGGCCAGACGAAGCGAGATGCTCTCCAGATAGCGAGCAGATGTCGGATTAGCGTAATCGATTCTTCCGCGACAGTCGGCAAGCAAGACAAAATCCAGTTCAGAGTTCCGATTCGAGTCAGCCTCGCCTTCAATCCAAGCACCAGCGAGAGGAGATGAATTCAATAGAGAATTGAGGGCAAGCCGAGCCAGGCTGTCCAAGGCGAGCATCTGGACATCGGATAACTGACGAGCCTCGCAGGCCGCCACCGAAAGAATTCCAACGCAACGGTCCTCCGTCCCAAGATGAATGGGGACGTTCGCATAAAAACGGATGTCAATACCATCAAGCGCGAATGGTTTTTGGGAACAGCGGGGACCCTCAATTGTTTCGGCCACTGCTTTGCCACGATCTCTAATGGGCGAGCAAGGGAGGAACGCCGCTTCGGCAGCCGTCCAGTCCGCGTGGGATATCTGGATTTCTGAATACAGCCATCGCAAATTTGGGTCAGAAAACGTAATGGCAGCGATTGGCACCTGACAAACGAGCGCGGCGGTCCTCGCGATCTCCTCGAATAGTGAGCTCGAGAGGTGCGTATCGGCCGAATTGATGCCGGCTACTGAGTGCCTACCCTTATAGCCATGCGGTGAGCGAGCCGTCATGCGTAACGGTCCGGAAAATTTGGCGGCAAACATGCAAGCGATCCACTCGCAAACAATTGTCCGACCTTTAGCCATCTTCCGCATCGTTTCATTTTAAAAAGCTCACGCGACTGTTTTATCATTGTTCGTCCCCACGCAAAAATTGAAAGTGCGTCATTGATCCGATGCAGCATGCGTTTTTGCATTCTTGAGACTTGCGATCGAGAATTAAGGGATTGACAGTCTTATCTCATCTGCCCTTATCCCGCGCATCCGGGCAGTCGACAACCAATGTTCGCAAGCCGCCCGCTATGCGAAACCCCGCGAGAGCAATAGTACGACTTACTCCCCGGCATCTTTGATATTGTTCGCATACTTAACGAACAACTTTCCTATCAAAAAGCAAAATTGTCAACAAGTCCCTCCGCACAAAAATTTTTGAAATCATTAGGCTTCTGTACAAGACGGATTCAAGATGTACGCCCCGTTTGATTCAGTCGATTCCGCGCAGTGACACGTTGACTCTGTCGCCGGACTTTTGATCGACTGAGTCGATTGACTGAGAAGAACAAGCCCCCTCGTTAGATTTCGCTTGCCTGGCTGATAGCCGTCGGGATTTCCGCTGGTCCAGCGCTGTCCGACCGTCAGCACACGTTTGATATCCAGATGTTCCGCGGGTGTAAGCGAATCCGGATGAAATTGTTGAAGCTCTCTTAAGGTAGTTTGAATCCGCCTATTTGAAAAACCGTCAGACGTCACGATTGGCCACGCATGCATAAGATATGCGAGCGGGATGACGCTTCGTCGTTCGCACCAACCGTCGAAAAGTCGAAAACACAAGGCTTCAATCTCTTCTGCGTCATGCACTTCCTGTTGCATCGGTCGCTCCTTTGGCCGATTTTCTTCGTTGCCGACTCCGCGCTCCATCCAAAGACTGAAGTGCCTCGGTGAACCGTGGGGTAAGACCAGTTCATCTAGATCTCCCACGCGCTTCCAATCTTCTATAAATCGAATTCTCAATCGTCATGAGAATCGACGGTAAAACCGAACACCATTCGGCTCAGATAAAGAGGCTTACCACGGGGAAACCCAGCGCGTAGCAAAAAATCGCCGCTCCATCGAAGCAATTAGGGAACATCGCGAAACACGCGTCAGGTTGGCCACTGGGTTGCACTGACGTGCCGCTCGCAACGGCCAACAACAGCTCGCATGAGCGATGTCTTCACATACTGCAGATGAGCACTGTCGCGATGAATCCGATTGCGCAACATCGCACCTTGCATTAAGTCCACAATCATCACCGCGAGTTCGTCACATGCCGAGTCCTCCGGCAAGTCTCCCGCCGTAACGGCGTCGCGGAGACACCCGGCAACGTAAGACTGAAGTTCATTGAAGACCTCGAGGAGTCGGCGCCTGATGCTCTCACTGCGAGCGCTCACCTCGACGCTAAAATTGCTAAGCATGCACCCTTTCTGTACACCAAACCCCCCCACGTAATCTACACGAGCTTCTAAATAGGCTCCGAGTCGCGATAACGGCGACAGCTCGCCATTGAGTAGGGTCTCCTCCGCCGTCCGCCGAAGTTTAGCAACGTATATCTCAAGCACTTTCAGGAAAAAATCTTCTTTCGACCTGAAGTGATATGTGAATGACCCCTGCGACACTCCCGCGGCGCCAATAATGTCTCGAACGCTCGCGCCTGCGCATCCGCGCTCCTGCAGCACACGAAAGCCTTCCGTCAACAGTTTTTCTCGATTCGATCTCTTTCCCATCGTTCCAATATGCTCGTCCATATTTTACCTGTCAATAGACCCAGTTGCTTGCCGCCGCAACGTTGATTTTTGAACTGACCACATCTAACTGACATAGAGAGGACGGATGCTCGGCCCAGTCGTCAACGCTACAGAACAAAGCACGTTTCTTCGCCTAGGTAATTTAGACGGGTCGAACAATGCAGATCACGTCGTTCGTAGTTTTGGCTTGGTCGAGTGTATGCCATCGCATCGACGCCCGCCTGAGGGCTACGCATGCTGGCGCAATGCACAGTTTGGCGTGGTACGCACCGTGGAGCAATTTCAAACTGTACAAAACGCAAAAATCGAGCCATCGATGGCCCAGAATTGACTCTGAGTTTTGGGAAATATGGTACGTGCTGACTGCGGTGGCGTAATCGCGGAGAAGCTACTACAGTGTGAATCAACGCGTACGTTCGAAGATTTGGGCGTGACGAGTCATGTCCCTATCGACCAGCAATGCTAGTCAAGGGCGCGCCACTCTGTGACGTATATCGTGGGCAAGCCGTGCGTTACCAGCACCGAGCTTTCGTCAATTTGACGGCCCCGCCGACAGCGCAGACTCGTTGCGCGCCTGCAGGGCGCAAAGAAAAGCACTCTGCCCGTCTTCAGACGCAAAGACCAAACGGAGGGTCCCCCGCGAAATTGCACCAATCGGCAGATCTCATTTGGTGCGCGCGCTGCGCAATGGCCTTTGCAGTGCCCCGCTCGCTTCGCACCGCATCGCTTCGGACGGTCTGGGATGAAATAGACGTTTTGTCAAAAACGGCTCGTCCAGCCTTGTCGCAAGTCTTCGTCAGAGTAGACGACCAGACAATTGGACTACCTTCGACTAAAGGTCTAGTCGCACCTGCGGCGGCAATTCGATTTTTCAATACCTCGTCTCATTCGAAGTCCTCCTCGCTAGCCCGTAACCCGGGGCGACGCGGAAAGGCCAACAAACGAGGACATCAATCTGGCGTGTTATGATATGTACGTCCGTACAATTCTGCACTTGCTATGCCTAGACCATCACACAGAGAAACCCTCCTCTCCAAAGGAATGCGTGTAGTCCACGAGCATGGCTTCAACGGTGCGAGCGTGCGCGATATCGTCCAAGCGGCGGAGGTTCCACACGGCTCCTTCACAAATCATTTCGCGTCCAAGGAAGCATTCGGTCTGGAGGTGATCGACCTGTATTTTGCAGACGCGTGTCACGATCTTCGCGAAACACTATGCAATGACGAACTCGCCCCGATGTTCCGATTGCGCAAATATATCGACACGAGCATCCGACACATCAGCCGCAACGATTCCCGCAATGGTTGCCTGTTCGGAAATTTCGCCGCGGAGGCCGGTGACAGCGGCGAAGCCATTCGGCTCCGCATAGTCCAGATCTTTGCTGAAATCGAAAAATGCGTAGCTTACTGTCTGGCGGCGGCAGTTGATATCCGCGAACTGCGTGCGGACACCAACTGCCAGGAACTCGCGGCATTCATTGTGTCTTCTCTACAGGGCGCGTATTTGATGGCAAAACTGCGTCGCGATCCTACGCCAGTGGTCAAGTTCAAAGAGACTCTGTTCTCGACGATTCTGCGCTGACATTCGAGACACGCGGCTATTAAGGATGGTCTGCACAACCCCTTTCCTGCACTTCGTGCAGTTTGCTGCCCGCGTTTTAGCGACGGCGAAGATGCCGGGACCTCGATCGCCGTTCGGTTCGAACCGTGGCAGGGTGCGTTTGTCCAAATTCAAGGCGTCCGCGCCCGCCTGTTTTACGCTTTGCGCAGCGCCTTACGCACCATCCACAGATTACCCAGTGCAAACAGCGTCGTGATCTGGCTGTGTTTTTCGTCAGGCCACGGTATCGGGTCTTCGTACAGCCGAACTGGCGCTTGATGATCCGGAATGGATGCTCCACCTTGGCGCGCACGCCGGCTTTCAGACGTTCTATCTGATCGAATATCGCGTCCAGATGATCACTCAGGTCCAGTTTTCTGCGCTTGCCGGGCCCCATTGCGACATGCCAGCGCACTGAACCGTGCGCGCATCGCTTCTGAATACCCTGATATCCGGCATGGGCGTACACATCCACCTCTTCGCCGTGCAGCAACTCCTGGGCTGTATTGATGTCCTGAGCGTTGGCAGCTGTGCCGATGACCGTGTGCACCAGGCCCGATTCCGCGTCCGCGCCGATATGCGCTTTCACCCCGAATTGGTGAGTAGGCCCGGGGAGTTTCACCTCGAGCCTCTCGTAGAACCGTACGTGACACTCTCGCGTCATACGGCTCCCGTTATCCAACCTTTGATCCGGCGACACGCCAATGATGGAACAACGATGGGTTTGCGACCTGCATCTTGCGCACCCATTCCGCACTGCGTCGATGGCGACCGTGAAGAGTCTTGTACTTGCGCCCAGCCCAACGTTCCAGCGCACGATCAATGTGCTGGAAGAAGCGAAGCATGACCGTCTGGTAAAACGCACCATAGTAGTTCCACCATCCTTGTATCACCGGGTTGTATAGCATCGCCAGGTCGGCAAGCTTGACATGAGTCTGTCTGTTTAGCCGCCACCTGCGCACTGCCTGCCTCATCCGCTTCAAGGCGTCGTTGCTAGCCCCCGGAAGGAAGCTGGTAAATAGCCTGTTGTGTTGGCTATACGCCTTCCTCGGCCGGAACGTGAAGCCGAGGAACGTAAAGCTGACATGCGGATGGTGCTCGGTACGATTGCTGTCCTTGCAATACACGACCTTCGATTTCTCGGGATGCATCGTCAGTCCGCAAGCCGCCAGCCGTGATGCGATGGACCGCATCATGTATTCCGCCTGCTTCTGGCTACGGCAATGAACCACTGCGTCGTCGGCATAGCGGGCAAACGGGCAATTTGGACTGGTGCGCTGCATCCAATGGTCGAATGCGTAGTGCATGAACAGGTTCATCAAGATGGGACTGACCACCCCGCCCTGCGGTGTGCCGCGCGCCCGTGGTACACGCGTGCCATCCTCCATTTCGAACGGCGCGACCAGCCACCGCTCGATGTACAGAAGAATCCAGTTTTCCTTGATGTGGGTGCGCACCGCCTTCATCAGCAGCCCGTGATCGATTTGATCGAAGGCCGCCTTGATATCAAACTCCACCACCCAGTCGTATCGCCAGCAGCGTTCGCGAGTAATTGCGACGGCCTGCTTCGCTGATCGTCCGGGCCGGTACCCATAAGAGTCCGGATGGAAGATCGTGTCGAGGTTCGGCTCGATGATAAGTTTGACCACGGTCTGCGCGACACGGTCCGTGACCGTGGGGACGGTCATCGCGAACTGCACAACCGCTCAACGAGCATTTGGGTTGGGCTGAGATTCGTCACCCGTTCCATCCCCTCAGAGGTCAACGTTTTCCCGTTCTAAAGGAGCGCCGTGTCGCGGGCACCGACACACTGCTCCTCGGTCATGTGGAACGCGGCAGCTTCAGCATTGCCCGCGAATGGACCGACTGGGGCGCACCCTTCGTCCAGGACGACGCCGGCATCACCGTGTGCCGATTCGATCTGAGCATGTTGCTGGAGCTGATCGACTTGATCGACCTGCTTGCCGTTTCGGCCTCCAGGAAGTCATCCATCAAAGGAGCTTGATCAATGGATCTTCCTGTCCTACTATCAGACCAGTCGTTAACGTGGTCCGCTTATGGAAGACATTCCATCATCCGCCTTACGCAGACGCCGCGCCCAATTGCTGAAGCAGATGCCGGCGTTGGAGACACTCCTGCGGGGCTCGCTCATCGAACGCTACAAGCGCTGCGGCAAACCCGGCTGCAAATGCGCCGACGGCCCCGGCCATGGCCCCAAGTACTATCTGTCCGTGAGCTTTCCCGGGCGCCGACCGCAAATGGACTACGTGCCTCAGGCCGATTACGCCGACGTCACCGAACGCCTGGCGAACTATCACCGGGTCCGCGAGATCATCGAGGAGATCTGCGAGATCAACCGCGAACTCTTACGCCGCCGCGAAGCGCTCTGAGAGGCAGCGGTGAGCCAGTCGTCCCTGTCACTCACCCAATCCATCGATCCTCACCTGGCCGGCGTACTCATCGCCAACATGCTCGAGGCCTGGCTCACCGCCGGACCCGCGCTGGAACCGACCGAGGAGGCCGTCGATGAACACCAAGATCACCACGCAACATCACAGCAAGCCGGCGTACATCTATATCCGCCAGTCGACGCTGGCCCAGGTGCGACACCATCAGGAGAGCACCGAGCGTCAGTATGCTTTGCGCGACAAGGCGCTGGCACTGGGTTGGCCACCCACGGCGGTCCGGATCCTGGACCGCGACCTCGGTCAGTCGGGGGCGCAGATGACGGGCCGCGAGGACTTCAAGACGCTGGTGGCGGATGTCTCGATGGGGCAAGTGGGTGCGGTGTTTGCACTGGAAGTGTCGCGACTGGCGCGCTCAAACCTGGACTGGCATCGCCTGCTCGAACTGTGTGCGCTCACTCATACCCTGGTAATCGACGCCGATGGTTGCTACGACCCGGGCGACTTCAACGACGGCCTGCTTCTTGGTCTCAAAGGAACGATGGCACAGGCAGAACTGCACTTCTTGCGCGGCCGCCTCCAGGGCGGCAAGCTGAACAAGGCCCAGAAGGGTGAGTTGCGCTTTCCGCTGCCTGTCGGATTGTGCTATGGCGATGACGGCCGCATCGTCCTGGATCCCGATGACGAGGTTCGGGGCGCCGTGCAACTGGCATTTCGTCTGTTTCAGGAGACCGGCAGCGCATACGCGGTTGTCAAGCGTTTTGCTGAAGATGGCCTGCGCTTTCCAAAGCGGGCCTATGGAGGTGCCTGGGCAGGCCGACTCATCTGGGGGCGCCTGAGCCACGAACGCGTACTCGGTCTGATCAGGAATCCTTCCTATGCAGGAGTCTATGTGTTTGGACGGTACCAATATCGTCAGCGCATCACCCCACAAGGAGAGGTTCATAAGCGCGTGCAGCCGGTACCCAAGGCGGACTGGCGCGTCCATCTGCCCGACCATCACGAAGGATATATCACCCCGGAGGACTTCGAACGCAACCAGGCACGCCTGGCGCGCAATCGGACCAACGGCGAAGGTACCGTGCTCAGCGGTGCGGCACGTGAAGGGTTGGCACTGCTTCAGGGGATGCTGATATGCGGCCGCTGTGGCCGGGCGCTGACCGTGCGGTACCAGGGTAACGGTGGCCTTTATCCACAGTACCTGTGTAGTGCGCGTCGCCGCGATGGTCTGGCGACCACCGATTGCATGAGTATGCGCAGCGATCTCCTTGACAACGCGATTGGCGAGGCGGTACTCACCGCCCTACAGCCTGCCGAACTCAAGCTCGCCGTCACTGCCCTGAACGAACTCGAACAGCGCGATCGCGCCATCATGCGCCAGTGGCACATGCGCATTGAACGCGCCGAGTATGAGGTCGCGCTCGCTGAACGTCGCTACCAGGAATGCGACCCGGCCAACCGTCTGGTCGCGGGCACCCTCGAGCGGCGCTGGAACGACGCGATGATTCGCCTCGAAGCAATCAAGACCGAAGCCAGCCAATTCCAGAGCCAGAAGGCACGCGTCGCCACGTCCGAACAGAAGGCCCAGGTTCTCTCGCTTGCGCGCAATCTGCCCCGCCTCTGGCGTGCGCCCACAACCTCGGCGAAGGATCGCAAGCGCATGTTGCGACTGCTGATCCGGGACATCACGGTCGAGAAACTGGCCGCCACGAGACAAGCCGTGCTGCACATCCGCTGGCAGGGCAGCGCGTGTACTGACATCACCGTGGACCTACCAAAGCCAGCTGCCGACGCGATGCGTTACCCCGCCGCGTTCGTCGAGCGGGTGCGCGTACTATCGCAGCATCTGCCTGACCGGCAAATCGTTGCACACCTCAATCAGGAAGGCCTGCGCAGCGCCGCTGGCAAATCGTTCACGCTTGAAATGGTCAAATGGATCCGTTACCGGTATGAAATTGAAGCAACCTGCTTCAAGCGGCCAGACGAGCTCACGGTACAGCAGCTTGCCCATCGACTGACAGTCAGTCCACACGTCGTGTATTACTGGATCGAGCGCCACGTGGTCCAGGCCCGTAAGCTCGATGGGCGGGGGCCGTGGTGGATCACGCTGGATCCCGCCGGGGAGCAGCAACTGCGGGATTGGGTACGCACTTCAGGGCATCTGCAGCGGCAACATTCCAACACTCAACTGTGAGAGGTGCATTATGAAATCACCGTCGGCACACCCAGCTTTCTCACGCCCCCCGATGCTTTGGGAATCTCCACCTGCCGGACCGGTGGCGGGAAGTACGATCCCGATGACATCCGGTTCCACAGCTTGTACAGATTCTTCGACAGGTTCTGCTCGAACTCGGCGATGGTTTCATCGTCGATGCCTGCAGCTCCGCGGTTGGCCTTGACTTGCTGGTATGCCTCCCATACCGTGCGCTTCGCAATGCTATTAGGTTTCGCCGCGATCACGTTGCTCATCCCCGTAGGTTGACAGCGTTTATCGGCAGGATAACGTCACCCCTTCGCTCCGCTCCCATTACAGGCGCTTCCACGCTACTACGGGTGACTCCGTCCCTTGGTCCAGCATCGGTATTCTTCCTCATGGTTTCTGCCATTTGTCATTTCCCTTCGCATCTGGAACAAGGTTCTCACGTTCCGTACCAAAGCCTGTATTGAGATCATGCCGCCTATACACCGGCTGCCATCGGGCCTGTAAGCAGGTATCGTCCCGATTTGTCCTGAAGCCAATGGTCTACCTCAGTTTCGACAGCGCCTTGGGCATAACGATGCGTCATCGGACGGTTTGCTTTCGCTCATCTTCTCAATACGTACCTGCCACCCTCGACGGGTGACTTTTCCACAGTCGCTCACCACCACGCCTTTTGAACGCAGCAGCACCGGGCGGTTTGAAGTCTGCTCCTGCAAGCCGACTCCGGAAGGCCTTCTTCCATCTTCAGTACAGCATCCCAAGCTTGCGCTCAGGTTCGTGACACACACCATTGATTTCCCTTCTTCGTCTGGTGCATTTCCGGGTCGCGCGTCCCGGATGCGTTCTTCGTCGAGTTGGGGCGCAGAAATCAAGGTGGCGTCGACTACCGACCCGGCCTTGAGCATCAGACCTTTCCCGCTCAGGATCTCATTGATCAGCGCGAGCATCTGCACAGCCAGACCGTGCGCTTCGAGCAGGTGGCGAAATCGCAGGATTGTGCTCTCGTCGGGCAACCGCGTCATGCCATCGTCGAACCCCGCAAAGTCGCGATACAGCGGTACGTCATAGAGCGCTTCTTCCATCGCCGGGTCTGACAGACCAAACCACTGTTGCATGAAGTGAATCTGCAGCATCGTGGCAATCGGAAAGGGCGGCCGTCCCGTTTTACCCTTCGGATAGTACGGCTCAATCAGGGCAATCAGTTGCGACCACGACACCACGCGCCTCATCTCTTCGAGAAATTACCGTTTGCGCGTGCGTTTCGTTGACAGATCCAGACCAAGGCCAAGTTGTGCCATTACCCCCCTTAAATTCTCCCGCTCCTAGGATAGTCCACGCTCACATCAATGCTCACGCACCGCCGCAGCGGACGATGATTCCCGCCCCGGACCTCTGGATTACAGAATGAAATACTCGCCCGCCACGCTGTGGATGACCGGCCTGAGCGCAGCCGGCAAGACGACGCTCGCTCAGGCGCTCGAAGCGGCGCTGGCCGCGCTCGGCATAGCGGTTGCCGTGCTCGACGGCGACGTCGTGCGACAGCAACTGAGTCGCGATCTCGGTTTTTCCAGGGAAGACCGCAGCGAAAACATCCGGCGCGTGGCCGAGCGGTGCCGGCAGCTCAATGACGCCGAAACTTGGGCGATTGCCGCGCTGATTTCGCCTTTCCGGCGGGACCGTGAACTGGCGCGCCAGACGGTCGGGGAAGCCAGGTTCTTCGAGGTCTACGTGGCAACGTCGCTCACGGTGTGCGAGGCGCGCGACCCGAAGGGGCTGTACCGGCGTGCCCGGGCGGGAGAGATCGCGAACTTCACCGGCATCAATGATCCCTACGAGGCACCGCTCAATCCGGATCTGTGGCTCGATACGGCGACCCGGTCGCTTGCCGGGTGCGTGGCGACGACGATGGGACGGCTTGAAGCAGCGCGTGCCGCGCTGCACGTGGAAGGCGCGCGGTGAGTCGCATTGTCTTCGCCTGCGAGCCTAGCGAAGATCACGGGCACCTGTCCCCTGCGAGCGGTCACCCGCCAGCTAATGTTGCTCGCGCATGATCTCGTGTTCGGGCCAAGGTCGATCGATGGCCGCGGCCCAGCGTTATCTGGCTTTGCACGGCGTCCGCCGGTTTGCCTGCCCGACGCCTGCCGGCGTGGCGGGGCTGGGGCGGGACATTGCCACCTGCGCTGACATCCGGGCCGCGTATTCCACGCCATGCTGGACAGCGATTTCGCACGAAGCTGCACGATGAGCTTGTGAGGGCGCCAGCCAGCGGATCGAATCGCACCATACATCGCGTGGCAGACAGGAAATGGATAATCCGCAAGGAGTGGCAGCGATGCTCGCACCACGACTGAAGAAACACACCGGTTCATTCTCACCCGTAAGGCTTCCGAGAGGGACCATTGCTGCGGGAAATTGCGGGCTGCGGCCCAGCACAACGCGATTCTCTCCGACGGCCTCAGAGCGACGGTTTCGTGGGCAGAGGAAGCGAGAGGAATCTAATCTGCAGAGCCACGCCCACTATTTCCATTACTTGAATAGTTTCAACTCCACGTTTTGCACAATGACGTTTGCGTGGGCGTCACTTTTTGCTTTGTTCGCGGCTATTTCGACTAAGGTCTGGCTTGCATCGCGGCAAGCGTGTCTGTAATCGGGAAGCGCGATCGCGCAAGCTGCTGCCGTCCCCTTGCTCTGCTTGTTATCGCCTCTCATCTGATAAAAAGCGATCCTGTCTGGCCAGAGTTTGGGCGCCTTGCCAAAATATTCGAACCGTTGCTCCATGAACGTCTGCGCTTTCTGAGGATCGCGCGATAGCATTTGATAGCAACAGTCACCTGTAGTCGCCACGACCGCTCGGGGGACTTCGGATTGCGCATCAGTACTTGATTCGGATCCTCTTTCCCCTGAGCATGCATGTCATTAATCGCGTTCGCCAGATAGCCGTAGCGTTCACTTTAGCCGAAGCTCTGTGTATGTATCTTGCGCAGACAATGCGAGATCAGTGGCACAGGTATGGGAACGCCTAGCCGCCCTCATGCTGCTCAAATTCCTGCGCAGGTAGTAGCCGACCTAGAAAACGGCGTCACGATTCAGTCAGAAAATGGCGAACGCTTTTGGCTGGCAACGAATGAGTCGAGCCGCGCGCGAGCCTCGACAAACATCCAGGCGGCAGCAGACGCTAGCTGCCGGTCATACAAAGCTAGCACCTCCTCTAGCGAGCTCGCAGTCGCAGGATCCAGCGTCCAGACTTTTTTAAGGTTCGCTTGAGCGAGAGCGTCCTCCAAACCGGCTTCTGCCTGGCGATATAGCTCCAGGGACGCATCGCCAAAACCAGACCGCTGCAGGTAGTACGTCGTATAGACGCTCTTTACGAGCTCATTCATGAGATAGGCATTGCCGCTGCCACGACGACAGACGGCAAGCGCGAGATGGTTCAGGAGCGAGATATCGGAGGCAGACTGCCGAGAAATTGGCAAAAGCATCTGTTTGCTCAAATGCCTTGAGCCGGATATGGCTCGGCTGAACGACTGGGAAGCGTTGCGATACATGACGGGGGCGTTTAACGCGAGGAGAATTTGGCCCGGCAATGGTATCAGACGTTCCGGAACAGCTCACGCGTGACGGGGAAATCGTCCCGTCCTGACGGCAGAAGAACCTTTCCTCGGCGCTTGCGACATCCGTCACCGCAGCACATGTTACGGCAACGTATCTGACAATCGAATCACAAGGCGGCCCGCGCCGAACTATTCAGGCGCGGACTCACAGCGTTAAATCTTACTTGCCGTTTACGCGATCTTTGAAGCCTTTGCCGGCCGTGAACTTAACGGTCTTTGCGGCTGGAATCTGGATCTCTGCGCCAGTCGCCGGGTTGCGACCGACTCTTGCAGCCCTGTTGCCAGTCGAAAATGACCCGAAACCAATAAGCTGCACACTGCCTCCGCCAGAAATCGTCTTGGTGACAACCTCGATGAATGCGTCGATGGCTTCGCCGGTGACGCCTTTGCCTTGACCTGTGGCGCCGGCCACAACGTCAATCAGTTCCTGTTTATTCATACGTGTCCTTATAGAACGTGTTGATGTTTGACGATTCGCTGAAACAGTCAACCTGTTTCTTCTCGAATCCTACCATTCGCCGCGGAGCTTCCCCTGCCTTTTGATCGCAGGGGTCAATGTTGGCAGTCCATGGCGATACGCGAGCCATTCGCCTGCACAGACCTAGTTTCATTCGCTTCGGCGGCTCGTCCCTCAGCCCTGAACACTTTGCTTCACGCGGACACACCGCCAAAACAATTCGTTTCCCGCAAAACAAGAGGATAGGTCGTAGACCGGGCTAAAAAATTAGCAATCTCAGGTGGATGAAGTAAAGCAACAGTCTGTCAGCTGCCCGAATAAAAAACGCGCCTACACGAGTTTTAACTTGAGCTCGTGTTATGCGTTCCATCGAAAGCTATATTACGCAGTACGCGTCCGCAGTTGCCGGCGTCGAAAGTGAATCCCTGTTTGACGGGGCACACAGTCGTCTGAAATGCGTCGAACTGTTTGCTGGCTGCGGCGGGATGGCGAAAGGCCTGGAAAATGCCGGCTTTCGCCACTTGGTTAAGGCAGAGTTCAACGCCGCAGCGTGCGCGACTCTACGCGCGAATTGTCCAGATACACACCATCGCGAGCCATCTCTTATCCTCGAAGCAGACGTCAGAACCATCGACTGGAGCAGTTATCAGGGAGTCGACTTGGTAGCCGGCGGACCGCCCTGTCAACCGTTCTCCAATGGCGGCCGGGCTGCGGGGCCACAGGATGGGCGTGACATGTGGCCGGAGGCTATACGCGCTGTGCGCGAGATGCAGCCACGGGCGTTTCTTTTCGAAAACGTGAAAGGGCTACTACGGCCGGCGTTCAGCGAATACGTTCGCCACATACTCGATTGCCTGGAACGAGGTGGCTTTGAAGAATCTCTGGACGCCCCTAAGTACCAGGTCGCGGTGGCTAAGGTCAACGCAGCGGACTACGGCGCTCCACAGAAGCGCGAAAGAGTCCTGATTGCAGGGGTACGCGTCGACTGTGGCACCCTGCCATCGTTTCCCGTGAAAACGCACAGCGCGCGCCGGCTCTATTTCGACAAGTGGATAACGGGCGAATACTGGCAACGCCACAACCTGCCGCGTCCGAACGACGATGCGATACCGCGCTCTACACGCGTCCAGCTCGCGGAATTGGCTTATTCGGCCGAACCACCAGAAGAAGCAGCGTGGCTTACCTGCCGCGATGCTTTTTTCAGCCTTGGCGCCCCGTCCTTCAAAGCCAACGTGACCGGGCACGAACCGCGTCGCGCAGGCAAGCAGTACGAAGGCCATACCGGAACTCTTATCGACGAGCCAGCAAAGACGCTCAAAGCTGGCGTCCACGGGGTGCCTGGCGGCGAAAACATGGTGGTGGACCTCGACGGCACCAGTCGCCACTTCACAGTTCGAGAAGCTGCGCGACTTCAAGGATTGCCAGACACATTCGAACTCCCCGGCTCGTGGTCTCAGGCTATGCGCCAGTTAGGCAATGCGGTGCCTGTGCAACTTGCCACTACCGCCGGCTGCTGGATCGCGTCGGCCCTGAGGTAAGCGGCAAACCCGAGCACAGAAGTCCACCAATCGGTCACCGCGTTTTTTTCACCCCAAAACGTTGACCCGCGAATTCGCGTCAGGTTTTTGCGATTCGTTTGACAACTAGATTTTGCCTGGTCAGCATCAGGACGTCTGCAAACTATGCCGGTGGCTTCACCGGCATAGCACGCTCCCCTTCCCGAAATGGCGACGCTGTCATGAATCAATCCGCCCGCAAAGTACGTCCGCGATTTGTGGTTCACCGTTCGCCGGTGCACGGCCGGGGCCTCTTTGCGAACAACACCATTGCCGCAGGCGAATTCGTCTGCGAATACAAGGGTACTCGAGTCAGTTGGAAAGACGTTTTGGACCAGCTGCCAAATGACCGCTCACAGCCAGGACACACGTTCTTCTTCGACGTCGAGGAAGGAATCGTCATTGACGGCAGCAAAGGCGGGAACGGCGCTCGCTGGTTGAATCACGCATGTTCGCCGAATTGCGAGGCGGAGCTGTCGAATAACCGTATCTTCATTTACGCGCTGCGCGATATATCGCCTGGCGAGGAACTCACGCTTGACTATGCGCTGGTTGTAGACGGACGCCACAGCCACAAGATTCGGGAGGAATTCCGTTGCCACTGTTCATCGCCCGAATGCAGGGGGACGATGTTGGAGAAGCGCAAAAAAGGCGTGCGAACCAGTGCCCGCAGCTCGACTCAAGCAGCCGTAAGCTAACGAGAGGATTGCGAAAATCCCCCGCAAAAGCACAGTGAAACCTGCTGATCATGAAGACCGGGGGCGCCAGTCTGCATGTGTAGGTGGTGCGTCTTCAGGCCAGCAGCTGAAGTTTTCCGAATACTCGCCGTTATAGATACCAGAGCAGAGTTTGTGCAAGCTGTGCTGGGATAGCGCGGCGTCGCCCCGCCCAAACCGCTAACAACAAAGCCAATTTTTCTATCCACGGAGTCCAACCTCCCGGACGGTCCTCATACAAGTTGCTGACGTTAAGATTATCGAACCGGACGTCGCACAGTTTCGGGAACTCTATCCCCGCTACAGCTCTGTCGTCCGAGCAGAACTTCCGTTCGTGGACACGCAAGCAGCGCGCGAGGCTGCTGACTCTCATCCCGACTATGATCCCGCCGAAGCTACCCGCCTCGCCCGGCACCCAGCAAAGGCCGCGGTAATGCCGGTCATTGAACGCACCGAGAATGGCGATACCATGATCGCAGGCTGGACGACATGGGAGATGCTTAACGGCAAAGCGATGACGATTCCGGTTCTTCTGGTCGGCTATTGATTAGCCGCTGCAGCCGCTCCAGTTCATGGAGCAGGATGTCCATCTTATCTCCCTGAAGCATACCTGCTTGCACGTAGTTCGTGACTGCCGACGTCAACCCGTCGACGTCGGCGCGGAGCGTGTCAGCAGTAGCATTTGGTCGACAGAGCGGACTACAGAACCGATACACAAGGTTGATAAGCAGTCGGGTCGCATGAATCTCCTCTCGGCTAATTGCGATGGAGGGCTGTCCCCGATGATGGGGCAGCGCTTCATGCGCCAACGCTCCGATTGTGTGTAAAACTCGAAAAACTTGTACGTCGACAGTTGACATTGTTGCGGACACAGGACCTCCGTTGATTGAGATTCGTGTAGCGCGCATTTTTATCCGTGGCGTGACGTGGCCTGACAAAGCAAGCGTCCACGCCGTGCCCGACGGCGAAAACATGGTGATGAGCCTCGACGGAACCAGTCGTCACGTCACAGTTCGGGAAGCTGCGCAACTTCAAGGATTGTCGGACACATTCGAACTCCCGGGCTCGTGGTCCCAGGCCATGCGTCAACTGGGCAATGCTGTGCCGGTACAACTTGCTGCCGTCGCCGGGCTCTGGATCGCGTCGGCTCTAGGGTAGGCACGGCGCCGCGAAGCGCCGACTGTCCCGATCTCGATACGAACTGACAGAGCTACCTAGGCAACAGATCCGTTACTGAATTGCTGCTGGTCGACTGGCTCGACTCGGAGAAAAGGTATTGCTCCAGGTTTCGCGGCCACCATCTTGATTTCCGGTGCCTGCTTCGCGTTCGGACCAGGTGCGTGCATTCCGTTGCTCAGCCACGCAAGGACCTCTGCCTTGTCCACGTCTGGGACCGACACGAGTACCCGGCATGGCTCTGATCGTGACGCGGCCAGCTGGCCACTCAACTCCACGCTCTTCTGCAAATCAGGGCTCTTAGCGGCGAGCATGCTCTTGGGCAATCCGACTGTTGTCCCTTTCCAGGCGGTGACAGTCTGCGCGTTGCCCGAGCCATCAGCTTTGTTGAGGTTAGCCGTGTCGGTAACCACGGGTACGCCTGCACTGTGCAACGACTGCTCGAGAGCTTTGGCCTGAGCAAGGTCTTGCTCCTTACCATGGCGCCAGCCGATATAAGCACCTGCGGCACCGGCAAGCACCGCCGCATTTCTGCACGCCACGTCAGACCCACCCACCGCCTTGCAGAGTACGAGGCCAGCAATGGCTCCGACACCTGCGCCGACCACCCCTTGGGTAGCTGCATTCGACGGTCCATTTCCATCTGGCGCCGCGCAGCCGACCAACGAGGCCACAATGGTCCCAACAAGGATAGATTTCCCGAAAAGAATACGATTCTTCATTTTGATTGGCCGAGATCTTTAAGCTGTTGTTCGAGTTGCTGGTTCATGCTTCGTACATAAGCCGCGTCGCCCTGCGACGACTGCTCCCGAACGGCCGGACGCACCACTTGGGCGCTCTGCCTCACCTGCATATTGACGGCCGTGGGTCCGGCAACAGGAATGTTCAATGCCTGCTGGGATACCGCCGCGCTCACCTGCCGGATTGCGTCTGAGCGTCCCGTTGCGGCCTGCTCTTGCAGGAACGCCAATGTGCGGTCACGATTGCCCGTATAGTGGACCGCAACGCTCAGGGCCGCCTTTGCCTCCGGCAAATGGCCGCTTTCTGCCAGACTGCTCGCAAGATTGGCCCATGCCGCAGTGCGACGCGGAACGCGGTTCAGCACATTCGAAATCGTATCTATCGCATCCTGCTGCTGCCCTGCCTCTTCGAACGCATAGCCGAGGTTATTCAGTAACTCGATATCGGCTGGGTCGGCGGCAGTCCCGCGACGAAACGCGTCTATCGCCCCGGCATAGTTGTTCGCCTGTAGAGCCGCCTTTCCTTCGATGTTGGCTGCCCGCGCAGCGGCGCGATCTCGGTGCACGGCGCCTTGCATTCCGCCTTGCCCCAGTTTGTCGGCACTAGCATCGACAGACGTCCAGTCGTTTTGCGCGGCAGCGCTCAGCACCGCAAGCACCGGTTGCGAAAGATTCACCTGTGCCGACGTCGAAGCAACCTGAGCCGTTTGCGGCACCGCCTGCTCCTGATTTGTGTTGGCCTGCTGAACTGCTGGCGGCGTTTGCGCCTCATTCGTCGTAGAGGCAGCTGCATCGGTTAGTTGAGCCGATTCAGAAGCCGCAGCGGGCTGTTGAGTCTGCTGCTGAGGTGTAGCATCGGCGACCTGGGTTGCGTTCTGAACCTGTGCGGCGGACGGTTGGCTCAACGCCTCGTTTTGCGTCGCAGCAGTCTGATCGACGGGTGACTCTACCGATGCGTACGGTCGCTCGCGACGCTCGTTCAGCTTCTCGTGCAACAGGGGCGTGACAACCGCCGAAAGCGCGATAACCGAGGCGAGTGGGAGAATCACAGCGTCTTTTGCCGTGCCCGCAAACCACGAGCGGTCGGGGCGTTTGCATGCTTCGACCATCTTCAGGCGCTCGCTCTCTTCCAGGTTGGACGTATTTGCGGTGTCGAGCTTGCGCTGGGCAAGGATCGCCTTTCGCAGCTTGAGCGAGTAAGAGAGAATAGCTTGGCGGCGAAGTGCACCGTAAAGCAATGAACCAGCGAGGCCGACCCACAACAGTGAACTTTCCGGCATGTTGCCGATGCCGCCGCTCGCGCAGCTGACAGCAACCACGGCCCCGATAGCTGCCGCAGCCGACGGTACGAAACCGATGCGCACCGCGTGCTTGCGTGAGTGATCTTCAGGGGCAGCGTCTGCCACGAGATTCTGGGTAGAAGTGCCGTCAGTCCACACGTTATAGGCTTGGCCTTGAAACTCGTACACAACGTGGCACACAGGAATCAGTACGCGAGACGACTGCTTGCGCGTAGTCGCCTTCCAATGCCAATCTTTCTG
This sequence comes from Paraburkholderia sp. D1E, assembly GCF_052682275.1. Classification (NCBI taxonomy): domain Bacteria; kingdom Pseudomonadati; phylum Pseudomonadota; class Betaproteobacteria; order Burkholderiales; family Burkholderiaceae; genus Paraburkholderia; species Paraburkholderia sp. D1E. Next base: position 3,905,097 of record NZ_JBQYMB010000001.1, read on the forward strand.
ACGGTCGCCCTGTGCGTGGCGCATGACGCCTGCTTCAATGACGTTGTTGACCAGGGCTTCGCCCCGCCCCGTGTAAGCGTCATTCGGCCGAATTCCGTAAGCTTCCACCTCAAATCCGCTGGTGAACGAGGCGCTGTAGTCCACAACCTCCCCGCCCATACGGCAGCGCTCGACAAGTCGAGTGGTGAGATTCAATGCTGAATCATTCAAGCGCGCTCCGCCGTATGTGAGAACGCTGAAATCGCCTGTATCCGCACCATTCACGGGACGCCAGTCCGTTACCGTCTTGGTCCTCGCTACAGGCCGTGAATTGCCTTTACTGTCGCGCACATAGTCTGTGTAGTGCTCGGTACGGTCGTATCCAAAACTCGCAGTCCACTGAGCCTCGTAGCTACCCGCGAAAGCGTACGCCGGCACAAAGAACTGCTCGATCTTCGTGAAGGTTGCATGCTCAAGAAGATTGTCCGGGGTGTATTTGCCTTCAGCCAGATGCTGAAAAACGGCGTCTTCAAGTTGATTCCGACTGACCGTTAAGGTGACAACCTGGTCCGGCGCCGCGTCGACCTCTTCGTCGTCCGCACGCGGAATTTCCGTAACCGCCGCGCAATACACGCACTTCAATGCACGCGCGCCAGCTGAATATTCTAGACTGGCGCCACAACCGCTACAAACTAGCTTCAATTCCCCGCCTTCCATACTTTCCCCGCAATTGGTCTGTTTGTTCTTTCTGACGAAACAATGACTGAGCCCTTGTTCGACTCAATTCAAGCGTGTGAACGAAGCGCAATCAGGGCTGACGTGTGCGCCGCGACCTTTGCTTGTAACCAGTTCAGCTTCGACGCAATCTCAGCGGCATCGCCCTGTCCGGCGCTCGCCTGTAAGGCGGAAATGGCGGTAACCACGTGCGACGCTTCGCCCTTGGCATCGATCGCGCGCGCCGAAGGCGCATAGCGGAATTCCTCCACAATCTGCTTGCAACGGATCTTTAGTGCCTCATCGCTCATTACGAGTGCCACCTCGTTGAGCGCGCTGGTCCAGACGCGGTACCGATCATCCTTCTCCTGGGTGATCTGCACATCATCTACGACCTTGCGCGTGACGTTGGTCAACAAAATGCCAACAATCAGCGACGCCAGGGCGAGAACCAGCAATGCCAATGCGATGGTCGGGAGGTTTGAGAGGCCTGCCGCCAGCGCCGCCAGAGACAAGATGAGCGTGAACACCGTGGTTACGCCCATCGGGCCGACGCCAGCAAGGCGTGCCGCTTGCGTCTTCACCGCAGGCGCGAATGCACTCGGCAGGTAAATGAGTGAACCCAAGGACAAAGCAACGGCCAGGATACTTGCGATGGTCGCCGTCGATTGTTTATCTGCCGGCACGAGGAGGTAAAGAATAGCGAGCGACGCCAGCACCACCACGACCGCCGCTGCGGCAAGATGATTTCGAATATTCATGTTGATATCAGGAGGCGAGAATTTTTTGTTTTTCAGACTCGATCTCCGAGTCGCTAAGGATCCCAGCGGCCTTCAGTTCAGCGAGTTCCTTCAACAGACGGATCCGCTCCGCCGCACCGATTCCCGCAGAAGGCGCAGCGCCACTCGGCGCCGACGTAGCTGGCGGCGGCGACTGAGGGGCTGGGGGCGGCGAGACCGGCTGCTGAATATTTTGCGCCATCTGCGCGAAGCCTTGACCGATCGCCGGCGCCATACCGAATCCGGCACCCACGCCAATGCCCGCTCCCATTAGCGTTCCAGCGGAGCCCTCATTTCCGGCCGCTGTTTCCATCACATTGAAGCTTCGCTCCTGCTGATACGTGAAGCCGATGATGCCCATTTCAGCGCGCTTCGCCAGGGCCGCCTTCAGCGTCTTGACCGCAGGGTCGTCCTCTGGAACATTGATTGAATGGATGTTGAACTGCGCAAGTCCCACGCCGTATTCAGCCATCTCGGCCGACAGCGACGTCTTCAGCGCCTCAGACAACATATCGAGCTGAGTGTTGATCTCCAGGATCGACACGCCTGCCCGGGTAATCGCATTCGCAATTTCGGTCTTGATGCGAGTAATGAACACGCCGCGAAAGTAATCTGCCAGTGTATCCGCATCGAATCCGGGCAGCGTACCGACGAGCTTCAGCAGGAACTTCTTCGGTTCGGTGATGCGCACGCCATATTGGCCAAACGCACGAACAGGAACCATGACCCCATACTTTGGGTCCTGAAGCTGGATCGAATCGGGTGTACCCCAGCGCACATCGAGGTTGGTGACACGATTTACATACCAGACTTCTGCGGTGAACGGCGATTTCCCGCCGAACGGTATTCCGATAAGAGTCCGCAGTCCCGGCAAGTTTTCTGTACTGAGGGTATGACGGCCGGCGCCAAACGGCCCCTCGTATACACCACCTCGTACGAGGTAGGCTTCCTGCGACTCGTTGACAACCAGCTGCGTCCACGTGGACAGCTCTTCTGACGGAAACTTCCAGGCAAGCAGGTTGGGACTTCCACTCCACTTGACTAAATCAATGATGGCCATTTCTATTTTTGTTCGCGCTGATACAGCTAATTTACCTACTGACTCTCAGTTTCCGCAGGTCTTCAATCGCGCCCCGTCGGTATTCACGGATGCCAGTGCTTTTGTGGAGGCTATTAAAACTTGTAGCTCGCCTGTCTAACGGCACAAAACGTCAAGACTTTAGCGATTTTGGGGATTTTTTTGCCTCTGAAACATCCCAAAAACCGAAGTCATTTCGCTCAGTAGCGTCGAATTTTCAGCGCGGATTCACGCGAAGCGCAGCATCTATCTCGATGAAGTTTTGTCGCGCAAACGTTTCACATACGATTTCCTGTGGATTTCGGAAATACCTTCCGTTCAAGCTCCAGGCACTTCGTCGCCGAGATCTCCCAGTGCCGCGCTCCTCGGGGCGACTCAACGCTGGACCATCCAGTAACAGTCAGACGCGAAAGCGAAGCACGATGGGGCAAAGTTCTCTCGAGCAGACTCGAAGGCGGGCAACCACGTCCGAGTTGAGCATCTTCGCCAAGATCTTGGGACTCGTCAGACTGTTGCTCCGAACAGCAAGCGCGATCCGCATCTCACAGGCAGTCATTTCCCAATGTACATATATTCCTGCCGACACTCATTCGCGACTACCACGGCGACACAAGGAACTACCGGACCTTCTGGCATTCTCTCTTGCCATTGTCAACTCTTCCGGCGGACAGGCAATCCTTCAAGCTCCCTGTCGTAGAGTCTCATGCGCTCAGAAGCCTCCACCATTCTATTAAGTCCCTTCTTCTGTGTAGTCTTGCTCTCTTCTTTGTACGCCAGTACAGCTGCTCGCAGTATCCGTCGATGTCCCACTTGGGTGTAACGGACCCCATCCAGCTTGCCTTCATCAATAAGCGTATTCAGGTGCGTGCGGGAAACGCGAAGAATTTTCGCGGCTTCAGAAATGGTCATCGCATCGTGATCTGAATCGGGATTTTGTTTGCGGCCCAAAGGAGCCTCCACTTAAAAAGACCGAATGTCTCAAAACTCAAACATCCCGCAGTCGTCGAGAGCGATGGCGCCTCGCGATCGGCATGACCGTGCAAACGAACATGAGTAATCGCCCGCGCACATTCATGAGCCTGCAATTCTCGGATACATCGCTCTGAGGAGTTTCAGCATGATTTCCCAGACTCCTTCGCCCTTGCCGCACGAAACGGGACCAACGTCCTGACGCGGCGCACCCTTCAGGAGGACTCCGGCTGAAGCAACATTGGTTTCGAAAACGATATCAAACCGGGCCACAGGTTCGCCCCGCGCGTGTTCCGAACAGGCTATCCGCTCGACGAAAACCGTCATCAGCCGTTCAGGTTCCGCTGCGGGGTCAATCGGAAAATGAAATCGAGACGACGCCCTCAAATCTTCAATCAGGCAGAGCAGACACTTGCCCGCGTCGTTAAACGGCAGCGCCTCGTGAGCGCACCACGCCCGACTTCCTGCTCTGGTAGAAAGTACCGGCAGATCAATCGACCCGCCAAGATACTCGCCGACATGCGCCCGCGCTGCCCATATCACTAATTCGCGTTTGTCGGCCGCATTCATACTGCAGCCTCCAGTGTCAGCCAAATATTGATACAAGGCCGCGCGAGGACAGCGACGATCGCGCCAGACACTCGCTGATTCGAGATGAGTCTACGTATCTGTGCCACGTCGAGCTCGCGACCGTTTTCTGCTCGCGTCCCGCCGCAGATCATAGAGTGCATCTCTGAGACAACGTTTGAAGATTCGCCCTATTTCGAAAGACGAACTGGTCATCAAGTCGACGAATTCTCGTGGACGCATCTCCTTGATCTCGGCGATAGCTCCTCCCCGCCGCAACGCATTGTCCAACTCGCGCGAAAGCCATCGCAAGTTCACATCACGAGGGCTCATGCGTTTGCGTTTACGTTCAGCCGTCATCGTCACCTCATACCCAAGAACATGGTTCAGCGCGCAGTTGGTCGGTCGACTCAGACCATACGAATTTCCGGCATGTGGCGTCAGAGAAGATGCGCTCCCGAACATATTGAAGCATGAAACCTACTAGCCTCCCTCTGCATCCGCAGGTGGTGTCAAGCATCCGTCGCTTCGGGACGAATCCATGGTCCGCTCCGCCTCCGGGACCGGATTTCGCCAGTCCGGGCATAGCTGCTCCGTAATGTCAGACCAGCTTGATATCTCGCAGATGCTCCGCACGCGGTTCCATACGTACTCGGCATCCTTCCTAAAACCGGCCCGACCCAATAGCCAATACTGTCGGCCACTGGACGTCATTCCCAATCTTGTGCGCGAGTCAAACGAGACGATGGGCGTACCTACACGACCATCGTAGTAAATAGTGTCGAACCCAACGAAATAGCGATTCCCACCGCTAACTTAATGGTGCACAAATCTGCACATGCAGATTGTTATCGCAGGGGTAACGGTAGTCCCTGCTGAGGGGGACAGCGTTGCCGCCGTCGCCCGTGGTACCTGTTGCACTCCGGGCGGCTTGCCGCCCCGGGTGACGAGCCACTGCCCGCGCACCACACCTCTGTACGCTGCATGAACACTGCGCCAGGCGGCCACACGCGAATCTCCCGCTATCCTTGCAGGTAGCTCGAGGGCGTGGTGACTTCCCCGCACCGGAACACGGACAGCCGTGCCGGCGCGTGGCAGACGTTCAGTCAACTTCTGTCCGCGACGGGCGATGACACCCGCAGCGGCAGCATGCACACTCCAGCCCCGTCGCGCTGCGTATTTCACCGCACCGATGGTCGACGTATAGGCCGGGTCAATCAGGATCAGCTCGACTCCCGTACGGAAGCACTTCGCCTCGAGCAGTTGCCGGTATTTTGCGTAGAGTAGCCCCGAGAGCATCCGCGCGCCCTTCGGGCTGAGCTGCGTCATCGCTTTCTTCTTCGCCGTGAAGTCGAGATCCTCAGCGACGATGGGTTTCAGTTCGTCCTTCGCCCATGCCACGGCCTTCTTCAACGCGTCGGAGAGCACCGCCTCACGCTGGCCCGACGTGGCGTCTTCGCGAAGCAGCGCAAAGCGCCGGGTCGATTTCAGGTTGCCAGATGGGTCGGTCTCCGTGACCGCCAGATGATCGACGTTAAAGTCGATCCCGACGACACCGTACTGCGCGCCCAGCGTGACGCGGTGCGCCCGCGCGTGGTTGAACGAGACGAATGCCCGCCAGTGCCGTCCGTCCCAGTGCAGACGCCAGCTCAGGGCAGTATTCGCATCCAACGCCTCATCCAGCGCTGCACGGTCGTGGTTGAATGTCACGCCGTTGATGACGAGATACTTCCGCTCGCCCCTGTTACGCAGGCAATCGGGCACGCGGACCTTGAGCTGGTAATGACCGTCTGCCGTTTGCCGGAGCTGGCAAAGCTGATTACCGGCCGTTTCGTCCTTCGAACCGACAAAATACACCTGATGCGAGCGGCTCTCCTGCCAGGCACGCAGCCACGCGTCGCGGTCCCTGAAACCTGCCAGCGCGAGGTGATGCTGCTGGGCGAACAGCTTGCGTGTTCCGAAGCAGATACCCGGTGCGTTCGCGGCAAGCCGGCGCTCAATCCGGGCGAGCTTCGCCTGCAGGCGCGACAGCGCCACCCCATTGCGATGCACCGTGTGACGCAGCTTCGCCTCGCGCCGCGGATTCATACGCAGTCGGTCTGCGGCGATATCGACGAGCCTGGCGCGTCGCGCCTCGAGCTGGCGCTTTTGCCGGCGTATCCCCTTCAGCAGGTCCTTGCGCTCCGCGTCCAGTAGTTCCCGTGTGCCATCGAGCATCCCCTGCAGTCCAATCGCAATTGCGTTGAACATCCGGGCGGAGATGCCGTGCTCCCGGCAGAACGCCGTCTTGTGGGACTTCGCCTTGCCGCCCTGGGCGGCAATGCGCGCGTAGAGCTTGCGCTTCATCGAACCGTGCAGCGCGGCCATCTGGTCGAGCGTCTGCGCATCATGCGATGACAGGTTCAGGCGGGCCTGGGTGGTCGACTGCATCAGGCGGTCAGCGCTCGAAGATTCTTTCGGCTGCGTGAGCCGTACAGCCGGGAGGAAAAGACCGTCAGGATTTCGACCAGGTCTTCGGTGAGCTGCTGCTCACGGCTGACGTCGGGTACCGCATCAAGGACGACGACCTCGACGTGAAAGAATTCACATATCCGGAACAGCAACTCACTGCCGAAGCGCAGAAGGCGGTCTTTCATGACCAGCACGAGACGTGCTACGCGTCCACGAAGAATGTCAGACATGAGGCGCTCGAGCCCTTTCTTGCGGTAGTTCAGGCGGCTGCCCAGGTCGGTAACGACCTCGATACCGGTGAAACCTGCGTCAATGCAGTGGCGCTCGAGCCGGGCCGCCTGCGTCTTCAGCTGTTCGGCCTGGTCGTGCGAGGAAACACGGGCGTAGCAGACGGTCCTGCCTGCGACAGCTGGCTCAGCGCCCAGAGCGGCGCGTACCGTGTCACGCTGGTATCGCCGATGGCCACCGACAGTGCGGCCGAAGGGCACCAGCAAGCCCTGTCGATGCCAGCGTCGCAGCGTGCCTACCCCTACGTCCAGTTCTGCCGCCGTCTCGCCAATTGATAGAAGTCGCATCCGATATCCCCACGAAGATACCTCGTGTAGAACCCGTTTTTAAACGCGATGGTCAGGTTTGTGCGGACTCAACGCTTACTGCTGCAAACCCTCTACTTCCCGAATCGACCAGCACTCGAGCGCGCTCTCGGGGCATTCATCAACATCAGCACCTAAATAGATTGACATCACTTCCTCCGAGGATTCGCTGTTTCACCGCTAGAGTTCTATGACGAGCGAGGGGTTGAAACTGGCGTTCTCATATGGCACGTCCGGGTTGTCGTGGTTCTTGCCCGGGCGCCCTCGCGGATTGCAGATCACGCGACAATCACCTATGTGGTAATCGCTCGACGCGAGAATATGCCCGTGTACCCAAAAGTTCGCCTTGATCACCAGAAGTTCGACGTTCGAGGCGTGCGCGGCGGCGAGATAGTGCTCACGTTTTCCTTGAGGGATCGACAGCCCAGATGGAGTGTGATGCGTAACAACGACCGTTTTTCCTGGAAAGTTCTCGTCAAGACGCTCGCTCAGCCAACGGAGAGTCCGATGCTGATGCTCACGCGCGTCTTCAGGCCTAAAAACCCGACTCCACTCTTGCCTGATTCGCTTGTGCTTTATCATCGCTGCGCCGGCGGCACGCATGGCGTCGTCAAGCCGCAATGGATAGAAGCTGTAGTCTGTCCAAAGGGTCGCACCGAGGAATCTTACGTTTCCAAGAACGAGCTCATCGTCCTGCAAAAAACGCACTGATGTTCTCTGCGAACGCTCGCGGAGTTCCGTCAACAGTCGCTGATAGTTGTGCCCATGCAGTTCCTGATTTCCGGTGACATAAACGACAGGGACACGACAGTCGCCGTACAGGTCGATAGCTCTGCAAGCCTCGTGGATGTCGCCAGCAAGGACGAGTACATCTGTTTCACGCGTTACTTGAAGTGGACCAGCCAGATCCGCACGATGTGCAATCTCATGATGAAGGTCAGACGCAATCTGGATTTTCACTTTTCCATCCTCCATGCACGCTGTGGCGCGAACACTTGCACGGTCCGACTCTGCGTCCCGTTTTCACTTTTCTCGATGCAGTGCCTTAACGCGAGTCAAATCCATCCCTCGCCGCAAAGGCGCGGCGCGCACCATGAGTTGCACCTCCTCATCTGTGATCCCCCACAGCTGGCAGCAACGGACGGCGTTCGCGACGGATTCGATCTGCGTCTTGCTTGAGCAACGTGGCCAGACGACGCAAACGACGACGCCTCCTCGAGACATGCCCTGCGGCTGCATCCGCAAACGCGCGACGTATCAATATCCGCCAATAGAATTTGTGCTCTGCGCGAAGACCTCGTTTCGGTTCACGACCTTCTCGACGGCATCGCATGATCGTTTGTCGATATGTGATTTCCGTTAGCAAACGGGCAGACCGGTCGAACGCCAGCGATACAGCCAGGATTGTATGGCGCAGATTCTTTGTGAACGAGGGCTCACGCAGTTTGACCCTGCGCCTCTTCGAAGACCTTTGACGCGGCGACTTCATGCGGGGCCTCTTTGACGTCACAAGCGTGCGCCGGATGCCGCCATGCGGCTCGAGGTCCTGTTTAACCACCGACCTATCAATTGCATCGACGCTGAGAGGCGTGCGTTCGTCGCTGGCCGCCTGCGCAGGAATCTTTCGAATCACGTTTCCCCCGAACATCGCTCGCCTGGCCGAAGCCACGGTAAAACGTCCGAGCGCCTCTGTTAAGCACAAACCGGCAGACGCCGCATGCGTTGCAGCAGGTTTTCCTCGCGCTGGTTAAGATCCAGAAATGACATGTTCATGCATCGCCGGTTGCGTCGGGGTCCGCCCAAATGCCGGGAGCAAAGCCCGCTGAAAGATGGAGATCAATCGGCTCGGGGAAATGCCGAAGCAATCTTCGAGACAGGGCCCGGAATTTCCCCAGATCAACGTTGTCTGGCGCTGCCGCCAGATCGGTGAGTAGTTGACGCGCGCCTATTACTGAACGCGTGCGCTCGTAGGGAAGAGTCATCTACGCTCCTTTCTGGTACCGGAAGAAGTTCCTTGTAAAAGCCATGTATGCCCTGCGGTGTACGAACGTGAGCCGGAGTCCTCAATCAGTGGAACCGCTTACTTCATTTGGACTGCCGCTGTCGTTGAGGTCGTCATTCGCAAGCGGACGTGCGTTCCTCCAATCTGGCACGAGGTCGCGAGTGACATCGGTCCACACTTCGATTCCCCAAGCCTTGGACGCGATGCGCCAAACGTACTCGCCGTCCGAATCCCGCCCCGCCCGCCCGACCAGGTGATACTTGCTTCCACTAGCCGTCGTTCCGGTGCGTGTCACTGGGTCGAAGAGCCTGATCGGGGTACTCACGCGCCCATCGCAGCGAAGAACGTCGTACCCGACAAAATGCCGCTCGCCCTTATCTGACCGGCGGATTGACCACCGTTCAAGCAGAACCATTTCAGCACTGGATGTCACGTAAATGGACACGTTCCGTCTCCTGGAAAAGCCGAGTCTGCATACACGGGTCGACAACGGAAAGGCAGGCCGACTCCATGTTCGCCTAGACGGCCTCCGTCACTGCTGCTTGGTTCCGGCCAACTCTGGGGTCAATCCAGCTTCAGACGCCTCACGATGGCCTTACAAAGAAATTCTTCGTCCGTGGAGAGAATGACTATGGACGCAGCTTCAGATTCTGTACTCGCTCGGGTGGCATCAGACCTGACAGCATGTTTGTCTGCATGATGAGTGTCAGCTTCGACCTTCTTATCTGACTTACTATGCTTCATCCAGAGCCGCTCAGGCGTTGCGACGGCAACAATCTCTTCCGCAACCTGCGTGTTGAGCCCTCCAGCAAGAAATGTGACCCTGGACTTTGGATCAACCTCGCTGAGTATCTCAATGAGCTCGAAAACTGTCATGGCATCAGTTCCAAAACGAACCATCAACATAATTCGTATACCTAATTATTTATTCGTCGAACAACCGATTCGAATCTCGCGATCATCGTCCCGCAGCTCGGCACCTCAATCGTCACTTCTCTCTGCAGGAACCTCGAATTGCAGTCACGATACCAACGGTTTGCCAATTTCTGGTTTGCCCAGCGCGTCATTCCCCGATGTCGGTCAGATCGATATGGACCGCTGGCCGGCGCAGCGCTTTCATGCACTGCAGGAAAAAAACGAACGTGAATGCGCCACGCGAAATCTTGTTCGCGATCGAGCGCTCGGTTTCCTCGACCCCAAGTCCCTCCAGCAACACAGCCAGTTGTTTATAGCCAATCTGTCTGCGCACGAGCTCAGCCCGAAGCAAACGCTTTGCTTCACGGTTCCAGTCAATCATTGACAACACACCGGACGAAAAACGCGAGTATCGCTCGCACTTTCGTCACGGCCATCCTATAATCTCACATGTGAGATTATTACGCCACATAAAAGATTTATGTTTTTTCGTATAACCATTTAAGTGGCTTACGAAATTCGTTGTCTACACAGCACTGAAGCCATGCGCCTTCTGCGCGGCAATGAAACGTACTGGAGTAGGAGAAATGGGGCGCGGTCCAAAAAAGATGACGGAGGCACTCATCAAGGAGTGGCAGATTGAAGGACGGGGCCAAGGGCAGGGTGCTAACTACAAACCGTGGCTGGAAACGTTTGACCTCTCATCAATAGGGCGCGTCAGCCGGCCATACAGTCCAAAGTGCGAACGCAGCGTACATCTGTTGTCAGATGTCGAAACGAATACTTTCTATGCTCTCGAGTGGTCCCAGCGCGTCACCGGCATCCGGGAGGAGTTCCCGCTCGACCGCGGACTTACGCTCGAAATCGCCGCCGCCCTTGGTATCGCTCACCCGTATTACCCCGGGACTAAAGTCCCCACGGTTATGACGGTCGATTTCCTGGTCGATTTCCTTGATAACGACCAGAATCGCCTTGAGGCGTGGGACTGCAAACGGACAGAAGACTCTGAAGATCCACGTAAGATCGAGAAGCTGCAGATCACGCGGACGTACTTCGCCGGGATGGACATCCCGCATCGCCTCGTCTTCCACTCCGAACTACCGATGCAAAAAATCCGTAACATCGAGTGGATTCGCGGAGGCATGCTAAAGACTGGCGAGGACGAGCGGTACGCGGGTGCCCTACGCGAGCAATCGCTCATCATGTCTCACGACCTGGCCGGATCAACCAGAAACCAGCCACTTCAGGAGTACTGCCGGGGATTTGAGATTCGGCAGGGACTGAATCCGGGGGAAGGCCTTCGCGTTGCAAAACTGTTGATGTACGAGCGCGTCCTGATTTGTGACTTGAGCAACCCTAACCTAGCCAGCGCTCCCCTAGCGACCTTCCGCTGTACCTTCACGCCGGAAAACCTCCGAGCGATGGGAGGTCGATAATGGTGCTCCTGAAGAACGACCTGTACCACAACGAAGCGGGGACTCGCTATCGGCTACTTCACATCACGCCTGAAACTGATGAAGCCTGGGTCATCAATGTGACTGACGAGGCTACTTGGCCGAGGCAGTGTTCCTATGCCGCCCTGCTCGACGACATGGACAAGCAGAAATCGGCTCTGGTGACGAGCACTGGCCAACGGAGTGTGTCTGAATACACGGACGCGGCGAAAAAGAGGCGCAAGGAGGCGTTGAACATCATTAACCCGCTTCTTGCTAGTCCCGCGATATTTGACCCGAAACTGCGAGGCCCACTGGTTTCAGCGCGCGCTGAAGCGACAGGCGCGTCGAAGACGACAATTAACAAATACTTGCGTGATTACTGGCGCGGCGGCCAGACTCAGGACGCCCTGATACCCAGATTTCCTGACATTGGCCTCAACCAGCCCCAGGCTACCAACGCCCGGGGACGTCGTCCGTCTGACGATCGCTACGAAATCTATCAGATGAGCCGTAGCGTTGACGACAAGCACGTCATCGCTGCCGTCAAAGAACACTTTCTGGACGGTGAAGTCCCTACGCTCCAGCACGCGTTCCAGGAAATGCTGAAAGAGCACTATTCCTATCAAGATGGGAACGGCGAGAGCTACATCAAACCGTCCGGCGAACGCCCTTCCTATCGACAGTTCTACACAGTCGTCAAACGCTGTTTCTCACTCGAGACAATCTTACGTCGAAAGAAAGGGAACAAGGACTTCGAGCGGGATCACGACCAGCGGATTGGCAGCGCGCTCTATGAGGCAATCGGTGTCGGGTATATCTACGAAATCGATGCAACCATCGCCGACGTGTTCTTAGTCGCGCAGGCGGATCGGGGGAAAATTATCGGCAAGCCGACTATGTATCTCATCTACGACAGGTACAGCCGTCTTTGCGCTGGCTTCTATGTCGGTTTGGAGCATCCTGGCTGGGAAACTGCGGTACAGGCAATCCTGAGCCTGGCTGAGGACAAGGCTGCGCTTTGCCACAAGTACGGCGTCCCCTACGACCCTCTCGACTGGCCGGCGGACAGAATTTTCCCGCAAAAATTCCTCGGCGACTGCGGCGAAATGATTTCCCGTAACAGCAACCGTATATGCGACGGGATGGAGAGCACGATTTCGAACGCGCCACCACTCTCCCCACAAAACAAGGGGACGGTGGAATGCGGATTCAAACTGATTCACGCTTCGATAGCTCCTGCGACACCTGGATACGAACCACCTTCGAACGTGATGCGGCGTCGTGGGAAGCACTACGACAGTGATGCATGTCTTACGCTTGATGAGTTTACCGCAATCATCCTGCGCGCGATTATTTCTCATAACCGACGTGAGATGAAGAAATATGCGCTAGACCCGACGGCCGCCCTCCGCGGAGTCAGCCCAGTTCCACGCGAAATCTGGGAGGACAACGTCATCTACAGCGCAGGCGTCATTTCACGCTACAGCGAAGAGTATCTGCGCCTTCAGTTGCTTCCCCGCGACAAAGCGACTGTCACCGACCAAGGCATCTTGTTCAAGGGCTGCTTTTATTCATGCGCCGACTTGGAGAAGAAGGGATGGTTCGTGAGCGCGGCGAACCGAGGAAGATCTGACGTTGACGTTTCCTACGACCGCCGACTTGTTGATTCCATAGTCGTCCACGACCCGCAGGACGCCCGCAAGTCATATTCGTGCGGGCTGACCACTACAAGTGAATCTTATCGCGGTTACTCGTACGCGGAGGTGAAATACGTGCAGACGACTGTGAAGCGGATTCTGCAAGAGGGTGAAGACAATGCGCTTCAGGAAAAAATCAATCTCAAAAAATTCATCTCCGACATCGCACAACCCGCACATGCTGCGATGAAACAGGCAACGAAAGGAAAGTCGCGCTCCTCCCGTAAGGCGGACATCGCCGCTGACCGTGAGGCTGAGAAACGAGTTCGCAGACAAAGTGAGGCAACCAGCCCCTCATCTCCGCAACCGGTAATGGCTGTTTACAGCCTGCCAGATAATGTCGTCCCGATGCCAGACCGTTCTGCAACCGTAGCCGTGTTGCCCCCCCCAATGAAAACGGGCGAAACGCAAGTCAGACCGCTTTCAATTCAGGAAAAGCTACGACTGAAGAAACAGGAGATGCTCGGTGATATCACAAAATAATGCAGTTTCAACAGCCGTAACCGCAGTTTATACGGAACAGCGAATTCCCCGGTATCGCAACAATCCACTCATTGCGGCGTTGCCCCCGGCTCTCGACGACGACGCGCTCGGAGAGTATTTGCACGCGCTGCCCTCTTTCGAAAAGGAGCAACGCGAGTGGCCGCCGTTCGAGAGACTGCATCTTGTCGCGGAACTTTCATCGTTCATGTCCCCCCTTCAGCGCCATGTCGTGCTCGGGTGGGCCCTGGATACTATGCTCCGGCAAGGATATGTCGGCCGAACACCAAGAACTGCGGCGCATGTCCAGGTGTTTCAAAAGCTTTATGAAGCCCAGCAAGCTGGCAAGGCGTTCAGTCCGGTCGACGACCTTAAGCATGTTACGTCCCAAAACTCGAGTGCGCTGATCGGTGTATCCGGCCAAGGCAAAACTACGACTCTGAGACGCCTGATGAGACGTTACCCTCAGGCGATTCACCACCCTGACCTCGATATAACGCAGATAACCTATATTCATATTGAAACGCCGGCTGACGGGGCATCAATCAAGGGTCTTGCTCATTCGATTCTTCGAAAAATTGACCAGTTGGTTCCAGATGGCAACTACTACCAGAAATACGGTAAAGGCACCATGTCTGTTGAGACAATCCTGAACCATGTTGCCCGGGTAATGCATATGCATTGCGTCGGACTTCTCATCGTTGACGAAGTGCAAAATCTCAGGCATGGCGGCAAAAACATGCAAAAGCTAATGGCTGTCCTCGTGTCAGCCTCCAATGAGCTTGGTGTTCCAATCCTGTTCGTAGGTACAAATAGGGCCATCAAGGTACTCGGCCTCGATTTCAGCCAGGGTCGGCGCTCCGTAGGCAGCGGCTTCCCCGAGTGGGGCCACCTTTCTGCTAGCCATGACCTTAAGGAGCCCCTCGAGTGGGAAGACTTCATTACGACGCTATGGACATTTCAATGGCTGAAGAATCCTGTCGAGCTCACCCAGGCGCTCGCCGACCTGCTGTTTTACTATAGCCAGGGAATCATCGACATCGCAATCAAGCTCTTCGCCTGCTGCCAGTGGCAAGCAATCATTGATGGGAGCGAAACAATCACGGCTCAAACGTTTGAGTTCGTCTGGAATCGCGACTTCACCCGGGTTCAACCGATGATCGACGCATATCGCTCGGGCGATGCCACTCTGCTTGACCAGTACGGCGACATTGCGCCCGTCAAGTTTTCCAACCTGCTCGACGGCGCTCTGAACAAATTCGAGGGCCTACGCAACCAGAAGGCATCAGTAAGGCCCGGCCACCAGGACTTCGCTCCGGCCATTGCCTCCGCGCTGGTAAGTATTGGCGTGGACAAGGACCGTGCGTTGAACATCGCAGACGCTGTCGAGGCACAAGGAAAGGCAGATACCGTCCTTGATGGGGCCAAAGCTGCAATTGAGCTGATAAAACCGCACAAGAGTACAAGGCGCGCGAAGGCTAAAACTGCAAGCAGTGTCGCCCAGGAGCTCGCTCCGGATGACTATCGCAAAGCAATTAACGACTCAATCGTCAAAGGCAATACGATTTTCGAAAATCTACGCAGCATGGCCGCTGTCTGCAATCTGGATTCTTTGCTCGAACTGGAGTAGAAAATGTACTTTCCGCGACCCTACCCCGACGAACTGACAAGCAGTCTATTGATCCGGGCATCGCGCCATCTCGGTATTCGATACGACCAGGTGGTTAAGGAGCTTACAGGCAAAGGTAGGAGGCGAGTTCACTTCACCAATCCGTTTGCTCTGACGCAAATCGCGGATGCCACTGGCATTACGTACGACGACATTCTGGTGAACCACACGCTGTACCCGTACGTAACGGCGTTTATGACGAGGCAACGCCGCGAACTGATACGCGCAAGCTTGGTCGCAATCGTCCCACAAATTCGATCCGATTTTAACTGGCTTGCTGGAGCGCCTTGGGCCACTTTGGCATGTCGTCGCTTTTGTCCTCAATGCATGCGTGAGGACTTGCAGCAACATGGCGAATCGTACTGGCACAGATCACACGTACTGCCGGGCGTCTATACCTGCACCAACCACAGTTCGCTGCTTCTTGGAACAGCTATCCCCCTTGGTTGGTGCGAGCCCGTTCGCGCCAGAGCATGCCCTGCGGATAATCCGGGGATCGAGATAAGTCCTCCCCTATCAAGGCATCTTCTCGACGCAGTGGCTTTGTACTCAAAAGAAGCGCTAGAGGGAGAACTTGCGGCGAATCTTGAGGGAATTCACGCACACGTGGAAAAGGTCGAAGAGCTAGGACTTAAATCTTCCAAAGGTCGTATTACACGTTGTCTGTCGCGGCAACTTGAGGATTTTTACGGGAATCCTTACCTTAATTCTGTAGGGGTTTCCTGGCTGAATTTCAGGATGTCCGTGGAACAGTGCCCAGCGTTGATGGCCCGTCACAGCGAGGCAATCACCTTTACCACATTGCAGCATCTGCTGCTGCAGACATTCTTTGAACATTTCCCGGCCAGAACTTCTCATCGTTGAAACGACGCCGCGCGACCGAGCCCCGGACCGCAGCTTGAATATCCGCTCCGGAAGCAGGTCGTACATCAGCGACGCGGCGTAGTGTTCCCCCGCGTTCTTGCATCGATAGCGAGCGAATTTACGCGTGGATTCGGCCAACGTGAGAAGCTCAGTTACACTGATCTGCGCAGGTAGCCGTAGCTCTCCGGACATTGAATGTCAGCTCACTGCACCGTCCTCGGCGCAGATACGATACTGGCTGCAAAGGATGCAGTATCGGAGGATTTCCGTACAAACATCCCACCCAAGGCCTCAGCCGCTGCTCTCACACGCCGCGTCGCGAGAATGTTGATTTGCAAATGTTCAACGGTTAGTCCGGGAATGATGCTCGAAGCCATCTGCTTCATTGATCCATCGGTGATGAGTGAGCCAGCAGCTTCGAGGAACTTGACATCCTTACGACCGAGCTGTCGACGATAGCGATCAATTGCGGTTCCTGGTTGCTCGATTTTGTATTGCATGAACCACGTGTCTTCGCCATTTATAAAAACGAATCCTGCCCGACCAGTCTTTCTCATGGTATCGAGAGCGGACCAGAAGTCCGGGTCAGTGGCATCAGCAAGCCAGACAAACTGGGCGCTCCCTTTCTGAATTCTGGCCGTCACCACGGCACATCCGTCGACCTCAATGCCGCCCATCCTGAACAACGCCAGGCCTTTCAGCCTATCGACAACCTCTGTCTCGATTGACGTGACGAAAACTGGTGTCGCTGAGCGCAGCTTCGCCGCGTCTTCGGAGAACGGTGCATATGTGCTCGCTCGGTCAAGCGCGCCGAACGGGAGCGCCACATGTTCAACCGGGCGGCTCGATTTCTGATTTTCTAAAGTCATTTTGAGGAGATGAAAAACTTAGGGACACGTGCATTCACACCGATTCGGCAATCATACTCAGCGGCCCACTCTTTTGGCAACATAGTATTTAAGCCATGTAAATTCTTGCGCACTCGCATATCAACGCAGCCATTGGGTACATGCATTTTTACAAGCCTTTGTTTTTTCAAACAAAATCGCATTCAACGCCAGCTCACGATACGGCCCGTATAAATACTTGGATATTTTCTACGGACTCTTGAATTCGCCGTCGATTGCGATTAATCTGACGCCAGTTCGACGTTCGCGTCATATCATCAACCTGTTTTTTATTCAAATGCAAACGCAAAACTTATTATCAAAATGGAACAAAGTTGACGCCACCGACGACGACCACGAAACACCGAACCAGCGTGAACAGCTCATCAGTGCAATGGTCTCTTTCATGCGCGATTGTGGCTTTTCCAATGAGCATGTGAATGTGCTGAATGTAATCATCGTCGCGGAGTCAGCGCACCGTCCGATTCGGGGATTCTGGCAGACCTTTGAGTTTTCGATGGTCCTCGAGGCGCTCGACCGATACCTGCCTGGCTGGCGGGACCTGCCTCAGGAAATGGGGATGGCAATGCCATTGGATGAGTTCATCATCGAAATCCGTCGCCAGACATGGCTGAACGCATTCGACGAAGAAAACGCCGAACGCTTTTTCGCACTTGCCGCGGCCGAGCACCCGACCAGTGCTAAGGCCGCGTTCATGCAGATCCGCGCCGACCTCCTTCATATCGGCGCATTCGCGAGTTTGGAAAAGCTGAAAGCAGACGGCATTTCAGCCGGCGCTCGCGCCTACGAACGCTATCAATGCATCGATGCCGCCGATAACGGAAAAACGCATCTGACATCACTTGGCCAGACTGTTAAGGATTGTCGGGATGCAGCGCGGAAGGAGCGCGAGAAGCGCGAGATGAAGCACCACAGGAAAGGCGGAAGGCGCTAATTGTGAAGCGTGTTCACGGTACCTATACAACACGCTGCAGTGAAGCGAACACGAAACAACAACTACTTCAGGCCAATCACATGAATTCAATCCGTGTAACTATTGAGAACCAGGACTCGCAAGTTTGCACCGAGGACGACCTTAACCCTGACCTCGTCGAGGTGATGCAGCGTCACGCTGAGGAGCAACCTGCGCACGCTACTTACGTTGTCGAACTGGCCCCTCTCCTCGGAGTCGCTTCTGCCATCCAGGAAAAGTGTCTGGTCATCGTTCTACCGGAAACATCATCACAGGACATTCCGTACCTCTGCGCGCCAGTTGGCGCGGAGGTCCGTGCCATGTCAGATGGACAGTCGACCGCGTGCCTGATGCTTGCCGACGGCAACGTTGCCGTCTCCGAACGCGCCGTCAGTGCGGCCCATCCGCTCGAGTTCTCACGACTCGTGACGCTTTGGTTGTTCAAGGACAGGAGGATACTGCGCGAATACCCGTACACGCCCGAGACAGATGACGACCTCTGGGTGGCGACACAAATCGCGCAAAGCCACGAAAATCCGCTTGATGACGTTCCGCCCAATTCAAGTCATATCATCGAGCTGTTCGACAATTTTGTAATGCAGGATGCTCCTATCGAGCGCACTGCCGCATAAGGGCATAGCCTCACCAACAGCGCCTTTCAAATCTGTGCTTCTCAAGCGGAGGGTTCATACCTCCGCTTTACTCTTCGCTCTTCACCGGCTCGGCGTCGCCTGTGGACCGCCCATGCTGCGGACGTCTGCGAAACCGGCCAGTTCTCTCGCTCAATCACGTCCTCGTGCCCACGAGTCGTCGCTCGCTGCTGTTCGCGCGATCCGGCTCCCCGCCATTTTTGTCGGAGTTGCCACAGATCACAACATCCAGGCTGCGCTGTCTTTACCCGCCTTTCATCCCCGGCCTGAAGGCCGAGGTTTTCAGGACAAGCCGTGGATAAGACCAAAACACAACACTCAGTAACAGCAACCTTCCGTCTTGGAAAAATTTCTACAACAACGATTCCTACATCTGTATCTACCGGCCAAATCCTGCCGAACCTGGAAACATAAGCCGTTAAGCCAAAAACGTCATCTGTGATGTGTCTGTTTTTATAACAACCTGAATCCAAACGATAATTTAATGCCCGACCGAATTATTGAATAAATATTTATCACATCGATTCGGCTAATTATTTATATTTCAAAAAACCCTTGATTTATCAATACAGCGTGAATTATTATTTGCCTCGTCGGCGATATACGGCCTGTCATTTAAACTGATTTCGACTATGTCAAACACCCTTATCACTAATCACGAGCAGTTCGTCGAGGACTTCGTCTCCTACATGGGCGATTGCGGATATACCGCAAAAGAAGCGCGGTCACATTTCAACGTCGTCAGCGCCCTTGAGGCTTGCTACCGGCCTGAAACAGGCTTCTGGCAACAACTCGACACCGCCGCGGTGCAGGAAGCGCTGGACGCCTACATTCGTCGAATCGGTGAGGCCGTGCTGCCCCAAGGCGCCGAGTTCACGAAGGAAATCAATCAATATCTGTACATGAATCGGCACGACGAGCGAAACGCAGAAATGCTTGCGCAGGTGCCTCGTGCGACTCGCCCCGATAGCGCCGAAGCCGCAACCAGATGGATCTGCGTAGAATTTGAGAATCGTGGGTTATTGGATGAGCTGGAATATGCCGAGCGCGATGGCGACGGATGTGGGGAGGCCGCGCTGGTTCATCTTGCAATCCTTGAAGCGGCCGCAGAAGGCAGGAAGTCCCGTCGTCTGGGCGCCCGATTGGCGGAGCATTTTCGAAAAGTGCAGATGGCTATCCGGGCAGGTCACGAGGCGCCGGCTTTCCGCGATTGCGAATAGCCGCGCGCGACCACATTAAGCTGATAAGGCGATTGCTGTACATGACGATGCAATCGACCTTCAGGCAATACGATCTCACTTAACAAACTTGGTAAAGAAGCTAATGAATCGGCAACAGGTCACCCTTGACCGTTATGGATACCTAATTTCAGACTGGACAAAAATCCCTTCGCCGCCGGAGAATCGGTGTGATGTACATGGAGAAATCGGTCCAGAAAGCATCACGGACGGACAAGGGAAAGACACCGGCTATGAGTTCGCCATTCTCGTTCAGTCAACGACTCCTGCTCAAGACGACGACGTTAGCAAACTAGCGCTGTCTGACTCGCTGGAGGTTGAGCTTACGCTGGCGGCACCGGACAGTGAATATGGAGTCTTGCGAATTGCAGGTAACGGGACCCGCTTAAATCTTCTCTTCCATCGTAAAACCTACTCATTCGCGCACTTTGCCCAGAGCTGCCTCGCAGCAAACAAGCTCACTCTTAAGATTCGTCCCTTATACGGTATGTTTATTCCACACACCATCGATCTGAACGACGGAAACGTCTCACTCGCAAACAGTCTGGCCGACGCGGCTCGATATATTGAAGAGAGCTCTCCGGAAGCGCCCGTTGATTGCTTTGGCGCGGTACGGAATTTCGACTTCTACTGCCGTTTTCTCCCTGCCTTGACTCAGCCAGGCGGTGGCCATCTTCTGAATGCGCTTGACACGATAAGAGCACTTGAGCTCGCGTGGCTCGCACGAAAAGCCGCAAAAATGGCGGCAGCATAGATAAAAGCACGAATGCATCCATGCACGACGACATAACCGTTGTATGGACGCAAACGGACTGATATCCACGAACATCCCATCGTCAACCAACATCATTAGCTTTCTAACTACGCAGATATACATGAACAACGACATGCACCCTTTAGTCGCCCATCCAGTCATCATCGCCGAGAGCAAACGCCTCGCGACCGACATTGGCCATTTTCTGGATAAATGTGGCCTGAAGCGAGACCGCATTACTCCAATCAGCATCGCCTACGCACTTGAGGCGGCATACCAACCGTTGCCGTGCTTCTGGCGTGATTTAACCTACGGAGCAGTGCTGATAGCCGTGGAAGTTCATGCACCCGGTTTTCTCGGAACAATTCTCCAGCCGGACGGGCAAGCCAGTGATTTCGCACACACGATTGAACTGGAGCTTAAATTGCGAACAAGCGACGAATTGAACGCAGAGCTCTTGCTATCCCTTTCGGACAAGCGAAGACCGACAGCCCTAAGAGCAGCGTACCGTTGGCTACTACAAGAACTGACGACGCGAGGTGAGCACGAGGAAGCCGGGCATTTGAAAACGGATGGATTGGCAGGTGCAAAATCTGCGCTCGATCTCGTTGCGGCGCGCGATGGGCGCAAATTTGAAACGGACGGAATGCGGCGGGCAATGAATTTCTCCCATGCGACAGCATTGGCCGAAGTGTTCCTGGACGTATGCGACGAATAGTTCGTCAATCCACATGAAGCCGGACAAACGATGCCCGACAGGCCTCTGCGACGCTGGAGTTTCCAAGAAGGAACAAGGAGCGCTCCTCAAGTGCCGCCGAAGCCATGTGCTTTCCGGTCTCGTAAAGTCAAATCAGAGGAGTGCCTTCGCTCGCCCTCTTCTGTCAAGGTGCCGGTCGAATGAACGAAGCATGTGTGGCGAAAATACACGCTGGATACCTGTCCCGAATTTCTACGTAAAACAATTACTTATACTCGGGAACCTCTTTCTCCGAGGCGCGACGTATGCGACCCGAATGGCTTGAACATCTCCAGCAATTTAGCTGGAACACTCCTGCAACGCTGGCGCTGATGTCAGCGACAGTTGGCTCGGTTGTATCGCTCGTCTGGATCTCGGTAAGGGACGCCAGCGTGCGCAAGCGGCAGCGGCATGACACTGCGCTGGAAGTTGCGCTATCGCTGGAAAGCTATGCTCGAACATGCCGCACGATGATGCATAAGGCCGCATGGGCGACTTCGACGCCGGCTGGTGCTGTGAGCGGTGAGGCGAGCAATAGCGTCTCCATCCCCACTTTCGCGTATCCAGACAAGCTGCATTGGCAAGTCTTGAGCCGGAGCGTTGTCTCCGAGATGCGCGAGTTTCCTGCTACGGTCCACGCTGCCCGAGAGCATGTGGAGACCTTTCGGGCGTTTGGTGAGCCGGTTAACCTTTGCGAGCATGTTGAATACGAATGCGCCAAAGCAGCGAGCTCTGCATTAATGCTGGCTCGAATCACGCGCCGTCGACACAGGGCCGCAAAGTGGAAGCCGGGCGCTAAAGATTCTGCAATGGAACGCGAGCTGTCCGATTTCATCGCGACAGCCGAAGAAAAGCGCAAAGCATCACTAGAACGACGAACGGACTTCGCGACAGGCCCTCAAGCCAAAGCGCGGCCGTTTGAACAGTCACTAAGCGCCTAAAGCTTTGACCCAAACCTTTTGCTGCCAAAATCCTTTCATCTGCGGCCAAACGCAGCGCGACCAGCATCAAACATCGACCGCCTGCTGTTAGCGCTCATCCGGCCCAAGGTCGGACAGCATGTCCTCAGGCCGTACAAATCGTAGATTCGTCAGCCCAGTCGATAACACCACGACTCGTCTCGTCTCATATCTGACCGACGTGTAGGCGCTCCCCCGTTGCTCAGGTCGATATGGATACCATGACTGGTATTCACGCCCCCCATAATTGCCTAATTCGTGCGTCCAGGGATGAGGTGCCAGGTAGACTTCGCAAACCTCGTCGGCGTCGTCGGCGTCTGCCTGTTCGGCGAGGAACAACACGGTACTGTCTTCGTCCACATTACGCAGAGCGTTCAGTAGCTCCTGTACTTTCATTGGCCGCCCCCTCAGTTCGGTGCACCTCACCGATATTCGAGCCGAATTCCTGCATTCCCATCGAACCGGCGTTTGCCGCTGTAGGCATACCTACCTGCAGCCCCACAAATCTCACATATGGGATTATAGTAGCATATACAAGACTTGGTTTGATCACCCACCGAGTCGGTTTTTTCAGCTCAGCTGTCGACAGATCGGCTGGTCCCGGAGCGACAGCAAGCTGGAGCATGCGCGAGCGCGGCTTCAGGGGGCGTGAAGAGATTTCACGGCTTCCGGACAATCCTCAAGTGGGAAGGCGCCGACGTGGTCCAGGAATAAAACCCGGATCAATACTGTGTTTTGTTCAGGGGCACACACGCATGAGCATCAATCACAATAGTCTGCAACCGAGCACTTCCGAAGTTAGCGCAAAGGAGAACGACTCTCGCTCGCTCGTCGAAAAAGCGATGAGCGCCGCCGCATATCTTCTCAATAAGTTCGGCAATACCCCCGATTTCTATCGGGACGTCAGGACGCCCGTGGTCGAAAGGTGGATGAACGAAAGCTTTCCTGAGGTTGTTCAAAAGCTGCAGGCAGAAAATTCATACGAAGACTTCAGAAATCGGCTAGACGCGTACCTTGAAGTTTTGTTTTGTGCAGCATGCAGGGCCGAACAAATTCTTGAACATGGCTCATGCGACGCCTTGGAGGATGACTCTCTCGGCCACCGCATATTTTCCGGCTTAGCGTCACGCATTGCCACGAGCAATATTGAGGTAGCCGACGAGGAAGCGCTACTGGTGGCACTATTAATTGACCGATTCCGTTTGCCGGGCGAAGGCCACGATTACTCCGTGCGTTCAGTCGCCCGTCATACCGAAATCTGGAAACCTGAAAATTTGTGGTCGCAGTGCGACATAATTAAATTCAAGGCCGCGAGCATCGACGTTGCACATGTGCTATCTCGAGAGCACTTTCCGCGTGGAATGCTCAGTTATACGAGCGAAGAGTTCGCCCTGGTCATCGACGTGCCGACGACGGTATCCCCATCGTCGCTCGTCGCACCTCGTCATATCAAGGCGGCCAATCTCTCAACGCCGCACTCGCAGTACGAGCTCTTCGTTAGACTCGCGAGCTGCCCATTTCTTATACCACTATTCGCAAACAAGGACGTACTCTCACTGTTCCGAAATTACCTGGCGGTGCTGTATCTACATGGGGATGACGCAATTCTCGTTGAATACCCTTGGACGCCAGTAACAGACTTTACGGCTTTCATGGACGAAAATGCTTATGTGGACACCCCTCCTGACGAAGACATCGTAGGCTGTGACCCAGCAGATTTCAAAGCAATGCATCCAGACGCCATCTGGATATCAGAAGTTCGCCCGATGCCCTTGCTTGTGGGGTCCCAGCTTCCACGGCGAAGCCGTCTTCCCTTCTCCCACCCGGATGATGAACCAATTCCGTTCTGAGGGGCATTCCTTCGAGCAGTACGCATCGCGACGCGGCTGAAGTGTGCATGCTGCCGCGGCGGGCGTTGTCGCACATCGCGGGCAGAAGTTGACTGAACGTCTGGTCGCCCGAAAACGGTTGCCCTCCAGCCGCGCAAACAATCCAGACGAAGGCTAAAACGTGAATCTATAGGTCTTCAATACGTACGACCTAGCCGGAGAACTAATAGATGAACGTTACCGAACTTGACGACCACGAAGCGGCCCTCAAAGCCGCAATGATTTCAGCAATCTCGTTGATTGCTGAGATGGACCAAGCCCTTGACTACGGTTGCGCGGAAGTCACAGCGGAGGAAATTGTGACGAAGCTGGAGCAGTTCGCTCCACTGTTGATTGCCGACGTCACTCAAAGCGGTCTTCGTGAACAATTCCTGGCACACATCGGCACGTACAGTCACGCGCGAACAATCGCGCCAGAGTGGCTAGACCTTGAAACATACCTTGAGTCACACAGGAAAGTATTCTTTGAGGACGTTCTTCACATACTGGACGCCGACGAGTGGAGCGAGTCGCATCCGGCGTTCTACTCGCTGATTATGTCTATCGCGCCTGCGGTAGAACGCGTTCTGGACGACCGATTCAGTATTCCGTTCTAAGGTAAACGTCGCGTCAATTGCGGTAGAAAGCACACCACGGTTGCGAAGCGACTACCGCGTGTGGCAATGCTATCGCGTTGCACAAGAGGCAAACACTTTCCCGGGACAAAAGCGCCATGGCCTGCGGCGCGAGGATTGCATCCTCACGTCGGGCCATGGGCGCCAGCCCTCAACGATTAACCGCGTCCTTGAAGCCCTTGCCTGCGGTGAATTTCACGGTTTTCGCGGCCGCAATCTGGATTTCCTGACCGGTTGCAGGATTGCGCCCGGCCCGCGCTGCGCGCGTGCCCTGGCTAAACGAGCCAAATCCGATCAGCTGCACAGTGTCCCCTGCGGCCACAGCTTTGCTCACAGCCTCCAGCACCGCATCAATCGTCTCACCAGTTGATACCTTGCTTGCGCCGGTTGCAGATGAGACTGCGTCGATGAGTTCCTGTTTGTTCATTCGAAAATCCTATTTTGAGAAAAAAATATGTACCCCAATCGGTACTGTACATCACCGCATTGCAGTTCGGCCATCACGCTGAGGCAGGGAAGATCTCTCCGTTCCGATTACGGGCCAAACACGGCCAGGAGCTCCGCAACCTTGCCTCTCGCACCACTGGAGGCGCTCACTGAACGGCGCACCGAAAAATCCACTATTTTCGCGCCTGAGTAAATTTCACGGGCCGCCGCACAATCATGGTTCGATATTGCTACGGGGATACCTCTGTCCGCTAGCTCCCTCGCGAGATTGGCGAGTTCGCGCTGCCGGTCGAAGCTGAACTCTCCTGGACTGTAGGCTCGAAAGCTCGCGACGCCATCGCGGTCAAGATACGGGGGATCACAATAGACGACATCGCCGGGTCTCGCCATTCGCATCACTGAAGCAAAGTCAGCAAGTACGAACGTCGCTCGCTGCGCCTTTTTCGCGAAGCTCAGGATTTCCTCTCGTGGGAATCTCGGGAGGCGGACATGATGCCCATATGGAACGTTGAATTGACCTGACCGGTTGTATCTGCACAGTCCATTGAACCCGAATCTGTTCAGGTAAAGAAACTGTGCGGCCCGAAGAAGACCGTCGCTCGCATCGTTGAACGCTCTCCGTATCTGGAGGAATCGCTCCTGGCAGCGATAGCTCTCGTCAAAGAACGGCGACGCTATCTCGATGAACTGCTCAGGCTGCTCGGCAACCATGCGATACAGCTCAATCAAATGTGAATTGCTATCGCCAAGCAGATAGTCAGAGAAATCCGTTCCAAGAAACACGGCACCACCTCCGACGAAAGGTTCGACGAGCCTGTTCCCATGCGGTAACACGGGAAGGAGTTGCGCCAGAAGCCGAGACTTACCCCCCAACCACTTCAGGGGGGGCTTGGCTGGTCTGGCGGACTTTGCTGTTTGTGACGCTGGATGGATTTGCATCCAACGTCAAGAAACCAGGGTTTAGCCTTTTCCCATTTCGCGCTTCAAAAGCAGCTCCCCCCCTGTGCGCGTTGACATGTCGCACAAGTCAGCCGTACCCAATGGATTGTTGAAGACGCCTTAGCTCCTCGATCCAGATAAAACCCTTTTTCTACACCTGTTTCCATCATCAACAGGAAACAGGATGTCAACGCAGAACAATATCGACCCGAAGGCCGGGCTTCGCGTTATCGAGCTATTCGCAGGTGTAGGTGGATTTCGTCTGGGACTGGAGGCTGTACACGGCGCCCCTTATAAGGTCACTCTAAGCAACCAATTTGAGCCATCAAAGAAAAAGCAGCACGCGAGCGAAATCTATACTGCTCATTGGCCGCACGGCGCGCACATTAACGAAGACATCGCTAAATTGCTCGAGTCGGCGACGGGACAGCAAGCTATTCGTGACGCGAAGCCAGACGTGGTCGTCGGCGGGTTCCCGTGTCAAGACTACAGCGTCGCTCGTCCTCTATCGCAGTCGCACGGACTCGAGGGTAAAAAGGGGGGCCTGTTCTGGTCAATTACGAAATTGCTGGAGCAGCGATTGGCTGACGACGAACCGGTGCCGTACCTAATCCTTGAGAATGTCGACCGTTTGCTCTCGTCGCCAGTGTCATCTCGCGGAAGGGATTTCGCCGTCGTTCTAGCGGCGCTTAGCGCCCTCGGATACGCAGTGGAATGGCGCGTGATTAATGCCGCCGATTTCGGCTACCCTCAACGGCGCCGTCGCGTGTTCATAGTTGCCTATCACGTCGCCACCGCTCTCCACGGTCGGATTAAAGCGGCAGCAAACAGGTTGCACGGTGAGTGGCACTCCGAGGGGGTCCTGAACGCCGCCCTGCCCAGCGTACTCTCCAGTGAACTCGACGGGTACGCGCCGGCGCTTACAGTTGTTACGTCCCGGCCTAAATTAGGGTTGTCGTCGCGAGCTATGTGGCGTGAGATTGCGAGGGGCGTCGCGCACTAAATGAGGAATGGAATGGGCCTCGTTTAGTGCGCGACGGCGGCGCTAGATTGGAGGGTCGGTTTTACGGCGCCAAGGTTGATCGGGATCCATTGTCTCGCGATAGCGTTTGTCGGAGTCGCGACGCAGTTCGTGCTCGTATCGTTGTTCGCATACAAGGGCGAGGCGGTAGAGGAAGTCGGTCAGAGCACGAGCACAAGAATCAGGGATACCGTCGGGGAATAGCGTGTCAAACTCGGGCGTCATTTCAACTCCTCGATCGCCTGTTGTAGCAGTTCGTCGGGTAGATGGTTCAGTCCTTTGGGCACGGCCATCTGCATAGCGGTGCGCAGAATCCGCCCCGCTTGCCGGGGCAAGCCGCGAGAGGCCTGGCGAAGTAACTCCAGGCCAGATTCGGCCAGCAACGTATGACTGCAGCCGGCGCTCTTCAATGCGTGTTGGATGAACAGGGCGAAGCGCTCGCGTTCGATCACGGGTTTGAGTTGAACGCGTGCCTGGATACGTCCATATAAAGCTGCGTACGGCGCACGCTCGAGCGTTTGGCCCAGACTCGGATGGCCTGCGAGCCAGACAGTGAGCAGGTCGCGCGAATCGAAGGCGAAGTTCAGGAAGGCCGGGAAGTCGCGGAAGAATTCGAGGGGCAGGTTCTGCGCTTCGTCGATAATCCACACGGGCAACAACTGTTTGCTCTCGACGAGCTCCAGGATGCGCAGCTTCAGATCCCGCCACAGGTCGGCACGCCGATAGGCGGGCTCCAGACCCAGCGCCCGAGCTAGGCTGCGGTACAGATCGATGCGCCCGAACTCGGTTTCAGCCAGATAGATGACCTGGTAGCGATGGGGATTCAAGGCCAGTGCTGCGTGGCGTAACGCGGCAGTCTTGCCCACACCGGGCTCGCCCGTGAGCAAGCCAATACCGGGACTATGCAGTAGCCACTGGAAGCGCTCGTTGAATTGCGCCAAGGCGCCGTCGTCCCACAACTCACTATGTTCTTTGGAAAGCGGCGCGCAACGTAGACCGAAGTGTTGTCGATACATGTCACAGCTCCCGGGCGTAGTGACGTTGATAGGCAAGCTCGATAAGATTGGGACCGTGCGCCGCGTTCTCGATCGGCGCGTCGTGTCCTGTCACGGCCGGCTCGACGGTCTCAGGCTGAGATTTGCGCCGCTTGCGTGTGCGATTGCCGACAGCGTCGAGCAGGGTTGCGGCGCCCAAGGGCTCGCCCGCCTCACTTTCTACGCCCTTGACGGTTCCCGTATGGGGATCCACCACGAGCAACACGGTCTTGCCGACCAGCTCGTATGGCACTTCGAAGCGCTTGCCCTGAAATGACACGGTGCCGTCGCGGCGCACGTAGCGCTCGATACGGTGCAGGAACAGTTCGTCCAGTTGTGCGGCGCGTGCGCCGAGTGTGCCGATACGGGGTAGGTCCTGCTGATAGCGAGCGAGCGGCGTCTGGTTACACAGGCCGCTGTGTTCGGTGCGATGGTAAATCTGTTCGACCCAAGCCCACAGGCGCGCGTTGAGGTCCGCCAGATCATGGATGTGCGTGGTGTCGAGCTCGCTCAGGAATTGAGCCCGTAAGCTGCGATGCCAGCGCTCCAACTTGCCCTTGCCCTCGGGAGCATACGGTCTACAATAAACCAGCCTGATCGACAGCCGTGCACAAATGCCCTGCAATGTCGCCGCCCGATAAGCGGCGCCGTTATCGACGATCAACATCTTGGGCACACCGCGTTTGAGCAAGGCCTGCTTGAGTACGCCCTCGATGTCGATCGCGCTCTCCGAGAAGCAGAACGCGCTATGGGCGATGAGCCGCGAGGCGTCGTCCATCAACGAGACCAGGTAGGTCTTGCGGCGCCCCCGGCCAAGCGACAAGTGCGGGCCATGCAGGACATCGCCGTACCAGATGGAGCCGGCGTGTTCGGCCACGAAGCTGCGTTTCTCCTCGGGCAAGCTGGCCGAGCCAACGATGCGCGAGAGCCCGTGGGCTTGCAGCAGCCGATGAACGGCGCAGCGCGAGAGTGTGTCGTGCGCCACGATACCCGCAGATTCGAGCAGCAAACGGATCTGGCGGATCGAGCGTCGCGGATTCTCGCGCTTAGCTGCAAGGATCGCAGCTTGCACGGCCGATGGCAGCTTCGATTGCCCGCGATCCATACGGGGCTTGCTGCACAGGCCCTCCAGCCCGTGCTGTTTCCAGGCGTAATACCAGGACTGAAGCGTCTTCTCGCCGATATGGCGACGACGAGAACCGGGAATTGCGTACTCCTGCTGAGCCAGTTGGCGGATGATCTGCTGCAAGTCGCCGCGATCAAGCCGTTCGCGACTGACAAGTGGTCCGAGTACGGACAGGCGAAACAGGGCCTTCGGGTCGATGTCCTTCATGCTCACTCCTATGGTTAAAAAGGGAGTGCCATGAGAACCGCGAACCGAATTCGGCGCGAGTGGGCAAAGTGTGTGGAGAGCCCGGAATGACGAAAATTACGTCGTCGCGTACCCAATCAGGATAAACGGATCACGGGACGCAAACGCCGTCGCCGTCGAGCCAGGCCATGGCTTCGCACAACGGCATGCGCTGCAGGCAGCGCAGCCAGAATTCAGTGATATCGACTGATCGCCCGAGTTCGGCGAAACGGCTTCGCAAATGAAATTCGAACGAGAGGCTACGCTCGCCAAGCCGCTGCCACCAGCGCCGTACCGTATGTCTGCCGAGCGCGAAGATCGCACTGGCGCGGCGCTGCGAGCAGCCGGCCAACAGAAGGAGTAAGACACGCTGTTGGTCCGCCCAGTTGTACCAACGGTGGGGAGCTATGCACAGCGGCAGGCGCGAACACGTGCGGCTGCAGGTTCGACAGCGAAAGCGCAAAACGGGAATCGGATTGAGAGCGCCAGCGGCGCTGCGGTCGGCCTTGCGATGGTAACGACCGTGACACCACACACCCGAGCAGCCGCAATGTACGCAAGCGACAGGTCGATACACTTGCGGCGTGCGATCGACCGCATTGAGATGTTGTTCAAGAACAGGAAACGCGAATACAATTCGATGCATAGGCCGGTCTACTTTGTTGTTCGTGTGGGGCTTCGTAACTTCCCACGATAACAGAGCAGTACTGGCCTTCTTTACGTCCGTCTCATCTCATGATGTTCAGGGTTAAGTTCCAAACTTCATCCTATTTGATACCGAGATAAACACCTCCGCTGGAACCCAAATATAGCGGGACGTAACAACAGTTCAAAGCGACCCATTCAACGAGCAGCTTAGCTATCGTCCACTCTCGAATGGGAAAACTCGCTTTGCTAACTCTGGTTTCATGTGCGAAGGTCACGTGTGGACGTGCGCAGCACGCGCAGGAGACATCGGCGATTTCACTCAGTTCACGGGCAGCGCTGCGCCTCTCACATTGGGGGACGTCATCGATAAAACTGGCCCTGTCCCGACGGATTTCTACGTCAAACCAGAATCAGAGGCAGCCTGGCGTGCAGCGAAAGGGGCGAAGAGTGTCGCTCGTGAGAAAAACGGGTTTAGCTATGACTATTCGGAAGGCGCCATGGCCTTTCCAGACCCATTGAGCAAACCTGCACGAACCATCATCACCTCAGAAGGTGGCAGCACGCCATCTCGCACAAAGCATTGCATTCGTGAGAAGTCTGGCCTCTTGCGCAGACTCACGCCAGAAGAATTGGAGCAGCTGATGGGCTTTCCTCGCGGATTCACAGACTTGCCGAAGGTCTCTGCGACCACTCGTGCGATGTTGATAGGCAACGCGCTCATAGTCGGCATCGTTACTCGAATCGGCACGGCCCTATACAAGGCTATCCAGGACTAGCAACAGGGACGCAGCATAGGCAACTGCCGTTCGGATCGTCGTCGCGAACTCATTCGAATCGCGACGACACGCCAACTCTGTGCCCGCGTTTGTTTTTCGCTACCTCGTATGGCCCAAGACCTGCGGACGCTGGAAGGCTCCTCATGTCATCCGTGACCGCAAACCTTGAAAATCGACCGAACGGATAAAAACGATCGATATACAGATTTTCTTCTTGCCCGGCATGCCCGTGCCGAAACCTATAGGTCAATACAATGTCGTCACCCGAATACACAATCAAGCTGTACACCAACCGGTCCTCCGAATTAAGCGTTGTCGAGCGAGCCTTCTATTACGCGGTGCGCCTGCTTGCAAAAATGGACGAGTCATGTGCGCCCGGCAAACCTATCGTCGCCCCTGACGCCATCGTCTGGGCAGTCGAACAACTGAAACCGTCTCTCGTTACGCCCTTGCGCGAAGCAGGGCAGACAGAAGAGTTGGCTGGACTTCTGCGCCACTACGGCTCTCTACGCCAAATCGCGGAAAAGTTGCGTATCGAAGAGTACCTTTCATATTGTGAGGAATGCGGAGTCCCAGCGGATGGCGGAGGCTACCTTACTATAGAAGACGTGCTGTACGCCATCGCCAAGGGAAACTGGAAGTGCGATGACATGGCGGCCAGCGATAGTATCAGTCTCGTACTGCATACCTTGCATGACCGTCTCAAAGACGACGCGAACGACAGACATCCTGAACAAACATTGTACGCACCGTCCCGCTTTGACGTGCCGCGCCTTGGCGACTCTGAGTTCGCCGCGTCCGATGGCTTGGACCCCGACATGTCACCGCCCCTTTCCACAGCATTGCTGCATGCGCGACAGCAATTGCTAGCCTTGGACATCGGCTATGACCCGGACATCTGGTGCGACATCTACACCTCAGTTATCGGAGACTGGCTCGAAGAAGACTATCCGAATGTCGCAGCCGAGATAATAGCAACCGGGGCAGTATCGACGTACTTTAATAACATCCAGACGTACGTAAACCAGATGCAGGAGGTGGAACGGCTATGGATTAGTCTTGGCCATCCTATTCGTACCTTGCTCCGTGGTGTGAACGACGAAGCCGAAGCACTCCAGGTCATTGAGCAATTCGTCCGAGAAGATGGAACTGACGAGGTTGACGTAGCTGCATGGGCTAGACGCGTCTGGGACATGGTCAAACGGCGCGAGGCTGCTGCACGCTCACACCCAGTCAGTTCGGTGACACGCTGTGGCGACTGGAATATTGAAATTGAGAAAATCCGCATGGCGTTACGGACCGGAAGCACCTGCTTTGTTATCAACGCTGATGCGCTGCCTCATGGCATTCGTTCCTTGACGGATGAAAAGTACGTTTTGACCGTACGGCTTCCGGAGCGATGGTTGGAAGCGGAAGACGTGCTGGGTGCACCAACTGAGCTGGACCGCTTTTACTGGACAAACAAGCGCACGGAAGATGCAGACTTGACAATGAGTATAAATCGCAGTTTCTGGTGCAGTGACGCGTACCTGTGGCCTCAACTCTTCCGCTTCCGGCGTTCTGTACCGGTGCTCTACGTATTCAACGAAACGTGTATGTTTGCACGCTACCAGTTCAGCCACTTTTCTGACCTTTGCGCAGTTTCCAGCAAACCGCGCAAACATTTGCCATCGTTCGAAATTTCAGACGGTGCCCAACAGGACAGATACTCTGCTGAGCGATACATGACTGTTCTTCCTGATGGAAGTCAAACCGAACCCGCTATCCTCACGAATCTTGACGACCGCTCCACACCTTCCGCAGGAAAAAGTCTCCAGGAAGTGTACCGGAGCGAAAATCCTGACGCGAATGAAAGCTTCATAGAACGATTCATTCGCGGACTGTTCAATTGACGAAATTCGGGGGCGCGAGGCGACAAACATAGACGAAATTGCGATGGCCGCCGGTTCGACTCGACGGCCGTGAAGCTCGCTCGTGGGACGCGGCCGCGAAGAATCTTGCAATTGCAAACGGCGCCTCGGAGGCGCCGCGTTTCAGAAATTATAGGAGCAGCTTTGCGAAGGCGACGCTCGTAGCGTGAGCGCCCGTAACCGTCGGACTGTTGCCATCGACATCGAAATGTAGGTCGGATCGGATATTGCAATCATGTTGACCAGTGGATCCTCAATCAGCAACATTTTTTTGGGGACCTGGATAAAACAAATTCGGCGATTCGCTATAGGTCGCATCCAACCACGCGAAGTCGTCTGATGCCCTCAAATTCTACTTACCATCAAGCACGCAAAAGAACTTTTGGTCAGATTGTTTTTCCGATAAGCTGGATTTTGAATTCAATTTTACTGCCTTGCACTCTACTAATTTATTTTCTTCAACATGTGCAATGGAGATTGCTATCTTAAAGCACAGGCATATTGTGCCAAGCAGTATTATGAACATCCCCTCATTAAATTTGTAGGATGCTTTCTCCAGCATTGCCGGTACGTAATCGCGAACCGGCTCTTTCCCGGACTTGACAAGCCTGAGCGCTCTTAGTTCGTCCCGATCCAATGCCACGCCAAGGCCGATGTAGGTCGTGTCGACCAGAATTACTATTAAACCTACCATCTCGGTAATTTCACCGGCATATGCAGCAGGAAGTGCTTTTGGCCTGAACCAAGCGAGAAGGAACCCGAACGCGCCAACGTGGTAGTCTCGGCCGCGCCAACATCTCGCCAACTCCCTATCGTGCGGCCGGTCGTGACAGAAGAGGTATTGCCGGAACCGAACGACGTGTATATCTCGGCTGCCGCTAACGGCGATGTCGTGTTCGTTGGCGGCAGCACATACATCTGGATAACGGGCCCGGACGGGCAACGTCATCGTCATTTCTACGCCCACGGCGACAGGCGTCGTGAAGTGTTCCGCCGGCGCGAAAATTTGCGTTCGGTAAGGATGCAAGGTCCTGCACACCTAACGCCCCGCAAGCCCGGTCGCGAATATAGCCACCCGCGTCAAGATATTCACCGGGCGCAGGCGACGCACACCGCGCATACTCACAACCACGACTTTCCCCCAAAGCGCCTTGCCGACAGTATGCATCCAGGCAAAACCAGTCACGTCATGAAGCGATTGCCAACCACTCCCAACTGCAACGCCCAGGCGCCAATCTCCATGCGACGAATACCCAAATTCCCCATAAGTCGTAGCTCGATTGACATGGAGTCAACGATTTGTCGCGTCTGACGTTGCTTCAACCATTGGGTGCGTCAGGAACGCGTTGCGCAACAATGCTGTCATCGAGGTAACCTGCGATTCCATGGCGACTATCAGTATGGTTGACCATTGCATCAATCCTGCCCCCACGGAATCTGGATCTCGCTTCTCAGTCACAAAGGTCTTCAGCAACGCGGTGCTTGCCCTCAATCGACCAGTTCCGCATCCTTTCTCTTGAGGTCATGCAGCGTCTGACCGCCAGCGTCCTTCCAGTCCAACCAGCCATTGCACGCCGCGCCACAGATTACTGCTGATGCACCGCTTGGCGATGAAAAAAGAACGTCCTCCTTGAAAACCAAAAGGCCCTCTTCGAGCATAATTTTTCCCTGACGTAAAAGCTCGCTTCGAAGCCTCGCAAACGCGTGCCCCTGGAATCCCTTCCCGATTTCTGCCTTACCCATCGAGCCCTTGAAAACTACAAGGCCTTCGTCCGTGTACGCTCCTTGCGCTGAGGTTCCGGAGCGCCTGCAAAACAGGATGTCTTTCGAAGATGTGTCAGATGTGAGCTTGGTCAGTGGCTCAAACGCGAGATGGCCAAGGCATGCAAGTAGCGCGCGACCGGTTTCGAAGATTTCAAGGCAGTCGGCGACCAGCGGAGGCGGAGTGTGTGAACGCATTCCCTCGTTGGCGTTTTCGGCCTCGTATCGACCAACCCTTTTTGCCTCCTGTATAAACAGAGACTCAAGGTAAAGCGCGTGAGTGGAGGTGAGGCTTTCTGTTCGTGTCGTCAGTACGAGTACCTTCACCCAGAAGTCCTTCTCTTTGTTATGCGCCGCAAGGCGCTTGCGGATGTCTCCGCTTTGGCCAACATAGAGACGTTTGCCTAACCCATCGTCCCGTTCGCCTACCAGGAAATAGAGCGCAAGTTGTTCGCTTTCCCTCATAGCGAGAAAGTCCGACAACCGGCTACGGGGGACTTCGATTACCTGGACGATGCGCGTTGTAATTTCTGCGATGCGGATGCCTCGCGGGTCGCCCCCGGGGAGAAATATCTGGATGGTCTGCGGTCGATGGGTCATAGCGATGATTAGACTGATTAGCCAGGGCGGTCCCAGCACAGGCACCGAAGCAATGCTTCGATGCCAACACAGTCGAATAGCCACTGTTTTTATCTTCACGACCTGTCGCGCGCCGGGGACCCATTGCCCATCGCGGCCCGATTCTGCCGATCACTACTTTGCCGACCGCATCATCCCCAACAACGCTTCTTTGGGAGGGGTATTTGTTGTCGCCGGAACAAGCCGCTGTTGCCGAATCGGACCCAAGCGTTCGGGTAGCGCGACGTCAATATCATGCTTTCCTGGCGTTCCCTGTGTAATGCCATATGCCGCAAACGTCGATTCGCCATACGGCCACGCTCTTGCACGTGGCTTTGAGCGGTCTGCTAGCTTGAAATGAGGGGCCTTCTTGAATTTTTCGCCGTAGGTGGCCGCTGCACTTGCTTCGGTATCGCAATATGCGCACGCAAACCATCAAAACATCGTTCAGCTACGAAGATATTCGTCCTTCACCATGAATGCGGTCCATTCTTCCCCGTGTTCGTTCTTTGCGAGTTCGCTCATATGAAATTGATATCTAAATACCTAGAATTTTGCGTTGCAATACTCTGGGTGAAAGTGGTCACGATTTTACGACTGCTTGCCGTCTAGCATCGTTATAGCTCAAGAATGAGCATTAGATTGGTCTCAAATTTATTGTCACGTAGTTCGGCGATACCATGTGCTCGGAGCTTTCAGTGGCCATAAGGCTTGTATCTGTCGTGCGAGGGTGGATCTCTTTATTCTCCGAGCTAGCGACGGGCACGTCAAAGACGCATCCGTCGCGGCTGATGCTTCGATTAGTCGTTATTTTTTCTTGGGATCGTGGGTTGGGAGCGATGGATGCTTCGGTTTGATTGGCGGATTCACGTGATGCCTTCTGTCATCTTTACCATCCTCGCGTTTCGGCTTCGGTCCAGGATTAATGTGATTTGACATGATTGCTACCCTGTACTAGGTTAGTTAACGTTCGAACTTACAAATCTACCTCTCAGGTCGGCCTATCGTGCAGGGCGGCACCTTCATCTAGCCCACCATTACCTTCTCTGCCAAACAGGCATCTGCGCAACAGTACTACCACTGCAGCACAAGATTAGCATTACTGTGTCCGGTATGCTTTCCACAAAAAAGCACCGACCGAGCGCTGTAGGGGCTACCGTTTCCACCGACGACTCTTGAGTCGTCGACAAGCAATAGACCGGAAATCAACTTCTGCGAAGGAGTAGCCGTTGTGTCGGCGCGATAACGTGATCACGCGACAGGTTTTCGCGGAGATAGACGAACCGTTGCACGTACCTCATCCTCGAGAAGGTCGACCGTAAGCGCGCGATTTCGCACACCTAGCTTCCATTAGCGAGAAGGGCCACGATCGCGTCCGCAACCCTACTTTGCGGACGCAATCCATGACAGAAGATGACCTGAGCTTTTTGCCCTTGCGGGTGACCCGTGTTGGCGTCGGTGGTAAGCGAAGCTTTGACCCGATGGACAAGCGACGACTGGTTGAAGCCTGTCTGCGTCCGGAGTTCGCTATAGGGCCTCGCCCTTAAGGCCGGTGTGAATGCCAACCAGCTGCATAAGTGGGTTCGGGCGCGTGAACAGGGCGGCGCCCCGGTCAGGCACGACGCGCCGGTAGCACTGTCAGCGTTTGTGCCGGTCGTCGCGATTGACGAGCCGACGCCGGGCATGGCGTGTGCGTCCGCGTCGCACAGGGCCACCAGTGGAGAATCATCCTACGCTGCGCCACCTTCAACACGACTGGTACGGCTGGCGACTCACCTGCCCAACGGCGTGAACCTTGAGCTCGAATGTTCAGCAGGCAACGTCGCAATCGTCAATGCCGTGGTCGTTGCATTGGGAGCACGTTGATGTTCCGCTTCGAAGCGGACCTGGCGGTCTTCCTGCATCGCGAACCGATCGACTCTTCCGGGCCGGCATCAATAGGCTCGTGACGCTCGTCGAGCAGTCCATGCAGCTCGATCCGTTTGCTCGCGCCGTCTTCTCCTTCCACAACCGCCAACGCAATCAGGTCAGACTGTTGTTCTACGATCGCAACGGCTTCTGGATGATGTTGAGGTGCCTCGAGGAAGACCACGTCGTAAGGCCGCGCCAGCCAGCAGAGCGTCGTCAAGCTGACGAGCGAGCAGTTAAACTGGCTCCTGGAGGGCATTGACATTGACGCTGTACGCCGCCAGCCGGTACGGTCTTACCATCACGCCAGTTGAGCATCGGGCGTCGCCGTCAGCAATGGCCGACAAATCCCCGTAACCCCATCGCGGGCGACACTTCGCTATCGTGGATAGCATGAATGAGGACGACTTCTCCCGATTGCCGCCAGCCGCCCAGGCCTATATCCGTGAGCTAGGGATACGGAACCGGCAACTGGCAACTGGCAACTGGCAACTGGCAACTGGCAACTGGCATTGAAACCATTATCAATAGGCGGATTTGTTTTACGACTTGATTTCCTCGGAATTGGGCCCTTTGGGAACGAGAGTGGAAAATGCTTATTTGACACCCCACGTCACGTTCCTCACTCCTGTGCGCTGCACGACGGTCCGGTAAGAACTGAGCGCACAGATCCGGCGAGTTGGCCGTCGTGAGCCATCTCACCGACGCACAATCACGTCCACATAGTCGAGAATGAAAGACGTTCGGCCCGAGAGGAGTGGACCTTCAGGAGTACGCCTGACCACGCGCCGCAAGGTTGGGAAGACAATACCGTCGACGGTTACAGGATCGTAGCAGTAGTGCGCAGCCACGCCGCCCAACACGTCGGTAACATAGTCGAGCCGCTTGAGCATGAATTGATCGTCAAAGTACAGTTTTTGCAATTTGGTATGGGCGGGAACATCGTCCGGGTAGGTCACTTCAAGGACTCGCCAACGCTCGTTACCTTCGACGTGCTCTTCCAGTTCGCGGGTTGTGAATCCATCACGGGTGAAAAGAAACGGCACGGTCAGGTAATTCCAGATTGCATAGCCGAGGAAGTAGGTCAGATGCAGCCGGTCCCACGGAGTGGAGCGTTCATGCCCGGCGAATGCAGCGCGCGGATTCGATCGCTCTTCGACAATTTCTCCGTCCCGGCGCTCGACCCAAACACGGTCTGGTGTGAATATCCAGCGATCGTCAGAGTCTCCTCCGAGCCGCTGGAACACGGCGCGAGGCTTCGCAGTATCTATCGATACGACTGGACGGTGGTGCCCAGGGAATCCTTTCAGGTCAAGAAGGCCGCCCGAAAAGTTGAACACGACATCTATGGCACATATGCCATGCCATTTTTCCGTTCCACCATGTGCTTCGATCACGCGTTCAAGTAATTCGTTCATGTTTAAAAATTCTCCTAACTTCATTAGGCACGAAGCGTGCCGCTGACTTTAAGCAAGGGAGTCGTTCCCCGCGACATTCGGGCGTGAGCCACGTGTCAAATCGATTGATAATCGCCCGAGGGCGCATTGCCGAGAGTCGACCTGTCTTCCCGAAAGAGTACCTCCACAATGTCGCTGCCTTGCTCACCGCACTTTAAAGCGATAACTGCGGCCGCATCCTGTTGGTCAAGTCACGCTGTTTCTGTAGTTGGTCGCTTTTCATTGCGCTAATATTTCCGTTCGAGCTATATGAGCTCGCGCTGTGGAGCAACCGCATCACGACGGAGAGGCCTCCCGACGCACGTAC
This sequence comes from Paraburkholderia sp. D1E, assembly GCF_052682275.1. Taxonomy (NCBI): domain Bacteria; kingdom Pseudomonadati; phylum Pseudomonadota; class Betaproteobacteria; order Burkholderiales; family Burkholderiaceae; genus Paraburkholderia; species Paraburkholderia sp. D1E. The sequence continues at coordinate 3,944,167 of NZ_JBQYMB010000001.1, forward strand.
TCATTGAATCAACCTATTGCTAATTTACTAGCTTGCTCGAAATTCCCAAGATAGAAATCGAAATGGCCTCGGGGTATTGTGATCGGTTTCTTGAGCCCGATTGGGACAAGGGGTCCTTCCATGTCATCTCAATTTGACATGCGAAAATTCAACTTCCCCGACGACGCGCTTTACGCAGAAAGAAATGCCAAAACCTCTTGCGTGAAGTCCTCAATGTGTTGAAACAGAAAGCCGTGCCCAGAGTCCGGATACAACACCAGCTTGGCGTTTGGTGCCTCTTGCGAAATGACGAACGAACCGTACGTCGGCACCATGACATCCGTAACTCCATTTGCCACCAGGATGGGCATGGAAAGTTCTTTGAGTCGAGGCCGCGCAGCGTCGCCACCATTTGTCCAGTTCACAATCGCCTTGAGTTGATTCATAACTGAGGGCATCTTCGTGGCAGGACCGTCGTTTTCCGCTGCAACACGCGCCAGGTAAGCGCGGCCGGCAGCTCTACTCGTCTCAGAGTCCGCGAAGAACAAAAAAAGATAATCCTCGTCATCGATAGATTCTTTGACCGCGATCTCGTTGACACGAGGGTGACGCTTTGCCCCATCCGCAACCGCACCGGGACCGGAGCCCGCGATCACCAGCCGGCGCACGCGCGCGGGCGAACGCAGGGCCATTGCCTGTGCAACATACCCACCCAACGACCAACCGAATACGTCAATGACATCGATTTTGAGTGCGTCCAAGAATTCAAGCGCAATCTCGGCAGTCGCGGTAACTGTGGGCGGAGCATCGCCTTCTGAACGCCCAACTCCCGCGCTGTCGAACCGGATAACCCTGCGATGAGCCGCAAGTTTTTCAATGAACTCAGGATCCCACTGATCGATCACACCGCGAAATCTCTGGATCAGCACTAAGGGTTCAGCATCCGGACTTCCGTCAACTCGATAGGCGAGTCGACCGCTCGGAGTTTCAATGTATTGGATCTGTTTGTCGCTCATTTTCTGTGTCTTCATGTTCAGAAGCATGCATTTCCGTTCGCATGCGAGTTGACTAGCGTGTGGCATGCTGATTCATGTTGTGATATGAATAGAATTCCTTATTAAAACAAGAATGACATATTTTCAATGTGCATTATCTTTGACGTCGCGCTCTGAGTCGATCTAGGTGCGTGTCACGTTGCATCCAGCATGCATAGCTACGACGCACCAGTCATTCGCATTGGTCAACACGGTTAATGTTGATCCAACCTGGCAATCATTTCAGGAAACCGTCAAAAATCATCGTCATAAACTGTTTGAATGGAACATCTCCGCGCTCGACCTTTGCTCTGAGGACCGTCCCTTGCCAGGCATTCAGGATAAAGGCCGCGACTACCGAAGCAGGCAAATCCGTTTGCACCAGCTCAGAATCCTGGGCTTCTCTTACACAGACTTCCAGCAATTTAGTCCAATCTCGGAAAGCGATTTCAATGCGTTCGCGCATCATTTCGCTTTGGTCAGAGATCTCAGACGAGAAATTTCCAATCAGACAACCAGATCTGTATTTCGCCTTTTTTCGAGCCGATATGAGTGTCTCGAAATAGTGCCTCAGCCGCACCAAAGGATCACCTAGCGAGGCGTCGTTCAATATGCGAAGTGCTCTACTACCACGATCCCAGTAGCGTTCAACCACTTCGACCGCAAATGCATCTTTGCTATCAAAATGATTGTAGAACGATCCTTTGGGAACATTCGCGCCGTTAGCTATCTCCTGGACACCCGTAGCATTAAAGCCTCTGGCATAGAAAGCATCCATGCCCGAATCAAGGAGTTTTTCGCGTACATCGGTAGTTGCCATCGCCCAACTCGTCTAGTAAAAGCACAGAATAAGATGACCAGTCGGTTTATGCAAGCAATTTCTTCGACCTGAGTTGGAAGCATCCGTTACGCCAACGCATTTGCGCCCGCGATGAGCCTGAAATCACGATGTACAGGCCTTCGCCAACGACGCGTAGCGTACGTGACAATTAACAGTAAGCGATGCTCCGTCGATCGGGCGGACGGTCTCGAAAAGATGGGAGAATTCGCCGTCTTTGCGACGAAAAGAGAAGAAAAGCCGACTAAACGACTATCTCGCGGTCCGCGTTCTCGACGGTGGCCGTATTACCCCTTCTTTTTCTCGTCGTACAGTTCTCTTTTGTTGCATTGATTGGTGCACCGACATGCCTGAACGCACTGATGATGTGCGCAGCCCGTCTGATTCCCACCGTCGCATATCGATGTTTACGCCGACCGAAAATTGAGCCACTTGTAGGGATCGCGCCGACTGAAAATTGAGCCGGGCGATCAACCTATCCTGCCAGTTTTTCAGGCAGGGTGTTTTGGGGGTGATCCCGATGACAATGATTGGCAAGGTGCGGCGGATGTTCTGGACTTTTTAGATGGAATGGTTGCCTCCCGCCTTAACGGTCGTCTGAACGCAGCCGTCCGACGGCTGATATGGCCGGTGCCAGCACTGTGCCAGAGTGTCGTTTCCGCTTGCACACGCGGTAAGGAGAAACCAGATGGAACCCACGACCATTGCCATCGACCTGGCCAAACGCGTCTTCCAGGTTCATTTCGCTGAACCGGAAACCGGAGTGATTCACAGCAAGGTACTGAAGCGCGCCCAGCTCAAGCCGTTCTTCGCCAATCGCGCCCGATGCCGGGTTGTCATGGAAGCCTGCGGGAGCGCCCATCACTGGGCCCGGCAACTGTACGCGCTCGGTCACGATGTCCGGCTGATTGCGGCGCAATTCGTCCGTCCGTACGTCAAGAACGATGCTGCAGACGCAGCAGCGATCTGTGAGGCTGCCCAGCGGCCCGCATGCGGTTCGTCGCCGTCAAGACGGAAACTCAGCAGGCAATGCCCACTGCACCGGATGCGCCAGCAACTGGTGAGAATCCGGGTCATGCAGGTGAACCAGTTGCGCGGGCTGCTGTACGAGTTCGGCGTGGTCCTGCCGCAGGGTCGCCGTGCCTCGATCGAGGCCGCCAGAGCTGCACTCGCAACGCTGGCAGACCAGTTGCCGACGACGCTGACAGACAGTCTCCAGGACCAGCTATCGCGGCTGTTAGCCCTGGACGAGCAGATCCTGCGCATTGAACAGCGCGTTACCGAATGGCGTCGGGGCGACGAAGCCTGCCGGCGCATCTCGGAGATTCCGGGCGTCGGTCTATTAGCAGCGACGGCTGCAGTTGCCGTCATCGGTAACGTGCAGACGTTCAGGTCGGGCGCGAATTTGCCGCCTACTTCGCGGCTGGTACCGCGACAGAACGGTTCTGGTGGCAAGGTGAAGCTGGGCGGTTTGATCAAACGGGGCGACGTGTATTTACGCACCCTGCTGATTCGCGGCGCCCGATTGGTCATCGCCAGTTCGAAACATCTGCCTGAGCGAATGCGTAACATGCTTGCGCGGCGCCCCACAAACGTTGTCGCCGTTGCACTGGCTAACAAGGTTGCATGAACGATCTGGGCGCTGCTCGCGTGCGGTCGAACATATCAGAGTCCGACGTCGACGCCAGTCTGAAACAGCTTTGCAGTCCGATCCAAACCCACTCATGGTTGCATAGGTAATATTGATTGATGGCAAGACAGATTGGACCGTCGGCGACAAAACCTGCGCGGTCTTAGGGCTCACGAAGCCGAGGATATATGAAGGAGTCGCCGAGCGAAATCCATTGGGGCAGGCACATCTGTGCCACAAACAGGCCGATTGTATATATTCAATCCAGCACCTGCATGCAGCGGATCAGACCATTTGGCAAACTGGACGAGGCCGTGTATAAGTCCGCAACCACCCTCCTCGTCAAACACAATATCTCCTTGCAAATGGGAGGCGACCATATAAGAAATGTCCGGTTTTCAGGTGCAGAAATCTCTACATTTACGAGCTTTAAAGCACCGAGCCAACCCGAGTTCCGGCAGTTCGCAAGATCGCCTCGTTCAGCTCTTCACGCGTCAGTTCCCGTTGCTTGCGGGTGCCCACCTTACGTTCCTTCGGTCGCGGCGCTTCGCCCTGATTGGTCCTCGATGGCGAGCCCGACGCCCGCCGGTCATCGCGCCCCGCCTGGATCACCTGCGCCATCTGCAACTTGTGTCCCAGCCGCTTGTTGTCGACCACCGCCGCCCGGTCAATCTCCAATAGCCGGTCGTAGCGGACACAGGGCAGCCCCATCGACCCGGATCTCGATGCGCCCGTCCGGATACTCAAACACGCCCAGATAGTTGTGAATCTGGCTGCGGTTTACCACCGTGTCTTCAAGCAGATAGATCTCCGGGTCGTACTGCACCGTCAGCACCTTCGACACGCGCCGCGGAACACGAACTGTCAGGATCAGATCAAGATCGTCGTCGGCACGCAGCTGCCGGTGCGCGTCGAACCCGCTCCTGGGCGCCTTGCCGACCCGGCCGTTAAAGTCAGCGATGAAGTGGGGCGCATAACCGTTGGCCGCCTCCTTCGTGCTGATTCCGCGCAGCCGCAGTTCCTTCACGAGTCGATACTGCAACGTCAGGTTGACGCGTCCGTCGACAGCTATTATCAGGCTGGCCGCGACGGCTTCTGGCTGCATCGCTGGCTGGCTCAGCAGGGCATTGTCCATCTCGTGGTGGATTTCGCCCACGACGTATACCGGCGCTCCCCTCGCGCGAAGACGGATCGCCTTGACAGCGACAAGCTACTCTCGATGCTTAAGCGTTATTACACGGGCGAGCACCTTGCATGGGCCGTCGCGCGCATCCCGACCGATGCCTGAGCAGGAAAACGACCGGCGCCTGCGTCGAAAACTGGAGCGCGGTAGGCAGGAGTGTACCGCGCACGCCAACCGGATTCGCTCCTTGCTCGTGCTGCACAACCTCCGGGTGACGTATGTAGGTGGCCAGATCTGGACTCACTGGTGGCCCCAACAGCACGAGCCACTGCCACCCGGTCTCTGCGCCGAGGTTGAACGCCAATGTGAGCCGCTCGCGCTTGTGCCCAAACAGATCAGCCTGCTCGAAGCACAGTAGGGTCAGCAGGTGCGCAGCAGCTTGCGCCCTGGCATGGCGTTGCTGGCAAAGCTTGAGGGAATCGGCGCAGGTAGCGCGTGGACCCTGATAAGGGGAATATTTGGATGGCGACAGTTTCACAGCCGTCGGGAAGTGGCCGGCTGCTGGGCCTGACGCCTACGCTATGTGCCAGCGGTATCAGTGAGGCCGCACTCGGTATTAGCAAGGCAGACAACCGGCGATGCCGGTGGTTGATGGTCGAGCTTGCATGGAGCTGGTTGCGCTTCCAGCCTGGTAGCCGCTGGTTCAACCAGCGGTCTGCCGGCAACGGCACGCAACTGCGACGCCATCGATATTGCGGCGCTCGCGCGGCGTCTGGCGGTTGCCTTGTTGCGCTATGAGATGACAAGTTGCAAAGGTGCATGCCGTCGGCCCGACAACTGCGCTTTCAAGGTTGCCTACCAAGCGGCCTTTCCGGTCGTAGCAGGCGCCCCCCCGCAGGCCGACCGGTAGACAACCAGTCCCAAGAGATTTGCGCCCCTAACAGAATTCTTCCATCAACAGTGCATGACTTTCGAGTGCGGGGCCTCAGCTCCCAATACTTACATGCGCGATACGACTTCTTGAATTCGTCCAACATCCGTGCGTCAACTGAGCAAATTCGCGAGCTCGCCGCTGTTGCGCGTCTCACACTTCAACGTTACCGCACACTGTCATGAAGTCTTCGCCAGCCCCTCGCTAACCACAGCCTCAGAAAACGCGAGCTTGCTCCGCATTGCTTCGTTTGCGGCAGGGCCTGGAACAAACACAAATTCAGGCCACGACACTTCCCTACCCGTCCTACGATCGACTACCTGGAGGTCTGCCGGGATCCCCGTTTCTCGGGCCACCAAGACCGACGCCAGCCCGTCATCGGCAAAATGTCGATTGCCGAAAGAATTTAGGCACATCAAGATCGGTCCGAAAGCATGTCCTCTTGGAGTCAAACAATACTCCATCCGGGGAGGGGACTCGCTGTACATCCTCCGCTCTAAAAATCCGTTTTCCACCAGTCCTTTCAACCGCCTGCTCAAGATGTTTGGTGAAATTCCCAGACTATCCTGGAATTGATCAAAACGCGTGAGCCCCGTCATTGCATCCCGCAAGATTAATATGCTCCACCACTCACCGACACATTCGAGAGTGCGCGCAATCGGACACTGCATTGATTGATAGCTTTTCCGCTTCATTGGACAAGTATAGTTCGCCCACTATCATGATGCAAGCATCCTCAATGCTTGCGGTATGTTCTAACGAACTAGCGCCAACGTGACGGACCTGCCACTTCTTGCTCATTGACGAATTCGGCCGAAAGTCGTGCGTCGTAGTGGTGACACCCATTGACACACTCGCCGATGTGGCTACACTACCAGAAACTACCATCATGCAAGTAACACGAAGAATCTGCGATTTGGCTCTGTCCGCGGACGTCGCTGGGGTCGCATCTGGAGCGTGTTAAGCACTGCTGTTAAGGGCTACAAAGTGAAAAAGCATAAGCACGGAGAATACGGCGAAGTGCAAACCAGCCAAGGTTTCGGGCAATCGCTCGTAGTCCCTAGCCAGTCGGCGGAAGCGGTTGAGCCAGCCGAAGCTGCGCTCGACCACCAAGCGGCTCGGCAGCAGCGCGAAGCCCCTTGTCGCCTCCGGCAGCTTGAGTACCTGAAGCTCGAACCCTTCGTCGAGTGCTGCCTGTGCAAGCTCTTCGACGGTATAGCCCTGATCGGCGAACGCCACATTGACCGTCTGGCCCGTGGCCTGCTGAACCTGACGCACCAGTTCTCCGACCTGCGCACGTTGCTGTTCGTTGGCCGGCGTAACATGCACGGCAAGCAACCGCCCCCACGCATCAACCGCCATGCGGACCTTGCTGCCGCGTTTGCGTTTGTAGCTGTCGTAACCGGCGCGAGGTCCGCTCTCGCGGGTCGACTGCAGGGTCCGCCCGTCGAGAATGACCACGGTGGGTTGACCATGGCGCTCCAGCGCGATCCGGATGATCGAATGCAGGTCATTCACCATGGCATCAAAACAGCGTGTCTGAATCCAGCGTTACGTCTGCTGGTAGACCAGTTCCCACGGCGGGAAGTCATTCGGCAACAAACGCTACGGTGCACCCGCGCGTACGATCCCGCGCAGCGCATTGAGCATCTCGCGCAGTTCGTAGCGGCTCTGCGGTGCGTCTTTGTTTATCAAGATCAGGTACGGAGCGGCGAGGCGCCACTCTTCATCCGATACATCCGTCGGGTATGGCCTGCGTTTTTTCATTCCCCCAGGACGCCAGGTCTAACTCAAAGTTTCCAACACGCTCTAAGCGACCTCAACGTGCCGCAGGCGCGAGGGCCTATTTGTTCAATTGCGCGTGTTTAACGTTGATGGCGCCTTCGCGTCGCAGGAAAATGCAAGAAGCGTCGTTACATAGCACACGAAACTGCCGACTGCTCACGCTCTGAATGCAAAGTCTTTGCCCGCATTTTTCGTAGGTGTAACGTGTCCCCGGCTATTTTTTGATTCACCGCTGCGACAGCACGTTCTGTCTTTAGATCAATTTTTATTAAATTAGGAGTCCAAATGCAATATCCGTTTCCAAATTTTCGCCTTGATGACCAGGTAGCCGTGGTGACTGGTGGTGGAGGTGGCATCGGACGTGCGGTCGCGCATACCTTTGCCGAAGCTGGAGCTCATGTCGTCGTTCTTGACATGAATTCGTCCGCTGCGGAGTCCGTGGCTCGTGAACTCGGTGCTAGAGGACAGCACGTCGTCGTGGACGTGACAAATGAAGATGACGTGGAAAGGGTGATGAGCGAAATCGCGAGGCAACATGGCCGTATCAACGTCTTATTCAACAACGCAGGTATCAATCGGCGTAGCACATCGCTCGACCTTTCAGTGGACGATTGGAATGCCGTCATCGCTGTAAATATGACAGGTATGTTCCTGTGTGCAAGAGCTGCCGCTCGGCACCTGAAAGTAAGTGGTGGCGGAACAATTGTTAACACGGCGTCAATACTGGGCCTTTCCGGTGGCTGGTATCCGAACATCGCTTATCAGGCCACTAAGGGTGCGGTTGTCAACATGACACGGTCGTGGGCAGTGGAATGGGCCCCGTATCACATCCGCGTGAACGCCGTTGCGCCAAGCATCGTTCGGACTGCGATGACCGAGGGGCTGACAAGCCAACCCGAGCTGGTCGCGAAATTCGAAGCGTTGGTACCGCTGGCACGGCTCGGAGAGCCCTGCGATATGACAGGACCAGTGTTGTTCCTAGCAAGCGCTGCCTCTGCTTTTGTGACGGGTCACATCCTTCCCGTGGACGGCGGCATGATGGCGCAATAGCGACGAACTGTTGGATAAGCCTAGCGCCATCGGACTCGCAGTCGGTGCCGATATGTGGGAACGTGGGTCCACCCGATACACGCGCAATAGCCAGTCGAATGATGATTACCGCAACGCTCAGCGCCCGATTGTTTTCCAATCCGAACAAGCTTGTCCTACTTGTTGTCTCGGGCTAACAGCAATTCATTCCTCCACGCTCCGAGTCGGAGCAGCGAAGTCAGCCGCTGGCAACGACGGCAGGCCGAGGGAAATCTCGACTGATGGAAAACATCGCCGGCCCTGATCCCATACGGTCTTACCGCACTGTCGCGTCACGCTCGTCGAAACGGAGGCTACCACCATTCACTAATGCGATCGGCAGCTGAAGAATTTCGCAACTGTTGCGCCTAATGCTTGACATGCGTGCGCCATGACTTCTATAGTAGAAGTTACTTTCATTATAGAAGTTAAGATCCGGCTGATGCCAGAACCTTTCAACTTCGAGGCCACGACAAAACGACCTTCGACATCAAACCGCGAGGACCCTGTCCATTGACGCGACGGCATCCGCCAAGCGTACCGATGACCGGATTCGGTTCAGTCGCCCCGTTCCTTCCATGTTCGCGCGCCGGGGCTTCTTCGCTTACCTTCAGTTTAGAAATTTAGGGAACCTAATGACATATACGGGATTTGATCTTTCCGGCAGAGTTGCGGTGCTAACCGGCTCTACGTCTGGAATGGGACTGGCGATGGCCCGCGGATTCGCTCAGTGTGGCGCGAAGGTCGTCGTGTCAAGCAACATTCAAACTGACACGGACAGAGCGGCTCAGTTGCTGCGCGACGAAGGCTTCGAAGCAAAGGGCGCGCGTTGTGATGTCACAAACGTGGAAGACATCAATTCCTTTTGCGATACATCCAAGCGGGCTTTCGGCCGAGTGGACATCGTCGTTTGTCAGGCGGCCGGGCCGGCGCCTGTCGGAGCAATCGCCGATATTCATGTCGACGAGCTTGATGCCTGGTTGCTCACAACCATTAGAAACAACTTGATCCTGATTCGACAGTTTCTCCCTGAAATGAAAGAGCAGCGATACGGCAGCGTCCTTGTCATGTCGAGCATCGCTTCTCTACGAGCGAGTTCGGCTCTCGGCGCTTATGGAGCTGCCAAGGCCGCCATGAACAGTGTCGTACGGAGCATCGCAGCTGAATGGGGTCAATGGAACATTCGCGCGAATGCGTTGGCGCCCTCAATGGTCCGGACAGGTTTCTCACAGGCATTTTGGACCAACCCTGATTCCGAGAAAGCGATCGCCGCCAAATCCCCCGCAAATCGGCTCGCGGAGCCAGAAGACGTCGTCGGTGCTGCGATTCTTCTTGCCTCACCGGCTGGGTCGTATATCTCCGGCCAAACGTTACTTATCGATGGTGGCCGTTCAATCATCTAACACATCCTTTAGCCAAGAAGCCAGAAACGAAGTCCTATAAGAGGAGACAAACATGTCGCAAATTCAAAGGATCAACGTGCGGTCGTTCATCGATGAACGACCGCTGAGCCGATACCAGTTCATCATCATAACGTTCATCTTCCTAGTGATTGCTTTCGACGGCATGGATGTTGGAATCATGGGCTTTGCAGCGCCGGAGATTATGCGTAACTGGGGAATTTCAAAACAGGAAATGGGATCTGTGCTGAGTGTGGTGTTCTTGGGGGTAACTGCCGGAGCGCTTATCGCTGGTCCTTTCGGCGACCGATACGGGCGCAAACTCGTTTTAGTCTGCAGCGTCTTCGTGTTTGGGTCGTTGACGCTTTTTGCCGCGCGTTCAGCCGATGTTTCAAGTTTGCTAGTTCTCCGGGGAATGGCGGGACTTGGTTTGGGCGCGGCGCTGCCGAACGCAGTTGCGCTGATGGTTGAGTACGCGCCACACCGCAAACGCTCTATCATCGTGACAATTGTGTACAGTGGCTTCACGGCTGGTGCTGCCGCGTCAGGCCTTGTAGCAGCATGGCTTATGCCGACGTATGGCTGGCAGGCAACCCTTGCAACGGCAGGGATATTGCCCATCGCGTTGGCAATCGTCCTTGCCTTTGCCCTTCCAGAGTCGGTCGTATTTTTGACTCTCAGAAAGCAAAACCTCAAGTCAATTCCCAGCATTCTGAAAAAGATCGATCGTGCAGCCACGATCGCGCCCAATTCCGAATTTTGGGCCCCGACTTTGGTGAAGCAATCGGCCAGACCACTGACTATTCTTTTGACGAAACGGTACGCGTTTGTTACCGCATTGCTTTGTCTCGCGTACTTCATGGGCGTGATGGCAACGTACATAATGGTGAATTGGCTTCCTGTCATCGCAAAAGAGGCTGGATTCAGCTTACGACAAGGTGCAATTATCACCGCCACAATCACGCTTGGGGGTCCGGTCGGGTCCATTTGCATTGGCGCAGTAATGGACCGGATGCGCCCGCATTGGGTACTGGTACTCGCCTTACTGGTAGCCGCTACGTTCTCGGCTTCGACTAGTGTCGCCCTAAACAATTTCGGATTCCTATGCATCATTATGTTTGCGCTCGGCTGCTTCTTCCACGGCTCGATGACTGGTCTACAGGCACTTTCCGCGACGTCATTCCCAACGGCGGCCAGAGCCACCGGCGTTAGTTGTATGCACGGCATAGGGAGGGTCGGGGCAATTTGTAGTGGTTCGATCGGCGCAACGATGATGAACCGCGGATGGGTCCTCCCCGAGATCTTTTTGGCTTTGGCCGTACCGATGGTGATCAGCGCACTTGCGATCGGCCTGTTGGGCGTAAGAGGCAGACATGTGCGCGATTGGACTGAAGACAATTCAGCCGGTCATCCAACAACCACAGCAATGACGTCGTATGAGTCGTAAGTTGAAGCTGCAGGCGGAGGCAGAAGTAAAGTCTCGTGCCGGGCGCATCCGCTGCGCGGAACCTGCCCCAGTCCTGTCGCTGCCTTCGTGCTTTGCTCACAAATCAATTATCCCGAGAATCAAGTAGAAAGGGGGCATCAGTGATGCGATTCGCTTGATCTAGCAGTTTCTGCACGCAGTCACATTCCGGCTTCTACCGAACAGATTTCTTTGCTCCGGATAGGGTCGCAATTGTATTCAGCAGGGACGGATACGTAGCCAGTAGGAGCGCTGCTTCATGTCAGTTCACGGCTCACCGCGAGCCGACGAGCGCCGAAGCATCCGGGTCTTGGCACGGATACTCAACCTATGCGGATGCAGATGTGCAATGGCCAGACGTTCTTCCGATTGAAGTTGTTGGTACCAAGTTCTTCCGCGCATTGCAACATCTTATACGAGACAAGTCTTGCCCTTCACATTTCAAGCCGCCCCAAAATACAAAAAAGGTGGCTTGCTAAAGCACAGGAGATCAAAAATGAAACACTACCAAAAATGCAAAGCAATTGTCGTCACAGCGACCATTCTACCAGCCGTGACATCCTACGCGCAAAGCAGCGTGACGGTGTATGGGTTGGTCGACGATGTGATTGTTTATCAAAATAGTCAAGCGCCGATTGGCTCGACAAGCGGCGGTCATTCAAACGTAAAACTCGTATCCGGTGTCAGTCGTTTCGGCATCAAAGGTGAAGAAGACCTCGGGAGCGGAACAAAATCCGTTTTTCAACTTGAGTCAGGTTTTAATACAAATACTGGCAGTCAACAATTCACCAATGCTATGTTTGGTCGACAAGCTTGGGTGGGCATAGAGAACTCATCGTTCGGCATGGTGACAATGGGTCGCCAATATACATCTTACTTTACGCTTTTGCAGCCCTATAGTCCGATGGTCTGGATGACTGGATTCTTCGGTGCTCATCCTGGCGACCTGGATTCTCTAGACACAGTCTATCGAGCAAACAATTCGATCGTGTACAGATCTCCAAGTCTCTCCGGCTTTAGTTTCAGCGGATCATATTCGCTTGGCGGCGTGCCGGGTAGTATCAACCGAGGCTTTACATGGAGTGGAGCAGTTCAGTATGCGACCGCCAGCTTTGGGATTGCAGCCGGAATTCAACGAATCGGCAACTCGACACCCGGCGGCGGCATTTGGGGCACAGATTCAACGACGAATTCCAATGGGCAACCAGGCGTATCCGCCGTAACGAACGGCTATCAAACCGCGCAGGCACAGCAGCGCATCGCGGTAACCGGCGACTATGCGTTGACTAATGCGTTGGATCTTTCTGCGTCATACTCGAACGTTCAATACATCCCAGGCGTCAATTCGAAGTTTTCCAATACAGCAACTTTCAACACAGGAGGGACAGTTCTGCATTGGAAGGCGACACCAGCGTGGGACCTCGCCGCAAGCTACAGCTACACGCGGGCCACCAAGGCGAACGGAATCACCAACGCGGCACAATATCACGAGTTTAATCTAGCCCAATACTACTCGTTATCAAAGCGCACTACGCTTTTCGCAGTACAGGCGTTTGAGCGTGCGCAGGGGAAGACGCTCGGGACAGAAGGTGGAAGTAGAATCATCGACGCAACTGCTGTCGTAGGCGACGGCTTTCAGGGCGCGCCTTCATCGTCAAGGAATCAAATCGCCCTTGGTGCCGGCATATTTGTTAGGTTCTAGCTGGATGGTCACTGCGCGCGAATTCTATATATCGAGACTGGCTTGCGCTGATGCCCTATTCGCACGACGAACGGACTTTTTTAGAGAATGAAAGGGATTTCCCCGTCCCGAGGCTGCGGCGGAAGCCGCGAGTCGGCATCAATCTGCCAAAAAGAAGTAGCGAACGTTCATCGACACCAGCGAGAGAAGGAATCCATGCCATTTGTCACTATAGCAATCGATCTTGCCAAGAATGCATTCGCCGTTCATGGTGTGGACGAGACCGGCATACGTCCACGCACTCAGTGAGCTGCACGCCGTGGTCTATGACTTCGCCGACAGCGGTGCAGGCGAACATGCCCGCACCGTCCTCGCCGGCTAGCAGGGCAAGCTCGTGTGCGACGATTACAGCGGCCACAAGGCTGGCTTTCAGCAGGGCATCACTGAAATCGGATGGGCGACGCACGCAATGCGCAAGTTCTTCGACCTGCACGCCAGTCACACCCGCACGCATGTCGCTGAGGGCGGAGTTTCAGGCCTATCTATTTGCGTTGGCCGTCGATGTCACGGACGTGAGATTCAAACTCCGACAGCCTGTCGAAACGCCTCATGACATTGCCCTCGATGTCATGAATTATGAAGGCACCTCCACGTGCGAGTGTATCGGCTACTGTAGATTTGATGCTCGAGAACGTGACCTCATTGCCTTTTTTCAACTCGGTCCAAACGTCCTCGGCAACCATCAAATTCTTCTCGTCGAAATAAAACTGTTCACGCATGTTAATTAACGCCCATAGCGGTTGATCGGATCGGAGACGGTAGCATACTTTACGCTCGAGCGTCATGCCCTCCGTGAGTCCAGGAGACCACTTTGCGATCGTGCGACACAAGCGACTCCCAATGAGCGGAGTCCGCTGCCTGTCGCACTGCCTTTACCAAAGGAAGGCTGTTGACCGGTTTGATTGTCGGGCTATTTGAGTCGCCATGGGCATCCAAGCCTTATATCGGTATTTACGTCGCGATCGACGTCCGGGATCGCGCGATCCTCATCCTGCATCGGACGAAAAAATAGCGAGACGTCATCGTACTATCCCCCTTCCGTCATCTAAGTGCACCAACGCCCATCGCGGTCCGATTCTGCCGATCACTACTTTGCCGACCGCATCATCCGCAGCAACGCTACCACGCCACCTCGATCAATCAACGCATCGTCGAGAAACTCCGCTAACTGAGCCGCAAGCGCCGGCACGCTGTCGATCGCCTGCATGTGTCGATCCGCCAGCGCATGCCCAATGCCCTGTAACGCTGCACAAACACGGCGTAAATCCGTCGCCAGATCGCGCAACCGGCACCCTTGCGGCCGATCCACGTGACGCAGTCCTTCCGCGCCACGTGCCCATTCGTCGAATGCCGCCAGTGCTAGCACGCCCGCCGCCCAGATTCGGCCGTGTTCCAGAAACAACTCGCCAGCGGTCACGAAATCCAGTTGCGCAGGCTGCAGAAAGCCCTGTTTGAACGATAGAAGCCGGTCAATCCCATAGAAGTTGGGCAGCGCCCGAACCGCATTCGGCGACGCCAGAATCTGGCGTAACTGTGGAAACCACCAGAAATTCACCGACACCGCCACCTCCGCCGCCTGCACGTGATGCCACCAGAACGCCGGCATAAACAGCAACTCACCCGAATGAATCGTGAAGCTCAGAGGCGCCGCATTCGCGAACTCGGGGTAACGGGCAAGATCGGGCGCATTGAGGTCGACGTACGAGATATGTGCCGTCGCCGTTCCATGGTGATACGGATAGAGGCGAGCGCTCTCGTCCGGCGCAAAGAGCGTGAACTGCTTGGACCCGTAAAGCTGGGCAAAGAAGTTGTTCGAATAGTCGAAATGCAATTGCGTCGTCGTGCGTCGCCCAAACCATAAATTGATAGCCGGACGCTGTGCGACGATCCATTCCGGCACGACGAGATTATCAAGCAGTTCCGGCAGCACATCCGGTATCGACTGCTGCATCACGTAGATGTGATCGCCTGCGTCCTCTTCGAGCATGCGCGCGGTCGCGGTGCCGAAATCGATCTCGGCCGTATCGAACGCGTGAGACTTCGCGCCGTCATCGGACGAATCGAATTGATATCGCCCATCGCTGGACGTGCTGAGGGTGACCCGCTGCGTTTTCGACACACCTGCCAGATACGCGGGCGTCCAGCGATCGGCAATCGGCCAGTCGTTCAGTGCATCGGTGATGATGGCCGGCGTGTCCTGTTCGAAGAAGCTGGCGGAAAATTCACTGCGCGTGACGCGTGCAATCATGCTGTCTCTCTTGTTCATGGTCGTTGAGCTGCGCGCCGCAATCAGGCAGCGCCCAGCACAGTGCTGACGAGTTTGCCCAATACGTCGGCGTGCATCTTGACGATCGTCTCATGGTTGCCCGGCACGGACATCACCTCGATGTTCGAGCGATCGAGGACTGCCTGCCAACCCAGATCGGCCGGCAGCGCCGGATGACCTTCGAGCGGCGTGATCGACGCATCGCCGGCGGAAAAGACGTGCGCCTTTACGTCGATCGACTTCGGCCGCCACGCATTCATTGCTGTCCCGTGTGCGACCAGTCGCTCGAGAAAAAGCCGGTTCTCATCGGCCGATTCGTAGGCCAGATGCCACAGCGGATGGCACAGCTGTTTTCGCTGCTCGATCGCCTGCACGAGGCGACCGATCAATTCGTCGACATCCGTTACCTTGTCGATCGCAAGCGTCTGCGGATCGAAGTCGGTGAAGTTGTTCACGACGAACGAATACAGCGTCATCAAACGGGCCTCGTGCGGATCCACGTCGGTTGCATGAAGCGGCAGCGTCGTATCGAACACGCCGAGGAATTCGATTGAATCGCCCCGATCGATCAATTGGGTCGCAATCTCATAAGCGATCAATCCGCCGAACGACCAGCCCGCGATCCGGTACGGGCCGCCGGGCTGAATCGATTTGATTACGTCGACGAAACGCGCAGCGATCGCCTCCAGGGTACGCGGCTGCGACATCTGCAACGGCAAGGGCGGCAAGCCGTAGACCGGAATCGACGCGTCGATATGCGCGGCCAGATGCTCGAAATACCACGAGTAGCCCTGCAGTGTATGAGTGAGGAAAAGCGGCCGCTGGGTGCCCGCCGTATTGAAGGCCTCGAACGGTTGGAACGTCGCACCGGACGCGTTCGCCACCAACTCACGCGCCGACACTGTCTGCCGCGCATCGCCTGACGCGAGCAGCAACGCAAGCTTATGAACACTGCGTGTATCGAAGATGCTGCGCACCGTCAGCTTGACACCGAGTTTCTCGCCAATCCGCACCGCGACCTGCGACGCCATCAGTGAATGTCCACCGAGTGCGAAGAAATTGTCATGGCGCCCCACGCGATCGCCACCCAGTGCGTCGCTCCAGATCTGCGCGATGGTCTCTTCCAGCGCGCCTTGCGGCGCTTCGTAGGTGCGCGTATCGACGCTCGCGCCGATATCGAGTGCCGCAAGCGCGAGCCGGTCGAGCTTGCCGTTCGGCAGAGCCGGCAAAGCGTCGAGCGCGACAAAGCGGCTCGGCACCATATGCCCCGGCAAACGCTCGGACAACCACGCGTGAATCGTGTTGTGATCCAGTTGCGCGCCGGGCACCGGCACGTAGAAACCGATCAGTTGAACGGCACCGCCGCCTGCTTCACGACCCGCACCGCGCCCGATCGCGGCAGCCTTCGCAATCCCCGGATGCGCAGTCAGTTCCAGTTCGACGGCTGGCAATTCGACACGCTGCCCACGCACCTTGATCTGGAAGTCTTCGCGACCAAGATGAAGCAGTTGACCATCGGGCAGCCATTGCCCGATATCACCGGTGCGCAACAGACGCACCCCGGACGACGGACGCGCGATGAAACGCTCCGCACTCAGATCCGGCCGGTTCCAGTAGCCGGGACCCACGCTCGCCCCCTCGATGAACAGATACCCCACCGCGCCGACCGGCACCGGCTCCATCGCGTCGTTCAGCACATGCACGCGGCTATTGGCAATCGGCCGCCCCGCCGGTATCACCGCGTTGCGCCCTTCGAGCCCTTCGCCTTCGCTATAGGTGATGTCGTTCAGTTCGCTGCAGCCGTAGTTGTTGTGGAGCCGCGCGGCCGGCAGCGCATCAGCGAAACGCTCGCTCAACCGGCGGCTCAGCGGTTCGCCGGCAGTCGTCACGTGACGTAACGTTCCAAGGTCCTCCGCGTGATCAAGCAATACCGCCAGATGCGACGGCACCAGGTTCAGGCGCGTGATCCGATGCTCACGCAACGCAGCCGAGAACAGCGCTGCGTCCTTCACGACATGATCGGGAAAAACCACCTGCGGCACACCGGCCAGCAATCCCGACAGCATCTCCTTGATCGACGGCACGAACGATATCGACGTCTTCTGGCCGACCACTTCATCCGCGGCAAACGGCGTGCGTACCCACAGCGCCTGCAGACAATTCAGCACCTGCCGCTGTTCGACCATCACGCCCTTCGGCTGACCGGTCGAACCGGACGTATAGGCAATGTACGCGAGATCGCCGGGGTGTGACGGTGCATCCCCGAACGGCGCTTGGGGCGCTTGATCGGGGCTCAGATCAAGATCGAGCCGCAACACGTCGAGCCCCGTACCGGCCAGCGACTCAGTCAGACCTGAAGCGCTAATCACGACAGCCGGCATTGCATCGTCGAGCGTGCGACGCACATACGCCGTCGGATAGCCCGGATCGACCGGCACATAGGGACAGCCGAGCTTGAACGACGCGAGTATTGCAGCGAGCAGATCGATTGAACGTGGGTGATACAGCGCGATCCGCATACCCGCTTCGACTCCGCGGCTGCGCAGCGCATACGCGATCCGATCGCTACGCCGGTCGAGTTCGGCATAGCTCGCCGTTTCGTTGTCGAACCGGCAGGCGAGCGCGTCGGGTCGCTCGGCCGCACGTTGCGCGAACAGTGCGGCCACGCCCGTGTCCGCAAACGCGCAGTCTGTCTGGTTGACCCCGTCAATCAACGCGCGCTCGGTCAGGGTCACTGCGAGGAACGCCGACAGCGGCGCATGCGGGGTGTCGACCAGACGCGTGAGAATGTCCTGCAGCACATCGAGCATCAGCTCGATCTGTTGCGTGCCGAAGCGATGGCTGTCGAGATTCGCGACCACTTCCATGCCACGTGCGTCGCCAAAAATTTCCAGATCGAGGTCCGACTGCGCCGGGCGGTCCACGCTGTCGGGCCAGACGTCGGCGGTGAGTCCATCGCCCCAGTCGCTGGCGTCGACGGGCGGCACGTTCTGATGCCGCAACATGACCGGCACCGGCGAACGACCGTCGCTCTGGCGCAGTGCCGGCACCGCGGCGATCATCTGCTCGAACGGCAGCGCCTGATGTTCAAGCGCGTCGAGTACAACCTTGCGCGCCTGATCCAGCAGGTCGACAAGCGTCGGATTGCCGCTCAGATTCAGCCGTAGCGGCAGGATATTGATGAAGAAGCCGATCAACGGTTCGAGCAGCGGATCGTCGCGACCGGCCGTCGTCGTGCCGATGCATAGATCGTCGCGGCCGCTCTGCCGATGACACAGCACCGCCAACCCCACGAGGAAGATCGTGAAGAGACTCGTGCCGCGTTGCTGGCTCAGTTGCCCAAGCCCGGCCGCGAGACTCGCCGGCAGTTGCCTGCGCACCACCGCGAGCGGACCATGCTCGACGCCTGCCGGTGTGCCCGGCACCGCGAGATCGACCGGATCGCTGTAGCCGGTCAGCGTCCTGGACCAGTAAGCGGTGTGCGCACGCAGATCCTGTCGACGCTGCCAGTACGCATGATCCGCGTACTGGATCGCCAACGGCGCCAACGCGTTGGATGCAGTGCTTGCGTTCAGATGCGAGGCATACAACGCCCGCAGATCGCTGACGAACACGCCCAGCGACCAGCCGTCCGAGATGATGTGGTGCATCACGATCGACACGACGTGCCGCAGCGGCGTTCCCAGCGGCATCACCCTCAGCACGCGGACTTGCAGCAACGGGCCACGCTGCAGATCGAACACGACTGCCGCATGGCGGTCCATCGCGGCGGCCAGAGCGTCACTGACGACGTCCTCCACCTGGAAATCGACCGGACCGCATGCGTCGATAAACTGCGACGGCAAATCCGCGTCAGCTGCAAAATCGAAACGGGTACGCAGCGTCTCATGCCGCGCCGCGAGTGAATCGAATGCGCGTTGCAGCGCCGGCAACGACAGCGGCCCTTCCAGCAACAGCGCGCCATGCATGTTGTACGCACGACCACCGTCGCGCTGCTGGATCAGCCACAAACGTTCCTGCACATACGAAAGCGGCAGGGGCCCGCTGCGTTCAACCGGCGCCAGCGCCTGGCGAAGCGGCGCCTGCGTCCCCCGCTCGCCCAGTTGCGCGGCAAATCCGGCCAGATCCTGCGACTCGAATAAGGCCCGCAGCGTCGCACTGTCGCCGAACTGCTGACGCAAGCGGCCGATCACCCGAACCGCGAGCAACGAGTGCCCACCCAGTTCGAAGAAGTTGTCGTGCCGCCCCACCCGCTCCACATTCAACAACTGCGACCAGATCTGCGCAAGCATCTGTTCGACGCCGCCTTGCGGCGCTTCGTAATCGCTGCGGCCGTACGCGCCGATATCCGGTGCCGGCAACGCGCGGCGATCCAGCTTGCCGTTCAGCGTCAGCGGCATTTTTTCGAGCGCCACGTAAGCTGCCGGCACCATGTACTCCGGCAGGCTTTCGCGCAGATAGGCGCGGATAGCGTCGATCGGCTGGACGTCGCCGGCGTAATACACCACGAGCCGTTTGTCGCCGGGCGTGTCTTCGCGCGCGATCACGGTCGCATCGTTCACACCATAGCGGCTCAGCTTCGCTTCGATCTCGCCGGGTTCGACGCGAAAACCGCGAATCTTGACCTGATCGTCATTGCGGCCGAGATACTCGATGTTGCCGTCCGGCAGATAACGTCCGAGGTCGCCGGTGCGGTACATCCGGGCACTCGGCGCCGTCGAGAACGGGTCTTTCACGAACCGCTCCGCAGTGAGCACGTCGAGATTGAGGTAACCCAGCGCAACCCCCGCGCCGCCGACGTGAATCTCGCCCGGCACGCCGATCGGCGCCGGCTGACCGTGCGCATCGAGCAGATAGACGCGCGTGTTCGAAATGGGCCGGCCGATCGGCAGCAGATCGTCGTCGCCGCTGTCGGGACGTAGCGCGTAGGTCGTCGAGAAGGTGGTCGATTCGGTCGGGCCATAGCAATGCACCAGATGCTGCGGCGCGCTGTTGCGCATGATCCGTTGCACGGCGCGCACGTCGGCCGCATCGCCGCCGGTGAGCAGGTAGCGCAGTCCGGTGAATACCGGCGCGAGCGCATCCGCATACGAACTGAGCAAGCCCGCGACCAGATGCAGAATACTGACCCGTTCGGTGATCAGCAGCGCCGCAAGCTGCGGAGGCGCCAGCAGATCCGCCTGCGACACCACGACGAGACAGCCACCGTGCAGCAGCGCGCCCCACACTTCCATCGTGCTGGCGTCGAACGCCGGATTCGACGTGAAGGCGATCCGGTCCTGCGCGTTGAAGTCCGCGTAGCCGTTGTTGAGCACGAGACGGTTGATGCCCTGGTGCGCGACCACCACGCCCTTCGGCTGGCCCGTCGAACCCGACGTGTACATGATGTACGCAGCAGCAGCGCCACCGCGCTGTAGAGGCAATGGCGCCGAATCCCGAATACTGCCTTCCTCGCCCGCGAACAGCGTATCAAGGTCGAGCCGCAGTGCCCGCGTACCTTCCGGCACGGCGAAATCGCTTTGCGTCAGCACGCGTGCCGCACCACAGTCCGCCAGCATGAAGGCTTGCCGGTCGGCTGGCGCATTGCGATCCAGCGGCACGTAGACCGCGCCGCATTTCAGTATCGCCAGTTCCGCGACGATCAACTCGATCGAGCGGTCGAACAGAATCGCGACCCGGTCGCCCGGCTGGGTACCGGAGGCGGTGAGGTGGCGAGCCATGCGCTCCGCTTGTGCGTTCAATTGTGCGTAGCTGAGCGAGCGGCCACCGTCCAAGATGGCGAGCGCCGTCGGCGTCGACACAGCCTGCGCTTCGAACAGCGCATGTACCCCTTCAGCGGCAGGAAATGCGACATCGGTCGCATTCCAGACTTCGAGGACTTGATGCCGCTCCGCTTCTGGCAGGAACGGCAGATCGCAAATTGGCGTGCCGGGCGCGTACTCCAGCGCATCGGCGAGACTTTCCAGCGTTCGACGCAGATAGCCGCACAACCTCGACGCGTCGAAACGCGCGACGACTTGCGCTGTGAGCTTGAATGCCTCACCGAGATCGTCGACGCTCAACGCGCACGGGTAGTTCGTGCGCTCTTCGCCGTCGAGTATTTCGATACCTTGCCAACCTTGCGCCCCCTCGATGCCGGCCGGCCCCTGCTCGGCACTGTGCCGGTAATTCAGCAGCGCGCTGAAAAGCGGCGCAGGCGCGGCCACGCCGCTGCATCGCTGGGCAAGTGCGAGCGAAGCATGCTCGTGACCCAGCAGTTCGGACACGCTCTGATGCGTATGGACCAACGCGTCCTGCACGCCGACACCACTCACGTTCACGCGAATCGGCAGCGTATTGATGAACAGCCCCAGCGCCCGCTCAGCGCCCGCGCCGCTTTGCCAGCGGCCGAGCAGCACCGTGCCGAACACCACGTCCTCACGGCCCGACAGCTTACCCACCACGTGGCCCCACGCGAGGTGGAACAGACTCGCTGCGCTGACGCCCAGCTTGCGGCTCTGCGCGCGCAAGCGGGCGGACAAGGCTTTATCGAGCGTGAGACGCGACTCGCCGATGATGGCGTTATCACCTTGCACGTTCGCAAGACCATACGGCAACGTCGGCTCCTCGACGTCCGACAGCATGTTCCGGAAGAAGGCTTCATGCGTGGGTTGACGCGCGCCAAGACGAGCTTGTGCGACATACTGGCGGAACGGTGGCGGCGGTTGAAGCGCCGCGCCTTCGCCGAGCAGATACGCCTGCACCTCCTGCAGCAGAATCTCTACGCCGGTGTGATCCAGCGCGATATGGTGGAACAGCAGGATCAACACCCAGCGACCGCTCGGCGCATCCTGCGCGAACTGCACCGCCATAGGCGGCGCCTGGCGGATGTCCAGCCGATAGTGCTTCGGATCGAAACGCTGCTGCAATTGCGTGGCGACGTCGCCTTGAGCCGGATCGGCTGCCACTTCGTTCACCGACAACGCCGCTTCACGCCATACCACCTGCACCGGCTCACGTAACCCTTCCCACGCGATACTGGTACGCAGAATGTCGTGACGTGCAATCACCGCCAGCAACGCAGCGACGAACCGTTCGAGCGTCGTACGGCTGTCGAATGCGAGACCTGCGCGCAGCAGATACGAGTCGCCCTGCTCCGACGCGAGATGGTGGTAAAGCACACCCTCCTGCAACGGCGCGAGCGGGTAGATATCCTGCACGTTGACCGCACCGCCCGGCACCGTGTCGACGATCGTATCGATCTCCGACTGGCCCAGCTCGACAAGGCTGAGCATTGGTGGTGCGATGTGCTGCGCGTCGGCGGGAATCCGATTCGGCGGCACGGTGAATTCTTCCGCGTGGCTCACCGCTTCGGCGAGCGCAGTCAGCGTCGGCGTGCTGAACAGCGCCTGCACGTCGGCATTCAGGCCCGCCTGCCGCATCCGCTCGACCAGCCGTACCGCCAGCAGCGAGTGTCCACCCAGTTCGAAGAAGTTGTCGTACCGTCCCACGCGTTCGACGTTCAGCAATTGCGACCAGATGTGCGCTAGCGTCTGTTCCGCTTCGCCCTCGGGCGCCGCGTAGTCGCGCAACGCGTAAGCCAGCGCATCGGGCGCCGGCAATGCACGACGATCCAATTTACCGTTCGCCGTCAGCGGCAAAGTGTCCATCTGCACGTAGGCTGCGGGCACCATGTGCGGCGGCAGGCTGCGCGATGCATGGGTACGCAACACGTCGGTCAGATTCGCCGTGCCCGTGAAGTACGCCACAAGGCGTTGATCACCGGGCGTATCTTCGCGGGCGATCACGGCCATTTCGCGCACACCGTCCACTTCCGACAACCGCGCATCGATCTCACCCAACTCGATCCGGAAGCCGCGGATCTTCACTTGGTTATCGTTGCGGCCCAGATACTCGATGTTGCCGTCGGCAAGCCAGCGGCCCATGTCGCCGGTACGGAACATGCGCGCGGATGAGTGGGTTGATTCAGTTGCGCTGAATGGATCGTTCACGAATCGCTCGGCGGTCAGCTCAGGCCGGTTCAGATAGCCTCGCGCTACTTGTGCGCCGGCAATATGAAGCTCGCCGCCGACGCCGACCGGCACCGGCTGTCCCTGAGAATCCAGAATGTAGATGCGCGTGTTCGCGATCGGTCGGCCGATATGCAGCGTGACGTCGCCCTGCCGCAGCAAGCCGGACGTCGCGACAACCGTCGTTTCAGTCGGCCCATAGTTGTTGACGAGCGACTGCTGCGCGCCGATCGCGTCGGGCCACCGCTTGAGCCGGTCGCCGCCGATCAGCACCGTATGCGCCTCGGTATTCGCGTAGCCGGACGCATACGCGAGCTCCGCCAGCGGCGTGATCACGAAGCTGACGTCCAGCTTCTGCGCATGCCACCAGCGCAACAGACTCTGCGGATCACCCGCCGTCGACGCCGGCGGCATCAGCAAGGTCGCACCGCAACACAACGCGGGCCACAACTCCCACGCGCTTGCATCGAAACCTACGCCGGCCATGCCGGTCGTGCGGCAGCCCTCGCGCACGCCGAACGCCTTGTTGTGCCACGCGACCAGATTGCCCAGATGACGATGTTCGACCATCACTCCCTTGGGCTGACCGGTCGAGCCCGATGTGTAGATCACGTAAGCCAGATTGCGCACGCCCAGTCCTGCGGGCGCAGGATTCTGCGTTGCATGTTCCATTGCTTCAGGATTCGCGGCATCTGAGCCAATGTCGATCATCTGCGGCGCGCTGCTCACCTCTTCCAGCACGGCGGCCGTACGCGCATGCATCAGCAGCGCGACCGGCGCGCTATCGGTCAGCATGTACGCGAGCCGCTCGGCCGGATAGCCGGGATCCATCGGCACATACGCGCCACCGGCCTTGACTATCGCGAGCAGCCCGACCACCATCTCCACGCCGCGCTCGACACAGATCGCGACGCGATCGTCCGGCTGCACACCGAGGCCGATTAGCCGATGAGCAAGCTGGTTCGCCCGTACGTTCAATTCGCCATACGTCAACGACCGAGCTCCGTGGCTCACGGCAAGCGCGTGCGGCGTACGCGCGGCCTGCGCCTCGACGAGCGTGTGAACCGTGCGATGCTGCATGTCAGCGAAAGCCACATCCGTCGCGTTGAACGCTTTCAGCACCTCGTGCCGTTCCAGCGGCGGCAAAACCGTCAGCTTGCGTGTTTCGGTGTGCGGCGCGCTTTCCAGCGCGTCGACGAGACTCTCCAACGCTTGCTGCATGTAGCCGCATACGCGCTGTGCGTCGATGCCCGACACCGCCTGCACGGTCAGGCCGAAGCCGTCGCCGAAATCGTCCACCGACAGCACCAGCGGATAGTTGGTCCGCTCGTGGGATTCGAGCATCTCGATGCCCTGCCACGTCTGCTGCCCAGCGACCAACGACTCGTGCCCGTCTCCATGACGATAATTCAGCAACGCGCTAAAGAGCGGCGCAGGCGCCGCCACACCGCTGCAACGCTGCGCCAGCGCGAGCGACGCATGGTGGTGTTCGAGCAGCGCCGCCAGCCGCGCACTGATTTCCTTCACCCCCGCACGAACGCTCTGCGCGCCTGCACTCACTCGCAGCGGCAGCGTGTTGATGAAGAGACCCAAGGCCCGGTCCGAGCCCGCTGTGCCCTGAAACCGGCCGAGCAGTACCGTGCCGAAAACCACCTCTTCACGGCCCGATACCACCGACAGCACGCGCCCCCATGCAAGGTGGCACAGGCTCGCCGCGCTCACGCCCAACTGTCGGGCCTGCGCACGCAGTCGGCCGGCCAGCGCCGTCGACAGCGTCTCGCTGCGCTCGGTAATGCCGCCGCCATCACCTTGCACTTCGCCGCGACCGAACGGCAAGGTCGGTTCGTCGATCGTCTGCAACATCTCGCGGAAAAATGCTTCCTGCGCGTCGCGCCGCCTCACGCCCTGCTTCATATCCAGCTTCGCCTGCGCGACATACGTGCGATACGGCATGGCCTCAGGCAAGGCCGCGGCTTCATCCAGCAGATAGGCCTGAACTTCCTTCTGTACGATGCCTAGCGCCGCATGATCGAGCGCCATGTGGTGGAAACGCAGCATCCCCACCCAGCGATCGCGCGCCGTGTCCTGCGCATACGCGAGCCGCAGCAGCGGCGCTTGCCGCACATCCAGCCGGGTATGACGAGTATCGAAGCGCGCCTGCAATTGCGCTGCAATCTCCCCATCGGCAGGATTCAGCGCCACTTCGTCGAGGCCGGGCGAAGCGTTGCGCCACACGACCTGCACCGGCTCGTCCAGCCCTTCCCACACGATCGCCGTTCTCAGAATGTCGTGCCGCGCGATCACACGCTGCAATGCGTGGACGAAGGCGTCCAGATGAGCACGGCTGGCAAACGCGAACAACCCATGTAGCACATAAGGATCGCCGCGCGACGTCGACCAATGGTGATACAGAATCCCTTCCTGCAGCGGTGCGAGCGGATAGATATCCTGTACGTTGGCGGCGCCGCCCGGCACCGTGGCGACGATCGCATCGATCTCACGTTGATTCAGTTCGACGAGGCTCAGCATCGCCGGCGTGATGTGCCGGGTCCCCACTGGAATCAGGTTGAGCGGAATCTGGACTTCGTCAGGTTCGCTGTCCGTATCTGTGCCCGCGTGCGCGGCGAGTTCGACCAGCGTCGGCGCGGAAAACAGCACACGGATATCTGCCCGAAATCGTGCCTCGCGCATGCGCTCGATCAGGCTCACCATCAACAGCGAGTGCCCGCCCAGTTCGAAAAAATTGTCGTGCCGGCCGACGCGTTCTACCTTCAGAAGCTGCGACCAGATCGTCGCCAGCGTCTGTTCGATGCCGCCACGCGGAGGCTCGTACTCGCGTCGGACATACGCGTCGCTGTCCGGCGCCGGCAGTCCCTTGCGATTCAGTTTGCCGTTCGGCGTCAGCGGCAGGCGCTCCAGATACACATACGCTGCCGGCACCATGTACTCCGGCAGGGTCTGTCCGAGATGCGTGCGCAGTTGCTCCACATTCAGCGGCTCGCGGACTTGCCCTGGCGCTGCACCCAGCGTGTAATACGCTACCAGCCGCTTGTCCCCAGCACCGTCTTCGCGCGCGACCACCACCGCCTCGCCGATCTGCACGTGCTGTGCCAATCTGGCCTCGATCTCCCCCAGCTCGATCCGGAACCCACGGATCTTGACCTGATCGTCGTTGCGCCCCAGATACTCGATGTTGCCGTCCGGCAGATATCTTGCGAGGTCGCCGGTCCTGTACATCCGCGCACCCGGTTCATCGCCGAACGGATCGTCGACGAATTTTTCCGCCGTCAGCTCAGGCCGGTTCAGGTAGCCACGCGCGACCTGTACGCCCGCGATATGGAGTTCCCCCGCCACGCCGATCGGTACCGGCTGACCCGCGCCATTCAGAAGATAGATGCGCGTGTTGGCGATCGGCCGACCGATCGACGGCGTCGGCGCACGCTCGTCGCACACCCAGGCAGTCACGTCCACCGCGGCTTCTGTCGGACCGTACAGATTGAGCAGAGGCGTCGCGCCCAACTGCGCCTTGAAACGGCGCACCAGCGCGCCGGACAAGGCTTCGCCGCTGCAAAACACCCGCTTCAGGCTGTCACACTGCCCGGCGTCGCCTTGAGCGAGGAACACCTCCAGCATCGATGGCACGAAATGCAGCGTGGTGATGCGTTGCGTCTGAATCAAGGTCTTCAGATAGGCAGGGTCCTTGTGTCCCTGAGGACTGGCCATCACCAGCCGCGCACCGGCCAGCAGCGGCCAGAAAAACTCCCACACCGACACGTCGAAACTGAACGGGGTTTTCTGCAACACCGCATCGCTCGCATCGAGGCCATAAGCCTGTTGCATCCATTGCAAGCGGTTGACCACGCCACCGTGTTCATTCATCACGCCTTTGGGCTGCCCGGTGGAGCCTGACGTGTAGATCACGTACGCCAGGTGCCCGCGCTTCAAGCCGATCTGCGCGACCGGCAAGTTGAGTGCCGCCTGAGCCTCCCACGGCCGCTCCATGCCGTCGAGTTCCAGCACCGGCACGCCCGCCTGCGCGTCCAGCAACGCGCCAAGGCGGCGGCGTACGGTCTGCTGGGTGATCACAGCAGCCGGCGCCGCATCGCCCAGCATATAAGTCAACCGGTCCTCAGGGTAGTCCGGGTCCAGCGGTACGTACGCACCACCCGCCTTGAGCACCGCTAGGAGCCCAACCGTCATTTCGAGGCTGCGCTCTACACAGATTGCCACGCGGCTATCCGGTCCCATCCCCAGCGCTCGTAGGTGATGCGCGAGGCGATTAGCGCGTTCGTTCAGTTCCCGATAGCTCAGGCTTTGCTGTTCGTACACCAACGCCATCGCATCCGGCTGACGTGCCGCCTGCGCTTCGAACAGCTCATGGATGCAGACGTCCTGTGGATACGCGACCCGAGTGTCGTTCCACGCCACCAACACCTGATGGCGTTCGGCCTCGGGAAGAAAATCGCCCTGGCTGTGACCAGCATTCGCGTCGTCGGCAATCGACTCCAGGACCGCAGCGTAGTATCCGAGAATCCGCGTTCCCTGCGCGGACGACAGACGTGTCGCATCCAGTTTGATATCCAGTACAAGCTCGCTCAATGCGTCGGAGAAATTCACCGAGAGCGCAAAATTCGTGGCCTCGAAACCGTTACCGCCGTGCGTGACAAAACCAGCTGTTTTTTCCAGCGCTTCGTAAATGTGGAAATTGATGTAATTGAAGGCGACTTCATTGAGGGGCGCCCGGTCGTTGTCCAGTTGAAGTTGGAAATACGGGTAGTGCCGGTACCGAATCACAGCCAGTTCCGTGTTGAACGTTTGCCGGATCAACTCGACCCAGCTCGTGGGCGCGAGCACCTGGCGCAGCGGTAGTGTATTGAGAAACAGACCAAGCACCTTCTCACCGTCGGCCCTTTCCTGGCGGACGTTGGAGACGAGGCCCGTGGTGACGTCGGCTTTCCCCGACAGCATGGACAGCACCCGCAAGTGCGCGCTCAGCAGCACGCTTCGCATCGGAACGCCCAACGCATTCGCCACGGCCCGCAGCCGGGTACGGACGTTTTCGTCGACCGTCACGCGCAGGTTCACCTGCCCTGTCTGACTCGCCCGATCGTCGCCGGCCGGTAGCGCACAGAACGAATGACCGTCGAGGTAATCACGCCAGAATGCCTGGTGTTCCCGCGAGGCCAGCGCACTGCGCTCGGATTCGACTGCCGTTCTCGGGCTGCGGGCCAGCGGCGCCAAAGCCAGGCGGCTTTGCTCGCTGCCCAGCAATTTCACATACGTCTGGAAGAGTTCAGTATTGAGCGAGGCCACGCTCCAGCCATCCAGGATCGCGTGATGAAAACTCAACGTATATTGGATGTCGCTGCTACCCCGCAGATGAATAAACACGCGCAGCAGCGGCGCGGTGTCCAGTGCAAATGAGGTTTTCCGTTCCGCGTCGACAAACACCGCCAGCAGGCGTTCCTGCTCCGCGTTGTCATGCATCGACAGATCGATGACTGTCAGCGGCACCTGGCCATCGGCATGCACCAACTGCAACGGTTCGTCGAAGCGCTGAAAATCAAACGAAGTGCGCAGCACCGGATGCTTGCGAGCCAGGGCATCCAGCACGATGCGCAGTTTCGTTTCGTTCCATTCCGGGATGCCGAACCGATAGCTGAAAACGTCGTGATACAGCGCCGCGTCCTCGGAAGACCGCTGGTTGTGATAAATCATCCCCCTTTGCAGGAAGGTCAACGGATAAGCTTCTTCGATGCCCTCGGGCAACCTCGCCTCGTCGGCTGCACTGAGCTGCAGTATCGACGCTTGCGGAGCGGCGCTAACCTCGTCGAGCGACAGCGCCTGCGCCAGCTTCGCGATGGTCTGATGAGTAAAAAGATCGACCAGCGCAAATTCGATTCCTTGCTCTTTCGCCTTCGACAACACGGACACCGCGCGGATCGAGTCGCCGCCCGACGCGAAGAAATTGTCGTTCACGCCCACTTGATCGAGGCGCAGCACCTGAGCCCAGACGGCGGCGAGCCGCTCCTCGATGGCGCTCCGTGGCGCGACATACTGCAAGAGATCGACCGACTGGGCCGGGCGCGGCAGCGCCTTTTGGTCGACTTTCCCATTGGCGGTCAACGGGAATCGCTCCATCGGCACAAAATGCGCCGGCAGCATGAAGTCCGGCAGGGTCCGGGCCAACGCCGTGCGAAGCTGCGCGCCGTCCTGCTGCGAATGATCTTCGTCGAAGACCAGGTATGCGACGAGGCGCTTCTCGCCCGGCTCGTCCTCACGGGCCACGACCAGTGCCTGATGCACGCCGGGCAACGCCGACAGTGCTGCCTCGATTTCGCCCAGTTCGATGCGGAAGCCGCGAATCTTGACTTGCGAATCGATCCGTCCGAGATACTCCAGCCTGCCGTCAGGCAGGAACCGGGCCAGATCGCCGGTTCGATACAGGCGCGCGTCGGATTGCTGGCTGAACGGATTCCTGATAAAGCGTTGCGCCGTGAGTTCAGGCCGGTTCAGGTAGCCTCGCGCAAGACCCGCTCCACCGATGCAAAGCTCGCCGGGCACGCCGATCGGCATGAGGTTCAGGTTTTCATCCACTACATATGCCGAGAGATCGGGAATCGGGCGTCCGATGCAACCCGGCATCCTTACCGACGCCTGCAATGGCCAGTACGTCACGTGCACCGTCGTCTCCGTGATGCCGTACATATTGACCAACTGGCATGGCTGATTGCGCGGGTCGTCGTACCAGGGCTTGAGCATGCCGACTTCCAGTGCCTCACCGCCGAAGATCACATGCCGAAGCCGGTGCGCCTCGCCGCTTTCGGCCTGTGCCGCGATCAACTGCCGGAACGCGCTCGGCGTCTGGTTCAGCACCGTTACGCCCGTCTCGCACAGCAGTGCGTAGCACGCCTGCGGCGAGCGGCTCGTCAGCTTGGGCACCACGACCAGCCGGCCACCGTGCAGCAGCGCACCCCAGATCTCCCACACCGAGAAGTCGAACGCGAACGAATGGAACAACGCCCACACATCTTCTGCGCCGAAGCCGAACCATGCCTCGGTCGCGGTGAACAGTCGCGTCACGCTGCGGTGTTCGATCATCACGCCCTTGGGTTGACCCGTCGAGCCCGAGGTATAGATCACGTACGCCAGCCGGTGTGACGTTAAACCTTCCACCACCGGATTGTGGGTCGGCTGATCCGCCGACGCATCCGCGTCCAGCCCGATTGTCGGCATCGGTAACTTGCCCAGCACGTCGCGCGTATCCGTCTGCACGAGCACCGCCAGCGGCGCGCTGTCCTGGAGCGTGTACGCAAGCCGTTCCGGCGGATACGCCGGGTCCAATGGGACATATCCCGCCCCCGCTTTCAGGATCCCCAGCAGCCCCACGATCATCTCGAGGCCGCGCTCCGCGCAGATCGCCACCCGGTCGTCCGGCTTCACCCCCAGCGCGATCAACCGATGTGCCAACCGATTGGCTCGCACGTTCAGCTCGCCGTACGTCAGACGCTGCCCTTCGTACTCGACGGCGATCGACTCCGGTGCATGCTCTACCCGGCTTTCGAACAGACGATGAATCGGTTGATCCTGCGGGAACACCGCTCCGGTCGCGTTCCATTGCGTCAGCGTGTCGACTTCCGCTGGCGCCGGCAACGTGAGTTGCGCCACGGGAATCCGCACATCGTCAAGTACCTGCTTCAGCAAATGCTCGAACCGCTGGCCGATGGCTTCGATTTCATCGTGCTCGAAATAGGCACGGCAACTGCTCGTGACCGTTCGAGCACATGTTGATCTGCGCCACACCGTCGCCGAAGCGCATATCGTAGTCGTCGCGTTCGTACGACACTGACATGTCGAACACCTGCGCCCGCTGCGATTGCAGCAGTCCGATCGCACGGTTCAGCTCGCTCACCGGAAACCGCTGATGCCGGTAGTCCTGCTTGAGCACCTGCCCGAGCGACCTGAGCAGTTCGTCGAAGCGCAGCGTACCGTCGAACTGCAGGCGCACCGCGCTCACTCCTGTGAACATCCCCGCCGTCAATTTCATCCGGGCATTCGCGCGGTTCAGGATCGGCAATCCCATCGCCAGATCGTCGCGCTGCGCCGTCCGTGAAAAGTACACATACAGCAGACCCAACATGACGTGAAACGGCGTCGATCCACAGGACTGCGCGAGCGCAACGATGCGCTCGTAAAACGCACGCGGCAGACACAGCGCGTGATGCCCCGCCGGTGCCACCGACGTGCCGAAGCGCTCGCGGTAGCGCGGCGCGAACAGCGGGTCGGGCACCGAACGATACTTGTCCAGCCAGTACGCGCGTGAGCGCTCGAACTGCGGCGATGCGTGAAACGCCTGGTCGTGGTCAACGAACTCGGCATACGACGGCGCCGCCAGTACCGGCTCCTCGTTCGCTTCCAGCGCGCTGTAGATTTTTGCCAGCGAATCGACCAGCAGACCGATCGCCCAGCCGTCCACGATCAGATGATGGAAGTTAAGCGTGAAGTAAAAGCGCGTCTCGTTCAGTTCCAGCAGCTCGAAGCGGAACAGCGGCTCGCCGTCGAGCGCAAATGGTGTGGCCAGTTGCTGCTCGACCCAGGCCAGCGCGTCAGCCGCCGGGTCGTCGGTGGCGGAGAAATCGCGCAGCGGCGCTTCAACCGTCAGCGTCTTCGCGATGGCCTGGTGCGGCACGCCGTCTTCGTCGCCGCCCGGCACCAGCACGATACGCAGCGCGTCGTGCTTCTGCACCAGCAGATTCACCGCGCGCTCGAAACGGACCGGGTCCACCCGGCCGGCTATCTGCGTGTAGCCGCCGATCTTGTAGATCGGCGCGTCGCCATGCAGCAATTGATCGAACCAGATTTCCCGTTGCGCGGTGGTCAACGGATAGACATCGCCAAGCAAAGGACCACGATTCATGCGAACGTCTCCCCGACCTGTGCCGCCGCACTGTGCAACGCGCGCCGTTCAGCGGCGCGTACATGCTCGACTGCCTCCACGACGCCGCGCGCCTTGACGATCGTCTCGTCGAATTCCTCCGCAGGATCAGACAGCGCTGTGATCGCCCCGCCCACGCCCAGTTGCGCTTGCCCGTGGTCGATCAGCACCGAACGGATCACAATGCTGAAATCGCACGCGCCGGACAAGCCGAACCAGCCGAGCGCGCCGGAATAGATGCCACGCGGGCCTTCTTCGAGCCGGTCGATTATCTCCATCGTGCGTTTTTTCGGTGCACCGGTCATCGAACCGCCCGGGAACACCGCACGCACGCAATCGACCGTCGCGACCGCGTCCTTCAATCTGCCGCGCACTGTCGACACCAGTTGATGCACGTGCGAGTACGTCTCGACATCGAACAGCTTAGGCACCTGCACCGAGCCGAGCATGCAAACCTGACCCAGGTCGTTGCGCAGCAGATCGACGATCATCAGATTCTCAGCACGATCTTTTTCGCTCGAATGCAAGTCTTCAACGTAATCCGCGTCTTCGCTGGGTGTACGGCCGCGTGGCCGGGTGCCCTTGATCGGCTTCGCTTCGGCATAACCGTGACGGTCGACGCTTAGAAAACGTTCCGGCGACGAGCTCACCAGATAGAAATCGCCGACGCTGAAATACGCGGCGTGCGGCGCTGGTGTGAGCTCGTGCATCGCGCGATACAGCTCAAACGGTGAGTGCTCGAACGGGAACGTGATCAGATTCGTCAGGCAGATTTCATAGCTTTCGCCGTGGACGATTTCCTGCAGCGCCTCTTCGATTTTCCCGATATAGGCCGACCGGTCGTGGCGCATCTGCGCGTTGCCGGCGATCCACTGCTCGACTTCCTTCAGCGACAGCCTTTTCCTCACCACGGCATCGGTTGGCGTCGACGCAGCCGGCGTAACCGCCAAATCGGCGGACAGCAGCTCGCGCACCTCGCGCTCATCAGCGTCGAACCACTGCACCGCGTCGCGGCGTGCCGCCTCGTCGCCATGTTCGGTCAGGAAAAGCAGATAGGTCTTGCGCTCGAGGTGATCGAGCACGACGAGGCGCGTCGCGAAGATAAACGCGGCGTCGTGCGCGGCCGAGTCATATGCTCTCGTGCCGATCGTTTCGCCTTTGAGTTCGTAGCCGAACACGCCTGCATAACCGAGATCGAAACCGAACGGCAGATCCACGTCGCAGGCGATTTTCCGCTCGGCCAGATTAGCCTTCAGCAAATCGAACAGGCTCGGCACACGAACCGTTTTCGTGAAGCCGTTCTGTTCGATCGTGGCTTCCTGCGTGCGCACGTCGTACGTGATCTGTTCGCCGAGCGGACCGTGTGCATCGCCCATGAACGAGAATCGCGAAAAACCGGGTACCACGACACTGCTCTCGAGCAGGAATCGGCTGCTCGAATGAGCAAATAGTCGCTCGAACGTCGCCAGCGCATCTGGGCAATCGTTCAGCACCCTGACTTGTACCTGAAAGAAACTCATGAGAATTCTCCGCGTTGTCTCGTTGGCGGCCAGGTCGGCTACCTTGTCTGACGGCCTGGTTAACCGCCTGTTTGCTGGCGTTCGGCGGTTTGCCTAACGGTCTTCCGGCGTGCGGGCGAGTTGCCCGTCCGACGCTCAGGCGACCATCTGACTTTTGTGCGCCATCGCGAGGTCGCGAAAATTGCGGAACAGGTCCGTGCCGGCTTCAGTACAGATGGACTCCGGATGGAACTGCACGCCGTGCAGCGGGCGCGTCTTGTGCCGGATGCCGTGGATCATGCCGTTGTCGTCCCACGCGGTCAGCTCGTATGGTCCCTTGAGCTGCTTCACCACCAGTGAGTGATAACGCACCACTGACAGATCCGCTGGCAGATCCTTGAAGACGCCGTAGCCGTCGTGACGGATCACGCTGACCCTGCCGTGCATCGGCTCGGGTGCAAGCACCACCTCCATGCCATGCAGATGAGCCATGCATTGATGACCGAGGCACACACCGAGCAGCGGCACCTGGGCTTCACGGATCGCGCGCGCACTGATGCCGACATCGGCCGCGCGAGCCGGTGTGCCGGGTCCGGGCGATACGATGATGCAGTCGTAGCGGTCGAAATCGATTGCGTCGAAGTCAGCGGTATTGAGCAGGACCGTCGGCTCTTCGCCGCAGACCTCGCCCATGCGCTGATAGATGTTGTAAGTGAAGGAGTCGAAGTTGTCGATGATCAATGTCTTGCACATGACGGGCCTATTGTGAAGAACCGTGTGTCTTTCGCATCGCGACCGGCACGGGTCTGTGCCGCCGCGATGCGCCTCGTTTATGCATGTCGATGCGCTGCAACCCGCGCCACCCCATCGTCCGCACCGGATAGCGGTGCAAGACGGGTCTGACGTGGGCTGTCATACTGATAGGTGCTGCCTGGTGTGAACGCGTACAGATGTGCGTCAACGCGTCTGGCGTGTTCAGCTTACCGAGCGCAACCGCCCCTTCACGTATCGCGCAAAGCGGCTGACACCCGACTCGATTTCGTCCGGCACCAGGTTGCTGAACGCGAGCCGCACTTCGTTTTCACGCGAACCGTCGAGCGAAAAGAACGTCATTGGCATCACGATCACGCCGTACGCGCGCGCGCATTCGACCGCCTCACTCTGGCCGAACTCGAACGGCAGATTCACACCCAGAAAAAAGCCACCTTCCGGACGATTCCACGTGACCACGTCACTGTTATCTCTAAATTCATGAGCCAAAAAGCCGACCATCGCGTCGCGATTACGCGCGTAGTGTTTGCGTGGTGCGTCGACGAGTCGGGCGAGACTGCCGTTTTCCGCGAGCAGTACACCGCCGACCAGTGCCTGAGTCACCTGACTCGTATTCACCGTCACGAAGCTCTTGCGCTCGCTCAACTCGCCGGCAAGACGCCGCGCTTCGCCTTCACTGCCGAACAACCGCCTGGGCATCACCGCGGCGCCGACACGCAGCGCCGGGCATAAGCTCTTCGAATAGGTGGCGAGATAGACCACGCAGCCTTCGCTGTCGAGCGAAATCATCGACGCAGTCGGCTCGCCCTCGAAGCGAAACATCCCGTACGGGTTGTCTTCGAGCACGACGATCCGATGCTCGACGCAGCCGGCGATGATCGAGCGCCGCTCCGCTTCACTCAGCACCGTGCCGGTGGGATTGTCGAATTCCGGCGTCAGGTAGAAACCACGCGGCGTTTTGCCCTCGCGCCGCAACGCCTGAGTCGTGCGGTGCAACGCACGGTGCCAGCTTTCGCCGGCTCGCGGTTCGATCGGCACAATCTCGATGCCGGCAAAATCGGCAACGCCTGTAATGCCGATATACGTCGGGGTGCGCGCAAGCATCACGTCGCCCGGTTCCCGGCACAGCGCGGGCACGATCAGCGCCAGCGCTTCCTGACAGCCAGCCGTGATGATCACCTGGTCCGCCGTGCAGTCGATCCGCTCGTCGATTCGCAATTGCTGCGCAACCAGTTCGTTGACGCAGCCGTTGGTGCGGCCGTACTGCGCGATCCGCCGGCCTGCGACCAGCACACTCTGACCGGCCGATTGCGCCGCATGGGCCTGAAACAGCGGAATCGCTTCAAGCCAGCGCTCGATCGAAAAGAACGCCTCCGCGGGCCGGCCGGACGCGAACGAGATGGCCTTCGGATAGTCGTTCGCCGCCTCGTTGAGAAAGTTCATCACCGACAGACGCGATGACTGCGCCGGTGCGGTTACAGCTGCTGCAAATGCTGATCCTGATGTCAAGACCGACTCCTTCTTGCGGGAATGGACACGCTCAATATGAGTTGGACTTTTCCAACTGATCGAACAACGACTGAACGTTTTGCTCGACGAAACCCTCTTCGCCGCTGCGGTTGATCAGTTCGAAGCTCATACCGGAATTCGCGTCGCGAGCGGTGAATGCTTGCGTGAGACCTGGCCCTTCGATCACCGACGTGTCGAATTGCATGCCGCGCGCGGTCAGCTCCGCCACGCTCGACGCGACGTCGTCCACCTGCAAGGCGATATGAGCGACGCCCGGTCCGAAGTTGCTGACGAGGCGCGACACTTGCGACTCCGGCTCGGTGCCCTGGCACAGCACGAACTTCAGACCTTGGTACTCCATTTCGGCAGATCGCATTCCGGTTTTTTTTCCGTTTATATGTAACCGCCTCACCAGCCTGAATCCCAATACTTCCGAATAGAACTGAACGGCCGATTCAAGATCGACGACAGCGATCGCGATGTGATCGATAGCACGGTAGCGCGGTTTCGATTCATCGCGATGCAGTCCAGTCTCATACTTTTCCGGCATACCCTTGTCCGCAGCCATCTGTCAGTTCCTGAGAAATAATTATGCGAGACCCGTTGCCAGCGCCGATGCTGATTGGTTGGGAGTAGATCTTCAGTTGGCGACTGGGCTGGAAAAGGCCGTTGCTCTGAACTCTCGCCGCTCGTCCGCGATACTGCATCTAGTGCGCCGCGTCGACTCGTATAGCTTCCGATGCGGGTCTCGCCACGCGGAATGCCAGCAACAGCGTGCCAAACAGCAGCGCCGACGCAATGAAGAAAGCCAGTCCGGGATAATGCCAAGCCGCCCCTGGTCGGATCGACCACGCGAAGCCGAGTCCGAAGATCAGCGGCCCGATGATCGACGCCAACCCCTGCATTGCCTGAATGACGCCCTGGAGTTGCCCCTGTTCGGTCGCTGCAAGACGGCGCGTCATCAGCCCCTGCAAACCCGGCATGAACAGATTCATCGCGGCATAGACCGGGATGGCGGCGAAATAACCCGCTCCCGTCTTCGCCAGGCCGAAACAAGCGTAGCCGATGGCACCCGCAGCGGCGCCGATCAACACAGCCCCGCGCTCGCCCAACCGCGCGACCACAGGCCCGACCAGGGCCACCTGCACCAGCGAGCCGAGCGCACCGCTTGTCAACATGACGAGACCGACCGTGACCGGGCTCCACGCGTAGCGGTAGCCGCCGTAAAGCACGAAGATCGCCGGCCCTACCATCCACGCGAGCGCGAAAGAAAAGGCCAGCAGGGACAGGATGGCAAGGTCGCCACGCGCCCTTAGAAACGACAGCGCTCCGAACGGATTGAGCTTGCGCAGATCGATCCACGCCGAGCGTTGGCCAGGCGTCAGCGACTCCGGCAGCACCGCGAAACCATATGTGCAGTTGAGCGCGGTGAGTCCGGCGGCCACAAAAAACGGTAACCGCAGATCGAAACCTGCGAGCAGACCGCCCAGCGCAGGGCCTCCGACGAAACCCAAACTCAGCGCCGAGCCAATCCAACCGAAGGCTCGCGCCCGCTCCTCCTGCTGCGTCACGTCCGACACATATGCGTTGACCGTTGCAAAGCTGGCTGAGGTGATTCCGTTCAGTATCCGGCCGACCAGCAACCACATCATGTTCGACGCAAACGCCATGATGAGGAAGTCCGCGGTGAGACCGGACAAAGAGATCAGCAAAACCGGGCGGCGCCCAATACGGTCCGACAACAGCCCGAGCGCCGGGCCGCAAAGCAACTGCATGACACCCCAAACAACGCCGATCAGCGTACTCCATAGCGCTGCCTTGGCCGTGTTGCCGTCGGAAAAAACCTTGATCAGATTGGGTAGGACCGGCAGTACCACGCCGAAGGAAACGGCATTCATCAATGCGGTGAAGTAGATGAAGCCAAAAGCGGCAC
Source organism: Paraburkholderia sp. D1E (assembly GCF_052682275.1). Lineage (NCBI taxonomy): Bacteria > Pseudomonadati > Pseudomonadota > Betaproteobacteria > Burkholderiales > Burkholderiaceae > Paraburkholderia > Paraburkholderia sp. D1E. Next base: position 3,982,083 of record NZ_JBQYMB010000001.1, read on the forward strand.
GTCGGCCAGGCTGCGCCGCGGCTTGATCGAAGGCCGTCATGCCGCGATATCTCTACACGGACCGCACGCGCCATTCAAGCCAGCGTATAGGTGAACTAGAAAATCGGCGTTACACATTTCATACGCTCCAATTGACGTTTTCTTGTGAGGACTGCTGCCGTTTCTCGCGTGCTCGCGATTGAGTGCTGCGATCATATATTTGGCAGGATGCACTTGTCACGCACATAAAAATAAAAATTCTATTCGGCCAATATTTCAATGAAATAAAAATGAAAGCTGTTCGACAATGAATTCATCTTTAACTTTAAGTGCTATGCATGACTCTGCTACGATGCCTTATTCGTCGACTGTTATGGATTTCCATTGTAATCGGGCGCGAGTATTGAATATTGTTCGAGTCATCAACCGATAAATAAAATATGAATGACTATTCAAAAATTAAACCCAATTGAAATCTTGCCGTAAGCAGGTGTATCGGGCGGCGTCGACGCTGGTATCCAACTCATCGGGTCGATGTACTATCGGTTGATAACATCATGCGCCGCGAAATCTACGGCGAGCCTGGTGCGAAGCAGCGTCCCCTGGTGCGCTCGTCATGCTGCTCTCTAATGAGCGGGATAAACTGACTGAAGGCGGTCGCTCGAACGTCTTTGTAAAACTGGACGGACGTTGGGGGACCCCGCCCGTCTTATCTGGGCTGCTACCGGGCGTGATGCGTGGCGTGCTGATGGAGAAATCCGAACTAAATGCAACACTACAACTGCTCAACCGCGCGGACCTCTTGTGCACCGAGGGGTCAATCCTGTTCTGCGCATGGTGTAGCGCACTCAAGGCGGAATGAAAACAACCGCGCTGACATATTGCCTGCCTTCATGCGGTCGCTGTCGTCGCCCGCCAATATCACACAAAATGACGACTGACCCGTTACAACCTCCCACCGATGCCCACTCTGCACCGACACCGATCCGATCCGCTTAACGTCAAAGAGTTTCGCACGCTTGCGCGCCGCCGTCTGCCGCGCCGAATCTTCGACTATGTCGATGGCGGCGCGGAAGACGAACGCGGTCTCGTACGCAATCAGGTTGCGTTTGAACGCCTCACATTTTCACCACGCCGCCTCGTCGACGTCAGCCATCGTGATCTGTCCACGCGCTTGCTCGGCGGCATCGCGTCCGCTCCACTGCTTATCGCGCCGATGGGACTGAGCGGCCTGGTGTGGCCACGCGGCGACATCGAACTGGCGCGCGCGGCCGAACGCGCACAGATTCCGTTCATCCTCTCGACCGCATCGAATGTGTCCATCGAAAGACTTGCAGGCGAAGCGGGCGGAGATCTCTGGTTCCAGCTCTACGTGCTGCATCCGGCGCTAGCCGATCAATTAGTCGCGCGGGCGCTCAAGGCAGGCTACCGCACGCTTGTTGTCACCGTCGATGTGCCTCTCAACGGCAAGCGTGAACGGGACGCGCGCAACGGCTTCGCGCTACCACTGCGCTACACGCCTGGCGTGCTGCTCGACGGCCTGTTGCATCCCCGCTGGTCGTATGCGCTGATGCGCGACGGAGGGGTACCCGAGCTGGCCAACTTTGCGTCCGCGGATGCGTCCAACGTCGAAGTACAAGGCGCACTGTTGCGCCGTCAGATGGACGCCAGTTTTGCCTGGGACGACCTGCGCCGGATACGCGATCAATGGCCGCACCGACTGATCGTAAAAGGTATATTGCGCGCGCCGACGATGCGGCCCGGTGCGTCGAACTCGGAGCCGATGGCGTGATCCTGTCGAATCACGGCGGGCGTCAACTTGACAGCGCCATCGCGCCGCTCGACGCGTTACCGGCGGCGCGCGTGGCTTGCCCTTCGCACGGAACGTTGCTACTGGACAGCGGCATTCGACGTGGCTCAGATGCGGTGAAGGCCGTCGCGCTCGGCGCCAGCGCTGTGCTGCTGGGACGCGCGGTTCTTTATGGCCTCGCCGTGGACGGCATGACGGGCGCGTTGCGCGTCATCGATATCATCAAGGATGAAATCGATTGCACGATGGCCATGCTCGGATGCGCGCGCGTCGCGGATCTCGATGCGTCGTATGTTGGCATCGCAGGTCCCCTTAGCTGACGGTGCGGTTTGCCCTGGACTTAAGGATGACCTTGCCGCGTTCGAGTCGCGCTAAACCTTGTGCCTACACGTCTTCTGATATCACAGGAGACGTTTTATGTGGCTGGATCGTTTTGAGCGGGTTGACGGGAAGCTAGCGGTCGTAGGGGTTGACCAGTGCGGTCAGTCCACATTTATCCCGCCGGAACAGATGTATAAGTCAAAGCCCCGCAACTTAAGAAATTCGGATGCGATAACTCTACGAACTTCGTTCTGTGATTGGACACAAACGTCAACATGTGAATACGCCGCAGCGTTCGGTACCATATCTGGCGTAACAGAACTCCATGAAACGTACGTCGTACCGACGCAAAGCACGAGAGTTGTGCTTCCCGCATTGCAGCTTCAACGGGCTCTGCTGGGCGCGCCGTCTGTCGTCGCGCAATATGTCTACGCCCCAAATGGGCTAGAACATCTCTGCTCACCGATTCTGGATAATAAGGATTTTTCGATAGGTTTCCTATCGAAAAAACAGCTTGGTCGAACGAGAACCAGAAACTCGTTTATACAACGAATAGAGTGGTTCTATGCGTTTCCCTCCGCCTATCGGGCGTGGAGCAGTTTCTATCGCCTCGCATGTTGCGGAAAGATTGGGGTTGAACTCCCAGCCGCCGAGGTGTTGATGTCGGCACACGGCAAATACGTTGGCGACACTCTCTATGTACACGGGCTTGACATCCTGGAGTTGACTCCGCTCGAGCCCCCTTTGGAGTGGGCAGAAATCAACCGAGAACGATACGTCGTTGCCGGTGGCCTGGCGGAACACATAGCTGCCCGCAAGACGCAGGACACTCGCTTAAGACCGCGCAGCGACAAATGGGATATGACCGACGACGAATGGATCGCCATCGAACCAATTGCTTCACATCGTTCTCACCCTGATCGACCTGGCCGGCCATCCAGGCACCTCCTCCGGGACGTCGTCGATGGCGTCATTATTAAGTTGGGAACGGGAATAAGCTGGAGTGAGCTCTGGAATCAACGGGCCGCTTACGGAGCAAGTCCTACGTTTCACAAGCGAATGAAAGTCGATGGGCGTTGGGATAAGATTGTTGAGATACTTGTCCGCACCAGACAGCAGGCCTCGTGAGTATCCCGCGGAACTCGTATGGTCGGCACTGGTGGTCGGCAGGCTGCAGCCTGCTTGACGCGATAGAGAACCCCGTCACGCTCAGTCGAAATCGCGACCGCGTTGCAGGCAACCAGACTACTTTGCGCTGAAGTAGAAACTCTGGATGCGGCGACACAGGTTCTCACTCAAAGTTTCAATTGACGAAGTTCGGGAGCGCCAGGCGACAAACATAGCTTCGAGGTGGTTTTGAGGTCGGCGACAATCACAGAGGCACGCCACCTCCAAAGGAAGCAACGTCGGGCAATCTCCCTGTTGAAATTTTCCGCGCCGTGGTGACGAGGATGGACGGCCCAACTGCATTCTAGCGACGGACACGTCAAAGACGCATCCGTCATGGCCGAGGCCTTCGACTAGTCGTTATTTTTTCTTGGGATCGTGGGTTGGGAGCGATGGATGCTTCGGTTTAGTTGGCGGATTCACGTGATGTCTTCTGTCATCTTTGCCATCATCGCGTTTCGGCTTCGGTCCAGGATTAATGTGATTTGACATGATTGCTACCCCGTACTAGGTCAGTTAACGTTGGAACTTACAAATCTGCATCCTAGGTCGCCACGGTGCAGTGCAGCGCCTTCATTTAGCCCACCACTACTTTCTCTGCCCCAAAAGGCATCTGCACAACAGTCCTCCATTGCAGCACAAGATTAACATTACTGTGTCCAGAGTGCGCTCCTCAAAAGGCATTGAACGAGCGCAGAGGCCTACCGTTTCCACCTACGACTCTTGAGTGCCGACAGGCGATAGACCGGAGATCAACTTCTGCGAAAGAGTAGCTGTCGTGTCGGTGCGATAACGTGACTACGCGATAGATCCTTCTTTATCCCACCTCACGGTCGAGGAATGCGCGACACGTCGCGAGACGCACAGCTAAAACCAGTCTCCCCACGTTCCAACACAACATCTGCCGCGCCGTTCCGCACAGCTCCGAAAATGAAAACGAGAACATACGCCGCCTCAGACTCCCCATCGGCAAACCTAGCCCTGTTGCTCGTCAATCTGCGCGTATACACAATGGTATGGCCCCATTAATTTGACAATTAACTCAGGTTGCTATATAAGAAAATGGATGATTGGAGAAACGGTATGAAAAAACCTGCTGTCAAGGCGGCGGCACACGGCAAACACGCGGCGGGACGCAAAAAGCCGTCGTTACGCCCCGTCCCGACGATGTCAGCGCGCCGCAAGGCAGCTTTCGCAAAGTTACGTCCAATGACGCTGGGCGAACTAGACGCCGCACTTTCCAAAATTGCCTTGAAGAAAACGCCGTCAAAGTAAACTTTGGCCGACGGGTAGGACAGAACTAAAAGAAAAAAGGGTTCAGGTGCTTGAGGTCAAAACGACGGGTATTCTAGTCTCGCACTTTGCGTCGACTAACACAGACCTTCCCGAATTCGTCGCGTCTTTCACCGAGTGGAAAGCCGCAGGCGGGCCTGGCGAAGATGATTCCTATGAGTTTGGCAAGGATTCGGCGTACGTCACCCCAAAGGTAAATGGCGCGAACAATGTCTTGAGACATGTACACCTTGTGCCCATAGTGGACCAAAGACAAGCCGCTAAATGGGACAGACAGTGGGAGCAACACTCACGCCGTACAAGTGATCGCGTCTTGGTCTATGTCGATGACCAAGGCAAAAGGTTCCTGCTCATCGCGGTTTTGGAAGAGCCCGATGCGCACGATATTGCCCAAATGAAGACCAATGACAATAAACGACGCATGGAACTTTTCGCTGCTGTTGCAGAAGCGTTCATCTACAATCGCGAAATCATCGCCTAGCAGGCAGCGGAAATACCGACGTTGATGAGCCAGCGGATGAGGCGACTGAAACGTTATTGTGATGAGCCTTACCAATCTCCGTTGCTCACTTTCCAATTGGCGCAATTAGCACAAGCGCCGCTGCAAATTTAATCTAAATTCCTAGCAGACAACTGCTGCTCAGCCTGCGGCGCTAAGTTTGCCTGGAGCACTCGCGTGGCCCCTGTTATCCACTCGTGCGAACTGTCGACGCTTTGCAAAAGAACGGCCTCCCGCGTCCAGAAGTTCAGACGTAGCAAGAGGACTACGACAAACTATGGATAAAATCATTCGCTATAGGACGTGCCGGGAAACCAGAGAGGCACCTATGCCGCGAATACTTCTAAATTGCAATACCCGAGTGACAAACACTCTCCCTTTTCCACGATCCGACAATCGAATTGGAGCCGTGGCTCCGTGTGCTAAGACGGAGTACACAGGAGACCTCATTCCGGAACTCGACTCGGTCATTCGTGCACTAAACACTGCGTGGTCGACGAGAGATTGGGGATGGATAGAAGTTGATGCCAAGTTCGTTGGCCGTGTCACGAGAGATCACTTGTAAACAAGCCGGTAAATTGCTATAACCAATAGACTCTCGTTGCTGTCCGATTCAATCACATTTTACTTGAGGCTTGATGGCCCAGTTGATCTATTCGCTATGCACCGACGACAGCGCCATGCTGCTGCCCGACGCTGAGGAAGAGGTACTCCCTGGAGTGCCGTGGGGTGACTGCGCGGCCCTCTGCACGCCAGCTTTCTGGCGAGCGCTTCTCTTCCAGAATAGCGGCACGCAACCGCAGTGTCGGCTAGGCCACAATCTGCTGGAAGAGGTAACGGCGTGTGTCCTCGGCGGATATGGAATTCCAGCCGAAGTTGGTTTGGCAGCTTTTGAGGCGTTAAAAGAGGCCGATCTTATTCGGCCTGGTGTTAGCGAAGCAGTTTTCTATGAAAGTCTCAGTCGCCCCCTAACGATAGGAGGGCGAGAAATTTCATACCGCTTCGCCCGCAGCAAAAGCAGTTGTTTGGCTCATATTGCAGCGACATTTGCGAGAGAAACGCCACCCGAGCAGCCGCTAGAACTTAGACATTGGCTCATGGGCCTACGAGGGGTCGGACCGAAGACCGCGTCATGGATTGTGCGCAATTTTGCAGATACCGATGACGTCGCAATTCTCGATGTTCATATCGTAAGAGCTGCACAGTTTTGTGGTTTGTTCCCGGCGAAGATTTCGATGCACTCGCAGTATTTCGAGCTTGAACGACGATTCATTGAGTTCAGCAATGCACTGGGCGTTCGGGCCTCTGCTCTTGACGCATGCATCTGGGCCCACATGAAACGCTCGGGAGCGCCGCTAGTGCGCCGTCTGAACAACGGGTGACGGCACTTTCCTCAGTCCGGTGTCTCGTGGGTTGGGAGAGTAGTCGGTCGATATCGTCGTACAGCACAATGCCGCAGCGTCTCAGGGAGACGACACGTGGACACCTCCGACGCCGACCACTGGCAAGGACCAGGTGGTGAGGTTCGAGAGCATCGGCTCGCCTCGTGTACCTAAGGGCGCGGAAAATAGTTGCAACGCTGTCGCGCATAAAACCAGCGTCGCGATTAATGCGCCGGCATCCCGAAGTATTAGAGTGTCCGCATTCGAGTATTTCATCTCGGTACGTTGCGGAACAGCAAGCATCCAGAAGATGGTAGCTGCAGAGCATGGCAAGCAGGCCTCTGCCTCTGCGAACAGCTTTTCTTGCGCGAATTGTCCGTATTCAAGCTCTATCAGCCGATGGCTTTCTGGGTCATAGTGGAACAGGCCAGCGTGGTCGCTGAGACCTTGCACAACAATCTCTATCGGATGGAGGCCGCCTGCCGATGGGGATGCCCGATGGGAAATTGAATCACTCAATCTCTCTCGAACTCGGCATCCGTGCCAAAGCAGTTCCGACGCCTGATTCGTATTTAAAGCCTTCTCCCCATACTGCGTACGGCGCCGGTCAAGCACGTCGAAGATCCGATCGGATGGAGTCTTTGTGGGAGCGATGAGCTTCGTTACGCTCTTGGCCGGATACGTCAGTGACGGGGTCGAGCCAGCTTTCGCGCGTGGACGTGGATTGGGTTCAGTAAGGAGTATTTCCGAGCTCATACATTACGTTCTTGTGCTTGATACAACCCCTGCAAGTTCCACACGCGAAGTTCGAACGGTGGCAAGAATGTGCCCAACAAAGCAGCTCCATTGGAATACCCGATTTGCGGATGAGATCTGCTGAAGTCAAATCAATTGCTGGTGCACGAACCCGCAGATTACCTTCCTGGAGGCTGAGTAACGCACTCATTGCATCGATGAACTCGCGCGTGCCATCTGTGTGAGTCGCGTCGGTCACGACCGCCCCGAGCAGAAGCTCTTCAGCGCCATGGATAAGCGCGGTGGACGCTGCTAGCGTGATCAGAAGCTGATTCCGGTACGGCCACCAGTCATGGGACGGCGCGAAGGAATTCGGAGGAAGTCCGCTCAGATCACCAGACCCGATTGATGAGCAGTCAATTCTCACGCAAACATGTTCGATGTCTAGCGAAGCACAGATTTGCGATGCGGCACGCAATTCCGCGTCAGCCGGCAATTGCCCGTAATCGATGGAAATAGCAAGCGCTGGCCGCAACCAATATGCCAGCGCTACCGAGTCCTGGCCGCCAGAAAGCAAAAGCGCCGACCTCATCGCTCTAAGGCCGTCCATACGGCCTTGTAGATCGCTGTATCGAGGTCACGTTCAATAAGGCACCCTGTTCCCTCTAGCATTGTCAGGTCATCCGCTTTCTCTAGCTGAGTGAAGGCGATGACCGGCTTGCGGCGAGAGACCGCGTATCCAACCTCGAACAGGGTACCGGCGTCCAGCCCATCGCACACTGCAAACACAACGTCGCTGTGGTCGATGCCTCGCAGGTCCTCGTGTGCAACGATGTCCGCCCGGCCTTCCCCCGCGTCGTGGATTGGCGAGAAGACGTCAACATCGAGCTTCAGGAAGGTTTCCCGAAGGCTATCAATCAGCCATCGTTGCGCGACGGTAAAGAATGGTCCAGCCAGATATATCTGGCGCCGTTCCCCAGCGGTTACGGTGGGACGGCAAGCGTCCGGAGCCGTGTGCTCCATGAAATCCAGATCCAATGGCAGGTACCCGGAATTGCAGTAGCTCGCCGTTGCCAGAGACGCTCTGTAGGCCGCGTCGACCGGACTCAGTCGCTCAATCGCCCACGCTTGGCAGAATACGGCGGAAAAGACATCGCCGGATCCAATAGGGATAACGCGACCGGTCTTGAAGCAAGGCACGCGCTCAGTGCGGACGCCGTCGGAAACTATGGCACCGTGAGGGCCTTGTTTTAAAACTACGACTTCTGCATTCTCTTGCCGGTGCAGATGTGTTAGTTGTGTGTACGGATCCTCACTCTCGGTGAGAAGCTTTGCCTCGGCAGAGTTCACCACGTAGGCCAAGTGTTTAGCGATTGAACCATTCGCACGAAAGTATCCGGCGTGTAGCGGCGCTTGCGGGTCATAGACTGCGTATTCGGCCGCCACTTTCGCCGCGCCTTCCACCATGCCATAGCGAAGAACGACATCCCCGCCGACCTCCATCTCGAGGTCTTGGTAGCTCCGCGGTAGAGCTGGCTCCTGCTGCGGACTGGCTAGACCGTGCGTCCAACGAAAGGCGAACAAATTGGCACTCGTATGCTGGACGAGAGCGAAGTCGTATGCGCCAAGAAGGCTCAGCCTAACTTCGGAAAGCGCTGAGTCAGGAAAAAAGGCATGCAATTCGACGTCTGAATTCATTGAACTCACTGCAGCCGCAGCCCGGCCGCCAGAGCCGAGAATTTCGCGCTTTTCTGGGAACTGACAGATCTCCCTGTAGACGCCGCCGGCGATGGTGAGTTTTGTCATCGATGTACAACCTGTATCTCGACGCGTGCTCCGGAGACGTCGCGTACTTCGCCAATAAAACTGCTTCCGCTCTCGATACACTCAATCAGGCGCAGTAGCGCGTCCGAGGTAATTGAGCCGGCACGCTGACCATTGTACGTGGCGATGGCAACTTGCAAACCGTTTGGCCTCGTATCAAGCTCGATGTCCAGCTGCAGTGCGCCGGCCTTAGCGCGGAAATCGCTTTCCAGTAGCTGCACGACCGCTGGGACCGGTGAGTTCAAAACGGTGCGAAAAGTTAACCGCTCGCACGGACCCCGTGGTGGCGTGGGATCATAGACTGTGCCGCCGGATCCAGACATTCTGCGCTCCTGTTCTGATTGTTCTCAACCCGCCGAAATTCAATGTCTATTGCTGGCGGATATAATACTAGCAAGGTGCTCGTCTGTCTGGCAGCATTTGATAAATTCGCCAGATTAGTTGAGGTACGTCGATATACTTAGCCACTGCGTCGCGCACACCGAGCCAACCTAGAAGTTACAAACATCCGAAAAAAAGCGAAGGGGGGGTGCGTTGAACGCCGTCAAGGAATATGTCCTCAATAAAGGTTCATCGCCGTGGGTAAACGGTATTGCGGCGGTTCTTTCGGTGCTCGCCGGAGCGCTCGCTTCCTTCTTCACAAGCTCAATCAGACTTTCTCTCGCCCTACCTGCCGACCCGAACGTCGGAAACATTTTTCGTTGGTCGAATTGGCATCTGACGGTTGAGGCCACCGTTTTTTGGGCCCTTGTCTTTTCAGCTGCTGGCTTGTTTGCCCTGACAAAATATTCGGATACGAAAACAGATAACGAGCATAAGGACTATCTCAGCAAAAAATTACGTGGTCTGGAAAGCATGCCGCCCGATGCATTTCTTGCGAAGCTCGAAGCCGAACTCGCGTTTGGTCGAGAGATTGTAGGCGTAGCTACCGCATCCGCGAAGACCACCGGTGGTCGCTTGCCGGCTACGCAAATAGATGTCGAAATTCGAAAAATTCTGGAAGCGTTTGCGAGAATCGCTGGCGCCTACGATGACAAGGTAGATGGCAACTATCGTGCGTACCTAATGGGCTTCACGAGAGACAGGCCAGAGGCAAAACTTCGGAACGCGATAGACCTCCCCAACCTGCCATTAGACGCGCAAATGGGCTTTCTTGAGACGTTTGAGTCGTTATGCGTGGTTCTTAAGCCGGAGGGCCAGCGCGCCCCAGTGTTCCCTGGCAAGGTCGATTTTGCGCTTCCGGTGTACGGCCGCTCTGCTGCAGTCGAAGACGGGAACTTGTTACCAGGAGCTCCGAAAGCGTATAAATCAGGCCGGGTATATGAATGTCCGTCTGTGGATGCTTTGAAAGACCGCTTGGACGCGTTGGTTACAGACAGAAATCAGGCAGTTGCACTCCGACGGTTCTTCGACGACGGGCAAGGACGACCCGTTCGGAGTTTCGTCAGCCTCGCGGTGCCGATGAATAAATGGGCTTCTCGCCCCTTGGAGCTGGAAGGAGTCGAGACCTACGGTGTGTTGACGATTGAAGCCAGCCATGAAAACATCTTCAAGAGCGCCGAGAGTTTCTTCCGCCCGGTCGTTCAGCCCCTCCTGTACATGCTGTCAGACCTCATTGCCCTTCGAGACACGTCGATCGCTGTCGGAATCGATGGGCAACATCTGACAGTGGGTGAATAGCTGGACGTTTCTGAAGCCTGCCAGACGGTACGGGATAACTGCGCACCGGCCGGCCGACTTCGAGCCAATCAGAATAACAGTCAAAAGGTCAACGCAGAAAGCACGGGGGCGGCGGCACTATTTCGACAGCGACTTACGAATCTCTGGAAGGTTGCTGCCGCATTCTTACAAATATATTTCCGCAACGCTGCGAATCGTATTTTCAAGTCATCAGCGCATTCGAAGACGTCGAGCTTAATCGCATTACCCGCTGCACGGCGTTCGCAGGCAGTGCAGGACCAAATTTCGTCGTCGCATCAGTCTGCCGGCACTGCAGCACGACAATTGCGCCCGGATTTACGAACTGAATCTATGGGCAACTTTCGCGATCGCTGGCGGAATGTATGACAGCTCGGTTACCTACTGAGCTCGACGTCCGCGCTGGTCCCGTGTCGCCCCGGGTGTACCCCCTCAATTCAAAATTCGTGTACTCCAAGTTTCATGACAGATGGAAATAACCCGGCCAACGATGTCTCATAATCGTTCGAACGCCGGACCCTCTTTATGCACCGGGAATCAACCTGCGCAAATCGGCATAGCTACATTGTAAGCGTGAGGCTGAGGCCGCCCCTTCGCGCGGTCGCTCGAGTCAGCCCTGCGCCACCGAATGGATTGGTAGACCAATCAAGATACCGACATCGTTCCGCAGCGAGAACAGGTTTCGTTTGTCTCTTGCGTGAAGAAGCGTGCGAAGCTCAGGTCAAATTTATTTGTTTGAGCCTCAAATCCGAGTCGACTCATATTCATTAATAATCAATAGGTTATAGAGATACCCCATCACAGGTTTCGTTTGTACGTCACCATCATGAACTCTCCCAATACGCCCTCCCCGCCCGTCCTCGGCCGTATTCTTGCGACTGTCAGCGTCGGCTTCGTCGTCACGCAACTCGACGTGACTATCGTCAACATCGCGCTGCCTAAGATCGGTGCGGACCTGCATGCGAATGTCGCGGGGCTGCAATGGGTCGTCGACGCGTACACGCTCGCGTTCGCCGTGCTGATGCTTTCGGCGGGCGCGCTCGGCGACCGGCTCGGCACACGGCGCATGTACGCGGCCGGCATCGTGCTGTTTGCGCTCGCGTCGCTCGCCTGCGGATTGGCGCTCGATGCCACCATGCTGGTGGCGGCGCGCGCGGTGCAGGGCATCGGCGCTGCCGCCATGCTGCCGAACTCGCTGGCGCTGCTTAACCAGTCATATGGCCACGATCCGAAGCTCCGGGCACGCGCAGTCGGGCTGTGGACCGCGGCGGGCGCGATTTCGATCGCGGCCGGACCGGTGGTCGGCGGTCTGCTGATTGCGGCGTTCGGCTGGCGCAGCATCTTTCTCGTCAATCTGCCGATTTGCGCAGCCGGTTTCCTCGCAACTTTGCTCTGGATACCACGGCCTGAATCCGCACGCAAAGACGCGCGACAAGCGGTGCAGGCTAAGGCTGCTGCTACGACCGGAGTAGGTGCTACAGCTCCAGCCGGAACTGCAACTGCAGTAAGCCCGCGCGGTATCGATCTGAGTGGTCAGGCCCTCGCGATCGTCGCGCTCACCGCCTTCGTCGCCGCTGTCATCGAGTTGCGACCGTTAGGGCTGAGCCATCCGCTGGTAGCCGGCGGGTTCGTACTCGCGCTAATCGCAACGGGCGCCTTTATCGCCGTGGAATCGCGCGTCGCGGCACCGATGCTGCCGCTCTCGCTATTCAGCAAGCGCACTTTCAATGCGGCGGTGCTGTTCGGCATCTGCGTGAATCTGACGTACTACGGCATGGTGTTCGTACTGAGCCTGTATTTGCAGCGCGTACGCGGCTATACCCCGCTGCAGGCCGGCCTCGCGTTCCTGCCGCTGACGGGCGGATTTCTGCTCTCGAACGTGGCGAGTGGCTGGGTGGTCGGGCGCTTCGGCGTACGCGTGCCGATGATCGCCGGCGCAATCACCGCAGGACTCGGCTATGGCCTGCTGCACTTCGTCGATGCGTCCACGCCGCTCGTCGGTTTGCTGTTGCCGTTCCTGCTGATTCCCTCGGGAATGGGCCTTGCGGTCCCGGCGATGACGACCGCCGTGCTGGCCTCCGTCGAAGCGCAGCGCGCAGGCACCGCTTCCGCTGTGCTGAATACTGCCCGGCAAGCAGGTGGCGCGGTGGGCGTAGCCGCCTTCGGCGCGTTGGCAAGTGGTGCTGCCGCCACGCAGATCGTTTCGGGAATGCAGGCCGCGACGGCGATCTCGGTCGGTCTGCTGGTAGTCGGTGGCGTAATGGGCTGCCTTGTCCATCCGGAACCACATGCGTCGGGCTCGAAGCCGCATAGGACGGGTGCCAAACAAGTTACTGAATCGCGCTGATCGTCTTAGCACTCTGGTCGGCGCGGATCGGTGAATCGGCGGATTGGCGGATTGGCGGGTCGATGAATTGACGGATTTGGTGGATTCGTGAATCAGTGAGGCGCACCGAGCGCCTCACCTCTTTTTCGCCATGAGTGCGAAAAAGACCCCCGCGATGCTTCCGCTCCGCAGGGGTCCTTTTTGACGCTACCACGCTGCCAGCAAGCAGCGATACACGATACAACTCACGTTGCCGCCACGGCTTACAGCGGCGCTTCCTGAATCGTGCCGGTGTCGATGGCGCGCTCAATCAGCCCCTCGTTTTGCGCCTTGGCGATCGCGTCGGCGATCAGCTTTTCCGGCTGTTCGATTTCGGCCTTGATCGTGCCGATAAGACCGGAGGCATCCAGAACCACCAATGTTTTCGCCGAATCGGCAAGACTGATGATGACGCGGTGCGGTGTCGGCCCTTCGCCGAGACTTGCGCACAATTGCGTGACCTTACCGCCAATGGTTTGCTCAAAGCTTTGAATCATTATTTGCTCCCTTGATTACAGCCAGAATCAAAAGCGACCGGCACAGACTACCTCAACTGCGAGATCAGAGATGCAGCCCGCTGCGGGGCGAACGCGCGCCATCGATACTGATACGGCCTGCTCCGGTCACGAACAACAGCAGGAAACCGCCGGCGATACCGATGTTCTTCCAGAAGTGGATCACCATATCGCGTTGCAAAGCGGGGTCGGTCACGTTCCAGAAATCGTGGCCCAGCACCGCGGTTGCCACGGTGTAGACGGCCATGATGAGCGCGAGCGGGCGGATCCTGAAGCCGACGATCAGCAGCAGACCGCCGAGTGCCTCGACCGCCGTTGCAATCGGTGCGGCGACCTGTACGAGCGGCACACCCTTCGAATGCAGATAGCCGACAAAGCCCGCATAGCCCAGCAGTTTCATCACACCGCCCCACAAGAACAGCACGGCAAGGGCGATACGCGCGATGAGGATGACGCCGGAATCGACGGGACGCGTCATGAGGAGCTCCTGTAAATGAATAAGCAGCAGACCCGCTCAAGCCGCCGCAGTTCCCTGCTTTGCATCTGAGAATATGTGCATTACCCGCCTTTTCCCAGCGCGAGCCGGTGTGAGCGGCGCAATTCGCGCCGTCTCAAGGGAACGGAAAGGGTGTCCGAGCGCTCGGCGAGCGCCCGATTTTGCACGGCACAGCCGGTATCGCCGCCGTGCTCAAGCGTGGGGATACGTCGCGACCTCGATCAGATTGCCGTCCGGATCGCGGCAATACACCGACGTCATCTTGCCGCGCGCGCCATCGCGCTCAACCGGGCCGGCCTCTATCTCGACACCCTGAGCGAGCCAATGCGCCTTGACCTCGGCGGGACTCGTGGTGGTAACAAAGCATAGATCGGCGCTGCCCGGCACCGGCTCGCGCCCGGTGAACCACGCGACCGTGTCCGCATCCGCCGGACGCAAGTTGATCTTCTGATTGCCATAGGTCATTGCCACGCGCGTGCCGGTACGTGACTCGAACTCGCTGCGCCGCATGCCAAGCATTCGAGCGTACCAGGCCGCGCTGGCTTCCACGTCGGCAACATTCAGAACGAGATGATCGAGACTGTCTATCGCGAAGCTCATGGGTTTCGACGCCGTGGTGAGGTGCTATTGCTGCGGTGCATCCGGCGCGAGCAAGACACCCTTTGTCAACACGAAGCAGCCGTAACCGCGCTCTTCGCCGGTGGCGATCACGCAATACGCTTTGCGCGCCCGCTCATAGAACGCGAAACGTTCAACCGAAGCAAACGGCACCTCGCGCCCCTCCGCCGCATTGATCTCGATCTGCGCTTCGCGCTGAACCGCCGGAATCGTATTCGGCTCCCCCACCACTTCCATCCGCGATGCCGGATGCTCGATGAATGTATCCAGCGGCATCACCGACAGGATCGCGCGAATTGCACGCGGCGCGTTCACGCCATCGAGGCGGAGCAGCTTGCCCAACACCGTCTCCTGCGCAACGGATGCGCCCGGGAAGTTGGCGTCGCAAAGCACCAGTTCGTCGCCATGTCCCATCGAGCGCAACGCATGCAGCACATCGGCATTCAGCAGCGGGTCCAGATTCTTCAGCACGGTGTCTCCTTGAGGTCCGACTGGCGGCGAGCCGCCCGGGTTTGGACAGTGTGTCCTCGTAGCGCGTCGTGATCGATTGTAGCAAGACCACGGCGCACAGTCCGTTGCCGGCGGCTCGTCGTCAATCAGTTTTCCCACCCGATTCGACGAGCGACATTCCGGCGACACTGCCACCGCAGCCATCCAACCAACGCGAGCAGCACGAGACCCGCGCCACCCAATACCGGCTCGCGCCAGGCCAGCAACGCAGTGAAGGTGAACGCGCGCGTGCCGGCCAGCAGAGCGAAGCCGGCGACCGCGCTGGAGAGCGCGTCGACGGCGCCCGACAGGCGCGCGAACGTGAGGACAGTACCGGAAGCCGTGGCGGCAACGGACTCGTGCATGATCGTCTCCGTGAAAAAACCGTGAGTTGTCAGGTGGCGGCAGGCACCTGATCGAGGAAGCCGGTCACCGCCTGCAGGCGACCGTGCGTGTCGAGCACGCCGAAGTCGGAACCCTTGACGATCGCCTCGCCGGCCGGCGTGGTCAATTCCCACGAAAAACGTAACCGGTTCGCGAAGCCGTCGACCTCCGTCGTGCGATGAAACGTGTGATGCGGGAAGCGTTCATGCACCGCACGGATCATCGCGTCGATGCCGTCATGGCCCGCGCCTGCCAGCAGCGGATCGCGATAGTCGGCGTCGGTGGCCCACGTCGCGGCGATCAGGTCGCGGCGGCGCGCGGCATCGGTTTCATTCCATGCGTCGAAATAACGATCGATCAAATCGGTGTGTGCATTCATCTCTGACTCCTTGATTGGCATCACTGAGCACTACGCCTCGCAGACAGGTTGTATGCGGCGAGCTCGGAGTGAAGATTGCCGGCTCGAACGCAGCACGTCGATTACGTGGGAGGTAAGTATCCGGATGCACCGAAGCGAAGATCCGCGCCTGATTGACCGCAGGATTGGCCATTCGGCCGAATCGTCACAGGCCGTGTCAGCCGCTAACCTCATGCCGAAAATGGGGCCGCGCAACGTTGACACGCGGCATGTGACGGACTGAACGGGCGCGGACACGAGCCGCTTTTTCAATATGGTTTTTTCAGTTGCAAGAACGTATCCACAGGGATACAATCATCAGCAAATCGGTTCACCTCCTGTGTACACGGTCAACCGCACCGAGGCATTCGACAACTGGCTTGCCGGCCTTGCGGATTTAAGAGCAAGGGCAAAAATCCTGGTGCGGGTCCGGCGTGCGGAACGAGGTCATTTCGGCGACGTAAAGCTGCTGGAAGACGGTGTGTCCGAGATGCGCATCGATTGCGGTCCCGGTTATCGGGTCTACTTCGCGCGCGAAGGGCGCGTGGTGTGCCTGCTGCTCTGTGGTGGCGATAAATCCACGCAGTCGGCCGACATCAAGCATGCCAAATCAATGTGGGCAGCAATCAGAAAGGAACTGTCATGAGCAAAATCAAAACCGCGCGGTTCGACGCATCGCACTACCTCGATAGCGAGGAGATGATCGCCGAATATCTCAACGCAGCACTGGAAGAAGGTGACGCCGACCTCCTCCTCGCCGCGATCTCCGACATCGCAAAAGCACGCGGCATCGCAAAGGTCGCGGCCGACGCCGGGCTCGGGCGCGAAAGCCTCTATAAAACCCTCGCCCCCGGCTCCAAACCGCGCATGGATACGGTGTTCAAACTGCTGCGCGCGCTGGGCGTCAAGCTCAACGCAGTACCGGAAGGTGTGGCGCCCGCCTGACTCACGCTTGCCGTGTTGTCGCTTGAGGCAACGCCCTGAATGTGTTTTGTCTTCGTGGGTGCGCCTACGTTTTCTCGGGTATTGCCGCGTATTCCTGGGTATTCCCGGGTATTCCATTACCTGTCAGGTAATGGATCGCTAACGCGCTTTGGCTATCATCTGCAGCATGAACACACTCTCTCTGGCGCAAACCATTCCGTCGAACGTGCCGACGGCAAGCCGCACGGTCGGCGATCTGCTGCGCGAATGGCGGCAGCGGCGAAGAATGAGCCAGTTGCTGCTCGCCGCCGAAGCCGATATTTCAACGCGGCATCTGAGCTTTGTCGAATCAGGCCGCGCAGTGCCCAGCCGTGAAATGGTCATGCACCTCGCCGAGCGGCTCGATGTGCCACTGCGTGCGCGCAATTCGCTGCTGGTCGCGGCGGGTTATGCGCCGCTGTTCCGCGAACGTCCTTTGACGGACCCGCAACTGGCCGCCGCGCGCGAGGCAGTCGAGTTGGTGCTCAAAGGCCATGAGCCGTATCCGGCACTCGCGATCGACCGTCACTGGACCATCGTTGCCGCGAACAATGCGCTCGCGCCGCTGCTCGCAGGCGCAAGCCCGGAACTTCTGAAACCGCCGGTCAATGCGATGCGACTGAGCTTGCATCCAGAAGGCATCGCCGCGTCGATCGTCAATTGGCATGCCTGGCGTGCGCACGCGCTGTCCCGGCTGCAGCGGCAAATCGATGTGAGCGGCGACGACACGTTGAGCGCACTGCGCGACGAGCTGGCCACGTATCCCGCCCCGCCCGGTGCGGAGGTGGCTGACCACGACGATACCGCGGGCAATCAGATCGCAGTGCCGCTGCGGTTGCGCACGCCGATCGGCGTGCTGTCGTTCTTCAGCACGACAACCGTATTCGGCACACCGGTAGATGTCACACTGTCGGAGCTTGCTATTGAAGCGTTCTTTCCCGCCGATCAGCAAACCGCGACGGCATTGCGCGAGTTTGCCGAAAGTCAACGCACCGAAAGCCAAGCGGCCGACACCTCGAAGCCATAGCAGGAGCGCAGACAGCAGGGCCGCAGAACTGCAGAAACCCAAGCAGCATAGAACACTGAGTTGTTACCGCTTGCAGCACCATTCAAACCACACGGAGAAACGCATTTGATCAACAACGCCCTACTGGTCCGCCAACTCGGGCCGGCCGACCGCGACGCCTACTTTCAGCTTCGCCTGCGGGGACTGAAGGCACATCCGGAGTCGTTCGGTCAAAGCTACGAGGAAGCGGTGGCCAAGGGCGCGTCGCAACATGACGCGATGTTGCAGGGCACGCGCGCGGCCGAAGGCGATTTTTTGCTCGGCGCTTACGCGTCGGCCGATACGCCGTTGATCGGCGTGGTCGGATTGCTGCGCAGCCAGCGCGACAAGGAACAGCACAAGACCGCCGTCATCGGCATGTATGTCGCGCCGGAAGCTGCGGGCAGCGGAGTCGGGCGCGCCTTGCTTAACGAGTTGCTGACGCGAGCGGCACAGATAGAAGGCCTACGGCAAATCCAGTTGATGGTGAGTAGCCAGAACGAAGCGGCGCGCAGACTCTATGAGTCGGTTGGCTTTCGCAAATATGGCTGCGAGGTCGGTGCATTGAACGTCGGCGGGGTGTTTCACGATGCCGATCTGATGCAACGCTTCATGTAACTGCTATCGAGCGCCGCACCACCTTCGGTCGCCCTGCTTCAGCACGCGATCCGTGCTATCTTTTTCAATCACCTTTCCGCTGCACCAACCCCGAGACGGCTCATCCGCCCCTCGGGCTATCTTCGATTTGCCGTTCGCCAGTCCAACACCATGTCCGATCTCTCTACTTCGCTTCCACGCATACCACGCCGTTTCGACATCAATCCGAAACCGCTAGGCGCCGCGCTCGTCCTGATCGCGCTGGGCGCCCTCTATCTGGCGCAGAGCGTCAGCGGCCGTCAGGCGGCGCTCTACATTGTCGGCGCACTGCTGGGCATGTCGCTCTATCACGCGGCATTCGGCTTTACCTCCGCATGGCGGGTCTTCATCGCCGATGGCCGCGGCGCCGGTCTGCGCGCACAAATGCTGATGCTGGCGCTCGGTGTGTTGCTGTTCTTTCCGGCGCTCGCCGCAGGCACGCTGTTCGGCCGGCCCGTGGTCGGCCTGGTCGCGCCGGCAGGCACCTCCGTGCTGGTCGGGGCCTTCATGTTCGGCATCGGCATGCAGTTGGGCGGCGGCTGCGCGTCCGGCACGCTGTACACCGTGGGCGGCGGCAGCACGCGCATGATCGTCACGCTGGTGGCGTTTGTCATCGGTTCGGTTGTCGCCACCGCGCACATGCCGTTCTGGACCGCACTGCCGTCTGTTAAACCGCTTTCGATGGTGACCACATTCGGTGCGGGCTGGGCGATCGTGCTGAACCTGATCATCTTCGCTGCGATCGCGGCGCTCACCGTTCTGGTCGAGCGGCGCCGCCATGGGCGGCTGGTTGACGAGCCGCTGCGCGCGCCGCACGCGTCGCCATGGCTGCACGGCCCGTGGCCGTTGTTTGTCGGCGCAATCGCTCTGGCCTTGCTCAATTTCGCGACGCTAGCGCTGTCCGGCCGGCCGTGGGGCGTGACGTCGGCGTTCGCATTGTGGGGCGCCAAGCTATTTGCCGCGCTGGGTATCGATGTGGCCAATTGGCCGTATTGGGCCGCTCATGCCAACGCTGGCGCGCTGGCCGCCCCGGTTACACATGACGTCACCACGGTAATGGACATCGGCATCATCCTCGGCGCCATGACGGCCGCCGCGCTCGCCGGCCGTTACGCGCCGGTCTGGAAGGTGCCGACCCGCTCACTGGTCGCGGCGGCGGTCGGCGGCCTGATGCTCGGCTACGGAGCCCGTCTGGCCTATGGCTGTAACATCGGCGCCTATTTCAGCGGCATCGTGTCAGGCAGCTTGCATGGCTGGCTGTGGCTGGTCGCCGCCTTCGCCGGCAACGTACTCGGCACCCGGCTGCGCCCGGCGTTCGGGCTCGAAGTCGAACGGATCCGCGCAAACGGTTGCTAGAGGTTACAAATGCGGCCTCATTTGTAACTGGGGCCGCATCAATTTGTTACGCTTCTGATTTGTCCCCATAGCAGCGTCAATGAACGGTATTTATTACTTTTAATTGGCCTCGCTTTCTATTTCCTTTCCGATTCAGACCTGATTTTCCGGTTCTTGACCGGATGTGCAGCTTTGCTCAGACAAATAATAAAGAAGCCCGCCACACAAGGGTTTTCATGGATCGGAGTGAATTCCCGGCGCGCCAAAAACCCGCGCGGCATCATCTATTACAGGACCGTGAAAGAGTTACCGATATTTGATGCATCTTTTTGAGATATTTTTTTGATAAGGGATTGATTTCTTGTTTTACCCTTCATACAATTCGTCCCAAGCTGTTACGAAATGTAACGCGATGTATCAAAAGGTCGCCATCTGTATCAGGTGGTGACATGTAGCCGGAGGTTATCGTTTCCGGCGAGGCACAAAAGACATAACGGCAAAAAATGCCGACATAGTAATTCGGGGCTTCGGAAACACAGAAAATGGACCGTAGCAGCGAGACGCTGGATTCAATCCGCGAGATCAACTTGTCTTACATCATGCTCGCGCAACGTATGTTGCGTGAGGACAAACCGGTCGGCATGTTCCGACTGGGACTGTCGTCGGAACTGGCTGATTTGCTTGCCGGGCTGTCGCTCGCGCAGATCGTCAAGCTAGCCGCTTCCGATCAGCTTTTATGCTTCTTCCGCTTCAACGACCACTCGATGTTGTCGGCGTTGACGCAAACAACGAAGCACGCAACAGTTGCACCGACTCACGCGGCGATCCTGCTTGCAGGCCAGCCTGCTGAGCAGTTTGCTTAATTGAGGTGACCGCGATGCTCAAGCGTAGCCTGACGGAAGACGCACAAGAAGTATTCCGTGCCATCGCACTGATCGAACTCGGCGCGCGCATGCAGGTGCTCGAAAGCGAATTGACGCTTTCGCGCGACCGCATGATCCGCCTGTACCGTGAGGTCAAAGGTGTATCGCCGCCCAAGGGCATGCTGCCGTTCTCGGCAGACTGGTACATGACGTGGCTGGCGAACATTCACGCGTCGTTGTTCTACAACACGTACCTGTTCCTGAAGAATGAAGCGCGTTGCTCGCATCTGGATGCGTTGACCAAAGGGTATCGGCTGTATCTGGAACATTGCCAGCACAGCGAAGCCGAACCGGTGCTGGATCTGACGCGCGCCTGGACGCTGGTGCGTTTCTTCGACGCCGACATCCTGCAACTGACCAAGTGCTGTCGTTGCACGGGCAAGTTCGTCGCGCACAGGCACGATTTGCAACACAACGTGGTGTGTGGCGCCTGCCAACCGCCATCGCGCGCCGGCAAGACCAAAAAGGCGGCCGCCGCTCGTCAGGAAGCGCTCGAAGCAGCGCAGATTGCGCAAGCCGCCTGAGTTAAGTGGAATCGATGAGGGCCGGTCCAGCCTGATTCGAATCGAAGCACCTTGGAAAAAGTCCGCCATCCCGCGGACTTTTTTTTGTGTAGCTCCCGCCCTGCCACGGGACACCTCACATCTAACACCCGACGCCAGGCGCTAGCCCGCTACCTCCCGCTGCCGCATCAGTCCACCAGTCCCACCGTCTGCACCACCAGCCACAGATTCGCCGCACTGATCACCACGAACAGCGACCACGCGACGAACCGCGTCGGCAGCCTGTTGGCGAATTCGCCCATCAACGAGCGATCGTCGGTCATGCGGATCAGCGGATAAAGCGCGAACGGCAGTTGCAGGCTCAACACGACCTGGCTTGCGACCAGCAGTTTGCCGACTGCGCCATTACCCATCATCTGCACACCAATCAACGCCGGAATCAAGGCGAGTGCCCGCGTAATGAAGCGCCGCTGCCAGCACGGAATTTTCAGCTTCAGGAAACCTTCCATGATGACCTGTCCCGCCACCGTGCCGGTGAAGGTCGAACTTTGCCCCGACGCCAGCAGCGTGATCGCGAACAGCACCGCCGCGAAACCCGTGCCGACGATCGGCGCCAGCAACTTGTACGCGTCTTCGATTTCGGTGACCTGATTGTGGCCGGTCGCATGAAACGCAGCGGCCGCGAGAATCAGGATCGCCATGTTGATCAGCAGCGCGATCACCAGCGAGACGATCGTATCGATGCGCGACATGCCGATCGCCGACCTGATGCTGGCCGGATCGCGCTTGACCGCGCGCGTCTGCACGATTGAGGAATGCAGATAGAGGTTATGCGGCATCACGGTCGCACCGAGAATGCCGATCGCCAGATACATCGGTTCGCGGCTGCTGAGTGCCTGCCACGAAGGAATCAGCCCTTGCGCGACTGACGGCCAATGCGGCTTCACCAGCGCCAATTCGATGATGTAACCAACGCCGATGGTCACGATCAAGCCGAGCATGATCGCTTCGAGATCGCGGAAATTCTTGCCCTTCAGGCCGAGCACAATCAGCGTGTCGAACGCGGTCAGCAACACGCCGGTGGTCAACGAGCATTTGAAGAGCAGATGGAAGGCCAGCGCGCCGCCGAGCACTTCGGCCAGATCGCAGGCCACGATCGACAGTTCAGCGAGCAACCACTGAAAGCGCGCGATGCCCGGTGAATAACGCAGTCGCGACAATTCCGCGAGGTCTCGCCCTGTGGCGATGCCAAGGCGCATGCTCAGGCATTGCAGCGCCATTGCAGCAAGACTCGACAACATCACGACGAACAGCAGGCTGTAGCCGTAACGCGAACCCGCTTCGATATCGGTGGCCCAGTTGCCAGGGTCCATGTAGCCGATCGAAATCAGCAGGCCAGGCCCCGCGAATTGCAGGATTTTTTTCCAGAACGGTGCGCCTTGCGTAATGGCGACCGTGCCTTGCACCTCGGATGGGCAAAACGGCGCAGTTGCGGTGGTCGGTAATTTGAACTGCAATCCGGTGGTCTCTTGAAGGGGATAAACCGTGGCGCCTTGTGCAGGCCGCCGCGAACCGCCTCAAGTGTACAAAGAAACCTCCGGTAATGTCCCGCTCAACGCGTAACGGCCGACGTCGCGCACACGATAGTCGAGCGGATCGTGCAGCGTATGCACGCGAGCATTGCGCCAGAAACGGTCGAGCGCGAGCGGCGCGTGCGTGGCGCGCGCACCGCAGGCGTCGAACAGTTTTTCGCTGACGTCGAGCGCGGCCCGATGCGCGACGATTTTCGCCTCCGAGGTGGCGAGCGCCACGTGCGCACGGGTTTCGGCGTCCAAAGCCACACCCTGCTGCCACGCGTCTTCGAGCGCGTAGGCGGCACGCGCTGCCAGCGCTTCCGCGCTCACCGCCTGCAGGCGCATTTCGCCGAAACGCTGGATCAGGTAGGGATCGTCGGTGGCTTTATCGACGCCGGAAGTGATCCACGGCTTGCCGTACTGTGTGACGTATGCACGCGCTTCTTCGAGCGCGCCCTGCGCGATGCCGACGAACAGGTTGGTCAGCACCTGCTGCGAGATTAGCGTGCGCAAACTGGCGTATGGCGTGTCAGCCCGCTCCAGCACCTCATGCGATTCGACCAGGACTCGCACGAAGGAGACGCTACCGCTGTCGGTTTGCCGCTGACCGATCGGATTCCAGTCTTCGTGAACGGTAATGCCCTCGCGCGTGGTCGGCACCACGGCGAACACCGCTTTGCCGGTGGCCGGATCATGTGCGGAAACCGTCATCATGTGCGAGCCGCGCGTCCCCGAGCAAAATCCTTTCTGCCCGTCGAGACGATAGCCGCCATCGCCGGTTGCGCTTGCAACGAGTCGCGTGTCGAGCGGATTGACCGCATTGCCCCACCACCAGCGCCCTTCCACCGTGCCGCTCAGATAGCGGGCACGTTGGTCCGGGCTGCCCCACACATTGACGCTGACCACCTGCAGGCACGTGAAGCCCAGAAGATGCGCGAGCGCACTGTCGACTCGCGCGATCTTGCGGATTGTCTCGTAGATCTCAGGCCAGCGCGCCCCGGGACCACCGAATTCACGCGGCACGGCGAGCGTTAGAAGACCCGCGTCGGCGATCCATTGCTTTTCCTGCGCGGCGTGGCCGCCGTCGCGATCGCGCTGGGCCGCGCTGGCACGCAACGCATGGAGCAAACCGGCGAGATCGCGCACCACGGGCGCAGCGTCGGTTTGCAGCGTCTGCAATGCCTCGGGATGGCGAAGTTCGTTCATTCAATGTCCACGTGAAGATATTTGGCGAGGAGCGGCGCAAGGATTGTCAGCGCGGCCGGTTCGCCTTCGACCCGGTGAGCGGGAGCCTCGCTGCGCTCATCGTCGTAAATAGCATGATAGACGGTGATGTCTGCGCTGAAAACGTGGGTCGCATGCGTGTATTCGTCATGCAAATGGCGGTCGAAGTGCGACGATCAAGCGCGTTGTGCAAGCCGCCGCACGAAACGATCGCCGACGAACTGCACCACCGTCACGATTACGATCAGCAGCACGATCACGGTCACCATCACAGTAGTATCGAAACGCTGATAGCCGTAGCGAATCGCCAGATCGCCAAGGCCACCGGCGCCGACCGCGCCCGCCATGGCCGAGGAACCAATCATCGCCACTACGGTAATCGTGAAGCCGCCCAGAATGCCCGGCAGCGCCTCGGGTAACAGCACATGCCAGATGATATGCCGGCGCTGCGCGCCCATTGCCTGCGCGGCTTCGATCAAACCGCGGTCCACTTCGCGCAAGCTCACTTCGGCCACGCGTGCAAAAAAGGGAATCGCCGCGATACTGAGCGGCACGATCGCCGCCCATACGCCGATCGTCGTGCCGATCAGCAAACGTGTGAGCGGCAGCAGCGCGACCAGCAAAATGATGAACGGCGTGGAGCGGAACGCATTGACGAGCGCACCGAGCGTGCTGTTCACCACACGTTTTTCATAGATACCGCCGCGCGTGGTGGTGACCAGCACCAGTGCGAGCGGAATGCCGATCAACGCCGCGACGAAGGCGGATACGCCGACCATGACGATGGTGTCGCGAATTGCATCGGCGAGTTCCGCGAGCCAGAGATCAGACATAACCGAGCACCTCGACATGATTGGCATAGTGACGCGCGCGCTCGAGCAGCGTCGCGATCTGCGTCTGCACCGTACCGTCCGCATTCGCACGCACCTCTGCCGACACCACCAGGCGCCCTTGCGCATGCCCCTGAATCCGGTCGATGCCGCCATGCACGAAACTCACCCGGCCACCTTCCATGCTCAATGCAGACGTCAATCCGCCGAGGTCGGGTTCACGTGCATCGCTGCCGGTGAAGCGCACATCAAGCAGAATCTGTGCATCCGCATGCTCGATCCCGTGCAACGGTTTGACGCGCGCAGCCAGGTCGGCAGGCAGATCATGCACCAGGGTCCGCAGTAACGCGCGCGTCGCGTCGTGCTGCGGGTCGCCGAACACCCGCCACACGGGTCCCGTTTCCACCACTTCACCGCGCTCGATCACGGCCACCGTATCGCAGACCTCGCGAATGACCTGCATCTCATGCGTAATCAGCACGATGGTCAGATTGAGCCGCTGATTGATATCGCGCAGCAACGCGAGAATGGCTTGCGTTGTTTCCGGATCGAGTGCGGACGTCGCCTCGTCGCACAACAGAATGTCCGGGTCGGTCACAAGGGCCCGCGCGATCCCAACGCGCTGCTTCTGGCCGCCGGACAAACTCGCCGGATAGGCGTCGCGCTTGGTTGACAGACCGACCAGTTCGAGCAACGCGTCGACCTTTTTGTCGATCGCCGCCTTAGGCGCGCCGGCGATTTTTAGCGGCAACGCAATGTTTTCGCGCACCGTCTTCGCGGAGAGCAGATTGAAATGCTGGAACACCATGCCGATACGCCGCCGCAGCGTGACCAGACCGCGTTCGTCGAGCTCGCCGACGCTTACGCCATTCACGCGCACCGCGCCGGAACTTGGCTTTTCCAGACCGTTGACGAGCCGCAGCAGCGTCGATTTGCCCGCCCCGCTGCGGCCGATGATGCCGAACACTTCGCCGCACGCCACATTCAGCGTGACATTCGCAAGCGCCGCGGTCGACACACCACGCGTGTTGGCGAACACCTTGCCCACGTCGTCGAATACGACGGCTTCGTGCGCGGCATCGGCCGCAACACGATTCAAGGCGAGGGACGGTGCGTCTTCAATGAACTGGGGCACGTCGAACAGATTAGCCATGGCTTCGCTCCTCTATGCTTCCGCGGTGGATCGCGCACCGGTTTGCGTGTTACGCCGCCGATGCTGCGCGCCGGCATGCACCGCGGGCAGTCGTGCGCGGCCGCCACCGAATAACTTTTCGCGCAGCGTCGGCGCCGGGTCGTAGTCTTCCTTGTAGACGCCGCGATTCTGCAGTTCCGGCACCACCAGATCGACGAAGTCTTCGAACGATTCGGGCATGACGGTACGGGTAAGATTGAATCCGTCGACGCCGGCCTCTTCGATCCACGACTCCAGTTCGTCCGCGATCTGCTGCGGCGATCCGACTACGGGTTTCGCGCGGCCGCCGAGCGTCATCTGCTCCAGCACCTTGCGTTTGGTCCATACGCCGCTCACGCTCTTCTTCGAAATAGCTTCGACTGCCGATTGCATCGATTCGGTTTTCACATACGAAATCGGTTCGTCCAGTTCGTACTGCGAGAAGTCGATACCGGTCGAACTGGAGAAATGCGCGATGCCGCCCTCGGCGCTCGCATAACGCCGGTATTCTTCGAATTTCTCCTGCGCGGCGCGTTCTGTTTCGCCGACTACAACGGTGATACCGGCAAAGATCTTGATGTCGTCGGACGCGCGGCCGAAGCTCACCGCCCGTGCTCGAATGTCGTCGACAATGGAGCGCGTGAGCTGCTTGTTCTGGCCGCCGACAAACACGCATTCCGCGTGACGTGCCGCAAAATCGACGCCGCGGCTCGACGAGCCTGCCTGATACAGAACCGGCGTGCGCTGCGGGGACGGTTCGCTTAAATGAATGGCGTCGATCGAATAATACGGACCATCGTGTTTTACGCGATGCACCTTGTCAGGATGCGAGAAGATGCGTGTCTCGCGATCGCGCACCACTGCGTCGTCCTCCCAGCTCTGTTCCCATAGCTTGTAAACCACGTCCATGTAATCGTCGGCGCGGTCGTAGCGGTCGTCGTGGCTGATCTGCTGCGCGAGACCCATACCGCGCGCCGCGCTGTCCAGATAGCCGGTGACGATGTTCCAGCCTACCCGGCCACGGGTCAGATGATCCAGCGTCGACATGCGGCGCGCGAACAGGTACGGTGGCTCGTAAGTCAGATTCGACGTGACGCCGAAGCCGATATGCTTCGTCACATGCGCCATCGCGGGCACGATCAGCGATGGATCATTGATCGGAATCTGCACCGATTCGCGCAACGGCGTTTCGGGGCCGCCCTGATAAACGTCGTACACGCCAACGATATCCGCGAGAAAGATCCCGTCGAACTTGCCGCGTTCGAGCGTTTGCGCGAGGCTCGTCCAGTAGTCGAGGTCGGTGTAATGCGCGGAGCGGTCGCGCGGATGCGTCCACAAACCATGATTGATATGGCCGACCGCATTCATGTTGAACGCGTTCAACAGAATCTTTTTCTTCGCCATCGTACGGCTCCTTGCTCTATTCAACGTTGCTAGCTGCGTGTTTAGCTGTGTGGCTTAGTTGAGTGACTTACCAGGCGACGGCGTAGAGATTGCCGAAGGCTTTGTCGAGCGCGGCGCGCACAGCGGGCGAATGCTGATAGATCGAGATGAACTTGCGGATACGCGGATCATTTACGCTTTCAGGGCGCACGACCCACTGGATCGCATAATTCTTGTTTTCCAGGCCGTCGAACAGCAATGCGCTATTCGGATCGGTGGTGCCCGCGAGCTTGATGAAGCTCGGGTAGCCTTGCGCGAGATCGACGTCGTCCAGCGAGCGGGCTAATTGCGATGCCTCGAGCTGAACGATCTTCAAATGCTTCGGATTGTCGACGATGTCAAGCGTCGTGGCGCGATAGTCGATGCCCGGCGTCAGCTTGATGAGACCGGCACGTTGCAGTAGCAACAGACCCCGCCCGCCGTTGACCGGATCGTTCGCGATGGCGACAGTGGCGCCGTCTTTCAATTCGTCGAAGCGTTTGATCTTTTTCGAATACAGACCGATCTTCATGATCGTGCCCGGCGCGATTGCGACGAAGTTATAGCCGCCCTGCTTCTTTGCGTTCTCGAGAAACGGAATGTGCTGGAAATAGTTGACGTCGATATCCTTGTTGGCGAGCGCCGCGTTCGGCGTATTCCAGTCGGTGAACTCGATGATCTTCACATCCAGCCCCTGCTCCTTCGCCTCGCGCGCGGCCACTTTGAGCGCCTCGATTTGCGGGCTGGTGGCGGTGCCGATTTTCAGCGTGGCCGTGTCTGCCGCGACTGCGGGTGCCGCCGATAACGCCAGCGCAAAACCGAGCGCGCCAATAAGCCTTAGCGTCGGTGCACGAAAAAAACGCCGCACGGTAGAAAGAGAAATGCGCATGGTGAACTCGTTAGGGTTGGGGCGTGGTGTGTTTCGAGGCGAGCCGATCCCACGGCATGCGGGTGTGCCGGACTCAGTCGGACAACGGAAATCTGCAACGCGCGGTTTAACCGACGCGCAGCAACAATGGAACGCGCGAGCGGATCAGCGCGGACAGCGGCAGGTCGGGCAGGTCATCGCCTCTCTCCAGATGAGGTGCGAATCATCATAGACGGCGGGAAACCAGCGGTCTACGAACGGATTTTGGGAAGGAAAGCGGGAAAAATGATTTGGGGTGGCCGCGCCGCACGCAGGGGCTGGCGCACTGCCTCAGCAAAAAAAACGCCGGGCCGCGCCTAAGCGCAACCCGGCGTTCTTCGCCAGCTAACTAACTAAAAAGTAAACCCTAGCGCTTCGCCACCTGATCCGGCAACACCGAAGCAGAAGCCGCAACAACCGGGCCCGAAGCCGGCGCAACCGCCCCCACCGCCTCATCGCCCGCAGGTTTTACATCGCCCCAGCCGCCGCCCAGCGCGCGAATCAGATTCACCGTCGCCACCGCTTGCGTGCCCGACAGATGACTCGCCTGCAGTTGCGAAATCAGCACCTGCCGTTCGCCGTCGATCACATCCAGATAGCTGACCGCGCCTTCCGTGTACTGCGTGCGCGACAGATGCGCCGCGCGCTGCGAGGCCACGACCGCATCGTTCTGCTCGCGCATCTGATCCTCGAGCAAGCGCAGATCGGCCAGGTTGTCCTCGACCTCACGGAACGCCACCAGCACCTGTTGACGATATTGCGCTACGTCCTCGTCATACTTCGAGCGAGCTTGGGCAAGGTTTGCCTTGCGGCGACCACCGTCGAACAAAGGCAACGTCAGTGCGGTACCGGCGAAGGGGCCGAGGATAAACGCGCGACTCGACCACATGAACAGATCGCCGAGCGTCGCCGATTCAAAGCCAGCCCCGCCGGTGATATCGAGCTTCGGGAAGAACGCCGACTTCGCCAGACCGACCCGCGCGTTCGCCGCCATCATCGCCCGCTCCGCCGCCGAAATGTCCGGCCGACGTTCGAGCAGCGCCGAAGGCAAACCCGGTGGCACACTCACCGTCACCGGCGCGAGCGGCGCCTCCGCAAACGAAAAATCTGCCGGCGGCTTACCAAGCAGAATCGCGAGACTATGCTCGGAGGCCGCGCGCTGACGCGCCACGCCAACCGCATCGGCCCGTGCGCTCGCCAGTTCGTTGCGAGAGCGCGAAACATCCAGTTCGCCGATATCGCCTTCCTTGAAACGTCGCTCGACCAGTTTCAGCGTGTCCTCGCGCAATGTCACGGTACGGCGGTAGAGATCCTGATCCGTATCGAGCTCGCGCAACTGGAAGTAGTTCTGCGCAACATCAGCCTGCAACGACAACTGGACCGACCGGAACAGCGCTTCACTTTGCTGCTCGTCCGCGCGCGACGCATTCACGTTCGACCCGACCCGTCCGAACAGATCGGTTTCATACGATGCACCGACCTGTGCGCGCCAGATCGTGCCGTTCGTACCGCCCACGCTATCCGGCTGAAACTGCGAGGCTGCCGATGCCCGTTCACGCGTCGGGCCAAAACCCGCGTCGAACTTCGGGAACCAGTCCGATTTTGCCGCCTGCGTCACCGCACGTGCCTGTTGCACACGCGCCGCTGCGGCCTTCAGGTCCTGGTTCGCAGCAGCCGCCTGCTCTTCCAGCGCGTTGAGCTGCGGGTCGCCGAAAATCGTCCACCATTCGCCGCGATGCGCGTCGTCGGCAGGCTGGGCCTGCTTCCACGTGCCCGTGTCCTGCGGCGATGCGGCGGACGTAGCCGATGTGGTCGACGCTCCCGACGCAGCGGCAGGCGTTTCCTTGAACGCAACCGGCGTATCCACCTCCGGCCGCTTATACGTGGGCTCGACTGAGCAGGCCGCGAGCAACGCCACCAGCAAACCGCTGGCAGCCGCTCTGCCCCATCCGTTTAAAGATTCAAAACGATTCATTTTTGTTTTCTCCTCAGGCTTCCGTCGCCGGCGCCCCAAGGTGCGGCGCGTCTTTCTGCGCGACGTGAATCGTCCCGCCCGCCAACGTACGCAGCACCACATAGAACACAGGGGTCAGCATCAGGCCGAACAACGTCACGCCGAGCATGCCGAAGAACACCGCGATACCCATCGCGTGACGCATCTCCGAACCGGCGCCACTTGAAAGCACCAGCGGCACCACACCCATGATGAAAGCGATCGATGTCATCAGGATCGGGCGCAGACGCATGCGGCTCGCCTCGATCGCCGCTGCCAGTGGCGTACGCCCGTCATGTTCCAGCTCCCGGGCGAACTCGACGATCAGAATCGCGTTCTTTGCCGACAGCCCCACCAGCACCATCAACCCAATCTGCGTGAAGATGTTGTTGTCGCCACCCGTGAGCCACACGCCGGTCAGCGCGGACAGCACGCTCATCGGCACGATCAGGATCACCGCGAGCGGCAGCGTCAGACTTTCATACAACGCGGCCAGCACGAGGAACACGAGCAGCACGCTGATCGGGAACACCCACAAGCCCGCATTGCCGGCGATGATCTGCTGATACGTCAGGTCGGTCCATTCGAGCTTCACGCCATGCGGCAAGGTTTCCGCCGCCACGCGTTCGGCCGCGGCCTGCGCCTGGCCCGACGAGAAGCCCGGTGCCGGTCCACCGTTGATGTCGGCAGCCGTATAGCCGTTGTAGCGCACCACCATTTCCGGACCGTACGTAGGCGTCACCGTCACCAGGGACGACAACGGCACCATGTCGCCTGCAGCATTGCGTGTCTTCAGTTGCAGAATGTCGTCAGCACGTTGACGGAACGGCGCATCCGCCTGCACCCGCACCTGGTACACGCGGCCGAAGCGGTTGAAGTCGTTGACATACAGCGAGCCCAGATAGATCTGCATCGTGTTGAAGACATCCGTGACGGGCACGCCGAGTTGCTTGGCCTTCACGCGATCCAGGTCGACGTTCAGTTGCGGCACGTTGATCTGATAGCTCGAGAACGTCGGTCCAAGTTCAGGCGTTTGCGCCGCTTTCTTCACGAACGCTTCCGCAGCCTTGTTCAACTCCGCATAACCCACCGCGCCGTGATCTTCCAACTGCATCTTGAAACCACCGAGCGTGCCGAGACCCAGTACCGGAGGCGGCGGAAACACGGCGACGAACGAATCCTTGATCGCGCCGTACTGCTGGTTCAACGCACCGGCAATCGCGCCGGCCGAGAGTTTCTTGCTGCCGCGATCCTTGAAAGGCTTCAACGTGACGAACACGATGCCCGCACTCGAACTATTGGTGAAGCCGTTCACCGACAAACCCGGGAACGCCACCGCGCTTTCCACGCCCGGCTGCTTCAAGGCAATCGCGCTCATATCGCGGATCACCTTTTCCGTGCGATCCAGCGACGCGCCGTTCGGCAACTGCGCAAACGCAATCAGGTATTCCTTGTCCTGCGCCGGCACGAAACCGCCCGGCACGACGCGCGAGATCAGCACAGTCGCACACAGCAGGATCGCGTAGACCGCGAGCATCGCCCCTTTACGGCGCAGCACGCCCTTCACGCCACGGCCATATTCCGTCGAGCCGCGATGGAACACCTTGTTGAACCCCTTGAAAAAGCGGCCCAGTACACGATTCATCACACGGGTCAGGAAGTCTTCCTTCGCACCATGGCTGCGCAACAGTAGCGCGGACAAAGCCGGCGACAAGGTCAGCGAATTGAACGCCGAGATCACCGTCGAGATCGCGATGGTCATCGCGAACTGCTTGTAGAACTGGCCCGTCAGGCCGGTCATGAAAGCGAGCGGCACGAACACGGCGACCAGCGTCAGCGCGATGGCGATAATCGGCCCGCTCACTTCCTGCATGGCCTTATAAGTCGCATCGCGCGCACTGAGCCCGCTTTCGATGTTCCGTTCGACGTTCTCCACCACCACGATCGCATCGTCCACCACGATCCCGATGGCGAGCACCATTCCAAACAATGACAACGCATTGATCGAGAAGCCGAATGCAAGCAGCAACGAGAACGTACCGACAATCGACACCGGCACCGCAATCAATGGAATGATCGACGCACGCCATGTTTGCAGGAACACGATCACCACGATCACCACCAGCGCAATCGCTTCGAGCAGTGTGTGAATCACCGCCTCGATACTCGAGCGCACGAACTGCGTCGGGTCATAGACGATCTTGTATTCGACGCCAGCCGGCATGTCTTCCGCCAGCTCCTTCATCGCCGCACGAACCTGATCGGAAATCGCCAGCGAGTTCGCGCCCGGTGCCTGGTTGATCGCGAGCGCCACCGCAGGCTTGTTGTCGAGCAGCGAACGCAAGCCGTATTCCGACGCCGCCAGCTCGACACGCGCGATATCACGCAGGTACGTCACGCCGCCATCCGGCGCGGTTTTGACGATGATGTCGCCGAATTCGCCCTCAGTCTTCAAACGACCGCGCGCATTCACCGACAACTGCAATTGCGTGCCCGGCACCGAAGGCGATGCGCCGATTACACCGGCCGCCACCTGAATGTTCTGCTCACGGATTGCGTTAACCACTTCGGTTGCCGTCAAACCGCGTTGTGCGACTTTCTGCGGATCGAGCCAGACGCGCATCGCGTAGTCGCCCGAACCCCACAGCTGCACTTCGCCGACGCCCTGAATCCGCGCGAGCCGATCCTTGACGTTGAGCAGCGCGTAGTTGCGCAGGTACGTCATGTCGTAGCGATTGTTCGGCGAGATCAGGTGGACCACCATCGTCAGCGTAGGCGAACTCTTGATGGTCGTGATGCCGAGGCGCTGCACGTCTTCCGGCAGGCGCGGCAGCGCCTGGTTGACGCGGTTCTGCACCAGCTGCGTCGCAAGGTCCGGATTAGTGCCGAGCTTGAAGGTCACCGTCAGCGTGAGATTGCCGTCGCTATTGGCTTGCGACTGCATGTACAGCATGTTCTCGACGCCGTTGATCTGCTCTTCGAGCGGCGCGGCGACAGCCTCGGCGATTACTTTCGGATTGGCGCCCGGATATTGCGCGTGCACCACCACCGAGGGCGGCACCACTTCCGGGTACTCCGAAATCGGCAGCTTGAAGAGCGAAATGATACCGCCCAGCAGGATCAATACCGATAGCACGCCGGCAAAGATCGGCCGATCGATGAAGAATTTGGATATATTCATGGGAAGCTCTTAACGTTGGAGCATGCGCCGCTACGGCTACTTGATGTGGCTACACACAAGCGCGGCGCACGAGGCTCACGAATTCTTGTCCGCTGTTTTCGCTCGCGTCTGTGCGAGCGGCGCGCCGTTCGGATCCTGATCTGCGGTCATCGGCACCATGTGAGCGCGTACTGCATCGCCCGGACGCACACGCTGGATACCATTCACCACGATCCGGTCGGTCGCCTGCAAACCGCCCTTAACGACGCGCAGGTTGCCCTGCATATTGCCCACCGAGATTTCGCGATACACCACGTGATTCTTCTCGTCGACCACCAGCACGAACTTCTTGTCCTGATCGGTGCCCACCGCTGCATCGTCGATCAGCAGTGCCGGATGCGGTTCGCTGCCGCCGACCTTGACGCGGGCATACAGCCCCGGAATCAATGCACCATCCTGGTTATCGAAGCGCGCGCGCACCCGAATCGTGCCGGACGACGTATCCAGCCGGTTGTCGACGGATTCGATCGTGCCGCTGCGTGAGTAGCCGCTTTCATCCGCCAGACCCAGGTCCACCGGCACTTTGCGGCCGTCCTTCGCCCGGCTCAGGTATTGCAGGTAGGTTTGTTCGTCAACGTCGAACGATGCGTAGATCGGCGAAACCGACACCAGCGTGGTCAGCGGCGCCGAGCTTGCGCCTGCGGCCACCACATTGCCCACCGTGATTTCCGCACGCGAGACGCGGCCCGCCACCGGCGCGACGATCTTCGTGTAGCCGAGATTGATGCGCGCGGTTTCGACGGCGGCTTGCGCGGCCTTCAGGTTGGCGCTCGCTTCACGCGCGGCGTTCTGCTTCTCGTCGTAATCGCGCTTGGCGATTGCGTTGTCGGCAATCAGCCGTTGCGCACGTTCCCAATCGCTTTGCGTGTAGCCCGTACGCGCTTGCGCTGCCGCGACCTGTGCTTCGGCGCGATCGACTTCGGCGGCGTAAGGACGCGGATCGATCACGAACAGCGTATCGCCCTTCTTCACGAGCGCACCGTCCTTGAAGTTGACGGACACGATCGTGCCCGGCACCTGCGAACGAACGTCCACTTTTTCGACTGCTTCGAGGCGGCCTGAATAGCTTTGCCAGTCGGTGATGGTCTTTTGCACCACAGTGGCAACATCGACCTCCGGCACGATGGTCGGCGCGGCGGGCGAGCTCGCGTCGACCCGGATCGCGCCGAACGTGCCCAGCCCGGCCACAACGAGGACGGCTAGCGCGGCAATCGCCACACGGCGACGGGAAAGAGGAAGGATAGTCATGAGAAGCTCCCGGTATCGTTGATTAAAGTTCTACTTATTTCTGTCTCAGCGATGGGCGCGCGCATCGAAGCGCCACTGAAAAAATCGCACCGCTTCCTGCAACGCAGGTGGATGGTCGGCCAACGCGGCGTGCGAGACACTGGGATAGCGGACCACCTGGGTCAGCACACCCGCATCGATCAGACTGCTCGCGTATTTCTCCGCTTCCACATGCAGCACATCGTTTTGAGCCGTCGCGATCAGCGTGGCCGGCAGGCCCGCGAGGCGTGACGATTCGAGCGGCGCGGCATACGGATGCATGCGTTGCGACGCTTGCGGCAGATATGCGCGATAACACGCAGCGCATTCCTTCGCGGTGATGTCCGAACTGAGGCGTTGCTCGTCGCCCAAACGCGTGAGGCTCGGATCGAGCATCGGTCCGAACAGCGCTTGCGCGGCAATGCGCACGTCGCCGCGGTCCCGCGCGATGAAAGCGAGGCAGTTGGCCAACTGCCCACCCGCATCGTGGCCCGCCACGCCGATCTTCCCGCTATTTCCGCCAAACGCACGTGCTCTTGTCTGCACCCACAGCGCCGCACGGTGTGCGTCTTCAGGCGCCGCCGGAAACGGAAACTGCGGCGCCAGCGAATAACCAACCGAGACGACGAGAGCTGGTAAGTGTTCTGCGAAATAACGCGCGGCGTACTCAGCCTGATCGATCGAGCCCTTCGTAAAACCACCGCCGTGAAAATAAAGCAGTACTGGCAGTGCGGTTTTTTGTGACTGCCGGTACAAACGCAACGTAATGTCCTGGGCGTGCCCTTCGATCTGCACGTCAGTAACGTCGAGTGCCGTGCTGTCTGCCTGTGCCGGGCCGCTGCCAGCGGGCACAAAGGAGTACGGCGGTTTAAATGCATCCATGTCGAGCCGCGCAATGCGCATAGAACTTCAATGGTGCGAATTGTGGGTTCAGCAGACTCGTAAATAAATGCCTATAATCCGGCAACACAATTCGGCGCACCTGAACAATCGAATGCGATTGCTCTCCCGGATTCGATCCCTGCTCAGTGCGCCCGCCCCTTTCGGAGGTTTGCAATGGACCGGCTTCAGGCCATGCAAGTGTTCACGCGCGTCGTCGACACCAACAGCTTTACTCGTGCGGCGGAAACGCTCGACCTGCCGCGCGCATCGGTTACCACCATCATTCAGAACCTCGAAGCGTTCCTCGGCACGCGGCTGATGCACCGGACCACGCGGCGTTTGTCGCTCACACCGGACGGCGCGGCGTATTACGAACGCTGCGTGCGCATCCTCGCGGACGTCGAAGAAACCGAGGCCAGCTTCCAGAGCGGCAACAAAAAACCGCACGGCAAGCTGCGCATCGACATGCCGGGATCGATCGGGCGCCTGCTGGTGATCCCTTCGCTGTGTGAATTCCACACGCGTTACCCGGACATCGACCTGCAACTCGGATTGACGGACCGGCCCGTCGATCTGTTGCAGGAAGGCGTGGATTGCGTGGTACGTGTGGGTGCGCTACAGGATTCGTCGCTGGTGGCGCGGCGCATCGGTTTGTTCGAGGGCGTGACCTGCGCGGCCCCCGACTACATTGAGCGAGCGGGCATGCCGACTTCGCTCGATGACCTCGAGAATCACAAAGCAGTCAATTATTTTTCGAGCCGCACGGGGCGCACGATCGATTGGGCCTTCATGGTTGATGGCAAAGAAATGGAAGTGAAGATGAAGGGCATTGTGTCGGTGAACGACGCCGATGCCTACGTAACTTGCGGACTGGAAGGCTTCGGCCTGATTCAGCCGGCGCTCTTCATGGTGTTGCCGCATCTGCGTTCGGGCCAACTGGTTGAAGTACTACCGGAGCTGAAGCCTTTGCCGATGCCGATTTCCGCAGTCTATCCGCACAGTCGGCATCTGTCGCCTAAAGTCCGTGTTTTCGTAGACTGGATCGCGGAGCTGTTCGACCGCTGCCCGCTGCTGAGCGGACGCGGCAGTCTGGACACGATGTGCACGAAGCGTACTTTCGAAGAACGCGAATCTGCTCCGACGCTCGATACGCCGGTAATAACGGAGTGGGTCGCCTGATTCGCCCGAGTTGAAGTACGTAATCTGGAACAGTGAATTCCAACCGCGGCTCTAATGCCGCGGTTGTCCCGCGGTTGTCCCGCAGTTGCCCTGTAGTGCCCTCTGGTTGTCGGGGAGACACGCGCGCTGCGATGATTGTTCTGGAATCGCGACAATTCATTTCGCGAAAGTGCGATTTATCCGAGTCGCCTCGAAGTCTACATTTCACCCTGTCGCAGCGCTCGTCGTGCTGCAAACGAATCGACAGGAGTGAATCATGAAACGCAATCTCTTAGCAGGTCTGGCTCTTTCGCTGCTTGCCAGCGCATCGGTTTTTGCTCAAAGCAATGGTGGTGGGATTGGCCATGCCGGCACATACGAAACGCAACCCACGCCGACCACAGGCGGTAAAACCCGTGCTGAGGTTAAGGCCGAACTGGTCGCGGCGTATCGTGACGGTTCCCTGCCTGCGCTGAATCGTACGTCGTATCCGAATAAAGGTCTGATTGGTCAGACGCAGGCTGCGCGTATTGCATTGCAGGAAGGCGCCAGTGGCGACGTGACACGCGTTGCTAATGGGCAGTAAGGCTGATGCACCGCGATGATTCGGTTTCCAAAATAAATAGTCATTGCGGTGGTGTTTGTGCACTCTTTATGAAGGAGCATGTGATGACGCCGTCTGAACTTGATCATTGGGATATGGATACGCCTGTGTGGACGCCTTATCGGGCGTCGTGACGATGGGGGTTGGTTTTTGCCGTGCGGCGCTTGTTTGTCTGTTTGCCTGCGGCGTTGGGTTTTTCTCGAGTTGTTTGCCTGCTCGGCGCGTTTTTTTGTGCGTTTTTGGTGTTGGCCTTTCCTTGATTTCTTAGTGGTTTATTAGCGTCGCCCCTGTGCGGGGCAGGCACCTACTTTTCTTTGCCTGCCGCAAAGAAAAGTAGGCAAAAGAAAGCGGCTCACACCGCTAGCTTATAAGCGGGTCTCTCGCACAGTTGCGGTAGTGGAGCATCTGGAATCTGCATTCCCGCACACTCCGCGTTCGTGACAAGGCAGTCATACTTCCGGCGGCGCTGCGCGCGCCGAAGCGCACGTTCTCAAAACCGATTGCGGTGTTTTTGCACTCGCGTTTCATCCGGCGTTTCGCCGAGGCGAAGCCGATGATTCCCTCTGTGCTTAAACGGAGCCCGAGGTTCCTCGTGCAACTTCGTCGTCGCCTGGCCGGAGCCGATCGCCCCCCCAAACGAAGCTCCAGGTTTTCCTGGCAGACTCATCCGCGACGCACGCAGTGCGGAGTGGGAGCGGATGAGCCCTTTGTCACTCACGCC
The DNA here is from genome assembly GCF_052682275.1 of Paraburkholderia sp. D1E. Taxonomy (NCBI): domain Bacteria; kingdom Pseudomonadati; phylum Pseudomonadota; class Betaproteobacteria; order Burkholderiales; family Burkholderiaceae; genus Paraburkholderia; species Paraburkholderia sp. D1E. The sequence goes on from NZ_JBQYMB010000001.1 coordinate 4,020,432, forward strand.
GAATGTGCGAGAACACAGATTCCAGATGCTCCACTACCGCAACTGCGCGAGAGACCCGCTTATAAGCTAGCGGTGTGAGCCGCTTTCTCTTGCTTACTTCTCTTTGCGGCGGCGTAACTATTCAGCGGTTGTAAACTGGAACCAGGCCATGCATAGTGAAGGACATGACGAAGATGCCCGACATCAAGGATCTGACGCCTGAACAGAAGGACGCACTGATCGTCGATCTTGTGAGGCGTCTGAACGAGCTTGAGGCGAAGCTTGAGAAGGACAGTCATAACTCCAGCAAGCCACCATCAAGCGACGGCCCGAAGCGCAAACCGAAGTCGTTGCGCGGCGTAAGCGGTGCACGCCCGGGAGCGCAGCCCGGTCATAAAGGCAAGACGCTAAAACGCGTGGCGCAACCCGATCACATTGAGATTCACCCGGTGGCGCGGGTGTGCGATGCATGCGGGGCACGGCTTGATTCCACACGGATCACCGTGGTGACTGAAGGACGTCAGGTGATCGATTTGCCGCCCACGCGTTTTGAGGTGACCGAACATCGCGTGCAGATCGCACAGTGTCGCTGCGGCAAACGTCATTCGGGCGTGTTTCCCGAAGGCGTAAGCCGGCGGTGCAGTACGGTGCCCAGGTGCGCGCCGCGGCAGTCTATCTGACGCAGTACCAGCAACTGCCAGTGGGACGCACCGCTCAGGCGCTGACGGATCTGTTCGGTCTGCGTGTGAGTACCGGCACCGTGCAGCACAGCATTGATCAGGCAGCACATCTGCTGGCGCCCGCAGTTGAACAGATCAGCCAGGCACTGCATAAGCAGCCGGTCGTGCATTTCGATGAGAGCAGCATGCGCGTGGGACGTACGCCCCACTGGCTGCATACCGCGTCAACGCGCACGCTGAGCTGGTACGGTGCGCACCACAAGCGCGGTCGCGAGGCACTCGACAGTTTCGGCATTCTGCCTGGCTTCACGGGCATCGCGGTACATGACGGCTGGCGACCGTATGCCTACTATGACTGCGACCATGCGCTATGCAATGCCCACCATCTGCGCGAGTTGGTGTTTGTGCTGGAGTCCACCGGGCAGGCGTGGGCCCAGCAGATGATTGATCTGCTGTGTCAGGCCAAACGCGAGAGTGAGCTCAGTCTGGCCTGCGGCAACACGGCACTGAGTCGATCGCGCCAGCGCTATTACGCCAGGCGAAGTCGGGCGCTGATTGCTCTGGGAGACAGGCTTAATCCCCAGCAGGCGCGCGAGTCCAGGCGCAAGGAGCGGCGCGGCAAGATCAGGCAGAGCTTTGCCTACAATCTGCTGCGCCGCCTGCACACACAGACGCGCCAGGTATGGCGTTTTATTGCAGATCACCGTGTGCCGTTCGACAACAATCTGGCCGAGCGCGATATCCGCATGCCCAAACTCAAGCAGAAAATATCAGGGTGTTTCCGCTCTGTCTGCGGCATGGAGGCGTTCTGCACAATCCGCTCCTATCTCGCCACTTTGCGTAAGCAGAACCGCTCGCTGATCGATGCGCTGGCCTTGAGCTTTGCCGGTTTGGTCGTTTCGCCCCTGCCGGCCGCTGAATAGTTACGCGGCGGCAAAGAGAAGTAAGTGCCCGCCCCGCACAGGGGCGACGCTAATAGACCACTAACAAAACAAGGAAAGGCCAACACCGTAGGCAAACAAACGACAAATGCTGCGCAAACAAACAATCCAAGCAAAGCCCACCGCCGCAGGCACTCAACTCAACCCAAACAAGCGCCGAGCAGGCACAAAACCTCTACCTCTTCTGCACCCCCTCCCGCCACTCCCCCCAATGAGTCACAATATCCTGCACAAGCGGATTCCCGGCCCGAAACAAATTCTCAATAGCGATCGTAAAACCCCCTTGCGCAGCATAGTTAAGCAAATTATCCGCACTAGTCTGCCCATCGTAAGGCCGGTCAAAATCAGACCCTGCCCTCACCACAGCAACGCGATTCAAATCGACCTTATGCACCGAGGCCGCGCGCTTAAGCGCCTCATACGTCGCGTTATCCTCCTGCTGCGTAGTGCAATAAACCCCCTTGTTATCAGTCAAAATCCTGGTCCAATCGCGCGCCCGCTGACCAAGCAGTGTCCCTGACCACCAGGTATCGCCCGCAAGCGTATCGCACTGAATAACAGTCGGCGTCCGATTCGCAGGCGCGTACGAATACTTGGCCCGCGCAGCCTGCGCCTGAGCGTTGTCCGACAGCACAACGCTGCGCGACAAATCAAACGCCGTATCGGCAAGCTGGGTATTCAACTGGAACACCTCCGTCCGATAGTCAAGCGGCGGCTTGTCCGTCGGGCTCGTCGTATTGATCCCAAGGTACCCGGTATTCCAGCCAGGCGGAATCTCCCGCCCGTCAATCTCCCACTGAATCCCAAAGTCGACCAGATACTTCGCCCACGCGGCAGATCCGACCGTGCCCTGCTGCGGATCGATCCCCGCAATCCCCGCCACCATAAAGTACGTATGCCGCAAATCGAAGCGAGGCGAGAAGGTCAGCGCCATGATCGACGCGGCAGCGTTGCTATGCCCCATGCCAGTAGTCATGACACACACGTCCTGCTTGTTGCAATGAACCGTCGGGTAATCGGGAGATAGGCCGTCGACCTGAATTTCACGCCATGGCCCCAGCCGGTCGAGCCACACCTGCCCCTCCGGCGCGAACATCGAAATGATCATCACCTTGACCGGCCGGCCATGCGAGCCGCCGTCGCCTTGCGAGAAACCATCGTTGTCGTCCGCGCTGGCGGCGCCGGGCGTGAAGGCGGCGCAAGCCGCGAGTGCAATTGCGGAAATTGCACCAAGTGTGCGAGTCAGCATCGGGATCCTTCCTTTTTGCTTGTGATGCAGATTGGGAGAGGGACTGCTTTCAAGCCGAAAGAAGTATAGATGCGAAGGAATTTTTTTCCACTACGTGTTACTGCATTTCATACGCCACGTCTGAACCCCGCTGGCTCCCGCGTCTGGCCAGCCCGTCGGCCCCTCAGCACGTCAACGCGTCCCTTCCTATAATGGAGGACCGTCAGCACGCACCGCGTTTGTACCGTTCAATACAGGAGCACCACAATGGATTATGTGAAGCTAGGCCGCACCGGCCTCGATGTATCGCGTCTTTGTCTCGGTTGCATGAGCTACGGCGTGCCCGCTCGCGGCACCCACCCCTGGTCGCTTGATGATGAAGCGGCGCGTCCCTTTATCAAGCAGGCGCTCGACCACGGCATCAATTTCTTCGATACCGCCAACGTTTATTCAGACGGCACCAGCGAGGAAATCGTCGGCCGGGCGCTGAAGGACTTTGCGAAGCGCGACGAGATTGTGCTGGCTACCAAGGTGAATAGCCGCATGCATCCGGGCCCGAACGGTGAAGGCCTGTCACGCAAGGCGATCATGGCGGAAATCGACAACAGCCTGCGGCGTCTCGGTACCGACTACGTCGACCTCTATCAGATCCACCGCTGGGACTACGGCACGCCGATCGAAGAAACCATGGAGGCGCTGCACGACGTCGTGAAGGCAGGCAAGGCACGCTATATCGGCGCATCGTCGATGTATGTATGGCAGTTCGCCAAGGCGTTGCATGTGGCTGAACGCAACGGCTGGACGCGCTTCGTAACGATGCAGAACTATGTCAACCTGCTGTACCGCGAAGAAGAACGCGAGATGCTGCCGCTGTGCGAAAGCGAAGGCATCGGCGTCATTCCGTGGAGCCCGCTGGCACGTGGACGACTGACGCGCGACTGGAACACCGAGAGCGCGCGCTCCGAGACCGACGAATTCGGCCGCACGCTGTACGCGCATACCGAAGACGCGGATCGCCGGATCGTGGAGCGAGTGAGTCAGATCGCCAAGGAACGCGGCGTACCGCGTGCGCAAGTCGCGCTAGCCTGGGTGTTGCAGAAGAAGCCGATCACCGCGCCTATTGTCGGCGCGACCAAACTGCATCACCTCGACGATGCGGTTGCGGCGCTGTCGTTGAACCTGAGCGCGGACGAAATCCGTCAACTGGAAGAACTGTATGTGCCGCATGCGGTGACCGGGTTCAAATAAGCGGAAAATGCACCGCTCAGCAGACACATGAGGGGGCACCTGAGCGGCTACCCACCCGGAATCCCACCCGGAATCCCACCCGGAATCCGCCAGTCCCGGACAGACCGGACGCGCCCCGCCAGGCAGCGCGAAAGCGCATCAGATCCGCGGCACGTCCGGTTCAAAAAACACCCAGCGCACTTGCGGAAATGTCGCCTGCAAGTCCGCTTCGATCACGTTGATCGCATCGACCATCGCGCGGCCGCTCGCATAGTCGATCATTTCCGCCTGCACCGCCACCACCACGTGACGGCCCCATTGCAGCGTAATCATGTTGATGATGCTGCGAATCTCTGACCTGGCGCGCAGATGCGCCTCGATCGCGCGGCGCACTTCCGGGCCCGCCGATTCGCCGACGATCATCGACTTCACTTCACGCGCCACCAGCCACGCAATCACCATCAGCAACACACCCACACCGATGGAGCCCAATGCGTCGTAGACGGGATTGCCGGTCACCATCGTCAGCAGCACGGCGACGAAGGCAATCGCAAGACCCGCTAACGCAGCAATGTCCTCGCCGGCCACCACCAGCAATTCGGACTCGCGCGTTTCGCGAAACCAGCGCCACATGCTTTTGTCGGGATGCGTCTTGCGGATTTCCTTAACCGCGCCCCACAAAGAAAGGGCTTCGAGCACCACCGAAACGCCGAGTACGACGAGCGCTACATAGGCATACTGTAAAGGCTCACGTGCAAACAGTCGATGCACGCCCTCGTACACCGAAAACGCCCCACCGACAAAGAACAGCAGTAACGCCACCAGCAGTGAATAAAAATTGATTTCACGGCCGCTACCCATGGGATGCAACGGGCTCGCGGGTTTGCGCGCTTCACGCAAACCGAATAGCAGCAGCAACTGGTTACCGCAGTCGGCGGTCGAGTGAATGGCTTCGGCGAACATCGAGCCGGAACCCGTGAAGGTGGCAGCAGCGAACTTGCAGATAGCAATGCCGAGGTTGGCGGCGAGCGCATAGAAAATGGCTTTCGGCGATTCTTCTTTCATCGTCGTGGAGAGGGTCCGTGGGTTTGCAGAGCGGTTTCGGTTGGCAATTGTTCGTATTATGGACATGCCAGACGGCATGCGTCCAACCCCGGTGCGGTTTTGCACCGTGTTCCATGACGTCTGCAGTCCATCCGCCCTCTCTCACGGTCCGTTGTGCTAAGCCCTTTCGAGCGCGGCCATCTCCCGCACGATCACCAGCAGCATCGACAGGCTCGCGCCGCCCGTGGCCCGCAGATCGGCAAGCAGGCGCGCATAGCGCTCCAGTTGCGCGGTGCGTTTGTCACGCCACGTCTGAACCAGTGCATCCGGCGTCGACGCATCGTCCGCGCCGGTCAGCGCACTCGTGGTCAACGCGCGTTTCAGGCGTGCAAGCTCGGCGAGCGCCGTAGCGCGCGCCAGCATGTCCCAGTGCGTGGGCGCTGGCAGTGCGGCCGCGCGTTCGCTGATCCAGCTGTAGTTCAGCAGCGTACCGAGCGCGAAGTAGACACCCGCCACGAGTTCGAGACTGCGCCCGCAGGTCGACGTCACCTCGGCGATGTCGAGCAAAGCCGCCGATATCTCGCCGCTGGCGATTCGCACCGCCAGTTCGCTATCGACACCCGCGTCCGCGAGCGCGCGTTGCCGCTCGGACAACGCCTCGAGATCCGCGCTCGGCAGCAGCGCAGGCCATTGCGGCGCGAGGCGTTGCGCCGCGTCGCGACAGCGTGCAAGCAAGCCGGCGACGTCACCGTCGCTGACCGCTCCCGACTGCAACTGCCGCAGAAACCACAGCGCCGAGCGTTCGACAAGCCGCGCCACTTCGACGAACATGCGCGCCTGCACATCGTCGGCGACACGGTTATCGAGCGCGTCGATACTGCGCCATACGTCGTCCAGATCGAACACGTCGCGCGCCATAATGCAGGCTCGCACGATGACGCCAGGCTGTGCATCGGTCTCCTCCATCAGGCGATGCACGAACTCGCAGCCCACGCGATTCACCAACGCATTGGTCAGATGGGTTGCAAGAATTTCGCGCCGCAGCGGATGCCGTTGCATCGGTTCGCTGAAGCGTTGTCGCAATGGCTTCGGAAAGTATTCGATCAGCATGTCGCTGACGAGCGGATCTTCCGGCATCGACGATTCGAGCAGAGCGTCGTACAACCACATCTTGCTATAGGCAAGCAGCACCGCGCGCTCGGGCGTGGTCAGCCCTTGTTTTGCGGCCTGGCGTTCGGCGATTTCTTCATCGGTTGGCAAGAACTCGATCACGCGATTGAGCCGGCCCGCGCGTTCGAGGTAACGCATTAACCGCGCTTCGGCATCGAGCAACTCGACGCCAAAGCGTCCTGCGATCGAAAGCGCCTGGGTCTGATAGTAGTTGTCCTGCAAGACGAGCAAACCGACTTCATCGGTCATTTCCGCAAGCAGAGCATTGCGTTGTTTTTCGGTCATTTCGCCGTCGGAGACGACGAGGCCCAGCAGAATCTTGATGTTGACCTCGTGGTCCGAACAGTCGACACCCGCGGAGTTGTCGATCGCATCAGTATTGATGCGGCCGCCGCGCTGCGCGAATTCGATGCGTCCGAATTGCGTGAGCCCGAGATTGCCGCCTTCCGCGACGACCTTGCACTGCAGATCGGCGCCGTTGACGCGAATCGCATCGTTGGCGCGATCGCCGACCTGCAGATGCGTTTCCCGGCTCGCCTTCACGTAAGTGCCAATGCCGCCGTTGTAGAGCAGATCAACAGGCGCCAGCAGAATCGCGCGCATCAATTCAGCGGGCGCGAGCGCCGGCGCGCTGATACCGAGCACCGACTGCACCGCCGCAGACAAGGGAATTGTCTTGGCCGTGCGCGGAAACACGCCGCCGCCCGCAGAGATCAACGACGGATCGTAATCCGCCCAACTCGAGCGATCGAGCATGAAAAGGCGCCCACGCTCGGCAAGGCTTACCGCAGGATCCGGATTCGGATCGAGAAAGATATGCCGATGATCGAACGCGGCGACCAGCCTGATATGCGGCGACAGCAGCATGCCGTTGCCAAATACATCGCCCGACATGTCGCCGACGCCGGCCACGGTGAAGTCGGTCGTTTGGGTATCGACGCCCATTTCGCGGAAGTGCCGCTTGACCGACTCCCACGCGCCGCGCGCCGTGATCGCCATTTTCTTGTGGTCATAACCGACCGAACCGCCCGACGCAAAGGCGTCATCGAGCCAGAAACCGTATTCCTGCGAGATTGCGTTCGCGTAGTCGGAGAAGGTGGCCGTGCCCTTGTCGGCGGCGACGACCAGATAGGGATCGTCGGGATCATGCCGCACCACATCCGGCGGCGGCACCACCGCCGTGCCCGCGAGGTTGTCGGTCAGGTCGAGCAGGCCGCGCAGGAACGTCTGATAACAAGCGATGCCTTCACGCATCCACGCGTCGCGTTCGGTCTGCGGCGGCGGATTCTTCACGACGAAGCCGCCTTTGGAGCCGACCGGCACGATCACCACGTTCTTCACCATCTGCGCCTTCATCAAGCCGAGCACTTCCGTGCGGAAGTCCTCACGCCGGTCCGACCAGCGCAGCCCGCCGCGCGCGACACGGCCGCCGCGCAAATGCACGCCTTCCACACGCGGCGAGTACACCCAGATCTCGAACATCGGCTTCGGTTCAGGCAAACCGGGCACTTGCGCAGGATTGAATTTGAACGACAGATACGGCTTCGGATGACAGTCCGCGTCGAAGCGATAGTAGTTCGTGCGCTGGGTGGCCTTGATAACGCCGAGGAATTGCCGGAGTATCCGGTCCTCGTCGAGATTCGGCACCTGATCGAGCGCGCTGTCGATCGACTTCAACAAGCCGTCGACACGTGCCTCGCGCGTCACGCCCTGCGCCGGGTCGAAGCGCGCAATGAACAACTCCACGAGCATGCGGGCAATCGCCGGATTGCCGGTGACCGCGCGTTCGATATAGGCGTCGCTGAAGGTCGATCCCACTTGCCTCAGGTACTTGGCATAAGCACGCAGAATCGTCACCTCGCGCGCATTCAGTTGCGCACGCAACACAAGGCGGTTGAAATCGTCGCTTTCGATTCCGCCGGTCCACACCTGTTCGAACGCGTCTTCGAAAAGATCCTTCACACGTTCGATATCGAACTCGGCGTCGTCCGCGAGTTCGAGGCCGAAATCGTGAATCCACGCAGGCGTGGCGCCGAGCGCTTCGATCAGATAGGGCCGCTCTTCGTCCACACGCACGCCCAGATGTTCGAGCATCGGCAAGCTGCGCGACAACGCAATGGGTAGTCCCGCGCGATAAACCTTGAAGCGAAACGCACGCGGTCCTGCTTCGATCGGGCGGTACAGGTTCATTGCGAGCCGCTCGCTGCCCTGCACGCGCTCGATCAGCTCGATATCGCGCACCGCGGTACGGGCCGGATAATCGTCGCGATAGCCAGGGGGAAACGAATCCGCATAGTGTTGCAGAAGACGGTTGCCCTGTTCCTCGCCGAATGCGTCGAGTAATGCGTCGGCGAGATCGTCCTGCCAGCGGCGCGTGACCTGGACGAGCCGCGCTTCGAGTTCGCGCGTATCGACATTGGGCATACCACCCGGCTTTGCATGCACGACGAAGTGAATACGTGCGAGGGTCGACTCCGACAACAGCGGCGTGAATTCGACACTTTCCCCATTGAATGCATCGGCCAGCAGGTTGGCAATGCGCTGCCGCATATCGGTGTTGTACTTGTCGCGCGGTACGAACACGAGACACGAGACGAAACGGTCGAAACGGTCGCGCCGCACGAACAGACGCGTGCGCTGGTGCTCCTGCAAACGCAGCACACCCAGCGCGATATCGTAGAGCTGGTCTTCGTCCGCCTGAAAGAGTTCGTCGCGCGGATAGGTTTCGAGCACAGTTACCAGCGATTTGGCCAGGTGACCCTTCGGCAGGAAGCCGGCGCGCCGCACAATGTTCGCGCATTTGCGCCGCACGATCGGAATTTCCGAGGCCGAAACCAGGTACGCGGTAGACGTATACAGGCCGATAAAACGCCGCTCGCCGGTCACCTTGCCGTCCGCGCCGGTCAGCTTGATGCCGACGTAATCCAGATAGCCCGGCCGATGCACCGTTGCGCGCGAGTTGGCCTTGGTCAGGAAAATGGGCGATGAGCCGGAGATGATATCGGCGGCCGCCGGTGGCAACGGCGTGACGTCGGCCGCGCCTGCGGGACGCAGTGCGTCACGCAGAATGCCAAGGCCGGAGCCAGGTACCGCTCGCAGGCCAAAGCCAGTGTCGTGCTGCACCAGTTCATAATCGCGCTGGCCGAGAAATGTGAAATGATCGGCCACCATCCATTCGAGGAAGGCTCGGGCCTCGACACCTTCTGGTCCCGCCTCGCCGGCCTTCATGCCTTTCACCGTAACGCGCGCCAGCTCGACGATCTTCGGCCAGTCTTCCACTGCGGCGCGCACGTCGCTCAACACCTTGGCGATCTCGTCACGCAATGCGTCGAGCTTCGCTGCGTCGCCGCAACGGTCGACTTCGAAGTGAATGAACGAGGCAAGCTGCGAGCGCGTATCGGCTGCGTCTTCAGCGCCCTGGCCCACCCGCACGATACTGCCGTCCGGCCCGCGCCAGATGCGAAACACCGGATGCACGACCGAATGCAGCGCGAGCCCGAGACGGTTGACCGCCATCGACACCGAATCGACCAGAAACGGCATGTCGTCGTTGACGATCTCGATCACCGTGTGATCGGAATGCCAGCCATGCTGTTCGAGTATCGGGTTGTAGACGCGCAGCCGTTCGCTACCTGGCACGAAGCGTTGCGCGGTTTGCCAATGCGCGAGCGCCGCGCCGTAAAGATCGGCAATCGCGCGGCTTTGCAGGTCGTCGGCATCGACGAAATCGTAGTAGTGCTGCAGGAAAGGTTCGACGACTTTGAAGGTCGGCTCGGGCAAGCGCCCACGCGCAAATTCGAAGACATCGTTCAGCAGGTGCGTGACGGCTTCTTCATTCTTCGCTTGCATGATCAACTCCCCCGGCGGGCGGCAATAGCGAGTATCGCTTGATTCGCATGCATCGTATGAACGGGGATTATGCACCTGCTGGCCAGAAAAACGATGTGCGAGCTCTTAGGTTATACCCGCTGGCGGTTGAGGTGCTGCTGTCTGCGTTGTGGTCTGCGTTGTGGTCTGCGCTGTTGCCTGCGCTCTTGCCTGGCTAGAGCCCGGCTTTCGGCTCTTCGCCTTCCTGCATCAGCCACGCGCGAACCTGTTCGCTGGTCCATGCCGGCTCGTCGTGCGGCAAGTCATGACCGGCCCATTGATGCTCGCGATGGGTTGCGCCCCACGCCGCCGCGAGCTTCGCCGAACACGCCGGATTAACCAGCGTGTCGGCGCGTGAAGAAAGAATCAGCAACGGGCAACCCGGTTTTGCCACAGCCGCGCTAAAGCGTGCGGCGGCCCAAAGCTGCCGTAACGCATTGCCCCGGCTCACCGGCGCGGTCCGGCGAATTTCGCTCCATGCATCGAGATCGGCACCCAGCGTTTCGACGTTATTGCACGTCAGCCGATGAATGCCGCTTTCCGCGCGCGGCGCGTCGCGCCAGTGTGCTGCGACGCCCAGAAGGCCCGGCCATGCGGATGGCCGCAAGCGCTCGTGCATGCGGCTGAACGGTCTCATGCTGGTATTGATCAGCACGAGCCGCTCGATCTCGCCGGGATGCCGTTGCGCCCAGTCAGTTGCCACCATGCCGCCAAGCGACATTGCCAGCACGCGATAAGGGCCTGTTGCTCCAGTTTGCAGCGCAGCAATCCGCACGAAGCCCACCATATCTTCCACCGCAGCCGGCGCGCGCAGGTTCGCAAACTCGCCGTTGCCGGGCAGATCGAGCAACAACACGCAATCCGTGCCGATCGCCTCGCGCAACAAGCCAGGCAAACGCCCCCAATGGCGAGTTTCGCGCGTCAGCCCACGCAACAGAATCCACGTGCTCATGACACTTCCGCTTTGTACCAAAGGTCGATCGCGCTTTGCAACAGTTGCTCACGACGATGACCTTGCGGCAGCCAGCGTTGCGACGAGAACGCCGCGCGCGCGAGGAAATCGAGCAGATTCGCATGACGCCGCAACACGCGCGCGGTGCGATGTGCCTTCACCGGGTTGAACATACCTTGACGCGAAAACAGTTGGCGCGGATTCTTCTTGATCCACAGCCACGAACCGAGTTCGAGCGTCATCGGCAGGAAGACGTTCGGTGCAGGTGTGCGGTCGTACGCGAAGTCCCACAGATCGCCGTGCAATAGATACTGGTGGCTCTGCGGCTCGAACGCGTAGCCATGATGCGGATGCGCACGCTCGAACATGGTTTTCAGCACGTACATTTCCGGCAGATGCGGCATCAGCTTGCGCGTGCGCGCATAAGGAAACCAGATGCTGTCCCGCCAGCCATAACCCGAGTGGCAATCGAGCGCGATGCTCAAGGGTCGCGCGGCCATTTCGGTTTCTACCACCCGCAGGAGCGCCGCCGCCTCCGGCTCCATCGGCTCGCCTTGCCGGCCGCGATACCAGGGCAGCCATGCGCCCACCCGCTGGCCGCCGGCGAGCAGCGGCACGCGTTCGTCGGCATTCTGCGGCGCGTTGCGCATCAGATCGACACCGTTTGGATTGGCGCGCGTGGCGGCCCACATCCCGCCCGGATTGACGATCGGCATAAAGATCAGACGAATCGACTGCAATTGCCGCACCAGCAGTTCGTCCCATTCCAGCCGGGCGAGCAGCGCGCGCATGTAGTCGAGCACGAGCTGCGAGCCAATCCGTTCGAGCCCGTGAATGCCGCCAAAGAAGCCGATTGCCGGCGCGAGCGGGTCGGTCGAACCGATGCTCGCGGTGTGCACGGCGAACTGCCGCCCTCGCACCGTCGTCTCGCAGACCGTGCGGATCTCGAAGCTTGCGCTGCCCTGATCGAGGATCGTCTTGAGATCTTCGTACTCCGCAAAACTGTCGGGAAGAAAGCTCAAAGGCTGCATGACGACGTCGAAGGGAACTGCAAGGTTATTGGGGACGGCACGCCGGATGAAGCAATATAGCCTGGCTGCGCGCGATCATGCGCTGCCAGCCCCACCCCACGCAAATCGTGTCATACAGATGTCATTTTTTATTCGAACGAATGACTTCTACCTGTCTTTCTGGCGACGCAAAAAAGTCACATGAAGATATAGTCGTCTAGACGTTGCGATGCCTTCACTCAACCGTCACAGACGCTTCCTAGAATGAGCCCCACACAAGCCGGCAATGGCCGGATGCATCAAGGGGTACTTATGGAAGAGATTCGGGAAGCAATTCGTATCGAACGGTTGAGCAAGACGTTCAGCAATGGCCGCAAGGCGCTGGACGAAATCGATCTGCGCGTCGAACCGGGCGAAATGGTTGCATTGATCGGCGCCTCGGGTTCGGGCAAGTCGACGCTGCTGCGGCATATCGCGGGCTTCACGGCCTCGGATGCTCAGCCGTCGCAGATCGCGATTCTCGGCCGGCCGATCCAGCAGAACGGCCGCATCGTGCGAGAAGTGCGCAGCATTCGCCGCGATATCGGTTTCGTATTCCAGCAATTCAATCTGGTGAACCGGCTTTCCGTGGAGAGCAACGTGCTGATCGGCGCACTCGCGCGGCTGCCTTTGTGGCGCCGTCTCACCGGCAGATTTCCGGTTGCTGAGCGCGCCTTGTCGATGGCCGCGCTCAATGAAGTCGGCATCGGCGACCATGCGCGCGAACGCGCCGCCAATCTCTCCGGCGGCCAACAGCAACGCGCGGCATTGGCGCGAGCGCTGGTGCAACGCGCGCGCATCGTGCTTGCTGACGAACCGATCGCCTCGCTCGACCCGGAATCTTCGCGCCGTGTCATGGAAATGCTGCGCACGCTCAACGTCGAGCATCAACTGACGGTGCTGGTGTCGCTGCATCAGGTCGATATCGCGATGCAGTATTGCCCGCGCACCGTCGCGCTGCGTCGTGGCAAGGTGGTCTATGACGGCGCCTCCGCCGCGCTGAGCCCTGCCCTGCTCAAGAAGCTCTACGGCGACGATGTCCGCGAACTGCTCGACGAAACCAGTGCTGATAGCGCGGCCGATCATACGGACAACAACGCTAACGGTGTCGACACCGGCGCACCGGCGCAAGACGCCGCGCCCACCTCGACACGTTATGCGTTCGCCCTCAATCCGGCGCACTCGAACTGAGCGCGCTCACTCATTCTGTTCACTCAACCGGACCTCAAAAGAGATGAAATTCCTGCGTTCACTGATCACGCTGACCGTCGGCGCGGCCGCTTTCGCCTGCGTCGCTTCCGCACAAGCCGAGGACATCAACCTCGGCATCATCTCGACCGATTCGTCCTCCGTGCTGAAACAGCGCTGGGAACCACTGATCGCGGACATGAACAAGCAAACCGGCCTGAACGTCAAAGCGTTCTTCGCGACCGACTACTCCGGCATCATCGAAGGAATGCGCTTTAACAAGGTACAGATTGGCTATTTCGGCAATGCGTCGGCGATGGAAGCGGTGGACCGGTCGCAAGGCGAAGTGTTCGCGAAGGTCCTGTATGCAAACGGCGATGCCGGTTACAGATCGGTGCTGATCACCAATGTGAACAGCCGCTTCAAGACGCTCGACGACGTCTTTAAAAACACCAGGGACGTCACGGTCGGCTTCGGCGATCCGAACTCCACCTCGGGCACGCTGATCCCCGGCTATTATCTGTTCGCCAAGCACAACACGCCGGTCAACACGTCGTTCAAAGCGGTGCTGCCGTCGAGTCACGAAGCGAATCTGCTCGCCGTGGTGAACAACAAGATCGACATCGCGACCAACAACACCGAGATGCTCGACACACTGAAACAGCAGCATCCGGACAAGTTCGCGCAAGTACGCGTGCTGTGGACCTCGCCGTTGATTCCGTCGGATCCGCTCGTGTGGCGCAAGGATCTGCCGCAAGCCACCAAGGACAAGATCCGCAACTTTTTCCTGAACTACGGAAAAACCGATCCGCATGAAAAAGCGGTGATGGCGGCGATTACGGGCTACGCCGGCTTCGCGGCATCGTCGGATGCTCAATTGCTGCCGATCCGCCAGGTCGCATTGTTCCAGCAGAAGCAGAAGATCGAAAGCGACACGCATCTTTCCGACGACGACCGCAAGACCCAGCTGGCCGCGCTCGATGCGAAGCTGAGCGCACTCAACACCGCCGTAGCCAAGCAATGAACACGATTGATCTGATCACGTCGCCAACGCGTGCGAGCGAAGCGCTCGCCGCGCAGACGGCACGTGCAGCTCCCGCCGCGGGCAAGCGCAGCTGGCTGTCGCTCGTCGGCTGGATCGCGGTGCTTGCCATGTTGGGTGGCGCATGGCACGGCGCCGATATGCGTCCGCTTGACCTGCTCTCCGACTCCGGCAACATGGGCCAGTTCGCCAAGGATTTCTTCCCGCCGGACTTCACCGAATGGCGCAGCTATTTGCACGAGATGGCTGTGACGCTGTCGGTGGCAGTGTGGGGCACGGCCCTCTCGCTGGTGTGCGCGGTGCCGTGTGGACTGATGTCCGCGCACAACATGGCGCCGATGTGGATCGTTCAACCGATGCGCCGCATGATGGACGCGTGCCGCGCAATCAATGAAATGGTCTTCGCGATGCTGTTCATCGTCGCGGTGGGACTCGGTCCGTTCGCCGGCGTACTGGCGTTGTGGGTGCACACCACCGGCGTGCTCGCCAAGCTCTTCGCCGAAGCGGTCGAAGCCATCGATCCGCGTCCGGCCGAAGGCGTACGCGCCACCGGCGCGACCAGTCTCGACGAAATCATCTACGGCGTGCTGCCCCAAGTGCTGCCTTTGTGGATCTCGTACGCGTTATATCGCTTCGAATCGAACGTGCGATCGGCGATGGTGGTCGGCATGGTAGGTGCGGGCGGAATTGGCGTGGTGCTGTACGAGGCGATCCGCTCGTTCAATTACGCGCAGACGGCCGCGGTGATGATCATGGTGATCGTGGTCGTGACGGTGATCGATCTGGCGTCCGCGTGGCTGCGCGAACGCGTGACGTAACGTAACGTGATGTGATGTGATGTGATGTGACGCAATTTGATCGCTTCGCGATTCCTGCATGCCGAAGGGTTGGCGAGACGTGCTTCGTCAACCCTCATCCGGGTTGCTTCGATATTGCGTGCCTGCTGCGAGCCTACTGGGTACCTGCTGCGTGCCAGCGCGGCAGTATAGCGGCACGCAGGCGCCGCGCCGAAGTTGAGCAGCGGGAACTCGCCGCCACAAAATGCCGGCTTCCGCCACATAAAGCCCCTTCACTTTAGTCGTCCACCCCTCCATTCCGGCATTCTGCTGGAATAATCACGTGCTTACGGCCGGCCCCCGGCCGTCTCTCATCTCTCCCTGGTCTTCATGGACACCTTTGTCGTCTTGCTCGTGCTGCTCTCCGCGCTGCTGCACGCCACCTGGAACGCGTTTCTGCATTTATCCGAAGACCGTGTGTGGCTGCTCGGCATGATGGCGATTCCGTATATCGCCGTCAGCGCCGTCGGCGTGATCGTGCTGCCTTTGCCTGACCCGGCCGCATGGCCTTACATCTTTGCATCAGTGGTGCTCGAATTCGGCTACCTGCTGGCGCTGATTCGCGCGTACAAAAGCGGTGACTTCGGCCAGATCTATCCGATCGCGCGCGGTCTTTCGCCGATGCTCGTATTCGTCGGCGCGCTGGTATTCGCGCACGAAACGCTCAAGCCGCTGGCGGCGATCGGTGTGGCGCTGGTATCGCTCGGCATCGTCTCGCTGGCGTTCCGCCGCGACATGCGTTTTTCCGGCGAAAGCGTACCGTTTGCGCTGCTGACGGGCTTCTTCATCGCAACGTATTCGGTTGTCGACGGAATCGGCGCGCGCGTGGCGGGCAATGGCCTGAGCTACATCATGTGGGTCTATCTGATCTGGAATATCCCGCAGTTTCTGCTCGCCTGGCATTGGCGCGGTGGCGCCAAGGGGCTGTTTATCGGCCGCACGGTGGTGCTCAAGGGCATGGCCTCCGGCGCGCTCGCGCTCACCGCGTATTGCCTGATTATCGAGGCCTACCGCTATATGCCGATCGCGATGGTTTCTGCGTTGCGCGAGCTGAGTTCGATCTTCGCGGTGCTGATCGGCTGGCTGTTCATGCAGGAGAAGCTGACGACACGGCGTATCCTGGCGTGCGCATTGGTTACGCTGGGGGCCGTGTTGATCCGGATTTGAAGCGCATGGACACCCGTTGAAGACACGTTGACGCTATCAAGCAACCACGGCCGCCCTTACGCAAACTGCACGAGCGTCGCGTCGATCGCATCAGCCAACGTATTGAATGCCGGCGCGATCTCTTCGTCCGGCACGCATGCATAGCCGATCAGCAACCCCGATGGCGCCAGCGACGGTTGCGCGTAATACCCCGACAACGGCCGCACGACAATATTGCGCTCCAGCGCCGCAGCCGCCACCGCGCGGTCGTCGCTACCCTCGGGCAACTGCATCACGAGATGCAAACCGGCGTCGCCGCCCACAGCCGGCAGCGCGTCGCCATAACGATGCGCGGCGGCATCCAGCAGAGTCTGGCGACGCTGTCCGTAAAGCGTGCGCATCTTGCGGATATGCGAGGTGAAATGCCCTTCCGCGATGAACTCCGCGAGCATCGCCTGCTGCAATAACTGCCCTTCCCGATACAACTCCGCGCTCGCGGTCGCAAAGCTCTCCGCCAGCGCTTCGGGCACGACCAGGTAGCCGATCCGCAACCCCGGAAACAGCGTCTTGCCGAAGCTGCCCACGTAAATCACCTGCCCCGACGTATCCAGGCCTTGCAGCGATGCCAGCGGCCGGCTGCCGTAGCGGTATTCGCTGTCGTAGTCGTCCTCGATGATCCAGCACTGGTTCTGCCGCGCGTACTCCAGCAACATGCGGCGCCGCGCGAGGCTCATCACCATGCCAAGCGGATATTGGTGCGACGGCGTGACGAGCATCAGCTTAGGCGGGTGCGCAAGATCGTCGGCGGATGGATTGATACCTTCTTCGTCGACGGCAATCGGCCGCGATTGCAGGCCGGACACGTGCAGCACGCTGCGCACGCCCCAGTAGCAGGGGTCCTCGGTCCAGATCAGATCGCCCGGATCGGACAGCAGACGCACGGCCAGGTCGACGGACTGGTGGATCCCGGTCGTGATGATGATCTGCTCGGGCGTACATCGCACCGAGCGCGACGTACGCAGATAGTCGGCTAGCGTGTGCCGCAATGAGGCCAGGCCGCCACCCGGCGCATAGGTCAGTAAGTCCGGGCGCAGCCGGCGCCAATACTTGTTGTGCAGGCGGCTCCACACGCGCGCCGGAAACTTCGTGACATCCGGCACGCCGGGCATAAACGCGCCCCATTGCCGCTTCGACACGCCCGCACCCGCGATCAACCGCGCGCCACGCGTCGACAACGCGCGGTTGCCCTGCAACGGCGGCGGCAGTGACTCGAGCGGCGCAGCCAGCGCCTCGGCGTCGGGCACGCCGACGATCTCGTCCGGCGCGCTGTCGGCAACAAACGTGCCGCGGCCGGTTGCCGAGTTCACATAGCCTTCGAGCACCAACTGCTCGTACACCTGCGTGACGGTATTGCGCCCAATGCCCAATTCCTGCGCCAGCAAACGCGACGACGGCACCTTACTGCCCGCCGGCAATTCGCGCGACAGGATCGCCTGCT
The DNA here is from genome assembly GCF_052682275.1 of Paraburkholderia sp. D1E. Lineage (NCBI taxonomy): Bacteria > Pseudomonadati > Pseudomonadota > Betaproteobacteria > Burkholderiales > Burkholderiaceae > Paraburkholderia > Paraburkholderia sp. D1E. Next base: position 4,038,279 of record NZ_JBQYMB010000001.1, read on the forward strand.
GCAACAGCCGGTGCAGCTGACGATAGATCGGCTGGCCGTTGCCACGGTCAAGGCGCTGCGCCAGCCAGTCGGACAAAACGCTTGCGCGCATGAATGGCTCCTACATTTTTATTGAAATGGCTCTGAAATTAAGAGCCAAATCTCATTATAGTCGCTACATGTGCTGCGCTAAGCGCGCGGGATCTGCAAAATCGAGGAGCAACGGAGATAACCATGAAGAATGCCGAACTGAAGAGCCGCAAAGACGCCGCCACGCCGCGCGGTGTCGGGGTGATGTGCGATTTCTACGCCGAGCGCGCTGAAAACGCCGAGTTGTGGGACGTCGAGGGCCGCCGTTTCATCGATTTCGCTGCGGGTATTGCCGTGTGCAACACGGGCCACCGTCACCCGAAGATTCTGGCCGCGATCCGCGACCAGCTCGATCATTTCACGCACACCGCGTATCAGATCGTGCCGTATGCGTCGTATGTCGAGCTGGCTGAAAAGATCAACGCGCGTGCGCCGGGCGACTATCCGAAGAAGACGGCCTTCTTCACGACGGGCGCCGAAGCCGTTGAAAACGCGATCAAGATTGCGCGTGCCGCGACCGGCCGTCCGGGTGTGATCGCATTCACCGGCGGGTTCCATGGCCGCACGATGATGGGCATGGCGCTGACCGGCAAGGTTGCGCCGTACAAGATCGGCTTTGGTCCGTTCCCGGCGGACGTATTCCATGCCCCGTTCCCGAATCCGCTGCATGGCGTGACGACGGCCGATTCGCTGAAGGCGATCGAGTTCCTGTTCAAGGCCGACATCGATCCGAAGCGCGTCGCCGCGATTATTTTCGAACCGGTTCAGGGCGAAGGCGGGTTCTATCCCGCACCGGCCGAGTTCGTGCGCGCCTTGCGCAAGCTGTGCAATGAGCATGGCATTTTGCTGATTGCCGATGAAGTGCAGACTGGTTTTGCCCGTACCGGGAAGCTGTTTGCGATGCATCACTATGACGTGGTGCCTGATCTGATGACGATGGCCAAGAGCCTGGCGGGCGGCATGCCGTTGTCGGGGGTGGTCGGGCGTGCAGATCTGATGGACGCTGCCGCGCCTGGCGGTCTGGGTGGCACTTATGCGGGTAACCCGTTGGCGGTTGCTTCCGCACATGCTGTGCTCGATATCATCGATGAAGAGAAGCTCTGCGAGCGGGCGACTGTTTTGGGTGATCGTGTTAAGGCAAAGCTGATCGCGCTTCAGAGCGAAGTTCCGCAGATAGCCGATGTGCGCGGGCCGGGCGGGATGGTGGCTGTTGAGTTCTGCAAGGCGGGTGGGACGGAGCCGGATGCCGACTTTACCAAGCGGGTGCAGGCTCGGGCGCTTGAGCGCGGGCTGCTGCTACTGGTTTGTGGTGTTTATTCGAACGTTGTTCGTTTCCTTTTCCCGCTTACGATTCAAGACGCCGTCTTTGATGAGGCGATGGGGATTTTGGAAGCTGTGCTTAAGGAAAGTGTTGCTGTAGCTGTTTGACGGTTTTTTTGGGCCTGCGCGGCGCTTGGTTGTTTGCCTGTGGCGTTGGCCTTTCCTTGTTTTCTTAGTGGACTATTGGCGTCGCCTCTGTGCGGGGCGGGCACCTACTTTTCTTTGCCTGCTGCAAAGAAAAGTAGGCAAAAGAAAGCAGCTTAAACCGCTAACGCTTAAGTGGGTCCCCTGGCTTGGAGGGGGTAGCGGTGCATCTGGAATCCGTGTTCTCGCACATTCGGCGTGAGTGACAAGGGAGTCATCAGCTCCCACTCCGCACTGCGTGCGTCGCGGAAGGGTCCGCCAGGGAAACCCGGGCTTCGGGCACCGTGGGGGCGATCGGCTTCGCCTCGGCGAGGCGCTGCAATGTGGCGGTGGTTCGGACATGGCGATGGTTTGGTGAAGTTCCCTTCGGCGCGCGCAGCGCCGCCGGAAGTATGACGCCCTTGTCACTCACGCCGAATGTGCGAGAACACAGATTCCAGATGTGCCACTACCGCGTAGCTGTGCGGGGGACCCGCTTATAAGCTGGCGGTGTGAGCCGCTTTCTTTGCTTATCTTTCTTTGCGGCGGCAAAGAAAGTAAGTGCCGCCCCGCACAGGGGCGACGCTAATAGACCAATAAGAATTCAAGGAAAGGCCAACGCCACAGGCACACAACAACAAGCGCCGCGCAGGCAAAAAACCCTAAATCCAAAACCCCAGGAGCAAAAACCAAAATGCCGACGCTAGTCCTAAAAGACCCTACTCTTCTAAAAACAAAATCCTACATAGCAGGCGAATGGCAATCCGCCGACGACGGCGCAACCTTCGAAGTAAAAAACCCCGCCACAGGCGAAACAATCGCCACCGTGCCCCGCATGGGCACAACCGAAACGCGTCGAGCCATCGACACAGCCAATGCAGCATGGCCAGCATGGCGAGCCACCACCGCCAAACACCGCGCCACGATCCTGCGCAAATGGCATGACCTCATGCTGGAAAATGCCGACGATCTGGCCAAAATCCTGACCACCGAACAAGGCAAGCCCCTCGCCGAAGCCAAAGGCGAAATCCTGTATGCCGCCTCGTTCCTGGAATGGTTCGCAGAAGAAGGCAAACGCGTCAACGGCGACACCATCCCCACGCCGGCAAGCGACAAACGCATTGTCGTGACGAAAGAACCGATCGGTGTCTGCGCGGCCATCACGCCCTGGAATTTCCCGGCGGCCATGATCACGCGTAAGGTCGGTCCCGCCCTCGCCGCCGGCTGCCCGATCATCGTCAAACCGGCCGAAGCCACGCCGCTGTCGGCACTCGCCCTCGCCGTGCTGGCCGAACGCGCCGGCGTGCCGCGCGGCGTGTTCAACGTCGTCACCGGCGAGCCGAAAGCCATCGGCGCAGAAATGACCGGCAATCCGATCGTGCGTAAATTGTCCTTCACGGGCTCAACGCCGGTCGGCCGTCTGCTCATGGCGCAATGCGCGCCGACGGTCAAAAAGGTATCGCTCGAACTCGGCGGCAACGCACCGTTCATCGTCTTCGAAGACGCGGATCTGGACGCGGCTGTCGCGGGCGCCATCGCGTCGAAATATCGCAATAGCGGCCAGACCTGCGTCTGCACGAATCGCTTTTATGTGCACGATAAAGTCTACGACGCATTCGCAGAAAAACTGCGCGTTGCCGTCGAACAACTCAAGGTAGGCCGCGGCACCGAAGACGGCGTCACGCAAGGTCCGCTGATCAACGAAGCCGCTGTGCTCAAGGTCGAATCGCATATCGAAGACGCTCTCGCCAAAGGTGCACGCATCGTCACCGGTGGCAAGCGCCATGCGCTCGGTCACGGCTTCTTCGAGCCGACCGTGCTCGCGGATGTCACCCCCGCCATGAAGGTCGCACGCGACGAAACCTTCGGCCCGCTCGCGCCGCTGTTCCGTTTCTCGTCAGATGAAGAAGTAATCCGCCTTGCCAACGACACGGAATTCGGTCTCGCGTCATATTTCTATAGCCGCGATATCGGCCGCGTCTGGCGTGTCGCCGAAGCGCTCGAATATGGCATGGTCGGCATCAACACCGGGTTGATCTCCAACGAAGTCGCGCCATTCGGCGGCGTCAAGCAATCCGGTCTCGGCCGCGAGGGTTCGCATTACGGCATCGACGACTACGTTGTCATCAAGTACATGTGTGTCGGCGGAATCTAAAGCAAAAAAAGCCACGTCGGCATGCCCGACGTGGCCACTTCAACCTCTCAGAACGAATGGCGAATGCCGGCCATTACACCGAGTTGCCCGATGCCTGGCGCCGGCGTCGTGCCACCACCGCCCTGGCTCACCGTGTAGGCGGCATGCGGGCTATTGAACAGATACGCGCCTTGCAGGTAAACCGCGGAACGCGTCGACAACAAATACGTAGTGCGTAGCGCGGCGATTGTGCCACGCGTATCGTCGGCACGATTGATGATGCGATACACGCCACCGTCCAGGATGAACGCAGGCGTCACGTTATACGCCGCGGTCAGGTAGTACAGATTCGAGCGCACGTCCGGCAACGCCGGAGACACCGTTTCGACGTGACGGCCAAGCCAACCCGCCCCAAGTTTCACCGGCCCGATGTGTCCGTAACCGTTCAACTGCATCCGCACGTCCTTGTCGCCAGGCTGCGTCAATGCAAAAGGCGCCGTGCCGTCGTACAGATTTGCGGCCGCGCCCGGGCCGCCGCGTTGTTCGTCGTACGCGCTCGCCACGCCGTAGCCGTTCATGTCATAGCGCAACATCGCCGACCATTCGCGGCAACTCTGCGAACTGCCCGGAATCGATCCCACACAGGTGCCCTGTCCCGGTGAGTTGCCGGTACCCGCGGAATCGCGGCCGAAAGAATAGGTCGCCCCGAACGTGAAGCCCGAGAACGTGCCCTTGTACGCAATCGTATTGTCGCTGCGCGCGCTCGGCATATACTGATCGAACGACCCCGTGCCGCCGTAAATGTCAGGACCGAGCAGATCGGAATCGAGTATCGCCCAATACGTCATCGTGTACTGGCGGCCGAACGTCAGCGTGCCGTACGGACTCTCAAGCCCCACGTAAGCTTGCCGCCCAAACAGCCGGCCACCCTGATTGAGCGTGCCGCCCTTGGTGTTAAAGCCGCTTTCCAGCACGAACACCGCGGACAACCCGCCGCCCAATCCTTCCTTGCCGCGAATCCCCCAACGCGACGGAAATTCACCGGTGATGCCCGGCATGCGTACAAGGCTATCGCCCGCTGCGTTCGCATGCGTCACCAGTTCGATACCGGTATCGATGATCCCGTACAACGTCACGCTGCTCTGTGCGAACGAAGAAGCGCTGATTCCGAGCAGCATACTGCCCAATGCGAGTTTGTATTTCATTGTCTCCATGTCTCCTTGACTGGTGCTTTGTGTAAGCGCGCACCGATCTGGATGCGCTTCATATGCAGCGTTTTTATGTAGCGATACTAATTACAGACGTGACGATACTGACCGCTATTCAAGCCGTCCGATACGCTGAAGATTGACTGCTTCAGATAGCGGCGATCCGCGTATCACGCCCGATCGCCGCGATTCAGGACATTGCGCCCCTCAAACGCCCGGCTTTGGAATATGGCGCTTGACCACCATCAGCGCGACCATCACGATGACCATCGCGATTCCGAGCATCCACAAGTACGACGATGCGCCGCCCGCTGTGATCACCACGGCGCCCGCAAACGCGCTGGCAATCGCGCCGAGCCGGCCGAATGCCAGCGCCGATGCAGTGCCGGTTGCGCGCACACGGGTCGGATAGACGTAAGCGCACAGCGCAAACATTGTCGACTGGACCGCGTTGACAAACAGTCCGTGCACACCTAGACCAAAGATCAGCAGACCCGTGTGATCGGAGATGTTCACGCCGAGTAGCAGCAATGCGCTCGCCGCGCCACCCGCGCTGCAGATAATCAACGGCCAGCGCGAACCGGTGCGAGCGATCACCACCGCGCACAGCAACGCGCCCACCACGCCGCCCAGGTTGTATGCGGTGAGCCCCGAACCCGCCACCGAAACCGACAAACCCTGCGTGCTCAGCATGGTCGGTAGCCAGCTGAAAGCGCTATAGACGGCCAGCAGGCACATGCAGAACGCGCACCAGATCGCCACCGTATCGAGTGCCAGGCCTTCGCGGAACAACGCGGTAAAGCCGGTGTGCTTTTCCGCGGCCTGTTCGCGAACATCGGTAAAGACGCAGTTGCTTGCCACAGGACGCGACATACGGCCAAGCAGGCGTTTGAGCTCCGGCCAGCGCTTTGGCTGCCGGGCGAGAAAGCGTGGCGACTCGGGCAATGTGAAAAACAGCAACACGCTGAGCGCCAACGGCAACACGCCGCCGATCAGGAACAACCCGCGCCATCCATACGTCGGCAGAATTTCATGCGCGAACAAACCCGCCACCATGCCGCCGAGCGGCACGCAAACGATCGTCGCGGTGACTGCCAACGTGCGGCGGCGAGCTGGTGTGAACTCGGCGGTCATCGTCGTCGAACTCGGCAATGCGCCGCCGATGCCGAGGCCGGCGACAAAACGCAGCACGGCAATCGTCACAACATCGGGGGCGAAGCTGATGCCGCAGGTAGCGGCACCGAACACGAGCACGCTGCCGATCACCGCCCACCGCCGGCCGAAGCGATCGGCCAGCAGCCCGGCACACGCGCTGCCTATGCCCATGCCGACCAAGCCGGCCGCCACCACCGGCGCAAAAGCCGCGCGCGTGACGCCCCATTCCTTGATCAGCACTGGAATCGCGAAACCGATTAACTGACTATCGAAGCCGTCCAGAACGATCGACAGCGCGGCGAGAAACACCACGATCTTCTGCATCGTGGTGTAGGGGCCTTCGTCGAGCGTGCGGCCGATGTCGACCGCGTGACGTCCCTCGTCGAATCCTGCCTGATGGCCGGCGAGCGACGTGTCGGTCGCACCGCTCGCCGCACTGGCCGGGCCGGCCGGTGGTACATAACTGGTCATGTAGCTGTCTCCTGGTGTGTGTGCGCGATCTGAGCGCCGCGCTTCTGTCGTCACGCTCTCTGGTCAAACTTTCTGGTCGCGTTTTTTTAGTCAGTATGTAAGCGAGCGGCCGGCTATTGACATTGCCATTTCGCGTAAAAGCCATGACATGTATGCATGGCTTTCACGGCGCGCGTATCGCTGCAGTAAATCAGCGCACAGCGATACGCAGCGACCGGAACGACCATCGCCCCTTCAGAACGGGTAATGACGTGGCGTGGTCTGCACGGTAATCCAGCGCAAATCCGTAAACTCGGCGATTCCCGCCTGCCCGCCGAAGCGTCCAAAACCGCTGCCCTTCACGCCTCCAAACGGCATTTGCGCTTCGTCGTGAACGGTCGGCCCGTTGACATGGCAGATACCCGACTCGATGCGCCTTGCGACATTCATCGCGCGCGCCACATCACGGCTGAACACCGCAGACGAAAGCCCATATTCGTTGTCGTTCGCACAGGCAACGGCTTCGTCTTCGCCGTTCACCCGCACGATGCCCTTTACTGGCCCGAACGATTCATCGGCATAGATGCGCATGGCTGGCGTGACGTGGTCAAGCAACGTGGCGGGCATCAGGGTGCTGTCCGCCTTACCGCCGCAGACGAGCGTGGCGCCTTTGGCCAGCGCATCGTCGATCAGCGCATTACAGCGTTCCACCGTGCTCATATCGACGACCGATCCCAACACCACCGGCCCTTTGCGTGGGTCGCCGAGCGGCAAGCCGCGCGCTTTCTGCGCAAGCTTTGCAACGAACGGGTCAGCGATCCGTTCGTCGACGATGATCCGCTCCGTCGACATGCAGATCTGCCCCGAGTTGGCGAACGCGCCGAATGCAGCCGCATTGACGGCTGCATCGATATCCGCATCATCGAGCACAATCAACGGCGCCTTTCCGCCGAGCTCCAGTACTGAAGGCTTCAGATAGCGCGCACACGTGGCCGCGATGATCTTGCCCACATGCGTGGAGCCGGTGAAATTGACACGCCGGACTTTCGGATGCGCGATCAGTGCCTCGACCACCGCGCCTGCATCGGCCGGGGCATTGGTGACGAAGTTCACCACGCCCTTCGGCAAGCCCGCTTCCTGCAAGACTTCGATAATCAGGCCATGCGTGCCGGGACAAATCTCCGAGCCCTTCAGCACGACCGTATTGCCGCACGCGAGCGGCAATGCAATGGCACGCACCGCGAGGATCACCGGCGCATTCCACGGCGCGATGCCAAGCACGACGCCGGCCGGTTGACGCACGCCCATCGCGAGACTGCCGGGCACGTCGGATGGGATCAGCTCGCCGCCGATCTGCGTAGTAAGCGCCGCCGCTTCCATCAATCCGCCGGCGGCGAGATGCACGTTGAACCCCGCCCACATCGCAGACGCGCCGGTCTCCGCTGCCATCATCGCGGCGAACGCAGCGCTGCGTGCTTCCAACGCATGCGCCGCCTTCATCAGCAGCGCACGGCGCTCGCTCGGCCCCAGCGCGGACCATGCCGGAAACGCCGCTGCGGCGGCATCGGCGGCGGCTACCGCGTCAGCAACCGTCGCCGCGGGGGCACGCGTCGCGACTTCGCCGTCGAGCGGATTGCGCCGCTCGAAGGTGGCGCCGTTGCTCGCCTGCACCGCTGCGCCGTTGATTAGCATCGAAATACTCTGCATCGTCTTGTCTCCTGCGGAAAGTTTTATGAATGCGGGCACGACGCTCGCCTGAGCTCAAGCCACGACGACTTCAACCAGCGTCGGTCCAGATGACGCCAACGCGTCACGCAGCACGTCGCGCAGGCGTTCGGCGTCGGTCACACGCGAGCCTTGGCATCCCATGCCCGCAGCAAGTGTCACGAAGTCGAGTCCCGGCAGATCGGTGCCTTGCACAGGATCGCCAGGACCAAAACCGAATTCCGGGGCAAAGTCCTGCAACGCGGCATAGCGGGAATTGTTCAGGATCACGAATGTGATCGGCAATTTCATCTGCACGGCGCTGTAGATGGCCTGGATCGAATACATGCTGGAACCGTCGCCGATCAGGCCGATCACGCGCGTGCCGGGCTTCGCTAACGCCATGCCGACAGCAGCCGGCATGCCGAAGCCCAGGCCGCCGCTGTCCATCGTGTAGAACGTGCCACTGCGCGTGAACGGCAGACAGTTTTGCATCGCAGGCCGCGAGCTCGGTGCCTCCTCGACCACGATATCGTCCGCATCGCGCACTTCTGCGAGGGTCTGCAACGCGAACTCCACCGACATCAAGGGTGACGGTTCCACGCGTGGACGCTCGGCGCGTGGCGCGGGCAACGGGCGAGTCTTTGGTGCAGTCCGGGTCAGCAGGTCAGCGATGCCGAGGCGAATATTGCCGACCACCGCGGTACCGGTCGGCACCCACGCCGCAATAGCCGGATCGTCGATCAACTGGCATAGCGTTGCACCGGCAGGGAGGTGCGGGCCGTGACCTTCCACGTGATACGTGAAAGCCGGCGCGCCGATCACGAAGATCAGATCATGGCCGCCGAGCAGCTCGACGATCTTCTCGCGCATGGCAGGCAAGAAACCCGCGAACAGGCGATGGTCTTCGGGGAACGCACAGCGGCCTGTCATCGGAGCGACGAATACGCGGGCGTTATGGCGTTCGGCGAGACTCACGACTTCGTCCCAGCCGCCGGCCCGGTCGACCGCGCCACCCACCACGAAAACTGGCCGTTCGCAGCCATCGAGCGCCGCGCCGATCTGCGCCAGCACGAACGGCTCCGGCCGCATCTCTGTACTGACCACACGCGCCGGCACAGGCTCGGCTGCGCGGTCCCAATCGTCGACGGGAATCGACACCAGCACCGGCCCGCGCGGCTCCTGCATCGCCACGTGATAGGCGCGCGCGATCGCCAGCGGCACGTCTTCGGCGCGCGCCGGTTCGATGCTCCATTTGACGTACGGTTTCGGCAATTCGGTGGCTTGCGTCGACCCGAGGAACGGGTCGAACGGCAGAATCGCACGAGCCTGCTGGCCGGCGGTGATCACGATCGGTGTGCGATTGCGGAACGCGGTGAAGATATTGCCCATCGCATTGCCCACCCCCGCCGCCGAGTGCAGATTGACGAACGCAGCGTTGCGGGTGGCCTGCGCATAACCGTCGGCCATGCCGACCACGGTTGCTTCCTGCAAGCCAAGCACGTAACGGAAATCTTGCGGGAAATCGCGGAACAGCGGCAATTCCGTCGACCCCGGATTGGCGAACACCGAAGTCATACCGACGCGCCGCATGAAATCGATCACGGCGTGGCGCACAGTAAATGGTGCGTGTTGAGAGAGTCCCAATGCGTCTGAATGGGGCGTGTTGCTGGTCATACCTGTCTCCTGTCGACCAGAGTTGGCGCTTTAGCGCTTACTCTGGTTCCACGCAAAATAGTTGCGGTCGATAAACGCTGTTTCCTGATGGCTCATTATCGGAAGCTCGCGGTTGATTGAAAATTGCCTTTTTTGAGAAAAGGCATTACTTTTGCGCATGACTTTCAATCTTCAGCAATTGCATGCGTTCGCAACCATCGTCGCGAGCGGCAGCCTGGGCCGTGCAGCCGAGGTGCTGCACGTCACGCAGCCGGCGCTCAGCCGCACCATCAAGCGGCTCGAGGATCAGGTCGGCGCGCCGCTGTTCGAACGGCATTCGAAGGGTATGCAGCTTACTGCGATCGGCAGCGCACTGCTGCCACACGCTACGCTGCTACAACGCGAAGCCGATCACGCGCGCGAGGAGATCGACGCGATGCGCGGCCTTGCGAAAGGGACGATTCGCGTCGGCGCGGTGGCGAGCATTGCGACGCTCGTCCTGCCGCTCGCGGTGAGCGGCGTGCTCGCGCGCTGGCCGAATCTGCGTGTGGAGATCATGGAGGGCGTCTGGGACCGGCTTGCGGACAGTCTGATGAAACACGAGATCGATCTCGCCCTCAGCATGGCGGTGCCCGACACGGATGAGATTACGGCGATTGCCGATTGCAGGTGGGAAGACACGAGCTTTGTGGTCGCCGCGCTCGATCATCCGCTGCGAAACAAAGTGGATTTATCGCTTGCCGACACGCTCGATCAGCAGTGGTGTGTGCCGCCACGCGGGACGGGTCCGTTCGAGCATATGCAGCATGTGTTTGCCGAGCATGGGCTCGGCATGCCGCAGATCGCCGTCGAGACGCGCTCGATCACGGTGCTGAAAAGCCTGGTGACACGTGCGGGATTTCTGAGCTGGATGGCTACGCCGATGTACGACACCGAAAGCGCGGCTGGCGTGTTTGATACGCTGCCGATTCCGGGTTTGATCGCACGCCGCACGTTGACGGCTTTTCGGCGCCGTCAGGGGATTTTGCCGAGTCCGGCGGTGAAGTTGCTGGAACAGCTCCGGCAGTTGACTGCCCCTCAGGGCTAAGCGTCTGTGCGAGACCAAGAGAGGACTACGAGCGCCAATTACTTCGCTTAATGCTAAATCGCGCAGCGACCTTCCACTTTACGATGAAAGCAGGCCTGCTGCGCGTTATTGCCAACGTTACTGCCAATCAAGCCGGCGCGAGACGACTGCTCGCACCGCGGTCATTAATGACCGACGTTGACGACCGGAGCCGAATACGAACTCGGCGTCACTTCGGTGCGGTTGCCCGCTTGCGACGACCCGTTCGTGGCCGAACCATAACCGCTGGTTTGAGCGCTGCCGTTTTGTGCAGCAACACGCGCCTCAGCAGCCTGAATGTTCGCCGGATAATCGTCGGTATTCGCTGTCGCCGGGTTGTAGCCGGCCTTTTCCAGCTGGACCAGTTCCGCACGCACCTGGGCGCGGGTCACCGGCTGGTTGGATTGGGCAAAAGCAGCGAGCGGCGCAGTGATAAGAGCAGCGATAACAACAGCTTCGATCAGGGATTTCATGACGACTACCTCCAGAGATTGTTTTTTGCCGTGCTGCAAACCTGTTTGTTTGCAGCCAGTGGAGACAGTCTAGGAGTCCGCACATATAGGGTAAACCCCTAATTAACGAATTCACTGTTGCTAGATGCGGCACAATCTTCGTGAAAGGTAGTTGGAAGCCAGAGCGGTAGAGCCGGCTCTCAACGTTCGAAGCCTCGAACGTAACCTCTTGATTACGCCGGATCAGCGCGGCGACGCGATCGGCGAGCAGTAGTCGCTGCCGCGCAGCGAAGTCAGCTTGCTGACAATGCAGGGGCGGATGCCTGCGTTGGCTCGCCTGATGACAACCCAGCGCCGCCATTTCTGCCACCCGTCACCTGCCGATCGCCTCTTGGACTCACGCCGAACCGCGCGCGATACGTCCGCGAAAAATGCGAGGGGGATTCGAATCCGCATGCAACGCAAATCGATGTGATCGACATGTCAGTCTGTTGCAGCAGCTCACGCGCCCGGGTGAGGCGCAGTTGCAGATAGAAATGCGTCGGCGTGTCCTTCAGCGACGCGCAGAACAACCGCTCCAGTTGCCGCCGCGTCACGCTAATCTCCTCTGCGAGTTGAGCGGGCGACAATGGCTCTTCCATATGCTGTTCCATTGCGCCGATCACCTGAATCAGCTTGCGGTTGTGCACGCCGTAGCGCGCCGCAATTTCCATGCGCTGATGGTCCGAACGCTGACGGATCCGGCTCACGACAAACTGTTCCGATACCGCCGAGGCCAACGCTGCGCCGTGCTTGCGGCCGATCAGGTCGAGCATCATGTCGATCGACGCCGTGCCGCCCGCACACGTGATACGTCGCGCGCCGATCTCGAACAGCTCCTGGCTTGCGTTCAGCGAGCCATAGCGCTCACGGAACGCCGACAAGGCTTCCCAATGTACGGTCACGCTGTCCGAACCGCTGAGCAGCCCCGCCTCCGCGAGTACAAAGCTGCCCGTATCGATGCCGCCGAGCGTCGCGCCAGCGCGCTCGAGCCGCTTCAGGCAATCGCCGAGCACACGCGTATAGCAGGCGAGCGGCTCGAAGCCCGCGACGACAAACACCGTCTGCGTTTCGCGAACGTCGACGATTGCGGCCTCTGCGTTGATCGAAATACCGTTGCTGGCCGCGACCGGCGCGCCGTCGAGACTCAGAATGCGCCACCGGTAGAGATCGCCGCGAAAGCGGTTCGCCACGCGCAACGGCTCGACCGCCGACATGAAGCCGATCGCCGAAAAGCCGGGCAGCAGCAGGAACGACATATCTTCAGGCATCTTACGCAGACTCGATCAGGGACAAAAACCGCAGGCGGACGCGGGATTCCGGGCGAGCGTAGCAAGCAGTGCGCGAGCCGGCAAGGCACACCAAAAATCACTGCACCAATCGATGCTGCATCGCAATGACGAACAATGCTGGTTTTCCCTCGCTGTCGCGTGGGAGCAAGAACGGGTCGCTGGTGGTCGCTTTGGCAGGAATATGGGGCATTAACGTTACGTCACTCGTACAGATCCGGCCCGACTCAAGTATTACTCAAACATTACTCAAGCCGTATCGCGCAGGTCCGGGGGCCGCCCTGCTTTTCTCGCCGCGGCCCGGTTCGAAACACGCTGTCTAACGTGTCCGAAGGGGGAACGTCATGAAGTTACGCGTCAAAGTCTTGCTTGCCCGTCTTGCCTGTCTGGCAGTTGTCGTCGCTGCGTCGCCGGTGTTTGCACAGGATCCCGCCACTTGCCGCGCGGTGCATTTTGCCGACATCGGCTGGACAGACATCACCTCGACCACTGCGCTCGCATCCACCGTATTCGAGGGACTCGGCTATCAGCCGGTTACGACCGTCGCCTCGGTGCCGATTTCGTTCGCTGGCCTGAGGAGCAAACAGCTCGACGTGTCGCTCGGCTACTGGTGGCCCGTGCAGGAGAAAGCGATTGCGCCGTTCGTCGATTCGAAATCGATCCAGGTGCTGCAACCGCCTAATCTGACCGGCGCTAAAGCGACCTTCGCGGTGCCGGGTTACGAATACGACGCCGGGCTCAAGACTTTCGCCGACATCGCGAAGCACCGCGATCAACTCGACGGGAAGATCTATGGCATCGAACCCGGCAGCAGCGCGAACGCCGCGATTCAGAAAATGATCGCCAATAATCAGTTCGGCCTCGGCGGCTTCAAGCTGATCGAATCGAGTGAAGCGGGCATGCTGGTTTCGGTGGACCGCGCCATTCGTGAGAAGAAATGGGTGGTGTTTCTCGGCTGGGAACCGCATCCGATGAATATCCAGATCGATATGAAATACCTCACCGGCAGCGACGGCGTATTCGGTCCGAATGACGGCGAAGCACGCGTCTATACGCTGACGTCCCCCGACTTTCTGACGCGTTGCCCGAACGCGGGCAAGCTCGTGAGCAACCTGCGCTTTTCGACGCAACTTGAGAACGTGGTGATGCAGTCGGTGATGAACAAGGAGAAGCCTGCCGATGCCGCCAAAGCGTATCTGAAGAAGAACCCGCAAGTACTGGATGCGTGGCTCGCGGGCGTGAAGACCTATGACGGCAAAGACGGCTTGCCGGCAGTGAAAGCCTTTCTCGGACTTTGACGGGGTCGCCTAGACGGGGTCGCCTGGACGGGCCAGCCCAGGCGCGGTCAGCCTGAACGCGGTTGGCTTAGCCCCAGTCCGGCTCTCATCCATCGAGTCGCACATTTCAATCCACAGGAACTAGCACGCATGAATCATGAAGTCATCGTGACCTGCGCCGTCACTGGCGCGGGCGATACGGTCGGCAAGCATCCGGCCATTCCCGTCACGCCGAAGCAGATCGCCGACGCCGCTATCGAAGCCGCGAAAGCCGGCGCCACCGTTGCGCATTGCCACGTCCGCGATCCAAAGACCGGACGCGGCAGCCGCGATCCGCAGTTATATCGCGAAGTAGTCGACCGGATCCGCTCGTCAGGCACCGACGTGATCATCAATCTGACGGCTGGCATGGGCGGCGATCTCGAGATCGGTCCCGGCGAAGACCCGATGCGCTTCGGCGCGGGAACCGACCTGGTCGGCGGTTTGACGCGGCTCGCGCATGTCGAGGAACTGCTGCCGGAAATCTGCACGCTCGATTGCGGCACACTCAATTTCGGCGATGGCGACTACATCTATGTGTCGACGCCCGCGCAATTGCGCGCCGGCGCCAAGCGCATCCAGGAACTCGGCGTGAAGCCGGAACTGGAAATCTTCGATACCGGCCATCTATGGTTCGCGAAGCAATTGCTCAAGGAAGGCTTACTCGACGCACCACCGCTGTTTCAGATCTGCCTGGGCATTCCATGGGGCGCGCCCGCCGATACCACGACGATGAAAGCGATGGCGGACAGTCTGCCGGCTGGCGCGCAATGGGCCGGATTCGGCATCGGGCGCATGCAGATGCCGATGGTCGCGCAGGCGATGCTCCTCGGCGGCCACGTGCGGGTCGGCCTTGAAGACAACGTCTGGCTCGATAAAGGTGTGCATGCAACGAACGGCACGCTGGTGCAACGCGCGGTCGAGATCATCGAACGGCTTGGCGGGCGCGCGCTCACACCCGCCGAAGGCCGCCGCAAACTCGGCTTGCCCGCGCGTGGCGAGCGGCAGCTGGAGCGGCGTGTGGCTGGACAGTACGCGTGAATACGGCGCGTACCCGTTGCGCCTGACAGGGCACGCTTCGGAACTTGAAAAAACTCATAGGCAAAGGAAACGTCAGCAATGGCAGTGATCGTCGATATCAAAACATTTGCGGCAATCGGCGTGGGCGTGATCGGCAGCGGCTGGGTGGCGCGCGCGCTCGCGCACGGGCTCGACGTCGTCGCCTGGGACCCCGCTCGTGGCGCGGAGAAACAGTTGCGCGAAAACATCGCGAATGCATGGCCGGCATTGGAGCGCGTCGGCTTGTCGGAAGGCGCAACGCCCGACAGGCTGCGCTTCGTCGATACGATTGAAGCCTGTGTCGAGCAAGCGGATTTCATTCAGGAAAGCGCGCCCGAACGCGAAGAATTGAAGCTGGCCCTGCACGAACAGATCAGCCGTGCGGCGAAGCCGGATGCGATCATCGCTTCATCCACTTCCGGCCTGCTGCCGAGCGATTTTTACGCACGGGCGGTGAATCCGCAGCGTTGCATTGTCGGGCATCCGTTCAATCCGGTGTATCTGCTGCCGCTCGTCGAAGTGGTCGGCGGCGAACTCACCGCACCGGCAACCATCGATGCCGCGATGCAGATTTATCGTTCGCTGTCGATGCGCCCGCTCCTCGTGCGCAAAGAAGTGCCCGGCTTTATCGCCGACCGTTTGCTCGAAGCACTGTGGCGCGAGGCGCTGCATCTGGTCAACGAAGGCGTGGCGACCACGGGCGAAATCGACGACGCCATCCGCTTCGGCGCGGGGATCCGCTGGTCATTCATGGGCACGTTCCTGACGTACACACTGGCGGGTGGTGACGCGGGTATGCGCCACTTCATGCAGCAGTTTGGACCGGCGTTGGAGCTGCCCTGGACTAAACTGGTCGCACCGCAGCTGACTGATGAATTGATCGATCGGGTGGTGGAAGGAACGTCTGAACAAGTTGGACCACGCTCAATCAAGCAGCTCGAGCGGTATCGGGATGATTGCATTACGAGTGTGCTGGCAGCGATTGACGCGGCTAAGGTGCGGCATGGGTTGCTTCCGGCGGAGTGAAGCTGTGTGCTGGAAGACGCGCCGCCTCGCCTGAATGCGTCGACAGCGCATGATCGCTGCGGCCACTGCCATTCATAGGAATGAAGGAGATCAATTGCATATGCCGGACCACGCGCTGCTGCCCTGCTACCGCGACATTGTTCGCTCCGAATGGGTCGATTACAACGGCCATCTACGCGACGCGTTCTATATGCTGATTTTTAGCTTCGCGACAGATGCGTTGATCGATGCAATCGGGTTGCCCGATGCGGTGCGTAAGGAGCGTGGCCGCTCGATCTATACGCTCGAGGCGCATATCAACTATCTGCATGAAATCAAGGAAGGTGTGCAGGTTCGCGTCGATATGCGCGTGCTAGGGCACGACGCGAAGCGGCTGCATCTTTACCTCGAGATGTTTGCCGATGATGGCGTTGACCCGGTGGCCGCAGGAGAGCAGATGCTTCTGCATGTGGATACGGGCGGCCCACGCGCTGTTGCTTTCGACCCCGATGTCGAGGCGCGCGTGCGCGAGTTGGCGCAAGCGCATACTGTGTTGCCGGCGCCCCGGTTTGCAGGACGCGTGATTGGATTGCCCGTTAAGACACCGCCTCATGGGAGTGAGCATGCTTGAACCGGAGATTGCCGCGTTCATCGAACGGACCGCTGCAATCTATGCAGGGCATTCGACTTCATTGCCACCAAGCGAGCAGCGCGCGATTTACGATCGCTATGCGGCTGCGCTCACACCACCATTACCAGCCGACGCGATAGCACAAGACGCCGTGTTTCGGGCGAGCGCGGGCCATCCGATCAGACTGCGGCTCTATCGGAATCGCTTAAAGGCGAACGGGACGATCCGCGGCACCGTCCTGTACTTTCACGGTGGCGGCTTCGTGCTTGGATCATTGGCGAGTCATCAGATCGTGACAGCACGTATCGCCGCGGATACCCGTCTCGATGTGATTGCGGTCGATTACCGGCTTGCGCCTGAACACCGCGCTCCAGCCGCCCATGACGATTGTCTGGAGGTCACGCTCGCCGCATTGAACGGCCGTTTGCCGTTTGATTTACTCGCGGAAGGTGCGCTGCAACTGGCGGGCGATAGTGCTGGCGCCACGCTCGCTGCCAGCGTCGCCATGCGGCTGCGCGATGACGGCATTCAGGGCATACGCGGACTTGCACTGGTCTATCCGATGCTCGGCACCGAACCGCAAATGCCCGCGCGTGACGACGAAGCGCATGCGCCAATGCTCACACTTGCTGATGTCCGTGCGTTTCGCGATCTGTATTGGGGCGAACACGTGCCCTATCCCGCGTGGACCGTCCCACTGGACGCGGTGCGCTTCGACGGTCTGCCGCCGACGCTTGCCATAGGTGTTGAACACGATCCGTTGCGCGACGATGCGCGGGTGTTTGTTGAGCGCGTCATCGCGGCTGGCGGAGAGGCGCGATTGTGGATTGGCGCAGGGCTCGTACATGGTTGCTGGCGTGCGCTTGAATCGAGCCCAGGTGTACAGGCGCTACATCGCCACGTCTGTCAGTTTCTGGATGCGCATTCCGTCACGTCTGCGCCGCGCCCCCACTGCGCCTGAACGAACTGGCAAAGAACAGCACCTGATACTGCACCGCGTTGCCCCAATATTTCCAGGTGTGTCCGCCAGGCCGCTCCGCGTAGTCATGCGGCACGCCGAGTTCAACAAGCCGCGCATGCAGCATCCGGTTCGATTGAACAAGCGAGTCGTTCACCCCACAATCGATTGTCAGCGCGATATGCTCATTGCCGAAACTACGGGCGTTCTCGACTATGGCCTCGTTGTTCCAGAAATCAGCGTGACGGGTAGGATCCCCAAACACCTGATCGATCCCGGGCTCATCCTCACAGCCGCGCGGATCGACCGCGCCGCTGATACTTCCCGCGGCGCCGAATTCATCCGGCCGGTCCAGCGCGATATGCAAGGCCCCGAATCCTCCCATGCTCAACCCCGTAATCGCACGTGCCTGCCGCGTCGCGATCGTCCGGAAATGCGTGTCGATATAGCCGACGACTTCCGTCCCCACATAGGTTTCGTAAAGGCTGCGCGGATCGACAGGGCTGTCGATATACCAGCTCTCGTGACCACCGTCCGGCATGACGAGGATCACGTGATAGCGGTCGGCCAGTTTGCCGATGTGCGAATTCGTGGTCCAGTCGGTGTAGTCGCCGCCTGAGCCGTGCAGCAGGTAGACAACCGGGAAGCGATCGGCCGCTTTGCCGTGTGTGTATTGATCAGGCAGCACCACAGTCGCCTCGAACGACTTATGCATGGCAGCACTGGGAATGGTGACGACCCTGGACTGGAAGGCCCAGACCGGGTTCGTAAAAAGCAGCATCAGAATGAGCCAGAACGCGCGATTCATCTTCATGGCTTGTCGCTCTTCCCTTTCTATGTGTCCGAAGGACACTGTCCGGCATCTGGCGGCAAAATTCTGTTGATGACTCTAGCAATGGCGACTTACAACCATATTTCAGCGAAGCATACGGTATCGTCAGCTTGGCGCCGCCCCAAGGGGGCGGATCGGCCCAAACTGAACGTCTGGACAAGGGTTACGCCCGGCACGTAAATGCAACGCCGGCACACGGCCTACGCGATATGTGCCGCGAAGCCAACCTGATCCGGCGACACATCGTCGCGTAGCGTGAGTTCCGGAATGTCGTACGCGCCGGCGTTTTGTGGACGAAACGGTATGGGCGCGGTCTTCCACAGGTCGTCGAGACGTTGTCCGAGCGCGTCACAGACCTTTGAGAATCGTGTTTCGTCGATCCGGCTCGTCCGATGAATGACGAACGGTGGCAAAACGTCGAAGCCGGGGTAATACAGAACGCCATGCTGAATGGGGAACAACACCTCGTCGATCGGCCCGTTGATACCCCGCGCGCTGTAATGAGACTCCCATCCACCTGTTGTGACAATCAGCATCGCCCGCTTGCCTGCCATGCTGCCTTCCCCATAGCGGTCACCCCAGCGCGCGTCGGAATGCTCCCCTACACCGTACGCGAAGCCATAGGCATAGACGCGCTCCACCCAGCCTTTCAGAATCGCGGGCATCGAAAACCACCACAGCGGAAACTGCAGGATCACGGCACCCGCCCACTTCAGTTTCTCCTGCTCGAGTGCGATGTCCGGGCTCTGCAAACCCGCCTCGAAGGCACGCTTTGAGTCGAGAGCGGGATCGAAACGCGTATCGGTTTGCCTCTCCAGGCTGTCGTCCGCATCCAGCGATGCTTTCCACTTCATTGCATACAGATCCGATACCTGAACGACGTGTCCAGCGTCCTCGAGACGTTTGACCGAAAAATCCTTCAGGGCCCCATTCAGTGATCGGGGTTCCGGGTGGGCATAGACGAGAAGAACATTCATGACCTGACCTCCATTGCCAGAAAGGAACACGATAGATTCCCATCAGGTATATTGGAAATGAATTACCAAGATATCAGGTATTAACATGAATAATCTCAGAAGGCTCGACCTCAACCTGCTGGTGACACTCGATGTTCTGTTGTCGGAGCACAATGTGACCCGCGCGGCGGAACGCTTGAACTTCTCTCAACCATCGGTGAGCGTGCATCTTGCCAAGCTGCGGGATGTCTTTGGAGACCCCTTGTTACTGCCGGGCCCACGAGGTATGCGCCCCACCGCGAGGGCGGAAGAATTGCGCAAGCCTTTGCGCCTGGCGCTCGACGCACTCGAGCACGCAGTGTCGCCGGCCAGCCCGTTTAATCCGGCCGAAGCGAGTCATACATGGCGCGTTGCCGCCACGGACTACGCTGAGTCGACAATCCTGCTGCCCGTACTGCTCCGGTTGCGCGCAGCGGCGCCCGGCACCAGGCTTGCGATCGTGGAAGCTGTTCCGCCCCGTCTCGCGAAGCAGGCGGAACAGAGAGAGATCGATCTGGCATTCCATACCAGCGAAGGCGCGCCGCCCGGATTGCGCCGGCGGGTGCTTTTCAAGGAGCGGTATGTGCTGGTCGGCCGCGCAGATCACCCACGCCTGAAGCGAAGGCCAACGCTTGCGCAGTTCTGCAAACTGGAGCACGTGATCGTCTCGCCGGATGGCGGTGGGTTTAGCGGCGTTACGGATGACGTGCTGGCCGAGGTGGGCGTCACACGCCGGGTTGTGCTTTCGGTCCCGCACTTCCTGTTCATGATGTCAGTCCTGGCGAGCACCGACCTCGTGGCGATGCTGCCAGCGCGACTGGTGCGTGGCAATAGCGCGCTCAGGGTCGTCGAGGCGCCGGTTGAGGTACCGGGTTATGAAATGGCGATGCTTTGGCATGAGCGGTCTCATCGCGACCCGGCACATCAATGGCTGCGGGAATGCATCGCGGACTCGGTCGCGACGTGAACATCCATGATCTAGAAGCGAGATCACGCGCAACGAGGCTATCGTCGGGTCGATCCTGAGCGACCCCGGCCACTACTCCGTCCGCTAGATCACGCTTCCCTGTTCCCCGCACCAATCGCGTCCAGCTCTGCGCGCACCTCGTCAGTCAAGCTCAAGCGCGCTGCCTGCATGTTTTCACGCAAATGCCCAAGCGACGAAGTGCCCGGAATCAGCAGAATGTTAGGCGCGCGATGCAGGAGCCAGGCAAGCGCCACCTGCATCGGCGTCGCGCCGATCGTTTGCGCAATCGTGGACAGCGCTGACGACTGGATCGGCGTGAATCCGCCAAGCGGGAAGAACGGTACGTATGCAATACCCTTCCCCGCCAGTTCGTCGACCAGTGCGTCGTCGTCCCGGTGAACCAGGTTGTAGTGATTCTGCACGCAGACGATCTCCACGATGCCCTGCGCCTCGGCGACCTGGGCCGCGGTCACGTTGCTCAAACCGATGTGGCGAACCAGCCCTCGCTGTTGAAGTTCGGCAAGCGCCGCAACCTGCCTTTCAATCGACCCTTCGGCAGGTGCATGCACGCTGCCCATGTTGCGCATATTGACGACGTCGAGCGCGTCGACACCGAGATTACGCAGGTTGTCGTGAACACCGCGCTCGATATCTTCCGGCTCGAGCGCCGGTAGCCACGAGCCATCGTTGCCACGGACCGCACCCACCTTTGTAACGATCACGAGACCGTCCGGATAAGGATGCAGTGCTGCGCGAATCAACTGGTTGGTGATGTGAGGTCCGTAGAAGTCGCTCGTATCGATGTGATTGACGCCCGACGCCACGGCTTCGCGCAGTACGGCGATCGCTACATCACGATCTTTCGGAGGTCCGAATACGCCCGGTCCGGCCAGTTGCATGGCGCCGTAGCCCATGCGTTGCACGGGGTGGCCAGCCAGCGAAAATGTGTCCGCGGGGGTGAAGTTCGACATGATGCGCTCCTTGATGTGAGGTGTTGGGCGCCAGTATGGCGGGGATTGCGCTGTTCGATAATCCGGCATAAATTGCACAGGTTGTTAAATATTTTGAACAATGGCTATGGAATTCAACGATCTTGCCGCATTCGTTTCAGTCGCTCGCGCCGGCGGTTTCCGCGACGCCGCGCGCATTAGCAGCGTCTCCGCCTCCAGCCTGAGCATTGCTGTGCGCCGTCTCGAGTCGAAGCTCGGTATGCGCCTGCTCAACCGAACCACGCGCAGTGTGGCGCCGACCGAAGCCGGACTGCGTCTGATCGAAAAACTGACGCCATTGTTCAGCGAGATGGAAGCCGCACTGGACGTGCTGAACGGCTTCAGGGACAAACCGAGCGGCACACTCAAACTCAACGTCCCGTCGAGCGCCGCGCGCATCGTATTGCCGACTATCATTCCCCGGTTCCTGAAGGCCTATCCCGACATACGCGTAGAGGTCGTGGTGGAAGATGGTTTTGTCGACGTGCTGTCGATCGGCTGCGATGCGGGCATTCGCTATGACGAGCGGCTTGAACAGGACATGATCGCGATTCCAATCGGTCCGCGCGTGCAGCGTTTCGCTACGGCTGCGGCGCCGGGCTATCTCGACACGCATGGCAGACCGGAACATCCACGCGACCTGCTCTCTCATGCATGCTTGCGGGGCCAATTTGCCGGCGGCGCTACGCCAACCTGGTATTTCGAGCGTGACGGCGAGGTGGTCCAGTTGAATCCGTCAGGGCCGCTCCTCGTCAGACCCGGCGCGGCAATCGACCTGGCTGTCAGTACAGCTATCGCAGGCGTGGGGGTGATTCACCTTTTCGAGGACATGTTGCGCCCGCATCTCGATAGCGGCGCCTTGGAGCCGATCCTTGAGCCATGGTGGCAACGCTTTTCGGGGCCGTTTCTTTACTATCCTGGCCGTCGTCACTTGCCTGCACCGTTGCGCGTATTTGTCGATTTCCTGAAAGCGGATGCCTGATTGGATACACCGGGCGTTTGCCTGGCAGGAGAGCTTACGCAAGCGGTGTTCCACAAGCAGCAATTGCGGCGATAATGACGCCAGTTATCGGCTGCGGCGGCTCGGCTTCGGAAACCCGGAAGCCACGAGATCGCTGGCCCCAGGCCTCTAATTCATTCCAGCCGAAGTATGTTTGCCGCAAGGCGTAGGCATGTGCCCTCGTGTCCGACGCGTCTGGTGTGGTTCGAGCATATGTATGTTGTAGCAACTTCACACCGATGCACCCAATATGACCGAAATACGCCTTAGCCCGCTGCGCAAATTTGCCGATTTCATTCGTGCGCAACGGTCCCGCCTGACCGAGCAATGGATGAATGCCGTTTTCAGCGATGCCGACCTCGTCGAAGCGGACAAACTTACCTATCAGCAGCTCGCCGATCATCTGCCGGAAATTCTCGAAGGACTCTGCCTCGCGCTCGACGTCGAAGATCTCGAACGCGTCGAACCGGCGATCGAGCGTAATGCGAGAAAACACGGCATAGTCCGCTGGCGTCAGGGCTACCGGATCGAGGAACTCGTGCGCGAGCTCGATCTGTATCATCAGGTGCTCGCCGACGCGCTGGAAGAATTCGCCGACCAGGACAGCACATTCACGCGCCGCCATGAAGGCCGCGCGCGGCGCATGGTCGCCGAAACACTCAGCATGGTGACGCTCACGTCGATCCGTGAAGTGGTCAGCGAACGGGACCGCAAGATCGATGAGTACACAGGCAGGCTCGAGCGCGCCAATCACGAGCTGACACTCAAGCAGCGGCTGGTCGGCGATCTTTACGAGTCACGCATGCAGATCACCCGCAGCGTGGTCCATGATCTGCGCAATTTTCTGAACGCGTTTTCGATCGCGTTGCAATTGATCGAACGGGCGCCTTCAAAGGCCGATATGGCGCTGACGCTGGCCAACCGGCAGGCCGCGGACATGAAACAACTCGTCGATCAGATGGTCGAGTACTCCGTCGTGCTCGGCGACGAGACGCCTCTCACACGCGAGCCGGTTGAGCTGCATGAGCTTTACGACGAACTCGTCACCGCCTCGCGTCCGGCCATCGAGGCCAAGGGGCTGAAGTTGCGCGCCACGTTCGACCCGGCGCTATCCGCTATCACGTCCAATCGTCTCAAGCTTAAGCAGATCGCCGTCAATCTGCTCTCCAACGCAACGAAGTACACGAAGTCCGGCGAGATCGAACTTGGCTTCGCAACGGCCGGCACAGAGCACTGGTCGATTCGCGTGTCGGACACCGGCGTGGGCATTGCACCTTCGGATGCGGACCGGGTATTCGACGAATTCGAACGCGCTGCGGGCGAAGATATTCCCGGCACGGGCCTCGGCCTCGCGATCGTCAAGGAGCTTTGCCGCGTGTTGAACGGCCAGATCGATTTTGCGTCACGCGAAGGCGTTGGCACCCGGTTCGAAATCCGGTTCCCGCTGGTGCTGGCTGAAACCGAATAAATGGTCCGCCGGCAACTGGCTGCCAGAACCGGTGGTGAGGCGATGGAGACGTGTGAATGGTAGAGATTTGTCCCGCTCGATTTCCCGAACAGCTTGACGTTGTGCGGGCGATATTTCGCGAGTACGCCGACAGCCTGGGTATCGATCTGGGCTTCCAGAATTTCGAATCGGAACTCGCGGAGTTGCCCGGCAAGTTTGCGGCGCCCCGGGGGCGCGTTCTTCTCGCTCTGAACAATGGGAACGTGATCGGTTGTGTTGCAATGCGTCCTCTGGATGAATTGACGTGCGAAATGAAACGCCTTTATATCCGCCCATCTGGACGTGGCCAGCAGGTGGGCAGGCAATTGGCAACGCTGATTTGTCAAATTGCACGGGAGGCGGGATATCCGCGTATTCGTCTCGATACACTTCCGGACATGCACGCCGCGCAACAGCTTTATGTGTCGCTCGGTTTCGAGCCGATTCCGGCCTACGTTTTTAATCCCGTCGCGGGCACGCTCTTTATGGAACGCGATCTGACACGTCTGGAAAATCAGGCCACGTAGTCATGCGGCACAGCGCTCATCCCTGCAGCAGTGCCTCAGGCATTACACCGGGCCGTCCAACCCGGCCGATTCCCGGAAGATCACGATTTCACGGATAAGTGGAACGCTTGCGCTCCCCGGTACAATTTAATTATTACGATTAACAAACAAAAACATTTTATTCCGTAATAAATAATCGATTAACTCATATCGGCCTCACGACCTAACCGATTGAATCGATTGAATCACACACGAATTCAAGTGCAATTTTCCGAGGTTGCAATTACGGAAATTCGGTACATCCTTGACAAACTCCAGTTGCGTCACCTATTTTTCTTCTGCCACCAATATACGAATATCCGATTAAGGAAACGTATCCAGAAAAGCACTGGAATATCCAAACCAGATATTTAGTTATTCTACGCATGTCGCATAGAACTCTATATCTATGCGCTTTGAAGTAAGTTGGTCTCAACCGCTGCATGCCGACAATGCACCATCAATAGTTCGAACTCCGATATATCTTCATCGGCGAGAGCGGCCTTTGTGAAACGGTATCTGAACCCACCACCAAGGATAGAGATGAAACGAGACGAGCGTCTTACCGGCCATAGTCATCATCGCCTATGCAGGCTGCCGGCCCTGGGAACCTTGGCAGTCACGATCATGCTTCTCGGAGGTTGCGGCGGAGAGGACGGCAGTTCGTCCTCAGGCACGGCTGTGAGCATGCAGCAGGCTACAGCGAATCAGCAGCTCACCGCGCAACAGGCCGCCGCGCAATCGCAAGCACCAACGGCCAATCAAACCTATGTCGACCCGGTGGCCTATTCCGGCAATGCCACAGATGGCCTCGCTCCGGCTCAGGCCTCGGAGAAGACGGCTGTCATGCACTACAAGTGGACGTTAGGCAAAACGCCGATCAACTACACCACGACGACAGGCCATTTGACGGCCGCCGATTCGAGCGGCAACCCTGAAGCCACGATGTCCTATGTCGCATACACCGCGCCGGGTACGAACGGCTCGCCGCGACCAGTCACGTTCGTCTACAACGGTGGCCCGGGCTCCGCCTCCATCTGGCTGCGACTTGGATCGTTCGCGCCAACGCGGGTCGCCACGCCCGACCCCGCGTTCGGGAACTGGCCGAACTATCCGCTCGTCGACAATAAGGACAGCCTGATCGACACCACCGACATGGTCTTCATCGACCCACCGGGAACAGGGCTTTCCGAGGCGATTCTGCCGAACACGAACCAGAAGTTCTGGACGACCGACGCGGACGTCAACATCATGCGCGATTTCATTGAGCGCTATCTGGCGGTCAACAATCGCGGCAGTTCGCCGATTTATCTGTACGGCGAGTCGTACGGCACACCTCGCACCGATATGCTCTCATTGGCGCTCGAATCGGCCGGCGTGCATCTGACCGGCATCGTTCTCCAGTCTTCAATCCTGAACTATTTCGCGGATGCAATCGAGGCCGTCGCCATCACGAACTCGACGAGCGCACTGGCATTGGACACGGATACGCTGGCCGGATATTTCCCCGGCTACGCGGAAGTCGCGGCTTACTACAACCAGGTGTCGCCGGCGCCACTCAATCAGGACCTGTACGCATACCAGGCAAGCCTGTTCGCCACGGCCGAATACGACCGGTTCAAGCGGTATTCACAGTCGTGGGTGCTCAGTCAGCTCGGCATACCGGACGCGCTGGGCACACCAGTGTTTCCCAATGCCAAAACGCTTCAGTCGTGGACCTTGCCATCCAGTTTGACCGTGCAGGCGCTGCAGGGCTACTTCGGCGCCAACCCGTTCTCGACGAGCCTCTTGCCTGGCACAACAATCGGCCGGTACGACGGACGCGTGTCATTGCCGAATTCGGATCCGCGGCTGCAAAACGACGGGGACCCGTCCGACATCCTGATCTCCCAGCCGTTCACCACGGCGCTGGCAACGCAGATGCCCGACTACCTCGGATACACGGCGCCGAACGCGACCTATTTGCCGCTGAACGACAACATCATCCAGGTCTGGGATTTCTCGCATGACGGAAAGCCGCTGCCCGATACGATCCCTGATCTGCTGGGTGCGCTGACGCTCAACCCGAAACTCAAGGTGCTCTCGGAAAACGGCTTTCATGATCTGGCCACACCGTTCTTCAATACCGAGAAGCAATTGGCGCGGCTGCAGACAGTACCCGGTCTGAATCCGGACTTGCAGGTCAACTTCTTCCAGGGCGGACATATGATTTATCTGGATGACGTCGCCCGTCCGTTGATGAAACGGGATCTGGTGCGCTTCTACCGGGGCACGCCGCTTCCGGATGCGCTCGCGCTCTGGACGCTGCCGCCGCCGTGGCACGACGAAAGCGCCGCCAGTCAGCCGACCGCTACCGCTACGGCGCAAGCCACGGCGCCCTGACTGATCTGAACCGACGTGCCTCGTTCGCGATACTCTATTCACTCAATCAATGCGAGTCATCATGTCTCTTTTCGATAGATTGCGGCGTGTTTCCCCGTTGATCGTTCTTGGCTGTCTGATTGGCAACGCGCATGCGTTACCGCCGCAAGCGGTGGCGCCGGCGACGCCGCCAACCGGGTCCAGGGGCGTCGACGGTCCGTTCTTCCCTCAAAACCGTGCTGCCCCCGTCGCGCCATCGACCGGCACGGCACTGCAACAGGAAGCTCAGCAGCGGCTCGAGGCGCGGCTGGGGGCCAATACGGCCCTTAGCAATGGCGCCGCGGTCACAAAAGCGCAGGCCCAGACCCAGGGGCTCGGCTATGTCGCCAAGCACTTCGATCAGATCGATACAAGCCATAAAGGAAGTGTGACCCTGAGCGACGTCAGGCAGTATCTGCAGCAGCAGGGCCGCTAGCGGCCGGCCATTACTGATCCAGGGATTCCTTCTTTGGATAACCGCTTTTGACACTCGCGAATGGCCGCTCGGGCCATTCGCGTGTCTACTTTGCCCCGGCGTTCCTGCCAATCGGCAAACATTCACTCATTGCGCCGCCGCTGTCGCTCAACCCGCGCATCACGACCTCGGACGATTTGCCATCACGTCTCGCTAATTCGGCGAGATCGAGCAACGCCGCGTATTTCGCCGAGCAGTCCTGCCCGGGTTCAATTGCCCGGTGCACAGCACGCGTTTCAGTGTTGGTGATGCGCTCACCCACTGCAATCGCCACACCCGCAGCAACGATCATCGTTGCCAACACACCTACCTTGCACAATGTCCGTGTACGTACCGCGTTGAAACGTGACCGGACCGCCTGCGCACTTCCCTGCCTGCTTATCAACGGCGGGCCGATTCGTCCGGCTTCATCTTCGGTTCTCACGCGCGGGTTTTCGCTCATGACCAGTGCGCCGGCACCCAGACATTCCCCACCCAGTGGCCCGGCACCCACACTACAGGGCGCGGCGCAGGCGCCACATAGACAACGCGCGGGGCGACATACACAGCAGGCGGCGGGGGCGGCGGAATGTAGACAACCGGAGGAGGCGGCACATACACAACTGGCGGCGGCACGACAACAACCGGCTTCGGCGCAACCACAACCGTCGTGCTGCCTGTCGTAACGACACCCGTGGTCACGACGGTCCCGCTTGTCGTCACCGTGTTGCCATGTGTCCCCGTCGTACTTGTCGACGTCGTAACGACGCCCGGCGCAACACGCGTCGCCGTACCGGAGTGATCGACGGTGGCGCCATCGGACCCTGTCACCGTGCCGGAACGCGAACACGAAGCGCCCGCGCAGTTTGCGGAGGCCGAATGGTTGACCGTGTTGCCGTTTGATCCGGTGATCGACCCAGACGACGAATACTGGCCAGGCGCGGTTTTGGTCACATCGCCGGAGGTGGTGGCTGTTTTGCCGTCCGGCCCGGTGAGCGTGCCGGTATGCGAACAGCTGCCACCCGCGCAGTTGGTGTCGCCCGCATGCTGGACCTGGTTGCCGTAGCGCCCCGTCGCCGTGCCTGAATTCGAGAATTGGCCGGGCGCGTTGCGGGTCACCGTGCCGGTATTGGTCGCCACGCCGCCGTAGGGCCCCGCCACGCCGCCAGCATGCGAACAACTGCCGCCGCCACACGAGCCGTACCGCGCGCCGTTGTAAGTGCCGCGCGAGGTGTACGCGGTGCCGTGTTGCGACCAGGCGAAAGCCGAAGCGCTGCCGAGCGCGAGCACGGTGACGGTCGCAGTAAGCACGAGCTTGCGCAGCGGGCCGCGCATGGATGCGGCGGTCGCTACGGAGACGGGGGAAGCGGCGGTGGCTGGGACGACGAACGAATCATGTTTCACGGTATGTCCTTCCTGATTTCGGGCCACTTCTGCGCACTGCGGCGTGGCGACAAACGGACTATAGAAGGACGCGTGGTTTTAATCAGCAGCGAAGATATGTCGCCCTGTTTCACCACCAAAGAGGCCCGCTGGACAAGGGTTTGCAGGCAATCCGAACGTGCCGCGACATAGGCCGACATAAATTGTTTCAGGTCGGGCTGAGTACGTGACGCCCACGTGCCACACACAGAGTCAAACGCGGCGGCAAGCCATGTTCGACATCACCGCGACACTTTTCCGAAATACACATGTCGTAGGGTTCGATGAATGCCACGGCGAAAACCGCTGGCGTATCACCCCGCTTACTCTTCTTCAAGAGGCGCTCATGTCGACAAAACGCGAGTCGAAATCCAAAGCCAAGGTGAAAGAAAGCACGGCGAAAGCAGAAGGGAAACGAAAACCGGCCAGCAAGGCAGCGGCATCCGGCAAAAAGGCCACTGCGCCCACCCGCGGCTCAAACCCGCCTGCCGCAACGGCCACCACGTCGGCGCTCCGTCCGCGAATGCTGGACAAGCCCGTGTTCGCCCAGCCTCAGCCGACCGCGGACCCGACGGTGTTTCGTGTGCCCCATCCATCGGATGATGCGGCCTACAAGGAAATCGACAAGCTCAATGCGGAGCACAAACTGTTTCCGTTGCCGTTTCCCGCGCCGAGAGGCGGCGTGGAGCCCCAGCTCACGCTGGCCGAGGTCATGGGCGGCAATGCTACCGCCATCGACAGAATCACAGCCAACGGACAACTGGTATTTCACGCGCTAGGAGATTGCGGCAATACGAAAGGCCCCGCGACCCAAAACGAAGTGGCCGACAAATTGACCGCGGACTTCAACGAAACCAATGCCAGTGAGGTACCGCAGTTCGCGTTGTTACTTGGCGACGTCGTCTATAGCTTCGGCGAGGGCCAGTACTATTACGATCAGTTTTACGAACCGTATCGGGACTACCCCGCACCGATCCTCGCCTGCGCCGGCAACCATGACGGCATGGTTTCGCCGGAAGCGCACGCCGCGAGTCTCACCGCGTTCCTGCGAAATTTTTGCGCGGATACGTTCGCCGTTTCGCCCGAAGCCGGCGGATTGTCGCGCACCGCGCAAATCCAGCCCGGCGTGTTCTTCACGCTCGATGCGCCATTCCTGCGCGTGCTGGTGATTTACAGCAACACACTCGAAGATCCCGGTGTGATTTCAGACCCGAACATCGGACGCACGCAGCTCGACTTTCTCGACGCCGCGCTCAAACGCGTCAAAGCCGAGAAGTTCGCCGGCGCACTGCTGATCGCGGATCATCATCCGCCATACTGCGCGGGCGGACACGGATCGAGCGTCGCTATGCTGGCGCAGATCGACAAGGTGTGCGAAGCCAACGGCGTGTGGCCACATGCATTTCTTTCCGGCCACGCCCACAATTATCAACGCTTCACGCGCACGAGAAGTGCGGACGGCACGCAGATTCCATATCTCGTATGCGGCAACGGCGGACATGGTTTGATCAAGCTTGCCGCGCAGGGCGCGCCCGCCATCCGCGCGCCACAAGTCATGCAGGCTGCGTCCACCACCACGGATCAGGTCGTACTGGAAAACTACGACGACACCAATTACGGTTATCTGCGCCTGGTCGTCACCGCGACGCAGTTACGTATCGAGTATCACTCGGCGTCCGACGGTCTCAGCACGAAAGCGCCTAACGACTATGTGACAGTCAACCTTGACGAACGTAAAGTGGCTCATTTCGTTGCGCCGGATATGGGGCATCCGATGGCCGCAAGGGCCGTGCGTGCGTTGATGGGGCGCTAGTGCCGCAAGACAGGCGCCCTACGCCCGGTTCCAGCATGCTTCACCCGAACCTCGCATTGATGCGACGTTCAAGGCGCCACGACTACGCTTTTCCGTAAACCCACGTTTATGCGAAATCACCTGTTTTTACCGGGGCAAAACAATGTAATCTCTCGGTTTTCTTCCTGCGTCAAAACAGATGAGTCGAGCGTCGGCGAACGAACAACTGCAACAAACGGTGGCACACATGTGGCGCCGGCCTATCGTTCTTCGTTTGCGCTGCACCGTGGTGCTACTGGCGTGCGGGATCGCCGCCTTCGCACACCCCGCTCTCGCAGCCGAATCCGCGTGCGGCGCGGAAGCGGGCCCAGCCGGCCGGCCCTCCGTCGGTCTCGTGCTCTCAGGCGGTGGCGCGCGCGGCTATGCGCACCTCGGCGTATTGAAGGTGCTCGAGGAAAACCGCATTCCGGTCGACTGTATCGCCGCCACTAGCATGGGCGCGGTAGTCGGCGGCCTGTACGCGAGCGGTATGACGGCGCAGGATATGCAAAACCGCCTCACGGGAATCAATCTCGCGGACATCGCGTTCGACGTCACCGAGCGCGCCGATCTGCCGCAATCGCGCCGTGAGGACGAGCGGCTATATGTGAATAGCCTTTCGCTCGGCTACGGCGCCAATGGCTTCCGTCTGCCGGTGGGGCTGGTCCAGGGCAATCGCCTGCAAGCGCTGCTGCAGGACTGGACCTCCGCCGTGCCGGGCAGTGTTTCGTTCGACCGGCTGCCGATCCCCTATCGCGCGATCGCCACCGATCTGCGCACCGGCCAGAAGGTGGTGCTCGATCACGGTTCGCTGCCGCAGGCGATTCGGGCCAGCATGGCGTTGCCCGGCCTGTTCGCGCCGGCCGACATTGACGGGCGCACGCTGGTGGACGGCGGTATCGTCAGCAATCTGCCCATCGAAACGGCGCGCGACATGGGCGCGAACGTCGTGATCGCCGTCGATATCGGCTCGCCGCTGCGGCCGCTGGATGCACTGGCGTCACCCGCCGACGTGATGCAGCAGATGATCGGCATCCTGATCCACCAGAACGTTGCGCGCCAGCGTGAACAGTTGCAAGCCGGTGACGTACTGATCGAACCGGCGCTCGGCTCGCTGAGCTTCACCGATTTCGCCAACGCGAGCCAGGCGATCGCGGCTGGCGCCGCCGCCACGCGTGCGGTACTGCCGCAGCTTCAGCATCTGGCGCTCTCGCCCGCCGACTACGCCGCGTGGCGCGCCCGGCATGCGGTGCCCGCAACGCATCCGGTGCGGATCACGCAGATCGAGATCGCCTCGCAAGGCGTGGTGCCCGAGGCACGCATTCGCGCCGCGTTGCACGTCAAACCCGGCGACGTGTACGATCCCGCCGCACTCAACAAGGACTTGCTGGCGCTCTCCACTGCCGGTGATTTCGACAGCGTGAGCCAGCAACTCGTCGACGACGGCGATGAGCACAAGCTCGTGATCGTCGCGCAGCAGAAACAGTGGGGACCGAATTTCCTGCTGTTCGGGCTCGGTCTCTCGAGCAGTTCGACGGATGAAGGCGGCTTCCGGCTGCATCTCGGTTATCGCCGCCCGTGGCTCACTTCGTCAGGGCTCGAAGGGCGAGTGGACGGCACTGTCGGCAGCGATCTGATCAACCTGCATGCGGAGCTGCGGCAGCCGCTGTCGAGTTCTTTCGGCTATTACGTGGCGCCCTATCTCGAGTTTCAGCGCCGCTACGCCAACCTCTACGACGACTCCGGCGACGTCAAGGTTACGCAATACCGCTTGCAGACCGAGCGCGTCGGGGTCGATTTGGGCCTGCCACTCGCGCGTCTCGGCGACTTCCGTATCGGCGTGGCATACGCACATGGCTTCGCCTCGCCGCAATACAACTTACCGCTCGAGGACGGGCCTAACTCGCCGCTGCTGTTCCCCGACATTTACGGGCGGCAGCTCAGCGCGCGCGCACGTCTCGTGATCGATCAGCTCGACGATCCGCTGTTTGCGCGCAAGGGTTATTTCGGCGAACTACGCGTAGAGCGTTCGCTGTTCGCGGGCAGCGATAGTTTCACCGAGGTATACGGGAAAAGCATTGTCGCGGCGAGCTACGGACGGCATAGCATCAACGCGAGTATCGAAGCGGGCAACGATTTCGGCGGCACCAACCTGACGAACCCGTTCGGCTTCACGCTAGGCGGTTTTCAGCATCTGTCGGCCTACGCCGCCGATCAACTGTCCGGCAATTCAATGGCGTACGGCCAGGTCACGTACATGAATCAGCTCGCCACGTTTAACGCGTCGCCGATTCGTGGCCTGTATGCAGGGTTGAGCATTGAAGCCGGTAACGTCTGGAACCGCGATTCGCAGTTCGGAAGCGGGCCGCTGAAGCGCAGCGTGACGGCGTTCACCGCGCTGACCAGTTCATTCGGACCGATCTATCTGGGCGTAGCGTTTGCACCGGGCGGTCGCCATAACTTTTACTTCCAGTTGGGACACACCTATTGAAGCTGCGTAGGCACGGTGTGTTTCACGCCACCGTGCCTACCGGCCAGCTCATTTCGAAACGCGCGCCGCCGAGCGTCAACGGATCGGTGACGGCGATACGGCCGTGATGGGCGCGCAGCACCTGTTGCGTAATCGCGAGACCTAAGCCGTAGCCGCCGGTCTGACGATCGAGCCGCACGAAGGCATTGAAAATGCGCTCGCGTTGATCGGGTGGCACGCCGGCACCGTCGTCTTCCACGTAGATTTCCACATTGCCATGCTTGACGCACAGGCCGACCGTGATCCGCGAATGTGCGTATTTGCTGGCATTGCGCAGCAAGTTACGCATTGCGTAGGACATCAGGCGTTTGTCCATCACTACGCGTAGCGGCGTGTCCACGTCTACTTGCGCGACGAGTTGCTTGTCCGCGTACAACAACGTGGCGTCGGTAATCTGGCTGTCGAACCATGCCGTGAGCAAGGTGGCTTCGAGGTTCGATTGCAGGGAGCTGTATTCGAGGCGCGCGTAGGTCAGGCTCATATCGATGAGCTCATCGAGTTCGGTAACGTCCTGAGCGATGCTTGCCAATGCGCTGTTGTATTCGGCCGCGGACGCGGGTTCGCGGAGGTTCTCCAACGCAAAACGCACGCGGGCCAGGGGCGTGCGGAGTTCGTGGGAGATGCCATTGGTGAGTTCGCGCTGTGCGGCGATCAGGCGTTCCATGCGCTCGGCCAGGGCGTTTAACGTGCGGGCCAGTGGACCGATGATGACGCTGTGCGATTCGCGGGCGCGAGTGTTGAAGCGGCCGCCCGTGAAGTCGATTGCGCGTTCGCGGACCATGACGAGGTCTAGCCAGACTGGGCGCATCCAGCGGTAGGCTGTTATCGCCGGTAGCAGTAGTGTTACCAATGCGATTGGTATGGATGCTTTTGCTGTTGTTAATGCTTGCCAGAGCGATGGCGATGTTTTTAGTGTCAGGTTTAAGGTTGTTATCGATGCCGCCAGTACTAGCAATGTCAGTGTTAGCAGGCGTGTGTAGACACGGACGTATAGCCTCGACCAGCTGGGGATTCTGTCTGCTCGGGTGTCTGTCCAGGAGCGGCTGAAGCGGCGCCAGCGCCATTTTCCATAGCGGTAGGGGGTTAGTTTTTTTTGCTCCGCTGGGGGTGGCATTTTGGTTTCTTCGCTTTTTTTGTTGCGATTGTGGTCTATTCGCGTTGCCCCTGTGCGGAGCGGCACTTACTTTCTTTGCCGCCGCAAAGAAAGATAAGCAAAGAAAGCGGCTTCACACCGCTAATTCTTAAGCGGGTTCCCCGCACAGTCGCGGTAGTGGTGCATCTGGAATCTGGGTTCTCGCACATTCCACCTCGGTGACAAGGCCGTCATACTTCCGGCGGCGCTGCGCGCGCCGAAGCGTAGTTCTTAAAACCGGCGGGGCGGTGGTTTGGTTCCTCTCGCGATGCGGGTGGTTTAGCTTGCGCTGGCTTGCGGTTTTTTGCCTGCCTTTTCGGTTGCGCCTTACGTTCCCGGTTGAGGGTGTCCGGAATTTTGTGTAAACGGGTATTGATTTAACCCGGTAACAGGCGGTCTTCGAACTGGATAGTGAAGCGGTTCAGGGCTGCCTTCCAGTCCCGGATCGGCATCGACCACTTCTTGCTGATGTTGTTAAGTGCCAGGTAAAACAGCTTGGTCACGGCCTCGTCGGTCGGGAACGAACTGCGGGTTTTGATCACCTTGCGCAGGCTCATGTTGATCGATTCGATGGCATTGGTGGTGTAGATCACCTTCCGGATCTCCGGCGGATAGTCGAAGAACGGAATGACGCGTGCCCAGTTGCGCCGCCAGCTCTGCCCGATGGACGGATAGTCCTTGTCCCACGTGGCTTCGAAGGCACTCAGCTTCTGCTCGGCCAGCTCGACCGTCGATGAAGTGTAGATCGTCTTCAGGTCGGCGGCGACCTCGCGCTGCACCTTCCAGGACACGAAGTTCAGACTGTTGCGCACCATATGCACGATGCACAGTTGAACTGCTGCCTTCGGATAGACTGCTTCGATGGCTTCGGGGAAGCCCTTGAGCCCATCGACACAGGCAATAAAAATGTCCTGCACGCCGCGCGTTTTCAGCTCGGTCACCACCTGCAGCCAGAACTTCGCGCCCTCGGTCTGGGCGATCCACAGCCCCAGGACTTCCTTGTGGCCGTCCATGTTCACGCCGATGGCGAGATAGACCGCCTTGGTCCGTACAGCACCGCTGTCGCGCACCTTGACGTGGATGCAGTCGAGATAAACGATGGGGTAAAGCGCGTCGAGCGGGCGGGCTTGCCAGGCCTTCACATCCTCGCTCACCGCGTCTGTTACGGCCGAGATGAGCGTGGGCGACACCTCGGTACCGTACATTTCTTCCAGATGCCCCTGAATCTCCCGCACGCTCAGGCCGCGGGCATATAGCGAGATGATCTTGTCGTCAAAGCCCGACCAGCGCGTCTGATGACGACTCACCAGCTTCGGCTCGAACGCACCCTGACGGTCACGCGGGATATCGAGCGGCAACTCGCCAAACTCCCCCTGCAACGTCTTGGCGCTATGGCCGTTGCGGGTGTTGCCCGTGGCATTGGTGACCGCTTCGCTCTTGCCGTGGCCCAGGTGTTCGGACATCTCCGTCTCTAGCGCCCGTTCAACCAGCATCTTCGTGAGCTGCTTGAGCAGGCCGTTCTCGCCAATCAGGTCCTCTGGTTTCTGGTAGTTCGCCAGCAGGCTGTCGGCCAGCTTGACGAGCTCAGGGTCGGGTTTCACGCGTTTGTTGCGTTTCGCTACGGTCATCGTCGCTCCTGATTACTGGCAGTCTCCTGCCAAATGACCGTTTACACAAAACTAATTACACCCTCTCCCGGTTCGATTCCTGTTACCCCTACGCCCTCTGGACAAACGCCAGTGTTCGCTCCGCTACCGTGTCGCGTTCGTTGTCTAGTGTGATCATGTGGTAGCTGTCGGTCAAGCGCACAAAGGTCACCGAACGGCTTCCCAGGTGCTCGCACACGAATTCCGCGGAGCGGATGCTCGTTACTTCGTCCTCTTCCGAATGCATGACCAAGGTCTCGCAAGTTACGCGTCCCAAGGCTCGCTTCACCGCGAAGCGCATCCAGTCGACCTGCTCGATCGCCGCCAACGGCACGTACGGATAGTGGATGCCGCTCCCCTTCTGCAAATGGCGGCGGATCAGGTTGCGAATGCGCGTGTTCTTGATGCCAAACGGCTCGCCCTCAGGCACGCGAATCAATCGGCGTAGCCCCGGCACGCAGTACATCAGGTAACGCAACGGTCGCAGACGTGAACCGCCCCAGCCGTCAAGGAATAATGGCGGCGACAGCAGAATCAGGCGCCCCGTCGTCATGCGCTCGCGCGCACTCAACATCAATGCAAGTAACGCACCCATCGAAATGCCCGCAACGTCGACTCGCTCATAACGTGTCATCAGGTCGCGATACGTGCGGCTCAGCAGTTGCATGTAGTCGCTCAGCGTCACGCGGCTCAACGCGTCCGGGTTCGAACCGTGGCCCGGCAGCGACGGCAAATGCACGTCGCAACCGATCTGCTCGAACTTGCGGTCGAGCGCGCCGAAATCATGGCGCGTGCCACCCAAGCCGTGAATCATCAACACAGCATGGCGGGAAATGGGGGAAACGCGAGCGGACATCACTAAGCCTGTCGTTGCACAAGCCTGCGATGCTAATCATCACCGCCTCAAATGACTGTCAATTTGAGGCGGTGTTTGTGGAGTTTTGTCGGCCGATATTTCGACGTATTACGCAATCGAAACTCAACGCCAACCCATCCGAACCGTAACCACGACGCAACGCAACTCCATCTGACCCGAACCGGAACCGCTGCCGCAATGCAACGCTACTCCATCTCACCCGAACCGCAGCGCCACCGCGGCCACCGCGAGAGCATTTAATCCCATGCCAGCTTGCTGAACTGATAGCCCTTGCCGCGCACCGTCTTGATGCGCTGCGGAGTGCCCGCGTCGTCATGCAGCTTGCGGCGCAGCTTGGATACGCCGCCGTCGATCGAGCGGTCGAGGCCGTCGAACTCGATACCGCGCAGTTGCCGCATCAACTCGTCGCGGCTCACCACCTCGCCCGCGCAACTCACCAAGGCCCACAGTAAATCGAATTCGGCCGATGTCAGATCGGGCAAGCTGCCGTCCGGCAGTTTGACGGTGCGGTTTGCCCGGCTGATCTCGAACTTGCCGAACGTGTAGCTCTCGGGTTGGCTGGCCTCCGGCGCGCGCGCGGTCACGCGGCGCAACTGCGCCTTGATGCGCGCCAGCAGCACGCGTGGCTCGACAGGCTTATGCACGTAGTCGTCCGCGCCGAATTCGAGGCCCAGCACTTCGTCGAACTGCTCGTCGCGAGCGGTCACCATGATGATCACGCCGTTGAATTGCTCGCGCGCTTCGCGGCAAATCTGGAAACCGTCCTTGCCAGGCAGGTTCACGTCGAGAATCACGAGATCCGGGCGGCGCTTGAGAATGGCCGGCACGGCGTCGTTGCCGTGCAGCACGGTCTCGACTTCGTATTCGTGTTTGCGCAGATAACCGGCGACCAAGGCGGACAGGCGGTCATCGTCTTCGACAAGCAGGATCCGGAATGGCATGGGACGAATCGTTCAAGGCTGAGACTGTTTCAATAGCGGCGGGCAACGGCGCAACCGTACGGCGCAGACCGGCGGGCAACGGCCGGACGAGTCGGCTCGACGCACAGCATAGCGGATGCGCCGCACATCATGCGACACACCCGACAAAACTCGACAAATGCACAAGCAATTCGACACGGACACGCGATCCGCGCCGCTAGCATCCCCTCGGTCGAAATAGCCCAAGGATCCGCCGTGACGACTGTTTCCAACGAAGGGGCTCGCGCCCGCTCAGCGTGGTTCGCAAGAGCCATTGCATCCTTTGCGGTCATTCAGCAAGCCGCTCACGCACTCTATCCCGGCACCGGCGTATTTCATCGCTGGCGCCGCATGCGCCTGTGGCTGCGCTCGCTGATGTCGTGGCGCTCAACGCAAGTATGGCTCGAACGCTGCGCCATTTCGCCTTTGCACGATCTGGTGCAACGTCATCCCACCGCGCTCGAGCGCATGCATCGGCCGTTCCTTCATACCCGCTTCAGCCCGCGAGAACGCCTCACGGCAAGCCTCGATCATCATGCGCTGACACAGCAGCGCGTGCCGCAACTCGCCGCGCGCATCGCCGCAACCGGCTCGGCGCCAATCGCATTTTTCGACGTCGGCGCCGAACGCTGGCATGTGTCGCTCGAGTCGATCGAACAGTTTCAGAAGGAAGGTGACTGGACCTTGTGCATCCGCGATGCGCGGGACCAGCGCATCGTCTCCTGCACTTTCAGTCTCGCCTATCTCGGCGGCAAAGTGCGGCGGCCACGTCTTTGCGTCGGCTCCGTGCAGGGTCCGGACCATACGGTCAACGGCCGCGAGCTGTTTCGCGCGCTTACCAAGCGGTGGTATGGACTCCGGCCGAAAGTGCTGGTGATTTACCTTGCGCAATGTGTCGCCGCGGCGCTCGACGTGGGGGGCACCTTCATCGTCTCGAAGCAGGCGCACATCTATGCGAACTGGCGCTATTGCCTGA
Source organism: Paraburkholderia sp. D1E (assembly GCF_052682275.1). Classification (NCBI taxonomy): domain Bacteria; kingdom Pseudomonadati; phylum Pseudomonadota; class Betaproteobacteria; order Burkholderiales; family Burkholderiaceae; genus Paraburkholderia; species Paraburkholderia sp. D1E. The sequence continues at coordinate 4,076,993 of NZ_JBQYMB010000001.1, forward strand.
GAAAGCGCCGCGTGGCCGCCGACTACGATCAACTGTCAATCGAGTGTGGAGCGCTCGCGCGCTGGAATGGCTGGTTCGTCCTCGCACCGCCGGCGCGCTATCTGGCCGAACGCCAGGATCACAATACCGGCAACGCAACCCGCCGCAAGCGCTACGCATTGCGAAGCGCACTCGCCGCCCAGATTCGCCGCAGCGTCGAAGCAAGCAGGACGCGTTGACACTGCACGCCTCGCGTTGTTGCTTGAATCCATTGCGAGTTTTTTATTGACAAGACATGCGTCAAAACGGCACACTCATTCGCATGTTGACGCACATCTCCATCGCCTTCGCGATTAAAAACCCAACAATGCATGCCACGATCGGCAGGCATTTGGGAGCACGTGCGCGTTAGCAGTCTGAATCTGCAAAACAAGACCCAAAGGCCCCGCCGGTAACGGAAGGGGCCTTTTGTTTTGTGGGCGCCTCCGTCCACCGGCTCGATGACGGAGAGCAAGATGGATCAGGCAAGCCCGCAGTGCATGGATGACGACCCAAGTCTGTCCGCCTATCAACAGGATGAGCATCTACCGAAGGTAGTCGTGCATTTTTCCGTAGTGCCAGGCGCAACGCTGACATGGCGTGTCGATGCCGACAGCACGCTCCGCGTGCAAGGCGCGCGCCTATGGCTCACGCGCATCAACTCGCCGTACGATCATTGGCTCGAACCGGGCAACGAGTTCCGGCTGCGACGCCGCGAACGCGTGTGGCTCAGCACGGATAGCGAACGCGCCGCGCGCGTGTCGTTGAGTTATGCGTTGTCCGTCAGGCCTGGCCTCATCAGGCGTTGGCCAGGACGGCTCGCATGGTTGGGCCTGGAGGCGCCGGCGGCCCGGTAGCGTGCCTCGTCGCGACTCGATGATCGAGCTTTCGTACCGCAGAAAAGCAAACACCCCTGCAGTGAGGGGTGTTTGCCGGTCAGCCATGCCGGCTCCGGGGAGCCAGGCATGCCGTGTCGCGCGGCTACGCCGTACTGTTTGAGCGTGTGCCGTTTACTGGCATGGCACTTACTGCGCCGCCTATTGTGGTGTCACCTGCACGGCCGCGGCTGAAACGAAAACCGCATGAATCGTATCGCCGACCTTGACACCCTTCAGATCGACGTCCGGTCCGACTTCAAGCGTTTGCGTCTGATACGCGCCGCGCAGTGTAACGAGGCGCTTCTTGTGATCGATCTTCTGCACGGTGGCGAGCACTTCGACCTGACGCGCGGATGCATAACCACCCGAGGCCGGGGCATATACCTGCGTATCGACGCGGGCACGAATACCTTTGTCCGCACCGGTGACCTTGTCGGCCTTCACCAGCAACGCATTCTTGTACAGCACGTCCACCCGATCGCCGATCTTCAGTTGATCGAAGCCGGCGACTTGCTGGCTCACCAGCACGACCACCGCATTGCCGCCCGGCCCTTTGAGCGTGAGCGTGCGGCTGCCTGGATCGATACCGACGATCTCCGCCTTCACATGCACCGGTTGCACTGCGCTGACGATGCCCTGCGCGGCACTGGCCATTGGGTCTTGCGCCCACACCGGTTGCGCCGCGGCGAAGCCCGCTACCACCAACGCTGCTCCAATCGTCGCTGCTTTCATCTACGCTCTCCTCGAGAAATTGTCCGATCTGGCGTTACGGCGATCTGAAACCACAGGATGCCGATTAACACCGCGAATACATACATCTTCAGGATGTTGCTTATTAAAGCGGAGGTACGGCGCAATGATTGTACATGCCTTACAGGAAGCTACGACTGTTTATAGGGTGATTTTTAAATCAACGCACAAAATGATGCGAAAGTGCCGTGGCACGGCGTCACAGCGGCATCTTTCCAGTTGACAGCGTCGCTTTAATCTTCTTGTCCATTGATATACAGAGGCAATACTTAATATGCGAAAAGCATTAAACGCATACTGCATGACAGCCCGGTTTTTATTATTCTGTTGATCGACGGTAATCGCCGCAATGAAGTCAAAAACCGCCACTAACACCGATTAAACACACATTCAATAGCCAGTGAACTCATGCACTGTGCAAAATAAAACAGCCCCGTCGTCTGAGCGAGGGGGCTGTTTATCATGCGGCCACGGGAGCACTACACACGCAGCCTCAGCACCAACGACGCTGCCGCGCTTTCCTGCACAAACCGCAAACCATTACACCCGTTCAATCGCGATCGCGATGCCTTGACCAACGCCGATACACATCGTGCACAGTGCAAAACGGCCCTGCGTGCGGTGCAGTTGGTACATCGCGGTCGTGACCAGACGCGCGCCGCTCATGCCGAGCGGGTGGCCGAGCGCAATTGCCCCGCCGTTCGGATTCACGCGCGCGTCGTCATCGGCGACGCCGAGCGTGCGCAGCACAGCAATACCTTGCGAGGCGAATGCTTCGTTCAGTTCGATCACGTCGAACTGGTCGATGGTCATGTTCAGGCGAGCCAGCAACTTCTGCGTGGCGGGCGCCGGGCCGATGCCCATCACGCGTGGCGCGACACCTGCCGTTGCGATTCCCAGCACGCGCGCACGCGGCGTGAGGCCGAAGCGCTTCGCGGTTTCTTCGTTGGCAAGCAGCAAAGCCGCTGCGCCGTCGTTCACGCCCGATGCGTTGCCTGCCGTGACGGTGCCGTCCGGACGCACCACGCCCTTCAGTTTGGCGAGCGCTTCAAGGCTGGTTTCGCGCGGGTGTTCGTCTTGCGACACGGTGACCGGATCGCCCTTCTTCTGCGCGATCGTCACGCCGACGATTTCCTGCGCGAGCGTGCCGTCGCGTTGCGCGCGTGCGGCTTTCTGCTGACTGCGCAGCGCAAACGCGTCCTGATCAGCGCGGCTGATCTTGTAGTCGGTCGCGACGTTTTCGCCAGTCTCCGGCATCGAATCGACGCCGTACATCTGTTTCATCAACGGATTCACGAAACGCCAGCCGATCGTCGTGTCGAAGATGTCAGCCTGGCGCGAAAACGCGCTGCTTGCCTTGCCCATCACGAACGGCGCGCGACTCATGCTTTCGACACCGCCGGCCACCATCAATGCGGCCTCGCCCGACTTGATCGCGCGCGCGGCGATGCCGACGGCGTCCATACCCGAGCCGCACAGGCGGTTCACGGTGGAGCCCGGCACGCCTTGCGGCAAACCGGCCAGCAACAACGACATGCGCGCAACGTTGCGGTTGTCTTCACCGGCCTGATTGGCGCAGCCGTAGATCACGTCGTCGATCGCGTTCAAGTCGACGTTCTTGTTGCGCTCCATCAGCGCTTTGAGCGGCACCGCGCCCAGATCGTCGGCGCGAACCGACGACAGCGAACCCGCATAGCGGCCGATGGGGGTGCGAATCGCGTCGCACAGGAATGCTTCGGTCATAGGATGTCTCCAGTTGGTGTGCAGCGTACGCTGCGCCGCTTCCGGTAACCGCGAGCGGCGCCGGACGCCTGCGCGTGGCGCGAGCCGGATGCTCCGCAGCATCGACCCGGTGAGCGCAATGGGAAAGGGCCACATGGCAGCCGTCACGTCAATTCAGCTTAGCGCAGGATGGTGAACGATAGGCCCGGGAATATGGCCATTTGTTCGATATACGAACTCACGGTCATATATCGAACAACTAGTCCCGATAATAGGCGCGTGCGCGAAACCATGTCAAGCGAAGCGAATGCCGGATCAGGGAAAACGCGCAGGCCGCCGGCCAGATTGCAATGGCTACGCAAAGGATCTGAAAATTGACGCGCTCGTGCCGGTAAACGGGTTTTTAGGCCTGTCGGCACGAGGCTTTGGACCGTTCTGCTGCCCAGAATGCTCCCTGAAAACCGATCCCGACACGCGCGCTCTCAGCGAATCTGAATCCGCTCGTCCGCGATATAGCCGCGAATTACATCGGCGAAGTTGCGGTCACCGGTCAAGCCAAGCCGTTCGGCACGCGAGGGATCCCACTGCCCCGGCCAACTGCCGACAATCTTCTCTATCCGCGCATCCGGCTTCCACACAACCCGCTTCTCTGTCTCTTCGCCCGCCACCTCGCGCAGCGCCGCCATCATCTCGTCGACGCTTACCGAAATCCCCGGCAGATTCAGCACGCGCTGGTTGCCGAGCGCAGCGGCATCGAGTTCGAGTCCGGAAATCAGATTTTCGATCGCCTTGCGTGGCGACAAAAGCCACAAACGCGTCGTGCCCGCTACCGGGCACACCGCCGTTTCACCGTTCAACGGTTCGCGAATGATGCCGCTCGCAAACGACGACGCCGCCGCATTCGGTTTGCCCGGCCGCACGCTAATAGTGGGCAGCCGCAATACCCTGCCGTCGACGAAACCCCGCCGCGTGTAATCGTTGAGCAACAACTCCGCGATCGCCTTTTGCGCCCCGTACGACGATTGCGGATTCAACGCGGTGTCGTTCTGCACAACCTCAGGCAGATCACCGCCGTAGACAGCCACTGAACTCGTGAACACCACACGCGGCTTGTGCCCGCGCTGCCGGCACGTTTCCAGTAGCAGGCGCGAGGCATCCAGATTGATGCGCATGCCGAGATCGAAATCCGCCTCGGCCTGCCCGCTTACGATGGCGGCAAGATGGAAGATTGCCGCGGTCCTGGCGTCGATCACCCTGTCGAGCACGCTGCGCTCGGCGATGTCGCCCACTTCCGACCGCACGCGGCTGTCGCCGAAATCGCTTCCGGGCACCACGTCGAGCAGCACCAGTTCGGTAATCGCTTGCAGCTTGCCGTGCTCATCCTTCACCGACCCGCGCGCCAACAATTCACGCGCGAGACGCTGGCCGAGAAAACCCGCACCGCCGGTAATCAATACTTTCATGATGTGCTTTGTCAGTATTAGCGAGCGGCGTTCAGATACGGCTTGAGCCAATCGAGCCCGGCCGATGTGCCGGCTCGCGGCCGGTATTCGCAACCGATGTAGCCGTCATAGCCCAGCGTGTCGATCAGATCGAACAGATACGGATAATTCAGTTCGCCGATATCGGGCTCATGGCGTTCCGGCACGCCGGCGATCTGAATGTGGCCGATGCCTGCCATATCGCGTTTGAGCTTCACCGCAAGGTCGCCTTCGACGATCTGGCAGTGATAGCAATCGAACTGCACCTTGAGATTTGGCGCGCCTACTTCCGCGCAAATTGCCTGCGCGTCGTCCTGACGGTTCAGAAAGAAGCCGGGTATATCGCGCGTATTGATCGGCTCGATCACAACGGTAATGCCTTCCGCTTGCGCGGCCGTGGCAGCATAGGCGAGATTCTTCAGATACACCTCGCGATGCCTGGCCCGCGACTGATCCGCGCCGATCAACCCGGCCATCACATGCAGTTTGCGATTACCGAGCACGCGCGTGTAGTCGAGCGCGGTTTCAATGCTGCGGCGAAATTCGTCTTCGCGGCCCGGCAGTGAAGCGATGCCGCGTTCGCCCGCGGCCCAGTCGCCGGGTGGCGCATTGAAGAGCGCCTGAGTCAGGCCGTTCGCTTCGAGCCGGGCCTTGATTTCACCTGCGCGGAAATCGTAGGGGAACAGAAACTCCACCGCTTTGAAGCCGTCTTTTGCCGCAGCGGCGAAACGGTCGAGGAACGCGTGCTCGTTGTACATCATGGTCAGGTTGGCGGCGAAGCGAGGCATGGCAACAACTCCTTGAAAAGGGTTTGGTTCAGCACGCGCAAGCTGCAATGAATGAATGCATGCTCCGCAGGCAAGATTTCGATCTCTCAATTGATGGGTCCCGGCACCTTGGGCCAAGCCGCCATCGCGTCGATCACCTGCATGTCAGTACCTGTCTGCCAGCGTGGCGCACCACCTGGCTTTGCTTTGCCGGCGTCTACCAGCGCGCGCCAAACATCGTCCGAAGTTCTTCGAGCGCCGCATCGTCGAGCGGCGCGGGCCGCGGGGTCGTCATCAGCCACAGGCGTGCGGTCTCTTCGAGTTCTTCAAGCGCATACGATGCATGCGCCACTGAACGCTCCCACACCACCGGGCCGAGGCGCTCGAGTAAAACCGCGCGAACGGTGTCCGCGAGTGCGGCGATCTGCTCGGCCACTTGTGGGTCGCCGGGGCGCTTGTAACGAATCAGGGGGACGTGCCCCACTTTCATCACGTAGTACGGGGTGATCGGCGGCAGAACATCGTTGTCGTGCCATACACCCTCAAGCGTCAAGGCAACCAGATGCGTCGAATGCGTATGGACGATGCCGCGCGCCTCGCCGTTGCGCGCATAGATGCCCCGATGCAGCGCGAGCGTTTTCGACGGTTTGCCACCGGACACCGCATTGCCGTCGAAATCGACCTTGGCGATATCGGCCGGATCGAGCCGGCCGAGGCAGGCATCGGTCGGTGTGATCAGCCAGCCGTCGTCGAGCCGCGCGCTGATGTTGCCCGCGCTGCCCACCGTGTAGCCGCGTTGATAGAGACTTGCACCGGTCACGCAAATTTCCTCGCGGACTCGTGCTTCGTTCGTCGTGTGAAGTGCAGGCGTGCCGGTCATTGCGCGGCTCCATTCAGGTGACGCAGTGCTTTTTCGAAAAAGTCGATCGCACCGAAGTTGCCGGACTTCAATGCAAGTGCAAGCGGCTCAGCGTCCGTCGTTGCGGTAGCGGGCACGCCGGGATCGATCTGCGCGCCGATCCGCAACGTGCGCACGTCCAGTGCCTGCACCACGGCGCCCGAGGTTTCACCGCCCGCCACCACGAACTTGCGCACGCCTCGCTCAAGCAAACCGCGTGCGATCGACGCCAGCGTGGATTCGACCAGGTGTCCCGCTTCATTGATGCCTAGCTCGTGTTGCACCGCTTTGACTTCGTCGGGCGTGGCAGTGGCATAGATCAGCACGGGCTCGCCTTTATCCAGGTACGGCTGTGCAAAGGCCAGCGCGTGCTCGACCACCGGATCGCCGCGCGCTGCGGCTAGTGGGTCGATGCGGAACGCGGGCCGTGCTTCGCGCCAGGCTGCCACTTGCGCATTGGTCGCTTTCGACGCGCTGCCGGCCAGCACCACCGACAATCCTGCGGCACGCGGCAACTGCGCGGCATCGCCGCCATCCGCGAGCAAACCGGCGCGATGGAAATTGCCGGGCAGACCCAGCGCAACACCGGAGCCGCCCGTGATCAGCGTGAGGTCGGCACATGCCTCGCCGAGTACATAAAGATCCGCGTCCGACACCGCGTCGGCAATCGCCATGCGCACGCCGTCGCCGCGCAATGCATCGAAGGATTCGCGTACGGCCGACACACCTTTTGCCACTGCGTCGTAACGCACGAGGCCGACTTTCGATCTGGTCTGCCGCTGGAGTACGCGCACGAGGTTCGCGTCGCGCATCGGCGTCAGCGGATGGTTTTCCATGCCCGATTCGTTCAGCAAGGTATCGCCCACGAAGAGATAGCCGCGATAGATCGTGCGGCCGTTCTCAGGAAACGCCGGGCAGGCAATCGTGAAAGCCCTTGCCCCAGCGTCGGCGGACAATGCATCGAGCAACGCATCCGTGACCGGGCCGATGTTACCGGCGTCGGTCGAATCGAACGTCGAACAGTATTTGAAAAAGAACTGGCGGCATCCTTGCGCGCGCAACCAGTCGAGCGCGGCAAGCGATTGCGCGACCGCGTCGGCGGCGGGAATCGTGCGCGATTTCAGCGCAACAACCAAAGCATCGGCTTCAACGACATCGTTCGACGCGGGCACGCCGATGGTCTGCACTGTACGCATGCCGCCGCGCACCAGCATGTTGGCGAGATCGGTGGCGCCGGTAAAATCGTCGGCGATGCAGCCGAGCAACGCAGGTCTTGACGAAGTGGTCATGGCAGGCTCCGTGCTTACTTCGCCGCCGGCAAGTCGATGCCGGGGAAAATCCTGATCACCGCGGAATCGTCTTCGCCACCATGCCCCGCGGTCGACGCCATCATGAACATCTGATGCGCAGCCGCGGACAAGGGCAACGGGAATTTCGAGCGGCGCGCGGTATCGAGCACCAGGCCGAGATCCTTCACGAAGATATCGACCGCCGAGAGCGGCGTGTAATCGCCGCTCAGAATATGCGGCACGCGATTCTCGAACATCCATGAATTGCCCGCGCTATGCGTGATGACCTCGTACAGCGCGTCAGGATCGACGCCTTCGCGCAAACCGAGCGCCATCGCCTCGGCGGCCACGGCGATATGCACGCCGGCCAGCAACTGATTGATGATCTTCACCTTCGAACCCGCACCGTGCGCCAGGCCCAGCCGATAAACCTTGCCCGCCATCGCGGCCAGCACGTCTTCGCATGCGGCGTAGGCGGCGTCCGGGCCGGACGTCATCATCGTCATTTCGCCGGACGCGGCGCGCGCCGCACCACCGGACACCGGCGCGTCGAGCATTTGCAAGCCGGCCGCTTCGATGCGCTTGCCGAGTTCGATCGCGAAGTCCGGCGCCACAGTGGCGCTCGCAATCACCACACCGCCCGGCATCATCGCTGCGACCGCACCTTGTGCGCCGAACAGCACGGCTTCGGTTTGGGCAGCATTGACAACCAGCGTGACGACCACGTCACATTGCGCACCAAGCTCGGCAGGTGATGCACAACCCACGCCGCCAGCATCGACGAATGCTTGCAAGACCTCACTGCGCAGGTCGCACGCATGAACCTGAAAGCCCGCGCGCAGCAGCGAGCGCGCGACGCCCATGCCCATCGCGCCGAGACCGATGACACCGACATTTCTGGACATGCCTGACCTCTCCGTTGGTGAGCCGTGAACGCCCGGTAGAACCCAACCCGGACCGGCTCGGTTCCGCTCAGCAAATGCCCGCTTCCGCGAGCCGCCGTGCCGCGTTGTACATATGCGTGCTCGCCGCATTGCGCGCCGCCATCGGGTCGCCCGCCCGGATCGCCGCGACGATGGCCGCATGCTCTTCACGCACCTGACGCGAGAAGTCATCGCGCAGCGCTTCGTTACCCCGCGTCACCAGGGTGCCGGCTTCGAGATACTGATTCAGGAAGGTGAGCGTCTTGAGGAAATAGGGATTGCCGGTGGCCGCGGCGATTGCGCGGTGAAAAGCAACGTCTTCGGCGACGCCGTTCTCGCCTTCGGCCACTGCTTCGTCAATCCTGGCGAGCGCCGCGTCGATCGACATCATGTCCGCGTCGCTGCGGCGCATGGCGGCTTCCGAGGCGACTTCCGCCTCGATCGCCCGCCGCAGCGCGAGAATTTGCAGCACCGAACCCGCTTCAACCGCTTCCGCGTAATCGATGCGCAGCGGCCGGATCGCCCCGTGCGCGGCGATGAACACGCCGCTGCCCTGACGCGGCTGGACCACGCCTTCGTTCTTCAGCCGCGAAATTGCCTCACGGATCACCGTGCGGCTCACGCCGAACTGCTGCGCCAGCACAGCCTCGGTCGGCAGCTTGCCGCCGCGCGCGAAGGTGCCTTTGTCGATCTGCTTAAGCAACTGCTGCGCGACGGTATCGCTCAGCGCGCGGGCAGGAATCTTGTCGAACATGCATGCCCCAACGAATCATGTTGTCGGGTCATCATACAAATTTGAGACTTTGACTGCATCCATGCAAACCCTGGTTTTTTCGAGTGATTCTTTGCGCGACATGACCAGCCAGCCACAAAGCTGATAGACGTCTCGGGCATCGGTCTATCGCAAACAACCCGGCGGCCGTGTTCGCTCAACGAAGAGCCGGACTTCAGTCGCAAGGCTTCCTGGGCCGGGTTCTGGCCGAATTCCATCTATTACAGGCCGCTACTTGTCGAAAGCTTATGCGCCGCGTTATATATAGCCAGATACAACGACACAAAAATAGATACATCAAGGTCCATGACTCGCACAATCAACGCCTTTCAGGCGCTCACACTCGTATCAGCAGGAATGGGCGCGACATTCTCAGTCCATGCCCAGGACGACGGAATCCAACTCACACCCGTAGTCGTCACTGGAATATCTCCCACCCAATACCCGTCGTATCAGATCGACCGAACGAAAGTTGGACCGCTTGGCGAGAAAGAACTTCTTGATACGCCGTACTCGATTAGCGTCGTCCCATCATCGCTTGCGGAGAATCAGCAACTCCAGAGCGTGCGGGAAGCGTTTCGCTTCATCCCGACGGTTCAGGGCGAAAATATCCGCCCTCAGACTCGGGGGCTGCAAGCGGGAGTTGTCCAGAACACGCGGATCGATGGCCTCAGTATCGCTGCGACAACAGACTATCCAATCGAGCAATTCGAGCAGATTGAGGTTCTAAATGGCCTGGCCGGTACCCTATATGGGCCCGCCAGTCCTGCCGGCACGTTCAACTACGTGCTCAAACGGCCCACCGCCGAGCCGTTACGCGAGTTCACGCTCGGCTACGCGTCACGCCAGTCCTTGACTGAACATCTGGACCTCGGAGGACACTTCGGCAACGACGACCGCTTCGGCTATCGGCTGAATCTGCTCAACCAGAACGGTGAGGGATATGTGGAGGGCAGTCGCCTGCGCAGGCAACTGGCAAGCCTCGCGTTCGACGTTCGTTTCACCCCGGACACGAAGCTTGAGACCAATTTCAGCACGTACCACTATCTGTCGACTGGATTCCCAGGAACGTTCGCATTGGCGCGTAACGTGCCCTTTCCCAGTGCGCCCGACCCTACACGTCCGGGCTACGGCCAATCGTGGGCGGGTGATGACAACGTCACCAACATGTTCAGTGCCACCGTGAAGCACGACTTCAACAAGGACTGGCACTTAAGCGCTGGCGTGTCGAGAGAGACGAATGATCGTGCGTCGACAGTGCCGACCAACACCATCACCAGCAAGACCGGCGCCTATACGACGACCACCGCGACGACCACGTACAGCCTCGACACGATCGTCAGCAACACCGTCGCGCTGAATGGCCATACCGAGCTTGCAGGCCTTTCACACGACGTCTTCGTGTCAAACACGGGTTTCTTCTGGAATCGATACACACCGTATCAGACAGGGGCGATTACGCTGGGCACTGCAAGCATCGACGACCCATTGTCTTTTGCGAAACCTCCGTTGCCCGATTTCTCAAATCGGTACCGGTCCGTCAATACGGTTCAGCAATCGATTAGCGTCGGGGACACGATTGGCTTCAACAAGTATTGGTCGACGCTACTGGCCGCGAGCCAGAGCTGGATACACACAGAGAACTACAACAAGCAGGGCGCGACAACCAGCAAGTACAACGCGAACGGCATCAGCCCGACGGCCAGTCTGATGTTTAAACCGCAAGACAATATGACGGCGTATCTGACGTACGCTGACAGTCTTCAACAGGGGGACAATGCCCCGGCTGGATCAGCAAATGCAGGAGATAGTCTCGCTCCGTACCGAAGCAAAGAATGGGAACTGGGCTACAAAGTCGATGTGAGCCAGGTTACGCTCGGCGCCGCCCTTTACCGCATCGAGCGGCCGTACGCATATGTAGGCGCGAACAACGTTTTTGCTGAACAAGGTCAACAAGTTAATCGCGGACTTGAACTGACTGCGACAGGCGCGGTGACACGAGATCTCAACATCTTCACGGGGATCTCGCTACTCGATCCCCGCCTGTTCGACACAGGCTCGGCGTCTACCAGTGATAAACAGATCCTCGGCCTGTCGCGCGTCGTATTCAATGCGCTACTTGATTACTCCGTGCCGGCCGTCGCCGGTCTCGGGTTCAACATCAACATGAACTACGCAAGCCGTCGGCCGGGCAACTATACGAACACAGACTATGTCGACGGCTATACCGTCGTTGATCTCGGTGCGCGCTACAGAACGAAAATTGCTGGCAAATCAGTAACGCTGCGCATTGCCGTCGACAATATCACCAACCGCCAGTACTGGGCCAACATCACGCCAAGTGGACAAAGTGGCTACAGCGGCTCCGACAATGGTACAGGCACGCTTGGCGCTCCTCGTACCGTCCGCGCTTCGCTACAAATCAATCTCTGAACAAGGACCGGCATATGGTACTTCGCACCCTTCTTTTCGTCGTTCTCGGTAGCACCGTGAGCATCGCGTCGGCGCAGCAAGCACCCGCCGCTCCAGTTGTCACGATCTATGCTGCCGGAAGCATGGGCGGCGCACTCGCCTCTATCGCGCGGCAATACACGACGGAGTCCGGCCAGAAAATTGATCTCGTTACAGGGCCAGCAGGTCTTCTGCTAGACAAGATCGAGAATTCCGCCAAGGCGGATATTTTTGTTTCCGCGAATATGGCGCATCCGCAGCGCCTGACGGCGGAAGGAAAGGCTGCCCCTACTGTTGTCTTTGCGAGAAATCGGGTTTGCGTTCAGGCCCGCCCGGACGTCGGCCTCACAACGGACAATCTGCTCGACAAACTGCTCGATCCGAATGTCAAGATCGGCACCTCAACACCAAAGGCAGACCCGGGCGGTGACTATGCATGGGCGTTGTTCGCGAAGGCTGACTCAGTCCGTCCCGGAGCGAAGCAGATTCTGGAGACGAAAGCGCAGCAACTGGTTGGTGGCCCAGCAGCGCCTCGGGTTCCAGCTGGTCAGAATCCCGTGAAATACTTTATGGCGACGCGGCGCGTCGATGTCTTCATCGGCTATTGCAGCTCTCACGAAACAAAGCCCGATTCGAGCCTTGTGCAGGTCGAACTCCCGGCCAACCTCAGTATCTCCGCAGACTATGGAATGACAGTCCTGGAGTTGCCGCAGACCGCTACCACGCGAAACGCCGCTTACCGGCTTGCCTTGTACCTGATGAGCCCGGAGGCACAGGACGTCCTCACACGTTACGGGTTCACGCCGGTCGCGCGCCAATAGCATCTCCGCCGTCCGACGCGCTATGGCGTTCGCTTTCGCCGGACGGTGTGATTCGACAGAGCGTCCAGATTGCGCTCTGAGGTCGGTGATCGGCGGCACGCGCGCTCGTTGGCCACGACTGCCAATAGCCCGGCGAGGTCATCTCGAGGAACGGCCGCTTTCGTTGGATGCTGTTGAACGTCGAATAGCGTGATGCCGGTGTCGTTGCTCGCGTGCGCGCCGCGCGCTGGCAGCGGCGCACCTAGCGGGTGCAGCGGTTACTTCGCGGTTATCCCTGCGTCCAGGTACTTGTGCGTCAACCGGTCTATCGTGCCGTTTTGTTTGAGTTGCGCGATCGCTGCGTCGAGCATCTGTAGCGTGTGCGAGTCGGCTTTGCGCACACCGATCACGCTGCTTGCAGAGAGCAGCGCCGGATCGACGATCTGCGCGCCGGCCAGTTCGAAGTTCCTGCCCTCGGGTTTCGCGAGAAATCCCAGTTGGGCAGCGGCGCCGACCACCAGCGTACCGTCGAGCCGTCCGTTCATGAGGTCTGCGTAGACGCTGTTCTGGTCCTGATACTCGACAATCATCACCCCGTGCGCGGCCCAGTTCAGCCTCGCGAAGGCCGCTTGCGTCGACCCTTGCAGCACCCCGATACGCTTGCCGGCGAGCGATGCCGCATTCGGCTGAAGATGAGCGCTCTTCGCGGCGACGAGGCGGATGTCCGCTGGATAGAGCGGTGTCGAGAAATCCATCACCGCACGTCGCGCGGCCGTGGCCGCGAGCGAAGCATTGATTGCATCGAACTTGCGCGATTGCAGCCCGGCGATCAACCCGTCAAAACTCCCCTCCACCCATTCGCATTTCACATGGGAGGCGGCACACAGGGCATTGCCGATTTCGATGTCGAGCCCCGCGAGCTGGCCGCTCGGCAATTTGTACTCGTACGGCGGATACGTCGGATCGGTACCGAAACGCAAGGTTTCGGCCTGCGCAGACGGTGCGGCGATGAGCGCGGCAGCGGCGAGCGCCGAGCCGAGCACCGCCAGCAGGTGCTGGTTCATAGGTATCTCCTGACTGGATTGAGTGGGTGTTTTCCTGACGCGAAAAGATGGGCTACGCGTCGAGGCGCGCGAGCGCCAGCGTCACGAAGAAGCGCACACCGAGCGGCAGCACCTCGTCGTTGAAGTCGAACTCGGGATGATGGCAATAGACCCCGCCCTGGCCGAGGAGCACGTAGGCTCCGGGGCGACGCAGCAGAAATTCGGAGAAGTCCTCGGAGCCATTGAGCGGCGGGAAATCGCGCAGAACGTTCGCTGCACCGAACACATCTGCCGCTGCGGCGGCTGCGGCCTCGGCCTGCTCGCGATGGTTGATCGTCGCGGGCGAACTGCCGTAGAACGTCACGGCGATCTCGCATTCGGTCGCGAGCGCGACGCCCGCGCAGATCGACTCGATACGCGCCTTCATCCGTGCGCGCACGCTTTCGTCGAACGTACGCACGGTGCCCGTCATCTGCGCGTGTGAAGGAATCACGTTCGACGTGCTGCCCGCATGAATGCTGCCAATGCTGAGCACGGCGGCCGAAGCCGGGTCGATCGCGCGACTCACGACAGTCTGCAGCGCGCAGATGAGCTGCGCCGAAGCCGCGATCGGATCCTTCGTCCTTTCCGGCGACGAGCCATGACCGCCGACGCCGTTCACGTCGATTCGCAACTCGTCGCACGACGCCAGCATGGCGCCGTCGCGCACGCCGAACGTGCCCGGCGCGAAATGCGGCGCATTGTGCATGGCGTAGATTTCGTCGAACGGAAAGCGGGTTTCGAGCCCGTCTGCCAGCATGGCCAGCGCACCGCCGCCGGTTTCCTCGGCGGGCTGAAAGATCAGCACGAGCGTCCCTGCGAAATCTCGATGACGGCTGAAATGGCGCGCCGTGCCGAGCAGCATCGCTGTATGGCCGTCATGGCCGCAACCGTGAAATACCCCTTGCCGCAAGGAGCGGTGCAACGGGCGCCCTTCTTCTTCCATCGGCAGCGCGTCCATGTCGGCGCGCAACGCGATTACGCGCCCAATGCCCGACGTCGTGCGCGTGCCGTGAATGACGCCAATCACGCCCGTTTTGCCCACACCCGTGTGTGTTTCAATATCCCAGGCGCGCAGTTTCGCGGCGACGAGTTCGCTCGTGCGTGTCTCGTCGAACGCCGTCTCCGGATTGGCATGAATGTCTCGCCGCAATGCAACGAGTTCGTCGATATCGGCGTCGATGACGTTCAGTCCCACTGTCCCTCCTTGTCTTGAGTGCCTCCGGCTGCGCCTCACAGACGGCGGCGGAGTGGCTATACTAGCCAGCGCCGCGACTGGTCAATTTCCAGTTTTTTATGTACATAGCCAAAGCTTATGGGCCGCGGAAACCATGAAAACCACCCAATTGCGCACCTTCGTGGCTGTTGCCGAGTACGGCACGCTGATGGCTGCCGCCGAAGCACTGTGCCTGTCGCAGCCCGCTGTGACCAAGAGCATCAAGGAGCTGGAGGCGCGCCTCGGCGTGCAGCTGCTCGTGCGCAGCGGCTCGGGCATCCGCCTGACGTCGTATGGCGAAGCGCTGCTCAGGCGTGCGCGCACCGTCGTTACTGAAATCGCGCGGGCCGAGCAGGAACTGGAGGAGATGAAGTCGTCGGCTGGCCGGACACTCGAGATTGGCGTATCGCTGCTCGCCGCCTCAATCGTCGTGCCGGACGCGATCCACGCGTTCCGTACGCGCTTTCCCGACGTGCAGCTCGACGTGCACGAGTACCAGACAACACGGCTCATCGACGGCCTGCGCGACGGCTCGTTCGACATGTGTATCGGTTTTACCAGCGAAGGGGACCCGAGCAACGAGTTCCGCGTGACACCGCTCGGCACCGTGTCGCAATCGCTGGCGGTCAAACCAGGCGATCCGCTTGCGGGTGAGAAACAGCTTGCACGTTTGCGGGACGCGCACTGGCTCTACAATTACACGCGCAAGAGCGTGCCCCCATTCTGGGCCGCACTGATCGCGCACGCGGGCGCCACAGCAGGGACGATTGCACCGCCGTCGCGCGTGACGGTGTGCACCGCGCGCAGGCTCTATACGGAGCTCGCCAGCGAGGCCGGGGTGGTGAGCGTCTGGCCAGACTTTCAGCTAAACGAGGAAATCGAGCGCGGCACGCTGGAGCGTGTTGCACTCGATTTCGCGCTACCTCGCCTCGCGCTCAGCCTGATACATCGCAAGGATCGCGTGCTGGACAACGCGGCGGAGTATTTTATCGACTGTCTGAAGGACAACGCGCTCCCGGATTGAATGCGCGGCGGACGTGACAGCCGCCGGCTTCCCTACGCTACCCTACATGCAAATCTCGCGTCGGCGCATGCGTGCGTTGCCGCGTCTCCCACCCCTCGGCGAGGCCCACGTCCGCGTTGGACGCCGGCAGCATGGACACCGCCCGGACCAGGTCAGACGCACGTTCGGCGAGCATGATCGTCGGCGCATTCAGATTGCCATTGGGCTCAGTCGGGAATACCGACGAATCGATCACCCGTAAGCCCTCGATACCGTGAACCCGCAACTCGGAGTCGACCACAGCCATATCGTCTTCTCCCATGCGACACGAGCCGCACGGATGCATGGTGCTTTCCAGGTTCGCCCTGACGAAGGCGTCGATCTGCTCATCTGTTTGCACGTCCGGACCAGGCGCGAGTTCGGCATCGCGGAAGCGATCCATCGCCGGCTGACCGATGATTTCCCGGGTCAACCGGACGCAGCGTCGAAATCCTTCGCGGTCCTCTTCGCGATCCAGGTAGTTGAAGCGGATCTCCGGGTGCGTATAGGGATCGGCTGACGTCGCTCGAATATAGCCTCGGCTCTTCGGCTTGTTCGGTCCGGTCAGCACCATGAACCCGTGGCCCTTGAGCGGCTTGTCGCCGTCATAGCGCATGGCTGCCGGCGAGAAATGGAATTGAATGTCCGGCCAGCGCAATCCCGCTTCTGAGCGGATGAATCCACCCGCCTCGAAATGGTTGCTGGCACCGAGGCCATCCTTGAACAAAAGCCAGCGTAGCCCGATCATGAATTTGCTGAACGGGTCCATTTTCGAATTCAGCGTGACGGGTTCCTTGCAGGCGTACTGGATATAAATCTCCGCGTGATCCTGCAGGTTCTCGCCCACGCCCGGCAGGTCATGTTTGACCGCGATCCCCGCCTGGCGCAACACCTCGGCAGCCCCGATGCCGGAGCGTTGCAGCAAGTGGGGCGACCCGATTGGACCCGAGGCGATCAATACTTCCGCACGGCATCGCGCCGTACGCGTGACCCCGCCTTGATCGTACGCGACCCCGACAGCGCGCTTGCCTTCGAGAATCACGTGACGTGTCATCGCATTAGTAACCACGGTCAGATTGGGCCGCTTCATCGCGGGGCGTAGATAAGCGTTTGCTGTAGACCAGCGCACGCCATTCTTGACGGTCATATGCATCGCGCCGAAACCTTCCTGCATATGGCCATTACAGTCGTCCGTCTTGATGTAGCCGGCTTCTGCCCCGGCCTCGATCCACGCACCGTACAGCGGATTCGCCATGTTATTGCCGTTATTGGTGGACAGCGGCCCCTCCGAACCCCGGTACTCGTCGCCACCAAACTTGTAGCTCTCCGCGCGACGGAAATAGGGCAAGCAGTTGCGATAACCCCAGCCTCGCGCGCCAAGCTCCTCCCATTCGTCGAAGTCGCACGCGTGTCCGCGAATATAGACGAGGCCGTTGATCGACGATGACCCTCCCAGCACCTTGCCGCGCGGGCAGTGCAACTGGCGGCCATTCAGATGCGCTTCGGGGGCGGTCTGATAACGCCAGTTGTATTTGGTCGTATTCATCGGCATCGAAAACGCGCTCGGCATCTGAATGATGACGCTGCGATCGCTGCCGCCGTATTCCAGCACCAGAACGCGGACCGCAGGGTCCTCGGTGAGCCGGTTGGCCAATACACATCCGGCCGATCCGGCGCCCACAATGATGTAATCGAATTGCTCGGTAACCATGATATTTGCCTGCTTTCTGGATCTTGACGAATTCGTCTGTGGATCAGTAGCGACTCGTGTCGCCGGTGGTGTATTGCGGTGATGTCTTCTCGATCTGGGCAATGACCGATGCTTCGTACTTCAGATCGAGCGAACGCGACAACACGTAGTAGGCAATGCCCGAGACGAACAGACCAACCAGCCAGGCCAGATCGACGCTGCCCATCGCACGTGAAAACGGGCCGACATACACTTCGTTTGAGCCGTCGAGGACGCAGAAGAACGGAATCATCGAGACAAAGCCGGTCGCATAGGCCAGCAAACCGCGCGCGCCCCATTTGCCGTACAGATTGTTGTCAGGCATGAAGAAGTGCGGAATCGCATAGCGCCCCTTGCGGACAAAAAAGTAGTCCGTCAGATTGACCGCGGTCCAGGGCACCAGAAAATACAGCATGACGACGAGGTAAATATTCAGGACGGAGAGTCCCTTACCCGAGGTATAGATGCTCAGCGCCACGCCGAGCTGAAGGATCACCACGAAGACAATTGCCAGAATGCGAGTCCTGAGAGTCGGCTGGACTTTCCGGAACGAATCAACTGCCGTGATAGCCGTCAATTTGGCGCTATAGATGTTCATTGCGATCACCGGCAGAAACGCCAGGATCGTGACGGCAACCACAATGCTTCCCATACCTGGTGCCAGGTCGTTACCCACCTGATCCAACGCGACCAGTACATCGGTTGCGTGCAGATGGTCCGCGAGCCAACCCCCAATCGCGATCATCCACGCGCCCGACAGCGATGCGCCCAGGAACACCGCCGCGATCAGCTTACCGCTCGGCGTGTTTTTCGGCAGGTAGCGCGAATAGTCCGATACATAGGGTGCGTAAGCGATGTTGTAGCTGGCGGCGGCTGCGAATTGTGCAATGAATGCAATCCAGTTGAAGCCGAGTGGTGGTGTCGGCGCCGCGCCCGGTGCGACGGAGGCGAGCGGCACGTCATGCACCCAGTGCATCAGGACGGCCACTGTTACGAGGCCGTAAAGGGGAAGCGACAGATACAACGCCCATTTGAAACTGCGGTGCATCCAGTCATGCCCGAGAATGGCCAGAATCGAAGCCGGCAGCGTGACTGCCAACGCCACCTTGACGGGGTCCCAGTTGAACAGCGCTTTGAGACCCTGCATCATCAACACCAGGTTGACGATGTTGAATCCAGCAAACACGAATAGCGTCGCCAGCAAGACCACGATGACCCCGCGATAGCCGAACTGCGCTCTCGACTGAATCATCTGCGGCAAACCAAGATGAGGACCTTGCGATCCGTGAAAGGCCATGAACAACGTGCCGAACATAATGCCCAGCGTGCCGGCTATCGTCGTCCACAGCGCGCTCAGGCCAATGCTGGGACCAACAAAACCAATAGTCATGGTGAAGAACGTGAAATTACCCAGAAACCAGAACGGTCCCTGCCTGGATAGCCTGTCGGTTCTTTCGTTACCTGGAATGAAGTCGATTGAATGGCCCTCGATGGCACCCGACTCGACCCCAACTACCGCGCGTTCAACTGTTTCGTCTGTTGCTTGCATCATGTACCCCTGGCTGCAATGAGAGGTTGATGGAATAGAGATGGATCCGGCATGCGTGCTGGCCGCGACTTCCGCTCGTCACGTGGCGCTCGGCTCACGTTTATTCGAGGCGGCGTCGTTAGCGTATTTGCGCTTCAGTGCAGCGTGATCCAGACCGCCTTGGTCTCCATCAGATGATCCAGTTGCTCGGGGCCAAGGTCCTTGCCGAAGCCGGACTCCTTGAATCCGCCGAACGGCATTGACGGATCAATGGTGCTATGTGCATTGACATAGACCGTGCCGGCGCGCAACTGCGGGATCAGCTTGTGCACGCGGTTCAGGTCATTGGAGTAAATCGCGGCGGCAAGACCGTACGGCGAATCGTTTGCCAGCGACAACGCATCATCCAGGTCGTCAAAGGGCGCGGTCACCAGCACTGGGCCGAAGATCTCTTCGCGAACTATCTTCATGTCGCTGCGGCAATGCGCAAAGATGGTCGGCTCGACGAAATAGCCTGGCCGGTCCAGTACATGGCCACCCTGCACAACTTCCGCGCCTTCGCGCCGCCCCGCTTCGATATAGGAAGAGACGCGATCCTTCTGAAGCGCAGAAACGAGCGGGCTGATGAAACAATCCCGATCCAGACCGGGGGCGATCTTCAGCTTGCGGGTGTGTTCAATCAGCGCGCCAATGAACTTGTCGTGAATGCCGCGCTGGATGTAGACCCGTGTCCCCGCATCGCAGACCTGTCCGGAATTGAAGAAGATGCCGTTTGCGACCGCCTGGGCCGCCGCCTCGACGTCGGCGTCCTCCAGCACCAGCACCGGTGACTTGCCACCCAGTTCGAGCGTGAGGCGTTTGATGCCTCCCACGGCCGTGTGTCCGACAGTACGGCCCACCTCGGTGGAACCCGTGAACGTGATTTTGTCGATGCCAGGATGGGCGGCCATGGCCGCACCAATTTCGCGTCCACGTCCCGTTATGACGTTCACGACGCCGTCAGGAATCCCGGCCTCCTGCACCAGCTCCGCGAAGCGCAGGGTCGATAGAGAAGTCAGTTCGGCGGGCTTGATCACTGTGGTGCAACCGGCGGCAAGCGCTGCGGCCACCTTCCATGCCATTGTTTGCAACGGGAAGTTCCACGGCACGATCACGCCGATCACACCGATGGGTTCCTTGCGCGTATAGGCAACGTATTCACCCGGCAGAGAGGGTTCAACCGTGCGGCCGTGGAGCTTTGACGCCCACCCGGCAAAATAGCGGAAGGTGTCGATCGTGCCTTGAACGTCGACGTCACGCGCATTCGCGACGGACTTGCCTACGTCGATCGATTCGATCTCGGCCAGTTCAGTTGCATTCGCCTCAATCAGATCAGCGAGTCGATGAAGCAGCCGTTCCCGCTCAAGCGGCTTGAGCCTGCGCCATGATCCGCCATCGAATTGTTTGCGGGCAGCTTCGACCGCACGATCCAGATCCGCGGTGGTGCCCAAGGGAATGTGCGTGATCAGCCCGGTGGTGGACGGCTCGATCACGGCACAGGATTCCCGGTCACCTTGCGGCACCCACGCGCCACCAATAAACATTTTCTGCGGCTTGATGAGAAAGCGTTGCGTCTCTTCAAGGACGCCAAACTTCTCCAGGTAATTTCGTGCGACGGTATCCATCTTTGTCTCCTGTGTTACGGATTGACTGCAATTCGGCCTCTAATGGGCCAGTTTCATGCGCGTAGGTCCGCGCGTTCCTGCAACGCCTGGCGAGGACCTCGCGGGATCGCGAGAGGGGTCGGCCGCTCACAAACAACCGGAGGTCCATCGATATAAACGTGGCTTGTAGCTACGCGGCGTTTTGAGAGACTATGGACGACATGCCCGAGGGTAAAAATCACGTGAATCAGATGTTCATATCGGGAATATCGAAGCAAGCGGTGCAATAGGAGCGACGACGGTGATCCAGTTGCAGGACGTGGACCTCAAACTACTGAGGGTTTTCATGACGGTGGTACGGTGCGGAGGGTTTTCCGCCGCGCAGGCGACCCTGAACGTCAGCCAGTCGACGATCAGCGAGCAGATGACGACGCTCGAAACACGATTGGGGCTCAAGCTTTGCGAGCGCGGGCGGAGCGGATTTCGCCTCACCGAACACGGCATGGCGACGTACGAGGCGGCGCAGCGGTTGCAGGTGGCGGTAGAAAGCTTCTGTGTGGATACCGATGCGTTAAAAAAGCACATCTCGGGAAAGCTGTACCTCGGCATCATCGACAACACCGTAACCGACTCGGCCTCGCCGCTGCCGCAGTCACTGCAAACGTTCGTATCGCGGGGACACGACGTGCATCTGGATGTCTACGTGGGCACGCCTGCCGAACTGGAGGAGCGTGTGCTGGACGGCCGGCTGCACATTGCCGTGGGGCATTTCCCGCTTCATGTGCCGGGGCTAACCTACACGGATCTCTACTGCGAACCGGACGGCCTGTATTGCGGACAGAGTCACCCGCTTGCCGGCCGCTCGCAGGCCGATAACGCGCTCGAACAGGCCATCGCGTCGAGCCGTGTCGTTGCACGGGGCTATCTGCAGCAGCACGACCTTCAAATGCTCAAGGTAAGTAAAGCCGCAGCAACCGTCGACAATATCGAGGCACAGGCGATCCTTATTCTATCGGGGGCATACATTGGATTTCTACCGATCCACTACGCTGCCCGATGGATCGCGCGCGGCGAGATGCATCAGATATGCCCGGACCAGTTCGGTACCCAGTGGCCATTTTGCGCGATCATACGGCGGGCCGCCGTGCCCCCGACCATCCTGCAGGTATTCATGATCGACCTGATGGAAAGCTACCGTACGGCCGAGCAGAAGGCGCACATGGGGCAGGCTTAGGGTTGTGCAGACGCAAGAGGCGTCGGCTCGCCATTTCGATAGTGATAGATGGTGATGGGTGAATCCGTGAGGTCGCGGTTCCTGTCGAACCGGTAGTGGCCCGACACACCGCGAGAATCGATGTTCGCCAGCGCAGCGCGGTACTGGGCTGGTTCGATCGAGTTCGCCTTCGTCATCGCTTGCGCCACGATGTTCACGCCATCGTACAAGGCAGCGCTGTAGGTTAGCGGATCGGTTTGAAAGCGTCGCTTGTAGTCCGCCTTGAACCGGCGGCCTTCCGGTGTTTGATCCAGGACGGGGCCGCCTTGCGGGCAATACACGCGCGCGTCGACCGAATCGCCACCAAGTTTCGCCAGTTCGGCATTACACATTGCATCGCCGCCCAGCAGGTAGCCATTCATTGCGAGGCGCCTCATCTGCTTGCGCAACGCACCGGCCTGCGCGTAGTAGCCACCGTAGAAGATTCCTTCCGCGTTGGCACCCTTGACGTGCGTGAGAATCGATACGAAGTCAGTCGCCTTGTCGGTTGTATATTCCCGATCCACAATCTCGATGCCGTTGGCTTTAGCCGCCTTGACGAATTCATCGGCGACGCCCTGGCCATACGCGGTGCGATCGTCTATCACGGCGATACGTTTGATCTTCAGTTCCTTTGCCGCAAATTCTCCCATCCGGCTGCCTAGTTGGGTGTCGCTGGCGGAGATGCGAAACACGAACGGATAGTCGTGCTGCGTGATCGACGGATTCGACGCGACGGTCGCCATCACGATGCCTGATCCGTTCACGAGGTTCGAGATCGGAATCGCGACACCGGAATTAAACGGCCCGAAAATAACCTTCACGTTGGCGTCCACCAGGCCTTGCGCGACCGTCATACCGGTACGCGGATCGGCGGCGTCGTCTTGCGAGACCAACTCGAAGCGAGTTTTCTGACCACCGATCACGAGACCCTCGGAATTCAGACGCTCGATCGCCATTCTCACGCCGTTTTCGTCGTCCTTGCCGATGGCGGCTTGCGGGCCGGTCAACGGCCCCGTCAGACCGATCTTGACGACCTGCTCACCCGCTGTCGCGCTCAGGGAGATCATGCTCAAAGCGACTGCTGTCAACCAGCTTGCACCTGCGTATGGCTTCTTCATCATGCTCTCCTCACCTCGAGTGGTGTGCCAGACCGTGTCGCCGACGAGCGGCGAACCTTACCGGCATGGCACAGATAACATCGCTTGACCCCATCCGTCGCGACCGATCTTCCGATGGTCGGACAGTTGGATTGATGGCAATTCTGTGTAGCCAAATTCCCCAATAAAATGCACCATTGATGAAATGCACTTCGGAAACCCCCGAAGTAATCGAGGGGCGCCACCATGCAAGTTCAGGACACGGATCTCAAGCTATTGCGAATTTTCGAAACCATCGTGCGATGCGGTGGCTTTGCGGCTGCGCAGCCCATTCTCAACATCGGCGCATCGAGTATCAGCGAATACATGTCGCAACTGGAGACGCGACTCGGACTGCGGCTATGTGAACGCGGACGCGCCGGTTTCCGGCTCACCGAGGAAGGCGCGGAACTGCACGCCGCCGCGCAACGTCTGCTCGGCGCGGTCGACACGTTTCAAATGGAAGCTGGCGCACTGCGCAATCAGCTCTCCGGCGTGTTGCGCTTCGGCATGATCGAGGCGACGTTGACCGACAAGTACTCGCCTCTACCCATGGCAATTCGCGAGTTCGGTCAGATGGCGCCAGAAGTTCGCCTGCATGTGCAGATCGAAACGCCGGGAAGCATGGAGCAGCACGTGCTGGATGGTCGTCTGCATCTCGCCGTGGGGCCATTTCCTGTGCACATTCCCGGCCTCGATTACCTGCCGCTCTATCGTGAGGAACAGGGACTCTATTGTGCGTCGACTCATCCGTTGCACGAACGGGCGAGCGGCAGGGTTCCTGTTTCGGTGCTCAGTAAGCAGCGACTGGCGGCCCGCGCGTATCTCGGCAACCAGGAATTGAAGTTGCTGCACATGCCGGAAGCCGCGGCCTCCGTCGATAACGTCGAGGGCCGGGCCATGCTGATTCTGTCCGGCAACTATATCGGCTTTCTGCCGCCTCACTACGCGCTGCCTTGGGTGGACAACGGCTTGTTGACCCGCATCGATCCCGAGCACTACGTGACGCATCTGGATTTTCAGATAATCACGCGCAAAAGCGGCGAATCGGCACGGGTCGTACAGGCTTTTTGCAACCAGTTGCGGGCTGCGGCCAAAGAACTGGGCCGCGCCTCGCGAAGCGGCAAGTAGCGCCCGCGGCTAATATATCGGCCATAGGTGACCGGGTATCACGTTCAACGCGCCGAAAAGCAATTACGCGCAAATCAGCGAGAAAGGTTTCGTTTGACTTTGCGTTGATGCATGACACGACCGATGGTGTTCAGCAGCAATTGCGCAGCAAGAATTGAAGTCGAACCCGAATGGTCGTAATCAGGTGCA
This sequence comes from Paraburkholderia sp. D1E, assembly GCF_052682275.1. Taxonomy (NCBI): domain Bacteria; kingdom Pseudomonadati; phylum Pseudomonadota; class Betaproteobacteria; order Burkholderiales; family Burkholderiaceae; genus Paraburkholderia; species Paraburkholderia sp. D1E. Next base: position 4,101,693 of record NZ_JBQYMB010000001.1, read on the forward strand.
ACTTCCACGAGGTCGATGCCGATCACCTCGCCTTGCTCTGCGAGACCCGCGAACAGTTCGAGTCCTTCGTAATACAGCAAACCGCCGTGGCTCGGCGTGCCCGTGCCAGGCGCGATTGAAGGATCGAAACCGTCGATGTCGATCGTCAGGTAATAACGCACGCCCTTCGGGATGCGGTCCAGCACACCCTGGATACCGAGGCGGCGGAGATCGCGCACCGAGATAATGTCCGAGCCCATCTCACGCGCTTGCGCATAGCCCTCGCGCGCAGTCGACGACACGTTGCGAATGCCGATTTGCGTCATGCCCGACACAACGCTTTTCTCTGCCGCGCGCCGCAGCGGATTGCCGTGGCCGTACCGCACACCATGACGCTCGTCGACGAAATCGAGGTGCGCGTCGATATGAACGATATGAAACGGCTCCTGACCTTCGAACGCGTTGATGCACGGAATGTTGATCGAGTGATCGCCGCCCATCACCACCGGCAACGCGCCTGCCGCCAATATCTTGCGCACGCCGTATTCGATGTTCGAGTGGCTCTTTTCAGTGTTGGTGTGAACCATGTCCGCATCGCCGATATCGACGATACGAACTTCGTTGCTAGGCAGATAAACGACATCGTCTTCGAAGTCGTATGCACCGCCGTGGCCGAACGAGAACAGTGTCGACGCATCGCGAATCGAACGTGGGCCGAAGCGCGCCCCGGCACGCCACTGGGTGCCGCAATCGAAGGGCGCGCCCATTACCGCGACATCCGCATCGATCTTGTCCCAGTCGAGACACAACGGGGATTTCGCGAACGTGCAGATCCCCACAAACGGCAAATTGAGCCGACCCGTTTCGTAGCTGTTTTCAGACATGATTGCCTCCGTCCTGTTTTATTCGTCCAGATATGGGCGACGCAGAGGCGCCGCCCTCTCCATTGCTGCAGCAACGCTCTTTGTCAGAAGCGAGTGGTGCATCTGAAACGGAGTCTAGGCAAACAAAATCAACGGAAAAATGCCAAAAACAAGAACTACACTTCGGGAGAGTCCGAAGCAATGTTTAAACGTTGCGGGACCGTCGTGTTCATCAAAGGTTCGGTCGCAGGTATCCAGCCGCAACTTTATTTGCAGCATGGACAAATGTGTATGACGCACAAGTTCCGTTGAATCAATAACTTAGCCTGCCACCTCAGACCAGATTCCATTTATACGGACCTGGAGCAAAAACGGTCAACGTTGGCGAAACAGAAGGCTTAAGCTATCGTCACGCCTTGGCGCAGCATCGCGACGGCTGAATCGCGCAATCGCTCCGCGCACTTCTTCAAACGCACCGTCCTAGGTCTATGAGCCAAGCCCTGCCGCCGTCTTCCGCCGTTCCTGTCAGCGCCGAACCGGCCCCGGACAAACCGGGCGATTCCTACGTGCAGTCGTTCGCGCGAGGTCTCTCGGTGATCCGCGCGTTCAATGCCGCCCGCCCCGAACAGACGCTCACGGACGTCGCGGCCGCTACCGGCCTGACACGCGCCGGCGCACGCCGCATCCTGCTGACCCTGCAGACGCTCGGCTACGTGGAGGCCGAAGGCCGCCTGTTCCGCCTCACACCGAAGATTCTCGACCTCGGTTTCGCGTATCTGACCTCGATGCCGTTCTGGAATCTCGCCGAACCGGTGATGGAAACGCTATCGGCGCAGGTTCACGAAAGTTGCTCGGCGGCCGTGCTCGACCGCACCGAGATCGTCTACGTGCTGCGCGTGCCGACTCACAAGATCATGACCATCAACCTGTCGATCGGCAGCCGCTTGCCGGCGTATTGCACGTCGATGGGCCGGGTCCTGCTGTCCGCGCTCGACGACGAAGCGCTCGAAGCGACCCTGAGCTCGGCGCCGCTCTACGCTCACACGCCGCGCACGGTGACCGATAAGGAAGAGCTGAAAAAGCTGATCGCGCAGGTGCGCCGCCAGGGATGGGCGATCGTCGATCAGGAGCTGGAAGGCGGCCTGATTTCACTGTCCGCGCCGATTCGCAACCGCCAGGGGCGTGTAATCGCGGCGATGAATATCAGCGGCAACGCTCAGCGTAATTCGGCCAAACAGATGGTGAAGGCATTTCTGGAGCCCTTGCAGCAGGCCGCGCAGACGGTCTCCGAGATGGTTGCGCGGCGCGGTTGATCAATCAATCAATCGGCTTATCCGCCGTTTCCTTCAGCATCGCCACCGCGATCAACGACACCACCACGCACGCCGCCACGTAACCGGCCGGCGCCAGCTTGCTGCCGGTCAGTTTGATCAGCCACGTAGCGACCAGTTGCGCGGTGCCGCCGAATACGCACACGCTCAAGGCATACGCGATCGAAATGCCGGTGGCACGCACACGCCGCGGAAACGACTCGCACATCAACGCAAATTCCGACGCCGATCCCATCGAGTAGAACAGCAGCATCAACGCGGTCGCCGACATGATGACGGGCAACTGCGGAAAGCGGTTGATCAGCATGAAGGCCGGAAACAGCAGCAGCACCAGCACGCCACGCCCGAACAGAATCGGCCGCTTACGGCTGCCGATACGGTCTGACAGCATGCCGAACACCGGACACATGATGAGCATGACGAAACCCGACGCGACGCCGACCAGCATCGACAGCGACATCGGCAGGCCGAGCGTGTGGATCGCATAGGTCGGCATATAGAAGGTCAGGATGTAGGTCGAGACCGTGCCGCCCATGACGGTGAGCGTAATCAGCACCAGCGGACGCAGATGCTCCGTGAAAAGTTCGTGCAGCACACCGCGCTCGATGGCGTGGCTGTGCGCCCCTGCCGGCTCGTCCGCGAGGCGGCGGCGCAGGTAGATGCCGACCGGCGCGATCAGCACGCCGATCAGAAACGGAATGCGCCAGCCCCAGCTTTCCAGCGACTCTTTCGGCAAAGCGCCCGAAAGCGCCGCCGCAATGCCCGAACCCATCAGCGCCGCGCCGCCTTGCGTCGCCAGTTGCCAACTGGCGCGAAAACCACGCCGCGTGCCGCCGCCCTGTTCCAGCAAGGTGGTGGTCGCCGCGCCGAACTCACCACCCTGTGAGAAGCCTTGCACGAGACGCGCCAGCACGATCAGCAGCGGCGCGGCGAGGCCGATCTGCGCATAGGTCGGCGCAATCGCGATCAGGCCGGTGCTCGCCGCCATCAGCATGATGGTCAGGTTGAGCGCCGACTTGCGGCCCTTGCGGTCCGCATACACCCCGAGCATCACGCTGCCGAGCGGCCGCGTGATGAAACCCGCGGCGAAGGTCGCCACGGACAGGAGCAGCGAAGTCGTGGGATCCGCCGACGGGAAAAACAGCTTACCGATGATCACGGCAAAAAAACCGTACACGGTGAAGTCGAAAAACTCGAGCCAGTTACCGATCACCGCTGCCGCGACTGCGCCGCGGTTGGTGGTTCGGGTAGCGTCGACAGCGTGGCTCGCATCCGTTGTGGCGTTCATCGCGGGTCTTCCTCGTCATTATGATTGTGTGGCTGACGGTGCGAACTCAATGCCCGCTCAACCGCAGCTCATTAGCGCCTGAGTCGCCTTATTGGCCCGGCTTTGGCTCCTCACTGGCCCAGATACCGCTCCACCAGCCGCGTCCAGAATGCCGCGCCGACCGGCAGATTGCGGTCGTTGAAGTCGTAATGCGGGTTGTGCACCATGCAGCCGTCTTCGCCCGCACCGTTACCGATCCGCAGAAACGTGCCGGGCCGTTTCTGCAGCATGAAGGCGAAATCTTCGCTACCCATCAGAATGTCGGTCTGCTCGACCACCTTGTCGTCGCCGACCAGCTCGCGCGCCACCTGCACCGCGAAATCCGTTTCGGCATCCGAATTGATCACCACCGGATAGCCTTCGATGTACTCCACCACCGCTTTGCCGCCATAGCTCGCGGCCTGGCTTTCGGCGAGTTCCGTAATGCGTTTTTTCAGCAGTGTGCGCACTTCGGGGCTGAACGAACGCACGCTCAACTCCAGTTTCGCGCTGCTCGAAATCACGTTGTTCGCGGTGCCCGCATGCATCGAGCCGACCGTCACCACCGCCGGCTGCGACGGATCGACGTTACGCGCCACGATCGTCTGCAACGCCATCACAATGCTCGCCGCCACCACCACCGGATCGACCGTCAGATGCGGACGCGCCGCATGACCGCCGATACCTTCGATCGTGATGATCGCCTTGTCGCCCGCCGACATGAACGGCCCCTTGCGAAACAGCATCACGCCCGGTTCTTCGCCCGGATGGTTGTGCAGACCGAAGACGGCGTCGCACGGGAAACGCTCGAACAGGCCGTCATTGATCATCTTCATCGCGCCGCTGTCGATGCCGCTTTCTTCGGCCGGCTGGAAGTACAGATGCGCGGTGCCCGAGAAATTGCGGGTGGCGGCGAGATGTTGCGCGGCGCCAAGCAGCATCGTCGTGTGGCCGTCGTGGCCGCACGCGTGCATCTTGCCGTGCGTGCCACTCGCATACGGCAGTCCGGTTTGTTCGATGATGGGTAGCGCGTCCATGTCAGCGCGAATGCCGATGCTGCGCGTGCCATCGCCCACTTTCAGCGTGCCTACCAAGCCAGTTTGACCGACCCCTCGCGTGACCTGCCAGCCCCATTGTTCGAGCTTCTCAGCCACCAAAGCGCTGGTTTGCACTTCCTCGTAGGCGAGTTCCGGATGGTGATGGATGTGATGGCGGATCTCGCGCAGGCTTTCGGCGGCAGGCACCAGGTCGGACACTTCGGTAAAACGCGCGGCTTCGCTCATCTATCGCTCCATGGGAATTCACGCCGCATAACGCGGCAAACAGGCAAGCACTATAGCTACGCCGTTTTGTTCGAATAAGATGCTGTTTTTTTCACCCTGATTAACAAGCTTTATATACGGGATTACCCTCATGAAGCTGCAACAACTGCAAGCATTCGTCGCCGCCGCCCATCATCGCAGTCTGCGCGCCGCCGCGCGCGAGCTCGGCGTAACGCAACCGGCCGTCACGCACTCAATTCGCGAGCTGGAAAACGCATTGAATGCCGAGTTGATGGTGCGCAGCGTGCGCGGCGTCGAGTTAACGGCGTGCGGGCTTGCGCTGTTGCCGCGCGCGGAACAGTTGCTGGGCGATATGCGCCGCACTGTCGAGGCAGTCGAACAGGTGAAGGGGGAACTGGCCGGCAAGGTGAGCGTGGGCACGATGCCGTCGATCGCGCTGACTGCTCTACCGCATGCGGTTTCGAAGTTTCGCCGTGCGATGCCGCTGGTGAATCTGCATCTGGAAGAAGTCACGATTCCGGATGCCGTCGCGCGTTTGCGCAACGGCGCGCTCGATATCGCGGCGATCCATCATGTGCAGGCGCTCGACAGCGATCTGGTGCAAGCGCCGCTCTACTCGACGCAGTTCGTCGTCGCGATGCGCGCGGGGCATCCATTAGCGAACGTCACGAGCCTGCATGAATTGCTCGACGCGGAATGGATCGTGACCGTGGGCGCCGATCACTTTCCGCATAGCGTGATGATGGCAATGTTCAATGCGCACGGCTTGCCGGTGCCAAAACGGCAACTGCGGGCGCCGTCGTCATTCGCGGTGACGCTCGGGCTAGTGTCGCAAACCGATGTGATCGGTTGCTTTACCAGGCCCCTGGCGCAGATGGTCGCGCCGCTTGGCATACGCATTGCACAGATTGAAGAGGCGCTGCCAAGTTACGACCTCAGCATCATCTCACGGCGCGATTTGTTACCTACGCCGGCGGTGTTGCAGTTTGTGTCGTGCCTGCAGGAAGCGACCAGAGAGCGGATGGCCATGGCCGGGTAGCCAGGCTTATCGAACGTCGGCTTCCGCCTGCAAAAAAGCAATCAGTTCGAGCCCCGCGTCTTCCAGCGCTCCAGAGTTATCGATCGTCATGCACCGGAGCCCCTCCGGCAGCGAAAACGGTGCCCGCCGTGCGAGCCGGGCCGCGACCTGTTCCGCCGACTCACGCGCCCGTGCGCCGAGCCGGGCTTCGAGAATATGCGGCGCTGCATATACGTGCACGACCTCCGCGTGCGGATAACGCGCCAACGTTTGCTGCAAATACTGACGCGACCCGTTGACGACGACCGTGCAACCGCGTGCAAGCCATGCATCGAGTTCGATACCGATGCCATAACGCAGCGAATGGCTCGACCATTCGAGCGCGAACAGACCGAGCACCGAACGCGCCGCGAATTCTTCGACGCTCAACGCAACATGCTCTTCACCCTTGCCGCTCGGCCGTGTGATGTAGCGATGCGCAAACAGAATCGGCTCGCCCATCAGGCGGTGGCGCGCAAAACCCAGCAATGAATCCTTGCCCGCACCGGACGGCCCCATGACATAAATCAGACGACCAGCCATTGTTATTTCACCTCGCGGGTCTGAAACGGCACGCGTTGCCACAGAACGAACGGCTCGCCGGGCGCGGGTTCGACAAAGAGCGCCGCGTGATCGATAGCGAGCGGCCCAAGCATCGGCGTTTTCGCTTGCCACCATGCAACCAGCGTCGCGCGCTCATCGGCATCGGCAAGAGAACTGGATAGCGTCATGTGAAAGCGGAATTCGTCGAAGACGTACGGATAACCCCATTCGAGCAGCAATGCACGTTGCCGTTCACTCAATGGCGCGGCGAGACGGCGTGCCAGATCGGTAGCGGCCGGCTTGGCGCGCAGCGCATCGAGCGCTTGCAGCGCACTGGACGCAACGCGACGAATGCTCGCTTCGCCACCCGGATCGGCAGGACGCAGTGCGACGAAATCGCCGAGCGTCGCTGCATCGACAGATAGCGCGAACGGGCTTTGCGTGCCGGCCCATTTGCGCGTCGCTTCCAGCAGATCTTGCTGGGTAATGCCTTCAGCAAGACGAAACGGCGCAACCAGCGTGCCGTGCCAACCATAGCGCCGCGGCGCTTCGGTTAGATCGGCCAGAGGGCGCGTCAGGTCTTCCGGTTGCGGCGACATGCATCGCTCGCCGCTTTCCGCATCACGCCCCAGCCACGCCGAACCCGCCTGCCACCATGCCGACTCGCGCGAGGGTGCGTAATACACCGCGAAACGTGCCCCAGCGCCCCACACCGCGCCGCTCATACGTCGTGCTCCACCAGCAACTGCACACGGTCCGCCGCAAAATGCGTAAAGCCGTATTTAACCGGTGTGCCGTCCAGATCGACGTCGACGTTTTCGACCCACAACACCGGCTGCTGCCGGTTGATGTTCAGACGCCGCGCTATTTCGGGCTCAGGTAACACGCTGCCGATACGGCTCCACTTGCGCAAATAATCGCTCACGCCCAGTTCAGCCATCGACTTGGTGATGCTGCCCGTGCGCTCCAGCACCGCCGGCAAGTCCGTAAAACGCGCGGCCGGATACCAGTTGCGCGCGAACGTGAGCGGCACGCCGTCCGATTCATGCAGCGACTCGATCCGGTAGACCGACGCGCCCGCCCGCAGGCTGAGTGCCTTCGCGACATTCGGCTCGGCCTTCACGCGCGCGGCCGACAGCATCGTGCCCGCCGCCGCATGATGCTGCTGGCGCAAGTTTTCTGTAAACCGCGTGCGCCGGCCAATCGTATAGTCGATCGCGCCGGGCTGCACGAACGTGCCACGCCCCTGCTCGACACTCACAAGTCCCAAAGCGGCCAGGCCGAGCATAGCCCGGCGCACGGTATGGCGGTTCACGTCGAAGCGTTTGGCCAGTTCGCCCTCGCTCGGCAAACGGCCTTCTTCGCCGAAGCCGCTCGCGGCGATCTCCGCCGCCAGAATCTGCTCGATCTGCCGCCAGACGGCAACGCCCGCGCCGCGTTCGAGCAGCGTGCCCGGCGTCGCGTTGTCGTTCAATGTCATGGTGCTGTCATTCCTCTGGGTTCAAATATTCGCTATGCCATGCATTGTAGTGCGCGAGCCGTGATGGAAATGTGAAACAGCGGCCAGGCACATCAACGCCCGGCAAGCATACCCCTAAACGTCTAGACGTTTAGATGAATAGATGGTCAAATGACCGCTCGCTGGATCAACAGGAATTTCGATGAGTGCCACTTCTGCCTCGCCTTCCTCCGCCACGCGGCGCGCATGGATGGCCGTGCTGGCCCGCACACCGCGCGCCGATCTCGAAGCCGCGCTGGAACGCGCGCTGCAAGGCGTCCCGCCCCCTGCTTACGACTGGCTGCGACCACCCGAAATCGGCCTCGCGATGGTGCGCGGCCGCGTCGGCGGCAGCGGCGACCCGTTCAATCTCGGCGAGGCCACCGTCACACGCGCCACGTTGCGTTTGCGCGTCACGGGTGACGCAACGGCAACCGTCGGCGTTGCGTGCCATCTGGGCCGCGACCGCCGCCGCGCCGAACTGGCTGCGCTGGCAGACGCACTGCTGCAAATGCCTGAGCATCACGCTGCCTTGCATCAGCAATTGATCGAGCCGTTTGACACACAGCAGGTCGCTGAACGCGCGGAGCGCCGGCAGGATGCTGCGGCGACACGCGTCGAATTCTTCACGATGGTCAGAGGCGACTGATGGAAAACTCACAGATTGCATTGTCGACACTAACGCCCGGTTTCGCGGACCCGGTGCACGACACCCAGGCGGTATTCCGCACGCTGCTCGATGCGCTGTCGCGCCCGGGTACCGTGGGCGTCGTCGAAAGCGGATTGCCGGAAGTGCGGGCCACTCGCGCCGAGTTCGCCGCCTTCGCCGCACTACTGACATTGTGTGACTACGCCACGCCAGTGTGGCTCGCACAGGTGGACACGGCGCTGGGCTCGGCGCTGCGCTTTCATACCGGCGCGCCCCTCGTCGACGAACCGGGACAAGCCGCGTTCGCCTATATCCACGACGCAAGCACGATGCCGCCGCTGGAAAGCTTTGCCCTCGGCGAAGCCGAATCGCCTGAGCACTCGGTGACGTTGCTGATCCGCGTCGAAGCACTGACAGGCGGCACGCCGGTCGTACTCAGCGGCCCGGGCATACAGCACACCACGACGATCTCGCCGATTGGCCTGCCCGAACACTTCTGGCACGAACGCGCCGCCCTCGCACCGCTCTTTCCGTGCGGAATCGATTGTTATCTCGTCTGCGGCAGCACGCTGATCGGCCTGCCGCGCACAACTCAAGCGAAGGTGAACTGATGTACGTTGCCGTCAAGGGTGGAGAACGTGCGATCGAGGCGTCGTGGCGTCTGCTCGACAAGAAGCGCCGCGGCGATACGCGGCTGGCTGAACTCAGCGTCGCGCAGATTCGTGAACAATTGCGCCTCGCCGTCGCGCGCGTGATGACCGAAGGCTCGGTGTACGACGAAGAGCTCGCCGCGCTCGCGATCAAACAGGCCGCGGGTGATCTGGTCGAAGCAATCTTTCTGCTGCGTGCGTATCGCACTACGTTGCCTCGTTTTGGCTATACGCAGGCGATCGATACCGAAACCATGCAAGTGGAGCGCCGCATTTCGGCGACCTTCAAGGACGTGCCCGGCGGCCAGTTGCTCGGCGCGACTTACGATTACACGCAGCGTCTGCTGGATTTCGCGTTGCTCGCCGATGGCGATGCCGGGACCGATACGGCCACAACACCCGCTTCCACTCAAGCCGCCCAGTTCGCAGTAGAGGCCATGCCGCGCGTGGTCACGCTGCTCGACAAGGAAGGCCTGATCGAACAGGAACGCCCCACGCCGGAAGCGCCGGAACCCGGCGACCTCTCGCGTGAGCCGCTCGCCTTTCCCGCGAGCCGCGCGACGCGTTTGCAAAACCTCGCTCGCGGCGACGAAGGCTTTTTGCTCGCCATGGGCTACGCCACCCAACGTGGCTATGCGCACACGCATCCCTTTGCCGGCGAGATCCGCTTCGGCACGATCGCTGTTGAAATGGAACTCGACGAACTGGGCGAAGCCGTTGAAATCGGCGATATCGATATCACCGAATGCCAGATGATCAACCAGTTCGCCGGCAGCGGCGACGTCCCGCCTACTTTCACGCAAGGCTATGGCCTCGCGTTCGGACACTCGGAACGCAAAGCGATGGCAATGGCGCTGGTGGATCGTGCGTTGCGCGCTGAGGAACTCGGTGAAACGCTCGCCTCGCCGACGCAGGACATCGAATTCATGCTCTCGCATAGCGATAACGTCGAAGCCTCTGGCTTCGTTCAGCATCTGAAATTGCCTCACTACGTCGACTTCCAGTCCGAACTCGAACTCGTGAGACGACTGCGCGCGCAACACGACGCAGCGGGCAAAAATCAGGGCAACGATCAAGGCAAGGATCAGGATCGCGATCAGCAGGAGCAAGCCGCATGAACGCGCCGCACACCTCTCTCACCACTGCTTCGTACGACAGCGCCGCGGACGGCTACAACTTCGCCTACCTCGACGAACAGACCAAGCGCATGCTGCGCCGCGCGTTGCTCAAGGCGGTCGCCGTGCCGGGTTATCAGGTACCGTTCGGCTCGCGGGAAATGCCCCTGCCGTACGGCTGGGGCACCGGCGGCATTCAGGTGACCGCGGCGATCATCGGCAAGAACGATACGCTGAAGGTCATCGATCAGGGTTCCGACGAAACCACCAATGCGGTCAACATCCGCCGCTTCTTTGCGCGCACTACGGGCGTGGCGACCACGCGCCGCACGACCGAAGCGACGATCATCCAGACACGTCACCGGATTCCCGAAGCACCGCTCACCGACAAGCAGATTCTGGTTTATCAGGTGCCGATGCCCGAACCGTTATTTCGCCTGGAGCCGCGCGTCGCCGAATGCAAAAAGCTGCACGCGCTGGCCGATTACGGGTTGATCAGTGTGAAGCTGTACGAGGACATCGTCCATCACGGCAGCATCGCGACCACGTACGACTACCCGGTGATCGTCAACAACCGCTATCTGAGCTCGCCGTCGCCGATTCCGAAGTTCGACAACCCGAAGATGCATATGAACCCCGCGCTGCAATTGTTCGGCGCCGGCCGCGAACGGCGCATTCACGCGATTCCGCCGTACACCCCCGTGCGCAGTCTCGACTTCGACGACCATCCGTTCGAGGTGCAAAAGTGGCAGCACGCGTGTGCGCTGTGCGGATCGACGGAAAGCTTCCTCGACGAAATGATCGTCGACGACGCCGGCAAGCGCATGTTCGTCTGCTCTGATAGTGACTACTGCCATGAACGCCGCGGCGATCAGGACCTCGAACTGCCGTCCTACGAAGCACGCAAAGGAGAAATCGCATGACGCCGCTGTTGAGCGCCCGTTCGCTCACCAAACAATTTGGTGGCCGCAACGGCTGCAGGAACGTCAGTTTCGATCTGTATCCGGGCGAAGTGCTGTGCATCGTCGGCGAATCCGGCTCGGGCAAGACCACACTGCTGAATGCGCTCGCCCTGAAAACCGAAACCGATAGCGGCTCGCTCCACTACACGTCCACGCATGGCGAAAAGCTCGATCTGCTCGCCTTGTCCGAACCGCGCCGGCGTCTTTTGATGCGTACCGAGTGGGGTTTCGTGCAGCAGAATCCGCGCGACGGCCTGCGCAGCGGCGTCTCTGCCGGCGCGAATATCGGCGAGCCGTTGATGGCCGTCGGCGCCCGACACTATGGCGATATCCGCCACACCGCAACGCAGTGGATGGAGCGCGTCGAACTCGACGCCACCCGCATCGACGAATTTCCGGCGGCGTTTTCCGGCGGCATGCAGCAGCGTTTGCAGATCGCGCGTAATCTCGTCACCGGTCCGCGCCTCGTCTTCATGGACGAGCCGACCGCCGGCCTCGACGTCTCGGTGCAGGCACGCCTGCTCGATCTGCTGCGCACATTGACGTCCACACTGCATCTGTCGGTGCTGATCGTGACGCACGATATCGGCGTGGCGCGACTGCTTGCGCATCGCCTGATGGTCATGCAAGGCGGTGAAGTCGTTGAGGCCGGTCTGACGGACCAGGTGCTCGACGATCCGCAGCATCCGTACACGCAAACGCTGGTTTCCTCGGTTCTGCCGGTTTGAGGCTCACAATGCGATCCATTGAAACAAGCAAGGAATCACACGTCGATGAACGCGCGTTCATCAAAAACAACGCACTGATGCTGCGCGCGGCCGACATCGGCAAGACCTTCACGCTGCACGGCCAGGGCGGCGTGCAGATTGAAGCGCTCGCGGGTGTGTCGCTCGATGTCGAACGCGGCGAATGTGTCGTGCTGGTCGGCCCTTCAGGCGCCGGCAAGAGTACGCTGCTGCGCTGTTTATACGGCAACTACCTGGCCAGCACGGGCTCGATTGCGATTCGCGACGCGGCGGCGGATGGCGGGCAGCCGGTGTCGATCACCGGCGCCGAGCCGCACGACGTGCTGCGCCTGCGGCGCAACGTAGTCGGCTACGTCAGCCAGTTTCTGCGCGTGATTCCGCGTGTACCGACGCTTACGCTTGTCGCCGAACCGTTGTTGTCTCGTGGCGTGGCGGAAGACGAAGCCCGTGCGCGTGCTGCTGCCCTGCTAGCGCGCTTGAATGTGCCCGAGCGGCTGTGGTCGCTCGCGCCCGCCACCTTCTCCGGCGGCGAACAGCAACGCGTGAACATCGCCCGCGGTTTGATCGCCGGGCATCCGGTGTTGCTGCTCGACGAGCCCACGGCCTCGCTCGACGCGGAGAACCGCGACTTAGTGGCCGATCTGGTCGTCGAAGCTCGCGAGCGTGGCGCGGCGATTGTCGGCATCTTTCACGACGAAGATACCCGCAACAAGGTCGCCACGCGCCGCCTTGAACTCCGGCCGCCGCTACGCCACTAATTGACACGAAACGGCACTAAACTGAACCACTAAGCTGAAATACTGTGTCGAAGCACTGCGCTGCGACACTCACGACAGACTACGGAGCAAGTCGATGTTGATCAGGAACGCTCGCATCGTGACGCGAGACGATGTATTTACCGGCGTGCTACGCATTGAAGACGGCGTGATTCGCGACGTCGAGCGTGGCACGACCTCGGCGCGTGAAGCGGAAGATTGGGACGGCGACTATCTGTTGCCGGGTTTGATCGAACTGCACACGGACAACCTCGAGAAACATCTGGCGCCGCGTCCGGGCGTGCAATGGAATACCGATGCCGCCTTTGTGATCCACGACGCGCAGGTGGCGGCGGCCGGCATCACCACGGTGTTCGATGCCCTCGCGATCGGTTCGCGCTCGAATGTGGGCCTGCGCGGCCGCGATCTGCAAACGCAATGCGCTGAATCCCTCACGCGCTTTTCCGAGCGCAAGTTGCTGCGCGCCGAACACTTTCTGCATCTGCGCTGCGAAATCGCTACCGCCGACGTGGTCGAGGTGTTCGATTCATTGTGCGGGCATCCGTTGCTGCGGCTTGCCTCCGTGATGGATCACACGCCCGGCCAGCGTCAATGGCACGACCGCGAGCAATGGCGCCGTTTTCAGGAGCGCAACGGCAAGCTGACTGACGAACACGTGGCGACCGCGCTGGCCGAGCTGTCTGTCGAACAGGAACGTTACGCCGACGCGCACCGCCGCGAGATCGTCACGCGCTGCAACCGGCTTGGCATTCCGGTAGCGAGCCATGACGACACACTGATCGAGCACGTCGAACAGGCCAAGGCCGAAGGCATCGTGCTGGCCGAATTCCCAACCACCCGCATCGCCGCCGAGACGGCACGCGAGCATGGTATTTCGACCATCATGGGGGCGCCGAATATCGTGCGCGGCGGCTCACATTCCGGCAACGTGTCGGCGCTCGAACTGGCTAAAGCTGATTTGCTCGATATCCTGTCGTCGGATTACGTGCCGTCCAGTTTGTTGACTGCCGTGTTCGAACTGGTCGGTAAGGCCGGCTGGACGCTGCCGCGCGCCATGGCGACAGTCTCCGCCGAGCCGGCCCGCACGGCGGGCCTGCATGATCGCGGCGCGATCGAAGCAGGTTTGCGCGCGGACTTCGTACGCGTCACGATGCTCGACACGCTACCGGTGCCGCGCGCGACGTATCGCGCCGGGGCGCGGATCGTCTGACGATGCTGCTCAGGCCTCGCTGGGTGCGGGCAGCAGTGGTTCCACCGCGGCCCAGCGCGTCCAGCGGGGTGTCCGGTCAGGCGCTTCGACGCGCAGGGTGCGCGAGCCGTCACCGAATACGAGGGATTCGACAGTGAATGCGCTCCCCTCTTCAATGCCCGCTTCACGCACATGTCCGGATTGAAAGGTGAAACTAAGATTGCCTTCGCGCAACAAATCGAAGTAGGCGTCGAAATCAGTAGTTGATGAACGTGTAGCCCAACGATTCAGGAGGGTGGCGGCGATTTCGGCGTCGTACATTCTGTACCTCTCTGGACATAAGCCGTATCCCGACTATAGCTGAAAAGTAAGCTTTGTGCTGCACCGCACCATGACCTGCTCACTACGCCCCTTTCCATGACAGCTCGCGCCCCGCTCAGACGTCCTCCACGAATCTCCTGTGTCATTTGCGCCTATAACGAGGCGCCTCGCATTGCAGCGGTGCTGGCTGTGGCCTGCACCCACCCGTTGCTTGACGAAATCATCGTGGTGGACGACGGTTCGACCGACGGCACCGCTGAAATAGTCAAAGGCTTCTCATCCCTACAACTGATTCGATGCACGGAAAACCGGGGCAAAAGCGTCGCAATGGCGGTTGGAATCGCCGCGGCGCAAGGCGAGTTGCTGATGCTGCTCGATGCCGACCTGAAGGGTCTGACCGCCGCGGACATCAGCGCCCTCGCCCTGCCCGTTTTGCAAGGCAGCGCACAGGTGAGCCTGAGTCTGCGCCAGAACAGCCTGTTGGCGTTTCGCGCCATCGGCCTCGATTTCGTCTCCGGTGAGCGCGTGGTCAGGAAAACGCTGTTGAGCGAAGTCCTGCAGGACGTTCACGGCTTGCCGCGCTTCGGGATCGAGGTGTTCATGAACCGTCGCATCGTCGCGCGCCGTCTGCCGATTGCGGTCACTCACTGGCCCCACGTCACGCAGGCTCGCAAAACCGAGAAGCTTGGTTACTGGAAAGGCATACGCGCGGAATGGCGCATGATCGCGGACCTGCTGAAAGCTGTTTATCCGCTCGCGCTGATTTCACAGACCTTTCAGATGCTTCGCTTACGCATTGACCATGGCTCACGGGCGAGTTTTGCGGCACGCATCCGGAAAGTGCCCGATAGTCCGCGCTAAAACGCTGACCGAACCTGGCGTGAGTGAACCCAGCGAGCCTGGTGAGCCGCGCCGCGCCGCGCCGCGCCATCCGTTCGCTCCCAGCGTCGACGGTTCATTCGACAGCCGACAGCGGATCGCGTCCCCTCGTTGCAAGCGCAACAAAACCTGCCGCGCCCAGCACCAGGGGGCTGTAAAGCGTCGCAAAGCGCCACAACACCAGCGCCGTCGCGATACTCGCGCGGGGCACCCAGGTCGCGAATGCGGCGGCCAGCGCGATATCGCCGGTGCCGCCGCCCGCAGGCACACCGGTCCACAACGCGGCATGCAGGGCCACCGCCTGCACCGCGAGCACGAAACCTAACGGCAGGCGGTAACCGAGTTCGCGCAAGATGAACCAGAGGGCGCCATAGCGAAGCAGCCACTGCAGCGTCGTCAGCAAACACAACGCGGCAAGCCGCCACCTGGGTACGGCGACCAGTTCCAGCCATTGTCGGCGAACGCTGTGGCAAAACCTGCTCAACCGCGCGCGGCGCTCGTTAAGCCAATGAACGCGCCGGCCGGCGGCGTCCAATGCCGCCGCCACGCGCCGACGATTCATCCAGCAGACACCTGCCAGGCACACGGCGCCGGCCAGCACGCCGAACACGAACGGTGCGCTCGCGCGCGGAATCACTTGCGTCAGCGGCCCGAATGCAAACAGCAGCGAAACCGGCACGGCGGTCGTGAAGAACGCGAGGTCGAGCGCCTGATCCGCACCGACGACGGTCGTCGCAAGCGACCAGGAGGCCCCGGCGCGTTGCAGCAGGCCGATGTTGACGCCGTAGCCCGCCGCCCCCAGCGGCGAAGCCAGGAACGCGAAATCGGTCGCCAGCGTAATGGCGAAAGTACGCGGGAAACTCACCCTGAGTCCGAGCGCGGTCTGCATCAGATGCAGCTTGCCGGCCTTTGCCATCGCGCTGATTGCCGCACTCGCGGCAAGCGCGGCGAACACATAGAGGGAGACATGACGCAGCCCGGCGAACGCCGCGTGCGAATTGAGAGCGAAAGGCGCGCCGACGGCGAGGCCGATACCGGCAAGCGCCACTAACACTGCCGCTTTACGCGTATGAGATCTGATCAACGAGGGCCTCAGCAAATGCAGCAAGGCCCTACCTTCATCGCACGACGCAGCCGGCATGGGGCTGCGTTGTGCGTGGAATCGGGGCCGTCCGGGGCCTCATGGTAACCACTCGACACTGCGTTTTCGTGACGCCGTTTGTCAATGTGCGTCAATTGCAACGCGCGAGACCCTCCGCTATCGCGTCAGGTCGACAAAGGCACGCGCTCCGGTTCGTCCGCTTCGAACCAGGCTGGATTGCGTTTGGCAATCGGACCGAGCGACATCAGAATCTCACGCAGATGGTTGCGCATCGCCTCTTCAGCGGCGCCTGGGTCATGCGCGCGAAGGCCCGCCAGAATTTTTGCGTGCTGCTTGATCAGCAGATCGAGCGGCGACACATCAGGCAGGCTCAGATAGCGCACGCGATCCATCTGCGCCTTGATGTCCTGAATCGTTTCCCATGCGGCCGTGCAATCGATCGCCTGGGCAATCGCGTAATGAAACGCCTCATCGAGCGCGAGGAAAGCCGCGGTGTCGTTCGATTTCGCCGCAAGCTTCTGGTCACGAAGATTGTCGGCGAGTGCCTGCAACTGCTCGTCGGTAATCGATACGGCTGCCTTACGCACCACCGCCGTCTCGATCGCTTCGCGAATGAAGCGCCCTTCGCGCACCTGGCGCGGCGAAATGCGCTTCACGAAGGTGCCACGCTGCGGCAATACCTGAAGCACACCCGCTTCGACCAGCTTGATGAACGCCTCCCGTACCGGCTGCCGCGACACCTGAAACATGTCGGACACTTCCTTCTCCGAGAGCGGCGTGCCTGGCACCATCTGACCGATAAAAATCGCTTCGCGCAGCGCACGGAAAATCTGCTTGCCGATCGGCTCGTGCGAATCGAACGAGACACTGGCGGTCAGATCCGGCAACTCGACGCGCGCACCGCCCTGCACGCTCGCGCGACGTCGTGTGCGTGGCGCAACGAGCGTGGCATCGGAGGAGAAAGAAGACGCGCTGGCGTGGAGGTTCTTGGTCGGCATCAGCAAAGCAACAAATGAATAGCGAGGGAGGCGGCACACACTGTGAATACCCGCCTGGATATCCACTCAAATGCGCCGCACCATACTACCATGCACGTTTCATGTTCAGCACGCTGGGTCGCGGCTCGCGAATCCACACCAGAGAACACACCGCGCCAAGCACGGCAATCACCCCCGCCAACACAAACGCACTAGCGTAATTGCCGTGCGTCGCTTCGACGATAAAGCCGGTCACCGCCGGTCCGATCACGCCGGCCAGGTTCGCCAGCAGGTGGACAAAGCCGCCCACGCCACCGACGTGTTCACGCGGCACGGTGTCCTGAATCACGGCCCAATACACCGCGCCCGTCACATACAGGAAGAAGATCGACACCGACATCAGCGCAACCGCACTCTGAGTACTGGCGACTCGCCCGGCCAACGCGACGCACACCGCCGCCGCGCCCAGACAGCTACCCAGCACGATCTTGCGCGACAGCAGCGGCTTGCCGGTCAGGCGCAAGATAAAGTCCGAGATGAAGCCGCCCGCTGCGAGCCCGATGCTGCCGAGCAGCCATGGAATCACCGTGGCGAAACTCATGTCGCGCAGGCTCAGGTGATGCGCTTCGGTCAAATAAGTCGGGAACCACGACAGGAAGAAAAACAGCACGTAGTTGTATGAGAAGAACGCGAAGGCCGTCGCGAGAATGATCGGCTTCTTCAGGAAGTGCCGCAGGCCGAGCTTCTCGCCGTCGGCCGAATGCGCGATCGCATGCTCGTCCGCCTGACCGGCGCGGATGAGTTCGATCTCGTCAGGCGTGACCCGGGAATTCTCATGCGGGTGTTCGGTAGTCGTTGCCGCCCAGAAAACGAGCCACAAGAGTCCCAGCAGCATGATCGCGACAAAGGCCCAGCGCCAGCCGAACTGCACCGCCATAAAGCCGACCACCGGACCCGCCAGCGCGCCGCCGAGCGGTGTGCCCGAACTGATCACGCCGATCGCGCTCGCGACCTCTTTGCGCGGGAACCAGTTATTGACCATCTTGCTGTTCGACGAACTGAACGGACCTTCGCCCATACCGAACAGTACGCGCAGCACGATCAGCGAACCGATGCCGCTCGCCAACGCGGTCGCGCCGCAAAACACCGACCACACGCCCATCGCGGTGCCGAACACGCGTTTCGCGCCGACCTTGTCCGACAGCACCCCGCCGACGAAATTGAACAGCGCATAGCCGATGAAAAAGCTGCTGAACACGATGCCCATTTGCGCATGCGAGAAGTTCAGGTCTTTCTGGATCAGCGGTGCGGCGATCGACAGCGCGGCTCGATCGAGGTAGTTGATAACGCCGGCCAGAAACAGTAGCGCGACGACAAACCAGCGTTGACTCTTGATCATCAGGTGTCTCCTTCGGGTCGCCTCTTGGTGGGCGTTTGAGTGGCTCTAGTAGCTTGATTGGCTTTGGAAAGGCGCTGCGGATCGGTGCAACGCCCATGCAACAGGGGATGCTCAGTCGAAGTTCAGATGCACCTTCATCGACTGCGAGCGGTCGAGCGCCACTTCGAACGCGCGGTTTGCTTCGCTCATCGCAAACGCGTGCGTCATCAGTGGCCGCAGATCGACCTTGCCCGAGGCGATTTCATCCGCTGCGATGGCATATTCGCTGGTGAAGCGGAACGAGCCTTGATAGCGGAGTTCTTTCGACATCACCAGGTTCGCCGCCACTGGCGACTGGCCGGCCGGCAGATTGCCCACCTGAATCACCGTGCCGCCCGCGCGCGCCGCACGCAGTGCCGTATCGAGGCCGGCGGGACTGCCCGATGCCTCGATAACCACGTCGAACGTGCCGCGTTGCGCGGACCATTGATCGATCACGGCGCTGTCCGCGGCGTTCACGGTCTGATCCGCGCCGAGTTGCTGCGCGATCTGCAACGCGCGATCCGAAAGATCCAATGCGACCACACGATGAGCGCCGGCACGGCGTGCCACGCTCAGCAGAATGCAACCGATCGGCCCGCAACCCACCAGCAAGACACTCGCGCCGACGAGCGAACCGGCCTGCTTCACCGCATGCAATGCGACGGCTAGTGGTTCGGCCATCGACGCCTGCGCGAAATCGACGCCATCCGGCACAGGCACACATTGCCGCGCCGCGACGACGATGTACTGACGGAACATGCCCTGCGTATGCGGAAAGGTCGATGCGCTGCCCATGAAGCGCATGTTCAGACAATGATTCGGCATCCCGCCGACGCAAAAGCGGCACGTCCCGCAGGCCAGCCCAGGATTGACGGCAACGCGCTGCCCGGGCGTCAGCCGATGCTCCGCGCTCACGCCCTCGCCGAGCGCATCGATCTCGCCGGCCACTTCATGTCCGAGCACGAACGGCTCACGCACCGCGAAATCGCCGCTCCTGCCTTTGAAGTAGTACGACAGATCGGAGCCGCAAATGCCGCCGGCGCGCACACGCACGCGTACCTGGCCTGGACCGGGTTCGGGCGGATCGACTTCGTCGATGCGGATCAGTTTGGGTTCGTGAAGCACGGCTGCGAGCATGATGGACTCCGGTATGGCAAAGGTCGCGCGCTCAGGGCTGCGCGAGGGAAGACGAAGATGAGGACGAAGACGCTTGCGCTGCCGTATGCGCCTCGACCGGCTCACCGCCGCCCCAATCATGGAGATCGCCACCGCGGCGCAGAGGCGCGGTTTCCGGCAATGCAAAGAGCGATACAGCCGATACGATGCCGAGCACCGCCACGTAGATAATCAACGCGAGCGAATTGCCATGCGTGAGCTGAATCAGTTTGACGGCCAGCAGTCCGAGTACGCCGCTGCCGAGCAAAGAGCCGATCTGCCAGATCAATGCAATACCGCTGCAGCGCACGCGCGCCGGGAACAGTTCGGGGAACAGCGCCGCTTGCGGTGCATAGCAGAGACTATGGCCGACACTGATGGCGAGAATCATCACAAGCTGGATCGCCGCGCGATTGCCGCTATCGATCGCCATGAAGAACGGCACCACTAGCGCAACATGCAATAACGCACCCGCGATGAAGGTCGGCCGCCGCCCGATGCGATCGGACAGCGCACCGGCGAGCGGAATCGTCACGAGCTCGAGCGCGACCGCGACAATTACCGTTTCGAGCAGCATGCTTTGCGCGATGCCGTGTGCTTTGCCGTAGGCAAGCACGATCATGGTGTACATCGCAAAAGCGCAGGCCTCGATCAATTTGGCACCGACACCTTTGACAATCGTCGGACCGAACTGGCGCACCACTTCTACCACCGGGCGCGAAGCCACCGATTTGGTGCGCTGGATCGTGGCGAAGATCGGTGATTCTTCGGTGCGCAAGCGGATATACAGACCTACGGCGACCAGCAACGCGCTGGCGAGAAACGGAATGCGCCAGCCCCAGTCGAGCAACTGCGCCTGCGTCAACGTCGCGGTAAGCAGCGCGAACAGACCCGACGGAATCAGAAAACCGGCAGGCGCGCCCAATTGCACGAGACTCGCGAAGAAGCCGCGCCGCGCAGGCGGTGCGTATTCCGCCGTGAGCAACACGGCGCCCGCCTGCTCGCCGCCCACGCCAAAGCCTTGCAGTACACGAATCACGATCAGTGCAATCGGCGCCCAGATGCCGATCGACTGATAGTCAGGCAGCAGACCGATCGCGAACGTTCCCAGGCCGACAATCAGGATCGTCACGATCAAGGCCTTCTTGCGGCCGACGCGATCGCCGAAATGACCGAACACGATGCCGCCTAGTGGCCGTGCCAGAAACCCGACCGCATAGGTGGCGAAAGCTGCGAGCGTGCCGATCAGCGGGTCGGCGGAGGGGAAAAACTTCTGGCCGAACACCAGCACGGCGGCCGTGCCGTAAACGAAGAAGTCGTAGTACTCGGCTGCCGTGCCGATGGTCGAGGCGAAGGCCACGCGGCGCAACATGGCGGTGCTGGCCGGCGCGGCGGCTTGCGGGCGTGCTGGATTCACGCGTGTCTCCATAATTATGTAATCAGGTTAGCCGGGCGAATCGACTCACCAGTTCCACAGCGTCCCGTCTTCGAGACGCGCGACCGGCAGATACGCCGGGTCGTAGGGATACCGCGCGGCTGCCGCTTCGTCGATGTCGACGCCGTGGCCCGGCGCTTCGCCTGGATGCATCATGCCGTGCTCGAAGCGCCACGCATGCGGGAATACGTCAAGCGCTTCCTGCGGGAAACCCATGTACTCCTGCACGCCGAAATTCGGCACCCACAGATCGAAATGCAGCGCCGCGCCCATGCACACCGGCGACAAATCTGACGGTCCGTGGCAACCGGTTCGCACCTGGTACAGCGAAGCAAAATCCGCAATGCGCCGCAGATGCGTAATACCGCCCGCGTGCGTCAAGGTCGCGCGGATGTAGTCGATCAATTGCTCCTCGATCAACTGTTTGCAATCCCAAATGCTGTTGAAGACTTCACCCACCGCGATCGGCGTAACGGTATGCTCGCGAATCAGCCGGAAGCCGGCCTGGTTTTCCGCGGGCGTTGGGTCTTCCATCCAGAACAGGCGATATGGCTCGACCGATTTGCCGAGACGCGCCGCTTCGATCGGTGTCAAACGGTGGTGTACGTCATGCAGCAAATGCGTATCGAAGCCGAACTTGTCGCGCACCGCTTCAAAAAGCTTCGGCACGAAGTCCAGATACTTCTCCGACGACCAGCTCTGTTCCTCGACCGCGCCTTTGGTGGCCGGCTCGTACATGCCGCTGCCTTTCGACACGCCATACACCGAGCGCATATTCGGCACGCCGCATTGAATGCGAATGGCCTGATACCCCGCTTCGATATGTTCCGCGTAACGGTCGAGCGCTTCAGGAATGTCGCGGCCGGTGGCATGGCCGTACACCATCACGCCTTCTCGCGAGGCACCGCCGAGCAGCTTGTACAGCGGCATGCCTGTCACTTTGCCGAGAATGTCCCACAGCGCCATGTCCACCGCGGCAATCGCCGTCATGGTGACAGGACCGCGGCGCCAATACGCGCCTTTGTAGAGGTATTGCCAGGTGTCTTCGATACGGCCGGGATCGCGCCCGATCAGCACCGGGCACACGTGGTCTTTCAGGTACGAAGCGACCGCCAGTTCGCGGCCGTTCAACGTTGCATCGCCGATACCGTACACGCCTTCGTCAGTGACGATTTTCAGCGTGACGAAATTACGGCCCGGGCACGTGACGATCACGTCGGCGCGAACGATCTTCATGACATCTTCCTTGCAATAGCAGGTCGCGAACCGCGTCGAACGGCGGCATGCGACTTGCTGTTTTCATATCGGTTTCGAACGGCGGCTGAGGTGGAAAATGAAATGGGGAATGAAGCAGAAAATCACCTTCCTCAACCTGTCTCAAGCCGTTTGAACGATGCTACCATACAAGTATAGCGTGACGTCAAATCAGGGTTTTCCCGCCGAACGGCGTCGTTTCAAAGCCTTTCCGTAATCTGGATTTCATTACATGAGCTCTGCAGCCACCTTGCCCCGCCTCGTCCGCCACGCACTGCCCGCGCTGCAAACGCACCTGCTGTCGCCGCAATGGCGGGAGCCGCGCATCGGCATCGTTCATCTGGGGATCGGCAACTTCCATCGCGCGCATCAGGCGCTTTATACGGAAGAGGCCATGCTCGCCGCGGGCGGCGACTGGGGCATTTGCGGCGTGACACTACAAGGCGATGTCGGCAAGCGCGACGCGCTGACGGAACAGCAAGGCTTGTATAGCGTGGTCGAGCGCGGGCCGCACGGCGCGAAAGTAACGGTCGTGCGCGCATTGCGCGAGGTGCTGGCCATGCCGCACGATCGCGCCGCCCTGTTCGCGCGCCTCGCGGATCCGCTGGTACGGATCGTCTCGCTGACCGTCACCGAAAAAGGCTACTGCCGCGACCCGAAAACCGGCGAGGTCGCGCTCGACGATTCCGCCGTCGTGCACGATCTGGCTCACCCGCTCACGCCGCGCACGGTGCCGGGCATTCTCGTCGCAGCATTACGCGAGCGGCGCGACGGCGCGAACGGCGAACCGTTCACGGTGCTCTCGTGCGACAACCTCGCCCATAACGGCGCCGCGCTGCGCCAGGTGGTCTGTTCGTTCGCACGGCAAGCCGATCCCGAGTTGGCCGACTGGATCGCCGCCCGGGTTGCGTTTCCATCGACAATGGTCGACCGTATCGTGCCGGCAACCACCGACGCCGAACGGGCCACCGTGGCCGACGCGATCGGTTATCAGGACGCCGCACCGGTACCCTGCGAGCCATTCCGGCAGTGGGTCATTGAAGATCGTTTTCCCGGAGGGCGTCCCGCGTGGGACGCGGTCGGTGCGCAACTCGTCGGCGACGTCACGCCGTTCGAACTGGCGAAGCTGCGCATGTTGAACGGCACGCACTCGACGCTAGCTTATCTGTCGATGCTCGGCGGCTTCGATACGATCGACGCAGCGATCTCCCACCCCGCCATGCGCAATCTTATCCACGCGATGATGACGCAGGAAATCGCGCCGACGCTAACCATGCCCGCATCATTTGACGTGCTCGCCTATCGGGACGCATTGCTCGAGCGTTACGCGAATCCGGCGCTGAAACATCGCTGCGCGCAGATTGCGATGGACGGCAGCCAGAAGATTCCGCCGCGTCTGCTTGCCACGATTGCCGCGCGGATCGACGCAGGCCGATCGTTCACGCGTCTCGCGCTGGCGGTAGCGGCCTGGATGATGTTTTTGCGAGGCCATGCAGACGCCGGCACGCGTTACGAAATCAGCGATCCGTTGGCGAGTAGATTACAGGCGCTCGCGGCATCCGCGCATGGCGAACCGCCGGCGTTGATGGATGCATTGCTGTCTGTGCGCGAGGTGTTTCCTGCGAATCTGGCCAACATTCCTGAATTCAGAAAAACGCTTCGGCACGCCTTGCAGTTGCTTCATGAAAACGGCGCAAGGGGTGCCATTGCCGCGTTGCAATGAATCCGCGCGTTTGGGAAGCGAGTGCGACCAGCACGGCGCCGCCTGAAGCGTCGAGGTGACCCGACACGTCGGCGTTTTTTGCAGGTGCTTTTTATAGGCAATTTTCTAAAAGCACTTCAGGCAGTCGGCTCCGCCTCGCGCCCCTCCGTCGCACCTTCGCTCGCCTGCAACTGCTCCCGCTCCTGTTGTAGCTTCCGTGCCTCGAGGACATCCTGATAGCGCAGATACCCACACCGCCCGCCGGATTTGGCCGCATACATCGCCGCGTCGGCGTTGAGCAGAAGCTCCTCCACCGTGATGCTATCGTCCGGAAACTCGCTGATGCCGATGCTCGCCCCCACTGTCATGCTTTGTCCGTCGATCAGCAGTTCCTCGTTCAACGCGCCCATGATCCGCGAGGCAATCGCCGGCGCCGCCTCCAGGGAACGCGGCCCCTCGATCAACACGATGAACTCATCACCGCCGAGGCGCGCGGCAACATCCGCCGTGCAGAGCACCTGCTTCAGCCGTTGTGCCACCGCGGTAAGCACCTTGTCACCAATCGAATGCCCAAACTGGTCGTTGATCTGCTTGAAGCGGTCGAGGTCGACGAACAGCACAGCGAGCCCTTCCTCGCGCCGCGTCGCGTCCTCAATCGCCGTCGCGAGCTTCTGCATGAACAACATACGGTTCGGCAGACCAGTCAGCCCGTCGTGTGTGGCGAGATGCACTAGCTCGCGTTGCTTGTTATGCAGCACATCCATTTGCGACCTGATTTCCCGGCGCAGACGATCGAAGCAGCGCGCCAGCACGCCGATTTCGTCGGTACGTTTGAGCGGCAGCGTTTCCATCGCGTGCTCGGCGAACAGATGCGTCGCCGCGTGTGCAAGCATGTGCAAAGGCTTGGTCAGTGCGCGGGCAAACAGAATCGCAAGGAACAGCGCCAGCACGCTGAAGATCAATACCATGCGAATGATTCTGTTACCCAACTGGGTAGCGCCGGACAACACATCCTCGAGCGGCTTGGCAAGGCCAAGCACGATAAACCGATTGCCCTCGGACGCGCCGAATGGCCTGCGCACGAAAGCGAGCACCTGACCGGCCGCCTGCCTCGGCCGCACAAGACCATTCAGCAGAACTTCGCTTTCTGACTGGTCGAAGAGCGGCTTGGTGACGGAAAAGCTGTCCTGCATCAGAACGCGACGCCCCCTGTCGAAGCCGAATGTTTTCGAGGCATCCGGATGGACCAGGAAATCGCCCCATTCGTTGGCGAGATAGACCTGATAGTCGCTCGGCAAATCGCTCTGCAAACGTTTAAGCAGACCGGCAAGATCGATGTCGATAATGACGACCCCCACCACGACCCCGCTCGCGTCCGCCACGGGTGTGCCGAGCCGCAACGTAGGCTTGCCCTCGGCGGCATGCGTACCGTACTCGTGATTCACCGAGATCGGTGAGGTGTAAATGCGCCCGGCCGAAAACGCGAGTGTGTCGAACACATACGCGAACTGGCCTTTCTCCTGCAAACTGTCCCCCTCGACCCGCACGAGACCGTCCGCATCACGGTCGAAGCGGATCAGTTCGAGTCCGTAGTGCTTGCGGGTAATCAGGCGGATTTGCAGATACTCGGGGTGATGAACCATGAAGCTGGCATACACCTGTGCCAGCCTTTCGCGCGGCGCATTCGCGCCAACGCCGTTGTCGGTCTGCACGACGTCTGCCGAAGACGGCAGGCTCGCGAGCACCAGCGCGTCGGCGGCGACATCGTCGATCGCAACGGAAAAGCGCTGGCCCAGCAGTTCCGTCGAAGTCAGCAGACTGCGTTCGGCTTCGTTCACCAGCATCGTACGGTTGGCCCGATACGCGTAATAACCGGTCGCGCCGGACGCGAGCACGCCAATGCACGCAAGCAGAATCGATAATTTGAATGTCAGGCCGGGACGTATCATCAGAAGCGCTCCGACCGGTCGCCGGACGCGATTCTCTTCCACAGGTCTTCGCGCCGCTGAATATCTTCCACCGGGCCGATCCAGACGATGTGCGCGTTGTCGCTGTGTTCCGCCGGCGCCGTCAATGTATTCGCAAGCCCCTGGCGTTGCGTCAGCAACGCACTAACGTCCGGCTCAAGCATGTAATTGATCCACGCAAGCGCGAGTGGGCGATCATTTGCGGCACGCGTCATCGACCAGCAGTCCAGCCACGCGAGCACCCCTTCGTCGGGAATCACGTAGCCCACGTCCGCGCCGGCACGACGCAACGATTCAACCTGCTGGGTGCCATAGTTACCGAACATCAAGGCAACTTTGTGCTGGATGAAGAACGCAGTCGCTTCTTCCGGCAAGTTGTAATAGGTCAGCAGGTTGCGGCGCAGGTCGACGAGCTTGTGAGCGATCACGCGCATCTGCACGGCATCGAGCTGGAACGGATTGGGATATCCCAGCGCCAGCGCGGTGAACGAGAAATTATGTTGGGCGCTATTGAAGTCGAGAACCTTGCCGCGATAGCGCGGGTTCCACAATTCGCGCATCGAGCGCGGCGCAACGGCGATCTGCTTGCGGTCATAGATCAGCCCCATCGACGAATACGTGAATGGAATGGCGTACACATTGCCTGCCGAGGTCAGCCCTTCGATCGACGACAGCGCCTGAAACCGCGGCAACTGTTTTTTCGTATTCGGCAAACTGGCCAGATCGAGCGGCGCCAGCAGATTCGCGCGGGTGTAGCGTTCGATTTCGGCCGTATTGGCGGCGAGCACATCGAACGGGGGCATACCCTGCGCATGCATCTGCGCCCATAGCGCCTCGTCCGAATCGACCAGCGTAACTTCGACCTTCGCGTGATAGCGTGTTTCGAAAGTCTTGACGACATCGGCGTCCGCATAACCGGGCCACGCCAGTACACGCAGAACTTTGTCGGCGGCCGCGACGGGTGCCGACGACAAAAGGCTACAGCAGAAAGCGGCGTTTATCAGCAATGTCAAAAAACCGGAAAGGCCGCCGCAGCGCAGTGAATTCGCGCGTGCCGCTACAACTGCAATCCGGCGCCGTAGCGATGGATTGAAACAGCGCATTTCATCTGCCATGGAAATCGTGTGCATATACAACACCGCTTAGCAGAAGGCCTTTACGACGAGCGCAGACAGGCGCGCGGCGTTTAACCGCGGGCGTAGTGCTCGATGACTTTGTTCAGACAGATACCGATACGCGCGCATGCTGCAATGGCGAGCGAGCGAAGCGTTGATAATAGCGCCAAGCAGACCATTTTTGGTTTCAGCCTCGCCTCAGTAGAGAAAAACGAACTATCCGGCGTGATTTAACAAATGTGCTCATCTGCGTTTAACGGTAATTCTTGCGAAACCTTTAACTTACCGTCAGGCAATTGAAACAGGAACGCCTTAATAGGCGGCAATATGCGGTAGTAAATAGTGTTATTTTAAATACCGGTTTTGCAGAACAACGCATTATGCGAAGTATCCGGGCAAGGTCCCACCGTCCCGCCGTCCCGCCGTCCCGCCATTAGCCAACTTCATTATGAGGTCTTTACAGGCCAACCCGCAGCGCACGCAATCAATGCAATACGCATGACGGCGCCGTCGAATCTCGATCAGACTCAGGCTTTAGAAGCTATTCCCTTTCGCCATCCGGTGTTTCACTAGCTACTCAATCTTTTTGAACTGATAAGCTTGGCGCGCGCTACTGGCCGCCCCGGCCGGCAGCTTCAACCCAGGCCCGGTCGTGAGTCGCGCCGGGCATCCCGCAGCGGCACAACCGCGTACGGGAGTATTTGAACTACACCGAGGAGTAAAACAGTGAAAAAACTGCTAGCGGCTTTGACGGTTGCTCTGCTTGCAACCGTCTCGATTGGCGCACACGCTAAAGACTGGTCGACTATCCGTTTTGGCGTTGACGCCAGCTATCCCCCGTTTGAGTCAAAGGGCTCGGACGGCAAGCTCGCGGGCTTCGACATCGACCTCGGCAATGAAATCTGCACGCGCCTGAAGGCCAAATGCGTGTGGGTCGAAAACGACTTCGACGGCATGATTCCGGCCCTGAAGGCGAAGAAGTTCGACGGCGTGCTGTCGTCGATGTCCATGACGCCGCAACGCGCTGAACAGATCGCCTTCTCGTCGAAGCTGTTCAACACGCCGACACGCCTCGTCACGAAGAAGGGTTCGGGCATCATGCCGACCGCCGATTCGCTGAAGGGCAAAGCGGTTGGTGTCGAGCAAGGCACGATCCAGGAAACCTACGCGAAGACTTACTGGGAACCGAAGGGCGCGAAGGTTGTGCCGTATCAGAACCAGGACCAGGTCTACGCAGACTTGCTGTCGGGTCGTCTTGACGCATCGCTGCAGGACGCGGTTGAAGCGGAAATCGGCTTCCTGAAGACGCCGCGCGGCGCGGGCTATGAGTTCGCCGGCAAGGATATCGTCGACGAGAAGATCCTCGGCAACGGCGCGGGCATCGGCATGCGCAAGGAAGACACCGATCTGAAGGCGAAGGTCGACAAGGCGATCGCCGACATCATCAAGGACGGTACGTACAAGAAGCTCGAGAAGAAGTACTTCGACTTCGACGTGTACGGCAGCTAAGCCAGCCACGCGCGTCTGACGGCGCGCTTGCAGCGCTTGCAGAGAACGGGCTCCGCATCATGCGGAGCCCGTTTCGTTTGCGGAACCGCTTTGCCGCGCCGCCCGGACTATGATCGAACCGGACAGGCCTGCCCGCGTGCCGCGCGCCATCCGGATGACGCCGCATAAAACCACGCGTCGCGTCATATCGGCTAAGATCGTGCGATAGAGGCGCCGCGAGCCAGGCCGCCAATGACCGGCAATGAAGTCCCCATTTCCCCTGTAATCAACGACATAGCGTGGCATGCTTCAATTGCCCGCGGATTTGAAAACCATGCAAACCCAAACCCATCCGCTGATTGCCCCAACGCTCAGCACCGCCCGTAATCTGACGAGTTTTCACTATGGTCCTGGCGGCGGGCAGAAGATTTACATCCAGTCGTCGCTGCATGCGGACGAGTTGCCTGGCATGCTGGTCTCGTGGGCATTACGCCGCAAACTCGCCGCGCTGGAATCCGCCGGCAAGATGCGCGGCGAGGTCGTGATCGTGCCGGTGGCCAATCCGATCGGTCTGAATCAACACTTTCTCGGTCATCTGACGGGTCGCTTCGAGACCAACAGCGCGCAGAACTTCAACCGTAATTTCTACGAGCTGTCGGCGCTGATTCAGCCTGGCATCGAAGGGCGTCTGACCGACAACATCGACGCCAATCGCACAGCAATCCGCGCGGCGATGCATGAAGCGCTCGACGCGCAAAAACCGGCAACCGAACTCGAATCACAGCGTCTGGCGCTGCAAAAGCTCTCATATGACGCCGATGTCGTACTCGATCTGCACTGCGACTGGGAAGCCGCAATGCACCTGTACACGAACCCGGACCTGTGGCCGGAAGTCGAGCCGCTCGCCTGCTACCTGGACGCCAAGGCCTCGCTGCTGGCGCTGAATTCGGTGGGTAATCCGTTCGATGAAATTCACAGCTTCTGCTGGTCGGATCTGCGCGGCCGTTACGGCGACCGTTTTCCGATTCCGAATGGCTCGATCTCGGTCACGATCGAACTGCGCGGTCAACGCGAAGTATCGTACGAGTACGCCGATCGCGACGCCCAGGCGATCATCGAGTACCTGACCTCACGTGGCGTGATCGACGGCACGCCGGCGCCGTTGCCGGCGCTCGAATTCGCCGCGACGCCTTTGGCCGGCGCCGAGCCGATTGTCGCGCCGATGAGCGGCGTGCTGGTTTACCGCTGCGAAGTCGGCACCTGGGTCGATGTCGGCCATGAGATCGCCGATATCGTCGATCCGTTGACCGATCGCGTCGTGACGCTGAAAAGCAGCGTGGCCGGCGTGCTGTACGCGCGGCATTTGACACGCTTTGCAACGGCCGGGCTGGAGTTCGCGCGCATTGCCGGCGCGAAGGCATTCAGAAGCGGATCGTTGTTGAGCAATTAAGAAGCAGGAAACCGCGCTTCCCGGTATTGCCCGTGGAAGCCATGTCTGCAAAGCAGATCGCCCGCTATTTCAGCGGGCGATCTGCGTTTACGCGCCTGTTGCGAAAGAACGGATTGCTCAAAGACGGCTGGAAAGCCGCTCATGAAACCGTTCAGAAAGCCGGAATGATCGCGCCTTTGAACTGCGTGTCGATGTACTTGCGCACTTCATCCGACTCATAAGCCGCGACCAGCTTCTTGACCCACGGTTTGTCGCGATCCTGCGCACGGACGGCGATCAGATTCGCGTACGGACCTTTGAGGTCTTCGATCGCGATCGCGTCTTTGGTCGGCTGCAAACCGGCCTTCACTGCGTAGTCCGTGTTGATCGACGCCGCGTCGAGGTCGTCGAGCGAGCGCGGCAATTGCGCGGCGTCGAGTTCGATCAGCTTGATCTTCTTCGGATTGTCGGCGACGTCGAGCGGCGTTGCATTGACACCGTTCGTGCCGACACCCGGCTTCAGCTTGATCACGCCGTACTTCTGCAACAGCAGCAGCGCGCGATTGCCATTCGACGGATCGTTCTGGATGCCGACCTTCGCGCCTTCCGGCAAGTCCTTGAGCGATTTGAGCTTTTTCGAATAGAAGCCCATTGGCGAAACGTAGGTCAGGCCGACGTTAACGATCTTGTAGCCGCGTTGCCTGATCTGGCTATCGAGAAATGGCTGATGCTGGAAACCATTGGCATCGAGGTCGCCGGAGTCGAGTGCCGCGTTCGGCTGCACGTAGTCGTTGAATTCGATGACCTTCACGTTCAGCCCTTTGCGCGCAGCGACCTTGGTCACAACCGACCAGATCTGCGCATCCGGGCCACTCATCGTGCCGATCTTGAGTTGTTTGTCGTCAGCATGCGCAAACGTTGCCGTTAGCGAAACAGCGGCGATAGCGAGCAGATTCTGGATGATTTTCCGGCGTTGCATGCGTGTCCCTCGAACGGTTTTGACTGATAGGCGCGGATCGTCGCATGCGGCCGATACCCCCGAAAACCAATCGTTTTTCACACGCTTATATGCACGATCCAGAAAAAGCTTATGAACCGCGCGCCTTGCTTGATTTCAACTGGCGAAGCTATCTGAGTGTCGCGCCGGCACGACAGATATCAAAAAAAGCCAAGCTGTCACATACCTTACTCTGCGTTCCCTTAAATTTCGGGCCATCGCACGACCTTACCGAAGAGCACGGCGTCGCGATCGCTTAATTTTTAATCGGAGAAAGTCTTGAACAAGAAAGTATTGACCGCCGCTACTCTCGCCGTCTTCGCCAGTGCCGCCCACGCGCAAAGCAGCGTCACGCTGTATGGCCTGATCGATGCCGGTATCAGCTATGTGAACAACTCGAAGACCGCCACGGGCCACGGCAACCTCTTCAAGTACGACGACGGCGTTGCTCAAGGCAGCCGTTGGGGCCTGCGCGGCACCGAAGACCTCGGTGGCGGCCTGAAGGCGCTGTTCGTGTTGGAAAACGGTTTTAACAGCGGCAACGGTACGCTCGGCCAGGGCGGCGCGATGTTCGGCCGTCAAGCGTTTGTCGGTCTGTCGCAGAACGGCGTCGGTTCGCTGACGTTCGGTCGCCAGTACTCGTTTTCGACGGATTACCTGGGTGGCAACTACTCGACGGGTGGCCAAACCGTCGCGGGTAACTACGCTTACCACATCAATGACGTCGACCAGTTGACGTCGAGCCGTATCAACAACGCAATCAAGTTCAGCAGCGCGAATTTCGCGGGCCTGACTTTCGGCGCAATGTACGGTTTCTCGAACCAGGCTGGCGCATTTGCCGGCTCGCCGGCTAGTGGCACGACCGCAGCACCGGTGGCAGGTTCGTCGCGTGCGTACAGTGTCGGCGTGAACTACGCGAACGGCCCGTTCGGCGTCGGCGCAGCGTACACGGACATCCGTTACCCGAGCCAGGCAACCCCGGCGTTCTCGACCAGCATCGCCAACGTCTCGACGGGCAACGTCCGCGATCTGCGCACGTTCGGTGTCGGCGGCCGTTACTCGATCGGCGCAGCCACGCTGTGGGCGTTGTACACGAACACGCGCTTCGAGCCGATCACGGGCGGTTCGACCACGTTCGCTGCATACGAAGCGGGCGCGAAGTACGCGTTCACGCCGGCACTGACGGCAGGCGCGGGCTACACGTACATGCATCTGAGCAATGCGAACCGCGGCCACTGGAACCAGGCCGACCTGAGCGTCGACTACGCGCTGAGCAAGCGTACGGACGTGTATGCACTGGGTATCTACCAGATCGCAGCGGGTCGCAACGGCACGCAGGATCTGCAAGCGCAGATCGGTTCGAGCACGAGCTACTTCAGCACGTCGGGCACGGGCGCGGACAACCAACTGGCATTCCGCGTCGGTATCCGTCACAAGTTCTAAGCGAGTTTTACCTTGGTCGGCGAGGAGCATCAGTTCCTTGCCGTTCCGAGGTTATGGAAAACGCCCTGCGGGGCGTTTTTCTTTTGAACGATCGGTTTTTCAGGCGCCTGCGCTGATCTAAAGATGTCTTGCGACGTGCGGCCACTTCCAGCGCCGGTGCCGCATCTGTTACGCTGCGCCCTTTGCTACCGCTTGCATTGGACTCGATGGAAACCCCTTTCAACGATCGCGGCGTGTCGGTCACGCGCAACGCACTCTCGTCGGCCGGCCAGGTCTTTCCGCTGCGCGACATCGTGGACGTGCAGGTCGTCACCGTACAGAAGAATAAGGTCTTGCCACGTGCAATCTCGCTGCTTGGGCTCGTCGGCGCTATTGTCGGTGGGATATTGCGCTCGCCGGTCGGCATGGTGTGCGGCACGATGCTGGTGGTGGTCGGCTGGCTTACGTGGGCGACTCAGGACGTCACGCATCGTCTGATGGTACAGACCGCGAATGGCCTGCGTGAGGCGCTCATGAGCACCGATCGCGAGTTCGTCGAGCGTGTTGCCGCGGCCGTGCACGAGGCGAAGGCAGCCGCTCCGGCGCCGAAGGCTTGAGCGTTCGCCATCCGTAAAACGCCGGGCATCGCGCGTTAACACAAAATTGATTCGCGACGCGGCAGCTTTTGCGCGTCGTTGAGGCGCGCGCCGCTAGAGTGGTTGGGTATCAACAACGCGCGCCGCCTCGCCGAATCGGCGCAATCATGATGCTCACGTCCGTAGCCACGTCTGAAGTCTCCATCCCGCGCGCGCCGCGCGAATCACGCCTTCCCCGCCGCACGCATATCGTCGTTCCGCTTGTCATCATCGACGTCACGGTGCCCGGCACTTCGTCGGCAAATGGACGGCGCGCGTTGCATACCGCGCTCGGCGACGATCTGCGTCTCTACGTCGTTACCATCGACAAACAACTCGAGCGCGTGACCTTTCGTGTCGAAGTGACCTCGCGCTCGCTCGAGGACGTGATCGGTCTGCTGACAACCGCGCTCGACCGCGCCACGCTCGGTCACGCGCAGGCCACCGTGATCCGTCGCCCGCGCAACTATTGACATAGATCAATGCTTGCACGGGCAACCTGCTAGCCGCCCCCCAAACCTTTACACATCTTTGCAATTGCCCGAGGGTGGCCATGTAGAGTCGCCGCTCCTGTTACCGCGTGTTCCCTCCCGCAGGCCCCCGCAAGCGTCCCGGTTTCCCCGTCCACGCCGTGGCAATCCAGTGAGATTGCTGCCAGTGCCGTCCAGGCTGTCCAACTCGCAGCTCACGATGCATCGCCTTCGCCAGGGATCCGCCTTTTTGTAAAGCGTGATCCTATGTTTCTGTCGTCTCTCGATGCCGCGCGCCGGCATTACGGCCATCATCTTCGTCGTTCAGCGATAGTGGCCCTGGTCGCAACCGGCACGCTCGCCGCGCTGACCGGCTGCTCCACCACCTTCCCTACCCCCACGCCGCCCGCCGCAAACGCCGCGCTGATCAATGGCGGCAATGACGGCCTGCTGATCCCCCTGCACGTGGAACGGGCCGACGAAGATCATGCACGCCTCGGCCTGCCGGTCCAGCTCGACGGTAAGTCGGTGTACATGGCGCTCGACACGGGGACGCAAGGCGCGCGGGTATTGAAGTCGGTGCTGCCGGGTTCGAACTATGCAAGCGCCGGCGGCGTGACGTCGCTGTCATTCGCGAACGGCGTGGAGATTCTCGGCGCAGGCGTCAAGGTGCCGTTCAGCCTCGCCGGCACCACGCCAACGCCGATCGCCGCGCAAGCGGTAGACGTCGTGCGCTGCCTGCCGAACGCGCGGAAGTGTGTCGGGATGGACGGCTACACCGGCGAATTCGGCTGGGCGTTTTCCGGCATCGTCGGCGTCGGCGCCGCGCAGCCGGACGACAACAGCTACACGCAACCGCTGCGCGCGCTCCCCGGCAACATCGGCCAACGCTATCTGGTGCATGCGAACTTCGCGAAACCGTACATGGTGTTGAGCCCTTCGAGCGCCATCACGAAGGACTACACGATGGTGCCGATGACGGTGTCGAAAGACGGCACGGCACAATGGCCGCGTGGCTGCGTGAATGTGGGCGGCAAGATGACCTTCTGCGCACCGCTGGTGTTCGCAACCGGCAGCACCGGCATGATCCGCATCGAAATGGACACAGCGCCCAACTGGACCGGTGATGGCGATATCGGTAACGTGCTCGAGCAGGGCAACTATGAAACGGCAATCGGCACCGGTCCGTGGGTGCACCGTTACGAGAAGGCGCAAGTCACGATTGTCAAGGCGAAGCCAAACGCTAACCGCATCGTGGTCGGTTTGATGGCCATGCAGAATATCGACGTGCTATTCGATTTCCCGCGTGCGCAATTTGGTTTGCATGCAGCGAACGAGAGCGAACGATTCGCTCCATGATACTCATCGATCGATAAAAAAGGCCGTGCGGATTGTTTCGCACGGCCTTTTTCATTTGAGTTGGCGCCTTAAAAAATACCAACGCAAACACGCCCGCATCACTCCATACTGAGTGGATTCACGTGCCAGATATTGCGTGCATATTCACCAATCGTACGGTCCGACGAAAACTGCCCCATGCCCGCGACATTTTCGATCGCACTCTCGGCCCACGCGCGCTTGTCGACGAAACGCGCATCCACCTCGTCCTGCGCTTTCGAAAACGCGGCGAAATCGGCGAGCACCATGTAGTGATCACCCCAATCCACCAGCGTGTGGAAGATGTCTGAAAAGCGCCGCGAATCGTCCGGCGAGAAGTAGCCGGAGCGAATCTGGTCAAGCGCCATACGCAGTTCCGGATTCTCTTCGTAAACTTGCCGCGGCCGGTAGCCGGTGGCACGCAGGCTGTCCACTTCGTCAGCAGTGTGCCCGAAGATGAAGATGTTCTCGCGCCCCACTGCGTCGCAGATCTCGATATTGGCGCCGTCCATCGTGCCGATCGTCAACGCACCGTTCAGCGCGAGTTTCATGTTGCCGGTGCCTGATGCTTCGGTGCCGGCCATCGAAATCTGCTCGGACAGATCGGCCGCCGGAATGATCAACTCGGCCACACTCACGCCGTAGTTCGGTACGAACACGACCTTGAGGCGATCACCGATCAACGGATCGTGATTCACCTTTTCGCTGACGTCGCCGATCAGCTTGATGATCGTCTTCGCCATGCGATACGCAGACGCGGCCTTGCCGGCGAACATCACCACGCGCGGCACCCAATCGCGCTCCGGATTCGCGCGAATCTGGTTGTACCGCACGATCACATGCAGCACGTTCAGCAATTGCCGCTTATATTCGTGAATGCGCTTCACCTGAAGGTCGAACAACGCATCGGGATCGAAATGCAGTTTGGTGTGATGCGCGAGCCGCTGCACGAGCCGCAGTTTGTTCTGTCGCTTCGCTTCACGAAAGGCGTCGATGAACGCACTGTCGTTGCGCAGCGGGCGCAGTTGTTCCAGCTCGAACAGATTGCTGCGCCAATGCTTGCCGATCTGCTGATCGATCAGCGACGACAGCGACGGACTCGCCTGCGCCAGCCAGCGCCGTGGCGTGATGCCGTTGGTGACATTGGTGAAGCGGTCCGGATAGATGCGCGCGAAGTCGGCGAAGATATCCCGCGTCATCAGTTGCGAGTGCAGCTTCGACACGCCATTCACCTTGTGACTCGCGACAATCGCCAGATACGCCATCCTCACACGCCGCTGGCCATATTCGTCGACCAGCGAAATACGGCGGATCATCTCGCCGTCATGCCCGGATTGTTCGCTGACATGCTTGAGAAAGCCTGCATTGATCTCGAAGATAATCTCCAGATGTCGCGGCAAAAGGCGCGCGAGCATCTCGACGTCCCATGTTTCGAGCGCCTCGGGCATCAAGGTGTGGTTCGTGTACGAGAAGATCTTCGTGACGTGCTGCCATGCCTTGTCCCACGGCTGATGATGAACATCCACCAGCAAACGCATCAGCTCCGGAATCGCCAGCACCGGGTGCGTATCGTTCAGATGCACCGCCACCTTTTCGGAAAAACGCCCGAACGTGCTGTGCGTGCGCTGATAGCGGCGAATCAGATCCTGCATCGTCGCTGAAACAAAGAAGTACTCCTGACGCAGCCGCAATTCGCGGCCGGCCGGCGTCGAATCGTCCGGATAGAGCAAGCGCGACACGTTCTCAGACATGTTCTTGGTGTCGACCGCGTTGCGATAGTCGCCGCGGTTAAACGCGCCGAGGTCGAGTTCTTCGCTCGCACGCGCGGACCACAGTCGCAGCGTGTTCGTCGCGCTGGTCGCGTAGCCCGGAATCACCGTGTCGTAGGCCATGGCGTTCACGTGCTCGGTGTCGATCCACTCGACGTGCTCACCACGCTGCACGGTGCGGCCGCCGAAATGCACCATGTACTTGATCTCGGGCCGCGGAAACTCCCACGGATTGCCCGCGCGCAGCCAGTAGTCCGGCGCTTCGACCTGCTCGCCGTCGACGATCTCCTGACGGAACATGCCGTATTCATAGCGGATACCGTAGCCGAAGCCCGGAATGCCGAGCGTCGCCATCGAATCGAGAAAACAGGCGGCAAGCCGCCCGAGACCGCCATTGCCGAGCGCCGCGTCCGGCTCGATATTGACCAGCATCTCCATATCGACGCCGAGACCCGCGAGCGCTTCCTTCATCTGATCGTGAATGCCGAGCGCGAGCAACGCGTTCGTAAACGTGCGGCCGATCAGGAATTCCATCGACAGGTAGTAGACGCGTTTGACGTCCTGTTCGTACTGCAGGCGCGTGGTCTTCATCCAGCGCGCGACCAGCCGGTCGCGCACGGCGAGCGCCGCCGCGTGCAGCCAGTCATGCGGGTGAGCGGTGACGGCGTCCTTGCCGACGCCGTACATCATGCGATTGGAAATTGAGCGCCGTAGCGCGTCGACGGTACTGTTGAGCTGGTCGAATTCCAGATCGACGGCTGTCATCGAAGCCTCCGGGAAAAAACGACGCGACATACGCGAACCGCATAGATGACGGACGGGAGGCGCGTGTCGGTCAGGCGGGTTAACGAACAGAGTACGACATTTTACGGCCCACGGACACCGGCGAGCGCGAGCGGGTGCTCACGCACATGCCATGCCTGTCGACACGCCGCACTTCACGGGTTTTGCGCACGTACGCGGTGCAGGCAGCCTGTGCGCGGCACTGCGCACGTGCATCGGCCCACAAAACAGGCAAACAATGGCGCACGACGAAAGGCGCTTCCATAGGAGAGACAGCACGATTATTTTTTCGACATGTGACCGGCCGATGAATACATTGACCGGTTCGATACGTGGTCAAATCGGGCGCCTCGTCTGTTGAACCGTTGTGCTGAAGTGGCGTATGACAACCCGGACGGCGCGGGTTCGAAGGTGCCGCGCGGAATTGACCGTTAGTTGCGTTATTAGCGGCCGATTAAGCGCTCCGCCCCGCCGGCCTCCCAGCACGATTTCCATGTCTCTGTAACAATTGCACCATTCCCCGCGCGAGCCGCCCTGACTGCTGGACTCAGGCCACGTGCGCTTCACTCCACGCAACCCTGCCGCTGGCGCGCCGCGCTGTCCCTCCGACATGCCCGGCGCTTCGGCATGCATAACCCGACGAGCCACGCCTTGTCCGACAAACCCAGCGCCACCGCCGCTCAGACCTTTCCAGCGGACGGCCCGATGTCCGCCGCCAACCGCCGCGCGATGGCGGCGATCATGCTCGCGGTCGCGCTCGCCACACTCGATACCGCGATCGCCAACACCGCCCTGCCCGCCATCGCCGCGGATCTGCATGCGGCGCCTGCGGCGTCGGTGTGGATCATCAACGCCTACCAGCTCGCAATGGTCGCGACACTGCTGCCGCTTGCCGCGCTCGGCGACATCGTCGGGCATCGCAAGATTTATATCGGTGGAATTGCGCTTTTCACGCTGGCGTCGCTGGCGTGTTCGCTCGCATCGACGCTGCCGATGCTGGCCGCCGCACGCGTGCTGCAAGGTCTCGGCGCGAGCGCGATCATGAGCGTCAACACGGCGCTGATCCGCTATCTGTATCCGCCGCATCGGCTCGGACGAGGCCTGGGCACCAATGCGCTGATCGTCGGCGTGTCGTTCGCGGTCGGGCCGACGGTGGCGTCGCTGATTCTGTCCGTTGCCGCATGGCCGTGGCTGTTCGCGGTCAACGTGCCACTCGGTCTGCTGGCGCTAGGCTTCGCGTGGCCCGCGCTGCCGCACACCGAGCGCGGCACACACAATTTCGACCCGATTGCCGCGCTCCTCAACGTGGTCACCTTCGCCGCGCTGATCTTCGCGCTCGGCGAGGCCGCCCAGCGCGCGCCGACGCAACTGGTGCTGAGCGCGGCCGCGATCGCCGTGGTGTTCGGCGTATTGCTGATTCGCCGTGAAGCCGGTCATCCCGCGCCGATGCTGCCCGTCGATCTGTTCAAGCGGCCGGTGTTTGCGTTGTCGGCGGTGACCGCGGTGTGCTCGTTCGCCGCGCAAGGGCTGGCGTTCGTGTCGCTGCCGTTCTACTTCGAGGATGTGCTGCATCGCAGCCAGGTTGAGACCGGCTTTCTGATGACACCGTGGCCGGTGGTGGTCGCGTTGGCCGCACCGCTGGCAGGCAGCCTGTCCGACCGTTATCCGCCGGGCTTGCTCGGCGCGATCGGCCTTGCGGTGATGTCGGCGGGAATGGCGTCGCTGGCCTTGCTGCCGGCGCATCCGCACGTGCTCGACATCGGCATCCGCATGGCGATTTGCGGCGCGGGCTTCGGCTTCTTCCAGTCGCCCAACCTGAAAGCATTGATGGCGAGCGCGCCGCCCGAGCGCAGCGGCGGCGCCAGCGGCATCGTCGCGACTGCCCGGCTGCTCGGGCAGACCACCGGCGCTGCGCTTGTCGCGCTGAGCTTCGGTATCGCCGGCCGGCATGGCCCGACACTCGCGCTCAGTGCCGGCGCTTTCTTCGCCGGCGCGGCGAGCCTCGCGAGCGGACTGCGACTGTTCGCGCCGTCGCATCGCGCGGGTGGGCACGCAAAAGCGGCAGCGAAATAAACAAAGCGGGCGCACTGCTGTGGCAGTGCGCCCGCGTTTCCTTCCCGGCATTCCGATCTTAGCCCTTCAATCTCGGGCCCCATCAATCTCGGTCCTTCAATCCCAGCCTTTCAACTCGACTGTTCAATCCGGGGTTCCCAACACCGCTGTTCCGATCAATCAACGCGCGGCGAAATACCCCTTCACTGCGGCGATAAACGTATCGATATCCGCACGCGACACATCTTTATGCGTAACGAATCGCGACGCGTACAGCATCTGCGTAAGGATGCCGCGCTCCTTGAGCCACG
Organism: Paraburkholderia sp. D1E; assembly: GCF_052682275.1. Classification (NCBI taxonomy): domain Bacteria; kingdom Pseudomonadati; phylum Pseudomonadota; class Betaproteobacteria; order Burkholderiales; family Burkholderiaceae; genus Paraburkholderia; species Paraburkholderia sp. D1E. Next base: position 4,141,700 of record NZ_JBQYMB010000001.1, read on the forward strand.
CTTCGAGCGGCACGCAATCCTGCTGGGGAAACTGCGCGAACACCATGTTGGTCGCGATTGACTGCACCTTGACGTGGTCGATCGATTCGAGACCGGTGGCCAGATGCGCGGCGTTCGCGTGATCGTCGGCGAGACGTTCGACGTTGTGATCCAGCGCGTACAGGCAAGCCGCCGCCAGCACGCCGGCCTGGCGCATGCCGCCGCCCAGCACCTTGCGCCAGCGATGGGCCACCTCGATCAACGCCTGGCTGCCGACCAATACCGAGCCGACCGGCGCGCCCAGCCCCTTCGAAAAACAGATCGAGACCGAATCGAACGGTTCGCACAGCGCCGCAACCGGTTTGCCCGATGCGACTGCCGCGTTGTAAACCCGTGCGCCGTCGAGGTGAGCCGACAATCCGCGCTGACGCGCCAACTGCACCGCCTCGGCGACGTAACCCGCCGGCAGCACCTTGCCGCCGATGGTGTTTTCCAGCGCCAGCAGCCGCGTGCGCGCGAAGTGATTGTCGATCGGCTTGATCGCGGCGGCGATCTTCTCGAGCGGAATCGAACCGTCGGCGGCATTCTCGAGCGGTTGCGGCTGGATGCTGCCGAGTACCGCCGCGCCGCCGCCTTCGTACTTATAGGTGTGCGCCAACTGGCCAACGATGTATTCGTCGCCGCGCGCGCAATGCGCCATCAACGCCGCCAGGTTGCTTTGCGTGCCGCTCGGGAAAAACAGGCCCGCTTCCTTGCCGGCGCGCTCCGCGACCGTCGCCTGCAGACGCAGCACGGTTGGGTCGTCGCCCCAGACGTCGTCGCCCACTTCGGCGGCCGACATTGCCGCGAGCATGGCCGCGGTCGGACGGGTTACGGTGTCGCTGCGCAAATCGATCATGATGAAAGCCTTGTATGTCTCTGTTTGTCTACGCTACGTGTGGGATTCATGCCGCCCGGCTCACCCGCCTGACTTCGGCAGCCACGCAAGCGGATCGACCGGCTGGCCGTTCTGGCGAACTTCGAACTGGATCGACGCCACGCCCCGGCCATCCACGCCGACTTCGCCGATCGTTTGCCCTTGCGCGACAGCATCGCCTTCCTTGACCAGCAGCGTGCTGTTCTGCCCGTAGGCGGTAATCAGCGAGTCGTCGTGCTTGATGATGATAAGCGGACCGTACGCCTCGATACCCGTGCCCGCGTAAACCACCCGGCCGGTCGCGGCGGCCTTGACCGGATCGCCCGGGTGACCACCGATCACGATGCCGTTCGACTTGCCCGGCACAAAGGTTTTCAGCACGGGACCACGCAACGGCCATAGCAGCACGCCTTGCTGTGCAACACCAGCGGCGCCGGGCACGCCAGGCGTCGTGGCCGAACCATTCTGACCGGCAACATTAACCGGCGGTGTCACCACACTACCCGACGCCATTGGCGGCGCCACCCGCAGAACCTGCCCCGGATTGACCGCGGAATTCGACGCGAGGCCGTTCCATGCGGCAATCTCCTGCGGCCTACGGCCGTACGCCGACGCGATGGCCGCCAGCGTGTCACCCGGATTGGCGCGGTAGTAACCGGCCGGCACAGGGACCGTGCCAAGGGTGGTCGGATGGGATGGCGCGCTGCTGTAGAACGGCGTGCTGTCCCACGGCATCGACGTACAGCCGCTGATCATCACGCCGAATGTGGCTGCGATCAGCAACCGGGTCGCCGTGAATTGCCATTGTCTTGTCATGTGATTTTCCTCGACATTTGATTCAATCGGATTCAACCAGCCCGAAACATTTGCCGTGCCGCTCGCCGCGGCGCCTGTCCATTATGCCGCCGTGTGCATCGGCGATGGCTTTGACACAGCATCGGCGCTGGGAATCGTCAGACACTGCCCTCAGCCTCGACCACCAGAATGCGCGCCACACCAACTGGATGCGCGACATGCTCAGTGCCCACCGACGCGTAGAACACATCGCCCGTTTCCAGAATGGCCGACTGTTCCACGCCGCCTTCGCGATAGCGCATCTCCACGCGACCGTCGAGCACGGCGAATACTTCCTCGCCGTCGTTGACATGCCATTTGTACGGCTGATCGGTCCAATGCAGGCGCGTCGTGATGCCGCGCATGTTGGCGATATCAAGCGCGCCCCATGGACGCGTCGCGGTGAAGTTTTTGCTGCGAATGATCTTCATGGTGAATAGCAGGTTGAGAAGCAGACGCTGCCGGCGCGTTATCCGTGCCGCATACCGAACCATCCGGCCCGGCAGGATCACGCGTTTCGACTGGCCCTATTATAGGTGTTGCGGCAGGCACGACCGCTGGCACGAGATCGCTCGAGCACATTCGTGTGATTATTGAATCCTTTCAACCCTCGCCTATACTCAGTCATGCTGCCGGAACGCACCGTACGCAAAACGCCTGGATCCTGCGAGGAGTTGGGGATGAACAAAGCCACGTTTCTGGCCGTGCAACTCAACGTCGACGATATTGCGGCGTCGCCCGGTCTGGTCGAGTTGCTGAACACGCACCTGGTTTTCGCGGCAGACGTTGCCGAAGCCGCCGACGCGCTGGTCCAGCTTGCCAGCATCGCGGGCTTGGCGAGTGGCGTTGAAGCCAGCGTCGAGATTCCGGCTCTGGCGATCGAACGGCTGCGTGAGGCGCTCGACAATCTCAGCGGTTACGACGAATCCTGGTTGCTTGCCCTGGAACCCAGCCGCGCGTTGTTCGATGAAATAGGCCGCCGGCACCGCACCCTGCATTAAAGCCGCGCTCGCGCAAACGCATCCGCATTGCTGCGCACCCTCGGCGTTCACCGACAAGCGCCGCCGGTCCGCCACTTTTCGCTCACCGCTCGAACCGCCAGATTGTCCGGCATGCTTGACCGTCGGCGCCGTCTGAAGGTTTCGGGCGAGTCAACCGGAGGAACCGCCGTGAAAAGTCTCCTGAACCGCCGCAGCGTACTGGCAGGCCCATCGCATCTCGTGCAGGTCGCGCGAGAGAACGCCGCCGATCCCGTCTCGCTCGACGACAGGGAGGACGCGGCGCTGGCCGCGGCGGCCGGCGTGACACCCGCTGCCGCTGCTGCGCCCCTCCCGGCCGCTGAGCCGGCGCGGCCGGTGACGACATTACGGCCTGTGCCTGTGGTGCCCTCCCAGGTCAGCGCACGCGGCGTGCAGATGGCCGACACCGCCGAAATCGAATGGCTCGCCGAAGAAGAAGCGCTGACGCCGTTCCGCGTGTTCCGCAGCTTCGCTTATTCCGTGAGCCTGCTTTTTCACGCGAAGGAGCTAACCTACTACGTCGCGCTGTATCAGGACGGCTCGCTGTGGCGCGCGCTCAAAGCCGCCGACCTCGAAGCCGCCGAAGCAGCCTTCCATCACTTCGAGGAACAGGCGACACGGCTCTCGGACGGCGAAACGCGCCGCGCGCAACTTGAGGCGCAAAACGAGCAGCTTGCGCGCATGATCGCGCGCTCCGAGGCGCAGGCCGAGCGACTGCGCACGGATCTGCAACGGCGCGGCGCGCAGGAACAGACGGTGTCGAACCGTCAGCATCAGTTGCATAAGGAGGTGTCGCAACTGGAAGCGCAACGCGTGGCCGCGCAGGCGCATCTGAACAAGGCGCATCGGCAGATTCATCAGCTCAATCTAACTAGCAACGAAGGAATTCCGCATTTGCCGAATCGTTGAGTCGCAGCCTGAAATCAAACTGACGGCTGACCCGCGCCGTAAACGACAAACGCCGCCCGGCAATCCGGTCGGCGTTTTTTTATTACCCGCTACCTGTCAGCCAGGCGGCGTTTGCATCAGCTTCGGCGCAGATTAGTTGCCGAAGTAAACCGAGTTACGGTCGTTGCCGCTCACCGGACGGCCGGCTTGCGAGGTGCCGGCGATCGGCGAACCGTAGCCGCTGTTCACAGCTTGAGCAGTGCCGTTCTGCGCATCGACGCGTGCTTGTGCGGCCTGAATGTTAGCCGGATAGTCGATTTGATCGCCGATCGGGTTGTAGCCGGCCTTTTCGAGTTGCACGAGTTGAGCGCGGACTTCAGCGCGCGTAACCGGCTGGTTCGACTGGGCAAACGAAGCAACAGGAGCGACCAGAGCGGCGGCGACGACAACTGCAGAGATAAGAGTCTTCATGATGTAAACCTCCAGAACTTGTTTTGATTCGCCTTGGGCTCGTTGTCCCGTAGCGCTTAAGTACAAGTTTAGGAGCGACGACACCTAGGGGAAACCCCTAAAACGACGAAACTCTATTTCGATTTTCGCAACAGTAGGCGGCTTGGCGCCCCGCCATGCTATTTGCCTAATAGCTTTGAGCAATAATTGTCTGTCTCGATTTCAATCGGACCTGCAGCCCGGCGCACCTTATGGCAAGCGCGCGCCAGGCTACGGTTCAAACGCTTAGCTCCAGTTCGCGTGGAAGCTGCCCGGCTTGTCGATACGTTCGAACGTATGCGCACCGAAGAAATCGCGCTGTGCCTGCACCAGATTCGCCGGCAGGCGTTCCGAACGATAAGCGTCGAAATACGCCACTGCCGACGCGAATGCCGGCACCGGTACGCCTGCATTGATGGCGGCAATCACCACCTCGCGCAACGCCGACTGATAGTTCTTCGCGATGTCGCGGAAGTACGGATCGAGCAGCAGATTGGCGATCCCCTTGTCTTTCGTATAGGCGTCCGTGATCTTCTGCAGGAAGCGGGCGCGGATGATACAGCCGGCGCGGAAAATCTTCGCGATCGTGCCGTAGTCCAGATCCCACTTGTATTCTTCCGACGCCGCTCGCAGTTGCGCGAAGCCTTGCGCGTACGAAATCACCTTGCTGAAGTACAGGGCACGGCGCACCGACTCGATGAACGCGTCGCGCTCGGCGCCGAGCGGTTTGGCCGCCGGCCCTTCCAGCACCTTGCTTGCGGCCACGCGCTGCGTCTTCAGCGAAGACAGCACGCGTGCGAACACGGCTTCCGTAATCAGCGGCAGCGGCGCGCCGAGGTCGAGCGCGTTCTGGCTGGTCCACTTGCCCGTGCCCTTCTGCGCCGCGCGATCGAGGATCACGTCGACCAGGTCCTTGCCGGTTTCCTCGTCTTTCTTGCCGAAAATCTTCGAAGTGATTTCGATCAGATAGCTGTCGAGTTCGCCCTGATTCCACTCGGTATAGACCTTGCCCAACTCTTCGTTCGACAGACCGACAACCTGCTTGAGCACCGCGTAGCTCTCGGCGATCAACTGCATATCGCCGTATTCAATGCCGTTGTGCACCATCTTCACGAAGTGGCCCGCGCCGTCCGGCCCCATGTACGCAACGCACGGTTCGCCGTCCGGCGCCTTGGCGGCGATTTCGGTAAGGATCGGCGCGACCAGGTCATAGGCGTCGCGCTGGCCGCCCGGCATGATCGACGGGCCTTTCAGTGCGCCTTCTTCGCCGCCCGACACGCCCGTGCCGATGAAATGCAGGCCGGCTTTTGCCAGTTCCTGATTGCGGCGGATGGTGTCGGTGAAATGCGTATTGCCGCCGTCGATCAGGATGTCGCCCTTGTCCAGCAGCGGCTTGAGCGAAGCGATAGTGGCGTCGGTCGGCTCGCCTGCCTTGACCATCAGTAGAATGCGGCGCGGTTTTTCCAGCGACTCCACGAACTCTTCCAGCGTGAAGGCCGGCACCAGTTTCTTGTCCGGATATTCGGCGATAAGTTCGTCTGTTTTCTCGCGGCTACGGTTGAATACCGACACCGCGTGGCCGCGGCTTTCGATGTTGAGCGCCAGATTGCGGCCCATGACCGCCAGCCCCACCACGCCGATTGCCTGTTTGCCCATGTGAATTCTCCAGAGTCCAAAAAATGTCGAGACGCCGCGCCGGAAGAAACGTCGGCGGGACGTCGAGGGTGAAAGGATAAAAGAAATGCCGGCTTGGCGCTCGTTGGCGGGCAAGGAGCGGGACTTTCCGCCGCGCGCGGCGCCTCACGCAACCGAACGTCTGTCAGACCCGCGCCATGTGCAGGTGTTTCCTGAAAACCAGACTGAAATTATTCGCCGGCATCGCGATCGGTTCGTCGCACACGAATCCGACCGATGCGCCTAACGCTACCACGGCTTCCATGTCGCGCACGCCCCACGCCGGATCGCGGCTGCGCAATTGTTGATCGAATGCGTCGTTGCTCGGTGAAGTTTGCGCGCCGCCCCGTTTGTAAGGACCGTACAGATACAGTACACCGCCATCGACAAGACGGCGGCTCGCGCCGGCGAACAGCGCCTGCGTCGCGCTCCACGGCGAGATGTGAATCATGTTGATACAGACTACGGCGTCGAGCTTATTGAGCGTATCCAGCGTTTGCACGCCCCAATCCACCTGATGCACGTCGAGGGCGAGCGGTGCGCGCACGTTCGCGAGTCCTTCGTGCGAGATCCACGCGGCAATCGACGCGCGCGCATCCGCATCGAGATCGCTCGGTTGCCAGTCAAGCCCGGGCATCGCGCCGGCAAAACAGATAGCGTGCTGGCCCGTGCCGCTCGCGATTTCCAGCACGCGGCCGGTGGCGGGCAGCACCTCGCGCAATACAGCAAGGATCGGTTCGCGATTGCGTTCCGCGGACGGCGAGCGTTGCCGCAGCGCCAGATGGGAATCAGTCATGTTCACTTTGTTTCAGTACAGGGTCGTGCGCACGCGTTCGGCAAGTTCACGGTCGTAGGTCACGGCATCGAAACTCGCACCGTTGATGCGCTGATGGATCGCGCCCGCACTCGGCAGGCGTGAACGTTCGACATGACGCGCCGGATCCCACAATTTCGAGCGCACCAGCGCCTTCGAGCAATGAAAGTACACCGCGTCGACGTCGATCAGCAGCACGGTGCGCGGCAGTTTACCTTCGACGGCGAAACTGTCCAGCAATTCCGGATCGTTGGAAATGCGGCCGCGGCCGTTCACGCGCAAACTTTCGCCGACGCCCGGAATGATGAACAGCAGCGCCAGACGCGGTTCGGCGATGATATTGCGCAGACTATCGATGCGATTGTTGCCGATGCGGTCCGGCAGCGCGAGCGTACGTTCGTCGATCACTCGCACGAAGCCCGGCGCGTCGCCGCGCGGTGAACAGTCGAGGCCTTCGGGACCGGCGGTGGCGAGCACAACGAAGGGCGCGACTTCGATGAACGCGCGATAGTCTTCGTTGACGTAGGGAATTTCTTTGCGCACAGCGCGCTCGTGGGGCTGACCGTAGATTGCTTCGAGCTGTTCCATCGTCGTCAACATCGGCTTACCTTGTGTGTGGCGGTTGCTTTGAGTGAGAGCGGTGCTGCGTGAAGCGAGATTCGGACTGGGATTATGGGCGATTTACGCGGGCCGCGCGTGACTCGGGCGACCCGTTGGGCGGCAGGGTTCGAGCAGCCGGCTCAGCCCAGCGCAAGTCGGCCCGTCAGCGCGGTTAACGTATCGGCACAGGGTGCGATGATTTTCAGCGACAGCAGCGCATCGGCGCGCGTGCGCCCCAGATTGATCGCGACGATCGGCTTACCCAGCTTCTGCGCCCACACGCAGAAGCGGTAGCCCGAATAGACCATCAGCGACGAGCCGACCACCAGCACGGCGTCCGCCGCATCGAGCGCATGCGAAGCCGCTTCGACACGCTCGCGCGGCACGCTTTCGCCGAAGAACACCACCGCTGGCTTTAGCACACCGCCGCAGTTCGTGCACGCCGGGATGCGAAAAGATTCGAGATCGTGCCACTCCAGATGCGCGTCGCCGTCGGCGGCGGTTTCGGCGGTGACGTTCAGCAGCGCGGGGTTGTCGGCTTCGAGTGTCTGCTGGATCGACGCGCGCGAATGCTGCATTCCGCAGTCCAGACACGTCACTCCGTCAATACCGCCATGCAGCTCGATCACCTCGCGGCTGCCCGCCCGCTGATGCAAACCGTCGACATTCTGCGTGACGAGCGTCGGCACATGGCCCGCTGCCTCGAGTCGCGCCAATGCCGTATGCGCGGCATTCGGCTGCGCGTCGGCCACGACCGGCCAGCCCACCATACTGCGCGCCCAATAGCGCTGACGCATCGCCACGGTGCCAAGAAATTCCTGCAGCGTGATCGGCGGTGAACGCTTCCATTCACCGTTGTCGTCGCGATAGCCTGGAATGCCAGAGTCGGTGCTGATGCCCGCGCCGGTCAGCACGAACAGTCGTGGATAACGCTGCACGAAGGTATGCAGGTCGTCCAGCGTGTGCGATTCGTTGAAGGGTTCGATGTGCGCGAGCGGGAGGTCGGTCATGACGGAGACGTGGTATGGCTGTGGCCTGGGCGTAAAAACCGGAAACGCCGTTCAGCGGCGCGTGCGCGGTTTGCTCTGCGGCGCATGCGCCGTTCGTGCCGTTCGCACCTTCAGCGCCGCCTGCCGTGCTTGCCACTCGGCGAGCGCCGACTGATAGCGATCGAGCGCTTCATCGTAGAGATCGAAGACACACGGATTGCAGCCGCTATGACAACAATCGTCGAGGTCAGGCTGCACGGGCGGCACCGGCTGTGGGTCGTCCTTGGGTGTGGCTCGGGGCACGGCGAATGGCTTTTTCGAAAGCGGGAAGGCCTCAGTATAAGTTGATCTCCCGCGATACGCGCGGCGGCGGCTCGCGACTTGAGCCCGCGTCTTCAATTCACATCCAGGCCCTTTCCTTCTGCCCGCTCACGCCCGAACGCCGCGCCGCCGCGCTCAGCCCCTGCCGACGAACGGCATCGTGCTCGCCATGATGGTCATGAACTGCACATTCGCCGAGAGCGGTAATTCCGCCATATGCAGCACTGCGTCGGCGACGTGCTGCACGTCCATCAACGGCTCGACTGCGATCTCGCCGTTCGCCTGCGGTACGCCGCGCGCCATCCGCTCGGCCATTTCCGTCGCGGCATTGCCGATGTCGATCTGCCCGCAGACGATGTCGTATTTGCGGCCGTCGAGCGAAACCGCTTTCGTGATACCCGTAATTGCGTGTTTGGTCGCCGTGTAGGCGATGCTGTTCGGCCGCGGCGCATGCGCGGAAATCGAGCCATTGTTGATGATGCGGCCGCCCCGCGGCGTCTGCGTTTTCATCAGACCGAAGGCCGCACGTGTGCAGAGAAATACGCCGGTGAGATTGGTATCGACCACCGAGCGCCATTCGTCGATAGCGAGTTCGTCGATATCCACGGGCGAGCCGTTGCGGCCCGCGTTATTGAACAGCACGTCGAGCCGGCCTAGCCGCGCGCGGATCGTGTCGAACAACGCGGCGACGCTGTCGGCATCCGTCACGTCGCAGGCAACGGCGAGCGCGTCGCCGCCGAGTTGCCGTGCTTCTTCAGCCACGGCGTCGAGCGGCGCCTGGCGACGGCCCGCGAGTACGACGCTATAGCCGTGTTCCAGCAGCTTGAGCGCGCAGGCTCGGCCGATACCGCTGCCCGCGCCCGTCACCAGCGCGACTTTCCTGATTCCCGTTCCTGTCACCGTGCGTCTCCTGCTCCGTTTTTGGCCCTAGCACCATACAACAGCCGATCGTCCATCACAAACGCAACGTCACAGCCGTTGTCGCGAAGCATGGTGTCTTTCAGCGTGCTTTCATTACTTCTGGTTACCCTCCGCAACAGCGTCGAACGACGCTTCAATGGTATGGTTTGCCGTTGCGCGTCACGCGCGATTCAAGACCTTCCCAGGACGGAGGGAGGAAGACAGGAAGCACGCTTTTATGAACGAATTCACCACGCCGCCGCAGGGCGCCCCGTCCGCGCCGCAGCACCGCTGGCCGCGCACCGGCTATCCGGCGATGCTCACGGCCACCGCCGCCTGGCACATTTTCGTGCTGGCCGGATGGCTGCTGGCGCCCGCCGCGTGGCCATGGTGGCTGGCCGCGATCTTCGCGAATCACGCTATTTTCACCGTGGCCGGCCTGTTGCCGCGCACCTCGCTGCTGGGCCCAAACTGGACGCGCCTGCCAGAGGGCACGCGCAACGCAGACGCGATCGCACTGACCATCGACGATGGTCCCGACCCTGTTGTCACACCGCAAGTGCTCGATCTGCTCGATGCCTTCGATGTGCGCGCCACCTTCTTCTGTATTGGCGCGAAAGCGCAGCGCTATCCGGACCTCACACGCGAAATCGTCGCGCGCGGCCACACGCTCGAAAACCACTCGCAGGTTCACGTGCACACGTTTTCGATCACGTTTCCGGGCGCACTCACACGCGAGATCGACGCCGCGCAGCGCACCTTCGAGTCATTGAGCGGTGAGCGGCCAATGTTCTTCCGTGCACCGGCGGGGTTGCGCAACATCTTTCTCGAGCCCGTGCTGCGCAAACTCGATTTGCGACTCGCGGCGTGGACGCGGCGCGGCTACGACACACGCGAGCGCGATCCGCAGGTGGTTACGCACCGGCTGCTCGACGGCCTTGCCCCGCGCGACATTCTGCTGCTGCACGACGGCAATGCCGCGCTCACCATCGAGGGTAAACCGCTGATACTCGCCGTTCTGCCACGCGTGATCGACGCGGCGCGCCGGCAGCATTTGCGCTTCGTGACGCTGCGTGAAGCACGTATCGACGTCTGAACCGGGCACACCTTCCGCGCGGCTCGCTGACATATTCATCAGCAAGCCGCGCCAACACCGCGGTCAAACGCGGAAATCCGCTGCCATGTCTTCGTCCGTGCGCGCCTCGAGCTCGCCACTACGGCAGGCCTTCAGGAACACGTCGTAGTCACGCTCCACCTGGTTCGCGTAGCTGGCGGCGTAGCCGGCCAGCGATTCCGCGAACTGATCGCCACGGCCGATATACGCGCCGATCTCGATCGCCTGGCCACTCGCTTTGGCATGCGCGCGCGCCATGATCCAGCCACAGAGTTTCGCGTAACCTTCCAGCAGATCGGTGTCGAACAACTCGATGTTCGCCGACAATTTCATGTCGCGCAGTTGCCGAAAATAGAAATGGCGCCCCGCCGGTCCACTCGCCCAGCCGAGAAAAATGTCGCTCGCCGCCTGCAACATACGCTGCCCCTGCACGACGCGTTCGCCCTCGTGCTTGATGGGCGCCGACTTATAGTACTGGGCGATCACCGACGGCCGCGCCTCCTTGATCTGCAGAAACAGAGGCTTGTCCATGTGATCGACGCTCAACACCACCATGCAGCGCGTGCCCACGCTGCCGACGCCCACCACTTTGAACACAATGTCCTGTACGGTGAAATGGCTCAGCAGCTCACGCCGGTCGTGCGACATCGTCTTCAGGTACTCGCCCCACATGCGCTCGAGCATCTTGCGCCAGTTGCCCGCCCTGTATACGTCGCTCTCTTCCGGCGTAAATAGCGTATTCGCACCCAACACGTGGAACAACGCCGGCGGCGCATCACGGATCGTCCAGTGGTCGCCGTCGCGTTCCGCCATTTTCTCCAGCAGGTTTTCGTGCGTACGGCTCGCGGCCTTTTCCATGCCGCGGCGCACGGTGCGACGACGCTCGGGGGTCAAGGCGGTTTCCGCCATCCGATCGAAGGTGATACGGTCGTACCATAGTTCGAGTGCGCCGCATTGCGCGTATTGCGCCATGCGATCACGGTATTCGCTAACGGCTGTCATCACCAGATTTTCTGCCGCACCACTGCTCAAACGCATGTGCCGCGCGGCGACTACAAGACTCGCAGTCAAACGTTTCAGGTCCCATTCGAAAGGACCGATCGCGACTTCGTCGAAGTCGTTCAGATCAAATACGAGTTGACGCTCCGGCGTCGCGAATCCGCCGAAATTCATCAGATGGCCGTCGCCGCAAATCGGCATGATGAGGCCGGTGTCGGGAACCTGGCTTAGGTCGTGGGCTTGAATGATCGCGGTACCGCGAAAAAAGGTGAAAGGCGATACGGCCATGCGCCCATAGCGCAGCGGCACCAGATTCGTAATGCGTCCCTCGCTGCTTTGCCTGAGCAACTCGATGGGGTTGCGGTTCAACTCCCCTACCGTACGATGGCTCGAACGTTTCGAGTGTTCGCGGGCCGCACGGCCACGGGCCTCCCGCTCGACGATGGTGCTGGCTTTCATGCTCTTCTCCGGTTTCTGTACGAATCTTGACTATCGGTTCTAGAAGACTGCTTCTGCTGGCACGGTAAAACGGGACGTCTTATGAAACGGTTTGCGGGCATTCAGTATCGAATGCCACGCCGCCGGGTGCATCGAACTACGCAGTTACGTGAGCCATCACCAACGGTAACCCACACCGCCGAAAATCACATCTGAATCACGATCATAGCGTGTCACGACACGATTCCATTCGAGCCGCGCGTCCCAGTGATCGGTCAGGCGATACGAGCCCGCGATCGTGACGAGGCCGGAAAACTTCCCGGCGCCCGGGCCCGGCGTCAGGCTGTTTTCGTACTCATTGATCGCATAGTAAGCGCCCACGCCGAGTCCCAGCGTAACTTTGTCGTTGAGGAACGCACGGGTCGCCCACAACTGGCTGGTGATACCGTCGCGACGCGACGCCTTGCTGCTGCCTTCGTGCAGATAGCCAACCGTCACGTCGAGGTATTTCGCCAGGCCGCGACGGTATTCAATCGCGCCGCCCAGCGCACTCGGCGAGTCAGTCGAATTGATGATGGTCTGGCCAAGGTACACCGCCACTTCGTTGTTGGTGACCTTGTGTATGCTGCCGCTTGCCCAGTCGCGCGGACCCGGGCTGCCCGGGGCATCGAGCTGATAGCCGACGCCGAACATCACGCTTGTCGCATCCGGCCCGCGTTGCACATGCACGCGATTCAACTGCAGTTGTGTAATCCACCGGCTCGACGCGTAGTACGCCGCGCGCACGCTATACACGACACCCCAGCCGTGGGTGTCGGAATAACTTCCGCCTTGCACGGCGGTAGTGGTGTCGAAGTAACGGTATGGGCCGACGCCCGCCTGCAGGACGAGCTGCGGACTCCCCACGGGAATGCGGCCCCATAGCTGGACCATCTGGCCGTCGCGATGATGATCGGGAATGTGCCCTTCATTGAGCCACGTGAAGCTCGCGGCGAAGTATTGCCCGAGCCCCTCCTGATAGTTGAACGCCCACGTGTAAGTGTTCGTGTTCCCCGCGCGCGAGCCACCGCCAAATAGCGAAAACTCCTGAGCATGGACGACGCTGGATGAGAACAGAAGAGGGAGACCGGCGATGCACGAAGCCGCCGTGATTGCCAGCCTGCGGCTAACAGCCGAATTCAGATTCTGCATGCAGTTCACACTCCGGATGGGCCGCTGTCGCTGCCGGGATTCATGAGCCGACGAGAAGCCGGATGACGGCTTTGAGCGCCGGGACCGGTCGTCTTTACAAATTGTTTGCCATGCTAGCAGAGCACTTGGCGACATGCATTTTGAATAGATCTGCCCTGCGTCGACGTTGTCAATTATCCAATCCGGGAATATCCATAATTGGTTGCAGTCGCAACGATAGGCCGCAATGTGGACAAAATTACCGGAAGCCGATTCGAAGAATTAACCAATTGGTGAATATTTTCATTTCTACGGGTAGTCGACACTTCAGACATCGCGAATCCAGCCGTTTACCGGTACATACGAAACTTTTGTGACGCGCGCGAAAAGACTCCTGAAATGGGGCCTGTTCTGTCGAACGTTCGTCGCGCAAGGGTAATCGGAGAAAGCATGTTTGTCGTAATTGGCTGGGTGGTGGTAATCGGTTCTGTCATCGGTAGTTTTCTCGGTGTGGGTGGGCATCTTCTCGCGCTCGTTCAGCCGTTCGAATTACTCTGTATTTTCGGCGCGGCGATCGGCGCGTTTGTCGTGAGCAATCCGACCTCCACGCTGAAGAAAACCATCAAGACGATTCCTTCGTGCTTCAAAAGCGGCGGTTACACGAAAGAGAAATATCTCGAACTCATCGCCCTGCTCTACGAGTTGCTTCAGAAGGCGCGCAAGGAAGGCATGATGTCGCTCGAAGCCGACGTCGCAGCGCCCCAGGAAAGCGTGCTGTTCCAGAAGTATTCGCACGTGCTGGAGGACCATCATCTGCTCGACTTTATCGTCGACTATCTGCGCATGATGTCCGGCGGCAATGTGAACGTGCTCGAGGTGCAGGATCTGATGGACGAAGAGCTGGCCACGCATCACGCGGAAGCGTCGATCGCGGCCAACGCGATTCAGAAGATGGCCGACGGCTTACCTGCATTCGGCATTGTGGCCGCCGTGATGGGTGTGGTCCATACGATGGGCTCGGTCGGCGCGCCGCCCGCCGTGCTCGGCGAAATGATCGCCGGTGCGCTGGTCGGCACGTTCCTCGGCATTCTTCTCGCCTATGGTTTTATCGGCCCCGTCGCCGATCTGCTCAATGCCAAGGGCCGCGCCGAAGCCAAACCTTATCAATGCGTGAAAGCCGTGCTGCTCGCTTCGCTTTCCGGCTATGCCCCGCCGATTGCCGTCGAATTCGGCCGCAAGGTGCTATTCACCGCCGATCGTCCGAGCTTCCAGGAACTCGATGACGCCGTGCGCGCTACCAAGATGCCCAAATCGGCCTGAAATGGAGCGGCATCATGAGTGAAAGAAAATCGAGTGCGTCGCAGCAGGGCGAAATACCCGCGGCAGTGATCGTGCGCCGCTCGAAAAAGGGCGACGATCATGGCGCTCATCACGGCGGCGCATGGAAAATCGCTTACGCCGACTTCGTCACCGCGATGATGGCGTTTTTCCTGTTGATGTGGCTGCTCGGCTCGACGTCAAAGTACGACAAGCAGGGCATCGAGGATTATTTCAACACTCCGTTGTCGAGCCTGCTCGGCGGCAATGAGGGCACGGCCGCGGCGCGCCCGAGCGTCGTGCAAGGCGGCGGCCGCGACATCTCCGACTCCCGGCCCGGGGTTGGCAAGAAGAGCCAGACCGAGCCCACACCACCGGCTGCGGCCCCATCGGCCATAGCGCCCTCGGATGCGGCGCGGCTCCAGCAGTTAAAAGAGAAGCTCACTGCCTTGATCGAACAGAGCCCGGCATTAAAGGCCTTCAAGGATCAGATACGCATTTCGATCACCAACGAAGGCCTGCGCATCGAGATCGTCGACTCGCAGAACCGGCCGATGTTTTCGTCTGGCAGTCCGAAGCTGCAGCCTTACGCCGTGACGATCCTGACGCAAATCGGCGCCGCGCTCAACGATGTGGAAAACCGCATCTCGATTGCCGGCCACACCGACGCGGTGCCCTACACGGCCGGGCCGGAAGGCTATTCGAACTGGGAGTTGTCGTCAGAGCGCGCCAATGCCGCGCGCCGCGCGCTGGTGGCCGGCGGCATGCATGGCGAGAAACTGCTGCAGGTGCGCGGGCTTGCCGATGTGTTGCCGCTGAACAGCAATGTCGCCGACGAACCGACCAATCGGCGCATCAGCATCCTCGTGCTGAATAAGGCTGCGGAGCTCGCCTTCTTCCGCGATGGTGGCCGTACTACGATCGATGAAAGTTCGCCCGCCAGTTCGGCTATTCCAGCGGCAATTGGGCGGTCCCAGCCGGTTGGTGTTTCGCGTAGCATGCCGTAGTGTTTTTTTGTCTGTCTGGATTGGTTTTGGTGTTGTCTGTTTACCTGCGGTTTTGGATTTTTCTTGATCTGGCTTCTTTGGCCTTTCCTTGAATTGTTAGTGGTTTATTAGCGTCGCCCCTGTGCGGGGCAGGCACCTACTTTTCTTTGCCTGCTGCCCCTCCATGTCAGGCTAGTTGTCGCCTCACCCGAACCGATTGATGTAAAGATGGGGGGCGGGCAGCGAATGGAAGATGAAACGCTATTCAGCGGAAACCCGGGAGTGGGTAATCCAGCAGATGATGCCGCCGTTCAATCGTGCGGTCATCGAGCTGGCGGGGGCGACGGGCATCACCACGGTGACGCTGCGGACCTGGCGGCAGCATGCAAGAGATACAGGGAAATTCATGCCGGGCAATGGCAAAACGGGCGATCAGTGGTCAAGCGCCGGGAAGTTCAGGGCGGTGCTGGAGACGGCGTCGCTCAACGAGATCGAGACCTCACAATACTGCCGCAGTAAAGGCATTTATCCGGAGCAGATCCGGCAGTGGCGCGAGGCGTGCGAGCAGGCCAACGCGGTGCCTGAAACGAAGCCCACGGCGGCCCGGCGCAACGAGGCGAAGGCTGCGCAAAAGCGCATCCGTGAACTGGAGCGCCAGCTCAAACGCGCTGACGCGGCCCGTGCGGAGGCGGCGGCATTGCTGAACCTGCGAAAAAAAGCCGAAGCGATCTGGGGCAAGGAAGAGGACGACTGATCAGCCGCCCGGATCGTGAAGAAGCCATGCAGCTGATCGATGAAGCCGTACAGCAGGGGGCACGCCGTGCGCGTGCATGCGAGCAGTTGGGACTCAGCGTGCGCAGCGTCCAGCGCTGGCGCCTGTCGCCGCAGGACGGGCGCGCTCAGGTGAAGCGTGCAGCGCCGCCCAACAGGCTGAGTGAGGCAGAACGTCAGGCCGTGCTCGATGCGGCCAACCGTCCGGGCTACGCGAGTCTGACGCCGCACCAGATCGTGCCGAAGCTGGCGGATGAAGGGATTTATCTGGCTTGCGAATCGACGTTCTACCGGATACTGAAAGCAGCAGGACAGGGCCAGCGCCGGGGCCGCGCGCGAGCCCCGCAACGACGCACGCTTACGACGCATTGTGCCGATGGTCCGAACCAGGTGTGGTGCTGGGATATCACGTGGATGCCGGGCACGGTCAGGGGCCGGTACTTTTACTGGTACATGATGAAGGACATCTACAGCCGCAAACTGGTGATGAACGAGGTGTGGGAGCAGGAGTCGGCTGAGCACGCGAGCGAGTTGCTGAACAAGGGATGTTTGCGTGAAGGTATCGCCGGGCGTCCGCTGGTGCTGCACTCGGATAACGGCAGTGCAATGAAAGGCGCCACGATGCGCGCGGCCATGATCGATCTGGGCGTGCAGCCTTCGTTCAGCCGGCCGCGTGTGAGCAACGACAACGCCTTTGCCGAGTCACTGTTCCGTACGGCCAAGTACTGCCCGTTATGGCCTGAGCAGCCGTTCGACACGCTGGAGGCGGCCCGCGCATGGGTGCAGCGCTTCGTCCAGTGGTACAACGAAGAGCACTGTCACAGCGGCCTGAAGTATGTCAGTCCGGGGCAACGGCATCGCGGCGAAGCCAACGATCTGCTGGCCCGCCGGTGTGCGCTGTACGAAGACGCGCGCAGGCAGAACCCCGCACGCTGGTCAGGTGCCATCCGCAACTGGCACCTGGCAGACTCGGTCTATCTGAACCCGGAGCGAACTCACGCGTCGGCCAAAATGTATAAGCACGCAGCGTAACGGTTCATGCGACAACTACCTTGACACACACCGCTGCAAAGAAAAGTAGGCAAAAGAAAGCAGCTCAAACCACTAACTCTTAAGTGGGTCCCCTGGCTTGGAAGGGTTAGTGGTGCATCTGGAATCTGTGTTCCCGCACACTCCGCGTTCGTGACAAGGCTGTCATACTTCCGGCAGCGCCGCGGAGGGTGTAATTAGTTTTGTGTAAACGGTCATTTGGCAGGAGACTGCCAGTAATCAGGAGCGACGATGACCGTAGCGAAACGCAACAAACGCGTGAAACCCGACCCTGAGCTCGTCAAGCTGGCCGACAGCCTGCTGGCGAACTACCAGAAACCAGAGGACCTGATTGGCGAGAACGGCCTGCTCAAGCAGCTCACGAAGATGCTGGTTGAACGGGCGCTAGAGACGGAGATGTCCGAACACCTGGGCCACGGCAAGAGCGAAGCGGTCACCAATGCCACGGGCAACACCCGCAACGGCCATAGCGCCAAGACGTTGCAGGGGGAGTTTGGCGAGTTGCCGCTCGATATCCCGCGTGACCGTCAGGGTGCGTTCGAGCCGAAGCTGGTGAGTCGTCATCAGACGCGCTGGTCGGGCTTTGACGACAAGATCATCTCGCTATATGCCCGCGGCCTGAGCGTGCGGGAGATTCAGGGGCATCTGGAAGAAATGTACGGTACCGAGGTGTCGCCCACGCTCATCTCGGCCGTAACAGACGCGGTGAGCGAGGATGTGAAGGCCTGGCAAGCCCGCCCGCTCGACGCGCTTTACCCCATCGTTTATCTCGACTGCATCCACGTCAAGGTGCGCGACAGCGGTGCTGTACGGACCAAGGCGGTCTATCTCGCCATCGGCGTGAACATGGACGGCCACAAGGAAGTCCTGGGGCTGTGGATCGCCCAGACCGAGGGCGCGAAGTTCTGGCTGCAGGTGGTGACCGAGCTGAAAACGCGCGGCGTGCGGACATTTTTATTGCCTGTGTCGATGGGCTCAAGGGCTTCCCCGAAGCCATCGAAGCAGTCTATCCGAAGGCAGCAGTTCAACTGTGCATCGTGCATATGGTGCGCAACAGTCTGAACTTCGTGTCCTGGAAGGTGCAGCGCGAGGTCGCCGCCGACCTGAAGACGATCTACACTTCATCGACGGTCGAGCTGGCCGAGCAGAAGCTGAGTGCCTTCGAAGCCACGTGGGACAAGGACTATCCGTCCATCGGGCAGAGCTGGCGGCGCAACTGGGCACGCGTCATTCCGTTCTTCGACTATCCGCCGGAGATCCGGAAGGTGATCTACACCACCAATGCCATCGAATCGATCAACATGAGCCTGCGCAAGGTGATCAAAACCCGCAGTTCGTTCCCGACCGACGAGGCCGTGACCAAGCTGTTTTACCTGGCACTTAACAACATCAGCAAGAAGTGGTCGATGCCGATCCGGGACTGGAAGGCAGCCCTGAACCGCTTCACTATCCAGTTCGAAGACCGCCTGTTACCGGGTTAAATCAATACCCGTTTACACAAAATTCCGGACACCCTCGCGCCGCGCGCGCCGACGCGCACCTCATAAAACCACCCGCTGCGTTTTACGCTCCCACTTTTTACCCAGTGCCGTCGCTCGCCGTTGCATTGCCACTGCCACTGCCACGGCAACTGAAACTGAAACTGCAGCCACGGCTATGCCTATGGCTGCAACATCCACACACTGACATTTCCTTCGAAGAGGGGCATGAGTGCGGATGCGTCTCGCCGAGGCGAAGCCGACGGCTCCCACCGCGCCCAAACGAAGCCCCCGGTTTCCCTGGCAGACCCATCCGCGACGCACGCAGTGCGGAGTGGGAGCTGATGAGCCCTGTGTCACTCACGCCGAATGTACGAGGATACGGATTCCAGATGCACCACTACCGCAACTGTGCGGGGGACCCGCTTAAGAATTAGCGGTGTGAGCCGCTTTCTCTTGCTTACTTCTCTTTGCGGCGGCAAAGAGAAGTAAGTGCCTGCCCCGCACAGGGGCGACGCTAATAAACCAATAACAATTCAAGGAAAGGCCAACACCGCAGGCACACAACCCAAAAGCGCCGCGCGGGCAAACAAAACAAGGCAACGCCGTAGGCAACCAGACATAAAGCGCCAGCCAGCCAAACCCCAACTTCAAACCGCAACCACACCCCTCCTCGGCGACAAAACTGACACCACAAAACTCACAATAATATTAGCCACCAACGCAATCAACCCAATATAAAGCGGATAGGTCGCATCACCGATATGAAGAGCAAACACCGGCTTAAGCCCTTGCGAAATGGCCATCCCCGTCCCAATCACAATCCCGGCAAGCCACCCAAGAAACAACCCCGGCGTGTTCAACCGCCGCGTATACAAAGAAAACACAATAGCCGGGAAAATCTGCAAAATCCAAACCCCACCCAGCAACTGCAAATCAATCGCATACTGCGTCGGCAAAAACACAATAAACAACAGCGCGCCGAACTTCACGACGAGCGAAGCGATCTTCGCGGTCGAAGCCTCCGCCTCAGGCGTGATATTCGGCGAGACGAGCGGGCGCCACAAATTCCGCGTGAACAGATTGGCCGCGCCAATCGACATGATCGCGGCGGGCACCAACGCGCTAATCGCAATGGCCGCGGCCGCAAAACCGACGAACCACGACGGGAACAGCGTATTGAACAGCGCCGGCACCATGTCGGACGCCGACTTCACATGCACGCCGGCCGCAATCGCCATATAGCCGAGCAACGCAATCAGTCCCAGCAACAGCGTGTATGCCGGAAGAAAAATTGCATTCTTACGCACTGTATTCGCCGACGATGACGACAATACCGCCGTCATCGTATGCGGATACATGAACGCCGCCAGGGCCGAGCCCAAAGCAAGCGATGCATAAGCGGTGAATTGCGTCGGCTTCAAAATGATCCCGGTTGCGCCGCCCTTGGCCTTGAAATACGTATCGGCTGCATCGAACACATGCGCATAGCCGCCGAGCTTCGCAGGAATCAGCCATACAGCCGCGATCACGACGATGTAGATCATGATGTCCTTAACGAACGCGATCATCGCAGGCGCCCGCAAGCCGCTCGCGTACGTGTACAGCGCAAGAATCACGAAGGCGACGATCAGCGGCATTTCGCCCGTCACGCCGAGCCCCTTGATCACCACCTGCATCCCCACGAGCTGTAGCGCGATATACGGCATCGTCGCGACAATACCGGTGATCGCAACGGCAGCAGGAAACCACTTGCCGCCGTATTCACCCTGCACGTAGTCCGCTGCCGTGATGTGGTTCTTCGCGTGAGCGATCTTCCACAGCTTCGGCATCACCGCGAACACGAACGGATAGACAATGATCGTGTACGGCAGCGCAAAGAAGCCATACGCGCCCACCGAATACACCAGCGCGGGCACCGCGATCACGGTATAGGCGGTATAGAAGTCGCCGCCCACGAGGAACCACGAAATCACCGTGCCGAACTGGCGGCCACCCAGGCCCCACTCGTGCAATTGCGTCAGATCGCCCCGCTTCCAGCGCGCGGCAAAAAAACCGATCACGGTGACGAGAACAAAGAACGCGATAAAGACGGTCATCGCAACCGGGTTCACAGGATTGACATCGCTCATTTGACACCTCGATACACGACGTAAATCAGTAGGGAGGTCAACGGAACCCACAAGAACTGATACCAGTAAAAGAACGGGAAGCCGGCGAACGAGGGACGCGTGTCGTTATAAAACGGCAACCACAGCAACGCAATGTACGGGATCAGCAAGATAAGCCATAGCCGTGAACGGCCGGCAGATTGGGAGGTCTCCACACACTTCTCCTAAGTCTATTATTGAAACCGCGTGCCATGACTTGTGGCCGGGCACGCGGAAAACCGGTTACCTGATATTAGGCGGCAAAACCGGAGTTTGCTTTTTGCACAGCGCCAGAGCGCGACGGCCGATACACCCCGGCGAGTCGAACGTTCATACGAATGAGCAATGGCCTCGAAGCACGTCATGCACGGGGCGTGCAGATGCCCGCTCGCGGCGACGGCAAGCGCCATCGCCTTGCGACAGTACGCACACTGGCATTGAAACCGGATTCATATGTCTCCTGCCTGATTATAAAAATGCCGGGGCGGCCCGGACACCGCGACACCGCACGCCGGAAGGCGCGATACGTCGCGGGGATGTAGTATTCGCCTTCGTGAGCGTCCTCACAAGCGCGCAACTACGTAAGCCGGCTACGTACTACTACGTAGCCCATCGGCCGCCCTTTCAACGATGAAACTCAAAGCGAAGATTGTCCTGCTGGCGATCGTGCCTTTTCTGGCGGCCATCGCCAGCATTGAAACCGGTGTCCGTCAGGAAGCCACGGCGCTCGCCGAGACGCAGCACGCGACCACCCAGGCCGCGTACATGGCCAGCAAGGAAATCGAACTCAAACACTACGTCGAGCTTGCGACCACGGCGATCGCCCCGCTCTACAACGCCGGCCACGACAACGCGCGCGACGATGCGATGCTGCGTACCCGCGCGCTCGACATGCTCGAAAAAATGGATTTCGGCAAGGACGGCTACTTCTTCGTCTACGACATGCACGGCCGTTCGCTGATGCATCCGCGCGAGCCCGACCTCGTCGGACGCGACCTATGGGCGCTGCGCGATCCGCAGGGCACACTGACGATCCAGCAACTGCTCGCTGCGGCCTCGCGCGGCGGTGGTTACGTGCGTTACGTGTGGCATCGTCCGTCGACAGGCAAGCTCGCGTCGAAACTCGGCTACGTGGTGCCGCTCGAACGCTGGGGCTGGATGATCGGCACCGGCATCTATCTCGACGATATTGACGCCACGCTGGCGCACATCGATCAGGGCGCGGCGGCCAACATCGATCGCACGATGCAGTGGATCGACGGTATCGCCGTGGCCGGACTCGCCGTGATCGCATTGTGCGCACTGGTGCTCAACGTCACCGAATATCGCAGCGCTGACGCAAAACTGAAGCGGCTCGCGCAGCAGGTGGTCGACTCGCAGGAACACGAACGGGCACGCCTGTCGCGTGAATTGCACGACGGCATCAGCCAGATGATGGTTTCCGTGAAACTGCTGCTCGAATCGGCGCAGGCGCGTTTCGAACGCAGCGACGTGCGCGTGCCCGCAGCGGAAGCCGCGCTATCGACCAGCGTCGCGCGCATCGGCGACACCTTGCGTGAAGTGCGCCGCATTTCTCACGCGCTACGTCCGTCGATGCTCGATGACCTCGGCGTAGCGGCCGCACTGGAGCAGCTCACGCGCGAGTTGAGCGATGAATCGGGTATCCAGATCGGCTTCACGCAGATCGCACATACAAACGCGGTGTCTTTGCCGGAGGCGGTAAACACCGTGCTGTTCCGTATTGCTCAGGAAGCGCTGACGAATATCGTGCGACACGCACACGCATCCAGCGCGGCGCTATCGCTGGAGGTATCGAACGACGCCGTTACGCTGACGATCTCGGACAACGGGCACGGTTTCGACGTGGCGCACGCACTCGTCAGTCTTCGCGCGGGCGTAGGCCTGCGCAATATGCGCGAGCGGCTGGACGCGCTGGGCGGCAAGCTGTCACTCAGTTCGCAAGCCGGCCACACGATCGTGACCGCGCGCGTGCCAGTCGTTGCGTCTGCGCACCAATCGCCGCCCTTGCAGGAAATCTGATCATGAATGACATCTCACTCGCTATCGCACGTTTGATTCTGATCGACGACCACCCACTCGTACGCGATGGTTTGCGCGCCCGCCTCGAAGCCGTGCGCAACATCGAAATCGTCGGCGAAGCGGGCAATGCGCAAGAAGCACTCGCGCTCGCGGCCAGCCACGAACCTCATCTGGTGCTGATGGACGTCGGGATGAACGGGATGAACGGCATCGCGCTGGCCGGCATGTTTCACGAGCGCTTCCCGGCGATACGCGTGCTGATGCTGTCCATGCACGACAACCTCGAATACGTGACCCAGGCAGTGCGGGCGGGCGCCAGCGGCTATGTGCTCAAAGACTCGCCCGCTACGGAAATCATTCAGGCGATCGGCGCGGTGTTGGAAGGTAAGACGTTTTTCAGTGCGGGGCTGGGTGCGCGACTGATTCAGGCATCGGCAACGCAATCGCCCATTGAACGGCTCACACCGCGCGAGCGCGATATTCTCGATGCGCTCGCGGAAGGCCTCTCGAGCAAGCAGATCGCTCAACGCAACGACCTGTCGGTGCGCACAGTAGAAACGCATCGGCTGAATCTGAAACGCAAGCTCGATATCGAAGGTCAGGCCGAGTTGATCAAGTTCGCCGTCGAGAATCGGCGTAAAAGCCAATGAGGTCCTGAGCCACCGCTGCATAATCTCAACTGAGTAGCCGAGAATCAAAACCGTCGACCCGTCTACCCACGCTCGACATCCGGGAGCCCAGGACGATGAAACGCCTGATCCAACAACCTCTGTTCAGTCTGCTGCTCTGCCTGGCCGCCACTCACGCCCACGCAGAAGCGCAACGCGTCAACCGTGGCCACGACCCGTTCTTTCAAGTATCCAAAGCGATCAGCGAATGCCCGGTGCCCTTAGGCCCGCTCGAAACCGAGCAGGAATGGCTCGACGACAGCCATTACCGGATCGAGCGCGGCAATAGCTGCTGGGTGGAAGGCCGTTGCCGTCTGTCGAACGCGTACCTCTACGACGTGGAAATCGCCGACGCCGTCCAACGGCGTCTCGCCAACATCAATTACGCTACCCACTGGCGCGAACAGTCAACGCTGTGGCTCACACTGCAACGCCGCTTCATTTACGTGCAAGGCTGCGTTGCGCCGGGCTTCGACAAACAGACATTCCTCGCAGAACTCGCTAGAACCGCGGATGTCGATCGCGTGATCGACGACACCACAATCAATCCGCACGCAGCGTCGCTCCCCTATAAGACGCTTGCGGTTCCGGACAAACCCGTGACCGATCCGGGCAACTAGCCGCGCATAGAACACGCACGAAATAGCGTCACGCGTTATATCCCCCATCACGCTTCAGCGCCTATATCGACAATCGAACATAGCAACGCAGAAATCGATCTTTGGCCGTCCTGACGTCATTGCTAACATCGGCGACCCGACATATCCGGTCAGCACAACAATGACAACACAACGATCGCAACGCCCCACCCTTCGTCTTGGCATTATCGGCGCGGCCGTCGCCAGCCTCGTCGTGCTCGCCTCCTGCGGCGACGATAATCTGCCCGGACCGGCTGCTGCTGCGCCCGTGGTCGCGCAGAAGCGCCCGAACATTCTGTACATCATGGCCGACGACCTCGGCTATTCCGACATCCATGCCTTTGGCGGCGAAATCAACACGCCCAACCTCGACGCATTGGTCCAGTCGGGCCGCATCCTGACGAACCACCATACCGGCACCGTCTGCGCCATCACGCGCTCAATGCTGATCTCCGGCACCGATCACCATCTGGTCGGCGAAGGCACGATGGGGGTGCCCACCGACGAACGCAAAGGCCTGCCCGGCTATGAAGGTTATCTGAACGACCGCGCGCTGTCGGTCGCGCAATTGCTGAAAGACGGCGGTTATCACACGTACATGGCCGGCAAGTGGCACATTGGCTCGGGTATCGTCGGCAGCACGACGGGCGGCGGGCAGACGCCGGATCAATGGGGCTTCGAGCACAGCTATGCGCTGCTCGGCGGCGCCGCGACCAATCACTTTGCTCACGAACTGGCGAACTCGCAGAACTACACCGAAGACGGCAGGTACGTGCAACCCGGCCAGCCTGGGCAACCGGGCGGCGCAGGCGGCAGCCCCGCCGTGTTCTACTCGACCGACTTCTACACGCAACGCCTGATCTCGTACATCGATTCGAACAAGGGCGACGGTAAGCCGTTCTTCGCTTACGCGGCCTACACGTCACCGCACTGGCCGCTGCAAGTCCCCGATCCTTATCTACACAATTACGTCGGCAAATACGATGCCGGCTACGACGTGATCCGCAACGCGCGCATTGCGCGGCAAAAGGCGCTCGGCATCATTCCGAACGACTTCGTGCCTTATGGCGGCGCATCGGAAACGCTTGTAGCAACAGCGGCCACCGCAAACAACGGCACCGCCAATGCGAAGTATGTGAGCGCCGTGCATAGCGCCGCGCAGGGCTATACCGACTATGGTCCAGGCAACGTGAACAAGACATGGGCAAGCCTCTCGCCCGCCGAGAAGAAGGCCCAGGCGCGTTACATGGAAATCTACGCGGGCATGGTCGAAAATCTCGACCACAACATCGGCCTGCTGATCCAGCATCTGAAAGACATCGGCGAATACGACAACACCTTCATCATGTTCCAGTCGGACAACGGCGCCGAGGGCTGGCCAATCGACTCCGGCGCGGACCCAACCGCCACCGACACAGCCAACGCCGCGGACCCGGTCTATTCGACACTCGGCACCGACAATGGCAAGCAGAACGCACAGCGCCTGCAATACGGTTTGCGCTGGGCCGAAGTGAGCGCCACGCCGTTCCGTTTGACGAAGGGCTATTCGGGTGAGGGTGGCGTATCCACGCCATTGATCGTCCATCTGCCGGGTCAGACCGCCCAGAAACCCACGCTGCGTGACTTCACGCACGTGACCGATAACACCGCCACGTTCCTCGCCGTCGCGCAGATCCCGCCGCCCACACAAGCCGCGCCACCGCTGATCAATACGCTCACCGGTGTCGATCAGAACAAGGGCAAGGTGGTCTACAACAATCGCTACGTTTATCCGATCACCGGGCAGTCTTTGTTGCCTTTGCTGAACGATCAGACTACCGACGCCGTGCACACCGCGTCGTTCGGCGACGAAGCCTACGGCCGCGGCTACCTGCGCAGCGCCGACGGCCGCTGGAAAGCCTTGTGGACCGAACCGCCCTTGGGCCCGGTGGATGGACACTGGCAACTGTTCGACATGAGCGCCGACCGCGGCGAAACGCAGGACGTGTCGACGCAGAATCCGTCCGTAATCGACGGCCTCGTGCAACAGTGGAACACCTATATGAGCAGCGTCGGCGGTGTCGAACCGTTGCGTCCGCGCGGTTACTACTGAGCACACCATGTCCGTCCGATTCAAGCTGAAAAGCACCGCGGCGTGGCACGGAGCCTATGCCGCGATCGCCACGGTCGCGTTTGCGGCCGCCTTTACCGCCGCGATGGCCGCCTCAGCGGCATTGAACGGCGGTAAGCAAAGCGCGTTCGACGATCTGAACCGCTCACGCGCATTAGTGGCACTAGGCTCTGAACAGCAATGCGAGCGCTACGCCGGCTTGCCTTCGCGTTGGCGCGACGATCCGAAAGCCGGCATGGTGCATCTGCACGGCGGCAACTTCGTATTCGGCAGCAAGCTCGGTTACGAAGATGAGCGACCTGCGGGCGACGGCAAAACCCACGTCACAGGTTTCTGGATCGATCAGACCGACGTGACGAATGCGCAGTTCGCGGCATTCGTGAAGGCGACGGGCTATATCAGCGATTCGGAGCGCCAGGGCGGCGCCGTGGTCTTTCATACGCCGACGCACGAAGAAATGAACGCGCGCGATCTGGCGTGGTGGACGTGGGTCAAAGGCGCCGCGTGGAATCACCCGGCGGGCCCCGGCAGCAATCTCGACGGGCGCATGAACCAGCCAGTGACGATGGTCACGCAGGCCGACGCGCTCGCCTACGCGCATTGGCTCGGCCGCGATCTGCCCACCGAAGCCGAGTGGGAATACGCCGGAAAAGCCGGCCATGAGGGCACGGATCTCGACACCGCGCCACGCGACGAACACGGCAAGCCGAGTGCGAATTACTGGCAAGGCGTGTTTCCCGTGCTGAACACCAATGAGGACGGTCACGTCGGCCTCGCCCCGGTCGGCTGTTATGCGGCCAATGATTTCAGGCTCTACGACATGATCGGCAACGCGTGGGAATGGACCCGAGACGTCTACAGTGGTCCGCATCAGTCGCACACCAATGGCGATACGGCAGCGGTCGCGCCGCTCAGCCGCAAGCACGATACGCCGATGGTCATCAAAGGCGGCTCGTTCCTCTGTTCCCGCGACTATTGCGTGCGCTATCGTGCGGCGTCCCGCGAGCAGCAGGAAGCGGATTTGCCGGCTTCGCATATCGGCTTTCGCACGGTGTTGAGGGACGCATCATGAAACCACGCGCGTTCATCACAGCAGTGATGCTGATTGCGGCTTCATGGGTTCAACCAGGGCAGGCCGCCGCATCGCAGATCGTGAAAATCGGCGTCACGGCCGGCGCCCACGCGCAGATCATGGAGGAAGTGCGGCGTGTCGCCGCCACACAAGGACTCACGCTCGATGTGGTTGTCTTCGACAAACCCGAGGGCATCGATGCCGCGCTCGCCGCGAAACAGATCGACGCCGCGAGCTTCGAAGACGAGCCGGGTTTCGAGGCGCAGCGCAAACAGCATGGCTACGCCTTAACGAGCGTCGCCACTACCGTCACGTTTCCGATCGCGCTGTACTCGCGAAAACTGACGAACCTCGGCCAATTGCAGCGCGGCGCGACGATAGCGATTCCCGACGACCGCGCAGGCACCGCGCGCGCCTTGATCCTGCTGCAAA
Source organism: Paraburkholderia sp. D1E (assembly GCF_052682275.1). NCBI lineage: Bacteria > Pseudomonadati > Pseudomonadota > Betaproteobacteria > Burkholderiales > Burkholderiaceae > Paraburkholderia > Paraburkholderia sp. D1E. The sequence goes on from NZ_JBQYMB010000001.1 coordinate 4,169,556, forward strand.
ACTTCACGCTGCTGACGTTCAGGGACAGCGCCGGCTTGCATGCCACGCTCGCCGACATCACGAGCAACCGGTTGAAGCTGAAGATCCGCCAGGTGCCGCGTGCTCGCCTGTTCGACAGCCTGGATAGTGTGGCCTTCGCCGTAATCGATAGCGACGACGCGGCACGCGCAGGCCTTTATCCCGCGCGTGACAGCCTCGGTCTCGAAGACGCGCGCTCGCCCTACGCTAACGTATTGACCGTGCGCGACGATGACCGTGCGCAACCGTGGGTTGCCCAACTGGTCGGCGCCTATCATTCCGCCGACGTCGCGCATTTCATCCTGACGCACTATCAGGACTCGGTACGCCGGCCATGGTGAACGCGTTTTCATTCGCGTGCTCGGCATGCGGCAAATGCTGCAACAGTCCGCCGGCGATGTCGTTGCCGGAACTGTTCCGGCATCGCGATCTGTTCGTCGGCTGTATTGCGATTGGGCGCGTGCCTCGCAGGCGATTGCACGAAAAGCTTCGCGTCGGCAAACACGAAACCATACTGAGCGACGCGGAGATCGCCGCCTTCGATGCGATCGCGGATACGCTGCTGCATCGCGCGGGCGACACGTTCAGCATCACGACACAGGGCTACGACTACCCTTCCATCGCACGCTGCCCGGCGCTAGAAGATGATGGACGCTGCGCGATTCACTTCGAAGGCAAGCCCGTCACCTGCGAAGTGGTCCCGCTCGATCCGCTCGTGCCAGATGCGTTGCAACACCTGGTATTGGCCGGACGCAATCAGAGCGCCGCCTACCTCGGCGCCGATTGCATTCAGGAAGGCGAACGCACCGGCGCTGCGTTGATGGTCGCTGAAGGCCGCATTGAAGACGCGAGCGCAAAAGATGCACTCGCACGCCGCCGCGCCTCACTCGCTGCCGAGCGTGAAGTATGGGGGAAAACCGTATTCGAATCGCTGCGCAAAGATCTGTTCGAGTCTCCCGCTGCGTTGGCGCGCGTTCCCGCAGGCGGTTTCCTGACGATTTCAATTGCGCCGGCATTGTTAGCGGTAGCAGGTGTTTCAGCGCGCTGTCGTCAATTGTGCCTTGACTATATCGACAGCCAGCTCGCACTGATCGAGCGTTGCATTGCGCAAGCGCTGCTAAGCCGACGGCTTGATGACCGGCCGTTTACGCAGGAATTGCGAGGATTCGCCAGCGCTTATCAACGCGCAAAATCCATTCTTGCCGTGCCTGCCTCCGCTGGCGACTCCAGTAGTCAACCGTCTCGCGTACCGTCCGTCGAGGCGTATCTCAGTGGCGCAGATCGCTAATCGGCAGCGCCACCGCGATCGCTATTCTCACGAATGATTTGCGCGATCAACGCGTCGGCGTCACGCGAGACGCTATCGTGGACGCGAGTACTTTGCGTGGCCGCGGGCGTATCGTTGCCGATCAGATGACCGCTGCGCACATGCGTATCCACCGACACCTGCATCGACAGCCCTAACCGCAACGGATGCGCCGCGAGCTCGGCAGGTTCGAGCGAAATCACAATCGGCACGCGCTGCACGACCTTGATCCAGTTACCGGCCGCGTTCTGCGAAGGCAGCATCGAAAACGCGCTGCCCGTGCCTGCCGAAAAGCCTTCCACGCGCCCCCGATACACCACTTGCGAGCCATACACATCCGACACGATGCGCACCGGCTGCCCCACGCGCATGCTGCGTATCTGGCCTTCCTTGAAATTCGCCTCGACCCACAGACGCTCGAGCGGAATGATCGACATGAGTGCGAGCCCCGGCCCGACCTGCTGGCCGATCTGCACCGACCGCTGCCCGACCGTGCCGTCGACAGGAGAGATGACGGTAGTGCGCTGCAGATTCCGATAAGCAAGCCGCAATTGCGCAGCGGCCTGCAGAACCGGCGGGCTGGCTTCGACCGGAAATTTTCCGCCAAGCGCGCGTGCGGCGTCGAGCTGGACTTGCGCCGAAGCGAGGTTTGCTTGCGCGACTGCCACTGTTTCGCGGGCGCGCGCCAGTTCTTCCGGCGACACGACCTCCACCGAAGCATGATCGCGCGCGGCCAGCGCACGTTGCGCCAACGCGAGTTCGGCGCGTCGCGCGTCGATCGATTGGACGTATAGCTTGCGTGAGATCGTCGCGTTCGCCACCTGGCGCACGGCGAGCGTCAATTGCGCTTTCGCCTGCGCGAACGCGGCGGCCGCTTCGGCATCGTCGAGTTTGACGAGCGGCTGACCCGCGCGCACCTGCCGCGTGTTGTCCACCAGAATATCGGTGACTGTACCCGGTATTTGCGCCGCGATCTGCACGATGTTGCCCGCCACGTAGGCGTCGTCGGTCTCTTCGTAGAAGCGCGCGCTCAAAATCCAATAGGTCAGCCAAGCCACACCGGCGAGCGCCACCACGCCGAAGAAAACGGCAAAACGGCGCCGGCGCACCGTCCGTTTCGAATCGTGGGCGTCGGTCGCTATGCCTGCCGTGTTTGCCGGGTTTTCCTGCCCCTGGGTCCAGCCGGCGGCATGCTGTGCCTGTTTATCGTTGTGCATTCAATCGAAGTGCGTATCCGTGATGCGTGCGTGAGAGGGAAAGGTCGGCTGATAGTGAGAGATCGGCGCGCCGGCCACCTTGTGTACGTCGAAGCCGCCACCGAGCGCGCCGACCAGCGCGACCTGCAGCAGCCTGCGGCGGCCCTGCAAATCCACTTGCTGCGCGCGTTCGTCGAGTAAAGACAGGTCGGCCAGCGTCACATCCTTCTGCATGCCGATACCGCGCCGATGCCGCTCTTCGGCGATCGCGACGATGCGTGAGGCTGCGTCCACTGCGCGCGTCTGCTCGGTAGCGAGCGTATCGATCGTACGCAGGGAAGTCAGCTGGCGCGCGACCTCGCCGAGCGCCTCGTCAACGGTCTTGTTGTAGAGGCTTATCGCCGCGTCGACATTGGCGTAATCGCCGCCTAGTTGCGCGCGCAACCGGGTCCGGTCGAAAATCGGCAAGGAGATCGCCGGCCCCACTGAGCCGGTCAACGCCGCGCGCGAAAAAAGCGCTGCAGGCGTCAATGCTGTCAGCCCGGCAAAGGCCACCAGGTTCACATCGGGATAGAACTGCGCCCGCGTGGCGTCGATGTTGGCGAGTGCGGCTTCAGCCCGCAAACGTGCCGCCACGATGTCGGGCCGGCGGCCCAGCAGATCGACCGGCAGCTGCGCGGGCATCGGCGCGTCAACAGCCGCGGCCAGTTGCGGACGATGCAGCGATAAACCCCGCTCCGCGCCACGCCCCGTCAACACGCCGATCTGCAATTCGGTCAGTTTGATGCGCTCGTCGTTCAGCGCCTGTTGTGAGGCGAGCCGGCTTCGCTTGAGTGTGGCGTCAGCTGCGTCGTACGCGTTATCGAGGCCGCGCGCACCGCGCTCACGCAACACCGCATCGACACTATCCGCGGCCTGTTGCTTTTGCAGCAGAATATCCTGCATCGCAAAGGCGCGATCGAGCTCACAGTAAAGCGTCACGAGCGCGACAGTCAACGTGAGCCGGGCCTGCTCTGCATCGATTCGCGCCGCGTCGCGCGTGGACAGCAGGCTGCCGGTCAGCGCCGCATTCTTGCCCCACAAGTCGAGCTGGTAGCTCAAGCCTGCGAACAATGCGGCTGGCGAGACATTCGGATCGCTGAACAACTGCACCGGAATCTGCTGGCCGCCGACGGATACGTTAGCCACGTCATTCGACTGCGGCAAACGGGTTTTGCTCACCGTCGCGCCCGCGGTGCCGGTGAGGCCCGTGAGCGAAGCAAACTGTTCGAGTTGCGCCTGCGCGGCGCCCACCCTCGCCCTGGCAATCTGCAGGTCGGGATTGTTCTGCAACGCTTCGGCGCTCAGTTCATCCAGTTGCGGATCGCGATAACGCTTGACCCAATCGGGCGCGGGCCACACGCCGTTCGCGCCTGGCCCAATGGTCTGCGCGAGCGCATCGGCAGATGGTTTGAGCGGGTTGACGTTGGTATGCAGACCCGAATCGCTCACGCAACCCGTCAGCGCCGCAGCAATCAGCAGCAGCGGCCAGGCGCGCGGCATGGAAAATTGCATAGGCTGCCTCATGAGTGCCGGGTACGATGCATTGCACGCTCTCCCGCCGCCGGTGCGTTTATCTCGCCGGGCCTCGCTGCGCTGCCCTGTTTAGCAGGTTTAGCCGCTTTGGCCGCGAGCCGCGGACGCGTCCGCGCGAGCGGCCCCATGCGCCCGAAGAAGCCATCGAAAAGACCTAGCGCAATCGCATTGAGCTTCGCCAGCTTGTCTTTTTCCAGCAGCACGATCTGCACGATTTGCCAGAGCGTCAGCACGTTCGGCACGATCGCCACCGGCAATCGTGGTCCGTATTGCAGCGCCAGTTGCATTGCGTTTCGCGCGCTGTAATAGCGGCGAAAACTGGGGTGATTCATTGTCGTCAATTCCAGAGAACCCAGTTTGTGACGGCGCCGCGAGCCGATTCGATGCAGCAGTACGAGTGACGGCACCACGTACACGGGCACATTGCTCAGTAGCGCACGCAAGCAGTACTCGGTATCGACATGGTCGATAAAGAGCGCTTCGTCGAAGCGGCCGAGCCGCGCGAACGCCTCGCGTGAAATGACACAGCCGGACGAAATCAGAAACGCGCAGCGCTGCAACGCCGCGTCGGCATGTATGGACAGTCTCTCCACCGCCAAACCGCTTGTTGCGAGCTCGGGCAGGAAACGTTGATCGTTTTCGTCGAAAATGCGCGGGCCGGCTAAAAACGCCAGGCCACTCATCGATGCACACCGGTCGCGCATCACATCGAAGTAAGCAGGTGGCGCCTCGGAATCCTGGTCGAACAGCGCGACCGCATCCGCACCCGCCTCGAAGAGCGCGCTCAGGCCGCAATTGAAAGCACCTGCAATGCCGTTGCGATTACCGTGATGCAGCAACGCAACGCCCGCCTCGCCCAGCATCATCGCGGCGCGCGCATCCGGCAATGGCGAGTTATCGACGACCAGCAAGCGGTCACACGCCGAGCGCATCGCCACCGCGCGCGCGAGCTGCTCCTCACTCGGATGAAACAGGATGATTAATGCGCCCAGGATCGTCATCGGAAATCCCTCAGTGACCTAAAGCCATCGCCGCGCCGCGCTTCGGACGCGTGAGCCACATCATCGCGGCGAGCACGAGGCAGGTGATGCTTGCCATGTAGAACATGTCGCCGGTCGCCATCATGTAAGCCTGCTGCTGCACGAGGTGATGCAAGGTGCTGAGTTCGCGCACGCCGTCAATGCCCATGCCGTGCAGACTCTGAACGAAGCGCTGCGTGTTGCCCGACGATTTCGTCACGGACTGTGCGACGACGTCGTAGTGATACAGCGCACGGTTATCCCATAGCGTAACGCTCATCGCCGTGCCGAACGCCGCCGAGAGCGTGCGCAAGAAATTCGACAGGCTGGAAGCTGCGGCGAGCTTGTCGTCGGACACACGCGACAGCGTTGCCGCGGTCAACGGAATGAAGAAGCACGGCAAGCCGATGCCCTGGATCAGACCTGGCGTAATGATCTGCGTAAAGGTCATCGTCAGCGTGAAATGCGCATCCCACCACAGCACGGCCGCAAACACGAGAAAACCGAACGTCGCAAGCACACGTGCATCTACACGCGCCGCGTAAATGCCGACCAGAATCGAAAACACCAGCGCGAGCACACCGAGTGGCGCGGTGGCAAGCCCGGCCTGGTACGCGGTATAGCCCATCACGGCCTGCAGCCAGAGCGGGAAAATCACACCGACCACCGAGAAGGCCATCATGCCGAGCGAAATGATCAGCACGCAAAACGAAAACGTGCGGTCACGGAACAGGCTCAGATCGATCACCGGATGCCGTTCGCCCGCCTCCCAGATCAACAGCGACACGATCGCCAGCCCGGCAACGATGGCCAGTGTCAAGATCAAAGGCGAATCGAACCAGCCGCGATCGTGACCGAGATCGAGCACCGTCTGCAGCGAGCCGACGCCGATTACCAGCAAAATGATGCCGGGCAGATCGATTGGCGCCGCCTTGGCGGCGGCTGCCTTTGCGTCGGGGCGCAGCAGCGTCATGCACACCGCGAACGAGAAGATGCCGATCGGCAGATTGATCAGAAAGATCCACGGCCACGAGAAACTGTCGATGATCCAGCCGCCAACCACCGGACCGAAGATCGGCGCGAGCAGCACCGTCATTGCCCACAAAGCCAGTGCCACGACGCGCTTGTCCGGCGGAAAGGTACGCAGCAGGATAGTTTGCGAAAGCGGCACCATCGGCCCGGAAAAGAGCCCCTGCAATGCCCGGCATACCACCAGAAGGTGAAAATCGCCGGCCACGCCGCAGAGCAGCGACGTCAACGTGAAAAGGATCACCGCACCGAGGAACAGCCGCGTTTCGCCAAGCCGCCGTGAGAGCCAGCCCGTCAAGGGCACGGCGATGGCGGCGGCCACGGAGTACGAGCTGATCACCCACGTACCCTGACTGTTGGACACGCCAAGGCCGCCGGAAATAGCCGGCACCGCGACATTAGTTACCGTCGAATCCAGCACTTCGATGAACGTGGCCAGCGACAGCGCGAACGTCAGCAAGGCGAGCTGCGCGCCGCGCATGCGGGGGACGCTGCGCTCGCCGGCGGGGTCGTCGCCGACGCTTTGCGTCTCGTGGGCCGATGCGGCGTGCTTCGGCGACGGCGTGACGGCGCTCATACGCCATGCCCGCTGTCTGCCAGTGCCGGCAAAGACACGCGGTCGACCGTTTGCGCTCGCGCGCCGGTGAGCATAAGGCCTTCGATATAGCTGGCGGCCGCCTCGCAACCATCCGGCGACGACGCGAGCCGGTCCTGCATGCGCCCGCATTGCGTCGCGATCGACGGGCTGCCCAGCACATGCTTCAGTGCACGCGAGAGAGCCTGTGGCTGCAGGGGTTTATCGAGCCGAACACCGCAACCGCTCGCAGCCACGCGCTGCGCGTTATCGAACTGATCGTGCGCGAAGGGCGTCACGACTTGCGGAATACCGGCGGCATACGCAAGCGCCGCCGTGCCGATGCCGCCGTGATGCACCATCGCCCGGCAGTTTGGCAACAGCTTTTGAAGCGGCACGTAACGCCGCTTGAGCAGTACGCCCTGGGCGTCAGCCAACACACCCGTCGTCTGAGCGGTAGTCGCATCGGATCGAACCGCATCCGGCGTCAGAAGAATGCCGCGCAACCCGCTTTCCATCAGCGCAGCACTCACTGCATTCGCATAGCGATCGTGATCGATCAAGGTCGAGCCCGCCGTGAAAACCACGGGCCGCTCGCCTGCGGCGAGAAAGGCGTCGAGTTGCGGATCGGACGCCTGAACGCCCGTGTCGTTGAATAGTGGAAAACCGCTGAGGCGGCGCGGCGTCGGCCAATCCGGCTGAGGTTGCGCGAACCACTCCGGAAAGAGACACAGCACGCCGTCGGTCGAATGCAGCCACTCGCCGAAAATGCGTCGTGCCGGTGCGAGCGCCAGTTCCGCACGTAACGCGTTCAATGCGGGGCCACAGACCTTGTCAAGCGCATACTGCTCGATCAACCGCATCAGCGCCGCTTTTACAGCCAGCGGTAAGCCACGCGGAATCGTCAGCCGCGGATGCGTCGGCGGCGCATCCGCCGAGAGCAGGGTCGATGGGGACACCTGCACCGATACGAATGGCACGCGGTACAGCTCCTGCATCAAGCGTGCGGAAAAGGCCCATAACGTGCCGACCAGCACGGTGTCGTCATCGGTCAACGCAGCCAGCGTGTCGAAATGCGGCCGCAGCGTCGGCGCAATCACTGCCCACAGCGTACGGAACGAGGTACGCGGATGCCATAGCGCCGGGTTCGCCATCGCCACTTCATACTCGGCGGCGGTGCCGATTGGCACGAATGCGAAGCCTTGGCGCGTAACGGCCGCAGCAAACGGCGGATGCGTGCAGAAGACGATCTCGTGACCGCGCGCAGCCAGAGCCGCGCCGATGCCAAGCAAAGGGTGCACGTCGCCCGCTGAGCCGATCGCGGTGATGATGACTCTCGCCATGCCTGTGGCTCAGAAGAGACCAGGAATCAGCGCGGCGACGTCGCGTCGATACTGCGAATACGCTCGGCCGAAATGACCGGTCAGCCAGCTCTCCTCGACCCGCACCTTGTAAGCCAGCGACGCGAAAACCAGCAATAGCCCAGCCACGCCACGCCATTGCGCGCCGATCAGCACGGCCCCGAGGAGCGCCAGCAGGCAGCCGGTATAGATCGGATGACGAACCAGTCCATACGGTCCGCTGCGCACCAGTTCATGCCCTTCCTTTAGCGTGACCGACACGCTCCAGTTGGTGCCGAGATGCAGCCGCGCCCATACGGAAAACGCGAGGCCCGCCAGCAGCACGGCGAAGCCGGCAAGCTGCAGCGGCCCGATCGCATGGGGATCAAGGGACAACGCCGCTGCGTTGAAGTCCGGCAGCACGATCAGCGCGCCACCGCCAATCAATGGAATCGACTGCAACGTGCGCGAAAGAGACGCCTCCTTGCGCGCGGTCTCCTTGACGCGGTTCGACGTCGCGACCCAATACAGCAGCCACAGCCCCCAGGGTACGACAATGGCGATGCTCTGAACGATATTCACGGTAGTTCGACCTGTTGGAACGAGTGATCGGCGGTGGCCTGCATCGCGACGTTCGCGATAGCGGGTTGCTGCACCGGCATGATGGGCGAGCGTGCGGCGAACGTGTCGAAGCTATCGAGCGCACGGCCTGTCGCCGGCACCGGCGCGGCGCCGAAGTAATCGAAGATCGCCGTCCGAACCTGGCGCAGCGCGGGCCGTCCTTCGAGATCGAGGAAATGCCCGGCCTGCTCGATCGTAAGAAACTCGGCGCGCTTCAGATGCGTGCTGAGTGAGCGGGCGTCCTCTGGCGTGGTGTACTCGTCGAGCTCGCCGTTGAGGAACTTCAATCCGCAATCGATGTTGCGGAACTCGTGCAGATAGTCCTCAGGACGAATCGCCAGAATCTGGTTGACGTGAAACGCCACCTGGTCCTGCTCATCGCGTGGCAGCGTGGAGAGGTAGCGATAGTTGTAGAGCTTCATGATGCGCGGCAGATGCTGGCCAACGGTATCGTTGAGCAACTGCGCGGCCTTCAGATTTTCGCCGGCGGCGATGTAGTCGCGTGCCGCGGTCACGTACGCGGTCATCGCCTCGTTGAGCCGCGGCGAGAACGACGCAATCACTGCGCGCCTCACGCTGGTGCGCGCCCGCGAGAGCGCAAGCAGCGACGCCACCCCGCCCCACGACACCGACAACAGGAAGCTCGGCTCGAATAAGCCTATTAGATGCAGCAGAATGCCGACTTCATCGTCTTTTGTAAGAACGAAGTCGCACACGTTATGCGCTTTCGATTGACCCGCATAAGGTAAATCGAAACAAATTGGGTTGTAGCGTTCGCCGAGATATTTGATTGTCTGTCCGAACGACGCTGTGGTGGCTAGCGCGCCGTTGATCAGAATGACACTCTCGAAGGCCGGATCGAATACGTGACGTTCAACGTAGACTTTCAGGCCCGCCGGTAGCGGAACAAGGAGTTTTTCGATGGGCATGGCGTATTCGCATGCACTTGCGCAAAGCAAATGCGTACCGATACCGCGCCCGCATTCGCGGACGCATTGCGGCCGTACTACCGCGGATCAGGCCCATGCGACTTGCCTTTGTGCCGGCAAATCCGATCCGCGACGACCACTGCTGCATCGAAAACATGCATCACCTGACGTGATGTCCGCCTGCTCTCCGTGACACGCGCCTGAACTCAGGGTGCGCTTCAATCGAGCGTTCGATGCCTCGTAATATATTTATATGTAATTTCGAAAACGGTGCTTCAATCTCTGCGGCACGCCATTCGTTGACGCCAGTCTGGCCTCACTGCATGAAGACTTGATGTCAATATACGATGACGGAAAGCTTTTTAACATATTTCAAAAATAAAAGCTAAAAAAGTCATTGCGCATACGTTCGAAATACCAAAAGAAATCTAATTGAAAGGAAACGGCATTGCGTTGCGCATACCTCAACGAGGCATGCACGGATAGCCCGAAACGCCACGCGAGCACGCGAGCGTTTGGGCAGCAGGAAAGGAATGGAAAGAAGCGGCTACCCCTAATAGCACGAACTCTAGCCACGAACCACACTAACGGATCACACTACCGGACCAGCGAGAATGCTTCCCGGCTGGCGATCTCACCCGCGCCATACACACCGACCACCGTATAGTCCGACGCCACGCATTCGAACGTCGCGTCCTGAAACGTGATGACAAAATGGCGCTGCATTGGGCCGGTTGATGTGACGGCCGAAATCTCGGCGGCCAGCGACGAATTCATCACTTCGTGAACCGAGTACCCACTGAGACCTTGCGAAGCGAGAGGATGGATCTCGAGATCGGCATCGCCGGGTGGCCCCAGTCGATGAAAGACGGCGTCTGGAAGAGCACCGTGCAAAATGGATCGTCGTCGGAATCGAATGGTCCGAACCGTTCAAAGTCGGATTCGGCAATCGGATAAGCCAGGATCACCCGGCGGCCGCTAACGACGATGAATGGTTCGGCGGCATGGGCGGCCGGATGAGGAACAGAGTCCAGCAGGACGACGTGGTCTTCCTGCTGGGGTGTTGCGAACGTACTAGTCATCTACTTCGCGACTCCGTTGTACTCAGGCGCCGGCTTGTACCGTCGAGGTTTGCGGCGCTGCTGCAGCGCTTGCCGCGGCGGCTTTACCTTTACTACCCGCTTTGCGACCCGGTGCTTTCTTTGCCGCAGCGGTTTTCTTCACAGCAGCTTTCTTCGCTGCAGGTCTGCCAGCGCTTTTCTTTGCCGCAACTTTTTTAGTCGCCACACGGCCCTTCTTCGCAGCCGCTTTGGGCACTACTGCCTTTTTCGCTGTGACTACCTTTTTCGCGGCGACATTCTGGGTAGCCGCGGCGCCATCGATCAGAAACCTGGTGCGGTCTTTGACCGTTGCGAGCCATGCCGGTGCCGGACCGCGCCCACTCCAGGTAGCGCCGGTTTTCGGATTGAGGTACTTCGGCGGCTGGGCACCTTTGGGTTGACCTTTGCTTCCGGCTTTGGCGCGAGTAACCGCCGCTTTTGCCGTTGACTTCAGTTCGCTTGCGCCTTCGATCAGGAATTGGGTCCGGTCTTTCACGGCGGCAATCCACGCAGGTGCACGCCCGTGACCCGTCCAGGTCGCGCCGGTTTTATGGTCACGATACTTTGGAAGCGACTTGCCCGCGCCGACGGCTTTTGCCTTGCCACTTGCGGCATGGCCATTCAAGGCGTGCGCGGCGCGTCTCGCCTTTGCCTTTGCTTCGATATCTGCAGTGGTCAGGCCGTGCTTGAGCATCAGGTCGCGAATCTGGTTGACCGCGACTTGTGCTTTCCTGGCAATAAGGACGTCAGCTTGTGCCTGGAGCTTCTTAAGCTTTGCCTGGATTTGCTCTAACGTGGGCATTTGATTGCTCCTTATGTGGTAATCGATCGAACTATGCCATGAATGGCGCGAGAAAGGCAGATCTATGCTCCTATAAAGACATCAGGTTTACACCGGAACGCATCTAGTGGAGTACGAACCTTTCGAGTCCACGACTCAATCGTTCCATTCTTTAACCTTTCCAATTGCTGGCCAGCCGCTTAAGTCGGCGTAAAAACGACAGCCTGGCGATCGGCGATATACCGTACGCTGCGCATGAACCGGTACTGTTGATCGTCCGCGGTTATCCGGTTGAGCCCCAACTGCGTCAACGCCAGCATCTCATCGGCCTGAAAAGCTGCCACTACGCCGTGATCCGTCAAATCCTCCAGCGTACCGGACGGATTGCCGACATAAACGCAGCGCACCTGCGTACCGATCCGCATCAGGACCACGCTTTCTCCTTCGTCGAGCGCCAGTTCGAGATAGCCGGCAAGCGTTCGTAATGAATCCGGCGTGCAAGTCTGGGCCTGATAGATCGCAGCGTTCGATGGCGTCATTTCTGTTTCTCCGTCACCCATCAAGAGAAGCCGGCCGCTGTGCAATGCGGCAATAGTCGCTTCTACTATAGGCAAGCATCCGGAGATTCAAAGGGTGGCAGTTCTTTTTTTTAGCCGTAACCGCGCGTTACCAATCTCGCAGCGCTGTTTCACCTGTGTCCGGCCCGCCCTTCTACACTCCGAACCGCGCTCAGAAGCAACGCAATGCAACCCGGTAGTAATCGGGTGCATCGCACCTGGAGCACGAGGGAAAGGAGCACAAATGGCATGAACGCGGCCGCTGGGGCGGCTATTGAAATGACGCATAAAAGCACCACTTTAGAGAAACTCAATAGCGGGGTACTTTCAGATGAAAGCTGGTTTTATCAAGGCCGCCCTTGCGGCGATTGCATTGACGTCGGCCGCGGTCGGCACGGCGAACGCGGCCGGCTGTATGAAAGGCGCGGTTGTCGGCGGGGTCGCCGGACATTATGCCGGGCACCACGCGGTAGTGGGCGCGGTGGGCGGTTGCCTGGTGGGAAGACACATGGCGAAGAAGCAAGCAGAAGAACGAGCCGGGCAACGTCAGCAAGCGCGAGTGGAATAACCCACCTGTTCACGCGATCCGGAGTCCGCAAGCCGGCAGAATTTCCTGCGTAGTAACGAAACGGTGCTCTTTGACTGCATCGTGAAAGCGCCGGCAATCGCTTTTCTCGAAGACTTCGCTCCACCGGGGGCGGCCCCCCGAATCGTCGTCGGAGCGCAAACCGGTGGCTTTGTATTTCCAGGAGCCGGGCCCCTTGGGTACATAGTCCGGAATTGACTCAGAGAGGCCCGGAATGGCGCCGGCTTCCACCGCTTCGCAAAGGGTCTGCAGGCGCTTGTTGTCGTCCGGGTTCCGATTGGTGTCGAGAAACGTTGTAAGCGCGGCTTTTACATCTTCCGGCAGTCCGGGCTGGTATTCAAAATCTTCCCGTCCCGCAACGTAGGCGCGCACCGCGCGGCAAGTCATCTCGGCCGCCTGCATGAATTCGGGCAGATTGTGCCTTTTGACGCACACATTTTTGCCGTCGACGTAATGCCATTTCGCCCACGGCTGGTCGGGATAGTGCAAAGCGGCACCGTGGCCGACGGGCAGTGCAAGCGTCAGTACATCTTCCTCGATACGCTGGACCAGATGCCGCGTGGCGCGGGTAAGGTGGGCAAACCAGCCTTCCTGCGTGCAGTCTTCCGCCTCCAGCATACGAACGCGGTTCGTCGGGCTTTCGATACCGGCGAAGCCCTGGTGGGCCCACGTATCGACGTACGTGTGAAGCGTCACGCCCAGGCGGTGCAAGGCCGTATCGGTGTCCCGCTGCCGGATCGCCCGACGAACCACTTCGCGCGCGACAGCGCTATCCGCCCGGCACACCGCCTTATCTTCGAGTGTCTCTCCAACACCCGCGGGCAGAAAATGAAACGGTGTCCACACCAGCCGGTTCTGGTCGTTTTCCGTATTGGTATAGTCAAATAACTTGTGCGCGGTGGCGAAGCGCTCGAAAGTCTCGCCACCCGAAAAACGCAGTATTCCTGAAGTGGTCGCATCGTCGACATACTGGCACGCATGCGCCACTGTGAGCGCATCGCTGGCTGTCATTCCGCCAGTGCGGGCGACGATATAGACCACACCGTAGTGAAAATCGATGTTCATGCACGCGCTCCCCACGCTCAACGAATGACAGCCAGATCTTCCGGAATGCGCAAAGCGACTGTTGCAACGACGACGCAAGCGCACGCGCACGCGCAGAAGGTAAACGACCAAGTACAGCGGAACTTTAAAAAAGACTCCGCCCGCACTCAACGGAGAGCATAGGCCACGCCGACGCCATACGTGATCTGATTGCGCGTGCCGCGCTGCGCGACAATCGGACTATCAGGGGCCAAGCCCGTCAATCTCTGATAGTAGATCATCGCACCACCGAGCCAGTTCTTGTTGAACGGGTAGATCGCGGCGCCCCGACCGGTGATGTGTTCCAGTCCGCCGGACGGACCGACTGCGGGCAGACCGCTGCGCCCAGCATCTTCCGCGGTCACGCCGTAGCAGGTTCATTGAAGCCCTGTACCCAGCCGGCACCCGGCCCTTCCCCGAGAAACACGCGCAGCGACAACCAGATGCTGAATTTTCAGGTTTGTTGTTTGCACGGTCTGGCGGCTCATATATGCTTGGTGTAATTGGAAAACCAGTCGCAATGCGAAACGGGGCGCTTTGTCGCATTGCCTCTAATTGAACCTTCTGGCCACTTGCACACTAGCGGAAGAGGATACTGCAATGAAATTCAATGAATGGAGAGAGGGCGCCAGTCCGGAACGGCGCACCTTGATTCGTAGCAAACTTCACGTATTGCTGGCCACGATCGGGACACTTTCTTCTGTCGTCGGTATCGGTGTGGCGCTCGACGGCGGCCTTGAATTCAATCGCACCAAAGTCTTCGTCGGCGTCGGCATTATCGTCGTGTCCACTATTGTGTACGTGTCGATGCTATTCACGCCGGCCGAGTGAGACCAGAACTTCTATTCTTTCAGAAAAACCGGGCTATTGAAAATACGTCAGGCCCGTTCACCGCGCGAGCATAACCGGCTTTAAAACAGGCGGGTAACCCTCAGGCAGTTGTTCCTATACGAATCCAGGTACTTCAACCGCATCAGGGTTCAGTGTCAATGAGCAATGCAGTGTCCTGAAAAAAAACCCCGCTTCGATCACCGGAGCGGGGTTCAGTTTCAGCGCGCTTCGCGCCGGATTACTTGACGATACCAACCAGTTCGACTTCAAACGTCAGATCGCTATTCGGCGGAATCGTGCCGACGCCGCGATCGCCATAGGCAGTGGCCGCCGGGCAGGTCAGCTTGGCCTTGCCGCCAACTTTCATTTTTTGCACGCCTTGCGTCCAGCACGGAATCACGCGATTGAGCGGGAAGGTTGCCGGGCCGCCATGCTTCGCCGAGCTATCGAACTCGGTGCCGTTGGCGAGCGTGCCGCGATAGTTGACCTTTACGACGTCGTCAGCGGCCGGCAGGGCACCCGTGCCCTGCGTAAGATGTTCAACGATTACGCCGGAAGGCAGCTTTTCAGTGGTGGAAGCGGCCATCGCCGTGGAAGAAAGAATAGCTGCGGCGACCAAAGCAACGATAGATTTCAAAGCGAGTCTCCAGGTGGGTAGTGCGCGTCATTGTAGCGGATGACCTGTCGCAGGCCGCCGCTCAGCGATGCAAATAATCGCAGATGCAATGGCAATTGAGCGCCGGGCCAGTGGCACAGAGAATGCTACATCCTGACGGGCGACGCGTATCGCCGCCACCAGGCGCCCACACGCGCGCGCTATATATAAGCGACTCAATACGAATTCCCTTGCAGGCGGATGACAATGACCACGGACAACCTGGAACCGGAACTTGTCGTTGAAGACTCCGCCGAACGCTCCTGGATGAAGCGGCTAGGCCCTGGCCTGATCACCGGCGCCGCGGACGACGACCCGAGCGGCATCGCCACCTATTCGCAGGCCGGCGCCCAATTCGGCTTCGGATTGTTATGGACGCTGCTGATTACTTACCCACTCATGGTGTCGATCCAGTTGATCAGCGCACGCATGGGACGGGTGACGGGCAGCGGGCTCGCAACCAATCTGCGCCGCCACTACCCCGCTCCGTTTTTGTATCTTGCTGTGCTCGTGCTGCTCGCGGCCAACATCATCAACATCGCGGCCGATCTCGCGGCAATGGGCGCCGCCGCCAAACTGGTGATCGGCGGCCCGGTTCAACTCTACGTGGCGTTGCTCGGCACGGCGTCCTTGTTGATGCAGGTATTCATTCCATACCAACGCTACGCCAGCATTCTGAAATGGCTAACGCTTGCATTGTTCGCTTACGTCGCCATCATCTTCGTGATTCCGGTCGATTGGAAAGCAGTCGGTCTGAGTATCGTGAAGCCGCCGATCCAATTTTCAGGCGACTATCTGACCACCGTGGTCGCCGTGCTCGGGACAACGATCAGCCCATATCTTTTCTTCTGGCAATCGTCGCAGGAAGTCGAGGAAATCCGCTCGGAACCTGTGCAGAAAGCGCTATTACGCGCGCCGATCCAGGCGTCCACGCAACTGAAGCGGATCAACATCGACACATGGGTCGGAATGGCCGTTTCGAACGGCGTGGCGTTTTTCATCATGCTTACCGCCGCCGCCACGCTGCACGCGCATCACGTCGAAGTCAAAACCACCGCCGATGCCGCCAGTGCGCTCAAACCAATTGCCGGCAATCTGGCGTTTGCGCTGTTCAGTCTGGGAATCATCGGCACGGGTCTGCTGGCGTTGCCGGTGCTGGCGGGTTCGGCCGCCTACGCGGCGGCGGGCACGATGAAATGGCGCAACAGCCTGGCATTGCAGGTGAATCTGGCAAAGCAGTTCTATTGCGTGATCGCGGTAGCGATTGTCGGCGGTATTGCGCTCACGTTCATGCGGCTCGACCCGATCAAAGCGCTGTATTGGAGCGCGGTGATCAATGGCGTCGCGGCCGTGCCGATCATGGCGCTCGTGATGGTCATGTCGGCCAGCCCCAAAGTGATGGGCCAGTTCGCCGTGACCGGATGGTTGCGCTGGCTCGGCTGGATCGCCACCGCCGCAATGGGGCTCGCCGCGGTCGGCATGTTCTGGCCGACATGATTGCGTGTGTGGACTTATTCGACGTCTTCACTGAGTAATGGCATGGGACCGCTTCTGGCGATCTCGCGTTGCGTCAGTTGCACGGCTTGCTGCTCCATCCGCTTGAGCAAGCCGTCGAGTAAAAGCGCTTCTTCATCGCTCAGGCAAGCCGCGAACTCAGTGTTATAGCGTTGCCCAATCACCCGTGCCTGTTCATAAGCGATACGGCCGGCTTCGCTAAGCGCGAGCACGGTCACCCGCTTGTTCTCCGGCAGGCGCGTTTTCGCAATCAACCCCTTCTTCACCATATTGGCGACGCAGCGACTCGCCACCACCATGTCGAGCGCGGCCGATTCGGCGAGCTGCGTCAGACTCGCGTCCGGGTATTTGCCGACGAACGCGAGGATGCGCCAGTCGCGCCGGCTAATGCCGAGTTCGCGCCGGAACATCAAACCGACGCCCTGGGTCGCCACGCGAGCCAGGTTGTGAAGCCTGTAGAGCAGAAATTCGTCGATGTGCTCGGGATGCTTCAGCACGGGTATCGATTGAGGGTCGGTCGCGGGCACGATGAGCACGTCCAATAAGGGTTTGACGGCCATTATGACGCGCTTTGGCGGCACCGGCCCCGGCGCATTGTGCGTTCGCACATATATTTGATTAGGTCAATCGTCAGGTTCGTTTTTAGCATCGAAGCATCTCCCCGGTTTTTCCCACTTCAGGCCGCAAGGCCGCAGACGGTGCTTATCGATGGCGGACACCCGCAACGTTCTCTTCATCATGTGCGACCAGCTTCGCCGCGATCATCTCGGCTGCTACGGCCATCCCTACCTTCAAACCCGTCATATCGACGCGCTGGCCGCGCGCGGCGTGCGTTTCGACAATGCCTTCGTCAGTTCCGGCGTATGCGGTCCGTCGCGCATGTCGTATTACACCGGCCGCACGATGAGCAGTCACGGCGCCAACTGGAACCGCGTGCCGCTCTCGATCGGCGAAATGACGCTCGGCGAATACCTGCGCCTGAATGGCCGCTCGCTCGCGCTGGCCGGCAAGACGCACGTGATGGCCGACGGCAACGGCATGCAGCGCCTCGATATCGCGCGTCAAAGTCCGCTCGGACAGCGTCTCTCGACCGGTTCGTTCGACGAACTCGACCGCTATGACGGCCACCACGAACCCGGCAAGGAGAGCGGCTACCCCGCCTTTTTACGCGAACACGGCTACGCCAGCGACAAACCGTGGAGCGATTTCGCGATCAGTGTGGAAGACGACAGCGGCGCGGTGCATTCCGGCTGGAAAATGCGCAACGTGCGCTGGCCGGCGCGGGTGGCCGAGCCGCATTCCGAAACCGCTTATATGACGAATCAGGCGATCCGCTACATCGAGGAGCAAGGCGACACGCCGTGGGCGTTGCATTTGTCGTACGTAAAGCCGCATTGGCCCTATGTCGCGCCGCGTCCCTATCACAACCTGTATTCGCTCGATCAATGCCTGCCGCTCGTGCGCAAGCCCGCCGAACTCGACAATGCCCATCCGGTTGTTGCCGCATATCGCACTCAGGAAGAATGCGTCAATTTCGCGCGTGAAGAAGTGTCGAACACCGTGCGGCCGGTTTATCAAGGTTTGATCCAGCAGATCGACGACCATCTCGGCCAACTGTGGGACACACTCGAACGACTCGGCCGCTGGCAGGACACCCTGATCGTGTTCACGGCCGATCACGGCGACTTCCTCGGCGATCATTGGCTCGGCGAGAAGGAACTGTTCTATGACACCGTGCAGCGCGTGCCGATGATCGTCTACGATCCGTCGACGCGTGCTGACGCCACCCGCGGCAGCGTCGAAACGCGCTTCGTGTCGGGCATCGACGTCGTGCCCACCGTGCTCGATGCACTCGGTCTGCCGGCCTATGAAGAGCGCATCGAAGGAAGCTCGGTTCTCGCACTCACGCGCGGCGAAACGGACCGTGCCGAAGGTTGGCGCGATTACGTAGTCTCCGAACTCGATTACAGTTTCCGCGGCGCGCGTCTCGCACTGGAACGCAAGCCCGACGAATGCCGTGGCTGGATGGTGCGCGATACGCGCTGGAAATACGTACACTGGCAGGGCTATCGCCCGCAACTCTTCGACCTGGCGAACGATCCGGACGAATACGTCGATCTCGGCGCCGACGCGAGTCACGCCATCATCCACGCGCAAATGCATGCGAAGCTCGCCGACTGGTACGGCGCGTTGAAACAGCGGGTCACGATCGACAACCCGACGGTCGAAAGCAAGACCGACACGCACAAGGACTGGGGGGTCTTTTTCGGCGAGTGGTAATACAGGCAATTGGCAGTAAAGGCGAATGCGGCCTCTGGCAGAGCCTCAATCAGAGTTTCTGAGCAGAGCCTGACTCAGCGCCTCACAAAACCATCATACGCGCCCGGCCCAACGTGCCGGGCCGCCAGGAGACACCATGCAGCGCTCGCCAGCCCTTACGCCCGACGACGCGATTTATCGCAAGATCGCGCGGCGTATCGTGCCGTTTCTGTTCATCTGCTACGTGGTCAATTTCATCGACCGCGTCAACATCGGCTTTGCAAAGCTTCAGTTCCTGCAAGATCTGAAACTCGACGACGCCGTGTTCGGTCTCGCGGCAGGGATGTTCTTCGTCGGCTATCTGGTGTTCGAGTTGCCGAGCAATCTGCTGCTTGAGCGCATCGGCGTGCGCAAGACGCTCCTGCGGATCATGGTGTTGTGGGGTGCTTTGACGGTGCTGCTGATGTTCGTCAGGAGCGCGGGCATGCTGTATCTGCTGCGCTTTCTACTGGGCGCCGCCGAAGCCGGTTTTTTCCCCGGCATCATTCTTTACCTAACCTACTGGTTTCCCGATCGGCAACGCGGACGCATCACCAGTCTGTTCATCATGGCTGTGCCGTTGGCGGGCATCATCGGCGGACCGTTGTCGGGCTGGATCATGGTGCATTTCCACAACTCGTTCGGCTTGCATGGCTGGCAGTGGCTATTCCTGATCGAAGGTGTGCCGGCGATCGTGCTCGGCATCATGGCGATGCTCTATCTTGACGATCGTCCGCTGCATGCAAAATGGCTGAGCGACGCGGAGAAGGCCCACATCACCGCCGCGCTCGAAGCGGATCGAAAACAGCGCGGTGTTCAGCACGCGCCGCCCGCGCGCCTCGCCGATGTGTTGCGCAACCCGCGGATCTACCTGCTGTCGGCGATCTATTTCTGCGTGTTCATGGGACTCAATGCGGTCGGCTTCTGGATTCCGACGCTGCTGCGGCATGTCGGCGTGCAGCAGATCGGCAATATCGGCTGGCTCAGCGGCGCGATTTCGGTTTGCACAGCAATAGGTATCGTGGTGATCGGGCGCAGCTCGGATCGTCAGGCCGAACGGCGCTGGCATGTGGCGGGCTGCGGCTTCGCGGTGGCCGGAAGTTTTCTGTTGCTCCCGCTCGCTGCGCATAGCGTACCCTTCACGGTCGCCCTGCTGGTCGTCGCGTCGATCTGCATCTACGCGACCCTGAGCATCTTCTGGACGATCCCCACCGCCTATCTGGACGGCGGCGCCGCTGCAGCCGGTATCGCGACGATTACCGCAATCGGCGCGATTGGCGGCGCGGTGAGCCCTTCATTGGTCGGGATGCTGAAGGCCGAAACCGGCAGCGTCTACGCAGGTTTCGCGGTTATCGCCGTACTTCTGGTCGTGGGCATGGTCGCGCTGCTGTGGGCCGTGCCCGCGCCAGAACGCAAAGGATTGAGCACGGTGCAGCCGGCTACGTTGAAGTAAGCACTCGCCCGTGCTGTTCGTCAATCCAGATGACACACCACATAATCAGCAGCCGCGTCATCGCCGTACGCCTTGAAGTCCGCGAGCACCGTCTCGCGCTCGCGGACATCGGCAAGCACAGCCGGATCGAGTAGCGCGGTAATCACTTCTTCCTGTTCACGGCTCGCCTCCTCCACCACGTCGCCATAGGGGCCCCAGATCGCGCTCGCGCCGCACGTTTCCCAGCCGCCTGTCGTGCCGACGTGATTCGATAACAGCACGTACATGGTGTTGTCGAAAGCGCGCGCGGGAAACCAGATGCGTGACTGGTGGTAGCCAGACTTCACGCTGAAGAGCGCGCTCACGAGATACGCGTGCGCGCCGTTTACCGCAGCGCGGCGCGCGTGTTCCGGAAAACCGGAGTCGTAGCACACGCCGAGCGCGAGCCGCCATCCGTCGATCTCCAGCATGCAGCCTTGCGTGCCCGGCCGGTAAATCTTCGTCTCGCCGCTGTAGAGATGCTGCTTGTGATACGGCTCGATCTGCTCGCCGGAACGGTTGAACACCAGCGAAGAAATATGAAGGCCGTTCGCTCCGCCTACGCCACGTGTTGCCGCGCCGACGATCACGGCGATCTCGCGCTCGCGGCAGATATCCCGAATCGGCTCGAGGCGTGCATCGTGTCGGTCGAATGCGTATTTTGCGGGGTCACCCGCAATCAGGTCGGGCTCGTAGCCGCTTAGGAATTTCTCGGGAAAAACCACCAGTTTCGCGCCATGGTCAGCGGCGATACCGGCCAGTTCAACCGTTCTGGCAATGTTTGCCGTGACGTCACCGGAAACGGGTTGCGCTTGCGCTGCGGCAATTCGCAGTGGCGCTCGCGGCAGCGGGGCCTGTTTGTTATTCAACACGAACTCCGTCAGGAATGGACCGTTGGGGTATGCCCGCCGGGGAGTGGCTTTGGCGCTTTGTATGGCGAGCGGGGCCTTGGCATTTAAACACGGGCTGCGTGCCGTGCGTGAGTGCGAAGGTAGGTTTGTGAAACACCTTCGATTATTCATGGCGCCTACGCGTAGCGGCAAATGACGCGGAAGGAGTTTGACTGGGGGCGTCGTTTTGTCGAAGGCGACCGGCATTGCTGTGCGTACTCCGACTGCCTTTTCGATGGACGGTTGCGGCTTCGAGTTGTTGTCCGCACAACCATTCGATTGGACGGCGGGATTGGAGAGTGAGTTGTTGTCGTTTGGGGAACTCGATGCCCCAGTGCACTCGCCTCGCGCTCGAGGGGATGGCCACGAGCCGCGTGGTCGAGATGTAGACCGTGATGCGAGTAAATGTCTCGCATCAGTGTCTGCCCAGACACAAACGAGAATTTACAAAGCCAGGAGTGAGGGCAACCACACAGACCGTGCACATCAGGCAGGAAGCGCACTCCGTCATGCGCCTTGACATCTCCTCTGCACAAACGCTGTCGTTTTCGATGCGCCGCCCCACTGAACAAGCGAGAAAGCCGAATCAGGCGACAATAGGAAAATCGAAACCTCGTCAACAACAGGAAAAGAGATGCTTTTATCCGAACAATGGGTGCTGGTAACGGGGGGCGCCCGCGGACTCGGCGCCGCGATCACGCGTGCACTGGTACGCGAAGGCGCGGGCGTCGTGGTGAATTACCGTAAGAGCGAAACGCTGGCTCACGCACTCAGAGACGAACTCGGCGACCGTATCGTGCCGATCCAGGCGGACGTAACCGATGCAGCGGCTGTCGCGCGTCTGTTCGAAACGGCGCAGGCGCAAGCCGGGCAGCCTATCGTGTCCGTGGTCAACAACGCGCTGGCCGACTTCCAGTTCGACGGCGACGCTCGCCCGAAAATCGACTCAATCGACTGGGCGCGCTTCCAGCAACAGTCGGACGGTTCGCTCAAGGGCGCGCTCAATACGATGCAAGCGGCCGCCTCGGGTATGCGCTCACGCGGATTCGGCCGCATCGTCAACGTCGGCACCAATCTGTTTCAGAACCCCGTGGTCCCCTATCACGACTACACCGCGGCCAAAGCGGCGCTGCTGTCGCTAACGCGCACCGCTGCTCACGATCTCGGCCCGGACGGCATTACGGTGAACATGGTGTCGGGCGGCCTGCTACGCACCACGGACGCGAGCGCGGCCACGCCGGAATTCGTTTTCGACCTGATCGCCAGTTCAACGCCGGTGCGGCGCGTCACAACCCCCGAAGAGTTCGCCGACGCCGTGCTGTTCTTCCTGTCGCCTTGGGCGCGCGCGGTCACGGGTCAGAATCTGATCGTGGACGGCGGCCTCGTGAAGGGCTAATCGAAAAGCGCGCAGCAACGCCGCGTTCAACGTTCCGCTCAGCTCACCTCGACCACAACTTTGCCTCGCGCGCTACCGTCGGACAGTGCGTCATAAGCAAGCTGCGCGGAACTCAGATCAAAGCGCCGTGCGTCGAGGCGGGGCGCGAGCCTGTTTTCTTCAGCGAACCGCGCCGCCACATGCAGCATCTCGCCGTAATGCGCGCGGCCTTTGCCGGAAAGCAACGCATGCAGCGTAAACACGCCTGAGTAAGTGGCTTCGCGAAACGACAGCGGCGCTAGCGCATGCGTGCCCCACCCGAGCGCGCTCACCACATGGCCGAAATGCCTCACGGCGGCAAACGATGCGTCGAGCGTCGCCCCGCCGACCGTATCGACGACCAGGTCGAAACCCACGCCATCCGTCGCAGACTGGACATATTGCTCGACCGACTGCGCACGGTAGTCGATCGGCGTAGCACCGAGCGCCTCGATCAAACTGCGTTCGCGCTCGCTCACTGTCGCAAAGACTTTCGCACCGAGCGCGAGCGCCAACTGCACTGAGACGTATCCGACCCCGCCCGCCCCGCCATGTACAAGCACCGTTTGCCCCAAGCGCAAATGCGCGCGATCGACAATGCCCGAGTATGCCGTGATGAAGGCAAGCGGCAGCGCAGCGGCTTCGCGCATCGAGAGATTGGACGGCTTCAAGGCCAGCAGATCCGCGTCGACACATGCGTATTGCGCCAGCGAGCCTTGCAAGCCACCCACGCCACCGGTCATTCCGTATACCTGATCACCCGCTTTGAAGGCGCCGACACCGTCGCCGACTGCCTCGACGACGCCTGCCATGTCGATCCCCAATACCGCCGGTAACGGATGTTTCGCGTGCCCGGCGGCGCCGGCGCGGATCTTGGTGTCGAGCGGATTCAGGCCGCTCACAGCGATTCGCACCAGCACCTCGCCGCGCGCAGGTTCAGGGCGCGGCAATTCAGTTAGTTCGAGCGGGCCGTTGTGCCGTTTGAGAACGAGAGCTTGCATGGACATGACGCTTCCCCTGCGATTGATTGTGAACGAGTCGATACAGGCATAGTCCTCCCCGCGATACAGCGTGTAAATCGACACTTCCGCACGGCACGCAAACAAAAATGCCACCGTTCGTCCACAAAAGTGTCGCCGCGCAACCACCACCACGGCGCACAACCAACACTTCTTCTCGTTGTCTTTTTCCGAAGCATTTCCACCATATGCAGCAGTGACGCCAGCCATGACTCGCCCCGCAACACGCGGACACTTGCCGCACGCGCTTTCGCGCGGCGTCGATCGCGGACGCGGGTTTACCTTCGTTTGACTTAAGGAAGCAGGGCCGTTTACTGGACGCAGTTTGAGCCCGCCCAGACGCTTTCAATTTACTTTGCCCAGCTGAATTGTGTTCTGGGAGCGTCTCCCATTATTTATGGAGGTGTGTCATGGTTAGCGTGTCCAGCAGCGCCGCCGGAGAACTCAAAGCCGCGATCCGAGGCGAATTGTTGCTGCCCGGCGACGCGGGTTTCGACGAGGCCCGCAGCATCTGGAATGCAATGATCGACCGGCATCCAGCGATGATCCTGCGCTGCGCCGGTGTGGCCGACGTGCGCCGCGGCGTAGCATTCGCGCGCGACAACAATTTGCCGCTGGCGGTGCACAGCGGCGGCCATAACATCGCCGGCACCGCGCTGTGCGACGACGGCCTCGTGATCGACCTGTCGCCGATGAAATCGGTACATATCGATCCGCTGGCGCGGCGCGCGTATGTCGAGCCTGGCGCGACGCTCGCCGATTTCGACCACGAGGCGCAAGCGTTCGGGCTCGCCACGCCGCTCGGCATCAACTCGACCACCGGCGTAGCAGGTCTGACGCTCGGCGGCGGATTCGGCTGGCTAAGCCGCAGATACGGCATGACCGTCGACAATCTGATTTCAGCGGACGTGGTGACCGCCGACGGCGAGCTGCTGCACGCGAGCGCCGACTCGCATGACGATCTGTTCTGGGCGATTCGCGGTGGCGGCGGCAATTTCGGCGTCGTGACACGCTTCGAGTTCGCGCTGCATCCGGTCGGACCGCTCGTGTACGGCGGCCTCTTTGTGCTGCCACTCGATCAGGCGAAAAATGCCCTGCTCCAGTACCGCACGGCTGCAGAACAGATGCCGGAGGAATTGAGCGTATGGGCCGTTTTGCGGCTTGCGCCACCGCTGCCGTTCCTGCCGCCCGAAGTGCACGGCAAGCCGGTCATTGTATTCGCCATGTGCTACTCGGGCCCCGTCGAAAAAGGCCCGTCCGTGGTGGAGGCCGTACGCGGCTTCGGCACGCCGGTTGGCGAACATCTTGGGCCGATGCCGTACGCCATGTGGCAACAGGCGTTCGATCCGCTGCTGACGCCGGGCGCTCGTAACTATTGGAAGTCACACAACCTCGACAAAATATCGGACGGTCTCATCGATGCACTGCTCGATGCGATTGGCAAGCTGCCGTCGCCGCAATGCGAAATCTTCTTCGGGCAGATCGGCGCACAGACGAGCCGGGTGCCGGTCGAAGCCACGGCCTATTCGAGCCGCGACACGCAGTACGCGATGAACGTGCACGGCCGTTGGGACGACGCGAGCGATGACGAGCGCTGCATTGCCTGGGCCCGCGCTTTCTTCGACGCCGCAGCACCGTTCGCGCTGGGCAGCGTGTACGTCAACTTCATGACAGAGGAGGAAGGCGGCCGGGTGGCTGACGCGTATGGGCCGAACTACGCGCGTCTCGTCGCCGTGAAGAACCGCTACGACCCGCGCAATCTGTTCCGCCACAATCAGAATATCCGCCCGGCGGCGTAGGGATCGAGGGGGAAGCGGCGTTGAATGCCGCGAATCCCCGCGAACGTCAGCGCATTACGGTTGTCTGAATCACAAGCCGTGGCGTCAGGCACGCTAAATGCTCGTTAGCAGGCATACGGGCTCCCGGCGTATGGACGTGCCGGCGTCACGGCACTCACTGTCACATAAGAAAACGCAACCTTCACCACGCAAAAAGGAAAACAATCATGCGCAGACGACAATTCATCATGACCACGAGCGCTGCTTTGGCTACGGCGGGTTTTAGCCTTGCCGGTTGCACGACCACGTCGCCGTCCTCGAGCGCATCGCCGTCGGCAAACGCCGGCAAGCGCGACACAATCAACGCCGGTGTCGATTCCACGCTGTCGCGTCTGTACGCGAACGTCACCGGCTCGCGTGAACTGGTCGCCAAAGCGCGTGGCGTGCTCGTATTCCCGTCGGTGATTTCGGCGGGCTTCTGGGTCGGCGGGCAGTACGGCGAAGGTGCGTTGCGCGTGGCTGGACGCACAACGGGCTACTACAGCACCGTCGCGGGCTCGTTCGGTTTGCAGATCGGCGCGCAGTCAAAGGCGCTCGTGTTTCTGTTCATGACGCAAGAGGCGCTGGATAAATTCCTCGGCAGCCAGGGATGGGCTGCCGGCGCCGATGCAACGGTCGCCGTGCTGAAGGTCGGCGCGAACGGCGCGGTCGATACCTCGACCGCCACCAGCCCGGTCGAAGCGTTTGTACTGACGAACGGCGGCCTGATGGCTGGTTTGTCGCTCGAAGGCACCAAGGTCTCACGTCTGATCATCTGAGCACGCTCCGCTCGCTAAAGACAGTCACGCGGCCTTGCAACCGGCTGCGTGACGCCGCCATCTGGCGGCGTCATCCGCGCCACGGCCGCAGCTCTGTTCGCCTCGCCAGGTCACATTGACCGGTCTGCTGTAAAATTCACCCGTTTTGCAATCCAGGCTGGCCACTGCTCTCTCCTGGCCACGACATTATTCTGTCTGGCGCCTCGTGTATCGCCACGCTGTTTGCCCCGGCTTCCCACTTCGCCGACCGCTCGCGGACGGCTTTTGTGTATGAAAGCGGCGGCACGCCACCTTTTACACATTGATAGCGCAGCCGCCCAGCCGACGCGCTCGCAACCCGCAATCACAGCTCCCTTCAGATGAACACCGCTAGTCCCACTCACGGTTGGCTCGCCAATCTTCCCGGTATCAAGAGCAATGTCCTCGCGGGTCTCACCTCGTCGTTCGCGTTGGTGCCGGAATGTATCGCCTTCGCGCTGGTCGCCCACCTCAATCCGCTGATGGGTCTGTACGGCGCCTTCTTCATCTGCACGATCACGGCGCTTTTCGGCGGACGGCCCGGCATGATTTCCGGCGCGGCCGGTTCGATGGCTGTGGTGATCGTGGCGCTGGTCGTGCAGCACGGCGCGCAATATCTGCTCGCCACGGTGGTGCTCAGCGGCATCCTGATGGTGCTGTTCGGCGCGTTACGGCTGGGCAAGCTGATTCGCATGGTGCCGCACCCCGTGATGCTCGGTTTCGTCAACGGACTCGCAATCATCATCGCGATGGCGCAACTGGCGCACTTCAGGCAGAGCACGCCGCAAGGCGAACAATGGCTGCACGGCAGCGCGTTGCTGATGATGTGCGGTCTCGTCGCGCTGACGATGCTGATCGTCTATCTGCTGCCGCGGCTCACACGCGCCGCGCCGCCCGCGCTGGTGGCAATCGTCGGCGTGGGGCTCTTCAGTCAGATTTTGCACCTGCCTACGCGTACGCTCGGCGACATGGCCCACATTGCCGGCGGCCTGCCGAGCCTGCATTTACCCAGCGTACCGATGAATCTCGACACGCTGTATGTAGTGCTGCCCTATGCGTTGCTGATGGCAATCGTCGGTCTGCTGGAAACGCTGCTGACTTTCAACCTGACCGACGAGATCACCGAAACCCGCGGCCAGCCGAATCGTGAATGTCTGGCGCTGGGCGCGGCGAATATCGCCTCGGGGCTGTTCGGCGGCATGGGCGGCTGCGCGATGATCGGGCAGACCATGATCAATCTGAATTCGGGCGGCCGTTCGCGGCTGTCGGGCATCGTCAGCGGCGTGATGATCCTGATGTTCATCCTGTTTCTGTCACCGCTGATCGAACGGATTCCGTTGGCGGCGCTGGTCGGCGTGATGTTCGTGGTGGCGCAGCAGACCTTTGCATGGGGCTCGCTGCGGGTATTGGGCAAGGTGCCGCGCAACGACGCGCTGGTCATCGTCGCAGTCACCATCATTACCGTATTCTCCGATCTCGCGATCGCAGTGTTGTGTGGCATCGTGATCGCCGCGCTCAATTTCGCCTGGCAACATGCCCGCGAAATTCACGCGCATATCGAAGACCACGGCGGCGACAAAACCTACGTTCCGCGCGGCACGCTGTTTTTTGCGTCGACCACCCGCTTTCACGAGCTTTTCGACCCGGTCAAAGATCCAGCCGACATCACGGTCGATTGCAGCCATCTGATGCTCGCGGACCATTCCGCATTGGCGGCGCTGCAGGGACTGGTCGAACGCTACCGGAAAGCCGGCAAGCAACTACGCGTGAAAAATCTGTCGGAGCGCAGCCTGCGCCTGCTGACCCAGGCCGGCGTTGAAATATCAGGTAACGGCGACCTTCTTCATCGGCGCGCGTCGCTTTAATGGCCGCGTTCAAGGCCGCGTTCAAGACAATTCACTCGATCGACAGCACAAGCGAGGCAACTTCACAACGCGGCCACTGCTGCAGCACCTCGGGCGCCAACAGCAACTTGGCCGCCCGCACCCCTGCCCCCATCACGATCTGAGCGCGCTCCATGACCGCGGCGTCGACGAGAATGCGCCAGTCGTCCGGCAAGCCAAAGGCAGTAATTCCGCCGAACTCCATCCCGCTATGCTCCACCGCGGCCTCCCGCCTGGCGAACGAAAGGCGCTGCGCACCCAGCGCAGCCTTCACCGCACCGTTAATGTCGAGGCGCAGCGAACCCAGCGAAACGAGCGCCGCGTAGTGCTCGGCACCCTCCTTCTTGTAGCGGATCACGATCGTGTTGGCGCAGTCCTCAAGGCCGAAGCCGTAGCGCGCGCTGAATTCGGCGGTATCAGAAGCGTCATCGCTAACGGCAAATACGGTCACGCCCTGAGCCGGCAAATTCTCGACGACATGCGCTGGCAAATGCGCGCTCAATTGTTCCGCAGGAATGATGTCCAGCTGCTTTACGGGTTCGTGCGAGTGCATAGTGATCAAAGTGTGAAGGTCCAACGGCATTCTAACGGCACACCTGCTTGCGGCGCATCACGCCCATGCGCATACGGCACTTGATATAGTGACAGGCACAAGGTTTGCGAAAGGTGTCGATGCGAAGACTGCGTCGATGCCACCTCAACGGCACGCACACGGCGCATCCGGCGCCAGTATCCCATTGAGAAAAACGACCATGGACATCGACACGCTTTCCGCCGAGAACCTTCAACTGGTGGCCCGCAAGCAGGCCAATTGGGCAATCGGCGCATTCAAACAGTTTGCCGACGACCGTTGCGCGGCCATGGCCGCCAGCATCGCTTTCTATGCGGCATTCTCGCTCGCGCCCACGCTGGTCATGGTGATCGCCGTGGCCGGCTGGTTCTTCGGTGCTGAAGCCGCGCGCGGTGAGTTGTTCAACCACATTCACGGCCTGCTCGGCGACCAGGCTGCCGCGGGCGTGCAGACCATCGTCGAGAACGCCCATCACAGCGGCAGCGCCGGTGGCGTCGCGGCCATCATTTCATTCACGATGCTGGCGATCGGCGCCTCGGCGACCTTCTCATCGCTCAATAGCGCACTCAATATGGTGTGGCCGTACACGGGGCCGCGCTCGTCGAGCGTGATCGCGCTGGTGCGCGTGCGCCTGATTTCGTTCGGCCTCGTGCTTGGTGTCGCGTTCCTGCTGATCGTCTCGCTGGTGCTCGATACGGTCATCACATTCATCGGCAAATGGCTGTGGGGAAACTCGCCGTATGTGGTGATCGGCAACCTGCTGCAACTCGGGGTCGGCCTGCTGGTGCTGGCGTTCGCCTTTGCCGGCCTGCTGAAGTTTTTGCCCGACGCCAAGGTGCGCTGGCGCGATGCGTTTGTCGGTGGGATCGTCGCGGCCGTATTGTTCTCGGCGGGCAAGAAACTATTCGCGCTGTATATCGCGCACGCCGGGATGGCGAGTTCGTTCGGCGCGGCCGGTTCGCTCGCGGTGTTGCTGATGTGGCTGTACTTCTCGGCCGCCGTGCTCCTGCTCGGCGCGGAGTTTTCAGCGGCACGCGGGCGCATGCACGATCCGCGCGGCGGATGGGGCATGCAGGAAGACTCGCCGCCTGGCAGCCGCGCCATGCTTGCGTCGGTGCTCGCAGCATCGACGGTATCGGCTGATGCGCGACCGCGCGTGCAAGACCGTGAATCACGCGCTGCGGGCGCCGCGCCGGCAACGGGAGCGGCAGCCGCCGCGGCGCTTGCAGCAACCGCTCCGGCGTCGGCTTTGCCGCAGATGGAATCGCAAAAGAAGGCTTCGCCACGGGCGACCGCGGTCAAGGTCGGCCGCACCGTCGTTCGTGCTGAAGTGCAGGCAACGCGAGTCGCCGCCGTCACGCTGGTCGAAGCCGGCCGCACGGCCGTCGCGGCCGATCGCTATGTCAAACGGCATCCGTGGACCTCGGTGCTGCTAGCCGCGGCGGCCGGACTGGCAGCCGCGACCGTGGCGCGCCGCAACGGGAAACGATAGCGGCCGTCACGAGCGGCGACCCCACACTGCGCGGCCGCGCCTCGCGCTAACAAGCGCTGGATATGACTGCGCCGATGCGAAGGCCATCACATCGGACCGCAACGGCAAGTCTCCGCCCAAAAGGGTGCAACCGCAGCGGTTGCGCCTGCTCACACCGCACAAATTCTGTCCAGCGCGCACGTCAAGCGAAAACACGGCCCCATTTTTATATGGGCGCTACAGAACGGCGAGAGTAGTTAGACGACTAAATTACAAATGCCATTCAAACATGTGTCTAAATTGAGGGTACCGGACCCTTCACTATCAACGAAACAACAATAATGCGCAGTCAACGAATAAATATTGCGGAAATAGCAATAATCGTTAACGGGCTTTAAATACAAGGCTTTGCGTCGTTTGTCACTTTTTAGAGACAGTCTTTTTTTTCCTGTTCTTGCCGGTTGAGGCAGTGAGCTATTCTCCTTTCCGCAACAAAGAAACTAATCATCTGCGTGGAGAAATGGATGAAACGAATCGCACTGTCTACCCTCTCGCTGGCGCTTCTGGGCGTCACCGGCGTGGCACATGCTCAAAGCAGCGTTACCCTCTACGGCCTGATCGATGAATCGATCCAGTTCGCGCACAACACGGTTGACGCTTCCGGCAAGAACTCGAATCAAACCGGCCTGGTCGGCGGCAACCTTCAAGGTAACCGTTTTGGCCTGAAGGGCACGGAAGACCTCGGCGGCGGCCTGAAGGCGATCTTCCAGTTGGAAAACGGCTTCGACATCAATACCGGCAAGCTGGGTCAAGGCAACAAGATGTTCGGTCGTCAAGCCTTCGTCGGCCTGTCGGGCGATCAGTGGGGTACGGTCACGCTGGGTCGTCAGTACGATCCGGTGGTGGACCTGGTTCAACCGCTGACGGGTGACAACTACTTCGGTTCGACCTTCGCAACGCCGGGTGACGTTGACAACAACGACAACACCTCGCGCACGAGCAGCGCCGTCAAGTACACCTCGCCGGTGTGGAGCGGCTTCCAGTTCGAAGGCATGTACGCGTTCGGCGGTGTGGCTGGCGCAACGGGTTCGGGTCAAACGTGGTCGGGTGCAGCAACGTACTCGACGGGTCCGTTCAGCGTGGCTGCAGGTTACTTCCGCGCCGACAATCCGAGCTCGACGGCTCTGCGTTCCACTTGGGGCGGCACGTCGGACGGCACGTTCGACAACCAGGTCAGCACCATCTACACCACGGCGAAGTCGATCGGCATCGCTCAGGTGGCAGTGCAGTACGTGGCAGGCCCGTTCACGGCCAACCTGCGCTACAGCAACGCTCAATACAAGCCGGACGCACAATCGGGCTTCGGCTCGGCTGAGAAGTTCAACGTCGGTGGCGCTTACCTGGGTTACCAGGCAACGCCGGCAATGCTGGTGGGCGTAGGCTACGTCTACACGAAGGCTAGCGGCGACACGAGCGCAACGTATCACCAGGTTTCCCTGGGCGGCGACTACAACCTGTCGAAGCGCACGGACATCTACCTGGTCGGCGCATATCAGCACGCAAGCGGCAACCAACGCGTTTCGCTCCCGGGCAGCACCACGGGCACGGCGATCGTCGACGCTGGCGCAGCGATCGGTTCGTACGGCTACAACTCGGCTACCAGCTCGCAAGAACTGGTCAGCCTGGGCATCCGCCACAAGTTCTAATCGGGCTTGACGGACTGCTGAAGCAACACGCAGTTGAAAACCAGCCACGGGCGCAAGCCCGTGGCTGGTTTTTTTTCGTCTGCCGATCCGTACGCTACTACCCTGAACCGCCTAGCGCCGCTGGGCCTTGCCCTTCTCTGCCTGCGCCAACGTCTGTGCGGGCTTCGCATCGAGCTCATGCTCCACGCCGTCCGCACCCACCGGCGCGCGATGCAGCACCAGTGCCCGCTCACGCTGCAGCAGCGGCACATTGGGCGAATCCTGCCAGTCCGGATCGGGAATTTCGCCGAACACCTGGCGCAAGCGCTCGCCCCATGTGCGATGAATCATCTCGAAGTACGCATTGTCGTGATCGATCGAGACGAAGCGCGTGACGTGCAGCACATCTTTCTCGTAGACGAGCAGATCGAGCGGCAAACCGACCGACAGATTCGAGCGTAGCGTCGAATCCATCGAGATCAGCGCGCACTTGGCGGCTTCGTCGAGCGGCGTGGACGGCGTGAGCACGCGGTCGATGATCGGCTTGCCGTACTTGGCCTCGCCGATCTGGAAATACGGGTTCACGGCCGACGCTTCGATGAAATTTCCCGCCGCGTAGATCATGAACAGACGCGGCCGGTTGCCCGCGATCTGGCCGCCGAGAATGAAGCTGCAATTGAACTCGACGCCGAATTCCTGCAACGCCTCGGCTTCGCGCTGATGCACGCAACGCACCGCACGGCCGATCACGCGGGCCGCGTCAGCCATAGTGGGCGCGTTCCAGAGCGTGGGCAGCGAGGGATCGGCAGGCTCGGACAGTTCGTGGAGCACCGCTTGCGTGAGCGACAGATTGCCGGCGCCCAGCAGCACGAGCATGCGTTCGCCAGGCTGTTCGAACACCGACATCTTGCGTGCGGTGCTGATGTGATCGACGCCCGCATTGGTGCGCGTGTCCGAGAGGAACACGAGCCCGTCGTCGACGGACATCGCTACACAGTAAGTCATAAGGAAAGGTACCCGCGAAAGACGACAGAACGGCGCTATTGTAATGCGGCGCGCATGCACCTTACCCCTATTACGGCGCGTGCGGGCCTAATCTGAAGCGCTATGCGGGCTGACGCTCATCCAGGCCCCTCGTCAGGCCTGCTGGCAGGCGTCGCCCCGCGATGATGCCAAGGCCGGTCCCAGGGGCCTGTCAGGCGGCCGGTCAGCGCCCCTGGAGCCTGTCCACCCCGGCCGCTCTATTGCGCCAGTTGCGCACTGACCGTGACGGACACCTTCAGTTGCTCCTCCAGCCCGCCGATACGCCGTCCGCGCACTGGCGCTGCGGCTTCGTAGTCGCGCGCCACGGCGAGCCGGCAGTAGATCTCACTGGCAAACGCGGCGTGCGTGACGTCGACGGAAATCCAGCCCTTGCCGTCGAGCCATACGTCGACCCATGCGTGACTCGCTCCGTGCTCGACTTCGCCGGGTTCGATGTAGCCGCTCACATAACGCGCCGGAATGCCTCGCGCGCGACAGCAGGCCAGCATCAGATGCGCATGATCCTGGCACACGCCGTTGCCGAGCGCGAGCGCCTGGGCGGCCGTGCTGGTAACTTCGGTGATGCCCGGGTTGTACTTCACGCGCTGCACGATCTGCTCGGACAACGCAATCAGATTGCTCGAACTCGCAAGGCTCGGCACCGATCCGGCCAGTTCGCGGATCGCCGCGTCGGCCTCGGTAAGACGCGTCGAGCAGGTGAAATGCTCGAGCGGAATCGGGCCGACTGCGTCGGGCAGTTGGCCGTCGATCAGCGGGATCGTGTCCACTTCGCCCGCTACGTGCAGACGAATCTCGCCGTGCGGTTTGTTGATGACGAGCGTATGCAGCACGTTGCCATAAGCGTCGAAGGTGGCGTCGAGCTTGCCGGGCGCATCGATACTCCAGCGCCGCACCACCTGCGAGGCGCCGCTCGACGGCGTCAGACGCAGTTGCTGGATCGAATAATGGACAGTCGCTTCGTAACGATAGGACGTGTCGTGGCGGATCGTCAGGTACATATAAAACTCCGTCAGGCGACTGGCAGCATCAGATAGGTACGCGCAACCAGATTACCAAGCTCGAACACGCGAGCGAGGAACTGCGTCAGATAGGCGTGCAGGCCGGCTTCGAAAATCTGCCGGATGTCGGAGTACACCAGCTCGGCGCGCAACTTGCCGGCAAATCGCTCACACTGGTTCGAGCCCGCCGTGCGCAGCATCGCCAGATTCGCGCAGACGCCTTCGAGCGAAGCGAGCAGCGAGCGCGGCATCTGCTGGTTCAGGATCATCAGTTCGACCACCCGCGCCGGCGTGACGACATCGCGATACACCTTGCGATAAATCTCCAGCGCCGACACCGAACTGAGAATCGAAGTCCAGTAGTAAAAGTCTTCGAGCTGGCGCGCGGCATCGCGTGAGTTCGGCTCGACGTCGGCAAAGCGCACGTCGAGAATCCGCGCGGTGTTGTCGGCGCGTTCGAGGAAGGTGCCGAGCTGTGTGAAGAAGAACGCGTCGTCCTGCAACGCGGTGCCGATCGTCACGCCGCGTGACAGGTGGGAGCGGAACTTCACCCACTCGAATAGCGCGCCTGGATTGCTCGACGCCTGCCCGGACGAGGCGCGTTCGTTGAACTCGAGCCAGGTGTCGTTGATGGTTTCCCACCATTCGGTCGTCAAGGTGCCGCGCACGGCGCGGGCGTTTTCGCGCGCGGCCTGCAAACATGAATGAATGCTCGACGGATTGGTCGCATCGGCCACCATGAAATCGAGCACATGTTCGCGGGTCGGTTCGTCGTAGCGTTGCGCGAAGGCAGACTCGAGTTCGGAGATGCGCAGCACCGAACGTTGCGTGCGCGCATCCTGTTCGGGCGTTTGCGGCAACAGCAGTGCCTTCAGGTTGATGTCGAGCATGCGGGCGGTGTTCTCCGCGCGCTCCATGTAGCGGGCCATCCAGAAAAGGTGATCGGCGGTTCGGCTTAGCATGACGGCGTTCCGTATCTGATGGCGCGGGACCTTTGCAAAAGTAAAAGGTCCGCGCTGGTTATCCGTGTGCGCCGGAGACAGTCTGGTTCGTCTGCCGGTGCGTTAGGTTGCGGGCACGGTTGCCTGCATCGCTACAGGCGTTGCTGCTGGAATTGCTGCGTGAGCTGTTACCTGAGCAATCGCTGCAACCGCATTGGCAACCGCGTCAGTCGACCATCCACGTATCTTTGGTCCCGCCTCCCTGCGACGAATTGACGACGAGCGAACCCTCCTGCAAGGCCACGCGCGTGAGACCACCCGCGCACATCGTCACGCTCTTGCCAGACAGCACGAAGGGGCGCAAATCGATATGGCGCGGCGCAATGCCCGCTTCGACAAAGGTCGGACACGCGGAGAGCGCCAGCGTGGGCTGCGC
The DNA here is from genome assembly GCF_052682275.1 of Paraburkholderia sp. D1E. Taxonomy (NCBI): domain Bacteria; kingdom Pseudomonadati; phylum Pseudomonadota; class Betaproteobacteria; order Burkholderiales; family Burkholderiaceae; genus Paraburkholderia; species Paraburkholderia sp. D1E. Next base: position 4,205,006 of record NZ_JBQYMB010000001.1, read on the forward strand.
GATATAACCGGCGGGCCGCGCAATCAGACGTTCGCGGAACGATTCGATTTCGGCTTTCGTCGACGCCGGCCCCACCAGCATCCCGTAACCGCCCGCGCCATGCACTTCCTTCACGACCAGCTCGGCCAGATGCGCGAGCGTGTAGGCGAGGTCGTCGGGCTTGCGGCACTGGAACGTGGGCACGTTGTTGAGGATCGGCTTCTCGCCCAGGTAAAACTCGATCATTTCCGGCACGTACGGGTAGATCGATTTGTCGTCGGCGATGCCGGTGCCCATGGCGTTCGCCAGCGCCACCCGTCCGGCACGATAGGCGGTCAACAGACCCGGCACGCCCAGCGCCGAGTCGTTGCGGAAGGCGAGCGGATCGAGAAAATCGTCGTCGACGCGGCGGTAGATCACGTCGACACGCTTCGGCCCCTGCGTGGTGCGCATGAACACATAGTTGTCGTCGACGAACAGATCCTTGCCCTCCACCAGTTCGACGCCCATCTGTTGCGCGAGGAAGGTGTGCTCGAAATAGGCCGAGTTATACATGCCCGGCGTGAGCACCACCACGACCGGATCGTCGACGCCTTCGGGCGCAACCGAGCGCAATGTGTCGAGCAGCAGATCGGGATAATGTGCGACCGGCGCAATGCGGTTCTGCACGAACAGCTCGGGGAAAAGCCGCATCATCATCTTGCGGTTTTCCAACATATAGGACACACCCGACGGCACCCGCAGGTTGTCTTCGAGCACGTAAAAGTCGCCCTCGTCGCCCGCGCGGACCACGTCGACCCCGGCGATATGCGCGTAAACACCGAGCGGCACGTTAACACCCTGCATTTCAGGCCGGTATTGCGCGTTGGTATAGACCTGTTCGGCCGGCACGATACCGGCGCGCACGATGTTGCGATCGTGATAGACGTCGTGGATAAACAGATTGAGCGCCTGCACCCGTTGGCGCAACCCGGCCTCCAGGGTCTGCCATTCGCTGCGCGGAATGATGCGCGGAATCAGATCGAAGGGAATCAGCCGCTCGGTGCCGGACAAATCGCCGTTCACCGCGAAGGTGATGCCGACCCGGCGGAACAGCAGGTCGGCTTCCGCACGTTTGCGTGCGATCGCCTCGTTGCCCTGCTTCACCAGCCACCGCTCAAAGCGCGCGTAGTGTGGCCGCACGGCATCGTCATGATGACGCATCTCGTCATAGCATCGCATGTCACGCCCCGCTCTTGTTGTCGGATAGAAGGCGAATGCGCTGCGCATTCGGTGTTCGACAATCGTTGAAGCAAGCGCTATGCCATTCGGCTTTTCGCGTGCTAAACACGGTGCATGCACGCCAAGAGCGCATCCTGACCGGCATGGCCTCGCTGCCATCGTACTGCGGCGGCCCATGATGCGCTAGTACGGTGCATAAGGGGCACCGTGGCGGGCGGCGGCGAATGCGCGGACCGCAGCAGGCGCGCATAAAAAATCCCCGGGGATTTGCATCCACGGGGATTTGGACAACTCGCACTGCGGGTCGGCTCAAACGTTAATCACAGTTAAAAGCGCACGGTTAAAAGCCCACGGCTAAAAACGCACCGTTAAAAACCCACGCTCAAAAACCGCGACAACGCATCAAGCACGATCAGCCTGCTGCTGCGTCTTTCAGCTTCTTCAGCGGACGTGCCTTGATGCGCACGCTAGCCGGCTTGGCCGGGAACCAACGCTCTTCGCCCGAGAACGGGTCTTTGCCGAAGCGCTTCTTCTTCGCCGGCACAGCTTGCACGACGATCTTCAGAAGACCCGACAGCGTGAATTCGCCAGCGCCCTTCTTGTGCACTGCGCCGAGGATCGTGTCTTCGAGCGCGGCCAGCACAGCCTTGGCAGCCTTCGGTTCAACAGCAGCGCGTTCAGCGACGTGAGCAGCCAGCGAGGCCTTCGTGAAGGTGTCCTTGATCGGCGACGGAGCGCTGGACGCCTTCACGGCGACCTTCTTAGCTGCGACGGCTTTCTTCGCAGGAACTTTCTTTGCAGCAACCTTCTTGGTCGGTACCGGGGCAGCAGCCTTCTTGGCCACCTTTTTTGCGGAAGTCGGCATGTTTCTCCTACCTGTAGTGGTCAGTGAATTGCACGAAGCGCATACGGTATGTGCACGCTTCAACGCCGGATTCTACAAGCGCTAATGCGATTTGCGCGACTCTTTTGTGTATAACAGCGAAGGTTTGTTGCGTGGCGCAGACTGCGCAACACATTTTGATCCTTGTTTTAGCGGGTAAACGTGCGTCGGCGAGGTCTGCAACACGAACACGTAACGCGCGTTACAAGTCGTTTCGATGCATGAATAGAGGCACTTTCGGTGCCGGGCGATGCCCGGCGGATCGCGAATCGAAGCGACGCGATCGCCAGATCGCCGCTCTCCGGCGCGCTCGCGATACCGATTCACGCGGCGGAAAAAACACGCCCCCTGCAGCGAAAGTCTCTGCAGGGGGCGGCTAACGTTGCTCTGCGACAGAAAATCGCAGGCCGCCTCAACGCGCGATCAGGGCCGGCTGACGTGTTTCAGATCGTGCTCGCTCTCTTTTACGTGGGCCCAGTACGCGTCTTCGTCACGCGCCATGCCGAATTCGCCGTTGCGATACGCGATTGCCAGCGCCAGATTGGCCTCGGGTAACTCCGCACTGGCTGCGCGTGTCAGCCATTGCAACGCCAGGGCGTCGTCGTGCGGCAGCGTCGTGCCGAAACGGTACTCGTTGGCGAGCTGGAATTGCGCAAGCGGCACGCCCGCTTGCGCAGCCTGTTCCAGCCAGCGAATCGCGAGACGCGGATCACGCGCGACGCCGTAGCCGTTGCGATAAAGCGTCGACAGATCGTAAGCAGCCTGCGAATCATGCAATGCGGATTCGCTCAACCAGCGGCGGCTTTCCACGTAATCCGGCGTAATGCCGGGCAGTCCGCGCAACAGCAGATGTCCGAGTGTGGCTCGTGCGCCCGCCACACCGCCGAGCGCAAGTTGACGATACAACTCGACGCCTTGGCGCCGTTCGTGGAGTTGCGCCGAGCTCACCAGCACGTCGGCGAGAGCCTCACGCGCCGCCGCGTTACCGAACGCCGCGGCGAGGCGCAACCGCCACACCGGCCACGCCGCGTGCGTGGCCGTGCCCTGCATGCGCCAAGCGTCGATTTGCACATTCGACACGGGCGTCGCCACGCGCGTAGCCGCGACCGTGACGAGCGTACCGGCGGCAATCACGACGGCCACCGCGATGGTCGCCGCCACGGCCGCGGGCTGCAAAGAGAAGCGCGCGGTCATTGGTTGAGGTTCACCGAGTAGACCGCAAGACCCTTGCCGGTGCCGTCGTCGGTCTGGATCTGGGTAACGTTGGTGATGCCGTTGGTCTGCGCGAGCGCCACCAGGTTCGGCGCCGCCTTGAACGTCACCTGCCCGGCCGTCGCCACTTTCGTGAAACGCCAGCTACGGTCGCTGCCGTTGTTCGCCGCCTTGATGGCCTGCACCTTCTTGATGTAAGCGATCAGGACGTCGCGGCTTGCATCCGGCGAGGCGTAAATCGTCTTGCTGCCATCCAGACCCGGGAAATTGCCGCCGCCGCTCGCGCGATAATTGTTGGTCGCGACGATAAACGACTGCGCGTCCGAGATCGCCGCACCCTGATATTTCAGGTTGCGGATCCGGCTGCCGACGGCCTGCGTGACGTCGATCTCATAGCTGAAATCCTTCGACGTGATGATGTCGAAGTTATAGCCCGGATAGGTACTGACCAGCGCCTGCGCTGCCGTATTGGCCGGATCGATCTTGTTGAAGCGCTTCGCTGCGGTTTCGAGCCACGCCTTCAGATCGGCGCCCGTCACCTTCACCGCGTAGATCGTGTTCGGGTACAGGTAGAGGTCGGCGGCGTTGTTGATCGCAACGTTGCCTTGCGAGACGTCGGTGAAATCGTTGCCGCCGCCAAAGCCGCTCTTGAACGGCGCGCTCACCGACAACACCGGAATGCCCGCATATTGCGGCAGATTCGCGGAAATGTAGTCCTGCACGTAAGCGGCCTGCGCCTGGTTGACGATCTCGATGGCCGATACGTCGCCCACATCCGCGAAATAGGTGCTCATGCGGAAATCGGTCGTGCCGATCGGTGTTTTCACATAGTTGATGGTCGCGTTGTGTTCGGCTGCGATCGCCTGCGAAATCGCTGGATCGACTGCCACGTAGCTGTTATCCGCGTTCTGGATCGAGCGCGCTTCCGCCGTGCTCGACGTGCGGTCCACCGTCCAAGTACCGTTCGTGTAGTTCAGCGCGAGTTTGATCACGCCGAGATGCTTGCCCCAGAAATTCGCCATCACGGTCGGCACGCCGTTGACGGTGCCCTTCACCTTGTCGACGCCCGGCAGGTTGAATTGCGTGACCGTGCTGTTCTTGTCGGGGAATACCTGATGCGAATGGCCGATCAGCATCGCGTCGATGCCGGGCACCTTCGAAAGATAGTAGCTGCCGTTTTCCATCGACGGCGAATAGGTCGAATTGTCGAGCCCGCCATGCGACATCGCGACGATAATCTGCGCGCCCTTCGCCTTCATTTCCGGCACGTACTTCGACGCACTTTCCACCAGCCCCTGCGTGTAGACGTTGCCGTCGAGCCAGCGCTTGTCCCACGCCATGATCGCGGGCGGCGTGAAGCCGATCACGCCGATTTTCACCGGCGCGCTAATAGTCTTGCCGTCGGGCGTCGTGGCGGTGAGCGTGCGCTCGAGGATCGTGTACGGCTTGAAAATCGGCTGCTGCGATTTCGCGCCGAGCACGTTCGAGAGCACCAGCGGAAAGTTCGGCCCCGCGCACGCCGGTTGCGACGCGACCGGGCTCATGTTCGGCACGTCGAATGCGTTGCCGGTGACTTGCGCAAGGAACGGCAGGCCGTAGTTGAATTCGTGATTGCCGATCGTGCCCGCGTCGTACTTCAGCAGGTTCATCACCTTGTAGACGCCGAGCGTCGTCTTGCAATCGATCGGCGCGACCTGCGCCTGGTAGTCGGCGAGCGCCGTGCCCTGGATCGTGTCGCCGTCGTCGAGCAACATCGTGTTCGGGAATTCCTTGCGCGCCGCCGCGATCAGCGTCGCCGTGCGCTCCAGACCGAGCGACTTGTCTTCAGCCAGCTTGTAGTAATCGTAGCTGAGGAGATTGGTGTGGATGTCGGTGGTTTCCAGCAACGCGAGCGTCGCCTTCGTACCGTTCGCCACCTGCGGCTGCGACTGCGGCGTATCGATGTCGCTGCTGCTGCATGCCGCGATGCCGATCGCGCTCAGCGCGCCTAGCGCTCCCAGGGCACTGGCCGCGCGAAGCGTGCGCATCCTTTTTCCTGCCATAAACGTAACTCGCATCCCTGCCATCCTCCGGTTTGTCGTGTTGTCGCGCCGGTCCATCCGGGCCGGCACTGCCTTACAAACAATTACAGAGGCGCAAGGTTACGATTGCTTTGTGACAATGATTTGTATGGCGTTAGATAGGTTTAAGTAATGTTATTACGTGTTCCGGGTCGTCAGCGCGTGAGGCGCGGCAGGATACCGGCGAGCTTCGTGAGCGCCGCGTCGATATGTTCGACGGCGATGCTGCCGTAGCCGAACATCAAGCTGGGCTGCGGCTTCACGCGCTGATGAAACGGTGCGAGCCCATACAAACCGATCGACGCTTCACGCGCGGCGCTCACCAGCGCCGCCTCGGTCAACGGCGCCTTCAGCCGCGTGGCCATATGGATGCCCGCGACCGGCACGATCGGTTCGAACCACGGCGCGAGATCGCCCCGCAGATGCTTCAGCAGCATCGCGCGACGGCCCGCATAGATCTTATGCATGCGCCGTAGATGTTTGGCGAAGTCGCCATTGAGCATGAAGGTCGCGAGCGCGGTTTGCGTGAGCGTGCAGCCGTGCCAGTCGGCGATCTGCCGGGCCTTGAAAAGCGGACCATAGAGGGAGGCCGGCGGCACCACGTAGCCGACCCGCAGCTCCGGGAAAATGGTCTTCGAAAACGTGCCCACGTAGGCGACGAGACCGGCGCGGTCGAGGCTTTTCAGCGGCTCCATCGGCCGGCCTTCGAAACGGTACTCGCAGTCGTAATCGTCCTCGATGATCACGGCACCACGTTTCTGCGCCCATTCGAGCAACTCGACGCGCCGCTCCAGACTCATCGGCATGCCGAGCGGGAACTGATGCGAGGGCGTCACGTAGACCAGCCGTGCCTTGTCCGGGAGCTTGCTCACGATCAGGCCTTCGGCGTCCACCGGCACCGGCACCACGCGTGCGCCCGTGGCCATGAAGCATGCTCGCGCCGGCGGGTAGCCGGGGTCTTCGAGCGCCGCGATTTCGCCGGGACGCAAGGTGATGCGCGCGATCAGATCGAGCGCGTGCTGCGCGCCTTGCGTGACGATCACCTCATCCCAGTTGCTCACGACCGCCCGGTTGAACGCCAGGTAGCGCGAAATCGCGAGACGCAACTCCTGCTCGCCGGCCGCGTCGCGATAGGTGCCTGTGCCGCGCGCTTGCACACGCAATGCGTGGTTCACACAGCGGCGCCAGACGTCGAAGGGGAACAGCGATTTGTCGGTCGCGCCGCCGACGAAATCGTGCGGCGAGGCCACCGTGGGCAACGGCAACGGCAGGGGCTCGGACATCTGCTCCCACAGAGGCTGGGCGCGCGCCGCCGATTTCGGTTTCGCTTTCGCCCGTTCGCGCGCCGTCTCGGCGGCCCGAGCATGTGGCGAGCGCTCCACCGGCAGACGCTCCAGACCGTCCGCCACGAAGGTGCCCGAACCGGCGCGAGCACTCAGATAGCCCTCAGAAAGCAGCCGTTCGAATGCCTCGAGCGTGGTCTTGCGCGACACGCCCAGTTGCGTGGCGAGGTCGCGCGTGGACGGCAAACGCGTGCCGCCGGCGAGGCGCCCTTCGAGTGCGCCGGCACGCAACTGCCGATAGATCTGTCCGGACAGATCGTGACGCCCTTCTACCGCGATATGGATCTCCATCCGAGTGGTTACCTCAAATATCCGAGAAATGGTTATTCCGAAAGACCAATACCAATCGTAAGCTTACCTCCGTCGCCGCCATCGGAGCGAAAACTTACGATAAGGAACAGTGCATGCAAGCCCGTCTCGACTTCTACAAAGCCAGCCCAAGCGGCACCCGCGCGATGCTCGCGCTCGAAGAAACCATCGGCAAAAGCACGATCGACAAACCGCTCGCGGAACTGGTGCGGATCCGCGCGTCACAACTGAACGGCTGCGCGTTCTGCCTCGACATGCACGTGACGGACGCGCGCAAGCACGGCGAAACCGAACGGCGTCTGGCAACGGTAGCGGCGTGGCGCGAAGCGCCGTTCTTCACCGATCGCGAGCGTGCGGCGCTCGAATGGACCGAATCGGTCACGCTGGTCGCGCAAACACGCGTACCGGACGAGATGTGGGAAGCGGTGAAGCCGCATTTCACCGAACAGGAGATTAGCGACCTGACCTTGTTGATCATTGCGATCAACGGCTGGAACCGGATTGCGGTTTCTTTCCGGAAAATGCCGGAGTAAATGTGCGGAGTAGATGCGCGCCGCAGATTACTCCGCCACCGCCCCACTCAATGCAGCGGTTTGCCGCGCATTCTCACGCGCTTCGTCGCTGCAACGCTGATGTTCACGCGACAGCTTGCGCATCAGCGGCAACAGCAGCACGGCAACCAGCGCACCCACTGCCGCGAGCCAGCCCAGGCCCGTAAACAGCTTGACGTACAACGGCAACGATTCGAGCGGGTCCATATCGCCCGCCGGCATCTGCGCGAAGTTCGCGACCACGCTGCCCAGATACTGCGACACGCCGGTTGCCACGAAATAAGCGCCCATCATGAAGCCGCTCATCCGCGCCGGCACGTAGCGCGCGATCATCGCGAGACCCAGCCCGCTCACCAGCAGTTCACCGAGCGAATACAAGCCGTAACCGCCCACCATGAACCATGACGACACGCGCCCGTTCACCGCATAGTTGCCGCTCGCCGCATACACGAAGAAGCCAGCCGCCACCACCGCGAAGCCGAACGCGTACTTGACCGCCACCGGCACGTCCTTGCCGCTCTTCGCGAGCTTCGTATAGAGCAACGCGAGCAGCGGGCTCAGCAACATGATCCAGATCGGATTGAGGGCCTGGAACTGCGCGGCGCTCCACGTGAACAGCGTCTCGCCGAACAGCACGAAGCGCGGATCGACGTTGCGCAGCGCGAATAGCGTGAGCGACGTCGACATCTGCACGTAGAACACGAAAAACAGGATCACCTGCGCGGTCAGGATCAGCGCGGCAACCAGACCCGAACGCTCCGAGCGTTCGCACTTCATCAGCATGTAGCCGAAGATCGCCAGAATCGCGATGCCCGCCGTGTACACGCAAGCCACGGCAATCGCCTTGTGCTGCAGCACGAACATCGTTACCGTGCCGAGCACGATACCGCCCAGCGCGACCGCGCCGACGCGCTTCCAGCGGATCGGTTCGGCGTCCGGCGCGGAACCGATATGCGCGAGCGTGCGGAACATGATGAAGTAGTTCAGCACCGACAGCAGCATGCCCGCGCAGCAGACCGCGAATGCCGTGTGCCAGCCCCAATGGTCCTTGATCCACGGCGTCGCGAGCATCGACGCTGTCGAGCCGATATTGACCGCCATGTAGTAGATCGTGAATGCGCTGTCGATGCGCGCGTCGTCGCCTTCATAGATACGGCGCACGAGGTTCGCGGCGTTCGCCTTGAACAGCCCGTTGCCCACCACGATCACGCCGAGCGACGCATACATGTAGCTCAATTGCTCGTTGGGCAGCGCCAGCATGAAATAGCCGGCCGCCAGCACGCCGGCGCCGAAAATCATCGTGCGGCGCGCGCCGAGAATCTTGTCGCCGATCCAGCCGCCGATCGACGGCGATGCGTACACCAGTGCCGTGAACGCGCCCCACGTGAGGGTGGCGTGGCTGTCGGTGAAGTTCAGCTTGTCGATCATGAACAGGACCAGCAGCGCGGCCATCCCGTAGTAACCAAAGCGCTCCCACATCTCGATCAGAAAGACTGTCGAGAACGAACGGCTCTGCGAGACGCGCGCGCCGGGGGGATTGGACGAATTCATCATGTGCCTCTTGTTCTTACGGTTACGGCGGCGCGTGGGCTGGCCACGCGCCGCGAAAAACTGGATCTGGAAAAACGGTCGATGGACCATGCGCGACGCGACACACACATTTGCCTATGCATGTGCGTAGTCGGTGGCACGTTCATCTACGTGTTCATCTGGAAACTGAGCCGCGCGCTCATTTGCAAACTGAATTGCAAACTGAGGCGCCGGTACCAGCAGAAAAACCAGGGAATGGGACAGGGGCCCGCCACGCGGTACGCCCCGAAGGAAGTCCCCCTAGGGGGCACCCCGAAGGGAATCGTCCGGGAGGCCGCTGCGTCACATCGGGCTCGGGCTCCGGCAAGCGGAACGGGCTCAATGATAAAGCATCGCGGGAAATGGGGATCCGGAGGCCGGCTATCCGGGGGCCGGCCATCCGGAGGCCGGCGATCTGGACGGCGGCTATCCGGCGGGCGGCAGACGGCGGCCGCGCCAGGCGGCGGGCGCAATGCCCGCGGCGGGAAAAATCGGCAGTGATAGTGATGTCCTCATGCCGGCCAGCGTTCGGATGGAACGTGCCGGACAACGCTCCGCCGCGCAGGATCGCTGCGTGCGGAATGAAAAACAGCGGCCGGCGTCGCGTCTGATACAAACACGTGTGCCCAACCGCCAAGCGGGGCTGATTCTGCAAATAGAAGCACGATTCGTCACTCAGGGAATTCACTGATGCCATGCCAATTACCTGTTGTTACACGCGATAGCAGCTTCGCTGCGCAATCGCGTGTGGCTGAAAATAGTCTTTGATGTCATGGCTTTAACGATTCCCCATACTCAATCTGCATAAATGCCGACACCCTTACAATGCAGCAGTCTTTACCGCATCCACCTTCAGTTTCTGGTCGACCCCGGTCAAAACGGCGGGTGCGAATTTCGGTTCTGGCAACATAGAGCGTTGTCTCGAACATGCGGCCCCTTGCACGGCCGGGCGCTGAACGGCCCGCCACCCCGGCCTGGACCGCAATCAAACCATATTTACTTATATCAAACAAATTTTGACGGGCTAATTTCCTCCTGCTATGGTCACGACAATTCAAAAGAAGAATCCGGCACTCGAACTCGGCAGTAAGATCCGCGCGCTGCGCCAACGTCTCAAGCGCACGCTGGATGACACGGCAACAGCGGCGGGTATTTCCAAACCGTTTTTGTCGCAAGTCGAACGCGGTCTGGCATCACCGTCCATCACTTCGCTGGCCGGGATTGCCCACGCACTCGGGGTGACGGTGCAGTATTTCGTCGACACACCAAGCGAAGAACGCTCGATGTGCCGCGGCGATCAGTTGAAGTTTTTCGGTTTTGCGGACTCGGCCAATCTGTTTGCACGGCTGACCAATCTGACGGGCGGCCGTCAGCTCGAAGCGATCCTCGTGAGGATGCCGCCCGGGCAGAAGCGCTCGGAAGTCACCACGCACGCTGGTGAGGAGTTTGTGTATGTGATCGACGGCGAAGTGTCGTTGACGCTGGAAGGCAAGACGTTCGTGCTGCACGCGGGAGACAGCGCGCATTACGAATCGACGGTGCCGCATAGCTGGGCGAATACCGCTCGTATCGAGTCGGTGGTCGTCTGGGTGGGCACACCGAGACTGTTCTAAAAAGCAGGCACCTTTTCCGGTTGATCCGGCCAGGGTTTGCCTGCATTACGCAATGTAAGGAATCCTGCATGTCGCGCAACCAACACGGGCAACAAGGGCCTCCCCGGCCCGAGCACCGCAGATAACCGGGCGCCTGGCGCCAGCGCGTTCTTCTCTCGACCTTTCCTGCGATCTCAACCGATGAAAACCCCGTTCGTCTACGCGACGGCGCTGACCGCGCTCGTCCTTACGTTTCAGCCTTCCGCCTTCGCCGTCACGGTGCCCGCAGGGGTCACGCTCGCTGCCAGCCAGGAGATGACCCGCCAGGTGCCGGCCGAAACCGAATCGCTCGACCCCGCGCATATCGAATCCTGGACCGGCGACACGATCGCGCTCGACATGTTCGAAGGTCTGACGCGCATCGACGCGGCCGGTGCGATCGTGCCGGGCGTCGCACAATCGTGGACGCGTACCGGGCCGACTACGTGGGTTTTCAAGCTGCGCCACGACGCGCGCTGGAGCAATGGCCAGCCGGTCACGGCGGCTGACTTCATCTATGCATGGCAACGCGTGCTCGATCCGAAGACGGGTTCAAAATACACGGTGCTGGTCGAATTCGTGAAGAACGCCAAGGCGATTCTCGCCGGCAAGGCACCGCTGACGAGTCTCGCCGCGCGCGCCGTCGATCCGTACACGCTCGAAGTCACCACCGAAGTGCCCGCCGCCTTCTTCCCGCAACTGACCGCCATGCCAGCCATGGCCCCGGTCAATCGCGAGACCATTACCAAATTCGGCGGCGAGTGGACCCGGCCGGGTAACTTCGTCGGTAACGGCCCGTATGTGCTGACCGACTGGCAACCGAGCAACCGGTTGGTGGCGACCAAAAGCAGCACGTACTGGAATGCCAGCAAGGTCGTGATCACGAAAGTGACCTATCTGCCGATCGAAAACGACGAAACGGCAATGCGTATGTATCAGGCCGGCCAGTTCGACTACACGTATTCGATTCCGTCGGGCATCTACGCACAGCTCAGCAAACAGTTCGGCTCCGAACTGAAAACCGGCCTGCAGATCGCGACCTACTACTACAGCCTGAACAACGAAGACCCGGCATTCAAGGACAAGCGCGTGCGCCAGGCGCTGGCGATGGTGCTGGACCGCGATCTGCTGACCAGGCGTCTAACGGCCGACGGCGAGGTGCCGATGTACGGCCTGATCGCCAAGGGCACGCAAGGCGCGAACGTCTTCACGCCCGACTGGGCAAGCTGGCCGATGGCCAAACGCGTCGATTACGCGCGCAACCTGCTGAAGGCCGCAGGCTATTCGGACGCGAAGCCGCTGACGTTCACCCTCACCTACAACACCAACGACCTGCACAAGAAGGTCGCGCTGTTTGCCACGTCGGAATGGCGCACCAAGCTCGGCGTGACCGCCAGGCTCGAAAACGTCGAATACAAGGTCCTGCTCAAGCAACGCCACGACGGCAAGGTGCAGGCCTCGCGCGACGGCTGGTTTGTCGACTACAACGACGCCAACTCGTTTTTCGATCTGATACGCTGCAACAGCGTGCAGAACGATCAGCGCTACTGCAACCCGCAAGTCGACAAGCTGGTCGATGAAGGCAACCAGCAACTCGACGACGCGAAGCGCACCGCCCTGCTCACGCAGGCGCACGATCTGGCGATGAACGACTACCCGCTGGTATCGCTCTTCCAGTACTCGGCGGACCGACTGGTCAAATCGTATGTGGGCGGCTACACGTCGACCAATTACGTCGACCAGCGCGCCACGCAAGACATGTACCTGATCAAGCACTAAGCGCGGGAGCACCGTCATGCTGGCTTACACGCTGCGCCGCACGCTCTGGGCGATCCCGACGATTCTCGCCGTGATCACCGCGTGCTATCTGCTGCTGCACCTCACCCCCGGCGGGCCGTTCGATACGGAGAAACACCTGTCGGCTGCCGTGCTCGCGAACCTCAACGCCAAGTATCACCTCGACGAGCCGCTGTGGTTGCAGTACCTCCACTACCTCGGCTCGCTGCTGCATGGCGATCTCGGTCCGTCATTCCGCTACGCCGACTGGTCGGTCAACGATCTGGTGTGGAAGGCTTTGCCGGTGAGTCTCGGCGTAGGCGGCGTGTCGGTGCCGATCGCGCTCGTGATCGGCGTCACGCTCGGCACGCTGGCCGCCGTACGGCGCGACCGTTTCATCGATCACCTGGTGATGGTGCTCGGCAATATCGGCAACGTCGTTCCGCCGTTCGTGCTGGGTCCGGTGCTGGTGTGGATCTTCGCGATCCTGCTCAAGACTTCCGCAGGCAACGGCTGGCTGCCGGCCGGCGGCTGGGGCGATGGCGAGTGGCGCTATCGTGTGCTGCCGATCGTGCTGCTCACCATCATCAATGTCGCCGGCATTGCCCGCGTGATGCGCGGCAGCATGATCGAGGTGCTGTCGGGCAACTTCATCCGCACCGCACGCGCCAAGGGTCTGCCGGGCCGCACGATCGTGTTGCGCCACGCGATGAAACCAGCGCTGATGCCGGTGGTGTCGCTGCTCGGCTCGATCTGCATCTCGTCGATCACCGCCGCGGTGGTCACCGAGTCGGTGTTCGCGCTGCCCGGCCTCGGCCAACTGGTCGTCAATGGCGCGATCAACCGCGACTACACCCTCGTGCTCGGCCTCGTCGTGCTGACCACCGCGGTCGCCGTCCTGTTCAATCTGCTGGTCGATCTGGCGTATGCCTGGCTCGATCCGCGCATCCGGTACTGATCCATGCCTCGCTCAATTCAATCGACTGCCGCAGCGCTCGATCCGCTCGCGGCTATCGCAAGAGCACCGCGTTCGCGCGGGCCGCTCGCTACCGCCGCGATGCGCTTCGTGCGCAATCGCGCGGCGTTCGCCAGCTTCGTCGTCCTGCTGCTGATCGTGATTGCGTGCGTGGCCGGTCCGTGGTTTCTGCCGAACAATCCGATCGACAGCGACTGGAGCGCAATCAGCCTCGCGCCGACGCTCTCGAACATGCACTGGTTCGGTACCGACGAACTCGGCCGCGATCTGCTCGCGCGCACGCTGCAGGGCGGACGCGTCTCGCTGGAAGTCGGTCTGCTCGGCACGCTGGTCTCCGGCCTGATCGGCGTAGCGTACGGCGCCACCGCCGGCTATCTGGGCGGCCGCGTCGATGCAGTGATGATGCGCATCGTCGACATGATGTACGCGATCCCCTACATGCTGATCGCGATCCTGATGATGACGATGTTCGGCCGTGCGTTCTATCTCGTCGTGCTGACGATCAGCGCATTCTCGTGGCTCGATATGGCGCGCGTAGTGCGCGGCCAGACGCTGTCGCTGCGCTCACGCGAATTCATCGACGCCGCGCGCGCAATCGGTGTGAGTTCGCGTTCGATCATCGCGCGTCACATCGTGCCGAATCTGCTCGGCGTGGTGGTCGTATACGCCAGCGTGACCGTGCCCAACATCGTGCTGACCGAATCTGTGCTGTCGTTCCTCGGCCTCGGCGTGCAGGAACCCATGACAAGCTGGGGCGTCCTGATTCAGGACGGTGCGCAGAAGCTCGAATCGATGCCGTGGCTGCTGCTGTGCCCCGCGGTGATGCTGTGCGTCACCTTGTATTGCGTGAATTTCGTCGGCGATGGCCTGCGCGACGCATTCGATCCGAAGGACCGCTGACATGCCGCTACTCGAAGTCAAAGACCTGAGCGTGCGCTTTACGCGCCGCGAAGGCGCGCCCGTCGACGCGGTGCAGCGCGTATCGTTCTCGCTCGAAGCGGGCCGCACGCTCGGCATCGTCGGCGAATCGGGCTCCGGGAAAAGTCAGACCGTGATGGCGCTGCTCGGCCTCCTGGCCGGCAACGGCAAGGTGTCCGGTGAAGCAAAGTATCGCGGCGAGAACCTGCTGACGATGAACGAAGCCGAGCTGAACCGGATTCGCGGCGACCGCATCGGCATGATCTTTCAGGATCCGATGACCTCGCTCAATCCGTTCCTGACGATTGAACGGCAGATGACCGAGACGCTGCAACTGCATCGCAAGATGTCGCGCCGCGAAGCACGCCGCCGCGCAATCGAAACGCTGGAAACGGTGCGCATTCCCGATGCCGCGCGGCGTATCAACATGTATCCGCATGAGTTTTCCGGCGGCATGCGGCAACGCGTGATGATCGCGATGGCGCTGCTCTCCGAGCCGGAAATCCTGATCGCCGACGAGCCGACCACCGCGCTCGACGTGACCGTGCAGGCGCAGATCATCGAGTTGTTGCGCGAACTGAACCGCGAACGCGGCACTGCGATCATTCTGATCACGCACGACATGGGCGTCGTGGCCGGTTTGTGCGACGACGTGATGGTGATGTACGCCGGCCAGACCGTCGAGCAAGCTAACGCCGCCACGCTGTTCGCCGCGCCGACGCATCCGTACACGATCGGCCTCCTGAACGCCCTGCCGCGTCTGACCGATGACGATGACCGTCCGCTGCAAACCATTCCCGGCAACCCGCCCTTACCCGGCGAAGTCGGTGAGGGCTGCGCCTTCGCGCCGCGCTGCGCGTATTGCTCAGACCGGTGCCGCGAGTCGCGGCCTGAGCTCACGGTGTCGCCGACGGCCGCCGACGCGTTGCGCGCATGCCATCGACCGGTGCGGGAAATCATGGAGGTACAACACGTATGAACACCACTTCCATTGCAAGCCAGCGTCAAGACCAGAATCAGGATCCAGCAACGCTATTGTCGGTCGACAACCTCAAGGTGCAATTCGGCGTGCCGCGCGGCGGCTTTCCGTGGTCGGGCAAAGCGACGCTGCGCGCAGTCGACGGCGTATCGTTCAGCGTGCGGCGCGGCGAAACCGTTGGTCTCGTCGGCGAATCGGGTTGCGGCAAGTCCACCCTGGCGCGCGCGATCATCGGCCTCGCCCCGGTGGCAGACGGCAGCGTGCGCTGGCTCGACAAGGAAACCGTACTGACGGGCGCGCGCCGCGATACCTCCCGCTTGCGCCGCGACGTGCAGATGATCTTCCAGGACCCGCTCGCCTCGCTCGATCCGCGCATGACGATCGAACAGATCGTCGCCGAACCCTTAACCACTTACGGCCAGGACATTGCCCGCACCGACGTGCAGCGGCGTGTTCTGACAATGCTCGAACGCGTCGGTCTCAACGCGCAGCATCTGCACCGTTATCCGCATGAGTTTTCCGGCGGCCAGTGTCAGCGCGTCGGTATTGCGCGAGCGTTGATCGGCGAGCCGCAACTGGTGATATGCGATGAGCCGGTGTCGGCACTCGACGTGTCGATCCAGGCGCAGATCGTCAACCTGTTGCGCGATCTGCAGCGCGAGTTGTCGCTTTCGCTGCTGTTTGTCGCGCACGATCTCGCGGTCGTCAAAGCAATCAGCCACCGCGTGCTGGTGATGTATCTGGGACGTGTGATGGAATTCGGCGACAAGCGCGACGTGTATGGCACGCCGCGTCATCCATACACGCGCGCGTTGCTGTCGGCCGTGCCGGTGCCCGATCCGGTGGTTGAACGCGCACGCCGTCATCTGCTGTTGCGCGGCGAAATTGCGTCGCCGCTCAGTCCGCCCTCCGGCTGCGCGTTTCGCACGCGCTGCCCGGATGCGATCGAGGCCTGCGCGAACGAAATTCCGCAGCCTGTCACGCATGGTGCGAGCGCGACACGCATCGCATGCATTCGCGTGAGCGACGCCCCGAAGGAAGTGCCCTTGGCGGGTCGCTAAAACAACCAGTCTGCAAATTAAAACCATATTCCCCCGGCGCGGCAGACCGTCGCGCCGTTGGACTCGTTCGTCCTGTCATCAGCAGAACGAACGATAAGACCGAACGACAACCGCGCGTTTCCGCCGACTTCGACTATATCAACGAAACCAACGGTATCTACCTGACCAACTCGATGGACGTCGACTACAACGCGCCGCATGAGCAGTCACTGCAATTGCGTTACACGTTCGACGGCAAATACGCCGGCATGCCGGGGCTCAAGGCGATGTTCTGGGGCGAGTATGGCTGGGGCGCGGACGCGGCGGCACGTGCCATTCACGCATTCACGTAGACTTTGGCTCAGCCGCGGCGGCGAGTCCCGTTTCGTACGCGAAGCGAAACAGATCCGCGTCGCGTTCAATGCCGAGCTTGCGCATCGCACTGCTTTTCTGCGAACTGACGGTCTGTTTGGTTCGATGCAACTGATCGGCGATTTCATTGACTGACATGCCCGAGACATACAACCGGACGACTTCCGCTTCACGCGGCGTCAGTTTGACTGTCGTCTGTGTACTCGCCGTCCGGACGCGGGCCTGGAGCGGCTCGCGGTTTGCGGCAGGTGAAACGTAGGTCGCACCTGCATATACGGCATGAATCGCCGAAACAAGATGCGCGGCATCATCGACCTTATTGACTACCGAGGCGATTCCGAGCTGGGTGATTTCCCGGATCATCGCCGGATTATCGACCGTCGTGAAGACGATTATCTTGAGGTCGGAAAAGCGGCGGCGAAGGAATGACAGTAAGGTCAGACCGTCGCCATACTCGCCGCCGGGCATCGCATAGTCCGTGACGAGAATAATCCTGATCCGGGCGTATCGATCGGAGTAAGCCCCGCACACCTGAAAACACGCTATGGCTTGCAGGCGCTCGCGCGGCCACCGCGAATATGCGCCTTATCCGGTGTATGAGAAAACCACGAACTCAAACCCGTTGAAGCGGAATTCGGCGACCTCGCGCATTCCCATCCGCACATGCGCGCGAAGCGATGCTTCATTGTCGCGCCGTATGAAGAGAATGCCCTCACGCCCCGGTTCCAGACGCCGCAATTCAGCGAACATAAGCTGCGCGAGCCCCTTACCACGCGCCTGCGCACTGACGCAGATCGGGCCGTACACATAGGCCTCGGTCGTGCCGTGATACGCAGCGAACATCGCCTGCACGATGGGCAGGTCGCCGTTCATCGCCCGCGTGGTCGTCATCAGAAAACCCGTAATGCGGCCCTCGCTGTGTGCAACGATAAGCGGCATGGCACGCATCATCTCAGCCACCCGCTCGCGTGGCAGGCTGGCGGACAACGCACCGCCACGTTCAATCTGATTGTCGGCCTGAAGCTCCAGAATCCCGTCCAGGTCAGCTTCAATTGCCTTGCGCACAGCCGTTCCAGTTTCTTCCATCTCGATCTCCTTACCCCGCGATCCGCTCAGTCGTCATCGCGCGCGACAAACCATGCATCGGCCGGCGCAACGCGACATCGAACGGGTTGGTTTGCGGGCCGATCGCATCGGCCTGGCGCCGCAGCAATTCGACCACCATTGGCAAACGATCGTCACCGAGTCGCGCCGCCAGCGTGCCGACGCTCAACGCAGCCACCGCGACGCCGGTGCGATCCAGAATCGGCACCGCCACGCCCGCCATGCCGTCGAGCACACCGCTATTACGCCCCGCGTAACCGAGTTGGCGCACGCGTTCGATCTCGGTGCGCAAATACACTTCGTCGAGCACACCATAGCCGCGAATTCGCGGCACGTTAAAGCGAATGATCTCTTCGCGCTCCGCTTCCGGCAGGAACGCAAGAATCGCCAGGCTCCCCTGACCGACACCCAATGCCACGCGCCCGCCGATATCGCCGGTGAACGAACGAATCGGAAACGGCCCTTCGCAGATGTCGAGACACACCGCGTCGAAGCTGCTTTTGACCAGCAGGAAAATCGTATCGCCAAGACTCGCGCACAAGCGCAGCAACGCGGGGCGGCACAGCGTGCGCATGCCGCTCGGGTTGCCGGCCTGCGCGGCAAGCGCAAAGAAATCCACGCTCAGCCGATACAGCTTCGAATTTTCGTCCTGTTCGACGATGCCTTCCGCGATCAACGCGTGAAGAATGCGGTGCACCGTGCCTTGCGTCAGCCCCACCGCTTTCGCGAGACGCGTGACGCGGCCGCCGTCAGGTTGCGCCTCGGATAACGCACGGATCACAGCGAAGGCGCGCTCCAGCATCCCGGGGCCGGGCGCACTGCCCGTCTCGACCAGTTCGGAATCGACATCTCGTTTGACGGCAGCATTCATCTCCGGCGCTCCGAATTATTTTATTGACTGGAACACTATAGAGGGTTTTATCTCTGGATGGAATATTACCGGCACGCTCGTTCCATTCGCAATTTTCGCCGTTTCACAGGGATTGTCCCGACATCATGCAGCGGAATAGTTCGCGTACGCATCGCCAAATATATTCCATGAAGCGGAATTTTTTCAAAACTTATACCATCAAACGGAATTTGAAATTGACGCGATGTAATTTGGCTGGATAGAGTCGGCTCCATCGAAGCAGTAGCCGATTGAACCGGTGTCGAACCATCCAGAGGCCAGATCATGTCGTTCCTCACACTCACGGACGTAGCGAAATCGTTCGGCGATTTGCAGGCAGTCGCCGACGTGAACCTGTCGGTGGAAAAAGGCGAGTTCGTTTCGCTGCTCGGGCCATCCGGCTGCGGCAAGACCACCACGTTGCAGATGATCGCGGGTTTTGTCGAAACGACACGCGGGCGTATCACGCTCGACGGCCACGACATCACGCACATGAAACCGAACAGGCGCGGCCTCGGCATCGTATTCCAGAGCTACGCGCTGTTTCCGCATATGAGCGTCGCGGACAACGTCGGCTTCGGGCTCCAGATGCGCAACATCGACAAGGCCGAGCGCAAGGAGCGTGTGCGCGAAGCGCTGGCGCTGGTGCGGCTCGATACGCTCGCGCACCGCTTTCCGCGCGAGTTGTCCGGCGGTCAGCGGCAGCGCGTGGCACTTGCCCGCGCGATCGTGATCGCGCCGCCCGTGTTGCTGCTCGACGAACCCATGTCGAACCTCGACGCCAAGCTGCGCGAAGACATGCAGTTCGAACTGCGCACTATTCAACGCAAAATCGGTACGACCACCATCATGGTCACGCACGACCAGTCGGAGGCGCTGTCGATCAGTGACCGCGTGGTGGTGATGGAAGCAGGCCGTATTACGCAGATCGATACGCCGTATGAAGCTTACGAGCGACCTGAAAACAGATTCGTCTCGCAGTTCATCGGCAAGGCAAACATGCTGGCGGGCACGGTGGTGGCACGCAACGGCGACGCGATCCGCATCGACCTGGGACACGACCTCGCCGAAACCGGCCACACCGCGCAACTGCCGATGCGCGAACGTGTGATCGGCGTCGGCGATGCTGTGACGTTGTGCATTCGCCCTGAAAAGCTGCGCCTGTGCGCGCCGGACACGGGACGTCTCGCGGCCACTGTGACAAGCCGCTTCTTCCTCGGCAGCCAATGGCTGTACCGCATGGACAGCCGGCTCGGCGAAGTGCTGGTGTGCTGCCAGAACGAAGGCACCGAGCCGCTGCCGGAAGGCGCTACGGTCGGTGTCGACTGGAACAGCGAAGCGATCCGCTTCATTCAACGGGATGCGCTTCATGGCTAGTACGCTGCCCGCTTCGAACAACAACAGCATGAAGACCGGCAATGCGCGCCGCGCGCCGTGGCACGCGTTTTTGCCCTTGTGGCTGATGTGCGCGCCGGCTTTCCTGCTGTTTGCCACGCTCGTACTGGTGCCGCTTGTGATGACGCTGGTGTTGACTTTCTACCGCTTCGATCCGTCGAGCGGCCCGCTCGTCGCATTCCAGTTCGGCAACTATGCGGAAGTGCTGAAATCGTCGTATTTCCACACGATCTTCCTGCGCACCTTCGGCATCGCCTTTCTGACCACGCTGCTATGCATCGTGATCGGCACGCCCGAAGCGTACGTGCTGTCGCGCATGCGCGATCCGTATCGCTCCATGTTCCTGCTGATCATTCTCGCGCCGCTGCTGGTCTCGGTTGTGGTGCGCGCATTCGGCTGGAGCATGCTGCTCAACAGCAACGGCCTCGTGAATCAGGCGTTCGGCCTCGTCGGGCTCGGACCGTACAAGCTCGAATACACCACCTTCGCCATCGTCATTGCACTGGTGCATGTGATGCTGCCGTTCATGGTGATTCCGGTGTGGACCGCGTTGCAGAAGCTCGACCCGCAAACGGAAAACGCCGCGCTTTCATTGATGGCATCACCCGCCACGACATTGCGCCGCATCGTGTTGCCGCAACTCACGCCGGGCATTCTGTCGGGCAGCCTGATGGTGTTCGGCCTGTCGGCGAGCGCCTTCGCGATTCCCGGCCTACTCGGCGGACGGCGTCTGAAAGTCGCTGCCACTGCCGTCTACGACGAATTCCTCGGCTCGCTGAACTGGCCGCTCGGCGCAACCATCGCGCTCCTCCTGCTGGTCGCGAATCTGATCGTGATGCTCACTTACTACCGGGTTCTGGAACGCAAATACACCAGAAGCCTCGGGTAATGCGTCGGCTCATTCATCGGCTTCATTGAGTAAGATCATCATGAGAAAAAACGGCCCCATTGCGCTGATTTTCCACACACTCGTTATTGCGTTCGTGCTCGCGCCGCTCGTGATCGTGGTGCTGGTCGCCTTCACGCCCGACGAAACGCTCACACTGCCCACACACGGTGTATCGCTGCGCTGGTTCCGCGCGATCCTCGATTACCCTGACTTCATCTCGGCGTTCTTCAACAGCCTGAAGCTGGCGTTCGCCTCTGCAACGCTGTCTTTGATCGTCGCTTTGCCTGCCGCGTTGGCCATCGGTCGTGCACGCTTTCCGGGCCGCGGCTTCCTCAACGGTTTGCTGCTTTCGCCGTTGGTGATTCCCGGCCTCGTGCTCGGCATCGCACTGCTGCGCTTCTTCGCGTTGATCGGCGCAACGGGCTCGTTCGCATGGCTCGTGCTCGCGCACATGATCATCATCACGCCGTTCGTCATGCGGCTCGTGCTGGCCTCGGTCAGCGGGCTGGACCGCAGCGTCGAACATGCGGCGCACTCGCTCGGCGCGGATGCATGGACCACGTTTCGTCGCATCACCTTCCCGATGATTCTGCCGGGCATTACCGGCGGCTGGCTGCTTGCTTTCATCAATAGCTTCGACGAACTGACGATGTCGATCTTCGTCACCTCGCCGCAAACCGTCACGCTGCCGGTACGCATGTATATGTACGCGACCGAATCGATCGATCCGATGATGGCGTCCGTCTCCGCGCTGGTGATCTTCATCACCGCAGGCGCAATGCTGCTGCTCGATCGCGTGTATGGGCTCAACCGGATTCTGATCGGCCAGCACTGATGTCTTCTACTGCCCTCCCTCACATGCCGTCGAATTTACCGTCTTCCGAACCCGCCGCGCCGAAGCGTGATGCGCAATTCGTTCGCGTCGCGGAAACGCAGCGTGAACCGCTCAGTTTTTTTATCGACGGTTACGAAGTCCCCGCCTTGCAAGGCGACACGTTGCTGACTGCCGTATTAATGCAGCAACGGCGCGTGCGCGAAAGCGAATTCAGTGGCGCGCCGCGTGCCGGCTTCTGCCTGATCGGTGCCTGCCAGGACTGCTGGATGCGTACCGAAGACGGGTTGCGTGTGCGCGCGTGCTCGACGCTTGTGACGCAAGGCATGCGCGTGATCACGCGGCTCGCCAAAGTTGCCTCGGTCGCTGTCGTTACTTCTGACTCCGACTCTGCTGCCTCAACCTCGGCTGCAAACGGAGACCTGCAATGAGCAACGAACACCGCGTGGTGATCGTCGGTGCGGGACCGGCTGGCGTGCGCGCCGCCGAAACACTCGTGGCGGCAGGCGTCAGGCCCATCGTGCTGGATGAAAACGCCCGCTGGGGTGGACAGATTTATCGTCAACCGCCCGCGAGCGGCGCATTCCAGCGCCCGAAGAAAACACTCTACGGGTTCGAAGCGCACAAAGCCGACGCGTTGCATACGACGATGGCTGCGCTTCTTTCTCACCTCGACTATCGCCCCGACACGCTGGCGTGGGCGTGTGAACCTGGCCGGCTCGATACGCTGCACGCGGGGCGCGAAATCGGCGTGCCGTTTTCGCATCTGATCATCGCGAGCGGCGCCACCGATCGCGTGTTGCCGGTGCCAGGCTGGACGTTACCCGGTGTCTACACGCTGGGCGGCGCGCAGGTCGCTTTGAAGGCACAGGGCTGTGCAATTGGTCAGCGCGTGGTACTGGCCGGCACAGGGCCGCTACTCTATCTCGTGGCCTATCAGTACGTGAAAGCCGGCGCACAGGTGGTGGCGGTACTCGACACGAGTCCGCTGTCGCAGCAGATAGCCGCCGCGCCGAAACTCGCACGTCAACCGGCTACGTTCGCCAAAGGACTCTATTACGTCGGCTGGCTGAAATTGCGCGGCGTGCGGATCGAACGCGATGCGAGCCTGATCGGCATGCGTGGCGAACAAGGCGTGAGTGCCATTGAATGGCGTTCTTCAGCCGAAGGCTCGAAAACCGAAACCATCGCGTGTGACGCCGTCGGCATCAGTTTCGGCCTGAAGCCTGAAACCCAGCTCGCCGATCTCGCCGGGTGCCGCTTTCATTTCGATGCCCACAATCGTTGCTGGCTACCCGAACTCGACGCCGCCGGCCGCAGCTCGGTGAGCGGCATCTACCTGGCGGGCGACGGTGCGGGCATAGCCGGCGCCGACGCCGCCGAACTCGCCGGCCGCCGCACGGCGTTGGCGCTACTCGACGACCTCGGTATCGCGCACCCACATGGCCCCGGCATGCGCGATGCGGCTTCCCTCGACCGCAGCCTGCAACGTATCGCCGTATTTCGCCAAGGCATCGTAGCAGCATTCGCGCCGCCGGCAAAATGCGCGGCGCAATGGCCCGACGACATGACCGTGTGCCGCTGCGAAGAAGTCGACGCGGGCACCTTGCGGCGCTGCATCCGCGGTGGCGAAGCGAACGAGATCAATCGCCTGAAAGCGCTGACGCGTGTCGGTATGGGCCGTTGCCAGGGGCGCATGTGTGGCGAAGCCGCATTGACGCTGCTTGCGGAAGAAACCGGCAAACCCCTCGACGCCGTGGGCCGCTTGCGCAGCCAGCCGCCTGTCAAACCGATTCCGCTATCGCCCGCGATGGTTGCCGACGGTGTCGTCGACATTCCCGAGGAGGCGCGAGATGAGTGACACGCTGCACTACGACGTCGCGATTGCGGGCGGCGGGTTGGTCGGTTCATCGGCAGCATTGGCGCTGGCCCGGCGCGGCGTGCGCGTGGGCCTGTTCGAGCGGCGCTATTGCGGCGCGCAGGCAAGCGGCGTGAATTACGGTGGCGTGCGCGTTCAGGGACGGCCGGCTGAACAGATGCCGCTTGCCATGCGTGCACGGCGCATCTGGGATCGCTTGCCGGAGCTGATCGGCATCGACGGTGAGTTCATCGTGTCGGGACATTTACGGCTCGCCCGCAGCGAAGCCGATATTGCTGCGCTCGAAGCATGGGCGGACATGGCGCGCGGCCACGGATTGCAAACGCAGTTGATCAGCGGCGCCACGTTCCGGCAACGCTATCCGTGGCTGGGCGCTGCAGCGGTCGGCGGCTCGCTTTGTGCGACCGACGGTCACGCGAATCCGCGTCTGGTCTCACCGGCGTTCGCACGTGCCGCGCGAGCCGCAGGCGCGGACGTGCACGAGCAGACCGAGTTGACCGAAATCCATCATGACGGCACGCGCTTCCAGCTACGGGCCGGCGACACGCGCATCAGCGCCGACTGGCTGATCAATTCCGCGGGCGCATGGGCGAATACGGTCGCCGGCTACTTCGGCGAAACCGCGCCGATGAAACCGATCTACCCGAACATGTGGGTCACCGAGCCGCTGCCGCTTTTCATCACGCACAACCTCGGCGTGTACGGCGGCGGCATTTACGCGCGGCAAGTGGCGCGTGGCAATTGCGTGATCGGCGGCGGACGGGGGCACGGCGACGGCGAATACGGTCAACCGTCGACGGAAACCACTCGCACCGTGATGCGCGATGCGTGCGCCCTGCTGCCCGCGTTGCGCGAGACACTGCTGATCCGCACATGGAGCGGCGTGGAAGGCGAAACCCCGGACAGCAATCCGATCATCGGTGCGAGCCGCACGACGCCGCATCTGCTGCACGCGTTCGGCTTTTCGGGCGGCGGCTTTCTGCTGGCGCCAGGTGTCGGCGAAATACTCGCGGATCTCGTGATCGACGGCGCCACCACCACACCGCTCGACGCTTTTTCGATCAATCGCTTCGCTGCCGTTGCTGCACCATCCGTCGCCTAGTTACCCGCTCGTTATCGCTTATTGCTTTGTGTGTCGCCCAGTCATCGCCTCGTTATCGTTTAGTGAAACTCAGGAGCCTCTCAATGAAACTGTTCAAGACGATCGCGGCGCTGGCCGCATTATGCGCATTCGGTGCAGCCGCGCCGGCATGGTCGGAGACCAAGACCATTTATATCGGCATGAACGGCGGTCCGATGGAAAAAGCCTATACCAGCCAGGTCTTGCCCGATTTCGAAAAAGCCAACAACGTAAAAGTGGTTGTGGTGCCCGGCACTTCGTCGGACATTCTTGCCAAGCTGCTGGCCAACAAGGCCAATCCGCAAATCCACGTGGTGTTTCTTGACGACGGTGTGATGGCGCGCGCGGTCAGCATGGGTGTGTGCAAAAAGCTCGACGACTCGCCGGTGCTCAAGGAACTCTACCCGTTCGCGCGCATGAAGGACGACATGGGCGCGGGTGTGCAACTCGGTATGACCGGCATTGCCTACAACAAGAAGCTGTTCGCTGAAAAAGGCTGGGCGCCGCCGACTTCGTGGATGGACTTTGCCGATCCGAAGTACAAGGGCAAGGTGGTGTTTCAGTCCGCCTCGAGCAGCACCTTCGGCCTGCATGGCTTTCTGGCAATCAACCGTTTGATGGGCGGCAGCGAGCAGAACGTCGAACCGGGCTTCACGAAATGGGCCACGACGGTTGGCCCGAACGTGGTGGAGTACGTGCCGAACTCCGCGAAGATTTCCGAAATGGTCCAGACCGGCGAAGCGGGCCTGTTCCCGTTGACGCCGACTGCCGTAAGCGATCTGCAGGACAAGGGCATTCCCGTCGGCTATGTGAGTCCGAAGGAAGGACCGGTGTTGCTGCTGGTCGATCTGTGCGTGGTCAACAACAACCCCGATCCGCAATTGGCGCAGAAACTCGCGCAGTTCCTGCTTTCCGCACCGGCTCAGACTAAAGCCGCCGAGGCCGGCAAGCAGATTCCGACCAACCGTCTCGCGAAGATGACGCCGCCGATGCAGCAGAGCCTCGGCAACGTCGACGATCTGGTGAAGAAGGTAACCGTGGTGGACTGGGACACGATCAATGCGCACCGCGCGCAGTGGGATACGCGCTGGAACAGGCAGATCGAGCGCTAATCAGAAAATCACCGAAATCGCCACGCCCAGCCAGATCGACAGGACGCCGACAAGAAACATGTGCCGCGCAATACGGACACGGGAATCGCTGGTGTCCGGCTCGACCGGGCTGGTCGCCATCCACGGCACGAGGCCGAGACAACCGAAGCCGATCATTGCAAACACGAAGACAAAGACGTCGGAGACATGCCATTTCGTCTGATCGTACAAGCCCCAGTAGCCGAGAAAGACGATACCAATCGAGAAGATCGTTGCCGAGGCCGCGCTGAGCGCGGGTACGGATCCGGTTGGACTCGGCATGCTGTACCTCCGATCTTTGGACTGCTGTGGCTACCCGCGTCGCCGGACGCTCCGTCATTCAGGACGTACGGGTCTGCCTCGCCTCATACGTCTTCAGATGACTATAGGCGATACGCAGCAACGACAAGCCGTGCTCGCCCTTCTGCGCATCCCCGCCGCGCGAAATCAGATCGCCGAGGATGTGATCTGCCTCGGTATGCGAGTGGTTTTCGACGTCGCGCAGCATCGAAGCCGTAAGCGGTGAAGGCGTAAAAAGCGTTTGGGTAGCGCGAGCGTCGAAATCCGGGCCCATGGTAAAGCCGTTGTGCTCGGCGACGCCACGGCACTCGCCGAGCAGATTTTCGATAATGCGTTTGCCATCCGGCGCAGCCAGAATATCGCCGACCGAACCGCGCATCAAGCACGTACCGGCCGCCAATGTGGCCAGGAACACCCACTTTTCCCACATGCGCAGCAGGATGTTGTCGCTGATCACCGCATCGAAATTCGCCTCTGCCATGGCGTCTGCGATCGCCTGGACGCGCTCCGAGGTGCCGCCGTCCAGTTCACCGAAAGTG
This sequence comes from Paraburkholderia sp. D1E, assembly GCF_052682275.1. Classification (NCBI taxonomy): domain Bacteria; kingdom Pseudomonadati; phylum Pseudomonadota; class Betaproteobacteria; order Burkholderiales; family Burkholderiaceae; genus Paraburkholderia; species Paraburkholderia sp. D1E. The sequence continues at coordinate 4,231,902 of NZ_JBQYMB010000001.1, forward strand.
ATGGCATGCGTTTCGTTCAGATGCATGATGTGCTGCTCGGGGCTGAGCGTCGCGGCGATCACACATTGACCGCCCAGTACGCGTGACGCACCGAATTTTTCCTTGAGCACGTCGATATGGCGCATGCCGTTGAGCATCGGCAGAATCAACGTCGATTCGCCGACCAGCGGTGCGAACGAATCGATCGCGTCGTCGAGACTGTAGGCCTTGCAACTGAGCAGCACCAGGTCGAACGGCTCCGCGCCAACGCCAGCGAGAATCGTCTTGACGTCGCGCAACGTGAGATTGCCACGCGCGCTGTTAATGACGAGACCGTCACGTTCGAGCTTTTCCGCGCGGCCGGGGCGTACCAGGAAGGTCACGTCCTGGCCCGCCGCTGCGAGACGTCCACCGAAATAGCCGCCTACAGCGCCCGCCCCTACTACTAAAATTCGCATCTTTGGCCTCTTGATAGATTTGGGTCACATACGCCGGGTCGATAAGCAAAGGCTTCAAGGACCGCATAAGCAGCACGTCTGCAGAAATGTAGCAAAGATTGACGATGCGCATCGGCCACAATGCCGGGCCGGTTTGCTGCAACGCACCGCGAGTGCATTGTTTCCGCGTTGTTCTTACATCAGATCAATCTGCGGGCCGCCAGCCGTCCACCACGCGCCTCAGCCTGCGTAACAGAAAGCACGGCGACGAGGCCCGCTGAACAAGCCGCGGTGGCATTGCACAATTACCCTATAGCGTGCCGCAGATGGTGCGTTCATAAAGCGCAAGCATTCCGGGCACATCCACGTCAATGCAGACTGTGCATTCGGGCCGGTTGTCCCAGTCCGGCGCGGGCACCGGCATCGTAGAAGGCTTCTGGATAGTTTGACCCACCGCGATGCCGTCCGTCAGCACACGTACGGGACCGCTGCGAGTCGTATAAAGATGCGGCGCCAACACGTAAGTGACCGCCGACGAGTCGTGTACGTAAATGCCCTTGAGTTGCGCGCTTTGCTCGTGAAAGGCCTCGTAGTGCCGCGAAACGTCCCACACGAACTGCCCTGCTGCACCGCCGCGATCGCGAAGCGACGCCAGATAGTCCTGGCTCATGATGGTGCGCTGCGTGACGTCGAGCCCGACGATCGCAACCGGCCACGGTGCGCCGAGCACAATGTCCGCGGCGTCAGGGTCGCCCAGAATATTCGCCTCCGCGGCGGGGGTCACGTTGCCGAGCACGCCGGCTGTGCCGAACGCGCCACCCATGATGACCACCTGCTTGACGAGCGAGGCGATCTGCGGATCCTCGGCGAGTGCCAATGCCAGGTTCGTGAGCGGGCCCACGGCGATCAGCGTGACTTCGCCCGGATACGCACGCACTGTGTCGATGACGAAGCGGTGCGCGGAACGTGCGTCGAGCGCGGCCTCAAGACCGGCTTCAGACCCGGCTTCGATCGCGATGTTGCCAAGGCCGTTGTCGCCGTGAATCCAGGCGAGCGGCTCAGGCGCTGCGCGCTTGAGCGGTGCGGCCGCGCCCTGCGCGACCGGCACGCCCGGCGCGAACCGTCCTGCCAGGAAACGCGCATTGCGCGTGGTGGTTTCGATCGTGGCATTGCCGAATACGCTCGTCAAACCGAGCAATTCGATGTCCGGATGCAGCGTCTGAAAAACAAGCGCCATTGCATCGTCCACACCGGGATCGGTGTCGTAGATAACCTTGTGCCTGCTCATAGATAAAACGCGTCCGGCAATTGCTCGCGCGCAGTGGTGTCGCGCGTAGCGCCATGCAGATTGCCGAGGCGGATCGGCAATTCCGGGCCGCCCAGTTCGATGATCACCTGACGGCACGCGCCACATGGGGCGATCGGGCCATCCGTATCGCCAATCACGGCAAGCGCGGCGAACTGGTCGCGCTGATAGCCCGCGGCAATGGCGCTGAAAAAGGCCGTACGCTCAGCGCAATTGCACAGTCCGTACGATGCATTCTCGACGTTGCAGCCGTCGAACACTTTGCCATCTTTGGTCAGCAGCGCGGCGCCGACCTTGAATTTCGAATAAGGCGCATAAGCCTTTTCTCGCGCGACACCCGCGCGTTCCAGCAGTTGTTCCAAGTTCATGCAACGATCCTCGATTCAATTCAATTCAGCGTCAGGAAGATGCCCGCAATCGTGGCGCTCATCAGGTTCGAGAGCGTCGCGGCGAGCACGACACGCAGGCCGTAGCGCGCGACTTCGGCGCGGCGTTCCGGCGCGACGGCGCTAAAGCCGCCCGTCAGCACCGCGATCGACGCGAAGTTCGCGAAGCCGCACAACGCAAACGACAGAATAGCAATGGTACGCGGATCGAGTGCCTGCAGGCCGGCCGCGCTCACGCTTGCGGCGTCTTTCAGATACGGCGACAGCGACGCATAAGCAACGAATTCATTCAGAATGATCTTCTGCCCGAGAAAATTGCCGGCGATTGCGGCCTCGTTCCATGGCACGCCGATCAGGTACGCGAGCGGTGCGAAGACCGTGCCGAGCACCGATTGCATCGACAGTTGCGGATGGCCGAACCAGCCGCCTATGCCGCCCACAATACCGTTGAGCAACGCGATCAGGCCGACGAACGCAATCAGCATCGCGCCGACCATCACGGCGATTTTCAGACCCACTGTCGCGCCTGAACTCGCGGCTTCAATCACATTCGTGGGACGCTTCTCGTCGAAGCTGAGGTTCTCGAGATGCACGCGGCTCGGTTCGGTAGTCGGGTGAATGATCTTGGCGAACAGCAAGCCGCCTGGCACCGCCATGAACGACGCAGCCAGCAGATAGTCAACCCGCACACCGAGGCCCGCATAACCGGCCAGCACCGAACCGGCAATCGCCGCCATGCCGCTCGACATCACCGCAAACAGTTCGGCGCCAGTCATGTCGCGGACAAACGGCTTGACCACGGCAGGCATTTCGCTTTGACCCAGGAAGATCGTGGTAACGGCCGAGAAAGATTCCAGCTTCGAAACACCGAGCAGTTTCTGGAACAGCGTGCCGAGCACGATCACAATCCAGCGCATCACGCCGATGTAGTACATCACGGAAATCAGCGCGGTAACGAAGATGATGGCCGGCAGCACCCGCACGGCGAAAACGAAACCACCGTCACCGAAGACCTGGAACATCTTCGATTGCACGAGGCCACCGAACAGAAACTCGATGCCCGCATTGCCATAGCCGAGGACGTGATTGACGCCGGACGCCGCAGCCGCGAGGACCGTCTTGCCGAACGGCACGAAGAGAATGAAGGCCCCGATACCGATCTGCGCAAGGAGTGCCGCAATGACAGTCCGTAAGCGGATGGCGCGCCGGTTGGTCGAAAAGATGAAAGCGATCAGCAGCAGTACGGCAATGCCGAGGAAGTTTCGTGCGATCAGTGCCATGTCTCTTGGTGTTCTCGTGAAAGTGGCAATGATGCTAATCGAAACCGATGCTGGAGAAAACTTTAAATATGGCCTTGCTCCGATACTGACAGCCAAACGGTCCGCGACAATCCCGGCTTGCGGCGGCCGTTGTTGGATCAACTCCGTTCAGGTACCCTCACGCTATAGGCGTTTCTCGCTCGCTCCCTGGCCGCTCCGCACGCCGTCAGACGCCTCGTAACGCTGTGACCATCACTCATGCTCAACGAGGTGGCCTATGAACGTCGGTATCTATGGAACACTCGTCACGGCTTCACTGGTTCTGCTGCTAGGAAACAGGCTGGTCGGGTGGATCCCTCTGCTGCGCAGCTATACGATTCCCGAACCCGTTGCCGGCGGACTTCTGGTGGCAATCGTCCTATTGATCCTGCGCATGACGAGCCAGATCGAAGTACGCTTCGACACAGCACTGCAAACGCCGCTGATGCTCGCGTTCTTCGCGACTATCGGCCTCAACGCCAACCTCGCCAGCCTCAAGTCAGGCGGGCCGCTCCTGCTGCGCTTCCTCGGGCTCGTGATCGGCCTGCTGATACTGCAAAATGCAGTAGGCATCGCTCTCACTTATGTACTGGGCATCGATCCGCTATACGGTTTGCTGGTCGGTTCGATCACATTGTCCGGCGGTCATGGCACCGGTGCGGCATGGAGCAAGGTGTTCGCCGAACACCACGGGCTTCAGTCCGCCACGGAGGCAGCGATCGCCTGCGCGACTTTCGGCCTTGTGATGGGCGGCATTCTCGGCGGCCCGGTGGCACGCATGCTGATGCGGCAAGTCGTCAGCAAAGACGTCGCGCCGGCCGGGCGCCCCGCAGGGAGCAACGGCGAAAGCCAGAACAATAGCCCCGCCGAACCACCGCTCGCCTTCGAAGAACCGAAGGCGGAACAAGCCACCACACCCGCCGCCTTCATCGAGACGCTGGCGCTGATTGCGATCAGCCTCGCGGCCGGCGACGCGCTCTCAAAGGTATTGGCCGGCACGGCGATCGAGCTGCCGACTTTTGTCTGCGTGCTATTCGTCGGCGTGGTACTGAGCAATGCACTCGGGCTCGCGGGCAAGCCCGTTATCGATCACGCGGTCGCCCTGCTCGGCAACGTGAGCCTCGCGCTGTTCCTTGCCATGGCGCTAATGACGCTTAAACTCTGGGATCTCGCCTCGCTCGCACTGCCCGTCGTTTCTCTTCTCGTCGCGCAGACCATTTTGATGGCGCTCTATGCGATCTTCGTCACGTTCCGCGTGATGGGCCGCAACTACGACGCTGTCGTACTCGCCTCCGGTCATTGCGGCTTCGGACTCGGCGCCACGCCCACCGCCATTGCGAATATGCAAGCTGTCACGGCCCGTTTCGGGCATTCTCATCTCGCCTTTCTGGTGGTGCCGATGGTGGGCGCGTTCTTTATCGACATTGCCAATGCGATCGTCATCAAGGGGTTTCTGGCTTTGCCGATCTTTCATTAGCCGATACGGCCGCGACCGTTTCAGGAACATCCCAGCCGCCGCCCAGCGAGCGGTACAACGCCACCGCCGCGAGCGCATGCTCGCGTTTGGCCTGATTCAACGACTCCGCGTCGCGCAGGTACGCCTCCTGCGCGGTGAGCACATCGAGAAAATCCGTCGCGCCGCCCTTGTAGAGTTCACTCGACAGATGCAGCGCATGGTTCGACGCATCGAGCGCGCCGCCCAGACGTTGCACCTGCACCGCACCCGTCACCAGATCGCTGCGGTTGTCCTCGATTTCCTTGAGCGCCTGCAGCATGGTCTGCTGCAGGCCGAGTTGCGACTCGCGCATCCGGCTCTCACTCGCGTCGATGTTCGCGGTGATGCGGCCGGCATTGAAGATCGGACTCGTTGCATTTAATGCGGCGCTGAAGAGGTTATCGGTCAGCGTCGGCAAGCCGAGGTAGGACGAGGCCAGCAACCCGTCCGCGAGATTGAGCCTGAACTGCGGGTAACGCTGCGCTTTTGACACGCCCACTTCTGCCGCGCGCTGCTCGACCGTCGCGTAGGCATTGCGCACGTCGGGCCGCTGCAACAGCGCGTCGGACGGCAGTGTCTGCGGCACGCTTTGCGCGGGCACAGGAATGTCGCGTGCGTTATGTGGATCAGCTGGCAGCACGCCGTCGACGCTCTCCGGTGTGCGTCCCGAATACACTGCAATCAGACTCAATTGATGCTGGACGGTCGACTGCATGCGCGGAATCTGCGCCTGCAAATCCTCTAACTGGTTCTGCGCACGCGCCACGTCGAGTTGCGTCGACAGGCCGTAATGCAAACGTTCCTGCGTAAGTTTCAAGGCGCGGGCGCGGATCTGTTCGTTGTCGCTGAGAATCTGCAATTGCGATTGTGCCCAGCGCAGATCGATATACGCCGCCGCCGTGTTCGCGGCGAGCGCCAGACGCAGTTGATTCAAGGCCGCCTGACGACCTGACACTTGTGCTTGTGCTGCCAGAACAGCGAGACGTTCACCGCCAAAAACGTCTGGCGTCCAGCTCGCCGTCACGCCGACACCGGCCTGACGCACATAGCCGAGTGGCGGCGGCGTGTTCTGCCGGGAGTCCGATGCGGTAGCGCTGGCGTTCAGTTCCGGCAGCAATGCCGCGCGATTTTGCGTCGCGAGATCCTGGGCCTGCTTGACGCGTTCCGCCGCAGCCTGTACGTCGAGATTGCCCGTCAGCACCGACTCGACCAGTTGATGCATGACGGGGTCGCCGAATTGCGCCCACCACGTATCGGCGCTAACGCTGTCTTGCGGCGCATCGACATTCCATGCGGTCGGCGCGACGGTTTGAACCGTATGCTGCAGATCCGCATGTGTTTCAGGTTGCACGGCGCATGCCACGAGCGTCAGCAGCGCCGCGCTCGCCAGTACTTTGATAACGATTGGTTTCATGCTGAATTCCTCAATGAGCATCGGGCGGCGGCGCGGTATTGCCGAACGGGCGCGAGAACAGCACGCTCAGCAAACCAACGACAAAACAGAGCGACAGCACAAAGAACGTATCGGAGAACGTGAGCACGAGCGCTTCGCGCAACAGCAGTGCATGCAATTCGCCGAGGCCCGCATTGGCCGCATTCAGCGCATCGCCACCCACCGCCGCGAAGTGCGCGCTTTGCTGCTGCAAAATCGATTCAACCACCGGACGCCCCGCGCTCAGGTGTTCATCGAGCCGCTCGTAATGGAGGTTCAAACGATCGTTGAGCATCGTGCTGCTCACTGCAATACCGATAGCACCGCCGAGATTACGCATCAGATTGAACAGGCCGCTCGCCGAACGCAGCCTCGAAGGGGGCAAGGAGCCGAGCGCCATGGTGACGATAGGCGGAATGCAGAATTGCTGGCCGATGCCGCGCAACGCCTGCGGTATCAGGAGTTCTTTCCAGCCCCACTGACTGGTTAACGGCACGTAGAGATAGCACCCGACACCGAATAGAACAAGTCCGAACACCATCAGCCAGCGCATGTCGATGATTCGAGCCAGCGTCGAATACGCCACCAGCGCAAGCAACTGGAAACAGCCGACCGACAGCAGCGCCAAACCGATCTGCAGCGAATCGAAACCACGCACGCGCGACAGGAACACTGGCGTCAAAAACACCGTGCAGAAAATCCCGATCCCGGTGACGAACGACAGCAAACTTCCTATGCCGAAGTTGCGAATCGCCAGTGCGCGCAAATCGACAATCGGCTCTTTCGCGGTGAATGCATGCACGAGAAACAGGAATCCGCAGATCGCCGATACCCACGTGCACAGCACGATCACGTCGTCGCCGAACCAGTTCTTGCGTGGGCCCTCTTCCAGTACATATTCGAGGCAACCGAGAAAGCCGGACATCAGCAGGATGCCGAGATAGTCGCCTTTTTTTAGCAAGGAAAGATCGGCTTTGTCGATGTGGACGTATTTCGGCACCATCAGCGTGACGGCGAGCCCCGGCACGAGGTTCAGATAAAACAGCCAATGCCACGACCATTGCGACGTGATCCAGCCGCCTATCACCGGGCCGATAGTCGGCGCGAGTGTGGCCAGCGCGCCGATGGTGGTGGACGCAATCAACCGTTGTTTGCCGGGGAAAAGTACGAACGCGGTGGTGAAAACGGTGGGGATCATCGCCGCGCCGAGCGCACCCTGCAAACCGCGAAACAGGATCATCGAGTTGATGTCCCATGCGAGGCCGCACAGCATGCTGGTGATCGTAAAGCCGAGTGCTGAGAACGCGAACAGCCAGCGCGTGGAAAACACCCGCGTGAGCCAGCCCGACATCGGAATCACAAGAATTTCGGCGATCAGATAGGAAGTCTGTACCCACGAAAGTTCGTCCTGGCTCGCGGACAAACCACCGCCGATGTCTCTGAGTGAAGACGCAACGATCTGGATATCGAGCGTCGCCATGAAAAAGCCAAGGCACATCAGCGCGAACGCGAAGAATTTGGTGCGCGTTGGCTGGTCGGCGGGATTGGCGAAGTCGGCTGGAGCTTGAGCCATGATTGATTTATCCGTTGACCGGCGCGTTGGCGGCGTCGATATGCACCTTCACCGTCGCCGAGAGCCCAGGGCGCAGCACGCCTTGCATGTCCTTCGGCACATCGAGACGCACACGCACCGGCACACGCTGCACGATCTTCGTGAAGTTGCCGGTGGCGTTCTCAGCGGGCAGCACGCTGAAGGTCGCGCCGGTCGCGGGTGCGAGACTCTCAACCACGCCGTGAATCCGTTTGCTCGATGCATCGAGATCGACGTCGACACCGTCGCCAACGTGCATCTTCTTCAACTGGTCTTCCTTGAAGTTGGCGTCGATCCACAATCCACTCGACGGCACCACGGTCAGCAACGACACACCCGTGTTCGCCAGCAGGCCCACCCGCGCGGTGCGATTGCCGACGTAACCGTCGATCGGCGAGCGGATCGTGGTGTACTCCACGTTCAATGCCGCGACACGTTGTGCCGCCTGCGCGGTGGCGATACGCGCCTCGGCATCGCCGATCTGTGCGTCGAGCACGGCGATCTGCCGTTGCGCCGCAATCAACGCTGCGCCGCTGCGGTCGACCGCGGCATGCGCCTTGGTCAGATCGGCGTCCGCACGTTCGACGACCTGGCTCGATACCGCATCGTCCTTTACCAGTTCGCGATACCGCGTCTGATCGGCGGCACTGCGCGTCAACTCCGCGCCGGAGGCGCGCACCTCGGCTGCCTGCTCGTTGATAGTGGCGAGCTGCAAGGACTTCTTCGCCTGCAACTCGGTGACGGCGGCTTGTGCGCTCTGCACTTCCGCGCTGGCTTGCGCGAGGCGAGCGTCGTAATCGCGCGCGTCGAGCCGGATCAGCACCTGGTTCGCGTGGACGAACTGGTTGTCGCGCACCAGCACGTCCGTGACGAAGCCGTTCACCTTCGGCGACATCACGGTCACATCGCCGCCCACGTAGGCATCATCCGTCGTTTCGACAAAGCGGCCGACAAAGAACCAGTACGACGCGGCAAGCGCCAACACGGCGAGCACCGTGATGATCGCGAGCAGCATCCACGGAATGCGCCGTGCCTGTTTGGTGGCGGTCGCCACGCTGGGCGGTGCAATAGTCGAGGGTGTAGTGGACATGATGGTCGAATGTGCGTATGCACTTTTTGAGCTTGAAAAAACGGCGTATTACGCTGCGCCGGCTATGTCTCGCAAGATGCGAGGCCTCAGATGGAATCTCGTGTGATTGCAAACAACTCACTGCGCAATGCTGCCGCACGCTGCTCGCCGAATCGATGCTCGAATTCGGCTTGTGCGGCATGCCAACGCTCGCGCCCGGCTACCAGACGTTCTTCGCCCGCCGCCGTCAACGCAATCGACAGTGCTCGCGCATCCGGGCCAAGCGCTGTACTCGACACCAGCCCGTTGCGCCGCAGCGGCTGGATCGTGCGGACCAGCGTGGTGCGCTGCATGCGCATCGCTTCGGCCAGTTGCTTCATGGTCATCGGGCCCATGCGTTTCAGACGCCCCATCAGCGAAAACTGCGTGATGGTGAGTCCGACGTTCTCGAGGTGGCGGTCGTAAAGTTGCGACACATAGCGTGCGGCCTGGCGGATCGCAAAGCAGTCGTCGTCGAAGAGCCCTTCCATCGTCGTGCTTCCTTTTATGTGAGTGCGTATGCACATAATCAGGTGTACCGACACTCGTCGGAACGAGTTCATACGCTTTGTCTATCCGGTGATGCTGAAGAGTTCGGAGCGCAGCAACCTGGCACGTGCATGGCCAAACTTTTCCTCGAACTCGTCTTGCGCGGCCCGCCAGGCGGTGGCGGCCTGATCGAAGATTGTTTCGCCCTTTTCGGTGAGACTGAACAGAAACGTGCGGCCGTCATGCTCCGCCGATTCGGAGACCACCAGCCCGTCCCGCTGCAATGGCTTCATGGCGCGAACCAGCGTGGTGCGCTCCATGACCATGGTCTCCGCGAGTTCCACCATCGGCAGGTTCGGTGTGCGCGCAAGTTTGGCGAGAATCGTGAACTGCGCAGCCGTCAGCCCTACCTGGCCAAGATGGCGCTCGTAGATCTGCGTGACGTGCCGGGCCGCCTGGCGCAGCGCGAAACAGTTGCATTCGTCGTAAGAGAGAGGACGGTTCATGTTCGGCAGTCTATATGTGCATACGCACAGAGTCAAGTTTACGTTCGCTCAGGATGAAGCAGGCAAGAATCCGCAATCCGTCCTGTCGAAGCGAACATCCATACATACGTCTGTTTGAAATGTCGGTGTAAGCCCCATGGCACGGCGAGAAAACGCATGGATCGGGTTTGGATTAATGCCACTATATACAAGTCCGCAGTACCGGCTTAATGTTCAGCCGCAAACATTAAATCTAATAACAGGCCAAGGAGACGTTAATGTCATCCAGAACAACTCAGGCGAAATCCGCAATCCGGAATGCATACGCCACGTCGATTATTTGCATTAACGCCATTTCCGCTGCACCTCATCTTCGCTGTTTTACTTAATAACCCGGCTGCCCGTCGCGCTTGCTGACGCATGTCGCCGCCAGGCATGGTTCGAGAGCCTATTTGAGCTTATTTTAGTCAGCCTGAGGCAGAGATCCCGCTTTGGCATCCGATATTGACCGGGCCTACTTCGTCGGCTTACAGCACCTGGTTTGCCGATAAACCGGGCGCCAATACGCGGACACGGCAATTCAGGAAACAGGGCAAAGAAAAGATCAGCAGCGGCGCCCGCTTAATCGCGTCGCTAAGCCGCGCCAATTAATAACGAACAACGATTCACGAGGAGACAAACAATGGCATTCAAACTGCACGGCCGCTCATCTGCCGCGACACTCATAGCTGCGCTCGCACTGCCTGTGCTGCTTGCCGCATGTGGCGGCGGCAAAGCAGATGATCCCGCCGCCGTGGCCGTACCGCAATGTTCAGGCAGCACCTGCCCCGCACAGGGCCAGCCGACCGGCACACCGGTTACCGCGGCCAAACTGTGCCCCGACACCCTCGACTATTCGACCACCTACACCGGCGGTTCAGGTAGCGGCGAATACGTCAAAATGAAATTCGATTCGACGAAGAAGCAATACCAGATGACCTTCATCGAATCGGCCGTACCGACCTCGGCGGGCCAGGTCAACAACACACGTGCCGGCATGACGATCACCGGCGACTACGACAACCCGAGCGGCGCGCTTGCGTTGCCGACCGCCGAACAGAACCGCTGCGCGATCATGCTGAAGAACGGCACGACTGCCGACGGCAGCTACAGCGTCACGATCAATCCGCAGGATCCGCCGATGCTGTTCGTCGGTCAGGGGATCATCGGCGGCGGGATTCCAGGGGCGACGATCCAGTTCGACGGACTCGAACCCTTCCCCGGATTTCTGATTGGTGTCGTGCCATCGCGCACGTTCGACTCGTACCCGTTCCTCGGCTTCAGCGAGACCGTCAGCGACTTCACGCAGGTGGCCGGCACATATAACGAACTGGGATTCCGCGTGAACCCGGAAGGCAGCTTCGCACAGAGCGCCGACGGCCAATCGATGACCGGCTGGTCGCCGACCGCGATTCAGGCCAGCGAGACACTCAACGCAGACGGTTCCTGTACACCCGATTCGTCGCTGTACTCGTGCGCGATGACCGGCACGCCGTGGACTCTGCGCACCAATGCCGATGGCACGCCGGACAACGTGTTCGTCAGCTCGAGTTCGGCGAGCACCCTGAGTTATCCCGCAGTCGGCGTAAGCGTGCTGCAACTGCTCTTCTCGCAGAGCCAGGCGCACGGCATCATGATCGTCGGCAAGGTGAGCAACCAGCTCGTGCCGGTTGTGATTCGCGTCGGTTATGCCCATACCGATGCGAACCCGCTCAATATCACGAACAACGCCCTCGACGATCAGCTCGGCATCTCGCTGCTGGCGCCCGCCACGAAGATCGCCCAAACGGCCTTGAGCGGCGGATACATCGGCGCCAACAGCGCTTCGGCGTGTGGCGTGGTGACCAGCATCGGTCAAGGTCCCACTGCGATCTACTTCAACGGGCAGTTGGTCTATGCCGCCGTGGGCACGTGCGGCGACGGCAGCGCCTCGTTCAATGCAGGGGTGAACTACGGCGCGACCTTGTTCCAGAGCCCGTCGGCCGCGTTGCTGAATCCGTTCACGTCGTCGTTGTCGAGCAACTTCTCGCTCGACTTCACGCAGACGCAGCCTGGCCTCGTCAATGTGACAGCAACCAAAGACCTGATGTCCGGTAGCACGGCGATCTACAAGGCGGGCGATACGGGCGTGATGGTCAGGGTGGGTCCGGTGTATGGTCTGCTGATGAACGGAGTCAATCAACCCAGCTTGACCTACGATCCGGCGAACTATGCCGGCAAGGTGAATCCGTTCCTGTCGATTGGGGCGTTTGTGCAGTAAGTAGTGCTGCGCTGGAGATGAAAAACGGCTCATTGGAGGAATCCGGTGAGCCGTTTTGTTTTGTGACCGGCGTCGCCCCGCGCTTTGCTGCACGGTGCTGTGCTGTGCGCTGCAGTTAGCGTGCTTAAAGCAACCGGTACGCCAATCGCACTGCCGCCCTCGCCGTACGCTTATCCTGATCGAGAGACGGGTTGTACTCCGCAATATCCGCCGCGCGCAGCTTGCCCGACGCACGCACGCGCTGCACCATCGCTTCGACTACCGACAAAGGCACACCCAACGCGGCAGGCGCCGAAACACCTGGCGCGGTGGCGGCCGGGAGCACGTCGAGATCGATGGTCAGATAGACGTCGTCCGCTGCATCGAGCAATTGCTGCAGATCGTCCAGACGCTGCGGCAATTGCGGCTCCTGCATATCGATGTCGAGCACGTAGCGCACGCCGAGTCGTTCCGCATGTGTGAACAGCGAGGCAGTGTTGCCCAGATCGCTAATGCCGAAACAGGCGTAGTTGAACGGCACGCCTCGTTCGGCGCAGTCGCTCGCAATCTGATCGAACGGCGTGCCCGAATTGGCGGGCCGCTTCTGACGCAGATCGAAGTGGGCGTCGAAGTTGATGATGAGGAGCTTGCGCGTTGCAGTTACCAACATGCCTGTCGAACTCGCATCTGCACTTGCTTCCGCATCCGCCGTCACTGGGGTTGCCGGCGTAACTGCGGCACCCCGACCGATGCTCGCCGCCTCATCCGTACGGTCCTGATGCAAGCGCAATCCGCTATACGTCCCCCACGCAACCTCATGGCCGCCGCCGAATATCAGGGGCCGGCCGCCGCTCGCGCGCACGTCGCTCACCACGTTCGCGAGTTCCGCCTGCGCGCCTTCGAGGTCGCCGTCATCGCACACCACATCGCCTGCATCGGCGAGTGCCGCCATCGAGGTCTTCGCCGGCAGACCGGCCAACGCTCGACGCAGTTCCTTAGGCGCGTGTGCCGCGCCGGTACGCCCTTGATTGCGCCGCACGCCTTCATCGGAACCAAAGCCGACGATTACCGGCGCATCGCTTCCACTGCGCGACGCCACACGAACACCGTCCTCATGCTGCAACGAGCGGTCGAACGCGAACGGCACCACCTGATTGAAAATACGCCGGGTGTCGCCGGGCTCTCCGTCGTCGGAACGGCCGCTCCACACCTTGTCATCGAATGGAACTCTCATGCGCGCGACAACACCGCCTGCAGAAAGGCTCGCGTGCGCGGCTGCGACGGCGCCGAGAAAATCTCAGCAGGCGGCCCCGCCTCGACGATCACGCCACCGTCCATCACCACCACTACGTCAGCGACTTCTTTCGCGAAACCCATTTCGTGCGTGACGACCACCATCGTCATGCCTTCGCTCGCGAGCAGCTTCATCACTTGTAGCACTTCGCCGACCAACTCGGGATCGAGCGCGGACGTAGGTTCGTCGAACAGCATCACGCGTGGTTGCATCGCCAGCGCGCGAGCAATCGCAACCCGCTGCTTCTGACCACCCGACAAACTCGCCGGCATCACATGCGCCTTGTGGGCGAGGCCAACTTTTTCCAGCAACGTGGTGGCGGCCGCTTCAGCTTCGGCCTTGCTGGCGCCACGCAACATTCGCGGACCGACAGTGATGTTGTGCAGCACCGACAGATGCGGAAACAGATTGAACGACTGAAACACCATACCCACTTCAGTGCGCAGCGCATTCAGTGAACGCTCCTTGAGCATCGCACCCTGATCCACCAGCCGATGCCCGCAGATATCGATCGTGCCGCCTTCAGCCTCTTCAAGCCCGTTGCAGCAACGCAGAAAAGTACTTTTACCCGAGCCGCTCGGCCCGATCACCACCACGACCTGCTGCGGCTGAATGTCGAAGTCGATACCGTTGAGCACGGTATGCGAGCCGAACGATTTGGTCAGTCCGCGAATGCTGACGATAGGTTCATCCACTTTGGCTACGGTATTCATTGCACCATCCCTCCTGCACGCAAGCGGCGCTCCACACGATGCAGCGCGTAATTGGTCACCTGCGTCAACACCAGATACACCAGCGCGATGGCCAGATACACTTCAAGCGATCGGTATGACACGCTGATGATCTTCTGGCCTTCGTGCATCAGATCGTCGATCGTCAGCAGCGATACCAGCGCCGAGTTCTTGATCAACGCGATGAACTCGTTGCCAAGCGGCGGAATCATGCGAACGATCGCCTGCGGCAGAATGATCGCGCGCATCGACTGCCCCGACGACATGCCGATCGAACGCGCCGCTTCCATCTGCCCGCGATCCACCGATTGAATCGCACCGCGCACGATCTCCGATACATAGGCCGCCGAATACAGGCCGAGCCCGAGCATCCCGCACACGAACGCCGGCAACAGAATGCCGAATTGCGGCAAGCCAAAGAACAGCAGGAAGAGCTGTACGAGCAAAGGCGTGCCGCGGAAAAACGTGAGGTACGCGGTACAGAAGGCGTATACGACGCGCCGCTTCGGCGTAAGCCGGCCGATACCGATCAGCAGGCCCAGCACACAGCTCAGCGCGAGGGCAGCAGCGGTCACTTCGACCGTCACCAACGCGCCATGCATGATGTCCGGAAAGCCGGCAATTACCGGCGAAAAATCGAGTTCCATTATGTCTGCTCAGCCGGTTATTGCGCGGTGGCGCCGAACCACTTCTTGACGATCACCGCGTACGTGCCGTCGGCCTTGATCTTTGCCAGCGCCGTGTTGAATGCCGCTTTCAGTTGCGGTTCGTCCTTACGCACGGCGATGCCGTAGGCTTCGGTCGTCAGCGGCTTGTCGAGCACGTGGAAACCACTGCGCGTCTTGACAAACTGATAGGCGGCGGGCTTGCCGGTCACGGCGGCATCGGCGCGGCCGATGCCGACCAGGTCGAACATTTCCTGATTCTTTTCGACTTCCACGCGGTTGATTTGCGGGAAATTGTCACGCAGGAAATTGACCGACTTCGTGCCGACCTGGACCGAGACTTTTTTGCCGTTCAGGTCGGCCACCGACTTGATCGGCGAGCCGTCTTTCGCCAGCACCACGAGGCCGCCGGCATAATACGAATCGGTGAAATCGATCACTTTCGCGCGTTCGTCGGTGATGTAGATACCGGAGATCGCCGCGTCGAAACGATGCGCGATCAGGCCCGGAACCAGGCCCTTGAAGTCGATATCGGTCCATTGCACGCGTTTGCCCATCGCTTTCGCAAGCGCATTCATCATGTCGACGTCGAAGCCGGTGCGCGCGCCGTTTTCGGTGTATTCCATCGGCGGGAAGGTCGCGTCGGTGGCGACGTTCAGCACGTCCGACGTTTGTGCGGAGGCGGCGCCGGAAAATCCGGCGAACGTCACTGCAAACGTGACGCATGCGAGGGACAACAGTCGATTCAGTTTCATGGGAGGGCTCCTTGTGGTGCGTTCAGTTCGCTCAGTTCGTTCGGTATCCAGATCGAATCCGGCCGGAAACGGCCTTGCCCGATCAATCGGTTTGCATATGCTCGGAAATAGCGCGGGCCGTGCGTAGCGTCCCGTCGATGAATTGGCTTTCGCGGCCAATGGCGCGGGTCGACGGTGCCATCAACGTGATCGACGCGCTGCTGCCGGCGCCGCGTCCGCTGCGGTGAAATATCGGCACGCTCACGCCCCACACGCCCGGGTCGACTTCGCTGTCGCTGACAGCGTAGCCCTGAGCACGAATCTGTTCGAGTTCGGCTTCGATCGCGGCGCGGCCGGCGGGGTCGTTGTCGAACACACTGTCGAGCACTTCGGTGCGTGCCTTGTCGGCCATGAACGCCAGCAACGATTTCGCCGAAGCGCCGGCTTTCAGCGGCACGGCACGGCCTTTTTCGAACGAACAGCGCAACGAGTGCTGGCTGTCGACCATTTCGAGGCACATCACCTGATGCTTGACAGCAACCACGAGGCCGATGCTTTCCTGCGAGGCACGCGCGAGTTGCTGCATTTCGCTGCGGCTCGCTTCGACGAGCAACGAATTCACATCGAATCCAAGCGCGAGTTGCAGGCTGATCGGACCCGGCGCGTAATAGCCCGCGTTTTCCGCGACGAAACCCCAGCGCTTGAGCAAGGCGATCTGCCGGTACAGCGTGCTTTGCGCGAGACCGGTGACAGCGAGCAGATCCTTGACCGACATGGCCTTGCCATGACTGGCGAGTGCCGCCAGCACCAGCAGCACCCGTTCAGCCCCTGTCACACCCTGTTCCGCGTTCACGATGAAAACTACCCACAATGAATAACGGAATCAGAATGCCAGAACATTCTCGGTTCTCAAAAATAAGATTCCCAATGAATGGGAATGAGAAGGAAGGGTTTTCCCCGAAAGCGGGATAAAAGAGCGTGCCGAGGCGGACGCGCGGCACGTCGGGTCAATTCATCCGACGAGAAAACGGCTTGCTGAAGGGTTGAAGCCGGAAAGGCGACTAAAAGCTACGGTTCAAAGCGCCAACACCGTCACCCCCACTTCCACGCGATGCGCCCCGCCCCCGAGGATCATTCCGCGTAGCAAGGACACATCGCTGTAATCGCGCCCGATCGCGAGCGTCACGTGGTCCATATCGGCGAGCACGTCATTGGTGGGGTCGAGATCGATCCAGCCACTTCCCGGGCAATACACCGACACCCACGCATGCGAGGCGTCCGCACCGATCAAACGCGGCTGCCCCGGCGGCGGATCGTTGCGCAGATAACCGCTCACGTAGCGCGCCGGCAAACCCAGCGAACGCAAACAGCCGATCATCACCTGCGCGAAATCCTGGCATACCCCGCTCTTCAATTCGAAAGCGCGCTCGGCGGGTGTGTCAAACATTGTCGCCGAGGGTTTGTAGGCGAAGTCTTCGTGAATCCGGTGCATCAGGTCGATCGCTCCCGCCACGATCGGCGTGCCGGGAGGAAAGCTCGGCAGCGCATAAGCGCGCAGCGATGGCCGCGGCACGATATTCGGCGACGCAAAGCAGAACTCCACCTCGGGCCGGAACTCGCCACCGACCCAGAAACGCAACGCGTCCGCCACGTCTTCCCATTCGGGCGTCTCATCGGGGTCGAGGTCGGTCCAGCGCGGCATAAGCGCCACCGTGGTTTCGCTGATGAGTTGCAGGCGCTCGTGCGGGGTGTCCAGAGCGAAGTACAGGACGTCGTTGCCGAATGCATCGATACGGCTATTCAGATACGACGGCTTCGGTTCGATCTTTTCGCTGTGCGAGACCACACGCTGCCACGAACAGGCGATCGGCCGGATCGTCGCGAGATGCTGCGCGGTCTCCACATACGTGGAGTAGTGGTAGGTGGTGCGATGTGAGACGGACAACACAGTGGGCGTGTTCTTCATGACCACACCTGCGATGCCACCGTACTGGCATGACTGAAATAGCGCGCGCTGATTTCATGCGCCGCCGCGCCGACATAGCCGCCGATCTGATCGCACACCGCAATCAGGTCGGCGTACGACTCGTTTTCGTCAATTGCGCACAAGGATTCGAGTGCCGGCAACGCATCGGCCCGCGGCATCAATTCCGCAAACGGACGATGCCGCATGCTGCCCGCGGCCACGGAGATCTCGTCGATCTTTTTGCGCAGGCGCTCATAGACACCATAGACGCCGCGCGGATTGGTCGGCTCGATCACCAGCAGGTCGAGCAAAGCCGGCACTTCGAAACGACCCGGATACAGCGAGCGATACGTCAGCGTGCTGTCGAACAATTGCAGCAGCAGATCGAACCCGGCCGGCGTCGCGAGCTGGCCGTTATCGGCGACCACGCGCAAGAACGACGTCATCGCCGACACCCGCTCGATGTGCCGCCCTACGAATAGCAGACGCCACGCTTCGTCGCGTGTCATGCGATCGCCCTGTGCGCCGCTGATCGCCGACAGCTGCACCGACAGACGTTCGAGCGCGTTCATCAGCGTCACACGGTCATAACGGTCGTAGCGTTCACTGCGCTCAGCACGGCCGTTACCATTCGCGCTGCCTTGAGATGAACCACCACTACCATTGCCACCGCCATTGCCGTTAGAACCCGCAGCCGGCATCAACGTCTGCAACGCATCGCGGAAGTCGTTGCGCGCCGCGAGAATCGTGCGCCAGTGATCGTTCGACAGACGTCCACGCACTTCGCCGTTCGCACGCGCCTGGTAGTTGAGATTCTGGCCGATGCTCGCAGCGCCGGTACTCTCGCTCAGATTCGCGACCAGCGCACGCTCAAACGCCTGCGGCGAATGTGGCAAGAACATATCGCCGGATTGCACGAGGCCACAATGCATGGCGAGCTCGACCAGCGTGGGGAACATCGCGTCGGCGTCGTTGCCTTCCAGCGAACCGAGAATCAGGCGCAACAGCCGCACATTGTTTTCGGCGCGTTCGCCGTAACGTCCGGCCCAGAACAGATTTTCCGCCGCCCGGCTCGACACGGTGCGATGCTTGCGCGCGAGGTCGGCGGGTTGCATCGGCGAAGGCAGCAGCGTGAAGGTCGACGTCGGCTGACTCGACAGCACCCATGTATCGACGCTGCTGCCGCCGTATTGCATCGATACCGTGGCCTGACGTTCGGCGGCCATCCGTGTGAAGCCGCCTGGCATTACATGCCAGCCGCCGTTGACGTCGGCAATCGCATAGACGCGCAGCACCGACGGACGGCGGCCAATGGTGCCGTCTTCGTAACGCGGCGTGCAGGAAAAGCGCTGCGGCTGCTGGATCGTATAGGCGTCGGGCATCGCTTCGATCCGTTCGCGCCATGTCGACAACCGCTGTCTGCCCTGTTCGATCCCGGGTGGCGCATCGCGTGGCGCGACCGGCCACGTCGGCACGATGAACGCTTCGTCCAGACGCCCGAACGCGTGGACGCGCGCCGCCTTTTCGCCGCACCACCAGGTCGCCACGCTCGGCAGCACGAGATCTTCGTCGAGCAGCACTTCGGCGATGCCCGGCAGAAAGCCATGCAAGGCCGGTGATTCGACAAAGCCCGAACCGGGCACGTTCGACACGATCACATTGCCCGCGCGCATCACCTGCAACAGGCCCGGCACGCCGATGCTCGAATCCGCGCGCAGTTCGACCGGATCGCAGAAGGCATCGTCCAGACGGCGCAGCACGACATGCACACGTTCGAGACCGGCGAGCGTCTTCAGATAGAGCATGTCGTCACGCACGGTCAGGTCCTTGCCTTCGACCAGCGTGACGCCAAGATACCGCGCGAGAAACACGTGCTCGAAGTAAGTCTCGCTAAACGGCCCGGGCGTAAGCAACGCGATATGCGGCGAACCGTCGGCCTCCGGACTGTCGTGCTGCATGGTGGCCTGCGCAGCCTGCACGAGCGTCGCGATCAGTTGCGAATAAGTGGGCGCGAGGCGGCTCACGCGCATCGTGCGAAACGGATCGGCGAATAGCGTTGACACGATCAGCCGGTTTTCCAGCGCATAACCCAGACCGGATGGCGCCTCGGTGCGGTGCGCCATGACGGTCCAGTTACCCCCGGGTGTACGCGCCAGATCGACGGCAACCACCTGCAGATATTGACCGCCAGGCGGCGTGAAGCCCTTCACGGAACGCAGATAACCCGGATGCCCGAACACCAGCGCGGGCGGCAACTGCCCACGCTCGAGCAAGGTTTGCGGCCCATAGATATCGGCAACGATCGCATTGAGCAGATGCGCGCGCTGCGTCACGCCACGCTCGATATGCGCCCACTCGGCCTCGCTGATCAGGAACGGCAGCAGGTCGAGTGCCCACGGCCGCGGCTCGCCGTTATCCGCGTAGACGTTGTAGCTGATGTCGTTGTCGCGGATCTGCTGCGCGATCGACGCGTAGTGATCCTCCAATCGCGCGATACCGTCTTCGCCGAGCCGCTCGAAGAATTGCCGCCACGGTTCGCGCAACGCGCCTGAGGCGTCGCGTAACTCGTCCCAATGTCCTTCGTAGGCCGGCAACAGCCGCAATAAGGACGAAGCGTTCGCGCGAGCCGCGGACGCTTCGAAGGGAAAAGTCGATTGAAAGGCCAAGGTCGTGTCGTTTTTAAAAGTGTGCTGCCGCTTTCCAGTCTACCAGGTTACCAGTACCGCAGGTCCAGCGTAAACGGAAACTCGAGGCTGCGCGGCGGTATGCCGACCGTGAGCGGCCCCGGCGTATGACCGGACGCCAGGAAGCGCGAGCGCCGCCGGCTTTCCGCCTCATAGGCGTTGACCGGGAAAGTCTCATAGTTGCGCCCGCCCGGATGTGCGACATGATACTGGCATCCGCCGACCGAGCGGCCAGTCCATGTATCGACCAGATCGAAAGTGAGCGGCGCATCCACGCCGATAGTCGGATGCAGCGCCGACGGTTGCGACCAGGCGCGAAAGCGCACGCCGGCCACGTATTCGCTGACGCGGCCCGTCGGCTGTAGCGGCACCGGCACGCCGTTGACGGTCAGCACATGACGGTTGTCGTTCAAACCGAGCGCACGCACTTCAAGCCTTTCCACCGACGAATCCACATATCGCACCGTGCCGCCCGGCGAGCCCTCCTCACCCATGACATGCCAGGGTTCGAGCGCGTTGCGGATGGTCAGCGAGACGCCGTTCACCGTGGCCTCGCCGACCAACGGAAAGCGGAATTCGAAGTGCGGCGCGAACCAGCTACTCTCGAAGGCGAAGCCCGCCTGGTTGAGTTCGCCGAGCACGTCGTCGAAATCCATCTTCGCGAAGGTGCCGAGCAGGAAGCGGTCATGCAGTTCCGTGCCCCAGCGTGTGAGCCGCTGCGTGTACGGCGTGTGCCAGAAACGCGCCACCAGCGCGCGCAACAACAACTGCTGCACGAGACTCATGCGCGCATGCGGCGGCATTTCGAAGCCACGCAATTCGAGCAGGCCGAGGCGGCCAGTCGGCCCATCGGGCGAATAGAGCTTGTCGATGCAGAATTCGGCACGGTGCGTATTGCCGGTCACATCGATCAGGATGTTGCGCAACGAGCGGTCGATCATCCACGCCGGCAGATTTGCGCTTTCGCGGCCGCCAAGCAGATCGATCTGCCGCTGCAACTCGCGGAACGCCACTTCGAGTTCATACACCTGATCGTTGCGTGCTTCATCGACACGCGGCGCCTGACTCGTCGGCCCGATGAACAGCCCGGAAAACAGATACGACAGCGACGGATGGTTGTGCCAATACGCGATCAGACTCGCCAGCAGATCGGGACGGCGAAGGAAAGGACTATCGGCAGGCGTCGCCCCGCCGAGCACGAAGTGATTGCCGCCGCCGGTTCCCGTATGCCGGCCGTCGGTCATGAACTTCTCGCTGCTCAGATAGCTCTCAGCCGCGGACTGATACAGATACTCCGTGTTGTCGACCAGTTGCTCCCAGCTCGAAGCCGGATGAATGTTCACCTCGATCACACCGGGGTCCGGCGTCACCTGCAGGATTTTCAGGCGAGCATCGCGCGGCGGCGGATAGCCTTCGAGCACCACCTTCATCTGCAACTCGGCCGCCGTTGCTTCGATCGCCGCGAGCAGATCGAGGTAGTCGTCAAGTTCGGTGAGTGGCGGAATGAACACATGCAGCAGCGAGCGGCCGCTGCCGAACGCTTCGGTTTCCGCCTTCGGACCCGCGGCGCGTTTCGGGTCACGCGCTTCGACGCAGATCGCCGTACGCAGCGTTTCCTTCGACGACTGCCCGCGCGCCGGTGCCGTCTGATCGTCAGTCTGAGGCGCAAAGGCCAGTACGCCGCTGCCCGGCATGCCGCTCAACAAATCCGCCGCTGACGACGACAACGCCGCCGCACGCCGCGCATCGGCGGAACTCATGGTGCGGCGGGACTCACCGTTGCCTTCGTATTGCATACGCAATTGCGCGGCCGGACGCAACGCCACCGGCGGCGCAAACGGATCGTGCGCGTGCTGATACGGATAGTCGGTCTTCGACACCCACGGCAGCGAATCGAGCGGCAAGCGATAACCCATCGGCGAGTCGCCGGGAATCAGGAACATGCGCTCGTCGCGGAAGAACCAGCGGCCGCTGACCCACTTCGGCGCCTCGTTCGGCACGTCGCGTTCACGCGCGAGCGGCAAGACAAAACCGGTCGGGCCGCCCAACCCCGCATCGAACACGCGCCGCAAACGCACGCGCTCCAGCTCGTCGTCCAGACGCGCATCGAGCGGATCGACGTTGACCGGCAGACGACGCTCGCGCCACAGGTAGTACCAGACGTCCTCGAAACCGGGCTGGATGCCGTCCGTATCGAGCGCCAGCTTGGTCGCCAGATGCGAGAGGAAACGTTGGGCGTCATCAGCCGTGTAGGTGCCCGGCTCGCGTTCGTCGGCGAAGAGCGCGGGGTCCTGCCAGCATGGCTCGCCATCGGCACGCCAGTAGAGCGACATGGCCCAGCGCGGCAACTGTTCGCCCGGATACCACTTGCCCTGGCCGATGTGCAGAAAGCCGTTTGCGCCGTAGCGCGAGCGCAGCTTGTCCATCAGCGCGACCGCGTAGCCGCGTTTGGTGGGGCCGAGCGCGTCGGTGTTCCATTCGTCGGCGTCACGATCGCGCACCGACACGAAGGTCGGCTCGCCGCCCATCGTCAGGCGCACGTCCATCTCGGTCAGGCGCTGGTCGACCTGCTCGCCCATTTTCAGCACGTCGTCCCACACTGCTTCGCTGAACGGCCGGGTGACGCGCGGCGTCTCCAGCACCCGTTCGATCGACATGATGTGCTCGAACTCGACCTCGGATTCGTCGACCGCACCGGAAATCGGCGCCGCACTGCCGGGTTCCGGCGTGCAGGCAACCGGAATGTGACCTTCCCCGGCGAGCAGGCCGGAGGTCGGATCGAGGCCGATCCAGCCCGCGCCCGGCAGGTACACCTCACACCATGCGTGCAGGTCGGTGAAGTCGACCTCGGTGCCGCTCGGGCCGTCGATGGATTTGACGTCGGGCGCGAGTTGCAGCAGGTAGCCGGACACGAAACGCGCCGCCAGCCCCAGTTGCCGGAGCGTCTCGACCAGCAGCCAGCCCGAATCGCGGCATGAACCCGCGGCGCTCACCAGCGTTTCCTCAGGCGTCTGCACGCCGGGTTCCATGCGGATCAGGTAGCGGATCTCGCGTTGCAGTCGCTGATTCAGGGCAACGAGGAAGTCGGCGGTAACCGTCGGCGTGAGGTCGATACTCGCAACGAACTCGGCGAAGCGCGGCGTCATCGGCCGCTTGACGCGGTACGGGGCGAGTTCCAGCGCGAGGCCGGGTTCATACTCGAACGGGAACTTCTCCGCCGAAGGCTCGAGAAAGAAGTCGAACGGGTTATAGACGGCCATCTCGGCGACCAGATCCACGGTCACCTTGAATTCGCGCGTCTTCTCGGGGAACACGAGCCGCGCCTGATAGTTGGCAAACGCGTCCTGCTGCCAGTTGATGAAGTGTTCGGCCGGTTCGACCCGCATCGAATAAGACAGAATGGGGGTCCGGCAATGTGGCGCAGGCCTGAGACGCACGACCTGGGGCGACAGCGTAACCAGCCTGTCGTAACGGTAATGTGTGACATGATTCAACGCGACGCGTATGGACACACAGGACTCCTGGACAAAGGATGGCAACCCGCCAAAAAGCAAGCTTCATGCCGTTAATCGAAAAACCGCGGGAACTGCCCGCCCCGCCCGGATTACCGCCTGCTGCCAAGTTTGCCGCGTCTGCCGGCCGTCCGGTCGATCGATCTGCGCGCCGTTCCACTGCCTTTTCGGATGCCGCGCACCAAAGCGGCGCAGCGCCGATGCACGATCATGCACGTAATGTGCGTTAAACCAGTGACGTCTGGCAAATGCGGCATGAAGATTGCGCGTTGCCTTCTCCTTTCTCTGCGGGCGCGAGAATGCCCGGAATGTCCCGCGGCCGACGCAGGGCCTGCTGACAAAGCGCCCCGCCTGTTGCTCCATGACTGCCACCCACCACCCGGGCCCGATCGATGAAAACTTTCCACTGCAATCGCTGCTCGCACCTTATCTTCTATGAAAACGTTCGTTGCGAACGGTGCGAGGCATTGCTCGGATATGTGCCTGAACTGGCCGAGATCAGCGCCTTCGAAGAAGCCGAAGAAGGACGCTGGCGGAGTCTGCATCCGCGTGCCGAGGGCGCGCTGTTCCGGCAATGCCACAACTATGCGGTCGAAAATGTCTGCAACTGGATGATCCCCGCCGACTCGCCCGACACGCTGTGCCGCGCCTGCCAGCTCACACGCACCATTCCGAATCTGAGCGCGCCGGACAACCGGCTCTACTGGTACCGGCTGGAGATGGCAAAGCGGCGCCTGCTTTACACACTGGCCGCGCTCGGCGTCGACGTGCCGTCGCGCCAGGCCGATCCCGACCAAGGTCTGGCATTCGAATTCCTCGAGGACGGCGACGATGGGGAGCGGGTCATGACCGGCCACGACAATGGTCTCATCACGCTGAACATCGCCGAAGCCGACGACGTCTACCGCGAAAAGGTGCGCAGCGCGATGGGCGAGCCCTACCGAACGTTGCTCGGCCACTTCCGACACGAGACAGGTCACTACTACTTCAGCCAGCTGGTCGCGAACGATCCGCACTGGCTCGAGCCCTACCGAAAGCTGTTCGGTGACGAGCGCGCCGACTATGGGGAAGCGCTCACCGCGTACTACCGCGACGGCGCGCCGGCAGACTGGCAGGCCTCGTACATCAGCGCCTATGCGACGATGCATCCCTGGGAAGATTGGGCCGAGACGTGGGCGCATTACATGCTGATCGTCGACGTGCTGGATACGTCGACCTCGTACGGTCTCGCCTTGTTGCCCGACGACCCGAGCGAGCCGACGCTGACCGACCGCACGCCCGTGGAAGATGCGAGTTTCGAGAATCTGATGAAGCGCTGGTTTCCGCTCACGTACGCGTTGAACAGCCTGAACCGCAGTCTCGGCATGCCCGACGGTTATCCGTTCACGCTGGCCTCGCCGGTGGTGGATAAGTTGCGGTTCGTGCATCGGGTCATTGCGGCAGCCGGTGACAAAAAGCAAGTACGCGAAGCGGCGAAACCGGCGAGCGAAGCCGGGGTGGTGCAAACGCCGTTGCAATCGACGCATAGGGCGCATACGGCGCGCGCACGCGCGTTGCAAGCGGTGGCGGCACAACCTGTCATGCTCCAAGAACCCGAGCAGGCGCCCGTCATCGGGACAACCCTGCCGTCAGCGCCGCCGTTGCAATCCGGGCCCAACGCCGCCAAAGCACCACCCGCCAAACGGGCCGCACGCCGACGCTAGTCCAGTTGCCGTACCCGCACATAACACGCTTCCAGCGCCCACAAAAAAGCCCGCTGCCAAATGAACCGGCAGCGGGCTTTTTCCCATCAGCGCCAAACCTGGCTATCGGTCAGGTCAATACGCGACGTAAGGCCCCGTACCACCAGGTGTCGCCTGCTGCTCGACAGCGGCATACACATTACGACCGTAGAAGAACGGCAGGCCCCAGTCGAAAATCGACGACGTCACAAAGGCCGGTCCCGCCAGCAAGGGCAACGCCGAATCGCCACTGTACGTCTGCGAAATCGTATTGGCATTGCCGACGCTGAAGTTCACCGCGCTCGTCGTGCCGTTCGCTCCCTGGATCATTGCACTCAACGACTGAGTCGACACCGGGCAGTAGTACGCGCTGTTGGGGCTCGCGCAGGCCGGCATTGCGCTGGTCTGGAAGAACAGGCCCGTCGAGCCGCTGTCCAGAATACTGCTCGAATACGTCGAGCCATTCTGCACCGTCGTAAACGTGCCGTTCGATGGGCTCACACCGATCACCTGCGCGCTGCCCAGCGCATTGTTGCTCTGCGTGCCGATGCCGAACACCAGTTGCCCGGTAACGGACTGCGCTCCGCCAGACACCATCGGCAGGCTCAGCATGGAACCGTTGTTGTCCGTGGTGAAGTACGGCACCGGATTGGCGACCTGCAGCGCTTCAGCGAGCGGGATCGATTTGCATGCCGTGCCATTGCAACCGTAATACGTACCGGTTACGGCCTGCTGCACGCAGTTCGCGCCGCAGTCATGCTTGAACACGCCGATACCCAGAATGCCATTAGCCTGCAGCGTACCCGGCGTATTGCGCGACGCACCGAAGCTGGCGCAATCTGACGGCAGCGACGCGTAGTTCGGGTCGATCACCTGAATCGGCAGAGAGGCCGCTTTTTCACCGGCGATCTGCAGGTCGGCAAGCTTCACCGAACCCCACGTGTAGCCGTCGAAGAACTGCATGCATTCGGCGATCAGATTGCCCGAGCCGTCCTTCTCTTGCGGCAGCGTCATCGAAGCGGGCAATTGCGAGGCGAACACGCGCACGCCCCACGAACCGGTGTCCACCAGGATGTGATCGATGGTTTGGCACTGGCTGGTCCCAGGCGCGCAAATCGTAATGCTGACGAACGGCATGTTCGGCACGTTGCTCACACCGGAGTCGACCGTCACGCGCACCGCGTTGGCAGCCACCACTTGCGGCGAAGGCGAGGTATTGGTGACGGTGGGACCGGCCGCGCTCGTCGTGCTGCTGGAATTCGCCGAGGAGCCGGAGCCGCTGGAGCCACCGCCCCCGCCGCCGCAGGCACTGACGAGCACGGCGAGCAGCGCCGCGCAGAACAAGGTAAGCAACGAAGACTGATGACGCATGATCGGCCCCGTTATTGAATGACGCCGACATCGACGCCCGCGGGCACCGCTTGCGGCAGATAGGCATAACCGGCAAACGCGCGCAGATGGCCACCGGAGTAGACAACCAGATCGCTGCTGGACACCGCGAGCGGCGTGCCACGGCGCGTCGCGGTTGCGGCGACGTATTGGTCGAACGAAGTGCCCAGCATGGATCTCAGATCCGGCAGCGTCGGACCTTGCCACGCGACGCCGAACACGATGCCGTTGGGCGCGACGTACTCGCGCACCAGCGTGCCGGACGGCATCGTCATCAGGTGCACGGAATACGCGCTTTGCGTAGTGGCCGTATGAGCAACTGCGTGCAGGCGTGTCTGATCGCTGTCGACAGTGCTGACGTTCTGGCCGAGCGTGGCGTGCGCGGCAAACGACAGCGCGCAGCTTGCCCCGAGCATTGCGCGAGCAATGCTTGTAGAAAGCATCGGTTTCAAGAGATTTCCTTCGAGGTGAAACGTTCGTGGCCGGCGGGTAAGCCGATCACGAGCGGGAATTCAGGGGCGCACTCCTGACCGGCGGTGCCGGTATTGCATTCAGACCGGTTGGGTTGCGTGAATGCGTCTACGGAGTGGCAGCGCGAAACTTTAGGCATCGCGCGGGGGTGAAGCAATCGTTTGCGAGACGATTTAAACCTTCTGCAATCACTGCGTCGTTCGATACCGTTTGATGTTTTCTGACAGGATCACCAAGGGGCGGTGCTTAAGCGCATATTTTTCCGATGTGTTCTGTTTAAAGCGAACATACGCATCAGGTAACGGGGCCGCAGCAGAAAAATATCGATGCGTGCAGCATGTGTCGAACGATGTAAGCGAACGCTGAATAATCCGAGGCTGTGAGCTTATTCTTTAGCTTATTCATCTGACAATTGCGGCGTGTACAGACCGCTTTTGCGTGAACAGAAAATCACGGGACAAGCGCGACTCGAGGCAAAAAAAATGCCGCGGATAACTTGATCGTTATCCGCGGCACTGGGTACTTCATTGCGACTTTCCTGCTAATTCATTGCGGCTTCCGCGCGCCGCGCCGGATCTGGATCTGGATCTGGATCACAAGATTCAGCGCGGCCGCGTCCGTTACTTTTTCTGCTGCAAGAGCGACTTAAGCTCCTGCACATTTTCTTCTACGCGTTTTGCGATCACCGCATACGACTCAGCCTGCGTCTGATATGCGGCTTGCGCCAACTGCTGCATGTCGGCGAGCGACTTATGCAGGCTTTGCTGGATCAGCTCGGCGGCTTTCGCCGGAGGCGCAGCGCCACCGGCCGACAACTGCCCTGTGAGCGACTGCAGTTCGCCCAGCGTGGTGCGCAGCATCTCGGTCTGTTTCTGGGCGAGCGACTGCATGCCCTGGAATGCCGTCTGATTCGCCTGAACCAGTGCTTCCATGTCCTTGCGTCGCGCTTCCATGATGGCGGGTACGTCGAAGCCGGGAAGCTTGAACTGCTCCAGCATTTTGGTGAAATCGCCAAACGGATTGGCGGCGTCAGGTTGGCTCATGCGAAATCCTCCTTAACGGTTGAATACTCGCCCGTGTGCATCGCCGCGATGCTTCTCCGGCATATGCACCCGTAGCGTCGCGTGCGCCGCGCCTCCCGCAGACGCCTGCTGCTTCTGGGGTCGGACGGCACATTGCGTTAATCATGCGCCATCCGGCCACATTGCGCCAGCGGGCACACCCTGGCGTCGGCCGCCTCCTTGCCGGACTGTTTTACCGGTTCGGCCACGCAGAATGCAAGGCTTGGTAAGTTACAGAACGGCTTCAGTAACCCGGTAAAACGGCATGTCGACTATCGTTGCCGATGTGCTGGCGCACTGTTGCGCCGGCGCTGTCTCAATGGGAGCGACATCATGAAAAAAGGATTGCTGGGCGCGGCACTGGCCGCCGTTTTGACCGTGGCTGCGACGGGCGCGTTTGCACAGGAAGCGGCATCGCCGCCCCCCGCCGCTCACGCGCATGACGAGCCGCATCGCGGCGACAAGCCGTTTGGGCCACACGGGCCGATGGGGCCGGGATTCGCGGTGGTCAACGATCTGGAACAGTTGCGCCGCCTGTATGCAATGAGCGGGCGTGAAGGCGAGATCGTCGCCGTGTATCACGAGGTGTTGAACAAGACGCAAGATCCGATGCTGCGCCACTACGTGTACGACTCGCTGGCCCGCGAGCAGTTGAAGCCGGCCAATACTGACCAGGCCATTGCTACGCTGCGCACCAGTCTGTCGGAGGACCTCGGCGCAGCGAACAGGTCGCCGCACGGCATGCCGGCGGGGATGCAACCGCCTGTGCCGCAATAAAGCGCGGCCGGCTACGCCGCTGGATCACCCCACGTTCGAACGTCGCACGGGAGAGCGGGCATCCCGCGACCCGTGCAATTCATTCCGACGCAAGACCAATTGGAAGCGCTCCCGCCAAAACGCAGCGCAGCCGTTCGGCGCGCTACGTTAGCTTTCGCACATAGCAGCCTTTCTGCCTACTTTTCATCTTCCCTCAGGTGATTAGGATAAGAGCACTGCAACGCTAGTGCCTGGTGAATAATGCGCTACCCGCTGAATATGGCCGTCGCCGCCGCCCTTCTCGTCTTCGTTCTTTGCTGCATCGTCAAGCTCGCCTTGAATTGATGCCCTGTCGCCGTACTTTCACCCCATGCCAAACCCGCCTTGCAACTGCATGTTTCGCCGTGACATAGCGCGAAATAATTGCTGAATGGAGTTTGCGAAGCGACACACCCATACTTCGTTTCGCTGCCGGTGCGTACGAAAAAAGACGCATGAGATCAAGGGTGCTTTTTGTGCAAATACGCGTTCGAATGCGTTCCCGATGATTAACGATCCACGGTTGCCCGATCATCGGAAGATGCGTTCGAACCTAATGGCACCGCGTGCCGACGACAGGATGAACATGTTCACTTCAGTGAGTTTCCTCAAACAGAATGCCGCCCGTTTTGCATGCATCGCCATGGTCTGCGGCAGCGCGCTCCTGACCGGCTGCGCCGGCGGCAGCATCAACAACGCAAGCCAGACCAGCGCACAGCCGCAAGTGCGCCCGGACACCATTTATGTCTACACCTTCGACAGCAATCCGGAGCAGGTGAAACTGGACAATGGCGGCATGCTGCAGAAATTGAAATCGCAGCTCGACGGCTCATCTGCCGCGCAAAAACAATCCGCCGACGCGATCGCCGTGCGTGAGCAGGTCGCCAACGAAATCGTGCATCAGTTGCAATCAATGGGGCTGCGTGCGATTCGCTCGGACATCCCCGCCCCCGCCGATCAGAACGTTCTGCTCGTGCAAGGCAGCT
The DNA here is from genome assembly GCF_052682275.1 of Paraburkholderia sp. D1E. NCBI lineage: Bacteria > Pseudomonadati > Pseudomonadota > Betaproteobacteria > Burkholderiales > Burkholderiaceae > Paraburkholderia > Paraburkholderia sp. D1E. The sequence continues at coordinate 4,262,195 of NZ_JBQYMB010000001.1, forward strand.
TCGACACGATCGACTCGGGTAATCGCCGCCGCCGCGTGCTGATCGGTCTGGGCGCAGGCAAGAGCGAAGTGAGCAGCTCCGTGCAGATTCTGTACCAACCGGCGGGCGGCACGGCGCAGCTGGTGCAAAGCTTCAACGCCACCGGCGACAGCGGCAACGCACCCGGCATGGCAGAAACAGCCGGCGTGGGCGCGGCAGCCGGGAGCATCGCGACCTCGGCGGCCGTGGGCGGCGCCTTGCATGGCGTATCCGAAACGAAGAAGGCCGGCGTTTCAGCAGACGCAAAGCGTCTGGCCGACGCGGTGGCAAAACAGGTGGCGCAGATCGGCGTAAGCGGGGGCTGGCTCTCGACGGAACACGTCAAAGGATAAGCAACCCGCAGCAGGTTCGGACTGTTGTAGATCGCGCGTGGCAGAGTGAATGGAATTCACACCCTGCCACGCGCTATTTTTTATGCATTCACAGCCTTCACGTAGCGCCGCACTCAGGCAACGGCGTAACGTTCGAGCCAATGCGCGTACGGTGCCGGCAACGTCCACGACGGACGTTCGATACCCAACTTGCGCGCCGCGTGGTACGGCCAGTGCGGATCGGCCAGATGCGCGCGACCGACCATCACCAGGTCCAGTTGCTCGCTCTTGACGGAGCGGTCGGCCAATTCCGGCGTATCGATGCCCCATGCCGACGAAACGGCGATACCGGCCTCGCGGCGCACCCGCTCAGCGATCGGCGCGAGAAACGCCGGCGCCCATGGAATACGTGCCGCAGGCGTGGAGAAACCCACGCTGACGCTCAGCATATCGAGCCCCTCGCGCTTGAAATTTTTCGCCAGTTCGATCGATTCAGCGAGCGTTTCCTCGTCGCGGCCGTCGTATTCGATCACACCGAAACGCGCCGTCAATGGCAGATGCTCAGGCCACACCTTGCGCACGGCGGCCAAGGTTTCCAGCAGGAAGCGGCTGCGGTTTTCGAGGCTGCCGCCGTATGCGTCGTCACGGTGATTGGAATGCGTCGAGAAAAAGCTTTGGCCGAGGTAGCCGTGTGCGAAGTGCAACTCAAGCCATTCAAAACCCGCATCAAGGGCTCGTTTGGCCGCGGCGACGAAATCCTCACGCACGCGTGCGATGTCGTCGAGCGTCATCGCCTTCGGCACTTTCGGCAAACCACCGCCGAAGGCAACCGCCGACGGCGCAATGGTCTGCCAGCCACGCGGATCGGTGTCGGCGATGTGGTCGTCGCCTTCCCACGGCCGGTTGGCGCTGGCTTTGCGCCCCGCGTGACCGATCTGAATGCCCGGCACCGCGCCCGCGGCCTTGATCGACGCGACCACTGGCGCGAAAGCCTGGGCCTGCTCGTCGGTCCAGATGCCCGCGCAGCCCGGCGTGATACGTCCCTCGGGCGATACGGCCGTCGCCTCGACGATCACCAGCCCCGCGCCGCCACGCGCCAGACCGGCGAGGTGCACGCGATGCCAGTCGTTGATCAGGCCGTCTTCGGCGGTGTACTGACACATCGGCGGAATGGCGATACGGTTGCGTAAGGAAACACCCTTGAGCTTGTAGGGCTGAAATAATGCGGACATCAGGCTAAACTCCTGTGAATACGCTTGTACGGTAGTTCGACAAACATCGAACTATGGAGTATGGCAGAAACCTTTATCATCCGCAGAATGCGCACATATACCCATCCTGCCGCTGAGGACTTCACGCTCGGGCGGCTCTTCCATGCTCTTAGCGACCCGGTGCGCCTCGAGATCGTCCGCCGGCTTTCAGGTGTCGACGAGGCCACCTGCGGCGACCTCGACGGCGGCCGTCCCAAGTCGAGCGTCTCCCATCATTTTCGGATCCTGCGTGAGGCGGGGCTGGTGCGCACGCGCGTTGCCGGCACCGTGCATCAGAATTCGCTGCGGCGCGCCGAACTGGACGCCCGGTTTCCGGGCTTGATGAAGGCGATCATCGAACAGATCGTCAATGAACCGGTGTTAAGCGAACCAGCCTGATAGTCGATTGAAAATCGACTGGGAATCGAGGGTGCGGTGCTACGAAAACCACACTGCGAAGCGCGTGCCCGAGACCAGACTGCTCACGGTCAAACGCCATTCGTGCGCCGTGGCGATCTCCTTGCAGATCGCAAGACCGAGTCCGGCGCCATCATGCTGCGCATCCGGCGCGCGCCAGAACCGCTTGAAGAGAAACGGCAGGTGCTCCTGCCTGATGCCCTGCCCTTCGTCCTGAACCTGCACCGAGACGGCATCGACAATCAGCACAACCGCGCTATGCGCTGGCGACGCATTGATCGCGTTCTCGACGATGTTCTTCAGCAGAATGAACAACGCGCTTCGGTCCGCCCAGATCGACGGTGGCGCGACGGTGGTTTCGAGCCGGAGCTTCACCGCCTTGCGGTCGGCCTTGCGTGCGAGATAAACCATCACATCCTGCACCACGTCGACGATATTCACCTCGCCGAAACTGAAGTTCTGCGACTCGCTGACTTCGGCGAGATGCAGTAGTTGCCGAACCTGACGCGCCATCAGATCGATTTCGCGAAACAGCAAATCCTTGTCGTCGATCCCGGGTTGCAGTTCGATCTGACCGCGGATCAAGGTGAGCGGCGTCTGCAACTCGTGCGCGGCCGACGCGAGAAACTGCTGCTGCACGGCGAAGCCGTTTTCGAGCCTGTCGAGCGCTTCGTTGAAGGCATGGATCAGCGGCTTGATTTCACTCGGAACGCCCTCGATCGAAAGACGCGTCGTGAGGTTGCGCGGCGTGATGCGCGCAGCCGCACGCGATGCCTCTCTAAGCGGCTTGAGCACCCGATGCACGGTAAATGGGAAAGTCAGGCCGAAAATGATCGTGGCCACGACAATGATCGTCTTGATGATGGCCGGTATCGGCTTGACCTTGTTGGCTATCAGCGCGTCGACGAAACGCTCGGCCGTTGCGGTCTGGATGTAGAAGATCGCCGGGCCATGCGCAACCCGCAGCGTCAGGACTGCGAATGGCTTCGTGCCTATCTCCGCCCGCTGAACATCGCCGACGGACCCGGATAGATCGCCTGCAATCCATGCTTCACTCCCCTTGGCACCGTTCGAAGCCAGCAACACGTTGCGGTGGTCGTCGAGTACCCGGTATTTCAGTTCCGTCGGCGCCACCTCGAAGAGCCACGCCATCTGCGTGGGAAGCGCCACGGAAACCGGACGGCCGGCACTGTCGAAGCGGAGTCCGTGCGCGATCGCTTTGGCACTTTCCATCTCCTCGTGCAGCCCGAGCATCTGCTGAGGGAAATGATTGAATGCATAGGTGGCGGCCGTTGCCAGCACGGTCAGGCTGATGGCGAGCGCAACGATACTGGTCACCCAAAGCCGCGCGGACAAACTGCGAATCCAGTGATTGAGCATGTTGAGCAATTGGCCGTTGATTTAATGCTACCCGGTGAGCCCTGCGGCTACCTGGAGCGCGAAGCCCGTGCCGCGAATATTGGCAAGCCGCGTCGTCGCGCCAACCGCGGTCAACTTCTTGCGCAGACGATGCAACGTGACTTCGAGCGCGTTAGGCGTGACGGCGTCGCCGAGCCCCCACGCAGCATGTTCGAGCGCCGCATGCCGCACAGTGGTGCCCGCGGCCTTCGTGAGGCACAGCGCAATCTGCAACTCGGCGGGCGCCAGCAGAACAGACTGCGCGCCACAGCGCATTGCATGTTGCTGCGGATCGACCGTGATGTCGCCGAACGAGATCACCAGTTCCGCCAGCGCCACTGGACGGCGCATCAGCGTACGCACCCGCGCAACCAGCTCACTCATGGCGAAGGGCTTGGTCACGTAGTCGTCCGCGCCGTTTTCCAGTCCGTCGACGCGGTCATGCAGCGCGTCGCGTGCCGTCAGCATGAGCGAGGGCGTCATCTGCCCTACCGCGCGTAATGTCCGCAGAAAAGCCAGGCCGTCGCCGTCCGGCAAACCACGATCGATGATGAGCACCGCATAGTTGGCGCGGCTCACACCATAATGCGCGGCCGAAATGGTGCCGAACACATCGGTCTCGATGCCTGCCGCGGAAAGCGCCTGGCGGATCATGCCGGCCAGGCGCTCGTGGTCTTCGATCAGTGCGACTCGCGACATGCGGCGGGGCTCAATTGAATTCGTAAAGGTAACCGACCCTGGCTTGCGGAATATAGCGCTTACCCACCAGTGGGCTGTCGGTGATGCCGCTGCCAAGGTGGGCGACGCCGACGTCGAGGATCAGGATCTGATGGCGGGTGAACTTGTAGTCGATACGCGTTCCCACCGAGATGTCGTAGGTCGCCTTGCCAGTATATTCCGGGCGCCCGGCGCGCACTTCGGATGAACGCACGCCGTAATAATAATCGACATATTTGCTGCTCAACCAATCCACGCCGGCGTGAGGTTCGAACTCGAATTTGCCGTATTCGAACGACTTGCTGAAGTCGATGGTGGCTTTCTGCCCTCTGTTACCGCCTTCCAGAAAATCCCCCGAAAGCGTGCCGTATGCGGTGTGCCAGGCGAGTGCCGGGCCGTACCAGAACGTGCCATTGCGGTTCTGCATGCCGCTCAGAATCGGGGCATCGGACGCTTTGTAGCCGTCGCCGATCGCGTATTGTCCGCGCAACGCGAGACTGACGTTGTCCCACTTGCCGATCTTCAGATCGACAGCCGTACCAAACGCATGCACCCATTTGTTGTCGAACGAAATCAGCGGAATCGGCGTGTATTTCGTGCCGTAGCCTTTGTAGGGCGCCTGCTCGATGCCCGCGCCGACGCCCAGGCCCCAATGCGTCACATTGGTCGAATTGTTCAGCACGGCGAAGCCCGTATCGTCCGCCGTGGGCGGTTCCGGGTTCTCGCCGTCGGCCCATGCGGCCCCCGAAACCATGAAGAACGATGCGATCGCCAACGGAAACCAGCGCTCACGGCAAAGAGATTTTTTCACGTCGAGTCCTGAGTTGATGGATGAGGCGGCATCGACTCTACGACTGCTGGACTTACTCGTTACTTACTCAAAGCGGTGAGAACTGGCATCTCCGGCGGCGGGGGTAACGGCGAATGATCAGAACCGGTGCCTCATACCCGCGGCCACCACGACCTGCTCGCGGGTCGACGAAGCCACCAGCTTCGTTCGAGAAGCCGTAAAGCGCGCCGAATCGGCAGCAGCGCTCAACCGCTTACGCGCCGCCTTTTTCCATCGCGCGTTGGTACGCAGGACGCGCCTCGATACGATCGACGAACGCCGTGATATTCGGGAATCTGTCGCGCCCGCAAAACTTCAGGCACGTCTGGGCAACGAACGAGAGTTGGATATCGACGCCCGTCAGTTCATCGCCCATGAAGTATTCGCGGCCTGCCAGTTCCTGATTCAGAAAACCCAGGTGATTCCTCAACTCGCTTTCGATTCTCGGTTGCAAGGGGGCCGCACCGTCGCCAAGACGTGCCGTGTACACCTTCAACATGAGCGGCAGCATGGCAGAGCCTTCCGCATAGTGCAGGAACTGCGCGTAACGGTCGTACTCGTCGGTTCCGTATGCCGGCGCGAGGCGCCCATTGCCATGGCGGCGAATCAGATAATCCACGATCGCGCCCGATTCGAAAACCACCTTCTCGCCGTCGCGAATCACGGGGGCCTTGCCCAGCGGATGAATTGCCATCAATTCCGGCGGCGCGAGACGGGTTTCCGGATTGCGCTGGTATTGAACGAGCTTGTAGTCGAGGCCGAGTTCCTCCAGCAACCAGGTAATGCGGCGCGAACGGGATTCGTTGAGATGATGGACTTCGATCATGGATTGGGATTTTGAGTCGGTGAGAGAAAGTGCGGGCAAAGTCTGCGCTGAAAACCCTCGACGATTCGCGTAGTTCCAGGGCAGACGTTGGAAGTAGTATCTTGCGATCTTGCATCGGCATGGCACTGCATGGCACGAGCTTGTGTGCCATGCAGCGACACGCCTCTGTCCGTTGGAACGTTAGAACCGCAGCAGCACCTTGCCCTTGCGCGCGCTCTTCTCGCTCGCCGTTGCCGCTTGTGCCACGCTCCCGACATCGAAGACGGCTTCGACCGGCAGCTTCAGTTCGCCCGATGCAGCGAGCCTCAGCAGTTCGCCGATCATGCGCGCTTTATCCGCACCCGACGTGACCTCGAAAATTTTGCTTGCCCAGAAACCCTTGACGGTCGCCTGCTTGAAGATCGCATCGCCGGAACTGATCCGCATCAATTCACCGGACATGGCGCCGAACGAAACCAGGGTGCCGTTTTCACCAAGCAGACCGAAGATGTCGCCGCTGGCATCGCCACCGACCGAATCGACACCTGCCACGAGCGGCGCGTCGCCAACGATGTCACGAACCTGCGTCTTCCAGCCATCGCTTTCGGTCGATACCGCATTGCCGATGCCCACTTCGGCCAACTCCGCAATGCCCGCCTCGCGCCGGACCAGATTGACCACATTGATGCCGCGCGCGTTGGCCAGCATCGCCAGCGTCTTGCCAACCGCACCGTTCGCCGTGTTCTGGATGAACCACTGACCGGGTTCCAGATGCAGATACTCGAGCAGCATCACCGCGCTCAACGGCATGGCGATCAACTGACAGCCCGTTTCGTCGCTGATCGCATCGGGCAACGGGACCACCACGGCCGCCGGCGCCAGAACGTAATCGGCCCAGGCTTCGTGAATGCCGGCCACCACCACGCGCTGACCGGGCTTCAAGTGTTCGACACCCGCGCCGATCGCGTCGATCACACCGGCAACTTCAGTGCCGCCCACGGCCGGCAGTTGCGGCTTGTAGCCGTATTGACCGCGAATCGTCCACAGGTCGTGATTGTGGATCGGCGACAGGGTCGATTTGATGCGCACCTGCCCCGCGCCGGGATTCGGCGTAGAACGTTCCGCGACCTGCAGCACGTCAGCGGGATTGCCGAAAGAGGAATAGATAACGCTACGCACAATCGATCTCCTGGAATGTCCAACGATAAGGGCTCCGCGCTGCACGGAGTGAGTGCTTTTGTGAGTTTCTTTGAGTGCTTCTTCGAATGCTTTGGCTAGTACTTCTGTTCGCTAAGCTTCAAGAGCGCACCGGCCTCGGCCGCGGAAAAATCAAGGCGCGCGAAGTACGCTGGCGGTGACCGCCATGGCTTGCGCCATCGCGCTTCCATCCTGTCGCAGCTTGGTGACGAGCGCCGCGCCGAGCCACATGTGATAAAGGAGTTCGGCCGCTTCTTTGGCCCGGATCTCCGGCGAAAGCGAACCGTCTGCCTGACCTTCTTCAATCACGGATGCGAGACGCATCATCAAGCGGTCCACGCCGTCGCGCAGCACCACGCGCATCTCATCCGACAGGTCGCCGACTTCCGCGCTCAGCTTCACCACCAGACACTTTTCGTCGCCGTTCTGATCGAGTTGTTCCTGTTGCCATGCGGCCCAATAGCTCAGCAGCTTGTCACGGCCGTTGACACCGGGCTGGCCGAACAGCGCGTCAAGGCGCGCCGCGTAGTCGGCGACGTACTGCTGCAATAGCTCGCTGCCGAACGACTCCTTCGAACCGAAGTAGTGATAGAACGACCCCTTCGGGATCTCGGCAGTTGTCAGAATCTCGTTCAGCCCGACCGCGACAAAGCCTTTGCGCGCGATCAGGGCGCGCCCGGCGTCGAGGATGTGCCTGCGAATGTGGGGATGGCTAGCTCTCATAGTTGGCGGATTATGGCCTCAATTAGACCAGTCGTCTACAAATTCAGTAAGCGCGAGGAAATGACCGGCTATTCCCATTGCGGAGACCGCCCGACCGGCGGTGCCCCGTTCATCCCGCCTCAAATTATCCTACCCGCTGCTTCGCCTTCAGATCGTCGAGATGAAAACCGGCGACCGTCTTGTACTGATTCGCGATCTGGCTTAGCTCTTCCGCGCTGACCACATCTTCGATCCGCCCGAAACGCTGTCCCTGCGTGCGCTCGTAAACCACCTGCAAAATCCGGTCAGGCGGTGCCTTGCGGTTCATCAGCACGACATCGCCGGTCGCCTTGACGCGTGCCCGGTCATAGGCAAGCAGCGCTTCCTCGCAGACACCCAGTTCCGCGCAACGGTCTGCCAGAAAGCGTGCGTCCAGAATCGCCTGCCCGGCACCGTTCGAGCCGCGCGGCACCATTGGATGCGCCGCGTCCCCCAACAGCGTGATGCGGCCGAACGTCCAACGCGGCAATGGATCCTGATCGACCATCGGATATTCCAGAATCGTCTCCGTCGCTTCAATCATCGCAGCCACGTCCAGCCAATCGAAATGCCAGTCCGCGAACGCAGGGAAGAAATCGACGAGGCGCCCTTTTCCGTTCCAGTCGCGGCGTGCGGGTTGCGGCGATTCGATTTCGGCGACCCAGTTCAGCAACTGATTGCCCGCGGCATCCACGTTGTCGCGAATCGGGTAAATAACCATCTTGCCGTGCGTCAGCCAGCCGGCACGCACCATGCTGCCACCGGTAAGGAACGGCGGCGCTGTGATCGTTCCGCGCCACATGTTGAAACCGGAATAGCGCGGCGCGCCTTCGTTCGGGTAGAACTGTTTGCGAATCGCCGAGTGAATGCCGTCGCATGCCACGATCGCCGCGCCACTAACGAGATGATCGTTGCCGGCACTATCGGTAAAGCGCGCGATGGCGCCTGTTTCGTCCTGGGTTGCGCTGATACACCGACGGTCTGTCACAACGCTGTCTGGCCCCAGACGTTCAAGCACCGCCTTGAGCAATATGCTTTGCAGGTCGCCGCGATGGATCGAGAACTGCGGATGATCGTAACCGGCGTAACGCCCAGCCGGCTCGCGATAAATCAGTTGCCCGTGACGATTGAAAAACACCGACTCCTGCGTCGTCACGCCGACCGCCGCCAGCTCGGCGAGCAGATCGAGTTCCGCCAGTTCACGCGTTGCATGCGGCAGCAGGTTGATCCCGACCCCGAGTGGCCTGATTTCAGGCGCCGCTTCAAAAATTCGACTCGCGATGCCTGCCTTGTGCAACGTCAGCGCCAGCGTCAATCCGCCAATCCCTGCACCAACGATGACGACCTCACTATCCTTTTTCATCTGTCTCCTCTTTCGTGATGAGCGCGTAGCAGCGCGCTGTTGAATCCGTCTCCCGCGCCGCATGACTATGTGCAATTTACGCAGACGTCTGCCGAAATATAGTGAGCCATTCCGGCTTCGTCAAGCGATTCATCCGGACAACGGAATTCGTTTGACACGGCGATCAAGATTCAATATCTTTTAGACATACGTCTGCCGATTATTTATCGGCAGCGCCATCATGTATCGCCAGATATACCTACGCCGTTCGACGAAACGCGGCATTTCCAGAAAAGAACAGGAGACAAGCAATGAACACCGGCCTTCCCACGTCAGACAGGAAAGCTTTCTACGAGCAGATCCGCGAACTCAACATGATTCCCCTGTGGGAATCGCTTAGCACTTTGGTGCCGCATCAGCCCAATGGACCCTGTGTGCCCGCGCTGTGGAAATGGCGCGATGTGCTGCCTTACATCGAGCAGGCCGGCACATTGATCACGGCGGAGGAAGCCGTGCGCCGCGTGCTGGTGGCTCGAGAACCCCGCCCTGCCCGGCCACGCCAGCGTCACGCAATCGCTCTATGCCGGATTGCAGCTGATTCTGCCGGGCGAGGTGGCGCCGGCCCATCGTCACGTGCAATCGGCGTTGCGTTTTATTGTGCACGGCCGTGGCGCTTATACGGCGGTTGATGGCGAACGCACGACTATGATGCCGGGCGACTTCATCATTACACCGGGCTGGACCTGGCACGATCACGGTAACGACGGCATCGACGGCCACAGCGAACCGGTTGTATGGCTCGACGGCCTGGATATTCCGATGATTCGCTTCTTCGACGCGGGCTTCGAGGAAAAAAGCACGGCCATGTCGCAACGCGTTACCCGGCCCGAAGGTAATGCGCTGGCGCGCTATGGGCACAACCTGTTGCCGGTCGACTATCAGCCTTCGTCGCCGACCTCGCCCATTTTCAGCTACCCCTACGACCGCACGCGCGAGGTGCTCGAGCGCCTCTATCGCGATGGTGACGTCGACGCATGGCATGGCGTCAAACTGCGCTACGTCAACCCTGCAACCGGCGGCTGGCCCATGCCGACGCTTGCCACGTTCATGCAATATCTGCCGGCCGGTTTCGCCGGCAAACCGTTCCGCAGTACCGACGGCGCCGTGTATTCGGTCGTGGAAGGAACCGGACGCGCGGTCATCGACGGGCAAAGCTTCGAGTTCGGCCCGAAGGATCACTTCGTCGTGCCGTCATGGAAAACGTTCACGCTGCACGCGAACGACGACGCGGTGCTGTTCAGCTTTTCGGACCGGCCGGTGCAAACCGCGCTCAACATTCTGCGCGAAGAAAAACTGGACGCGTGAACGCAACACTGGCGATCGCAGCGATCAGCACAAAACACAATCACACATGGAGAATATTCAATGAATCTGGTCTTTGAGTCCGCGCCCGCGGTAACGGTCCCGGTTGCCGGGTCGGACGACGCGTTTCCCGTCCGGCGCATCTATTGCGTCGGGCGCAACTACGCCGCCCATGCGCGCGAGATGGGTTTCGATCCGGACCGCGAGCCGCCGTTTTTCTTCTGCAAACCGGCCGATGCCATCGTGTATGTCGCACCGGGCACGACGGGTGAATTTCCGTATCCGTCCGAGACGGACAACTGCCACTACGAAATGGAACTGGTCGCTGCAATCGGCAAGGGAGGTAAAAATATCTCTGTCAACGAGGCACTCGAACATGTATTTGGCTATGCACTCGGACTCGATATGACGCGCCGCGATCTGCAAATGGAGATGCGAAAAATGGGGCGCCCATGGGATATCGGCAAGGCGTTCGATCACTCAGCACCGATCGGCCCGCTGCATCGCACTGAACAGACGGGGCATCTGAAAGACGGCGCGATCTGGCTGAACGTCAATGGAACGTCGAAGCAACGCGCGGACGCCTCGCAGCTGATCTGGTCGGTCGCGGAAACGATCGCCTATCTGTCGCGCTTCTTCGAACTGGTGCCGGGCGATCTGATCTATACCGGCACACCGGAGGGTGTCGGCGCAGTGATCAAGGGCGATACGATGCATGGCGGCATCGACGGTCTCGGCGAACTCCAGGTCAAAGTGGTCTGAACGACTCATGTCACAACGGAGCATAACGCTCGTCATGCTCCGTTCATCGAGGATATTCCGTGCAGCTTCACAATTTTTTTCGCAGCTCCGCATCGTATCGGGTGCGAATTGCGCTAGGTCTGAAAGGCCTGCCGTTCGACTACCTTCCCGTGCATCTGTCACGCGACGGCGGTGAGCAATTCGCGCCCGCCTATCGCTCGCTCAGTCCGGAGGCGCTGGTCCCTGTGCTCAGGAACGGCGAAGTGTCGCTCCATCAGTCGCTTGCGATCATCGAGTACCTGGACGAACTGCATCCCGAGCCACCGCTACTGCCGCACGATCCGCTCGGCCGCGCCACTGTGCGTGCACTGGCTTTAGACATCGCGTGCGACATCCATCCACTCAATAACCTGCGTGTGCTCAAATACCTTGGCGACACGGCCGGGCTGACAAAAGAAGCACGAGACGCCTGGTATCACCACTGGGTCCACACGGGGTTTTCCGCGCTGGAAACAAGGCTTGCACAAAGTCACACAACGGGTCAATTCTGCTACGGCGATCAACCGACGCTAGCCGATCTCACGCTCGTGCCACAGGTTTTCAATGCGCAACGCTTCAACGTCGATCTGAGCGCCTATCCGGTGCTCAGTCGCATCGCACAGCGCTGCCTGCAGTTGCCTGCATTCGCTGCGGCTGCCCCCGAGCAGCAGCCTGACGCACAGTAACCTGCGCGGATGACGCCCGTCATCCACCCCGCTCTGCGACCAGCCGTCCGCACTGCGCGATAATATCGGCCAGTCACACTTGCCGCCCGACCGCGGGCGGCCCACTTCCAGATACGAGTCCATGGCAAAGAACCCTGTGGCGCGCGAGACGCGCCAGACTCCGCTCGACCGTCTGTACGCCCGCCCCGGCTTCATGATCCGGCGTGCCCATCAGATCTCGACCGACCTCTTCATCGAAGCCTGCGCTGCGCTCGATATGACGCCCAGCCAATACGGCGTGCTGTATATCCTCTTTCACAGCGGCCCGCTCGAACAGATTGGCATCGCGCGCCTGATCGGCCTCGACCGCTCGACCACCGCACTCGTCGTCAAGATTCTGAGTGAGCGCGGCCTGCTCGAAAAAGCCAAAAGCGAAACGGACCAGCGCAAAGTGGAAATCTCGCTGACCGAAGCGGGCCGGCAATGCTTCCGTCAATGCGAGCGCTACGCACAGAAATCGGTCGAAGCGTTGCTCGCGCCATTCGAGCCTGCCGAGCGCACGCAATTTCTCGCGCTACTCGACAAGTTCGTTTCGCACTTCAACGACAACACACGCGTGACCTTGGGATAAAACGAATCGGCGAGTCCATGCTCGCCGATTCGTTTGCCGCTAGTGCATCTCGCAAGAGGCACACGGCGGCACTCACCGATTACTTCGCCGGTGCGGCGTCGAACCCGTACATTTGCGAATCGACGCGCGGCACGATATGAATCCCGTTACGCGCGGCGAAAGTCGAAACCTGCAGATGTGTCGGGATGATGCCTACTTCATCGTGCAATACCTTCGACGTTTCCTGGTAAAGCGCTTCGCGCTTCGCATCGTCGACCGTTGCCAGCCCCGCATTCAACGGCTTCCAGAAGTTTGGCGAATCGTACGTCTGGATATTGATCTTGCGGAACGGATTGTTGGTCGGATTCGAAAACAGCGACTCGAGCTGCACACCCATGTCGCCCGCATCCGCACCCCAGCCGATCATGAAGAAGCCCAGTTGCAGCTGGTTCACGCGCGAGATGAACGTACCCATCGGCTGCGTCTCGACCTTGGTCTTGCAACCGATGCGTGTCAGCATTTGCGCGACACCTTGCGCCAGTTGCGAATCGTTGACATAGCGATCGTTCGGCGCAAAGAGTGTCAGCGAAAAGCACTCGGGATAACCGGCTTCGGCCAGCAGCTTTTTTGCTTCATCGGGTTTGTACGGATCGGGCGGCAGCGCCGGGTTGTAGCCGAACATCGTGCTCGGCACGCTGTTCTGCGTCGCCACACCTAAACCCTGCAAGACGCGATCGACCAGCACCTGGCGATTGATGGCGAGCGAGAACGCACGGCGCACACGCACATCCTTGAACGGATTCCTGCCTAACGGTTTACCGTTGTTGTCTGTCACATACGGCGCGTTGTCGTTTAGCTGATTCATCACCCAGAAGACCATTAACGTGCTGGGCTTCGTGTAGACGGCAAGCTTTTTGTCAGCCTTGATGCGCGTCACATCCGCGCTTGGCACATCGATCACCGCGTCGACGTCGCCCGACAGAATGGCCGCCACACGCGCCGCCGCGTTCGGCAGGATGCGCACCGTCACCTTGTCATAGGCCGGCTTGTCACCCCAATACCCGTCGTTGCGAACGAGTTCGACGCGGTCGCCCCGCAAAAAGCGGGAGAACTTGTAAGGCCCTGTACCGACAAGGCCCTTACCGGTTTCGAAGTCTTCGCTCTTGAGTCCCTGCGTGTCTTTCTTCGACAGCATGAAAATCATCGACAGATAGTTTGGCAGCACTGCCAACGGACGGGCCGTGGTCAATTTGACCGTGTACGGATCGACCACCTGCACCTTGGTGATGTCTTTCGTGAAGACCCCGAACGTAGCCGGCGAATTGGTCAGCGTGTCGGGACGCGCGAGCGAATAGACCACATCGTCTGCCGTGAACGACGAGCCGTCCTGGAACTTGACGTTCTTGCGCAGCTTGATTTCCCACGTCTTATCGTCAAGCGGTTTCCACGACTCGGCGAGACCGGGCTGCAAGCGGCCATCTGGCGACATGTCGATCAACGGTTCGAACACGTTACGCGCAACGTTGCGGTTGCCCGGCAAGTTGGCGAACTGTGGATCGAGCGACGTGACGTCCGCACTAACCCCGTACTTGAATTCCGCTGCACCTGCATTCTGCTGCACGAACACGCTCGCGGCCAACGCACCGGCCATGACTGCCAGCCGGCCCCAGCCCCGCAATGTTGTTCCCATCTCCGTCTCCTATATGTGCAGAACCCGCAAGGGTACCCGCTTTATTGAGGGAACCGTCAACGGTTCCCATCTGAAAACAGCGCGCCGAACTGAGCACCCGCCCAATAACGGCAAGTGCACGGCTGCGTCACTTCGTGTTTACGAGCATCTTCATCGCGTCAAAATGCCTTCTGTATAACTATATTATCGTTATACACTTCTATCGAAGTCAAGCACTGCTCAAGTTGATGACGGGCGATGCAGGACCGCCGCGCGGCCTTTCGTTCACACAACGAAATGGTTGCGCGTGCAACACGTTGCGAGGCACGAATAACTGCGAACGAAGCCTCGCAAAACATGCGGCATCTTCAACAAAACTGGCGCAGACTATTCATGGAAAGGAGACAAACAATGAGAAAGACCCTCGCCGTACCACTTGCTGCCGTGTCACTTTGTACTTTTGCAGCAGGTGCACAGGCGCAGAGCAGTGTGACGATTTACGGGATCGTCGACTCGGGCATCAGCTACGTTAGCAACAGCAACGGTCATTCCGCGTGGGTCTTCGACACGGGTGTCCCACAAGGCAACCGGCTCGGCTTCCAGGGTACAGAAGATCTCGGTGGCGGTATGAAAGCGCTGTTTCGTCTCGAGAACGGCTTCAATCTGAACAACGGCACGCTCGGACAAGGTGGCATCTTCGGGCGCCAGGCTTACGTCGGCCTGTCGAATCAGATCGGTACGCTGACGATGGGCCATCAGTACGACTTCATGGGCGACATCATCGGCAACTATTCGATCGCCTACGTCGCCGGCGTGTATGCGTTCCATCCGGGTGACTACGACCGCGTATCGGGCGACCGACTGGACAATACGGTCAAATTCGTCAGCAATAATTTCGGCGGCTTCACCGCTGGGGCGATGTATGGTTTCGGTAATACAGCCGGCAACTTCCATCAGAACAGCTCGATGAGTTTCGGCCTGACCTACGATCATGGCCCACTCAGTCTCGGCGCGGCCTATACGGACATCAACAACTTCCGCATCGATCCGATCAACGATCTGGGCGTCAACACGCTGTTCGGCCAGCCGCTGACGGGTCCGATCGTGGCGGACAGCATGAAGACATGGGGACTCGGCGGCAGCTATTCGATCGGCAAGTTCGGCATCATGGCGAACTACACCGGTACGCGGATCTCGTACATGGGCAATGCGTCGACACTCACTTCACTGGAAGGCAGCTTGCTGTACCACTTCACGCCGGCGCTGGTCGGTGGCGCAGGGTACACGTGGACGAAGCTCGAGAGTTCGCACTGGGGCCAGACGTCGGTCGGGCTCGACTACTTCCTGTCGAAACGCACCGACGTGTATGCAGAAGTGAACTATCAACAGGCGAGCGGTGACGGTACGCGCGCGGTGATTCTGACGCTGCCGACGTCGAGCACCAACAAGCAGGTCGTCGCTGGCATTGGCATACGCCACAAGTTCTGACCGATTGATCGCGAGACGTGCCGCTTGATGGCGAGAGTCGAGCGGCACAAATTTATGCCGGCGTAAGCCGGTTTTTTTTGCGCCGCCGGATTGTGGCACACACGGATTCACTCACGTTCTGGTTTTCTCCGCCCATGAAAAAGCCCGATGTGAACCGCCAGCATCGCTGCCGGACAGGTCACACCGGGCCAGACTTCAATCGCGAAGGCGACGTCAGTCGATCAGATGACACGCTGCGAATTGCCCATCGGCGGTGCGCTTTAGTACGGGCACGACCTCCTTGCAAACGGGCAACGCGTGTGGACAGCGCGGATGAAAATGACAACCCGAAGGTGGATTCATCGGCGACGGAATCTCGCCCTTGATTGCATAGAAGGTCTTCTTGCGCTTGTCGAGCGAAGGCACTTCCGCCAGCAATGCCTGCGTGTACGGATGCTGCGGATTCTGATAGACCTGCTCGGTGGGGCCCGACTCGACAATCTTGCCGAGATACATCACGACAATGCGATCCGCGATATGACGCACCACGCCCAGGTCGTGGCTGATGAACAGATACGTCAAACCTAGCTCTTCGCGCAGCTTGATAAACAGATTCAGCACCTGTGCCTGGATCGACACGTCGAGCGCCGCCACCGATTCATCGCAAACGAGAAACTTCGGATTCACCGATAGCGCACGCGCGATACCGATCCGCGCACGCTGGCCACCCGAGAACTGATGGGCGAAGCGGTCCATCGAATCCGGATCGAGGCCCACCCGTTCAAACAGCGTCCCGACAAAATCGCGCGTATCCGCCTTGCGGATGAAACCATGCACGTGCGCCCCTTCCGCGACGATATCGGCAGCCCGCATACGCGGATTCAGCGACGCATACGGATCCTGGAAGATCATCTGGATATCGAGTTCGGCGCGATTGCGCTCGCGCCGTCCGAGCGCCGCCATATCCGTGTCCTGCCAGTAGCGTTTGCCGCTCGTCGGCCAGTAGACGCCGGCCGCCAGGCGGCCCACCGTCGATTTACCGCAGCCTGATTCGCCGACCAGCCCAACCACCTCGCCGGCGCTCACACTCAGGCTCAGATCGGTGACCGCATGCACGCCCTTCGGCGGCTGCCGTCCGGTGACTGCCCGGACGAAGCGCCCGGTCGCATCCTGTCTGGGCGCGAACGTCTTCGTGACATTACGCAATTCGAGCAGCGGGGTCATGCAATCTCCTCGTGTTCATCGACGACGGGCCGGATACAGCGAACCATGTGGCCGTCGTGGTCAATCGATTCGGCTATCTCATGCGCGCATTCGGGCACTGCGGATGAACAGCGCGTGCGAAACGCACAGCCCTCCCCTAACGTGAGCAGCGAAGGTGGTGCGCCGGGAATCTGCCGCAGCATCACGCCTTTTGGATTGCGGCTCGGAATCGAATTCATCAAGCCGCGCGTGTAGGGATGACGTGGCGTGTCGAGTACCTGATCGACACTGCCGTGTTCTGCGATCCTGCCGCCGTACATCACGCACACGCGATCCGCGAGGCCCGCGACCACCGACAGGTCGTGCGTGATCCAGATAAGCGCTGTGCCCGAGTTGCGGCAAAGCTGCTGGATCTCACCGAGAATCTGCGCCTGGATGGTGACGTCGAGCGCGGTGGTGGGTTCATCGGCGATCACCACCTCGGGCCGGTTGATCAATGCAATCGCAATCGCAACGCGTTGACGCATGCCGCCGGAGAACTGATGCGGATAACACTTCAAACGTTCGTCCGGCGCCGGGATGCCGACCTGCGCAAGCGCCATGCGCGCTTCGTCGAGCGCTGCGCGACGGCTCATCGGCCGGTGCGCGAGCACCGCCTCGACCATCTGTGTGTCGATACGCAGAACGGGATTGAGCGTCATCATCGGATCCTGGAAAATCATCGAAATCCGGTTGCCGCGAATCTTGCGCCATTGCGCTTCGGTGCATGCGGCCAGTTCCTCACCCGCGAGCTTGATGCTGCCGCTCACTACCTTGCCCGGGGGATCGATCAAACCCATGATCGAATAACCGGTTTGCGATTTACCGGAACCGGACTCGCCGACCACGCCCAGAATTTCGCCGCGTGCGACGCTGAAACTCACACCGTTCACCGCTTTCACGATGCCCCGCGGCGTCGTGAAGTGGGTGCACAGATTGTCCACCTGCAATGCGGGCTGCGTCATTTCTTCAACCTCGGGTTGAGCACATCGCGCAGGCGATCCGCCATCAGATTCAGGCACAGCATCAGCAACAGCAACGCAACGCCAGGGAAAACGCTGATCCAGTAGGAACCGGACAACAGGTAGTTATAGCCGTTCGAAATCAGCAGACCGAGCGACGGCTCCGTAATAGGCAGCCCAAGACCCAGAAACGACAGCGTCGCTTCAAGCGAGATCGTGGTCGCCATCTGCACGGTTGCGACAACCAGCAGCGGCGGCACGCAATTGGGCAGCACATGGCGAAAGATAATCCGCGTATCGCTCAGTTTCAGGCAGCGCGCCGCCTCCACATACTCCTTGCGTAACTCGACGAGTGCAGAACCGCGCGCGGTACGCGCATACACCGCCCATTGCACCAGTACGAGGGCATAGATGATCTTGTCGACGCCTTTGCCGAAAGCAGCGATGAACACCAGCGCAATCAGAATCGAAGGAAACGAAAGCTGGATGTCGGCGAGACGCATGATCAGCGCATCGACCTTGCGTCCATAGAATGCGCCGACAAGACCCAGCGCAACACCAATGACCAACGCGAGCACGGTACAGGCGAGGCTCACATACAGGCTCGTGCGCATGCCGTAGAGAATCGCGGACAGCATGTCGCGCCCCTGGTCGTCAGTGCCGAGCCAGTAGATATGCGCGCCCATCGACGCGTGCGCAAGCGGCGGAAGCTGCGAATCGCCAAGATCGAGTTGTGCGAGGTCATAGGGATTCTGCGGCGCAATCCACGGCGCGAATACTGCCAGCGCGGCAATCGCGACAAAAAGCACGAGCCCAATGAGCGCGAGTTTGCTCTGACGGAATTCGCTCCATAGCGCGCTCAGTTGGCCACCCATGCGTGCAAACCGATGCGGACGTTTCACCGGCTTAACGGCGGAAGCGGCAGATGCAGTAGTTTGGGCGCGCGGCTCGGCCACGGTCGTTCCTGTAGTGGGTCCCATGTCAATTCACCTCCGCCGTCACCGAGATGCGCGGATCGAGCAGTGAGTACAGAATGTCGACGACCAGATTGATCAGCATATAGATCGCCCCGACGGTCAGCAGATAGGCAATGACCACCGGGCGATCGAGCGCATTGATTGAATCGATCAGCAATTTGCCCATGCCAGGCCACGCGAACACGGTTTCCGTGACGATCGAAAACGCGATCAACCCGCCCAGGTTGATACCGATCACCGTCACGAGCGGAATCATGATGTTCTTCAGGATATGCACACCGACGATACGCGATGAACTCAGCCCTTTGGCCCGCGCGAACTTCACGTAATCGGTCAACGCGGTTTCACGCGTCGATGAATACGCGAGCCGGATGATCAGCGCGATGTTGAAGAGTGCGAGATTGAACGCCGGCAACAGCAGGTGCTTCCAGCCGTCGAGCGTCAGAAAGCTCACCTGCATGCCGAGCCATGACGTCGTGGTGCCGCGTCCGCCTGAAGGCAACCAGCCAAGGAGCACCGAGCAGACGAGAATCAGGATCAGGCCGACCCAGAACGTCGGCAGACTGAAACCTATCGTCGACGACGCGGTAATGATCCGCGAGGAGATTTTCTCGGGGCGCAATCCTGCGTACATACCAAGCGGAATGCCAATGACGATTGCCATCAGCATGGCAATCACCGACAACTCGAGCGTCGCGGGCATGCGCGAGACGATCATCTGCGCAACCGGCGCGCCGGTCAGGAACGACGTGCCGAAGTCGCCGCGCAACGAGTGTGTGAGGAAATGCCAGTACTGGAGCCACCACGGCTGATCCAGCCCGAGCGAGGCAATGATGCGTGTGCGCATCTCGGGTGTGGCGCTGTCGGGGACCATCAGCGCAATCGGGTCGCCCACCACGTAGACACCGGCAAACACGAGCAGCGACATCGCCCAAAGCGCAAGGAGGCTTTGGAACAGTCTCCGCAGAATAAACTCAAACATGGATTGTCTCGCTCCGACGGGGAATGACTTCAAGCGACAGGACTTGTTTTTGCCTGCTTGTGGCCACGGATGCTGCGGGCAGTCTGTGGCCGGGCTTTGTCTCGAAAGTATAATATAGTTTAATTTAGGTGAGTTTCTATCTCACGCATTGACCGGCACGAGTTCACGCAACGCCGTAAAGAACCTTTCGTTTTCCTGCGGCAATCCGACCGTGACGCGCAGCCACTCGCCGAGCCCGTAGTCCACCACCTTGCGGACGATGATGCCGCGCCTGAGCAGCGCATCGAACAGTTCGACCGAATTACCCACCTTGATAACAACGAAATTACCCTGGCTTTTCACGTACGGGAGCCGGAGCGCCTCGCAGACCTCGTAGAACCGCTCGATCCCTTCACGATTCAGCCGATACGATTCGTTCAGATAGTCGTCGTCGTTCAGTGCGGCGATAGCGGCTGCCTGCGCCAGCGAATTAACATTGAACGTCTGCCGCACACGATTCAGAAGATCCGTGACGTAAGGCGTAGCGATGGCGAAACCGACCCGCAGACCGGCCAGCCCGAACGCCTTCGAGAAGGTTCGCGATACAACAAGATTCGGATAGCGCCGTACGAGTTCGGTACTGTCGTAACGATGGTGCGGTTCAAGATACTCGTTATAGGCCTCGTCGAGCAGCACAACGACATTAGCCGGGATGCGATCGAGAAACGAGGTCAGTTCGTCGACGCTGAAGAACGTTCCCGTCGGGTTGTTCGGATTCGCCAGGTACACCACGCGGGTCTCAGCGTTGACCGCTAGCGCCATGGCGTCGAGATCATGGCCGTAGTCTTTGGCGGGCACGGCGACCATCCGCGCGCCTGTCGCCTTGACCGCGTTCTGCCATGCCATGAATGCGTATTGCGACGACACGGCATTGCAATCGCTGTCCGGTTGCGCGGCCTGCAGGAACGCACGTGCGACGAGTTCGAGAATGTCGCTCGAGCCGTTGCCAAGTGTGATCCAGTTGCGTTCGACGTTGTACTTCTGGCCCAGCGCTACTTTTAGTGCATGACCGTTCGGATCGGGATAGCGTGCACCACTGTTGACGATCGCGTCGATTGCCGCGCGTGCCTTCGGCGGCATGCCGAGCGGGTTTTCATTCGATGCGAGCTTGATGATGCTGGCTTCCGGCAGCCCGTACTCGCGCGCCGTTTCTTCGATGGGTTTGCCTGCCTGATAGGGCTTCAACGAGCCGATGTAGGTGGGAGCAACAGGACGCAATTCGTTTGTCATGGGAACACCTTTGCTGACTTCTAGATAGGAATGAGGATGAGTGGCGCGCCCCCGGCGCACCACTCGCAGCCGCCGGGCTATTACAGGAACTTCGTCGGCCAGATCATCGTGCGCCAGATATGCGCCGACGGACTGCCGTCAAAGCCGAGCCCTTCCTTCGGTTGCCGGAAATTTCGCCCGATGATGTCGACGAAATCGTCGAGGCTCACTACCGCGTTCGGATCGAACGAATAGATGTCGTGCAGCGTGATCGAGCGGCTCGACATGTACCACTTGTGATTGCGCGCGTATTCGTAGTCACGCTGGATATACGGCTCCGGCTCGTAGTCCTTGCCGAAATAGCGTAGATACGCGTCCGGATACCCGTAACCCATCGACTCATCCGCAAAAAACCGCAGTGCCTGGTGATACTGGATAGCCCAGCTAACCTCTTCGTCCACATACGGCGCGATCATCTGCGCGCCCCAGTAGCCATGATCGCCACGAATGAAACCGGCCACGCTGATGTCATGCAGCAGGCAGGCCAGCACGATCTTCTCGTTCTGCCCGGCCTTCAGTGCGTGCGTCGCGCTTTGCAGTACGTGATTGGCCGGCCCGAAGCGGTACTTGAAGAAGTCGATCAAGGTGGGCTGCGACGGCATCTTCTGCAGGCGAGGATCGTCGCCCATCATGAAGTGCCCCGTGCCCGGCGGCGGTGGAATGGCCTGCGTGGGGTCGCGCTCGCCTGACGTGTAGATCACCGATTTCACCACGCGCCGGTCCAGCTCCGCGATCATCTCGTGTTCAAGCGCGTCGGCGCGCTCGGAAAGCGTAGGCTCATGCCCGCTTGCGGTTTGATTGCTCATTGCGATTGCTCCTCTGTCCCTTCTTTCTCTTCTGTCTCTTCGATATCGAACCGCGCGTCTAGCGATTCCAGCCGTAGATATCGAGCGTCAGTTCGCCTGCGGCGATGCGCGCAAGTATTTCCGCTTCCTTGTCCTCGCGTTCGCGCGCGGCACGCAACGTCGCGTCGATCGATTCCTGGGCGAGCACCACCACGCCGTCCGCGTCGCCCACCACCAGATCGCCCGGCCGCACGGCGACATCGCCGATACGCAGAGGATGATTGATCCAGCCGCGTGCCGCGAAATCCTTGGTCGTGCCGCGAATGCACAAGCCGCGCGAAAACACCGGGAAGCCGATACGCGCAAGCAGTTCGGCATCGCGAACGCAACCGTCGATGACCAGGCCCGCCACACCGCGCTCTTTGGCTGCCGTCGACATGACTTCACCCCAGTAGCCGGCTTCGTAATAGTCGCTCGTGTACACCACCAGCACGTCACCCGGTTGCGCGACGACCAGCGCGCGATGCAACCAGAGATTGTCGCCGGGCGGCGAATGCACAGTAACCGCCGGACCGCAGACGCGGAACGCCGGACTGACTGACTTGATCGCCGACGGCAGCGCGCCCAGTTTGTTGGCCGCCTCGAGCAGGGTCGCGGCCGGAAAGGCGCGGGCCGCCTCGATCACTTCGGCGGCCGGCCGCCCGATCGAAGCAGTGACCAGCGGCGAATCGATGAAAGGGTACGACATGGTGTCTCCTGATGGATATTCTGATGGCTCGCGTGGCATAGCGTGGCGCCGTGAGCGCCGGCGCTCAGGCGCTTACTTTGCTCTGCAGCGCGTGATAGCGATGCTGCTGGCGCGCCTCGTCGAGCCGCATGCCTTGCCGCGCCGCCTCGCGAATCGCGTGCTCCGCTGCGTGGATCTCTTCGGCTGCGGCCAGCACGCGGTCTTCGTGAGCGCGCGGAATCACGATCACGCCATCCGCATCGCCGACTAGCAGGTCGCCCGGCAACACGCGCGCGTTGCCGATATTGACCGGCACCTGCGTACTTTCGACCTGCACACGGTCTTTGCCGGTACGCATCCAGTGTCCCTTGCTGAATACAGGGTAACCCAGCGACAAGCACAGGCTCACGTCACGGCAGATACCGTCAATGACAGTACCGGCGATTTTCCGCCGATGCGCGATTTCCGTGAGAATGTCGCCCCACACCGTGCAGTCTTCGCGGCCGGCGTTATCCAGCACGATCACGCCGCCTTCCGGAACGTCGTCGATATAGTCGCCAACCGTGCCGGGCGGGGTCGTCGGCGGTCCGTAAAGAATCGTGAACGCACGGCCGCACAGCCGGAAACTCGCATCGCGCGGCTTGATGCCAGTACATTGACCGACAATGCCGAGGCGATCCAGCGCATCGCTCAGTGTCGCGGTATCGAGGCGCTGCGCGCGCCCCATAATCGTGTCGTTCGTGTCGCTCATGTTTATCCCCTGTCCTGCAGCATATATTCGTAGTCCGCACCCATCACCAGTGCAATAGGCACACCATTCAGCAGCTTTTTCGCCATCGCCGCTTCCTTGCCGGCGATCTGCTCGGCAGCGGCCAGCACGCGCTCGATGTCCGCGGCGGCGATAAAGATCACCGCGCTGTTATCGGCGATCACGTAATCGCCCGGATTGACGCGAACCTGTGCCACCGTGATCGGCACATTGGTGCCGGCTTCGGCGACGCGATTGCGCGCGGTGAAGGCCGTCAATGCTCGCGCGAAAACCGGAAAATCGTATTGCCGCGCTTCATCGATATCGCGCACGGGGCCGTCTGCAATCACGCCCTCGATGCCGCGCAACGACGCGCCGAGCGAGAGAATGCCGCCCCAACTGCCCGCGTCGAGCCCCGTGTGCTGTTCGACCACGATCACATCGCCCGCGCCGGCGGATTCGACGGCCGTCGTGCCGAGATGACGCGGCGCACCCGTATGAGCGGCGGCGCTCACCTGCGCGGCCTCCACCAGCTTCACGGTCACAACCTTCCCTGCGATGCGGCGCGAGGTCGAACGTTGCGGCAAGCCGGTAACCGTGCCGGTCAGACCGAGCTTGTCGAGTGCATCCGATACTGCGCAACAGTCGAGCCGCTGCAGGCGTTGGGTGGTGTCATCTGCTTTTTTCATGCGTGTCTGCTCCGTTCCTCATGTTCGCTTTTTTCCAGCTAGTGCCGCTGTTGCTGCTGTGGCTGTTCATTCCCAGCAGGCAAACGCCATCCCCGAGCCCGTCCCGGCTTCCGATCGATAACATGCGACGTAGTCGATCAGCTTCATCTTCAGCGACGCGCTCGCGGCAAGACCGACAAGCGGTAGCCAGCTCTTGATTTCCGACGTATTACCATTGAAATACGGCTCCGGAATATCGCGTAGCGAAGCTTCGTCGCGGTCGGCGAGTGCAGCCAGCACGCGGTGATCGAGCGCTTCATCGACCACGAAGTGACTCATGCCGCCAGAGACGACCACCACCACGCGAAGATCGGCCGGCAAGCGCCGGATCGCCGCGCCGAGCGCGTGGCCGAGCGCCAGGCAGCGCGCCACGCGCGGCTGATTCGGCGCCACGCCGACATTCAGAAACAAAGGCACCGACGGTGGTGGCGCATCGCGCATGACGCGGCGATAGACGAAACCGAACGCGTGAGGAATACCGTGCTGGCGATCCTCACCCTTGGGCAGCCGGTTCGAGACGGCAATATCGAAACCGTCATCGACAAGCGACTCCACCAGCTTCAACGCGTGATCCGGCGCACCGGGATAAACCGCTCCTTCCGGCGGACAATGACCGTCCTCTGCCTCGGCGACGCCCGGCGGCAGGCGTCGGCGCTGTTTGTCCGACAGCGGCAGGTTCTCGATCTGCTCACCGCTGAATATCGTCATTGCCGGCGTCAGGTCGTCCTTGAACACCTCGCGCTGATCGTTGCCGAGCACGATGACGAGATCAGGCTTCATGGCGTGGAAGCGTTCGGCGAGCGTATCGAGCGCTCGCTGGCAAGCCGCATAGCGTTCCTGCTTTGACGCTTCGGCGACCTCTGCCGCAAAACCCGGTGCGCGTGCTTCCAGCAACGCCGCGTAGTCGTATGAGCGCCCCTGAAACCAGTGCGACGGATTTTTCATATCCGCGCCGGCCCGCAAATGCCAGAGCTCGGGCGGCATCGACAGCAAGGGGCCGTGCGACGTGGCGATTGCGCCGATCATCGTTGCCATGCTGCACTCCCGTTGAACGTGTTTTTCATGACCGATGGTTTCAACGTATCGCGGCTGTGCCGGCCGGCGTGTCGAGGCGGAATACCTTGCGCGCGTTGCCTTCGAAAATCATTCGTTTCTCCTCGCCGCTGAGCCATTCGAAACTTTCGATGACGGGACGAATGTCATCCAGCCAGCGACCCGTCTGCGGATCCTTCACCGTGCCAACACCCGGACGCTCCGCACCGAAGATGCAACGATCCGCACCGACCGTCTTGATGAGCAGACGCAGCGCCTCTTCCGAATACAGCACCGTGTCGTAGTAAAGACGCCGCAAGCTGTCGAGAAACGGCTCGCTTGCGCGCCCCGGCCGCAGCGACGGCGCCTGGAAGCGGCCGAACTGATACGGCACCGCGCCGCCACCGTGCGAGACAACGATCTTCAACTGCGGGAAATCCTTGAACACGCGCGAACGGGCGAGCGCCATCACCGCAATCGTTTCTTCATTGATGAAGTGCAGCGAATAGTTGTGCCGCTCCGAACGGCATCCTGCCGAATGCAGGTACGCGGGCACATCGAGTTCGACGAGCTTCTCATACAGCGGATACCAGTATTCGTTGCCGAGGTCCGGCACCTCGTTGGTCGCCAGCCCCTCGCTCGGGTCGGTATTCAGCAGCACGCCGACGAGACCGAGCTCCTTGATGCAGCGTTCCAGTTCCGGCAGACATCCGCTGACCGGTTCGCCCCACGCCTGCGGCAAGCCGCCGACACCACGAAACGTCTGCGGCATGAGACGCGCCTGCTGCGCGATCATGTCGTTGGTTTCCTCGGTGAACCAGTGGACGATCTTCGCGGGCTTTTCGCTATGCATCATCTGGTACGGACGCGGCGAGATCAACTGCAAGTCCGTGCCGATGTCACGCAACTGCTCAACGTGCGATTTGGTGCCGAAAGTCGGCGCATTGAGCACCGCCAGCATTTCGTCGTCGCTGATCTGCGCAGTACCACGGCCGTGCGCGCCGCGATGGGAAACAAGCCCGGATTTCCAGACGTAGAGAGAATCCGGCGCGGTAACGTGCGCGTGCGCATCGATGATCATGAATGTCTCCGTTAAATAGTGGGGGTTCAGGCCCGGACCGCTTCCGGCTCGGGTTGGATGTACGCCGTCGGCGTCATCGGAATGAAGCTCGTACGAACGATCTGGATCCGCTCCTGCATCAGACGGCGAGCCAATTCAACTTCGCCGCGGCACACCGCGTCGAATAGACGCCGATGCGAAGCGATCACGCGATTCGCTGTGTCCGCACTCGTATGGGTGGCGAGCAAAGGTGTCAGCACGAAACGCAGCGCCTTGAATTGCGCGAGCAGAACCCGATTGCCTGAAGCTTTCACGAGCGCTTCGTGAAAGCGCAGCGACGCATCAGTAAATGTCCCGAGTTGCTTGCGTGCGTCTTCCACGCCATGCAACGCATCACGCAGTGCCGTGCGATGGGCCACTGTCAGGTTTTCCGCCGCCTTCTCCGCGGCCAGCACTTCGATCGCCATTTGCGCATCGAACACTTCGCTCGCGCCGGCGCCAATGAGTCTCAGCTGTATCGACAACGCGTCGGCAAAGCGCTCCAGGTTCGCACTGGCAATCCACACGCCACCCTTCGCGCCCATACGGATCTCGACGATGCCGACTGCTTCCAGCGTTCTCAGCGCATCACGGGCGGCAGTACGGCTCACGTTGAATTGCTGCGCAAGCGACGCCTCACTGCCGAGAAAGTCGCCCGCCTTCACCTGCTTCGAAAACAGCGCGGCACGCACTTGCGATGCGACACGCCATGAAAGCTTTTCCGTTTGCACGGACTCCCAGACTGTCGAAGTCCGAGCGTTCATGGTGTCGTGCTGGCTATTTTCTTTCATTAGTTATACGAATCGTATTGGCTAGTCTATGAACCGGCTTCGAACGATACTCAAAGGGTTCACTGCGTCAGGGGATCACCGTTAACTATAATATATATAACTTATTTGAGATTGGCCAGCGACGATCGATGTTTCGATCCCCCGCTGGCGCAACATGATCAGGACACGGCTTGTTGAACGAACTTCGTGACCAGGTATGCCTGCAAGCCCTCAATGCCGTTTTCGGAGCCAATTCCGCTCTCCTTAACGCCGCCGAAAGGCACTTCCGGCCCTGAGACCAGCATGCTATTGATGCCGATCATGCCGGCCTCGAGACCATTCGACAGCTGCAACGCGCGTCGATCCGAACCGGTGAACGCATAGGCCGCAAGCCCATATTTCAATCGATTGGCACGCTCGAGCACCTCTTCGACGGTCTTGAATGAACTGAAAGGCACCACCGGACCGAACGGTTCTTCATTCATGATCCGCGCCTGTTCGGGCACATCGGCCAGAACTGTCGGCGCGTAGAAGAAGCCGGGACGATCCAGACGCTGGCCACCGAGCAGCAAGCGTGCACCGTGCGACACCGCGTCCTTGACGAACTCATCCGCCGCGGCGAGCCGGCGTGCGTTGGCAACCGGACTCGCCTGGGTGTCGGGCTCGAAGGCCGAGCCGACCTTCAGCTTCGATGCCACGTCGACGAACTTGTCGATGAAGGCGCCATACACGCCCTCCTGAATGTAGAAGCGCGTCGGCGAAATGCAGGCTTGCCCGGCCTGGCGAAACTTGGCACTGGCGGTCATTGTGGCAATGCGCGCCACGTCGACGTCGTCACAGACGATCATCGGCGCGTGGCCGCCCAGCTCCATCACCAGTTTCTTCAGGCCGTGCGTGGCAGCCAGGCTCGCGAGATGCTTGCCGACCGGAATCGACCCGGTGAATGCCACTGCCTTGATGACGTCCGAGGCGATCAGATATTCGGATACCTGGGACGGCACGCCGAACACCAGATTCAGCACGCCGGGCGGCAAACCCGCATCCTGAAAGCATTGCACCATCGCCGTGGTGGACCCGGGCGTTTCTTCGGCGGCCTTCAGAATCACCGAGCAACCTGCCGCGAGCGCGGCCGCCACGGTGCGCGCGGGAATCCGCACGGGAAAATTCCATGGCGTGAACGCCGCCACCGGTCCAACCGGCACTTTCAGCACGAGCTGGCGCGAATTCGGCAGCGGGCCAGGCACCACGCGCCCATAGGCACGACGCCCTTCTTCCGCAAACCATTTGACGATATCGGCTGAGCTGTGCGCTTCCTGCAGGCCGTCGGCCAGCATCTTGCCGTGCTCGAAACTCATCAGCGTGCCGATTTCGTCAGCGCGTTCGTGCATCAGCGCAGCAGCTTTGTCGATGATGGCAGCCCGCTCGGACGTGCTCATGCGCGACCACGTCGCAAAACCGGCCGCCGCCGCGGCGAGTGCGTCGTCGAGGTCGGATTGTGTGGCAAGCGGCAAGTGAGCGAGCACCGTTTCGTCAGCGGGATTGACGACGGGCCGGGTGTCACGCCCCTCCGTGCGCCACTCTCCGTTAATGAACAGGCCGAGTTGAATGTCGTAACTTCTGGTATGCATCTGCGTCTCCGAAATCTGATATCCGGTCGGCGCCAGGCGCCGCCGTGTGCTGTTTTCGCACCGTTACTGTAGCGCGGACGTCACGGCTCCATGCCCATCGCGTCGAGAAAAGCCTGCCGGACATGTTCCGGTTGACCCGCCTGGAAGCGGAAATCCTGCAGATGATGCTTCCACAATGGATGATTCGCGATCTCCGCACGGGTCATGCCTTCAACGAAAGTAGCGCGTGCGGCAATCGGTAATTGCACGCATTCATTGAGCTTCGGATCGCGGATGATGCCCTTCGGCTCGCCGCCGTTCGCGACCACGTCCAGCTCCTCGAAGAAACGCCGGCGCAGCATGACGATGCCGCGATCGCTGCTGCCCAGATTCTCTTTCGTGCGATCGGCCACCACGCCCTGCCCCGCCCACGCGACAAAATCCTGGTTCATCACATGGCTCGTGATCCAGCGGCCGGTTTGCGGATCGGTCACCGGACCGTGCCACGTCGGCACGCTCTTTTGCTCGTACGGTTCGCTTTCCTTCGGCACGCGGGTGAAAGCCCACGTCACACTCAACGTGCGCGAATCGTCGACCGGCACGCGCCACTCGAAATGCTCACCGAGAAAAAACGCATTCGGCCACAGACACACACGGCCGATCGACCAGAGCGGATCGTTTTCGTCAGCATCGCCGCGCAGGCGCTTGTAGATGAATCCGTAGTCGAATTCGTCGAAATCGAGCTGTTTATGAGCGGGCGAGTACGGGCCTGTGTGACCATTCAGGCGTGCGGTCCAGTTGTTGTGCATCCATTCGAAGTGGATTGGATCGATCGAGTTCTCCTGGCATTGCAGCCAGTTGCATGGCACCTCGGAGATCACGATTTGCACGAAGCCGTTCTTCCAGGAGAACGGCTCCCAATTCGGCACGAGCGGCGCAGGTTGCGGCCCAAGGTACGCCCACAGAAGACCCGCCTTCTCCTCTACCGGATACGCCTTGATCTTCACACGTTCTTTGAGCTTCAACTGCGGATTGGCAACGTCTTCATACGGCTGCTCCGTACATTTTCCGCCCTGGTCGTAGAGCCAGCCATGATAGTTGCAGCGCAATCCGCACTTCTCAACGAAGCCATAGGCAAGATCGGCGCGGCGATGCGGACATTGACGGTCGATCAGTCCGAAATTACCGCTCAGGTCCTTGTAGAGCACAAGGTCTTCACCGAGCAGACGCACCGGCTTGACGGCCACTTCGTCGAATTCGCTCACGCCGGCAATCGGCATCCAGTAACGGCGCAGCAGTTCGCCCATCGGCTCGCCCGGCCCAACCTTCGTCAAGAGTTCGTTCTTCGCTTGGGACAGCATTCTTCAAGTCTCCATTGTTATCGCCCGGCCGATGCGTCGGGGCACACAAACGCTTCGGCAGCCTCGGCCGGCTGTCATTCTTGTCGCCTCCACCATCGATCTAATGATAATACACATTAGACATTATAGAAGCATTGATCTATTCAATCCACTTCCGCTTCGCGCTTGTCGGCGCTGTTTCGATAATATATATTACACATCGAAGCACGCGCAACAGAATTTGCGTCTGCGCGGTGAGACAACTCCGGACGAGTCAACATGAAGAAGGCTATGGATACGCTACAGGTGCAACTTCGCGCGATCAGATACGAGGCGCCCACCATCAATACGTATGAATTTCACGCACTTGACGGCTCACCGCTGCCGGGCTTCACGGCCGGCGCTCACATCGATCTGCATTTGCCCAACGGGATGATCCGCAGCTATTCGCTTTGCAATTCTCCGGAGAACACGCACCGCTATGTGATCGGCGTGAATCGCGATCCGTCGAGCCGCGGTGGCTCATCCTGGGTGCATGAGACGCTGCGCGTCGGCGCCGTGCTGACGATCAGTGCGCCCGCCAACAATTTTCCACTGGTCGAGGACGCCGCGCATACGGTGCTCATCGCGGGGGGAATCGGCATCACGCCGCTCATGGGCATGATTCATCGCCTGGAAGCACTGGAGCGGTCGTGGGAGCTGCACTATTGCACGCGGACCCGTGAGGCCACCGCATTCGTCGGCGCGTTGCGTCAATACGGCTCCCGTGTACAGTTTCATCACGACGGCGAACCGGGTGGAAAGCGGCTCGAATTCGCCGCCGTATTGAAGCAGCGCGACGACCGCACGCATTTCTATTGCTGCGGCCCGACGGCCATGTTGAATGCGTTCGAAGCAAGCGCTGCGAGTTGTGGCAGCGGCGCACGTTTTCATGTGGAGTATTTCGCCGCGGGCGAGGCGCCCGCAACGTCTGGCGGCTTTAACGTGCAACTCGCACGCTCAGGCCGCCTGATTCAGGTAAGCGCAGGCAAGACGATTCTC
Organism: Paraburkholderia sp. D1E; assembly: GCF_052682275.1. Taxonomy (NCBI): domain Bacteria; kingdom Pseudomonadati; phylum Pseudomonadota; class Betaproteobacteria; order Burkholderiales; family Burkholderiaceae; genus Paraburkholderia; species Paraburkholderia sp. D1E. The sequence continues at coordinate 4,293,142 of NZ_JBQYMB010000001.1, forward strand.
GATGCACTGATCGCCGAAGGGATCGACGTCAGTTACTCCTGCTCACAGGGCGTGTGCGGCACGTGCGAAACGCGTGTGCTCGCAGGCGTGCCGGACCATCGCGACATGGTGCTGACAAAGGGCGAACAGGAGGCAAACCGGTCGATGATGATTTGCTGCTCGGGCAGCAAAAGCGAGTGTCTGATACTCGATTTGTGACGCTGGACAACCCGAGCGCACATGCGAATTGTATAACCGTATGATTATTCAACGGCTATGCTAACATCGCGATCAGTCTTTCGGGGTCGCACCACGCCTCTCGTGCGTGCGGCTTCGGCTCACCCCGTCGCAACGCTCAGGTCCGGAGATCCGAATTGAAAAAAGGTACTGTCGAAACTACGCCGCTGTGGGAACCGGTGCAGACGGAAACCTTATCCTGGCGCATCGTTTCACAAGTGCGCGCAGCCGTCTTTTCCGGTCAGATCAAGACGGGAGATTTCCTCGGCAGTGAAACCTCGCTGTCCGCCCAATTCAACGTGAGCCGCATGGCCGCTCGCGACGCATTGCGCACGCTCGAAGCCGTCGGCATCGTGGAGATCCGCATGGGCGCGAAAGGCGGCGCATGGATTGCGCAGGGCAATCCGGAGCGCTTCGCGGACGCGCTGGCCATTCAATTGCATCTGATCGGCGTCACCGGCGAAGAAATCTTCGACGCGCAAATGGCGATTGAAGTCACGTCAGCAGAACTTGCGGCGCAAAACGCCACCGAGGAAGACCTCAAGAAACTGAGCGGGATCCTGGCCGAACTCGACAAACTGCGCGACGACCCGCTTGCGTTCACGGATGCGTCGCTGCGCTTTCATGAGGCGATTGTGGAGTCGTCGCACAACCGGGTTCTGCTCGCGCAATTCCGTGCGCTGCGTTTTGTGTTGCAACCGCTACTCGCGCCGAACACCACGCATGCGATCGCCGCGCGCGTGATCCGCTCGCACAAGTCAGTGCTGAATGCGATCGAAGCGCGAGACGGCGTCAAGGCACGCGAAATCATGCAGCAACGGGTGAAAGTGATCCGTTCGCGTGTGTTGTCAGGCACCGCCGCTCAACACGCCGCAGACGACGAATAAATTTCGTCCGTCACCCGCCGGAAATATGGCGATGGCATGATGCTGCTTCGTACCCGCCCCTGCGGCTCGAGAAATTGCAGCCGGATGCGCTGCAGTCCGACACCGCCCGGGCGGGCACGCCGCCTCAAGCTAAGCCTTGCATCGAATCACGAAGCCGGGTTTAGCCCTTCGCGGGACGCCCCGTCTTCACCGTCTCGAGCGACGACACCGCGGCAAGCAGGCGCTGCGGCGCTGCTGATTCCAGCATCATTAACCCGGCTCGCAACAGTTCACTCTTCTTGACCGGCACACCGGCGTCGAGGCACTTCTGCTTGAGAGCCGCAATCCGGTCGTAATCCGATTTCGGCATCGTGAAGCTGTCGCGCACAACTTTCTCTTTCTTCGGCTGCTTGGCTTTTTTTGCTTCGGGCGCGCTGACCGGCGCGGCTTCCGCTGCTGTCGAACCCTTCGCTTTGGCTGCCTTCTCAACGGCCGGTGCCGGTGCCGCTTCCGCAGCTACCGCACGCTTCGCTTTGACCGCTTTCTTCGCAGCCGGTGCCGTTTCCGCAACTGCCGAACGCTTCGGCTTGGCTTCCTTCTTCACAGCAGGCGCGGCTTCCGCAGTTGCCGGACGTTTCGCTTTGACGGCCTTCTTGACAACAGGCGCCGCTTCCACGGTTGCCGAACGCTTCGGCTTGGCCGCCTTTCTGGCGACAGGCGCCGCCGCTTGCGCCGAGTGTTCTGGCGCGACTACCGGCTCCGCGCCATCCGGCGCGTGCTTGCTGGCCTTCGGGAAATGAGACGCTTTCTTGGCGTGCTCTTGAGTAACAGGCGACGTCATGCTTACCTCCACGTTGATAACGGTATAAACAGTATATACCGTTTATTTGATGTCAAAATCGTGGAGCGATAGCAATGCCAGGACGGCTGTCACGACAATCACCAACACATCACTGTGCCGGCTAAGCCGTTGACCGCTGTAACCAGTGTCGCAGGAACTGCGCGGTCTTCCGGCAGGCGAGCATGGCTTCCGGCGTCTCGGTGCCGGTAGGCCATGACTGATGCACGTGCGGCATGCCCTCATAGATATCCAGTTTCACCGTACATCCGGCAACGTCGAGCGCCTGGTACAAACGCACGGAATCGCTTAGCAATATCTCGCGGGTTCCAGCCTGAACCAGCGCAGGAGGGAATCCCTTGCTGAAATCGCCGTAGATCGGCGACGCATAAGGATGCGTCAGGTGGTCAGGACCCGCATACATGTTCATGTTGAAGGCCAGTTTCTCCGGATCGAAAAAGTCGGCGTGACGCAGAGTCCGAATGGTGTCTCCTTCACAACGCAGGTCGACAAACGGCGACCACAACGCGGTCGCCGCCGGCATCGGCTTGCCCTGGTCTCTAAGCTTGAGTATCGAGGCCACGGCAAGACCGCCGCCCGCCGAGTCGCCGAACAGCACAGTCCGGTCAGTGGGCATCCCGCCGTTCGCCAAGGCGTCGAACACGGCTACCACTTCGTCGGTTACCGTGTCGTAGCGGCCACGGGGCGCCAACGTGTAATCGATCGACAACACAGGCTCTTCCAGCAGGTCCGCCATCACCGCAGCGGCAACAGCATTGGCCCGTGCAGAGCCGCCCGTGTAGCCGCCGCCGTGCGTGTAGATAATCCGTGCGCCGTTACGCTGCGGCTTCTTCGGGATGTATTCCACCACGGGCACGCCGCCCAGTTCTCGTTCGACCCTTTGCGTTCCCAGTCGAGTCAAAACCGGCGCGGCTAGTGCCTCGGCAAGGCGGTTGGAGAGCACATTGGCCGCGTCCCATTCGTCCGGATTGTCGGTGTGTGGCTGGGGTTGAAGTCCCCCCGTCTTCATGACCTCCTCGACCATGCGGCCAAACGCGTCCTTCCACTGCGCAGAAACGGTGGACGGAAGAACAAATTGCAATGGTGTTGTGTCGCTTCCCTGCTCGATCTCAGACATGTCTATTTCGCCATTTATTCAATCATACTAATTAACTTAATTTCAGCCCGTGCGCTGCTGTATCAGCTTCTCGAGAATCCTCGCATGCGTTGGGCGATCGAGACGATACAAAAGCAGGATCAGTACGCCCGCAATCGAAAAGAGGGCCGCCCCAGGCCCGTAACACAAGCCAAGGAGGGTGACAGTTTCGGGACGGAGTGCAACCTGCGCGCCCGCCTTTGCCGCCGCGCCGCTGGGAAATCCGCTGAACTGCAGGACCAACCCGGCAATCAGCGCGCCGCCACCCGTGGCAACTTTTCCTGCGAAAGCCCACCCGGCGAAATACAGGCCTTCGCGCCGGGAGCCGAAAATATATTCGTGCTCGTCGGCCGCGTCCGCCAGCATCGACGAGACGGCGATGGCCGCAGCAGTCAGGCCGAAGCCGCCGATCGCCGCGTTCGCGGCAAGCATCGTTGCCAGGGTCATGCCTTGGAAAGGCAGCATGCCGGCAAGGCGCAAGCTCGCAGGGAGTGCCTGAGTCACGATCAGGACACCCAGGCTGACCAGCAACATGCGTTTTTTGTCGAATCGATGCGAGAACATGCCGATCAACGGCGCCCCCGTCAGCAAGCCGCAAAAATAGGCTAGCATCACTATCTTGATGCTGTCGCCGGACAGCCGCCAGAAATAGGTGTTGGCATGCAACCCAAGCGAGAGTGCCACGCCTTGCGCAACAAAAAACAGCACCGACGATCCGAACAGAATGCGAAAAGACCGGTTGCGAAAAATTTCGGCGAGTCCGGCCAGCAGCGCGCGCAGCCAGCCTGGGCGATCCACGGCAATCGGATGCGCACGATCGCGCAGGACGAACGTTCCCCATATTGCAGCGAGCGCACCGGCAATGGCGACCGCCGCGCAGGTCATCGCGAAGGGAGGATAGGCTGCCTTCTGCGACAAGCCGTCAGGGCCCCTGAAGAAGATGCCGAAGCCGATGAGAACCGTGGCCAACCCGGCGATCATGCCAAGCCCCCACCGCCATGCCGCGACTCGGGATCGCTCCGCGTAGTCGTCGGTCAGCTCGGCACCCAGCGCAAGGAATGGCAGGTTGAAGAGCGAGACCGACACACGCAGCACGATGGAGAGCAGCAGCAAGGTGACAAATAACGTCGTTGCCGACGCACCCTTGGGCAGCGAGAAGATCATCACGAAGGCAATCATGGAAAGCGGCAGACCCAGCAGCATGAACGGCAGCCTTCGTCCGAGCCGCGAGCGCCAGCCATCGGATATTGAACCGATCAACGGGTCCAGCACCGCATCGACAACAAGTCCTGCCGACAGCGCCACGCCGGCAGATCCACCGGACACACCGCACACCGCCGTTACGTAGAACAGTCCGAAAACGGTCAGCACATTGTTCGTCACTGCGTCGACAAACGAGCCCGCGCTATAAGCGATCTTGGATGACAGCGGTAGCGGCGTCTGCCGCAACGCCGTTGCATCGATCAGATGATCCGGGGTGGTCTCTAGCGTTGTCACAGCTGCGCTCATAAGGGGTACCGATCAATGGGGGCATTGTGCTGTTGGAGCAGCGGAAAAGCGCGGCTAATCATTCATGCCGGGCCTTGGATCTGCTCGATCGCAGCGGTGCGAACGGCTGCGCGACGTGGGTTGCGGAACGCACTTTTCGTCCTCGCGAAGCGAACCGCATGAATGCGGTTACGCGCAAAGTCCGGCCGATAATAGTCGCTTATTTGGAAACAGGATAGTCTGTTTTGTTATTAGATGCGGTGAACCAGGGCAATTACCGAGCGGCGCACCACGCAATTTCCAGCGGCGGCGCGCCTTCATACTTCAGGCTCAGCGCTTAGGCGGCGCGAGTAGTCTTCCGGTAGACATTCGGCGCCACACCATGCCAACGCTTGAAGGCCTGAGAAAATGTCGAAGAATCGCTAAAGCCCAGACGTACAGCAATATCCGCCATGCTCAACCGGCGGTCTTTCAGCAACTCCTCCGCCATCGCCCGACGCGATTCCATCAGGAGCGTTCTGAACGTAGTCCCCTCCTCTTTAAGCCGGCGTTTCAGGGTGCGTTCGCTCAGATTGATGATCCTCGCCATTGCGGCCAGATCCGGCAGCGAACTGCCAGGCACGCTCAGGTACTGGCGGACGATCGCCGATGTCCCGGATTGCGCCTGCCGGCGTTCAATGAGCTCCGCGCACATCTGTTCGCACATGGCCGCCGTGATGGCATTGGCATGCGGCAGCCGCCGGTCCAGATATGCGAGGTCGAACGACAGGCTGTTCATCTTCGCCCCGTAATACGGCGTCGCGCCGAATACTTTGCGTATCGCGCCACGACGGGGATTCTTGCGGTTCGGCTCGGCCCTGAAAGTAAGCCGCTCGAGTTTGAAGTCCGGACCGGCGACTTCGGCAAGCAGGACCGCTGCGCCCGCCATGTCGCCTTCCACCAGAAATCGCGTGAGATCAGCTCCCAGGTCCGGTTCACCGAATGTCAGCACGCCAAGATTGCCCTCCTCGTGATACGAGATCAACGTGAACGCAAACGTAAGTGGAATGAAGCGAAGCGCGAGCGTTAATGCATCTCGCATGGTGGCGCTGCTGATCAGACCAAAGCCCCACACGCCGTAAGCCGAGAAGTGGTAACGAAGCCCCAGGTCGATGCCGAGTTGATCCGGCGCACCGGTCAGCTTCAACAGGTTGCCGATCACGCGAAGCTCCTGAGCGGCCGATAGTTCGGCATTCGGGTCGTCGAGTTGCGTGAGCTCCAGCCGGCTGCCTTTAAGCACCTCGGCTGAGGAAAAGCCCTTCGCGCGCGCGTAGTCCACCAATAATCGGGTACGTGTAGGACCGCGCTTGAAGTCCCAAAAACTCATCAGGAGATACCCCTAAAGGACACAATCTGGCCTGAATACTAAAAAACCTGTCCCGTTACGCCATTGGCGTATTCCCGATACAACCGCACTATGTCGTCCAACGGGGGCTGATATTCAATGCGGCCTGAGAGGCGCTACGCGCCGCGCGAATCCGGCGACGGAATTTCCGGGGTTAGCGTTTTACGCCCAAGCGGAACGTGCTGGATTTTCGTCATTGAAAAGGCGGTTTGCAAGGGGTGTGCTCATGAAAAGTTTTGAAGGAAAAGTCGCCGCGATCACAGGTGCCGGGTCGGGCATGGGCCGCACGCTCGCGATCGAGCTCGCTCGACGCGGCTGCCACCTCGCCTTGAGCGACATCAACGAGATCGGGCTGGTTCAGACAATGAACGAATGCGTCGTGTACGGCGTGCGGGTCACGGTGCAACAACTCGACGTTGCCGATCGCGCGGCCGTTTTCTCGTGGGCCAGGCAAGTGTCGGAAGATCATGGTCGCATCAACCTGATCTTCAACAACGCCGGCGTATCGCTCGCGGCCGCTGCGGAGACGGCCAGAATCGAAGACTTCGAGTGGATTATGGGCATCAATTTCTGGGGCGTCGTGCATGGCACGCAGGCCTTCCTGCCGTATCTGCGCGCGTCGGGAGATGGCCACGTGATCAACACGTCGAGTCTGTTCGGCATTATCGCGATGCCGACCCAAGGTACCTACAATGCCAGCAAATTTGCGGTCCGCGGTTATACCGAGGCGCTGCGCATGGAACTGGAGCTGGAAGGTGTGTCCGTGAGCGCGACATGTGTTCATCCCGGTGGGGTTGCGACCAACATCGCAACCGCATCGCGGGTCGACGACAGCATCCAGTTACTGACCGGGCTGGACGCGGACGCCCATCGCCGTCAGGCCAACCGCCTGATCAATGCAACGCAGCCGGACGATGCAGCGCGCCAGATTCTTGCCGGTGTCGAACGCAATGCCCGGCGCGTGCTGATAGGTAGCGACGCACGGCGCGCCGATCGCATCGCGCGGCTTCTGGGTTCGGCCTACCAGATTTACGTGCTGCGCTTTCATCGCAAACTGCAGGGCCGCCGCGCGAAATTCGCACATGCGGCACCCCGGCCGGCCCAGGCCGCCTCTTCCACCAGCAAGGACATTGCATGACGCCGGCTACCCAGGCAAGCGGCCTTTCGTCCGCGCCTTCCCCCACCTCTTCGTCCGATAGCAAACACATTGCGGGCGCCGACCTCGACTATGACGTCCTGATTGTCGGAGCCGGATTGTCCGGTGTGGCCGCCGCGCATCATTTACGGGAGCGCTGCCCTGCGGCCCGCTTCGCGATACTTGAGAGCCGAACCACGATGGGCGGCACGTGGGACCTGTTCCGCTATCCTGGCGTGCGCTCCGACTCGGACATGTTCACGCTCGGCTACAGTTTTCGCCCGTGGCATAGCGACAAATCAATAGCCGACGGCCAGACGATTCTCGACTACATCAAGGACACGGCACAGACATCCGGGATCGACAAGACCATCCGGTTCGGCCACAAGGTGACTGGCGCTAACTGGGATTCATTGACTGCGCGCTGGACGGTACGCGTGCAGCGAACCAACGGCAATGTCGACATTGAAACACGCTATACCTGCAAGTTCCTTTACATGTGCAGCGGTTATTACGACTACGACGAAGGTCACGCACCCCGGTGGCCCGATATGGAGAAGTTCAAAGGCCGCGTCGTCCATCCGCAGCATTGGCCGGCCGATCTGAGCTACGCGGATAAGCGCGTTATCGTGATCGGCAGCGGCGCCACGGCGGTCACGCTGGTCCCCGCGATGGCGGACACGGCGAAACACGTGACCATGCTGCAGCGCTCACCCACCTACATTTTTTCGCTGCCTGCGCGTGACAAGATCGCAAACGTCATGCGCAAGTGGTTACCGTCAACGCTTGCGCATCGGCTTATCCGCAGCAAAAATGTACTGCTGACGATGTACCTGTACAACCGCTCGCGGCGCAAACCGGAAGAAACCAAACAGCTGCTCATCAGGGCGGCAGGCAAGCAGCTGGGCCCGCAGTTCGACGTCGACAAACACATGACGCCCCGCTATAACCCCTGGGACCAACGCCTATGCCTCGTACCAAATGGCGATCTGTTCAAGGCAGTGCGGGCCGGCAAGGCATCGATCGCCACCGATGAAATCGAAAGTTTCACCGAGACCGGTGTGCGGCTGCGAAGCGGCGAGCATCTCGACGCGGATCTGGTGATTACCGCCACCGGATTGAAGCTCAAGATGCTGGGTGGTTCGGTGATTTCTATTGACGGGCGCCCGGTATCCCTCGCCGATACCGTGTCGTACAAAGGCATGATGTATAGCGATGTACCGAATCTCGCATCGTCGTTCGGATATACCAATGCTTCGTGGACCCTGAAAGCCGAGCTGATCGCGCAGTACGTCTGCCGGCTCATCAATCATATGCAGGCGAACGGTTACGACGTTTGTGTCCCGCGATTGGGGGGCGATGAGACGGGCTCGCTGCCTGCCGTCGACCTGACGTCGGGCTACATCCAGAGAGCGTCGGGTATCCTGCCTAAACAGGGGCTGCACAAACCATGGAAGTATCATCAGAACTACCTGCTCGATCTTGCATCGCTCAGGTTCGGAACCCTCCACGACGGCGCCATGCAATTCGAGCGGCGCCCCACAGCCAGGCTTGCGCGCGAAACGCAAGAGAACACATAAAGACAAAGGTGAGTACGTGACATTCATGACCCTGTCCATCATCCCCGCGTGCAGCATCGTCATTGTGATCGCGGGGCTCGTCGCTTTTTCGCTGTACGTTGCGCGCCGCGTCGAACAGGCGCTACCCGCGCAGGGCCGTTTCATCAATATTGGTGGCGACCGGATTCACTATGTCGAATTCGGCAATGGGCCGCCCATTGTCTTCGTTCACGGGTTGAGCGGACAGCTGCGCAACTTTGCGTATCTGCATATGAAGGAACTCGCGCAGTCTCATCGGGTAATCCTGATCGACCGGCCGGGTTCGGGACATTCAACGCGAGGCGCGCGTTCGTCGGCCAGCATCTCCGCGCAAGCGCGAACCGTGGCAATGTTCATCGACGCCATGGGATTGAACAAGCCGCTGCTGGTCGGGCATTCGCTCGGTGGCGCCATTGCGCTTGCGGTCGGCCTGAATCATCAGCAAAGCGTCAGCCGGCTGGCATTGATTGCGCCGCTCACTCACATGGCTGATCCGGTCGCGGCCTTTCGCGGCTTGATGATCCGATCTTCGCTGCTCCGACGCATCGTGTCGGTTACGCTGGCTACACCGTTCGCAATCAAGGGCAGTCGCGCCATCCTGGACATCGTATTCGGTCCCGATGATGTTCCGAAGGATTTCCCGACGAAAGGCGGTGGCTTGCTCGGCTTGAGACCCCGTACTTTCTATGCGGCGTCATCCGACATGATGGCGATCCCGGACGAACTCCCGGCAATGGAAAGCCGCTACGCCACCCTTCGCCTGCCCGTAGATGTGCTCTATGGCCGGGAAGACAGAATCCTGGATTGGCGGCATCACGGTGAGGCCCTCAAGCGAAAGCTGGATCACACCACGCTGCGATTGGTGGACGGTGGCCATATGCTGCCGGTAACAGCGCCTGTTGTAACCATGGAATGGCTCCAGGCCATTGCAGCCGAATCGCTTACCAGAACGTCTTCGAAAATCGCTCTGTAGCCATTGTCAGTCGGCGGTGTGTCGGCCCTCAGTGACGCACTTGCACCGCCGCCCTTCTGTTTTCAACGCACGGTCGAAACAACGCGATCGCTACACTTACGATCCGGCCTCATTCCATCGCGGCGGCCAACGCAGCGATGGCGATCGGACGCATAACTTCGTATCCCGCTGCCGTGGGATGAACACCGTCACGCGTCAATTCGGCGCGCAGGCTACCGTCCGGTGCCGCGAGCGCAGTGTGATAGTCCGCGAAAATCAGTCCATGCTCGTCGGCTAGTCCCTTGAACCATGCGTTGATCTCGGTAATGCGGGCACGCGGATCGATTCCTGGGCGCCAGGCGAAGAAGCCGGCCGGTGTGACACTGCCGAGAATCACTTTCACGTTAAACGCACGCGCCAGCGTAACCATGGCAACAATGTTGTTCTGGTAGTCGGCGAATGTCGTCGGCCCGGTATTGCCGGCGAGATCGTTGCCGCCGCACAGCAGGTGAACGACAGCGGGTTTGAGTTGAATGACGTCGGCCATAAAGCGCAGCAGAATCTGCGGACTGGTCTGTCCGCTGATGCCGCGGTTGACGACACCGCCGCTAAGAAGCCCATAGCGGAACATTTCCGGATCGCCCGCGAGCCAGAACTCAGTCAGCGAGTCCCCAATGAACACTGCCTTGGGCGAGATCCCCGCCAGCACGCGGTTCGCGTCACGGTACTGACCAAGATTGGGCCAATCCCGCGCTCGCAGTGCTTCTACACGGACGTCTCGTGCCGCGAGCACTGCCGGATCGTGTGCGCGGGCCAGCAATTCCGGGTCCAGCGGGCCCGGCGCCACATAGGCATGCACGAACCGTATTTCGTCCTCGGTCGGACCGCTTCCATGCGAGTCGAGTTGGTCGACCATGCCGACAACAGGTGATGCATCGCTCATTAGAGTTCTCCCCGGCGCGCAATGGCGCCCAAATGAAACGCGCTCGGTTTAGGCGTGCGCTGGAAGGTTTCGAAATCGACTCCGACCAGACCGAAGCGCTGATCATAGCCCGATGTCCATTCGAAGTTGTCCAGCAGGGACCAGTGAATATAGCTGCGTACGTCGATGCCATCGTCGAGGCATTTCCGCACTTCCGCCAGAGCCGCGTCGATATAAGCTATGCGGCGCGTATCGTCATCCGTCGCAATACCGCTTTCGGTCACGTAGACCGGCCGGCCGGTCCGGCTCGCGGCCAACCGGATCGTGGCGCCCAGCGCCTGTGGATAGAACTCGTAACCTGCCGCCGTCATCTCCGTATCCGGCGCAAGCGCCGCCTGGCCGCGCGCATCCACGCGTACGCGCGTATAGGTTTGAACGCCGATAAAGTCGGTCATCGCCGCTTCGTCGAGCCAGGGACCGTAGAGACTATCGGTCATGTATTCGGCCAGATTGCCGTCACCGACGCCCTGCACTTCCTGCATCGTCAAATTCAGGCCGACAGGAAAATTGCCGGGACCGGCCTTGATCGCCTGCAGCGCTTTTCGGTGCGCATCGATCAACACCGCTTCCGTTTTCTCGGCGTCTGCGAACAGCAGCGACGAAAAACGCGGCGAGCCACAGCGCTGTGCACACGCGGCTAGCATCGCATCAATGGCCGGTTGTGCTTCAGGCTTGCTCAGCAGCAGTTTGATGAGCCGCTGGATATTCGCTTCGTTGAACGTCGTCGCGGCAATGAGATGCTCGCCAAGGCGCCGCGTTGCAGTTTCCGCAAAACGGGCGAACAGGTCCGCGCCGTCGGCGACCTCGAAGCCGCCACGCGCCGCGAACCAGCGCGGTACGGTGAAGTGGCTGTACGTGAGCATTGGCGCGAGGCCGCGTTCCAGGCAGCGATCGATCAGTCGCGCATAGCGGTCGAGTGCGGCGCTTGAAAACTGGCCCGGTTCCGGTTCGATGCGCGCCCACTCGATGCCGAAGCGGTAGCAGTTCAAACCGAGATCCGCGGCGATCGCGACGTCGTCGCCAAAGCGGTGATAGCTGTCGCACGCGTCACGTGAGGGCTCGGCGAACACCGTCGGTGTAACGTGTTCGGCGAGCCATACGTCGGAAGCGACGTTGTTTCCTTCGCTCTGATGCCCTGAGATGGCCACGCCCCATAGAAAGTCTTTGGGTACCGCGCGCGGTGTACGGTCGTTGGTCAAAATCGCTTTCTCCAGTGTGAGATCGCGCCGCCCGTTGGCATGCGGCGGCGCAGGGTTATCGGCGCGCGCCGGCATGAGCGCGTCCATTCGGGACGCCGTGCGGCGCAGCCGGCTGATGGCTAGAACACGACGGTCGCGCCGGTGGTCAACAGCAGGGCGGCGGCGTGCGACGGTGCGAGCACCGGTTGCGTCGTATAGGCAATACTGTTGGTCCAGTAGACGCCGCGCATCACGTGCATTGCGTACGACACCGAATACGTGTTGCTGCCCGCGATCATCGGTACGCCGGTGGCGAGCAGCGAGAACTGCCGCGTTCTCTGACTGATCCACTGGTGCGTGAAGCCGGCGCTCACCATGTCGTAGGGACGCGATGCGAACGGTCCGAGGCTGTAGATCGTCGCAGCGACGTCGCGGCTGAACGGGTTCTTGCTCGCGTCCGCGTAGTCCACCTTGAGGTCGGCGTAGATGCCGCGATAACTGTAGAACGCGTCGGGCTGCGTGAACTGCCGTGTCAGTGCGAAATAGAAGCCCTTGTTGCCGTAGGTCGGGCGGCCTACGCCGTAATCCATGTAGTCGCTCGTGTTGTACAGCGCGCCCGCACGCACCCAGAACGCGCGCTGGTTAGGGGCTGACAGGATGCGGTAGCCCACTTCGTCCATGAAGAGTGCGCGGGCACCCGGCACGCTGAAGCTCAAGCCCGACGAGTTGTCCTGCGAGTCGGCCTGGAAGCCCTGCGGGCTCATGCTGCGCGTCACAGCGAAGTGGTTATAGAGCCGCATGTCCGACGCGTAGACGCGAATGTCAAAGGTGGGTGCCGGTTTGATCGACGGAACGCCCAGTTCGTAGAACATGCTGCTCGCCGGGCCGAGTGCCGACGACGCGACAGTCGTGCCCAGCGTGAAGCCATAGAACTCGTTGGTCGGTGTCTGGAAGCCGTAGTTGATGCGGACCTGGTGGTTGAAAAACTCCTGCTCGATCGAGAGTTCGCTAACAAATGCACTGCGCACGCCTGCACCGAGATAACTGGTTTCATTCCACATGCCCGCGACGATGAACTGTGAGTCCTTGCTGAAACCGACCCGAGAAAGGTCGTAGGTCAGCACGGCCAGCGCAGATTGACCATAAGTCGGCCGCTGCCCTGTGTACGACTGCGGCACGCTGTTGCTGGGATGCAGCACGTCGTAGGTCAGACTGCTCGAGATGCCGCCCTGGAGCACCCAGCCGTTTTCGTACATCTTTTCGCGTAGCCCACCCATGCCCGGCGACACGCTGTCGCAAGTGGTCGACAGCGGCGTCTCGAGACCCCGCGCGCGGTTCTGGTCGTAGGCGAGGCAGTTACTGGTCTTCGCGGCTTCGGCGATGCTGTCGTCGGCCTGCGCGGCACGCGCGGACAATGTCATTGCGATGCCGAGGCCCACTGCGTAAAGCAGTCTTCTGCGTCGTGCTGCGGTATGGATACCCGTACCGACGGAACGCGCCGGCCTCCTTGAAGCGGTAGTCGTCATGAATCCCTGTCTCCTGATGTTTTTCTGGCGGCTTGCGTGCAGCAAGTGGCATCAAGGTAATCTGCAAATAACAAACAGGCAAGACTGTTTGTGAATTTTGCGGGTATTCACCGACCCTCCGCCTCTCGAAAACGGAGGCAGTTCAAAAACCAATAGACTGGTTTGTTTGTTTTAGTCTATCGTCAGGGTACATTCCCCGTTAAGCCACCCATGACACAGCGAACGAAAGAGAAGCCTCCTCAGACGTCGAAACACGACGCCGCATCCACGCCGGCGGCCCCGCCCGGTCGGCGCCCGCAGGCACAACGCAGCGCGGAAACCCAGGCCAAGCTGATTGCGGCCGCGATCTCCTGTCTGCATCGCTTCGGCTACAGTGCGACGTCCGTGACGATGGTCGCGGAAGAAGCCCAGGTGAGCCGCGGTGCAATGACCCACCAGTACCCGACCCGCACCGACCTGATGCTGGCCGTCGTAGAGGCTGTGTATCAGCAGGACGTCGCGCATTACGAGCGCACAGTGAAGGAGATGCCGCCGCTACAGTGGATGCGTGAACTGCCGTCGACGATGTGGGACGTGATGAGCCAGCCGTCCGGTACCGCTGTGATGGAGATCATGCTGGCATCACGCTCGGACCCGGAACTCGCCGACAAACTGCGTGAAATACAGACTGGCATCGATCGGATGTCGCACCCCTGGATCGTCGAGCGCCTCGAAGCGGCGGGTTTGCGCGATCATCCGAACGGCGAGGCGATTCACCGCGTATTCGTCGCGGCGATACGCGGGCTGTCGCTCGAAGCGCTGTTCCGGCGCGACCGCGCCGAGGACGAGAACGCAGTCGCTGTGCTCAGTGAAATGCTGCGCCTGCTTTATCCGGAAATCGAAGCCGCGCCGAAGAAGAAGCGCAAATGAAACGGTCCCGGAAAGCCAATGGCCATACACGGCATTGACACGCGGGCCCGATGGATGAGGCGCTGCTCGCACGCGTAACGAGTCCTGAAGGCGGAACGCTGCGCAGCGAATTCACCCGCGACGGCGTTCATCCGACCGCAGCCGGCGATGCGGCGATGCGGCGATGCGCGCAACCGCGCTCGCCGCACTCACCTCAGCGATGGAATGAGCCGAGCGAAACGCTGGCTGGCGTCAGCATCACGCCGCCTGCTGCGACACGAACCGTGCGCGTTTCGCCCGGCTGCAGATCGAAGTAGTTGTCGCTGAACGTCGCATGCGCGTCGGCCGCCAGCAGATGCACAAAGTGGTGATAACCGATACCGGTCAGCGTCACGGAAAGCGCGCCGTCGTCGCCGGCTTGCACGTCCATCCGTGGTTCCATTGCGGCGAACGGCAACGTTTTGATTGGCGCGAAGAACAGCCGGTTGTCCGCGAACTTCGACGAGCGCACCGTCAGCACGCGGTCCGGCGCCGCGCCGGGACGATCCAGTGAACTGCGCCAGACCGCCCGGCTCCCGGTCGCCGGCACGGTGCCCGCCATGGTTTCCTGCCAGAGCGTTGCGCCATCGAACGTCATCATGGTGAGCGTCGCGTCGAATTCGACGTCCGCGCGCGTGTCGTTGGTGACCCATAGTTCGACGGTGCCGTCGTCGAGCGTCTTGAACGACCCCAGCACCGGTGCATAGGCGCGCGCGACGTAGTACCAGCTCGCCTTGCGAACCCGATCGTAATCAATCAGGCTCCAGCTAATGCCCGGCCAGCAGTCGTTGTATTGCCAGATCAGCGTGCCGGAGCAGTGTGGTTTACGGCGCCGGTAGTGTTCGATGCCGAACTTGAGTCCCTCGGCCTGTACGAGCTGCGTGAACGTCACGTATTGGCGGAGCGTCGCCGGCAAACCGGTGACCGGAATCAGCATCGCATTGACCTTGTCCTGCGGATGATCCTTGATCCGGTTCAGAAACCCTTCGCTGCCGAGTGTCATCTGGTCCGGTGCGATCCATCGCGCCAGCGTGCTTTCGGCGGGTGCGGCCTGGATGCCAAATTCGCTGACGAAGCGCGCCTTGTCTTCCGCATAGCGCGTGTACGCGACCGCTTCCGGCGAATGGTCGAAAGTGCCGACCGGCTCCGCGTCGGGAACCGGCGGCAATCCATGCCAAACCGTCCAGTTGTGCACGTCGCCGGCGCGCATGCTGTTGTGACTGGGACCGCCATAAGGGCTGCCCGGCCAATAAGGCGTGGCCGGATCGAGGGCTTTCAGCGCCTGCGGAATCATCCTCTGGAAAAACAGATCGCCCGGATAGGGTGTGTTCACGCCGGTCATTCGGCTCATGAACTGGTGAACCGCCTGCCCCTCGTTGTTACCGCACCATAGCGCCAGCGAGGGATGATTTCGCAACCGCGTGATCTGGTAATCGACTTCCCGTTGCACACTCTCGACAAAAGCAGGTTCGTCCTCCGGATACGGCGCGCAGGCGAACATGAAGTCTTGCCAGACAAGCAGGCCCAAGCGGTCGCAGGCGTCGTAGAACGCGTCGGTTTCATAAAGGCCGCCGCCCCACACGCGGACCATATTGACGTTCACAGTGGCCGCTTCCTTGAGCAAGGTCTCATGATCCGAGGCAGTCGTTGCGCCGACAAAGGAACTCGCCGGGATCCAGTTCACACCTCGCGCAAAGATCGGCACACCGTTCAGAAGAAAACGGAAGAAATCACAACCCGGTTCGTCCAGATCAGCCGACGTGTCCAGTTCGATGCTGCGAATTCCGACCTTCAGCGTCCGTTGATCGAGCGTCTGCTCGCCGTGCGCCAGTTCCACGCGCAAGGTGTACAGGGAAGGCAGACCAAGCTCGGGAGTCCACCATAGGCTCGGTGTATCGACAGTCAACTGACACGCCGTGGATCGACTCGCGCCGTCAAACGTCAGGGTCGTGCCGGCAACCTGCACACCGGCCGGGTCCAGCAACTGGATCACGGCCCGCAAAGGCCCGCGAGAATCGCCCTCCGCTGCGAAAGCATCGATCGTTACCGCGACATCGATCACGGCTGCGGGTTCGATTACAAGCGTGGTAAAGCGAACATCCCGAATAGCCGCGATTCGCTGGCGCTCCAGACGAACTGGCCGCCAGATCCCCACGCTGGGCAGTTGCGGACCCCAATCCCAGCCCCAGCCGAATTGCGCTTTGCGATGGAAATTGCGTTTCGATTCTTTGATCGGATCGGCAATGATGTCCCAGGTTGCCATCGACTTGTCGGCCACCCGCAGCGCCGGAGGTGTGAAACAGATGAGCAGCAGATTGGGTTCGTCGTCACGCAGCAGCGGACCGGCGTCAAAGCTGAAAGCCGCGAACATGTTGTCCGTCTTGCCCAGAAGACCGCCGTTAAGCCAGATCGACGCGTACGTGTCCAGTCCCTCGAACGTCAACATCACGCGCTCATTGGGCCCGGGCTTCATGGCGGGAAACCGGCTACGCCACCACCATTCCCGGTCCTTCACCCAGGCGCAGGCGGATTCGTTTTGCTCAGCGAACGGATGAGAAATCCGACCTGCTTCGTATAAGGCCAGATAAGTATCGCCCGGCGCAGAGGCAGAGATCCAGCCATCGCCGCCTGTGAGCAGCTCTGCTGCCGAAACCTCGTTGGGTGCGTAATCCTTGATTTCCCACTCGCCAGGCAAGGTCTGCCCGGCGTTGTTGACGTCACTCTCTGCCACTGTTTGTGCTCCTGGTCCATTCATGGATTTCAGACCAACAGGCTGATAGGCTGACAGGCGGCACGCGCGGCGTCATGCTTCGTATGACGAATAGTTCTTTCCGCGATATCGTCCCCGATACAGGGGCGATCGGGTGGTGTACCACCAGCGTAACCGTCTCCTGATGTTTTTCTTCCGACTCGCATCGAGCAAGTTCGAGAACAGTAGCCGAAATTCAACAAACAGACAAGACTGTTTATTTTTTTGCGTTAGCGGGTCGAACCACCGCAGTTTTATTGTCCCCTAGACCGCTCTCGCCCCCCACCTGCACGTCCGTACCGGACACCATCCTCAAAACCGTACAGGTACTGTACCGGCATGGTTCGCTAGAATGCTCCAAAGGTCCTATCGACTGACACCGGAGCCACCCATGTCTTATCTGAGCCTCAGCGCGCTGCCCGCGGGCATCCTGTTCGCGCTCGTCACCACCATCACGCCCGGTCCGAACAACACCATGTTGCTGGCCTCCGGCGTCAACTTCGGCTTTCGCCGCACGCTGCCGCATCTTTCCGGCATCAGCGCCGGGGTCGTGCTGTTGATGCTGTCGGTCGGGATCGGTCTGGGCGAAGCCTTTGTGCACTTTCCCGTGCTGTACACGGTGCTCGAAGTTGCGAGCGTCGCGTATCTGCTGTATCTCGCGTGGAAAATCGGCACGTCGGGTGAATTGAAGGTCAGGAAAGGCGATCGCCGGCCCATGAAATTTCATGAAGCCATTGCGTTCCAGTGGATCAATCCGAAAGCGTGGATGATGGTGCTGACCGCCGCCACGACGATCCACCTCAGCGAGAGCACCAGCATGAACGCTATCGCGATGGCGGCGATCTTCTACGTGATCGGTTTTCCATGCATCTGCCTCTGGGCCGGTTTCGGCACCGCGATGCGGCGCGTGCTGTCGGACCCGAAGCGGCTGCGTATTTTCAATGTAGCGATGGCGCTGCTGCTGGTGCTCTCGCTGTATCCGATCGCGCTGAAGCTGCTCGGCCAGGCCGCTTAAGATTGAGCGCGGTAGCTAGATCGCACCCTGCCCGACTCGCTCGATGAAACGCCACAACGCATCGTCGGTCGAGTACGGCGCGTTGAAACGGAACCAGGCACTCGGCGCGTCGTCGGGACGGAAATAGGAGCCAGGCGCGAGCCAGATGCCATGCGTGAGCGCCGCCGTCGCCACTTCACCGGCGCGCCCGGCTTCAATCGGCAGGCGCGCCCACAGGAACAGGCCGGCTCGCGGCCGGTGAAACAGTTCGAGGCCTAGCGAGTCGAGCCGCTCTTCGACGGTCGCATGCGCGAGCTTGAGCCGCTCGTTTACGGCTTCCACGTGGCGCGCATAGCGCCCTTCGAGCAACACCTTGTCGACGATCCGCTCGATCGCTTCCGACGAGGTCAATCCCACCGCCATCTTCGTGCGCGCCAGTTCGCGCAACACAGCCCGCTCGGCGACCACATAGCCGCAGCGCAGCCCCGGCGTCACCGTCTTCGAAAAACCGCCAACGTAGAGCACGCGCTGCAAGCCTTCCATTGCGGCGAACAAAGGCGCGCCGGGCGGCGCCAGTTCCCGGCTGACATCGTCTTCGATCACCCACATGCGCTGACGCTCGGCGATCTGCAACAGACGGAACGCCGCCGACATACCGAAGGTCGCGCCAGTCGGATTCTGCAGCGTGGTGTTGACGAAAATCGCCTTCGGCTTGTGCTGCGCGACCAGCACTTCGAGCACGTCGGTGTCGACACCGGCCGGCGTGCGCGGCACCCCATGCACCACCAGCCCCGCCAGCTTGAGAATCTGCAGCAGATTGCAATAACCGGGATCTTCGACGATCACGGCGTCGCCCGCGCGCAACAGCGTCCGGACGATCAGATCCAGCCCTTGCGTCGCGCCCTGCGTGAGCAGCACGTTGGAGACGTCCACCGGCAAACCGCGCCGGTCGAGTTGCTCGGCGATTCGCTCGCGCAGTGGCGCAAAGCCGTACGGATGCCCGTAGTCGCCGAGACGCGCCGCCGGCACCCGGCTCATTGCGCGCAGCGCATGCTGCAAACCGGTCTCGTTGATCCACTCGTTCGGCAACCAGCCGCCGCCCGCCTTGATCGGCACCGAATGGTCGGCGAAGACGTCGGACAGCAGCCAGGTCGCGGTCAGGCTTGGCGGTTGCCAGTCGGTCGGCGCGACCCGCGTGGACTGCGCGCGCGCCGCCACGCGATAGCCGGAACCGCGCCGCGCCACCACGAGACCCATCGAAACGAGACGGTTGTACGCTTCCGTGACCGTGAAGGTGCTCAGTTCGTGGCTTTGCGCGAGCGCCCGCACCGACGGCAGCAGCGCGCCGGCGCGCAGCGACTGCGCCTCGATGGCGCGCTCGAAGCCTTGCACGACCTGTTCGACGAGCGTGGGAGCGGCGCGCCGGTCGCGCTCAAGTTGTAATTCGATCATGATCGGGAATGAGGAGTCGGCACAGTTATCGCAATTCCACCAACACAGTTAGCGCCACACTGCGTCAACTGTTTATGCCGCCATTAAACCGCGAACGCTACAGTTTTGGCTATGCCCCGAAGGAAGTCCCTTGGGGGACCACCTCGAGGAAAAAACCATGACTTCGCGCCCCGTCATCGACGACCTGTCGTCTTTCTGGATGCCCTTCACCGCCAACCGCCAGTTCAAGGCCGCGCCGCGCCTGCTGGAATCGGCCAAGGGTATGTACTACCGCACGACGGACGGACGCGAAGTGCTCGACGGCTGCGCGGGCCTCTGGTGCGTGAACGCCGGCCACGGCCGCGACGAAATCGTCGCCGCGATCACCCAGCAACTCTCGACGCTCGATTTCGCGCCGACCTTCCAGATGGGCCACCCGTTGGCATTCGAAGCGGCCACGAAAGTCGCCGAACTGATGCCGGACGGCCTCGACCGCATCTTCTTCACGAACTCAGGTTCGGAATCGGTCGATACCGCCCTGAAAATCGCGCTGGCGTACCACCGTTCGCGCGGCGAAGGCCAGCGCACGCGCCTGATCGGCCGCGAGCGCGGCTATCACGGCGTGGGTTTCGGCGGCATTTCGGTCGGCGGTATCGCGCCGAACCGCAAGACGTTCTCCGGTGCACTGCTGCCGGCGGTCGATCACCTGCCGCACACGCATAACCTCGAACACAACGCGTTTTCGAAAGGCCAGCCCGCCTGGGGCGCGCATCTTGCCGACGAACTCGAGCGCATCGTCACGCTGCACGATGCCTCGACGATCGCCGCGGTCATCGTCGAACCGGTGGCCGGTTCGACGGGCGTGCTGATTCCGCCGCAAGGCTATCTGCAAAAGCTGCGCGAGATTTGCACGAAGCACGGCATCCTGCTGATTTTCGACGAAGTGATTACCGCTTTCGGCCGCGTCGGCAAGGCGACAGCGAGCGAATATTTCGGCGTGACGCCGGACCTCATCACGATGGCCAAGGCGATCAACAACGCCGCGATCCCGATGGGCGCGGTGGCTGCGAGCCGTACGATCCACGACACGATCGTCAACGGTGGCGCACAGGGCGCGATCGAACTGTTCCACGGTTACACGTATTCGGCCCACCCGGCCGCGGCGGCTGCCGCGGTCGCAACGCTCGACCTGTATCGCCGCGAAGGCCTGTTCGAGCGCGCGGCAACGATGGCGCCGAAGTTCGAAGCCGCCGCTCACTCGCTGCGCAACGCGAAGCATGTGAAGGACGTTCGCAACCTCGGCATGATTGCTGGCGTCGAACTCGAATCGCGCGACGGCGCGCCGGGCGCGCGTGCTTACGAGGCGTTCGTGAAGTGCTTCGAGGCAGGCGTGCTGGTGCGCTTTACCGGCGACATCCTCGCGTTCTCGCCGCCGCTCATCATCGACGAAGAGCAGATCGCGCACCTCTTCAAGACGGTGGGCGACGTTCTCGCGACGGTGCAATAAGCCTGCGGGCGAGATGCGGCGCGCATGAGTCGCGCGCGTCGCATCTCGACGATTGTCTGCGTCACTCCCTCTCGAACGCTAGCGTTAGTGATGCGCGCGCGAAGCCTTGGTGTGCGCAGCCTTCTTCGCTGCAGCCGAGCGGCCTGCTGCACCTTTCGTCGCGGCGGCCTTCCTGGCGGCTGCGGAACGGCTAGCCGCCGGACGTTTGGCCGCTGCCGACCTGGTCTGCTTCGACAAAGCCTTGTGCGACGCACCGGCGCTGCTTTCACGCTTCAATGCGCTGGTTGCGGCACGTGAGCGCTTAGCCGTCGACTCGCTGCTCGCACGTTTCTTCGCTGTGCTCTTGTGCTGGCCTGCGGCGTTGTCCTTGTCCGCTTTCTTCCGGGTTGCCTCGCTCGTTGCGCCCTTCTTCGGCGACTTCACGGCGATGCCTGCGCGTCGTGCTTCCGACAGGCCGATTGCAATCGCCTGCCGGGCCGACCTCACGCCATGCTTGCCGGCGCGCACCTTATCGACCTGTTCCTTGACGAATTCCCCGGCCTGGGTGCTCGATGACTTGCCGGCACGTTTGTCGGCTTGGGCACGCTTGATGGTTTTCTGTTCGGGCATGACAGTCCTCCAGTTAGCTGTTGGCTTTGTGGGTGCAGCAACGCGTGTGCCGGGGTTATGCGCGGTGCGCGCGAATGCGGCTGGAAAGGCCGTCTGAAGGGGATGTTGGCGCTTTGGGTGCGGCGTGGGTGTTTGCGAAGGGTACTGCCGGTGGTGTGGTGAAACTTCAGGGAAGCTCGACGCGGCGCCGCGAAACTTCAGGAAATTACCTGACAAGACTCGCGCCTCGCATCTGGACGGCGTATGGTGACAGCTAGGGTTGGCACCGTGGTTCGACCTGACGGGAGACGTCCATGAAGATACCTACCGTTCGCGCAGGTGCGCATATTGAAGGCGTGCACTGGATTGCCGAGTACGCTGAAGACGTTCACGAGATTCGTGTGTTTCGGGAAGGCCAGGAAGTGGATGTGCATAATGCGCCGTCCACGTTGTTTGGCGATGAGGAGAATGCCGGGTCAAAGAGTACAGCCGATCATCGGGCGGTTGAGGCCGCTGTGCTTGCTTATTTGAGGCGGTTTGTTATTGAGCATGATGCGGAGGAGTAGGGGTTTTTGCCTGCTCGGCGCTTTGTTTGCTGGTTTGTCTGCGGCCTTTCTTTGATTTGGTTGCCTGCGCGGCGCTTGTTCGTGTGTTTGCCTGTGGCGTTGGCCTTTTCTTGCTCTGGCTTCTTTGGCCTTTCCTTGCTCTGGCTTCTTTGGCCTTTCCTTGAATTCTTATTGGTCTATTAGCGTCGCCCCTGTGCGGGGCGGGCACTTACTTCTCTTTGCCGGCCGCAAAGAGAAGTAAGCAAGAGAAAGCGGCTCACCCCGCTAATTCTTCAGCGGGTCCCCCGCGCAGCCACGGTAGCGGTGCATCTGGAATCTGTGTTCCCGCACATTTTGCCTTGGTGACAAGGCAGTCATGCTTCCCGCCTCGCACTGCGCGCTCGCCGGAAGGGTTCGCCCGGAACCACCTGATTCGTTTTGCCTGGCCGAAAGCCATCGGCTTTGCCTCGGCGATGCGCTGACAATACCGGATGGATCTGGAAGTGCCGCTGGGCGCATCAAGCGGTTAGCGACCACCAGTGCCCCTAACTCCCGGAAGCACCTGGTGGTTCAACGGAGGCACCTGGTGGTTCAATGAAGTAGCCGTGAGCGCGACGATAGCTGACGGTTTGCCGGATGCCGGCAACATCGCACGGTTCGATGAAATAACCCCGAGTATCGGCAACAAGCACCCGGTTTGGTGAGGTACCGCGTCGGCGCGCGCAGCGCCGCCGGAAGTATGATGCCCTTGTCACTGGCGCCGAATGTGCGAGGGCGCGGATTCCAGATGCACCACTACCGTGGCTGCGCGGGGGACCCGCTTAAGAATTAGCGGGGTGAGCCGCTTTCTCTTGCTTACTTCTCTTTGCGGCGGCCCCTCCATGTCAGGCTAGTTGTCGCCTCACCCGAACCGATTGATGTAAAGATGGGGGGCGGGCAGCGAATGGAAGATGAAACGCTATTCAGCGGAAACCCGGGAGTGGGTAATCCAGCAGATGATGCCGCCGTTCAATCGTGCGGTCATCGAGCTGGCGGGGGCGACGGGCATCACCACGGTGACGCTGCGGACCTGGCGGCAGCATGCAAGAGATACAGGGAAATTCATGCCGGGCAATGGCAAAACGGGCGATCAGTGGTCAAGCGCCGGGAAGTTCAGGGCGGTGCTGGAGACGGCGTCGCTCAACGAGATCGAGACCTCACAATACTGCCGCAGTAAAGGCATTTATCCGGAGCAGATCCGGCAGTGGCGCGAGGCGTGCGAGCAGGCCAACGCGGTGCCTGAAACGAAGCCCACGGCGGCCCGGCGCAACGAGGCGAAGGCTGCGCAAAAGCGCATCCGTGAACTGGAGCGCCAGCTCAAACGCGCTGACGCGGCCCGTGCGGAGGCGGCGGCATTGCTGAACCTGCGAAAAAAAGCCGAAGCGATCTGGGGCAAGGAAGAGGACGACTGATCAGCCGCCCGGATCGTGAAGAAGCCATGCAGCTGATCGATGAAGCCGTACAGCAGGGGGCACGCCGTGCGCGTGCATGCGAGCAGTTGGGACTCAGCGTGCGCAGCGTCCAGCGCTGGCGCCTGTCGCCGCAGGACGGGCGCGCTCAGGTGAAGCGTGCAGCGCCGCCCAACAGGCTGAGTGAGGCAGAACGTCAGGCCGTGCTCGATGCGGCCAACCGTCCGGGCTACGCGAGTCTGACGCCGCACCAGATCGTGCCGAAGCTGGCGGATGAAGGGATTTATCTGGCTTGCGAATCGACGTTCTACCGGATACTGAAAGCAGCAGGACAGGGCCAGCGCCGAGGTCGGGCCCGGGCGCCGCAACGACGCACGCTTACGACGCATTGTGCCGATGGTCCGAACCAGGTGTGGTGCTGGGATATCACGTGGATGCCGGGCACGGTCAGGGGCCGGTACTTTTACTGGTACATGATGAAGGACATCTACAGCCGCAAACTGGTGATGAACGAGGTGTGGGAGCAGGAGTCGGCTGAGCACGCGAGCGAGTTGCTGAACAAGGGATGTTTGCGTGAAGGTATCGCCGGGCGTCCGCTGGTGCTGCACTCGGATAACGGCAGTGCAATGAAAGGCGCCACGATGCGCGCGGCCATGATCGATCTGGGCGTGCAGCCTTCGTTCAGCCGGCCGCGTGTGAGCAACGACAACGCCTTTGCCGAGTCACTGTTCCGTACGGCCAAGTACTGCCCGTTATGGCCTGAGCAGCCGTTCGACACGCTGGAGGCGGCCCGCGCATGGGTGCAGCGCTTCGTCCAGTGGTACAACGAAGAGCACTGTCACAGCGGCCTGAAGTATGTCAGTCCGGGGCAACGGCATCGCGGCGAAGCCAACGATCTGCTGGCCCGCCGGTGTGCGCTGTACGAAGACGCGCGCAGGCAGAACCCCGCACGCTGGTCAGGTGCCATCCGCAACTGGCACCTGGCAGACTCGGTCTATCTGAACCCGGAGCGAACTCACGCGTCGGCCAAAATGTATAAGCACGCAGCGTAACGGTTCATGCGACAACTACCTTGACACACACCGCGGCAAAGAGAAGTAAGTGCCCGCCCCGCACAGGGGCAACACTAATAGACCAATAACAATTCAAGGAAAGGCCAAAAACCCAGATCAAGAAAAAGCAATCCGCAGGCCTACAAAAAACGAACAAGCGCCGCGCAGGCAAGCAAGCAAATCCAAAAAATCCAAACCCAAAAAAACCACCCTAATGCCGCCGCAAAAGGCAAAACCCCACCTCATTCAGCAGGCCGCAACTTCTTAACCTCAGCATCCGACGGCTGCACACTAGCGCCGTCAATATACCGATATGAAGTCATCACGCCCTTGCCATCCTTGAGCCCTGTCACGCCGACAAAAGCCCCCATCGTCGACTGATTATCCTGCGCCCGATAAGTGATCGACCCAAACGGCGTCTCCACCCCAAGCCCCTTGAACGCGGCAGCGAGCTTATCCGAATCCGTAGACCCAGCCTTCTTGATCCCATCCGCTATCGACATCAACGCCGAATACCCCACCACCGACCCAAGCCGCGGATAGTCATGATATTTCGCCTGATACGCATCGACAAACTTCTTGTTCGCAGCCGTATCGATCGAATACCACGGGTAACCCGTCACGATCCAGCCAGTCGGCGCCTCCGCACCCAACGGATCGAGATAGTCCGGCTCGCCCGTCAGCAACGAAACCACACTCCGGTCCTTGAATAAACCGCGCGTATTGCCTTCACGCACAAACTTGCCGAGATCCGCGCCGAACAGCACGTTGAAAATCGCATCCGGCTTCGCATCGGCAATCGCCTGCGTGACCGCGCCCGCATCGACATTGCCCAGCGGCGTCGCCTGTTCGGCGACAAACTGCACGTCCGGCTGCGCCGCCGTCATCAGCCTCTTGAACGTGGCCACCGCCGATTGCCCGTACTCGTAGTTCGGATACACCAGCGCCCAGCGCTTCTTCTTCAGCTTCAACGCCTCGGGCACCAGCATCGCTACCTGCATATACGTCGAAGGACGCAGACGGTACGTGTATTTGTTGCCATCGGCCCAAACGATCTTGTCAGTCAACGGCTCGGCCGCGAGGAAGAAAATCTTCTTCTGCTTCGCAAAATCGGTCAGCGCGAGACCCGTGTTCGACAGGAAACCGCCAAACAGCAACTGCACCTGCTCACGCGCAATCAACTCCTGCGCGACGCGGATCGTGTCGCCCGGATTGCCGTTGTCGTCGCGCGACACTACTTCGAGTTGTTTACCAAGCACACCGCCTGCCGCATTCACCTGCTCGAGCGCGAGATTCCAGCCGTTCTTGTAAGGCCCGAGAAAGGCGGGCTGCGCCTTGTAGCTGTTGATTTCCCCGATCTTGATGGTCTGCTGTGCGCTCGCGCCAAAAGCAGCAAGCGATAGAACCGTTGAAACCGTGAGGCGAGAGATCCATCCTGCGCGCGTGGTCATGCGTTTCTCCGTTATCAAAAGGATTGCGGGAATGCGGTCGTTTTTATCAAGCGTTGAAGCATTTCGCGATTCGTTCAGCGAGCCGTGCTGCGAGTTGTGCTGCGAGTCGTGCTGCAAATGGTGCTGCGAGTGATGCTGCAAACCCTGCTGCGATGCGTTTGGCGATTTCACTCCGCCCGCGGCGTCGCACGGATTCTGGCGACGTTTGCCGTGACGCCCTCCCATGCCGGCTTGCCGCCGGCGAATTGCTGACGCAGGTACGACACGAGCTCGGCGACCTGGGCATCATTGAAACTGTCACGGTAAGCCGGCATCGTACCGAGTTCGGGGCGCGCAGGCGAGCCGATACCATCGAGAATCACGCGAATCAGATTATCAGGCGTCGTGCTGTGCAGATTCGTGTTAAGCGCCAGCGACGGATGCGCGCCAAACAATTGCGGCCCACTACCGGTGTGATGACAGGCGGCACACGCACCATCGAAGAGACGTGCGCCGAGGCCCGTTGCCGTACCCGTAATCGTGCTGGCCTGCTCGTATTGACGCGCCATCGCGACAGGATCCGCGTTCGGCTCCAGGGGACTCAAAGACGCCAGATACGTGGCCATTGCGCGAATGTCGCTGTCGGGCAGCGCCGCCAGATCGCTGACAACCGGCGCCATCGGCCCGGCCGCGACGCCATGCAGGGGCGCATGCCCATAGCGCAGATAGCTGAACAGTTCGTCCTCACTCCAGGGCACGGGTGAGTTGGAAAGCGTCGACAGCGCGGGCGCTTCCCATCCCTCCGCCATGCCGCCGCCCATGAACGCCGCGCCGGTTTTCTCGGCGCCGAATGCATTGCGCGGGGTATGACAGGCGCTGCAATGGCCGAGGCCGTTCACCAGATACGCCCCGCGATTCCATTGCGTACTTTGCGTCGCGCTAACGGCAAACGTATTGCGTCCGAGAAAGAGCCCGTTCCATACGGCCATCAACGGACGGACGCTGAATGGATACGCCAGCTTCGTTTCCGGCGGACGGGAACGCACCGGCGTTTGCGCCATCAGGTACGCGTAAAGCGCTTTCAGATCGTCGTCGGACGTGTTTTTGAACGACGTGTAGGGGAACGCGGGATACAGACGGTGCCCGTCGCGGCTGATTCCTTGCCGCATTGCCCGCACGAATGCGTCGAGCGACCATGTCCCGATGCCGGTCTGCCCATCGGGCGTGATGTTGGTGCTGTAGACGGTGCCGAATGGCGTAGCAAGCGGTTTGCCGCCCGCATTCGGCACGCCGTTGTGCGCGGTATGGCAAACCGCACAATTGCCCAGCGATGCAAGCAGTTTGCCGCGCGCCACCAGTTCGGGCGCAAACGCGCTCGCGAGCGGCGGCATAATCGGTGCAATAGCGTGCGGCGACATCGCCAGCGCCCCCAGCCAACCGGCCGCGCCCGCGGCGAAAGTGCCAAGCAAGCCGAGCCGCCAGCGCTTCTTTTTGCGCGCGGCCGCTTCTTCCGCTTGCGCATCGGCAAGCGCGGCGCGAATGGTCTCCGGTGTGAACGGCGGCCTGCGAAAACGCACACCTGTCGCGTCATACAGCGCGTTGGCGATCGCCGCGGCGCCAGGCAGCGACGCCGATTCGCCGGTGCCCATCGGCGGCTCGCCGTGACGCGGCATCATCACCACGTCGATCACCGGCACTTCGCGGAACGTCAGGATCGGATAGGCGCCCCACTCCTGACTTGTCACCGCGTTCTCGCCAAATGTCACGCGCTCTTTCAGCGCTCGGCTGGTCGCCTGAATCACGTTGCCATGTATCTGATGACGCACACCGTCCGGGTTCACCATCGTGCCTGTGTCCTGGCCGACCACCACGCGCGTCACAGCAAGCTCGCCGCTCCTGCGATTCACCTCGACGTCGGCGACCCAGGCGGACCATGCCGCGCCGAAGCCGGGAAATTTGCTATGCACGTAGCGAGCGTAAGCGAAGCCTCTGCCGCGCACAATGTCGCCCTCTTCCTGCGCGTCTTTCAAAGCGATGTCACGCGCTTGCCAGCCGGCTTTCTCGGCCACGGCCTTGACGAGGTCGATCGCACGCGGATCAGTGAGATGTTTCAGCCGAAACGCAACGGGATCGACACCCGCCTCCACTGCGAGTTCGTCGATGAAGGACTCATGTGCGAACGTGTTCGGCAAAGCGGACACGCCTCTTAGCCACGACGCCCGCACGATTGGCGGCGTGTCGTCGCAGACAATGCGCATGGTCCGGTAATCGTATGGTGGCACGGCCGTGCGATCGCCCATTTCGAATACTTGCGGCTGCGCGGAGATGGTTCCGGTAAGCAGCAGCGCTAACGTGGGGGCATCGTTCGACGGATAGCGCGTCGCGAAATCGTAGGCAGCGAGCTCGCCTTCCGCACTCAAAGCGCCGCGCACATCCATCAATTGCGCGGCGCCTTTGGGTTCCCACGCATGCTCGTCTTCGCGCGAGAGTTGCACGCGCACCGGACTGCCGGTTGCACGCGATAGCAGCGCGGCGTCGGCGGCGACATCGTCCGCGCAATTGCGGCCGTAACAACCCGCCGCGTCCATGCGCACGATTTCGATGTGCGCTTCGTCCAGCGCCATCAGCAAGGCGAGATCGGCACGCAACGAATGGGGATTCTGCGTGCCCGACCAGATTTTCAGCTTCGCATCGCGGTAGTCGGCTACCGCGCACGACGGTCCAATCGACGCATGCATCTGAAACGGCCAGACGTAGGTGCGTTCCAGCGTTCGAGCCGGGTCCTGAGCGAGTGCCGAGTCGACATCGCCCTCGATCACCAGGTCGCGCCGGTTGGACGGATTCGCTCTGAGCGCAGCTTCCACTTCCTCGCTGGTCTCGAGCGGCGGCAAACCTTCTACTGCTTTCCACCGCACATTCAACCGCTTCACCGCCTGCTGCGCGACCTCTTCGCGCTCAGCCACGATGCCAACGAAATCGCGAATCACCACGACCTTGACGATGCCGGGCAAGTCACTGATGGAATCTTCATCGACATGCAGCAGACTATTGCCCATGAAGTCGCCCTGCGCGACACCCGCATAAGGCGGCCGCACAACGCGGCCGTGCAGCATGCCCGGCACGCGCACGTCATGCACGAAACTCAATTCACCGGTTGCCTTTGCCGGGATATCGACGCGTGGCGTGCTCTTGCCGACGATCTTATACGCGTCTGGCGATTTCAACGGGGCATCGGTGGCGAGCGTTAATTCGACGCGCCGCCCGGCGACCAATTCGCCGTAGCTCATGCCCTTTGTGGTGTCGCCCTCGCGCTGCACAACCACACCATCGCGCACATCGAGCATGTCAGCGCTCACGCTCAGACGTCGCGCAGCTTCCGTCAGTAGAAACTGTCGCGCCTGCGCCGCCGCATGCCGCAATGGCACGGCCGAAATCTGGATCGTGGCGCTCGCAATCGTGGGTCCCTGATTCGGTGCTTCGTTCGTGTTTCCAAGCACGATCGATACACGCGTCAACGGCACGTCGAGTTCTTCCGCGACGATCTGCGCGAGCGCCGTGCCGATACCGGTGCCCAGGTCGACATGTCCATTGAACGCGACCACACTGCCGTCGTCGCGCACGACGAGAAACATGTCCGCCTCCGTCGGCACGAACGAGGACCGCGACCCTGGCTGCCCAACCGCCGCTCGCACCGGCGCTTGCGGCGGCCGCGTGACGATCAGCACATTCTGCGCGTCATAGAGCTGCTGCCGCGACGGCGGCGCGGCCCGGCGATCGACACTGAAATCCGGCCCGGTCATGCGCGCGCTCCCGGATCCAGCACCGGTTGCATGGCGAGCAAAACCGCTGCGCGCTGTACCGCGCGCACGATCTCGACATGCGTGCCGCAGCGGCAGAGATTGCGTGACAGTTCACGCCGGATCGTCTCGACACTCGGATCCGGATCGCGATCGAGCAACGCTTTGGCGGTCATGATCATGCCGTTCAGGCAATAGCCGCACTGCGCGGCCTGTTCTTCGATAAACGCCTGCTGCACCGGATGCAGCGCGTTACGTGTGCCCAGCCCTTCGAGCGTGGTGATCTCACGTCCCAATGCGACCTTGGCGGTCGTCACGCATGAACGCGTCGGCATGCCGTCGAGCAGCACCGTGCACGCGCCGCACTCGCCGAGTCCGCAGCCGAATTTCGGACTGTTCAATGCGAGGTCGTTACGCAGCAGATAAAGCAGCGGCGTGTCAGCGGCTGCGCTGACGAGATGCGTCGCACCGTTGACGCGCAGCGTAAGCGGCGCCGGACGGTTCATGACCATACCGGCCACGCCGTGCGGCGCGCGTTCAAAGCACCACCGGCACTTCAGTCGCCGGAGGTGTATTGCGGCTGCGCCGGCAGCGGATCAAACCATCGATCATCACCATGCCGACCCCGGGGATATCGCCGAGCTGCACGCTTTCCAGCAGCGTATCGGCAGCCGTGTGCTGCGCGCGGTCCATGAAGACGAGGTCGGCGGGACGGCCCACTTCGATCAACCCTTGCCGCAGATTGCGTTGCCGCGCGGTATTGCCGGTCGCGAAGCAGAAGGCGATTTCAGCGGGAATGTCGGCGAGACTGGAGATCAGCGCGATCATCCGTAGAATGCCGAGCGGCTGCACGCCGGAACCCGCCGGGCTATCGGTGCCGAGAATGATCCGATGCGGACACTTCAATTCGATCGCATGACGTGCGGTGAGCAACGCGATTCGCTCGTTGCCGTTGTGAACGATCTCCAGCGCGCGGCTCGATTGCTCGCACAGATCGCAGACATGCCGATAGGACAGCGACGTATGGCCGCCGTTGATATGGCCGATCACGTCCGCGTCCGCCGCGAGCACCACGTCTCTATCGATCAGGCCCGAGCCGGGAATCGACGGGCCGCCTGTGTGAATCGTGCTTTGAATGCCGTACTTGCGTGCCCACGCGACCATCTGCCCCGCTTCCTCGCCGCCCTTCACACTGCCGAGACCCACTTCGCCGAGCAGCTTCACACCCGCTTCCGAGAGCTCCTTGAAGTCCTCCTCGACCATGCCCTTCTCGATCACCGGCGCACCCGCCATCACTTTCACGCCGCCACCGACACCCGCGCCGCGCATTCCTTCGAACGAACGTTGAGCGGTGATCGCAAGCGCCTTGACGCCGACCACGTCTTTCGGACGGCCAGGCAAGTGCACTTCACCGGCGGAGATCATCGTCGTCACGCCGCCGTTCAGATTCGATTCGATCCAGCCCATCTGATTCTGCCGCGGCGTCCAGTCGCCGAACACGGGATGCACGTGCGAATCGATCAGGCCAGGGGCAACCGCGGTGCCTTTGCAGTCGACCGTCGTTCGCGCGCCTTCGAGGTCGCAATCTTTCTCGCGGCCGATCGCGACGATCACGCCGTCTTCGATCACCAGCGTATTCGCGTCGAGAATCGGCTGGTCGATGTCGCCGGATAACAGCAAACCAATGTTCGTTACCGCGACCTTGCCCGACAAGCCTGTCAACGTCTCTGCTGCCATCTGCCTCTCCTTTCGCAACGACTGCCCGGCGCGGCATGCGCGCACACCCTGCACGCTTCATGCGCCGATGGAATCACACGCTCAGATAAGCGCGCCTCACTGTTTCGTTCTTTGCGAGTTCACCGATCGTGCCGCTGAAGCGGATCTGTCCTTTTTCGAGGACATACGCGCGGTCACTGACCAGCTCGGCGAAGTGCAGGTTCTGTTCTGACAACAGAATCGACAACCCTTCGCGCTTGAGTTCGAGAATCATGTTCGCCATCTGCTCGACGATCACGGGCGCGACGCCCTCGGACGGTTCATCGAGCAGCACCAGATACGGATTGCCCATCAGCGTGCGCGAGACGGTGAGCATTTGCTGCTCGCCGCCGCTCATCTGGCCGCCTGGGCGCTTCGGCATTTCGCCAAGATTGGGGAAGAGCCGGAACAGCTTTTCCGGCGTCCATTGCGGCGCGCCTTCGCGTGGTGGCTGGCGGCCTGTATCGAGGTTCTCCATCACGGTCAGATCGGAAAACACGCGGCGGTCCTCGGGCACAAAACCCATGCCCATGCGTGCGATACGGTACGGTGGCCACGCCGTGATGTTTTGCCCGCGAAAACGCACTTCGCCCTGGCGGCGCGGCAGCAAACCCATCACCGCTTTCATCGTCGTCGATTTGCCGGCGCCGTTGCGGCCCATCAGCGCGACCACTTCGCCGCGGCCAACTTCGAGGCCGACATCGAACAGAATGTGCGCGCGGCCATAGAACGCATTGAGACCGGAGACTTTCAGCATTGGCTCGCTCATTGCCGCGCTCCTTGCCCTTGATGACCGCCTGCCGCTTCATGCAGCGGCGCGCGTGGCTGAAAGGTCTTGCCGGTGCCGAAATAGACTTCCTGCACGCGTGCGTCGTTACGGATCGTTTCGGCGTCGCCTTCTGCGATCAGCTTGCCGCGCGCGAGCACGATCATGCGATCGGCGTACGCGAATACAACGTCCATGCTGTGCTCGGTAAACAACACACCAATTTTGTGCTCCGTGACGAGACGCTTGGTCAGCGCCATCAACTCGTTGCGCTCCTTTGGCGCCATGCCGGCAGTCGGTTCGTCCATCAGTAACAGCTTCGGGTGGTTCGCCAAAGCGATAGCCAGCTCGACACGCTTGACGTCGCCATATGCGAGCACCCCGCAAGCGCGATTCGCGTCGGCACCCATGCCGACCTGTTCGAGTAGCGTCATGGCTTCCCCGGCGTAGCGCGAGCCCGCCGGTTTCCACAAACCGAAGGTTTTTCGTTCACGCGAGACCAAGGCCATCTGCACGTTTTCGAGCACGGTCATCGAATTGAAGGTCGCGGCAATCTGAAACGTGCGGCCGACACCCAGCCGCCAGATATCGCGCGGCCGCATGCCGACCAGTTCATGATCGTCGAGGCGAATCGAACCGGACGACGGCTGCAGTTGGCCATTAACCATGTTGAAGCAGGTCGACTTGCCCGCGCCATTCGGACCCAGCAGCGCGAGAAGCTGACCGGCTTCCAGGTTGAAGGAAACATCGTCGACCGCTTTCAGCCCGCCGAACGACTTGGAGAGGCCAGAGACGCGCAGCAAGCTCATAGCCCCTCCTTGATCGCGGTACCTTGCGATGGCGACGAAGAACGCTCTTCAGCCTTATCCACCGTGTCGTCGCCAAAACGTTCACGAATAAAACCGACGATGCCTTGTGGAAACGCAATCACCAGCAGCAGAATGGCGAAGCCCAGCAATGCCTGCCAATAATCGGTTTGCCGCGCGACGGTGTCCT
This sequence comes from Paraburkholderia sp. D1E, assembly GCF_052682275.1. NCBI lineage: Bacteria > Pseudomonadati > Pseudomonadota > Betaproteobacteria > Burkholderiales > Burkholderiaceae > Paraburkholderia > Paraburkholderia sp. D1E. The sequence goes on from NZ_JBQYMB010000001.1 coordinate 4,326,446, forward strand.
GCAGCCACGTGAACACGGCTGCACCGACGATCGGGCCAGTCAAGGTCTGCAAACCGCCGAGCAGCACCATCACGAGGCCATCCACTGAACGGCTCACGCTGATGACCTCCGGTGAGATCGTCCCCTTGGAGAAGGCATAAAGCGATCCGGCGAGTCCACAAAACAGCGACGCGACGACGAAGGCCGCCCACTGCACGCGTTTCACGTCGATACCGATCGCCTCGGCGCGCAGCACCGAATCGCGCGATGCCCGCATCGCGTAGCCCAGCGGCGAGAACAGCATCTTGCGCAGCAACCACACGCCGATCACCGCGCAGGCGAGCGTCAGATAATAAAAGGCGACTGGTGACGACAGCCAGTTCGACGGCCACAAGCCGAGAATGCCGTTACTGCCGCCCGTCACGTCGTCCCACTGGAACACGACCGACCAGACGATCTGCGCGAATGCGAGCGTCAACATCGCCAGGTAGACGCCTGAGAGACGTACGCAAAACCAGCCGAACACGAGCGCGCCCGCCACCGCGAGCAGGGGGCCGAGCAGCAACGCGGCTTCCATCGGCAGATTCAGAACTTTGAGGAACAGCGCGGCGCCGTATGCGCCCAGGCCGAAGTACGCCGCGTGGCCGAACGAATGCATGCCGCCGGGGCCCATGATGAAATGCAGACTCGTTGCGAACAGCACGGCGATCAGGATTTCAACCAGCAGCACCGGCATGTAAGGAAATGCATTGGCCGCAAGCGGCGCGAGTACCAGCACCAACAATGCGATTGCCGCCAACCACTTCAGGCGCTTGCCAGCGGGCCTTAATGGCGCTTCAGGCGCGGCCATGCCACGCACCGCGGCGCTCGCCTTCCCTAGCAAACCCCAGGGCCGCACTACCAGCACCACCGCCATCACGACAAATTCCGCGACCAGCGTAAAGCGGCTCAACGACAGATCGATACCGAACACCGACACATGGCCGATACCGATGCACAACGCCTTGATCTCGGCGATCAGCAATGCCGCGACGAACGCACCCGGAATCGACCCCATCCCGCCGACCACGACGACGACGAACGCATTGCCGATGGTCTCCAGATCCAGCGACAGATTCGCCGACATTCGCGGTCCTTGCAGCGCACCGCCCAACCCGGCGAGAAACGCACCGACAAAAAACACGCCGGTGAACAGCCACGCCTGATTGATGCCAAGCGCACCGAGCATCTCGCGATCCTGCGTCGCGGCACGCACCAGCGTGCCCCAGCGCGTACGCGTCAACGCATACCAGAGCAGCAGCAACACCACCGGTCCGATCACGATCAGCGCGATATCGTAGGTCGGCAGCGGGTGGCCGAGAAAATCGACTGCACCTGCCAGATGCGGCGCGCGGGGACCGAAGAGGTCTTCCGGGCCCCACAGCCACAGCGCGGCGTCGCGGAAAATCAGCACCAGCGCGAACGTGGCCAGCAGGTGAAACAACTCGGGCGCCTGGTAGATGCGCCGCAACACGATCATTTCGACCAGCGCACCGAGCACGGCGACCACCAGCGCGGCAGCCAGCACCGACAGCCAGAAGCCACCCGTCGTGTGGCCAAAGCGGCTCGCAATGCTATACGCGACATAAATGCCGAACATATAGAACGAACCATGCGCGAAGTTGACAATGCGCGTCACGCCGAAGATCAGCGACAAACCAGCGGCGACGAGAAACAGCGTCGACGCGTCGGCGAGTCCGTTGACCAGCTGTACCAGCAAATTCGAAAGCATCGCGACCCTTGAAAGAACTCAACGCAAACCGTCTTCGCCCTTGATCTCACTCACCTGCAAGCCACCAATGCGTGGCAGCGGCCGGCCGGAAGCCGTCACCGCAACCGCCACGACGATTTCATTCGCACGCGGCGCGTCCGACACGCGCGCTTCGATTGCGTCGAAATGACTGCGCACGAAGGCAGCGTCCTTGTGGCCCAACGGCACGTCGATCGCGGTGCCGAGTGTGCCCATTTTTTTCGCCGACGGCACCAGCGCCGCGCCCTTTTCGACCGCTACCCGTAGTGGCGCACCGAGCTTGGGGTGCAGGATCGCAGCCGCATGTTCCAGTTCGCCGGCTTCACCGACGATCGCCGCCTTGCCATAGCTTTGCGCTTCGCCAGGCTTGATGCCGAGCGCTTCGACGCATTTGTTGCCGAGCAGCGCGCCCAGTTCCTCACCGGCTTCGATCAGTGCGTCCAGCGTGGCCTCATAACGGCCCGCATAGGGATTGTCGATCACCGCGATGGCGACTGCACGGCGTGTTGGCGGCTCGATAGTCTGCCCCATTTCAATGCGTGTTTCATCGACCTGCACGACCAGCTTGCGAAGCTTGATTGCCATTTCGATCTCCGGGATTCGATTCGTGTACTTGTACTGTCTGACTGCTTCAGCTAATTGCTTCGGCCAGCGCTTCAATTCAACGCTTCAGCGCATTGCGTGGATCAAGGCGCCGCTCAGCGCAAGCCGTCCTTACCCACAATCGCCTCTTTCGCCAGGCCGCCGACACGCGCATGCACGCGCTGGCCCGTGCTCATCACGAGGATATATACCAGTTCGTCCGCGGCGGGTGCACCGGGCACACGCACTTCGATCGCGTCGAAGTGGCTGCGCACGTAGCTTGCGTTGACGTGCGTCAGCGGTACATCGAGTGCGGTGGAAGGCGCCCCGACTTTCTTGGTCGACGGCACGATGGCATTCGTCGGCACCCCGTTCTTCTCCAGCAATTCGCGCATCGCATAGCCACCTGGGACATGCCACAACGCGCCATGCTCCAGTTCGCCACGCGAGCCGATGATCGCACCCTTGCCGTAACTTTCGATCGACGCGTGCGGCACGGCCATCGCCGCGAGCAGCCGTTGCGCCATGTCGAAGCCGATCGGCTTGAGCGCTTCCATGCCATGTTCGATTCTGGCTTCGTAGCGGCCGGCGAACGGATTCGTCATCACCGCGGCAATCGCGCCGCGCCGCAACGGCTGCGCGGGCGCAGGGCCGAACTCGTGGAAAATGTCTTCGACGTGCGTCAGCACGCGGCGTATTTCGAACACGGAGCCTCCGTAGTTATCTGCGCGTGATGCGTAAACAACGCGCCATTCTGACGAGCACCACCGGTGACTCGCACGCGCCCTTGCAGGAACAACGCGGCACCTTCGATCAAACCCTGCTTCTGTAAACGCTGCGCGGCGTCGGCACCACGCGCCAGCGCGAAATCGATCAACGGTTGCGGTAAAGACGGCACGTCGACGGTCACGAGCATGTCACCGAGATCGCTATCGTCCTTCAGCGAGGAAGCCGGCCTGCGCACGATGCCCGCATGGTCCAGATTGACGGCGTTGGCGATCACCGTCGCGGCGGCGTCGGCGGTGGCGGCGTTGCGGGCGAGCACGGTCACGCTGTCGGCAATGCCAAGGCTGAAGCTGCGTCCGCGCCATCCGCTTGTCGCGATACCGCGAATCGGGGTGACATCGTCGAGCGTCAGGTTTGCGTCTAAAGGCAGATCGCCTGACAGCCTCGCACCGGAGAACTCTGCCAGATCGGCAAACACACCCACGCGGTATCGTTGTCCTTCCGTCAAATATAGAGCGATGTCGCCGCCATTGTTGATGAAAGCACGTGATACGCCTTCCCGCGCGAACGCCGCGATCAATTCGTCTGCGACACTGCCTGCCACGGCCGCCATCGGCGTAATGTAGCGCGCACGGTGAGGATGGCAGGCGTTCCACATCCGGCGTGCTACTGGACCTTTCAACGCACAATCGCTATGAGCCGCATGGCTCGGCACAGGTTGCCGCAGCAGTCTCAACTCGCCGACCAGCTCAGGCAGCACGTCAGAAAAGCGCGCCCAGCACGCCTCGTAGGCAGCCTGCACGGCCAGGGGCTCGCCGTCCGCGCTGAGAATCAGATCGATGGGCCCATGCTGCCAATGCCAGCGGGCCGCATCGAGTTGGGTACGGGTTGCGTTCATCGTGTTCGTCGCATTCGTCGTATCGGTCACGTTATGGCCGTTAGCCGAGCATCGGCGGCATGGCGGGCGGCCACGGATTGTCCGGATTACGCGCCAGGGTCCTGCGTGCGAGCGGCGCCCCTTCCGTATGTTCCGGTCCGTTCGCCAGCACGCTTGCCAGTGAACGCACCGCGTCGAGATGGCCGCCGAGATCACGATACGCGTCATAGGTCATGGTGAATTCGATCGGTGCGACGATCGCGGGCGTCGGCACGGTGCCGAACGATCGATCGGGCATGCGCGAAACATCGACCATCACGGTAATGCCGCCCCCCGGCCACACATAGGCCGGTGCACCACCACACGTTACGTTCACCAGCTTCTGTTTGATCGCGCGTGTGAGCAGGACCGGATTCTCCGTGGCCCCCGCTCGCAAGCTGCCGCCCGCGCCGCCGAGAAACAGCACCGTCGCAAGCGACGGCTCGCAGTTCTCACCAATTCGTTCGACCGTGCGGCGCACCGCGTCCGGCATGGCCGCCATGCGCGGCACGAGGTCCTGATCGAGTTCATACCACTGCGCATGTTCGCCGGTGGTCGACACCATCAGCAAGCGCATGCCTGGTTTCGCCACGGCGGGATCGAAACCTTCGACAATCGCCAGCGGGTCCTGAATATCGGTGCCGCCCCAACCGGTGCCGGGATTCGCGACCTGAAAATAGCGGCCCGGGGTCGATTTGCGTCCGCGAATCTTCAACCCCGAGCGCGTCATGCCCAGGCAGCGGCCCGCCTGGTGTTCGGTGAGCACCCCGGTGATGTGATCGTCGACCACTACCACTTCATCCGCGTGACCGAACCATTGTTTCGCAAAGATGCCGATGGTGGCCGACCCGCAGCCCACCCGCATACGCCGCTCCTCGACACCGTCGACAATCGGCGCCGCGCCGGCGCGAATCACCAGACTCGCACCGCCGTCGATGGTCAACTCCACCGCTTCCTTGTTGCCGAGTGCGAGCATCATGTCGCACGTCACGCGGCCTTCTTTCTTGCTGCCGCCAGTCAGATGGTGAACACCGCCGAGGCTCAGCATCTGCGAGCCATACTCCGCCGTGGTCACATGACCGACGATCTCGCCATGGCAACGCACGTTCGATTGCTCCGGCCCGAGAAAGCGGTCGGTATCGATCTTCACCTTGAAGCTGCAATAGCTGAAAATGCCCTCGGTGACGACGGTGATCATGTCGACATCGTCGAGCTTCGAGGAAACGATAAAAGGTGCGGGTTTGTAGTCGGGATAGGTGGACGATGCACCAATGCCGGTGACGAATAGCGCCTGTTCCGCAGCGGGATCGTGCACTTCGGACGATGCACCAAATTCGACCGTGGCATCCGCACCGTTTGTGATCGTTTCAGGCGAACCCGCGGCGCGCGACAGAAACACCACGGGGTCGACGCGAATCAGACGTCCCTCCGCATTCGCATAACGATCGCACGCGCCGGTACGGCCCTCCGATATCTGGCACAGCACCGGGCACGCATTGCATTCGATCTTGTTCGACGCCATCCGCTCGCTGCGCGGCACCGCTTTCTCGAGCACGGTCGGACCCGGCGTCGAGGCGGTGTCACCGTCCACGCGCTCTGCACCGAAATCGACCTTCGTATGTTCTGTCATGGTGGGGTTCCCATACGGCGACATTACAATCGGCCCTGCCCGGCTGACGAATAGCCCGTATTTAAAGGGGTTTTCGCGTGATCCGCATTTTTCCATGTTGCGGTCACTCACCGTTCGTGTAGTATTCACTACACCAAACATGCTTGAAATCTACTCGATCAAAATAGACTGCGCAACGAGTTTCCCGGCGAACAGCGGAATGCTGCGGCGCGGCATCGTCGTATGAATCACGAGTCAATCTACGCCGAAGCACACGATCGTGCAGGGCATTTCGTCGCGCGTGATATGGGCTGTATGATGAAGGCGCGCCGTGCTCAAGCGTGCCTTAGCGGCTGCGGCGCATGCCGTTCAACCTGACGCAAACAAAGAGATCCGAGACCGCCATGAGTCCCACTGTCGCCCGCAAGCCGGGCGCTATCGGCATCCGAGCGAAACAGGCGCAAGACACGCGCGCCAAGATTCTCAAAGCGGCAATCAAGGTCTTTGCAAAACAAGGCTATGCAAGCGGCCGGGTCGAAAGTATTTCGAAGGCCGCGCGTTCGCACGACCGGATGATTTATTACTACTTCGGTAGCAAGGAACAGTTGTTCGTGGAAGTTCTGGAGACGATCTACACGCAGTTCAACGAGGCCGAAAGCAGGCTCGATCTCGATCTGGACGATCCCGTGCACGGCCTCGAGCAGATGGTCGAATTCGTCTGGCAGTACTACCTCGATCATCCCGAGTTCGTCACGCTGCTATCGAGCGAGAATCTGCATCAGGGCAAGCACGCGAAGAAATCGTCAAAGCTGAAGGAGATTTCGGGCTATGCGATTTCGGTCGTGCAGAAGTTACTGGATGCGGGCAAGGCGCAAAACGTCTTTCGTAGCGACGTCAAAGCGCGTGATGTGTATCTGATGATCGCGTCGCTCGGCTATTTCTATAACGCCAATCAGTACACACTGGGTGCGTTTCTTGGTGAACCGCTGATGGATAAGGCCGCCCTCGCGCATTGGCGCGAGGTCATCAAGGATACGGTGTTGCGCGCGGTGCGCTTGCACCCGTCGGCTGATACCGCTGCGATGAATGAGAGCAGGATTGCCTGAAGCGCGTTTTGTCTGATGTAGGCTCCAGGCTGCGCATCATGCTTTGATGCGCTTCTTTCCCGTGGGGAAATACGGCGACGTCATGACGGGGCGCGGCGGCGGCGCGGCAAGCGGTGGCCGGTGCCGCGCCACGCGTGCAGCGTCGTTACGGCTTTGCCGCCGCGGCGTCGTCTTCGCGGAACAGTTTATCGGCCAGATGAAACGCCGAATTGGCCGCCGGCACGCCGCAATAGATTGCGGTTTGCAGCAGCACTTCCTTGATCTGCTCGCGCGTCACGCCGTTGTTTTTCGCGGCGCGCAAATGCAGTGCGAGTTCTTCGCTGCGATTAAGCGCGACCATCATCGCGATGGTCAGCAGGCTGCGCGTGTGACGCGGCAACCCTTCGCGCGTCCAGATTTCGCCCCATGCATAGCGGGTGATCAGATTCTGGAACTCTTCCGTCAAATCAGTGCGATTCGCGAGCGACCGATCCACGTGCGCGCTGCCCAGCACCGCACGGCGCACACCGAGTCCGGCTTCGTAGCGGTCTTCGTCGTTCATTTCTGCTCCGTCAGGAAGTCGAGCACGGTCTTCGTGAAGGCCTCGACTTTCTCGATGTTGGAAATGTGCGAGGCGTCCAGTTCGACGTAACGCGCGCCCGGAATGGCTTGCGCCAGTTCGCGGCCTTGCGCCGGCGTTGCGGCCAGATCGTGCGTGCCGCTGATCACCAGCGCCGGCACCTGGATGCCAGGCGCTTCAGGGCGCAGATCGGCGGCGTCGATGGCGTCGCAATTCGATGCGTAACCTTCCTTGTCGGTGTGCACGAACACGTCGCGGATCATGGCAAGCACGACCGGCTCCCGTTCGATGTAGTCGGCGGTAAACCAGCGCGGCAACACAGCATCGGCCAGTGCGAGCATGCCTTCCGTGCGTGCCTTCGCAGCGCGCGGCACCCATACTTCCGGCGAACCGATGCGCGCCGCCGTGTTGGACAGCACGACGCGTTCGAGACGATTCGCGTGGCGTGCGGCCAACGCGACACCCGTCAGACCGCCCATCGACAGACCGCAGAAATTCGCGCGCGCGATCTTCAGCGTGTCCATCAGGCCGAGCACGTCGCCGGTCAGTTGTTCGATCGTGTACGGACCTTTCGGCGCTTCCGAGTGACCATGACCGCGTGTGTCGTAGCGCAGCACGCGAAAGTGTCTGGACAGCGCCGCGACTTGCGGCGTCCACATCGACAGATCGCTGCCGAGCGAATTCGACAACACGATCCACGGCGCATTGCCGTGACGGTCACCGTCGATTCGATAATGAAGCTCGGTACCGTTGACTGCGGCGTAGGGCATGCCGGTTACTCCTTGGAAGTAGCGCGTTTGGCGCGCGTGTGATGAAGTGCCAGCGCAGCGTCCACATAAGCGTGCGCCTGGCCGACGTATTGAGACGGATCGAGCAGTTGTTTCAGGCGCTCGATCGAAAGATGTTCGGTCACGGCGGGGTCCGCCGAGAGCACGTCGAAGAGCGTCTTGCGCTCGGCGATTGCCGTTTTCGATGCACGCTCAATGAGATGATGCGCATCGAGCCGGCCGATGCTGTCGCCGAGCGCGAGCATCACCGCTTCGCCGAGAATCAGTCCGTGCGTGACGTCGAGATTGGTGGCGAGACGCGGCACGTTGACGTTCAGCCCCGCCGCAATCTGTTCGATGTTGGCGAGCGCGCCGCCCGCAAGGCGCGCGAGGTCGGGCAGCGCGTCCCACTCGGCTTGCCAGCCGCCGAGCGCGCGCTCGTGCTCCTGCACCATGCCGGCGAACACCGTGGCCACCAGTCCGGGCGCGCGCGTCGCAGCCGTCAGCACCGCAGCGCAGCCGACCGGATTGCGCTTGTGCGGCATCGTCGACGAACCGCCCTTGCCTGCCGCGGCGGGCTCGGCCAGTTCGTCGATTTCGGTTTGCATTTGCAGGGAAATATCGCGCGCAATTTTGCCCAGTGTGCCGATCAGCATGCCGAACAGCGCGGCTGTTTCGGCGATGCGATCGCGCTGCGTGTGCCACGGCAAGGTGGGCACAGCGAGCTTGAGTTCCTGCGCCAGCGATTGCGTCACTTGCGGCGCCGCGTCGCGCAGGCTCGCCAGCGTGCCGGCCGCGCCGCCGAATTGCAGCACCAGCACACGCACACGCAACGCATCAAGCCGCTCGCGATGACGCAGCAACGCGTCGAGCCATTGCGCGAATTTCAGGCCAAGCGTGATGGGCAATGCCTGCTGCAACCAGGTGCGGCCAATCATCGGCGTCGCGCGATGGGTGGCCGCGAGTTTTGCCACCGCGTCGCACGTGGCTTGCAAACCGCTGTCGAGCAGATCGAAGGTGTCGCGCAATTGCAGCACCGTCGCCGTATCGATGATGTCCTGGCTCGTTGCGCCCCAATGGACGTATTTCGACGCTTCGGCGTCCGCCGCTTTGACGCGCGCGGTGAGTTGTTTGACGAGGGGAATCGCGAGATTGCCACCAAGTGCCGCATCGCGCGCGAGTGCGTCGGCGTCGAGTTGATCGGCCTGGCAGGCGCCCTCGATTGCGGCCACGGCGGTGTGCGGAATCACGTTATGGGCTGCCGACGCGCGCGCGAGCGCGGCTTCGACGTCGAGCATCCGTTGCAGCGTGGCACGCGGCGCCCAGATGTCGTTCATCGGCTGCGTGCCGCAAAGAAGGCCGGTCAGACGGGCGCTGGAGTCGAGCATGATGGCGTCGATGAGGAAATCGAAAGTGAAAGTTTCGCCGCGGCGATCTGGGCGTGCTGCGAGGCACACCAAGACGCACCCGAGGCGCTATCTATCGAGAGCGTACCGCACGCGGCGTTGCGGCGCATTCTGCTTCGCATGCCGACGCGACGCCTCGCCGTGACGCCAGGACATCGGACCACGCGCATGAAGCTTGCCCGATGCGTGCTCCAGACTTGGCTGGCGGCACGCTGGCGTGACGTAGCGGCACGAGAGAGCGTTGCCCGTTGCGTCGCACGCGTTGCGGATGCCGCGCAAGCTTCGCCGCTACGTCGCCAGCGCTGCGCTTGCCGCTTAAGCGTCGCCGTCGCCTCGCCAGCATTTCGACTCCGCGGCAGCCTCTATGTTGACGGCTGCCGCGCCTGTGCTCAGGCTGCGCGAGCCGCTTGAGTGCCGTCGATCAGCGGCACGCCGGTCAGTTTGTGCAGTGCATCGAAATCGATATCCGAGAATATCTCGCGCACCACGAGACCCTTGTCGGTGACGTCGATCATCGCCATGTCCGTATAAATACGGTCGACACAGGCCACACCGGTCACCGGGTACGTGCACTCAGCGGCGATCTTGCTTTCGCCCTGCTTGGTCAGGTGTTCCATCATCACGTAGACCTGCTTCGCGCCGATCGCCAGATCCATGGCGCCCCCGACTGCCGGAATCGCGTCGGGCGCGCCGGTGTGCCAGTTGGCCAGATCACCCTTCTCCGACACCTGAAACGCGCCGAGCACGCAGAAATCCAGATGGCCGCCGCGCATCATGGCGAACGAATCCGCGTGATGGAAGTACGCACCGCCCGTGAGCAGCGTGACGTGCTGCTTGCCGGCGTTGATCAGTTCGTCGTCTTCCTCGCCCTTGGCGGGCGCCGGGCCCATGCCGAGCAGACCGTTTTCGCTGTGCAGGAAAATTTCCTTGTCGGCAGCGAGGTGGTTGGCCACCAGCGTGGGCACGCCGATGCCGAGGTTCACATAAGCGCCTTCAGGAATATCCTGGGCAACGCGCTTGGCCATTTCATCGCGGGTCAGTTTTTTCATGTCGGTCTCCTCAGGCTGCGGTCACGGATGCAAGCTCGGTTTGATGCGGTGCTTGCGGCACTTCGATCACGCGTTGCACGAAGATGCCCGGCGTAACGATATTTTCCGGATCGAGCTCACCGAGCGGCACCACTTTCGACACCTGCACAATGGCCGTTTTCGCCGCGCTCGCCATGATCGGGCCGAAGTTGCGCGCAGTCTTGCGATAGACCAGATTGCCCCAGCGGTCGCCCCTGAATGCCTTGATTAGCGCGAAGTTTGCATGCAGCGGCGACTCCAGCACGTAATGCCTGCCATCGATCAGACGGGTTTCCTTGCCTTCGGCGAGCTTGGTGCCATAGGCGGTGGGCGTAAAGAAGCCGCCGATGCCTGCGCCTGCTGCACGGATGCGTTCCGCGAGGTTGCCTTGCGGCACGAGTTCGAGTTCGATTTCGCCAGCGCGATAGAGCGCGTCGAACACATACGAATCGGTTTGACGCGGGAACGAGCAGATGATCTTGCGCACGCGTTTGGCTTTGAGCAGCGCCGCGAGGCCGATATCGCCGTTACCGGCGTTGTTGTTGACGATGGTGAGTTCGCGCGCGCCCTGTTCGATGAGCGCGTCGATCAACTCGGACGGCATGCCGGCCGTGCCGAAGCCGCCGATCATGACGGTCGCGCCGTCGTGGACATCGGCAACCGCCGATTGAAGTGACTCGAAAATCTTGTTGATCATGTCGAATTTCCTTTTGGGGCGCTGCGTGCCGCTGGGCTTTTTGCCTTGGCAGGCAGGGGCTTTGGCGGGACGGTCTCCGGGCCGGTGCTGGCGGCGGCTCGCGGGTTGGAGATGCGGGCTGGCGCCTTTGGTTTGTTCGCTTTCGATTTGTTCTATATATGAACATGGATTCGTTTAGCGAACGATTGGCAGATTATGGTTGCGCTTTGGGCGGGTTGTCAAGGCGGGGGATTCCCCTTAATCATAGGTTTTTTGCCTGCCCGGCTGGGGGTGTTGATCTTGAGTTGGTTGCCTGTGCGGCGCTTGTTCGTGTGTTTGACTGTGGCGTTGGCCTTTTCTTGCTCTGGCTTCTTTGGCCTTTCCTTGAATTCTTATTGGTCTATTAGCGTCGCCCCTGTGCGGGGCGGGCACTTACTTCTCTTTGCCGGCCGCAAAGAGAAGTAAGCAAGAGAAAGCGGCTCACCCCGCTAATTCTTCAGCGGGTCCCCCGCGCAGCCACGGTAGCGGTGCATCTGGAATCTGTGTTCCCGCACATTTTGCCTTGGTGACAAGGCAGTCATGCTTCCCGCCTCGCACTGCGCGCTCGCCGGAAGGGTTCGCCCGGAACCACCTGATTCGTTTTGCCTGGCCGAAAGCCATCGGCTTTGCCTCGGCGATGCGCTGACAATACCGGATGGATCTGGAAGTGCCGCTGGGCGCATCAAGCGGTTAGCGACCACCAGTGCCCCTAACTCCCGGAAGCACCTGGTGGTTCAACGGAGGCACCTGGTGGTTCAATGAAGTAGCCGTGAGCGCGACGATAGCTGACGGTTTGCCGGATGCCGGCAACATCGCACGGTTCGATGAAATAACCCCGAGTATCGGCAACAAGCACCCGGTTTGGTGAGGTACCGCGTCGGCGCGCGCAGCGCCGCCGGAAGTATGATGCCCTTGTCACTGGCGCCGAATGTGCGAGGGCGCGGATTCCAGATGCACCACTACCGTGGCTGCGCGGGGGACCCGCTTAAGAATTAGCGGGGTGAGCCGCTTTCTCTTGCTTACTTCTCTTTGCGGCCGGCAAAGAGAAGTAAGTGCCCGCCCCGCACAGGGGCGACGCTAATAGACCAATAACAATTCAAGGAAAGGCCAACGCCATAAAAACACAGACAAACAGGCACCGCACAGGCAAAAAAACCACTATCCCAAACAAAGATTATTAAACTACCCTCTATCCATATACGAAATACCCAAACCCCAAAGCGCCGCAGGCAAAAAACCCCAGCATGCCCGACTCAAACCTGGATCTAAACCTGATCCCCTACCTGGTAGCAATGGAAGACACCCGCAACGTCAGCCGCGCAGCGGAGCAATTAGGCGTCAGCCAACCCCGCGTGAGCACCGCGCTAGGCCGCCTGCGGGAATACTTCGACGATCCGCTCTTCGTTCGAACCTCGAAAGGCATGGAACCCACGCCTCGCGCGCTCGCCATCCTCCCCGCCGCCCGCGACGCGCTTCTGCGTATCGAGAAAGGCATGCTCGACGTGCAGGACTTCGATCCGGCCACCAGCACCCATACCTTCTCCATCGCACTCTCCGACGTCGGCGAAATCGTCTTCCTGCCGCGGCTCCTGCAACTCTTCGCCGAACGCGCGCCCTATGCGAATCTGCGCTCGGTGTCGCTCTCGCCTTCGCACGTGGAACGTGGACTCGAATCGGGCGACGTCGATCTCGCCGTGGGTTATTTCCCCGATCTGTCGGGCAATAACTTCTTCCAGCAACGGCTCTTCACCCATCGATTCATCTGCCTGATGCGCACCGGACACCCCCTTTCGAAGGCGCCGCTCACCCTGCCTCAGTACGTGGCGTCGGGCCATGCAGTGGTGCGTGCCGAGGGACGCAGCCAGGAAGTCCTCGAACATTACCTGGAAAAGAAACGGATCAAGCGCCGCGCCGTACTCGAAACGCCCCACTTCATGAGCCTGCCGTTCATCCTCGCGCGCACCGATCTGCTCGCGACGGTGCCGCACGCAATCGGCTTCGCGTACGTTTCAGAGCATGCGTCGATCACGCTGGTCGAGCCGCCGCTGCCGTTGCCGCGCTTCGATCTGCGGCAGCACTGGCATCGCAAGTTTCATAACGATCCGCGGGCAAGCTGGCTGCGCAGCATCGTCGCCGAGCTCTTCAACGACGATATGGATGAATGGCCGAAGTGAGCTCATGCCCCAGCCGCAAAAGGGGCATCGACACGATTCGACGCAAAACATGGAACAATGGCCTCACTCATTGACCCCGCGCGCTCCGTTTAGCGTCGACGCGCGATCCCGGAGGAGCGACGGATGGCCAGCAGCAAAGCAAAGAAAACCAAACCCGCGGCCGCAGCAGACCGCCCCAGCCGCGACGAAGCGGAAGCAGCGGTACGCGTGCTGCTGCGTTGGGCCGGCGACAATCCCGAGCGCGAAGGCCTGCTCGATACGCCGGCGCGCGTGGTGCGCTCGTATGAAGAGTTCTTCGCGGGTTATCAGGTCGACCCGCGCGAGATCCTCGCCCGCACCTTCTCCGAAGTGGACGGCTACGACGAAATGATCGTGCTGAAAGATATCCGCTTCGAAAGCTACTGCGAGCATCACATGGTGCCGATCATCGGGCGGGCGCACGTTGCGTACCTTCCTCAGCACCGCGTGGTCGGCATTTCGAAGCTGGCGCGCCTCGTTGATGCGTTCGCCAAGCGTCTGCAGATCCAGGAAAAGATGACGGTGCAGATCGCCGATACGTTGAACGAAGTGCTGCAACCGGCAGGCGTCGGCGTGATTCTCGAAGCCGCGCATCAATGCATGTCGACCCGAGGCGTACACAAGGCCGGCGTCACGATGGTCACCTCCCGCATGCTCGGCACGTTCCGCACCGATCCGTCGACGCGGCGCGAATTTTTGTCGATCGTGGGCAATCCGGGTGTGGTGGCAGTCGCCAATACCTGAATAGCGATGCGGCCGCGCCGTGGATCAAGCTGCGGCGCGGGATGCCAATTCATGTCTACTTTGGCCCGCATGACGGCCTCTGGGCCAGGCTGCTGCTTTGCTTCCTCTCAGGTTGGACTTCATGTCACGGCTTCGAACCATGGGCCGGGAAGCACGACCCGAAGGCCTACCTCCCGGCCACCACCTCAGGCCGTGCTACGCACAGTACGCATCTGCCCGAAGGTCGCCAGCAACACTGCACCCAGCACGCACGCGACACCCGCCAGTTGCGCCGCACTCACGGGTTCCCGCAACACGACAGCGGCTAACGCCACCGCACTCACCGGCACGAGCGCGGTCATGAGTCCGGCCTCCGCGCCGCTGATGCGCGCAGCGCCCGCATACCAGAGAACAAAGCCCGCCACGGTCGGCACGAGCGCGTAATAAAGCACGCCGTTCAGGGCAGCTGCATTGAACGGCACACGCCAGGGCCTTTCGAAGCATGCCGGCACGATCGCCACCGCGAAACCAATGCCGCACATCAACGCCGACAGCGGCAGCGGCGCGACCGGCGTGTGCAACTTGCGATTAAGCAGAATGAAGAGTGCCTCGCAGACGATCGCCGCGAACACCAGGGCGTTACCTGCCAGCGAACTGGCCGCATGAGGCGCGGTGAAATCATCGATACGCACGGTACACACCAGCACGCCCAAGGTGGCGAGGACGATAGCTCCGATCAACGCGGGCGCGGGGCGCTCACCCAGCGCGAGCATGGCGACCACGGCCGACACAGCCGGCAGGGTGCCGGCAATCACGCCGGCATCGGCGGCCGATGCGAGCTTCATACCGCTGATGAGCAACACCGTATAACCGACGCTGCCCGCCCCCGCCTGGGCGATCACGAGCCACGTATCGTGTCTATCGAGACGTGGCCAGCGCACGCCACGCCAGCGCATCACCAGCACAAACAGGGGAAACGCGATGGCAAAACGCAATGCGGTCGCGCTGAACGGCGGCAATCCGGTTGCGATCGATTTGCTGACGACTACCGTACTGCCGACCCCGATCATCGCCAGCGCGCAAAACACGTATCCGACATATCGTGAATTCATGCTGCTGTCCTATTCCTTTGAAGAAGCAGGCAGATTAGACGTGGAGAACGCGCGCGGTCTTGAACGAAATTGCAGAGAACAGGCCTGCCTACGAATCGCGGCGCAGCGTCGGCTTCACGAAATACGGGCGCGAATCCGGCTTACGGTCAGGTGAGGCCGGCTGGCACTGCGACCAGGTTCATCGAGTATCCTGATTGAAATAGAACCCCATCCGTCATAACAGGAGTTCCGCAATTGGTAGAGTTTCCGTCGTCGGCAGTTTCAACCTGGGGCGGCGCGGTCGTTTTTCTCAACGTCCTGTTGACACGCCTCGGCTTGCCGATCCCCGCGGTCCCCATGCTGCTCTTCGCGGGCTCGGCAATTGCCGCCGGCACACTGTCTTTCTGGCCGGTCCTGTTCGCCGCCGTGCTCGGCGCGCTCATCGGCGACGGTGCATGGTTCGCCGCCGGCCGCATCTACGGCCGCAAACTGATCGCCGCCCTGGGCCGGATCTCCCCGGCAATCGATGCCAGGGTCGACAAGGCGCGCTCGCTATTCGAGCGCTTCGGCGTGCCGCTCGTGTCGATCTCGAAGTTCGTCCCTGGACTGGGGCTCATCACGCCGCCGCTCATGGGCACGACCGCCGTGGATGCCCGCATCTATGCTGTATGGGACCTCGGCGGCGCGCTGGCGTGGGCCACCTTCTGGCTGCTCGGCGGCGCCGCAGCGGAAAGGCAGTTGCATATGCTGCTCGCCTTCGTCAAAGCACGCGGCGGCACGGTAATCGACATCCTGCTGGCTGCGGCGTTGGCCTATCTGCTCTATCACCTGCAGCAGCGCCGCCGCGAACGACGCCGTTTAGCGCACGCCGCCTCCGCGACTGCGTCGCAAGCAACATCCGGCGGATGGCGCGGCATCGCGCCGCCCAAGGTCCTGGATGCCCGCCCACCCCCATCGGTTGATGGCGCGCTGCGCCCTATTCCCGGCGCGCTGACGCTCGACCCGCGCTCGCCTGAACAGATCGATGGAGCGCTACTCGTCTATGACAGGGTGATTTACTGCATTTGCCCGGACAGCGCGACCGCAGTGGAGATCACGCAGCGGATGCGCCTGAACGGCTACACGCGGATTCGCGCACTGAGGGGCGGCCTCGACGCCTGGCAAAGACGCGGGTTTCCCGTCGAACCGCTAGCGCCGGCAGACCAATTCACTACCGGCAAACACACGCCGGAACCCTACGACGAAACACGCGATGCGGTGACCCTGCGCGGTTTTGCCCCCCGGCGCAGCTAAAGCATCTGGACAAGCCGCTGAGTGAACGCCCGGCCTGGCGCCGGAACGTCATCACAAGCAAGGCGTTGTCATCACACGCTACGGTTCACGGCGACGAATCCTGCACCATCGAACGTCCGGTCCACATCGCCGAGTTGATCCGGTTACGCCCTGCCGCCTTGGCCGCGCCAGCAGATCGAGCGCCTTCGCGCCTTGCGGCGAATCTTCTCCGCGAGGTGGAGCGCGCCCTCCGCCATTGTGTCCGGCAAGATAACAGCAAACTCCTCGCCGCCACTCTTCGTCGAGACGGCTGTCGAGCACACCGGACGCACTGCCGGCGTGCTGATGCGAGCCGCTTCGTTCTAACGTGCAGCCGCCCTCAGGCCGCCTCAGAGTTTGCGCAGCAGTCCCGCCGCCGCGCGCATCCGCCGTTTGCGCTCCTTCCTGAGCCAGTCGAGCGCTGCATCGGCGTCGCCGGATCCGGCCAGCAGACCCGTATTGTCGCGCAGCAGCATCTCGCTCGCGACAACATCGTTCAGCGTACCGAACCGCTTTTGAATCTGCTTCAACCGCTTCTGGATACGTTTGCGGTTGCCATGGAGAACCGGCTCGAAAAACTCGAGCAGGTAGCGCAATTTCTTTCCCGCCTTTCTGACATCGTGAAACGCGGCGTAATTGGAACGCTTCGCGTGAGACGCGCGTTTTATACGCTTTTTCAGCGAACGCTCGGAAACAGCCACGCGCTTATCGACGAATTTTTGCAGCGGCACGCGCTCATGGGCCGTAGTCAATTCCTTTTTGGTGCTGGTCAGGGCGTCTTGCAGCAGATGTTTGACGTCCGCGTTCGACAGCGTTTCACGGCTCGTTGCCAATGCGCCGCCGCGTGCCTTCTGGAGCCTCGGCGTCATCTCGTGCGCCACACGCTCGTCCTGGGTAATCAGTTCGATCAGAATGTCCCAATCGCGCGTCTTGCCGGCTGCCGTCGCCAGATATTTATACAGCGCCCGTTGGCGCGTATTCTCGCCTTTGTCCAGCAAGGGTTCGAACGCCCACCACAATGAGCGCAACCGCCGCAGCGATACGCGCAGTTTGTGCAGCGCTTCGGGCGACGCATCTTCCCGCACCGCACTGGCGTGTTCGATGGCGTCGTCGACAAGGGGCGCCGCGTACGATGCAAAGGCCGACTCCGCCGAAGGTGCTGCCCCGACCGGCTTGCTTTTCACAGCCTGTTTGTCGATTTTCCGGCTCGCTTGCTTCATCGGACGTCCTTCAAGGCCGTTTATGCCAGCCTAGCAAAAAAAGGCCTGGTGAGTATCCGCTGGTTATCCCATCGCGAACACCCGTCACGCATAGCCGTCACGCATAGCCGTCACGCCATTGTCATCATTACGACACGCAGCCCCCGCAGGATCAGTAGCTCCGCGACAAACTTTTGGGGCTCACGTCATGCCGGAACTTTCGTACCCGCAACCGGGCACTGCAAGTGGAAAGGGGCGCAATATCGGCCTCATCATCTTCCTCGTTGTGATTGCGATCGGTGCAGCTTATTGCGCCATGCATCTGGCAGACGATTTACAACCGGTGCGCGAAGCATCGTTTTTGCCTTACCTGCTACTCGGCGTTGCGCTCCTGATCGCGCTCGGCTTCGAATTCGTCAATGGCTTTCATGACACGGCCAACGCCGTCGCCACCGTGATCTACACGCATTCGCTGGCGCCGAACATTGCGGTGGTCTGGTCCGGCGCATGGAATTTCCTCGGTGTGCTTACTTCGACCGGCGCGGTCGCGTTCGGCATTCTGCAACTGTTGCCTGTCGAGTTGATTCTGCAAGTGGGTAGTAGCGCGGGCTTTGCGATGGTCTTCGCATTGTTGATCGCAGCCATTATCTGGAATCTGGGCACCTGGTATTTCGGACTGCCGTCATCGAGCTCGCATACGTTGATCGGCTCGATCATCGGCGTCGGTCTGATGAATCAGCTGATCCACGGATCAAGCGGCACAAGCGGCGTGGACTGGGGTCAGGCACTCGGCGTGGGCAAGTCCTTACTGTTTTCACCGCTGGTCGGCTTTCTCGCCGCCGGTTTGCTGCTGCTGATCCTCAAAGCCGTGGTGCGCGTTCCCGCGTTGTATGCGGAGCCGAAGGGCAAGGAGCCGCCGCCGTTCTGGATTCGCAGCCTGCTGATTCTGACCTGCACGGGTGTTTCGTTCGCGCACGGTTCGAACGACGGGCAGAAAGGCATGGGCCTCATCATGCTGATCCTGATCGGTACGGTGCCGACAGCATATGCGCTGAATAAGGCGGTTACGCCGGCTGAAACGCAGACCTTCCTCGCGGTGGCGCAGCAGGCTTCGACAACGCTCGCCAGGTACACCCAAGGGACGACACCGTCCACCAATCCGCGCGCCGATGTCGAAGCGTACGTGCGTACGCGTCAGTTGACGCCCACCACGTTACCGGCCTTGCAGGAATTGACGACTCAGATCGGTAACCAGGTCAGCGAGTCGGGATCGATGGCTGCAGTGCCGCAAAACATCGTCGATAACGTGCGTAACAACATGTATGTTGCGTCCGAAGCAATTCGTCTGATGGAGAAAAGCAAACAGCCCGCCTTCTCGCCGCAAGACGCCAAAGCGATCGACAACTTCAAGGCGCAAACCGATCACGCCACCAAATTTATCCCGACGTGGGTCAAGGTCGCAGTTGCTATCGCTCTGGGTCTCGGCACGATGGTCGGATGGAAGCGGATTGTCGTCACGGTCGGCGAAAAGATCGGCAAACAGCACCTGACCTATGGACAGGGCGCGTCGGCTGAAATGGTGGCGATGCTGACGATCGGCGCGGCCGACATGTATGGCTTGCCGGTCTCGACGACGCATGTGCTGTCGTCAGGCGTGGCCGGCGCGATGGCAGCCAACGGCTCCGGCTTGCAATGGGCCACCGTGCGCAGTCTGATTCTCGCCTGGGTGCTGACGCTGCCGGTTTCGATCGCGCTGGCCGCAGGTCTGTACTGGGTGTTCCGGATGGTGTTCTAAGACTGCTGAAACCGCTGGTGCCGGGCGAAAATCCGGCCACAGCGAACGTAAAAAAGCGCGGTCTTTGCCGCGCTTTTTTCATTCCGCCTGGCCGAAACCCAATCAGTAAATTTCGGGCACGATCATCGACGCCGGCACCGCCTGGCGGCTATATTCGTCGTGATAGACCCGCGCGGGCAACTCGACACGCGAATGCTCGATCTCGTGATACGGCACCTGGCCCAGCAGATGGTGAATGCAATTCAGGCGCGCACGTTTCTTGTCGACCGCCTGCACGACCCACCACGGCGCCTCGGGTATGTGCGAGCGTTGCAGCATGACCTCTTTCGCCTGCGTATAGGCTTCCCAGCGGCGCCGGCTTTCCAGATCCATCGGACTCAGCTTCCACTGCTTCAGCGGATCGTGGATGCGGTTCTGAAAGCGGATCTCCTGTTCTTCGTCGGTGATCGAAAACCAGTATTTGAGAATCTGCACGCCGCTTCGCGCCAGCATCTTTTCGAATTCCGGCACCGAGCGGAAAAACTCCTCGTACTCGTCGTCGCTGCAAAAATTCATCACGCGTTCAACACCCGCGCGGTTGTACCAGCTGCGGTCGAATAGCACCATTTCGCCGCCGGCCGGCAGATGCGACACGTAACGCTGGAAATACCATTGCGTGCGTTCGCGGTTGTTCGGCGCCGGCAACGCCGCCACGCGGCATACGCGCGGATTGAGCCGCTGCGTGATGCGTTTGATCGCGCCGCCCTTGCCGGCCGCGTCGCGCCCTTCGAAAATCACCACGAGACGATGGCCGGTCTGCACAATCCAGTCCTGCAGTTTGACGAGCTCGCCCTGCAACCGGAACAGTTCGCGGAAGTACATCTTGCGCGCCTCGCGATGCTCAGGCGTGAAACCCTCCGCGCCGTCGATGATGCGGTCGTCGACCTCCATTTCGAGTTCCTCGTCGTACGCGTCGATGAGGTCTTCCTCGAAACGGCGTTGCCGTTCTGCCATGACTTCGGCCTCCGGTCTCGGATCCAGCTCTTTCATTGCGACTCTCCTGGCAACGGAAATGGTTAGGCGCGCGGCACATACGCGTCGCGAACGCGTTCGATTATCGAAGCGCGAAGTGTCAGCCGTGTTACCAGCGCGGCAACCGCGCTGTGGAGCGATGGGCGCGCCCTTGCGGCCTGCGCGCCTTTGAAGGTCCATGATAGCGAGTTTTGCGCCGCCGGCTGCCGCTAACGCAACGGCCTCGCGAAGCTGAGTTCGTGGCCGTCGGGATCGGTGATGTGGAAATAGCGCTCGCCCCATGGCGCATCGGACGGTTCGAGCGACGGCTTCAAACCCGCCGCCAGCGCCTTCCGGTAGAGCGCGTCGACATCCGAAACATAAATGATCACGCGGCCCCACCAGTTGACTGGCGCGCGGGTATCGACGATCAGATTCAGATACGAACCGCCGAATGCGAACGATGTAAACGCTTCCTGCGAGCCGCCGAACTTCTTTGGAAAACCGAGCGTCTCGTAAAACAGCACCGCGCGCGGCATATCGCGGGTGGCGAGCGTGATGGCGCTGAGGGACTCGATGTGCGGTTCGGCCGGTGTACCCGGCGAAGTGGACGCTGTGGCTGACGTGGCTGCTGAGTTCATGGCGGCGGTCTCCCTGATATGGCGGCACCTGACGGCGGTTGCATAGCGTGTGCCCGGGTGTTGCGGGTGGGGACGTGGGCGTGAACGCCGGTCCAGGCATTGGCCGGCGTCCCTGCTCGGGCAACGACCCCGGCGTTAGCATGGCCCGCACGGGAAAGTGTCTCATAGGCCGCGTCCGCGCACCCTGCCCCGCCCGCACTTGAAAACCCTCCCTCCGCCCCGCATCTGGATTCCCGTTTATCCGGAGCATCGCCATGGGAAGCCGTCCGCGCTTCATCGATGACCTGTCGCGCGCCGCATCCGACGCCCCCGGGTCCGATCCACTCAACGCTCTATCCGACGACGCCCTGCTCGACGCCTATTCCCGCACCGTGATCGGCGCGCTGGAACGTGTTCAGCAGGCGGTCGCCTTCATTTCCGTCGAACACCGGCTGCCCGGCGCCCCCTCCGGGCCCAATAGCCGCGGCGCGCGCGGCGGCACTGGCTCGGGTTTTCTGTTCACGCCCGACGGCTATTTGCTCACCAACAGCCACGTCGTGCACGGCGCCACGCACATCAAGGTGACGCTCGCCGACGGCGCGAAATTCGACGCCGATCTGGTCGGCGACGACCCCGGCAGCGATCTCGCCGTCCTGCGCATCGGCTCGCCGGAGCCGTTGCCGCACGTCGAACTCGGCGAATCGTCGAAGTTGCGGGTGGGCCAGATTGCGATCGCGGTCGGCAATCCGCTCGGCCTCGCGCAAACGGTGACGACGGGCGTGGTCTCGGCGCTTGGCCGCTCGCTGCGCTCGAATTCGGGCCGCATGATCTACGACGTGATCCAGACGGATGCCGCGCTCAATCCGGGCAATTCGGGCGGCCCGCTGATCAATTCGGCCGGTCAGGTGATCGGTGTGAATACCGCGATCATTCCCGGCGCCCAGGCGATCTGTTTCGCCACCGCGATCGATACGGCCAAGTGGGTCATCATGCAGCTCTTCTCGTACGGCCGCGTGCGGCGCGCGTACATCGGCGTGGCCGGCACCACGAGGCCGTTGTCACGTCGCGTGCAGCGCTATTTCGCGCTGAACTCGGAGAGCGGCGTGCACGTGATGGAAATCGTCAAAGGCAGCCCGGCGGCGCTCGGCGGTCTGCGAACTGACGACACGATCGTCGCGATCGACGCGCTTGCGGTGCAAGACGTCGATGGCCTGCAACGCACGCTCGACGCATCGCGTATCGACAAGCCGGTCAGCGTGACCGTGTTGCGTGGCGCGCAACGGCTCGAATTGACCTTGACGCCGGTCGAGCAGACTAGCTGATTCGTCAGCCAGCCTGCGGGGGACGAAGGCTTCACGTTCAATCGAGCTCCGGGATAAAAAGCCTCTCACACTATCAATCTCGTGAATAAAAAAGCCTCGCGCTCAATAGAGCGCGAGGCTTTTTTTTGCATGCGACACATCCGCAAAGATGTGCCGCTCAGATACACCCGACCGAGTTAAATCAAACCATCACTGAATCACCCGCGTCACACCACGGCCGCGCGGATCGGCTGCGGCTTCCGGCGTATCGCCATTGACCTTGATCGCCTGGATGTCGCCGCTGAAATCCTGCCCCTTCAGCACGTAGCCCTTGGCTTCGATCTGCTTGGCGAGCTCGCCGTCGATTGGCTTGTACGGCTCCCAGAAGATCGTGTTCGGCGGCAACAACTGGTGATGGAAGCGCATCGCGCCAACGGCTTCCTGCAACGGCATGTTGAAGTCGTAGATGTTGTTGATCACCTGGAAGATCGACGTGAAGATGCGCGAGCCACCCGGCGTGCCGATCACAAGCGACACCTTGCCGTCCTTCGTCAGAATCGTCGGGCTCATCGACGACAACGGGCGCTTCTTCGGTTCGATCGAATTCGCGTCGCTGCCCACCACCCCGAACATGTTCGCGACGCCCGGCTTCGCGGAGAAGTCGTCCATCTCGTCGTTCAGCACGATGCCCGTGCGATCCGCCACCACACCGGAGCCGAAGTAACCGTTGATGGTGTACGTGTTCGACACCGCGTTACCCCACTTGTCGATCACGGAGAAGTGCGTGGTTTCCGCTTTCTCCGGCATCGTCGTGCCCAGACCCGGCTGCACGCTCTTTGTGTCCGACGGCGTAGTCGGATTCACTTCAGCGGCACGCTTGGCGATGTAGGCGTCGTCGGTCAGTTGTGCGACCGGCACCTTATAGAAGTCCGGATCGCCGAGATACTGCGCACGATCGGCGAACACGCGCTTCTCGATTTCAGCGATCAGGTGCACGTACTGCGCGGAATTAAGCGCGACGTCCTTGAAGTCGGGCGCAATGTCGGCTTTCATCTTCAGCAACTGCACGAGACCGATACCACCCGAGCTCGGGGGCGGCGCGGTAATCACGCGATAGCCGTTCCAGTCCGCCTGGATCGGCTGACGCCACACGGCCTTGTACTGCTGCAAGTCAGCCTTCGTAATCAGGCCGTGGCCGCGCATGGACGCCGCGATCAGATCAGCCGTCTTGCCCGAGTAGAAGTCTTTCGCACCCTGATCCGAAATGCGCTGCAGCACAGCGGCGAGATCCGGTTGCTTGAAGTTGACACCCTGCTTCAGATTGCCGAAGTAGGTGTCGAAGTTAGTCTTGCCGTCAAAGTCTTTCGCGGCGTCGTCGCGACGCTGCTGCAATTGCTCGCTGACTTCAAAACCGTCACGTGCGTAGTGAATTGCCGGTGCGAGCACCTGCTTCCATTTGAGCTTGCCGAAGCGGCGCTGCGCTTGCCACATCCCGTCGACGGTGCCCGGCACACCCACCGCGCGATAACCGAACAGGCTCATGCCTTTGATGACCTCGCCCTTGTCGTCGAGATACATGTTCTTGGTGGCGGCCAGCGGCGCACGCTCGCGATAGTCGAGGAAGTACGGCTTACCGTCGACATAGAGCGTCATGAAACCACCGCCGCCGATATTGCCCGCTTCCGGATACGTCACGGCAAGCGTGAAGGCGATCGCAACGGCTGCATCGACAGCGTTGCCGCCTTCCTTGAAGATCTGCTCGGCGGCGTCCGCGCTGTACTTGTCAGCAACCGCGATAGCGGAAGCAGTGAGAACGGCCGGTTGCGCCTTGGCAGGCGCTTTGGCGAAGGCCGGTGTGGCTTCGAGAAAGCCTGTTGAAACGGTGACGAGCGCGACCAGCGCAAGTCCGTTAGCGGACAATTTGGCGTTGTGAAGCAACTTCATTGGATATCCCCCAAGACGACTCTTTCATCTCACGATAACAAAAGCTGCCCCCGGCTTATAACATGCCGGTCCGGCATTTGCGAAGCTGTTGCACGCATGTGGTGCATGCTGCGGCACACAAAAACAGTGTCATTCAATAACGCTGAATGTCAGCGATCGATCCCATCCGAAGCGGCATCGATCGCGGTAAACAAAGCGCGCCGCAAGCCAGAACGCGCCCCAGACTCAACACTCATGCGCGCCCACGATTGCCACGCGCGATCTCATCGCCCGCGCCTTGCGGCAAACGCGCGGTCACCGGAATCGACAGGAACGAGAACAGGCCGACCACCACAAACGCCGGCCAGAAGTCGGAGAACACAATGGCCGAATGACCCTGCACGTTATGCGAGATTTGCAGCACGATGCCCCCGATCGTTACACCGAGCCCCAACGAAATCTGCTGGATCACGCTCGCAACGCTCGTCGCGCGGCCGACGTCGCGGCTCGGAATATCCGCATACGCCAAGGTATTCAACGAGGTGAACTGCAACGACGGGAAGAAGCCGCCGAACAGCACGACGCACCAGATCAGCCAATGTGGCGTACCGGGGAAGAACAGACCGTAGACCGCGATAGCCAGGCCCGCGCAGCCCGCATTGAACATGAGCACCGAGCGGAAACCGAAACGCCCGAGTATGCGTGACGCAGCCGCCTTCATGAAGAGCGAGCCGAACGCGGACGCACAGGTGATCGCCCCCGACTTGAACGCCGTCATGCCCAGTCCTTCCTGCAACGCAAGCGGCAACAGAAACGGCACCGCGCCGAGGCCGATGCGAAACAGCGAGCCGCCAATCACGCTCGCGTGAAAACTCGGGATGCGCAACAGCCGCAAATCGAGCACCGGCAATTCGACGCGGTTCGCGTACAGCACATACATCACCAGCAGCACCACGCCGATCACGCACATGCTGACCGATACCGTGTTCGAGACCAGTTCGCCGCCTACCAGCGAGAGTCCCAGCATGAACAGCGACGCCCCGCTCGCCGACAACGCGAAGCCAGTCCAGTCGAGCCGACCGGGATGCGCTTCGCGCACATTGGCGATGTGCTTGTTCGCGAGCCAGATGCCCAGCAGGCCAATCGGAATATTGATGAAGAAAATCAGACGCCAGTGCAGATACGTCGTGATGAAGCCGCCGAGCGGTGGCCCGACTACCGGCCCGAGCAACGCAGGCACGGTCAGATAGTTGACCGCGCGAATGAAGTCCGACTTCGGCACCGAGCGAAAAATGATGATGCGGCCCACCGGTACCATCATCGCGCCGCCGATCCCCTGCACGAAGCGCGCAACCACGAATGTGCCGAGCGAAGTGGAGGCGGCGCACATCAGCGAGCCGGCGATGAAGATGCCGATTGCCGTGCGAAACACCGTGCGCGAACCGAAGCGGTCGGCGACCCAGCCACAAATCGGAATGAAGACGCCGAGGCCGATGACGTACGCCGTCACGGCAAGCTTGAGGGTGATGGGATCCTGGCCGAGATCGCGTGCCAGAACTGGCAGCGACGTCACGATGACCGTGCCGTCCACGTTTTCCATGAACATCGCACACGCGACGATCAGCGGAACAATGAAAGTGCCTAAAGCGAGAGGCATTGGCATAACGACGGGTTGCAAAGCCGCCGGTGTAAAGCTGCGATTATGGCATCGCATCGACAACAGATGTTGTTGCGCGAGGTCTTTTTGTACTCGTGTCAATGGTGCGCCGCGACCTGAAGCCCGTCGGTTGAGTGCACAACGAAGCGGAAAGGCCTACGAAAAACAGGAGTGGAAACAACAAGAAAAGCGCAGGGAAAAGCGACGCGACGGTGAGCCGGCGTAGAGCCGGCTCACCATGCAATACAGCAGCAAAAATGCAGAAAGAAGACTTAACGCGACGCGCTGACCAGCGGTTGCAGCTGCGGCAGAATCTCGGTGCTCGCACGAGCGACGTCGTTCGGGAAGTCGATCTCGATCCACGGCGAGCCGGTCACGTCGGCGGTATCGAACACCTGGCTGCGCTCCAGCAGCAAGTCGCGCACCGCTTCTTCGTGTGGCATGTTGGCACGGCCGCTATCCACGTAGCCCGCGACGATCTCCGTGAAACGTTGCGCGGTTTCCTGGCGGAAGCGGAAGAAGCCGACCGATTCACCGATGGTGTCGTACTCGAGATTGACGGCGAGCTGCTTGCGCAATTCGACCGGCACGCCGTCTTTCAGACACAGCTTGACGGGTTCGTCGCCGGCTTCGAAATCACGGTCGATCAACAGACGGTTGACCGTTTCGCCCGCCACCAGTGCACTCAGAATGCGCTCGTCGTAAAGCACGTCGGCGTCCATCAGCAGCACGTCGTCGCCGCGCGTCAACGCCTCGGCCACCGTGTGCACCGTCAGCACGCTGCCCAGGTCGTAGCGCGGGTTCAGCACGGTTTCCACCTTATGCGGCCAGTTGATCCGTTCCAGTTCCGCCTGCACCGATTCCGGCTGAAAGCCGAGCGCCAGCACGACGTCGGTCACACCGGCGGTTTCAAGCATCTGCAGATGCCGTTCGAGCAGGCTCATGCCGTCGAACTGCAACAGGCACTTCGGGAACTGTGCCTGCGGCGGTTGCTGGAGACGCAGGCCGAGGCCCGCTGCGAGGATAATGGCACGCATGCGCAGTCCTTTGAAAAAATACGGAGATTAATCGGCAACCGGCACGCGCGCCGTGGCGCGCCGCCGTTGCCAGCTTCGTTCGCTGAAGTGCAAAACCAGTAGCCCCGGCAAACCTAACAGGATTTCACGTGCGCGCTTGGCGAGCGACAACGCCAGCGCCGCATCCGGCGGCAAGCCCACGAGCGGCGCGAGCAGCAGATAACCGCCTTCCTGCACGCCGAGCGAGCCCGGGATCATGAAGGCTGCGCCGCGAATCGCCTGCCCGAGACTTTCGAGCAGGAGTGCATCGACCCAGTCGACCGGATGGCCGAGAAAGCGCAACGCGAGCCACACCTCGACCGTGCCGACGATCCAGCCCACCAGACTCAGTGCGAAGCTCACCGCGACGCGGCCACGCTCGCGGTACATCGCCTGCACGGCGGCGTCGACGGCTTCGGCGCGCGTGGTGAGCGACGACCAGTCGCGCTTGCCGAACACCTTCGACACTACACCCAGCAGACGACTGAACAGGCCACGCCGCTGTGCATAGTAAAAGCCCACGATCATCGCGCCCAGCACGCCGGTGGCGATCAGCGTGGCGGTTCGCAGGTCGTGAAGCGCGCCGTGCGCGGCGTAGGCGCCGAACAGCAGCAGCCCAAGCAGGGCGAAGACGATTTGCGCGAGGGCCTGCGCAGTCGTGCTGACGGTGATCGCGGCAGCCGCGTCGCGCATACGCATGCCGCGCTGGGACAGTTGCCGCACCATCACCACGGGCCCGCCGATCTGGCCGGCCGGCAACAGGCTGTTCACCGATTCGCCGATCCAGCGCGCGAACAGCGCGTCGCGCAGCGTCACATCGTGATGCACGCCGTCGCGATGGCGTTGGAACAGCACCGAGATCGCGCCGGCGTCGAGCACCAGCGGCACGAGGTGGAACGCCGCGACGAGCGCGAGCCCCCAACCTGCCGCAGCCAGCGCCGAGGCAACCGAGCCGAAACCCTGCCACGCGAGCAGACCGACAAACAGCGCCGTCCCGATCGACAGCAGAATCAGGGCCGCGCGTGTCATGCGTGGTCCTTGCCGCGCCTCGTCATCTGACGGAAGACCTGGCGGAAACCGAAGTACGCGATCGCGTCCTTCATGTTCGAGATGAAACGCCGCCACGGCCGCATGTTCGGGTCGGTGACGTATTCAAAGGTGAGCGACACGCGCATTTCGTTCGCGGCAGCCGGCGTGATGCGATGGCGCAGCTTGTCGCCGTCGAAAAACACCAGACCGCCCGGCGGGATCTGCACCGAACCAGGCTGATCCGGCACGTCCGGATTGCGCGTATGCAATTCGTAATCAAGGCGGCACGACGATTCGTCTATCACGCCGAGCAGCAGCGTATAGCGGCGGCCGTCATAGTACGAAGTATCGTAGTGCCAGCCGATGTGGTCGCCGGCGCGGGTGTAGTAATACAGCGCGTACGCGTGCGGGTCGTCCACGGGCGAAACTTGCAGCTTGTCGCCGCTCAGCCGCTCGAGCCAGCCGATCAGTTCCTTCGAGTGATACAGCTCGGCGATGAACGGTGCAAGGCGGTCGATCGTATGGCGGCTTACACTGCCGCCCTGCTTGTGGCCCGGCAGATAGTTGCGGTTCACTTCGTCGAGGAGGCCCCGCGCGCTCTGGACGAGCTGGGCGGTGACCTCGGGCGCGAGGAAATCTTCCAGATACAGGAACGCGCCCTGATCGGTGAAATCTTTGGACAGACGCGGGGTGTCGAATGTACGCGTGCGGCTCTCAACCGCGCGATCGGCATTCGGCGCGGGCGTAGCCGGCATGGCCGGCAACGAGGCCGGCGAACGTTCAACTGAGATTGGTGCGATCACGTCGTCTTCGGCGTGCATACTCATTCGCTGGCCCACATTTGACTGGTTTCAGACCCCTTGGCGGGAGCAACCGCCGACTGTGCGGCGCGGCGCGAAACGCGCCAGTAATCGATCACCACCCAGGCGGCAAAGAGCGGCGCGCCGATCGACGCGACCACGACGAACGGCATGACAACGCTCGTCAGCGTGACAATGGGTAGCAGATACAACACGTCTTCGGTTTCGAAACCGCCAACAGACGCCTGCTTTGTGCCCGCCTTGCCCGCCATATCCTCAATCCGCATGCGCAGGAAGAAAATCAGCGCGACAGCCACACCTGCCACGGCACCCAGCCAGCCGGGTGCAACTTTCAATGCGCCAACATGGGTGGTACCGACACCCATGCCGACGAATAACATAACGGTTACGAGTGCGTCGCAAGCCAGATCGTAAAAGTGACCGATCCGGCTCGACTTTCCGCCGATGCGCGCGAGTTCACCGTCCGTGTGGTCGACGAAGTTCGACAGCACGATCAGAAGGGCGCCCGCATTGGCCCAGGCAAACCCGCCGTGCGCGAGGCACAGCGCGCCAGCCACGCCAATCAGCAGGCGCAGCGTGGTCAGATGGTTCGGCGTGACCCAGGTATTGACGAGCGGCGTAACCAGACGGCGGGCGAGCCTCGCATCCCATGTTCTGGGGGACGGAACGTTGGTTGGAATTGATGGTCGCGAATTCATAACCCGGAAATATATACGGGATCGCAAAAGCGTGCTTCGTTCCTTAACGTTTTCTTAAGGACTCTTTGTCGCCGCTGCGGGTCAGGCGCCGCGCAAGATATGCCGAATCACGTTAAAGTGCGAATCCAGTTGCGCCTGTCACGCCAGATCGCCTCGATGCGCAACGTCTTTCGGGTCGCGACATATCGCCGCCGCCCGTTGCGAACACACTACATCGAACGCGGGCCGCCATTCACGTATATGAAACGCTTCTTTTCGTCTGTACTCCTTGCGCTGGCCGCCGCGCTGCCGTTCAGCAGTCATGCTGCCGCCCTCGACGCACCGCTCGCCTGCAATGAGAGCGGTCATCAGTTCATTGCCGATCTCGCCCAGCAGCAGATGATCGATCCCAAGCCGACGCGCGTCGAAAGCAACTCGATCAATGCATTTTCGCCGGCGTCCGGCGCCGACCTGACCGCGTTCGGCTTTCACGTTTTCGCGGTGGTCGGCTACGAAAAAGACGACCCCATGTTTCGCGTCGGAGACGGTGAGCCGGTGGCCCGTTCGGCCTATGGCGTCGTGGTGTTTGGCGGTGAGTCCAAAGTGCAGAATGCGATTGCCGAAGCCGGCAGCACGGCGATCGTCCATCGGGTGGCGCCGCTCGTGACCGCGATTTTCTGCAAACGGAGTTGAGGCGGCGGGTGGCTGCGAGGCCCCCTGGAATGGCCGATTGGGAGATAGAAGCGGGACGTCTTACGCGTTATAATCGCTGCAGATGGATTTTCCGGGGCCCGCAAGGGCGTCTATCTGCCTCCTGGTCAAACAGGGTCCAGCCGTGCTGGTTACGTCGGGTCATACCGATCAAGCGCACCCGCGAAGTTATGAGGCCCCCACGTGGGGCCTCACCTGTTTCTGGTGCATGGTTTCCAATTAAGAGCGGTTGAGGTTCGGATCGCGGATCGACTCGCCCCTCAGTATTTTTGCCGCCATCACACGAAACCGCACGATGCTCCGCCGATTGCGTGGGATTCCCACCCTCCCCTTGCTGACGTCGCGTACATAGGCGCTCTCGATCACCAGCCGCAACGCGCTCGCTCCCGCCCGACGCAGGCGGAAAAACACTTCGTATTCGACCGGCTCACCGCGATGCGTGACGTCTTCAATCACGAGCCAGTTCGAATGACCCGTGAAGTAACAACGCCGCTCCCCTAACTGCGCCACGATCGCGGGCAGACGAAACGACCAGTGATACCTGTCGAAGCAAAATGCGCGAGCGATATGCCGATGGTCGAGAATTTTGCGCTCATCGCCTAGCGTTTCGAAGTCCAGCGGCCCTTCGGCACCGGGACCGAACGAGACGCAATGGGATGTGTACTCGACATGGATGGTCGCCGTCGCGGTGGGAAACTTCGCAGAAGAGGGAATTACGAGGGGGAAGGCGCTGGCGAGCAGATGTGAAAGGCCATATCGAACGCTTGCTACGTCGATATAGCCTTGCCGTAAAAACGAGATCCAATTCATACGCCAGTTGAGGGGGAAACCGCAAATTATCGCGAGAATCCCTGTGGCTGGCGCCTCAGCCGAATGGCCTATATCGCGCCTATCGCCCCACTCCGCTCCCTACAGCTTGATCCCCATCGGATCCGCCGTCAGATACCCCACCGTCGCGCCGAAGCGGTCCTTATAGTTCGCCCGCACGAGCGGATCGAGCGTCGATTGGACCTTATCGTGCAACGGACTTTCCCAATCGCCGACGTGCTGGAAGTTGCTCATAACGTATGTCCAGCCGTTGATTTCGTCGACCGCATGCAGGCCCGTCGATTCCGCGCCCGCAGGGCACGACAACACGCGCGCGAGCGTCTTCGTATCGACGTTGTAGGCCCACAGAAAGTTGTTGACGTGCATGCCGCTGTCTTCGCCGATAAAGAGTGTGCGCAGTTTCTCCGAGAACTTCAGGTTGTCCGGATTCGCGATGCGATCCGGGTTCGCGGTATTGCCGAGTGCATCGGCGGGAGACAGATCCTGGCCGACCAGCGCCGCGGGCGCGGCCATGTCCACCGGCACCCAGTCGCTGTTGATCGCGCCGCCGCTGCGGTCGCGCTGGCCGCCCGTCATATTCAGCGCGTAAACCGCGCCTGCGTTGATTGCCTTGTCGACGGCGACATCGGTCGACGCCGCATGACCGCGCACCATCGATTTCTCGATGCGTGACATCGCCGAATACAGCAC
Source organism: Paraburkholderia sp. D1E (assembly GCF_052682275.1). Classification (NCBI taxonomy): domain Bacteria; kingdom Pseudomonadati; phylum Pseudomonadota; class Betaproteobacteria; order Burkholderiales; family Burkholderiaceae; genus Paraburkholderia; species Paraburkholderia sp. D1E. The sequence continues at coordinate 4,358,280 of NZ_JBQYMB010000001.1, forward strand.
CTTGTCCTTGATATTGACCGTCGTGCCTTCGAGCTTCGTGAAACCCATGCTGCCGCCGGCCAGAGCCGCGTAGCGATGCGTCTCGAGGAAGGTCGCCGCGCGGGTCATGCCCGGCTTGATGCGCACCCAGTTGAACGTGCCGTTGTAATTGATCTTCGTATAGCTCGAATCAGCCGGGTCTTTGGTCGCGACGTCCAGGATGTCACTCGCACGCAGCTGGTTGGCGAGCGCCTCGATTTCGTCGCTGGTCGCGTGGCCCAGATTGATCCAGGAGAGCGTCGCCGTGCCCGCGCCGCTCGCCGACACCTGTGTCCACTTCGCGACATACAGCGTGCCCGCCGACAGATCGGCCTCGCGGTCAGCGATGAACATGAAGAGGCCGCCGTTGGTCGCGTCGTCGCCCATCAGCACGGTGCGCTTGTCCGGCATCACCTGAATCAGTTCGTGCGAGATGCGGCCAAGGCAGTAGTGCTTTTTGATCGTGCCGGTGCCGTCGGGATTGACGGTCACTTCCGGCAGATGACCGTAGTGATAGGGGTTGGCCGTGGTTTCGTCACCGTAGAGGCTGCGGCTGAAACCCTTGAACTGACTATTGGCGGCGATCGTCGTGGCGTCCGGCTCGTACTCTTCGCTCGACAGATGCGTGTTCCACGGCGACAGACTCGCGCCACAGGTGATCCACAAGCCGTGTGCCTTCGATGTATCGACGTTGTGATAGCCCGCCAGCGTGAGCTTGCCGGTCGCAGGGTCCTGATCGAGCGTCAGCACGGCGATCGGCGACGGCAACTGACCGTACATCGACACAAGACTCTGATCGCGGGTGGCGTATTCGAACTGCACGACGGCGAACACCGTATTGCCCTTGAGGCCCTTCACCGTGGGCTTGTCGAGACGGATCAGCGAACTGCCGTCCGGACAGTCCGAATAGAACTGGCGTTCTTTACCGGCTACCGATTTATCGATGATCGGCCGATTGTTGATGTCGAAATAGCCGCCGGCCAGGATCGTCCCGCCCTTGATGTTCGGGACGCTATCGCCGGTGACAAAGAACGGCTGGTAGGCGAGCCTGAACGTGCGGCTGCTGCCGTCGCTCAGTTGCACCGAGAGGGTCGAGCCGACCGTGGTTTTCGCCATCGCGGCGGGATCGGCCAACGTCGGCGCGGCCATGCCGTTGAATGCCGCCGAGACGAACCTGGCCATCGGTTTGACCGGTGTCGTCAGGTCGTCGCCTCCGCCCCCGCACGCGCTCAGCATCGACGCCGTCGCGAGGCCGCCTAATGGCAGCATCGGCGCACCGGCAAGTAGTTTCAGGGCCTTGCGGCGGGAAAGGTCGAACGGCTCTGCCATGTTGTCGTGATCCAGGGTTTGGGTAGCGTGGGGTGATTGCACAGCCGGCACGCACTCAGACCCAAAACCGCATGGTTCACGCTCGCGCCGCTATGACGCGAGGATTCTATGTAGCAAATGTGAAAGTATATTGACAGGATTTAGTAATATTAAATTCGGCCACTCATCGGCTGAAACCCTGCCGTCGCCAATCTAGCCCGGACGGCGAAATTCGTTTTCAACCCACGCAGCGGCACTCGCCTTGCTCAGCTTGAAGTTCGGTGCGACCTGCACTTGCGCGAGCTGTTCGCCGAATGGGTCGAGTGCGGTCAGCAGCGCGTACGGCTCGTCTTCGTCGGGGACGATGTCGAGCGTGATGTCGAGTTCGTCGTTGCCGTCCGCGCCGGCCACGCGCACTTCTTTATGCAACTGGGCGCGCAATTGTTGCTCATGGCGACGCAGCACTTCAGACGCGGTTTTCACCAGCGTGTTGAACGCCGACGTGTCGAGCGGCTTCGGATCCTTCTTGTTGCGGCCCATCGTCCACGGGCCGACGAGCGCCGGTTCCACTTCGCCGTCCTTGATCATTGCGACGGCCCAGCCTTCGTCGTCTTCGTTCTTGATGACGCGCGCGGTCCAGCCGTCGTCGCGCCACAGACGCGCTTCGTGCAGGGTTTCGGGCTGGCTTTCGTGCAGGTCCTCGTTCATTCCGGACGCGCCCTCCCTCGTGGAATCAGCAGCGGTGTCGGACGATGGAAGGGGTGTATCGGTCATTACAGGTTTACTCACGTTCGCGGAGGGCGGAAACACATCTCAATCCTGCGATTCTACCCGTCCCGGACATGCCCAATGCGGCCCTCTGCCGAACGGACAAGCCGGGGCAAGTTCCTCGCCAATCGAAATAGTGCATTTCGTTATTCGCGGGAGCTTATAAATTGATTATAAAAAAGTCGAAAAAAAAGCGGCCCGAAAGCCGCGTATAAAAAGATGAAAAAGACACCCTTGGTCAAAGGGTGAAGTGAATTGTAGAACGGTAATTCGCCAGGATAGAGCACATGAACTGGAAGAGTGCGTTGCAGAAAACAGAATGAACTGGAGATTGCCTGACGACGCCCGACAATCCTTGCAAAGCAAGGCCCAACGGGGATGTCGCGATCGAGCAACACCACAAGGATTGACAAGCCCCTTGCGGCAATCACTATCCAACAGATTTTTTCTTTATTTACCCGCACTTACACAACTCCGAATCCGCTGTTACGAATTAGAAAATGCATTGTTGTGCCATATACGCTTAAAGATAGGAATAGCAGGAATACACTTCGCAGCGGATCGTCAGACAGCCGGCGGAATTGGCTGTAAGCACTGGAATGCGATTCTCTTTGCACTGTCCCGGAGTTATCTAAACATGAAAAAAACCCTCATCGCAGCAGGCCTCATGGGCGCGTTCGCCATCACCGCTCACGCACAAAGCAGTGTCACGTTGTACGGCACGCTGGACGCCGGTCTCGTCTACTCGAACAACCAGGGCGGCCACAGCAACTGGCAACAAGGTAGCGGTTCGGTATCGAACACCTACTTCGGCCTGCGTGGCAGCGAAGACCTTGGTGGCGGTCTGCATGCCATCTTCACGTTGGAAAACGGCTTCAATCTGAACAACGGCCAGGACTCGGAAAACGGCACGATGTTCAATCGTCAGGCGTTCGTCGGCCTGAAGAGCGATCAGTACGGCGCGCTAACGCTCGGCCGTCAATATGACTCCGTGGTCGATTACCTGGCGCCGCTGTCCGAAGCGGGCGCGGGCTACGGCAATAACCTCGCCGCTCACCCGTTCGACAACGACAATCTGGACAACTCGTTCTCGATCAAGAACGCCGTGAAGTACACGAGCGCGAACTACGCCGGCCTCAAATTCGGGGGCCTGTACGGTTTCAGCAATTCGGCCGGTCAGTTCTCGAACAACCGCGCATGGAGCGCGGGTGCCTCGTACGACAACGGCCCGTTGAGCGTTGCCGCCGCCTACCTGCAACTGAACAACTCGGGCAGCTCCAACCTGAGCGGCGCGGTTTCGCAAGGCGACGGCACCGCCGCTGTTGCGGCGAACCTGCAACGCACGTTTGGTGCGGGCATCAACTACACGTACGGTCCGGCAACGGCCGGCTTCGTGTACACGCATACGCAACTGGACGGCATTACGGGCGTGGACGTCGGCGGCGTCACGCTGCCTGGCGTGGCGGGCACGAACCTGCATCTGGACAACTACGAGTTGAACGGCAAATACGCACTGACGCCGGCCCTGAGCCTCGCGGCTTCGTACACGTTCACCGACGGCAAGATGTCGGGTTCGAACGGCTCGGGCGATCCGAAGTGGCACACCGTGTCGCTGCAAGGCGACTACTCGCTGAGCAAGCGTACCGACGTGTATGTGGAAGGCGTGTACCAGCACGCATCGGGCGAACTCGGCAATTTCGGTGCGAACGTGGCGTCGATCAACACGCTGGCGCCGTCGTCGACCGGCAACCAGGTTGCTGCGGCTGTCGGCCTGCGTCACCGCTTCTAAGTTCTTCCGATGGCAAGCGCAGAGCGGCGTATCGGTCCGCTCTGCAGCCGAACCCGCGCGTGACACGATCACACGCGGGGTTTTTTCATGGGGCTTACGTTCTTACGCTTCGCCGTAGTCATCGTGACGGCGCAAGCGCGCGATGGGTATACTGGGGCCGGCTGCCTTCCTTGCCGCAACCTCGTTGCGATTGAACGGCAGCTTCGTCGCGAAGCATGACGTTGCGTTCAATCGCGTCGCGCTTCGCCCGCGCCCCAAGTTCCCGTGTACGACCGGGGACGCCGACGATCGGACCATGAAAAGACTTCTCCTGCTTGCTCCTGCTGCTGCCGTCACCGCTTTTCTCGCTGCCTGCGGTTCTTCCAGCGGCCCCGCCCGCGATGCGTCCCAGCCGATGATCTACGTGTCTTCGGCGCGCACCCCCGCCGATATCTCCGATTGCCTCCAAAGCAAGCTGTCTCGCGTGCGGATGTCGCGCGTAGGTGCCGCGACTGAGATCGCCGTCGGCTCGGATTCGAACAACTCATATTTCGTCACACTGACGCCGTCCAACGCCGGCTCGGTCATCAAGGTGATGCATCCCGCGAATGCACCGGACGATCCACCGGAACCGGAAATGCGCTTCGATATTGCGCGCTGCGCGACCTGAGTTCCGGGTCACACGGCTGCGTTGCTGGAGGCCACGCCGATGCGCGAATTTTTATGTCGCGTGTCGGCTATTTTTTTATCCGCTCATCTGCGAACATAGCCGCCCTTTGGCTTTTTTTGCGGCGCGCTGCGTTGTGAATTTCGATGGCATCTAATAAAGCACATCACGCGACCGGGTTTGCGGCAGGTGTTATCGCGGCGGCGGTGGTCGCTCGCATCGGCGGCGGCGGTTCGTTTCATATCGGCGTGTTGTTGAGTTTTATCGCCGGGGTGGCGGGGAGTACGGCGCCGGATTGGCTGGAAGTGGCGTGGTGGTCACGCGCGCGAAGGTTGTGGATTACGCATCGCACGTTGACGCACTGGGGTGTGGGGTGGCTCGCTTTGCTCGCAGGGTCTTATCATTGGCTTGGGCATTCTGTTTATGCTGCGCCGGTGTTTGGGTTTGCTTGTGGTGGGTTGATGCATTTGCTGGCCGATTGGCCGAATCCTTTAGGGGTGCCCTGGGTTGCCGGGCGGCATTCTTTGAATCTCTGGAATAGTGGGCATTGTGATTTGATTGTTGTTGGGGCTTCGTGGGTCGCTGCTTGGTTTGTTGGTGTGCATGTGTGGTTGCACGGGGTGCATGGGGTTTCGGTTTTGCGGTTTTTGAGGATGGGATAGGGGTTGGCTTTTTTTTTGCCTGCGCGGTGATTGTTTGTCTGTGTTCTTATGGTGTTGGCCTTTCCTTGAATTCTTATTGGTTTATTGGCGTCGCCCCTGTGCGGGGCAGGCACCTACTTTTCTTTGCCTGCCGCAAAGAAAAGCAACCGTATTGGAAGTCAAGCAACAGGCTGTTCCTGGGTGCTGGATTCTCAGGGTGGTTCGCCAGTCCGTACAGGCGAGCGCAGACCACGCGAGTGATCGCGTTCAGGCACAGCATCCGGGCAAAGCTATACCGCCGGTCAATTCATCGATGCGTTCCAGTGTGTGGCGTTATGGACCATGGCGTTAAGCGTAACGATGAGCTTGCGAATGCATGCGGTCATGGCCACCTTGAACGGTTTGCCAGCTTTGCGCAGACGGTCGTAGAAGGCTCTGATCACCGGATTGAAGCGCAACGCAGGTATGCAGGCCATGTAAAGAGCGCGACGCACGATGGCGCGACCGCCCTGAATGCGACGCTTGCCGATGTGCTTGCCGCTGTCGCAATTGAACGGCGCGACACCGGTGAGTGCGGCAATTTCGCGGCGGTTCAGCGAGCCGAGCTGGGGCATGAATGCAATCAGCGTGGCCGCGGCACCGGGGCCGATCCCGGGCACGGAGCGCAGCAGATCCTCCTTCTGGCGCCAGGCGGGCGAAGAGCGCATGAACGAATCAATGTCCTTATCAGCGACGGTGAGCTGCTGTTTGAGCCATTTGATATGGTCATTCAGGCTTTCCTTAGCTGCGGCGTGGGCGCGCTCCAGGCGGGCTTTTTCCGCCACCAGCATGTCGATAAGCTGGGCACGGCGCAGCAGCAGGGCCTGCAACTGCTCGGTCTGCACATCGTTGAGCGGGCGCACGACAGGTTTGATGACGGCGCCGAAATGGGCAATGGCGAAGGCATCGATACGGTCGGTCTTGGCGCGTCGCCCCGTAGCGCGCGCGAAGTCACGCACCTGTCGGGGATTGACTGCGACAGCGGGCAGACCGGCTTCACAGAGTGCCCTGAGCACGGCGAGTTCGAGCTTGCCGGTGGCCTCCATGACGATCAGTGTGGGGCTCAGCGCAATCAGACGCTGGACCAGCTGGTCGATGGCGGCGGTTTCATTGTCGACACTGAAATGTTCGGTAGTGTCGTGGATGGCAACGTCGAGGGTGCTACCACTGACGTCGATGCCGATATAAACGGAAGAGGAAGTCTGGTTCATCACGGTACCCATACTTGCAGGAAAATACGAGCTCGAGGCTCAGTCAACTGTTCGGGTTACGAGGATAAAAAGGACAGTCGCTCAGGCTTTTCTGCGGGCTCGAGGCACTGTAGGCAGACGAGCTGACTGTCCGTGTGGCGACAACTGATCGGGTCGACGCCACAGGAGGGAATATACAAGTAGGCAAAAGAAAGCAGCTCAAACCGCTAGCTTATAAGCGGGTCTCTCGCACAGTTGCGGTAGTGGTACATCTGGAATCCGTGTTCCCGCACATTCGGCGTGAGTGACAAGGGCGTCATACTTCCCGCCTCGCACTTCGTGCTCGCCGGAACGGGTCATCGGGGATGACTGGTCTCGCGGCTTTGCTCTGACTCGTGTAAGCCATCGACTTCTGCTCGAAAGCCGTCATGCTTCCGGCGGCGCTGCGTGCGCCGAAGGGGACTTCGGTAGTACGCTGCTCGACTATGAGCGGGTCGCAAACGCGTAGTTAGCCGGTGTGATCCCCTGCAATCGCACGAACGCTCGCGTCATATGACTCTGGTCGGCAAACCCCGCTGCGGCCGCGGCGTCTGCGAGTGTCGCGCCATGCGCGATAAACTGCCTCGCAAGTGCTACCCGGCGCTGCATCCTGTATGCGTGCGGCGGTAACCCCATCTCGTGTGCGAAGCCTCGTAGCAGCTGGAAGCGGCTCATGCCGGTGTCGGCAGCAAGATCGGTCAGGGTGAGCGGTGACGAAGGATCGTCGTCGATGCGAGCCCTCGCTCGCGCAATTGGACCCAATGGCCGATCCATCCGGGAACAGGCGTGTGTGGTCGCGTGAGCTCGAACCAGATGCCCGAGCAACTCGAGCATCGCCTCCTCGCGCACCAGATCGTCCGGCACGGTTTGCGCTTCCACCGATACCGCGAACAGGCGCTCGAATAGCACCTTCAGCAACGGATCATGTACCACCGGTTGCGTCAGTTCGATCTCAGGTGTGGTCACGCCATTCAACTCGATGGCGATATCGGTCAGCATCGACGGCTCGAAATACAACATGCGCCAGGCACGTCCGCGCTCGTCGAGCGGGCTGCCGTCGTGTACTTCACCTGGATTCACCATGATCGCATCGCCCGCCCGAGCTTCAACCACGCCGCGCCCACTCGACGAGCGATGCCCGCCAGTCACGATCACGCCGACCCCGAACCGGTCATGCGAATGGCGGGGAAATGAATGCGCCGTTTCAGCCACCGTTGCTTCAACGCCGGTAATCGCGCAACGAGGCATGTGGACGCGGCCGCGCGACATGGTTCGCATCCTCAGAAGCTAAAGAGCGTTCCGCGCGGCGCAACTTGCGCGAACGTGCGCTGCAAGTTGCATTGCGGCATGCACGGCAAAACAGAAAGCGAGGTGCACGGTGAAACGCTCCACGAATTGCACAGCGAACCGCATGCGGAACGCGAGAGCGCCCCGCGCGCCAATCTACGCGGCAAAGCGCGGGAGGACGCGCGAGCGAGCCTCATCAACCTCCTCCTTCGTCCGTGCCCGCGCGCTCACCCTCGCGGATCTTGCCTTGTGACACGCTGCTGCCCGGCGGCACGCTATGCGTGAGCCACACATTGCCGCCGATCACCGAGCCGCGCCCGATGGTCACGCGGCCGAGAATCGTCGCACCGGCATAAATCACGACGTCGTCTTCAACGATTGGATGGCGCGCGTTGCCCTTGACCAGCGTGCCGTCAAGGTCCGCGGCGAAGCTCTTCGCACCAAGCGTCACAGCCTGATAGACGCGCACGCGCTCGCCAATGATCGCGGTCTCGCCAATCACGACACCCGTGCCGTGGTCGATAAAGAAGCTCGGGCCAATGGTCGCGCCCGGGTGAATGTCGATGCCGGTCGCCGAGTGCGCAATCTCGTTGATGAAGCGCGCGAGCAAAGGCACGCCGAGGCGATGCAGCGCGTGCGCAAGACGATGGTGCGTCATCGCCCACACGCCCGGATAGCACAGCAGAATTTCAGTGATGTGCTGCGCGGCCGGATCGCCTGTGAAAGCGGCCTGAATATCGCTGACCAGCAGCGCGCGAATAGCGGGCAACTGCGTGCCGAATTCGCGCGCGATGTTGAACGCGCGCTCCTTCAGATCCGCATCGGGCGTTTCGCCGAACTCGGGCAGAAAGCGCAAGGCACGGCGAATCTGTTCGGCAAGCAATCGCAACGTGCTTTCAAGCGTATGGCCGACGTAGTAGTCGACCGTTTCGTCGGTTAGATCGGGGGCGCCGTAGTGCGTGGGAAAGAGCGCCGCGCGTAAGCCAGTGACAATGTTAATTACCGCTTCGCGCGACGGCAGTTCGCGAATGCCAAGCGGATGCCGCGTGCGATGCAATTCTTCACGCGACGCGCGCAAATCCGCGACGATCTGTTCGAGACCCCAGTTATGGGAAGGCACGTTAGGCATAAAAGGACAGCGCCATGCGAAAGGCACGGTTCAGAGTGATTGTCCCAAGAGATTACCGCGTTTTGCCGCGGCTCGCGCAGTTGCCCGGTATGCCGGCCCGCGCATGGCGGATGCGCGTCAGATGGTCACGCTGCTCGCATCGATCCAGCGCACCGCCCAGTCGCGTGCGTGCGCGATGGCCGTGGCCTCGTCAGGAAAATGCAAGTCGGAGGGGAAAAAGCGGTTGGCGACCAGTTCGCCGTCGCTCGAGCGGGAGATAACCACATAAGGTTGCCAAGTACCATCGCACGCGCGCGCCGGCGCGCAATTCAGCAAGTAGCCGCGATGTGTGAATGCAGCATCGAAGTGCATGTGTCACCCGCCCTGACGGCCCCGTAAGATGTTTTGAGTAGTGCGCGTCTGTTCGTTGTCGGCCATGTAAAAACAGCCGGACGCATGGCGTCAATTTAACCGCGCTTCGCTCGTCGGAGTAAGATCATACTCTGTAGAAAATGGGCGTCCATTAAAAAAAACGAAAAAAATTCCGGACGCAATCGCCAGGTGAAATGCCTGCATACGTCACTGTGCATAACTGCGAGAGCAACTGCGACGCAAACGCAGTAAAACGCACGCGCATGAAGACGGTGTACCGGCGTTGTGCCAGGCGGAACGGGTTTTGCTGCACTTCAACCATGTCCTCTTCAACGGAGAACGCATGATGAACAGCGATATCAACAAGCCAGCAGACGCTAGCAGGCTGCCGGGCGCCACCGGCCCGATCACGACGGAATTGCACAACGACCGCACCCACGACAGCACGGTCGACACCGACGGCAAAAATCTCGAGGCCGCCCGCATCGCCGGCCACAGCCCGATCTCGCCCGACGAGATCACAACAAGCAACGCGAGCCTCGGTAACAGCGTGCCGGAGGCGCACGACGGCATGGCCGGCTTCGACAGCCGGGTTGGCGGCAATCATCTGCTGCTGGCGCTCGAACCGGGCTATACGGTCATCGACAAAGGCATGGTCGCGCCACAGGGTGTCGACTCAGCGGACGATCCGTTCGACGACCCGCGCTCGATCCGCAGCCGCCGCGAACGCGGCCGCATTCACTACGCCCTTAATCATCTGCGGCCCACTCGCGTGATCGAACTGCACCGGGCAAAATAAATACTCGCGCTACACGTATTCGTTTGAATTACGCCGCCCGCGCCGAATAATCAATCCATTTAAAAGTGCGCGCCGTTTGAATGACGGCGCGCATCTCGTCACGGATTAGAAACTCAGGGTTGCAGGACCTGCAAGCCGAACAGGCTTTTTCCGTTTGCCGAACGCCGGCACAATCGACCGCATCCAATACCAAACGGAGCAACAGATGAAAAAGATCGTCGTGATAGGCGCAACCGGAACGGTCGGCCAGGGCGTGAGCAAGGCGTTGAAAGCACGCCATGAAGTGATCGAGGTGGGCGCGACGCGCGGCCAGTATCGTGTCGACAGCACCGACCCGGCCAGCATCGAACGCCTCTTTAGCGAGATCGGCAAGGTCGACGGCATCGTTACCACCACCGGCAAGCTGCATTTCGGCCCGCTGCCGGAGATGAGCGTCGAGCAGTTCTGGGTCGGCCTGCGCGACAAGCTGATGGGTCAGATCAACGTGGTGCTGGGCGCCCAACAGTATGTGAATGATGGCGGCTCGTTCACGCTGACAAGCGGCATTGTCGGCGACGAACCGATTCGCGAAGGCGCGAATGCAACCACCGTCAATCTGGCCCTGGAAGGTTTCGTGCGCGGCGCCGCGATCGAATTGCCGCGCGGCATTCGCATCAACGTGGTGAGCCCGACGGTATTGACCGAAGCGCTCGACGCTTTTGGCCCCTACTTCCGCGGCTTCGAACCGGTGAGCGCCGAACGTACTGCACAGGCCTACCTGCGCAGCGTGGAAGGGGCGCAAACGGGCCGCGTGTATCGCGTGGGGTATTGAGGTTACGCAGCAAATAAGGTCACGCGATGCGGTCCAGCCGCATCGCGTCCCCCTCCCTTGCGTGTTGCCACTCTCAGGCAGCTTCACGACTCTCTCAACGGCCCTCAGAAAACTCTGTGAATCTCCGGCTCGCCGGTTGCATCCGTTGGCGGGCCAGCATACCCGGGGCGTCCGCGGGCCTCGCATGTTGCCTCAGTGCTTCTGCTCCTTCACGCGCGACACGATCTGCGTCGGGCTCACGAATTGCAGTGCAATCAGCACCCAGATCAGCGTGATCGCCATGTAGATCATCGCCATCGCGTCGATCGATTGCGGCGCGCGCACGCCGGTCGAAAATACAGCGTAGTACAAGGCGACCACGAGCGTTTGCGTCGCGGGCCCTGCTGTAAAGAATGTCAGTTCGAACATGCCGATGGTGCGCACCAGCACCAGCAGCCCGGCCGCCAGCATGCCGGGCACCAGCAAGGGCAGCAGCACGTAACGGAAATAGCGAAACGTGTTCGCGCCGAAAATGCGCGCTGCCGCTTCGAGATTGGGATCGATCTGCTCGATGAACGGCGTCATCACCAGGATCACGAACGGCAGCGCCGGCACGAGGTTCGCAAGAATCACGCCGCCGAGCGTGCCGGCGAGACCGACCTTGTACATCACGGTCGCCATCGGAATGCCGTACGTCACGGGCGGCACCATCAAGGGCAACAGGAAAATCAGCATCGCCATGCGCTTGCCGGGAAACTGCACGCGGGCGAGCGCATACGCCGCGGGCACGCCGAGCACGATCGACAACACCACCACCGCGCCGACCACTTCGAGGGTGACCCACAACACGCTGGCCAACTGGAAATCGCTCCACGCCTGCGCATACCAATGCAGCGTAAAGCCTTGCGGCAGCAAGGTGCCGAACCAGCGCGTCGCCACCGAATTCACCGCGACGGTCGCGATCAGCAACACCACGTTGACGAGGAAGAACACCATCGCGCCCCACACCAGCACGTGCCAGATGCGGCCCGGCACACTGGCGCGTTGCTTCACGCGCTTGCCGGGTTGCGGCGCACCGTCGTGGTTTTCGTTCGATGCTGACGCGGACCAATGCGTGACGTGGCGATCGCTAGCCATCAGCCTTTGCCTCCCGTCACCGGACCGCTGTAGAAGAAGCGGCGCGCGCCCAACATGGCGGCAACCACCAGCAGTTGCACGAAGCCCATCACCATCGCGATCGCCGAAGCAAGCGAATAATCGTAGCTTTCGAATGCAGCTTCGGCCGCTGCGATCGACATCACGCGGGTCGGGCCTGCGGGCGCGCCGAGCAGCACCGCGGATGGAAACACTGAGAATGCCTGCACGAAAGATAAACACGCGGCCATCGTCAGACCGGGCACCAGCAGCGGCAAATAGATGCGGCGAAACTGCTGCCACGGGCTCGCGCCGAGCGTGGCGGCAGCACTTGCAAGCGTCGGATCGATGCCGGTCACATAGGACAACGTCAGCAGAAACGCGAACGGAAAACCCGACACGATCAGCGAAATCAGCACGCCCCAGAAATTATGCGTCAGACGCACTTCATCGGTGTAGAGATGCAATCCTTGCAACGCCTGCGGAAACCACCCGTTCGGGCCGAAGTACGTGAGCATGCCGTCGGCAATCAGCACCGTGCCGAGCGTGACGGGAATCACCAGCAGCGTCGTGATGAGTTTCTGATAGGGCGAATTGCGGCGCAGCGCGAACGCCACTGGAACCGACACGCCCACATTGATCAGCGTTGCCGGCACGGCGAGCTTGAGGGTGACGAGAATGGTCGGCCACATCGACCTGTCGGTGAAGAACGTCAGATAGTTGGCCCACAGGCTGCCACCGTTCATCGGCTGAAACGACAGCACTAGGCCGTACGCAAACGGATAGATGAACAACGCCACAATGAAGATCAACGCCGGTGCGACCAGCCACGCTTTGGCGTCGCGCGGCGCGAATGGTACGGGTGGCGGCGACAGCGTGGGCGTGTTCATGCCGCCTCGGCGTCATAGACGAGCGTGCGTGACGGCAGCACGCGCAGACTGATGCGCTCGCCCTCTTCGAATTCACCCCCGATGCGTGCCCACAAGTCGCCGAATGCGGTCTTTACCCGCAACAATGAGTCGTGGCCGCCGTATTCGACTGTTGTCACCAAGGCGTCGAAGGCGTTTTCCGTGCCAGGTGCCGCGCGCTCCATATCCTCGGGGCGCAGCGCGACGCTCACGCGTTTGCTGTAGAAACTGGCCATCGGCACGCCGATCAGACGCACGCCGTTCGCGCTCACCGCGACGCCATCGCCCTGCGCGCCTTCGAGCGTGAATTCGGCGACGTTTCGATAGCCCATGAAGCGTGCGACATGCAAATTCTGTGGCCGCGTGTAGACCTCTTTCGGTGTGCCGACCTGCTGCACCACACCTTCTTTCATCACGACGATGCGATCGGCCATGGAAAGCGCTTCGTCCTGATCGTGCGTCACGTAGAGCGTCGCGCGTTCGAGCTGACTATGGATGCGGCGAATTTCGGCACGCATCTCGATGCGCAATTTCGTATCGAGATTCGACAGGGGTTCGTCCATCAGAATCAGCGGCGGTTCGATCACGATGGCCCGTGCTATCGCCACGCGCTGCTGCTGACCGCCGGAAAGCTGTCCGGGCAGCTTGCGCTCATGACCGACCAGTTGCACGAGCTGCAATGCCTCACGCGCCCGGCGCATCGCCTCGCTCCTACCGACGCCACGCATCTTCAAGCCAAAGCCGACGTTATCAAGCACGCTCATATGCGGAAATAGCGCGTAGTTCTGGAACACCATGCCAAAACCACGCTTTTCCGGCGGCAACACGTCGATGCGTTTATCGTCGAGCCAGATGCCGCCACCACTCAACGGCTGCAAGCCGGCGATGCAATTGAGCGCCGTCGATTTGCCGCAACCCGAAGGTCCCAGCAATGCAATGAACTCGCCGCGCCGGATATTCAAATCGAGCCCTTGCAGCGCCGCGACCGCCTGGCCTTCCGCATTCGTGAAACTGCGGCTCACCGAATCGAGCCGCAGCTGTTCAAAGTGATGCTTCATGACGGTTTCCTGATACGCGTGACGCGCAGACCGCGAAGGCCCAATCGAACGGATGCGCGTGATGCTTCATGGTAGCTTTCTGCGTGCATGACACGCGAATCCCGGCGGACCAGCCGCACGAGCGGGTGTCGGAACTCATGCAACGGCTATTTGGTCTTCTGCGCGCCGACCTCGCTGTCCCACTTTCTGAACGCCGCGACCATCGCGGTCGCATTCAGCGGCAAAGCATGCGGACGCTCGGCCAGCAGCTTCGCGTACTCCGGCCGGCCGTACTTCTTCAGCACATCCTGGCTGTGCGCGGGCGCCTGCTCGATGCTCACGCCCTTGATCGCGGGACCGGGATAGAAATAGCCGTCGTCATAGGTCATGGCCTGCTGCGCCGGTTCGAGCATAAAGTTCATCAGCTTGTAGAGCACGTCGAGTTTTTCCTTCGGCACGCCCTTCGGAATCACCATGTAGTGCGCGTCGTTCACCCACGTCATGTTGTCGAATGCCTGCACGCGGAATTCGGCCGGCACGATGCCGAGCGCGCGCGGATTGATGTCCCAGCCGGTCACAGTCACAGTCATGTCGCGCGTGCCCTCGCCAAGCTCTTTCATCACCGCCGACGTGCCGCCAGGATAGTAAGGAATGCAATCGTTCAACTGCTTGAGGAAGGCCCACGTCTTGTCCCAACCGTGAATCGGATCTTGCGGATCTTTATCGCCGAGCACGTAAGGCAAACCCATCAGAAATGTGCGGCCCGGACCGGAGTTCGCCGGCCGCGCGTAGATCAGTTTGTCTGGATGCGCCTTGCACCATTGCAAAAGTTGTTCGGGCGTTTTCGGCGGATTGCTGACTTTGGCGGGGTTGTATTCGAGCAGTGGACCCGCCGGCATATAAGCGACTTCAAGACCGAAGCCTTGTGCGAGGTCCTGCATCTTGCGCGGGCCGGGCGCATATTTGTCCAGCACACCCGGGAAAGCCGCCGCATTGTCCGGCAACAGCTTCATCCAGAGATTCTGTTCGATGCCAGCGGCCAGCGCGTCGGTGCCGGTCAGAACGAGATCGATATCGGAGCGGCCCGCGGCCTGCATCGCCTTGATCTTGCCGGGCAACTGCGGGGCGGGCGCGTTGGTAAACGTGAGATTGGCGACGAGATTGGGATACTTCGCCTTGAAGGCCTCGAAACCCTTCTGCGTGAGTTGAAGATCGCCAGCTACGTCGACGATATTGAGCGTTACCGGATCGGCCGCGTGCGCCGCGGATGCACATGCGGCGCTTGCTATGAGACATACGGACACCAGCCTGAGCGCCAACCTGCCTGAAACAGTCATTGCGTCTCCTCGCTTCTTGGTATGGAAGTCCGCCGGTCAGATGCGCTGCTGGCGGTGTCTCTCAACCAATGCAACATAGCGAAGCGGAACTGCTGATGTCAAGCAAATACTCGCCACGGCGCTTTGCCCAGGAAATGGGGGAATACAGCCGGCAATCCTTGTGGCTCAACGATTTGCGCGCTTTGTTCGAGGGCAAACCCGGAGCCGGTGAGCAGATGCAGCAACGCGTTGTCAGGCAGCCTGTACAGACGATGCAGGTTCACGCTGCGCGCACTTACCCGCCCTGGACGCCCTGCGCATTCACATACAGCGAATACAACCCGTGGCTTGCCGCCATGAACAACCGGTTGCGATGGCGCCCGCCGAAGCACACGTTCGCGCAGCGCTCCGGTAATGCGATATGGCCGATCGGCTCGCCTTGCGGCGTGAAGACACGCACGCCGTCGAGTTCGTCGGTGCCCATGCCCCAGCCGCACCAGAGATTGCCGTGCGTATCGACGCGAAAGCCATCCGGCGTGCCCGGTCCGGCGTCGATCAGTACGCGGTTGTTCGACAGCGCGGCGCCATCGTTGTTAATGTCGACGTCGAATGCACGAATCTTGCGCGGCACGCCACGCGACTCGACGATGTACAGCACCGACTCGTCCGGTGAAAACGCGAGGCCGTTCGGGCCCAGCACGTTGTCGGCGACCGTCGTCACCTCGCCGGATTGGCCATCGATGCGGTACACGCACGCGGGCAGTTCCGACTCCTGCCGCTCGCCCTCATAAAAACTGTCGATGCCGAAGGTCGGATCGCTGAACCAGATCGAACCGTCCGACTTCACAATCACATCATTCGGTGAATTGAAGCGCTTGCCGCGATAACGGTCGGCGAGCACGGTAATCGAACCGTCATACTCCGTGCGCGTGACGCGCCGCGTCAGGTGTTCGCAGCTAACGAGGCGGCCCTGGCGGTCGCGCGTATGGCCGTTTGCATTGTTCGACGACTGGCGGAACGTGCTCACCGCACCGCTGGTTTCGTCCCAGCGCAGGATGCGGTCGTTGGGAATGTCGCTCCATAGCAGATAGCGGCCGTCGCCGAACCAGACCGGCCCTTCCGACCAGCGCGCGCCCTGATACAGACACTCGACGGACGCGGACGCGAGGATCAGCGACTTGAAGCGCGGATCGAGCACGCGAATAGAGGGATCGGGATAGCGGCGGCTGGTGTCGGTCATGCGTATGCTTTGAGTGAGGGAAGTTGATGGGGAAAGCAGGCCGAAGCGCGTTGCGTCCTGCATGCCGGCGCGCGGCGTGCAAGCGGCGGCACGGTCATCACCGATGTGACGAATTCACTATCGGGAATCGGTGACACTTTGATGATGCCTCAGAAGCACGTGGACTTGGCGTTCAAGTTAGCATCGGGTTCGCAAAGTTGTCAAACAACGTGGTCGCGAGTGGCGCCATACGACCTGGCATCGAAACCGATACGAAAAAGGCGAAGTTGGCAAAGTCTTGTGGGGCGCTTTTATAGGGTAATAGAGCACGGCAGGCGAGTGATCGTGAATGGCTGAGGGGCTAAACGGAATTGCCAATCGGGTAATTAAAGTCGCTTCGCCCGGAATTTCGACACGCCCGGTCATTCAGAGTGGCTTGACAATAATGTTGTCAATCAGAAGCATCAAAAACACTACCCCGAGAAAATTACCCACTTTATCGACCTGTGAATGTTAATCAAGTCGAAGAAATCCGATATAAAGAGCAATTCGTTCGCTTCTTTGCAGAACGAGCGCTGGGTCGTTTCTTTAGAAATCGCCCTCGACTTGCGAAATAATTTTTAGTGATAGATTGTGAAGATAAAAAAAGCCGGGCGGATCTCCGTACCGCAATTAACCGCAACGGGATGTTTGCGAGTCTACGAGAGCTAAATTGTCGCTACATTTTATCGAGGAGATGGCGCCGCTACTGAACGCCGCAGATGAAGCGGAATGGTTCGGTGCGATCGCGGGCCTGGCCGACACGTGGGGCTTCGACAGGCTTTTGATCGCCATGCTGCCACGCCCGACCATTCGCCTTGAAGACGCCTATGTACGGAGCACCTACGCGCCGGCATGGCGGCGCACCTACGACGAGCAGGGGCTCGTGCACATCGACCCGACTGTCTCGCATTGCGCGACGCGCGCTACGCCCCTGATCTGGTCGCCCGACATTTTTACGACCGCACCGCAGCAATCCATGTACGAGGAAGCCCGCGCGCATGGCCTGCGCGCCGGTGTGACGTTGCCGATTCATGGACCAAACCAGGAAGCCGGCATGATGTGCTTCGTCAACGACAACAACCCGACCGAAGCATTCTGGCGTCATGTCAATGTTGCACTGCCAAATCTGGTGTTATTGCGCGATCTGGTAATCGATACCAGTCAGCGCCATTTGAATACGCACACACAGACTTTATTGCCCAAGCTCACGCCGCGCGAACGCGAGTGTCTGAAATGGACCGCGCGCGGCAAATCCACCTGGGAAATTTCCCATATCCTGAGCTGTTCGGAAGCCGTGGTGAACTTCCACATGAAGAACATCAGGACGAAATTCGGTGTGAATTCGCGACGCGCGGCGGCCGTGATCGCCGCGCAGTTAGGGCTTATTGACCCGGGTTGAGCAAGGCGGCGGCGTCGCGGCTGTACAGCACCCGCTCGGCCCGGCCCAGATCGGCGTCGGAAACGGTTTTGGTGAAATAGAGACCCAGCAGGATCGACACCGGCGCCGGAATCTCGGCACCCGATTCAAACCGGCTGCCACGCGACTGCGTCACGCCAAAGCGTGCCCAGAAGCGGCGCTGGCTCTCCTTCTTCTTCTTGCGGTAGCCAATGATCAGAACACGATCCACCGCCGATGACGGCTCTGCCGGGCGGATTTGGACCGAGGGTTGCGCTTGCCAGTGGTTTTCGAGAAGTTCCATTTTTGTGTCCCGTCGGTTGAGGGCTGAAGCTTGTCTCGAATTCTGCGTTATCCGATAAGCATGCACACCTATCCAGGTAGGTAGGTGGCAGAAAGATTCAAAATGCATAAGTTTTCTTGCGTATTGGGTACCCCAACACGTTCAGGAGAACGTCATGCAAACAGCGATCCGGATTGGAATGCGGCAGGAATTTGACAATGCAGACATCAACGAGATGTACCGCCTGCGGGCGCGGGTGTTTCACGGGCGGCTCGGATGGGACATCCCGACCATCGCGGGCATGGAGATCGACGGCTATGACGCCCTCGGGCCGCACTACATGCTGATCCAGAGCGACGACCGGCACGTCCGGGGCTGCTGGCGTCTGATGCCCACGGAGGGGCCGAACATGCTGAAGGACACTTTCCCGCAATTGCTGCATGGCGCGGATGCGCCGGTCGGGCGGCATATCTGGGAGCTAAGCCGGTTCGCGATCGAAACAGGCGGCGAGGAGCAGTCGTTCGGCTTTGCCGACCTGACGATGCAGGCGATTCACGAACTCGTGACGTTCGCCGACCGGATGGGCATCACGCGTTACGTCACGGTGACCACCACGCCGATCGAGCGGCTGCTGCGCAAGACCGGGATCGACATTAGCCGGCTCGGGTCGCCTCTGCAGATCGGCGTGGAACGTGCAGTGGCGCTGGATATCGCAGTCAGCCCGAAGACCCGCACCGCCCTGTTCGGGCCGATGGCTGCTGCCGCCTGACGTCCGGAAGCGAGATTGGGGCCGGGCCGTGGTTGCGGTTGCCCGGTTGCCAATTTCCCGGTCGCGGCGGGCCCGCTGCTGCGGACGGGCCACAGTCGCCCGATCGCGGCGAACGGGCCGCGGCGACCTGATGATTGCAACCCTCTGGAGCACGCGCGGAATATCAGGAACCGAACATCCGCTCGAGCGCGTTCTCAAGATGCACGCGCATCGCCCTCCTTGCAGCGGGGCCGTCCTTGCAACAGATCGCCTCGAGCACGGCCAGATGTTCGGCCTGCACGAGCCGTTGCCGCTCGACCGTCTTCACGAGCGACAGATTACGCGACAGGTTCATGCTGAACAGAATCTGTTCTTCGATGAACGACATGACCGTGATGAAAAACGGGTTCTTCGAGGCGCGCGCCACCGCCAGGTGAAACATGAAATCGTCCTGCGCGCCAATGCCTCGGGTTTCGATGATGCATTCCAACTGATCCCACGCGTGCTGGATCGCGGTGATGTCGTCGGCGTCGGCCTTGAGCGCCGCCTGCTCCGCCGCGCCGGCTTCAGTGACGATGCGAAATTCGTAGCAGCGACGGATGTCGGACAACGTTTCGAGCGGCGCGAAACGGCGCACATCGGGGTCCGGCCGCCGCGCGACTGTGGTACCCGAACCGTGCCGCGTCATGATGATGCCGTCCGCGCGCAGACGCGCCAGGGCTTCGCGCACGGTCGGCCGCGACGTCGCAAAACGTTCGGCGAGCGCATGCTCGGTAGGCAGACGCTCGCCTTCCTTGTACTCGCCTTCAAGAATGCGATTGAGGATGTCGCCGTAAATCTTGTCGGGCAAACCCGTTGTTTTGCGCTCGTTCATCAGCGGTGCTGAAGCAGCTTGTCTGAGTAGATTTTGATTGTAAGGCAAACCTGACCCTATCTTGATTTGATATATGCCCTTTGGCTTGACAGGAATGCCGCAAACGCTTGCTGTACGGCGCCTGCCGGGTAAAGCACCGTCATCACAAAATTTGACAAGTGTTTGATTTACATCCTGCCTGGATGCACTGTTTTCAGCGATCATTTAAGCTCGCATCGGTAATAAATCGTCAATGAGCCCGGCCGGGTGCGACGGCCGCGGTATCCGAATCCTTCAGACGCGGAGTCGATATGTACACACGCATCCTTGTAGCGGTCGATGGCAGCAACACCTCGCGCCGTGCATTCGAAGCAGCGCTCGCGCTCGCGAAATCCACCGGCGCTGTCATGCAGCCGCTCTACGTCGTCGAAAACACGCCGATGTATTTCGAAGCACCCGGCTACGACCCATCCATTCTGCGCACCCGCCTGATCGAAGAGGGCAAGGAGCTCGGCGCGGAATTCGCCCTGGCCATGGCGGCGCAAGGCGTCAAAGGGGAGCTCGCCGTGGGCGAAGCCTCCTCGCTCGACGACGTTTCGGTGGTGGTGCTAAAAGCTGCCGCCGACTTCAACGCCGATCTGCTGGTGATGGGTACGCATGGCCGGCGTGGTTTTCAGCGCCTGATTCTCGGCAGTGTCGCAGAGCGCTGTGTGCGTCAGGCGAGCTTGCCCGTACTGCTGATCCCGTCCGCGGCGGGCAAGGCAAGCGAAGACGCCTGAACGCTGGGTGACGCGTGTTGCAACTGCGTGTGCCTGCCGCATTGAGGCGGCACGCGCAGAGCCCTATCTCCAAAATGTGAGCCACGCACGTTCCATACGATGCATCACAGTCCATAACCACAAGCAGAAACGGCAGGGTGACATTGCTCAAGATGCCTGACTGCGCGAACGCGTCATTTTGTCGCTAAACAGGGAACATGGGCGGTGGGACAATCAGTTGTTACCCTGACAAATGGCTGCAGAACATGCTTACTCCTACCGCAGTGACTCACTCCGCCGGCGCCGCCGATTCCACTCCGAATTCGTCACTGGCGCGTGGCGGCCGTCGTGCCGCGCCGGTGAGAGCAACCGCGCGCACTGCGGCTCGCTGTTCGAGCTGTTCGATGCGGGCGCTCTGCATGCCACAAGGTCTGTCGCCTGACGAACTAACCAAACTCGAAGCGCTCATTTGCAGCGCGCGCTCGGTGCAGCGCGGCGAAGCGCTGTATCGCAGCGGCGACCGCTTCGACAATATTTACGCTGTGCGTTCCGGCTCCCTGAAAACCGTCATGGCGCACCGTGACGGACGCGAGCAGGTCACCGGGCTGCGCCTCGCCGGTGAAGCACTCGGACTCGACGGCATCAGTGAAGACGTGCATGCATGCAGCGCTGTCGCCCTTGAAGACAGTACCGTTTGTATCGTCCCCTACCCCGCTCTCAAGTCCCTGTGCCGCGAAATCAGTTCGATGCAGGACCGTCTGCACAAACTGCTGGGCGAGCAGATCGTCCGCGAAGCTGAGCAAATGATGGTGCTCGGCTCACTTTCAGCGGACGAACGCGTGGCGGCATTTCTGCTCGACGTGTCGGAGCGCAACGCGCAACGCGGCTATTCATCGGCGGAATTCAACCTGCGCATGACACGCGAGGATATGGGCAGTTACCTCGGCATGACGCTCGAAACCGTGAGCCGCACCCTGTCAAGATTTCAAAAGCGCGGCCTGATCGACACACAGGGCAAACATATCCGGATCGTCGATCTGGAAGGCTTGCAGAAGGTCTAAGCCACACGCGCCGGACCTGGCCCGCGCAGCCACGTCCCCGTCCAGCTGTTTTTTAGCGCGCATCCGCCTTGGCATGGCTCCTGCGAGCGGGTACAGTCTTTAGTCCGTCCCCCGCAAGGAGACCCGGCGAAATGAATCGCGACCCCGCCCCGCATCACCCGCTCGTCCAGCGTCTGATCGACGCGCGTCAAGTAACCGACGCCCTGTTTTCCATTGTCAAACCCGAGTTTCTGTATGAACGGCCGATCCGTGAGCGCCACCGGATCGTGTTTTACGTCGGCCATCTGGAAGCTTTCGATCGTAATCTTTTCGATCAACGCCTGTGCGATCTGCCGGCATTCGATCCACACCTCGACGAGCTCTTTGCTTTCGGTATCGATCCCGTCGACGGCGGTTTTCCGACCGATCAACCCTATGACTGGCCGTCGCTCGACGCCGTGCGCGGCTACGCGCGGCGCGCCCGCGAGCAAATCGACCGCGAGCTCGACGCGCTGAGCGACGCGGCGCGTGTCGGCCGCGAGGGTGCCCAGGCTGACGCGTCCGAGCAGTTGCTGAACGTCGCGATCGAGCATCGGCTAATGCATGCGGAAACGCTCGCGTACATGCTGCATCAGTTGCCGCTTGCGCAGAAAGTCAGCGAGTTGCGGGAGCCGGTGCTCACCCGTCCTGAACGAGCCGCGTCGTTGTCAACGATGGTCAGCGTGCCGGCGGGTGCAACGGTGCTCGGCATGTCGCGCGAAGGTGGCCGGTTCGGTTGGGACAACGAGTTCGGCGAAATGCGCGTCGACGTACCGGCGTTCGAGATCGACCGCCACATGGTGACGAACGGCGAATTTCGCACGTTCGTCGAGGCAGCCGGCTATCGCGAACCGAAGTGGTGGACGGCCAGGGATTGGGCCTGGAAGGAAGCCGAACATATCGCGCACCCCGCCTGCTGGTCGCAGCAGAACGGAAGCGATCAGGTCAGCGCATGGACGCTGCGCACGATGTTCGACGAAGTGCCACTACCGCTCGACTGGCCGGCGTATGTGAGTCACGCCGAAGCCAGCGCCTACGCGCGCTGGGCCGGCAAAACGCTCCCCAGCGAAGCACAATGGCAGCGCGCGGCGCACGGCGCACCGCACGCAATGTCAGGCAATTTCGATTTTCGCAACTGGGATCCGCAACCGGTCGACGTGCATCCGGACAACGTCAGCGTGTTCGGCGTGGAAGGTCAATTCGGCAATGGCTGGGAGTGGACCTCCACGGTGTTCGACGCGCTGCCGGGGTTTGAAGCGTTTCCGTTTTATCCCGGCTACTCCGCCAACTTTTTCGACGGGCAGCATTATGTGATCAAAGGTGGCTCGGCGCGCACCGCGCAATGCATGCTGCGGCCGGCTTTCCGGAACTGGTTTCAGCCGCATTATCAGTATGTGTATGCGGGGTTCCGGTGTGTGCGGGCGTGACTAATAAAGCATAAGTTGACGCGGAAAGTCGCCTTAAGGTTTATCGAAAATAATTTCAACATATGCTTTCTGAGCTTGCCCCCGAAAAACGAATCCCTTGCAGAGCAGGTAAACTCAAGCAAGGAGAAGAACAATGACAGGCAAGGCGAAGCGGGCGCAGTACACGCTCGAATTCAAGCTGGAAGCAGTGCGACTGGTCAAGGCCGGGCAAAGCATGGCGGCCGTGGCGGCGACACTGGGCGTGGTTGAACAGACGCTGTACAACTGGGTAAAGGCTGCATGAGCAACGATGCCCTGCTCGCGCACATCAAGGTGATTCACGCACAGGTCAAAGGCGAATATGGCTGGCCGCGCATGTGGAAGGAACTGCTCGCGCGTGGCGTGCGCGTGGGCAAGGAGCGGGTTCGCAAGCTGATGGCGCAGCATGGCATTCGTGCACGGCACAAGCGCAAGTACATCGCGACGACGAACTCGAATCACAACCTGCCGGTTGCACCGAATCTACTGGAGCGCGACTTCACGGCGTCGGCCCCGAACCAGGTCTGGACGAGCGATATTACCTATCTGGCGACAGCCGAAGGCTGGGTGTACCTCGCGGTCATCATCGACCTGTTCAGGCAGGTGGTGGGCTGGTCGATGCAGCCGCACATGAAAGCGGAACTGGTCACAGACGCGCTACGCATGGCGTGGTTCCGGCGTCGCCCCGAGGCTGGTGTAATCGTGCATAGCGACCGGGGCAGCCAGTATTGCGGAGGCCTGTTCCGGGACACGCTGAAGGCCTACGGCATGCGCTCGTCGATGAGCCGACGCGGCGATTGCTGGGACACTCAGTCTAAGATCGCTTCTGAATGTCGGACCGATCTGACCCGTGCTGGGATTGGCCAAGCTGCCTTTGCGTTGACCTGTCGATCGGATTCCGGCGTTCCCCGAGCGTTGCCGGGCTCACCGTCTGTGACCTGATAGGAGCTTTGTTCTGCACCGTGAGTGTCCTGTCCTGCGAGTGGGGTTGGCGATGCGCCCACTACAACGGATATACGCATGGAACAAAACGAAGTGATTCTGGGTGTTGACACGCATCTGGATAAGCATGTCGGGGCTGTGATCAGCGATACAGGCAGGCTTCTCGGAACGCTATCGGTATCGACCGACACAGCAGGCTATTTCGAGCTGCTGACCTGGGCAAATTCGTTCGGCCAACTACGGCGCGCCGGCGTTGAAGGGACTGGAACCTACGGAGCGGGATTGACCCGCGTGCTTCGCGATCATGAGATTGAGGTGTTTGAAGTCAATCGTCCCGATCGCGCGATGCGCCGATCTAAAGGGAAGTCCGATCCAACCGATGCCGAGAACGCGGCGCGCGCAGTCCTCGCCGGAAAGGCTACGGCTATCCCGAAGGAGCAATCCGGCGCCGCGGAGGCAATGCGCGCCGTCTCCGTTGCGAGACGCAGTGCAGTCAAGGCAAAGACGCAGGCTATCAATCAGTTACGGGCCTTGCTCGTGAGCGCTCCCCAGGAAATCCGTGAGCGTCTTCTGAAAGCGAAGACTGCAGAGTGCGTTGAAGGTTGCGCCCGTCTTCGCTCGTTGGGCAAAACGCCAATGTTGCAAACGCTCACGACCACACTGCGTTTGCTGGCGAAGCGTTGGCTGACGCTGGCAGAGGAGATCAAAGCACTCGACACCATGCTTGACAGCCTGACCAGCCAGCATGCCAGGCGACTTCGCGAACGATTCGGCGTCGGCCCGCAGACCGCTGCAGTATTGGGTTGCTGTGGCGGGCGACAATCCCGAACGCTTGAAAAGTGAAGCGGCGCTGGCGGCACTCTGTGGCACAAGTCCATTGCAGGCGTCGTCCGGCAAGACGGTCCGGCATCGTTTGAACAGGGGCGGTGACCGGTCTGCGAACAACGCCCTATGGACCATTGCGATGGTTCGGATGCGCAGTGATCCACGTACCCGGACCTACGTCGATCGTCGGACAAAGGAAGGCATGTCGCACAAGGAAATCCACCGCTGCCTGAAACGCTATATCGTCCGGGAGCTGTACCCGCTCATTCTGGCTGATCTGGCCGATTCGACGCCTGTTGCTTGACATAGGAGCGTCAATGCGCCGACGGAAAGCCTGTGGGGTTCGCTGAAGGTAGCACGTATGCATGGACGACACTTCACCACGCGGCGTGCTGCAATGGATGAGGTGATTGACTGGCTGGGCTTTTACAATGCACGCCGGTTGCACTCGACACTCGACTACGTCAGTCCCATGACGTTCGAGAAAAACTGGTTCGCGGCTCAGCAGGGACGAGCCGCATAATTCCCTCGGTTATGGGATTCGCGGAACGGGGGCAAGGTCAGCTTACGAGAACCACTCGCAACGTGACCCTTACGGATGCCGGTCAGGCCTATGTCGAGCAGGTTCGTCAAGTGCTTTCGGACCTTAACAACGCGGACAATGACGTCATTGACCGAGGGACCGAGTTGACCGGCCATCTGCGGGTCTGCGTTTCCGCAACGTATGGCCGCCTTCATTTGGCACCTCATATCCCCACTTTTCTTCGAGATTACCCGAAGGTCACCATGGACCTCGTGGTATCCGACACACATCTCGATCTCGTCAGCGAACGGCTTGACGTCGCGGTGCGCGTCGGCGTGCCGGATGTGGATGAAAAACTCGTCGTGAAACCGCTGTCGAAAAGCGAGCGGCTTCTTGTGGCCAGTCCAGATTATCTGCAACGCAGCGGGGAACCCACGCCCCCTGCAGACCTTGCGAAGCATCAATGCGTACAATTCGCGTATAGACCGGGACGCCGGCAAAGGTGGAAGTTTAGAACCGGCGACGCTACGGAATCAGTCATCGTGACGGGCCAGCTCATCACGAATAATCTGGACATGATCGCTAGCGCTGCAATAGGAGGTCAGGGCGTCGCGCTTCTGCCCAGGTGGCTTGTCGCTCAACCTGTTCGCGATGGCCGGCTCGTTCGCCTGTTCGAAGACGCAGAGATTACCGCCGACGCAGGCGAAGCATTCATCTATGCGACTTATCTGCCCAATCGAAGGCACTCGCGCAAAGTGCGCGCGTTCGTCTCATTCGTTGAAGCGCTTTCGTAAGACCACACATCACAACTGGTACTTCAGATGGCGGCTACAAACAGCACCTTGGCAGTCAACTGCCCCAAACCTCGCGCGCATAGCGGATAAAGTTCTGACCGAATATCTTCTCGATCCGGCCCGCGAGATCCCTGAACCGACCCGGTCCGGTCCGGTCCGGTCGACAGCAAACGGCAAAAATCCGCACTTTCCCCTCGCGCGGAAACCCCCTTCTGGCGTTGCTCCTCAACTCGTTTCCATATGCCCGCCTTGAACGCGCCCAAATTGTCGATCGTCGTCGACACTCGTCCGTACCGATGCCCACGCCATCCCATGTCAGAGTTCTGAAATCCGTAGATCAATCCGTTCTTGTTCGCCTTCTTCGCACAAAGAATGTCGCCGCTGGAGAATACCTTGACGATATCCGCATCATTCGCCTTGACGATAGCGTCCCATTGCTCCACCTCCCTGAGCGTCATCACGTAAGGACCGAGGTCGCCGAAAACGTAGCCCAAGGTCGTGTGGACAGCAGTCAGACCGGAGGCGCGAGCGTGGTCGATGGCCCGCTTCGGAACCGACGGAAATGTTCTTCCGTCGCCTGAATTGACGCCTGCCCCATTGGAGTCGGCAAGGAAACCGAGGGTATCGAAGACAAACATGTCCCGGAGCGGGTCGTGCGCTGCATCCTCTGAAGCGGAAAACCGAAAGAAGGCTATTGATTGGCACCTTGACCCAGGCCGGCCTTTTTCTCAGCATTCTGCAAATCGGTCGGATAGTTGGGGTCGTTGCTAGCCGGTTTATAACCGGCATCTTCAAGTTTCTTCAGTTCCACATTCTTCTTTGCACGGGCCTTTTTCCGAGCTGCTTTGCGCTCAGCCTTTGATGGTTTTGCGCTCGACGCAGCATCGGGTTTAACCACAGCGGTCGCATTGACTGCCGCAGTTCCGCCTGCGTCTTGAGCCATGGCAGGCACGAGCGACCCGGCAGTCATGGCGGTGATCGCAAGCCCGACGATGCTCTTTCGTACAGCAAATAGCTTCATTTCTGAAATTTCCTCTGAATAGTTGGCGACGTCCTTGCCGCCTGCAATGAAATATTCACGGACGCACCGCGGTTCTGCGCCGACTACCGTATCGCGACAACGGATGATGAAGAAAGATTTCGCGCCACCAAATACCGGTCTGTATGCTGGCCCGATGCAATCAGCGCGACAGATTCAATCAACCACCGCTAGCGGCTAGCCACGGGATGCATCAATTGCAGGCCCACACTAAACAATGTTCAGCCCCATCCGTAGCGCGTCAAAAAATCTCGCAGAGCGGGATTGACCGCGTCAGGATGCGTCAGGTTCGGTGTGTGTCCCGCACCGTCGACACAGATGAAATCCCGACACGCCGGAAGCCCTTGGGCAAGCGCCTTGCCGAAAGCCGGGTCGATCGCGATATCCGCTCCGCCATGGAACACGATCGCGTCGAGCGTGATCTCCGGCAGCCGGGACGTGATGTCGTCGCGATGGACTAGCGCATCCACCGGGTGCTCGAAATGCGGGATACCGATCCTGTGCCACTTGGCCACCCAGTCCGCCGCGTCATAGCCTTCGCCCAGCAACAGACGGGATAACGGCCAAGCAACGTTCGCCGCGCCGCCCGATGCCCATTCCTCTTTGAGTCTTTCGAACGACGCCTTAACCTGCTCGTCATCGGGCGCGCTACGCGTCGAGATAAGCGCAATCGCCCGAAATCGCTCGGGCGCGAGCAGGGCTGCGCGCATCGAGATGAAGCCGCCCTGCGACATACCGACGAGCGACGCCGACGTCACCTCCAGATGATTCAGCAACGCAATCAGATCCCGCGCGGAATCCCAGTAGCTGAACGCGTTAGCAACCGCGCCGGTTTCGCCGAAACCTCGCTGATCCCACGTAATGCACCGGAATGTGTCGCGCAGCGCCGCCACGTTCGGAGAAAACATCTCGTGATCCATCAGGAAACCATGACTGAACACTACCGCGGGCCCATCAGGGACGCCCTCTTCGTGATAAGCGATACGGATGCCATCATGCGTGAAGCTTTTCATGCGTCTCTCCCCGTTTCTTGTACTCCGCACCCGCTCTGCATCTTCAGGCATCGGCCATCACCGGATGTCCCGCCCACATCCCAGCCGATATCCCTGTCAACGCGGGGCCAGCGCCTGGGAAGACTGCCTGCGGGCAAACGTACGTCCTGCTAACCCCAGTGCGCCCAGCGTCACGATGGCAGCCGCCGCCGGCAAGGTAGCCGTCAGCACAATGTCCCGCGCCGGCCAGCCCATCGAGAGCAGCGCACCGCTGATCGACGGGCCGACAAAGGACCCGATCCGCCCGATGGCATGCCCCCAGCCCACGCCGGTGGCACGCATGTCGGTGGGATAGAACGCGACGGCCAGCGCGGTCAGGCCCATGATGCAATTGATCAGGCCTGCACCGATCACGCCGATCATCAGCAACACGGCCGGCCCGCTCAACTGCACCCGACCGAGCACGAAAACGCCGACCATGACCAGGACGATACCGATCGTCAGCGCCGACTTTAAGCGTACCCGGCCGGCCAACACCATCGCGGTGACGGCAACGGTCATGATCACATTGCCGCTCAGGCCACCTAGGCTGAAGGCAGCAATACCCGAGGATGCCTTGGCGGCCGAAAAGCCAAAGGACGGCAGCAGCGTTGGGATCCAGAACAGCAGCCCGTAGATATCCATGAAGACCAGGAAGGCAAACAGCCATAGCAGCAGCGTGTACCCCGCACGCGCCTCGCAAAACAGCGACCGCAGCTTGCCGCCGGCGCGACTCGCCTGATCCCGCCCGCCCGCCAGCTCCGCGCACAAAGCCGGTGACAACACCCGGAAGAACGGCACCGTCAGCACGAACGGCAACAGGCCGCCCACGATGAAGATAGATTGCCAACCCAGATGCTGCATGAGCGGTCCGCCTGTGATCCCGCCCGTAACCGAACCGACCGACATGCCGGTCGTCACCAGCAGCGAGGCGGCAATCTTGTGCTTTGGACCCATGATGCTGGTCGAAGCCGTAATGGCGATCGGCAGCACGGAACCGAGCCCGATTGATGCGATCAGGCGCAGCACCGAGAGCATCGCAATATTGGTCGAAAACACGCCAAGGAACGTGAAACCGCCAAACAGAACGACACTCGCGACGCCGGCCGCGCGATATCCGATCCGCTGGGCAAGCGGGCCGATCACGACATAGCCGATCAATGCCCCTACATTGGTCGCCACGAAAACCGGCGTAAAGCGCGCCGGAAGCAGCCCCCACTCATGCGCGAGACGAGGTACGACGAACGACACCGACGTCGTGTTGAACCCATCCAGCAGAATGACAAGAAAGCATGTCAACAGCGCAAGCGTACGCTGCACGTTGCCGGTCAGATAGACCGTCTCATCAGTCTCCCCGTCCATATTCATCAGTTTCGCCATCATCCGATCTCCTCCTTCCTGTGCATCCAACGGGCGCAAGCGCCGTCATCCAGCGCTTCCGCCCTATGCTCACGAGAGCGTCGCAGGCCTAGTCCTGGTTCTTCCCGGCATGCCCGGCAGGCGCGACGGCCTGCTCCTGCTGTACAGGTTCCCCCTGGCGGGCAAACCACTCCTCAGCGCTGTCGATGTTCATCGTGAAAAGATCCGGCCGCCGCGCGTAGGTCATGCCGCCCATACGCGCGACCGGGCGATAGGCCTGTGCGTTGACGTACATCCGCTCCGGGTCAACCAGACCTTCCCGCGCATGAAACCGCACGATTTCCCCGATGACGAGCTCGCCCTTCGAACCCAGGACGAGCGACGCGATGCGCCGGCACTCAAGCGAAAACGGAGCTTCTGCGATACGCGGCACCGGCACATCCACCCCATCGATCAGTGTCAACCCCGCCGCATCGATTTCGCAGTAATCGGGCGGAAAGTCGATCGCCGCGACATTGGCGGCCGTAACCAGATCCTCGTCGACGAGATTGACGACGAAGACCCCGTTGGCGGCGATATTCCGGGCCGTGTCCTTGACCGTTCCGTCGAACCGCTTCTGAACGCCGAGCACAACCACGGGTGGATCGGGCGAGAACACGTTGAAGAAACTGAACGGCGCGGCATTGACCACACCGTCCTCGCTCACGCTCGTCACGAACGCAATCGGGCGAGGCACCACACTCGCGCTCAGGAGCTTGTACCTGTCGCGCGGGTGCAGCGATGCCATGGCGGCCTCGAAGCTCATCGAACGCTCTCCGGAAGCGCCAGCTTCGCGACGAACCAGTCCGCGATCCTGCTCAGCGCCGGCTCGGGGCGGTCCAGCTGGACGTGCGCTGCACCACCTTCCTCACGCGTATAGACACGCAGTTCCTTCGACTTCGATCCGATCGCCGCGTACAGCTTTTCCGCCTCGGGCAGCGGCGTCTGCTTGTCGTCTTCGCCCTGAACGAGCAGGATGTCGCAGCTGATCTGCTCCGCCACGCCTTCCAGCGTGAACTTCTCGAGTTTGGTGAGCGCTTCGTCATAGCTCGACACGCCGAGAATGCGCAGCAGATGGGTGCCCGTTGTGCCGAGCGCGGCGTCGGCGTTGACGCTGATCGGCTCACCCGGACGCACGTTCAGACGGCGGGCCCAGATGCCGTGATAGTCGTAGATCGCGCCCCAGGCCACGCAGGCCTTGAGCCGCTTCTCGAACGCGGCCGCGCGCGGCGCGTAATAGCCGCCCATGCTCGCGGCGCAGATGCCGACGCGCTCGGCGTCCACGTTGAAATGGCTGACCAGGTAATCGTAGGCCACGCCCGCGGCCACCTCGGAATCGTAGCGCGCAGTCAGCTTCCCCAGGCGCAGCGTCGCCCCTTGCCCCGGGTGGTCGATCGCGAGGCAACTGATGCCCCGGGCAGCAAACGCACGGGCCACGTAGAACATCTCTTCCTTGGTCCCATCGAGACCGTCCGAGAGAATGACTGCAGGCGCCAGCCCTTCCACGCCCTGGGCGGGCACGAAGTACGCGGAAATGAAGCTGCCATCGAACGGGATATCGAACGTGTCGACACGCGGATGCATCAACGCGGCGGCACGCGCGAAGGTGTCCATGTGGCTGGCGAACGTGGCCGGCGCCCGATCGTCGTCCGGCGGCAAAAACGCCTCCGCCCACTGGTAGTACTGGGCAGCCCGGTAGTACGCCTCGCTGGCCGTCACCGTTGTTCCGCCTTCGATCGCTTCGTCCCCGACAGCCTCTACCTGCTCGGCCAGCTTCTTCCAGGCATGATGCCAGGCCAGCCCATCCCCCCACGGGCCGGACTTCGATGCGTCCAGGAGATCCTTGCAGACCCAATGGATTTCGCCAAAGATCCCGCCGCTTGCCAAACAACGGTTCACGGCCAGCGACCACATGTAGTTACCAGGGAAATATTCAAACATCTCAATGCTCCTCATTTTTTATGGCGCGGCCTGCTCCACCGCACCCCTATCGAAATCTGTCTCACCACCTTGATGGGCCACCGGTGACCGGCCGCCGGCCTAGTCCGTCGCGCTCCGGCGGTAACCTGTTTCGCCGCCGAAAAGCGTTGCGCGCTGCGACCAGTCGTGCGTCTTCTCCCAGAGTTCCAGCACGCTCATGGCTTCCGTCCTGAACTGCGCGTCCTGCGCGGCTGTCGACGTGTGCGCGGTGAGTTCGAGACGGTGTCCGGACGGATCGAAGAAGTAAATCGAATACAGGAAGTCGTCGTGGTTAGTGGGTCCCACTACTGGGATGCCGGCCGCCTGGAGTCTCGCCTTCGCCTCGTCCACGGTCGCCTTGTCGGCGACCCGGAACGCGAAGTGCTGCACCCAGTCGGGCGTCTCCGGATCGCGTCCCGATGCCTGCCCCCGATCGCGCGGCAGTTCGAAGAACGCGATACAGCTGCCGTCGTCCATCTCGAAGAAGATATGGATATGCGGGCTGTACGCGCCCGTCGACGGCACATGGTCCTCGCCCATCGCATGGATAAACTTCAGTCCGAGGACGCCCGTGTAGAAGTCCGCCGTCTCGCGCGCATCCCGGCAGCGAAACGCCGCGTGATGCAGTCCCTTGCAAAGCATGATGTCGCTCCTCGAAAATCTCGCCGACGCGCGCGGGTCAATGCCCGCTCGACACGAATCGCTGATCGATGGCGCCGAAGACGCTATGCCCCGTGCGATCGAAGTGCTCGATCCGGACCCGTTCGCCGAATTTCAGGAACGACGTCGCGGGACTTCCGTTCCGCAGTGTCTGCAGGGCCCGAATTTCGCCGATGCAGCCGCAACCGGCCGATTCATTCTCATTCGACACCGTGCCGAGGCCGATCACGGTACCCGGCTCGAAATTTCGGGTCTGCGCAGCATGCGCAATCAGATGGCCATAATGAAACGGCGTATCGATTCCCGTCTCGATGTTGCCGACCTGTTCGCCCCGCACCCAGCAACGCATCTCGCCGCTCACCAGTCGGCCGTCCCACAACTCGCCGAGCTCGTCCGGCGTCACCGCGATCGGCCCCATGCTCGACGCAGGCTTGCCGGTCAGGAACCCGAACGTCCGCTTCAACTCGGCGGGAATCAGCGCCCGCAGCGAGACGTCGTTGAGCAGCACGAACAGATGAATGTGTTTGCAGGCGTCATCGGCCGACACCCCCATCGGAACGTCGCCGGTGAGCGCCGCGATCTCCGCCTCGAAGTCGATGCCGAGGTCCTCGGACGGCAACCGCACATCCTCGTTCCAGCCCAGAAAACCGTGAGAGACGCCCTGATAAACGAGCGGCCGATCGTACAGATCATCAGGCAGCGGCTCGCCCCGAGCCGCGCGATTGCGGCGGATGTGACTCAGATAGGCCGCACCATCCAGATACTGGAACGCGCGCGGCAACGGTGCCGCGAGCGCCTCCGGAACCAGATCGAAAGCCCCGGTGGCGATGCCCTCATTGAGCGCGCCGTACAGCCTCCGCAGCCCCGGCGCCCGCTCCGCCCAGTTGTCCAGCGCCTCCTGCAAGGTCGCCGCAACGGAACTTGCACTCACTGCCCGGCTCAGGTCGCGACTTACGACAATCAGTTTGCCGTCGCGCCCGGATTTCAACGATGCCAGTTTCATTCAACCCACTCCTCTCGATTAGCCTGCGCTTTCAATCAATTGCACCTGTCATGTGCCATCGATGGTAGGCTGAAAATTCAGGAAGATGCCCCTATTTCCATTCCGTGGACACAGATGCGTGATGTGTCATTTTCCGTATTTGCCTCGAAATACTGGGATACTCCGCATCGCTAGCACCTCGTTCCGTCGTTGCCGGATTGATCCGATTTCCAATTGATGGAATCAGCAGGCGACAGACGCTGCGGGACCCATGAAGGTCGCGTCAGAACGTGTGACGCACGCCAATGTCGACCGCGATCGTGCTGCCTGGCACCTCGTGAGGCAGGGACGGCCCTGCGATGAAGCCCGTGTTCATCCTGCCGTGGTTGTCCACGAAGCCGAACTGGGTATACAGGGTCGTCTCCCTGGAAACGAAATAGGCCACGCCGGTCGCTACGAGGATAGAGTGATCTCTCGAGTTGTTGCCGTTACGCGTGTACCAGGTTCCCGCGTTGAGATTCCAGGACGGCGTCATCTGGTAATTAAAGCCGGTGCCATACACCTGGCTCGAGAAGCCACCCTTGACCTTGTACAACGCATAGTCCGCGCCGAAATCCAGTTGGCCGAAGTGGAACTTGACGCCCGCCGTTCTGCCCGCAAAAGAGGCCGTGCTGGGTGCAGGCGTGCTGGCTGCCGTCCCGCCACTGTCCCCGTTGTACATGGCGGCGTCTACGTGCACGAACGGCG
Organism: Paraburkholderia sp. D1E; assembly: GCF_052682275.1. Taxonomy (NCBI): domain Bacteria; kingdom Pseudomonadati; phylum Pseudomonadota; class Betaproteobacteria; order Burkholderiales; family Burkholderiaceae; genus Paraburkholderia; species Paraburkholderia sp. D1E. The sequence goes on from NZ_JBQYMB010000001.1 coordinate 4,392,192, forward strand.
TGTCGTAGGCCAATCGGAAAGCATATTGGCGACCCGCGGCAAAATCCCCCGGTTCCCCGCCGAGCGCGATCATCGCGCTGCCCTGCAACCCGGCGATCTTCGGACTGTCATAAGTGATCGCATTGGCGTTGAACATTCCGGTCACGAAGACATTGTCAACGTACAGCGTCTCGGCGGAGCCGAAGAAGAACGAGGCGCCTCTCGGGTCGGTCGCGACGACCGAGCGAAAGAACGGGGAAAACTGCACCCCGGCCGTGAGTTTGCCGTAATCGTCGTTGTCCATTGACAGATAGGTCTGGCGACCGAATGCATTCTTGTTCGAATTGCTGAAGGCACCCGTCCCCAAACTGACACCGCTCTCAATCCGGAATTCCATCCGGGTGCCGCCGCCGAGATCCTCCACGCCGCGCAACCCGAATGAACTGGCCCATGTCCCACTGTCGTTGAACGCATAGATATGACCGGCATTGCTTCCGTTTGCCGCAGGATAGTGCGAAGCATAGAGAAGGCCAGCGTCCAGCACACCATAGAGCGTGACACTGGATTGCGCATGAGCGACCCCGCCACAAAGTAATGCGCCCCCCGCCAGCGCGCAAAGATACGGCATCTTCCGGATAGAAAAAGAGCACGGCACGATATTTGTCTCCATTGGTATTTATTTTCGATTGCGAAAAACCGTATCGAAAACCGTATCGATTAGCATATCTAACCTCTTACGTGCCAATGATAGGTCTTTCGATCGACTGGACAGGGCATCTTCCAGCCAGTGGACACGAACACTGTCGGGTGCCGCTCCGGGAGAGCCCGTCAGTATTGCCGGGGAAAACTGTGCAGCGCGCTCTGGATAGCGGATGCGGTCGACTGCAGTCTGCGCGATAGCGATTCGATCCGTGCTTCAGTCATTCGGCTATCGACGGCCGCAACACTAACCGCGGCGATCGGGTTGTCCAGCGTGTCGCGGATCGCCACCCCGACGGCCGTCGTCCCGAGCGTCACCTGGCTGCGGATCAGCGAATAGCCGTGCTTGCGACAGGCATCGATGGCCGAGCAAAGCGCCCGGGAGCGCAGCGATTTGTTTTCGCCGTGGCGCTGCACGAGATGCTCGATCGTGACGCGGCGCTCCTCCTCCGGAATCGCGGCGAGAATTGCGAGCCCGCCCGCGCCGAGCCCCAGCGGGCGTCGGCTGCCCACTTCCAGCGTGACGACCCGAATCGTCGACGGCCCCTCATAGCGGTCCGCGCAGACTGATTCATTGCCGCTGCGGACGGTGAGATAGACGGTATCGCCGATGTCCTCTGCCAGCCGACCAAGAATCAGACGACAGGGTTCGCGGATGTCATAGATCTGCGATGCCGCCAGACCCAGTTCCATGCTCAGCGGACCCAGTACGTAGCGTTTGTCCGATTCCCGCTGCACGGCCATGCGTTCGGCAATCAGCCGATGCAGCAAGCGGTGTACGGTCGAATGCGGCAGCCCGGTCGTGCCGGACAGTTGCGTGAGCGCCAATCCATAGCGGCCCGCGGTGGCCAGCAGACGCAGCAATTCCAGCGCACGTTCGATCGTGCCCAGGTCGGTACACCCCATACTGCGGGACTTGACTCGCGCATTCATCGGAAAAGGGCTTGTGTCAGCAAATGATGTCCAAGCCTAAACAGAAATGAAGGCGTGTGTAACTGGTGTTTCTATCAAGATTTCCACCAGATGAACATGCCTGCTACTAACGCCATACGTCGACCGGCCTGCTGCACTCAACAGCGTGCTTCCGCTCGAACCGCAGATCATCGCGTGGTCGCAAGTGTTTCCGTCATCATATTCGCCTCCGCGTGTCGCGCTTCTTTGTCGACGCCTTGAATGCCCGGATTGTCAATCCATCCAAACGTGCCTGTCGAATGTCCATTGATGGCTGATTGTGATTTGAAAAAGTCGCTACGTTTTTTCAGTTCCCTCGCGAGAAAATCGGCCTCTCAGATCACCCTATAAACGTTTCGCGTACACCGGTCAAGGTGCAGGAATACCCATGAAAACTTCGTCAGATAGTCCGTCACCGACTTTTTCAAATGTGAGAGACTTCCCCGTCCCGGTGTGACGCTGAAGTCGCAGGCATCAAGTGCCATGATTGAGGTGCCATCCATCAATCGGAACAGGAGGGGGAAGTCATGGACCAGCTTACTACCGTCGGCATCGACCTGGCAAAGGACATCTTCGCAGTCTGCGTGCTCGATGCTACCGGTGTCGTGTTGCAGCGACGCTGCTGCGACGTGAAGCACTCATGCGGTGGGTTGAGCAACTGCCTCGCTGCCGCGTCGCAATGGAGGCCTGCGGCTCCTCTCACCACTGGGGACGCTGGTTTTCCGCCCGCGGTCATATCGCACGCCTCATTCCACCCGAATTCGTCAAACCGTTCCGCCCCGACGGCAAGAACGACGCAGCCGATTCTGAAGCAATCGCTGTTGCCGCACGGCAGCCGACCATGCGCTTTGTAGCAATCAAGTCTGTCGACCAGCAGGCCATTCTCGCCTGGCACAGCGTACGTCAGGGCCGGCAGGAGGAACGTACCTCACTGCTTAATCGCACGCGCGGATTGCTGGCTGAATTTGGCGTGGTGATTGCACGTTCAGCCGACCGCTTTCTTGGCGCGTCGCCCACGCTGATCGAAGACGCCAGACTGCCTGACCCGGTGCGTGCCATGTTGCTTGAGGTGCGCGAACAACTGGTCGCGCTGAACCTGAGGCTTGCTCGCTGCGACCAGCAGATCGCCACTCACGCCAGAAACAGCGATGTCGCCAAACGCGCCGGCGAACTACTCGGCGTCGGTCCGGTAACATCGAGTGCACTGGCCGCCACAGTGCCCGATGCGGGGGTCTTCAGAAACGGGCGCCTGGCTCGGCCTGACACCACGGCAGCACAGTTCAGGCGGCAAGACCAGGCTGGGACATATCAGCCTGCGCGGCAACGTCTATCTGCGCACGCTGCTTGTTCAGGGCGCCCGAAGTACGTTGCAGTCGGCGTTGCGTGCGGACCCCGCGCACGCAAGCCGGCCACAACGGTGGATCAGACAACTCCACGAACGCAAGGGCTCCCACAAGACGCTGATTGCGATTGCCAACAAGCATGCCCGGATGTTGTAGGCGATGCTCGCAAAAAACGAACGTTACGATGCCGACGCGTGGCAACGTCATCCGGTACATCCGCCGTTACCACCCGCTACAGCATGACCCGGTTAGCCTGAGACTCAACTACTGCTCGACGCGATAGCAAGACGAGGTCGGACCGAACGGGAGAAGAACCCGACGATTCTGTTGGCGAGTCATCATCGCACGCGGCGTATCACAACGCGCCTGTTCGCCGGTTTTCAAATAGGGTTCTCCTGTGCGGCCCATATCGTGGCCCGCCCGATACGTCTCGGGCAACAAGGCCGTTTGCAAAGACGCAGTCTGTTCGTGGTATTGCTTCGACACGACTTTTATCAGCTGGCGGATAGCCTTTCCGGCAATTAAACAGCAGTCTTGATGTTCGACGACAAGCGTGTGCATACCCACCGCCCTCGTTCTCGAAAACATTGAAGAAATTCGTGACGAAATCAACCTACGAGTCGCCAACGTAGGCGCACAAACTGCAAGCAGGATTGGGAACAAAGCATCGAGTTGATGTTCGATTTCTCAAACGTAGATGACCAGACGGCTCTGGAGGCGGCAATCATGAAATCGCTCATCAAAGCTATTGCTATTGCACTTTGAAGAGCCGCCCGCATTTACCGCGAGTTCTTACGCTTACCTGCACTACAAACTTAGCCTGTGTGTCCTTGCCGAGATGATGGCTGAGCGGGGTGGGTCACTCCCGCACACGACGATTCTGCCTTGCGCGCAGCGTTATACGCCCGAGTTCGCCAAACGCTGGAACCGGTTTGGCACACCCCGGACAGTCGTGGCGTATCGACGAAACGTACCTCAAGATCCGCGGTAAGTGTGTGTATCTCAATCGCGCGCAGGATCGGACCGGCCACACGGTAGACTTCACGCTACGCGACCTCGCACCGGGCCGTGCGCGAGATGAAGGCTGACGGCCTGCTTCCGGCCAGGACCGCGGTCAGATCTTCGAAATATCTGCCTTGTGTTTCCGTTGTCTTCATCATACGGCTCGCTCTTTTTGTCGGCAGGTGATCCTATCCTGCGGCTCTATCGCGATAAAACTGAGAGCGGCACATCTTCCTATCCTCAGTGGCTATCGGCGCGATTCTCGAAACGCCAAATATCGACTGTCTTCCAGATTCCCGCCGTGTTGAACGGATCGTCGAGAACGAAGCGCCGGACCGTTTCAATATCGTCCGACTCATAGTGAAAAAAACTCCCGCTAACCGTACCGTCGAGCTCGATCAGTGGCCCCGCGATCAGGGCACGCAGCGTCGAGGCCTGCAATCGTGCCTTATGTTCCTCAAAGTGGGCACGACGACGCTCCGCCATCTGGCTATGATCAAGGCAGTAAACGATGAATTGCATTTGGGATCCTCAGTGAACAGAAAAGACCGGTGGCTGAGCCGCCCGGACCGACCTGATGCAAGACGGCGGACAACCGCCGCTGCCGCGCCATCAAGCTATAAAAAACTCCGATATCCAATCAACCTTGCGTCGAGCGACAGATAGCGCGCCAGCCCTTCATGGACCAGCGCGTTGCCACGCATGCCTACTTTCTCTTAGACGGCACTGTAAGGCTTGCACTGCTCGAATCACTGACCGGAAAATACCCCCTGCTTATCAGATCGTCCGCATTTTGCGATTCGACTTCCTTACTTGAGCGAGGCGACATACGCCTAGACCTATGCGATCTCATCGTCGCGGAGTAAAGGCACGACCTAGCTCATCAGCTTGCCGTTGCCGCCGCCCTGCCCTCTCCTCCATGCGTGCAACTACTCGCTCACATAGGTCTCGCGCTACCCGGTGATTACCTTAGATACTGCCCCGCAAGCCATGGATGAATTGCGGCTGCAATATTGGCGTCAACGCCATGAACAGTGCAGCGAGTCGCGCCAATTGCGCTCACGTATGCCGCGATCTCCTCAGAGTTCCGTTCGCCCCAGCCATACGGCAAACGCCGCGCCGAAGAATGCCCGAGCGACTTTGACGCACCACAACGCGCTTCTCCTCATTGACGTGCGTCCTGCACTTTGGCTAAGTACAGCTTACGACAACGGAAGCATGCAGTCCTTGACGACTGGTCGCGTCGCTTACCAATTAGTCCAGTTTTGCTGAATCAAGGGTCCCGCACAGCGGCCGACCTCCAGAGGAAGTTCGCAGCGTGAAAACACGCGCATTCGCAATATCAGTTCCTGATCAAGCTAGGCGACGGCCAACGCGGTTGCACATTGAGCGCCGACATGCGCTCTGCCTGAACCCGTGGGTCGAGCACGCCAAGGCCAGCACCAACGACCGTCGTCAGTGCGTGCGAGACATCCAGTGACCCCATCCAGCCGCTGGGGAAGTAACGAAAAAATCGGCACTCCGTCTCCCTCGAAGCTGAAGCGACGTTCATCACCGACGACGGCAAATTCGCCCTTCGTCAGAACGAATCGCGCAATGTCGCATCGGACGGACCTTGCACATCGCGCATTGTGCGCACGCTCCAGGGTGCTGCTGGTCGCGACACCCTTTCTCCGTGACGCACAGCCATCGGAACAGAACGCCGGATAAATCGCGCCGTTGTAGGCATGCGTGGCATGGTTCAGACGGAACACGTTCCGGACCACCAAGAAAAACGAGCCTCTTCCTGTCCGTTGCGTAATCTCGCCCCGACTTTCAAACGCCCGAGCGGGCGGTCAGGAATAATCGGACTATCCGGTAAGCGTCCAGGCGACTCCATTAAGAACGCTATGTCTCGAGTCTATACAGAAAGCCAACAGGAAACTCTGCGGCTTGACGCGCCCGCCACTTTTTGCGCAGGCGCCGGATGCACCCAGCGCTACGGTGTTCGGCAAGTTCGGTGTATCTGGCGCGTCCACGCCGAAGCAGATTCGTAAGACACAACGCAAAACCACCCGGGCAAAGAAGAATGCCGAGATCAAAGCACTCGAGAAAGATGGTTATCAGCCAAGCGGCGACCTGGCGACACAGTGCTGCGCTCAACGGAGCCTGAACACCCCAACGCTTATAGTCCACCCGCGGTCAATCATCGAGTGCGCCGACCGCCTACGTAGACGATGTCGCTGCTCTACAACAGGCATTCTCTGCACAAACACTTTGGATCGGTTAGCCTTGCTCGAGTTTGCCTCAATTTCAATGACTCCATTCCCCTTGGCCCAGTGATGGCGTGGATCGCAAACACGATCTACCGTCGTGGGAGCCTCGCAATCAAACATGAACTCTGACCAATTTTTTCGGCTGCGCTATCTGGTGCTGCTTTGGATCTTCGGCTGTGCTGCCTTGGGCCTGGTCACCTGGATAAGCTTTCGGCTTGGCTTCAGCTTGGCCAGCGCCGGCTTTGCCTTTCTGATTGTCATCGTGCTGCTGTCCCTCCTCGAAAGCTTTGTTTCCTCCGTCATCTTTTCCGTCTTCTCCGCCGCCTGCCTCAACTATTACTTTACCGAGCCGATTTTCAGTTTTAGCGTAGCGTCCCCTCAGGATCTGATGGGACTGGCTACGTTCGCGATCACCTCGCTCATCATTACGGCACTGGTCAGGCACACGCGCCACTTGGGCGACGCGCGCCGCGAGCAAGCCAGGCTCCTCGATCTCACGCATGACCCCGTTTTTGTTCGCGACATGAACGACGTGATCAGCTACTGGAATCGCGGCGCCGAAGAACTCTACGGATGGAAAAAGACAGAGGCGATTGGCAAGATCAGCCCCCAACTCCTGCAAACGCGCTTTCCGGTCCCGCTCAATGAGATCACAGATACCTTGTTGAGAACCGGACGCTGGGAGGGAGAACTGGTCCGCACCAGGCGGGACGGTCAGCAAGTCGTGGTGGCAAGCCGTCTCTCGCTGCAGAAGAGCGAAAATGGACGGTCACTTGCGAAGCTCGAAACCAACAACGATATTACCGAGCGCAGGCGGGCCGAAGATGCACTACGCCGCAGTCAGGCGGAGTACCTCGCGGAGGCGCAGAGACTAAGCCTCACAGGCAGCTTTGGCTGGAATGTGATCAGCGGAGAAGTCTTCTGGTCCGACCAAAGCTTCAGGATCTTCGAATACGATCCGGCCATTCCACCCACGATCAAGGGAGTGCTCAAGCGTACGCATCCGGACGATGTCGCGCTCGTTCAGAGGGTGGTCAAGCAGTCAATTGACGCCAGGCAGGACTTCGATTTCAAGAATCGACTGCTGATGCCTGACGGTTCGATCAAGCATCTCCATGTGGTCGCACATGCCGTGAAAGAAGACGCCAGCAAACTGCAGTATTACGGTGCGATCAAGGACATCACCGCGACCCGGCTTGCCGAGGAGCAGTTGCATGAGAGCCAGGTGGAGCTCGCACATGTGGCTCGCGTTACCGCCCTCGGAGAACTGAGCGCGTCCATTGCCCACGAAGTCAGCCAGCCGCTTGCGGCAATCGTCACCAACGGCGATGCCTGTTTGAGATGGCTCGACCACGCTACGCCGCGACCGGAGGAGGTGCAGGCCTGCGTGCAGCGCATGATCGCCGATGGTAGGCGCGCCAGCGAAATCGTCCGACGCATCCGCGCGCTCACCAAAAGGGATACTCCAGAGAAGACTTGCCTCGATCTCAACGACGTAGTCAACGACGTGGCGTTGCTCGTCCAGCACGAGATTTTCACTCGTCGGGTCTCGATGCGCCTTGAACTCGCCCCCGCGTTGCCGCCACTGCTCGCCGGCCGGGTCGAACTTCAACAGGTGATTCTCAACCTGGTGCTCAACGGCATACAGGCGATGGACGGAATCAGCGACGGACCACGCGAACTGTTAATCAGGACACGACAGGACGAAGTAGGTGATTTGGTCCTGGCGGTGCAGGACTCCGGTACCGGCATCAAGCCGGAGAGATTCGGTCAGCTATTCGATCCCTTCTTCACCACCAAACCCGATGGCATGGGCATGGGTCTATCGATCTGTCGCTCGATTATCGAGGCCCACGGCGGTCGGGTATGTGCGTTTAATCACATTCGACGCGGCGCGGTCGTTCAATTCAGCGTGCCCCCATCTGCGTGAGCGAAGAGTCACGAGTGGGCGACGGATAGGCTTTTGCGTGCTTTATGAACTCCGCTTCTCTCACGCATTGCAGCTCTGAGCACCGACCTCTCCGAACGCCCCCATCGCCGTCCTTGGCATCATCAAGCAGGCTGCCGCACCGAGGAATCGGGAAACCCACATCACTGGGGAAAGTTTGTTCAATAGCGGTGTGAATGCCATGATCTTCCTGACGATCCTCGACGTTGCTGTTGGGCGGATTGATCAAATCGTTGGTGGCGTATCGCCGTATATTGTCCGGGAAACGCGTGGAGGCATCCCAGTCGCACCTCATCAGCACTGTTAGAAAAATCGCCACGAATGTTGAAGTTGCGCCGATGTAAATGAGACCATCGCTCAACCTAGTATTCTGTCCCAGAAATAACTTTGCATAACCGAGCCACTTTCCGGAGAATGGAATCGGCTGTCGCGGTCCAGACGAAAGCCCGCTTGTGCTCGTTGTATTGCTCGATGTAACGCTCGATGTCGGCAATGAGTTGGCGCACGTTCCTGAACGACCCTCGACGGATCGCCTGCTGCGTAATCAGGCCAAACCAGCGTTCAACCTGATTGAGCCAGCTCGAGTAGGTCGGCGTGAAATGCATGTGGTAGCGCGTGTGCCTGGCCAGCCATGCCTTGACCTTCGGATGCTTGTGTGTCGCATAGTTATCGACAATCAGATGCACATCGAGATTGGCCGGCACCGCCAGGTCAATATGCCTGAGAAACGCCAGAAATTCCTGATGCCGGTGGCGCGGCTTGCATTGCGCAATGACTTCCCCTGTTGCAGTGTTGAGCGCAGCGAACAGGGTCGTGGTGCCATGCCGGACGTAATCATGCGTCACCCCTTCGAGATAGCCTAACCCCATCGGCAACATCGGCTGCGTACGCTCCAGCGCCTGGCACTGGCTCTTCTCGTCCACGCACAGCACCAGGGCATTGATCGGTGGGCTCAGGTACAGCCCGACAATATCGCGCACCTTCTCGACGAAGTACGGATCGGTAGACAGTTTGAAGCTCTTTGAACGATGGGGCTGCACACCGAACAGCGATAGATATCGGGCCACCGAACTCTTTGAAATCCCTGTCTGCGCAGCAGCGGAACGCACGCTCCAGTGCGTCGCCCCGTTCGGCTTCTCATGCAGTACCCTGGCGAGCAGTTCCGCTACCACCTCATCGTCATGTGTGCGCGGGCGGCCCGGGCGGGCTTCATCATGCAGGCCGGCAAGCCCGTGCGCGACAAACCGCTTCTTCCAGTGTGTGATCGCCGGTGGCGTCACTTCGCACTGCATCGCAATTTCCTGGCTCGTATGGCCATCAGCCGCCATCAAAACAATCTTTGCACGACGGACCAGAGAATGAGGCAGCGAACGTGAGCGGCTCATTGACAGCAATTGCTCTCGTTCCAGTTCCGACACCACAACCTCGATTCCCTTGCGTCCCATGGTCGCCTCCTGTTCTCCCGGATTTGATCATAGAACAATCGAAATTTACGACAAGTTATTTCTGGGACAGAATACCAGGGGAAATTTTTAAGATAATTTAAGATACCTTGAAGAAATTTAACTCCATTCGACTATAGACTGCAATCTTCCCTGATACAGAACGGCGTTCTGCGTCGAGAAAAGACGGATGCTGGTGTAGGACGATCAGTTGCATCTACTGCGCTTTCTGAGTCATTCGGATGTTGCTGCGCTGATCGCAGTTGGCCAGCCTACAGATCGGTAATCGGTGGCGTGAACTCTTTCTTCGTCAACCATCCTCACGGCACGGTAGCGGGTACAGAACCTCAGTGCGTCAGTGAATATTTCATTGCAGGCGGCAAGGTCGTCGCCAATTATTCAGAGGTAAATTCAGAAATGAATCTATTTACCGCAAGAAAGATCATCGTCGCGTTTGCGGTCACCGCCATGGGTGCTGGGTCGTACGCACCAGCCATGGCTCAAAATGCAGGGGGAAGTGCAACGGTCAACGCGACCGCCGACGTTAAACCCGACGCCGCATCGAGCGTAAAGCCATCAAAGGCTGAGCGCAAAGCGACACGGAAAACGGCCCGTGCGAAGAAGAATGCGGAACTAAAAAAGCTTGAGAATGCCGGTTACAAACCCGGTGCGGACGACCCTAACTATCCGACCGATTTGCAGAACGCCGAGAAAAAGGCCGGCCTTGGCCAAGGCGCCAGTCAATAGCCCCTCCTTCGGCCTTTCGCTTCAGCGAACACGCGGACTAATCACACGGCGACCGCAGGTGAGCTTCTGACGGGGCGCGAAAGATCACAGCATTGCGCCCTGATTGCCGTGCTGTGCTTATTCACATTAGATTATCTTCGATTGGTTGCACACGACTCTGGCGCCACAGCACTAGAAATAGAGAAAGCAGCCTAGCTACCGAGACACAACGTACAGAACAGCGTTTTCTTTTGTATGAGTGAGTGCAAGAAAATTCAATGCATTCTTCGGATGACTCGGAGAACGACGCGTGGAGTTTAGGAGGCGATTTCAAGACTCCTTCGTACGCTGAGCTAGTTCAGCTTCTTGCCCTGCGGCCGGCAGGCCGTGTGCCGCTCAAAGCATGTCGCAGTGCGCATTAATTGCGCTCACAAGATTTAGTTGCCCATAGTGGATGCGAGTGCCGATACTTCAACTCATCGACTCGGCCAGATACCGGTGAACAAACGTGACCGCCATGGCCCCTTCGCCAACCGCCGAGGCGACTCGCTTGACTGACCCGTAGCGGACATCGCCAGCCGCGAAGGAGCCGGGGACACTCGTTTCCAGAAAATAAGGGCGCCGCTCGAGCGGCCAGCAAGTTTCGAACTGGGGAAAGTCGCTCAGGTCGGCGCCTGTTACAAGGTACCCATTCCTGTCCCGGACGATCGTGGTGTCTTTTGCCCACTCGGTGTTCGGTGCGCCACCAATACACACGAATAGGCGATCTGCCGAAACAACCTGGGTTCCGCCCGCCTTGTTCGTGATCTGCAGCGCTTCAAGCTGGGCATCGCCGTAAATTGCTGAGACAGACGACTCAAAGACAACCCGCACGTTGCTCGTGTGGGCAATACGATCCAATAGGTAATGCGAAAGCGTTGCGGCAAGGGACTCGCCGCGAACGATCAATGTGACACTCTTCGCGGTTCGCGCGAAATTCATCGCGGCCTGCCCTGCGGAGTTTCCGCCGCCTACGATGAAAATCTTTTTTCCGGTGCACATTGGCGCTTCGCTCGCGCCCGCGCCGTAGTACAACCCTGCGTTCAACAGCCTTTGCTCATCGGGAATGCCCAGGCTACGGTACTCGATACCCGTCGCGCAAATATTGGCGCGTGCCCTCAGCAGCGTGCCGTCCGCCAGATTAACTTCAATTTTTCCATCCACAAACGTGGCGTGCACACCCTCGCGCATCATAAGCAGTTCGACGCCAAACTTCACTGCCTGCTGACGGGCGCGCTCAGCCAATTCCGCACCGGCAATGCCCTGCGGGAAACCCATATAGTTTTCAATGAGCGAACTCGTTCCCGCTTGCCCGCCCACCGCAGCCCGTTCAATGACGACAGCCCGCAGGCCCTCCGATGCCGCGTAGACCGCGGCGGATAATCCTGCGGGTCCCGCGCCGTATATCGACAGGTCATACTCCTGATAACGTGGACGCGAGACCCACCCAAGCTTGGCTGCGATCTCCGCTAAACTCGGCGCGTCTAACCTGGAGCCATCTGGAAAGACGACAACAGGCCACTTGATATCGCCAAAACCGGAAACGCCTAGTTCCCGGACGCACGCTTCGTCTGATGCGATTTCGCACCACTCATATTCGACCACGCCTCGGGCGAGGAAGTCCCGGATCTCGTATGCTTCCTTGCTGTGTGCCGCCCCAAGAACCCTGACCACTCTTGCCCCGTCCATCGCACCTCCACGACAAACCTGCCACACCCGTCGAGCTTGCCTCTTATGGGCGCCACCGCTGCAGTTTCTTAACTGCGCATGCTGACCCAATGCAATCTCACGGTCGAGTTAACGTTTCTGAATGTGTAGCACGAGTAGGGCTGCCGCCCAGCCTTCGAGGCGAGCAGCCCTAGCCACTGCGGCCCGGCTTACGCCGCGGTGGCATGGGGTTTCAGGGCACCCTCCAGCGTTGCCCGAAACAGAGCGACAGACTGTGCGCCGCCGATAATTTCATCGCCAATCCTCACCGACGGTACCGAGCTGACGCCATGCCCGATCGCCCGAGCTTCAAGCGCACGCACTTCGTCTACTCCACTGTCTAACGCGAATAGCGCTTCGACGTGGTCTTTCTCAAAGCCCGTAGCTACCGCGATCTCCGTCAACACGGAGACGTCTCCAATATCGCGGCCAGCGGAAAAATACGCATGGAAAATCGCTTCCACGAGCGCCGTTACGTCATGCCGTTGTTGCAAGAACCATACAAGCCGATGTGCAGCCAGCGTATTCGGCGTGCGCTTCGCCAGCGCATAGTTGAATTCCAGACCTACCTGACGTCCGGCCGCCGTGACTTGAGCATCCATTGCCTGCGAGCGCGCCCAACTCCCGAACTTCGCCGACCGGTATTCTTTACGGTCGAGACCTTCGACGGGCATACCCGGATTCAATTCATAAGGAACGAACACGAGTTTCGTTTGCTCGACAGCGTTCGCTTCGCTAATCGCTTTCTTCAGTTTTTCCTCGCCAATCCAGCACCAGGGACAAATGAAATCGTATGTGACCTCGATTTGCAGCTTGTTCATCGAACATCTCCAAAAGGGATTGTTTGCATGACAAACAATAGCGTGGCTATCAGTCGATCGGAACGGCAATGCGAAGCAATGTACCTTTGCGTGGCCCGCAATAAGACGCGGCGAACGGCGAAGTCTGCCTGGAATCTCTCGCCTCATGCACGAAGCCGCTCTTTCCCACGCAGCGCACCACGCTATTTCTGAAAGTCTATTTCTGCCGATCACGCAAAGGTGGATTGCGTCGCGTCTGGATTCTCTGCCGCTTCCGCAACGGCTAATCTTCCGCTATTGGGCAATAGCAGGAGAACGCGGTGAACGCCATAGCACAGCAGAAAGATCAGACGCAGAATCATCAGGAACGCCTCATCGAGAATGTCAATCGACCCTCTGCAATCGTTATCGGCGGTTCGCTCAGCGGCCTTTTCTCGGCGACCGCGCTACGCGCAGTCGGATGGGACGTCAAGCTCTTCGAGCAGTCGCCCAATGAACTCGACAGCCGGGGTGGAGGGATCGTTCTACAGCCCGACGTTCTGGAAGCTTTCCGTTTCGGCGGCGTGAAACTGCCGGCATATCCAGGCGTGGACTCCGGCGATCGCATCTATCTCGACCAGAACGACCGCATCATCGACCAGCTCTACATGCCTCAGACGCAAACTTCATGGAGCCTGATTTACAGCGCCATGAGACGTGCGTTGCCGGTTGAAGTCATTCATCCCGGCGAACGTTTCACTCATCTCGAGCAAACCGGGGAAACGGTCAAGGCTCATTTTGAAAGTGGCCGCGTCGAAGAAGCGGATCTTCTGATCGGCGCCGATGGTGCGCGCTCTACGGTCCGGGCTCAGCTGCTGCCTGATTCGCAGCCCAGCTATGCGGGCTATATTGCGTGGCGCGGTCTCGTCGAAGAAAATGATCTGCCGGTCGATGCTGCCAATGTTCTACGTGATCGCTTTACTTTCCAGCAAGGTGAAGCACATCTGATTCTGGTCTATCTCGTACCCGGGGAAGACGGTGCAACCGAGGTCGGCAAGCGGCGCTGGAACTGGGTCTGGTACCGCCCGATGTCCGGCGACAGCCTCAGGGCATTGATGCTGGACAGAAACGGGACGCAACGCAGCACGTCGCTGCCCCCGGGAACGACAAAAGACAACGATATTGCGGAACTGCGTTCCGCTGCAGGCCGCTTGCTCGCGCCTACGCTGCAGATCCTCGTTCAGGCTACGGCCGAGCCGTTCGTTCAGGCGATCCAGGACCTCCGGGTTGAAAAAATGGTTTTCGGCCGGACGATTCTGCTTGGCGATTCTGCGTACGTACCACGTCCGCATACGGCAGGCAGCACCGCAAAGGCCGCCGCGAACGCCGTCGCGCTAGCTCACGCGCTCTCGAAGGGCGGCGAGCACCTGCAGTCTGCGCTGTCCGGCTGGGAGTTACAGCAAAGGCGGCTCGGCATCAGCATGTCGGAACTTGGGATTTCTCTGGGTGACCGCATTATGAAGCTTCGCCGCTAATGCCTGTCCGGAACGGTGAAGGTCCCCGGTAATGAATCCAGCGGCAGCGCTGCTGGAGGTCGGGGCCTAGAAACGGTGGGCCAATCCTATCGTATCCACAACCTGCTGGTTTCTCGATGACGGTGTCATCCCCGCGATCGACGCAACCGCGCTTTGCCCTAGCGAGTTCGTTCCAGAGGCACGCTGATAGGCGGCGACCATATACACGTCTGTGCGTTTGGAGAAAAAGTAATGGACGCCGGCAGTCACCTGCTGATAACGAGCGCTTTGCTCATTGGGACCATCGTCTTTGGTGAACGAATACGCTAGTCCTACTGATACGGGTACTATGACCTGATATTGCAGGTTCGCTTCAACCGTATTGAAGGTCGAACTACCTGAGTACGACAGCGGATTCGGTCCCGAAGACGAACCCAAGCCGGCAAACCGCGTGTTGGTGTAAACGAGGCCCAGCGTCGCCGGACCAGCGATGTATGAGCCGCCCACGCCGAAGATCTGCTCCCGGTGCGCCGACGCATAACCTGCGATGATTGGGTTTCGTTGTGCGCTTGTCGCCGAACCGAACGATCCAAAATTGTTCGTGGCGGCACTGCCCGCTGTTGGCGTCGATCCATATATCGAGGTATTGGGATCAAACGCGTCCACAAACGCGATGCCCAGACGCACAGGACCTCTGGTATATCCCATCCCCACGGACCAGATCTGATTCTCCGAGAAACTACCGGCGACGCCACCGGCAGAATACAGCGCGTTGGCAGTAATGCCGTTCCACGTGGGTGAGGTGTATTTGAGCGAGTTGTTCTGCCGATTCGTACCGCCGATGTTGTCGAGATCGTCTGGATGGGATCCGAGATAGCCGGCCCACTGGGTGATGACCGCGAGGGGGGACACGAAATCCCACAGCGACGAATACTGGCGGCCGAGTGTGACGCGCCCAGCGGCCGCCGACAAGCCGACAAACGCCTGCCTGCCAAACAACAGCCCCCCTTGACCCAACGTGCCATTCGCCGTATTGAATCCGTTTTCGAGCGTAAACAACGCGGTCATACCCCCGCCCAGATCCTCCACCCCCTTCAGGCCGAAGCGGCTGCCAAAGTACGCGGAAGTCGTTGCGTCCATCATGGAGTATTGCTGCTTCCCCGTTAATTGCCCGCCCGAACGACCCGTCTGTGCATTGTTCACGAAAACAATATCCGGATCGACAACCCCGTACAACGTGATGCTGCTTTGCGCATGGGCTGCGGAAACAGACATCATCAACAACGCAAATGAAGCCCCTATCTTTTTCACTGAAAGATCCCCTCTTGATGTAGCCGAATTGGATTGAACAAAACCTGATACCCCGCTGTTTACATTCATCAACAGGTGAGGCAATTTCTATGCTTTCGAATAGGACTCCAACATAAAAATAATCCAACCTGAACGCGTGGAAGTCGTCCGCGAGCGTTGCTTGCTGGTCGGCAAGAGAATGGCGCCGTGATCAATGAGTCAGAATATAAATGTTCAAGTGATAATTTACAATGCGCAGAGTATCGGGGTTTGCCCGAGGTGCTCCCGAGGTCTTCTCGCGGCGTCGATTGGACTTTAATTATTCAATAGATAATTAAAAAGATGACCAGTCACGGCCAATGCGACACGCGCGACGCAAATGCAGCCGCGTAACAATCAGGGCAGAATAGCGACCGTACTGTGCGATGTGAACCGAATCCGCGGTCAGATATTGGAGCAGCCGGCACTAAGCCTTAGAGGTTAATAGGGCCGCCGCAAACCCGCAAACTGTATGGGCCAAAATTATGGACAAGCTATTGTCGCTTCGAGCGTTCGTGGAAGTCGCTGAGGCAGGCGGTTTTTCGAGTGCGGCACGGCGCCTCGATCTGGCCACATCCTCGGTCATGCGCTCGGTCGATTCGCTTGAGAAAGAACTGGGCGCGGTACTCCTGCATCGGACCACCCGCCAGGTGACCTTATCCGAAGCGGGGACCTCCTACTACGCCAAAGCGAAAAAGCTGCTCGAAGATCTGGCCGATGCCGATGCATCGGTTTCGGACAGAAGCGGCGAACCGTCGGGCCCACTACGCGTGTCCGTGCCCGTCGCATTCGGATCCCGACGGATCGCACCTGCCCTCGCGGTGTTCCTGAAAAAATATCCCAAGCTGGAGTTGGACGTCAAACTTAGCGATGCCTTTGTCGATCTGGTCAGCGAGCGAATAGACGTCGCTATTCGCCTTGGCGAGGTCGCGGCCATGGCCGACGTCGTCAGCAAGCGCGTCGGCATCTTCGCTCGTTATCTGGTCGCGAGTAGCGAATATCTCGATCGGGCGGGCTATCCCGCGTCCCCTGACGAATTGATCGACCATGAATGCCTTCGATTCACCTATACGACAGAACCTCAAGTCTGGACGTTTTCGCGTGACAAGGAAGAAAACCGCGTGCCGGTGACGGGCCGACTCAAGGCGAACAGTTCCGAAGTATTGCGCGAAGCAGCATTGGACGGCATGGGCATCGCGCTGCTTCCCGACTGGCTGGTGGCGTCGGACGTACAGTCAGGCGCCCTCACCCGGCTGTTCGCCGAGTTTGAGGCGGGACCGAACGACGCACGGGCTGTCGTGAGCGCGCTGTATCTGCCGAATCAGCGAGGATCGCGACGAGTCAATGCGTTTATCGATTTCGTCGCCAAACTGGCAGGTGGCTCTCAGTGACCGCTTTTGCGGCGTGCTGATCGCCGAACCCGTTCTCACGTCAATCATTGCCAACGGGTGTTCGATCAATGCCGACAAACGCCGGCAACACCCGCAGCGCCCTCTTCGATCTTTGCACACCACGCAATGGTGTGTAGCGCTCCGTTGGGATTCCGCCTAGGCCCCGCTGCGCCTAACCTTACACACATCAACCAACCGCACAGACATGCAGCACGGCTGCATGTCCGCCAACGACGAACGCAACACCTGACAGGCGCGTTGCGGAAGGATCAGGTAAGGCGTGCTGCACCAGGTCATGCCTTGAAATGCACACGGCAGCGCTGCAAGGCGCGCCTCACATCCTTGACGGAGATACATCATGACGAAGCACCTCTTTAACCCTATCAAACTGGGCCACCTCTCCCTCGATCACCGCGTTGCGATGGCCCCTCTTACGCGCTCGCGCGCAGGCCAGCCGGGAAACGTGCCGACAGACCTGAACGTCGAATACTATCGGCAGCGCGCCGGCGCGGCATTGATCGTGAGCGAAGCGACACAGATCTCACAGCAAGGCCAGGGTTATGCATGGACGCCGGGCATCCACACGGAACAGCAGATTGAAGGCTGGCGTGCTGTTAGCAAGGCTGTCCATGAAGAAGGCGGCCACATGTTCCTCCAGTTGTGGCACGTCGGCCGCGTCTCGCATCCCGTGTTCCAGCCGAATGGCAGCCTGCCTGTTGCCCCCACCGCCATGCCGGTGCCCGGAAAGACGTTCATTCTCAACGAGGCGGGCAACGGCGTGTGGGGTGACGTACCGGTACCGCAGGAACTGACCGTCGAAGGCATTCGAGAAATCGTCGCCGACTACCGGCGTGCCGCAGGCAATGCGATCGCGGCCGGCATGGACGGCGTTGAAATTCATGCCGGGAACGGCTATCTGCTGGACCAGTTCATCAACAGCAACAGCAACCACCGCCTCGATAGCTACGGCGGGAGCATCGAAAATCGCGCGCGGTTGCTGCTTGAAGTCGTCGCCGCTGTCAGCGACGAAGTGGGTCCGCAAAACGTCGGTGTTCGCCTCACCCCGATGGGACGTTTCATGGGAATGGGCGATGAAACGCCTGAGGCGACGTTCGGCTATATCGTGAAAAAACTCAACGACTACGGTCTTGCCTATTTGCATCTCGTCGAACCGGCGATGGTGGGTACGGTGAAGGACGAGAACTTCGACCCGCGGTGGGACGCCATCATCAAACTGCTGCGAGACGAATTCAAAGGCGTACTGATGATCGCCGGCGGCTATGACCGTGATACGGCCGAAAAGGCGATCGCCAACGGCCGGGCCGACATCATTGCATTTGGACGGCCCTTCATCGCGAATCCGGACCTGCCGGCCCGTCTGCGCGACGGACACCCGTTGAATGCCGCCGACAGCGCCAGTTTCTTCGGCGGGGATGTGGCGGGCTATACCGACTACCCGACCATGAACTAAGCGTCGGCTTTCCCGCTAGCCAGCTTTAAAAGGTTGTATGCGGGGCGGACGATTCCGCCCTGCTGATTTCGCGCAGCGTTGCACCGCTCAACCCACTGCGTGATTTAAGGACAATTAATTTACGCTCAGGACATCCCGTGCACAATGGAGGGCTGAGCCTCCATACGTCCATGACCTTACCCCGGGAACCTGCAGATCGTGAAATTCGAAAGCAACATCGTCCCGCCGGTCTCGCCGCACGATCAGACATGATGATCGACCGGCTCGCCCGGCCGCGCTATCTCATGGTGCTTTGGCTCTCAGGCTGCATTGCCCTGAGCGGCGCGACCTGGCTGTGCTTCCGGCTTGGGCTCGACTTGAGCGCAACAGGGTTTGTCTTCCTGATTGTGATCGTGTTGCTGTCTCTCATGGACAGCTTGATTTCCTCTATCGTCTTCTCTATTTTCGCCTTAAGTTGTCTTAACTATTTCTTTGCAGAACCACTCTTTAGTTTTCAAATTACCTACGCACGGGATCTTCTTGCGCTGGCGGCTTTTCTGATCACGTCGCTAGCGATCACTACACTGGTCAGGCATATACGCCGGCTCGGGAATGCGCAGCGCGAGCAAGCCCGGCTTCTCGACCTTGCTCACGACACAGTTTTTGTTCGCGATATGAGCGACGTGATCACCTACTGGAATCGAGGCGCCGAGGAACTCTATGGGTGGAAAAAGCGCGAGGCGCTTGGCAAAACTTCTCACGATCTCCTGCAAACCCGTTTCCCCACTCCCCTTGATGAGATTAACGAGACGTTATTGCGAACCGGGTCGTGGGAGGGCGAACTCGTCCACACGAAGCGGGACGGCGTGAACGTCATTGTGGGAAGCCGCTGGTCGTTGCAGCAGAGCGAAAGCGGGCGGCCACTCGCGATACTCGAAACCAATATCGACATGACGGAGCACAAACGTGCCGAAGAGGCGCTACGCCGGAACCAGGCACAGTACCTAGCGGAAGCACAGACACTGAGCCTCACCGGCAGTTTTGGCTGGAACGTCTCTCGTGGAGAAATCTTCTGGTCCGATCAAAGCTTCAGGATCTTCGAGTACGACGGCGAAACCACGCCTACGATCGAAATGGCACTCGCGCGCACGCATCCAGACGACGTTGCGTTCGTCAGGCAGATGATCGATCAGGCAGCACAGACCGGGCAAGATTTCGACTACGAACATCGATTGTTGATGCCTGGCGGCTCGATCAAGCACCTTCACGTCGTGGCACATGCGGTACGGGATGATCCCGCCATACGGCGGTTTGTCGGCGCGATCATGGACGTTACCGCGGCCAGGCTCGCGGAGCGGCAATTGCGTGAAGTGCAGGCGGAACTCGCTCATGTGACGCGTTTAACTGCCCTTGGGGAACTCAGCGCATCGATTGCCCACGAAGTCACCCAGCCGCTCGCGGCTATCGTGACGAACGGAGAGGCCTGTCTGCGATGGCTTGGCCACCCGATCCCGTCTCCGGAGGAAGTACAAGCCTGCGTGGAACGTATGATCGTCGACGGCAAGCGCGCGGCCGAAATCGTCCGGCGCGTCCGCCAGCTCACCCGAAAGGGTGTCTCACAGAAGGTGCATCTGGATCTCAACGACGTGATCAGCGACGCTGTGTCCCTGGTCCAGCACGATCTCCTGAGCCACAGGGTTTCGCTGCGCCTCAAACTCTGCCCCGAGTTGCCGCCCCTATTCGCCGATCGGATCGAACTTCAGCAAGTGATTCTCAATCTGGTGATAAACGGCATTCAGGCAATGGACGCCCTGAGTGGCAGGCCACGTGAATTACTGATCGAAACGCTGCGGCACGAGCAAGGTTACGCCGTGGTCGCGGTGCATGACGCCGGCAGCGGGATCAAGCCCGAAACCGCCAATCGGCTATTCGAACCGTTTTTCACCACGAAGCCAAACGGCATGGGAATGGGACTGTCGATCTGCCGGTCAATCATTGAAGCCCACGGGGGGCGAGTTTGGGCATCCAACCATGCGAGCCAGGGTGCGGTCTTCCAATTCAGCCTTCCGCCGACCAACGCGAGCGAGTCGTGCTGAGTGGGCCGCTGTGGCCTTCGCTGAGACATCCACGGCGCAATCATGACTCAATCATGCTCAGGGCGATCCCAACGCCAAATTGAGCCAATGCGCCATGGCGGCAGCGTCCACGGGTTTGGGGAGAAACGCCATCACACCGTCCTTCTGGATTTTCGCGTGAAGCACGACCGGAGGGAATGCCGAGATAAACAGGGTTGGCGGCGCGTACCCGAGCTTCAGCAGTTGTTCGTGCATCTCGATCCCCGAGATGCCGGGCATTCGCACGTCAGAGATCAGACACGACGTTTTACCGAGGTCACCGGATTGCAGAAACGCTTCCGCCGAGGCGAATATGCGCGTTTGCCATCCGAACGACCGAACCAGGCTCGCCGTGGCCATCCGGACGGACTCGTCGTCGTCGACGATACAAACAATCTGAGTGGCGTCCACGCAGCAACCCCGGTTTTCAAAAAATGATCTACAAACACGCGGATTTCTAATCGGGCGCATTGAATCATACAAGGATAGTTCACAAGACTCTGACAGGAAACCATACGAATGTATAACAGTCTGGCTAGCCTTGCGCGCGGCGGATCCTCAGCCCCGGCTAAGCACCGAGGTCACGCGATTTGCACCAATTCGGATCAGTCGCGAGGCAAGCAGCGCACAAAGCGCCATGGCGCCCGTGTCGGTATCAAAGCGGCAGCAATAGTGCGCGAGCGACCAGAACCAGAACGTGAGCGATGAAATAGAACTCAGTTTCATGACGATGGACTCCCCAGTCACGCTGCCATCAGCGAGTCTCGTGCATCCGCCCCGCTGTGCCTGAACTGAGCGAATGACGAAAGACTGTGCGCCGCCAACGATTCCACTTGGGGTATGGCGCTCTCGCTAAAGCCGCTAACGAGGCGATCAACCAGTTTGCGTACACGCAACGGCTGATTACGTCGCACTCGATACAGCAACTGCGTATCGAACGAGGGTGCTCGCCAGTCACTCAGGATGCGCACGAGTTCGCCTCGCGATTCAGGGATGCTTCCAAT
Organism: Paraburkholderia sp. D1E; assembly: GCF_052682275.1. Classification (NCBI taxonomy): domain Bacteria; kingdom Pseudomonadati; phylum Pseudomonadota; class Betaproteobacteria; order Burkholderiales; family Burkholderiaceae; genus Paraburkholderia; species Paraburkholderia sp. D1E. The sequence continues at coordinate 4,413,864 of NZ_JBQYMB010000001.1, forward strand.
ATGCTCGGGCAAAATCGCCACGCCCGCACCATCAACCGCGGCGGAAACCAGTGCGCTGGGGCAATTGGTGCGAAATGGGCTCTGAGCACTGATTGCCGACTGTTCGCCTGTGGCGCAATGGATAAGCTGCCAGGATGCGTCACGCGGCCCCACCACAACCGCCATGCAATGCGTCGAGTGCACCTCGGACGGATGTTTCGGCATGCCGACACTGCTAATAAAATCGGGGCTCGCGTAGATGCCAAATCGCGTCGCCCCGAGCGGCCGCGCGACCCACGAGGAAGGCACCGACCTGCCGACGACAATGGAAAGATCGGCGAGATCCCCCAAAGTTTCACCGGAGTTGTCGACAAAGCGTGTGTCGACCCGCACCTTGGGATATTCACGCATGAAGTTCGCCAGAATGGGCGCGAGACGACCCATGCCGAACAGGACCGGTACCTCAAAACGAATATCGCCTGACACTTCGAGTGCAATATCCTGGCTGACTCGCGCGAGGCCGTCGTAGCAATCCAGCACTCCCGCTGCGTGTTCAAGCACCGTATGTCCGACCGGGGTCAGCGTGACCTTGCGGGTGGTACGGTGAAACAGTTGAACCCCAAGCAGCGCTTCGAGGTCCTGCACCGCCCGGCTAACGGCGGGAACGCCCACGTTGGTCACGTCGGCCGCCTTCGTGAAGCTTCCGTGATCCGCGACGGCCTTGAATATCTCCAGCGCTTTCAGACGTTCCATGATCTTCTCCGCGTCAAAGGACAGAATGCATGGACTGAATGTTGGGCTGACGGCGCGTGCAAAGCCAGTTACGTGGTGTTAAGAGTTGCTATGCGCAGGACCGGGGGGAGTGTGTCCTGATTCGTTTTCAGATCGTTTAAGTTGGCGCCAGAACGAGGCCGGGCGACCATACGATATTTTTCCCTATATCGAGCGCCATGGAAGCTTTACGATCCACCGCGCCTGCCGTGAGTGACGATACAAGTAAAGGTGGTTTGATGGTCACCCCGTACTCCATGAGTTTTGGCCCGTTCACCTTGCATTTCCCGCAGCGCAATCTGACAAAAGACGGTGAAGCCGTCCGGCTCGGCAGCCGGGCCCTGGATATTCTCGTCGTGCTGATCGAGAACGCCGGCATGCTGGTATCCACCAGGGAGCTCTGCGACCGCGTATGGGCGGACAACGTCGTCGACGAAGGCGCCCTCCGGGTACATCTGTCAGCGGTTCGCAAAGCACTGGGCGACGGTAATGAGGGCATCCGCTACATCGTCAACGAGACAGGCCGGGGATACCGGTTTGCGGTACCGGTTAGCAGGTCCGTTGCCCACTCCCCGGCGCCGCCGCTCCACAACAGCGGCGCGCGCGCATTGCCGGTCACATTGGCGCGCGTCATCGGTCGCGAAGACGTCATAGCGGGGCTCACTGACCAGTTGCCCGAGCGCCGCTTTCTGACCATCACCGGGCCCGGCGGCATGGGCAAGACTACGGTCGCATTAGCCATTGCCCATCGATTTTCCGGGCAGACCGGCACACGCGCCCTCTTCGTCAATTTCGCCCCGGTATCGGAGACGTCAAGCGCGGCAAGTACGGTGGCTTCCGCCGTCGGCGTCGCGGTTTCCACCGGCGACCCCATTCCTGATTTGATCAGGATGCTTGGCGACACACCGGTCCTTCTGGTGCTGGATAACTGTGAACACCTGATCGAGACGGTCGCCGAACTTGCTGAAAAGCTGCTACAGGCGGCACCCGGTGTCCACCTGCTTGTGACAAGCAGAGAGCCGCTTCGAGCAGACGGCGAGTCGGTGCACCGGCTCGCCGCGCTACCGTCTCCGGCATCGGGCACGACCCCCGGAACGAACCAGGCGCGTGAATATGCGGCTGTCGCGCTTTTCGTCGACCGGGCCAAAGCCGCGAACGATTCATTTGCTTTGACCGAATCCAACGTCACTGCGGTTTGCGATATCTGCCGCAGACTGGACGGCATTCCACTGGCAATCGAATTCGCCGCCGCGCGAGTCGGCTTGATGGACGTGCATGCTATTTCCGCGCGTCTGGACGACCGCTTTGCGTTGCTGACGCAGGGCCGCCGCACCGCCCTGCCGCGACAGCAAACGCTACGCGCAACACTGGACTGGAGCTACGAGCTGCTCCAGCCGAAGGAACAGCAAGTCCTGCGGCGCCTTTCCGTGATGCGTGGCTCCTTTGACATGAGCGACGCCGCCGCGGTCGCAAGCTGTAGGGAGCTCGACGAACTTGCCGTATTCGACGCTACAACAGGTCTGATCTCCAAATCGCTCATTTCATGCGACGTCGGCGGTTCGCCGTTACCCTACCGGCTGCTGGACACGACCCGCCACTATGCACATTTACGCCTCGCGGAGGCGAACGAGATCAACGACGTGTGGCGGCGTCATGCAGTGCATTGCTGCGAGATCTTTGCAGATCCGGCGGCGGCTTGGGAAGGTAAAGCCCCGCGCGAATGGCTCGCCATCCATAGCCAGCGAATCGACGATATCCGGGCCGCGTTGGACTGGGCATCCCGCGAGGAAGGCGACCCGACCATCGCCATCACGCTGGTGATCGTCACGGCACCGCTATGGTTTCACCTATCGTTGCCCCATGAGTTCCTCGGGCTCGCCGAGCACGCGATCGCCACGGTGGAGAAGCTCGGATTTCGCCGGCACCCCCCAGCACATCGAACTGCTTGCGGCATACGGCCATGCGCTGTGGCACACCCGCGGGCCGACACCGGACATGGCGCGGGCTTTCGAACAGGCCTACGACGTGGCCACGCGTATCAACAACGAAGGCATGGCGTTGCGAACGCTGTGGGGAATCTGGGCGCAGCGCATCCTCGCGGGAAGCTATTTGGAAAGCTTGCAGTTGGCCGGGAACTTCAGCGACCTTGCATCTCGAACCGCGGATTTGTCTGCCATACAGACTGCCGATCACATGAAGGCGCTGTCGCAGCATTTTCTGGGAAATCAGGCTGAAGCAAGGTCTCTGATCGAGGACGTCATCGCTCGCGATGAAGATCCGATTCGCGCGAATCACGCGAACCATGCGCAGGTCGACGGTCAGATCGCCTCGATGTCGCTCCTCATGCGCATACTCTGGCTTCAGGGATCGACCGATCGCGCCATGGCGCTCGCCCACGAGTGCGCCGGGCAGGCATTGGCAATCGACCACGATCTATCGATTTGTTATGGCCTCGCCATCGGATCGATCCCAGTTGCAATATGGGAAAACGATTGGGCCACAGTGCGCGAGCTTACCGGCAAATTGCGCGAGCGGACCCGCCAGCGCGGGCTGTCGTACTGGGATAAATGGGCAGAGGGCTTCGAGGCCCTGATCGAAGGACGGCCAGTCACGCCCCGGGGCGCCACCATCATGCAACTGGAGCTTTTCGCCAGCGCCGGGGCCCAGGCTTGCATCGATGCGCTGATTGCGCACGGCCGTCTCGACGAGCCGGCGTGGTGCCGTGACCGCCTGATTGAACATCGGGCAAGCGTTGCTGGCGCGGACGCTAACGGTTCTTAGCAAAGCTTAACTGACGCGCCGAGGCCCGTCTCGACGAGAATCAGTGCTGACGGATGTTCGCATTTCAGGATCGGCCGCCCTGCTCGCGCAGGGCATGGCGCCGATCGCGAGCCATCCATAACGGCCTCTCTCATCGGAACCTGCTCTCATGAATCAACCCACCTCCACTGGCGAATCCCGGCGCTCCCAGTTGAGTCTGGTGACGCCGTCATCGGCACACCCGGTCCTGGACATCGAGACACAACAGTTTCTCGACGTGGTCGCAGAAGCGGGCATGCATCCCGACGATCTTCTATTGCATTGTCAGTCTGCTTCAGGCAGGTCCGCTCAGGAGACCACGCGGCCTGATCGCCTGCCTGTCCAGACAGAAGATCTGACGCTGCCCACGGGGCCAACCGGCTCGATCGAGATTCGAATTGTGCGCCCGTGCGCCGCTCGGACTCCGCCGCCCGTTGTCATGTATTTTCATGGCGGCGGATGGAGCATGGGCGATCGCAACACTCACGACCGGTTGATATGCAGGCTAGCGGCAGAAGCTGGCGCTGCAGTCGTCTTCGTCGATTACACGCGGGCACCCGAGGCGCGCTACCCGATGCAAAACGAAGAGGCATACGCTGCATTGACGTACGTCGTCGAGCACGCCCATATTCTTGGGATCGACGGCCGCTCAATCGCGGTTGCCGGTGACGGCGCGGGTGGCAACATGGCGGCCGCGATGACACTCCTGGCCAAATCACGGCACGGCCCGCGGATTGCCCTTCAGGTGCTGTTTTATCCGATTCTGTCGGCCAACCGGACTTCTCCGTCCTACTTCCGTTACGCCGATGGCCCCGGATTGACCGCGCACGCGGTGGAATCGTTCATTCACACGCAGTTTCCAGACGAGTGCCTGACCGAAACCACGGCGATGCCGCTCAACGCTTCCACAGCCGATCTTGAAGGCCTCCCTCCCGCGCTGCTAATCACTGCAGAGAACGATGTAGTACGGGACGACGGTGAGGCCTATGCACGCAAGCTCATGCAAGCAGGGGTTGAGGTCAGTGCAACCCGCTATCTCGGCACGATCCATGATTTTGTCGCGCTCGAGGGTCTTGCCGACACACTGCCCACCAGCACAGCGCTCATGCAAGCGTGCAGCGCGGTAAAGGCTGCGTTCCTCAAAGCCGACAGCTTACGTTCAGCGTAGCGATAAGTCCCGGTCTATTGTCGGCAAAGTCGAGCGAGCCGCGATGGAGTGTCGCCACCGCCTTCACGAGCGCGAGCCCAAGGCCTACACCCGGCGTTCCGCGACTCGAGTCGCCACGATAGAAGCGCTCAGTCACTTTGGACTTTTCCGCGTCCGGAATACCTGGGCCGTCGTCCGCAACCGAGATCGCAATCATGTCATCGCGACGTGTCGCGATGACACTGATTTCACCCCCGTCGCGCGCGAACTTCAATGCGTTGTCGATCAGATTGCCGATCGCCTGGGCGAGCAGAAGCGGATCGGAATTTGCCATGAGGTCACCCGAAACCCACAGCGATAGCGTCACGCAGCGCAACTCCGCCACGGGCTGATAAAACTCGACCGCATCCGACACGATCGTCTCCAGATCGTTTGGTATGAACCCCGAGCGGCGCATGCCTGCATCAATTTCGGCGAGACGCAACAGCGCGTTGAAGATGCTGATTACGCGATCGACATCCGTCAACGCGACCTCCAGCTCCGGCAGGAATTCGTCATTGCCTTGCTGTCTCAACGTGAGCGTCAGCACCTCAAGCCGGGAGCGCAATTCGGTGAGCGGCGTGCGCAAATCGTGAGCGATCGCATTCGACACATTGCGCACACCATTGATGACTTCAATCAGTGCCTCCTCGGCCTGTTTGCGCGTCTTCACTTCCTTTTGCAACTGGATGTTCTGCTCTTCCTGCAGTTTTTGCAGCGCGCGTAGTTTCAGGTGCGTATTGACGCGAGCGGCGACTTCCTCCATCTGCAACGGCTTGGTGATGTAATCCACCGCACCGGCGCGAAAACCCATGATCTTGTCTTCTGTTCGCGTCAACGAAGTCATGAAGATGACCGGAATATCCCGCGTCTTCTCCATCGCCTTCAATTTCCGGCACGTTTCGAAACCGTCGAGTCCGGGCATCATGACATCGAGCAGAATCAGGTCTGGTTGCACAAGCTCCGCGCGGCGCAACGCCTCCGCCCCGTCACGCGCAACGGCCACCCGCAAATGATTGCCTTCGAGGCATTCGACCACCAGCCCAAGATTGGCTGGCGTGTCGTCGACAACCAGAACAATGGGCGCACCCGTGTCGAAAGGCTCCATTGTGCTCACGAGTCTCGACCCAAATGTTGTTCGATCATAGACAGCAAGGCCTGCGACTCAAAAGCCGCCGCGAGACGGCGCAATTGCGTTGCGAAGGGCTCGTAACGGACGTCGAGGCCGATAAGATAGTCGGCGTGATGGACGATGGCGCGCATCGAGCCAAGCAGCGCAAATCGATGCAGTGTGGCCATTTCATTGCGCGGTGGGACGATGGGCTCGTCAATCACAAGCACGTGACGCGCTTCGCCTTCATCACCCGCGAGCTGAAGGGTTCGGCCAAAATCCGCCACCTCCGCATAGGACACAGGAGCATCGAGCTCGAACCAGAACGTGCTCCCATGACCGACGCTGCTCGTCACATGGATTTCGCCCCCCATCATGCGCACCAACTGACGGCTGATCGCGAGTCCGAGGCCAACGCCGCCTGTGCGCCGTGTGAGATCGCCGGCCTGCTCGAAGGGCTGAAAGATAGTTTCGAGCCTGTCTGGACTCACGCCGACGCCTGTGTCGCGCACTTCGAAGCGCAGCCTTCCATCCGAAATCATTCGAACGACAAGCGTGACTTCACCCTGATCCGTGAACTTGACAGCGTTGGCAAGAAGATTTAGCAGCACCTGCCGAAGGCGTTTTTCATCAACACGAATGACCGTCGACAAATTCGCCGGCGCCTCGTGGTTCAGGACAAGCTTCTTCTGATCGGCGCGCACGCTCACTATCTCGGCGATGATACGTAAGAACGGGCCAAGTGGTACGTCTGTCACGCTCAGTTCGAGCTTGCCCGCTTCGATTCGAGCAAAGTCGAGAATGTCGTTGATCAGCATGAGCAGATGCTCGCCGCTCTGTTCGATCACCCCCAGACTCGACAGTTGCCGCGCGGTCATGGCCGCGTCGCGCCGCAAAATCTGGGCATAGCCCAGGATGCCATTCAGCGGCGTGCGCAGCTCGTGGCTGATGTTGGCGAGAAACTGGTCTTTGGCGCGATTCGCCGATTCGGCGGCGTCCTTTGCGACACGCACAGTGTCCTCGAGCGCTTTGCCCGCTGAAATATCCTGGAAGATGGCAATGGTGTGAATCGCCCGGCCGTTCGTATCACACTGAAGCGCCACCGACACACTCACCCAGACACGGGATCCGTCGAGTTTGACCAGAGGCGCCTCCTCTGAATAGTGCGAGAGCTTACCCTCGGTCAGCAGGCGATACTTTTCCTCGCTCGCGGCCAGAAAGTCCGGAGCAATGATGTCCTGAAAGCGCATGAGCAACAGACTCTCACGCTGATAGCCCACGATATCGCACGAGCGTTGATTCAAGCGTAGAAAGTGCCCATCGAGATCGCAGTGCGCGATGCCGACCGCGGCATTTTCAAAGGTGCCCCGAAAGCGTGCCTCACTCGACCGAAGCGCCTGCTCCGTGAGTTTCAGCTCCGTGATATCCACAAGACTGCCGACGAAGCGAATCGGTTTACCGCCTGGATCCCACCGTGCCATACCGCGCACGAGAACCCAGCGGACGCTGCCGTCGCGATGGCACAGGCGGTTCTCCACTTCGAACCCATCGACGTCCCGTTTGAGGTACCTGACTATCGCCGCCTCGGTCCGCGCGCGGTCGTCGGGATGCAACACCGTCATATAGGCATCGTAGTCGAGCAAGGTCGGCGGGCGCGCATAGCCAAGCCATTCCCAGATGTTCGAGAAACGCGCGTAGCCGTGACGGTAGTCGCCGTCCGGCATATCGATTTCCCACACACCGACGTTGGATCCGTGCATCGCCATTTCAAGGCGGGCATTCGTCTCGCGCAGTATTTCGGCCTCTTCGGCGCGACGCCTTTGCGTGACGTCGCGAAACACCAGCACCACGCCGAGGATTTCACCACGCTCGTCGACGATCGGCGACCCGCTGTCGTCGATCGCGATCTCCCGCCCGTCGCGAGCGAGCAGTATTGTGTGGTTCGCCAGTCCGACAAGCGTGCCGGCGCTCAGCACGGCCGTCACAGGATCTTCCGCGGGCTCGCGAGTCGTTTCGTTGATCACGCGAAACACATCCGCCAGCGGGCGCCCCATCGCCTCGTCGCGTGCCCAGCCCGTCAGCATTTCCGCGACCGGGTTGATAAAGTTGATGCGCGAGTCGCGGCCGGTCGCAATCACTGCATCGCCAATACTCGACAGCGTCACCGAATACCGTTGTTCGCTTTCGCGCAGACGGCGTTCCGCGCCGTGCTTATAGAGCGCCATTTCGACGACCGTGCGCAACTGCATATCGTCAAACGGCTTGAGAACATAGCCGAACGGTTCGGTGACAGTTGCGCGCCGGACGGTTTCCTCGTCGGCATAGGCGGTCAGGAAAACGACCGGCAGGTTGAAATTCTCACGCAGCAGCCGTGCGGTATCGATGCCGTCGAGTTCGCCTTCCAGCCGCACGTCCATCAGGATCAGATCCGGCGCCGTGTCGGCCGCGAGCGGCAGCGCGTCTTCGCCGCGAGCGGTGATGCCGACCACCGTGTGGCCCGCGCGGCTCATCTGTTGCGCGATATCTCTGGCGACCACCCGATCGTCTTCGACTACAAGAATGCGTGCGGGCGTCATCATTTTCGCTTATCCACGTCCGTTTGCGTTGAAAAGAATGCTGCATGTCGTGCCACCCATGCGGTTCAGTTCCAGCGTTCCGTGCAGTTGATGCGTGAGATCGTGGACCAACTGCAACCCAAGCGAGTCGGCTTCGTCCAGCGAGAATTCCGGCGCGATGCCAACGCCGTCATCAGCAACAACCAGTCTGCACCGCCCTTCGCCGACCAGTCCGAGTTCCACGCGCACGCAGCCGCTACGTCCATCCGGAAACGCGTGTTTCAAGGCATTGGAAACCAGTTCGTTGATAATCAGGCCGCAGGATACCGCCCGGTTCATGTCCAGTTGCACATCATCAACCTCGATCTGCAATTCCACTGCCATCTGACGCATATCGTAGGCGCGCGCAAGATGACCGCACAGGTTCTTCACGTGCGTCGCCATCACAATGCGCGCGAAGTTGCCCGCGCGATACAGGTTCTCGTGCACAAGCGCCATCGACCGCACGCGGTTGCGGCTATCGGCGAAGAGTTCGGCGACCGACCTGTCGGTTACGCGCGACGCCTGCAGATTGAGCAGACTGCTGATCAGTTGAAGATTGTTCTTCACCCGATGGTGAACTTCCTGCAGCAGCGCCTCCTTCTCTTCGAGCAGCGCTTCTTTCTCTTCCAGCGACGCGTTTTCGAGAGAAATCGCGGCCTGCGACGCCAGAAGGTCGAGCACGGCGATGCGTGGCGGCGTGAACACGCCCGGTGCGAGGTCGTTTTCCAGATACAGCACACCGATCAGTTTCGCCTGCTTCATGAGCGGAAGACACAGAACGGCGCGAGAACGGCTTGAGCGCAGGTATTCGTCGGCCGAAAACGGATTGGGCAGCGATGCGTCGTCGAGCAGCACACGTTCCTGGGTGCGAATGCTGTGATGCAGAATCGATGCCGGCAAATGGCGCGGTGTCACGACTTCACTTTGAAGACGTACCTCCACGCCTTCGCGACCCGCCAGCGCTTCCGCTTCGATCCACAATGTCTCCGCACGCGGCAAAACGAGCAGCGCCCGTCCCGCGCCGGCGTGCTCCAGCACGATGGTCATCAGCGTATGAATCAGCTTTTCGAACGCAATTTCACCCGAAATGGCCTGCGACGCCTTGACGACCGTCTCGATATCAAGCTGTTGCGCGACAAAGCTCCGCGCTGGTGCGTCGTTCGCCAGTTCACGGACCAGATTCGGATAACGCCAGTCAAGCGACTGAACCTTGGCCAGCGCCCCCCACCGAAGGTAGGCAAGCCGCGCATTGCCGAGATAGACGAACCCGATAGTCGTGAATCCACGCGCCATATAGAACGTTCCGGCAATTTCGTGCGCAAGCGCTTCGATCAGCGAGGACTCGTGCTCACGCGCGAGACGGATTGCGCTTTCGAATTCACGCATCGCCTCGAATTCGTTCCCCTTGATACGCGCAATCTCGCCGGCGACCAATGCTGCACGGCTGGCAAAATTACTCGGACAGTGTTCGGCCCAGGTCGCGAGTCTGGCGTGATGCTCGACGACTTCGCGGAATTGCTCCGCCTGCTCCTCGGGCGTCGCATCGTCGTGCCGGCGCGCTCGTGCGAGTGCGGCGTAGAAATGGTACTCGGCGAGCTCGAAGTGCCCGGATGAAGTCCACAACAAGGGTGCCGTCTTCGCAGCGGCTGCCAGCGCCTGCGCTATATCCCCGGCGAAATAGCGCCCTTGCAGTTTGCGAATCCAGTACCAGCATGTGGCAATCGCCAGGCACGGATCGGCTTCGAGATGCTGCTCAAATGCCGCTTCGTCGAACGCTTCGTCATTGAAGGACCCAAACGTGGCGGTCAGGCCGCGCAAGGTTCGAATGAGTTGCAACTGCGCGCCGATGATATCGACAATCAGCCCAAATTTCGCGGCTTGCACCACACCCAGGCGCTGCCGGGCTTCGCGTTCGACGTCGGGGAGCGGATCGCCCGCAGCCAGTAGACTGGTCACCAGGCAGCAACTGCTGAAGCCGGTGTACGTGAGGTCGCCGCTCTCACTCGCGGCATCGAACGCACGCCGCAATAGCGGAAGTCCCGCGCGAATATGCCTGGTCCACGGCATCACGTGATAGGCAAAGCACATATACACACGGGGCTTGAAGCGTTGCAGACCGCGTTCGTCGACAAGGCCCAAGCCAAGCTGGCCAAAGCGAAACCCTGCCTCGTAATCACCGAACACCGGGCCCGCCACCATGCCGAGGTAGGCATAGCCGATCGACGACGCGTCGCAGTTGCCATGCTCGAGACTCAGATTCGCCATACGGGACAACACGAGACAGACCAGGTTTTCATCGCTGAAGAACGCCGGCGGCAAGACCGCTGTGAGCACGTCCAGGGTCGCGCGCCGGTCAGTATCGGTGAGCAGCGGCAGATCGATCAGCGATTCGATCGGCGACTCGCCGATTTGCAGCAGAAGCCGGTCGTATTCGCTGCGCGCCTGCCCGCGGGTGGGGTGCGGGTCCCAGTCAATCCCGACATCGCGCAGATAATCCAGGCAGATTTCCACTGCCCGATCGCTTTGATCGAGCGCGGTGAACAGGGTCACTCGCAACCACGTCACGGCAGCGCGGTCAGCCAGCGTAACAGCACGCCTCGACAGGTTCGATAGCCGTTCTTTGGCCGAGTCCGTGTCGCCGGTCAGAAACTCGCACTCCGCAAGGCTGCTTTCCAGTGCGAACTTGAGTGAATAGCGGGTAACCCAAGCCTCGGCGCCGAGCATCGCGCTACCCGCCGACAGGTAAGCCGCCGCTGACGCGTAGGCAGACGATGTCTTCGCACGCCGCCCGGCAATCAGATTGAATTCCACGACGCGTTCGCACTCCGCCGGGTCGTCGATGAGTTCGGTCGCGCGGTTGTACTGGTTGACGATCTCGAAGATATTCTGTTCGAGATCTCCCGTCGTCGCGTTAGTCGCGAACATGCGGCCGATGCGTAGATGGGCGACCGCGCGCTCACCGGCGGGAATCAGCGCGTAGGCCGCTTCCTGTACGCGGTCGTGAAGAAACGCGTAGCCGTGTTCATGCCGAAACACGAGGCCGGCTTCCACCGCCTCGGCGAGCGCGCGATGCACGGCTGTGTCGGACGTACCCCCGACACGCGTGAGCATCGCGGTCGTCGCACTGTTGCCGAAACACGCAAATTGTTTGAGTGCGGCCTGCGTGATATCCGGCACACGTCCGATCTTGCCGACCATCAGGTCGACGACACTATCCGAGAAGCGCGCCTCGCGAAGGCGCGCGACGTCCCATCCCCATCTGCGCCGCACCGGATCGAACACCAGGTGATGCTCGTCGGCAAGCGTCTTGAGAAACTGCACCGTGAAAAAGGGGTTGCCGCCAGTCTTCTCCAACACGAATTGCGCGAGACCAACCACTTCAGCCGTCCCGGCGTGCAGTGCTTCGCCGATCAGGCGCACCACATCGCCTACCTGCAGCGGCGTCAGCACGATATCGTGAACCGGCACGCCCAACTTGCGAATCTCAGCCAGTGCGCGGCTGAGCGCGTGCGCGGGGCCCACTTCATTGTCGCGATAGGCGCCGACGAGCAGGAGATTCTGCAGCTTCGGCGTGGCAAGAAGACTCTCGAGCAGGCAGATCGTGCCGGCGTCGAGCCATTGGAGATCGTCCAGGAAGAGCACGAGCGGATGATCGGCGTGCGTCAAGGCGCCGATGAAACGTCCGAATACCCCGTGAAATCGAATCTGTGCATCCTGCGCGGGAATTTCCGGCACTGCCGGCTGCGGACCGATGATTTTTTCCACTTCCGGAATCAGGTTGACGATCAATTGTCCGTTCGAACCGACTGCTTCGCTTAGCCGCTCGCGCCAATACGCGACTTCTGCCTGACCTCGGTCGAGTATTTTCCGTGCCAGACTCTGAAACGCCTGCCCGAGCGTCATATAGGGAATGTCGCGCTTGTACTGCTCGAATTTGCCGGCGGCGAAATGTCCATGAGACGGCCCGAGCTTTTTTTGCAGTTCATTCACTAGCGACGATTTGCCGATACCGGAATAGCCCGAGACCAGCACGAGCTCGGCCTTGCCTTGCTGCACCACGCGGTCGAACGCGGCATTCAATGCGGATGTCTGCGCCTCGCGTCCATACAACCGCTCCGGAATGAGTAAGCGCTCAGGGGCATCCTGGGCGCCGAGCGGAAATGAGTCGATACGTCCCGTTTGCTCCCACGCATCGAGACAGCGGCGCAGATCGCTTTCAAGGCCTTCCGCGGTTTGATACCGGTCCTCGGCAGTTTTCGCAAGCAGGCGCATGACAATCGCGGCGAGCGGAGGCGGCACATCGTTCGCGCGTTCGTTCAATGGAATCGGTGGTCTGGCGATGTGGCAGTGAATCCATTCGCTGGGCGAGTCCGCGCGATAGGGAGACTCGCCAGTCAGCATTTCGTAGAACGTGATACCCAGCGAATAGAGGTCGGCGCGCGAATCGACCGGACGATTCATGCGACCGGTCTGCTCAGGCGCGAGGTAGGCGAGCGCCCCCACTGCGACGTCAGACAGCGCGCTCGCCGGCGCCTCGCCAAAAGCGCGTGAGGCGACGCCGAAGCCGGTCAGCGCCACGCTCCCCGTTTCCGCGTTGACGAGAATGTTTGCGGGCCTGATGTCCTTGTGGACAAGACCGCGAGCATGCAGCGCGCCTAGCGCCGCTGCGAGATTTCCGGCTATCAAAAGGAAGCGGCCGAGCGCTAGCGAACCCATCGGTATCGCGGAAAGCGAGACACCCCCTGGGTCTTCGAGTACCAGCGCGGCACTCTCACGGTACTCAATCAGTGCATGAGGCCGGGTGACGAAACGGCCATCGAGCTGGCTGCGCAACTCATAAGCCTGTTCAAGACGTGCCTGACTGTTGGCCGCGGGCTGCAGGGCCGCCAATGTGACAGTCAGCCACGTCTGGGCGCCGTCGCGCCTGTAGATCCGGGATAGCACGAACTCACCATCGTCACAGAGCGTCTCGAACCTGAAATCTGACAACTCAATCATGCCGCCCCCACCCGCCACTGTCCGACTAATCGTTCGCCGTCAACACATAGCCCGCGTTGCGAACTGTCCTCAGCAAGGACCGCTCGAACCCCGCATCGATCTTGTGACGCAACTTGCTCACATGCACATCGATCACGTTCGTTTGCGGATCAAAGTGATAGTCCCAGATATTTTCGAGCAGCATGGTACGCGTGACGACCTGGTCCGCGTGCCGCATCAGGTATTCCAGCAACTTGAATTCGCGCGGCTTCAGCGCGATCGGCTGGCCGGCACGCGCCGCTTTGCGCGAGAGCAGATCGATCGAAAGATCGCCCACCTTCAACGTGGTTTCCGCGTAGCTCTCGTCCGAGCGGCGCGCCAGCGCTTCGAGCCTCGCCAGCACCTCGCCAAACGCAAACGGCTTGACAACGTAGTCGTCGCCGCCCGCTTTCAACCCGCGAATCCGCTCGTCAACCTCGTCTAGCGCGCTCACGATCAGAATGGGTACGCGATTTCCCGCTGCGCGCAAGCTTGCGATGATTCCCAGACCGTCGATACCGCCGGGAAGCATGCGATCCATGATGATGGCGTCATAGGTCTCGCTTTCAGCGAGGAGCATGCCGTCACGGCCGTTGTCCGCGTAATCGGCCACATGCCCCGCGTCCATCAGGCCTTTTTTCAGAAACCCGGCGACCTGTTCGTTATCTTCGACGAGCAAGATTTTCATTTTAATTCGAGAACTCCAAAACCCTCCCCAATCGCCCCGGCGTCCAGGCTCACCCGGGTTCAGTGCGCCCCGCTCCTGCGCCCAATAGCAAGCTCGATCGAATCGAGCAATACCTCTTCCTCAAAGGGTTTGCGCAGGAAACTGACCGCGCCATGTTCTATCGCACGCTGCACCGACTCGTCGTCGCCATGCGCGGACATGAATACGACAGGTATACGCCGTTGTTCCGCGTTCAGTTGCCGTTGCACTTCGAGACCCTGCATGCCTTGCATTCTAAGGTCGAGTAAAACACACAGCGCATCGTCGACCATCGGGGAGGCGAGGAATTCCTCTCCCGATGAAAAAGTCATACTCGTATAACCCACTGCCTTAAGCAGGTTTCCGACGCCACTTCGTACCGAGGCGTCATCGTCGACGATGCAAACAAAGCTCATAGCTGCCAATACTCCAATTGCGCCGACGTAGTAACAGAGACAAATATCCGGCGCGATATTTACTGCATCAGGATGCTCATCGCGTCCGACGTATCAATTCCCACATTTTTGCCAGCTCAATGACGGTCTTTGCCCGCATCTTGGTCATCAGGCGCCGTTTGTGCACCTTCACCGTGACTTCCTGCGTGCCCAGTTCATGCGCGATCTGCTTGATCATCCTGCCGTCCACCGCAAGTTCGAAGACATCCATTTCACGCGGCGTCAGCGACGCGGCACGCTGCAGCACCTCCGCGTTGAATGCGCGCTCCGCGAGGTTGGCCTCGTCCTGTGCAAGCGCCCGCCTGACCGCGTCAAGCAGTTCTTCGTCGTCGATCGGTTTGGTGAGGAATTCATGCGCGCCCGCCTTGATCGCACGCACCGACATCGGAATGGACCCGTACCCTGTCAGAAAAATAATCGGCACCTGCACGCCCTTCTGCGCGAGCTGGCTCTGGACATCGAAGCCAGTCGTGGACTGCAGGTTCATATCCAGCAGGATGCACATCGGCACACTGGGCAAATCTTTTGACAGTATCTCTGCGGGCGACGCAAAACCCTGCGCGTTGAAACCCGCTGAGCGCAGCAGGCGCCATAGCGCGTCGCGCACCATTTCTTCGTCGTCGATCACATACACCATCGACTCGCGCTGCGAAGCACCCGGCATTTCAGATTCCAGAAAGATTGGTATTTGAGTGCCGTCATAGTACATGAGACCAGGCTCCGAAAGACCCTCTCCAGGCCTCATTGCCGCCCACTTCACCGCGCTGCGGCGGATTTCGCCGCAAGGCTGCTGCTAAGCGTCGCCGGCCTGAAACCGCGCTCATAAGGCTGCTCATAAAACCGCGCCAGATAGGCCGCGTTTCTCGTCAGCACGTCATCCGCCTCGTCCGATTCGTACAGTTTGCCAAGCGCATATTCGCGCGTCGATTCGAGCAGGAAATATTCTTTTGCCCTGCTGTCGAAGGTTGTCATGACGACGCACTTGGAAGCAAGGCCGACGATCGCCTCCGTCACTTCGGCGGCCGACAAGCGCTGACAGGCAGCAACGGCACAGGCCGCATCGAGGGAAAACCTTGCCGGCAAAATACCGAGCCGGTGCAGCACAATCCGCTCCGTCGTGCTGAGAAGCTGATAGCTCCAGTCGAGCGTAGCCTCCAGCGTCTGCTGCCGCGGCGGCGCAGTACGGCGGCCGCCCGTCAGAAACTGGAACCGGTCGTCGAGCTCGGAAACCGTCTTGCGAATGCCGAACACTGCCGCACGGGCCGCTGCCAGTTCGAGAGCAAGTGGCAAGCCGTCGAGCCGGCGGCAGATCGTCGCGACCATGTCGAGGCTGCCAGGGTCGGTGTCGACGCCGGCATTGAGTGCGCGCATCTGCGCCAGAAACATCCGTACCGAACTGCAGTCTAAAATTGCCTCCGCGCCCGCCTCGGCGCCCGGCGTGTCAAGCGGCGCGACCCAATAGAATTTCTCGTCCCGAGTTCGCAACGGCTCGCGGCTCGTCGCCAGAATGCGCAGGTCCGCGCTTGCCTGGACGAGCAACTCACACACGGTTGCCGCCGATTCGATCACATGCTCGCAATTGTCCAGCACGACCAGCAATTTGCGCCCTTGGACCGCGGCGACGAGCGACTGCAGCGGAACGTCGCCATCGGCACCTCCGACGCCCAGCGCTTCGGCGATCATGCTGACAACGCGCTGGGCGCTCTCCACCGCAGCCAGCGTGATGAAGCACACTTCCTGGTCCGACGCAGCCGCGATCGACCTCGCCACCGCGATGCCGAGTTGCGTCTTGCCGATGCCCCCCGGTCCAAGCAAGGTGACAATCGGCGTCCCATTCAAGGCCCTCGTGATTTCAGCCATTGCGCCGTCGCGCCCGATCAATGGCGCATGGCAAACCGGTGGACCGCTCACGCGCGTCGCGCCTGCCTGTCCGCCCTGAACGGCTCCGGCGAGAGCAGCCGGCTCATTGCCTTCGCCTGGAATGGCGAGCCGGTAGCCCCGCCCCGAGATCGTGCGAATCGCCTGTTTGTCAGCGCCCAGGATCCTTCTGAGCGCCGACAGTTGGACATGGATATTATTTTCTTCCACCACCGAATTCGGCCATACGCGCCGAAGAATCTCGTCTTTCGTGACAGTCTTGCCCCTCGCCTGGATCAACAACTCGAGGATATCGAATGCCCTTGACCCGATCTGGACCAGCCGATCATCCAGGTACACCTCGCGCATGTCCAGCGACACTGTTACTCGACCGATCTTTATCATGCTGCACTCACGCCTGGTTGATTAGCGGGACGGGCACGTTCGAAGTCCGCACCCTTGGCACTTACGCGGCCAGTGCGAGGCTTGCGTCGTTAGAACCATACTAATTGGGAAAATCGTCCGAATCTATTACCCATAGGGATACAGTCCCCGCGGTTGCGGCGGGCCACGGTCCAAACCCGCCAGCAGCGGTCCGCGGCACATTAACCACACCAGGCCGCATCCTGCCATCACACCTTGGCATGACTTCCTCATGCGTTCGCAGGATCACGCCTCCTCGGGATAGATGCCTGCGGACACAAGGCAAACGAATGCTGTTGCCTTTAATACGCACTCCACCGAAGACAGCAGGAATCCCAGCGGAAACACCCGGTATTCGGCAGGCAGGCCGAATGCAACGGCCATCAATCCAATCGTGCAAATAAACGCATAGGCGATGCGCGCTGAACGGCTTCCGGCCAGAACGAAGGACACGAGCGCCAGCCATAGCGCCTTTGCGGCAACGCAGCAGACTGCCTCCTGTGTGGTGCGACTGAACCAGACCTCAAATGGAAGCTCGCAGACCGACCAGACGGCCGTCGCGATAACCACCCGCCGTGTCCATCGCCCGAGAACCGGCGCATCAGGCGCCGGCAGATCGGACGCGGGCCAAGCCTTCTTATCGGTCAGATCGGCATCCGGCAGAAACGCCAGATCGCTTCGATTCATGTCGTGCTGTGTATTGTCCAGGTAGCGCATGATGGTTCTCCAGGTTTCTTCTCGGAATCTGACGCGAAGAACGCGGGGACGCTGCCGCCAACGGTCATGCAGCCTCTGCGCGTTGAGAACATTATTCGGCCGCCTGCTCCGCCGATCTTTCCAGATCGCCTTTGCGGTTTCGAAAATGCACGGCACACAAGGAGCCGCAATCGGCGTGCGCGCCGCGCGTACCGATCGGCGTGCGAATATGAAACGGGCGGGCGTTTGAACAAGCGCAGTGCTCGACAGCAAGCCATGATTTGCACTTCATGTTCCTCAACGAACGTCAAGTCACGCTTCGCACCGCGGGAGTTCATCATGCATCTCACTGGCGTACTCGATCTGTCGCGCGCCCAGTTCGCAATGACAGCCATTTTTCACATCATGTGGCCGATCCTGACCATCAGTCTTTCGGCCTTCCTCGTACTGATCGAGGTATTGTGGCTGCGCACCGATAACATCCATTACTATCGGCAAGCGCGTTTCTGGAGCAAGCTGCTGGTGCTGAACTTTGCGGTGGGCGTGGTCAGCGGCATCCCGATGGAATTCCAGTTCGGCACCAACTGGGCAGGTTTTTCCCGTTACAGCGGACAGTTCTTCGGCAACATCCTTGGCTTCGAAGGCGCGATGGCCTTCATGCTCGAGGCAGGTTTCATCGGCGTAATGCTGCGCGGCTGGGGTCGCGTGCCGCGCGGCGTGCATCTCTTCGCCACCTCGATGGTCGCGCTGGGCTCCAGCATCTCCGCGTTCTGGATCATGGTCGCCAATTCGTGGATGCAGACGCCGGCGGGCATTGCGGTCGAGAACGGCAAGATCGTCGTGACCGACTACGCCGCCGCGATCGTCAATCCGGATATGGTCTGGGGTGTCACGCACATGTGGGTCGCGGCGATCGAAACCGGCATGTTCGTGATCGCCGGCATTTCCGCGTGGAACCTGTTCAAACGCCGCAATCCGGATTTCTTCGCACGCTCATTCAAGATCGCGTTGCTGGTGCTCGTATTCGCCGCGCCGATCCAGATCTGGCTCGGCGATTCGAGCGGCGGCAGCGTATTCAAAACGCAGCCGGCAAAGGGTGCGGCGATTGAAGGCAACTGGATTACGAACAAGCCCGGCACCGGTGCGTCATGGTCGTTGCTCGCGTGGCCGAACCAGAAGGCTCAGCGCAACGACTGGTCGATTGAAGTGCCGGGCATGCTGAGCATTCTCAGCACCCATACGCTGCACGGCCAGGTCAAAGGCCTCACCGATTTCCCGCCGGCCGACCAGCCGCCGATGATTCCGCTGCTGTATTACGCGTTCCGTGTCATGGCCGGCATCGGCTTCGCTTTCATGGCGCTGGCGTTCTGGACTGTATACGTGCTGCGCAAGACGCGCGGCGACCTCGAGCGCCTGCTCGCTCAACGCAAGCTGCTGCTCGCATGGGTGCTGTGCATTCCCCTGCCCTATGCGGCGGTCGAGGCCGGCTGGATCGTGCGCGAGGTGGGCCGCCAACCTTGGGTCGTGTATGGGCTGTTACGCACGAAAGACGCTGTGTCGAGCGTGGCGCCGACGTCGGTGACCCTGAGCATGGTGATGTTCTTCGCCTTCTATGTGGTGCTGCTGCTCACCTTCTTCGTGCTCGCGCGCAACTGGCTGCGCACCGGTCCCGATCTCACGTTGATTCCGCCTGCGCCAGTCAAAGCCGAAGCAGCGGCGAGTGTCACCGGGTACTAACCCATTCCCGTTACGAGGACATCTCATGGACAACTCGATTCACACGACGCTCGCATTCACCTGGTTCGGCCTGATCGGCCTGATGCTGGCGTTCTACGTGGTCACCGACGGCTTCGACCTCGGCATCGGCATACTCAGCCTGCTACGCGAGCGCCGCGAAGATCACGACGTGATGGTGCAGACGATCGGCCACGTCTGGGACGCCAACGAAACGTGGCTCGTCGTGCTCGGCGGTGCGCTTTTCGGGGCATTCCCCGAGGCGTATGCGCGGCTTTTGCAGGATCTGTATCTGCCGGTCATGGCGCTCATCGCAGGTCTGATCATGCGCGGCTCCGCGATCGAATTCCGCCATAGCGCGACGCACGGTCCACTGTGGGACAAGGTGTTCGGCATCGGCAGTCTCATCGCCGCGATCGCCCAGGGCGTGGTGCTCGGCAAGGTCATCACGGGACTCCTGCCGGGCGAACTGAGCGGCGTGTTCGTCGCCGTTTCAGCGGTCGGCGTGGTGGCCGGTTATTCATTGCTCGGCTCGACCTACCTCGTCAACAAAACCGTGGGGGAGCTCGAACAATGGGCGCGCCGTCTCGCGCTGCTGAGCGCCTTCATCACGGTCGCCGCGGCCGCGCTGCTGACCGCAGCGACCTGGCTCATCAGCGCGGTCGGCCATGACCGCTGGACCCAGCGCGGCGTGTTTCATCTGCTGATCGGGCTCGGCGCGGCCGCGGCCTTCGCATTCGCCTACGTTGTGGGCTCACTCTCTATGGGAAGATCACGCGCGCCATTCCGCGCGTCGGTCGCCCTGTTCGGCGTGTCGTTCATTGGCCTCGCAGTCAGCCTCTTTCCCGACTTCATTCCGGGCAAGCTCGGTATTGTCGAAGCGGCATCCGACTCTTCGACACTCGTGTTCATGCTGATCGGGATCGGACTCATCTTCCCGGTGATGATCGGCTACAACCTCTACCAGTACTACATCTTCCGCGGCAAGGTAATGGCCGGTTCACACGCGGCTGAGCGGCCCTCGCATTAAGCGCCTGAAGTCCAGCCCGGGCCCGATGTACGGCCGGCTGGACGACCGCATGGCAATGCTTGCGGGCGGGTAGCAAAGTGCGTTGCCGCAGCCGCAAGCGCCCGCCTGGCGGGGCTGCTAACGGTTCCTAGCAAAGGATAACTGACGCGCTAAAGGGCACGCCCATGGGAATAAGTGCTGATGGATCAGGACGCCATTAACTTTCCTTCATTGGGGTACTAAATCATGAAACTGGGACGTTTCGACATTGATCTGGGAATGCCGTCGCTTGCAACTGGATGGCCAACTCGTCTGCCTTGGTTCCAGCGCCTTTGACATTCTGGCGGTGATCGTCTGCGCAGGTGGGCGTCCGGTGACGCGAGACGAGTTGATGAATGCAGTATGGCCAGGCGTCATCGTCGAAGAAGGCAATATCGATGTGCACATGTCTGCGCTTCGCAAAGTACTCGGCGCGAATCGGGATCTCATCGTCACGGTGCCCGGTCGCGGATACCAGCTTGCACGGCCTCATATCAGTCGGCGCCGGAGCAACCCCGGTCGTCGGCAACGGTGAAACCTTCCTTGCCGGCCCGTCGAGCGGCGCTTGTAGGACGGGATGCTGCGACCCGTCAATTACGCGAAGCATTGGATCGAGCGCCGGTCGTGACGCTGACCGGCACGGGTGGGGACGGCAAGATAAGTCTCGCGATTGAAGTGGCACGCCAGGTGGCCTTCCAGTTCGACGAAAACGTCTCGTTCGTCGAGTTGGCTCCTGAACACAAAGGAGGCGGCGCTGCGCGCGATCATGGAAAGCTGTGGGCTACCGGTGGAAAGCGGCTGCGTTACCGTCCCGTCTCTCGCGGCGGCGTTTTCTGAAACGCCACGACTGCTGTTGCTCGACGGCGCGGAGCATATTGTCGGCAGCGTGGCGGAAATCGTCGAGCCGTTGCTCTCGCAAAACGATGCGCTTCGGGTGCTGGTCACGAGTCGGGAACCATTGCGCATCCGCTCGGAGATGCTCTTCAAAGTCGACCCGCTGGGGACGTGCCGAAAGCCGATTCCAGCGATGCAGACATTCTGCGAAGTCCCGCCGTCGACCTGTTCATTCAGCGTGCGAATTCGCTGCAGGCAAACGTCTGCGCCGATAAAAGCGAAGTTCGGCTGATCGGCGAGATTTGCCGCAGACTGGACGGCATCCCGATTGCGATCGAGCTGGCCGCGGGCCGTGCGGAGGCGCTGGGCGTCGAAGGTGTGCGTCGGCGCCTGGATGACCGTTTGGCGATTCTGACCGGCGGCTATCGCACCGCCATGCCACACCACCGAACGTTGCGCGCAACGTTTGATGCAAGCTTTGCGCTACTGAGCAAAACCGCTCAATGCCTGTTCCAGCGCCTGTCCCTATTCAACAGTCCGCTCACCTTCGACTCGATGCGCGCCGTCGTGTGCGATATGGAACTGCCCGAAGAGGACGTGATCGATGGAGTCGGCGAACTGGTGGCGAAATCGCTTGTGAACGTCATTCTCGACGAATCGGAAGCGAAGTATCGGCTGTTCGAATCCACGCGCGCGTATGCCGCCGACAAGCTGCGGGATAAGGCCGACATGCGGCTGGTTGCGTCGCGCTATGCGCAATTTGTTTCGATGAACTTCGCGGTGGGCTCCAACCGTCATCACGCGGCTGCTGACGCTCCGGCGGATTCGCTGGTCATCGCATAGAGATACGTGCAGCTGCAAGGATGACCAGCGAGTCGTCAATCATCAAGGAAGCAACATTCGACCGCTAAATCGACTAAAGCGTCGCGCTCAGAGTGCGACGGCGTTGTCGAGTACGGTGCGCAGAATCATCGCGCCGGAGTTGAGCGGCACGGGGCGGCAGGGACGGGGCTTGTAGATCGCGTCGCCCGGCTGGATCCCGCGTCCGCTCATGGCGCAAACGCCGGTCACGCGCGCGCGGCTTGCGTGCCAAACCTGATCGCCATAGGAACAGCGGGTCGGGTCGCGCCATATGACCGTCGCGGTCGACTTCGACGGCCGGTCGATCACATGCACCTGGACTTCAAAGCGTTTTCCCATGACCGGTAGGTCGCAATTCTTGCGGCCGTTCCGGGAGACCGCCGCGGCCAATTCGTTGACGCCGGCGTCGGTGTCGCCGGACAGGACAGACAGCAAACCGAGAGTTTGCATCCAGGGATCGGTGAAATTCGCATTCGCCAGCATGATTGCACTCCTGTTTCGGATAATCCAGTTGATCATCGAGGCGGCTCCAGAGAGGTTGCCCATCCAGCAGCTCTGGCACGTCCGGTTGCGCTGCTCAAGCACCATCCTCCAGGCGTGCCGGGATGGCGCCGTGGCCGTTTCCGCCACCGCCGCCGTTACCGCCACTGGCTGAGGTCTTGCTGTTGAGCAGTACGCAGGCCAACAAGGTCCGGGCATCGCGAGCACGTCCCACGCTTTCCAGCGATGACATTCCGTCATTGAATAGCCCGTTTCCGGACTGCCGCAGGAATATTTCGCTGACTTCCAGAAACGCGTGAATCTGTTTAGCGATCGGCATTCGCCTTCCTCCTCCAGCAAAATGGGGTCTCCCCTACCAGGCGTTTGAACACCGTCGTAAAGTGAGCCTGCGATCGGAAGCCGCAGCTCAACGCAACGTCGAGCACGTTGTGTCTCGACTGGGCTAGAAGATGTTGTGCGTGTTCGATCCGGCGTCGCAACAGGTATTCGTGCGGACGCATGCCAGTCGCGCGACGGAACTGCGAAGCGAAATGCATGCGGGTCAGCCCCGTGCTGCTGGCAATGTCCGCCAGCCCGATCGATTCGGACAGGTGCGCGTCGACGTATTCAATCGCACGGCTGAGCCGCCATGAAGGCAAGGCACTCGCTTCGCGGGTCTGCCGTTCGGCAACCGTGAAGTGGCGTGCGATCACGCGCGATACGATGGCGAGACTGACGCTGTCGGTGAAGACCTTGCCGAGCGCGGCGTCGTCGGACTGCGACACAGCAAGCGCCTGACCGAGACGTTCGAGCGCCGGGTCGCGCACGAGCTTCGGATCGTCGATACGGATCTCGCCCGCATGCGGGTGGCCGAACACGTCTTCAAAGCATTCGCCGAGCACCTGCTGGGAGACGAATAGATGCAGTACGTCGCCCGGCGACTCGAACACGGCGCGGCACGGCACCTCCGGTGCGGTGATCTGCACCGCGCCCGCCGTCACCCGCCCGCGCACAAGCACCCTGCCGGCGTGCACGAACGTCAGCGACGTGCACTTCAGGTTCATGGCAACGCAATGAAGCGCCGCGCTACCCGGATTGACAACCTCCAGCGGCTGGGCATCGTTCCGGGTCCAGCGCGACACGAGAATATTGCTTCGCTGCCGCGCGCTGGCATCAGCGTCGCCGGGAGTGCGCCATTGATCCTCCACGGCGATCGGGCTACCCCGACTCCTCTGGACGACGTGCGCAGCGGGCGAAGTCAACGAGCTGATCATGATCTGGTCATCCGATTGGTGGTGAGACAGTGCCCAATTGATCGGGCCCTGTGATGGCTCCAAGGTATCGCACCGCAAATACTCCAACTAGCCCTACATACGGTTGCCCGCAATGACCAATGGTAGGGTCGACTCATATCCAGGTTTAGTCATGCCCCGAAGGATGCGGACAGCACGCCCCCCGTCTGGCTGCCGCGGGCGCCAGAACATGGGGATTAAGACGGGATAGAGGCGGTTTTCTTGCCAGAAACGGTGAGCTGCCTATACACAGGTATGAGATCGATGCCGGTGATAAGCGCGTGCACCATGCGCCAACAACGGACCGTCCCGCACGATGCGCTCAGGTACGCGAGTTGCGCGCCGCCGTCATGCCTTGCGGCGCCTTGATGCCGAGCGCCTCCGCCTTCAGTACGAAGTCGGCGAGCGAACGCGCGCCCATCTTGCGCATCGCCTGGCCGCGATGAATCTTGACGGTGATTTCGCTCAGATTCAATTCGCCCGCGATCTGCTTGTTCATCAGCCCGGCCGCGACAAAGGCCATGACTTCGCGCTCGCGCGCGGTCAACGACTCGTAGCAAGTCCGCAGATCCGCGACGGACCGGCTGGCCGCGCGTCGCGCCTCGTCGCTCGCCAGTGCATTCGCGACAGCGTCCAGCATGTCCTGGTCACGGAACGGCTTGGCAAGAAAATCCTGCGCGCCGGCCTTCATGGCTTTGACTGTCATCGCGATATCGCCGTGCGCGGTCATGAAGACGATCGGCAAACCGAATTGACTGGCCGCGATCTGCTCCTGCACCGCGAGTCCGCTTTGACCTTTGAGACGAACGTCGAGGATCAGACAGCTCGGCACATCCGGCATGTCGTAGGCGAGGAATTCCTGCGCGGAGCCGAAGGTTTCGACGCCGAGCCCGACCGAACGCAGCAGCGTGCTGACAGCCTCGCGCATCGACTCGTCGTCGTCCACGACATAGACCATGGTGCGGCCCGCGTTGCCGCCGGCATTGCTATGCACATCACTGCTCATGACATCTCCCTTCATCAACGGGCAGGATGAACTGCAGCACCGCGCCGCCCGCGGCCGGTGATTCTGTCCAGATGCGGCCGCCGTGTGCCTCGACGATCGAACGGCAGATCGACAACCCCATACCCATGCCCTCGGCCTTGGTTGTAAAAAACGTATTGAACAAACAGCCGCTGTTTTCCTCACTGATCCCCGTGCCTGAATCCTGCACGATCACCTGTGCATGCGCGTCGTCGAACCGGCGCGTGGCGATCAGGAGCTTGCGCGGCCCGCTCACGTCGGCCATGGCCTGGACGCTGTTCATGATCAGATTGATCAGTACCTGCTGCAGTTGCACACGATCGCAGCATGCGGTGGGCGGGGGCGCCGCGAGGTCGATGGTAAACTCGACACGGTGGCGCTCGAGTTCGAGCCGCATCAGTTCGATCGATTCGCCGACGATCCCGTTCAGATCCACTGCAACCGGTAGACGGTCGCGCTTTTTGGCCATCGAACGGATCCGCTGGATGACCTCATCCGCGCGCTTCGCGTCGCGGATCATCTGCGCGACAGATTGCGCCGCCTCGTCGATCTCCGGTGTGGGACGGTTCAGCCAGCGCAATGCGGCACCGCCGCACGTCACGATCGCCGCGATCGGCTGCGTCACCTCGTGCGCAACCGAAGCGGCCAGCTCGCCGAGCGTGGTGATGCGCGTGACGTGAGCGAGTTCCGCGGTGGAGCGCGCGAGCGCTTCCTGAGCGAGCTTGAGCAGTTCGACCTGCTCGTGCAACAGCGTCGTCGCGGCCAGGTTTCTCAACGCCAGGATCGACGTCGTGGCGATCGCCAGCAGGCTCACCGAGCACCGCGCAATCGCGCCGCCAGAATAAGCGCCATCGTGCGACATCAGGAAGCCGAGCAGCGTCAGCGCCACACAGCCCCACGCTGCGGCGATCGTGGCCGGGCGGTTGCCGGCCGAAGCGACCAGCAGCACCACCACCACGTAGAACACGCCTACCGCGATATCAAGGGGAGTCAGCGCATCGATCCCGAACACGGCGAGCGCGATCACGGCGGCGAGCGTCGACACGACGCGGACGTCGGGACGCGCCGTGGGGGAAGCGCGTCGGCAATTTCTCATGGCGGGCGGATCAACAGGCCGCCAGCCGGCAATTGGCCGGAACGGAACAGACAGGCGTAAACATAGGCGTTCGAAGCGGCGTTCGTTGACGAATACCGGAAGCCTGTCCATCTGGATGACAGCCAGTATGGCTATCAGTGCGCATGACACTCAGACCTACCGGTGACCGATAGCTTTTAAGCTGAATGTGATCATGCGCGAGCCCGTGTCAAACGCGATACTTATTTTTCCTTAATCGTTCCAAATTCGCCGCTGCGTGGCGCCCCCCGGCGCCGCGCATGCGCGCCCGTCAGTGCTGACCGTATTCCTGGCGTGCCACCGGAATGGCGCGGACCTTCGCATACTGAAAGGCCGGAATCGACTTGACCGCGTCGCGCGTGGCGCCCGCCCACACGAGCTTGCCGTTCACAAAGTCCAGTTGTGACATCGGAATCGCCACGTCGTGCTGCGACACCCCGAGAAACTGATGAGCCGCCACGACCGCGAACGATGCAGCGTTATCCGGCGCGATGATGATGTCGTGGAGGACCCCGACTTTCTCGCCACTGTCGTTATAGATGCTCTTGCCCAGCAGACTCTTGGTGGTACTCCAGCCTTCGACGATGAGCTGGGACTCCTCCACGCTGACGCCAATGGTCTGCGTGCCTGCGACTTGTGCGCTTGCCGACTGGCACACCGCGCCAAACACCGACGCGACCAGAAATACAAGTGCCCACTTTGCCTTCATGATTATTTTCTCCAGGAAATACGTTGGTTTCAAAACGATAAATAGCAACAGGATGGCGGCGCCTGGGGGGTGGCGTGCCGGTGTCGCGCTGCCCCTTACTTTGAACCGGTTACGCTCGCGGTGTTTTCGAATTCGCACGGTGTCTGCGTTCACGTACTCAAATTGCGGCGCCTTGCGCGCCGCCGTCAGATCAATGGCTGCGCTGAGGCCGCAGCGTCACCGTGCAGGTCATGCCCATCGCGAGCTTGACCCCGGCGGGAATCTGATCCAGATGAATTCGCACCGGCACACGTTGCGCGAGCCGCACCCACGTGAAGATCGGGTTGACGTCCGCCAGCAGATCCCCGTTGCTGGTTGGGTTATCGCGATCGGCAATACCGCTCGCCACGCTGTCGACATGCCCCTGGATGTCCTTGCCGCCGGACATCAGCCGCACGACTGCCTGATCGCCGACCTGCACGTGCGGCAGCTTCGTCTCTTCGAAATAGCCATAGACCCAAAACGAATGAGAGTCAATCAGCGCCATACGCGCGACGCCGGCGGTCGCGAAATCGCCGGGATACAGGTTCAGGTTGGTGATGTAGCCATCCGACGGCGCGTGCACCTCGCTGCGCGTCAGGTTGAGCAACGCGGTCTGCCGCTCAACCACGGCTGCCTTGTACATGGCTTCCGCCGCGCTATAGGCAGCGACATCGGCGGAATAAGACGAAGCGGACTGCTTCGCGAGCGACGCCGAATCTTGCCGGCTCTCGTCCGAGATCACATCGCCCGCGAGATTGGCCCGACGCGCCGCCTGCGCGCGCTTCATCGCGACGCTGGTTTCGCTGGCGGTCATCTGGGCTTTGGCCTGGGCCATCTGTGCCCGGGCCCGCTGAAGATCCGCGTCGGCTTGCGCGACGGCATAGTGGAAGCGAGCCGGATCGAGCACGAACAATACGTCGCCCTGGCGTACTAACTGGTTGTCCTTCACGCGCACTTCGCTGACCAGCCCCGACACATCGGTTGCGACCTGCACGACCTTGGCGCGAACCCGGCCATCGCGGGTCCATGGCGAAAACATATAGTCCAGCCACAGCATGCGAACCAGCACGATCGCCACTACCAGAAGGGTTAGCGTGAAACCTGCGCGCAGGATGGATTGCGTTTTCATCTTCGTTACCGGGCGGGAGCTGTCAGCGAATTCACGGGACCTGTGGTGTTCAATGTTCATTGCAACAGCAGCAGCGAAGCGCCGCTGAATAGCGCGGCGAACAGCGCGACCCGGAACAGGCCGGGATGCCACGTATAGTCATAGAAACCAAGCCTGGCCAGCACCAGGTCGAGGACGATAAACAGCAGCACACACCCCGCGAGAACCGGCAGCAGACCAGGTACGAGCAAGGAAAACAGATCAATTTCGCCCGGCATCGTCCGCTCCTTGCAACACCTGGCCGGGCGGCGCCGACGCAAAACCGCCACCCAGCTCCTTCATCAGGAGCGCCCACGAATCGAGGCGTTTGGCCTGGATCTGCGCGAGGCTCTCCTCCTGCTGCAATTGTTCGTTCTGCGCCGCCAGCACATTCAGGAATTCGGTAATGCCGCTGCGGTAGCCCGTATCGGCGAGCCGGAAGGAAGCGTGCGCAGAATCGAGCGTGTTTTCAACCGACGCCTGCTGCTGCCCGAGCGAGCGCAGCGACACGACTTGCGTCGCAACCGCCTGCATCGCATTCACCACACTCTGGTTGTACGCATCGACGGCAGCGTCGCGAGACGAGACGGCCACACCGTAATTGCCGCGACGGCGTCCACCGTCGAAGATCGGCAGCGAAATCGCAGCGCCCACACCATGACCCACGCCGTCGCTGTTCACGAAGTTGAAGAAGCCGCCGAACGTCGCCGCGGAGCCCAGCGACGCGGTCGCTAGCAGGTTGATGTCCGGATAAAAATCCGCGTGCGCGGCGTCGATGCCCTTATCCGCCGCGAGCACGCGCCAGCGCTCGGCCGCCACATCCGGCCGATGCCCGATCAGTTCAGCCGGCAGCGAGGCCGGCAACACCAACGGCACGTTCAGCGCGAGGCTCGGACGGCGCAGCGAGTCGCCGTAGCCAGGCCCCTTGCCGATCAGACCGGCGATGCTTATTCGCGTCAACGCAAGTTGCTGCTCCGCCTGCTGCACCCTCGTTGTGCTCATCGCGAACTGGGTCGACGCCTGACTGACTTCGAGTCGGCTGCCGACACCCGCGCGCCAGCGGCGCGTTGCGATGTCCAGTGAGCGCTGCTGTTCGTTCTGCACGGCATGGTAGACATCGAGCAAGGCGTACTGCAGCTCCAGTTGTACGTAACTACGCACCACTGCGGTCTGCAGTTCGATTTCCGCGAAGCGCGCGTCCGCGGCGACGGCGTGCACATTGTCGAGCGCGCCTTCGCGGATCGCGCGCGACTTGCCCCACAGGTCCAGGTCATAGGACAGGTCGGCCTCGATGCTGTTGCTCCACACCGTCGTGCCGCCGGGCGGTGCCGGCGTCGTGTAGCGGGCATAACGTCTGCGCTCGAACGAGCCACCCGCATTGAGTTGCGGCAACTCGTTGGCGCCGGCGATCTGCGCCTGGAATCTCGCCTCGTCGATGCGCGTTTCCACGGCGCGCAAGCCGGGGTTGCCGGCGGTGGCGTCCTGAACCAGCGTGTCCAGTTGCGGGTCGCCCCACTGCCGCCACCAGCTATCGGCCGGCCATTTCGCATCTTGCTGGGTAGCGCGCAATGCAGCGCCGGGGTCGAGCGTTGCCGGGTCGATCATCGACGCTTGCGTGTGAATGCCGCCGCTGTTGATACATCCGCCCAACAGCCACGCACATGCGAGAGCGGCGGCCGCCGATCGACTCGTTGTGGACACGCCCAGGCAACGCACTTTCATGCCCGCTGCCCCGCTGGTTGCCATAGGGACAAGGTATCGTCCAGCAGCGCGAGCTCGGTGAAATGCAGCAGCGCCCGCATCCGGCAGTGCGTGAGCATCGTCGCATCGACCGCACTATTCTGCCCAAACGGCAGCGTATCCAGCGCCCTTCGCGTCGCAACCAGCGCGGCGTCGGCGGCCTGCGGCGTGACAGCGGTGAACACGTCGGCGAGCGCCGCCAGCCAGGTGGTCTGCGCGTCGAGCCATCCAGCCGGCAGCCTCTCTCCGAGCTGTTCGGTGTCCAGCCGCATCTGGATCATCGCGCGGCCGATCTCCAGCGCCGCGAACGCCCAGCCAATCAGGTGATTGCGGTCCACTCGCGCATCGGCCGGTGCCGACGCGATCTGGATAATGAAATCACGCAGACTCAATTCGAACGTGTAGAGCAGATCGTCGAGCTCGTCGTCCCGCGCACTATCCGACACCAGTGTGCGAATCTGTTTGAGGTATTGAGCCGAGATCCAGTCGCCCGCGCGCGGCACGATGATCGAAAATGCGGCGGCCGCCGTCGCGATACCGACCAGCAAGGCAAAGCCGGTGTCGAGGTAAGCGCTTGGGTTGTAGACGGTCGGATTCGATATGCCGACGATGAAGCAGAAATAGATGTTGAAACCAAGCCCGAGGATCGACGTTCTCGCAAACGTATTCACATAGCTGCCGATCATCACGAAAATCGCAATCGATGCGGCGAGCAACTCGAAACCATCGACGCGCGGCAGCAGAAAAAAGTTGAACGCGAAGCCGGCGAGCCAGCCCGCGAGGCAACCACAGAATATCTGCCAGCTCGCAACAGCAGGGTTGGGCACGAGCGCAAACAGCGCGCTCGTAATCGCCACCGCGACGATCGCGCTCGATCCGCCCACCCATCCCGACGCGAGCCATGCCGAGCCGACCAGCATCACCGCCACGGCCGCACGCGTGCCGGCGATGAGCGCAGCCGTACGGTTGGCCGTGGCACGGGTTCTACCGATGCGGCCGATGGCATGGATCACCGACTGCGACCACGGCAGCCGATCGACCGCGCGTGCATCGACATAGTTTCTGCAATACAGGCGAAGATCGGCAATCGAGAAGAACAGCGCGGAGCCGGTGGTCGCAACGAACTGTCGTTGATGCGGCGACAGATCCGCGAGTGAATGGATCAGCCGGCCCAGTTGCGCGGGCAGTGCCTGCTCGAAAGCATCGAGACGGCTCAACAGTGTCTCGACCTGGTCGAGCGTGATCAGTTCGAGTTGCGCCTCGGCCGGCACGATCGCGAGCAGCGCGTCGATCAGTTCATCGACAGCCGCGATCGCACGCGGATCGGCCTCCACGGCGACGCGCGCCTTCAATTGATGCAAGGCATGAATCCACGCGACCGTGTCGAGGAAACTCCTGTCGAGATCGAGAAAGACATGGTTGAAGAGGCGTATCGACGGGTCCTCGAATACCGCCCCGCTACGCAAACTTTCTATCCCGGCGCGCTCGCGGATCAGGTCGAGAAACGTGTCGAAACCGACAACGGTCGTCGCGCGCCCAAGCATCGCATGCACTGCGTTCAACAGGTTCGTGAAGTTTCTGCGACTCGACGCGTAGAGCGCCGGCGTGACAGGCTGCGGAAACACCACCGCGCTAACAAGACTTGCACACACCACGCCGATCACCACTTCGCTCACGGTAAACACGACGTTATCGAAAACACCATAGGGATTGGACCAGGCCGGCATCGCCGTGATGGCCGTACCGTAACCCGTCAGGACGAAACCGTAGGATTGAAAATTGCGGTAATACGATGCGCCGAATACGCACGCGCCGATCCACGCAGCCAGCGCGATAAAGAACAGTATCGGCTGCTGCGGAAACAACGCGATGATCAACAGGCCGGCCATACTGCCGCACACCATGCCGAGGCCGCGATAGAAACCGCGCGCGATCACCATGCCGCTTTGCTGGTGCATCATGACGATCACGACCGAAACCATGGCCGTGGCCGGCGTGCGGAGTTCCAGCCGCATGCACAGTCCCATCGCGAGGCTCACCGCGGCAGCCACCTTCACGATATGCACGAACCGCGGGCCGTCGTCCTTCCAGTACGTCTTCAACTCGTCCCGCCATCGCGGCGAGGCTGGGCTGTCCGTCAGCAAAGTCATAAGCTACTCGTCAGTTCTGCGTGCTGCTGCCGCAAGTGGGTCCGAGCCAGTTCGACGATCTCATAGCCGCTTCCGTGACGATCGCCCGCATCCAATCCGCTCAAGCTATTGGATTGCTGCGAGAATGTCCTGAAATGGATCTGAAAACATCTGAAGGACACGCATTGACGGGCACGGGGAGAGCCGCGCCGCGGGGATCAAACGAGCACGGGTGAATGCCGCCTAGCCGCGCTCTCTGAATTTTGCGCTCGGCGGCGCATCGAAAGCGCCTCCCACTGCAGGCGCGGCGACCGGACCGTTGGTGCCAGCAGCGGCCTGCTCGCTGGCCGCTGCCGCGATCCGCAGCAAATCGACAGCGGCTGTGAAATCGTCCCAGTCGAGGCCCTCGGTAATGATCGAGCAGGCCGACTTCAGGAGCTGGGCGGCCTCCGCGCTTCGGCCTTGCGCGTGCCAAAGCCGGCCGAGGCTGGTCGCGGTCCGCAATTGCAGCGTGCGGCAGCCTTGGATCAGCGATTCCTCCAGCGCCGCGACCAGGCACGCTTCCGCATCCCTTGCCACCACGTTGGACGGGGACGCGCCCGTCTGCTCCATCAGCAGCAGTTCGCCGTGGATGCGCCTGAGTTCGCTGGCATACCAATGATCCCCCGTTTCGTCGCACTGAAGCAGCGCGTGCACGACGGCGGCAATGCCCTCGTCCCGCTGACCGGAGCGTCCGAGCGCGTAGCTGTACTGTCCGGTGAGCATGGCGCGCGGCGCACCGAACTCGAGCGACTCCAGATCGTCCAGCGCCGTGCGGAAAGCCTGCAAACGCTCGGGTGACACGTCGTCCATCGAGCGCAGGTACTCATCGAAACAACGGCAGCACGCTTGCGCCACGCTCAAACCCGCGCGCGCCGACACCTCCTTCAGCAACGCGATCGCGTAGGCTGCCCGGTCCCGCTTGTTCGACAAAAGCGCCAGCGGGACGAGCGCCTCGAGCAGCACATAACTCGTGACCATCGCCTGCTGCTGATCGCAAGCAGCGACCACGCTATCCTCTGCAAGTCGCAGCGCCTGATCGCGGAAACCTTGCAGCCACAGCACGCGCGCGAGCGTCGCGCAGCCGACAATCCGCTGATCGACGGACTGGCCCAGCGGCAGGCGCTGATACGGGCCGTCGCTTTGCCGCAGGAATTGTTCGAGCGACGCCCGGGCCTGCCGTTGATCGCCTGCGTAATGCGACGCGATCCCGAGCAACCTGCTGCCGAGCACCGCGCAGCCCGTGTCGCCCACCTCGGAAGCGAGCAACGCGAAGCGCCCGGCGAACGCCAGTGCATTGCGCGCCGCACCGGACGATTGACTCGCGTTCCACATGCCCCACAACGCGCGGGCTTCAAACGCAGGGTCCCCAAGCGCAATCGCCGAGGCAAGAACCTCGGACCAGATGCCGAAGGTTTCCTGGTTCGGTCCGTTGACGTTGACGAGGGCAGCCCCAAGCGCGGCCTTCAGTTGCATGCGCACACGGAGGTGGCGGGTCGAGCGCGAGCCATGGTGCGTCGCAGCGACACTATCGAGGGCTCGCCGCGCCCATGCGCAGCACTCGTCGACCAGCGAAAGTTCATAGAGCATGAACACGACTTTCACGGCCAGCGCTTCACCCAGCGCTTCGTCGCCCTTCGGCGACAGGGTCCAGCCCAGCGCCATGCGCAAGTCGTCGAGCAACGCGCGCATCTGATGATGCCAGCCGTCGGCGAAGGCGCGCGCGGAGTCCGCGCGGCTCAGCGCTTCGCGCTCCAGCAGAGCAACGAAGTAACGCGCGTGATGGAGCGCGACGACGCGTTGCTCGCCGTTATCCTCGAGCTTTTGCATCGCGTACGCACGCGTGGTTTCCAGCAGGCGATAACTCGCCCCGCCGCATGCCATGCACCTCACCACCAACGATTTTTCAACCAGCCCCGACACCGCCTCGATCACGTCGAGTTCCCGCAATGCGCCATCGCTCACGACGGCGATCGCCGCGTCCATCGTGAAGCTGCTCGCGAAGATGCCCAGCCGGCGCAACGTCGTGCGCTCGGCATCGTCGAGCAGTGCGTGGCTCCAGTCGAGCGTCGCCTTCAAGGTCTGGTGGCGCGGCAACGCGGTACGATTGCCGCCGGTCAGCATGTTGAAACGGTCGTCAAGATGGCTTGCCAATGTCGCGATACCGAGTATCGCCGCGCGCGCCGCTGCCAGTTCGATGGCCAACGGTATGCCGTCGAGCCGGCGGCACACCATGCCGGTCAGCTGAATGCTTCTTTCGTCCGATGAGAAGCGCGCATCAATCGCGCGGGCGCGTGACAGGAATAACTCGACCGCGCTGCATTGCAGGATATGCTGATTTTGCTCGTCCTGAGCGGGCACCTGCAATGCAGCGACCCAATACAGGTGTTCGTCCACGACGCGCAGCGCCTCCCGGCTGGTTGCGAGCACGCGCACCGCGGGACCGGCGCTCAGCAGCGTCTCGGCAAGCTCGGCGGCGTGGCCGAGCACATGCTCACAGTTGTCGAGCACGAACAGCACGCGGCGCTCGCGGAACTCCTTGCCGATGCGCGCGAGCGTGAGCGGCCCGCTCGCCGGATTCACGCCGATGCTGGTCGCGAACGCCGCGAGAACGCCGCCCGCATCAGAAGCCGAGGCGAGCGCGACCAGATAGACGCCGTCTGGAAAGCGCCCCAGCGAACCGCGTGCGACTTCCACGGCGAGGCGAGTCTTGCCGATGCCGCCCGAGCCGACGAGCGTCACGTGGCGAGCCGACGCGAGCGCCAGCGAAACATCGTCCAGCGCCTGGTCCCGTCCGATCAGCGCCGACAAATTGACAGGCAGGTTGTGGGGGACGCGCTCGCCCTGCACGACGTCGTCGAGCGGGTCGTCATCTTCAGCGTTGCCGGAGGCAGCCGTCGACGAAACCCTCGGAACCAGCCGGTAGCCTCGTCCGGATACGGTCTGTATCAGTCCGCGGCTTTCGCCCAGCATCTTGCGCAGCGCGGACATATGAACCTGAAGATTGTTCTCTTCAACGATCGCGTTCGGCCAGACCTCTTTGAGCATCTGGTTCTTCGACACCAGGCCGCCGTTCGCGGCGATCAGCACGGCCAGCATGTCGAATGCGCGGCTGCCGAGGCGCACAGGCTGCCCGTCGAGAAACACTTCCCGACGCTCAAGGTCTACCTGAAGCGGGCCAATGTGAATCATTACCTGAGCATCCCAAACACAGCGGATAACGGAACAACCGGGGGAAGACCGAGGGGAGAACTGAGGAGAGAACACTCAGCGGCGGATCCCCCGGAGTCTAGAGCAGCGACGAATTCGCATGCGCGGAAAAATCTGAACGTACAGTTCAAAAAATTTGTACTAAGCGCATCCGGCCTGAGCGCGAGCGACATCGCAATCGGCCGTTGCGCGCGCGCCCGACCCGCCCGCAGCACGCTCAGCAGGCGCCGTCGCCTAGCCAGACCAGGGTAATCTTTGTATGATCCGTCCGAACATCCTGGGTACCGAACACACCATGCCGAGAAAAGCACCAACGGTCCACACAGCGTCGAAGAGCGAGGCGCATGAGAACGAGAAGGGCATCACGCGCCGCCTTGCCCCCGAAGTGAGGGAGCGCCAGATCGTGCTGAAGGCCGTCGACCACTTCGCCACACACGGATTCTCCGGCAGCACCCGCGAGCTCGCGCGCCAACTCGGCGTGACACAACCGCTTCTCTACCGCTATTTCCCAAGCAAGGAAGCATTGATCGACCGCGTGTACGAAGAGGTCTATCAATGGGACACGAGTTGGGAATGCCTGATCAAAGACCGCTCCGTGCCGATCCAGGAACGGATGGTCAGGTTCTACTCGGCGTACGCCGGCGTGATCCTGCGGCGCGAATGGATCCGGATTTTCATCTTCGCCGGATTGACGCGCGAAGGCATCAACTCCAAATATCTGTCGCGGCTGCGCGAGCGCGTGTTCCTGCCCGTCATGGCGGAAATCCGCTCGGCTTATGAGCTGCCGGCATCGACCAGCACGAGGCAACGCGACATCGACCTGGAGCTGATCTGGAGCCTGCACGCCAGCATCTTCTATCTCGGCGTGCGGAAATGGATCTACGGGCTGCCGGTCAGCGACAACGTTGAAGACCACATCGCGCGCCAGGTCGACGCCTTTCTCAATGGCGTGCCTGAAGCGCTCAAGCACGCGCCGAAAGCTTCCAGTAAAACCAAAGCCTGACGCTGGCCGGCACCACAGCCGGCCACTTGCTTCATCGCCCATTGCGCAACGCTCTTTTGCGTTTTCCAGCGAGTTTTCCAGGGTAAACACCGTCGTCACGCCACTTTCTCCAGGCGATGAATTCGCCTACTATTTATCTATCGATCACTAATCGAACGATAAATAGCATAGTAGGAGTTCCTTATGCCTGTGTCAAAACTTGCGCACTACTCGATCCGCACGATGGATCTCGAGCAATCCTGTCGTTTCTACGAGCGGATTCTCGGCTTCAAGCGGGGCTACCGCCCGCCCTTCGATTTTCCGGGCGCGTGGCTTTACAAGAGCGGTGATGAGGCCGACTTCGGCACCGTCCACATCATTGGCGTCGATCCGGACAATCCCGTCGGGCTCACCGCTTATCTCGGCGACAAGGCACTGCCCACCAGCGGGACCGGCACGGTCGACCACATCGCGTTTCTCGCGACGGGTGTCGAAGACATGTGGAACACCTTGCAAGCGGAAGGCGTCGCCTGGCGCGATCGCACGGTGCCGAGCCTTGGCCTGCATCAGGTGTTTATCGAGGACCCGTCCGGCGTGACCATCGAACTGAATTTCCCCGCCGAAGAACTCGCCGGTCTGGCCGAAACCCATCCGGCCATCGATCGTGCACCCATCATCGTAGGAGAGTAAGCATGGCCAATCCTTCCGCACGTTTAAAGGCGATCATCGTCGGTGGCTCGCTGGGCGGCCTGTTTGTGGCCAATTTGCTGGTACGCAACGGCTGGAATGTCGACATCTTCGAGCGCGTTCCTGAAGAACTGGCCGGCCGCGGCGCCGGCATCGTCACCCATCCCGAGTTATTCGAGGCCATGACTGCCGCGGGAATCGCAATCGACGACTCGATCGGCGTCAAAGTGCTGTCGCGCGTGACCTTCGCGCAGAGCGGCGCGGTGCTGTCCGAGCGCGAACTGCCGCAGACCCTGACCGCGTGGGGCAAGATGTATCACGTGCTGCGCGCCGCGCTCCCCGATGTCCACTACCATGCCGGCGGCACGGTTGTATCCGTGGAAGACGGAGCCGATCAGGCGAGCGTGTCGCTCAGTGACGGCACGGTATTGCGCGCGGACCTTGTCATTGCGGCGGACGGTTTCAAGTCGGCGATTCGCGAGCGGTTCCTGCCCGATGTGAAGCTTCAGTATGCCGGCTATGTCGCATGGCGTGGCCTGGTCGACGAAACGTCGCTGTCGCGAGCAACGCGCGAGGCGTTGTTCGACAAGTTTGCCTTCTGCCTGCCACCGCGCGAACAGATTCTCGGCTATCCGGTTGCCGGCCAGGGCAACAGCACGACCCCCGGTGAACGCCGCTACAACTTCGTCTGGTATCGCGCGACGAGCGAAGACGTCCAGTTGCCCAACCTGCTGACCGATGAATCCGGCAAACGCTGGGTGGGCGGCATTCCGCCAACGCTGATTCGCCGCGAGGTGCTCGCCGACATGGAAGAAGCGGCGCTCACGCTGCTCGCGCCGCAATTCGGCGAGGTGGTGACCAAATCGACCCAACCACTCTTCCAACCCATCTTCGACCTCGAAGTGCCGCACATGGCGTTCGGCCGGGTGGCCTTGCTGGGTGACGCGGCGTTCGTCGCGCGGCCGCACTGCGGCATGGGCGTCACCAAGGCAGCGAGCGACGCGATGGCGCTCGTCAGCGCGTTGAAGCGCCATGCAGACGTTCAGGAAGCACTAGCGGAGTACAGCCGCGTACGCACGCAAGTCGGCGCGGCCATCGTCCAGCACGCACGCCACCTCGGCGCTTATATGCAGGCTCAATTGAAAAACGAGGTCGACCGTGAAATGGCCGAGCGCTATCGCACGCCCGACGCGGTGATGCGCGAGACCGCTGTACCCGCACGTTTTTAGATGTTCGTTGTGCCTGCAGTGGGTTCGATCAACTGTCGCAGCACCGATAAGAAGCCGTTTCGAAAGGAGACAAAGTGGAACATGGCGCCCCAACCTATCCGATGAGCGCGCAGCCCGTCGTCAGCGACCCGCCGCCCCCCGCAAATCCGCTGCTCGACGATCCGCGTTTTCGCGCACTCGTGCGAGCGCGACGCACCTTCTCGTGGACGCTCACGATCCTGATGCTGGCTGTGTACTTTGCCTTCATTCTCACGCTTGCGTTCGCACCGGCGTTGCTCGGCCGGCCAATCGTCGACGGCTATCCGGCAACGTGGGGGATTCCGGCCGGCTTCGGCATGTTCGTCTTTACGTTCGTACTGGTCGCGGTGTATGTCGCGCGCGCCAATACCACCCAGGACCGCGCCGTGAATGAAATCCGGCAAGGAGCACGAAAATGAAACGCAATCCTCTATGGCATGGCCGGTTGTTGAGCGCGGCACTGATCGGTGCCCTCACCGCCCTGCCCGCCGTCGCCGCCGAAACCTCAGCGCCGGCGCGCTCGCACAATCCGATCGCGATCGGCATGTTCCTGCTGTTCGTCGCCTCGACGCTCTTCATCACCCGCTGGGCGGCAAAAAAGAACCATAGCGTGTCCGACCACTATGCGGCCGGCGGCAAGATCACGGCCCTCCAGAACGGCTGGGCGATCGCCGGCGACTATATGTCCGCCGCTTCGCTGCTCGGCATTTCCGCGCTGGTTTTCACGAGCGGCTATGACGGTCTGATCTATTCGATCGGCTTTCTCGCCAGCTGGCCCATCATTCTCTTTCTGATTGCCGAGCCGCTGCGCAATCTTGGGCGCTATACGCTGGCCGACGTGGTGTCCTATCGACTGCAACAGCGGCCGATCCGCGCCTTCGCCGCCTCGAGCTCGATCGTCATCGTTCTGCTCTATCTCGTCTCCCAGATGGTCGGCGCCGGCAAGCTCGTCGAATTGCTGTTCGGCTTCAACTATACGATCGCGGTTGTCATGGTCGGCGTACTGATGGTCGTGTACGTGTTTTTCGGCGGCATGCTCGCCACGACATGGATTCAGATCATCAAGGCGGCCTTGCTGCTGGCGGGCGCCGCCTTCATGGCGCTCATGGTGCTTAGCCACTTCGGCTTCAGTCTGAATGCCCTCTTCGCGCAGGCGATCCTCGCCCATCCGAAGCATGCCGCGATCATGCGGCCGGGCGGGCTCGTGTCGGACCCGGTTTCCGCCGTCTCGCTCGGCCTGGCGTTGATCTTCGGCACGGCCGGATTGCCGCACATCCTGATGCGCTTTTTCACTGTCGGCGACGCGAAGGCCGCCAGAAAAAGCATTCTGTACGCGACGGGCATTGTCGGCATCGGCTACGCCCTGATCATCATCATCGGCTTCGGCACGATTGCGCTGGTCGCGACCGATCCGCAATATCACACGGCCTCCGGCGCGGTGATCGGCGGCGTGAATATGGTGGCCATCCATCTCGCCCATGCAGTAGGCGGCAACGTGTTTCTCGGCTTCATCTGCGCGGTCGCCTTCTCGACGATTCTCGCCGTCGTCGCGGGTCTGACGCTCGCCGGTTCCTCGGCGGTCTCGCATGATCTGTACGCGAATGTGATTCGCCGCGGCGCAGCCACGGACCGCGAAGAACTGCACGTGTCGCGGATCACCACGCTTGTGCTCGGTGTGCTCGCGATTCTGCTGGGCATTGCCTTCGAGAAGCAGAACATCGCGTTCATCGTCAGTCTGACTTTCTCGATTGCGGCCAGCTCGAACTTTCCGGTCCTGCTTCTTTCGATTTACTGGCGCGGCCTGACCACGCGCGGCGCGGTACTCGGCGGCTCGCTCGGGCTGATCACGGCGGTAACCTTGACGATTCTCAGCCCGACCGTCTGGGTGCAGGTGCTTGGACACGCACATGCGATCTACCCGTACGAATACCCGGCGCTCTTCTCGATGATCGTTGCCTTCACCGGTGTGTTCTTTTTCTCGATCACCGACCGCTCGCCACGTGGCGCGCGCGAGCGTGCGCTGTACGGCAACCAGCTCGTCGACTGCGAGCTCGGCATGGTGAAACAAGGGTAATGCTAAAAGCAGACAAAGGAGACCGATTCATGGATTGTATGTGTTGTGTTTCGCCGAAACGCCGCAAGCTGCTCGGGACGATGGCCGCGCTTGCCGGAAGCCTCGCATCGGCACTACCGGCGTCGGCCACGGCCACCGGCAGCGTGGGCATCGCGGGCGCCGTCAGATCGATCGACATCCACGCGCACTACTACCCGGAGAGCTACTGCGACCTGGTAGGCGGCGAGGGACTGAAATTCGGCGGCAAGTTCACCCGCGACGCCAGCAGCTTCAGCTTCCAGACGCCGGCCGGCGGACTGGGACCGCTACCGCTCAAGTTCATCAAGATCGACGAGCGGCTCGCGGACATGGATTCATCCGGGGTCGACATGCAGGCGCTGTCTTTGAGCGTGCCGATGGCCTACTGGGCCGACCGCGCCCTCAATACCAAGCTTGCGGCAACGTGGAACAAGGCGGCATCCGGCGTCCATCTGCAGCATCCGACTCGCTTCGTGGTGTTGGCGACCCTGCCGATGCTCAACCCGCACGACGCGATCGACGAACTCGAACGCGCGGCGGAGTTGCCGGGTGTCCGCGGTGTCTACATGGGGACCAACATCAACAACCGGGATCTTGACGATCCCTTGTTCGAACCGGTCTTCGCACGCATCGAGCAACTGGATCTGCCGGTGTTTCTGCATCCGCAGCAGACAGTCGGCGGCTCGCGGCTGGGCGACTTCTATCTGAGCAACCTGCTGGGCAATCCGTTCGACACCGCCATCGCCGGTTCGCACCTGATACTCGGCGGTGTGATGGACCGTCATCCGAAGTTGCGCATTACCTTGCCGCACGCCGGTGGCGCGTTGCCGATCCTGATGGGGCGCATCGACGCGGGTTGGACGGTACGTCCGGAAACACGACGGCTGGCGCAAAAGCCGAGCAGCTATCTGCGCCGTTTCAGCTATGACACGGTCTCGCATTCCGGACCGGTGCTGGACTTTCTGATTCAGAACATCGGCATCGACAGACTGGTACTCGGCAGCGACTATTGCTTCGATATGGGTTATGAGCAGCCGGTCAGGTTCCTGGATCGTCTTGAATTGCCGCCGGAGCAAAAGAATCTGATTCTTGGTGGCAATGCGGCACAATTGCTGAAGATCTGACGCGCATCGCCTTCCACTGCCGTGGAGGGCGCTCGCCGGACCCGGCGGTCCGGCGATCCGGCGCATCTGTAGAAATCCTCCCAACCCCTGCTCCACCCTATACATGCGGATGAACGGCGTGAATGCATTGATGAGTGCAGCACCCATATGTAGGGATGGCGCGATCTCGTTGCTGATCGTATTGTCTTCACATCAGGCAAGACGTGTTGCCCAGTTCAACCGGATCCAGGCGTCAAGGAGTCAGTGGCTATGGACAGGATTTTCAGCATGCGCGTATTTTCGCGGGTCGCGGAGACCGGCAACTTCAGCGTGGTTGCCAAACATATGGAATGCAGTGCCGGCAATATTTCTCGCGCGGTGGGGTCGCTCGAGGAGCATCTTCATACACGGTTGCTGCAACGAACGACTCGCCACGTCTCGCTTACCGAATGCGGCGAGCGGTACTACCAGCGCTGCAAGAAGATCCTGGCCGATCTCGACGACGCGGAAGCCGAGGCCGGCGATGCTCACACGCTGCCGCGCGGCAGATTGAGAGTTCACGCCGTGCCCGACATTGGTCTGACGCAGTTGACGTCCACCATCGTCGAATACCGGCAGGCCTTCCCGGCTGTCTCCGTCGATCTGAAACTGCTGCCACGCATGGCGAATCTGGTCGAGGACGAGTTCGATGTGTCGATCGTGTCGGTGTCGGCCTCGGCCCTGCCGGACTCTCGCAATGTGAGCAAGCTCATAGGACGCTGCGAGCGCGCGCTGGTCGCGGCTCCGGACTATCTCGCACGGCATCCCATTGCCACGGTGAACGACTTGCCTCAGCACACGCTCATGCACACGAGCTCGAGCTTCGATCCGCCCTCCGGATGGCTCACTGAGATCGCCGGGCATGCCACCGCCGGCGCGGAGCTAGCCGGTCAATTCGTGGTCAACAACATGCAGGCGCTCAGAGTCGCGCTGCTCGCGGGCGCCGGGGTCGGCGCGGTACCCACTTATTCGGTCGTGGACGATATTAAAGAGGGGAAACTCGTTCAGCTATTTCCTGAGTATCCGCTTCAAACAACCAACGTTTTTGTCATGTATCCGTCCCGTCGATTCGTCGACGCGAAGATAAAGACATTCGTTGAATTCCTGACCGTGTCGTTAAAGAAAAAACTCGATCTGCGGATTGAGAATCTGGCGGCCGTCGATGCATCTGATCACTCATCCGAGCAACCCCAAGCAGAGCTGCAAGCCTGATCCTCGCCGCCATCGAAAGCAAGTTGAAGGAAATGAATCATCTGATCGCCGACCCGCCGAACCTGAACGAAAATTAATAAATGACGCCGACATTTCCGAGATAATCGCGCTGCAATGCTGATTATCACCCTCTCCAGCTTTTGGCAAAGCGAACT
Organism: Paraburkholderia sp. D1E; assembly: GCF_052682275.1. Classification (NCBI taxonomy): domain Bacteria; kingdom Pseudomonadati; phylum Pseudomonadota; class Betaproteobacteria; order Burkholderiales; family Burkholderiaceae; genus Paraburkholderia; species Paraburkholderia sp. D1E. The sequence continues at coordinate 4,456,359 of NZ_JBQYMB010000001.1, forward strand.
GGCGCGACTGTAGCGCGACGAACGGAGGTGACGGATCATGTTTAACGGTGCGGAAACGGCCACCGCCACGGTAGCGCGGCAGAAGGACTCGCTCGGTTGTCTTTCGAATCAGTTGCACAAGGACCTGGAACTCAACACGGGTGAATTCACGTTTTATCGCAAATGCAGACGCCAGGAGAAAACCAGTGAAGTGGCAACCCCGGCTTCGGATCGCGGTTTCCTGATCGGCGTTTCGCTGGCGGCGGGCCATCGCAGGCGGATTTTTTCAGGGAACCGGTCTACATCGCACAACTTCGAAAAAGATTCGGTCTACATACGTAATTTTGAAGAAGACTACCGGGCCGACTTGCATGGCGTTTTCGATTTCGTGCTGGTGGAGCTGTCGCGCGCTTTTATCGCCAACACCTGCCATGAGCGAAACGGCGCGGCCATCGAGGGCTTCTCGTCACCCGCGGGCCGCAAAGACCCGATCTTCGGCCACCTCGCGCAAGTATTGGCGCTGACACTGGATAGCCAGATTGAGGCAAGCCCACTCTTTGTCGAGCAACTGGGCGTGACGATCGGAACACATCTGCTCGACCAGTATGGCAATGCGCCGGCCCCGTCAAACAGGAAAAGCCCGCGGCTCTCGAACCTGCACGAAGCGCGCGCCAAAGACATGCTGCTCGCGAAGACGCAGGGCAACGTTTCGCTGGGTGAGATCGCGAGCGCTTGCAACCTGTCTCGGAGCTACTTCATCCGGGCGTTTCGTGAAACCACGCATCGCACACCGCATCAATGGCTGCTGGAGCGGCGCGTCGATCGCGCGCGCGAGTTGCTCAGGCATTCCGACTCGTCCCTGTCGGAGATCGCCATCGCATGCGGTTTCTCCGATCAAAGCCACTTCACGCGAACCTTCTCGCAACTGGTCGGCACACCGCCGGGCACGTGGCGTAGACAGACCGGAATCTGAACCAGCCACCGGCTCTTCGCGGCTTGATCAGAAGGTAGCTCGACCGGGCGAGCGTCACCCCAACTGTGCTCATAGACTTTCCTACAAAGCATCGCACTAACATGCAAGACACATAAGTCATGGCGCGGTACTTTCGAGCGTGGCAAGCTCCGGCGCCCGCGATTGCCTCCCCCGCGCCGCCGGCACGCAAGATCTTTTCCGTGACTCGCTCACTGCTCCTGAACCTGAAAAAGTCATGATCGAATTAGGCCGCTTTCAGATCGATCTCGAGATGCGCACGCTGCAGCGGAACGGCGAAACCGTTCAGCTCGGGTCCCGCGCTTTCGACATCCTTGCCGCCGTGGCTTCCGCCGATGGTCGTCTCGTCACGAAAGACGAGTTGATGAATATCGTCTGGCCGGACACCATCGTCGAAGAAAACAACATTCAGGTCCATCTGTCCGCACTGCGCAAAGTACTCGGTCAGGACCGGGATCTGATTCTCACCGTGCCCGGGCGCGGGTATCAGCTTCGCCAGCGCCGGAAAAACGTCCTGTCCGACGAAGCCGGCATACGGGCATCCGGCTCGCGGGCGTTGCGTGCTCGCCGTCTGCCGCCGCCTAAATCCGGCCTGCTGGGGCGCGACCTGGCGGTCAGGCAAATCCGCGCGCTGCTGGAACAGACACATGTGCTGACGTTGGTGGGCGCCGGCGGCATTGGCAAAACGAGCGTCGCTGTCGAGGCAGCACACCATAGCTCGGCGGACTTTGAGGAGCCCGTCTGTTTTGTCGAACTGGCCCAGTTGACCACCGAGGAGGCCGTACTCCGCGCCATCGTCGAGCGCTGCGGGCTGTCCGTGCCCGATCCGCAAGTCGATGTCGAGCAGGTGGTGGCGGCCCTGGCCCGGCAGTGCAGACTGCTTGTACTCGATAACGCGGAGCATGTGATCGGCATCATGGCGCACATCGTCGAAGCACTGGTTGCCGGCAATGATGCGCTCCGGGTGCTCGTCACGAGCAGAGAACCGCTGCGCATCATGCCCGAGACGGTGTTTCGGGTTGAACCGCTGGATGTGCCGCCGCCTCACTCCACCGATGCGGACATCCTGCGGTGTTCGGCGGTGAATCTGTTTCTGCAGCACGCTAATTCATTGCAAGGAAAAGTGGGCAGCGACAGCACGGAACTCCAGCTCGTCGGCGAGATTTGCCGTCGGCTCGACGGCATTCCGCTGGCGATCGAGCTCGCGGCGGCGCGCGTCGTCGCGCTCGGCGTGGAAGGCGTGCATCGCCGGCTGGACGATCGCATGGCGATTCTGGCGGGAGGTTACCGGACCGCGCTGCCGCGCCATCAGACCTTGCGCGCGACGTTCGACTGGAGCTTCGCGATACTCGACCAGAACGCCCGGTCGATGTTCCGGCGTCTCGCGGTATTCGGCGACGCCTTTACGTTCGAGGCGATGTGCGCGGTCGTGTGCGACGAGGCGTACACGGTGGCGAACGCGATCGGAAGCATTGACGAGCTGGTTGCAAAATCGCTTGTTGGCGTTGAATTCGAGGGTCCAGTGGCGAAGTATCGCCTGTCCGAATCGACCCGTGCGTATGCGATGGCGAAGCTCCAGGCGGAAGGCGAGCAGGACGACATCACCGCGCGACATGCGCGTTATTTTCCTGCTAGGCGGCAGTCGGCAGCGTGAAAACAAAGATCGTCCCGCGGGGGTAGCCGGGACCGGCGGTCAGCGTCCCGCCGTGCGCTTCAATGATGGATTTGCAGATGGCAAGTCCCATACCCATGCCGGTTTTCTTTGTCGTAAAGAAGGCGTCGAAAATACGCGACCCACTCTCCTCGGTGATCCCGCTGCCATTGTCCTGCACGGACACGACCACCAATCCCCGATCGTCGATGCGGGATGTGACGCTTAGCAAGCGCTGCTTCGCGTCGAGATGACTCATTGCATCCGCGGCGTTCATGACGAGGTTGAACAGAACCTGCTGCAATTGCACCCGGTCGGCCATCACGGAGCGGCCAGCCGCCAGATCGAGTCGCACGGCAAGACTCCGCTGCTCGACTTCAGCGGCCGCGAGATCGAACACTTCACGAACCACACCGTCGACCAAGGTAGGAACGAAGCTCGGCTTCGCTTCCTTCGCCAGAGACTGCAGCGCCCTGATGATGTCGCCGGCCCGTTTGCCGTCTTTCACGATATCGCGCAAGCCTCCTAGCGCTTCCGGAATGTCCGGCACGGGGCGGTTGAGCCAGCGTACCCCCGCGCTCGCATTCGACACGATCGACGCCAACGGCTGATTGATTTCGTGCGCGATGGAAGCAGCCAGCTCGCCCATCGTGGTCGCCCGCGACGCTTTCGCCAGTTCGATCTTGGCGTTCTGCAACGCCAGTTCGGTCGTGTGCCGATCCGTGAAATCCGTGACGACGCCAACAAAGTTGCTGACACCCGACGGCTCGCCAAGCACCTCGAGATATTTGACCGCGCCGTCCGGCGTCACGATCCGATACTTCTGCCGGAACGGCGTGCGGTTGTGCGCGGCCCGTGTGACGGCCTCCTGGTAGAGGCCGACGTCTTCCGGATAAATCCGTTCGAGGACCGCCTGGGTGCTCGGGCTCCCCGCCTCGATCGGCAGGCCGAACACGTTATAAAGCTCTTTTGACCAGTAGCGCTCGCCCGTCAACGTGTTCCAGATATAGCTTCCCGAACGACTGATCCGTTGCCCAAGAGCGAGCGCCTCCTCACTCATGCGCAACGCCATTTCCGTTTCCTGGCGCCGCTTGTTTTCCTCCACGAGTTCGGCGTACAGACGCGCTGTTTCAAGTGAAATAGCGGCTTGCGAGGCCAGCATTTCCAGCACCGATGTGCGGCTCGCCGTGAACACGCCCGCGGTCAGATTGTTCTCCAGATAGAGCACGCCAACGACGTTACCCTGTTTGACCAGCGGCAAACAGCACACGGAGCGAACGGAGCGGTTCGAAAAAGAAACGTCGAATGAGAACCGCGGATCGCCTTGCGCGTCTTCCACCACGACCGGCTTGCGGGTGCGCAATGCCGTGTGCAACACCGAAGCCGGCACATCCTCACGCGTCACCTTGCCTTCACCCAGCGTCACCTGAACGCCACCTGGCTCGTCTCGCCCTATCGCCTCGACGACCGGCACATTACCCTTCAACAGGATCAGCATCCCGCTTTGCGCACCCGCGTGAACGATGGCGAGCGTGATGAGTGTGTGGATCAGCTTGTCGAGCACGATCTCTTCGGACAGCGCCTGCGACGACTTCAATGCGGACACGAGGTCGAACTGTTGCTGCGCATCGGGGATTTCGACCGAAGGCCGCGACGTCACAAGCCGTTCGAGCGAAAGTTGGGCAGGACGCTGGGCGCGTTCGAGCTGCCTGACTTTGGCCAGCGCGCCCCAACGCGTGTAACTGTCGATCGCGCGACGGCTGTGATGGCGTGCCGCACTGAACAGACCGTTCGCCTCACAGCATCCCGACGCGAGTTCGTGAGCCAGCGCGTTGCCGTGGTTGAAGCCGTTTTCCGAGGCCGCCTCGGCAGCCTGCTCATATAACGACAGCGCCACGAGCGGCGAGCCGCCGAGCCGCGCCACTTCAGCCTCGACTAACAGGAGCTTGTCCCTGAACGTGGCCGGATTGAGCTGCGCCCAATTGCGCAGCTTCGCCAGATGCGGCTCGATCGCAGCCGCCGCGGCGCCCGCATCCTCGCCACCGGACAGCTTCGCCAGAGTCAGCGCCGTGTAGAAGTGATAGTCCAGCAGATGAATATGCGCGGGGGTCGCCCACTTCAGCTCGCCGGCTTCGGCGAGGCAATACCGTGCGTTCTGATAGTCGCCGTGAAAATAACAGGAGACGCCCTTCAGCAGCCAGATCCAGAAGCGCAGCGTCGCCATCTGGGTATCGAGCACGCCGGCGTCGAAGCTCATTCTGCCGTCCGCCACGACGCCGAAATTGCCCGGCAGCCCGGGACCACCCGTCAAACTATGGACGAAGCGCTTCTGCAGTTCGAGGATCCCTTCTACGTCCTTGAAACGCACACGTCTTGCGAATGACAGCCCAAGGTCGATTTCCTTGTCGACCTGCTCAAGCGGCACCCCAAGAATCAGCAGGTCCGACACGACGTGATTGCACGCGTAGCAGCTCATCGTCAGATCGCCGCTCGGGCCAGCCGACTCGAATGCGGCGCGTGCGCATTCCAGCACATACGAAAGGGGTTGGGTCCAGACCGCAACCTGATCGAGCGCAACCAGCGTGCTGGTGGCCACCGCGTGATAGCCGCGCTCCTCAACCAGCGTTCTTGCCAGGCGGGAGAAGTCGAACCCTTGCGCGTACTCGCCGAAAAATTCCGCGACGTACACGCCGAACCACGCGAGGCAATGCGCCGAGGCCGCTGTGATACCGTGGTCAATGGTCAGCTGCACCATATGGCACAGGTTGAGAAAACCAAGCCTTTCGTTCACGAACGATGCGGGCGCGTAGATACTCACCAGCAAATTCAATTCTGATTCGATTGCCGCGTTGCGCAAAGGCGGCAGATCGGCGATCGAGGCGAGGGTTCGCCCTCCAAGCGATTGATTGAGCCGGCGGTAAGCCGCCTCGACATCCGCGGCTTCCGGATAACGCGGCAGATACGTACCGAACAGCTTGATCCCTTCGAGGGCGGTATCGACAGCCGCTTCATAGTCCGACAGATGCTGCTGCATGTCGGCTTTCAGCTTGTACACCGACGCGCGCGCAATGACCGACAGGTTCTGGTCCAGCAGTTTTTCGATCTCGGTGCCGGCGGCCTCGAAGTTCGCATCCAGAATGTGGCATTGCACCCGCAGAATACCGATGTCGTAGCCGAGCGATTGCGAATAGTCTTCTCCACTCGCGTCGAGAAGCTTCCGCCCGACGTCCAGATAGTTCAGCGCGGACTGGATAGCAATCGCTTCTTTGGCGTGACGGGCAGCCTGCAGACAGATTCTGCTGAAGACCGTCGTCACGTGCGCGTTCAGTTCGCACAATGCCCCGGCTGCCTGAGCGCGTTCGATATGGTGAGCAATGTCGAATGCCGGCCTCTGCAAGTCGCCGATGTCGAAATCTTCCAGCAGGATGCGCGCGATCCGGGCATGTTCGGCACCGCGCTCCTCCTCGGCAATCAGTGCGTACGCTGCCTCCTGGACCCGGTCGTGCGCAAAGGCGAAGCCCGTGCGGTCCGACACCGTCAGACCCGCCTCCACCGCGGGAAGCAGACGGCGCTCCAATTCCACGCCGCCGTCAGGATCGATCCGCGCCAGGGTCGCCCTGTCGAGGCGCCGCCCCATTAACGCCAGCAGCCTGAGGATGGCCTGCGCCTCCCCGGGCAGCCTCGTCAAACGCGCAACCATCAGGTCAACGACATTATCGGAGGACTCGTATTCGCTAATCCGATCGATATCCCATGTCCAGCGGCCGGCCATGCCGTCGTAGCAGATCAACTGGTTGTCGGCCAGCGCGAGCAGCAGTTGTTTGACGAAAAAAGGATTGCCGCCCGTCTTCTCGTGAACGACTGCCGCCAACGGATAGACATGCGCGGAGCCGCAATGCAGCGCGTCGGCCAGCAAGGCCGTGACATTCGCGGTATCGAGTGGCGTCACGTCGATCGTGGAGATGCGTGCGCTTGCACTCGGCAACGAATTCAGGAAAGCCTTGAACCTGGGCGACCGCTCGACTTCATTGACGCGATATGCACAGATCAGCAGCACATGCCAGTCCTCGACCGTCGTCAGGAAACAGGCGATGAAATTCAAGGTTGCATCGTCGAACCAGTGAACGTCGTCGAAAAAAAGGATCAGCGGGTGCGCCTCGGTCGCGAAGACGGACAGCAGCCGAGTGATCAGCGCCTGGAAACGGAGCTGCGCTTCCACGGGCGGCAAGTCCGGCACCTCCGGCTGCACGCCGAGCACCAGTTCCAGTTCGGGGATGTAACTGACGAGGAGTTTGCCTTGCGTGCCAACGGCTTCGCGCAGCACGTCCCGCCAGTTGTCCAGTTCGCCATCGCTCTCGCCCAGAATACGCTGGAACAGCGAGCGTATCGCCTGCATCAGCGGCGCGTACGGCGCGTTCTGGCCGTACTGCTCGAACTTTCCCGAGGCGAACAGCGTGGCTGTCTGCGCGGTCGCGCGGTGCACGCTGCGCACGAGTTCGGATTTGCCCGCACCGGAGTATCCGGACACGAAAATCAGTTCCGCCATAGCCTGCCGCGCGTTGCGCCCGAACGCGTCGAGCAGCAGGCTGTATTCATGCGCGCGGCCAAACAGACGATGCGTGACGGCGAGGTTTCTGACGTTGTCCTCCGCGGCCGGCTCGAATGGAACGATATGCTGCATCTCGTTCCAGTCAGCCAGACAACGGCGCAAATCAGCCTCGAGACTCGAGGCGCTTTGATAACGTTCCGCGGGGTTTTTGGCCAGTAGTTTCAGGATGATCGAGCCCAGCACAGCGGGAAAGGATCGACGGTGTTGCCGCGGGTTGGCGGGCTGACGCGCCACGTGGTTATAAACCCATTCGACCGCATCCGCCGCCTCGAAGGGCAATTGCCCGGTGAGCAGCTCATATAACGTCACGCCGAGCGAGTACAGATCGCTTCGCTCATCGGCATGCCCTTCCGCCCGCCGGGCCTGCTCCGGCGACATATAGGCCAGTGTGCCGTACAAGGTGTCTGGTGATTCGGTCAGCGGATCGCCGACAAGGCTGAAAGCATCGCGAAAACCCAATAACCGGATCGTGCCATCACTGCATTCCAGCAGATTGGACGGCTTGAGGTCGCGATGCAGGACACCGCGTGCGTGCGCGAGACGCAGCGCGTGCGCGGCGCCGACCGCAATGCGCAGGAAACGGCCGACCGCAATCATCCCGTTGGCGGGTGGCAGAACCAGCGTGCCGCCGTTGTCTTCGTACACGAGCACCGGCCCCCGCGACAGCCGCACGAGTGCGACCGGCCGCACGGCCCATGTCGACTCGAGCCTGTCGGCCGGTGCGAATTCCTGCTGCAAGCGGCGCAACACCGCGTCCGAGGGCAGATCGGTCGGCACCGCGATCAGCCACGACCGCGCGCCTTCCTGCCACCTCGCGCGATAACGCACGATGTTTCCGTCAACCAGTAGTGCCTCGAGCGCAAGCCGGTCAAACCACGCCTGGTCAAAATGCACGCTTACACCAGAGTCCGGCGACGATCCGCGAACGCCCTCGATGATTGCCGCTGTACTCAATTCTTCTCTCCCGTCCATCCGATCGCCAGCAGTATCTCATCGAGCAGCGCCTTCCGGCGAGAAGGACGTGCCTAAGCGGTTGCCGCCGTCAACTGGCTCAGGTACGCATGGATTTGACCGACCACGGCCGCGCCGTCGCCCACGGCCGCGGCCACCCGTTTCGCGGACTCCGAACGCACGTCGCCGACCGCAAACATGCCCGGTATGCTGGTTTCGAGTGGATATCGCTCGCCTGCTTCAGACAGCCCATCCTCACTGCGGGCAAAACCCGTGACGACAAACCCTCTATTGTCGAGCTCCACGCCGCTCGATTCGAGCCAATCGGTTTTCGGGTCCGCACCGACAAAGAGAAACAGATGACGCGTCTCGATCACTTCGTCTACGTCCTCGTCTTCACGCCGGATATGAAGGTGAGTGAGTCCGGCTTCGTCGCCATCGAGCGAACGCAGCGTGCAGCGCGTGCACAGCGTGACGTTAGGCAAGGAGCCAATCCGGTCGATCAGGTATTTCGACATGCTGGCCTCGAGGTCCTTGCCACGAATCAGCACGCGGATGCTGCGCGCGAAATTGGCGAGAAACACCACCGCCTGGCCGGCGGAGTTGCCCCCGCCTATCAACACGATGTCCTGCCCTTTCACCAGCTTGGCTTCGATCGTCGACGCCCAGTAGTACGTGCCACGTCCGTCGAAGCGATCGAAGCCGTCCACCGTCGGCTTCCGATAAGCGGCGCCGCTCGCGACCACGACCGTGCGGGCGCAGATGCGCTGCCCGTCGAGCAAGGTCAGCAGAAAGAGACCTTCATGACGGCACACATCCGTGACCTTTCCGGGAATCGCCAGATGTGCGCCGAACTTCAGCGCCTGCTGGAACGCCCGCGCCGCGAGTGCCTGGCCCGAAATACCGGTGGGAAAGCCCAGATAGTTTTCGATCCGCGAGCTGGCGCCGGCCTGGCCGCCCGGCGCACGTTGATCGAATACGGCAACCGACAAACCTTCCGTGGCGGCATACACGGACGCCGCCAGCCCGGCAGGCCCGGCGCCGACGATCGCAACGTCATAGACGTGCGATTGCTCGAAGGTCGGCACGAGTCCAAGACATGACGCAAGCTGGACCTCGTCCGGCGCGCGCAGCACGTTGCCGTTCGGGCAGAAGACGAGCGGAAAGTCGTCGGGGCCGGTGGTCATGCCGCCAAGCAGCGTGATCGCCTCGGGATCGCTACGCGCGTCGATCACCGTTGCGGGGTAGGCATTGCGGCGCAGAAAACTTTGCAGCCCCATCAGCTTCGAGCAGTCGCCATCACCCACGATGATCGGCCCGAGCCCCTGCTCGATCAGTCCAAGCCGTCTCAGGATCAGGGCGCGCATGATGTGTTCGCCAAGCTGCGCATCGGCCACGATCAACGCGCGCAGCCTTTCCGGCTCGATCACTAGCGTCTCGACGTCGGTCAGTGCAACACCGTCGATCAATGCCGGTTTGCCGGAGAGTTGCGCCATCTCGGCCATGAAGTGTCCGTCTTCGTGTTCAGTCACGAGCGTCGAGCGGCCGAAACTGTCGCGCGAATAGATCCTCACACGCCCACGCAGCAACACGAACAGGCCGAGTGCAACGTGCCCCGTTTCGAAGATCAGTTCGCCGGCCTTGAACGACATCGGCCGGGCAAAACGCCGCAAACTCTGAATCTCAGCCGTCGACAGACGGGGAAACATCTGGTGCTGACGGTACTCCAGCGAGGAATACGGTGTGGCGAGTTCCGACGGTGTCGTCGCCTCGGTGGATAATTCTGGAGTGCTCATAACATGACCTCATCTGGTATGGTTTGCGGATAGCGCTTCTACCAGCCAAATTTGAGTTCCGCGCCTATGTAGTCGGCATTGCGGGCGCCCAGCTCGCGCAGCGACGGTCCGATCTGGAAATGCACGGCCTCGAGCGCTGCGGCGAGGTTCGCGGTGACTGCCCAGTCGGCGCGAAGTTGTGTATAGAACCCCGTCCAGAGGTTGCCGTGTCCCGCCGTGCCCGGCACGACCGCCGAGCCTTGCTGGTACACCGCATCCGCGGTGGTCTCGCGCCATTGCAGACCCACACCGGCCAGCAGCGTCAGCTTGCTGTTCGGTTTGAGGGTGAGCGACGGCTTCACGTGAATCAGGTTGGCGTAGCCGGTATAGCCGGCCAGCGCGAAGTAATAGCCGTTCGGGAACAACGGGTTGAACGTACCGACACGGCCGTCGCCCGGATGGCTGTCACCCGATGCGGCGTCCACCTGAATGCCGATCCGCGGCGTCCACGGCGCGGTCTTCAGCGTGTAGCCGGCGAGCGACCCCACCGCCCACGCGCCGATCGTATCGCTGCCGACATGTCCCGACTGATACATCGCCTCAACGTCCCAGTCGATAGCGTTGACGTTGCCGGAATAACGCGCGTCGAACACATCGCGATGCTCGTCGCCGACCGCGTCGAGAAAGTGCGCGTTGCTGCGGTTGTAGCGCGAGTAGTACGCCGACAGGTCGCCCGGCCCGACGTTTTTGCGCTCCACACGCAAGCCGCTGAACGTCAGATCGCGATTGGAGACGTCGTCAAAATCCGAATTGTCGCGATACTGCACCGGCTGCGTCGCATAGGCGATCCAGCGCCACGGACCGGTTTCATAGTCTGTCCATAGCCCGTCGAATGCCTGACGAACGTTCGGGCCGTCGCGAACCGAGACGAAGCGCTGCAAGTCGAACGCCATTTCCTGCCGGCCCACGCGGAACTTGAAGGTGCCGGGCCCAAGCGGCTCGGTAATCGCAATGAACGCCTGGCGCAGATCCAGCGGATTCTTGTCGACCGGCGTGACGTTGTCCTTGCCGTAGGGGCGCGCGTCTTCGAATTGCGTGAAGATCTGCACATGGGGTCCGAGGTGGATATCCGCATGCACGTCCAGACGTTGCAGCAGATACGTGTCGTCATGCCCCGATCCGACACCGAACAGCGGCGCGTCGTTCACCTCCAGGCGCTCGCGAAGCACCACACCGAGCGAGATGTACGCATCGGGATTGCCGAACAGCGGAATGTATTTCAGCGAATCGAACGGCCGTTTCGGCACGCAGGGATTGGCCAATACCCCCCAGTTTTCCTGCCAGCGATTGAACATGATTGCAGGCCGTGCACAAGACGCACTCGCGGAAGCCGAAGTCACCGCGGGGTTTGCCGCGGAGGTATCGTCAGCCCCACCGAGCGCGGTGTCCGCCGCCGAGGCCGGCAGCGCGGCCGCGAGACCCGTGCTGAACAGCAGGGCACGGGCAGCACGCCGCGCGGAAAAGCGGGGCGCGCGCCTGCGGAACTTCAGTGACCACGACCGCTTCATGAAGTTTGCATCACTTGCCATCGTGCACTTCAGCAATGTACCGGCCCGGGAATTCGAGCATGGCGGTCGTACCCGTTGCGCTGTGGTACGGCGGGTAGAGCACCTTCGCGCCGGCCGCTTGAGCGCGCTCGATCGTCTGGGCGACATCGTCCACGGCATAGCCGGTCGTTTCGGTTCCGAACGGGACCGGCAGCTTGCCGTCCGTGACGAACACGACCATGTGGCCGAAGCCCGAGTTGATGCGAATCACACGGATCGTCTCACCCGGCCGGCCGATCACGCCGGCGTCCGCACTTTGGTTGTCCGACACCACCCTGCCATGCGAGAAGCGCAGCCACCGGCGAACGAAGTTGTCCGCTTCGTAGCGCGACACATACACACGGTTGTCCGGCACGCTCTGCAACGGCGCATAGTTCGGCGCCTTGGTGTGCCAATAGAGCTGCATCGTGACGCCGCCCGGCCATTGAATGATCGCGTCCTTGCCGATTGGATCGTCGAACGTATCGACGACGACGTCGGCACCGGCCGCACGCGCGGCTTTCACCGCCTTATCGATATCGGTGACCAGATACCCGGTTCGCTCATTGCCGAACGGATACGGAATCGCCGTTTCGAAGCCGAACACGGAGAGCATGCCGACCGGCGTTTGCACATACTGCGATGCGGTCTTGCTCGGCGTGGGCGTTACCGTGAAAACCGCACGCGGAGATGCCTTGCCGCCGAATGTCGCGATAAAGCTGTTGACGAACGCGTCGAGATCGGCCGAAGCCACATACACGTGAGTCGTGTCGTACTGCGCGCCAACCGATACGTCGGGCTGTTTCGCGGCGACTGCGGTTTTTCCGTTCGACACCTCCGGCGGTCCGGCATCGGCGAATGCAGATGCCGATCCAACCGAAGTCAAACCAATCAGTATCGCCGCGCCGAGAGACGCGAGTGAACTGGGTCGATGAAGCGACTTGAACATGGTGTTACCCAAAAGTATTAGCGAAGTTTGAATGATCTGCCTCTGATCGAGGCGGTGTGCGTTGTCTGTCGAGCATTTGCGCAGCGCGCAATCAGCCCAAGAACGGAGTCGTCGTGTCGATTCACGAACGACTCTCAACCGGGCGAAAGACCAGCGCCTGTCAGGTCAGCCGCCCTGCTTCGTCGCGTCCGGCGTCACCGTCTTTTGCGCTTCAGCGCCCTTCACCGGCCCAGCGACCTGAACCGTCGTCGTCTGCGCAAAAAACTGCGCTTTGACAACAGGGATGGCGTGCTCGCCCAACACCATGCCGAGCAGCCCGGCCAGCGCAATCAGCGGCGGTGCCGGAGACTGCACCTTGAGTAGCCAATAGAGCAGCCCGATGCCGAAGCCGACTCCCAGAGAAATGATGTAGCCCATGCTATTCGTCCTTTCCAGAAACACCCCTCAATTCAACCAGTCCGATCCCAGCACCAGCCCGCAGAAATTCAAGCGGCGATAGTTCGGATCCCATCGGTCCAGTACGTCGGCATTCACCGTTCCGAACGTCGTTTCCGGACGATGTTCCATGCCACGCGCATAGGCTTCGATGATCTTCTTCTTGAAACCTGATTCGCGCGGATAAGCCTGCACGATTTCATCGCGATGTTGTACGGTGAACTCGTCGTGGCCGGCGCCCCGAACATCCATTTGCACGCCGGCGCTGACCAGCGCAACCAGTGGCGACATATGTTCCGGAATGCCCGGTGTCGTGTGCAATGCGATCGCCGCCCATACTTCGTCGATCAGACGGTCGACGACGACGTGCTGCCGCAGAAAATCGCGCGCAGCATTCGCGCCGTCCACCTCGAACCGGTAGGGCGAGCGCTGGTACTTCACGTTCAGACCGACGTTGTGAAACATCGCGGCGACATAAAGCAGTTCGGCGTCGAACGTCAGGTTCTCGCGATATCCGGTCAGCGCACCGAACAGAAATGCTCTTAGCGAATGATGAAACATCAACTCTGACTCCGTACCCCGGATCTGATCGGTCGCCGCCTGAGCCACTACACCATCGGGAATCTCAATGCCGGCAATGGTCTTCTTCATCTCAACTCCTCCGTGTCGCCCCTGCCCCTGGTGCGCCTCTAGACGCATGCCAGACCGATACCACGGCCAGGCGACGTTTAGGACCGTTCGACGTTCGAGGAGCGCCAGTACATTGCAGCGTATCGAATTAAATTCATAAAGACTTTGGCAAATCCTTAAAAACACTTAATCGGCGCAGTACGCCTGCGAATCCACTCAAAGCGACAGTTCATGAATGCGCCGTACGCCGTCGCGAATCCATTGTAGAAAGCCGCCCGGGCTCTGCTCCACATTACCCGCCGATGAAAGGACCATTTCCTCGGTTGCATGGTGTTCCGACAGCAACCGGCACATTTCATCCATCACCTCCGGGCGCTGCGCGAGAACAGGCGTCAACGCGCTCTTGTCCAGCCGGAACACGGTGGCGCGGGTCAGCGCACGCACGACAACAGCGGTCCGGACGCCTGCGAGAACGCCGGACTGGCCAATCGAATCGCCCGGCGCGAGCCTTCGCAGTTCGACCTCAACACCGTTCTTCAGCACGATCACTCTCGCGACGCCCTGCGCCAGAATATGAAGCTCGTGACCGCTCTCATCCGCCGCGTTATAAATAATGTCGTCGGCATCGAACTCGTGCTTCGTCAGTTGCGCTGCCAGGTCCGATAGCTCGTCACCTTCCAGCGTCTGGAAGATCAGCACGTTGCGCAGCAAGCGATGTTTCTCGTCCGCTGGGTCAACAGCGGGCTCGGGCACCGACAGCGGCCGCAATACGACGCCGCGCGAGAGCAGATGGCGGTGCGCGAGATCGAAGAGCTCGTTACGCACACCGATTTTTTTGCTCAGGGTGTCGACGTAGCAGACGATCTCGTACTCGATCGCGTCGTTCGTGGCGCGGCGCACGCTGACAAGCGGTTTGGGATCGCTCAGTACGTCCCCGGAACTGGCAGCGGCGTTGGCAAGCGCCTCAAGTACGAGCGCGGGCCGGGTCGACGGCTTGACCGGCAGCATGATGCTGATGCCGTGCGTATGCGACGGCTCATTGGCGTTGACGATATTGGCGCGCGCCGCCACGCTGTTCGGAATCACAACGATATTGCCCTGACCGTTCAGCAGGCTCGTCGCACGCCAGTTGCTTTCAACCACTTTGCCTTCCACGTCGCCGATCGTCACCCAGTCTCCTATTTGAAAAGGCTGGGTTGCGTTCAGGACGACGCCTGAAAACACATCGTTGAGTGTGCTCTGTATCGCAAGGCCGAGTACGACCGCGAGCGCGCCGGACGTGGCGAGCAGCCCTTTCACCGGCAGTTGCAGCACGAACGCGATCGCCCCCACCGCGGCGGCCATAAACACTAGCGCACCGAGCACGTCCTGAAACAGGCGCTCCTTGTGCCACGTCTCGGGCAACACCGCGCGATCGAGCAGGATGATCACAAGGCGCGCACCTTGCAGCCACCACACCACCTCCAGCACCTGTGCAAGCAAATGGCGCAGCGGCTCGTCCGGCCAGGGCGCCGCGCGTAGCGGATTCATCCCCGAACGGAAGAGCACGTAGGTCGACAGACCGAACATGAGCGCACGTAAGACGAGGCGCACCTGGTCGCTCTTCCGGTCCATGAAGCGCCAGGCAAGGAAATCGAGGACCAGAATGCCCAGGCCAAACAGCACACCGTCGGTCAGGGTCGGCATCTTGATCCTCGCTCGCGTGGTGGCACGAACCCGTGATTATCAGAATGCGAAACAGCTACATCCCAATGCGCCCCAGAAACCGTTCGAGTCGCTGACCGGCACGTTTTTACGCCACGCCCAACCGTGGGCATGTGCATGCACGCCGCACAGATTCACGCAGCCATCCACGCACGCCACCGCAGTCGGCTTGTAACGGCTGTAGCCGCCGAATTCCGCCACCGGCGACCACGACGGGCTGACCGGAAGATCGGGCGGTCCGAGCGGCGCGAATTCGTCATCGGCGTACACGACCTTGCCGCCCACCACCGTCATCGCCGAAGTCAGGAACTTGATGCGGCTTTCGTCGACAGTGAAGTAGTCTTCGCTGAGTACCGCGAAGTCCGCGAACTGGCCGGGCACCAACGCGCCTTTGCGGTCGTCCTCGTTCGAGAACCATGCACTGCCTACCGTGTAGCGGCGCAACGCTTCCATCCGGTCCAGACGGTTCTCGCTGGAATACATGGCCGTGCCGCCGACCGTTTTACCCGACACCATCCAGTAAAGCGATACGAACGGGTTGAAGCTCGCGACGCGCGTGGCGTCCGTACCCGCGCCAACGGGCAATCCGGCATCGAGCATGTGGCGAATGGGCGGGGTGCGCTTGACGGCCTCTTCACCATATCGCTGGATGAAGTACTCGCCCTGAAAGGCCATCCGATGCTGAATCGCGATGCCGCCGCCGAGCGCGCGCACCCGCTCGATGTTCTTCTGCGTGATGGTCTCGCAATGGTCGAAGAACCAGCGCAGCCCGTTGAACGGGATCTGGGCGTTGACACGCTCGAATACGTTCAGGAAACGCTCGATCGATTCGTTGTACGTGGCGTGAAGCCGGAACGGCCAGCGGTTCGCCACCAGCAGTTTGACGACCGCCTCCAGTTCGTCTTCCAACGTATCCGGCAGGTCCGGGCGCGGCTCGAGAAAATCCTCGAAGTCCGCTGCCGAGAACACCAGCATTTCACCGGCGCCATTGACGCGCAGGAAATCGTCGCCGTCGCCGGGTTTGGTTATCTTCACCCACTTCGCGAAATCTTCGATTTCCTTTTTCGCGTTTTGCGTGAACAGGTTGTACGCGATACGCACGCTCAGTTCGTTGCGCTTCGCAAGATCCATGATGACCGCGTAGTCATCCGGATAGGCCTGGTAGCCGCCGCCCGCGTCGATCGCGCTCGTCACGCCGAGGCGATTCAGTTCTCGCATGAAATGCAGCGTGGAATTGCGCTGATCTTCCAGAGCGAGCTTCGGCCCTTTGGCGAGCGTCGCGTACAGGAGGCCGGCGTTCGGCCGCGCAATCAGCATGCCGGTCGGGTTGCCGCGCTTATCGCGCTGGATCTCGCCGCCGGGGGGATTAGGTGTGTCTTTGGTGTAACCGACCGCGCGCAGCGCCGCTGCGTTCAGGAGCGCGCTGTCGTACAGATGCAAAATGAACACCGGCGTGTCCGGCGCAATCGCGTTGACTTCTTCGAGCGTCGGCCCACGGCGCTCGGCGAACTGGAATTCATTCCAGCCACCCACCACACGCACCCATTGCGGCGCCGGCGTGCGCGCCACCTGCTTCTTCAGCATGTCGAGCGCATCCGCGAGCGACGGCACGCCGTCCCAACGCAACTCCATGTTGAAGTTCAGCCCGCCTCGGATGATGTGCAGGTGGGAATCGTTCAGACCGGGGATGACCGTGCGGCCCTTGAGGTCGATCTGCCGCGTCGTGTCGTTCACGTGACGCATCACGACCTCGCGAGATCCCGACGCGATGACGCGGCCGTTCGCGACGGCAAGCGCATCGGCGAATGAACGCTTGTCGTCTTGCGTAGCGATCTTGCCGTTGAAGAACACGACCTCGGCCGGTGTTGGCTGGGGGGTATTGGAATTCATGGTGATCCTCATAGGGAGCGCTCCGCCCTCAAGATGCGGAGCCTTTCCGGGGAAGCGGGCGCTCGACGCGATTGCTTCCATGAAGCATTCGGAAACGGGCTGCAACCGGCATGCGGAACAGGATACCGATGCACTGCCCTCGAATCCCGCCGCATCCACCGGCACATTCGTGCCGGTGGATGCTCAATAGATCCGGGCCGGGCGCGACCCGCACAGTGTTCGAGTCGCGCCGCCGGAAGACGTAATGCGACTGCTTACTTCTTTGCGGGCAAGGGTGCCAGAACCTCGTGCGTCCCCGTCGTGCGTTGGGGAGCCTTGTGCACCATCGTGTAGGCATAGTCCACGCCCATCCCGTACGCACCCGAATGCTCTTTGGCAATCGCCATGACTTCGTTGTAAGTCTCTTTGTGCGCCCAATCGCGTTGCCATTCGAGCAGCACCTGTTGCCAGGTCATCGGGACCACGCCGGCCTGAATCATGCGCTGCATCGCATAATCATGCGCATCCTTCGACGTGCCGCCCGACGCGTCGGCGACCATATAGATTTCATAGTCACCTTCGGCCATAGCGCACAGCGCAAACGTGTTGTTGCAAACCTCGGTCCACAGACCCGCCACCACCACCTTTTTCCGGCCATTGGCAGCCAGCGAGTCACGAACCTTCTGGTCGTCCCACGAATTCATGGACGAGCGTTCGAGCACTTTGTGGTCCGGAAACACGTCCAGCAACTCGGGGTACGTGTATCCCGAGAAACTTTCGGATTCGACTGTCGTAATCGTAGTAGGAATGTTAAACGTCCGCGCTGCCTTCGCGAGTCCTACTACGTTGTTCTTAAGTACCTGACGGTCGATGGACTGAACCCCAAAAGCCATTTGCGGCTGTTGGTCGATGAAGATGATCTGCGAATTTGCAGGCGTCAGGACTTCGAGTTTCGGATTTGCCATGGCTTTGTACGTCCTAAAGAATTTGTGAACACGGGAAGACATGTCGCACTCGCTTCAAGTGCGAGAAAAACTGAAATCCATTCTATCGACGGCTTTCTAAAGAATCCTTCCCGGGAACCTTAATAGTTCTTAAAAAAGATTTTCGATCGGGAAAGCCCGGTCGATCCCGACTTGACCCTGGCCGCCGCCCGCTCAGAACATTTCACATTTTCTGCAGGACTTTATGTGCACGGCATTCCTACACTTCACTCACCCGTAGTCATGAACGCACGTTGTACCTATCGACACAGTCAAAGGGATTCGCCATGAAAGAAGCACTTACCGCGGCAGCGCGTCGCGCGGCGCCGTTGAAGACACCGACCCGTCTGACTGAGGAGGCGACCCGCGACATTGCTGGCGCGTTGACAACGTTGCTCGCGGACGTGTTCGCCCTGTACCTGAAAACGAAGAATTTCCACTGGCATATGTCGGGGCCGTACTTCCGCGATTACCACCTGCTGCTCGACGACCAGTCCGACCAGATCTTCGCGACGGTCGATCCGATCGCGGAACGCGCGCGCAAGATCGGCGGCAAGGCCCTGCACTCAACCGGCCAGATCACCAAACTGCAGCGGATTCTCGACAACGACGCGGATTTCGTGACACCGGACGACATGCTCGCCGAGTTACGTGAGGACAATCTGGCGCTCGCAGGCTACATGCGTGAAACACATTCGCTCTGCGACGAGTACGGCGATGTCGCTACGACGAGCCTGCTGGAAAACTGGATCGACGAAGCGGAGCAGCGCGTGTGGTTCCTGTTCGAATCCGGGCGCCACGCGTAAGGCCGATTGAACGGGATCGCGCCCCTTCAGACGGAGCATGCCTGTCTGGCGCGGGCGCGTCACCGGT
This sequence comes from Paraburkholderia sp. D1E, assembly GCF_052682275.1. Lineage (NCBI taxonomy): Bacteria > Pseudomonadati > Pseudomonadota > Betaproteobacteria > Burkholderiales > Burkholderiaceae > Paraburkholderia > Paraburkholderia sp. D1E. The sequence goes on from NZ_JBQYMB010000001.1 coordinate 4,475,344, forward strand.
CAGCCTTCGCGTGGAGTGTGAAGCCGGGCTTCCAGAAACTGAAGGAGCGAGCGCACTTTGCTCGAGTGACGGCGATTCGGCAGATACGCGGCATAGACGAGTGCATCGCCTTGATGAGGACTCGCATCGAAGCTCTCGAGGAGGCGCGTCAGGCGCCCCGCGCGAATCTCGGCGCTGACCAGCCATTCGGGCAGCAACGCGACGCCGCGCCCCGCCATCACCGCCTCAAGCAGGAGGTCGAGACTGTTCGACAACAGATGGCCGCGCACCTCGACGCGCTGCTCGCCGCTGTCCCCGCGGAAGGCCCAGACCTGGCGGGTGCGGTAGCCGCCGCCGTACGCGACACGAAGGCACTCGTGAGCTTCGAGCGCTTGCGGTGTCTGAGGCGTGCCGCTGCGCTCCAGGTAGTCGTGGCTTGCCACGACGTAGCGCAGATTGTTCGCCAGCTTTTTGACGATCAGGTTAGCGTCACGATCGGGCATCCCGATCCGGATCGCGATGTCGATCCGGTCGAGCGCGAGATCGACAAAGTGATCGGCCACGACGACGTCGAGGAACACGCGCGGATTCTCGGAAAGGAATGCCGCCAGATGCGGCGCGAGCCGCAAGCGGCTGTAGGTGGACGGTACCGAAATTCTGAGCGAACCGACCGGCGACGCGCCACTGTCAAAGACGCTCTCGTCCGCTTCGGCCAAATCGTCGAGCACCTTGCCAACCTGCTCGACATACGCAATGCCGGCGTCCGTGAGGCTGACCTTTCTGGGTGTGCGGGTCAGCAGCGCGGCACCCAGGGAGACCTCCAGCGAGTCCATCAGACGCGTAACCGACGACGTGGCCACCCCCAGACGTTGTGCGGCCTTTGAAAAACCGCCTGCGTCGGCCACTTCCAGCAACGTATTCAGGGCGAGGAGTTTGTCCATGGTTGGCCTTATCGACGATTTGATTGCGTGCAACGCAATGCTAGATTGCATTTTAGACTCATTCCACAAAGAAAACGCAACGTATAACCTGCAACCATTACCTAGTGAGGGGTGCAACATGCAAGCCATTCAGGTCGAGTTCAACTATGACTTCACTTGTCCGTCGCGTTCCGCAGGTCAAAGGAATGCAGCATGAGATCGCTTGAGAAACCCCGCGCGGTCGTGATCGGCGGTTCGCTCGGTGGGCTGCTCGCGGCCAACACCTTGCGGGCAGCCGACTGGCAGGTCGACGTGTTCGAAACATCGCCCAATGAACTGGAAAGCCGCGGCGGCGGCGTCGTGCTTCAGCCGGATGTGCTGGACGCGCTCCATTTTGCCCGCGTTCCGTTGCCGAACCCGCCTGGCGTGGCGTCGGGCGAGCGCATCTATCTGGACCGCGAAGACAGCATCGTCGAACGACTGTACATGCCGCAGATGCAGACGTCGTGGAGCCTGCTGTACCGCGCCATGAAAAATGCGCTGCCGGCGGGGGCCGTGCACGCAGGCGAGACCTTTCTTAATTTCCACATGGAAAGCGAGCAGATCGTCGCACAGTTCGAAAGCGGCCGCATCGAGCAGGCGGATTTACTGATCGGCGCCGACGGCATACGTTCCACCCTCAGGCGCCGCCTGCTGCCCGAGATCCTGCCGGTCTACGCGGGCTACGTGGCGTGGCGCGGGCTCGTCGAGGAACCCGATCTGCCGCGGCACGCCGCGGACATGCTGCGTGACCGGTTCACGTTTCAGGACGGCAATGGGCACTCCGCTCTCGCCTATCTGATTCCGGGTGAGGGCGATTCGACTGCGGTCGGCGCGCGCCGCTGGAACTGGGTGTGGTACCGCAAATACAGCCGTGAAAAACTCGACGAGCTGCTGGTCGATCGCAACGGCGTTGCGCGCGCGTTTTCCTTGCCGCCGGGCACGACCAAAAGCGCGGACATCGCACAACTGAGGGACGACGCACGTGAGCTGCTCGCTCCGACCTTTAGCGCCCTCGCCAACGCCACCGATGATCCGTTCATGCAGCCGATCGTCGACCTGAACTCGCCGAGGATGGTGTTCGGCCGGGCGATCCTGCTCGGCGACGCCGCATCCGTTCCGCGTCCACACACGGCGGGCAGCACCGCGAAGGCCGCGGCCAATGCCCATTCTTTGGCGCTTGCGTTGTCATCGACATGGCAAAGCGGCGCAACGATCGACACCGCCCTCAAGCGTTGGGAGAACCAACAGTTGCAACGCGGCAGGCTGATGACCGATCTGGGCATTTCGCTGGGCAACCGGCTAATGAACATCGCCCGCTGATATCCGAAGTTTCCAGTTCTTTTACTTCAAGGAGTTGTCATGTCAACCCAGACATCCACCACGGCGGGCGGCTCAGGCCACGTCAAGATGACGCGCAGTCTGATCGCGTTGTTCGCGTTCTGTTGCGGCGCTATCGTCGCGAACCTGTACTACGCGCAACCGATCACCGAACTGATCGCACCGGACATTCACATGTCCGGCAACACAGCCAGCATGATCGTTTCACTCACGCAGATCGGCTACGCATTCGGCCTGTTCTTTCTGGTGCCGCTCGGCGACCTGCTGGAGAACCGCAAGCTGATGATCACCACCGCGCTGGTGTCGATCGTGACTCTTGGCGCCGCAGCTTTCGCTCATCAACCCGGCTGGTTCCTCGCGATCTCGCTGCTGGTGGGATTCAGCTCCGTAGCCGTGCAGATTCTGATCCCGCTCGCCGCGCATCTTGCGCCAGACGAGTCGCGCGGCAAGGTGGTCGGCACCATCATGAGCGGCCTTTTGCTCGGCATTCTGCTGTCGCGTCCGATCTCCAGTCTCGTAGCCGGCCACTTCGGCTGGCGCGCGGTGTTCGGTTCCGCAGCGGTGCTGATGGCGATCGTCACCACTGTGCTGGCGCTGACGATTCCGCCGCGCCAACCGGACCACAAGGCCACCTACTTCGAACTGATCGGCTCGCTCGGCCATCTGGTCCGCACCATGCCGGTTCTGCGTCACCGCTCCTTCTATCAGGGGCTGATGTTCGCTTCGTTCAGTCTCTTCTGGACCGCGATCCCGGTGGAATTGACTCGGCATTACGGACTCTCGCAAACCGCGATCGCCGTCTTCGCGCTGGTCGGTGCGATCGGAGCAACCTCAGCGCCGGTGGCCGGACATCTGGCCGATGCGGGTCACACCGTGCGCGCAACGCTGATTGCGCTCGTGGTGGGCGCCCTCGCTTACATGCCGGCGCTGATCCATCCGGCGTGGGGCGTGTTCGGACTCGTCGCGACCGGCATCATCCTCGATTTCGCCGTGCAGATGAACATGGTGCTCGGCCAACGCGAAATCTATGCGTTGCATGCGGCGAGCAGAAACCGCCTGAACGCGCTGTATATGACCAGCATCTTCGTCGGCGGCGCTTTCGGTTCGGCACTCGCCAGCCCGCTCTATGAACACGGCGGCTGGCCGCTGGTCGCCGGCGCCGCCACGGCCTTCCCGCTCATTGCACTGGCGCACTACCTTGCGATCGGCCGTCCGCACGCCGCCCGCATCGCCTGACTGGTTCGCTAGCTGCATCGTCGCTCAGACGCCCGGACGGCGCGCCGTCCGCGCGTTGTCCGGGCACTGTGCGGTTAACAAGAATTCAGCATAGCTTCAGGAAATTCCATGGCATCGGCGATACGCTAGTCAACATAGTCCTCTATGTGAGCGACGTTCAATCGTTTGCAAAGGAATCACCCTGTCCTCCCTTTCAACAGGTGCATGAATGACTCGCAAGTCAAAATTGCTGACGTTCGGCGGCGTGGTCATCGTGGCCGCGCTGATCGTCGTCGCTTTGCTGGTGTGGAAACCCGCCATCGCACCGATCAGTCCGCCGGCGGCGTCGTCGTTCGACGCGCAAACCAGGCTTGCCGGCGCACGCGTCGTGGCGCTCGGCGACTGTATCGTGTGCCACACCGCGAAGGGCGGCAAACCGTTCGCAGGGGGCTTGCCGCTCGCCACCCCGTTCGGCACCATCTACGCGACCAACCTCACGCCCGATGTCGAAACCGGCATCGGCAGCTGGTCGCTCGAAGCATTCACACGAGCGGTGCGCCACGGCGTCTCGCGCGACGGTCACCTGCTCTACCCCGCGTTTCCCTATATTCACTTCACGCGCATGTCCGATGGCGACATTTCGGCTGCCTACGCATATCTGATGACGCGCGAGCCGGTCAATGCGACGGCGCCTGCCAACGACCTGATCTTTCCGTTGAACTTCCGGCCGTTGCTGGCCTTCTGGAACATCCTGTTCCTGCACCCCGGCGAGCGGGCCGCCGATGCCTCAAAAGATGCCGAGTGGAATCGCGGAAAGCTGCTGGTGGATGGCCTCGGTCACTGCGCCTCATGTCATTCGCCGCTCAATGCGATAGGTGGTGAAAAGCTGGGGCATGCATTCGACGGCGGCGTCGTCGACGGCTGGGAAGCTCCCCCGCTGAATGCACTCAGCGCGGCGCCGAAGCCTTGGACCGAGGAACAGCTCGTCACGTATCTACGCAGCGGCCGCGCCAGCGAGCATGGCGCCGCGGCCGGCCCGATGCTACCCGTCACGCGTGACCTCGCTACCGTGCCTGAAGAGGACGTGCGCGCAATCGCCACCTACATCCTGTCGATTCAGAAAGCGCGACCAGCCATCATGAACGCCGCTGCCGAGGGCACGGCTCATGCGGATCAGGCCGATGCGTCGCCTGCGGCGCAACGCGGCGCGATCCTGTTCGGCGCATCGTGCGCGCAGTGCCACGGCCCCGCCGCGCCGATGCAATCGATCGGCGAGCGCCCCACGCTGGCGTTCAGCACCGCCGTCAACGCAACGACGCCCCGCAACGCCGCCCAGATGATTCTCAGCGGCAATGGCTGGCACGGTGAGGACCGCTTGAACTACATGCCGTCCTTCAGTGAAATTTATAGTGACCAGCAGATCGCCGATCTGGTGTCCTATATCCGCGCGACCTATTCGCAGCGCGGCGAGTGGAAGAACGTCGAGGACATGGTCGTCAAGGTCAGAAAGGAGAACAACGCGCGATGATCAACCTTACCGTCAATGGCGTGCAGCACGCGCTGGATATCGATCCGTCGACACCACTGCTTTACGCACTGCGCAACGACCTGCACCTGCACGGCGCCAAGTTTGGCTGCGGGCTTGGACAATGCGGCGCGTGCACGGTGATCGTGGGCGACCGGGCTGCCTTCTCCTGCCTGATGGCCGTGTCGTCGATCGGCAGCCGCCCGGTGCGCACGATCGAGAGTCTTGGCACCGCCGAGCATCCCGGGCCGCTGCAGAAGTCGTTCATCGAACATCAGGCCGCGCAGTGCGGCTATTGCATCGCCGGCATGATCATGCGCGCCCAAGCCCTGCTCGAGCGCAACCCGCGGCCGACCGAGAATGAACTGCGCGAACACATGGAGCCGAATCTTTGCCGTTGCGGCACCCACATGCGCATCCTCGCCGCGATCCGCGAAGTCGCGCACCTGCCCGCGCCAGAGGCTACACCTACCCCGCCGCAAGGCGCGGCGACCCACGGAGGCACGCAATGAGCGTCAAAGAAGACGATATTAACGAAGGACGCCGCCGCTTCATGCTATCCGGCACGCTCGTGGTTAGCTTCAGCCTGTTGCCTGGGGTCAAGGCGATGGCCCAGGAAGTGATCGCGGACGAAGGCGCTGCCGTGCACGTCGCCAAAGCGACCGAGACGCTCGCGGGCAGCCTGAAGACCAATCCGTTTCTCGATGCATGGATCAAGATCGATCCTGCCGGCAAGGTAACCGTCTACACCGGCAAGGTGGAATTGGGCACGGGCGTACGCACCGCCTTGCTGCAGATCGCAGCCGAAGAGCTGAACATGGCGCCCTCACTGATCACGTTCTTGACCGCCGATACGGGCGCCTCGCCGGACGAGGGACTCACGGCGGGCAGCCACACCATCGTCGACAGCGGCAGTGCCTTGTTGAACGCATCCGCCCAGGTGCGCGGCCTGCTCGTCGATGCGGCGGCCAAACACTTCGGCGTCGAGAGCAACGTGCTGCAAGTTCAGGATGCGGTCATCAAGGCGCCCGACGGCCGCACGATGACGTACGGTCAGGCGGTCGGCGCAGTCGATCTGCATCGCATGGCCACGCCGGCGTCGCCGTTGAAAGACCCAACCACCTTCGTGACGATCGGCACGTCGTTGCCGCGCCTGGACATTCCGGGCAAAGTGACGGGCGGTGCGAGCTACGTGCAGGACATGTCGATGCCGGGCATGCTGCATGCCCGGGTGGTGCTGCCGCCGGTCTATGCGGCGAAGCTGCTGCAGACCAATACGCCCGACATTCTGAAGATGCCGGGCGTCGTCAAGGTGATCAGGGACGGCAGCATGCTGGCGGTGGTCGCCACGGGCGAATGGCAGGCGGTGCAGGCGCAACGCGCGCTGGCCGCGGGAAGTCAGTGGAGCGCCGGACGCACGTTGCCCGACCCGGCTACCGTACACCGCGATCTGAAGACGATTTCCACGCAACACATCGAGATTGCGAACACGCATAATGCGGCCGGCGCGCCCGTCAAAACACTGAGCGCGAAGTACACCAAGCACTACATGCTGCACGGTTCGATCGGCCCGTCCTGCTCGGTCGCGCAGTTCAAGGACGGCACCATGACGGTCTGGACGCACTCGCAAGGCGTCTATCCGCTGCGCGATGGGCTCGCGGAAATGCTGTCGCTGCCGAAAGAGAATGTGCGCTGCATTCACGTTGAAGGATCGGGCTGCTATGGGCACAACGGCGCGGACGACGTAGCAACGCACGCCGCCTTGATCGCCCGCGAGGTGGCAGGCCAGCCGGTTCGCGTGCAATGGATGCGCGAACAGGAGCATACCTGGGATCACTTCACACCCGCGATGATCACCGAAGTGAGCGCATCGCTCGACGCGAGCGGCACCATCGTCAGCTGGGATTACGCGTTGTGGAGCAGTTCGCACAACGAGCGGATCGTCAACGCGGGCCGGCTCCTTCCCGCGCAAATGCTGGAGAATCCGTTCGTGCCGGCACCGTCGACGCCGATGCTGCAGCCCGAAGGCGGCGGCGACCGCAACGCGATTCCTCTGTACGCGTTCCCCAACGTGCACGTGATGAACAACTTTTCGCCGACCATGCCGTTGCAAACGTCTGCGATGCGCTCGCTCGGTGCGCACATGAACGTCTTCACGATCGAGACGTTCATGGACGAGTTGGCCGCCGCGGCCGGCGCCGACCCCGTCGCGTTCCGGCTCAAGCATATGCAGGATCCGCGCGCGCGTGACGCGATCCGGCTCGCCGCCGAGAAATTCGGCTGGCCGCGGCCGCCGCGCAAGGCCAATCACGGCGTCGGCTTTGCGTTCGGCAAGTACAAAAACCTGATGTCGTATGTGGCGATGGCCGTGGAGATATCCGTGGTGCCAGAAACCGGCCAGGTGATTCTCGAACACGCCGAAGTGGCGGTGGACGCGGGGCAGATCGTCAGCCCCGACGGCATCCGCAACCAGATCGAGGGAGGCCTGATTCAATCCACCAGTTGGACGCTCTATGAACAATTGCAGTTCGACACAGCGAGAATCCGCAGCTTCGACTGGAGCAGCTACCCGATCCTGCGATATTCCGCCGTGCCGCGCAGTTTGAACGTCCATCTGATCAACCGACCAGGCTTGCCGTTTCTCGGGGCTGCAGAAGCGTCGATGGGTCCGACCGCCGGCGCGCTCGGCAACGCATTGTTCGATGCGACCGGAAAGCGCTTGCGCGACATGCCCTTGGGTGGCGATAACCTGCGCCGTCTGATCGACGTATAAAGAATCCGCACGGTGCCGCTTGCACAAGGTGGAGTTGCGTCGCGGATATTAGTAACGTTTCTACAAGGACCACGCCAGTGATCATCGATCTATCGGGAAAAACCGCGATTGTCAGCGCATCCACGGCGGGCATCGGCCTCGCCATCGCCACAGGGATCGCGGCGGCAGGCGCGAACACCATTGTCAATGGCCGCAAACAGGAAGCGGTGGACCGCGCCATCGACACCATTCTTAAGACTGTACCCACGCCTAAGCTACGCGGTTTCGCCGGCGACCTCAGCACGCCCGAGGGCTGCGACGCGTTGTCGAAAGCCGTACCGCAAGCGGACATCCTCGTGAACAACCTGGGCGTGTACGGCCCCGGCGACATTTTCACCACCACCGACGACGACTGGGCGCGCTATTTCCAGGTCAACGTCATGTCCGGCGTAAGGCTGACGCGCGGCTACCTCAAGGGGATGATGGAACGCAAATGGGGGCGCGTGGTGTTCATCTCGTCGGAGTCTGCACTGAACATTCCCGCGGATATGCTCGCGTATGGCTTTTCGAAGACCGCACAACTTAGCATCGCGCGCGGCATCGCCAAGCAGGCCGCCGGCACGGGCGTGACGGTGAACGCCGTGCTGCCGGGCCCCACTTTGTCGGACGGCTTTCGGGCGATGGTGGAAGAGACGGCGAAGGCGCAGGGCAAAACGGTCGAACAGGTCGGCATCGAGTTCGTACGCGCGCATCGCCGCAGTTCGATCATCCAGCGGCCGGCAAGCACGGAGGAAATCGCGAACATGGTCGTGTACGTGTGCTCGCAGCAGGCTTCGGCGACCACAGGCGCGGCCTTGCGGGTGGACGGCGGCCTGGTGGATACGATTGCGTGAACGGTCGGCGGGTATGCATCACAGAAGTGGTTCAACGAAAACACTATGACTATGAATAGCAAAAAGAATATTGCCACTGTGCTCTTAGCAGCCTTCTTCACCGGTCAAGGCTTTGCGCAGGGACTCGCTGACAACACCGCACAGAATGGCTCCGATGCGGGTAACCGTCCACCAGTCGCTCACCAGAGTACCGGTCCTTCTGCGTCTGGCACCAGCAGGCCTCACACGTTGCATGTCAATGCAAAGAAAAGCAGCAATCCCAGCGCCAAGCCCAAGCCAAAAATTAAGCCAGATTATCCTTGTCAAAATCTGCACGTTAAGCCGATGAATTGCCCAACCAGATAGCAAGGCACGCCAGCTTCCGCTTCGAACGGCCAGGCTCGCCGTTAGCCGAGTCGGCAGAAGTCGTTAGTAGAAGCCCTTCTCCCCTTCGGGTCGGGTCTTAAAGCGCTTATGCACCCAGTAGTACTGCTCCGGAATATGCGGAATTTCTGCCTCGAGCCACTCGTTCATACGGCGCGCGTCCGCATAATCGTCGCCGCTCGGATAGTTGTCCCACGGCTTGAACACCCTGACGCGATACCCTCTGTAGCCCGGCAGCACTTCGCCGATAAACGGCACCACGCGCGCATTACCGGTTCGGGCAAGACGGCCGGTCGCCGTTAGGGTGCAGGCCGGCACGCCAAAGAACGATACGAACGTGGAGTTACGCTTTCCGTAGTCCATGTCGGCGCCGAGCATCACGGGCTTGCGATCGCGCAGCCAGCGCAACACAATCCGCGCACTGTCGGCACGACTTGCCATATGCGAGCCGAAGCGTCCGCGCGCCTCAATGGCCACCTTATCCAGCAGCGGATTCGAGATCGGCTGATACAGCGCGCCACATTGCCGCTGCAACGCGTAGTTGATAAAAATCGAGCCCGCCTCGATACCGACAAAATGCGCGCCCAACAATAGCGTCGGCGGCATATCGGGATCGAGTAGATCGATCTCGCTGTCGATCCGCACGAGTTTTTCGAGCTTTTCTGCCGACCCGAACCATTGAACGCTTCGTTCGACGTAGCTGCGAATAACATGGCGGAAATGCAGTCCCGCAACTCCATTGCGGCGCGCGGCGTCCCATTGCGGAAAGCACAGGCGCAAATTGGTGTGGACCACCCGCTTGCGCCTGCTCGGAATCTGGTACAGGAGCCAACCGAGGCCGTCGCCGAAGCGGGCAACAAGGCCGTATGGGAGGATTGCCAGGAATTTCAGGAACCCTATAGCAAGTTGGGTACTCAGGCGCGTAAGCATGAAATCGATTCTCTGCCCAAAAAAGTACAACGTCCTGGACGTGTTAGACGAGATGGAGCGCTCGCACCCTATGGACTCCGACAGGAAATCACCCTTTCGTCACACCGCCGCCTTCCGTTGCAGCAAATGCACAAACCGAGGAGCGTAGGCCGACGCTTCTTTAAAGTCCTTTTTCGGGACTAAAACTTTCTTAAGACGGCAGCGTGCGGGAAAGCCGGAACGTCAGGCTTTGCCAGCCGCCGGGCCGAAATGAGTGCGATCTTAGAAACGGGTACGAATGCCCGCGGTCACCGCAACTTGCGTATTCGTCGCCGACTGCGTACCGATGCCGTTGATCAACGCCCCGTTCAACACCGTACCGCTGGCGCCGTTGACATGCTGATACACGCATTCAAGATAGAGATCCGTCCGCTTGGGTCTGACGCTCATTGCCGCGTTGCTCAGGTGACCATCGGTAAAGGTATAGGCGCTCGAGATACGCCACGCATGCGTCACGTCGTAGCGTGCATTGATTTCATAGTTGTTGAAGCGGAGAGCGCTTGCGCTACCGAATTTCGTTGAGCTCGATGGTGAGCCGGTGCTGATGGTGGTCGCGTTGTCGAGCTTCGTCTGGGTCCATACCAGGCCAACTGTTGCGGGGCCAATCGAGTAGTTCGCACCCGCACCCCACACCCGCTGCCGTTGCGCGGTGAACGGCGCGTCGGCGGAAGTGCTGGTGCCATCCACGGCGCCAGTGCTATTCATGCCGGGCTGATTGATCTCCATGTAGGCGGCCGCGACGTTCAGCGGACCGGCGGTATATGACCCGCCCAAGCTATATAGGCGGTTGTTCGCAAAGGCGTCTGCCCGGTTTGAAAAACCATAGACGCCGCCGAATTTCAGACCACGATAGTTCGCACTCGCATACTTGGTCGCATTGTCGACACGAAACGAGTTATCGAGATTATCGTTGTCGAATGGCTGAGCGAACTGGGTGCCACCATACAACGTGCCCATCAGGCTCATTGGCGCAATGATAGTCGACCACCGAGTCGTATTGTCGACCTAGCGTCACCGCGCCATACTGGTCGTTCGCGAGACCCACCCAGGCCTGGCGGCCGAACATGCGGCCGCCCTGGCCCAATTTCCCGTTTGTGATACTGAAGCCGCTCTCCAACGTGAAAATAGCGCGCATGCCAGCGCCGAGGTCCTCGCTGCCGCGCAGACCCCAGCGGTCGGAATTGAGATTGCCACCGGTTGCCTGCACGTTGCTGTGACCGGTCGAACCACTGACATGTTGATTTTTCGTATACGTCACACCTGCATCGAGAAGACCATATAGCGTCACGCTGCTCTGTGCATGGGCCACCGTGGCCCACATGGCTGCAGACGCTAGAAAAAGAGGTTTGACTTTCATGGATCATCCGTCGGAATATCGAAATTGCGGCGTAGATTCATGTTAAACAATCCTTGGCTGTCGCTTGTTGCACACAACGAGCGCAATCGTGTCGCCGTTCGGCGTGAACCGGGGAGCGATGCTTTGCGCGCGGCCAAAGAATAGCTGCACCGCACTTTTGTCCATCGCATCGATATCGCCCTGCTCTTGCCGCGGCACTTCCAGCGAGCGCACCCTGTATACACATTCACCAGTGATTCTCAACGGCTCACGACTTGTCACGATCACCTTGCAGGTGGGAAGCGCACCCAGGATCGCTGCAACGACATCCGCTACGGCCTGAACCACTTGCTCGCAATTGCCCAGCACGATCAGCTTGTGCTTGCCACGCAGAGAAGCCACGATACGTTCATGGGATGGGTAATCGCCAGCGCCTTCGGAATCCAGCACGTCGAGTACCGCACGCGCTACGAACTGAGACTCGTACACCTGCGCAAGCTCGACAAACCGGACGCCGTCCGCAAAGCAGTCCGCGAGCCGTCGAGTGGCTTCGATTACGAGGCGCGTCTTGCCGATGCCACCCGGTCCGACGAGGCTGACCAGTGCAGCGCCATCGCTCGCCTCAAGGACTTCTTCGATCGCTTCGTCGCACCCATATAGTGTCGAACGGGTAAGCGGCAGATTGCTTCGCACTACAGGATGATTCACATCGATTATGGCCTTGGTGGACGAAGCCCGCAGAGGTTCCTGCTCAAGACGATAACCTCGCCCGGAAAGGGTGATCAGCAACGAAGACGACGCGTCCAGCATCTTCCGAATGGCTGAAATCTGAACATACATGTTATTTTCTTCAACCACCGTGCCGGGCCAGACACGACGCATGATTTCTTCCTTCGACACCAGCTGTCCGCGTTCGCTCGCCAGCAACTCGAGTAAGTCAAAAGCCCTTGAACCCAGCTTGATCGGCTTCTTCGCAACGAGAACCCGACGCTGATCAGGCAGTATCTCTACTTCACCAATGGTCATCATGATGGTTTTTCCTCGCTGCGATACCCGCTTCCGTTGAGCTATGTATTTGACATACGCACCAGTTGTGACGATTTTCTTCAGTGCTGTTGGTCGGTCGACTGCGGTATCGGAATTGCAGCGCAACTGATGACGGACCGTCAGCGCCGCGTCTACGAGTGATTTTTCCGCTTCGCCGTAGTCTGTTTGAAACGGTGCCTGGGCACGGAATTGCATGCGCCTCACGCAATGAGGAGGCTGGAACAAGTATCAGTCGTCACGCACCGCCCGGAAGGCAGCGGATTCAGGCGTCGCGCCCGAAGACACATCCGCGTCGAAGCATCATGCTTTCGCGAGGTAGGCGAGCCCCGCCACCAGCGTGTCAACCATGGCGCTCAGCCGTCCCCGGTACGGCTGAGCGGCAGCGTCACCCGTCTGCAACGTTCCGAGTCCGGCCGCAATGAACATCGCAACCGCCTCGTCCCGATCGATATCAGCCTCGCTGAGAACAGCGCTCTGCAACGCGCGTATTTGCCCGTCCAGAGTCTGGAACGGTTGCGTCGCCAATGCTTCGCGCGACGTGGTCAGTTCGGCAATATGCGGAGACTCGGCGACGAGCCGATGCATTCGACCGATATAGCAGTCGAGCACCTCGACGATCCGCTCGGTCGGCGGCGTGGTGTCGCTCTAAATTCGTTCGGCATCCGAAGGTATTCTCGCACAAAGCCGATCGGCGATTGCAGCGAAAAGCGCAGCCTTTGAATCGAAAGAGAGATAAATCGTGCCTTTGGCGATACCGACTTCGCGGGCGATGGCGTCAATCGAGGTTCGCTTGACGCCATAGCACAGGAACAGCATCAACGCCGCATCGAGAATCCGGTCACGCTTGTCACCGCCGGTTGGGGTCGCGTCAGGCTGCATTTGGGAAGAACTTGCGAGACCCAATGAGTATTTCGGAGACGCTGAGGTCATGAGGCTGGGTGACGGCGTGCAGGACAGCGCGCGCGATGTCATCGGGCGAGGCAAAACGGCCGAGGCGCGGGCTTGAAGACGCTCAAGCTTATCATCCGACAGCACTTCGCCTTCCTCGTATTCGACTGGAATGCCGAGCGATTTGAAGATGCCATTGACGAATTCAGGCGGAAAGTGCCGCCCGAAGTTGGTCGCCACTGCGCCGGGCATGATGGTTATCGCGCGGATCGGTTCGTCCGCGAGTTCGTGGCGTAGCGCGCGGCAGACAGAATTGGCCGCCGCCTTCGTCGCTCCATAGACGTGATAGGCGTTACCGTCACCTGCGTATGAAGAAATGGTCACGATATACCCCTTGCTCGTGGTCTCACGCATCGCGCAGATCGCGGCCTGGCTGCAGGCAAACACGGCGATCACGTTCGTCTCGAACATCGCCCGCCAGTCCGACGTTCTGCCCTGCGCAATGGTGCCGGGACGATGAACGTCAGTTGCATTGACCATGATGTCGAGGCGCCCGGTCCGGCTGGCCGCCTCAGCGAAGAAAACGTGCAGCGCGTCGTAATCGTGCAGATCGAAAGCACCAATAGTTGCTTGCCGCCAGCGCCTTCGATCGTCCGTGCGACCTCCTGTAACCGCTCAGCGCTACGCCCGGCGATGAAAGACGTGACTGCCCTCGCTCGCGAGGCGAAGCGCAACCGCTTTACCGATTCCGGACGACGCGCTGGTAATCACCGTGGTTTTTCCAAAAAGGGTGTTCATCGGCTGCTCCAGGTCATCCCTAGAATGAACATTATTCCAATCTGGTCATTTGGTTAAACTGATTTGCAATACCCATGTCGCATGGTGGTCGGATCGGACCATTGGCCAATCCGCTCACGTGTGAAGTCCCCGCCGACATCGATGACATGGTCAACTTGTTGTCCATAAAACGAATGATTCAAATGCGATCATCTGGATTTGGCCACTTTCGGGTTTCCGCTGGTCCTCCCGATGGATAGAATAGATAAGGCGTTAAACCGACGCTCTGCAGCTCAAGCGGAGAGGATCATCATGAAAGTAACTGCACTTTTCATCATCGTGGTTTTAAGCACTGCTCTTGTTGCGCCGGCCTTTGCCAGTGAGCATATGCATGTGAATCACGACCACGAACACCCCCGCTATCAACCGCCGCACGCGGACCAAGGCGCTACTGATCAAGATACATCGGCTCAGGCGCCACAAAACAACAACTAGATCGTGTCGTGCAACAGGTAGGTTCGACGGCTTCGCACTAGCCTGTGCAGTGGTTTGTCCTAGCGAGCATAGCGAAGCAGGAAATCTCGTAACGGCGGATTCACAATATCCGCGTGAGTCAAATTCGGCGTATGTCCCGCCCGCTCGACCAGAATAAGATCTTTGCAGTTCGGCAACCGGGCGGCGAGCGCCTCCGCGCAGCCCGGGCTGATGGCGGCGTCGTCGCGTCCGTGAAATACGATCGATGTATGCGTAATCTCGGCGAGGCGTGGTGTGATGTCGTCCCTGGAGACAAGGGCATTGACCGGATGTTCGAAGTGATCTGCACCAGCGTTCATCCATTTCTGGATCCATGCCGATGCAGCGTACTCGGGACCGAACAGAAACGCCGACAGATTCTGTGCGACATTCTTCGCGCCATTGCGCGCCCATTCCGCTTTCAACGCTTCGAAGGACTGGCGGACCTCCTCGGAGTCGACATCACTTCTCGTCGATATCAGGGCGATCGCCCGAAAGCGATCCGGCTCCAGCAACGCCGCGCGCATTGACAGAAATCCCCCTTGGGACATGCCGACAAGCGATGCCGAAGCAACCTCCAGATGATCGAGCAAGGCGATGAGATCCTGTGCGGAGTCCCAGTAGCTGAATGCTCGCGTTGTGGCTCCGGTTGCGCCAAAACCGCGCTGATCCCATACGACGCAGCGGAACTCCTTCCGAAGTTCCTCAATGTTCGGCTGGAACATGTCGCCGTCCATCAGGAAACCATGACTGAAGACAACGACAGGTGCCCCGGAAGGACCGAACTCGTCGTATGCGAAGCGTATCCCTTCTCGTTCAAAAAACGGCATGCCTGTTCCTACTTTCGAATAACACGATGGATTCAATATAAGCTGACCTTCGTCGCAAGACCTGATCGAAAGCGCCGATCGCTTGTCAAATCGTCTCGATTTTGCACAATCTCAATACGCGCCACAACACGTTTCTACCGATTGACTGCAGTCCTTACTTTTGATTAAGTGTCGTCTATGCACGCTGTCGATAGACGGCCTTTCCGCAGTCCCGCGCAGCTTATCGAAGCGTCTTTTTTGTATCCATGGAACCCGGCAAAGCGCAATGCACCGCCTCGTTCAACGAGGAGAAATGTTTGGCATGACAACCGTACCAATTGATGGCGACAAGCCCGTCTGGATTCTGCAAGGAAGTTTTGGGCGAGCAACGGTGAACTTCATTAGCCGTGCGCTTGTCGCTCACGCCCATTCCCAATACCAGTTCCTTTTCAAGCTTGGTGGAAGCAATTGCAAATTCCACGTCGGCACAGACGATTGCGCGCTTACGGCCGAGCGGGCCATCTGCCTGAATCCATGGCTCGAACACTCGAAAAGCAGTAACGACGACGAGCCTTCCCTGATTCTTTCGCTCGTGATCGAAGCAGCCTGGCTGCGCCAGCAACTGAAACTCGCTGAAAACGGCACCGCGAGTATTTTCCCGAGAGCCGAGGTCGTCGTCACGCCGGACGTGCGACATCATGTGGATCGTATCGCTGCGGTCATCACAAACCACCTGGTCGCCCAGGACGACGATTGCATGCCTATTCTTGCGGATCTGGTGACCACGCTCGGTCGCGATTTTGCCGATCCTGCGTTGACGGCTGGACTTGTCCCATCAGGCAGACCGATCGATTTTCGCATCCGCAAAGCGGTCGATTTCATCAAGCAGGCGTCAGTCACGAATCCCACCGTCGCTCAGGTGGCGGCTCAAGTCGGCCTATCCAGGTCGAGATTTTTTCAGCAATTTCGACTATGCATGGGCATTTCACCGCAGCACTATATCGATTGGGTTCGCATGTCGCATGCGATCCATCTGCTTGGCGCCAGCGATAAACCGCTCTCCGAAGTTGCTGAAGAGTTGGGGTTCGAAGAACACAGCCATTTCACACGTTTCTTCGCGCAACACATGGGGGTGCCACCCAGTGAGTTTCGCAGGCATTCGGTGACGCTGGATAATCAGCGAGGCTAGGCGCCGGCGTGGAGTTCAGAATGAACTCTACGCCGCCTGAAAGCCGCAATACGCCATAAACGGAATCAGGCTGCGGACTTCTGCGTTGCGTAACCACGCTCATAGATGGAGGCATCGGCGACTACCGGATTACCGAGAACGCCCAGCCCGTCGATTTCGACCTCGACCCAGTCTCCCGGCCGCATATGCACCAGACCTGGTGTCGGAAACGGACCGTATTGACGCGAGAGATCCTGGCCCTCCACATCATCCGGCTGAGGCTTCAACGCGCCAGGCGTTCCCATCGCAATCAGGTCGCCAGGCCGCAAACGATAGCCCTGACTCAGATAGCTGATCACTTGCGCGACGCTCAACAGCATATCGTCGAGAGGTGCTCGCTGACGAACGACTCCGTTGATGCGTGTCATCACTGTGTGCTTTGCGGGATCGCCAAATTCGTCACGGGTCATCAACCACGGTCCATAGGACCCGGATGCCTCAAAATTCTTGCCAAGGCCGAATTGGCGATTGTGCATCTGGAACTCGCGAACCGATCCCTCGTTGAGGCAGGTGTAACCCGCGACATGTTCCAGCGCTCGCTCCACCGGAATATAACGTCCAGGCGTGCCGATAACGACACCTAGTTCGCACTCGTAGTCGAACGCGCGCGCAACGGATTCTGGCGGCGCCAGAATCGGCTCGCCAGCGCCGACATACGACGCAGCGGTGCGCATGAAAAGGTGGGGATATTCCTTCGACGTCTGGAGTCCCGTCTCCGCAATGTGGCTCTTGAAGTTCAACGCCAAAGCCCATATCGCGTTCGGGCGGTCCAAGAAGGGCTTGAGCGTGACGTCAGCGAGAACCTGATCGCCTTGCCGCCCTTCTGCCGCTAACCGCAAGCGTGTAAGCCCGTCTTGCTGCTCCAGAATTGAAATGAGGCTGGACGGCAGGTCCGGAGCAATGTCGGAGACAGCAACGAAATGCGTCGGGCTGGTGACGATTCCAAGTGCGATACGGCCACCATCGGAATAAGCAATAATCTTCATGATCGAGAATGCCTTTGCGTTGGATTAAACAGCTGGATTTGCAGTCCGAATGCGGGGGGGGCGCCGTGCCAGGTGCATCGCTAGCGGCAGCAAGGTACGGGCGCTTTCGGGATCCATTGACGACATGTCAGTAAGCGGAAGTCGCAAGTCTCAGTTCTCCACTGCGGCGCTATCGGGAAACTTTTGAACCGCTCTACGACCGATCAACGATAAGGCGGCGAGCGCAAGGATCGCAGCACCGGCGGGCACAATGGCGGTAAGAAAAATGTCGCGCACTGGCCAGCCGAGGGACAGTAAGCCCCCGCCAATCGCCGGTCCCACGAAGGAACCGACCCGCCCGATCGCATGTCCCCAGCCGACCCCGGTCGCGCGTATCTCCGGCGGATAGAAGGCGACTGCGAGCGCGGTCTGGCCCATGATGCCGTTCACCAGACCGGCACCGATCACACCGATGAGCAGCAGGACGATGCCGGGCGTCACCACCACCTGACTAAGGCCGGCAATGCTGAGCATCACGAGCAACAATCCCAGAACCAGAGCCGATTTCACCCTAAGCCTACCGGCAAGCGTCATCACCGCGACGGCACCGGTCATCACAATGTTCCCGCTCAGACCACCGATACTGAAAGCCGCCATGCCGACCGACGCGTGGTCCGTTGAGAAGCCAAAATCCACCAGCAGCGTCGGCACCCAGAACAGCAGTGCGTAGACATCCATGAAAATCAGGAATGAAAACAGCCACAACAGGCACGTGTAGGCACCCAGACCATTTTCGAACAACGCCTTGAGCGGGTTGGACGCACGCGCGGCGCCGGCATCGGTTATCACCGGGCTGCGCGCCGGGAGGATGCGGAAAAACGCGGGAACCAGCAGGAAAGGAAGCACACCGCCGGTCACAAAGATAGACTGCCAGCCAAAGTGACCCATCAACGCGCCACCCGCCACGCCACCCGTGACTGCGCCCACGGACATGCCGGTCGTAACGAGCAGGGACGCCGCCACCTTATGCTTCGCGCCGATGATGCCGGCCGCCGCCGTAATGGCGATCGGCAACGCCGCGCCCAGACCGATGGCCGCCGCGAGACGCATGACCGACAGACTGGCGATACTGTTTGCATACGCCGTCAGCAGCGTGCTCCCGGCAAATAGCACAACGCTGGCAACACCAATGGCACGGTGCCCGAAACGTTGAGCGAGCGGACCGGAAACCATGAAACCGATCGCCGCGCCAATGTTCGTCGCCACGAAAACGGTCGTGAAGAGCGCTGGCGCCAGGTGCCATTCATGAGCGAGTTTTGGCACAACAAAGGAGATCGACGTGGTATTGAATCCGTCCAGAACGATCACCAGGAAGCACACCAGCAGGGCCAGCACGGGCCCTGCACGGCGCGTCTTCGCGAGGGCGCTCTCGATAGACGGCTTCGGGTCTTTCGTATTCATCGGATCATCTCCATTGCAACTCGTACACGGGCACACCACCCGGCTGACATGCCGTAGCCACGCGCGAGCAAACATCGATTGAACTGACGCACCATCATGGCTTCAGGCCCTTGTGAACGCTGCGATGCGTCGCTGAAGCGCGGGGGTAAATATCCGCTTGGGAAGCATGCAATGAATACCCTTGGGCGGAATAGTCGCGTAGACCGTTCCGGTCTGATTGGCGTATTGCGTCACACGGAAACTGCCAGCCACGCTATAGATTCCGTAGCAATCTTCCGGTGCAATGCCGGTGGCCGCGGACAGCCAGCTGATCATCTGGCGCAGGCAGGCAACCAGCGAATTCTCGAGGGTGTCGGAAAACCCGAAACCGATCCAGTGGTCAGGTGTCTCCGCCATCGGCACATTCAGCGCAGCGCCCTTGTGCACTATGTACTGGATACGCATCTCTTCGAAGGCCGTCTCAATCGAAGTCTGATCGACGTTGCCCTCACCCGAGGCCCCCATGGAGCCGCCTGTCCACACCCGCGCGCCGCTCACCTGTACAGGCAGGAAGATCGACGTGTCCACGCCCAGCACGGCACAATCCAGATTGCCGCCGTAATTGCCGGCCAGATTCGCGCTGATGGGTTTCTCGCCGGTCGGCTGCGTGGCGATATACGCCTGGAATGGCTTCAGCGGAATGTTGACGCCGGGCACGTACGCGGCGGCGGTCCTGTCCTTGTCGAATTTCAGATAGCGCAGGTAAGGCTTGAAATCGTGCGGCAATGCGCCGACGCCGGGAGGCGCGGAATTCCAGCCCCAGTCGATCGGCCGCATCTTCAACATACGACATTCGACCAGATCGCCCGCTTCGGCACCAATGATCGAAACGGGTCCGATCAGCGAGAAGGCACCGTTGGGATACTTTTTTCGAATCGGCTCGCGCTCCTTGAAGCCCATCCCATACTTTGCCTCATTGCCCCAATTGGTCCACGTGCCGTCATACCAGACGGTATCGCCCGACTTGATCGTGACCGCCGTCGGTGCACTGGGCTCGATCTGTCCAACCCTGACCGTGTCCAGCGACGGCACCAGTTTGATAGTCTGACCTTCGCGCGAGGGTGCCGCAACAGGCGCCTCCTGAGACGTGCCACTTTGCGCGCGAGTGGCGCCGGACAATCCTAAAGCGCCCGCCGCAAACGCACCGAAACCAAGCTTCAGAATCGATCGGCGGCAAGCGTCGGTAGCATCACATGTCGATGCATGCCTGTCGTCCATGGCGCCTGTTACGCCCACTGCATCGCGTTGTTCTGTTTCACGTTTCATGAAAATCTTCCCAATATCGTTTCTATCGTTTCAATAGGACACGACGTGTCATCGCACAGTCGTTGCACCGATTGCTTCAATGGCACCCTTGACGACCTGATCATCGATCTCAGAGGGCGCACCACTCGCGCCGACAGCACCTAGCAGATGCCCGTCGACAAAGACAGGAAACACACCCCGTCCCGGCAGAAACGGAGCGAAATACCCCACACCGGAAACATTGCTGTACTCCGAAGGATCGTCCTTGAAACGCTGCTCCAGCGTCGCACCGGACTGACCGCCGAGCGCAACGGAGGCAAACGCTTTGCCGCGCGCGAAATCAACGCTGACAAAGGGCGCGCCGTCCATGCGCACGGCCATGATGAGGTGACCTCCCGGGTCGAGCACGGCGAAACTCATCGCGAGATGGCGGCTCTGCGCGGTTGCCGTTGCGATTTCAACAAGCTTCATTGCCTGCTTCAGGCTCAGCGAATAGCTTGCAAGCGGGGACGCTGCCTGCTGCGCTTCAGTCGTGTCGGCTGCGCTAACGTTGCTCAGGAAAGCGAGGCATGCAGAACCAAGTAATGCGGCCAATACGACCTTTTTTGACGGAAATGAACGACAGAATCTCAAACCAGTCTCCTCTTCATGACAACTCGAGCAGCGCTCGATAGATGAAGCTTATGCTGGAGGGCGCGCGTCGCTATAACCAGAAAGATTGCTCGCTTACCAACACGTCCGATCATCTTTTTGATCCGACTTATCGCTGAGGACGCAGCCCCCAGCGCCACCCTTAATGCTGAGCGTGTTATTGACCTGATGCGGACGCCGGCGTAGCGTGTTTTGATGCAGCAGCCTTTCGCTCCGCATCCATCAGATTCTGCGGATAGTTATCCTGATTGCCTGACTCCCGATAGCCGTTCTTTTCGAGTGCCTTCAACTCGGCGTTCTTCTTTTCCCGCCGGGCCTTGCGCGCAGCCTTACGCTGAGCTTTGGCGACCTGCTTTGGCGTTGATGCGCTCATGGATGCGGACGCTTGCTCCCCACTAGCCGGTTGTTGAGCCATCGCCACAGGCGCCTCGACAAGCATCAAGCCAAGCGATGCGACGAGTGCAGCTGAAACTGCACGAAACTGGACCATGATTGAGTCTCTTTGAAAGTTGAATGACTGAAGTTAGATGGGTCGCGACGCCGCAAACTTTGTCGTCCGGCGCACGCTCTCGCGCCGGACGACCGCCGGATCGCTTACTGGGTCGCGAATACCGCTACGCCGGCGCCCGCGAACTGCTCCGAGTGACCCGGGCTGTGCGGCACGAAGACACGATGAGACTCACCGTCCACCGCCACCGAGTGCGCGCCCGCCGTGGTCGGAACAATCGCGACGATGCTGCGCGTAGCGGCGTCGACAATGCCGAGCGCCGGGTCGAACTTCGCCGTCTTGCTGCCAACCTGCGAGACGTTGTCCGCCGAACGGTGACCGGCAGCCAGGAAATAGCGATTCGACACCGGGTCGTACACGGCTTCGTCGGTGCCGCCAAACGGCAACTCGGCGACCGTTTGGCCGTTCGTACGGTCGATGATCACCGTGGTCTGCTTGCCCCCCTCGTCCGGATCACATCCGATCAGTGCATCGTTGCCCGGGCCCATTGCGAGACCAGTCGGACCTTCACAGCCTTTCAGCGTGAATACGTTCGCAACGATGGGCTTGCCTTCGAGAACCGACGCGACCGGAATTACATCAATCTCTCCTTTCGGATTGGCTTTCGTACCATCGTTGTTCAATACGAAGTTCTTGCCCTTCGGGTCATACCCGCACGCTTCAAGACCGGTCGAGCCCTTCAGCGTGAGTTTCCCGATCACCGCCTGGGTCTCGGTATTGATAAAGGTGGCAAACGGTGGCTCCTCCGCGCCACTCGAGAACATCACGACATGATGCTCCGGGTCCAGACAGCTCTCGTCGGCGCGGATGCCGGACGTGCTGACGGTAATGGTCTTAACCAGCTTTTTGGCTGCGACGTCGATCACCTTGACCGTGTTGACGTCGCCCACGTACACCACTGACGTGCCCGGCACAGGGGTGACCCCCGACGGCCCCGATTTGTCATGGTTGGGTCCAATGCCAGCGAAGTCCGCCTTAATCTGGTCGAGCAGCGTAGCCGTTTTCGTGTCGAACACGTCCAGCGTCGCGTTCGCTCCGTCCGCAAGGTAGTACTTGCCGTCCGCCGATGCGCTGATATCGAAGCCGAACGGCTTGGCGCTCGCCACCGGAATATTCGCAAGCCATTTGGGTGCGGTCTCAGCCGCGTCGCTCGCCCACGTATATGCGCCGACCGCCAAAGTACCGGCTAAAGCCAGTCCAAGGTATGTACGTTTCATGTGTTGACTCCTCCAATCAGTCGTTAAAATTTCCAGTCGCAGCTGGGGCGGGGAATACTTCCCCAATTCGGTTATCGCAACGCAGACAAATCCGCGAAATAAGGGTGCTTAGAAAGCGTGATACATACCGATTCGCACGTCAGCCTGCTGACCTGCCAACGAGGGCGCGAAACTCCCGCCGATGACGGCATCCACACCGGATGACGCCTTCAGGTAATCCGAGGAGATATAAACCTGGGTGCGTTTCGACAGCGAATAAAGCGCCGCGGCAGTCACCTGATTCCACGTGTGGCCCTCGAAGCCGGTGTGCTGATAGCCCAAAACAAGCTGCGTGGCAGGCGTGACCTGGTAAGTCGCACCGGTTTCATAGACATGCATGACCGATGTCTGTGCCTGATACTTCAGGACGGTGTCGCTGAAGTCGCCATAGAGAGTAAAGTCTCCAATCGCGTACGATGCGCCGATCCCGAACGTTCCCAGAGAGCTGAGCTGGAACTCGGGCATCAAATCCGTCGCGGTATTGTTCGACACTGTGGCGACAGGCACATTGAAGAACGTGTGGACGCCAATTTGCGCGTAAGGGTCCAACGTGGGCTTGGCTTGATACGTGTACGCTGCCCCGAGAATCAGAGGTCCATTTGTGTACTGCAAACCGGCACTCCAACCGCTTCCATCATGAAAACTTCCCGCCGTATTGCTAAACCCGTACATCGCGCCAAACGTGAAACCTCCCCATACAGGACTCGTGTACTTTATGGAGTTCTTTATGCGGTCATTGTTGGTGTGGTCAAAGTCACCCTGGTGGATCGCGTAGCCGCTGCCGGAGGCGCCCACGTTGAACTGCCCAAAGAAATCCGCGCTGAAATCGAACTGATTGCCCATTGTCAGCGTGCCGTAGTCAGTCTGCAGACCCACCCAGGCTTGCTGGCCAAATAAGGTATTCGGCTGATTGAGTTGACCGTTGTTCAGGTTAAACAGCGTCGACAACTTGAACACGGTCTTGACACCACCGCCCATATCTTCGGTGCCCGTCAATATCCACAGATTCGGAAACAGCACACCACTATCGGCCCTGTAATTGTGGTGACCGCCATCGTTGTCGACGAACGTGATACCGTCATCCAGTTTGCCCGCCATCGTGATGCTACTCTGCGCAAAGCTCGCACAGCTCAAACCAGCGCTGCACAGCCCCGCACCAATGACTGCGGCAATCGTCCTTCGTTTCATGTCGTCCTCACTCGCTCTAAGTAATGGATTCACCGCCAGCCGCTTCCGACTTCACAGCTCGCATTTATATATTCGTTGTACGAATCGTCCAGGCAGGAAAGATGGGCTAGAAGAAACACACGACGCACCTGCAAGACAACCAGATTGCCTCGGTCGTCGCCTTAGCCGGCTTTCCGACCTGCCACCACGCCAAATCCTTCCTCAAGCCAAACTATGCAAAGTTCATGCAATCGATTGCATTTTATTACGCGAAATTTCCTGGCAAAAGAGTTTATTGATTCTCGTTTTCCCCTGGCATTTCGATTAATCAGACGAGATTTATTAAACAATCCATTGCTTAATAGTCCGTACTAGTATCAGTTATTTCGGGAGCACCGTGATCGTTGATCGTCCTATTCTCCCGGTGCGTTCTCGACCGCCCCGGCTATCAACTTTGTTTGTATCGGCCGAGTCGTTATCCAGATAATACGGAACATCGGGTTAAAGTCCTTGACCTCGCAGTCTCGCCGCTTATCAAAGCGTCCGTTTTCGTAACTAACGGTAATCGGACATAGCGACAACGGCGGCAAAGAGCAGGCCAAAGAGCAGGCAAGACGAACAACGCAACGAGCGACAAACAACCCTGAGGTCATTTATCGCCCGGCAGAGTCAGCCGATCCGCTCTTTTCTGCCCCGTCCGAGCACGTCCGCGAGCACGGCAATGAGCAAAACGACGCCAATAATCAACGGCTGCCAGTTTGCGTTGAGGTTCAGGAGGTTCATCCCGTCGATCACGAGCGCGAGAATGAGGCACCCGGACAACGTGCCCAGCAAGCTCCCTGCCCCACCGAACATGGACGTGCCACCGATCAATATGGCCGCAATAACGGGAAGCAGCAGCGGCTCGCCCATGGCCGAATCTGCTGCATTGACCCGCGCGAGATAGATGAGCGCGGCAATCCCGGACATCGAGCCACTTATCGTATAAACAGCAATTTTGCGCCGACGCACCGGTATGCCTGAGAGCCTCGCAACCTCGCTATTGGCGCCAATCGCATAGATTTCCCGGCCGAAATTGAGCCCTCCCGTGACGATCGTCGCACCAACCAGCACGAAAACCATCATGTAGACGGGCAACGGTATGCCGCCAAGGAATCCTGTGCCCAGTGTTCTGAACCCCGTCGGAAAGCCGTAGATTTCGTTACCGCCCATGTAATGGAACGCGAGCCCCTGAACGACCCAAAGCATCCCATAGGTGGCAAGAAACGGTGGAAGCCGCAGCAACGTCACGGCGAGACCATTGAGCAGGCCGATCAGCGTACTGCATGAAAGCGCGGTTGCGGCCGCCAGAATCGGCGAGCCGCCTGTCTTCATGACACCCGCCGCCAGACAGGCCGACAGCGTGAGATTGGCCGCGATCGAGAGATCAAAGCCACCTGACAGGATCACCAACGTGAGCCCGGAGGCGAGCAGGAACATCAAGCTGGCCTGGCGCAGAACGTTGAGCAGATTGGGGGTTGTGGAGAACGCAGAAGTCGCGAACGCCAATGCCATCGCAATCAGAACAATGAGTACTGCGCGATAAATCAGCGTGGCCGTTTCCTCGCGAACATGATGACGCACATCCAGTTGGCTGACGCGGGACCATACAAAGCGGGAGTTGTTCAGAATACTCATGCTTTCGCTCCATTGGCTCTGGACTTGCGCACACTATCGATAACAACGACGAGGAGCACCAGCATCCCGACTGAAACAACCTGAAGAGAAGACTCAATACCAAGGAGATTCAAGGCATTGCGCGAGACACCGATCGTCAAGACGCCCATGACGGTGCCGAACAGCCATCCCTCGCCACGCTCGAAAGACGTGCCACCCAGGACCACGGCCGCAATGGCGTCGAATTCCATGCCGATCGCCGAAGCAGGCTCTGCAGAATTCATTCGACCGACCAGCACCAGCGCCGCCAATCCGACCATCAAGCCACCGAAGACATAGATCGCAATGTGAAAGGCCTTGGCCTTGATACCGGCGAGAAGCAGCGCATCCCGATTACCGCCGATGGCGAACACGTAGGTACCAAACCGGGTGTGATACAACAGAAGATGGGTGAGTGCATACGCGAGGAGTGCAAAAATCACCGGAAATGGAATGCCGAAAAGGGTCCACGCGTAGAGCTGAGCTACGCTGGGGTTCCCGACGACAACCGCATTGCCGTCTGTCAGCACTAGCGCGATACCGTGGGCAATGCCGAGCGTACCGAGTGTGACAACAAAGGGAGGAAGCCCCAGCTTCGCAATGAGTGCGCCGTTGAAGAGGCCTGCCAGCATCCCCACTGCCACTGAAGCACATAACGCCAGCGCGATGCCCCACCCCAACCCCAGAGCCTGAGCGAAAATGACCGCACAGAGACTGAGGAGCGCACCGACAGAGAGGTCGAGCCCCTCGCTCAGGATGACAAGCGTCATCGGCATGGCAATCATGAGCAGGATCGAGACCTGCAATCCGATGTTCGTGAAGTTGCCACTCGATGCAAACCCGGGCACACCGAGCATCGCCGCCACCGCAAGTACACCGCTCGCTGCGACAATCGACGGTACGGGTCGTCGTTTCGGTATCACACTGACTCTTTCAATGCTTGCTTCCATGATTTAACTCCCGTGCATCGCCAGGCGAAGAATGTTCTGTTCGCTCAAGCTTTCTCTGGGCAATTCACCCGAGATCACGCCTTCGCGCATGACGTAGGCGCGATCGCAAACGTGAACAATCTCCGTCAATTCAGAACTGATGAGCAGAACGGCGGCACCGTCTTTGATTAGTTTCTCGATCAGATTGAAAATTTCCGTCTTTGCGCCGATGTCAATGCCGCGCGTCGGCTCATCGAATATGAAGAGCCGACAGCCGGCACTGAGCCATTTGCCAATCACGATCTTCTGCTGATTGCCACCGCTCAGAACGCGGGCGCTCTTACCGGGGTCACCGGGCGCGATTCGCAGTGAATCGATGAGCGCTTTAGTCGCATTCCTTGCCTTCTCCGCTTGATACCACCCTCTCGGAAAGAGTTTCCACAGGCTGGCAGTGAGCAGGTTATCGTGCACGGAGCGCTTCAGCGCAAGTCCCTCCTGCTTCCGGTTCTCAGGAATCAAACCCACGCCCATCGCCGCCACTTTGTGAGGACCGCCGGTCACAGCCTCCCCAAAGACGGTGACCTGGCCGGTTTGAATCGGGTCTGCGCCGAAGACAGCCCGCACGACCTCCGTGCGCCCTGCGCCGACAAGTCCCGAGAGTCCGACGATCTCGCCGCACCGGACCTGCAGATCGACACCTCGAACGCCTGTTGTGGTGGTCAGCTGGCGCACGTCGAGCGCGACCTTGCCTGGCTCGCCGAAATATTGGCGCTTGTACACCGTTCCGACTGACCGGCCAACCATCAACGCGATCAGTTCATCAGGTGTCGCGGCGGAAGCCAGCATCGACTGCACCAGACGGCCGTCGCGCAGTACCGTGACGCGATCGCCCAGGTCGAACACCTCCTTCATACGATGGGAGATATAGACAATCGCGACACGGGATGTGCGCAGTTTCCTGACGACACTGAACAGTGCCTCGGCCTCACGATCGGAAATCGCCGCCGTCGGCTCGTCCATGACCACCACGCGGGCATCGTGCGAGAGCGCCTTCGCGATCTCCACCATCTGTTGCTGTGCGACGCCGAGGTCGGCCGCGTACGCATGAGTATCGTAGGCAAGCCCAAGTTCTTCCAGCGCGGCGCTGGCGTCGAGATGCATCTTGCGATGATCGATCAGACCAAAGCGATTACGTGGTTCGCGCCCCAGGTAAATGTTCTGCGCGATGTTCAGATACGGTACGAGGGAGAACTCCTGGAAGATCACCGCAATGCCGAGTCGTTTGGCATCAGCAGGCGACTCGATTGTTATCGGTAGACCGTCGCTAAAGAATTCGCCCGAGTCGGCTCTGTACGCACCGAACAGTACCTTCATCAAGGACGACTTCCCTGCGCCGTTCTCGCCGAGAAGCATATGCACTTCACCGGCATACAGCTGAAGGTCGACGTCAGTCAGGGCTCGCACGCCGGGGAAGCTCTTGCAGATCTTGCGCAGCTCCAGGAGAGGCACGCCACCGGTCGGAATCGTTGTTTCCATGTTTGCCTTCACGTTGCGACTTGAGCAATCACTGACGATGCTGGCGTATCGTTCAGGCGATATCCGGCACCGCGACAGCGCGAACCCCTGCCTCGTTAGTTACTAACGATTTCGTCCCATTTCGGACACTGCCGTTTGTCGCCCGGCACTTCGAATGGCGCGTAATTCGTCTTGTCGATGACGATGCCCTTGATCAGAATGGTCTGCGGAACGGACTCCTTGCGCACCGTCCTCACGGCCGCCATCGTGGCAATGCAGCCCATCTTGTAGCCGTTGAATTCCGCGGTCGCCAACAGTCGACCATCCTTGATGGCTTTGACCGACTCCGGCACGCCTCCGATACCGACCACCTTGACCTGCTTCTGACCGGCCGCCTCCAATGCCTCAATGGCCCCCATCGCCATCACGTCCGCCGCCGCGAGAACACCGTCGATCTTTGGATTCGACTGAATCAGGTTCTCCATGACTTGAAGCGCCTGCAAACGCTGATAGTTCGCAGGCTGGGATGCGAGGAGCCTGACATTCGGAAACTCCTCCAGCGCCTTGTGAAAACCGCGTACCCGCTCGTCACTCGTGGTGGAACCCTTCACACCTTCAAGGATGACGACATTGCCTTTTCCGCCCATGCTCTTCAGCAGATAGCGGCCGACATCCAGCCCCAGATTGAAGTCATCGGCAACGACAACGGAGGCAAATTTTCCACCTGCGACCCGATCGTTGTAGTTGATGATCGGGATGCCAATCGCGTTGACCTTCTCGATCTCCGGAACGACGCCGTGCGGATTCACGCCCATGAACAGCACGACGCTGGGTTTCTTGACGCTGACGTCTTCGAGTTCGCTGAGCTGCTCGCCAAGATCATTAGGTCGCGTCGGCGCGTAATGGGTCACCGAAACGCCGAGTTCCTTTGCTGCCGCGTCGACGCCGGCGTGGACGAGTGCGAAATGGGGATCAACCTGATTCTTGTAAAAGGCCGCAACGCTCTCGCCTGTTGCAAATGCGTTTGGCCCTGTAGCAATACCCAGTGCGAACGCACAGGTGATGAGAATGCGTTTTTTCGCCAGTCGGCTCGTCAATTCTGTCGTCAGCTTCAAGGTCGTCTCCGTTTAACTGTTTTTTGGCGGGCCTCAAGCGAGTGCCCGAGTCCGATACGCCAGCCCGGTTGCAGGAATGCTTCCCGGGAAGCATCTCCAATTTTGCGCACAATCAATGCAATCGTTTGCTTAAAAATAAACCAACTATTAAGCTGTTGCTGCATCGCGCCTGCCATCTATGCCCTTCTTCATCTTGACAAATTTTATGCAAACGTATGCATATACTATCCCGACAGATGTCTTTGTCAATTCATTTATGACGCTCAACGCATAGGGTTTGTACCTGCAACATTGAGAGCAACCCTTTGCACCTATACAATGACTTCCATGGCCAAAACATCAGAATCCCGGGCAACGAGCCGCGTCACCATTCGCGAAGTCGCGCTGCATGCGTCTGTCAACGCGTCGACTGTCTCGCGCGCCCTCAATCCTGCAACCCGTCACCTGATTGGGGACGAAGTCGTCCGCAGAGTGTTAGCGTCCGCGAAATCGCTGGGTTACCGGCAGAACAAGCTCGCGTCCGCGCTTCGCGGCGGCCAGTCAAGGGTGGTCGGGGTGTGCCTGCCCGATATCGAGAACCCGGTATTTCCGCCGATTGTCTGTGGCATTGAAGAAGAACTCGCAGCCGAAGGCTATGGCGTCCTCATCGCCAACACCGTTGGCACGTTGAAAGACCAAGAACGCATGCTCGAGCAGATGCTTGAGCGCCAGGTCGACGGCCTGGTCCTCGCAACCGCGGCTCGTCACGACCCGCTAGTACGGCGTTGCATTCTCGATGGCATACCCCTCGTGCTGGTGAATCGAGCGGAGGAAGGCGGACAGGTGCCGGAAGTGATCAACGACGACTTCCTCTCCATGAAGCTTGCGGTCGATCACCTGGTGAAGCTGGGGCACAAGCGAATTGCACATCTCGCCGGCCCTGAGCGCCTCGCAACCGGGCTCTCCCGAATCCAGGGCTTCCAGATGGCGACACAGCAGCATCGCTTGACCGGGACCGTTATCCTCGAGGCCGCCGAGTTCACGCGTGAAGCGGGCCGTGTGGCCTGCGACCAACTGCTGAAAGAGCACAGAAGCGTGACTGCGATCATTGCCGCCAATGACCTGATCGCGCTGGGATGCTATGAAGTGTTTGCGGAACAACGTCTGGTGTGTCCGAAGGATATGTCGCTCATCGGTCACAACGACATGCCGCTTCTCGACATGCTCCATCCACCATTAACCACGCTGCGCATCCAACACCGCGAAATGGGCCGCCAGGCCGCAAGACTGCTGCTCGGGATGATCGCGACACCCGGCACGGCCCCACACCGCATTACACTCCCTCCCGAACTGATGGTTCGCGGTTCGACCGCCATGCCACGCAACGCGCCGCTACGAGCAAGAGCACCGAAAACCGCGCCCGCTTTTCCGGAGTGAGCACAGAAGCGCTGAGGTTCAACCTGAAGCGCTTCGCTCAGGCGGCCTGATGCGCTGAAGCGCGAGCCATTCGCGCGGCGCATTGCCGATCCGTGATTTGAAGAACGTCGAAAACGCGCTCGATGTAAATCCAAGAACACGGGCTGTCTCAGCCACGGAAATCCCGTGCACAAGTGCGCACATCGCCGCACCTACCTGCACCTCCCGGCGCCATCGGCCGACGCTGGCGCCCAGTTCCCTGGTAAAGATCCGGCTCAAGGTACGGCAGCTGACTCCGGCCCGGCTTGCCGCTTCCTCGAGCGCCATATCCCTGGTCGGATGCATGAGCAGCTCCTCGCATAGCGCCGCGACGCGGCTTCCCGATGACGGCATGTGGACAGCAAAATGCCCGGCAATTTCAGGCTCCGCACGCAACTCGTCGGCTAACAGGGCCACAACCGCGGCATATGAGCGCTCGATAATCGATCGTTGCGTCGCCGAGAAGATCGCGATCAATACGTCGGAGCAGTTTAGAACGCGCACCGCCGGTACGAAATCGGTGCTCAGGCCCGCATCGATTCGAAGCGCGCAAATATCAGCTTCGTACACCGCAGAGACGCTATGTGTGACGGACGGCGCAAGCCAGATGCCGTTGCCTTGTGTCACACAGTATGCGCGTCGCCCCGCCGTGATCCACACGCCGCCTTGCCGCACATAGAGAAAACACTCGGCAGCGGCTGTTTCGGCATGCCGCTGCTCACCGGCGCCAAGCCGTATATCCGTCGAAACACAGGTGGAGTGAATCACGGGCCACCTCTGCGGGTCGCCGTAGAAAGTACGCCAACGGTTACCACTGCCAGCCGGTTCATCAGTAGTGCTCAGGCCGCAGAAATGGCATCGCAAGCAGAATCTTCGCCGGGCTGCGGGAACGGTTGTGCAATGCCCGCCGTTCTCCCGGCGCAATGCGGCACGAATCAAATGCCGCGAGAACAACCTCGCCTTCATCGGTCACGACGGTGACTTCACCTTCCAGCACCACATAATGCTTTTCGACGGGCGACGCATCCGATGTGGTGTAGCCACTCGGCTCGATCGTCGAAACGCCTAGCCACATCGACTCTGCCGGTCCGGCTTCATGGCCTTGAAGCCGGACGCACCGCATCGAAAAGTGGTTGGGCGGAAAATATTCGGGCGCCTTGTCAAAGCGGGTTACGTTCATGGCTTAAGCAGAACCCGGTTAGCCGCGCCGCGGAAAACGGCTTGATACGCGAGCGCCGCGTCGGAGAGATCGAAGACAAAATTCTCGACGATGGGAAACGGCTTTAACGTGCCTCGTTCGAAAGCCGGTAGCAAGGCATCGAGAATGAGCGCACCTTCGGTGCTGTCGAGTGCGAGCGTGTCGATACCGACATAGGTGTGCTGCCCCCGATAGAACGTAAAGATATCAAATGGCACCGGACGTTCGATGGTAGAGATGAAAATCTGCGTCCCTCGTACCGCCATGGCCTTGTTGGCCGTTTCGAAGTATGGACTGCCAACCGTGTTGTACACGATGTCCGCGCCATGGCCGTCTGTCAATTGACGAACCACCTCGTCGAGGTTTTGCGACGAGGCGTCGATCATGGTGACGTCGGCATTCGCATGGCCGATGTACGGCGCATTCGTGCGTTCGACACCCAACACCTTCGCCCCAGCCTTGGTCGCAAGCTGTATCGCTGCCTGACCCACTTTCCCGTTCGCCCCCAGCACGAGAACGACGTCGCCTTGTTCCACCCCGCCCGCTCGTTGCAGTCCTTCGAAGGCGGTAACGAAGGGGACCCCGATCGCGCCCGCCTCCTCCATGGTCAGATTTTCCGGCTTGGCGCGCACACTGGCAGCGGGCACAGCGAGATAGCCTGCATGCGTGCCGTCGCGCCGTATACCCAGCTCGCCGCCGCTGCCCCACACTTCCTTGCCGAGCATTTCCTGCGGCCCTTCGACAACAATACCGGCGTAATCCCGGCCCGGAGTGCGCGGCCACACCGCATGCGGCATGAAGCCCAAGACAGCCTTCACGTCGCTCGGGTTCACCGCGGCGCTCACCACGCGTACAAGACACTCGGCAAAGTCGACGTCCGGCGCATCTTGCGCGCCAATGTGCAGATCGAGCGAGTCGATATCGGCGCTCTTTTCCAATACACGAACTGTTTTCATTTTTGTTTCCTAAAAGGTCAAGATGACAGGTCGAGCGGTTCTATAACGCTCGGCGAGTGCCACGTAGCGGACAGCTGACGCTGCCATTCCCTCGAATTCTTCGTCATTCAGCGTGCGCAACAGACGCGCCGGGTTTCCCGCCCACAACTCACCCGCACCCACTACCTTGCGAGGTGTGAGGACCGCCCCTGCGGCCAGCATGCCGCCTGACCTGACGACGGCCTCATCGAGTACGCGCGCACCGAACCCGACAAACCCCGTGTCTTCTATGGTGCAGGCGTGCAAAATCGCACCATGGCCAACGGTCACGTCGTCCCCGATGATGACGGGCAAACCGTTGGTCGTGCCGTGGATGACCGTGCCGTCCTGGATATTCGTGCGCATGCCGATCACAATTTTCTGGACGTCGCCGCGCAGCACGCAGTTGTACCAAATGGACGACTGACGGCCGATGGTCACGTCGCCGACAAGCGTCGTGCCATGGCCGATGTAGACGCTCGGATCCACCTCTGGCGCACCGAATACCGACGCATCGTGAAGCGCGTTCATCGTTTCAGCCCCAGAACCTCGCGCGCCTCCTGGCTGGTCGCCAGTTCGCCGCCCAGCGAATGCACGATGTCGCGCGCACGCGTGACCAGCGCCGCATTGCTTTCGGCGAGCACGCCTTTGGCGATGTAAATGTTGTCTTCAAGTCCGACCCGGACATGGCCGCCCGCCAACCATGACTGGGCAACGATCGGGAATTCGAAACGGCCGACACCGAAAGCCGACCAGACGGCGTGACGAGGTAGCAGGTTACGCGCGTAGAGAAGCGTTTCCGGACTAGCCGAGAAGCCGTATTTGACGCCCATCACCAGGGTCCAGAGCCCCGGTCCGTCAAGAACGCCTTCCTTGATCAGGTCCAACGCGAGGTGCAAGTCACCGGAGTCGAAAATCTCAAGCTCGGGCTTGACACCCGCCTCGCGGATGATGTTGGCCATGCGTGTGACATTCTTAGGTGTATTGATGACAACGTCGCCGCCGGAGTTCATCGTGTTCAGGTCGAGACTACAGATGTCCGGCCTGAGGTCGAGAATATGCTCGACGCGCCTTTCCGGCGGCAGCAACGTGGTGCCTGGCGCCGCGACTCTGGGGTCGTCGTCGCTCGGGATAAAACGGCCGCCCGGGCCTGTTGTGAGATTGATGATGAGGTCGACATTCACCGCGCGGATGCGCTCGATGACTTCCCGGTAAAGCGCCACATCCATCGAGGGTCGCCCGGTCTCGGGATCACGCACGTGAATGTGAACGGCGGCCGCGCCGGCGTATGCAGCCTCGAGCGAGGCGGTCGCGATCTGCTCGGGTGTGATCGGCAACCCCGGATGTTGCTCCAGTTTGGTGATATTGCCTGTGACAGCACAGGTGATGATGGTCTTGCGGGAATGCATATTGAGCCTCGCTGCAACTAGTTCAGGCGACGGCCACCGTCGACGACGATGGTCACCCCGGTGCTGAATGTCAGATGAGTGGCGCAGGCCTCGATGGCCGCCGCGATATCGTCCGGCGTTCCGATGCGGCCAAGCGGCGTGGTGGCAGCGACCTTGTCGTTGAAGTCATCGCCACGGCCGGGA
This sequence comes from Paraburkholderia sp. D1E, assembly GCF_052682275.1. Classification (NCBI taxonomy): domain Bacteria; kingdom Pseudomonadati; phylum Pseudomonadota; class Betaproteobacteria; order Burkholderiales; family Burkholderiaceae; genus Paraburkholderia; species Paraburkholderia sp. D1E. Next base: position 4,509,682 of record NZ_JBQYMB010000001.1, read on the forward strand.
ACGAACGACGTGTCGACCACCCCCGGGGACACGTTCAGGACGCGAATGCGAGGTGCCAGTGCACGGCCAAGCGACGCCGCCATCACATCAAGCCCGGCTTTGGCCGCGCAGTAGGCAATGTTGCTGCCATTGCCCGTCGTGCCGGAAATCGAGGAAACGTTGACGACGAGACCGTCCCCCGACGCATCGAGCAATTCGCGGAACGCGCGGATGGCCGCGAATTGCCCGCGCCAGTTGACCTTCAGAATCTCATCGATCAATTCGTCGGTGAGCGCATTCAGGTCAGCATGCTTGACGGGCTGGGTGAAGCCCGCCGTGTTCACGAGAATATCCGCGCGGCCATACCGGTCGCGAACCTGCCCGGCCAGCGCGTTCAGACTCTCGCTCGCGGTAATGGATGCAAGCGCCGCACTGTGGCCCTCGCCTGGCAGATCGTCGGCCACACGCTGCGCTCGGGCGAGGTCATTCTGGCCGACCACTACGACGCGGGCGCCAGCTTGCCCAAGACGGCGGCCTGCAGCAGCGCCGATCCCTCCGGTTCCACCCAGGATGACCGCGACCTTCCCTGAAAGTGTGTTGGACACGTGAGACCTCTTCTTTACTTGATGGGGGGAGTGGGATAGGTCGGCGTTCCTTCGGCAAGAACGAAGTCGTAGTCGAGTGTGTAGTACAGCCGGTCTACATCTCGCTTCGGACCTGTGCCGGAATCGTGGCGCTCGAACGTGCCGACGAGACGGCGGTTGACACCGAACACGACATCGGAATTCAGGTGCTCCGAGTCATCGGCGAACACTTGCGAGACCAAGGTCGCGTAGCCTTCCGCGATGATGACGAAGTGCAGATGCGCTGGCCGGAACGGGTGGCGATTCTGCCTTTCAAGCAGCACGCCTACCGGTCCGTCAGTCGGCACAGGGTAGCCGGCGGGGCGCACGCTCTTGCAGGTAAACCGCCCCTCGCTGTCGGTGTAAAAGTGACCGCGCAGGTTCTTGTCGGGCTGGCTCGAGTCCTGGTTCTCGTACAAGCCGACTGGCGAGGCCTGCCAGACATCGACTTTGGCGTTGGCAACAGGCTCGCCTTTGGTGTTGAGCACGCGTCCGTTCACGGACAGCGGGGAGCCGGGTGAGTTCTCGCATGCGATGCTTTCGCCATTCGCGTACCGCGGCGAGTCACCCCGGTAGAACGGCCCCAACAAGGCGCCCGGCGTGCGACCGCTTGCGTCCGAGTTGTTCAGCAATGTAACCAGGGTCGATAGACCCAGCACGTCGGCGAGCAGAACGACCTCATTGTGCTTGTCGTTGCAAGCGAGGCCGACCGCCCTCACGAAATCAAGGCCCTTCTCGAATTCCTCGTCAGTCAGCTTCACCTGCTTAAGGAATGCGTGGCCATGCTCCACTAGCGCGTCGAGCAGCTCCTTGAGCCGAGGATTGTCGGTCTGGCTCATGGCCGCCTTGACAACCGCGGTTATCGAAGCGGCGTCGTCGACGATATTTTTTAGATGGTTCGAATTTTCCACAGGGCATCTCCATCGGTGCAATCGTTTGCATAATAAATTGCAAAAATGCCGATGTCAAAGCTTAAAGATGCCATAGTTAACCCTGGCTACGCGGGTAGACAGGGTGATGCAGGAATTTTCGAATTACGCAACCGATTGCGTTTGAATGGCTGCGCCGCAGCCAGTTAGCGTCCCGCCTTTAGCCGAACCCTCTCAGAAACTCGTGCGCAAACCAATGCGCGCAAGCGTCTGCGACCGGTTGCTCGCCGCGCCGTCCGGCTGCAACAAGCCGTTGATCCACGCTCGCGTCACTGCCGCATCGCCACTCGCGCGCTGATAGATCGCTTCGACGTAACCGGTGGTGCGCTTCGAAAAGTTGTATTGCAGCGCCGTGGTGATTTGCTGTGCCTTGTTGTCCAGCAACACGTCGTTGCCTTTCATGTACGCATAGTCGAGGCCGAGGGTCCAGGACCCGGAGATTGTCCACGCGGCCCCGCCCTTGTAGACATCGATCTTCGCGCCGCTCGCAGTATTTTTTGTGTTCGTGTACAGCAGCATCGCCAGCACGCTGCCTAAGTTATAGTGCGCGCCGACGCCGAAGTTGCGGATACCGTCGTGGCCGTTGCCCAGTTGCGGATACTTCACTTCCACATACGCCGCACCCACGCCCAATGGACCATTCGCATAGTTCGCGCCGAAGCTCATGGTCGAGTCTTCTGAAAACGAACCCGGCACACCACCAAAGCCGTAGAGAGCGCCGAGAGTGAAGCCAGAGATATCCGGGCTGCGATACTTGACCGAGTTTCCCACACGCGTTGCACCCGCCATGCGGTCAAAGTCGAACGAGCCGGTTGGATTGTTTGGCACGCCCAACGCAGTAAACGGCCCCTGACGAAAATCGTAGATACCGCCGAACAGGAACGCGCCGTCATACAGTCCGAGCGTCAGCGTCTCGAACATGAAGTCATACTGATTGCCGAAGGTCAACGAGCCGAAGCGGTCGTTGGTGAGTCCCACCAGGGCTGTGCGATTGAAAAGCTGTCCTGCGCCGGGAATCGTCGCGCCGCTGCCCAGATCGAACTGCGACGTGAGTTCGAAGATCGCCTTATTGCCACCCCCCAGGTCCTCGCTGCCTTTAAAGGTCAGCAAATTCGGCGACAGCACGCCGCTGTCGAACAGCGTTGCGGCGCCGCCATGCTGGTTGTTCACATCCGTGACACCCGCATCGATCACGCCTTGCAGTGTCACACTGCTTTGCGCGCCTGCGAAACCCGGCGCCATCAAAGCGACCGTGCAGCCTGCTATCGAAAAGCGCTTCGATTTCGTCTTCTTCATGCCTGTCCCCTTCAGTCGTTGTTGAATATGTTTCGCTGCTCAATACGAATCGCAATCCGCGTGAGCGCGGCACCCTGGCACGGGCCGTCGATGCACAAGCCATCTTCGAACCGGAACATCGCGCTGTGATGCGCGCACATCAGCAGTTCCGCGTCGTAGGCCCAGAACGTGTTCGGCTCGTAGTTCAGCGGAATCGAGAAGTGCGGGCAGACGTTGCGGTAAGCCCAGGCGTCGTCGCCTCGGCGCACCACGACGATGCCAGGTGCACCGGCTTGCTCAGCGGCAATTTCCAGCGCGCCGCCGTCCGGAATATCGTCGAGCGCGCACAGAAAGCCCGCATGGGGTTCAGGACTCGCCGCGTTCATGACGTGCCCTCCTCACGCGAGTCGTCGACTCATCACGAAGTCGCGCTGGACTTCGAAGAATGGGCTCGGCAAATCCCACTCCCTCGCGGCCGACGCGCTGTCGTTTGGCACGTAGTCGATTACGAGCGACGGCTTCGCGCCAAACACCGCGTCGGAGTCGACATACGGGTCACCGGCGGAATACAGCGCGGTGGTGAGCGTCTCGTAGCCGGGCGCCTCGATCAGGAAGTGGATATGCGCGGGCCGCATCGGATGACGTCCGGTCGCGAGCAGCATCTGGCCGACGGGACCATCGGTCGGAATCGGATAGCTGGTCGGTTTGATAGTTCTGAATGCGTATTCGCCGTTCGGTCCAGAACGGAATTTGCCGCGCAGATTGCTCTCCGGTTGATCGGGGTCCTGGCCTTCGTACATTCCGTTATTGGCCGTTTCCCATACCTCGATCAATGCGCCGGACACCGGTGCACCACGTTCGTCGACGAGACGGCCGTGGATGAGCGTCGGCTCGCCTTCGGTGCGCGCTATGTTGGCGCCGAAGGGCTCATCTCTCGCTCCCTCGCGGTAGAACGGGCCGAGGAGGCTGCTCTCGGTCGTGTCGCCGGCGCGTTCGTGATTGATCGCGTCGACCATGATCGACAGGCCGAGCGTGTCCGACAGCAGGATGAACTCCTGGCGAATGCCGCTGCACTTGTTGCCGGTCGCAGTCAGGAATTCAATGCCGCGACGCCACTCCTCGCCGGTCAGTTCAACCTCGCCGGCAAATGCATGCAGATGCTTGACCAGCGCGGTCATGATCTGCTTGAGGCGCGGATCGGTGCAATCGGCAAACGTCCTGAGCACGTTCTGCGTCAAGGGATGAATAGTTTCGTCGTTCATTGTCGACCTCATGCGCGATGGGGAGCCGACGGCGTTTCGACGGAATCGGTCGACGCATCGTGCGGCGAAGCTTGTTGTGAACCTTGCTGTGAAGCGCCGGCGTCGACGAATACAACGCGGCGTCCCACGGGGAACAATTGCAGTCCGTAGCGGCGCGATACGAAACCCCACAGCCCTTGCGGAAAGAACATCGTCACGACGATCGCCAGCGCGCCGAGCCCGATCAGATACCAGGTGCCGAAATCGGAGAGAAACTGGTTCAGCACGAAGAAAATCAGCGCGCCGACAATCGGGCCTTCGAGCGTGCCCAGGCCACCGATCATCACGATGAAAATGCCGAACGCCGTCCAGTTTACCGAGAACGCCGCATCCGGCGAGATACGCAGGTTGCCGACGAAATACAGGCCACCGGCCAACGCAGTACCGCACGCGGATACCAGATAGACGAGCAACCGTGCACGTTTCACGTCGACACCCTGACTGCTGGCCGCCACCGCGTTGTCGCGCATCGCGGTCAATGCGAGACCGGCTTTGGAACGCAGAAACAGATACAGCAGACCGATCGCCGCCGCGACAATGGCCAAAGCAAGCCATAACGTCAGCGATTCACGCAGCGCACGCGGCACGTCCTGCAGCGCGGTGAGACTGGTGCCCGAACCGCCGCCGAGCACCGACACGTTCGCCACCGTCAGCCGGAACACTTCGGCGATCACCCACGTGCCGATCGCGAAATAGCCGCCTTCCAGCCGGAACGCCACCATCGATACCGGAATCGCGATGACCGTTGCGATTGCCGCCGCGATCGGCACAGCGACGAACGGCGAGATCCCGCAGTAGTTGGCGAGAATCAGCATCCCATAGCCGCCGATGCCGAAGAACGCCTGCTGCCCGATCGACACCATCCCGCCATAGCCCGCCAGCAGATTCCACATCAACGCGAACACCAGATACGACGCGAGCTGCACGAAGTCGCGCATCGCATCGCGCCCGGCCCACCATGGCGCGCTCGCCACCGCCAGCGCGAGGATCAGCAGCACGATCACCGCCACGCGGCTCGCACGGGTCGCGCGCCGTACTTCGAAGCCCTCTGTGGGCCGGTTCATCTGCATCGTCATATCGAGCCTCTATGCGGTTTTGGGCAGCAAGCCCTGCGGCCGGGCCACCAGCACGCCAAGGAACACCACGTGGCCGAGCCAGATACCCCAGCCGGGATCGAGGTAAAAGCCCACCTGTTGCGCAATCCCGAGCGCCATGCCGCCGACGAAGGTCCCCCAGAACGAACCCATCCCGCCGATGATGACGGCTTCGAATGCGTACAGCAGCAATGCCGGGCCGTCGGTCGGCGAAACCGCGGTGCGCATCGAATACAGCGCGGCGGCGACCGCGATCAGCACGAACGCGATGCCCATCGCGAGCGCATAGGTACGCCGATAAGAGACGCCCATCAGTTGCACGATCTCGCGATCATCGGAGGTGGCGCGAAACGCGCGGCCAAGCGGTGTGCGGCCGAACAGCCACTGCATGGCGAAGGCGAGCGCAACCGTCGCCGCCAGGGTGACGAGCGGCAAATAGCCCAGCGTAACGCCACCCGCGAGCGTGAGGCTCTGCGACTCGAAGCTGCCCGTCGCAACCGAACGCGGATCGGCGGAGAACACCTGTTGCAGCACGTTCTGGATCACGATCGACAAGCCGAACGTGACGATCAGCGACGGCAAGGGATCGCGGCTGCTAACCCGGTTGAGGATCGCGTACTGCACCGCATAACCCGCGCCGAATGCGATCACGAGCAACAGCACCAGCGATACGGCGAGCGGCAGATGCGCGTAGTTCGTCAGGGCGAACAGCACGAACACCAGCAGCACGATGAAGTCGCCGTGCGCGGTGTTGGTGAGCCGCATCACGCCGAACACCAGCGACTGGCCCATCGCGAAGAGCCCATACAGCGCGCCGAGCAGCACGCCCTGCACAACGATATTGATGAACGTGTTCATGCGACTGCTCCAAAATACGCTTGCGTGATCGCTTCGTCCGACACGTCGGCCGAGACACCCGCCAGCGACACGCGCCCTTCCTGGAAGCAATAGAAACGCGACGACACGCGGCGCGCCAATTGCACGTCCTGCTCGACGACGATCGCGCTCATGCCGTCCGCAACAATCTCGGGCAATGCTGCATAGATTTCACGCACGATGACCGGCGCAAGACCGAGCGAAAGTTCGTCGCACATCAACAGATCGGGGTTGCTCATCAGCGCGCGGCCAATCGCCACCATCTGCTGCTGCCCACCGGACAACGCAGTCGCCGCGTGATGACGCCGCTCCTGCAACGCCGGAAACAGCGCATAGACGCTTTGCAGATTCCAGCGCCCCGGCCGTTTGCAGAATGCGCCGAGTAGCAGGTTTTCTTCGACGCTCAAGCTCGCGAACAGACGCCGCCCTTCCGGCACCAGCGCAATGCCCTTGCCGACGATGCTCGCCGCCGCTGCGCCGCCGATCGGCTCGCCGCGATACAGGATCTGCCCGGCGGCACGCGGGCGCAGCAGGCCCGCCACCGATTTCAGGAAGGTCGACTTACCCGCGCCGTTCGAGCCGATCAGCGCGATCACCTCGCCGGGCGCGACCGTCACGTCGATGCCGAACAGCGCCTGGAAGTCGCCGTAAAACGCGCTGAGCGCGCGTGTCTCCAGTAATGCCGACATGGTCATGCCTCCAGTCCGAGGTACACGCGCCGCACTTCCGGGTCGTCCATCACGGCGACAGGCAGGCCCTCGGCGAGCCGTTTGCCGAAGTTGATGACGAGCAGCCGGTCGGCCACCGCGAGCAGCGCATGCACGACGTGTTCGATCCACACGATCGTCACACCCGCCTCCTTGACGCGGCGAATCTCGTCGACGAGCTCGTGCGTTTCGGGTTCGGTCAGGCCGCCTGCTATCTCGTCCAGCAGCAACAACTGCGGTTGCGTGGCCAATGCGCGAGCCAGTTCGAGGCGCTTGCGGTCCAACAGGCCCAGCGTGCCGGCCAATTGGTTGGCGCGCGCTTTGAGGCCCGTGCGTTCAAGCACATCCATGCAGACGTCGTAGGCCGCGTGCTCGGCCAGTTCGCCGCCGAAGGTCGCGCCGACCAGCAGGTTTTCGAATACCGTCATGCCACCGAACGGTCGCGGCACCTGATACGAGCGGCCGATCCCCGCCGCGCATCGGCGATGCGGCGGCAAGTGGTTCACGTCCGCGCCGTCGAATTCGACGCTGCCCTGATCGGGCCGCACGTCGCCGCTGACGAGGTTGAACAGCGTGGTCTTGCCGGCGCCGTTCGGACCGAGAATGCCGTACGTCTCACCGCGCTCGACCGCGAAGCTGATGTCATCGGTCACCTGCAGCGCGCCATAACGCTTCGACACGCCAGTTAATCTGAGAACTGGGTTCATCACCGCTCTCCGCAATGCATTCACGCGATCAGCTTGAGCGGGCCGGATAACGGCACGTTCGGCGCGAGCTGGTTGTTGACGATCGCGAGATCGAAGCGATGCTTCTGCCCCGATCCTTGTGCACTGCGCCATTGCCCGCCGACCAACGGCGTCTTCGCGACATTCTTCACCGGCCCGCTGCCCCACGCGACATGACCGACCAGCGTATCGAGCTTCGTCGCCGCCACTGCGTCGCGGATCGCTTCATTCGAGTCGACATCTTTCGCGCGCTTTAACGAGTCAACGGCAATTTCGAACAGTGCATGCGCGAAGCCGATCGGCTGCGTCCATTGCTTCGACGTGATGCGCTCGTAGTCGTCCGCGACTTGCCGCGCGCTTTGTCCCGTCAACGACGACTTGAACGGATGCGAGGGCGACCACCACACCTCGGTGGAGAGTCCATCGCCGAGATCGCCGAGCGCTTCAATCGAAGTGGGAAACAGCAATGCCTTGCCGATCGAGATCACTTTGGGCTTCAGGCCTTGCTGACGTGCCTGAACGAGGAAGTTCTTCGCGTCGGGCGGAATCACGACACCGGTGACGATCTGTGCGTTCGCCTGCTTGAACGACGAAATCTGCGCGGAGAAGTCCTGCGTCATGCTCTGGAAACGCCCCGGGTCCTTCAGCGTGAAGCCCTTTTGCGCGAGCACGGGCGGAAAGCCGAGTTTTGCGTCACCCCAGGCGTTGCCGTCGCCATCGTTCGGGAACAGTCCGCCAACACTGTGATTGGTCTGCACCGATTGCCACATGCCGGTGTAGACGGCGATCACGTCCTCCAGTCCCCAGAAGAAGTGATAGGTGAAGCGGAAGCCTTTCTTCGGATCGCCCTTTCTGCCGAAGAACCACGGCTGCCATGGCACCACCGTCGAGACGCAAGGCATCTCGTTCAACTCGCACGCATCGCTGACCGGATTCGCCGTCTCGGGTGTGCCGGAAACGAGCATGATGTCGACCTTGTCCTTCAGGATCAGATCGTTGGCGACTTCGCCGGCGCGATTCGGGTTCGACTGGCTATCCTTGACGACAATCGACACCGGGTACGTTTTGCCGCCGATCACGATGCCGTTCTTTAGTGCCGTCTGCATCTGCTGGATCGTGAAGCGGTCGGCTTCGCCGAACGGCGCGAGCGGGCCGGTTTGCGGCGATACGTAGCCGATTTTCAGCGTGCGCGGGCCGGAGGCGAAGACTAAAAGCGAGAATGCCGAAGTTGATGCGGCGAGCGCGCCGCCTGCGGCGAGTGTGACGAAGCGGCGACGCTTCGCATCGAAGGAATGAGTGTCCATGCTTGTCTCCTGAATTTTCTTGTATGAGTGGGGGGCGTTCGTGCTAATCCGGCCGTCTGCCTTCAAAAGCAGCTTCCAGCAGCGCGCGTAGAGGCGTCCGTTCGACCGGCCGCGGATTCCAGTACGGGTTCTTCAACGCGAGATCGAGCGCGACGTCGAGATCGCCGGCAGTCACACCGATCTCTTTCAGCGCCGTGGGTGCGCCGTGATCGCGCGCCAGGTCGAAAACACCCTGTGCGGCATCGTCGGTGTGCAATGCGCGAGCGATGCGCTTCATCGCATCGGGCGCGGCTTCGCGGTTATAGGCGAGCACATGCGGCAGCACGATCGTGTGTGTCTCCGCGTGCGGCAGGTTGAACGTGCCGCCGAGCGTGTGACACAGCTTGTGATGCAACGACATGCCGACGCTGCCGAGTACCGCACCACAGAGCCAGGCGCCGTAGAGGCAGTCGCCACGAGCAGCGAGATCGCCGGGCTGTTTCATGACGCGAGGCAGACCCTGCCCGAGTGCGCGGATGCCCTCTTCCGCCATTAGCGCGATGATCGGATTCGTGTCTTGCGCATAGAGCCCTTCGGCCGCATGCGCGATCGCATTGATGCCGCTCGTGAGCGACAACGCGGATGGCAGCGACGTGGTCAACGAGGGGTCGTAAATCACCGTCTTCGGCAGCACGCGCAGATCGCGACCGGTCTTCTTCACGCCGCCCTCCGTGAGGCCGTAAATCGGCGTCATTTCGGAGCCCGCATAGGTGGTCGGAATCGCGATTATCGGCAGCGAGGTTTCGAGCGCGATCGCCTTACCGAGACCCGTCGTCGAACCGCCGCCTATCGCAATCGCGCAATCGGCGCCGACACTCGCAGCAAAGTCGCGGGCCGCGCGAGCGGTTTCGACCGGCACGTGCATCACCGCTTCGGCGTAGACGCCCGCCGCCCGCGCGCCGAGGCTTGCGGCCAACGCTTCGGCCTGCGCACGCTGTTGCGACGTGGACAGCACGATCGCCCGGGTGGCGCCGAGCAAACCGATCTCACGATCGAGCTGGTCGAGACTGCCCGCGCCGAAAATCACACGCGACGGCAGGCCGTTATAGATGAACGGTTCCATGGCAGTTCAGCGCAGGTAGTAAGGGGGAATCTGCGCATCCACGTTGACCCAGACCGACTTGGGCTGCGTGTATTCGCGCATCGCTTCGAAACCCATCTCGCGGCCATAGCCGCTCGCGCCGACACCGCCGAACGGTGACGCGGGACTCACCCGCTTGTAGCAGTTGATCCACACCATGCCGGCGCGAATCTCGCGCGCCACGAGATGCGCGCGCTGCAAGTCGCGTGTCCAGAGACCCGCGCCGAGGCCGTACTCGGTGCCGTTCGCAATCGCGAGCGCTTCTTCGTCGGTGCGGAAGGTCGTGACCGTCATGAACGGCCCGAACACCTCTTCCTGCGATACCCGATGCTCCGGCTTCGCTTCAACAATGGTCGGCTCGACGTAGCAGCCCTTCGCCAGCGCGGCATCGTCCGGCGCCTTGCCGCCTGCCAGCACACGCCCGCCCTGTTCACGCGCAACGTCGACAAACGAGAGCACGCGGTCGCGGTGCTGACGCGAGGTGAGCGGCCCCATTTCGGTCGACGGATCGAGCGGATCGCCGATCTTGATCGTGCGGCTGAGCGCGACGAACTTTTCGAGCACTTCATCGGCGATCGATTCATGCACGATCATCCGCGAGCCGGCGATGCACGCCTGCCCCTGGTTGTGGAAAATCGCGAACGCCGAGCCTTGCACAACCGCGTCGATATTCGCATCACCGAACACGATGTTCGCGCCCTTGCCGCCGAGTTCGAGCTGCACCTTCTTCAGATTGCCGCTCGATGCCTGCACGATCTTGCGGCCCACTGCCGTCGAACCCGTGAAGGCGACCTTGCTGATCTCCGGATGCTCGGCAATGTACTGACCCGCCACATGACCCAGGCCCGGCAGAATATTGACGACCCCGTCCGGGAAACCCACTTCGGCCATCAGTTCTGCAATGGCGAGACTCGACAGCGGCGTGAGTTCGGCGGGCTTCATGATCACGCAGTTGCCTGCGGCAAGTGCAGGCGCCATCTTCCAGCTCGTGAACATCAGCGGAAAATTCCACGGCACCACCTGCCCGACGATGCCGACCGGCTCACGTGTCATGTAGTTCAGAAACCCTTGCTCGACCGGAATCACCGAGCCTTCGAACTTGTCGGCCATGCCGCCGAAATAGCGAAACGTGGCCGCGGTACGCGGCACATCGAGATTGCGCGTGTCGCGAATCGGATGGCCGGTGTCGAGCGATTCGAGGCGAGCAAGCGCATCGGCGTTCGCTTCGATCGCATCGGCGAGTTTGAGCAGCAAGCGCCCCCGCTCCATCGCGGCGAGATTGCTCCATTTCGGAAACGCCGCTTTCGCCGCCGCCACGGCGCGGTCGACATCGGCGGGTCCGGCCATCGCCACCTCGGCAATCACCGAGTTGTCGTGCGGATTGAGGGAGGCGAGCGTTTCGCCGTTTGCAGCCGGCACGAAGCGGCCGCCGATGAAGAGTTGCGTTTGCATGACAGTCCTATGCAAGTAAAACTTTGGACGTGACATTCCCCGCAGCGCCAGCGGTCTGGCGCCGTTCGATCGACGATCGGAGGGAATGTCTGGGCGTTAGATCTGGATCGGATACGGCGGCAGTTCACCGCTTTCGTAGCGCTGCGGCAGATCGGGCGTTGCGTTCTCCCACACCAGCAGCATTGAACGTTTCTGCGAGTAGCCCTTGTGACGGATATCGGCCGGCATCGCGGCGATATCGCCCGCGTTCATCGTGATGCGTGCGCGCGGCTCGCCGCTGTCCTTGTCGCCGACATCCCAGATGATCTGGTCGGACAGTTGCAGGAACCACTCGACGCGGTCATTGCCATGGAACACCGGTAGCACGAACTCTTCGGTGGTCGGACAGAACAGACTTTGCTGGCACACGGAAGTGACCGACGGATTCCACGTCACGTCCGAGCGCGACAGGTACTTGAAGAGGCTGAACGCATGCAACGTGTTCTCGAAGCCCGGCTCTGCGTGAATCTCCGGTTCGTCCTGGTCGACGTCGGCGAACTGGCGGTTGACCGGCAGATCATCGCGCAACGGCGAATCGCCTTCGAGGCCCGGCATGCGTTTGGTGGCAATCCGCGTGCGCTCGATGGCCGCGATGTTGTCGCCGTGTTTCGTGCCGAACGCGGAGCCGGTTTCTTCGGGCGCGGCGAACGGATCGAAGCCTTCGTTGACCCAATCCCTCAGGATCGCCTTGAAGGTCGCCATGATCAGCGGCGTATCGAACTGCTGCATGTGATCGATGCCCGCTTCCTTGAAGCTCGCGTTGTACGCACCGGCGTACATGTCAACCTTGCCGTAGTGATTGCGCGTGCCGATCACTTCATCGAAATTGACCCAGCCGTAGAAGAAGCCCCACGCAACATCTCGCATCATGGCGCGCAGGAAGTCGTCGGCGTGCATCTGGTGTGAGCGGGTCTGGCCTTTGGCGGGCCATCTGACGGTGGCGAAATAGGCGTCGCGGCTGAATTCGAAATCGCCGAGGCGAAACACGCGATAGCCGGTGACCGTATCGGCCTCGCTCGCGGTAACGCTTTGCAGTGTGCTGGTTTTGTCCATGATGGGCTCCAGGAAAGGATCGATCGCGTAGAAGGAATCAGTGGATGCAGATGTCGGCCCACTTCTCGACCGAATAGCGTCCGAGGATCGTCTGCACGAGCACCACGCCCTTTGTCACCGCTTCGAAGCGGTAGGCGGCACCTGCAGGCAGCAACGCCTGATGGCCGCGGCGCAGCCGCACATAACCCATCGACCGGCCCGTCGGTTGGCTTTCGAGCCGCACGCTGCCTTCGGTCTGCGCGTCGACCAGTGGCCCGTCCGACGGTTTGATGAAATAGACGTCGATCTCGCCGTCGAGCACGACCGCGAATTCATCGTGCGACGCGGCAAACCACGGCGACGAACCTTCTGCGCGCAGTGTCTCGATCACGTACTTGAGATTCTTGCCGACGACGATTTTCTCGTAAGGCGCGGCGCGGCTCGCGACGTCGAACACGTTCGACATCGCGTAATGCTCCGGTTTGCCCTTGATGATTTCGATGGAGCCTTTCCGAAAGTTGTCCAGGCTGCCGAACCAGGTCTGTTGCATGTCTGCCTCCAGTTGATCTATGAATCCACGAATGCGTTGCATGGATCGAAGATTAAGTGGCGGCAGACGCAACAGCAATGCTCTGAGGGTCGGGAAACACGAACCATGGGTGCATCAAAATCCCGCCAGGGAAACTACCTGGTGGAGAACCCCGACGGGCGTGCGGCTGAACTCAGTCTTCGGCCAGTTCCTCGCCGACGCTTTTGGTCTCGTCGTCCGGCGGCGTAATGCCGAGCGCCCTGTCCCACTGCGGTTCGCGCAGATAGCGGGCGCGCAGAAAGTCGACGAAAGCCTTGACCTTGGTGGTCGAGCGGTGCGAAGCGGGATAGACCGCCGATAGCCACAGCGGCGGCGCCGCGTACTCCGGCAAGACCCGTTCGAGGCGATGCTCCAGCAGATCGGCGGCGGCGACCATGGTCGGCAGATAGACGACACCCGCACCCGCCCGCGCGAACTCGAGCAGCAGGTGCACGCTATTGGTTTTCAGCACCGGATTCAGGGCGATTTCGAAGCACTCGTTGCCGCGCATTAACGGCCACTTGTCACCCCATGGATAGTACGAATAGCGGGCGAAATCGTGCCGCAACAGGTCGAGCGGCGTGTCGATCAGCGGCTCTTCCTTCAGATAACCAGGCGCGGCGCACAAGACACCACGCACGGGAAACAGACGCCGCTCCACGAGCAGGTTCGACGCCGGCGGATAGATCTGCAACGCCAGATCGAAGCCTTCCTGGACCGGATCGATGACCCGGTCGTTGACGGTCACGACGAACTCGACGCGCGGGTAAGCGGCGCGGAATTCGATCAGCGTTTGCGAAAAATGGCCAAGCGCGAAGCCCGGCAGAACATGGATATTGAGCGTGCCGGCAAGCGCCTGTGGATCGCCGCGCGAGCGCCCGGACAGATCGTGGACCTTCTTGACTAGTTCAGCGCACTCGCGGTAATACGTCTCGCCGAGTTCGGACAGGCGCACCGCGCGCGTCGACCGATGAAACAGCGGCACGCCGAAATGGTCTTCGAGATGTTTGACGCGAGACGTCACCACCGATTTGGCAACGCCCAGCTGCCGCGCGGCGCCGGCAAAGCTCTGCGCTTCCGCAGCCCGCACGAACGCTTCCATCGACATGAACAAATCCATCCTGTCTCCTGTGGTCGCTTGATTCTCCGCCAGTCCTCCCGGATGAAAGTTTATTCCCTTTTGGGAACATTGCTGCTTGATGAGTTCGGGAAACTCTGGCGCGGGTAAATTCGCGCTATTTTTTGCTGAAGACTTCTGAACGGCGCATGTGAACCGCCACCGCCGTCCCACTCAGTGCGACAATCGGGCCTATCAGACCATGCGCGGTCCACGACAGGCGCAATCAGGCAACTACCCCAGGAATCTTCGATGAAGCTGTCATTTGAGGTGTTGGAAGTACTCGATGCAATCGATCGCACCGGCACGTTCGCGGAGGCGGCCGAACTTCTGCATCGTGTACCGTCGTCGCTAAGCTATCTGGTGCAGAAGCTCGAAAACGATCTCGAAGTCACCCTGTTCGACCGGAGCGGCCGGCGGGCGAAATTCACGCACGCCGGACGCGTAGTGGTCGAGGAAGGCCGGCGTCTGCTGCAAGGCGCTGAGGAACTCGAGCTCAAGGCAAAACGCGTGCAACACGGCTGGGAAGCAGATCTGCGCATCTGCATCGACGAGATCCTGCCTTTCGACGCAATCTGGCCGCACGTCCATGCGTTTTACGACATGAACATGGAGACTCGCCTGCGCCTGTCCCGGGAAGTGTTGGGCGGCACGTGGGATGCATTGATCACACGGCGTGCCGACCTCGTGGTCGGCGCCGCGGGCGATCCACCCAACCTGCCCAATCTCGTCACTCGCCCGATCGGTTCGATGCGCCATGTTTTCGTGGTAGCGCCCACGCATCCGCTCGCGGAGCTTCCCGAACCGCTGAGCATGGAAACAGTCGCACGCCATCGCGGCGCGGTCATCGGCGATACCTCGCGCGAATTGATGCCGCGCACCGTCGGCGCCGCCGCTACGCAGAACTGCCTGACGCTGCCCACGCTCGCCGGCAAACTCGCCGCGCAACTCGAAGGGCTCGCTGTCGGCACCATTCCCGAGTGCCTCGCGACAGCACCTATCGCCCGCGGCGATCTCGTCGCCAAACAGGTCTTCGGCATGCGGGAAGTGACCCACTTTTATATGGCTTGGCGCGAAGACGAAACCGGACAGGCGATGCGCTGGTGGATCGATCGTCTCGATGCACCCGATCTCGTGGAGCGATTCGTCAGCCATCAATACGCATGACGGCTGCCGGAATGGGTCAGGCGCCGATACAGAACGGCCGGCGGTCCTCGTCGTCCACTGCGGCGATCTTTGCCTCCAGCCCGGCCAGCAAGGCCCGCCCGTCGCGAACATCCGGATCGGCCGGGTACCTGCTCAAGCGAGCAAGTGCTCGCGACAGCAACCTGCTCGCCTCGCCCAGGCGGTCCCGCTCGATCCAGAGCCGCGCGAGACTACTCGCTGCACGCAACGCGAGAACCGCCGCGCCCTGCTGGCACGCCGACTCCAGCGCGGTCGTGAACCACGCTTCGGCATCCGCATCGCTCTGCAACATGCGCATCACGTCCCCCTTCGCACGGCACAGCTCGGCGTAGTACCATCGCTCCCCCGTCTCTTCGCAGTGCTGCAAGGCTTCGTCGATCGAGACCAGCGCTTCTGTGTACTGTTCCGCACGCATCAGCGCGCGTGCGAACTGGCATAGCAGCATCGTCAGCGGCCCCAGAAAGTCGATACCACGAAGTTCGTCCAGCGCGCTGCGAAATTGCGCCAGCCGGTGAGGGGGCTCGCCGGACAGCGACAGCAGATATTCGTCGTAGCAGGCACCGCAGATATGCCAGATCGACAGCGATACGCGCGACGAGATCCTTTTCAGTATCGCGAGCCCGCGTTCTGCTGCGGCGCGCTCGCCCGTGAGCAGCGCTAGTGGCACAAAAACGTCGCCGACCACGTAGCAGGTCACGAGTTCGAAGTCGTGCTGAAGGGCAGCCTCCAACGCCTCCCCTACAAGCCGCATCGCCCCTGCCGTGTCCCCCAGCGCCCACGTCACGCGCGCGAGCAGCGCCCGTGCGACGATGGCCTGGTCGAACCGGAAGCCGATCGTGTTCCACCGATGATCCGTGGATACCCAGGCGCTCAACATCTCTTCGATCTTCTGGCGAGCCATGCTCTGCTCACCGACGTAGTGCAGCGCGACGCCTTCCATGCGGCGGCCGATCAGCCTGTACGTTGCATCGGTGAACTGGCAGCCCAGCGCTTCGAAGCGCCGTGCCACGACCAGCGCCTGACGCGCTTCGCCGCCCGCCTGATACGAGTGCCGTAGTCCGCACAACGCACGCGATTCAAATCCGGCATGGCCCGCGGCAACAGCAAGCGTCAACACTTCGGACCAAGCTTCCAGCGTCTGCGTAGTCGGACCCTGCGTATAGACCAGCGCCGCTGCCCAACTCGTCGTCAGCCTCAAGCGCGCTTCGGCCGGAAAGTTTGAAGCGTCTGTGTCGCGCGCGGCATCGAGCGCGACGCGCGCGCGGCTACGGCATTCATCGACAAGTGAAAGATCGAACAGATACGGTACGACAATCGAGGCAAGCTCGACGCCGACCTCGGGATTGCCCGTGGCCGAAAAAGCCCAGTCGAGCGCGGCTCGCACATTGCCGATTTCACGCGTGAAGTCCGCCAGACCGTCTTGCAGCGACGTCACCGCCAGATCGTCGTGCGCGCGTTTGAAGCGTTCGCAGAACGACTTTGCATGGGCGAGCGCGGCGGCGCCACGCTCGCCGTTGTCGTCGAGTCGCTGCAGTGCATAGGCGCGGGTCGTTTCCAGCAGACGATACCTCGGCGAAGCGCTGCCGTCGGCGCGGATCACGAGCGACTTCGACACGAGGCCGCTCAGCGCATTCAGCACTTCCGTCTGTGTGAAGCCAAGTTGCGCGCCGACGTAGTTGGCCGAATCGAATGTGAACGCATCGACGAACATGCCGAGCCAGCGCAAGATGACACGTTCGGTGCTGTCGAGCAGACGGTAGCTCCAGTCGAGTGTCGCCTTCAACGTCTGATGCCGCGGTAACGCCGTCCTGTAACCTCCCGACAGTATCCGCAAGCGGTCGTCGAGCCGAGCCGCCAGCACTTCGATGCCGAGGACCGCGGCACGCGCCGCGGCCAGTTCGATGGCTAGCGGAATACCGTCCAGATGCCGGCAGACCTCGCCGATCAGAAAAATGCTGCGCTCGTCTGACGAAAATTGCGGATCGGCAGCGCGGGCGCGCGCGAGAAACAGTTGGACCGCACTCGTCTGCAACACGTAGTCGCTTGGGTTTTCAGGGCTGGGCACGTCGAGCGACAGAACCGGATAGACGACTTCGTCACGCGGGCGCAGCGCTTCGCGACTCGTCGCCAGCACCCGCATACCCTCGCCGGCTGCCGCCAGCGCCTCCGCCATCGTGGCAGCGGCTTCGATTACGTGCTCGCAATTGTCCAGCACGATCAACAGCCGCTTGCCTCTCATCTCATGCGCGATCTGCGCAAGCGAAAGGCCGGACGAAGAAATCTTCATGCCGAGCGCCATCGCAAGCGCGTCCAGCGCAAAGCGCGAGTCCGACACCGGTGCAAGCGACACGAACGCCACACCGTCGGGAAAGCGCGGCAGCATCTGTCTCGCCGCTTCGATAGCGAGGCGCGTCTTGCCGATGCCGCCCGAACCGACGAGCGTCACGATCTGCGCGGGTTCGATGGCGGCCAGCACCTCCGCGACGGCGCATTGCCGCCCCACCAGCGCCGACACATGGAGAGGAAGCGTGTGCGTGTTGAACCGGTGCGCATCTGGCCGGTGTATCGCGAGGGCGTCCGCGCTCACCTCCGCAATCTCAGCGCCCTCCGCCAGCTTCACGCCGGTCATACGGTAACCGCGGCCCGGCACCGTCACGATACGGTCGCGATCCGCGCCCAGCGCCTTGCGTATCGCCGCAATGTGCACCTGGAGGTTGTTTTCCTCTACGATCGTGTCGGGCCAGACGTGCCGCATGATCTCATCCTTGGAGACCAGCGCCCCTTTTGCGGCAATCAACAATTCAAGGACCTCGAAGGCGCGGCTGCCGAGACGCACTGATTCGCCATGCGAGCGTATTTCCCGATGCTCGAGCGAAATGTGAAGTTGTCCAATTTGAATCATCGCAAGCTCGCGAATCCAGAAGAGTGAATCGATTGAGCGACAGCTTTGCGTATGTCACGTTCGTCTGTTCCATGGGTTGTCAGGCCAGAACAGACGCGTGGGCAACCGGACCCTGAAAAGTTCCGCGAGGATGATCTTATCTGGATCGTCAGATTCGGGAAATACTACGGCAGTTCGAGCCCGCAAATAGCACAAATTTTTGATTGATCTGATCAATTTTTTTGAACCTTCGGTCATACAGGACGATGCACTGCGTGTTTCACCAACCGAACCCCGGCTTGCACGCTGGCGTGCGGTGGGGGTCCCAGCGGCCTAATGCGCCTTGTTCAATACCGCCCCCTGCTTGCTGCAAGCCGCGGATCGCCTGCTAGTCTTTCCATTGCGCGCCCAGAATCAGCCCGCAAAAATTCACACGGCAATATTCAGGATCGATCCGCTCGAGCACGTCAGCGCTTACTGTCCCGAACGTCGATACCGGCCGATGCACGACGCCGCGCCCGATTGCGTCGATGATCCGTTCCTTGAACCCGCTGCCCCGCGGATACGCGAGCAGTATTTCGTCACGCTGTGTTCGCGTGCAGGCATTCAGGTTCTCCGCGAGCAGGTCCGTACGCACCGCCTCGGAAAGCCCCCGTGCGAGCGGCGACATATGTGCCGGAATACCGGGCGTCATGTGCAGCGCGACCGCATGCCAGACATCGTTCATCTCAGCAGCCGAAGCGCCGTAACGCCGCAGAAACTCCCGCGCTGCATTGGCGCTATCCACTTCATAGCGCAGTTGCGAATGACCATATGCCGAACTCAGACCGACGCCGGCGAACATCGCGGCGACGTATAACGCATCCGGATCGCACACGAACCGCTCGCGTTCGAGCGTCAGCGACGCAAATACGAACACGCGCGCCGCATGCCCGACCAGCACGTCCGGCATGCACGTCTGCACAGCGTCCGCAGCCGCCAGGGCCATTGGACTTCGCGGGATCGGAACGCCGGCGACGACGTCAGGCGAGGTTGCACGACTAGGCTTCATGGCGCGGGCTCAGCGGAGTAGACCGGAATTGTTATTGGAGCGGCTTATGCACGCGGGGCACGACGGCTCGCCGGCGTTCGCGTAAACCATGAAACACGGTAGCGTCCCGCACCGCCGATCACAATCGTGCCGAACAGGATCAACAGCATCCATGCGAACTGCGGCTGATCGAGCGTCCACTCAGGATGCACGAGCGTCAGCGCCATCAGCGTGATTACCATCATCGGCAACGCGGCGAGCCGCGTCGCGATGCCCGCGATCATCAGCACTGGACACAGCACCTCCGCGAAGATCGCAATGCCCAGCGTCAGCGTCTTGCCGAGGTGTAGCGGGTCTTCTATCACCGCCAGTTGACTCGAGTAATGCGTGGCCTTCGGCAAGCCGTGCACGACCAGCAACAGCACGCTGGCAGCGACGCGCAGGAACAGCAGCGCGGCGCTGGCCGTGAATGACGGTACCGATGTGGGTGCCAGTTTGGAATCGAGAAGGTTCATCAACGTTGCCCTGCCACTCAGAACACTCCACGATGCGATGCGCCGGCTTGGGACCGATGCGGTATCACGACCTGGGAAGCAGATTAGAGTGAGTGCGCACTAAAAGTCCTGACGACCACCTTAAATATTCTTAAACGTAGCCGCGGAGGCTGCGTGAGAGAGCGCAAGACTGAGGCGCTGCTTGTCAATGCTTGAGGGAACAGCGCTTTTAGCAGAATTTATGACGCGCTCAGGACTTTTAAGGTATCCATGCGCCATCATCGCCTCACTGATGTCCGCAATCTTGAGGGAACCCGCTATGTCTGACGATCCGCTTTCGCCCAACACCTACGGGGTCGCGGCCGCAGGATCGAGAAGCCGAGGCACCCAGCCATGAAGACCACGTCCACGTGGCACCTGTTGGGGACGATCTGCGCAACCCTGCTTGGCGTGGCGTTCTTCTTCATCATCATCGGCGTCTTCGGCCTGTCCGCTTCGATCATCGCGCTAGCACTCTTCATCGCGCTAGCCGTGGCGATCTCCCGGCGCCCCCAAACCGAACGGAAACAACCGTGAACCTCGATCCCGCCATTCTCGCGCGCGTCCAGTTCGCGTTCACCGTCAGCTTTCACATCATCTTTCCGACGATTTCCATCGGACTCGCTGCGTTTCTGGCCATCATGGAAGGCCTGTGGCTGAAGACCAAAGACCCGCTCTATCTGCAGATCTATCGTTTCTGGCTTGGCATCTTCGCGATGGGCTTCGGGGTCGGCGTGGTCACCGGGATCGTCCTCTCGTTCGAATTCGGCCTCAGCTTCGCCAGATTCGGACAGATGGCGGGCCCAGCCATCGGCCCGATGATCGGGCTGGAAGTGCTGACCTCTTTTTTTCTGGAGGCCGGGTTCCTTGGCATCATGCTGTTCGGCTTCAACCGGGTCGGGCCGAAGCTTCACTTCCTCGCTACCTGCATGGTTGCGCTCGGCACGTTGCTGTCGGCATCGTGGATCCTCTCGGCCAACAGCTGGATGCAAACTCCCGACGGCGTGGTGGTCGAACACGGCCGGGTCGTGGTGACTGACTGGCTGAAGGTGATCATCAACCCCTCCTGGCCGTATCGCCTGCCGCACATGCTGGTAGCGGCCTACATCACGGGCTCGTTCCTCGTTACCGGCGTCGGCGCCTGGTATCTCCTGCGCGGCGAACATGAAGCGTTCGGACGCCGGACGGTCTCGATCGGCCTCACCTTCGCCACCATACTGATCGGCTGCCAGGTCTTCGTCGGCGACATGCTGTACGGGAAAATGCTCGAACATCAGCCTGCCAAGATGCAGGCTGCCGAAGGTTTCTGGGAAAAACAGTCGCAATCGCCCGCACCCTATTACTGGTTCATCGTCCCGGATCAGCAGAACCAGCGCAATCGTTTCGCGCTCGGCACCCCTTACCTCGGAAGCATCTGGCTCACCCATAGCCTGAACGGCCGGGTCGAAGGATTGAAGAATACGCCACGCGACCGCCAGCCGGTCATGGGTTGGGTCTTCTACGGCTTCCGCACGATGTACGGCCTTGCCATCATCATGTTCGGCGTATGTATTGCATCGCTGTGGCTGCGCTGGCAAGGCCGGCTCTTCACCACACGCTGGTTCCTGCGAACGCTCGTCGTGATGACGCCATCCGGCGTGATCGCGACGCTCGGCGGATGGTATCTCGCCGAGACGGGCCGCCAGCCCTGGGTGATCTACAACATCCTGCGCACGGCCGACGCCGTCTCGCCTGTCCCGCCAGGCGTACTGCTTTCGACGCTGATCGCGTTTGTCTGCATCTACGCGCTTTTCATGACAGCGTTCCTGATCTTCAGCTTGCGCATGATTCGGCGCGGTCCACAGGCGGCACAGTCCGAACCGGTGGCCACCGGCTCGCTTAAGCATGCGCTGAAGCCCGCGGTGATGAATGATCCTGCCGGCCACAACCCGGCTCCGGTGGAGTAGCCCGTCATGACTCTGCCGCTGCTCTCCGCGCTGTTCACCGCCTTCGCGTTGTCGCTTTACGTCCTGCTGGACGGTTTCGATCTGGGCGTGGGCGCCCTGCTGCTCCTGCAATCCGACGAACGGCTGCGCGACCGCATGGTCGATTCGATCATGCCCACCTGGGACGGCAACGAAACCTGGCTGATCATGGCCGGTGTCGCGCTGCTCGCCGCCTTCCCCATTGCCTACGGCGTGTTGCTTCCGGCGTTCTATATACCGCTGATCGTCATGTTGCTGGCGCTGGGACTGCGCGGCGTCTCGTTCGAGTTCCGCTACCAGATCGAGAAGGGGCGACGCTTCTGGGACGCGGCGTTCGGTGTCGGCTCGATCGTGGCAACGCTCATGCAGGGGCTGATCGTCGGTGGGCTCATCCAGGGGGTAAGCGTCGTTGGTGACAGCTTCGGTGGCAGCGTCTTCGATGTTTTCCGGCCGTTCCCCGCGCTGACCGCGATCGCCGTGCTCGCCGGCTATGTCGTCCTCGGCGCCGGCTGGCTCCATCTGAAAGCGACAGCGGCCCTACGTGAATTCGCGGAGCGCTGCCTGCGTCTGGCGGTGCCGGGCTTCGTCTGTCTCGCCGCGGCAGCCTGTGCCGCCGCGGCGTGGGTTCAACCTGGCATTCGCGCCGCATGGGCCGCGCATACGATCGCCCTCGTGCTGATCACGGTGCTGTTTCTCGGTGTGACCGCCGTCCTCCTGCGGGCGATCGGCGGCCGTGCTGACGGACATCCCTTCTTTCTGGCGCTGGCGCTGTTTGTACTGGGCGTGGCGGGCCTTGGTTTCGGCATTTTTCCGGACATCGTGCCCTTCCGCCTCACGCTCTGGGCCGCGGCATCGGCAACCCTCAGCCATGTCTTCCTCCTGATCGGCGCGGTGATTGTCACGCCGGTCGTACTCGCGTATTCTGCCTTCGCCTACCGCACGTTTCGCGGCAAGACGCCGGAGGCGGGATGGGAAGCATGAGCCCGCGCATCCGGCGTCTCAGCTGGTTCGGCGGTCTCTATCTGGCGGCCGTCGCCACTCTGGTTCTCGTCACCGCGGTGATGCATGCCGTCTTGCGGCTCGTTACGTGATCATCACCTGTCAAATACAGATCGATCGGCTCCTGCCATGAGTGACACTGCACGGTCGGCAGCGATGCCCGCTTCACCCCCGCCGGCACCGGCGCTCATGATGTCGCCGGCGCATGCGCGCCTGCTGCTCGCGGGTCTTGGCCTCGCTACCGGGATGGAGTTCTATACGTTCGACAGCATGAACCTGGTACTGGCGGATCTGACCGGCACGTTGGGCGTGTCCGCGGACGAAGCGAGCTGGCTGCTGACCGTCTATAGCTGCGCGCTGTTTCTCGGCGTACCTGTCTCGATCTGGATGGCCGGGCACTACGGCTACAAGCGCTTCCTGCTCTCGACCATCGTCGTATTCGCGATCGCCTCGATGGGTTGCGCGATCTCTCCCGATCTCAGTTCGATGCTGATCTGGCGCGCCGTGCAGGGGCTGGCCGGGGCGGGCCTGGTCGTATGGTGGCGCGCGAGCATCTATGTGCTGATGCCCAAACCGCAGCGCAGCCCATCGCTGATGAAGGCTTCCACGTTGCTCTATCTGTCGAGTGCGGCAGGGCTTCTGGTCAGTGGCTATATCACGGACCATTTCAACTGGCGCCTGATCTTCCTGCCCAATCTGCTCTATGCAGCCGCCGCGATATGGCTGCTGGCCCGCTACTTTCCGACACTCCCGCCCCCCGCCTCCGAGCGCGTGGTCAGCACCGACTGGCTCGGCATTGTCCTCCTCGCAACCGCGTTGATCTCGCTTCAGATCATTCTCAATCGCGGCGAAATTGACGACTGGTTCGGATCGCTACATATCCGCGTGCTCACTTTGACCGGCGGCGCGGCCCTGCTTCTATTCGTCGTCTGGCAGGCAAGCCCTGCGAATCGAACGCCGCTTCTCTGGCTCGGTCTGCTACGTGATCGTTACGTGTTGTCGTCCGCGTTGATCGGTGTCTTCACTGGCATGATCCTGTCAGGCAGCCTGTTCGTTCTGCCCGAGTTTCTGCGCAATCTCTCGACCCATACCCATAGCGCGACCCAGACCGGGCAGATCATCTGCATCTATGCGTTGACCGCCGCCGCCATCCGGCCGCTTATGGTCGGTCTCATCGCGCGAATCGGCCAACGCAAGACGATCGTGCTTGCTCTCGTCATGCTGATCGCGTCGATGGTGCTGTTCAATCGCCTGCTGACGACGGACACGCCGGGCTATTACTATGTGGCTCCGCTTATTCTTTACGCCTGCTGCCTGTCCCCGTTGTTGCCGGCGGTGGGAAGCGGCACGGTAGCAAGAATCGAGCAGAACAAGCTGCTCGATGGCGTCTCCCTGTACATGACCTTCAGGCAATTCGGCGCGTCGCTCGGGGTCGCGCTGCTGACCATTCTCATCGGGCATCGCGAGACGCTCCATTCATCGCGCCTGTTCGAACACCTTCGCCACGACAATCCGGTGACGCGAGACTGGCTCTCTTCGTTGAGCGCAACGCTAGTCGCGCGCGGTGGCTATACCCCGCTCGAGAGCCAGCGCGCGGCGCTGCACGTTCTCGCCGAGGCAGGCGCACACCAGGCTGCCACGCTCGCTTACGCGGACGCGTTCGCCTTCATGGCGGTCGTCGGTGTGATCGCGCTGTGCCTCGTTCCCATCATTCCGCCGACCCCGGTGTCCAAAAAATAGGCAACGCGGCCATGAAAACAGTGTCTCTTCCAACCCCAATCCATCCCCGCAGCCGGAGGCAGCGATGAGCGAAGCACCGCCGGTTCAAAAACCAGCCACCACACCGCCTCTCACCGCACCGGTTCCGCCTCCGTTACCTGACAATCGACGCGGGCTGATCCTCGGCGTTCTCGCGCTGACCGTGCTTCTGGCGATCGCCGCATATTTCCTCGTGCCAAACCTCTACGAGAAGCAGACGGACGACGCCTATATCGACGCGCATCTTGTCTCGGTCATCCCCAAGGTGCCGGCCTACGTGCAGACACTGCATGTCAACGACAACAGCAAAGTGACGGCCGGCGATCTCCTCGTCGAACTCGATCCGCGCGACTACGTCGTTCAGGTGGATCAGGCGCGCGCCAATGTCGCGGCAGCGGTTGGCAAGCTCGAGGAGGCGCGCAATCAGATCGCAGTGGCCGACGCCAATATCGGCCAGCAAAAGGCAGAACTTGACGTTGCCCGCGCCAATGCCAAACTGGCCGTCACCAATCTGGCGCGGCTGCAATCCGTCTCAGATGTGCGCGCCGTGTCATCGGAGCGCGTCGATGAGGGGAAGGCGGCCGCTGACGGGACCCGGGCTTCCGTGACGGCGGCCCAGGTCAAGGTCGACGCGTCACAAGCGCAGGCGACGCTTGCGCGCTCTCAGGTCAAAACGGCCGAGGCCGCCGTCGCCCAGGCTCACTCCATGCTCGAGCAGGCAACGCTCAACCTCTCGTACACCAAAATCTACGCAGCCGAGTCCGGCAGTGTCGCGAACAAGAGCGTCGAGCAGGGTAACTTTGTCCAGCCCGGGCAGACGCTGTTGTCGGTCGTCCCGGACAAGTTCTATGTGATCGCCAACTACAAGGAGACGCAACTCACTCACGTCAAACCGGGCCAATCAGTCACGATCCTCGTCGATGCATTTCCGGACCTGCGACTTCGTGGTCACGTCGACAGCATTCAACGAGGAACCGGCTCGCACTTCGCGCTCCTGCCGCCGGAAAACGCAACGGGTAATTTCGTGAAAGTGGTGCAGCGGGTGCCAGTGAAAATCGAACTCGACAACCCTGGGGATGCACTCAAATTGATCTCGCCGGGCATGTCGGTCGAGACGGAAATCTTCGTCAGGGAGCGCCCGGCATGGCTTGGTTTCTGGAACTAACGACGGCGCGGCCGGCGGGACCTCCTCCTTACCGGCGGCAGCATGTCGCCGCTATCGCCGCGGCATGGGCCGCGCTCCTCGCGGGGTGCACTGTGGGTCCGGACTATGTGCCGCCGAAACCGGTCGTGCCGGCGAGTTTTACGGAACATACGGACCCGGCGATGAGCGCCTCGCAAGGGTCGCCCAAATCGAACGATGCGTGGTGGCAAGGCTTTGATGACGCGACGCTCAACTCGCTCGTGGCAGACGCGCTTCGGTCCGCTCCCGACCTGGCTGTTGCCGAAGCACGCGTACGCGAAGCGCGTGCCTTGCGCGGTATCGCCGGTGCAGATCTATACCCAACCGCTGACGTCGGCGCCCAATACGATCGGACCCATGGCAGCGCCAATGTGCCGGTCGGCGTGCCGCCTGGCGGTCTCGGTCCGGCCGCCAACGGCAATCTATGGCAGACCGGCTTCGACGCATCGTGGGAAATCGACGTGTTCGGCGGCAAGCGGCGCGGCGTCGAGGCCGCTGACGCGTCGTATCAGGCTATCGTGGCGGACCGCAAGGATGTCGAGTTGACGTTGCTCGCCGAGGTCGCCCGCAACTACATCGAATTGCGCGGCGTGCAGCGGCAACTCGCTGTCGCCCGCAGTAATCTTTCGATCCAGCAGGACTCGCTATCGCTGACCCGCTCGCAATTCGATGCGGGGCTGTCCTCGCGTCTCGATGTGCTGCGTGCGCAGGCGCAAGTGTCCGATACCGAAGCCGCCATTCCGACATTCGAGGCGAAAGAACGCGCGTCCATTTATCGAATCGGTGCGCTGATCGGTCAACCGCCGGAACAACTGCTTGCCCAGTTGGATACCCCACAAGCGATTCCTTCGGCGATCGCGGACGTGCCGGTGGGTCTGCCCTCCGACCTTCTGCGCCGCCGTCCGGATATCCGCGCTGCCGAACGCAGGATTGCCGCCGCGAACGCCCGCATTGGCGTCGCTCAAGCCGATCTTTACCCGCACTTTTCGCTGACCGGGGTTGCGGGTCTGGAGAGCCTGAACGCATCGACTTTTCTGACCGCGCCGAGCCGCTACTTCTCGATCGGACCGAGCATCAACTGGCTGATCTTCGATGCCGGCAAGGTTCGCTTTGAAATGCACGCTGAAGAAGCGCGGACCGATCAAGCCGCCGCCGCATACCAGCGGACGGTTCTCGGTGCGCTGCGGGATGTCGAGACCGCGCTCGTGTCTTATGCGCAGTCCAAGGTACGGCATGAGAGGCTTGCGGCGGAGGTCACCGCCGATCGGGAAGCCGTGACCATCGCGACGCGGCTCTACAAGCAAGGCCTCAATGACTTCCTCTCCGTGCTCGATGCCGAACGCTCGCTGTACGCCGCCGACGACAAACTGGCGCAGAGCGAGCGCGACACGGCGCTCGACCTCGTTGCGCTCTACAAAGCGCTGGGCGGCGGCTGGCAGATAGGAGGCGAAACCGCAAATAAGCGGGGAATATAGCAATGCTGCCGGTTCAGAACGCCGGCAGCATCAATCTACTTGACCTTAGTCGGCTTCGCTCAGCCCCAAGCTTACGACTGGAGAAAGGCGAGAAGATCGGCGTTGACGCGATCCGCTTCCGTCGTGCACATGCCGTGAGGCGCGCCCGGATAGACCTTGAGTGTGGCGTTCTTGATGATCTCCGCGGACTTACGCCCGGAGTCATCCAACGGCACGATCTGATCATCATCGCCATGCAGGATCAGCGTCGGAACATCGATTTTCTTGAGGTCCGGCGTGTAGTCGACCTCGGAGAACTGCTTGATGCACTCGTATTGACCGAGCACCGACCCCATCATCCCTTCGCGCCAGAACTCGTCGATCACACCTTGCTGGACTTTTGCATTGGGCCGGTTAAAACCGTAGAAGGGCACCGCAAGGTCTTTGAAAAACTGCGACCGATTGGCAGCGGTATTGGCACGAATACCGTCGAAGACCGACATGGGCAACCCCGTCGGATTCGCGTCGGTCTTCAGCATAATCGGCGGCACCGCACCGACCAGAACCATTTTGGCGACACGTTTTGTTCCATGTCGGCCAACATAGTGAGAGATCTCTCCGCCACCCGTGGAGTGGCCAACGAGCGTGACACCCTTCAGATCGAGCGAATTAATGACGGCAGCAAGATCGTCCGCGTAGGTGTCCATGTCGTTGCCGTGCGCGGTTTGACTCGAGCGGCCGTGCCCCCGGCGATCATGAGCGATCACACGATAGCCTTTCTGCACCAGAAACAACATTTGCGCGTCCCAGGCATCGGCATCGAGCGGCCAGCCATGGGAGAACACCACTGGGTGGCCCGAGCCCCAATCCTTGTAGAAAATCTGTGCGCCGTCCTGGGTGATAACGAAGTTCATGGATCGTTCTCCTGTATGTGCAAGATGATTGCCGGTTTTGCTGCCCGATGCAGTGCCTGCGGCGTTGGAAACAGCAGGGATGACCGCTGCCGCAACCGCGCCAGCCCCGACCATCAACATGTTACGACGCGACGCGGAAGCGACTTCTCTATCGGTTCCAGTGGTCATTTTGACATCCTTATCGTTTGCGATGACATTGGCGAGTTGTTTTTCGCGTACACGACGTGGCGCGCCGGCCTCATACCGACGCGGCATCACGACTGACTAACAGATTAGGGGCATGAAGAGCTAAAAATCCTGACGACGGTCTTAAACATTCTTAAATGTATTGCCACGCCGATTTACCTCCCAAGGGATGTACCGCCGGCCCGGCCTAGTGCCACGTAGCGGCTTTGCGCCTTCTCAGGCTGGCGCTTGCCCTCTTTGATACCTAGGTATAACCAGGTCAGACGAATGGCAAAAACAAACACCGGTTTGTAGGTCTGGTGCGAAGGCCGTGCATGCGATACCGTGGGGTTGTCGCGGCCGTTCTCATGGCTGCAGTTGTGCAAGCCGAATCCGCCAGCAAAGGGTGTGCTCTGTATGGAAAAGATCGGCCGTACCAGTGTCTCGCTTGAAACACGAGAGGCCTTTCAGGATGGTCACCGCCTTCAAATCGGCGCGCGTGCATTTGACATCCTTGAACTGTTGATTCAGGCCCAAGGCAAAATCGTCACAAAACACAAAATAATGTCGCATGTGTGGCCGAACCTCATCGTTGAGGAAGGCAACATCCACGTCCATTTGTCCACGCTCAGAAAACAGCTCGGCACCGACGGCCGAGCAATCCAGACCGTTCCGCGACGCGGTTACCGTCTAGTCCCGCTGGACGACGCAGCCGTCGTTCAGCGGGGCAAGAAGTCTGCAATGGCCGCTACACCGCCGTCAACCGGGTTTGAGCCACTCCCTGTTTGCTATACGCCGTTAATCGGCCGGGAAACTGAAATCGGCGAGATTGTCAGCAGGCTGCAGGACACGCCGGTTGTAACCCTGCTCGGACCCGGCGGCGCAGGAAAGACGCATCTCGCGATCGAAGCGGCTCGATCAATGACCGCAGACGGTCGCGTCGACGTCTGTTTCGCGTCTCTTGCCCCCGTGATTCACCCTGAGCAGGTGCTGAACGCCGTTGCGGAAGCACTCGGCATCGAGCCCATCGACGACCTGCTCATGCTGCCGAAGCTGCTCGGTGTCGTTGCCGATCACCGGATACTCCTGGTCCTGGACAACTGTGAGCACATGCTTGACGAGGCGGCAAGGCTGACCGAACGATTGATTCAGGCAAACGCAAATCTTCGGGTTTTGTCCACCAGCCGCGAATCGCTCCGGACTCGCAACGAGACGCTACATTGGGTAGCGCCACTCGCTACGCCCGATGTCGATGCCACTCACAAAGAGATACTGGCTTCCCCGTCGGTCGAAACGTTTCTCGCCTTTGTCGAGTCATGGACGAGCGACCTTACCAATGAGCCGGAGAATGTCGATATGATCGCGTCGGTCTGTCGCCGACTCGACGGCCTCCCGCTGGCCCTCGAACTAGCGGCGGCCAGAGCTAGAGTTTTTGGCATGCGACACATGGAGCGTGAAGTGGCGAGTGACCCTTTCCGGACCCTCATAGGAGGCCGTCGGACCGCACCTGTGCGTCAACGGACTCTCCTGGGCATGCTCGACTGGAGCTACCAACTACTCGACGAACTCGAGAGAGTCGTGCTGCACAGACTCGCGGAGATTTCAGGGCACTTTCGCCTTGGCGATGCGCAAACTGTCGCTGCGATCGATAGGGTATCGAATGAAGACGTTACCGAAGCAATAGCAGGCCTGGTATCGAAGTGCCTTGTGATCAGGACACCCGGTCGTGGGAAAGACGACTACTTTCTGTTGGGAACGACTCGCGAATACGAATTGCGGAAGTTCGGCCGCCCCCAAAGAAGTGGCGAGGGTCTATTGGAAAGGACACGTCACAGGGATCGTTCGCAGGAAGCTCGAAGTGCAGTGCGCGCTTCCCGCAGTGGCAACCGCACGGATAAGGCGGTGTCGGGTCTGGAGTCTACGAAGAATCCACGCGGAGTGCGGTAGGTCCTTAAGGTCAATTTAGCGGTGATTTTCCCTCGCAGTCATTGGAGGAAAGCGACTCGACGAGAGTCATGTGTTTTCAGCATTCCGGCGCGAAGCGTCTTAATCCGAACAGGTGGGTATATGGATCAGAGTAGTGTCACACGTGGGTTCTTACGAGTTAAAGAAATACTCGATGGGGCAATTTCCGCATGGGCAAATTCTCCGTCAAATGGAGGCCCTCCCGACCTGTCAGGACACGGTCCGTTATTTTCGTAGACGACAAAGGCCGTCCTTCTGGCAGAAGTCGGGCACGGCAATCAACTCATTCAGCCGGACGTGATCGGGAATGGGAAGGGGAATCTGGCACATCTTGTCATCGTTCTTCGAACGGGCCTCAAGGGTCCTGCGACACGAATGTCCGAAGGTGGTCCTTATGTCCCTGATGCTCAGATACAGGAAATCGAAAATTGGATTAATGACGGCTGTCCGGACTAAAGCAGCAACGGTCCTCAATCCACCTTGACTAAGCGCTTGCCCCGTAGTGGGAGCAGATCAAAGAGCTAACGCTTGCAGGCACGGCCAGCGCGTCGGAATTAATCGGACTCAGCGGTAAATGAGCGGGCTTTCTGGTCATAGCGCCCGGACGATACGGACATACGCTTCGATTTGAGACGAGTCGCGCAGTAACAGGGAGGAGACCCGTGTGAATTGAATACTCCTCTCTCGGCGGGCGCCGGCACATTCCAGTCGATATCAGGCTCGTAGCAACAAGACGCCATGGCTGCTGAGATCCGCTTCGCGGTGCGCCGTGTAAGGGACGCGAACCGGCAGTTCGAGTAGGCGTCCCTTAACCAGAATGCGAGGAGACGCGTAAATGGGTAGAAACAGATTCGAGCGAGGTTTGGCGAGCCCGGCAACACGGGCCATGCTGGTTGCCGGAGGCCTGCTGTGCGCCACGATAACCGCACGCGCCGACGATCTGACTGCACGTGTCGGCGAACTGACGACACAGCGCTGTGCAGCCTGTCACGGTGTCGACGGAAACAGCACGATAGGTACCTATCCGCGCCTTGCAGGCCAGTATCCGGAGTATCTGTACAAACAGCTCACGCAGTTCAAGGGCGGTCCGGGTGTGCCGCCCTTGCGGCATAACGAAATCATGCAGGCGATGGTCAAAGACCTGTCGCCGGACGAAATGAAAGCACTCGCGACCTTCTATGCGGCGCAAACGCCTGCGCCGGGTGCGACTTCAAACGCAGCGCTCGTCAACGCCGGTGAGCTTATCTATACGCACGGTGGTACGAACGGCGCGCCAGCGTGCATTTCATGTCATCGTGCAACGGGAGGCGGTATAGAGCCTGATTTCCCCCGCATCACCGGCCAGCAAGAAGAGTATGTCGAAACACAACTCCATGCATGGAAGAGCGGAACGCGCGGGGGCAAGGGGAAGTTGATGAGTCTGATCGTCCCGCTGTTGAACGACGACGAGATTGCGTCTGTTTCCGCTTATGTCGCAGCGCTGAAGCAATGAAACCCCGGACGGCCTGTCACGCCGGCACGCCATTCGGCCAGGTCCCTTGATGGCATCATGATGCGGCCGTCGATCGACTCAGAACTCATGTTCCGCTTGTTAATGCGTGAGCTTCTTCTGCCGAACTCAACGCCATTGCCGCATCACTATCCCACGGATCAGCGTACCCATTCCTGGTCAGGTCATCGGTGACGACCTCGACACGCTCCGCGCGCTCTCCTTATGAGCATTGCACGACCGTCATGTCAGCCTCACCCCGATTTCTGGGGATTCTGCGGAGGGCAGCCGTAGCAACGATTTCTGCCTCGTTTCGTTCGCTGGCGGTCAACGCTTGCTGGTCGTTTAAAGACGATGGTGTTGATGCCGGTTCATTGACGGAGCATGTCACGCGCTTGCCGTCGTGTAGTTGAACGGTCGTTACGTAACTAGGCTGCGGCGCCGCTGCCGACGCGGCACCGACTGAGGTAACGCCCCAAGTAAAGATAGTAGCAATCTGATAAAACCTACGCATGAAAATCCTCCAATATCGAATTTGACGCCGAAACGCTGCGCCGATTCTGAACGAATCCGCCTTAATGCAACCTTAACGTTGCGATCGAACGCATGAGCCCACTTTCGAGCGTACCCTCCCGGCAAATCGAGGCGATTCGCTGCATCCCAGCGGCGCTGTGTGTTGAGCAGAATAGGCTGGATAACGTCGCTGGAATAGCTATGCATTGGGATCGGCACCGCACAAAAAGGATTGAGCGACTATTACCTTCGTATAGCGCGCACTGATGGAGCCGGAATCGCGTGAGCCACCGTTGATTTTGATTGATACCGTGCGTTTTTGAAAAAACGAGCGCCGATCCAGTGGTTAAATCTGAGCCAGTCGAATTGTCGATCTGCTCTGGATCGAACGCGGGCTGCAATGGATGCCGGGTCGCGACGATCAATTCGCGCACTCGCTCCTGCCGGCTGTCCCCATTTCCATCCCCGCCGCCTGCGATGTGGACATGCCCTTCCGCGGTGCGGCAAAGCAAATTATTTACCTCGATCATGTCTACACCCATCACTCGACCTGACACAGAAACTCGCGAACGTCTCATTCTCTGAGTTTGACGGGGACCGACGTGGTCGCGCATTTCCGTGACTCTGGCTTGTTCTGGGTGGGGGACCATTGCTCTGGCACTGCTCGTGTCGCTGATGCTGCGTGAGACGGGGCAACGCAGGATTTAGCGGAGACAGCCGTCGTTTCCGCGACTGCCGGGAAGTGAACGATTGTCCCGAAGTAAAAGGAGAATTCATGGACAGCGCGGATCTCGAAGTTCTGAAGTCCTGTGCACGCTGGCTCGAGCAGGGACATCGCGCGCTGCTGGTCACCGTGGTGAAAACGTGGGGCTCGTCGCCGCGTCCGGAGGGCGCAATGCTCGCCGTGCGCGACGATGGTCTCGTGGTGGGATCGGTATCGGGTGGTTGTATTGAAGACGATCTGATCGAGCGCGTGCGCCAACGAGGCATCGATCAGACCCGGCCGGAAGTGGTCAGGTACGGCATCACAGCCGATGAGGCACATCGCTTTGGCTTGCCCTGCGGCGGCACCATCCAGTTGGCACTCGAACCGCTGAGCCGGACGAGCGGAATTGCTGAAATGTGCGATGCCGTGGAGGCTGGCCACCTGATCGCGCGGCGCGTGGATATGGCCACGGGTGCGGTGCGAGTTGGACCGGCCGAGGCCACTGACGGCGTCGACTTCGACGGGAAGCGCTTGTTGACGATTCACGGACCGCGCTACCGCATGCTGGTGATCGGCGCCGGGCAATTGTCGCGCTACCTGTGTCATATCGCGGTCGGGCTCGACTACCAGGTGACGGTGTGCGACCCGCGCGAGGAGTACACGGACGAATGGGACGCGCCCGGCACGAAGATCGTGCGTACGATGCCTGACGACACCGTACTCGGCATGAAGCTCGACGCGCGCTGCGCGGTGATCGCATTGACGCACGATCCGAAGCTTGACGATCTCGCGTTAATGGAAGCGCTCAAGACGCCCGCGTTCTACGTGGGCGCGCTGGGCTCCCGGCGTAACAACGCCGCGCGGCGTGAGCGGCTCAAGGAGTTCGACCTGAGCGAAACCGAGCTGGCAAAACTGCATGGTCCGGCGGGAATCTACATTGGCAGCCGCACACCACCGGAAATAGCCGTGTCGATTCTGGCCGAAGTGACGGCAGTTAAAAATGGCGTCAAGCTCCCGAATTTGCTACGGATTGAAGGGGCGAAAAAGGAGCGGGAGACTGCTCAAAGCGCACCCAGCGCGAATGCGGCAACTATACTCATCGAATTGGACGCCGCGTGTAGGGACACGTAAGCGTGGCACGCCGGGCAAGCGGCACGTTGACTGCGCTATCTACATTGTTCGATGCCACCATTAGGCATCCCTGCAGTGTTCCGTGGGTAGGGACCCGTATATTTCAGATCCTTTAATCTATGAAAATCGTCATCGCTGGTGGATCAATTGCAGGACTTTCGAGCGCGCTCACGCTCAGTTGTATCGGACACGACGTGCATGTGTACGAACGCTCCGACGTCCCGCTGCGCGGGCGGGGCGGCGGTGTTGCTGTGCTGCGTCACATGATGAAATTCCTTGAACAGCATGGCCACTACACTCAGCAAATGATCAGCGTTCCAACGATCATGCGACGGCGTATAGACATTAATGGAAATGTCTTAACCGAGGAGCCTGAGAAACTGCCCTTCTCCTCCTGGGACACCGTATATCGGTCGCTCTGCGCCATGCTGCCGAAAGACAGGATTTCGTACGGACGGGAAGTCGTTGGATTTACTGAGCATGACGAAACGATTGAGGTTAACTTTGACCGTGGAGAAAGCGTAAGCGCAGACATTCTCGTCGCCGCAGACGGAATCGGCTCTCGCACGCGGGGAAAGCTTTTCCCAAACTACGAATCAAGCTTCGCGGGGTACGTCGCCTGGCGAGGGATAGTTGATGAATCAGCCTTCTCGCCGCTTGAAGTTGAAGCGCTCGTGAATAACTTCACCATGTTCCGAGATCCCGGACATATGTTTATGGCATTCCTGATTCCTGGTCTCGACGGATCACTGGAGCCGGGTAGACGGCGTTTCAACTGGCTTTGGTATCGAAATGAAAGCAATGTTGCGGCGATGCACCGCCATCTAACGGACAATCATGGACACCAGCATCATGCCTCCATTAGTCCCGGCCATCTGTCAACCGAGTCATTCGAGGAGCTGTGCGAACTGGCAACCCGACACCTCCCCGTTATATTCCAGCAACTTGTTCGCGAGACGCGGGCACCGTTCTTCCAATCGATACGCGATGCATTAAGTCCTAGCTTCTCTGTCGGACGGGTTGCGTTAATTGGGGATGCCGCCTGCACAGTGCGCCCCCATACCGCTTCCGGCACCTCGAAAGCCGCGGATGACGCCGTTGCATTGGCCGAAGCCCTATCGGGTGACACCGAATTGCATGTCAAGGAAATACTCGCATCATGGGCCGCACGCCGACGCGACGCAGTCGCACGCTTACTCGCGAAAGGGCCGGAACTAGCCGCGTCCTTCGGGTTGGGAAGCGCCGATTTATGAAATCGATAGGCGCGAATCAGTAGAAAATTCGGTACGACTGCGCGGATTCTTCCCACGTCATGGTCGCACCAAACCTTCGGGTGACGTGATCCGATCAGGTTTTGTTCTTGCTCTCGATTCTTCGATATTCAATGCTTCCTCTCCGTGGCCAGCTGAGCTGCAATGAGATAGGTTTGAATGGTTGCTGGGCGCCGCCGGACCTCTTCTTCCCACCGACGCAGACTCGGGAAGGCGGACAGCCCTTGCATCTTCTTTTTCGAGAAAGTAACCCACGGAAACATAGCCATATCGGCAATCGTGTACGTATCGCCCACGACGAAGCGATTAGCGCCAAGCCGCCGGTCCAGCACTTCGCAAAGGCGTGTCACTTCGTCATGGAAATAATCCTCTGCGTAAATTCGGCGATCCCCGGCAACTGAACTGAAGTGGTGGTATTGCCCTGCAGCAGGTCCTAGCCCCGCTACTTGCCAAAACAGCCATTCAATAACCTCGCTTCGTCTCCGCAGGTCAGTAGGTATAAAAAGTCCGGACTTTTCTGCGAGGTAGAGGAGGATTGCGCCTGACTCAAAAACCGCAACCGGCTTCTCACCGTCCGCCGGTTCAGTGTCAACGATCGCGGGCATTTTCCCGCTCGGCGAAATATTGACGAACGCCGGGCTATGCTGCTCACCCGCGGAGAGATCAACGGGGATGATGCGGTAGCGAAGCCCGGACTCTTCAAGAAAGATCAAGATCTTGTGGCCGTTCGGCGTCGGCCAATAGTAGACGTCGATCATGCGAGGATCTCCAGTTATTGAGGGCGATGCCTTGTCTTTCACAAGATTAACTGCCACGCCACCAAAATATTCTGAATTCCAGATTAAATTTTCTTAAAATTCAACAGACTTCATTCGATCGACCTAACATTTAGGCGTGGAATCCAGAGAATTTTCTTGAATCAATTACTCCAACTTTCATGTATGAATGTACCAGCCATTCTACAATTTGCATAACTTATGGTTTCCATTTCATGCGCATTTCTTGTGATGCTTTAAATCCGGGATCTACTGTACGTGTAGGCCTCCGGAAGATTGCCACGGTCACACGGCATGATGTGTTTGACCTGCGGTGGGATCTTGCATACGCGACATCGATCCTTGACGCGAATCAGGACTGCTGGCCTGACAACGGTAACTTCGACAAAGCACGCAGGCTGATCTGGCCAGTCAAGAAAAAATACGGCAACAGGATTTCATGGGCCGACCTCATCATCCTCACAGGCAACGTCGCTCTGGAATCGATGGGATTCAAGACCTTCGGTTTCGCCGGCGGGCGTAAGGATGTCTGGGAGCCGGAAGCGGCCGGCATTGAGGAGCAAGGTCTCGGCTGGAAGAGCCGCTTTGGCACCGGCAAAGGCGGAGACGCCATCACCCGCGGCCTGGAGGTCATCTGGACTTCCACGCCAACCCAGTGGAGCAATGGTTTCTTTTCGAACCCGTTTGGCTACGAATGGGAACTGACGAAGAGCCCGGCCGGCGCGCATCAATGGAAGCCAAAGGGCGACGCAGGTGCGGGTACCGTGCCGGACCCGCATGACTCGTCAAAGCGTCGCGCACCCTCCATGCTGACAACTGACCTCGCCTTACGATTCGACCCGGTTTACGAAAAAATTTCCAGGCACTTCTACGAAAATCCGGATCAGTTCGTCGACGCGTTTTCCCGCACGTGGTTCAAGCTGACGCACCGCGACATGGGACCGCGCGCACGTTATCTTGGCCCCGAAGTTCAGGCAGAAGAGCTTCTCTGGCAAGCCCCCAGCCCCGCGGTTAATCATGAATTAATGGATGAACGGGACATTGCCGCCCTCAAGGCCAGGATCCTGGCTTCAGGGCTTTCTGTCTCGCAACTGGTTTCGACCGCGTGGGCGTCCGCATCGACCTTCCGCGGTTCCGACAAGCGTGGCGGTGCAAACGGTGCCCGCATTCGTCTCGCGTCGCAAAAAGATTGGGAAGTCAATCAGCCTGCCCAACTGGCGATAGTGCTCGAGACCCTTGAGAGCATCCAGAGGGAGTTCAATAGCGCTCAGTCTGACGACAAGCAGGCCTCACTCGCCGACCTTATCGTGCTGGCCGGTTGCGCAGGCGTCGAACAAGCGGCGAAAAATGCCGGTCACGAGGTGACGATTCCCTTCACGCCGGGACGTATGGACGCCTCGCAGGCGCAAACCGATGTGGACGCCATCGCAGTACTCGAACCGATCGCGGACGGCTTCCGCAACTACCTCAAGGGCAAATACTCTGTACCGGCGGAGGCGTTGCTGGTCGATCGGGCGCAATTGCAGATGCTGACCGCGCCGGAGATGACCGTGCTCGCGGGCGGCATGCGCGTCTTGAACACCAACTTCGGACAGACCCAACGAGGTGTCTTTACCCGTCGACCGGAAGCGCTGAGCAACGACTTCTTCATGAACCTGCTCGACATGGAGTGGAAGCCGGTATCGGACGCCAAGGACGTGTTTGAAGGGCATGATCGCGCAACGGGTCAACTCAAGTGGACCGGCACACGCGTCGATCTCCTCTTCGGCTCAAACTCCCAGCTTCGGGCCTTAGCCGAAGTCTACGGAGGTTCGAATGCTGAGGAGAAGTTTGTCCGTTATTTTGTGGCAACGTGGGACAAGGTGATGAATCTTGATCGCTTCGACCTTGCGTAATCTCCCATCGGGAATAAGCGATCGGCAACCAGGTTCAGCTACGCCTTCGCCGAGATGCAGTTCAGCTTTCTCAAGGATATTCAAATGACGACTATCGATGTCAAGGTCCCTCAGTTTTCAGAGTCCGTTTCAGAAGGCACTTTGCTGCAGTGGAAGAAGGTAGTGGGCGAGGCAGTTGCACAAGACGAAGTTCTGGTCGAGATTGAAACCGACAAAGTCGTTCTGGAAGTGCCAGCGCCCTCTGCAGGAATCCTGGCAACGCTCGCAAGAAAAAATGGTGACGTTGTCCATGCGGACGAAATCATCGCCACCATCGACACCATCGACACCAGCGGGAAAGCAGACGCGCCGCTACCTGCGGCTACCGCCGATCCGGAAGTCGCGCTTGCTCGGGAAGCCGCCAAGGCGGATTTCGACGTCATTGTCATTGGTTCTGGACCCGGGGGGTATATTGCGGCCATCCGCGCGGCCCAGCTCGGCAAGTCGGTTGCCTGCATTGAGAAGTGGAAGAACCCTGCTGGCCGATTGAAGTTAGGGGGTACGTGCCTCAATGTCGGATGTATCCCGTCGAAAGCACTGTTGGCATCGTCCGAGGAGTATGAGAACGCACTCCATCACTTGAGCGAGCACGGCATTGGCGTTGAAAACGTCACGCTGGACGTAGCCCGAATGATTGCCCGCAAGAGCGATATCGTCGAGAAAATTACCGGTGGCGTCGAATTTCTGTTCCGGAAAAACAAGATCACGTGGCTAAAGGGACATGGGAAATTCGTTGGTCGTGCCGGGGAAGCCATCCAGGTCGAGGTTAGCGGTGAAAGCGAGACGAAGACGTACAGCGCCAACAATGTGATCATTGCGACCGGGTCAAAGGCACGTCATCTGCCGAACGTGCCTGTCGACAACCG
The DNA here is from genome assembly GCF_052682275.1 of Paraburkholderia sp. D1E. Classification (NCBI taxonomy): domain Bacteria; kingdom Pseudomonadati; phylum Pseudomonadota; class Betaproteobacteria; order Burkholderiales; family Burkholderiaceae; genus Paraburkholderia; species Paraburkholderia sp. D1E. The sequence continues at coordinate 4,548,540 of NZ_JBQYMB010000001.1, forward strand.
GATCGTTTCCGACAATGAAGGCGCACTGTCGTTTGACTCTGCTCCGAAGAGGCTCGCTGTCATCGGCGCAGGGGTGATAGGCCTCGAACTGGGTTCGGTCTGGCGCCGCCTGGGGGCCGAAGTGACTGTGCTCGAAGCGCTACCGGAGTTCCTTGGCGCCGTGGACGTAGCGCTCGCGAAAGAAGCGACGAAGCTATTTAAAAAGCAGGGGCTGGCTATTCATCTTGGCGTACGCATTGCTCGGGTTCAAACCACGGACAACGACGTGTCAATCGCCTACACCGATAAAGATGGCGTTGAGCAGACCCTAACCGCTGACAGGTTAATCATTTCCATTGGTCGGGTTCCGAACACGGACAATCTGGCGCTTAGTGCGATCGGGTTGATGGTCGACGAGCGAGGCTTTATCCCTGTGGATGAGCATTGCGCAACCCATGTCCCGAATGTCTACGCGATTGGCGACGTGGTGCGTGGCCCGATGCTCGCTCACAAGGCGGAAGACGAAGGCGTCATGGTCGCGGAAATCATTGATGGTCAAAAGACACACATTGACTATAACTGCATTCCCTGGGTGATATACACCGAGCCGGAAATCGCATGGGTGGGCAAGAATGAGCAACAACTCATAGCAGAAGGCCGCGCTTTCAGGATCGGACAATTCCCCATGATGGCAAACGGTCGCGCGCTCGGCATTGGCAAGCCCGAGGGCTTCGTGAAAATGATTGCCGACGCCACGACAGATGAAATACTGGGCGTGCATATCATTTCTGCGAACGCGTCTGACCTGATCGCCGAAGCAGTGGTCGCGATGGAGTTCAAAGCGGCGTCTGACGATATAGGAATGATCAGTCATCCTCACCCGTCGTTGTCTGAGGTCATGCGCGAAGCTGCACTTGCTGTACAAAAGCGAGCGCTTAACATTTGACCTGATTCGCGACAAGGTCGCTGCGTAGGAGGACTTTGACCCCATCGAACCGTGTATGCACCGTAGCCGCCGGAGTTGCCGGAGTTGCCGCGGCTTTCGACGACAGGCATTGTCCGTGGGGGTATTTTGGTCCGGCTTTTTACGCAAAGCAGCATTGCGTGGAGAGGTGATTCCGGCTGGTTGTCAGGCGTTCTATCTTTAGAACACATTCAACGCTTCGGGACGCCTCAAATGAACAATCTTCCGCAGGCCGCCATCTCTCATCCTGCGGCGACAGGACGCTTCATCGCCATCGCGTTTGCTCTCGCCGTGACCATGGCAGGCGCCACACTTGCCAGCCCTCTTTATCCACTCTACGAACACGCGTTTGGCATCACGTCGGGTGGGGTCACCATCGTCTACTCAAGCTACATGGGCGGCGCGTTGGTCACCCTTCTTCTGCTGGGGCATCTGAGTGACCACGTCGGGTTCGTCCACGCGCTGAGAATAGCTGTGGCGCTATTATTGGCTGGCCTCAGCATTTCAGCAGCCGCTCACTCTCTACCTGTTCTCGCGATCGGCCGCTTCGCCATTGGCATAGCCGCCGGGATTGCGTCAAGTGCCGCAACCGGGGGATTGGTCGCGCTAGAGCCGGCATGGGAAGTCAAACGCGCCGCGCTGGTTGGTTCGATCATGAACGTTGTAGGACTGGGACTTGGACCGTTCGCGGGCGGCGTGGTCGCGCAGATTTTGCCGCATCCGCTCTTAACTCCTTATGCGGTCTTCGGCGTGTCGGCTTTGCTTGCTCTGGTTGCACTGGCCATTCATCCGGCTGACGCGGAAGTTCACCCGATCCGACACTTCCGTCCGGCACTACGGTTCCACGCGCCCACGCTGGCAGCCGTGCGACCGTTTGCCATTGCATCGGTCACAACCTTCACTGGCTACACACTTTTCAGTCTGTTTGCATCGCTGGCACCCGCGTTCCTGGGCGACCTCCTTCCGTGGCATGGGCCGGCCGTCGCCGGTACGGGGGTGGCGACCCTGTTTGTCGGTTCCGCCATTGCCCAGTTCACCCTGCGCAAAGTCGATGCTCGCCATGGCCTGACTTTCGGTGCGTTGTCGATCGGTGCCAGCGTTGTTCTCATGGCTGCCTCACTCCCGCTCCACTCCGGCATCCTGTTTGTTGCCAGCGACCTGATCGGTGGCTTCGGACAAGGTCTCGCCTTCATGTCGGCGGTGGCCGTTATTAATCGGATTGCTCCGCCCGCCAATCGCACCCGGATGATCTCGTCGTTCTTCTCCATCGCATATCTGGGAGGCATTGTTCCTATCGTCGGTCTTGGCCTCCTCGCCGACAGACTTGGGCTCGACCAGTCAATCGGTATGCTAAGCGTCGTTCTCGGGTTACTCACGATTACCCTCGGAATTCTTGCACATCGAAGCTCGAAGACACTCGGTCATGTCTGACCCGTACATGGGTGTCGGCAAACTGATTGGCTTGATGCCGAAATGTTTTCAACCCCATTCTCACTGGGTCTCACCGTAGGCGCGTTGCTTTGGCGGCAGGGTAAGCACCTGCGCTTCACCACTTTATTCAAGGCAAGCGTCAATCTAAAATCGAGCAATCTTTCGTTGGTCCGATGATAAATTTCAGGAGGCTTCCATGCCCGTTACAAAGCTCGCTCACTACTCGATCCGTACCACCGACCTTGAAAAATCCTGCCGCTTCTATGAGCGAATTCTCGGATTTAAACAAGGGTATCGGCCGCCGTTCGATTTTCCGGGTGTATGGCTCTACAAAGGCGACGACGAGCGCGATTTCGGCACCGTCCACATCATCGGTGTCGACCCGAACAACCCTGATGGCCTCATTGAGTATCTGGGTGACAAAGCACTCCCGGCCGCCGGCACGGGAACGGTCGACCACATCGCCTTCCTTGCAACCGGCGTCGAGGATATGTGGAAAACACTGGAATCGGAGAACATCGCGTGGCGCGACCGCACCGTCCCCAGCCTCGGCCTGCATCAGGTGTTCATTGAAGATCCTTCGGGTGTCACCATCGAGTTGAACTTTCCGGCGGAGGAAGTGGCCCATCTCAAGATCCCGCACCAGATTGCCACACCCGAATCGACAAAGGCAGGAGATTGATCATGACGAACCCTTCTTCCCGTCCTAAAGCAATAATCGCGGGCGGCTCGCTGGGCGGCCTCCTTGCTGCCAATCTGCTCACGCGTAACGGTTGGGACGTTGACGTATTCGAACGCGTGCCTGAGGAACTGGCCGGCCGCGGCGCAGGTATCGTGACGCATCCGGAATTGTTCGAGGCTCTCGAGGCTGCCGGCGTCCAGATCGACGACTCTATCGGTGTCAAGGTGCAGACGCGCGTCACGTTCAACCAGGACGGCCGTGTGCATTCTGAACGTGCCCTGCCGCAGACGCTCACCGCCTGGAGCAAGATGTATCACGTGCTACGCGCCGCGCTCCCTGACACTCACTACCATTCGGGCGACACCGTAATGTCTGTCGAAGACGGTCCCGATCAGGCCAGCGCGACCCTCAGCGACGGTAGTGTGCATCACGCCGACATTGTCATCGCCGCCGACGGATTCAAATCCGCAATCCGGGAGCGTTTTCTGCCCGACATCAAGCTTGAATATGCCGGTTACGTCGCATGGCGCGGACTCGTGGACGAAATGAGCTTGTCGCAGCAGACGCGTGAAGCACTCTTCGAAAAGTTTGCGTTTTGTCTGCCGCAGCGCGAACAGATTATCGGCTATCCCGTCGCAGGCCAGGGAAACAGCACCTCTTCCGGCGAACGCCGGTACAACTTCGTCTGGTATCGCCCCACTAGCGAGGACGTGGACCTGCAGAATCTGCTAACTGACTCAACTGGCAAGCGCTGGAGCGGCGGTATTCCCCCTACGTTGATCCGCCCCGATGTTCTCGCCGATATGGAAGAGGCCGCCGCGACGCTCCTTGCACCGCAATTCGCCGAAGTCGTCACGAAAGCAGCGCAGCCGCTCTTCCAGCCGATTTTCGATCTCGAGGTACCGCAAATGGCGTTCGGCAGAATTGCCCTGCTCGGCGACGCGGCATTCGTTGCCCGTCCACACTGCGGGATGGGTGTCACGAAAGCCGCAGGCGACGCGATAGCGCTCGTTGCTGCGCTAGTGAACGATGCCGACGCTCGCCGCGCACTCACGCAGTACAGTCGAGAGCGCACCCAGGTAGGCGCAGCCATCGTCCAGCACGCCCGCCACCTCGGTGCGTACATGCAGGCACAACTCAAAACCGATACGGATCGAATGATGGCCGAACGCTACCGCACACCTGAGGCCGTGATGCGCGAGACAGCGGTTCCCCCGAAGTTCTGACTTCGAGTGTCGAATGCATGTTGGTTTCCACATTCGCTCGGTGGTTTGCGCGGCGCGCGCGAACGCGGCTTATGGCTACGCCGTCAGCCAGAGCAGGAACGGAGCGCCGCAATGAAACGTCTTTCGCATTAATAACGTCTGCTGCTCAACGTGCTCCCCGCACGAGCCCCGAGCCCATCCCCCATTGCGCAAGGACGTAATCTGATTGCGATCGGCAGTGTCTACTCGTTTATTACCGACAAGGACTACTGCGAAGAGTGCGTACGGTCGGGACAAAGTTGGGTGCATTTGCGCCTATGCCTGACTTGCGGACATGTCGGCTGCTGCGACTCGTCCACGAACCGTCACGCGAGCAAGCATCGTCAGGAAACCGGCCATCCGCTTGTTCGCTCGATCGAGCCCGGCGAACGCTGGGTCTGGTGCTATGTCATCAGTGCGCGGTTGAAATTGCTGACGCCGATGTGCCGAACCTGATGAGGCTAACTTCAAAGCGGCGGCATCGTTCTCAAGGTGCGGGTCATGAGGTCCTTCACACTCTCCACAAGAAGCGATTCGGCCACACCTGTGGACGAAACGACCGCAATGCCAACACGGGGAAGCGGCGGGAGCATTTCACCAACGGGCACGATACGCAAATCCGCGGGAACAGCACCTCTCGTCAGCACGGCGACAGCAATGCCCGCCCTCACGATTGCCAGCAGACCATCCTTGCTGACACTCTCATAAGCCACGCGGTAACTGATGTTGGCGCATTCGAGCACACGCCGCGCCGCCTGATGGTCCAGCGTTTCGGGAACCGACAGCGCGATTTGAAGCGGGCCATCGCTTGGCGGATAGAAGTCTTGCGACGCGATCCACACCAGGTCCTCCCATCGAATCACCCGCTCCAGGTTCCCCTCCGGCACGAGCGACACCAAGGCCACATCGACACGGCGTGCGTCGAGCATCTTCTCGAGCAAAGGTGTAGGTGCACAGACGACTTCCAGCGCGACCCGCGGATGCTGCGTCGCTATCGCGTGAAGCACGACCGGGAGAAACTCGGTGCAATAATCCTCGGGACATCCGAGTCGAACCGAACCGATGAGCCCACGACCGCTCACGTCGACCAGCGCCTCGTCGTATGCCCGCAGCAGCCTTCGTGCGTGCGACAGCAGCCGATCGCCGCGCGACGTCAATTCCACGCCGCGTGCGGTACGCATTAGCACCGCGCCATCGACAACCTCTTCGATCCTCTTGAGTTGCATACTGATCGCGGATTGCGTGCGGCCAACTTCTGCCGCCGCGCGCGTGAGCGATCCGGCGTCCGCTATCGCGACGAACGTCCTGAGCAAATCGAAATCCAGCTGCGACATGGGCATCAACTCCTTGAATGGCAGGCATCACAACTTTTCGTTTCCCCCAGCCGGCGCGATTCGCTTACATTGAGTTTCGGCACCCCCGCCCGTCACTCTGGACACCGTCATGTCAGCACAAACCGATCGCGATTTCTGGTCAAACGCTCAGCGGCACCTGATCCGCTACGGTGGTGCATTCTCGCCCGTCATAATCGAGCGGGCCAGCGGCAGCCATGTTTACGACTCCAGTGGCCGCGCGATACTCGACTTCACCTCTGGACAGATGAGTGCCGTGCTAGGCCACTCTCATCCAGAAATCGCTGAAGTCATCGCCGAAAGCGCACGTAACCTCACTCACCTTTTCAGCGGGATGCTCTCGCGCCCGGTGGTGGATCTGGCAAGCCGCCTCGCGGCCATTGCGCCGGCGGGACTCGAACGTTCCTTGCTGCTCAGCACCGGTGGAGAAGCCAACGAAGCAGCGATCAAGATGGCAAAGCTCGTGACCGGCCGGCACGAGATCATCAGCTTCGCGCAATCATGGCACGGCATGACGAGCGGCGCAGCTTCGGCCACCTACAGCGCCGGTCGCAAGGGTTACGGTCCCGCCGCCGTGGGGTCTTTTGCCATTCCGGCGCCCTATCCGTACCGGCCACGATTCGAACGCAACGGTACGTATGACTGGGCGGCTGAACTCGACTATGGATTCGACCTGATCGACAGGCAGTCTTGCGGCAGCCTCGCAGCGTTCATCGCCGAGCCAATCCTGAGTTCGGGTGGCCTGATCGATCTGCCGCAAGGATATATGCGAGCGCTAAAGGCGAAATGTGCCGAGCGCGGCATGCTCCTGATCGTGGACGAAGCTCAAACCGGCATGGGAAGAACCGGAACCATGTTCGCGTGTGAGCGTGACAGTGTGGTGCCCGACATCCTGACCTTATCCAAAACACTTGGTGCCGGTCTTCCACTCGCTGCCGTACTGACAACCCAGGACATCGAGAATCAGGCACACGAACGGGGGTTCCTCTTCTATACGACGCACGTGTCGGATCCGATGCCGGCCGCTGTCGGCCTCAAGGTCATCGAAATCATCGAGCGGGATGGTCTGGTCCAGCGCGCCGGGAAAATCGGTGCCCGGTTGCGAGAGGGTCTGGAGACGCTTCAAAGCCGCTTCGAATGTATTGGCGATGTGCGCGGACGTGGGTTGATGCTCGGGATCGAAATCGTCGGCAACAGATCAACGAAAACAGCGGCCCCGGCTCTTTCCGCTGCAATCACGCGTCGCTGCCTCGAACTCGGCTTGCACATGAATATTGTTCAGTTGCCGGGATTTGGGGACGTCTTCCGCCTTGCTCCACCGCTGACGATTGCCGAGGCTGAGGTCGATCGGGGGCTATCGATCATCGAGCAGGCTATCGAGGAAAGCGTGCGCGTGTGATCGCAATGCCAGGTTGCGTCCGGCATGACGGCGCATCAACGACCCTAACCGGGTACCACCGATTAACTTTTACTTATACCCTCACGTTTTTGGCTGATTAGACGCGAATAAATCGGCTACTGACTATCGGATCAATGGCGCTGCCAGCCCACCGGCTCGCAGCGCGCCAATCCGATGGAGGTCAGAAATGGTAGCCGATGTCCTAGTCTCAGGCGATGCCGGGATTGCCCACTTGCGTCACGCCCTCCGGGATGCCGCATCCCGATCCAGTCATCAGATCGTCGATCTCGCACGCACCCTGGTTGCCGTTCCCAGCGCCTACCCACCGGGCGATACGCATGCAGTCGCCGACAGGATCGAAGCGATGTTCGAAGGCTCCGGCGCGGAAGTCGAGCGATTCGGCACGCTCCCGCATGTCATGAACCTCGTGGTGCGCGTGCGTGGTGCGCGCCCCGGGCGTCGGCTGGTTTTCAACGGCCACCTGGACACCTTCCCGCTCGTCAACGCCCAACAATGGTCGGCCGATCCAAACGGTGAGGAGCGCGACGGGAAGCTCTACGGATTGGGCGTATCGGACATGAAGGGGGGCGTCGCCGCCATCGTGTTCGCCTTGCGTCAGCTCGCCGCTCTGCGCGATTCATTCGCGGGCGAAGTCATCGCCACCTTCGCCGGCGATGAAGAAAGCATGGGCACGGAAGGCACCGGCTATCTGTTGAATCATGTTCCGCACGCAGCCGGCGACGCGATGATCAGCGCCGACACCGGATCGCCCAATGTGCTGCGCTTCGGCGAGAAAGGCATGATCTGGCTGCGTCTCGATGCAACCGGCAAGTCGGCACACGCGGCCCATGTACACAAGGGCGACAGCGCAATCGAGAAACTTCTCGACGCAATCCAGCAACTCAAAACGGTGCGCGACTATCCCGTGAACGCGCCGGCTGAAGTGCTGGCAGCCATCGCCCGTTCGAGCGAGACATCCGAGCTTATCTCCGGCGCAGGAGAAAGCGATGTCTTGCGACAGGTCACCATCACCTTCGGTACGGTCAGCGGCGGACGTCTGTCGAATCTGATCGCGGACCACGCCACCGCTACCGCCGATATCCGGTTGCCAGTCGGCGTTTCGGTCGCGGAAATCGAAAGCCGCATCGAGGAAATCGTTGCGCGTCATCCGGGCGTCTCGCTGGAAATCACACGGCGTTACGAACCGAGTTGGACCGCGCCCGATCACGAAATCATTCAAACGCTCAGCCGTCATTGCACTGCGAAGCTCGGCACGCAGCCGGTCGTCAACATGCGTGTCGGCGCCTCCGATGCACGGCTCTACCGGCAACACGGTGTCCCCACCGTGGTCTGCGGCTTGACGTCCTACAACATGGGCTCATCCGACGAGCACGTGTACATCGACGAATTGCGCGCGCTTGGTGAAATTTTCGCTCTCACTGCTTTCGACTACCTGAGCGCACCCGCTGGCCTTTAAATCCGCCCGCGTCTGTCACGACCTCATTGCCCTCGCCGCCGGAATGCGCCGCCGATGCAGCGCCGCCCTACGCTCCTCGCATCGGAAAAGGAAATATCATGTCCAGCGATAAAGTTCTAAGTCCTGAGCAACGCAGAAAATTTCGACGCATCCTGGCCTCCGCGCTGGTGGGCAACATGCTCGAGTTCTACGACCTGTTCGTCTACGGCTTTCTGGCTGTCGTCATTGCCAGGGCTTTCTTCCCGACAGGCGACGCCTACACGTCGATGCTCGCCGCTGCCGCGACCTTCGGCGTCAGCTATTTCATCCGGCCGCTCGGCGCGATGGCGATCGGCGCATACAGCGACAGGCACGGCCGCAAAGCCGGCATGATGCTCACCATCTGGCTGATGGGCATCGGCACGCTCGTGATCGCCTGCGCGCCCACTTACGCGACATTCGGCGTCATCGGTACGGCAATCCTCGTGCTCGGCAAAGTCCTGCAGGGTTTCTCCGCGGGTGGCGAGTTCGGCTCGACCGTCTCCTTCGTCACAGAGCACGCACCGAAGGGAATGAAAGGGTACTTCGCGAGTTATCAGGTGGTCGGCATTGGCCTTGCCACGGGCCTCGCGAGTATCGTCGGGCTCGGTGTAAACAGACTGATGACCCCGGACACGCAGGCGTCGTGGGGCTGGCGTGTGCCGTTTCTGATCGGCCTCGCGATCGTGCCGTTCGGCTACTGGATTCGCCGGCGCGTCGACGAAACCCCCGAATTCGAGGCATCCGCTCACGAACGCAATCCAATCCGCGATACGTTCGCTACGGCCAAAGCGCGGATCGCCGCGGCTATCGGCCTGTATTCACTCGCCGCTTCGACGAACTATCTGCTGGGCGTCTTCATTCCGCTGTACGCACAGAAGGTGTTGGGAATGAGCCCTGTCGATTCGATGTGGGGCGCGATTGGCTATTCGGTCGCACAGATCGTATTGCCGCCGGTCTTCGGCGCACTGTCGGATCGTATTGGCCGGCTCGCGCTCATCACGACGGGCACGCTGCTTACCATCGTCCTGACGATTCCTGCGTTTCACCTGATGGTCGCGTCCCCCACAGTCGGCGTCTATGTTTTCTGCGTTACCGGGCTAACGGCGTGCGTCATGGTGTTCCAGGGCGCAATGCCGGCGTTCGTCGCGGAACTGTTTCCACATAGCACGCGGACCACCAGCATCGCGCTTGTCCATAACCTGACTTTCGCCGTGTTCGGCGGTTTATCGCTGATGATCTGCACGTGGATTGCAAACGAAACGGGCAGCAAGTTCGTGCCCGCTTATTACGTTATGGTCACTGCCGTGATCGCGCTGGTCTGCATTCTTTACTTTCGCAAGCGGACATACCCTGCTTCTGCTCACGAGAACGTGCTGAAAAACGCGTGACGGCAAAGATTGTCTGCGTCCCGTTTTTTGACTTGCCGGATCGCTCGCCCCTTGCGCTTTAGAATCTGCTGAATCCGGCGAAAGTCGACATTCGACGAGCATCCAATGAGACTCAGGCACATTGAAGTAGTGAACGCGATCCGAGTGACCGGCACGCTCAAGGCCGCGGCCGCGCTCCTGTCGCTCACCCAGCCGGCGATCACGCAAACGCTGCAGAGCGCGGAGCGCCAGCTTGGCTATCCGCTGTTCGAACGGGTCCGTGGCAAGCTGATTCCGACTCGCGAGGCGCAAACGCTGTTTCCGGAGATCACGCGACTGGATGAACAGTTGCAGGCGGTTCAAAGGCTCGCGGAAAACCTGCGCGGCGGAACCGATGAATCTTCGATCCGCATTCTGGCCGCCCCGGCCATGGCGCAGACAGTCGTGGCGGACGCGGCACTCGCATTCAAGGCGTTGCATCCGGGTGTCAAGCTGTCCATTCGCTCGGATTACTCGGCAACAGCGGTCGCCAATATCGCCCTGATGGAAGCGGATATCGGTGTCCTCTATCACAGCGTCTCTCATCCTGCCATCAAGGAGATCGAACTGGCGTCGAGCCGGCTCGTCTGCGTGGGTCATCCGGACGTCCTCGACGAGGCGCCCTTCATGGAAATCAGCGAGCTCGAAGGCCACGAGATCATTGGACCGGATCCGGCCGATCCACTCGGACGGCTACTGGCGAAACGACTCGAAGAACTCTCGATCACGGTCCGCACGAGCGTCACCGCACAGTCGTATCACTCCCTCGTAGCGCTCGCGGCACGTTCGAAAGTCGTGACCATCGTCGACGAAATCGCTGCGCTTTCCGCACGCGCTCAGGGACTGAATGTAGTGCTACTTGCGCCGGAGATCGCGATTCCAGTCGTCGCGAGCGTGGCCATTAACGGCGAGCGGTCAGCGTTGGTCGAACAGTTTATGCAAGTGTGCAGGACTACGTTTCGCACGTTCGGATGAACCGGCGCCACGCGAAATAGTCACACAGCCGATTCCTGTGTGGGATGTGGTGACTTCGCGCCGTACGGCGGCCCACTGGCTGTTAAGCCGTTTATGCATCGCCCGGGCACGTCACTTGCTACCACTTATTCCTGGTACGAGGCTTATTGCTCGACAGACAACCAGGAGCCAAAAATGAAAGCAAAAACACTGATCTGCGCCGCCGCTCTCGCCGCTATCTGCGCCTCGCAGGGCGCCGCCGCCCAGGTCGCCGGGCTGCAGCCGCTCGGTGGCACGGTTGAGCAGACCAACGCGCTATTAAAAGGCTGGAGTGTGCGCCGCGCGCTTATCGACGAACCGGTCTACAACGATCTCAACGACAAAATCGGCAGCATCTACGATGTGATCATCTCGCCGGATCGTAAGGCAACCTACGCGGTCGTGTCGGTTGGCGGATTCCTCGGCATGGGCAAGCATTACGTGGCGATTTCGGTCGATCACTTCGAGATCCGTGACGGCAATCTTTTCCTCGCCGGGGCGACGAAGGAAGCGCTGAAGTCCGTGCCGGAATTCGAGTACAACAAGCTCGAAAAGGCGACCAAGCCGCACAAGGTCAAGGTGGATTAAATCATGTGACGGGCATCGGCATTCGCCGACACGCGGCAGCAGGCGAGCAAAACCGCTCGCCTGCCGTCCAAGCCATGACGTTCAGAACGGCATCTATCTCTTACGTCAATGATTCACGCTCGTCATCAATTGCAGCGGTGTCTCAATCACCCGTGACAATTCGCTCTGCTTTCTCTGCTCAGTGACTGCCTTCAACGCCACATCAATGCCAAACACGGCTTGCCGCTCGGCAAACTGATTCATTGTCGCGAGTACGCGCCCGTCGGCGAGCAGCGGCTTGATCGCATCGCTGTCGTTATACCCGGTGACATAAACACCGCCGGTTCGCCCGGCATCGCGGACAGCATCCACCGCCCCCATTGCCATATTGTCATTGCCGCACACCAACGCACGGATTTGCGGATAGTCCACCAGCATCTTCGACGCAGCGTCCCGTCCTTTCGCATAGTCCCAGTCGCCGGCTTGTATCGCGACGATCCTCATGCCGGCCGCGTTCATCGCGTCTTTGCTGCCGGCCGTGCGTTGCTGCGCATTGCGGTCGGCGGAACTACCTTCGACGACCCCGACCTGGTCGCCCGCCTTGAGCCGGCCTGCAAGATAATCGCCCACCTGCTTCGCGCCCTTGCGGTTATTCGGGCCGACGAAAGGCACGGAGATGTGGGCGGCGTCCTGCAACGCCTCATCGAGCGGGTTGTCGATGGTGATTATAATAATGCCGGCCTTGATCCCACGCGCCACAACCGCGGTTAGCGCCTTCGAGTCGGTCGGTGCGATGACGATCGCAGCCATTCTGGCCTTGATCAACTCATCTACCATCCGGATCTGTGCGGCAGTATTGCCCTCCGTTGCCGTTCCGCGAATGGTCAAGTCGAATTGCGATGCATAGTGCTTCTGATAATTCTGCGCAGCATTCGCCATCGCCACCGTGAACGGATCAGCCATCGACTTCAGCACGAGGGCGATCTTCAGCTTGCCACCCTGCATTGCATCGACACGAGTCGCACCTGTCAGGCCTGCCGCAGCAAGTGTGCCGGCAATCAGCACGCGGCGGCGCATCTTCTGCGTCATTGGTTTTCGCTCCTTAGACCACACGGACGAATGGCTGCATTGTGTTTACACAAAACGGATCAACCCGCGGCCAACGTTGCTGCGTCCCGATCGCCATGGCCCGTTAGCTGCCGCAAAACAGCGGCGATTTCGTCGAACAACGGCCGGTTGCCAATATCGTCGCGCAGACAATTCTCTTTCAACGCCACCAGCTTCGCGGCGATGTCCACGTCCGAATCCAGCCAGTCGCATCGATCGATCAACTCCTCGAGCAGACAACCATACGCTCTGACTTCGAGGCGCTGCAGTGCAGTGCTAGCATCTCGATCACCAGTCGCGTAGAAAGACGCCGCACCAAAGTCGCCTAGCAACGCGCGCCCCTGCCCTCCGTGCAGAATATTGTGTGCGTATAGATCCCCATGCATCACACCTTGTCGATGCAGGTGACACGCCGCCGACGCCACGCCGTATGCAATGCCTAACACCGAAGCCGACGCGAAGCGCGTGTCTGTACCGTAGACGTCACGCGTGCATGACTCGAGGCTCGGTGGTCCGGCAAGGTTCGTAAATTGTGGATCGATCAGCTCCATCACCAGGCCATGTGCGTCTGCCGGATGGTCCCTCACTTTGCCCACCACCGGAATCAGATTCGGATGATCGCCGGCACGAATGCAGGCCGCCATCTCGCAGTCCGGCAATCCATCGCTCGTTACCGCGCCTTTGAACAACTTGACGGCCACAGGCCGGCTCGCGTCGTCATGACGGGCGAGAAGCGCCGCACGATAGATGACACCGGACGCCCCCTCACCTAGCTGCTGTTCGAGTTTCAACGCGTCCCATTGAATATCGGTAGTCGGTGTATCGATCAGTGCCGCCGTCTCCAGCGCTTCGCTGAACGGATTGCCGGCGAAAGCCAGCCAGGAAAGCCGTGGCAGGCGCAGCAACCACGCAGGCAGTCCGCTGAGTTGGTTCGCCGCGAGACGCAGCAGTTCGAGCCGCGAGCAGGCGGCTAATTCCTCGGGCAATGTACGCAACCGGTTACCGGCAAGCATCAGCTTCTGAAGTTGCATGCAGGCGCCGATTTCCGGCGGCAGTGCTTCGATCTCGTTGTCGGTGAGGATCAGCCAGCGCAGCAGCGGCGGCAAGGATTTCCCCGAAACCTTGCGGATGCGGTTTGCCTTGAAGCCAACCATGCTCAGTTGCGCGCACTGCCCGAGAACTTCCGGCAATTCTGTGAACGGGTTGTCAGAAGCAAAGATGACACGCAGCTTGCTGAGCCGTGGAAAGTCGTCGGGCAGCGTCGAAAGCGCATTGCCCGAGAGATCGAGAATTTCAAGCGTGTCGGCCAGATCGAAAATCTCACGGGGAAATTCGCTCAGTCCGCACGCCAGTTTGAGTCGGCGCGTCCCCGCCAGTTGTCCGGCCCGCAGTTGTTCGAGGGTGGTTATCACAGTTGTAGAGAAGCGTTCCGGTTACCGGTGAGCGATGTGTCAAGGGTATCAATTCTACTGAGTCGCCAGCCGCGCGCGGAATTGGATAGCAAGATCCGGCGTGACCTCAGCGAAGGCGAGGTTTAAGCTGTGAGGTATCGGAGCCATGGCACAGCGAGTTCGCAGCCTCGCCTTAAGCCATCTCAGCCTCCAGCTAGCAGGGAACCCAGCAAAGTGACATACGCATACAAGTTAATGAATTCGCCCGTCGGCGAGCTAAAGCTCGTTGCAAATGGCAACCGGCTCGCCGCGATCCTGTGGGAGAACGACAAGCCGAACCGGGTGCGTCTGCCGGAACAAGTCGAAGCGGATGACCGCCCGATCCTGCTCGAAACCGAGCGGCAGTTGAACGAATATTTTGCTGGGACGAGAGACCGGTTCGATCTTGAACTCGACTTCCAGGGAACGGACTTCCAGAAGAAAGTTTGGGCGGCGCTCCTGACGATTCCGTTCGGCGCGACGCGCAGCTATTCCGACATCGCTACGCAAATCGGCAACATCAACGCGGTGCGGGCTGTGGGCGCGGCGAACGGCAGAAATCCGATCTCGATCGTGGCGCCGTGTCATCGCGTGATCGGCGCGTCGGGCGATCTGACCGGCTTTGCCGGCGGACTGGCAAACAAGATGCTCCTTCTGTCGCTCGAAGCCGGGCAGACTTCGCTGGAAGCGGCGGCGGATTTGTCTGCGCCTTCAGCCACCGCGTCGGAAACGATCGGCCGGGCAGCGCCGGTGAAACCAGCACGTCCGGCGCCCAGCCACGGGACGCAGGCCTCGTTGTTCGGCAACTGATCCCTTTGAGGTCATCGCGGTGGCCTCATTCGGTGGCGTTGAATGCCTCGTGATAGGTCACATTGCCCACAGGCCAGGCGCCGCCGAGTGAAATAGCCTGGAAATATTCGGGAGGCACACCGGGCAGCACCAGGTGAGGCGTGGCCGTGAAGCCGAAGCGCCCATAGTAAGCAGGCTCGCCGAGAACCACGCATCCGCCGGCGCCCAGACGCCGCAATTCGGACAATGTCGACTCCATGAGTTGCGATCCAATGCGCCGCCCTTGATGGCCTGGCAACACCGAAATCGGGCCCAAACCGTACCAGCCCGTTGCACCGTTCGAAATGGATACCGGCGACAGCGCAACATGTCCGACGAGCTCGCCCTCATCTTGCGCGACAAGCGAAACCGACAGTTCCCCTGCGCGTCGTAATGCATTCACGATGAAGTGCTCAGCACCGTTCGTGTGCGGCGCATTCTCGAACGCTGCGATGGTGAGTTGCTCGATCGCCAGAGCGTCGGTGGATAATTCGGCTCGTAGTTTGAGTGTCATGGTGCGGGATTCTTTTTTCATGTTGCGGTGGGTCTCGTCGTCGAGCACCTCGCCGCTCTTGTTCGAAATCTTCACGCGATGCAGGAGTTGGAGTGAGGCGGCTCATACCTATGGATTGTACTAGTCCGGCACGTCATTTCAACGATACTTGAAATATTAAAACGATCGGCGTATCGTTTGGCCATGGACTCGAACCTCGTTGTACGCGCCCTTGGCGCACTCGCTCATGAATCGCGGCTGGCGATCTTCCGTTTGCTGGTCGTTGCCGGGCCCGACGGCTTGGCCGCCGGCGAAATCGCGCAGCAGCTTGGGCTTTCTCCTTCAAGCCTCTCGTTCCACCTCAAGGACCTGTCGCATGCCGAACTGGTGAAACCGCGGCAGGACGGGCGCTTCATTATCTATTCGGCGAATTTCGACGCAATGACGGGTCTGATCGCCTTCCTGACCGAAAACTGCTGCGCCGGCGCAACATGCGCCGCCAGCGACCTCCCGGGCTGCTGCGAAGAATGAGCACCACTGACACAACGGCTCGCGGCGCACGGGCGGCGATTGGATTCTTCGAGCGTTATTTGACCGTCTGGGTGGTGCTGTGCATCGTCTGCGGCATCGTGCTCGGGCAACTGCTTGCACCGCTCTTTCAGGCGATCGGACGCATGGAAGTGGCGCAGGTCAATCTTCCGGTTGGCGTGCTGATCTGGGTGATGATCATCCCCATGCTGGTCAAGATCGATTTTGCCGCGATGACGCAGGTGAAAAGCCAGTGGCGCGGTATCGGTGTAACCCTGTTTGTGAACTGGTTCGTCAAACCGTTTTCAATGGCGTTGCTCGGCTGGATTTTCATTCGGCATGTGTTCGCGCCATGGCTGCCCGTTGATCAGCTCGACAGCTATATCGCCGGTCTCATTCTGCTTGCAGCCGCGCCGTGCACGGCGATGGTGTTCGTCTGGTCGCAACTCTGCAAGGGCGATCCGTACTTCACGTTATCTCAAGTGGCGCTGAACGACTCCATCATGATCGTGGCCTTCGCACCGCTCGTCGCCCTCCTGCTGGGGTTGTCGGCGATTACGGTGCCATGGGACACCCTGATCATTTCTGTCGGCTTGTACATTGTCATCCCCGTTGTCCTCGCACAGTTGCTGCGCCGCCATCTGCTCGCCAAAGGCGACGCGCATTTTCAGCAGGCGGTCGCCCATCTCGCGCCCTATTCGATCAGCGCGTTACTTGCGACGCTCGTATTGCTGTTCGCCTTCCAGGGGCAGGCAATCGTCAAGGAACCGCTGGTTATCGCGATGCTCGCGGTACCGATCCTGATTCAGGTGTTCTTCAATTCCGGCCTTGCCTATCTGCTCAATCGCCGGCTTGGCGTCGCGCATTGCGTCGCAGGTCCGTCGAGTCTGATCGGCGCAAGCAATTTCTTCGAACTCGCGGTAGCCACAGCGATCAGCCTGTTTGGATTTCATTCGGGCGCGGCGCTTGCCACGGTGGTCGGTGTGCTGATCGAAGTGCCGGTGATGCTGCTGGTGGTCAGCGTCGTCAATCGTTCGCGGCACTGGTACGAGGCAAAAGACAGCGTTAAAGGACAAAGTGTATGAACGTCACCATCTATCACAACCCGGATTGCGGCACCTCGCGCAATACGCTGGCAATGATCCGCAACGCCGGCATCGAGCCGGAGATCATCGAGTATCTGAAGAACCCGCCCGATCGCGCTACGTTGAAGAGTCTGATCGAACGCGCGGGCCTCACTGTGCGCGCCACGCTGCGCGAGAAGGGCACGCCGTATGCCGAACTCGGCCTCGCGGAAACCTCCTTGAGCGACGAGCAATTGCTCGATGCAATGCTGGCGCATCCGGTCCTCATCAATCGCCCGATTGTGGTCACCCCGCTCGGCGTGCGTTTATGCAGACCCTCCGAGGTCGTGCTCGATATCCTGCCCGCGGCGCAACAAGGGGCGTTTATAAAAGAGGACGGCGAGCATGTGACCAACAGCGCCGGACGGAGGATTCGTTGATGCCCGGAAATCTGCCCAACGTCAGCAGCCCACATTTCCACACGCCGGATCTGCAAAAACTCGAAGCCCACACGGTTTCCCAGCATGCTCCGCGCATTCTGCTGCTGTACGGGTCGCTGCGCCCCACATCGTTCAGCAAGCTGCTCACACTCGAAGCCGAACGCATCCTGCGTCAGTTCGGCGCTGAAACACGGGTCTTCGATCCACACGACTTGCCGATCACGGACAGCGTAGCGGCCGATCATCCGAAGGTCGTCGAGCTGCGCAAACTGTCGGAGTGGTCGGAGGGACAGGTTTGGTGCAGCCCGGAGCGTCACGGCACGCTCACGGCCGTGTTCAAGAATCAGATCGACTGGCTGCCGCTCGAAAGCGGCGGCGTGCGCCCCACGCAAGGACGCACGCTCGCGGTGATGCAGGTATGCGGCGGCTCACAATCGTTCAACGCAGTCAACGCGCTACGTGTGCTGGGCCGATGGATGCGGATGGTGACGATCCCAAATCAGTCGTCGGTGGCGAAGGCATATCAGGAATTCGACGCCGGCGGCCGGATGAAACCCTCCGCCTACTACGATCGCCTCGTCGACGTGATGGAGGAACTGTACAAGTTCACATTGCTGGTGCGCGACCGTTCGGACTACCTGACCGATCGCTACAGCGAACGCAAGGAAGCGCATCCGGAACTGGCGACTACGTTGGCGGCCAACGCGATGGATCATGCGGCGGCGAGCACCAATGCCGACACCGACGACAGCGAAACGGAATGACGGCGGCGGCTTCGCCCGTGCTAACCCTCACGCTCGCAGCGCATAAAACACCTATCCTTAAGATGCCCTTTGGGCATCAACCAGGAGGATGACATGCGCATGCTTCTCAACGTACGGATACCTCACGAACCGTTCAACACGCTGGTGCGCGAAGGCACTGCCGGCGAAGTAATGGGGAAAATACTTGAAGAAATGAAACCGGAGGCCGCCTACTTCACCGAGCAGAACGGCACACGCGGTGCAGTGCTGGTGGTAAACCTCGATGATCCATCGGGAATTCCCGCGCTGGCGGAACCGTGGTTTCTGAAATTCAACGCCGACGTCGAACTGCGCGTCGCCATGGTGCCGGAAGATCTCATGAAGGCCGGGCTGGAGAAGCTCGGAGCAAAATGGAAGTAGCGCATACGCGCGTATCAAACGATGTGCTTGCCGTCTGCGGTTCATGAGACGCGCCGCAGACGGCAACCCACGCAAAGGCGCAAACCTGCGCTCCGCTCATCCGAGCTCGAATGACGTCACGCCAAACACACGTTTGATCTGGATAGTTGGCGGTTCCTGCGTGTACATTCGCGCGGTTTCAAAGACGCTCGTCATGCCATGCCGCTCGGCCAGCGCAACGGCAGCGGGGTTGGTCTCCGGCACATCGAGGACGACGACCTCGCCCGGCACGCGCGCCGCCAACGCATCGAACAGATCGCCCGCAATCTCATCACTATCGGCGAAGAGCGGTCCAATCTTGCATCCCGTTCTGCAACGGCGCAGCACGCCGTAGCCTGCAACCTGACCATCGCGAACTGCGACCTGCGCGATGGCGCCGGGTTGTCGGAGCCACACCGCGAGAAACCGCTCACGCGCGGCGGGAAAGCACTGGCGATCGTAGTCAAACAGCGGTTCGAACGGCAACGCCGACGCACTCAAAATGGTCGACCGTGTCGCGTCCTGGGCAATGGCTTGAACGACACCCTGAAAACGAATGTTGCGATACGCAAGCCGAAAGCCGGACTTTCTGTAATTCGCCTGTTGAGCGACGACACCATCCAATCCGACATTGCGGTGACGCAGATAGTCCATGCCGTGCTGCCAGACGCGCATGCCGAAGCCTCTGCCGCGAAACGCCGGCTTCACGATATACAGACCGATAAAGCCGAAGTGTTCGCCGTAGGCGACTGCGGATATGCATGCAACCGGTTCGCCGCGCCACTCGCCGATAAAAAACCCGCCAGGATCCCCGGCACGAAAGCATTCGGCATCGTGCAGGCCGGGGTTCCATCCTTCCACCGCAGCCCATTCGACCGACAATGCTACGTCGTCGGCCGCCATGTTGCGCACGATAAAATCACCATGCTCGTCCGGGTGCATCACGATTGCCTCGCCCACTGCTCCTGAAGAATAGCGGCCGCCGCCGTGGCCGCCACCTGGCAGCCGAGGACGATATGTTCCTCAGCCGTATCTTCGATAAAGTCGTGACTCACGCCGCCAATGCTCGGCACAAACATCATGCAGGCCGGCATGCAACGCGCGATCACCTGCGCATCGTGCGCGGCCCCGCTCGGCATGCGCAGCCATTGCCCCGGCGCGACGGCATCGGCGGCACTCGCGAGATGCGCCGCGAGCGCCGCGTCCATCGTCACCGGCTCCATAGGCTCATCAACGCTCGTCAGTTCCACATTCAGAGGACCTTGCGCATTGAAGTCCCGCACGAGCGCCGCAAGCGTCTCTTCCATCGCCTGCAGGCGCGCGGTGTTCGCGTCGCGGAATTGCAGGTACATGTCGGCCCTCCCCGGCACGACGCTAAGCGAGCCCGGGTCGAGGTCGATGCGTCCCACGGTCCATACGGTATCGGCATCCGCGAGTTGCGCGAATGCGTCGTTCATCTGCGGGATAAAGGCGACCAGCGCCGCGCCGGCATCGCGCCGGATCGACATGGGCGTGGTGCCGGCATGATTGCGTTGCCCCGTGAAACGCAACCGCAGTTCGCGAAGCCCGACGATCGTGGTGACCACGCCGATGGATTTCCCAGCGGCTTCGAGCCGTCCGCCCTGCTCGATATGCGGCTCAAGGTAAGCAACGTGCCGGCCTTGCTCGAAGCGGGCGCGCGGCAGACCGGCAAGACCGGCGGCTTCGAGCACGTCCTGAAGGTGCTGGCCTTCCCGATTCGCTGCACGCCGGATCGACTCCTCAACGGGCTCGCCAACGAAACTGCGGCTACCGAGCAAGCCGGAAAAGGTCCCCTCTTCGTCGATCCATGACGCCACGTCGACCGCGAGATGACTCGTCGTGTCGTTTTCAGCCAGCGCGCGAGCGATCTCCAATCCATAGATGACGCCCATCGCGCCGTCCAGCCAGCCGCCAGTGGGCTGCGTGTCGGTATGAGAGCCGATCACGAGCGCGGGCCCACTTTTGCGCGAGCGGCCGAATACAGTCCCCACACCATCGATGACGGCATCGAGACCCGCCTCCGCCATGCGCCCAGCGAGCCAACGGCGCGACTCAAGGTCCACTGGCGAAAGCGCGAGGCGTACAACGCCGGGGCCTGTGGCGCCGAAGTTGCGCAGGCGCTTGAGATCGGTCAGTAACCGGTCCGGATCGATCTTCACCACGGTTTGATCTCCTTCGATCGTTCAGATTCACACATGTCGTCCGGGCTGCTATCCAGCGTATATTCACCGGACCCGCGGCCCTATGTTTCGGACCTTCACCATCAGCCTTCGTTGGCAGTCTTCGTTCTTATCGCATCTATCGATAGCGTGTTTATCGTGCAAGCGCCCGGAAATCGCTCGGCGACATGTCATACGCACGGCGAAACGCGCGATTGAAGTCCGACGCGCTATTGAAGCCTACGCCATAAGCAATCTCGACGATCGCTTTCCCCGGGTATCGGTGTAATTCATCGGCGGCTTCGCGCAGCCGGCGATTGCGAATATAGGCGGCCAATCCACCTTCGGGTTCGAAGAGACGATACAGCGTGGGCCGTGAAAGTTGCGATGCAGCGAGCACGCTCTCCAGCGTGAGATCCATCTGCCCCAGATTGGCTTCGATGTAGCGGCGCGCCGTCGAGAACATAGCGGTGCGAGCAGCCGCGCGTGCATTGCCGGTTAGACGCGCCTCCTTCCCGAACGCCGCCGCAATCAACAACGCACAGGTGTACATCGCGCTATGCGCTTCCTGCGCATTCATCTTGTGCAGGTTCTGGCCAAGATTGGCGAGATGGCCTGGAATCATCTGCGCGAGCGGCGAGTGGTATTCGATCATGCTGCCATGAATCGATTCAGCTTCCGGCAAGACGGATTCCACCAGCGAACGCGGCAGGAAAAGCGCCTGCACTCGGCACGCACTGCGCGTCATATGCATCGGCTGGTTCATATCCAGCGCGAGAATGCCCGGCCTCGTTTGCAACGCCTTGCGCTTCGGATACAGACCTGCTCCGGTCTCGATGCTGCCTTCCACGACCACATGAAAGACAAACTGGCGGACCGAATCGGTGGAAATACGCGCGACGGATCGCGCCTGCGATACCGGATCCGTGCGGCAATCCATGAACGTCAGATCGGCGGCCGTGTAACTGTCGATCGCGCCGCTGAAGCCATCGGCCAGTTGCCGGCGCGAAATCGGCACATCGAGAAAGTGGCCCAGGCGGTCCCGCCACGCAGGCAACTGCGCGCGTGGCGCTTCGTGGTGCGTATCAAAGTGGGTGTAAATGCAAGCCGCAGGAGCCGCGTCCCGGGCCTCGGAATCGGTCGTCAAGGCTTTCCCCCGCCAGTTCTGTTGTCAGCGCATGATAGCCGCAGGCGGGGGAAATTTTCGCAAATGTCGCTAATTTGCGACCGATCCGGACTTCATGCGAAACGGCAGAAACAGCTATTTTTCCGATCGCCAGTGACTCGCCGCGAGGCGATCTGCAAGGGCGTCCGCCAGCATTGATGCCCGTGCTGCGACAGACGCCCAAATCCGCGGCAACGCTCAGAAATTTGTGAAGAAGGCCCGCGCAGCAACCATGCAGAACGACGCGACCAGTTCACCGTGATAGGCCTGAAGCACCGCTGAGGCGCCGCCGTCGGTTGCGCCGCCCGCAACGGCCTGATTCGCAAGCGTCGCTTTCGCACTGGCGAAACCCTGTTTGATGGGCGCGTACGGATCATTGGGCCCGGCAATCGGAGAATCCACGTCCAGCACGGACGTGAGCCCTGCCGGCACTTTGGCGTTCTGCCAGTAGGCCTGCTCGATGCGTGCGTTGAAGAAAAACACGGTGGGATCCGAGCCGCCGCCGCACAACAGCACCGGCGCTCGCGGCACCCAGTTGCGCAAGTCATTGCGCCTGAACGCCTGCCGCAACGGATGCATAGGATTTGCCGCGGGCGTCAACGCAACCGTCGTGTTGGGAAACGCGCCATCGGGATTGGCCTCGGCGTCTTCCAGAAGACTCAGCCGATACGCGTTGCGCACGAGATTGGCTTTGCCGAATCCGGCAGCGAACAAAGGCGTTAGCGAGGGCGGGGTGAGGGGTGGCGACGTCGGCGGCGTCATCGACGCATATTGCGGTGCGGGAGGAACGCTGCTGAAGAGTTGCGCCGAGGGCAGTTTCCCCTGAGCGAACAACGTATTGAGAGGCTGCAGGCTTGGCAGCAGATTCTCAATGCCAGGGGCGTAGGCCGCTTCATAGAAGTCGCCAGGTTTGCGATAGATGTTCTCGTAGGCATGCTGGTAGCCCGTCACGATCAAAGTCGTGAACAGTGTCGAACCCAGGTTGACCTCGCCTTCGACGAGCGCGTCCGCGGTGGCGGCGAGCGCATACGGACCCGATCCCGGCGCGGATGCCGTGACTTTGACGCCAGCCGCCTGCAACGCACGATGCGTCGCCAATGCCACGAAGCCGCCTTGCGAATAGCCGGTGACAAAGAGCTTGCCGTTCTCGCGCGCCCCGCTTCCTGGTTTCGCTTCACTCAGTGCAACCCGCGCCGCCCGAAGCGAGTCGATCACATCGGCGGATTGCTGGTCGGCGTTCAGGTAGGGGTGGTACGTGAGATCGGAGCCGGCGTAGCCCGCGTAGTTAGTCGCCACCACGATATAGCCCTGCGCCGCGTACATGGCGGCAACGCTGATCCCTTCCCCGGCGCCGTCACCGTTGCCTGGATCCGTTTGCGTGATATCGGCGATGTTGTAGTTGCGATACGCGGTCGTGCCGTGCGCGTAGAGCATCAGCGGACGCGGCCCGCTACATGCCGCCGACCGGCCGGCCGGCATCATCAGCGCGCCGCTGGCGGTGGTGGGCTCGCCCGCGCCGCCGATGGTCCGGTAGCGGAAAGTCACCATTTCCACGCCGCAAGCAGGCGTGCCGGCGATCTGCGCGAGTTGCTGGCCGGATGCGTTCGACGCAAGCAATTTTGAAAACGCCGCGGCGCTGAGCCGTAGCGTGACGCGATGATCGAGTAGCCGGCCGCGGGCATTGCACTCCTCATCGCAACTGGAGCCGGCTTGCACACAAGCACTGACGCCCAACGTGAAACAGGTCAGCAGCACGAGGGTCGTGTTTCGCATCGCAACAGGCATGTGAGGCTCCGTCTTGTTGGTATTACGGCGATTGGGCTGCCTTACAGAGTGAGACGAGTATAGGTAAACAGAGTGGCGCACCGCCAGCCTCCAGTGCGCACCAGCGGCGCCGACGCCCTATCGCTCAGCGATACGGTGCCGGCCGGCGGCCAGGCTCGCGGACGCTGGCGTCCACCTTGCAATGTGGGTTTGAGCTTGCCTGTTACTTCCAGAGCGTGCGGCCGAAGAACGTTAGCGTGCGGTCCCAGGCCTGCTGCGACCAGACCGGATCGAACTGGGTCTTCGCGATACGGCCCGGCCCGACGGCGGTTTCGTTCGCGAACGCATGATGCGCGAGATAGCGATGAAACTCGACATCGACATCGGCCGCGGAGAGCTTGGCTTCCAGTGCGTCGACCGTTCCAACCGGGAAGAATTCGTCTTGCGTAGCCCAGTGACCGAGAACCGGAACCTTGATTTTCGAGGCATCGATATACTCGAGCGGAGGAAAGCCGTACCACACCACGCCGGCCGACACTTCAGGGATATTGCATAGCGCGAGCAAAGTAAGCGCGCCACCCATGCAATAGCCGGTCACGCCAACGTTCGCCGAATGCTGCTTCAGGTACTGAACGGCACCCCGAACGTCCTGGGCGGCGGCGTCGCCAAAGTCGAGCCCGCTCATCAGGTGGTGGGCCTCTTCTTCCTCAACCGTCGATTTACCGCGGTAGAGATCGGGCACCAGCGCCAGATAGCCGGCCTGCGCGAGCCGGTCCGCCACGCCGCGAATCTGGTCGTTCAAACCCCACCACTCCTGAATCACCACGATGGCGGGCGCGCCCTCCGGCTTCTCTGGCCTGGCGAGATAACCCTGAACTTCCTTGCCGTCAGGGCGGTTAAACGTGATCATCGATCCTGTGGTCCGTTTCATCAGTTGCTCCTCGAGGTAGACGAAGCCGCTAGCATAGCGCCAGTGTGTGGCAGTCTCCACGCGGCAACTATTGAAGTTGGCCAAAGCAATCACTCGAACTCATACTGCGCTTACTCGTCGTTTCCGGTTCAAGCCACTCATGTTCGCCCTCAATCACATTGATGGAATCCGCCGATCCAGATCACGTGGCGGTATCAAACTGTCTGCAGCGCTCTCCCTCATTGCCGTCGCGTTGTTGAGCCCGGCCTTCGGCAGCGCCACCGCACCCGATACATCGGCTGTGGCGGCGCACGCCGCCCCCACTCACGTGCGGATTCTTCGCATATCCGGAGACGTTGTGCGAGAGGGCCGGTGGGCCTTTCTCATCACCGCGCTGAACCACACGGTACCGACCTACGGCCCGTACGTCATAGACGACTATTTTTCGTCGATGTCGGCTCAGCGCGAGGCCGACGAGGTGATCTCGGGCCGCGTGATCAACGTCGTGGCGAGCGAGCCCGGACACCCGGAACTCGACGCAGCGGCGATTCCGGTGCCGATTCCCATCGACCGTGGCCTGCTGGGCTATCGGGTGGCGCTCATCAATCAGGGCGAGCAGGCAAAGCTCAACGCGATCCACGACCTCCAGGGTCTTCGCACGCTCAGCATCGGTCAGGGTCAGGACTGGGGCGACGTGCCCGTATATCGCCTCGCCGGCGTTCCACTCGTCACCGCAAGCCGCTACGAGCTGCTTTTTATGATGCTGGCCGACCACCGCTTCGACATTTTCCCGCGCGGCGTGGTGGAGATCACGCATGAATTGAAGGCTTTTCAGGCCAGCTACCCAAATATGAGAATCGATTCTCATCTGCTGATCCGATACCCGTATGCCCAGTTCTTCTACGTCAGCAAAACCGAGCCGCTGCTGGCGAGACGGATCAGAGACGGCCTCGAGGCCATGCTGAAGGACGGGAGCTTTGAGGCGCTGTTCCGTGAACACTTCGCGCAAGGAATCGCCGATCTGCACCTCGAACGCCGTGTGCTGATCGATTTGAAGAATCCCTCTCTCCCGCCATGGGTGCCATTGGATCGCAAAGAACTCTGGCTCGATCCATTCGACGGGAAAAAGCGGGAGGCAAGCGGGAATTGATTCGGAAGACTATAGAAGCTAAGGATTTCCTGACCAGAAAATCAGGGAACCAGCAGCCCACAGTCCGGACTGCCTGACGGCGGCGCCTGGGCAGGGCGTTTAAAGTGGTTCATCACACACCGTCGCCGGACCACCGTCATGACCGACTACTTTTTGCCGTGCAAAGAAACAGTCAAACGCATCGACGAGCTGTGCACAGGTCTATTTGAGCTTTGGTGTGAAGAAAGAAAACGGGTACCGCTTGCCTATCTTTTGCACTGCTGGCCGCTCACCGGTCACGATCTGCCTGCGATCAAGCGTCTGGCCGACGCCATGTCGGATTTGTGTCAGTTTCAGGCGGGGAAAATCAATAAGCGTGAGTGGAGCATGATGCGCGAATTAATCGGCAGTGCCCGCGAAATTGTTGGAGAGCCTGTGCCACGTGGCGCGGCTACCGCGAATGGCGTTGGCATCACGTGGATGCGAGCACGGCTCGCAAACGCAGCGGATCAGGTGCCGGCGGTTGCAGTAGCAGATATCCTCGACGGCCCCTTATAGACCGCGATTCCGCCGCGAGTGCAGAATACAGATATAAAAATCACTGCACTCGCGGGGAAATATGGCGGTGAATAGCTTTGGCTCACTCTTTGCCACGCCCGGCCGATTCAGGCACAGCGTGGTTTTCCGGCTATTGGCTACCGTGCTGCTGTTCAGTTGCGCGGTCACGCTATTGCTGAGCGCACTACAACTCTATCGCGACTATAGCCGCGGCGTCGAACTGATTGAAACCCGTCTATCAGACATCGACAGAAGCAATCGCGACAGCCTTGGCGAGGGTTTATGGCAGCTCAATCGCACTGAACTTCAACTTCAACTGAACGGCATCTTGCGACTTGCCGACATGTGCGCCGCCGAGGTTCGCGAGACCGGTTCGAGCGGCACGCCGATGGTGGTGACAGCTGGCCAGCGCATGACGGGCGCCGTGATATCCCGCGAATTCCCGATCTTTTATTCTATCCACGGGACTCAGCAGAAGATCGGCAGCCTCTATGTACAAGCGACGCTTGCGAACCTCTATCATGCACTGACGCAAACCGCGCTGGTCATTCTGGTCAGTCAGGCCACCTATACGTTCATCGTTGCGCTGTTCACCATCTACATCTTCTCGCGCCTCGTTACGCGGCATCTCGCCACGATTGCCCGCCTGGTCGGCGAATACGATTTCCGTGCGGCGCCGAAGCCGTTCGTCCTGCCGCGCCGCCGGCCGAGCCGGCCGGACGAACTCGATCGCGTGGTCACCGCGTTCAACAGCATGGGCGCGCGGCTGCACGACGCTTATCTCGCCGAGCGCGATGCCACCGCGCAGCGGGAAGCGCGACATCTGGCCGAAGCCGCCAACCGGGCCAAGAGCGAGTTCCTCGCGAACATGAGCCATGAACTGCGTACGCCGCTGAACGGTATCCTCGGTTATGCGCAGATTTTGCTGCGCGATAGCAACCAGAGCGAGCGTCAACGCAACGCGGTCGAAGTTATCCACCGTAGCGGCGAGCATCTGCTGACGCTGATCGACGATACGCTCGATTTCGCGCGTATCGAAGCCGGCAAGCTGCGCATTGAGATGAGCGACGTATCCCTGCCGGGCGTCCTCGATACGATCCGCGACATCATCGGCGTGAAGGCGGAGCAGAAGCGTCTGCGATTCCTGTGCGAGTCAGCCGCCGACCTGGGCTGCGCGGTGCGGGCAGATGAGCGCCGCTTACGGCAGGTACTGCTTAATTTGCTGGCGAATGCGGTCAGATTCACGGACGCAGGATGGGTCAGTCTGCAAGTCACCCGAACACCTGCGGGCGCGGTGCGCTTCTGCGTACGCGATTCGGGTATCGGCATCCCCGCCGACAGGCTCAGCGCGATATTCGAGCCTTTTGAGCAAGCCGGTAGCCCCGAACGGCGCGCCGGCGGCGCAGGGCTCGGTCTCGCGATCAGCCAGCAGTTCGTACGTGCAATGGATGGCGAAATCCGCGTAGAAAGCGAGGTGGCGCACGGAAGCGCTTTCTGGTTCGATCTCGCGCCGGCCGTTGTCGACGCGTCCGCAGCACGCGCCGACCTGTCCACCCCTGCCGCGCGGCGCGTAACCGGCTATACCGGCCCGCGCCGCAAAGTGCTGATGATCGACGACGAACCCGTCAATCGGGCCGTGGTAATCGAATTTCTGGAACAACTGGGCTTCGACGCTGTGGAGGCCGCCAGTGGACATGAAGGACTCGCGAAGGCGCGCAGCGAGGCGCCGTCGCTCATCATGACCGACATCCTGATGCCGGAAATGGACGGACTCGAGACGACGCGCAGATTGCGTCGATTACCGGGACTGGGCGATATTCCGATCATCGTCGTGTCGGCGAATCCTTCCTGGAGCGACGAGAAGCGAAGCACCGACGCAGGCGCAAACGCTTTCCTTTCCAAACCGATCGACTTCGACCGGTTGCAAACCCATCTGGCGGACTTACTGGCGCTGGAGTGGACTTACTCGCCGGTGACCCGCCCGCCGCAATCTGAAACATCGCGAACGCCCTCTTACGTGTTGCCCGAGGTGTTACCCGATGATGAGCTCGACAACCTGCATCGTCTCGCCCGTCTGGGCGATATGCGCGCCATTGCCGAATGGGCCGACAGGATGGCGGCGCTCGACGAGCGCAATCTGGCCTTGGCAACGGAGTTGCGCGCGCTCGTGAAAGGCTATCAGTCAAAAGCTATTCTGCTGCTCGTGGAGGAACATCTCGAGAGGAAGCACCAGCGATGAATGACGATTGGCCGCACATTGAAGAAAGGAGCACGCCCGGCGCGGGCATAATCGTCCCTATTCACGTCCCGCTCAGGACCGAGAAAAACACATGATAAAAATCCTCATTGCAGACGACCATGCGATCGTGCGAGGTGGCCTGAAGCAGATCATCGCAACCACCACCGACATGATCGTTGCCGACGAGGCGGCCGAAGGCGCCGAAGTGCTCGATAAACTACGCGCCCGGTGTCCGGACCTGTTGCTGCTCGATATGACGATGCCGGGAATTAGCGGCATCGACCTGATCCGGCGCATCAGGACGGAGTACACCAGCCTGCCGGTGCTCGTGCTGAGCATTCACAACGAGGCCCAGGTCGTCTCGCGCGCATTGCGCGCTGGTGCAACCGGCTACCTCACCAAAGATAGCGACCCGGAGATCCTGCTTACCGCGATTCGCAAGCTGGCCGAAGGCGGACGATTCATCGATCCGAAGCTGGTGGACTCGATGATCTTCGGCACGCATTCCGGTGACACCCCACCGCACGACATTCTGTCCGATCGTGAATTCCAGGTGTTGCAAGCCCTGGCTGGTGGAAAGAGCATCAACGACATCGCCGAAGCGTTCTCGCTCAGCGCGAAGACCATCAGCACACATAAAATGCGCCTCATGCAAAAACTGGGACTCAACAATAATTCGGAATTGATTCGCTACGCGATCAGACATCACATTAGTACGGAATAGAACTCAACTAAGGAAATCCCTACACGAATATCAGGATGCCCTGATGCATGAATTCGGTGACGACCGACCGACAAATTTTTTTGACGGCCTTATGCTTGGCTCATGCTTTTGGTTTATGATCACTCCCCAGCGAACTTGGCCCATTAAAAGATAAATCTGTGCCACGCTGCCATGCCAACGCATAGTTAAACTTGGTACGCGGGAAAAAATGCCCGCGCCTGGCACCATCACCCGTAAGTTTGACTGACTACCGTCTCTCAGGTTCTGGCATGCAATCCTCGGACGCCAGAGTCTTTCCGGCCGACACAATGTGTCGGCTTTTTTTTGTCAATTACTGCCAGAGACTTCCAGAAAAAACTTTCATCTAATTGATTTTTCAAGTCTTTTAATTGAAGAGAAGAATAAGATCTCCCGCAAACCTTTGCGGGATTAAACCCTGTGCCTTTATACAGGCTAGATGGCGAGTACTATCACGACCGACAGACCGAGACGGCGGAATCTGGAGAAAAAAGGTTGATTAATTTTCTCGCATAAGATACCCGAAGTCTATTTGTATGAACAATAGGCAGATGTCGATTAGGACGAAGCTGGAGGCACATCGGTACGCTTCAGAAATTGTGGCTCCCTGCGCCATTGAGTGGCCTGCTCGAACGCATAACCCAGTGCCAGCAACCGTGCTTCGCTCCAGGCGGGTCCAACAAACGACAAACCCACCGGCAAACCACGCACTTGCCCCGCCGGCACTGTCAGATGCGGATAGCCGGCCACCGCGGCTGGCGTTGAAAAGCCGCCGTTATTGCTGTCGCCGTTGATGAAGTCGGTCAACCATGCGGTCCCGCCCGTCGGCGCGACGATCGCGTCCAGATCATGCTGACGGAGCACGCGGTCCAAACCTTCGTCACGCGATTGCGTGCGGCAAGTTGCCAGCGCGCTTTTATACGCATCGCTATCGAGACCACCCAGGGCTTCAGCCTGAGTGAAGAGCTCCTGGCCGAAGTAAGGCTGTTCGCGAGTGCGATGCGCGTTGTTGAAAGCGAGCAGATCGGCGAGATTGCGAACCTGTGCATGCGGCGCGAACGTGTCGAGCCATAGCGGCAGATCGTGTTTGAATTCATGCAGCAAGACGGACAACTCTTCCTTGTCGTAACTGACGCGCGGCAGATCGACCGGATCAAGCACTTCGGCGCCGAGCAGCCGCAGTTGCGCGATTGCCAGTTCGATCTGCTGGTCGACTTCGTCGTGACCCGTAAAAAACTCTCGCGCGACGCCAATCCGGGCGCCTTTCAACGCGTCCTTGTTCAACGCGCGAACATAATCGTCCGGTGCGGGTGCTGTCGACGTTTGCGGATCACGCGCGTCCGTTCCTGCAATTGCCGAAAGCAGCAACGCCGCGTCGTGGACCGATCGGGTAATCGGACCGGGCGTGTCCTGCGTGTGTGAAATCGGAATGATGCCGTCACGGCTTACCCGTCCGACGGTCGGCTTGAGTCCTACCACCCCGCAGATCGACGCAGGTGACACAATCGATCCGTCTGTTTCGGTGCCGATCGCCATTGCCGCCAAACCCGCGGCGATCGCCGCCGCAGAGCCGGAGCTCGATCCGCTCGTATTCCTGTCCAACGCATAGGGGTTGCGCGTCAGCCCCCCGCGCGCACTCCAGCCGCTAGTCGAGCGCGTGGAACGGATGTTCGCCCATTCACTCAAATTCGTCTTTCCGATGATGACCGCACCCGCTTCACGCAGACGGCGCACGAGGTCGGCATCGCGGGTTGCGCGAACGCCGTCGAGGGCAAGCGAACCTGCCGTTGTTGCCATCCGGTCGCCGGTTGCAATGTTGTCCTTAATAACGATGGGCACGCCATGCAACGGGCCACGGCGCACGCCCTTGCTGCGCTCGCCGTCCATCGCGGCCGCGATCCGCATGGCATCGGGATTCAGTTCGATCATGCTGCTCAAGCGCGGGCCACGCCGGTCGATCGCTTCGATACGGCACAGGTAGTGGCGCGCGGCCTGCGTTGCGCTCATCTCCCCGCCCGGTATGAACGCAGAGCGTTCGACGGGTGCCGGTGCCGATGAAGTGGCGCCGGCGCCTTTTGACAATAACCCTGCG
Organism: Paraburkholderia sp. D1E; assembly: GCF_052682275.1. Lineage (NCBI taxonomy): Bacteria > Pseudomonadati > Pseudomonadota > Betaproteobacteria > Burkholderiales > Burkholderiaceae > Paraburkholderia > Paraburkholderia sp. D1E. The sequence continues at coordinate 4,579,905 of NZ_JBQYMB010000001.1, forward strand.
GCTAACAAGCCGAATGATTCAAAGAATCTGCGTCGTCGCATGGGGAAGGTTGAATTGAGGTTTGTCGTGGGGTTCCGCGAGGCGTGACATGTTGGCCACGCGGTCCATGTATGCGCGGGTCCCCACAGGCACCGCACAGCGCCGACGCCCCCTTCAAGTCAGCCGATCACGGCGTCCAGCGATAAACAATCATACTGGACCCGTTGTAGTTGTCTTTCGTGATCACATACTCACCGGCCGATCTAAGGTATGCCCTGAGGCCATACATCGAATCCACGTCATTACCCACATCCACCGTACCCGCACTCGAATTGATCAGCGTCGTATCGAGGTTGCCTGTCGTGAGATTGAAGGCGTCGATGTTGGGCACCGTATGCACGTAACCGACGAAAAGATAATTCCCGGCTGCCGTGATCGACTTGGGATTGGCACTGGTGAGGGTGATCACCGGATTGGGCTTCGTCGTGTTGCCCGCGCTCCAGCCGTGATACACCTCGATCCTCGATTGTATCGCCGTCCAGTCCCAGCTCCCGGCGATGCCTTGCGCGAGAATCATGGTGTCACTCTCCGGCAGATAGATGATGCGTGTCAACGGCCGGATGCTCTGCGGAATGGAGATGGCGATTCCCGGCCCCCATGTCGGCTTGCCCTCACCATCGAAACTGGTCAGCGGGTAGTGATAAATGTGGTTCGTCCTGTCCAGACCGGCCCATACGTCTCCCCGGCTATCGATGCAAAACCCGCCTGTGACCGATAGCGTCGTATTGAATGCGGTGCCCGGAATCGACGCATCCGGAATAGCGATGTAGCCGCTCGCCGGATTGAAATGGAAGAAGTAAAAGATGCCCGGATTCTGGCCAGATGCGACGAGTATCCGGTTTCCGCCGACGCTGACGAGCTGACCGAAATGCTCGTCGCGCTGGGTATCGTTCATGTTGAGGCGTGGATCGGACGGATAGCTGAACGGGTCGACGGTATTCGCGACAAACGTGCCGCCCGCCGTGCCGGTGTAAATGTTGGTGCCACTATAGAAGTAAGTGGTGTCCGTAACCGGGTCTGGCGCTGCGACCGCCTCGAAGTTGAGGGATTGAAGCTTCCATTGCAGGACGCCGGCACTGTTATACGCGTGAATGTCGGTGCCGCCATTGCGGCCGAGGTCCCAGCCTCCACCCCATGGGTTGTTGAGCACATACAGGGTGCCGGCTGCGTCTTTGCCAATGCCGGTAACACGCGTGAAGCGTTTGTCGCCAACCTGGCCTTTGATGCCTGTGGTGGTGTCGAGATATCCGCCCTGAATGCCGAACGTGCCGACCAGGGTCGGCGCACCCGAGACGTTGTAGAGTTTGATATTCATGTCGGGACCCTGATCGCCAACCATGAGCTGTCCCGACGATGCGTCAAAGTACAGCGCGGACGGTCGCGAGGCCGCAGGCATCTGGATGGTGTTCAGCAGCGCGCCGGCCGCACTGAATTCGACGACTGTGGCCGCGCTTTGCTGCGCGACCCAGAGATTCCCCGCCCCATCCAGAGCGAGTGCACCGGGACTCGATACGCCGATGTCCTGCTGCCACGCGCCGTCAGTGGTGTAGACCCGCACGCGATTGCCAAAAAGGTCGCTCGCATAAAGGAGAGAACCGGTTGTTGCGAGTCCGGTGATGACATCGGCCCGCTTGACGGCGTTCCACGTACTCACGGGAATGAGGAGATCGCGTTTCTGAGTCGCGCGGTTGTACCGCCCTACCGCCCCGCTGCCGTACACGGTGCTGTACTGCAAGGCGGCGAAGATCGACGTGGCATTCCCCGTGATGGCCCCACCCTGAAACTCGCTGTTGATTCCGATGGATCCGATGCTCTTGCCGTTCTGGTATATCGCAACGCCGCCTTCGTTTTCATCCCATAGGGAAGCCGTGTAGATCACGCCTTCGGGCGCGACCCACATCGAGCGCGCGCCGTTGCCTACGTGCGTAGCAAGGGTGCCGAATGTATTCGCCAGCCAGTCGGTGGTGTATTGCGCCTGACACACTGACGCAATCACGGTGATCAGTACGCCAAGCAGTGCAGCACGAATTCGTTTTTTAACCATGGGTGATGCTCCCCTGACAGTTGTTCCTCGATAACATAAATCACCGTAAATCATCGAGTGAAACGTGATAAATGCAGCAAGCATATGTTTGCCGGCCATTCGCAAATTCGCGAGTATCGCTCAGGTTATTGCTATTGCGTATCGAATAAAATTCTGAAAAAAACATAATTAATTACTGCGGAAGACCGCGACCATCCTTGTAGAGAGCGTTGCGCGGTATTGATTTGATCTGAAGCGATTCGAGATAGAGTCTCGCGCTCCCGATGTCAGTGAATCAAACGCTGATGCATTTTCGCCATGGCGAATGAAAAACATGTGATTGCGCCAGACATTTTTCAGAACGATGCTTGTCACCCGCTGCGCATATCTATCGAAAATGGCCTGGCAATCCGATGTCTGCGGCCTGGTACGTGGCGCCGGCATACTTCGTGAACTTCCGCGCGCTTGCCCTATTCAGGAAGCGGTCCGTCAGAGCCTGGCTGAGTCCGGTTTCAGCATGTCCATAAACGCCCGGACCTTGGCGCTCAGCAATCGGCGCGAACTATAAAGCGCCCAGATTTCCACGGGCGAACCCGCCTCCACACCCCAGCAAACAAGCCGTCCCGCCCGCACATCCTGCTCGACCAGCAAGCGAGGCAGGAGTGCCGCGCCCACGCCCTGCAACACCGCCTCGCGCACCATCAATAGCGATGACATCCGCAGCACCGGTATCGGCTTGATGATCCTCACACCACCGCCTTCCGTCCGCATGTTCCAGAGCACGCCGGACGGGGCCGCGATCGACATGACCGCCGGCACCTGCAGCTCGTCTGCTTCGCTTGCAGCCACCGACGGTATCGACATGGCCGGCGAAGCGACCACGAGGCGCTCGTCACCGAGAATGCGCCGCCCTACGAGCTGCTCGTCATGCGATGGATCGATGCGGATCACGAGGTCGTACCCGTCCTCTACCGGATCCGAGACACGGTCTTCTGCAATGATTTCGAGCTCGACCTGCGGATAGGCGAGCGCAAAACGCGCGGCGATCTGGCACAGCACGACATGTGCGAAAACGACCGGCGCGCTGATACGCAACCGCCCGCGCGGAACGGGTGCACGCGACGCGACCGCTTCACCCGCCTCCTGAATCTCCGTCATGAGCCCCCGCGTGCGCTCGTGGAGTGCCAGACCTTCCTCGGTCAGACGCAGCCGGCGCGCGCCCCGCTCGATCAGCCGCACACCGAGGTCCTCCTCCAGCTCGGCCACACGCCGCGAGAGCGTGGCCTTGGGACGGTCGAGCGCGCGACTGGCCGGCCCGAAGCCGCCGTGCAACGCGACAGCATTGAAATCTGCCAGCGACGTTAAATCCATGATCGTTCCATTTACGAGACGAGATGTCTTGATTCTGGCACTTTCGGCCACTCAATGAAACGACTATTGTTCGTCTCACGGACTAACCCAGTCCATTCACCCCCCAGGAGAAAATCATGGCAATCCTCGTAACTGGCAGCACAGGCGTGATCGGCAAGCAGGTTCTCGACCATCTGAACGGCAGCGGCGCCGAAGTACGGGCACTGACCCGCTCACCGGAGAAAGCGCAATTCCCCGACGGCGTCACCGCGGTCAAGGGAGACCTGTCCGACATCGACGCAGTGCGGCGCGCAATGAACGGCGTCAGCACCTTGTTCCTGCTGGCCCCCAACGCCGCGGACGAACTGACCCAGGCCCTGCAGACCCTGAGCGTGGCGCGGGAGGCCGGCGTGAAAGGCATTGTTTATCTGTCGGTTTTCAAGGGCGCGGAGTACGTCGACGTGCCTCACTTCACCGGCAAGCACACGGTCGAGCGCATGATCGAGCACGACGGCCTGCCGGCGACGGTGCTACGCCCCGCCTATTTCATCCAGAACGACGTCAGGCAGAAAGACCCGCTGCTGACGCACGGTGTCTACGGCATGCCGATTGGCGGCAAAGGTATTTCGATGGTCGACGTCCGCGATATCGGCGAAGCCGCGGCACGTGAACTCCTGCGCCGCGAGCGCGCCGCCAACGCACTGCCGCGTGAAACGTACGAACTCGTCGGTCCCGACGCGCTAACGTCGGACACCATCGCGGCGATCTGGGCCGAGGCGCTGGGCCGTCCGGTCCGCTACGGCGGCGACGATCTCGACACCCTCGAGCAGCGTCTCAAGGCGGTCGCGCCGGGCTGGCTCGCCTACGACATGCGTCTGATGATGCGCCGGTATCAACAGGACGGCGCGGTCGCGTCAAAAGCCGAAGTGGATCGCCTGGCTGCGCTGCTCGGGCGGCAGCCAAGGTCCTATCGGGACTTTGCGATTGCAACGGCCGCCGCGTGGGCGAAGGGTTGATTGATCAGGAGAGGCAAATGCGCTGTCGAAAGACTGGCGTGCGAACGACGGGCGGAGGCCGAAAGGTCCCGCCCGTCATGTGTGTATAAGTTCACTCACGCCTGGAATGATCGTCAGGAGACCGGCAGCGTCGATCGTGATGGCAGGATTCCTACATATTGTGGCATCAATGCCCGTTGCAGAAAACAGCAGTAAGAAGAAGCGGAATCACTTCGTGAACAACCGCAGTGCTGCCCGCCCTTCGCACGCTCGCTTCAACCGACTCAACAGAGCCGGTCACCACCACGCCGTACCTTGAGGGATTGACCGGCTGGCCGCTGCCTTGTTTGAACATGGGATCGTCCGGCTCATACCCGAAGACGGCATAGACATGAAAGCCGAATGCCGTCAGGTTACTTCCGCGCGTGGGTCGAAATGCGTTGACCGAGTTCGCCTCAATGCGCATTGGCTTTGGGTCGATCGACTGCTCATTCAGAAGCGGAGCAATGAAATCATGCGGGCTCGACTGGCAGTCCAGTTGTGTGTCGAGCGCATAAGCATTGCACACGACCGAAGGAAATCCCACGCCCAGCAATGCAAGGGAAGTCAGCATACGGAGAACGGACAGTTTCATCGTAGTGGCGCGATCGTTCTGCTGGAATGCGCGAAAAGCTCGAGGACATGCGGCAGCAGATCGTTGAGACTTCAGAATCGTACGACTGACCCGGCAAGTCTGTACGGTGACGCTCAGATCGGTCAAAACCGGCGAAGGCCGGCGCATAGCCGGGTGACATCGCCAGCGGCCAGCAAGCGCATGACCAACGAGTTGAACGACTATCGTGGCCAAGAAATGGGAGAGGGGGCTGGATGAAAAGACATTTCAGGTCCAACTTGCTGGAGGGCCCGGCAACGAATGATTGCGTGACACTGCCCGCAAAGAGTTCGTCGATGCGCGCCGCAACCCCATACCCGGCATTCGTCAGGCTGGGATCGAAAAGACGCGCATCGACCACACGCTGGCGTCAGGAAAGGTGATGCACTTCCTGGAGGCCATAAACCGGCGTCGCAATGCCTTCCATGCGTGCCTTCAATTGCAGCGATAAATATTGCGAATAGTGGCGCGACTGATGCAGGTTGCCACCATGGAACCACAAGGCGGACTGCTGCGTGGGCTTCCACATGTTGCGTTGCTCGCCTTCCCACGGCCCCGGGTCTTTTGTCGTATTCGAACCCAGCCCCCACACCTTGCCCACTTTGTCCGCTACTTCCCGGGAGATGAGATCGGCGGCCCAGCCGTTCATCGACCCATAGCCCGTTGCATAGACGACGAGGTCCGCCTCGAGCTCGGTGCCGTCGCTTAGCAGGACAGAGTGCTCCTTGAGTTCGACCACATCCACGCCGCTTTTCAGCTTGATCTTGCCGTTTGCTACAAGGTCGGCTGCTCCAACATCAATGTAATAACCCGACCCGCGCCGAAGATATTTCATAAAGAGCCCCGAGTCGTCGTCCCCGAAGTCGAGCATGAAACCGCGCTTTTCCAGACGATCGTAGAACACCGCGTCGCGCTCCCTGATCGCATCGAATACGGGCTTTTGAAACGTGTGCAGGATCTTGTACGGGATCGACGCAAAAGTCAGGTCGGCTTTCGAGGTCGTCATGCCTGACGCCACCGCTCGCTCGGAATAAAGATCACCGAGAGCAAGCTCCATCAGCGAATCAGACTTCACGATATGCGTGGACGAACGCTGAACCATCGTGACGTCGACGCCCGCCTCCCACAGCGCCGCGCAGATATCATGCGAAGAATTGTTCGCGCCGATCACCACCACTTTCTTGCCTTTGTATGCGTCGGGCCCCGGATGTTTCGACGAATGATGCTGCTCGCCCTTGAATACATCCATGCCTTTGAATGAAGGGGTATTGGGCTTACCCGACATGCCCGTAGCAAGCACAAGCTGCTTTGGCCGCAGCGTCAGCGTCTCACCGTCGTGCTCAACCTCGACCACCCATTCAGCCGCCGCTTCGTCGTATCGCGCGGACTTGCAAATAGTCGATCCCCAATAGTTCAACTCCATGACCTTGGTGTACATCTCAAGCCAGTCGCCGATCTTGTCTTTGGGTGTGAAAACCGGCCAGTTATCCGGGAACGGCAAATAAGGCATATGGTCGTACCAGACCGGATCATGCAGACACAGTGACTTGTACCGGTTGCGCCACTGATCGCCAGGGCGTGGATTTTTATCGACGATGATCGTCGGCACACCCAACTGGCGCAGACGCGCGCCCAGTCCTATGCCACCCTGCCCTCCGCCCACGATCAAACAGTACGGCTGTTCCGCGCGACCCAGCGCCTGCGCTTCGGCTTCGCGACGTTCCTTCCAGCTCGTTCGATCCATGCGTGCGCCATGCTCCGCGCCCATCGGACGACGGTTGCCTTTGGGTTCTTCGTGGCCTTTCAGTTCACCCATGGTAGTCAGCAAGGTCCAGATCAGGCCATCTTTCACGCGGATAAAGCCGCTGCCGCGGGCGACCTCCGTTTCGAACGTGATCCACGCCTGGGCTACGCCACCGGCTTCGGTCGGCACTTCATTTTCAGCAACCCTCAACCGGGTGGGTTTAATGGCGTCGAGTTGTGCGTCGAGCATGGCGCCGATCTGGTCCCGGCCCTCCATGGTTTTGATATTCCAGGTGACAGCAACCAGATCGCGCCAATAGCACTCGGGTTGAAACAACGCGACGGCCGCAGCGGTATCACCGCGTTTAAGCGCCGACTCCATGGACTCCAGAACATGTGTAATGGTCTGGCTTGCATTTTCTTCAGGCATGGTTGCTCCTCCATTTGATACGGATTAGTGAAACGTCGAAGTCATGCGCGGGTTCTCTGCCCGCTAGATAACCGTGGACCGCTATCGTCGGTGAGGCGGGACAATGCCGAACTTCGCGATCCGTCGATAAAGCGTCGCGCGCGAGATGCCCAAGGTTTGGGCTGTCTCGTCCGGGCGCCATTTCGCATCCGTCAGGGCTGCGACGATGCGATTGCGCTCAAGGGCGTCAATATCGGTGAGTGTGGGTTGCGCCTCGCGGGCGGGATCCCGGGGCTTCGGCGCAGCTTGCCGCTGTGCGCGAATCACGGGTGGACGAACACGTGCATAAAGCGGCGAGCCATTGCCCGCAAATTTCATCGAGACCATGTCGCGACCCGGTCTGACATCCAGAAGACGTTCGGCGCGGACATCGAATAGTTCGGAGACGGGGCGCGGCAACTGGTCGAGGCCCGGCACGCACTCTTTCGCCCGGCGATTCGCCGCGACCGCATTTCCGCGCGCATCGAAGGCAATCAGAATCTCCGGCTGCGCTTCCACATAATGGCGATTGCGGTGTGCCAGCAAAACCCAGCAATGCGTGGTCGCATTGAGAAAGAAACTGTCTTCGATCAACACCGCGCTATGACGCACGATGTGGTTAATCAGACGCTGGCTTTCGCGTTCGTCAGGCGAGCGAATCGCAGAGGCATCCAGCACGCCGATCAGTTCGCCTTCCAGTCCGAAGATAGGCGAGGCGCTACAGGTCAACGTCGTGAAAGCGGCGCGAAAATGGTCGGTCTTATGAACCGTAATCGGTTGGGAATCGAGCAGTACGGCCGCGACTCCGCAGGTACCCTCTTCCCGTTCCGACCAGCAGGAGCCCAAATAAAGTCCCGCTCGCTTGAAGTCGTGGCGCCGCTCCCGGTCAACGCGATAATCGATCGTCACGCCCTGCGCATCCGTCAGCATCACGCAGTAGTCCGCTTCGCGAACCGTCTCATGCAGACGCGAAAGACACTCTCCTGATGCCCGTAAAACCGATTCTTCCCGGTGTTGCACATCGCGTAATTCCGGTACGGTCAGAATGCGCGGACCCTTTGTCAGACCAGGATCGAGATGATATTGCTCAAGCGAGCGCCAGTACGACGAAGCCAGCCGCTTGGCATCGCCGCCGCGATCAGGCATTCGACCTTCGATCAACTTGCGGATCCGGTCGATGTGTCTCACTTGCGGAACATAGGGCATGAATGTCTCCGGTCGGCTCGGCGCGCGTCGCAGAGTAGCGCGCTCAGGATGACTTTTAGCATGCAGGTTCCGGAAGGGCACCCTGCAGTGCAGCATCAGACAGAATGAGACTTTTGTCTCAGCCATTTTTTGTTATGGGGACAGCATGCAACGCAATTTCCGGGCTAAGGAAACGGGCATGCACGATGCCCACTGCTAGAATAGTCGCCCTTTTCCCTGGAGACGCACATGTCCTGGTTCATCTATGAAGTGCCCGAATACAACGAAGATGGGGCGCGCATCGAACCCTTCAGCGACCTGCGCAGCCGCGTCCTGAAAGTCAGTGGGCAGGCAATGGTCGACGAGCTGGAAAGCGTCCGCGACAACGCCGCGACGACAGCGAACACGCCGGCGCACCCGCTGCTCAGCGCGGAAAATCCTCATGTATTCCCGATCCCGTATGCCGACTCCATGATCCTGGTCGGATTCATTTTCGAACTGAAACGGGAAAACCGGCATCTGGTGGTATCGCCGGTGGAAATGCCCTGGCTGAAAGAGGCGTAAAAAAGAGGCGTAAAAACGGGCTATTGGGGTTAGAAACGGGCGCGCCCAGACTCAGGGCCGAGCCGGCAAAAGCCAACCTGTTCCCTGGCGCGCGGGATGCAGCAGGCAACGCGCCAGGCCATCGGGCCGGCCAGTGATCAGCTACGTTTAGCCAGATAGGCGTCGACCAACTCGACCAGTCGTTCTCGCCCGAAGCTCCCGTCGTGCCCAGCGTGAACCACTTGCACGGGCAATTCGCGCAGGCGCTTCATGGTGCGCACATAGGTCGGAATATCCGCGCCACCGATCTCATCCAGCAGCGGGCCATCGTAGATCGCATCGCCCGAGAACAGCGTGCCGGACGCCGCCTCCCATAGACCAATGCTGCCCGGTGAGTGGCCTGGCAGATGCAGGACTTCAAAATGCCGGTTGCCGAGATCGACGATGTTCCCTTCCTTGACGATCTCCGTGACCGTTGCAGCCCGCACGCGATAGTCGGTCATCGAATAATCAGCGCTGGGCAGGGCCGTGATCAGATCGCCGTCGAACGGATAGCCTGCTTCGCGATACCGGCGAATGGCTTCGTCGCCTAATACCGACGCCAGAAGGGTGCCGCGCTCGCGCGGCGCGCGCAGGTTCTCGGCCTCCAGTTCGTGAACCAGCGTGTGTTCGAACTCGTGATGTCCGCCGATATGGTCCGAGTGCGTATGCGTCGCAACGGCGGTGACGTCCTTCTGCAGCAAGTGCTTCGCGGCATCCTGCAGACTGACGATACCCATCCCTGTGTCGATCATCAGATCCCGGTCGCGCCCACGCACATGCCAGATATTGCAACGCATGAGCGGAACGACATGAGGCTCCCAAAGCAGCGTGATGTCGTCGCTGATGCGTTTGAGTTCGTACCATCGGTCGGCAATCGGTAATCGGGTCATGCGGGGTCGCTCCACGAGTAAGAGTCGTTACTCTGACACACGCTGCATCAATGGGCGGCGGCGTTGGCATCCATCCACATCACTTCCCAGATATGGCCGTCCGGATCCTCAAAACTGCGACCGTACATGAAGCCGAAATCCTGCGTCGGGGTCGGATCGATCACCGTGCCAATGGCCTTCGCCTTGCCGACCATCTCATCGACTTCAGCGCGGCTGTCGACAGTGATGCAGATTAATACCTCACTTGTCGTTCGTGCATCGGGGATCGCCTTGGTCGTGAACTGCCGATACTTATCGTGCGTCAGCAGCATCGCGTGGATGGTGTCGCTCAACACCATGCAGGCGGCCGTGTCATCGGTAAATTGCGGGTTGTTGGTGAAGCCGACCGCCTCATAGAAACGCTTCGACGCGGCCAGATCATGCACCGGGAAGTTCACGAAAATCATCTTGCTCATCACTGTCTCCTTCAAGGAAGGTGCGAGTCGCGATATTAGCTCGCCACCGGCGTAGTCACGCCATTTTTCTCGTCGCCAACAATATTTTCGATCGTGAATCGTCTACAGGCGTATGGCACCGCCGCGTGGCGCGAAACCGCATCATCGACCGCGTTCGCTCGCAAGCCGTGTATGACGAACTGGATATCAAAAGGAGCAGATAGATGAGTTTCAAACTGAGATGCGTCGGCAAAGCACTGCTGGTTCTGGTGGGCATTGCCGTGCTGGGATGGATGGTGATGACGCTATGGAATTGGGTTATCCCGGCGCTATTCATCGGTGGCCGTTCGATCGACTATCTGCACGCGATGGGCCTGCTGATTCTGAGCCGGATTCTGTTTGGCGGATTTCGAGGACATGGCGGTTGCCACGGACGCCGGCATTGGCGCCGGTGGGAACGGATGACACCCGAGGAACGCGACAATTTTCAGAAGAACCTATCGTCCATTGACGGCAAGCGCCCAGGGGATCAAGCATGAGCGACACTTCGACATCCGCTTGCAAGCAGGAGGCCGGCGTGATTGTTCCCATCGTCAATTTGAAACGGTGCGAAGGCAAGGGCGATTGCGCAGTAGTCTGTCCCGAGCACGTTTTCGACATCCGCCGGATCGACACGGACGACTACCAGCAATTGGGAGCGCTGCACAGATTCAAGCTGCGCGTCCATGGAATGAAAGTCGCGTACACGCCAAACGCCGATGCGTGCCGGGCATGCGGCTTGTGCGTGACTGCATGTCCCGAACGCGCCATTACCTTGGCCAGAATCGGGGCGCCATAACGATACGGATAAAACGAGCAACGGGAATAGTTTCGCGTAAGGGAAAACCCGTATAATGGCGAGAGGTCAGACAACTATAGGACATCGTTGTCGTCACGACCCTGGCCCGCGCCCTGCCGCGCAGCGCCTATCCTGAAAAGCCCTTCTCTCCCAGACCCGTGAATCCGACTGCGACTGCTGCCCTGCCTTTCCGAAACGCCCTGCTAGCCATGCTGGGCATCGGCCTCGTCAACATGCTGGTCGCACTCGACCAGACCGTCGTCAGCACCGCGCTGCCTTCGATCGTCGCCGAACTACATGGCTTCGAGTACTACGCATGGATTGCCAGCGCGTACTTGTTGGCGTCGGTAGTGACGGTCCCCGTGTTCGGCCGTCTCGGCGACTATTTCGGCCGCAAGCGTTTCGTGATCGCCGCGGTCATCACGTTCACGATCGCATCGGTGCTCTGCGGCGTCGCGAACGACATGCTGTTTCTCGTGATCGCGCGTGGTTTGCAAGGGGTCGGCGGTGGGATGATGGTGGGTACGGCGTTCGCGTCGATACCCGACCTCTTCCCCGATCCGCGCGCACGGGTGCGCTGGCAAGTGGTGATGGCGGCCGCCTACGGGATCGGCACTGCAGCGGGCCCGTCGCTGGGCGGCTGGATGAGCGAGCATTGGGGCTGGCGTTCCACCTTCCTGATCAATCTGCCGGTCGGCGCGGCGGCGCTCTATTTCATCTGGGCGCATCTGCCCAATCTGCAGCGTCCGCATGAAGGCGAAGTCAAGATCGACTGGCTCGGCGCAGCGCTGGTCGCCGTCGTGCTGGGCGGCCTTCAGGCTCTCATTGAAGCCGTGCCGAAACACGGTCTCACGGCCGGCAACCTGGCATTGGCGGCTTTCGTGGTTGCGGGCGCCATCGCATTGCTGGTGTGCGAGAAACGCGCCACGCATCCGATCATTCCGCTCGACCTGTTCAAGGACGGGCAACTCGTCACGCTATTCATACTGGGCTTCCTGTCCGGCTTCGTGATGTTCTCGCTGATCTTCTTCGCGCCGCTGCTGTTGCAAGGCGGCTTCGGGCTGTCGCCGCAACAAGCCGGTCTGCTCGCTACGCCGATCGCCGCCTGCATCGCACTCGGCAGCCTGCTCAATACGCGCATCGTCATTCACATGAAGAAGCCCACGCAGATTCTGTCGATCGGTTTCGCGCTGCTGCTGTTCGCATCGATCGCGTTGGCGTTTGCCAATCCGGAGACACCGCACGTATGGATCGAATTGCCAATGGTGGCCGTCGGCATCGGCCTGGGTTTCATCCTGAACAATCTGAATGTGTTCGGCCAGGAGATTGCCGGGCGCGAACGCTTCGGCATCACAACGGCGCTGCTGCAGTCCACGCGGATGGTGGGCGGGATGCTAGGCACCAGCATCGTCGCGACCGTGGTGTCGCACCACTATCGCGACGCGGTCACCCGCACGATGAGCGTGCTCGGCGAGCCGGCCGTATCGCAATGGCAGCCGCGCTTCGTCGATCTGCGCATCCTGATCGACGAAGCGTCACGCGTAAAACTGATTACGGATATGAAGCCGTCAGGGCTCAATACACTGGCGCTGATCGACACGGCGCGCGATGCCCTGGTGCAGTCGATTCATATCGGTGTGTGGCTGACGGCGGTGGCAGCGCTTGTGGCCGCGTTGCTCGTGCAGCGCATCTCGCACGTTGTGTTCCGGCGGAGTTGACTGCTTACTGCGCGCCGAGCTTCCTGATCAGCACGTCGAGTTGCGCCAACTCTTCTTCAGTCAGATCGGTCAGCGGTGCGCGCACCGGACCTGCGCTACGTCCGACCAGCTTCGCACCCGCCTTCACGATGCTGACGGCGTAACCCTGGCGGCGGTTGCGGATCGCCAGATACGGCAGGAAGAATTCGTCGAGCAGCTTGCCGACGGTCGCGTGATCGTCCGCGGCAATCGCGCGATAGAAATCCATCGCGGTCTTCGGAATGAAGTTGAACACCGCCGACGAATACACCGGCACGCCGAGCGCCTTATAAGCCGCGGCATAGACTTCCGCGGTCGGCAGCCCACCCAGATACGAGAAGCGGTCGCCGAGGCGCCGGCGAATCGTCACCATCGCCTCGATTTCACCCACACCGTCCTTGAAACCGATCAGATTCGGGCAACTGTCCGCGAGACGTTCGAGCATGTCCGCATTCAGCTTCGAATTTGCGCGGTTATAGACGATCACACCGATGTTCTTCACCGCCTTGCATACTTGCTCGACGTGCGCGGCAATCCCTTCCTGCGATGCCTCGGTCAGATAGTGCGGCATCAGCAGCACGCCACTTGCGCCAAGACGCTCAGCTTCCTGCGCATAGTCGATCGCCACACGCGTCGGGCCACCCGCACCGGCCAGAATCGGTACCTTGCCGCGGCAGGTCTCGGTCGCCGTGCGAATCACGTTGGTGTAATCGCTTCTGGTCAGCGAGAAGAACTCGCCCGTGCCACCGGCGGCAAACAGTGCGGTCGCACCATACGGCGCGAGCCAGTCCAGGCGCTCAGCATAAGTATCGGCGCGGAAATCGCCCTGTTCGTCGAAATCAGTTACCGGGAAGGACAGCAGGCCTTCAGAAACGATCGCTTTGAGTTCTTGCGGTGAGGTCATAGCGTAATAGCTTGATAGCGTGAATTGCGGGTGAGAGCGAACGGCCGCATGGACCACCGCTCAGATCATAGGAGACTCAGCGCACCAGACACGGGCGCTTGTTATCGAACTTCCAGTTCGGAATCAGGTACTGCATGGCAACGCCGTCGTCGCGCGCGCCGAGGCCATGTTGCTGATACAGCGCGTGCGCCTTCTCGATCTCGTCCATATCCAACTCGACACCTAGGCCTGCGGCCTGAGGCACTTTGACCTTGCCGCCGACGATCTGCAACGGCTCACGCGTGAGGCGCTGGCCGTCCTGCCAGATCCAGTGCGTGTCGATCGCCGTGATCTTGCCGGGTGCCGCCGCCGCGACATGCGTGAACATCGCGAGCGAGATGTCGAAGTGATTGTTCGAGTGCGAGCCCCAGGTGAGACCCCATTCGTTGCACATCTGCGCCACGCGCACCGAGCCCTGCATGGTCCAGAAGTGCGGATCGGCAAGCGGAATATCCACGGACTGCAACTGGATCGCGTGACCCATCTGGCGCCAGTCGGTAGCAATCATGTTGGTCGCCGTCGGCAAGCCGGTCGCGCGGCGGAATTCGGCCATCACCTCGCGGCCCGAATAGCCGTTTTCCGCGCCGCACGGATCTTCCGCATAAGCCAGCACGTCGTGCTGGTCGCGGCACAGGCGCACCGCTTCCGCGAGCGACCATGCGCCGTTCGGGTCGAGCGTGACGCGGGCGTTGGGGAAACGTTCAGCGAGCGCCGTGACTGCTTCGATTTCGGCGTCACCGGGCAACACGCCGCCCTTGAGCTTGAAATCGTTGAAGCCGTAACGCGCTTGCGCCGCCTCGGCAAGTCGCACCACGGCCTCGGGCGTCATCGCTTCTTCAGTACGGACGCGCTCCCAGGCGTCGTGTCCGTCCGCCCCACTGGCATATGGCAGATCGGTTTTCTTGCGCTCGCCGATGTAGAACAGGTAACCGAGCATTTCCACTTCGTCGCGTTGCTGGCCTTCGCCGAGGAGTGCCGCGACGGGCACGCCCAGATGCTGACCAAGCAGATCGAGCAGTGCGGCTTCGAGCGCGGTCACCGCGTGAATGGTGGTGCGCAGATCGAAAGTCTGAAGACCGCGCCCGCCGACGTCGCGGTCGGCGAACTGCGTACGCGCTTTGTTCAGGATAGCTTGAAGATTACCGATCGACTGACCGACAACCAACGGGCGCGCGTCGTCGATCGTCTTGCGGATGCTCTCGCCGCCCGGCACTTCGCCGACACCGGTATGGCCGGCACTGTCGCGCAGAATGACGATGTTGCGCGTGAAGAACGGGCCATGCGCGCCGCTCAGATTCATCAGCATGCTGTCACGACCGGCGACGGGCACGACGCGCAGTTCGGTCACGATCGGCGTAGCGTTCGATTGAGATGAGTTCGTGGACATGAGAATGGGCCCGGTTGAATTAGTGAGCCAGCACGTGGGCGTCCGCGTGCTGCACAAGCGCGCTTGAAACCCATGCCGGACAGAAAGTGAGAAATGCGTTATTCACAGTCGACAATTTTCGCCGGTCAGTGGGCTTTGCTATGCAGCGCTTCCGGCAACGTGTCGGAGTTCACACGGCGATTGCGGGTCAGGAAGCTGGCCGCCGCCGCGATCAGCGACGCCACGCCCAGGGCGTACAGGCCACCGGTAATCGAGCCGGTGTGCTGCTGCAGATAGCCGAACGCGGCCGGCGCGAAGAATCCGCCGAGGTTGCCCACCGAATTGATCAACGCAATAACCGCAGCGGCAACGCGTGCATCCAGATAACCCTGCGGAATCGGCCAGAAGAGCGAAGACGCGGCCTTGAAGCCGATCGCCGAGAAGCAGATTGCCACGAATGACAGTACCGGGTTACCCGAAGTCGAGGCGAACAATCCGCACGCCGCGATAACGAGCGCCACGGCCAGCCACGCCTGCTGGAAGCGCCATTTCGCCGACAACACCGCGAAACAGTACATCGCGACCATGGCGATGAGCCACGGGATCGCATTGAACATGCCGACCTGGAAGTCCGAGAGCCCACCCATCTTGCGGATGATCGTCGGCAACCAGAAGGTAGCCGCGTAAATGGTCAATTGGATCGCGAAGTACAGGAAGCAGAACAGCAGAATCTGCGGGTCCTTCAGCAGCTTCATCGCGGGCAGATGCGCACCGCCGTGCGCCTCGCGCTCGGCCTGCTCCGCCGCAATCGACGATTCGAGAATGGTCCGCTCTTCAGCCGTCAGCCACGAGGCATCGCGAATGCGCGACTTCAGCAGCATCCAGCTGACACCGCACAGCACGATCGAGAAAGCACCTTCAATGAGAAACATCCATTGCCAGCCGTGCAGGCCGAAGCCGCGAATGGACAGCAGGCTGCCGGTAATCGGACCGGACAGCACCGACGCGAGTGCGGAACCCCCAAGAAAAACCGCCACGGCCTTGCCCCGCTCCTTTTGCGGCAGCCATTGGGTGAAGTAAAACACTACGCCCGGAAAGAAGCCGGCCTCGGCGACACCGAGCAGGAAGCGCAGCACGTAGAAGGACGTATCGTTCCAGACAAATGCCATAGCGGCCGCGACCAACCCCCAGGTGCCCATGATGCGGGTCAGCCAGGCGCGCGCGCCATACTTCTGCATCAGCACGTTCGACGGCACTTCGAAGAGCGCGTAGCCGATAAAGAACAAACCGCTCCCCAGCCCGTATGCGGCCGCGCCAATGCCGAGGTCCGTCTGCATGTGAGCGTTGACGAATCCGATATTCACGCGGTCGATGTAGTTCGCGATGAACATGATCAGAAAAAGCGGCAGCACGTGCCGCTTGACCTTCGAGACCGCGGACTCAAGCGGGTCGGCGGCCGTGGTGAGAACAGATGTCAAGGGTGTCTCCAGTGTCGGCCACTCCGCGGCCTGCCCGAACGCACCACCATGCATTCGAGCAGGCCGGGTGATCCGGTTCCGAATGCGTGATACGTTGTCTGACGACAGTCTACTACTTTCTATCGACCGATTCCACGGGGGCGTTTACCCTGCCTTGCAAGGCATATACATTGGAACTTCGCCGCGAATATACTGCAACAACATGTCATGCCACAAAAATGCACTAAGACGTCTGATGACTTGAATTCTGCCCAGGAGGCAATCCATGAAAACACTGGCGACGGCGCCCGCCGCCGAACCACAAACGGCGGGGACTGCGACGGCCGAAGAAGATTCACTGTATTCACTGGTCACCCGCAGGCTGATGCCCGTGCTGCTCACCGCGTTCTGCATTGCTTATCTCGACCGGATCAACGTGGGTCTCGCCAAGTTGCAGATGGCGTCCGATCTCGGATTCAGCGACGCGGTCTACGGTTTCGGCGCAGGAATCTTCTACCTGGCCTATGCGATCTTCGAAGTCCCCAGCAATCTGATCATGCATCGGGTCGGCGCGCGCCGCTGGATCGCCCGCATCGCTGTCTCATGGGGACTGGTGTCGATGTGCATGCTGTTCGTGCGCACGCAGGCCTCGTTCTACGCCCTGCGGCTGCTTCTCGGGATGGCCGAGTGCGGCCTCTTTCCGGGCATCATCCTGTATCTGACCTACTGGTACCCGGCCCATCGACGCGGCAGGATCGTCGCGATGTTCATGGCGGCGCTGCCCATCTCCGGGCTGGTCGGCGGCCCGCTGTCAGGCTGGATCATGCAGCGGTTCACCGGCGTATCGGGCCTGCACGGCTGGCAATGGCTGTTCTTCCTCGAGGCGCTGCCGGCGGTGGTTATCGGTATCGTCATCTGGTTTCTGCTGCCTGACCGGGTGGCGGACGCACGCTGGCTCTCCGACGAACAGAAAAGCATCATCGCCGCCAATATCGCCAAAGAGGATGCCCAGAAGCCGACGTCGAACACGCGCAGCGTCTTCACGAGCGGACGCATCTGGCTGATGAGCCTGATGCTGTTCGCGTTCGCCACCGGCAACATGGGTATCAGTTTCTGGCTGCCGACCATCCTGCAGCGTGCAGGCCATGGCAGCGCGCTGAACGTCGGCCTGCTGAGCGCGATTCCGTACGCGTTCGCGGCGGTCGCCATGATTGCCCTCTCGATGAGCTCGGACAAACGGCGCGAGCGCCGCTGGCACCTCGCTTTACCGGCGTTTGCTGGCGCCGCGCTACTGGCGCTCAGCACGGTGTGGAGCAACGACCTGACCATGACGATCGTGACGATGACCGCGGCGTCGATGTGCGTGTTCGCCGTTGCACCGCTGCTGTGGGCTCAGCCGACCGCCCTGCTGAGCGGCGGAGCGGCTGCGGCGGGCATCGCGATGATCAGCTCGCTCGGCAATCTGGCGGGACTCTTCTCGCCTTCGTTGTTCGGCTATCTCACCGTACGCACGCATAGCACGTCGGCAGGGATGTTTCTGCTGGCGGGGTTCATGGTGCTCGGCGGACTGTTGGCGCTGATGACACCGGCACGCCTCGTCAACAAGTGATCGCAGGCGAGCCGCTGCTTTCAAGCGGCGTCCTGTGCCATCCTTTGAGGGAATTTCGGCGCGGCCACCGCGCCTGATTCTGACTGGCGCTATGATGGCCGTATCGAGACGTGAAATGACGTCTCTCGCACACAGCTTGTATTTCCAGCCGATTAGTCACTAAGCCACAGCAATGAGCAGCCTAACTGAGAAGGTGGTGGCCACCCTTTCCGATGAAATCCGACGCGGCGCCCTGAGGCCGGGAGATCGCATCCCGACAGAAGTCGCGATGATGAAGCAGCTCTCGGTGAGCCGCTCCGTGGTTCGCGAAGCGATCTCGCGCCTGCAGGCGGCCAAGGTGGTCGAGACGCGCCACGGCATCGGCACGTTCGTTCTGGAGCCGGCCACGGAGCAGTCCATGCAACTGCCCGCCGCCGACCTGTCCAGCATGCTGGACGTCATGGCCATTATCGAATTCCGTATCGACGTCGAGGCGGCCTCAGCCGCGCTCGCCGCAGCGCGACGGACCGAGCAGAATCTCAGGCAGATTCGTGCCGCGCTGGAGCGTTTCGAGTCCGAACTCGAGCGGGGAAGTACTGACACGCTGGCGCACGACATCGAGTTTCATCTGCAGATCGCGCGCGCAAGTGGCAATCGCTATTTCTTCGATGTACTCAGTCAACTCGGCCGCGCGGTGAGCCCGCGCACGCGCCTCGGCACCGCTGAGATCGCGGAGCTCGACCATATCGAGCACCTGCGCAACGTGCTTAGCGAGCACCAGATGATTTATCGGGCGATCGAACGTCAGGACGCGGACGATGCACGCGCCGCCATGCGGATGCATCTGAGCAACAGCCGCGAAAGACTTCGCCGCGCGCATGAGTTGAGCAAGGCGAGCGGTTAACGGTTAGCGCTAACGCATACGCGAAACGGTCACGACTCATGGCCGGGTCCGGCAACCCGACCAGATGCTGCGCGGCGATCGCGCGCGGGGATGGATTGCCAGACCGGCTCGAAACGAATCTACGGCGTAGGGGCCTCGACATCCAGCCCCATCAACGCCGAACTCAAGGATTTGCCGTGCGCGTCGAGCGCAAGCGAGCGCGTCACGCCTCCGCCGAGCGCATGACCGAGTACGAAGTTGAACGCGGCAATGCCAGGCAGTTCATAACGCACCACGTCACCTTGAACGACATCGCCCAGATGCGCCTTGACCCGCTCCGGTGTCAACACCGCTCGCAGATGCCCATAGTGCTTCGCGTCGTAACAGATCACGGAGATGTTCAGCGTATTGCCCTTGTCGCCGGTACGCGAATGAGCAACCTCACGTAGTTTCATATCAGGCCTCCACCAGTGAGAAAGCGGGCTTCACATGCTCGCGCGGCAACAGGACCGATTGCACCGCGACGACTTCGCGCGATAACTTCGTGACGCCGCCACCGCCCGCCGGACCATTGGTGTAAAGCGTCTCCACCTCATTGCCGATCTGCACCGCTTGCGCCTGCGATGTGGTGCGCCCTGCCACCCGCGCTCGCACCTCATAAGGCTCGGCGTAACCGGCAGCCACCGCTTCGCCATGCAACGCGTTCACGCCGATCAGATCGAAGCGCAATTCGCGCGTTTCCACGCCGGTCAGCGCAAGCCGTTCCCGCACGATATCGAGTGCCAGCCGGGCACGCGCCAGCGCGCCGGGACCGCCGTACGAGATCTGCCCTTCGCCGATATAGCCGTCGAAGTACGCGACGGACACCTTCAGGGTATCCGTACGCGGTGTGCCACGTCCACCGCTCACATGAACGCGATCCGGCGCTTCCCGCCTGACGCGCACCTGGGTGAAATCGGCGACCACGTCCGGTTGCAGATAGCGCTGCGGGTCGTGAATCTCATACAGCAGTTGCTCCTTGCAAGTCGCCTCGGTCACCTGTCCGCCGGATTGCGCGAGCTTGGTGATGACCACGGAGCCGTCGAGCGCCACTTCGGCGATGGGAAAGCCTAGCCTCGCCAGATTGGGGACATCCTTGAAACCCGGATCGGCAAAATAACCGCCCGTGATTTGTCCGGCGCATTCGAGCAGGTGGCCGATCACCGTCGCCTGCCCGAGCGCCTGCCAATCGTCCATCTGCCAGCCGAATTCGTGGATCAGCGGCGCCACGAACAACGACGGATCGGCGACACGTCCGGTCAACACGATCTGCGCACCGGCGGCAAGCGCATCGACAATCGCCGACGCGCCGAGATACGCATTCGCGGACACGAGGCGATCCTTGTACGAAGCGACGCTTTCACCGGACTCCTCGAAGCGGAAATTGCCCTGACGCACGACGTCGAGCACATCGTCCCCGATGACCGCGGCAATCTTCACATCGCCGAGACCGAGCGCGCGCGCGATCTCCGCGGTCTTGCGCGCCGCCGCGAGCGGATTCGCCGCGCCCATGTTCGAAATGATCCGCACGCCGTTGCGTATCGCAGCGGGCAACACGGCCTTCATGCGCGTTTCGAGCAGCGGATCGTAGCCGAGCTCAGGGTCTTTGCTGCGCGCCTGCTGCGCAATCGCAATGGTGCGTTCGGCGAGGCATTCGAACACGAGGTAATCGAGCGCGCCGTATTCCGCCAGTTCGACCGCGGGTTCGATGCGGTCGCCGGAATATCCCGCGCCCACGCCGATTCGCACCTGGCGTCTAGCTTGAGTGGTCATCATGCTGGTCGTATCCATTCAGTGAAACAGTCAAGCTCACAACGAGAAGATCCCTAGCACGACACAGGCAATCGTCATCACGATCGACGCGCCGAACAGCAGAGGGAACGTGAATTTCTGATGATCGGCGAGATCGATACCGCACAGGCCGACCACGAGAAATGTCGCGGGCGTCAACGGGCTGACCGGAAAACCAGTCGTCATCTGGCCGAGCAGCGCGGCCTGGCCGACATGCACGGCAGGTACGCCGAACTGGCCGGCCACCTCGGCAATCACCGGCAGCACGCCAAAGTAAAACGAGTCCGGGTCGAACAGCATGCTCAGCGGCATCGACATCAAGCCGAGCGCGACGGGAATGTGGCTTGCCATCGCGGGCGGCACGAAGCCCACGGCTGCCTGCGCCATCGCTTTCAGCATGCCGCTGCCTTGCATCACGCCAGTGAACACGCCGGCCGCGAGCAGAATGCCGGCCATCATCAACGCGGCGCGCGCGTGAGCGTCAATACGCTTGCGCTGCATGTCCACGTTCGGATAGTTCACCATCAACGCGATGCACAGCCCCACCATGAACATGATGGCCGGTGGAATCTTCTCGCCCATCACGACCATCGTGCCGAGTACGAGCAGCGTCAATACGATGTTGAACCAGAAGTTTTTCGGCCGGCGCAAGGCTTGCTCCTCGGGCGTCAGTTCGCGCTTCGGCATCGGCACCGAACCGCTCGCACCCGTGAGGCCAAGCCGCTTTTCCTCGCGCCGCCCAAGCCAGAATGCCATACCGAAGACAAACACGAGGCCGATTGCCTGCACCGGGATCAGCGGATTGAACAATGCCGAAATCGGCAGATGCAGCGACGCCGACGCGCGGATCATCGGCCCTGTCCATGGCAGAAAGTTGATGCCGGCCGCCATCGAAACGGCCGCGGCCAACACCCGCCGATCCATCTTCAGGCGATCGTAGAGCGGCAGCATCGCGGGAATCGTGACGAGAAAGCAGACCGCGCCGGAGCCGTCCAGGTGAATCAGCAATGCGAGCAGCGTGGTGCCCATCACAATGCGCGTGGGCCGTGTGCCGACGGCCCGCAGGATACGGTCGATGATCGGATCGAGCGTGCCGGCGTCGGTGATGGTGCCGAAGTAGAGAATCGCGAACACGAACATTCCGACCACGGGCGCGAGGCTCTTGAGCCCGTCGATCACAAACTTGCTTGTTTGAAAGCCGAAGCCGCCGATGAGCGACGCCGCGATCGGCACGATGATGAGCGCCACCAGTGGCGACATCCGTTTCGACAGGATCGCGCCGAGCAGCACGACGATGGTGGCCAGCCCCAGCAATGGCAGCATGTGCTTGTCTCCAATGTTGTTTTTTACTGCGATCCAGCGTAAGTTCGAGCCGGCAATAAATCAATTGAAATGATTTGATCACAGCAATTACAAACCATTATGGATCTGAACCTTCGGGACATTCGCGCGTTTATCGCCGTCGCGCAAACGGGCAGCTTCACGCGTGCGGCGACACGACTGCACCTGTCCCAACCGGCCTTGACGGTGCAGATTCGCCGCCTCGAGGAAACCGTGGGCATGCGGCTCTTCGATCGCAACAGCCGCAATGTCGCGCTCACGCCGACCGGCCGCGAACTGTTACCGCTGCTGCAGAAGTCGCTGCACGACATGGAACACGTGCTGATCGACGCGCGCGCGCTCGGCGAGGGTACCAGCGGCACAGTACGGATCGCGTGCCTGCCGACTTTCGCGGCCAGCGTCTTGCCCGAACTCGTGCAGGAGATGAAGAAGGCCGTGCCGCGCGTGAGCTTCCACGTGCGCGACGTGGTCGCCAGCATGGTCAACACGCTGGTGCGCAACGAAGAGGTCGATATCGGGCTGACCGGCGGCGAACTGGATGATGCCGGCTTCGAGGTACTGCACGCGGGCATCGACCGGCTGGTAGCGGTTTTTCCGAAGCGTCATGCGCTGGCACGGCGGCGGCGCATCACGCTGGCCGACCTCGCTGCCGTGCCGCTCGTGTTGACCGCCCCAGGCACGAGCGTACGGGCGGTGGTCGATAGCGCCTTTGCAAACGCTCGCTGTGTGCCGGAGATCGCCTGTGAGCCGACCTACATGATGAGCGCCGTCGCTATGGCACGCGCCGGGCTCGGCGTGACTATCCTGCCCGCGTCGGCTCGCGAGGTTCGAGCGGAACCTGAACTGGTGGTCCGCCCTGTCGACGATCCCGCGTTCACCCGCCCGATTGCCCTCATCAAGAAACGCGGCAGGACCCTGCCGCCCGTCACGGAAACCTTCGTTGCGGTATTGATCGACAAGCTCGGCGACTCAGCGTCGGAGTAAGTACATCGCGCTGCGCGGTGGATATCGGCGGGGGTGCGGATATTCACCGCGCAGGAGAGGAATATCTCCAAAGGGCCTAATAAATCCCCATCGCCCCTTCAACACTGCGCACCATCGAAACCAGCCGCGGCCCGATATCCCCCTCCAACTGATTCTCCTTCAGCAGATAGGAAGGCACCCCGCAGTTGAACACCAGAATCTCGCCGTCGCTCGACGGTTTCATCGGCACGGCGACGGCGTGCACTTCCTGTCGCAAGTCTCCGTACGAGACGCAGAATCCGCGTTCGTAGAAGTAATCGATGCCGCTCATCACCCGCTCGCGAAACGTATTCCATTCGTTCGGCGCCTTGACCGCAATCTCATTGCAAAGCGCCTCGCGGCGCTCGGCCGGCAGCGCGGCGAGCAGCGCCCGGCCCATCGCGGTGCGCACGATCGGATAGCTCAGGCCGATATCCGCCGGCAAGCCCAAAGGTGTCGTGCTGCGGCTGCTTTCCAGATACACGACATTGAGCCGGTCACGCATGCCGAGCGAGACCGAGCCGCGAATCTGATCCGCCAGGTCCTTCATCGAAGGCCGCGCGATCTGCCGCACACTCAAGCTCGCGAGCAACGGATAGCTCAACGACAGCACGGCCGAGCCGAGCTGGAACTTGTTGTTCATACGATTGACGCGCAGGTAGCCGAGGCGCGTGAGCGTGTAGGTGAAGCGCGAGATGGTGGCCTTGGTCATGCCGGTGCGCGCCGCCAGTTCCGCGTTGCCGAGTTGCGATTCGCGTGGCGTGAAGCAATGCAGGATGTCGAGGCCGCGCGCCAAAGTCGTGGCGAATTGCCGGTCGCCGTCGAATTCGTCGGGCACATAGCGGGCCTTCGAATCCAGATAGTCGCTTGTCAGCGCTGCCGCTTTGGAAAGCTTGTTGCTGGCTGCCATGATCGTCTCCTCCAGATAGCCTATTTTGCGCGCCCTGTTCAGCATATCCAAACTCTGTTCTGCAGAGTCGAACAAATCACGCCGTCAGCCTGTAAATCTTCGATAGTAAAGCCATAAATCGACTCACATGACGGAGACAGGCATGACCATGAACCCCTCGCATTTCGACTCAATGCTCGCGGACGTCGCGCGTTTCGTTCGTGAAGAAGCGATGCCGCGCGAAAACGAGATCGAGAAGGCGGATGCCGTGCCGGCGGATCTCGTCGAACGCATGCGCGAACTCGGCTATTTCGGCTGGAGCATTCCGCGCGATTTCGGCGGCGCTGGACTTTCGACAGAGCAACTCGTGCGCGGCGCGTTCGAACTATCGCAAGCCTCGGTGGCATTCCGCGCACGGGTCGGTACCAATACCGGCATCGGTTCGGAAGCGCTCGTCGCCGACGGTACCGACGCGCAGAAGCAGCACTATCTGCCGCGTCTCGCCTCGGGCGAACTAACTGGCGCTTTCGCGCTGACCGAAGCGGACGCCGGCTCGGACGCCACCGCGTTGCGCACCACCGCGCGGCGCGAGGGCGATCACTACATTCTCGACGGCAGCAAGTGCTTCATCACCAACGCGCCGATCGCGGACCTGTTCACGGTGATGGCCCGCACCGATCCTGCCACGCCCGGCGCCGGTGGCATTTCCGCATTTCTCGTCGAACGCGGCATGCCGGGCCTCTCCACCAGCGCGCCTTACGACAAGATGGGCCAGGCGGGCTCGCCGGTTGGCGACGTGGTGTTCAACGCTTGCCGCGTGCCTGCGGCGAATCTGATCGGTGGTGTCGAAGGCCAAGGCTTCCGTACCGCGATGAAGGTATTGAACAAGCAGCGCATTCACCTGGCCGCGCTGTGCACGGGCCCCGCCATGCGGATGCTTGAAGAAGCCGTTGCGTACACGTCGAAGCGCGAGCAGTTCGGCAAGCCCGTCGCCGAATTCCAGCTCGTGCAGGCGCTGATCGCCGAATGCCAGACCGAAATTTTCGCCGCGCGCTCGATGATTCTCGAAACTGCCCGCAAACGCGATGCGGGCGAGGACGTGGCGCTGGAGGCGTCGATGTGCAAGATGTTCGCCTCGGAGATGTGTGGTCGCGTCGCGGACCGCGCGGTTCAGATGCTCGGCGGACGCGGCTATCTCGCGGGCAATGCGGTCGAGAGGTTTTATCGCGACGTGCGCGCGTTTCGCATCTATGAAGGCACCACGCAGATTCATCAGTTGAACATCGCGAAGATCACGCTGCGGCGCGCGGCTGAACGCGATCTGGCGGAACAGAAGGACAGCAAGAAGGACAGCGTGCAAGCCGCCGCTGCGCGTGCAGCATGAACACCGTCATGAACCCAACCACGCACACCGCAAACACGCTCGACATCGACCGGCTCGTCGATCCGCGCTCGATCGCGATCATCGGCGCCTCGAACGATCCGAAATCGATCAGCGGCCAGCCGATGCGCTTTCTCATCCAGCACGCTTACCAGGGCGCGCTGTATCCGGTGAATCCGAAATATGCGGAGATTGCCGGCGTGGCATGCCATGCCAGCATCGCCGCGTTGCCCGCTACGCCCGATCTCGCGCTGATCCTCGTTGCGGCGCGTCGCGTTCCGGACATGCTGCGCCAATGCGGCGAAAAAGGCATCGGCTTTGCGATCATCTACAGCTCCGGCTTTGCGGAAGCGGGCGAAGCCGGCGCCGCATTGCAGCGCGAATGCGCAGACATCGCCAAGGCGTTCGGCATCCGTGTAATAGGCCCGAACTGCCAGGGATTCGTCAGCACGGGCGCCGGCGTCTACGCCGGATTCGGCGCACCGTTCGGCGTCGATTACCGGCGCGGCGGCCTGTCGTTGATTTCGCAAAGCGGAGGTTTCGGTTGCGCGCTATTGCTGATGGCCGACGAACTCGGCATCGGCCTGCGGCATTTCATCACCACCGGCAATGAGGCTGACGTCAGCCTGCTCGATCTTGTCGATGCATGCATCGCGGACCCGCAAACGTCGCTGATCGCCGCGTATATCGAAGGCTTGAAGGATGCGCGGCGTCTCCTCGACGTCGCCAACCGCGCGCTCGACGCCGGCAAGCCGCTGCTCGCATGGAAGGTCGGCAATACTGCCGACGGCGCCAAGGCAGCCGCGTCGCACACAGCGAATCTGGGCGGCGCATCCGCGCTCTATCGCACGGCTTTCCGCCAGACCGGCGTGATCGAAGTCACCGATGTCGCGGACCTCGGCGACTACGCCAAGGCGTTCGAAGCCAAACGCCTGCCGCGCGGCAACCGGATCGCGGTCGTCACGCTCTCGGGCGGCGCCGGCATTCTGATCACCGATGCCTGTGCTGAACGTGGCATGTCGGTGCCCGCGTTGTCGGCCACCACGTTGGAACGGCTCAAACCGGTCGTGCCCGCGTTCGCCTCGCTGAACAATCCGATCGATCTCACCGCGGGCATCCTCGCCGAGCCGAAGATTTTTGCCGACGCATTGCAGATCATTGCCGACGATCCGAACATCGACGCCATCGCGATCATGGCCGCCGCAGCGAGTGGAGAAGTGGCGCGCACAATGGCCGAGGCGATCGTGCGCGTCTACGGGAGCACGACCAAGCCGATGATGCTCGCCTGGAACGCGCGCCGCGATATGGCGCGCGAAGCGTACGAGATGATCGAGACGCATGGCGTGCCGCTGTATGCAACACCCGTGCGTTGCGGACGCGCGTTCGCGGCGTTGTCGGACTATGCGCAGGCGCGGCGGACGCGTGCAGCGGCATGCAGCAATGAACCGCTCGCACCGCCGCAATACGATGTCGAGCAAGCTCACGCGTTGCTGGCCGGTAGCCGGGGCGACCTGACCGAACACGCATCGCAGGCGTTGCTACGCAATTACGGCATCGAGACGCCGAGGAGCGAACTCGCGCATAACCGCGATGATGCATGCGCCATCGCGCGATCAATCGGCTTTCCGCTCGTGATCAAAGTGCAATCGCCCGACATTCCGCACAAGACGGAAGCCGGCGCAGTGCGGGTCGGCATCCGCGATGAAGCGACACTCGCCGACGCTTTCGACGAAATCGCCGCGAACGCGCGCCGCCATGTGCCTCACGCGCGAATCGAAGGCGTGCTGGTGCAGGAAGAGATCCGCGATGCGATCGAGATGATCGTCGGCATCGAGAACGATGCGTCGTTCGGACCCGCTGTGATGTGCGGTCTCGGCGGGATCTACGCCGAAGTGCTGAAGGACGTGACATTCCGGCTCGCCCCGGTCACGCACGCCGACGCCCACGCGATGATCCGCGAACTGCGCGCCTTCGCGATGCTCGACGGTGCGCGCGGCAAACCGCCTGGCGATATCGAGGCGCTCGTCGAAACGATTGTCGCGCTCTCCGCGATGGCGCTCGACCAGCAGACGAGCCTGAAGGAACTGGATATCAATCCGCTTTTTGTGCTGCCCGCAGGCAAGGGCGTGCGGGCCGGCGACGCGTTGGCACGCTGCATGCCGCGCGCGGCCGGCGCCGCGGATGTTGCCAATGCCGCTGCCGCCAGCGACTTGCACGAAAGCGAGCATTGCGCTCCGGCTGTCGTGGACGGATAGTAAGGCGGTGCCAGGCCGCTTTGAGACCGGACGCCGCTGATTTTCCGCACTGCATACAGCGCTCTATACATCGCGCTAAAACCGCACGACGCGTGGCAACACGCATCGCAACAGACACAGCGACGTTCACCGCAGTTGGCATTCTTCGCGAGACCATCATGCACGGCTATTCGCATTCAGGCACATCGAGCACCGACGACCTTACGCCCGTCGAAGTCGAACGCACTTACCGCAAGATCTTTTTCCAGCTGATTCCGTTGCTGTTTCTCTGCTACGTGATCAGCTATATCGACCGCGTCAACATCAGCTTCGCCAAGCTGCAGTTCATGCACGACCTCGGCTTCTCGGAGTCGACATATGGCTTGGGCGCAGGGCTTTTCTTCATCGGCTACGTGTTGTTCGAAGTCCCGAGCAATCTGTGGATGCAGCGTGTCGGCGCGCGCCGCACACTGCTGCGCATCATGTTCGCGTGGGGGCTGGTGTCGAGTCTGATGATGTTCGTGCGCACGCCGACACAGTTCTACGCGATGCGCTTCCTGCTCGGCGTGACCGAAGCGGGCTTCTTCCCCGGCATCATCTTCTATCTGAGCTGCTGGTTTCCGGGCGCGCGGCGCGCTCGCGTCACCGCATTTCTGATGATGGCGACCGCCGTGGCGGGGATCATCGGCGGCCCGATGTCCGGGTTCATCATGACGCGGCTGGCGGGCGTCGGCGGCTTGCCAGGCTGGCAGTGGCTGTTCCTTCTCGAAGGCGTGCCGGCCGTGACGCTCGGGATCGTCGCGTTCCTCATGCTCGGCGACAAGCCGGAAGACGTGAACTGGCTCGACGCGCGCGAGAAAGCGCTGGTGTCGCGTGAACTCGCCGCCGATGAAAAGACCAAGCAAACCGGTCATGTCGACGGGCTGCGCGGCGCGCTCGCGAACCCACGCGTGTATTTCGCGGCGCTCGTCTATTTCGCGGTGATGATGCCGTTCAACGCGATCGGCTTCTGGGCGCCGACCATCATCCGCGACATGGGCGTCGCCAACGTGCTGGACATAGGGCTGCTGTCCGCGCTCGTCTTCATTGCGGCTGCGCTCGGCACCTATGTGGTGGGCGCCAGTTCCGACCGGACCATGGAGCGGCGCTGGCACGTCACGGCAAGCGCTTGCGTCACCGCGCTGGCGTTCGCGCTGCTGCCGGCCGCCGGGCATAACGTCGCGCTCGGCGTGGGTTTGCTGGCGCTGGCGGCGGCTGCGTCGTACGGCTCCTTTGTGGTGTTCTGGACGATTCCGCAAACCTTCCTGCCGCGCTCGTCGGCGGCGGGCGGCATCGCGATGATCACGAGCCTCGGCGGCACCGGCGGTTTCGTGAGTCCGGCGTTCGTCGGCTGGGTCAAGACGCAGACCGGCAGTGCGCAATATGGGCTGATTGGATTGGCGGTCGTGCTGCTGGCCGGGGTCGTGTTGATGCTGGTGGTATTTCCGGCGCCGGGCAGAAGCGTGTCGAATACGGCCGCGCAACACGGGCTCGGGCACACCAATTATTGATGAGGGGAGGCACCGGCGCCGAACCACGCTTCCAGCCTCGGTATCGCCTTACTGACCGAGATTCTGCGGCACGCGCAACGCAGGCACACGGGTTCGCGTGCTGCCGGACGGAACTCCGCTTACCACGACGCGGCATACGTTGACGCTGCCCAACCACGGTCCGGGCACGAAAATCCGTAACCTGGTTGATTTTCTGGTGGCGGCGCTGGCAACCTAGGCGATCCTTGAGTTGCTGAGCTCACCAGGAAGGAACCGTTTATGGAATTCCACGACGACGACCTCACCCATTTCGAAGCGCACGGCGCGGCCCCATTGCCGGTCTCGAACGACCATGGCTACGTGGAGCACGAAGGCGCGCGAATCTGGTACGCGTCATATGGGAGCGGCGCACCGGTGATCCTGCTGCATGGCGGCCTGGGACACAGCGGCAACTGGGGCTATCAGGTCCCGGCGCTGGTCGCTTCGGGGCATCACGTGGTGGTGGTCGACAGCCGCGGCCATGGCCGCAGCACCCGCGATGCACGCCCCTATATGTATGAGCTGATGGCCTCCGACATTCTGGCCGTGATAGACACGCTACAGCTCGACCGGGCGGCGATGGTGGGCTGGAGCGACGGCGCCTGCGTCGCCCTGGTGCTGAGCCGCCTGGCCCCGGAACGTGTCGCAGGCGTGTTTTTCTTCGGCTGCAACATGGATCCAGGCGGGACGAAAGAATTCGTGCCGACGCCGATCATCGATCGCTGCTTTGGGCGGCATGCCAAAGACTATGCGCAACTCTCCGCGACGCCCGCCGACTTCGACGCATTTGTCGGCGCGGTCAGCGAAATGATGAGAACCCAGCCCAACTATTCTGCGCACGATCTGGCCGGGATTCGCGTGCCGGTTGCGATCGTCCAAAGCGAACACGACGAGTTCATCAAACCGGAGCACGCCGAATATCTCGCCCGCAGCATCCCCGGCGCGGCGTTGACTCTCCTGCCTGGCGTGAGCCACTTCGCCCCACTGCAACGGCCGGCGCAATTCAACCGCGTGATGCTCGCTTTTCTGAAGCGTGTTCTTCCCTGAACGGAGCGATCGCGCCTGACGTTTCGCTCCGCCGCGAATGCATGCTGCCCCACTATTTGGCCACAACGCCGAAATTTCACGATGTGGCATGAACCCTTGCTTCGTAAAAAATCGTGGTGCGTGGCACAAATTCGCCATTTCGCAATGTCGCCCCACGTTGCACATCGTAAAACGCAGAATGCAAGTCTTTATTTTTAAACGATATTTTTTGATCGAATGAACCGTCTAACAGGCCCTTGCGCCATGACCCGCTGACGTAGACTCTTTTACAAGAGCCGCCGCTTCATAGGACGCAGCGAAAAGGGTGCAGCGAAAGACGGGACGAAGACGCAGTCGCAGTAAGTCCCCCGCCCGCACATGAAGCAGGTCACGGCATCGCGGTTTTTAATTGGCAATTGGGAGACTAAAAATGAAAGGCTTTCGCTTTGGATCGACCCAGGGAGCGTTCTACATTTTGCCGGGCCAGGATGGTTGGGAGGCAACCTACGGCAACGAAACGCTCGGTGAATTTTCCAGCCCGCAACAGGCTGCCGATGAAGTCGCACGCGGCCTGAGCTGCCCGCAGCTGACGGAGGTGGACACCTCGACGCTCGAGATTCCTGAAAAGCTCTGCGATTGGGAAATCGTTCACGTGTGAGCGCAGGCATGACCGCCGCTCACGTATGCGTAGAAATGACGATGGCGCTCCTGAGGAGCGCCATCGTCTTGCTGACCGCTGACTTTTTTGCCTATCTGAATGCGTTAGGCAACAGCGTCAGAGCCTTATTCAGCACCGCATTCAGACCATCAGGCAATCGCGTCGACGATCTTGTTCAGCGTCGCGCTCGGGCGCATGGCCTTGCTCGTCAGTTCGACATCCGGACGGTAGTAACCGCCGATATCCACCGGCTTGCCTTGCGCTGCACCCAGTTCTTCGATGATCTTCGCTTCGTTGTCGGCCATCGCCTTCGCCACGCCGGCAAACTGCGCCTGCAATGCGGAGTCTTCGGTTTGCGCGGCCAGTGCTTCGGCCCAGTACATGGCCAGGTAGAAGTGGCTGCCGCGGTTGTCGATACCGCCAATCTTGCGCGCCGGCGACTTGTCGTTGTCGAGGAACTTGCCCGTTGCCTGATCCAGCGTTTTGGCCAGAATCTGCGCCTTCGGGTTGTGATACGCGCCGCTCAGGTGTTCGAGCGAAGCCGCCAACGCCAGGAATTCGCCCAGCGAATCCCAACGCAGGAAACCTTCTTCGACCAGTTGCTGAACGTGCTTCGGCGCCGAACCGCCCGCGCCGGTTTCGAACATGCCGCCACCGGCCATCAGCGGGACGATCGACAGCATCTTCGCGCTGGTGCCCAGTTCCATGATCGGGAACAGGTCGGTCAGGTAGTCGCGCAGCACGTTGCCGGTGACCGAGATCGTGTCCTTGCCGGCGCGGATGCGCTCGATCGAGAACTTCGTCGCTTCAACCGGGGTCATGACACGGATATCCAGACCGCTGGTGTCGTGGTCCTTCAGGTATTGCTCGACCTTTCTGATGATCTGGGCGTCGTGCGCGCGAGCCGCGTCCAGCCAGAAAATAGCCGGCGTGCCAGTGGCGCGAGCGCGGTTCACCGCGAGCTTGACCCAATCCTGGACCGGCGCATCTTTGGTCTGGCACATACGCCAGATGTCGCCGGCTTCAACCGCCTGCTCGATCAGCACCGTACCGGTTGCGTCGGTCACGCGGACCACGCCGTTCGCGGAAATCTGGAACGTCTTGTCGTGTGAACCGTATTCTTCGGCGGCCTGCGCCATCAGACCAACGTTCGGCACCGTACCCATCGTGACCGGGTCGAAAGCGCCGTTCTTCTTGCAGTCTTCGATCACAGCCTGGTAGACGCCGGCGTAACAACGGTCCGGGATCACAGCCTTGGCGTCGTGCAGTGCGCCGTCCGCGCCCCACATCTTGCCCGACTCGCGAATCATGGCCGGCATGGAAGCGTCGACGATCACGTCGCTCGGCACGTGCAGGCTGGTGATGCCCTTGTCCGAGTTGACCATGGCCAGTTGCGGGCGTTGCTCGTACTGCGCCTTGATGTCGGCTTCAATCGCTTCACGCGTTTGCTCCGGCAAATCCTTCAGACGCGCGTACAGATCGCCGATACCGTTGTTCGGGTTGAAGCCGGCTTGCGCCAGCGCGTCGGCATGCTTGGTCAGCACGTCTTTGTAGAACACCGACACCACGTGACCGAAGATGATCGGATCCGACACCTTCATCATGGTCGCCTTCAGGTGCACCGAGAACAGCACGCCCTTGCTCTTCGCATCGGCAATTTCCGCTTCGATGAAACTGCGCAGCGCGTTCTTGCTCAGCACCGAAGCGTCGATGATCTCGCCCGCTTGCACGGCCGTCTTTTCTTTCAGGACCTTCGTCGAGCCGTCGGCGGCGATCAGTTCGATCTTCACGGCGCCGGCGGCTGCGATCAGCGCCGATTTTTCGCTGCCGTAGAAATCGCCGCTGCTCATGTGCGCCACGTGCGACTTCGAGTCCGCGCTCCAGGCGCCCATCTTGTGCGGGTGCTTGCGTGCGTAGTTCTTGACCGACAACGGCGCGCGGCGATCCGAATTGCCTTCGCGCAGAACCGGGTTCACGGCGCTGCCCTTGATCTTGTCGTAGCGAGCCTTGACGTCTTTTTCGGCCTCCGTATTCGCTACGTCCGGATACGGCGGCAGCTTGAAGCCCTGATCGCGCAGCTCGGTAATCGCGGCCTTCAGTTGCGGCACCGAAGCGCTGATGTTCGGCAGCTTGACGATGTTCGCTTCCGGACGCGTGGTGAGTCCACCCAGTTCCGCCAGATCGTCGGAACCCTTCTGTTCCGCGGTCAGGTAGTCCGGAAATGCAGCGATGATCCGGCCAGCAAGCGAGATATCGCGCGTTTCAACGATCACGTCGGACGAGCGCGTGAACGCCTTGACGATCGGCAGCAGCGAGTAAGTCGCCAGAGCAGGCGCTTCGTCGGTCAGGGTGTAGATGATCTTCGGCGGAGTGGACATGTTTGATGCTTTGCTAGATGAAGTGTTAGACAGAGCGTTCGTGGCGCTGAGCCCGCGAGTTGCGACGAAGCAGCAAAAACGCAGCGCGACCCACGGCACTACTTTTTACGGCCCGACCGTGAGTATATGCGCGTTTTCCAGTAGCTGCTGCTAAACAAACATATCGCCGCACCGCCCCAAAAGGGGCCGATCCCCGCCACTCAAGGCTTACAGCCTATTACCCTATGTCTTAAGACAGATGTCTTATAGATGACTTACCACGCGAAATAGATTGTTAATGCGAATCAGATGCATTACCATTCGTATGGAATCGCAGTTTGAACCATCCGTTTAACCACCACTCGCTCGCATGCTGCCGTTTCGCACATCTTTGGTGCGCGGCGGCGCCACCCTGCCCAATTCAAACAACATGCAGAATCTATTTGTCGCCAGCCGCTCAGCGCGGCCAACGTTTATGCGCGGCCAACGCCGTACTCCGTCGCTACTCAGTGCGGGGCTTCTCGTCAGCGTCGGTTTATCGTTGTCTACGCTGTCGTCATCGGGCTGGGCGCAGGCGGTGCCGGCAAGTGACGCTGCCGCCACGCTGCCGGCCGTGAGTGTCTCGGCAACGAAAGACACCGCCGTGGCACAGGCCGACACGGTCAGCGCCGGCGCGCTGGGTTCGCGCAAGCAGGTGGACACGCCATTCTCGACGCACGTGGTGACGAGCGACGAGGCGCAGAACCTGATGGCGGCAACCGCCAACGATCTGTTCAAGTACGACCCGGCGGTGTCGACCATCAGCGAAAACGGGATCAGCGAAAACTCCATGTTCACCGTGCGCGGCATGCCGATCGACACGCTGAACAGCATCAAGGTGGATGGCCAGACGTTCCCGTCGTGGGACACGGATCTCTCGCTCGAACCGTTCGAGCAGGTCGAATTGCTCAAGGGCCTGTCCGGCTTCATGTATGGCTTCGGCTCGCCGGGCGGTATCGTCAACTACGTGCTGAAACGCCCGACCGACGATCCGTACCGCAGCATTTCGATCGGCTACAAATCGGCCGGCGTGTTCAGCGAAGCGGTCGATCTGGGTGGCCGTTTCGGCAACGACAATCGTTTCGGCTACCGCCTGAACCTCGTCAATGAAGACGGCAACACGGCGGAAGATCACGGTCACGTGCGCCGCCAGGTGGCCTCGCTTGCATTCGACTTCCGCATTACGCCGGACCTGACCTTTAGCGCCGACGCTTTCTATCAGAAGCGCAAAACCAACGGCACGCTATTCGGCCTGATGTTCGGCTCCGGCCTCGGCATTCCCGACGCAAGCACCGTCACCCATGCGCTGACGCAGCCGCAGAATTACTACCAGACCGAGATGGCCTCGTTCGGCACGGGCCTCGATTACCGCCTCTCCGAAAACTGGCATGCGAGCGTGAAATACCGCTTTGCCAAGGAAAACCGCACTAATTCGGACAGCTTCCTGTATGTCAACGACGACGCGGGCAATTACTCGAACACGCTCTATGCGGCGATGACGCGTTACTTCTATCAGAACGTCGACGCGATGGTGCAGGGCAAATTCAACACCGGCAGCATCAAGCACGACGTCGTACTCGGCGCGGGCTTCGAGACGCAAACCAGCGAGTACAGCAACAGCACAGGCTGGAACGACGGCTACTTCCTTGGCAACGGCAATCTGTACAACAGCACGCTGTTGACCAACGATGAAGTCAGCATCGGCTCGGAGCTGTACCGTCAGCAGCGCACCACGCAGGCCGCCGTGTACGCGAGCGATACGGTGCAGTTCACGTCACGCCTGTCCGCCCTGATCGGCGTGCGCTACACGCAATACCGCGAGCACGTGTACGACCCGAGCGGCGCCGTCTCGTCGCAATACAATGCGGATCCGGTCACGCCGACCTTTGCGCTGATGTTCAAGACCGATCCGTACTCCACGGTGTACGCGAGCTATGTCGAATCGTTGGAACAGGGTGGCGCGGCATCGAACACCAACCTCAACTACCCGGCCACGTTCGGCCCGCTGAAGAGCAAGCAGTACGAAATCGGCTTCAAGACGGACCACAGCAAGTGGGGCGCCAATCTCGCGCTGTTCCGTGTCGATCAGGGCTACAACTATACGAACTCGGCCAACATCTTCGTGCAGGACGGCACGAAGCGCTATACCGGCGTCGATGCAAGCGGCTGGCTTGCGCTGACGAACGAATGGCGCGTGATGGGTGGCGTGATGTGGCTCGACACGAAGGCAGTCGATGTGGACGATGCCAGCGTCGAGGGCAAGCGCGTGTATGGCGCACCACGGTTTACCGTGACCGGTCGTATCGAATACAACCCGTCGTACCTGCGTCCGCTGACGCTGGCGTTTGGTGGGAAGTACGTCGGCAACCAGGCGGTCGACGCGGCTAATACGCAGTTCGTGCCGGCTTATGTCACTTACGATTTGAGCGGCCGCTACGAGACCAAGATTGCCGGGAAAGATGTGACGTTCCGGGCGGGGATCAACAATCTGTTCAACCGCCGTTACTGGACCACGGCATGGGGCTATTACGTGGCGCCTTCGCCGACGCGGACCGCCGTGGCAAGCGCCACGTTGCAATTCTAGTCACGACGCACAATGGGTGCGCCTGCCGCAGGCGCACCCAGCATAGCGGGAATCTCCGCAACCAGCGCGTCGATCGCGCAGCGCGTTTTCAAGGGTAGATATCGACTCTTCGGCCACACCACGTGAATCTCCTGAGAAGGCCGGAAGCAGTTCTCCATCACCGTCACCAGTTCGCCCGTTTCCGCATAGCGAGCCAGCAGCCAGCTCGGCAGCCAGGAAAGGCCGAACCCCGCAATAGCGGCATCGACAATTCCCTGCATGTCGTCGAAAGCAAGCTGCGGCCGAACATCCGCGCGACGGATTTGTCCATTGACGTCGAGCACATCCCATGGGTCAGCGGCCCCGGCCCTCAGGTAAGCAATCACGACGTGCCCACGCAATTCATCCACGTTGCCCGGCGTGCCATGCCGCGCCAGATAGGAAGGAGCGGCGCCAATACTCGCATACTGCATACCGAGCTTTCGCGCCGCGAGGCTGACGCTGTCGACCAGCGGACCGATCCGCACAACGAGGTCGAAACCTTCTTCCACCATGTCCACGAAACGATCGCTAATCGAAATATCGATCCTCAATTGCGGATGCCTGCGCGCGAGCCGGAGCAGCACCGGCGCCACACAATGATGACCAAAGGCCTGCGGCACGCTCACCCGCAAACGCCCTTTGGGTTCGCGCCGCCCTGAATCCAGATCGGCTTCCGCGGCTTCGAGTTCGGCGAGCGCGCGCACGCAGCGGTCGTAATAGGCTTGCCCGTCTTCCGTGAGACTTTGGCTGCGCGTCGTGCGCGTGAGTAAGCGCACACCAAGACGCTTTTCGAGCCGGACAATCACTTTGCCGACCGCCGAGCGCGTCAGGCTCAAGCGTTCCGCGGCCAACGCAAAACTACCCGCCTCCACGACGCGCACGAACGTCGTCACACCATCCAGGATGTCGCTCATCACCTCACCTCATCTAATTGGTTCCCCACAGGACGCATTTCCGGGATCAACACGCGTCAATCGGGACCTAAATTCCCTCTATATTACACAGTCCATGGTGGCTAAGCCCACCGACTATTGAGGTGAATTTCTATGTCCAGGTATCGGATCGCTCCGCCAGGGCGCGACAGGCAACCCCAGGCGGCCGCTGCAGCAGAACGCCAATCGACTTCGCGTAAGAGGCCGGTGGCTCAGGCGGGCCGCCCCTTCCCAATTCCAAAGAACATGCTGGCGCTGGCCGCCGTTTGCCTGTCTTCCTTGATGTTCGGCCTCGAGATCTCCAGCGTGCCGGTGATCCTGCCCACACTCGAACGGCTGCTGCATGGCGACTTCAAGGGCATGCAATGGATCATGAACGCCTACACGCTCGCAGTAACGACCGTGCTGATGGCGACCGGCACGCTTGCGGACCGATACGGCCGCAGACGGATATTTGTCATCGGGATTGCGTTGTTCGGCATCACGTCGTTGATTTGCGGATTCGCGCAGAGCGTACCGACGCTGATCGTCGCGCGTCTGTTGCAAGGTGCGAGTGGCGGCGTGATGTTGATATGCCAGGTGGCGGTCCTTTCGCACCAGTTCAACGAGGGACCGGAGCGCGCCCGCGCGTTCAGCGCGTGGGGCATCATCCTGGGCATTGGGCTAGGCTTTGGGCCGATCATCGGCGGGATGATCGTTGCGTTGTCGGGTTGGCAATGGGTTTTCTGGGTGCACGCGCTGCTCGCCGCCGCCACCTTGATGTTCGTGTTCGGCGGCGTGCAGGAGTCGCGTGATCCCCACGCGCATACGCTCGATATTGCCGGCATCGTCACGCTCTCACTGGCGGTATTCGGCCTCGTGTACTTCATCACGCAGGGCTCGGACATGGGCTTTACGAGCCCGCGCGCGATCTTCATCGTCGTGGCGACGCTGGTGGCCTTCGCAGCCTTTCTTTGGGCGGAGCAACGCAGCGCCCGCCCCATGTTCGACTTTTCGGTCTTCAGGATTCCGCAGTTTTCTGGCGCGCTGATGGGTTCCGCGGGCATGAATTTCAGCTTCTGGCCGTTCATGATTTACCTGCCGATCTATTTCCAGATCGGTCTTGGCTACGACAGCGTGAGCGCGGGATTGGCGCTGCTTGCGTACACGCTGCCGACGCTGCTCTTTCCACCGCTTGGGGAACGGCTCGCGTTACGTTATGGATCCGGAATCGCCATCCCTGTTGGGCTCTTTACGATCGGCCTCGGCTTCATCCTGATGCGATACGGCAGTAGCGCCGCGCATCCGGGCGTGCTGGCCATGCTGCCAGGCTGCGTACTCGCCGGCGCCGGTCTGGGCTTGACCAACACACCCGTCACCAATACGACGACCGGCGCGGTTCCCGCCGAGCGCGCGGGCATGGCCTCCGGCATCGACATGAGTGCACGGATGATTACGCTTGCGATCAATATTGCGTTGATGGGCGCGATATTAATTGCCGGCATTCTGTTTCATCTGAAGGCAAGACTGCCAACGACGATCGACACCCGCCTGCTCGCACGATTGGCCGAGAAAATTGCCGCGGGAGATGTTGAAGCCATCAGAGCGGGAATTCCTGCGTTGGCGCAGATCGATCCCACTGGAACCGCCGTTCACGCTGCACTGATAGAAGGCTTTGGCTGGGTAATGCTATACGGCGGCATCGGTGTATGGGTGCTGGCCGCGCTCAGCTTTTTGATTTCCGGAAGCACGTCGAGAAACCCGAGGCAAGTCAGAGCGGCCACGCCAGCCCCCTCCCTTCCCGCCGACCCTGGCTAAACGTCAATTCGGTAGTTCACGCACCTTCGTTTGATGCGATTTGCATACGTCTTTTTCAGGCAATTTGATTTCGGAGTTGTCTGATTCTCCCTTTGGTCTGCCCCTGCAAAACTCGATTAAGCATTCACTTCATAACGAATGCACCGATCCCTTCTTTGGGGATCGGTGGTCGTCTCGACATGCCCAAAGAGAGACAAAACCATGGGACAGAGTCACCCTGCTACAGCACGAACTGCGTGCCACGCAGCAAAAATGCACCGCATCGGATGCGTGCAGTCGCGCTGGCCAGACCGTCATGACGATCTGGCTGGATGCCAGTGATGCTTCGCTCGCCTCACACTGAACGCCAATCGACAGAGTCCCACGGCCTTCGTCGTCTCCGGTCACCTGCGCTTGTCTCCGGGCTACTGGCATTGTCTTTTCTGACCGGAGCTGCCCACGCTGCAAATCTGTCCCAACTGGCTGACGACGCTATGGCGCATGACGCCACGCTTGCGAGTGCTGAAGCGTCCTATCGCGCCGGTCTGGAGAAGGAGCCCGAGGCGCGCGCCGCGCTGCTTCCGCACCTCGGGCTTACCCAGTCCGATTTCAGGAATGCGATCCATGTCCCGGGACAACCTGCCGCGCCCTATTCCACGGTGGGGGCGACCCTGTCGTTCAATCAGTCGCTATTCAAGTGGGACGACTGGCAGGCCTATCAGGAAAGCAGGCTCTCAGTCGTTGGTGCCGGCTTCACGTTCGCCAGCGCGAAGCAGGATCTCCTCCTGCGTGTGGCCCAGGCCTATTTTGATGCGCTTGCCGCGAAAGATACCTTTCTGCTTTCGCAGGAGCATCTGCGCTCGATCGATGAACAGTTGGGCCTGACCAGGCGAAGCTTTGCACTGGGCGCCGCGACGGTCGTCGACCTGGATGAGGCGCAGGCAGCGTCCGATTCCGCGCATGCCGATCTCGTCAAGGCGCAGGGGGAACTTGCGAGGCGCTACGCCGCGCTGCAAAAGATAGTTGGCCATTCCGTCGATGTGGTTGAACCGCTCGATGCAGACGCAAGCCTCACGACTTTTACATCCAGTTCATCCGATACCTGGGAATCGGTCGCTCAAACATCCGGGCTGGGTGTCAGGCAGCAGCAGATTGCACTTGAGGTCGCAAGGCGAGAGGTCAGCAAGGTGGATGCGGGCTATATGCCAAGCGTGTCGATAGTCGGCAACGCGAGTAACGGCAATGCCGCGTTCATCAACGGACAGACCAACTTCTATACCGGCGCCCACCGGGCTTCATCCGGCGAGATTGGCATCCAGATCAGCATTCCGCTGTTCGACGGCCTTTCAACGTCGAGTAAAAAGCGCGAAGCCCTGGCGCTCAGAGACAAGGCCGAACGCGATCTCGAGGACGCGCGCCGCTCGGCCGCGCTTGATGCCCAGCAGGCATTTCTCGGCGTGCGCGATGGGCTCGCGCAGATCGCCGCGCTACGCACTGCGCAGCGATCCGCCGAGACGGCCCTGCAGTCCGACCGCAAGGGTTTTCGTGTGGGCGTGCGCATCAATGCTGACGTTCTCGACGCCGAGGACAAACTCTTCAGCACGCGGCGCGATCTTGCCAGGGCGCGATACGACACGCTGATGCAGTTCCTCCACCTCAAGGCAAGCGTCGCGCAGCTTGACGAAGCGACGCTTGCACAACTTGACCCGCATGATGGCCAGAAGGCCGCGCCCTCCCAGAAATAAAACATGACGATGTTTCAGGCAATCAGGCGGCATCTGCTATTCGCGACGTTATTTGGCATCGCGAGCAATCTGCTCGTACTGGCCCCCACGCTCTATCTGCTTCAGGTCTACGACCGTGTTTTGCCGAGTCGCAGCCTGGAAACGTTAGCCATGCTGATGATCTTCATGGCGATTTCGTTGTTCATGATGTTTGCGGTGGATGTCGTACGCAACCGCGTGCTGGCGGATCTCGGCCGGCAACTCGCGGACCGACTGGACCGGCTGGCGCTGGCGGCCCGCGTCGAGACACTGGCAAGACGAACGCCTCGGCCCGATCTCGCTACGTCACAGGACGTGGCCGCTCTCCGGTCGTTCCTTTCTGGCGCGGGAGTAACCGCACTCCTTGATATGCCCTGGCTCGTCGTTTATCTCGTGCTCATGTTCCTTTTTCACTGGTCGCTCGGTCTGATCGCGGTGGTGAGCGCAATCATTCTGGTCTGCCTGACGCTGCTCAACGACAGGTTGACGAGAGGCGGAGTCCGCTCCTACATGGCACGTCAGCGCAAGACCGAGCAAATCGCCACGCAGATTGCGCGCAACGCGGAGATTGTGACGGTACTTGGCATGAACGGCACCGTGATTGACGCCTGGGCAGCCCGGCGGAGCCTGGATCTCGACGCTCAGGAGCAGGTAACCGACACGTCAATGTTGAACAGGAATGTCGGTAAGACACTGCGTCAGGCCATTCAGGTTCTGATGATGGCCGCGGGTGCATGGCTCGTT
The DNA here is from genome assembly GCF_052682275.1 of Paraburkholderia sp. D1E. Classification (NCBI taxonomy): domain Bacteria; kingdom Pseudomonadati; phylum Pseudomonadota; class Betaproteobacteria; order Burkholderiales; family Burkholderiaceae; genus Paraburkholderia; species Paraburkholderia sp. D1E. Next base: position 4,621,205 of record NZ_JBQYMB010000001.1, read on the forward strand.
ATCAACCAGTATGCAACGGGTGGCGTCATGCTTGCCACGACGATCCTGCTGGGCAAGGCACTCGCTCCGGTCGAGCAGATGCTCGGAAGCTGGAAGCAGCTTACGGAGGTCCGGCAAGGCTGGGACCGGCTGAATGCACTGTATCGCTGGACGGCTGGACGCAGCGCGATCGCGTTACCTCGACCAGAGGGCCGGCTGACTGTCGAGGCACTGACTTTCAGCAGTCGCAACGTCAACGATCAACGGGGCCGTCTTCTGCTTAAGGGCATTCAGTTCGCGCTGAGTCCCGGTCAACTGCTTGTGATTGTCGGCGCCAGCGCATCCGGGAAATCGACGCTTCTGCGGCTTCTGGCGGGCCTGTGGGAACCGCAATCAGGCACGGTCCGCCTTGACGGCGCTGACATTACCCAGTGGCCGCGCGATACGCTGGGACGATATCTGGGGTATGTGCCGCAGGATGTTGAACTCTTTTCCGGCAGCGTGGCAGGCAACATTGCGCGCGATCCCAACCCGGCGAGTAACGATGCCCAGGCGATTGTGCTCGCGGCACAACGCGCGGGCGTGCACGAGATGATCCTCAAATTGCCGAATGGCTATGAAACAGACATCGGTGACTCGGGGGAGACGCTATCAGGTGGTCAACGCCAGGCAATCGCGCTGGCCCGTGCACTCTATGGTGACCCGCGTCTCGTGTTGCTCGATGAGCCAAACGCCAATCTCGACGCCGATGGCGAACGTCAGTTAAACACGGCTCTGCTCCAGTTGAAACGGGACGGGGTAACCGTCGTAGTAGTGACGCACCGGCAGACCGTGCTCTCGATCGCCGACCGCGTAATGATGATGCGCAGCGGACAGATTGAATGCTTCGGCACGCGCGAGCAGGTCGAGGCGTGGGCGCGCTCGAAGGCCCGACCGGCAGGACCTGCGTCGGGCAATGACCACCGTCGGGAGATCGTCGCATCATGAAACTGCGCCCTGTCGTAAAGGACCTGCGCGCACGCATCCGCAGCGCGTTGGCTGACCCGGGCCGATCATTCGAGCCGCAACGGACAGTCGAGCGCTTGCGTTTGCCGCGCAGGGCGATTGCATCGGGGTGTCTTGTGCTCGTCCTTGGGTGTAGCGCGCTAGGCATCTGGGCCGCTCTCGCGCCGCTGTCGGGCGCAGTCGTCGCAGAGGGTGTTGTGCGTGACGATGGCGAACGCAAGACGGTAATGCATCAGGAAGGCGGGATCGTCAAGGCCATCCTTGTGAAAGACGGCGATCATGTCAAGGCCAGACAGGTGCTGCTCACGCTCGACAGCGTGCGGCCCGATGCCGAAGTCTCGGCGCTGCAATCGCAACTGGCCGACGACGAAGCAAAGGCCGCACGGCTCGAAGCAGAACGTGACATGAAGAACTCGGTGATGTTCCCTGTGCAGTTGACCGCCCGGTCGTCGGACCCCGCTATTGCCGCACTGCTGCAGCGAGAGCAAACGCTGTTCGACTCCGAGCGGCAGACTCTGGACGACCAGTTGCGTCTGTTGCAGGAGCAGGCGGCCCAGACCCGCCAGGAAATCGCGACCGAGACTGCGCTTGTACGCACCAGCGGTGAAAGTCTCGGCATTTCGAAGCAGGAGCTTCAGGTCAATGAACAGTTGCGCAGCGAAGGCTACGTGACCGAAACAAAGATGATGGAGTTGCGGCGCGCCGCGGCAGATTATCAGTCACGCCAGCAATCGGATACGGCGGAACTGATTCGCGCGCGACAGAAGCAAACCGATCTCGATCTGAAGATCACTGCGCTGCGCAATGACTATGTGAAGTCGGCCGACACACAGCTGAAGGACACGACGGCAAAAATCCAGCAGGTCACCGATCAGTTACGCCCGGCACAGGATATCGAAACGCGCACCAGGATCGTCGCACCGGTCGATGGCGAGGTCGTCGGACTCATGGTGCACACAATCGGCGCGGCCATCGGTCCGCGCGAGCCGCTTCTCGATCTGGTGCCGTCAGGCACCCCGTTAATTGTTGAAGCGAAGATCAAGCCCGACAACGTGCGCGAGATTCTGCCAGGCAGCAAGGCGGATGTCCGGCTGACCGCGTACAACCCGCGAACCTCTCCGGTACTTGAAGGCACCGTGACGTATCTCTCCGCCGATTCGCTGAACGAGAAGGAGACGCGGCAGCCTTTCTATCTGGCGCATATCGAGATTCCCGCTGACGTCATTGCACACGCGAACAGCGTGGCGCGTGAGCCGATTCAACTCGGGCCGGGATTGCGGGCGGAAGTATTCATCAAGACCCGCTCGCGCAGCGCGTTTGATTACCTGTTCGAACCGCTTTGGGACGGCATCCAGAAATCCATGCGGGACTAGGACACGACTACACGCATATGTACGGAAACATCATGAATAAAAGAACCAAGTCATACGTTGTATTTTTTGCATTTCTGCTGCTGATTCCCATTTCGTACGGCTCAATATTAATTTTCAGTTGCGGACCGCTCAATAGAACGCTGCCAACCAGTCTTTATATTCTGATTGGTTTAGGACTTGCCATCTTCACTGCCGGGTCAGTAATCGGTGCGATATTCGCGATTTTCAGATTGTTCGCGACCACACGCCACAGTTCAGAGGCGGTTATCTCAGGGAATCTGGGGCGATATTTTATCGCAGGATTCGGACTATTCCTGATTGCCTATGTTCTCGTATCCAAAAAAATTTGCAGTTAATTTCAATCAATCTGGAGGCTCAGAGAAAAAGTGCGTTTTATTACCTGTTCGAACCGCTCTGGAACGGAATCCAGAAATCCATGCGAGATTAATCCGTTTTAATTTTAATCGGACGACAACATGCATCAGATGATATTGAAAATCGTAACCTCGACAGTCTGTCTGCTGCCATTGGCGGGCTGCGTCCCTGCCTCTCATCCAGCATCACCAATGGCTTTTGCGCCGATAAAAAGAAACGTTGGCAAAGGAAGAAAATGCACGCCTGAACGGAGACTCGGCAATATTAATCGTCCGGCGCGAGGGATTATAGAATGGAACGGTTCGTTTCTAACTCCTTCTTGGGAGCTGTACGTTATCGACCTAGACACCGAAAAACTGTCAAAAATTGAAAGCGCCCGGACTTTCGAAGGGGGGAAGATGATCGCCCAATCCAATAAAACACTGACCATTGACCTCGATTCCAGTGAGGTTCACGCCGTCGTCGCACTTGCGAATTCCGTCTGGGCAAGCCCAATCGATACTCCCAGCCACCCTATGACCGATGTCGCATGGAATATCGATCTCGTGGATGGGCAAGAAGAAAAATGTGAATCAGGTATGGGTGAGGCGGCAGGAGATGGCAGCCTTCTAACGAATACCATCTACGCAATCTGGAGATCTCATCAGATGGCAGAAAAATAAAGCAACAGATTTTAGCAGATGAGTAGTGGCAGTGCGCTAAATCTCACATGTGATCTTGACACGAGAGGGAAAGGAATTGAATCAAATATCATCTAAGCGTCTTGTCTTGACTTTCATTGCGGGGATTCTGAATTTTCACTCAATGCTTACATTAGCTGACGCCACAACTGAGCGTGAGACGGGAAAATTCACGCCTAAAAACCCTGATGAGATCGCAAAGAATATTTATGACCTTGTCACTCATGACGAGTTGGCGGACGAACAATACTACTCAGAAAAAATGGACGTCGTTATGAAGGGGGGCGAGAAAGGCTGGGTGAAAGATCCAGCGCCATGTGGACTGGCACTAATCCCCAAGATTGATCTAAAACTTGAACAGCGTTTTTCTTACTCTGAAATTCCATGGTTTTTTAATAAAAATTATGGCCGAAATTTTCGTTGCGATCAACCTTATATCAAGGAATTTCTTCCAAACGGAAAAATTGCGGTTCGAGCAGGCATGGAAATAGATTTCAATAAAGCATGCATCACAAAAGGTGATTTAAAAAAATATTTCACGAAGGCGATTTTTTCGCCCGACCGAGGAGGATTCACTATGAAATATCTGCAACAAGGAGAAAATTCTATATATATAGAAATATGGTCAACCGCGTTAGAGAAAAAATGCGTCACCTCAATCACATTGAAACAAAATAGCCAATAAGGATTATAGAAATGACTGATCGCAGTCTTAACTCCCCCATTACCGGTCAAGAATCCATGTGGAACACGATCAAATCCCCCACAACGGAAGAACTGGCACTCATCAATGCGAGTCCACTCCTGGTTCAAGAACTTAACAACTATCAGAGTGCGATTGACAGTGGCACCGCATTACCGTTCGGCAGGTATGACTTATCATCTGTCGGTCTCCAAACTGTTGCCAGCTATAACGGGCAGAATGTCCAGCTGCAAAGCCAGTTCGGCTCCCAGATAATCGGAGAAGATGCAAATAAATTTGTCGGCGACTTGAGCTATGAGCTTGGTCACTTCGTAAATTATCAGAATGACAAGCAGGTCTATGATGCGCTAGGAAATCTTAATCCGAATGACCCAAACTATGGGAGCATGGCGGGATTCCTTGGTAGTCTGGAGGAGGCCGAATCCGAAGCCAATAATTACGCAGTACAGCAACAAATTTTAAATACAACCAGCAAGTCCGGTAATCCGGTTTTGATTAAACTGAATGGCGATGCCAATTCGGACGGCGATTTACAGCCAAAACTTGATGGCGCATATGCTTCAGACAAGGCAAGTGGGATCGATGCGGGGCAGGATCTTAGCAAGTTGACATCGGCGGCTTCAGCGATATCCGGCACGATACCTGTTACCGCGGAACTTGGCCAGCCCATTAATTTCTATGATTACTACAGCGAGAACGCAGGCCCTCTGCACGACTATTTTTATCCAGCATCTACCGGCAGTGCTACTCAGACCGGTGTACAAGGGGCGCAATTTGGTGATCCGACGGAAATATCTTTTAAATATAATCCGGATGGCACGCTGAAGTCCGCCACCGCCGATTTTTCATTGGGCCAGTTCGAGACGGTCAATTTTAGTGGGGCCGCTGTCAGTTCATCCGCCATTGTTGACCAATTCGGCAATGTTGTTTCGCAGACTGTTTACTCGCACAATGCCGACGGCAGCTATGTTGCTAACGTCTATGACGGTCAGGGTCACGCCACCGACCAAGACCAGTTCCACGCAGACGGCTCTGAAGTTGCCTACCACTTTAATAGCAATGGCACGCAGAACGCGACGGTCTACAACGCGCAAGGAACTGAGACCGAGTACGCGACTTTCGGCACCAACGGCACGAAAACGCAGGACGTATTTTTCGACGCCACGACTGGACGCGAAACTCAGGAAAACGATTTCAACGCCGACGGTAGCCAGGTTGACCACATCTTCAACGCTAACGGCACGCAGAACGCCGCGGTCTTCAACGCCGCCGGTCACGAGACCGAGTACGCAACCTTCGGCACCAACGGCGCGAAAACGCAGGATGTCTTCTTCGACGCCACGACTGGACGTGAAACTCAGGAAAACGACTTCAACGCCGACGGCAGCCAGGTTGATCACCTCTTCAACGCCAACGGCACGCAGAACACCGCAGTCTTCAATGCCGCCGGTCACGAAACCGAATACGCGACTTTTGGCACCAATGGCGCCAAGACGCAAGACCTGTTCTATGACGCAACGTCCGGCCGTCTGACGCAGGAGAACGACTTCAATGCCGACGGCAGCCAGGTCGATCATCTCTTCAACACCAACGGCACGCAGACCGCCTATGTGTTCAACGCCGCAGGCCACGAAACCGAGCAGGCAACCTTCGGCGTCAACGGCGCGAAAACGCAGGACCTGTTCTATGACGCAACAACCGGACGTGAAACGCAAGAGAACGACTTCAACGCCGACGGCAGCCAGGTCGATCACCTCTTCAACGCCAACGGCACGCAGACCGCGTATGTATTCAACGCCACTGGTCATGAAACCGAGCAGGCCACCTTTGGCACCAACGGCAAAATAACGCAGGATCTCGTCTATGACGGAGCGACTGGCCGAGAGTTACAGGAGACTGACTACAACACGGACGGCAGCGGCGTCGCACACATATTTAACCCCGACGGGACGCAGAACGCTGCCGTGTTCGATCCGTCAGGCCATGTCTCCGAGTACGCGACGTATGGCACAAACGGCAAGATTACGACCGACGCCTTTTACGATGCAAATGGCCGTGAGACGCAACTGACCGAATACTCTGGCAACCAGACGACCGTCCACATGATCAACGCCGACAATTCGCAGACGGCGACCGTCTATAACAGTAGTGGCGACGAAACTGAATATGCAAAGTTCAATACGAGCGGCCAGAAAACGGACGACTATTTCTTTGACGGATCGACCGGCCGTGAAACGGAATACGACCAGTACGGCAACAACGGCAGCATGACCGCGCATCTGTTCAATAGCGATAACACACAGAACGCTATCATCTTCAATGGGAATGGACAGGAACTGGAATATGACTCGTTCGACAGCAGCGGTAAGCTCACCGGCTTCACCCAGTTCACCTACGGAGCCGGCGGTGGCTATAACGCAATTGCATATGGTCCGACCGGATATGAAACTGGCTGGGCAGACTACGGAAGCAACAACATGCTCGTTTCATCCGGCGGGGGCCAGTACAACTTTACGCTGGGTGATGAATATGGCAGCGGTAGCAACTACCTCGGCTTTGATTGGGGGTTCGAACAGGATATGGGATATTCCACGGATTTTGGATTTTCGTTCTAAATCTTAAGTACTCCTGGTTACATCATTGCTCGCCGCGCTTCGCGCGCGGCGTCCCTTTTTGTTTGACTGAAGGGCCTTCGGCCGGGCGATCGACCCCACCATCCCCACGTACTTTGACCGGGAAAGGAGAGTTCTTTGGGGAAAGCTGGACGTCCGCCCGCGAACGCGGAAGCGGTCGGGCCGAAACAAGGCTATTTATGGGATGAACGAGTCTTTACTATGTGCAACTCCATTTTTTTTCGCTTCCGCATGTCTTATCGCCTATTCACATTTTGCATGAGCTTGTTTATCGCCGGTTGCGCTGGCGACATTACTGCGCCGTATCAACGGCCGAGCGGGGCCAGCCTGCTGCCAGCGCAATACCGATGCACTAAATTTTGCACAGTTGACTTCCTGCAAAACACGTTCAGAGTGCCGAGGCATGGACTGCTTATTGGCCGTGGCGCTATTCTGACGGAGTACGCCGACTGGACGATGGTGGACTATGACTCTCGAAGTCTCACGAGAATTAGAACCGTCGTTGAAAGCAACTCAACGGGACGATCCCAGCTGCGAGTCGTCGAGCGTTCCGATACGCCTCTTAGTCAAAAGGAGATGGCCGCCGTGCAGACTAGCGCTGACAGGATATGGGCGTCGCCCAGCAGCGTGCCCACACAGTTCACGTACCATCGAGTCTGGAACATCTATCTTTTGGATGGCCAAACAGTCCGGTCGGAGTTCGGACCAGGAAATCCGGACGGCCTCGGACGTGAGTTGCAAGACATGCTTGACAGTCTTTGGAATAGTCACCGGTAACAAGAAAGTCATCGTTGCGGACCGCAGACATCCTGCTGCATCGCTATCAAACACAGTATGCCGGACGGCGACGCGATGATCATCCGCGAGACCACGCACCACTTCAGTCCACTGTCGCTTCACCGTTCGACGGTTGGGCGGCGCCTGCCGATTCTGCTGACTGCCGCCGGGCGCGCTTACTTTGCGATGTGCCCCGAGGGCGAACGCGAAGACATTCTCGATTTGCTGCGTTCGGGTGCGGGCGGAGACGAGCAGAAGGCGCTCGCCTCCAAAAATGCGTTGATCAAAAGCCGAGTACGGCGGGTTCGCGCGGACGGCTTCGGAATTAACCCACGGCGATTGGGCCGCGCAGAGCAAAATCGGCGCAGTCGCCGTCGCGATCGTGTCTCAGGCGCGCGCGCCGCAGTACACCTCAGGCCTCAATCCGCACTGCATGCCCAGCCATCATCGCAAGCCCCTCATGCAACGCAGGAAACAGACTCCGATTAAAGTTATTCCAGCGCAGCTCCAGAATGGTATCGTCCTTATCGATCTCAGTGCTCAGCACATCATGAATCACCTCACCCGAATCGATCCCGTTGTCGACGTAATGAAACGAAGCCCCGGTGAGATAAAGCGGCTCCACCTCCACGGTCTCCATCGTCTTCCAGTCGATCACCTTCTTGCCACGCGCCCCATACAAAGCATCGAGCGTCGCATACGCCCCACGCCGCTCATACGGCGACTCCTCCCGCGTTACGCCCGGATGAATATTCACGATCTTGCGCTCGAACAGCGCCCCCGGCCGGACCAGTTCATCGAGAATGATCAACAGTCCATCCAGCACAACGATATCGGCCTTCAGTTCGACCAACGTATCGAGCAAATGCTTCTCAAACCGGCTCTTCCCCGCCACACGCCCCGCGGCCCCAAGCGGCTCACGCCGATAAGCCGACGGAATGGCAAGCAACAGATCATTGACAGCTTTACCCTGCACCCGCAAATTCGGCGGATAGAACCACCGCTTACCCGGCTCATACGAGAACCCATACTCCTTCAGCTTCTCGCGGTCCAACGCGGATCCCGCATCGTCGTCATAGATCACCTTCTCCAACGAATACTGCTCGCCGAGTTCGGTGTCGTTGAGCGCTTCCACGAGCGATTCAAGCACGGACTTCATATACCGCATGCCGCTCCTGTACGCGACATCCTGCCCCGCTTTGTCAGCGGCTGCGTTTCTCAGAGACCAGATGTAAACGAGCTTTTTCTTCGGCATAGTCGGATTGAATGAGTATTGATAGTTGCGAATAAGATGAAAACAACGGGTGTTCGGACAGTACACACCATCACAACAACGATCCGAACACCCACCGCTTACCAGTCGTATCTCGCCGTGGCGATCACCGTGCGCGGATTCCCATAGAAGCAGGTATTCACCGACTGGCAACCGCTCACAAACCGGCGATTGAAAATGTTCTGCCCATTAACCGCGAAACGCCAGTTGCGCATCTCGTAGTGAATCGCCGCGTCGTACACGGTGTAGCTCGGCACGTACAGCGAGTTGTCCGCCGCGCCCGCTGTGCCGCTTTGATAGCGGATACCCGCACCAAAGCCGAGGCCGGCGAGCGGCCCGACGTGCCACGTCCAGTCGCCCCACAGCGAAGCCATCTGACGCGGTCGTGGAATATCCACGGGCCACTTGCCCAGGGTATCGTCGCCGGCCTTGATGTTTTTCACGTCCTGATACACGTACGCGGCAATCACCGAGAAATTACGCGTGACGTTGCCCACCCCGCTCAACTCAATGCCACGCGAGCGCACTTCGCCCGTCTGCACTGACGTACTGCCGGTCGGGTCGAGGGCGAGATCGGGCGTGACGACGTTGGTCTGGTTGATCTGATAGACCGCCGCGTTCAACATCAGATTCTTGCCGGCCGGTTGCCAGCGCAACCCCGCTTCGATCTGCTTGCCCTTGGTCGGTTCGGCAATACCGCCGCCCGCGATCTTCACGCCGATCAGCGGATTGAACGAGGTCGAATAGCTGATATACGGCGACAGCCCGTAATCGCCGAGATACACGAGCCCGACGCGTCCCGAGAAGGCATGATCGTTCTGCGTGAGCCGCGTGCCGCCGGCGAGATCGTTCTGCGTCGTGTCGCTCCAGTCCTGGCGCCCGCCGAGCGTCAGTACCCAGCGCTGCCACTTGATCTGGTCCTGCGCATACACGCCGAACGAATTGAGCGTCGACTTCGTGTCGGTGCGAGGAAACGCGGTGGGGCCACTGAAAATCGCGTTGGTGATCGGCGTATACACCGGGTTGTACATATTCAGACTCGGCCCGGTCGCCATCGACTCGCTATCGGTCGTCGACTGCCGGTTGTATTCAAAGCCAAGCAGTACTGTATGGTCGAGCGGGCCGGTGCGGAATTTGGCCAGCGCCTGGTTGTCAACGTCGAAACGGCTGTAATTCAGCTGATACAACCCGACATAGCGCAGCAGCGACGCCTCCGTGGGATCCGCCGGATCGAGACCACCACCGAACACTTGCCCCTGATCGAGCGACAGGTGCATCAGGCGCGTGTTCTGCCGGAACGTCCAGACCGGATCGAGCTTGTATTCGAACTGATACCCCACCGACCACTGCTTCTTACGATAATGGGAAAACTCCGGATCGCCCGTATAGAGATCCGGTGAAATCTTACCGTTCGGATTCGGCAGAATCGTGCCTTGCGCTGGCAGAAAGTTGTTCGACGCGTCGCCCCAATCCTGCAGATAGGTCGCCTCGACGGTCAGCGAGGTCTTCGCGTTCGGCTGCCACTTCACCGAAGGCGCCAGCGCCACGCGCTGCTCCGGGTTCGGCCCAGTCTGCGAATTGCCGTCGCGTCCTACTCCCTGAACACGATAAGACAGCGTGCCGTCCTTATCGATCTTGTCGCCCACATCGAAAGCGAGTTGCTTGCGCGCGTAATCGCCCACCTGCATTTCGACTTCGCGGATGCGCTCGCCGTTCGCGAGCTTGCTCTGCACGTCGATAATCGCGCCCGGGTCGCCCTGGCCATACAGAACGGAAGTCGGACCGCGCAGCACCGTGATGCTGTCGATCATGTACGGATCGACACGCCAGCTCGAGAGATTGAGCGTATTGGGCACCTGCAGACCGTCGACGAAGACTGTTGGCGTAAAACCGCGCAGCACCGAATACCAGTCGGAGCGCACATCCGAGCCATACGTCGAAAAGCCCGGCACGTAGCGCAAGGCTTCGTTAATGGAAGTCGCGCCGGTTTGCTCGATCTGCTCCGCGGTTACGACGTTGATCGTCTGCGGGATCTCCTTCAGCGCGGTGTCGGTCTTGGTGCCCGTGCTGCTGCGACGAGCGACGAGGCCCACCGTTGACTCGCTTTCAGCCGCCCCTTTGACGCTGATCGAAGGCAGCGTATTGGCTGGCGTTGCGTCCTGTTGTGTTGTGTTGGTTTGCTGTGCGTCGCCCGCTGACTGCGCGGCAGGTTGGGATACCTGCTGCGCCTGCGCATGCCCGGCTGCCGCCGCGTAAAACGCCATGCTTGCCGCGGCTGCGATCGCACGCCGACGCGTGCCTATTGCCCACTCCATCTCTCGATGCTCCAGGTTGTTATGCGGCCAATTGGCCGCGTTTTATTAAAGAGCGAAGGCCATGCGGCCCGTGCGCGTCCCGTTTTCTTCTGTTTGTGTGGTCCGGCTGGTCAACCGGTCTTGTGATGTGTGGCGGGAGAGCGACGCGACGATTTCGTCGGAGCGCAGCGCGAGGACCGACAGCAGCGTGTCGGAAAGCCCGTGGCTGTCTTCACAGCAGCCCTGGAGGTAAATGCGCGGTTTGAAACTCGTGGGCGTGGCAAGCCGGTAATCGCGTTCGACGTTGCCCTGCGCGAGCGCATCGCCCAGATGCGGCGCAAGGCCTTCGAGCAGTTCGAAATGCGTGTCGCGGCGATACCCCGTCGCCAGCACGAGCGCATCGAATTGCTCGGCACGCGCGTGGCCGCTCAGACGGTCGCGCAGCGTGAGTTCGATCTGGCCGTTCGCCGTGCGCACCGCCGTCTCGATGCCCGTGTTGGCCAGCAAGCGATGACGCGGCTCTGCCGCAACGTTCTGCATATAGAGCATTTCGTAGATCTGCTCGATCAGCGGACGGTCGACCACCGCGTAGTTGGTGTCGCGAAAGCGCTCGATCAGCGAACGGCGCCCGTCTCTCGGCTGCGCGTAGACGATATCGGTAAACGCCGGGCTGAAGATCTCATTGACGAACGGACTGTCGTCGGCAGGCTTGAGCGCGCTCGAACGGATCACGAGACTTGCGTCGACATGCGGATAGCGGCGTGTCAGATCGATGAACACTTCCGCCGCACTCTGCCCCGCACCGATCACGGCCACGCGTTTGCGCGCCCCGTTGGCGTCACCCACCACCCGGTCGATCGAAGTCAGATACTTCGACGAGTGCACGATATTGTGCGAACCGAGTGCGGCAAAAGCCTCCGGCACCTGCGCGCCGCCGCCGATACCGACCGACAATGCGCGCGTCACGCGCTGCCACTCGCGGCCCTCTTCGTCGCGCGAAAACACGCGCAGCGCTTCGACTTCGTTCGCGTTACCGGCAGATTTAACCGCTTCGATACCGATCACTGTCTGCCCGTAGTGCGCGCGATCATCGAACGACGCGGCCACCCAACTGAGATAATCGTGAAACTCGACACGCGTCGGATAGAAACTCTTCAGATTCACGAATTCCGCCAGACGTCCTCGCTCGAACAGATAGTTGATGAACGTGAAGCGGCTCTTCGGATCACGTAACGTAACGAGGTCCTTGAGGAAGGAGATCTGCATCCGGCAGTCGTCGAGCAGCATGCCGCGATGCCAGCCGAACTCGGGTTGTCGCTCGATAAAGCAATGTGCGAGGTCTGATACGCCGGCCTCTTCGGCAAGGCGCACGGCAAGCGCCAGATTCGACGGCCCGAAGCCGATGCCGATCAGATCAAATACGGTGTCTCTGTGCATGTCGCAGGTCCTTATCGGTGTGAGCCGGCGCGCCGGATGCGCTGGCCGGAGAAAAATGTTTGTTGGTGGCGTGAGCTTCAACCGGCATCCCGCACCTCGGCGACGGTCGATGCCCCCGCAACGATCCGCGCGCCCAGGCCAGTGAAGCTCGGCGCGGCAAACACGTCGGCAATCGAGAGTGCATGACCGGCTGCTTGCGCCGCGTCGACAAAGCGCACGACGTCGAACGAAGTCGCGCCCGCTTCGAATAGATCATCGTGATGTGCCGGCGTGTTGCCTTCGAAGAGATCGCTCCAGACGCGTTCGAGCGCCTCGGCGAGCCGGGTTGCTTCGTCTTGATGTGCGCCGGGCGCGTTCATGCCAGCAGCAATGGCAGGCGTTACCAGTGCAAACCGCGCCGGCGACGCGCCGAGCGCGTCATGCGGCGCATCGACGAACTGCTGAACCACGTTGACATAATCAGCCGTCAACGCCTCGACGAACCGGCCGTCGACCAGTTCATCCGCATACGAAAACGCACCTGTCACGCGTCCATCCGGATGCTCGACCACGTCGAGCTCCAGTTCGAACACGACGCGATGCCGGACGTCGTTGAAATCGGCGAGCGTGAGACCCGCCCAGTCACGCTCCGCTGCGCCCGCGGGGCGTAGATAGTTGAACATCACCGAGAAAATCGGATTGCCGGGTTCCAGGCGCGGCGCGCGCACCGCCGCGACCACGTCGGCGAAGGGCGTATCCGCATGCGAATAGGCAGCGAGAGCCGCATCGCGAACCTCAGCCAGCAATGTGGCGGGCGTGTGTGTTTCGGCGAGCCGTGTGCGCACGACCACCGCGTTAATGAAGAGCCCGAGCGCGCGGCGTGCGGTCTCGCCCGTCAATTCACGTGTTGATGCCAGAACGCCGACCGGTTGATCGGTCGCGCCGGTTGCACGATAGAACGCGACGTTTAACGCAGCGTGCAGCAGCATCGGCAACGTTGCGTGGACTTCAAGCGCCATCGTACGGGCACGTCGCACCACGTCCGGAGAGAAATCGAACGCGAGGCGGCCCGCGGTCCAGCGCGGCGCTGCGGATCGACCCGACGGCGGCGCCGGTAAAACATGCGCGGGTGCGTCGGCAAGCACGTCGCGCCAGAACGACAGGCGCGCACGCGGCGCCGCGATTGGCAGGACCAGCGCGTGGGGCAAAGGTGATGCCTGGCTCGAAGCCGCGGGCGACGCACCCCGCACGATCGCCACATAGATCGTGCGGACTTCGTCAAGCCACAGGTCGATCGACTGTCCGTCCGACACGATGTGATGCACAACCAGCGACAACACATGATCGTGCTCGCCGACACGCAATAGCCGCACGCGCCAAAGCGGCGCGTCGTCGAGCAGGTCGAATGGCGTCAGCGCATCTTCGTCGGTGAGCGTAACGGCGGCGGCCTCGCGCGCGCTGTCTATGTTATCCGCGGTGTCTGCTGCTTCGAGCGAAAGCAGATCGATCACCGGCAGTTCGAAAGGCGCGATCGTCGCAATCCGTTGGCCCGGCAATTCTCCGTTCCGCTCGACGAGGTGCGTACGCAACGCCGGATGCCGCGCCATGGCCCCGGCAAACGCTTCACGCAATGCATCGGCATCGAGCGGCCCGCGCAGACGCAGCGCGACAGGAATGTTGTAGGCCGCGCTGTCCGGCTGCGCGCGCCACAAGAACCACAGGCTCAATTGCGCGGCAGACAGCGGCAACACGCCTGGCGCTTCGGCAAGCGCGCGCGATTTCGTCGATCCGCTCGCGAAGCCCGAATGCGACCCGGACTCGGCGTTCACTTCGACCACCGCCTCACTCCGCGCCGCAGCCATGACCCGCTGCGCGTACTGAGCCAGAATCGGTGCTTCGAAGAGTGTGCGCACCGACACATCTCGTGCAAGCCGTTCGGCTACGCGTGTCGCCACGCGAACTGCCGCGAGCGAATGCCCGCCGAGTTCGAAGAAGTGATCGCCACGACCGACGCGCTCCACGCCCAGCACCTCCCGGAAAATCAGCGCGAGCGCCGTTTCGAGGCCGGCGCCAGGCGCCTGATAGGCGCGTGCGACCCGCTGCGGCTCCGGCAATGCAGCGCGGTCCACCTTGCTGTTCGCATTGCGCGGCAATGCATCGAGCACGACGATATGCGCGGGCACCATGTAATCGGGCAATGTGTGACGTAGATGCGCGTCGAGTTCGGCGGCGTCCGCCCGCGTGTTGCGCTCGCGCGCTTCCGCGCTCAACTCGACATACGCCACCAGCGCCGCTTGCGCTCCCTTGCCGTGCACGATCGCCACCGCTTCGCGCACGTCCTCATGTGCGGCGAGTTGCGCTTCGATTTCACCCAACTCGATACGCAAGCCTCGCAGCTTCACCTGATGGTCCACGCGACCGATAAAGTCGAATACACCGTCCGCGCGCCGTTTCACCAGGTCACCCGTGCGATAGAGCCGCGCGCCCGGCGCACCGAACGGATCCGGCACAAAGCGCTCCGCGGTAAGCGCGGGCCGGTCGAGATAACCGCGTGCGACGCCCACGCCCTCGCCGCCCAGATACAGTTCCCCGATCACGCCAACCGGCAGCGGATTCAGGCGTGCATCGAGCACATGCGCGGATCGGGCGCCGACCAGCGTGCCGATCGGCAGATAGGCACTGTCGGCGAGCCTTGCGACATCGTCGCTGGGATAGAACATCCACAGCATCGGGGTGATGACGGTCTCGGTCGGCCCATAACCGTTGACGATGCGAGCGTTCGGAAACGCGCGACGCATCAGCGCAAAAGCTTCACGTGAAGTCGCTTCGCCGCCCACCGTCAGCGATCGCAAAGTCGGCGGCGCACCGTGCGCGAGCGCCCATTCCGCAAGCTGCGTCGCGCAACCGGGCGGCACGTAGGTCATCGTCACGCCTTCGCGCACCATCATCCGGCAGGTTTGCGCGGGCGGCCACAGTGTGTCGGCGGTGATCGCTACCGCGGCGCCGGACATGTACTGCGAGAACCATCCCTCGTGAGCACCGTCGAAATTGACCGACTGGAACAACAGGAAGACGTCGTTTTCATCCGCGCCGTAACGCTCAGCAATCGCCGCACAGTGCAGCGCGAACGAACCGTGATCGACCACAACGCCTTTCGGCTTGCCGGTCGAGCCCGAGGTGTAGATCACATAGGCCGCCTGGTGCGGCGAGACGGCAGGCAACGCGGTTGGCGCAGACGATAGATCGCCACGCTGTGGCTCTTCGTCGATCAACCACAAGCGCAGGCGATCCGACGCCGGCAGCGCGGCCAGACTAGCGCGCTCGGTGATGACATGCGTGATCTGCGCGTCATCGAGAATCTGCGCGAGACGCTCGCGCGGATGGCTCGGGTCGAGCGGCACAAACGCGCCGCCGGATTTCAGCGTAGCAATCAGGCCGACCAGCAGATCGACCGAGCGGCCCAGCGCCACCCCAACGCGCATTTCCGCGCTCACGCCGGCTGCCACGAGTTGCAGCGCAAGCCGTGTCGCGCGCGCGTCCACTTCACCGCGTGTAAGCGAACGTTCGAGATCCGCCACGCCGCGTGCATCTGGCCGTGCATGCGCATGATCGGCCACACGCTGGTGAACCGGTCTGAAGGCCTCCTGGTGATTGACTGCCGTGCTGTTCCACGCATCCAGCTGGGCACGCTCGGCGTCAGGCAGCCATTGCAAATCGCCGACCGTCGTCCCGGGCGCGGCCGTTGCATTCGACAGCAATTCGATGAAACGTGCAGCTAGCCGCTCAACGGCATCCGCCTCGAAGAGATCAAGCGCGTAGATGAAGTAGGCATCGACGGAACCGTCGTCGCGTTCCTCGAAGCTCAGCGTCAGATCGAACTTGGCGAACGGTGCTCCCGATGGCAATTCCGTCATGCGAACGCCGGCAAGCGAAGGCAAACGCCGACGCGCACCATAAGCCGCCATCACCTGAAACAGAGGATGGTGGCTCGCACTGCGCACCACACCAAGCGCTTCGACCACCTGTTCGAACGGCACATCCTGATGCGATTGAGCGTCGATGAGCGTTTGCTGCGTCGCTCCAACCAGCGCGGCGAACGGTTGCGTTGCGGCAACAGGCGTCGCGAGCGTCAGCGTGTTCACAAAGAAACCGACGAGGCCAGCCACTTCGCCACGCTCGCGATTCGCGGCGGGCACGCCGATCTGAATCTGCGCCTCAGCCGACGAGCGCGCGAGCACGGCATTGAGCGCTGCGAGCAACACCGCGAACGGCGTAGCGCGCTGGGCATTGGCGAGCGCCTTGACCTGCGTGACAAGCGCGGCATCCAGCACGAACCGATGCCGCGCGCCACGCGCGCTCCGTTGCGCCGGACGCGGCGCCGTCCCCGGCAGCATCAATACGTCGCGGCTCGCATCCAGCCTGGCACGCCAGAATTCCAGCTGACGCTCACGCTCGCCCGCATCGAGCCAGCGGCGCTGCCACAGCGCATAGTCGGCGTACTGGATCGGCAACGGCGCCAGCGATACGGCTTCACTCTTCGCATATGCGTGATAGAACGACGCCAACTCCGCGAGCATCACGTCAGCCGACCAGCCGTCCGACACGATGTGATGCGTCGTCAGCACGAGCCAGTGCGTCGTCGCGTCGAGCCGGATCAAATGCGCGCGCATCAGTGGGCCAAGCGACAGATCGAAGGCCTGCGCTTCATCCGCTTGCGCAATGGCAGCCGCGCGCGCGTCACGCTCATGCGCGGGCAGCGTGCTCACGTCGCTCGCATGCCACGGGCAGCGCGACGGCGCATGCACGGTCTGCAACACGCCGTCCGCGCTCTCGGTGAAGGTCGTGCGCAACGCCTCATGGCGCGCGATTAGTGCATCGCACGAAAGACGCAGTGCATTCGCATTGAGCACGCCGTCGAGCCGCAGACGTTCGGTGATGTGATACGCGGCCAGCTCGTCGATCATGCGCGCATGCAGCCACAGACGCGTTTGCGCGAACGAAGCCGGCACGCTCGCGGTTCGCTCGGCGCGCGGCGGAATCGGCAGCACGCGAAAATCGATGCCGGCTGCGTCGAGCTTCGTGAGAAAAGCCTTGCGCTGCGCGTCCGGCAAAAGCGCGAAACGTGTCGCGAGGGAAAGCAGATCCGGTTTGGCTGTCGTCATGCTGGGTTGTCTCAGTGCTCAATGCTTGTCGGCGTGATGGTTTATTGCAACTCGAGTTCGCCGAGGAGTGCGTCGATCGCACTCGCGGTGTCCTCACCGGCACCCGTACCGCGCTCGGCTAACGCGCGATCGATCGCGGCGGCGCAGCGTTGCAGCGTGCGTTCGTCGAAGAGCGTGCGCAGCGGGAGGATCAGCGTCCAATGCAGATTGGCCTGCGCGTTGGCCTGAGTCGCGAGCAGCGAATGACCGCCGAGCGTGAAGAAATCGTCGTCGCGACCGATCGCTTCCAGATGCAGGACGCGTTTCCATATCTCGGCCAGCTCGCGTTCGGTAGCGGTTTGCAGAGAAGCAACCGCGTCCTCGCCAGATGAAAGACGACGAACCGGTGCGGGCAATGCATGGCGATCGCACTTGCCGTTCGGCGTAACCGGCAGCGCCTCCATGTCAATCAATTGCGCGGGCACCATGTACGCGGGCAACTGGGCACGCAGCGCCTCGAGCAACGCATGCGTGTCGATCGTGTTGTCCACGCCTCGCGCAACATAGCCGACCAGTTGCTCATCACGCACGATCACCACCGCGTCGTGCACACCCGGCTCTGCACGCAGCAAGGCTTCGATTTCACCGGGTTCGATGCGTTGACCGCGCAGCTTCACTTGCGTATCGATACGGCCGAGATAATCGAGGGCACCGTCCGCGCGACGGCGGGCGAGGTCGCCGGTTCGATAGAGACGGGCACCTTCAATGAAAGGATCCGGGACGAAGCGCTCCGCTGTCAGTGCGGCACGACCGAGATAGCCGCGTGCGAGTCCCACTCCGCCTAAATACAGCTCACCGACCGCTCCTTTCGGCAACGGCTGCAACGCCGCATCGAGTACATGTAGTTGCAGGTTCGCGATCGGGCGACCGATCGGCACGGAGACCGCGTTTGCATCACGCGTATCGCAACGCCAGTGCGAGACGTCGATAGCAGCTTCGGTCGGTCCGTACAGGTTGTAGAGGCGTGCATTCGGCAAATGCTGCGCGACGCGCGCCACCAGTTCCGGTGCGAGCGCTTCGCCGCTCGCGACAATCCGCTCGATGCTCGAACAGCGAGCCGCAACTTTGAAATCTTCCAGGTGAGCAAGGAACGCGGCGAGCATCGACGGTACGAAATGCAGCGTTGTGACGCGATGCGTTTCGATTGCCACGACCAGACGTGCCGGATCGCGATGATCGCCCGGCGCCGCAATCGCAAGTTTCGCGCCGACCGCGAGCGGCCAGACAAACTCCCATACCGATACGTCGAAGCCGAACGGCGTCTTGTGCAGCACGACGTCGTCAGCGTTCAGACGATAGGCGTCCTGCATCCACGCAATCCGGTTCGCCAGCGCGCCATGCGTATTGCCGGCGCCCTTCGGCTTACCCGTCGATCCGGATGTGTAGATCAGATAGGCGAGTTGATCGGAGGCGACTTCCACCGGCGCAGCGAGCGTGGCGTCGGCGCTGAGCAGTTCGTCGACGCTCAGAATCCTGACGTCGATGCCTTCGACCGCTGCGGCGACACGTTCACGCAGATGCGGCTGCGTCAGCACGACGGCCGGGTTTGCGTCGTTGAGCAGATAGGCGATGCGCTCGGCCGGATAGTCGGGATCGATGGGCAGATACGCCGCGCCCGCTTTCAGCACACCGATTAGCGCCACCACCATGTCGAATGAACGCTCGACGCACAACGCAACCGCCGTATCCGGCTGAACGCCCACTTCGATGAGCGCAGCCGCGACCCGATTGGCGTTCGCATCGAGCGCGCCGTAGGTCATTTGCTGCGTATCTCCTTGCGGATCGGTGAATTCAAGCGCGATTGCGTCGGGCGATGCGAAAGCAGCTCGCTCGAACTGCCGATGCAACGGCTGCTGCTGCGCTTGCGGCCACGATTGCGTGGTCGCATTGGCGCTCGCCAGCGTGGCGAGATCGTCGGCGGTCGCAATCGAGATCGTGCCGAGTGGTGCATGCGGATCGGCGATCAAGGCGGTCAGGCACGCGGCAAATGCGCTATGCAAAGCGGCCACCCGAGTCGCATCGAGCTGCGCGGTGTCGTAGCCGTAGTCGATCGTGAGCGCCGTGCCGGCTTCGATCACGAGCGTGAGCGCGAAATCGGTGGCCTCGATATTGCGCAGCTCACGCAGCTTGAGGGCGCGTTCGTCGCGTCCTTGCCAGGCTTCATCGACCGGATAGTTTTCGAATACGACCAGCGTGTCGAACAGCGCGCCGCCACCTTGCCCCGCCCACTGCTGGATTTCGTAGAGTGGCGTGTGCGCGTGTTCCGCTGCGGCGGCATTGTCGCGTTGCAATTCGTGCAGCCATGCCGATGCACTGCGTTGCGGCAATGGCGCGGTAATGACCGGCAGCGTGTTGATGAACAGGCCCAGCACGGTATCGGCATCGGCTAGCGCGTCGGGGCGGCCTGCCACGGTTGCGCCGAATGCGACTGCCGTGCGATGTGTCATTCGTTGCAGAGCAAGCGCCCATGCGCCCTGCACCATCGTGTTGACAGTGACTTTCAGACGGCGCGCCGTTTCGGTAAGACGTGTCGTTGTATCGGCGTCGAAGGTTTCGCGGCGCGTGAGATGTTGCGTCACACGTGAGCTTTCCAGGTCGCGATCATGTTCGCGCTCACGGTCGGCGATCAATGTCGGTTCATCGATCAGCGCAAGACGTTGCAGCCAGAACGCACGCTCGCCTTCAGTATCGCGCGCCGCGAGCCACGCGATGAAATCGCGGTAGCGCGTTTTAGCCGGTGCGGCGAACGGTTGCGGACGCCGCGGCTCGATATAGTCGCGCAGTACGTCGGCGAAGAAACGCGCCGTGCTCCAGCCGTCGAGCAGCAAATGATGGCGGGTCCAGACGAGACGCCACGCCTGATCCGTCACGCGGATCAGCGCGACGCGCATCAAAGGCGGGGACGTCAGATCGAAGCCGCGCGCGCGGTCGTCAGTGAGCCAGGTTTCAAATGCGCCGAGTGCACCCTCACCTCGTTCACGCCAATCAAGGATCTCAACCGGCAGGCGTGCCTGGCGATGCACGATCTGCATTGGCGTGGCTTCATCGGGCGTAAACCCGGTGCGAAGGATGTCGTGACGCGGCACGGCGCCCTCAAACGCGGCGCGCAGACGCTCGACGTCCGGATCGATCAGCGTCGCGACCAGTTGATTCACATACGTCGATTGCTCGGGCGCAAACAGCGAGTGAAACAGAATGCCGTGCTGCATCGGCGAGAGCGGGTAGATATCGTCGATGGTGCGCAGATCGAGGGGCAGGCGCTCCAACGCAGCCTGCGTGAGACCTCCCGTACGCGCGAGCGGATAGTCGCCGGGCGTGGCGCCGCCGCCGCGTTGTGCGAGACGCGCCGCGCATGCGGCGCTCAACTCAGCGAGCGCGGCTTCGAAACGCTGCGCGAGCGCGTCGATCGTCGCGCGCTCGAACTGGGTCGCGCCGTACACCCAATGGATTTTTAGCGTGCGTGCGGCATCGCCGTCGATATACGCGTGAATCGCCAGCGCGTTGCCGATCGGACCAGCGGGATCGCGCTCGCAACCTGCGCCGCCGAAACGGGGCACCAAAGCCGCTTCGCGCGGTGCATCGAACTGGCCGAGGTAATTGAAGGTCACATGCGGCCGCGGCACGGCGGCGAGCGCCGCGCGCGGCGTCGCATCGCCGTAGTGGCGGAGCACACCGAAGCCGAGCCCCTTGTTCGGCACCGCGCGCAGTGCGTCCTTAACCGCGCCGAGCGTCGCCGCCGGCGTGCTTTCGACCGTAAACTGCACCGGATAGTGGCTCGTCAACCAGCCGAGCGTGCGGCTCACGTCGGCATCGTCGAATAACGCCTCGCGGCCATGGCCTTCGAGTTCGATGCGGCATCGTGGCATGCCGAGCGACTGCACCAGGGCCGCGATCAGCAATTCGATCATCTGCGTACGGTAGGCCGCGTTTGCCTCGGTCAATGCGGCGCGTGTCAGATCGGCGTCGATCGTCTGGATGGCGGTTTGCGCGTCGGCGTTGCTTGCCTTGGCGTGCGGATGGTCGAGCGGCAGTTCGTCGCAAGGTTCCGTGAGGGCCGCCCAATACGGCACTTCGGCGGCAAATGGCGAGTTCGTTGCGTCGCGCGCCGCATGAGCAAGCCGAGCCGCCCAATCCTGCGCACTCGTGCCGGTCGACGCAAGACGTACCGTGCGGCGTTCGCGCGCTGCACGATAGGCGGTATCGAGATCGTCCAGCAGCACACGCCACGACACACCGTCGACGATGAGGTGATGAATCGCCAGATAAAGCTTTGTCGTTCCGTCCGGCAATAGCGCGGCGAAGGCGCAGACGAGCGGGCCATGCGTCAGATCGAGCGTGCTTTGCAGCGCGTCGAACTGGGCGAGCGCATCGGTTTGGTCGCGTGCGGCAGCAACCGCGAACGGTAGCGCTTCGAACGCGCGCCCGGCGAACGTGATCTGCCATTCTCCAAGCGGGCCGCTCGGTGCGAAACGGTGGCGGAAAACCTCGTGATGCGTCAGCAAGGTTTCGAATGCGCGGGCGAAAGCATCGGTGTCGAATGGTGCCTGGGCATCAAGTTCGATGGACTGGTTCCAGTGACCACGCTGCGGGATATCCAGCGCGAAGAAGCGCAGTTGGGCGGGAGTGAGCGTCGTGCTCTGTCCAGACGTTGACGGCAAACCCTGTGCTTTGGGCGCAGCCGATGTGGAATGCGCTTTCGACGCAGCCGGTGCGGCCGCATCCACCGCTGTTGCAACACAGGCGAGTTGCGCGAGCGTAGGCGCGTCGAACAACTGCTTCGGCGTAAAGCGCACACCGCGTTTGCGTGAGCGCGCGATCACCTGCAACACCAGAATCGAATCGCCGCCCAGTTCGAAGAAGTTGTCGTCGCGGCCCACGCGTTCGGTTTTGAGCACTTCCTTCCAGACGGTGGCAAGTGCCTCTTCCGTCGCCCCTTGTGGTGTGTCGCCTTCTGCAACGGACGGTGTCGGCGCGACGGCAAGCGCGCGCAATGCCGCTCGATCGACTTTGCCGTTCGCGGTCACGGGCAACGCGGCTACGATCAGCAACACCGCGGGCACCATGTAATCCGGTAGGCGCGCGGTCAGCGCTGCACGTAGCGTCGGCTCGTCGAGGCGTGCACCGTTAGAGGACGCCACGAATGATGCCAGGCGCAAACGGCCTTCATGGTCCACAGCAAGCGTCTCCGCCTGAGCGACGCCCTCGAGTGCGCGCAGTGCCGCACTCACTTCGCCAGGCTCGACGCGATAGCCGCGAATTTTCACCTGATCGTCCAGCCGCCCAAGAAAATCCAGCCGACGGTCGGCGCGCAGTCGTACACGGTCGCCGGTTCGATAGAGGCGTTCGCCCGGAGCGAACGGATGCGGTACGAAGCGCTCGGCAGTTGCGGCAGCGCGGTTCAGATAGCCACGTGCGAGGCCTGGACCACCTAGATACAGTTCACCGATCCCGCTAGGCGGCACGCTCGCGCCGTGAGTGTCGAGCACGCACGCATAGGCGTTTGGCAGCGGCAGGCCGAGCGGCACGGTTTGCGTGGGTTGCGTGGGTTGCGCAGCAAGGCCCGCTTGCACGGCGCGAGCGTTCGATAAGCGCAACACGGCCTGCGCCGGCGCGGACGTATCGAAGGTCAATGCGCCAACCGTTGCTTCGGTCGGACCGTAGTGATTGATGACACGGCACGCCGGCTTGAGCGCCGCAATCCGTTCGACAAGCGACCACGGCAGCGTTTCGCCGCCCGTTACCAGCGCGTGGGCGGGCAGCACGTCGGCAGCCTGCTGCGCATCGAGCAGTGCATGCAGATGACTCGGCACGATCTTCAATACGCCGATGTCGCGCGTACGCATTTCGTGAGCGAAGCGATCGGGATCGAACGCGCATTGAGCCGGCAGCAGATGCAGTGTGCGGCCCGAGCAAAGCGCACCGAATAGCGTCGTGTGACCGAGGTCGGCGGCAACGGTGGAGACCATCGCCATCGACGCTCCTGCGGCAAAGGCGAGCTCGTCCAGCATGCCTTCAACGTAATCAACCAGCGCGCGATGCGAGATCACAACGCCCTTGGGCGCGCCGGTCGATCCTGATGTGAAGATCAGATAGGCGGCCTGGTCGGGCAACGGAGCCGGACGCGGGGCGTTGGCGTTGGCGTTGGCGTTGGCGTTGGCGTTGGCGTTGGCGTTGACGTTGACGTTGCGGCCGACGTTGGCCCCGACGCTCACCTCCGCGTTAGCGCCCAAGTTGATACTTGAACTCGCGCTTGCGGCAATCTCCAGCCCAGCAAGCGACGAACCTTGCGCAAGTGCATCGAGATCCAGCGTCGTGGCATCGCCCACCGCCAGCGTGGCTTGCACGCCCCCTGCGGTCAGCATCCATTGCGCGCCGCAGGCATCCACAGCAGCCGCCAACCGCTCGTGCGGCGAAGCTGGATCGAGCGGTACTGCGTAGGCCCCCGACTTCATCACACCAAGCAGCGCCACCGCGAAGCGCACCGAGCGCTCGATACATACTGCAACCGGCTGCTCCGCACCCACTCCACGCCGCTGCAGGGCGAGCGCTATGCGGTCCGACGCGTCGTCGAGTTCGGCGAATGTAAGTTGCGTGTCCGCGTCCGCAAGCGCGACGCGATGCGGCGTTTCACTCGCATGACGCGCGAAAAGCGCAAACACGCTATCTGTCTCAGGCTGAAGCTCGCGTCCATGTCGCGCCGCGCCATATTCAGCCCCATCCGCGCAATCCAGTTCAGCAATCGCGCGTTGCGGATCACGCACTGCATCGGCGACTAGCGCGGCATAGCTGTTGAGCCACGCCTGGGCGGTCGCTTCATCGATGCCGTCGAGTGCATACGCGACCACCAGTTCGATGCCACGCGGATCGTCGGTGAAATCGAGTGCGAGATTGAAGCGCGCAGCAAGATCGAGCCCCGGCGACATCTGCACCGCAGCGCCCGGCAATTCAGCCGTCAATTCCAGATCGAACTGCTGCGCAAATTTGACCTTGAGCCATTCTTCGCCACGCCGCACCGGCGGCTTGACCGCATCGAGCACCTGATCGAACGGCACATCCTGATGCGCGAAAGCATCGAACGCCGAGCGACGCACACCATCGAGCAAGGCGGCGAACGATTGACCTGGCGCGACACGCGCGCGCAATGCGAGCGTGTTGAGGAACAGTCCGACCAGTGGCGCGGTTTCCGCACGTTGCCGATGCGCAATCGGCGCGGCCACTACGATGTCGGTTGCGCCAGTCAGTCGATAGAGCCAAGCGTCGAAAGCAGCCAGCAGCATGGTAAAGGGTGACGCCTGTGCGCGCCGTGCGGTTTCGCGCACCGCGGCGGAGAGCGTTTCCGGCAATCGCAAGGCGAGCCGGCCGCCGCGATAGTCGTGTTGCGGCAGGCGCGTCCGGTCGAGCGGCAATGCCAGCGGTTCGGGCGCAACGCGCAACGCGTCGCGCCAATACGCGAGCTGGCGCTCGCCTTCGCCTGCGGCGAGCCAGTCGCGCTGCCATTGCGCATAGTCGGCGTATTGAACCGGCAGCGTGGGCAATTGCGGCGTGCGCCCCAGGGCGAACGCCGTGTAGGCCGTTTGCAGTTCGTCGAAGGCGCAACGCGAGCTCCAGCCGTCGCTGATCGCGTGATGGGTCGTCAACAGGAAGCGTTGCGTGTTGTTGGTCAGCGTGATGAGCGTGGCACGCACTAACGGGCCGTTCGATAGATCGAACGCTGCGCCGACGTGTTGCTCCATCAACGCCGCAAGCCGCGATGTCCGCTCGCCTTCACTACTGGTGTGCAGATCGACATCGGCAATCCGCACGGGCAATGCGGCATGAATGCGCTGCATGACGATACCCTCGTCCGTTTCGACGAGCGTGGTGCGCCAGGCCTCCTGACGCCCGATCAGAGAATCGAGCGCACGTTGCAACGTGCCGAGGTCGAGTGCGCCCTGCACGTCCCATTGCACGGCGACGTGATACGCCGAGCCGGCGTCCTGAGTTTGCGCGAGGACCCAGAAACGCTGCTGGGCGAATGAAGCAGCACGGTCGACAAACGCGGCGGCTGAAGGCTGCATTACCGTAATTTTCTGGTGCCGGTTCACAGCCGATTCAGTCTCGCTGTTGTCGATCAGCGCCGCGAGTGTCTCGAGCGCTTGATCGTCGAACAGTGCATCGAGCCGTAAATTCACGCGCCATTCGATCCGGATAGCCGCCTGCAATTGCATCGCCGCGAGCGAATCGCCGCCGCGTGCAAAGAACCGGTCGGTGCGACCGATCGGCGTGGGATCGTTCAGGAGTGTTTGCCAGAGGTTGGCAAGCCGCTGCTCAGTGGCGGTCTGGGGCGCGACATAATCGGCAGCGGCCACAACGGGCTGTGCCGCCACGGCATCGCGCAACGCAGCACGATCGAGCTTGCCGTTCAGCGTATAAGGCAGACGGGCGAAGCGCGCGAAGCGATGCGGCAGCCACGCTTGCGGCAAATGCGCAGCGAGATGCGCCTGCAATACTGCGTCGCCGAGCGCTTCCTTCTGTACCACACAGGCGATCAGTTGCGTCCTGCCACCCATTGGTTCAGCGAGCACACCCGCATCGGCGATCGCCGGATGCGTCAGCAGGCATGCCGCAATCTCACCGGGTTCCACACGAACGCCGCGCACTTGCACCTGATCGTCGATGCGGCCCAGATAATCGAACGAGCCGTCCACGCGTTCGCGCGCGAGGTCGCCGGTGCGGTAGATCCGTTCACCCGGTTCGCCATTGGCGTCCGGCAAAAAACGTTCGGCGGTAAGCGCCGCGCGGCCATGATAGCCACGCGCGAGACACACGCCGCCAAGCAGCAGTTCGCCCGCCTCACCGCGTTGCGCCGCGCCTTCGATACGCGCCACGCGGCGCCCGATCGGCCAGCCGATCGGCAGCGACGCGTAACCGTTTCCGACCTCGAGTGCCGGTGTCGTGCCCGGGTCGACCGGCCACAGCATCGGTGAAATCACCGCCTCGGTCGGCCCGTAACCGTTGACGAGCCGGATCGACGGGAACACGCGGCGAATCTCGTCGAAGCTGTCCTGCGACATCGCCTCGCCACCGAACAGCAGCACGCGCAGCGAAGGTGGCACGCCAAGGCGCTCGCAAACGTTCGCGAACTCGCGCAGATAAGCGGGTGGCAGTGTGGTATTGGTCACGCCCTCTCGCAGCATGAAGCCATGCGTGGCCTCTGGCGGAAACGGCGGCGGATCGCTGATCACCACACTGCCGCCCACGGCAAGCGGCACCAGCCATGCTTCGATCGAAACGTCGAAATTCACCGAAGCGAAATGCAGCACGCGATCCGTGCCGTCGATCGGCAACGATTCAGCGAGCGCATCGCCGTGCGCGGCAAGCGGCCCGTGTTCGACGGCCACCGCTTTCGGCGTGCCCGTCGAACCGGATGTGTAGATCATGTAAGCAGCCGCGCGCGGATGCACCGGCTCGTCGTCGCCATCGAAACGCGCAGCGGCGACGTCTGTCAAAACATCGTTTTCCACGTCGAAACACTGCGTGAAACGCGCGCGCATGGCCGCATCGGCGGACGCGTCGACAATGCCGTGAGCAAGACCCGCATCCTGCGCGACCCAGTCGAGCCGTGCCGCCGGATGTCGTGGATCAAGCGCGACGAACACGCCGCCCGCCTTCAGCACGGCGAGTAATGCGACAAACAGATCGCACGAACGCGCGACACATACGCCGACGCGCACCTCCGTCGTGACGCCTGCCGCCCTCAGTTGCGCGGCAAGCCGCGCCGCACGGCTATCCAACTCTCCGCGCGTCAGCCGCACGGTACGTGGCGTGAACGACGCCAGCGCGGGCGCATCGGGTTCGATACGCGCCAGAGCGCGGATTCGGTGGTGCAATGCAATCGGGAAGCTCGTCATGGGCGTGAAATCCGTTAGAACTGGCCGCATCGGCCAAGTCGCAGGCCGCAATGGGCCGCTTCATTGGGTGTGACGAACCGCGACCGAGAATCTTTACCGCTAGCATCGATTTATTCGGACTGCATCGCTTCGATGCGACAAACAGCGATAGACGGTAAATGTTTGCAGCGGCCATTCGTCTATCAAGCGAGGGGCGTGTCTTTGCGCCCCACTGATATGCCGCCCGCATGCGCTGCATTTCACCGATCCCTTGCGACCCACTGCGACCCTTTGCCGATGACCGCTGCCAACGAGCGCTACGACGCGCCACCCTCGCTTTCTCCCACAACCGCCAGTCAAGCCACTGGCAAACCGGCCATGCGCCTGATCGTGGCATTGCTCAAGCGCTCGCGTGGCGCCTTCGCGATCGCGCTCACCGCCTGCGTGCTGAACGGCATCGCGAGCGTGCTGCTCGTCGCGACCTTGAGCCGCGCGCTGTCGCAATCTGGCGCCGCCGACATGTCGCTTGCGATGCGTTTCGCGCTATGCGCGGTAATTGCACTCGTCACACGCGTCATCACCGGCGTGCTGTTTGCGCGGCTCTCGCAGGACACGATGGCGCAACTGCGCGCGCATGTCGCGCGACGCGTCGCCGAGGCCGAGCTGCGCGACGTCGAACGGATCGGCGCGGCGCCCGTGCAGTCGGTGCTGACCGACGACGCCACCAACGTGTCGATGCTGTTCTTCGCGCTGCCGAATCTCGTGATGCACGGTTCGATCGTGTTCGGCTGCCTCGGCTATCTGGCGTGGCTGTCCTGGCCGGTCTGCCTGCTCGCGGTCGCCGCGATTCTGGTCGGTTCGCTCGGCTATCACGCGGGTGACAAGCGGGCCATCGCCTCGCTCGAAGCCGCCGGCCGCTCGCAGGACAAACTGTTCGGCTATCTCGGCGCGCTGTTCACGGGTGCAAAAGAACTGAAATTGCATCAGGCCCGCTCGCGCCAATTCGTCGACGGTCAGCTCGGCTCGGCTATCGACGAAGTGCGCGACCACCGGCGTCAGGCGTTCAGCGCCTATGCGGTCGGGGTCGGCTGGATCGTGTTCCTGTTTTATGTGTTTCTGGGCGTCGCCGCGTTCTGGCCGGCGCTCGGCGTGCACGCCGACACGCCTTCCGCGTCGGGCTATGTCGTGGTGTTCCTGTTCATGCTGCTGCCGCTGGACGGCTTGCTGAACAACGTGCCGACGCTGAATGCCGCGCGTGTCTCACTCGACCGCATCGAAAAGGTGATGAGCGAATTCGGCGCACTGCGCACCGCGCCGCCGCCTGATGAAAACGCGTCACACGCGCCGTACCAGACCCTGACGTTGCGCGACGTCACCCACTCGTATTTCCATGAGCGCGACGAACGGATGTTCCGCGTCGGGCCGGTCAATCTGACTTTCAGGCCCGGCGAGATGGTGTTCATCGTCGGCGGCAACGGCAGCGGCAAAACCACGCTCGCGAAGGTGCTCACCGGCCTGTACGAACCGGAAGACGGCACGATCGAACTGGACGGCAAGCCGATCGGCCTGGCCGAACGCGCCGCGTACCGGCAGCGCTTCACTGCCGTATTTAACGACTTCCACCTGTTCGACGCGCTGCTGGGTATCGTCGATCCGAACGCCGCATCGCGTGCGCAGGCCGACGCCCGCGCGAACGCACTGGTTGCGAAGCTGGCACTCGACCACAAGGTCCAGGTGGTGAACGGCGCGTTCTCGACGCGCGCGCTCTCCACCGGGCAGCGCAAACGTCTGGCGCTGGTCGTCGCGTATCTGGAAGACCGGCCGTTCTATCTGTTCGACGAATGGGCTGCGGATCAGGACCCGCAGTTCAAGGCGGTGTTCTACGAGCAACTGCTGCCGGAATTGCGCTCGCGCGGCAAGACGGTGCTCGTAATCAGCCACGACGATCGCTACTTCCACCTGGCGGATCGCGTGTTGAAGCTGGATAACGGCAGTATCGTCAGCGAGACCTATGGCGCCGCGCAGGCTGTGGAGCATAGTCCGGTTGCAAACGGCACAGTCGGATAAGTGAGTTAGGTGAGATCCACGCCGGGCTTGTTGGCCTGAACGCCCGGTGTGCAGCAACTGCAATAAAGACCTAGCCTGAGGTCGAATAACGCTAATCCGTTTGCCGCCGCTTACTTGCTTGCGGACGGAGCCGGTAGGGAGAGCAGTGTTTCCGTCATCGTATCGGCCATCCGCAACGCGGACATCGGCCCACCAAAACCCCAGATATTCCGTTCGACCAAGCCCACGCGCCCCGCGCTGCGTGCCGGCACGAAGCGCCAGATCGGCGAATCGAGTTTGGTCGCGAGCGGCACGCCGGGTTCCGTCGCGCTGACGAACAACACCGTCAGATTAGGCTTCTTCAACAGATCTTCCGACGTCACATAGGACGTGCCTTCCCGCGTCGGTTCGGCGGGCCACGACTCGAGGCCGAGCGCGTGCGCGACGCCGGCTGCCGTACTGTTGCCGGTAAACGCCCAGTAACGGTCGGGCAATCCCAGCTCCTGTAACCACGCTACCTGTTCGCCTCGGCGGCCGGCTTGCGCGAGGCGTTGCGCGTCGCGTGCAAAACCCGCGTCGACCGTGGCTTCGACTGTGCGCGCCGCTTCCTCGCGGCCCGTCAGGCAGCCGATCGTACGGAGAATTTTGCGGCCCCAATCGAGTTGCGTGACGCGGGCGCCATCTTCGGCGAAGTTCGGACCGTATTTGAATAGCACGGTGGGCGCGATTCGTTCGAGCGCTGCAAAGATCGGCGCGTGGCGCAGGCCCACGCCGAGGATCAGGTCCGGTTTGGCCGCCGCGATCGCCTCGAGACTCGGCTCCTGACGCGTGCCGATGTCCGGTACCGAGGCAAGGCGCGCATCGTCGTAACCGATCCATATCGGGTAGTACTCGGGATCGGCCATGCCGGCCGGAGTAATGCCAAGCGCGGCAAGGTCTTCGGCGAACATGAATTCGAGCACGACAATGCGTTTCGGCCGCATGGGCAACGAGGGACTTGCCTGGGAGACGGCTGGATTGTCGGCGAGCGATGCGCAGGTTTGCTGGGCTTGCGTGCTGGTGCGAACGGCCGGGGCTGCGCTGGTAGCGCGGTTTTCGCCGCTTTCGCGCACGGAGCTGGCTCCGCTGCCCTGCGCGAACGCATGGGAGTTGGCCAACAGCGTGACCGCCATCGCCGTGGCCGCACACACTCGCGTGATCTGTTGCGTTTTCCTCGCGCGACTCGTCAATGCGACGCTCCCTGCAAAGCGATTTCCGCGTCGTTCATCGTCAACAGCAAGGGGCAGCGTCCACACAGTTGCATCTCTCCAGGAATTTCATAACGTACGCGGCACGCGCGTGGCGCGCGAATTCCGTTACGGCGACGCCGACAGGCTGACCGGGTTCGTCTTCGGCTAACGTGGGTTCGTCGCTTGCATCGGGCGTGCCGAGCCAGACATGTGCCAAATGGTGCGCGATCGAGTCCGGCACATATTCCGCGAAGCACTGTGCGTGGAAATCGTCGTTCAATGTGATGGAGAACGAATACCCCTGCTTCTGCCTCACTGTTTGCCCCGCTTCTCGCGCCGAGCCTCGACGATCAGCAACGCAAGCAGATAAGGCGCGCCGATTAGCGCCGTCAGCACGCCTGCAGGAATTTCGCGCGGCGCCAACAGCGTGCGCGCCGCGATATCGGCGACCACCAGCACCAGCGCACCGCACGCGGCGGCGAGCCACAAACGCGTGCGATGCGCACGCGCCCCCAGCATCGATGCAAGATGCGGCGCCATCAAACCGATAAAGCCGACCGGTCCAACCGCGGCCACCGCGGCGCATGCAGCCAGCGTCGCCACGGTCAGCACCAGCGGACGCAGCACGCCGATCGGCAAACCGAGCGCCGCCGCCTGGTCATCGCCTAATGCGAGCAGATCGAGCGGCCGCGCGAGCAGCGCAAACACGGGCACTGCCAGCACGCACCACGGCAGCAACGTCGTCACTTCACCCCAACTGCGCCCGTACGTACCGCCGACCAGCCACACGACGAAACGCGCGGGTTGCACGCTTTGCTGCGTGATGAGCCATTGGGACAGCGTGGTCCATAGCGTGCCGATCACGATGCCTGTCAGCGCGACAGCCAGCGGCGCATAGCGATGCCGTCGGTTAAGCAATAACGTGAGCGCCAGCGTTACGCCGCCACCCGCGAGCGAGGCCATCGCCAGCGTCGAATGTCCTGCGAGCGGCCACGCGACGAGCGCCGCGAGCGTGGCCAAGCCCGCGCCTTGCGTCACACCCAGCACTTCGGGCCCGGCAAGCGGATTGCGCACGATGCTCTGCATCAGTACCCCGCTTGCGGCCAGCAACGCACCTGCCAGCAAGGCACAGATGAGGCGCGGCAGGCGCAACTCGAGTAGCATGCGCGCGAGTTCATCACGCTGATCCAGGACGGCCAACCAGCGATGCAAGCCGATCGTGGTCGGGCCAAACGATGCGCCCGCGCAGACGATCAGGATGCCGAACGTCAGCAATACCATCGCCGTCAACGGCCATGGCCACGCATCGAGCATCCGCACCCAGCGCGTGCCGGCGCGCACGGCAGGACGGTCCTGTCCGGCATGCAACGCGCCCGACCACGCCGCGCCGCTGCGAATCATCGCCAGCATCAAGGGCGTGCCGACGAAAGCGATCGCCACACCGGTCGAGAGCGTCGCGCCGAGATCGAGCGCCTGCACCGCGCTATCGGTGAACAGCACGAGCGCACCGCCCACCAGGGCGGACAACGGCACCAGCACGGCCAGACGCGAGGCCTTCGCACTGCGTGCCTGCCGCAACAGATTCGGTGCGATCAAACCGACATACGACAGCGGTCCCGCCACGCTCACCGCAACGCTCGCGAAACCGACTGCCACCACCATCGCCGCGAGCCGCGTCGCGTCGACGCGCACGCCGGCCGCAGCGGCCGCGTCGTCGCCGAGTGCGAGCGGGTCGAGCGGACGGATCACGAATGGCAACGCAATGAGCGGCAGCACGAGCCAGGCGGCCGCGATCTTCAGACCCGCCGCGCCCGGTTGATACAGACTGCCGCTCGCCCACAGCGACACGCCGACGATGCTTTGCTCGAAAAACGCGAGAATCAGCGTGGTGAGTGCGGAGAACAGCAGCATGCAGACGCTGCCGGCAAGCACGAGACGCAACGGCGTCGCGCGCCAGCCGCCTGCTGCTGCGGCCACGCACGCTGCGGCGGCGAGGCCGCAAACGAACAGCAGCGGCACCGAGGCCACGCCCGCCAGCGACGGCACCAGCATCGCGGCGACCAGGCCGAGTTGAGCACCACCGGTGATGCCAAGCAAATCGGGCGAAGCTAGCGGATTGCGAGTCAATGACTGGAACAATGTCCCTGCTATAGCAAGGCAACCGCCTGCGACCAACGCCGCCAGGATACGCGGCGCGCTCAGGTCGAACAGCAAAATGCCGGCGAGTTGCGCGGCATCGCTGCCCGCAGGCGCGGCAAGCCACGTGCGAAAACCGGGCGCGAGGCGCAATGCAGCCACTACGACGATCAACGCGACGAGCGCGCCCCCGATCATCCCTGCACGGCTTTTCACGGGCGCACGCCAGCCATCGATGACAGACTCGTGACGGCGCAGGCGTTTGCGCGCTGCAAGCGTCGTCATGCGGCGAGGTCCTTGCTCGTGGATACGGCGTCGCTCAATGCCTCGTGGTTGAATCCAGCGCCGGCGATATCCATGGCATTGCCCTCATAGGCCGGCACGCACATCGGTGCGCCTGTCTGCGGATGCGCGATCTTGAGCATCGGCACACTGAAGGTGTCGTTCAGATGACGCGGGTCGAGCATCGCGTCGGGCGACCCGTGGGCGATGATGCGGCCTGCGCGCATCAACACGATTTCGTCGCTGTAGGCCGCCGCCTGATTCAGGTCGTGCAGCACCCAGACGATCGTCAGGCCGCGTTCGCGGTTCAGGCGCCGTAATTCACGCAGGATGTCCAACTGATGATGGATGTCGAGGTACGTGGTCGGTTCGTCGAGCAACACGATCGGCGCCTGCTGCGCAAGCGCCATCGCGATCCATGCTCGCTGGCGTTCGCCGCCTGAGAGCGCTGCGACGTCGCGCGCGGCGTCGTCCGCGAGCCCGCTGGTGACGAGCGCTTCGTCAATGGCCGCATGGTCCGCGTGCGAAAGTCCGCGCAGCCAGCCGCCGTAGGCATAACGGCCGTATGCGACCAACTCGCGTACGGTAAGGCCCGACGGAATCTGGTTGAATTGCGCAAGCATTGTCAGCGTGCGCGCCAACGCACGCCGCCGGTATGAAGCGAGCGGCTTGCCGTCGACTTCAACGCTGCCGGAGCGTGCCGGCTGCAAACCGGCGAGCGTGCGCAGCAACGTGCTTTTTCCGCAACCGTTCGGTCCGCACAAAGCGGTGACGCAGCCGGCCGCGATTGTCAGGTTCAAACCGTGGAGCACGACATGATCGCGGTAGCCGACCGTCAGCGATTGCGCCGCGAGTGCCGCGCCCTGCGTTTTCGTCATTGCGCGGCCGTCCGCTGGTCGTCGTCGCTTCTATCTGTGCGTGTGCCTTTGACTGCGACTTCATCAGCGCCGGTGCCTTTGACTACGCCCTTGCCGTGACCCTCGCTATAGCTCTGCGCCATCGCCACGACAACTTTGCGAGGCCCTTCGAACGGATCGCGCGCATGTGCCGTCAACATGTTGTCGAGCATCAGCACGTCGCCCGTGAGCCATGGAAACACAACGCGCTGCTGATCGAGCACACCGCGGATCTCCGCGAGCGCATCCGCCTCGAGCGGCTCGCCGTCGCCGTAATAGACGTTGCGTGGCACGTTTTCAAGCCCGACCGAATCGATCAAGGCTTCCTGCATGTCTTCATCGAGCGACGAGAGATGGAACAGATTGGCCTGGTTGAACCATACCCTCTCGCCGGTGCGCGGATGGCGTGCTACCGCCTGACAGCGCTCGCGCGTACGCAACAGCAGTTCGCCATCGTCACTGTCACGCCATTCGCAATCAATGCCACGCGTGCGGCAAATCCGTTCGACCACACTCGGGTCGTCCGAACCGAAGGCCTGTTCCCACGGCAGATCGAGCCCTTGCCCGAAGTTGCGGATGTATAGCAGCTCGCGCTTCGCAAAACGC
The DNA here is from genome assembly GCF_052682275.1 of Paraburkholderia sp. D1E. NCBI lineage: Bacteria > Pseudomonadati > Pseudomonadota > Betaproteobacteria > Burkholderiales > Burkholderiaceae > Paraburkholderia > Paraburkholderia sp. D1E. The sequence goes on from NZ_JBQYMB010000001.1 coordinate 4,655,978, forward strand.
TCGACGAGCACCGGGTCGAGCGCACGATAGATCGCGCGGCTGTCGGCAATCGGTGTCGCGCCGCCAGCGCGCGCGGCGAGCGCACAGTGGAACCAGATGCGCAGCGGCCACTCGCGCGTGTACGACTGCTCGTTATGCAAAGGAATCGAGCGATGCGGCGGATATTCCGTCGACGTGTACACCGCGCCTTCCACCTGACTGCGCGGCGTCGAGGCAAATTCATAACCGATCAGTGGATGCCCGAACGAACCGGCAAAGCTCTGGAAGGCATCGATCGAGGCCACGCGAAAGCCGGTGAACAGCACGCCGCCGGCCTTTTCGAGCGTATCGTCAACGATCGCCTGCAGCAGCGGCGCAGCCTCTTCCAGTGAAATCTCCGCGCCCGAACGCGGCGAGACGACAGTCGGCAGACCCGGCTCGATCAATAAATCGGCGAGCGTGGGCAACGGCATCGAAAGCATGGTCATGCGAACTCCTCTTGCAGAAGCGACGCGACCTGGGGCTCGTCCAGGCCGGCCCGATTACGCTGCGCTCGCCTTCGAGGCGGCCTCGTCCATGTGACGGCGCAAGCTGGCCGGACGCATATCGGTCCACACGGACTCGATATGCGCGAGGCAGGCGACCTTCGGGCCGCTGACACCCACTTCGCGCCAGCCGGCCGGCACGGCGCGGAAGGTCGGCCAGATGGAGTACTGCTCTTCGTCATTGATGACGACCGTATAGACAAGATCGTCCGCCTCGCCTGCTGCGGCGGAAGGGGTTTGCTGTGCTTGCGTCATGATGAATGGCTCAGTCGATGAATGGTCGGGATGCCTCAGCAGACTGCTGATGGATTGCCCCGGAACAGCGGCGGCGGCATCTCGCTCGCCCACCGCATCTACTCAATTGACGTTTGATGCGCGCGCTTTTTTACCGTCGGCGGGCGCGGCCGCTGCAGAAGGCGGGACCCGCCACGCCGCGATTGCAGGCGTCGAGGCAGTCGGCGCAATGCTTCTCGGCATCGCGCACCATGAAATGCACGAGCGTTTGCGAGACGTCGAGCGCGCGCGCCGTGCTTTGCAGCGTTTCCTCGCGCAAGCGCACCATCTCGAACGCCGCGCGGCTGCGCGGCGGCAATTGCTCGAGCGCGTTGTAAACATGCCGCAGCGTGTCGCGCACGAGCAGCGCCGCTTCCGGCGAAGGCTCCGGCGAAGGCACATGCAAGCCATCGTCTTCGTCGGCGTGATAGGTGTTTTCGAGGCTCTGGCGGCGGAATGCATCGATCGACGCATTGCGCACCATGCGGGTCACGTAGGCGACGGGTTGCCGCACGGCATCCTGAGCCGGGAAATCGACCAGTTTGATAAAGACGTCATGCACCACGTCTTCCGCGAGACTCGCGCAACCCACAAAGCCGCGCGCCAGATTGACAAGCATCGGCCGGTTGTCGATCAGCACGTCGAGCAGCGTGCCCTTTTCCCAATCGACAGAACGGGATTCGGTGCGCGCCCGCCGCGGAACCGGAGGACAGGCGACGCCGGCGCTGAAAACAGACATCGGTATCGCTGTTGAAGGCTCCCGCCGGATGAGCACCTCGGCCATAGATTCGCTCCGTATTTCTCAAGGAAGAGCGTCAATCTAACGTAAACGCGAATCATTCTCAATCAAGATTTGGAATAACCTTACATTTCCGATAGTTTCGACGGATGAATCAGGCGCCCACGGGCTGGCGGCTGAAAAGACAGGGACTCAGGGGTCGGTGCTCGGTGCTCGGTGCTCGGTGCTCGGTGCTCGGTGCTCGGTGCTCGGTGCTCGGTGCCCAGCACCGTATCGTCCAGTTCAGGCGGCCACGAAATTACATTAGGTATCCATATCTTTTTTCTTTGCAATTCAAAACAGGGAACAGCCGCGCAATAGTGGAAATCCCTGCCCCGCCTCAACCCGCCTCGCTCGATTCTCTTCCTCACAACGCTTGACACTTTTCACAACGCATCATAAAGTTTGCCTGCAGATCTAGATAAGAGACTATCTGTAAGATGGTCTCTTACGCCTTAGCGGAACACATCCGTGATTTGCACCGCGAACAGCACCGGCCTCTTACAGAAAAACTAAAGGAGACCGATTGTGCAAACGATCGCGATTAAGATTCGTGGCATCGACGATGTCATTTCATTCATCGACTCATGTTCAGGCATTCCCGGTCGAGCCGGCGTTATCTGGTGGCTTGCACTCGGTGGCCTGTTTCTGGACGCATTTTCCAATTCTGCTTTGAGCGCGGGCCTCGGGCCCATGACGCGAGATCTCCATCTCGGCGCGCCTCAAATTGCGCTCATGACGTCGTTTGCGTCCTGGGTCGCCATCGCCTTTAACCCGATCGGCGGCTGGATGGCCGATCGCTGGGGGCGCATCCGTCCTTTAGTGCTGGCCAAATTCCTCGCGGTGATCGGCGCGGTGCTGGTGGTATTCGCACCGGGTTTCGAAGTCATTCTGGCGGGCCGTTTCTTTGTTGGCATGGCGTACGGCATCGACTTCGCGATTGCCATGGCGATGCTCGCCGAGTTCACGCCGGTCAAGCTGAAGAGCCGCCTCAATGCGTGGCAGGGCATGTGGTACACCGCCGTCTGCTCCAACCTGCTGCTCGCCCTGCTCTTTCAATCGTGGCACGTGGGCGATTCGATCTGGCGTTATTCGGTGGCGGCGACCGCCTTGTTCGGCATCGCGATCCTCATACTGCAACTGGTGTTTCTGGTCGAGAGTCCCATCTGGCTGGCGCGCAAGGAACGTCTCGTGGAAACCGCCACCGCGATGAGCCGCATCTACGGACGCACCTTCTCCGCCGCGCCGGTCGAAGAACGCGTGCCGGTGCTGAATCAGGCCACACGTGGGCTCGCGAACGTCGCACTGATCTTTCGCGGCATCTATTTGCCACGCACCCTGCTCGCCGCCACCGTTCAGGTCGGCCAATCCATTCAATACTTCGCGATCGGCTGGTATCTGCCGTTGATCAGCGCCGCGTTGTTCGGCAAGGACTTCGTCTACGCAACGCTCGGCGCGCTGCTGTTCAACGTGTTTGGCATCGTCGGCGGCTTCATGTCGCCGGCCATCGGCAAAAGATTCGGCTTGCGGCGCGCATCCGCATTCGGCTTCGCCGCAGTCTTCGTGATGCTGCTGGCACTCGGCCTGTTCGGCTCGAAGATGCCGCTGTGGCTCGCGGTCATCGTGCCGTCGCTGTTCATTCTGTTTCACTCTTCGGGTCCCGGCGCGAACGGCAAGAGTCTTTCTTCGCTGTCGTTTCGCAGTGAGATTCGCGCGGGCGCCAACGGCGTGATCGGCGCGCTGGGTTCGATCGGCGCCGCGCTGGGTCTGCTGGTATTCCCGCTGTTCCGTGAGCACTACGGGCTCGACAAAACGTTCCTGATTCTGGCGATCGTGCCTCTGGTGGCGAGCGTGATCTGCTTCGTCATCAAGTGGGACCCGACGCGCACCTCCATCACCCCAGACAACGAACCCGATGCGCCGCAATTCAAAAGCGATGCAGAGGAAGCACCCGTCTTCATGAACCCGGCAATCGAGAAATCCCAGCGATGACCCGTAATCAAAACGTTATTCTTGCGATCGACGAAGGAACGTCCGGCACGCGCGCGGCAGTCGTCGGCGCTGACGGACAGGTCTCCTGTCTGGAGTACCAGCCGCTCAGTGTCGACAGCCCGCGGCCGGGCGTCGTCGAGCAGGACGCGAACACCATTCTTGAGAAAACCATCGCCGTGTGCCGCGAGACGCTAACACGCGCGGCCAGCGCGAAGTTGAACGTGGTCGCGCTGGCCATCGCGACACAACGCGCCACCGCCGTGCTGTGGGACACCCACACCGGCCGCGCGCTGGTGCCCGCGATGGTCTGGCAGGACACGCGCCACGCAAGCGAACTGGACCGGCTGGCCGCAAAGTGGGACAGCACGCTGATAGAACGCGTGGGACGCCCTGCCGGCGTGCGCTCGCCTTACCTGTGGGCTGCCCATCACCTGCAAACGACGCCCTCTGTGATCCTCGCACATCGCGAGCGCCGCCTCGCGTTCGGCACCGTCGACACGTGGCTGCTCTGGCATCTGTCCAACGAGCGCGTTCGCGTGACGACGCCGACCAACGCGACCTCGGCGAGTGCGTATCTACTTGCCGACCACCGCTATTTTCTCGACTGGATCGACGCCCTTGGTTTCCCGCAGGCCCTCCTGCCAGAACTTCGTCAGGATGCCGATGAATTCGGTCGAACCCGCCCCGAGGTGCTAGGCATCGACGTACCGATTCTCGCCTGTGCTGGCGATCAGCTGGCAGGCGCGGTGGGCCTCGGCTGCCTCGATCGCGGCCAGTCGATGTGCGTGCATGGCACCGGCAGCTTCGTCGATCTGCTGGTGGGCACGCACATTCCGCCTACCACGGAGACCTCGCACGAAGGCACGCTGACGATGACCGCACGCCGTCAGCACAATGTCTCGCACTACTCGCTCGAAACCTTCGTCGCGACCACCGGATCGGCGCTGAACTGGATCTGCGAGAAATTGCACTGGTTCGACAATCCCGCGCAGATCAGCGCCCTCGCCGCGACGGTGAACTCGGCGCGCGGCGTGACTTTCCTACCCGCCTTGACCGGCTTGCGCGTGCCGCAATTGCAGCCAAACGCACGCGCTTCTCTCAGCGGTATTTCCATCGCCACGACGCAAGCCGACATCGCCTACGCGATTCTTGAAGGCATCGCCCACTCGGTCGCGTTGTGCATCGACGCGAATCAGGCGATCGCGGACGTCGAAGCCACCGAACTGGTGGTCGGCGGCGGGCTGTCGAGCAGCGACACGCTGCTGCAAATTCAAGCCGATCTGAGCGGCATGCCAGTGCGCCGCATGCATGAGAGCAATCGAGCCAGCCTGCGTGGCGCAGCGTTTCTCGCGGGGTCGTCGGGCTTGCTGTGGGATTCGCTGCAGCACGCGCGCACCACTACCGTCACTGAAGCGGTGTTCGAACCGTCGGCGGAATCCGGGGCACGCGCGAAGCGGCGCGCCTCGTGGCATGCAAGGGTCGAGGCGGAGCTCGCCCACGCAAGCGCATTCGATAACAGTCGGGGGGACTGATACACATGTTGTTTATTCCATCGAGAAAGGCCTCGAAAGAACGCGCTGAGATGACCGGCACCGAGCCCTTGCGCATGGTTCGCGACGAGCAACTCGACCGGCTCGGCAGCGAAACATTCGACATCGTGATCGTGGGCGGCGGCGTAACCGGCGCCTACGCGGCACTCGACGCGAGCTTACGCGGCTATCGTGTGGCGCTACTGGAAAAGAGCGATTTCGCTTCGGGCACATCGTCGAAGTCGTCGAAGATGGTGCACGGCGGCCTGCGCTATATCGAGCAAGGCAATCTTGGGCTGGTGCGTCACTCGTTGCTCGAACGGCAGCGTCTGCGCAGAAACGCACGGCACCTGGTGCAACGCTTGCCATTCCTGTTCCCCGTCATGGAGAAAGACGGTGTATTCGACAAGCGCCTCGCCAAAGCCTTCGAAAGTCTGCTGTGGACCTATGACATTGCCGGCGGCTGGCGTGAAGGCATCCTGCATCAGAAGCTGAGCAAGGCGGAAGTGCTGTCGCACTGCCCCACCTTCAACGAAGAGAATCTCACCGGCGGCTTCATGTATTTCGATGCGCGTGTCGACGATGCACGCCTCACATTGAATCTCGCGCGCACGGCGGCGTTTCATGGCGCGGCCGTCGTCAATCACGCGAAGGTCGTCGAGATCACACGCGACGGGCACGGCAGTGTCGACGGCGTGATCGTGCATGCGGACGAGCGCGAGATTCGCGTGCGCGGCGGCGTGGTGGTGATGGCCACCGGCGTCTGGTTGCGCGACTGGAACGGCCGCAGGAAAGACGACCCGGCTGCCTTGCAAATCCGTCCCGCGAAAGGCGTCCACGTTGCGATTCCGTGGCTGAAGATTCGCAACGACTGCACGGTGACGATTCCTGTGCCGGGCCGCAGCCGCCGCGCGACGATCACGCGCTGGGGCAACGTGTCCTATCTCGGCACCACCGACGAAGACTATCGCGGCGATCTCGACGACATCTGTTGCACGCGCCAGGAACTCGACTTCCTGATCGAAGGCGCGCGCTCCGCCTTGAAGACCGATCTGCAAGCCGAAGACGTGGTGGGCAGCATCGCCGGTTGCCGGCCGCTGGTTGGGCCGCCTGGCGGAAAAACGCTGGAAATGAAGCGCAATCACGAGATTCATACCGCGCCGGATGGGCTCGTCACGATCGTGGGCGGAAAGCTCACGACCTCGCGGCACATGGCCGAACAGACCATCGACGCCGCCCAGAAGGTAATCGGCAAACGCGCGAAATGCCGTACGAAGTCGGCGTATCTGCTCGGTGCGGCGGGCTACGACTCGCAAGCGATCGTCGCGTCGGGTGGCTTGTCCGCTCAATTAGGAGAACGCTACGGCACGGAAGCGCGTTTCGTCACCGACATTCTCGAAAGCGATGCGAGCTTGCTGAAGCCGATCGTCGAAGGCCTGCCGTACACCGAAGCGGAAGTGCTTTACGCCATCAGACACGAACTCGCGAGCAACGTGGATGACGTGCTGTCGCGCCGCATCCGCGCACGCCTGATGGCACGAGATGCATCGGCACGCGCCGCCGCGCGGGTGGGTGAAATTTTACAGACGGAGCTCGGCTTGTCCGAGGCGATCGTCGCAAAGCAGGTGAGCGACTACGTCGCCGCCGTCGAACATGAAAAGTCTGTTCTTATGGGAGAAACCGAATGATCAGCAAGGAAGCAATCAAGCGTGGCTATAACCGCGGCAACTATATCGTCGGCGCGCATACTCCGCCGGCTTACGCCGCCACGATCAAGGACACGACCGGTGAGGCCGGTCTGCAACGCGATCCGGTCAAGGTTAGCGCGCAACATGTCGACGCGCTGCGCGCCGTAGCCGACGAAGTCCTGACGCTCGCGCCCGATGTCGTCGCATGGACGCGCGACTGGTGGGCCGCCTCGATGGTGACCGAAACCGCCGGCAAGCCGGCCACGCCGCACGCCGTGATCGTGCGCGTCTCGAAGGTCGAGCAGATTCAAGCGGTCATGCGTATCGCCCACGCAGCAGCGATTCCCGTGACCGTATCCGCGGGACGCAGCAATGTGACCGGCGCGGCACTGCCCGTGCGCGGCGGCATCGTGCTGGATGTGTGTGAGCTGAACCGCCTGGTGGGCTTCGATAAGGAAAGCCAGATCGTCGAAGTCGAAGCCGGCATGTTCGGCGACATCTTCGAAGAGACGATCCAGCGGGACTACGGTATGACGATGGGTCACTGGCCCTCTTCGTATGCGATCAGCACGGTCGGCGGTTGGGTGGCATGCCGCGGCGCGGGTCAGCTCTCGACGCGCTACGGCAAGATCGAAGACATGGTGTTCGGCATGGACGTGGTGCTCGCCGACGGCAGCCTGATCAGCGTGGGCGGCTATTCGCGCGCCGCCATCGGCCCCGATCTGCAGCAGCTTTTCATCGGTTCGGAAGGCACGCTCGGCGTGATCGTGCGTGTGCGTCTGAAGCTGCATCGTCTGCCGGATTACGGCCGTGCGATCGCGTATGGCTTCAAGACCTTCGCGATCGGCCTGGAAGCCTGCCGCCAGATCATGCAACAAGGTGCGAATCCGGCGGCCTTGCGTCTCTACGATGAACTCGAAAGCGGCGTGCAATTCGGCCTGCCGGAATCGAACGTGCTGCTGATCGCCGACGAAGGTCCACGCGAAATGGTCGAGGCCGTGCTGACGATTAGCGAGCGCGTGTGCAAGGAACTCGGCGAGCAGCTGGACGATAAGGTGATCTTCGAGAAGTGGCTCGACACGCGTTACCTCACCGGCAAGAGTGCGGAAGGTTTTAAACGCAGCCCAGGCTTTGTCGCCGATACGCTGGAAATGGTCGGCCCCTGGAAAGATCTGCCGGGCATCTACACCGACGTGGTGGCCGCAATCAACGCTGTGCCCGGCACGCTGGCCGGTTCCGCGCACCAGTCGCATGCGTATGCGGATGGCGCGTGTCTGTATTTCTCGTTGCGCGGCGAAGTCGAGGTCGAGCATCGCGCGACGTGGTATCGCGCGGCATGGGATGCCGCCAACGCCGTGCTCATCAAATACAATGCAGCGTTGAGCCACCATCACGGCGTCGGCCTGTTGCGCGCGCCGTATATGAGCGAATCGCTCGGTAGCGCATTCCCGGTTCTGCAGGCAGTCAAGCGCACGCTCGACCCGAAGAACATTCTCAATCCCGGCAAGCTTGGCCTGACTGACGAGCAAGCTCAAGACGCGAAGCAGTAATCACATGGATAAGTCACTTGGGGCGCGCCTCACGCGCCACCCGGTCATTGCGACGCTCTTCGGCGTCGAGCAGATCGACATCTTTCTGAAAAGCGCCGCTGAAATCTCGATCGTCGCGAATGTCGAATTGCGCAAACTGCACCCGGTGGTCGCGGCCCTGACGAAAGCCGGCAAGTATGTCATCGTCAATATCGACAGCTGCGATGGGCTTTCGCAGGACAAAGGCGGCGTAGAGTATCTGGCGGACATCGGCGTCACCAGCCTCGTCTCGACCCGGGTGGCCACGATCCAGCGCGGCAATCGGGCCGGTCTTGTCACGATGCAGAAAGTGTTCGTGACGGACCGCTCGACCTGGCCGCGCAGCGTGAAGGCACTGGAGCAAAGCGATCCGAATCTGGTACAACTGATGCCTGCGCCGATGCTCTCGCATCTGTCCGCGCAAGACCGCAAGGCTTTGCCGCCGATCGTCGCCTCGGGCTTCGTCTGCAATAAGGGCGACGTATTCGATGCGCTGAAGAACGGCGCCGTCGCGGTATCCACCAGCGACAGCGAATTGTGGAATCAGGATCCTGAACGTTGAAGGTCCCATCTTGTTGGAGTCATCGATGGCTAACGCTTATCTGCAGGTAATCGCGCATTATTTCGCCAAACCCGGAAACGGCGACGCGATTGTGAAGCCCCTCACGGAACTCGCGGTGGCGACCCGCGCTGAACCCAGGAATCTCTACTACGAATTCTTCCGTTCGCCGGTCGATCCCGATCACTTCGTGATTCTGGAAAAGTACAGCGACGCCGATGGCCTTGCGGCGCATCGCGATACGCCGCACTTCCAACGCCTCGGCTTCGGCACCATCATTCCTCTTCTCGACCGGCGCGAAGTCTCGAGCCACATGGTGTCTGGGGACGCAGCATGATGAACGCATTCCGGTTTCAAACCGTGCCGACCATGGTCGTCGAATTCGGCGCGGCGCGCCGTCTCGGCGCTTTGTTGCGCGCGCAGTTTCCGTCGCTCACACGCCTGTGCGTGGTGACCGACGGTTTTCTTCACAAGAGTGGGCTGCTGAATCCCGCGCTCGCCGATCTCGCGGCGCACGGCTGGACTGCCACCGTCATCGACGACGTGATCGCCGATCCGCCCGAGGCATCGTCGCTCGAAGCGACGTCGTGGGCACGCGAGGCCGGCGCCGAGATTGTGCTGGGACTCGGCGGCGGTTCGTCGATGGACGTGGCGAAGCTGATCGCCGTGCTCGCTCCGCAACGGGAGCAGGCACTCACCGAGATGTACGGCGTGAACAAGGTCACGGTGTCGCGCTTGCCGCTCGTGCAGATGCCCACCACCGCGGGCACCGGCTCCGAAGTCACGGCCGTGTCGATCGTGACGGTGGGCGAGGCGAAAAAGATGGGCGTGGTCGCGCCGCAACTGGTCGCCGATCTGGCGATTCTCGACGCGGAACTCACGCTCGGGCTGCCTACTGCCGCAACGGCGGCAACCGGCGTCGACGCAATGGTTCATGCGATCGAGGCGTACACCTCCGCGCATCTGAAAAATCCGGTGTCCGACATGCTGGCGGTGAAGGCGCTCGAACTCCTGTCGCGCAATCTGTTGCCCGCGTGCGAGAACGGCCAGAACCGCACGGCGCGCGAAGCGATGCTGCTCGGCGCAGCATTCGCCGGCCAGGCGTTCGCCAATTCGCCGGTGGCCGCAGTGCACGCGCTCGCCTATCCGATCGGCGGCATTTATCACGTCCCGCATGGTCTTTCGAATGCGCTCGTGCTGCCGCACGTGCTGCGATTCAATGCTGAGGCGGCGGCGCATCTGTACGCTGAGCTCGCCGAGGTGATCGTGCCGGGCATCGCAGGCAGCGCCGAAAGCAAAACGCTGGCGTTGATCGAGCGGCTCGAACAGATGATTGCCACGACTGCCATTCCGGCCCGGTTGCGCGATGTCGGCATCGAACGCAGCGGGCTCGAACGGATGGCGAGCGACGCGATGTTACAAATGCGGCTTCTGGTGAATAACCCCCGGCCCGTTACTGAGGCCGACGCGTTGGCGATCTATACCGCTGCGTTTTAATCAGCGTGAGGCATCAGTAAGTGCGGGGGGCGCTGCGGTGTTTCGCGGCGGCTCCGCGCCGTTACAGCCAAGCGGCGCGTTACGTAACACGCGCGCGGAACATGGCGTGGCCGTTTTAGGCGAAATCGTGTTTTTGACGCCATAAGTTCTCTATTTTTAAATTTTTTTAAACACATATGCGTTGAAACGTCGAGACGACGCTATAACTCGTATTTGGCGCACAACTTGCAACGTTGCCCCCATCAATAGTCGTTCAACGGGGACATCATGCAAAATTTCGCTGGTCGGACAGCCATCGCTGTAGCGACGTCTACATTACTCGCGCTTTACGGTTGCGGATCCAGTCTCAACACCCCCGGTAGCGGACTTGGTGGGGGCGGACTCAGTGGGACTTCCGGGACTTCCGGGGCCATAGGCACTTCTGGCACGTCGGGTACTTCCGGCGGTAGTTCGGGTACTTCCGGTACGTCGGGCGGTAGCTCGGGTACGTCAGGTACTTCGGGCGGTAGCTCGGGTACGTCTGGTACCTCGGGCACTTCCGGTACGTCTGGTACCTCGGGCACTTCCGGTACGTCTGGTACCTCGGGCACTTCCGGTACGTCTGGTACCTCGGGCACTTCCGGTACGTCTGGTACTTCCGGTACGTCTGGTACCTCGGGCACTTCCGGTACGTCAGGTACTTCCGGTACTTCGGGTACTTCGGGTACTTCGGGCACGTCGGGCACGTCGGGTACGTCGGGTACGTCGGGTACGTCGGGCACTTCGGGTACTTCGGGTACTTCGGGTACTTCGGGTACTTCGGGTACTTCGGGTACTTCGGGTACTTCGGGCACTTCGGGCACTTCGGGCACTTCGGGCACTTCGGGCACTTCGGGCACTTCGGGCACTTCGGGCACTTCGGGCACTTCGGGCACTTCGGGCACTTCGGGCACTTCGGGCACTTCGGGCACTTCGGGCACTTCGGGTACTTCGGGTACTTCGGGTACTTCGGGTACTTCGGGCACGTCAGGTACGTCGGGTACGTCGGGCACTTCCGGTACGTCGGGCACTTCCGGTACTTCGGGCACTTCCGGTACGTCAGGCACCTCAGGCACCTCAGGCACCTCCTCCACCCCGATCGGCAACGTCGTCACTCAGGGTGGCAACCTCATCACAGCCGTCGGCACGACAGTCGCCGATACGGGCTCGAAGATCACCGGCACGTCGGTGCCGGGCCTCAACGGCGCAACGACGGCCGATCTCGGCACCGCGATCACCGACCTCGGCAATGGCGTCAAAGTCCTCGGCAACGGCACCGCCGCTGGCCTGGGCACCCTGGGCAGCTCGACCAATCCGCTTGGACCGACCCTGACCTCCACGTCGGGCGTCGTCTCCGATGCCGGCGCCGCCGTCAAGGCGGTCGGCGGTGTGGTGTCGAGCCTCGGCAGCGGACCGCTCGCACCGCTCGCTCCTGTGACGACGACTTTGGGCAGTGTCGTCGGTGGCGTGGGCAGTGGCGTCGTCGCCGTGGGCTCGGGATTGAACAAGGTCCTCACCAGCGGGCCGGTCCAGCAACTCGAGACGCAACTCAGCACGGCGATCAACCCGATCACCACCACCGTCTCGAACACGACGCAAACCATCGGCAACGCCACGGGTCTGGGTGGGCCGCTCAACAGCCTGCTCAGCACGATTGGCAACGGACTCGACGCGGCCGGCCTGAAAGTATCGGGCGCGACCGGCGATCAGGTGGGCAAAGACGTCGGCGGAGTGGTCAGTCAGTTGGGCAAGACCGTGACCAGCACCGGTGGACTGTTCACTGGCGCGACCACCAATCCGCTCGGTCCGATCACGGGCCTGCTCGGCGGCCTCGGCGGCACGGGCACCGGTCCCATCTCCATTCCGCCGCTGACCGGACTGCTCGGCAATCTCGGATCGCTCGGCGGCACAGGCAGCAGCGGCAACCCGCTCGCACCGATCACCGGACTGCTCGGCAACCTCGGTTCGCTCGGTGGCACGAGCGGCAGCAGCGGTAACCCGCTCGCGCCGATCACCGGACTGCTCGGCAACCTGGGTTCACTCGGCGGCACGGGCGGCAGCAGCGGCAACCCGCTCGCGCCCATCACCGGACTGCTCGGCAACCTGGGTTCGCTCGGTGGCACCTCCGGCGCCGGCGGTCCGCTTGCACCGGTCACCGGTCTCGTCAACACGCTGACTTCGACACTGGGCGGCGCAGCGGGCCAAGGCTCATCACCGCTCGCACCGATCACGGGTCTCCTCACCACGGTGACCTCGACTGTCGGCGGCGGCACCGGCAAGACCTCGCCGCTCGCGCCGGTCACGGGCCTCGTGACGGGTCTGACCGGCGGTACGGCCAGCGGCGGTTCAACCGGCACGAGTCTGCTGACGCCAGTGACGAATCTTCTCGGCGGCCTGCTTGGCGGGGTTGCCCCCAGCAAATAAGGCGGGCGAATCAGCAGTACTTCGGCACAGCGGCCGGGCCAAAAAAATCAACAGCCCGGCCGCCTTCAATGTCATGAATACGAGGATGACATGAACTCCACCTTCGATACCGTAGCGCACGTACAAGATATGCGTCCGCGTTCGGCAACACCATTTTCGGTCGGCCTGCTCGGCATCACCGCCGGTCTTGTCACGCTCTGGCTGCTGCGCAACAGCACCGCGCTGGACGGCGCGGCCCGCAGCACCGCGGCCAGTCTCGCGATCATCGCGACCATCGCCGTCTACGAACTATTCGTCGCGCGCGTCTATTTGCGCCCGAGCGCCGGTCTTGCCGGCAGCGCGGTGCGACCACTGAGCACCGCGCGCGTCGGTTTGCGCCTCGCCGCACTGGCCTCCGTGTATGCCGGCATCGGTCTGCTCTACTGGTTGTTGCCCGAGTATCACGGAGCGTTCTACAACCCCTTCTGGTCGCTGATCAACACACTCGCGCCCTATGTGATCGTCGCGGCGCCGTTCTACTTTATGTGGATGGACCGGCATCAGCGCGAAGTCGACGACGCATACCTGCTGTGGGCACGTTTGCTGTTTCGCGGCGAGCGTCCCGCGAATTGGCGACCCGTGCGGGAAATGCTGGCCGGCTGGATGGTGAAGGCGTTCTTCCTTCCGCTGATGATCGTTTATCTCTCGACCAATGCGGATCATCTCACTGCCTCACTGAACAGCGCGCTGGACGTACCCTTTTCTCTCGCGACATTCAGGTTCATGTACGACCTGTCGTTCGCGATGGATCTGATGTTCGGCACGGTCGGCTACCTGTGCACGCTGCGCATACTCGACAGTCACGTGCGCAGCGCCGAGCCGACCACGCTCGGCTGGCTGGTCGCACTGATCTGTTATCAGCCGTTCTGGTCGTTGATCTCGAACCAGTACATTCATTACGAAGGCTCGATGTTCTGGGACAACTGGCTCACTTCATTCCCAGTTATCAGAGTGATCTGGGGCACCGTGATCGTTGCGTTGCTGGTGTGCTACGCGCTCTCGACAATCTCGTTCGGCCTGCGGTTTTCGAACCTGACCAATCGCGGCATCATCACCTCGGGTCCCTACCGTTTCACCAAACACCCCGCCTACATCGCGAAGAATCTGTCGTACTGGATGATCGCGGTACCGTTCATCGAACCATTGGGCTGGCGGCCAGCGGTCACGCACTGCGCCGCACTCCTGGCCGTGAACCTGCTGTATTTCCTGCGCGCCAAAACCGAGGAACGGCATCTGATGAACGATCCCGACTATCGGGCCTACGCAGAATGGATCGCAAGGAATGGGCTATTCGCCAGAATCGCACGCGCGTTTCAATAAGGCGTTTATACGCCAATACAATTTAAATTGTATTTTGCAGCGCACCATTCATCGACAGGCGTAATCACTGCGATTGGATTTTTCCGACCACCGGTAATCAGTTGCCGGTGAAAGCAGACAATTGCTTCGGTGGCGTAAAGGCATAATTTTCGGCGAGCAGGGGATGCTCGCCTCAACGGCATGGCGCACAAGACGTTACGTAACGTCTTGTGCCTTCGTCACGGCTCGCTGCGTAGCGTGAGGACGTTGGCCAAGCCAGCCTTCGGGCGTGAGAACACGAAGCCTTGCACCAGTGCTTCCGGCCATGAGCGCAGCCATTGCAACTGTGCTTTGGTCTCGACACCGTTCACCACGACCTGTACGTCAAGCGCATGGAGCAGATCCAGCAACGCCGACATCACCACGCAGGCACGAGGATCACGCGGAACCGTGGCCATCAGTTCCGGCGCCATCGTGACGGTGTCCACATCGAGCGCGCCGAGTTGTGCGAGCGAGGACGCGCCGTTACCCCACTTGCCCAGTGAAATGCCAGCGCCCGCAGACCGGAGGCCCGCAGTCAAGGTCCGCAGAGACAGGAGACGGGTCGCGTCAACGCTTTCGGGCACTTCGATTTCAAGCAGGTTGGCCGGCACGCCATACGAGCGCGCAATGCGTGTCAGATCGTCGGCAAACGACTCGAGCACCGCAACCTGTGCCGGCACGGTAATCGCGACCGGCAGCAGCGTTATCTTCGCAGAGAGACAGTCGCGCAGTTCGCGGCACACGCCGTCGATGACGAACAAGGCCATCTCCAGCGCGACCTGCGGATGCTCGAGTGGCATCATGAAAATGCCGGGAAGCAACAGCCCGTAGTCAGGATGCGTCCATCGGACCTGCGCTTCGAGGCGCGCCAGCGCTCCGCTTGCCGCGCGGTAGGCAGCTTGAAACACGAGATGAAATTCGCCCGCGCGCAGACCTTCGCTGACGCGGCTGTCGAGTTCGCTCAGTGCCATAGGATCGTCGCGCAAGTCGACCCAATCAGTCTGTTCAGCGCACGCGGCACGCGTGCCGAACGTAGTTGCGAGCGATACGGGCTTTTCATATTCGAGCGTTAGCATGACGTAGGCGCAAATTTTTAACCTGGCTAACGTATGCACATGTCGTGCCAAGCGGCGCGTTCTTTACGCAACGTAACGGCGACCATGACCGAGCAACCCTATCGGGCAATGGTTTACGGCGATACAGATCAAATCTGTCGAAGCGCAATTTCTATCGTCATACGATTGTATGAATCGCGAATGTTACGTAGCGTTTCACCTCGACGTTACGGTGCACCGCGCAGCGAGTTGATTACCACACGTCATTCCCTGCGCACTGGTAAACTGTGACATGCATTGCGAATAAGATCGCTATACAACAAACGGCGAATTAAGGTGTCGCACTGCAACAATAAAATTTGACCGAGAAAAAAAGATTTACTAGTATCGGCACGAACGCAGCATGCAACGACTGCGCATTTCCCACACAGTCATTCAAGGCGGCCGATGCTTCAGATTCCTCTCACCGACACCGACTGGGCTCGCGTCCAGAGTCTCTTTCCTGTGGTCTCGTCAGGCCGCGGGCGACCCCGTCGCAGCGATCGCGAGATCCTCAACGCGATACTCTGGGTGATGCAAACGAAAGAAAAATGGCACAGGCTGCCGGCAACTTTTCCGCCGCAACAGACTTGCTATCTTCGATATATGGCATGGAAAAGAACGGGCGTTCTCGACCAGGTGAATGAGCGCCTGCCTCTGTGCGATCCCGAGCTTTCAACCTGCTGACTCAGCAACAATCACTGCTTCGCATACCACATCGATTCAGAAACGGCCCACTCTCTGCCGGATCGCTTCTGTGATCGCTCGCGCCTGACGTGTCAGACCTTGCCGCTCATCCGATCCATCACCGCCAGTAGATCGGCGAGCGACTGCTTGCATTGCGCCGCATTCGGCGTGCTGGCGCGCAACGCGCTCAGCGAGCGGTCGATCGCTTTGTCGACGGTGTGCCAGTCCGCTGCGGCACGAGGCTTCAAAGAAGGCTCGGCGTCGTCCCAGGCGAGTTCCAGATCTTTGACGCGCGCCTTACCACCCGTAAGGTCGCCCTTGTCGACCAATGCCGCGGTATCGGCGGCGATCTTGCGGAACGGCGACAGGTCGCCGAGCTTCGACGCCTTGACAGGTTCCGCCGCCTCCGCCGATGGAAAACCTGGCCTGCCCGCCTCGCGATGCCCGAAGCTGATAGCGGAAATAGCGATGAAGGAAGCGATGACAGCTTTGCTGAGGGTGCGTTGAGTCATGATTGTTCTCTTCTCTTTGATCCGATATGCGATTGAAAAAGACTGCGTGTACGACTGCTCGAATGAGGCGCACTCAAGGTTCGCGCGCCGTGACAGTACGCGGGGACCGCTGCTCGACCGCGCTCGCGAAAATGACCAGCACGACGATTGCACTGAGGAATAGCACGCTCGTATTGATCGTACCGAGACCGATACCGCCGTATGCACGCGACTGTGAAAGCAGATCGCCAAACGAGGCGCCCAACGGCCGCGTCAGAATGTAGGCAAGCCAGAAAGTGAGCACCGGATTCACGCCAACGTAATAGACAGCGCTCACCAAAGCGATCAGCGCGCCGAATGCCACGACGCCGATCATGAAACCGAGCCCCAACGCTTCAGTCGCGAGATCTCCGGCCGCAGTACCCAGCGCGAATGTGAACAACACAGTCGCCCAGTAGAAAAGCTCCCGTCGCGTCGTGTAGATAGTGTGTATCGACAGCGTGCGCTCGCTGTGATACCAGAGCGCGAACACCACGGCCAGCGCGAGGGCGAACACAATCGTGCTGACATAAAGACTGATGCCGAGCTTGTCGGTCAGTGCGTCGGTAATCTGCGTGCCGACTACACTGACCAGTACCACCGTCAGCCAGTAGATCCATGGCACGTACTTGCGCATGCGAAGTTGCACGGCCAATGCTGCAATCAGTAAGGCGAGCATCATCGCGCCGGTGAGCGCGGTGCCTAGCCCCACGTGCACGGCCAGATAGTCCGCGCCGGTTTCGCCAACCGTTGTCGCCATGATCTTGATCGCCCAGAAGACAAGTGTTGCCTCGGGCACTTTGCTGCGCATCTCAGCAACACGATAAGTCGAGGTCTCTAGCAAGCGGGTTCTCCCATGAACAGGCATTTAATTCGACGTGGCGAGCAGGTGTGCTCGCGCTCGCGCTAACTCAATGCGCCGAATATGCAACGGGAAACCTTATGAATACCTTACGGAGATACCGATAGGCAGAACGCCGTACACACCTTTTTCTATCGGGAGATCGGATGGCGATTCAGACAGACGATCGGCCGATGCATCGCACAAGCACCGGCATCAGCCGCCTTGCCGCCGCCCGCGATGAGATCACGCTGGCGAGGCCCAAAAAAATGCCGTGTGCATACACGATGCACACGGCGTTATGACCACAGGCTTTCAGCAGCGCCTCAACTTAACCGTGCGCCACCTCCCCAGCCTTCAAATCAATGCTTAGAAACGCGTGCGAATACCCGTCGTCAACTCCAACTGGTTCTTCGCGCCGTACGTCGTCGCCACGACATAGCCGTGGTGCAGCTTCATGTAGTCGCCGGCCACATAAAGCTCGGTGCGCTTGGACAGGTGATAGAACATCGAGGCGTACAAGGTCTCCTTGTAGCCGCTGCCAGTGCCCGTATCCGGATCGAAGCTCAGGTTGGCATTGGCAATGCTGCCGTTAGTGTCGAATGCGGCGTTCGTCGTGTGCATCTGCTGATAGCCGATTTCGTAGTCGAGCGGGCCCTTCGGCGCCAGCTTGAACGACACGGTCCACGCATTGTCACGGCGTTGGCCCAACGCCCCCTGATCGCCGGTGTAGTGGAAATAGCCGGCATTCACGCGGAAGATGCTGTACGTGTAATTGCCGCCCACCGAGTAGGCCTTATTGGTGAAGCCGTTATTGTTGACGTGGTTGTAGAACGACGACAGGTTAAACGGACCGCCGTTGTAACCGAGGGCGGCCGTATATGTGGCGTTGTTGCCGAAGCTCGTCTTGTTGCCGAACGCATAACCCGCCGACGCGAAAATGCCGTTATTCCACAGCTTCTTCCAGACGAGCCCGTTCTCGTAACGGGTGCCGGTTGCGCTGCCCGCGTAAAAAATAAGCTGCTTGAAGTTGTTGGTGTTGGTCCAGCCGCCTTCTTCGGTGGTCAGCTTCGCGCTGGTGTACGGGTCGCCGTAGATCGCAGCCGCATCTCGCGCAACCGTGTTCTGGAAACCGGCGGTGAACTTGCCAAAGGTGTCGCTCTCCACGCCCACCCATGCATCGCGGTCGAATATCTGGCCCGGGTCTTCCATGGCGCCGTCGCTCACGCGGTACTCGGCTTCCAACTTGAAAATCGCCTTCAGGCCGCCACCCAGGTCTTCCGCACCCTTCATACCGAAACGGCTGCCACTGAACCACGGCTCGCCGTTGATACCCATTGAAACCACATGCTTGCCATCAGCATTCGCGTTGGTCTGATAAGACACCGCGCTCAGATCAATCAAGCCATAAAGCTGTACGTTCGACTGCGCGTGAGCGCTTCCCATCGCCAATGCGCCGGTGCTCGCCACCAGCAACAAGCTGCTTTTTTTTACCATCGTCCCCTCCGATCCTGCTGCGTTGAAATGATCTGATATCCACTTGAGTAGCAGAACAAAGGATAGTCAGACCAACCCTTCACGCCTCTTTCGCGGAAGTGCAGGAAACGTCGGTGAAAACACTAAACACAACGGTGTTGACAATGGTCGGGCGAGCGATTCAAAACTGCGCCACGGCGCTATAACGCCTCGGCAAACGCTTCGTGCGATACCTCTTCGCGCAGGATGTAGCCGAGCCCGCGCAGGGTCATGATCTTCGCGCTGGAGCATGCAAGGTGCTTGCGCAGGCGGTGAATGTAGATGTCGATGGCATCGGCGCTGGGTTCGTCGTCGAGCGTAAAGACCTTGTCCATCAGCGTGGACTTCGAGACCGTCTTACCTTGCTTCAGCATCAATGTTTCGAGGATCGCGTGTTCGCGCCGCCGTAACGGCAAGGGTTCGTTTTGTAGTACGAATTCGCGGGAATCGAACAGATAGCGCAAATCGCCGCAGTCGATCGACTGGCCTTTGTCGCCAGCCGCCTGGCGGCGGATCAGCGCCTTGATGCGCGCCACCAGTTCACGTGCGTCGAAGGGTTTGACGACATAATCGTCCGCACCGGCCGAGAAGCAGGCCACTTTGTCGTCGGTCGAGCCATTGGCCGTGAGCATCAGCACGGGCACGTTGTCGCGTTTGCGCCGCAGACGCGCCAGCACGTCCTTGCCGCCAATGCCCGGCAGCCGCAGATCGAGCAGCACCGCGTCGTAGCACTGCATGCCGAGCAGCGTCTCCGCCCGCTCGCCGTCCTGCGCCCAGTCAATCACGAAATTCTCGACCTGCATCAGGTTCATCACCCAGCGCGCGAGGTCAGCGTCGTCTTCAACCAGCAGCAGTTTCATCGGTTTCCCCTGAAGTGGCAGCGTCTCAAACCGCTGCCGACCATAGTCGCATCTCGACAGTGACGACCAGACCAACACCACCCTCCCCCGGCTCGAGCGTAACCGTGCCGCCTTGCCGGTAAGCGATCTCGCGCACGATCGGCAAACCGAGGCCGGTTCCGTCGGCGTGACTCGACGCGCGATAGAAACGCTCGAACACGCGCGCCCTTGCCTCGACTCTGATACCCGGCCCATTGTCGATCACCCGCACGATCGCCCGGTCATTGTCACGCCGCGTGTGCACGGTGACGCGGCCGCCGGGTTGCGTATAGCGCAGCGCGTTGTCGACAAGATTGGTCACGAGCGCCGCGGTCAATGCCTCGTCTCCGGTCACATACAGACCGTCTTCCAGTTCTGCGCCCAGATCGATTTCACGGGACTGCGCGAATGCGATCAACTCCTCCAGCACACTCGCGATCAACGCGCTCAGATCGACCCGTTCACGCGCATTGGATAGCGCAGCGGACTCGGCCTGCGCGAGCAGCAATAGCTTGTTGGTCAAGGTGGTCAGCTTGCGGCTGCTTTTATGCATGCCGGCCAGCGCTTCGGTGAGCGGCACGTCCCGATTCTCACGTTGCCGCGCAAACTGGATCTGCGCAACCAGCAGCGCGAGCGGCGTGCGCAACTGATGCGCGGCATCGGAGATGAATTGCCGCTGGGTCGCGGCCTGTTGCCCCATTCGCGCGATGCACTGGTTGATCGCTTCGACGATCGGCCGCAATTCGACATGCAAACGCGCCACGCGTATCGGTTCGAGTTGCGATGCGTTGCGATCGGCGACGTCGTCTTTCACCTTCATCAACGGCCGCAATTCGAAGGTCAGCCCGAGATAGACGAACACCATGGCGAGCACGAGCGTCAGCACCTCGCCGAACAGTTGCGGACGCAACAGGCGCCACACCATGGCATCGCGCGAGCCTTCCGTTTTCGCGACGACCACGACGACTTCTTCGGTGCGGCCCGAGTCGTATAGCTGCCGCACATAAGCGGCCGCACGCACCGCGCGGCCGTCGTCGAGATGGGTGGCGTAAAGCATCGGGACGTCGCCCGCGCCGCGCGGCACCGGCAACTCGAGATTACCGGCCAGCAGGCGGTGGCCGCTCGCTTCGACGCGATAGTACACATTGTCCTGTTCCGGCGACTCGAACAGTTCGAGTGCCGCCGGCGGAATCTGGATCGACACGTTGCCGTTGTCCCAGTCGATGTCCTCGCCAATGATGCGCATTGACGATAGCAACGCGTTGTCCTGAACCAGGTCGGCTGTGGTCTGCGCGTTGCGATACGAAATCATGCCGGAAATGGAAACGAACGCCGCCAGTGGCAGCAAAAGCCACCACAGCAAGCGTCCGCGCAAACTGCCTGAAAACACGATTCGTCGCTCCTCTTTTCCGGAAGCCGGCGCACCTCGCCTCAAGATGCGCCAGCATTCATCTTAAGGCTTCACCTCGTTGACAAACTGATTGGTGAAAGTACGCGACAGATCGATGTGCCGGTCCTTCACCGAAGGATTGAAACCCGCGAGCACTTTCAGCACCGTTTCCGGACCGTCGGCGGGCATCTTGCCGTCGGCCGTGTACATGGGCAGTGAAGCCTTCAATGCGCTGACATAGAGCGCCTTGTCGCTGCCGAGATAGTCTTTCGGCATTTGCGCGGCGATTTCTTCGGCGCTGTGCGTATGCATGTATTGCAGCGTTTTCACGAAGGCGCGCGCGAGTTTGGCCGCTTCCTGCGGGTGCGTATCGAGCCACGCGCTTTGCACGTACAGGCTCGATGCCGGGTAGGTACCGCCGAGCGCGGCGCGCGTGCCTTCCAGCGTGCGCATATCGATCAGCACCTTGGCGTCGCCGGTCTTCAGCAACTGCGAGACGGTCGGCTCGGTAGTCATGCCCGCGTCGATGCGGCTCTGCTTGATGGCCGCGATAAAGCTGTTGTCCGCGCCGACTGGCAGCACCGTGTACTGCGAGCTCGGCACACCCTTGAGATTCGCCAGGTACTGCGTCAGAAAATTGGTCGAAGAGCCGAGCCCGGTCACACCAAGCGTTTTGCCCTTCACGTCGGCCATGCTTTTGATCGTATCGGCCTGCTTCGACGCCACCATCTCCACTTCGCCGGGCACCTGGCCGAATACCACGATCGCCTTCACTTCCTTGCCCTTGGCCTGCAGGTCGATCGAATGATCGTAGAAACCCACCACCGCCTGCACGCTGCCAGCAAGCAGTTCGTTCTCCGCATCGACACCCGCCGGTTGCGACAGGAGTTCGACGTCGAGGCCTTCGGCCTTGAAGTAGCCGAGCTGTTCAGTCAGACGGGCGGGCAAATAGATGAGCTTGGTAATCCCGCCCACCATGATGACGACTTTCTCCGGCGCTGCGGCCTGCGCGGGCGCCGTCGATTGGGCGATCAGAAAAAGTGAAAGCGAAGCCGCGGCAACGGCGCGGACGGCGCGCGAAAGGCGCGTCAAAGCAGGGTTCATTGTGGATGTCTCCGTTATATTCCGCGTACGCGGTAGGCGTTTGATGGATCGCCTGCCAAAAATTCTAGGGGCGCGAATCCTTCCCGAAGCTTTCGCCACGCGTTTCTAGTACCGATCGAGGGTTTGTCCCGACTACCTTTGAAGCCGCCGATTCAAAGCGGCTGGATTAATCGGATTGAATTCCTTCCGCCGCCGCGCGCGGAAACGAGACGCTCACGTGCACGCCTTTGCCGGCCTCGCCCGGTTTGAGCGTGATCTCTCCATGATGCGCGTCCGCGATTTCGCGCACGATGGCGAGGCCCAGCCCCGTTCCTTCCGTGTCTGCCGATGCCCGGAAAAACGGTTCGAACACGCGGCTGCGCGACTCGGCCGGAATCCCGGGGCCGTCGTCCAGCACCGACACGGCGACCCGATCGGCGTCCGCGCTGACCGCGACCGTGACGTGGCCGCCACTGCCGGTATAGCGGATCGCGTTCTCCGCGAGGTTCGAGATCAACGCCTGAAGCAGGCCGCGATGCCCTGCCACCCGCGCGTGACCGTTCAGCTCCGCGCCGAGATCGATGTCCCGGGCCTGCGCGAGCAGCGCCAGATCTTCCACCACTTCCATAGCCAGCGGCACCAGATCCACCGTTTCCACCGCCAGTTGCGTGGTGTCGGCGGCCTCGGCCTGCGCGAGCAACAGCAGCTTGTTAGTAAGTCCGACCATCGAACGGTTGCTGCGGTGCATCGCGGCAAGCGCTTCGTCGAGCGCGGGATTCAGGCCGTCCTGCTGGCGCGCGAACTGCAATTGCGTGCCGAGCAGCGTGAGCGGCGTGCGCAACTGGTGCGCGGCGTCGGCGATAAAGCGCCGTTGCGCGGCCACCTGCACGCCGAGGCGCGCGATACATTGATTGATCGCTTCGACGATGGGCCGTAGCTCGGTATGCAGGCGCTCGACGCGAATCGGCTCGAGCTGCATGGGGTCGCGGTCGGCGACGTCTTCCTTCACTTTCATCAGCGGCCGCAATTCGAAAGTGAGTCCGATGCAGACCAGCGCGACGGCCAGCACGATCATCTCGATCTGCCGCACGAGTTGCGGCTGCCACAGTTGTTGCGCCATTGCGTCGCGCGAGCGCACCGTCTTGCCCACTGTGACTCGCACGCGGCGCGTCGCGCCGTTGTCGTACATCAGACGCACGAGGCCGACCGCGCGCACGGGCTGGCCGTGGAGTTCGGTGTCGTAGTGATCGGCCGTGTCGGACGCGGACGGTGCGCGCTGCGGAAAATCCGGTGTGCCCGCCAGCAGGCGGCCATCGTCGACCCGCACGCTGTAAAACACCTGGTCGCGATACGGCGACACGAACACTTCAAGCGCCGCAGGCGGCACATCCACGCGCAGAAAACCGTCCACCCATTCCACTTCGCCGGCGATCATCCGTGCCGACGAGATGAGTTGATTGTCCTGCACCAGATCCGCCGTGCGCCGCGCATTGTCGTACTCCGCCTTACCGGTGACGAACACGTACAACGCGAGTGGCACCAGCAGCCACCACAGCAGGCGCATGCGCAGGCTATTGGTCATCTTCTTTCTTGCGCAGCAGGTAACCCAGCCCACGCAACGTGACGATCGCGGCCGAACTGCTGTCGAGCTTCTTGCGCAGCCGCGAAATGTAGATTTCGACTGCGTCCTCGCTCGGTTCGTCCGAGAGCGTGAAAATCGCGTCGACTAGCGCGGGTTTCGTCACTGTCTTGCCCAAACGCAGAATCAGCGTTTCGAGCACCGAGCGCTCGCGTGGCGTGACGTTCAGCGGCGCGCCCTTCAGCGTGAACTGGCGCGTGTCGATGTCGAACGCGAGATCGCCGCACAGCACCTCGCTCGATTGCGACGGCGACTGACGCCGGATCGCGACCTTGATCCGCGCAATCAGCTCACGCACTTCAAAAGGTTTGACCAGGTAGTCGTCCGCACCGGCGCCGAGCAGTTCCACTTTTTCGTCGATCGAACCGCTCGCCGTGAGGATCAGCACCGGGGTGGCGTCGCCGCGCTGACGCAAACGGCGCAGCACGTTCTTGCCCGACAGCTTCGGCAGATTCAGGTCGAGCAGGATCACGTCATAGTGATTGGTGCGCAGCAGGCGGTCGGCGGCGTCGCCGTCCTGCACCGCGTCGAGCGCGAATGCCTCCTGCTCCAGCATCTTCGCGAGCCAGTGCGCCAGCGTGGGGTTGTCTTCGATGAGCAGCAGCTTCATGGCGGGGACGGCGAATTGGACGGCAAACGATGGGCAAAATGAGCGGCAAAAGTCAGGACGCCGATTGTGCCGTAAAACAAGGGCTTTGCGCGCGTTCGGCGCGGTTTGCGCAACACGTCGGGACGTTTGCCGCAGGGTTGTGCCCGGGTTGCGCCAAAGTTTCGGGTTAACACCCATGATTTGCGGACAGCCCCGAAAGCTGCCAGAAGGTTTCCAATTTCTATAATCGCCGTCATTCACCCAGAAAGCGCCGCATCCGTACATAGCGGCGACCAAACCAAAGGAGACTGCTTCATGCGTACCTTGCGCCAGATTGCCGCTGTGTCAGGTGTTGCGTTCACCCTTGCCGCCGCTTCAGCCGCGGCTCACGCCGAGAAACTGACGATCATGGTCGGCGGCGCCACCAAAATCATCTATCTGCCGGCCAGGCTCACGGAACAGCTCGGCTACTTCAAGGACGAAGGCCTCGACGTCGAAATCCTCTCGCAACCGGCTGGCGTGGACGCGGAAAACGAACTGCTCGCGGGCGCGGTGCAAGGCGTGGTGGGCTTCTACGATCACACCATCGATCTGCAGAGCAAGGGCAAGGAAGTCCAGGCGCTGGTGATTTTCGGCCAGGTGCCGGGTGAAGTGGAAATGGTCTCCACCAAGGCTGCCGATACGTTCAAGAGCATGGCCGACTCGAAGGGCAAGACGCTCGGCGTGACCGGTCTCGGCTCGTCGACCAGCTTCCTCACGCAATACCTCGCGCAACGCGCGGGCGTGCCGTCGACGCAATACACGCTGCTACCGGTCGGCGCGGACAACAGCTTTATCGCCGCCATCAAGCAGAACCGCATTGACGCGGGTATGACCACCGAGCCGACCGTCTCGCAGTTGCTGAAGACCGGCGACGCCAAGGTGCTGGTCGATATGCGCACGCTGGAAGGCACGCGCGCCGCGCTCGGCGGCACGTATCCGGCTTCGAGCTTCTACGTACAGCGCGCATGGGCGGAGTCGCACAAGGACGACGCCACGAAACTCGCGCACGCGTTCGCAAAGACGCTGAACTTCATCGCGACACATAGCGCGGAAGAGATCGCCGCGAAGATGCCGAAGGACTACTACGGCAACAACAAGGACCTGTACGTCGGCGCGCTGAAGGCATCGCTGCCGATGTTCACGAAGGACGGCAAGATGCCCGCCGACGGTCCGGACACCGTCCTGAAGGTGCTGTCGGCGTTCAATCCTTCGGTGAAGGGTAAGCATATCGACCTCGCCAAGACCTACTCCAACGACTACGTGTCGGCAACGGTCAAGACCGCGGCGAAGTAACGCCGTCGACATAGCGCCCGATCAACATCCAAGAGAACTGCGAGGCACCAGCCGATGAATCAACCCATGTCACGCGATACGCCCGCCATCGAGCTGCGCAACGTATCGTGCCGCTTCATCTCTCCGGACGGCAAGGCGACGATCGCGTTGCGCGACTTCAGCATGTCGGTGGCGCGCGGCGAATTCGTCGCGGTTGTCGGGCCGACGGGTTGCGGCAAGTCGACCACGCTCAGCTTGATCACCGGTTTGCTGAAGCCGACCACCGGCGAAGTGCGCGTGATGGGCGCGCCGGTGGACGGCATCGATCCGCGTATCGGCTTCGTGTTCCAGGCAGACGCCGTGTTTCCGTGGCGTTCGGTGCTCGATAACGTCGCAGCCGGCCCGCTGTATCGCGGCCGCTCGAAATCCGCCGCGTACGACGAAGCCAACGAATGGCTGCGCCGTGTGGGCCTCGACAAGTTCGGCAAGCACTATCCGCATCAACTGTCCGGCGGCATGAGAAAACGCGTGGCGCTCGCGCAAACCTTCATCAACAAGCCGGAAATCCTGTTGATGGACGAGCCCTTCTCGGCGCTCGACATGCAGACGCGCACGCTGATGCAGGACGAACTGCTGCAACTGTGGGGCGGCGCCGGCTCGGTGGTGTTCGTCACGCATGATCTGGAAGAAGCGATTGCGCTCGCCGACCGCGTGTTCGTGCTGACCGCGCGCCCGGCAACGCTGAAGAAAGTGTACGAAATCGATTTGCCACGTCCGCGCGTCACGTCCGAGGTTCGCTACGACCCACGCTTTATCGAAATCTCGCGCGACATCTGGCACGACCTGCGCGAAGAAGTACAGATCGGTTAATCAAGGAACGGCAAACATGTCTACTACCCCTCAACAGACGATGCCTTCGGGTATCGACCCCGCGACGCTCGCACAAGTCGAACGCGTCGCGCAAAAACGCATCCGGCAACGCCATGCGCTGGTGATCTCGCTGCGCATTATCGTGCTGGTGGTTGTGCTCGGCGGGTGGGAATTGTCCGCGCGCCTGAAGTGGATCGATCCGTTCTTCTTCTCGATGCCGAGTGCGATCTTCGATCAGATCATCGACTGGTTCGTGAACGGCACGTCGCAAGGCCCGCTGCTCACCCAGGTTTGGGTCACGCTGGAAGAAACCGGTCTTGGCTTCATCATCGGTTCAGTGGCGGGCGTGGTCTGCGGCATCGTGCTCGGCCGCAACAAGCTGCTCTCCGACGTGTTCAGCCTGTACATCAAGATCGCCAATTCGATTCCGCGCGTGGTGCTCGGCTCGATCTTCGTGATTTCGCTCGGTCTTGGCATGGCTTCCAAGGTGGCGCTAGCGGTGGTGATGGTGTTCTTCGTTGTGTTCGCCAATGCGTTCCAAGGCGTGCGTGAAGCTGACCGTTACATGATCGCGAATGCGCAGATTCTGGGTGCGTCGCGCCGTCAGGTGACGACCTCGGTGGTGATTCCGTCGGCGTTGAGCTGGATTCTTGCCAGCTTGCACGTGAGCTTCGGCTTTGCGCTGGTCGGCGCGGTGGTGGGTGAATTCCTCGGCTCCAAGCAAGGTATCGGCCTGCTGATCTCCACGGCGCAAGGCGCGTTTAATGCAAGCGGTGTATTCGCGGCAATGATTGTGCTGGCGGTGGTCGCACTGGCTGCGGACTATCTGCTGACGGCGATCGAACAGCGATTGTTGAAGTGGCGGCCAGCAGCGGTTTGAGTTGACCGTCAGGTCGTAAAGGGAAAAAGGGCGCCGTCGGCGCCCTTTTTTCGTTCCGCTTTGCTCTCATTCAGCATAACGCGCCGAAGCACGACACGCTTTCGCAATGGCGCGTTTTGCGCTACGTTTGCAACGCTGGCATCACCTGATCGAACTGACACGGCAGTACGCACAGAAAATCCATCCAATCCCCTGCTGGAGCGATGAATATGAGTGACGTCCACGACGGCGAAGCGGCAGCAAGCGAGGCAAACACACCGAATGCGGGGAATGCGCCGAAGGACCAGATCGAACATGTCGTCCTGCTGCTCATGGAAAATCATTCCTTCGATCAGATGCTCGGCTGTCTGGACGAAGTACACGCCGGGTTGGATGGAATACGCAACGCCGCGTCGAAGTCCAACGACGACGGCGAAGGCCATATCTTCTTCCCTCAGGCAACACAAGAGCGACAGATGCAGCACGATCCGGACCACGGATACGAGGCCGTTCTGGCCCAGATCGCGGGAGACAACGGTGGCTTCGTTCGATCGTTCGTGAAGGACTACCCAAAGAGCACCCTCGCCGCGCGGCAGGACGTCATGGGCTATTACCCGCGTGGCTTTCTCCCAGCGTTGCACATGCTGGGTGAGCAATTCACCGTGTGCGACAAGTGGTTCTCATCGTTGCCCGGCCCAACCTGGCCAAACCGTTATTTCGCGCTGACGGGTACGTCGATGGGCGAGGTGGGGATGCCCGAGGGACTCAATGCCCTGAATCCGAGGTGGTACAGCGAGCAAAACCAGGACACGATTTTCGACCGTTTGAATGACAAAGAGAAAACGTGGAAGATTTACTTCTACGACTTTCCTGCGTCACTGCTGCTGAAAAACCAGCGTCGAACGGAAAATCTCGCAAATTACCACCTGTTCGACACGTTCTTCGAGGATGCTGCCGGCCCCGCGAACGCGTTTCCGCAGTTCGTCCTCATCGAGCCAAAATACTTCGGCGAAGCACAGAACGACGATCATCCGCCGCACAACATCATGAAGGCGGAAAAACTGATCGCCGATACTTACAATGCGCTGCGTTCCAATCAGACACTGTGGGAGCGCACATTATTAGTCATCCTGTACGATGAACATGGCGGTTTCTTCGACCATGTTCCACCGCCATCGAATGCAGTGGCGCCCGACGAACACACGGACAGTTTCGACTTCACCCAACTCGGCGTGCGCGTCCCCGCTATTCTCGTATCCCCGTGGTGCGACGCAGGCGTGTGCCATACGCAATTCGATCATTGCAGTCTGCTGAAATACCTCTCCGACAAGTGGGGGCTTGCGCCGCTCGGCAATCGCACGCAGGCTGCGGCAAGCGTCGGACCGGCGATCCGTTCCACCGGCATTGCCCGGTCCGATACGCCAGCTTTTATCCGCGTGACCAATCAATCGCTGATTGCGGAGCACGTGGACCTGGAAAAGAAGTCGTCGAACGGCAACCAGCACGGACTCCATCATTTTGCGGACTACTTGCACGCGGAGCTGGATAAATTGGCCGCGGATTTGGTGGAGTCGGCATCGCACCTCGCCCGTAACGAGACTGGGTGGGTTCTGCTAAAGAGCGCACTCGGCTCCGCGATGATGCGTTTCGGGCAGTGGCTCAGCAAAGACTTCTATCACGCCCGGGATGAGCGTGAAGCGCGCACCAGCCAGGCCTTCACCCGGCTCTCACAGTCCACGAAGGTCCCTGCGGATGCGCCGCAAGACGGCGCCCCAGTCGCGGCATCGCGATCCTAGCAAGCCATACGCAGAGGACTCATCAACCTAAGCCCCTTCTTTTGTTGCAAATATCGCAACAAATCTTACCTGAATTGACGGTTACTCCAGCCAGATCGCAAAACTACAATGTAATCACTGACTACGAACAACACCGCTCGTAGCAAGATAAAGACCGAACTGGAGGTAGTTCATCATGAAATCGCTCATTCAAGCTGTTGTTATCGCCGCTGTGCTGGCCGCTCCTGTTGCTTCGTTTGCTCAGTCGAACCAGCCCGTGACCCGCGCTCAAGTGCGCGCAGAACTGATTCAACTCGAGAAGGCCGGCTACCAGCCGGGCCGTTCTGACCCGTACTACCCGGCTGACATCCAGGCTGCGCAAGCCCGTGTCGCCACGCAGAACGGCACCGCACAAGCCGCAGAAAGCAGCTACGGCGGCGTGGTGAATGGCTCGTCGCAGTCGGGCCACCCGGTTCCGGCGAATGGTCCGAAGTCGATTTACTTCGGCAACTAAGCGGGTAACCCGGCTGGTGACCACGCTGTTCAGCGGAACGAACCACAGAGGCCAGGCCGTTTGCCCTGATCGTCCGCTACGCGCGCAAAACAGCCGCGCGCCCTGATTCAAACGAACTGGCCCGCGACCGAGCATCCCCGATCGCGGGCCAGTTCTGTATTCGATACCTCCGTCATCGGGCTTCCGATGACTTCGCCTGGATCTTCGCGGTCCAGGCGCTTTTTATGTATTCCTCGTCGAAGCCTCAGCGATACCGGGCTGCTTGCGTCATTCGCGGGCGATCAGGTCGCCCACCTGGCCACGCCCCGTGACGAGACAGCTCGACAGGAAATTTTCACCCTGGCTGCTGGCACCGGCGTCACCGAAGCCCTTTTTCAATGCGCCCGACTTGACCAGCTCCGCGCCCTGGTGGCACGTTATTGTCCCCATTTCTCCCGCTTGCGCGCGCATCAGCGCCCTATCCGCCAGCAGATAGCCAAGCAGCAACACCACAGCAATATTGAACGCTTGCCTCATGGATCGTCTCCTCTTTTGAAGAGACTAACGCGAACCATCGATGCAGGATGTTAGGGGTTTCCCGATTGGTGGCAATGCAATGATGCAGATTAAGTTAAGTGGCGCTGCCGCGTTAATCAGCTATGCGGCGTGGCTGGACCTGGCTTGGGTCGTAGAAAGCGGAACTGCCGGATGCCACGTTGCACGCGTTTCGTATTCTGTTCGAACAGCAGATAGACTGCGAACGCGTATACATAGCAGATAACCAGCATGGCCACGAACACCAGCGCGCCCCGGCCGTCAAACTGGATGCGCTGCCCGAACCCGACCGCTGCCACAAAAAGAATGAATGAGAAGTGCGTCAGATACAGCGAATAGGAAAATCCGGAAAAGAGAACCGCGATACGCGACAGCGGCGCAGGATGCAGGCGAACGTTTTCCCAGAGTATGCAGCGCAGGAACACGAAACACGGCACGCCGACGATCCAGTCGTTACTCAACAAGAACATCCGCGACACCACAAGCGCCGCTATAAAAACTGTCCCGCTGGCAAGCGTGAACCATGGCAAACCTGTTCGCGTGCCGCGCGCCGGGAAGCGTTTTTCAAGCAATACGAGTACGACGCCAAGCATCCATAATCCGAACCCGCTCAGAAGCGAGGGAAACGCGATCATCGTGCACAACGCGAACACGCCCGCAGCGATTGCGCCTAATCCGCGACGCTGGCGCAGCAGGACATAACAGGCGGGAAACCACATGTAGTACCAGAACTCATTGGCGAGGCTCCATAGCGGGCCATTGGAGCCATATGTGCCGCACGTGAGTGTCTGCAGGAACGCGAGATTGCACAGCAGCGTCGCCTGGCCGAGATGCGAGGCCACATTGATCTGCTGATCGAATGTGCCCTCAGTCCCCAGATAAAAAGGCCCGCCTGCCAGCGCGATGCCCATGCGGTCCCAGAACAGCGTCAGCAGCAAGGCCGGGATCAGCACGATCCATAGCCGCGACATGCGCTCGGTCAGATAGCGCTGCCAGTTCCATGTCCCCGTTTCGACCTGCCTCAGCACCGAGCCGCCGACGAAATAGCCGCTCAGCAGGAAGAAAACGATCACCGCGGTGTGACCGTAGTTACTGATGAAATAGAATGCCTTGCCCGCAAGTCCAATACCGGTGCTCGTGCGGTAGTCGACGAACAGCAGATTGCGCAAATGACTGATGCACACCGCGCCTGCCGCCAGCGCGCGGATCAGGTCCAAGGTGTCGCAATGTTGTTTGCCGGTGGGTGCCATGAGTGTCTGGAATCGGACAAGGAGGGTTGTCCGCCAAACTACGGCCCACGGCGTTTTTATTCAGTACGCTTGCCCACATTGCATGGGCACCACACGTTATCCGCCGCGATACGGCGGGGCGATCAGATTCGCCCGCAGCGTAGCGAGCTGATCCGTATAGCGCAGCAGCCGCTCAGAGCCGCGCTTCAATCTGCTTGATGCGCTTTTCAACCGCCGCTCGCACGAGGCCATTCGAAGGCACCAGCAGCAGCGACGAGGCGATGATCTGATACACCTGATTGCGCCGGACTTTGGAGACTTTCGCAGGGTCGAGCCAGGCGCCGTTATCCACCAGCAACAGCAGCGTTTCCAGACCGATCAGAATCGGCCACAAACACGCGAGGCGCAAACGCACCGAAAACGCGGGAATGGCCCGGGTGTAGTCCAGGGACTCGCGGAAATGATCCAGTGCCTTGCGTACGAGCTCAACCATCAGAGGCCGCGCGCGAACAGAATTCGCCGGCAGCAGGAGATCTTGCGCGCTCAGGCCATATTGATCGAGCATCGTCTGCGGAAGATAACAGCGGCCGATCCGCAAATCCTTGCCGCAATCGCGCAGCACGTTGGTCATCTGCAGCGCTTTGCCGAAACGCACGCCGCGGCGCGCCATTGTCTCGGGCCGCTCTTTCAGCGTGCCGGGCATGTGCGCGTAGGTCATGGTGGTCCAGAATTCGCCGACGCAGCCCGCCACCAGATAGGTATAGCGGTCGAGTTCATCGTACTCGCGCAGCGCGGCGATCTCCCCGGAACGCTCGTCGGGGAACGTGCGAAGGTCGAATTCCATCCCTTCGGTCAGGGTCGACACGATCCCGCGCACCGCTGTGCGGTCGGACTCGCTCAGTTGCGACAGCACCTCGAGCGCGGGTCCAAGCGATTCCAGCAGGACCTTTTCGTCGGACTGGACCTGTTGGCCCGCCACCTCGGCGGCCATGCGCTGGAACAGCGCGCCGTCGTTGGGGGCGCCGTTGACCTGGTCTCGCAGCGACAGCAGCAACGCAAGGCGTTGCTCGGGCGAGATCAGCGAGGTGTCCGCAATCGTATCGGCCGCGCGCGCAAGCAGGTAGGCCAGACCGATCGGATCGCGCATACCGACGGGCAGCACGCGCAGGGTGAGATAGAAGGAGCGTGAAACGCCTTTCAGGAGCGGGCCGAGAAGAAAGGCCCGGGTCGAATTCGGCATGAGTGGGATCAGGTCAGTATTAGGCAAAAATCAGGCGCTGCCGAATTGTATACGGCGAAACGCCTTTGCCGCGCGACGAGGACCCCGGAGTGAGCGAGCGACGCGTGCCTTAAGCCGCGCCACAAGCGGCCGCGTAAATCACGGCGGGATCGCGCTGCGCCACGTCGTACATCGCTTCGACGAGCGCCGCCCGATGCGTTAGCACCGCGCGCTGGTTGATCGATCCTTTGTCGGTGATCTCACCGAGATCGAGCGAAGGC
Organism: Paraburkholderia sp. D1E; assembly: GCF_052682275.1. Lineage (NCBI taxonomy): Bacteria > Pseudomonadati > Pseudomonadota > Betaproteobacteria > Burkholderiales > Burkholderiaceae > Paraburkholderia > Paraburkholderia sp. D1E. The sequence goes on from NZ_JBQYMB010000001.1 coordinate 4,689,049, forward strand.
GCGACGTCCATGAGCCGGATACGGGCGATTGTGGTCGCGCTGCCGGTCGCACTGCGATTGAGCGTCTCCAATAAAGCCGCAAAATGCGCCCGCACGACGGGGGCGCCAATCACCTCCCACGCGCTTGCCGACAAAGGCAATCCAGCCAGTCGCCGGCAATCGTCGAGCCGCGGAAACACCAGCAAGCCGACATCGTCCCGATTCATGCCTGCGACAACCACATCCTGCACATAAGGTGCCCCTTCGGAGATGACCCGTGCCCGCATTGGGCCGACGCTGACGAAGGTGCCCGAACTCAGCTTGAAGTCCTCAGCGATGCGCCCGTCGAACAGCAGGCCGAGTTCCGGTCGCTCGACATCGACAAAGCGCAACGCGTCGCCGCTGCAAAAATAGCCTTCTTCGTCGAATGCGTTGTCCAGCCCGGCAGCGTTGGCGCGCCAATAGCCGGCCATCACATGCGGCCCGCGGTAGCGCGCTTCGAGCTTGTCGCCGATCGGCGCGAGTTTGACCTCGCAGCCATGCGCGGGCAGGCCGACGTAGCCGGCGCGCATGATCGGGCCCGTGGTGAACAGGCACGACGGAGACGTTTCGGTCATGCCGAGTCCGGCCATGATGCGAATGCGCTCGCCGCAATATTTTTCGGTGACGCGTTCGAGCCGGTCCCATGCGGCTTGCGAGAGCCCCGCACCTGCGAAGAAATAGACCTTCACGCGCGAGAAAAACGTCTCGCACAATTGTGCGTCCTGCTCAAGCGCAATCGCCAGTTCTTCCCAGCCCTTGGGCACATTGAAATAGATCGTCGGGGCGATTTCGCGCAGATTGCGCAGCGTTTCCTCGAACTTGCCGTTGACCGGTTTGCCGTCGTCGATATAGAGCGTGCCGCCGTTGTAGAGCGCGATGCCCGCGTTATGGCTGCCGCCAAAGGTGTGGTTCCACGGCAGCCAGTCCACCAGCACCGGCGGCTCGTTCGCGAACTCGGGAAACGTTTCGCGCAACATCTGCTGATTGCTGCACAGCATGCGGTGGGTGGTCGGCACGGCCTTAGGCAGTTTGGTCGAACCCGACGTGAACAGAAACTTGGCGATGGCGTCCGGCCTCACCGCTGCGTGAGCGGAATCGACGGTGGTGGGCACGGTATTCAGCAGATCGCTGAACGGGGTCACGCTGCGTGCCGTTGGTGACTCCTTGGGCGCACTTGCCGACACGACCTCGACATCAGCCGGCAGCGCCGCCTCGATCGCCCTGGCATAGGTGTCATAGCCGTTTACGAAAACCAGGCCCGGCGTCAGCAGATCGATCGTATGGCGCAGCTTGCCGTAGTCGCCCGAAGCGAGTGCATACGCTGGAGAAATCGCTGCATACGGAATGCCGGCCCACATCGCGCCGAGCGCCAGTTGCAGATGTTCGAGATCGTTGCCCGAGAGAATCACGACGGGCCGTTCGACGGAAAGATCGCGCGCCAGCAACGCTTGCCCGATCGCCCGGGCGCTTTGCAAAGCCTTCGCGTAACTCAGGCCGAGCCATTGACCGTCACTGCCGCGTCGCGCCGCCAGCCAACGCGCCGGATGATCGCGCGCTCCGCTCGCGAGCCGGTCAGTCAGGCGTTGCGGATGCTCACCCAGCGGCTCGTCTGCACGCAGGTACCATGTATCGCCGTGCCGTTGTGCGTGCAACGATGACGCGCCGATCGCCGTCGCGCGGTAATGCATCGGCGTGCTGTCTCGCGCACCGGGGATGTTCGATTGTTTCGGCTCGGAATGCAAAGCCTGTCTCCTGTGGACCAGAGTTGGTGCTTCAGCACTTACTCTGGTCCCATACAAAGTTGTGGACCAGAGTTGGCGCTCTTCGCAGCGGCGCAACCTTCTTTGATGCGTTGATGTAGCCCGTGAACCGCTGGCGCTCAGATCGGATAGTGCCGCGGTCCGGTTTGAATCGTGATCCAGCGCAGGTCCGTAAATTCGGCGATCGATGCCTTGCTGCCGAAACGCCCGTAGCCGCTCTTTTTCACGCCGCCGAACGGCATCTGCGCTTCGTCGTGCACGGTCGGCCCGTTGATGTGGCAAATGCCCGATTCGATACGCCTCGCCACATTCAATGCGCGAGATACGTCGCGACTGAATACCGCCGCAGACAGACCATATTCGCTGTCGTTTGCCACCCGGATCGCTTCTTCGTCGCCGTCCACGCGCTGTACCGTTACCACCGGTCCGAAGGATTCCTCGGCGTAAAGTTTCATCTCGCGCGTCACGCCGTCGACAATCGCCGGTTGCATCACGGCGCCTTCAACCGAACAGCCGAGCGGCAGCTTCGCGCCCTTCTCATGGGCATCCTCAACGAGCGCCTTGATGCGTTGCGCGGCTGCCGTACTTTCGAGCACGCCGAGCACAGAATCGGCTGCGGCCGGATCGCCGGCCTTCAAGGTTCGCGCTTTAGCCGCGAGCCTCTCCACCAGCGCATCGGCGATCTTCTGGTCGACAATCACGCGTTCCGTCGACATGCAAATCTGCCCCTGGTTGAAGAACGCACCGAACGCAATGCCGGCCACGGCCGCGTCCAGATCCGCGTCGTCGAGCACCACAACGGGTGCCTTGCCGCCCAGTTCGAGCAAGGCCGGCTTCAGATGCTGCGCGGCATGTTGCGCAACGATGCGACCCACCCGCGTCGAGCCGGTGAAATTGACCCGGCGCACCGCCGGATGCGCGATCAAGCGCTCGACGATCGCAGGTGCATCTTCGGCAGAATGCGTGACGACGTTCACCACGCCGTTCCCAAGACCCGCTTCCTGCAACACGCTGCCAATCAAACGATGTACGCCTGGACAGCCTTCAGAAGCCTTGAGCACGACCGTGTTGCCGCAGGCGAGCGGCATGGCGATCGCCCGCGTACCGAGGATCACCGGCGCATTCCACGGCGCCAAACCGAGCACCACGCCGCACGGCTGACGCACGGCCATTGCGAGACTGCCCGGCACGTCCGACGGAATCACGTCGCCGTCGATCTGGGTGGTCATGGCGGCGGCTTCACGCAGCATGTTGGCAGCTAGCATGACGTTGAAGCCATACCAGTTCGGCATCGCGCCCGTTTCGGCGACACCGGTTTCAATGAATTGCGCCGTGCGGGCGTCCATCAGATCGGCTGCGGCCAGGAGGCGTTTGCGGCGTTCGGTCGGCGCCATTGCCGACCATGCCGGGAACGCGCGCGCGGCGGCTTCCACGGCGGCGTCCGCATCGGCTAATGTCGCGGCCGGCGCGCGTGAGGCCGCCAGGCCGCTGGCGGGATTGATCCGCTCGAAGGTTTTACCGTCCGACGCGCCGCGGCTCTCGCCGCCGATCAACAACGTTACTTCATGCATGTGTCTCGTCTCCTCGCTCTCTCGCCCGTCTCGCCCGTCTTCACGCGCCCGCTTCCTTCCTGTGCGTGAATCATCCGCCTGCATCCACGTTAGCGTCTGCGATGCCTCAGCGCTTGTAGGTTTGCAGACCCGGCTTGATCGCTTTCTCGTCGAGGAACTGCTTCAGGCCCTGCTCGCGGCCACCTTCGGGATCGCGCAGTTGCGCCTGATCGAGCTTGGCGTACAGGTAGTCTTCGTTCTGATCCCAGGTCAGTTCCCGGCAACGCTTGAAGCCGTTCTTCGCTGCGCGGAGCACCACCGGATTCTTTTGCAGCAGTTTCCCTGCGAGAACACGCGTGGCCTCGCGCAGTTCGGCACGCGGTACGCTCCTGTTGACGAGGCCCATTTGCACCGCTTCCTGACCGGTGAATGTCTCGCCCGTCATGATGTAGTAAAGCGCCTGACGATGCCCCACAGTGTCCGCCATCGCCTTGCTCACCAGGTTGCCCGGCGGAATGCCCCAGTTGATTTCGGAAAGCCCGAACACCGCTTCGTCAGCGGTAATCGCCAGATCGCACGCCACCAGCGGCGAAAATCCACCGCCGAAACACCAGCCGTTGACCATCGCAATGGTCGGCTTCGCGTACATGCGCAGCAACTGCCATTGCCAGCGGCACGCATCGCGGCGAATCTTTTCCTGCAGGATTTCCGGGCCGGCGTCGACTTCGCGGAAATACTCCTTCAGATCCATGCCTGCGGTCCACGCGTCGCCCTCGCCCGTCAATACAAGAACCTGCGCTTCGGTGTCCAGTTCGACTGCTTCGAGCACCTCGATCATTTCCTTATTCAGCGTTGGGCTCATCGCGTTGCGCTTTTCGGGGCGATTGAACGTAACCCATGCAATTCCCTCTGCAACATCGACCTTGACGGTGTCCCAACGACCTTCGTAATTCATCTGTTTTCTCCGTGAACGTTGACCGCGACAGCGGCCTGATGAACACATTTAATATCAGGCTACCTGACATGTAAAGTGAAATTTTGCAGACTCGGTGCAAACCCCTATCGGCGGAATCCACCGTGAGGCGCGCTAAGATGCGGGCTAGACCGGACCTCCTGCCCACCATGAGCAAAAATCAGAATTCGCCCGCCGAACCCATCACCACGCGCACCCGCCGCTCTAACCTGCGGCTCGCCTATGTGATCGGCAGTCTCGACCGTATCCTGCGGCGCCGCATGACCGAGGCGCTCGCGCCACTCGGTCTGACGCTCGCGCAGTTCACCGCGCTGTCGGTGCTCGATGCAAAGGGGCAGGCGTCCAATGCGCAAGTTGCCGAGCGCTCCTTCATCACGCCGCAATCCGCCAATGAAGTGATGAACGCTATGGCAAGCCGGAAATGGGTCAGCCGTGAGCCGGACCCAACGCATGGCCGCATCGTGCTGCTGCAACTGACCGATGAAGGGCGAGCCGTGCTGCGCGAATGCGAGCAGGCCGTCAAGGCGATCGAGAAGCAGATGATGGAAGGCACCGATCTCGAAGCAGCCGGCGCAGTACAAACCCACCTCGAAACTTTCGTGCGCAACCTGCGCGGCTAACGTTTCCGTCTCTGCAAACGACTAGGTGTTTTCACCGAAGCATTTCCGCTTGTGTTATCAGCCTACCTGATATTAAATCCAGTCCACGATGCAGCGCATGGAGACACGCTGTATCGCTTCGAGGCAAACGGACAGCAATGCGGGCATCGAACCGATGCGCGGCGTGCTGCGGCTTTTGCTGAACTGTTCCTGAGCATCTCATCGTGACCACCACGGCGGTCTGAATCCGCTTCGTCAAGACTGCCTGGAACCCTATCCGGGCCGGCGCGACGCAACCGCAACCGCAACCGCATCTGCGCAGAGCGGCACACCAGACGGAGACTCGACGCCTGCCGCCCTTCAGCGACACCGGAAAACCACGCATTTTAATAAGGATCACTAACGTGAAAAGAACCGGAACACTCCCCTCGACCGAGGGCCACGCCATGCCGGCAACGTCCAGTCGAACAGGCGCCTTTGTCACACTCGGATTGTGTTTTGCCATCGCTTTGCTCGAAGGGCTCGACCTGCAGTCGGTCGGCGTCGCTGCGCCGCGGATGGCACGCGAGTTCGGTTTGTCGGTGGAGCAAATGGGGCTCGCGTTCAGCGCGGGAACCTTCGGCTTGCTGCCGGGGGCGATGTTCGGCGGACGACTCGCCGACCGGATCGGCCGCAAGCGCGTGCTGGTGATTTCCGCGTGTCTGTTCGGTTTGCTGTCGATCGCGACCGCCCTGGTAAGCGACTTTCACACGCTGGTAATCGTGCGCATGCTGACCGGCATCGGCCTGGGCGGTGCGTTGCCGAACCTGATCGCGTTGTCGTCGGAAGCGGTCGAGCCGCGTTCGCGCAGCACCGCGGTGAGCGTGATGTATTGCGGCATTCCGTTCGGTGGTGTGATCGCTTCGGTGATCGGCGTGCTAAGCGCGGGTGACACCGAGTGGCGTCACATCTTCTACGTCGGTGGCGCAGGACCGCTGGTGCTGGTGCCGCTGTTGCTCGTGTTTCTCGCGGATTCGAAGGCATTCACCAGGGCCGCCAAAGACGGTCATGCGGAGCCCGCGCCGGTCGACGAAATCCTGTTCGGCGGCACACGCGGTTTGTCCACCGTGCAGATCTGGGTCAGCTACTTCTGCACGCTGATCGTCCTCTACTTCCTGCTCAACTGGTTGCCCTCGCTGATGGCGGCAAGCGGCCTGTCGCGCGCCCAGGTGGGCTACGTGCAGATCTTCTTCAACATCGGCGGCGGTATCGGCGCGTTGTGCATCGGCATGTTGATGGACCGCATGCGCCCGGGTGTCGTGGTGGCCGGCATGTATGTCGGGATCATCGCATCGCTCGCGGCGCTCTCAATGGCGCCGGGCTTCGGCGCGCTCGCCACCTCGGCGTTTTTCGCGGGGATGTTCGTGATCGGCGGGCAATCGGTGCTGTACGCGCTTTCTGCGGCGTTTTATCCGACTGCCATGCGCGGCACCGGCGTCGGCGCCGCCGTGGCTGTGGGGCGTATCGGCTCGGTGGTCGGGCCGCTGGCCGCAGGTCAATTGCTGGCGATGGGCCGCAGCGCTTCGACGGTCATCGGCGCGAGCATTCCCGTCACGCTGATCGCCGCCGCGGCTGCGTTGCTGTTGCTGCGCCGTCCGCGCGCCGACGACTGAGCAGCCATACAAGAAAACCCAACAACAACAAACACATTCAATCAACGGTTTGGAGAGACACTTCATGCAAGCACCCGCACGCCTTCTTCTTTGCGGCGCATTGTGCGCTGTCAGCGGCGCAGCAGCAGCCCAATCGAGCGTGACGCTCTACGGCATCATCGACACCGGCGTCGAATACGTCTCGCACGCGAACGCCGCGGGCAATAGCGTTTTTCGCATGCCGTCGGTTACCGGCGAACTGCCTTCGCGTTGGGGCCTGCGCGGCAATGAAGACCTCGGCGGCGGCTATAGCGCGGTGTTCACACTGGAAAGCGGCTTCAACGTGCGCGGCGGCGATCTAGGCCAGGGCGGCCGGCTGTTTGGACGTCAGGCGTTCGTCGGCATCAAGAGTCCGTACGGCACGGTGTCGTTCGGACGCCAGTACACGATGACGTACCTCGCGTTAATGGGCGCGGACCTGATCGGCCCGGATATCTACGGCCTGGGCTCACTCGACGCCTACGTGCCAAACGCTCGCGCTGACAACTCGATCAATTACCTCGGCACCTATGCGGGCCTGACGTTCGGCGCGAACTATTCGTTCGGCCGCGACGCCGCCGGCACCGGCAACTCGCCAGGCCAGGGCACGTGCACCGGCTCGGTGGCCGGGCATGCAACGGAATGCCGCGAGTGGTCGGTGATGCTGAAGTACGACGCGCCGCTGTTCGGCATCGCGGCGTCGTACGAAGAGCAGCGCGGCGGGAGTACAGCGGCGGCGAACTTCTTCGACGGCATCGCGCCGACGCCGCTCCCCAACGCCGCCGACAAGGACATCCGCACCCAGCTCAGCGCATACGCGAACCTCGGCAAGGCAAAGATTGGTGCGGGCTGGCTCAATCGCCGCGTGGAACCGTCGGCCGTCACGATCGCAGACGTGCGCTCGAATCTGTTCTTCGTCGGCGCCTCGTACTTCGTGACGCCCGCCTTCATTGTCGACGGCGAGGTCTACCACATCACCAACAGCGACCACGACACGCGCGCCACGATGGCCACGCTGCGCACCACGTATCTGCTTTCGAAGCGCACCGCAGTCTATGCGCAAGGCTCGTATCTCGCCAACAGTGCGAAGGCACGCTACTCGGTCAGCGCCGGTGGCGGCGGCACGACACCCACGGCAGGCACCGGCCAGACCGGCGTGATGCTCGGCATTCGTCATTCGTTCTAGCTCGGGATGCCCATCCCGTCTCTTGCGCCTTCCCTTCGTTGCATCGTTTTGAAAAAAACGCTGTCGTATTCCCTCTGCACCGCCCTGTAAGCAGCCCCTTCCGCTCCCTTTGCGCACCCTGCGCGCCGGCCGCCCCCACGCTGTTCGCCAAGTGGGGCGCGGCTCGAGGTAGCGTCCCCTTCATCGAATGCCGACACGCATATCGCCGCCCACGAGCGGGAACGCGGATTGCTGCCACGGTTAGTTTGAGCGATAGACGATTCGCCCGGGTCCACTGGCGAGCTGCCGCTCCTTCGCACCTTGAACGGCATATCGACAATGACTATCCGCGAATCTCACACGCCCTCCCAGTCCAACGTGGAAACGGGCGTCCCCGGCCTCGACGAGATCCTGGGCGGAGGTCTGGTCCGCGGCGGGGTCTATCTGCTGGAAGGCATGGCCGGCGCGGGCAAAACGATTCTGTCGAGCCAGATCGGTTTCCATCGTGTAAGCAAGGGCGAAAAGGTGTTGTACATGACCTTGATCGCCGAGTCGCACGACAAGCTGCTGGCGCACCTCAAGGGTCTAAGCTTCTTCGACGAGAGCGCCGTTGCGCAGCAAATGTTCTTCGTGTCCGGTTATCACGAGCTGATGCAGGACGGTCTCGATGGCTTCCTCAAGCTAATTGCCTCGAGCATTTCCGACTACCGTCCGACCCTCATGATCATCGACGGCTTTCGCAGCGCACGCGAATTCAGCGAGACCGAGTTGTCGCTGTCGAAATTCATTCACGAATTGAACGCACTGGTCGCGGCAATGGGTTGCACCACGCTGTTGCTCGCGCCGCTATCCGGCAACGAACCACATCCCGAGCACACACTGGTCGACGGTCTGATCGAACTGAACCGTTATAACGATGGCATGCGCCGCGCGCGCGAAATTGAAGTGCACAAGATGCGTGCACGCAACCATCTGCTGGGCAAACATTTCTTTCGCATCGCCGAAAGTGGGCTCCGGACGTTCCCGCGTCTGGAATCGCAATGCGCCGCGCAACCCGGGCCAGTCGATCTGAAAACGCGACTCGGCTTTGGTCTCCCGCATCTCGACAGTCTGCTCGGCGGCGGTTTTGCCCAAGGTTCCACGACCACGCTGATCGGACCGTCGGGTGTCGGCAAGACCTTGCTTTGCCTGCAGTTTCTCGCAGCCGGTGTGGCGCGTGGCGAACACTGCGTGTATCTGGGCTTTTACGAAGGGCCGCAGCGGCTGATCGGCAAAGCCGAGGCCGTCTCGATCGACCTCGCCGACGCATACAACGACGGCCGCCTCATGATCCAATGGCAACCCGCCATCGAACTCGCAGTCGACGAACTCGCTGCGGTCGCGCTCGCAACCGTCAAGAAGACCGGCGCGAAGCGGATCGTGATCGACGGGGTGGAAGGCTTTCGCGACTCGGCCTTGCGGACTGAACGCTTCGGCCTGTTCCTGAACGCGCTCCTGCATCAACTGCGGGAAGCCTGCGTCACCGCGATACTGACGGAAGAACTGCCGCTTTACGCCGACCCCGGCCACGCGAAGAGCGTGCGGGTCTCCGCGTTGACCGAAAATCTGGTGCTGCTGCGTTACGCCGAAACGGACACGGGTTTGCGACGCATGATTTCCGTGGTCAAGCAACGCGAGAGTGCCCACGATACGTCTCTGCGCGAACTCGTGATTTCGTCGCAGGGCCTCGACGTAATCGGAAGCCCGGTCGGCCCCACCAGCGTCTATCCGGCGCAGGGCCTGTCCGCCACGCTGACGCCGCGACAAAATACCTAGCCGCCCATGAAAACCATCCTGGTCGTGGACGACGAGTTCGACATCCTCACAGTCTGGCGACTGCTGCTGGAACGGCATGGCTATACCGTGCTGACGGCGTCCAACGGGGCCGCCGCGCTTGAACAGATCCGCAAGACCCGGCCCGACATCATCGTGTCGGACTGCATGATGCCGGTCATGTCAGGGCTGCAACTGTGCGCCGCCCTGTTCGCCGACCCCGATCTGCGCGCGATTCCGATCATCCTGTGCAGCGCGGCCGCGGATATCCCCGTGCAGCCGAATCCCACCATCGAATACGCGCGCAAACCGCTTTCATTCGACACCCTGCTCGCCATGCTGAAGCGGATGGCGGCTTGACGGCTAGGTAAAACCCCGAATTCCTGACAAGCGTCACACAGATTAACCTCGTCACACTCATTAAATAGAACATCGTTCTATTAGACAGAACGATACAGGCAAGAGACACTCGAAGGAGAATTCCATGGCAAGCCTGCCGATCGACGCACCCGGCGCGTCACCCCATTCAGGCGCCGGCGCGTCAGCGCTCACGACCGGCATCAACGCGCGCATCGACCGTCTGCCCGCAACGCGCACGGTATGGATGCTGGTGTTCCTGCTGTCGATCGGCGGCTGGTTCGAGTTCTACGATCTGTTTTTTACGGCCTATGTCGGCCCCGGCCTCGTCAAAAGCGGGCTCTACGCGACCACCACCGCATCGTTCTTCGGCGTGTCCGGGCTGGGCGCCTTCGTGGCGGCGTCGTTCGCCGGGCTCTTCATCGGCACGTTCTTTTTCGCGGGCATGGCGGACCGCTATGGCCGCAGAACCGTGTTTACCGTCTCGCTGCTGTGGTATTCCGCAGCCACGCTGATCATGGCGCTGCAAACCAGTGCGCCGGCCATCAACCTGTGGCGCCTGATTGCGGGCATCGGCGTGGGTGTCGAACTGGTGACGATCGACACCTATGTCAGCGAACTCGTGCCAAAACATCTGCGTGGCCGCGCATTCGCTTTCGTTCATCTGGTGCAGTACACCGCCGTGCCATCGGTTGCCCTGCTTGCGTGGTGGCTGGTGCCGCAAACGCCGTTCGGCATCGACGGTTGGCGCTGGGTCGTGATCATCGGCGCGCTCGGTGCGGTGGTGGTGTGGGCCATCCGCCGGCGCGTGCCGGAAAGCCCGCGTTGGCTCGCACAGCAAGGCCGCGCCGCCGAAGCGGAACAGGTCCTGCAAGCACTCGAAGCAAAAATCGCGAAGCAATACGGCAAGCCATTGCCCACCCCTGTCCCAACGGTCGAGCCGGCGACCACCAAGGCGGCCTTCCGCGAAATCTGGCAGCCGCCGTATCGCAAACGCGCGATCACGATGCTCGTGTTCAACCTGTTCCAGGCAATCGGCTTCTACGGTTTCGCGTCATGGGTGCCCACGCTGCTCGTTTCCAAAGGCGTGACAATCACACACAGTCTGCTGTACTCGTTCGTCATTGCAATCTCGAATCCGTTCGGACCGCTGATCGGTATGGCGATTGCGGACCGCATCGAACGCAAGACGTTGATCGTGCTGTCGGCACTTGGCATTGCCGTGTTCGGCAGCCTGTTCGCGATGCAAACATCACCCGCCATGCTGATGACGCTCGGTGTGCTGATCACGCTTTCCGGCACGCTGCTCTCGGTCGGCTATCACGCGTACCAGACCGAACTGTTCCCCACGCGCTTGCGGGCACGCGCCGTCGGTTTCGTTTACTCGATGTCGCGTTTATCCGCGATGTTTTCCGGCTTCATGATCGCCTTCGCGCTGCGCCACTTCCAGGTGCCGGGCGTGTTCGCGTTGATCACTGTGTCGATGGTGATGGTGATGGGCGCGATCGGTATCTTCGGGCCGCGTACCAACAATCGCAACCTCGACGAAATTTCGCATTGAACAAGAGACTTCAAAGATGACGCTGCCGTTGGCTGGAGTGCGGGTACTGGACTTATCGAATGTATTGGCGGGACCGTTCTGCGCGTATCAACTCGCGCTGCTCGGCGCCGACGTGATCAAGGTCGAGCACCCCGAAGGGGGCGACCTTGCGCGGCGCCTGGGTGCGGACAAGGAAGCGTCGACGCGCAACATGGGGGCCTCGTTCGTTGCGGTGAATGCGGGCAAGCAGTCCATCACACTCAATCTGAAAGACCCGCGCGGCAAGACCATCTTGCGCGAGCTAGTCAAAACCGCGGACGTGCTGGTCGAAAATTTCCGGCCCGGTGTGATGACGCGGCTCGGCCTGGATTTCGACGCGCTGCGCGAGGTCAATCCGAAACTCGTGTATTGCGCGATCTCGGGCTTCGGCATGGATGGCGAGTTTTCGAAACGCCCCGCCTACGATCAGATCATTCAGGGCATCTCGGGCGTGATGAGCGTAACCGGCGACGCCAACAGCGCACCGATGCGCGTCGGCTATCCGGTCTCGGACACCGTGGGGGGTCTCACGGCTGCGTTCGGCATCTGCGCTGCGTTGCTCGATGCGCGTGCGAGCGGACACGGACGCATGCTCGACGTCTCGATGCTGGAAGCCACGCTTGCGACGATGGGCTGGGTCGTCTCGAACTATCTGAACGCCGGCGTCACGCCCGTGCCGATGGGCAACGAAAATTTCACCGCCGCGCCTTCGGGCACCTTCAAAACGGGCGACGGGCCGCTCAATATCGCCGCGAACGAGAACAAGCAGTTTGCCAGCCTCTGCCATCTGATCGGCCGCGCCGATCTGCTCGACGACGCGCGTTTTTCCGAGCGCAACGCGCGCAAAGTGAACCGCGCGGCATTGAAGGCCGAAATCGAAGCGGCGCTGGCAAGCGACAGCGCGACCCACTGGGAAGCCAAATTCTTCGAAGCCGGCGTGCCGGCCGGGCGCGTGATGTCGGTGCCGGAGATCCTCGCGCACCCGCATCTGGCGTCGCGCGAGTTCATTCGCGAATTTGCCGCTGACGGTACCACTGAGCGGCAACGTGTGACGCGTGCGGGCTTTCGCCTCTCCGATGGCGACACGGCGCCGACCACACCCGCGCCGGTTCTATCGGCTCACACGCGTGAACATCTCACCTCGCTCGGGTACGACGACGCGCAAATCGACCACCTACGCTCCGAAGGAGTGATCTGAACATGACGCAAGCATTCGACGCCGCCAAGCTCGCCGCCGAGTACTGGAGCACCTCGATCATCGATATTCATCCTGGCTCGATCAAGGTGCGCGGTTTCCCGATTCAGGAGTTGATCGGCAACGTCAGCTTCCCGCAGATGATCTGGCTGATGCTGCGCGGCGAACTGCCTGACGCCGCGCAAGCGCGCTTGTTCGAGGCGGCGCTGGTGGCGTCGGTGGATCATGGTCCACATGCACCGTCGATTGCGATCTCGCGGATGGCGACCAGTTGCGGCTTGCCGTTGAACGGCGCGATGGCCTCGGCGATCAATGCGCTGGATGACGTGCATGGCGGCGCCGGTCAGCAGGCGGTCGAACTGTACGACTCGATTGCCGAACGCATGAAAGCAGGCGCCACGTTGGAAGAAGCCGTCGTGCAAGGTGTCGATGCGTTTACCGCCGAACATGGCAAGTATTTGCCCGGATTCGGGCACCGCTTTCACCCGGTCGATCCACGGGCCATCCGGCTTCTTTCTCTCGTGGACGAAAGCGTCGAACAGAAGAGTATCGGCGGACAATACGCCGCTATCGCGCGCGGAATCGAAGCACTCCTCAAGCAGCGCAAGAACAAACCCGTGCCGATGAATATCGACGGTGCAACCGCCGTGATTTACGCGGAACTCGGTTTTGCGCCGGAACTGGCACGCGGGGTGTTCTGCCTGTCACGCGCGGTCGGCATTCTGTCGCATGCCTGGGAGCAACGCGGACGCAACGAGCGCAACAAAGGCCCGATGCCGCGTCAGATGAGCTACACCTACACGGGCAAGCCCGAGCGTCACCTCTCCTGAACCGCGGCCGCGCGCCGCTGTGCGTTGCGCATCGCGCGCGAGTCGCCGCCCAATGCATCGGTTGCGCGCGCAGCGCAATCGAACAGCGCGCAGAGATTGCCCTCCAGAAACGCCTGATCGATGCGGGAACTCGGGCCCGCGAGTGTGAGCACGCCACGCACACTCTGGCGCACGCCGAATACCGGCATCGAAATCCCGGCCGTCTCGCGATCGCGCTCGCCGATCGACACACAGTAGAAGTCTTCGCGAATCTTCTCGTATGGCTCGCCCGGCGTGCCGCCGAACGCCAGCAATGCGAGGCCGCCCGAGCCGCTTTCCAGCGGCAGCACGTCGCCTTCGCGCACATGAAAACGCACCGCATGCGTTGAGTCCACGCGATGCAGGCACACACGCACCGCCTCGTCGCGTACGTAAAAGGACACGCTTTCGCCGCTCGTTTCCGCGAGTTCGTGCATCAGCGGCACCAGAATATCGCCGAGGTTCAGGCTGCGCTGGTACAGCGCGCCGAGCATGAAAGTCGCGGAGCCGAGTTGATAGCGGCCGTCGTCCAGACGCAGCAGCAGGCGGTGCTGGATCAGCGAGCCCGCGAGCCGCAACAAGGTGCTCTTGTAGAGCCCCGTGCGCGCCGCGAGTTCGGCGAGCGTGAGCGCGGCGTCGTCTGGTCTGAAGGCGAACAGAATCGCGCAAGCACGATCGATGACGGCAACGCCTTCGCTTTCCTTAGAGTTTGATTTGTCCGCTGGCGTTGGCATGAGTTAGCGTAAGTCACGTTGCTTCATATCGAAGCTGAAATTTTACGCCATGACGCGGGGCTGTCATACCTGTCAGCGGTTGTTCTGAGCCGAAACGGCGAGAAAACGGGGGACATGCGCCATTTTTCCCGACAGCAGGCACGCTTACACGTCCACCGGTTCATCCGCGGCTCGTACTCGCCACTATTGCACCGACGCCACCACCAGCGCGCCGACGTTTGCAATCGCCGCATTGCAGCGCGCCGCGTCGCCGTTCGTTCCGGTCAGGTAGACGGTGACGAGAATCGGCCCGCGTCCCGGTGGCCACAGAATCGCGACGTCGTTTGCCGTGCCGTGATCGCCCGTGCCGGTTTTATCGCCGACGCCCCAATCCTTCGGCAGCTTCGCGCGAATCCGTTCGCCGCCGGTCTGATTGGCGGCGAGCCAGGCAAGCAGCTGCGCACGCGACGACGAAGACAAACGCTCGCCCAGCAGAAGTTCGCGCAGGTTGCCGAGCATCGCGTTGGGCGTGGTGGTGTCGCGCGGATCGCCGGGCGTCGCTTCGTTCAGTGTCGGCTCATTGCGGTCCAGGCGTGTGATGCCATCGCCGATACTCCGTGCGAACGCAGTCAAGGCGGCGGGCCCGCCAAAGCTCGCCAGCAGCAGATTGGCCGCGGTGTTGTCGCTGAGCGTAATGGCCGCCTTGCACAAGTCGGCGACGCTCATCCCTGCGTCGCCAGTGAGCTCACGGGTGTGCTTACTGGTGGCCGGCGAGTACGGCACAAGATCGCTTTTAGAAAACACGATGCGCCGTTCCAGGTCCTCCTGTCCGTGATCCACGCGCGTCAGCACGAAACCCGCCGCCAGCAGTTTGAACGTGCTGCACATCGGAAAACGCTCGTCCGTCCGCAAACCGGCGTGCAATCCAGACATCGTGTCGACGATCGAAACACCGAGCCGGCCGCCGCTTTCCGCTTCGATCTGCGCGAGCCGTTGACGGATCACGTCCGCCTTGGCCATGCCGCCGTCCTGCTTCATAGCGCCCGCCTTCACCACTTTCCCGAAAGCGCCTCCACTCCCAACCGCAATCCCAGCTATCGAAACGCCAAGCATCCCACCCGCGAACTTCCGTCTTGTGATCATCGCCGCTCCTTATGTGAAGCCGCAACTATCGGTTTTCCTGCATTCGCTGGCAAACGATGATAAGTTAGTCGATACCCTAGAAAATCTTATGCTTCCGCCATGAGACCGTATCTCCCGTTAAACGCGCTGCGCGCCTTCGAGTCGTCCGCGCGACATCTGAGCTTTACACGCGCCGCGCTCGAATTGAATGTCACCCAGGCGGCCGTGAGCCAGCAGGTCAGAACGCTGGAGGAACGGCTGGGCACCGCGCTCTTCAAACGGCTGCCCCGCGGGCTGGCCATGACGGAAGAAGGTCTGGCACTACGTCCGGTCCTCACGGACGCGTTCGATCGCATCGAAGCCGTGCTCAAGCAGTTCGAGGGCGGCCATTTTCACGAGGTGTTGACGGTCGGCGTGGTGGGCACCTTCGCGGTGGGCTGGTTGATGCCACGGCTCAAGTCGTTTCGCGACGCGCATCCATTTGTCGAGCTGCGGCTGCTGACGAACAACAATCTGGTCGATCTCGCCACAGAAGGCCTCGACTTCGCGATTCGTTTCGGCGACGGCACCTGGCCCGGCTCGCTCGCCACCCGGCTGCTCGACGCGCCGCTCGCGATTCTGTGTGCGCCGGAGATCGCGCGGCGTCTGTCCGAACCTGCGGATCTCGCCAACGAAACCTTGCTGCGTTCCTATCGCGTCGACGACTGGATGACATGGTTCGCGGCCGCCGGCATCCCGCCCCGGCCGATTCGCGGACCGGTGTTCGATTCGTCACGGCTCATGGTGGAAGCGGCCATGCAGGGTGCGGGTATCGCGTTGGCGCCTGCGCTGATGTTCGATCACGAGATCGCCACGGGCCGGCTTGTGCGCCCGTTCGAGGTGGAAGTGCACGCCGGCAGCTACTGGCTGACGTGGTTGAAGGGCAAACCGATGACGCCGGCGATGTTGCTGTTCAGTCAGTGGATCGTCAAGGAAGCGGCGCTGCACACACCAAGCACACCAGGCTAGCAAACTGTCGCGCGGCGATGGCCGTTCATGGCGGGCCGCTCGGCTTGCGGCGGGAACACGTTCCACGAGCCGTCGTCGTGACGAAAAAAGAAGATCGACAGCAAACCGCCCGGCCGCAGTGCTTCCACGCAGACGTAGCGCCGATGCTGCGACGCGCTGTGGCAAAACCGCACGACACGCGCGGGCATCGACGGTGTCGGCGCGAGCCATTTATCAACGGCCCAGTGCAAGGTCTTTTCTGCGGCAACCATGATGCACTCCTTAAATCCTTGAATTCTTTAACTCGTTCCCACTCGCTCACGCGATCTGGGCGGCAACCTGACCATCCTTCACGCCACTTTCGACAAACGCCTTCACCAGACACACCAGCGCGCGCATACCGGCGCGGGGATGCCTTAAGCAGCAATGCACCTGTTCGCTGCGGCTTTCGCCAAGCAGGCACCACGCGCAAAAATGCTCGCAGTTGTTCGTCAGCAGGCGGTAGCGGTTTTCGCCGAGGCGGGAGCGCGCACGGCGTACGGCTTCATCGCCGATGTAGCGGGCGCTGGGCGTCGGGCGGATTGTCAATGGATGACCGGCGGCGAAGCGGGTTAATTCCACCTCTTCAACCGGGCCGCGATGCGCCGAGCTCGCGAAGCCTGCGTAATGGACTACGCGGCCATTACCAACGTAAATGCCGTGATGCTCGTAGCCGCTCCGTTGCGTGACGAGATGCGCGCCGATCGGCAGGTCGATGGTCGACGCTTCATTGCTGCATGCGTCGCGGCCTTCGCTGCTCGTCGGAAGATGGTTCGTGTTCATGGCCGGCCTCGCTTCGATATCCAACACTGTTGCAAGATCTTTTGCATCATCCGGGCCATGTGCGGAAAAGCCTTTGTTTAAAGGGGTGGCAGGAATTGCGAGGTGTTGTGAGCGCAGCATGTGTCCGTAGTGAGCCGACACAATTCAAGGCAATCTGTTGGCAAACGTCGATCATTTGAGGTGTTGGCTGAGCCGCAGCGAGTCGGCGAGTCAGGGGCCGGGCGTCTGCCCAATGTGTTGGGTCTCGCACCGTTGCGCGCGCCCGGATGTTGGTCGTATCCCAACCTCCGCACCTCCGCATGAACAGGCACCCCACGCCAAGCAGGCGGAATCGCCGCGCTTTCAACGGGTTACGAGAAAGCGCGCGCTCGAACCGCAAATTGGCATGGCACTTGCACCATCACGTTCAATTCCTTTTCAACCGCATGCCCGACGCACGCGGCCAACCGGAGAACGACATGGCTTCCATCACAGTGAACGACCTCTCGCTGAACCTCGCGCTCGACCGTAAAGCGATGGCGGCAATCCGCGGCGGCGGCGGTGCGCCGTGGGTGTACGGCTGGATTCAGCCCTATGTGCGGGAAACGCCGAGCATCGGTCCGGTGGTGAACCTGTACGACATCTCGAACAACTTCTATGCTAACCAGATGATCAACACGTTCCAGTCGGTGGATGTGCGCAACACCGGCGCGAACTCGAATATCAACGTCTCGCCCGACGCACGCAGCAGAAACGATACGGTGTAGCCCTTGTGACCTGTCCGAGCCAATTTCGATGGACGTCGTCCGCGCGTTCCGACGCCGGACGCGTCCGTGAAATCAACGAAGATGCCTGCCTCGACCAGCCCGAACCCGGACGCTGGGCCGTCGCCGATGGCATGGGCGGGCACGCAGTCGGCGATCTGGCGAGCCGGATGGTGATCGACGCGCTGAGCCGGCTCGCGCCGCCGCTCGCCATGAAAACCTGTATCGCCGACGCACGGGCACGGCTGCAAAAAGCCAACCGCCAACTGAGGGACGAAGCCGCGCGCCGCCAGGTGCAACGGATTGGCAGCACCGTCATCGTGCTACTCGCGTGCGACCGCTTCTGCGGCTATCTCTGGGCTGGCGACAGTCGTCTCTATCTGTACCGCGAAGGGCAGTTGCGGCAACTCACGCGCGATCATAGTCAGGTGGAAGAGCTCAAGTCGCTCGGCATGATTACCGACGAAGAAGCGCGGCATCACCCGGCGCAGCACATGATCACGCGCGCGGTCGGCGCAACGGATGTACTCGAACTCGATGACGATGCAATCGAAGTCGCGGATGGCGATGTCTTCCTGCTATGCAGCGATGGTCTGAGCAACGAGGTAAGCGATGCGGAAATACTGGCGGTGCTGACTACGGCGGCGTGTGAGCGCGCGTCCGATGAACTGGTTGAGTTGGCTATTGCACGTGGCGGACGTGACAATGTCACCGCGGTCGTGGTGCAAGCTGAAGATCCGTATGCGTCCGACAAAACCTTGCTTAATCCGGCGCCTTGAAAGCATGGGCTTGAAAGCACTACGTCGAATACGTTAAAGGCGCCTTAGGGCACCTCAGCGCACCTCCGCGTACCTCAGGCACGCAGCCTCAGCTATCGCTGTCGTCTTCATCGTGCCCATCAGCGCCGTTTTGGCTCGTGGGTGACGCATTCCGATTGCGGAAGTCCTTTGAATGCAAACCATGCTTCTTCAGGAGCATTTGCAAATGCGAGCGGTTCATATCGATGCGCCGCGCCAGTTCCGCAACGGTGCCGCTCACTTCGCGAAGGCCGCGCTCCAGGAAGGCTTTTTCCGCATCGTCACTCGCGGCGCGCTTCGCGTCGCTTAGCGACATCAGATTCGCCACGCTGATCTGCTCCTGCCCGGTCGCGGCGGCCGCATTCGACAAAACCGCGGCTGCGCCAGGCGCGGCCGGCCGCATATCCATCGGCAGATGATCGATATCCGCCATATCTCCAGCCAGACACGACACGCGATACATCACGTTGCGCAGTTCGCGAATATTGCCTGGATACGCATAGTTCAGCAAAAAGTCCCGCAGACGCGGCGTCAATCTCACCGGCCTGCGTTTTAGCGTGCCCGCGGCTTCATCGCCGAACCATGCGATCAGCAGCGGAATCTCATCGCGCCTTTCGCGCAGCGGCGGCAACGTGACGTGAATCACGCTGAGACGGTAGAACAAATCCTCGCGAAACCTACCCTCTTCGCTCAATTTCCGCAGATTGCGATTGGTTGCCGCGACGATGCGCGTATCGACGGCAATCGTCTCATCGGAGCCCACACGCTGGATCTCGTGCGCTTCCAGCACGCGCAGCAGCTTCACCTGACCGGCCAGCGGCAACTCACCGATTTCGTCGAGAAAGATCGTGCCTGTATGCGCGCTTTCGAATTTTCCCTTGCGGTCATTTGAGGCCCCTGTGAACGCGCCCTTGCGATGACCGAACAATTCCGACTCCAACAGATTCTCCGGAATAGCGCCGCAATTCACGGAGATAAACGGCTTATCCGAGCGCGAGCCATTTGCGTGGATCACCTTCGCCATGAGTTCCTTGCCGGTGCCGCTTTCGCCGTCGATCAACACCGGCAAATCGGTCGGTGCCGCTTTCTCGGCGATTTCGAGCGATTCGAGCAAACGCGGATTGTCGCCAAATGTCCCTTCAAAAATAAAACTGCGCTCGATCAATGCTTTTCTACGCGCGCCACGCGATTGGTCGGCGGGCGCAACAGGCTCAGCGGCCGTTGCGGCCTGCACAAACCGCTCCCTGTGCGAGAGCTGCATGACCTCGTCGCGTAACGAGGTGGCTTGCCGGAGCAGTTTGTCGATGTCGGCACGCTCGAGACGGGATGACCAGCGCAGCGTCGAACGCAGAATTTCGATCCGCTCGATCAGGCCCGCGTACGAAATCGCCGGGCTGGGCTCTTCTACCTGGTCGAGTATCTTCATCACGCACTCAACTGTTTCTGGACCAACTGGTAGTACATGCCGCCGCGCTGGATCAGTTCATCGTGACAGCCCTGTTCGACAATCGCCCCTTCATACAGCACCAGAATCTGGTCCGCTCGCATGATGGTGCTGAGCCGGTGCGCAATGATCACCGCCGTTCTGCCTTTCAGAATGTCGTGCATATTGCCGAGGATATTGCTTTCCGATTGCGAATCCAGCGCCGAGGTCGCTTCGTCGAATACCAGCAGACGCGGATCGTGATACAGCGCCCGCGCGATGCACAGCCGCTGGATCTGGCCGCCGGATAAACCAATGCCACGTTCACCGACAATCTGCTCGTAGCCGAGCGGCATCTTGCTGATGAACGCGTGCGCGTCGGCCATTTTCGCGACTTCTTCGATACGGCGCCGTTCGGGCGCGTCGTCGCCACTTGCTATGTTCTCGGCGATCGTGCCGGAAAACAGCAGATTGCTCTGCATGACATAGCCGATTTGCGCGCGATAGTATGCTTTATCGACCACGCCAAGATCGTAGCCGTCAATGGTCATCTTGCCTTCGGTCGGGGCGTAGAAGCCGACCAGCAGCTTGGCGAGCGTCGTCTTGCCCGAACCGCTGCGGCCTACAATCGCTACCAGTTCGCCGGGCTTGATCTCGAAGCTGATATTTTCCAGTACATACGCCGAATCGTTCTCGCCGTAGCGGAAATAGACCCCGTTGAGGCTGATTTCGCCTTGCAGTTCAGGCAGCATCACGCGCGAAGGCAAATCCTGCGGCTTCTGTTCCGGTTCGATATCGAGCACGTCGCCGAGGCGTTCCATCGCCACGCCTGCGTCGTTCAACATGCTCCATAAGCCGACCAGTCCCATCAGCGGACCCAGCACGCTACCCATGAACGCATTGAAGGCAATCAACTGACCGATGGTCATTTCACGCGCCAGCACCAGATTCGCGCCGACCCAGAGAATGGCGATCGTTGTCGCCGCGTTCAGCAACTGGCTGCCAAGCCCAACAAGAATACTGAAGGCATGCGCGCGGTATTGCACTTCGAGCGCCTTCGCGTACTTCTTCTCCCAGCGCAACCGTACCGGCCGTTCGATGCCCATACCCTTGATGGTCTCGACGCCAGCAAGCGCCTCCATCAAAAATGACTTCGATTCGGTCGACGCCGTGAACACCTCGCGCGCATAGTTCTTGATCTTCGGCGTGGCCAGCGCGGTCAGCGCCATGATCGGTATCACAAACGCGATTAGGACCAGCGTCATCTTCACGTTGTAGACGAACATGATCGTGAAGTAGATGAACACCATCAGCAGGTTGAGCGCGGTGGTCACTGTGGATTCGGTGAGGAAAGCGCGGATCGTCTGGTTCTCCTGAAAGCGCGCGAAGATATCGCCAGTTTTCCGTTTGGCGAAAAACGAAAACGGTAGCGACAGGGTGTGCTTGAAGAACTGCGACATCATCGCGAAGTCCATATTACGCACCATGAAGTTCGCGAGATACGCGCGAATCGACGACATCAGTTGCGAAAACACATTGGCGATAATCAGGCCGCCGATCAGCAGATGCAGCAGGCTGACGTTCTGATGCACGATCACGCCGTCGAGAATGTTCTGGATAATCAGTGGCGGAATCACACCAAGCACCTGAATCACGAAGGTGGCGAGGAACAGGTGGCCGAGAATCTTCTTGTACGGCCTGAGATAGCCCACAAAGCGTATCCACGGCGAACGTGCGGCGGACATCTGCAAGAGATTCGGTCCACCGGTAAATAACAGACAAGTGCCGCTCCAGCCGCGCTCGAAATCCTCCACCGTCATTTTTCTAAAGCCGAGTGCCGGATCGGCAACCCACACGTATTCCTTCGAAAGCCCGTACACCACCACATAGTGATAACCTTCCCAATGCACAATGAAGGGCAGATCGAAACCGCGCAATGAATCGAATGTGCATTGCACGCCGCGTGCAGTGAAACCGAGCGACTCGCCCGCGCGCGCGAGACTGTCGAGTGTGGCGCCTTGTGTCGTGACGTTGGCGAGTTCGCGCAGCTTGCCGAGCGTCATTGGGATGCTGTAGTGGCGGCATACCATGGCGAGACACGCGGCGCCACAATCCATTTCTTCAGCCTGTTCGACCAGCGCGAAGCGTTTGATGACCTTCTCGCCGAACTCGGGTTTGGTCTGCAAATCAAGCATCAAGGGCAACTTGCGCCGCTGTTCGAGGCGCTTTTGCCGTTGCAATTCGCGGTCGCCGTAACGAATCCGCTCATCCAGGACTTCGCGCAGCTTCGGGTTGCGCTCCAGAATGAAATGGACGGTTCGTTCGGGAATCACCAGCAGCCGCGTATCCGTCGTTGCCACGACTGACGCCATCTGCTCCTGCCGCATCAAACACGCTTTCTCGCCGAATATTTCGCCTTCCCCCAGCGTCGCAAGCGTGTAGTCGTGGCCTTCCTCATGACGGACAATGCGCACTCCGCCTTGCCGCACGACATAGAGCCGCCGGTCGTCGCGCCCGTCCTGCTTGAGAATTTCCTTGCCGGCGGCCGCCCGCTTCACGCCGACGCTGCGCACATATTCTTCGAGTTCCGCCTTGTTGAGTTTGCCGCGCAGATCGAACAACTGCGCGACGAACCCACCGGCCGAACTGATCGCCACGTAACTCGCAATAAAGGCCAAGGCAGCCTGATTGCCGGCGAGCACCGGCTCGATCGCGGTGCGAGGAATGAACAGCAGCTCGGTTTTCGCGGACGCCCGCACCGACGCCTCATGCACATACGCGCGCAACATCGCAATGTCGGCGAAAATCTCGCCGGTTTTGCGCACGCCCATGCTGGTTTCCTTGCCGTGTTCCTCGGTGAAGATACGTACCGAGCCCGAGCGAACCACATAAAGGCCGTCAGCTGTCTCGCCTGCTGAACACACTGTCTCGCCAAACGAATAAAAGCGTGCCTGCGCATATTCGGCAAGACGCTCGATCTCGTCGCGCGAAAACGGCGAGAGGATTTCCACCGAGGTGAGAAATTCGGCAGTGGGGGGCGCGGTCTGGGGTGCATCCATGTGCTTGCGGACCTCGGTTCGGCTTTGCGTTACCTGGTATTTCGATTTTGCGTTGCGGCGTCATGTGAGGTGACGCGATATACGCTGGCTAGCGTGCTTCGATCACGTGTTCCTGCGCACGCGCAATCAGCCAGCTCTCACGCAGCAGGCGCCGCACTTCAGCGGCCACATCCGCGTCGAGCGTGGCGGGATATTTCGCCGTCACGGCGAAAATCTCGAAGCACGAGCGATCCGCGGACGGAAACGGCCCCAGCAGATCACCCACCGCTGCATTGAAAATCTTCGCCTCGATATCTGGCTTCAGCGATCCGCGCAGCACCTTGCCAATCACGCCACCGGCTTCGCGGGTATCCGCAATTGAATGCTCGCGAGCCATGTCGGCGAAGCTCTCGGGATCGTCGTGCAGGTACGAGATCATCTCCTTCGCCTTGCCCTCGCTGTCGAGCACGATATGGCTCACCTCGATCGCGTCGAACTTCGGCGAATTCAGCGCGAAGTAATCCCTGATCGCCGCCTCGTTACCGACCACGTCGAGCATTTTTTCCTGATACAGCCCGTCCGTAATGAACGCCTCGAACTCGTCGAGACTCACGGCGAGCGCATCGAGGTACTGATTCATATCCGTCGCGCGATGCAAGCCGCGCACACGGCGGAACTGATCGGCGCGCTGCTGGATTTCGTCCGCAGTGACGGCAATGCCCTGTTTCTTTGCCGCATGCACCGTGAGCTTGTCGCGCACAATCTGCTCGATCAGGCTCTCGAACTGGCCGGTCAATTTCAGAAGACGAATGAACTCGGAAACGTCCACGACTTCGTCATCGATTCGCACTATCGCGGTCATGTCATCCGCTCCTTTGATTGACGTGTAATCGGCGCGCTCAACCTGCTACCTGCCTGAACGGATCGAGACCCAGATCGATCAGGCGCCGCTCGCGCACCACGATCTCCGCGCTCGCCGTCATGCCGTAGCGCAGCGGATAGCGGGTGTCGGCGATCTGGTAGTAGTTCTTGTCGAGCGTGACGCGGCCTTCGTACACCGGCTGCTTGTCCTGCACGGACGGTTTGGTGGCCGGCGAAATATAGGCGAGCGTGCCGCTGATCAACCCATAGCGCTGATACGGGAACGCGTTGAATTTCAGCTTCACGGGCTGGCCCTCGTGCAGAAAAGCACGATCGTGTTCGGCGATTTCGATCTTCAGCACGGGCTTCGCGTCTTTCGGCGCGATGCCGCCGAGCGGCGCGTTCGCCTGAATCTTGTCGCCCCGCTGTGTGGAGGTGACGTCGGTGATGACGCCGGAGACCGGTGCGAGGATCAGCAGGAAATTGTCTTTGTCGATGTTCTCGAAGCGGATCCGCGCGGCGGCTTCGGCCACGAGGCGCGCGGTCTGCAGTTGCAGACGCAGCTTGTCTTCTGCGTCGGTGATATCGCGGACTGCCGAATCGTACTGAAGCTGCAGGTCGGTGGTCTGCTGCCCGCTGGTTTCGAGTTGCGCGTTCGCTTGCGCGTATTCGTGGCTCAGGCGGAAATCCAGTTCCGCGAGTTTCGATTGCGCGACACGGTAGGCGTTATCCGCTTCCATCGCGGCGGTTCGTTTCTGCTCCACCTGCAACTCGGCGATACCGCCGCCACCCGGTTGGGCGAAAAGCCGCGAGTAGCGGTCCAGTTCCTGACGCGCCGCCTCGCGCGTACGGCGCGTGTTGTCGAGCACGCTGCGCGCTTCGTCGAGTTCGGCCTTTTGGCCCTCAGCAAGCTTGGTCGTGCCTTCGGAGACGCGGTTTTCGTGTTGATGCGATTCCACTTCCATCTGCGCCTTCAGCGCGGCCGCCTTGCGCTCCATCAGCGCTTTCTTCTCGGGGAACTGCTTCCAGTCGCGTTCGGCGTCTTCGAGTTTGAGCTGCGCCTGCAGCGCGTTGCTCGCTGCCTCGATCGCACCGCGCGCATTCAGTCGCGCCAGCACGTCGCCCTTCGATACCGGCTGCCCCTCGGCGATGTACAGATCGGCGAGCTCGCCGTCGATCGGCGCATAGATGCGGCGCACCTCCGATTCCGGTGAGAGCGTGCCTTGTGCACTGACGATCACATCCGCGCGACCCACGAACGACCACAGCAAACCGGCCACCACCAGTGCGACCATCGCCCAGATCAGCGCGCGGGCGAGCCGCACCGGCTCCGCGGTCAGAATCGCGATGCCTTCGACGCTGTGGTCCTCCAGCGCCTCCGACAACGGTCTAGGGTGACTGTCGCGTTTCACTCTGCTCGCCTCCAATCAACGCCAGCTTTGCCTTCAACAGCCCAGGGTCCAGCACCATGCGCAAGTCAGTCAGCGAACGGCGCTGCAGATCCGCTTCGGCTTCGATATCCGCGAGCAGGCGGTCGAAGTCGGTGGGATGATCCGCTTTCAGCTGCGTATAGATACGCATGCCCTGTTGCGCGGCGGACTGCGCATCGGAAAGCAGACGCGCCTCGCTGCGAAAGCCGGGCGAAATCCCCGCCTCCAGCCGTTGCGTGCCGCCGATCGGACCGCTCGCCCGATACTGCTTCCAGAGACTTTGTGCGCGCAACAACAGGTCTTGCGCACGCGCCAGTGCTTTGTCGTGCAAAGCGGCGACGTCTTTCTGAACGGATTGCACGAACCACGCGTCCGCCGTTGGGTCAAGACTGGCGTAGAACGACAGCAGGCGTTGGTCGTAATCCTTGCTGCCGCGTGTCTTCTGCAATTCGGTGAACTGGTCGAGCAGCGCTTTCTTGTGCGCCAGTTCCGCTGCGATCACGTCAGACCATGGCCCGGCAGGCATGGTCTGCAAGCCTGTCAGCGCCTGTTGTGCCTCGCCCCGCTGCCACGCCGCGCTCGCTGCGTCATGACGCTGAATGACATCCGCCGACGGCAGGCGGCTCGCAGCCAGTTGCTGAAACTGCACCTGAAATGGCGGCGTATTGAAACGCACCGTTTTCAGCAAGGCGAGCAACGGCGTCAATTGCCGACTAAGCGCGGCGTTCAGCACGTCGGCGTAATGGCGCAAGTCTTCCCGTACACGATCGAGGCCGGCGAGACGCGGATAGCGTTGCGCATAATCGTCGAGGACGGCAGGCAGCGCGTCCGGCTTGTCGCGCGCCAGTTCGGTGCGAATGGTGCCGTTCAGGCGGTCGATGGCGGCGATATACACCGAGTCGTCGCTCTCCAGTTTGCGCAAATGGCTCAGCGCCTGCGCGTACGGCTCCGCAAAAACAGGGACGTACGAGGCAATACGGTCGAGTGCGCGCTGATGGCTCCTGGCGTCGTCGTCCCAACGTTGCAGCAGGCCGCTAATCGTGGCCTCGTCGGTGTACATGCGGATCGGCGCGTCTGCCCCGCCGCGCCCCACCACGAAGCGCTCCAGGTCTCCCACCCACTGCAATTCGCCGACCAGAGAGGCGGCGTCCGCATTGTTTGTACTCAACGCGCTCATCTCCTTGAGCAGCGCGTCGGCCTGATCGAACTGCGCCTTTTGCAGCGTGTTCAGCCAGTTGGGGAGTTTCGCCTTGAGTAGCGCTTCGCTCGCCAATGCGCTGACTTTCGTGTCGGTGGGATGATTCGCCAGGTAGCCGTTTGCCGCCGTCACCGCGCTGGTGTAATCGCCGCTCGCCAGCATATTTCTCAACTCGCGCTCTGAAGAGCCGCGCATGTAGAGCGTCAGCGCAATGATCACCAGAACGACGAAGGCCGCGCCACTCCACCACGCGGCACGATGCACCATCGCGTGATCACTACCCGCAAAGGCTTTGCTGAGTTCGCTCGCGAGTAGACGCCAACGCCGTGATCGGCCCTTCTGTGCGTTTGTTTCATTCGTGCCTTGCCGCGCATGTGCGCCGTTTGCGCCCTGCGCGCCGTTTGTTCTGTTCGTGCCCTTCGCGCCATGTGTGCCATTTACGCCGCTAACACCGCCTGTCAGCGTGTCGCGCTTCGCGTGTGCCGATGCGGCCTGCGCTGCCTCGTTGACTTCGTCTTCGCGTTGTAGCCCCGGGTCGACGCAAAAGATATCGAGGAACGAATGCGCGGCGGCAACGAACGTGGTCTTGTCGGTATCGGCAGCTTCGTCGACGGCGGGATTGAGGAATACCTGGGTCACGGTGGGCTCGACTTCAGGGGGTTTTTGCAGTGTCACCCTGTAGACGAAGTGGTCGCCGCCAAATGCAAGGAGGTCCCCCTCCACAAGCGGCAGCGCGGTTTCGTCGAGCCGCTTTCCGCCGACGAATGTCCCGTTGGTGCTGCCCAGATCTTCGAGGTAGAGTTCGCCACTCTTCAGAAAGATGTGCGCATGGCGCCGCGAGATGTAGTTGACCTGATGCGGATAGCGGTCCTTGTAGCGCGAGAAGACTTCGTCCGCCTTGCTGATGAGAAAGGGGAACGCCTGCACGTCGATGGGCTGAAGCCCGAGGTCGTCGCGTTGCGGCACCAGCAGCAAGCCGGGCACGGGAACCGAGCTGGCAGCAGCGACGATTCGCGCGCGCGGCTCGATACTCACGCGATAGCAAAGCTCGCCGCCAAAGCACAATTCGTCGCCGGCACGCACCCGCGCGGGCGCCTGCCGCACCGCAACGCCGTTGAGTGTCGTGCCGTTCTTGCTGCCAAGATCGGCGACATAGACAGCGCCATGTTCCGTAAAGATGCGCGCATGGCGGCGTGACAGGCGGGTAATCCGTTCAGCGGGATAGTCGGTAAACGGCACCTCGCTGCGCCCGATCGCGAACAGATTATCGACGATCCGGATCGCATTGAGCGCGGGACGCTGCGCGGAGGCAACCGGCGACAGCACCACGTCGAATGTGGAGTCCAGTGTCGCGCGCATCTCAGCAATCGGAGCGTCCCCGTTGGCCATTTTATCTGGATCACTAATCGTTTACCCGCTGCGGCGAGAGCGCAACAGGAACGGAAAGAAGAGTTACGGCGAATAGTGGATGTTCTAGTGAGCCGTGCAGAATCCGGCTCCTTACAAATTTTAAGTCACGCATCGCAAGTGTCAATTTTCAAATCGTCGGTTGCAAGGGCCATTCATGCGTCATATGCAGCCGAAATACGCCGCGCCTCGGATTAGCTCAGTGTTCCTTTACTTCCGTTTGCACATCCACGCTCGGCCAGCCACCGCCCAACGCCTTATAGAGCAACACCGTGTCCGACAGAATCAGTTGATGGTTGGCCAGCAATTCCTGCTGCGCCGCCAGCAAAGTCCGTTCGGTTTCGAAAACTTCCAGTTGCGACACCACGCCAAGGCGTAATTGCGACTGGATCTGATCGGCGACGATTTGCAGACGTGACACCTCCTGCTGCAACTCCACACGCTGCGCCTTGTGCGAATTCAGATTGACCAGCGCGTTTTCCACTTCCTCGAACGCCCCCATCACGGCTACGCGGTACTGTTGTTCGGCGACGGTCGATTGCGCCTTCGTGACCTTCACATGCGCCCGCACACCAGGATCGAGCAGCGGAATGTTGATGCTAGGCATGAATCCGTAGGTGAACGACTTCAGCAAATCGGTCAGCGCGAAACTCGCGGTGCCACCGTGGCCAGTGAGGTTGATGGTGGGCAGTTGCGCGAGCTTGGCCTGGCCGACCAGGTCGTAGGCTTCCAGCACTCTGAACTCGGCGGCCACCACGTCGGGGCGCCGTGCGAGGAGTTGCGCGGGCAAACCGTCGGGCACTACGGGCAATTGCACGCGTTGCTGCAAATGTCCTTTCGGCAACTGGAACTCGCCCGCCGGCACGCCGAGCAGCGTGCATAGCGCGTTGTTCGCGAGATCACGCGAGCGGCGCAGTTCGAGCAACTGATTCGTCAGACGGTTGATCTCGGCCTGTTGCCGTAACACCTGAGTTTGCGGCACGAGGCCGTTGCGGCGTTGACCGTCATAAATGGTGAGAATCTGCCTGTTCGTGACGAGCGTGTGTTGCTGCTGCTCGATCTGGTCGTCGAATTGCAGGATCTGGAAATAGGTACTTGAGACGTTCGACACCAGTTCCAGATAGCCGGCGCGCCAATCCGCTTCGCTCGCGTGGAATTCGGCCTTTTGCGCCTGTACGCCCTTCTCCACTTTGCCCCAGATATCGATGTCCCAGCTCACTTGCGTCGCGACGTTGTACTGTTTTGCAAACGTCTGACCCGTACTCTTTTCGAAATCGGCACCGCCGCCGAGATCCATGGTCGGCAATGCGCCCGCTTTGGCCTCACCGATCTGCGTGCCGGCCACGTCGATACGTGCGGCCAGTACCTTGATATCGAAGTTGCTGGCGATCGCTTTCGCGATCAGCGTGTCCAGATACGGATCGTGGAAACTTTTCCACCAGTCCGGCTCGATGGTCGCGGCCGCCGATACCGGCGAGCCCTTCTGATCCGACCACGACGCCTTGGCCGGTGTATCCGGCCGCTTGTAGTCGGGCATGCTGACGTCGATGCACGCGCACAGCGACAGCGCGCAGGCCGTTGCAGCGCAGAGTCCGCGCAGCGCCGCGGCCATACGGCTTGCACTCGCCGGTTGACGATCCACACAGCACTGCGCCGAAGCGCTGAAAGAGTACTGACGGACCACTGAATCAAGCAACGCTGACACGATTTTCTCCGATGACACCGGCTACGCTGCACGAGGAGAACGCGCTGTTTAAGTAAAGCATGTCCTGCCCGGCTTCACCATCGAAGCGGTGCGGAAATGTCGGCGCGGGGATCGGGCGGTGACGCCAGGGTCGTGTGGAAAGAACGATTGGATGCGAAATCTTTTTGACGCGTTGAGGTGGCGCGTCCCGCGGAGGCCTGAGCGCCTCCGCGGCGGCGGGCGCCGTTCAATACACGTTGATGTTGTTGCTGGAGCTCACATGCGGGTCGATCGTGGTGGTGACACCGGCAACGAACGCTGCGTTGTTGCCGTTCGCGTTCTGAATGTTCATCGTGGTGCTGATCAGTTGCGTGGCGTCGACGGTCTTGCTGTTGTTCGGCGCGTACACGGGCATGAAGTTGAAGTACGACGAAGACGGGCCGAAGCCGCCGCGCACGCCGCTCATGGCCTTGCTGTCGAGTTGGGCGGTGAGGGACAGGTCTTTGATCATTAGCGTGTTCATGGTAAATCTCCTGGAAGGGAAACAGCACAGTCTTGCGGTTGGGTTCGAGCATCTTGTCTGCTCGAGTGTCACTAATGCATGGGCTGTGCCAGTTTCGCTTTCCGTTCCCAAGAAATATTCCGAACGGCTGTAGATAAGGGACTTCGGGGATGGTGTGCCGTTAGACGCAGCGCGACGGCTGCAAAGCACCAGGTTCGCACTGGTGGATCGCAACCAACAACTCACGCGACGGTGTTGGTTGCAACGTGACACTGAAATGGAAAGCCGATCGCACCAACCAAAACCAATACAGGTCAACGCGCAATGACCGTGATCTTCTTCGAGTACACCGGCGGATTGTGCGGCATATGCATGTCGTCGCCCATCAGCAGTTGCAACGTGTGCTTGCCAGGCGGCAGTTGAATCATCGTTTCCGTTTCGCCCGCGCCGAAATGCAGATGATTGCGGTCATTTGGAATTTCCTGGTCCATCGGTGGCAGGTCAGTATCGATCAACAGATGGTGGTGCCCCGTGTTCGGATACTTGACGCCTTTGGGCGCCACACCCATATAGCGCAAGCCGAACCACACCCGAAACGGTTTGTTGGCCTGCACCACCTGCCCGTCGTTCGGATAGCCGATATAGACATGTGCGCCGGCCGGCGACGGTGTCGTGCCGGCCGTGGCGAAATTCGGCGCGGCCAGTGACGCCAATGTCACAAGCGCCGCGAGCGCGATGATCCTGTACATGTTGGTCTCTCCGTCCTGACGGACCCGCTTTGAATGAACGGGACAGCTAGTCTTTTAGTACGGTGATGGTGATCTTCTTCGAATACACCGGTGGTACGTGCGGCACGTGGTGATGGTCACCGAGAATGAGCTGCAATGTGTGCTTGCCTGGCGGCAACTCGATGCGCGCGTCGGTTTCGCCCGCACCGAAATGCAGGTGATTACGGTCCGACGGAATTTCCTGGTCGAGCGGCGGCAGATCCGTGTCGATCAGCAGATGATGATGCCCGGTGTTCGGAATCGCCACGCCCTTCGGGCACACACCCATGTTGCGCAGACCCATGCGGACCCACAGCTTGCCGCCGTGAATCACCGCCCCGTCCGACGGCCAGATGATGTATTCCTCGGCGCCCGGTGGCGAAGGCGTTTGTTCGGCAAGTGCGAATTCGGTCGTTGACGCAATACCGAGCAGGAGAGAACAGGTGGCGCACAAAACCGTGCAGAGCTTTGCAAGGCCCATCTTCGTTCCATGACGTATGTCGAGCACGCCAGGTGTGAGGGTTCTTCGCATTGCGCACTCTCCCGAAGATTGGTCATGGCTGCCTCGGCTGCGCAATGCGCAGCCGGACGCTCCGGCTGAATGTCGCGGGCGCTCGCGTAGTTTCACGTGAGTTCACGGGGCGGATTCACGTCGATGAGCGGCAGTACTATTAAAACGGCCGTACTGCCCTACTTTGTGAATTAGCTTAGGACGTAACTTGCCAAAAAGATACGCCACACTCGTTAACCGTATAACGCATTGATGATGTGCGGACAGTTGTGACGCGCAAACCGCGTGCTATCGTTGTTCATAGGTTGTCGATGGAGAGTCGATAGCGGCATCGATGCTGCACCCGATCCACTCCAACGGCTGACGCGGACGTCTCTGTCGTCGAAACCCTATGTTCTGTCCGGAATAAACAGGATACGAATATGTGGCGAACATTCCTGCTGGTGTGTATGGCCGGGGTCATTCAGATGCATTGGGGCAACGCTTACGCCGCGGCACAGCGTGAGGGCGCGGAGCACGGCGCTGCCGCTACGCGTGCGACAGCCACGTCCATCGCATCGCTCACACTGCAAAAAGACAATACGTTGCTGCCGCGCATCGCGCTGGTGATCGGTAATGACACCCACAGTCAAGATGCAGATCCGGTCCGCGATAATGCGCTGCGCGACGCTGAAGCCATGCGGGACACACTGCGCGCGCACGGCTTCGACGTCATCATGCGCAGCAATGCGACGCCGCAGCAAATGCGGCAAGCCATCCGCGAATTCGGCCAACGTCTGCGCGACGGCGACACCGGACTCTTCTATTTCGCGGGACACGGCATGCAAATCGGACGGCAGACGCTGCTCGTGCCCGCCGGCCTCGATGTACGCACGCCGGCACGGCTCGTCAGCGAAGGCGTCGATCTGAATACCGTATTGCAGGCAATGCGCACGCCGCGTGCCGGTGCACTCAATCTCGTGATTCTCGATACGTGCCTGAACAACCCGTTCTCCAGCGACGTAACGCTCGATGCGTCCGCGCTGCCTGCCAATACGGTGATTGCGTATGCCACTGCGCCGGGAGGGTTTGCAGCCGACGGCATGCATCACGGTGTCTATACGAACACATTGCTGCGAACACTCAACGACACTTCTTCATTGCAGGATCTTGCGGGATTGTTTCAACGCGTCGCGACGCAGGTTAGCGAGGCCACCGGCGGTGAGCAAACACCGTGGATCGCTTCATCGCTTGCCAGCGACGGGAGCCTGAATGGGCCGGTATCCCGCACGGCTATTGCGGCACTCACATTCGCTGCCAGCGACAACCCCATTGTCGCGCTGCACAGCAGAGGCATCCTGCCCAAGGACAGCAGCGAGCAATACGAAATTACCTTCTGGGATTCCATCAAGGACAGCAACTACCCCAGCGACTACGAGGCCTATTTGAAGGCCTACCCGAATGGCCGCTTTGCCACGCTCGCCCACGCGCGCATCGACCGGTTGCGCGCTGCGGCGTCGGGGAGTGCGCCATCCACTTCGCCATCTGCCACGACATCTGCTGCGCCACTGGTTGCGCCAGCGGTTGCACCGGCACAGCAAGCCGCGCGACCCACCCCGCCCGCCAGCGCGGCGCCGCAGGGCCACCCGCACGCCGCCGTGCCGCCGCCAACTGCGTCGACCGCTCCACCTGGCGCACCTTCCACGCCAGCGGTCGCGCAAAAGCCCGCAACGCATGCACCAAGCGCAGGCGAAAGCCGCGATTGCGCCACCTGCCCGATCATGATCGCGTTGCCCGCGGGCGCGTTCTCGATGGGCAGCAGCACCGACGACCCGTCCGAAAAACCCCTCCATCACGTGACCATCGGCGCGCCGTTCGCGATCGGCAAGTACGAGGTGACCGTCGAGCAATGGAACGCGTGTGCCGCCGCGAATGCCTGTCAAAAGCTGACGCCCGAAAACAATACAAACAAAGCGACACCGGCACGCGACCTCAGTTGGGACGACGCGCAACAGTACGTGAAGTGGCTGAGCAAAACGACCGGCAAACCGTACCGCTTGCCGACGGAGGCCGAATGGGAATACGCCGACCGTGGCGGCACCACGACGGCATACTGGTGGGGCGATCAGATGCGCAAGGGCAACGCCAATTGCAAGGACTGCGGCGATCCCTGGCACAAGGAGGGGCCCGAAGCGGCCGGCTCGTTCGCGCCGAATCCGGTTGGCCTGTATGACATGAACGGCAATGTCTGGGAATGGGTCGCCGATTGCTGGCACAACTCCTACCAGGGCGCGCCCACCGACGGCCACGCGTGGGACAGCCCAAGCTGCGACATGCGCGTGATTCGCGGCGGTTCGTGGCGCGAAGGCGGGAGCTACATGCTGAGCGCGACGCGCTTCAAGTACAGCGCGAGCGTGCGCCAGTCGCAAGATGGCTTCAGGGTGGTCAAGGATCTGAAGTAACGCGGTGGCGACCACAGTGGACGCGGGTCATGCTGGGCGGTGGGTGCGTCTTGGGCTGCGAGCGTTTCGGAAGCGGCGGACGATCCCGGCGCGCCCCTTAAGGCGTGTGCGGCTTCGTCGTGATTGGCGCGAAGTCGGCGACGATGTGATCCTGACCGTATTTGCCGGCGATCTGCGCGAGCCGCGTATCCAGTGCGTGCAGATAATCGGCACGTGATTCGCTTTCGGGCCGCGGCTTGTCGAATAGCGGCGCGGGCGTAATCAACAGCACCACCATCTCCGATCCAAACGGCTTCGAAATGATCCAGTCACCGGCGCTGCCGATCGTGGCCGAATAGTGCGGGGGCGCCTGATTGTCTTTCGCACGCGGACTCGGCACCATGTGCACGACGCTGCCGTCGAGCTGGTAATAGTCGAGGTTCACGTACGAGTCGTAAGCGGGCGTGGTCACGTCGACGACCAGCGGATCGCCTTCGCTCAACTGGCCGCCAGGCGGCCGCACATGCAGCGACGCAACGTGGCCCGCCCGCCAGTTGCGGGTCCAATAGGGGGCAAGCGCGTTGATCGTGGCGCATTTGTCGTCGGCGAGTGGCTCAACCTGGAGCGTCAGCGTGTCGACGCCCGGCAATGCCGTCAGCGTGTCCTTCAGATGCGCCGCGCCGTAGCGCTGCGAGACGTAGCCGCGCACTGTCAACGAGTGGTCTTGTGCCGAAGCGGACAGCGCCGAGCACGGCACCTGCGCCAGAACCGGCGCGACGGCGGCCAGGGTCAACGCGGGTTGGGGCGCGGGTGGTTCAGGAGGTTGCGCCTGGGGTGATGACCCGGGCCCCATTGCGGTTAGCGCTGAGGTTGTCCCGACAGATGAGCCTGCGGTCGGTTTTCCGGTGCCCCCAGCGATTGGCGCGGTTGTCGAAGGGGGTTCAGGCGCGCTCGCTACCGTTGCTGCAGCAACAGGCTTCGCGACCGAAGCCGCTTGATCCGCTGACACCTCCGAAGCCGGCTGCGCAGCACTTTGCCGATTCGGCGCTGACCGCAACGCAAACACGCCAACAACCGCGGCGCACACCACTGCAAAACCCGCGAACCCCGCCTTGACCAACGTACCCGATTTCTCCGCGCGCGCTTCGTTGTCGAACTCCGCAATGAAGCGCACGACGCTCGGCATACGCGTGGCACGATCGAACGAAAGCGCGGTACGCAATGCGCGCCACTGTTTGGCATCGAGATTGGGCGGCCGCTGCGGCTTGAAGTCCGCATTGCGGGCCTGTGTCGCCGACAATCGGTCGAACGGATGGTGGCCCGTCAATAACTCGTAGGTAATGCAGCCGAGCGCGTAGATATCGTCGCGCGGGTCCGGCTCGCGATGCTCGATCATCTCCGGACTCGCATACGCGGGCGTCAACGCGCCGAGACTGCCGGGGTCGAACACGGTGGCGTCGCTCTCCTCCTCCGGCCGCTGGAACACGCGGGCGATACCGAAGTCGATCACCTTCACTTCGGCATTCGTCGTGAGAAAGACGTTGGCGGGTTTGAAATCGCAATGTACAAAGCCGTGTTCGTGCGCATAGGCGAGCGCATTGCACATGCCGCGCACAATCGGCAGCGCGGCGCGAACCGGCATTCCCTGATAGCCCGGCGTGCGCAATAGCTGGCTCAGCGGCTTGCCGGTGAGGTACTCCATCGTCAGGTAGACGATCGGTCCGTCGCGGTCGAAGTCGTACACCGCGATGATGTTGCGGTGCGCCAGCACCTGCGCCTTGCGCGCCTCGCGTTGCAGCGCGACGAGTGAATTCGGATTGCCGCGAAACTGGACGTTGAGCACCTTGACCGCGAGATACGGTTTGCGATCCGACGCCTCGAGCTTGCGCAAATCGAGCGCCTTGTAGACCGTGCCCATCCCGCCGACACCCAGACATTCCTCAAGGACGAAGCGGTTGTTCAGCGTATCGCCGGTGCCTTTGATCTGATCGTGTCCCGGCACACTGGCGGCGCTCCCGGCACTTGTGGAGCCTGCCGCGTTCGCCCCACTCGCCGAGCGTACCGACGGTATCTCGACGGTGGTCTGCATGCCGGTTTCTTCGCCGCCGGCCGCCACGTTCGAGACACGCAACTGTTCGATGCGCCGCCGCACCTCGGTGTAGAGATCGTCGGGCAAAGGGGCTTTGCGATGCGCTGCGCCGAGCATGTCCAGCAGCTGCGTGGGACCGAGTCCTTCGGTCGTCAACGTGCTGTCGAGTTGAGCGACGAACTCGTCACGTGACAGCTCGCCGCTCTGATAGTCGCGAATCACATGCGCAAGGCTAGCCATTTGTGCGAAGCGCCCCCGCTGCCGTTGGGCCGGATCGCATGCGACCGGAGCCTTTCGGGCTGATAGAAAACCTGTCGTAACCAGTTACATGTGCCGCTTCGATACTAGCTCCCGACCCGCGCTTTCGCAAACCAGGATTGCCCCGCTGCGTGCACGCCCGGCGAGTGTCTTGCGACATCCAACAGAATCCGGCGCGATGTTGGGTACGCGCCATCAGCGGACAGTTATCTTCGAGTGGCCTTGTTGCGTCTCCGACGCGGCGGCGTGACGCGAAAGCCTTGTGCATCAAGCCTCTGTCAACTTTATTAGGAGGCACAAATGAAACTGGCACAGCCCATGCATTAGTGACACTCGAGCAGACAAGATGCTCGAACCCAACCGCAAGACTGTGATGTTTCCTTCCAGGAGATTTACCATGAACACGCTGATGATCAAAGACCTGTCCCTCACCACCCAACTCGACAGCAAGGCCATGAGCGCCGTGCGCGGCGGCTTCGGCCCGTCCACGTCGTACTTCAACTTCAGCCCGATCGTCGCACCGAACAACAGCAAGCAGGTCAGCGCCACGCAGTTGATCAGCAACGAAATCAACCTTCAGAACGCCAACGGCAACAATGTCGCGTTCGCGGCAGGCCTCGATACGTCGATCGTTCCCTACGTGACGTCGAGCAACAACATCCACGTTTAAAGCCTGATTCGGCGAAGCGGAGGAGCCCTCGGCAATCTCCGCTTCGCTTCGATCACGCCCGTCTTCCGCGCACCTTTGGAGAATCACCATGTCATCCCTCATGATTCGCGATCTGTCCCGCACCCGCGAGCTCGACCGCCGTGCAATGTCGGCGGTGGCCGGCGGCACCGGCAGCAGCGTACCCGGCTTGCCTTCGATGCCCGGCCTTGGCAGCGTCGCCAATGTCAGCGTCTCGGTGGTCCAGAACCTCAGCCAGATACAAACCGTCAACGTCGCCGCGCTCAACAACATCGGCGTGATCGGTGCGGGCTTCGTACCGTTGAACCTGAATGTCAGCCCTTCGCTGTGGGCCGCCAATTACGCCAACATTTAATGGCATGCAGTAGCGCGGAGCCGGGGGCTTCCCTACTGCGGCCTGTTGATATCCCACAGGCGAGCTGCAAGCAGATTTCCTATACTGATAGTGCGACGAGACCTCAGCACACTTAAAGACACACTCGGGCGGCGGCTGGAGAGTCCCACCAGCCCCCGGCTCGATCGCTTCCCTGGAGCCGCCATGGCAAAGCTCGTTATCAAGGACCTTACCGACAGCGTCGAACTCGACCGCGAGGCGATGGCCGCGATTGTCGGCGGTGCACGAATCGGAGCGCGGGCGAGCGTCGCCGTACAGGTGGTGCCGGGATCCGCACGCGTTGTCGACTATCCGCCGGGTTTCCCTGCAGCACATCAGACGATTGCCGATGTGGCCGCTGCTACCTTGGCGCGCAGTTCGCCACGCAGCTAGACCGCCGTTCAGACACTCGCAGCAACGGCACGCGCTTAACGCGCGTGCCGTTTGCGTTTGATGCCTATGCGCTTGACCCGCTTGCCATCCGCATGGGTGCCGGTCGTGCCGGCACCCTGCATGGCGCGCTTCGAACCAGATCGACACTGACATCTTCGACGGCCGTATTAAAAGGTCCCTCTTGTAGGACGCGCGAGATGCCTGCAATTGGAAAACAGACGTGGCGGGCACGCTTTCCCGATGGCGGGTGCTTTGTTCGGTTGACCTGGCGAATGTCCGCACGCAGCGACGTTGGCCGCCGCGCACTCGCTTATGATGCAAACTGGAGACACGCAATGAAATGCATCGTGCCATGACGCCAGCGCTCGACACACCTTTATCCAGCGGACAATTGCTACCGTTTCGCGAGTCGCTGCTAGCAATGCTGGGCATTGCCTTCGTCTCGATGCTGGTGGCGCTCGATCAGACGATTGTCGGCACGGCACTGCCACGCATCGTCGCCGATCTGAAGGGCTTCGATCTGTACGCATGGGTCGCGACATCGTACATGCTGGCTTCGGTGATCACGATTCCGATCTTTGGGCGGCTGGGCGATCTGTTCGGCCGCAAGCCATTTCTGATCGCTGCGATTCTGTTGTTTACCGGTGCGTCGGTATTGTGCGGGTTCGCCACCAGCATGCTGTTGCTAGTAATTTCGCGCGGTCTGCAAGGGATTGGCGGCGGCATTCTGATCGGCACGGTGTTCGCCACCGTCGCCGATCTGTTCCCCAATCCAAAGCTGCGGCTGCGCTGGCTGGTGTTCGTTACGTCTGCGTTCGGTGTCGCCAATATGGTCGGACCGACACTCGGAGGCGTG
The DNA here is from genome assembly GCF_052682275.1 of Paraburkholderia sp. D1E. Lineage (NCBI taxonomy): Bacteria > Pseudomonadati > Pseudomonadota > Betaproteobacteria > Burkholderiales > Burkholderiaceae > Paraburkholderia > Paraburkholderia sp. D1E. The sequence goes on from NZ_JBQYMB010000001.1 coordinate 4,727,660, forward strand.
CTCACACAATACGGCGGCTGGCGGTTGGTGTTCTTTGTCAACGTGCCGGTCGGTCTCGTGTCGCTGCTGTTCGTGCAGCGCTTCTTGCCACCGCTGCATCACCTGCGGCGCAAGGGCCCCGTGCGGCTCGACTGGCTCGGCGCGTTCGTGCTCGCGGTCACGTTCGGCGCACTGCAATTGCTGATCGAATTGTTTCCGAAGCACGGCGTCGACACGCTAACAATCGTGCTGGCCGTCGTGGCGTTGAGTTGTGCGCTGATTTTGTGGCTATGGGAGCGGCGCATCGCGTATCCGATTGTTCCGGTGGATATGCTGATGGATCGTAAGCTCTCCGCGCTCTTCGCAATGTCGGTGCTCGGCGGATTCGCGCTGTTTTCGCTGGTGTTTTATGTGCCGCTGCTGTTTCAGGGCGGCTATGCGATGTCTGCGCACGACTCGGGCATGCTGATCACGCCGTTGCTGCTCGGCACGACTGTAGGCAGCGTGGTGAACAATCGCATCGTCACACGGATTCGTCGCGCGAACGGCATCATGTATATGGGTTTCGCGCTGTCCGCGCTGGCGTGTCTGAGCGTGATCGTACTGAGAGGCACCGAGCCGCATCTCGTGTGGATGTCGTGCATGGGTATCAGCGGTCTCGGGCTCGGTCTGGTGGCGACCAGTCTGACGGTCTGTTCGCAGCAGATCGTCGCACGTGATCAGCTCGGTGCGGCGACGGCACTGCTGCAATCGCTGCGTACTTTTGGTGGGATGCTGGGCACGGTAATGACCGGTGCGTTGCTCGGGCATCTCTACACGCAGGGTGTGCATCGCTCGCTTGCTTCGTATCAGGCGACACAGTGGTTCAAATCGTTTGCGAGCCCCGAGCTGCTGGTGGATCGCGCGGAACAGGCGGCGCTGATCAATCGTTTGGTGAGCGCGGGACATGCGGGCGATGCGATGATGAATTCCGCACGCGATGCGCTCGTGCAGTCGATTCATATCGGTATTCTGATGGCGGGTGCGGCCGCGTTGATCGGGTTGTGCCTCGCGTGGTTCGTGCCGCCGGTGCGGATCAGTTATCCGGAAGCGGAGGTCGTGGCAGGTGGAGGCGCGGCGCAAGCTGATGCGCTTCCGCCGCGGGGGAATGCGCTTTAACGGCGTCGGGTTTGGGGTTTGGGCTTCGGCCCCGATGCCTCTAGTATGTCTCAGTGCGCGGTGACTGTTATTGGCTCGGCAGTTTTCGCAAGTGTTTGCTCACGTAGCCTAGCGTTGGATCTTCTGACGACTTTCACTTTTTTCACCAGTGTTACTTCGTGATCGGCTGTTTCGTCTGTGACTTCGACTCTGCGCGGGCGGTTTCCGAGCACGGCAGCACGCGCTTCATCGTCGAGCAGGAATTGACTGTCGGTTGCGATGATTGAAAATGCGATGTCTTCCAGATCCGCCTGCTCCTTGTACTGTTCAGCACAGTCGACGAGGGCTCGCGCTAACTGCGCATAGTCGTCCAACTTGACTTTGCTCGCCAGCATGACCGTTTGCAAGGTTCTCGCCAACGCGGCGAGATTGGCGAACTGTGCTGCATGTCTCTCGCTCAAATCGGCAGCGGCGCTCGCGATGCGTTTGACCCTCGCGTGAGCGTCAACGTTGTGCGGTTGCTGGAGGGGTGAGGTTTCGACGGATTTGCTCATGGTGCGATTCCCGGTTGCTTCCTTGGATCGCCCGACACTCGCTAGACAGATGGGGTGAGCGGGCACGTAGCAAGGTTGACAGACCGGGAGATGAACCAAACCGGCGGGCCTTGCGGCCCCCTCACTAGCGCCCGCCCATTGAAATGGCACGCATAGCTGAGCACTACCCACTTTCGCAGGTAGTGCGGTTCATCTCAACAGGCTGTCAAACCTGCACCGTCTTGTCTGACGGCAGAAGCAATTTAAACCATCCGTTTTTTGGGACGATCACCGGACGGGTTAATCGCGCGAATTATAACGAATCTTTACATTGCTACCTGAATCGACACCTTCGCTCGCTGCGATGCAGCATGTTGAACGCTTGAACGATTCCATCCGTTAAACACCGATCGAGAGTGAAGAGCTTGACGTTGAGTCTCGTCGCCGTGGAAAAAATGACGAGACTACGGTTGTCGGATGAGGTGCGGGATAGGTAGGCGTTTTGCCTGTCTTTGTGCTGTCAGACGTGCCCTCATTGGCTCCACCCTTGCAGGCGTTTGTATTGCTACCTTTGTACTGCGTCTGCCGGACGAACTTTGTAGAGAACTGCTGCTTTGGTTCGCCAACTCAAACGGCTCTTTCGCCATGATAGTGATGCGCTCAACGCATGACCTCACGTTGCCGGGCCACCCCACGTCCACTCGTTCTTTGCTTTTCCGCCTGCGTCTTCAGGTTGGGAGACACTCACTTGCGCCGTTTCACATGAGTCGTTCTGATGCGATCTTGCGGGCAGAGGCATCATCATTGAAGGCTAGACAAGCTACGCCTTGAAATGCTTCCGCGATCGAAATAGCCCTGAAATCAAGGCAAATTCGAATCGCCGTTCATACGAAATTCGGTAAGATACCTTGACCTGGTGATTCTGATTTCTTACTATTGGCGTCGACGTTTGCGCAGCTACTAAGAACCGATTCTCACCAAAGAGCGCGCACATAAAAATAAAAGCTAAACATCGAGGTCTTTCGGGGTTCTTGCATGACCATGGATGAAGACATCGCGCACGTCGCGCGTGTGATGGCGCCGTCGCTGCGCGCCTTTCGGGGTGAACCTGTGCTGCTGCCGGCTTACTGGCGCAAACGATTACAGCGCATACAGGATGAGTTCCCGCTGACCGAACTGCAAACGTTTCAAATCCGACATCTGCTTGGGGAATTGGATCGGTTTGAGGCGGAGAGGGGGGGTGGGGTTTAGAGAACAGAACGGTGGTTTTCCAGTAGCAGGGCTATGGGTATCAACGGTTGCTAAAGAGATCCGCAGCATCGCTGGCATATCCATCGAATGTACGTCCTTCGACAACAGTAGCTATTTCCCGACGTTACCAACGGCATTTACCCAATAGCATCGATTCTGATGTCGTTGCCTGTGAACGCCGCGAGCAACGTTTATTCGCTGGCGGGCGCAGCACGACGCGGCTATTCTCTGCAGACGCCGGTCACGGGCTTCGCGATCACAATCGGAAACAACGTCGATGTTCTTGGCTTGGAGCCTGCCGGCACGCTTGCGACAGGTACGATCTGTGATGCCGAGCGCGCTGACCGTAAACCCGAACTCAGGGCAAACAGTTGCGAACGCACCGACGACTCTTGCCCGCCGTGGTTCATTCCGCTAGAAATACAACAGCATCACCAAGTGGTATCGGCAGGGCCGAACTAGGCGGTTAGGGACGCGCCGGTCGCGACGTCTTTGGCCTTCTTTTGCTTCAGCAAGCCCACGATGAAATGCCGGCACGGTAATTCAATAACGAAGTGGCAGATTGCTCCTGCTGCCACTACCAGACCGATCTCAGCGAGCAGAATTGCACCTGCATAGTCACCGATATTCTGGATGCGCGATGACCTCACCATCTGATTGCACACGATCTGCACCACCGGATGAATCAGATAGATCGAGAACGAAATCTCGCCAAGAAAGACGGTCACACAATTGCCAAAAATCGCACGAGACATTCTTCGGCCGTAAGCGACGCCAGAAATCAGCACCATGACAACCGGCAGTAGCAGCATCCACGACGGCCAGTCGGCCACGGAGAAGTACGCCAGCGCCGCCAGCGCATAGATGATGTCGAGGTCCCCCAGCCTAGGCATATGCCGCCATCTGAACAGCCAATATCCCGCGAGGAATTCCGGAACGATTCGAATGAACCCATCAGTTGTAAATCCGACACCAACATCCCGATAACCGTATGAATAGGTGCAAAGAGCCAGCCAGCAGAGAACGACGAGCACGCCAGTTACCCGTTGTTTAAACCGCTGCAGCACCAAGACACACAGCGGAAACAGAAACAGGTAGGCAAACCACTCTGCACTGATTGACCACGACACGAAGTTCCAACTGATCTGGCTCTCCAGCCCCCATGCATGCACCATCAAAAGGTTCTCGACGGCCGAACGCATCGTGTAAATCACTTGGCTGTGGGCGAACTCATGGCCCGATCTAACGGCAGTTAGCCACATCACAACCACTATTAGAAAAGTAGCGAGGTGAAGCGGATAGATACGTGCTATCCGTTTGGTTATGAAGGCCCCGTAGCTGCCTAAGTTGAAACTGTTCTCCCGATAGGTAGGGATGTACGTGTAGGACAGGATGTAGCCGCTCAACACGAAGAAAATGTCGACGCCCCATACCCAGTGTTTCGTGATGTGCGTCAGTCCCAAGCCAACTACCCCGGCGTTGTCGGAATAATGGTAGATCACGACGAGCAGAGCTGCGAAAGCTCTAAGCCCCGTCAGCGTATCTATCTTTCTCATTGTTCCCCCGTCGAAACAAAATTGCTTGGTCATCTCGCATTCGAGCATGAACCTGCCTCAACTGCCACGATGAGCGCTGGTCAATCGCTTTTTCTGCATCGCATCCGTGGCGCCGAATATCACTCGGCAACAAACTATTTTAAGCTAGTCAAAAGAAGCTCAATATCACGCGCGGTGCACGTGTTTGCAATTTGAACGTCGTTCCTTCCGCCCATTACATTGTCAATATGCAAGGCAATTTTTTGGGATCGCGGGTGCTCCAGGAAATGGATAGGGCGGCGAAAGATCTGGCGAATCTCGAACCCATTCCTTATCGCCGTCGCATAGAGCCATACATCGTCGGCACGCGGCGCGCAGGAAGCAAACTCTCGGCCCGCCAATTTTAGACACAACAAATAATTCTTCGGATAAATCACTCCCGAAACCCCTGTAGCGAAATTCAAATAGCTTGCTTCAGAGGTGCTACACGGCTGCCAAAACTGATACGGCGCTATGCCGATTTCACTTACCTCAACACGATGTGCGCGGTAGCAAACTATCGTGTCCGGAGTGCGACGATTTTCTTCCGTAAGTCGCTTTAGCCAGTTTCTCGAATAAAATATATCGTCGTCGGCCGTAACCAATAATTCCGGTAGTTCGCCGGATTCTATGACAGGAAAATATTTTGTATGTGGACCAAAATTTTCGCAAAGCCTCACCGTTAACCCTCTCCGTTGGAGGCGCTTGAGGGTTTCGGGCAGATTTTCAAATATTTTTTTCTCATTAATCCACAAAATCAATTGTCCGGGCTTGCAAACTCCTTTTCCAATCGATTCTATCGTACAAAAGACCGTCTCAATCCGTGAACCATGCGATGTTAATGAAACTGTCACGCCCCCTTCTGCAGCAATGATAGGCTCACGCGACCATCTGTTAATTAATAAATATATAAATTCAAAAATAAACGAAAGATAATATGCAAGGTCGCGGCGCAATCTACGCTTAACCCTAAACCAGAAAGTTACCTCTCTCACTTACCCTCCCAACACTTAATTTTTATAAAAACTATACGAAATAAATAAAATTCACACCGAAAACTTATAATCATCATCAATCAAAAAAATAATTTCCGACGACCTACTAAGGTCAAAATTGAGGAGAATAAATTAAATGAATTTATATTCAATCTCAAAATCCGAAGTGCCGTAAACATTTTGAGATTCCTGTTTTTTATTTTCACCTGCACACTGTCATTTAACGAATCTCTGATCTCAAGTGCAATTTCCCTTTTTCTTGCCCCGAGACCTCTGCCTCACGCGATCCGCATGTGCAGCACGAGCTCGGCGGTCGGCACCGCGCGCCCCCAAAAGCGGACAGTCTGGCGAGACCCGCTACAAACTTTTCAGAAGATTGTCGATTTTCGATCATCAGCTTCGTCGTCAGGTTATTCACACCCAAAGGATCTCCCATGAAATACCTCGGCTTGGCCTACTTCACCCCCGATAAATTTGCCGCGATGGCGCCAGACGACGTCAAGAAATTGGTGAGCCAATGCCCCAAATTGGACGACAAGATGCGGGCTACCGGCAAGGTACTGATTTCCGCATCGCTTGGCGATCTGGACAACTGGAGGACGCTCCGCCCGCGCAGTGGCAAGACGCACGTCACCGATGGGCCCTATACCGAGTCGAAGGAAGTCGTGGGCGGCCTGTTCATCATCGAGGCGGATACCCATGACGAGGCGTTGCGCATCGCCTCCATGCACCCGGCGGCCACGCTGGGCGAAGAAGGTGGATGGGTCGTCGAGCTTATCCCCGTGGATTTCTACTGGGCCCGATGAGGGCTTGGACGGGTGTCTCAAATATGCGTTGGCGCTCTGTTCTCCTCAAACACCTTCACGGCTTCGTGAGTCATCGCGGCGATGCTGCTTCTGGGCCGAGCGGCGACGCCTGTGATCGACCCTGAGCGGACCCTCGATGAAGCACTGAACGGTCATTCAAACGCCTCCGTACACAGGTCTTTATTCACAATTTCTCGGCAAACTACGTCGTCTGGGTGTTCCACCAACGTTCTGCCTCATCAAGGTGAGCGCACACGCGTTCCGCAACCACCGTCGGGGAGACACCTTGGTCGAATCTGAACCAGTGGTCGGTATTGGGTCCGGGCGAGCCCAATCTGTGACGTTGGCTCGGGTGAAGGTCGTGCGTCGTCAGTGTCGCAGCAGGGATGAATTGTCCCCAATGGGTGGTGAAGCCCTCGACGCCACACGAAGCTATTTCCACAACGAAGCCTCCACCGTGGCGGTCAAACTGAACCGTAAGAAGGTCAACCCTGTTTTCACGTTGTCTTCTGAAATGAGGCAGGGTTCCTTTGAATCCCAACCGGCGAATTGCGGGCGTTCGAATTCGCTATACGGCGGGCGTACGAGCTACGATATGCGCCGCCTAACCGAAACTTAACGCGTCATTCAGCAGTTCGAGAGTTTCAAGTGCTCGTCCTGCAAAACCGATTCCCCGATGAGATGCAATGCCAGGATCCGTGGGATTGATTCTGATGATCCGGGAACCGACACGCTCGCTAAAATTACGAACGGTGGGGATAGTCTTGCCAGCTCCAATCTCTATGACGGCAGGTTGTTTGACGGAAGCAAGCCAGTTATTCAAGCGAGATTCTTGTGCTTCTGTGCGCAGAGCGATCCAGTCAAAATCCCCGAACATAAGAATATTGGGCCGCGCAAGAGCTCCACAATGTGGGCAGGTCGGCAGATCGCTCAGCAGACGGCAGTTGACCTCGTCGACAACGGGCTCAAACGCATCCGCCGACCACATCGCGTCGGAACAGAATTCCGAGCACTGCATTACGTGGATGGAGCCGTGGCACTCCGCTACGAGTCCCTCGTGAAACCCAGCTTTTTGAAATTGACCGTCGACATTGCTCGTGAAGACCGCCGTGCTGCCCGGCATATTTTCAGCCCAGCGACGAAGCAACTGAAAGCCTTTGTGGGGCGTAGTGCGCCGATATATCTGAAGCCGGTGGCCATAGAACCCCCAGCAAAGCTCCGGAGATCTGGCTAACGCTCGCGGGTTTGCCATGTCCTGGAACGTCAATTGATGAGCCCTGAGCGCCGGATAGGATTGCCAGAATCCCTCAGCGCCCCGAAAGTCTGGGAGACCCGAGTCGACCCCCATGCCTGCCCCGGCCGTGACGAGCAAGCCGTCTGCCTGACGGAGCCACGAAACAGCGCGTTTCAATTTCTCGTCTTCGTCCATCGAATCCACTCTTCCAGAACCGGGTTGCCACTCGCTTTGATCTGGATATCCACAGATCTCTGCACCCTCACGGTGACAATAATGCGGTGCGGCCACCGGTTCGACAAGCGGATCAATTTTTTACGGTTGTCTTCGAAAGACTCCTAAGCGGTCATCCAAACCCATTGCTGTCAATGCCCCTTGATGGCCGGTTGCCGTCGGATGAGCGCGTGCGAGCCCAGACTAAGTAACAGTCGGCTGATGCCCTCAGAGGGGAAGTTCGTGTGCCACAGATTTGCTGCAGCAATGGTGGAAAACCACATCTGACGGGCCATGCGCCTGTCATTTCATCCCCTGAACTCATGGACATCCACGTAGATTTCAATGAAGACAGGTGGGCCGGATTGAATGAATCGTCAGGCCGCAAGGTTCAACTGCCAGGACACACCAAACCGATCGCTGACCCAGCCGAATTGCTGGCTAAATCCGTAATTGTCCAATGGCATCAAAACCTGACCGCCCTCGGACAAGATGCCAAATACACGCTCCAGTTCTATTTTTGCATCGAATTCCACGAAGGTAGAACTCGCAGGCGTGAACGAGAAGTGGTGCTTGATCGGGCTGTCGGAGCACATGAACTCTCGTCCACAAATTGTGAATACCGCGACCTTAATCGTGCCCACTGGACCTGGCTCGCCCTGAGCATAGCGCTCAGCCCGCACCATCCGTGAATCAGGAAATGTGGAGAAATACAAATCCAATGCAGCCTGCGCATCGCCATCTTGAAACATAAAAAAGGGTCTGGCTATTGTCATGAAGCACCTCGATGGTGGGATTGATTTGAAGTCTAAATTCAGTAGTTGCTGCGAGCAGCCTTGAGGAGTTCAAGAATGCTCGACGCGTGGCTCAATTTAGATCCGTCCGATCTTGCGACCCAGTATGCCATTCGTGACAACCGCGAGCGGCCGTACTACGAACATTAGATCGCAGCCTGGCTGGGCGGTGATGCCGCGCAGTTCGAGCCTGCCCTCCGCGTCGGCAAAGCAACTTTGGGCGTCCCAATTCGACACGTTTCTTCCGTTCGCGCCCTCTCGCCGCAACGACGCCTTTCCGCTGGATTGTGTTGAAAAAGTCTTGTTTTGGATCAGGGCGCTGGAGTTGGCACGACGTTATCGAGTTGTGACGATCGGCGAAGCGGTGAATTTGAGCGAGGCAAGCATGGGTCGGGTCGGGCAGTAATCAACGCTGTGCGGCCGGTCGGCCATCACGGTGCAACGTGGTCGAGCGCACAGACGACCGATGGAGCTTCGTGGTCTGGTTGAGGGGTTTGGACTCCCCGCCCCACCAGGAGTATCCCGTTCAGACTGCGCAACCACAATGATGAGTACATGGATACATGAGCTGCCGTTATGGTTGATGGCACTTGTCACTTTCGGTGCGATATTTCTCGCGGGCGCGACCATCCATCTCGTCACCGGATGGCTTGCTGCCGGTCGACATGGGCGATCATTCAAGGCAATTTCGCCTGGTCTGCTTTCTCCACTCGGTATCATATTTGGCTTATTTATCGCCTTCACGGCCTCGCAGGTCTGGAACGATACAGCGCGAGCCAATGTCGCGGTGGCCACTGAAGCGAGTGCGCTGCGATCGGTTATTGTCATGTCTGCCGTTTTGCCAGAAGAAGCCCAGACCGAACTGCGAAGGATGGTCCGAGACTACATCCAGTACACCGCGACGACTGAATGGCCGCTCGTGGCGAAGGGAGCCGTCACACTTAACGTTACTCCTCCCACGCTGTACAACGCACTGAAGTTCACGCTATCCCTGCCAGTCGTTACGCCCGGGCAGCAGACGGCGCAGCGCGAGGTCGCAGCGTCCCTGCAGCATGCTCTCGAAGTGCGCAGCGAGCGCATCCTGATCAGTCGCAGCGAAGTGAATGGTGTCAAATGGTTATGCCTGGCGTTTCTGGCGGTGTGCCTGCTGTTCGCCATCGCGTTCGTTCATTGCGACAACCGGCTGACATCTGCCGTGGCCATCGGTCTGTTTTCGGTGGCACTCGCCACAACCGTTTTGCTCATCCTCTCCCATGATCGGCCCTTTACAGGGGAAGTCGCGTTGACGCCGGAGCCGTTGTTGCAGGTGATGCCTGAGAATCGCTGACCGTTGTCGGCTGATGCTGCTGAAAAGTCACGACACGCAATCTTCCCACCGCCGGTAAGAAAATCGATTTCTCAGATCGGCCTCCAAGCCGCTCGCAGGACTCGGTTAAGGGTTGAACAACCTTTGCAGACCTCGCGACGTTGACCTCCGCCGACTTTTTCAACAGCATCCGCTGTAGAACGCTCATTCAATCTTTCGCCTCGGCCCGGCGTACCCGCAGGGTCAACATCGATTGCTGAAGCAACTTGTCTTAGACGCTAGATGGTTTCGGACGGCCGAGCTTGACCATTTGCCGGAACATGAACTGCGGCGCAACGCGGCTGGCGATCTTCAGTACATTGCTCACGCCTGGACGGATCTCGAGTTTCCCGGCTTCGATATGCGGCACATATCAGCGAGTCTCGGTTGGTTGTTGTATGTCTCAAAGTGGCTGAACCCAGCCGGATGACGACCGACCCGGTTCGACCCACTGCCGCCCTCAGCTTTCTCCAAAGCGGCCGTTGGAGGCTATGCTTTCCACCCCCTCATCCAATTTGAACAGTAGTCTCGTGATCACCCGCCGAGAAACGGCTCACTTTCTTCGTCAGCGACGATAGTGCGCGCTTCAGACAGAAAGACGCCTGCAGCCAGTAGGAGACCAGCCGCCATGCTGGCATAGAGTGCGATAAAACGTTTCTATCTGTGTTTGCAGAACGGGACATGCGTGAAGGCACAGGAGTCTCCGCAGTCATGAGCCGGAATCTGGTCCGTTCGCAAGCCGAAATTGTAAGAGGAACGCGCCTGCACCCCGTACAAATGAGCATTGAATGTCCATTTGCCGCTCGGCCCTCTTGTGTGAGTCGACTGTTCGGCGGTTGCTGTCATTCAGGCAACGAGCTCGGTGAGGTTGCTATAGGTTGCTTTCCTGCCGTTCGCGCATCGACTGTTCCCAATGTCCTTGTCTCGACGTCAGCGCGAGCGTGCTCGCCACCCGCTGCGAACGGCGGATCAAGCGCCATCCAGTAGGCTGGAGATGTCGGCGAGCGCATAGGTTCGTCCGACCCGCGTCAACAAGAACCTTCGTGGACTCGTCATATTTGCGGGCCCCTGCAGGATATGACATATTCACCGCCAACCGCTTCCAGCGAGACCCCTTTAGTTCGGAGGTCCACTGACGGAAACACAATATACTTCCTATCAGTGACAAGCGAATCCGCAGCAAGCTCGAAGCCGCCGACTTTCCGGTAGTCAACGCGATCCTGTCGCTGCGGAAAAACTGACGCTGGCAGTTGAGCCAGCCACACTGGAGACAAGGAGCGCAAGCGGTGACGAAGCAAGAACTATTGACGATCATTTCCTTCGCCGAGAAGGCGCGTACGTTGTCAAACGAGTGTCTGGGGATCAACGAGGCAACCTGGGACATTCTGCTTTTCGTAATCCGCAGGCATTTGGAGAACAAGCTGGTTACAGTAACCAGCCTGGCACACGCCGCGAATATGCCCTACAGCACGGCAGTGCGAAAGATCGACCAGATGCTCGCGGAGGAACTGATCATCAAGCGCGAGCGCACTACGACCGGGAAATCGTTCTCCCTGCATCCCAGTGAGGACATGCTAGCCCGCTTTCACGACTATGCACTGCGGATGAAGGACATAGTCGCTCAGACCTTTGGGTTTCCAACTGACGGCGAGGGACGCAGTAACTACTATTTCGGTGCGTCCTATATGGCCGCCAACATTATCTCGGGGCCTGCAATCCTGCGGCAGGGCATCGGGGTCAAGAATACGATGCGGTTTCTGTTCACCGACGACCCGACGTTTCTCATTCTGGCGGGGGCTCAAAAGGAACTCGAGCAATGGTTGGGTGGTAAGGTCGAGATCACTTGCGCATCGATAGACGATGTTCGAACACTGACCCTCGACGATGCCCGGCGGGCAGTTTCTCATTACGACATCATCGACTTCGACATGCCGTTGATCGGCGAATATGCGGAGAAGGGTGTACTGATGCCGATTGATGCTCTGCTCGAAAGTAGCAACATACATCCCTCCGACTTCCATCCGGCAAGCTGGAATGCCGCGAGCTACGATGGAGTACGGTACGGCGTTCCAATCGAGCCAACCGCCGAGCTATTTTTTTATCGGACAGATATCTTCGAATCTCTCGGTCTCGCGCCTCCCACAACCATCGACGAAACATTGCGGGCTCTTCGTCTACTAAAGAAGGAGCGTCCGGACATCGCTGGAGTCGCTTTTTGCGCGGCACGCGGAACCGCAATCGCGCAAACGTTCTTACAATTATTGGGTGACTTCGGCCGGTCACCGCTTGATTTGCCGATGATCGACGAGGATTTCGACCTTTCCCAACTTTCTCGGGGGCGGATCGCATGCGTGATCGACAGCCCGGAAGGCCTTGCGACAGCAGAGTATCTTCTCGCTCTCAAGGAATTCGCCCCACGAAACCTACTGGACCTCGCTTGGGACGACGTCGCACAACTGTATGCCGAAGGGAAGATTGCGACTGCATACATCTGGTCGGTTCGCGCAGCGCGCTTCGAGTTTAACCCGGCGTCGGCTGCCTACAGGCGGTCTGGTTATCTTCCTCATCCGCGTGCGGGGGGAGCACGATGCATCTCGCCAATGGGTGGATATGCTCTTGGTATCCCCAGGAACATTGATCCGAAACGTGTCGAGATGGCGTGGCGCGTTGTCCAATATCTTACGTCTCCCGAACTGATCAAGTATTACGTCCAGAATGGCTGCCTGGTCAGTCCGCGCTTTAGCGTCAGTGCAGATCCTGAGGTCAAGGGCATGAGTGGCGTCATCGAGACGATAGATACACTCGCGCAAAACGATCAACTGAAGTATTGGCAGCGTCCCCCAATCCCGGAGTTTTCAGGGATGGTGTCTATCCTCGGCGAGGAGATTCATCGAATGATGCGCGGCGAGCTCACGCCAAAAGAAGCGGTGGTCCGGTCTCAACAACGTATCGACCGCATCCTTCAGGCTCGCCAGAGTTAAGGCAACCGGTTATGCAGAGAGTCAGCGCGTTCGCTCGGAATTGAGGTTCAGGACCCCGCGCTCAAGATGACCAGGGCTTTCAGCGCCGAAAACGATTCCTCCAGGGCGAGCCTGATAGACGAAATCAAGTATCTATATAGGACATCCAGAAAATTTCCGTCGGGCGCAATGTCAGGCGTGTGTCTCATTCATTTCGAAATCAGCGTGGACCGCAACCGAATACAACATCTGCGTCGAGATACTTACCGTCCTCGCTAATGTTGCGCATCGCCATTTCCCCTGTGATACAGCATCGAGTTCAACGATAAAACTCGCAGGTGCGAAGAGAAGTGCGCTGTCGTGAAATGACTTTCTTCACGAGAAGTAAAGGGAAACGCAGCGCGTGTGACCCAGGATCTGCTCGAGTGGGTCGCAACAGTCAAGGGGCTTCTTCGCAGTATTGGGCGAGAGATTCGACGATCGCTGCGTCGCAGCAAGCTGGAGGCCGGGTGCGCACCAATGCGAACAGGATGCCGGCCACTGTTCCGCGACAGGCCGGACCGTCCATAAAAAGTCCAAAATGAACTTTTCTCAAAGTGGACACCTACGCGCTTTGATTTTGTTTGCCCGTCTTCAATAATCAGAGCGCAGTTTTCCACGTAGAGGAACAAAAAATGGCGGATAGGTGGAGTGAGATAGAGTTGTTCGTCCTGACTGCCGAACTGGGCAGCCTCTCGAAAGCTGCCGATAGACTCGACATGTCGAACGCTTCGGCAAGTCGCACGCTGAGCGCGCTCGAAGAACGTCTGGGGGCGCGCCTCATAGAACGAACTACCCGGAGGATGTGGCTGACCGACGTTGGGCATGATTACCACCGGAGATGTTCCGCAATGCTTGCAGAAATGGCAGAGGCAGAATCGATTGTCTCCGACGAATGCGTGGTCGCTCGCGGCGTTTTACGGGTAACGAGTTCAGTCTCGTTCGCGATGATGCACATTGCCCCAGCACTCCCCGAGTTCAGGAAGAGGTACCCGGACCTTTCCGTGCAGATTGTGGCGGCGAATCAATATCAGGATTTCATCGAGGCGGGGATCGATGTGGCAATACGTACCAAGGAGCATGAACACGACTCCGGAATCACCGTGCGGAAGCTCGCCGAAACCCGGCGAGTGATCGCTGCCTCACCGGCCTATCTACAACTGCACGGACGTCCTCGTACACCGGAAGATCTGGAGAAACATCAGATGCTGGTTTACAACCTCGCAGCCGATCCCTATATGCTTCACCTACGCAAGGGAGAAGAGGAACGTCACATCCGGATCGAAAGCGTGCTCGATTCAAACGAAGGCCAAGTCATCGTTGGCGCTGGTAGGGCGGGCCTGGGAATGGTCATCCAGCCTTTGTACATCATCTACGATGACATTGTGTCGGGGAGGATCATCCCGGTTCTTGAGGACTGGAAGCTGCCGCCGCTCACGATCAATCTTGCGTATCAGAGCCGTAAGTATCAGCCCGCGAAAATTCGCGCTTTCACAGAGTTCCTCATCGAACGGGTGAAGAATCTGGACCTGGAAAAACGATGGCTGGCGGAGGCTGCGTGACTGGTCGTATGCGCCGACCTGGCACATGCCCGGTTTATCCATGATGTTGAAACAGGCAGACGCCGATCATCGGCAAGGCGCGCTTCCGTCCCATGCATTCTGAAGCAAGGACCGAAGTGACTCGCGTTCGATCGGGCGTGGATTCCAGTACGGGTTGGACAGAGCGATCTCGCATGCTCGATCCAGGTCAGATTCCTGCATTCCTATCTCGCGCAACCCCGAAGGGATGTTGAGTTCGCGCCCCAACTCGAAGACTCCACGCGCGGCGCTTTCACTTCCGAGGGCCCGGGAAATTCGGGACATCGCATCAGGCGCAGCGTCGCTGTTGTATGCCAGCGCGTGGGGCAACACGATAGCGTGTGTTTCCGCATGTGGCATATTGAAACTGCCACCAAGGGTATGACAGAGCTTGTGATGCAGAGCCATCCCCACATGGCCCAGTACATTTCCGCACATCCACGCGCCGTAAAGGCAATCACTGCGTGCCGACAGGTTGTTGGGGTCTGGTTTGATGCAGCGCAATCCTGCGGCCAACGCACGTATTCCGTCCTCTGCCATGAGCGACATAACAGGATTGCCATCGCGTGCGTAGAGTCCTTCCGCGGCGTGAGCGATTGCATTAAGGCCGCTCACGAACGACAAGCCGAGCGGTAAGCTCAACGACAACATCGGATCGTAGATGACAGTCTTGGGCAGAACTCGCGCGTCACGTCCTGTACGCTTTAGTCCGTCCTCTGTGAGCCCATAGATGGGCGTCATCTCGGAGCCAGCATAGGTAGTTGGAATCGCAATGATCGGCAAACTCGACTCAAGGGCGATCGCTTTGCCGAGACCGATCGTAGATCCTCCGCCTATCGCAACCGCGCAGTCGGCCCCGACGCTTCGCGCATGGTCGCGTGCACGCCTTGCAATTTCAATCGGCACGTGCATCTGCGCTTCCGCAAATACGCTTGCGCTCAGCGGCCCCAGCAAATGCGCAACTTCGGTTGCCTGTCCTTCCTGCTCCGGGGTGCAAAGGATGAGAGACTTTTGAGCGCCGAGCGCGTAGACCTCTTCCGCAACACGCGCGAGAGCACCCGCGCCAAAGACTACTTTCGAAGACTGCGAGGTGTAAACGAAATCGTACATCGAAGCATCCTTACCTGTCGTTATGCGCGGTTGGGGTTGAGTAGGCGTCGAGCAAGTCACCAGTTCAAAGGCCTATCTGGCGCCATGTTTTCTTGTTCTGTCATTGATCGAGAGCGGCGGTTTTGTGCTTCCGCCCTTCAACTTCGCGGAACTGCTGCATCGTTGTGTCGAACGCCCGTGCCGCCATTTCATTCAGCGGTAGTTTTCGCAATTCGGTAGAGATGATTTCCACGCCGTACCATTCGCCATTGAATCCAGCGTTTTGCACCGCTTCGATGAAGCCCGGATTGTCGAGGTCACCTTCGCCACACAGCTTGCGGCGGAAGACCGTGTCTTCGAGCAAGCTTCCCTCGGTTGCCGAGTTCGCGTCGTCGAGTTCAACCGCCTTGATGAATTGCGGCGGGATCTTTGCAATTTCGCTGAAGTCGATACCGCCGCGAACCATGTGCCAGATATCCAGGAGGAGGCCTCCATTCGGCTGATTGGCTTCCTGCACAATAGCTAAACCATTTTCTAGCGTATTCACGATCGAAAATGGCATCACTTCAATCGACACGTTTGAACCAACCTCGGCGGCCTCCAGACACAGCTTCGCGAACTCATCCGCCATCCGGACGAAGTTTGGCGAGCGCTGATCGAGCACGCTCGCAGCAACCTTCACATTCTTCATGCCCAGCTTGGCACCGAGTTCAAAAATCACGCGGCGAGCGCGATCCGATACTGCGCGTTCTGGACCATCCCGGTACCAGTCAACGAGGAACTCAAGCTCAAAGTGCCTGATCCCATTGTCTTCGAGCATATGCTTGACAGTGTCGGAGCTGATCTTGTCGAGCGTCGCCACCAGGTCCTCGTGAATAACGCCGATGCCTCGCCAGCCCGCTTTAGATGCAGCCTCGATCCGTGCCTGTAACGAGTAAGGACTGATCGATGGGCGGAGCGGATCCACGTCTCCGGCAAGAGTCCAGTATGCGGCCAGCAGATCAGTGTCACGTGTGCTCACTTGGCTTACTCCAAAAAGCGAAATTTGAATATCTAATGATGGGCGCGAGAGTCGAACGGGCGATGTCAGGCTCTCAAGACACAATAATCGCGGAGCAAAGCCCGGACGGGAGACGTTGCAAATGTCCCCGGCGTCCTTTTTGTGCTGGCCGACTGGAGATCGGCAACCGTCATACAGGCACCAGTTCTGCGAAACGATTGTTGATACGGTTGCCCGAGGCGTCCAGTTCGTCCAGTCGTTCCTCGAGTTGTTCATAAAGGAGTTTGCCGGCGCGTTTTTTGAACTCGCCAGCCACCAACACCGTGTCGACGTTTGCCGCGCTTCCTTGCATCAGCACAGCAGACACAGGATCGTGCACCGGTCGCATACTCAATCCGTCTGCGCGGATCAAAACGACGTCGGCCTGCTTTCCTGGTGTCAGCGATCCGACCCGGTCCTGCAGCCCTAGCGCCTCGGCGCCGCGAATCGTTATCCAACTGAGCGCTTCGGATGTGGAAATCGTGGAATGAGCGGGCAACTGTCCGCCGTCCGCCCGAGCTCGTGCATTGTCCAACGCTCGCTGCGAGGCCAGCGCTACGCGTGCTACTGTGAACATGTCACCCGCGATGGCTGACTCAAGGTCGACTCCAAGCGAGGGCGCACCGCCTGCATCACGTAAACGACCTGTTATCGGATGGCCGTGTCCCTGAGTCATTTCGGTCTCGGGCGCGACAGAGAATGTGACGCCGCGACCGACCATCATCCGAAGTTGCGCGGCACTTAAGTTGTTACCATGAACGACGTTGGTGGTCGGGCCAAGAAGGTCACGCTCGGCCAGACGTTCCCAGCCATCCGGTGTTTTCGCTTCGAGCCCTGCGCAGTGCATGCTGGTGATCAGCTTGAACTCGGCTGCAAGCTGGAAATCGTGCTCCGACACCTCGTAAGTCGAGTAATGAGGACCAAGGATCGCCATGCCGAGTCCGACTCGCGCGTCGCGGCTTGTGAACCTGTTCTTCACCAGGCGCTCGATTTCGCTGCGCGGATGGGGGGTCTCGCTGAAGTGCTTCTGACCAGGTTTTGGATCTGGCTTGGGCGAACCGTGAAAATAGACCGCGCGAATCCCGGATTCGAGCAGCCCGTCAATCGCACGGTCTGTGTGTTCAGGCGTCGAATTGTTGTGGCACCAATCGCCCAGTGTGGTCGTGCCAAGATTCAACTGATTGAGCGCGCCCACCAACGTACCGATGTAAAGGTCATTCGGATTGAACAACGTGGCGAGTCCGGCATGAACACTGCGGAAATAGGTGGGCAGCGTCCAGTTTGCTGCCACTCCGCGAAGCGCGGTCTGCCACGTGTGCATATGCGCGTTGATGAGCCCCGGGATGACAATGCACCCGGTAGCGTCGAGTAGCTGTGCATCATGCGCCTGGATCGACGGTCCCACCGCAACGATCAGGTCGTTCTCGATCAATACGTCGAAGCGGCCATTGCCGATGGCCGGATCCATCGTGATGACATGACCGCCTGTAATCAGCAGCTTCATCGACGCGTCTCCTTTCTATGAATTGGGGGCATACTCAGTCGAAGGCGAAACGTCTTGTCTTCGCTTCGACGCCACTGCCAGATTAGCTGTTCAACAGTTTGCGCTGCATGGCCACGAGAGCGAAGGCTTTCAACTGAGCGGTGACGATCTCGCGCGTCTGCTGGTCCGTGATGGTCCTGCCCTCGACATCGACCTTGCTCGCGGCTCCACCCACCATGACCTCTGGTTTGTTCAGCACCTGCGCGTCGAGGAACACCATACTCTGGCGCAAGTGGTATTGCGCGCGGGCGCCTCCAAAGATGCCGGGCGAGGCTGACTGAATGGCGACAGGTTTTCCTGCAAGGGGTGTTGTCGGAAGACGCGACAGCCAGTCCAGCGCATTCTTCAGAACGCCGGGGACGGAGTAGTTGTATTCGGGGGTAACGATGATGACCCCGTCTGCTTCACGGATTGCGTTGCCAAGATCGAGCACCGATTGCGGGAAGCCCTCCGTCTGAACATCGGCATCGTAGTGAGGAAGTAGCCCAACCGAGGGCAGCTTCGTCACAGTCACGTTCTCCGGTGCCAACTCTGGCAAGGAATCCGCAATGGCAGCGTGGAAGGAAAGACGACGCAAGCTTCCGACAAGCGTAACGAAGCGCAACGAGTTTTGATCAGGCATTATGTTCCTTGGAAAAATACTTGCATGATGGCTACGGGTCAAAGTTTTCTAGCGGTAGTGGCTCGGGCAACCGTCCGAGTCAGATCAGGCGTTCGCCGCCGTAGTCTCTTGTCTTTCAGCATCGGCCATTGGATCGATGGGATAGTCGACCTGAAAACGCGCCGTTCTTATATCGCCAAGCCGCTCTCGCACTCGCAGGTGTTCCGGATGCGTCGCGTAGGCATCAAGAGCGGCCAGTGAGTCGAACTCGGTGACCAGTACGGCGTCACACGCATAATCGACTGCACTCGAATCTAGTCCGACCTCGAGTCGGAGCATGCCGGGAATTCGACCGCGTAACGCCTCGAAGCTCTCCTTGACGAGCCGGCGAGCTTCCTGACGTTCGTGCGGTGTTTCACCGCGCACTCGCCACATGACAATATGTCGGATCATGCCGAAACCTCCGCCGGATTCAGTATGAAGTCGTAGTTGACCGTATAAAACGGTTTTTCCATTTTCGAGCCGTCGGGTGCCAAACCGGCATCGTGCTGGACCCAGTCAGTAATTAAGGTAGAGCGAACGCCAAACACCGCGTCAGAATTCAGATACCGATCGCCGTCTCGGAATACATGGGTGATGAGAGTGTCGTAGCCGGGCGCTTTGATCATGAAATGCAGGTGTGCCGGGCGCCACGGATGTCGCCCCAACGCTTCCAGCATCCGGCCCACGGGGCCGTCGTGGGGAATCGGGTATGCCTCCGCAAGGATCGAACGAAAATGAAACCGACCGTCAGGGCCGCTGCGCAGGCTGCCGCGCGCCTGATGGGATACGACTGCCGAGCCTTCGGACGGTCTTTGCACGTCGTAGTAGCCGTCTTCGTCGGATTGCCACACGTCGATTTGTGCGTTCGACACAGGGGTACCGCCAAGGCCGCGGACCTGACCGCTCACAAAACACGGCTCGCCTCGCGCGCCGTTCGCGATATCGGCACCGTTTTCATATTCCGGCGCTCCCTCGACGTAGAAGGGGCCAAATACAGTAGCTTCCGTGCATTCGGTCGGCTTTTTGTTGTTCTGCGCCATTACCAGCATAGAAAGGCCAAGCGTGTCCGAAAGCAGAATAAATTCTTGCCGCTTGTCGTCGGTAATCTGTCCCGCCTCGGTGAGAAACTGAATGGCCTTGAACCACTCCGCCTCGGTGAGCTGGACATCGCGCGCGAAGCTATGGAGATTCTGCACCAGGCTGGTAATGATCGTGCGAAGCCTGGCGTCGCAGCGATCATCCATTGACGCAAGTACAGCCTGCGTAATGGTGTCTTCGTTGATGTTGAGCATCGCTGTCCTCTCCGTTGTGCGCATATGGATGAGACGACAGGTTAACGGCCTCGTAACGGGAAAAAAATGCGCTATAGCGAAATGACATTTCCGCCTGGTGGATAAATCAAAAGAATGTCCGCTGGACTTCGTAGCACATATTCCCCGCATCCATTAACGAAGGGTCACCCGTTTCTCTCGAGTGCTGGCGCGCGGTTGTCATTGCCTCGGGCTAATCCTGATGAGGTTTTCCATAGGACTGCTTTATCGCGGGGATATTTCCGCTCACCGGAAATATGATTTCGCGAATACGCATATTTCTTTAGTCCGCGTTCGCATAGTCTCTAGCCACCGGGTAACAGAAGCCGACAAGGGCTACCAGATCACCTGATACAAACTGGCTTAGAAGGGGACCATCAATGAAAGCAGTACGGTTTCACGGCAAGCACGATCTTCGCGTCGACGATGTAGATGCGCCGGCCGCGCCGGGATATGGGCAGGTGCTTATTGCGCCAACATTTTGTGGGATCTGCGGCTCTGATCTTCATGAATACGATCACGGCCCGACGTGGACGTCAGCGGACCCGAACCCCTACAGCAGCGCTTCTCTGCCGCAGATCCTTGGCCACGAATTCGCGGGTCGCGTCATCTCGGTCGGCGAGGGCGTCAGTACAGTTGTCCCGGGTGATCGCGTTTCCATCCAGCCGCAAACCGGACCGCGAGACGACTATTTTGGGCAAAGAAACGTCCCGTTCCTTGGGCCGAAGGCCTCTGTCATTGGCTTGAGTTGGCCGTGGGGTGGAATGGCGGAACTTGCGATAGTGAATGAGGGCAACGCGATCCGGCTGCCAGATTACATCACCGATCAACAAGGTGCGCTCGTCGAGCCGGCAGCAGTTGGTGTACATGCAGTGGACCGATCTCAAGTTCGACCCGGCGGAAGCTTGCTGGTGACCGGCGGCGGGACTATTGGCGCGATGACTGCGCTCGCGGGCCGCGCCGCAGGCGTTTCCCGAATCTTTGTCAGCGAACCAAACGCCAATCGGCGCAAGCGCATTGAGGGCCTCGGCATCGGGGCTGTCGTTCTCGATCCCACTGTCAGCGACATCGGGAAAATCATTCGTCAAGAAACGGAAAACGGCGTGGGTGTCGATGCTGCAATCGAGTGCTCGGGTAATGGCCGTGCGTTGAACGCATGCGTTGATGCAGTGAAACCGCAGGGAACGATTGTTCAGGTCGGCCTCATGGGAGGGAAGGTTGAAGTAGAGCCGTTCCGCTGGACCGTGAAGGACATCACCATCAGAGGCTCGTTGAACTATCCGATAACGATCTGGCCTCGGATCTTCGAAATGATGCGAAGCGGTTTATTCCCCGTTGAAAAAATTGTCGACGCTGAAATCAGTATGTTCAACGCCAAGAACGACGGCTTTGAGGCGTTGCTGGCCAAAGAGAGTTCCAAGCTCAAGATTCTGGTGGCGATGCCACAGTAGTCGAGACAACGGGCGATACAGCGGATTTTCGACGAAGACGAAAACGGTACCGCAAATAGCGAATATTAGATAGGAGATAGAAAGTGGACCGACTCAAAGGAAAAGTCGCTCTGATCACCGGAGCCGCACAGGGCATCGGACTGTCAGTAGCGCAGATTTTCGCACGCGAAGGCGCCACGGTGATTGCGGCTGATATCAAGCTGGCTAGCGATTCGGATGGCTTCGACGTTCGGCAGCTTGACGTGTCCTCGCCTGCGGATTGGTCACGCGTTGTGGAGTCGGTGGTTGCCAAACACGGGCGCATCGATGTACTCGTCAACAATGCTGGCATTGTCGGCTGCTATGAAACGCTGGACGGCACCGATCTGGACAGCTGGCAGAAAGTGCTCGCCGTCAATCTCACCGGCAGCTTCCTTGGCATCCAGGCGGTACTCCCCTCAATGCGCGCAATGCGCAAGGGCTCGATCATCAATTTCTCGTCCATGTGGGGCATTGTTGGGGTCGCGGGGGCTGCCGCCTACGCTGCAGCGAAAGGCGGCGTACGAAACATGACAAAGAACGCGGCCGTGACCTACGCGCCCGAAAATATTCGCGTGAACTCCGTTCATCCTGGATTGATCCGGACCCCTCTGGTTACGGATCAGTCCGACGAAATGAACGCCGGGATCATCGCAAAGACGCCGATGGGACGCATGGGTACGCCGGAGGAAGTCGCGAACGTCTGTTTGTTCCTCGCCAGTGACGAGTCCTCGTTTATGACTGGTAGCGAACTGGTGATCGACGGTGGATATCTCGCCCAGTAGCAGTATGCGATGCGTGAACGCGGGCGGCGATCGTCTCAAGGTCCCAAAAGAAGTGCTTTCATCGACGTTGACTGGTTTCATTAGCACGGTCGGCGAATTTCTCAATAGCCTTCAGCTTTCGCTGCAGGCGTAAGGCAGATGAAACGTATGTCTATCGATCTTCTCTCTCAATTTGGCCGGCGCGTGCGAGTGGGCCTCGTCGGCGGCGGAAAGGATTCCGTCATCGGTCGTACTCATCTTGTCGCCATGCGGGCCGACGGACTTTACGATGTAGTCGCTGGCGCGATGTCAGTTGATCCCGAGGTCGCGAGAGCTTCCGCGCAGGCCGAATTGATCGACGAAGATCGCATCTACACCGACTTTCGTGTGATGGCAGAGCGCGAGGCGGCGCGTGAGGACCACATCGATGCGGTGGTGATCGCCACCCCGCCTCAATTGCATTTCGAAGTGGCGAGCGCATTCATGGAAAAAGGGATCGACGTCATCTGTGAAAAGCCGCTCACCCGTGATCTCGGCGAGGCGCAACGCCTCAATGAGCTCGTCCAGCGCCACGACCGGATATTCCTCCTCACGCATTGCTACACCGGTTATCCGATGGTTCGCGAAGCGCGCGCGTTGATAGCCTCGGGCGCACTTGGCAAGATCCAATGTATTGAAGGCGAACTATGCGCAGGCTTTGTGGTTGACCCCCAGAATCCTGATCGCCATTGGCGGTTTCGCGAATCGGCGATGGGCAAGGGCGTCCTGGGAGAAGTTGGCTCTCACGCCCACCATATTGTCTCGTACATCACCGGACTTCGCGTCGAGGAAGTCTCCGCCGAAATGACGACTTTCGCCGAGGAGCGTGAAGTGTATGACAACGCCTATTTGACAGTACGCTTCGAAGGTGGCGCTCGAGGTCGACTGCGGGGTAGCTATGTCGCAGTCGGAAACGACCATGGGCTTTCATTCCGGATTTTTGGAGAGAAGGGCAGTCTCACGTGGGTTCAGGAAGAACCGGAAGTTCTTTGGTTCAAAGCGGCTGGCAAGCCCGCGCTGAGGCTTGCTCGGGGCTACAACTGCCTTTCGCCTGCAGCGGCCGCCTCGACGCGTTTCACGGCTGGACACCCCGAAGGTTACGCACTTGCCTTTGCAAACCTGTACTCGGATTTCGCGAAGGCGCTGATGGCCAAGCGTCTTGACTTGCCTTATCAGTCATACCTCGACGGCATTCCAGGCATTTCGGACGGAGTGGACACGATGGCGCTGATCGACGCTGCTGTTCGTTCCAACGATAAGGGCGGAGCTTGGACCGCGCTTACACGACCAGAGATCGGGTTGCCTGGAAGAAGCTGAGTTCGAATCTGAGCTTGAATTTTCATTGAGAACCCAGTTGGCCTTCCTAAGGCCAGGTTCCGTCACGATCTGGCGAACGTGACACCGTAGAGCTTTTTAAATCAGATTGGAGACAATGATGCTTAAGAAATTTTTGTTTGGCCTGACCGCCATGAGCTTGCTGGTAGGTGCGGCATCAGCGAAAGAGCTGACTTCGGTCGGCGTTACGGTCAGCACTCTCGGCGATCCTTTCCAGACTGCTGTTGTAAAGGGCGTCACCGATCGCGCAAAGCAGATCAATCCGAACGTGAAAGTCACAGCGGTGGCCTCTGACTACGACCTGAACAAGCAGTTTTCCCAGATCGATAATTTCATCGCGGCAAAGGTCGACCTGATCATGCTGGTCGCCGCCGATCCACAAGCAATCTTGCCTGCGGTCAAGCGTGCAGAAGCGGCGGGGATTCCAGTAGTTGCGGTTGATGTATCCGCGGAGGGTGCCAAGGCGACCGTGCAGACCAACAACATCAAGGCTGGGGAAATGGCGTGCCAATACCTGTCGGACAAGCTCGGCGGGAAAGGCAAGGTCATTATCCTGAACGGTCCGTCTGTTTCTTCCATCAAGGATCGCGTCAAGGGTTGCAAGGAAGTGCTGAGTAAAGGAAATTTCGAAATCCTTTCCGACAATCAAAATGGCAAGGCGACACGTGATGGCGGTCTCGCTGTCGCTCAATCGCTCATGACCCGGTTCCCGAAGATTGATGGCATGTTCACTGTCTGTGATCAGGAAGCCATTGGCGCTGACCTGGCGGCAAAACAGATGAATCGCAAGGACTTCGCGATCGTCAGCATCGATGGTTCCCCCGAGGTCGAGGTCTCGCTCAAGCAGTCGGGTTCCTTGATTCAGGGGTCGGTGGCTCAGAGTCCGTACGGGATGGCGATGAAAGCCCTTGACATTGGCAACGACATTTTGAAGACCGACAAGGCTCCGTCAACCCCGGTTGTAGCTCCTCGACCCCAAACTGGTCACGCGTGACAACGTTGGGTCATATAAGGGCTGGGCTATGAACTGAGTTTGGTGCATCGCGGCGTATGCCGCGATGCATGCGGTCCCCGCACGCGCTTTTGCGTGCGCACCAACCAGCACATACAAGGAGACATGATGCCTACGGATAGTGGGATTCCTCTGCTCGAGATGCGGAACGTCAGTAAGACGTTCGTCGGCACAAAGGCTCTCGATAACGTCAATCTGCGCGCATGGGGTGGTGAGGTTCTTGCACTGATGGGGGAAAACGGCGCAGGGAAATCGACGCTTATGAAGATCCTCTCAGGTGCCTATGAGGCTGATGTGGGCAGTGAGATCCTGATCGATGGCCAGCCGGTAACCATCGGAAATCCGTTGGAAGCGAAAAAGCATGGCGTATCAATTATCTACCAGGAATTGAGCCTCGCTCCCAATCTTACCGTTGCTGAAAACATCTATTTGGGGCGAGAGGTTGTAACTCACGGAATGGCAAATCGCCGGGCAATGTATGCAGGCTGTCGCGACGTACTGGAGCGACTCGACGCTCCCTTCAATGCTCGCACGCTGGTCGGTACGCTTTCGATCGCAGAGCAGCAACTGGTAGAAATTGGCCGTGCGCTGCATGCGAAGTCCAGGATTCTGGTGCTGGACGAGCCCACCACCGCGCTCTCATCTCGCGAATGTGAGAGGCTGTTCGCACTGGTCAGGCAGCTGCGCGCAGAAGGCATCGCCATCATTTATATTAGCCACCGCATGGAAGAGGTCTATGACCTCTCCGATCGTGTGTCCGTACTGCGTGATGGGCGGTACGTTGGCACGATCGAGCGTGCCGAGCTATCCGCGCAGACGATCGTCAAGATGATGGTTGGTCGGGATCTATCGACCTTCTACATGAAAGAGCACGATTCCGGTGGTAGCCGTGGTCCAGTGATATTCGAAGCAAAGGACATTACCGACGGCGACAAAGTCAAGCCGTGCAGTTTCCAACTCCATCAAGGCGAGGTGTTGGGCATTGCCGGGCTGGTCGGCTCCGGACGTACTGAGCTGGCCCGATTGATTTACGGGGCCGATGAGAAAACAGGCGGGAAGATTTTTATCAATGGTCAAGAACTGAACATCCGTCAACCCTCGGACGCTCTCAAACATGGCCTGGCATACCTGACGGAAGATCGTAAGGCACTTGGTCTCTTTCTAGACATGTCGTGCGCCGAAAACATCAATATCGGCGTCATCGTTCCAGATGCCCGTCACGGCGGTTTTCTTAATCTCGCAAAAGGCAAAAGCCGCGCCAACTCGGCATTTCAGCAACTTGGCATTCGGGCGGCGAGCCCCCTGGTCAATGTTGGCAGCCTCTCCGGAGGAAACCAGCAGAAGGTTTTGCTGTCCCGTTGGCTTCAGATCGGGCCAAAGGTCCTGATTCTCGACGAGCCAACGCGTGGGGTGGACATCGGTGCGAAATCGGAGATTTATCGCCTGATCGACGACCTGGCTCGCCAGGGAATCGGTGTCGTGGTGATATCAAGCGAGTTGGCGGAAATCATTGGAGTTTGCGATCGCACTCTTGTGATGCGCGCGGGCCATATCGTCGGCGAGATCGGCGGCCCCAACAAGGAAGCAATTACGCAAGAAAACATTATGGCCCTGGCGGCAGGTGCCAATGCATCCCTTGATGCCGCTTGATACCCAGAATTGGAGACAATCATGAACAAATCAACCGTTAGCGGTTCCACCACGGCCAAGAAACTGACAGATGGCATCGGCATGTCAGCCCATAAGGTGTACGTGCGCAGGCTGATTAGCGCAATCGGCATGCTGCCGGTGCTGATCATTCTTTGCTTCGCCTTCAATCTCGCCACTCAAGGCACATTCTTCACGGGCCAGAACATAGCCATTGTGTTGCAACAGGCTGCTATCAACACAGTCCTGGCCGCAGGGATGACCTTCGTCATTCTCACAGGTGGCATCGACCTTTCAGTCGGCTCGATGCTGGCTACCGCGGCGATGACAGCCATGATCTGTTCTCTCAGTCCATCGTTCAGCGCGTTTGCGCTCCCGGTCGGACTTTTGACGGGGGCCGTGCTGGGGGGAATCAATGGCTTGCTAATCGCGTATCTCCGGCTTCCACCCTTTATCGTCACGCTCGGATCGCTTACCGCCGTGCGAGGACTCGCCCGTTTGTTCGGTGACGACGGTACGGTGATGAATCAGAATCTGAGCTTCGCGTGGATTGGTAATGCAAGTTTCCTGGGCGTGCCTGTACTTGCGCTCATTGCACTCGCTGTAATCACGGTCTCGTGGTTCATCCTTCGCCGTACTGTGGTCGGTATCTGGATCTACGCACTCGGTGGAAATTCTGCGGCAGCCCGTCTCTCCGGCATCAAGGTCAGCCTGATCCTGCTGTTCGTCTACGTCGTCTCTGGACTGCTTTCTGGTCTCGGTGGTGTGATGTCCGCGGCGCGGTTGTACGCTGCAAATGGATCGCAGGTCGGGCAGGGTTATGAACTCGACGCAATTGCAGCGGTCATTCTCGGCGGAACGAGCTTCGTGGGTGGCGTAGGTTCAATCTGGGGAACCCTGGTTGGTGCATTGATCATTGCAGTACTTTCCAATGGCCTCGTCATCTTCGGCGTGTCCGACATCTGGCAGTTCATTATCAAAGGGCTCGTGATTATTGCTGCCGTGGCGCTCGATCGCTTCCGCCGCAGCGATGAGAACCACACCTAGTTATCGACAAGCGTAATCGAAGCACGACAGTCAATAAATTTACGCGTTTGGGCTTGCCTTCTGCGTGCTTCGGTCGGCCGCGATCGATGTTCGAGCAACGCAGAAAATGGTGGAAATCTCGAGTGACAAAAATGCTCTGCCGCGCGACGTCGAACACAGATCTGATCTTCATGGCGGCGCTTAAGGCCGAAAACGTGTAGGCATCGCAGACGTATCCGCCTTTCCAGCATGGCCATCCTCGACGCGACGTTGATGCCGGCAAGGCGTCTGCGTCCGCGTGCGCGCGTAAGGTACGGTGATTGGCCCGGGCGAGTTTTGATCTGTTTGTGTGCACGCGCACGTGCGTTGACGTCATTGTCGAACAAGAACCGCAATGAGAGTGTCATTTCGTGCGTACGCAATCGCGAGCACTACCTGATCGACGGATCAATCTACAAGGCTTCTAAAAACAATAGAACTTAAAAAACAGACTCATATATTTAGCATTACATATTTATAGAAAGCGTCTTTTCACAGTTTGGAGAAACGAGAAAAAGGTGAAGCGTATCATTCTTGGATCGCTGACGATGAGCCTGGCAGTTGCAGCGAGTGCTCAAAGCAGCGTTACGCTGTATGGGCTTGTCGATAATGGTTTGCAATACGAGACCGGCTTGCCGAAAGGGAATCGTTGGGCGGCCGAATCGGGAAATTGGGCTGAATCGAGATTGGGTCTGAAAGGACTCGAGGACATCGGCGCGGGCACGTTCGTGACGTTCCAACTGGAGTCCCGGCTTAACACGGAGAATGGGACTTTCGCGAATGGCTCCTTCTTTGAGGGCCAGGCAACCGTGGGGATGACTAATGCAACCTACGGGTCATTCCGTATCGGTAACTTCGGCGCCAGTGAGTTGCTTCAATACGCGGGTATCCTTGACCCTCAACAGACGCAGAAGTATTCGTTTGGCACACTTGTGCGAGGCCGCATGTTCCCGCAGGCGGCGAATGGTGCCGAATACCTGTCACCAAGTTTCGGAGGATTTACCGTTCAAGGTCAATACAATCTGACCAACTCGACTACTTGGAACGCCGGTAACCCAGGGAGCGTTCCCAGCCAACTGGGAACATCAACCGGACTCGGCAGTTCTCAAGGCCGTGATGACGGCATAAAGTTGGAATATAAAGCGCATAGTCTCGATTTCCAGGCCATTTACGATGAGATGCGCGACGGAAATGGGAAGTTCAGTAACGTCTATCTCGCTTCGCGCTCGATCTTTGCGGGTGGGTCTTACGTCTGGGGCCCTGTGACGTTCTATGCAGGGTACCAGCACCTTAGCGCGCCCGACGCGTCAAATGTGGGCTATTACGGAACAGCAAACCCGTCCGCGTTGCCAGCAGGCACTTCGCTACCTACTACGGTAGATGACGAATGGGTCGGCGCTCAGTGGGCGGTGACGCCCTCGACGTTCCTGACAGGCGCGGTGTATCACGCGAATGCAAACAACGGGAACGGAAATGCAACGTTGTTCACGCTTTCCGGTGCGTATCAGCTTTCGAAACGTACTCGCCTTTATTCCGAACTCGGCTATTTGCATAACAGTGAGACCTCGAATCTTGGACTTAACGGTGGACTGTACGGAGCAAACACGAATAACGATCCGGTGAACGGAAACATGTCGAGTACTAATCCGAACTTCGGTCACAGCCAGTTCGGTGCTTTTGCGGGGATCGCTACGCAGTTTTAAGCGTAGGAGGCCGGGGCGGCGGTGCGAATAATCGGTTGGGCCACCGCTCTTAGACATGTAAAACGACGGCAGTGGTCGCGAACGTGACGAAATCGCATCAAGGATGCGATGAAAGAAAAGGCTGCCTTCTTCCGTTACCATTTTCATGGAGACGAAGATAACTTCTAGACGAATCAAGGGTTCGACGCCGGCTTAGACGTAAGCTGTTCACCCTTCCCTTTGGGGGCCAGGATGGGTCGGGGGCTGGCATTCGTTGATGTTGGCAGCAGACGTTCGCCATGGCTGTCAACGAATGGCTGGTCTGAGGCAGTGAGCAGGCATAGCAAGGCCAATGGACGAACGGCGGCTCAGGCCGAAGACCGGTCCGTCGCAGAACCGCAAATGCGACTATGACGCAAGGCGCACGAGGGATAAGGCCGAATGATGGATTTAGGGCGCTGAAAGGTATCATCTACGACGAGCCCCTGCCTGCCGTGCCTCCCCAACCCTACTTCACCGCCCCCAACGCCAACCCCTTCACCAGGAACCGCTGCAACCAGGCAAACACAATCGAAACCGGCAACGTCGCGCAGAGGGTAGCGGCCATCACCAGATGCCACTCAACGACGTACTTGCCAGCGACCATGTCAGTCACCTGCACAGTAAGAGTCTTATTCTCCGGCGACCGAATCAACGTATAAACAACCGCAAACTCATTCCACGCATTAATAAAAGTAAAGATCGCCGTCACAACAATCGCAGGAACCGCAAGCGGCAAGAACACCTTAAAAACAGCCCGAGTCCTCCCACACCCCTCCAACCACGCCGCCTCTTCCAGATCCCTTGGCACCGTCTGAAAGTAAGAAGACAACATCCAAACCGCAAACGCGATATTGAACGCAGCATAAGAAACGATGACCCCAATCTTGGAGTCGACCAGATTCCCATCCCCATAAGGAATCATCGCCGCGAGCCGGAACAAGCCCACCACCAGCAAAATCGGCGACAACATCTGCGTCACCAGCAGAAACTGCGAATACAGTCCCTTCCCACGAAACGGAAACCTAGCCAACGCATAAGCCGCCGGCAAGCTTACCGCCAACGCCAACGCAGTCGACAAGAAACTAATCACACAGCTATTCCTCAGCGCGACACCAAAATTAGCCGCAACCCACATATCCGAAAAATTGCTCCACTGCCAATGCACCGGCAACCATCTCGCCGGATAAACAAAGATCTCAGTAGCCGGCTTCAACGCCGTAAAAAACATCACCGCAAACGGAAACAGCACGGCCACAACGAGCGGCGACAGCGCCAACCAGCACCACAGCGAGCGCTTCATCTTGACGCTAAGACTCATGACGCCTCTCCTTCTTTCGCGGGCTGCAGGCGCAGATAAGCGATCGAGAAAACGAACAGCATAACGAGCATGATCAGCGACACGGCCGCGGCCTGGCCGGGACGTCCCAGCCTGAATCCAAGCTCATAGAGATACGTGACGAGAATGTGCGTGCCGTTATCCGGCCCGCCTTGGGTCATCACCCAGATGATCGGGAAAGAATTGAACACATAGATCACGTTCAACAGAATCGTCATGTTGATGAACGGCCGCAAGAGCGGCATCGTCAGCTTGCGAAACTGCTGCCACGCACTGGCGCCATCCATTCGCGCCGCTTCATAAATATCGCCCGGCACCGACGACAACCCGCCCAGCAGAATCGTCACCGTAAAGGGAATCGACACCAGAATGCCGACGGCGATTTCCACGGGAAACGCGAGTTCCGGCGTCGCAAGCCAATGTATCTGACCGTGGATCAAGCCAAGCCGCTCCAACGTGACGTTGACCATGCCGTAGTCGTCGTTGAAGGCCCAGCGCCACACCACGGCGGTCATCGTCAGCGAGACGGACCACGGCAGCATCACAATCGTGCGCGCCACGCCGCGTCCATAGAAATCCTGATTCAGAATCAGCGCAACCGGCACGGAAATCAGCACCGTGCCGCCCACCACGCACACGGTCCAGACAACCGTTCGTCTGGCTGCGGCAAGAAAGTTTGGATCGGTGAAAACCGTAATGAAATTCTGCAGACCGCTGAAATCGCGGATCGCACCGAAGCGCGAGACCTCGTGCAGCGATTGCCACACGATGTTGAAAATCGGATAGCTGATGATGAAAAGCGCCAACACCAGACTCGGCGCAATCAGCAACCAGGGCGCCTGGAGGCGCGAAGAAGCGGAACGGCTCATGCGTGCTCGATCGTAAGACGCGCTCATGTTAAAAAATGGGCGCGACGGGATGGGCCGGATAGTGCATTAGGACCGAAACGCGCGCCGCCTTCACAACGGCGGCGCGCGTTCCGTGTTCAGCATCGTGCTACGAGACTACGCAATCACTTACCGAGCGACTTGTTCGCTTGATCCGCCGCGGCATTCAACGCATCAGCAGGCTTCGCCTTGCCCAGGTAGACCGATTGCATTGCATCGGTCACGGCCTTCGCGGTGTCTTCCCAACCGGTCACGGTCGGCGCGAAGTGAGCCGTCGGCAGCAGCGCGACGAAAGCTTTGGTATCCGGATCGTTGAACGCCGGATCGGTCGCCTCAGCCTTGGTGGTCGGCAGGAAACCTTCGGTCTTCGTGAACTCGACGCGCGGTTCCTTCGTGAACAGATAGTCGAGGAACTTCCATGCCGACTTCTTCACCTTCGAGTTCTTGAACATCACGATCGAGTCGGTCACGGCATAGGTAGCGTGCGTCGTGCCCATCGGGATCGGATCGATACCGTACTTCAGATTCGGCGCTTCCTTCTTGATCTGCTTGGACAGGAACGGTGCCGAAATCACCATCGCAACGCGGCCTTGCTTGAAGAGGTTTTGCACGTCTTCACGGCTATAGCCGGTCACGCCAGGTTGCGTCAGACCCTGGTCGATCATCGTCTTGTACAGCGTGGCCGCCTTGATGCCGGCCGGCGAATTGAACGCCGCCTTGCCGTCCTTGCCGACCACATCGCCGCCGTTGGTCCACAGCGCGTAGTAATAATAGACGTCGGTTTCGATTTCCTTGCCTTGCAGACCGAAGCCGGCAATGCCCTGCGCCTTCAGTTTCTTCGACGCATCAATCACGTCATTCCACGTCTTCGGACCGTCGGGGTAGCCGACCTTCGCGAGCAGATCCTTGTTGTAGTAGAGCGCGCGTGCCGAAGCCGCGATCGGCAGGCCGTACACCTTGCCGTTGATTTCACCCGGGGCGAGGAACGGGCCGATGAAGCGATTCTTGAAGCTCGCGTCCATGTAGCCGTCGAGCGGCTCAGCCACGTCGTCCTTCACGAAGTCGAGCAGCCAGCGCGTGCCGACGATCGCGAGGTCGGCGTTAGCGTTACCGGTAATGTCCGTCTGCAGTTTCTGTTGCAGCGTGTCCCAGCTCACGTCTTCGATCTTGATCGTCGTGCCGGGATTGGCCTTCTCGAAGCTACGGGCCATTTTTTCGAAGTACGGCGCGGTCGCATCGCTGTAATGCGCGACCGTTACGCGGACCGTGTCGGCGTGAGCCGCGACGGCAATACCTGCAAACGCGAGCGCCACGGCAACTTTGCCTAGCGCGAGGGAAGCACGGGCATGCAACGACATTTCTCTCTCTCCTGTGTCGATCGGAGTTCGCGCTTTAGCACTTTCTCCGGTCCCATCCAACGATGGTGGGGGGTGGTCTGCTGCCGTCGCCGGCCGCTTTGGGTTAAATTGTTTGAAAAAATCCTACATGACGCAAAATAGCTTGTCACGTAGGGTCTGCCATATTTCTTCTCGGCAAGTTTTGTGCATAAGATGCTGTAAAGCAGGGGTATTCTGCGTAACGCGAAGTCACGGATACCCAATCTTCGGGATGACTAGACAACTACGCAGCGTCAGGTTTGTAGGAAATTTACACGCTGGAACGGCGCTGAACGGGGTTGAGGAGCGAGGGCGGACATGAATCGTGTGGTGTTGGTAACGGGCGCTTGCGGTGGCATCGGCAGCGTGTTGTGCAAGCGTTTCGTGGAGCAGGGCGATACCGTGCTGGCGCTCGATATCGACGCGGTTGCGCTGAGCGGATTGACGGTGCAGTTAGGCGAGACACACGTCACGCCAATCGCGGTCGACCTCGGCGATGCTGCGGCAGTGCAGCATGCAGTGGCCGAAGCGGTGAAGACGCGTGGTCCGGTGGACGTGCTAGTCGCCAACGCGGGTGCCGCCAAAGGTCTGACGCTCGCCACGACCGACGCCGCCAGTTGGCAACGCGACATCCATTTGAATCTGAACGGCACGTATCACACGGTGGAAGCGGTGCGCGCGTCGATGATCGAGCGGCAGAAGGGCGCGCTGGTGCTGATCGGCTCGGTGAACGGCATGGCCGCGCTCGGGCATCCGGCGTATAGCGCGGCGAAGGCCGGCCTCATCAGCTACACCAAAGCGCTGGCGATCGAACTGGGCCGTTACGGCATTCGCGCGAACATTGTCTGTCCGGGCACGGTGAAGACGCAGGCATGGCAGGCGCGCGTCGACAAGAATCCGCAGGTCTTCGAGGATCTGAAGAAGTGGTACCCGTTGCGTGACTTCGCGACGCCCGACGACATTGCCGACGCGGTGCTGTTCCTCGCATCGCCGATGGCGCGCGTGATAACCGGCGTCGCATTGCCTGTCGACGGTGGGCTGATGGCCGGCAACCGTTTGATGGCGGAAGAACTGACACTCGAATCGCTTTGAATCGTTTTGAACTGCTTTGACCGGATAGCGCGACGTGTTCTTTGCTCGATGAAACAAGGCAGCACGTTCGTATGACAGCACGACGATGAGGACAGCATGGCAGCAGTGCAACTGAGCGGCATCTTCAAACGCTATGGCGACACGCAAGTGGTGCACGGCATCGATCTCGACATCGACGACGGCGAGTTCGTCGTGCTGGTCGGCCCATCGGGTTGCGGCAAGAGCACACTGATGCGCATGGTGGCGGGGCTCGAAGAAATCAGCGGCGGCGATCTGATGATCGGCGGCACGCGCGCGAACACGCTCGCGCCGCAGCAGCGCAATATTTCGATGGTGTTCCAGAGCTACGCGCTCTATCCGCATCTGTCGGTCTACGAGAACATCGCGTTTGGGCCGCGAATTCGCAAGGAATCGTCCGCGAGTTTCAAGCCGCGGATCGAAGCCGCCGCGAAGATGCTGAACCTCGGCGGTTATCTGGATCGCTTGCCGCGTGCGCTGTCGGGTGGTCAACGTCAGCGGGTGGCAATGGGCCGCGCGGTGGTGCGTGAGCCGTCGCTGTTTCTGTTCGACGAACCGCTGTCCAATCTCGACGCCAAATTGCGCGTGCAGATGCGCACGGAAATCAAGGCATTGCATCAGCGTCTGAAGAATACGGTGATCTACGTCACGCACGATCAGATCGAGGCGATGACCATGGCGGATCGCATCGTGGTGATGAACGCGGGGCGGATCGAGCAGGTGGGCCGCCCGCTCGATCTGTACGACCGTCCCGCGAATCTGTTCGTCGCGAGCTTCCTCGGTTCGCCGTCGATGAATTTTGCTGAAGGCGTGTTGACGAATCGCGCGGATGGACAGGGCTTCGCGTTGAAACTCACTGACGGTGGCGAGATCGTGCTGGAGGGTACACCCGCTTCCGCCGTTGTCGGCGCCAAGGTCACGCTCGGCGTACGTCCCGAGCACATTGAAACAATGGCTGACAAGCCGGACGCCACCATAGAAGTCGAAGTGGTCGAGCCGACTGGCGCCGAGACTCATTTGTACGGGAAAATAGGTGGCAGCACGTGGTGCGTGACGACTCGCCAGCGCTCGAAAGTCGAGCCCGGTCAGCGCGTAACGCTGCGTCTGCCGGCTGAGCATATTCATCTGTTCGATACGGAGAGTGGACGCAGACTGGTCTGAACCGCGTGTTGCCGCGCTTGAGGCTGATCCAGGCTGATTCAAGCCAACTGAAGCTGCGACGCGACGCGGATTCATCTAACCCTTAAGGAACACCGGGTGTCCGCACCGAACTTGATCCCCCACATCCGCGGCGCGCTGGCCAATTTGCGGCCCGCCGAGCGCAAAGTTGCCGAGATGGTGCTGAGCGACGTCGACTTTGCGATGCGCGCGAGCATCACGGAACTCGCGCAGCGCGCGGACGTGTCCGAGCCTTCGGTCACGCGCTTTTGCCGCGCGATCGGTGCGCATGGTCTGCGCGACTTCAAGATGCAATTGGCGCAGAGCGTGGCGGGTGGGGTGCCGTATGCGTCGACGGCGGTTTCGCGTGATGATGACGTTCAGACGTTGATGGACAAGGTCGGCGAAGCCGCTGTTGATGGGATTACGCATGCGTGTGGTGCGTTGGACCCGGCGGTGTTTGAGAGTGCGATTGCGGCGTTGTCGAGCGCGGGGCGGGTTTTCTTCTTTGGCGTCGGGTCGGGGTCAGGACTTGTTGCGCAAGATGCGGCTTTAAGGTTTTTGCGGCTCGATATAGCGGCTACGGCGTTTACCGATGGTCATTTGCAACGGCTTTACGCGGGGCTCATGGAGCCGGGTGATGTGGCGTTTGCGATTTCGCATTCGGGCCGCAGCGTCGAAGTGAACGAAAGCATTCAGATCGCCAAGGAGCGTGGCGCAACTACGATTGCGCTGACGAATGTCGGCTCGCGCCTGGCGTGGCTGGTCGATATTCCGCTGCTGTTGCGCGTGCCGAGTCCGATCGATCCGAATACGCCAGGCGTGTCGCGGCTCGTGCATCTGTGCATCATGGACGCGCTGGCTATCGGCGTCGCGTTGAAGGCACGGCCCAATACACTCGAAAAAATGCGGAATGCGAAGGCGCGGTTGTCGTCGCATGAGCCGGAGGCGGCGGGGGATTGACCACGCTGCACGATGGCCGCTTCAAGAACCCTGCGACAAACGTGCGAACAATCACGCAGCCTGAGGACGCCAGGCGATCATGCCTGCCGTCCGCGCTCGAACTTCTGGCGAGGCCAAGCAGGTCGCAACGGCCTCGTATCCCGGCGTACCTGGATAGGGGGCGACTAGAGTGGGCGGGCTGTGATTGGCTGGGCACAAAATAATGGATTCATCGGGGCCGATTGCGGCCAGATCCAGAATCGCTGAAGAGCGCGTCATCAGAAACAAGGAGCGCGCACCAAGCCTGGCGCGTTGGCGAAGATGGATGATCAACGCCTCCTGCGTGGCCTGATCCAGGCCTTGCTCCACCATGTCCACGACGACGGCCGACCCTTCGGATTCCAGGCCAACGAGCAGGGCGCTGAGGGCTTCCGATTCTGCTGCGCCTTCATCGATGAGCCACGCCAGAGTCTGATCAACGCGTGATCTGAGCGCCGCATCCGTTTCCAGGCGGGCGAGAGTCTCGGCGTATCCCTCGTGTGCCCGTTCGAGGCCCAGAAATGCGGCATTCGGTAGATTCTCGGTCAGGCACTTTGCCAGCCGTGTCTTGCCGCTTCCCAAAGGACCGATGATGTAGTTCAGCGGTCGGATTTCACGGAGTTCGAATCGTTCGCCGCCCCAAGGCCAGGGAAGATCGAAGGCCGTGCTGAGTCCGGCGGAAGGGTTGACCAGGCGTGCCAATTCTCCGTCTGCAGGCGCCTGACCTCGAGCAAGATCAGCCCGAAGCCCCTTGACCTTGGCTATCGTATCCACGAGCTGGCGAATGCCCGCTTCAAGCGTCGCTTCGTGGGCAGCCAAGGCGGGCTCCAGACTCTGAGGGTCGCCTTTCAGCACCTGTGCCACCTGGGCGAGGCTGAGGCCAAGCGCGCGCAGGGCAACAATCTCCGCTGCACGATTCATCTCGTCGGGACCATAGGTGCGATAGCCGGAGACCGTGCGTGCCGGCGTCACCAGGCCTCGCTGCTCGTAGAGTCGCAGGGCTTTGGCCGAGACGCCGAGCCGTCTCGCCGCTTCGGAAGCACTCAAAAATGGGGTGGAACAACGCATGAGTCACCTCTTCGTTTGCTGACCACGCACATCATGGAGTTGGCCCTTGGGGCCGAGTCAATGGAATAGTTACAGCGCGGCTTCAAGGCGTCGCCGCCATCCACCCAAACCGCCGCGACAACCTCAGCGTTGCCGCGCGCAAAGTTTGCGCAGGGCCGCCCGTGAGCTCGCTATCGAAGCTCCCGCTCGGACCCATCAGCGCGAGCACGAGGCAGATGCTGCCGGTATGGTCCAGCACCGGCGCGGCCAAGGTGTCGATGCCCGGCACGGGCCGGCTCAATGCAGTATCGATGCCGTCCGCACGGATTTGCGTGAGCCGTTGTGCGTAGGCTTTTGTCTCCCCCGCCGGCGCCCCTGCTAGCCGCAAATGATCCTGCACCAGCAGACCATGACGCACATCGTCCGCGACATATGCGGCAAACACCCGCCCGATCGCCGTATTCACCAGCGACATCACCGTGCCGACCCGCAAGCTCACATGCAGCGGCCGCGCCGATTCCTCCAGACGCACGACGGTTGGCCCGAGCGGCCCGAGCACCGCCATCGCGACACTCATCCCCGTCGATGCTGCCAGTTCGACCACTTCCGGCTCAGCCTCACGCGTCGGCGATAAACGCTGCAAGCCGATCAACCCAAGCTCAAGCGCCAAAGGCCCGGCTTCGAAACAACCCGAAGCGTCCCGATCGAGCAGTCCAATTTTGAGCAGACTCACCAGATGCGGAAACGCTTTGGCCGGCGGCATGCCCGCAGCCGCTGCAAGGTCGCGCAAGCTTAATGGCCGCGCGGCCGCAACCAGTGCGCCAAGCAACTCGCCGGTGCTATCGAGCGACTGGATGCCGCGCTGCGGCTTCGCATGCGCGGAAGCAGCGGAAGCGCCGGAGGCGGAGTAAGAGGTGTCGAGAGAGTCGGTCACGATGCAGAGGAAGCTAGCAGGGAAGGCGTTGCCGCAAGTTCGGCGCTGATGTCATGAGCCGCAGCAAGCAGCGCGCGCGCCGTCGGGCCATCGGCGGCGACGTCGATCGCGCCGGTCGAGCCGATCACGGTTAGCGCGAGGCACAAGTGGCCGTCGGCGTCGAGCACCGGCGCGCTCAAACTGCTGATACCTGGGCTCGGCGCATCCACGCTGCATTCCAACCTGTGCACGCGGATTGCATCTAAAGCTGCTTCGAACGCGGCGCTTTCGTCGGGCGGTGTCATCGCGCTACTCGCCGCGCCCGACTGATTCGCCCACATCCCCTCCACCGCGTCGCGCGGCAGAAAAGCGCAAAACACGCGACCCGTCGACGTGGCCGGCAGCGACATCACCGTCCCCACATGCAGATTCACATGCAGCGGAAAGCCGGCATGCTCGTAGCGGACGATGGTCGGCCCTTGCGGCCCGGCAATGCAGATCGCGACGCTGAATCCGATCGCCTCGGCCAACGCCGCCACCCGCGGCACGGCGGCGCGAAACGCCGGCTGGTTCTCCAGGTGCATCAACCCAAGCCGCAACGACAGCGGCCCGGGTTCATAACGGCCTGACAGTTCGTCCCGTTTGATCAGACCTAAGCGGCTCAGGCTCACCAGATAAGCATGTGCTTGCCCCGGCGCGATCTGCGCGGCGCTGGCGAGATCGGACAAGGCAAGCGGGCTGCGCGCTTGCGCCAGCGCCAGCAACACGCGGCCGCCCACTTCAACGCTCTGAATCCCGCGCTGTGTCTTGCTGCCATCCACTGTCTCGCTGCCGCCCGCGCCTTTGCCGGTGGCCGGTTTCGCTGCTTTGCTCACACCTGCGCTCGTCCGTAAAAAGGGTCCATGTTAGCCGAAGCCCGGGCGAAAGCCCGCACCCCTCTGTCCTCATCTTAGGCGCTCAGAGATTTGTGTATAGCGATACATTTCGCTATTGACAAATAAACTGGCCCGGCCATAAGATGCATTCACCCCGACATACCGGTGCAGTCACAGAGTCAAAACGGGGCGAGACAACCTCCAATACAGTCAGCCAGCGCATCTGAGCGCGCAGCCGGCGTCTCGCCTCACATTCAACTTTTGAGGGAGACAAGCATGGCAAAGGCATTCGCATCCCAGGCCGACCTGGAAGTCAAGAAAGTCACGTGGACCAAGTTGTCCGAGAACGCCTACGCATACACCGCTGAAGGCGATCCGAACTCGGGTGTGATCATTGGCGACGACGGCGTGCTGATCGTCGACACCACCGCCACGCCGGCCATGGCGCAAGACCTCATCGCGAAGATTCGCAGCGTGACCGACAAGCCGATTAAATACGTCGTGCTGTCGCATTACCACGCGGTGCGCGTGCTTGGCGCGTCGGCATATTTCGAAGAAGGCGCGCAACAGGTGATCGCGAGCCGCGGCACGTACGAGATGATCGTCGAGCGTGGCGAAGCGGACATGAAGTCCGAAATCGAACGCTTCCCCCGTCTCTTCGCCGGTGTCGAAACGGTGCCGGGCCTGACGTGGCCCACGCTCGTGTTCGAAAAGGAAATGACGTTATTCCTCGGCAAGCTCGAAGTGCGTATCGCGCACCTGGGCGCCGGTCATACGAAGGGCGATACGGTGGTGTGGCTGCCGTCGCAGAAGGTGTTGTTCTCCGGCGACCTGGTCGAATACGACGCAGCCTGTTACTGCGGCGATGCACAGCTTGAACAATGGCCGGCCACGCTTGAAGCGCTGCGCGCGTTGAAGGCCGAGAAGCTGGTGCCGGGCCGCGGTCCTGCATTGACTACGCCGGAAGACGTCAACAAGGGTCTCGATTACACGAAAGACTTCGTCACCACGCTGCTGCAACAAGGCCGCGAAGCGGTCGAACAGAAGCTCGACCTGAAGGCCGCCATGGCGCACACGCGCAAGGCCATGGACCCGAAGTTCGGCCACGTGTTCATCTATGAGCACTGCCTGCCGTTCGACGTTTCACGTGCTTTCGACGAAGCGAGCGGTATCACGCATCCGCGCATCTGGACCGCGCAGCGCGATAAGGACATGTGGGCCGCTTTGCAAGCCTGATTGATAACAGCATAGGAACGCTGGAAAGCGTCAAGCAGAGCAGAGAAGGACGGAGACACAAGATGAGCATCAACTACCAGACGCTGTCGTTCGACTATCAGCCTTGCCGCGAACAAAGCAGGCAAAGCGGTGCGGATCAGGCGGCCTATCCCGTGATCGTGGTCGGCGCGGGGCCCGTGGGCCTCGCTACCGCGATCGATATCGCGCAGCAGGGCGTGCCGGTCGTCCTGGTGGACGACGATTGTTCGTTGTCCACCGGTTCGCGGGCGATTTGCTTCTCGAAGCGCTCGCTCGATATTTTCGACCGGCTCGGCTGCGGGCAACGCATGGTAGACAAGGGCATTAGCTGGAATGTCGGCAAGGTGTTCCTGAAAGATGAACTGGTGTACACGTTCAATCTGCAGCCGGAAGCGGGCCACAACCGGCCCGCGTTCATCAACCTGCAGCAGTACTACGTCGAAGGCTTTCTGCTCGAACGTGCGCAGGAAATGTCGAATCTCGAGATCCGCTGGAAGAGCAAGGTGGTTGGCATGCAGCAGAGCGGTACGCCTGGCACTGCTCAAGCTAGCGTGACGTTGACCGTCGATACGCCTGACGGTCAGTACGCGCTGTGTGGCCGCTATGTGGTGGCCGCCGACGGCTCGCGCAGTCCGATGCGCAATCTGATGGGACTCGACAGCCACGGCGTCACGTTCAAAGACCGCTTCCTGATCGCCGACGTGAAGATGGAAGCGGAGTTTCCGACCGAGCGCTGGTTCTGGTTCGATCCGCCGTTTCATCCGAATCAGTCGGTACTGTTGCATCGTCAGCCGGATAACGTGTGGCGGATCGATTTCCAGTTGGGCTGGGACGCGGACCCGGTGCTCGAAAAAACGCCGGAGCGGGTGATTCCGCGCGTGCGTGCGTTGCTCGGGGCGGACGCGAAGTTTGAGCTGGAATGGGTCAGTGTCTATACGTTTTCGTGTTTACGCATGGATCGTTTCCGGCACGGCAACGTGTTGTTCGCGGGCGATTCCGCGCACGGCGTGTCGCCGTTCGGTGCGCGCGGCGCGAATAGTGGCGTGCAGGACGCGGAAAACCTCGCATGGAAACTGGCAATGGTGCTCGAAGGCAAAGCCTCCGACGCCTTGCTCGACACGTATGCGAGCGAGCGCGAATTCGCTGCAGACGAAAACATCCGCAACTCCACCCGTTCGACCGATTTCATCACGCCGAAGAGCCCGATTAGCCGCGTGTTCCGCGACGCCGTGCTGAAGCTCTCGCGCCAGCATCCGTTCGCGCGGCAGTTGACGAATAGCGGTCGCTTGTCGGTGCCGGCTGTGTTGCATGATTCCCCGCTGAATACATTGGACAGCGACAGTTTCGAAGGTCTGATGGTGCCGGGCGCATCGTGCGTCGATGCGCCCGTTCATGCAGCCGGGCAAGCGGCATGGCTATTACAGCAGCTTGGTCAGCAATTCACGGGCGTGTTGTTCTGCGGCTCGCAAGGAATCGATCAGGCGATGCAAGCTGCGCTGGATGCATTACGCAGCGGTCCGATTCCGCTGAAACTCGTTGTGGTGACGAGTGGCGATGCGCAGGTCGCAGCGGCTTCGGGTGCGAATGTGGTGCACGACGTCGACGGTCTTGCGGCCGCTCGTTACGACGCTAAGCCCGGTACGTTCTATCTGATTCGCCCGGACCAGCATGTCTGCGCGCGTAGGCGGCAACTCGACGTGAGCTTTGTGGAAAGTGCCTTGAAGCGAGCGTTGTGCGTTGAAGGTACGGCCTGAAGTTTTTGGCCTATCCGGTGCACGCAGAAAACACAGCGAACACAGCCTAGGCGGCAAACGCAGCACATCGGCAAAAGAAAAAGCAGGAGACAGTCATGGCATTGAACACGCAACCCAACCTCGCCCGCCCCGACGATTTCTACGAGGCGCTGATCGACATGCATCGCGATCTGGACGACGCGCAGAGTCAGTCGGCCAATGCGCAACTGATCCTGTTGCTGGCCAACCATATCGGCGATCACGCGACGCTGCTCGAAGCGATGCGGCACGCACGCGAAGGCGTGACCGATGCTGCGGGACAGGGCGCACAGGCGCATCCGCTGGCTGCGTGACCAAGTGTCATAAGTGT
Organism: Paraburkholderia sp. D1E; assembly: GCF_052682275.1. NCBI lineage: Bacteria > Pseudomonadati > Pseudomonadota > Betaproteobacteria > Burkholderiales > Burkholderiaceae > Paraburkholderia > Paraburkholderia sp. D1E. The sequence goes on from NZ_JBQYMB010000001.1 coordinate 4,769,819, forward strand.
CATTCCACGCGGATTACGCTGCTGCGGGGCATCGGGGCATCGGGGCATCGGGGCATCGGGGCATCGCATGTCGCCATGATGCCGGTGTCGAAGCCCACGCAGTTTTACGTGCTACGGTGCCGTTCGGCGTGCCGAAGAAAGCGACACGCATCTAAAGATCGAACAGACTCGAACGCCAGATCGGGTAGAGTCGTGTCTATCCCTTTGCGACCGCGCGTCTAACGTCCGAACCTTCACGATGTATTCGATCGAACCCGTTCCATTACCGCATGCGGGCCTGTCCGACGTTTCCTTGTGGCGAGTCGATTTCGCTTTCGATACGTCGCTGGAGGATGCTGCCTTCGCGTCACTCAGCGATGAAGAACGCACGAGAGCCGGCAACTTTCGCCGCCACGAAGACGCGCTTCGTTTCGCGTCCGTGCGCGTGGCGCTGCGCGAACAACTCGCGCAGTATCTCGGCATTGCGGCACACGCCGTCCGATTCACGAGCGACGCAAACCACCGGCCTCACCTCACCGATTCCAGCGTGCTCGATTTCAACGTATCGCATGCGGGCACACATGGGCTCATCGCCATGTCGCCTAAGCGGCGCGTCGGGGTCGATATCGAACATCAGAGCGACAAGTTCGATTGGCATTCGATTGCGGCATTGACGCTCGATGCGAGCGAAGCAGCGTGGATCGAGCGCCTTGAGGTTGATCAGCAACTCGCCGCGTTCTACGACGCATGGGTCGCCAAAGAAGCGCTAGTCAAGACGACGGGTGTGGGCATCACGCGTGGCTTGCAGCATCTGACGGTGCTGCCGCGTGACAGCACCGAGGTGACGCTGCGCAACCAGATTCCAGAAGACATGAATGATGTTGCTGCGCAATGGATCGCGGCGCCGGCTGGCTATTCCGCATGCGTGGCATGGTCGACGAAAACGTTCGCGCGTTAGAACACGTACCTTCCTTTCGCGCAATCATACACACGCAGCACACGCAGCCTGCGGCACACCACCCTACGCGCCTGATTCACCAAACACACAAGCCTTCGGCCACCCAAACGCATACACGTGCGTAACCGGCTGCGCGAGTGCAACCGCCGCACGAATCTTGCCCGACATCGGCAGATCGAGCACATGCCAGCAACCATGCTCCGCGAGGTCGAACGCGCAGGCTGCGGCATCGCACGACAACATATCCAGATCGATATCGACCGGCGCATAGCGCAACGCATTGCACAAGCTGCCGTAGCGCGCGCGTTGGCGTGAGTCTTCCGGTGTGTCACCTGGAGCGGCGATCGGGGGAGGGACGACGACGCTGAGACCGAGCGTTGCCGGCGCAATGCCGATTACGATCCAGATACCGCCGTACGCGATATCGATCGTGATGCCTCGACCGTCGTGCGGATGACGCGCGTGCAGTTTTTCGTTGCCGTCGTCCTGCAAATCGACGGTGCGCGGCTCGCAGTCGAACAGATTCGCGACGATCCAGCGCGTCACCACGCGCGCGCTGATAAAGCGTTTGCGTAACGCCGAGTTCGGATGCAACCGTGCGCGTTCGCGCTCGACCTTCGACAGCCACGTCTCGCCTTCCTGCACCGGCACCGGTAGCCATTCGCAACGGAACCGCCACAGATGCAACTCACCCGCGCGTGGCGCGGCGGCGCTGCGCGGATAGTGGCGCGTCAATGGGCGCGAGACAAATTTCGGCGTGACCGCGCTGACAATAGCGGGCGCAATTCGAGCACCTTGATCGGCTTGCGAGGCGTTAGCGTTATTCGCCGCCTGCGAGTCGATGCTGTCACGCACACGCGACGGCGCGAGATAAGCGAGTTCCAACGGCATACGGTCGGTCCTCAATGCATATAGGTGACGCGCCGTGCTTGCACGTCGAGTTCGACACCGGCGTCGAGCAGATCGATGGCGAACCAGCGGATCAACTTCAACACACCGCTGACAGCCGGTGCCGGCAGCCATTCGTTCAGCATCCGCAACGCGGCGCCGCTGTGCGTTTTTTGCAGCAGTGCAATGGTTTGCAGGATCACGGCTTCGTCTTTGCCGAGATCGCTGGCGCAGCGGCATCGCATGTCGAGCGGACGATAAGACACGTGCATCAGCGAACGCATCAGCAGATCGAAATGTTCGATGCCGTCCTGCCGTAAGCCCACGCCGCTCAGGATGTCGCGCCAGTGCACGCCGCCGCGCGCCGTTTCACAAGCCGGCCGCAGCCAGGTGCGCACGGCGCTGAGCACTGTGCGGTCGGGCGCGTCGTGGGTATCCGTGACGTGATCGTCGACCAGTTCGGGACGGCTGCTGTATTGAGAGCGGAAGTTCATCGATGCTCCTGAATGGACACAGTCCAATGAGTCGCGCCGGCCTGATCGGATGAGGGCCGCGTCGCAGGCCAGCGCATGTCGCGTGCGACGGATAGACGGTGACGCGGTGTTCGCGTCGGTGCCTGCTTCAAGTTTTGGCCGGCTGCGGCGGCAGCCATTCGCGCACATGTTCGCTACGTGGCGGTCGCGCCGTTTCTTGCCCGGGGTTTTTCGGCGTGCCGACAAAGAGAAAGCCAAGCAGTTGCTCGTTTGGCCCGAAGCCCAATGCGTCGTGCAGTTGCGCTTCATAGCTGTCCGCTCCCGTGGACCAGAAACCGCCATAGCCCAGCGCGTGGATCGCATTCAGCATGTTCATCGTGGCCGCGCCGACCGACAGCAATTGTTCGATCTCCGGCACTTTCGAATGGGGCGAGAGCGCCGCCCCGAGCGCGATCACGAGTGGCGCGGCGTAAGCCTTCTGCCGCCGGTGCGCATGCGCGGAGCGCGGCTCGCCGGGCGAACGGGCGCAAGCGATGTCGACCAGCACGTCGCCGAGGTGGCCGCGTGCGTCGCCGCGGATCGTGACGAAGCGCCACGGCCGCAGATCGCCGTGATCGGGCGCGCGCAAGGCAGCGTCGATGATCAGATCGAGCTCGGCGTCGGCCGGACCCGGTTCGGTGAGCGGCCATTGGGACTGGCGCGACAGCAATACTTCAAACGCGGCCGGCGCCTTGGATCGAGGGGCGGCGTGCGGCGACGCGGCGGCTATATGTTCGCTTTCGGTTTCAAGGCGGCTGATGTCTAGCGTGATCATGATTTCGGTGTTCGGCTGATGGTATGGACTTCATGATGAGGCAATTTGTCAGTAAATGCAAATCATTCGCATTTAGAAAATGAATTGGACAGCGCGTTGCAGCGTGGGTTGGTAGGGGCTGCGCGCGGACAGAAGGCGTTGCAGTCCAGCCTCGGGCGTCTGATCCGCAACTAACGGTCAGTCACAGCGAGCGCCCCCAGATATGATGGTGAAATGCCGCAGCCAGCCTGCCGCATCCTTGTCTACCCACGCTAGCCAATGCCGACAAAATCTCTCGACGCCGCATCGAACACCAATTCCACCTCCGCCGAAGCGGCGCAGCGCCTGCCCACCTTGATGCTGGCCGCCGGCCTGTCGTTAGGCAGCGCGATCGCGCTGGGCCTTGCGCGCTTCGCGTACGCGTTGCTCTTGCCGTCGATGAAACTCGATCTCGGCTGGAGCTTCGCTCAAGCCGGCGCGATGAATACCGCCAATGCGCTTGGCTATTTGCTGGGCGCGCTCGCTTTTCCGCGGCTCGCGCGCCGCTGGTCGGACGGTACGTTGTTCGGCGCCGGTTGCGTGGCCACGGCGCTTCTGATGGCGATCAGCGGTCTGCTTGCCGACACGCATTCGCTACTCGCGTTGCGCGTGATCACCGGTGTGAGCAGCGCGGCGGTCTTCATCAGCGGCGGCGTGCTGGCGGCGCGGCTTGCATCGGCGAGACCGCACGACGCGGGACTTGTTCTCGGCTTGTATTACGGCGGGACCGGATGGGGCATCGTCGCCTCGTCGGTGCTGGTGCCGCTGACGATTCTCAACGTCGCACATGGCTGGCAATTTGCGTGGTTCGCGCTGGCCGTTGCGTGCGCCGTGTTCGCCGCGATCGCTATCGGCGCCGCGAGGAAAATCGAACGCGTGCACGCGAGCGGGTCTTCGACCGCACAAGCTCCGATACCGCCGACGCGCCACGTTGGCCGCGTTTCAGCCCCGCACTGGCAGGCTATGGATTGTTCGGTGTCGGCTATATCGGCTACATGACGTTCATCGTCGCGCTGCTGCGCAACGCGGGCATGAGCGCGGTGGTGGTGACGGGCTTCTACCTGTTGCTCGGCGTGGCGACGGTGGGTTCGGCGCGCTTGTGGTCTGGTTTGCTCGACCGCATGCGTGGCGGTCACGCGCTCGCGATACTCAACGGCTTGCTCGCGGTGGCGACGCTGTTACCCGCGTTGTTCACGCAACCGTGGGTGGCGTTCGTCTCCGGCGTGCTGTTCGGCGCGACGTTTCTCTCGGCCGTCGCGTCGACCACGGCCTTCGTGCGCCACAATCTGCCGGTGAGTCACTGGGCCAAGGGCATTAGCGCATTCACGATCGTGTTCGCGTTCGGACAGATCGTCGGGCCGATGGTGATTGGCTGGGTCTCGGATGGCGCCGGTCTCGCACGTGGGCTGGTGTATTCCGCGTTGCTGCTGGCGGCCGGCGCGGTGTTGGCGGCTTGCCAGAAGCCGTTACGCGGAGTCTGAGCCCTAAATCTGCACCGACGGAATACTCTTCATACACCGCAGTGCAAACATCGAGCGGCTGTGACGGATGCCGGCGATCTTGTAGAGCTTCTCGCGCAGAAACCGCTCGTAGCCGGCTGTACCGTCGACGGCCACTTTCACCAGATAGTCGTAATCGCCCGACACCAGGTACGCTTCCAGCACTTCAGTCAAGGTGGCCAGTTCGGCGCCGAAGCGGGCGAGGGCGTCATCGTCGTGACGGTCGAGCGTGACCTCGAGCAGCACGACATCGGCGAAGCCGAGCTTCTGCTGGTCGAGCAACGCAACGTAGCCGCGGATATACCCCTCGGTCTCCAACTGACGCGTGCGATTCCAGCACGCAGTGGTCGACATGCCGACCAGTTCGGCGAGCTCCGCATTGCTCAGGCGCGCGTTCTTCTGCAGCTCGCGCAGGATCTTCCGATCCTGGTTGTCCAGTGGGCGATTTCGGGCTGTCATGGCATTCTCGGAAGCTTGTTCGGATAAATGCCATTCTAGCGGAAGATCATCCTGTATTAGGCGAATGGATGGATTGCTTTAAGAAGCCTATCCAGCCTGCGCCTGGGTATATTTTCAGGGTGCATTCATGCCCGGGACAACCGTCCGGGCCGCGGCCCCGGGCCAGCGGTTCCGCGCGGCCACAAGCTGCCATCCGGTGTCTCGCTGTCTTCTTCACAAGAAGGCGGCACGCGGGCGAATTCCGGCGTTACCAGCGCCTGAAGACGCGCTCGCCGGGCATGGACGCATTTTTCTCTTTCAGCTGTGTTTGTTCGGCGCTCTTACCGCGCTTTGTACCGCGACATTGCGATAGACGTCACGACAGAACTGCATACCGCCTTCATGCGTGCCGTTAATGGCCGCCGCGATATGCACCGCACCTTCAACGGGTTCAGGCACCGGCGGATTGACAAGCGCCGCGTCGGTGGCGAGTGGATCGGTAGACGAAGCCCGCATGATGCCGATGCCCTTGATCGTCACGGCGAGACAAGGATCGGGCACTTGTGGACCATGGGTGGCGGCGACGTTGAAGTTGATGTTCAGCGTCCAGAAGCCCTCGTGAATGTTCTGATGAATGATCACTGCCTTCACCACGTCCTGATGTGACAGCGTGTATTCGTTGTTTGCCATGGATCCCTCCTTGCTCATACGCAGTCTGTGCGTACGCGTGCAGATATGGCATTTTGCGCGGGCTAGGGGGCCTAGTCTTACGCGCCGTTTTGTACAGCGCAAGTGAAAAGACATGCGCACCGAGGTGCCGCTTTGCATTGACGAATGGAGGGCGCACCCGGGTGCGAGCATCTCGGAACGCGCGGCCGCTGGGATAGGCAGGGCCGCGCGGAATGACATTCAGGTGAACTGCTTATGTTGCAAATGATTAGTGGAAAATGAGGTATAGGATAACCAGCACGATCAACGGAACGCCAAGAAGCCAGCCGAGAAGGTAAGGCATGATCTGATCTCCTTTCGCATTGAAGTTTGAATGCGATGGTGTCTCAGCATCCGGCGTGCCTAATGGTATTCGTGTGCTACCGCAGCCCTGCGGGAGCGGCCCAAACCCCCGCTAGTCATGGCAAATTCTCCCTTAGCACAATACTGAACTGCACGGGCTTAACGTCACTCAGCGCATCGCGCTTCTCACGCACGTTGCGGAAAATCCGCAAGCAATTCCCCACCATGGCCTGCGGTGTTTGTGTGATCAATGCATCCATCGTTCCGTCGATCAGCAGAGCCCGCGTGTCGGGCGTCAACCCGTGCCCGACAAACAGGATCTTCTGATCGGAGCGTGCTTCCACAATCGCGCGAGCGACGCCGTCCGAACCACCACCACTGTTGTAAATCCCCGCGAGATCGGGATGCTGTTCCAACAGCTTGCGCGTCTGCGCATAGTTGCGCTCGCTGTCGTCGTGTCCTTCGCGAAGGCCAATCACCTTGACCGAAGGAAACGTCGATTCGATCAGATGCAGAAAACCGATCTCACGTTCCTCATGCCCACGATAGTTGAGGCTGCCTGCCAGCATCGCGATCTTTCCGCTCGGCCGTGGCCCCATGAAGCGCCCCAATAGCAACGCTGCCGTGCGTCCTGCTGCGCGATTGTCGATGCCCACATAGGCCAGCCGTCGCGCATTCGACAAATCGGAAATCAGCGTAATTGCCGGTACGCCCTGGTCGGCCAGCGTATTCACGGCATCGCGTACGACGGGATGCTCGAGCGCCATGAACACCACGCCATCCGCACGTTGTCCGTAATGCAGTAGACGGTCGGCGAGTTCTTTCGGGTTGAAACTCTCGACGTAGTGAACGCGGCATTTCATGTCCAACGCGTTCCACTGCTCGTGCGCGAAGTCGATGTAGTCGCCGAGCATGTGCAAATAGCGATTGGTGCCGGCCGGCAAAAGAAACGCGATGCGCATCGGTCTTGAAGCTGACGCGACAGGTGCTTCCGGCGTCAGCAGATAACCGAGTTGCGCGGCCGCTTGAAGCACGCGTTGCGCAGTGACGGCGCGCACGCCTTCGCGGCCATTGAGTACGCGATCCACCGTGGCGGTCGAAACGCCGGCGGCGCGCGCAATGTCGGGAATGCGCGCGCGTGCAGCGGCGGTGAGGAGAAGCGGTTCGGACATAACAGTCCTTCGCAGAGTGGAAGTCCATCAAAAACCATCAAGTTCGCGGTTTGACAGCCATTGCCGCGGACGCCTAGTCTTGCAGCTATCACATGACGACTGATACGCAGTGACCGGAAATCAAGGCGGTGTCAGCAGGTGATGAGGTTTTTTGATGGATTCGAAGTCACATCAATTATAAGCAAGGAGACACCCAAATGACCAACCTCGCGAGACGCACGTTGCTGCGTGCCGCTGCCGCCGTGCCGGTTGCCAGCGCGCTGGGCTTTCCGGCGATCGTGCGCGCGGCGTCCGGCCCGGAGTTCGTGTTCAAGTACGGCAACAATCTGCCGCTCACGCATCCGCTGAACGTGCGCTCGCAGGAAGCGGCCAATCAGATCAAAGAGGCGTCGAAAGGGCGCATGGAGATCCGGATATTCCCTAACAACCAGCTCGGCGGCGATACCGACATGCTTGCGCAGGTGCGCAGCGGCGGCATTGAGATGTTCACGCCGTCGGCGCTGGTGGTGTCGACGCTCGCGCCATCGGTGGCGATCAATGCGGTCGGTTTCGCCTTCAGCGACTACAACCAGGTGTGGAGCGCGATGGACGGCAAGCTCGGCGCCTACGTGCGTGCGGCGATGCAGAAGGCCGGGCTCGAGTCGTTTGAAAAGATGTGGGACAACGGCTTTCGTCAGACGACCACCAGCAACGGCCCGATCACCAGCGCGCAGAACATGCGCGGGCTGAAGATACGCGTACCGGTAAGCCCGCTTAGCATCGACATGTTCAAAGGCCTCGGCGCCGCACCAACCAGCTTGCAGTTCAGCGAAGTCTATTCGTCGCTGCAAACGCATATTGTCGATGCGCAGGAAAACCCGCTGCCGATCGTGCAGGTCGCGAAGCTCTACGAAGTGCAGAAATTCTGTTCGTTGACCAACCACATGTGGGACGGCTACTGGTTTGTATTGAACCCGCGCGCGTGGCAACGTCTGCCGAAAGACTTGCAGGGCATTGCTAGCGACGCCTTCAATCAAAGCGCGTTGAAGCAACGCGAAGACGTTCGCAAGCTTAACGACGCTGCCGTTGCGGATCTGCAAAGCAAAGGCTTGGCGATTAATCGTCCGGCACCGGACACGTTCCGCGCGGCGCTGCGTCAAGCGGGCTTTTACGCCGAATGGAAGGGCAAGTTCGGTACGCAGGCGTGGGACCTGCTCGAACAATCGGTCGGCAAGCTGGCTTAGGCGTGAGTCGTGATCGTGAATCGCGAAGCGTGAAGCGTGAAGCGTGAAGCGTGAAGCGTGAACGCTGAGTTGTAGGCCCTGACCGTGCAGCACACCGGTGAGCAAGAGACGAAACGCGGCGAGCGGCCGCGAGGAGGCATCCGCATGTCGAATCACGCATTGAATCCCACCGAGGCGGCCGTCGCGTTGCACGCGGCGAGCCTGCCGCGCCGCTGGCTGAGAACCTTCGATCGCGGGCTGATTGCGCTCGTCGAAGTCTGTGCGGCGGCGCTGCTGGCGGTGGAGATCGTCGTGATGCTGGCGGGCGTGATCTGGCGTTATGCACTGCATCAGCCACTAGTGTGGTCGGACGAACTCGCCGGGATTCTGTTCCTGTGGCTCGCCATGCTTGGCGCCGTGCTCGCGTTGCGGCGCGGCGAACATATGCGAATGACGGCTTTCGTTAGCCGCCTTTCGCCGGAGCGGCGCGCATTCGTCGATACGCTGGCGATTGCCGCATCGATTGCATTACTCGCGTTGTTGATCGGACCTGCGTACGACTATGCGTCCGGCGAGGCGGCGATCATTACGCCTGCGCTTGAGATCAGCAACGCATGGCGCGCGCTCGCGTTGCCGATCGGTGCCGCCCTCATGCTGATCGTCGGGCTGATTCGTCTCGCGCAGGTGAGCCGCGTGCGCGACGTGCTGATCGTGCTCGTGATGGTTGCCCTATTAGGCGTGGTGGCTGTGTTCGGCGGTCCGTGGTTCCAGACGCTCGGCAAGGTCAACCTGGTGATCTTCTTCGTCGGCGTGGTCGCGATCGGCATTTTTTCGGGCGTGCCCATCGGATTTTCTTTCGCGCTTGCCACGTTCGGCTATCTCGGTCTCTCGACCTTCACGCCGCTCGAGGTCGTGGTCGGCCGCATGGATGAGGGCATGTCTCATCTGGTATTGCTGGCCGTACCGCTGTTCGTGTTTCTCGGCTTGCTGATTGAAATGACCGGCATGGCGCGCGCAATGATCGAGTTTCTTGCGAGCCTCGTCGGTCACCTGCACGGCGGTTTGTCGTTCGTGCTGATTGGCGCGATGTATCTGGTGTCGGGCATCTCCGGTTCGAAAGTCGCGGACATGGCGGCGATTGCACCGGTGCTGTTCCCGGAAATGAAAAAGCGCGGCGCTTCTGAAGGCGATCTGGTTGCGCTGCTTGCCACCACTGGCGCGCAAAGCGAAACCATCCCTCCGAGCATCGTGCTGATTACGATCGGCTCAGTGACGGGGCTGTCGATCTCCGCGCTCTTCACCGCGGGGATGTTGCCGGGCGCCGTGCTCGCGTTGATCCTCTGCGTGGTGGTGTGGTGGCGCTATCGCAAAGAGGACCTGAGCGGCGCGCAGCGTTTCAACAAGCGGCAGATCGGGCGCCTGTTCGTCGTGTCGCTGCCCGCGCTGGCCTTGCCGTTCGTAATCAGAATGGCGGTGGTTGAAGGTGTGGCGACGGCGACTGAAGTGTCGACCATCGGCATAGCGTATTCGATGGTGATTGGGCTGCTCGTCTACCGGCGGTTCGAATGGAAGCGCCTCGGCCGCATGCTGGTGGACGCGGCCACCTTATCGGGCGCGATCCTGTTCATTATCGGCTGCGCAACGGCCATGGCGTGGGCGCTGACGCAATCCGGCTTCTCGCAGGACCTCGCGCAATTAATGGGTTCGATGCCCGGCGGCGCGTATGGCTTTCTCGCGGTGTCGATCGTCGTGTTCGTGATGCTGGGCAGTGTGCTCGAAGGGATCCCCGCTATCGTGCTGTTCGGGCCACTGCTGTTTCCGATCGCCCGACTCGCGGGCGTCAACGAAGTGCACTATGCGATCGTCGTGATCCTGTCGATGGGCGTGGGTCTGTTCTCGCCGCCGTTCGGCGTGGGCTACTACTCGGCATGCGCAATCAGCAAGGTCAATCCCGATGCGGGCATTCGTCCGATCATCGGCTACATGGGTGCTTTGATCGTCGGTCTGATTCTGGTCGCGGCGATTCCCTGGATTTCTATCGGTTTTCTCTAAGGTCTCTTTTAAGTCTCTAAACAGGTTCGACATTCGGGCGCTGCGTTCCCGCTGCGCCGGGGCGTCGCTCGTCTTTCAAAAACTGGCAGCATCGGGAGAGTTTTATGAGTCGTTTCTTTGGCGAGATCCGTCAGGCGGGGTATGTGGTCCGCGATATCGAGGCCGCAATGGACTACTGGAGCCGTGTGCTCGGTGTGGGTCCGTGGTTCTACAACGAACGCGTGCCGATCGAGAATTACACGTATCGCGGGCAATCGTACGACGTGCATAACTCCGTGGCGTTGGCGAATTCGGGCTCGTTACAGGTCGAACTGATCCAGACACGCAACGATGCGCCGTCCATGTATCGCGACTTTCTTGCTGCGGGCCACACCGGCTTGCAGCACAACGCGTATTGGACCACTTCATTCGACGCAGACCTCGTGCGTTTGCAGGAGCAGGGCTTCAAAGTCGCGATGAGCGGCGAAGTGGGGCGCAACGGACGCTTCGTTTACTTCGACACTGAAAATCATCCGGGCACGGTGATCGAGTTGTCGGAAATCGCCGGACCAAAAGGCAAGCTGTTCGACATGATCTATGCGGCCTCGCGTGATTGGGACGGCCGTGATCCAGTGCGCAAGTTTCCCGATCTGAGCGCGCTATGAACGCAACGTTGCAACGGCAGAGCATCAACGACGATTGCCTCGAAGCCGACTATCTGATCGAGACGCCGCTCGATCCTGCACGTGTTGCCGATGTGATGGCAGGCGAGCAGTCGAGCGGCACCTTTGTGCGGGTCGCCAACGAGTCTGACGCACTGCGCGCGCGCAGCCGCGCGAGCGTGGTGCGGATCGAAGAACTCGAATCCGCCGCGCAGCCCAGTTTGCCGAGTGCATGGCTTGCGCGTCAGGGCACGCCGGGGCCGTGGCGGCGCGCGCGTGTCACGCTGTCGTTTCCGCTGGCCAACATCGAGGCGAATTTGCCGACGCTTGCCGCGACGGTCGCCGGCAATCTGTATGACCTCGGCGAAGTGACCGGCATGCGCTTGTTGTCGTTGCGCTTGCCGGCGTCATATCGTGCGCGCTTCGAATTGCCGCGTCATGGCGTAGCCGGTACACGGGCGCTGACGCAGGTCGCCGGCAGGCCGATGATCGGCACCATCATCAAGCCAAACGTCGGCCTGAGTGCTGAAGAAACAGCAGCACTGGTGCGCGAGTTATGCGAAGCGGGCGTCGATTTCATCAAGGACGATGAGGTATGCGCGAATCCAGCACATGCTCCGTTCGCCGAGCGTGTGCGCGCGGTGATGAAGGAAGTGCGTAACTACCGCGAGCGCAGCGGCCGCCCGGTGATGGTCGCATTCAATATCACCGACGACCTCGACGCCATGCGCCGTCACGCTGAACTCGTCGAGCAGGAAGGCGGCAGTTGCGTGATGGCGAGCATCAACTGGTGCGGCTTTTCCGCGATCCAGACACTCCGCCGCGCGACGCCGCTCGTGCTGCACGCACATCGCAACGGCTACGGCATGATGTCGCGCGATCCGGCGCTTGGCATGTCGTTTCAGGCGTATCAAACGCTCTGGCGTTTGACGGGTGTCGACCATATGCATGTGCACGGCCTCGCCGGCAAATTCGCGCAGAGCGATGCCGAGGTGATCGAGTCCGCGGGCGATTGCGCCACGCCGCTCGCGCCGGGTTGCGACGATATCGTGCTGCCTGCGTTTTCGTCAGGACAATGGGCGGGCACCGTGCAAGCGACATTCGACGCCGTGCGTTCCACCGACTTGCTGTTCATGTCGGGCGGCGGCATTCTCGCGCATCCGGACGGTCCCGCAGCGGGCGTCACGAGTGTTAGACAGGCATGGGAAGCGGTGCAGGCGCGCACGCCGCTGGAGACTTACGCCGAACATATGCCGGAATTGCGGCGCGCGTTGGAATTTTTCGGCAGCCGTACGTGAGCGATACACCGGAACGGGAGGCGAGCGGCAATGAGTGACATCAGCGGCGATGGCCCCGCCTATGGCTTCTACGGCGACGACTTTACGGGCGCGACCGACACGCTGGCTCATCTCGCCCGCGCTGGCTTGAGCACTATGTTGTTCTTCGCCCCGCCGGATCCCGCTCGGCTTTCGATGCTGGGGCGGCTTGACGCAGTCGGCATCGCAGGCGCGGCGCGGACCATGCCACCGCACGAGCAGCAGCCGGAGCTTGCGCGCGTGGGCGCCGCGTTCGCCGCGCTTGGCGTGCGCGTGATGCACTACAAAGTGTGCTCGACTTTCGATAGCGCGCCGCAGACCGGCAGCATCGGCGTGGCCATTCGCACGTTGCGAGCGTACTGCGCGAATCCATTGGTCGCGGTGGTGGGCGGTCAACCGAATCTGCGTCGCTATTGCGTGTTCGGCGAACTGTTCGCGGCGGCCGGTGCGGATGATCATCAACAGTCGATCTACAGAATCGACCGTCATCCGACCATGAGCCGTCACCCCGTCACGCCGATGAATGAAGCGGACTTGCGGGTCCATCTGCAGCGCCAGGGGCTGGAAAATGTGCAATCGATCGACTGGCGTTGCTATGCACTTGGCGACGCGGCGCTGCAAACAGAACTGGCCTACAGACTCGAATCGAAACCTGACGCCGTGCTATTCGACGTGCTCGACGACTTGCATTTGCGTGCGATTGGTCGGCTGATTGCAGGGCAAGCCACAGCACGGTCGCCATTGCTGGCGGTCGGGGCGAGCAGCGTGGCGCAGGCCTACGCCTGTGCGCTCAACGATGCGGGTGAACGTGGAGAAGTGAATGCTGCGCCTGCTTCGCTGGCTCGTGCACGCGGACCGGTGTTCGTGCTGGCCGGCAGTCTTTCGCCTCTGACTGAAGTGCAGATCGCCGCCGCGCATTCCTATCTGCGTGTAGAACTGGACCCGCTGCAAATGACCGGCGATGCCGCGTCGGACTATCTGGCCACGCGTGTCGCCGCAATCGCCGGGCCATTGCGCGACGGCCGCAACGTGCTCGCTTTCACGACGCGCCGAGCGGCGCACGCAGAGGAAGCTGCACACAGTGCGTTGCCGCAACTCGCCCACGCGTGTGCTGCGCTGCTGAAAGCGGTACTCAGCAAGGTGAGATTGCAACGCATCGGAATTGCAGGCGGAGATACATCGAGCTTTGCTGTCCGGGCACTCGAGGCGTGGGGGCTGTCGTATCTCTCGCCTCTATCGGCAGGCGTCACCGTGTGCCGCCTGCATGCCGATAGAAAAGAACTCGACGGCATGGAGATCATGCTCAAAGGCGGCCAAATGGGCGACGCCGATCTGTTCGAGCAACTGCTGAAGGGCTACAACACCCATACCTGATGCCTGAACTGGCGCCGGCCGCCGGATACCCATGCAACGAACTGCATCGATATCCGGCGGCCGACCTGGTTTTGAACTGCTGACCCGCGTGCTTCACGCCGGCTATATCACGCCTGCAACGACCAGCACGATCACGACGATCACCACGATGCCGATACCGCCTGTCGGTGCATAACCCCATGAACGGCTATGCGGCCACGTCGGAAACGCACCGATGAGGAGAAGGATCAGCACAATCAGAAGAATAGTTCCCAACATATTAATCACCTCCGCTTGGGTTGATAGGACCTTCCGGTCACGACAGCCATGCAGCACGCAGTTAGGCGCGCTTGCGAGAAGGCAGTATCGATGTCCTGATTCAGCAACCCATGTGCCCAAGACGAAAAGCGCGGGGTGAATTGTTTAAAACGGCCGTTGAGGTTCCGCGTTCGTACGACGGGCACTGTCCCGATCGGTCGACAGACGAGCGATTCAACTCACATCTCGCGATCTGTCTGGTCCCGTAGAAGCGCGTCTTCTTTCTCCATTCTTCATACCTTTGCCGCGTCGTACAACTCGCCACTTCCGCCACTTGATTGTTGGGGCCGTTACGGGCGGTGTTACGTAACGAGCGCGTTACCGAACACGATTTCCCGTCATTTTTTGCGTCCCTTCTGAGGCCCAAGGTCAGGAAAAACGCATATATGACAAGGGTTTGCCCCATATCCCCAGATCAATTGTGAAAGAACTCTGACGATTGGCATGCTTGCTGCTTTATAGGTAGTGCGGTGCACAACACAGACAAGACAAGCAGTAGGTGGTTTTGAAGTTCGAGTCAACGGCTGGCCTGGTCGGGGGTTATCAGGTCTGTCTCCTCAGCGCACAAGCGGTGGGATCTTTTGTTCGGATCTTATCGTGGCGGCGTTTTGCCTGAGTACCCAGGTTGCACGGGTGCGAGCGGCTTGCAGTGAATCCCCCATTGTTGTTTAGCAACGTCCAGACGTTTGGTTTCGCGCTGGATGAGTGAATTCAAAGTTGATTGCATTGCGCGCTTCTTCGCGTGCCGGGGTGGTGTTGTTATCGCGAAGAGCGTGGTGGTTGAAGCCTGAGAGACATGAGCTGTTGAAGCGAACACAAGTTCAGCAGCTCGACAAGAACGTTTGGCGCGAGAGACCAGCGCGGGGATAAGAATGGATACGGCGAATTTTGCGCATCAAAGAAGAACGATTCCGGGGTTGCAAAGCCTGATTGCACGCTTGCTCGATGTGGTGCTTGTCGTCCTTGGGGCGGTGGCTGCGTCGCAAGTGCGATTTGAAGATCTCACGCAGAGCCGTATCGATACCGCATTTGTCGCGTTTGCCGCAGCTTTTACGCTGGTTCTGTTTCCCGTATTCGGCGTCTACGGTTCATGGCGTGGGCGAGCACGCCTGCGCATGGCCGGTCAGGTGTCGCTGGCGTGGCTCGTGGTTCAAAGCTGTGGTCTGGTGCTGATGTTCTCGCTGCATCGCACGGATTTCATCTCGCGTCTCTGGTTTGCCTATTGGATGGCAATCACGGGCGGCGCGCTGATTGTGTCGCGTCTGGTTGTGCACGCTGTGCTTGCACGCGTTCGGCACGCTGGGATGAATCTCCGCCGGGTTGCGGTTGTGGGGTGTGGGTCGCATTGCCACCAGGTCGTGCGCAATATCGAAGGCTCGACGACGAGCGGATTTCGTGCAGTGGCGGCCTTTGATGTGCGGCCGGTGGTGGGGACGATAGGCTCAGGTGTGCCGGTGTACGACGACATCACCAAGTTCGCCGCTTACGTGAGGACACACGATGTGCAGGAGTTGTGGCTTGCGTTGCCACTCTCCGAGGAACGCACGCTGTCGCGTTTTGTGGCTGAGTTTCGCGACGACCTCATCAACGTGCGTTTCGTGCCCGATATGCGCAGTGTGGCGTTGTTCGACAGCGGCATGATCGACCTGATCGGCATGCCCGCGATCAACCTGGTTGCGTCGCCGGTGCCGGCTCGCGCTTTGGTGAAGAAAGAGATCTTCGATCGCGCGTTCGCCGCCTGCGTGCTGCTTTCGATTGCTCCGTTGCTGATCGCGATTGCAATTGCCGTAAAGCTCTCCTCGCGTGGACCGGTATTTTTCACGCAGAAGCGCAAGGGTGCGGATGGACGCATCTTCAAGATCTACAAGTTCCGCTCGATGCGTCCTCATGACGTAGAAGCGGGTCAGGTGAAGCAGGCCACGCGCGGCGATCCGCGTGTTACGCGAGTGGGTGCGTTTCTCAGGCGGACTAGCCTGGATGAGTTGCCGCAGTTCTTCAATGTACTGCGGGGCGATATGTCGGTAGTGGGGCCCCGGCCTCATGCGATTGAACATGACGAGCTTTATCAGAAAGTAGTGAACGGCTATATCCACCGGTACCGGATCAAGCCGGGGATCACCGGATGGGCGCAGGTCAACGGATTCAGAGGGGAGACAGACCAGATCGAGAAGATGCAAGGGCGCGTCGAACACGATCTGTATTACCTGCGTAATTGGTCGTTTGGGCTCGACATGCGGATTGTTGCGGCGACGATAGCGAAGGGTCTGGTTCATAGCAACGCGTACTGACACCTGAACACAATAAAAAACACATGGCCAATAAATTACGCGGACAACAACCCCGGTCGGCGCCGAGAGCGCTGGCGCTAGCTGCAGCTTTAGCGTTCTCCGCTTCAGCGCAAGCGGCCGACCCCGCGCTCAATGCGCTCGGGCAAGCGGGTGGCTTGGTGATTCCGTATGCGTTTGCACTGCCCGAAGGGACGGTGGAGACGCAGTACAACAACTACATTGATCCACGCTACGGAAAGAAAGCGACGGGCGCGCAGATGTATTGGGGAGCAGTGGGCTTGCTGCCTTACGTGGAACTGTCCGGGGGGCTTGCCAATTACCCAGCGAATGTCCCGGCTCCATTCAGCAATGCCGACCACTTTCTGTTCCGTCATCTGATGGGCGACGTTAAGTTCGAAGTGCCGAAGTTCTTTAAGTATCAGCCGAGCATTGCATTCGGTATGACCGACATTGGCGGCCAGACGCATTTCTTCCGTTCGAAATACGGCGTGGTGTCGCAAGCGTTTGGACCGGTGACATTGACGGCGGGTTACGGTCAGGGCGATCGCCTCGATGGTTTGTTCGGTGGCGCGCAAGTCTCGCTGTGGAACACAGGCTTGTCTCTGCTCGCGGAAGACGATTCGAAAACGCCTTATGCCGGTGTGCGTTATCAGTCTCCGCGGATTAGCTGGCTAGCTGATGCGAACGTGATCGGCACGTTCATGCGTTCGATCCGCTCGACGGATGGTGTGTCGCCGCGCACGTCTTTCTCGGTGGGCATTCAGATTCCATTGGGCAAGCGCTTTAGCGGTGCACGTTGTGCCGACGGCTTGTGCGAGGGACCGCAAGTGCCCGCAGCCCAGACAGCGGATGCCGACGATGACGGTCTGATCCGTCTCGGCAGCCTGCAACCGGTGGACACGCGTGCTGCCACGGGTAACAGCAATGCGTTGGCTGCGGCGCCGATTACGTATGTACCGCCGCTGCAGTCGTATGCGTCGGTGATGTTGAGTGATGTGATGGCGGCCAAATCGTCGGGAGCGCAGTCGCCTGCGATTCCGGAGGCGCTGGACACCTCCGCGCTTGACGAAATCGCCGCACAACTGTTTGCGGCCGGCCTCGAGCGCGTGCGCGTCGGGATGAGCGGCCGGGATCTGGTGGTCGAGTACGAGAACCATCGCTACAACCAGAACGAAGCTGACGCACTCGGCATTGTGCTCGGTGTGGCGAGCGTAAATGCACCGCACGGCACGGACAAGATTCACGTGGTCATCAAGAAGGCCAATGAGCCGTTAGGCGAAGTCATTGTTGATCGCGACGCATTTGAGCAGTTCGTTGAGGGCGGTGCGCCGGCGGCTGCCAGCGCCTCAATGACAATGCGCACGCGCCCGACATACGACGCGGACTCGATCGCATGGCATGGCAATGAACACACGCATGGACTGACGCGTATTCAGATTGAGCCGGTTGTCAGTTACCTGTACGGCACTGAGTACGGCAACTTCGATATCTCACTCGGCGCCAACATTGAAGGGTTCGTGCCGCTTTGGCGTGGTGCGGAGTTGTACGCGAGTTATATCGCACCGCTCTACAACACAAAGAACATGGACGAAGGCCGCGTGTTTAGTGACTACCGCCTGCGCGGCGGCCTGAATGCGGTCGCATTGGCACAAAGCTTCTGGGTCATGCCGCAAGTATTCAATGTGGCATCGATCGGCAAGTTCGATTACTCGTACGTTGGTGTGCAAAACGAAACAACCGTGTTTGTGCCGGGGCGCCCCGATCTGATTCGTTTGCGGCTCGCCTATTTGCACCATGAGCCGGGCCATGACGAATTGCCGAGTGAGAAGAATGCCGAGCTGACTTACCGCTGGGTGCAACCGTCCTGGAAGCTGTGGATCGAAGCGGGCGTGGCGCGCTTTGTGGGTGGAGACAAGGGGCCGGTCGCGACGCTGACGCGCTGGTTCGACGACGTATCGGTGAGCGTGCATGGCGAGCATAGCGGCCAGGGAACGTTTGTGGGTGCCGCAATCAGCTTCCCGTTGACATTGCGTCAGGGCATGAAGCCAGGGATCAGCCAGGTGTACGGCTCTGAACAGTTCGGGCTGGATTTCCGCACGCGAGTGGGATCGACCAATTATCTGTCGGCCAATGCGGCGGAGAACATGGCTTTCCCGTATAGCACGCAGCAGTACTTGTTGAATCAGGGCCGCTTTAGCGGCGAGTACTTCTCGACTCAGCTTTACCGGATGCGCGATGCGTATCTGCGTTACGGGCGACCAGGTAGTGACGGAACAAAGCCGAAGCCGCAAGTGAGCGTGCCTGCTGTATCGACGGGCGTCGCGCTTTCACATGGCGTCTGCGGAAGCGGTTTGCAGGGTGTAAGCGACGGACGGGCGTTGGTGCCGGTCAATTGTGAATGACTTTCTTTGGAGATAAGCGATGAAGCTTCTAAACGGCGCCACGCTGCGCGCGCTGCAATTCGGATCGATGGCTCTCGCAACCAGTGCGCTGGTCGCATGCGGTGGGGGAACCAGTAGTGGTGGCTCGCCAGTTGGGACGGTGAGCGGTACGGCGGCAGTTGGTGCGGCACTGGCTAACGCCAGTATCACGCTGACGTGCAAGAACGGCTCGGGTAGCGCAACGGCCAATTCCAACGGTGCGTATTCGGCCACGTTCGCGTTTGACGGTCCTTGCACGATTACGGCGACCGGCGGCGCGATCACGATTCACTCGTTTGCAGCCGGCGCGGGTACGTTCAACGTGACGCCGTTGACGGAATTGCTGTTGGACTACATCGCAGGGCAATTGGGCACGACTGTTAGCGGGCTGCTCTCGGGGATCACTTCGAACGCGTCGTTTCAAAGTGCGCTGTCGAATAGCACGGTGATTGCGAATGCTGAGGCGGCGGTTGTGGCGCTGATCAAGAGCACGTATGGGATCACGCTTTCCTCTTCTTCGTTCCTGACGGTTTCGTTTACGCCCGGCGCGCCGGGTGCGGATGCGGATCTCGATACGTTGCTGAAGGCTGGGGCGATTACGAGTACTGGGCTGCCGGCGGCTTCGTTATCTGCAGCTGCGCAGGCGGCTGGGGCAGCGGCTCCGATTTCGAGTGGAAGTGGTGGGGCGACGGGTGGTACGGGTGGAAGTGGTGGGACGGGGACTACGACGAAGTAGCGTTTTGTGATTCCGTGGCCACCAATAATACTTCGCGCGAACGGTTTGGTCGCTTAAGTGACGGCGACCTTTCCTCGCAGACGAAGAACTGGATGCAAATCGAGGTGAATGTGATGAGACTTTTTTGGAAAATACGAGCGATCGGCGTAGAGCGCTTTGCAACACTGGTTGTGCGCCGATTTGCTCTAATCGCCCTTGTAACGACCTTTGCGGGATGTGTAGTTGCTCCCGGAATGCGAATGACCGGTCCTGCTTCGTTACCTGTAACGAATGGCGACCGCGAGACACCGCCGGTTGAACTCCCAGTTCCGATCGTCGATATCAACATCGCGCTTATCAAGAAAACGCGCGATGAGGCCGCTCTGGCGGGTGACTCGCAATTGGCAAATCTAGTGGGAACCCCGAGCGCTTATCTTATTGGCGCGGGAGACGTGCTGCAAATTACCGTTTGGGACCATCCGGAATTAGCCGCGGCCTTAGGAACTCAGACGCAGACGAATAGTCGCCCCTTCGACCCGGTTCCTGGCTTCATCGTAGACAGCAGCGGAAATGTCCAATTTCCCTACGTCGGAGCAATTCATCTCGCGGGATTGCGTCCCGACGAGGCTCAGAACAAACTATCGCAAGAACTTGCAAAAGTTTTTGTCAAACCGCAAGTGACTATAAGAGTTGCTTCGTTTCGCGCGCGTCAAGTCTACATCGATGGGGAAGTGCATACGCCTGGTGCCGTTCCCATAAACGACATTCCAATGACGCTATACGAAGCGATCAACCGTGCAGGCGGATTCAGTCCGGCAGCTGACCAGAGCCGAATGACACTCGTCCGCGACGGGGTCTCCTATCCACTGGATCTCTCCATGATGCTTGATCATGGTGAAAATCCTTCAAAAATTCTGCTCAGAAATGGTGATTTGTTGCGGATAGTTTCCCGCGACGAAAACGGCGTGTTTGTAATGGGCGAGGTAAATAAGCCTGCAACTGCTATACCGTTACAGAATGGAAGACTTACGCTGAGCGATGCTATTTCCCAGGCGGGTAGTCTGAATACGAATAGCGCCGATGCCGCCCAAGTTTATGTGATTAGGGGGTCCCTAGGCACAACACCCCAAGTCTTTCACTTGGACGCGCACTCGCCCGTGGCAATGATATTGGCAAATCAATTTCAATTGCAGCCAAAGGACGTTGTGTACGTAGATGGAAATGGATTGGTCAGATTCAGTCGCGTGTTAAGCCTCCTTTTGCCGGCTATCAACGCGGGTCTAACTACGGCGATCGTGACAAAATGATCGAAAATATATTGATGGTTTGCGAAGGGAACGTGTGTAGAAGCCCGATGGCAGCCGGTCTGCTCGCGAATGAGATGCCGTTCGCCTCGGTCTCGTCCGTCGGCATCAATGCGATGCTTGGCCATAATCCCGAGCCATTGGCTATCGAGTTAATGAAGCAGCGCGGTATAAGCATAGAAAACCACGTTGCAACCGCGCTCAACATGGATCACATCAAGTCAGCGCAGTTGGTATTGACGATGAGTACTTCGCAGCGGCAGTGGATCGAAAGTAAATATGTGTTCTCGCGAGGAAAGGTTTATAGGTTGGGTGATCACGAGAATTTTGACGTGGCAGATCCTTATCGAAGGGGACGTCAAGCTTTTGAGGCGTCCCTAGCTCAAATTGAGTGCGGTTTGCAAAATTGGATCCAACTAATCAATAGCTTGGCGGTCACCGTATGAACTTCCTATCCGAAAACCGTGCCGCTGAATCTCTAAGCGATGACGAGGTACATTGGGCAGAGCATATTACCGTCATGGTAGAGAATTGGCGATTGATTGCTGCGGTAGCGTTAACGATATTTATTTTTGGCGTTGCATATGTCTACTTGGCTCGCCCGGTTTATCGTGCAGACGCAATGATTCAGGTCGAAGACAGTGCAAATGCAACGAAGGATGCTTTGGGTGACATTGCGTCCATGTTTGATAATAAGCAAACAGCCGCTGCTGAAATTGAAATCATACGTTCACGCTTGGTCACAGCTCAAACGGTACAGCGTCTTCATTTAGACGTTTCAGCGCAACCGCGATATTTCCCGATCGTTGGCGGTGTGATCGCACGACACTCTGATACCACAAACCCAGCTCCTGCCAAGTTGGGAATGAGCCAGTTTGCATGGGGTGGTGAGAGCATTAGCGTCTCCCAATTTGAAGTGCCCTCAGATTATTACGGGGACAAATTCGTCTTGGTCGCCGAAAAGGCAGGCTCCTTTACTCTCCGCGATCCGGACGGCGAGGTGCTTTTCCGTGGCGTGACGCTGAAGCAGCAAGCCGCGAGGTTTGCCAACGGCGAAGTTCGAATTCTTGTGGACAAACTTGTCGCTCGTCCAGGTACGCAATTCTTGATCCAAAGATTTTCGACGCTTGACACGGTTGCCAAGCTTCAAGACTCTTTGCTCATCTCAGAGAAGACGAAGCTGTCTGGTGTAATTGGTGTGTCACTCGATGGATACGACGCGCAAGCTGTCGCTGGTGTCATCAACACAATTGCGACGGCCTACGTACAACAGAATATTGACCGAAAATCGACCGAGGCTCAAAGCACGCTCAAGTTCTTGGACCAACAACTTCCTGATCTAAGAAAACAGCTGGATGACGCCGAGGAGCGGTACAACGCGTTCCGTAACAAGCATGGTACTGTCGACTTGACCATGGAGAGCAAGCTTCTCTTGGAACAAGTCGTCGATAGCAAGGCGAAGCTGACGGAACTTAAGCAGCAGCGGCTGGAAATGGCTCAAAGATTTACGGAGACACATCCGGCAATTGCGGGCATTAATGCTCAGATTTCTGCGCTCGAATCGCAACAGTCTGACTTCGACGCACGCGTAGCGAGCCTTCCGAACACCGAGCAGTCGGCTCTTCGACTTCTCCGCGACGTCAGGGTCGATACAGAGCTATATACCAATCTGCTCGACAGCGCTCAGCAATTGCGAATAGTAAAAGCGGGTGAGGTGGGAAACGTTCGGGTTGTTGATTTTGCAGTCATCCCAGAAAGCCCAGTTAAGCCCAAAAAGATTCTTCTAATTCCCGTTTTCGGAGTGGTAGGCCTGATCTTGGGACTAGCTGCCGCATTTATTCGGAAGTCGCTGTACGGCGGAGTTGAAAATGCCGAGAAAATCGAGGAATCCCTTGGGGTTCCCGTTTACGCGGTAATACCTCATAGCGAGGCCCAACTCAAGTTGGCGCGTGCGATTGAACGCGGTCGAGCAGGGCAACACGTCCTGGTGACGTCAGCGCCAGAGGACGTCGCGGTCGAAGGTGTTCGTAGCCTGCGAACGGCGCTTAAATTTAATACCGTGGGCGCAAGAAACAATATCATCATGATTACAGGGCCGAGGCCTGAAGTTGGAAAGTCGTTTTTGTCTGTCAATCTCGCCGCAGTGTTGGCTATTGGCGGCGAACGAGTCCTTCTTATCGATGCTGATATGCGCCGCGGCGACGTTCACACCTATTTTGGCATTTCGAAGCTCCCCGGTCTATCCGAGTTGCTCTCGGGATATGCAGCAGAAGAGCTTGTGAACCGTGATGTGCTGCCGGGTTTGGATGTCATTGTCAAAGGAACCTTGCCGCAGAACCCGGCGGAACTTTTGGCAAATGGAAGGCTAGATTTAGCGCTCAAACTATTTTCCTCCCAGTACGACGTCGTCATTGTAGATACTCCCCCCGTCCTTGCGGTCACAGACGCAACGATAGTTGGGAAGTCCGCAGCGACGACTCTTCTTGCAATACGTCACGGTCGGCATCCAATGCACGAAATAGCTGCATGTGCTAAGCGGCTTCGGACTGGCGGAGTCTCGCTCAAGGGAATTCTCTTCACTGATGTCCCCGCGCGAAAGATAGGCTACGGGGCCTACAACTCAGGCTATTACGCGTACGAAAGTAAGCACTAATGCCGCGCTCCATGCAGTGTGCCACGCGTAAATCGAAACTTAGTGCGAGAGGGAGCGCCCGAGGATGAAAATACTCTACATATGCAGCCTTTACGAGCCGCACGTTGGCGGAGGTGCAGAAATTTCGCTTCGAAACCTAGTTAAAGGTATGCGCGCACGTGGCCATGAGGTCACGGTATTAACAACGGGACCAGCGGCCGGACTCGTCATAGACGTCGTAGATGAGGTAAAAATTTATCGGGCCGGCCTGAAAAACATCTTCTGGCATCACTCTGTTAAGCAAAGAAATTCGCTGGCGAGAATGTTCTGGCATATTAAGGATTCCTATAACGAATCGATGCGCGACTACGTACGGCTTGTAATCGAAAATGAGCGGCCCGACGTGGTGAGTTGCCACAACTTGACAGGTTGGTCCATCTCGGCATGGGATGAAATCAGAGCTGCGAATGTGCCATTTGTCCAGGTGCTGCACGATCTCTATCTTGTGTGTGCCCGAAGCAATAGGTTTCGGGCGGGGAGCGTCTGTCAAAAACCTTGCAACGAGTGTCGATTTTTGCGAAAGCGTCACGCTCGCGCGTCGATGGCAGCATCGGCCGTAGTCGGCGTTAGTCAGTACATTCTGAATGTCATGCGCGACAGCGGGTACTTCGCTGGAGTACTAGGTAAAACTATTTACAACGCTAGAAACATTCCGCTTATTGACGTCACTGAGCCGACCAATAGTGTCCCAGTTAAATTTGGCTATATTGGAACGCTTTCCGAGGCAAAAGGGGTTGAGTGGATGCTTGAAGAATTTCAAGCATCGAAAGCTGAGGGTACTTTATATCTTGCCGGTAAGGGAGATCAGCGATACGAAACATATTTAAAGGATAGATTTGCCTCTTCAAAAGTGGTATTCGTGGGTTACGTTGAGCCTCGGGAATTCTTTCAGAGTGTGGAAGTTTGTATCGTTCCTTCTCTCTGGCCCGAACCGCTTGGAATGGTCGCGGCGGAGGCTTGCGCGTACGGCATTCCTGTAATAACCACGCGTCAAGGCGGACTCCCGGAAATTATCAAAGACGGCATCAATGGTTTTTTGTGCGATACAGAAGATAAACACTCGTTACGTCGCGCAATCGAGAAAATGACTTCTGATCCATCTGTCTATATTTCGCTAGCAAAAAATGCGCGAGCGTCGGTCCAAAGTTTTATCGACCCCGATCAAATGCTTAAGAAATATGAAGATCTGTTATTTGACGTTCATCTGGCGCAAGAAGGGGCCACGATATGACCTTATTCGTGCAAACCCGAAATATTGTTAATCGGAGCTCGTTGTCAAACCGAGGAATCGTTGCATTTTGTATTGTTTCTTCTTTGCTTCTTACTGAAACGTTTTCCGGTGCGCTTCGCTATTACCTCGATCAATTTGGTCTCGGAGCAGCACTTACAGCACCAAAGATGCTGGCAGTAGCATTTGTTTTATTCGAAATGGGTACGCGGAAAAGCACTCATTTTCTACTGCTGCCTATTCTCACTGTTGCCGCATATTCATGTGTAGCGCTTTTTCATGGTGTCCCGCTAGAGAATATTCTTTTCTCATATTATACATGGTCGCCGATTCTCCTTGGCATCGTCGTACATAAATACATTCACCAAAGAAGATCGTTCCTATTGTTATTGCTGTTTTGCGCAATCGCCTCTGGCGTGGGGGTTCTTGTAAACAGTTTTAGGGATCTTCCTTGGCAAGGTTATATGTACAAAATTGGCGATACTCAATTGGAGGGGAGTCGGGACTGGAACGCCTTCGATGTGGCGCGGCTGGCTGGCTTTGCGCGTATTTCAGTTTCAGCTGCAATCGGAATTGCATTGCCGATATTATACGTAACGCCAAGTATAAAGAATTATATAGTGCGCAATGGAATTTTAGCTGCATCCTTGATTCCAATATATCTAACCACCCATAAGGCTTCGATTGTTGCTTTAGCTTTGGGCGGACTTGTATTGAAGACGTACCGAACGAAAGGGTTGGTATTAATTGTTTGTGCAACTCTACTTGGTGCCGCAATTTGGCTTCCGTTTTCGACGACTTTCGAAAATTACGTAATAGACATGCACGACGATGTCGACCTTCTGCTCTTTGCGTCCTTTGATGACCGACTTAATAACACATGGCCTGACTTTATTGATGTCGCGACTCAGTTTGCAAATCCAATTACGGGTGTTGGTTTTGGGGCGGTCGGGTCTTCTTTGCGGATATTTGAGGTCCCAGCGCTTTTGGGGCGAGGGGGCGGCGATTTGGCAGTCTCGGATAATACCGCATTGGCACTTTGGGGCTCTTTTGGGGCTTTAGGAGTAGCTATTTACGCTTCGCTATTTTTTGTTTTCAAACGCTTATACAGTTACGATGTGGTGGCCTCACGTGGTTTGATTGCTGTCGCGATTGCAATATTTGTAATTGGTATTTTTACAGATATTCCGGAGTCGCTTGTGTGTATGTTTTTTATCGGTTTGATAATCGCTCAAAGTAAAATGTACTTGCAAAATGGCGTTTCACGCTTCGAATCATCGCAAAAAATGAGGCGTCAACATGTGTAAAGATCAGCTGAGTATTCAATTCCGCTCCGTGATTCTACCTGCATTAATTATTCTCTTAAGTGGTGCCAAATTGGCGCAGGCTGATGTGACGCAGACCATACAACCGACAGTCAACGTCTACCAGTCCGTAGCCGCGTTGGAAAACGACAACGCGTTGCGCCCGAAAGAGGGGACGATCGCGGTTGTGCTTGGGTACAGGTACCCCGGAGACGGCGGGGGTGGACAATTCTTTTTCAGTCCTTCTGATTCTCGCAAGGCAAACGGCGGGACAGTGCTGCCCGTTCGTGGCGTGGAGGGTGGGCGCTGGAACCGTATATATGCCGGCTCGCGATACGTTACCTACTTTGGAGCCACAGGCGACGGTAAGACAGATGATACGGCGGCCGTCCAGAGTGCTGTCGACGATACGCCCGACGGCGGCCAATTGGTGTTTCCATTGGGGAAATATGTGGTTTCAGGGATACGGGTCAGCCGTCCTATAAAACTTCTCGGCGAAGGTGTTTCAAAATGGGAATCCCATGGAGCAGAGCTTTTAGCCAAAGGGAACCAAGCCTTTGTTTTAGCGTTTAGTCACGAGTCAGATACGGTTCCGGGCGTAGCTCTTGGCGGAGAAATATCCAATCTCGCGCTCGAAGGCGGAGGACACGCGCTAAGTGAAGGCGTTTTCGTGGGGCTAGGGTTCTCCGAAGTGACGATTCGAAACCTCGAGATTGGTCACGCGATTGGAAATGGAGTCCGACTTCAGCACTGGTTCGAAGGAAAATTTGAAAACGTTTTCTTTAATTCTATAGATGCGAGTCATAGCGACGCCGTGTTTTTTATTGGACCAATAATTCTCAAAAATTTGGCTGCTAACGTTAATAATCTTCGCATATACGCCTCCCGTTTTGAAGGCAACTTCGGTACATATATTAAATCCGATTCACGAGCTAATTTGGATATTTTTGTCCTGTCAAATTGTAAATTTGAGTGGTCCGGGCAAACTTGGCATGCTGCCGAACATTTCCCCTTGTTCGATCTAGATGCTGCTTTTCGCGTGCAGATTTTTTCAAATTCAATTACTCAGTTCCGATTTGGGAGAAACTACTCCCCGATATTGACGGTGGCTGCGGGTAGTGGAAGTCTCCCAACTTCCCGTGGGGCAGGGATTAAATTTTTTAATAATGACTTTAGTGGTCTTGATAACGACACAGTTTTGTTGGATTCACGAAGCGATGCTGTTGCACAGTGGACAAATAACACTATCATGGATTCGTCGTTCTCGAAAAAAGTCGGTTCAGAATCACCTCGAAAAAACATAGTTATGGATGATTTTTTGAAGTATGACCATTTTTAATAAATTTACCGGCCACGCCAGATTGATAAATATATTTATTTTATAAATTTTCCTCCAAATGATCTATGCAGATTTGCGTTGGCCGGCACACACCGGCATTGGAAACGTGATGTCGGCCTACCTTAGTCGACGTCCGGCTTTCTTGCAACTGGAGCATCTGGATCTCACGACTAAGATTGGAAGTCCGCTGTCTCCGATAGCGCTTGGTAGCGGACTCCGAAATAGACGAGATGCAGGTGTTTTTTGGAGCCCTGGATTTGTGCCGCCGCTGCGCTCTCCGTGTCCTAGCGTAGTCACAATTCACGATCTAACCCATCTTCACTATTATTCAAGGTGGCACAGGATCTATTATGAATTGGTGTTTAAGAGATTGTTATTGCAATGCTCTGCCATTGTCTGCGTTTCAGAATATACTAAGAGTGAGTTCTTGGAATGGTCAAATATCGATCCAAAAAAAGTTCACGTTGTTCTAAATGGAGTGCATGAAAATTTCTTTGGAAAACACGAGCCACTGAATTATAAATTCAAATATATTCTGTACCCCGGGAATCGTCGAAAATATAAGAATCTGGATCGACTTTTCGCGGCCTATGCCGCTTCGGTATTGCCGAAACAGAATGTTAAATTGATGCTTACTGGTATTCCCTCTGCAGAGCTTACGTTGCTGGCGAGGAAATTGGGCATTGAAGCCAACGTTGTTTATTCGGGGATTGTAAGTGACCAAGACATGCCGCGGCTATATAGCGGTGCGTTGATGGTGGTGTTCGTTTCGCTATATGAGGGATTCGGGCTGCCGATCGTCGAAGGAATGGCGTCAGGTGTACCAGTGATCACATCAAATGTATCCGCAATGGCAGAAATTGGGGATAGTGCTGCCGAATTAGTTGACCCGTATTCGGTCGATTCTATAAAAGAAGCGATCAATAAAATCGCGACAGACAAAGAAGCACGTTCGGATTTAATTAGAAAGTCAGCAATACACGTTAAAAAGTTTGATTGGGGAAAATCGGCTTGCCGACTTTGGGAAATCGTGGGTGAATTTGAAAATTAAAACAATGGCCGAAGCGAGGGAACACCGGGGGGAATATGATTTCATTCGAAAGAATAAATGCAATTATCGTGAATTACAAAACGGCTGATTTGACGAGAAAATGTGTCGAATCTTTAATCGCACTAAACATTGCGATAGCCGAAGACATAGTGATTGTGGACAATTCGTCGCCTGATAATTCTTTTCAACAACTTAAGAAAACACTACCTGCAGATGTCCGACTGGTGCGAGCGTCGGTGAATCGCGGTTTCGGATCAGGCGTCAATTTTGGAATGGTTGCATGCAGACATGACCTAGTGATAGTTCTGAATCCCGATACATACTTTACTGATAGAAGTATCGAGCGCGCCATAAAAGTCATGAAGAGCGAGTCGGATATTGGGCTTGTGGGATTGGACCTCGTGTATCCGAATGGGCGACGCCAATACTCTGCGAGGCGGTTCTATTCAGTTCTTGATATCTTGGCTCGTCGGTCGCCGCTGGGAAAGCTGAGTGGCTTTAGACAGCGTGCCGAAACGCACATGATGTATGACTCTTGGCGGCAGGACTTGCCCTTTGAAGCGGAATGGGTAATGGGAACTGGATTTATTGTTCGGCGAGAAATTTTTGAGGACCTCGGTGGCATGGACGAGAGATATTTCCTGTACATGGAGGACGTTGATTTTTGTGCGCGAACGTGGCAAGCGGGGCACAGAGTTGTCTGCGTCCCTGGAGCACATCTGACTCATGAGCACCAGAGAGAATCCGCGGCTGGGATTTTCAGCTGGGCAGGACGCAAGCACTTAAAAAGTCTTCTACTTTTTCGGAGCAAATATCGTTTGCCGTGGGGCGAGCGACCAGGTATCGACGGGTTGGCGCGCAGATAGGTGCTATCCATACAGTGAAATAGTGCGCGGCGAATTGTTCAACTACCAAGGACTTTTGTTGACACCCTGATCCGACCGGACATGTGTTCGGACCTGAGAATCAACCGGCTTGTTTTTGGCGGTCAACAAATGAAACGTACTATTCTCTTTATTAAGATCTGTGTTGTCTGTAAGACTGTCGTTTCCGAAGTTCAAAAGTGGGTTGACGCTAACTGCCAGTTCGACCGGTGTCATTGGATAACCAGCGTCTTGATTGCTAGTCGAAAGCAGATCGTCTGATGGTCCCCCGAGTAGCTGCTCGTCGCGGACAATCTGCTGGTGTAGGTCCGGTGTCGCTCCATGGTCAGCGTTCGAATTTATCTTGTGACGGGACTGCGGATCAATCGAGCGTTTGAGTAATGCTGCATACGACTGAGCAAGGTCCTTTGCCGATCCGCTCGTGCCGTAAGGGGAGTCCTGATTGAGCGTCTGACCAGATGCGAAGCAAGATACCGCCAGAGTCAATATCGCGATGACTGTTTTAGATTTGAATTTTGATGACATCGTAGTCCAGAGCATTGGGTAAGCTGAGTTTTTGATGGTTCCATGATCATTGTCTACCAAAAAGACTACAAATGGCCAAAATAATTTAGACAGGTTGGACTTTTGGTTTGAAGTCGAACGGCGCGACAACTTCGATAGCAGTTCGAAAGAAAACTGTCTTTAAGCACGCGACGAGGGAATGATAACGCGTGGGTATCATCGAAATATTGGCTGGGATTAGCAGGGTTACGTCAGTGTCGGAAAATCTACGGCGGATTAGCTTGGTAGATGCATAGTAAAGCTTTAATTGATTTAAATTTC